>CAVWVY010000009.1:0-557107 GCA_963758545.1 uncultured Acidobacteriaceae bacterium | reverse complement strand
GTTCGTCTTTCACACGATGGGCGTGTTCGTGGACTGGCCGCATTCGCGTGCTGGGGGAACGGTAGGGTGCATGTGGCTGCCGGCTGGTGGCGATAGGGGGAGGGCGCGCGGTCCTGGTCTGACCGCTTGCTGCCCAGCGAGTTCAGTCGGCTGCGCTTTCTGGAGGACGGCGATATGAATAATACTCGTTATCGGATGAGTTTTTCGACGAATTAAGGACCGCGCCAATTACTTTCTTTGACTCAAGCGCCTCAACCCCCCGTTGCAGATGACGCTTTTGCGTCGTTCCCTGCCGTGTGACCAGGAGAATTCCGTCTGCCAGCCGCGTCCAGACGCTTGTGTCGGCCAGTGGCAGCACGGGAGGTGAATCCATGACAACCCAGTCAAACCATGTGGCCAGTTGCTCCATGAGTGCCGGAAGCTTTGCCGACTCTAGGAGTTCTAGAGGGTCCGCCGGCGCGATTCCTGCCGGGAAAAACCAGATGCCCGCAGGTTCCAGACGGTAGAGACTCGCTGCCAGGCTGCGCCCACTCTGCAGCCATTCACAGATCCCCGGATGCGCCTTCAGACCGAACACCTTCGATAGGGTAGGCCTCCGCACATCTCCTTCCAGTAGCAGTACCTTTCGCCGAGTTGAAGAAGCCAGCGCGCAGGCCACATTTGCCGACACCATGCTCTTGCCTTCCTGCGGAATCGTACTTGTGATGAGTAGTTTCTGAGCTTCCTGTCTGCGAAGATGGCGTAGCCGCACGCTCAACAGTCGGAAGGCCTCGGCTGCCGGACTATCGCCCTCGGAAACGGTCACGAGTCGATTTTGAGGGGTGATAGAAAAATTGAGCGTCTGGCACCGACCAAGGCCTCCCCTCATCGTCAGCGCAAGGAGTCATCCGGACAGACCTCCGCCTAGCGACGGGCAAATAGCCTGCGCGAAATGCGGCTTTCGTGTCCCAGCGCGACGGGCAGCGGCCAGTTCAACCTCGGGCCCGGCATCGAATTGAAACCGCGCCGCGTTCGGCACGCTCCAGCAGTTCCGTCACTGCCGCGGCGGCGACACAGATTTGCCGGAGCGTTCCGCCTCCGATCGCTGCAATGCATCAAATATATGGCTCATGTTTTCTTCGCCTCGACGCCGATGACCCGCCAGGATGCGCACCGTTCACAGGTTTTTGCAGAGTGGCCGCCACATCCGGACGGCGCACGCTCGCTGGGCACTCATTCCATTGCCATTCATGTTCTTTCCGGCAGCCGGGACTATCCAGCCGGAACTCCCTTGCCACATTGTCAATGATCTCCGCCGGCACTACCGGAAGCTGCCGCGCATATGCCGCAATCAGGGCGTTCTCGCTGATCGAATTGATGAGACGGGGTAAGCCTCGCGAATGACGAAATATTGCGCCATTGTCTCGGCGGAAAAAATCGGCTTGCGACCTGGATCGGCTCCGGCGATCTGTAAGCGCCGTTCGATATACTCGCGTGTCTCTTCCGCATCCAGCGGTCCCAGATGCGCGCGAAGAGCAATTCGCTGCTTTAGCTGCCGAAGGTCGACGGAATCGAGCTTCTCGTCCAGCTCCGGCTGTCCCACCAGCACAATCTGCAGCAGCTTCTCGTCGGTCGTCTCCAGGTTCGAGAGCAGACGAACCTCCTCCAGAATTTCCTCCGAAAGGTGGTGCGCCTCATCGATGATAAGTACCGTCGTAAGCTTCTTTGAGCCCCGCGCGATCAGAAACTGACCAAGTTCGAGCAGGAGCTCGCCCTTATTCTTTCCCGAAGAGGGCAGACCGAAGTCGGAAACAATGTATTGCAGGAACTCGGTAGGAGTCAGGCGGCTGTTGAACAGATATGCATATGCAACATCTTTGCTTGCTCGCAGCAGACGCAGCAGGCAGCGCAGCAGAAGCGTCTTCCCGGTGCCAACCTCCCCGGTCACTACAATGAATCCTTTGTGCCAGCGCACGCCGTAATAAAGCGCCGCCAGCGCCTCGTTGTGCCGCCTGGTAGAAACAAAACAGGTCGGATCGGGCACGAGGTCGAACGGATTGCGCGTGAGACCGAAGAAGGCTTTGTACATAAGGTTACCGAAGCTAACTATGCAGATAGCTAAACGCGGATCCGGCCAGAATACAGATCAGCACCAGCGCCGCCATCGCCCAGCCGAAGATAATTCTTCGTGCGCTCGTGATGTTCGTCCTTCGCGGTAAGTATCTCGGGAACCTCGGAAATAACCGCAGTCGGCAGAAGCTTCTTGATCTCCTTGTCGCTGTGCAGCCGGTCGTCCAAGAACTCCAGCAGGCCGACGACAAGTGCACCCAGAATCATGCCGGCAGCAAAGCCCATGCCGCACATCTTCAGCCGGTTCGGAAATGCCGGCTTCAGGGGCAGACTCGGCGGGTCCAGTATGGTGAACCGCTCGCCCTGCTGCAACTGCTCCATGCTGGTGGCCATGCGGGACTCATTCTCCTTTTTCAGGAGATCATCGTAGTTGGCCTTCGACTGCTCATAGCCGCGGGTCAGGTCCGCCAGTTGCTGCTCGCTCGCAGGCTCCTGATTCAGCCGCCTCTGATACTCCCCGATCTTTCGCGCTCAGAGCGGCGATCGCCTGCTCGCGATTTGCAATTTCCAGCTGGGCGGAATGGAGTTGGCCCTGGAGCTGCATCAGCGTAGGATTTTGTGTCGGATCGATCACTTCGTGAGACGCGCGCGCTGGAATCCTGCTTGCCGGCATTGCTCTTCAGCTCGGCAATCAGATTGGCTCGGATCTTCTCTGTCTTGGCGATTTGGCTTTTCAATTGCTGCACATCCGGATAGCTGTCCGTGTAGTGCGAGCTGAGTTCGGTTAACTGCGCGCGCATCTTTTCCAGTTGCTGATCAATCGCGGCCAGGCCGTTCGGCGCGCCATCCGCACTGGTCGTGCCCTCTGCAGTGCGTGGTACTGATCGATCATTGTTTGAAAGTAAATCCGCTGCTGCTTCGCAGTATTCAGTGCCTGCTGTTCGTTTGATACTGCGCCTGCAATCCGCTGAGAATCTGAAGATTCGTGGACTGCTGGGTCGGCAGCTCTCCCTCATGGGCGGCCTGGAAGTCGCGGATCTTCGCTTCCTGCGCGGCAAGGCTCTGGCGCGCCGCTTCAAGCTGGCTTTGGATAAACTGCGTTGTGTCTTCCGACAGCTGCTGACGCACTTTGAGATTTTCATCAATGAACAAATTTGTCAGCTTGCTCGTAACCTCCTGAGCGATCACTGGACTCGGCGCCGTGTAGTTGATACGGAAGGCAGTAATCGACTGATCCCGGTCGCGCACCAATTCGATCCCGATGTCTTTCCGCATGAGGTCCACTTTGTCGTCCGGCGAGAGCGCCCGATCCTTCTTACCGCTCGTAAAGATTCAGATTGTCGATGATCAGGAGAAGACGCGTGCGGCTGAGAATCTGCTGCGAAATGCTCTGCAACCGGGCCTGCAGATCGTCGTTCACGTTCGGCACCACATAGTTCTTGGGCATCGTCGGCTCTTCGACCAGGATCAGCGTGCTCGATATATAGCGCGCCTGCAGGAACCAGCTTGATCCCCACACCACAAGCCAGCCAAGAAACAGCGGCATCAGAAACTGCATGTGACGCCGGCGAACCAGATCGACATAACGGCCAAGATCGAGCGGTTGTGCTTCTTGTTCTGCAAATTCTTCTGACATAGCTACCTGCCGATCGGGCGATGGAATGTCCAGGAAATTGACACGATGACCCGGTCACTGCTGGGGTTGCTATCTATCGACTGGATGCCGTCATAGCGATTCTGGATGCGGTCGTATCTGAGCGCTGCTCTTGTGTGAGGCGTGAGTGTGCGTCCGAGCGAAAGCGATGTGGTGAAGGCATGGCCGCCCGCACTGGTCAGCGCGAACAGCGTGGTGGCATTCTTGTCAATCCTGTAGTTGACGTTCAATCCGGCGTCCCATAGCCGGGCAAACTGCCATGTACCCACGGCCGAAGCGGTTCTGTATAGAACGCTCCCAGTAGACCACCGCCCCCGGTGACGGTCCGCGAGAACTCCGCGGCAAACGTGCTGTGCTGACCTTGCCATCCAGTGCTGGCCGCAATCGACGGCGACCAGGCGTCGGTCGTCGGAGATGGCGCATGGGATGCGCTGTAGTACTGCGGACCGCTGGCGACAGAAAGCGAGAAGGAGTCTGTGAGGTAGATCGTGTAAAAGGCGTCAATTGTATGCGTGTGCGTCTCGTATTGCCCCACCGTGGGATAGGCGAGGGTCTGTTCATATCCGTAGATCGCACCGAGATACTGCGATGCGGAAAGGCGATAATTGTAGAAGCCGCCGCCGCCGTGGGATTCGGAGTTGTACAGTCCGATCGTCTGGGAGCTGTTGCCGATAGTCCATGTTGCTCACATCTCCGGAGCCGCCGATCATTCCGTGGGGGCCGAACTGATACGACAGCTCGGCATTCGCAAGGTTCGTAAAGCGTTCCCCGAACGGCACAACAATTCCGGGTGTCGTTGCTTGGGTGGATCCCGAAATCCCACCCGTTCCAATCTGGCTGAATCCGTTCGAACTCCTCACCAGTGTGTCGCCCAGGTTTAAGGCAAGCCGTGGAGTAAAACGATATTGAAATTTGAAAGCGGCGTTGTGATCCGTCTCATTCAGCGAGCTCGATGGCTGATAGAAGTTGAAGTTTGGATTGTAGCTGGCCGATGTGTGCAACCGCGCCGAGGTCGTATCAAACGAAATGGACGGTTGAATCGCAAATGTACCTTCGCCGATCTGTCCCGTACCCGAGCCCGGCTCAATGTTATCGATATACCCGCCCCCGGCACTGATGCCGCCGCTGATATAGTTGGACCGTTCTTCGAGACTGCCTTCCGTACGGTACGATTGTCCGCTCACGGGCGGCGGCTTCAGCATCGTCCCTCCCTGGCCGGGGCCCGCCTGCGCCTGGGCGGTGGCCTGAAACACAAGCCAGGGAGTAACGAGCAATACAATTCTCGAGATTCGGATCGACATAAGAGTCTCAGGGCACAACGACGGTGTCGCCCGGCTGCAGCCTGACGTTCTGCTCGGGATTTTTGCCCTTGATCACTTCTTTGTAATTGAAGGCAAGCCGCGTCTGGCCTCCGCCGGGAGCCGTGCGAAGAACATAGACGCCCTTCTGCTTCGCGAAATCCATAAAGCCTCCGGCAGTCGCAAGCGCATCCAGCACGGTGGTCGAGGAAGTTAATGGAAAGGAGCCGGGGTGCGCCACACGGCCTAGAACGTTGAACTTCTCGCTGTTGATCTGCTGCACGATAACGTTGACATCTGGGTTGGTGATATAAGTCTTCAGCTTGTCGGCAATCTCCTGCTCCAGTTGCAGTGGCGTGCGTCCGGCGGCTTGAATCTCACCAACCAGCGGCAACGATATCTTGCCGTCCGGCCGTACCGGGACAGACTTGGAAATCTCCGGCTCTTTCCAGACCGTGATCGCGAGCACATCGCTGCTTCCAATCAGATACGTGGCATCATGCGGCTTCGTAGCGGTGCGAACGTCGGAATCGGAGCTTCCCGCCGCCGGGATCTGCAGCGCCGACGCTGGCGCGGGGGTAAAGCCGATCACAGAAAGCATGATCAGCACGAACCCGGCGCCGCTTACGATATGTAGATTTCGTTTCATTGTGACTCCATCTGCACAGGTAACGATGAGGTGCAGGCACGGCATGCCTGCTCAGCACCCGCTCTCGTCGCCTATGCAGTTCACGCGAGCGGCCCAGCAGCGCCGTGCATTGACCCAACGCCGCTTTGCGGTGCGGTATACAACATCTCGGAAGTCTGCCGGATCGGAACAGGCTCCACTATCGACTCCACATCGGAGGCATCGATCTCAACCGCCACCGACTTTGCCAGCATGTCCACGGAAAGCACCAGCCGGAACTGGTTCTTCTTACGGATGAGGATTCCCTGCACACCCTGAAGCGAGCCCCGGACCACCCGCACCCGATCTCCGCATCGGAGAAAAGGATGAGGCTCCATGCGGAAAGTCCCTTCCACCGTCCGGCGAACTGCCTCGATCTCTTTCTCTGGGATCACTGCTATCCGATCCCCATGGGTAAGCGCCATGTGCACGCCAGGCGTGTTGAGAATCTGGAACCGGCGATTCAACCCGCCATGAACAAACACATAACAGGGGAACAAGAGGCAGAGAAAGTAGCTTCTGCCGGTCCCTCCAGCGGCGTATCGAGTCGTAAAGCGGAAGAAAAACCTCAAAGCCCTTCGCGGAGAGTATGTCCGCCACAACCTTTTCATGCTGATGGCGTGTATAAAGCGCCCACCAGTGCTGCTCTCCGTCGCTGGCGGGATCGATTGCGTGCGGAGCCGGCATAGTCTCTCTCCACAATTCAGAATCAGGGGTTGGGGTTGAAGCTATTAGACGTAGCTTCGCCCTGTGGGCCACAGCCCCTGTTTTTTCTTCCCTGCTTTAGGCCCGGCGCCGATCAGGAACCCGATTCCTGAGCCTGCCCCGGTCTACAACACCGGAGCGCCGCTACTTCTAAAGTGAAGCGCAGTTAAAATACGCTTCAATAAATCCAGTGCTTACGTCTCGTGAATGTTATGAGAAAGCCTGGTCTACAGGTCCTAAGCTTGAATTGTTTGAGGGAAATCGCAAATACACAATTCGGTCGCAAGGGGGGATAAATCAGCGGCTATTGTGTATTCCGACAATCTCACAACCGATCCACGCAGAAAACCTCAGCAGAACATCCGTCGTTCAAAACAAATCGCAAACGTTACTGTTTATGTTTGAGTACTGAGGATCGCCCGCCGATTCAACCTACCCGGTATGTCTCACTGTCCCGAGCAGCCCTCGTCTTTATATTCACATCACCGCGAAAACAGTCACGCCATCCAAACCGTTGAGTGCAGGAATTTAATGATCCATTCCAGCCCGATATCACGTTCGGTCGGCTCCTGCACATTCATCAGCCGTGCGCAAAAACGACTTATCTCTTGCGAAGGTAAGGATAAGTGATTCCAGCGGGAAGGCAAGAGCCCATCGGTACTATGATCCGATCACCACATAGTGCCATATCGTCGTCACTATAGTTTGATGGAAGGTAACATGTATTGTTTCAGTACCGGCATTTTGGAAGGTTTTGGCAACTAATTTCACCGCGGCGAGCGATGCTCTAGGTTAATGATCTATAAACACGCACAGAAACTCATGTGCGACTGATAAAAGCTGCCGAATTATTCCATCTTGAGCTCCGGACAGCGGATTTGCTCGACGCCCCGTAAGCCCCAGGCATGTAGCAGTGCATAACTCTAGAGTCGGCCAGTTTGCGGCGGCCATGCGACGCTGTTCCTCCAGTATGGGCTTCCGTCCATCGGGCATTGCCAGGAAGAATCACCGCACTTTCGAATTCGAAAGTACCGCGGCTGTTGCAACGGTGGGTATTGCCGAATTTGCATCGGCCCAATAGCCTGGGATGTCTTGAAATTACCGGACGAGATTCCCAGGCTATCCCACGTCTTGACGTAGCCGGCTATGCTCAGCGGGCCGTGATAGTGCCTACGACCCGCCACGCCTTTTAGGGTACGCTCAACGTGATCTGGTTCGACGCGCTGCTCTCCACTCCGTTCGCGTCCACGCTCTTCACCTCGTACACGTAAATTGTGCCGCTCTGCACTGAACTGTCGGTGTAACTCGCCTGGCTTTCCGGCGATCCATTCAGCATGGTGAAGGAGCCACCGCTGCCCGTTGAGCGGTAGATGTTATACCCAGCAACCGGATCAGGCGAACTGGCAGGAGCCTGCCAGGTTAGATCGATCTCGTGCTGCGCCGCTGCCCCCGTGCCCGTGAGCTGAACCTGGATCGTCGCTCCGGTGCTCGAATTACTGCTGATCGTCAATCGCCCGGTCACTGCACCGGCAGTGGTCGGGTCAAACTGCACATTCAGCGTGACAGACTGGCCCGGATTCAGCGTCACCGGGATGCTCACTCCGGAATCGCTGAAGCCGGTACCGCTGAGCGCTGCCGAGCTTACCGTCACCGGTGCCGTGCCTGAAGACGTCAGTGTCAAGGGAAGCGTTGCCGTGGAATTCACCGGAACGTTCCCAAATGCCAGCGACGTCGCGCCGACCTGCAATTGCGCGGTTGCCGTCGTTGTTCCTGTGCCGCTGAGCTGTACCACGCTGCTCGCGCCAGTCGACGAATTGCTGGTGATCGTTAACTGTCCGGCCGCCTGCCCGGTCGCGGTCGGTTTGAACTGCACGTTCAAGGTCACCGACTGAGTCGGATTCAACGTTACCGGGAAAGTAGCGCCCGAATCCGTGAACGAAGCCCCGCTGAGAGCCGCGGCGCTGATGGTCACCGGTGCCGTGCCGGACGAGGTCAGCGTGACGGGAAGGGTCGCGGACGAATTCACAGCTACATTCCCGAAGGACAGCGAGTTAGTGCTCACCGTCAGTTGCGCACTTGTGGTCACCGCACCGGTACCGCTTAACGGAATCATTGCGGTGCCCCCGGTTGCATCGCTCGTGATCGACAGTTGTCCTGAAGCCGTCCCGGCAGCACTGGGATCGAACTGCACTTGCAGAGTTGCCGTCTGATTCGGATTGAGCGTCAGCGGGAAACTTGCGCCGGAGACGCTGAAGCTCGATCCCGTCACATTTGCCGCCGTGATCGTCACGGCAGCCGTGCCGGATGATGTCAGCGTGACAGTCTTGTTGCCGGGCGTATTCAGCGGAACACTGCCGAAGTCCACCGCCGTCGGATTCACCGTCAGTTGCGGAGATGCGGCCGTCGTTCCGCTTCCACCCAGCGAAACGGTCGCAGGCCCCGAGCTGTCGTTGCTCGCGACTGTGAGCGTGCCACTGTCCGAGCCTTCCGCCGTAGGCTGATACGTTAGGGTTAGCGTCAGTTGCTGCTGCGGCTGCAGAGTCACCGGCAGTGAGGGAGAGCCGTCGCTGAACTGCGCGCCCGCCACCGTAATCGCGCTGATTGTCAGCGGAGCATTCCCCGTTGATGTCAGCGTCAGCGACCGCGTTACCTTCGATCCAATCTGCACTTGGCCGAAGTTAATGGACGTCGTCGAAAGCGTCAGGTCCGCTGCGGGAACCGCATCTCCCGTACCGCTCAGCGGAACGTTCGCAGCACCGCCGCTCGCATCGCTCGTCAATGCGAGGTTTCCATTGAACGAAGCCGCGGCATCCGGGCTGAAGGTGATGGAGAGCACCACCTGCTGCCCCGGATTGAGCGTCGCCGGCCAGCCAGTGGTCCCTGACGGATACTGCACGGAGGTGATCTGGAAATTCTGACCCGCGATAGCAGCCGACGAGATGGTCACCGGCGCCGTGCCGGATGAGGTCAGCGTAAGCTGCTCGACCGCGGCCGAGCCCATCTGCACATCGCCGAAGTTCAAGCTTGAATCGCTCAGCGTCAGGGCTGGAGAGGTGTTGTTGGTCCCCTTCCCGCTCAGCGACACATTCACCGGCGACCCCGTATCGGTCGCCAGGCTCAACTGCCCATTCGAGGCGCCGGCCTTTGACGGGTCGAAGACCACATCAAACGTCACCCGCTGCCCCGGTTGCAGCGTCAGCGGAGCAGAAAGGTTCGAAATCGGAACGCCCGCGTAGGTCGCCGTGTAGCCTGCGCCGGTGACACTGCCGCCGCTGATCGTAGCCGGCGCCGTCCCGGTTGAAGTCACGGTCAGGCTCTTTGCCGATTCAGATCCGACCGCCACCTGCCCAAAGCTCAGGCTTGTCGCGCTGGCCGAAAGCGAAGGCGCGGTTGTGGCAATTCCCTTTCCATGCATCGGAATCTTGGCCGATGCGTTCGTCGTCGAATTGCTGGATACCGTGATGCTGCCGGTCGCATCGCCTTCCGCTGCCGGGCTGAACTTCACCTTCAGCGCCATCTGCTGGTTCGGCTGCAGCACCTGGGGCAGCGTCATCGGAGGACCGGAGAACGATCCCCCCGCCACGGCAATGGAGTTGATCGTCACCGCCGCCGAGCCGTTTGCGACCAGCGTGACGGTCTTCGATCCGGAAGAGCCCACCGTCACATCTCCGAAGTCAACACTCGCTGGAACTGACAGGGAAGCCGACGTTGTCCCCGTCCCCGTAAGGCTGATCGAGTTCGGACTGCCGGTCGCGTTGTCGGTCAGCGTGACGTCGCCCTTTTGGGCGCCCCCTGCCGATGGAGCAAAGGTCAGCGGCAGCGCGACCTGCTGTCCCGGAGCCAAAATCAGCGGGAGTTGTATCGTCCCTGCCGAAAATGCGTCACCACTCACCGCGAGCGACTGGATCACAACCGCCGCCGTGCCGCTCGATGTCAGCGTCACGGAGTTCGAACTCTGCGAGCCTGCTGCCACCGAGCCGAAGTCCACCGCGGTGCTGCTCAGCGTGAGCGCCGGAGTGTTCGGCGGAGCGGGCGCCGATGTGGTGCCCGTTCCCGTAAGACTGATCGCGTTCGGGCTACCCGTCGCGTTGTCCGTCAGCGTGACTTCGCCCTTTTGGGCGCCGGCTGCCGACGGAGCGAACGTCAGCGGCAGAACGATTTGCTGTCCCGGAGCTAAAGTCAGCGGAACTTGTACCTTCCCCGTTGAAAAGGCGTTGCCGCTCACCGCAAGCGACTGGATTACAACCGCTTCCGTGCCGCTCGATGTCAGCGTCACGGAGTTCGAACTCTGCGAGCCTGCTGCCACCGAGCCGAAGTCCACCGCGGTGCTGCTCAGCGTGAGCGCCGGAGTGTTCGGCGGAGCGGGGGTGGACGTGGCGCCGCTGCCCACCAGGTTGACCGCCACCGAAGTAGATCCCACCGCATCGCTTCCAATGACCAGCTGACCGGATTCCGCGCCGGCATTCTTCGGACCAAACGTCACCGGTATCGTCAGCGACTGACCCGGCTGCAACGAGAGAGGCAGCGCCGGTGTCGACGTAGAGAATCCGGTGCCGGTTGCGCTGAGCGCGTTGATATCGAGCGGGGCCGTTCCTGTTGACGTAACCGTGACAGTCTGCTGCGCGTTTCCGCCGATCGGCACGCTGCCGAATTCGAGCGTAGTGCTGCTCACCTGCATGGCAGGGCTGCCCGGAGCGGGCGGAGGCGTGCTCTGCTGCTGTTGTCCCGTACCTGACACCGCGATTGCCGACTTCTGTCCTCCGCTCTGGATCACAACCTGCGAGCTGTAGTCCTTCGCGGCTGTTGGCGCAAAGCTAACCTTCAAACTCGTCGATCCCCCGGCAGGGATCGTGGTGTTCGCCTGATCGGATGACAACGCGAATGCGGGATCGGCCACCTGCATTCCACTCAGGGTCACGGCAGTCAAACCCTGATTTTGGAGCGTGACCGTGGTCGTCTGGCTCTTGCCGACCTGCACTGTCCCGAACGAGACAGAATTCGGGCTCACACTCAACGGAAGCGTGTTGTACGCAATACCGCAACCTGCCAGCTGCACCATCGTCAGCAGCGAAAAGGGAAGCCACAGAATGGAAAATGCGATCGAAGAACGACGAGCAAAGCCCGCACGGAACAACGCAAAACAAATCGGGCGGTTAGCCTTCGGGGGAAAAGCTTGCACTGGCACATCTCCTTCAACTCGTCACACAATCGGAGGAAGAGAGAGCCACGGCAGACAGCAGTCCCCGCAGACAAAAGTTGTCTGATGAACGGGGGAGGAGGACCCGGAAAGAGATGTGTGGCCACCACCGTCCGCTATCGAATGCGGATACGGCGGCAGCGGCCTTTATGTCTATCTTCGGTAAGTGGGTCGATTAAACCGCTTACCTTTCGAAATAGTGTGCTGTAGATATAAGCGAAACTATATCACCCAAAAGATGCAGACGAATGAAGCCGCAAGCTGCAAGGCGCAATGCACTCGGGACCCGCGCCGATGGCCTGTTTGCTGCACTATGTCAAGCTGTGGTGATCGAAGGATGGCAATGTAGATTGTTCTTACTGTGCGAATAGAACGGCCACTCATTGATATAAATCTTGCCTAAGTCGCCGCACCAGGAATGAGTGCCCCGTTTTTCGAACAAGCGCGGAAAAGTTTGCATACACACACGTCAAAATCACCCTGTGAAAAATGGGCCAGCGAGTCTCGCAAAAAAACCTCTCACATCCCCTGTGCTCATCCCTGGTCCTGAGCAGCGCCCTGGTCCGGAGCAGCCCAAAGACAAACGCGGACATTGCGGAATCTCCCAACCAACCGGATAAGTGCACGTTCCCTTCTTTTGGAAACACGCCGTGCTATCTCCGCAGAGCACCACAGAACGCGAGCCTCAACTACAACGGCTGAGCCGCCCAGATGGTAATTCCCGATTTGGGAAAAACCGAACAAAATGTGCCATGGGATTTAGGTGAATTCGCTACAATAAAAATAAGCGCGCTCTCGGCAAGAGAGCGAAGGATACAAAAAGCCACCGTCGCGGTGGCTTTTTTATTTGGCCAATTACTTCGCAAGACATAACTATCCCAGCAAACCTGTGGAGACCGTGCTCCTTTTACCGCCCGCCAGGAGAAAGGCCCGGTCACATCCGAAGGACGTGGTGGACGCGGTAGGAATCGAACCTACAACCTGTCGATTAAGAGTCGAATGCTCTGCCAGTTGAGCTACGCGTCCGGAAAGGGTGTTGCGGAGGGTTGTGCTGGGCGCGGCAAACAGATCGCCGCTCTCGTTTTTATACCACGCTCGCGCTCAGAAGGTGAAGGCAATGCCGCCAGCGATGGAGCGGTCTGCCTGCGCGAAAAACAGCGTGCTGCCATCCGGTGTAACGAACGGGCAGTATCCCTGCGCGAGAAGGTTCCGCATGTCGATCACAGCCTGCGTGCCGCCGGGAAGAATGCGCCCCACGCGAATCGGCTGGCGAAGCAGAACGCTCAGATAGGCGTCGCTGGCGGGCGAAGCATACGGGTTCACCGCCGTAACCGTATCTGCCCGCTGCCAGCGATAAGAGGCGCGCCAGTACGTCGCGGTCTTTTGCAGACTGCCCTCGGCCGCCACCGTCATGGCAGGCGTGAGTGTGGGCTTGAGTCCCGCGAGCATCTGCGCGATGGAGCGTTCGTCCGCGGCTGAATCGGAGCGGACGTACGGATCTTCCAGTGCTGAGCCCGCCTCGACTTCTCCTGAGATAGCCATCGCCAGATCCCATGAGAGGAACGGTCGCGCCCGCGGAAAATCCATAGCCGCCGTATGTGCTCGCCGCAGTGCGGAACACGCCTGACACGGGATCGAGGAGCAGATCGCCGGAGCCTGCATCCAGGTCGCTGACGTAGCCGCTTCCCTGCACCATTGGGTTCACGGTACGGTCGTGAAACGCGGCCACCTGCAACGTGGCGCCATGCTCTGCTGTGTGACGGAGACGAATTTCCTGGTGCAGTCCGTGTTCGAGCGTCGCCCTCCCCGCTCGCTGTGCAACCGGGGGGAGCAGTGTTTCGTCATCGGCAAGTGCTGAAGCATCCTGCGCCATCCGCGAAGTAGCGACCCGGTATGCCAGGGTCGTGTCGCCGAAATGCACGATCAGGGAACCGAACGGCCGCCCGACGACCTCGGTACCGCCCTGGACGCCCACCAGACGCATCGCAACCAGTTCGTTTCCAATCTCCGCGCGCAGCATCGGAGTAAGTTCCGAGGTCTCGGCCGTGCGCAGCGTCGCCGCCTGATAGCGGCCGGCGCCATATGGCCCGCCCGTAAGATCGGGCATATCGGTATAGGCGGCGACTGTCCGCACGACCCGTCCCGGGCCGATCTCATTTTCATAAGCGGCCATGTAGTCGGCCTGCAGGCCATCGGTCGCATTCAGCGACGTGCGCAGCAGCGTGTGCTCACCCTTGCTGCCGGTACCCTCATATTCCATGCCATGCCGGAGGCCGCCATCGCCGAAGTCGCGAAGCCCGCCGCTCGTGGTCACGCGCGCGCGGCTCTGTACCGGGCCCCGCCCTTCCGAAACCATCACCGGCCCCTCATCGGAGAAGCGGAGCACAGGACGGTTGGTCTCCGACCGCAACGTCCACTTCCAGTCGTCGGCCGGCTCATTGGGAGAGCGGCGCTCGGCCGGCAGCCACTGGACTGCATCAAAAAGCGTGCTCAGCGTGATGTTGGCAATGGTCTTGTGGTGCGCCGACGACGCGCAGGTTCTGCCGCAAGGAAGGCAGGAACGCCTCGTCCGAGGCCTTGAGCTGGTAGACGCCGGGAAGCAGGTCCTCGAGCAGAAAGACGCCGCGCGCGTCCGTGTGCGCGATCGCCACCACGGAAGAGTCCGCCCGCATAAGCTGAACCAGCGCATCGATCTGCGGAGCGCCGTGCCGGTCTCGGACCACACCGGAAACCGACGCGGTCTCACTCTGCGCAAGCGCGGGAGCCGCCAAGGCGGCGGAGGCCAGAATCGAACAGGCGATTTGGAGGAACTGCTGTCTCACTGCTGAGTCGCTGCCACCTCATCCGCAATTCGGAGCCAGGGGCCGTAGCCGGAAAAACCCCGGTAGAAGCTGCGCTTAGTCTACCGTGAAGGGTGCTGATTCGGCTATTTGCTGCTTTTTAACGCTGTCATTCACCTTAATGGTTACCCGGTACTTCCCGGGCACCAGGCTGGCCAATGGTACGGAGTGCTCCACCGTCACCTGGTCTGCAGTTGGGAGAGATCGACTTGCTGTCCTCCGACGTGTCCAGAACTGTCTTGTTTGCTATCAAGATCGACGATCTCATATTGCAGCTTGGCGTCGTTCTGCTTGCTCTTGTCGTCGATGCCCAGGTTGTACACCTGCATCCAGAAGTTCAGCTGCTGGCTGCGATGGAAACTGGCCGGAGTCGCTGAGCTGTCCATGACACGTGGCCGCACGAAGGTATTCCCCAGAATGAAGCTGCCGGTCCCGATCTGTTTGGACGGCACCCGCTCCATCTTGTCAGCCAGAATCAGCGAGGAGGCTGCAAGGTTTTCGTCATCAAACTTCGGCACCACGATCCCCTGCGCCCAGACCCCGACGTGGTCTGGATTGTTCACGTCCTTGATCGCAATGTCGACGCGGTAGTGACCCGGACGAAGCGGCAACGCCTTCCAGTAGATCTGCGAAGTCTCCAGCGTCTTGGGCAGCAATTCGCTCGGCTGCTCGACCTCCACTGTGTCTTCAAAAGTCTGCGCGATCCGGCCCGTAATGGTCGTCACCCGGCCCAGGATATTGACTTTCCCCTTCGCAACGCCGTCCTTGATGCTGAAGCCGATGTCCTTGTTCTTGATCTGCAGCGTGATGGGGACCAATACCGTGTCGTCGGTCACCTTTACGTAATCGGTGCGGACATCGAACGGAAATACCGGCCCGTTCAGCACCTTGTGCTCGGATATGAAGGCCTCAAGATCTTTGAACTTGATCTGCGGCGCCGCCTGAAGCTTCGCGTACTGCTCGAGCCGGTCGAATTCCTTGCTGGAATTCATGCTCGACATTGGGCCGGTGCCCAGCCTCTCCAGGCCGCCGTTGAAGCGGTCGGCCTTCTTGGCCTGCCCCATCTGTTCATACATCGTTAGGCCGGCGCCTGGCACGTGCAGCAGGGCGTCCTTCTCGGATCGGTCGAGCGTCATGTGATAGTCGCCGCACTGGCAGGTGTCCACGAACTCGATATCGATGTTGTCGCCGATGCCTTCGATATAGCGGTAGTGCCAGACTCTCGAACGGAAATGTGGAAGTCTCACCGCCCCCTTCGTCCATAGGGCGCTCGTAGGTGCCGCCGGAGGGATGCGAGTCGATGCTGTCCGGTTTGCCGTAAGCGATATACATGTGACCGCGATCGGTCTTCCATCCCGGCTTGCCAGCAGCGAAATGCTCGTTCGCATAGGCGATGCGGCGATAGTGCTCTTCGCGGAACTCATTCTCCGGCGAGTCGGGATTCGGATTGCGGCGCAGCCAGAAGTTCTCAATAAAGGCTTCCCGCTCTTCATCGTTCGACAGGCTTTTGAACGCCTTCATCTCCTGATCGGTGATGATCCAGCGCACGTCCTCGTCGAGCCACTTCTTATAGGGGCCTTTCAGCTCCTGCTTCAATTCCTTCTGCTGCTTGAATTTCTCTTTATCGCTAAGCGGCCGGTCGAGCGGGTCCTGCGCCGGCTGTTCGACATTGCTGCTTCCATCTGGGGGTGCGGACTGCTGGCTGTGCAGGGTGGGAAGGAAGATGAAAGTACAGGCGGCCAGGGCAAGAAAGCAGACAACGCGATGACGAACCGAATACATAGGTTCCTGTGGACTCCTAATCAGTGTCGCTATTCTATTGTTCCGTGACGGGCAAGGACAACCAGCGGGACAGAAAAAGTCACCCTCTTCCTCGCTTGCCCGGCAACTGACGACCTGAGATTGGTATCATTGGAACGCACTTCTCCCGCTGATTCTTATCGCGGGTGAGCCGCGCCCGGTCGGCGCGCTTCCTGCCTTAGGGGAACTATTGGCCTGCACGAACCGTAGTTCTATTTGCTTGTTAGGAAGATTTTGTCCGGAAAACGAGGATTGGGTCACTAGATGAAACGCAAACGCCTCCTTTGGTTCGGATTGGCTGCCGTCGTTGTGTTGCTCGTGGTGGTTGGAATCGTGGTTGCGCGCGCGCAATCCGGCTACACCAAGGTTGTGACGGGCAAAGCGGTCCGGGAAGACATCCTCTCGCAGATCAGCGGCACCGGGCAGGTCAAACCGAAGGTCTACGCCAACGTCGGCGCCGAGACCATCGGCCGCATCACGCATCTCTACGTAAAAGAGGGAGATCATGTGAAACGCGGCGAGGTCCTCGCGACAATGGAGAATGTGCAGCCTGCAGCCGACGTCGCGACGCAGCAAGCTACCATCGCCTCCTCGCGGACGGACCTGAACTCGTATGCAGCCGCGGAAAAGACGGCAGAGGCCAATCTGGTAAGCGCCAAGGCGACGCTCGAACAGAAGGAACTGGACTGGAAGCGCGGCCAGGCGCTTTACGAAAACCAGTTGATTCCCAAGTCCGACTACGACACCCGCAAGGCTGCCTATGATGTAGCCGTCGCGGCGGTCGCGCAGAACCAGGCCGCGATCGTACAGGCAAAAGCCCAGACGCAGTCCGCGTCCGGACGCATCGATCAGGCGACAGCGGCGCTGCGGCGTTACAAGGATGTGCTGAACCGCACGGTTGCGCTGGCGCCCTTCGATGGCATCGTCACTAACCTTCCGGTGCGTGAAGGCGAAACGGTGGTCATCGGCATCCAGAACGCGGAAGGCAGCACGCTGATGACGATTGCCGATATGTCCATCGTCACAGCCGAAGTCAAGGTAGACGAGACCGACATCGTCAATGTAAAGAACGGCCAGACGGCCGATGTCACCATAGACGCATTGCCCGGCAAGGTCTTCAAGGGCCATGTGACGACCGTCGGCGATCAGGCGATCCTGCGTTCCACCGGCATTGCCACCAGTCAGAGCACCACCGGTACCGAGGAGGCAAAGGACTTCAAGGTCGTCGTCACCCTGGACAATCCCACCGACGATCTGCGTCCGGGTCTCTCCTGCACCGCCAAGATTCTGACCGCCGAGAAGAAAGATGTCCTCTCGATTCCCATTCAGGCGCTCACCATGCGGCGTCCCAGCGAAACCGTCGAAAATGAAAAAGGTAAGAAGGTGGAAGCAGCGGCCATCAGCAAGGAGCCCCAGGTCCAGGGGGTCTTTGTCCTGCGAGCATCAGGGCAGGAAGCTGAAGGCGCGTTTCGTGCCCGTCAATACAGGGATCACCGGAACGACCGACATTGAGGTGACCAGCGGACTGAAGGCGGGAGACGAGATCGTCACCGGCTCCTACAAGACTCTGCGCGAACTGAAGAGCGGCGCGCTGGTGAAGCCGATTGATGCCAACGCGGCAGCCGCTGCTGCGTCCACTACATAGCGCAGTTCGGCAGAACACGGGTCGGTGAGCATGCAAGCGCAACCAAGAAGGAGCCCCAAATGGCGGCTGAAACGATGACGGCCACGGAGACTGCGAGCACTCACCCCTCCCCCAGAGGGGATGTCATTGTCGTCGAGGACCTGTGGAAGACGTATGACATGGGCTCCGAGCAGGTGCACGCGCTGCGCGGCGTCAGCCTGCGCATCCAGCACAACGAATATGTCGCCATCATGGGCCCGTCGGGCTCGGGCAAGTCGACGCTGATGAACCTGATCGGCTGCCTCGACATCCCAGCAAGGGCACCTATACGCTGAACGGCCATCGTGTCAGCGACCTGAACGACGATGAGCTGGCGCGCATCCGCAACCGCGAGATCGGCTTCGTCTTCCAGACCTTCAACCTGCTGGCGCGTGCCACTGCTCTGCACAATGTGGAACTGCCGCTGATCTACAACGGCACGCCTTCTGCACGAGCGGATCGAGCGGGCCAAGGCGGCTCTGCGTGCGGTGAATCTGGAAGAGCGCATGAACCACAAGCCGAATGAGCTCTCCGGCGGGCAGCGCCAGCGCGTCGCGATTGCCCGCGCGCTCATCAACCGCCCGTCCATCATCCTGGCCGACGAGCCGACCGGAAACCTGGACTCGAAGACCGGTGATGAGATCATGGCGCTATTCGACGAGCTGCATGCGCGCGGCAACACCATCGTGCTGGTCACTCACGAGCCCGATATTGCCGAGTTCGCGCATCGCGTCGTGCACATCCGGGACGGCGTGATCGACTCCGATGTGCAATCCACGCGCGTCCGGAATCCACACAGCAAGTCGCACAGTTAATCGCTCAGGTCGGTAGTGATTCCGTATATCGGTCCTCGCGGGGTATCGTGGATGGATATCCATCGAGGACCCTGCCTTCATGCTTGGAATCGCTTGTCTGTTTGCGGCCGCAATTACCGTGCCGCAAACACTGCCGCAGCAGCCGCCTGCTCCCGCGTCGACATCCTCCGTTGCCCAGCGCGAGAAGGCGCTGAATAGCGTCTTCTCCGACTACTGGCAGCAGCAACTGAAGGACTCGCCGGAGTTCGCCTCCACACTGGGCGACAAGCGTTATGACGACCAGCTCACCGACTACTCGGTTGCCGGCTACAACGCTCACCTCGAGCGCGATCGCGCCTTTCTGGACCGGCTGGGAGCGATCGACACGACTGGTCTGCCCGAACAAGAGGACTTGAGCAAAGATCTGCTGGTTCGCCGGCTGGTCGATGAGCAGGAAGAGGCGCGCTTCAAGCCGTGGGAGATGCCGGTCAATCAGTTCTACGGGCTGCACCTTGAGCTGCCGCAGCTTGTGCCCCAACTAAGCTTCGATACCGCGGACGACTACGACCACTACATTGCGCGGCTGGGCAAGATTCCGACGGCGTTCTCGCAGATCACCGACAACATGATGACCGGCATGGACGACAATCGTGAGCCGCCGAAGTATCTGCTCGAAAAGGTGCTGATCCAGGTCAACACACTTGCGCAGCAGAAGCCGGAAGACTCGCCCTTCGCACTTCCGCTGAAAAAGTTCCCCGCCTTCGATTTCCCAGGCGCAGCAGGCCGAGATTCGGCAGCGAATGCTGAAGGCGATCTCGACGCAGGTGCTGCCGGCGTACGCGCGCTTCGGGCGCTTCCTGTCGGCACAGTACATCCCGCACGGGCGCACGGAGCCGGGCATATGGTCGCTGCCGGACGGTGATGCGTATTACAAGTTCCGCGTCCGTCAGAGCACCACGACCGACCTGACGCCGGATCAGATCCACAAGATCGGCGAACAGCAGGTGGCAGAGGACGAAGTCCAGATGACCGCGATCGCGAAGAAGCTGGGCTTCGCGGATCTCAAAGCGCTGCGCGACTCGATTCCGGGCAATCCAAAGCTGCACCCCACGTCGGCCGAAGCGCTGATCGCCGTCTACCGCGGCTATCTGGACGGCATGAAGCCGAAGCTGCCCCAGCTCTTCGGGCGGTTGCCGAAAGCGCCGCTCGAGATAGAGGCGATTCCGGCATATATGGCGAAGGACCAGGCGGCTGCCTACTACCAGCACGGGACACCGGACGGCAAACGGCCTGGGGTCTTCGCTGTGAACACCTACAACTATGCGCAGCGCTCACTGACGACGGCGGAGGCGGTGGCGTATCACGAGGGACTGCCGGGGCATCACCTGCAGATCGCCATCGCGCAGGAGCTGACCGATGTTCCGGAGTTCCGGAGGCATAACTACTACACCGCCTACACCGAGGGCTGGGGGCTGTATGCCGAGCACCTGGGCAAGGACGTTGGCTTTTACACCGACCCGTACAGCGACTACGGCCGGCTGGAGGCGGATGTGTGGCGCGCGATCCGGCTGGTGGTCGATACCGGCGTGCATTCCGAGCACTGGAGCCGGCAGCAGATGGTGGACTACTTCCACGCACACTCCGCCATCGACGATACCAATGTGCAGGCGGAGGTGGACCGCTACATCGCGTGGCCGGCGCAGGCGCTGGGCTACAAAGTAGGCCAGCTCAAGTTCCTGGAGCTGCGCGCGAAGGCGCAGAAAGCGCTGGGACCGAAGTTCGATATCCGCGGATTCCACGACACGATCCTCGATTCCGGCGCTTTGCCGCTGGACATCGTGGAACAGAGGGTGGATGCGTGGATTGTGTCACAGCAGGGTGGCCAGAGCCCTCAAGCACAGTAAAGTAGATAGATGACGGACCGAACGCAGTCCTCTTCGCAAGCCACCGCTGCCAACCACGTGAACAAGCGCGTCGCCATGCTGGGCGCGGGCAAGATGGGCTCGATCCTGATCGAGGGTCTGATCCGGAGCGGGCGGTTTACGCCCGATCAGATCGCCGCAACCGTGCAGCATGACAATCGCGCCGCAAAGCTAGCCGAGCGGCTGAAGGTTGCGGTGACAACCGACAACGCGGCAGCGGCGCGCGATGCCGATCTGATCTTCATCGGCGTAAAGCCGTTCACGGTGATCGACCTCGTCCGGCAGATCAAGCCGGTGCTTACGCCGGAGAAGCTGATCATTTCGTTCGCCGCATCCGTGAAGACGAAGGCGATCGAGGACGCGACGGAACTGCTGGGCATGCCGGTGGTGCGCGCAATGCCGAATACCCCGGCGATGCTGGGCGCGGGCATGACGGCGCTGGCCGGCGGCCGCTATGCGACGCTCCAGCATTTGCAACTGGCGGCGTCACTTTTTGAGAGCGTCGGCCGTACCGTGCAGGTGGATGAGAAGCACCTGGACGCCGTGACCGGGCTCTCCGGCTCGGGCCCAGCGTACATCTACATCATCCTCGAGGCGCTTGCCGAGGCCGGCGTCAAGGTCGGACTGCCGCGCGATGCGGCAACGCTGCTGGCAGCGCAGACGACCTACGGTGCGGCGCGCATGGTGCTCGAAACGGGCGAGCATCCGGCGCTGCTGAAGGACGCGGTGACCACCCCGGCCGGGTGCACGGCGGACGGCCTGCTCGAACTCGAAGAGGGCGGCCTGCGCGTGACGCTGATCAAGGCGGTAATGCGGGCAACGGAGCGGGCGCGGCAACTAGCCGGAGGGTAGCGTCAGGCACAAATCCCGGTTGTCCGAAATCCTAATTGTCTAGTCCCGACATGGTTCGAGGCGAGAATCCCCACTCCTGTTCGAAGATGGTTGGAGCGAGAATACACGGGCGCGCATGAGCCGGAAAACTTCCAGAGACGATCTTTATACAACATACGGGAGTTCCGTTGTTCCGCGTGTTGCTATGACACTAGCGGTTGGCGCATGTGTGGGGTTGGCGTGGTGGCTGTTGTTTGGCGGGGGAATCGGATTCGTCGGCGCTTGGTTTGGACGATCGTGGGCCCCCGGCGATGATGCAAGACGTCTGTTCCTCGCGGTGATGCTCTCTATTTATTTCGTCCGCCTGCTTCTCACTCAGTTCGTCTTTCTAAAAAGAGCCGTGAGCTGGAGTGAGGCATGCATGATCGTGCCATGGGTCCTGTGCATCTATCTGCTGCTGGCAATAGCAGGTGGCAGAAATCCTGCTTCGTTTGGAGCGGTTGCCGGAGCGGGAGCAGTTCTTTTTGTTCTGGGCTCCTGGACGAACTCGTATGCAGAGTACGCACGTTACGCTTGGAAACGCGAACCGGAAAATCGTGGCCGCCTATATACGCTCGGCCTGTTCCGATATTCAAGGCATCCCAACTATCTTGGTGACCTGATTTCGTTCTCCGGGCTTTGCCTGGTCTCAGGACGCTGGATCACCATAGCTATTCCATCGATCATGCTGGCTGGATTTGTATTTGCCAATATTCCGATGCTCGACTCGCATCTGCATGATCATTACGGCGCGGCGTTCGATGAGTATGCAGCGCGAACCAGCAAATTGATTCCGTTTGTCTATTGATTCTGTCCAGGGAAATGCGGGCTCACGGCGATTCAAGGTACAGCGTATGCCGTGATCGAGGTGCGTCCCCTCCTACGCTGTTCATTCGATTTACTCGTCACCTTGGAGCTTGCCCTATATAGTGGTCGCCGGAGGAGCCGATGGATCGACGGCGTTTTCTTTTGACGGGGAGTGCGGCGGTTGCTGCGCCATTTGTTGCGCGCGGGTCTGTTTTCAGCAAGCCGGGGCCCCTTTTGCGGCCGGGAGGGGAAAACGTTTCTCTCGCGCAGCTCCCGCTGCTGCTTGGCGCTGATTACTACCCGGACCAAACGCCGGAGAGTCTGTGGGATGAGGACGCGCGCCAGATGGCGGCGATGGGCATCACCAATGTGCGCATCGCCGAATTTGCCTGGGCACTGATGGAGCCGAAAGAGGGCAGCTTTGATTTTGCCTGGCTGGAGCGCGCAATCGGTGTTCTTCATGCGCATGGGATCGCGATCATTCTTGGCACCCCGTCCGCGGCGCCGCCGCCGTGGCTGACGCTGAAGTATCCCGAGGTGCTGATGGTCAACGAGCATGGCGTTACGTTGAGCCCGGGCACGCGGCGCTTCACCTGTCCGACGAATGCGACCTATCGACGTCTTTCGCTCGCCATTGCAACGGAGATGGCGAAGACATTTGCCAAGACTCCCGGTGTGATGGCATGGCAGATCGATAACGAACTGACGCTGGGCGAATCCGGCCGCTGTTACTGCCGCTATTGCCGCGAAGGCTTTGAGCAGTGGCTGCGCAAACAGTACGGCTCGCTCGACGCGCTCAACCAGGCATGGGGCACAGTCTTCTGGAGCAATACGTATACAGACTTCGCACAGATTCCTGTGCCGCTTCCGTCAGGCGCGCCACCGAATCCCGGGCACGCGCTCGATTACGACCGCTACCAGAGCTACGCAAACGTCTCCTTCCTGGACGAGCAACTGGCGATGCTGCGCAGGGAGTGCCCGACCCACCTCATCACCACGAACAATGTCGGGCTGGTCGACACCATCAATCAGCGTGACCTGTACCGGGAGCTGGACTTCGTCGCGTCGGACAACTATCCGGGCTTTATCGCTGTGTACCACAGCGAGTCCAGTGCGGGGCCGGAGGCGATTGCGCCGACGGTGTCCTTCAGCCACGATGTTTCGCGAAGCGTGAAGGATGGCAAGCCCTTCGTGATCATGGAAGAGCAGACGGGCAAGGCGGGCCAGCCCAGTTTCTCGCCGCAGCCGGAGCCGGGGCAGTTGCGCCTGTGGTCCTACCAGGCGGTGGCGCATGGAGCGATGGGCATCAACTATTTCCGCTGGGATACGGCAGACTTCGGCGCGGAAGAATATTGGCACGGCCTGCTGCGGCATGACCGGTCGCACAGTCCGGGATTTGACGAGATCCAGCAGACGATGGCCGAGCTGAAGTCGCTGGGGCGCGATGCGCTGATGGCGCCGTACGAAGCGAAGCTGGCGCTGTGCTACGACTACAGCGCCGATTGGGCGCTGGGGATTCAGCCGGGGCAGCCGCAGCTGAAATATATGGGCGAGATGGTGCCCTGGTATGCCTCCATGGCGGCTTCCCACGCCGGCGTGGACATTGTGGACGCCACGCTGGACCTCTCGCGATACAAGGTGGTCTGCGCGCCCGTGATGTACATCGTGAGCGCGGCGCAGGCCGAGCGCATTCGCGCTTATGTTCAGGGCGGCGGCACATTTATTGCGGGCTTCCGGCTTGGCGTGAAGGATCAGCACAGCCGGATCGTCGCCACTCCGTTGCCGGGACTGCTGCGCGATGTGATGGGCGTGGAGCTGATTGACTACCAACCGATCTACTCGGAGAAGCAGGCGGTCGAGTTCACAGGTCCGCTCGCGGGAGCGAATGCGGAGTGCCACATCTGGGCAGACATTCTCGCGCCGCAAAAGGCGGAGGTGCTGGCTACTTATACCGACAGAGCGTATGCGGGCAAGGCCGCGATCACGTCGAACGCATTCGGCAAAGGAAAGGCGATCTACCTCGGCACGCATCTGGAGCCTGCTGATCTGGCGCGGGTGCTGCTTACGCTGATTGCGCAGGCCGGCGTGCCGCGGACAGTCGAGGCGCCGCCGGGTGTCGAGGTAACGACGCGGCGTACAGAGCGGCAGGCGTGGACCTACCTGCTGAACCATACGGCGAAGCCGCAATCTGTCACCCTTACGGGCACCTATACGGATGCGCATGACCGCTCGGCGGTGTCGGGGCCGGTCCGTCTGGATCCTTATGGGGCGCGGGTGCTTGTGCCGGCTTAGTGCTTGCGTGCGTCCGGGTGAAGATGCGTCTTATTCGGTGCGGAGGGCTTGTGCGGGATCGAGCCTGGTGGCGCGCCATGCAGGCAGCGCGCAAGCACCGGCCGCGGTGACGGCAAGCACAACGACGACGGTTGAGAAGACGGTCCAGTCGAAGGGGCTCATGCCGTAGAGCATGGTCCGCACGAGTTGGACGACTGCCGCGCCGCCGGCGAGACCGGCGGTGAGGCCGATGAGGACGGGCGCGAGGCCATCGGCTAAGGTGAGACGCATGATCTCTAAGCGCTGCGCACCGAGCGCCATCCGGATGCCGAGCTCGCTGGTGCGCTGCGTGACGAGATAGGAGAGCACGCCGTAGAGGCCGACGGCGGCGAGGACCAGCGCGATGATGGCGAAGGCCAGAACGAGGATGGAGTTGAACTGGTCCTGCAGGGTGGCGACACCGATGTTCTGGCGCATGGTGAGGACGTCGGCGACGGGGAGATCGGGATCGAGCTGGCCGAAGATTTTCTGGATGGGGAGAGCGAGCGATTCAACATCGACGTTAGGATTGCCGCGCACGGCGAGGCCGACACTGCCGTAGTGACCTTCAAACAATGGCAGGTAGACCGTGGGCCGCGTGGGTTGCGTAATGTTCCAGCGGGTGTCGCCGACGACACCGACGATTTCGTAGTATTTTGGGCCGACATCGCTTCCACCGAGGTGGCGGCCGATGGGATCTTCGTTGGGGAAGTATTGTTTTGCAGTGGATTCGCTGATGATGGCGACCTTGCCGTGGTCGAGGCGCTCGTCGTTACGGAAGTAGTGGCCGCGGATGAGCGGGATCTGGAGCGCGGCGAAGTAGCCCGGGTCGGCACCGCGATGCATAAGGTCGATCCCTTGCCCTGTGGGCAGCGGCGGGTGTTCAGGAATGTCGATGAGAACGTCGCCACCCCATCCTTCCCCGGGCAGAGCACTGGAGATGCCTGCCGCGGCGACGCCAGGAAGCGCGCGAACGCGGGCGAGAAGCTGTTCGAAGAAGGCGACCTTCTGTGTGGGCTCCTTGTAATGCACATCAGGAAGACTGAACTGCATGGTAAGGACGTTCTCGACGGCGGAGCCGAGGTCCCGGGTGCGAAGCTGCTGATAGCTCTTGAGCAGAAGGCCGGCACCGAGCAGAAGAACGACGGTGAGACCAACCTCCGCGGTAAGGAGCGCCTTGCGCAACTGCGCGCGGCTGCGGCCGCCGCTATGCGAGCGTGAGGTGCTTTGCAGCGATTCGAGAAGCTGGCCGGCGTGCAGGCCGAGCGAGGGGATGAGTCCGGCCACGAGGCCGGTGATGGCGGCAATCGCGATGACGAAGGCGAGAGCCCACCAGTCGAGGTGAATCTCCTGCACGCGGGCTATTTCGATCTTCGAGTGATGCAGCCCAGCGAGGGCGGCCCAGGCGAGCAGCAGGCCGAGCGCGCCTCCCACAATGGAGAGGACTAAGGATTCCGTCAGGTGCTCACGGATGAGACGCCAGCGGCTGCCGCCAAGCGCAGCGCGGATGGCGAGATCTTTTTGCCGTGCGGCGGATCGGGCGACAAGAAGATTTGCGACATTGAGACAGGCGATGAGCAGTACACAGAGGGTAGCGGCGAACAGGGCATAGAGCGGCGTCTTGAAGTCTTCGACAGTGGACTCCAGCAGCGAGCGTCCGATGGCGTGGTTGTGCACGAAAGGTTCGGGATGCGCGAGCTTGACACGACGCTCGACGGTGTCGATCTGGCTAACGAGGCCGGCGAGCGTCGCGCCAGGTGCGAGGCGGGCGGTGACGTAGAAGTTGTGGTCGCCGTAGGTACTCATGAGATCGGGAGGCGCGTCATGACCGGCGGGCGTCCAGAGCTGGTCTTTGGGCCATGGGTAATCGAAGGATGGCGGCATAACGCCGATGATGGTGTGCGGCTTGGCGTCGAGGTAGATGGTCTTGCCGACGATGGCAACGTCGGCCGCGAAACGGCGCTTCCAGAAGCTGTTCGAGAGAATGGCAGTGGCCTGTGCGGAGGGCTGATCGTCGGAGGCGAGGAAATCACGGCCGAGCGCGGGCTGTACACCAAGGACGCGGAAGAGATTCCAGGAAACCCAGGCCGCCTGAATGGATTCCGGCAACTGACCGCCGCTGGCGGAAACGTTGTAGCCCTGCCAAGGAGAGACGAGAGCCATCTGCGCGGTTTTTTGCGTGGCGCGCTGCCACTCTTTGAAGATACCTGCGGCGACGGGCATCCACGGCGAGGGACTCTTACTTATCGTTTCGCTTTCGTAGAGGGAGACGAGACGCGAGGAGTTGGGGTAAGGCAGGGGGTTGAGCAGGACCGCGCGGACCGTGGTGAAGAGCGCGGTTGTGGCGCCGATGCCGAGCGCCATGACGAGAATGGCGGTGATGGTGAAACCGGGCGTGCGGGCGAGTGTACGGACAGTATGACGGACATCGCGCGCAAGATTCTCGAACGGCGCCACGCTGTTCTGTTGCCACAGGTCTTCATGCACACGGCGCTCGGAGCCGAACTTCATACGGGCGCGGCGGGCAGCTTCTTCCGGGCTCATCCCGCGGGCCACGTTCTCGGCGCGTTCTGCTTCCATGTGCGCGGCGATTTCGTAGGAAAGTTCTGCGTCCTTACGACGGCGGCGAAAGAAACGAAGCAGGTTCATTCTGCACCCTTATCGGTTACTTTTTCTCCCATGACCAGCGCGATGGCGCGGGCCATCTGACGCCAGCGGCTGGCTTCCAGCGTGAGGCGGCGCCGGCCGGCGGCGGTGAGGCGGTAGTACTTGGCTTTGCGATTGTTCTCGCTTGCACCCCAGTAGCTGGAAAGCCAGCCGCGATTTTCCAGGCGATGAAGCGCGGGATAGAGTGAGCCCTGCTCAACCTCGAGGACGTCTTCCGAAGTGCGCTCGATGATCTTGCTGATGGTGTGGCCGTGGGCGTCGCCGGTGGAGAGCGTGCGGAGGATCATCATGTCGAGTGTGCCTTTGAGCATCTCGCTCGAGGGTTCTTCATTGCGAGCCATTGCGGGTGCAATCCTCCACTCGGACTTCTATGGGAAAGAAGTGTACACCACTCGGACTCCGAGGGGAAGAGTCGATTCCAGTGAACTGGCCCGCTTCGCGTACTTTTTTCCGCCAATATGTTTAGCCTGGGGCTGCGAAACCCGGCTTGCCCGACAAACTCCTGGCGGACTCCTGCCGTGGCGGCCATTCCGCTCGTCTCTCATTCCCTGCTTGGTAGACTCACGAGAGACCCATCAAAGGCTACGCATGTCCACGACTCCGAGGCAGGCTCCTCCTCTTTTCAGCCCAGAACCCGCGCCGCGCGGGCGCAACCTGACGGCACTGTGGCTGGTCGCGCTGGGCGCCATCTGCGCCGCCGCGCTGGCGCTGCAGATCTACCATTTCTGGCCGTTCATGACCGACGACGCGTACATTTCCCTGCGCTACAGCCAGCGGTTGCTGGAAGGCCATGGCCTGACGTGGAACGACCAGCCGCCGGCGGTGGAGGGCTACACCAACTTCTTATGGGTGCTGCTGTGCGCCGGACTGGGCGCGCTGGGCATGAACCTGGAAAACGCCGCCCACCTGCTGGGCATCACGAGCACCGTAGCGGTCATTGTGGCCGTGGCGGCACAGGTCTATCGCGATTATCCGGCGAAGGTGAAATTCATCTCCGCGGTCATCGGATGTCTTGCGCTGTGTTTGAGCGCGCCCATAGCCGTGTGGGCACTGGGTGGGTTGGAGCAGCCGCTGCTGTCGGCGCTGCTCGCGTGGGCCGCGTACTTCGGTATTCGCTGGGTATCGGCAGCGAAAGGACACCGGCGCGATGCCGATGTGATGGGCATCCTGCTGGGGCTGGCGGTGCTTGCGCGAGCCGATGCTGCGCTGTTTACGGTGCTGTTTTATGCGGGAGCCGTACTGGCCGACGGCATACGCTCGAGGACGCTGATCGCGCGGTCGCGGCTGCTGCCTCTCCCCATCCTGTTTTTTCTCGCGCAGGAGATTTTCCGCCACGCATATTACGGTGCGTGGGTGCCGAACACCGCGTATGTGAAGGTGGCGTTCACATTCCACCGGCTCTACACCGGGCTGCGCTACGAGGTATACGGGGCCGGTTCAGAGATTGTCTTCCTGCTTCTGGCGGTCATCGGCTGTGTTGCCCTCTCGATCGCCGGAAAAAAACGCCAGGTGATCTTCCTCGCGACAATCTGTGTGGGCTGGCTGCTGTATGTCCTGATCATCGGGGGAGATATTTTCCCTGCTTGCCGGCACTTCGTTCCGGCGATGGCGTTGATGGGCTTTATGGTCGCAGGATGCGGACTGCTAACGCTGGCCGCGCCGTTCCGCTTTTCCATGGCGCGCGTCATGCTTTTCCTGGCTCTGACGCTGCTGGTGCTTACCTCTGACCTTTTGTCTCCACTAGAGACCTGGGAGCGCCAGGGGAGAGAGCTCGGCATCTTTTTGCGTACAGCATTTGGCGACAAGCATCCGCTGCTGGTCTCGGATGCGGCGGGCGTCTTGCCCTACTACGCGCACATGGAAGCGATCGATCCATTGGGCCTGAACGACTACTACATCGCTCGGCATCCTTCGCCCAACCGCGGACAGGGCTGGGTCGGGCATGAGCTCGGCGACGGAAAATACGTGCTGGACCGCAAGCCGGATATCCTGGTTCTAACCAACAATCAAAGCGAATCTCTGCTTAGTGCGGATAAGCAGCTCCTGACCGACCCGCGTTTCGCGTCCCACTACCAGCTCATTCACGTCGATGCCGGACCGCCGGATCCTGTCCACGCGGGTCTTTACATACGGCGCATCGATGGCAGGCTGGGCGTCCAGCGCGCCGGGAATCAGGAAATCGTGCCCGCATATCTGGCAACGACCGACAATGCAAACTCGGTGCGTCTGATCGATGGCGCGGCACAATTGGTCATTGCGCCGCACGGATCGGCGCAGTTCTCCGCAATCCCGCTGGGAACGGGCAACTGGAAGATCACGCTGGAAGGCGCGGGGGCGGCGCAACTCAGCGTGCTTGCCGCGCCGGCCGGCTCTGATTGCGCGTCCTGTGTCCAGGCCGATGAACATGGACTCGCGACAGTTACGATCAGGAACGACAGCGGACAACCGGGGGTGCTCAAGAGCATTCAGCTCACAGCAGTCGATAGCGTCCCTATACAGACCCGGCCGAAGAGACCGACTTCATCTGCTTTGCGGCAGTAGCAGCCTGGTGGTCCTCGGCATCGCCGGCCTTCGCGGAATCGTCGGCGGCGGCAGAGGTCTGCGTGAGGTAGTGGACGATGACGGAGATGCGTCGATTCGACGGATCGAGCGGATCGCTGGGGACACGGAGCTGGCGATCGGCGAAACCGCGCACCTGCGAGATCTGCCCGGTACGCAGGCCGGCATGCTCCATCAGGCGCCGCGCCGCGTTGGCGCGGTCCGCGGATAGCTCCCAGTTGCCATAGCCGTTGGCATCGGCATATGCACGGGCGTCGGTGTGGCCTTCAACCGAGATAAAGTTCGGCACACCGCCGAGCTGATGCGCCAGCAGCGCGAGGGTAGTGCGGCCATTTTCGTTCAGGGTGGCGCTGCCCGGTCTCGAAGAACGTGCCGTCGCGCGATTCGATCAGCTCGATGCGCAGGCCCTCCGGCGTGATGGTGATCTCGATCTGCTTCTTGAGCTTGACCAGCGCGGGATTGCTGGTGACCTGCTGTTGCAGCCGCGCTTTCAGATCGCGCAGGTCGTCGTGTGACAGCGCCAACGCGTCCCCGGCGCCGGCGCGGTCTGTGCCAATGGTCGTGGTGCTGCCGCGAGGATCGTTGAAATAGCCGGCGATCGCCTTGCGCATGTGGTCGCTCGAGTTCATGAGCCAGAGCACGATGAAGAGCGCCATCATCGCGGTGACGAAATCGGCGTAGGCGACTTTCCATGCGCCGCCGTGGTGAGCAGCGTGCGCGACGCGTTTGCGGACCACCACGATAGGTCTTTGCGAGGGGACAGGCTGCGGCGTCATGCAGCCTTCCCTTCGTCGCCATCGGCGGGTGCGGCGGGTGCACCGCCGCCACGGCAGACCTGGTCCACTTCGGCGAAGCTGGGTCGGACGTGAAGCGGAATAGCGCGGCGGCCGATCTCGATGGCAATCTGCGGGGGAGTTCCTTTGATGGCGGAGAGCATGAGCACGCGCAGCATGTGGGTGAAGCAGCGCTCTTCGTCAGCGGTTTTGGACATCTTGGCGCCGATCGGGCCCACCAGTCCGTAGCAGAGCAGGATGCCGAGGAAGGTGCCGACCAGCGCCGCCGCGACTTTGTGGCCGATCTCCGCCGGCGGGCCGCCCAGCGCGCCGCATGGTGATGACGACGCCGAGCACGGCGGCGACGATGCCGAGGCCGGGAAGCGCATCCGCGACGGTCGTGAGTGCAGAGATGGGCAGGTTTGCGTCGTGATGCTGCACCTCCATGTCCAGCTCCATCATCTGGTCGATGTCGAAGGCCTCGACGCCGCCGGTGATCATCATGCGCAGCGTGTCGCAGACGAAGTCGCGGGTGTGGTGGTCCTTAAGAAACCCGGGAAACTCCGCGAAGAGCTTCGACTCCTGCGGCACCTCGATGTCCTGCTCGATGGCGAGATTGCCTTCGCGCCGCGCCTTGGTGAGAACACCGAACATCATGCGCAGCGTTTCCAGATAGCGCGCCTTGCCGTAGCGCGACGCCCCGAAGACACCGCCGATGCCGGCGCCAATGCCCTTGAGGATATGGATGGGGTTCGCAATCAGCAGCGTGCCCAGCGCCGCGCCGCCGATGATGAGCAGCTCCGCCGGCTGGACCAGCACCAGCAGATTGCCCTTCTCCATGAGGTAGCCACCCAGCACGGCGCCGAAGACGACAAGGATTCCGAGGATGGCAAACACGCGAGAAACACTCCGCTGGCAGGGATGGGCGGGCGCAGAGAAGCGCCGCCAGGAGTGTTTATCGGCAGGAAACAGGGAAAGTATGAGGGGTCAGGAGCGCGCAGCGGAGGTAACCGGATTCGCAGCTTCCTGTTGCCGCGCAGTGTACTCCCGGTCGAGCAGGGACATGAGCACGAGGGTGTGAAATATTCGCCATCACGCAGCACCGCCTCGCGCATCATGCCTTCCTCGCGGAAGCCGTACGCTTCGTAGACTCGCCGCGCGCGCGTGTTGGTCTCGAAGACGTCCAGCCACAGGCGATGGGCGCGATGGTGGACAAAGGCACGCGACATCACGTGTTCGAGCAGCGTTCTTCCCAGGCCGCGGTTCGCCGTACGCACGGCGATTCGCTTGAGGTGAAGGTTGCGGTGCTCGTTTTGCGCTCCCTGTAGAATTGCAAAACCCTCCACGGCACCAGTTCCATCCTGCGCAACGAAGTACTCGTTATCCGGATTCTCCATCGCGCGACGGTGCTCCTCCGCGGTCCAGGCACCGATATAGCTGCGGTATTCGGGGATCTGCTCAATCGCAACGATCTGCGATACGTCTTCCGGAAGCGCCGCGGAGATATTCATACCGGCAGCATACCGCAGGTTTTCGTCAGAAGCGGCCGCGGAGCCGGTTCATCTCCTCGCGATCGCGGCGCGATAGCTTGCCCTCGCGCAGCAGGCCCTGTTGCAGCATCACGCGTCGCTCTTCGGCGATCTTCAGGCGCAGCTCGCGGCTCTCGTCCGGCTCGTGATAAAGCGTCTGTGCCACGGCGGCCGGACCGCGGATCTCGCTTAGACCGCGCACTTCGATATGGAAATCGCCTGCTTCGGTGCGGATGTGCAGGCGATCGCCGGGATGCACCTCGCGCGATGGCTTGGCCTCATGGCCGTTCGAGACAATACGGCCTAGCTCACAGGCTCGCGCGGCGAGAGCGCGCGTCTTGAAAAAACGCGCTGCCCAGAGCCACTTGTCCATGCGTACGCCGCTTCTGCTGCGCAGATGCCGCTCAACAGCACGCCCATCGGTCATGACTTGATTGTCATACAGCACCGTATCAACGCAGGCGACTCAAAGCGGATGCATTCTTCAGGAGAATTGAACTCTGCACATCATCCTCGGATTGCGGACAGCAGATTCTCCGGATTCCGGTTGAACCTCAGTCCAGCGCAGCAGCAGATTCCCTGTCCAGATATACAACCGCATTTGGATGCGTGCGCAGGATACTCGCTGGACAATCTGGGGAGATCGGACCGTACAGGGTGCGGCGCATGATCTCTGCCTTTCTCGTCCCAGGCACTGTTGCGATCAGGGCAGGCACACGAAGAACCGCCGGAATGGTCAGCGTGATGGCCGACCGCGGGACTTCGTCCAACGTCCGGAACCAGCCCTCTGCCACCTGCTGCTCTCTGCAGAGTGGGTCCAGTGTCACAATTTTCACATCCACTCGGTCGGCAAAATCTGCTTCTCCGGGATCGTTGAATGCCAGGTGGCCGTTCTCGCCAATACCCAGCAAGGCCAGCTGCGGATGAGCGGATCGCAGCGCCTCAGCATATTCGCGGCATACCTGTTCGAGATCCTGTCCATCCCCCGGAATGGGGCAAAACTCCTTCATGGCGACATGCCGCGTCAGGTGATCGCGGAGGAAATGGCGGAAGGAGGCGGGATGATCTGCGTCCAGGCCGACGTATTCGTCCAGATGGAATCCGCGGACATGTTCCCAAGGCAGGCCGGCTGTGGCGACCAGTGCACGCAGGGTTTCCAGTTGGGAAGCTGCCGCGGCAAAGATCACTCCGATGCTGTCTTGTTCGCGGCTGAGACTACGAAGCGCGCCTGCGGCAGCCTGAGCCGCTGCTTCTCCGGCGGCGTTCCTCGTGGGATGAACTTCGACCTTCAGGGCTCCGAACCGAAGGTGCCGGATCTCCTCATTGCCGTCATCTGCGCAACCGTTGTCCATATCAATTCCGAAGTGTACCGCGAGGCCGCGCCGACCGGCCTCCGCATGTATACAGCCAACAGCCTTTGTGCGGCCTCCAATCCTTAGCGGAGGTCTTCCGATGGACAGACGTACGTTTGCCGGGATGCTGGGTGCGATGGGGCTCGGATCGGTGCGCGCGCTGCGTGCCACCCCCGAAGGCGCGGCGACGAGCGGCGGCAGAGGCGGCGCAAATGATCCTGAAGTTTTGCGGCTCTCACGAAATGGCTGGATGCCGAACAATGAGCATCTTCCGGTGCTGCTCTATCGCGGCGTCATGCACGCCCAGGGAGATGATGCCGCGTCGCGCTTCGAGCAGATCTTCGAGGGCAACGGATGGCCCGCGCAGTGGAGGAACGGCGTTTACAGCTTTCACCACTACCACTCCACGGCGCATGAGGTGCTCGGCTTTGCCGGCGGCACCGCGCGGCTGATGCTAGGTGGTCCGAACGGGCATGAAGTCACGGTGCACAGTGGAGACATCGCTGTGCTGCCGACCGGGACCGGCCATTGCCGGCTGGAGGCGAGCGAGGATTTTCTCGTGGTGGGCGCCTATCCGCGCGGGCAGAACTGGGACATTTGTCGCGAGTCACCAGATGCGCAGGCGGTAGCGCGGATGGCTTCCCTGCCCTTTCCGGATGAGGATCCCTGGGCGGGTGCGGGCGGCCCGCTGACTCGGCTATGGCCTGCGCCCAAATAGATCCGCTCCCAGCCCGTCATAACTGAGCGGGTCTCCTACCTGGAAGGCGCCGCTTCGCCGGCCTTCGGAGCGGCTTGCTCTGCCACCGACAATTCGTCACTGTTCGCACCATTGATCGGCAGGTAGACGGTAAACTCCGTCCCCTGCGGGCTGGACTTCACTGCGATCTCGCCGCCATGCTTCGACTCGACGATGCGGCGTGCGATATCCAAACCGAGGCCGGTGCCGCTGCCGACCGGCTTAGTGGTGAAGAAGGGCTCGAAGATGTGCTTCAGGTCTTCCTCGGAGATGCCGGAGCCGTGGTCGCTAAAGCTGACAGCGATGCGATCTCCGTCTCGACGGGTGCGGATGGCGATTTCGCCACCCTCCGGCGAAGCATCGATGGCGTTGTCGAGCAGGTTGGTCCACACCTGATTGAGTCCGGGCGCGGCGTTTTCGAGCGGCGGCAACTCGGATGCGAAGTGCTTGCGCAGCACGATGGCTTTTTGGCGCAGCTTGTGGCCGAGGATGATCAGCGTGCTGTGCAGGCTCTCATGCACATTGAGCGAGCTGCCGACTTTGCCTTCATAGGCATATTTCTTTACCGCGACGACGAGGTCGGTAACGCGGGCGATGCTGGATTCGATCGTAGAAACGAGCTGAATATTGGAGATGACGGACTCGAGCCAGTTGAGGGTGTCGGAGAGGTCCTGCCCCTCGAAGACCTTGCGTGTACATGCAAGCCGCTCGGCATCCATGCCCATTTCGGCCAGGCCGGGCGCGATCCGCCACGCATTTTCGACGCCGGCTTTCTCCAGCCATTCCGACAGCGCCTCTTCGCGGTCCGACTGCTCGAGCGAGCCCATCAGCACGCAGCAGTCGCGCCGCATGGCCTGCTGCTGCAGAGATCGCATGCAGTCCAGCTGATCCTGACTTTTAGGTTTATTGGTAAAACGCAGCCCGATCTCCTGCATGCGGGCAAGGTTTTCTCGAAGCTGCGAGGCTGCCCTCAGCGCTGCCGCGCCGGGATTGTTGAGCTCATGCATAAGGCCGGCGGCGAGAGTGCCGAGCGACGCGAGCTTTTCACGATGGACTGCGTTGACCTGATAAGACTCAAGCCGGCGCGCCATATTGCCGAGGATGGCCGCACGCACCCGCGGGCAGGAGAACATGAGCTGCCAGAAGGACTCTTCGTCGAAGCGGACGAGACGCGATGCTGCTGTCGCAACCATTGCGTAGGTGGATTGGACACCCTTGAGCAGCGGCATTTCCCCAAATGACTCGCCGGCACTCTGCGGAAAGATTTGGAGTGGCTCGCCCGGCTTGCCCTCCTTGCGGACCTCCACTTCACCCTCAAGCACGACATAAAAGCCGTCGCAGGTAGAGCCCGGAGGGGCGATTTCGGCGCCGACCTCTGCCTCGATCAACTCCACTGTGCCGAGACAGGCAAGGTTGTCTTCCGTCATCTCGGAAAAGACAGACACTTTTAAAAGATCTGCATAGAGGGTCGCAGAGGGAACGCGCTGGATGCGAAGGCTGGCTTGGTCACTGCTCATGCGGGTTAGGGGTGCGTCCTGTTCCTTTCCTTGCATCACTCAAAGCACGCTTCAGCGGGCCGCCATGTATTGATGGATGAACTGTACCGCAATGGACCCTTCCCCAACAGCCGAAGCACAGCGCTTGATTGACCCGTGGCGCACATCTCCTGCGACGAAGACTCCGGGCACGCTCGACTCCAGCAAATAGGGTTCGCGCTGCAACTGCCAGCTCCGCGCGAAATTCGGACATCGCTTCAGATCGCTTCCACTCAAGACAAATCCTCGCTCATCCTTCAGCACCGCCGGTGGAAGCCAATCGGTCTTCGGCTCCGCGCCGATGAAAATGAACAGCCCCGTTGCCTTTACCGTTTGCTCTCCATCCGGCCGCGCGATGCGCAATTGCTGAAGGCGGCCATCGCCGATGGCCTCGGTAATCTTGGAGCCAGTCCAAACCTCAATATTGGATTCACGACCGATCTCATCGATTAAGTATTTCGACATGCTGCTTTCGAGGGATGGGGCGCGTACCAGGATGACAACGCGACGCGCATATTGGCTGAAGGCCATGGCAGCCTGTCCGGCAGAGTTGGCGCCCCCCACCAGGAAGACCTCCTCGCCCTTGCACGAACGAGCTTCCGACAGCGCGGCACCGTAATAGATGCCTGCACCCGTAAGTTGTTCCACGCCAGGCACATCCAGCCGCCGCCAGTCTACTCCAGTGGCGATCAGGCAGGTCTGCGCTGAGACCTCGCGGCCGTCGCCCAGACAGACGAAGTGGTAACCCTGGTCGGAGCGGATGGATGCTGCGCGGCCGGAGAGGAATTCGACATTGAAGCGCATCGCCTGCTGATAGGCGCGCTGCGCCAGTTCCGCTCCGCTAAGGCCGGTGGGAAAGCCCAGATAGTTCTCGATGCGCGAGCTGGTGCCCGCCTGCCCTCCGGGAGCTTCCTGCTCGATGACCAGCGTCCGCAGGCCTTCGCTGGCGCCGTAAACACCCGCCGCCAGACCGGCGAGACCGGCGCCCATCACCACCAGATCGTAGACATCCTGTGACGGCTGCGTGCGCAGACCGATGCGCTCGGCAAGATCGGTCTGCTCCGGCTGCTGAACGTAAGTGCCATCGCGGAAGAAGAGCACGGGCAGCTTCGGATCGCCGATGCTGTTCTGCGCCAGCAGCTGCTGAGCTTCGGGCGAGCTCTCGACATCCAGCCAGACGTAGGGAACGTAATTCCGGGTGAGGAACTGGCGGACCTGATGATCGCGCAACGCATACCGGGCTCCAACCACGCGGAGCCCTTCAAACGGCGCCTTATGGGTCTCAAACCAGGTTTCAAGCAGGTCATCGATCACCGGGTAGAGCTTTTCTTCCGGCGGATCCCAGGGCTTGGTCAGGTAGTAGTGAATACGCGCCGCGTTGATGGCGCGGATTGCCGCCTCGGTGTCGGAATAGGCGGTGAGCAGAGCGCGTTTCGCGTCGGGAAAAATCTCGATCGAGCGCTCCAGCAGGTCAGTCCCGTTCATACCCGGCATGCGCTGGTCGGAGAGAAAGAGCGCGACGCTTTCCGAACGCTGCTTCAGTTGCGTGGCCAGGTCGAGTGCGGCCTGTCCCGAATTGGCACGCAAAATGCGGTAACTGCCGGCGTAACGGCGACGCAGATCCTGCACTATGGCTTCCAGAACGCTGACATCGTCATCTATTGCGAGAATGACTGGCTTGCTCATCGGCTCCTCAAGCTTCTATACCGCTTTCACAAATCTGTGTCCGGCTGGCAGCGGAAAAGAGCAGCTCTTCTTAATGGAAATGCTGCGTCCGGTTAGTCTCGGCGGCATCGCGAGGTGTGAAACCGGTATTCCCCCTCCATCGGAGGAGGCGAATCCCTGCTGCACCTTTAGTGTAGTGCCTTCACAGGGAGGTTGCAGCATGGCTGCGATGGCGGTTGTAGAGGCCGGCAGAAAGCTGCGTTGAAAACACAAGCGATGGCATGGATGTCACAGCTATCGCTGGATTTACGCCACACTCCTGTAACACTATCGTGGGGTTGTCGCTCATGAGTCTATCGCTGATCTTTAAGGGGCAACAGTGCAACACAAAGACGAGGAGACGACCGCGAAACTGAGTTGCAAAAGCGAGCGTCCAAACGAGCAGTCCACGAAAAGTAAAGAGAAGATTTACCGAAATCTGCCGATAAGCCTTGGTGACAGCGCATCCGTTGTGGGAAGTTAGAGACGGAACTCTTGTGCAGGATAGGTGTTTGCACCAGAGTGTTTGGTGAGTTGCGCACTCTAATCTGTCGGCAAAGGGGCTAGGTAAAAACGAGGCGCAATGAACAAGATCATTCTCGGTGACAATCAGGCAATCTTCCGCGCGGGCATCGCAAAGGTGCTGGCCAGTGAAGAGGACTTCCGGGTAGCCGCACAATGCAGCGATATGGCCCGGATGGTACTGGCCGTGGACACCTACCGTTCTTCGATTGTGGTCTTCGCATCTGCCCTTAAGCCGGACATGGCCGACTTCATGAACCGGATCAAGGCCGCGGGCAGCCGCGCCGTGGTCATTGCGGAAAACGGCGAATCGGCTACCTCCTACACGGCACAGGGCGTACGCGGCGTCGTCTATCGCAACACCACCGGCGCTGCCCTGGTGGACTGCGTACATAAAGTGATTCACGGGCTGACCTGCGTGCAGCGCCCCGCCGATGCGGCGCACAGCGAAGATGAGGATTCGGTAGGCGCGCGCGTACGCGATCGCCTGACGCCGAAGGAGATGAAGATTGTCGCCCTGATCGTGCAGGGCTGCAAGAACAAGGAGATCGCGCAGCGGCTCGGCACCACGGAACAGGTGATCAAGAACTACCTGCGCTCGGTCTACGACAAGACCGGGGTCTCCGACCGGCTGGAGCTTGCGCTGTTCACGATCCACCACAAGATCCTCGCCGCAGCTGCGGCCGAGGCGGTGAACGGCCTGCCGACACCAACGCCGGCAGCGAATGGCATTGCAGCCGCCACCAGCACATTACAGATGCGCAGCGCATAAGATCAAAAGCGCACAACGCAGTACTTTGGCCTTCAACAGCCCTCCGCAAGGAGGGCTTCTGTTTTTTGCGGCTAAACGGAAGGCGTTTAAGGCGCTGTCTTGCGATCGCTATAATTCGGGCGCATGACAACGCAGCCGGTTGAGACGTCAAAGGCGGTTAGCGACGGTGCATCCCCCCGTGAACAACAGCTGCGCCCTCCCGATCTGATTTATGGATTGGACGACCGTCCTCCTCTCGTGCACCTGATTCTTCTGGGCGCCCAGCACGTGGCTGTGATCTGTCCCTACCTGGTGTTCATTACTTTGATCGTGCAGGCGGCAGGAGCCTCCTCCATCGTGGCATCCCATGCGGTCGGTCTGGGCATGATTGCCATCGCGTTGGCTACGCTCCTGCAGGCGCACCGGCTGGGTCCGGTCGGTGCAGGATACCTGGCTCCGCCGGTTGTTTCGGCGATTTACTTTGCACCGGCGCTGGAAGCGGCGCATCGCGCAGGACTGGCGCTGGTTTGCGGCATGATCGCGTTCGCCGGCGTTTTCGAGGCGATCTTCGCGTGGGCGCTCCCACGCATGCGCCGAGTGTTTCCTCCGGTCGTTTCCGGTTTTATCGTAATTGCGGTAGGCACGGAGCTGGGTTTGATTGGTGTGCGCGGATTCCTGGGCATTTCTGACCTGCACGATCCGCATCTTCCGACCCGCATCGGGGCCGCAGCCCTGACGCTCGCAGTCATGGTCGGATTCGGAGTATGGGGTAAGGGCCTTCCCCGGCTTCTCTGCGGCCTGATCGGTCTTGCGCTAGGGATGGCGATCGCAATTGCGGTAGGAATGGTGACGAGCAAGGATGCCGCGATCATCGCTTCACGGCCATGGTTCGCGCTGCCCGATCCGCGCTTTCTCTCCTACCGGTTTGAACCGTCGCTGATGGTTCCATTCGCGATTGCGGCCCTGGCCTCTGGCCTGCGCACGATTGGTGTGATAACGACCTGTCAAAAAATCAACGACGCATCCTGGCGCAGGCCCGATCTGAAAAATATCCGCGCCGGGGTCCTCGCGGACGGCATCGCGTGCTTCGTCGGGGGATGGCTAGCCACGCCGGGACTAAGTGCCGCGCCAAGCCTGGTCGGAATCCAAAAGGTCACTGGAGCAACGAGCCGCTATATAGCCTATGCGATCGTGGCCTGGTTGATGCTGCTCGCATGCGTGCCGAAGGTCGGCGCAGCGCTGCTGGCCCTGCCACTGCCCATCATCGGTGCCGCCCTCGTTTTCAATGGCGCCTCGATGTTGATGGGAGGAATCCAGATCGTGATGTCGCGACCAGTTACGATGCGCAGCACGTTCATCGTAGGTATCTCGCTGCTGTTCGCGCTAAGCCGGCGCGTGTATCCGGAGTTCTTTGCCCTGCTGCCTTCCTGGACTCATGCGTTCACCGACTCGATCCTGTCGATCGCTGTGACAGTCTGTGTACTGCTCAACCTGTGCTTCCTCATCGGCGAGCGCCGCACTGAGGTCATGGTGTTGAAGACTGACGACGACAAAGCTCTTTCAAGTTTCAAGGACATATTTCGCGCGCGAGCCAAGCTATGGCAACTGAGCGAGGCCGACGTCGCGCGCACGGAAAGCAGCATGAGCGCGCTGCTGCGCTTGATCGAGGAAGGAGGGCACGCTGACAGCCCTATCTCCGCCAGCGTGAGCTATGATGACCTCGACCTGGCAATTAAGCTCATTTACAAAGGCACGCTGCCCTATGTTGCTTCAGAACAACGGCTGCCGGGCGGCATGGTAGAGGAACAGATTTTTGCCGTGGGGCTGTCGGGCTTTTTGTCCTCAGTGTTTCCCGACCGTCTCAACAGCCAACAGAAGGACGGCAACTGCGAAATTTCGCTGTACTTCCAAACCTAGCTCTTGTTGATCTATTCGCTCGTCAGATCGCGACCTAGCGCAGTTTTTCCGCGACAGACTTGGCCTGTGTGAAAAGCAACAGGTAGTCCGGGCCGCCGGCTTTTGAGTCTGTGCCCGACATGTTGAAGCCGCCGAAGGGATGCGCGCCGACCATGGCGCCGGTGCTCTTCCGATTGAAGTAAAGATTGCCTACCTGGAAGGCGCGGCTTGCGTGGTCGAGCTTGCTCTGGTCGCTTGAATAGACCGAACCGGTGAGACCGTACTCGGTGTTGTTCGCGACCGCGAGCGCTTCGTCGAAGTTCTTCACACGAATGAGCGCGAGCACGGGACCGAAGATCTCTTCCTGTGCGATACGCGCGTTGGGCGCGACATCTGCAATCACGGTGGGCTGAATGTAGTAGCCGCCGTCGGCACTTTCAGCCGGCTTGCCGCCGTAGATGAGGCGGCCTTCTGATTTGCCGATGTCGATGTAGTTGAGGATCCGTTTCATGGCGATCTCATTCACCACCGGGCCCATGTATGTGTTCTCGACTGGATCGCCCACCTTGATCTTTGCCACGCGTGCCTGGAGGCGCTCGAGGAAGGCATCGTAGACGGGCTCTTCCACAATCGCGCGCGAGCAAGCCGAGCACTTCTGTCCGTTGAAGCCGAAAGCAGATGCGACGACACCTTCGACGGCAGCATCCATGTCTGCGTCCGAGCTGACGATGATGGAATCCTTGCCCCCCATCTCCAGAACGGTGCGCTTGATCCAGCGCTGGCCCGGCTGCGTCTTTGCGGCGCGCTCGTGAATCTCGAGGCCAACTTTCTTTGAGCCGGTGAAGGCTATAAAGCGCGTCTTCGGATGCTCGACGATGGCGCGCCCTACTTCGGGGCCGCCCTGCACAAGGTTCACGACGCCGGGCGGCATGCCCGCTTCTTCGAGCACATCGAGGAAACGCGCGGCAATGGTGGGCGCGTCAGTCGACGGCTTGAGCACCACCGTGTTGCCGCAGACGATGGCTGCGGCCGTCATTCCGGCCATGATGGCGAAGGGGAAATTCCACGGCGGAATGACTGCGCCGACGCCAAGCGGAACGTAGACGAGCCGGTTGCGCTCGCCGGGATACTGGATGGGCGGCTTGGCATGCGACAGGCGGAGAGCCTCGCGCGCGTAGAACTCCAGGAAGTCGATCGTCTCCGCAACATCGGCGTCGGCCTCGGCCCAGTTTTTGCCGACCTCATAGACGAGCCAGGCGCAGAACTCGAATTTACGGTCGCGGATGATGGCGGCAGCGCGCAGCAACAGTGAGGTGCGCTGGTCCACGGCAACGAACTGCCAGGTGTCGAATGCCTTGAGAGCCGCGGCGATGGCTTGCTCCGCTTGCTCGGGTCCCGCCTCCTGATGGATGCCCACGACCTGCGCGGGCTTTGCCGGGTTGACGGAGCGAAGCTTTTTGCCGGTGCGCACGCGCTCTCCGTCAATGACGAGTTCGTACTCATGACCGAGCATGTCGCCCACGCGCTCCAGCGCCGCCTTCATGGCGTGCTCGTTGGCGCTCGACTTGAAGTCGACGAAAGGCTCGTTGCGGAAGTCGCCGCTGGGGGCAAGCGGAAGGATTACGGTAGAGATTTCTGTGGCAGCCATAACCGCATAGTGTACGGCAGCCCGGACGCGGCTGGCGAGGATGCTAAGGCCGTCCGGGCGGATGCGCCTCCAGCGCGGGACGGGCCGTCCGGGCGATTGCGCCTGCGGCGCGACCTGCTAGCCCCCCTGGCGCTCACGCTGGCGACCTGATTCTGCGCGGTGGCCTGTCCTCTTGACAATCTAGAGGACAAGGCCCGATGATTCTCCTCTTGATTAGCTAGAGGAGAGATCGACGTGGCGAACAAGCCGAGCGATCTGGTGCAGGGAACGCTTGAAATGCTGATTCTGAAGACGCTGGCGCTGGAAGCGATGCACGGGTACGGTATCGCGATCCGCATCGAGCAGATCAGCAGCGGCGTGTTTCGGGTGAATCCGGGATCACTCTTCCCTGCCCTGAGCCGGATGGAACGCACCGGACGCATCAAAGCGGAATGGCGCGCGACGGAAAACAATCGCCGCGCCAAGTACTACCTGCTGACGGAAAGCGGCCGGAAGGCACTGAAGGATGAAACGCGCGAGTGGGGCCGCCAGACCGCTGCGATCGCGCGGATTCTCGAAGCCTGAGCAAGACACAGGGATGCTCCTCGGAGCTTTTATCCTTTATCAAAGTGATGGCCGGAGCGCGCTTATCTACACCTATTGAGAACCGCCGTTCGCCATCCACTGGTTCTGCTGCATCCAGCTTTCGAGCAGCATTGTCCAGAGATGCAGGGCTGGCAACTGCTCGGCAAGATCGACGCCGTGGTGGCCGTGCTCGAACATGTGGAACTCCACCGGCACGCCAGCGCGCTGACACGCCGCGACATAGAGCATGCTGTTTTGTGATGGCACGACATCATCGTCGTTGGTGGTGAAGACGAAGGCCGGCGGGCTCATCGGCGTCACATGATCTTCTGCTGAGAGCAACGCGACCAGCGCCGGATCGGGAAGCGGCCCGAGCAGGTTCTCCCGCGAGCCGGCGTGTCCGATGCCCGGCTTCATGCTGATGACCGGATAGGCGAGGATGACAAAGTCGGGCCGGTCGCTTGTATGCTCGACGGGATCGGGACTTGCCGGCGAGCCATTGTCGTAAAGCGTGGCGAGAATGCTGGTGATGTGTCCGCCGGCCGAGAAGCCCCATGCGCCGAGATGGTCCGGCGCGAAGCTAAACTCCGACGCGCGGCTGCGCACAAGACGCATGGCGCGCTCAGCATCCGCGATGGGAGCTGGATAACGATACGGCGCAACGCGATAGTGAAGGACGAAGGCAGCGACGCCGCGCTGCACGAGCCACTGCGCCGGGATGGCGCCTTCGCGGTCGGCGACTACATCGTGGTACCCGCCGCCGGGAACGACAAGCACCGCGGTGTGGGTTGGGTTGTTGGTGGGCAGATAGACGTCGATCGTGGGGCGATCTGCCGCGCTATGGCCCAGTGCACCCGGGGCGGCGCCGGGATAGACGTTGAGCGATCGATTGGGCGCGGTTTGCGCGTGCAGCAGGCAGGCAGTAAACACAGTTAGAAAAGGAAGAGAAAGGGAACGCATGGCCGAAGTGTAACTGTCTGCCTGGTTTGATGCGGTAGCAGAGCCACACGTTTGCGTCTTACGTAGTGATCTCCGCGCCTCGCGATTCACGCGCAAACGACATCACGATTGCGATAAAGAGTGCCACCGCAATGATGGTAATCGCGAGGACAGGGCCGTAGCTGCCGGAACGCTCGGCGATGCGCGCCTGGATGTTCGTGAGCTTCGAGGCGATGAGGTTTCCGAGCTGATACACAACACCGGGAAAAGTGGCGCGGACGGGGCCGGGCGAGATCTCGCTGAGATACACGGGCACAACACCCCATGCACCCTGAATCATGAACTGCACCAGGAAGGCGCCGGCAGCGAGAGCGACGCGGCCGTGCGTTAGCGTGGCGATGGGCGCCGCGGGAATGGCAAGCAACGCTGCAGTGATGATGGCACGCTTTCTTCCCCAGCGCTCCGAGAGCGCGCCGAAGACGATGCCGCCGCTGATGGCTCCGAGCGCGAGCACGATCCCGAGAATGCCGACGGTATGCGGATCGAAGTGATGATCGCTCTGCAGGAAGAGCGGATGCAGGTCCTGGCTGCCATGGCTGAAGGCGTTGAAGCCGGACATGAGGAGAACAAGAAACAGGAACAGTGGCCAATAGCTGCGAATGCCCTGCCACAATCCGGCAAATGACATTCCCGCGCCCCTCGCCGCGCTGCCCTGCTGCCAAGCCGGCGATTCGTCTACTTTGAAGCCGATGTAGCCGGCGAGCAAGGCCGGCAGTGCTCCCACGATGAACATGCCACGCCACCCGATGGACTGAAAGAGCAGCCCAAAAACAGCGGCGGCGACAAGATAGCCGATGGCATAGCCTTCCTGAAGAATGCCCGAAAAAAAGCCGCGATTCTCCCGGGGCAGTGTTTCAAAAGCCATGGCGGCGCCGACGCCCCACTCGCCGCCCATGGCGATGCCGAAGAGTGCGCGCAGGATCAGGAGAACGTGAAGCGAAGGCGTGAAGGCGCAGGCCAGTTCCAATACGGAATAGCAAAGAATATTGACGATGAGGGTTGGCCGCCGCCCGATGCGATCCGCCATCCAACCAAAGAGCAGAGCACCCACCGGCCGGAAGGCCAGGGTGAGGACCAGGGCCTCCGTAACTGCGCTTTTCGCGACACGAAAATCGGTCGCGATTGCGGACACGCAGAAGACAAGAATGAAGTAGTCGAAAGCATCCAACGACCATCCAAGGAAGCAGGCCGCGAAGGTATGACGCTGCTTCGCGGTCAGCGTCCGGAATGGGGCCAGAAAGTTCACCGGGAGAGGCCAGCATAGCAGCAGGTATTCGAAGGGAAATGCGGATTAAGCGGGAAGGAGTTTGCTAGTGGAAGGAGTGCGGAAATTCGGCTCGCGGGACCTCCAGCCCTCGGATACTCCCGCGGATGCACTCGCTACCCTGGAGCGGATTACCGAATATCTGCGGCGCGAGATTCACCTGACGTTACGCGTGCACGGCATAACGACTGCTCAATACAACGTGCTGCAGGCCCTGCGCTCCGGGCCGCCCGAAGGACTTACCTGCTCCGAGCTGGGCAGCAAATTGTCCGGGGCCGACCCGGATATCACTCGCCTGCTGGACAGGCTGGCGAAACAAGGGCTGGTGAGGAGGCATCGCAACGCGCAAGACCGCCGTGCCGTGCTCACCGAGATCACCGAGGAGGGCACGCGCCTGCTGGCTTTCGTCGCCCCGCTGCTGGACGCGCGCATCCAAACGCTGTTTGCTCACATGGCTGAAGCGCGGCTGCAATTGCTGATTGATCTGCTGAATGAGGCAATGCCCGCCCCAAAGCGGAATGAGGAGCCCGCGCCGCGGCCGGTTCCTACGGCGAAAGCTGGCTGAGGAGCAGCGCACAGCAATGCAAAAGGGAAGCCGGTATGGCCTCCCTTTCGCGGTCTGATAGCGCTGGGCCTTACTTGTCTGCCTGAGCGGGCTGTGGCACCGGAACCGACGTAAGCACTGCGTCGCCGCCTTCGGCATTCACGGCGCCATCTGCAAATTTCTTATGCAGCTGATGGTGCAGGCAGTAGAGTGCCAGCTCCAAACGATCGGAGACGCCGAGTTTGTCGTAGATCTTGCGCAGATAATTCTTGATTACCTGCTCGGTCGTGCCGAGCTGATAGGCAATTTCTTTATTGCGCTTGCCCTGCGTGATGCAGGTGATGATCGCCATTTCTTTCGGCGAAAGCCGCGGCTGGCTCTTCGGGCTGGTCAGCGCGGTTGCCTGCGAGCGGTAGGCCTCGATGACCCAGTTCACCGACTGGTTATCGATCCAGGTCTCTCCCTGCGCGATCTTGCGAACACATTTCACCAGCAGGTCCGGCGAGATGGACCGCGGAATAATGCCGCGAACGCCGCGCCGGTAAAGCTCGACGGTGTTCTGCTCGTCGGTGTTTACGGCCTGGATAATGATCTTGACCTGCGGGTTGCGTCGCACGATGGCAGGAATGGCATCGGTAGTGCCGGAGATCAGTCCACCTTCCAGGATGACTAGGTCCGTTGGGAACCTCTGGATGGCTGACTCCAGGTTCTGGAGGTTATCTACCTGTGCAACAACGCGGATGTCGTCTTCGAGCGCGAAAATCTTGCGCATGCCGACCCGATAGATCGCCTGCGAATCCGCAAGAATAATGCGGATAATGTTCGGTTCGGTCGATGCACTCGGCTCGACCGGTTCGTCCGGAATGGTCTCGTCCAGCATGTCAGGCTTGGCTGCGCTCATAACAATTCTACTGACTGAAGTAATATTCGTCGATAACTGCTGCGGCACGCCAGCAGGTATCGCCGGTGTTGCAGCGTACCACACGGCCCGTGCAGTGAACTACTACATCTGTCGGGGTTCCCATGGCCTCTGCCGGCATCTTCATTGTAAAGCGGACCTGGGTCTGAACTTCGAGCGGCCGAGGCAGGGTAAACGCGACGCCGGTGGCGGAGATATTCTCCGTCATCGCTGCGATCTCACCGGTTGCGGTGAAGAGTCGCAGGGGGATCTGGAGCGGAAAACGGACAGCATTTCTCAGCTCAACCGGGGCATCCGCTTTTGCCTGTGCCGAGAGTGCGGGAGTCATGGCGTCACTATACGGAGCTGTTGATGAGTGGGACATCCCACGAAGAGAGTAGCGACCCCGTACCGGATGAATCACATCGCGAGGTGACTATTCTACCCCGTTGGGTTCTCTCCACGTGACGATCTGGCAAGGAACCGAGCGTGCACTCTAGTACGTCGGTAATATTACCAGTTGGCAGCTAGCAAAATTCCACCAAAGTTGTAGCAACCCTTTCCGACGTCAGCTAACGTTCGGAATACGTAGGCGATACGCCACGAGCACCAAAGACCCCTGGAGGCCCTTGCCATGAAGTTATTTTCCGTTCTTACCCTGTCCGCCGCGCTGGCAGTACCCTGCTTTGCTAACTCGTTGGTATCGAATAGCCCGATCATCGCCTTCCCGAAGGGCAATCTCACAACGACTCCAGTGACCGCCTACAGCCCGATCATTGCCTTCCCGAAGAGCACCGGCAAGAGCGGCAATGTGGCCTACAGCCCGATCATCGCCTTCCCGAAGAGCACCGGCAAGAGCGGCAACGTGGCCTACAGCCCGATCATCGCCTTCCCGAAGAGCACCGGCAAGAGCGGCAATGTGGCCTACAGCCCGATCATCGCCTTCCCGAAGAGCACCGGCAAGAGCGGCAACGTGGCCTATAGCCCGATCATCGCCTTCCCGAAGAGCACCGGCAAGAGCGGCAATGTGGCCTACAGCCCGATCATCGCCTTCCCGAAGAGCACCGGCAAGAGCGGCAATGTGGCCTATAGCCCGATCATCGCCTTCCCGAAGAGCAAGGGCTAAGCCTGGATTTCTTCGATTCTGACCAATACGGACCATCGAACAACTGAATCTGTGTAGCGTATGCTCTTCGAGTAGTGATCTCGAGGAGCAATGCGTTTTTTGACCTTTGACGCGATAGCTGTTGTCGCAGGCATGCTCCTGCAGGCCTGGCTTTGCGTCGTGCTCCTCCGCAAGGGTTTGGCGCGCCTCTACCCAATTTTCTTCATCTACCTCCTCCTCAACATCGCCGAAGATCCGTTCAGCTTAACCTTGAACAGCTACAGCGCGGGTTACAGACAATTCTATTTTGTCGTCACAATTCTGGATTACATTCTTCAGCTCCTCATCGTGTTCGAGATCGGAAAGAACGTTCTTCGTCCGTCCAAGCGTTCTCTTCCCTTCCCAATAGCACCGGTTGCGGTGGTAGGCGTGTTGCTTTGCGCCCTGGTCGCCGCAAGTTTCTCGCGGCAGGTGCAGGCGGTGGGTACTGGCGATCTTATTCAGTTATCCCTCCGGGTATCTTTAGGGTTGGCCGTTCTCAAGCTTCTGCTCTTCGCCGCACTGGCAGGTTTTGCACAGATGCTGGGCATCGGGTGGAAGAGTCACGTCCTCCAATTGGCGACCGGCCTGGCATTTTATGCCGGCGTTTCCCTTCTCATTCAAATTTCATCTAGCCACGTTTCGGAAGCCGACACGAGCTATATACATCATTTAGATAGACTTATGGATATTCAGACGGTTGCCTTTGTCGGCACCCTGGTTTTTTGGACGTGGGCGTTTTCCCGAAATGAAGCACCGCGCAAAGATTTCACTCCACAAATGCAGGAAGTTCTGGTAACAATAGCTCAATCGGCCAAACGTACTCGATTGGCTGTTACTCGGAGCACTGATCGCAGATGACGATGTTCTCGCTATTCCAGATACTGCTCGCGGTGGCCCTGCTCGCATTTGTGGGGCTGTGGCGTCGCGCGCAGGCAAAACGGAAGCAGCGGAGCTGGGATGAGATAGTTGCGGCGCTCCGGGCCAATGACTGGGGCATCGACGAAGTCTCCGAACGTTATTTGTATCGGGGCGGCATCAAGGCGACACCGGCGGACATCTGGAAACGAATTGACGGCGCGCGCGGCCTTTGGGCGATGTACTGCAATGCGCCCCTGCTGGTCCAGCTTGCCGACTACGCCGCCGAGCACGGCACCGATCCGGACGAGGCGCTGCTTGAGGGTCTGCGCAGCGATGCCTTCCAGATCCGGCTTTGCGTACTGATGGCCCTGGCCAAGTATGCGATGTCGCACTCGACTATCGGCGCATCCGTGAACGCGCATCGCGCAACGACGCTCTACAGCGAGATGCTCGCGCATCTAACGATGCTCTTCCAAGACAGCGCGGGACAGCTCTTCCCCAAGTATCTCGAAGCGATGTAATTCGTGAGCATCCACGTATCATGAGCCCGCCTTCTGGCGGGTTTCTTCATTTTTCGGGCAGCGGTCAGGCCAGCGTCTCCTGCGCAAAATCGCGAACTTCCCCATACTCCTCATCGGTCAATGCGAAGGAAGCCGCCGCGATCATTCCGTCGACCTGATCGGCCCGACGCGCGCCGACAATGGCCGCCGTTACGGCCGGATTGTGCAGCGTGTATGCGACCGCTACGACGCCGGGCTCAACGCCGTGCCTATCCCCAATGGCGCGAAGCCGCTCGACAAGTAAAAGATTCTTTTCGAGGCGCGGCGCATTGAACTCCACATTCTTGCGGCGCCAGTCGTCGGCGGGCAGCTTCTCGATGCGCTCCGCCGTCATCTTGCCAGTGAGCGGCCCCGAGACCATCGGCGAGTAATTGATCACGCCGACGCCATGTTCCCGGTACCAGGGCAAAATCTCCGCTTCGACCCCACGACGGAGTAGCGAGTAGGGCGGCTGCAGCGAGGTGATAGGCGCAATCTTCAGAGCACGTTCCATCTGCGCCACACTGAAGTTGGAGACGCCGATAAAGCGCACTTTCCCTTCCTGCTGCAATTGCGCCATCGTCTCCCACCCCTCCTCGATCTCGGATTCGGGGTCGGGCCAGTGGATCTGGTAGAGATCGATGACATCGATATTCAGCCGGCGCAGCGAGGCTTCCACCTCTTCGCGCACCGAGGCCGCTTTCAGATCGCGGTATATCGCGCGGCTGCTGTTCCAGCGCATGGAGCACTTCGTGAGGATGTATGGCTTGTGTCCGGATTGCTTCAAAGCGCGTGCCACCACCTCTTCGGAGTGGCCAAGGCCGTAAATGGCCGCCGTGTCGATCCAGTTGATGCCGAGATCCAACGCCCGCTCGATCGCAGCGACGGGGTCGTTATCCTCCTAGTGTCCCCAGGAGAACTGCCAGTCGCCTCCGCCGATGGCCCAGGCGCCAAAACCAATGCGGGTAAGTTGCATGTCTGAATTGCCCAGATGACGAGTGGAGAGCTGGGTTCCGGTGGTAGAAGCCATACTGTTTCGATGCGTCCGACACCTGCCGTACACAAAAGAAGAGGGCAGACCGGCATGGCCTGCCTCTCCTGTTACGCGGTGTCATCTTCCGTACTAGCCGAGAGGCGCACCTCCCAGGTGTCCGGCGAAGGCAGCGTGCCTTCAGCAAGCTGGCTCCACAAGACCTCCCGCGTCACGTCCAGAGGACGCGCGTGGCAGAGAAAGAGCACGTCGCGCAGACGCACCGGCGCCTGGCGATCGTACTTTGCCAGCTGGTAGGCATCGAACTTCACAAATGCCGCGGCCAGCCCCTTCTTCACCTGCGCGGAGAGCGGCTGCCTCCCGTCCTTCCAGTAGATGGCAACGAACTCGGCAAGCTCATCGGCGCGTTGGATGACGCGCGCGAGTGTCTCGGCAACCAGCGCCCGATGCGAGGCGTGTCGTGCCATCTCGCGCACCAGCAGCAGCGGCATGCCACGCAGATGCATGCGCTCGCGCGCTTCGATAGCGAGAGCCGCCACGGTTGCCGCATTCACCTGCGGAATCAGCGCGGCAACACGATCCGCGACGGTGATGTCGTCCTCGTAGAACTGGCTCTCCCGCGAGAGGCTGGAGAGGACAGCGCGGCGCAGAGCGGCTTCCGGGTGGATGACCGCGGCCGGGGCGCCCTCATGAGTGCGCCGGGCGGTGTTCCGGAAGATGCGCGTGTTCGGCTTGAGCAGATTCAGACGTGCCATGACGCAACTCGCTCCGTGGCGCCGGTGGGAAGCTCTCGTCACCGTCCGGCTTTACGGAGGCAAGAGGTCAGGAGGCGGAGTTACTCATCTTCGTCCGCCTCTGACTTGCTGTTGACGGTCCTGAGTTGGCTGAAACCTGCCGTGCCATGACGCTTCGCAATCTCCTTCGCGTCAAGGATGACGGCAATCTTCTCCATCTCGTAAACGGTCTGGACCAGCTTGCTGACATAGTCGGTGCAGGTGCGCACTGTGAACTGAACGAGGCGCACCTGCTCGTAGAAGTAGCCGCAGCGCACCTGCTCTTCGCTGTCGGCGTACCCCTGCTGGATGTGCGCGTAGCGGCAGGTGTGGCAGAGCGATACGTTGCCTGCCGGCGTGCCGTTGCGCACGTGGATGGTGGTCGACATACGTTTCCTTTCGCTCGGCACTCCGTTGCCGGTGTGCGGGTGGGACTGCTTTCGCTGGTCGCGACGGAACGGCCGATGCTCTGCCGTAACCTTCGGCTCTCGAAGTAGCCGTCTTCTGCGTCACCAGCGATGGAGTTTGCGTTGCTTCGTGATCAGGCGCCCGGGAACAGCTGCCGACGTGCGCGAAATCGAACCGCGCTCTTTGAAGGGCTTCACCGACAAAGTATCCGCAGGCTTCACCACGGGCTGCTGAATTCCACCGGGGAGAACAAATGATCAGCGGTTATTGCATCGATTGAAGTCGAAGGAACCGCGGAATCGCACCGCCCGGGGCGTTCACGAAGGCTGTTTGTACGTTATTGAGTTACAGATGCGCTTAGCGAAGCGCGTCCGGAAGCCGCGAACTCGCGTAGGCGCATGGCTGCGTCCATGTATTGCCGAATTCGACTTGATGCTGTTGCATGTGGCTTCCTCGTGAACTGCTCGGTGAGCATGACACAGCTTTCGGAAGAAGGCAAGAGGCAGCGATTGAACAGCGGGTCAATTGAAATCACAAGAAGCGTCACGACTACGAATCGTAGAGTTCCTTTTCACTGACAACCGCGGCTACGTTGTGAGCGGTGGCAGCACGATGAGTAGCGCCAAACATGGCGCCGCGCGCGGCCTTGACCGGAGCGAAAGCCATAAACCCGATGGGTTTTGCGACATCGTCATAGATCGCTTCCATGCCGCCTCGCATCAGGTAGGTCTCATGCCAGAAACCAGTACCGCCAGAGTTCCGGAGAAAGTTCTTCCACCACAAACGGTGGGGCTCGGAGCGGGTCCAGGCCAGAAGCGATTCCATGTCGCGCCAGTATTGGCGCATCCCCGCATGAACGGGGAAAAATGAGAACAGGAAATTCTCATGCAACAGCAACCCGTCAGGCTGTGCGGCGACCGACCTGGAGATCCGCGGTCCAAATCCTAATAGCGTCTTCAGGCCAGTCAGCCGATTGACCCGCATACCGAGATAGATGACCACGAGGTCCGGATACGCCGATAAATCCACGGTCCGACGATTGACTGCGGTGGCCATCGCTAATAAATCTCGATTCAACTTTAGCAGCCGATATGTGGTTCTCGCGCCGTCGTCCGGATTCGCTACTTCTGCTTTGAGCGCAGGATGCTCTGACTTGCGGAAAGCCCTTGATTCCGCCATACTTGATGGGTTGGGAGTAGTGCGGATGTGAGCCCCGTCCGTACGCCGCCGCGGGCAGATCGCCAGCCGGCCGCTGAACCATCCCGAGACGATTTTAGAGAGTTTGCCGAAAGGAAGAAATCCTGTGTTGATGATTCGTTTGGCGCGCTTTGGAGCGCGCAAGCAGCCGTATTACCGAGTGGTTGTAATCGAGAAGGACCGCGCGCGCAATGGCCGCTCGATTGAGGTGGTTGGAACCTACAATCCGCGCACCAATCCCGCGAGCGTCCTGCTGAAGAAGGATCGTATCGAGCACTGGACCAGCAATGGCGCCCAGCTCTCCGATCGCGTCGCCAAGCTGCTCAAGGACTACAAGGAAGCTCCCGCCGCCACGCCGGCTGCTTAGCCCCTCCTCCATTCCGCTATATTGCGGGACGCCTTTTCCTTTGTCTAACGCTGGAGCCGCATGACGCACGACGAGAAGCTGGACGCCGCTGAAGAGCTGATGACGCAGATCGCCCGCGCGTTGGTAGACCACCCGGACGAAGTTCTGGTGGAAGCCGTGGAGGGCGAGGAAGGCGACGACGTGACGGTGCTGGAGATGCGTGTCGCGCCTGACGATGTAGGCAAAGTGATTGGAAAGCAGGGCCGCACGGTGCGCTCCATGCGCACCATTCTCGCCGCCGTGGGCCAGGGACATCATCTGCGCTACGAGCTCGACGTCGTGGAAGATGAGGACGAGGAAGACGGCGAGGACGTGGACGTGGATACCACCGCAGTCGGTGGCAATGAATCCACACCCGCGGGCTGATCGCGCTCTCGGCTATGCCTGCTGAGAATCGCGATTTCGTTCTGCTGGCGCGCCTGGTCCGCACGCAGGGCCGTCACGGCGAACTGATCGCGGATATTCTGACTGACTTTCCGGAACGATTCGCCGAGCGCACCCGCGTGTGGCTTATGCCACCGGATGCGAAAACTCCGCCGCGCGAAGCGGAGGTGGAGCGGCATTGGCGGCATAAAGGCCGTATCGTGCTCAAGTTTGCCGGCATCGATTCGATCTCTGACGCGACACCACTGCGTGGATGGCATGTGGCGATTCCCCACGAGGCGCGCGCGCTGCTGAGTGATGACGCTGTCTACGTCGCGGATCTGATTGGCTGTCGTGTGATCGATGAGGCGAGCGGCCTTGCCGATTTGGGCCCGGTGATGGATGTGGAACGTGGCGAGAGCGGCGCGGCGGATCTGCTGGTGCTGAATAGGGATGACGAAGAGCTGCTGATTCCCTTCGCGAAAGCGTATCTGATTGCTGTTGATCTCGACGCGCGTGTGGTGCGGATGCGGTTGCCGGCCGGCCTCACGCATCTGAACGCTCCGCTGACGGAGGAAGAGCGCGCGGCGCAACAGGTAGATCAGGAAGACGAGGACGACAATGCGCTTTGACATCCTCACCATCTTTCCAGCGTTCTTCGATGGATTTCTGGCGCATGGCGTCGTGAGGCGCGCGCTGGAGAATGGCATCATCGCGTGCGGGCGTTATGACCTGCGCGACTTCACAAGCGACCGGCACCGCACCGTAGATGACCGGCCATTCGGTGGCGGCGAGGGCATGGTGTTGAAGCCCGAACCCGTGGCCGATGCCATTGAGTCACTCGGCGTCCGGGAAAAATCAGAAAGAGATGCTAGGCAGGAGAGGGTAGTCTTGCTCTCCGCGCAGGGCGAGCGCTTCACCCAGGCTGTGGCGCGCGAGCTGGCGCAATTGAAACGCGTTGTGCTGATCTGCGGTCGATACGAGGGCGTGGATGAGCGCGTGAACACACTCTTCTGCGATCGGGAGTTATCGATTGGCGATTATGTTCTGACGGGCGGCGAACTCGCAGCTGCGGTGGTGATGGATGCGACGACACGCCTGGTGCCAGGCGTGCTGGGCAACGAGGCGTCTTCAGCATACGAGAGCTTCGGCATTTCAGACTCCGGTCCGGCTGGGGAGGGCGCTGCTCCTCGCTCCACGCATGGCAGCGGCGGGCTGCTGGACTATCCGCATTACACGCGGCCGGCCGAGTTTCGCGGCCTTGCTGTGCCGGAGGTACTATGCGGCGGCGATCATGCCGCGATTCGCAAATGGAGGCGCGAGCAGGCGTTGTTGAAGACGCTGCACAATCGCCCGGACTTGCTGAAGGATGCGGCTTTGAGCGCCAGCGACCGCGCCTTTCTGAATGCTGCAACGCGCAATGCGGAAAGCGAATCCATAGGCTAAGGTCGTTTCACAGATGCGGTGAGCAGTTCTACGCATGACAACGTTTGAAACTGCCGCCGGAGACCGCTATGTCAAATGGATTTCGCACTATCGAGCCAAAGATCCTTTATTTCGGCACCCCTGTCGCGTTAGTCAGCTCAAAGAACGAAAACGGGACCACGAACCTTGCGCCTATCTCTTCCTTCTGGGCGCTTGGCTGGACGTTCATGCTGGGGCTTCTGGACGAGACGAAAACTGCAGACAATCTGGCGCGCGTGCCGGAATGCGTCATCAATATTCCGTCACCGGAGATGTGGCAAAAGGTGGAAAAGCTTGCTCCGCTTACCGGCAAAAACCCGGTGCCGGATCTCAAAACCCACCAGTTTCACTTCGAGCCTGACAAGTTCGGCGTCTCCGGACTAAAACCGATGCCGAGCGAAGTCGTGCAGCCGGAACGTGTTCAGGAATGCCCCATTCATCTGGAGAGCCGAGTCGTTCATCTGCACACGCTGAGCGGTGAAAGGCTCAACCAGCTTGGCGGAGGCATTGCGGCAGAGGTGGAGGTTCTACGGGTGCACGTGGCAGAGGAATTCGTGCTGGGTGAGAACTACATTGATCCGCAGAAGTGGTCTCCCTTGATCTACAACTTCCGGCATTATTTTCGCCTGGCCGACAAGGAACTGGGCAAGACCTTCCGCGCGGAGAAATAGCACCGAGCGGCGTAGCGCCTACGGCTGGTTATTTTCTGGTGCAGCATTCTCCGCCCAGTAGTTTCTGCGCGCCGTGATCTGCAGGTTGGGATAATCCGTTAACTGCAATTTGAGCGTATGCATGCCGGGGTGCGGGGCTTCTGGACGAAAGCTGAGCACGTAGCGGTTGGGCACATGATTGGAGACGGTCAGCATGCCCTTCTGCAGGCTTTTTCGGTCTTTGAAGGAGTAGTATTCGCCGCCCGTGAGGTGCGCGACGGTCTCGGAGGCGTTCTGGCGCAGGGCGCTCACGGCCAGGAGTGCCGCCACCTTCGCCACGCGAAGCGGTGGTGCAAGAAGACCTATGCAGTCGTAGGTTTTCTCGAATTTGCCTTTAGCCTCAGATGGGTCTTCGTATGGATCCTGCGCCAGGCAGCCACCGGGAGGCCCCGGGTCGCCGTGACCAGGCGTCCGCTTCGCCTTTGGCTCCACGATTGTTTTTGTGGACGAGAAGGCAAAACTGTAAATCACGGTGTTGGTATCGCTGACCGCGCGAACCGCCTCCTCGAGCGGAATCTGGCTGCCATGATCGACCGTCTCGCTGAGCAGAACTATGGCACGGCGATACTCCGGCGGCTGCTTCTGTAACTGATCGACAGAGAATTTGAGGCCATCAAGGATGGCGGCTTGATTGTCTCCGGACTCGAGGTCGTGCAATCCCGCGGCGATGGAGTCGACATTCGGCGTGAAGTTTTCCAACAGACGCGGCTCGCTATCGAATCCGACCAGCGCGATGCGATGCGGGACGTTGCCCACCAGCGCCTCGATCGTCGAACCCAGATTGCGGTAGTCGTCGAGATGGCGAGCGCCCGCGCCTCCGATCTCCACCGCAACCACCAGCGCCAGCGGCTCGCTGTCGGTATCCTGTTCGAGTGAGAGCTTCTGCGGGACATCGTCGTCGGTCAGCAGAAAGTTATCGGCGGTCAAGCTGTAGACCGGTTCCCCGGATTTGGTCCGCACCAGCGCAGGAACGAGAACCAGGGTGGTGCCGGCATGGAAAACAGTGCCGGTCTGCTGGGGCGGAGCCAGAGTCTGTGCGGTAGCGAGCGTGCACGCTGAGACAACGGAAATAAAGGCAAGTGCCAGGAGGGATCGCATGCGAGCAGGCTCGTCTGGCAAGTGTAGCCTGCTCTCAGCACGCGCTTTGCTATGCCAATCCGCGCAAAAATCGTGTACACTAAGAGTTCGAAATAATCCCTAGGAAATCAGTCATGTCCATTCATCCAGTCATGCAGCGCCTTGCCGAGAAGCTCCAGCGTACGGACCTTCCCGATTTTGTCCCCGGCGACACGGTACGCGTGCAGGTAAAGATCAAGGAAGGTGAAAAGGAGCGTCTGCAGGCCTTTGAGGGCATTGTGATTGCCAAGAAGCATGGCCCGCAGGGATCCTTCACCGTCCGCAAGATGAGCTTCGGGCAGGGTGTGGAGCGTATCTTCCCGCTGAACTCGAAGGTAGTGGACAAGGTCGAGAAGATTCGTTCCGCCCGTGTCCGTCGCGCCAAGCTCTTTTACCTCCGCGGCCTGCGTGGCAAGGCTGCCCGCCTGAAGGAAGTGGAGCGCACTTAGCGTCTTCGTCAGCATTTCACGAAGGCCCTGGGGCGCTGCCTCAGGGCCTTTTCCTTTCTGCGAATTAAGCAGACTGGATACGGCCCCTCACGAGGCTTCCTCACTTCCAAGGCGCGCAATTCCAATTGCGGTACTTTCCGGGCTCTGGCCCGCGCTTGAGCGAGTGACGTTATGAAAGCCTCTCGAAGCAACGATGCAATGCGTGATGTTCTCAGCTTCCTCTTCCGCCATTGGCGGCGCGAGGGTTGGCTGGTTGCCGGGGTGTCCGCGGCAATGATCACCGCCACGGTTGCAGATCTGTTCATGCCGGTCTTCGCAGGCCGGCTCATCGATGCCGTGGCCGTGCATGCCGCGCACGCATCCGTGTCCAAGGTGCAGGCGCTGCACCAGGCACTATGGGCGCTGGGCAGCATCGCGGCGCTTGGCGTGGTGCTGGTGGCCGGGCGATATCTGGCGCTGGTCGCCATCATTCATCTAACGCTGCGGCTGATGTCTCGCTTTGCGCGGGATGCCTTCTGGCGCGTACAGCGGTTCTCTACGGACTGGCACGCGAATAATTTCGCGGGCTCGATCGTGCGGCGCGTCACCCGCGGTATGTGGGCGGTGGACATGATGGACGACACGCTGCTGCTGGCACTTGCTGCCGGCACTGATGGCGCTCGTCGGCTCATCGGTCCTGCTGGGCTGGCACTGGCCGGCGATGGGCGCCGTGGCGGGCGCGGGCGCGGTGGTGTATGTCGTGCTCTCGGTCGCGTTGTCGCTGCATTATGTTGCGCCGGCGGCGCGGCTCTCGAACGCGCAGGACACCCTGGTCGGCGGAGCGATGTCCGATGCCGTGACCTGCAACCCGGTAGTGAAGTCGTTCGGCGCAGAGAACCGCGAGGATGACCGGCTGTCGATCGTGATGGGCAAGTGGCGGCGGCGCACGCTGCGCCACTGGGTGCGCGGCACGCGCAGCGGCAGCATGCAGCAGCTTGTGCTGCTGGTGCTGCGCGCCAGCGTGACCGGCTGCGCGGTATGGCTGTGGTGGACGGGCCGCGCCAGCGCCGGCGATGTCACGTTTGTGCTCACCAGCTACTTCATCATCCATGGCTATCTGCGCGATGTGGGCCAGCACGTGGCCAACCTGCAGCGCAGCGTGAACGAGATGGAGGAGATGGTGGCCATGCACACGCATCCGCTAGGCGTGGCGGACCGCAAAGGCGCGAAGCCGCTGCACATCCGCGAGGGCGAAGTGCAGTTCGATCGCGTCACCTTCCGCTATGGCGCGCAGGTCGATCCGCTTTTCCACGACTTCTCGCTGCGCATCCGAGCGGGTGAGCGTGTTGGCCTGGTCGGCCACTCGGGTTCCGGCAAGACAACATTCGTAAAGCTGCTGCAGAGGCTCTACGACGTGACGGGCGGCCGGATCCTGATCGACGGGCAGGAGATCGCCGACGCAACGCAGGTGACTCTGCGCGCACAGATTGCCCTGGTGGCGCAGGACCCCGTGCTGTTTCACCGGTCGCTGGCGGAGAACATCGCTTACGGCCGCCCGGGCGCGACGATGGCGGAGATCGAACGCGCGGCGCGGCTGGCCAATGCGCACGACTTCATCGTGCGCCAGCCGAAGGGCTACGCCACGCTGGTAGGCGAGCGCGGCGTGAAGCTCTCCGGCGGCGAACGGCAGACGAGTGGCGCTCGCTCGCGCGTTCCTGGCGGATGCGCCGATCCTGATCCTGGACGAGGCGACGTCGAGCCTCGACTCGGAATCGGAGGCGCTGATCCAGGAGGCGATGGAGCGGCTGATCCTTGATACGGAGGGGGGCCGTACGGCGATCGTCATTGCGCATCGGCTGTCCACGGTGCGGATGCTCGACCGCATCCTGGTCTTCGAACACGGCAGGGTTGTCGAGGAGGGCAATCATGAAGATCTCGTCCGGCGGACGGACGGGGTTTATAAGAGGCTTTTCGAGCGGCAGGCGCTGGGCCTGCTGCCGGACGGCAATCAGGACCGCGACGAGGACGAAGCTGCGGAAGAGGCCGAACTGACCGCGTAAGGAAAGCGGGGCACGAGATTTATGCTGTCCCGCGGCCCTATCATCTGAGCGAATCGAAGCCCGGACTGCGCGATTTTCGCAGTAGGTGAAAGTGAAGGACCTGTATTTGCTCGCAGTCAGTTCACCCGCAAACCGCACCGTGAGAGACCATGGTGAGCGAACCCGACTACTCAGCGCCGAAGGCGCATCCGCCCGGACGGCCAGTCCCTGACAGCGCGGCCCTGCTTTTCTACAAGCGGCGACGACGTACACTGGGGCCGATGCCGGTGAAGGTGATCAGCGAACAGGAGATCGAGCGGCTCGACGAAGAAGCGCTTTCTCCTTCTACGCGCAAGATGCGCATGCTGCGGAAGCTGCACTGCGGGCTCCGGTACGAAAAAGCGGCGCGTGCAACCGGCGCGGTCATGGTTGCCGGTGTGGACGAGGTAGGGCGCGGCGCTCTCTTCGGGCCGGTGGTGGCGGCCGCCGTCATCCTCCCGCCGGAGTGCCGCATTCGCGGGCTGCGTGATTCCAAGCAGTTGGAGCGGGAAGATCGCGAGCGGTTGGCGACAATCGTCGAAAAGCGCGCTGTTTGCTACGCGATCGAAGAAGTCGACGCAGAGACAATCGATCGCGTGAACATCTATCAGGCATCGAGGCTCGCGATGCTGGGCGCGGTTGCCCGGCTCATGCCTGCGGCCGATCATCTGCTGATTGACGCCATGCGCCTCGACCATCCCTGCGCGCAAACCAGCATCATCTATGGCGATTCCCTGTCGATCTCGATTGCGGCGGCCTCGGTGATCGCCAAGGTCTATCGCGACCGGCGCATGTGCGAATACCACGAGCAATGGCCGCAGTACGGGCTGCATTCGCACAAAGGCTACTCCACGCCGGAGCACAAACGCGCGCTGGCGGAGCATGGCCCGACGCCGCTGCACCGCTTTAGCTTCCGGCCCGTGGCGCAGCGCTCGCTTCCCTGGGATTATCCGGCCGCGCTCGATACCATTCTTGAAGGAGAGCAGCTTGTCCCTACGGCTGATGTGCGTAACGGCGCACCCTGACGATGAGAGCGGCGGCTTTGGCGGCGCTCTGCTGCTGGCGCACGGACGCCGCGCCGACACAACCGTGATCTGCCTGACCGAGGGGCGTGCCGCCTCCAACCGCGGCGATACCGGCAGTGACGATGAGCTGGCAGCCGCGCGCCTTGCCGAAATGGAGATATCCTGCGGCATCCTTGGCGTGACTCGGCATGAGGTCTGGAAGTATCCGGACGGAGCGCTGATCCAGGCGAATCTTTTTGAGATCACGACACGCCTGGTGGAACGGATGCGCCAGCTGCGGCCCCATATCGTGCTTACCTTCGGCGGAGACGGCGGTCCAAACCTGCATCGCGACCATGCAGTGGCCGGCTTTGCGGCGACGGCGGCCTTCCACTGGAGCGGCCGCAGCAACTTTGCCGAGGAGCAACTGAAGAACGGGCTCGCATTGTGGGCGCCCCACAAGCTCTATTACGAAGCGACGACGTTTACCGTCTCGAAGTTCAAGGAGGAGGCTGCCGTGGCGCCGCGCACTCCGTCGTCCGTGACCCTTGAGCTGGGACCGCTTCAGGAAGTGAAGCGCCAGGCGCTCGAGGCGCACGACACGCAGAGCGTGATGAGCCGCGCCGCTCACGCCTACGAGAAGTACGGCCATCAGGAGCACTATCTACTGGCGTCGGCGCGCAATCCGGAACGATTCCGGGACGAGACGGACATCTTCAGCGGCATCGAAGAGACGTAGAGGCGGCAGACCCATGCGCAGCTCTTGGCAGTTGGCCTCGTTGCTCTGCACGGTAGCGGTTGTCTGCATGGTCTTCCCCGCACACGCGCAGAACTCCGATGCGGGCGTGGTGACGGGACACGTCTACTGCGCGGACACGCAGAAGCCGGCACGGTTCGCCAACGTTCGTCTGGAGCCGGTGGATAGCGCATCCAACGCCGGCGATTCCCGCGCTATGTTTCAACGGAACTTCGGAGGACGCGGCGGATTTGCGACGACCGATTCGGATGGCTCCTTCCGAATGACTGGCGTTTCGCCAGGCGATTACTACGCGGACGTGATGATGCCGGGATACATTCAGCCCCTGCGCGGCATGCTGAACGATACGGCAAATCTTTCGCAGGCGGATCGCGACCGCATCACGGCTCAACTGACGCGCGTGAGCGTCGCAGCAAATCAGACTGCGAACGTGCAGGTGATGATTTATCGCGGAGCGACGATCAACGGTACGGTGAGCTTCGATGACAGCTCGCCAGCGGCGGGTGTTTCCGTGCAGGCGTTGATTCTGCCGCGAAACTCAGGCGGGGCCCAGACGACGGCCAACACGCAGCAGGGCAGCTTTGCAGGTTTTACCCGCACCGACGATCGCGGGCAGTTTCGGCTGACCGGCCTTGCGGATGGCACCTACATTGTTTTCGCCGCGCCGCGGTCCATCTTTCCTATCTATTACGGCAACACGATCGAGCGCAGCCACGCAAAGAAGCTCGACCTGCATGCCGGCGATGAGGCGACAGGCGCAGACATTCAGATTCCCGCCGCCGGGATGCATCGCGTCAGCGGAGTTGTGACTTCGCAGCAGGACGGTCATCCACTGCCGCGCGCCTCCGTCCAACTGAGGCTCAGTTCCGGCGATAACGGCACCATCAGCGCGACCACCGCTTCCGACGGCACATTCACCTTCAACGCTGTGCCGGACGGCAAATTCACCGTGTTGATCCTGAATGCCTACGATCCGACGACCCACGCGGGATACACGAGCGACGGCCAGGCGCTGGAGGTAAACGGCGCGGACGTGAACGATCTGGTTGTAAACGCCACGGCGCGCAATCAGTAAGTCAGACTTCCGCCATGCGCCGCTGCCGTCGTTTCGCATCGATCAGCGACCATGCCGGACGCGCCAGCAGGATGACGGCCAGCGTGATGGTGATCTTCACCGGATCGAGGACGCCTGACTTCACAATCCACCAGTAGTGAATGACGCCGAGAACCGCCGCCACATACACCAGCCGGTGAAGCACCTGCCAGCGCTTGCCAAGCTTGCGGATGGACCACTTCGTGGACGTGAGCGCCAGCGGCAGGAGCAGCAACCATGCGGAAAAACCGGCGATGATGTACCGTCGCTTGCTCAAATCGTCGACCAGCGTAGGCCAGTCGAGGTTCGCGTACAGCTTGAGATAGACCAGCAGATGCACGCACGCGTAGAAGAAGGCGTAGAGGCCGAGCATGCGGCGAAAGCGGACCAGCCAGGCGAGATGCCTGCTGAGCCGGCGCACCGGCGTGATGGCCAGCGAGATGATCAGGATGCGCAGCGCGGCGAAGCCGGTGCCATGGGAGAGCGCCGCCGTGGGATCGGGCCCCAGCAGCGCGACAGCTTCCGGATGCCTGAGATCGTGGCCCGGTCTTCCAGGCGAGAATCGCAAACGGGGCAAGGCAGGCGAGGTGCACCAGCACCTTCAAAACAACGATGACCCGATTCGACATGACCGTTTTCACAAAGGCTCTAAGGGTTATGAAGCTGCCAACGCAGCTCTTCCGTCAAGAAAAGCCGCTCCGCATTGGATACTGACTGTTTCACAGTATTGTGAAAACGGTTCAAAAATACTTTCTGAGATCCATGCCCTTGTAGAGGCTCGCCACCTGATCGCCATATCCGTTGAACATGAGCGTAGGCTGCCGCTGCTTGAAGAGCGATGCGCCGATGCGCCGTTCCGTCTTCTGGCTCCAGCGCGGGTGATCGACGTTCGGGTTCACGTTCGAATAGAAACCGTATTCGTTCGATGCCATCATGTTCCAGGTCGTGGGTGGCTCCCGATCGGTAAAGTTGATTCTCACAATGCTCTTTGCTGACTTGAATCCGTATTTCCAGGGCACGATCACGCGAACCGGCGCTCCATCCTGGTTGGGCAATGTCTCGCCGTAAAGACCGAATGTAAGCAACGTGAGCGGATGCATCGCCTCGTCCATGCGCAGTCCCTCCGAGTACGGAAAGGCAATGCCGGACTGATTTAACTCGGGCATCTGCTTCTGATCGGCGAGCGAAAGGAACTGCACAAACTTCGCCTTGGGCAGCGGATCGCATTGCTTGATGAACTCCGAGAGAGGATAGCCGTCCCAGGGGATCACCATGCTCCAGGCCTCCACGCAGCGGAAGCGGTAAATGCGCTCCTCTATCGGCTTGAGCTTCATCAGCGTATCGATGTCGAAGGTCTTCTTCTGCTTCACCAGGCCGGTCACCTGCACCGTCCACGGCCGCGTGTGCATGGCGCCGGCATTCCGCGCCGGATCGCCCTTATCCGTGCCGAACTCGTAGAAGTTGTTGTAGTGCGTGATGTCCTGGAAGGAAGTCGGCGTCTCCCCCTTCAAGGACAAGGGGCTCTTCACCGTTTGCAGTTTCTCCGCGGCGTGTGTGGAACCGCCGTCGGCCCAGTGCCTGATACGCTCCGCTCCAAGTGCCGCAACACCTGCCGCCACCGCTCCTGTCATGAAAGTGCGGCGGTTCAGGTAGTCGGTCTTGGACGTGACCTCGGAGGAGGCGATGTCGGCAGGCTTACGGATCAGCATGATGTGCTCTCCCGGCCGCTCGATCGGCGGCCTCGTATGGTTGGACGCCGGATTGGGGCCCCGGTTACAGTACGCGATCCGGCGGCTTCCGGATGCTTGTCCACGCACTCATTCTATGGCCTTTGCGAAGGGCCATGCGGCATCGCGCCGCGCCCGCCGGAGATACACGAGGACGCCGGAGACGGTCACGATGAGCGCGGCCACGATCTCGCGTCCGGCATGCGCACGCGAGGCGAGGACGAACAGAAAGCCGAGCGTCGCGCAAATCACCGGCACGGGATAGAGCCAGATGCGGAAGGGCCGCGGCAGGTCCGGGCGGCGACGCCGCAGCAGCACCACACCTACCTGCTGCAACAAAAACTGCAGAACAATGCGCAGCGCTACCAGCGCGGCAATGATCGCCTTCAGATCAAAGAAGCAGCAGAGGCACGCAATGCCGCCAAGCAACAGCAGAACATTCGCGGGGAAGCCTCCGCGCGGATGCAGCTTTGCGAGTGGACGGAAGTAGTTTCCCTCTACGGCCGCAGCCCACAGCACACGCGAAGCGCCAAGCAACAATGAGAATAGCGACCCGAAGGCGGTCCAGATAACCAGCAGTGCGCCTATCCTGGCCCAGACCGGTCCAAAGGTGCGGCCCAGCAGCTCGGCGATGACGGCGTTGTAGCTTGCGCTGGAATGGCTGCCGGTGAACTCCTGCCACGGAATCACGCCGAGCACGCTGACGTTCATCAGCAGATAGAGCACCGCGACGATAACAATTGAGCCAATGATGGTGCGCGGCAGCGTACGGCCGGGATCTCGCACCTCGCCTGCCAGATACGAGATGTTGTAGTAGCCCCAGTAGTCATAAGTGGCGATCAGCATGGCTGCGCCGAGTCCGATGAGGAAGCGATGATTCAGATGAAATGCGCCGGCCGGAAATGAGAACGCCTGGTGCGCGTGAAAGTGAGTGAAGCCAGCGACGATGGTGATGCCCAGCGTGAAGATAACGCCGATCCAGAGAACCCACGCCATCCGCTTGATGGCGCGAAGCTGGCGATAGAGCAGCGCGACCGAGAGGACCACGACCGCGACTGCCAACAGGCTGGTGCGCTCGATATGCCGCAGCGGGCCGCTGGCGGCAAGCGTGCCCGAAAGCCACGGATAGAGAAAGGTGGCGTACTGCGAGAGCCCGATCGCACCGGAAGCCATGACCAGCGGCGCGCTGAGCGTGAACTGCCACACGTAGAGAAAGGAGATAAGGCGGCCGGCACGGCCCGGTCCGTAGATCTCCCGCAGAAATGCGTAGGAGCCGCCGGCCTCCGGCAACGCGGCAGCCAGCTCCGCCCACACCAGGCCATCGCACAAGGCAAGAGCCGCGCCCAGCACCCAGCCCAGCATTGCCTGCGGGCCGCCCATGGCGGCGACGATCAGCGGCAGCGTGATGAACGGGCCGACGCCCACCATCTCCAGCATGTTGAGCGCAAGCGCGCTCCCGAGCCCGATTTCGCGCTTCAGGTGCGGCGGTGGCGAGATAGCGCGGTCGGCGAGCATGGGTCTTAGATTCTGCGAGCAGCATCCGGGCACAAAGAACCGCACAACCCGTTCCACGAAGTGTATCTGGCCCGGCTCTCGCGCGGCCGTCGGCTGGACGGTACACTCATCTTTCATGCACCTACGGCGCGCGCACCTCCTCTCACTGGCTGCTCTGCTGGCGACCACGGTCTGCGCGCAGACTGTCGCCCCGGACCGCTCTGATCTGCTACCTGCCTCTGCTCCGAGTATCGAGGCCATGCCTCTGCCGGAAAACCGCGGCGCGGCTGGTCTCTACGAGAGCCTGAAGCGGCTGGATACTACGGCCAGCCTGATGATGATCGTCGCCCATCCGGACGATGAAGACGGCGGCATGCTGACGTATGAGAGCCGCGGGCTCGGCGTGCGTACAGCGCTATTCACCCTCACGCGCGGCGAGGGCGGACAGAACGCCATGTCCGCCGCCGACTACGATGCGCTGGGGCTGATCCGGACCAATGAGCTGCTGCGCGCCGATGAATACTACGGCGTCGACCAGCAGTATTGGGGCAGCGTCGCCGATTATGGCTTCTCGAAAACCATGGAGGAAGCGCTCGCGCAGTGGGGTCACGAGCGCGTGCTCTACGACGCAGTGCGCGCCGTGCGTCTCTACCGGCCCATGGTGGTCTGCTCGGTCTTCGTCGGCGGCGTAACCGACGGACACGGGCATCATCAGGTATCCGGCATGCTGGCGCAGGAGGTCTTCAACGCCGCCGGCGATCCGAAGGTCTTCCCTGATCAGATTGCCGCCGGGTTGCAGCCCTGGAAGCCGCTCAAGGTCTACGCGCGCGTGCCCGGCTTCTCGCTGTCGCCGCGCGGCATGTTTGACTACGCAACCGGCAAATACGCGCCCGTGCGCTTTCACGACTACGTGAACAACACGGATATCAATGGCATTCCCGCGACCAATCTCACCATCGAAGAGGGCGAGCGCGACCCGCTGCAGGGACAAACCTACATCCAGATCGCGCGGCGCGGCCTGGGCGAACAGCGGTCGCAGCATGAAGGACCAAATGTCCCGCTGCCCGGCGAAGCATCGAGTGCCTATCACCGCTATGGCTCGCGCGTGCCCGCGCAGCCCACGGAGCAGAACTTTTTCGACGGCATCGATACTTCTCTGCCCGGCCTGGCCAAGCTGGCCGGCCCGGAAGGCGGATTTCTGCAACAGCCGCTGTCACGCATTCACCAGATCGTCGCCGGGGTCATCCTGAACTACGCTCCGGATCATCCGGAACGGACTGCGCCGCTGGTCGCAGATGTATCCCGGCGCATCGCCAAGCTGCTGGATCAGGTGAAGACAAGCAATCTCGATACGGAGCAGAAGGCGTCTGTAACACGCGAGCTGGAGATCAAGCTGCAGCAGGCGAACACAGCGCTGAGCGAGGCGCTCGGCATCGAGATGACGGCGCTAGTGATGCCGGGCAACGGCGGCCGGGGCTTCGAACTGTACGCCGGTCCGCGCGGCGGGCTCTCCGCCACACCGCAGCCAGTGCCCGCGCAGGTTACCCCGGGCGAGGACTTCCGGGTCCGGGTACATATCCGGGCTCCCAAAGTTGCGACTCTGAGCAAGGTCGCGCTGGAAACTCCGCGCAATGAACACTGGACAGTCCAACGCGAAGGTGCACCGGGGCTGGACGATCCGCACAGCACCAGCGGGGATGTGGTCTTCCACGTCACCGGCGCGCAGGATGCAGCACCGACCGCGCCATATTTTTCCCGGCCCTCGACTGAGCAGGCCTACTACGACATCGCGGAGCCGGAGTACCGAAATCTCTCCTTCGCGCCCTATCCCGTAACCGGCGTTGCGACTTTTGACTACGATGGGGTTCCACTGCGCCTCGCGCAGGCCGTCCAGACCATGCACACGGAGCTGGGTCCGGGCGCGGTATACGCTCCGCTGATCGTGACGCCGGAACTGTCGGTTTCGCTGGGCCAGCCGTGGATCGTGCTGCCCATCGACGGCTCGCACAGCGGGGGGCATGAGGTCACCGTGCCCGCACGGCTGCATGCCGCACAGGATGCCGCGGGCACACTGCGGCTGGAACTCCCTCAAGGCTGGAGCGCCACGCCGGCCACGGCGGATTTTCATCTGCACACCGGCGAGGACGCGGCCTTCAGTTTCCAGGTACACGCGCCGGCGCTCGCCGCGACAAGCTATCCCATTACCGCGGTTGCGGAGAGCGGCAATCATCGATTCACCACTGGATATGAGACGGCCGGCTACGGGGCGCTGATTCCCTACAACCTGTACCGTCCGGCTCGCGTGAATGTGCGAGGAGTAAACGTGAAGGTCGCGGCCGGCCGGCGCGTCGGATATGTAATGGGAACCGGCGACACACTGCCCGGCGCGATTGAGCAGCTTGGCCTGGACGTTGACCAGCTTTCCGCGGCCGATCTGCTGAGCGGCGACCTTTCTAAATATCAGACGATCGTGCTCGGCATACGCGCCTACGCCGCACGGCCGGAGCTGCCGCTTGCCAATGCACGCCTGCTGGCCTGGGTACATGCAGGCGGCACGCTGGTCGTGATGTATCAGGGCACGGAGTTCGATCATGGATACGCGCCCTACGAGATGCACCTGAATTCGCGTGGCATTCCCGAGCGGGTGGTGGACGAGCACGCACCGGTGGCGCTCCTTAATCCGCAGGACCCCCTGCTGACGACGCCGAATCGCATCACGGAAGCAGATTTCGACGGATGGGCGGAGGAGCGCGGGCACTCCTTTATGTCGTCCTGGGCTCCGGAATACGCCGCGCCTACCGAAACCCATGACCCCGGTCAGGATCCGCAGCGTGGCGGACTGCTCCACGCAAAATTCGGCAAGGGCGAATACATTTACGTCGCCTTCGCCCTGCACCGGCAGACCCCGGAGGGCGTGCCGGGCGCGTACCGCCTGCTGGCAAACCTGCTCAGCGCCGGAGCGCAGTAATTCAGGTGGTCGGCCCGGACTTCCACGGTTTGTAACAGTCTGTTCATCAATTCCTAACAATCTATTCAAAGAGCATTCTCCCGCCTGTCACATCCGGATGTCAGCCTATGGCTACGTCACCAGTGTGTCCCGCTGCCTTGAAAGAAGCGTTTCGGAAGGCCACGCCTGTGACGAGTTCTGGAGAGAGGCTGAATGAAAAATCATTGGATGGCGATGGCGACCTGTGTACTTGTGTCGGCCATGGCAGGCGCTCATGCGCAGACCACACCCGCAACCGGCACCACCGGGAAGACTCCGGCGCGGCACCGTGCGGCACGGAAGCCGGCGCGTCCCTCCGTCGAAACGCAGATTCAACAGCTCCGCGAAGATATGGAGACGCAGATCAACCAGCTCAAGCAGCAGTTGAGCGACAGCCAATCGCAACTGCAGGCAGCCCAGCAGCAGGCAGCCGCCGCCAACGCAGCCGCGGCGCAGGCGCAACAGCAGGCACAGCAGCAGCAACAGCAGACGACGGACAATACAACGGCCGTCTCCAACCTGCAGGGCGCGGTCAGCGATCTCAAGACCAACAGCAGCTCGCTTGCCTCCTCCATTCAGGAGACGCAGACCAATATCGAGAAGAAGGTGGAGCACCCCGACTCGATTCACTACAAGGGCATCACCATCTCGCCGAACGGCTCCTTTATCGAAGCCGCGACTGTGTTCCGCAGCGGCGCGACCGGGGGCGATATCAACACCGCCTTTACCGGCGTTCCACTCAATGCCTCGAACAACGCTCAGATCAGCGAGTTCCAAGGCACCGGCCGGCAGTCGCGCCTTGCCATCAAGGCAACCGGGCAGGTTGCCAGCATGACCATGACCGGCTACTACGAAATGGACTGGCTGGGAACCGGCATTACCTCGAATAACAACCAATCCAACAGCTATGTCGTGCGCCAGCGCCAGCTTTGGGCACAGGCGGCTCTGCACAGCGGCTGGAAGTTTACCGGCGGCCAGATGTGGTCGCTGGCAACGGAGACCACGAAGGGTCTCGATAACGGGACGGAAATCCTTCCCAGCGTCATCGATCCGCAGTACGTCGCTGGATTCGTGTGGACGCGGCAGTACGGCTTTCGCGTAACCAAGAACATTGGCAACAAGTTCTTTATCGGTGCTTCAGCGGAAAATGCCGAGACCCTCAACCCTGGAGGATCAAACCTGCCCACCAACCTGCTGATCGGTACGGTCGGCACCGGAGGCGGCCTCTACAACTCGACCGCGAATTACTCCTTCAACATGGCTCCGGACATGATCGCCAAGATCGCCATCGAGCCGGGCTTTGGTCATTACGAAGTCTTCGGCATCGCCCGCTTCTTCCGTGACCGCATCTATCCCAACGAGAGTGCGACACCACCGAGCTCCGCCGGAGCCTTCAACGACAGCACGGTTGGCGGCGGCATTGGTGGGAGCGGACGCGTTTCGCTGGCCAATAAGAAGCTGACGGTGGCCCTCAAAGGTCTGTGGGGTGAAGGAACGGGACGCTATGGCTCTTCGACCATCTCGGATATCACGCTGCGCCCGAACGCCCAGATCGCCCCGCTGCATAACTTCTCCGCGCTGGGGACGATCGAGGCCAACCCGACGAGTCGCCTGAACCTTTACTTCAACTACGGCGGTGACTATGTGGGCCGCCGGTACTTCGGCAAGGTCGGCTACGGTTCACCGCTTACCAACATGAGCGGCTGCAACACCGAGCCGCCGGTCGGTACGACAGCACAGAACGGGGGCGACGGCTTTAATCCCGCAACCCCCGCCAACTGCGGCGGCAACAACAAGGACGTCCAGGAGATCAGCGCCGGCTACTGGTACAACTTCTACAACGGTCCCATGGGCCGTCTTCGCCAGGGCATCCAATACAGCTACTTTGAACGCGACCTCTGGTCCGGAACGGGTGGTCCTCTCAACCCGAACGGCGGCGCGAAGGGTACTGACAACATGTTCTGGACTTCCTTCCGCTATTACCTGCCGTAGACTGATTGAATCAGCAGTGAGGGCGCCCCGCGGGGCGCCCTTGCTATTTGCGCGATGAGGCAATCTCCTCTCCTGTGTTACCGTTAGGTAGCAGAAGAGCGATTCTGTGAGCTCGTAGCTCAGTTGGTAGAGCAACGCACTTTTAATGCGTGGGTCCTGGGTTCGATTCCCAGCGAGCTCACCAGCAGATCGCCGCTGCTCCCGTTCCATGCCTACAACAATCCACACACTGGTCGACGTGCGCGCCATCGTGCAACTGCAGGATGAGCGCACCCGGCTATGGCATTCGGCCACACCCCAGTTGGGGCAGGATGGGGCGTGTGAGTCATTCGAGGCGTTGGCAGAGATGCTGCATGCGGCCAACTTCACGCTGTGGCACGCCGAGGACGACGCTCGCCAACCCGTCCGCCGAGGACGCTGCAATCGCCGCCGTAAAGCGGCAGATCGACCGTGTCAACCAGGTGCGTAACGATGCGGCAGAGAAGATTGATGCCTGCCTGCTGGCAAGCCTGGCTGTGGCTGGCGTGACGCAAGGCGGGCCGCAGCACTCCGAGACGCCGGGCATGATGCTGGACCGGCTCTCGATTCTGTCGCTGAGGCTGTTCCACACTCAGGAGGAACTGGACCGTGCAGGCGCGCCGGCAGGACATCGCGAGCGGAATGCGGCGCGGCTGGCTATCCTCGAAGAGCAACGCGAGGATCTGGCCCGATGCCTGGAGCAGTTGTGGACCGAGGTCTGCGCCGGCAGGCGGTTCTTCCGGCAGTACAGACAACTGAAGATGTATAACGATCCCGAGCTGAACCCGGTGCTCTACGGCAAGCAGACGTGAAGGAACAAGCCCGAGGCGTGCATGTAACCCGCTGGTGTGGTTGACGGCCCCTGGGGTCGGGAGTGTACAACGGCTGGAACGGAAAGCGGTAAGGAAGCCCTGCGGAGATGCAGGCAGATGGAAGCAAGGACAAGCAAGCAATGGCAAGCACAAGCACAACCAAGGCGCGCGGCCCGAAGACGATTCAGGGCAAGGTGCGCACCATGGCCGATCCGGCCCAGCAGAAGACCATGCAGGAATACGAATCCGCCCTGAAGACGATGCAGGAAGGCAAGTATGACAAGGCGGGCGACATCTTCCGCAAGCTGATCCCGTCGGCTTCGCCTGAGATCGCGGAGCGCGCACGGGTGTATCTCGAAGCGTGCGGCCGCCAGGCAACGAAGCAGGAGCGCAAGTTCGCAGGCCCGGAGGAGCAGTACGACTACGCCATCTCGCTGCTGAATACCGGCCTGTACGACGAGGCGCGCGAGCAATTGGAGACGATTCTGGCCAAAGAGGCGCAGGCGGACTACGCGCTGTACGGACTCTCCATCCTGGAGAGCATGACCGGCCAGACCGAGCAGTGCCTGGAGCATCTGGCGCAGGCGATCGGCATCAATCCGCAGAACCGCATACACGCCCGGGTGGACTCGGACTTTCAGGACATGGCGGATGATCCGCGGTTCACGGAGCTTCTTTATCCTGAAGTGCAGTAATCCAGTGCAGTGGGAAGTTCAGTAAAAGGAAGCCGCAGCAGTATGCCGGTGAAGACCACTAGCGCAGCCGAGCACGAGCCGGAGCTGACCACTCCGATCCGGAGATCGTCATTGCGCGTGGTTGCCATCGGCGGGGGCACCGGACTTTCCACCCTCTTACGCGGCCTGCGCCGGTATGCTCCGTCGCCGCAGATCATTGAGCCGGACGCGATTCCAACGCCGAGCCTGATCAGCGATCTTGCGGCCGTCGTGACCGTGACCGACGATGGCGGATCAAGCGGGCGGCTGCGGCGCCACTTCAACATGCTGCCGCCGGGTGACCTGCGCAATTGCATGGTGGCGTTGGCCGATGATGAGGCGCTGCTGTCGCGGCTCTTCCGGCATCGCTTCTCTTCCGCAAGCACGGCCGTCACGGCGAACGGCAACGGTGAGAATACGGCCAGCCTGGAAGGCCACAGCTTCGGCAACCTGTTCGTTGCGGCACTGGCCGAAATTACGGGCGACTTCGCGCAGGCCATCAAGCTCTCTTCGCAGGTGCTGGCGACACGCGGGCACATCTATCCGGCGACGACGACGAACGTGACGCTCTCCGCGCGCATGGACGACGGCTCCATCGTCGAAGGCGAAACGAACATCACGGCGAGCAAACACCGCATCTGCGAACTGACGCTTGAGCCGGCCGGCGCGGAGCCGCTTGCCGGAGACGCTCGATTCGATTGCGCGAGCGGACCTGATCACGCTGGGGCCGGGCTCGCTCTATACCAGCCTCATCACCAACCTGCTGGTAAAAGGCGTTCCCGAAGCGCTCGCGCACGCGCGCGGACTGCGCGTCTTCCTCTGCAACCTGATGACGCAATCCAATGAGAGCCTGAACCTGACCGCCTCACAGCACATCGAGAAGATCTATGAGCACACCGGGCAGGCGATCTTCGACTACGCCCTGGTGAACACTGCACCGGTGAGTGAAAGCCTGCTGCGCAACTATGCGCGCGAGGGCGCGGCGCCGATCGTGCCGGACATCGAGCGTATCGAAGCGCTGGGCGTAAGAGTGGTCACAGGCAACTTCGCCGCCGAAGGCGACGTGCTGCGTCACAATGCCGACCGTGTCGCGGATGTGCTGCTGCATCTGGGACTCGAAGCCGACCGGGACATGCTACGCAACATCAGCGCCTAATCACTCCACTACCGACAAATAAACGACGCCGCTTCGCGGATGCTTCCCTTCCCTTTGTAGTGGGCCTCTTGCGGATAAGGGCAGAGTGGGCGGGTCATCTCGATTTTGTGCGAGTCGGCGTCGTGATCGGGCAACTCGCCGTATTTTGTCGCCGTGATGGTATCGGGGGCTTTGCCCTGCTCGACCCAGCCCTGGAGCGCAAGGATGACGTTATTGCCTGCGTTCGATTCCTTGAGGCTGGGAAGACCGAACTGCCCGATGGCGCTGGGGCCCGGGCCATCGAAGCAGTGTTTGACACCGGGCATGAGGTAAAGGCGGGTAAAGCTGGCCGTCTCGTCCTTGCCAAGCATCCGCTGCACGGCTTCGTAGTACTGGATGGAGTAGATGGGGCTGATCGCCGCGTCTGCCCACCCGTGATAAAGGATCAGCTTACCGCCACGACTGCGAAAGGCGCTGAGATCGGGATGGGCGTCGAGCGCCTCCCCGGTTTTCTCACGCGCGGCGGCAAGACCGGCAACGGGATCGAAGGTGCGGAAGTCCCAGTGGGGATCGCTGTAGACCATGTTTGCGAAGTAGCCCGTGCCGAAGCCGGCCATGGCGGATTTGCCGCGCTCCTGCCCGGTGATCCAACTGGGCCAGCCGTTAGGATCAAGCTCCCCGCCGGCAGGAAGAATAGCTGGGATGGTGGTGTGGCCGAACTTATGCTCGGTGAGGATCGCGCTGAGCGCCTTGATCTGCGGGGCGGTGAGGCAGGATTTTCCCTGGGCTGATTTGCAGATAAGAGCCGCTGCGCTGAAGTGGCAAGCGCGCGGATCACCGAGGATGCCATCCGTCACGCCGTCGAGCTTGTCGCAGTGATCGACGACGGAGCGATGGATGAACGAGATGTCAGTTGCCGGAATGTAGCTGGCATTGTCATCGAGCAGAGCCTGCATACCGATGGCTGCGCTGGTCAGCAGCGCGGTCCAGTTGTAAGCGGGCGCACCGGCAACGATGCCGTCGTAGTCCGCAGGAAATCGCTGGGCTTCCATCAGGGCTTCGCGGCCGCCATCCGAGCAACTGGCGAAATAGCTGTGTGCGGCAGGCGTGCCGTAGAAGGCGGCGAGGACCGCTTTGGCCTGCACTGTCATCTGGTGGACACCGCGCCAGCCGAAGTCGGTGATCTTTTCCGGATGATGCAGAGCCCAGCGCGCGTCGATGCCATCCGCGAAATGGCCGGTGTCGGTGCCGGCTGTGGCATAACCGTCGTCCAGGAAGCGGGCCAGGGCCTGGTAGTCAATCTCGCCGGCAAAGCCCCCGTTGCCCTGACCCTGAAAGCGATGGTTCCATTTTGCGGCTTCAAGTGGCAGCCACACTTCGATCTGGATGTTCGAGTCTGAACTGGGCACGGCTTGAACCTTGACGCGGCAGAAGGCGGGTAGCTGCTTATACAGCGCAATCTGCTCGTTCGGTCCGGTGGGGCGCGGCGGAGCTACGAATGTGCCCGGCGTGACGACCTCCGCGGAGAGGACATGGGCGTGATCGAGCGTGAGTTGCTGGAGCCTGGCGCAGCGGTTCTCGGCTGATTGGGCAAAAGCTGAGGTGGCAAGCAGGAACGTAGACGCGACGAGAGCGAGTGGGCGCATGGCGCAACCACTGTATCGCATGGTTGCGGAGGGCTCCCAGATGCTCAGATCGGCACCGGTCTGGCAGCGCCCTCTAGGAAGAAGCTTCCGTGGTCTTCTTCAACTGCCCGCAGGCGGCATAGATATCGCGGCCTCTCGGTCGTCGAATAAACGCAGGCACGCCGCGGGCGATGAGGCGCTGCTGGAATTGCTGCACGTCTTCATCCTTCGGCTGGTGGTAAGGAATGCCAGGCCCCGGATTCCACACGATCAGATTCACCTTCACCGGAAAGCCGGCGCTGCGAGCGAGCGCGACGACCTCATCGGCATGAATGAGCGAGTCGTTGACGCCGCCGAGCAGCACGTATTCGAAGGTGATCTTCTCGCGCGGGGCCAGCGGTACGGTGCGGGCTGCTTCAAGGACCCGTTCGATGGGCCATTTGCGCGTGATCGGCATGACAGCCTCGCGCACGGTGTTGTTCGAGGCGTTGAGCGAGATGGCGAGGCGCGGACGCAGCGGCTCGTGGGCGAAGCGCTCGATGCCGGGGACGATGCCGCGAGGTCGAGACAGTCATGCGTGAGGCGGGCAAGCCGACTTCGTTTACCAGCAATCGCACGGCGTCCATGAATGCGTCGTAGTTGAGGAAGGGCTCGCCCATGCCCATGAAGACCAGGTTGATGCGGTCGCGGCCGAGCTCGACCTGATGACGGCGGAGGACTGCGACCACCTGCCCGGCGATCTCGCCGGCGGTGAGGTTGCGCTCGATGCCGAGCTTTGCGGTGAGACAGAACTGGCAGTTCACGGCGCAACCGATTTGCGATGAGACGCAGATAGTCGCGCGCTTGCGCGGCGGCGGCCCGGTTTCATCGTCGATGTCTTCGGCGCCATCGCCTTCGGGCATCCAGACGGTCTCGACGGTCTGATTGCCGCTGGCGCCGATGAGATAACGCTCGGTGCCGTCGACGGAGCGAAAGGTCTGAAGGATGGGCGGAAGGCCGACGACATAGCCGTCCTCCGCTCAGCCTTTTCGCGCAACCCGGCCGGGAGAGTGGTGATGGCCTCGAGATCGGGCAGCCAGTCGCGATAAAGGGCCTGGGCAAGCTGGCGGGCACGGAATTTTGCTCCGTCAAACTGCGCTATCAGGCTGGCTAAGCTGCTCAAAGGAAAGGCCAAATAGCGATTGCACCGCGGATGGTGCAGCGGTCTGAACCGATTCCGGGCCGGCAGAGTCTAAAATGAAGAAGCGCTCCCCCTTTGGTCCGGATGGCGACCCAGACAGAGGCTCTGACGGCAATCCGGCATCCAAATGGCATCGAGGCGACCCGGCAACAGGCAAGGATAGAGCATTCTCGCAGCATCCGGAAATGCTCCAGCATTCGGCTGAGTGGCACCCATGTGCTTCGCGCGGACACGTGTCCGCCTTAACCAGTGTCCGGCTTAACCAGGTGAGCGGCGAAATTTATGGCGAATGAACGCAGTGTAGAACGGACAGTCCTCCCGAATGGGTTGACGATTTTGACGGAGCGCATGGAGAACGTGCGCTCGGTCGCAATGGGCGTGTGGGTGCGGGCCGGCTCGCGGCATGAGATCGCGGAGCTGAACGGCATCTCGCATTTTGTGGAGCACATGGTTTTCAAGGGGACCGAGACGCGAACCGCGCAGCGCATTGCGCGCGAGGTCGACGCGATCGGCGGAAACCTGGACGCCTTCACGGGCAAAGAAACGGTCTGCTTCAACATTAAAGTGCTGGATGAGCATGTGCCCGTAGCTGTCGACGTGCTCAGCGATCTGGTGCTGCATCCGATCTTTGCCGAGGGCGATATCCAGCGCGAGCGGGGCGTGATCTTCGAAGAGATCAAGATGGACGAAGACAACCCCGACTACCTGGTGCACGAGATCTTTACGCAGAACTTCTGGCGGGGCCATCCGCTGGGCAAGCCGATCCTGGGGACGAAGGAAACGGTGGGCCGGCTGGAGCAGGCGAAGCTCTTCGGCTACTACGGCGACCGCTTCCGCGGCGGCAATGTCGTTTTCACCGCGGCCGGAAACCTGGACCATCAGCGGTTTGTGGATGAGGTGCGGCGGCGCTTTGAGAGCGATGCCGGCCGGCATCCCGCAGGATGCCAGCCTGGCGCCGACCACCAGCGCGAAGATCGTGCTGCGCAACAAGAAGGCGCTGGAGCAGGTGCAGCTCTGTATGGGCGTGCCGTCGCTGCCCATCTCAAGCGACCGGCGTTACTGCGCGCTGCTGCTGAACACGGTGCTGGGCGGCGGCATGAGCTCGCGGCTCTTCCAGACCGTTCGCGAGGAGCGCGGCCTGGCCTATTCGATCTACAGCGACCTGAATCCCTACAAGGACACCGGCATGATGTGCGTCTACGCGGGCACATCCTCTGACCGGGCGCTGCAGGTGATCCAACTGGTGACGGACGAGTTCCGCCGGCTGAAGCAGGAGCCGATGCCGGAGGACGAGCTGCGCCGGGCGAAGGACCAGTTGCTGGGCAACATCATCCTGAGCATGGAAAGCACCGGCGCGCGCATGTCCAACCTGGCGCGGCAGGAGATGTACTTCGATCACTTCTTCGGGATCGACGAGGTGATGCAGCAGGTGGAAAACGTCACGGCCGAGCAGGTGACGGCGCTGGCGCAGGAGCTGTTTGTGCCGGAGAAGATTGCGGTGACCATGCTGGGGCGGCTGGATGGAATTAAGGTGGGGCGCGAGGACCTGGCCTGCTAAGGACTTGCCGTCCGGGCACACGCCCTGCGGCGCATTTGGGAAGGTTCGCCTTCTGGAGTCGCTGACACGGTGTGCTGGCTTCACCAGATCTCTTCGGGATGGCGGGGCGCGCAATCGGTGGCAAGGCCCAAACAAAGCCGACGTCTCTGCGCGTTTCCCTGCGGTGAGCGAAAGCGGCATGACTTGCGTCATTCTGAGGCACACTCAGGCATATTTTCCGGGCCGCCGGGATTTTGATACTCTGCGGTCGGCAGTATTGCACGACATCGAGGTAGTTACGTCATGAAGAATTGGTGGAAGCGATCGTCAGAGGAATCCTGCCCGCGCAGGCATCGCGAAGCGGGTTTCACTCTCATGGAGCTGATGATTGTGATGGCTGTCATCCTGATCATCTCGCTCATCGCGATCCCGAGCATGCTTAACATGATGATCCAGGCGCACGAGACTTCGGCCCTGTCATCGCTGCGTGCCATCCAGGCAGCGGAGGTGCAGTACCAGACGAACTTCCCGGCAAACGGCTTTGCCTGCTCAATCACTGCGCTTGGCGGAAGCGGAAGCTCCGGGCCACCGACGGCACAGGCGGCGCAGATGCTGCAAGCGTCGCTCGCCACCGGCCAGAAGGACGGGTACACCTTCAACATCACCAACTGCACCAAGACGCCAGGGCTCGAACAACCAGGACATGTTCACCTCCTATGAGGTGACAGCGGTGCCGCAAACGGTCGGCAAGACCGGTCATCGCGGCTTCTGCATGGATATGTCGGGCGATATCAAGGCCGATCCTGCGGGAGGCACCAACTGCACCGTACCGATCTCGTGAGTTTTCGCAAATACACGAAAGGCCAGCCACGATGCTGGCCTTTTCTCTTTCTGGTGCTGCTCCTGGCCGCGGTTCCGTCATGGACGCAGACTGCCGCGCCTTCCGCCGTGGAACTGGCGGCGGCGGTCGACCATCACTACAACGGGCTCCGCCGGCTGCGAGTGCGCTTTACTGAGAGCTACGAAGGCATGGGGATGGACCGGCGTGAGAACGGCGTGCTGCTGCTGGAAAAGCCCGGGCGCATGCGATGGAACTATGCCGAGCCTCCGGGCAAGGTCTTTGTGCTGGACGGAAAATACGGCTGGTTCTACACGCCCGGCGATGCCCAGGTGCAGCAGATTCCGGCAAAGAAGCTGGATGATCTGCGCTCGCCGCTACGCTTCCTGCTGGGACATGCACAGCTCACCAAGGAGCTGGATGGGCTGACGATGACGCCCGCGGACAACGCGCAGTTCCGGCTGCGCGGCGTGCCGAAGGGGATGGAGCAGCGCGTGCGTTCACTCGAAGTGACAGTGACCGCGGACGGTACCATCCATGCCATGACGCTGGAGGAGTTGGACGGCTCGCGGACAAGCTTTGCCTTTACCGATGAGGAGAAGAATCCGGTGCTGGCCGCGGATACGTTCCGCTTCGCGCCGCCGGCAGGCGTGCCGGTGGTGGAGGGGACGCCGCCGGTTTAGGTGCTGGCCGCACGGGCCGGGGACGGCGACGAGGCGTCTTGCGAGCTTCGCTTCTTTTTGGCCGCTCACGCTCAAGTGCGCAACCGAAAATCGGTCCGCCTGCCCAGCAGGACCATGCAGCAGGCCCCTATCAACACAGCAACGAGCGTGGTGACAATACCGGCGAGCACCACCCCGCTGGAGAGCGGACTGAGATCCGTCGACAGTTGCGGATGCCACAGCCGCGGCAGATACCATCCAGCGAGAACCGCTGCATACATCCCCGCGAGAAGGCTCATCAGGGTTACGCATTGGGTGGCCCGTTTCAGCGCGAGCTGCCGACGCCGTGCCTGCATCCGTTGCCAGACAACGCTGGCCGCGGATGGCTGAAGCTGCGTGGATATAACGGACGCATGCTGCAGGAAGAGCTCAGCGACACGCTTCGTTTCCGCGCAGATAGCGCAGGCCGCGAGGTGACCTTCAAGATCGGCAGACCATTGGCCGGAGCGGGCCGCAGCCGCTACGGAGGATTCGCGCTCGCATGTTCTACGGGTCATGCGCCCTTCCCTTCCGGCCGCAGCAGGGCTGCGGCCTTTTTGCGCGCTCGAAACAGAAGCGGGCGGATGCTGAGAGCGGTAAGGCCTGTGGCGATCGCAATCTCTGCGTGAGACATGCCCTCCACGTAGGCAAGCCACAGCAGTTCCCTTTCGCGCGGCTTCAGCGTCTGCATGATCTTCCGCACATCCAGTTGTGAGTTGAGGTCAGAGCAGTGAGTCTGCTCGAAGTTGTCCGGCCATTGTTCTTCGCGCCGCGTGCGCCACCGATCGCGCAGCAGATTGGTTGCGATGCGAAACAGATATGGCCGCACTTCTTCGTGTGGCATCTCTGTCGGATGGCGCTGGAGAAAGCGGAAGTATGTCTCCTGCAGAACGTCGTCGGCTGTGTCCTGACTTCCGGCGAGAGCGACGAGGTAAGCGTGGATGGGGCGAGCGGTTGCATCGTAGAGCGCATGGAATTGCGCCTCGTCCATGGCGAGGCTGTCTCGGGCCGGGCGCGCCGGGCGCGCGGCTGTGCCCTGAATCGCCGCCGCCACGTTGCGCCCGCTTGCATCGGAGAAGAACAAGATGGCTTCCATTGTTCTTTAAGACTGGTGGCTGTCCAGCAGACCGAAATTCCGCGAAAGCACGTAGGTTGCAGCTGCCGCAATACCCAGGCCGATTCCAATGGCAACCGGAAGGGTGCCCATCACGACAGCACTGTCGTCCGGCAGCGTGTGCATGGCGTGGAGCAGCAGCAGCGCTCCGCCAAACACAATCAGCACGATGGATGCCTGCACGCCCACAAGAATGCTACGAAAAGGCATCGTGCGCGGTTCCCGCTCACGCTCCAATCGCAGAGCTTCCACGAACTCACGGCCTGCGTCGGTAGAGACATAGGTAAGCAGGGTTTCAGGCGAATTGATGCGGTCCAGCAGCTTGGCCTGAAGGGTGGCCTGGAGCCTGGCCATAAGGAAGCGGCGGATGGAGGTGAAGATCAGCCAGGCGACAAAGCCAAGCAGAGTAGTGACTGCTAACGGGATGAGTACGTTTTCCATTTCTCCCACCTCTTGCGGTGTAGCCGCGTTTACCCCTACAACGCAAAAGTGCGCTCAGCGGTTAACAGCGAAATGGAGAAAATGGTTCCTTTCCTCTAGCGCGGCAGGTTATCGATCCACTGCAGGATGGCTTGCGCCAGCTCCGCGCGCTGGCCGGAGTAGCTGTGGTCGGTATCCCAATGGCGCTCCGTAACGCGGGTATCGCCGGCCTTCGTGATCGCTTCGGCCAATGCATGATCTTGAGGGGCGAGGCCTTCGCTCGCGGTGATGACGAAGACGGGACGCGGTGCAATCTTCGACGCAAGATTGAGAAAGTCGAGCGTCTGCGGATGAGCGTGGATCTCGCGAGCAAGCGCAACGGCGCTGGTTCCGGCCAGCGGTGCCAGGTTGTTGTCCTTCGTTAATTCTTTGGCTTCCTCTGCCACTGTGGCGGGCTTGCTCTCCGACCGATGGCGATTTTCGAAGCCGCCCCCGATGTTCCATGCGGAGATAAGGACGGCGGCCCTAACCTGCGGATTGTGCGCGATGGCCGAAGCAGCCATGTATCCTCCCATGCTGTGGCCGATAACCACGATGCGATGCCTATCGATGCGATATTTCTGCGCGTTCGCGGGATCGAGAAGAAACTGAATCTCGGCGTCGGCGTCTTCGGCGGAGTGTTCGAAGGAGAAGTTGCCCTTGACGCCCCACGAACCGCGATAGTGCATGGCAAGCACATTCCAGCCGTGAGCGCGGAGGTGCTGCGCGATGTCGAGGTTCTGCTCGTACCCGGGAAACCCGTGGAGGATGACCGCGGTGGGATGCGGCCCGTCACCGGCCGCCAGATAGAAGACGCCCAGCAGAGTGCTGCCGTGGCTGGGGATGCTCATCTGCTGCATCGCGGCGGGGACTGTGCTGGCCCAGGTTGCGGGAGGGAACGCGGTGGCGGCACAGAGAGCAAAGGCGTACAGAGCTTTCATGGGCCGCCAGTATAGCGTCACGCTGACGAGCGAAGCTGCCGGGCCTCCTCGATTTCGGTAGCAGGAAGCCCACGATGATAAGCCAGATAAAGCCGGGGAAACGCGTGAGCGGAATCAGGAAAAGAAGCTTGGGGTAAAAGAAGATGTGGAACCAGCTCAACTCCCCTGCGACGGCGAGGATGAGTCCGAAGACGATCACCCATCGGGGCAGGACCTTCATGAACGCCGACGTAATGGTGATGCCCGCGATCAGCAGTCCCATCGGGATGGAAAAGCCGGGGCCGCCGAGCCCGTAACCGAGATAGTAGAGCGCGAGCACGACGCCCTGATGCGGCCAGACGCTAGGATGGACCATCGCCCATGTCGCCATCGTGCCCGCCATTGCGTCAAAGACGACCCAGAATCCGCCGAAGAGGGCGATGTAGATGCCCGCGGCGCGCGCTCCCAGAAAGTGCAGCCGGCTGACGACCGTGGCGGTGAAAAGACCAAGGCACACCATAGCGCCGAGCTGCAGGAAGAGACACAGGACCACGCGCGCGCCCTGTGTCTGGAAGAACGGCACAATGGTGGACGCGGGCTCCCACGGTCCGGGCCAGTAGGGCAGCCTGTAGAACAAGGTGACAGGGTAGAGGCCGGCGCAGAACAGCACCATATAGAGCACGGCCAGCATGCCGGGGTGCGGGCCTTTGTGAGTAGCAGGGCTGTGTACCGCTGTCTGCGTTTGCGTGTTCATGTGATTCCTCCTCTCGACCTGCTGCCCGTCACGCGAGCAAGGTCTTCCCCTGGGTTCGGAGCCACAGCTCCATGACCACGGTGTTGATGGAAAAGCCGATCCAGAAGGCGATGCCGAAGAACTGCTGCGGTGTCAGGTGGGTAAGGCGCGAGGTGGCAAAGAAAACGCCCATCACCGGGCGTGTCGTCGCGATGCCGAGCAGGATGGCGATGGCGCGCAGCATCCAGCCCTGCTGCTGCAGGCGGTCGCTGCTGCGTGAGAACTGCCAGGCGCGGTAGAGCGCAAACAGAAAGAGCGTGTTGAAGAAAAGGACGGCGGCGCGCTCCAGCCATCCGCCGACAGCATAGGCGCTCATGGCATAGGCGGTAAGGCCGACGACGAGCCCCATTGGGTAGATGGCGCGCTGGAGTGTGCGCGAGCCGCGCGTGCGGCTCCAGAAAAGCAGCGGCAGCAGCAGAACAAAACCCAGCGCGCAGAGGATGTGAACATAGGTGAGCGCGGCGTGTGAAACGAACCAGGCATCGAGCCCGGCGAGCTGCGGCGGTGCACTTGTGCTGGCCGGCGTGGAAAGTGCGACAACCCGGCGGATGACGACGGCCACTGCGATCACGATGCAGAACCAGAAGCCAATCCTGAGCGCCAACGGAAAGCGAACGTTGAAGGCGGGCGCTCTTCCCTGCTCTGACGCGAAGTTCTGACGGGCCCGTGTGTCAGTGACTGGATTGCCGGTCATGTGGCCCTCCTGTTTACAAATTCAATCTAAATTTCAATTTACATATTGTCAAATTAAATATGGCCTCGTAGGATGCACTTGTGACGAAGCGACCGACAGAGCCGGGAAAGCGGCCATACGAGCTGGGGAAGCGGCTGGAGCAGATGGACGAGAGCCGCGCTGCCATCCTGCGGGCCGCCCGCGCGCAACTGGAGGCGAACGGCTACCGGCAATTCACCATGGCAGGTCTCGCCACGGAGAGCGGCGTGACGCGGCAGACGATCCACAACCTCTTCGGTACGAAGACGAGCGTGCTGGAGGCGGTTTTCGATCTGATTGCCCTCGACAGCGGCATGGAGCGGATGCGCGAGGTGATGATGCTGCCGCCCGGCGATGCGCAACTGGTGCGCTTCGTCGGGATCTTCTGCAGCTTCTGGAAGAGAAACCGGGCACTGCTCCGGCGCGTTCATGGGATCGCAGCCATCGACCCGGAGTTTGGCGCGGTGATCGAAGCGCGCAACCGTCGGCGGCTGAGGGCGGCTTCCCGGATTGTGGAGCGGTTGGGCGGCGGGGATGTGGAGCAGCGGGCAGCGATGCTGGCGGCAATCACGTCGTTCGAGTTCTTCGACGCGCTGGCGGAGAGCTGTAGAAGCGAAGCGGAGGCGGAGGCCATGGCGCTTCGCCTGGCGCGGAGCGCGGCTTCGACCCAATGAAATTGCCGGCACCATTCCCTCCGCAGGACTCTATGCGGTCACAGCGCCGCGCCCGCGTACGTCGTCAATCACGGGCATGACCGCCAGAAGCACCAGGATGGCGGAAAGAGGCAGCGTGAAGAAGAAGCCCGCGTGTTTAAAGCCGAGGGCACCGATCACTCCACCCACGAAGAACAGGGTGATGAGTGAGGTGAGGAGCCTCAAAGTCGCGAGCTCCGGAGTAAGATCCACGGCAGACTCGCGCGACCAAGAAGAGACGATGCGGCCCAGGGCGATCCCGATATCCGTCACCATGCCGGTTACGTGCGTGGTGCGAATCACGGCGTTGGAGAGCTTGGTGATAATGGCGTTCTGTAACCCCATGGTGAAGCAAAGCAGCATGACGGTGCCCAGCACGCGGCCTCCGGTGAAGACCCGTCCCGTGAACCCAAACAGGATCAGGAGCGCCGCCTCTGCGATCAGGGGCAGCGCGTATTCACTTTCCATGGCGCGAACACGCGCCCAGCGTATGAACAAGGTAGTAAAAAACGCCCCCAGCAGAAACGACAGCATGGCGGCCAGGCCGCTAGAGACCAGCCCCAGGCTGCCTCGCGCGAAGTTGTCTGCCATGGTAGCGACAACGCCGGACATGTGAGAGGTGTATTGCCGGACGGCGAGAAAGCCCCCGGCATTGGCGGCTCCGGCAACAAAGGCCAGATAGCGCGCCAAATGGCGGTTGGCAGACTCCGTTCGTTTGCTGCCGGTCAGACGGCGCAGGTAAAAAAGCGGCATGGTACATGATGGCAGATCGAATCAGCGCTGGGCATCCCCGCTGAGGGGTATAAGCTTTCGATGGTGATTTCAGGTTCTGTGCACGACGCAACGTCGTCAGTTCACGACACCGACGTGCTGATTGTGGGCGAGGGACCCACAGGGCTGGTGCTCGCGCTGTGGCTGGCGCGTGTCGGCGTGCGGCTGCGCATCATCGACAAGACTGCCGAGCCGGGAACGACCTCCCGCGCATTGGCGGTGCAGGCGCGGACACTTGAGTTTTACCAGCAGTTGGGCTTTGCCGATGCCGTGGTCGCGGCGGGACGGAAGACCATTGCGGCAAATATGTGGGTGGCCGGCCGCAAGGTCGCCCATGCCGTCTTCGGCGAAATGGGCGCCGGCATCAGTCCCTTCCCTTACGCGCTGGTGTATCCGCAGGATGAGCACGAGCGCTTTCTGATCGAGCGGCTGCGCGAAGCCGGCGTAGAGGTCGAGCGGCAGACCGAGTTGCTGCGCTTTGAAGAGACGGCGGATGGCGTCACGGCGCATCTCCGGCGAGCCGATGGCACGGAAGAGCGATCGACGGCGGCGTACATCGCCGGGTGCGACGGAGCGCGATCGACCATACGCGAAGCGCTGGGCATCGGCTTTCCGGGTGGCACGTATGAGCACATGTTCTACGTCGCCGATGTGGAAGCGAGCGGTGCAACGATGAATGGCGAGTTGCACGTCGCGCTCGACAGAACAGATTTCCTGGTGGTGTTTCCACTGAAAGGCGACGGGCGCGCGCGACTGGTCGGCACCATCCGGCAGGAACTTGCAAGCCAGGCCGAAAAGCTGACCTGGGACGACGTGAGCAAGCGCGTCATCGAGTGGATCCGCATTGATGTCGAGAAGGTGAACTGGTTCTCGACCTACCGCGTGCATCATCGCGTGGCGGATCACTTTAGCAAGGGACGCGCATTTCTGCTGGGAGACGCGGCGCACATCCATAGTCCGGTAGGCGGACAGGGGATGAACACCGGCATCGGCGATGCGGTGAATCTGGCATGGAAGCTGGCTGCTGTTCTCGCCGGACGGGCGAATGCTTCCACATTAGACAGTTATGAGCAGGAGCGGATCGGGTTTGCGCGGACGCTGGTATCGACGACGGACCAGGCTTTCACCAGCGTGACCAGCTCGGGGTTCATGGCGCGGTTGATACGGCTGCGCATTGCGCCGCTCGTGATTCCGCTGCTGCTTTCGTCGAAATCTGTCCGCCGCCTCATGTTCCGCAGGGTCTCGCAGACCTCGATCGACTACGAAGGCAGCAGCCTGAGCACCGGATGGACGGAGACGGTGCAGGGCGGCGATCGGTTGCCATGGATTCGGAATGCGAGTGGGGAAGGCAAGGATAATTTTGTGCCGCTCATGTCGCTGGATTGGCAGGTGCATGTCTATGGCGAAGCCGCTAAGGCTCTGCGGCAGATGTGCGAAGCGCGCCGGCTGCCGCTGCATGTCTTTGCCTGGCGGTCGCAGATGCGGCGCACCGGCCTGTGGCGGAATGCCGCGTATCTGATACGGCCGGATGGATATGTCGGCCTCGCGGATGCGGTTGGAAGCGCCGCGGCGTTGACTTCGTACCTGGACCGGCACGAAATCGCAGTTCGCGAGTAGCTGCCATCACCTGCCGATGGACGCAGGCGGCGCGACGGGATCGAAAGCTGCTGCAGCACGATCGCTGCGCGGACGAATGCGCGCCGGAATGACAACGGCAATGGAGTTTGCCGGAACATCGGTGAGGACGACGGCATTCGCGCCAATCGAGAAGTCGGCGCCGATGGCGATCGGAGCCAGAATCTTTGCTTCAGCCCCAATGTAGACGCGATTGTCGATGACCGGCGAGCCGCGGAACGTGCGGTGACGCAGGCCGATGGTGACGCCGTTACGCAGCACAACATCGTCCCCAAGAACAGCATCGCCGCTGATGACGACGTCGAAGGCGTGCTCGATCATGAGCCCGCGGCCGACCTGGGGCTTCGCACGGCAGCTCAACGTGGGTGACGATCTCGCTGAAGACCATGAGTATCTTGTAGAGCAGCGAGAACGGTTTGCAAACGATGCCGGAGCGGATGGTATACCGCCATCGACCAAAACTGTAGACGGCCATGACCCAGAGGCCGCGCCGGGTCAGGTCTCCGTTGTAGTTGCGCCAGTCCTTGACCGAGCCAGTCCAACCGCACTGGACAACCGTCGCCGGGCTGGAGCAGGATGAAGAACTGCAAGGGTTCGACGCGCCAGTCACTCCTGGATGAGAGGGAACATGATCATCCCGCACGTGGAAGCATCGCGCATTGCAAGATCTTCTGGTCGAGCCATTCGCGGACGGGTAAGCTCGAATGCCATTTCCGAACACGTAAGGCAACGCCGAAGACTGCTCATGGGCCTTGCGCTGTTCCTGCTCCCGCTCAGCCAAGCAGAACTGGTGGCGCAGCAAGCGCCACCATTCGGACAAAGCTGGTCGCATAGCGACTCCTACGGAACCTACGCGCCAGAGCCAGGGTATGGCCAGCAGGGTTATCGTCAACCCCAGCCTTATCCGCAACAGGCCCACCAGTCTCAGCCATATTCTTCTCCTGATCGGGGATACCAGCAGACAGGTGGACAGCCGCTCGGGGCGGAACAGCTGGAGCAGTTGGTGGCGCCCATCGCTCTCTACCCCGATGTGCTTTTGGCGCAGGTTTTGACTGCATCCACTTACCCCGATCAAGTGAGGTACGTGGACCAATGGTGTCGGGCCCACAGCAATGCGCCTGCTGAAGAGATTGCAGCCGGAGCCGATGAGAAAAATTGGGATCCGAGTCTGAAGGCGCTCACAGCCTTTCCGCAGGTGCTGGCGCAAATGGCGCGGAACCTTCCGTGGACGAGCGACCTGGGAAATGCCTACTACAATCAGCCGCAAGACGTGCTGGGTGCGGTGCAGGCGCTGCGGCAGCGCGCCCAGGCAGCGGGGAATCTTCAGAGCACTCCCCAGGAAGCAGTGAACTACGACCGAGGCAACATCGAGCTCGCGCCGCCAAATCCGGATGTGGTGCAGGTGCCATCGTACGATCCGTGGAATGTATATGGCCGGTCTGTGTCGCCTTATCCGGGATTCTCGCTTTTTGGCGTGCTTGGTCAATTCTTAGGCTCGTCGCCGGTAAGTTATGGCCTCGGTACGTTGATGACGGTCTTCAACCACACGCCCTGGGGATGGTTGAGTTGGGGGCTCAGTTGGCTGACTCAGTCGGTGCTCTTCCAGAACAACCAGTACTACTCCCACAGCGCCACCGTAGCGGATTGGGGCTTGCCGCACGGCGGCCCGCGCTCGTTCCGGGGCTACCAGACCGCCGGATTCATGCATCCGGGGAGGCCTCAGGGCACGCGCAACGGTTTCGGACCGCCAGTTGCGCGGCCGCTGTTCTATAGCCGGCCGCGAAGTAGCTATGGACTTGGAAGCTATCGTCAAACTGCGGCGTTCCACGGCGTGAGGGCTGGGAGTGTCTACGGCAGGTCTAACTCCATTTACCGGCAGCCGGAACTTTCGTACGCTCGACCAGGATTCAGGCAGCCCATCTATCGCAGTCCGGCGCAAGGCTATCGTGGATCAGGGCAGCGGACTGCGTTTGCCGGCGGATACCCCGGTAAGGCAAACCGGTCAGGCGGCTTTCACTTGTTTGGTGGTGGACATTCTTCGAAGAGCTTCGGCGGACGATCGCACAAGGCAAACTTCGGCGGCGGACATGGCTTGTTCGGAGGGCACTCCGGCGGTCATTTTGGTGGCCATGGAGGTGGCGGCGGACATTCCCATGGTCATCACCGCTAGAGCTAGGACATCCGGGGCCTTCGTGGCTGCTCAAGGCAGATCAGAACCTCGTCGATCCAGACTGAAACCCTGCCGCGTTAGCGACTTATGGCCCTAATGGGGCTGGGAGGGCAGCTTTGGCTCTGACCAGTAGCTGGCTCGGCTCCTCACGACATACTCCGGATGCCCCGGAATGGCGACGTGAAGCCTGTGATAGCCCCCGGCAAGTGCGCCTCCCGGCTGGAAGCTGAGCAAATAGAAATTGTGAACCTGGTTTGCCAGGTGGCCGAGCGCGCGGTCGAAGTCCTTTCGTGTGGTGAAGTTCTGGTATTCGCCGCCGGAGAGCGTGGCAAGCTCAGAGGCTGTGTTGTCACGCATGGCATTGACCGCCATAAAGAGGAGCGGAGTAATATCCGCCGTGCCGGTGCTTCCAAAGTCGTTGTGCTTGAGATCGTCGAGAAACTGATCGCGCGCGGGCGAGTAAGCAACCGAGTTGACGACGGTGTTGGTCCGTCCCAGCTCTTCGATGACCTCCTGGGCGGTTGCGTGGCTGCCATGGTCGCGCGTTTCGCTGATGAGCAGAATGACCCGGCGGTAATGATTCTCGCGCTCATCCATCAGGTCAATAGCGCGCTCCACAGCGTCGAGGGTCGCAACACCTCCTGCGCAGGGCTTGATCGCGGAGATGGCTGCGGTGATTTTTTCCGGATTGGCGGTGAAGCCGGACAACAAGGATGGTTCTTTGCCATAACTGAGAACGGCGACTTCGTGCGGCGCGGCCCCGGTGATGTCCTCGATCATCGTGGTAAGGCCGGCAAGCTTCGCGGATTCAAGGCCAATGGAGCCGCTGCACTGGACAACGACAACAAGCGACAGTCCGGTCTGCTCCGGGATCTGCTCGAGATGCACAGATTGAGGTACGCCGTTATTCGTGACGACAAACTGGCCGCCTTGCAACCCGTACACGAGGTCGCCCTGCGCGTTCGTGACCTGGGTGGGCAAGGTGACAAGATTGGTTTGCGTGGAGAGGCTGTATGGGTTCTGGGATTGCTCCTGAAATGCGCAAGCAGGGAGAGCGAGTGTGGAAAGAGCCAGAACACAGAAAGGGCCGAATCCCCACATGCGGGCCAGTATAGGCGCTCGCATAAGCGAAGCTTCGTCAGGTGAAAGTCTGAATGGCTGACCAGCGGAGCCACGCCGCATCCCGTTTATCCTTAATAGGTATGCGTCTTATCGTTGCAGCTTTCATCCTGGTGGCGGCGCTTTCCTTCTCTGGCCGGGCGCAGGTGGTGCCGGTACACTCTTCGGCCGCGTCGCCCAGCACCGTCTGGAATCCGTGGGACGCGGAGCATAGCGGCACCGATCAGCCGTTACGCGGGATTCATGCGGCCGGAAATGGGGTCGCATGGGCGAGCGGCGCTCGCGGCACGGTGCTGCGGACCGAGGATTCTGGCTACGTCTGGCAGCGGTGCGCGATGCCTGACGGCGCGGAGAAGCTGGATTTCCGGAGCATCTGGGCCTGGGACGCGCAAACGGCGATCGTGATGTCGTCCGGACCCGGCGCGGCAGAGCCGGCTCTACAAGACGACGGACGGCTGCGCCCACTGGACAGCTCTCGAGGCCAACAAGGACGCGACTGGCTTCTGGGATGGGCTGGTCTTCTCGGACCGAAACAATGGCTATCTGCTGGGCGATCCGGTGAATGACCACTTCACCCTGCTGCGGACCGAGGATGGCGGCGCACACTGGAAGTCTGTGACCAGCAAAGACTTGGCCCTGAACGGGCAAAAACTCGGCGCCTTTGCCGCCAGCAACCAGTCGATGGTCTTGACCGATCCGGTGCTGGGTAACGTGACGGTGCCCTGGTTCGGCACCAGCGGCATGAGCGGCGGGCAGCATCCCTACGTCTATTCGGGGGGACTGGACTGCGGAATGACGATGGCGCACAGGGATCCGGAGCGGTGTCTTTCCCGGTTCTGGACTTTTTCAAAGGACGAAGTGCCGATGGCCGGGGCGAGCGAGTCGCAGGGCATCTTCGCCCTTGGGCTGCATAAGGATCAAAACGGCGACTGGCACGCCGTAGCGGTGGGCGGCGACTATTCCACTCCGGATAAGAGCGAAGGCACGGCGGCACGGCGCGACCCGAAGACGGGAAAATGGTCGGCGGCGACGAAGATGCCGCAGGGGTACCGGTCGAGCGTGGCCTGGGATGCGGCGGACAACGCCTGGATCGCCGTCGGGCCGAATGGAACGGACGTCTCGTATGATGACGGACAGAGCTGGTCTGCTGTCGGCAACGATGGCTACAACGCCATCAGCCTTCCCTGGGTTGTAGGTCCGCAGGGTCATATTGCGAAGCTGACAGGTCTGAAAGGAAAGTAGCCGCAGGGCACGCGCATGGCAGAGTTTGTGATTCGACTGGCCGATGAGCGCGGCCGCCTGCAGGAGCAGGTTCAGACGGCGGCAAGCGCCGAAGAGTTGCGTGCCCGCTTCACGCAGGCGGGGTACTACGTCTATTCGGTGAAGGCACGCGGGCTGCGTAGCCGGCAGAAGAAGATCAAGCTGGAAGGGTTCCTGATCTTCAACCAGCAGTTTCTGACGCTGATCCGCGCAGGTGTGCCGATTCTGCCGGCGCTGGAGATGCTGTCGAAGAGCCAGAAGAACCTGGCGTTCCGCGCGCAGTTGGAAGGCGTCACGCAGCGCATCCGGACCGGCCAGTCGCCATCGGAGGCGTTCGAGTCGCAAGGCGGCTTCCCGGCCATCTACACCACGACGCTGCTGGCCGGCGAGCGCAGCGGTCATCTGGAAGATGTGCTGGCGCGGTATCTGAACTTTCAGCGGATTTCGCTGACCTTTCGCAAGAAGCTGCAGGCTTCGATGTTTTATCCGGCGCTGCTGGTCGTTATGGTGCTCTCGATGTTCACCTTCCTGATCACATTTGTGGTGCCACGCTTCGGGCAACTGTACGACCAGATCGGCGGCCATTTGCCGCCGCTGACCATGTTTCTGCTGGCGCTGGGCAGGAACTTCCAGGCGTACATCTTGTATGCAATTCCGGTAATCGCATTGCTTGCGTATGGTTTATGGCGGTGGGGCCGGACGGAGAGCGGCGGAGATCGGATTGACCGGATACGACTGAAGATGCCGATCTTTGGGACCATCTGGGTGAAATACCAGGTCGCGCAGTTCTCGCGGACACTTTCGACGCTGCTCGAAGGCGGCATGCCGCCGGTATCTTCGCTGGAAACGGCGGCGCGATCGATTGCCAGCCGCATTATTGCCAAGGCAGTGCGCACTTCGGTGACGCGCGTACGCGAAGGCAAGTCGCTGTCGCAGAGTCTGACACAGACAAAGGTGTTTCCGGACTTGGCGACGTCGATGATCGAGGTAGGCGAGTCGACCGGCGCACTGCCGCAGATGTTGAACTCCGTGGCGGAGTTCTTTGAAGAGGATGTGCAGACGGCGTTGACCGCCGCGCTGTCGCTAATTGAGCCGATCATTCTGATCGTGATGGGCATCGTTGTTGTGACGATCATGATTGCGCTCTACCTGCCGATCTTTTCGCTGGGGCAGGCGGGCTCGATGGGGGGCAGATGATGAAGAGGATGACGAACCAGCCCCGCCGTCTAACAAAAGAAGGAGTTCCCCTGTATGGCTGAAAGTCCTGTAATTGTGATGCCTGTGCCGATTCCGGCAGATGAACTTACGCGCGCGCAGGCACTGGCCGCACGTTATCGCTGCGAGTTCGTTGATCTGAAGAACTTCCGCATCCAGCATGAGCTCTTCCGCTCCGTGCCGGTGGACATGATGTTCCGCTACAACTTCGTTCCGCTGGAGCAAATGGAAGACCGGCTGGTGATCGCGGTCAGCGATCCAAGCCGTCTGATGGTGCTCGACGAGATCGCCGGACTGCTGGGACAGCGCCTCGTAACCCGCGTGGCGACGCTTTCGCAGATCACCGACCTGCTGAAGAAGACCGAGCAGTCGCAGCGCGTGCTCGATGAGGCATCCGAGGGCCTCACCTTCGATGTCATCTCCTTAGAGGAGAATCAGGACGAGAACATCTCGATCGAGAAGCTGACCTCGGAAGAGGACATCTCGCCGATCATCCGGCTGGTGGACACGACGATCTTCACCGCCCTGGAGCGCCGCGCGTCGGACATCCATATCGAAACCTACGACGATTCCCTAGTGGTGAAGTACCGCATCGATGGCGTGCTGCAGCACGCGATGGCGCCGATTGCGCGCGAGCATCATACGACGATTCTGTCGCGCATCAAGGTGATGAGCGAGCTGGACATTGCCGAGCGGCGCGTTCCGCAGGATGGACGCTTCCGCGTACGCTACAAGGGCCGCCTGATCGATTTCCGCGTCTCCATCATGCCCACCGTACATGGCGAGAATGCCGTGCTCCGCGTGCTGGACAAGGAGTCGATGAGCGAGAAGTTCAAGACCTTGACGCTGGATGTAGTCGGATTCCAGGCGGACGATCTGGCGCGCTTCCGCCGTTATATTCGCGAGCCCTATGGCATGGTGCTGGTGACCGGGCCGACGGGCTCAGGCAAGACGACGACGCTCTACGCGGCGCTGAATGAGATCAAGAGCGACGAAGACAAGATCATCACGATTGAAGACCCGGTGGAATACCAGATCCGCGGCATCACGCAGATTCCGGTGAATGAGAAGAAGGGGCTGACCTTCGCACGCGGATTGCGGTCGATCCTGCGCCATGACCCGGACAAGATTCTCGTCGGCGAGATCCGCGATCAGGAGACGGCGCAGATCGCGATCAATTCCGCGCTGACCGGGCATCTGGTGTTCACGACGGTCCACGCGAACAACGTGCTGGACGTGCTGGGTCGGTTTGTCAACATGGGCGTCGAAGTATATAACTTCGTTTCCGCACTGAATTGCATCCTGGCGCAGCGCCTGGTGCGCACAATCTGCGAGTTCTGCGGCCGTCAAGTGCGGGTGAGCGACGAAGTGCTGGAGCAGAGCGCGCTCGATCCGGCGGAATGGCGGGACTTCCCGTTCCGCGAAGGCACTGGCTGCATTGAATGCGGAGGCACAGGTTTCCGTGGGCGCACGGCGATCCATGAGCTGCTGGATTTGAACGACACGATCCGCGAGCTGATTATGGAAAAGCGGTCGACGTCGGAGATTCGCCGGGCGGCGCAGGGCATGGGAATGAAATTTCTGCGCGAATCGGCGCTGGACCGCGTGCGTGCCGGGCTGACAACGCTGGGCGAGATCAACAAAGTCACCTTCATCGAGACGGGACGGTAGCACGAGCGCATGAGCATTGTCCGCCGAATCTTTCCTTCCGACATCGACGCGCTGCGGCCGCGGCTGGCGTGCGAGATCACGCCTGCCGGCGTGCTGGCGGCGCGGCCCGGTCCGGTGGCCGAAGTGGGTCAGGCGCAGGACGTGGTCACCCACTTTGCCCCGCTGCGCATGGGCGTGCTGGTGCCGGGGTTGAAGGCTCCGGCGATGACCGACCGCGCCGCGGTATCGGCTGCCATCGGCCAGGCGCTCGAACCGATCGCCGAGCGGACGAAAAAGGTCACCGTCATTGTGCCGGATGCCGCGGTGCGGGTGCTGCTGCTGGATTTCGATACCCTGCCCGCCAAGACCGCGGACGTGCTGCCGATCCTGCGCTTCCGGCTGAAGAAGCTGGTGCACTTCGACGTGGACGATGCGGCGATTTCCTGGCAGGTGCTGCCGAAGAATGGAGATGAGCCGCTGGTGCGCACGGTGGTAGCGGTAATGCCGGCGGCGGTACGCGCGGAGTATGAAGATGCGGTGCGCGAGGCCGGATATGAGCCCGGGGCAGTGCTTTCGAGCTCGCTGGCGGCGCTGGCTGCGGTGACGGGCGAAGAACCAGCGCTCGTGGTCAACCGCAACGCGAACTGCCTGACCACAGCGATTGCGCGCGGATCGCAACTGCTGTTGTTCCGCACGATTGAACTCGGCGAGAGCAGCCTGAACGGAGCGAACGGAGAGGCGAGCGAAACAGTGGCGGTAGCGGAGCTGCAGCAGAGTGTCTCCGTCGCAATGGCATATTACGAGGACACACTCGCGTCGACGGCACATACCATCTATTCGGTGGGGCCGGGAGGCGCGGGCGAACTGGACCGCCTGCTGGCGCTGCCGGGCGTGCGGGTGCGCGATCTGGTCCCCTCTCGCGAAAGCAATGGCGCGGGTACGCCGAGCGCAACCACCGGTATGCTGGCTCCCGTGGTAGGAGCGCTGGCAAGCTGACTATGCGGATTACACTCAATCTCGCGACTCACCCTTACGTCGAGCTTCGGCCGCTGTACCAGCGGCTGCGCGTTGTCGCGCTGCTCCTGCTGGTGACAGGCGCGTTCCTATGGTGGGTGCTGGGCGCGCAGAAGCAGAAGGCGACTGCAGCGCATGCGCGCGCCACCGCCATCGAATCTGCCATTACACGAACACGCAGTGAGCGTGAGCAGGCCGAGAGCTCCATGCGCCAGCCGCAGAACGCCGCGGTGCTGGCCCAGGCGCGGTTCCTGAACAATCTCTTCCTGCATAAATCGTTCTCCTGGACGGCGGTGATGATGGACCTGGAGCAGGTGCTGCCGGCGGGCGTGCAGGTACTGAATATCGATCCCGTGCCGGCGAAAGACGGAAGCGTCACCATTCACATGCGGGTCGCCGGACCGCGCGATAAGGCGGTGTCTCTGGTGCGGAACCTGGAGCACTCGCGCCGCTTCCGTACCCCGCGCATTGTTGGAGAAACCTCGCAGGCCCAGAATCAGAACGGGCGTCCGGTCGCGAATTTCGAACCCGCATCCATCAACAACGGGGTGAACTTCGATGTGCTGGCTGAATACAATCCGCTGGAGCCACGCGAGACGAAGGAAACAACAAAGACCAGCGCATTGCAAAACGCTGCCGCACGACCAAAGCCGAGGCGTCAGTTGGCGCGCGCCCACAAGCCGATGCCAGGGCGGAGCGCGCCATGAAACTGACACGCTCAGGTACTTTCAGTCTGCTCAATGTGCACATCGCCGTTGTCACGGTGCTGGCTATCGTCAACCTTGTGCTGGTGGTGCAATTGCTGTTGACCTGGCACACCCTGCGCATGGACCGTCCGGAAGAGCTGGCACAGAAACAGGTGGAGTTGCGGACAGCCCAACTGCAGGCGCGCCCGCTGCAGAATCTTCCGCAACGTGTTGCCGACTCGACCAAGGGCGCGGAGCACTTCTACGACGCGCGAGTACCGGGGGCAGACTCGGCCATCCTTGCAGAGCTGGGTACGCTGGAACAGAAGGCCAATGTGCATCTGAGCCGCGTGCAAACGGCCTTCGCGCCGGCGCTCCACGACGTCACCGAAGTGCGCATGGATGCCAGCGTGAGCGGCGACTATAGCTCCGTGATGCGTTTCATCAACAGCGTGGAGCGGGACAAGATGTTTTTCGTGATCGATGGACTGACGCTCACCGGGCAACAGGGCGGCCTGGTGAACCTGCGGCTGAAGGTGACCACGTACCTGCGCGGCAGCGACGTAGAGCATCTGCAGCCGATGACGACAGGCGATGAAGACACGGCCATTCCCGGCCCGAATGGAGGGCAGTGACGATGGCCCTTCCTGTTGGCGCGGAAAGCAAACCGAAGCTGTATGCAGCGATCGGGCTCGGCGCGTTGCTGGTGATTCTCGCGATCATCCAGCTGCCGAAGTTCTTCGGCACGTCGTCGCCTGCGCCTGTTGCCCCGCCTCCGACCGTCGTGACGCAGCCAGCCGCACCGTCGACGGATGTGGCGAGGACCGGCGCTTCGACAGCAACGCCGTATCCGCATGAAGCGGTCCAGTTGCCGAGTTCATCGGCGCTCGATCCGACGCTGCACCCGGAGCTGATGGCGCAGGCGGAAGACACGACGTACAAGGGAAACGGCCGGAATATCTTCTCTCCCGATTCAGCGGCGCCGGAGCAGGTCAGGATTGAAAAGCCGAAGCCATTCCGGAATGAGCCACCGCCACCGCCCCCCGGACCTCCGCCGCCACCGTCGATCGATCTGAAGTTCTACGGCTACTCCTCCATCAACGGCGGCAACCGCCAGATCTTTCTGTTGCACGGCGACGATATCTTCCTGGCACGCGAGGGTGACATCGTGGACCGGCGCTATCGTGTGGTCTCGATCCGGCCCTTTTCCGTGGAGATTGAGGACATCCCGTATCACAACACGCAGAGCCTGCCGCTCTCGCAGAATTAGTGACTCATGCTGTTACGGAATCCCAGACCGAAGCCGGCAAACGCGGAGGATGGCTATCTGCTGCTGACGGTGCTGGTCATGATCTTCCTGATGCTGCTGGCGCTTTCCATCGCCGCGCCGCGCGTGGCGAAGCAGATACAGCGCGACAAGGAGCAGGAGGCGGTCCACCGCGGGTTGCAGTACAAACGCGCCATCCAGCTTTACTACAAGAAATTCGGCGCTTATCCCTCAGACATCAAGCAGCTTGAGAACACCAACCAGATACGCTTCCTGCGCAAGCGCTACAAGGACCCGATCACGGGCAAGGATGACTGGCGACTGATCCACATGGGCGAGGCGAAGGTGCCACCCATGGGCTTCTTCGGCCAACCGCTGCAGGCAGGCATGAGCAGCGCTTCGACCGGTCCGGGCCTAGGCACCGGCTCGGGAGGAACGCCCGGCCTTTACGCCAATTCGGATGCCTCGGGCACAAACGGCTCGGTGAACGGCGCCCCGGCCACTTCCGGCGGTACGGCGAATGGCGGCAGTTCCTCATTCGGCTTCTCGAACAATGGCTCGAACAATACGAGCACCACGCCCAACACTGGATCATCGGGCTTCGGATTCAACAGCTCCACCACTCCCAGCACCGGCGGCGTAGGCACCACACCGAACGGCACCAACGGCCCCGGCGCCAGCAGCACGAGCGGTGGCTCGACCTTCGGCGGCGGACCGATTGTGGGTGTCGGAATCCCGGTGAAGAAGGATTCGCTGATCCAGTATCACAAGCAAAAGAAATATTCGGACTGGGAGTTTGTTTACGATCCGCAGGAAGAGCTGCTGATGAATAGCGGCGGCGGCATCGCGAATGGCGGGAATGTAAACGGCGCCGGCGCCAACGGCAATGCGGCGGGAATGGGCATCAACGGCTCGAACGGATCAAGTGGTTCGAGCAGCAGCTTCGGGTTCAGCAACTCCGGCTCCAGCGGCAGCTCGGGCTCTGGCTTCGGCAGCTCCGGCGGCAGCTCAGGGTCTGGCTTCGGGAACTTCGGCTCTGGCCCCGGTTCAGGCCCGGGCGGATCGAGCACCCCAAACGCGCCCAGCAATCCGCCACAGTGATAACGACATAATTCACCTCACCCTGGCCGGTATGACAGGGAACCTCAGTTCGTCTCGGGCGCGGGCCGGATAATCCCGAGCTCGCGATAAATCGGGCGAATGGCGTCGCGGATGTCCTTCATCTGACGCCAGAACCACGCCGCGCCAAGGATGCAGCAGGCTCCTGTGATCACGACCGTCCAGGAAGCGCTTATGGCGTGTGCCAGTCCGCCGGCAAGCAGGCTGCCGAAGGGCGCCATGCCAACAAATGCCATGGTGTAGTAACTCATCACGCGGCCGCGCTTGTCGGCGGGGGCAAGCGTCTGAATGATCGTGTTGCTCGCGGCCATCCCCTGCATCATCCCAAAACCCACCACTAGCATGAGCGTGAGCGAGAGCCACAGAACATGCGAGAGCCCGAAGGCGATGAGCCCTCCGCCGAAAAGAGCAGCCGACAAGGGGACCATCCTGAGCAGCCCTTTGACCGACTTGCGCAGCGCGAGCAGCACAGCGCCCGCAAGCGCGCCGACTCCTGCGGCGGCCATGAGAAAGCCGAGCGTATGCGGGCCGCCATGCAGCACCTCTGACGCAAAGACCGGCATAAGCACCGTGTAGGGCATGCCCATGAGGCTGATGATCGCAAAGAGCAGCAGCAGATTGCGGATGGGCAGAAAACCGCTGACATACTGCCAGCCCTCTTGGAGCTGCTGAAAGAGGGTGTCCTGGCGTGGAGGTACCCGCAGGGGGCGCAGCTTCATCGCAAGCAGCGATGCGATGACGGCAAAGTAGCTGATGCCATCGACAAGGAAGCACCAGCCTTCGCCATAGAGTGCAATGACCATGCCGGCCAGCGACGGGCCGATCAGGCGCGCGAGGTTGACGATGGACGAGTTGAGCGCGATAGCGTTGCCGAGGTCGCGTTTGTCGTCCACCATCTCCACCATGAACGCCTGGCGTCCCGGCATGTCGAAGGCATTGATAAGCCCCTGGAACGCGCTGAGCGCGAGGATGTCGGTAATGGTGATGCGATGCGTGAGCGTGAGGGCGGCCAGCGCGAGCGACTGCACAGCGGCCAGAGCCTGGGTCCAGACCAGCACCTTGCGCTTGTTCAGGCGGTCGACCCAGACGCCGGCAAATGGGGCTAGAAGAAACGTGGGGATCTGGCCCATGAAGCTGACGATCCCGAGCAGCCACGCGGAGCCGGTGAGGCGGTACACCAGCCAGCTAGTCGCGATGCGCGTCATCCAGGTGCCGATCAGCGAGACACTCTGACCGCTGAAGAAGAGTCGGAAGTTGGGCGCGCGCAGGGCGCGCCAGGCATGCGAGATGCCGCCGGGCTGATCGCGGGTGGTAACGGTTTCGGTCGCGGAAAGCTGCGAGCCCTGCGGCGCCGCGGCGGGTACAGGCTCTTCCAGCGGGGGCAGTTGGTGCAGTCCGGTGTCGTCGAGGCTCGTGTCTCGTGGTGTCATTCGCGATCAGCTAGGTTGGATGCCCCCGGTGTGCAGAGCGGGTTCATCGGCCGCGGCGCAACCCGTACTTCATGGTCGCATGTATCCATCTCGAACTGGTACGCTACAGGCCGCAAGGTACCTGGCCCGGTATTCGTCATCGTGGCGTGCAGGCCGTGTGGCACCCGGCGAACGCCGGCCCACAGATTTCGTTCAGCGAAGGAACACCGCTTCATGGCTAAACTGTTCGCAACCAAGTCTCTTAAAGCCCTCGGCGCCGAAGCATGTGAAGAAGGCGAACGCACCCTCAAGCGCTCTCTGGGCCCGGTCAATCTCATCACCCTGGGCATCGGGGCCATCATCGGCACCGGCATCTTCGTGCTCGTCGGCCCTGCCGCCGCGAACTATGCCGGGCCGGCCGTAGCCCTTAGCTTCATCGTCGCCGGCATTACCTGTACCTTCGCCGCGCTCTGCTATTCCGAATTCGCTTCGATGATTCCCATTTGTGGCTCGGCCTACACCTACGGCTATGCAACCTTGGGCGAATTCGTCGCCTGGATTATCGGCTGGGACCTGGTGCTCGAGTACGCCTTCGGCGCTTCCACGGTCGCATCCGGTTGGAGCGGCTATTTCGTCAGTCTGCTCGACGACCTTGGGATTCATCTCCCGCCGCAGATCATTGCCACCCCCGGCACCCAGCTCTACCAGTACAACGGCCACTGGGTGCCGTTCATGTCGCTGCCGGATAACGTCAGCATTCACCTCGCCTCGCTGCCGCACGCCACCGCTGTGGCCAATCTCGTCGCCTTCGCCGCCATCTGCGTCGTCACCGCTGTGCTGGTCATCGGCATCGAAGAATCGGCCAACGTCAACTCCGCCATCGTCTTCGTCAAGCTCGCGGTCGTCGGCGTTTTCATCGTCGTCGGCGCTTACTTCCTCATGCATCATCCTCAGCTGACCAAGGCCAATTGGCACCCCTTCATCCCGCCATCGACAGGGGGCAGCCATTACGGCGTGCCGGGCATCATGGCCGGAGCGGCCTCCATCTTCTTCGCCTACATCGGCTTCGACGCGGTCTCCACTGCCGCGCAGGAGGCCAAAAATCCCCGCCGCGACATGCCCATCGGCATCATCGGCTCTCTTATCATCTGCACCATCCTCTACATCGTCGTCGCCCTCATCCTCACTGGCCTCGTCAACTACAGGATGCTCAATGTCGGCTCGCCCATCGCCACGGGCATTGACGTCACCGGCCACCGCTGGGGCACCTTGCTTGTCAAATTTGGCGCCGTCTGCGGCCTCGGCACCACCATGCTGGTCATGCTCCTCGGTCAGTCGCGCGTCTTCTTCTCCATGTCCCGCGACGGTCTTCTGTGGAAATGGGCCAGCGACGTCCACCCGAAATTCCGCACCCCCTGGCTCTCGAATATCGCGGTCGGATTTGTCGCCGCCATCCTGCCCGCGCTGCTTCCGGTAGGCCGGCTCAGCGAGCTCACCAACATGGGCACTCTGCTCGCTTTCGCGATTGTCTGCGCCGGTGTCTGGATCCTCCGCCGCCGCGCCCCGGAGATGGAGCGGCCATTCCGCACGCCCTTCGTTCCCCTCGTGCCGATCCTCGGAATCGTGACGTCGCTCTATCTCGTCTTCACCCTGCCCCGGCTCACCAAGGAGGTCGTCTTCGGCTGGCTTCTCATTGGCCTGGTCGTCTACTTCACCTACAGCATCCGCCACAGTAAGGTGCAGGCGATAGAGCGCGCAGAGGAGAAGCCTGTCGGCCCAGGAGTCAAGTAACCCAGGATGCGCGCGTCAAGGTCTCATGGAAACTCGTCAACGCAAGAATGTCACTCGCGCGACCGCACTACTGACGAGAGGCCGACTCCTGAAACTCGTCATCAGAGCGGCGACAGGTTTCTATAGCGTTTCGCCCAACAAGCAGAGGCCGCTTCAGCGTGCAGTGGTCTGTCGTCGTCGCTGCTCGCTCGCCTGCATCATCTCGTTCAAATCCGCAATCGGCCGTATCTCAATCGGTCCAAGCCCATACTGAAAGCCGGGAAGCTGTGAGACAAGCTGAATGGCATGATTGAGGTCTCGTGCCTCAAGGATTTGAATGCCGCCGAGCTGTTCCTTGGTTTCCGCATAGGGGCCGTCGGTCATCGCGACTCTGCCGTTTTTTGAGTACAGGGTCATCCCGGTCTCCGGAGGCTGGAGAGCTATTTCGGAAACAAGATGTCCCTTGGCGCGCAGATGGTCATTGTGCTCAAAGCATTCGTCGAGCACTGCGCGTCGCTTGTCCTCGGTCATCTCTTCGAATGTTCCTGGCGCGATGTATCCCAAACAGATGTATTTCATCGTTCTTCTCCTCCTTCATCTATGGGTGAGAGCCGGCAGCGAGTGCTAAACCGCCGAGGCACTCCTCGAGGGAATATTTCGTCGTCCCAAGTCGGATTGGCGATGACGTTTGGCTGACGACCTTCGTCCTTAAACTTTCTCAAGCACGAGATGGGTCGCGTGTTCCGAAGCCTTGCGGTCGGTTACGGAAAATCCAAGCGCATTCAGGTCCAGACCGTGAAACAGCGGTTCACCTTGACCGAGGAGAACAGGCACCGACACGATGTGAAGGGAGTCGACCAGTCCAGCTTTCAGATACTGACGCACCGTGGATGGGCCGCCTCCGATCTTGACGTCTTTACTGCCTGCAGCTCTCTTTGCGAGTGCCAGTGCCTCTTCGATTCCTCCGGTTACAAAGTAGAATGTGGTTCCACCTTCCATCACTAAAGGCTCACGCTCATAGTGCGTCAGCACGAAGGTTGGCGCATGGTAGGGCGGATCGTCACCCCACCAGCCCTTCCATGCGTCGTCCGGCCATGGGCCGCGCACGGGACCGAACATGTTGCGACCGAGGATGAAGGCGCCAAAGTTGTCCATTGCCCGGTGCGCAAATGTATCGTCGATGCCCCCGACCGATCCACCCTCCTGCCCGTGCATGGAGCGGAAGGTTCGAGTGTGAAAGAACCATTGAAAGATCTCGGGCCCACGCTTTCCTAGCGGATCGTTCAGACTCTGTTGGACGCCGGCGCTGAACCCGTCCAGCGAAACACCAAATCCCGCAACACGAACTTTTGACATCTTTATTCTCCTCGAACCCTTTGTAGTTATGAGGTAGGCCAGAAACGAACCACCTCCTGTCGGGCCGTCTTCAGCGTGCAGTGTTCTGTCGCCGTCGCTGCTCGCTGTCCCGAATCATTTCACTCATATCGAAAGTTGGTCGAATCTCCCATAACGTCCCATACTTCACGCTCGGATGCTGCGACATGAGCTGTATCGCATGATTCATGTCCCGCGCCTCAAGCACGGCAAAGCCGCCGAGTTGCTCCTTGGTTTCCGCATAAGGACCGTCGGTCGTCGCGACTTTCCCATTCTTCCAACACAGGGTCAAGGCGGTTTCCTGAGGCTGAAGTGCTTCTCCACCAACCGAATGCCCGTTGGCGCGCAAATAGTCGTCGTACTCAAAGCATTCGTCGAACATCGCGTGTCGCTCGTCCTCGGTCATGGCCGCGTGTTTTGCGGGCTCGTAGTATCCCATGCAGATGTATCTCATTGTTCTTCTCCTCGTCTTCTCTTCTGGTAGTAGCCCAGCGGTCGCAGAGTTTTCTATCACTGTTTCAAGTAACGAAGCGCAACACATCCTGATTTAAAAATCTTTGACTCAACCAGTTCTAATTGCAGTTTCTCTGGCAGGCTGACACCTTCCAACAACCGCAGTGGCCGGGTTGCTTACTTGCTTCCGTCGGGTTCTTGTTCCGGAGCCGGGAAGAAAAGCAGCTCGCGAACTTCGCCGGGCACATCGCAGGCGATCGCAGCCTTCTTCGCCCATGCCAGCGCCTCATCCAGATTCGCGGCTTCCAGTATCCAGAATCCGCCCATGTGCTCCTTGGTCTCGGTGTACGGTCCGTCGGTGACGAGCACCTTGCCGTCGGACTGCTTCCGCAGCGTCTTCGCCTTGGAGGCCGGGGAAATGCCGCAAGCAAACTTCCTGGCGCCAGCAGCAATCATCGAGCGGTTGAGCGCATGGATCTCTTCCATCATCGCTGCGGTTACGGTGGATGGGTCGAAGTCGTCGGGAAGATAGTTGGCAACCAGATACTGTGGCATGGCTTTTCTCCTTGATTCCTGTGGTTTGTGTCCGATGACTCATTTCCTGTTCGCTCAGGAGCCGTAGCTCATCGTTCTTTTGCCCTATAGTCGTTGGGGAGACGGAAAATCGACAGCCACTCCGATTTTTATTTCAACTGCCGAATCCGCTCCTGCAGGAACTGTCGCTCCGGTTCCTGCTGGGTCAGCGCCAGGGCTCTCTCATAAGAGGACCGAGCCTCAGCTGTCCTGCCCAGTCTGCGGTACATTTCTGCACGGGCGGAATGCGCCAGGTAGTAGTTTGCCAATTCGCCATGTTCCAGCACCGCGTCGATATGCATCAGGCCGACCTCTGGTCCATCGCGCATGGCAATTGCCACGGCACGATTCAGGTGGACAACCGGCGAAGGTTGTATTCGTACCAATTGGTTGTAAAGCGCAACAATCTGCCGCCAGTCGGTCGCAGCGGCCGATTCCGCCTCCGCATGAACGGATGCAATTGCAGCCTGCAGTGTGTAAGGGCCGAAGCGGCGGGACTTGAGCGCTTTCTCCACCAATGCCACTCCCTCCGCGATCTGCGCGCGGTTCCAAAGCGAGCGGTCTTGATTCTCCAGCAGAATCAGCTCTCCGGTCGGAGAGGTTCTCGCGGCGCGACGGGATTCCTGTAGCAACATCAGGGCAAGCAAGCCCATGATTTCCGGCTTCGGGATTTCCGGCTCTGGCGGGAGGTCGGCGAGCAACCGGCCCAATCGAATCGCCTCGCCGGTGAGCTCGGCCCGCGTTACCTCCGCTCCCGCCGCAGCCGAGTAACCCTCGTTGAAGACGAGATAGATGACCTGAAGCACCGCGTCCAGCCGCCCCGGCAATTCCTGCGGCGTCGGCACCTCGTATGGAATCCGTGCCTCTCGAATCTTGGCCTTTGCACGCACAATGCGCTGCGCCAGTGTGGCCGGCGTGACCAGAAATGCCCGGGCAATCTCCTCCGTGGTCAGGCCGCAAACTTCACGCAGGGTCAACGCAACCTGTCCGTCGGGCGGCAGAGCAGGATGGCAGCAAGTGAAGATCAGACGAAGACGGTCGTCCTCGATCTCTTCATCCTCAAAAGGAGCATCGTTGCCGCGTGATTCCATGTGAGCGACAAGATCCCTCTGTGCTCCATCGAAGCGTGCGCGCCGGCGCATCACGTCGATGGCCTTGAAGCGTGCCGTTGAAATCAGCCAGGGGCGCGGATTGTCCGGAATACCAGTCTGAGGCCAGGACTCCAGAGCGGCAGCGAATGCCTCATGCATGGCCTCTTCGGCGAGATCCAAATCGCCCAGCAGGCGCACGAGCGTCGCCAGAACCCGGCCCGATTCTGATCGGTAAAGCGTCTCAATGGTCCTGCTGACTTGTTCGGGCACAGGCGGCGGCATCTACGCCAAACTAGCAAGCAGAACGGCTCGACACAACTGCGCTGAAACTTCCCTACCCGCAATTCAGGGGCCCCGCAGCCGCGCTGATCAAAGGCTTGCAAAAGGGGACAACAGCATTAGCTCCACGTAAACGCCCTTCCCACACCTGATCTCCCCGAGGTCCCGACAGCATCACAATAGCCCCCATAGCGATGACGAATCTCGAGCGCGGTCGAGTCTTCCCAACTCCATACAAAATTCTCGTTCCTTGACTCCAAACTCGCCACACACCAAAATCGTCCAACATCCAAAATCCTCCGCACGCGAGGTCCCGTTTGGAGCCTTTAGGCATCACCACCCCCGCCGCGTCCCCCGTCTCCGCAGCCACTCCGCCCACTCCCTGGAGCCCCGCCACCCGCTTCGGTTTCCGCATCGCCTTCCTCTACTTCTTCTGCTTCATCTTTTTCGACAGCAACGGAACCCTCTTTCAAGCCTTCCCGGTCGTCGGCGGCTGGATCCAGGACAAGCTCAACTGGCCCTTCAACCATCTCTCCGAGTTCATCGGGCAACATCTCTTCCATCTCACCGGCATCGCCGCCCACTGGCACCCCAGCGACTCTGGCGACACCACGATGAACTGGATCCAGAACGGCCTCTTGTTGACCTTCGCCCTGGCCGGCGGCATCCTTTGGACCGTCATCGCTCACCTCCGCAACAACCGTCGCACCGAGTACCGCGCCCTCCACGCCTGGCTTCGTTTCGTCCTCCGCCTTACCTGCGGCATGTTCATGGTCATCTACGGCCTGGCCAAGGTCTTTCCGTTCCAGATGCCCCCGCCCTCCATCGCCATCCTCAACGAGCCCGCCGGCAACATGGCTCCGATGACCTTCCTTTGGAACCTCATCGGCCTCAACCCCGTCTACGAGATCATCTGCGGCTCAGCCGAGGTCCTCGGCGGCATCCTCCTTTTCTATCGCCGCACCGCGCTCGCTGGCGCCCTCTTCTCCACCTTCGTGGTCACCAACGTGGTGCTCTACAACTTCTGCTACGACGTCCCCGTCAAGCTCTTCGCCGTCAACCTGCTCCTCGGCTGCATCTTTCTCGCCCTGCCCGACGCCCTTTCCCTCTGCCGCTTCTTCTGGAGCCACAAACCCGCCGCGCCCACGGCCGCCTGGGTTCCCCCCGCCAGCCGCCGCGCCGGGCGCATCGCCATACTCGTTACCGAGATTGTCTTCGCCGCAGCCTTCCTCGTCGTCCAACCGATCTTCATGAGCATCGGCTGGCACCACCTTCGAGTCGCGGTCCGCACGCCATCCCCTCTGATCGGCGCCTGGCATCTCGACGCCACCCACCCAGCCTCCGGCGCCTTCATCGACCCCGAAGGCCGTCCCATCACAGACCTCTACGTCGCCCCCTCCAGCCGCGCCTACACGCGCTCCACCGACGGCGAGCTCTGGCTCTCCGGCGTTGATCTCGACCCCAAGAAACACACTGTCCGCATCAACTGCTACTTCATCGCTCCTCCCACCAACTACGCCTGGCAGCTCTCCGACCCCAGCCATCTCATTCTCACCTCGGTCCCACCCCACCCACCCAAACCCGGCCCCAAGCAAAAACCCGCCGCGCCCTTCAGCCCCGCCGTCCTCACCTTCACCCGAACTCCGACGCCCGACCACTACCCGCTCCTCGAGCGCGGCTTCCACTTCATCAGCGAATGGCGCTACGAGCGTTAGCGAGGGAAGACCCCTGCTACCGGAACCGGCTCGCAACAAACGTCGTCGACCGGCCGGAGGCGCCATTCATGCGCAGCTTCATTCAGCGCCGCTTGGGTGCTACCCGAAATACACCGCGGGTTCATGGAACATTTCGAAGCGAGCATCGCGGAGTGTATGCAGTTCAACTCGGCCCTCGCAGCTACGGATGGATTGATAACGTCGAAATGCAGGCATGTCGGGGAGTGCTGTTGAGACGCGAATCGGCTCCCGCGCATCTGACGTAGAGTTTGAATATGCCTGGAATTCCGGGAGGTAGGCATGAAGGCAGTGGTGCTGCATGAATACGGCGGTCCCGAGAATCTGAAATTTGAAGACAACGTTCCCGAACCGCAGATCAGCGGAAGTACCGTACTGATCGCGGCAGCCGCTGCGAGCGTTAATCCGATTGACTGGAAACTGCGTTCGGGGATGATGCAGAAGAATTATCCATTGTCGCTTCCGGCGATTCTCGGCCGCGATGTGAGTGGCATCGTACGGACTGTGGGCGCAAATGTGAAGCACTTCAAGCCCGGCGACCGCGTTCTTGCACTATCCAACAAGACCTATGCCGAGCTGGTGGCAGTGGACGATACGGACGTGACCCATCTGCCGGATGGCATGGACCTGGCGGACTCCGCCGCGATCCCGCTGATTTCACTCACAGGGGACCAGCTTGTGCGCCTTGCGACAAATGTGAAAAAGGGACAAGTCGTTCTGATCACGGGAGCGCTGGGCAGCGTTGGGCGCGCGGCTGTGCACACGGCGAAGAAGATAGGCGCGCAGGTGATCGCAGGCGTTCGTGGGACAGAGTTGGAGGAAGCCCGCTCCCTCGGGGTCTCTGACGTGCTCGCGATGGATGATGATCAAGCAATTGAAAACTTTCGCTTAGTGGATGCAATTGCGGACACTGTTGGAGGTGAGGTTGCTGCGAAGCTGATCGCGAGGGTCAAGCAGGGCGGCTCCTTTGGCTACACCGCTGTGCTACCGGAAAGTGCGGCGGCCAGAAATCCGACAGTGAAGATTACACGCGTGGGTGCTCGGCCTGATGCATCCAAAGTGCGCGAATTTGCCGATGACGTGCGCGATGGCAAATTCGTTCTACCGATTGGTCGCCGGATGCCGTTGCGTGATGCGGCTGAAGCACATGTGCTTGGAGAGAAAGGCGGCGTTGGGAAGATCCTCCTGCTGGCGCCAGATTCTAAACAGTGATTTCTTCACGGTTTCCCTCGGTGGAACTGAAGTTCGCGCACATGATCGTAGGCCCCGGGCTCGATTGCGCTGGGCTTCATCAGTGACGACAAGCCGACGCCGCACAGGCGCGTGCCCGGACGGCTGGTCCGGCATCGAATGAGGACGTATGCTTCCCTTTTCGCTTATCTATAGTGATGGCTTCTACCTTCCGCTCGGCGGCCATGTCTTTCCCGGGGAAAAGTACCGGCTGATTCACGAGCGCCTGCTGGACACGCGCGCAGCGACAGAAAGCGACTTCGTCACGCCGAAGACGATCGCGATGGACGACGTCCTGCGCGTGCACGAACGCGGATACGTGGAACGGCTCGTCGGCGGCACGCTTTCCGAGGAGGAAATCCTGCAAACCGAGCTACCCTACTCCAGGGCGCTGGTGGATGCGACACTGCTCGGCTGCGGCGGCACTCTCGAAGCAGCGCAGCTCGCCCTGGGCGACGGTGTGGCCTGCGCAATCGGCGGCGGCTTTCATCACGCCCACCGCGACCACGGCGAGGGCTTCTGCATTCTGCACGATGTCGCCATCGCCCTGGCGCGCCTTCTGGGTGACGGCACAATCCACCGCGCGATGGTGATCGATCTCGATGTGCATGATGGCAACGGCACCGCAGCGATCTTTCCGCCTGCCGGAGCACACCGGCAAGGATCACTCCGCTATGGCGTGCCGGCCGGTTCCATGACGCCGAGCGCGGAGGGTGTTTTCACCCTCTCCATGCATCAGCAGAACAACTATCCCGCATACAAGCCGCCTTCCTCGATCGATGTGCCGCTGGCCGATGGCACCAATGACGCCGAGTATCTGGAAGCGCTCGAGCGCGCCCTGGACGCGGCCTTCTCACACTTCCAGCCGCAACTGGTCGCCTACGTCGCCGGCGCCGACCCTTACGTGCAAGACAAGCTGGGCGGCCTGGCGCTCTCGATCGATGGATTGAAAAAGCGCGACCGGATGGTTTTCCGCACAGCGCAATCCGCCGGCGCACGAATCTTCTCCGTGTATGCCGGCGGATACGCAATGCAGGTGGAGGACACGGTGACGATCCACGCCAACACCGTGCTGGCCGCGGCGGAGGTCTTCAGTTTTCACGGAGCGAGCAGTTGCTGATGCGCCCTTCAGGCCAGGTCGGTTATGGGAAAGACGCGTTACTTTCGATTTCCCGAATTAGGAAACTGCCACGGTGCCGTATTAAACGACAAATGTCGTTTAATGTTCCACGTGGAACATCCCGAGAATTCCCATTGACTAACGCGACGCCATGGTCTTGTCGATAGCCGACTCGGCCAATGGGGCCATGATTTTGTAACCGGCATCGTTCGGATGTAGACCATCTTCGCTGAGACCACGTTTCAGCAGTCCGCTGCCGTCCACCATGGAATCAAAATAGTCCAGGTAATAGCAGTTGGTATTGGTGCAGTAGGCCTTCATCCACTCATTGAGTCGCAGGATTTCTGACGGTGGCCGATCGGCAAAAAAGCGCTGCGAGGCCGGCGTGTAATTGTTGACCGGCGTCACGGAGGAGAGCACAAGCGCGATATCGTGCGCGCGGGCGAGCTCGGCCATAGAGGTAATGTTGCCCTCGATATCCTCGATCGAAATCGGGCCGGTGTTGCCGGCAATGTCGTTGGTGCCCGCCAGAACGACGACTACATCGGGATGGAGATTGATGACGTCCTGGCGGAATCGTAACAGCATCTGCGACGTTGTCTGGCCGCTGATGCCTCGGTTGATGTAGTGCTTGTCAGGAAAATACTGGCTCAGGGTCCACTTGTCGGTGATGGAATCGCCGAAGAAGATGACGCGGCGTTCGCCGGAGACGGGGTCACCGAGCTCCTGGTTGGCGGGTCGGTAGCGGTGAAGGTCGGCGAAATCGCGGGCCCAGTCGGCCATCTGCGAGCGCTGATAGTCGTTCAGGGGTTGCACCTGCTCGACATGCGGAGCCGCTGCGCCTCCGCGCTCTTGCAACTGCGGCGGAGTGGCCGATTGCTGCGCGTGCGCCGCAAGGGCGGCAGGGCAAACGGCAAGCAACGCGGCCCCCAGCCGGAAACTGCGGGATAACGGTCGAAACATACACGCCACCTTACACTGCCGTGGCGCCGGCGCGCATCCCTAGAAAACCGCGCCGGACTGATAAACTTGAGGCTGACCCTTATGTTCGAGAACCTGTCCGACAAGCTACAGCGTGCCTTCAAGAACCTGCGCGGCGAAGGCACCGTTTCCGAAGAGAACATCAACGAAGCACTGCGCGAGATCCGCATTGCGCTGCTCGAAGCCGACGTGAACCTCTCCGTGGTGAAGGAGATGATCGAGCACGTGCGCGAGAAGGCAATGGGCTCCGAGGTGATGACGGCGCTATCGCCGACCGAGCAGGTGATCAAGATTGTGCGCGACGAGTTGATCGCGATCCTGGGAAGAGACACGGCGAGGTTCAACTTCGCATCGCGGCCACCTAGCGTGATTCTGATGGCAGGTCTGCAAGGCTCCGGCAAGACGACGACCTCCGGAAAGCTGGCGGCGTGGCTGCAGAAGGGCGGCCATCGTCCGATGCTGGTCTCGGTGGACGTGTATCGGCCGGCGGCGCGCGAGCAGTTGAAGATCGTCGCCGATGCGATCAAGGCAAATATCTATGTGGGCGACCTGAAAGGCGAGCCTGCAGGCACGGCGCTGGTGGAGCGGCTGGCGAAAGAGGCGCGTCGCGAGGCTGTGAATTACGGCTGTGACGTATTGATTGTGGACACGGCGGGCCGTCTGCACATTGACGAAGATCTGATGGAAGAGATGCGCCGGTTGAAGACGCTGCTGTCGCCGCAGGAGATCCTGTTCGTGGCCGATGCCATGACCGGACAGGACGCCGTCCGCTCGGCAGAGTCGTTTCACCAGCAGCTTGCGTTGACGGGCACCATCCTGACCAAGATGGATGGCGACGCGCGCGGCGGCGCGGCGCTTTCAATCCGCCACATCACCGGACAACCAGTGAAGTTCATCGGCACGGGCGAGAAGTCAGATGCGTTCGAGCCGTTCCATCCTGACCGCATCGTAAGCCGCATCCTGGGCATGGGCGACATCATGACGCTCATCGAGAAGGCGGAATCGACGCTGGACCGCAAGAAGTCCGAGGAGTTTGCGCGCAAGGCGCTTTCCGGCGACGGATTTTCGCTGGAGGATTTTCGCGACCAGCTGCGGCAGATCAAGAAGCTGGGCTCCATGCAGAGCATCATGAAGATGCTGCCGTCTGTTGGTCCGTTCCAAGGCCTGCAGCAGATGGCCGGGCAGGTGGACGAGAAGCAGTTCTCGCGCGTGGAGGCGATCATCAACTCCATGACGAAGAAGGAACGTAACAATCACGAGATGATTTCCGGATCGCGCAGAAAGCGTATCGCCACAGGCTCCGGCACCAGCGTGCAGGAGGTGAACCAGTTGCTGCGCCAGTATGCGCAGATGCGCAAGATGTTTAAGAGCGCCGGCAAGCCGGGCATGCAGCGCAAGCTGATGGGTTCGATGAATGCGATGCGCGGCATGGGCGGTATGGGCGGCGGCATGGGCCGTTGAACACGCTCATGACTCTGCAGGAGAAGCTGGACGAAATCACAGCGCAGACCCGCAACCTGGTGCAGCCGGAGCGGCTGGAGCTGAGCGAGCGCGCGATTGCGGAGCTGTTTGCCACCGGCATTGAAGACAAGCTGCTGAAGCCGGGCGAATTTGCGCCTGGGTTCGCCCTTCCTGATGCAAATGGAAAGCTGGTGCGCTCCGAAGACTTGCTGGCGCTGGGCCCGCTGGTGGTGTGTTTCTTCCGCGGGCGGTGGTGCCCTTACTGCGTGACCGAGTTGGAGACCTGGCGCGACCTGTTCCCTGCGCTTCGCGAGCGCGGCGCGCTGCTGGTGGCGATCTCGCCGCAGACGGTGCGGCAGAATGACTTCACGGTGATGCAGCATTCGCTTCCCTTCCCGCTGCTGCGCGACGAAGGGGCGGCGATCGCAGAGAAGTTTGGCGCGGCATATCCGGTCGCGAGTTCTATGCAGGGGTACTACCGGTCGATTCTGGTGAATATCCCGTTCATCAACGGCGAGCAGTCGTGGCGGCTGCCGGTTCCGGCGACGTTCGTGATCGACCGGAATGGCATCGTTCGCTGGTCGCAGGGACACGCAGATTTTCGCGTGCGTCCAGAGCCTGCTGAGGTACTTAAATCACTGGAGCCATGACACTTAGTAGATGGCACGGGATTTCGAATCGCTTGACGATCAGCACCCCGATTGTTACTATCAAAGTGCGGGGTGGAGCAGCCCGGTAGCTCGTTGGGCTCATAACCCAAAGGTCGTAGGTTCAAATCCTACCCCCGCAACCATTTAGCGAAGCTCGAGCCCACATAAGCCCAGAAATAAGACTGGTGTGGACATGAGAGTTGAGAGGCTGCCATGCCCGTGGCAGCCTTTCGTTTGCTCCGGAAAGCACCATCTGCACGACGTTGCGCTTCAGTACAATCCCCGGCCCGGCGACATGATATGCATGGGTACGTGGCTCGTTTCCTTTGCATGGTCATGCGCTCCCTGGTGCCTTCCCTTCGCTGAGCTGGTTGTCTAATTGCCGACTCTCAGCGGGTGTCTTCGGTTGGATTATCTGAGCGCTCAATGCGCTCAGGAGAGCCAGGGCAACCGAGATCCAAATCACTTCGCGATATCCGGATAGGAAGGCTTTGTCGAAGGCGCGCTTGACAAACAAGTCGCTAATTTGAGCACCCGCGAGTTTCGATCGTTGGCTTTCGGCGCTTTGGCGCGCAGAGGGCGAGAGCTGCATCGTTGCGAGGTTGCGGCTAAGCGCGCGGTTGAAGCCGGCTGAGAGGACGAGGCCAAAGACCGCGATGGCCAGCAGTCCTGCGATTCGGGACACCGCGTTATTGACCCCGGAAGCGACTCCGGCCTCGCTGGAAGGAACCGATTCCATCACTGCCGTCGTAAGCGGAGCGACACTGATCGCCATCCCGATGCCCAGAACAGTCACCGCGGGAAAGAAGGTGCTCCAGTATGAGCCTCCGATTCCCGGCCTTAGAAAGAGTGCGAAGCCTGACGCCGTGACCAGCGATCCGACGGTGAGCGGCAGCCTCGCGCCATATCGAGCCACCAGGCCGCCGGACCAGCGTGAGAGGACGAATATGAGCAGGATCAGCGGAAGCAGGGCGGCGCCGGCCTGTGTTCCGGAGTAATGCTGGACTTGAATGAGATCAAGGGGAAAGAAAAACAAGATGCCACCAAGTGGCGCGTATAGCAGGAACGTGAGGAGATTGGCCCCGGAAAAGTCTCTGGACCGGAAGAGATGCAAGGAGACCATGGGAGATGTTGAGCGTGATTCCACGATAAGGAAGGAAAGCATTGCGCCCACGCCCACCAGGCACAGGCCACAAACAACTGCTTTGCCTCCCGCCGTCGCGGCCGAACCATTGATGAGTGCGTAGGTAATCGCGCTCAGGCCAAAAGTAGCGAGCGCAGCACCCTGCCAATCGAGCCTTTTGCTTCCTGAGGCGTTGCGGCTCTCCTGCACCCGCCACAGCGAGAGAAGAATTACGATCACCGCGATTGGAAGATTGATGAAAAAGACCCAGCGCCACGAGACGTTTTCCACCAGCCATCCACCTAGCACCGGCCCGATGGCTGCCGTGATCGCCGTGAAGCCAGACCACGTTCCGATGGCCCGCCCACGCTCGTTCTCCGAATAAGAGGCGCTGATGATCGCCAGGCTTCCGGGCACGAGCAATGCCGCGCCGATTCCCTGCAGACCGCGTGCGAGGATGAGCGAAGCGATCGAAGGAGCAAAGCCACACCAGGCTGAACCAACAGCAAACAGCAGTACACCAGAGACGAAGACTTTTCGCCGGCCATATAAATCTCCAAGCGAGCCGCCGAGGAGTAGCAGCGAAGCAAGCAGAAGCGCGTAGGACTCTACCACCCATTGAATGTCCTGTCCGGTTGCGTGAAGAGCCGTCTGCAGCGCGGGAAGAGCTACATTCACGACGGTCCCGTCGATGAAGGCCATGCTCGAACCGAGAATCGTGACGATTAATACCCACGGTCCTTTGCAGGTTTGCGGCACAGCCTGCGCAGGTTGGGCTAACGACTCCTCGCATGGCGATTTGATCGGTATTGTCATTCGCAACCCATCTCAACATGAAGGCAAACCTGCGCAGGCTGCAGATGTTCAGCCGTTTCTTGTCGAACGTTTTATCGAAGAGCCCCGTTGGCAGTTCGGTCCTTGGAACGCCTTGAGCGTTGCAGTGCCAGGATTTTAGGTGCATCTTTCGCAAATTCTCTAGATATTATTGCTGGCCGTAGCGGGGCGTTGGCGCCTTATCCTTCCATGTGCCTCCCACCTCAGGCCATGGGCCGAAGCGATACTATAGGTTGACGGAGTAAGTCGAGCAGGTCCCGCAAGAGGACTTCGTAATAGAAGATGGCAGTTTTATTCGTTTGAAGGAATCCCCCACGCCATGATGACCCCCGCTGTAGACCGCAATTCTGTCGCAGAAGATGTTCGAGCGGTTTCACGCAGCCACCCGCACGCCATCGCAATTACCCACGGCGATCGACAACTGAGTTATGAAGAGCTTGATCGACGAGCCGATCGATTTGCTGCATATCTAGCGCAGCTTGGAGTTCGAACTGGCGACACGGTCGCGATCTGCATGGAACGCTCGTTCGATTGGATCATCGCTGCTCTCGGCATTATGCGGGCCGGTGCTGCGTATGTGCCACTCGATGCTGCCTGGCCGGAGTCGCGGTTGCACTTTGCCGTGACCGATTCAGCCGCAACTGCCTTTGTGGCCCGGGAGCCGCTTATTGAGAGGTTGCATCTCAGCGTGCACGAGATTGACCCGGCACGAGACGCAGCAGCTATCGCTGCCAGTCCTGAATTCACGCCCGTGGCCATCGACTCGGGGAGCCTTGCCTATGTGATCTACACCTCAGGGTCAACCGGCACCCCTAAGGGCGTGGAGATTACGCACGCCAACCTGGCTCATCTGATCCGGTGGCATCACGAGGCCTTCAGCGTGACGAGACACGATCGCGCGAGTCATCTTGCAGGACTCGGCTTCGATGCGGCGGGTTGGGAGATCTGGCCGCATTTGTCAGCAGGTGCGGCGATCTGCCTTGTTGCTGACGAAGTGCGCTCATCGCCGGAGTTAATTCAACAATGGATGCTGCGTGAAGGAATTACTATCGGATTTGTTCCGACCGTGCACGCCGCGCCGATGATGACAATGCAGTGGCCCGCGTCGACATCCTTGCGCTTCCTGCTAACGGGAGGCGATGCGCTCCATCACGGCCCCGCCGTCAAACTGCCATTTGATGTTGTCAATAACTATGGACCTACCGAAACTACCGTAGTCGCTACGACCTGTGTCCTCAAGCCGGGCGCGGAAGGCGCTCCACCGATCGGGCATTCCATCACTGGCGCTACGGTCTATATCCTGGATGAAAATGGTCAACCGGTACCCGAGAACACTCTGGGTGAAATTTATGTCGGCGGCAACGGAGTTGGCAGAGGGTATCGTAACCTGCCTGACTCCACCGCGCGCAGCTTCCTTCCTGATCCTTTCTCCACAATTCCAGGAGCGCGGATGTATCGCACGGGCGATCGGGGCGTGCTGCGTCCCGATGGAGAAATCGACTTTCGCGGCCGCCTCGACCGGCAGACAAAGATCCGCGGACAGCGAGTTGAACTCGACGAAATCAGCAGCCTGCTTATCCATCATCCGGCCGTCGATTTTGCGACAGTCATCGCAAGCGCTGCGCAGACCACGGGGATAACCAACTTGTGGCTACGTTCTTGCTAAAGAAAATACGGCTCTTCCCGCTGCTCAAGAGCTTCAGGAGTATCTGGCGGACAGCCTGCCCGATTACATGATTCCGTCCTTGTTTGTGCGTCTGGATGCATTCCGTTATCGGCCAATGGAAAGCTTGACCTTAAGCTCCTTCCGAAGCCAGCCGCAAAAAGCTTGCTGCGGCAAAGAGCGGCGAGGACGGACCTGACTCCAGTTGAGAAGAAGCTGTTAGCCGCAGTGCGTGCGCTTCTCGAAAATGATGCGGTCGAGATAGAAGATAACTATCTCCTTGCAGGTGGGCATTCCCTCCTCGGTATGCAGCTTCTTACTCGCCTTCGGCAAGCATTTGGCGTGGACCTTTCCTTGCGCCAGATTTATGAATCGCCAACGGTCGAGCGGCTTGCCGCATCCATAGAAAGTCAGCTCCACCAAAAACAAATCCTCGCAATGTGGATGGAACTGCTCCAACGGGATCACATCCAGCTAGACGACAATTTTTTTACCGTTGGCGGCAGTTCAGAGGTTGCCCGTACCCTGCAGGAACGCATCGCCAAGCAATTCGGCCGGACTATCCCGGTTCAGGAGCTTTTACAGAATCCTACGGTACGCCAACATGCAGAGCTGGCACGGGGATCGGCCAACTTCAAGTCTGCACTACCCCACGGTGTAATTCCGTTGCAGCCGAATGGCACGCAAAACACTTTCTTTTGGGTGCAAAACTTGAATATCGGGCTGGCAAGGGCGATGGGCGAAAACAGGCCATTTCTCTTTGTCGGCTATACCGAAGAAGACTTCGCATCTCTGGACACCGCCCCTTCGTTGCAATCCATCGCGGCGGATCTGGTGCGAAAGATCCTATTCGTGCAGCCCACCGGGCCTTACACTCTCGGTGGCTTCAGCCTTGGGGGGACGCTCGCTTTCGAAATGGCTTCGCAGCTACGATCTGCCGGACACCAGGTGTCGTTGCTAGTGCTGGTGGATCCACCCAATCCCTCGTATTTAGGACCGCGCAATCCCCTGACGCCGAAATTGAAATACCCGCGCTATCTGCTCAAAAGAGCTAAGCAACTGGGGCTGCGCCTGAGCCTGCGTTACTTTGGCGACTACATGAAAATCCGTTTTGCGCGTTATTTCCGGCCAAAGTCAAACAAGCCCGAGTTGAGAGCGGCCCACGAGTTGATCGAATCCGCAGCGGCTAATTACCATGCCGAGGAGTACACAGGAAAGGCGCTCTTAGTCATGGCGACAGAGCATCCTCCGGATGTGGACTTCCTGCCGGGATGGAAAGAAGTCTTCTCCGGGGACCTGGAGGTCCGGCACTTGAAAGGGCACCATCGCGATCTGTTGGTCGAGCCTGCCGTTCAGACTCTCGCGGACGTCATACTTTCCCGCCTGGACCATCCAGGTGGCGAGCGCCTTTCGATGGCTGGCGTCGAGCGCTCTGCGATCTATGGCACATAGGACTCCCGGACCGCACGCTGAACACATCGTCGGCATGCATTATTAGACGCGGATCGACGCAGCAATATTTGCGGTTGTCTTTCTAGGCTGTGACATGCTCGTGAGGCATGGTTGTTTGTCAAGAATAGCCACGAGAGCGATCGACATCACCGATACTGCTGATGCCATAGATTTAGAAATCGATGAACAAGCCAACTGAATTTTGACAAAATAGCCATGCAAACTCCGCCTATTACTGCAGAACACGCCAATGACGCAACACTTAGCCTTCTTCGACTGCTGGAGCCCGATGTCATTGCGGCCCCCTATGAGCTGTTTCATGCTTTGCGAACGTTTGATCCCGTTCACTGGGATCCGTATATGCACGCCTGGGTGATCACGAGCTATCCGGAGGTCGTGACCGTCCTGATGGGTTACTCCGCCGACCGTACTCCTAAGCCTGCGTACCTGGATCGGCTTGGACTTTCGGGGATGAAGCCATTCGCCGAAATGATGTCGCAGCAGATGTTGTTCATGGATGCTCCGATGCATGGCAGGTTGCGCAATTTATGTGCAGCAGCATTCACGCCGCGCCGCGTAGAAGAGTTGCGCACGGTCATCCAATCCGTGGCAGACGAGCTGATTGATAAAGTCATCGGCACAGGACAAATGGATCTGCTCGCCGAATTCGCCGATCCTTTTCCCGCAATTGTCACTGCAAAGCTTCTTGGCGTCCCAGCTGAGGATCATAAGCAACTTGGCGCCTGGGTGAGTGACATCGCCGAAGTGCTGGGCAACTTTCAACACCATCCAGATCGAGTCACGGCCATCGTGCAGAGTCTAGAAAATCTGAAGAACTACGTCGCCGCCAAAATGGCAGAGCAACGCCTCTCCCCTAACGATGGGCTGATTAATTCCTTGATGACGGCGGAAGTCGACGGTCAACGTCTCTCGGACGACGAGGTAATTGCGAGCACGATCATTACGATGATCGGCGGGCGGGAGACGACAACTAACCTGATTGCCAGCGGATTCCTGTCACTCCTGCGCGATCCCGCGTCTCTTCAGCAACTGCGTGACCATCCGGAGATCGCTGGCACCGCCGTTGAGGAGCTACTTCGCTTCGAATCGCCTGTTCAACACACTGCCCGCATTGCACCAGACGACATGCAGCTGGGTGGAAAGACGATCAAGAAAGGCTCAAGGGTCGTGGCGGTGCTGGCTGCCGCGAACCGCGACCCAAACCAGTTCCCCGATCCCGACCGTCTCAATTTGACTCGGTCTGAGAACAGACATCTTGCGTTTGGCTGGGCGGCTCATTATTGCTTCGGCGCGCCCCTGGCCCGTATGGAGAGTCAGATTGGTTTTAAAACGCTGCTTCGCAGACTGACAGGACTCACCCTGATGGAGAGAACGCTGGAATGGCGGGAAAATGCCGGATTACGGGGTCTGGCCAGACTGAATATCGGCTTCGAAACACAATCTACTGAAACAAGTGCGTAGTCTGGCTTTCCGGAGTACTCACTGTTAGCCCTATCATCTCCGACGAGCACAAAGCGATTGTTGGTTGGTGTAGCTTTGCGCATTCAGGGGTAAGCGCTTGGTCCAGCTTCCAATTGCCCACGTCCCTCGTGAAAAACATGGTCGTCAATGAACTGGAGCCAGGCTGCGGTGCCCGACATTCCTCCTCGCAAGAGGGGAGCTGTGCGCGGCACAACGGCGCTTTTGAAATTAAGGTTCCAGAACTGGTCGTGCCGACAATACTATGTACACAGGCGATACGCCTTGTCATGCCAAATCCGGCTCGGTGGTATAGAACTCTGAATAGCCCAGTGCGCAATTTCGAGGAAACCCGAACCGAATTCCAAGAGATACTCGCCAAGCCCATTCGCGAACTTGGGCTCAAACTCGAGGGTTCTCCGCTTGAACGATTCGTTCAGCAGCTTTACCGCGAGCTGGAGGCCAAGGGCATCCACAAGTTCCGGCCGCTTTGCTATCTCACCGATGAATGGGGGTGTCCGTCCGGCGAGCCCGTCATCGGCATTCCGTTCTATCTGGCCAACCCGGACCTGGCACAGCTCGAGCGCGACATGAACGACCTGGAGGACGCGCGAGAGATCATGATGTACATGCGTCATGAAGCTGGACACGCATTCAACTACGCGTACCAGCTATACAAGTCGGCTGAGTGGCGCAATCTCTTCGGTCCGTTTCGTCGCGCATATCGCGATACTTACCGTCCCATACCATTCTCGCGGAAGTTCGTTCGCCACATGGCCGGGTGGTACGCGCAGAAGCATCCGGATGAAGATTTTGCAGAAACGTTTGCGGTCTGGCTCACGCCTCGCTCGCAATGGCGGAAGCGCTATCAAGGATGGGACGCGCTGGCGAAGCTTCAATACGTCGATCGCATAGCGCGAAAGTTCGGAGATGTGGAACCCATCCGGCGGCGCGGTCGCACCGACATCACTGTCGATGAGATGGAATCGACGGTGGGCGAGTTCTATCGTCTGAGCTTGCCGGAGGAGATTCCGGTGCAGGAACTCGCGCTGGATACCGACCTGGCGGACATCTTCAATATCTCGCGAAAGCGGCGTAAGGGCGTACGGCCGGCGCAGGAGATGTTGCGTCAGCATCGCAAGCCCATTGTCGACAAGGTCGCGTATTGGAGCGGCGTGCAGCGTCCAATCATCAAGCGACTGGTGGAAGCCATCTGCAAGCGTGTTGGGGACCTGGATCTACGCGTGGACGTTCGACACGAGTCCGAGTACCTCACGGAATTCACGGTGTATACAACCGCACTCTCAATGAATTACCTGGTTCGTGGAAAGTTCATTCATCCTTGAGCTGTGCCGGCAGCTGCCGTCACGCCGATTGGAGTCCGCATGGCTGAAACGAAGTTGAAAGTCACCGTGCTGTACGACTTGTGGGAAGAAGAACCTGCTGAAGTGCAGGAAGAAGTTCCCGCGCCGCGCAAGCGCAAGGGACAAAAGACACGCAAGAAGAAGCCAGTAAAGCACGACCGCGAAGAAATCTTCGAAGCCCTGGAGAAACTTGGCCATGAGCCGTCGTATTACGTTCTGGACGGCCGCCCGCAATCCCTGCTCGGGCTCGCCAAATGTGGCGCCGATCTCATTTTCAATCTTACGGAATCCTATGCGGGCGATGACACCAAGGAGATGCACGTCACTGCATTCCTGGACATGCTCGATATCCCCTACACAGGCGCGGGACCGCACGCGCACACTCTTGCGCAGGACAAATCGATCGCCAAGAAGATGTTCGCTTTTTACGGGATCCAGTCGCCCTACTTCGCAACGGCCTATCGTGGTGCCATTGACCACGCACATGACATCGCGTTCCCACTCATCGTGAAACCCACCTCCGAAGATGGATCCATCGGCATCGATGCCACTGCCGTTGTTAACAGCGTGAAGGAACTGATGGAGCGCGTCCACTATATACAGACGGAATTCGATTCTCCTGCGCTGATCGAAGAGTACATCGAAGGACGCGAGATCTACGCCGCCATCCTGGGCAGTTACGAGAACGCACATGCACTTCCGCTGGTGGAGCTTGACCTTTCGAAGCTTCCGAAGGGCATGCCCAGGATCGCCAGCCAGGATGTGAAATTTGAGAAAGACTCCGAAGCCTATAAGCTGACGAAATCGGCTATCGCCGAAGACCTGGATGAAGAAACTGTAACTCGGTTAACCGAGACCGCGGTCAAGGCCTATCGCGCGGTCAAGCTTCGTGATTATGGCCGCATTGACATGCGCGTATCGAACAAGGGCGAGGTGTATGTCATCGAAGCGAATCCAAATCCATGGCTCTCCAGCGGGCAGGAGTTTGCCATGGCCGCGAAGAAATCCGGCCTCTCGTATACCCAAATGATCGGGGAGATCGTGGACCTTGCGATGGCTCGGCACGCTGAAAGATGAACCCATGACTTCTTCCATGGCACTACCACGGCAACAGTACATTTGACGATCTACAAGTCGGGCGAGCGCGTTATTCCTCCATCACTACTATGGCCGAGCGGGCCGGAACCGCAATCGAGCCGGAATATGGCTGAGCATTCGGATTCTCGGGTGACGCTGCGACCAGCTTTCCCTGATCAGGAAGATCCACTTTGGCTTCCAGCGACTTTGTGGCGCTCATGTTGACCACTACCACGGCGCGCTTCCCTCTTTTATTGATAAAGACGGAGTAGCGCACCGGCGCGTTGGCAGTTACGCTTGCGCCCAATGTGTCGCGGAGGTCGGCATCCCAAAGGTAGTCTTTGTATTTGCGCCGCAAGGCGTCGATCTTTTCTCCGTACGCCAGCGTCAGCGGGAAATCCGTGACGTGACCTTTGAAGTTATAAGGCTCATAGCTGATGATGTAGCGGTCCATAAGAATCAGGTTGAGTTTTTCGCGGTCATCCACACCCGTGACTGCCACGATGAGGGGAGCGAACGGGTCAATGTATCGCGCAACTGGGACGGAGTTGTCCTGGATGCGGAAATAGGAGACCGGATAGTACTGCATCAACCAGTCCTGCGGTCCTTCGCCCGCGAAGATGAAGTCTCGATTGACGGCGTCGGCAGCTTCACGCATTTGTCGAGCAAACGGCATATCGCCGGCATAGATATAACCGGGAGCTTTGTAGCCATGATCGGGACTGAAGGAGTACTCGACGGGGCCGTGATGACAGACCTCGTCAAAGAGCCAGCCGTCGGCGTTCAGAGCGACAATCTTTCTGAACTCTTTGGTGGCGAGATCGCGGTATCCCGGGCTGTCCACATCCATGATGGCGCGGCGACGATTGTTGATGCCAGCTAACTGAGTCGGCGTGTCGTAGCTGTAGCCATTGGTCTGATATTCAATGCCATAAGGATCAGTGGCGGCATATTTATAGAGTTCATTTTTGAACCGTTCGGTCGTCAGATCCGCCCAATTCAGTTTTCCGAAGAGGATCATCTTCACGCCAACTGAACGGGCGTGAGCAATAGCATCGTGCAATTCCTGCCAGGTTCCTAGGCCGGGATCGGTATCCTGCGAGGGGTCGCCGCGGTCCTGGCCCCCTTTATTCCAGCCCACGAGTTGGATAGCGCGAACTCCCGCTTTCGCGCATTCATCGATGTAGGTGTCGAGCTCGTGATAAGGGATGCTGAAGTCTTCCTCGGCGCCGTTCTCCTGCAGTTGCAGCCAGGAGTGGACATCCTGCACCCAGTCGGGCAGGTGGGGCTGTTTGAACCATGTGGCGCGCCACTGCTTGTAAATATCGACACCGGCATGCCAATCGCCGCTGTAGGGCACAATCACGACGGGAGCAAGGTGGGTAGCCGAATGTGGTTGAACGAAGACGAAATGGATGGCGCCGAAGTTGAGGTGAACCGGCAGACCGGAGATGGAATTCTTTTTAGGAACAAGGGGCGAAACGGATTGGACGAGCGCAGGATGCTGCTCGAAAGTGAACTGCAGGAGGTATGGGATGCTGCTATCGTGCGTGCCGACATATAAGCCCGCGTGCGGTCCCTGAATGAGGCAGAAGAGACTACGTTTGGAATCTACAGTCTGGCGCGGGTAGCGGACGCCCCAATAACCGGATTGATTCCGGAAACCAGGGTAGAGACTGGCGCTGTCTAGATTGTCGTACCACATGTTCTTGACCTCGAGAGTGCTGTCGAGGGAGGACGGGCTGAGGTCGCCAAAGTACGGATATTGAATGGTCTCGACAACAAGCGAGGAATCATTGACGAGATTGCCCTGGAAAGTGAGCTTGCCATTGTCGAGCGTAACGGTGGCGCTGAAGGTTATGGGCAAAACGCCGGCATGCTGGCTGACCAGGTTCTTCCATTGCAGATGAACTTCGCGATCGGACACTTTTTCCACTTGAGAGGAATGCTGCTGCTCACCAAAGACGAAATTGGTGCGATGGCCAGGTACTGGCGCAAGCAGGCGGAAGGAAAGCCCCAGTTCCGGCCGACGCTCAATCTTCCAGTGTGTGGACTTGTCTTCGAGGCGGATTAGAGCGCCGGTGGTGGAATCGAAGGCGACCAGAACCTTGCTGTCCTGGAGCACCACTTCGCGGGCCAGCGCCGACTGCGCTGCAGAGACAATCGCGGCTGCGATGAAGATGATGGTGAGTGTTCGTTGTCCGTCGAGGTTCCGAAGATTCATCCATTCCCTTCCGGTCGCATATGACTTATCGAGTGCTGTAGCGGAGTCCTTGTTCCTGTTTTCGAAAAGAAAAGAAATCAGATCGGAACTTCAAGAGAAAACAAGGCCTCAATGTCCACTGCGTCTCTTTACTCAAAACCGGTTATCCAAGTCTAAGTCGATGCTTAGAAACCGTCGTTGCGAGCCAGGTTCACTGGGTTCAGCGGCGACTCACCATCCAGCACCCTTCTCACATCTTCACAGATCGCTCTGCTAACACGGGTCTGCGCCTCACTGGTGAGTGCCGCGATGTGCGGCATCAGCAAGACATTCGGCAGAGTCTCAAATTCGCCGATTTTCGGCGGTTCGCTGTTCCGAACATCCAGCGCCGCTCCGGCAATCATTTTGCTCCGCAAAGCCTCAAGCAGTCCCTCTTCGTCTACCACTTCGCCGCGTGACGTATTAATAAAGTAGGCGCTCGGCTTCATCAGCCGGAAACGTTCACCGTTCAGCATGCGCGATGTCGCGGCAGTTGACGGCAGGTGGCACGACACAACATCCGATCTGCGCAGCAGGTCTTCGAGCGAGAACTAATTCAGCATTTAGCTCCGCCAGGTGCACATTATCGCGACTCACGTAGGGGTCGTAGGCCAGAATATGCATTCCGAAGGCCCGGGCACGGTTGGCTGTAAGCAGTCCAATCTTCCCCGCACCTACGATGCCAAACACCTTCCGATACAACTCCGTGCCCTGGAAACATTGGCGGTTCCAATTACCTCTTTTTGTGTCGGCATCGGCGGCCGGTATGCTGCGTGCCAGCGAGAGCATCAGTCCGATGGCAAGCTCCGCTACGCTGATTGCATTCTGGTCCGGCGTCGAAGTCACGATCACGTTCGCACGTGCGCAAGCCGCCAGGTCCACGTTATCGAGGCCAACGCCCGCCCTGCCTATAACGCTGAGTCGCTTCGCACGGCCAAGCAGCTCGCCGGTAATCTGCGTCTGATTGCGAATGATCAAGGCGCGCACGCCGCCGATATGGTCGGCCAGGGCACGTGGATCGCGCCACAAATCAGGCATGATCTGTACGTCAAACCTGGCGGCAAGGGCATCGACTGCTTCACCGCGAATCTGTTCGGAGATCAGAATGTCAGGCATGGGCCGGCGCTTCCGTTCCTCTAGCGTCAAAAGTTACGCCGAAGTGATCACACCATCGCTGAATCTCAGCTATCGTTTCTTCATCGATTGCGATGCCTGCGTTCCAGCTTGCCCGCATCGCCTGGTCTGAACGTTCCCCGGGAATAAGAATCTCGTCTACGCCGGGACGCTTTTTCATACTCTTCAGGCCTTTAATCATTTCTTGCATCCGGCTTGTGTAACTGGTCCGGCGGCAGGAAGGCCGCAATATCGAACAAACAGAAGAAGTGGCCTACGTTCTGCTTCCGATCGACATCCTTGTACATCGATCCGATCTCCGGGCCGACGGCCGCACCAGACAGAATGCTGCTGAACACTTCCACCATCAACGCGAGCGCGTATCCCTTGTGGCCGGCCATGGTCTGCACCGTCCCGCGAAGCGCTTCGGCGGCGTCCGTCGTGGGCTCGCCTGCGCTATTCAGAGCCCAGCCTTCCGGAATCGGCGCCTTCTTCTTGTTGGCCGCGATGATATTGCCGCGCGCCACAATCGAGGTGGCGAGATCGATCTTCACGGTGGGGCTTGTGCCTGCGGGGAACGATGCTGCAATCGGATTGGTGCCAAAGAAGGCTTCATATCCGCCAGTCAGGCGACATCGCCGGCTCGCAGTTCGTCATGGCAAGCAGGATCATTCCCTGCTCGGCCGCACGATTGCAGTAGTACGACAGCGCGCCGAAGTGCTGCGAATTGCGGATGGTTGCAGCCGCCACGCCATTCTGCTTGGCACGCGGAATCAGCAGGTCCAGAGTCTTCATAGCCTGTACCTGCCCCAGACCATTCTGCGCATCGACAACGAGCACTCCTGCAGACTCGCGATCCACGGCAAGCTCGGCCCGCGGATCGATCACACCTCGTTCGATCCTTTCCAGATAAATGCTGAGCCGCGAGATGCCGTGCGTCGCTGTGCCATGCACATCGGCATCCACCAAAGCGTGCGCGAAGATGGCTGCGTCCGCCGGTGTAACTCCGGCGCGCTCTGCAAGCTGCGCGGTTAGGCCTTCTAAATATGTTGGCGTGAAGCGTCTCATTCTGCTTTCGCTACGCGCTGCGATAGAGCTTGGTCATCACAAACTCACGATGGCCGAGCGCCTCGGCGGCCGTGATCCGACCATTTGCCGTCCGGACGATCATGTCCAGCAGCGCGTCTCCCGCTTCCTCCACAGACATCTCACCCTGCAGAATCTTCGACACATCGAGATCAATGTGTTCCGTCATGGATTGAACGGTCTTTGGGTTTCCGCTGAGCTTGATCACTGGCTCGATCGGATTGCCGATTACATTGCCCTGTCCGGTTGGGAAGAGATGCACGACGGCGCCGGAAGCTGCCCATAGCGTCACCGCTTCCGCAGCAGCGCTGGAAGTATCCATAAACCAGAGTCCCGGTTTTGTAGGTGCCGAGGCTGGAGTCAGGCAGCCGACGAACTTGGTCCGCTTGCCGAGCTTTTCTACATTGCCCAGCGCCTTCTCCTCTATCGTGGTAAGTCCACCGGCGATATTTCCCTTGGTTGGCTGCGACTCGGAGAGATCATTTGTCTTCTGGTTGAAGACAAGCTTTGTGTAGTCCTCGAAGGCAGCAAGAAATGCTTTCCGTACCTCTTCATTCGCTGCTTTGGCGGCAACGATGTGCTCCGCGCCGGTCAGCTCACTCGTTTCGCCAAAGGATGCCGTTCCGCCATCTGCGCAATGCTTGTCGATCACATTGCCGACGGTGGGACAGCTTGCCAGCCCCGTCGTCGTATCCGACTCGCCGCATTTCACACTGATATAGAGCTCTTCCAGGCCGCATTCGGAGCGTTGCAGCTCCGACGCCCACTGCACATACTCCTTCGCCTGACGCGAAGCATCTGCGATCGTCTGAATATCGCCCTTACCCTCAATCGAGAAGCCTTTCACCGGCTTTCCGGTTTTTCGAATGCCATCGACAATGCGCTCTGTCCATCCGGGCTCGATCCCGATCACCACGACTGCCGCGACATTCGGGTTGCTGCCCGTCCCGATCATGGTGCGGAAATGCAATTCCAGATCTTCGCCAAACTGCAGGCGCCCGTAGGCGTGCGGCAGCGCCAGCGTGCCTTTGATATTGTTCGCGACCGCTTCGCAGGCGGCATTTGAAATGTCATCGACGGGGAGGATGATGACGTGATTGCGTACGCCGACCCGGCCATTCTCGCGACGATAAGCAAGGACTTTACGCTTTGCCATGTTCAGGCCCACCTCTTTGTCTTCAGGTTATGAATGTGCACGTGCTGCCCTGCCTTTACCGGCTGAACAATGCGGCCAATCTCACAGGCGTACTTTGTCACCGTATCCCCGACGCTGAAATCCTTCAGCGCAAGTTTGTGTCCCAGCGGAATTGCCTGCTCCGCACGCGCCTTCAGAGTGGAGTTATCAGCAAGGTTTTTTCCGATGCAATCCGTACCCGGTTCAAGATCGACGACAGCGACGCCGACATTATCGGCAGCATCGTGTACAAGAAAATGAATCATTCTCTATCCTTCCCAATTCTTTACTGCAAATTGCCGAGCGATACATGCTTCGTTTCCAAGAATGCATCGAGACCTTCGCTGCCAAGCTCGCGGCCCCAGCCGCTCTGCTTCATTCCACCGAATGGACTGGAGCTTACAGTCGGTGCGCCGTCATTGATACCGAGGGTTCCCGCTTCGATCTGCTCGCTCAAGCGAAACACGCGTGCCAAGTCACGCGTCATCGCGTATGCGCTCAGTCCATATTCAGAGCGATTGGCACGCTCGACAGCTTCCGATTCCGTTTCAAAGCGGCATACGGGCGCGATTGGCGCAAAGGTCTCCTCGCGCATGCACAACGCGTCCTCGCAAACATTCTCCAAGACCGTCGGCTCAAGGAAGAATCCAGGCAGCTTCGGTATGCGATGACCGCCGGCCAGCAGGCGGGCGCCATGTTGCAGGGCATCCTCAATCTGACCGAGAGCGCCGTGCAACGCTGCCTCGCTGATCAACGGACCCACATCCATGCCGGATTCAAGGCCGGGCCCCGTCTTCAACTTCGCTGCCGCGGCGGCAAAACGCTGGGTGAACTCCTTGTAGATTCCACTTTGCACATAAATGCGATTCGCTGCGATGCAGGACTGCCCGGTGTTGCGAAACTTCGCGATGATGGTTTCGCGAACCGCGACATCAAGATCGCAATCGTCGAACACCAGCACGGGCGCTGAACCACCAAGTTCCAACGAGAGGGGCTTGATCGTCTGCGCTGCTTCGCGTATCAAGAGCCGGCCCACCGCAGTGGATCCGGTGAAGCTCACCTTGCGGCAGATGGGACTGGCAAAGAGCTCGGCGGCAATCATGACAGGATCACCGACGATCAGCTGGAAGACGCCCGCAGGTACCTCCGCAGCATCCATGCATTCCGCTAAATGGATCGCTGAAAGCGGGGTCTTGCTCGCCGGCTTTAAGATTACGGGGCAGCCGGCTGCCATGGCCGGCGCCACTTTGCGCACCGCAAGAACCAGTGGAAAGTTCCAGGGCGCGATCGCACCCACCACGCCGATTGGCGTCTTGACTACCAGATGACGCTTGCCCGGAACTTGATGTGGGATCCCGCGCCCATAGATTCGACGGCCCTCTTCCGCGAACCAATGCAGGTGATCCGCGGACATGGCAACTTCGCCTTCACTCTGCGCGAGCGGTTTTCCATTTTCCAGGGTGATTGTCTTTGCGATCTCACCGCGACGATGCATTAGCTCATCGGCGACGCGGTGGAGTAGCTTGCCTCGTTCGAGTGCAGTCGACTCGCGCCACGACGATGATGCCTTCTCTGCAGCGCTGAGAGCGGCTCGAACATGCTGTTGCTCGACTTCACCCACCCTGGCAAACGGCTCCGCGGTCGACGGGTCGATAACATCGAAGGCCCTGCTTGTCCCGGCCCAGGCTCCATCAATATAAGAACCAGCAGCCACTGCCTTGTCTGACGGTAGGTACTGTTCGGTTGCAAGGGCTTTGATCCCCATCACTTCACCCACTGTGGAATAAACTTGCCCTGCTCGGCCAGTCTTTCTATCATCTCTCGCGCGCCAACCACGTGTTGCCTCGCCTGGCGTTCGGCTTCCTCCGGAAAGTTATGTTCAATCGCTTCCACGATGCGCAGGTGTTCGGCGTGAATGATCGCCGGCTCGCGAAAAGCTCGTACAGTCATGCCCAGCGCTCGATAACTCTGCGAGAGGCGCACCAGCGTGTTGTTGCGCGCGAGCTCAGTGATGCGAAGGTGAAATTTTCGATCGAGCGTGGCCGTCTCTGCATTGTCATCTTGAGCCAGCCGGTAGACCTCATCCGCCATCTTTCGCAGTTCCGCCAGATCGGCACGGCCGGCATTGTGGCAGGCAAGCCGCGCTGCCAGCCCCTCCAACACCTCACGCAGCTGATACGCTTCGCTGATCCGGCTCACGTCCAGCTTGTCCACGAAGACGCCCAACCGATCGATCGACTCCACCAGTCCAAGCCACTGCAGCTCTAACAGCGACTCACGTACCGTGCCCTGCGCCACCCCCAGCTCGCGCGCCAGACTTTGCTGACTCAGCCGTTCCCCCGGCTTCGTCTCTCCGGAGAGGATGCGGCGCTCCAGTTCTTCGCGAATCTCGTGCCGGGCCACCCGCGTCCTTATTGCGGTCTTCATAACGGTCTTCTGCACCGCGTTCTTTCGCACCTGGCGATCCCTTCTCATCTGCTCCTCCGAATCATCCTGGCCAACGCGACAATCGATTGTAAGTGAGTCGCCTTCATCGCTACTCGTGCCAATGGACATTGAGCATGCGCGCCAGTTTCTGGAACGACGTTGCATGCCGGCCAAAATGGATCGTTACGTGATGCGGCAAGCCGGCATGAATCAGCCGGTCGAAGCGTGCCGGCACGTCACGAGTCGGAATCTGGACCAGCAGACTGTTACCCGTGACCCGTCGCCGCGCTGGAATAGACTGCCCTTCCAACGCCATCCAGTGGTATTGGCCGTCGCAGCGCCAGATGCGCGATATGGTGACTTCGGAGCCGACTTGCAGCCGTCCGTCCACTACGAAGGGACGCGCTCCGTTGAAGTGCTCGCCTAACCGCGGTTCATCTTCGCAGCCGATTGCGTTGCACATGTCCAGCGGGGCCATACCCGGATGCCAGAAGAAAATTGTGTCTTCGTCGTGCTCCAGCCAGTCGGAAAGAAATCCCGGCCCAATGCCAAGCATTTGGCCGATCAAGGCGCCTATCGCCCCATCGACATCCCCCTCGATGGACACTGCCGCACCTTCCGACCCGAGGCGGGATACCGCAAAGTATGGCCATTGTCCCAAGCACATTCGGCAGCTCCGGCCAGCATTGCAATGCCAAAGCGCTCAGACTGCTTTCACGCATCAACTCCTGAATCGAAAGATAAAAACGCGAGTTCATGGCGAGCAGGTCATCGCTCGGCGGTGCTGGCTGCGAGGATTGAAGACCGAGCGCGCGTACCCGTTGCAGATCGCCGGCAACTGCATCCGCGGGCGTAGCTTGGACGCGTTCGATGAACTGCGGCAGGCTCAAAGGGTGTAGTTGCAGTCCGAAGGTTTGAGCAATCAGGAAAGGATCCGCGGCAAGGTCCAGGAAACCAGGTGCATGCGTTCCGACGACGCCGATTTTCGCGCTGCGCAGTTGATGAACCGTCTTTGCTGCCGTGATGGCTCTCTGCAGATCGTCCTTCAGGACCTCCGGCGTGCCGTATACAAGCTCGAACGGGTGATTCGCTTGACGCAGAATCGATGCCCACAGGTGCTGGCCGACCAATGAACACGAACTGACCTTTCCGTCGCCCGGGCGCTCCGGCGTGGCCCACAAAATCACAGGATCACGCCATCGTTGACTCACCGTCAGCGCATATTGTCCGTCTGCAAGCGAGGGCTGGATGACGATGAGCGCCTGGCACCCCGCTCGTCCCACGGCATCCAGCGTCGCGTGGACCGATTCGTCATCCATAACGACTCGATCAGCACCCACGGATTGATAACCGAGCTCATCGAGAATGGAACGGCAGCGATTACGAACCTGCGTACTCCAATCCTGATCAAAGCCTGGACGCTTGCGCCCGAAGATCAGAACTCCGATGGAAAGCTGCGCTTGCACCATATCCTTATTCCCTGGCATCTCTTGGTTACTCCCCTATCCCGGAAATCGGCGCGCCCAAGTCTCGCAGATGGTGATCCTTTGTGCCCACGAGGGGACGCAGATACTCGAAAAATTCCTCTCGCAAAGGAATCTTGTCCGGGCCCAGCCAATTGCGGGGAATGCTTCGCTCCGCCGTCGCCTCTGCGAGGGGCACCAGCGTTGTGTCGGCTACGTTCGTTTTGTCGAGGGGCCGCAGCGCCACCATCACATCCCGCGCACCGGCCGCTAGGGCCTGGACGGCGGCTCTCCCGACGGCCGCGGAATCTCGAATGTCCTGCTGCGAAACGTGCGCGATGGATGCGCGACCCAACAGCCCAGGCTTCTCGCACCGACAGCGGATACCGAGGCGGTCGCTCGCGACGGTTGCCAGATATTGTCCGACTCCGCCGGTCATCGGCCGCTGCAATGAATCGACCTGGGATCCTGCGGTCGATTGATAGACGAAGCTGCCATCCGGTTTTCGCAGGCCCTCTGCGACCACCACAACTACCCAACCGATCTCCCGCACCACGCGTTCCAGCGCAGCCAGAAACTGCTCTGTGTCGAAGGCCACCTCGGGAACATAAAGCAATTGCGGACACTCGCCGTCGTTCTTGGCGTCATCGCGCGCCAGTGCGGCAGCCGCCGCAATCCAGCCGACGTCCCTTCCCATTGTTTCAAGGATCGTCACCGGTTGCGGCAGCGAGCGCAGATCAGCACCGAGCTCCTGCGTCGCTTGCATCATGTATCGAGCGGCGCTCGCATAGCCGGGACAACGATCGGTCCCCGCAATATCGTTATCTACTGTCTTGGGCACGCCTACGATCTGCACATCCAAGCCCGCAGCCCGGCAGAGATCACTTAGCCGGCTTGCCCCGCGCATCGTACCGTTTCCGCCGACGAACAATATCCGCTCGATATGCAGCGAGCGGAGCGTTTCGATCATGCGTTCCAACTCATCGTCGGAGGGGCTATGGCGAGAGGAGCCCAATGCTGCGCCGGGGGTTTTGCGAAGAAGATCCAGTGCGCCTGCGGTGAGACCCGTCAGATCCAGGACCTCGCGCTTGATTACGCCCTTCACTCCGTAGCGAGCGCCGTAGATAGATCCGAAGCTCGGATCGTGCTGCGCTTCGGTGATAATCTCGGCCAGAGTTCTGTTGAGGACTGCTGTGGGCCCGCCGCCCTGCACAATCATTAGATTGGAACGCGGCATGGCAGTCCTCGGGGTAACGATAAAATCGATTGCGATAGATTGTCAATGGAATTACAGTGCTTTAGGTGGGCAAGCTGCCTTCTACTGCGCTCCAAAGAGAAACAGAAACCGTGGATCGCTACACGCGAATATGGTGATTGATGCCCGATAGAGTGACCCTCCCCCTCCACAGAATCACCACGTGCCTGCTTGTTTTCTCGCTCGCCATCGTACATTTCGCGACTGCACAGGTCACCTCGCGTGACAAGGTTTCCGCGCCCCCTCCGCTGCTGCTGGGCTCGGCGTGGTATCCGGAGCAGTGGCCCGAATCTCGCTGGAATGCCGATCTCGATCTGATGGAGAAGGCGCACATGCACATGGTGCGCGTCGGTGAGTTCGCCTGGACTGCGCTCGAGCCTGAGGAAGGCCATTATGAGCTGGACTGGCTGGAGCGTGCCATAAATCTAGCGGGCGAGCATGGCATTTACGTCATCCTGGGGACGCCGAGCGCCGCGCCCCCGGTCTGGATGGCGAAAAAATATCCGGACATCCTGGTGACGGAGCCGAATGGCAAGCGATACGAAGGCGCAACCCGCAATCGCTACAACTGGAGCAGCCCGCGATACCAGGAGTTTGTGCGCCAGATCGACGAGCGGCTCTCGCAGCGCTTTGGCCACAACCCTTATGTGATCGGGTGGCAGATCGACAACGAGTATGCCAGGGCGTCTTTCGATGCGGAGACGCAGGCGCAATTTCACGCGTGGCTTCAACGGCGCTACGTAACCATAGATCATCTCAATCAGGCCTGGACGACTGCTTACAACAACCAGACCTACTCGACCTGGAACGACGTGCCGCTGATCAGCGGCAATGCGGATAACAATCCTGGTCTCTGGCTCGATTCCAAACGCTTTATCAGCGACTCGCTGCGTGCGTATCAGAGGGTACAGATCGACGCCATCCGCAAGAATGCCGAGCCGCGGCAAAAGATCACGACCAATATGATGGGCTGGTTCGACCTTTACGACCACTACACGGTCGGCCAGGACCTGGACATCATTGCCTGGGACAATCCGCAGGTGAGCGGGCATTTCGATCCTCTCCATAACGGCGCTACACATGCGCTGATGCGCGGCTTGAAAGGTGAGAACTACTGGGTGATGGAAACAACAGCGGGGCCGCGCGGCGGCGGCAACGCCAGCGCGATGCTCGATAAAGGCGAGCTACGCGCGGCCATCTGGAGCTACATCGGGCAGGGCGCAAATCTCGTCAGCTATTGGCAGTGGCGCGACGCGCTCAATGGGGGCGAGGCGAATCACGGAAGCCTCGTCGATGTGGATGGTAAGCCCGATCCGATCTATGCGGAGATGTCTCAGATCGGCGATGAGTTTGCGAAGGCAGGTTCCGCAATGCAGGGAACCCAGGTGGAATCGCAGGTCGCTATCCTGCATTCCTATCCGAGCCGGTGGGCTATCAACTGGCAAAAGATGAACCCGTCTTACGATCCCATTGACGAGCTGATGAACTACTACACACCGTTGCGGGAGCTCGGCTATATGGTTGACATCGTTCCGCCCGAGCGCGATCTTTCCCGCTACAAACTGGTCATCGCTCCTGGTCTCGATGTACTCACGCAAGCGGAGGCGGACAATCTGATCCGCTACGTCAGACATGGGGGCCATCTTGTCCTGGGACAGCGGTCGGCAATGAAAGACGAGTACAACTCCCGGTGGCCCCAGAGGCAGCCCGGTCCGCTCACTGCTCTTCTCGGCGCGCACGTCGAGCAGTTTATGGCTCTGAACAGCCCGGTTCAGGTCTCTGGGGACTGGGGAAGTTCCGAAGCAAAACTATTCGCCGAGCAACTCGCTACGGATGCCAGCGACGTCAAGGTCCTGATGCGTTATCACGCTCCCGATAGCTGGCTGGACGGGCAACCGGCCGCCGTCAGCCGCTCCGTCGGCCAGGGCACAATCGTCTACGTGGGCGCATGGATGGATGCTGGTACCACGAAGCGCGCCGCCGAGTCGCTGCTGCAGCAAAGCGGGACGCAGCCCGACCTCTTCAACGTTCCGGAAGGTGTTCAGGTGTATCGACGCACGTCGGCGGAGCGAGATGTTGTTGTCATCGAAAACACCTCGCACACGCCACAATCGATCGCATTGCCATCTTCCGTGAAAAATCTGCTGACTGGCGGCGACGTCGCATCGTTAAGCCTTCCCGTCTATGGTGTGGCAGTCTTGGAGAAGGTACACTGAGACAGCGCAGCATGAATGACTTGCACAATTCGAACGTCCTTCGAGGCTGTAGCATCGCAATTCCCAGCCGATAATCGATAACAATCGATTGACATAGTTTGAGCGCCGCTTCTATAGTTGGCTCGCTTTGTCGGGCCTCTGACTTCTCAAGAGGCGGCACGCTCAGTGACATCAGCTGCCACTCACAAATTTATGAGCCGGGCAGCTCTCTGGGAGACCCCAATGAGCTTTACGTCGACTGCTACGCTCCGCAGAAGCAAGTTTTTCCTCTTCCTCCTCCTTTTGGGAACCATTTGCTCCGTATCCAGCAAAGCGCAGTTTCTCGATCAGGGTGGCGTGACCGGCGTTGTGCAGGATCCGGGTGGCGCGGTGATTCCTGGCGCCGATGTTGTACTCACCAATGTGGAGACCTCGCTCAAGCTGACCGCGAAAACGGATCAGAGCGGGGTGTATATCTTCTCCCCGGTCAAGATCGGCCACTACTCGGTGACGGTGACCGCATCCGGCTTCCAGCAGACTACGCAACAGAACATCACCGTCGACCTCGGCCAGCGGACGAATGTCGCCGTGCGGCTGCAGCCCGGCGGCGTAAACCAGTCCATCACGGTCACCGGTGCGCCCCCGTTGCTGCAAACGCAGGATAGCTCGACCGGCCAGACCTTCACCTCGCAACAGGTGAATGACACTCCGCTCAACGGGCGCAACATCATCTATCTCGCCCAACTCGCACCGGGAGCCGTGCCGTCGCCAGGGTCGCGCGCAAGAGGAAGCGGTGATTTCGACGCGAATGGCATGCGCGCCGAACAGAACAACTACGTCCTCGATGGCGTGGACAACAACGCTGTCACAGTGGATTATCTTGGCGGCGCCAGCTATCTCATCAACCCGCCGCCGGACGCGCTGGCAGAGTTCAAAGTGTCCACGTCAAACTACAGCGCGGAGTTCGGCCACTCGGCCGGCGCGGTGGTCAACGCCAGCATCAAATCCGGAACCAATCAGATTCACGGCGACTTTTGGGAATACTTTCGCAACGACTTTCTGGATGCGCATGACTGGGTGACCGCGCCCACCGCGAAGACGTCCGAATACCGCCAGAATCAGTTCGGCGCCACACTCGGGCTGCCCATACTGAAGAATCATCTCTTTTTCTTCGGCGATGCACAGGCCAACCGCATTGTCATTGCAGTTCCGCAGAATCCACTTACAGTTCCTACCGCAGCCGAACGGACCGGTGACTTCAGCCAGCTTCTTGTTCCGGCGAACCTGGGTGCCTCCAAACCGCAGATACTCTACGAGCCACACAACAATCAAACCGTAATGTCCTGCCCTGGCCGCGCCGGCCAGGCAGCGGTGCAAGGCAGCGTCCCGGGCGCGAATATTTTGTGCGCCGAACAGATCGATCCGCTGGCACAGAAGATTTTGAACATGTACCCGATGCCAAACCAGTCCACGTATGGCGTGGCAAATCAGAACTACAGCTACAGCCTGCGTCAGCCTTCCAACACGTTCCAGTGGGATACGCGCATGGACTGGGATATCAACGCCAAAGATCAGGCCTTCGCGCGGTTCAGCTATCTGAATCAGCGTGGCGATAATGAAGCTCCGCTTGGCCCGGTCCTCGACGGTGGTGGCGGTAACGGGAGCTTAAACGTCAGTGGCCAGCAGTTCAATTATGGCAACAACTTCGTTCTGAGCGAGACGCACATCTTCAGTCCGCGCCTGGTCAACGAGTTCCGCTTCGCCTATGTGTACGGACACTTTGACATCTTGAATCCCGGCTACGATACGAATTCAGCGGCGGGGCTGGGTTTGGGCGGCGTGCCTTCCGGTGCGGATTTTCCGGACAACGGAGGACTTCCCACCACGACCATCAGCGGCGGAGGTGGGATTGCCGGTTTTGGCGCTCACGCATACCGACCCGAGGAAGAGACTGAAAACGAGTATCAGGTTCTCGACAACGTCTCGTGGAGTCTCGGTAATCACTCGCTGCGCCTGGGCTTTTCCTTCCAAAGCGTTCGCTCCCACACGCTCGAGCCGCCATCATCGCACCCGGCTTACACCTACAACGGATCGCTTACGGCAAAGCCTGGCATCGCCAACACGGGCAGCGGGCTCGCGGATTTCATGACCAACAACATGTCGGGCGGCTCCATCGGCCCTTCGGGTATCTTCAACAACGCGCAGGACAATATCTCTGCTTATGCGCAGGACGACTGGAGATTGACCCAGAAACTCACTTTGAATTTGGGAGTGCGCTACGACCACTTCCAGCCCTACAAAGAGATGACTGGGCGAATGGCAAACTTTTATGCGACCAGCGCCGCTATCGGTACCGGAACCGGCGTCTATGCGCTGCCTGCGCAGACTCAGGGCAAACTCGCCATCAATCCGAAGTTCCTCGCTCTGCTCGCAAAAGACCATATCGATCTGGTCTATGACTCGAATCCGCGGCTGACCGAGGCGCAGGACCTGAACTTTGCACCGCGCATCGGTTTTGCTTATGCGCGGGATCCCAAGACGGTCATCCGTGGCGGCTTCGGCATTTTCTATCAGGGCCAGCAGCAGGGCGGAGCAGCCGTGAACCTGGCCACGAACTATCCGTTCGTATTCAGCGATAATTTCCCCGCCCCCGCCTGCAACACCGGCGCCTCCGATTGCGCCAACAACGGTTACACGCTTGAGAATGGTTTTGCGGATGCATTTCAGCAAGGACTCACTACTTATTTCTCAACGCCCGGGCTTGTCGGTCAAAGTACGAATTTGAAGACGACCTATGCGATGGATTACAACTTCGCGTTTGAACGTGCACTCAGCAATAACTTCGTAGCGACCATCGGGTATGTTGGAACGCTCGGCCGTCATCTTCCCGTCAGCATCAATACGAATTCCACCACGGTGCTGCTACCTTCGGGTACTACCCAGGCATTCCTACCCTTTCCCGACTTCACCGGTTCAAGCGACATGTTGTATGAGGGCATTTCTGAATACAACGGCCTGCAGACCAAGTTGCAAAAGCGTCTTTCCCACGGCCTGGATTTCTCGGCGAATTACACGTGGTCCCACTCGCTGGATGATGCAGCGAATCCGCTCGGAGGCGGCATTGGCGGCTATCGCGATTCGAGCATCATTCCTATCCGCGAAGATATGACTAATTCCGGCTGGGATGTACGTCATCGTTTCACGTTCAACGGGTTTTATCAGTTGCCCCTTGGGCGCGGTCTGGCTTACATGAATCATGAGCCCGGGTTTGTGGATGCCCTGCTTGGGGGATGGTCGACAAACCTCACTTACCAGTTGCAATCCGGTCAACCTTTCTCCATCAACACCGCAAATCAACAGAACGTGACCGGCGGTACTCAATATGCACTCCTGGTTCGAGATCCGTTCGCGCCCGGCGGAACGCCCGATCCGACGAATCCCAGCATCACCTGCCCAACGTCTGTTCGGAATAAGGCGCACTGGTTCAATCCGTGCGCGTTTGCCAATCCCCTGGCGGCATCACTTCTCACACCCTTCAACAAGAACAACGGCAACCCCAACGCTCCGGCGCCGGGCTATCAGTATCCGTCCTACATCACGGACAAACAGACGGCCAAACTTTTCCTAGGGAGCCGCAGCAATCAGATCTACGGCCCCGGCATTCAACGCATGGACATGTCCGTGTTCAAGCGCGTCCATACGACCGAGTCGCAGTTTCTCGAATTGCGCGCGGATTGCTTCAACGTGCTGAACACGCCGATCTATGGAACTCCCAGTACCACGAGCATCGGGCAATCTGGAGGACAGATAACCGGCGCCCGGCAGCTTCAGCTCTACACCCCCAACAGCCGCTTCTTCCAGTTGTCAGGGAAGTACGTCTTCTAGGTCCGCGCTCCCGCGGAGAAGCGCGGAGGAGATTTGCGGAGTCCATTATGTGGAATCACTCGCAATCATTGGCAAACGGAAAGGTGCAGGACTGATGGCAATCAAGTTGTCGGCTGGAAAACGAGCCGGGCTCGAGGCAGTGTCGGACAAGCGAGGCATCATTGCGGCCCTCGCTCTTGATCAGCGCGGATTGCTCAAGAACATGCTGGCCCGCGAAATGGGGAAGGAACCTTGCGAATCTGCAGTGATGGAGTTCAAGCAACTCACGGCCTCCATATTGACGCGCGAAGCATCATCCATCCTTCTCGATGTCGAGTATGGCCTTCCTGCATCGAAGCATATCAATGGCAAGGGACTGCTGCTAGCCTACGAAAAATCCGGATACAGTCCAGAGTTCCCGGAAAAGCTGCCGGCACTCACCGAGGGCTGGTCCGCACTCCGCCTCAAAGGGGCCGGCGCCAACGCGGTGAAAGTGCTTCTTTTCTATTCGCCTTTTGAAGATAAGTGCGTAAACGAACAGAAGAAGGCGTGGGTAGAGCGTGTCGGCGCGGAATGTTGCGGTCTCGATATCTGCATGTTTCTTGAGTTACTGAGTTACGAGGCCGGTGGCGGCGATGAAACCAACCTCGCGTATGCTCGCCGCAAACCGGAGATCGTCCGCGCGGCCATTGAAGAGTTCAATCGAGAACGCTACCGAGCGGATGTGCTTAAAGTTGAATTTCCTGTGCAGATGGCGTTCACGGAGGGGACGAGCGTCTTCAAAGGCGAGAGGGCCTATGGCAAGCGGGAAGCTAAGGACCTCATCCATAGCATCGCCTCTCTTACAGACAAGCCGATCGTGTATCTCTCTGCCGGCGTCTCGAATGCAGCGTTCGTCGAATCGCTCGGAATGGCCGCGGCAAGCGGCGCGAAATTCCATGGAGTCCTGTGTGGTCGAGCAACCTGGCAGGATGGCGTATCGATTTACGTCCGAAAAGGAGCCGCGGCGCTCGAAGACTGGCTGAACAGCGTCGGCCTCGAAAATGTGCGTAATGTGAATGAAGCACTGAGCGCTGCGCTGCCCTGGCACGCAGCCGGCAGCATGCAGGGTTGAGAGCTATCCGCATGCCGAGGCGCCAACACCATCCTCGCAGGTTATCCTCGCAATCGCTTCGGGGGTTGAGTGCCAGAAAAAGCGGAAGATCGCGCCACGCTTCCCGGGAGCAATGGCGGGGACGGCGAATCCTGCAACACCAGGCGCTCCTGGATCATCCTTTCCTTGCTCTTCGCTATAACGGTCATTAATTTCATCGACCGACAAACCCTCTCTGTCCTTGCGCCGGTACTTCGCACAACGCTCCATCTCTCCAATGAGGCCTACGGCCGAATTGTCTCCGCGCTGCAGTTCGGCATGATGTCCGGTGAGTTTCCGATGGGCTATCTGATGGACCGCTGGGGAGCACGCCTCGGCCTCTCTGCCGCGGTGCTTTGGTGGTCCACTGCTACAGGAGCGCAAATCTTCGCCCGAAACGGGGTCCAGTTCGGCCTCATCCGCTACTGGATGGGAACCGGTGAATGCGGAAACTACTCCGGCGGCATAAAGACCGTAACCCGGCTGTTTGATAAGAAGAATCGAACTCTGGCTATCGGAATACTTAACAGCGGCAGCATGATCGGCTCTACGCTGGCGCCGCCGTTGATCGTGTTCCTGATGCAGCGCTACGGTTTCCGTGCGGCATTTCTTGTTCCAGCCTGCGCAGGGTTGTGCTGGCTGCCTGCCTGGTGGTTCCTTTATGGCAGCGAACCGCGCCCTGCTTACCACGGAGCGCAGCAGGTTTCGCTTCGAGAGATGCTCTCCAACTCCTCAAGCTGGGCTGTCATGGGTTGCCGCTTCTTCCACGGGCCGGTCATTCAGTTTTACTGGTACTGGATTCCCAGTTATCTCGTTGCGGTTCGCCATCTCTCGATGACGCAGATGGGCGCGCTGGCATGGATTCCCTACTTTCTCGGAGACGCAGGAGGCGTCATCGGAGGCTGGGTCGCGGGTTTTTTGCAGCGGCGGGGCACCCGTATCCGCAATGTGCGCCGCATCACCATGTACGGCAGCGCCGTTCTTTGCCTGACCAGCATTGCCGTTCCCTATGCCAGGCAGGCGTCCGCAGCCCTGCTGCTCATCGGGATTGCTGTCCTGTTCGCCAACTTTTTCTCGGCCAACATGTATGGCGCCATTACCGATCTCTTCCCTGAAAAGCAGATCGGTCGCGCCACTGGGCTTACCGGATTCTCCGGCGGCCTGAGTGGACTGCTCTTCCCGCTCGCCACCGGCTGGATGGTCGATCACATTTCGTACTTCCCTGCATTTATCTCGGTAGCCATTCTGCCGCTGCTCGGCGCGTTTTCATTATTTGCTATTGGCCGCCGGTATCGGCGCCTCGGCGCGTGATCAGATGCAGTTCACCACGTAGGAGCCAGCCAACAGCTAAGCGAGCCCGAGCGATTGCGGCAATGCGATGAACTCCGGGAATCCGAAGCGAAATCATGATGGCCCGTCCCGCCTTCTGTGGCAAACAGCATCCCATCGAAACTTATCTCGCGCCTCGTTGCGTTAAGGGCACCGCATTTTTGTACTATCCTGCCAATAGGATGTGAAGAAGCATCCACCTACGGCCCCTCAGGCAGAGCCGGTTCAGTCAGAATTCCCCCTTCTGCGCGAACGCTCGCAGGCAGCCCTTTTTCTGCGGCTGCTGATCGTGACTACGAACCTGGAGGTCCCTGCGCATGCGCACCCATCGCATTTGCCGGATCATCGCTCTTGTACTCTCAGCATGCTCAGCCGGCGCTTATGCTCAATCGACGGCTACGATCTCCGGTACGATCACCGATCCCTCCGGCGCCGTCGTTCCGCAGGCACAGGTCACCGTGCACGGTTTGTCTACCGGTGTCGATCGCGCTGTGGTTTCTGATCCTGCGGGCAGCTATACAGTACCGTCACTACAACCGGGCAACTACAGTGTCAGCGTGCACGCGGCGGGATTCGCCGAGTACAAACTGGCAAGTGTGACATTGCAGGTCGATCAGAACGTCACAGCGAATGTGAAGCTGGGCGTAGCGTCGGCGGGCCAGGTGGTGCAGGTGCAAGGCGTAGCGCCGCTGATCGATGCGCAGACCAGCACCGTTGGCCAGGTCATCGACCAGACAACCGTACAAAAGATTCCCCTGAACGGGCGCCACTTCCTGGATCTGACCAACCTCACGCCCGGCACCGTCGTGCCTCCGGTTACAGGGAACCTGACGAGCGCCAGCCGCGGTCTGGGCGCAAATTCCTTCGACACTGCAGGCCAGCGCGAAGACTCGGTCAACTTCATGATCAATGGCATCAACCTCAACGATCTGTCGCAGAACCAGATCACCTTTCAGCCTTCGATCAACACCACGGCGGAGTTCAAGATATCCAACTCCACCCCTTCGGCAGAGTATGGCCGGTCATCGGGTTCGATTGTGAATGTGGCAACTCGTTCGGGCACGAACAGCTTTCACGGAGAGGCCTTCGACTACCTGCGAAACAACTACTTTGACGCGCGGAACTTCTTTAACCGCAAACCCGCGCGGCAGAACTCCTTCATCCGTAATAATTTTGGCGGCGCCTTCTCCGGCCCTGTCTTCAAGGATCGGACGTTCTTCTTCCTCAGCTACGAAGGGCTACGCCAGCAGCAGAACCTGCTTTTCAACGGAACGGTGTTGAGTCCTGCGCAGCGAGCATCTTTTGCGGGCACGCCGGCAGGTCCTGCGTATGCTCAACTCGTTAGTCTGATTCCCGCCGGCAATAACGCGACCGGAACGGTCTTTCAGGGATCCTCGCCCGGGCCAGTGAAGACCGACCAGTTTTCGGGCGATCTCTTCCACACCCTTTCCACGAAAGACAATGTGCACGCCTACTACGCCTGGCAGCAGGACGCACGTACGGAGCCAAATCTGCAGGGCAACACCATTCCGGGTTTCGGAGATCACCGCACTGCGCATCGGCAAATCGGCACCATCAATGAAGTCCACATCTTCTCGCCGAACGTGGTCAATGAGGCACGTATTGGATTCAACCGGATCGCTATTGCATTCGTTCCCAGCACGCCGGAGAACCCGCTGAGTTTTGGCATCCAGAATGGCGTGGCCTATAACAATGCGTTGCCCCAGATTACGGTGCAGGATATCGGGCTCAACTTCGGCGGCCCTTCGGGTTTTCCGCAGGGCCGCTTTGACACGGGTGGAGTCTTCTCGGACACGCTCTCCTGGAATCGGGGCAAGCACACCATCAAGGCCGGAGGCGAATATCGGCGCTTTATCGGCTCTTCGTTCGCGCAGACTCCAGGAATTCTGACCTTCAGTTCGACTGCGAACTTCATCAATGGGACCGCCAGCGCCTTCAGCGTGACTCCGACGCAGGTGACGAGCCGCATCTTTAAAAATGCGGTTGGCGCATTCCTGTCCGACAACTATAAGTTCACTCCGCGTTTTCAGGCGGAGTTAGGCTTCCGTTTTGAATGGAATGGAACGCCCACAGAAGGCGGCGGCCGTCTGGTCAACTTCGACGCGAACACCGACACACTGGCGCATGTAAGTGAGCCTTACAACCAGAATTACAACTATGAGCCACGGGTCGGATTCATCTTCGATGTGTTCGGCAACAACAACACGATCCTGCGCGGAGGTTACGGCATCCTCGCCGATGAACCGGTCAGCGGTGTTGTGACCGGTCTCGCCAGCAATCCACCCAATGCCAACCCGGTCAGCCAAACTGGAGCGCTGCCTGTTGGTACGCTCTATTCGAGCGCGGCCCTCGCGTCGCTTGCGCCCAGCGCTACGAATCCCCGTCTCAGCAATGCCTACACGGAGACCTACAACCTGAACCTGCAGCAGCAGTTCGGGCAGGGCGTTGTCATGGAGGTGGGATACATCGGTTCCGAAGGCAAGCATTTGCGCATCCAGCGCAACCTCAACCAATACCTCTATCCCGCCGGGACTGCGACGCGGCCGTTCGCGAATCTGTCTCTGGCCAGTTCCATCCGTCCCGGATCGGGCCTTGGCAATATTGCGTACATCGATTCGGATTCGCTCTCCAACTACAACGCTCTATGGTTCACCGTCCGTAAAGCCCTCTCCCATGGGCTCCAGGTGAATGCAAGCTATACCTGGTCGAAGTCGCAGGACCTGAACTCACTCGGCTCGCAGGGGACGTACACGTTGCAGAACAACTTCAACCCGAAAGGAGACTACGGACTGTCGGACTTCGATGCCCGCAATCATTTCGTCTTCTCCGGAACCTGGAACCTGCCCTTCCACGGAAACCGGCTGGTTGAAGGATGGCTGCTTGCCAACATCACTCAACTGCAAAGCGGGAACCCCATGAACGTCGTCACTACGTCTACCTACAATGGCGTCTCCAACACCATCCGGCCGACGCTGGTAGGTCACTACACGACGGGACGTGGCGCAACCCTGGCCGATGGCAACGTCTCGTTCATCCGAGGCACGGCGTGTGCAACGCTGACACCAGGCTGCACCTTCTTTGCCCAGCCCAAAGGCTTTGGCACACTCCGCCGCAACGCGCTCACCGGACCGGGTTTTGCGGATTCGGACGTGTCGCTCGAAAAGACAACGAGAATTGCCGAAAGCGCCGCGCTGGTGGTGCGGGTGGACGCCTTCGACCTGCTGAACCATACCAACTTCGCCAATCCCAACTTGACGGCAAGCGGCGCAGCTACCAGTACCTTCGGCCAGATCACCGCGACGCGCACGGCGATCGGCGATGCAGGGTCTTCGCGGCAACTGCAGTTCGCGATGCGGTTCCAGTTTTAGGCATCCGAGGGTTGTCAGGGCCGGGAATTTAGCCTGCGTTCACCGAAAGTCCCGGACCGAAACACAATTTTTTCCGCTGGAGCAGAATGCCACTAATTTCCGTTCTAAAAATCGTCTATATGGTTGTATTTGCTATGCGATTTTCGTGACTGAAGTAACATATTTCCCGGTGGATTGCAACCATTTATGGGCAAATAAATAGCCTGAATTGTTTGCTTTGTAGTTGCTCCCCTTCGTAAAATATGGGGAGTCAATGATGAATACAGCCATCACCAATACGAATCGCTCTCTACGATTTCCTATCGTTGCGGCGGCGCTTTTGGCGGCCGGGTTCTTTCTGACCAGCGCTCCCACGGGGACATCTGTTCATGCCGAGCAAACGGTCGACGATGCCGCGAAGGCGCAGACCGTCCATCATCAGCACTGGTTCCAGTTTGGGCGCGCATCGTGGTACGGCCATGCTCTGCAGGGCCTGCCCACCGCTAACGGCGAGGCCTACGACATGAACGCGATGACCTGCGCTCACCGTACGCTGCCGCTGGGCTCGCTGGTGCGGGTGACCAACCTGCGCAATCACCGCTCTCTAGTGGTGCGGGTCAACGACCGGGGTCCTATGATTGAGTCCCGCGTCATCGATCTCTCCTACGGAGCAGCGAAACGTCTCGGCTTCAGCCATCGGGGCACGGTTCGGGTCCGCGTTGACCTGATCGACGCACGCCCCTCCCCGACAGAAGTCGCTATGCTGACCAAGCCAGGGATGTAGCTTCGGGTTCATCGCCATAACAACCCGGTTCTGCACAGCGCCTTCCCCGCTAAGATTCCCAATATGGTAACCACTCTGCCGCCTACTTCCCCGGCGCAGACAGCCGTCGCCCGCGGAGCAGACCGGCTGATCGTTGCGCTCGACTTCCCCGATGCCACGGCAGCGCTGGCCTGCGCAGACCAACTGGCTGGCTTGGTTTCGTGGTTCAAGGTCGGGCTCGAGCTCTATCTTGCCAGCGGCGACAGCGTCGTTCGCGAGTTGAAGAAGCGTGGTCACTCCGTTTTTCTCGACCTCAAGCTCCACGACATCCCCAACACCGCGGCCTCTGCCGTCCGCTCATTGGCGCGGCTGGAGCCTGACCTGCTCACGATTCATGCGACAGGCGGCCGCGCGATGATGCAGGCTGCGGCCGAAGCCGCCCGCTCCATGCCGAAGCCGCCACGTCTTCTAGCCGTCACGGTGCTCACCAGTCTGGATACTGCGGCGCTGGCAGAGACTGGGGTGCCCGCCGCTCCTATGGAACAGGCTCTTCGCCTCGGGCGCCTGGCTGCCGAATGCGGGATCGACGGCATGGTCTGCTCGCCGGCGGAAGCCGCCGCGCTGCACAGCGCATTGCCAAAAGCACTGCTGGTCACTCCCGGCATCCGCCCCGCCGGCTCAGAGGCAGGCGACCAGAAGCGCATCGCGACGCCGCAGTTCGCGCTTGCCGCCGGCGCCGGCATGCTGGTGATCGGGCGCCCTATCACCGGGGCCGCCGATCCAAAGGCTGCGGCCCAGGCCATCCTCAACGACATGGCGAAGAGCAACCCCAGCAAATGAAAAGAGCCTGATCCAATGGACCAGGCTCACCGTTCTCGCGTCGTTCCCGAGCTTACACCGCGCTTACAGCTTCTCGTAAAAATCGCATGCCGAGCAGGAGATATACACTCCGCCGGGAACGCCGCGCTCGCGGTCCTTCACGCGCTTGACGATGCGCGTGGGCTTGCTGCACTTGGGACAATCCGTGCTCTTGGACGTGTCCATCACCTTCTTGCGATCTGCTGTCTTCGCAACCTTTGCCATGACTCTCCGTAACTCCTCAAACCCGATTCCGGCACGCAACTTTGAGCCGCATCAGAGTGCGGCCTTTGACCCTGCAACTCTTTCTCATCGATGGAGGCTTGGAGCGAGGCAGAAGGCGGCGTACCGCTTCGTCAAGTGTACACGAAGCATCAGCCGATTCAGTTCGGCCAGTGGCTGCCAACCGTGCTCTGCGCGGTGCTCCAGTGGCCGGCCGGCGCTGGCGAAGATCCCGGCGGCGGCGGTATGGGCTGCGGTTTCGTGTCCGGCTGGCCCCCCGGCGTGCTGACCGGCTGCATGGTGCCCGGGAGTTCCTCCTCGCCCGGCAGACGGAGAGATGGAGCTTTACGCTTCGCACTCTGGCCTTCCGTGGCAGAAGGCGTCGCATCGCCCATCTGCACCTCATGCGCGTCTGAGCTCGGAGTGTAGCCGCCGGTCTCGTCCTGGTTGCGCACGATCAGATCCTGGCCGACCGCGGCTACCTCCACGCGCACCACCCTATCGCCCACGAAGCGGACGAACTGGGTCGGCTGCGGCGCCTCGCCGAAAATCCATTCCTCAAACGGGACGCCGTTATCCTGCTCCCGCGTCTTGTCGCGTGGCTGACCCAGCGCGTAGAGCACCATCTTGCGATCCATGCCAACCAGCACGTGATGATTAAGGATGGCCTCTTTCAGCTTCGGCGGAAGCGTGTCAACGTAGGCTTCCATCGGGGTCTTCACATTGAAGTCCATCACCGGCTGGATCAGCGCGCGAAGCTGGTCCGGCGTAATGTCCGGCACATATTTCTCGAAAACCAGCGTAAGCCGTGAGCCGACCGGATCCTGGCCGTTGTCCTGCACCACGGGAGAAGTGCCCATGCCGGCGCCAATTTCGATGTGGCGGAGATATTTATGCTTATGATCCGGACCGCCGTTGAAGAGGAAAACGATCTTGTCCGCCTCGATCTTGATGTCCGAGATCACCAACCGGTCGCCGGCCTTGGAGCTGACCCCGTGACGCTGCAACATCGACTCGTAGTCCAGCCCATCCGGTTTCAAATCGCCGTTTGCATGCAGCACCAATCCATGGGTATCGAGCGGCAGCGGGCGTCGGGCAAAGCCCTGTTCGGCCGTGAATGCCACGATCAGCTCGCGTCGATCGCGCGGCGTCAGCTTCCGCTGGTCAAAATTGACATGAGTGGCCTGGAACGGAGGGATGTTCTTCTGGTGCTCGGTCTGCACGATGAAGACCTGGGTCTGTGCCAAGGCAGCGGGCGGAGCAATTGCCAACGCCATGGCGGATACGGCAAGCGCGATCGGCTGACCAGCCTTCCGCAACCTGTGCCGAGCGCCCATCGCAAAAACCCTCTATGCGGGCATGATGCGCTTCTGCGGGCGTCACTGACAAGGGGTTGAGTGACGAAAGAGGATTGGATGAAGTCGAAGCGGAAGAAGGGCCGCGGGCTAACTTTTAGCCCTCCGAATCATTCAGTGGCGGCTTCTCAGGTTGCCCGGGCGGCGCCGCAGCCTGGGGCAGCTCGCCAATCTGAACCAGCCTGGGTGCAGTCGGTTGCGCCGGTCCCATCGCTGCCTCGTGCTGACGACGGGCCGCCGCATCGATATCCACGGGAATGCCGCCGGGGATGATCTCCGGGAAGCCGAACCGGGCAGCGTATTCGCGTGTCACACGCATGATGAGCCACAGCCCGAAGCACAAGACCAGCACTGCTACCAGGCTGCCCTCGGGTCCATAATCCGCGCCGGTCAGCGCGTCGGGCCCGAGCGGCAAACTCTGTACGACGGGCGAAAATCCGTTGCTGAAACCGTGATAGCCGCTGAGGGGCAATCCGAAGAGCGGCCCCATCGCGGCATTCCAGGCGAAATGCAGCCCCCACGGAAGCCACAGAGCACGCGTCCGCAGATATGCGATGCACAGGATCAGGCTGAGGAGGAATAGCGCGAACACCGCCGCGTGCGGCATGTCCGGGTCATAGTGCACCACCACGAAGCAAATAGAGATCAGCACCGTCGCCAGCGTCGTTCCGATCGCGTCAATCAATCGCTGAAAGGGGTACCCGCGGAAGATCAGCTCCTCGCATAGCGCCGCCACGGCCAGCACCAGCAGATCGAGGATGAGCAGGAACCACTGGTGCGCTCCGGTCCACAAGGTCACACCAAGACCGCCGATAAAGACCGAGGGAACGATCGTCAGCAGCAGCAGTCCCCATCCGACTGCGGTGCCCGTGCCAAATTCGCGCAGAATACCGGGTCGCGCGACCAGTCCCATCGCACGTCTTGGCTCTCGCTGGCGAGAAAAGGCAATGCCCAGACCGCTGAAACCTACCAGCAGCAGGAACAACAGGATCAAGCGATCGACGATCGGCGCCCAATCGCCGGAGCTCAATCCATTGGCCGCGTGATGCGAGACCACCTCCGCAAAGAAGGCGTACATCAGCGCGACGACGAAGACACAGAACGAGCGCACGCGAGAAGGATGCGGATGCGTCGGCGATGTGGGTGGCGTGGTAACCAAGGAAACCAGCTAAGTGGTATAGAACTGCGCAATATTGCGGAACTTCTCGCGCCGGGCGGCGAGACGATCTTCCGGGGACAGAGTCTTCAATTCACTCAGATGCCAGCTCAGCTTCTCGTCGAGCATGCGCGCCGCCGCTTCCGGATCGACATGTGCACCCCCGGGCGGCTCCGGCACGATGTCATCCACGCAGCCCAGCGCCTTCACATCCTCCGAGGTGGTCTTCAGAGCCTCCGCCGCCTTCGCACGCTTGGATGCGTCGCGCCACATGATGGAGGCGCAACCCTCGGGTGAAATCACCGAGTAAACCGCGTTCTCAAGCATCAAAACGCGATCCGCAACGGCCAGCGCCAGCGCGCCGCCCGAGCCGCCCTCGCCGGTCACGGTCGCGATGGTCGGTACCGTCAACCGCGACATCTCCAGCAGGTTGCGCGCAATCGCCTCAGCCTGCCCGCGCTCTTCCGCGCCCAGACCTGGGTTCGCACCCAGCAGATCGATGAAGGTGAAGATCGGCCGTCCGAACTTCTCCGCGATCTTCATCACGCGCAGCGCCTTGCGATAGCCCTCGGGATTCGGCAGGCCGAAATTGAACTTGACGTTGTCCTTGGTGGTGCGACCCTTCACATTCGAGACGACCAGCACCTCTTCCCCATGGAAGCGAGCCATGCTGCACTGCAGCGCCGGATCGTCGGCGAAGTTGCGGTCGCCATGGATCTCACTCAGATCGGTGAAGATCGTCCGGATAAAGTCCATAGGGTATGGCCGCTGTGCATTCCGCGCCAGTTCCGTCTTCAGCCACGCTGTCGGCTGAGGCTCCTGGGCAGGTGCAACTTTCGGCTCCGCCTTTCCATCCGGCTGATCACTGCTCTGCTGCGTCGTTGACGGTATCAAGGTTCCCTGGGCCACGCTCCGATTGTATGGAAGGGCAGTTGCAGAGACAAATCAGGCCCGGGCAGGCCGTCTCGAATGCATCACGGATACACCGCTCCCGGCGAGCTGTCTACGACGACGCTGACCAGGCCAGGCGCGGGATTCTCGATTGATGTCAGGCGGGGTCGGCAGTCTCCAGGCCGGGCACAGGCACCAGGCGAGGCCGAGCGGGATACTTACGCAGCAGGTCGCGCAGGTAGTTTTTGAATTCCACAGTGGGCCGAGCCAGCAGCGCGGAGATGGTAATGGCGATTGCCAGCATGCCGAAGCGAAACCATGCGTGCGCGCACTGCGCAGGGAAGGCAGCGGCGAGCAGGACGAAGAGCGGAAAGTGGAGCAGATAGAGCGGGAACGTCGCTTCGGAAAGCAGGCGGACCCATTTCACCCACGCCGATTTCTCAGCCACTTTCAAGCGATCGAAGAGCACCATCGCCCAGAGAAGCAGAAAGACAACTGGTATTCCCTCTTCGTAATACACGTATGCCCAGTGCAGATTGATGGGCGCATGGTGATGCGCCCAGAAGAACCGCGTTACAAAACCCTTGAGATAAATCGTGAACTGGAATGTGGCTGGAACCAGCACCGCTCCGGCGGCACCGGCAGTCAGGAAAACCAGGTTCAGTTTTCCGAGTGAGATCTGCGGATCGCGGGCACGCTGGTAGATGTCATGCGCCAAACATCCGATCAACCACAACGGCAACAGGAGCAGGATGTGCTGCCCGGCCATCAGGGCAATGATCAAGAGCCAGAATATGCGGCGCGTCCCAGCCAGATAGAGACCGGCGGCATAGAAGGCGTAGTAGAAGACCTCGTAAGACAGCGTCCAGAACGGCTCGTTCGAAAACGGGGCCATCGTGAGGTTCCACGATTGTGCCATGAAGACGAGATTCGCGGCTGTGCGCAAGAGCGGATGGCTGGTGTTGGCGCCCCAGTGCGGCATGTAATAGGCGGGATTTATGCGCATCGCGAGATAGGACGCAACGATGGTGAATGCCAGCGCCGGCACGACAACCGAGTAGATGCGCGAGATGCGGTCAACCCAGAAGTCCTTTGCCTTGCCGCGACGCATCGCGGTGACATATCGGATGACAAGTCCGGAGAGTAGGAAGAGCATGACCAGTGCGGGCTTGCCGTAATCGGTCAGGTTCGGCCAGCCGTTCGAGAAAAATGGCTGTGTCAGATGGACGGACGCGATCATGATCGCGCACGCCAGGCGCAGCACGTCCAGCAGAACAGAGGTCGCGGTAGAAAATCGTTTTGCCGGCGCAGTCGTCATGCTCAAGCCGGCGTGCCGGCAAAGCAGATTCTATGAGCGGGCCTCCGGCTGCACGATGCAACTTTGGTCGATGCAACTTTAGTCGATCGCCGTCACACTATTGCGGCCTAGCAACTCCTCTGCGCGCTCAATGAAGATGCGGTCCGCCCCCACGGTGACGCCCTCCGGCTCGAGCATCACGATGAACTCGCCGCTTTGCTCCAGGTTGATCATCAACTTGCCCGGCCCGGGCGCTTCCCGGATCATGGCGTGCAGCGAAAGCAGCGTCTGGTCGGTCGCGCGATCTAATGTCACCTTGATGCGCACATTTTGCGGTAGCTTCACCTTTACGTCTTCCAGCGCCTGGATGGAGGAGACCGCCAGCTTCGGCGCCGCATCTTCTTCGGCGCGGAGCTGCCCGCGCACCAGCACCGGCACATCGATCTTGAGTTGCTCGGCAAGCCGCGCATAGTCTTTTGGGAACGCGATCAGGTCGATCTTACCGAGAGTGTCCTCAAGCGCAGCCTGCGCGTACAACTCGCCGGAACGCTTCGACTTTCCTACTTTCAGCCCGACGATCACGCCCGCAATGCCGATGTCGTTCTCCGGCCGCTGCTCGCCGCGGCGAGTTGGCGGGGCAGGCTTCATCTCCAGCGCATCGGCGGTGCTGACTGCTTTCAGGTTCCTGATCTTGTCGGCGTACTTGTCCATGGGGTGGCCGGAGACGAAGAAGCCCAGCACTTCTTTCTCCGATTGCAGCCTCTGGTTCTCATCCCAGTCCGGCACATTGGGCAGCGGATCGTCCCGCATGTTCCATCCCGTTCGCACCATTCCCAGGCACATCGTCGAAGATCGCGCCCAGGCCGCCAAAGAGTCCATGCTGCCCTGCTGCCAGATCGCGCTGCGATTTCTGGGCGCGCTCCATCGCTTTGTCGACGGCAGCCATCAGCCGTGCACGCTGCCCGAAGCTATCGAGCGCACCCGCCTTGATCAGCGACTCGATGACCCGCTTATTCAGCAGCCGCAGGTCCACCAGCTCGCAGAACTCCCACAGCGATTCGAAGCCTCGCTTCTGCTCCTCGGCCAGCTTCGCGCGCGCCGCCAGAATCGAGTCGATCGCATTGCGGCCCACGTTCTTGATCGCCGTCAGGCCGAAGCGGATGACCTTGCCGTCCGGCGTGAAGTCGGCATCCGACACCTGCACGTTCGGCGGCTCGACCGCGATCTCCATCTCGCGGCATTCGCTGATGTACTTGACGACGTTCTCGGGCTTCGAGATTTCGCTGGTCAGCAGCGCAGCCATGAACTCGACCGGATAGTGCGTCTTGAGATAAGCCGTGTGATACGCGAGCAGCGCATACGCAGCCGAGTGCGACTTGTTGAAGCCGTAGCCGGCGAACTGCTCCATCAGGTCGAAGATGTGCGCCGCTTTGTCCTTGGGATGTTTGTTCCTGGCCGCGCCGGTGGCGAAGCGCTCGCGCTGCTTGGCCATCTCCTCGGCATTCTTCTTGCCCATCGCGCGGCGCAGCAGATCGGCTTCGCCCAGCGAGTAGCCGGCGAGCACGTTCGCGATCTGCATCACCTGCTCCTGGTAGACGATGACGCCCAGCGTCTCCTTGAGCAGAGTCTCCAGCTCCGGCAGCTCATATTCCACCTTGCGGCGGCCGTGCTTGCGCTCGATGAAGTCGTCGATCATGCCGCCCTGGATCGGGCCGGGACGATAGAGCGCATTCAGCGCCGTCAGGTCTTCGACCGTCGTCGGACGATAGCGCCGCAGCACATCGCGCATGCCGCCCGACTCGAACTGGAAGACACCCGACGTCAGCGCCTTATGGAAGACATGCTCGTAAGTCGTCTGATCGTCCAGCGGCACCTTCGCCATGTCGATCTCGACGTCCTGGTTGCGCCGGATCAGCTTCAGGCAGTCGTCGATGACGGTCAGCGTGGTCAGGCCCAAGGAAATCCATCTTGAGCAGACCCATCTTCTCGACCGCCTTCATGTCATAGGCGGTGACGATTTCATCGTTCTTTGAGCGGCTTACGGGAACCAGTTCGGTGAGCGGCTGCGGCGCAATCACCACGCCGGCCGCATGCACGCCCGCGCCGCGCACCAGCCCTTCGAGCTTGCGCGCCGTGTCCACCAGCTCGCGCACCGTTGTGTCCGCTTCGTAGGCAGCCTGCAGTTGATGCGAGTCCTTCAGCGCCTGCTCGATGGTGATGCCGATGGTCGCGGGCACCAGCTTCGCGATGCGGTCCACGTCGCCGTACGGCATGTCCAGCGCGCGGCCTACGTCCTTGATCGCCGCCTTCGCCGCCATGGTGTTGAAGGTGATGATCTGCGCCACCTGCTCGCGGCCATACTTGCGCGTGACGTATTCGATCACTTCGCCGCGGCGGTTCATGCAGAAGTCGATGTCGATATCCGGCATCGAGACGCGCTCCGGATTCAGAAAGCGCTCGAAGAGCAGCTCGTTCTGCAGCGGATCGATATCCGTGATCTCCATCACGTAGGCAACCAGCGATCCCGCCGCCGATCCGCGTCCCGGCCCTACCGGAATGTCGTGCTCCTTCGCGTAGCTTGATGAAGTCCCAGACGATCAGGAAGTAGCCGGGGAACTTCATCTGCTTGATGCAATCGATCTCGCGCTCCAGCCGCTCGCGATAGTCGGCTTCCGTCTTGCGCAGCAGGCCGCGATCCTTCAGGTGCTGAATGGAGGTCTGCAGCCGCTTCTCGAACCCGGCGCGGCAGACCTGCTTCGAAGTAGCTGTCGATGGTATGGCCCGGCGGAACTGCGAACTCCGGGAACGGATTGTCCACCTTATTCAGCTTGAGCTGGCAGCGCTCGGCAAATTCCATCGTGCGGCTAGACCACCTCGGGCGCATGCGAGAAGAGCCGCTCCATCTCCTCGGCCGACTTTACATAGAACTGATCGGAGTCGAACTTGAAGCGCTTGGGATCATGGATGGATCCGGCCGTCTGCACGCATAGCAGCACTTCATGCGCATGGTGATCGTCCTCGCACAGATAGTGGCTGTCATTGGTCGCCACCAGCGGGATGCCGAGCTCCTTCTCCATGCGGAACATATCCGCATGGATCTTCTTTTCGAGCTCGAGTCCCTGGTCCTGGATTTCGAGGAAGAAATTCCCTTTGCCGAAGATGTCCTGGTATCCGGCGGCCACATCGCGCGCGGCCTCGTACTTGCCGGCCATCAGGTTCTCGCAGAACTCACCCGCCAGGCAGCCGGAGAAGCCGATCAAACCCTTGGAATGCTCCGCCAGATAGCGCTTGGAGATGCGCGGCTTGCGATAAAAGCCATGCAGCGACGCCTCCGACGTGATGCGGACCAGGTTGCGATAGCCCTCTTCGTTTTCGGCCAGCACCAGCAGGTGGTTGTAGTCGTCGCCCTGCGGATCGGCGCGATGGTCTTCCTTCTTGCAGACATACAGTTCGCAGCCCAGGATCGGCTTGATGCCCTTGGCTTTCGCCGCGTCGAAGAAGTGGACCGCGCCATAGATGTTGCCGTGATCGGTGATGGCGACGGCCTTCTGGCCAATCGAATCCACGCGCGCAACCAGCTTCTCCACGTCGCAGGCGCCGTCCAGCAGCGAGTAATCGGTGTGCAGGTGAAGGTGGGTAAACTCAGCCATGGTCTGAGTTCAATTTTAGTTCCGCGAGCACGCGAGCCGCTGCGCCAACGCGCTGTGCGTTCTTCGCATTCGATGAGGAAATCACGTCCGCAAAGATAAAAGAGGCGAGCGTCGCTCGCCTCCTTTGAAAACCGGTTCGGTACCTTGATTCAGCGCTTCTTCTTCGCGGCCTTCTTGGCAGGAGCCTTCTTGGCAACGGCCTTCTTCGCGGACGGCTTTTTCACCGGCGCTGCTTTCTTTTGAGTCTTCGCGGCCTTGGCTGCCTTTGCCGGCTTCGACTTCACTGCGGGCTTCTTTGCCGCAACCTTCTTCTCTGCAGCCTTGGCCGGCGCTTTCTTGGCGGGCGCAGCCTTTTTCGGGGGCACGGCCTTCTTCGCCGCCGGCTTCGCTTCGGGCTTGACCGGCTTCGCAGGCGCCTTCGTCGCAGCTTTCACCGGAGGCGCGGGCTTTGCTGGAACAGCCTTTGCAGCAGCTGATTTCTGCGGCGCTTTGGCTTCCGCCGCTTTTGCTTCGCCAGTCTTCGTCGCGGCCGGCGGCTTGCCCTTCGTCGCAGCTTCGGAGCCTGCAGGTTGCGCTGTCACCGCAGCCGCAACAGCCTCTTCTTTCTTCGCCGCTTTTTTCTTCGAGGCACGCTGCTTGCGCAGGTTGACCGGCGGCGGAGGCGCGGGCGGCGAGTAGGGCTCCAGGAACGCGCGCAGCGCAGCTTCGTCGTTCAGCTTGTTGTCCATGGTCTGGAAGAACAACTGCTCCAGAAGCTCCGGATAGCGCTCGATTTCCGGCGTGATGCGCATTTCCAGCATCAGGGCGGTCGGCACCTTCTGTCGCGCCTCCGGCCAGACGCTGAAGAAATTCTTGTATTTGTTCTGGATGGCCGCGCCCTTGCCCGTCAGTCCCAGCCACAACACCGGCTCCGCAAGTGAACGCGTCAGCAGCTTCCAGGAGGCGGACGGCGCAGCCGCTTCCTTGGCCGTCAGCTTGGCGGCGAACGCTTCCGCGTCCTTGTCCAGCCGCTCCCACTCCTTCACGAAGCCCGGGCGCACAAACATTTTCTTCAGTGCGGCGATGTCCTTGGGCTGCATGCGTGCCGTCAGCAGCTCCATGGCCGCGGCGGAGATGTCCGGGTAGATACCTTCAATCTGCAGGCGTGTCTGCAACTCATGCAGTTGCGCCATCCCCTGACTGTCGGCCTTGCTCGCCGTCCATGCCGGGAACAGCTGCTTCATCCAGCCCTGCTGTTCGAGCGTCTTCAGCATTTCGAGCGGATTCTCTTCGTGGGCGATCTCCTCCAGCTCATACCCGCGCTGGAAGTTCGTGGTCAGCGCAAACACGCCTTCCTCAATCGCATTGTCGAAGCGCTGTTTGGTCCGTTCATCCATCTGCCAGGCCAGCCGGGTACCCAGGCGAACGGCGCGGAGGAGCCGGATCGGGTCTTCGAGGAAACCGTAGTTGCTCACCAGCCGCAGGGTGCGCATCTCGATGTCCGCGACGCCGTTGGTAGGGTCCATCAGCAGCCCGTACGAGCCTTCGTTCAGCGACAGAGCCATCGCATTGACGGTAAAGTCACGTCGACGCAGGTCTTCGAGGATGTTGGTCCATTCGTAAACCGGATGCGCGGGCTTGGGAAAAGTCTCTTTCCGGGCGCTCGACACCTCCAACCGCACCCCTCCGGGATAGCGAAGGAAGACCGTCTGCGAGGGAGCGTGTGATCCCCAGTAGATGAAGCCGGCAGATTCCAGCGATTGCCGTAGGTTCAGGGCATTTCCTTGAACCGTTACATCAAAATCGCGCACCGGATGGCCACTGGTGAGGTCACGGACCGCCCCTCCCGTAAGGAAACTCGTCATGCCTTCCGCTCGAGCGGCATCGCGAACCAGTCTAAGAGCGCTGCGCTGCGCCGGAGAGAGGCGACGCTCCAGCAAATAAATGTAATCGGGCATGTTCGTGCCTTGAGCCGCCGGCACCAGCTGGCAGGCTCTATGTCACTCTTTCTGGGAGACTTATTCTCGGTACGGGCTACTGCTCAACGCCTAACGGTATCATAGTGTGACTATCTTGGCTACCATTCTGCACACTTTTCGCTGCACATAGGTGCCGGGTATGAGACAATCCCGCGAGCCTTTTGGCCAGAGCATCTTCATGGGCAGCACACAGAAAAAAGCCGTCCTTCGCATGCACGATGGAAGCTGGCTCGCCGGCTACCTGCCTGCAGCCGGCTTTACCCGGCAAGGGAATGTGGAACTGCTCGATCTCGACGCTCGCCGCGCCAGTCGATCCCGCTGCCGTCTCTCAAATGGGCCTGCTTCGTCCGCGACTTCAACTCCGGCGAGCCCTCCAACCCGGAGCGCCTGCTGCGCACCACCTTCTCCGGTCGTCCCCGGCTTGCCGGCCTGTGGCTGCGCATGACCCTGACAGACGAAAGCGTCCTCGAAGGCATGGCTGCCAACGACGTGACTCTGCTGGATCCCGGAGGATTGCTTCTCACCCCTCCTGACACCCGTTCGAACACCCAGCGCATTTTCGTGCCGCGCACCAGCATTACGGGAGCTCTCGGTTGTCGCGGTCATCGGCGCTGCCACTGCATCGCCATCCAGACGCAAACCGCCGGCATCCGATCGCCAGCAGGCCGATCTCTTCCCTGCCGCCACACCGAAAGCGCTGTAGGCCAGCACACCCGGCAACGTAGGATCGACCAGCAGAAGTGGCTTCACGACGCAGGCCGCAGGCGCTTCTGCCGGGACGGCCAGTCTGTCCGTTACCATGCAAAGGATGAAGCTGCGCGACCTTGCTGCACAACTTGGCTCCTCGCTCCACGGCGATGGAGAGGTCGAGATCACGGGTGTGGCGGGCATTGAGGAGGCCGTCGCCGGCCAGATCACCTTCGTCTCTAATCCCCGCTATGCCGCTGCAGCAAAGACCACGCGGGCCAGCGCGGTGCTGGTCGCGCCGGAGTTTCCTGAGATCGCCGTCCCGACTCTTCGACTGGCAAACCCATACCTCGCCTTCGCGCAGGCGATCGCTCTACTGCATCCCTCGCCTGTCTACCCGCCCGGCATTCATCCGACAGCTGTCATCGACCCCACAGCGGTCATCGGAGAGAGCGCTCATATCGGCGCATATGTGGTCGTGGGAGCGGGTGTCCGGCTAGGTGCGGGAGCGGTATTGTTGCCACACGCTGTCATATATCACGGAGTCACCGCGGGCCGTTACCTCTTCGCCCATGCCCATGCCGTGGTGCGCGAGCACTGCATGCTGGGCGACCGTGTCATCCTTCAGAACGGCGTCGTGGTCGGCGGCGACGGCTTTGGCTTCGCCAAGCGGGACGACGGCTCCTGGCAGAAGATTCCCCAGTCGGGACCGGTGTGCATTGGCTCAGACGTGGAGATCCAGGCCAACGCCTGTATCGACCGCGCCAGTGTCGGTGCGACCACGATCGCCGACGGCGCGAAGATCGACAATCTGGTGCAGGTCGGCCATGGCTCGCGCGTCGGGGAAAACACGTTGCTGTGCGCACAAGTGGGGCTCGCCGGATCGACCGAGGTAGGCCGCGACGTCGTGCTTGCAGGGCAGGTGGGGGTCGCCGGGCACTGTAAGATCGGCGACGGCGTCATCGCCACCGCGCAATCCGGCATTCCGAACGACGTGGCTGCTGGTAAAGTCGTCAGCGGCTATCCGGCTATCGACAACCGGCAATGGCTGCGCGCGTCCGCTGTTTTCCAACGATTACCGGAGCTGTTGCGCCGTCTCCCGAAAAGGACCAGCTTGGAGATTTCAAAAAAGGAAGACGATGCCCGCAAATAATTTAACGAAAACCACAATCCCGGAAAGCCCCGCAGCAGGGGCGTGCATCCACGTATCCTAAGACCGTTTTCCCAAGTGCTGTAAGATGCCCAGAGCCGTGAGGGGCAGCTTTTCTTGACGGAAAAGCTGCGCCGGCAGTGTTTGCTAATCCAATGCGTTGTGAAAACGGTCTAACCGTCAAATGTCAGACATTGAGGAAATCAAACCCGCTGGCACGGTAATCGAGGCTGTGCAGGAAGAGCCGGTACGCGTCCTTTTACTGGACGATCATCCGGAGAACCTGCTGCTGCGCTCGACAATTTTGCGCAAGCACGGATACATCGCCGAAACGGCGGATTCGGTGGAAGAGGCAGAAAAGCTCCTCGATCGCATCGACATCGCTGTGCTCGATTACCACCTGGGGCATGGGCGCTTCGGAACAGATGTGGCTGCCGAGCTGCGCGAGCGCCGTCCCGAAGTGCCGATCATCATCCTCTCCGCCACGCTGGAGCGACGCTTTGGCGGCATTGAGGATATGCACCTGCTGAAGGGCTACAGCTCTATTGATGACCTCGTATCGGCACTGCGCTCCTTCGAGGCGAAGCGCCGCGGAAAGCCTGTCGTCGTGGATGCGCGCGACTTCTTCTACTCCCGCATCAACATGGCGATGGGCGACGACGTAGTGCTGGAGATTCTGGACGCGAACGGCAACTGGCAGTACGTGAACGACACCTGCGCCCGCCTGCTGGAACAGCCGCGCGACTGGTTTGTCGGCAAGAACATGTTTGTCGAGATGCCGGAGCTCGCGCCGGACTGGCGCGAGATTCTGCGTACGGTCGCCGTCGAACGTGAAACCTATATCGACCGCACCTACCGTGGTCTCCTCAACCTCCCACGCAAAGGCGAAGGCTGGGTGTGGAACGTGCTGGCCTTCCCGATCGCGCTGCACAATAATCAGACCGGCGTCGTGCTGACAGCCCGAATCTTAGAACGAAAAACCACGATTTAAGCGTGTGGAATGCGAAACGACCTGTAGTTCATGTCATGATGCGTTTGAATAAGAAACTATGAGAGTTGCGTATCTTTGTTGTACCTCGCTTGCACTCCCTTTGCTGCTGGCGGGCTGTCATGCCAGTCCCAGCCGCGGCCGACCGGAGGCAGCGTTTCTCATCACGGTAAGAAACCAGGGACCAGACATCCATCAACTGGAAGTCGACTATCCCAGCGCGAGCTTCGGCCGCGATGCGGTCCCCAGCGGCGCGAGCTTTGATTACCCGCCCAAGCTGATAGGATCCGGGCCGGTGAAGGTCACCTTCAACGACTCCACCGGCAAGAGCCACAGCGCGACCGGGCCCGTAGTGCAGGAAGGCATGCGCAAGAATCTCGTCATCTCCATTGGCGAGGACGAAGGCGTGATCTTTCAGGCGTTGCCCGATCAGCCGAGCTGATATCTGACACGGGTGCGGTAACACTCCCGCCGAAACTGCGTCTGTGAGATAAGTGAAATCACGGATGCGCCATCAACAATTCTTTGCCTTCGCAGTCTTTTCTATTTTTGCTGCATCAGCCTGGGCGCAGAGCCCAGCGCCGCCGCCCGCCGCACCGCCCGCGGCGGATACGTCGCGTATTCCCGCCACGGCCATTCGCTCTATAGGACTGGAAACCAGCGTTGCCTGGAAATGGGTCCACGATGATCAGACACGCGGCGCTTCCACAGGAAATTCGAACTACCCGATTTATCCCGATGGCAAGAACGGGCTTCCCGGGCGTCAGTTCGTCACCTGGTACACGGGAAACGGCGGGGAGCGCTACCACCTGGTCTTCGGACGCGATCCGAGCGCAACGCACTTCGTCTACGAGGCGAATGTCTACCTCGTCGAGCCTGCTGAAATTGCGGCGGTCGAGATGGACATGAACCAGGTCCTTGAAAACGGCAGGACGGTTATCTTCGGCACGCAGTGCTCGGTCCACTCAAAGAGCTGGGAGTACACCTACGTCAACAGCACAGGAACGCACTGGCGTCCATCGAACATCCCGTGCAATCCACAGACGTGGGGCACCAAAAAGTGGCATAAGGTACAGATTGCCTATCATCGTGACGATGACGGTAACGTGACCTATGACTGGGTGAATTTTGACGGGACCTATACCGACTTTCAGGGAGCGACGGTATTCTCCACGCAGTCGCTGGGCTGGTCGCCGGGTGAGCTGCTGCTGAACTTCCAGATCGACGGCTCGCACAAGTCGGGCACCATGGATGCCTATGTGAACAACCTGGCGATTTATCGCTGGGGGTCTAGCGAGTAAAACGCCAAGAGCCGCTCTAACCGAGCGGCTCTTATCCGCATCCTGAAGAATTGTTTAGTGCACAACAGACTGGAACAGGCTCGACTGCAGCAGTGTTGCGAACTGCTGGTCGCTCGACTGGTAGCTCACGATCAGCTTGCCCGAGCTGGAGTCGATTTTGGTTCCATCGATCGCCTGCTTCTCGATGTCCGTGCCGCTCATCTTCTTGTAAAGCGCGGCGGCGTTCAGCAAGGACGCCATGGTCGCCGCTGTGAAGGTATCCGGCGTCAGGACATCCAGGTTGAACTGGACGCCGTTCTGGAAGTCCATCGTGTACCACGAGCTTAGAATCCGCTTCTGGATAGTTTCGAAATCGCCCATTTGGGAGGCCGCCTGTCCCATCAGGGAGCGCATCATCGTCTGCGTGCCCTTCTGGTCGAGGATGCTCCACAGCGGCTCGTCCTGCACGGAGGCCATCATGTCAGTCATCGAATTGTTGGTGAGGAAGTTCGCCTGCAGGCCATCGCGCGCATCGAGCGCCTGCTTCAGCGAGTCGCTCTGGCCAAAAACCATCGTGGTCGGATTCAGGAATGCGACCTGCATACCGGAGCCGCCCATCGGATAGATCCTGTTATCGCGCAGCACCACCGGCTTGACCTTCTTCTTTTTGAAGTTGGCCATGATGTCATCGAGCGAGAACTGACCCTGCGCGAGGCCGATAATCCGCGTGGAGTCGCCGGTCGCACCCTTTGGGCGAAACGAGGCGAAGGCCAGCTGATCGACATCGTGGTTATCGTTCATGCCGGAGACCTGCAGCGCCTTCTCCAGACTCTTCAGCTCCGGAGGCATTACCTTGTTCTTGAGCTGCATGGCCGCAGGTGAGTTCTGCATGGCCCGGTAGTCGATGACGATCAACTGCTGCACATCATGGGGAATGGCCGCGCGGGCATCGCCGCTCAGTTGAGCAGCAGAGGCCGGCAGCGCCACAGCAAGACCCAGACCAAGGCACAGAGCAGCCATACCGCCGCTCAACGTATTCGCAAGATTTTTCATCTTTACTTCACTTCCTTCCAGACAGACGCCCGCCGAGCCCGGGCCGCGCATCCACCCGCCGTTATCATCTTAGACTGCGCCCGGAGACCGCTGTATTTCACTTCTGGGTGAGAACCCGTTAACCAGTCCATAGTTACTCAGTTTGTAACCATAGTTGGTGCCTGGGCGTGTTCATGGCCATTCGAGCGGCCGCTCCATCCGGCGCTCCAGGACCTTCGTCTCAGAGGAGAAGTCTTCTAACTGACGCACCCATTCGCTATTTTGCTCGACTGCCGCCTCGGGAATTAGACCAATCAGCTCGCCTTCGATGATCCGTGCACCGCGGCCCTCGACTCGCCGCTTCAAGTCGGCATAGACATCGCTGGGCGAGTTGACGCGGAAGTCCGTCAGATTCATGGATATCTGGGCGCGGCCACGCACCAGGGCGCCCAGGGCCTTCACCCCCTTCAAGCCGCCGCCGGAGTCCCGCACCTCGCGGGCGAGCGAGCGGGCCAGCGCCACATCCGGCTTGTCGAGGAAGACGTTCCACGCGATCAGGAAGCGGCGCGCTCCCACCGCGGTCGCGCCTGCGGTCGGGTGCAGATCGGGGCCGCCCACATCCGGACGGCGAGCAGGATCGCGCCGGACAGCATCGCGCAAACCTTCGAACTGCCCCTGTCGGACATCCTCCAGCCTCGCTCGGTCCGGCCGAGCCGCCGCAGCCTCGTAGAAATAAACGGGCACACCGTAGCGACGCCAGATCTCCTCGCCTGCCTGCCGCGCCAGCAAAGCGCAATGTTCAAGTGAGATGTCCCTCACCGGCACAAACGGGATCACGTCCGCCGCTCCGATGCGCGGATGCACGCCGCTCTGCCGGGTCAGGTCGATCAACTCCGCCGCCTTGCCCGCGGCCAGCACCGCGGCCTCCACTACCGCCGGCGCCGGCCCGGCAATCGTGACCACGGAGCGGTTATGGTCCGCGTCCTGAGACCAATCCAGCAGCGACACACCGGGCACCCGCATAGCACGGACAATCGCGAGCACGCGCTCTCGGTCGATGCCCTCCGAAAAGTTCGGCACGCACTCGATGATGGCCTGACTCATCTCTGTCCCTGCTTTACTTCCACCAGCTATAGCCGATCTGAAACTGCACTGTCGCGTTCACGCCCGGATTGGCGTCGCCCAGCGAGGCATTCGAGATATGCACCGCGTTCGCATTGAACGTAATCGAGCGCTTCGGCTTGACGAAATATTGAAAACCCACGCCAAACTGCGGCGTAAAGTTCCAGACGCTCGTGCCCTGATGCCCGGGTAGAGGATAGGGGCCCACAGGGGGGAACTTGTGGTTGGTCCAGATCAGCCCGCCGGCTCCCTGCACGAAGGGCATGATGCGCCGCGTGCCAGTGGCCAAATCCCAACGCAACACAATCGGCGTAAGGCTGATCCCGTTGTATGCGCCGCCGGTTTTGTAGGGACCGGTCGCGGCAGCGATATCGGGATTGCTGGTCGCAGTCAGGTTGTAGCGCAGAAAGGTCGCGGTACGTCCCTGCCACCATGGCATGATCTCCGCGCTGTACTCGAACTGGCCGCGCAGAATCCCGGGACCGAAGGTGTCGCTCAGCACTTTTCCGCCGCGCGCGCCGATGCTCAGATAGCTGGAGGTGGGCGTGACGCCGGCGCTGAAGCCGCCGTCAAAGAAAGCACCCCAGTTCCACGGATGGCGGCTCATCGTCTCGCGCACCGACGAGAGCGACGCCGAGCCTGCAGCCGTTGTCTGGCTGCTGCTGGATTGCGCCACTGCAACGGTGGAAGAGATCGCGGTTAGCAGGAGCGCGGCGGGCAAAAAGCGAAAACGGAAAGAAGGCATGCGTCTCATCAGGTGCGCGAGTCAGGTGTCCAGACTCGCACTGGCGGTTCAAAACAGCGCAGAGCGACAGAGAAAAGGCCGCCGGTTGTAGAAGCGGGCGGCCTGAGTAGATTCTTATTGCGAGTCAGCCGGCCACTTCTTCCATTTGTTTTGCGTCCATATCGAAGTTGGAGTAGACGTTCTGCACGTCGTCGTGATCCTCCAACGCTTCGAGCAGGCGCACCATCTGGTTCGCGGCCGCGCCTTCAAGTTTGGTGTAGGTGGAGGCGATCATCGTGATCTCGGCCACTGAGGTCTCAATCTTCGCCGCATGAATTGCATCGAGTACCGCATGGTAGGCATTGGGATCGGTCAGAATCTCCCAGGTATCGCCCTCGTCGTTCAGATCGTCGCCGCCGTTTTCAAGAACAATGTTCATCAGCTTCTCTTCGTCGGCATTCTCCTTCGGAACGGCGATCAGTCCCTTCTTGGTGAACAGGAAACGAACCGAGCCCTCTGTCCCCAGATTGCCGCCGTTCTTCGAGAAGGCATGGCGGACCTCGCTCACGGTGCGGTTGCGGTTATCGGTCGATGTCTCGACGATCAACGCCACTCCGCCCGGGCCGTAGCCCTCAAAGGTGATCTCTTCATAGAGCGCACCGGGCAACTCGCCCGTGCCGCGCTGAATGGCGCGCTTGATGTTGTCCTGCGGCATGTTCTCGGCCTTGGCCGCCAGGATCGCCGTACGCAGGCGAGGGTTGCCGTCCGGGTCGCCGCCGCTGCGCGCCGCCATGCTGATTTCCTTGATCAGACGAGTAAAGATCTTGCCGCGCTTTGCATCCAGCGCGCCCTTTTTGTGCTTGATGGTGGCCCATTTGGAGTGGCCTGACATAGGACCTCTGCAACTCTCGGAAGTGTGTCGACCGGCCCGTCGCCTGCGCTCGCACAGGCAGAGATAAACCCTGCCGGGACACCCGATTGTAGCACTTGCGTACACGCAGACGAGGGCGCGCGCGCCGTCGCCTGCCTCTCGCGCTCTTCCTCCGCTCAGGGATGTGAAACAACACGAATGTGCGCCATCATGCCGCCGTCCTCATGTTCGAGGATGTGGCAGTGATAGACAAAATCGCCAATCTCCGCAAACGGAATCTCGACCTGGACCGTCGCCACCTTGCAGGCGCCGCTCCTCCATGCCGCGATGGTGCCATCGCATTCCGGACTGCCGTGATATACCGGCACGTTATCCATCACACCGCCGCCATCGCCGAGAGGTGCGTTGGTCGGCAACACGCGGAAGCGGGTCTGGTGAACATGAAAGTTGTGATCCTCCCCCGCGACATTCACGAGTTCCCATCGCTCGGTCACCGGCCTGTTCCCTGCTGCCAATGGCAGGCAGACGCTGATGGTGAGGTGATCAAACTGCTCGATGTCCTTGAACGAACCGGGAACCGGCTTGCCATGTTGATCGAGTTCCTCGTAACCCAAACCAAATGCATCCGGATTTCCCGCTGGCACGCCGAAGTAAATCCTGCGCACGTGTCCCGGCGCTAGGGCTTTGCAGTTGTTGTCACTCAGGGAGGAAACATGCTCGGCCATTCCCGTGACGTGCGCTGCCTCAGTCACGTTCAGCGCGTCCTTTACTCCCGGCACGGAGATCTTCACCGGGCCACCTAACAAACCCTTGTCGCCAAGGATTTCGCGCGCGACAGGACGAACTTCCAACATCGCGTGATCGGGCGCACCGCTTCCGTCCAACGTCAGTCTCACTAGCCCGACGGAAGGCCAGGTGTCTCCCTCAGGTCCCGTCTGCAGCGCCTGGGTGACGAACGTTGCGTGCTTGGTCTGGCCGAGATGTGCGGGGATGAAGATTTCTGAGCGCGCGCTCGGCATCATGCGCAGGACGGTTGCGCACACGGGGTGCGACAAATGTGTGCGATCAGAGCCGCAAGCCGCCTGGACGAACCGGTTGCCCGCCCTGGCGGCGAAGTCGTGTGTGTCCGTGCTGGTGGAATCGATGGCAACGCCATCCAGCGACAGAATTTGGAACGGGAGAAGCTCACCGGTATCGTCATCGCGGAGCGCCAGCGAATAGCCTCGGCTGCCCGATCCGCTGATCAGCCGCCATATCTCACCCTGGCCCCGGATTGTCGCGGACGGAAACACCTGCCCGCTGACCGAGAAGATCCATTTGCCGCCTGTGTGGTCGACGGGCCCGGCATCGGAATCGACCTTCACGCCGCCACAATAGCCCGGACGCACGGCACCGGAATCCGGATCGCAGAAATCCGGATCCTCCTGCGTATCCACTGTATTGTCCCGCTCTACTTCGATGTCCTTCAGCAGCAGATGGCGGACGTTCACGCCGTGCAGCCCGTAGGAGCCCGCGCGGTCGCCGAGATAGTCATCCGGATTGCCTATCGTGATTACTCCGGACATTCCTTCAGAGACCTGGTTCAAAGAGAGTCCATGGATGTGCGGATGAAACCAGAACACACCGGACGGGTGGTTCTTGGGGATGTAGATGTCATAGTCGATTGGCTTATCGGTATAGGCCAGACCCGGATGCACCATCTTCGGCTTGGTCCCCGAACGATACCCGAGCACATAAATGTAATCGCCGTAGGTCGGATCGGTCTTGTCGGCTTTGCGCGGTTCCACGATCAATCCGTGCGTGTGCAGATTGGTCGGATTTGGTTGCAGCATCTCCTCGTCCATCGGCTCGGAATCGTACGCATGCTCGCAGTCGGGGGGTGCCGGCGGCAGTTGGTTCACCAGACGGATGCGAAGATGATCCCCTGGCTGAAGCTGCAATCGCACTCCACCATATGGTGACGCGGTCCGCGCATCGGCCGGACAGCGATCATTTACAGCCGCCGCACGGGAACATATCTCGTACACCCAAGCGATGGGGTGGCTGCCGGCAAGCTCAACCGGCTTTGGCTTTGCCACCATCAGCAGGTCCAGAGAAGCAGTCGTGCGACTGCTGGTAAAGACAGGCATCTCCTGCATGGTGTCTCGCTGCGCATGGGAAAGTGTGGGGTAAGAGAGAAGCGCCGCGGCCAAGAATACATACGATCTCATAGCAACTCCGTTCGTCGCTGGGCAGAGCGAAGCTATCCCGAGGCCCGGGTTCCGAAGCCTGAGTAGACTCGCTAAACTTTTTCTTGGGGGGTCCCATGATCGAGACGAAGGGGGTAAGGGCCTCGACCGAGTGGCAGAATATCCGAGGTATTCTGCCGTGACAACAAAAAACCTACGCCTTTCCCTGATTGGGCCTATGTATAACTGCTGGGACTGTAATGACTATTGTTTCGAATCAGCCGCCCACTCAGAGGCAGATACCATGACCGCCGAGTAGACTGCTGAAACGGTGAAGGCTAGGAATTATTTGCGAAAGAAGAAGGCCGCCAGTCATGTGACTGGCGGCCTTCCCGATACCGCGCTGAGTGAATAGCCGTTCTACCAGTGATAGAAGACCATGTTGTGGATATAGGCGGTGATGGATCCGCTGCCTTTGCTCAAGCCATCGATTTGGAAGTTGGTGAGCAGGGTGCCTGTCGCCCAACCCAAGCTCCTGGTGCCATAGCCTTTCGCATTGTTGAATACGCTATGCGTGCCGTCCAGGTTGACCCAGTCGTGGGTGATATTCCCGCTGCTGTCGCGGTGCATTCCAATCTGGATGTGATGCCAGGTTTTTGCCTTCCATGTCAGCGGATTGCAGTAGACGTTGGATCTTGTCCAATGGTTCGAGTTGCCTGACACAACCGTGTATTCCCAGGTCTTCGAATAACTGGAGCACTGCGTGTCGAACATGATTGTTTTGCCGGAGGAGGTCACCTGGTTCAGATCCATCTCGAGGTTGGCTACCTGGGACGGATTGACCAGATAAACATACGTATCCAGCACGAAATTCATCGCTGTGGGATTGTTTCCAAAAGAAACGTGCCACCGCTCGCCGGCGCCACTCGACCAGGTCATGTAGAACTCGCGGGCTTTGTCATACGACGGCGTGGTTGCCGGATAAACCATCGAACCCCTTGAGGAACCTGGTGTGCCCGTGTCATGCTCTCCGCTCCACCCACCCATGCCATCCAGCAAGGAGGAAGCAACCGCATTGGAAGGAAGGGATGTCACAGCGTTCGACACGCTGGAAGACCCGGATGAGGATCCGCTGCTCCCGCTTGCCGTATATGTCGAGCTCACCACCGGACACAGAGCGCCACCCACCCACGATTTGAAATGAATGGTATGCTTCCCGGTGCCGACGGCTACACCGGTGGCATCGATAACGGAAGCAGAGCTTCCCGAGTGGAGCGTGGAGCTGTTGTCGATCGAATAACCGAAAGCAGTCGACGCTTTTCCGTTGCACCCGCCGCTATGGGCCGCCACCGTAATGGAAGAGGAAAGCCCGGTGGCTCCATTGGCCGGGCTCGTGACCGTGATGCCCGAACCGCTCGATGCTGTAGACGTTGCAGCCGAAGTCGATGCGCTGGTGGCCGACCCGTCCCCTACCGTGAACGAGGTGCTAACGACAGGACACGCCATACCATTCACCCAGGATTTGTAATGAATGGTGTGCGTGCCGGCCGACATGCCGGCCCGGGTGTCGATGTCGTAGTTCGTGACTCCCCTGATGAGGGTGGAACTGTTGTCAACCGAATACCCGAAAGAGGTGGGCGTCAGACCATCGCATCCCACGTTATGGGCTCGCACCCAAACGGGAGAGGAAACGTTGGTGCCATTTACCGGAGCGGCTACGGTGATGTCGGAGGCGGATGCGGATTGCGATAAGGTGAGTCCGGACAGCGCCGCTACAGCGGAAAGAATTACGCGGGGGCGAAACACCAGGCCCAAAATGGAACTAGAAGGCCGTTGCATGAGCAAAGCAGTTCTCCTGGGGATAAAAAAGCTCTTGGCCCAGTAGCCAGACATCGATTCCAGGCTACGAATAACAACGCGCAGTACAGCAATGGCGTTTGCCTGTTCGCGCAGGTGCGAACAAAGGATCGCCGTAACCAGGCAGAACTTTTATGTATTCGAAGGCAGGAGCAGACGCTGACTAAATCCCGCAACGCGGGACAGCGTGAATAGAAGAAGGAAAGCCACAGACCCACGACAGATGGACTGGGCATCCTTTGAATTTCCGCTCATTTGTTAAGTGCAGTAGAGCGGAGAATTAAATGAGTTGTTATTGCGGATAATACACACTTCACACCCGCTCGCAAGTCAATAAGCAAAATATTTTGCCTAATTAAATGAGCCGCTCGCAGGCTGTCTTGTGTTGAGCTATTTTTACCGATCAGCAAGAGAAGAATTTTCGTCTATAGCGAAAGGAACTTTACATGACACCCAGAGTCACGAATAACCCGGCAGCGACGTGCGCAGGTATCTAGAAGCAGTTGCATATATAGATTTGCGACTTCGTCCAACAGCACCACTCAATGATGCTCGCAACCACGTCTAACCAGCCCGCTTCATCTTTGGTTTGCGGAAGGCATAGAGGATGGCCAGCAGCGGTGGCGCCAGCAGCACACCCCAGAACGGGATGACGATGCCCAGCACGATCGGCACCAGGATCGAAGCCCAGATCGGCACCCGCGTTGTCTTCTTCATCAGCCAGGGCTGCAGCACAAGCTGCTCGATCACCACGATGATGGCGTATATGCCGAGCAGGAAGGCGAGTCGCTCCAGGTCCCGGCCTTGGACAAGGATGCAAAAGGTCGGACCGATCAGCGCGATGACGCCGCCGATGTTCGGCACGAAGGCCATCAGCCCCGCAACCAGCGCCCACGCCGGAGCCAGCGGCACGCGCAGAATCTCCAAACCGATCAGCCACAGCACGGCCACGCACAATGCGTCGATCGACATGGCGCGCCACCAGTTCACCAGCGCGGTTCCGGCGGTGCGCAGATGCTGCGCCGGACTCGGCCGTCCACTTAGAGTAGGGCCGGCGATCTCGACTGGGGGCCTTTGCGGCTTTGCGTATCCGACCGGCTGCTCCGGACGCTGGATCGCCGGCGGCTCTGCAGGCTCCTGCGGCACAGGAGCGATCGACTCGTCTTCAGATTGGGGCTCTTCCATTGGCACACATGTTCTTCTTCCGCTGGCCGCGGGTGCAAGTCGCTCCGGAGGCAGGGCAGCCGTTTTGTAGCCTCGTCCCGCCGCCCATGCGGCGCCCGGACAACTGCTAAACTGAGGTGTTGGTGGGAGTCGCAAAAACTGCCCACAAGTCAGGGGTTGCGAATTATGAAAGAGCAGAACGGTCACAAGGCAAACGGCAGCGACAATCACGGGCTCCGGCTGAAGGTCGGCCTCGCCGAGATGTTGAAGGGCGGCGTCATCATGGACGTGATGAACGTGGAGCAGGCGAAGATTGCCGAGCAGGCCGGGGCCGTGGCCGTGATGGCGCTGGAGCGCGTGCCGGCGATGATCCGCGCCGAAGGCGGCGTGGCCCGGATGGCCAATCCAAAGCTCATCAAGGGGATCATCGAAGCGGTCTCGATCCCGGTAATGGCCAAGGCCCGCATCGGACATTTTGCCGAAGCCCAGATCCTGCAGGAGCTGGGCGTCGATTTCATTGACGAGAGCGAGGTGCTCACCCCGGCCGACGAGGCTCACCACATCGACAAGCACGCCTTCAAGACACCGTTCGTTTGCGGAGCGCGCGATCTGGGCGAGGCGCTGCGCCGCATCGCGGAGGGAGCGGCAATGATCCGCACCAAGGGCGAAGCCGGCACCGGCGACGTGGTGCATGCCGTGAAACACATGCGGCAAATTGTGCGGGAGATGAAGGCGCTGACCGTGTTGAGCGAGCAGGAGCTGTACGTTGCCGCCAAGGAACATCGCGCCCCGTACGAGCTGGTCCGCATGGTCGCGAAGGCGGGCAAGCTGCCCGTACCGAACTTCTCCGCCGGCGGCATCGCCACTCCCGCAGACGCCGCTCTGATGATGCAGCTTGGCGCGGAGTCCGTCTTCGTGGGCTCGGGCATCTTCATGAAGGAGCGCGCCACTCCGCTCGATGTCGAGTGCGACGCGAATGGCCGCGTAAACAATCCCCAGGAGCGCGCCGAAGCCGAGTCGCGCGCAAAGGCAATCGTGATCGCCACGACACACTACAACGACCCGAAGATTCTGGCCGAGGCCAGCGAGCAGGTCACCGGCACGATGAAGGGCCTTGCCGTGGCGGCTCTCGAGGAGAGCCAGCTCCTGCAGACGCGCGGCTGGTAGTAGAAAGACGGCGATTTGCCAGAACAGAATCCCCTCAAGGAAACCGTAAGGCCACGCATCGGCGTGCTCGCCATCCAGGGCGATTACGATGCGCACGCCGGCGCGCTTCGCGAGGCAGGCGCGGAACCGGTGCTGGTCCGCAAGCCGGATCAGCTTCAGGGCCTGGATGGTCTGATCATTCCCGGGGGCGAGTCCACGACGTTTCTGAAATTCCTGGAGCGCGATGGTTTTCTGGATGCGTTGCGCGGCTTCGCCAAAGCGACGCCGACCTTCGGCACCTGTGCCGGTTGCATTCTGCTCTCGTCGAAGGTCCTGCATCCGCCTCAACCCAGCCTTGGCGTGCTGGATGCAACCGTCGAGCGCAACGCTTACGGCCGCCAGATCGACAGCTCGATCCAGGAAGGCGCAACCGCGCTGGGCACTGCATACGACAGCGGGCCGCTGGAGATGGTCTACATCCGCGCGCCGCGCATCCAGCGGGTCGGCAAGGACGTCTCGGTCCTCGCTGAGCGCGACGGCTTCCCTGTCCTGGTGCGGCAGGGGCATCTGCTGGCCGCGACATTTCACCCGGAGCTCTCCTCGGACCGGCGCATCCATCGCTACTTCGTCGACATGGTGCGCGAAGCAAACAACACGGCGCACCGGGAGAGCTGACCTGCCATGCCGCGCGGCACCCTCTTCTGCGGACTGACGCTGCGTAACTGGTGGATGCCTCCGAACGCCGCCGCCCATGGGGTCGCCGTCGATCGCCTGATGCGGTGGGATGTCGGCGCGATGACGGCCTGCTTCCTCGCCGCCAACCTTCTTCTCGTCTGGCTCTTCCTGCGGCCTCGTCGGACTTCCACAACGCCATCCTCCTGGCGCGCCGAGTTCATCCCGCTTGGCCTGTTCGTCATTCTCTACGTCGTGATGGCCGTTACGGCGGAACATCTCTGGGCGCGCGAGCGCTTTGAAGGCGCAGCGCCTACCGCAATGCATGTCGAAGTCGTCGGCGAGCAGTTCCAGTGGTACTTCCACTATCCCGGCGCAGACGCCGCCTACGGCGCGAGCCAGCCGCAGCTCGTGAACGCGGCTCTTGGCAATCCCATCGGGCTCGACCCCGCAGACGATCACGGCAAAGACGACATCGTCGCCAGTGAACTGGTTCTTCCCGTCAACCGCGAAATCGATCTGCAGTTGCGCTCGCTCGATGTCATCCATGGATTTTTCGTGCCGGAGATGCGGCTGAAGCAGAACGCCGTGCCCGGCGCGACGCTGCACGTTCATTTCACGCCGGTGCGCGAGGGCATCTTCCCCATCCTCTGCTCGCAGGTCTGCGGCTCCGGTCACGCGCGCATGCAGGCGCGGATGCGCGTCGTCTCCCAGGCGGACTACAACGCATGGCTCGCATCGCGCGCGAAGAAGGCCGCACAATGAGCATTCGTCGATCGTTCCTGCAACGCGTCTTCACAACAGACGATCGCACCATTGGTATCCACTATCTCCTGCTCTCACTGGTCGCGGTTGCTGCGGGCACGCTGCTCTCGCTCGCAATGCGCACCCAGCTTGCGTGGCCTGGCGTCCACTGGCCATTCCACGGCCCGATGCTGCCGGAGGAATACCTCTCGCTCGTCACCATGCACGGCACGCTGATGGTCTTCTTCGTCCTGACCACGGCGCCGCAGAGCGGCTTTGCGAGCCTCATCCTGCCGCAACAGATTGGCGCACGCCGTATGGCTATGCCGTGGCTCAACGCGCTCGGCTTCTGGATCGTCGCGTTCGCCCTGGTCGTTTTGCTCTCCGCGTTTCTGCTGCCCGCAGGCGGACCCATCGCCGGCTGGACCAACTACCCGCCGCTCAGCGCCGTCGCCGCCGCCGGTCCGGGACAGGGCGGCGGCATGGACTGCTGGCTTCTGAGCATCGGGCTCTTCTGTATCGGCTCGTGGTTCAGTGCCATCAACGTCCTCGTCACCGTGCTGACCGAGCGTGCGCGCGGCATGACGCTCGGCCGGATGCCGCTCACCGTGTGGTCATGGTTCGTCACCTCCATCCTCATCCTGCTTGCCTTCCTGGTGCTCTTCGCAGCCATCGTGCTGCTCTTCTGCGATCGACATCTCGGCACCGCGTTCTTTATCCCGCAGGGGGACTGGATCAGCGGACAGGTCATCTCGCGCGGCGACGGCTCACCGTTGCTCTGGCTGCATCTCTTCTGGTTCTTCGGCCACCCGGAGGTCTACATTGCCATTCTGCCCGGCATGGGCCTCGCCAGCAGTCTCTTTGCAAATTTCAGCCGCCGTCCCATCGTCGGCTACCGCATGATGGCTGCGACGACCGTGCTGATCGGTCTGCTTGGCTTCGTCGTCTGGGGGCATCACATGTTCGTCAGCGGCATGAATCCTTACGCGGGCAGCGCCTTCGCGCTCACCACGATGGCGATTGCCGTGCCGTCCACGGCCAAAGTATTCAGTTGGCTCGGCACACTGTGGGGCGGCGGCCTTGAACGCAAGACGCCGATGCTCTTCGCGCTCGGCTTTCTGTCGCTTTTTATCGCCGGCGGAGTCACTGGCCCGATTCTCGCCCTGCCGGCGCTCGATCAGTATCTGCACAACACCTTCTTCGTAGTCGCGCATTTTCATCTCATCATGGCTATGGCTGGTGTTTTCGCGATCTTCGCCGGTGTCTACTACTGGTTCCCCCTCATGACCGGCCGCCGTATGAGCGAACGCCTGGGCCGCTGGCACTTCTGGCTCTCGCTGATCGCCGCCTATGGCACTTTCTTTCGCCATGCATCTGGAGGGCCTGGCCGGCCGCCCGCGCCACTACGCCCAGGTCACCGGCAGCACCTCCTCGCTGGCCGGATTGCTGCCCATGGAGCGCGGCGTCACCTGGGCGGCCTTCGTGCTCGGCGCGGCGCAAATTCTTTTCCTGATCAATCTCGTTCTGGAGCGCCCGCCGCGGCGCACGCGCGGGCGAGAATCCCTGGCAGGCCACCACGATGGAATGGCAGCCCGTGGCGCTTCCGATTACGGTTGAACGCGGCCCCTATGAGTACCAAAATGGAGAGCGCGACCGCGACTTCACTCCGCAGTGGGAGACGGCATCCCAACAGGAGTAAGCTGTATTCGCACGGAGTTTCCCATGCCCGCCACTTTTACTCCTCGGTCGGTTGTCGATGTCGATCGTGAAAGAAAAGATCCGGGATTTGGTGGCCGCCCGCCGGTAGACCGCCGTCCCACAGGAGGCGGCGGTGGCGACGAGAACTGGGACCACCACCGGAACGGCCGTGGTCCGCGTGCCCTGCTCACCCGCTACCGCATGGGCATCTTTTCCGCTCTCGCCGGCGACCTCATGTTCTTCATGGCGCTGGTGACGGCTTTCTTCTTCCGCCAGTCCGCCGGCCACTTCGATATGCACGGCGCCTACATCCTGGACTGGCACCGTCTCGACATCCCTCCCATCCTCTACCTCAACACCGCGATCCTCCTGCTCTCGAGCGTCACGATGGAGATGGCCCGCCGTCAGCTCTTCCACGAGCTGGACGTAATGGAGGAATGGCTGGGCATGGGCCGTCCCGCAGCCCGGCGAGCGGCTCCCTGGCTCGCTGCGACCGTCATCCTCGGCATCGCCTTCCTCATCGGCCAATGGATGGCCTGGGAAGACCTCGCAACGCAGGGCTTCTTCTTCGCCTCGAATCCGAGCAGCCACTTCTTCTACCTCATCACGGGAGCGCACGGAGCGCACTTAATCCTCGGCGTACTTGCGCTGATGGCCGCGCTCGCGTCGCTGACGCTGCTGCATCGCCTGGAGATGCGCCAGATCTTTGTGGACTGCACCGCCTGGTACTGGCACTCGATGGGCGTCTTCTGGATCTTCCTCTTCACCCTGCTCGTGTTCTTCCAGTAACGTGACGATGCCTCGCCTCCTGAAGATTCATTGGCTCGGCATCTGCCTGACCGCGCTTCTTCTGTTCCTGCTTCCGTTTGCCGCGCAGGCGCAAGGCTGCAGCATGTGCCGCGATACCACCGCCGGCTCCGCACCCGAGATACGTGCCGGCCTGCGCAAGGCGATCCCGGTGCTCGCCATACCGGCAATTGGGCTCTTTATCGGCTTTTTCGTCATTGCGCGGCGCACGGATACTTGGCATCGAGACGAAGTGGACACGGAGCGGGGATCGCACGAGGAGCCTTAGCCCAGCCCGCATGTTTTTCATCCGGCGCCCTCGCAGCGCAATGCCTCGAACGATTCCTACAGTTCGCAGAACAAGATTCCTTTTCGTATAAAGAACTCCGCGCCACTCTCGATGGCCCTCTCCCGGTCGGCTATGCGGTCGACCACACCCGCGTCTGCCTGGGCCACGGGGATGTCATCTTCGAACGCGCTCGAAGAGCGCTTATGGAGTGGAAGATGTTCGATCTGGGATGGGTAGAACTCATGCATCCGGCCTCTCCCGTTGCACCCGGCCAGACTGTGCTTATCCTCGCGCACACATGGAATCTCTACTCGCTGAGCGCCAGCCGGGTACTGGCGATGATCGACAGCGATGACGGCGAGACGCAGCAGTGGGGATTCTGCTACGGCACCCTGCAGGACCATGTGGAACGCGGAGAAGAGCGGTTTACTGTTGAATACCATCGCCGGGACAGTTCGGTCTGGTACGACATTCTTGCCTTCTCGCGGCCGCAGCACCCGCTAGCGCGGATTGCGTATCCACTTTCCAGGGCGGCGCAACGGCGCTTCGCCACGGACTCGAAAGCGGCAATGCTGCGGATTGCCTCCTGAACGTCACCGTGGCCCGCTTTGCTAACCTAGAAGTATGAAATTCGGCGTCCTCGTCTTCCCGGGCTCCAACTGCGACCACGACACCTATAACGTCATCGAGCAGATTGCGCAGCAGCCGGTCACCATGCTGTGGCATGAGTCGGAAGACCTGGAGGGTTGCGATGCCATCCTCGTCCCCGGCGGCTTTGCCTATGGAGACTACCTGCGCACCGGCGCGATCGCGCACTTTGCGCCCGTTATGCAGTCGGTGAAGCGCTTCGCCGCATCGGGAGGGCTGGTGCTGGGCATCTGCAATGGCTTTCAGATCCTCTGCGAGTCTGGCCTGCTGCCCGGGGCTCTGATGCGCAACGCAGGCCTCAAGTACATCTGCAAGCAGGTGCACCTGCGGACCGAAACGACCGATTCGCCTTTTACGAACGTGCTCAAAAAGGGGCAGGTGCTGCAGATCCCCATCGGCCACATGGAAGGCAACTACTTCTGTGACGAATCCACCCTTGCCGCGCTGAAGCGCGAAGACCGCATCGCCTTCCGCTATGCAACGCCCAGGCGGCGAGATCACCCGCGAGGCCAATCCGAACGGCTCGCTTGAAAACATCGCCGGTATCCTCAACGAGGGCCGCAACGTGCTCGGCATGATGCCACACCCCGACCGCTCCAGCGAAGCACTGCTGGGATCGGCGGACGGCTTCCCCATCTTCCAATCCATGATTCAGGCGCTCAGCGGAGTTACGCCGTCCGGGGCTGCAATATTGAGCGGCATCGCCGCCGGTATCGCCAAATAGCATGATCGACATCCACCATCACCTGCTCCCCGGACTGGACGATGGCGCTCGCGACCTGGATACGTCGCTGGCGATGGTGGAGATGGCAATTGCCGATGGCATCACGCATATCGTCTGCACTCCGCATGCGAACCATCGCTATTTCTTCGACCCGGAGCACAATGCCGCGCTCTTTGCTGAATTGCAGGACGCGATTACGAAACGATTTGGCGAGCTGATCACGCTTGGTCTGGGCTGCGACTTCCACCTGATGTTCGACAACATCGAGGACGCGCAGCGCCACCCGACGCGATACACCATCAATGGCCATAACTATCTGCTGGTGGAGTTTCCGGATAGCGCGATCTCGCCCAATACGGCGCAGACCTTCTATCAGCTCTCGCTTTCCGGCATGACACCGATCATCACCCACCCGGAGCGCAATCCCATTCTCGCTCGTCAGCCGGAGCGCATGCTGGACTGGCTGAAGGCCGGAGCGCTCATTCAGATCACGGCCAGCTCGTTAACCGGCCGCTTTGGACAGGGGGCAGAGCAGGCAGCTATCTGGCTGCTGGACCATCAGTGGGTCCACTTCCTGGCGACGGACGCCCACAATACGCAATCGCGGCCGCCCCTGTTGCGTGACGCCTATCAGTGGGTAGCCGAGCGCTACGATGCCGCGACAGCCGAGCGGCTCTGCATTGCGAATCCCCGCGCGGCGTTTTACGGCGAGGCGCTGGAGGTGCAGCCAGAGCCCGCGCCGCCTCACTCCGTTGAGCCGCGACGCCGAGCTGACAACCGGTCCAGCTTCTTCGGCCGGCTCTTTAAGCGCTGATTCGAGCAGCCTTACCATCGTCACGTTCCTTCCGTGGGAGTTGCTGAACCTTTCGCTGTATCGACCCTGACCTGATTTCCACAGTAGCCTGTTGCCGAGTTAGCGATTACGCAGAGATCGCGGCAGCAACTCCGTTGGGAGAGCGCCGCCGTATTCGCTAAGAAAACAGGGTCGGAATCCCGGGATTGGTGTGCTTTGAGCGATTCATCGTCCACTGCGGATAAAACGTTTGGTTCCTTGGAGGGAGCCCATGGCTAGCTTCCTCGCCACCGCGATCGGGCTCGCCTTCACATTGGTCGTGTGTCTTCTTGTCTTGCGCGCATTACTGGATCCCTGGCTACGTGTCCGGCGCCTATCGGCGGCGGCGGAGAAATCCGGAAAGATGCAAACGGCGCGTACCTCACAGACACGAGGCGCAGCGCCTATCCACTCGGCATAGCTTCAGAGCTGCCGTTCTGCTTCTCCACCGGGCGGTATGCGACGATGAGAGAGCTTCATGTCCCCGAACTCCCTCACCGGCCTGCTCGCCCAAACCTTCGGTTTCCCAGCCTTCCGCGCCAACCAGGAAGAAGTCTGCCAGGCGGCGATCGCCGGACGCGACGTTCTGCTGGTCATGCCCACCGGCGCGGGTAAATCGCTCTGCTACCAGTTGCCTGCCGTGGCGCGCGGCGGCACGGCGCTGGTCATCAGCCCGTTGATTGCGCTGATGGAAGACCAGGCAGCCAAGCTCGCGGCACGCGGTCTTGCGGTCGCGCGCATTCATTCCGGCCGGGACCGCCAGAGCTCGCGCCAGGCCTGCGTCGACTATCTGAATGGCAATCTGCAGTTCCTCTTTATCGCCCCGGAGCGGCTGCGCGTCCCCGGCTTCGCCCAGATGCTGGGCAAGCGCAAGCCTTCGCTCATCGCCATCGACGAGGCCCACTGCATCTCGCAATGGGGACACGACTTTCGCCCCGACTACCGCATGCTCGGCCAGCACCTGCACCTGCTGCGCCCCGCACCCGTCCTGGCCCTGACCGCGACCGCGACGCCGGTGGTGCAGAATGACATCCTGGCGCAGCTTGCTCTGGAAGATGCGGCTCGCTTCATCCACGGATTTCGCCGCGACAATCTCGCCATCGAAGTGGTTGAAGTGCCGAAGCCGATGCGGACCGAGCGCACGCTCGATCTTCTGCGCGATGCCGGCCGTCGACCGGCGATCGTCTACGCGCCGACCCGCAAGGATGCCGAGGAAACAGCGGCCACGCTCGGCCGGCACTTCCCTGCTGCCGCGTATCATGCCGGGCAGGAGGCGGAGGTGCGCGAGCGCGTGCAGCGCGCGTTTCTGGATGGCGCGCTCGAAGTCGTTGTTGCCACGATTGCGTTTGGCATGGGTATCGACAAGGCTGACGTCCGCACCGTGATCCACACCGCCCTGCCCGCAAGTCTCGAAGCCTACTATCAGGAGATCGGCCGCGCTGGACGTGACGGCGCTACCAGCCGCACCATCCTGATGCACTCCTATGCCGACCGGCGCACGCACGAGTTCTTCCTGGAGCGGGATTATCCGGCACTCGACGAGCTGGAACGCATTCATCGCCGCCTCAGCCCGGAGCCGCTGCCCCGCCAGCAGTTGCAGGGGGCACTGCGCATGGATGCGGAGATCTTCGAGAAGGCGCTGGAGAAGCTCTACATTCATGGCGCAGTGAATGTTACGTATGACGATATGGTGAGCCTGGGGCCGGATGCGTCTGCCTGGCGCAAGACGTATCGCTCGCAGGCGGACCATCGCCGCCGGCAGATCGATCTCGTGACGCGATATGCGGAGGGCCACGCGTGCCGCATGGCATCGCTGGTGGCCCACTTCGGCGACACCGCGGACAGCCGGCGCCTCTGCGGCCAGTGCGACTTCTGCTCGCCCGAACGCTCCATCGCGCAGAGTTTCCGTGGGCTGTCCGCACAGGAGGAGCAGGCCGCACGCGGCATTTTGAAGTCGCTGCGCAGCGGCCCATCACCGTCTACCGGGCGCCTATACAAAGAGCTCTACCCGCGTGAAGATCTCACGCGCAACGACTTCGACGCCGTGCTGGGCGGCCTTGCCGCCGCGGGACTCGTTCGAATCGACGAAGCCAGCTTTGAGAAAGACGGCAAGCCGGTTAACTACCGCAGAGCCGTCGCTAACCCGCGAAGGCGAGGAGTTCGTCGAAGGCGCGCCGCTCGATCTATCGTTGCGCGAACGACACGCGCGCAGCACGCCAAAGAAACGCCGGCCTGACAAGGCGACGGCGAAGAATCCGGAGACGGCGGCTGCAGACCTTTCGTCCGAGGGCGCCGCACTCGAACAGCGTCTCCGGGAGTGGCGGCTGGCCATCGCAAAGAAGGAAGGCAAGCCCGCCTTTTTTATTTTCGGCGACAGCGTGCTGCGATCGATCGCGCATGCCCGGCCTACGAATCTCACCGCACTGGCGGCGATTCACGGCGTGGGCGCGGCCAAGCTGGAGCGCTTCGGCGCCGATGTCTGCCGCCTCTGCGCGGAGTAATTTAGTATTCCGGGCATGAAGCTACGCGCCCTGCTAGTTCCCGCTGCGCTGTTTGCCGTCACGCTCTCCACCATGGCCCAGACTGCTCCCCAGGCGACATCTCACAAATGGTCGATTGTCGTGCACGGAGGCGCCGGCGTTATCGAGCGCAAGTCGATGCCGACGACGACGGAGGCCGCATACCGCGCTGCAATGAAAACCGCGATCGAGACCGGAGCTGCGGTGCTTGAGAAGGGCGGCACGTCGCTCGACGCAGTGCAGGCGACCATCCAGTACCTCGAAGACAATCCGCTCTTCAACGCCGGCAAGGGCGCGGTCTTTACTGCGGACGGCCGCAACGAGCTCGATTCCGCCATTATGGACGGCGCGACGCTGAAGGCTGGTGCTGTAGCGCAGATCACACGCACGCGCCATCCCATCGCCGCGGCACGGATGGTGATGGAGCAATCACCCGCCGTCATGCTGGCCGGACCAGATGCCGACAAATTCGCCGCAAGCAAGGGTCTGGAGCAGGTGCCCAACAGCTACTTCTTTACCGAGCGGCGGTGGGAAGGACTCATCCGCCAGTTGAAGAAGGAAGGTAAGCCCATCCCGCCGAGGCCCGAAGGCGCTCCGCCCGCTCCGGCAAAGCCGCTTGCGATGCTTGAACCACCGGACGCGCACAAGTGGGGCACGGTCGGCGTGGTCGCGCTCGATCAAGCAGGCAACATTGCCGCCGGCACATCGACCGGCGGTCTGCAGGCCAAGCTGCCGGGGCGCATCGGCGACTCGCCCATCATCGGCGCGGGCACATACGCATCGAACCACTCCTGCGCCGTCTCCGGCACCGGCACCGGCGAATATTTCATTCGCCTCACCATCGCACGCGAGGTCTGCGCGCTGGTAGAAGACAAGCATATGAAGCTGCAGGCAGCGGCCGACGAGGTCATTCACAAGCAGCTTCAGGACCTGCACGGCGATGGCGGCGTGATCGCCATTGCACCCGATGGCGAGATGGCCTGGAGCTTCAATACACCGGGCATGTACCGCGCGCGCATGAGCCAGGGCGGCCAACCGGAGATCGCAATCTACAACGACGAGCCCTAACTCAAGCGAACATGACAATTCGCGTCGCAGACGCTTCCACCCGCGCGGCCAGCTCTCAAGGATGGCGGTACACCACGCCATCCTTGATCACCAGCCGTACATCTTTCACCGCCTCAATGTTCTGCGTTGGATCGCCGGCCACCGCGATCACATCCGCCAGCATCCCCGGACGCAGGCCACCAAGCTGCTTGCCCATTCCGATCACGCCTGCGTCGGTTTGCGTCGCGGCGGTCAGCGCCTCCACGGGCGTCATGCCGTCGCGCACCATCCATGCCACCTCGCGCCAGTTCTCGCCGTGTTTAAAGACGCCCACATCACTGCCGCAGCCGATCGTCACCCCAGCCTTGCGCGCCAGCTCAAACGCATGCGCCGCCTGCTGCATCTCTTCGGTTGGCGCGCTCGTTCCCGGCACATAGTGTTCGAAGTAAATTCCGTAGGCTTCGCTTGCCGTCAAGGTCGGCATAAAGGCGATGTGCTTTTCTGCCATCAGACGGAAGGTGGCTTCCGTGCCGTTGAAGCCGTGCTCGATAGTGTCAACCCCGGCCAGTGCTGCGCGCCGCATCCCTTCATCCGACTGCGCGTGGACGGCCACTGGCCGTCCGCTGTCATGTGCCGCCGCCACCATCGCGTTCATCTCTTCCTGCGAGAACGTTGGCCGCGTCTCACCGTGCGGACCGGTGCGGTAGTCGCCATAAATCTTGATCCAGTCTGCGCCGCGCGCTGCCTGCTCACGTACCGCAGCCACGCATTCGGCCACTCCGGTGCACTCCTGTGCACCCTGCGGGAGTGCGATATCCGGTCGGTAGTTGCGCACCGCAGGACCATAATCACCCGTCGCGACGATAGCGCGCGTTGCCACCCAGAGGCGCGGGCCCGGGATCACACCCTCCTTGATGGCGCGTTTGATTGCGACATCGCCAAAACCCGCTCCCTCCGTGCCCAGATCGCGCAGCGTTGTAAAGCCTGCCATCAGCGTGTCGTCGGCGTGCTTTGTCGCCAGCACAGCGCGATACATCGGCGGCTCCGTCAGCACCTGCAGGTCCCACAGCTTCTCGTTGTATGGGTGCAGGAAGATGTGCGAATGCAGGTCCATCAAGCCCGGTAGCACGGTCATGCCGGACAGCGCGATGCGCTCGGCATCCGGCGGCGCTGTGACGCTCGATGTCGGCCCCACCGCCTTGATCTGATTGCCTTCGATCAACACCACCCAGCCACTGTGGACGGGTTCGCCCGCGGTCCACACCTGCGCAGGTTCGAGGAGCAGAGCATGACCTGCGGCAGATTGCGCAGCAGAAGCCCAGACGGCGGCGGCACACATACCCAGGAGAAAAACGAAGCGTTTCATGCACGCGAGTGTAACCGGCGGCTGCGAGTCCGTCCGCAGGAAAATGCAATCGACTATCGCAGATCTTTCGAGAACACGTCGCCGTCTTCTAGCTATTTCATAGCCGAGATTTGTCGTCTCATCCACACTTCGATACTGGATGAACTATGCGTGCACGGGAACTGTTATCGTCCCCGATGAGAATTGGACGCCTCTTCAACGGGAGTTCGACTGTGAATCATTTGACGAGAATCGTAGCGGTATTAGCACCCTGCCTGTGCGCCTGCATCCCCTTCGTATACGCGGCAGACGCATCTGCGCCTCATACGACGGCAGTCGAGGGATTGGTCCGAGATGTCGCGTGCCCGATTCAGAATCATGACTCAACGGCCACCAACTTCGACCTGCAATGCGCACTGGCATGCGCCAAGAGCGGCTCACCGCTTATCATCCTGACCAAAGCTGGTGACATCTACTTCCCTATCACTGACAAGATGCCCGACGCCAGCCAGCGACAAAAGCTGATGCCCTTTGTCGGCAAATACGTGCGCGCTTCAGGCCAGGTCTTTGAGCGTAACGGCACGCGTGCAATTGCAATCACTGAGATTCACGAATTGAAGGGGGTGCGATTGAACTCAAAGGCCGAATAGGGCCTCCGTCAGCTATACCGCATCCAGCGGAGGATCTCCGGCAGCGTGGCGCGTTTGCCGTACATCAGAATACCCACGCGGTAGATGCGCGACGCAAACCAGATCGCCGCCCAGATGAAGACGACCATCAGCAGCATGGAGAGCGCGATCTGCCAGGCCGGAGGCATCTGCGACGACATACGCAGAAACATCACTATTGGCGCGCAAGGCGGAAAGAGCGACAGCAGCACTACCGGCCATGCTGTCGGATTACTAACGATATAGCTGATCAGCACCATGCCGACGGTCAGGGGCCCCACAATCACCATGCTGAACTGCTGGATCTCCTGCTCGCTGCTGACGCTTGCGCCGACCGCGGCGGCAATTGCGCTATAAAAGAAAAATCCCAGAAGAAAATAGGCGAGCAGAAAGAAGATCTGTTGCGGATGGACGCCGTAGGCTCCGAGGCCGCCTTGCGCAACGGCCGCGCTCGCCGACGTGCCCACAATGCCCGTTATCAGCAGGAACCAGATGCCCATCTGCGTCAGTCCCGCCGCGCCCACACCAAGCAGCTTTCCAGCCATCAGCGATTGCGGCCGCACGGTCGACAGCAGCACCTCGAAGATGCGCGACGTTTTCTCCTCCACCACCGATCGCGCCACGTTCATACCGTAGAACACGACCGTGAAATAGATTAGAAACATCATTGCGTACGCGCCGAAGAAGCTCTTCAGCGAGTTCGACGGGATCAATTGCCCATTGCGAATCTGCATCGTCTCTATGTCTGGATGATGCGAAGTAGCTGCAACTTCCGCGCTCGTCGCTCCGTGCCGGATGAGTTCTGCGCGTTCAATCCCACGGTCTATGGCGCTCTCTACTCCGCGCAGTGAAAACAGGTTCCCTGCTGAACGCGAGATGAAGCTCACCTGCGGAGTCGCGACGCCCGCCGCCTGTTCCAGCCATAGATAGCCGTCGAGCGTTTTGTTCTCCACGCGCTGGTTCAAATCTGCGCGCTGCGCCTCCGAAGCGGGTGTTACCACTTCCGGCGGCTTGCCTCCGCGAGAATCCAACCGCATCTCGGCCGCGACCTCGCGCGCCAGCACAGCGTCGTTCGATGCAATCGCAATCTCCTTCACCCCAGAGCTGAGCTTGCCGGCAAAAATGCTTCCGCCAATCATCAACCCGATGAACACCGGAAACAGAATCGTCATCATCAGGAAGGCGCGGCTGCGCACCCGTTCCAGATACTCGCGCCGGGCAATCAGCAACACTTCATGCATCGACTTTGCCCCCTACCGTGCGGATGAAAATCTCTTCGAGCGAGGGCTCGACCAGCTCGAAGTGTAAAATCTGCGCGTGCCGCGCGGCCGCATGCAGCACCGCCTGGCCGTCCGCACCGTCGCGCAGCTTGAACTCTGCGCGGCCGGGATACTCGCGCAATTCGGTGATCGAAGGATCGGTGAGAAAGGACGCGTCCCCCGCGTATTCGATGATGACGCGGTTGCGAGCGTAGCGCGATTTGACCTCGCGCATCGTGCCTTCCAGCACGGCCTTGCCATGATCGATCAGGCAGATTGCATCGCACAGTTTCTCCACCTGGTCCATGCGATGGGTCGAGAATAGGATCGTCCGCCCCTTGCTCTTCAACTCCAGCAGGATCTGCTCGAGCAGCGATACATTTACCGGGTCGAGTCCCGAGGATGGCTCGTCCATGATGATCAGTTCCGGATCGTGCAGCAGTGTCGCGATGAACTGAATCTTCTGCTGCATACCCTTAGACAGCTCCTGCGTCTTCTTCTCCATCGATTCGGCGATGTCCATGCGCTCGCACCAGTGGCGTGCGCGCTCAGACGCGGCTGTGGCTTTGAGCCCGTGCAATTCGCCCATGAAGACAAGCTGGTCAAGCACTTTCATCCGCTTGTAGAGCCCGCGCTCCTCTGGCAGATAACCGACTCGTCGCAGGTGCTCCCGACGGAATGGCTCATTGAAGAGTTGCACCGCGCCGGAGTCGGGCAGCGTCATGCCGACAATCATGCGGATGGTCGAGGTCTTGCCCGCGCCATTCGGCCCCAGCAGCCCGAACATGCTGCCCGGCTCTATCCGGAGGTTAAGCTCCCGCACGGCTGCCTTGCTGCTGTAAGACTTCGAGACCCGATCGAGATCGACCACCGGCATCCGTGATGCGCTCCTTCAGAAAAACGCGGCGCCTCAGTCTAGCAGAGCGTGGAACGAGAAGGCGCTCATAACGGAGCGCCTTTCAGGTCACAATAAAAGTTGCATATCAGGAATTGTCGGAGCTGTCGTCGAACGAGCCGCCATCATCCATCGAAGCGTCGTCAAACGTGCCGCCGTCATCGATGTCGGGCAGATCGGCAGTGTCGGCCTGTAGCTGCGGATCGTCGTTGTCCACGTTCACGTCGTCGGCCAGATCCTGTTGGGTGTTGAGGCTGCTGTCGCCTTCATGCGCGAACTGCTGAATCTCGGCATTGCTACCGTCCCGGCCGGGCGCGGGTGAGTCGTAGTAGTTGTTGATGACGGTCTCTTCCGGCCTGCCCCCGAAATCCCCGAAGCCCGATCCGCCATAGCCGCCGAATCCTGCCGCGTGTCCGAAGCCGTGCATCAGCGACTCAACGCCCTGAAACGCAAGCGCCCCCGCAGCAACTCCTGCTGCGGTCGTTGCCGCGGAGCGAAGAAAGCTGGACCCGCCGCCGCTGGGTGGATACGCCTGGGGTGCGCCATAGCCGGGCGGCGGATAGCCGGCAGGCTGTCCGTACTGTTGCGGGGCCGCATATTGTGGAACCGGCGCGTAGCCGGGCTGTGGTTGCGGCGCGACGTACGCCGACCCGGATTGCGGCTGCGGTTCCTCCTTATGGCCGAAGAGTCCGCCGAGAAAACTTGTGGATTTCGATTGCTGCGCCAGCGCAGGATGCTGCGCCACCTGCTCTTGCAAATGCTGCATCTGCATCTTCGCCTGCTCCAGCGCATAGTTCTGCACCAGCACCGTCTGCGCCAGGATGTAGGCTGCATCCGAGTTGCGTCTTGACCATTCTTCAATCCGTTGCGCGGCGTCCGGATCCTTCTCGTCGAGCCGCGTGCCATCGACACGCGCAATCAGGTCGTCGAGCATCTTCTGTTCCTGCGGGGTCATCGTCTCTCCATCTCCGGCCATCAGGACCGGCTTACTTCGGGCGGCGTAGTCGCAGCCTTACCTCTTAGATGTGAGAACGCAACTGCCGTAAGCGAAGTTCCGATGCGAAGCTAAGCCGGCTGCAGCGCGCGCACTTCTTCCTTGCGCACCGTAAGCTTCTCCACCAGTCCGGTCTTCACCTCAAAGCCACGCCCCGCCGTAGTCGGTACCGTGATCTCGCCCTTGCTCGAAACTTCGACTTCCGGCTCGATGATGTCTTCGGCCCAGTAGCGCTTCGAGGCCGAGACATCGCCCGGCAGCGTAAAGCCCGGCAGCGTGGACAGCGCGATGTTGTGCGCGCGTCCAATGCCGGTCTCGAGCATGCCGCCGCACCACACCGGAACCCCGCGCTCCATCGCCGCATTGTGCACCGCGATCGCTTCGGAGAACCCGCCTACGCGGCCATTCTTGATGTTGATGATGCGGCAGGATTCCATATCAATCGCCGCCAGCGCATCGCGGCGGTTGCGGATCGATTCGTCCAGGCAGATCGCCGTCTCCAGCCGCTTCTGCAGCATGGAGTGGTAATAGAAATCGTCGGCCCACAGCGGCTGCTCGATCATCAGCAGGTCGAAGCGGTCAAAGTCCACCAGATGATCGAAGTCGCGCATGCGATAGGCGGAGTTTGCATCGACGCTCAACAGGATTTTCGGCCAGCGCTTGCGCACCGCCTCCAGCATTTCGATGTCCCAGTCCGGCTGGCACTTCAGCTTGATGCGACGGTAGCCGGCATTGACTTCGCGCTCTACCCTCTGCAACTGCTGCTCCATCGTGGGCTGGATGCCGATCGAGACACCGCATGCAATGCGCTTCTGCGTGCCGCCCAGCAGTTCGTATAGCGGCGCATCCTCCATCTGGGCTTCCAAATCCCAGATGGCATTTTCCAGAGCAGCCTTTGCCATCGGGTTGCCGCGAACTTTTTTGAAAATCCTCGGACAATCGCCGCCGTGCTCTACTGGACTGGAGGCAAGCATCGGCCCCAGCTCCTGCAACAGAACCACCCACGCCGTGTCGATCGATTCCGGCGAGAAGTACGGATGTTCCCCCGCCACACACTCGCCCCAGCCCACGAGCCCATCTGCTCGTATCTCAGCCAGCAGCACGCGGCGGTCGGTAGTTTTGCCGAAGCTGGTCACGAACGGTTCCACCAGCGGCATCCGGATCTCGCGCAGCACGATCGCGTCAATTCTCATAGGCTCTTTCCTGTTCCGTCGTTCGTTCCCAGTGTTTGGCCATGCGTCTGGCTAGGATACCGCCGCGTCGGCCTTTACGCCCGGCCAGCGGCTCAGTTCGAACCAGCCATTGCCCTCTTCGTCGCGGGAAAAGCCTGTCACGGCTAGACCTCGCGCAAACGCCTCGGCAAAGAGCGCCTGGTTTGCCTTCTGCAGCGCCATTGCCTGGGCCGCGCCCTGGGCCGATTCCTTCCACTGCATCACCTGGTGTGGCAGTTCTATGCGCATCTCTACGGGATCGCGCGGCGCGCGACGCCCGGCAACCGCCTCCTTCACGCGCTCGCTGTCCAGCCACCATTCGGCGTGCAGCCGGTCCGTGGGACGGCCGCCTTGAATCCGCGCTGACGTGAACCCATAGAAATTGGGCGTGTAGCTCCGCGTAATCGCGCCCAGCTTCTCAATATTGAAAAACGAGTTCTTGATTTCGAGCGGGTCGAAGGTCCACTCCATCAAGCGGATGCCGCGCTTGAGCGCGTCCTCTCGCTGCGCCAGCTTCAGACGCCGGCCCACGCCGGCATTCCGGAACTTCGCATTCACCGCCAACATGTGTGAGTGCAGGTACGGCGCGCCGTTGCGAATGCCGGGAATCGCCATCGCAAAGCCAGCCAGCAGACCCTCTGGAGCGAAGGCGCCCATCACCTGGCCCCCAATGCGTTGAGCCACGGTAAACATGCGCCGCGGGATCACATCCATCTCGTCGTAGCCCCAGGTCGCGATCTGCAGCGCCACGCACGCTTCCAGCTCTTCGAAACCCTCACAGGAGCGCACTTGGAGCTGCGTTTCCAGATGCTTCGCGTCTTCAGTAATCATTCAGCCGCAACCGCCTCCCGCTGCTTGGCCTGCTCCCACAACGCCTCAAGTTCAGAGGCGCTCCGCTCGCTGAGTGGACGGCCGCTCTCCCGTTCCATGTCAGCAAAGCGCCGGCGAAATTTTGCGTTCGTTCGCCGCAGCGCAAGCTCCGGATCGACCTTCAAGTGGCGCGCGAGGTTCACTGCAGTAAACAGCAGATCCCCCAGTTCTCCCTCTATGATCTCGGTTGCCGCGGCGGCAGCGGCCTCGGCTTCGATCTCGCGACATTCCTCTTCGACCTTCTTGAGCAGCCCGGCACGATCCGGCCAGTCAAAGCCTACCTTCGCCGCTTTGCTGCCCAGCTTCCCCGCCTCCAGCAGCGCCGGAAAGTTCCGCGGCACCTCGTCCAGCAGCGACCTGGAAGAACCGTCCTTCACCGTTTCGGCCTGTTCCTTTTCGGCCGTCTTGATAGCCTCCCAGTTCGCCAGCACACTGGCCGCTTCGGTCGCGGATGCCCCGTCCACCTGCGCGCGATTCCCTGCCGCAGCGCTCGCCTCGTCACCAAAGACATGCGGATGCCGCCGGATCAGCTTCCGGTTCAGATGCTCCAGCACATCGACAATCGAGAAGTAGCCGGCCTCGTCGCCCATCTGCGCGTAGAAGAGCACCTGCAGTAACAGATCGCCCAGCTCCTCGGCTAGATCTGACCAATGCTCCCGCTCAATCGCGTCAAGTACCTCGTAGGTCTCTTCCAGTGTGTATTTGCGGATGGTGGCAAAGCTCTGCTCGCGATCCCATGGACAACCACCGCGTCCGCGCAGCCTCGCCATGATGGCCACGCTCTCCTGAAACAGTGCGCCGGCGTCCTGCGGTTGGCTGCCGTTCTGCTGGCTCATGCCTCCACTTTAACCCGGCAACCATTCCGGAGGGTTCCTCAAGCTTTCGTCTGCTCTCGTCTGCCCTCGTCGCGGTGCATCCGGCGTCGCTATACTGCGCAGCGAGTACTTTTCCCGACCGACCGTCGTTCTGAATGAGGAGTGTTGCTGCAAATGCTGATCATCGAGATTATCTTTGCAGTGCTCATCGGGCTGGCGTTCGGCAGCTTTCTGAATGTCTGCATCAGCCGCCTGCCGCGCCACGGTTCGGTTGTTCAGCCGCCTTCTCACTGTCCGCGCTGCAAGGCGCCGATTGCTGTTCGCGACAACATCCCGCTGGTCAGCTATTTCCTTCTGCGAGGCCGCTGCCGCAATTGCCAGAAACGGATTGCGTGGCGTTATCCGTTTGTGGAGGCGGCGACTGCGGCACTCGCGGTCGGCAACCTGCTCTACAGCGGCCTCAGCTTTGACACTGTAGCTTTCACAATTTTCTGCGCGCTTTTGCTGGCCCTGGCGGTCTGCGATGCGGAAACAATGCAGTTGCCGGATGCGCTTACGCTTCCCCTGCTCGGCCTTGGCATTCTCTACCGGGCAGGCGACGGCCTGTTCGGCGAGATGCATCGAGGCATCGCGTTTGCCTGGCACTCGGCGTGGATGCTTGGCCTGCGCGGCGCGATTTCCGCAACAGCCACCGCACTGGCCTTGTTGCTGCTGCGGTGGATCTACTCGCTGGTGCGCGGGCGGCAGGGACTTGGGCTGGGCGATGTCAAGCTTGCCGCGGCAATCGCAGCCTGGCTGGGCGCACGCCAGATGTGTGTGGTCTTCTTCCTCGCGGTCGTCACCGGGGCGCTGACGGCGCTCGCCGTTTTCGCGCTTCGCGGTCAAAAAAGGTCCAGATCAGAAGGCCCGCTGGCTGTTCCGTTCGGCACATTCCTTGCCCTGGCCGGCATCTACTGCTCATTCCTGGGAAGCATCACCCTGGTCTGGTATCTCGGCTTCTTCCGTTGAGAAACCCGGCGCACCCGCAGACACAAAAGGACAAAGGCCCGAAGCATCGCTCCGGGCTCAGTCTGACTCAGTTTGAGGCGCTTAAATCCTTATCATCGCGGGCTTGCCGACTACTTCGACCGACAGGGTCTCACGCACATCGGCCATCTGCTTCGTGTGGTGTCGCAGGTGCAGAACGTGATATCTGCGCCACTGGTCCACGCGCAGTGGCCCCAGCAGAAAGTGTCGGCCAACGCGTTCCATGCCGAAACGTTGCCGGCACTGGTCAAGGGTCGCGTCGAAAGATTCGATTGCGTTCTCCAGCCGTTCCGTCAGCTCCCTCACCCCGGCCGGCGGCATGTCGGCCTTTGGCGTGATTTCGCGCGGCGCTCCTACACCCTTCGGCATGTGACCCGCGCTCAAAATCATCAATTGCACAGCCCATTCCGTACGCGAGCGCTGCAGGTTCCGTCCCGGCCGGCCCTTAGCCAGCCTTTCTTCGAGAGCTTCCCGCGTATGGTCCATCGAGAGCACCAGATGCTCCACGATCTGGTGCACAGACCAGCAATGCGGCCGTCCCCAGGGATGCACACTTGCCGACGTCGAGTCGAACTGCTCGAGCTCGGCGGTCACCTGGCGAAACGCGGACTGGAAGACTGGGTGCATCTGTATGCCTGAACGAAATTACCCGTTACTGCAGGCACGATAGACCCGCCGCCAAATCGGGACAACTACGAAAAGGTGGGAGAATGTTGAGCGATCGAATGCCCCATTTGTGCTACTTCGCCAAGGCGCGAATCGCTTTCTGGGCAGACTTGGCCTTGTCCCCATCCGGCGCTATCTCCAGGTAGAGCTTATAGTTCGTCAGCGCCTCATCCCTGTTGTGGAGGCCGTCGGCAGCCGACGCAAGACCGTAAATGGCATCCGCGTTTACCGGGTCCATCCGCACCGCCTCCGAGAAGCGGCCATACGCTCCCTTGTAATTGCCGCTGCTCAGATAGAAGCGCCCGATCCGCACGTCTTCCTGCGCCCTGCCCTCGCCTGCCAGCGAGCCGCTCTGGATATCCTTATCGCTTGGCTTTTTCAGCTTGCGCCGGCCCGTTTCGGGCGGAAGATCGGCATCCGGATTGGCATCGCCACCCGGATTGGAGCTGCTGCTCGACGCACCGCTGGTGCTCGGACTGCCGCCGCCGCTCTCTTTCGCTGCTGCCGCGGCCGCGCTCTTCGAGACGTCTTCGGGGAACGGATTGTCTTTGGCGGCATCGCCCGACTTCTGTCCAGACTGCGGCTGCGGGGCGGCATCGGGCGCACTGGGCGCGGCGTTGTCCGGCTGGGACTGCGGTTGCGCGGCGCGCTGGGAAGCGTCCGCCGGAAATGGGTTCTCCTGTGCCGCGCTCTTATGTGCAGGAGGAGTCTGCTGGGTTTGCTTGTTGTTGCTCTGTGCGGATGAGGAGTTCTGCGTGCCGGACTGTTGCGCGACTGCCGTCAGCGCCAGCAATCCGCCCAGCGCAACAGTAGCCGCCGGGCGACGCGCCCATCGAGCCACGCGTATGCCCACTGACTTGCTCCGGGCTGTCCTAGCGTCCTGCATCTTTCACTAGGGTATAAGACGCGCGACCTCCGGACAGGGCTTTTATACTCGGACAAATGTTCTCTTTTCGAGGGACCCGATGGGCCTGATGATTCGCTCCTCCGCCATCCATGCTGCCGGCTGCTATACCACCACCCCGATCCGCAAGGGCACCCGCGTGGTCGAATACACCGGCCCACGTCTGCGCAAGGCCGTGGCCGACCGGATCTATGAGGATTCGCCGATCACCTATCTGTTCGGCATTGGCGAGCGGTCGACCGTCATCGACGGTCACGGCGCGGCCATGTTCCTGAACCACTCCTGCGATCCCAACTGCGAGACCGACGAGATGAATGGCAGGGTCTGGATTCTCGCCATCCGGGACATCGCTCCCGGCGAAGAGCTGACCTACGATTACTGCCTCTATGACGGTGACGAAGAAGAGGCAACGTGTAACTGCGGCGCTCCCCATTGCCGCAAGACGATGTACTCCCCGGCGGAGATCGCTCGCCGCGAGCGTGCTGCGAAGCGGGGCAAGAAGAATAGATAATCCGAGAGGCGGCCCGACGGCTGGCTCTTGCTTACCTCCCCTTGAGAGCATGGTGTACATGAGATGGAGACTCATCCCCGGACTCCTGGCAGTTGCGCTAACGTTCTATCTCATTTTTGCAACGATTCTCGGCAGCTTGGGCATGGATATCCACTGGCGTGGCTTCCACTAAGCCGAAGGAAATTTCAGCTAATTCCGTACTGAAATTGACCTTCGGTAGAGAGCCGGACGCGATGCACTTCCCACAGGCGCCGGGACTACAATCGCAGTAGTCCGCATGGCCTACCAGGTTCTCGCCCGCAAATACCGTCCCCAATTCTTCCGCGATGTCATCGGGCAGGAGCACGTCACGCGCACGCTGCTGAATGCGCTGGCCCAGGGCCGCATTGCCCACGGCTACATCTTCAGCGGTCATCGCGGCATCGGCAAAACCACCATCGCCCGCATTCTGGCAATGGCGCTCAACTGTCAGCACCCGATCGGCTCCCCCGAGCGCCCCACGCCCGAGCCCTGCGGCGTCTGCGATGCCTGTACCGAAATTCGTTCCGGCTCTGCCGTCGATGTCATCGAGATCGACGCCGCCACCAATCGTGGCATCGACGAGATTCGCGAGTTGCGCGACGCCGCCCGCTACCGCCCGGCGCGCGACCGCTACAAGATCTACATCCTCGACGAGGCGCACCAGATCACCGACGCCGCCTTCAACGCGCTGCTCAAGACGCTCGAAGAGCCGCCTGACCATGTCGTCTTCATGATGGCGACCACGCAGCCGGAGGACATCCCGCAGACCATCCGCTCGCGGTCGCAGCATTACGCCTTCCACGCCGTACGCTTCGACGACATCCTCGGGCAACTGCGCTCGATCGCGACCCACGAAAAGCTGGATGCCGACGAGGCCGCACTCGCCCTGCTGGCCGAGGCCGGCGACGGCTCCATGCGCGACGCGCTCTCCATCATGGACCAGGCCATCGCCAGCGCACCCATCGGCTCGGATGGCCGTCCGCATCTGGACGCCGGGCAGATTCGCGAGCTCATGGGCACCGTGCCCGAATACGGTCTTCGAGCGGCTACTCGAATGGGTGGGCGAAAACAACAGCGCCGCCGTGATGACCGAGATCGACACGCTGCTCAACGCCGGCAACAGTCCGTCGCAGCTCGCGCGCCAGATGGTGCGCTATCTGCGCAACGCGCTGATGGCGAAACTCGGCGGCGAATCGACCGAGCTGCTTCAGATCTCCGAGGACGAGCGCGCTCGCGTAGCCCGCACCGCATTGCTCTTCGCCGAGGAGGACCTGACCCGTTTCCTCCACATCATGCTGCGCAGCTTCGACGAAATGAACTACCGGCAGGAGCCGCGCTTCCACTTGGAGCTTGGCCTGCTGAAGCTTGTCCACACCCAGCGCCTGATCCCGCTGGAGCAACTGATGAGCCAGCTTCCTGGCGGCGGAGCCCTTGCGCAGCGTTCTTCCCCGCCGCCCTCGCGGGCTGCTTCTCCAGCCGTTGCTCCCACGGCCTCTGCGCCATCCCGGCCGGCAGCACCGCGCAGCGTCGCCAGCAGCGAAGCAGCACGCGGCGGATCGGTTGCGTCATCCACGCCGCCACAACCAGCACAGCCCGCCTTCTCGCCCTTCGAGTCGGACACCCGCCGCAAGTCTGGACCGTCCGGTTCGGCAGTGCAGCATGAGCCCGCCGCTGCCGCTGTCCCGCTGGAGACCGGTCTGGCGGTCGCGCTGGACGAGCCGCCAGCGCCATCCGTTGCTGAGGAATCGCATACCGCCCAGCACGAGCCGCCCGATCCGCAGATTCGCGGCCATGTCTCCGCGGAAGCGGAGCGCATTGCGGCCGATCTCGAAGAAGAGATCGCCTCGGACGATCAGCCGGAGCCGCCGGCTGCCGGCGACTTCGTCAGCCTTACCGACAAGCTGCGCGAAGCGGTCACGCAGGCGCTGCACGACAAGGGACACGAGACCGCCAGCACTCTACTCCGTGGCGGGCAATGGCAGCTCAAAGACAGCAGCATCACGGTGGAGGTTGCGGTAAGAAAAACCATGCTCTCCCTCACCATGAACCCGGAGGCGGAGCGCATCGCACGCACCGCCATTCAACAGGCGGGCAGCACTTTGAAGCTCGTGGTGTTGCCAGGAGATGGAGCCGCTTCGGCCATTCCGGCAGCCGCGCCCGTCGCCAAGGGCAGCCTGCAGGCGCATGCGCTCGAAAACCCACTGGTGAAGCAGGCCCAGGAGCTCTTCCGCGCAGAAGTGCGCGACGTTCTCGACCTGCGGCGCAAGCCGTAGCCGGACATAGACGTAATATCGATCTCAGAGCCATACCGGGAAAGGACATCGATTGAACCCGCAGGACATCCAGAAAATGCTGGGGCAGGCGCAGGAGATGCAGCAGCAGATGGAGCAGCGCCTCTCGAGCACCGTCGTGGAAGCCACCTCCGGCGGGGGCGCCGTCACCGTGAAGATGAACGGCAAGAAGCAGGTGCTCTCGCTAAAGATCGACCCCACAGCGATTACCGGCCTGATCGGCAGCGCGAATACGGCGGATGTCGAGATGCTCGAAGACCTGATCGTCGCCGCGCTCAACGAAGCCGGCCGCCGCGCTGACGAGAGCCTGCAGTCCGGCCTCTCCGGAATGCTTGGCGGCCTGAACCTGCCGGGCTTCTAAACGATCCATGTCCCGCTTTGCAGAGCCGATGGCTCGCCTCATCGAAGAGCTGCGCAAGCTCCCCGGCATCGGCGCAAAAAGCGCGCAACGCCTCGCCTTCCACATCCTGCGCTCCAGCACGGCGGATGCAGACGCGCTCTCTGACGCCGTCCGCGAGCTCAAGGCGAAGCTCCGCCTCTGCTCCGTCTGCAACAACATCACGGATGTCGACCCGTGCGTTTATTGCGCCAGCCCCACGCGCAACCAGCGCCAGGTCTGCGTGGTCGAGGAGCCGACCAGCATCAGCGTGATCGAACGCACACACTACAACGGCGTCTATCACGTGCTGCACGGCACGCTCTCACCACTGCACGGCGTCGGTCCGGAGCATCTGCGCACCGGCTCGCTCACGGCACGCGCCGAGCGCGGCGAGATCGATGAAGCCATCCTCGCTACCAGCCCCACGCTCGAAGGCGAAGCGACAGCGTCGCTGCTTGCCGACCTATTGAAGCCCTATGCGATACGGATTACACGGATCGCCACCGGCGTGCCAGCCGGCAGCGATATCGAGTACGCCGATGAGGTCACGATGACGCGGGCGCTCGAAGGGCGACGGGAGATTTAGGTTCAAAATAAAACGCCGGCTTCGCAGCCGGCGCTTTCCTCTCAAACTTGTTGCTTAAAGTAAGACTTTAACTTCGCAGCCGCGCCAGCAAATCCTGCGGATGGACCGGCTTCGCCAGAATCTCAAACTCGTGCCCCTGTGTCCGGGCACGATCCAGCAGATCGGCCGTGGCCGCCTGCCCGGAAAACAACAGAATCTTGCAGCTCGGCAGCATCCCGCGAATCTTGATGGCTGCGTCGATCCCGTTCATGTCCGTCATAATCACATCGGAGATCAGCATGTCCGGCTTGAGCGTCTTCGCTGTCTCCACTGCCTTTTCGCCGCTGTAGACGGCTGTCGCCTCAAAGCCAGCCTGGTTGAGGATGATGGACAAGGTATCTGCGATCACGCGTTCGTCATCGGCTACCAGAACTTTGGGCTTTTGCTGTGATTCGGACATTCGCTCCCTTTTGCTCACGGCGCTGGCCGCATAGCCGTTGCCGGACGGCGCCAGCACAAAAAACTCGCTCAAGCATTTCCTTGCCCCACAACCCGCGAGCGACACACTTTCCGTTGCCTCTCCTGTCGGAAGGGCATGGGAGCGGTCACCGCCCGGCTGCACCTGCAGGAAAAATGCTCTATCTCTAGATGATACGCTTCCCGTGGGGAGATGCTTCATCACCCCGCAAACAGACAACGCATACATTAGACAGGATGGTCAGGCACGACGGCTGAGCGGACCGACCCGGGCGGGGTGAGCCCTGACATGAGGCCCGGGCATGGTTCCGCGCCAGCTGCCGTTTGCGCACCAGTGTAGATGCCTTATGACGGAAACAATCATTCGCGCTGAGAAGGTCGAGAAGTATTACGCGCAGCCGAGCGAGAACCGTATCCAGGTCATCGCACCGACCGACCTGTCGATCGTCCCCGGAGAGATCGTGGCGCTGCTCGGCCCATCCGGGTCCGGCAAATCTACCCTGCTGCGCATGCTCACCGGGCTCACTAAGCCATCCGCCGGGCAGGTCTACTGGCACGAGACGCCCATCTCGCGCGCCAATCCCAACGTCTCGATCGTCTTCCAGAGCTTCGCGCTCTTCCCCTGGCTGACGGTTCTCGAAAACGTGGAAGCGCCGCTGAAGGCGCGCGGCATGGAGGCGCAGGAGCGCCGCGAGCGCAGCCTGCGCATCATTGACACCGTCGGCCTCGACGGTTTCGAGGCTGCCTTCCCCAAGGAGCTCTCCGGCGGCATGCGGCAGCGCGTGGGTTTCGCGCGCGCCCTGGTGGTCGAGCCGGAAGTCCTCTTCATGGATGAGCCTTTCTCGGCGCTTGACGTGCTCACCGCGGAGAACCTCCGCAGCGAACTCCTGGAATTGTGGCAGAAAAAGACTATTCCGACCCGTGCCATCTTCCTCGTCACCCACAACATCGAAGAGGCGGTCCTGCTGGCCGATCGCATCATCGTGCTCGGTCGCAATCCCGGTCACGTCCGCGTAGATTTCCGGGTCACCCTGTCGCAGCCACGCGACCGCAAGTCCTCGCTGTTTACGCAACTCGTCGACTACATCTATACCGTTCTGACCCGGCCTGACGTGCAGCCCAGCAACGTGCCAGAGCGCGTCGCCATCCGCGACCAGCGCCAGATGCATTATCAGATGTTGCCGCACGCACGTCCTGGCGGCATCGCCGGCCTGCTTGAAATCCTCATCGACCGCGGCGGGAAAGATGATGTTTATAAGCTCGCCGACGAACTCAGCTTCGAGCTGGACGATCTCTTCCCCATCGTTGAGGCCGCGCAGTTGCTCGGGTTTCTCAAGCTGGAGGAGGGCGACGTCGCGATTACCGAGAGCGGCCGCCACTTTGCCGATTCGGAGATTCTTAAGCAAAAGGAGCTATTCCGCGACGCCGCGACCGAGCATGTCCTGCTCCTGCGACAGATCACGCGCGCGCTCGATACCAAGAGCGACCATACCGTGCCTGAGGAGTTCTTCCTCGACATGCTCGACGAGCAGTTCTCTCAGGAAGAGACGCTCCGCCAGCTCGAGACGGCCATCAACTGGGGCCGGTACGCAGAGCTTTTCGACTTCGATGCAGGCCGCCGCCGCTTCATCAAGCCGGAGGTTGAGGATACAGCCGAAACTCCCGTCGAGGAGACGGTGGAGTGACACTGGTCACTAAAAAATCCATCGCGACGGAGACTGTACCTTGAAGGTCTCGCGCATCCCCACTCTTTCGCGAACCTGGGCGCTGGAACGCTCGTGGCCCATCGTGCTGGACATGGCGGTGGCGGCCTTTTGTCTTGCCGCGTTCTACTGCGTGGTCCTGCTTGGCCGCTACTGGTTCTCGCATCCAGTCCCGTCGGCGGAGATATCGCAGTCCGTCAGCGCACTGCCGCTGTATGCGTTCTACTCCGTCGTCCGCATTGGCGTGGCCTATCTGCTCAGCCTGATCTTTGCCGTCGGCTACGGCTACTACGCCGCGTATCACCCGCGCGTGGAAGCCTTCATGATCGCGGTGCTCGACATTCTGCAGTCGATTCCGGTGCTCAGCTTTCTGCCCGGCGTCATGCTGGTCATGGTCTCGCTGCTGCCCACGCGGCAGCTTGGCGTGGAAATGGGCGCCATCCTGCTCATCTTTACCGGCCAGGTCTGGAACATGGCCTTCAGCTTCTACTCGTCCATCCGCAGCATCCCGCGCGAGCTGCGCGAAGCCTCGCAGATCTACGGCTTCACCGCGTGGCAGCGCTTCTGGCAACTGGAGCTGCCCTTCTCCGCCATCGGGCTGGTCTGGAACTCCATGGTCTCGGTGGCCGGAGGCTGGTTCTTTCTCATGGCCTGCGAGATGTTCGTGCTCGGCGATCGCGATTTCCGCCTGCCCGGCCTCGGCTCCTACCTGCAGACCGCGGCCGGCAACGGCAACACGCGCGCGATGATCTGGGGCCTCGCCGTGATGATCGCTATCATCGTCGCCACCGATCAGCTCATCTGGCGTCCGGTGATCGCCTGGGCCGACAAGTTCAAGTTCGAGCAGGTGGAAAGCACGAAGCGCTCCCACCTCACCCATCCTGTATGCGCTCCGCAATTCGAACGCCATCGGCTGGCTGCATGATCGGACGATCGTCCCGCTGGGTGAGCGCATCTATCACGGCCTCGCCGCGCGCCGTCTCCGCGTACTCGCGCGGCCCGAGCGCAGCGCAGCATCGCGGCAGCGTTCGCTCATCACCAACAGCACGATCTTCCTCGCGCTTCTAGTCGCTGCCATCTTCGCCGCGTTTCATGCTGTTCTGCTGCTGCGGCAACTGCATGGAGCAGAAATCCTTGAGCTGCTCAAGGGCGCCGGTGCCACCTTCCTGCGCGTCAATGCCTCGCTGCTCATCGCCGCGCTCTGGACCATTCCGGCCGGCGTGGCCATCGGCTTCAACCCACGCCTGGCGCGCATCGCGCAGCCGCTGGCGCAGATCGCTGCTTCTGTACCCGCCACGGCGCTTTTTCCGGTCCTGCTCATCGCTCTGGTCCGTGCCGGCGGCGGACTCGGCATCGGCTCCATCGCCCTCATGCTGCTGGGCACCCAGTGGTACATCCTCTTCAACGTGATCGCCGGCGCAATCGCGATTCCATCGGACCTGAAAGAAGTGTCCGGTCTATTTCACTTCACCAGCATCCAGCGCTGGACCACGCTTATCCTGCCTGGCATCTTTCCCTATCTCATTACCGGCCTGGTCACGGCTTCTGGGGGCGCGTGGAATGCCAGCATCATCGCCGAATACTTCCACCTTCACGGGCAGACGCTCTCCACGCTTGGCCTGGGCGCCGAAATCAGCCGCGCCACTGACCACGGCCAGTTCGCCATGCTGCTGATGGCGACCATCATCATGGCGCTCATGGTGGTCACCATCAACCGGCTGGTCTGGCGGCCCCTCTTCCAGCTTGGCCGAAACAAAGTACCGCCTGGAAGGCTGACACATGGCGCTTATCGTGGGGGCGGGGCTGACGATTGTCTATGTCAATGAATGGAGTACTATACGTGCTGATGACGGTGAATGAACGCATGATTCTTCTGGTGGAAGACGACCCCGATCACGAGGCGTTGACGATTCGCGCCCTCAAGAAAGCGAATATCGCGAACAATATTCGTGTCGCTCACGATGGTGAAGAGGCCCTTAACATGCTCTTCGGCGGCGGCGAAGGCTCGCTTCCCTATGTACCGCAGGTCGTTCTGCTGGACCTGAAGCTGCCGAAGATCGATGGCCTAGAAGTCCTCCGCCGTATCCGCGAATCGGAGCAGCATCGCATGCTTCCCGTCGTAGTGCTTACCTCCTCCGACGAGGAGAGCGACTTGATGCGCAGCTACAAACTTGGCGTCAACAGCTACATCCGTAAGCCGGTCAACTTCACAGATTTCGCGGAGGCTACCCGGCAGCTTGGTATGTATTGGCTGGTTTTGAACGAAGCACCCCCCATGCCGCTTCGCTGATTACTTTTTCGATGGCGGTCGCAGACCGCCGTAAGGTCTACCGTTTCCTCACTCGATGCGCGCTCCAGATCATCGTCCGGACCAGATCGCCAGCCAGCCGGCAACTGCAGCGCCGCTGCGCGTTCTACTGGTAGAAGATAACGAAGACGATGCTTCGCTGCTGAATCGCATCTTCGAGCGCGCCGGATACCGAGCCTCAGTACAGCGCGTCGAAACAGCGGAAGAGATGCAATGGGCCCTCAGCCAGACCGGCGCTGAGTGGGATGTCGTGCTGGCCGACTTCAATCTTCCCAGCTTCAGCGGTCCTGCCGCTCTAAAGCTGTTAAAGCGAATGGGACGCGATGTTCCATTCATCATCATGTCGGGTGCGATCAGCGAAGAGACTGCCGTCGCCGCCATGCGCGCCGGCGCTCACGATTATGTCTCCAAGCAGAACCTGACCCGCCTGATGCCTGCCATCGAGCGCGAGATGCGCGAAGCACAGGCGCGCCGCCTTAAGATCAATGCCGAGCAGGCGCTGCGCACCAGCCAGGAACGATTCCTGCGTCTCGTGCAGGCCATGCCGGTCGGGCTCATCATCGCCGAACCGGGCGGCACCGTGCGTTATGCGAATACAACGATTGAGCGCCTACTAGGCTATGGGGAGCAGGAGCTGCGCTGGGCGCAGTAGCGCTGGGCAGCATCTTCGGCGCCGAGGGTCCGGCTGTACTCTCGCGGCTGCGGGTGGTCACGGCAGAGGGCCGGCCCTTCGAAGCCCTGTGCCGCACCCGGGACAACAGCTATATCCCCGTGCTGATCGCGCTGGCGCCGCTTGCTGCGGAGATTGCCTCCGACGCTGCACCCGAGCAGATCGCCATTTTTTTCGTTGATCTCACCGACCAGAAACGCACCGAAGAAGTGATGCGCCGGACCGAAAAGCTGGCGGCAACGGGGCGGCTCGCCGCCTCCATCGCTCACGAGATCAACAACCCGCTGGAAGCCGTGACCAACTGCCTCTTCCTCATCGGCTCCGGTCAGATCGATGCCCGTTCCCGGGAATATCTCCGCATCGCGCAGCAGGAGCTCGACCGTGTCACCCATATCACCACGCAGACACTGCGCTTCTATCGCCAGAGCACGCGGCCGGTGGAATCCGATGTGAACGAGCTGCTGGATAGCGTGATTGCACTTTACGAGCCGCGCCTGCGCGGATACTCCGTCACCATCGAGCGACGCTACCGGGATGTGGCCCCGTTGCACGCCTATGAAGGCGAAATCCGTCAGGTGCTGGCAAACTTCATCGGCAACGCCATCGATGCGATGCACCGCGACGGTGGCCGGCTCGTGCTTCGCAGCGCCAGCGGGCGCGATCCTCGCACCGGCGCAGAAGGCGTATACGTCACCGTAGCAGATACAGGCTGCGGAATGGACACGGCCACCCGCATCCGTATCTACGAGCCGTTCTTTTCTACCAAAGGCACCACGGGCACCGGCCTTGGCCTATGGGTGAGTCAGACCATCATTGACAAACACGGCGGCCGCATAAGCATTCGCAGCCAGGTGCGGCAGGGGCCGACTGGGCCGGGCGGAACAGTGTTCCGCCTCTTTCTCCCTTTGCAGTCCAGCCAATATGCCAGCCACTCAAGATAGCCCGGAGCCTTGATTCGGCGCCGGCCAAGCAACACGCCTCGCTTCCAGCGCTTCTGAGTCGAAGAGACCCCTTCAGCAGAATCCACAATTTAGAAAGAGCACCGAATGGCACGCACACTACTGCCCGGAAAACCCTATCCGCTGGGCGCAAAATGGAACGGTAAAGGAACAAACTTCGCTGTCTACTCCGAGAACGCGACCGGGGTCGAGGTCTGCTTCTTTGATGATCAGAACAACCAGACGGATTCGTTGCGTCTCGAAGAATGCACCGCCTTTGTGTGGCACGGATTTGTGCCGGGCATTTCGTCCGGGACAGCGCTACGGCTACCGCGTGCTTGGCCCATGGGACCCCGCGAAGGGCCATCGCTTCAATGAGAAAAAGCTGCTCGTCGATCCCTACGCACAGGCCATACTTGGCACCGTAAAGTGGGACCAATCCATTTTTCCCTACACCTTTGGCGAAACCGACGCCGACCTGAACAAGAATGACGAAGACAGCGGGACGGGCATGCCGAAATCCGTCGTCATCGATCCTTCATTCGACTGGGCGGGCGATCGCCGGCTGCGCATCGCGCTCGCCGACTCCATCATTTATGAAGTCCATGTGCGCGGCTTCTCCATCAACAATCCGGCGATACCGGAAGAACTACGCGGCACCTACGCCGGTCTCGCTCACCCGGAAAACATCGCCTATCTGAAGAAGCTCGGCATCACCGCCGTCGAGCTGCTGCCCGGTCCATCACTTCATTAACGACGCGCACCTCGTCGAGCAGGGTCTCACCAACTATTGGGGCTACAACACGCTCGCCTACTTTGCGCCCATGGAGCGCTACAGCTCCGATCAGGTCGCCCGGTGGCTAGCGTGCGCGAATTCAAGAACATGGTGAAGGAGCTGCATAAGGCAGGCATCGAAGTCATCCTCGACGTGGTCTACAACCACACCTGCGAAGGCAACCAGATGGGACCGATGCTCAGTTTCAAGGGCATCGATAACACCGTCTATTACCGCACCATGGCGGATGATCCGCGCTTCTACATGGACTACACCGGCACCGGCAACACGCTCAACGTGCGCCATCCGCAGGTGCTCAAGCTCATCATGGACTCGCTGCGCTACTGGGTCACGGAGATGCACGTTGACGGCTTCCGCTTCGATCTCGCCGCCACGCTGGCGCGCGAATTGCACGACGTCGATCGACTCTCCGGCTTCTTCGACATCATCAATCAGGACCCGACACTCGCCGACGTCAAACTCATTGCAGAGCCCTGGGACGTTGGCGACGGCGGCTATCAGGTCGGCAACTTCCCTGTCATCTGGGCGGAGTGGAATGGCAAATATCGCGACACGGTGCGCAAATTCTGGAAGGGCGACGAAGGCCAGCTCAGCGATCTCGGCTATCGGCTCACCGGATCGAGCGATCTCTACCAGCACGACGGCCGCCGCCCCTACGCCAGCATCAACTTCGTCACTGCGCACGACGGCTTCACGCTGCGCGATCTGGTCAGCTACAACGACAAGCACAACGAAGCGAACAAGGAAGACAACAAAGACGGCACCAACGACAACCAGTCCTGGAACATGGGCGTCGAAGGCGACACCGAAGACGAGGCCATCAACCACGCGCGCGAGCGCCAGATCCGCAATTTTCTCGCCACCCTCATCCTTTCGCAGGGCGTGCCCATGATCTGCGGCGGCGATGAGCGCGGCCGTACGCAATACGGCAACAACAACGCCTTCTGCCAGGACAACGAGATCAGTTGGTACGACTGGCGGCCGAGCGAACGCAAGCAACTGCTCATCGACTTCACCAGCCATTTGGTCCACATTCGCAGGAAGCACAATAACTTCCGCCGTCGAAAATTCTTCCAGGGCGCGGCCATTCACAACTCCGCGGTCCGCGACATCGCCTGGTACGAGGCCAGCGGCGCGGAACTGGATGAAGGCGCATGGAGCGCGCCATGGGGGCGCAGTCTTGCACTCATGCTGAATGGCCGCACGCTCAACACCAAAGATGCGCACGGCAATCCAGTCATGGACGACTCCTTCCTCATTCTGATCAATGCCTACCATGAAGGAGTTGAGTTCAAGCTTCCACCATGCCCCTGTGATGGATACTGGGAGTGCATGATGAACACCGACGAACTGCACGAGGAATTCGAGCGCAGAAAAGTGGATGAGACTGTCATCGTCGCCGGCCGATCCATGATGCTGCTCACCGAATGCGGAGCAGAGACCAACCTGGACGAAGCCGGACCGGAGGAGAAAGAGTGACCGGAGAACCCATTCGCTGCGGCGTGATCGGCTTTGGCTTGGCGGGCCGCGTCTTTCACTCGGCAGTCATCGACGCAACCAAGGGTCTGGAGCTGGCTGCGATCGTTCAGCGCAGTGGAGACGCCGCACGGAAAGCCTACCCGCGCGTGCCCGTGTATCCCTCGCTGGACGCGATGCTCGCCCAGGCCACGCTCGACGTAGTCGTCGTCGCCACGCCCAATGACACCCACGTGCCGATGGCGGAGCAGTGCCTGCGCGCCGGCAAGCATGTTGTCATCGACAAGCCGGTTGCGGTCTCGTCCGAGGAATGCGCCTCGCTCTTGAACGTTCGCGAAACAGTCGGGAAAACGCGTCTTCGTCTACCACAATCGCCGCTGGGACGGCGACTTCCTCACCGTGCAACAGCTTCTCAAGACAGACCGGCTCGGCGCCGTTCGTACTTTCGAGTCGCACTTCGATCGCTTCCGCCCCACACCAAAATCCGGCGCATGGCGCGAAGAGACCGGCCACGGTAACGGCATCCTGCTCGATCTCGGCTCGCATCTGGGCGACCAGGCGCTCGTCCTCTTTGGCCTGCCCACCGCCATCTGGGGCGATGTGCGCTCGGAGCGCGCCGGCTCCCGGGTCGATGACGCCTTCGATCTGCGTCTCTACTATCCCGAAATCACCGTCTGGCTGCGCTCCACATCGCTGTCACCGCTTCCTGCGGTGCGTTTTATGCTGGAAGGCACGCGCGGCAGCTATCGCAAGGACAATCTCGACCCCCAGGAAGACGCACTCCGCGCCGGCGATCTCTTTCAGACCAAGCCCTGGGGCGTGGATCCGGAGAGCGCGTGGGGAGCCATCACCACGCTCGACGCCAATGGCGCGACCCAGCACACTCCGGTGGCGACACTACCTGGCGACTACCGCGGCTTCTATGCGAACGTGCGCGACACACTGCTGGGCAAAACGGAGCAGGCAGTCACGCTTGCGGATGGATGGCGCGTCCTGCGGCTGCTCGAATGGGCGCGAGAGAGCAGTGAAAGACGCGCCGCCTGTGCGAGCGTGCGCACTTAGGAGCGCCGCGCCAAAGCTCTAAGGCGCACGCATTCTGTCGCAGAAAGTAGCGTAGCTGGTCTTCAAACTGTCCATCGGCGACGTGTCGCTCTTGTCCTGCTCGACAAAGTAGTGCTCGATGCCCAGCTTCTGCGCCAGCGCCAGCAGCGGCCGCCATGCAATCGTACCTTTGCCGACTTCGGTGAAGTGCTCGGCGGAGTCGTCCAGCACCTGTGACGTTGGGACATGGGTTTTGCGATCTTTCAGGTGCAGCATGCGGACGCGCTTGCCAAGTTGATTCAACAGCAGCACCGGGTCACGGCCCGCCTGCGTGATCCAGTAGGTGTCCATCTCCACCCACACCAGCGCCGGATCGGTCTCCTTCAGCAGAATGTCGAAGCCCGTGGTCCCCTTCAGGTCCTGGAACTCGTAGTTGTGGTTGTGGAAAGCGAAGCGCATGCCATGCTGCTGGCATTGCTTGCCCCACTGGTTGAAGGCGGCGGCCGCCCGGCGAAAACCTTCCGGTGAGCCCCACTGCGCCTTAGGCAGCATGGGGCACACCATCCACTTCAGTCCCAGCCGTCGCGCATAGGGAATCTTCGAGGCGAAGCTGTCGTAGTCGAAGTGTCCGCTCGGCGCCGCTAGACCCGCCCGGTGCAGGATGAGCGAAAGTTCACGCGCAGGGTGGCTGTAAACACCCGGATATAACTCCACCTCTTCGTAACCAATTGCGCGAATCTGCTTCAGCAGCGGCAGGAGGTTATCGCTCTTGATCAGGTCGCGGATGGTGTAGAGCTGCACACCCAGCGGAATATGTTTTCCCGCGCCGAAAGCCATCGCTGGCCATGCGGCGGCTGAGAGTGCCAGGAACTTTCGCCGGTTCAGCATGATTGCGCTCATCATAGCGGCACATGCTGGGAAGTTCCACCCCTCCCGCTCTCTCTCCTGTTACCACCCGTTCGAGGCGAACAGCAGGTTCGATTTGAAACTGAGCAATTCGCTAACTCATGTTTCGTTCTCATGCCCGGCGAGGTAGCCCGGCCGGTTCTTCACGCAACGCCCACCAGACACCCACGGCGATCTGCGTTGCACCCACCCACCGCGTCAGCGCGGGGCGCTTCGCCATATAACTCATCAGCGAGCGAAATGGCTCCGGCCCCATCCGCCAGGCCAGCGCATCCCGTTCCGGAGTCAGCAAGGCGAGCAGCCCATCACCTATTAACACGATCGCCGTGATGTGTCTCAGACGTACTGCCATCGTTCACGCTCCTTTACGGGTTTTTTATGATCCGCAGTGTCTTTACAGTCCAGGTCCACACGGGAATCTCCCCGATAAAAATTCACGTTGCCGGAGTCCACTCTGCTTTAGGATGCACAACGCTGGCCTGCGCATCGTTTTTGCCGGGAACACCCGCCCTATCCGCAAGGACAAAGAGCAAGCCAGGCTTGCCCTTTGTCTGCGTTATCGGGATCGTGAGCTACTGCACCACGACCTTTAGCGGTATGTTGTGGACCACGTTCACCGTCGTGTTTGCCTGCGATCTGGTATAGACGCTGGCGGTGCCCGTGACGATCACGGTGTAGGTACCCGGGGCGAGTACACCGGCGGCTGCGGGCGAGGGAGTACTGCTGGTGGATTGACTGGTCGGCTGAATGAACGCATTCGGTGCAGCGCATCCCGTGACGCCGAAGGCGATCACGAACAGCGCCATCGAACCCATCAGCGCCTGCCACCTGCGTCGCCGTCCCGGCAGACCGAAGAGGAAAATGCAGGCCAGCGCCGCTCCACCCTCTGCCATCCACAGCCCGCGCGGACTGCCCGGGGCCGCAAGCTGCCCGATCTTCACGCCGGCTGCTGCCTTGCAGGTGTAGTTCACCGTCGCGTAGAGCTTATTGCCGAAGTTCGGAGCCGCCGGCGCACCGCTGCAGGTAATTCCCGAAGGCGCGGTGTAGGTAAGGGTAATCGGTATGCCCAGTGCCGCCAGGTTGTTCATCGACGTGAACTGCAGCGCGAACTTCGCCGCCCGGTTTCCGGAGGAGATCGTCTGATAGGTCACGTTGCTCTGCATGGCGAAATCAGGCGTCGAGTTCTGGTCGTAGACGTTGATCGTGTATACCGCACTGGAAGCCGCGTGCCCGCTGTCGCCCGTGTACTGAGCCAGAATGCGGCTCTGTCCCAGCGGCAGCTCCAGCAGCCCGTCGCCGTTCTGCGGAATGGTGATACTCCATGTCCCCGGCGAGCCGCTCACCGGCGTCCCATTACCGAGCTCCGCGCCGTTCGAGAAGAAGGTTACGTTGCCGGTCGGTGTGCCGTAGCCGCCTACCACCGCATTGGTCACGATGGCATAAAAGGTCAGCGTCGACGTGTCCTCGAAATTGATCGCATTCGCGGGAATCGTTGACAACGCCGTGGTAGTGTTCACCTCGCCGTGCGTGCCTCCAACTGTGATCGTCAGCGGAGCCGAGACAGACGCCGCGTAGTTCCCGGTGTTGTCCGGAATATACGTCGCGGTGATCGACTGAGAACGTATTCAGGTCAAAGGTGTCCTGAGAGAGCGTCAGCGCAGCGGAGGAGGTCGGCGCGGAACCCGTATTGACACCCTGGTCGAGCGCTACCGTGTCCAGGACTTTGTTTCCGTTCTTGAACCGGATTTTGCCGCCCGGCGCCGCGCCCGTAGGACAGGGCGCAAGCGGTGCACAGACCTGAGTCGGGGTTACGGTCGCCACCAGAACCATCGTGTTGTTCGCTGACGAAGGATTCGGATCGGTAGATATCACGGTGGTCGTCGTGGGCACGCCGGTAATCGTCACCGATGGCGCCGCTCCGGTCAGATTGGCTGGATTGAACGTGGGGTCGCCGCTGTAGGTGGCATTGAAGAGGTGTGGACCCGCGGCCAGGTGGCTGCTGCTAAAGCTGGCAAAGCCCTCCGAATCCAGCGGCAGCACAGCTACCTGCTTGGCATTGTCGGTCAGCGTCACGGAACCGGTCGCATACTGCGGATCGTTAGGATCGTTCGCGTCGCTGACAAAGAAGGTGAAGTGGACGTTTGTGCCGTATGGCACCGACTGACCGTTGTAGATCGGCAGTGGATTGTTGCTTTGATCCGTGGTCAGCATCGCCAGTTTGCCCGGAACCGAGGAGACGGTCACCGGAGCTGAGGCCACCGCCGGCGCATAGGTCGAGCTGCCCGCGTAGCGCGCAACGACCGAATAACTGCCACCCGGCAGAAGTCCAGCGATGTCGCCGTAGGGGAAAACTGCCGTGCCGGTGGAATCCAGCGTCAGCCGCGAGCACACCCTGCGTCGTATTCCCGGTTGCTGTGCGGGTGATCGCTACATCTCCCTGAGGAGTGCCCGCACCGCCGGTGACGGTGACGCTGAGGTCGACCGCAGGATCATCATGCTGGAACGCAGTGACCGGGCTTCCATTCTTTGTGATCGAGAGGGTGATGCCGGGCGTGCCCGAGCCAGTTCCGCTGACCCAGCTGCTGATCAGTTTCGCAACGTCGACACTGCCCAGGCCGGATGCCGCGTCATAGCCCGCAGTGGCGTTGTACGCCGGGCCCGCGGGGGTGGGCGGTGCGGTAGCGGTATAGCCGTTGGCGCCGCAGTTCGGGCTCCCGGCGGTGCAGTCCACCATGTTGGTACCAGCAGTGATGTCGTGGAAGGCGCTGGGGCTAGCAGCGGCCGTCGCGTAGAGGCCATCGTTCAGGTTGCCCTGCGGGCCATGCGCCTGCACCACGAGCGCTGCGACTCCGGCAAACGCCGAGGCCGCCAGAGCAGGGCTGCCCCCGCCGCTGTATTGCAGCGAATCCGGGGTGCCGTTCACGCAGTCGGAAGCATACAGGCACAACATATAGTAACTGCCGTTGTTTCCATTCGAACCGAAGAACGAGACGTCCGGGATAACGCGCGCGGTAGTCGAGATGCCGCTGGCGACGCTTGCCTGATAGGAGGGCTGCGGATACGGCGACTGCGTGCCATCATCCGCCGTTTGCCCCACCGTGCTCACGCCGCCGCCGGATGCTTCCACAAAAATAGGAGGGGGATACACGATCTGATTGTTCCCCTGATAGCTGCTATTCCAGGGCTGTTCAGGAATGTAGGACTTCGCCGATGTAAACCCGGCGGTCCCGCTGTTCGATTCACTCCAGTAGTTCAGAAGGATGCCGGGATTGCTCGCTGTCACTGAGCCGGTGGGTCCATAATAAAAATCTGACGCCCCAACAGCCGTGTCATACGGAGTCGAAGCGTACCCGTTTACCGCCAGGCCATGAGTCGCTGAGTAGGGCGGCTGAGCGCCGTTCGCACCCGCATCGCATTCCGCCGCGCCGCCGGAGCCGGTCTGCGTAATGACGGACATCCCCTGCGCCGCGGCCTGCTGCCATATAGCGGCGAAAAACGGATTGAAGTCCGCTCCCAGATTTGCCTCGCAGCCTTCGAAGCCAAACAGCAGCACCTGGACGTTGTTGTCTTCCACCGCGCGGAGTGATGCAAAATCCAGGCCCGTATCCAGATCGGTGTCCGCCGCCGTATAAAACATCACGTTCGCCTGCGGCGCTGTAGCGGCCAGGAGTTCGATCTGTGCATAAGCGGTGATCGCGTCGTCATTGATGCCCGGGTCGGTGCCGTCCACAATCACCGTCGGCACATTTGCCGGCAGGCCGAACAGCGTGCGGTAGTTAGCCGGTATAGCAAGGTTGATATTCGAATCGCTGACCACGCCCACCGTCACACCGGTGCCCGTCGCCGTAGACGGGATGTCGTAGATCATGGCCAGGTCGCCGGGAGAAACCGCCTCCGCCTGGTACACCGAGTCAGAATAGAGCGGATGCGATTTGCCGGTGGTGCGGTCCAGCACCATCGGCCGCGCTGTCTGAGCCATTGGCGTCCTGTAATTGTTCAACGTGATGTTCTTCACCACCGGCGCGAGCGCGGCGGGAATCTTCGGCGCTGCTGCGTTGGCCTGGAACGTATGGCCATTGACGGCGTAGCTGTGGATCTCCGTTTGGAACGCAGACCGGACCTGCCCGGCGGTGCCCGAAAATTCAATCGCCGTCTTGTCCTTAAAGACGCGCCCCACGGCAAAGCCCTGCGCGGCCAGATAGGAGGTGACCGCCTGCACGTCTGCATCGGCGACACCGAACTGCGCGCCGAATTGTTCCGGCGTCAGCCATTTGCGATAGTTTGGGCTCTTCGGGTCCTTCTGCTCAGCAATCAGCCGGTCCAGTGCCTGCTGCTGCGCGTCACTGCGCCGCAACAGCATCAGCATGTGTCCGGTGGGCATGCCATCCGGCAAACGGCCGCGATCGAAACGCGCCTGCGCCAGCGGAAGAGTTTTTTCCTGGATCGTCGCTACCTGCGACTCATTCACCGGCCCCAGCACACGCGGGCTGGCGAGCGAAGCCATCTGGCCATGCGAAGCCGGAACCGTGAGGCCCAACGTGAGAAGCGACGCGCCGAGGGAGAGGGAAACTGCAAGACGATTCGAGAACATGGCCACCCTGAGAGATCGTTCGTGTTGCGGTTGGTTCCGTTCTGTTGCAGCCGCTCTTCTGGCAATTGCTCGACGGATTTTCTATAGACCCCAAGGGGTCCCGGACCAGTACTGCTGATTTGGCACACAAGAGGCGCGTGCCCTGCTAGTGCACTCCCGCTTTTCCCCGAAAATGGGAATGGCGTAGAGGCATGTTCTTGACGATCAGAGTGTAGCCCAACTAGGTGACAGGATGGTTTACCAGTCTGGGAATCCTATTCTGCGCTTGTTCATATCGGGAAAATAAGTTACCTAAGTGACGTGATCGCTAATAACTTGTCTGGCAAATATCCTTCGCCGTTTTACCGGAAGGAGCTCAACAAAAATGGCCTGCCATCAGGGGCAGGCCATTGGAGAAGCTTCACTCTATCTCCCCGTTGTCTCCCGCGCCGGCAGCGCCTGCACTTTGCTGTGCCTGATGGAATAGCTGAAATAAATCACTAAGCCCACTACGAGCCAGATACCCACCACGATCCACGTGATTCGCGGCAGCGAGAACATAAGGTAGAAGGCGCTGAGAATTCCCAGGATCGGCACCAGGGGCACAAGTGGTGTCTTGAACGGCCGATGCAGGTCCGGATGCCGCCGCCGCAGGATCCACACGCCCGCGCTCACGATGCTGAAGGCCAGCAGCGTACCCATGTTCACCAGCTCGGACAGCCGGTCGATGGGCAGCAACGCCGGCAGGAAGGCCACAATCGTTCCCACCAGGATGTTCGAGATCCATGGTGTGCGGAATTTCGGATGGATGGCGCTCGCCCACTTCGGCAGGAGGCCATCACGAGACATGGAGAAGAAGACGCGCGACTGGCCGAGCAGCATCACCAGCATGACCGTCGCCAGCCCGAAGACCGCGCCGATCTTCACCAGCAGGCTGCCCCAGCTGATGCCGGTGACATCGATGCCCACCGCCACCGGGTCGCCCACGTTCAGCGCCTTGTAGCTCACCAGACCCGTGAGTATCAGCGAAACCACGATGTACAGGATGGTGCAGATCACCAGCGAGCCGAGAATGCCGATGGGCATATCGCGCTGCGGGTTCTTCGCCTCCTGCGCCGCGGTCGACACGGCGTCAAAGCCGATATAGGCGAAGAAAACCGACGCCGCTCCCGCGGCAATGCCGTTGAATCCGAAGTGGCCCGCCGCATCCTTCGGAGGGATGAAGGGATGCCAGTTCATCCTGGCCAGGTCAGGGTGCTTGAGAAGGAAGGCCGCGCCCAGCACAATAAAGACGAACACGCAGGTGAGTTTCACCACCACGATCAGGGTGTTGAAGTTCGCCGACTCTTGAATGCCGATAACCAGAATCGCCGTGACGATGAGGATCACCAGGAACGCCACCACATTGAACGCGCCCGTCACATGTGGCAATGTCGAAAGATCGGTGCCGCGCGATACAGCCATCGCGGCTGCCTCTTTCGTCATCCATCTGCCGTTCAGGTTGTAGAGCACCGTGCCGGCCGTGGTGGTAAAACGCGCCATCCCCGGCGACAAATAGATATGAAGCTGCTCCAGCAGAGAGATGAAATAGCCGGACCAGCCCGAAGCCACCGTGGCTGCGCCGAAGGCATATTCCAGGCACAGGTCCCAGCCGATGATCCACGCGACAAACTCGCCCAGCGTCGCATATCCGTAGGTATAGGCCGAGCCGGCAATGGGAATAATGGAAGCAAACTCCGCATAGCAGAGGCCCGCAAAAGCGCAGGTAATGCCCGCCAGAATGAAGCTGAGCGCCACCGCCGGCCCTGCGTATTTCGCGGCGGCCTGCCCGGTCAACACAAAGATGCCCGCGCCGATGACTGCGCCGATCCCCAGGGTGATCAGGTTGACCGGTCCCAACGATCGCTTCAGCGTGTGTTCCCCCTCCTCATGCGCCTCGTCTGTCAGGAGCGAGAGGGGTTTGGTTGCAAAGAGTCTAGCCAAAAGAAACTGCCTCCGGATGGTATGGATGTCGTGCCTGGTCGCTGCCTTCGGCGAGGACAGGCTTTAGAGTCTGTCCTTCTCAGCGGAGAACGCGGCCGCGGTCGGGCCGCCCGCATAGCTCACACACGGTGAATGTCCAGACAGTCAGTTCTACCGTAAAAGAGCAAGAAAGTCCCGGACCGCGTTGGTCATGTCATGAGTACCCTCTGGGCCACCTTCCGGCAGCAGAGCCGAAATCACCGCCACCGCATCCGCTCCCGCCTTGATGACCTCGCGCCCGTTCTCGGCGGTGATGCCGCCAATCGCTACCAGAGGCAGCCGCGTGAGTGCGCGAGCGGCGCGGACACCTTCGAGCCCCACCACGGGATCTGGATTCTTCTTCGACCCGGTAGCGAACACCGGACCAATCGCCAGATAGTCGGCAGCGCTCGTCGCCAGCGCCGCGCGTAGCTGCGCGACGTTATGCGTCGACACACCCAGCAGGCGTTTCGGTCCCACCATACGGCGCGCCTCCGCCGGCGACATGTCCTCCTGACCGATGTGCACGCCGTCTGCTGCTGTCTGCTCGCATAGATGCGCGCGATCATTCAGCAACAGCACCGCCTCGCCTTCGGGAAAGATCACTCGCAGCTTGCGCATGCTCTCTGCAACCGCCGCGTCACTCCCCTGCTTGTCGCGGTACTGCACCCAGCGCACACCGGCGTCGTAGAGAGCGCGCGCGGCCGTCGTCAGCGGGACACCCGCCCGTGCCAGCGCGTCAGCATCGAGAATCGAATACAGCCTCGGCACCACGATCAATTACTTTTCATCCGCCGAAGGCCCATAGACGCCCGGCACCTTCACATCGTTCAGCCGCAGATACACGCCAAGCTGCGCGCGATGATGGATAGTGTGGTTCAGCACCCACGTGCGAATCGTCTCCCGCCGCGGCAGGCGAAGAATCTCCTCGCCATTCCAGGTCATCACCCAGGTCTGCTCCAGCGCAGCATCGTTCGTCGCTGCCAGATCGCTCCGCGCCTGCTTCACCCAGCCATCGAACTTCTCCATCAATTGAGCGTGCGAGGCGGGCTTAGAAGGTTGTGTTCTCCGGTTGGTTTCCCGCGACCAGATCCAATCGTCCTTTTTGCAGCGTGTCGCTCGTCCAGCTGGAGATCTCCGCAACGTGCCCGGCCAGCCGCCCCATGGTGAACGACTTCGCATGCGGCCGCCAGTCAAACTTCTCTTCGGGCACCGCCGCCAGAACCCGCCGCGTGCTTGCCATCTCCGCGTCGAATTCGGGCAGCAACAACTCCGCCAATGTCGCCATGATCGCCTCCTCTGATCGTCCTCCGTATCCTGCCTTAGCATTCCCATCCTGGGCAAACCGGCATCTTCTGTGGGCTTTCTTCCATTCGCCGGCAAGTTGCTGTGCTACCCTCACACACCAGCAAGGGGGCACGATGCCCGACACGCCGCAGTTCTCTACCGCGGAATACACCACCCCGCAGACGATCGACCGCTGCCATTTCTGCAGCTCGCCGCTCGCCACCGAGTACTACCGCGTCCGCGGCCAGGCCGCATGCGCAAGCTGCGCAGCAGCCGCGCGAAGTGGACAAGCCGGCGGCTCCGACAGCGGCGCCTTCAGCCGCGCTCTGCTCTTCGGCATCGGCGCCGCCATTGTCGGCCTCATCGGCTACGCCGCCTTCACCATCACCACGCATCTTTACGTCGGCTATGTGGCGCTCGGTGTCGGCTACATCGTTGCCAGGGCCATGAAGTTCGGTTCCGGCGGCCTCTGCGGCCGGCCGTACCAGATCACCGCGGTCGTTCTCACCTATCTCGCCATCGCGCTTGCGGAAATCCCAATCGCCCTCTGGCAGTTCCATGCGCGAATTCCCTCTGAGCGAATGTTTGCGGCGGGTCTTCGATTGCTGCCGATTGGCCTGATGTCGCCCATCCTCGGGTTGCGCAGTCCCGTCCACGGCCTCATCAACGCTGTCATTCTGTATGTCGGTCTCAGCCTGGCGTGGCGTGGCACCGCGGCCCAACGGGTCGCGGTGGAAGGTCCCTTTCGTCTGACACCTGCGGCCAGTTAGCGCGTCCATTCCCTATGGACTCAGTTTTCCCTTCTGCAAGCCGCGCAACCGCAAGTCCGGCACATTGTGCCGTCTGCGGCGCGCCCCTTGCGCCCGGTGCGCGCGCCTGCCCGCGCTGCCACGCGCTCGTCCACTCGCAGCAGCTCGATGCCCTTTCCGCCGAAGCAAAAAAGCGCGAGGCATCAAGCGACATCGCCGGTGCCCGAGCGCTTTGGTCCGAAGCTCTTGCCCTGCTGCCGCCTGATTCCACGCAGGCCCAGTGGATACGTGGCCATCTCGCCGCGTTGCCGCGTCCCGCAGATGAAAACTCCAAGTGGCTCAAGCGGCTTGGTCCGCTCGGCCCTATCGCGCTCGTCATCTTCAAGGGCAAAGGACTCCTCTTCGCCCTCTTCAAGCTGAAGTTCCTCTTCAGCCTCTTCGCCTTCGTCGGCGTTTACTGGGCGCTCTACGGATGGAAGTTCGGCATCGGCTTCGCGGCCTCCATCCTCATCCACGAGATGGGTCATTACGTCGACATCAAGCGCCGCGGCCTCCCGGCCGAGATGCCCGTCTTCCTCCCCGGCCTCGGCGCTTATGTGAAATGGCAGGCGCTCGGCGTCTCGCAGGCGCAGCGCGCGCAGATCGCCTTGGCCGGTCCGCTCGCGGGCTGGCTCGCCGCTGCCGTTTGCGCCGGGCTCTATCTCCAGACGCACTCCATGCTCTGGGCCGCGCTCGCGCGAGCCGGTGCGGCGCTCAACGTCCTGAATCTAATTCCCATCTGGGTGCTCGACGGCGCACAGGCTGCCAACGCACTCGGCCGCATCGCCCGGCTCGCACTGCTCTGCGCCGCCGTCGGAATGTGGTGGATGGGTGGCGAGGGACTCTTCCTGCTCGTCGCTGCGGGCGTGTTGTGGCGTCTCTTCACACTCGCCCGCCCCTCTGCACAGGACCGCCCCGAAGAACAAGGCTGGGACACGCTGCTCTACTACATTGCCGTGATGGCTGCGCTGGCCTTGACGCTGCACGTCATCCCCGGCCACGGAATCGGCAGCAGATGGTAAGGGCGGATTGATGATCCACTGGCTGTTCCTTGACGTCCCATCCCCAGCCCTCTATCGTCGGCTCTGACTTGCAGAAAAAATCGGCCAACACGATCCCGACAGTTCCTCACGAAGACACCCACGCGCTCCATCGCCTCGGCGTTGCCTGCGGGCTTACCGCAGGCGTGTGGCTGGGCGCGGCTGAGGCGCCGACGAAACTCGTCAATGTCGGCCTGTCGCCTTTCGCCGTCTCGCTCTGGATGGTGGCCGGTGTCTTCACCGCGCGCTGGACCTTTCCGACGTTGCTCAAAGGCACGAGCTATGTGGTTCGTGATCTCGCCGACAAGAAGCACCTCATCGTGTGGGCCCTGCTCGCAGGCGCGCTATGGGCCGTGGCCAACACGCTCACCGTCTTCGCCATTCGCGATGTCGGACTCGCCATCGCTTTTCCGCTGTGGAACGCCAATTCGCTCTTCGGCCTGCTGTGGGGACGTGTACTCTTCCGCGAGCTTCAGGGCGCGAGTCGCGGCGGCATCCTGAAGGTCGTGCTCGGCGCGGTTGCGATTGTCGCGGCGGCGATCCTGCTCGGCTTCAGCACCGTCCACGGCAGCGGCCACGAGGTATCGCATGCCGGGCGCGGCATCGCCGCCGCCATCGGCGCCAGCGCGCTCTGGGGCACCATGTACGTACCGTATCGCAAGGCCTACATCAGCGGCATGAACCCGCTCTCCTTCGTGACCGCCTTCACCTTCGGCGAGCTCGGCTCGGTGCTCGCGCTGGTCTGGTGGCTGGACGGCGGCACACACTCGACCGCATTTCATTTTTCCGAATTTCGTGGCGTCCTCTTCTGGCTCTTCCTCGGCGGCTTCGTCTGGGTCATCGGCGATCTCTTCCAGCAGTTCACGGCGAAGTATCTTGGCATCGGCCGCGGCATCCCGCTCTCGAACACGAATCAGCTCTGGGGCCTGGCCTGGGGTGCGTTGGTGTTTGGCGAGCTGGCCGGGACGGACCTGACCCACAAACTCATGGTGCTGGGCGGTTCGGTGATCATGATCCTGGGCGCACTCGCCATCTCCACCGCCGTTGCGGGCGAGCGCGAACACCTTTCGCGCAACCTTGCCGTGGAGCGCGAATGCGACCGCTACGGACTGGACTACGGTGCCGTGCTGGCAGCGCAAGTAGGCAGCGAGTTCGATGCCGGCGAGCGCCGCCGCTGGTGGGACTGGGCCATCGTCGCCGCGGCGGTCGCAGTGTTTCTGTGGCTCGGCGTGCAAGCGCGTGTGCCGGAGATTGCCATGAATCATGGCTGGCTGCTTGCGCTCGTCGTCGTGCTCGTCTTCAGCCTGATTTATTGCGGCATGCGGCTGCGCCGCCAGACCGGCTTCTCCTGACGCGCGTCCCGTCCCGATAGACAAGGCTCCTGCATCGGACTGGCGGCTTTTCGCAACATACCTATTCCCAAAATAGCTATGTCTGGACTACAGTGATCGCCATGGCCAGAAACACCCAACGCCGCGATCTGTTTCCCGGCGCACTTGAAATGATGATCCTCCACTCGCTCCGGCTGAAGCCGATGCACGGCTATGGCCTGGTCAAACACATTCAGCAAATTTCCGATGACCTGCTGCAGATCGAGGAAGGCTCGCTATACCCCGCGCTGCAACGCATGCTCAAGGAAGGCTGGCTGAAATCCGAAGAGGGCGTCTCCGCGAAGGGCCGGCCCACGCGGATCTACCAACTGACCCCCGCCGGTCGCCGTCGCCTGGAGCAGGAAGTCGCCAGCTTCGAAACCATGTTTGCCGGTATCGCGCGCGTTCTCTCCGTGCAGAAGGCTTGAGGCGCATCCATGCAGTGGCTCGGCCGTCTCTTCCCACGCAACCGCCGCTACGACGATCTCGCGGTCTCGATTCATGAGCACATCGAGGAGCGTACCGAAGAGCTGATGGAAGACGGTATGCCGCGCGAGGAAGCCGCGCAGAAGGCGCGGCGCGAGTTCGGCAACGTGACCATGATCGCCGAGCGCAGCCGCCAGGTGTGGCAATGGCCGACGCTCGAAAGCATCTGGGCCGATGTGCGCTTTGCGTTACACCAGCTTCGCAAATCTCCCGGGTTCGCCTTGACCGCCATCCTGACGCTCGCGCTTGGCGTCGGCGCGACAACGGCGCTCTTCTCCGTCGTGAAAGCGGTGCTGCTGAACTCGCTTCCTTATAAGGATCCGGACCGGCTGGTGGCTGTGTGGACGGCGAACGATGCGCGCGATGGAAAGCCGCATCCCAGCAGCGCTGCCGACTTCGCAGCCTGGAAACGCAGCAATGTTTTTGAAGCTGTCGCGCCTTCTTACGATGATGAGCGCACGCTGACCGGGCAGGGCGCGCCGCAACTGCTGATCGGCTACGCCGTCTCGGCCAACTACCTGCGCATCCTCGGCGTGGAGCCGCGGCTTGGCCGGCTTTATACGGATACGGAAGATCGACCGGGCGGTCCGCAGGTCGCGCTGCTCAGCGATCAGCTATGGCGCAGCAAGTTTTCCGCCGACCCGCAGATCATCGGCAAAGCGATCACGCTCGATGGAAGCCCGTTCACAGTACTGGGCGTGATGCCGCCGGCCTTCAACTATCCAAGCACGGTCCAGGTGTGGACGCCGGCCGCTTTGGCCCCTTCCGCCTTCGACGATTATGACCATCACTGGATACGTATTCTCGGCCGGCTCAAGCCAGGGGTTTCGCTTGCCGAGGCACAGAAGGCTATCAACGCAGTCGAGGCGCAGGTCGCGGCGGCGCATCCGAGTACCGACAGCGGCAATCGCGTCGTTCTCGTGCCGCTTCGCGAACAGCTTGCCGGCGATATCCGCAAGCCGCTGCTGCTGCTCATGGCTGCGGCATTCCTGGTGCTGCTGATTGCCTGCGCCAACACCGCGGGGCTGGCGCTGGCCCGCGATGCGGAGCGGCAGAAGGAGATCGCAGTGCGCCTCGCGCTGGGCGCGACGCGTCTGCGACTGCTGCGGCAGTTCGTCACCGAAAGCCTGGTGCTGGCCGCGATCGGCGGTGCCATCGGCATCCCCTTGGCATTTGCGGGAACGCACTTTCTGCTGATGCTCTTTCCCAATGACGTCGCCAATCTCGACATTCCCAAGGTCACGCAGATTCCGATGGATCGCGGTGTCTTGCTTTTTGCTCTCGCCGTCACGCTGCTTACGGGCGTGCTCGCGGGGATTGCGCCCGTGCTCAAGGCCATGCGTACCAAAGCGGATAGCGCGATGAGCGCCAATAACCGCGGCAGCACCGCATCGCGAAGCGCTAACCGCCCGCGCAACGCGGTCGTCATCAGCGAGATCGCGCTCTCACTGATTCTCCTCACCGCTGCCGGACTTGTCGTCGCGAGTTTCAAACGGGTCGTCAACTCGGACCTCGGCTTCCAGCCCGATCATGTTCTGTCGCTCGAAGTCTTTCTGCCTGCCGACCGCTATCCTCGCGCCGACGCGACCAGGATGCGTGTCTTCGTCAGCGAGCTCACGCGCAGGTTGACCATGCTGCCCGGCGTAAAGTCCGCAGGCGCAACCGACTTCCTGCCGCTGAGCGGTTTCTGGGGAACCAGCAGCTTTCTGCTGCGCGGCCAGACGCCCCCGAAGCAAAGCCAGGAACCGGAGGCAGACGATCGCGCCATCACGCCGGAATATCTGCGCACCATGGGCATTCCTCTGCTGCGCGGCCGCAATTTCACGGCGGATGACCGCTCCGGCAGTCAGCAAGTGGCTATGGTCAATCAGACATTCGCGAATCACTTTCTCAAAGGCAAGGACCCGATTGGCGCGGAGCTGAACCTGGGCAGCGCGGACAAGCCGGACTGGTGGAGAATTGTGGGTGTGGTCGGCGATGTAAAAGCCTTCGGTCAGGACCAGCCGACGCACGACGATATCTATCGGCCCTTCGATCAGCAGCCGATACCGATCGTGGCGTTCACGATTCGGACGCAGACCGATCCCGAAGCCATGATCAAGATCGCGGAGCAGACTTTGTGGACGGTCGACCCGGATCTGCCGGTCTTCAAAGCGATTTCAATGGATGTACTCGCCGCCCAGTCTCGTGCCGTGCGGCGTGCCAGCTCCGTGCTCGTCTCGGCATTCGCGGTGCTGGCGCTGGTGCTGGCATGCATCGGCATCTATGGCGTCATGGCGTATTCCGTCACGCAGCGTACACAGGAGATTGGAGTGCGGATGGCGCTGGGGGCGCAACGGGCGGATGTGCTGCGGCTGGTGATGGGTTTCGGGGTGCGCCTCACGTTCATGGGTGTTCTGATCGGACTCGTCTGTTCGTTCATCTCGACCCGCCTGATGACCAGCCTGCTGTTTGAAATCGACGCAGCGAATCCGCTGGTCTTCTCGCTACCGGCAGCTCTGCTCATTCTGGTCACCGTGCTTGCGGCATATCTGCCGGCGCGGCGCGCTGCTTCCATTGATCCGATGCTGGCCCTGCGCGCTGAGTAAATCGCCGTTCAGCGGGAGCCAGCCGCCGCCATGCGGATGGCGCTCGGATAAAAGAGCTGCATCTCCGGGCGGAAGGACGTGATGCGCAGTGAGTAGGAAGCGCCCGGCTGGCAGGAAAACCGGGGATGGATGGTCAGCTCATAGCTTCCCGGCGCATCCGCGATGATCCCCCGGAAGAGCGCATCTATCGTCGGTGCGCCGCGTCCCCCGGTGGCCGCGAACTCCTCCTTTGTCCCCGCTGTCAGACTGTAGATCTGCGCCATATCATCGCGGGCCAGCAGGTCGAGCGTGTGGTCTTCGGCAAATGCATTGGGATCGTCATTCACACCCGGTGAACCAGTCACCGGCTGCGCGAGTTCCAGGATGACGTGTCGTCCCGGGCGCGCGTGCAACTGATGGAATGCAATGCGCTCGGCAGCCGGCCAATCCGCGATGCTGAGGCCGCCCGCAATAGGTGTCGCCAGCTTTGATAACGCGCTATGCAGCGATGCTTCGTCCCCGAGCGCAATGAAAGGGCTGATGGAGCCATCCGGTATCAGCACCGCGATCTTCCAGCGCAGCCTGGCCGCGGCGCGCAGGTTGCGCATTACCGCTGCCGCATCGCTTTGCGCAAAAGTCGCGCCCGGGCGCAGCACGATCAGCAGATTCGTATCAGGAATCGCAGTCCCGCTTTCGATCGAGCGGATATCCGCCGTCCCCGTGCTGAACCAGAGATAGAGGTCCTGCGGACGCAGCCCTGCCGCTGGCAATCCGCCGTTATGCCTGGCTGTCAGCCGGAGGTGCGTGTCCCCGCAGTCGGTATGTCCCGGAAAGCGCTCCTTCAATACCTGACCTTGCACGGCCAGAGGTGCCAGGGCAGCACATGCCAATGCCACGGTCCGTAATGGAAGCCGAAACCGGGTTCCTGCCATGTGGTCAGTTTACGTTTTGCCCCCGGCCACGGCTTCAAGAAGCACCGTTGCGCCTGCCAAACCGAGGGACGCTTTCGTTACTGGAAGCGCCTTAAGATTTTCCGTATAGATGTAAACCATTCCAACGAATACACTTGTAGCTTTCTTGAAAGCAAAAGCTGCGCGAAACTCCCGACTGCGGAATTACCGAAAGGCTATTGCCAAGCGCTGGCCATAGTATCTATCGTGGATGGGTAGCGAAATCGTTAACTGAAACGATCAAGAAAACCTATTCCGAGGTGACCGCATGGCGACAACACATCAGTCCGCTGTTCCCGCAGAACGCCCCATGGAGAGTCTCGAGAACTGGGATGAGTTCCTCGAAGGTCGCTACAAGGAAGGCAAGTCGGAGGACGAGTTTCGCCAGTACGACAAGCAGGCAAACCCCGGCGTTGCCGAGTTCTACCGCATCAACCACGAGCAGCAGACGCTTGCATACGTCCTTGGCAAGGAGAAGGAGTACTTCGGCCTGACACGCGGCAAAAAGACCATCTGGGAGGCGGGCGAATACCTGAATACCCTGGTCGACGACAGCGATCCGGATACCGACCTGACGCAAATGGAGCACCTGCTGCAGACCTCCGAAGCGATCCGGCGCGATGGGCATCCGCGATGGATGATCGCGACCGGATTTGTGCATGACCTGGGCAAGTGCCTGTGCCTTTACGGCGAGCCGCAATGGGGTGTGGTTGGCGATACCTTCCCGGTAGGCTGCGCCTGGTCGGACCAGATCGTCTTTCCCGAGTACTTCGCCGCCAACCCGGACCGCAACGTACCCGAGTACCAGACCAGGTATGGAATCTACGAGCCGAACTGCGGCCTCGAGAACGTGCACATGTCCTTCGGCCACGATGGATACATCGCCGAGGTGCTCAAAAACAATCTGCCCGATGAGGGACTGGCGATGCTGCGCTTCCACTCCTTCTATGCCTGGCACAAGCACGGCGCCTATCAGCACCTGATGAACGAGAAGGACCGCGCCATGCTGCCCTGGGTACAGAAATTCAATCCATACGATCTTTATTCCAAGGGCCACACCAAGCCGAATCTGCAGGAACTGAAGCCCTTCTACGAAGATCTGTTTGCCGAGTTCTTCCCCGGCAAACTCGCCTGGTGAGCACATCGGAAAACAACGAAGCGCCAGCGAAGCCGCTGGCGCTCGCCATCCTGACGGATCTTCACTTCTGGGTTCCGTTTGTGGTTTTGCTGGTGGGCATTGCCGTGCTGGCGGTGTGCGCTCAGAGCTGAATCAGTAGACAGCCTTCACCAGCGTCAGCGTCTGGTGTCCCTCTTCGGAAATTTCGCAGCCGAGATCCCGCGATTCACCCGGGCCGAGCGTGTCGCGCATCTGGTCTTCTTTCGTCACGCCAGGCCGCGCCATGATGCGATGCACGGTCACCACCACGTCGCGCCCTTCATTGTTACGAATCATCCATGCGCCGCTTGCAGGCGTGGCTTGTTCACATGGGCTGGCGGCGTTGGTGTCCAGCCACAGCTTTACGGAAGCGGCCGTTCGAGTCGGCGGCTTCTGCGTTGGAAAGGCCGCAATCACCGGCAGAAGCATTACGCCCGCTGCAATCCATCGGTACATCATGCCTCCAATCGCAACGCCTCACGGCACATATTCGCCATGAGAGCGGAATCAGGGCCCTGTTGGCCTTGATCGTTGCATTGCACCATGAATGAGTCAAGAAAATTGGCGGCCACAAAAACGAAAAGCGCTCCCGCGACTTGCGGGAGCGCTTCTAAAGGTCTGTTTGCTCAGCGCAGGAGCATCATCAGGCTGGCGGAGTGCCAGCTCCAGAACGCAGTCGTCGCCAGCAGGGCCAGCGCCAGCAGCGAAGACGAAACCAGCACCAGCTTCACGCGGCTACGCGGGGTAGCCGGAGTACGCGGCAGGGCAACGCTGATCCTGCGGCTATGCACCCAACGCATCAGGGCAACGAAGTGGTGGCGGGGAATGGCCAGCACCAGCCGCAACAGCAGGCCGGGAATCAGCCGGAGAATCAGCAGGCTGACAACGATTCCGAGAAAGACCAGTAAAGTCATAAGCTGCCTCGCTTGGAAGCATCATACCCATCTGGTCACCTACTTAACGATTACCTTCGTTCAAGCAGGTGACGATCGTGTGTCCGATTTGGAACAGACCCCCCTGCATTTTATTTTCAATGACTTAACCGGGCTTACTTGTGAGCCGTCTTCCCATTCGGGGAAAGCATGCTAAACCGGTTAGCTATAGACTCCAATGTGGGATGGCCTGAAGTGGATGTCGCCTGCATGCTCGGACCATGCAGGTGCCGCCTGATCTCGCATCCCGGCTTTCCAGCCTCGCCTCCCTCTCCGGGCGATCTCCAGAGGCCTTCCTTCGCGAGGCGATCAGCCGCTTGATCGAAACCGCCACGCCCCCGCCCCTTGCATCAAGAGAAGCTCAGGACGCAGGTTTCGTGCCCCAGCAGCAGAGCTTTTCCGTCTATGAGTAGCGGATCGCGTCCCGAGTAATGAGGAGGCATCCCGGCCACATGAAATGCCTCCCCTCCAACAGGCGATAAGATCTAGATTACCTTTAACAATAGAAGAATCAGTACGATAAGCAGAATAAGACTTATGCCTCCTCCGCCGTAGTAGCCGACTCCCGGCCCTAGACGGTATCCACCGAAGCCAAACAGCAAAATAAGAATAATGATAAGAATGATCACGACGCCTCCAATTTCCTGAAGGAGTCAGATGCCATTTTTGCCTTTCAGGTCTGCGTGGCCAAGCTGCCTCGAAAAGAATTAGCGAATTCGCGATCTGGCAAATGATCAAAAAAAGTGATCAGATTGTGCCTTTGATCTGAAAAAAGTGATCATAACGGCCTCGGTTGAAAACTTCTTTCGATTTCTTCATTGCATTTGCTGGTCATTTTGTCCTACGCTGGTCCCCAACTTTTGCCGAAGATTTATAGCAAGAGGTGGAAGTTCTGGCGGCGTAGTTCCCGCTTCAAGCAAACAAAAACTCCCCTGGACGGCTTTTGGGCTCTGCGGGAACAAGGTAGTCAGTACGGTCCATTCGGCGAAGTCGGGCTTTTTGGGATACGACCTTCCGCATCTTGCAGCTCTGGAGACGCGGGTATCGTTGTCCGCTGCAACCTATTTGGCGAGTGCTTTAGGAGGCGAGTATGAAGCGAATCATCTTACTTGGGGTCACCCTTGGGATGTTTCTAGTCTGTCTGTGCGTCGGTCGACCCGTATGGGGCCAGCAGACGACAGCAGCGATCACAGGTACGGTCGTAGACGAAGGCGGCGCCGCGATCAATGGCGCAACCATCACAGTGACCGACACTGATCGGGGAACCATCTATACAGCAAAATCAAACGACAGCGGCACCTATAACTTTGTGCGCGTGCCGATCGGCAACTACCAGGTGAAGGCCGAAGCGCCAGGCTTCCAGTCGGCGGTGCAGTCCGGTTTGATCCTAGTGCTGAATCAGACGGCGCGTGTCGAGTTCAAAATGCATGTTGGCGCAGTGACCACCACGGCACAGGTCACCTCGGAAGCTCCGCAACTGCAATCGGAGACCACGCAGGTCAGCACGCTGATCGACTCCAGGACGGTCACCGACATCCCTCTAGCGACCCGCAACTATGTGGAGTTGACGCTGCTTGCGCCGGGCGCCATTCATCCGGACGCTTCGTCCTTCAACAACGGTGACAACACAAATAGCGGTGCCCGTCCGTTTATTAACGGAAACCGGGAGCAGTCCAACAACTTCATCCTGGACGGAATGGACAACAACCAGACCTCCGACAACCTGCTGGCCTTTACTCCTACGCCGGACGCCATCCAGGAGTTCAACGAAATCACGAGCAACGCTCCGGCCGAGTTCGGTAACTTCATGGGCGGCATCGTCAACGCGTCCATTAAGTCCGGTACAAATCGCTTCCATGGCGACGCATGGGAGTTCTTCCGCAACGACATCCTTAATGCCAATCAGTGGGAGAACAAGCTCAACCCAACCAACGTGCTTGCGAAGCCAACTGTACGCTGGAACATGTTTGGCGGCACGCTGGGCGGTCCGATCATCAAGGACAAGCTGTTCTTCTTCATCGACTATCAAGGTCAGCGTTTCGATCATCCGGCGAGCAGCAACTTCATCACTGTCTTCACGAACGCCGAGCGTCAAGGCGACTTTTCACAAATCACCACGCAGCTCACAAATCCCACCACTGGGGCGCCTTACCCGAACAACCAGATTCCGCTGTCGCAGGAAAATATAGTCGCGGCGAACCTGTTTGCTTCGAAGTACTATCCCACGCCGATCAATAACCAGACGACCAACAATGCAATCAACACCGTAACTCAGGCCTATAACGCGGACCAGGGAGATGTGAAGGTCGACTACACCATCACCCAGAACGATCGCTTTGAGGGCGGTATTCGCAGGCATACCAGAACGATCCCTCAAGCAACTCGCTGTTGATCCTGGGCAACGGCTTTGTGGAAGCTCCTATCCATAACGTAGTTGGCACCTGGACCCACACCTTCGGCCCGACCATCCTGAACGAAGCACGCTTCGGCACTAGCTGGGTCACTCTCAATAGCGGCGGAGCTTTCGATCCCAGCATCGGCAACCTGGGTACGCAACTCGGAATTGCAAACGCCAACAGCTCCGGCCCCGGCCTTCTGCTGCTTGGCTTCGGCGGTGGTTTGCCACCCCAACCCGGTGGCGGCACAACCCTCACCAATATCGGCAGTCAGATCGTGAAGCAGAATTTTGCTGACACCGTGATTCAGTTTGATGATGGTGTAACGATCACGCACGGCAAGCATGTCTTCAAGGCCGGCTTCCAGATGTGGCGTTATCGCATCAACACCGGCTACACCGGCAACACCGGCCAATACGGCGATATCCTCTTCGGACCATCGTCAGTCGGTAACGTCGATTTCGCTGGCGATCCGGCAGCCGATTTTTTCACCGGCTACCCGGAGGCAAGAGGTATCGGTGTGAGCACCAGCTTTGTCTGGCATCAGTTCTCCTGGTTATTTTCGGGATACGGACAGGACGACTGGCACATTACGCCCACGCTGACCCTGAACCTTGGGCTGCGTTACGAAGCTCACACGCCGTGGGTGGAACTGAACAATCGGCAGTCGAACCTGGACCTGACCACCGGCGCGCTTGAACTTGCGGGCCAGAACGGAAACAGCCGCGCGCTCTACAAGTCCGTGTACGGTCTTCCCGACGTCCAACCCCGCATCGGCTTCGCCTGGTCGCCAGCGGCCATGCACGGCAAGACCGTGCTTCGCGGCGCCTACACCATATCCTCTTACCTGGAAGGCACCGGTACGAATCTGCGCCTTCCCAGGAATCCACCTTTCACTCCGCCTGAGGTTGCGGCGACATACACAACTGCAACGGTTCAGACGCAGGCAGGACCCGGAGGCGCGACCCCTGGTGATCCGTTTGCGGGAGCCACCATGTACGTCTGGGCTCCGACCGTCCAGCCGGCAATCGATCAACAGTGGAACCTGACCTTGCAGCAGCAGATGACGCCCACGACTACGTTCCAGATTGGATACGTCGCCCAGAAGGCAGATCACCTGATGGTGCCGATGCCCTATCTGCAGAAGCAACTAGTCAACGGGGTCGCCACGACACCGTTCTACTTCGCCAATAACCCCGCTCTGATTAATGACCTTGGCCAGGTGTCCGGTACTGCTTCAGTGGGCTACATGAATTACAACTCGATGCAGGCCGTCCTGCAAAAGCGCATCTCTAACGGCCTGGATGGACAGGTGGCCTATACCTGGTCGCACTGCCTGACCAACAACAGCGGCTACTACGGAACGTGGGGCGCGGGGGCTGCATCGACAACCGCATCTCCGTACTTTCAAAACCTGTATAACCCTCGCGCGGATTACGCGAGCTGCTACTACAACTCCAAGAATGTTGTCTCCGCCTACGCAACTTACAACCTTCCGGTTGGCAGAGGCGCGCGTTTTGGAGCCAACATGAACCCCGTCGTCAACCAGGTGGTGGGTGGATGGCAGGCGTCGACAATCATATCCACGCATACCGGCTTCCCGCTTGCGGTTTATGGCAGCGGCGATGCAACCGGAACGGGCTCACGTGGTGCTCGTCCGAACTGTGGTGTTCAGACGGTATTTGGACGCAGCAGACCGGCAGCAAACTTCAACGGGTATCAGTGGATGAGCCCTTCGGGCTACTCCGATCCGGCACCTGGTACGTTCGGAAACTGCCCGGCGCAGGGACCGGTGTATGGTCCGGGATACTTTGACGCCGATATTGGGCTGATGAAGAACTTCCACTTCACCGAAGGAACATATCTGCAGTTCAGGACCGACTTCCTGAACGCATTCAACAACGTGAACCTGGGCATGGCGAATACTAACTACAGTTCCACCTCGACCACGTTCGGTGACATCAGCACCTCACAACCAGCAAGAAACATCCAGTTCGCCCTGAAGATGTATTTCTAGGAGCGGATTCACAACTAACTTGCCTATCCAGCCTTTCTACGGTGCGGCTTTTCTGAAAGGAAGAGCCGCGCTAACTACAGTGACTCCGGCCGCATCTGGGTGAATCCGCTCAGGCGCCCTGATAGACTCACGGGGCAGACGCTTACGGCGCTGCCCCGTTCTTCATTTATGCGTACATTGTTTTCTCTGGCTTCCCTGCTCTCCTTCGCAGTTGTAGCCGGCGCGCAGGCTCACAGCGCCAGCAGCGCCATCACTCCCGCCGCAGCCGAGCATGCCGCCTCGCTTGCGGAGAGCGGCCACTGCTCCGAGGCGCTGCCGCTGCTCACAAAGGCGGCTCCCCATATCACAGATAAACAACTGCAGAAACGCGTCGGCCTGGATGGCGTGCGCTGCGCCACCTTATTGGATCAGCAAGGGCCCATTCTGGATCTGCTCCGTGTCCTGAATCAGCACTTCCCTCACGATCCCGAGGTGCTGTACGTGACGGTGCATGCATATTCCGACATGTCGAGCCGCGCTGCGCGTGAGCTGGCGCAGGCGGCGCCTACATCGATTCCCGGCGTTGGAAATGGATGCGGACGCAAGCGAGATGCAGGGCAAATGGGACCAGGCGGAGAAAGACTACCGCAAAATCCTCGAAGAGAATTCCCGCTACCCCGGCATTCATTTCCGCCTCGCTCGGCTGCTGCTTTCAAAACCGAATCCGGCACCCGGCTTCCAGGACGAGGCGAAAAAGGAGCTGCAGCAGGAACTGGAAATCGATCCCGCCAATGCAGGCGCGGAATATGTTCTGGGCGAACTGGCGCGGGAGACGCAGGATTTGCCCGAAGCCATCCGCCACTTCACCAAAGCGACCCAGCTTAACCCCTCATTCGCAGATGCTTATCTGGGTCTTGGCATGTCACTGCTCGCGCAGAAGAGCTACGCGGACGCTGTGGCTCCGCTGCAGTCTGCGGTCAAGCTTCAGCCTGAAAACCCCGCCGCGCACTATGGCCTGGCGACCGCTTACGCGCGCACCGGGCGCAAAGAGGATGCGGAGCATGAATTCGCTCTTCAGCAACAGGCTGCTGCACGAATGGGCGGCCGCGCAAGCGCAACAAAATCCGACAGTGAAAATTTCCGCCACAACGGGGTTGAGTTTTTCTCGGCGTCACTTTCTCCGGACGCTGGGAGGCGCGGTGGGATTCGCCGGGCTGCGTGGGATACCCAGTGTCTTCGCCGCGTCCGCCTATCCATTTGAAGAGGTGCCTCCCGCACTCAGCGGGATCCGCTGGGTGCACACCGCGGGGAAGTCGCCCGAGAAGTATCTGCCGGAGACCACCGGAGCAGGCTGCGCCTTTCTGGATTATGACAACGACGGATGGATGGACATCTATCTTGTCAACAGCGGCAAATGCGACTTCTACAATCCGAATCCGCCCTTGGGCAATGCACTCTATCGAAATAATCGGGATGGCACATTCACCGACGTTACGGAGAAAGCAGGCGTTGCGGCTGGAGGTTACGGACAGGGCGTGGCGGTGGGCGACTATGACGGCGACGGCTTCCCCGACATGTACGTGACGCAGTATGGAAAAAGCATTCTGTATCACAACAACGGCGATGGCACATTCACCGATGTGACGGAAAAAGCTGGCGTCGCGGCTCCGGGATGGTCTTCGAGTGCCGTGTGGTTCGACTACGACAACGACGGTCGTCTCGATCTATTCGTCTGCCGGTTTGTCCAATTTAGCAAAGCGGAAAATCTTCCCTGTAAGGCCTACAACAAGCCGGGCTACTGCGTCCCAACGCTCTACAAGCCGACGGCGAGCTGGCTCTTTCACAATAATGGCGATGGTACATTCACCGATGTCAGTAAGTCGTCAGGAATCGGTACAGCACGTTGGAAAAGCATGGGGCGTTGTTGCGACCGATCTCAACAATGACGGCAAGATGGACCTTTTCGTGGCCAACGACACAACCGCGAATTTTCTCTACATGAACCGAGGGAACGGAAAATTTGAAGAGATCGCCGCGCTGGCCGGCGTAGGTTACGGTGAGACCGGGCGGCCTAGATCCGGCATGGGCGTCGATTCAGCGGACTTCAACCAGGATGGGTGGATGGACCTCTTTGTTGCCAATATCGACCACGAGAGATACTCGCTCTATCAGAACAATCACGATGAGACGTTCGATGATCAGGCGGAATCTACTGGTGTCGGCGCAGCGACGCGTCTGATGAGCGGCTGGGGTCTGAAGTTCTTTGACTACGACAACGACGGCAACCTCGATCTGTTTCTCGCGAATGGGAACCCCGACGATTTGATTGAAACCATGCAGCATGATGTGACCTACCGCGAACCTCTCCTCCTGTTTCACAACGACGGTAAGAGGCTGCGCAACGTAAGCGCGGAGAGCGGGCCTATCTTTACCAGGAATCTTTCCTCGAGGGGGCTGGCAATTGGGGATTTCAATAACGACGGCGCCGTCGATGTCCTTATTTCGGTGAACGACGCTGCACCGCTTCTCTTGCGCAACACCGCGGCGCAAGGCAACCATTGGTTAGGAATCAAGCTGATCGGCAAGATATCGAATCGTGACGCCGTGGGCGCTCGCATTACTTACCAGGCGGGCGAATTGAAACGCAGCAGGATGAAGGTCGGTGGCGGAAGCTATTTATCGTCACATGATCCCCGCATGGTCCTCGGGATCGGCAAGCGCACGAAGCTGGACTGGCTGGAAGTGAAGTGGCCGGAGCCCAGCGGCAAAACGGAAAAGTTCACGGAGCTGCCGATCGACAAGTACATAACAATCGTCGAAGGTGAGGGAATCAAGGCCATTCATGCCTAGCACTACCCATGAAGGCTCAGGGATTTGCTGAAGCAGTTTTGGTCGCCGCGTAGACCTTTATCCAGTGATTCCTTACCTCGGCGCGTACTGTCACACCCTTCCAATCGAAGACGATCATGTTGGTTTGCTGCTTCGGCATATGGCAATCGATGCAGTTGTTCGTAACTGGATGATCGGCTCGTGCGAAGGTCGCAGAATCCGGTTTATGGCATGCCAGGCAGCGTTTGGAAAACTCCGCAGCATCATGTTGCGCAGTGTGGACATCATGGCATGTGAGACAGGTCATGTTTGAAGAGCGATAGCAACGGCTTTGCTCCAGCAGTTCGACCTGATTGCCATGAACATCGAGCGGCGCAGTAGGATCGGCCGGTGGAAACCGGATGTACTTATCCAGCGGATCGCCGGGACGATACGAAAATGCCGGTTGCAGTGACTCTCCGTGGCCAGCATGACACCACGCACAAAGGTCCATCTGCCGTTCGCGTGTGAACCGCGCCGGATTCAGGATTTCTGAACCGGCGGTTGCACCTGCCTTTGATTTTTCGCGCTCGACGTGCTGCTCGCCCGGGCCGTGGCACTTCTCGCACTGGATGCCGAGTGAAACATCCACAGTGCTGTATCGATTGACCGGAGGCTGCAGAGACTGAAAATAGGTTGCGTGACACTCGAGACAGCGCGGGATGATCGCGCGATCAAAGTCCGCAAAGCCATCGCGATAGCCGGGACTGTTCACCCAGCCTATTCTTCTCCACCATGACACCGGAAGTTGGAAAAGCTGGTCATCGCTCCAGTAGAGATAGGTCTGGCCCTTCTCGCCGGAGCCGACTACCACCCCGATGCGTTCCGAGCGCGCGTTCGTATGCGGAGGCGTTCCTGCTATCGCAGTCTGGAAGAAACCCTCCTCCTTTCCGTCGGCGTGCTCATCCATCCGGAAGTACAGATTCGGGTTTGCAGTCTTCAGCACGTTATCGCCGGCCGTGAATTTGCCAAGAATGGTTTCATGGCCGGGCACCATGGAAGTCAAATAGTGCGCTGTCTGGTGATAGGAGGCAAGCTGATCGGCGTGACAGGATTCACAGGCCCGATCACCAACGTAGCCGGCCCGCGCGGTGTGCTGCGCGTCTGCCGCTGACGACGATGGAACGGTCACTGCCTGGGCAACACTATGGCCGTGCGCCTGCGCGGGCGAAATGAGGCAGCACAATGATGAGGCCAGGATGATCGGGAAGACTATCTTCATTGCTCCACACCAGCTGCGCTCAACTAACAATCCACTGGTACAAAGAGTCGGGCGAGCCACTGGCCACCAGCCATACAGTCTAACCGTCTGGAGCTCTCTTAAAACGTCAGTGTGCCGGTAACCACCATCACCCGACCTGAACCCGGCGAGCCAAACGATCCGTAAGGGCTGGTGGGCGCGACCACATCGCTATGGATCTGCCCCAGGTTTGACAAGGACGCATCGTTTTGCGGCGCCCCAAAGTTGGTGTGATTGAAGGCATTGAAGGCCTGCGCGCCAACTTTGAACTGAGCCTTCTCTGTTTTGTACAGGTTCTTGTACAGGCTCAGGTCCACGTCAGAATAGTGCGGACCGTAGAAAGAATTCCTCGGCAGGTTGCCGAAATCCGTCTGCGGCGCGGATCCGTAGGGGTCCTGAGAGTACGGGTCTTGATCTGAGCCCGAGCCATTGAAGAAATGGCCTTGAAAGCAGGGATGTTGGAAGGAGATGCAAGAGTGGCTGACACGATTGTCCAGTACGTCTGCCAGGACGTAGCCATTGCCCGTGCCGTTGTTTAGGTCGTTTGCGGCGTTGTTGTTGAACACGCTGAAGGGAAGACCGGAGCGCCAGTAGGCCTTGCCGGCGATGGTCCAGCCTCCCGCCCCGAGCTCAGTGAACTTATTCTGGAAATGATACGGCTCGATATAGGTAAGGTCGACAAGGAAATTGTTACGAATGTCGTAGTCGGAGTTCGAATACATCAACTTTGCGGTGTTGTTCGGCACGATCTGGTAAGGGAGTCCGTTGCCATTAAAGACCTCGTCCTGTCCGCCATTCGAAACATCGTCGAGGGCATGCGAATACGTGTACGAGATATTCGCTGTCAGGCCACGACGGTCGACTCGCTTGTACTCAATCGAGACTCCGTTATACGAGGAGACTGCGTTGGCGTTGATAATTCCCATCTGCCCAAACCGCGGATCGGGCGCATTCACCGGCACGTCCTCGAAACTGGTATAGAGCGCAGACGGCGTGTAGGCGTTGCCGGCCAGGTTTTGATTGATACCGTAGTCATAGCTCACCAGATCGTATCCGTGATTGCCCGCATAGGAGACGATCACTGCGTCCGCCTGAGTGAGCTGCTGCTGCATCTGCAGGCTCCACTCCAGATACTTCGGGCTCACCATGTGCTGCGGGGACAGATAATGGTTCGGCGCGAAGAATGGCACGCCCGGGGGCAACGATGCCGCCAGTTGGTTGGCATTCTCCCCCCGGGAAAACCCGGTTGTAAGAGCGTTGTAGGAAGCGAGCGCGAAGGCCGGTGCGCTCCCCGGCCCCTGGCCAACGTTCCCAGCCTCGACAAATGCGCCGTAGTTATCGGGGAACGTTAAATACTGGTTCTCGACCAGCGCGCCGGGAAATGAGTCCTCGAAGATGCCCACGCCGCCGCGGAGAACCGATTTCCCATTGCCTCTTGCGTCCCAGTTGACTCCGAAGCGCGGCTGAACGATCACCAATTCCAACGACGGAAAGACGTTGCCGTATCCGGTGGCGACCGTCTGACTATAGGGGGTGTCCAAAGTGACGCCGGTTGGCGGAAAGCTGCCAAGATAACGCGAAAAACAGTTCGTGTTGCACAGGATATTTCCATTACGGTCAATGCGGACACCATAGTCAAGCACCAGCCGCGGCGTGGCCTTCCATTCATCCTGTGCGTAAATACCGTAGTTGTACCCAGCCAGGCTGATTTTCTTGACTTGGTCGAAGGTCTGCTGGAAGTTGGAATTGGACGATCCCGGCAACACGCCGCCGACTAGATCTCCCAGCGAGTTGAAAGAATAGTAGCCGGCATAGGTGTTCACCGTCGGATAACCATCGGTCACGTCGTATCGCTTAAAATTGAAGCCGAATTTCAGATTGTGGTTACCCTTCAGCCAGGAAAGGTCGTCGACAAACTGATACTGGGTGGAAGCTGTGCTTGTGGGATTGCTGCCCCAATCGAAACCGACCCTGCCACCCTGACCCAGTCCGACGGAAAAGTTAGTGCCGCCATCGGAGTCGTTATTGAACTGCGCCGGCGAAGCCGCCAGCGTCTCTTTCAGGTTGGCCGGGCCAAAAGGCCACGAATAGTAGAAGGCCGATGCGATAAATTGATTTGTTACATTAGGACTGAAAATGTAGGTGTGGTTGATTTGCCCGTTCCAGATCGGCTGTTTGCTCTGCACGTTCAATAACGGATTGACGACACTGATGAAATTCGGCTGGTAGCCCTGATCGTCGCTGATGCGCACAAAGACCTTTTGCTTATCGGTGAGGTTCCAATCGACGCGACCAACGATCATATATTCAGTGAGGGCGGCACGCGTCACGCCTGCCGCCGCCGTCATGCACGGGATGGCTGTTCCAGAAACGCCACTCGGCACAGTGCCAAAATAGTTGCCGCCCTGGCCATAGACGGGAGTACCTGCGAAACTGCCGCAGCCCAGAGTGCCTGAAGCATCCTGCAGCGGGCCGTTGCCCGTTGCCACCGGAACAGCGGTGTTATACGACGGCGCGCCCTGCAGCAGCTTGAACATCTGCGTGTACAGCGGGACGCTGGACGATGGAATCGTATTCAGGGTCGTGTTCTGAAATGCGGGGGTGGGGAAATTCACATAACTGGTCGAGGGCTGGACGTAGCGAATGCCTTCCGTATCAGCGAAGAAGAACAACTTATCGTGCAGGATGGGGCCGCCGATCTGGCCTCCGTACTGGTTGGAAACCGCCTTCTGGCGTGGTATGCCATTCAGGTTGTTGAAGAAGTCATTCGCATTCAGGCCATCACTGTTATAGGTCCAATGCAGAAGACCGTGAACACGATTGGTGCCGTTTTTCGTGGCATAGGTTTCGACAGCGCCCGCCTGACGTCCCCACTCCGTACTGTAGCCATTCTGTACAACCGAAGCCTGCGCAATCTCGTCCGAGCCAATGCTGAGCGTCGACGCGCCGGTAGTGGAGTCGTTGAAGAATGAGTCCGTCTGATCGGCGCCGTTGAGGATGATGAGGTTGGAGATGCCAGGCAAACCATCGGAGCTGAAATTGCCATTGCCGCCGGTACCTATGTTGACCACTACGCCGGGAACCGTGAAAGCAATCGTCGTAATATCGCCGCCGGGACTCGGCAGGTTCTCGAATTGCTCTGTCGTAAACGTCGAGATCGTGTTCGCCGACTGGGTATCGATCAGCTGCGCGTTGTTGGCATTCACGGTCACAACCTGCTGGCTGGCGGTGGGCGTAATCGTGAGATTGGTCACCGCCTGCTGCCCCACCAGAATCTGCACGGACACCGAATTCGACCGCAGGTTTGGCGCTGTCGCCGAAACCGTAAATGGGCCAGGCTTGAGGAACGGCGCTACGTAGCGCCCTTCTGCATTGGTCGTCAGCACACGAGTATCGCCGGTGGTCGTGCTTACAATAGTGACTTTTGCATTGGGAACAATCGCTTCCGAAGAATCTGTGACCAAGCCGGTCAATCCTCCAGTCACAGCTGTTTGCGCTGATGCGGAAGAGATCAAGCCGGGAAGTGTTGCTGCGAAACTCAAGATCGCGATGCACACAACGCTTTGAATGCAACGTTTAAATCGCTCCATCTGCGCTCCCTCAATCTGGCCTCTACGGTATTGCCGCATGGTCGAAATGCTGACATGCAACGTGCGTGTGATGATCTTACGGAAAAATGTGCCGGACAAAGGGTTGTCGTATCCGGCTTACGAGATCGCCGGACCACTGCAAGCTCGTCTTTGCGCGTAGCCTGGCCCGGGCATCTTGCGCCACTGATAGTAGCTCTGCTTACGATCCATCGCAACAGCTTTATCACTTCGAAAGCTTGCGCGGTGGAAAAGCGGCGACGATACACACCACGACTACGCCACTCCAATCGTGAATGGATTGGCAATCGAATATGGACTCGTGGTTATCGCAGAGGTTAGAGGCAACAGACCTTTGTGAGAAGTCTCGAAGGTCTTCTCTTAACTTCTGACATCCATGGACTATCAGCCCGGCGGATTGATGAAGAGATCGCGTGACTGCCCAGAATGCTGGCTGCGTTGCCGTTACGAAGATCCTGACGTTGCTACATGCGTACCTGCGTGTGCTGAGAGCGGTCAAGCGAACATTGTGCGCCTGCAACAATTCCCTAAATGAATCAGTGCACGTTACAAAACTTCCGAGGTTGCTTAAGATCCAGACATGAAAAGGCCGGAGCTTGTGGCCCCGGCCTTTTCATTTGCAGTCGACAACCGACTCCCTGTCAGTGCGACTGAAGTTGAGATACCGTGCTCCCACCCTGCTGCATGTTTGAAAGCACCTGGATATCGACCCGGCGATTCTTCGCGCGGCCCTCGGCGGTATCGTTTGGTGCGACTTCCTTATCCTTGCCGATGCCGATCAGGTAGAACTTATGTGGCGGGACGTTATACTTCGATGCCAGGTACTGCACCACAGCTTCCGCGCGGCGCTGGCTTAAAGCATAGTTATATTCTTTGCTGCCGGTCGAATCGGTGCCGCCGGTAACTTCCAGGATGTATCCCTTAGTCTGGCTCAGTTGCGGCCCAAGCTGGTCCAGTTGCGCCTTGTCCTTCTTCGTCAGCACGCTCTTGTCGAATCCGAAGGTCACCGACGCTGCTGCAATCTGCTTGTAGCTGTCCAGGTTGCTTACCACGCTGGCCAGCGAATCGGCGCGGTTCACCGCTTCCTGCGCGCTCTGCTGCGCGGCAGAAGAGGCGGTGCTCGCCTGCTGCGCATTCTGCTGCGCACTGTCGGCTGAGGATTGCGCTTTGGTGATGCCCGCAGTCGTCTTCTCGTCCAGATTCTTCAAATTGCGATTGTTTGTTGCGGTCTGGTCGTCCAATTCGTTTGTGTGCTGGATCAGTGGCGCGGTCTGGCTCCGCACATACTTTTTCGAAGAGCAACCGCTCGCAAGAAGCAACGCCAGCGCTCCCGCTGCGCAGCCTGAGATCTGCAAAAGACGCTTCCTATCTGTTATCAAGTGACCTCTCCTCCTCACGGCACACACCGCGAAGTACCATCGAACGGGTTCTGTCATGGGTTAGCGGGGGCACCGGGACACAGAACTCCTGGTCTCTCTGATGCACGACGCGTGCCAAAACGTTTCGTCGTCGATATCAAGAATATCATCAATCACTTACGAGCGATTCCCTGAATGGTAGTCGCCGGCCGGTGTACTTATTACGCGCTTTCCAGCCTCTCCAAATGGCCTCGGGCGAGGAGCGATAAACTGACATTAACCGCGTACCGTCGCCCACGCTCGTCATCGACGACTTGCCACCAAAATGGACCTGCAGCAGAAAATCCGCACGTTGCCCACCCAGCCCGGCGTGTATCTGTACAAGAACGCCGAAGGTGAGGTCATCTACGTTGGCAAGGCGAAGAACCTGCGCGCGCGGGTGCGATCCTACCTGCTCGAATCGGCGCAGGCCAATGCCAAAACCGGCTCGCTGATGCGCGAGGCGGTGGACGTCGACTACATCCTGGTCGACAACGAAGGCGAAGCGCTTGCGCTCGAAAACAATTTCATCAAGCAGCGCAAGCCTCGCTTTAATATCCTGCTGCGCGACGACAAGACCTATCCCTACATCAAGCTCACGCTGGCCGATCGCTACCCCAAGGTCTTCGTCACTCGACGTCTCCGCAAGGACGGCAGCGCTTACTATGGCCCATACTTCCCCGGCAATCTCGCCTATCGCGTGGCTGACCTGCTTCACCGCTCGTTCCTGCTGCCGAGTTGCAAGCTCGACCTTACGCGCTATTACCCCCGCCCTTGCCTGCAGTACTACATCAAGCGCTGCCTCGGCCCGTGCGTGGAAGACCTGACCACGCCGGAGCAGTACCGCGAGGCTGTGCGCGACGCGCAGCTCTTCCTCGAAGGCCGCCAGCAGGAGCTGGGCCGCTCGCTGGAAACGCGCATGGAAGCCGCCGCCGCATCGGAGCAGTTCGAACTCGCCGCGAAATATCGCGATCTGCTCATCACCGTGAATCAGGTGCAGGAGAAGCAGCGCATCGCGAGCGCGGACAGCGACGATGCGGACGTTTTCGGCTATCACTACGAAAACGACATGTTGGCCGTAAATCTCTTTCACATGCGCGGCGGCAAGATCGTTGATCGCCGCGACCTCTTCTGGGAGGACCTGCCGGAACTCCCGCAGGTCGAAGACGATCACGCCGAAAGCGCGCCCGAGGCCGCTCAAGCAACAGGCGGGTTCAACCCGCCCGCCTTCTTCTCTGCGCTGCTCAAGCAGCTCTACATCGATCAGCAATACGTGCCGCGCTCCATCCTCGTACCGGTGGACTTCGCGGACCGGGACGCGCTCTGCCATCTGCTTGCCGAGCGTACCGGCCACCGCGTGGAAATCGCCGCGCCGCAGCGTGGCGAAAAGCGCTCGCTCGTCGATCTCGTCGGCCAGAACGCGAAGCAGAGCTACGACCAGCGCTTCCGCGTGCTGCAGCCCTCGCAGAAGGCCATCCAGGAATCGCTGCAGGACATCCTGATGCTTCCCGAGCTGCCGCGCCGCATCGAGTGCTTCGACATCTCGCACATCCAGGGCGCGGAGACGGTGGCTTCGATGGTTGTGTGGGAGAACGGCGCGATGAAGAAGTCCGACTACCGCAAGTTCCAGGTGAAAACCGTCTCCGGCGTCGATGATTTCGCCGCGATGCGTGAGATCGTCGGCCGCCGCTACAAGCGCGTCCTGCAGGAGACCAGTGCAGCGGAACTGGTCGAGACATCAGACAGCGACGCGCGCGTGCAAGATGGCGCCGGACGCGGCAAAATGCCGTCGTTAGTCCTCATCGACGGCGGCCTCGGCCAGCTTCACGCCGCAGCAGCGGCGCTCGAAGAGCTCGGCCTCACGACGCAGCCGCTGGCATCGATCGCCAAGCGCGAAGAGGTGATCTACCTGTACGGACAGGAGGACGACCCCATCGTCCTCGACCGCCGCTCGCCGGTTCTGCACCTTATCCAGCGCATCCGCGACGAGTCGCACCGTTTCGCCATCACCTACCATCGCAAGCGCCGCGAAATCCGCGACCGCCAATCGGAACTGCTGGACATCCCCGGAGTCGGCGCCCGCACCCGCACCCGGCTAGTGCAACACTTCGGCTCCCAGCGCGCCGTTGAACAAGCGTCGTTCGAAGCGCTCACGTCAGTCGTAGCGAAGAAGGTGGCGGAGGCGATCTACACTCATTTCCATGGACCGACGGAAATGAATCGCGATCCCGGCGCCATGCTTCGCGTGCTCCAGTAGGCGCTGCGTGCTGTTCAGGCAGATTTACCGCTGACCTGGATGCGCTGCGAATTCAGCTTTGCGACGATCCCCACCACAACCCAGAGAGCCAGCCCATAGACCACGTACCAGCAGACTTCCTGCGCCGCCGTCACTCGCGGCGCGCTGAAGACGACCAGCGAGCCGGTCGAGCTCACGTGCATAAGCTGCACCAGCAGCACACTCCTGGTATTGGTGTAGAGCCACGCAATCAGAACGCGCATCGCCGTCATGGCCAGCGCGAATGCGAGGAAGAACGGCAGCCAGTAGCTTCCATGTGGGCTGGCGGTCCCGAGGAAGTTGATCACTGGCAGGTGCCACGCGGACCACAAGAGTCCGAGCACGATGCTCGGCCCCAGCCACCTGCGTTCCGAACGCATCTTTGGAAACGCGAAGCCGGTCCATCCGATTTCTTCCAGAAATCCAGCGGGTAGGCCAAACAAGATGCCGATCAGGAAAAGATTCGGAGCATAAGCGGGAGAGATCCATACCGCCATCGCAAGCAGCACCGTCAGAACCAGCATCGGAGGAATCAGCAGCCCCAGATACCAGGCCGCCGGAAATCGCAGACGGCCCATGCGTGAAAACAGATCGCGCAGCCCGGCTTTGCCATCCACAAGCCGCGTCAGCACAATCCCCGCCAGGCTCGGCCCAAGCAGCATGGCGGGAAACATCAGGATGCCGGTGATCTTCGGCAACGGTTGATGGTGAACGAGGCGCGGCGCAGCTACCAAGAATGCAGCGATCCAGGACAGCGTGAATGTGAGCGCGAAATAGCTGACTACCGGATGGCGTCGGATGAAGAAGTTCCGATCACCGCTCTTGCCGTGTTTCTCCATTTCTGGCATCTTCGAGCGCCGGTGCTCGCGCGGCCAAGTGTACCGCAGCGCAAACGCGGGAACTATTCTCAACAAACGGCGTATACATCAGAGGAAGCTCCGCGATCCAGACCCAGCGGGAGGCGCAATTCATGGCAATCTTCAGCGATCAGCTCAGGCAGGTGCTGCGCAGGCTTGGCCGCGCGCCGCTGTTCACCGCCGTCACCCTGTTCACGCTGGCCATCGCCATCGGCGCCAACACGGTCATCTTCAGCGTCGTCGACGGCATTTTGCTGAAGCCTCTTCCCTATCCGCATCCGGAGGAGCTGATCGGCGTTTGGCATACAGCTCCGGGCATCAACATCAAGGACCTGAACATGTCGCCGTCGATCTACTTCATCGATCGCGAGCAGAACACAACATTCCAGGACATCGGGGTCTATGACGGCGATTCGTCGAACGTCACCGGCGTGGGACAGCCGGAGCACGTGGATGGTCTCGACGTCACCGACGGCACGCTGCCTCTGCTCGGCGTCAAGCCCGTCCTCGGTCGTCTCTTCACGCGCCGGGATGACACCGCCGGAGCTCCCGCAACCGTGCTGCTTTCGTACGCCTACTGGCAGCGTAAATTCGGCGGCAATGCCTCTGCTATCGGCCGCACACTCACCATCGACGGCAAGCCCCACGAGATCATCGGCGTGCTGCCCCGCGGCTTTCAGTTTCTCGATCGCAAGAACGATGCGCTCTACATGCCGATGCAGTGGGACCGCAGTAAAACGAAGCTCGGCAACTTCAGTTATCGGGCGCTTGCCCGGCTCAAGCCCGGCGTCACCATGGAGCAGGCCAGCACGGACATGGCGCGCCTGCTCCCCGTCTCGATCCGTAGCTTCCCCGCCCCGGACGGCTTCAGTCCCGCTCTGTTTGAAAAAGCCCACTTTCAGCCCAACCTCCGCCCGCTGAAGCAGGACGTGGTGGGCGATGTCGGCAACGTGCTGTGGGTGCTCATGGGCTCCATCGTCATGGTGCTGCTGGTGGCCTGCGCCAATGTCGCGAACCTGCTGCTGGTGCGCGTGGAAGGCCGCCGTCAGGAGCTGGCAATCCGTTCTGCGCTCGGCGCGGGCTGGAAACGGATCACCGGCGACCTCCTCTTTGAAAGCGCCGTGCTCGGCATCATGGGCGCTCTCATCGGCTTAGGACTCGCCTACGCCGCGTTGCGCGTCCTGGTGGCGATGGCGCCCACAGGGCTGCCACGCATTCACGAGATCGGCATCAATCTTCCCGTCCTGCTCTTCACCCTCGGGCTCGCGTTGCTCACCAGTGTGCTCATCGGCCTTATCCCGGTGATGAAGTATGCCGGCGGTAATTCCGCCAGCGGCCTGCGGGAAGGTGGCCGCGCGCTGAGCCAAAGCCGCGAGCGTCATCGCGCGCGCAAAACTCTGGTCGTGGTCCAGGTCGCGCTGGCTCTTGTGCTGCTCATCTGCTCCGGGCTCATGATCCGAACTTTCCGCGCCATGATGCAGGTCTCTCCCGGCTTCTCCTCGCCGAATACGCTGGAGACCTTCCGGCTTTATATTCCGGAAACCCAGATTCCCGATACAGATCGTGATCGGCTCATCCGTACCGATCAGCAGATTCAGGACAAGCTCGCGTCTATCCCCGGCGTCACCGCGGTCAGCTTCGCCAGCGGGGTGCCCATGGATGGAAGCTCCAACAACGACGTCCTCTTTGCGCAGGATCACGTCTATGGCGAGGGCGAGCTTCCGCCGATCCGCCGCTTCAAACGTGTAGCGCCGGGATCGTTCGCCGTGCTCGGCACACCGCTGATCGCCGGACGCGATCTTACGTGGGCTGACACCTTCCAGAAGCTTCCCGTTGCCATCATCTCGGAGAATTTAGCAAAAGAATATTGGCATGATGCGCAGAGCGCACTCGGCAAGCGCATTCGCGTCGCCAACACCGACGACTGGCGCGAGATCGTGGGCGTGGTCGGCGATGTGCACGACGACGGCGTGAGCCTGCCTGCTCCGGCCACGGTCTATTGGCCCCTGATGCAGGACCGCTTCGAAGGCCAGAAAGAGTACGCGCAGCGCGGCATTGCGTTTGAGATTCGCAGCCCGCGTGCAGGATCCCAGGTATTCATGAATGAGGTGCAGCGCGCCGTCTGGTCCATCGATCCCGACGTTCCTCTAGCCAACGCAACCACGGTGGGCGAACTCTACACCAAATCCATGGCTCGCACGTCCTTCACGCTGGTCATGCTGTGCATTGCCGGAGCCATGGCCCTGCTGCTCGGCGTCGTCGGCATCTACGGCGTCATCTCCTACTCCGTCTCGCAGCGTACGCGCGAGATCGGCATCCGCATGGCGCTCGGCGCGCAGCGCCCCACCCTCACCGCTATGTTCGTGCGCCAGGGACTCGAGCTCACCGGTATCGGCATCGCCTGCGGTCTCGTGGTCGCCTTCATCTCCATGCGGCTTATGTCTTCCATCCTCTTCAACGTCAGCCCGGTCGACCCCATCACCTACGTCACCATCACGGTCGGCGTAGTGGCGACTGCATTGATGGCCTGTTATTTGCCGTCGCGTCGCGCCGCCACAGTCGATCCCGTGCACGCGCTCCGCGCCGAATAGAACGTGACCCGAAGGTAGTAGTGCGGGCCCGCAGATTCCTGCGGGTCAGCGCCCGCCTATGCCCTATCCTGAAAGGGAGTGACCTCCACCGCGACAGCTCAGGAACAACAACAGCTCACACGGCGGCAATTTATCGGCCTCTCGGGCCTGGCCGCCGGCGGTGGTCTGGTTGCCTACTCCGGTTTCTGGGACCGGCACCATCTTGAGCTGCGCGAACAGATCATACGGCTCCGCCGCCTGCCCGAAGCGTTCCACGGAATGCGCATCGCACAAATCAGTGACATCCACTATGACGAATTCACTGAGCCTTATTTCGTACGTGAGGTAGTCGGCCGCATCAACGCGCTTAATCCGGATATCGTACTGCTTACCGGCGACTTTGTGACCGCGGGCTTGGTGCCGAGACGGGTCGCAGCGCGCCTCAGTTATCCCTGTGCGGAGATTCTCAGCGGCATCCAATGCCCACACCGCTTCGCCTCGCTGGGCAATCACGACGCGCTTGCCGGCTGGGAAGCAGTGGTCGATGCTCTGAAAGTCTACGGCACCCCGACGCTCGTCAACAGCTATCTCCCGTTCGAGCGCGATGGCAGCCGCCTATGGTTCGCCGGCATTCGCAGTTCGCTCGAGGATGTACCCGATCTGGATGCCGCTCTTCCACGCCGGGCTACGCCCGGAGAGCCCATCATCCTGCTCGCCCATGAGCCGGACTATGCGCTCCACGTCGTAAAGCGCGGCAATGTGGACTTCATGCTCTCCGGCCATACGCATGGGGGCCAGGTGCATCTGCCCTTCATTGGAACCCCAAGGCACATGCTGCCCCGGGGCGGACGCCGCTTCGTGCACGGCCACTTTGACATCGGCCCGCTGCAGCTCTACGTGAACCGCGGCATCGGCACCGTCAAGCTGCCGATACGCTTCCTCTGCCCGCCGGAGCTCACGCTCTTCACCCTGCAGCCTGCAGAAGCATAACTTTGCAACGAACAACCAGGCAGAACGGAACCGCGATACCATTCCATCCGTACCCTCGGAGTGTCACCACATGCGCTCCGAACTGCCCTCACACCTTATGCATGCAACCGCCTCCCGCTCTTTCGAAGACCCCGCGTTAGCAGCGGCCTCTGCTGCTGATGGTTGCGCGCTCCGCCAGGCGCTCGTCCTCGCTGCCCTGTTCGCGCTGCTGAAGTTTGTCCTCCACCTCGGTGCCAATCTCTGGGAGACCCACATCGGTTGGGGCTACTTCCGCGACGAGATGTACTACATCCTCTGTGGCCGCCACCTTGACTGGGGCTACGTCGATCACGGCCCCATCGTCGCACTGCAGGCGCGCGCTGCCGTTGCGCTGTTCGGCACATCGCTCGCCGGCATTCGCATGTTCTCAGCGCTCGCCGGCGCGGCCGCCGTCTTCCTTACCGGCATCATCGCGTGGGCACTCGGCGGCCGCCGAATCGCGCAGGCACTCGCCATGCTCGGCATCCTGCTGGCGCCAGAGTTTCTCGGGCTGGACAGCTTCCTCTCCATGAACTCCTTCGAGGCTGCCTTTTGGATGGCAGCCGTCCTCGCCGTGCTCATGCTGCTGCGCGGCACGCCAGGCCAGCGATCTTTGACTGGCTGGTGGATCGTCTTCGGTCTCGCCGGTGGTCTCGGCATCGAGAACAAGCCTTCCATGGCCGTCTTCCTCGTCGCCCTCCTGATCGGCCTGCTTATCACGCCGCAGCGGCGTATCGTCTTTACGCGCGGAGCTATTTTCGCTGTCGTCCTCATCGTTGTGCTCGCGCTGCCCAATCTGCTCTGGCAGATCCACAACCACTTCCCCACACTCGAATTCATCCACAACGGCAAGGTTGATCACAAGAACATCGTCATGTCACCTCTGCAGTTTCTTGGCGCACAGGTGATGATGCTGAATCCGCTCAGTCTGCCGCTCTGGTTCGCGGGCGTTGTCTGGCTGCTCGTCAAGCGCCGAAGTTCCGATGTCGGTGTGGGATCTAAAGACTGGCGCTTCCTCGGCTGGACCTATCTTGTCTTTCTCGCGCTCATGTTCGCCACGCGTGATGCGAAGGACTACTACCTCGCCGCCATCTACCCCGCAATCTTTGCTGCCGGCGGCGTCGCGTGGCAGGGACTGCTGAAACGCCGCAGCACCAGCTGGATCGTTCCCACCTATGCGGCACTTCTACTGATTGGCGGAATTCTCGTCATCCCCATGTCGTTACCCATCCTGCGGCCGCAGCAATGGCTCGACTACACCGCCCGCATGCACCTGCGCCATACCGCGGCGAATATGGAGAACGAGGCCACCAGCGCCTTCCCCCAGTTCTATGCCGATCGCTTCGGCTGGCAGGAAATGGTCGACCAGGTCACCAGCATCTACAATTCGCTCTCACCAGCCGACAAGGAGCGTGCCGGCATTCTCTGCTCCAATTACGGCGAGGCCAGCGCCATCAACTTCCTCGGCCACGGGCTTCCCTTTGCCATCAGCGGCCATAACAATTATTGGATCTGGGGACCGCACGGCGAAACCGGCGCGGTCATGATCGTTATCAACGGCGCCTCGCTCGACGAGATGCGCAAGTACTACGACTCCGTAGAAATCGCCGGCGTGATGAACCACCCGTACGCCATGCCCTACGAACACCGAAACATCTATCTCTGTCGCGGGCGCAAAGGCAGCATCGTGAAGGACTGGCCGGAGTTCAAGAAGTACATTTGATATCGATCAACGGGGACCCCCATGATGCGTCGATGGACTCAATCGTCCAGGACTCCGTCACCTCACAGCACGCCGGCCCCTCCGGCAATGTCGATCACCTCGTCCTCTATCAGGGAGGTCACGCGATCAAAGGTATGAAACAGTAGCGAAGCGAATCTCCGCTGTTCCCTGCTCTCGCGCTACTCTAAGCACGACCTCTTTTCCCGGAGCCATCGACATCTCCACACCCGCGACCAACACAACCACCAGCGCCCGCTACCAGCGCGAACATCAGCCGCTGGAGCGCGTCCTCGGCCTCTCGCAGTCCACCGCTATCGTCGTCGGCACCATCATCGGCAGCGGCATCTTCCTTGTCCCGCAGGAGATGATGCGCGCGGTTGGCCATTCCTCGCTGGTCTATCTCGCCTGGATCGCCGGCGGATTGCTCTCGCTCTTCGGCGCCATGACCTACGCCGAGTTGGCCGCGCGCATGCCGCACGCCGGCGGCGAATACGTCTACATCCGCCGCGCCTATGGCGACCTTCCCGCCTTCCTCTATATGTGGACGTGGTTCGCCGTCGCCAAGCCCGCATCCATCGCCACCGTCACCATCGGTCTCGCCCGCACCCTCGCGCTCTTTCCCTCGCTCAAGTGGCTCGACCACACCGCCATCGCGGCGCCCATCCCGCTCGCCTGGTCGCAGCTCTTCGCCATCGCAATGACCTGGCTCATGACCGGCCTCAACTACATCGGCATCCGCCGCGCGGCAAACTTCCAGCTCGTCTTCACCTGGCTGAAGGTGCTGCTCGTGCTGGTCATCGCCATCACCTGCTTCGCCAGCGCGCATGGTCTCGCGGCAAATTTCGGCACCGTCTTCACCGGCGCGGAAGGCGGCTTCACCGGCTTCATGGTCGCGCTCATTGCCGCGCTCTGGGCCTACGACGGCTGGAACGATCTCAATATGGTCGCGGGCGAGGTCCGCAACCCGGAGCGCAATGTGCCGCTCGCGCTGCTCTTCGGCGTCGGCATCGTCGGATTTCTCTACATTGCAGTGAACGCGGCCATCCAGTACATGCTGCCTGCGGTTGCAGTTGCGGCTTCGCCTCGGCCTGCGGTGGCCGCAGTCAGTGTGGTGCTCGGCGCCACCGGGGCCACGCTCGTCACGGCCGGCATGGCGCTCAGCATCTTCGTCACGCTTAACGGCACCATCATGTCCGGTGCGCGCGTGCCCTTCGCTGCCGCGCGCGATGGCCTCTTCTTCTCCCGCATCGCGGAGCTTAGTCCGCGCTTCGGAACGCCTGCGCCATCGCTCGTGCTGCAGGCTTCTCTCAGTACGCTCCTGCTGCTTGCCGTCGGCCGCTTCCAACAGCTCTTCGAGCTCGCGATCTTCGCCGAGTGGCTCTTCTACATGATCGCGTCCACTACCATCTTCGTTCATCGCCGGCGCAACACCCGGGAAAGCGCCGCCACCTTCCGCATGTGGGGCTATCCGGTGCTGCCCGCGCTCTTCATCGCAGCGGCAGCAGTGCTGCTCGTCTACAGCTACCAGAGCAATCTACGCAATTCGCTGCTTCGGGTCAGCCATCATTGCCGGCGGCATTCCCCTCTTCTACTTCTTCAAGCGGAAACAACCCTCGTAGATTTCGGCATGTTCCGCTCATAAATCTGCTGACAAATCGCGTGGCCGCAGGAGCATGGCAGCATCTCATCCCGGCCGTTCTGGCACCACTTGCTGCAAAATTCCTTTTCCCCCGGGACCACGCACATGCACTTTGAGTGCGCACATTTCACCTGCATTGCCAATCCTCCTGCCTGTTGGATGCCAGAGCGAGCCTTAGTCCGCGGTCTCCTACTCGAGGAAACTAGTCAGCCGAAAAAGTTGAAGTAAAACATGAGGTTTCCTGCCTACTGCGTTTCGAAGCATCTTGGCAAGAGCACCACCGCATGAAAAAGCGACCTCCGTAATGCTGCCTTCGTGGGATCACTGGGAGCAACCTAGGTGGAAGCGACAGTTAGCAACTTCCACGTTTCAATGGACTTGCCATGATCTCTCTGGACCTCACCAGCAAAGCGCCGCTCGTAGACCGGGGCAAACTGCACCTGGTCAAAGGCCGCAATATCTCTGTCTGCCATCACTGCAAGAAGAGCGTTCCGCGCAAGACCCTGATGCGCTGCAACGAATGTCGCCACGATTTCTGTCCAAATTGTCTGGATGCATGCCGCTGCTATACGCAGGGCGGATTCCGCATGGGTGGCCGTCGCCGGCAACAGATCCCGCGGCATCTCTCGCTGGTCACGGGCGCAATGCCTCAGACCTTCCACCAGCGGTAACAGTAACGCCCTCCCGATTCGGGAAGAAACCTCCAGCGCCGGTTCAGCTTCAGCACCGCCGGCGCACGCACTCCTCGTACAGCCGTAGATACTCGCCGGCGGGCTCCCGCCAGGAGTAGTCCTTCGCCATACCATTCCGCTGCAGACCCTGCCACGCAGCCTTATCCGTGAAGGTAGCGAAGGCCCGGTCCAGCGCCCCCATGAAATGCGCGGGCTCGTAGGGATAGAACTTGAAGCCGGTCCCGGTACCGGCCGCCGGATCCCACTCCTCGATTGTGTCGTCCAGCCCCCCGGTCGCATGCACCACCGGCACCGTGCCGTATTTCAGGCTGTAAATCTGGCTCAGTCCGCAGGGCTCGTAGCGGGAAGGCATCAGGAAGATATCCGCGCCGGCTTCGATCTTGTGCGCCATCGTGTCGTCATACGCGAGTTTCAACCGCGATGCGCCCCGGATACTTCTCCGCCAGCGAACGAAACAGCCCTTCGTAGTAAGGCTCGCCCGTTCCCAGCACCACCATCACCAGGTCGCGCGTCATCAGCTCCGGCATCATCTCGGCCAGCAGATCGAAGCCCTTCTGTGATGAAAGCCATGAGACGATCCCCAACACCGGCGTGCTGTCGCCGCTCTTCAATCCGAATGCGTGCATCAGGTCCCGCCGGCAATCGCGTTTGCCCTGCATCTTTTCCGGCGTGTAGTGCGCGGCAATCTTCCCGTCCGTTGCCGGATTCCACTCGTCGTAATCCACGCCGTTCAGGATGCCCTTCAGATCCGCAGAACGCTTCTGCAGCACGCCTTCCAATCCAGCGCCCAGTTCAGGCGTCTGGATCTCCTGCGCGTATCGCGGGCTGACCGTGCTCAGCGTGTCGGCGTAGATGATGCCGCCCTTCAGGAAGTTCGCCTGTCCGTAGAACTCCAGCCCGTCGATGGTGAATACCTCCCACGGCAGATCCAGCCGCTCAATGATGTTCGCAGGAAAAAGACCCTGGTGCCCGGCGTTGTGAATCGTCAGCAGGCACGGCACGCAGCGCAGCACTGGATCGAAGTAGTAGAGCGAACGCAGCATCACCGGCACCAGCGAGGCATGCCAGTCGTGCACGTGAAACAGGTCCGGAATGCCAAGCTGTTTCGCCGCCTCGATGACCGTGCGGCTATATAGACCGAAGCGCTCCGCGTTGTCGCTGTACTCACCGCCTGCCGCGCCATACAGCCCCTCGCGATCGAAAAGCTCCGGACAATCAAAGAAGTAGAACTGCACGCCGTTGCGAATACCGCCATCCAGCACGGTCACAAAGCGGTTGTAGCCATGAAATGGGATGGTGATGCTGGGAATTGCAATCCGCCGCTCCGTCATGTGCTTCTGCACCTGGCGGTAGTACGGCAGATACACCGTTACCTGGTGTCCCTGGCGCGCCATTTCGCGCGGCAGCGCTCCTACAACATCGGCCAGCCCGCCCGTCTTTGCAAACGGCACGCACTCGGAGGCCGCATACACAATATGCATTCCCGCTCCGCCCCTCTACACTGCAGAAGCTGCTATCGCACCAGGAAAGCAGCCCGTACCCTGTCCCGTATTCTCGAAGATTCTATCGCCCGCGCGCGTCTCGCACACATTTCCGCCACACATGGATAAAAAACCCAGGCTCGGTCAGAACTTCCTAGTAGATGCAGATGCCTGCCGCCAGGTCGTCGCGGCGCTCGGAAACATTGCTGACGACGTCGTGCTGGAGATCGGTCCCGGACGCGGCGCGATCACGCGCCTTCTCGCTCGCGCTGCCGGACATCTGACGCTGATCGAGTTCGATACGGTCCTGGCTGCCGCGCTCCAGGCCGAGTTCTCCGCAACCCCAACGGTTGAGGTTCGCCATGCCGATATCCTGACCCTCGACCTGGGCGCTCTGGCTCAGGAGCGCGGGCGCAAGCTAACCGTCGTCGGCAACCTGCCCTACTACATCACGTCAGACATCCTGCTTCACCTCGTCCGCCATCACGCAGCCATCGACCGGGCAGTGCTTATGGTCCAACGCGAGGTCGCCGAACGAGTCACAGCGTCTCCCGGTACCCGGGACTATGGCCTGCTCAGCGCGACCATGCAGCTGTACGGCACCGTCGAGCTGCTGTTTACCCTGCCGCCAACGGCCTTCGCGCCGCCGCCCGATGTCTATTCGAGCGTCTTCCGCTTCCACGTCCAACCGCGATTTGCCCAGCCGCAATTCAAGGAGCTCGGCATCACCGCGGAGGCTTTCATTCCATTCCTCCGCGCCAGCTTTGCGCAAAAGCGAAAGACCTGGGCCAACAATCTCCGCAGCGCCGGCTATAAGGCGCCGGCGATCGCAGCCGCTCTCAAAGCCGCGGGTCTCGACGCAAGCGTGCGCGCGGAGGCTGTCGATCTGGCGCACATGGCTCGAGTCTTCCAGGCGCTCACGCACTCCTGACAAAACAAAGCGGCGAGGAAGTCGTCCTCGCCGCTTTCATCCTGGTTTTAACAGGTCAGTGGTGTGCGCTGCCAGATGGCGCGCTCACGTGTGGCGCCGGAGCAGGCGCCGACATGCGTGGTGCAGGTGGCGGAGCATAGGTCCGTGGCGCCGGCATAGTCATCCGCGGAGCGGACGGCGTGATGCGTGGTGCCGGCGGCGTCATCCGCTGCGGTGCCGGCATCACTGGTCGCGTTCCCACCGCCGGAGGCACTCCACGGAAGACCGGGCGGGTCGGCGCTATCGTAGGAGGCCTCACACCGGCCGGAGATCCTCCCGGCGCCGCCTGAATCGGGGGCGCCACACGAATAGCATTGTTGCCTCCGTTCCCGGCAAAGCCATAGGTGCGTCCGACCGGCGCAGTATGCGTCGCCGTCCCGCCGTAAGAGAATCGCCCCGTAGGCTTTTCCAGCACCGGCAGCGGATCGACACGCTGCCCGCCGACTTGCACCGGCTGCGTGTGATGGTTGGTGATTCCACGGTTCGGCAACGCCGGCCCGCGCCTTACTGCTACCAGCCGGTTCGGCGTGCTCGGTGAACCGATATGCCCACCCGGAATCGGACGCGGAGGCGGACGCCATCCATGCGGCACATTCCAGACGGTAATAATCGGCTGCCATCCGAGTCCGCATTGCCCCGGCACCCAGCCCCAGCCCATACTGTCCCAATAGTTCCACGCGCCGCAGTGATACGGCAGCCATCCCCATGAATAGCCCGAGATCCACGTGTAGCCCCAGCCGGGATAGTTTGCCCAGTAGCCGTTGCCGTAGGGATCCCAGCCTTCGGGCATATCGCTCGGCACCCACACGTTCCCATAGCCTTCCATGGGATACCAGTCACCGTTGGCATCCAGATCATCCCAGCCCGGCTCATTTGTCGCGCCGCTGGTTTCGCGCGCCGCCGTCTGCTGCTGCGCTTCCTGCGCAATCTGGTTGTCGCGGTCCTGGTTCCACTGGTCCCACGTGTCGCTCTGCACCGCCGCCGTCGCCACATTCGAAGCATCGTTCGCATCGAAGTGCAGGCTGTTCCCTTCCTCGATTGTCTGATCAAAGGCGCCACTGACCGAAGCGCGCACTGTGCCGGCAAATACCGACAGGTCCGGCGCGTTATCCAGGCTTACGCGGAAGATCGAGTTTGTGACCGGCCGCGCCTCCGCAGCGTTGAAGTGCACCTCAAAGCGCTGGCCATTCGCGGTGTTCAGCTCGAAGTAGCCCAGCCCGGAAACCATCGTCAGCTCCGTTGTTTCATCACGAGTATCGGCACCCGCCAGCTTGTCCAGCCGAAGCTCACTGTTCGGCGTCACGCGCGCCACGCTGCCGTCGGTGAACTCCACCTCTGCCTGCCCGTCCTCGCCGGTCGCAAGCGCATATCCGGCGAGCAGCGGCATATTCGCCTGCGCCTGGTCGAAGAGCGTCGTCTCACCCTGCAGGACCTTAACCTGGCCTTGCACATAGCTCAACCGGACCAAAGCAGTAGCATCGGGCGCTTGCGCCAGAGCTGTTCCAGCGCCGAGTGCCCCGGCAAGCAACGCAATCATCAATCGGTGTCCGCGCATCGGGTCCACCTCCTGAAGCTCAGGCCCAACCTGGTGTTACGGATTCGGGTCGCTGGCTCTACTGGTTAGAACACAGAACCTTACAGAAGGTCGCAGTTCCAGCGCGATGTATCTCTCTGGTCCGAAAGATGAAGCGAAGCTTAAGAACGCGTACGGTTTCTCGGGCTCCAACGTGCCTATTTGGTGACCACGCCGCCGGCTTCAATGATCGCCAGCAGATGCCGTGCCCGCTTCTGCGCACGCTGCAGCACGGCGTCGTCCTTCACGATGGCAAGCAGCGTCGGCTCGATGTTCTGAAGCTCCAGTGCCTGTCCGTTCTGCACCATACCCTCCAGCGTCTCCAACTCCGCATCCAGGCTCAGCCGCCCATGCTCATGCTCGATCTCCAGCCGCCGCCCCGCTTCCAGGGTTGCAGCGATACCTTGCATTTCCGTGGCAAGCCACTGAATTCTTAGGATCTTTGCTGTAGTTGTAATAACATCCGCCGTGGCCGTCCGCGCCCTGGTAGCCCAGCTCCTTCTTGCCGGTAAAGGCGATATGCGCGTCGCCTCCCTCGCACGCGATGTTAAAGAATTTCTTCGCCCGCGCAGTCGCGAAGATTTGCTGCGTTGTCGCTGTTGTGATCTGAATCCCGCGATCCTGCCCTTCGCTGGGCAGCGCCGCAATATCGTCCGGAGTGGTTGGGCCCGCGTCGGCGTGGAAGTGGCCGGTACCATCCTCGTGCAGCGTGATCGTGTACTTCGCCGGCTGCATCCGCGCGTCCTCGAAATGAAATGTCACCGTCGCAGGCGTCTGCGCCACGGCACCTGCATTAGAGAGCACTGCCAACCCGGCCAGAACCGCGAAATCCACAACCCGCATCTATCGCGCCCTCCCGGGTGACAGAACGCTCTGCGCCGCCAGCGTCTGGGCAGTGTGAATGTGGCAGATCGCGATCGCCAAAGCGTCGGCGGCGTCCGCAGGCTCTGGCTCACGCTCCAGTTCCAGCAGCCGAGCCACCATGAACTGCACCTGCTCCTTTTTCGCCAGCCCGTAGCCGACAACCGAAGACTTCACGCTCAACGGCGCATACTCCGCAATCGGCAAACCCATGTTCGCCGCGGCCAGCAGCGCGACACCGCGCACCTGCCCCAGCTTCAGCGCGGATTTCGCATTTGCGGCGAAGAAAACTTCCTCGATAGCAACAACGACCGGATCGTGCAAGGTCATGAGCGCGGTCAGCTCGGCGTACACACGCGCCAGCCGCACCGGCAGCGGTCTCCTTCTTCGAGAGCACAATCCCGCCGGCAGCGACGGCCCGAAGCCGCGACTCACGGCGCGGAGTCGTCCACGTCCACCACGCCATAACCGGTGCACTCCGTGCCGCAATCAATCCCGAAGACCCGCATGGGTGGAAGTCTAACTCGTCATGACCACGAAACGGCAGTGCGCGTGACGGTTCTTCAGCTGACCCGCGACACACCCTCCACCGGCGAGCTGGCCGTCGCATATAGCTTGCGCGGCATCCGTCCCGCAACAAAGCTTTCCCGCCCCGCCATCACGGCATGCTGCATCGCCTCGGCCATCAGCACCGGATTCTTCGCGCCCGCAATCGCCGAATTGATCAGCACCGCGTCCGCGCCCATCTCCATGGCCATCGCCGCCTCGGCAGCCGAACCGATGCCCGCGTCCACGATCAGCGGCACTTCGGTGATCATCTCGCGCAGGATGCGCAGAGTCGCCGTGTTCTGCAGGCCCATGCCGCTGCCGATCGGCGCCGCCAGCGGCATCACCGCCGCCGCGCCCGCATCCACCAGCCGCTTCGCATAGACGATGTCGTCAGACGTGTACGGCAGCACGGTGAAGCCTTCCTTCACCAAGCACGCGTGTCGCTTCGAGTGTCGCCTGCACATCCGGATAGAGCGTCGCCTGGTCGCCGATCACTTCGATCTTCACCCAGTCCGACAAGCCTCACCTCGCGCCCCAGCCGCGCCGCGCGGATCGCCTCATCCGCCGTGTAGCATCCCGCCGTATTCGGCAGCAGGAAATAGCGCTGCGGATCGATGAAGTCCAGCAGAGACTCTTTGGTGCGGTCCAGGTTCACGCGCCGTACCGCGACCGTCACCATCTCCGCGCCGGAGGCCTCGATCGCCCGCTGCGTCTCCGCGCCATCCTTGTACTTGCCCGTACCCACAATCAGCCGCGACTGAAAGGCACGACCCGCAATCACCAGTGGTTCCATGGCTCCAGTTTATCGCTATAAGAGGAAAGGCCCGCACCATAGTGGCTGCGGGCCTTTCCCGGTGATCTGTTGGAGTTGACCTGAGGCGTGCACGCTTCTCAATTTCACCCGCCGGCCTCCCAATCTGGCCGCGCGAGCTATGAAGTGGGCCTCAGCGAAAATTTCTGGTTCGCCAGGTCTAGAGCATGAACGCCCTAAGCCTCAGTCACCTCACGTACTGTGATCGAACAACTACCGTCAGAAGTTTTCATTCGCTGGATCATCCTCCTTTCCCGTGTACTTCCAACCTATCGTCCTCGCACATACGAGTCAAGCCGCCGCCTTTGGCTTGGTGGCGAGAATCAGTGGAGACGGCCCCGGCGCCGGAATAGTGCGTGCATCGCGAAAACCGGCCTCACCCAGCCAGCTGCCGATCTCGTTGAAGGAATACGTGTTTCCGTTGTCCGTATTTACCAGCATGTTGACCGCGAAGAATAGCCCGTTCAACGGTCCTTTCCGGTCGTCATCGACCAGAAACTCGGCGATGGCGATCGTTCCTCCGGGCGCCAGCGCCTGAAACACCTTTGCCAGAAGCTTGCGGCTGCGTTCTTCCCCTTCGCTGTGCAGGATGTGTCCCAGTGTGGCAACGTTGTGATCCTTGCCGAAGTCGGCCGACAGTAGATCTCCTTCGACGAAGCTGAAGCGATCACTGAGATGGAACTTCTCGACCGTCTTGCGGGTCACAGGTAGAACGAAGGCCCAGTCCACCGCCGTTACGCGCACTCGCGGGGAACTTTGTGCAAGTGCAATGCCCCACACCCCGGAGCCTGCCGCTAGATCGAGCACCCGCACCGCCTGGCCGCCTTCGCCGAAATTCAGTTCCTTCGCCAACGCCTGCGCCGACGGATAACTCGTCGGAAATATGTCCGAGACAAAATTTTGGAAAAATTCCGCTCCGGCCCCTTCCTGATTGACAGAATTTGCCGGTTTGCCGCTCTTCACAATCTCGGTCAAGTGCAGCCACTTGGGAATCAGGTCCTCGCTGCCGTGGCGAATCATGCCGCCCATAAAACTGGGCTTGGTGCTGACCAGGAAAGCCGCGCTTTCCGCCGTCAGGGAGTAGCGCCCCTGCGCGTCCTTGGCGAGAAATTCGAGCCCGACCAGAGCATTCATGATCGCCGAAAGCCCGCGGCTCGATGCGCCGGTAGCTGTCTGGACTTCTGAAAGAGTCTTCGGGCCTCCGTCGAGTACGTCGAAGACGCGATTTCGGATCGCAGCCTCAAGGACGAGCGGCGGGACATAGCCCCAGGCAAATTGCAGGATGCGTTCAGGTGTGACTGGTGCTGCAACGGAAGATGTCATTCGATTCCCCTTTGGCTCGGATAGAAGTACCAGCTAAGCAGGACGTGCCGGGGGAAGCGTCCAGATAGCCGCAGCGAGTGTATCAACACCAGCACGCGTTTCGTGAACGCATGCCCAAAAGGCATATCCTGCGTCTGGAAGAGCGTCGTCGCTCGGTGTCAGTGTCAGTATCAATGCGGTCGAAAATTGCGAAGTGTGGCTTTTCGTAACGGAAAGGCCGCACTGCCCTCGGCACTGAGCTCATCGGCAGCCGGCTTACCATCCAGGGCAGCCCGTTCGTGATTGTCGGCATCATGCCGCGCAGCTTCCTTGGAATCCGTATCCATCAGAGCCGCGCAGCCGCGCTCTCCAACAAATCGCTCAAGGATCCCACTCCGACCGGCACTTCGCCATCTTCGCCCGCCTGCGGCCAGGCGTCACGGTCGCGCAGGCGCAGCAGGAGTTCGCCGGCATCTACCGCACTGCCCATCTGCGCGACGACCCGGACGATAAGGACGCGCAGGGCTGGCTCATCCCGCTCACCAGCACCACATTCGTTCTGCGCGATGGCTTTCGCATGCGCTTCTCGCCGTCAGCGCGAAGAATAAAGACCCATCAAGCCAGCGCGTGAAAATATTCGTCGCGCTCCACCACGTCGAGAGGCCTGCCGAACAACCACCCCAGCCGTTCTGCCGTCAGCAGATCGCGCTTCGCCCCATCGCCCACGATGCGCCCTTCGCGCATCAGGATCACGCGATCGATCTCCGGCAGCACATCGGGCAGGTGGTGTGTCACCAACAGCAGCCCAGTCCCCTGCTGCGACAGCCGCCGCAGCGTCTCGCGCAGCTCGCGTTGTGCGCGCAGGTCCAGCGCATTCGATGGCTCGTCCAGCAGCAGCATCTCCGGCCGGTGCACTAGCGCGCGCGCAATCATGATGCGCCGCGACTCGCCCGCGGACATCTCGCCCACCGGCTTCGCGGCAAGATGCGTTGCCTCCATCAGTTCCATTGCCTCAGCCGCGCGCTCGCGCATCTCTGGAGTGACTATCAGGTGTGGCCACAAGGTTGAGCTGGCAAAGAATCCCGATACCACCGCATCTCTCCCCGGCGTGTGCGCGGTGCTTGGCCCCGGCATGTCCGTAGACACAACACCAAGCCGCTTGCGCAGATCCTCCACCACCCAACGCTCGCGTCCAAAGATCTTCACGGACGAGCTTTCGCGCGCCAGCGGATAGCACTCGCAGGTCAGCACTTTGATCAGACTCGACTTGCCGCATCCATTCGGCCCGAGGATCACCGCGTGCTCACCCCGCTCGATGGCGAGGCTGATCCCGTGGAGCACCACCGTTTCGCCGCGTGCAACGTGCACATCGCGCAACTCTGCGAACCACTGCGTCGCTTCGTCTTTCGGCTGTTTCATTCCTGCCCGCTTTGCGTGTTCACTTGCCCGCCTTTGATGTGTAGTTGTTAGAGTAAAAGCTTCATGGACACAACCTCCTCCTTGCCCCGTGGATTTCTCTGGGGAGCCGTGCGCGCCGGCATCAAGGCCAGCGGCCGACGCCGATCTCTCCGCCATCGTCGCGCCCGAGACGGCAACCGCTGCCGCCCTCTACACCACAAACAAAATACAGGCCGCGCCGCTTCTCATCGACCGCCGTCATCTGGCCGCCAACGCCGCCCGCGTCCACACCGTGCTCATCAACGCCGGCAATGCCAACTGCGCGACCGGGGATGTGGGCATTGCCGCTGCAGAACAATGCTGCGTCGCTGCTGCCGAAGTATTCGGCTGTACGCCGGAAGCCGTCTTTCCGTCATCGACCGGTATCATCGGCGTGCCCTTGCCGGTTGAAAAGGTACGCGACGCGCTGCCTGCGCTGCGCAAGGCGCTTGGCGACACTAAAGAGCACTTCGCCGCCATCGCCGGTGCCATCATGACCACCGATACCAGGCCCAAGACCGCATTCGCCACCGTCGAGATCCATGGCGCACCGGTACACATCGCCGGCATCGCCAAGGGCGCAGGCATGATCCATCCCCAGCTCGCCGCGGCGCCGCACGCCACCATGCTGGTCTATCTCTGCAGCGATGCCGCTGCCGAGCCCGCGCTGCTCCAGCGCCTGCTTGAAGAATCCGCCGAGACCAGCTTCAACCGCATTTCCATCGATGGCGACACCTCCACCAACGACACCGTGCTGCTGCTTGCCAGCGGCGCGTCTGGAGCGACGCTCACCGAGCGCAACTCCGGCGCCTTCGCAACCGCGCTGGCGGAGGTCTGCACCTCGCTGGCAAAGCAGATCGTCGCTGACGGCGAAGGCGCCACCCGCCTGGTTGAGCTGAATATTTGCGGCGCGGCCTCCGACGCGGATGCGCTCCGCGTCGCCAAGGCCATCGCACACTCTCCCCTGGTAAAGACCGCGTGGGCGGGCAGCGATCCCAACTGGGGCCGGCTCATCGCTGCCGCCGGCTACTCCGGCGCGCAGATTGATCCCGCGCGCATTGCCATCCGCCTGGGCGATCTGCTCATCTGCGACCACGGCGGTCGCTCGGCCGCCTTCGACGAAGCGGCAGCACATCGCTATCTCAGCCAGCCCGAATTCGCGGTCCACATCGATCTCGGCCTCGGCAGCGGCGTCTGCCGCTTCTGGACTTGCGACCTCACCCGCGAGTACGTCTCGATCAACGCCGATTACTCCACCTGAGCCGCTCGCGTGACAACCATTGGCGACACTTCGCGCGAAGGATTTTTCTTCGCGACGATGCTGCAACGAAAGTAGTGCATGCCGTGCAACCATCGATAAACACTGCACGAACCGCACACCCGGCGCTCTTGTGCACAGGCTTATGCACATTTCTGTTGAAAATCCCGCGTTGCACGTTGGAACCAGCTGTGGCACCCTGACGATTTCACAAATGCTGCACGCGACGGGACCGGAGCCGGACGCTTCGCAGATCGCATCTCCACGCACAGCACCTGTCCACTCACACTCCTGCTGCGAAAGGTGCTCTACAATCGTCTGCAGCCAACTCATTCGTTCTTCCCATTCAAGGACCACTGCTGAACATGTCAAGGCCCAGCGCGGCCGCCGCCGCACCTGCTCCCCTCATCTCCAACGAACAGCTCCGGAAACTCTACGTCACGCTGCTTCGCACGCGCCTGCTGCGTGAACGAAACCGTATCAAGACGCCTCCCGCGCCTTTGGTCGCACGTGAGGCAATCGTCACCGGAACCGTCACACATCTCGACGAGGGCGACGCCGTGATGCCCGTGGCAGGCGACCGGCTCGCAGCACTGGCGCGCGGCCACGCTCTGCGACGCATCTTGGCTGCACGCCCGCTTCCTGGTCGTACTAACGCCCGCGCCCACAGCGGAAGCCCGCTTTGCCATCGCAACCGGCTACGCCATGGCGCGCCAGGGCACAAGCGGCATCACGCTGGCCTTCAGCGGTCCCGGCATCGTTTCTCTCGACGCATTGCGGCCCGCTCTGGCCTATGCTGCGCAGCACAAGCTGGGAATCGTCTTCTTGATCGAAACCGCGGCCGACGCTGACGTCAGCAGCGCGCGGCACACCGAGCCGCTCGGCCTTTACGGCATCCCGGTCGATGGCGACGATGTCATCGCCATCTATCGTGTCGCGCAGGAGGCCATCCAGCGCGCTCGCCGCGGCGTCGGACCAACGCTGATCGATTGCAAGCCCTGGCCGCTGGCTGCGAAGCAGGACGGTCCCGCCGATCCCGTGCGCCGCCTCGAGCAGGCACTCGAACGCCGCGGCGTGCCGACGGACAGATTGAAGGAGCGCACGCTCGCCACTTTTCGCCGCGAGCTCAGTGCCGCAAAGTCAAAGGGACGATGAGCCGTTCCTTATAATGGCTCGTCATCTCGACCGGATCATGCTCCGAACCTTCGTCATTTCTCCACTTCGCCGCTCAAGCTACAACTTCACGCGCAAATCCGCTCCGCTCATCTCCGCCGGCTGTTCCAGGCCCAGCATCGCGAGTACGGTAGGTGAGATGTCCCTGAGCGAGCCACCCGGGCGCAGCCGGTATTGCGCAGCATCTTCGCTGACCAGCACGAACGGCACCGGATTGGTCGTGTGCGCCGTATGCGGACCGCCCGTCACCGGATCCACGAGCAATTCCGCGTTGCCGTGGTCTGCCGTGATCAGCATCGAGGCGTTGGACTGCCGCAGCGCCGTATAGATCTGCCCCAGGCACGCATCCACCGTCTCCACGCCGCGGATGGTCGGCTCAAGCTTGCCAGAGTGGCCCACCATGTCGGCATTGGCAAAGTTCACCACGACAAGTTGAAACGCCGTATCTGCCACTGCCTTGGTGACAAGATCCGCAATGCCCTGCGCGCTCATCTCCGGAGCCAGGTCGTAGGTCGCCACCTTCTGCGACGGCACCATCTGCCGGTCTTCACCCGGAAACTCTTTCTCGATGCCGCCGTTAAAGAAATATGTGACATGCGCATACTTCTCCGTCTCCGCCACGCGCAGGTTGCGCAGTTGCGCCGCGGCCAGCCGGTTCGCCAGCAGGTTCTCCATCGACTCCGGCAGCAGAATCATCGGCACTTTGAAGAGCTTGTCGTACTGCGTCATCGACAGGTAATGCAGCTTCTTCGGCAGCTCCGTCCGCGGAATCGTCTTGTCCAGATCCTCCGCCCCCGGCAGCTCGCGCCCGCCCTCGGCCGTCAATCCGCTCTCGCGCGCCAGCACTCGCGTGATCTGTCGCACGCGGTCAGCGCGATAGTTAAAGCAGATGCACGAGTCCTCATCGCGCACTCGCGCCACTGGTGCGCCCGAAGCATCGGTCACAACAAACGGGATAACGAACTCATCCGTCACTCCCTGGCTGTAGCTCTCTTTCACGCGCGCAATCGCATCGCGATGTAAGCCGCCTTCAGCCGTGCCTTTCACCATGGCGTCGAAGGTAAGCCGCTCGCGTTCCCAGCGCCGGTCGCGGTCCATGGCATAGTAGCGGCCGCTCACCGTCGCCAGCTTGCCCACGCCGATCTCCTCGATCGCGCGCTCCAGTCTCTCCAGGTATCCGGCGCCGCTGGTCGGCAGCGTGTCGCGCCCATCCAGGAACGCGTGCACGTACACACGCTCCGCGCCGCGCATCTTCGCCGTCCGCAGCAGCGCGTGCAGATGCGCCTGCTGCGAGTGCACGCCGCCATCCGACAGCAGGCCCAGCAGATGCAGTTGCCGCCCGCCCTCGCACGCGCGGTCAATCGCCCGCACGATTTCCGGATGCTCGTAGAAGCTGCCGTTCGCAATCATCGCGTCGATGCGCGTGATATCCATGGAGACCACGCGACCGGCGCCGATGTTCAGGTGACCGACCTCGCTGTTGCCCATCTGCCCATCCGGCAGCCCGACAAAATGGTCCGAGGCATGCAGCAGCGTGTTCGGATACTCGCGCAGCAGCCGGTCGTAATTCGGTTTGCGTGCCTGGGCGATTGCATTGGCTTCGCGCTGTGCGCGATATCCCCACCCATCCAGAATCGCCAGCACCAGCGGTCGTTGCATCTTGCTTCCCTTCATGAATCCTTTCGTCTCTGCTTCAAATGTATGGCACTTGATCGTTCACTGCGGAGGAGCGGTCGCGAGCCCGCGGCAATACTGAATATCGGGTCGAAGCCTGTAGATCGCGAACTCTCGGGCATCCTCCCCCGCTCTCCCTCCCGGGACTCTCTGCATCAGGCGCTCAAGCGCGGAGGGCCGCTCCCATGGATTGGAATAGCTTGCCACGCGCTCTGGTGTCGCATAGGGCGTTGGCGGCAGCGGCTCGCTTTCTGCGCCGGCAGGCCACACCAGGAAGGCTGGCGCGTGACAGGCATCGCGCATCGGCGCAGGGAGCCCCGGATGGCCAGGCGTGCTGGCGCGGCCCGGGCTCGACCAGTCCACCGGATGTCGGTAGTCGGCGCCGATCGCCAGCGAAGGATAGAAATAGCGGCCGGGCAGCCCGTACACCACGCTTCCCGGCGGAATGTTCGCGCGCAACTCCTGCTCCACCAGCCGGGGATTGCTCTGCCGCCAATGCGTCAGCGCCGGCATTTCTCTGGCAGCCCGTAACATAACCATGAAGAGACACAATGCGACTCCGATGGCTCGCGCTACCTGCATGCGACGGCCCGGCGCGGGTTCAGTCCAGGTACACAGCGCAGCAATCTCGATCAGGAATCCCCAATACGCAAACATGTTGAGGGACCGCGCGGTCAAAAGCAGCGCCGCACCAAAATTCAACAACGCAACCGCCAGCAGCCAATGCTGGAAGCGTGCAATCCGGCGCCAGCGCCCAATATCCACCAGGCCAATGATGAAAAGCAGCCCGCCGAAGTAAACGACTTGCGTAAGCGCGTGTCCGAAGCCCCATTTGCCGCCCATCAACGGGCTCACGTCCACTGTATCGCCTGTGCTTGCTTGACGGACAGCCGCGACAAAGCTCCAGATCGTCATCCGGAGAGGCAGCAGAATCACGGACCAAACTGCAAGCGAGCTGACCGTCACGATCGCCATCGCTCGAACTCTGCCGCGGATGACACGCAGCGGCAGAAGAAGCACCATGAAAAAAAGCAAAGGCCATACACGCGGCGTGGTCGATGCGGCGATGCCAAGGAGTGCCCCAAACGCGACCCATTGCCCGGGCGTGTTTACTTCCGGCTCGCGTTCTGCGCTGTCTGTCGCGGCCACCGCCAGAGCCAGCACCACCAGCGCCAGCGTCCATGTATCCGGCCGCCCCGGCAGAGAGAGCCCGAAGCTGAGAGTGATCGAGAGTGAGCAGAATAGTACCGCCCCCATCGCAATCGCCCACGACCGGCGAAGGCGATAGAAGAGAACGCCAATCGATGCGAGATACGCAACGTCGCCAGCGAAGGTGAAGCTTCGCCACGTCCGCATGGAGAAGCCGAATACCTTCAGCACGGCTGTCGCAAACCAGAACATGGTGGGCCCGTAGAACCGAAGCGGGCTCACCGGAGCAGGGTAGTCAGCAAGGACCGATGGCACACCGCCCTTGTGCCGCAGCATCGAAAGGCAGGTGGAAACCCAGTAAATCTCGTCCTCCCATCCCTGATGTATGCGGATAAGAGGGAGGTACGCAAGCACCAGAACCAGGACCGTCGCGCCCGCAAACAGAACGGCGCACCGGTCGCGCCGAACCGATGCTTTCATGAAACCCTTCGCTCCAATATCAGTCCTCTGGGTCGCGATCTGCGGCCATGCCACGCGGAGCGCGCATAACGTTCACACGCTAGATAGTACAGTAGTGTGACGCATGCGGCCTGCGGTTGACACGCCTCGCCACGCCACCGAGCATCGCTCCTGGAGCCTGCGACGGATCACCTCCGGCTCGTCCTGGATTCCGGAGATCGATGGGCTGCGCTTCATCGCGATTGCGCTGGTCGTGCTCTTTCATCTCAGTGCCCAGGTCGGTGCGAAAAGCCACGTCACGTTCACGACGCAGAACTGGTACGCGGGACTGTTCGCGTTTTTCGGACGCGGCGACATCGGCGTACGCATTTTTTTCGTCATCAGCGGCTTTATTCTTGGACGGCCCTTCGCCCGCCACTATCTACTCGGCCACGCCCGCCCTTCGCTGCACAGCTACTACCTTCGGCGGCTCACCCGCCTGGAGCCGCCCTATCTCATCAACATCACCGTCTGCGCCATCTCCATCGTGCTTTATACCCACTTTCCGGTACGCGAAGTATTTCCTCACTTCGCGGCAAGCGCGGTCTATCTGCACCGTTTTTTCTTCCCCAACGGCGGGGTCATCAGTCCCGTTGCCTGGACGCTCGAAATCGAGGTGCAGTTCTATCTTCTAGTGCCGCTGCTCACGCTTATCTTTCTTGTGCGCAATCGCTGGCTCCGGCGCACCACGCTGGCCGCGATCTCCATCGCAATACCCTGTGGCGCTCGATGTCTTCGTCTTTGGCAGGATCAGCGGCCACTCTCATTTCTGGGCAACCATCGGCTGGCTGCTGCAATATTTCCTTGCCGGCATGCTGCTCAGCGACGTCTATGTCACCGAGATGCCCGCATGGCGGCCCTCATGGGTATGGGACGTCGTAAGCGGTGCTGCGTGGTACATCCTGCTCTGCACCGGGCATGGCCCGCTCTATGTTGTAGAACCGATTCTGATCGCCCTCGCATTCGTCGGCGCATTTCGCGGCGTGCTCCTCCACCGCCTCTTCACCATTGAATGGATCGCCATCATCGGCGGCATGTGCTACTCCATTTATCTCTGGCATTTCTTCATCATCGCTCTGGTCTTCAAAGCCAGCCGCCATCTGCTTATCACCCACGATCTGCTGGGCGATTTCCTGGTGCAGAGCGTGCTCATCCTGCCCTGCATCCTCGCTTTCTCGGTCGCCTATTTCGTACTCATCGAGCGGCCCTGCATGGATCCGGCGTGGCCGCAAAAACTTTGGGCCGCCTTGAGCAGAAGCTCACGGCGGCCCGAGGCTGCGTAACGCGTTCTTTCGTTAGCGCTGCGGCTTTGCGCTCGGACGGCGGAGGAGTAGACGGCGCCGGCGCTGTGGAAGGCGACGCGGACTGCCCCGGTGCTGACTGCCCGGGAGCTGCGCTGCCGTTGCCTGAAGCGCCCTGCGGCGGATGTTCTTCCTGATACTTCTTCTGCGCCGCTTCGATCTCCGGCCGATGCTTTTCGATCGCCTCGCGGCCAAGCTGGCGGCCCTTCTGCTGCGATGCCGCTACGCTTTCGCCCAGCAGCGGCGGCATGGACTGCAGTACCCGCTTGCCCGCCGGCGTGCGATAGAAAACCAGCGCCTTCTCCGCGTCCTCCTGCGAAAGATACTTCGCATAGATCGGCTGCATCAGCGTGGGATAGTCGATGCTGCTGACGTTCGACTGCACGTCGGTCCACACATCCTCCGGAATGAAGGGCGCGGCCTGGCGGTTCATCGAAATCATCTGCGACCAGTTGCTGTCTTCGATCTTCTTGTAATTCATCAGGTCGAGCAGCTCGCGCGTCTGCGCCAGCGTGATCGGATGTTCGGGCGGCGCGGGCTGCCCCGGCGTCAGCGGGCCGATCTTGCGGTTGGACGGTGATGTCGCAGTGGATCCGCTCGGCTGCGTCTGGGCCTTGGCGGCCGCGCCACTGGATGTCGTGCTGCTCTGCGCAAAAGCGCTGCTTGCCGCGCACGGCAATATCAGCAGGGCTCCGCATACTACGGTGGAAACAAACTTCATCAGAACACTCTTTCCTGCGCAATGCGTCGCACCGCGCGCGTAACTATTCGTTTAATCACAATTCACAGACTCGATGCCGAGGAACTCTGCCGCCTGTCCCAGTTCCTCTTCGATCCGCAGTAGCTGGTTGTACTTGGCAATTCTGTCCGTGCGCGAAGCCGAACCGGTCTTGATCTGGCCCACTCCGGTCGCCACCGCCAGGTCGGCGATAAACGTGTCTTCCGTCTCGCCGCTGCGGTGTGAAATGACCGAGGTGTAGCCATACCGCCGGCCCAATTCGATCGCCTCCAGCGTCTCGCTCACAGTGCCAATCTGGTTGACTTTGATCAGGATCGAATTGGCCACTCCTTCGTCGATTCCCTTCTGCAGACGGTCCGTATTCGTAACGAACAGATCGTCCCCGACAAGCTGCACACGGCCGCCCAGCTTCTCGGTCAGCAGTTGCCAGCCCTTCCAGTCGTCCTCCGCAAGGCCGTCTTCGATAGAGATAATCGGGTACTGCCGCACCCAGTCGCTATAGAAGTTCACCATCTCCTCGCTCGACTTCTCGCTCTTGTCCGACTTCTTGAAGACGTAATTGCCGCTGGCTTTGTCGAAAAATTCGCTCGACGCCGGATCGAGCGCCAGCGCGATGTCTTCGCCCGCCTTGAAGCCCGCCTGCTCGATCGCTTCCAGAATCACCTCGATCGCCTCGACGTTCGACTTCAGCGACGGTGCAAATCCGCCCTCGTCACCAACAGCGGTGTTATAGCCCTTCTTCTTCAGCACGCCCTTCAGCGTGTGGAAGACCTCCACGCCCCAGCGCAGCGCGTCGGAGAAGCGCTCGGCGCCAACCGGCATCACCATGAACTCCTGAAAGTCCACGTTGTTGTCCGCATGCGCGCCGCCGTTGATGATGTTCATCATCGGCGTCGGCAGGATGCACGCATTCACGCCGCCCAGGTAGCGGTAGAGCGGCAGCTTCACCGCCGCGGCGGACGCGCGCGCACACGCCATCGAGACCGCAAGGATCGCGTTCGCGCCGATCCGGCTCTTGTTCTCCGTGCCGTCCAGCGAAATCATCGTTGCGTCAATCAGCCGCTGGTTGCCTGCATCCATGCCCGTCAGTTCCGGCGCCAGGATGCTCTCCACGTTCTCCACCGCCTGCAGCACGCCCTTGCCCAGGTAGTGCGACTTGTCCCCGTCGCGCAGCTCCACTGCTTCGTGCTCGCCCGTCGAGGCGCCGCTCGGTACCGCGGCGCGGCCACTCGCGCCGCCCTCCAGCACCACGTCCGCCTCTACCGTCGGGTTTCCGCGTGAGTCAAGAATCTCCCGCGCATGTATCTGCGCAATCTCCGTCATATCGCTCCTTGTGATCTGGTGCCGCAAGCGGTCATTCAACTTCGGGCGGCGGTCTACCGGAATCGGCTCGCCGGTCGCCCCGCCAATCATGCTGATCCAATTGCTCATGGATGGGTATGTAGTTCGCGAATTTCAGACCCCGGCCGCAATTGGCTACCGAACGCCGCCGAGGGGCAACTTCAAAAGTCTAACAAAGCAGCCGCGTGATCACAGATCGTCCCTCCTCTGCGATACCGCCCGTCGCCGGCTGCGCCGACTCGCTGACGCCTGCTATTCCGCCGCCTTCGGCTCTCCACCCGCATTCCACTTGGGAACGAAGTCGCTGTTTGCCAACCAGCGCACCGGGGCCACCAGAGACTGGATCGCCGCCGTCATGAACGGAATGTCCAGATGGGCCAGATCGTCGTCGGGCTGATGATACGTAGGCACCGTGCCCCAGCCTGCCGCTGTATGCGCCACCACTCCCTTGAGTGCCAGCGCGTAATTATCCGATCGCTCAAAATAGCGCTGCTCCGGATACGGATCGGGCCCCAGCAGCGCCCCATGTTCCTTCAACGCTGGCCCCAGGTTCGACCGCTCCCAGCCCGTCAGCAGCAGCACGCCTTTGGGCATCTTCGGATCCTGGTTGCCGATCATCTCGAATTCCAGATTCGCCACCAGGTCCTTCAGCGGCACCGGCGGATGCTCTCCGAAATACGTCGATCCCAGCTCGCCGGCCTCCTCGCTGCCGTAGCAGACGAACAGGACGCTGCGCTTGAGTTGCGGCCCGCTGGCCAGCGCATGAGCCAACTCCAGTACCGCCGTCGTGCCCGCCGCATCGTCATTGGCTCCATTGTAGATTCCATCCGCGCTCGCCTGCGGCTTCACGCCCAGGTGGTCGAGATGCGCCGACAGCAGGATGGTCCCCGCGTTGGGATCGCTTCCCGGCAGATAGCCAATCGCGTTGTAGGTAAAGCGCGGAGCACTCTGTGGCGTCGCATGCACTGTCACCGAGACCGTCTCGCCATCCTTAACAGGCTGTAGCCTGGCGATCGCTGCCGGGGTCAACACTACAATCGACATGCGATGTCGTGCAGGGCCATCCACCAGATGGATCGGAACGCGCGCCTCGCCTCCGTTGCTCTCCAGGTACTTCCGCGTCGACGCATCCTCTTCGACCAGCATCGCCGCGGCGCCCGATCGGCGCAGTGCCCGCATCATCTGCATCGCCGGCTTGTCCGCGGGCAGGTGCTCCAGCAGCACGATCGCTCCCCGTGGCACCTTCGCCTGCGCGATCTCGTTCGCCGCGACGCGAAGCAGCGGCCCACTCGCCGTCTCTCCGCTGGCAAGCATCAGGTGGAAGTCGCTGCCTTCCGCCAGCGTGGCGCTTCCCGCGCTGATCGATGCATGGCCATCCAGCACCGGCTGCGCCACCTCCGCCCGCTGGATATACGCGGTCATCCCCGGGGCAGTCTTCAGCCCATAGCTGAGAAACTCGCTCGCTACGTAGGTTGCGGTCACTTCCTCATCGTGGGTCGCGCTGCCGCGCCCCTGCATAGCATCGCTGGCCAGAAATTCCTCGTGCGCCCTCACCCACGCCTGCTTTACCGTCCATGCGCTGTTCCCGCCCTGCGCAACGACGATCGGCCCAGCCGCCAGCAGCACCGCAACGCAAACCAGCCATTTCAAACGTTCAAGACGCACGAATCCTCCGCTCGGCCAGGACGAATTGGTTATCTCGCCCGAGAGATCATAGCCGAGGCCACGAGCACTCCAAGGCACATCCTCGTCAGTGGATAGGTTGTCGGGAAAGGAAAACGGAGTTTCGAGTGCCGCGCACCTCAATACCGAGCTACGCCAGAATCCACATCCCGCGCCCAGGCATCGATGCCTCCGCGCAGCGACTGCGCCTGCTCAAATCCCTGGTTCCGCAGCCAGTTAGCCACATTCAGCGAGCGCACCCCATGATGGCAGATCACAACAATGCGGCCATCCGGGTCCAGTTCGTTGTGGGCCCGCGACGGGACTTCGCCCATCGGCATCGTATGCGCACCGGGAAAACCTACTGAAGTTATCTCCCATAGCTCACGCACATCCAGCAGAAAAGGCGCGCTTTGGCCCGTGAGCATCGCCTTCAGCTCCTCGGGAGCGACTTCAAGGTCTAACATAGATAGAAAGAAGGATGTATCCGCCGGCCCAGAGGTTTGACCCATTTCGGAAAGGGCCCCGCTTTACACGTATTCCAATGGTAACCAGGCGAGATTTACATGATACAAACGAGACACTATTTTCAGAAAAGAGCAGTAAGTAATGGCGGGTGAGAAGGTACTGATTGTAGAAGATGAGCTCCACGCATTGATGGGGCTTGCTGAACTCGTCTCCGGCTGGGGATATCGCACGGAGACCGCGCGCGACGGCGCCGAAGCGCTCGACAAGGTGATGGCCTGGCAGCCGGGCATTGTTGTCACGGATATGAAGATGCCGCGTATGGATGGCATCGAGTTGCTGAACCGGCTCACGGAACTCGCCGATAAGCAGTGCGTCATCCTGCTCACCGCGCAGGGCTCCATCGACCGCGCCGTTGAGGCCATGAAGCTGGGCGCCTACGACTTCATCCAGAAGCCCGTCGATCCCACACGCCTCAAGATGATCCTGGCCAACGCCTCGCGTATGCGCGAGACCGAGCAGGAGCTCGATTTCACCCGCCGCAAGCTGCGCGAAAAGGGCGTCCTCGGTTCCCTCGTCGGCTCCTCCAAAAAGATGCAGGACATCTTCGCGCTCATCGAGCGCGTCGCGCCTTCTACCGTCTCGGTGCTGATCACCGGCGAGAGCGGCACCGGCAAGGAAGTCGTCGCGCGTACCTTGCATGAGCTGAGCCCGCGCAAGGCCAAGCCCTTTGTGGCAGTCAACTGCGCCGCGATCCCGGAGACGCTGATCGAAGCCGAAATCTTCGGCTATGAGAAGGGCGCCTTCACCGGCGCCATCGAGCGCAGCCCCGGCTGCTTCGAGCTGGCTGAGGAAGGCACGCTTCTGCTCGACGAGATCGGCGAAATGCCGGTCGGCACCCAGGCCAAGCTGCTGCGCGTCATCGAGGAGCGCAAGCTCCGCCGCCTCGGCGCCAAGATTGAGAAGCAAACCAACGTGCGTGTCCTCGCGGCCACCAACAAGGATCCCCGCGAGGCCGTCGATGACGGCCACCTTCGTGCCGATCTCTTCTATCGCCTCAACGTCTTCAACATCCATATGCCACCGTTGCGGGAGCATAAGGAAGACATCCCGGCCATTCTGGAAGCCATCCTGGCCGATATGAATGAGAAGCACGAGCGGGCAGTCACCGGCGTCGACAAGGAGATGCTCGCCCGCCTGATGAGCCACGACTGGCCGGGCAATGTCCGCGAGCTCCGCAACACCATTGAGCGAGCGGTCATCCTCTGTGGCGAAGGCCAGCTCGAGTCGCGTCATCTGCCTCCCGGCTTTGGCGAGCGCGTCATGCGTCCCAGTGCAGACGATGCCGCCAACGCAAATTCCGTCCAGGTCGAGGTGGGCGCTACGGTCGATGAAGCGGAGCGGCTGCTCATTCTCAAGACCCTCGAATCCACACGCAACAACAAGACCCGGGCCGCGGAGATCCTTGGCATCAGCCTGAAGACGCTCCATAACAAGCTTAAGGAGTACGGCAGCGCCTCATTTGCCGCCAGCGAGAGCGTCGAAGAGCGCGTATAAACAGAGCTGGAAACGATAAATAGACAGCTGTAAACGTAAGATTCCTGCAGAATTAGCTCGACCGTTGTATTGCCTTGCGGTTCCTCAAGAGTTACAACCCGCTCAGGCCCTCGTTCGGGACGCCTTCTGCAGGAAAACTACTCAAGCTCGCCACCCCCGAGGCTGAGTTTCCTGTTTCAGGGGTCGCAACCGCAACGGGTACCATAGCCTGAGCCCCCATGCGCCTGAAGACAAAACTAGTGCTCGCCATCACCGGACTTGTCTTTCTGGTGGTGACGGTTTTGTCCTGGCTTTTCCTGGAGCAACTGCTCGCCCAGCGCATCAGCCAGTCCTATACCGCCAACGATATGGTGGCCCGGCAGATCCTCTACAGCACACAGCTTGCCGTCACCAACGGCATGCGCGGCCGCCCGATTGACCCCAATGACCCAGCGGCTATGCGTTCCGCCGTTTCCGAGGTCCTGCAGCATGATGAGGGCCTGAACGGGCTGCTCAGTTCGGTCAATCGCTACGCCCCGACCGTCTTCGATGTCGCCATCGCCGACCGCGACGGCAAGGCGCTGCTGAGCACCGATCCCACCCAGGACAACGTCGCCCTGCCCGACCGCGAAGATTACGCCGTGCTCCAGCACGCCGGCGTCATCACCACCATGCGGGCCGTCTTCGGGCCGCCGCGCAACTACAACATCGTGCTTCCCCTGGAACGGACGCTCCCCAACGGGCAGAAGGTGCCGTTTCTCACCATACGGGTCGGCATCCGTACCACCTTTCTGCGCAACGTCTTCGCACCTTGGATCTGGGCCTCGCTCACCTTCACCGGCATCGCCATCCTGTCTTCGCTGATTATCGCGGCTCTCCTCGCCAACCTCGCCCTCCAGCCCATCGAGCAGATCAATCTGCGCCTCGATACGCTGGAGCATGGCAGGCTTCGAGCAGGACGCCTTCGAGGCTGCACCAGCCGAGCCGGCCGAGCCACCCGCCCCAAGGGAAGGGCGGCTCATCCGCCCCTCTGCCCTCATCGGTCCCTCCACCGAAGACACCGTGGTCCAGGTCTCGGACAAGATCGAGCGCATCGGCCGCCGCATGCGCAACGTGGAAGAGGTCTTCTCCGCCATGAAGGAGAACCTCGACTCCATCATGTCCAACCTGCAGGACGGCATCCTGCTCTTTACTGCGGAAGGCCGTGCTGCCCTGGTTTCCGATTCCGTCGAGCGCTTCCTCGGCATCCCGCGCAGCCATCTCTTTGGCAACTCACTCACCGGCATCTTTACCCTGGAGACAAAGCTCGGCCGCCTGGTGCGCGACGCCTTCGATACCGGCCGCGCGCTCGATCAGGAGGAAATCGAAACCGAAACCGGCCGCCGCGTGCAGGTCTCGCTCGATTTTGTCCTTGATCAGTCCAATTCAGACCAGGAGTCGGTCCCTGGCGCCTCCCTGGGCGCCCTGCTGACCCTCCACGACCTCGAATCCGTCCGCGAGCTGGAGAGCGAGCTCGAGCTCTCCCGCCGCCTCGCCGCCATTGGCCGCCTCACCTCCGGCGTCGGCCACGAGGTCAAGAACCCCATCAACGCCATCGTGGTGCACCTGGAGCTGCTTCGCAACAAGCTTTCCGGCCCCGACGCGCGCGCCATGCGCCACCTGGAGATCATCGAGAGCGAGATCCAGCGACTCGACCGCGTCGTCCAGACTCTGGTCGACTTCTCCCGCCCGGTCGAGCTTCAGCTCAAGGAACAGGATCTGCGCCGCGTCGTCTCCGGGGTCCTCATGCTGGCCTCGGCCGAGCTGGAAACCCACAACGTACGCGTGGCCCGCCACATGCCGGAACGACCCCTGATCGCCAAAGTCGATGCCGATCTCGATCAAGCAGGCCATTCTGAATGTCGTCCTGAACGGCGCCCAGGCCATGGCCCAGGGCGGAGAGCTGCACGTGAGCCTGCGCGAGGAAGGCCGGATGGCCGCCATCGAGATCGCCGACAGCGGCAGCGGCATCCCGCTCGACATCCGGAACAAGATCTTCGATCTTTACTTCACCACCCGCAAGGACGGAAGTGGTATTGGCCTGGCCATGACTTACCGTATCATTCAGCTGCATAACGGCAGCATTGACGTACAATCGGAACAAAACATAGGCAGTACGTTCACCTTGAAACTTCCTCTGCTGGCTTCAGCGGAGGGCAAACTGCGCGGTTCTCAGTTGGATAAGACAACCTCGGCTCCGGCCTTCACTTCCGAAGGGTCCGGCCTATGACTCGGCGTTTTTCTTGCCTGCGATCCATGGCCGCAACGCTGCTTCTACCAGCGTTATCAGGCTGCGCCTATCTTCAAAAGAGCGCGCCGCCCCCGGCGCCCCTCATCACGCAGACCAATGCCGTCCCGCCAGCGCAACTCGACGCCGCTCGATTTGGGGCTGAGCCTGAATAGTCCCCCCTCCCGGAGCTGCCCGACCCCGCCGCGCCTGCCGCACAGCCCACGCCTCCTCCCGCCTCGGAGATCGTCGACACGACCAGAAAGCCCGTCAAGCCCGGCCGCCATCGCGGACGCAAAGGTGAACTGGAACTGGCCGAGCAAACCCGCGAGCGCGAAGTCCACGAGAAAGCAGCCCAGCCGTCTCGAAAATGGGCCGCCAACGCCAGAGGGCCAGAACGTAAAGGTCACCGCGCCCACGCCAAGCGGCGATACCGCGCCGCCCACGGCCATCGGCCAGCTCACCGCCGGCCCTACGCAGGACACGTCCGGATCGCGCCAGCAGGCAGCGAGTCTGATTGATACCACCCAGCGTGGCGTAAACTCGCTGCGCAACCTCAACGGCGATCAAAACAAAACCGTCGCGCAGATCCGCAGCTTCCTCGATCAGGCACAGCGCGCGTTACACAACGGCGACGTAGACGGCGCTCACACCCTCGCCACCAAGGCCAAGACGCTCCTCGACGAGCTCACCGGCGCCAGCTGAACAGCCGCGGGGCTTTACCGCTCTCCCCACTTCAACTTCTGCCGGAGCACATCGAAAAACCCATCGGTCCTGAGCCGCACCAGTTGCACTGTGTGTTCCGAGCGGCGGCACTGCAGGCTGTCGCCCACCTCCACCTCGATCGCCTCCTGACCATCCACCGTGAGATAGGTCTGGTCCGGCACGCCGACGACGCTCAACGTGATCTCCGCATCGCCGTGCACCACCATCGGCCGGATGGTCAGCAGGTGAGGGCAGATCGGCGTCACGATCATCGCGTCCACATCCGGCGACATGATCGGCCCGTTCGCGGCCAGGTTGTAGGCCGTCGATCCCGTGGGCGTGGAGACGATTACCCCATCCGCGCGAAACGACATCGCCAGTTGCTTGCCCAGCAGCACGCGGAAATCGCCCATGCGCGCGATCGCGCCCTTCGACACCACAATGTCGTTCAGCGCCTCATAGCACCGGAAGAGCTGCCCGTCGCGCATGATGTCCACATGCAGCATGGCGCGCTTTTCGATGTGACATTGGCCGCAGGTCCAGCCTTCGAGATTCGAAAATAGCTCGGTCAGGCGTACCTCGGTCAGGAAGCCCAGCGAGCCCAGGTTCACGCTCAGGATCGGCACCTTGGGCTTGGCAAAGACGCGCGCAGCCGCCAGCAGTGTGCCATCGCCGCCCAGCACAATCGCGAGCTCCGGATCGTGCTCCGGCATCTCGTGCCGCGGCACAATGTGCGCGCTCTGCACGTAATTCCCGCTCACCGGGTCCAGAATGGGCTCGATGCCGCGCGCGCGTATCCACAGCACCAGCTCGTTCAGGATGGGAGCCAGGTCCGGCTTCTGTGGCTTCGAGATCACGGCAATCGTGCGCATCGGTCTTTCAGTGTAATGGAAGCGCCACCGCGACCAGTGAACCAAGTCGTCAAGTCAGGCAATCGAAACAAATCGCTGACTCGCTACATCCATCGGGCATGCAGCAGAAACTCGCGGTTCCCTTCCGCACCCAGCAGCGGCGAATCGATCGTTTCAATCTCCGCACCGCCCAGCTCCGCCACCGCCCCCCGCACACGCTCCACCGCCAGCGCATGCGCCGCCGGATCGCGCACGATCCCGCCCTTGCCCACGTGCTCGCGTCCGGCTTCGAACTGCGGCTTCACCAGCACCACCGCCTCGATCAAACTTGGCCGCATCGCAGCGCACCACCGCCGGCAGCACCAGCGTGGCGGAGATGAACGACACGTCCATCGCCAGGAACGTAATGGGCATCGCGAGAAACGTACCCGTCATTGTGATCTGTTCTTTCGTTAGGTTGCGCGCATTGGTCCGCTCCAGCAAGCTCACCCGTGGGTCCGTGCGCAGCTTGTGCGCGATCTGCCCATAGCCGGTGTCAATTGCCAGCACCGCCGCCGCGCCATGCTGCAGCATGCAATCCGTAAAGCCGCCGGTCGAAGCGCCCACATCCGCGCAGATGCGGCCGGTCAGATCGATCTTCCAGTGGGTCAGCGCCGCCTCCAGCTTCAGCCCGCCACGGCTCACATAGCGCAGGTCGTCGCCCAGCAAGCGGATCGCAACATCTTCCGCGACGCCCGCTCCCGGCTTTTCCACCTTCTGCTCATTCACCAGCACGCGCCCGGCCAGAATCAGCGCCTGCGCCCGCTCGCGCGTCGCCACCAGGCCGTGCTCCACTAGAAATTTATCCAGCCGTAGTTTCATCTCGCGCCTTTGTCATCTAACGAAAACAGCGCCGCGGAGTGACAGCCCGGCAATTCGTTGCGTATCATGACCACGCACTCCGCAAATGTTTGAATCCCCTTCCAATCCGAAGCCCTCTGATAACCGTACATTGAATAGCAAAACGGACATCAGGACAGTTGATGACGCTGCACTGTTGATGCGCATGGGGCAACGCGACGAGAACGCGATGGAAGATCTCTTCCGGCGCTACAGCGGAGTCGTTTACTCCGTAGCGCTACGCGTGCTGCATGACAGCGGCCAGGCGGAAGACGTGCTGCAGGAGGTTTTTCTGCACCTCTGGCGCAGCCCCGCGGCCTTCGTGCAGCAGCGCGGTTCGCTCGGCGGATGGCTGGTAGTCGTCGCACGGAACCGTGCCATCGATCTGATCCGTCGACGTAAACCGACCGATTCGGTCGATGATGTAGTGCTCGCCTCTTCCGTCAACGTGGCTGAAGAAGCCGAGCGTAACACCACCATGGAGAAGGTGCGTAAGGTCATCGCAGAACTTCCCGTGGAACAGCAAAAGGCTCTGGAGCTTGCGTATTTTGAAGGACTCAGCCACACCGAGATCGCCGGCCGTACTGGCGATCCGCTTGGCACAGTGAAGACGAGGATTCGTCAGGCATTAATTAGCTTACGAAAGGCATTTCCGGCATGAGCGAGCTACGCCCAATTCCGTCCGAGGACCTCGCGCTCTACGCGATGCAGGCCCTTTCTGCGGAAGAGATGGCCGCCGTGGCCGCCGCCCTGCGCGATAATCCGCAGGCACAGCAGGAGCTCGCCCGGATTCAGGGCGACCTCGCGCTCGTCGCACTCTCTGTCGAACAGCAGCCCGCTCCCGCGCGCGCTTTCGAGCGTCTGCGGGCGCGCATGCATGAAGAGCCAAGGACAACCGCCGCATACGATATCTCATCCGCTCCCGCGCGCCGCAGCAAGTGGGCCACCTACACTCCGTGGGCTATTGCCGCCGCGCTCGCCATTGCCTGCAGCATCCTCGGCTACCGCACTGCTTCCCTCAACGACGCGCTGGATGGCGAGTCCCGCCTGGTTGCGCAATCTGGCGCCAAAGGCCTCCTACGCGCAGCAGGTGCTCGAAGTCCTGAATGCGCCAGATGCGCAGCGCGTCACGCTCACCACCAGCAAGACACCGCCCGCGCCCACGGCCCACACCGTCTACCTCGCCGACCGCGGTGCCCTGGTCATGGAAGCCAGCCATCTCCAGCCCGTTCCTGCCGGCAAAGCGTATGAGCTCTGGGTCATCCCGGCCAGCGGCGGAGCGCCCATCCCGGCCGGCACCTTCCGCCCCAATGCGGAGGGCTACGCCTCCGTCGTGTTGCCCAGAATACCCAGCGGTGTCCCGGCCAAGGCTTTCGGCATTACGGTCGAAAACGCCAGCGGCTCGGCCACGCCGACCTTGCCCATCGTCCTTTCCGGCGAATAGGCACTCCTGCCACCCCTCCAATACGCGGCATTCGTGGTCTCGCCCACGGGGAGCGGAGGAGGGATGGGTGCGCTTACCCGTCCGCGCATGAGAATCTGGTATCGCTGAAAACCTTACGTACCCACCTGCACTGCTGAAAGGAACCATGCGCATTCCCCTGCTCGCCGCAAACTGGAAGATGTACAAGACCCCTGCCGAAGCCCGCTCGTTCATATCGGCCTTTCTCCAGACCTCTCTGCCTGCCAACGTTGAGATCGCAATCTTCCCCGCCGCCATCGACCTGCCGGCCGCCATCGAGGCCGCAAAGGGCTCGCCGCTCAAGATCGGCGCGCAGAACATGTATTTCGTTGACGAGGGCGCCTTTACCGGCGAGATCTCCGCTCCCATGCTCACCGCGGCCGGCGCGACCCACATCCTGATCGGCCACTCGGAACGGCGTCAGTACTTCGGCGAAACCGACGAGCTCGTGAACAAAAAACTCCTCGCTGCGCTCCGTCACAAGCTCGTTCCTGTCGTCTGCGTTGGCGAGCGCCTCGAGCAGCGCGAGAATGGCGAAACCGAGGCCGTGCTGCGCCGCCAGACCAGCCGCGCGCTGAACGACATCGACGCCGCGCAGGCCGCCCCCATCGTCATCGCCTACGAGCCGGTCTGGGCCATCGGCACTGGCAAGACCGCCACGCCCGAGATCGCCGCTGAAGCCCACGCCATCATCCGTCACGAAGTTGCCCAGCTTCTGGGCAAGCCGGCCAGCGAAGCCATGCGCATCCTCTACGGCGGTTCCGTCAAGCCGGACAACGCTGCACATCTCTGCAAGCAGCCCGACATCGACGGCGCACTCGTGGGCGGCGCGTCCCTGGATCCGGCGTCCTTCAGCAAAATCGTCGCGGCTGCATCCTGATCACTCGAGAACCATCATGGAAAAGCCCGAGCTCCTCGCCTACCTGCAGAGCCAGCGGCTCGGCACGCTGGGTACGCTCTCTCCAGCCGGCGAGCCGCAGGGCGCGCTCGTCGGCTACGCGGTCACTCCGGGTTTTGAGATTCTCTTCGACACTGTGCGGACCAGCCGCAAGTACGCCAACATGCTGGCCAACCCGCGGGTCTCATTCACCGTGGCCGATACCCGTGGCAGCGGCGACGAGCGCACCGTGCAATACGAAGGCTTCGCCGAAGAACTCGCCGCCGATAAGCTCGCCACCCTTCGCCCGCTCTACTACGCAACCTGGCCCGACGGCATAACGCGTGAGCAATGGCCAGACATCACCTGGTTCGTCATCCATCCCCGCTGGATTCGCTACTCCGACTTCAACATCCCCCACATACAGGAATGGGCATTCCAATAAACGAAGCTTCCCAGATCTGTAATCGTGAACGTAGCGTCTGCGGTCAATTAAACCGGGCGCCTACTCTAGCCGAAGGCTAGAGTGGTTAGTTTCCAAATAATTCCGGTAGACGCGAAGCTTCATCCGCGTCACTGCACCAGACCGCCATCCGGCGCCGCGTCTTCGCCGTCCAATTCCGCATCCATCGCGTCCCGCACGCGCGCAATCGTCTCCTCCGGATTGAGCCGCTTCTGCTCCGCATAAAAGCGCGCCACGTGCCGCACCAGATCGGCCAGCACCACGCCCCACGCCGTCGGATCATCCCATCCGCCCATCTCGAGACTCACATGTAGATCGCCCTGCGCCACCCACGCGCGCACCAGCTCAAAGGCCTTTGGATCGCTGGAAACTCCATCAGGAATCCCCAGTTGATTCTTCGCGGAATGACTTTTCACCGACTCGCTTTTCTCCGGCATCGTCCTCACACCTCGCACAGCACGTCGTCGCCATCTACACGTACGGGATACACCGTTGCACAGCCCAGGGGATTGCACAGTTCCGCGCCGGTCTTCGGATCGAAGCTCCAGCCGTGCCACGAGCACACCACCCGGCCATCTTCAATCACACCCTCAGCAAGCGACGCACCCTGGTGCGGGCATACATCGTTCAACGCCGTAAGCTGCCCGTTGACCCGCGCCACACAAATCGCCGTGCCCTGCGCCTCAAACGCCTTCACTCCGCCTTCGGCCGGCATCTCTGACGCCGCACCGATCCGTACCCACTGACTCATTCCTGTTCCTGCCCCATTCCCAAGCTCTGGCAGCAGTGTACGGCCTGCCCGGTAGAAGATTAGTCGCCGCCGCTGCTACGCTGGATTGACATGCCCGAAGCAAACCAATCCGCTCCGCGCGAACCCGTTCCCGCTCTCTGGTGTCCACGGTGCGCCCGGCCCGTGGACGACCCGCTCACCTGCGGTGACTGCTCCGCCGTCATCTGCCGCGTCTGCGGCACGCCGCTGGAATCCGCCGACGAGCTGGCCTTCGGCTGACCTCTATGCCTGCTCCCGTGCGACCCACACCTCCGGCAGATTTCGATGACCCTCTCCGCCCGCGTAATCCGCTGGTCACACGCCGCTGGCTGCTCGGCGGCGTCGGCATCATGATAGTGGCATCGCTCGCCGCGCTCTACTTCGCTATCGCGCTGCTCTTCTGGCAGGGGCAGTGGCAGCTCATCTTCCATCCCTCTCATGTCGTCGCAAGTACGCCGGCTGCTGGCGGCATCCCCTTTGAGGATGTCCGCTTCGACACCACGGAAACCGGGCAGACACGGCTCAATGGCTGGTGGATCCCCGCTGACCCCAAACTTCCGCATCAAACCGCGGCGATTCTCTATCTGCACGAAGCGCGCGGTTCGCTCTCCGACGCTCTCCCTGATCTCACGGCACTGCACGCTCTCGGCTACGACGTGTTCGCATTCGATCCGCGCGCCTTCGGCAAGAGCCGGTGGATCCGGCCATCGGAGCACAGTTGGATTCAGGACGCAGAGGCCGCGCTCTACTACCTCGCCAGCGTGCGCCACATCGGGCCCAGCCATCTGGTTCTGGTCGGCCGTGGACTGGGCGGCAACCTCGGAGCCGGCCTCGCGGTCCAGCGTCCCGACCTATCCTGCCTGATCATGATCGATCCGCAGCCGCCAACGCTTCACCTGCTCAACGCGCCAAGCTGGACGCACATCCTTCCGGTGCGCCTTCTGGCCCATGATCACTTCGACCCTAGGCGCGCACTCAGCTCAGACGCGCTGGACAAACTATTCCTGCTGCCTCCAGACGGAACGGCTCCGGCCTACGTTGCAAAGGCTGCGCAGCCCGCGACCACTGTACGAACCATCGCGCTCGACAGCGCCGAGGCCGCGTCAGCACTCCGGCAATTCATCGCGAACTCCCGCGCGGCGCGCCAGTGAACGTGCCGTCTCTCTGCGCGGATAACGAACTGTCTGGCTGACGCGCTGACCGGCTCAGGTATGCTGACCTAACATGACGCTTGACCCCGTGCAATTGACACGCCAACTCATCGATATTGAGTCAACCAGCTACGGCGAAGGCGCGGTCGGCGCGTTTCTTGCGGATTTGCTGGCGGCGCGGAATTTCGCCGTCGAGAGAATGCACGTCGCCAGCAAGGGTGAAGGCGGCGCAACGACGGATCGCTTCAATGTGTATGCCTCTGTCCCGGGCGAACGGCCGGAGATCGTCTTCTCCACGCACATGGATACGGTGCCACCGTTTTTTCCCAGCAGTGAGGACGATGAGGCAATCTATGGCCGCGGCGCTTGCGATGCGAAGGGCATCATCGCGGCGCAGATTGCGGCGGTGGAACGGTTGCGTGCAGGCGGTGTGAAGGCGGGGATGCTGTTTGTTGTCGGCGAGGAACGGGACTCGGCGGGCGCGAAGGTCGCCAACCTGCAGCCTAAGGGAAGCCGCTATCTGATCAACGGTGAGCCGACCGACAACCGGCTGGGCTTGGCCAGTAAGGGCGTATTGCGTGCCGCGGTGCGGGCCAGCGGGAAGATGGCGCATTCGGCCTATCCGGAGCTGGGAGAGAGTGCCATCCACAAACTTATCCAGGCGCTCAACAACGTGCTCGGCATCGAGCTGCCGACCGAGCCCGGCATCGGTCCGAGCACGCTGAATATCGGGCTGATCGAAGGTGGCCGCGCGCCGAACGTGATCGCGGACAAGGCCGTAGGACAGGTGATGGTGCGGCTCGTCGGCCCTTCCGAGAGCACGCGCGCGGCCCTCGAAAAAGCTGTCGCCGGGCTCGCGGAGATCGAATACACGCTGGAGATTCCGTTCGTGCGCATGAAGGCTATCGAAGGGCTCGAAACCATGATCGCTGCCTTTGCGACAGACATTCCGGCACTCACCAACTGGGGCGAGCCGCTGCTGATGGGGCCCGGCTCGATCCACGTGGCGCACACCCCGGACGAGAAACTCGCCAAGGGCGAGTTATTCGAGGCAATCGATCTCTACACGGAAGTCGCAAGCAGGCTCGTAGCATAGGCAGATGGAGAGTGCTACATCCATCTCGCGCTGGCGCCGCGTCGGCTATGCCGCGCTGAGCGGCATCAGCGGCTGGCTGGTGGGCCAGATCGCGTGCCTGCCGGTGAATGTGATCGTGGCGGTGCGCGACACCGAGGGTCAACCCAAGCTTTTTGTCGAGACACTCTTCTACGGGTTGCTCGCATGGGGGCTCTGGACGCTGATTCTGGCGGGCGTCGCGTGGCTCCTGGTGGTGCTGCCGCTGGTGATAACCATTCGGCCGTGTCTGCTGGTGCGCTTGCGCTGGGTGGTGGCGATCGTCGCGACGCTGGGCGCACTTTCGCTTGCTGCCACGCGCCCAACGCTCTTCCATGACACTTCCGCCGTGACCTTCTGGCACAAGTTCGCGCAGGTGATCCCCTATGGCATGTTTGCGATTTCCTTCACCCTGGTGACGGCCTGGATGTACATCCTGTTGGCCAAGCGGCGGCTGGACCGCGCTGCGGCGGCTCCAATAGCGGACCGGGCCAGCGCCGCATCTTAGACTAAAGACATGTCCGATATCGAAACACCGGCGAAGCCTTTGAACGCGCTTGCACATGCGCGCTCCTCCTACCTGCGTTCCGCGATGCACCAGCCGATTCAGTGGCAGGAGTGGGGGCCAGAGGCCTTTGCGCAGGCGGCCAAGGAAGACAAGCCCGTCCTGCTGGACATCGGCGCGGTGTGGTGCCACTGGTGCCACGTCATGGATCGCGAGAGCTACGAGGATGAGACGCTGGCTCCTCTGATCAACGAACACTTCGTGGCCGTCAAGGTAGATCGCGATGAGCGGCCGGATGTGGACAGCCGCTACCAGGCGGCGGTGCAGGCCATCAGCGGGCAGGGCGGATGGCCGCTGACTGCGGTGCTGACGCCGGACGGGCGGCCATTCTTCGGCGGAACATATTTCCCCCGGCACGACCGCTATGGACGGCCGGGCATCGAGCGGCTGTTGTTGACCATGTCCGACGTATGGAAGTCGAGACGCGGCGAGGCGATGGAATCGGCCGAGTCGATCCTTGCCGCCATCGAGCACGGAGAGGCATTCGCCGGCCGCGACGGTTCCTTGAGTCCTGCCATTACGGAGAAACTGTTGCACGGAATGATTGCGCAGTTCGATCCGCATCATGGCGGCTTCGGCGCGCAGCCCAAATTTCCGCATCCGGCGGCGCTCGACCTGCTGATTGATGCCGCAACCCATAAGGGCGATGCGAAGGCGCGCGAGGTCGCACTGGTGACGCTGACGAAGATGGCCGAGGGCGGCATCTACGATCACGTTGGCGGCGGATTTCATCGCTACTCTGTCGATGAGCGATGGGTGGTGCCGCATTTCGAGAAAATGCTGTATGACAACGCGGGCCTGCTCGCGAACTATGTGCACGCCTGGCAGAGCTTTCCTTATCCGGTGTTCGACAGAGTAGTGCGCGAGACGGTCGCGTGGATGGATAGCTGGCTGACCGACCAACAGAATGGCGGCTTCTACGGCTCGCAGGATGCCGACATGACGCTCGACGATGACGGCGACTACTTCACCTGGACCCGCGCAGAGGCGGCGGAAGTGTTAAGCGCCGACGAGCTCGAAGTGGCTGGCGCTTACTACGACATCGGCGATCTGGGCGACATGCACCACAACCCGGCGAAGAATGTGCTGCACATAAATAAGCCGCTGGAGACGCAGGCGAAGGAGCTGAAGCGCGATCCGGCCGAAGTGACCGGTCTGATCGCGAGTGCGCGCGCGAAGCTTGCCGCGGCGCGTGCCGCGCGGCCCACGCCCTACATCGATCGCACGATGTATACCGGCTGGAATGCGATGGCAATCTCCGCGTATCTCCAGGCGAGCGAGGTATTGAAGACGGCCGGCACGCGGGAGTTCGCGATCAGGACGCTCGATCGCATTTTGCGCGAGGCGTGGTCGGACGAGGATGGCCTCGCGCATGTGGTGGCCTACTCGGACGGAGCAGCCGGCCCGCGAATTCCCGGCGTGCTGGATGACTATGCGCTGCTGGTGCATGCGTGTCTCGACGCATGGGAGCGGACACTGGAGCTGCGCTATTACGAAGCGGCGGAGAGGCTGGCAGCTCGCATGCAGCGCGACTTCTATGATGCGACGGGCGGGGGCTTTTTCGATACAGCGACGATGGCAAAGGCGATTGGCGCGCTGACGACAAGGCGCAAGCCGCTGCAGGACACGCCCACACCTGCGGGGAACCCGACTGCTGCTGCTGCGCTGCTGCGTCTGGAGTCCTTGAATGGCGAAGCGAAGCTGCGCGAAGTGGCGGAGGACACGCTGGAGGCCTTCGGTGGCATTGTGGAGCACTTCGGCCTCTATGCCGGCTCCTATGGGCTGGCGCTCGAGCGGCTTCTCAGGCCGCCGCAGCAGATCGTTGTGATCGGAGGTGACGATCTGGCCGATACGCTCGAAGCAGCGGCGCGCGAAGGCTACATCGTGAACAAGACCGTGCTGCGGACCACCGCCGCTGTGCTCGGGGAGCGTAGGCTGCCTCCGATGTTGGAGGCCACGCTCACGCAACTGCCACAGTTACAGCAGGAGGCGAGCTTCGCAGTGGTCTGCCAGGGGACACAGTGCTTGCCGCCAGTGCGCACGGTGGAAGAGTTGCGCGCGGCGTTAGCTGGTTAGCCTTCTATTGCGGTTCTAATGGATTGATCTCGTTGGGCGGATTGGTGGTTGGGTCGGGCATCGGCTCCGTTTTCGCCTGTTCTCCCGGGAGCAGGCGCTTTCCGCCTGGGCCGCTGATGCGGAAAGGGCTGCCGGGCAGCATGTTGTTCTCTTCCAGCGCGAGCCGGATGCGCTTCTGCATCTCGCGGATGGCGTCGTACTGCTTTCTCGCCTGCGTTTTCACATTGATGAGATAGATCACCTCGGGGCCTTTGATCTGGTCCACGCCAAGCACCTTGGGGTCTTCGAGGAAGATGTTTTTGTACGCTGGCTCCTCCCGCACCGCGGTGATGACTTTGCGCAGCAGCGCGATAACCTTGTCGGGATCGGCGGAGAAATCGACCGAGATATTGAGTGTGGTGACAGTGAAGTCGCGGCTCTGGTTGGCCACAATGGTGATCTGGCTGTTGGGGATTAGATTCAGGGTGCCGTCGCCGCCCCGCACGGCGGTCTTGCGCAGCGACATCGATTCCACGGTGCCGCTGATGCCGGCGACCGTTACCCAGTCGCCGACGTTGTACTGATCTTCCACCAGCACCAGCATGCCGTTGATCATGTCTTTCACGATGGTCTGGGCGGCCAGACCGATGGCGACTCCGGCGACTCCGGCGGAGGCCAGCAGCGGCGTGGGGTTGAAGTCGAAGACCGCGCGCAGGATGCTGACGATGGCAAAGAATCCGATGATGCCAAAGCCGGTGGCGCGCAGCACCGAGGCCAGGGTGCGAATTTGTGACGTACGGGCCAGGCCGCCGCTGGTGTGCCGCTCGGCAGCCCGTTTCATGCGGTCGGTGATGAGCTTCACCAGCCAGAAGGCGACCCAGGCGAAGACCAGGATGGCGATCAGGTGCTTGAGGTCATTGACGAGAAAGTCCTGTACGCTGTCCTGAAAATTCTGCCACATGGATTCGAACGCCACGCGCAGGGGCGGGCGATGGTTGGGCGGCGCGAGCAAAAGAAGCATGCAGGCCTTTCAAAACAAAGTTTGCAGTCGTTTCTATAATGCAGGGATGCGATGCTCATTTGCCAAGTTGCGCTGGGGGGTAGGAGCAGCCGCCGCGCTCCTGCTGACTGGGTCATGGGTAGCGTTCTCCGGAGCCGGCCTCCACACCATTTCCGCGGCGCAAATGCAGCAACAGCCAATGCAACAGCAGGTACCGACCCTCCCCGCGCAGCCAGGCTTCGGAGAGCCGCCCGGCGCCAACGATCCGATGGAGCACCAGCGACTGGAAAAGATGGAGAAGGCGCGCAATGCCGATCGCCAGAAGCAACTGCAGCGGGATACGGACAAGCTGCTGTCGCTGGCGAAAGAACTGAAGGATGAGGTCGACAAGTCCAACAAGGACACGCTGTCCGTGGACGTAGTGAAGAAGGCGGCGGAGATCGAAAAGCTGGCCAAGAGCGTGAAGGACCGCATGCGCGGTTAGACCATTCGGCCAGCGCTAGGAATGCGCCAGGCAGCGGACGATAAGCAGGGTCTGATCGTCTTCCTGTTTCCCCCAGTCGCTGACTGCCTTCAGAACATCGCCAGCGATTTGCGGCAACGGAGCGTGCGCGTCTAGTGTTATGCAACTTTCAAGGCCCGCAATACCAAATTCACGGTCTTTCGTGTTGCATGTTTCGAGGATGCCATCGGTTGCGATCAGCAACAGATCTCCCGGCGCGACGCTAACTTCGCTGGCGAGGAATTGACCGCCCGGAATGAGGCCGAGGGGAAGCTGCTCCAGGCTGAGCTGTCGGAATTCGCCGGTTGCGTTTGAATAGTGAAGCATGGGCGGATGGCCGGCAATCGCGTGGCGCACTTTGCCGCACGCGCCCAGCTGCAGCGCGACCAGTGCTGCGTACATATGATTTTCCTTCACCGCGGGCAACACGTTATCGAGACGATCTAAGAGCAAGGGAAGCCGTTCCGGGGGATTTGCCGGCTCGAGAAGCGCGGTGCGGGCGGCGGCCTTCAGCATGCCCATCAGGATGCCCGCCTGCAATCCATGTCCGGCTACGTCCGCCACGTAGGCGATATCCCCGTCGCGGGAGGGAATCAGGTCGACCAGATCACCACCAACGCGGTCACTCGGCCGGGTCAGCCCGTAGACCTCGTAGAGCGGGCCAACGCGATGAATCATCGGCACTAGCGTCTTCTGGATGCCCTGGGCTAACTCGAGTTCGTTCTGTATGCGGATAGCCGCGGTCGCCTGATTTCTTATAAAGGCTACGAAGTAGACGTAAGAGAGAATCAGCAGAGTCCAGATGCCACTTGCCGTGATGCTGAGTGTGGCAATCGGTCCGGGGAAATGGAGGTGCCCGGAGTTGGCAAGCCAACCAGCAATGCCGGCCCAGATTGCGTTGAAGACGGAGGCCACCCAGATCCACGGGCCGGGATGGCGGATCAGCAGCCAGGGATAAAGAACCGAGTAAGCTCCGTTTGCCACGCAAAGCGCGAGCACCAGCAGCAGGGGCAGACGCTGAGGACCAATGAGGTTTACATAGAAGCCGTAAACCGAAAACAGGAAGAAGATCGCCAGGTAGAGCCTAAGCAGGCTGCGTGGAGGCAGGTTGCGCAACGCGGTCCAGGAGGTGCGGCTCCGATACCAGGAAACCTTGCCGGGAAGGGCGGTCGCGGGCATGCATCCGACAATACCAAAAGGCGCTGCGAAGATCGCAGCGCCTTCATGGTTTGAATAGTAGCTACAGAAACAGCGGCGCAAGCACCAGCGTTACAGTGGCCAGCAGCTTGATCAGCACATGCAGCGACGGACCGGCGGTGTCCTTGAATGGATCGCCGACTGTATCTCCCACCACGGCTGCCTTGTGCGCTTCCGAGCGCTTACCGCCGTACTGGCCGGTCTCGATGAGCTTCTTCGCGTTGTCCCACGCGCCGCCGCCGTTGTTCATCAGCATGGCCAGCAGGATGCCGGAGATGGTGCCGACCATTAGCAAGCCGGCAACGCTCTCCGCACCGGTTAGATTTACGGGATGGCCGTGCAACATCAGCGTATCGACGCCGATGTCGCGGACGTTGAAGCTGTCACTCAGGTGGCGGAAGATGAGGCCGACCGCCAGCGGCATGGCGACGGCAAGCGCGCCGGGCAGCACCATCTCCTTCAGCGCGGCACCGGTGACAATGCGGACGCAGCGGCCGTAGTCCGGCTTGGAAGTACCCTCCATGATGCCGGGGTTCTCCTTGAACTGCGCGCGCACGTCTTTGATGACAAACTGCGCGGTGCGGCCCACCGCCTTGATGGCCATCGAGGAGAAGAGATAGGTGAGCATCGCGCCTAGTAGCGCGCCTACGAAGACCGGGACGCTGGCCAGATTGACATGCGAGAAATGCCAGTTCGCCGGCAGGGTCTGGCCGGCATCGGCGAAACGATGCGCGACGATATCGTGGACGCTTTCGAGATACGCCGAGAAAAGCAGAAAGGCGGCAAGCGCGGCAGAGCCGATGGCATAGCCCTTAGTGAGCGCCTTGGTCGTGTTGCCGGCGGCGTCCAGCTTGTCCGTCTTCTGGCGGACGTCGTCAGGCTGATTAGACATCTCGATAATGCCGCCGGCGTTGTCTGTGATGGGCCCGAAGGTGTCCATGGCCAGGATGTAGGCCGAGGCGGAAAGCATGCCCATGGTGGCGATGGCGGTGCCGTAGACGCCCTTCGCATAGTTGGCGATATCGGTCCCTTCCAGACCGCGCACGCCGAAGTAGTAGCTCAGGAGCAGCGCCAGACTGATCACGATGACCGGCATGGCGGGTGTCTCCATGCCGACCGCGAGTCCGCTGATGATGTTAGTGGCTGGGCCGGTGAGCGAGGCCTCCGCGATGGAGCGGACGGGACGGTAGCGGGTTTCGGTGTAGTACTCGGTGATGCGGACGAAAAGGAACGACATCAGGATTCCGACGATGCCGCAACCAAGCAGCCACCAGCGTCCCTGAAGCATGAAGTGGACAGCCGCTGCAAAGCCGACCAGCGCGAGTAAGGAGGTGACGTAATAGCCGCGATTCAACGCGTGCATCGGGTCTTCGTCTTCACGGGAATGCACGATGCTGACGCCGATGATGGAAGCGATGAGATTGATCGCCTGAATGACCAGCGGGAAGAGGATGCCCTTGATGCCGAAGACCGGGAAGAGCGCCGCGCCCAGGATCATGGCGCCAACGTTCTCAGCGGCCGTGGACTCGAAGATGTCCGCGCCGCGGCCGGCGCAGTCGCCGACATTGTCACCGACCAGGTCGGCGATGACGGCGGGGTTGCGCGGATCGTCTTCAGGAATGCCGGCTTCGACCTTGCCGACCAGGTCGGCGCCGACGTCGGCGGCCTTGGTGTAAATGCCGCCGCCAAGCTGCGCGAAGAGCGCGACCAGCGAAGCGCCGAAGCCGAAGCCGACCAGCTCATAGGGGTGGCGCTGGGATGCTCGAGGCCACCGAAGAGGAAGAAGAGCACGCCGATGCCGAGCAGCGACAGCGCGACGACCACCAGGCCAGTCACGGCGCCGCCGCGCAGCGCGGTCTGCAGAGCGCGGCCCAGGCTGGTGCGCGCAGCACTGGCAGCCCGGATATTTGTCCGGATCGAAACGAACATGCCGGTGAAGCCCGAAAGCCCGGAGCATATGGCGCCGATCAGGAAGCTGATGACGACTTTATTGGCAAACGGGGCCGTAAACGGCGAGAGGCGATATCCGATGAAGAGCAGTATCGCCAGCACCACGGCAATAATGGCGATTGTGCCGTATTGCCGGGACATGAACGCCTCGGCCCCCTCGCGGATGGCGTTGGAGATGGCTTGCATCTCGGCTGTCCCGGCGTCGATCTTGAGGACAGAGCGGGAGAAGAAAAACGCGACAACGAGGCCCAGGACGCCGATCACCAGCGCGCCCCATAGATAAATACTGCCGTTGTCTGGGGTGCTGGGGGAGCCTATCTGGAACCCCATGGCCCACAGGCCGACATTCTGCATGCAAGTTCTCCGAAAGAATTGGGTTGCCACGCCCCGCCGTTGCTACCGCAGCGCGTTGCCGGGAAAGCCTCAGGTTCGAGGAAGGCTGATTAGAGCACGGGTGGAAAAAGTGAGTCAAACCAGCAATTTGAAGTTGTTGCCATGACGAAGCGAATTCATGGGCTGAAGCATCTTCTTTGCAAGCACAAGGGCGCATTGACAGGATACAATCGCCAGTCGTTTTGACTTGCGAAGGCAGCGAGGAGCGGGTATGGGCAGTGTGGCAACAGAGCGGCGCACCAGGAGCGCTGGCGGCGGATTGAACGGTTTAAGCGGGCCGGAATGGGTCGATGTCTACCGCCTGATGTACCTCTCGCGACGCCTGGATGACCGCGAAATCCTCTTGAAAAACCAGCAGAAGATCTTCTTCCAGATCTCCGGCGCCGGCCACGAGGCGCTGATGGTGGCTGCGGGCAAGGCGCTCAAGCCGGGCTACGACTGGTTCTATCCGTATTACCGCGACCGCGCCCTCTGCCTCGCGCTGGGCGTGACCGCTGAAGAAATGCTGCTGCAGGCGGTGGGCGCGGCGGCCGATCCGGCCAGCGGCGGACGCCAGATGCCGTCGCACTGGGGAAACCAGCGGCTCAACATCGTCTCGCAGAGCTCCTCGGTTGCGACGCAGATGCTGCAGGCTGTCGGCTGCGCGGAGGCCGGCGTGTATCTGGCCGCGCATCCCAATGCTGCGGAGCGGCAGGGCGACGATTATCGCGCTTTCCATCATGCTGCGTCTCACGGCGACGAGGTGGTCTACGCGTCGATCGGCGAGGGCTCAACCAGCCAGGGTGAATTCTGGGAGGCGCTGAGCACCGCATCGCTGGAAAAGCTGCCAATGCTCTTTGTAGTCGAAGACAACGGCTACGCCATCTCCACGCCGGTGGAAGTGAACACGCCGGGCGGGAATATTTCGAAGCTGGTCGCGAACTTCCCTAACTTCTTCTTTGCCGAGGTCGATGGCACCGATCCGGTCGAGAGCTACGCAGCGATGGCCAAAGCCGTAGCGCATTGCCGGGCGCGCAAGGGGCCGGCCTTTGTGCACGGGCACGTCACGCGGCCGTATTCGCACTCGCTCTCGGACAACGCCAAGCTCTACCGCCCGCCCGCGGAGCTGGAAGAGGAAAACCTTCGCGATCCGCTGCCCAAACTGCAGTTGCGGCTGCTGCGCGAGGGGCTGATCGACGCCGAGGGCATCACGCGGCTGGAAAAGACAGTTGATGACGAGATTCAGGCGGCGACCGATCGGGCGCTGCGCGCGCCGTTTGCTCCTCCGGAATCCATCTACAACTACGTCTATTCGCCAAACATCGATCCGACCTCGAGCGCATTTGCGGCGGAGACAGTCGCACCCGGTGGTCCGGAGGCTGGCCCGAGCGGCCTGGACCGGACCATGGCCGACCTCATCAACGCTCTGCCTCAAGGATGAGATGAAGCGCGATGAGCGCATCATCATCTTCGGCGAAGATGTGGCGGACTGTAGCCGCGAGGAATATCTGAAAGCCGGCGCAGTCAAGGGCAAAGGCGGCGTCTTCAAGCTGACCTCCGGGCTGCAGTGCGAGTATGGCGCCGACCGCGTCTTCAATTCGCCGCTGGCCGAGGCAAACATCGTCGGACGGGCAATCGGCGTCGCCACCCGGGGCATGAAGCCGGTGGTGGAGATTCAGTTCTTCGATTACATCTGGCCCGCGATGCACCAGTTGCGCAATGAGCTGGCGCCGATGCGCTGGCGCTCGAATAATGCATTCGCGTCGCCGGCCGTGGTGCGCGTGGCAATCGGCGGATATCTCACAGGCGGCGCGCTCTATCACTCGCAATCCGGCGAAGTGCTGTTTACTCACACGCCGGGAATGCGGGTGGTCTTTCCCTCCAATGCCCTCGATGCCAACGGCCTGCTTGCGCACGGCGATCCGCTGCGACGATCCGGTGATGTTCCTGGAGCACAAGCGCCTCTACCGCGAGACGTTTGGGCGCGCGCAATATCCCGGGCCGGATTACATGATCCCCTTCGGCAAGGCGAAGACGGTGCGCGAAGGCAAACATCTGACGCTGGTGACCTACGGTGCGGTTGTCCCGCGGGCCCTGCAGGCTGCGCAGCGCGCCAGCCGCGAGCTCGGCATCGAGACGGAAATCATCGATCTGCGGACGCTCAGCCCGTATGACTGGGAGGCGATCGCAGAGAGTGTCCGCCGCACCAGCCGTGTGATCGTCGCGCACGAGGATGTGCTGAGCTGGGGATATGGGGCGGAGATCGCGGCGCGGATCGCCGACGAGCTCTTCGACGACCTGGATGCGCCGGTGAAGCGCGTGGCGGCAACGGATACCTTTGTTGCCTATCAGCCGATGCTCGAGAACGTCATCCTGCCGCAGCCCGAGGACATGTTCCGCGCGATCGCGGGACTGGCGAAGTTTTAGTGCAAAACGGACTTGTATTCTTAAGGGAATGACCGCGGCAAGCTCAGGTTGCATCTCTATTAGGCCAGTAGGTAAAGCCCCGCCCTGTAAGTCGGGCTATCTCAGGATGAGGAATGCAACGACGCTTACTTTTTGTGGACGATGAAGCCACGATCCGCATTACGTTGTCCGCCATACTGAGCAAATACGGCTTTGAAGTGACCCCTGCGGCCACGGTTGCCGAGGCGTTGCAGAAGATAACCTCGCAGCAGTTCGACATCCTGTTGTCCGACCTGAATATCGGCAATCCCGGCGATGGCCTCACTGTGGTCAGTGCGATGCGAAGGACCCAGCCCGAAGCCGTGACCATGATTCTTACCGGCTATCCGGCCTTTGAAACAGCGCTCGAAGCGATTCGGCAGCAGGTGGACGATTACATCGTGAAGCCGGCCGATATCCCTTCGCTGATCAGCACCATTGAAAACAAGCTGGCGAAACCGCTTCACCAGCGGCAACTCCCGCCACCCAAGCGCGTTGCGATGATTTTGCAGGAGCACATCCGGCGTATTGAGGATCTGTGGCTTGCATCGGTAGAAAAAGACGACACGCTCTCGCGATCGTCTTTCGACAAGGAACAACGTCTCCACCACCTCAAAGGGATCCTGGAAGAAATCGTTCGCGCGGCGCAATCCTACTCGGGCGAGGAGACGCCGGAACACAAGAGCATCAAAAGCCCACGCGATCTGGAGGGGTACACACCAGGCATGCTGTTGGCAGAGTTCTGCCTGCTGCGGCGCGTGATTGCGCAGGTGGTTCAGGAGAATCTGCTGGCTGTGAATCTCAGTTATCTGGTGCCGGACCTTGCGCACGTGAACGAGAGCCTGGATGAGCAGGCAAAGGCTGCGCTGCTGGTGCTCTCGGACTATATGAATCCCGCCACTTAGTCACCCCTCCCTCTCGCTACAATCGGATTCAATGCCCAGCCGCCTGCAGACACTCTCGATCGCCGGTCCAGCCGGCAACCTGGAGTCGCTTCTCGTTGAGGGAGAGCCGGGCGCGCGTTATGCCGCGCTGGTCTGCCATCCGCACCCGAAGGGTGGCGGCACCATGCATAACAAGGTCGTCTATCGCGCGGCAAAGACCATGCAGTCGCTCGGTCTGCCCACGCTGCGTTTCAACTTTCGCGGCACGGGACTGAGCGAGGGCGACCACGATGAAGGCCATGGCGAGCAGGACGATGTGCGCGCCGCTCTCGATTGGCTCGAGCAGCGCTTCGCATTACCGGTTCTGGTGGTTGGATTTTCCTTCGGCGCCTATGTATCTCTGCGCTCCTGCTGTGGCGACGAACGTGTGCCCGGCCTGGTCGCTCTCGGCCTGCCCGTAGCCGCCGAAGGCCGAAACTATCGCTATAGCTTTCTCGCAACCTGCACCTTGCCCAAGCTCTTCATCAGCGGCGGCGCAGACGAATTCGGCCCCCAGCAAGTGCTGCGCGAGATCGTAGCGTCGGCGGCCGATCCCAAAACGCTGGTCGTGGTGCCGGAGGCGGACCACTTCTTCGCCGGCAAGCTCGAGCAGATGCAGCATGCACTGCGGGAATGGCTCGTCGCCCGCTTCTTTTCCGAAGCCGGCCGCGTGGCGCCGGGCGCCTCCTGAGCGCAATGGCTTCCGACGAGTATCTGGCGCGCATGCACCCGCTTCATCAGGACGCACGCGCAATCTTCAGCCACGCGCTCGATGCCTGCCGCATCGAGCGCGCCTTCGAGCAGCGCGTCCGCGTCGAAGACACCACGCTGATCGTCGAACACCCGCCCCTCCGCATCGATCTACGCAACTACCGGAGGATCCGGATCGTCGCGCTCGGCAAAGCAGCCGTCCCCATGACGCAATCACTGCTCGCCATCCTGCCGCGCAAGCTGCGCGTTCGGGGCATCTGCAGCGCGCCGGCCCGGCCCGAGCATCGCGACTCGCGCATCCGTTACTACGCCGGCGGGCACCCGCTGCCCAATCGCGATTCTTTCCGCGCCGCGCGACACGCTCTCCGGCTTTTGAAAGGCGCGACCGAGGACACGGTCGTTCTGTTTCTCATCAGCGGAGGCGGCAGCACCCTCTTCGATCTTCCGCTCGATCCCCGCACCTCGCTGGCCGACACCATCGCCTTCCACCGGGCGCTGATCGCATCCGGCGCCACCATCGCCGAAATGAACACGCTGCGCAAGCACTTCTCCGCCGTAAAGGGAGGCCGCCTCGCGGCCGCTGCGCCACGCGCCACCAGGCTCACGCTGCAGATTGTCGACGTTCCCGCCCGGCACGCCGATGCCGTTGCCTCCGGTCCAACCCTCGAAGACCCCTCCACCGTCGGCGACTGTCGCGAGCTGCTCGCCCGCTATAGCCTCCTCGATCAATTCCCGCCCGCGGTCCGCCGTTTCTTCAGACGCCCCGATCTGCCGGAAACACCCGGCAACAAGGCCGCACTGCGGAACCCCACCGTGCAAGGCGATGAAACGCGCCGGGCCAATGATCTGGCCACCCTGCTCTCGAACCACGATCTGCTTCATGCCGCCCACGAGCAGGCCGCCGCGCTCGGTTACGAAGTCACCGTGGACAACGGCTGTGACGATTGGCCCTACGACCGGGCCGCGGCGTACCTGGTGGATCGCCTCATCGAGCATCGCCGGCAGCATCCAGGCCGCAAGCTCTGCCTTCTTTCCGGCGGCGAGGTGACGGTCCGCATCGATCGCACGCCGGGCGTCGGAGGCCGCAATCAGCAGTTCGCGCTCGGCTGCGCGCTGCTTCTCGAACGGCAATTTCCGGACCAGCCGGTCGTCTGCCTCTCCGCCGGCAGCGACGGCGTCGATGGCAATAGTCCGGCAGCAGGCGCAATCGTCGACCCATCCACCGCCGCTCGCGCCCGGGCGCTCAGGCTTGACCCGGAAGCCGCACTCGGCGCCTTCGATGCCTTCCCCGTCTTCACCGCCCTCGGCGACGCTCTCCTCACCGGTCCCACGGGAAACAATCTGCGAGACATCCGCATCCTGCTCAGCGCATGACAGGCTGGCCAACGCCAACGGCAGGCCGTTACGATACCGGGATGGCGATTCGCAAAGAATGGACCGAATGGCACCTGACGCCGCGCGGCTGGGAGCAGGGCTCCACCCGGCGCGAAGGCCGCGGCAACGACTGGCGCGACGAGCCAGCCGACCGGCTACTCAGCTATCAGTACTGCGAGATTCACCCCTCCGTCGGCGAACCAAGGATCACCGCCGAAGAGACCTGGCGCACCAAAGACCCCGCTGCCGGCAAGCAGTTGGAGGCAGCATTGGTGCACTTTGGCGCTGCGCCTTCGCGGCTCGACTGAGATTTTTCCCAGGATGGGAAGGCACCTGCTTTCCATGGCCACGAAATGAAGCGAGGTACCCTTCTTGACACTCCCCCGAATGGGGGATATACCAGAAAAGAGTAGAAAGCGTTTTATTTCTCACACACCGATCGAGGGCAACCGTTTACTTAACCCCCTCATCTTTCTAGCAGCCAATAAGGGGCTTTGACACCACGCGATGCCAGCGATCCTGATTGTGGACGACAACCCTATCCAGGCGGTGACACGACGCCTGATCCTCGAAAAAGCCCACTTCCCGGTGGTTCTCGCAGACAATGGCCAGGCCGCGTTGGAGAAGTTTGACTCCGCACTGGAGAAATTCGACTCCCAGTTCGGCATGGTCATTACCGACCACTGCATGCCCGAGATGAGCGGCCCGGAACTGGTAAAGAAACTCCGTGAGCGCACCGCGACACTGCCCATCGTTGTTCTAAGCGGCCTTCCGGAGGCTGAATCTCAATACGAAGGTATGGATGTTTACTTCCGCCTCAAGCCGATCCAGCCGGAAGAGCTGATCGAGCTCACGCGGACCCTGCTCTATCCGCCCTACTGCCAGACCGCCTGATCTCGGGCAGCTCCACCGAAGCCACGGCAGCCCGAAAGCATCGTCATCACTACTGAAGCGGCTAAGCCGTCAAAAGACTGTCATCTCTTCGCGAAGTGGAGAGATTGCTGTTCCTCACCGCGTGACCCGGCTTTCCCGCTGAATTGTTTCCAGATTGGCACATCTCGTCGCGCTTTGCGACAATCAACGTAACCGCCATGCCGGTATTTGGTAGCTTCTCCCTTCTTCTCGCGCTCGCCCTCAGTGCATATACCCTGCTAGCCGGTGGTTTCGCGCTGCGTCAGTTGGCCGTCCACGGGCGCACCCGCATCGCTCCCGAGCGGCTTGCCGAGACCGCACGCCGCGCCGGCATCGCCAGCTTCTTCGCGGTCACCGCGGCCGCCTTCGCACTGGTCTGGGCCGCCTTTACCAACGATTTTTCTGTCTCCTACATCCTTCATCACTCCAACCGCGCGCTCCCCGGCGCCTACAAGTTCGCTGCGCTCTGGTCCGGCCAGGAAGGCTCGCTGCTGCTGTGGGCCTGGCTGCTCGCCACCTATGGCTTCGTCCTTCGCGCGCGCCACAAGGTAGATGTCCGCCTCACCGCATACGCCTCCACCATCCTCGCCGGCGTGCAGGTCTTCTTTCTGCTGCTGCTCAACTTCGCCGCGCCGCCCTTCGCGCTGGTGCAGGGCGCCGTTCCCGCCGACGGCTTCGGTCTGAACCCGCTCTTGCAGTATCCGGAGATGGTGATCCATCCCCCGATGCTCTACCTCGGCTACGTCGGCTTCACGGTGCCCTTCGCCTTCGCGCTCGGGGCGCTCATGATGCGCTACCCGGGCGAGAAGTGGATTCACATCACCCGCCGCTGGACCATGGTCACCTGGCTCTTCCTCACCTGCGGCATCTTTCTCGGCGCGCACTGGGCTTACTCGGTCCTCGGCTGGGGCGGCTATTGGGGATGGGATCCCGTCGAAAATGCCTCGCTCATGCCCTGGCTCACCGGCACCGCCTTCCTGCATTCGGTCATGATGCAGGAGAAGCGCGGCATGATGAAGAACTGGAACGTGTGGCTCATCTTCTCCACCTTCATGCTCTCCATCCTCGGCACGCTGCTCACCCGCTCCGGCCTGGTCAGCTCCGTGCACGCCTTCGCACAGTCCTCCATCGGCAGTTGGTTCTATGCCTTCCTCTTCATCGTGTTCGCCGTTTGCCTGTTCACCTTCATCCTGCAGCGCGACCACCTCAAGTCCGATCACAAGATCGAATCGCTGGTCTCCCGCGAATCCAGCTTCCTCTTCAACAACCTGATCTTTCTCGCCGCCTGCTTCACCATCCTGTGGGGCACGCTCTTCCCCGTCCTCAGCGAGTACGTACAAGGCAATCGCGTCACTGTCGGCGCGCCCTGGTACAACCGCATCGCCGTTCCCATCGGCCTCGGACTTCTTGCACTGATGGGCCTCGGCCCGCTGCTCGCGTGGCGCTCCTCGTCCCTGCGCTCCATCCGCCGCAACTTCGTGCTGCCGTCCATCGCCACCATCGCCACCGCCGTCTCGCTGCTCGCCATCGGTGAGCGCCCGTGGCACGAGCAGGGGCCGCTCTATTCCTTCATTGCGTTCTCCGCTGCGGCCGGCGTCATCACCGCCATCGCCTCGGAGTTCCTGCGCGGCGCTCACGTCCTGCAGGTGCAGACGGGCAAAAACATCTTCGTCGCGATGCGCCTCCTCATCCAGCGCAACACGCGCCGCTACGGCGGATACATCGTCCACTTCGGCGTTGTTGTCATCTTCATCGGTCTCGCCGGCTCCGCCTTCAATCGCTCCGTCGAGCAGGAGATGGACTTCCGTCAGTCCATGCAGATCGGGCCCTACACGCTGGTCTGCCAGGATTACACGCAGGACACCAACCTTAACTACGACAGCGAGTACGCACTGCTCGATGTCTACCGCGACGGCAAAAAGATCACCCAACTCGCGCCCGAGAAGCGCTTCTACAACGCCTCACAACAGGTACAAACCATGGTGGCAAATCACTCCACCCTGGCCTGGGACCTGTATGTGATTTACGCCGGTCAGAACCCGGACACCAACCGCCCCATCATCAAAGTCTTTCTCAATCCGCTCGTCGCCTGGATCTGGATCGGGGTTGTCATCGTCATCATCGGAACACTGGTCGCCCTCGTTCCGAACCTCACGACAGTCCTCTCCCCGGCCCGAGCGCGCCAGCAGGCAAAAGCGCCGTCGCGCTCGCTCGTGACTGAGACGGCAACGCTCCGAGGCGGTGACTGATGTTCTGGCGTCGCCTTCGCCTTTCTCTCAGCGTCGCTATCGTCGCTGCCGTCGTTGCTTTTGGCGCACACGCCGCCGACAAAGCCGACGGCTCCCGCTTCGATAAGCTAGGCCACCGGCTGATGTGTACCTGCGGCTGCACGCAACTGCTGGGCGAATGCGACCATGTGGGCTGTCCCGATCGGGAGAAGATGAACACGCAGCTCGCGGCCTCCATCGACCGCGGCGACAGCGATGATCAGATCTTCCACGCTTTCCAGGACGAGTACGGCGCCACTGCTCTCGCGGCCCCCATGTTTACCGGCCTGAATAAGTTCTCCTGGTGGGTTCCACCCATCGTGCTGCTGCTTGGCATCGGCGCAGTCGTCTTCATCGTCCGGCGCTGGCGTCCCCGCGCGGCTCCCATGCCCGCGCCCGCCACCGATCCGCATACCCTGGTGCTCGAGCAGCGCATCCGTCAGGAAACCGGAGGCGATCTCTCATGATTCTCTCAGTCTGCGCTATCTTCACCATCGCCCTATTCGCCTACGTCTTCTATCCGGAGCGCAACATCGCCGCGCAGCGGGTGAAAACCCGCCTCGACTTCCTCGAAGAGCAGAAAATCGTCCTCTACGACAACCTGCGCGATCTGAACTTCGAATTCCGTGCCGGTAAGTATCCCGAAGAGGACTATGTCGCGCAGCGCGCCACGCTCGAAGCGGAAGCCGCCAAAGTGCTGGCGGAGATCGAGCGCCTTCAGCTAGCAGCGCTCAGGGTCTGATTTCCTGCCATATCTCGCGCAAGACGTGCCTCACGTGCCATCGCCTTGGCTGAAAACATCTTCAATCCCGCTGACTTCGCAGTATCCTAGTCCCCAAGCTTCCATGAAACGTCTGCTGCAGATCCCGCTCCTCCTGGCTCTCGTTCTCCTCCTTGCCCCCTCGCTGCTGGCTGCCGCCATCAAAGGCACCGTCACGGACGGCACGAACCACAAGCCCTCCGCCGGTGACGATGTCATCCTCATCTCGCTCCAGCAGCGCATGCAGGAGACCGCCCGCACCAAAACCGATGCGCATGGCAAGTACTCCATCGATGTGCCCGACCAGGGCATGCACCTGATCCGCGTCGACCATCAAAAGGCCTCCTACTTCCAGCCCGCGCCCCCGGGCACCAGCACCGTCGATCTCACCGTCTACGATGTAGCCGCCAAAGTCCCGGGCATCACCACTGAAGCCAACGTCATGCGCGTCGAGACCGATCCGCAGGGCCTGCACGTCACCCAGAGCTACTTCGTCAAGAACGATTCCACGCCGCCGAAAACGCAGTTCTCCAGCCGCTCGTACGAGATCTATCTGCCTCCGGATGCAAAGGTCGAAGGCGCAGCCGCCATGGGCCCCGGCGGCATGCCGGTCGCGTCCTCGCCTGCGCCCGTGGGCGATCCCGGCCACTACGCCTATCTCTTTCCGCTCCGGCCCGGCGAGACGCAGTTCCAGGTCACCTACAGCCTGCCCTACTCCGGTTCCGCGAAGTTCACTCCAAAGCTGGCCGACAAGGCGGACAACGTTGTGGTCATGGTTCCCAAGAGCATGACCTTTACGCCGGATCCGTCGACCCCATATCAGCCGATCAACGATGAGCTCAACGCGCAGACCTTCGTCGCCAAGAACGTCAGCCCCGCCCAGGCGCTCGGCTTCTCGGTCTCCGGCTCAGGAGCGCTGCCTCGCGATGTGCAAACCGCGCAGGCGGGCAATGGCCAGCCCGGAGGCGCGCCGGCAGCCCAGGACAATCGCCCCGGCGGTGGACTCGGCAATCCCATCGACACCCCCGACCCGCTCAACAAGTACAAATGGTGGATCCTTTCCGGCGTAGGGCTGCTGCTGGTCATCGCCGCTGCTTTCTTCCTCCGCCGCCCGGCCCGGCACGATGCCGATATCGCTTCCGCCGCATCCGACCCCGCCGCCGAACAATACGCCGCGCCGCTCACCTGGACGCAGGCCGAGCCGCCCCCAGCCACCGTCGCGCCCATTCCCCCTCCACCTTCGCGACCGTACGCGCCACCCGTGGCAGCCGAACCCGATCCCGAGGCCCACAATCGCTCCCTGCTCAATTCGCTCAAAGAAGAGCTCTTCGCGCTCGAAGCCGACCGAGCCCGAGGCAATGTGGGCGAGGTCGAATATGCCGCCCATAAGCAGGCGCTCGAAGCCATCATTCGCCGCGCCTTGAACCGCTGATCAGGCTGTCCGGAAGCAGCGTCCGAGCGTTTCTCGTCAAATCGGATACACCCAATTTCCGTAAACCGGCACCTGTTCTATGTATTTCTGTATCTCGGGCCACGATTCCATGGCAAATTCTTGCTGATTGACCCCTAAGCCCTTGATTCCGCTAGAGAAACCCTTCTGTCCCTGACTGGTATGCAACGTGCCCTTAAAGTTGCATATCCTCAGCAGGAGTTTTCCTTGGATTTTTATCGTTCGAAGAAGTACAGCTTTCGCAATGCCACCGCGACAGGCATCCTCGTCCTTGCGGCATCAGTTTTAGGCTTTACCGCACTGCCCGTTCCGACCGCCCACGCGCAAACCTTGGTCTCTGGCGACGTGACAGGCATGTGACGGACTCGAGTGGAGCCTCCATTCCCAATGTTCAGGTACTAACTCAAAAGTCTGGCCACCGGCGAAGACAAGGACGGCCAATACGAGTGCTTCGGGCACTTACCGCGTCCCGCTTCGTGCAAGCCCGGCCAGTATTCCGTGACTGCAACGCTGGCTGGATTTCAGACCACAACGACACAGATGAATGTATCCGCCGGACAGGTAGCGGACGGCAGTCTGAGGATGGCCGTCGGTACGAACGCCACGACGATCGAAGTGACCGAAGCTGCTCCTCTGCTCCACACCGAAGATGCGGCGATCAACACGACATTCGATATGCAGGCGGTACAACAGCTTCCCAACCCCGGCAATGACGTAACCTTCGTCGCACAGACGGCCCCGGGTTCGGTGATGAACACTCAGGGAGGCTACGGAAACTTCTCCTCGTTCGGTCTGCCCGCAACGTCGAACACCTTCACGTTGAATGGTTCCTACGAGAACGATCCTTACCTGAACCTGAACAACTCTGGCGCCACCAACCTGCTCGCTCGGCAATAACGATGTCAGCAGCGTCTCGGTGACCAGCCCGGCTTATGACGCGTCCTTCGGCGGACTCGGCGGCGCGCAGGTGAACGAGATCAGCCGTTCCGGCGCGAACAGGTTCCATGGCAATGCCGGATATTGGTGGAACGGCCGCGCGATGAACGCGAACGACTGGTTCAACAATCACGCACCTGCCGGACAGCAGACACGCGCGGCACTTCGAGAACGCGAATCAGTGGGCGGCAGCCATCGGCGGTCCCATCATCAACGACAAGACCTTCTTCTTCATTAATACCGAGGGTCTGCGAGTCATCATCCCGTCACGGCTACGGTCTATGCGCCTTGCCCCCATATCAGTGCGAGCCTCGGCACCTGCCCGGTCATCACAGATCCGACGAATCCTAACTACTGCCTGATCTGCAGTGTGGCAACATTCCCTCGACGGCAACTCATCCGGATCCCGCTTTATCAGCGCATGTACGCCCTGTGGAACAACGCGCCGGGTGCGAGTGCCGCGGCCCCGGTAGCGGCGACCCAGAGACTGTGACCTACAACAGCACCGCCAGCAACTTTCGCGCACGAGTGGCTGCTCAGCGGCCGCATCGATCAGATGCTAAGCGACAAATGACCGGCTGTTTGGCCACTTCATTCTCGACAAAGGCGTCCAGCCCACGTTCACCAGCTTGCTCAGCCCGCTGTTCAATGTCTCCAGCCCCAGCCTCATATTCAGGTCAGTTGAACGAGACGCATAGCTTCTCGCCGAACATCACGAATCAGTTCATCTTTGCAGCAGCCTACTATCGCGCGATCTTCACCAATACCAGCCAGGCTGCAGCAAACGCCATCGTGCCAAACAACTTGTATTTCTGGACGGGGGTCTCGCCAGCAACACCAACAGCGCACTCCCCTTTCGGGCACCCCGGGCGGTGCGAACTTTGACTTCCCCCAGGGCCGCAACGTCACTGGGTACCAATTCATCGACGATCTAAGCTGGACCCGCGGCAGCCACACCGTTAGGTTCGGCTATTCCTTCCGCAGAGATGACATCACCGATTACGGCCCGTCGGTACGTGCGATCACCCCTGAGGTCTACGCGACTGAAGCCAATTTCGCCTCAGGCTTCTTAAGCGCTTCCGGCAGTACTTCCCCACCCGCACAACCCAGCCGGTGGCCGTCTATGGTGAGGCTTCTACGTGCAAGACGCGTGGAAGATGCACCCAACCTAACCCTTACCTACGGCATGCGCTTTGAGCACAACTCCACTCCAGTGTGCATTACGAACTGCTTCGCCAACCTGAGCAACAACTTCGCTGCCCTGGCAGCGGCGACCACCACCGACACGCCATACAACCAGCTCATCTCCTCCGGTCAGCACAAGGGGTTTCCCTCCTTCCAGACTCTTGGCTATGAACCGCGTATCGGCTTCGCTTACCTTCCCTTTGGTGCCGACTCTCACACGACCATCCGTGCCGGCTTTGGCATATTTGCCGACAGCTACCCAGGACAGATTGCCGGCGACCTGTTGAGGAATCCCCCCTCGGTAGGCCAGTTCTATCTCCGCGGTCAATATGCAGCTGATAACGCGGCGCCGAACAGTGGCGCGGCGGCGGCGGCAGCATCCAATGCGGCCTTCGTGGCGACTATGCTGCGGGAGCCAGTTACAACACACTGAAGGCTTTAGGCATCGGCTTCAAGGCTCCGACATTCACTTCCACCGTCCGGAACGTCTCCTATCCTACGTATGAGAGCTGGACTCTCGCAGTCGAACAGCAGATCGATTCCAAGACTGTGGTCTCCGTCACCTACGTTGGTAATCACGGCTATCACGTGCCCTTCGTGAATAGTGGTGTCAACGCCTACGGCTTTGGCAGCCTGCCGGCTGCTGCACCTCAACCATCCTTCGCAGCAGTCTCTCAAGTCGACTACCGGGCCGGCAGCAATTACAACGGCGCCGTTGTCTACGTGCCCGACGGCAAAAGATTGTCAACCTCCAGTTCAACTACATCTACAGCCATGCACTGGACAAATCTTCCAACGGCGGGTTCGATGCCTTCGGCGGAAATGCGACCAACCCCCAAAATCCGCATGACCTCTCCGCCAATTACGGCACCTCGCGATTACGACATCCGTCACTACATCAGCGCCAACTACGTCATCGATATTCCACATCACTGGGGACCGGCTGTGTTGACCGGCGGATGGCAGGTCGGCAGGCACGGTCTTCCACAGCACGGGACTGCCCTTCACAGTCCAGGACGGCGCGGATACTCCACTCAACTACACCGGTTCCATCTTCGCGCATCAGCTGGCCAACAACGGCTTCTCGCACACCTGCGCGGGAGCCTCGGCGGTCGATAATCCTTGCCCTCTTGGAACTCCCGGTGGTTCATCCATAGGTGCAGGTTTTGCCTATTTCGACTATGCCACCGACTTCAACCAGCAGCGCCGCAATCAGTTCCGCGGCTCGGGCTTCACCGATACGGATATGGATCTGTCGAAGGCCTTCCATATGCCGCACATGGAATCCGGCAATCTACGGTTGGGCGCACAGTTCTTCAATCTCTTCAATCACCCCAATTTCGGCCAGCCGAATTTCGACGTCAGCAGCAGCACGCTCGGCACAATCAACACGATGGCCAACGTGCCCACCTCCATTCTGGGAGCTTTCCTGGGTGGCGATGCATCCCCGCGGCTTATCCAGTTGAAGGCCGCTTTCACCTTCTGATCGAACCGTCGTTCGTCAAAAGAACTTCTTGAGAGAAGTACTTTCTAAGGCCCTGCCCCGGCAGGGCCTTTCCTTTTGCTCGCGTCCATCTGTAGTCCTGTTTCCCAGATCAAAGCGAACAGCAAATCTACAACTTGCAGGTCCAGGTCTACATGTTTCCGTATCCAAATCCACGAATTCAGAGCCTTTCCATGGCATTTCGCCCCTAAGCAGCTGATTGCAAACGGCGTTTTCTCTTCCAATAACTGGTACGAAACGTGCCTTCAAAGGTATTGCTGCACTAGGAGGCTTTCTCTTGTATTCCTTGAAAACGCACACATTTCGGAAGGCGGGGCCGACTTGCATTCTCGCCCTGGCAACGTTTGTTCTCGGCTCGGCCACACTCCTCCCCAGCCCAGCCGCATTCGCCCAGGCCACAAACACCAGCGGCTCGATTCAGGGAACCATCACCGACCCATCCGGCGCGGTTGTTCCGGGCGCGACCGTCATCATCACCAACAGCGGAACCGGAACGTCAAGATCGTTCACTACAGACAGCGCAGGCTTCTATCAGTCCGGTCCGCTCGTCCCGGGCAACTACACCATCGCCGTCAGCGCATCCGGGTTTACCCAGCTCAAGACCACCACGGTCGTTCAAATCAGCTCGATCTCCACCGATAACTACAAACTTACGGTCGGCAGCAACGCGCAGGTGGTCGAGGTTGAGGGGAATGCCGTTCAAGTCAATTCTGAACAGTCGAACGTGCAAAGCGTCATCACCCCGCAGCAGATCCAGAACCTTCCCGTGCAGGGCCGTAACTTCCTCGATCTCGCCCAGCTGGAGCCGGGTGTGCAACTGCAGAGCGGCGAGACCTTTGATCCGACCAAGGCCGGCTACTCGGCGCTCTCCATGGGCGGCGTCTCCGGCCGCACTACGCGCATCATGCTGGATGGCTCGGACATCACCGACGAGACGGTCGGTACGACCATCTTCAACGTGCCTTCCGGCGCAATCGGTGAGTTTCAGCTGAATCGCTCCACCGGCGACGTCTCGGGCGATATCACCTCTTCGGGTTCTGTCTTCGTGGCGACCCCTTCCGGGACCAATGCCTTCCATGGCCAGGGTTTCTATTTCTTCCAGGATCACAGCGTTGGCTTCGCAAACTCGGGCGGCGGCGTCAATCCTCCCTTTCAGCGGAACCAGTTCGGCGGTTATGCAGGTGGCCCGATCATCAAGGACAAGCTATTTATCTTCGGTGATCTGGAACGGATCAAGCAGGATTCAGGACAGGCCGTCACGCTTTCGAGCGACTTCGCTGGCTTGCAGGCAGCGAATCCCTATTACGGCTCGCCGTTCCGCGATACATACTCAGTTCTCCGCCTCGACTATGACGCGCCCAGAGGTATTCACCTGTTCGCTCGCGCGAACTATGAGGTCAACAGCGTCGCCTCCACCTTCGGCTACGGTTACTCACGGTATGCCAATCGCGACAACACGCCGGGACTTTCCGCAGGCGCGGACTTCATTACCGGCAAGTTCACCCATAGCTTCCGCGGCGGATACGAGAAGTTCCACAACCTGATCAGTGATGCAAGTGGTAGCGGAGTTTACAACCCAATCCCGTCCATCGAGTTGCACATTCCGGGCAGCGGCTTCTACAGCGGACCTAACCTTCTGGCTCCGCAACAGACCTATCAGAGCGAGAAGCAGTTCCGCTATGATGGAAGCTGGACCAAGGGCGCTCATACCCTGCGCTACGGCGCTAGTGTGAATCGTATCCTGGGTGGCGGCTACGCGTCGTTCTTCGGCATCGCGCCTGAGGTCGTTACCCAGTCAAAAGCGACTGCAGGCAACCCAAACGATCCTACGACCTACCAGACCAGCTATGTAAACCTGGGAAACGGGCAGGGATACAGCACCGAGATTTCCGAATTTAACGCGCCCGGTGGCGGCCAAGGTGACTGGCGTACCGCCGCTTACATTGCTGATGCATGGAAGATGACCCCAACTTTCACCCTGAACCTGGGACTGCGCCTCTCTCGGGATACCGGCAGGTCCGACTCCGATCTGGCTCCCATACCGTGCTCAGAGATCGACACATCGGTATTCCCAAACCCTCCGTGCACCGGCAATCAATTGATTCTCAACCAGTTTGGTGCCGGACTTGGAGATCGCGTCAAGCAGCCATTCCTGAACTTCGGACCGCAGCTTGGCTTCGCATATGCACCCGGGGTTCTCAATGGGAAAACTGTGCTGCGCGGAGGCATCGGTCTCTTTTACGAGAATTTCGTCTTCAACAACATCCTGTTTGACCGCCCGGCAAAGCTGGCCAAGGGACTCTTCTTCGGGGAAGCCCAGGTTCTGTGCCCCACCCCGGGCGCCCTCACCGTCAACGGAGCCGTTGTACCGGGGGGCGATGCGGGTTCGCTGGCCACTTTGTGTTCTGAGCCCATCACCACCGCGGCACCCGGTTTTGCAGCACTCTCAAAGGCGTATCAGGTGGCTGTCAAAGCAGCAGGCGCCGCAGCCAACTCCAGCTTTGTGGGAGAGTCGTTGTCGATTTCGCAGGGCAGCGGCCTGGACGCTTACGCGCCGCATCAGTTCACTACACCACGTTCTGTGCACATCAACTTTGGCATCGAACAACAACTCGGCAGAGGCATGCTAGTTTCGGCCGACTACCTCCACCAGGTGGACTGGAAGTTCATGCAGTCGCAGGACATCAATGCAGTAGGCGATGCTCGCTACTATGACCCGGTTGCTGCCGCGGCGGCCGTATCCAACACGCTTGCGGCTTGCGGTGTCGCGACTGTCGAGGAGGCTGCGGTGTCCTGCCCAGGGTTGTATCCAACTGGAGGCGGCGCGACGATCGCAGATTTCTCCGGCAACGGGCTCGGCTCTGGGGTCGACGTGAACGGCGGCGGTGGTCCGGCTGGCGGCGTCGCTGCCTTCCCGGGAAGAAACGGGAATGTGGGCCAGGGCCTCTTCCAATTTCCGAATGGCCGCTCCGCGTACGATGCGCTGCAACTTCAGTTTAAAATGCAACGCACCAGCCCCCTGCCGGGTCTAGTCGCAGCGAACTTCGAGGCATCCTACAACTTCTCCCGTTTCGTAACCACCTCCGCAGGGACAGCTGGATCAGACCAGTATTTCCAGGCGACCTCCTGGAACTGGCGCAATCCAACCCAGAACATTGGGCCGGGAAGCCTGGACCGTCCGCAGCAGGTTTCATTTGGCGGCTACGCCACGTTGAAACATGGCCCGCAGATTGGTCTGGTTGCGCACTTCGCCTCATCAATTCCAACCAGCATGGTCCTCGATAATCTCTCTGGAACCGCGGGACAGCTCTTCCAGACGGACATCTTTGGAGCGGGAAATACCAACTCCAGCAGCAGCACAGGTCAGCTCGCTCCGGGAACCGAGCCCGGGGCGTATATGCGCTCCTATAAACCCAAAAATCTGGTCAACTACGTCAACTACTTCAACAACGCCTATGCGGGTACGCTCACGCCAGCTGGACAACAGGTTGTCAACAGCGGAGTTTTGACAATGGCGCAGATGAAAGCGCTCGGCGGCGTCATCCAGCAGCTCGCTCCCCCGGACACGTCTCCGATCCCGAACGGCGATATAAAGGAAGTCGATGCTAACTTCCAGTATCCAGTGATGCTTTCTAAGGTCCGGGAAGGGCTCAGCCTCATTCCATCCGTTGCCTTCTACAACGTCGGCAACTTCGCAAACTACAAGTCAGTGGGCGAGGTGCTTTTGAACACCGCAGATGCAGGGACACCAGGGTATCTGAACAGTCCCGGGGGCTTCGTAAACCGTGGTCAGTTCCGCACGGAGCGTGGTTCGGGCACCTTCAATCTCGGCGGCCCTCGCACGATGGAGTTCCAGCTAAAGCTGAACTTCTAACCTGCTGCATCTTCCACAAAGACCCTGCTCCGGCAGGGTCTTTGCTTTTGTCCCCAACGCACGGCCACCGCCAGTCGAACCATTCCCTGTTAACAGCGTCTAACTGGTGAACCAGGAGTACCGTACTAATAGGCAGGAAGAGAACGACCGATGAACACACTCAAGACCACGCTGCTGCTAACATCCCTGACGCTTCTCATGCTCTTCATCGGCCAGTACTTCGGCGGCCGCAATGGGATGATCATCGCGCTCGCCATCGCGGTGGCGATGAACTTCTTCAGCTACTTCTATTCGGACAAGCTCGCCCTTTCCGTCTATCGCGCCCAGCCCGTCACGCGCGAGCAGCTCCCCCGCGTCTACAGTGTCGTCGAGCAGATGACACAGCGCATGGGGCTGCCCATGCCGAAGATCTACGTCATCCCCAACGACTCCCCGAACGCCTTCGCCACCGGCCGCAACCCGCAGCATGCCTCGGTCGCCGTCACCCAGGGCATTCTCAACCTGCTGAACGATGAAGAGCTCGCCGGCGTGCTCGCCCATGAGCTCGGCCACGTGCGCAATCGCGACATCCTCATCAGCTCCATTGCCGCCACGCTCGCCGGCGCCATCACTATCCTGGCGCAGACGGGGCGCTTCGCCATGATCTTCGGCGGCTTCGGCGGAGGCGGCAACAGCCGCGATCGCGATGGCGGTGGTATTACCGCGCTCTTCATGCTGATCCTCGCGCCCATCGCCGCGATGCTCGTGCAGCTCGCCGTCTCGCGCTCCCGCGAGTACGAGGCCGACGCCACCGGCGCGCACATGACCGGCAACCCCTACGCGCTGGCCAGCGCGCTCGAAAAGCTCGACGCCTATTCCAAGCGCCTGCCGATGGGCGCAACTCCCTCAACGGCGCACATGTTCATCGTGCAGCCGCTGCTCTCCACCGGCAGCTTTGCAGAGCTCTTCTCCACCCATCCGCCCATCGCCAAGCGCATCGAACGCCTGCTCGGGCGGCCATCGCAGGTCCAGCAATAACGCTTCATCCAGTGGATGCCCCATCCTGAGCGGAGCGCAGGGTGGGATCCCCTGAAATAAAGCGTGAGACCCTGCTCTCCCTTGACGGAATGCGCCTGAGCGTTTCTTCTGTTAGCGCCATGCGAAGCGTTCTGACCACACTCTCACTTCTTGCCCTCGGCCTCTGGCTCGGTGCGCTGCTGCTGTTTGTCCAGGTCGCCGCCATTGCCTTCGGATCATTGCCGTCGCTCTTCCTCAATCCCGCCGAAGGTCTGCACGCCGCCGGACTCGTTGTGGGCGGCACGCTGCGCCACCTGCACTACATGGGGCTGATCTGCGGGGTGCTCTTCCTCATCTTCAGCTTTATGCTCAAAGCGCGGGTGCGCTGGCACTCCGTGGTCCCGCAGGCGGTGCTGGTACTCATCATGGTGGTGCTCACCGCGTACTCGCAGTTCTCCATCATCCCGCGTATGGACATCGCGCAGGCCGCAGCCGGCGGAAACGTCGCGGCGCTCCCCGACTCGAGCCCCGGCCGCATCCAGTTCGATCAGCTCCACCGCGAATCGGTGCACATCGAAGGCCTCGTGCTCATTCTCGGCTTCATCGCCTTCGCGCTTGCCGGCCGCCCGCATTCGCTCCGGCCCTAGTGTGGTGAGTGGTGCCACCCTGAACGAAGAGACGAGCCTGCATCTTCAATGATCCGATTCAATCAACTCGGATACAGGGCGCTGGCATTTCAGCCCAGGTCGTGCAGGGCTCTCGACTGGTCGTGCGATCTCTCAATATGTGCCTGCTGCCGGTCCAGCATCTCCCGCAACGGCAGTGGCAATTCCTGCTTCAGCACGGCGGCGTAGATCTTTAATGTCCCTTCGTCAAACTTTTCTGCAGTCGATAGCAAAGCCTTTTGGCCGCCTGCCAGACTCGCCTGGATCTCTCCCCAGAACAAACGCGCCTTCGTGGCGCGGGAGATCTTTTCCTTCACGTCGTGTACGCCCATGCGATGCAGCTCATTCTCAAGCTCAGCAGCATATTCCGCGCGCCTCTGTGTCTCTTCCAGGAAGAACCGCTTCACCCGGTCATTCTGCAGACGATGGCCGAGGTCACGGAATCCTTCCTGCTCTTCGCGCAGCCTGTCGATCAATTCCCGCAACGCCACTTCCACTTTCTCCAGCGCAATATGTTCGGGCATGCTCGTTTTCCTTTCCTCACTTGTGGGATGAGCATTCATGCCCCACAGTTTGTCGTTGCACCATTGCATCGCGATGACTCGGAGCAGCGATTCGAGCCGACGATTCCGCGGAGGGGACTGTATGGTAGCCTTGCGAACCTATGCCGTTTTCACCCTGCTCGAATTCATCCCTGCATCACAGAGTTCTGAAGCCGCTGCACGCCGGTGAAGCATTTTCGGGAATACGGTGGTCTGCGGAGATACTGTTGGCGTGGCTTTTCCTTAACGAAAAGCCACATCAGCAGCGGTTCGCCCGTCTGGACCAATACCGAAAATGCTTTAAGAACGGCCTCAGCCCACGGAACGTTTCATGAAGATCATCGTCTTTGGCGCCACTGGAGGGATTGGCCGGTTGCTGGTTGCCGCCGCGCTGGAACAGGGTCACGCAGTTACGGCATTTGTCCGCCCCGGGCCATCCTCGCAACGATCACTGGAGCAGCGCGATGGCCTCCGCATCGTGGAGGGTGACGTCTTCGATCCCCAATCCGTCGGCGATGCCATCGACGGCCATCGCGCCGTCTTCTGCGCACTGGGCGCACGCACGCTCAAGAACGAGCCTGTCCTCAGCCGGGCCATTCCGCTCATCATCAACGGCATGCACTTCCACATGGTGGACCGCATCATCACCGTCGGCGCGGCAGGCGCGCTATATCCCGCCGGCAAGTACCAGCCGCGCATCGTCGGTGCGCTCTTCGCTGTGGTGCGCGCCACATTCCTGCGCCACCCCATGGCGGACCAGCGCGCGCAGGAGCGCTTCCTCGCGGCCAGCGATCTCGACTACACCGTCGTGCGCCCGCCCCGCCTCACTGACGGCCCTGCCACAGGCACCTACCGCGTGCTGCCCGACGCGCTGCCCTCCAGCAGCCGCCGCATCTCCCGCGCCGATGTAGCAGACTTCATGCTCCAGCAGCTCACCGATCCCCGCTTCCACCGCCGCGGCGTGTACCTGGCTGAATAAGCCTGCTACGAGGGATCGTGGGGCAGCTGACAGAACGCAACTTACCGGAAACCCAAATCTAAGCTGCAAGCGATTATCGCCGGGACGACTTATCGCTCCACGTACCTGTGGCTGATCTGGCTAGACCCTGATCAGCTGGCTAATCGAAAGCCCGCGACACTAGAAAAGCAAAAGACGCGCAACCGTTTCGATTGCGCGCCGCTTTCACCTCAGCATTACTACTGAGGATTGGCTGTTTTGTTGGAAACCTTATCGGCTCCCTCCTCAGTCTTGTTGGCGCTCTTGTGCACGACTTTCTTGGTGCCGCTCTTGGTCTTGTGGTAGGCGGTCTCAGTACCGTTCTTGGTCTTGTTGTAGGCCTTATCGGTACCCTTCTTTGTGCCGTGCCAAGCCTTCGTGGTCCCCTTCTTGACGCCGTGACCGGTATCCTTTGCGGCATCCTTGGTATCATGGCCGGCATCCTTGATGTCCTGACCCGCAGTCTGCGCGAACATGACCGGAGCGCCTGTACCCATCAGCAACGCTGCCGTAACGACGAATGTCCCCATTCGATTTCTCAACTGTTTCAAATCCGTTTCCCCTTCCTGGTGCCAAATACCTGCTTCAGCCAAGATACCTGAGCTGATACTTGAGCTCGCCGCGCGATAGGTTCGCGTCTCATGCCGCATCGTTGCGAGCAACGACAGGCGGTCGCCTGCCGCTGAGATGGCGCGTTGTACGGTCCAGGCCGCCCAGAAAATTGTTAATGACGCCGGCAAATGCCACCGGGACCTCCTCATGCGGCAGGTGGCCGGCCCCGGGAATCACCACCAGCGAAGCGCGGTCAAAATACTCTGCCAGCCGCTCGCCGCTGCTGAGACTCACCGCGCGATCGCGGTTTCCCCACAGCAGCAGGGCAGGCACGCGGTGCACGCCGGGCAGAGCGGCTTCGAGCGCCGCCATATCCAGCTCCCAGCGATCGAGGATGCTCAGCACATACGCGACCGTCCCCGGAACCCGCAATGAGGCGATATAGTGCTCCAGCGATCCGGTTCGCACACGCCTGGCGTCGCCGTACATGCGCCCCAGCGCCAGCGACTGCACGCTCGCCGGCACGGTTGGAATCCGGCCCGCAAACCACCGGCCAAGCGCCGTGCGATAGAAACGGATCAGCGGGTCGGCAATGTCAGAGAACGGATTGGCCGGCGCGTGAAGAATCAGGCTGCGCACCCGTTCCGGATGGAGCGCCGCCAGCATCAGCGCCACAGAGCCGCCATGAGAGGTACCGACGACGTCGGCCTGATCGATCCCCTTTGCGTCCATGAGCTCAACCAGCCGTCCCGCGGTCGCGCTCAGGCTCACATCCAGGTGCGGAACTCGATCGGATCCGCCGATACCCAGGGCATCCGGAGCATAGACGGTCGAGCCGCCCGCAAGTCGTTGTGTAGCAGCCCCCCAGGCGTCCGCCGTCCCCAGTAAACCATGGAGAAGCAGCAGGGACGGGCCGCTCCCCGTGATCAGGCAGCGCATTCGTGCGCCCCCGACGGGGACGAATTCTTCCGTCTCCTGCAGCTCGCCCAAGGCAGTCATCCATTTGGCCAGCGACATATCCGATCCTCCCGGAACGTCGTCATACGATTGTGCGTAGTCGCACAATATTCAAACTCTTGAAACATAGAAAGGTTTCATTCACAAAAAGATGTATCGGCAGAGTGACTCCGAACGCTTATCGGTCACATTTCGGACGTACCAAGTCTTCCATTTTGCGAAATACGAAAATCGAAGATAGGTCTACGCCTCCCCATAGGGCCCTACCGTTTCGCGGAACTGTAGCCGCCGAGCAACGGGGACGAGATCGTGATAAAAATGCGTTAAAGGTGAATATGTCTATTAATTACAGTAGTTTAGGGGCGTAATTTCGTCCCACGCAGGCAAATGTCGAGGCTGGCAAGCTGCGTGCTTCCCTCTAAAATGATTCGTCACTCGTCTCTCCGTTTCCAAGCGCATGCAGAAGGCGATTTCAACCCGGCTTACCGTGGTCCTGCTGGCGATCTTCACGTTGGCCGCGATCATCTTTGCCTCGTTGAACCTGGTCAAGGATGCCGAATATCAGAAGCCGACCGACGGCATCTGGTGGATGGAGGCCCATGGTGGCCTTCAGGCGCAGCGCGTCCCTGCCGGCAGCCCCGGAGAGCGCGCCGGTATCAAGGCCGGAGACGTTCTGGTGGCCGCCGGCGATCGGCCCACACCGCGCCTGGCCAGCCTGGTTCGCGAGTGGTTCCACACCGGGGTCTACCGCCGCATTGACTACACCCTGCTCCGCTCCGGCGTCCGCATCGACGCCTCCGTTGTTTTGATTGCCACCGACCGCTCGCAGTACCAGGGCCTGCGCGTCGTCGCGCTGGTCTATCTGCTCATCGGTCTCTATGTGCTCTTCCGGCGCTGGACCGCGCCCGCACGCCACGCACTTCTACGTCTTCTGCCTCGCATCGTTCGTCCTCTACGCCTTCCAGTACACCGGCAAGCTGAACGCCTTTGACTGGACGATCTACTGGGGCTCCATCGTCGCGGGCGCGCTGCAGCCGGCGCTCTTTCTGCACTTCGCGCTCGCCTTCCCGGAGGACCGCACCCGTGAGCGCCGCTTCGTCACGCGCCGCCGCTGGCTGCTCGGCTTGGTCTACCTGCCCGCCGTCCTGGTCATCGGGGTGCAGGCCTTCGCCTTCGTGCTGTGGTCCGCCACCGAGCGGCTCTCGCACCGGCTGGACCAGATTGCCGTCGGCTACCTGGCCGCTTACTATGTGCTCGCCGCGGTAGTCTTCTTCACCCACTACCGCGTCACCCAGGATCCACTACGTCGCCAGCAGTTGAAGTGGCTTACGCGCGGCACTCTGCTCGCGGTCATCCCCTTCACCCTTCTGCAGGTCATACCCTTCCTCGCAGACTGGCCGGTGCCGTCCATCCTCAACAAGATCGCCGGGCTCTGCCTCGTCTTTCTGCCGCTCACCTTCTCCTGGGCCATCGTCCGCTACCGGCTCATGGACGTGGACCTCATCTTCAAGCGCGGCGTCGCTTACACGCTCGCGACGGCTTCTCTCATCGGACTGTATTTCGGCGCGGTCGCCATTGCGGCAGAGCTGATCCACAAGAATCTGCCCAGCTTCGGCGCCTGGGGCCTCATCGCCACCATCATCATCACCGCGCAGCTTTTCGATCCGCTCAAGCGCGCTATTCAGGCCCGCGTCGATCGCGTCTTCGACCGCCGACGCTACGACTACCGCCAGACGCTGATCGAATTCGGCCGCGGCCTCAGCTCCGAAACCGATCTCGACGCGGTGCTCGCCTCCGTAACCGACCGGCTCACGCGCACGCTGCTCGTCTCCCGCGTCGCGCATCTTCCTCGATGGCCCTCGCGGCCGTTACGCGCTCGCTGCCGCCCGGGGTCTCGACTCGAGCCTCATGCCGGTGACCAGCCCGGCGGCGAAGGCGCTCGACCTGAAATTCCTGAACTTCGATTCCGACCGCGATTTAGGCCGCATCGGCCCGGGACGGCCCGCCTCCGAGCGCGACGAGAGCAACTCGCACCTTTTCTTGGAAAATCCCAGCCAGGCCCTCTATATGAGCGAGCCGGAGCGCGCCGCCGCCACCGCAGCTCGATCTGCACTATTACCTGCCCTGTCGGGTGCAACAGCGCACCATCGCCATCATCGGCCTCGGCCGCACCACGGCCGGCGACTTTCTCTCTTCCGAAGATGTCGAGCTTCTCGAATCACTCGCCTCCTACATCGGCATCGCCATTCAGAACGCCCGCCTCTACGCCTCGCTCGCGCAGAAGGTCTCCGAGTACGAACGGCTCAAGGAATTCAACGAGAACATCGTCGAATCCATCAACGTCGGCATCCTCGCCATCGGCCTCGACGAAACCATCGAGAGCTGGAACGCGCAGATGGAAGTCATGTTCGCCATGCCCCGCGTCGACGTCCTGAACAAGACCATCGAAGCCATCTTCCCGCCGGAGTTCATGGCCGAGTTTCGCCGCCTCAAAGATGAGCCCGGCGTCCATAACCTCTACAAATTCCAGCTCCCGTTGCCTACCGGCGAAACCCGCACCGCCAATATCGCCATCGCGCCGCTGGTCTCGCGCAGCTTCTCGGTGGTCGGCCGCATCATCCTGGTGGACGACATCACCGGCCGCATGCAGCTTGAATCGCAGCTCGCGCAGGCAGAAAAGCTTTCCTCCGTCGGCCTGCTGGCCGCCGGCGTCGCGCATGAGGTCAATACGCCGCTCGCCGTCATCTCCAGCTACACCCAGATGCTGGCCAAGCAGTTGCGCGGCGACGAACGGCTCGCTCCGCTGCTCGATCGCATCACCAGCCAGACCTTCCGCGCATCGGAGATCGTCAACAGCCTGCTGAACTTCTCCCGCACCGGCAGCACCGAATTCTCGGAGATCGATCTGAACGGCGTCATCCGCGATACGCTGACCTTGCTGGAACATCAGTTCAAAACCGCGGCCGTGCAGCTCGAAGTCGACCTGAAGTCGGGCCTGCCGCGCATCGTCGGCAATGCCAACAAGCTGCAGCAGGTCTTCCTGAACCTCTTCATCAATGCCAAGGACGCCATGACAGCCGGCGGATCGCTCCGCGTCTCTACCGAGGTGAATGGCCGCGTCGGCGTGCTCATCGCGGACACCGGCTCCGGGATCGCGCCGGAGCACATGCAGCGCATCTACGACCCCTTCTTCACCACCAAGAATGCGGCGTCCGAGGGACAACGCCGCGGCACCGGGCTCGGCCTCGCCGTCACCTACGGCATCATCCAGGAGCATGCCGGGCGCATCCATGTAGATAGCACCGTGGGCCACGGCACGACCTTCCGCCTCGAATTCCCCGCAGCAAGGAAAGCAATGCATGTCTGAAGGCACTACGGCGCTGGCCCCCAACGCGGCAGCCGGCGATGTCCTCAGCCGCCCGCATCCTCATCATCGATGACGAAGCGGCCATCCGCGAATCGCTCGAAACCCTGCTGGTGCTGGAAGGCTACACCGTCGCGCATGGCTCCGGACGGCATGAAGGGCCTGGATGAGCTGGACCGCCAGCCTTACGATCTGGTGCTGCTCGACCTCGCCCTGCCGGGCGAGAACGGCATCGACCTGCTGCCGCGCATCCTCGACCGCCATCCGCAACTGCCGGTCATCATGATCACCGCCTACGGCACTGTCACCAATGTGGTCGACGCGATCCGCGCCGGCGCGCGCAACTTCGTCCAGAAGCCGTGGGAAAACGAAAAGCTGCTGGCCGACATCCGCGCCGCCATCGCGCAGCACCGCACCGAAGAAGAGAACGTCCAGCTCAAGCGCGCGCTCAAGCAGCGCTACAACTTCGAGAACATCGTCGGCAAAAGCGAGCCCATGCTCCGCATCTTCGATCTCGTTGCCCAGGTAGCGCCCTCGCGCTTCACCGTTCTTATCCAGGGCGAGACCGGCACCGGCAAAGACGTGATTGCCAAAGCGATTCACGCCAACTCGCCGCGGCGCGACAAGCCTTTTGTTCCCATCAATACCGGCGCGCTGCCCACCGACCTGCTGGAGTCGCAGCTCTTCGGGCACGTCAAGGGCTCGTTCACCTCCGCGCATGCGGCGCAGAAGGGCCTCTTCGAAATCGCCAATGGCGGCACGATGTTTCTGGATGAGATCGGCACCATGCCGCTGGAGACACAGGCGAAGATCCTGCGCGTGCTGCAGGACCGCCGCTTCCGCCCCCTCGGCTCCGTGCAGGAGGTTCAGGTCGATGTCCGCATCCTGGCCGCGACCAACAGCAATCTGAAGCAGGCCGTGCGCGACGGACGCTTCCGCGAAGACCTGTACTACCGGCTGAACGTCGTCACCATCGACCTGCCGCCGCTGCGCTCGCGTCGCGAAGATATCCCGCTCCTGGCAACCCACTTCCTCGAGCACTTCTCCGAAGAAAACGGCCTCGAAATGCGGCGCCTGGCACCGGAAGTCATGCGGGCCATGATGGACTACGAATGGCCGGGCAACGTTCGCGAGCTGGAGCACGTCATCGCCCGCGGCGTCGCGCTCTCACCCACCGCGGTCATCCAGCTCGAAGTGCTGCCCGGCGAGCTGACCGGCCGCTCCTACTCCGCTTCCCTGCTGGAGCATGATGCGAACGCATCGCTCTTCGACATCCTTGAAGACATCGAGCGGCGCATCATCATCGACAAGCTGGAACGCTCGAACTGGAACCAGACCGAGGCAGCCGAGCAGTTCCGCATCCCGCTCTCCACCCTGAATCAGAAGATCAAGCGCCTGAATATCGAGATACGCAAAAAGACGAAGGAATAAGCGCCATCAGCTTTCCCCTGTCATTCTGAGCGTAGCCAGGAATATGCAGTTTCGTTTGCTCGCTCCCACAACTGTGTGCGTGAGTGACCAACGGAAGCGAACCCAGTAACGCGCCGCAGGCGCAATCGCCCCAACGGCCGGTCCTTAGTGCGTCGTGTGGTCCCGAACCTGAGCGGTCGGCGCGTTCTTCTGCACCGATGCAATCCCGTTCTCGCAAGCTGCCTCGGAAGAGTACATCTCGCTCATCCCAATGATTTGACCGTTCGATGCCTTCAGCACAAAGTAGGGTTCCGATCGCTTGGAGTTCTTGCGCTCGAACCGCGCATCCTCTGCCGCGTGCTTCCGTACCGACTCGATGCCGCCCAGCGCGCTTTCCTTGCTCTCATAGGTCTCGCTGACCAGGATGATCTCTCCATTCGCCGCCTTGAGATTGAAGCGGTACTTCTCTCCATTGGCCCCGTGCTTCAGGTCGTATGTTGCTGCCATGGCTGGCTCCTTTCGGCCCGGAACTGCGCGGATAACGCACCGATGGTACACCACCGCACTCGAATCGTTCGTGTAAAACGAATCTTTCATTGCGGGCCACCGCTTCCCCGCCGGGATGGCCTTCTACCATTACAATTCCCCCATGCCCTTCGCTACGCTGGATGGCTTTGCCAAGAAGAGCGTCCGGTCTGTCCAGGACTACGCCACCCTCTCCGGACGCGCGATCTCAAATCTCTTCCGGCATCCGCGTTACGTCAACGATATCTTCACCCAGGCCGACATCATCGGTGTGGGCTCGATCCCCATCGTCATCCTGACTGGATTTTTCACCGGCGCGGTCCTTGCGGTTCAGTCGGCTTCGTCACTTGCCACCTTTGGCGCCACCGCGCTCACCGGCACCCTGGTGTCGCTTTCCATGATCAAGGAGCTGGGGCCGGTACTGACCTCGCTGATGGTCTCCGGACGCAACGCCTCCGGCATGGCATCCGAATTGGGCTCGATGATCGTCACCGAGCAGATCGACGCCATGCGCGCCCTCGGAACCGATCCGATGAAGAAGCTGATCGTGCCCCGCATGGTCGCCACCGTGGTCATGAACTTTTTCCTCACCATCATCTCCGATACGGTGGGAATTCTCGGCGGAGCGTGGGTCGCCGTCTATATGCTCGGCCAGAGCGGCTCGCAATACTTCCACAACGCATACCAGTCTCTGCGCTACCCTGACGTTCTTCAGGGTCTTGTAAAACCCGTTTTCTTCGGCTTCGTCATCGCCTCGGTCGGCTGCTACTTTGGCATGTCCACCCGCGGCGGCACTCAGGGCGTCGGCCGCTCCACCACGCAGGCCGTGGTCGTCGCTTCGGTGCTCATCATCGTCATCGACTTTCTCATCACCCGCTCGATGATCGGTTTCTTCGGACGTTAACCTTATGCCTGCCGTCCTTGAAGAGACTGCAACCCGCCGCTACGAGCCCAAGCCGGATGCGCCTACAGTCGTCTTTGAAAACGTCTCCATCGCATTCGATCGCAATGAAGTTCTCAAGAACATCTCTTTCCAGGTAAAACCCGGCGAGACTCGCCTGCTGCTGGGACCGGCGGGCGGCGGCAAGAGCGTTCTGCTGAAGCTGGCCAACGGCCTCATCCGCCCGGACAGCGGACGCATCTTCGTCTTCGGTCATGAAATCACCGCCATGCAGGAAAACGAGATCTTCGAGCTGCGCTCATCGGTCGGCATGGTCTTTCAGGAAGGCGCACTCTTCGACTCGTTGAACATCCGCGACAATGTCGGTTTTCAGCTGATGGAGCGGCATGTACCCGATCACGAAATCGACCAGCGCGTCGAAGAAGCGCTGAAATTCGTGGAGCTGGACAAGACGATGGAGAAGTTTCCCTCCGAGCTTTCCGGCGGCATGCGGCGGCGCGTCGCCATCGCACGCGCCATCATCTCCAAGCCCAGCCTGCTGCTCTACGACTCACCCACCGGCGGACTCGATCCCATCACGTCCACCAACATCGTCGCGCTCATCATGAAGCAGCGCGATGTCTACCACACCAGCTCCATTCTGATCACGCACCGGCTGCAAGACGCCTTCATGCTGGCGACGCACTATTTCGATCGCGACAAGAACACCATGGTGACCCTGCCTAGCGGCGAAGCCGACCGCGACACCAGCTTCATGGTGCTGCACGAGGGCAAGCTAGTCTTCGACGGATCGACACACGATCTCGTGCACTCCGACGATCCATTCCTGAAGGAATACCTGACTTAGAAGCCGGGTGTCGTCACTCGTTCAATCTTTCGCACGGACGTATGGGGTGACCTTCCGCACTCACACAAACAGCACACAAACCGGCGCGCCTACATGAGCACTGCGCCCCGTCTCCGTCAGCTTGCCAGTATGCGGATCGCGCGCAAAGATCACGATGTTCTGCCGAGTCCTGGTTGGCGGCTACAACCCACTTCTCGGAAGGATCCAGCGTAAAATCCCGCGGGTTCTTTCCCCCGCAGCCGATCCGCTGCACAAAGCTCAGCGCGCCGCTCTTCGCATCGATCGAAAACACCAGCAGCGTATTTTCGGTACGGTGCGAAGCATAAAGAAACCGCCCCGCGCGATCGATCGCCAGCTCCGCTCCCGTGCTCTCTGCCGGGGAAGAAGCGTCGCGCAGCGAGACTTCCGAAAGCCCGGTTAGCGTTCCGGCATGCCCGTTCCACTCAAGCTGGTCCACCGTTGCGCTCATCTCGTTGATCGAATACACCCATTTGCCGTTCGGATGGAAATGCGCATGCCGCGGCCCGGAGCCCGGCTTCGCATGAAAGAAATTTTTCGTTTCAGTCAGCACCGCGGTCTTCAGATCAACGCTGAAAATCCAGATGTGATCCGTTCCCAGATCATTGACCAGCAAAAATTTCTCGTCAGGCGAGAGTGTGACGCAATGAATATGCGGGCTCTTCTGCCGTTCCGTGTCCGGCCCCAGGCCCTCACGCTTGAACTCGGATCCGAACCATGAGACAGGTCCCTCCAGTCCCTTCGCCCTAACGCGGTAAGAGGCAAGATTTCCGCTCGAATAATCCGCGACAAAGACAGCCTGATTGCCGCGGTCCACCGCGATGTGGCAGGGATCGCTGCCGCCGGAAGGCACAACGTTCCGCTGCACCAGGGCCCCGGTCGCCGCATCGCGATGAAACGCCGTTACGCTGCCGCCCTTGCTGCCTTTCGGTTGCGGATAGCCTTCGCCTTCATTGACCGCGTATAGCGCATCGCCGCTCGGCGCGCATGACCAGAAACGACGGGTCCGCCGTCTTCATCGCCAGCTCAAGCGGCGTCAGCGCGCCTTTGGCCGCATCCCACTCCGCCGCGTAAATGCCCTCGCCCTTGTTGCCCGGACCCATCTCATGCGTATAGGTGCCGATGTAAAGTTGCGATTTGCCGTGGTGGCGCTGACCGAAAATCGAACGAGTCATGTAAGGAGCCAGTGGAAGCAGAGGAGCGGCAGCTAGAATCACGCGACGAGAGATGCGAGCCATGCCGCCCATCCTATCCCATACCGTTGGATGCAGCCTGCGAAAACGCGCACTTCCCCGGCAAGCTCCGGAGTGCTCTCCTTCTCGCCGCTCGTTACGCTGGCATCATGTTGACCACAACCAATCCAGCAATCCTTTACTTCGGCACGCCCGTGGTGCTCGTCAGCTCTCTCAATCCGGATGGCAGCGCGAACCTCGCTCCCATGTCGTCCGCCTGGTGGCTTGGCTGGCGCGCGATGCTCGGCTTCGGCGCACGCTCCGCCACGCCGCAGAACATCCTGCGCACCGGCGAATGCGTTCTGAATCTCCCGTCGGCAGCTATGGCGTCGCATGTTGACCGGCTCGCGCTCACCACCGCCAGCGATCCCGTGCCCGAGTCCAAGCAGAGGCGCGGCTATCGGCACGAGGCGCAGAAGTTCGAATGCGCCGGCCTCACGCCCGCTCCGTCGGAAGTTGTCGCCGCGCCGCGCGTGCTGGAATGCCCTGTCCAACTGGAGGCGCGTCTCGCCGGATCCCACCGCATCGCCCAGGACTCCGAGCTCATCCGCGGCAACCTCATCGCCATTGAAGTCGAGATCGTGCGCGTGCACGCGGATAGCTCCATCCTGGTCCCGGGCGAGCCGGACCGTATCGACCCGGACAAGTGGCGCCCGCTCATCATGAGCTTTCAGCACTTCTACGGCCTCACGCCGCGGCTTCAGGAATCAACACTTGCCACCATTCCCGAATCTCTCTACCGTCCCGCGCCACCCGCCCGAGAAAGTCGCGAGTCAGAGTTCGCCCGGATAGGGTAGCGCATTTTCGGCAGGCCTCCAGCTTGCGAAGTTTCCCTTGACGTGGCTTTCCGTAAAGAAAAGCCACAAGCGCTATCCTTGGACGTCTACGCGTATGCCGAAAATGCGGTAAAGTGCCAAGCATGAACCGCACCCGCTTTGCCCTGGCTGCCCTGTTCACGTCACTCGCCATGTCACCATTGCCGTTTGCGCACGCTCAGACGAATGAGCTGACCCTGCCGGTGAATGCCGGCATCGTCTCCACCAGCGCCACCGCGCACCGCCGCATCCCCAATACGGTGGCGGACATCTCCGTCGGCATCCAGACTCAGGGCACGGATGTGAAATCCGTCTCCCGTGACCTCGCCCAACGCTCGCAGAGCCTGCTTGACTGGCTCCGCGGCCAGGGCGCCGAGCGGCTCGCTACCGACCAGATCTCCTTCCAGCCGCAAACCCACGAAGAAAAGAACGGACAGCAGAAGATCGTCGGCTACACCGGCAGCACCACGGTGAGCTTTCGCACCGCGCCGGCAAAGGCCGGCGACATCCTCTCCGGCGTCCTCGAGCACGGCGCAAACACCATCCAGCAGACCAGCTACGCGCCCAGTGAAGAAGAGCAGGACAAAGTCCGCAAGGATCTGGCGCAGGAGGCCACGCATACCGCCGTCGCGCAGGCAGAGGCCGTCGCAACCGCGGCCGGCACCCACGCAATCGGCGTACGCGAAGTCAACGTCGAGCCCGGCGGCATCATCCGCCCCATGCCAATGATGCGGATGCAAGCCATGGGCGCCGTTGAGAAGACAGTTTCGATGGGCACCGAAGCCGGCGAGCAAGACATCTCCGTCACCGTCTCGGTCAGACTCACCGTCACCAAATGACGGCGCGGCCTATTCGATAAATACCGGCGCGCCCCCGCGCAGCCAGACAAGCCGCTCGCTCAACCCTGCTGCCGCAAACGCACGCTCAATCACCTCGCGCCCTTCGCTAAAGTGCGCCCAGCCCTCGTAGTGAATCGGCACAATGCGCGCATCCGGCGCGAGGCGCGCAAACTCCACCGCCTCCTTCGCCGTCATGGTCAGCGGTTCCGGCCCCGCCTGTTCCACACGCGCCGCTCCTAAATGAAGTACGGCAATCCGCGGATGCATCCGCTCTACCGCCGCGCGCACGCCTTCATACAACACCGTGTCCCCGGAAATGTAGACGCCGCCTGCAGCATCCAGCACAAAGCCGATTACCGCCAGCGAAGCGCGCTCCGGCGGCCCATGGCGAGCCGGCGTCGCCGTCACGCGCAGCGTTCTGCCATGCGGTCCTTCCAGCTCCGCGCTCTGCCACGGTGCCAGGCCAAACGCATTGCCGCCCAGCGCCGCCGCGCCTTCCACCGTCGTCACTACGCGCGTGACTTTCTTCAGCACTGCCTCGCCGGCCGTATCGAGATTGTCCGCATGCTGGTGATGGCTCAGCAGCACCGCATCGACGCGCCCCAGCGCCGACGCCGCGACGGCCGGCCCAGCTAACTTCTGGAGCGTCGAGGCCCGTACATACTTGCCGCCGGCGTCATCGAAGGTAGGATCGGTCAGCAGCCGCATACCTGCCACCTCGATCAGCACAGTCGGACCGCCGATGTATGTAATGCTCAGGCCTGCGTCGCTCATGGACAGCTCCACCTCAAAGATGCCGCAGCATCCAGCGACGATGCATCGCGAGACGTGTACGTGGGTGGCCGTCCTGACCCCTGAGCAACACTCTCAGCATCAGCGTCAGCGCCAGCGCCAGCGATGGGCGCTGACACCGCCGACCTTCGCACCGGCGATCGTCACGCGAAGCGCGGTCACCTGCAGACGTTCCATCCGATGCGACAAAGAGGATTAAAGTTCAACCCCATGAATCGAGACCGAGCAACTTCCGGCCTAAGGGAGTCAGGACGGCCGTTTCGTACCGTGTGCGCTCCCACTCACGCGGGTCACCCGGAAACGCGAAGCCCTCGGGCGCGCGCCGTTCCTTCCACGATTGAACGCGCCGCTCTCGCAGCTCATCGTTGCTCTCTGCCGCAGGCGTCATCGCGATGTATTGCGCCATGCGCACTTTGTTCTCGGAGGTGTTCGGCCGGATGCCGTGGGCGAGAAGGCTATTGAAAATCATGAGATCGCCCGCCTTCATCGGCACCGGATATATCTCGAACCCTTCGACATTTGGGTTGAAGCCGTCACGTCCCTCCGGTTGACGCTTCTTCCATTCCTCAAAGCTTCGGAAGAACTCTGGAACGCACTGGAACCCACCGGCGTCGCCGTCTACGTCAACCAGCGAGAGAACGCCCTGGACGTTCACCGGAAGCGGATCGAGCGTCGTATCGACATCGGTATGGATGAAGCCGCCGAACGCGCGGCCGCCCTTGTTGGGAGTATTCAGGTTGGCGCGATCAATCGTCACCCAAAGCTTCTCGTCATCCCAGATGTCCACGAACGCATCGTAGACTCGCTGCTCCTGGCGATTGTCCCAGAGAGCCTGGTGGTTGTAGATCTCCACCATGCCGCTATTGTTCAATTCCTTCATGGCATGATTTCGCAGCTGCGCCGCGTTCCAGGTAGACATGTCATCTGGGTCCATCTCCTGGAATTCCCACAGCAGTTTCTTCAGGGCCTCGACGTTGGCCGCGGGAACGGCCTGTTTGACCACCACGAAACCGTAGGTTTGCCAGTGCGCGAAGTCTTCCTTGGAAAGCACGCGCAGGGGCAGCTTTTTCTGGATCAGGCGTAGAGGTTCCCGCAAAATCGCGGGCGTAAGTTTATTGTCCCCGGGCTTGCCCACTGGCTTCTCGTCCATCACTGCCGTCTGCTTCATAACCGCCTCCTCAACGCTCTTGCCTACAGAAAAACACTATGCACTCCGGGTCTGCCTATGTTCGCTCTGAGTATCAAAGAGTGGTACCGAAATCTCACGCCAGCCGTTCTGACGGGCTACAATTCCGTCACTCAGTCCGCGCGATGAAGCCTTACCTCGAACACATTGCGGCCTCGAAAGACGGTTCATGGACGCTGTTTGATCGCCGCTTGCCGGCAATTCCATTCGAGTGGCATCCTTAAGGAAAGATGTAGATCTGATTCTTACGCCTGATCCAGAGTCCCAGGTGCCAATTGCTCGATCCACGAGGCCATCGATTTCGTCGGCTCGCCCATCGCCGCATTCGACACGTCCTCCCACGCTTCCCATGTCTCTAACCGCTCCGCATACGCGGCGCGGGCCCTGGGAAGAATAGAAGTGCCAAGGCCAAATCGCAGCGGCGGATTTTCCGCGTCCACAAGCTTCAGGATGGCTTCTGCCGTCGCCTCCGGATCGCCTGATTCAACATTCGCCAGCTGGGTCAGAAACTGCTTCCGGAACTCCGCGTATGGTTCCAGCGCATCCGCGATCTGCGAGGATTTTCCGAAGTCGGTTGCGTAGGCCCCGGGTTCAACAAGCGTAACCTTCAACCCGAACGCCCTCACCTCCTGCGCCAGCGATTCGTGGAGCGCTTCGACAGCCCATTTCGTGGCGCAATAGAAGCCGATAAGCGGCAATGCCGTTATCCCAAGCCCGCTCGAAACACCGAGAATGTGGCCGCTTCCTTGTTTCCGCAGCAAAGGCAGAGCGGCTCGCAGCACTCGGACCATGCCGAGGTAGTTCGCATCGAAAACGCCGCGGATCTGCTCGTCGCTCGCTTCCTCTGTAGCCGCAAACAGGCTCGCGCCAGCATTGTTGACAAGGACGTCCAGCCTGCCGAAATGCTCGTATGCCTGTTGCACCACCTGCTGCACCTGCGCGGAGTCGGTGACGTCGAGGGCGAGGGGTAGCACCGCGTCGCCAAAACGTTCCGTGAAATCGGCAACGTCTGCCAGTTTGCGGGCGGTCGCAGTAACCCGATCACCTCGATTGAGAGCAGCCTCGGCCCAGATGCGGCCGAACCCGCGCGAGGCGCCGGTGATGAACCATGTCTTTTTCATGTCGATTTCTCCGTAGTTGTGGGGTAGGTTCAAACCTCGGAATAGCGCATGTTCCCGAGATCGGTGAGCAGCGAGGGGCCGGTCGGATTCCATCCGAGCTTTGCACGGGTCTGCGCACTCGAAGTCAGAGGGTCCCTCCCCGCGAAGAACCCCAGGAAGCCGAAATGTTCTTGGGCGTGTTCCTGTGCAATGGAAACGACGGGCACATTCAGGCCGCGGCCGATGGCGGTGGCGATGTCTTTAAGCGCCACACCCTCTTCTGCGACGGCGTGGTAACGGGCGCCCGCTGTGCCCTTCTCCAGAGCAAGCAGGTAGAGGCGAGCGACATCCGTCACATGCGCAGCAGGCCAGCGGTTGTGACCATCGCCGATGTACGCCGAGACTCCCTTTGCGCGCGCCACCGCAATCAGGGGGGTGACAAGGCCCTGCTTTACGGTGTCGTGGACCTGCGGCAAGCGCATCACAGAGGCGTGGACTCCGCGCTCCATCAGTGCGGCAGCCGTCGCTTCGGATACACGAGGAAGGGATGGGGAAGAAAGCGGCGGATCGTCCTCGGTGGCGGCGCGGCCCTGAGCCACTCCGACTCCGGAGCTTACGATGAACGGACGGCTTGAGCCCTCAATCGCGGCGCCGATGGTCTCGATGGCGCGCTTATCCAGCTCGCAGCTCTCCGCAAACCTCGTCCAGTCATGCCTGAAGGCGGTATGGATGACGGCATCCGTTGCGACTGCTCCGCTGCGCAGGCTTTCCAGGTCTTCCAGATCGCCTCGATGCGCCTGGGCACCGGCGGCTTCAAGCGATTTTGCGCCCGCATCCGAGCGCGCCAGTCCGAGCACGTGGTGGCCCGCGCCAACGAGCTCTTTCACAATGGCGGAACCGATAAATCCGGTAGCGCCGGTAACGAATACACGCATATGTGCCTCCCTCCCTGATCTCGATCCAGCCAGGATTGACCGAAGGATGCTGTCTCAACTAAAACGGAGGCAGCCTCCGAATGGATAGATAACCGGAGACAGCCTCCGGTTGCAAGAAGTTTTGGAGATGACGACGAAGCGTTCCACGACCGCCAGGAAACCGCGCACCGACGCGCTGCGCAACCGCGAGCGCATTCTTGAAGTCGCGAAGGAAGCCTTTACCCGGCAAGGCGCCAATGCCAGTCTGGACGAAATCGCGAAGCAGGCCGGCGTTGGAGCAGGTACCCTGTATCGCCATTTCCCTACGCGCGATGAGCTGGTCGAAGGCGTTTATCGGAACGAAGTGGAGAAACTCGCGGCCGCCGCTGCCCGCTTTGCCGAGACTATGTCTCCAATCGAAGCGCTTCGAGCCTGGATGCTGCTGCTGGTCGATTACATCGCAGCAAAGCACATCATTGCACCCGCTCTCAATAGCGTTGTCGGAGGCCCGTCCAGGCTCTATGAAGGTTCACGCACCACGATCCAGGGCGCGATCGATGGGCTGGTGAAGCGCGCTAAGAAGAGTGGCGATCTGCGAAGAGATCTGGATGCATTCGACCTGCTTCGAGCGCTGATCGGCGTCTCGCACGTGGGCTCTGGCGCTGATTGGCAGCAAAGCGCCAGAAGACTTGTAGACATCCTCATCGCAGGCTCACGCCCGCTCAAATAAAACCGCGTCTCACAGCACCCGAGGCCATTTGGCAGATCACCGTGTTTACACTTATGCGCATGAGCACGCGGCAGCGCTTCCGTTCTCTGCTGAAGCCCGACGGCACCAACCTGAAATGGGTCATCGCGGATGTCCCCTTTGCACCCGCCAAAGTATGGAAGACACGCAATCGCATGCGTGTGAAAGGCACCATCAACGGCTTTGCCTTTCGCACTTCGCTCTTCGGCTCGTCGGAAAAGGGCTACGTCCTCCTGGTCAACAAGACCATGCAGAAAGGCGCTCAGGCCTATGCGGGCGAGATGGCGGAGTTTACCCTCGAACCGGATCTCGACGAGCGCGCCGCCGCCGTCCCGCCGGAGCTCGCAAAGCTGCTGAAGCAGGAACGCGCGCTCGAACGCTGGTTCAACGCGCTCAGCTACTCCTATCGCAAGTACATGGCCGATGATGTGCGCAAGCCAAAGAGCGCGGAGGCACGGCAGCGGCGCGCCGAACAATTAGCCGAGCGCATGATGCTCGCCATGGAAGGCGAACAGGTTCTGCCGCCAATCCTGCAGGTCGCCTTTCGCCGCGCGCCGCTGGCACACCGCGGCTGGAACGCGATGACCGCGGTGCAACGACGCGCCCATCTGCTCGGCATCTTTTATTACCAGAGTCCCGAAGCCCGCGAGCGCCGCGCCCAGAAAGCCGTCGAAGAGGCGCTCCGCGTCGCCGAAGGCCGCAACGTGAAATCGAACACGTCACTCGGCGAGTGACGTGTCGTCATTCCTGTCCTTCCACGCGCGCTGCGCCACCTCTGCCACCATCATGGCCTGGCCCATCACGCGATCAAACAGCGGCCTGGGCTCCAGCACGCGGGCGCGCAGTCCCAGTCCCAGGACCACAAACAGCGCCTGATCCTCGCTTTCAAACTCCACCCGCATCGCCTTCCAGTCAGGTGTAGGGCCTTTCGCATGGCGTCCCTTTGCCGGCTTCATCACGCACCACTCCGTCAGCGACTGCACGGCTTCCGGTGCAAGCAGCAGAGTGGCCTCGTAGTGCCGCCGCTGCGCCTCGAATTCGTTGACAGCCTTCTTCCAGTGCTTCGCCAGGTCGAAGCGTACCGGCCGCTGAAAGGGGATCGCCAGCGCTGTAACCGCGCGCATCCGCGACAACCGATAGGTGCGCATGCCGCGCGGTGTCCGCGCCACCAGGTACCAGGTCACGCCCTTCACCACGAGGCCTAGGGGATCAACCACGCGCGGGCCACTTTCTCCATCGGCGCGCGTGTATTCAAAGCTCAGCCGGCAATCCCGCGCCACCGCATCCTGCACCGTCGGCAGCATCGAAAGGTCTTCGCTCACCGGCCGCCAATCCGTGGAATCGACATGCAGCCGCTCCCGCATCGCTGCCGCCTGTTCCCGCATGTTGCCGGGCAGCGACGCCATTAGCTTGCCCAGTGCGCGCTCTGCCGCCGCAGCCAGTTTCGGCTCACGCAGCGCGCGCGGCTGCGCCATCAGCAGCGCGCTCAGCTCCGCGGCATCAAGGCCAGGCACCTGTGTGCGCCAGTCCTTTTCCAGTTGCCACCCGCCCTGTTGTCCGCGCAACGCCGTGATCGGAACCCCCGCGGCGCTGAGCGCCTCCATGTCCCGATGCATCGTTCGCTGCGATACTTCCAGACGCTCCGCCAGATCGCGGCCGGTCATCCTGCCGTGTGCCTGAAGCAGCAATAACGCGGAAAGCAAACGGTCTGATTTCAGAGCTCACCTCGGTAACCCTATTTTATTTTTGAATTATGACATTGCCTGTCATATATGGATTTTTACTCTGGTCTTCGTAACGACAGATTCGGAGGAAGTGATGGAACTGAAAGAGTTTTTTCTGAAGCAGCTGGAGCAGGAAACCACGCTGAACCGTAAAGTGCTCGAGCGCGTGCCCGAGGGGCGAAACGACTGGAAACCGCACCAGAAGTCCATGGCGCTTGGATACTTGGCGGCGCTCGTCGCCGCCATGCCCGGCTGGGTAGCCTTCATGATTGAAGGCGATCAATTGGACTTCGAAGACCCGAACGCCGACAAATTCCGCACCCGCGCCGTCGAAACCCGCGCGCAACTGTTGCAATTACTGGAGGATGGCTACGCCAAGGCGAAACGGGCCCTCGAAGGCGCGGACGAGCAGCACTTTTTCGGCCGCTGGAGGCTGGTTTCCGGCAATCGCGTGCTCGCCGAAGACGCTCGTTACGTCATGATCTCCGATGCTGTTTTCAGCCATCTGGCCCACCACCGCGGACAGTTGACCGTGTACCTGCGGCTGAATGAAGCCGCAGTACCGGCCCTCTATGGCCCGTCCGCCGATGAAGGACAGCCCGCCAGCTAAGCCGGGCGGCCAGGAATTCCCGACGAAATTCAGGAACATTTTTGTCGCACGCCCGTAAACCACAGGCATCGGCGGGTGATCATGGCAAATCTGCGGCAGGACTTTATCTACACTCTTCGGCGGCTCTCGAGGACTCCTGGGTTTGTGCTGGCGGTAGTGCTTTCCATCGGTATTGGCATCGCCTCCAACGCCACCATCTTCTCGATCGTCAGCCGCTTCGTGCTGAGCCCCGCACCAGTCAGCGATCCGGGCACGCTGAGGCGGCTGCACTCGACGCATGATGGCGACGTCAACAACTTCTCCTGGCCTACGTATGCCGATCTGCGCGACCAGGCGAAGTCCTTCTCCGGCATTGCCGCTTATGACGAACTCCTGCCTGCGTCTATCGGGGGAAAGGGTGAGGCGATACGCGTCTGGGGACAGGCGACCACCGCCAATTACTTCGATATCGTCCTTCCAGGCTTGGCGATCGGCCGTGGCTTTGCTTCGAATGAAGAACACGCCCGGGTTATCGTTCTTGGAGATCGGCTATGGAAGCGCCTTTTCGAGTCCGATCCGCGGATCATCGGCAAAACCGTAAGGGTTTCCGGCCATCCCTACACAGTCGTCGGCGTCGCTCGGCCTGGATACCACGGGCTCGATGTCATCCTCGATCCCCAGTTCTGGGTTCCGCTCGGCAACATCGCGCAGCTTGCTCCGCAGGGCGACAATACCCCGAAGATCGATAGCAACGCAGACCGAGGCTATCATTGGCTCGATATCATCGGTCGCCTCAAGCCCGGCGTCACACCGGCCGAGGCGACTGCTGAGTTGCAGACGCTTGCTGGTCATTACGCCAAGGCCTATCCCGCCACTGACAAGGGCAACGGCTTCCTGCTGACGCCAGCCGGTGCCCTGCCCCCGCGGGTCCTTTCGATGGTGATCGCATTCCTTGCAATGCTCTCCATTGCCGTCCTGCTCGTGCTCGCCATCGCCTGCGCAAACGTCGCGAACCTGCTGCTGGCCCGCGGTGTGGCACGGCAGAGAGAGATCGCAATCCGCATTGCTCTCGGTGCTAAGCGCGCCGCAATTGCTGCGCCAGATGATTCTTGAAAGCCTTCTCATGGCCCTGGGCGGCGGCCTTGTCGGCATCCTGCTCGCGCTCTGGGCCACAGGCGCGCTCTCCGCCTTCCATTTCCCCGCGCCTATTCCGCTCGACATCAGCGTCGCGGTTGATTGGCGCGTCTTGGCTCTACACTTTCGCACTGAGCGTCGCCACCGGCCTGCTTCTCGGCATCATCCCGGCATGGATCGCTTCGCGACCGGCTCTTACCAGCTGCGCTCAAGGGCGAGGATGCGCTCGTGCGCCCGGGCCGCCGCGTGAATCTGCGCAGCATTCTGGTGGTGGCGCAGATCGCCATGTCGTTGGTGCTGCTGTGCGGCACCGGACTGCTGCTGCGCAGCCTCGAAAACGCCTCGAACATTGACATCGGCTTTCGTTCCCGCGGCCTGCTGATGATGTCGATCGATCCGCGCGTGCACGGTTACAGCCCGGAACGCACCACACAATTCTTCCGCGGGACTGCGGGAGCGATTGTCGCCATTGCCCGGAGTGCTATCGGTCGCAGCCACCGATTCCGTCCCGCTGAGCGGAGGCAATCGCAGCGATGGCTTTTCCGTGGTCGGACAGAAGCCCGAACAGAATGAGCCGACCGTCGATCTCTTCATGGCCACGCCCGGCTATTTCGAATACTCTTGGCATCCCGCGACTCCTGGGCCGCGACTTCGCTCATGAAGCCGCGAACGGCCAGAAGGTGGGCATCGTGAATGAGGCGTTCGCGAAGCGGCTATTTCATGGAGAGAACCCCATCGGCCGCCACGTGAATGGAGCTGGCGTGGATTACGAAATCGTCGGCGTCGTCGGAAACATCAAATCACGCACCATCGGAGAAGACACGCGGCCTGTGCTCTTCCGGTCGCTTGCGCAGAGCACCGCCAGCGATCCTTCGTTTCTTGGCTATACGCTGATCGTCCGATACGAAGGCGACTCAGCCGCAGTGGCGAATGAGGTGCGCCACCAGATTCACACGCTCGATCCGGCATTAGCGGTCTACAACGAGGAAACGATGGAGGAGCACCTGCGTAGCGCTCTCTTTCTGCCGAGGCTTGCGGGGACGCTCTTCGGCGTCTTCGGCATTACCGGGCTGCTGCTGGCCGCCATCGGACTCTACGGGATCATGAGCTATTCCGTCAGCCGGCGCACGCGGGAGATCGGCATCCGTATCGCCCTCGGATCACCGCTTGGCGCGGTTGAGCGGCTCATCGTTCGCCAGGGCATGCTGCTGACCGCGCTCGCTGTCGCACTAGGTTTGCCCGCGGCGCTAATTGGCGCGAAATTTTCGAGTAGTTTCCTCTACGGCGTGCACCCACACGACACAGTGACCTTCCTGGGCGTGCCGTTGTGTCTGATCGGCGTCGCGCTACTGGCCTGTTGGATTCCCGCACGGCGCGCTGCGCGCGTGGATGCGCAAACCGCATTGCGCTATGAGTAGCGGGCGCCCAACCGGGCGATTATTGGACACCCGCGATTATTGATAGAGCTGCTATCTAGTCAACCAGGCTACGCACGCCCGTCCTGTGTGAAAAGACTCAGAACACTAGAAGCTGATCTTCAGAATCTGGCCGTTGTTGCCGACGAACCACCCGGCTTCCGGATTTGCAAAAGCGACCGCCCAGTAACCACTCACCTTCGGCAGTTTGAACCAGGTTTGTCCTTCATCGGGGGTCCAGGCGGCGGCGCCGGAGCTGAAGTTCGGCTGAGTTTCGGTTGTGATCACGACGGTCCGATCATGTTCATGACCGAAGCGGTCTCGTCCGCTCCAGGGATTTTGGTGCTGGAGCCCGCGCGCATACGCGAGACAGAAGATCGCTCCCGGAATGGGAGGCTTCCTGGTGAGCGTCCACGTCTGGCCGCCATTATCCGAGGTAGCTGCCTGGGCAGAGCTGTTCGAAGTCAAGTCGCCGCCACCCACAATGCCGTGCCAAGGATCGCGGAATGCCACCGAAAAACCACCCGCATTCGGGTTGCTCACGAGCGGTGTATCGTATGCATTCCAGCTGTCGCCGCCATCGCGAGTCGCGAGGATCCGTGCGACGGTCGAGCCGCCGGTGGCAATCCAGGCATCTTGCCAGCCCAGTGTGGTGATGCAGGTTCCGCTCGAGGAGAACGACGCTTCTCCGGTCAACGCAGGTGGCATATTGCCGGCGATCGAATGCCAGGTTGCGCCATTGGTGGTGCGAATGTCGGGAAAGACTCCGTTGACTGAATCGCTGTGCGCGACGCCACGATCCGGCGTCCAAAACGCGAAGCAGTCATAGAAGGCGTTCGCTGCCTTGTTCTTAAACTGAATGTTCCAGTGCGCGCCGCCGTCTTCCGTCTTGTAGATGCGAAAATCTCCGGTGTTGTTCCCAATGGACATCAGATAAGCGACACGATCGCTTACGCCTTGCACATCGCGGAATTGCAGGCTTTCCGCTCCCGGCACGACTCCCGATCTCCAATGCGAACCACCATCGGTCGTGACGACGTACGTGCCTCCAGCACCCGCTGCCCAGACGACTCTAGAGTTCACCGGACTGACGGCAATCAGCAGTTGCGTCGTGCCGCTATGCTGTGGAATCAGGGCGGGTGAATGACCTTTCCATGCGTCTTCCGCAGCCCCGATAGTAGTAGCGGCGGTGGCAATCAAGACAATGAGCCCCAGCGAACGCTTGAACATAGATTTCCTCCCTGAATTGGTTTCAGACCGGCATCTTGAGCGTGGTGAAGTATAGGAACGCTACCGAAGCCTCGTCAAATAGGGGACAGCAACTTGTTTACGCCGCAAACGTTCGGCACAACGAAAATTCAGCAGCTCCGGATGGACGCACTTCTCGTGACTGACTCCGGGTTTTCGGGCAAACAGTAAGGACGGCACGAGCCGTTCGCTCTGCTACCCTTAAGAGTTTGCAAGATTCGCTCTAAAGGACATGGCTGCGCAATGGCTTTCAAGTTCAAGAACGTCGACTTCATCGGCTTCGACACCATGCTTTCGGAAGACGAGCGGCTGGTCCGCGACACCGCCCGCCGCTTCATCGATGACAACCTGATTCCCATCATCGAGGAGTGCAATCGCGAGGGCCGCTTTCCCCGCGAATTGGTGAAGCCGATGGCCGAGATGGGTTTCTTCGGCGCGAACCTGCATGGCTACGGCTGCGCCGGCATGTCGAATGTCGAATACGGGCTGGTCACGCAGGAGATGGAGCGCGGCGACTCCGGCATCCGCTCCTTCGTCAGCGTGCAATCGGCGCTAGTGATGTATCCCATCTACACCTTCGGCTCCGACGAGCAAAAGAACGAATGGCTGGCCGCGATGGCCAAAGGCGAAAAGCTCGGCTGCTTCGGGCTGACCGAACCGGATTTCGGGTCCAACCCCGGCGGCATGCGCACGCGCGCAAAGCGCGATGGCACCGACTACATCCTGAACGGCGAGAAGATGTGGATCACCTCCGGTTCCATTGCCGATGTCGCGGTGATCTGGGCAAAGGTTGAGGACGAAGACGACCGCGTCCGCGGATTTCTTGTCCCGGCCAAAACGCCGGGCTTTAGCGCCTTCGATGTGCACGGCAAATGGTCGCTGCGTGCCTCCGTCACCTCCGGGCTTTCACTGCAGGATGTCCGGCTGCCCGCTTCGGCTGTGCTGCCCGGCTCCGGCGGCCTGAAGTCGCCGCTGATGTGCCTCAACCAGGCGCGCTATGGCATCGGCTGGGGCGCGCTGGGCGCGGCCATGTCCTGCTACGACACGGCGCTGCAGTACTCGCTGATGCGCAAGCAGTTCCGCGATCAGCCCATCGCCAGCCACCAGATGGTGCAGGAGAAGCTTGCCTGGATGATCACCGAAATCACCAAGGGCCAGTTGCTTTCGCTCCAGGTGGGCCGTCTGAAAGACGCTGGCAAGGTAAGCCACGAGCACATCTCCATGGCGAAGCGGAACAATGTTGCCATTGCGCTGGAATGCGCGCGAATGGCGCGCGATGTTCTGGGCGCCAATGGCATCAGCGACGACTACCCGGTGATGCGGCACATGATGAACCTGGAATCCGTGAAGACCTACGAGGGCACACAGGATATCCACACGCTGATCATCGGCCAGGCCATCACGGGCATCGCAGCATTCTGAACGAAGCGCTCTCCCTACGCCTTTTTTACAAATAAGGCATCGTGCCGGCAGCCGCGATGCGTTCTGTGCCGGGTGCCATACCCTTTGTGCAACCGGCCTATGCCCCTCACGATGCATAAAATTGGCGAAGATTCTGGTCTACATTAGATAGCAACTTGCCCCGCAGAATGCCGTCTAAGCCCCTAAGGGGAAGTGTTTCTTGACGCTGAAGACCACATCCGTCGCCGTTGTGAAAAGCATGCAGCTCCCGCGCAAGCCGGAGTTCGATGCGCTGCGCGGCCTGTTTCTAGTGTGGATGACGCTGACGCATCTGCCCACGAGGCTGAGCGATCTGGTCAACCAGCCTTTTGGCTTTATCTCCTCGGCGGAGGGCTTCGTCTTTCTATCCGCGCTGCTGGTCGGTCGCGTCTACATGCGGCAGGCGCTCGAAAATCCGGGCGGCCTGCGCAGCAAGCTCTGGAAGCGCGCTCTGCGCGTCTATGCGTACCACGTGACACTGCTGCTGCTGGCCTTCACCTTCGCGGCGGCTTTCGCCGTCTACCGGCATCACGCTGCGCTCGAGCATCTGCTGGACTTCTACATTGCGCATCCGGCGGTCGCCATCATCGGCTCGCTGCTCCTCATTTACTGTCCGCCGCTGCTGGATATCCTGCCCATCTACGTCATCTTCCTGCTGGCTTCGCCGTTCGCGTTTTCAATTGCGGTGAAGCGAAGCTGGCGGCCGGTGATTGCCGGCAGCACCATCATCTGGCTGCTGGCCCAGTTCCATCTGCGCATCTACGTCCACGACTTTGTGGTGCGCGTGACGCATCTGCCGATCCCGCTGCAGCAATGGGGCGCATTCAATCTATTCGCGTGGCAGTGGATCTGGATCATGGGCATGTGGATGGGCGCCCGCTCCGTGGAAGGCGAGTTGCCCCTGCATTCCCTGCCCAAATGGACGAACTGGATCGCCGTCGCCGTCTGCCTCTTTTGCCTGGGCGTGCGGCACGACTGGCTGGGTGCGCGGCTGACACAGGAACATCTCGAGCTCCTGGTGGACAAGTGGCAGCTCGGGCCGCTGCGCCTGTTGAACCTCGTCGCGTTTGTCTGCCTGCTCTACAGCCTGCGAAGCGCGGTGCGATGGGCTATCTCCCACGAGCCCCTCATCACGCTGGGACGCGCTTCTATTGAGGTCTTCTGCGCGCACCTGCTCTTTGTCTTCGTGGGACTGGCGCTGCTCTACGGCGAGATACCCCAACTCCACGGCATTTACGCGCTCTCATTGCTGATCGCAACCTTCATCGGTCTCTTGTACGTCGCGCAGCGACAGGTGCGTCGAAAGCATGCGCAAAAAACGCGCTCAGCACGAGCTCCAGCCCCCATTGCCGATACGGCAGCCTGATTCAGCTAAACAGCAACCGTAAAGCTGTCTTCTGTGCGGATCACCGGCCGGTAGAGTGTGTCGCGCTCGAACGGCTCGCGGCCCGCTTCGCGGATGAGGCGGATCAGATCGCTGCGGCGCATGCCTTGCGGTGTGCTTGCACCGGCATCGTGGTAAATCTTCTCTTCAATCACCGTGCCGTCGATGTCGTCCGCGCCAAAGCGCAGCGCCACCTGAGCGATGCCCGCGGTCATCATCTGCCAGTACGCCTTGATATGCGCGAAGTTGTCGAGCAGCAGGCGGCCGACCGCGATCTGCCGCAGGTCTGTCAGCCCGGTGGTGCGCGGCAGATGTTGAAGCGGCGTGTTGTCCGGGTGAAAGGCCAACGGAATGAAGGTCTGGAAGCCGCCGGTATCGTCCTGCACCGCACGCAGGCGAAGCATATGGTCTACGCGGTCTTCGTCGTTCTCGACATGCCCGTAGAGCATCGTGGCATTGGACCGCAGGCCGAGCTTGTGCGCGGCGCGCGCCGTCTCCAGCCACTCGTCGCCATCGATTTTGTGATCGCAGATGATGTGGCGCACGCGGTCGGAGAAGATTTCCGCGCCGCCGCCGGGCATGGAGTCCACGCCCGCCTCTTTGAGCTTCAACAGCACTTCCGGGATCGTGATCTTCGCGCGGCGCGCGAGGAAGGAGACCTCGACCATCGTGAAGGCCTTGATGTGGACCTTGGGAAATCGCTCCTTGAGGCCTCGCACCAGGTCTAGGAAATATTCGAGCGGCAGATCGGGATGCAGGCCGCCGACGATGTGGAACTCCGTCACCGCCTCGTGATAGCCGGAGGCTGCAGTAGCCCACGCTTCGTCGAGCGCCATGGTGTACGCGTGGGCATCGTCCTTCTTGCGGCCGAAGGCGCACAGACGGCATGCCGCTACGCACACATTTGTCGGATTGATATGGCGGTTAACGTTGAAATAGGTGATGTCGCCATAGAGCGATTCACGCACCCAGTTGGCCAGCCAGCCGACGGCGAGAATATCCGCGCTCCGGTAAAGAGCCAGGCCATCGTCAAAGCTAAGGCGCTGGCCGGCAAAAACCTTCTCTGCAATAGGGTGCAGTTGCTCGTCGTGCGTGCGGAAATCATCCCTCACGCGGCGCTGTGAAGTAGACTGGCTCACTCTTTCATCATACGCTGGCGGGCAATGCCTCAGCGACATCACAACAGCAGATCGGTCCTGCTGTTACCATGCGGTTCAGCGTTCTCCGTTCGCCCGTAACTTCATTCAAGTGAGTCGTCGCCGAGACATGCGCTCCCTGAAACTCTGGATTGTTCTGTTCGCACTGACGGCGATAGCGGTTGCGCGCGCGGCTGAACCGGCCGTTCTTCCGAAGGTCAGCGCCGATACCTTGAACAAGCAACACCTCAGCCTGCCGGCAGATTTTCATACGGACCGCAATCTGCTCCTGCTTTATTTCGATCTGACCCAGCAGCCGGATGTCGATAGCTGGGACACCGTCATCGACCGCTGGCGGGCGGACGACCCATCGTTGACGGCCTATACTTCCCTGGTTTCATCGCAGAAGAATTTTCTCTCGCGCTGGTGGCAGAATGCCTCAATGCGTAGCGCGGCCCCTGATTCCAGCCGCTGGCCCACCACTCTCCCGCTCTATGTCGATAAGCACGCCTTCGAACGCCCATTGCAAATCTCGTCGGAGAAGCAAGTGGTGCTGCTTCTCCTCGATCGCAAGGGCCGCGTGTCTGACCCGGGTAAGCGGGCCTCCAACCGAAAGCAGCCGGAGCGCAATGCGCGCCGCACTGAACGCCGCTGGTTCGCCGGTCACACCCGCTCCGCCAACTACGGCTACGCACTGAACTTCACGGAATAGCGTTGGTCAACCGGCCGAATCCAGAGGCTTTCGCAGCACCAATGCGTCCGTGCCGTCTGCGTAGTATCCGGGAATTCGCCCCGTCTCCCGATAGCCCAGACGCTCGTAGAAGGCCTGCGCGTCGTCATTGTTGACCGCTACTTCAAGCGCGATTGCGAAGCAGCCCATCGCCGCCCAACTCCGCCTCGCCGGCCTGCATCAACAGCCGCCCCAGGCCATTGCGGCGGACTTCAGGCGCAACATCGATGGTGATGAAGTGGCCCAGTTTGCGACCAGCCTCCTGTTTCCAGTCCACCACGCAGAAGCCGTTGATCTGCCCATCGCGCTCCGCTACGACGGTGGTGCTGCGCGGATGCCGCACAAAATACTGCAGCTCGGCGCGCGAGTAGGCAATGCGCGGCGGAAAGCAGCGCGCATCCAGACGCAGCAGCTCCGGCAGATCGCTGGTCTCAAAGGGACGCAGGCGAATCTGCGAGAGGTCTGGAACTCTCTCTCTGTGGACGTCCGCGGTCAAGCGTGAATGCTTCTGAGCTCCTCTGCTCCACACTAACAGCGATGCGTTCTACTGCGCTCCGCCCATGCCGCCATTCCGCTTTGCCGCAACGGCGTTCGAGACGCCACTTTGTGGCTGCATCACGACGCCGTTGTAGAGCGAGGCCGCCAGCAGCCGGCCGGCATTGGATCGCACGTCGCGCACGTGCCAGCCTGCGTCCCACCACTTCCAGCTCTTGTCCGATTCGTTCACCGCCATGACCCAGGTAGAGCTCCATGAGGTGATCACGATGCGCTTCAGCTCACTGTCGTATTCAATGCTGTTGATGTCCGAGATCGGCAAGGTCGACATGAATGTCCAGTTGGCGCCGTTGTCCGTGCTGTAGTAGACACCTTCCCGCCCACCCGCCCACATGCTGCCGCCCGGAGCGATAGTGCTGGTGCGCACCGAGGTCAGCTTGCCGGGGAGCGGTTCCGGCTGCCAGGTCTTGCCGCCATCCTGCGAGATCGCAATCCCGGTACGGCGAGTCGCCAGCACAATCGGGCCCGCGGAGTGCACGCTGAGATAGTCCGTCTGTCCCAGCACCGGTCCGCCCGTCCAAACCTTGCCCTGGTCCGCGCTCTGGTACACGCCGGCAGAGGTCGCGGCGAACCAGGTGCTGTGCCTCAGATCGAGCTGGTGGATGCGTCCGTCAATCTCTCCCGCCGGCTTTGCGATGGTCTTCGTCGTCTTGACGCGCTTGCCTTTGCGACGCTCGTACACCGTCTTCTCTTCCATCTGAACAACATGTCCTGCGGCCTGCCAGCGACCGTCCTGCCACGCAAAGATGCCGTGGCTGGTGCCCGCCAGCAGCGCGCCGTCCGGGCTCTCGGCAAGGCTGAAGACATCGCGGCCGTCCAGACCCTGGCTCTGCTGCTGCCACGTGCTGCCAGCGTCGCCGGAAGTGAAGACGCCGCCATACATCTTGTCATTCACCACGCCGGCATACATGCGGTTCGGGTCCTTCACATCCTGGGCCAGCGCAACCACCTGCCGCTGCGAAAAGCCGCGGTTCGATTCGGCAAAGGTGACGGCCTGATCGTTGCTCATCAGCACGCCGCTGCGGTCTGTCGCCAGCAGCACATGATTGTGATTTTTCGGATCGACGTAGACGTCGTTGATGATCACGTCCGGCCCGGTCAGGCGCGACCAGTTGGTGCCGGCGGCGGTTGTACGATAGAGACCCTCGGTCGTTCCGGCGTAGACGATCGCGTGATCGACTGGGTCCTGCATCAGCACGCGTGTGCGGCGCGCGGTCGACGGAATGCCCTGAATCTTGTGGTACTGCTCGCCGCCGTTGTCGCTCTTATAAATGCCCGAGCAGGCGCTGGTATAGACCGTCTGCGGCGTTACCGGATCGATGATGATCGAGAAGACGTCCGAGTCGTCGATCAGCCCCTGCTTGATGTTGTGCCAGTTCGCGCCGCCATCGGTGGTCTTCCACGGCAGGTGCCAGGTGCCGGCATAAATCGTCTTCGGGTCCTTTGGGTCGATAGCGATCGATTCGACCTCGTGCAGCTCCGCGCTGTTCGCCGGGCTAATCTGGTCCCAGTGCTGTCCGCCGTCCTCGCTGCGGAAGACGCCTTTCAGAGTGCCCACCACCAGCATCTTCGGGTTGGAAGGCGCCTGGGCCAGCGCGCGAATGGACTGGCCGTCCATGGCCGGGCTCTTGGTCCAGGTCTTTCCTGAGTCATGGCTGACGAAAAGTCCTCCATCTGGATGATCGACCACCCAGGCTGCCACATAGATCGTCTTCGCGTCCGCTTCATCGACGGTGATGTTATCGAGGATCAGGTCGTCCTTCGGCGACAGCTTCGCCAGCCGATGCCACGATGCGCCATCGTCGCGGCTCTCGTAAAGCCAGCTGTTCGTGGTGCCAAGGTAAAGGTGACGGCTGTCCGAGGGATCGGCGGCGAAGCTGCGGGCGTCTCCACCATCCGGGCCAACCGGAACCCACGCCGTGGCGATCGGATTTGCATTCGTCGCCGCCTGCGGAGGCAGCGCCAGAAGCGGCAGGGAACAGGCAGAGAGCAGAAGCAGAGAAGCGAAACGGCGATTCATCGGGATGGCACGACCTCATTTACGAAAGAACTATTGGTGTGTTCAGGAAAGAACTGTTGGTGCAAGAGTAAAGGGCATAGGCAGGTGTGACAATCCCACGAAGGGGCCCGTACCAAGCTGAGCATCTGGGAGTGACCCCGTATCTCCGCATGGATGTCGCAACAAAGAAAAAGGGCTGACCGGAAAACCGGTCAGCCCTTTGTTGCGGAAGAACGCCTTACTGTTGCGGGGCGGCAGCCGCCTTCTTGTGGTGACGGGCATGGTGGGCGGCGTGGCCAGCGCGGGCCTGGGGCCTCACACTTTCCTCGTTCACCTGGGTTGTACCCTGCACGTCGTTGTCGAAGTTGGCACCGGACGGAACCAGGTAGTTCTGCGCCTGCTTACCGGGCTCGCTGCCAGTCCGAACCTGAACACGGGAGGCATCGATGCCCTTCTCCTTGACCAGGTAGTCCTTGGTGTTGACGGCGCGCTGCGCTGCCAGCTTCGGCCCCATCTTCTCGCCGGTTGCCGAGTCGCCAACCACAACAGCAGTCGCATCCGACTGACGCTGCAGGTTGAGGGCTACGTCATCCAGGCAGGCCTTGGCTTCGTTGTCGACGCGGGCCGGACGGCGCTTGTCACGATCGAAGTTGATCGAGCAGAGCGTCTGCGTCTTGGGCTGCGGCGGCGGTGGCGGCTGCTCTACGTTGACCGAGGTCGTCGAGGAGGCCGTCTGACCCTTGTCGTCAGACACATTGCAGGTCACGGTGATCGGACCAGCAGGCGCGCCAGACGTGTTCAGGGTAGCCGAAGTGTTGTTGCCGTTGATCTGACCAGCCGAGGTGGAGTAGGTGTAAGTCAGCGGACGGTTCTGCGGACTTACGCCCTGAGCAGTGATCGTCGCACTGTCACCCGGCTTCACAGTGGTCGGGTTGGCCGAGCAGCTGATGGTCGGCGGCTCGAACTGCTTGACCTCGAAGTTCGCGGTGCAATCGGCGAACTGGCCGGCCTTCTGGCCCTGCGTAACGTGGCCGGTCACCGTATAGCTGCCCGGATTCAAACCGTTGGTATCCACATTGCCGGTTGCCGAGTCGCCGGAAACCTTGACGCCATTCGTAGCCGTCCAGGAATAGGTGGCGTTCTTCTTCGGGTTCAGGTTGGTTGCGGTACCGGTGATGGTGACAGGATCGCCAGGATAGACCGACGCCGGGCTCGCTGCGCACTGGTAGGTGACAGGCGGAGGCGGCGTGATATTGCCCATACGATAGACGATGCCCGCGCTCAGACGAGCCACGTTCAGATTGGCACGCCCGCCGGTCGGGAATGGATTCTGCGGACCAAAATTGACGTGGTAATACTGATAATCCGCCTGGAAGACGCGGATGGCGAAATGATGGCCGATGCCGTAATCCAGACCGCCGCCGGCTGTCAGTGCCGGACCCCAGGTGTATGGCTGCTTGAAGGGACCGCCAAGCCGAACCGCGCCCGCCTCAAAGTGCACGAACGGCGTCATGTCTTCAGTCGGATAGCGGAACACGATGCCGCCTGAAGCGACGGAGGCGCCATCGTTGTTTCCATCGGGATGAACGCTCAACTCAGCCTGGGCGCCGACATACCGGTTGAAGTAGTAAGTACCGCTACCGATCGCACCGTAGTCGATGGACGAATACGTCACCGGGCCGGTGATACCGACGAACTGACCGCCGGGAATGGTCACGGAACCATGCGGCGCCAGATACGAATAACCTGCAAAGATGTCGACCCGCGAAGCGATAAGGCGCCTGCGGAGCGGTTGATGCAGGGGCAGGGGCGGCAGGCGCAGCCGCCGGAGCGCTGCTCGACGACTGATCTTGTGTGGGCTGAGCTGGAGGCTGCGTCGTGTTTGTGTCCTGCGCAAAGAGAGCCGTTGTTCCCAGGCCTACCGCACAGGTTACGAGCAGGATCCGGCTCAGAGAATGCAACGGACGTAAATGCATGCGTCTATCCTCCGCAACCGTACTGAAAGTCATACAAATCAATTACGAATGGCACTCAAGTGTCCCATCATACCCCAGAACACTCTCGCCACCCGGAAGGCACCGAGCAGGCAGCGCAAGGGAAAGCTACCACGCGTTGCCTAGATTAGTGCACATTTTAGTAGGTGAGTTGCCTAGAATTTTCAATAGCTTATCCAGAGCATCACTAGAGTAACCCAGGGCCTATGACCAATCCGACAGCCGCCCTAAAAAATGTGCACCCGCCCGGAACGAAATTCCGGACTGCACCATCCTAACGGCAGAATCGGCGATTTCAAGCACTATTTCGCCTGAAAATGATGGTATTTACACGGTTTTCCAGAATGTCACGTGCCTTCCAGGCCAGAACGGCAGCCTTCCCGCGCTCACACATTTTTGAAAGCGCGTTAGCTCAGATTCAGCGCTCGTTTCAAAGTGCCGCGCTCCCGTTGGATCTTTTCCTGCAGCAGCGTGATGGCGTAAATGAGCTGCTCCGGCCGCGGAGGGCACCCGGGAACGTAAACATCCACCGGAATGATCTGATTGACGCCCTGCACCAGCGCGTAGTTGTTGAAAACTCCGCCGGAGGTCGCACAGGCGCCCATGGAGATGACCCACTTCGGCTCCGGCATCTGCTCCCAGAGCCGCCGGATGACCGGCGCCATCTTCTGCGAGACGCGGCCCGCGATCACCATCAGGTCCGATTGCCGCGGCGAGGGACGAAAGACCTCCGCGCCAAAGCGCGCCACGTCGAAACGCGCAGCGCCCATCGACATCATCTCGATCGCGCAGCAGGCCAGACCGAATGTCATCGGCCACACCGAGCTCTTGCGGATCCAGTTCACCGCGAAATCCAGCGAGGTCAGAATGATGCCCTCCGGCGGCTCTTCACCGAAGTTCGCCTCCTGCACCTTCATCTGGTTCTTGGCGCTGCTCTCAAGCGAGCCGAAGAGATATTGATCGCGCGGCGCTGCTGTGCTCATAGCGCCAGTATAAACGCCTTGCTCAGTGCGAGCGCTTCGCTCCGTCTGGAGACGCAGCGGTGTTTGGAGGGTGCGTAGCGGAATCAGGAGTATGCGCAGCGGTGTCCGCATTGTTGTTGAGCACGATCACCTGGTCGGGGCGCGTGTAGCGCAGGCGCATGTGCGCCTCGTATTCGATGGCGTCGGGATCTGTCTTCAGATGCTCGACGTGGGCCTTCAGGCGGTCGTTCTCCTGCTTCAGCTTTTCCAGCTTCTGCGCGAGCACGCGATCTTCGCTCTGCTTCGCGCGGTAAGCCACAACGCCGTTCGCGCCGAAGAGCGCATGATACGCGAGCAGAGCGGCAATCACTGCGGCGAACACGGTAGCGATGCGCCGCCGCTGCCCATACGCAGCCGTGGCGACGGAGAAACGCCGCGCCAGCCTGCCTGGCTGCGTGTGGGGCTGCGGTTGCGAGGACATCGGATTCACTCTGTTTCTTTCTCCTATTGCAAGACCCAGCTCTTCGCGGCCTCGGTGAGCTTTGCGCTCTCCTGTTGATCGCGCGCCTCGGTGTAAACGCGCACCACAGGCTCAGTGCCGGAGAGGCGGTAGCAGACCCAGGAGCCATCGTCGAAGATCAGCTTCAGGCCGTCGGTGCGTACCACCTGCTTCACCTTCTGCCCGGCAAGCTCGGTCGGGTCCTTCTTTATCTTTTCAGTGAACTTCTGCTTCACCTCGCCGGTCAAGCGGAAGTTCTCGCGCACCGGGTAGAAGGAACCATATTTGCCAAACAGGTCCTTGAGTTGCTCGCCGATCGTGCGGCCGCGGCGCGCCACCATCTCCGCCATTAGCAGGCCGGCGATAATGCCGTCTTTCTCCGGCACGTGCCCGCGGATGGTGAGGCCCGCGCTCTCCTCGCCGCCAATCGCGATTTCGTCCTTGATGATCAACTCACCGATGTACTTGAAGCCCACCGGCGTCTCATACAGCGGTACGCCCTGCTTCTCCGCGATGGCGTTGATGAGATTCGTCGTCGCGACCGACTTCGCGACGCCATTCTTCCAGCCGCGTGTCTCGATCAGGTATTCGAAGAGCAGCGCGATCACGTAGTTCGGCTGAATGAAAGTGCCATCGGCATCGAGCACGCCAAAGCGGTCGGCGTCGCCATCGGTCGCAATGCCGATGTGTGCGCCCGTCTCCCGCATCTTCTTTTTTGCGTCGCCCAGCAGATGATCGTCCGGCTCGGGCGCGTGTCCGCCAAAGAGCACATCGCGATAGTCGTGCACGCAGCTTACGTCGATGCCATGGCCGCGCAGAATCTCTGAGCTGTAACCGCGCGCCGCGCCCCAGAAGGGATCGAAGACGATCTTGATCTTCGCTGCCTGGATCGCCTTGAAATCCACCAGCTCGCCCAGGCGCTTCAGATAATCCGGCTTCACGTCCACGGTCTCGGGCTTTTCGAGCAGCTTAGCCTGCGCCACCGGCGTTTCGCCGAGCGCGCGAATCTCCGCCTCGATCTTGCTCGTTGTCTCGGGCAGAGCAGGCGCGCCGTCCGGCGTCGAAAATTTGATGCCGTTGTATTCCGGCGGATTGTGCGATGCCGTGAAGTTGATACCGCCGCTCGCCTTCTGCTCGCGAATGGCATAGGCGATGGCGGGCGTGGGGGCAGGCTCCGGGATCACGACCGGCGTGACGCCATGTTGCGCCAGCAGGCTCGCCGCCTCGTCGACAAACATCTCACCCAGAAACCGCGGGTCCCGGCCCACCAGCACGCGATGGCTGCCCGGCTGGGCGGCAACATACTTCGCGATGCCGGTAACGGCGCGGCGTATGTTGGCAAGCGTAAACTCCTCCGCAACGATGGCTCGCCAGCCCGAGGTTCCGAACTTGATCTCTGTGGCCATATCTCTCCTGTCTCTTTCCCCACTCCGCACGATGTCATTGCATGGGATGCGGCTCGCCGAGGATTGTATGGCAGAGCGCGGGTCTGCTGCATGCACCACAACCATCGAGCGTATCGCATGACCGACACTCGCCTGATTCTGGTGACCACTTCGCCGCGTGCAGAGGCAAAGCGTATCGCGCATGCCCTGGTCGAGGAGCATCTGGCCGCCTGCGTGAACCTCATCGGCGGAGTGCATTCCGTTTACCGCTGGAAAGAAGCGGTAGAGACAGCCGACGAGGTGCTGCTGCTGATCAAGACCCTCCAGGAGAAGAGTCGATGCGGTCCGCACCCGCGTTCACGAGCTGCACAGCTATGAGCTACCGGAATTCCTGGTGCTGGATGTGGCCGACGGCAGCGAGGCCTACCTGGCCTGGATCGCCGCGAACGTGCGCTGACGATGAGACGGGAAATGCTTTATCCTGACAGAGCCCCGGAAGGACCGATCCCTCACGCATGCGCTGGTTGTTTGCTGTCTTCGTTGTAAGTCTGTGCGCGCTGCTGTGGGCGGCCATCTCGGTGGCGCGGCACGTCCGTCGCGATCGCGCGCAGTTGTCTGCCGACGCGGGCGCCGCTGCCGAGACGGACCTGAAGCAGGACAATTGATTCCACGAACGATTCGCAGCAGTTCAGGAGACGAGAACCCATGATGCCCCGGACAGCCATTCAGACAGCCGCTGCACAAGACCGGAGCGCCGCTGCCGGCGGCGCGCGTCACCTCGCCCGGCAGGGCGGAATTGCCATCGCCGCCACTGCTTTCGTCGCGCTCTGCGCGCACATCTCCATTCCACTGGGCTTTACGCCGGTGCCCATCACGCTGCAGCCCTTTGCCGTCGTGCTGCTCGGCCTGCTGCTCGCGCCCGGGCTCAGCTTTGCCGCATTGTGTCTGTATCTGCTGGAAGGCGCGTCCGGCCTGCCCGTCTTCAGCCCGCATGGGCTGGGCGGCATCGCGCAGCTCTTCGGACCCACCGGCGGCTACCTGCTGGCAGCCCCCTTCGCCGCGGCCGTAGCCGGACTGATTTATCGCGACGGCAAACGGAAGTTGCTCTTCGCCCTCGCCGGCGCGGCTGTGGGCGACATCATTCTGCTGGCCATCGGGCGCCCTGTGGCTCGGCATGATGGTGAACACCAGCTTCTCCGTGCTGCTGAACGAGTCGGTTGTTCCCTTCCTGGCCAGCGACGCTGCCAAAGTGATCGCCGCCGCGGCCTGCGCCCAGACCTTCGTGTCATTCTCCAGGCGTTCTTCGCAACCGGAATAGTTACGAATATCCGACCCGGCATTCTCCAGATCGAAAAGGACCCAAGCAGCGTGAGCAGCACCCATTCGTTAGAACAGACGCAGACCGGCATTCGCGAGATCAAAATCGCGCACTCGCCGGACTCCGATGACGCATTCATGTTTTACGGCCTCGCCACCAACAAGGTGCGCGTGCCCGGCCTGAAGTTCACCCACACGCTGACCGACATCGAGACGCTGAACCAGAAGGCGATTCACGAAGCCTTCTACGATGTCACCGCGATCTCGTTCCACGCCTACCCCTACCTGCAGGACAACTACACGCTGATGGCGTGCGGCGGCAGCGTTGGCGAGGGTTACGGCCCGATGATTGTTGCCGGCAAGCACTTCTCGCTCGACGAGATCAAGCAGGTGCGCATCGCGATTCCCGGCGAGTTGACAACAGCCGCACTCTCGCTGAAGCTCTTCGCGCCCGACGTTCGCACCACCATCGTTCCTTTCGACCAGATCATCCCGCAGGTACTCGCCGGCAAGCACGAAGCCGGCCTTATCATCCACGAGGGGCAACTCACCTATTCCACCAGCGGGCTCTTCAAGGTGCTCGATCTGGGTCAGTGGTGGCGCGAGGAAACCGGACTGCCGCTGCCACTCGGCGGCAATGCCATCCGCCGCAGCCTGGGCGAAGAGACCATGCGCGTCGTCACCAAGGCGCTGCGCGAAAGCATCCAGCATGGCGCTCGATCATCGCGAGGAAGCACTGGCGTACGCCATGCAATTCGCGCGCGATCTGGACACGCAGCTCGCGAACCGCTTCGTCAGCATGTATGTCAACGAGCGCACGCTGAATTACGGCGAAGACGGCAGGCAGGCAATCCGCAAGCTACTCGAACTCGGCCACGAGCGCGGCATCATCCCGCATCCGGTGAAGGTCGACTTCGTCGGTTAGCCGGCCGCTCTACGTCGTCATCATCCTTCCGATGCTTCACCGGCGTCAGCAGCGCCGCCGGCAACGGCAGCGTCGCCCTTCGCATCCTTCCACAGGATCACGTTCAGCTTCTGCGGATCGGCGCGATCCTCGTGCCGGAAATCCATTTTGCCGGACTCCTTCGCGCCAGGCGCGTTCGGCTTGTTCGCGGTGTAGATCAGTCCGTTGTCGCGATTGGAGTAATCCGCATCGAACGGCGGCTGATCGCCCGCGCCGGCGAAGACACTCGCGATTGGCGGCGCAAAGGCATCGTTGTTGTTCATCGGCGGCAGGTCCAGCAGGTCTTCCATCGTCCGTACCATGCTGACCGTCGTGTAGAAGTGGTGATCGACCAGCGGCGTTGCCTGCCGCGGCGCGTACTTGCTGATGATGAGCGCCGTGCTGCGGTGCGCATCCACATGATCTGCGCCGTTCTGTGCGTCGTCCTCCAGGATGAAGAACGCCGTATCGTCCCAGTAGGGGCTGTGCGAGACCGCCTCGACCGCGCGGCCCACTGCGAGATCGTTATCGGCCACGGAGGCATTCGGTGTCGGCATTCCCACCCGCGTGCCTGCAGTGTGATCGTTGGGCAGGCGCAGCATCACGAAATCCGGCATTTCGTCATGGCCGTTGTTACGTTCGGCGACCCACTTCTTGAAATAGGTGTCGAACTCCTCAAAGCGCATCTGGTCCGGAAAATCGAGCTGAAAGTCCGGATAGAGCGGATCGAAATGCCCCACCAGCTCCGGCTTGGTAGCCACATTCTGCGCGATCAGCGGAATACCCCACGGATACTTGCTCGACACCGCCGCCATAGTTCTCCGGCACCGCGGTGCCCGGCCGAATACCATTTCTGGCGCACTTCTGTCTCTCCGGCTCGGGTGTTCCTTCGGTTGGACTCTGCCGCGGCACGGGCTCGTCGCTACCGCAGAAATGCGTTGCGATGTACTCAGCGAAATGGAAATACGTCTTGTGATGCCGCGCGAGATTCGTCCACAGGTAGCTGCTCTGCCGGCTCATTCACGTCCGGAATCTTCTCCGTCAGCGGAAACCCATTCTCCACCACGCCTTCGTAGTCGTACACGCGTTCCCTGCCGCGATACGCCTGCTGCCAGGTCGCTCCGTGTAGTCGCTGGAGATGGCAGCGGTCGACCAGACATGCCCGTCGCCTGAGACCTCGCCTGAGTCATAGAAGTTGTCGAGAATGCCGAACCGCTCCGCCAGCTTGTGCTCGTTTGGCGTAATGCTGCTTGCCATACATCACCAGGCTGGGATCGTTGTTGCCCGCCGGCAGGTCGCCGAAGATCTGATCGTAAGTGCGGTTCTCCTTGATGATGTAAATCACGTGGCGAATGGGATTGTGCCCGCTCTGAAACTGAATATGCACGGCCGCGGCGTCCTGCATGTTGCTGGCAACGGTCTGCTTCGTCAGCTCGGGCAAATGTGCATCAAGCTGCGCGAGATCGACCGAAGCTACCGAGCCATAGAGCAGCGAAGCGATGTAGGTCGTAGGTCGATGTGAGCGCGCAACGCCCGGCACGGGTGGCTGCGGCATGCCGTTCGGGCCGGTACCTGTTCCCTTCCCGGTCGCAATGTAGAGGTGGCCAGCATCCATCGCGAGCCCCGTGGGCAGCCATTCCGTAGGCACAAAGCCTTCGGGCTGCTTCGGCGTGCCGCTATGAATTCCGCGCGTGCCAAATATGGCAACGGAATCCGTCCCCGCATTCGCGGCGTAGAGATGCCGCCCATCTCTGGAGAGCGCGAGCGCGTTCGGCTCGGCGCCGAAGTACTGCTGCCCGGGCAGCCGCGTGTCGAAGATGCCGGCCAGCTTCATCCGTCCGCGACGCAGCGAGACCCCTGCCACAGCATCACGATTGGCGAGCGCAACATACAGCGTCTTCTGATCTGGCGCGAGCGCAAGCGCCGCCGGATGCGAGCCGGCCGCGGTCGCTTCGGTAGGCCGCAGCAGCGGCAGTGTGCCGATGACCTTTCCAGAACGCAGGTCGAGCTCCGCGACAGCCGAGCCATTCCACAACGCGGCGAATCCCCGCTTGCCGTCGCGGGTGGCTGTCACCGCGATCGGATAAGCAGACGGAACCACCGGCCCTGTCGACAGGTCGAAACGGTATCGGATATTGCCGCTCGCCGCATCGATCAGCAGCACGTCATCGGAAAGCACATCCGCTACCAGCAACTGGTCGCCGCCCGTTCCCTTCACCACGGCCAGACCCGCCGGCGCAGGAATCGCCTTGCCCGCAGCCACGACCGCATCAAGATGGTTCTGCATGCGGTCTTGAGCCAGCGTCTGCAACGGAATCGGAATCAGGCGCTCCGGTGTCACGCGTCCAGCATCGACGCGATACACGGCGATCGCGTTTCCGGTCTGCTTCGGAGTTTGCGCCACAGGCGCGGAGAGCGAATCGAACGATGCATACAGATGCGTGCCGTCGCTCGAAAAAGCGAGCCCCTGGTACAACGTCTGGGGCATGCCGGGCGCGGTGCGCGCCTCTGGATAGTCAGTCACCTTGCCGGTCGTCGTATCCAGCACAGCGATCGACTGCTGGTATTCGGACTCATACGTTCCATAGCCCGCATTCAGCAGCGCAAGATAACGGCCATCCGGAGAAGCAGCGATGGCCATGGGCAGGCTGTTAGTGCGCTGCGGCGTACCCGGCACCGGCATCAGTTGCTTGCTCGTCGGCAGGTCGATGGGCGATTGCTGGGCAGGAGCCACCGTTGCCGCCATCGCAAGTACAAGACCCAGATAGTTTTCGCGCTTCATCCCTGGAAATTCTCCATAACACCTTTGTCTCATGCTTACCCGAGTGCTGCGATTACAAAACTCTTACGCTGGCCCTGCCGGCATCGCTGTTAGGGTCGAAATAGAGACATTCTCTCCAAAAGGTTCCCCTACATGCTGGTTGAAACACCTTCCGAGATTACCGTCGCAGCACCCGCTCCACATGCCGCCGCGCGCACGCGCAGCAAGCAGGAAGTGCCCGTGCTTGGCCGCGCCGGCCAGAACTTCCGCCGCAACTGGGTGACGACGGGTTTCATGCTCGCCTTCCATATCGGCGCAGTGGCTGCGCTCTTCTTCTTCACCTGGCAGGCGCTCATCGCCGCTGTTGTCCTCTACGTGCTATCCATCAATGTCGGCATAGGCATGTGCTATCACCGGCTGCTGACGCACCGCGGCTACAAGGTGCCGAAGTGGCTGGAATATGCGATGACCGTCTGCGCCACGCTCTCGCTCGAAGGCGGCCCGATCTTCTGGGTAGCCACGCATCGCGTGCATCATCAGCTCAGCGATCATGAAGGCGATCCGCACACCCCGCACGACGGTGGATGGTGGGCGCACGTCGATTGGATTCTGAAGGGCGACGCGCTGCATCACGAAACCGCGCTGCTGGCCCGCTACGCACCCGACCTCGCAAAGGATCCCGTGCATCGCTGGCTGAGCCGCTATCACTGGCTGCCGCATCGTTGTAGTCGGCATCGCGCTGCTCGCGATCGGCGGATGGCCATGCCTGCTGTGGGGCATCTTCCTGCGCACCACCCTCGGCTTGCACGCCACCTGGCTGGTCAATTCAGCGACCCACATGTGGGGCTCGCGCCGCTTCGAGACGCGGGATGAGTCGCGCAACCTGTGGTGGGTAGCCCTCGTGAGCGGTGGCGAAGGCTGGCACAACAACCATCATGCGCATCCCGTCTCCGCGCGCCATGGCTTTGCCTGGTACGAGGTCGATCCCAACTACTACGGCATCTGGATGCTGAAAAAGCTCGGCCTGGCCAAGCAGGTGAAGCTTGCGCAGTACGATCCTGCAAATCCTCGTCCCGCCGGCGCTGCCTGACCGGCATCACGGCTACGACTCGATAGCGGCGTCCAATTTGGACGCCGCTATACTTTTCCTTGCCTATGCGGATCACCCGGCGCGGTCGTGCCATATTCTTCTTCATCGCGCTCGGTGTCTGCCTGGTCGGCGTTGCCGTCGCGCTCCAGCTTGGCTGGATCATTCTCAACTGGCGCCGCCTCGCCCCGCTGGTCATCGGCATCCCGTTTTTTGCTCTCCTGATCGTCGGACTCATCCTCAATACCGTCTTCCTGGTCCGCGAAGTGCGCCGCAACGAGCAGCAGGACAGCTTCCTGAATGCCGTTACGCACGAGCTGAAGACACCCATCACCTCCATCCGCCTGTATCTGGACACCATGCGCCGCCGTGACGTCTCCCGCGAGCAGCAGCAGCAATTCCTCGCCGTGATGAGCGAGGACACCGACCGGCTGATGGCCACGGTCGAGCAGGTTCTGAAAGCCGGCGAATTGGGCCAGAGGGCACGCAGCCAGGTCCGCGTGCGCGTTGATATGGATGAGCTGGTCGAGGAGGCGGTAGCCACCGCGAACGGTCCGCTATCATCTCGATGCGGACGCCATCCACGTCGACCGGCGGGAACTGCACGCGGGCTCCAGCTTCGCCGTCGCCGGCAACCCGGAGGATCTCCGCACCGCCGTGTTGAATATCATCGACAACGCCGTGAAGTATTCGCCCAACGGCGCACATCTCACCATCGTGCTCTCGGTCGAAAGCGATGCCTGGGTGATGGTAAGCGTCGCGGACCAGGGCCTCGGCATTCCGCAGCCGCAGCTCAAGCGCATCTTCCGCCGCTTTTATCGCGTGCCCAATCGCAGCATCCTGCGCGTGAAAGGCACCGGCCTGGGTCTCTTCCTGGTGCGCTCCATCGCGCGGCAGCATGGCGGAGACGCCTTTGCCGAGAGCGCCGGCGAAGGCCGCGGCGCCACCATCCATCTGCAACTGCCGCGTATTCTCACTCCCGGCGGCACGGTGGAAGGCGGAGCTACCGTATGAGCGTTCCGGCGCATGTCCTCATCGTGGAAGACGAAGAACATCTCGCTCAGGGTCTCAAGTTCAATCTGGAGGCCGAAGGCTATCGGGCCAGCATTGCGCGGGACGGCGAAACGGCGCTTGAGCTCACCGCCGCTCCCGACGCAGCAATCGATGCCATCGTGCTCGACGTGATGCTCCCCGGTTGCGACGGCTTCGCGGTGGTGGAGCAGTTGCGCGAGCGCGACGATCGCACGCCCGTGCTGATGCTGACTGCCCGCGGGCGTCCGGAAGATGTGCTGCGCGGCTTCGCGGCAGGTGCGGACGACTACCTGCCCAAGCCCTTCGATCTCTCCATCCTGCTGGCGCGGCTGCATGGCCTGTTGCGGCGCTGGGCATGGCAGCGACGCGAGCCTAACAACACAGTGCCGGCGGGCGCGGAATCCTCCTTCAGCTTTGCCGGACGCACCATCGATTTCGCCGCGCTGGAGCTGCGCGTTGACGGCCGCGAGATCCGCCTCACCGTCATGGAAACGGACCTGTTGCGCTATCTGGTGCGCCACCAGGGACGCACCATCTCGCGCAAGGAGCTGCTCGAGCAGGTCTGGCGCATGCGCGAGGACACCGACACCCGCGCCATCGACAACTTCATCGTGCGCCTGCGCCGCTATCTCGAAGACGATCCGGCGAATCCGGTCTTTCTCAAGACCGTGCGCGGCATCGGCTACCGCTTCGACCCGCAGCCGCCGCCCGGCAAGACGGATTGAAATACTTGCATCCTGCAGCAGAATCCCGCATCCTACATGCATAGGGGGTGGGGGTATATGACCGAGCTGCTCTTCCAGATCGATGGCATGCACTGCGGCGCGTGCGTGCAGCGCGTCACCCGTGCTCTGAGCCAGGTGCCGGGCACGCAGGTAGATGAAGTCCGCGTGGGAGCAGCCCGCTTGCACAGCAAAACGCCGCAGCCAGACGCATATCTCACGGCAATTCGCAAAGCTGGATTCGAGGCGCACCTTGTCGAATAGCGCAGCCGCTTCCGAAAGCCGGCCCGACGCGACGGTAAAGGCTCAGGTAGAGACCATAGTCCTGCCGATTCACGGCATGACCTGTGCTGCGTGCCAGGCGCATGTCGAGCGATCGCTCCGCGCAGCGCCCGGCGTCGTCGATGCAACCGTCAATCTGCTCGCACACTCTGCGCGCGTGATGTACGAGCCGTCGGAGTCCTCGCCGAACGCTCTGGTGGCCGTTGTGAGCGAATCCGGCTACGAAGCAAATCTTCCCGCGCAGGCCAATGCTGCTGATCATCTTCCGGACCAGGAAGCCCAGGACGCGAAAGACGCAACCCGGAAAGAGCACCGCCTGCTCATCATTGCGCTGCTCACCATCGCGGCGGCCATCGCTGTGATGCTGGCCAGCATGCGCACCATGACAGCCGGCCCGCTGTTCGCAGTTGTGTTGGGCGCAGTCACGTTGCTGGGCATGGCGACTGCCGGCGCTCCGGTCTATCAGCGCGCCTGGCGGGCCGCGCGCCACCGCAGCACCAACATGCATACGCTGGTCGCGCTTGGCACGCTTGCAGCGTTCGGCTACTCCGTAGCGGCCACGTTCTGGCCCGCCCTGCTCACGCGCCACCACATCCAACCCGGTCTCTATTACGACTCGGTTCTCTTCATCCTTGGCTTTCTGCTGCTGGGCAACTGGCTGGAAACACGTGCACGCAAGCGCGCGCTGGACGCGGTTCGCTCGCTGGCCGAGCTGGAGCCTGCGCAGACGCGCGTGCTCAAAGAAGGACGCGAACTGACCGTGCCCACCGCAACCGTGCTCCCCGACGACGTCGTCGTCCTTCACCCCGGCGAGCGTATACCGGTCGACGGCAAAGTGCTTCACGGCGCCACCACCGTCGACGAGTCGCTGTTGACCGGCGAGTCGCAGCCGGTCGCGAAGAATATCGGAGACGCGCTGATCGGCGGCTCCCTCAACTACGACGGCGCCATCGAATACCGCGCCACCGCCGTCGGCGCAGAAAGCCGCCTGGGACAGATTCTGCGACTCGTCGAGCAGGCCCAGTCCTCGCGCGCCCCCATGCAGCAACTGGCTGACCGTGTCAGCGCCATCTTTGTCCCGGCAATCATCGCGCTCGCGATTGCCACCTTCGTGGTCTGGTCGTTCTTCGATGTCAGCCGCGGATTTGCCGTCGCCATCGCGGTGCTCGTGATTGCCTGCCCCTGCGCGATGGGTCTCGCGGTACCGGCCGCCTTGACCGTCGCCATCGGGCGCGGTGCGCAGCTCGGCGTCCTCTTCAAAGGCGGCGAAGCGCTGGAGAGACTGGCCCATGTGGATACTGTCCTGCTGGACAAGACCGGCACGCTGACCGAAGGCAAGCCGAGCGTTGTCGCCGTCGCGCCGGCTGCCGGATGGTCGGAAGAGCGGCTGCTCGCAACTCGCCGCGTCGGCAGAACAGCGCTCCGAGCATCCGCTGGCGCACGCCGTGCTGCACGCCGCTCAAGATCGCGGACTCGCGCTCCTGCCCATCGATCGATTTCAGGCCATGCCCGGCATGGGGCTCGAAGCTACCGATCGCCGGCGCTGAGGTTCTTGCCGGAAACGCACGCCTCTTCGAGGAGCACGACATCGCCATCCCCAAGCTCACCGATCAGAGCCGGGCGGCACCGATGCTGCACATCGCGCACGCGGGCGTCTATGCCGGAACGATCGTCTGCCGCGACACTGTTCGCGCCGATGCTGCCGGCGCTCTGCGCGCGCTCGAAGCGCTGCATCTGAAACCGGCCATCCTGACCGGCGACACGGCCGCCGCCGCACAGCCCCTAGCCGATGCCCTGGGTATTCGCGAGGTCTACGCCGGGCTCTCGCCGGAGCAGAAGCTCGCACGCATCCGCGAGCTGCAACGGCAGGGCAGGCGCGTCCTGATGGTCGGCGACGGCATCAACGACGCGGCGGCTATCGCGCAGGCAGACTCCGGTATCGGCATGGGAACGGGCACCGAGCTGGCGCGCGAGGCAGGCGACGCCATCCTGCTGCACAGCGATCTTGGCGCCATCGTCGCGGCCGTGAAGCTGGCGCGCGCCACCCGCCGCATCATGAAGCAGAACCTGGGCTGGGCCGCAGGCTACAACCTGCTCGCCGTGCCGGTCGCTGCGGGCGCACTCTGGGCCGCCTTCGGCATCCTGCTGTCGCCGGCGGTGGCCGCCGCAGCCATGGCGCTCAGTTCCGTAAGTGTGTTGTTGAACAGCCTGCGCCTGAGGCGCTGGAGGGCAGCATGAAGCAGACCAAGAAGCCGCAACAGCAGCCGCGCAGCGTGCATGCAATAGCGATGAAAAGCTGGCCGTCGCCGTCGACCCCGAGCTGAAAGCCGCCGCCGTCCGCCGGCTGCGCCGCATCGCCGGCCAGGTGCGCGGCCTCGAATCGATGGTGGAGCACGAGCGCTACTGCGCCGACATTTTGGTGCAGATCGCCTCGGTACAGGAAGCGCTGCGCGGCGTCAGCCGTCTGCTGATGCGCAATCACCTGGAACACTGCGCCACCATGGCGATCCGCGATGGCGGCGACAGCGCCAGCGCCATGTATGACGAGCTGCTCGATCTCGTGTACCGGCACGCGCGCTAAGCGCACGCCTCATCACCCTCAAATCCTAGCGTGAGCGACAACGGAGCGAACCCGACAATCGCGCCGAAGGCGCATCCGCCCGTGCGGCAAGCACGGTAAACTAAGCGCAAGGCCGACTGCCGTGCGCATCCTGCGACGCTACATCTTGAGTGAAGTGATCTCGCACGCCCTCATCGGTGGCGCGCTGTTCACCTTCATTCTGTTCATGCGCCCGCTGACGGACATCCTGGGCGTGATTGTGCGCGAGAGCGCATCGCTCGCCAACATGGCGGAGATCTTTCTCTTCACTCTGCCCAACACCTTCACCATGACCATCCCGATGGCGGTGCTGGTCGGTGTGCTGCTTGGGCTCAGCCGAATGGCTGCGGACAGCGAGATCACTGCGATGCGCGCAGCCGGCATCGGCGTCTGGCGCTTCGTCGGCATCGTCTCGCTGGTTGCGGTTCTCGGCTGGGGCGTTTCGCTCCTCAATGCGCTTTACCTCGCGCCCAAGGCAGCGGAGTCGCTTCTCGATCTCGAGAATGCGCTGAAGACATCGCAGGCTTCCTTTGAGATTCAGCCGCGTGTCTTCTATGAAGATTTCAAGAACTACGTACTGTATGTGCAGAACGTACGCGGCTCGGTAGGCGCAGTCGCAGTGGCAGCACGTCTTTCTCGCCGACCTCACCAATCCCGCTTCGCCGCTCATCATCACCGCGGCCACGGCCACGGTGGTCAATGGCGGCAACGGGCGAGCTTCGCATGCGGCTGCGCAACGGCACGCGGCATGAATTCGTGGCCAATGACCCGAACCAGTACTCCGTCTCCACCTTTACAGAAGCCGACCTTCCGCTGCAGACCGGCAACCAGGAAGACACGCATATCAGCCACGCTGACGCGCCGGTGCTGGCCATGTCCACGCCCGAGCTTTAGCGGAAGTCGGAGCGTCCCGGCGGCCAGTGGTATCGCATCGAGTTCTACAAGCGTCTCGCCTTTCCCGCCTCCTGCATTGTCCTCATGCTGGTGGGCGTTCCGCTCGGGCTCTCGTCGCGCCGCGGCGGCAAAAGCGCCGGCTTCGTCCTCACCATCGCGCTGGTTTTTGTCTACTATTTCCTTTCGCTCACCGGCGTCTCGCTGGCACGCCAGGGCAAGATCACTCCGTTCCTCGGCGTCTGGGCCGCCAACATAATCTTCGCCGCCTTCGGCCTGCTCCTCCTGCGGCAGCTCAGCCGCGGCGGCGTGGCAAATCTCTCTTTCAATTTCAGTGGAGCGCGCGCCGCCGGCAAGGTCGCTCAAGCCGCGCCTGCCCATCTTGGACACCTCCCTGCGACATGAGCGCTCCGGCCGCCGCAGCTTTCCCCTCATCCTGGATGACTACGTGCTGCGCGAGTTCCTCGGCACCTTCGTCATGGTGCTCGCTCACCTTCGTGATGCTCATGCTGGTCTTCACCTTCTTCGAGCGGCTCGGCGACATCATCCGCAACCGCACTCCGCTGGTGACCGTGGGCGCATATCTCTTCAACCTGGTCCCCAGCATGGTCTACACGCTGCTGCCGCTTGGCGTACTCGTCGCCGTGCTGGTGACATTTGGCGTGCTCAACCGCTCCAGCGAGCTCACCGCCATGAAGGCCACCGGCATCAGCATCTATCGCGTCATCGTGCCGGTGCTGGTGATTGCCGCGATTCTCGCGGTCGGCTTATTTCTCTTTGACGAAAGCTATCTGCCCGGCGCGAACCGCCGCCAGGAAGCCCTGCTGAGCGTCATCAAGGGCAAGCCCGCCCAGACCTTCCTGCGCCCGGACCAGAAGTGGATCTTCGGCGAGCAGGAGCCGGGAAAGCCCGGCCGCATCTACTACTACCAGTTCTTCGATCCGGACCACGATCGCTTCGCGAACCTCTCCGTCTTCGAATTCGATCCGGAGAGCTTCTCACTGACGCGGCGCATCTTTGCCGACACCGCGCACTGGGACCCGCCCCTGAAGCAATGGATCTTCGAAGATGGATGGGACCGTCACTTCCAGGGCGAGGCCGTCAGCAGCTACGACCGCTTCTCGCTCAGCACATTCGCCACGCTCACGGAGCAACCTTCCTATTTCAAGAAGGAGAACCGGCAGTCGTCGGAGATGAGCTTCATCGAGTTGTCGCGCTACATCCACGACCTGCGGCAGAGCGGCTTCGACACCATGCGGCTGCGCGTGCAGCTCGATCACAAGATCGCATACCCGCTTATCACGCTGATCATGGCCATACTGGCGGTGCCGTTCGCGCTTTCGATGGGCAAGCGGGGCTCGCTCACCGGCATTGCCGCAGCCATCGGTGTCGCCATTGCCTACTGGGTGGTCGCCGGCACCTTTGAGGCGATGGGCAACGTCAACATGCTGCCCGCATTCCTTGCGGCCTGGTCGCCCGACCTGCTCTTCGGCCTCGCCGGCGGCTATCTGCTGCTGAAAACCCCGACCTAACTGCCCTGACCAGCGTTATGAAATCGAACCACGGAGGCAATTCCATGAGTCGTCATCGCATCGCCGCACTCGCTCTCCTCACCGTCGCAACCTCGCTATCGAGCGCTCACGCTCAAAGTGCAGCGAAAACCGTTGCATCCGCCCAGCGGGAAGTCCTGCTGCAGGCCGATCATTCCTGGAACGGCGTCCCATACACGCAGTACCCCAAGGGCCACCCGCAACTGACCATGCTCAAGCTCACCATTGCGCCGCATTCCGCCTTGCCGTGGCACACGCATCCATTTCCCAACGCGGGCTACGTGCTTTCCGGCACGCTTACGGTGCACGACAAGGTAAGCGGCAAGACAAAGGTCTTTCATCAGGGAGAGGCATTCGCCGAAACCGTGGACGATGTTCATCGCGGCGAAACCGGGGACGAACCCGTCGTCCTGCTCGTGACGTACGCCGGCACGCCGGATGTCCCAACCTCCGTCCCGGCTAAGGGGCAGCAGAAGGAATATTAGGTTGGTTTATGGTGCAGAGCGCTACTTGATCGAATCCGACTGCGCCTGCGTAGCGCCGGGCAGTGCGATCTGCGGCACCAGCATGTCCTCTTTGCGGTAGATCATGTTCGTCGCATTCAGCGACGCCAGCTCAAAGCCATGCCCGTGCGTGATCGCATCCGTCGGGCAGGCCTCCACGCAATACCCGCAGAAAATGCAGCGGTTGTAATCGATGTTGTAGACCTTGGCGTACCGCTCCGCGCTGGAGATGCGCTTCTCTTCCGTGTTGTCCGCGGCTTCGATGTAGATGCAGTTCGATGGGCAGGCGGCCGCGCACAGGAAGCATGCCACGCACTTTTCCAGGCCATTCTCATCGCGCTGCAGCACATGAGCCCCGCGGAAGCGGTCCTGAAAGTGCGCGCCGCGGTTCGGGCCCGGTCCATCTGGATAATTTTCCACCTCGGTCGGCTTGAACATCTCGCCAAAGGTGATCGACATTCCCTTGGCCACGCCGGCAATGTTGCGCACGATAGACATATGAGCAGTATACGACGTTCGCTGCCCGCCGTAAGGGCGCTATCGGCGCCATACCTCGACCGTTGCAGACGGTTTGAAGCGGGAGCGCGACGAAAAACATATATGTCGTGATACGATATATTTTATGAAAGACGGACGATCGTCCTCGTCCAGCCTGATCGAACGGCTGGCCGAATTTCGCTATCGCCTTCGCGCCTTTGTGCAGTTCAGTGAGCAGGCGGCGCATGCCGCCGGCCTGCAGCCGCAGCAGCATCAATTGCTTTTGCAGATTGCCGGAGCCCCGGCCAACGCCGTTCCCACCATCGCCTACGCCGCCGAGCGCCTCGGCCTTCGCCATAACAGCGTCGTCGAGCTGGCGAACCGTTCGGAAGAGGAAGGTCTGCTCGAACGCACCAGCGACGAGACAGACGCCCGCCGCGTCCTGCTGCGCATCACCTCCAAGGGCTCGCGGCTGCTCCACAAGCTCGCAGCCCACCATCGCAGCGAGCTGGATGTCATGGGGCCAAACCTGATCGAGGCCCTCACCCGCATCGAACATTGGCAGGACGATCCGTTACCCGGCGCGCACTCTGCAGGACGCACGATCGCGCGAGGTGCTCGATGAGAAGCCATGCCTCCACACTGCGCGACTTCACGGTCGACCGCCGCGTCTGGCTGATCTCCGGCCTGGCCATCATCGTCGGCATCGGCGGCGCAGGACTCGCCGTGATCCTGCTGCGGCTTATCGCCTTCTTTACTAACCTCTTCTACTATCACCGCTTCAGTTGGGCGATGGTCGGCCCCGCCGGCAGCCCGCTCGGTTATTGGATGGTGCTGGTGCCCATCGTCGGCGGCGTCATCGTCGGCATCATGGCGCGCTACGGCTCGGACAAGATCCGCGGCCACGGCATTCCCGAAGCCATCGAAGCCATCCTGCTCAACGGCGCACGCATCGAGCCACGCATCGCCGTGCTCAAACCCATCTCGGCCGCCATCGCCATCGGTTCCGGCGGACCGTTCGGCGCAGAAGGTCCAATCATCATGACCGGCGGCGCCTTCGGTTCGCTGCTGGCGCAGTGGGTCAAGCTCACCGATGCCGAACGCACCACGCTGCTCGTCGCCGGCGCTGCCGCTGGCATGTCCGCAACCTTCGCGGCGCCGTTCGCTGCAATCCTGCTCGCCGTCGAGCTCCTGCTCTTCGAGTGGCGTCCGCGCTCGCTGGTCCCTGTGGCCTTCGCCAGCGTCACCGCTGCCGTGCTGCGTGTCATCTGGCTCGGCGCCGGCCCTCTCTTCCCGCTTTCCTCGCAGGCCATCCCCAGCGGCATTCACTTCGCTCTATTGGCCGCAATCCTCGGAGCAGTCGTCGGCCTCTGCGCCGCAGCGCTCAGCGGCATGATGTACGGTTTTGAAGATCTGTTCGGCAAACTTCCTGTGCATTGGATGTGGTGGCCCGCCATCGGCGGACTCGGCGTCGGTATCGGCGGCCTGTTCTTCCCCCACGGCCTAGGCGTCGGCTATGACAACATCGCCGTTTTGCTGGCCGGGCACGCAACCATGGCGCTCATCTTCGGCGTCATCGTCTTCAAATCGCTGATGTGGGCTTTTTCGCTCGGCTCCGGCACCTCGGGTGGTGTGCTCGCGCCACTGCTCATGATTGGCGCATCGCTCGGCGCGCTCTCCGCGCATCTGCTTCATATGCCGGAAGGCACGCTGGCGCTGATCGGCATGGGCGCCATGCTCGCCGGCGCACTCGGCTCTCCACTCACCGCCATCGTCTTTTCGATCGAGCTCACGCACGCCTTGCCGGCGCTCTTGCCGCTCGTGGTCGCCTGCATCGCCGCTTACACCATCACCTCGCTCATTATGCCGCGCTCCATCCTCACGGAAAAGCTCGGCCGCCGCGGACATCACCTCACACGTGAATACGGCGTCGATCCGCTCGAGATGGTCAGCGTGGAAGACGCGATGACCGACCTTGCCGACGAACATGCCCCGGTCCTCGCCGAGCTGCCGCCGGTCTATACCTTCGGCGATGAGACCTGCCGCAGCGCAGCCGAGCGCATGGCCACCACCGGGCAGATCCGTCTGCTCGTCCTCGACCGCGACACCATGCACCCGCGCGGATATGTCTCCCTGCAGGACTTGCTGATTGGCCGCCGCCGCTTCATCCAACGCGAAGAGGCGCGGGAGCGCGTCTTCCGTCTGGCGTCCTCCCGAGCCACAGAGCACGATCCCGTCGTTGACCACGAGGAGCCCGTCGAGCACGCCGAACGCTAGCGCGTCGTCATAAATGCATGAGCCACAACGGAGAGAACCCAGCTAGATGGGCCGGAGGGGCGCCCGCTCGTGCGGCCAGCACTAGCCGCCCAGCTTGACCAGCGCCGCCGCGCTGGTCAGCCGGCGCTCCAGGTGCCGCTCCAGCGTCTGCACCGAAAATCGCCGCAGATCGCGCGCACGCTCCCGCGGCCACGGCTCATCGAGCAGCGCCGCCGCGGGCTCATGAAACATGCGCGCCGCCAGCCGCTGCGACTCCACACTCAGCGTTCCCGACGCAAGCCGCTTGTGATGCACGCACACCAGCCCATCGGAAAGCGCGTGAAAATACGCGGGCGCGCCATCCAGCAGCTCACCGCACAGCATGCAGCGCCGCAGTTCCGGCAGCCAGCCCATCAGGCGTGTGATCCACAACGCGAAGTAGGTCACCGGCATCCACACGCTGCCGCGTTCGGCCGCCTCCAGTACCGCGAGCACCAGGCGGAAGACCGCATCGTTCGGATCATGGTCCGGCTGCGTCTCGTCGATCACCTCCGCGAAGAACGCCAACGCACTCAGCCGCGTGTAATCGACAGCCATCGACAACGGCGAGCGCAGAATCTCGAAGTAGTCCAGCCGCACCAGCTCCTGCCGCGGCTTCTCGAGAAAGCTGGCGCGCACATGCGTCATCGGCTCCAGCGCGCCACCGAACCGCCGCCGGCTCTTGGCCGCCGACTTCGCTACGCCCTTCAGCTTGCCGAATTCACGCGTAAACAGCGCGACAATCTGGTCGGCCTCGCGGATAGGCCAGGTGCGCAGCACGATAGCTTCAGCGTTCATCTGACAATTTCCGGCCGCCCCAAACAACAACGCGCAACCCGAAGGCTGCGCGTTGAATCAAGCAATTTTGTTCGGTGCTTAGCGGCCAAAGTGCGAAGCATTCTTCTCCGTGTAAGCCGCCCACTTTTCCGGCAGGTCGTCGCCCGCGAAGATGGCGGAAACCGGGCACACCGGCACGCACGCGCCGCAGTCGATACACTCCACCGGGTCAATGTACAGTTGCTCCACGTTGGCGTGATCCGCCTCGTCCTTCTTGGGATGAATGCAGTCGACGGGGCAGGCATCGACGCAAGCCGAGTCCTTAGTACCGATGCAAGGTTCTGCAATGACGTAAGCCATGAAACCGATCTCCAATGCGGTGGGGTCGCTTCAATTGTAGCAGCGTTTTTCGCCCTTTCCGCACCGCCGGTCTACCAGGTTTTTCATTCCCCGCTGCGCTGCGCCGTCGCGCGCGGCGAACGCACCCAGGAATTTGCTTCGAGCTATGACTTCGGACATAGCCCCGAGCAACGCGCCGCCCCTTTTTGAGAGAGATGCACGCCGGCTAAGTTCCTCAGTACGTGCCCATCCGGATGCGAACCACCGTATCCTCGTGATGCAGATTGATCCCGCGGTCCGTCTGGTCGCCGTTCAGGATGCGCAGCGCGTGCCACTCGCCGTTTTCGTACTTCCCTTCCTCCGCGCGCAGAATCTGCGCGTGTCCCGGAACGCCATCCGCCAGCCGCAGCGTCACCCGCGTGTCGAAGCCCGCCAGCATAAACGTATCCGGATCGATCTGCGCAATCAGCACGCGGCCCATATGGTCCGCGGTCCCCGGCGCGTGGCCGCCGTCGCGCTGCGGAAATCCGAAGCCCACCTCAGCAACCCAGCGCCCCAGCCGCATCGAGTCTTCTGTATCACCCACTTCTTCGGTGATGGCATGCAGCTTGCCTTCAAAATCCCACTCCGCCAGGTCGCGGTCCATAGGCTCGAGCAGCTTGTAATTCTCCGCATGCAGCCTCGGCACCTCGCCCGGCTGCAATGACCAGCCAGTCTGGTCCGTAGCAAACGGCGAATACCCGATGCCGCCATAACCCAGGTCGTAAAACACACCCTTCGCAAACGCATCGCCCAGCCCAGTCTCCGGAATCCATATCGGGTTGTCGGGTCTGTTATACGCACCAAGAATCTCCAAGAACGCCTTCGTATCGCTGGTGTAAATGTCCGGCCCGATCATGTCGAGGTGCGTCGCCGTCGCCTTCCAGATATCGAGCACCGGCTGCGCCGGGCCGCCGCTCGGATAATCGAAGCCCGGCCGGTCCCACCCGCGAATCCGATACCCATGCGGATACTGCATCCACACGTTGCAGTACATCGGCACCTGCATCTCGGTTTTGCCCGCTGCCGCGACTTCGCTGATGTAGCGCGCCACCGAGTACGCCTGAAAATCTTCATCCGCATCGGCCCCGAAGACCTCGCGCCACGTTCCCGCGTGCTTGCCCAGCGCCTTCACCAGTGCCGCCGGCACCTGCCCTTCGAACTGCTTCTCCGCTGCTGGCGAGTGGTCCCGCACCGCGTTGATCGCGCCCGACTCGTTCTCCACCTGCACCAGGATCACCGTATGCTGCTCGCCATCGATCTCCCGCAGATGATGTATCAGCGCGCGAAACGCCGCCTTGTCTGCCTCAAGATTCACATCCGAGTTTGCCGAGAGCACCTGCACCGGCTCGCCGCGCTCGTTGATCATCCGCGGATATTTCTCCGGATGCGTCTTAACCCACTCCGGCACGTAATGGTCCTCACCGTTCTTCCAGGTGCCGAACCACAGCAGCACCATGCGTAGATTGTGCTGGCGCGCGCCGGTCACCAGCGCATCCAGCGTTGAGAAGTCGAACTGACCGGGCGTGGGCTCCATCTGCTCCCAGTACACCGGCGCTTCGACCGTATTCGCGTGCATCGCGGTCAGCGTCGGCCACACATCGGGCAGCGTCGACGGCCACGAGCTCGAATTGTTGATCTGCCCACCCAGCACAAAGAACGGTTTGCCATCGACCATCAGGGCAAATCGGCCGTCACGTTTCACGAGCGAGGGCGCTTCAGCAGCCAGAGCAGGAAGAGTGAGTACAAGGGCGGCAAGCGGAGCAATACACCATTTCAGCGCGCGCATGTAAGGCCTTTCATCAGCACCAACACAATACCGCAGAGCGCCAGGATCAAGTAGTCGGTTGTCCGAGTTTTGGAAGGATCAGTTCCCCCCACAGATCCAAGTGCAAGCGACCAGACGAAGCCAACTAATCACCAGGCGCGTTCACCCGCGCGCTCAGCACCTAGCCTTGCAACGCCTTGCGCCGCGCGGCAAACTCCGCCGGCGTCGGCACCGGCTCAATATCGCGCCCGGCAAACATATCCTGAAAAAACTTCTGCAGCTCCGGCAGCAGCAAACCATTCGTCGCCAGCACTTCCTTGCTGTCCAGCCGAAAGGGCTCGCCCTCAAACGTCGTCATCTTTCCGCCCGCCTCGGTTACCATCAGCGCGCCGGCGCTCGTATCCCAGGGGTTCAGGTTGAACTCCCAATACGCATCAAAGCGTCCAGCCGCCGTATACGCCAGGTCAAGCGCCGCAGCCCCCGCGCGCCGCACACCATGCGACCGTAGCGTGAGCTGCTGATAGAAGTGTATGTTCGGATTTTCATGCCGCTTGTGGCTGGGAAAGCCCGTCGCCAGCAGCGCCTCCTGCAACTGCGCTGTCTTCGACACGTGCAGCCGACGCCCGTTCAGATACGCGCCGCTGCCCTTCTCCGCCACGAACAGCTCGTTGTGCATCGGCTGATAGATAACGCCCGCCACGATCTCGCCATCCTGGTCCGGCGTCAGCCCCGCGGGCCGGTGCTCCAGCCCCAGCGACACACAGAAATACGGAAACCCATGCGCGAAGTTCGTCGTGCCGTCCAGCGGATCGACATACCAGCGATACTCCGCCTCCAGGCCGTCGCGCGTGCCTTCCTCGCCGTAAATGCCATGATTTGGAAATGCGATGTGCAGCTTCTCGACAATCAGCTTCTCGCTCGCGCGGTCCGCCTCCGTCACCAGGTCCACATCGCCCTTGTACTCGGTGAGCACGCCGCGCTCGTAAAAGTCATGAATCAGTAGTCCGGCTTCAATCGCAATCGCCGCCGCCGGCACAGCCAGCCCCAGGTTCAGCGAATCAGGCAGTTGGCTATTCACGGAGTCCGTCCCTCGATTCCTTGTGCGAAATTTTGTCCGGCGCTGCTCAGTCCTGCGCCGCCTTTTGGCCCGCGCCGTCCCTTTTCCGTTATCGTGCGGATCTGCTGCTTGTAAATGAACAGGTTGGGCCGCCCTTCGCGCGTCAGCCGGATCATGCTGTCGTCGAAATACTCGATCCACCCGGAGACGCTCTCCCCGTCACGCAGCTTCACCGTCACCGGCACCTGCTTCTCGGAGAGGAAGCGAAGATACGCCGCCTCCTGCCCGGTATCGCCGGGCGGCGGCAGCTTGCGGCTGCGGCGCGTTGCATTCTCACTCGCCATGCCGCGATTGTAGCCGAGGCTTAATGGGTCGCGTCGGCGTAGTACCCCGGCCGATTCCGTACGCTGTACTTCGCGCTGTTCGCAACGCTGCTCATCTTCACCGCAATCGAGCGGAATCCGCCCGGATCTTCCGGCGCTCGCTTTCGGCGGGTAGTAGCCCAGCAGATATTGCGTGCGCAGATCATCCGCGATGCGATGAAAGATCTGGTCCAGCGATGCCTGATCGGCATAGTATGCGCGGCCGCCCGTCTGCTCCGCCAGCGTGATCATCGCGTGCTCGCCCGCCAGATCGCGCCCCGCGCTCGCCGCCACCGGCACGTCGATGATGCTGTAGATCATCACCTCATCGCGCACCGCCTCATCCAACGCGTCCTGATAGCTCACGTCATTCACCGTGTTGTCACCATCGGAGATCACTACCAGCACCCGTCGGCCGTGTTCCGGCCGCAGCAGTTGCGAGCCCAGCGAGATGCCTCCATAGAACGCGGTGCCGCCGCTGCCTGGACGCAGTCCGCCGAGTCCCGCCGCAATCCGCTTCGAGTTGCGGGTAAAGCCGGTCACCTCGCGTGGGCTATCGGCAAACGCCACCACATCGGCGCGGTCCTGCGCGCGCAGCACGTCCTTCGCAAAGCGCTGCGCCGCCGACTGCTCCTGCGCAAAGTCCTTGTACACGCTCCCGCTCAGGTCCACGGACAACACAATCGCCAGCGGCGCTGACGTATCGCGCTCAAAGACTGCGATCTTCTCGAGCTTGCCGTCCTCGATAAAGCTGAAAATCATCGCGCGTCAGCCCGCCGATCGGCGCGCCTGCCTTATCTGTCACACTCACGAATACGTTTACCAGCGGGGCTTCGACGTGAAATGTAGGTTCCTTTTGCGCCGCGGCAGAGGCCGCGAGCAGCGCCAGCGCGAACGCCGCAGCCACGCGATTCATGCCGAAGTACCGGACCCGAGATCTGCCGGAAATGGCTCCCCGTCTGTCCACACCGCGCCGTCCGCGAAGTGCTCCTTCTTCCAGATCGGCACCGTGCGTTTCAGCGTGTCGATCAGCCAGCGGCATGCATCGAAGGCCGCCGCGCGATGCGCCGACGTGACCACTATCACGATGCTGCTCTCGCCGATCTCCAGCCTGCCCAGCCGATGCACAATCCCAACTCGATCGATGGGATATTTCTCTTCCGCCTCACGCGTCAGCTTCTGCATCTGCGCCAGCGCCATCTCCTCATACGCCTCGTAGTCGAGATAGAGCGTCTTCCGCCCACGCGTGTTATCGCGCACGATGCCGTCAAAGACAACCACCGCACCATCTGACGGCTGCTTCAGCTTCTCCACCATCGCATCGCGATCGATCCGCTCCCGGACCAGCGCCACCGTCAGATTCCGATTCGCATTTGCATCCTCGGTCCCGCCCGACACTGGCGGCAGCAGCGCCACCTCATCGCCTTCCTGCAGTACCGCGGAGCGGCTCGCGTATTCACGGTTCACCGCCACCGCCAGCGCGCCCCACACCGGATGTCCCGCGCTCCCGGATCCGTGTGTACCGAACCCGTTCCGAAGCTGCTCCGTCAATTGCCCCACGGTGGCACCCTCCGGCAGCGTTACCGTCGCGCCGCTCGACGAAAAAAGGTCCTTGAGCACACCGAAGAAGAGAACGCGCACCTGCATGCTGTTCAGCTTAGACGGATGCCAGGTTGGGAGGGTAGTGAGGATGCAATTCCGCGCATCGCCGGTGTACCTTCAGTTTCGAAGAGACGTTGCCCACGGAGAGATCGAAGACATGGCCCAGCCGATGCTGATCGCAAAACAGACCGATACCAAAGCCGACCTCGTGCTGCTGCCCTCGCTTACCAACCGTCATGGCCTGGTCGCCGGAGCTACCGGCACCGGCAAGACCGTCACCCTGCAGGTCATCGCCGAAGCGCTCAGCCGCACCGGCGTGCCGGTCTTCGCGGCGGATGTCAAAGGGCGATCTCTCCGGCATCAGCCAGCCGGGTGCAGAACAACCCAAAACTCGCAGCAGCGCCTCAAGACGCATGGGCATGGACGCGCCCGCCTTCGCCGGCTGCCCCGTCACCTTCTGGGATGTCTTCGGCGAGCAGGGCCATCCCGTCCGCGCCACCATCTCGGAGATGGGCCCGCTGCTGCTCGGCCGCATCCTCAACCTCAATGACACGCAGGCCGGCGTCCTCACCCTCGTCTTCAAAATCGCCGACGACCAGGGTCTTCTGCTGCTCGACCTGAAAGATCTCCGCGCCATGCTGCAGCATGCCGGCGACAACGCCGCGCAGTACAAGACGCAATACGGCAACATCTCGCCGGCCAGCATCGGCGCCATCCAGCGCAATCTCATCGCGCTCGAGCAGCAGGGCGGCGACAAGTTCTTCGGCGAGCCCGCGCTCAACATCGACGACCTGCTGCAGACCGATCAGAACGGCCACGGCGTCGTCAACATCCTCGCCGCCGACAAGCTCATGCAGTCGCCGCAGCTCTACGCCACCTTCCTGCTCTGGCTGCTTTCGGAGCTCTTCGAGCGCATGCCCGAAGTCGGCGATCCCGAAAAGCCGAAGCTCGTCTTCTTCTTCGACGAAGCGCATCTGCTCTTCAACGATCTGCCCTCCGCGCTCGGCGCGCGCATCGAGCAGGTCGTCCGCCTCATCCGCTCCAAAGGCATCGGCGTCTACTTCGTCACGCAGAACCCCAACGATGTCTCGCAGGTCGTCCTCAGCCAGCTCGGCAACCGCGTGCAGCACGCTCTCCGCGCCTTCACGCCCAACGATCAGAAGGCCGTCAAAGCCGCGGCCGACACCTTCCGCACCAACCCCAAGCTCGACACCGCCACCGTCATCACCCAGCTCGCCGTCGGTGAAGCTTTGGTCTCCTTTCTCGATGAAAGCGGCACACCCGGCATCGTCGAGCGCGCCATGGTCTGCCCGCCTGCCAGCCAGATCGGCCCCATCACCCCGCAACAACGCCAGCAGATCATCGCCGCTCGCCCGTCGCCGGCGTCTACGAAAAAGCCATCGATCGCGAATCCGCCTACGAACGCCTCACCGGCAAAGCCGAACAGACCCCGACCGAAGGCCAGATGCAGCAGCGCGATCAGGTGCAGCAACAGGCACAGACAACATCCGCCGGAACCGGCGGCCTGCTCGGCGAAGCCATGGGCGCACTCTTCGGCAGCGGCAACTCCCGCCGCATGTCCCCCGGACAAGCGATGGTCAACAGCGCCGCAAGAGCCATCGGCTCACAGGTAGGAAGACAGCTCATCCGCGGAGCATTGGGTTCGCTGCTCGGCGGCAGCCGTCGCTAAGGATCTTCTGGTTTCTTACTCAGTATTGGGAAAATGCACGGAATCGTCGCTCGTCTTAGCGTTAATCGGTATCGCTATCAGTGGCTTTACCTTCGTACTACTGCGACCTTGATCGTCCGATTGTCGATTAGCTACCGCGGCACCAAAACCCCGGCATGTTCCGGAATCTCCTCATCCGTATGCGCCTTCAGCCCGCCATAGCGCCGCTCGCGTTGCTGATACTCCGCAATCGCCTCCAGCAGATGCAAGCCGCGGAAGTCCGGCCAGAAGCGCTCGGTCACGAAAATCTCCGAGTACGCAATCTGCCACAGCAGGAAATTCGAAATCCGCATCTCGCCCGAGGTCCGGATCACCAGGTCCGGATCCGGCATGTGCGCCGTGTACAGATGCCGGTGCAAATCCTCTTCCGTGATCCCCTCTGCGTTCCGCCCCTGCGCCGCGCGCTCGCGCGACAGCGCAGCAAACGCATCGATAATCTCCGACCGCGCCCCGTAGTTCAGCGCCAGCGTCAGCACCGTGCCCGTATTGCGCGCCGTCGCCTCGGCGGCCGCCTGCATCTGCTCCTGCACCTCGACGGGCAGCTCGTGTGTGCGGCCGATGTAGGCAATGCGGACGTTGTTGTCGTTCATCCGCTTCACATTGTTGATGAGGTAAGACCGCAGCAGCCGCATCAGGAAGTTCACTTCCGTCTTGGGCCGCTTCAGATTGTTCTCCAGCGAAAACGCATACAGCGTCAGCCACGGCAGCCCGATGCGCGACGAGGTCTCGACCACGTACTGCACCGACTCAGCGCCCTGCTGGTGGCCCAGAAACCGCTTCAGGCTGCGGCGACCGGCCCAGCGGCCGTTGCCGTCCATGATGATCGCGATGTGTGCTGGCATTCGCTCAGGATTGAGCGACCGGTAGATAGCCTGCTCCTCCGGCGAGAGCTCATGGGCCCGGCTGGCTGACTTCATTGGAGAACGCCCTTCCCTCTCAGCCTTCGACCGTAGCACATGGCCGGAGCGCGTCGCAATGCGCACAGGCCGTCTGGAGAAAACGGCCTGTGCGCACTGCAATGCAGCCTTTAACGCAAGCTGAAAGGAACCGGCTGCTTTAGGCGACTGCGGTGCGCCGGCGGCCCATCGCCATATCGCGCACCTGGTTCAGGAACATCGACCGCTGCAGCGCATCCAGCTTCGAGATCAGCGGCGCAATCTCCGACAGGAACGGGTCGGTCAGGATCGAGAACGACTCGTCATGCTGGCGGTTGCGCGCATCATGCAGCAGGTTGCACATGTCCACTTCGAGCGCCGTCGCCAGCCGTTCGAGCGACGACAAGGTCGGCATCGCCTTGCCGTTCTCGATCTTCGAGATGTAGGTGCGGGGCACCTGCATCCGGCCGGCAAGCTGCCGCTGCGAAAGATTGCGGCCGCGCCGGGCATCGCGCACCGCGCGCGCCACCTGCAGACCGCCCTCTTCCGCCTCGGGCTCCCGAGTAGCAGAGGTCGCGGCCGGCATGACCGGTTCAGGCTCTTCCATTTCCAGGGATTTGTGGCACCGCCTGCAGAGGGCATTCATCGTGCGAAATTGCACGAGCTGGCAGTGACCGCAACGTAGTACCTCGCGCGCCTCGACGCTTGCTAAGGTAGTTGCCATATGTTGTACGGAGGCCAGAGCGGGCTTCCCGCGCAGCGGAGAAACCCCGTCGCGCATAGCTACAGTGCCCGAGTATTGATTTTCATGTCAAGTGAAAATGCGGTGGAAAGCACTGTGATCTTCGCGAAACGTGGCACAAAACCCGAAGAGAACACCAATACTCTCGCTTCACGCATGACCCGGAGGTGGAATGACTAACCAGATACCTGCCCTTCTCCCCACGCGCGACGCTGCCTGGGCCCTGCTCAATGAGTTCACCCAGAGCCCCAGCCTCTCAAGCACGCCCTGGCCGTCGAGAGCTGCGTCCGCGCCTACGGCGAGCAGGAAGCCGAGCGCCTCGGCCTCACCGGCGCAGGCCGCCGCAGACTTCACAGCACTCTACAGCGCCACCGGCCTGCTGCATGACTTCGATTACGAGCGCTACCCCTCCGCGCAAGAGCATCCATACGTCGGCGTCCGCGTGCTTGAAGAGCGAGGCTGGCCCGAAGAGATCCGCCATGCCATCCTCGGCCACGCCGAATACACCGGCACGCCGCGCATCTCGCACCTGGACAAGACGCTCTTCGCCTGCGACGAGCTGGCCGGCTTTCTCACCGCCTGCGCGCTCGTCAAGCCCACGAAATCCATCCACGATGTCGAAGTCGCCGGCGTCAAAAAGAAGCTCAAGGACAAAGCCTTCGCCCGCGGCGTCAACCGCGACGATGTCATCAACGGCGCAAAGGAACTTGGCGTCGACCTCGACCAGCACATCGCCTTCTGCCTTGCCGCGATGCAGCGGGATGCGGAGGCGTTAGGATTAGCTGGCCCCCAGGAAAGATGAACGGGTCAATATAGCCGCGCAGATACGGGCGGTCCATTTCCACAGTTTTGGCGACAACAAAGGTTCCCAGCCAAGCTGCGGACCGTGGCGTTTTCACGCTTTCGCCTTCCGGGCAACGCTTGCCGTCCTTGCTGACTCCGCAGTTCGTATTTACCGAATCCACGAGACGCCGTAGAAGCGAACTTGAATGCAGCAATCGTCAACCAACCTGCTATGCTGGCCAGTTTTCCTATGCCCACTCCTGACAACCCGTCTCTAACGCAACAGCCAACTACGCTGAACACAACTCTCGCCTCGAAACTCGACCCTAAAGCGAAGCGCCAGCAGTCCAATGCCGCCGGAATGCTCGCGCTCCTCTCTGCGCTCCGGCAGCAGGAAGCCGCCATCCGCGAGGGCGGCGGCGCAAAAGCCATCGACGCGCAGCACGCCAAGCAGCGCCTCACCGCGCGCGAGCGCATCGCGCTCCTCCTCGATCCAGGAACCGAACTCTTTGAGCTGGGTGCGTTCGCCGCATTTGGCATGTACGAAGAATGGGGCGGAGCACCCGCCGCCGGCGTCATCTGTGGCCTCGGCCGCGTCTCCGGCCGTCTCGCGATGATCGTCGCCAACGACGCCACCGTGAAGGCCGGCGCCTTCTTCCCCATGACCGCCAAGAAGGTTCTCCGCGCGCAGCACATTGCGATGGAAAACCATCTCCCCACCCTCTACCTCGTCGACTCCTCCGGCATCTTCCTCCCGCTGCAGGAGGACGTCTTCCCCGACCAGGACGACTTCGGCCGCATCTTCCGCAACAACGCGCGCATGTCCGCCATGGGCATCCCGCAGATCACCGCCATCATGGGCATGTGCGTCGCTGGTGGCGCCTATCTGCCCGTCATGACCGATCACGTCCTCATGACCGAGGGCAGCGGCCTCTTCCTCGCCGGCCCCGCGCTCGTCGAAGCCGCCATCGGCCAGAAATATTCCGCCGAAGAGCTGGGCGGCGCCACCATGCACGCAGAAATCTCCGGCACCGTCGACTTCAAGGAGCCGAACGACCACCTCTGCCTCGCGCGTCTGCGCTCGCTCGTGGGCAAACTCGGGCACCCCGCGCGCGCGCCCTTCGACCGCGCCGCTTTCGATCCCAAAAAAGACGCGCCGAAATATCCCGCCGAAGACCTCTACACCCTCATCGATTCCGATCCCGCACGCGCCGCCAGCAACACCTACGACATGCACGAACTCATCGCGCGCCTCGTCGACCGCTCCGAGTTCGACGAGTACAAGCCCGACTACGGCCGCACCGTCCTCTGCGGCTACGCGCGCATCGGCGGCTTCGCCGTCGGCATCGTCGCCAACCAGAAGCAGCACCAGCCGCAGACCAGCCACTCCGGCGAAAAGCGCATCGAGTTCGGCGGCGTCATCTATGCCGAAAGCGCCGACAAGGCCGCGCGCTTCATCCTCGACTGCAACCAGAACCTCATCCCGCTGATCTTCATCCACGACGTCAACGGATTCATGGTCGGCCGTGACGCCGAATGGACCGGCATCATCCGCTCCGGCGCCAAGATGGTCGCCGCCGTCTCCAACTCCACCGTGCCCAAGATCACCGTCATCGTCGGCGGCTCCTTCGGCGCGGGCAACTACGCCATGTGCGGCAAAGCCTACGATCCCCGCTTCATCTTCGCCTGGCCCACCGCACGCTACGCCGTCATGTCGGGCGCGTCAGCGGCAAACACGCTGGTCGAGATCCGCATCCGCGCACTCGAGCGCGGCGGACGCAAGCTCAGCGACGAAGAGAAGCAGGAAATCCGCGCCAGCATCGTAGGCCACCTACGACGCCCAGACCGACATCCGCTACGCCGCCGCTCGTCTATGGGTCGACGCCATCCTCGACCCCGCAAAAACGCGCGAAGCCGTCCTGCTCGCATTAGAAGCCGCCGCCCACAATCCACGAGATCGAGCGCTTCCACCCCGGCGTCCTCCAGACCTGAAGTATCGCTTCCGGAATTCTGGAGTGCCCCATCCTGGGCGAAGCGAAGGCTCGGTCCTAAAAATAAAGGCGCCGCTCTTGGATACAGTTGGCGAATTATCAGCGCCGTCTGCGCGGAAGTTACCGCAAACCCCGTTTTGCAGGAATGAGTCGTCCAGAGTCACTCCCAGCGTGGCCTCTGCTCGCTCTACCAAAACTGCCCAATGGTGGCGGCAAGAAAGACCGCAAGTAGCACAAGAATGGCGCCGACCGTTGCTCCGATCAGGTTCAGCTCACGTTCCCGACCGGTGGCTGCGTTGATCAATGTCCAAGCGATGCCAATTGGAACCAGGATGGAAACTGTGTTCTGAATGGGGCTTAGCCATCGCGCAAGCCACCATGTCTCGCTGAATTCGGTTCCGCTTGCTGATTTGGGGAATTTGTACATATCCCATATCGAATGACCCGTGATCTTTGTGAAAACCGGTTCAAACACGACAGGCAGGTTTGCAACACCGAGATAGAAGAGGGGCAGTGCGCATGTCAGAAACAACGGAAGCCTGGAGAGTCGCCCGCTCCAGGACTTTCTGCGGAATATTAGATAAGACATGACCGACCCCAGCCCCAATGAAAAACTAGCGATCAGAAAGCCTTTGCTATCCATAAGGCGCCAGCCACCTCTGCGAGTGAGGATACTTCAGCGATCGAGAGCGGCTGGTGTTGACGGTCTCGAAACGCCTGCAGAGTCCCCTTTCGGAAACTCCAGCGGCTTAGCCTGAATTGCTCAACAGTATCCCGAATCGAATCAGCCCCGCATTAATCAGCCAGATGCCGGGCATCGATCCAAGCCGCATCAATCCGTCGCGCCCCGCTATCCTCAAATCATGGCGTCACGCGCAGAAGCACTCCCCCGGCAACGAACAGCAGCCCGCAAGAAGCGCAGTAAATCTCCGTTGGCCTGGGGCATCGTCTGGGCGCTCGTCCTCGCCGGCATCGTCGCCGCATACTTCACTGTCCGTTACGCGGAAGTCGCTCCCCTGCTCGGCCAGAACGGCCTCTTCCGCCTCCGCCTCATCGCGCCGCTCGCTATGCTGGCGCATCAGCCGCAACTCGGCATTCCCGATGCCATGGCCGATACCGGTCGCGCAGGTCCTGATGTACGTGCAGTTTCCGCTCTACGGACTGTTGCTCGGTCTCCTCTGGCGCGCCGTCGGCTTCCTCCGCGCCTCCAGCGCTGTCGTACTCACCCACGCGCTGGCCATCGCCGCCGTCCTCATCCTGGCTCAACTCTAAGAAGTTCAGCTCAAGCCGGATTCGTTCAGATCTGGCAACACATGCCCCGGCGGAACTTTCCGCCCGCCGCCTCCGCATCCGGATCGCTGTCTTCAAGCACAGCAGGGTAACCCGCTTCCACGGTCGCCACGCCGTTCCCTCTCTGCAACATCCCATGTTGGGGTGTTCCGCAAGCAGGGCACGCTTCGGCCTTCGGCCCGATCTCCGCTCCACAGCACGCACAAAAAGCGGCCATCATCCATCTCCTAATTGTTTTGGATCTTAGTTGTTGTCGGTCTTAAGGAATGGATGACGCACCTGCCGCATCGGATTCGCGCAGACATGGATCGATCAAATCGCCGTGCAGCGAACAACGCAGCGGATTGTCCATCCGCACAGTCTGCTAAGTCGGCCGCACGCGTTCGTCGTACGCAGCCACGATGCGTTTCGGTGCGCTATGGCGCCACGATTTTTCAATCAACTCACGCATCCGCTGTGACATCGACCTTGGATAGATCGACGCGAAGGCCCATGAATGTCTTCCCGTTACGCCAGATCTCCTCGTATGCATCAGGATGTCCTGCAGCGACGGCTTTACCTTCCTTCTCCGAGAGGCTGACGGTCATGGTCATGCCTCCCATTTCCACGCCAAGGAAACTCTTTCCCGCAACCTTGAAGGATGCGATGCGGCGCGCTGCCGGTACTGGCGGACCTTCCTCCACTTCCGGCAAAATCATCGCCATGGCTCGAACCTGCTCGAGCCCGCTGACTTTCGAAGAAGTCTTATTCACTCCGTTCATTTCGGCCCCGATTTTAGCCCGACCAGCTTGGCTGAGCAGCCGGCTCGCTGACTCGTCCGCTTGTCGAATTTGTTACCCTCATCTGTCTTCTATGACCGACACCGTCAAAATCATCGAGTGCCCCCGCGACGCCTGGCAGGGCCTTCCGCAGACCATCCCAGTCGAGGTCAAGGCCGACTACCTCCGCGCCCTCGTCACCGCCGGCTTCCGCCACATCGACGCCGCCTCCTTCGTCTCCGCCAGAGCCGTCCCGCAGATGGCCGACTCCGAGCAGGTGCTCGCCCTCGCCGATCTGCCCTCGCTCGCCCCGGCAGACGATCTCGAAGTCATCGGCATCGTTGTCAACACCAAAGGCGCGGAGCGCGCGATCAACAGCGGCGGCGTCAGCACTCTGGGATTTCCCTATTCCATCTCGCCGGGCTTCCTCGAACGCAACCAGCATCAGACGCCCGAGGAAGCCGTCGATGCTCTCGAAACTGTCGGCTCGCTCGCCTACAAAGCCGGCCTCGATGTCGTCGCCTACATCTCGATGGCCTTCGGCAATCCCTATGGCGATCCCTGGAGCGTCGACGAGGTCGTCGCCGCCTGTGACCTGCTCGCCGACTCGGGCATCGAGAGCATCTCGCTCGCCGATACCGTCGGCCTGGCCACGCCCGAGTTTGTCGAAGAAGTCGTCGCCGCCGTGCTTGCGGCCGCGATTTCCAAAGATCTGCGCATCGAGCTCGGCGTCCACCTGCACGCGCGTCCCGATGAGGCCGCAGCAAAGATCACCGCCGCATACCGCGCCGGCTGCCGCCGTTTCGACTCAGCCATCGGCGGCCTCGGCGGCTGCCCTTTCGCGCAGGATGTTCTGGTCGGCAACGTGGCCACCGAAACGGTTATCGCAGCTCTTAGCGCGCAGGGAGCGTCACTGCCGCCGCTCGGCGATCTCGCCCCGGTCGTCGCCGCCAACCGCGCCATTGCCGAAAAATACGCCGGCGTGAAACAGTAGACCGTTTCAAGTGATGTGGGTGCCCCACCCTGAGCAAACCGGAGTCCCCGACCTGCGCGGTGTTTGCAGGTTGGGGTGGAAAGCGAAGGGTGGGAAACTACCACAGATTGACGGAAAACCCATGGCGAACTACACAACCATCCTCGTAGAAGAAAAAGAAGTCGAAACCGGCCGCGTCCTCACCATCACGCTCAACCGCCCGCAGCGGCGCAATGCGCTCACCTCCGCCATGATCCACGAGCTCACCCTCGCGCTGCGCGCCGCAGAAGACAGCCCCGCCGGCGTCGTCGTGCTGCGCGGTGAAGGCGAGCACTTCTGCTCCGGCCTCGATCTCTCCGAGCTGCGCGCCATGGCCGGCCGCTCCCGCGAGCAGCATCAGCTCGACTCCATGAACATCGCGGAGCTCTTCCGCACCCTTTACTCGCTCTCGCTGCCCAGCATTGCGGTAGTTCGCGGCTTCGCGCTCGCCGGCGGCATGGGCTTGGCCACGCTTTGCGACTTCACCCTTGCCGCCGACGACGCCCGCCTCGGTTACACCGAAGTCAAAATCGGCTTTGTCCCGGCCATCGTTTCGTCCTTCCTGCTATTACAAGTAGGCGAAAAGCAGGCGCGCGACCTCCTGCTCACCGGCCGCATCCTCGACGCCGCGGAAGCCCGCACCCTCGGCCTGATCACGAAGGTCGTGCCCGCCGCCGAACTCAATGCCGCCGTCACGGAGCTCTCCACATCCCTGCTCGCCAACAGCCCCAGCTCCATGCGCGCCACCAAGCATCTCCTGCATCGTCAGGAGATCGAGCGCCTCAGTCGCAACCTCCGCGCCGCCGTCAACATCAACGCCGAGCTCCGCGCCACCGACGATTTCCGCGAAGGCGTCACTGCGTTCCTGGAAAAGCGCAAACCAGTCTGGCCCTCACGGAGTTAGTGCTCGCGTCACAGCCACCCGGGTGCCCCATCCTACGGGAGCGTAGGGTGGGATGAGCCATGTCGCAGCAATGCTGCCACCACGGAGTTCATCCCTGGTCCGAGGAAGCGAAGTAAAGGCACGAGAATCCTCCTACTTCTCTTCGCGAATCGCACCTCGAACTGCGGACAGCATGTCAGGTGGAATTGTTGCGATACCGTGATCAGCCTTCGCGTGTTGAGCCGCCTTCTGTAACACTTCATTTTCGTCCTTACCCTTGGCCACAAAACTGCACCCGGGATTCAGGTCTCCGCACTTAAGCACTTTCATATTGCGCACCTCCAACTACTTGAGAAACGAACACACGATAGGAGTGCCGAACAGCGAAGTCAATCAGGTTCATCGTGAAAGCCGGCATAAATTCAGCAGGACGTTTTCGGATTGTTGCCCGGGCCGTCATAAGAACGCCCTGAGTCTCGACGAGTTCCTCCCGTTGTTCAGAGCATTTTCTTGTTTCCTTGTAAGGAACTTAAATCTTCTGAGGCTCTTGTGCGCCGGGACGGCCAGTCCCATCCATTACACTCACCCGCATGACCACACAAGCCTGGCTGCTCGATTCCGACCCCGCCATTCGCTGGCAGGTCTTGCGCGATCTGGTCCATGCGCCGGCCGACGTCATCGCGGCAGAGCGCGCGAGGGTAGCCACCGAGGGATGGGGGGCCAGGCTGCTGGCGTTGCAGGGCGAGGACGGTCAGTGGGCCGGAGGCGCATGCTTCCCGGCGAACTTCAAATGGTCCGATGAGGAACAGGGCCAGCCCTGGACCTCCACGCTCCCAACACTCCAGCTGCTGCATGATTTCGGAATCGACCCACAAACTGAGCGCATGCGCCGCGTCGTCGCGCGGCTCAAAGAGCACTGCCGCTGGGAGCACGCCGGCCAGCCGTTCTTCTCGGGCGAAGTCGAGCCCTGCATCAACGGCCGCACCGTCACCTTGGGTGTCTACTTCGGTCTGGATGTGGATGGCATCGTCGCCCGCCTGCTGGGTGAACAACTCGAGGATGGCGGCTGGAACTGCGAGGTCGAAAACGGTTCCACCCGATCATCGTTCGCGACCACCATCAACGTCCTCGAAGGACTATTGGCACACGAGCGCGCAACCGGCGGCTCTCGGGAATCCATCGCCGCCCGGTGCCGCGGCGAGGAGTACCTGCTTGAACGAAAGCTCTTCCGGCGCAAGAGCACCGGCGAAATCGTGAATCCAGCCTGGCTCGAATTCTCATTTCCCGTCCGCTGGCAGTACGACGTGCTGCGTGCTCTTGACTACTTCCGCTCTATGGGCGATCCGCCGGACCCGCGAATCGGCGAAGCCATTGCTCTGCTCCGATCCAAACAACATCCCAATGGCACCTGGCTGCTGGAGAACACCCATCCCGGCAAGATTCACTTCGCGCTCGAAGACGGCGATGGCCGCCCCAGCCGGTGGAACACGCTGCGGGCACTGCGCGTCCTCAGTTGGTACGAGCAGTCGGCTCCCTGAGCCCGGACCGGGCTTGAACAGCACGGTAACTCCCATCCTGGGAAACGTCAGACGATCGTGCCACTTCATACCCTTGCATTCGCTACACTGGAAATAGACACAATTCCAGTCACAGAATCATGGAACAGAAAAGCCACCAGTGCGGTGGCTTTTCCTGTTGCTAAGTCGAATGCCTGGACGAATTTACCGATAACTCGTTTAGAAAGAAGAATTTAGCCTTCGGGATGCCTTCTAACTCATAGCAGCAAAATAACTTACAGACCGCTCTCCGGTGACGGGAGGGGGGAGGGGGTCCCGTTACCCTAGGCTCCTCTCATGCGCCCGTAGCTCCGCCACAATCGTCGCCGCCGCCTCACGCGCATCATCCGAGCGGTCTGGCGGAAAGGAGATCGCCCCCACCCGGGCATGGCCCCCGCCCCCGTAGCGCTCGCAGATGGTCGCCAGGTTCACCATCTGCTCCGGCGTGCGCTTGGTCCACGGATTCGAGCCCACCGCCACCTTGGTCCTGAAGCTCGATTTGCTCAGCCCGATGTTGTAGGTCGCCTCCGGGTGCAGATAGTACGGAATGAACTTGTTGTAGCCCTCAAGCTGCCGGTCGGTGATGTCGAAGTAGATCACGCCGTCTTTGTACTCGGCGCGTTCGCGGATCAGCTTCATTCCCTCGTGGTGACGCTCCAGCAGCGGCGGCAGCAACGGCGCAATAAATGGCTCCTTGAGCACCGCCGCCAGCGGCTCCTCGGTCAGCAGCGGAATCATCCGCGGAATCAGCTCCGGGTCCGCTGTCGCTTCGATGATCAGCGTCAGCTTCATCGCCGGCTCCGCCATCTCCACCGCAGACTCCGGGCTCTCGTACAGCGCGCCATCCACGATGTCCGCCCACTTCACCAGCTCCGCCACCGGGGCGGCGTCAAAACCGAACTTCGTCGACGCGATATGCGTCAAGAAAGCCCGGCGCAGGAGGTATAGCTCGGATCGTAGAAGCGCCGCATCGCATAGCGGCCGTCGGCCATGCCGCGCCTGTAATCTTCGTGGTCCTGCGGCGTCAGGAAGGCGCTCAGGTGGTGATCGAACCACCAAGTAATCTTCGGCGACGCGGAATACTTGAAGTCGACAATCGCGTTCTCGTCACCGCTAAAATCCGCTTCGTTGAAGAGCGCACCAGCGCGGTGCACCAGCCCGTGATAGCTGTATGCCGCTGCCGGCGCTATGCACTCGCGGTGAAACCGGGTGAACAGCGAGGCGGAACACGCCCCATCGAAACACTTGTCGTGATAGAAAACGCGAACGTTCAACAGCACTCCTTGGACGCAGGTAGAGAATGATTAGGATTGCCGGGGTTCCGCCCGGTGTCAAGCAGCGGCCCACGACAGCTCCCGATCAGGGTTGCGATATCGTGTGTGTGGCACCCGCTACCTGAACTCTATGCAATCGAGTGAGAGACCATCTTGAGACGCAACCGCGGCTGGTTCTTCCGGCTAGTGAGTATCTGCGTCGTGCTGCTGATCCTCGTGGCCCTGGCCGCCGCCGCCGGCGCGCTGTGGCTGCGCCACGCCATGCAGGCGCAACTCCCGCAGCTCGACGGCAACCGCCGCACCATCGCCGTCACCCAGCCAGTCACCGTCCAGCGCGATCACCAGGGCGTCCCGCACATCACAGCCGCATCCATCGATGACCTGATCGCCGCCCAGGGCTACGTCACCGCGCAGGACCGCCTCTGGCAGATGGACATGATGCGTCGCATCGCCGCCGGCGAAGTCGCCGAAGTCCTCGGCAGCAACTTCGTCGAGCACGACCGCATGCAGCGCGTCCTTGAGTTCCGCCAGACAGCCGAGCGGCTCACCGCCAGCCTGTCGCCCGAGGAGCGCCGCCTCTTCGAGGACTACGCGCGCGGCGTCAACGCCTACATCAGTGAGGCCGACGCCCTGCCTGCGGAGTTCCGCCTGCTCGACTATCAGCCACGCCGCTGGCAGCCGGTCGATTCCATGCTGATCGTGCTCAACATGGTGCAGACTCTGGATGAGCAATGGCCCACCAAGCTCAGCCGCGAGGCAATCACGAAGAAGATCGGCCCCGCGCTCGCCGCCGATCTCTACCCCACCGGCTCGTGGCGCGATCATCCGCCCACCCAGTCCGTGCCCGATCTGACCAAGCCGCCGACCGACGTGCCGCCCACACCGCCCGATGAAGAGTCATTCGACGGCATCGCCAGAGACCTGCTTCGCCTTCGCGGCGCGCTCGGCAACGCCAGTCCGTGCCGTGGCTGCATCGCCGGCTCCAACGAGTGGGCCGTCAGCGGCGCGCACACCGCCTCCGGCCGCCCCATGCTCTCGAACGACATGCACCTCAACCACTCCGTGCCCGGAGTCTGGTACGAGATGGATCTGCGCGCACCCGGCTTCCACGCTGCCGGTGTCGCGCTGCCCGGGGTGCCCCTGATCGTCGCCGGCCACAACGACCACATCGCCTGGGGTTTCACCGCGCTGTACGGCGACACGCAGGACCTGTACGTGGAGCGCACCAACGCGCAGGGCGAATACTGGGACGGCGGCGCGTGGCGCCCCATGGAGCGCGACCACGAAACCATCCAGGTGCGCTTCGGCAAGAATGAGGAGTTCGATGTGCTGCGCACCAACCACGGCCCGGTGATTTCGTCGCTGGCGCCGCACGAATCGCGCACCCTCGCGCTGCGCTGGACGGTCTACGATCCGCAGTTCGCCAGCGGCATTCCCGTCTATGCGCTGAATACCGCGAGCGACTGGCAGGAGTTCGAGGCTGCCATGAGCCAGTGGTGGGCGCCCACACTCAACGTGGTCTACGCAGACGATCAGGGGCACATCGGCTATCAGGCGATCGGACACATCCCGCAGCGCCCGGGCGGATTGATGGGGGTACCCATCACGGACAATTCGCACGAGTGGCAGGGCGTGATCCCCTTCGCAACCCTGCCCTCCTCGCTCGACCCCCCGGGTGGCATCCTTGCTACCGCCAACTCGCGCATCACCCCGGACAACTACCCCACGCCGCTCTCGCTCGAATGGGCCTCGCCCTACCGCAACGAGCGCATCTGGAAGTGGCTCGCCGCTCACGAAAAAATGACCCGCTCCGACATGCTCTCTCTGCAAACCGATATCGACTCCGAGTTGAATCACGAACTGGCGCAGCGCTTCGCCTACGCTATCGATCATGCGCATCGCCCCTCTGCGCGTCTCCGCGCCGCGGCGGACATCCTCCGCTCCTGGGATGGCGTGATGCACACGCCCGAAGCTGCGCCCGCGATCGTCACCGCTGCGCGTGACGCGCTGTGGCCGCTGCTACTGGAACCCAAACTCGGCCCGGACTGGAAGCTCTACGAATGGCCGGAGAGCGCCTATGCCGAAGAGCAGCTCATCACCACCACGCCTGCTGCATGGCTGCCGAAAAACTACGCAAGCTGGGACGACCTCCTCGCTGCCGCTGTCTCGCGCGGCCTCGACCAGGCTCATGCGCCGTTGTCGCTCAAGAGTTGGCGTTACGGCGACATGCACACCATCGCGCTCGCGCACCCGCTCTACGGCATGATTCCCTTCTTCGGCTGGACCGGTATCTCGCCCAAGCCGCAGTCCGGCGACACCACCACGGTCAAGCAGGTAGGCCGCGCCTTCGGTCCATCGCAGCGATTCACCATGGACTGGAGCGACGTCGACGCTTCGACAGAGAACATCGTGATGGGCCAGTCCGGCGATCCTGTCAGCCCGTACTATCGCGACCAGTGGCCTGCCTGGTACAACGCCACCACCTTCGCGCTGCCGTTTACGCCCGCCGCCGTCAACGCAGCAACCGAACACACGCTGCGGCTCACGCCGTGATATCCAGCCGAGCGCAGTGGCTCTCGCTCGCGGCTCTCCTATGTACCACGCTCGCCGCAACCGGCGCTGCTGCTTGTGCGCGGCCCCTCCTGCGGGCACGACTTCGACTTCCACTTCGTTTCGTGGCTCGAAGTCGCGCGCGCCTGGCACAGCGGACTTTTGTATCCGCATTGGGCACAGTCGGCCAACTTCGGCGCTGGCGAGCCGCGCTTCATCTTTTACCCGCCTGCGTCATGGATGCTCGGCGCCGCGCTGGGCACCATCTTTGGTTGGCAAGCCGCGCCCTGGCTTTTCACTGCGATCTGCCTCTTCAGCGCAGGGCTCGCGATGCGCCGCCTTGCCGAGGAATGGCTCACGCCTGTCGCCGCCACTGCCGCGGCATGCCTCTACATCGCGAACCCCTACATGCTCTTTGTCGCGTATGAGCGCACTGCCTATGGCGAGCTCATAGCCGCCGCGCTCCTCCCGCTGATGCTCTCCTTCGCGGTGCGGCCTCTGCCGCCGATCGCCGCGCTCGCCGCAACGATTGCCGGCATCTGGCTCATGAACGCACCCTCCGGCGTGATGGCCTGCTATGCACTGCTATGGATCGCCCTGCTGCGCCTCGTGTCCGAACGGCAATTGGCGAGCGCCGCTCCGTATGGCCGCCTCCACCGCAATCGGCCTCGCACTGGCCGGGTTCTATCTTGTCCCCGCCGCACATCAGGAGCGCTGGGTCGAGATCGCGCGCGCCATCGGCCCCGACATGCGCTTCCAGGACAGCTTTCTCTTCCACCACACCGGCGAGCCCTTCCACGACACCGTCCTCCACACCGCATCGATCCTCGCGTGCATCCTGCTCGCGGTCGCCTTCGCCTCGATACCGCTCTGGCGCGACGCTCTGCGCTCTCGTCCGCTGCTCTGGCTCGCCTCGTTCCTCCCGCTGATCCTGCTGCTGCTCGTGCCCCTCAGTTCGCCGCTATGGCATTACACGCCGCAGCTCGCCTACATGCAGTTCCCCTGGCGATGGCTGCTCGTGCTGGCGCCCGTGGCCGCGCTCTTCGTCAGCGGCAGCATCGCGCATCGCACGCGTACGTCATGGCTCGTCGTATGTGGCCATCGCAGTCCTTTGCATCGCCTCGATCGTCGCCTGCACGCGCCACTTCCATCAGTACTGCGATGAAGAAGACAATGTCTCGGCGCAGGTCGCGCTCATGCACGATGGAGGCGGCCAGGAAGGCACCGACGAGTACACGCCGCGCAACGATGACAATGCCGAGATCTATCAGGACATGCCGGAGATCCGCGTCCTGATCGCTCCCGACGCGGAAGAGCCGGACTCCGGCAAGCAGCAGAATCCTGAATGGCAGGCAAATCCCTCGGCCGAACGCCGCGCAGCCATCCAGTTGCAGCATTGGAACGCGGAACGCTACGACGTAGCGATCGACTCGGCAACGCCGGGCTACGCTGTCCTCCGGCTGATGGATTATCCCGCCTGGACAGTCCGCCGCAACGGCGTCGATGTCACCCATCGGCCGCGACGCGACGATGGCCTGCTCACCATCCCCATCCCGCAGGGCCGCTCGCAGATCGACATCCGCTGGCACATCACGCCGGATATCTGGATCGGCCGCGCCGTCTCGCTGCTCGGCCTCTTCATTTTCGGCTTCGTCTGGTATCGCGAGCGCGCGCAGTCGCGCTATGCCTTGAGCTGTTCTTCCGCCGCCGCGTAAGTCTTGCGGATACCCTCCGCCAATCCCGTCTTCGCGCGCCAGCCCAGCGCATGGATGCGCGATACGTCCAACAGCTTGCGCGGCGTACCGTCCGGCTTGGTCGTATCGAACCGCAGCTCGCCCGCAAATCCAAGCTCGCGCGCCACCAGCTCGGCAAGCTCGCGGATTGTCACATCCTCGCCCGTCCCGATGTTGATCAAGGGCGCCTGCTCCGTGTGGATGAGCGTCCGGAATTCGCTGTCCGGCAGCTGCATCAGGAAGACGCATGCCTCCGCCAGATCCTCGCTGTAGAGCAGCTCGCGCCGAGGTGTTCCCGTTCCCCAAACCTCGATAAAGTCCTGGCCCGCCGCCTTCGCCTCCACCACCTTGCGCATCAGCGCCGGCAGCACGTGCGAGGTCTTCAGATCGAAATTGTCATGCGGCCCATACAGATTCGTCGGCATCGCCGCCAGATATTGCGTTCCGTACTGGCGGTTATAGGACCAGCACATCTCGATGCCGGCAATCTTTGCCAATCGCGTAGGGCCGGTTCGTCGCTTCGAGCGGCCCGGTCAGCAGATACTCTTCGCGGATCGGCTGCGGCGCCAGCCGCGGATAGATGCAGCTCGATCCCAGGAACAGCAGCCGCTTCACTCCCGCGCTGGCGGCTCGCTTCGATCACGTTGGTCTGCAGGATCAGGTTGTCGCGAATGAAGTCAGCCGGATAGCGTATCGTTGGCCAGAATGCCGCCCACCTTCGCCGCCGCAAGAAAGACATACTCCGGCCGCTCCATCGCGAAGAAGGCATCCACCGCCCGCGTGTCCAGCAAATCCAGCTCCGCGCGCGTGCGCAACAGCAGGCGCGCAAAGCCCTTCTGCTTCAGGTAAGCGGTAATCGCAGATCCCACCAGCCCGCGATGTCCGGCAACAAAGATCCTGCTGTCGCGATTCATCAGCTCTCGTGATAGCGGAACGCGTTGAAGCCGTGCTTGTGAACCAGTGCATCCCGCTCCGCCTCCTTCAGGTCTTCTGTCACCATCTCGGATACGAGTTCCGCAAAGCTCGACGCGCGGCTTCCATCCCAGCTCGCGATGGGCCTTCGATGCATCGCCCAGCAGCGTCTCCACTTCCGCCGGACGGAAGTAGCGCGGGTCAACCGCCACAATCACGCGGCCCTCCGCATCGATTCCCTGCTCCTCCGCGCCTTCGCCTTTCCAGTGCAGCTGCATGCCCAGGGGCTCCGCCGCGCGCTCTACGAAGTCGCGCACGCTGTACTGGTGCCCGGTGGCAATCACGTAATCCTGCGGCTGTCTCCTGCTGCAGCATCAGCCACATGCATCTCCACATAGTCGCGCGCGTGTCCCCAGTCGCGCTTCGCATCCAGATTGCCCAGGTACAGCTTGTCCTGCAGCCCAACCTTGATGCGTGCCAGCGCGCGCGTGATCTTGCGCGTGACAAACGTCTCGCCGCGGCGCGGCGATTCGTGGTTGAACAGGATGCCGTTGGAGGCGTGAATCCCATACGACTCGCGATAGTTCACCGTGATCCAGTACGCATAGAGCTTTGCCACGCCATACGGCGAGCGCGGATAAAACGGCGTCGTCTCGCGCTGCGGCGTCTCCCGCACCAGGCCGAACATCTCCGACGTTGAGGCCTGATAGAAGCGCGTCTTGCTTTGCGAGGCCCAGGGTGCGGATCGCCTCCAGCAGCCGCAGCGTGCCGATAGCATCGCTGTTCGCCGTGTACTCCGGCTCTTCAAACGACACCTTCACGTGGCTCTGCGCCGCCAGGTTATACAGCTCATCCGGCTGCACCTGCTGGATCACGCGGATCAGGCTGGAGGTGTCGGTCAGGTCGCCATAGTGCAGCAGCAGTTTCTGGTGCTCCGCATGCGGGTCCTGGTAGAGGTGATCGATGCGCGCTGTGTTGAAGAGCGACGTCCGCCGCTTGATGCCGTGGACCTGGTATCCCTTGGCCAGCAGAAGTTCCGCCAGGTAGGAGCCATCCTGCCCGGTAATGCCAGTAATGAGTGCCTTTTTCATGCGTCAGGCATACGGTACCATGCGCGAACACCGGCCCTCTCTATTGTGAGCTCGGGGGAACGGCGTCTCGCAATCGCCGCCATCAGCTCGGCTTCAAAGCGTTCGAGCACCCTCTCCTTTCCCAGATGCTCCACCGCATGTGCGCGGGCTGCTACGCCCAGTGCGTGGCGCATCTCGGGTGCATCGGCCAAAGTGCGCACCGCGGCAAACAACGCAGGCCTGTCCAGCGGAGGCACCGCGATGCCGCACGAGCCCAGGGCCAGGGCCACCTGCGTCCCTGATGCGGCCGTTGCAATCACCGGCCGGCCGCTGGCCAGCATCCCCGTCAGCTTCGATGGCATCACCAGGTCCGCCGCATCGGGCCTCTGCGGCAGCAGATGAATGTCCGCGGCATTCAACAGATCGTTCAGCCGGTCGTAGGGCTGCAGCGGCAGCATGGTTACATTCGCGGCGCCGCGCAGCATACCGGCAAGCTGCGCGTGATACGCTCCATCGCCGCAGAAGACAAAATGGATGCGCGGATCCGGCGCGAACTCCTGCGCCAGCAGCGGCAGCAGCTCCAGCCCCTGCTTCATGCCCATGTTGCCCGCGTACATCAGCACCACCCGCTCCGGCCCCAGGCCAAGCTGATGGCGCAGGCGGCTCGGCCCCGCAAGCGGAGCAATCGCACCCGTGTCCACCCAGTTCGGAAACAACACCGTCTTCTCGATCGGAATGCCTTTCTCAGGCAGCCGCTGCATCATCTTTTCGGACACAGTGGAGATGGCGTCGAACTGGTGCATGGTGCGCCGCTCGAGCATTTCGGCAACGCTGCGCGCAACGCCTCCGCTCTCCAGCAGCCCCAGCCCGAACGCCGCATCCACTTCAAAGTCCTGAATGTGCAGCCACGCCACTGCTTCGGCCATGCGCGCAGTCATCAACCCAGCCACCGACGACATCAGCGTCGGCTCGATCGTCAACACCACATCCGGCCGCCACTGCGCCTGCGACAGCATGATGGGCAGGCTGCTCAGCATGAAGGAGCCGAGATGCAGCAGGCGCGTCCGCCCGGAGGGCCGTCGCGGCACATAGACCGGGCAACGGTAGACGCGCACATCTTCCGGCGCGGCACCCGGCTCTGTCCTATAGCTCCAGGCCTGATAGTCCGTGCGCACGCGCCATGCGGGATAATAGGGCGGCGCCGTCACGACCCGCACGCCGTGGCCGCGGGCCGCCAGCCACTCCGCCATCTCTCCCGAGTACTTCCCGATACCCGTTAGCTCTGGTGAGTAGTTGATCCCATGCAGCAGGATGCGCAAGCAATACTGTCCTTTCTCCGGCGGGTCTCGTCCCGGAGCAAAGGCAAGCATACTTGATCGATTCCCGCTTCTTCCCGCTCAAAGGTAAGCGGTGCCGCGAAGCAAAACACCTTGGAAAGCTCAGGTATGATGACCCCAATGCAGACCGATATCCGTGCACTGCTGGAGAGCGGTGCCGCACGTACAGACCAGGCGTTGCAGCGCCTGCTTCCCTCTTCCGACCAGGTACCTGTCTCCATCCATCGCGCGATGCGGCACAGCGTCTTTGCCGGCGGCAAGCGCCTGCGGCCCATCCTGTGCATGGAAGCGGCGCGCATGGTGGCCAACAGCGATGCCTATCCCGCGGGTGTGGAAGAGCTGGGTTCGGCCATCGAGATGATCCACACCTACTCGCTCATTCACGACGATCTGCCAGCGCTCGACAATGATGATCTCCGCCGCGGCAAGCCCACCTGCCACGTGGTCTACGGAGAAGCCATCGCCATCCTTGCCGGCGATGCACTGCAGACCCTCGCCTACTCCGTGCTCGGCGGCCTGCGCTGCCCGCCCCAGGCTGCCATCCGCATCGTGCAGCTCATCGCGGAAGCCATCGGCACTGTCGAAGGCATGATCGGTGGCCAGGTGCTCGATCTCGAAGGCGAGCACTCCCAGCCCACCGAGGCGTCGGTACTGGCCATCCACCGCGCGAAGACCGGCGCGCTCATCCGCGTCAGCATCGTGAGCGGCAGCATCTTCGCCGGCGCTACTGAGCATCAGGTCGCCGCGCTCACGACCTTCGGCAGCAAGTTGGGTCTCGCCTTTCAGATCATGGATGACGTGCTCGACATGACGGGCGATACCGCATCGCTGGGCAAGACCGCAGGCAAGGACGAGGCCAGCAGCAAAGCGACCTGGCCGGCCGTCCGCGGCATTCCTTCTTCCATTGCCGATGCACGAAAGCTCATCGACGAAGCCTTCGCCGAGCTGGCGATCTTCGGAGAGCGGGCCGATCCGCTCAAAGCAGTCGCCCGGTATCTAGTGGAACGCACGAACTGATCAGCACAATTGTCATTCCGACCGGAGCCGTGGCGCGCTGCGCCACCTGCGCGGTGAGGGAATCTGCTGTTTCATCCTGAGCCGCCCACGTCACGCAACGTGAGCAACCAGAGAAAGCCAACCCAGCAAAATGCGCCGCAGGCGCAATCGCCAGGACAGCCGGTCCCCACGGAAGGAAGCGAACTCAGCAGCAAGCGCCGCAGCCGCAGTTGCCTTCGACGGTGAGTCGGCTAAGCGCGGGCTTGCTCGCGAATCACGCGACGGATGCGATCGCCCTGTTCAGACAAGTCCTGAACGAAGTTCTCGAAGCGTCCCAGCGCTTGCTGCGCAGTCTGTATGTAATCGGGGAGGTTGTCCCACAGCTCGCGTACCTCATCCGACTCTTCCAGCATCCCGATCAGCGCCCCAGCAACCGTCACCGCCAGCCCGCTCTTGCGCCGTCCGGTGGCCATCAGCACCGCGCCGGTCAGCAGGGATCCCGCCGCCAGTCCACGCGTCCACGCGCTGGCTCCTCCCGGCAGGTTGTCGTCCAGAGAGTCCCTAAGTCGTGCTGCCATTTTGTTCAAGTCTTTTCCCATGGATCTTCAGTCCTTCCTCGCTCGTTGGTTTCGCTGCCGGTCGCGCGATTCCGCGCCCGGCAAGTGATGGGATGCAGCGCGGGCCGTGGCGGCCACCCGGCGCGATGAAAGCATCAATCCAGATCGAAATCCCGCAGCGGCTTGCCGGTCGTCGGATCATCCTTGGCGCGCTTCACCGCCTCAGCGAATCGCCGCTCCATGATGTCCTTCTTGTTTCGCTCGCTCTCCATGGATTGCCGGAAGATGCTCTCCTTGCGCTCTTCCTGCTCACGCATCGCGCGCCCTGCAGCCTCAAAGTCCTCAAAGGTCCGTTTGCGTGGAGCCGATTTGTGCCCGATGATCGAGCGCGTCTCCGGATCCACCGTCAGGATCGCCCCGCAGTCCGGGCAGGCCACCTCGAATGCGCTCACCTGTTTCGCCATGGCTCACCATTGTAGCGGGAAGGGGGACCTGGGTGCCCCACATCCCGCAGAGATGCGGGTTTCCGGATTTCCACCTACAGGGGAAGCAGCTTATGCCCCGGGCAGGCATTTTCGGCCGTATGGATCAACATCTCCAGCAGCCCGTTCCCTTGCGTCGCAAGGAAGTAGATGCCCGCCACCTGACGCTCCTGTAGATGACCGCCGGGATAGAGCGCCTGTGTGACCGCCTGCGCATGTCGCGCCAGGCTGGTTTCCTTCTCCATCTGGTAACGGGCGGCCATCCGCCGTAGCCGGTTCATCTGGTAACGCATCTTTGAGGCCGCGGTGGAGGCAGACCGCCCCAGTCCCGCGTCCATCTGCGCCATCCACTCCGTCACCGCCGCGAGTTCTCCGTCGAGTGAATTCCCCGCCGCCGCCAGCTTCCGCTTGCCCTCGATAGGCATGGCCCGTGCCCCCAGCCTTTGCGCCAGCGCATCCGGTGTGGTCAGGACGTCCGGCAGGCGTAACTCGTGGCGCTCCATCACGGTCGCGATCTTCGGCTCAACCAAGGTCGCCGAAAGCCGCGGAAGCACCGCCGTCGCCCGGCCCAGGATCTCGCGGTAGAGCACCTCCGATTGCGCGAAGTACGCAATCTCCGCCGGCCCGGCGATGTATGCGGAGGTCGGAAGCACTGCATCTTGAAACACCGGGCGAAGTAAGGCATTTGGGCTACATCGCTCAGGTGTCGCTTGAAGTATTTTCAGCAGCTCGTCGGAGGAGTAGTGCCGGCCGCCGGCCTTCCATTGCGCCTCGCCGTTCGCCCGCACGCGCCGCAGCGGCAGTCGCGCTCCCGTCTTCTCGTCCAGCAGGAAGAGCAAACTCGACTGGTCTGTTACCTTGACCTGCGCGTGGTATCCGCGGGCGATCAGTTCCGCGTCCCGGCTGATCAGCGCTGCGTGGAGCGCATCCGCCTTGCGGATCGCATCCTCGAAGACCTTTGCCCCAAGCCTGTGAAATCCCCGCGCCGCTGGATCGATGACCACCAGCCCCCACGGCGCAAACAATCGCGCGATGAGGTTTCCGAAGGCCTCCGCCAACGTCGCTTCAGGACGATAGCTCTCCCGCAGCACCACCGTAGCGTCGCTCGTCCCCAGAATCTCTTCCACTTCAGCCAGCGCGCCATAGATGCGCGCTCCCAGAGCAATGGCGCCCACCGGAACAGCAAACTCCGGCGCAGGCTCGATGCCCACCGGTTTCAGACCGTCCTTCGACGGAAGATTCACCTGCGCGATCTCGGCGAAGTCGTGATCCTCGGTCGCCAGCCAGAAGACCGGCACCGTATCGAACCCCGCTTCGGTCGCCTCGCGCGCCCGCGCAATCGCAGTCGCCGCCTTTAGCAGTGTGTAGAGGGGGCCGCCGAACAGTCCCACCTGCTGTCCCGTGACAACGGTCGACGCGCCATCCCGAAGCCGCCGGATGTTTGCGGCGGCCACAGCACCACCGCCAAACTGCGCGTTCTGCTCATCAAGCGACTCCGCAAGCCGCGCACGATGCTCCGCGCTCAACTGGCTTCCTTCGCGGAACCAGTTCCTGCTCACCGCTGCCGTGGAATAAAACGGAGACAGCGGCCCCGCGCTCTCTGTGTAGTCCAGAAAAAGCCGGCTGCTGTGCGGCACAATCGAGCTGGGATAACACTCCGGTTCCACTGCGTCTCCTCAAAGCCTCTTCGGATGCCTTCTCCGATTCTCTACCGAAACATCGCCGTGCGCAGCCGAAACGTCGCCCAACGACGCTTCTATCCCCGCTCGATCCGCAGAAGGCAAATCCTTAGCTGCAACCCTCGCCAGCGAGTCGTACACCTGGGCCTCTAACGGATGCCCGGCCAGCCCCTTTCGATGCAGTTTGATCGTTGCCGCGTCGCCGCGCGCAAGAGGCCCGCTGAAGCTCCGCGCCAGTCCCTGTTTCTGTACATTTGCTACCGTCGCCATAGCCATTGGTCCCAGCAGGGCCAGTGCATCTCTTTCCGTGACGCCCGCAAGCTCCAGCACACGCACGCCGGCGGCCAGCGTCGCGACCAGCAGCGGCGAACCGAACATTGCGCCCGCGTGGTACATCGCCTTGCCTTGGCTATCGATCGCGAACGGTCTGCCACCGAGACTCTTTAACAGCCCAAACAACTCCTTCCGCACCGTGACCTCCGCGGCTTCCACAGCAAAGCGGATTCCCTTCAGCGGAACGATGCGCCGCGTCGGGAAGCTCATCATGGGATGCGCAGAACCGGTCTGCGCGCCCGCGTGCTCAGCAGCCGCAAGCACGCTGCGGTCCAGTGCTCCGCTCGAATGCACCACCACCTGCCCGCGTAAGTCAGGGCGTTGTGCAACGATCCATTCCGCCGTGTTTTGAATCGCAGCATCCGGCACGGAGAGCCAAAGCACCCGCGCATCGGGGGCGACGCGTGCAGTGTGACGCCGCACATGCACCCGTTCTGTCAGTAAGCCGGCAGCCTCGAGCGCCGCGGCAAGCGACGATCCCCAGTTGCCCAAACCGATCACCGCAACGCCGCGCCGCATGCTCTCCATCCGTGATCCGCACCCTTCGAACAGGATGGTACCGTAGTGATGAGAGACAGGATGGCCACTAAGAAGAAGAGCGCAGCCAGGAAGCAACAACAACCCGACCGTACCTACCCCAAGGGAGTCGAAGTCCTCTCTTCCAATGTCAGCTTCGAGGGTCCGGTCTTCCGCGTCGTCACCGAGGAAGTGCGCGAACCCGGCGGCCAGCCGCACCGCCGTGATGTTGTGCGTCATCCCGGTTCGGTCGTTGTCCTCGCCGTCGATGATTCCAAAAACAAACGCGATCCACTCATCCTGCTAGAGCGCCAGTATCGTCATGCTGCTGCACAGTATCTCTACGAGGTTCCCGCCGGCAGTCTCGATCCCGGTGAAGATCCGCTGACCGGCGCGAAGCGCGAGCTCCTCGAAGAGACCGGCTACAAAGCAAAACAATGGTCGAAGCTGGTGCGCTATTACGCCAGCCCCGGCTTTCTCGGCGAGTGGATGCAAATCTATCTGGCCGAAGGCCTCACGCCAGGCGAAGCCGAGCCCGAAGATGACGAACAGATTGAACTCTTCGCCGTCCCGCTGAGCGAGCTCCTGCGCCAGATCGACGCCGGCCGCATCCACGACGGCAAGACCATCGCGGCCACGCTGCTCTACGATCGTCTCCGCAAGGAGCGCAAGCGTACGGAGCGCACCGCAGCCCGCGACCGCGGCTAGACGAAACTTTTTTTCACTAATTCCTTACGCCCGACGCTCACTTTTTTTGCAAACCAAACCTACCCCCACTGCGTCACTACAGCTAGGCAGGCTGGGTTCCTACCCTTCCGTGGGCGAGGCACAGGGTTTCCGACTGTGCTCGTTCGAATCTGCTCTGAAGTGAGGTAATCGACACGTGTCCCAGTACAAAGGCAAGGTCAAGTGGTTCAATAATGCGAAGGGTTACGGATTCATCGGCAGGGACGATGGGCCGGATGTCTTCGTGCACTACAGCTCGATTCAGCTCGATGGCTATAAGAGTCTCAAAGAGGGAGACGAAGTCGAGTTCGACATCATTCAGGGGCAGAAGGGGCCGCAGGCGGACCAGGTGTTGCGCACCCAATCCGCAGCCTGACGCCAGACCATCACTAAAGATCACGTGAAGATTCCCGGCGGATGTGTGTCTGCCGGGTGTTTTCTCTTGCGCGTGTCAGACGCAGGGAATCGCTCGCTTGCGATACATTGCTTTCAGGGCACGTCGCACGCAATGGAAAACCGCGCCATCGCACAACTGCTTGCCGAAACCGCCGACCTGCTGGAGATCGGCGCAGGCGATCCATTCCGCATCCGTTCCTATCGTCGCGCCGCCGAAGCCGTCGAGCAGAGCACGATTCCCCTCTCGACCATCGCCAACGACCCCAAGCGCCTGCTCGAAATTCCCGGCATCGGCAAGGGCATGGTGGCGAACATCCAGTCCATCGAGCAGCATGGCTCCCTGCCGCTCCGCGACGAACTCCTCATAAAGTACAAGCCCTCCATGCTGGAGCTGCTGAAGCTGCCCGGCATGGGACCTAAGACCGTCTCGCTGATCTTTGAAGCCACCGGCGTAGCTACCGTCGACGAGCTCGCCGTCGCCATCGATGAAGGCCGCCTCGCCGACCTGCCGCGCGTCGGTGACAAGCTCATCCAGAAGCTGCGCAAAGGCATCGACGAGTATCGCAAGAACACCGGCCGCTTCCATCTCGATGACGCAGAGACCGCCGCCGAACGACTCACGCTGTATTTGAAAGATTTTCCCGGCGTCGAAAGCATCACTCCCGCTGGCTCGCTCCGCCGCGGTCGCGACACCGTTGGCGACCTCGACATGCTGGTTACCGGCCCCGCCTGCGAAGAGGATGTCGTCTCCGCCGCCGTCGAGTACACCGCTGCGTATCCGCCCATCGCGGAGCTCCTCGCGAAAGGCCAGAACAAGGTCAGTTTCAGATTGCGCAGCGGCTTACAAATAGACGTCCGCCTGCTGCCGCGCTCCTCGTTCGGCGCCGCCCTGCAGTACTTCACCGGCTCCAAGATGCACAACGTGACGCTGCGCCAGCGCGCGCTCAAGCGCGGCTACACGCTCAGCGAGTACGCGCTCGCGCGCATCGATGATGGCACGCAGGTCGCCGCCGCAACCGAAGAAGACATCTATCGCGCACTCGATCTCGATTGGATCCCGCCCGAGCTGCGCGAGAACTGCGGCGAGATCGAAGCCGCCGCACAGCACACACTGCCACGCCTGATCGAAGAGCGCGACATCCGCGGCGACGTCCACATGCACACCGTCGCCACCGACGGCAAAAGCACCATCCGCGAGATGGCAGAAGCCGGCCTCGCACGCGGCTACGAATACATCGCCATCACCGACCACTCGAAGAATCTCGCGATGACCTTCGGCCTCGACGACGCGCGCGCGCTCGAGCACACCCGCAACATTCGCGAGGTCGATGCCGACATGGCCGGAAAGATCCGCGTCTTCGCCGGCATTGAGGTTGACATCCTCGGCGACGGTGCGCTCGACCTCTCCGACGAAGTCCTCGCGCAGATGGACATCGTCATCGCCAGCGTGCACTCGCTGTTCAGTCAGCCGCGCGAGGAGATGACCGCGCGCATCCTTCGCGCCGTCGAGAACCCGTATGTCCGCATCATCGGCCATCCCACGGGTCGCCAACTGCTCCGCCGCGAGCCTTATGATCTCGATCTGCCGGCCATCCTCAAACGCGCCGCAGAGCTGGGCGTCGCGGTCGAGCACAACGCCGATCCGAACCGGCTCGATCTCTGTGACCGCGACCTCCGCATCGCAAAAGAGAATGGCTGTCGCGTGGTCGTCAATACCGATTCACATCACGTCTCCGCACTCGAAAAAATGCAGTACGGCATCCGCCAGTTGCGCCGCGCCTGGCTCACACCAGAGGACGTCCTTAACACCCGCAGTACAAAAGATTTCCTCGCCGCCCTTCGCCCGCGGCCCTGAGAACCTGCATAAATAAATTGATTCGACGACCCGCCTGCGCGCGTGTTTTAATGGCATTCCCCTAAACAAGTAAGGGTCCGAGGTACATATGCGCAGTCGTGTCGCTGTGCTTCTCGTCTGTTGCCTGCCCATCTTCTGCTCCGCGCAGCAGAAGACCGACATCACTCCCGATCGCGTCAACGCCGCTCTGGCGCAGCTCGATCCCTACATCCGCTCCGCCATGGACGAGACCAAAGTCCCCGGAGCAGCGGTCGCCGTCATCTACAACGACCAGGTCGTCTTCCTCCGCGGCTATGGCGTCCGCAAGGTCGGCGAGCCAGCAAAGATCGATCCCGATACCGTCTTTGAACTCGCGTCCGTCTCAAAGCCGATCGCGTCCACCATCCTCGCCTCGCTTGTCGGCGAGGGAAAGATCAGTTGGGATGACCGCATCGCTGACCTCGAGCCCGGCTTCCGGTTATCCAGCCCGGAGACGACACGCGAGGTCACCATCCGCGACTTCCTTTCGCACCGCAGCGGCCTCGCCACCGAATCCGGCGACCTGCTCGAAGACCTCGGCTACTCCCGTCCCAACATTCTCTACCGCATGCGATATCTTCCGCTGCCGGGCGTATTTCGCAAGACATACGCTTACAGCAACTTTGGCTACACCACCGGAGCCATCGCCGCCGCCACGAAAATCGGCAAGCCCTGGGAGACGATCGCGGAAGAGCAGCTCTATGCGCCGCTCGGCATGACATCGACCAGCTCGCGTTTCTCCGACTACGAAAACCGCAGCAACAAGGCCGCGCTCCACATCATGCTCAATGGCCAACCGGTCAATCGATTCGTGCGCGAGGCTGATGCAGAAGCGCCCGCCGGCGGGGTGAGTTCCAGTGCCCGCGATCTCGCCAAATGGGTTCGCCTGCAACTCGATCAAGGCAAGTGGAACGGCAAACAGCTCATCGATGCCAACGCGCTTGCCGAAACTCACAAGCCCCAGGTCTGCCGCGTAGCTGAAGATCCTGCGAAGCCCAACGTGTGTCCCGGCGACCAGTACTACGGCCTCGGCTGGGACGTTGGAAAGACGCTCTGGGCCACGACCAGTTCGCCCACAGCGGTGCTTTCTTTCTCGGCACCGCGACCGCCGTCTACATCGTTCCCGAGGAGCACATCGGCATTCTTGCCCTGACCAACAGCACACCGGTCGGCCTGCCCGAGTCGATCTGCCTCACCTTTCTCGACTATCTCCACTACGGCAAGCAGCAGCGCGACTATCTCCAGCTCATCGCGCATGTTATGGACCAGATGATCGCCCAGACGCAGAACGCTTCGCCCGACTACGCCACCCTCCCGGCGCCTGCCACTCCCAAAGCCGCCCGTCCGCTCAGTGCGTATGTCGGCAAATACTCGAACGAATACTTCGGAACCCTCGAAGTCTCAGTCGCGGACAATCGCCTCGTCCTGCGTCTTCCGCCCCGCGGCGCCTACTACGAGCTCACCCACTGGGATGGCGATACGTTCACCTACTACTTCGCCAGTGAAAGCACCGGTCTCGGCCGCCGGGGTGCAAAGTTCTCGCCAGATAAAAATCAGGTTCTGATCGAAAACCTTGCACCAGAACACAGCTCAGTCTTCACCCGCTCCCACTAAGCTGGCGGGCGGCCAGTCGCAACACCAGCGTAAACAACTTCACCTTCAGCGTCTCAACCTAGACGTCACCGTTCACGTTAACCCGGAAAATGTCACCGGGATGGGCAGGCTCCTCGAAGAAGCCGTCCTCGATCTTCCGACGCCCTACCGCACCGTCATCATGCTGCGGGATATCGACGAACTCAGCACCGCGGACGTCGCTGGTTCGCGATCATCTCTTCGCGCGTGTGGGGCCGAGCTGCAAAAACGCCTTCCCCTTTATGGCGCCAACTACGATCGTGCGGTCCTCGGCGTCTTTGGCCGCCTTCGCGAACTCAATTCCGAGTCTTAAGCCTCCGCTACATTTGAAACCCAGTCGAACTGCGACACCCGCCTGATCTCAATTTGTTGAAAAATCCCATCGACGAAAACTCACATCCGCGATGGCGCGCAGCGACATTGGCTAAGCTCGTGCCCAATATAATGCCCGCATGCACACGCCGCAGGCTGGAATCTTCGCTCTTGGAACTTCTTCCCACGCCTACCTGGAGTTCGACATTCTGGACGCGAAAAAAAGCAAGGAGTTTGCCTCTACAATCTCCGCGATCCGTGAACCACGGACCACTACGGGAGGAGTGAACTTCGTCATCGGCTTTCGGCCTGAACTGTGGCGCGATATTGCTCCAGAGAACGCCCCGGCCGGAGTGGAAGGCTTTAACAAGCAAATCCAGGGCATACAAGGATTCGTGATGCCGGCCACGCAGCATGATGCGCTGGTGTGGCTCTCCGGCAGTGCTTATGACGTTCTCTTCGATATGGCGCGCTCGGTCATCCATGACCTCGCAGGCAAGGCCTCCGTGGGGGAAGAAACCTCCAGCTGGTCTTACCGTCACGATCGCGATCTCACCGGCTTCGTCGATGGCACGGAGAATCCGACCCTGCTTGACGCTCCTGGCGACGCACTCCTGCCTGAGGGCGTTCCCGGTGCCGCCGGCTCTGTCCTGTTGCTGCAAAAGTGGAAACACAAGACAGCCGAGTGGGAAGCTCTGCCGGTCAAACAGCAGGAGCTCATCATGGGACGCACCAAGCTCGACAGCATCGAGCTCGAGAACAAGCCGGCGGACTCTCATGTCGCCCGCACGGATCAGGACGAGTTTGGAAATATCTTTCGTCGCAACATGCCCTACGGAAACGTTCGACAACCATGGCACCGTGTTCGTCGGATTCAGCGCGGACCAGAAGCGGCTTTCCAGAATGCTCGATAGCATGGCGGGCCTCGTCAACGGCACGCGTGATGCGCTCACACGCTATACCCAGCCGCTGACCGGCTCCTATTATTTCGTTCCTTCCGTCGAGAGTCTGCGGCGCTTACGCTAAGACGGCCACGCGACGGCGGGAGCGACCTGTAGGAAAAAACGAGCCCCCGACCGCCAGGAGTTCATCAGTCGCCTATCCGGCGGATACGGAGAGGCTGACCTGAAAACTCAACTGGCGGCCCGAGGGCTCGGGGTGACAAAGGGTTTATCGCGTAGCAGTCTCGGTGGATTGCGCCATTTGCGCCGACTGCACCGGCGGATGATGGCTTTCGAGGAAGTTTGCAACGTCCTGATGGAAGGCAGGACTGTTCGCCGGGATAGTCATCAACGCCGGCAGCCCTGGGAATAACTCGCCCAGCGCCTTCATCAGCATCCCGTGCTCATCCAGGTAGAAGCGCGACAGCACCGTCTCCTGATGCGTGCTCTGGTCGAACGAAAGCGTCTCCCAAACCCAGGAGAGGTGCGCAGCATTGGGCACGCCATGCTTTTCTGCCGTTTTGCGCATCGCATCCAGCTCTTCGCCCGGCTTCAGATGCGAGCACAGCGAAACCACAACCGTGCCGTTCGAGAAATAGGTCTTGTCGATATCGCTCGCGATGAAATGCGCCGCTAGCGGTGACTGACCCACAAAAATGGAGGAAACCTCGCGCCCAAAGACGCTGCGCACAGCCACCGGCAAATCGGAGAGCGGAGTCACCTGGCATGCACCGCCATTGAAGGCCTGCATCACAACCTTTTCACCCAGGGAATGCATGCTCATCAGGGTGTCAAAATCAACGCTCGCGCCTTGCAGGCTGGGGGTCTGCGCAGAAGCCGAGAGCCCGACAAGCATCACCAAAGCGGTCAGAGTCTTCATACGTCCACCTCGGTGCCAGATTGGGGCCGAGTTCCACTTTCGACAAATTACCTCCGTAATCCCAGTGCTTCCTTTGCTCGGCCGTGCCCCACGAATGTGTTATCCCCGTTACCGCCTGGAGAACGGGGTCAACCACACTGCTATCTCCATATGGATGTTGCGCATAAGACGATTCTTCTCGATGACCTGCACCACTTAGACGACTCACGCAATCCATGGACCACGCCTCTTCATCTTCATAACTTCCGTACTCTGAACCGCCAATTGGGGAGCACGTTCAATTCCCAGGTCCGGAATCCCCCAGCGGAATCTCGCCGCTCACGCATGCCGTACTCTACAGAACATGGCCGCCGTCCCCCGAATTTCCTGCCGCTTCCTGCTGACCGCCGCTCTCGCCATCGCCACCGCGTGTCCCACAACGGCCTCTGGCGCCAGTTCCGATCCGGCATCGCTGGTCAACCCCCTCGTCGGCACCACTAACGGCGGCAACGTCTTCCCCGGCGCCACCATGCCCTTCGGCATGGTGCAGTTCAGCCCGGAAGCCACGCCGGTCAATATAAAGAGACCCATCGCCGCGCCCGGCGGCTATGAATACCGCGCCAAGCAGATTCGCGGCTTCAGCCTGACCAACGTCGAAGGCTGGGGCTGCGCTGGTGCCTCGGGCGACGTGCCGCTGATGCCCATCACCGAGGCCGTCACTATCTCGCCGTCGAAAGACTTTCGCCACACCTATGCAGCCGACTTCAGCCACGCCAATGAGAAGGCCGAGCCCGGCTCCTATCAGGTCAGACTGGGCAATGGAGTCCAGGTTGCGCTTGCCGCCGCCACTCGTATGGGCGTGGCCACCTTCACCTTTCCGGACGGCAAGTCTGCGCGGATCCTCGTCCGCACCTCCGACTCCGAAGTCGGCTCAACTGCTGCACACACCCAGATTGATCGCGCCGCCGGAATCGTCACCGGCTCGGTGACGAGCGGCAACTTCTGCGGCTACATCGGCACGGAGGACCGCCGCCCGTACTACACGCTCTACTTCGTCGCGAAGTTCGACCGGCCCATCACAGAGACCGGCGCATGGAAGGACGAGATGGTCATGCCCGATGCGACTACTTCGGAAGGAGGCACCGGCTTCGGCCCCAAAGGCTTTCCGGAGGCAGGCCACGGCTCCGGCGTCTGGGTCGGCTTCGGCCAGGGTGGCACCGTCCGCGTGCGCGTCGGCATCTCCTACGTCAGCGAGGCTAACGCCCGCGCCAACCTCGAAGCCGAGTCCAAAGCCGGCACCACATACGAGGAGGTCGCCGCCCGCGCCCGCGCCGCTTGGAACAAACAGCTCTCGCGAATCGAAATCGAAGGCGGCACAGCCGAGCAGCGACGCGTCTTCACCACGGCTCTTTACCACGCCAGCATGACGCCCACTACTTACAGCGACGCCAACGGCGAATACACCGGCATGGACCATAAGGTCCACCACGCAGCCTCTGGCCAAACCGTCCAGTACGCCAACTTCTCCGGCTGGGATGTGTACCGGTCACAGTTTCAATTGCTGACGTGGCTCGATCCCAAACGCGGCAGCGACATCGCGCAGAGCCTCTTCAACCAGTCGCAGCAGGACCATGGCCGCTGGGACCGCTGGACGCACGTCAGCGGCGCAACCCACGTCATGAATGGTGACCCGGCGGCTCCGGCCATCGCAGACATCTATGCCTTCGGTGGCCGCGCCTTCGACGCGCGCGCCGCCTTGCAATCTCTGGTGCGTGCCGCCGACGTTCCCACGAAGGAGGACCTCAGCCACGACGGCTGCCCGGTCGAGTGCGTTGGCCAGCGCCCTGGCCTCGATCAGTGGCTCAAGCTCCACTACATCCCCGCCGGCGCGCCCGCATGGGGGCCGGCTGCCGACACGCTCGAGGATGTCACCGCCGAGTTCTCCGTCTCCGCTCTTGCCGCCCACCTCGGTGAGACCTCCGTCCAGCACCGCTTCCTCGACCGCGCGCAGTACTGGAAGAACATTTGGAATCCAAACGCCGCACCCGACGGCGGCTATTTCATGAATCGCAATGCCGACGGTACCTGGCCCAAAGTGCAGGACGACAACGACAAGGCGCCGCGCGACTTCACTCCATCGACACGAAGACGGCTTCGTCGAAGGCAGCGCCGCGCAATATGTCTGGATGGTCCCCTTCAACGTCGCTGGTCTCTTCGAGCAGATGGGCGGCCGCGACAAAGCAGTCGCCCGTCTCGATCGTTTCTTCTACAACGAAAAAGGAGCTCCCGCGGTTACGAAATCCGGCCCGCTCCACGCCGAGCTCGATAACGAGCCATCCATCGAAACGCCTTGGCTCTACGACTTCGCCGGCCAGCCCTGGAAGACACAGCAGCTCGTCCGCCAGGTGCTCAACACCATCTGGAAGAACGCGCCCAACGGCATCCCCGGCAACGACGATCTCGGCGAGATGTCCTCATGGGCGGTCTTCGCCATGATGGGCTTCTATCCGGAAATCCCTGGCCGCGCCGAGCTCGTCCTCGGCAGCCCCATCTTTACCCAGGTCACCGTGCACCGTACCAATGGAGACGTGCACGTCATCGCCCCCGCCGCCGCAACAAATGCTCCCTACGTCCAGTCGTTAAAGGTGAACGGGAGGCCGGCCACAGAGACCTGGCTCCCCGAAAGCTTTGCACTCAAAGGCGGTACGCTTGAATTCGTACTCGGCACAACGCCTAACAAGAGCTGGGGCTCAGAGAAAGCCGACGAGCCTCCATCCTTCGGAGCGCCGTAGAGCTTTCTCTATCACTCCTCGCGCAGCAACATCAGCGGACTAGCCTTGAGCGCGTTCCGCGCCGGAATCCACGCGGCTACCAGCCCCAGCAGCAGCATGATCAGTACCACGCCGCACAGTATCAGCGGATCGCGCGGCGAAGCCTCATACACGATGAGCGCCAGCACCTTCGTCGCCGCCAGCCCCAGTACCAGCCCCGCGACGGAGCCAAACGCCAGCAGCCGCAATGCTCGCCCCAGTGCCGCGTCCAGCACCTCCCTGCGCTGCGCCCCCAGCGCGATGCGAATGCCCAGCTCGCGCAGCCGCCTGCTCACCGAATACGCCGCCATCCCGAAGATGCCGGTCACCGCCAGCATCGCGCCGAGAACGCCAAGCACGCCCAGTGAAATCGTCGCCATTCGCGAAGCAAACATCGCGCTGTCCAGCTCCTTTGTCCACGTCGTAATCGTGAACGGCAACCCCGCATCCAGCTTGTGCAGCGTATCCTGCAGAGAAGTCACCAGTTGCTGCAGGTCACGGTCCGATCGCACCACCAGCGTGGTCGAACTCGTCGGCATCTGCAGAATCGGAAAGAACATCGCCGGCTGCTGCTCTTCCGTCAGCGTCCCGTACCTCCCATCCTCCACAATTCCCACCACCTGGATGCGCGCCCCGTCCCCTAGCTTGTAGTACCCGCCCACAGCATTCTTCACAGAACCAAAGACCTTGCGCGCAAATTCTGCATTTACCACCGCGACGTGCGGCGCATTTTTGTCGTCATGCCAGGTCAACATTCTTCCTGTCAGCAGCGTTGTACCCGCGGCATGGATGTAGCCCGGCGAGATGTGGAATTGATATGCCTCCGCCGCCGCATTCGACGCCTTCGTATCTGTCACAGTGTCCTTGAAGACAGCCGACGTGCTGAATCCCAGCCCCAGCGGCGGCCGGTCCACCAATCCTACGGCCGTCACGCCCGGAATTGCCCCGACCGCCTCGATCGCGCGCCGCTGCATAATCGACACCCGGTCACCGCTGTACCCTGCCATATCCAGATCGGTGTCCACCAGCATCGCGCCCTGCGGCATAAATCCAAAATTGCTGTGCAGCGAGCGCACCAGTCCCCGCACTGCGACCAGCGACGACGTCACCAGCACCGCGCAGATCGCGATCTGCACCACCAGCAACAAGTCACGCACCGTGAACCGCCGCCCAGCCACGCCAGTCGAGCCCGCCTTCACCACCTCATAGGGATTCGCGCGCAGCACCTGCCGTATCGGAACCACACCAAACAGCAGTCCGCTCGCCACCGCCAGCAGCACCGCGACTGCATACACGTGCCAATCCGGGCTCACCGGTACACGAACGGGAAAAGTCGACACCGGCCGCCACACGCTCAGCCACCGCAGCAGCAACACACTGCCCATCAATCCCGCAGCGCCTCCCATCAAGGAAACCAGCAACGCTTCCGTTAGCAGTTGCCGCAGAATCCGTTTGCGGCTTGATCCCAGCGCCAGCCGCAATGCAATTTCTCTCGACCGGTCGGCTGCGCGCGCAGCAAACAAGCTGCCCAGGTTTGCACACGCCGCCAGCAGGATCAGTCCCGCCAGCGCCATCAGCCCGGCAAGAAACGCCCGCACCGGGCCGCCAAGCACGTCGCCCACCAGCCCAGGCCGCGACAGCTTGAAACTCATCCGATCGTCATCCTTTGGATACGCCTTCTTCAGATACCCCGCGACAGAATTCAGATCCGCGGTCGCCTTCCCCGGCGTCACACCCGCCTTCAGGTGTCCCAGTACTTCCATACTGCGAGTGCTCCGCGATTTCAAATTACTCCAGCCATCCACCTGCTCCTGGTCAATCAACGGCACCCAGAAATCCGGCGAGAAAAACAACTCCGTCCCGCGGAACTCCGGCGGCGCTACGCCCAGAATCGTGTACGGATGCTTGTTCAATTGCACCGTGCGCCACACCGCATGGCGATCTCCGCCAAAGTGGCTCGACCAGTACGCGTAACTCAACACAATGTACGGAGCGCTGTTCGCGCCATGCTCATCCGACGCGTGAAAAAAACGCCCGAGATACGGGTGAATGCTCAGCGCATCGAAATAATTTCCGCTCGCCTCGTAGAGCCACGCCGGAATAGCATTGCCTCCCTTTTCCAGCCCTGCGCGCGTGATCTGGTACGCGATCAGATTGTCGAAGCCGCGGTTGCGCTCACGCAGATCGAGATAATCCGGATAGGAATGCATCGGCGTGCCATCCCCCTGCTCAATCATGGCGATGCTCTTAGCCTGCGGCACATTCAAAGGCCGCAGCACCAGCCCGTTCAGCATGCTGAACACCACCGCATTCGCGCCAATTGCCAGCGCCAGCGTAAGCACCGCAACCACCGTGAAGCCCGGCGACTTCGCCAGCAAGCGCGATCCGTAACGCACATCCTGCAGCAACCGCTCGAAGAAATGGCTGCCCGCAGCCTCGTACGATTCCTGGCGATAATGCTCATAGCCGCCAAACTCCACCCGTGCCCGCCGCTCTGCCTCCGCCTGCGGCAGACCGGAGCGCTTCAGGTCATCCGCGCGATGTTGCATGTGCGAGCGAAGCTCTTCTTCCATCTCGGCATTCTTCGGCGAACGATGCAAGAATGATCTCAACCTATCGACGAAGCTCATATCTCCTCCGGGCGGGCAGCCAGCGCAGTGGCAATCGCCGCAACCAGCCGGTTCCATCCATCTGTTTCTTCGCGCAGCCGTTTCCGGCCGGCGGTCGTTACTTCGTAAAACTTCGCACGGCGATTGTTCTCCGACGTACCCCAGGTCGCCGTTAGCAAGCCCTGCCGTACCAGGCGAAAGAGCGCGGGATACAACGCTCCCTGCTCGATCAGCAGAGCGCTGCCGGTGATCTGACCGATGCGCAGCAACACACCATAGCCATGCAGCGGTCCCAGCGACACTGCTTTCAGGATCAGGAGATCCAAAGTCCCGGGAAGAATCTGCGCCTGCTCGCCCATGTATACTCCTAAATTAATTAGGAGTGTAGGGCGCCTCTCCTAAGCTGTCAAGGAGAGATACGCCCGGAAATCGACGCGGGTTCCATAAAAACAAGCACAAAGGCATGTAACTCCACACGCCTAAAGGCTTACTTCGTTATCCGGGTAAGCCGAACCACCCGCCACGAACGGCGCGAATCTTGCACTCGGAAGCTCAATCCACGCTAGACGGTCAGGTTGTGATACATCGTCCATTCCCGAATTTCCCACTGGGTCGATCAGTCTTGCTGTGTCGTTACTTCTGGCCTCGCCCCTTCTCAGCCCCGGACTTGCTACCCTCGTCCCAGCCCCCAAGCTCAAGCGTGACCGTCATACACGCGTCCCGAAGCTCATCCGCAACTTCGCGATTGTCCATTGCGCGGGCCACTACCATGCCGCCGACGCACAACGCTGCCATAGCCTGGGCGGTGATCCGGCGAGACCGTCCGTTCTCTTTCGAGCTGCGCTCCAGCACGCTGACCATTGCCTGAAACACAGTTTCGAAAGCACGCTTCGCACTCTCTCCGCTGCGCGAAACATCGGTCGGCAACGCCACCATGGGGCACGAATTCTCCACGTCCTCGAAATGCTGGCGAGAGAGATATGCGCGGACCACCTGCGGCCCTGCGTCCGCTGAGCCTAGATCAACGTCCACGCCTTCCCAGTAGTTCTTCCATTCCGGATCGGTGAAGAAGCATCCCAGCACCTCGACATAAAGATCGCTCTTGCTCTCGAAATAGCTATAGAATCCCCCGCGCGTCAATCCCGCTCCCGCCATGATCTGATCGACCGAAATACTGTCGAAACCGTGACGGTTGAAGAGCCTGCGCGCGCTCTCAACAATCTTTTTCTTCACTTCCGCGCGATGACCAACCGGATAAGGCATAGTTCTCCTTACTTCCGGTGCAGTATTCACCTATGGCTATTGCTGTGACGAGCGAAAAGATGATCTTGAACATAATTTCTCCGCGTGTTCCGATGCTTTGGGCTTAACCAGAAAACTCTTCGGAGGAAACATGCGAGTGAAAACGAATTCGGCACCCCAATATGGTGCTTCGTCCCAGCGCAGCCTGACCCGGCGGCAACTCGTCAACGGCGCTGCCATTGCTATCGGAGGAATCCTCGCAAGCTCCACTCTTCTGGCAGAAACCCCGCAGCAGCCCGCCCCGGAAAAACCTGGGTCTTCCGCCACTTCGATGCGCACATCGCTGCATGACGAAATCGTTCTCAAGACCTCTCCGCAGCGCATCTACGAATTGCTTCTCAGCTCAAAGCAGTTCGCTGCGCTCACCGGCGCGCCCGCCGAGATCGACCCCCGCGCGGGCGGCGCCTTCACTACTTTCGGCAAGCTCATCGAGGGTCGCAGCATAGAGCTGATCCCTAATCAGCGGATCGTCCAGGCATGGCGTCCTGCCTCCTGGGAACCTGGCGTCTATTCAATCGTCAGATTCGAGCTGAGACCTCACGGCTCCCAAACCATCGTCATTCTCGATCACACAGGTTTTCCGGAAGGTGACTTCCTTCATCTGGAGTGGGGGTGGAAGGCACACTACTGGGAGCCACTGAAGAAGTCCTTCTCATAAACCGAACGAGAAATTGGCTGGAAGTCATTTCGAGTGCCACCCAAACAACTCCATCGGACCGCAAGCTTGCACCGTGCAGGCAGTCCCAAAACCGGATTCAATCTTCATAATTCGTACACAAACCTGCCAAATCATCCCGCCCAATTTGCTAACCTTGAATTAGAGCTGACGAGACGACGAAGCCACGGAGCAACGTTCCGTGGCTTTCGTGTTTCTCTAACTCCTTGTAACTCCTTTTGCAGGACGAATTTAGCGATAAACCCTTCAGAAAGACGAATTTAGCACGCGGGAGAGCTCCTAACCTGATGAAAGCAAGCAGCTTACAAACCAGTCTCCCGCAGCGGTAGGGGGAGGGGGTCACCCCAGCCAGTTGTCGAAAGCCCCGGTACGAATCGCCGCCGCCAGCTTCGTAATGTCACCCGCCAGCACCCGGTCTTCGCGCAGCGGCGCAACAAACTCACGCACCCGCGCCCGTGCCGCCTCCACCCGCAGCGCAGCGCGCAATGGCAAACGAAATTCCAGTGCCTGCGCCGCTGTCATCAATTCAATCCCCAGCACCATCTCGGCATTCTCGACAACCTGCCGCAGCTTCAGCGCAGCGGTCATCCCCATCGAGACGTGATCCTCCTTGCCGCCCGACGTTGGCACGGAATCGACGCTCGCCGGATGCGCCAAAACCTTTGCCTCGTTCAGCAGCGCAGCAGCGGTGACGTGGGCAATCATGAAGCCCGACGAAATCCCCGGGTGGTCCGACAGAAACGGCGGCAGGCCCTCGTTAATGTCGGGATTGATAAGCCGGTCGATGCGCCGCTCGCTGATGCTGAGCAGATCGGCCAACCCGATCGCCGCATAATCCAGCGCAAACGCCAGCGGCGCGCCATGGAAGTTGCCGCCGGAGAGAATATCCCCGGTATCGTCGCCCGTCGCGAATATCAGCGGATTATCCGTTGCGGAGCCGGTTTCCTTTTCAATCACCGCCGTTGCATGGTCCAGCACGCCGCGCACCGCGCCATGCACCTGCGGCATGCAGCGCAGGCAATACGCATCCTGCACGCGCGGATCGTTCAGCCGGTGCGATTCGCGGATCTCGCTTTGCTCCATCAACCCGCGCAGATGTGCGGCGGCCGCGATCTGCCCGGGATGCGGCCGCGCCTCGTGGATGCGCGCATCGAAGGCCGCCGGCGTGCCGCGCAGTCCTTCGAGCGACATCGCTCCTGCGAGATCGAAAAGCCGCACCACGCGCTGTGCGCGAAATAAACTCAGGCCGCCCACAGAGGCCATCGCCTGCGTACCGTTCAACAGCGCCAGGCCCTCCTTCGCCTGCAACCTGAGCGGAGCCAGTCCCACCGCGGAAAGCGCTGTCGTTGCCGGCGCACGCTTGCCTTCCACGAACACTTCGCCTTCGCCGATCAATGCCAGCGCCAGATGCGCGAGCGGAGCAAGGTCACCGCTGGCGCCAACAGAACCGCGCGACGGCACCACTGGATGAATCCGATGCTCGAGCATCGCCACCAGCAGATCAGCCACTTGCGTGCGCACGCCACTACAGCCCTTGGCCAGCACATTGGCGCGCAGCAGCAGCATGCCGCGGACTTCAGCCTCGCTCAGCGGCTCACCCACACCGCAACAATGGCTGCGCACCAGGTTCTGCTGCAGCGCGGCTACCTGATCGGGTGGAACGCGTACCTCGGCCAGTTTGCCGAAGCCGGTGTTGATGCCATACGCCGCGGCATCTCCCGCGGCAGCCCGATCGACAACCGCACGCGAAGCGAGCATTCGCTTCTGAGCAGCAGGAGCGATCTCCACATGCAGTCGCGCAGCAGCAACGGCATCGAGTTGTTCCAGAGTTAAAGGATCACCGTCAAGCAGAAGAGGAGCGGAAGGGTTCGTCATAGTCGCGCGTCAGGCAAACTCTTCACTATAACGATAGAAAGCGCTGCGGTCACGCGGCCCGAGCTAGGTCTGTGAAAGCAATCTGCGACGCCGGGCCGTTGTCTTCGCAACCTGCACCCACGCAAACAACCCGATTGCACACACTGGCAGCAGTGCAAACACCCATACCGTGCCGCGCAGCGCAGAGTGGTCGCCCACCGTCAGGTCGGTTGCCGTGCTGGCGTGGCGTCCCCCCTCGTTTATCTGAACAACAGCGTGCCATCGGCCGGCATGCGGCAATTCGACGACCGCATCCTGGAGCAGGCGGTTTGTCGCATGCGCATGCGAGAGATGCGCAACAATTGGTTCGCTTCCATCTTCCGGAGTCAGCGTGATCACAACATCCGCATCCAGCAGAACCTTGCTGCCCCCCTGCTCTTCAACCATCACGCTCAGATCGACCTGTCCCACGCCCAGCGATTCCGGCGTCGTGAACAGCGAGACGACAAATGGCCCCGCCGTCTGCCGCATCTGCAGCCTGCCGCCATCAGCATGCGCGGCAGCCGCTGCGCTAGCGAGCATGAGAGCAACGATCAAGCGCTTCACATGCCACCCATCATCATGCCGCGCATCTGCATCGGTTGCAGCAGAACCCAGAAGCCGAAGCCATAGAAAGCAATGGTAAGCAGCGCAAGCGGCATTGCGGCGAGCAGGCGCTTCACTCTATTCATGTGTGCAGCCATCCGCCATGCCACGTAAAGCGACAGCAGCAGGCCGCCATCCAGAAAGAGAAGTTGTAACTGCAGCAGACCGTTCCCCTGCAGCACCCCTGCACCTGCATTCCAATATGGCGCACCGAGCCACTGCAGGCCGAAATCCTGCCCCGCCTGCTGCATCAGCGGCAGCCACGACGGCACGCCCATCAGCAGATGAAAGAGCAGATGTGCCGCCCACATGCCAAGGCCCAGTGGCGCCAGCGCCAGCGCACTGCGGCAGAATGCCTCCCGCCGCGACTGGCCGCCCCGAACTATCTGGGAGATAAGCCACACCATGCCAATGGCTAGAAGCGTGCCGGCGACTACACCGGCAAAGCTCCCCAGGTTTGTTGCCAGCCACGGAACGCGCCGTCCAGCCGCTGCGAGAAATTCAGCTCCCGGCGCTACCATTACGGCCGCGTTCGCAAAGCCGGCCATCACCATCACAAGCGCTGCGATAGCTACGTCCGTCCTGCGCGATAAACGTCCTAGTGACGAAGTCGGCGTCTCGGCCAGCACATCCTGGGTCATGCTGCGCGGCACGATTCCGATGTTGTCGTGCGGGCACGCCTTTACGCAGTCCATGCACAGCGTGCAGTCCGCATTGCTGCGCTTCTCTGGCAGATATAGTTCCAGCTCGCAGCCCCGCTGCCGTTCATTGCCGCGAATGCAATCGCGGGTCGCGCATGTACTGCACGTCGATGCGCTGCGTATCTTCAGCGTCGTAGGCGAGAACAGCGAACCAACAAAATTGAACTGCCCGATGGGGCAGACATATTTGCAGAAGCTGGCGCCGCGAAACAAACTGTCCACCACGAATGCGGTACCTGTGTAGGCAATCAGTAGCCACGCGGTTCGCGCCGGACTGTTCCACCACGCAAAGCGCTCATAGCCGAAGAAAAATGCCAGCATCAATGCGATGCCAACCCATTTCACGCGCAGCCAGTGCGGCCACTTCAGACGCGCCCAGCCCATGCGGCGCGCCAGCTCACGCGGTAACGTGAACGGGCAGGCCATGCAGAAGAGATTCCCCACGAACAACAGCGCCAGCACGCCCAAAGCCCGCAGAATATTCCACGGCGCCACGCTGGCCAGGTTCATGGCAGCCATCGGATGCCCAATAAAGCCATCAGCAATCACAATCACCATCGCGATCAAACTGATCGCCTGCAATGATTGCCTTCCGTAGCGTGTGCGCAGGAATCCGCCGATCACCGGCACTCGCAGCAGATCGAATCCATGCGTGCCGAATGCTTCCCGCGGCCGGCGTGCCTCCGATGGTCACGAGGCCATGCCGCGGAGTGCGCCGCGACAGCAGCGCCATCGTGATGCCGATGGCCGGCACCAGGTAGATCGCCGATCCGACCACCCACATGAATGCGCCCGCCGCCGCCTGGTCCTGCATCGCGGTCAATCCGAAAATGCGCGGCGCAGCCTCATACGTCGGATACAGCACGCGGCCAGAGAAGGCGAGGAATGCCGAAAGGGCGGTATTCACCAGGTCCGCCGTGACGAGATAAGGCACCGCCGCCCAGCGTGACCATCGCGTGCGGCTGGGCCAAGGCTGCAAGACGGTCCACCAGAAAAGCAGCGAGGTAAACAGGAAACATGCATGCTCAATCTCGTGCCATGCCGGAGAGCGCAGAGCAAGCTCATACGCCAGCGGCACGTGCCAACCGATATACGCGACGTTCATCGCAATCCAGCCGGTCGCTGGATGCGTGAGAAAGCGACCGATCGCCTGAATTGTGCGCGATGGAAAGAGTGGCCCGAGCCCATCGCGTACCCAGCTACGCGGCCAACCGCGCAGCAGCGGAACCGTGGGCGCACCCAGCAGCAGCAGCGGCGGCGCGACAGACATCAGCACCAGATGCTGCGCCATATGCGCCAGCAGCAGCCAGTTGCCCAACACATCGAGCGGAGAAGCAATCGCAAGCCAGATTGCGACAAGCCCGGCGAAGAAAGAAACGGCGCGCCAGCCCGGTAGTTCCACAGGGCGAGTGAGACGCGCAACACGCCATCCGCGCCAGTACACGATCGCTGTCAGCAACAACGAGAGCGTGGCCCATAGAGGAAAGCTCCATGAGGCCGCAATCGCGTCTGACAGATTAGGATTCACTGCAAACTCCAAACGACAATGCCGCCTAGACCGTTTTCAAAGAAATTGCGCCGGCTTTGAGGCGATACCTAACGCAGCTTTCCCTTAAGAACAACTGCTCCTCGCCCAATGCGCCGGGAACACCATATCGCGAAAACGGCCCTAAGGACGGACTGCCTCCACCGGTTCTTTGGGCGCCGGATTGTTCGTTTCCGCAACGTGCCGCGACGCATCGATGGCCACCGGCTGATTCGCAGGATGCAGCGTCTCCAGAAACGAAACCAACGCTGTTACCTGTGGGGGTGACAGAGTTTTGCCATAGGCCGGCATATTCCCGCCGCCCTGTATCACCTGACGCACCAACTGGTCTTCCGTAAGGCGGGTCGCGACATCATCCAGCGACGGCCCACGCCGTCCTCCGAGCCCGCCTACCTGATGACAGTTGCGGCACTGCTTTTCCTGGAAAACGATCGCGCCCTGCCGCTCCAACGGAGTTGTTCCCTGCACGAAGTGGACGGGAACCGGATCGGCGCTCCATCCATCCATCTGCGGGCTCCATGGAACGTATGTGCCGAGGTGAGTGAGGGTCGCGAAACCGACAGCCATGACGACCAATACGATTACCGCCACCGGACGGCGATGCCAGCTCTTCTCGCCGACGCCGGCAATGAACGGCAGCGCCAGCATGGCAATCACTGCGATCGCCGGCGCGATAAACATGAGCGGCGTCTCAATCGCCGGCGGCAGGAAAGCGAGTGCCGAATAGATCCAGAGAAAGAAAAAATCCGGTTTGGGGACCGTCTGCACGATCGTCGGATCGGGCACGCCGGTCGGCCCGATCGGGCCAAGAATCAGCGCGCAGATCGCAACCGCCAGAACGATGCCCGCGGCGAACATCGCGTCCTTCCACACCGCGCCGGGCACGAAGGGAACGCCATCCTTGTGCGAGAGCTCGTTGTACTCCTGGATATAGGTCTCGCGTTTTACCAGACGACCGGGCGTCGGCCACTCATTGATGCCAAGCTTCAGCACCAGCCAGGTGTGGAGCGAGGCAAATGCCAGCATCAGCGCCGGGAGTACGAAAACGTGCAGGGTGAAGAAGCGAGTAAGCGTAGCGCCGGCAATGATGGGACCGCCCAGCATGAACTGGACCAGCTCACTGCCGATCCACGGGACGCGGCTCATAATGGATGCGCCGATCCCGAGACCCCAATAGGCATCCTGATCGAAGCGAAGCACTTGGCCGGTAAAGGCCATCCCCAGAGTAAACAGCAGAAGAAAGACGCCGAGTATCCAGGTAAGTTCGCGAGGGAATTTATATGCGCCAAACATGAAAACCTGGCACATGTGAATCAGCACGATGGCGACCATGAAATTCGATCCCCAGCCGTGCATACCGCGCAGGAACCAGCCCAGCGGTAATTGATGGTTCAGCACCTGAAGGCTCTGCCATGCGGACCCGGCCGAGGGCACATACACCAGCGCCAGCAGGATGCCGGTGACGATCTGCAGCAGCAGCAGGACAAAGCTGGCGCTGCCGAAAACGTACCACCAGCTCGCCGTCTTGCTCGGCACCGGGTGCTCCATGGACTCCTTGACGAAGCCCTCGAGCTGCACACGGCGCTCTACCCAATCGTAGGCTTGCTTGTACCAGGGCATGGCAGAATTCCTTTAACCAGTTTGGCTTCGTTGGCGAGCGTCGGCATCTGCCCGGCGTCGATCATCAGCGTGTCGCCGTTCACGCGATAGTCATAGGTCCAGAGCCCGCGCTCCGGCGGCCCGGCAGCGCGTTCGCCGTTCGAGTAATACACACCCCCATGGCACGGGCACATAAACAGCTCCGACTGCGGAAACCACCGCACCGGGCAGCCGAGATGCGCGCAGTTCACCGCAAAGATGGTGAATTTGCTGCGCGCCCTCGCGCCGCACATAGCAGGCTACTTTCCCTGTGTCGCCATCCCAGGGGTTCGTGAACGGGTTGCGATATGTAGCCAACGCGGTTTCGTTTTCACGGAAATCGCTCGACCTTGCCCAGCGCAATCCAGGAGTTATAACGCCCCTTCCGCCGTATCGGCCCCAGCAAATATCCGACAACCGGAGTGGCGATGGCAGCCGCTACCAGCGCATTGATCGCGATGCTTACCTTGAAGAGGAAGGTGCGCCGTGACACGCCCTCTTCTTTGTCGCTGGCGACATCCTTGGCGCGCTCCACAACGGATTTCCGGTCGGGCTCCGGTAAACCAGGCTCCGGATTCATCGCACTCCTCCACTCATCTTGGGCTGGTGTGCCACACCTTGCTTTTCAGCGTGAACACCTTCCGGCCCTTGTGATCTCTCCGGCGTCGGCGTAGGCTTTTGCGCCACCAGAAATGCCACCACGTCGCTGACCTCCTGCGGCGTCATCGGATCATCCTTCTGGTCGCGCCAGTCCGGCATCCCCAGGTCTGGACGACCTACAATGACTGTAGTCCGCAATGTCTGCGGTGCGACCAGAGCCAGAAAGGCCGGATCGAGGATCGAGCCCGCCTCGCCCACCTTGCCTCCTGCGGGTCCGTGACAGTTGGCGCAGTTGTCCGCATACACCTTTCCCCCGCTTTGGCATTTCCCTTTCCGTCATCCGCGTAGGGTGGCGGCGTCGCGCCTGCCAGTGCATTCTCTTTGTGCCAGTTCGCGCGCATGCCGTGCACGAGCGAATCGATCTGCGCATCCGTGAGCTCGCCGCCGAATCGTTGTGAGAATGGCGGCATCATCGAACCCGGCAACCCCTGCGAGACCACCTGGCGGATCCGCGCATCATCAACAAGCGCCTGATAAACCGGTGAAGCCAGCGGCGTAGAGGGGCCCTGCAGGCCATCCGCGCCGTGGCAGCCTGCACAGTTCTGCGCATACAGCACCTTCGACGACAGAACACTCTCGGGCCGTGGCACCTCCGGCCCTGGCGCCGGTTTTCCCGGCAGCTTGCTGCAGCCGCTTGCCAATAATGCGCATGAGAGCGCGAGCACGCCTGCTCTCATCGCTTGTCCTCGCCGTCCTGCCGCGGTGGCTCCGGCCGCTCCACGCCCATGCGCACCGACAGCGGCACGCCCTGCAGGCTCTTCAGGCGTCCTTCGCGCGCCACCACCCAGCCGGCCACCACTCCATATCCCACCTGGCTCAATGCGAACCAGTACCAGTTGATGTGGTCGTCAAAGAACGGATTGAGCAGCCCGAGTATGGAGTGCAACAGTCCAGTCCACAACGCCGGCGCGATCAGTCCGCCGAGCACAATCGGATGCCGCGGCAGAATCGGCAGCAGCGCCCCATAGAGCAATCCCACTAGAAATGACGATGCGGTATGGATCACGATCGCGATCAGGAATGCCGCGAGATGGAAGGTGGCCAGATCGTGCTCCGTCGGCGTATTCCAGCCCGCAACGCCCGCGCCGCCCAGCAGGTTCACCACATACCAGATGCTGTGAAAGCGCACCACACCGTAGATCTCCGCAAGCACGATCATCACAGTGCCCCCGGCAAAGCCGCCCTTGATGCCCGAAGAGATGGGATACGTCGTGATCGGCGTCATGCTGCGGCCGGAGACCGGGTGCACATGCTCAAAGCGCACCACGCGCCGCCCCTCGCGCTCAATCTCGATGTCTTCATCTGCCACTGGAAGCAATTCGTGCTCTTCCTGCGGCAACACCTGCCGAAACCAGCCCACCGCCCCGGCGATCCCCATCACCACGCCGAGCAGAGAGATCATAAAATTCGTCACTAGGCCGGCGAAGATCAGCGTCAGCCCCACTGCCATGATCAATGGCCACTGCGTGGGCGCCGGCATGTGGATCGCATTCTCGGCGTGATAATGGCGGCCGCCCTGCGCTGCCTGCTCGTGTTGTGCGTCCGTACTCATTCCTTATCGTCCAATCACGTACACGACGGTGAAGACCACAATCCACACTGCGTCTACGAAGTGCCAGTAAAGCGCCAGCACTTCCACCTTTTCCGTGTGCTCTGGTTTCAGCGCGCCCATCAGCGCAAAGATCAGCACCGCTGTCAGCATGATTAGCCCGACAATCACGTGTGAGGCATGCAGTCCCACCAGCGAGTAGAAGGTAGTCCCGAAAAGATTCGTGCTGATCGTCAGCCCATCCTTCGTGATGAGCTTGTCCCATTCGATCCCGGTGCCCACCAGGAAGATCGTCCCCAGCGCAATCGTGAGTGCCCACCACGCGCTGAAGGCGGCCATGGCGCGCTTCACCAGGGCGCGCTCCGCCATCATGATGGTGGCACTGCTCGAAAGAAGAAAGATGGTGTTAAAAATCGGAAGCTCGAGCACCTGCCGCGGCTGCGGACCGTAGGTGCTTTTCCCTATGTAGTACACATAGGCCACGACGAAGATCACAAAGATGGCCGACTCCGCAATGATCAGCGAGAACATGCCGACACGGCCGCGCGACGGCAACTGCCAGTCGGGGTCGACAGCGTGGCCGTGTGCGTGCGTCATGGGAATCGTACTCATGCCAGTGACATTCCGATCAGCTCTATCATCCTTGTTCCTGCGGTTCGTCCGGATCGTCCGGATGTTTCAGATCCCAGAGCGGCCGGCGACTGGTCACTACGGGCTCGGTCGCGAAGTTGTAGGGCGGCGGTGGAGAGGTAGTCGCCCACTCCAGCGTCCACGCATCCCATGGATCGGACCCGGCCTCTCGCCCCTTCAGGGCTGAGTGCACCAGGTTGTAAACAAAGATCGCGATCGCAATTGCCTGTATAAGCGCCCCAACGCTGACAATCTGGTTCAGTAGCGTCCATCCGCGATCTGCCTCGTAGGTGTAAATCGAGCGCGGCATGCCCAGAATGCCGGGAATGTGCATGACATCGAAGCAGACGTGGAATCCAATAAGAAACAGCCAGAAGTGCCACTTGCCGAGCCGCTCATCCAGCATCCGCCCGGTCGCCTTGGGGAACCAGTAATAAATCCCGGAAAAGATCGCAAACAGGATTCCGCCAACGATCACATAGTGAAAGTGCGCAATCACAAAGTACGAATTGTGCAACTGCCAGTTGAACGGCGCGACGGACAGAATGATTCCGGTCAGGCCCGCGATCAGGAACTGCACCAGGAACCCGACGGCAAAGAGCATAGGAGTGCGATAACGTATCTTGCCGCCCCACATGGTCGCAATCCAGTTAAAAATCTTGATACCCGTCGGAATGCCCACCAGCATGGTCGAAAGCACGAAGAAGGCATTCGAAATCGAGGTCATGCCGATAGTGAACATATGGTGTGCCCATACGCCCAGGCTTACGAAACCAATGCCCACCGATGCCGCCACCATCGCCGGATACCCGAAGATCGCCTTGCGCGAAAAAACCGGGATCACTTCGTTCATGACGGCAAACGCCGGCAGCACCAGTACATAAACTTCCGGATGCCCGAAGATCCAGAAGAAGTGCGCCCACACCACAGCGGAACCGCCCGCTTGTGTGTCGAAGAAATGGCCGCCCAGATAGCGATCGATGGTGAGCATGACCTGCGCTGCGGTCAGCGGGCTGACGGCAACCAGTACCAGCCCCGACGTCACCACGTAGAGCCATACCAGCAGCGGCATGCGGAACAGCGTCATGCCTTTGCAACGCATGCAGAATGCCGTCGCGATGAAGTTGATCGCCGCGCCGATCGATCCGAATCCGGAGACGATCAGCGATAAGGCCCAGTAGTCTGTCGAATGCCCGGGCGAGAACGCGCGCGCCGTCAACGGCGAATAGGCCCACCAGCCAACATCCGGCGCACTCCCCGCGCCCGGCAGCCCCACTCCGCCGATAAAGCTGTAGTACAGCAGCAGTCCGCCGAATGCCGACATCCAGAAGCTGAACGCGTTCAGGCGCGGGAACGCCATGTCCCGCACGCCCAGCATCAGCGGCATAAGGTAGTTTCCGAAACCGAAGACGATTGGCATGGCCACAAAAAAGATCATGGTGGTGCCATGCATCGTGAACACTCGGTTGAACGTCTCCGGGCTGACGAAGTGATTGTCCGGGAAGAAGAGCTGGATGCGGATGATCATCGCTTCGATCCCGCCCACCACCAGGAAAAGCAGCGCGTACAACACGTACAGGATGCCCAGCTTCTTGTGGTCTACCGTGACCACCCAGCTATGCAGCGTCTCCAGCCATGTGCCGTCAATGGCTTCGGGATGCGCGGTTTCTGGAACGCGTGCGCCGCCCAGGCCGCCAGGTACCGGTATGCTCCCTTCTGCCATCTGCGTCCTGCTCTCCTTCAAAACTGGCGCTACTGCAACGTGTTCAAATATGCGGTGATCTCACGCACCTGGTCTGGTGTTAAGTGCATCGACGGCATCAGCGACCCTGGTTTAATCAGGTCCGGATCATCGATCCATTTCTCAAGCTCCTGGGTTGTGTTGTCTGTGGCGCCGGCCGCAAGTGTTTTGCGGCTCGCCAGATGTGTCAGGTCGGGCCCGAATTGTCCGTGCGCCGCCGTACCCCCCACGGTATGGCAATTCATGCAGGCCTGCGATTCAAACTCATGACGCCCCGCGGCAACCGCCGGGTCCTGCACGCCCGGCTGCTGTTGGCCCTTTACCCAAGCAGCAAATTGTTCCGGCGTGTCGACATACACGCGCAGCAGCATCTTCGCGTGTTCCACGCCACAGAACTGCGCGCATTGCCCCACGTACAAACCCGGCGTGTGCGGGTCCATCCACAGATCGTTGATGCGGTTCGGAATCACGTCCACCTTGCCGGCCAGTCGCGGCACCCAGAAGCTGTGCATCACATCGGCGGAAGTCAGTTTCATATACGTCGGACGAGGGGCCTCAGCCGGACTCACCGGGATGTGCAGCTCATTCGCTGTCGTAATGTGGAGCTCGGGATAACGAAATTCCCACCAGTACTGATGGCCGATCACGGTCACTTCCAGCGCGGCGGTCGGCCGCGGCGCATCCTGGATCGCGAAAATCATGCGCGCCGTGGCGAGAAAAAGCACAACCACAATGAGGACAGGAATGATGGTCCACGATAGCTCGATCTGGTTACTTCCGAAGATCTGCGGCGGCTCGCTGCCGTCGTCGTCCCGCCGCTGCCGAAAGCGAACGGCTGCATAGAGGATCAGGCCGCCGACTACAACGAAAATGCCGCCCGTAATCGCGAGCACAAAGAGTGACAGGCTGTAGATCGCATGCGATGGCGTCGACGCCGGCGAAAAGATGCTTGTATTCGTGTTTGCGCCCAGGGCCAGCGCGCGTTGTGCACTCGCAGCGGCCACCACCGCTGCGCTCAGCATGCGGCGCGGGCAAATTGCGTAGCATTGCCTTGCACACGCACCTGATCGGGCCATACCTTCAGCATAACCGCACTCTCGTTTCATGGCTATGTCTGATGTCACTGACAAATCCGGGCAACTCCTCTCTGCGTCTGTAAGCAACCGCGCGCGATGGAGCATCGCTTTCCTCCTCGGCGTTGGCGTGCTCATCAACTTTTTCGATCGCGTCAACCTATCGGTTGCGCATGACGCATTGCGCGACACATTTCACATGGACGAGGTCGCCTTCGGCTATCTGGCAGGCGCGTACAACTGGACCTACGCTATCTGCCAGTTGCCTGTCGGCGCGCTGCTGGATGCAGTCGGCGTCGCCCTCGTGGGCCGCATCAGTTCGCTTCTCTGGGGCATAGCCACGCTTGCCGCCGCCGTATCGCCGACCTACGGAACTCTTTTCGCTTCGCGCATGCTGCTCGGCATCGGCGAATCGCCCATCTTTCCCGCAAACGCAAAGGCCATCGGCCTTTGGTTTCCGCCCGAAGAACGCGGCCTGCCCACCGCCATCTTTGACGCGGCGGCAAAGTTCTCTACCGCTATCGGTGTTCCGCTCATCGGCATTCTGCTGCTGCATGCTGGCTGGCGATGGGCCTTCGCCGCCACCGCATTTACCAGCCTGCTGTTTTCTGCAGCCTTTTACCTCATCTATCGCGATCCGCCACCCGGCCAGGAATTCGGCGACACAGCCACGGCACACCATCCTTCAGTGCCATTCACTTACCTGCTGCGCCAGCGCAAGGTATACGGCATCTTCATCGGATATGGCGCCTACAACTACGTCTTCTACCTACTGCTCACCTGGCTGCCCACCTATCTCGCCGTCACTCTCCACATCAATCTGCTCCATTCCTTCCTCTACACCGGCGTGCCCTGGCTCATCGCCACCGCCACAGACCTCATCGCCGGCGGCTGGCTGGTCGACGCCCTTATGCGTCGCGGCTTTTCCTCTACCGTCGTCCGCCAGGCCATCCTGATCGCGGGAATGCTGCTCGGCATGGGGCTGCTGGGCGCCGTCCATTCCAGCACGCACGGATCGGTGCTCTTCTGGATTAGCATCTCCATCGGCGGCCTCGCAGCTTCCGCGCCGGTCAGTTGGTCCCTCCCCGCGCTCATCGCACCGCCCGGCGCGGTTGGCCGCGTCGCCGGTGTCATGAATCTCTCAAGTCAGATCTCCGCCATTGCAGCGCCCGTCATCACGGGCTATCTCTACGGCCACACGCACTCCTTCGCGATCGCCTTCAGCGTGCCCGTTCTCTACCTGCTCGCCGGAGTTGCCGGCTATATCTTCCTGCTCGGCCGCGTCGAGCCGATTCCAGCGCCCGTTGCGCACTGATCCGCGTGCTTCCGGGCTGTATCCTGTGCCAAAGTCATCCAGTGCCAAAGTCCATGCCTTCGTTAGCTCTGGGTTGGTCACGTCCGGGTAGGTCACATCGATGATGTGTCGACGCCGCGGCCGCACGCTCGCTGCGCTTGTGGTCCTGATTTTGCTGGCTGCCGCGCGGCCGTCCGACTCTGGCTCTCGATCCCTCCCAGCCGCTTCGGCAATACGGCCAGCAGCTTTGGCAGACAGACAATGGCCTGCCCCAGAACGCCGTTCACGCCATCCTCCAGACAACAGACGGTTATCTCTGGCTGGCGACCGATGGCGGACTCGTCCGGTTCAATGGCGTGGACTTCACGCTCTTCGACCGGCGCTCCACTCCCCAGATACGGAGCAACCTGATCGGCGCGCTCGCGGAAACAGCCGACGGCACTCTCTGGGCCGCCACCGCGGACGGCCTCCTCCGGCGCAACCGCGGCTCCCTGCAAATGCTCGGCGCCGCGAACGGGCTGCCCGCAGGACCCATCGCCGGCGTGCTCCCAGCCGGCAACGACAAGCTCTGGGTGCTCACCCCGGAGAGCGTTGCCTTCGGTGCCGGTGACCGCTTCACACTTGTGTCCGGGCTGGACACTCCCATGACCGGCCGCGACGGCACACCCATCGCTGCCAATGCGCCCGATGGGTCGCTCTGGGTGGCCACAGCACGCAACGTTGTCCACATGCGAGACGGCCGCATCACAGCCACACTGCCCGGCTCCGCCGATCTTCTCGCCGTTTCGCGCGACGGCTCCCTCTGGCTCTCGCGTGGAGCTGCGCTCTTCCACTACAGCGATGGCACGCTGACGCCCGTCTCGCTCGGCCTATCAGCAGCAACGAATCGAGCCCGCGGCAGGTTCAACAATGCAGACATCGCAATTCGCGCCCTCTACGCCGGCCCCAGTGGCGCTCTCTATCTCGCGACCTCGACCGCTCTCGGTATCCTCTCCCCCTCCGCTGCATTCGTCTGGAAGACCGCCGCCGATGGTCTGCCCGCGAGCCGCGTTCTCCATCTCTTCGAAGACCGCCAAGGCGCCCTCTGGATTGGCACAGAGAGTTCGGTAGCGCGATACGCGAACGGCCAATTCGAAGTGCTCGATGCCCGCAGCGGAGTTGCCGGAATCGAAGCCTTCTACGAAGACCGCGAGAAAAACCTGTGGCTCGGCACCGATGCCGCCGGCCTCTTGGAGCTGCGCGAGCAGCGCTTCACCACCTTCACCACCGCCGACGGTCTGCCCGGCGACGTGATCCGCACCGTCCTTGCCGGCAGGAACGGGGTCTGGGCTGGGACCGACAGCAGCGGACTTGCCCATTTTTCCGGCTCCGTCTGGCAGACCTTTACCACCCGGGAGGGCCTCGCCAGCAACACCATCCTCGCCCTCGCCGAAGAACGGGAGGGCGCCCTCGCCGTCGGCACCCCGGACGGTCTCGACCATCTGGCGAACGATCACGCCGCGCCGGCGCAGCACAGCGAGACCCTCCCCGACGACTTCGTTCGTTCCCTGCTCTACGATCCCGTGGACAACTCGCTTTGGATCGGGACTCGTCGCGGTCTCGCCCATCGCACCAGCAGCGGCACCACGCTCTGGAATCGCAGTAGCGGCCTTGGAAGCGACCTGGTCGGCGCTCTCGCGCTCGACCCGACCCACGCCGGCGCCTTATGGATCGGCACCCGTGGCGGCCTCAGCCATCTGCTGGATGGACACATCGCCACGTTCACCACGCGCGACGGTCTTTCCTCCGATGTCATTACCGCGCTCCATCAGAACAAGTCGGAATCGCTCCCCGCTGAATTGTGGATCGGCACCAACGGCGGAGGCCTGAACCTGCTTCGCGATGGCCGCATCACCGCCTTTTCATCGGCTTCCACCGGTTTGCCGGAGGTCATCCATGCCATCGTCGAAGACGGCCGTGGAAATCTATGGCTGGCGGCCGCCACCGGCATCTATCGCGTCGCGCGCCGGCAGTTGGAGGCTTTCGCGAGCCACACGCTTACCCACATCGACGTGGCTGCCTATGGTGTCGCGGACGGCATGCGCATCAACGAATGCTCCTCCGGCCATCCGGCTGCGGTCCGCACGCCGGACGGCATGCTCTGGTTTGCCACGCTGCGCGGCATCAGCGTAACCAATCCTGAGCATCAGCAGGAAAACCGCCTGCCGCCGCCGGTCGTCATTGAAAACGTAACTATCGATGATCAGCCCGCCAAAATAACCGCGCCCCAAAAGACTGACATGATCAGGGTGCAGCCTGGCCATACCCGCCTCGCGCTCCATTACGCCGGCCTCAGCTTCGTCGCGCCCGCGCGCGTGCGCTATCGCTATCGATTGGAAGGCTTCGATCCCAAATGGATCGATGCCGGCACGCGCCGCGTCGCCTACTACACCAACATCCCCCCGGGCCGCTACACCTTCCATGTGCTGGCCGCCAATAATGACGGCGTCTGGAACGAGACTGGCGCCGTACTCGAAGTCCGCGTTCTGCCGCGCCTCTGGCAGACCTGGTGGTTCCGCACCCTGCTCGGACTCGCCATCCTCCTGTTGGGCTATCAGATCTATCGCATGCGCGTCCGCAATGTGGAGCTACGATTTAACGCGGTGCTCGGCGAGCGCACTCGCATCGCGCGTGAGATCCATGACACTCTCGCGCAGGACATCGTCGGCATCAGCGTGCAACTTGAGCTGGTCTCGCGACTCCTCGGCTCCTCCGTCGACGCAGCCCGCACACAACTCGATGCCGCCCGCTCTCTGGTAAAAAGCAGCCTCGCTGAAGCGCGCAGCTCCATCTGGAACCTGCGCTCCGCCACCGCCGGCGCGGACGATTTGCCCGCGCGGATCCATCGCGTCGTCACCCAGGCCGGCGATCACGGCAGTTCCCGCCTGCGCTTTCAGGTTCGCGGCACCTATCGCGCCGCCCCCGTTGAAGTGGAAGATCAGCTTCTCCGCGTCGCGCAGGAGGCCGTGAACAACGCGGTGCGTCACGCAGGCGCTTCCGCCATCGACGTCACTCTCGGCTATGACACACGTGCGGTCGAACTTTCGATGGATGACGACGGACGCGGTTTCGTCTATGATCCTCAGACCTTCGTCCAGGGCGGCCACTTTGGCCTGCAAGGCATGCAGGAGCGCGCGGCCGAGATCGGCGGCATTCTCCGCATTGACAGCCAACCTGCGAAAGGTACGCGCGTTTCTCTGCGCGTCGAGATACCATGAGGACGCTTGAGAATGCAGCCTGTGACCGCATCCGCTGAATCCGCTACCAACCCCGTGCGTCTGCTCGTCGTTGACGATCACCACATCGTCCGCCGCGGCCTCATCGCGCTGCTCGCCACCGTGCCCGAGATGCAGGTCGTGGCGGAAGCCTCCGATGGGAAACAAGCCCTTGCGCTCTATCGCCAGCATCAGCCGGATGTCACCCTGATGGACTTGCGCATGAACGCCATGAACGGCGTCGAGACGACCCGCGCCATTCGCGCGGAGTTCCCTAATGCCCGCATCATCGTGCTTACCACCTTCGATGGCGACGAGGACATCTATCGTGCCCTGCAGGCAGGCGCGCGCGGCTATCTGCTGAAGGGCATGGATACCGAAGAGCTGCTCTCGGCGATTCGTACCGTCCACAGTGGCAAATCCCGCATTCCGGCGCCTGTTGCAGAGCGCCTCGCCGAGCGCATGAACACCCCATCGCTCACCGACCGCGAAACAGAGGTCCTGCGCCTCATCGTCGGCGGCAACAGCAATAAGGAGATTGCGGCAGCTCTCTTCATATCTGAAGCGACAGTGAAGACACACATTAACAGCCTGCTCAGCAAGCTCGGCGTCACCGATCGTACCCAGGCCGCAACCACGGCTTTGCAGCGAGGCATTGTTCACTTTGATTAGCTTTCCTGCGCGCCGCCGCTTTCTGCATCTGGCCTTTTCCGCTGCCGTGACCCTGTCGCTCACACCCATGTCGCTGCACGCGCAACCCGCTGAGAACTGGCGTGCGGCGACCCCAGATGAGCTCAAGTCAGTGATCCCCGCACGCGCGCCCGTCATCTCCGAGCGCATCGAGACCGAATTCCGCACCGCCTCCGGCATCACCGATGGCAACGGCCACTTCATCGCCGGCGTGGTCATGATCACCGCCGGCTACTCGGCCGAGGGCAAGTACTCGCATTACTTTCTGGTGCAGGCGCCGCTACGGGTGGGCACCGTCGATCTCTCGCCCGGCGATTATGTCTTCGGCTGGACACGCTCACAGGACGCGCTCAAGGTCAGCTTCTATCAGGCGCCTACAGGCAAACAGGTCGGTGAGGTTGATGCCGTGCGCAACCAGTCTGTCACCCGCGTCGAAAGCTTCCGCATCTGGCCACCGCACGGCGCAGGCAGCGAGCCGCATTCCGTGATTCAAATCGGACGCTTCGCGTTCCCCTATACCGTAATCAAGTAGCTGGCACGCGGTTCATTTCTTCCACCCGCTCATGCTTTCGGTCTTCACCAGCTTGCCCCCCTCGGCGAGCACATACAGTTTGTTGGCGGCAAGGTTCTTCCATACGTCCCGCTGACCGGATGGCCAGCGAATTTCAACCGTATCCACCGTCTCCGCTTTGTCCAGCCCGAAGTGCAGCCGCAGATCATTCTGCGAGTAATAGCTTCCGCCGCTCCGCACCTCATCCACCTGCACCAGCGGCTTTGCTGCCTTAGGATCGGTCTTGGCCGTCACCGTTACGCGCGCTCCGATCCCCGTACGGTTTGACTTCACGCCAACCGTCTTGATCTTGATCCAGTTGCGCTTTATGGTGGCATCGCATCGCAACAGTTGCGGATACGTATTGACGCAATTCACCACCACATCCACATCGCCGTCGTTGTCGTAGTCGCCAAACGCGCATCCCCGCGCCGGCGCCGCCGCTGTGATTCCCGGGCCGCCCTTGCGCGCTTACATCCTCGAAACGCCCATTGCGCAGGTTGCGATACAGATACTTATGCTCGGCATAGGGCGCCTCTGTTTTCGATGCGTTCACCTCCGGATAGACATGTCCGTTCGATACCAGCAGGTCCAGCCAGCCATCGTTGTCCATGTCGAAGAAGCCGATGCCCCAGCCCAGGTAGCGAGTATTTACGCCCAGACCCGCCTCGTAGGTGCGGTCTTCGAAGTTGCCGTCACCCTGGTTTGCGTACAGCGAATCGGTATCGCCGGCAAAATTTGTCTTCGCTATGTCGAGTGTGCCGTCACGGTTGTAGTCGCCCACCGAAACGCCCATGCCGGCCTGCGGCTTTCCATCCGGGGACAACGCCGCGCCCGCTTCGATCGCAACATCCTTGAAGGTGCCGTCCTTCTGATTCTGATAGAGCGTGGCCGCCGTGGAATCATTCGCAACATAAATGTCAGGCCACCCATCGTTGTCCAGGTCCGCAACCGCAACGCTCAGCCCATAGTTCCCGATGGTGTTCCACATCCCGGCCTTCTCTGAAACATCCGTGAAGGTGCCGTTGCCGTTGTTGTGGTACAGGATGTTCTTGCCGGGCTGAAGTCCCGGCGGTCCGCACGCCACCATGATGCCCTTGTAGAGACACGGGCCCGACTCCGGCACCGGCGCTGTCTTCAGATCGAGATCGATGTAGTTGGCGACGAACAAATCCAGGTGGCCGTCGCGGTCGTAATCCAGAAACGCGCAGCCGGAGTTCCAGCGCGTCTTCGGCTGCATCAGCCCGGCCTTCGCCGTGACATCGGTGAACGTGCCGTCGCCGTTGTTGTGGAAGAGCGCGCATTGTCCGTAGTAGCTCACGAACAGATCATCGTGCCCATCGTTGTCGTAGTCGCCCACACAGCAGCCTTGCCCCCAGCCGCTGCGCCGCAGTCCCGCCTTCGCCGTCACATCGGTGAACGTGCCGTCACGATTGTTCCTGAACAGGTGACACGTCGGCTCCTGCCCTTTGGAAAAGCCCTCCAGCCGCCAGCCATTCACCAGAAAGATGTCGATCCATCCGTCGGCATCGTAGTCGTAAAACGCTACGCCGCAGCCGGTCGTCTCCAGCAGATACTTGTTCTTCCCCAGTCCGCCGTAGATCGTCTCGGCGTTCAGTCCACTCTGCTTCGCCACGTCCACAAAACTCACTCCCAGCGGCGTGCCGGCGATGGGCGACACCGGTCCCGGCGGGGGCGCGACCGGTTTCGTTTCGTACTCATGCTGCGCCGCGGGAGCCTGTTGCGCTTCCCCGCGTGCGCACGGTGGAATCGCCATCGCGAGAACCTCGGCGAACGGAAGCACCAGTGCCGTTCGGCTCAGCGAGCCAAGCACGCGTCGGCGGGTCCAACTCAATTCGAAAACCCCCTGAAATCTTTCTGCCAGAAATTTTTCTGGACGATGAGCGCAGCCAGTATATAGATCGCCTTACGAGCTCATTGTGTCTGTTTCCCGAGTGCCGCGGCCTTCTCTCGCTCCGTTGCGGCTTCCGCAGCGCGGCCCTGCCGCGCCAGTGCTGTCGCCAGCCCGGCATGCGCGTCCGCATAGTTCGGATCGCTGGTCACCGCCTCCTGATAGTGTTCAATCGCGTCCGCCACCTGCCCCTTCGCCAGCAGCATATTGCCGGTATTCGTCGCAAAGGTCGCACGCTGCCGGTTCACCGCGACACGTGTCAGCTCCGCGGCCTGCTTGCGCTCCGCCGCCGCATCCGCCTTCTGTCCCTGGTCTGCCAGCACTCCTGCCAGCGTGATGTGCGGCCCCGGCTGGTTCGGCAGAAGCGTGATCGCATGCCGCAGCGCATCCGCTGCCTCGGGCAGCTTGTTGTCCTGTTTGTAGACGCTCCCAAGCACCGCCCACGCATCGCCGTTCTGCGGTCGCAGCTCCAGCGTATGCCGCAGTTGCGCTTCCGCATCCGCGAAGCGCCCCGTCTGCATGTAGAGGATGCCCAGCGTGTACGCCGGATCGGGCGAGCTCGGATCCAGCCTCGCCGCCTGCTCCAGCTCCGGCACCGCGTGCGCCGTGTCGTCCTTCAACTTGTACGCCAGACCCAGGTTGTAATGCAGTTGCTGGCTGTCATTGTCGAGCTTCAGTCCGGCCTCGAACTCGCGAATCGCATCATCGACATCGCTCTGCTGCAGATATGCCACTCCGAAATCTTCATGCACGACCGCATCATTCGGCGTCAGCTGCAGTCGCGCGCTTGTACAGCGGAATCGCCTCCTTCGCGTTACCCTGCTGCACCAGCGCCAGCGCATAGTTCGTCAGCGCACTGGCATTTTTCGGTTCAGCCGCGACCACGCGCTCAAATAGCGGCGTCGCCTCACGCTCGCGTCCCAGTCCCTGCAGCGCCATCGCGACTTGATACGCCGCCGCAGAACTCCCCGGAGCCAGTCGCATCGCCTCCTGCGCTACCGGCAGCGCCTTATCGTAACTCCCCTGCGCGGAATAGGCGAGCGCCAGCTCGTTCAGCACTGCAACATCCTGCGGCTGCTCCGCACGCGCCGCTTCGAGCGCCGCCGCAGCCTCCGCCGGCTGGTTCAACTGCATCAGCACCGTGCCAAGATGCAGTCGCGCCGCCATCATCTGCGGATCGAGCTCCACTGCTCGCGCAAACTCCGCCTGTGCCCCAGCCCACTCCTGCTGCTGCGCCAGCAACGACCCCAGAGCATCATGCAAAGCCGCGTTGTCCGGAGCCGCCGCCACTGCGGCTCGTATGCGCTCGACTGCCGCGGGTCGCTGTCCCGTCTCGGTCAATGCCTGCGCATATGCGATCTCGACCTCGGCAGGCAATGCCGTATCTCTCGCCGATAATTTCTGGAACAGCGGCAGAGCTTCGGACGATTTGCCGGTGCGCACGTCGGCGACCGCAAGGTTCATCTCCATCTCTGGATCGCCCGGCTTCAGCGCGAGGCCCGCGCTTCAATTCGCTCGCGGCATCCGCCGGCTGCCCCAGATTCAACAACACCGACCCCAGCGCCGCGTGTCCTTCCGGAATCCTCGGCTCCAACCGCACGACCTCCGTAAAGGAGTGCCGCGCCTTCTGGAGATCCCCAGCATTCGCTGCTTCATAGCCCGCGCGGAATGCCGCATCGGCCTGCTTCGCGGCGACAGTGGCATGGGTATTCGCTGCCTGCGCCATTGCACCAGTTCCGGACAGCAGACAAAGATTGATCGCCAACGCAACGACAATGGGGCCGCCCCTCATGGTTTCGAAAGCTTCGGCGCCGTCGCCGCCTGCAGCTCAACCGACTTCGCCGTCTCGCGCTCCGCATCGTCCCTGCGGCCGGCCGCGCGATACGCCTGCCCCAGCAGGCTGCGGATCATGTAATTGTTTGGGTCCATATTGCGCGCGCGCTCCAGGTACATGGTTGCCATCGCAGCATTCCCTTGCTTCAACAGAACCTTGCCTAATAGCATGTACGGCCCGGTAGAGGCGGGTTCCAGCAGCACCGCGCGATTCAGCGCCTGCTGCGACTTGTCATACTCGCCGGCGCGCAGATAAGCGTCGCCCAGCCGGTCGTACACGCCGCCGTACAGCGGATTGATCGCCCGCTCCTGCTCGAACTCCGCAATTGCATCCCCGCCGCGCGATTGCGCCAGCGCCATCTCGCCCAGCAGTTCATGCACCAGCGGCATCTTCGGCGAAAGCGCCTCAGCCTTCTGCGCCGCTGTGATGGCCACCGGCAGATACTCCCGCCGGAAGAGCAGCCGCGCCGAAAGCAGATATGCCTCCGCGCTGTCCGGCGGAAAACCATACTGCGCCGCGAAGGCCCGCCGCGCATCGTCGTAGCGGCGCGCGTCCATGTAGCAAAGACCGAGTACGTAGTTGCCGTCGACATTTGCGCTCGCCACCTTCTCGTTACGCGATCGCTCCAGCAGCGGAATCGCATCCGCCGGCCGGCCTAGCCGGAACAGCGTGACCCCATCCATCTGCTCCGCTTCGATATCGTGCGGATCTGCGGCAGCCGCGCGCGCAAATGCGGCTGCAGCATCGCTCAATTTGTTCTGCTGGTAGAGCGCCAGACCGCGCAGCTTCTCCACCCCGGCAGGCTCTGGCTTCTCGGCAGCCAGCGCGTCGAGCGCGCGCAGCGCCTCATCCAGCCGCCCTTGCTGGACTAGCTTTTGCGCCGCCGCTAGGCTTACCCCACTCGAAGCTTCCGACGGAGCTGCCGGCAACTGTGCTGCGGTCGCGGCAGCTTGTGCGAAGGAGGGCAGAGCGCCCAGCCAGCCCACCAGCAAGAACACGCCGCATCGGCCCAGAACATCAACACGGAACTTCATGGCTTCGACTGTATCCCAAAAGAAACGAGGAGAGCAGTTAGCTCTCCTCGTTGGTAAAAACTTCGGTCGTGGGTTAGAACTGCAGGCGCAACGAGAACTGCAGTTGCCGGGTTGGGAACTGGCTTCCGAACAGTCCGCCGATGGTCTGATCTCCATTGTCGATGGAACCGCCGGGGTTCCCGAGGCTCATATGGTTGAAGGCGTTATATGCATCAACACGGAACTGCGCGAAGAGCGACTCACGAATTGGGAAGTTCTTCTGCAGTGCTAGGTCAGCGTCAAAGTAGTTCGGGCCAAATGTGCTGTTTCTGCCGGTAGTACCGATCTGATCCAGACCCGGAGCCGTGAATCCATCGAATGGCTGCTCCGTCAGCGGTACCGTCGATCCGCGGAAGGCCACTCGATTGTGGTTAGTCGTGTTCAGCCCGGAAATATGGAGCTTCAGATTGTTGCCGTGTCCATTCGGGTAGCATGGCGCGCCGCCTCCTGGAATAGCGCTGCTGCATTCCTGATAGGTAAGGCTGAACGGCAGACCACTGGCGTATGTCACCACCGGGCTGATCTGCCAGCCGCCGATGATTTCATTCACGTATCCCGGCACGTTCGACGCAAACTGCGCATTGCGTCCGAACGGCAACTGATAGGTGCCATAGGACGTAAGCTGCTGCTCACGCTGCGAATCGTCACGACCCTTTTGGGCCCGCTTGATCCATGTTGAATAGCCCGATCCAAAGTTGACTGACCGCTGCCACGCGTAGTTCGAAGTGAATGACAAACCTTTCGTCAACTGCTTCTCGACGGTGATCTGAAGGGCGTTGAAATGCGTATCCTGGTCGTCACCGTTGTATTGAATGCCCGAGTTCCAACCGCACATGCCTGGCTGGATCCCTGGAATGTTGGGCTGCGTGTAATTGGGATCACTGCAGGCCTGCAACTTGCCGCCGTAGTAACGCTGCAGCAGCGATGGGTTGTTTGTACCGCCGTCGGGATAGACTCCGAGTGTATCCGGAGTTGCGCTGCCTTCTGCGGCAGCCGTTGTGTAGTGAAGGGTGCGGCCTTCAATGCTGTACTGTGCCGGCAGGAATATGCCGGGCTCGTTAGGGTTCGTGCTGTTCCCATCCCCGGCGCTCAGGGTATGTGTGCCTTTATTGCCCACATACGCCATGGTGACGGAAAGGGTTGGTGTGATCGACCGCTGGATACTCAAATTCCAGGCATCGATCGTCGGCAACCGAAGCGGATTCGGACGAGCTTTGGAGTTCACGTTGAATCCGGGGTTGGGCAGCAAGCCGCTCGCCGGAACCGGAGTGACTGGAGGCAGTCCCGGTCCTTGCGCGAGCGTAAAGGCCGCGGACTGATTGCCGCTCGGCTGCGGAATCGACTGGTTGGTAAGGATGGGCAGGTTCTGTGTCGCAGTGTGACCGAAGATCGAACCGAACACGCCCAGATCGAAGCTGCGGCCGTATCCAGACCGAATCACTGTCTTCGGATTCAACTGGTAGGCAAGGCCGATACGCGGCTGGATGGCCTTATAGGTTGGGTCCCAGCCCATATTCGAGCCGATGTTGCCATATTGAGCGACTTGCAAGTACCCGGTAGTCAGGTTGAGAAGAGCGCCATTGCCCTTCCCATTCACCGTTTCCGGGTAGTAAAGCTCGTAACGAACGCCCAGATTTAGCGTCAGGTTCGGGGTCGCACGCCAGGTATCCTGGGCGTAGAAGAATAGCCGCTTCTGGAACTCTTTGGCGTTCGTCGAAGTGCTGGCGTACCGCTGGTAGTTGGTGACGTCGCCTAATACGAACGTGGCGAAGCCAAGGCCTCCGCTCTGGTCGCTCGGATTCTGCGTCGGACCGATTCCGAAGTTAAATTGACCCGCGCGGTTCACGTCACTCGGCACCCGCAAGTTGCGCGCATACCGAAGATCAGCACCGAATTTTACCGAATGGTTACCGAGGATCTTGGTCCAGTTGTTCACGACCTGGTACTGGTCCTCGCGCTGGGACAAGGGGCAGTTGCAACGGTTCACGTTCAGGCCGCTGCCGTACTGTGGTCCGACGCCTGACCCCTGACTGGAGGTGGCTACGCCGGTGCGGCCTGGGTCCTCGATATTGAATGCCGAAGCGCCGCTGGTAAAGCTATCACCAAGATTCGAATCCGGAATCCCGAGCTGGTCTTCCAGGTTCGTTCCCTGATCGTACTTGCTGGTAACGGCGTTGTAGCGGTAGTAGCCCAGCCGGAAGTCGGTCAGCAGGGTAGCGCTTACCGCCATATCTGCGCCCGCCGCCACGCTGTCATTCGCGCCCACCGACGTGCCGCCATAATTGTTAAGACCGAAGCCGGTGCCGCCTGCTACCCCAAAAATCGTCGTTCCCGTCAGGGTATCGGTGAAACGGCTGAACCGACCAAATGCGTGGATCTTCTGACGTCACCTGGAAATCGCCACGCACATCCCATTGATCGGCATTGAAGATGCCTTGGCCGCTGGCCGAGTAGTTACCCGCAATGCCCGTGTTGCCCAGGACTCCGCTAGGAGCCGTTGTTGGGGTATAAGGCTGCAGCAGCTTGATCAGGGCCAGCGACTGCGGAGACAGTCGGGCGGCGGGAATCACGTTGCCCGGAAATGGGAGGCCAGTTGCAGGATCGTAAATCAGCTGCTTGCCTGGGCCGACCAGCTGAGTCGCGTATTGGCTGAAATCGCAACCCGGAATGCCGCTCGGACCAACTTGTGTACCTAGGCAAGTGTTCATCAGTAAAGAGGTAGGCACGGTCTGCGTGCCCGAGGTGCCTGCGCGCTGCCGCTGCCCTTGGTAGTCGCCGAAGAAGAATGCGCGATCTTTCTTGATTGGACCGCCCACAGATCCACCAAACTCGCTGTACAGACCCGCCGGAATCAAACCGCCGAGCTTGTTTGGCGTTGCCGGATTCGGCGACTGAGAGAACGGATTACGTGCCAGATTCGCATTGCTCCGGCGATAGTCGAACGCGCTGCCGTGGAAGTTGTTCGTTCCCGACTTGGTCTGCACGGTTACGACTGCTGACACAGCCTTGCCGAACTCAGCGTCGAAGTTCTGCGTCGCGATCTTCGACTCGGTGATCGCGTCGAGCGCCGGGTTCACTACGATGATGCCCAGGATCGGATCCTGATTGTCCGTGCCGTCCAGTTCGTAAGCGACGCCGCCGAATGCCTGGCCGTCGATCTGGATCTGCTGGCTAGCCTGCGGATTTTCATCGGAGGCGTGGCTCCAGCCGAGTTGCTGCGCGCCCGGCAGCAAAAGCTCAAGGCTGGTAAAGTTGCGGCCGGAAATCGGCAGATCCGCGACGGTCTTCTGATCAAATACCTGTGCCACGTCAGCGCGATCCGTCTTCAACTGCGGAATCGCGTCGGCGTTGACGTTGACCGTTTCGCTCGCCCCGCCGGTCTGCATCGTCGCATCGACCTTGGGCGAAGTATCGGCCTGCACCTGCAGATGATTGGTCTCAAAGCTTTTGAAGCCGGTCATCTCCACCTTCACGGTGTAGAGATCCGGGATCATGTGCTCCACGGTGTAATTGCCCGATTCGTTCGACTTGGCGGTCACGGAGGTGCCCTTGTTCTCATCCGTCACCGTGATGGTGGCGCCCGGAATGGCAGCGCCGGAGGCGTCTGTCACTGTTCCGTTAACCGATCCGTAAACCGCCTGTGCGTGAACTGCTATGCGGAAGGAAGGCTATCCCTGCACCAAGGCAAGCGGTCAGAACCGCTCGCATGCGTCTCGTCATATCGGTCTCCCTGAAAAATGCTGCTCTGGCGCCCTGCTGTGGCCCTCTGAAATCTGCACCAGCAGTTATGCGTTTGCTACCGTTGCGTTACTTGAGCGGTACTGCTTTTATCTCATTCAAATGGATGATTACTGCTCGGAGTCGAACTATAAAGATCGGAGAATGCGGGTGTCAAAGAAAAAATTGTCCGATACCGGACACAGCCATGCATCTGGCTTCACTACAATCGGGAGGCGATGCGGCCTGAAGACAAACGTTATGCGAAAGCACTCATAGTTAGCGTTTACGCTACGTTTCTCGCCTTCGCCGCGCATTCCCAGCGAGTATCCAGACCGTACCCGGCCGGCACTGCCCATCCCGCTCCGGCATGGTTTGAAGACGTCGCGCCCGAGGCCGGAATCAAGGTCCTGAATGTTAACGGAGGGGTAACCTCCAAGCGTTACATCCTCGAAGCCACCGGTTCCGGGGTCGCCATCCTCGACTACGACACGGACGGCTACCCCGACATCTTCCTCGTCAACGGCACCTGGCTGCACCCCGAAGCCAAAGAAGCCGGGCCGCCGCCCACCAGCCATCTCTTCCATAACAACCACGACGGCACCTTCACCGATGTCACCGCGAAATCCGGCCTCACCGACACCGGCTGGGGCCAGGGTGCCTGCGTCGGCGACTACGACAACGATGGCCTGCCCGACCTGTACGTAACCGGCTACGGCAAGAACCGCCTCTACCACAACGAGGGCCACGGCCGTTTCCGCGAGGTCGCCGAGCAGGCCGGCGTCGCCGGCACCGGCAAAGAGTGGGGCACCGGTTGCGCCTTCGTCGATTACGACCGCGACGGCAAGCTCGATATCGCCGTCGCCAACTACGTCCATTTCGATATCAAGGATGTCCCCGAGCCCGGCAAAGCCCCCGGCTGCATATGGAAGGGCGTGCCCGTCATGTGCGGGCCGCGCGGCCTCGAGTGGGCGCCGAACACGCTCTACCACAACCTCGGCAACGGCAAGTTCGAGGACGTCTCCGTCAGGAGCGGCTTCACCAAGACCACCGGCCACTACTGCTTCTCCGTCTCCACCATCGACGCCGACGAAGACGGCTGGCCCGACATCTACATGGCCTGCGACTCCACGCCCGCCATCCTCTACCACAACAACCATGACGGCACCTTCACCGATCGCGCTGCGGACGCTGGCGTTGCCTTCAACGAGGATGGCCGCGAGCAGGCCGGCATGGGCTCCACCATCGCCGACTACGATGGCGACGGCCACCTCGACATCTTCAAGACCAACTTCTCCGACGACACGGCCACGCTCTACCACGCCCACGGCGACGGCACCTACGACGACGTGACCTACCCCGCCGGTCTCGGCATCAACACCGACAAGCTCGGCTGGGGCACCATGTTCATCGACATCGACAACGACGGCTGGCCCGACATCATCTCCGCCAACGGCCACGTCTACCCCGAAGTCGACTCCAGCCACCTCGGCTCCGATTACCGCGAGCCCCGCCTGCTCTATCACAACCTCGGCAACGGCAAATTCGCCGACATCACCAAGGACTCCGGCCCCGGCATCACCACCCCCGCCTCCGCCCGCGGTCTCGCCATCGCCGATCTCTGGAACGACGGCCGCCAGGAGGTCGTCATCAACGACGTCAGCTCGCTGCCCATGCTGCTCGTCAATCGCGCCCCTAACAACAATCACTGGATCGAGCTCGCGCTCACCGGCACAAAATCCAACCGCAGTGCCATCGGCGCGCGTGTCACCGTGCGCGGCACAGCCGCCGGCAAAGAGCGCGTCTGGGTCAACGAAGTGCGCAGCGGCTCCTCCTACAACTCGTCGAGCGACATGCGTCTGCACTTCGGCCTCGGCCCCTCGCCGGTGCTCAAGGAAGTCGAAGTCAGCTGGCCCTCCGGCCTGACGGAAGTCTTCCCCGCCCCACCCGTCGACCACATCGCCGCGCTCACCGAAGGCAGAGGCAAAGAAGAGAAGCCAGTGAGGTAACACTCGCCCGTCCTCGTTGGTCAAAATTGCCGGGAAGCTGTTTCAGGTTGCCTACTGTATACAAGCCAATGACCGACGCGCTCCGCAACTAACCCTTCTCTTTTCAAGACTCAACGATGCAAGCAAACCCCGGCCGCGATTGCGAATCATAAAGATGTTTCCATCAGCCCAAAAAAAGGGAGTGCAATAAGCAGGCCGCGATGATGAAAACTTCCTCGTATGCGACGAATCATGCCCAAAACCCGAATGGCGATGAGCGAAAGCTCTTGCGCACCGGCGTCCCCGGATTTGACGAGATTTTGCATGGCGGACTTCCCAGAGGACACCTCTATCTCGTCGAGGGAACCCCGGCACGGGCAAGACCACCTTTGGGCTGCAGTTTTTGCTGGAAGGTATTCGGAAGGACGAACGAGTCATGTACATCACCCTTTCCGAATCGGAGGAGGAACTGAAGGAAGCCATTCAGTCGCACGGGTGGTCGGCGGAATCCCTGCTGATCTGTGAAATGGCCACGCCGGAGGAGGATCTAAAACCCGAGGCGCAGTACACCGTCTTCCATCCGTCCGAGGTAGAGCTCGCCGATACCATCGCTGCCATCTTTAAGGAGATCGACGCGGTGCGGCCACAGCGGCTCGTCTTTGATTCGCTCTCAGAGTTACGCATGCTGGCTCGCGATCCGCTTCGCTATCGCCGTCAAATTCTCGCCATCAAACGGCATCTCTCCGGGCGCGATTGCACAGTGCTTCTGCTCGACGACGGCACCGCCGAGAGCGGCACCGATCTTCAGCTGCAGAGCATCGCCCACGGCGTGGTACGGCTCGACACGATCAACCGGGATTACGGCGTGAATCGTCGCCGTGTGCAAATCTGCAAAGTTCGCGGGTCAGCCTATAGCGAGGGCTTTCACGACTACATCATCGCCAAGGGCGGCATCTCTATTTACCCGCGGCTGGTCGCGGCTGAGCACAAGCCCGGCTATAAGCGCCAACCGGTGCCGAGTGGCATGCAGGAGCTCGACTCCCTATTCCGCGGCGGCATCGATAGTGGAACCAGCACTCTGTTGATGGGACCGGCCGGGAGCGGTAAGTCCACCGTTGCCTTTCAATATGCTTACGCAGCGGCTGGGCGAGGCGAGAAGGCTCTGATCCTGACTTTCGACGAGTCCGCGAAGACGCTGCTGGATCGTGCCCGCCAACTGAGCATGAACCCCGATTCACTCCTCGAGACAGGAATTCTTGAGGTACAGCAGATCGATCCCGCGGAGCTCTCTCCCGGCCAACTCGTCGAGCGCTTGCGGCGGGTTGTGGAGGAACAGCAGCTCAAGGTGCTTGTCATCGACAGCATGAACGGGCTGCTCAACGCCATGCCGAACGAGCAATTTCTCGCCATGCAGCTGCATGAGCTCTTCGCCTACCTCGGCCAGCAGGGAGTCGCAACCATCCTCACCTTGGCTCAACACGGCCTGATCGGGACGTCCATGATTGCTCCGATCGACGTGAGCTACCTGGCAGACACGGTCCTGCTTTTCCGGTACTTTGAAAGAGCCGGTCAAATACGTCAGGCCCTTTCCGTTCTGAAAAAGCGCAGCGGCCCGCACGAACGCACGATTCGCGAACTCATCTTTGAAAAGGGCAGAGTCCATGTTGGTGCGCCGCTCACAGAGTTTGAAGGAGTTCTCACCGGAGTTCCGCGGTTCCTCGGAGGTACTGGAGGTGCTGGAGGACAAGCGCCCCTCGTTGGAAGCTGATCTCCGCGATCGCCGCACCATCATCCTTGCCCCTACTGGCAGGGATGGCGATCTCATCGCAGGGCTGCTCCACCGCGCGGGCTTGCCATGCCATTCCGCCGCTTCTGTGGCCGACTTGGCGAGGGAGATTCGGCGCGGTGCGGGCGCAGCCGTCATCTCAGAGGAGGCGTTGATCGGGAATGTGATTCCCGAGATCCTCGAAGTTGTAAACCAACAGCCTTCCTGGTCGGACTTCCCACTGATCTTGCTCACCGTCGGAGGTCAGGTCACGGCGGAAAGCGAACGGCTGCGCGAGTTGCGCCGGCCGCTGGGAAATGTGTTTCTCCTGGAGAGACCGATCCGGCCCGAAACTCTGCTCGGAACGCTCGAAATCGCTCTTCGCGGGCGCCAGCGACAGTACCAGATTCGCGACCAGATTCTGCAGTACGAGCGAGCACAGGAGGCTCTCCGCCGATCCGAAAAACTTGCCGTAACCGGCCGTCTTGCCGCCAGCATTGCACACGAGATCAACAATCCACTTGAAGCGGTCACCAACCTGCTTTATCTCATGCGCACAGATCCGGGCGGCGAAAAACAGCAGCGATATCTGCTGGAAGCGGAAAGCGAACTGGCGCGCGTGACCGAGATTACCACCCAGACACTCCGCTTCTATCGCGAACCGAATAAACCCGTGGAAACCTCGCTGGAAAGCGTCCTGCAATCAGTGCTGGTTCTTTATCACTCGCGACTCGCTGCAGCAGGCATCACCGTCGAGCACGAGGTTCGGACGCCTTCCGCCACCGTGCTGTCGAGCCCCGGGGAACTTCGCCAGATCATCGCCAACATCATGGGCAATGCTATCGACGCCATGCGCCACGGCGGCCGTATTCGCATCCGTTTATCCGGCGTGAAGATGTCATGCGGCTCGGCTGGCATCTGCCTCGCTATCGCCGACAGCGGCCCCGGAATTCCTCCAGAGCTACTGCCCCGCATCTTCGAGCCGTTCGTCACTACCAAAGGCGAGACCGGGACGGGACTCGGACTGTGGGTCACCGAGGAGATCGTCAGACGAAATGGGTGGACAATCAAGGTTCGCAGCAGTCAGCGTCCGGGTAAGAGCGGAACAATCTTCGTGCTGTATATGCCTGCTGCCCGATCCTGCTAACGGCTTACGCGATCCCACTGCACGGTCTCGTAGGCGTCGCCCACATCACTGCGCTTATCGAAGGCAGCGGCAAACCGCCGATAGGCTCTTTGTGATGAGTCCCTTAACAGAATCTTCAGGTGCCGCCCCTAAACTGTGAGCATGTCCCTGCTCAAGGTCATTGTCCTCGCCATCGTGCAAGGGCTCGCCGAACTCCTGCCGGTCTCCAGCTCCGCGCACGTCATTGTCGCGGAAAAGCTTATGGGCCTCGATCCATCCGCCCCGCAGATGACGCTGCTCCTCGTCATGCTCCACACCGGCACCATGTTCGCCGTCATCGCTTATTTCTGGAGCACCTGGAAGAGCGCCTACTTTTCGAACAAGGACCTCTTCCGCCGCTTCGTCGTCCGCGTGATCTGGGCCACCGTGCTCACCGGCATCATCGGCGAGGGCATCAAGAAACTCCTCGAGCACACTGTGCTCCGCGGTGCCGCCAAAGCAGAGATTGAGCAGATGTTCAGCCATCTGGAATGGATCGCTCCCGCGTTGGGGGCAGTCGGTGTCCTGATCCTGATCGCCGGCATCGTCGAGCACCGCAAACCTCGGGCTGCCAATGATCGCTCTGTACCCAGCAAGCTCACATTGCGGCAGGCCGGATGGATGGGCGTCGTCCAGGGCCTCGCGCTTCCCTTCCGCGGTTTCTCCCGCTCCGGCTCCACCATCTCCATCGGCATGCTCACCGGTACAGCAAAGGAGGATGCCGAACGCTTCAGCTTCGCCCTCGCCGTCGTGCTCACGCCAGCGGTCGTCGCCCTGGAAGCGCTGCGCCTCTGGAAAGCCGCCCATCTCGCAGACGCGCACATCGATCTGCACGCCTCCTTCCTCTCCAGCCTGCTCGGCATGGTCTTCTCGTTCCTCGCCGGCCTGCTCGCGCTCAAATGGCTCAGCCGCTGGCTCGAAACCGGCCGCTGGTATCTCTTCGGCATCTACTGCCTCGCCGCCTCCGCCATCGTCTTCTACCTGCACGGAAGAGGCTTCTGACCGGGACTCGCGAGCACGGTCAGACAAACCCGCGACAATCGCGGCGCCGAGGCGCTACATTGGTCGCACAATCCACATGAAGCCCCGCACCTCGGCCCCGTCGCTTCTCAGCCGCCGTAAGGCGATCCTTGCGTTTACCACCAGCCTCGGTGCGCTGCTCGCCGCCCGTTTCACGTTCGCGGAAGGCACCTTCGTCTATGGCCAGGACCTCGACGGCCATGACATAACCATGCTCGCCGCGCCGGGCACAAAATACATCGCGGCCATTTTCGTAGCCACGGATTGCCCCATCTCCAACCGCTATCTCCCGTCGCTGGCGAGGCTCTCACAGCAGTTCGCGCCGCGCGGCATTCGCTTCTGGCTGGTCTATCCCAACCCTGACGACACGCTCGCCGCCGTTCGCGCGCACCAGAAGCAATACCCCGCCGCCGCGGCAGTACCAGAGCTCATCGCGCCCGCTCCGCGCTTCCTCGCCCAGGCCCATGTTCATGTCACGCCCGAAGCCGCTATCTTCCATGGCGATGCCATCAGCCAGCCCGTCCTCTGGCACGGGCGCATCGACGACCGCTATCTCACCTTCGGCACCCAGCGCCCCGCTGCTAACCGCCACGATCTAGCCGACGCACTCAGCGCCGCACTCGCAGGGCGCCAGCCCGCGCCGCCAGCTGCTCCACCGGTCGGCTGCGCCATCATCCCGCGCGCATGACACTCGCGTCCTTGCGACCTGCAGCTATGGCCCTCCTGCTCGTATTCGTATCCGCAGCAGGCACATACGCTCAAACAAAGACGCCGGAGAAAGGACCCACTCCCACCTGGTCTAAACAGATCGCGCCCATCCTCTACAAAAACTGCGTCACCTGCCATCATCCCGGCGGCGCGGGCCCTTTCAGCCTGCTTACCTACGACGACGCGCGCCGCTGGTCCGCCCAAATCCTCACCGTCACGCAATCCCGCTTTATGCCTCCCTGGCTGCCCGAGCCCGGCTACGGCGAATTCGCCGATACCCGCCGCCTCTCCGATCAGGATCTCGCCAGCATCAAGCGCTGGGTCAACGCCGGCATGCCCGAAGGCGTCGCCGCCGAAGCGCCTCCCGCGCCCGAGTACAACTCCGAGTGGCAGCTCGGGCCGCCCGACCTCATCCTCACCGCGCCCGAGTCCTTCCACGTTCCCGCCGACGGCCAGGACCTCTTCCGCAACTTCATCTATCCGGTCAATGTCACGCGCACCCGCTATATCCGCGCTGTTGAGATCCTCCCCGGCAACGCGCGCGTCGTCCACCACGCCAACATCCTCATCGACCGCACTGCCGAGCTCCGCCGCCAACACCCGAATGACTGGCGCGCCGGCATCCCCGGCATGGAGCTCGAAATCGGCTCCGGCGATCGCTTCGATCCCGACAGCCACTTCCTCTTCTGGAAACCCGATACGCCCGCCGTCGTCGAACCGCCCGGCATGCCCTGGCGCATCGATCCCGGCAATGACCTCATCCTCAACACCCACCTCAAGCCCACTGGCCGCGTTGAAACCGTGCAGCCGCGCATCGGCCTCTACTTCACGGACTACCCCGCCCACCCGCGCGCCCATGCTGCTCCAGCTGGAGCACGATGCCGCCCTCAACATCCCCGCCGGCGACAGCCACTTCGTCGTCGAAGACGAGCTGCGACTACCCATCGCCGTGTATGCGCTGGGCATCTATCCGCACGCGCATTATCTCGGCAAGCAGCTTGAGGCGTGGTCCATCGCGCCGGACGGCAAGCGTACGCCGCTCATCCTTATTAAGGATTGGGACATCGACCGGCAATCGGTCTACAGCTACCGCAAGCCGCTGCTCCTGCCCGCGGGCTCGGTCCTGCACATGCGCTATGTCTACGACAACTCCGCAGCAAATCCGCGCAACCCCGCCAACCCGCCGGTACGCGTGCACAACGGCAACCGCTCCACCGACGAGATGGGCCATCTCTGGCTCCAGGTTCTGCCCGTCCATGCGACGGAGCGCAACGCCGCCGGCAAAGAGGTCGATTCTCGTATGCTGCTCGAGCGCGCCTGGATGGAACACCGCCTCACACGCGATCCCAGCGACTCGCTCGCCGCTTACAATCTCGCCTCACTCGACACCATGAGCGGCAACCCGTCCGGTGCGATCGCGATCTATCGCAAGCTCGCTGCCGAGCAGCCAAACGACGCACGCGTCGCCACTTCACTGGGCGCAGCAGAGGAACAAAATGACGACTGGCAATCCGCGCTCGCGTCCTATAAACACGCCCTCACCCTGGACCCCAGCTACGCCGACGCGCGCTACGATCTCGCCACGCTTGAGCTGCACCACGATCAATACGAGGCCGCAGCCTCCGATTACCGCGCCCTGATCCAGCAGCATCCCGAGGACGCAGCCGCACACGGCGGCCTCGCCGCGGCCCTCGCACAACTCCAGCAAGATGACGCCGCTCGCGCCGAATTCGAGCGCGCCCTCGCACTCGATCCCGCGCAGCCGGACACGCTCGTCAACTACGCATCGCTCGAACTTGCCGCGAACAATCCCGAGCACGCGCAGGAGCTACTCACGAAAGCGGTCGCCACCGGTGCGCACGACGCCGCTACATATCAGCAGCTCGCCTTTGCCGATCAGCAAACGCATCATCCTGAAGAAGCCGAGGCCGCCCTGCGTTCTGCCATCGCCGCCGATCCGGCAGACCCCACCAGCCACGCGCTGCTCGCGCAACTGCTCGCCGCCCGCGGCGATCTCAAGGCCGCCATCACCGAGCAGCAGGCCGCGCTGCGCCTCAATGCAAAGGACCCCGACGGCTGGAGTAACCTCGGCGTCCTGCACGCACAAACCGGTCAAAGCACAGAGGCGCGCAGCGACTTCGAGCACGCATTATCCATCGACCCGCACCACGCGCAAGCCCGCGCAAATCTGCAACGGCTTAACGCTGGCGCATCAAAACAGTAACGCGGTTTTGTTTTCATTCTAAGAGAAGAGAAGAACCTGCAGTGCCCCACCCTCCGCAAATCGTCATTCCGACCGGGACACATTTTTTTCAGAGTTCGTCATCCCGACCGGAGCCGTCACGCGTAGCGTGACCGTAAAGTGGCGGGATCTGCTGTTTGCATGCGGCGCACGACAAAGGGTGCCCTACTCTACGCGAAGCCTAGAGTAGGGTTGTTTCTTAGAGTGGCAGCTGGCCCGAAGGGCCTTCCATTTCACCCTCTCTTCGGAGGCAAAGAAAGGTAACTCCCATCTCGGGAATCACAGAGGATTCGTGCCATTTCACCCCCACGAATTCGCTACACTGGAAATAGACACAAACTCAGTCACAGATGCACATCCAAACGCCACCGATAGCGGTGGCGTTTCCATTTGGGCCGGCAACCGGTATGCAATCCCTATTTATGACGAATTTAGCGATAACACGTTTAGAATGACGAATTTGGCCTGCGGGAGACCACCTATATAACTCATTCGGCAGCAGTTACAAGCCAGCCTCCCGCAGCGGGAGGGGGCGGGGGCTCGCGTGACTGTCAGGCTCCCGGGAAGAATGGGACCAGCAGTAGCGCCGCACATCTCGAAGAGGAATGCGGATCAGCCAATCAGGCCCGAATCTCCCGCCGCTCCAGCACAAACTCATCTCTCCGGGCAGGCCTGCGCGCCACCCGCAAGCGTCGCCGCCAACGCGCGTGCCCGTTGATCGTCCGGCGCGAAGGTCAGCAGCCGTTTCAACGTAGCCTCCGCATCGTCTTTTCGGCCCAGCCGGCACTGCCCCAGCGCCAGGTTGTAGCCCGGCAGCCGCCTGCGCCGGATCAGCATCGAAGACCTGCTGCCACAGCCGCACGGCAGTCGCGTAGTCTCCTGTTTCCGCGAACAGCACTGCCAGGTCGCCGCGCGCGGTCCCATCGTTCGGATCGGCGTCCAGCGCCGCGCGATATTCGCGGTCCGCCGTCCGGATATCTCCCGCCTCCTGGTCCAGAAAACCAAGTTCGGTATGCAGCTCTGCATCCTTGGTCCCCGGCGCCTGCTGCGCCTCTGCTTTTCGTAACAGCGCCTGTGCCGTTTCGCCGCTCGCCCGGTCGCCACGATGCGCCATTTGCGCATAGGCCAGGCCCAGTTCGCGATCGCTCGTCTCCTCATGCCCAATCGGCATCAGCGCGCCGCCAACATGGGAATCCGCGTGAGTCATCTGCGAAGCGGTGTTCACGATCTGTATGCGATGGTCCGTCACCTGCTCGTGAGCGATGTCCTCGCTTGCGGCGCGCGGCATGTGGCACGTCGCGCAGTCCTGCTGCTCCGGATGATGCTCTGTCGCATACTTCGCGCCGGTATGGCAGCTCAGGCACTTCGCGCGATAGTACGCAACCCGCTCCGCCGGTGTCGCGCTCGTCTGGCTCGCGTGAGGATCGTGGCACGTCGTGCAGGTCATCCGGTCGCCGCTCGCGCGCTTGCACGCGCTCTGCAGCAGCGCCTCATACTGCGAAGTCGCGCGTCCGTTCGCTCCGACTTCACCTTGATGCACGAAATACGCAACGCTATCAAACAGCGCCTCACCCGGCCGGTACGTCGCGAGCGAATGCCCCAGCCGGTAGACCGCCGTCTCGCCTTCGAGATGGCACTGCAAACACACCGAATCGCGCCGCGCCGCGTCCAGCTTCGCCGGATTCAGCACCGGAGCCTTGCCCTTCGTCCGCACATGCTCCGTTGCATCGCCATGGCAGGACGCGCACCCAATCCCGCCATGCGCAAATGGCGCTGCTGCAAAATGGTTCCGAGCGCCGGGCAGCGCCGACGCCACACCGCTCACATGGCAGTGCAGGCAGTTCGCATCCACCGGAAGAGTCAGCGGCATCTCGCGCGCACTCAGATAATTCGGCGCCATGTCCCACACGCGCTTCTTCGCATACCAGTTCACCGGCGTCTCAAACCAGTAGCCGTCGCGCTCAAACAGATATGTTCGCCCGCGCGTATTCGATCCGATGAAATACTCGAGCTTCACCTCGCCATTCAGATATCCACCCGCCGCCGTGGCCGGCCGCGCATAGCTCAGCCAGCCTGCGCCGTTGCGCTCAAATATCCTGTAGTGCACGCCGGAGGCCGCGATGGGCAAAGCTCCCCTCCATCAGCCCATCCAGCGCCGGGCCACTCGCACGCGCCATCGGCGTCGCCTCGTAGTGCTCATAGATCGTCGCGATGGCATCCCGCGCATGCTGCATCGGGAGAATTCGATCCAGCCGCCAGGACCGGCTTCGTCGGCCGAGCGCCCCAGATGGCAAAGCGCCAGCGCTGCCCCGCTCAAAGCCGCCGCCATCCAATCCGCCCGCAGACCCACCGCCATGCGCCGCCGCTCCCGTGGCCTGTATACCACCACGGCAGAGCATCTTTATATTGGCGTAACAGAGCACGGTTTCCCCTGAATGAATCCGTCTGCTCCATTTGCATCCAACAGGAAAGATCCCACGTCACCAGCCAGATAAAGGAGATCGTCATGCCGACCGCCGCAAAAGCGAAGCCCACCTCTTCTGCAACCGGCCCCGCAAGCGAGCAGCCCGGCGGACTATCTGCACGGAGCAATCCTCTCGATCAGCAGGAGCTCGAGCGCATGGACGCCTACTGGCGCGCCGCCAACTATCTCTCCGTCGGCCAGATCTACCTGAAGGAAAATCCCCTCCTCCGCCACCCGCTCACCCGCGACGACATCAAGCCGCGCCTGCTCGGCCACTTCGGCACCACCCCTGGGCTCAACTTCATCTATCTCCACCTCAACCGCATCATCCGCCATCAGCACGCCAACATGATGCTGGTCGTCGGTCCCGGACACGGCGCGCCCGGCATCGTCGCCAACACCTACCTCGAAGGCACCTACACCGAGATCTACCCCGACATCGAGCGCAACCGCGACGGCCTGAAGCGTCTCTTCCGCCAGTTCTCCTGGCCCTACGGCATCCCCTCGCACGATGCCGCCGAATGTCCCTGGTTCCATCCATGAAGGCGGCGAGCTCGGCTACTCGCTCCTCCACGCCTACGGCGCAGCCTTTGACAATCCCGACCTGCTCGTCGCCTGCATCGTCGGCGATGGCGAGGCCGAGACCGGCTCGCTCGCCGCCTCCTGGCACTCCAACAAGTTCCTCAACCCCATCACCGACGGCGCCGTCCTGCCCATCCTCCACCTCAACGGCTACAAGATCGCGAACCCTACCGTGCTCGCCCGCATCGAGCCGGAGGAGCTCAAGGCGCTCTTCGAGGGCTACGGTTACACGCCGTACTTCCTTGAAGGCGACGACCCCGCCGACATGCACCGCCGCATGGCAGAGACCCTCGACGCCATCTACGCCGAAATCCGCCGCATCCAGCAGCACGCGCGCGAGCACAACGACGCCACCCGCCCCCGCTGGCCCATGCTCATCCTGCGCACGCCCAAGGGCTGGACCGGTCCCAAAGTTGTCGATGGCAAACAGGTCGAAGGCACCTGGCGCGCCCATCAAGTCCCACTTGAAGAAGTGCGGACCAACCCCGAGCACCTCAAGCTGCTCGATGAGTGGCTCCGCTCCTATAAGCCCGAGGAGCTCTTCGACGCGGAAGGCTGCCTGCACGAGTCCATCGCCAGCGTCGCGCCACGCGGCCTTGAGCGCATGAGCGTCAATCCGAACGCCAATGGCGGCCTGCTCCTCCAGCCGCTCGACATGCCGAACTTCCGCGACTTCGCTGTGAAGGTCGATGCGCCGGGCGCAACCGAAGACTCCGCCACCACCATCCTCGGCAACATGCTCGAAGACGTGATGCGCCGCAATCTCGCCACGCGCAACTTCCGCATGTTCGCGCCCGACGAGAACGCCTCCAACCGCCTGCAGGCCGTCTACAAAGCCAGCGGCAAACGCTGGGAGGCGCGGGTACCTGCCGGTCGACGAAAACCTCTCCGTCGATGGCCGCGTCATGGAAGTGCTCTCAGAAAATCTCTGCGAAGGCTGGCTCGAAGGCTACCTGCTGACTGGCCGCCACGGCTTCTTCTCCTGCTATGAGGCCTTCATCCACATCATCGACTGCGATGTTCAACCAGCACGCCAAGTGGATCAAGGCCAACCACATCGCTAGCCTTGGCGCAAGCCCATCGCCTCGCTCAACTACCTGCTCACCTCGCACGTCTGGCGGCAGGACCACAACGGCTTCTCCCACCAGGATCCCGGCTTCATCGATCACGTCGCCAACAAAAAGGCCGACACCGTCCGCATCTATCTGCCTCCGGACGCCAACACGCCTGCTCTCCGTCGCCGACCACTGCCTCCGCTCGCGCAACTACGTCAATCTCATCATCGCCGGCAAGCAGCCCTCGCCGCAGTGGCTCACTATTGACGATGCCGTCGCGCACTGCATCGCCGGCGTCGGCGAATGGGAGTGGGCCTCGAACTCGGACGATCCCGAAGTCGTCATGGCCTGCGCCGGCGATGTGCCCACGCTCGAGACCATGGCCGCCGTCACCGTGCTGCGCGACTGGGCGCCCGACCTCCGCCTCCGCGTCGTCAACGTCGTCGATCTCTTCACTCTTGAAACCTTCGACCAGCACCCGCACGGCATCGAGAACGAAGCCTTCGACCGCCTCTTCACCGTGGACAAGCCCGTCATCTTCGCCTTCCACGGCTACCCGACTGTCGTCCACAAGCTCACCTACAAGCGCCACAACCACAATGGCTTCCACATCCACGGCTACAAAGAGGAGGGCACCACCACCACGCCCTTCGACATGACCGTGCTCAACGGCCTCGACCGCTACACGCTAGCTCTCGACGCGCTCAAGTACATTCCTCGCTTCCAATCTCGCTTCCCCGAGTTCCGGCAGCGCCACTCCGAGCTTATGCAGCAGCACAAACTCTACGTCTCCGAGCACGGCGAAGACATGCCCGAAGTCCGCGAACTGGAAATGGTCACGGAGGTAGCAGCTTTGACCACCCTCTCTTGACGACGTAGTGTATTCACGGAAGCGCGCCGCAAGGCAACGGCTCGTCTCCAGGCAGATTCGCTGCCCGAAAAGACGTACTGGCCAATCGGCCATCCTCCCCTACAATGAAGGGATACGAATGAGTTGAGCCAATCCTCATTTGCGTGGCTCATTTAGGATTATTCCCCGGAGGTCCGCCTTTGCGGCACCAGACTCTCATCGTGATCGCCGCCCTCGCTCTCGCATCCTGCGCATGCGCCGTCCGCGCACAGCAGCCCGATGCAACTGCAAAGCCGGCCATTCTCACCAACATCCCCACCGATTCCGCCGTACCGCAAACTGCATCGCCGTCTGACCTGGCAACTCCCCCGCCACCCCTCCCGGCGACAATCACGCCTGCTGCGAAGCCCGCCCTCCCGACACCCGCGCTAGAACCCTCGGTCGACAACCCCGCAGCCCAGGCCAGCGATCCCGACTTCCGGGCCGCCCTCTCCGCCGCCGTGCCGGTCGAGCCGGCCGCTTACGCCGCCGAGCCCTATCATCTACGCCTGCACAATCTGCACACGCTCGAAGATATCGACATCGTCTACCGCATCGGTGACAACTACCAGCCCGAAGCCATCGCGCGCCTCAATTACTTTCTCCGCGACCACAACACCAACGACGTCATCGCCTACGACCCGCGCGAGTTCGATCTGCTGCACGAAATCCTAATCCGTCTTCGTCGGCCCGGCGCCACCATCGACGTGGTCTGCGGGTACCGCACCCAGGAGACTAACGAGATCCTCCGCGCCTCCAGCCAAGGTGTCGCCGAGCACTCGCAGCACATCCTCGGCCATGCCATTGACATCCGCATCCCCGGCTCGACAACCACGCGCCTTCGCAATGCCGCACTCTCGCTCAATGAGGGGGGGTCGGCTACTACCCGACCTCGCATTTCGTGCATGTCGATGTGGGTGCCATCCGCACTTGGACCTACGCGCCGACGCCGTCACCGCCGCGGTCATCTCCGCCGCGTCGGTACACATCATCGGCAGATTGCACAGCGCCGTCACCATAGCATCCGTACTGACGGGATGTAGCTCGCCCTGGTTTGTCAATCTGGCCGAGCGCAACACGGCACGCTCAAGGACATGCAGGGCATGCTGCGGCACGCGAGCAGCAAGACGACCGGGGATGTCTATGTTCAGACGATCGAACAAAGCGTTCTTGCCGCCGTGAACTTGCGCACGTCAGCGGTGCTCGGCGATTCGATGATTCCCGGATGGTGGTCTGGGCCTGAAGGGGAGAAATCTGAAAGGTCTGAATGCAGTTCGGCGAAGTCAATTTCTGAGATGGCTGTAAGTTGCTGAAAAGATTTGGCTCCTCAGGTAGGACTCGAACCTACAACCCTTCGGTTAACAGCCGAATGCTAAAGCTTGGAGTACACATGTTTTCAACGGAGTAGAGAGGAGCGGAGAGGACGATTTGGAGCCGTTTCGGCGCGCAATTCGGCGAAGAATTCGGCGAAGTTTTCTGAACCCAACAATTCGGCCAATGACCGATAAGCTCATCGGCCCAACCGCTTCTGGAAACCTGGTCGTGGACAGAACGGACTCCTTACTCGTGATGCCGCCTTCTTGAAAGGCTCAGCATGATTGACCGGCTGGAATCAGTGCCGCGACTCGCGCGGGATCGCCGCGCAAAACGCGGTAACGCACATCCACCATCTCGGCGAGGTCATCAATTCCGTGCAGACTGAGAGTACGCGACCGCGACCGAAGCGTTTCAAAAATCTCCTCCCTGGGCCAGAAGATCCAGTCAAAACTGGATCTGAAGTTCTTCCCTGCTCTCGCGCAGGATATCGGCGCCTGTCACACCACTTCCGAAATTCCTGAAGAAGTGTTTCCGCTGTCTTTCGAAGAACTGGTTTTGCCGCGGAAGCACTGGCAAAGGCTTGGCCACTGGATGTGAGTTCAAAACCCGACTCTGCTAATACCGTTTTGGGCTCAACTGGCTCGATAAGCCCTAGCGCTACCAGCTGGGCCAGCAGCTCCGCCGCCTGTTCAGCATTCACTTGAAAAGCATCTTCGGCCGCCGGGGCCACAAAGGTTCCAACACGGTAACGGCGCAGAAAAGCCCGCACTTTCAGCGCGGGATATCCGGCCACGAGTTGGTGTTTAGTAGTTCTCATCAGTCAATTTCTCCCATTTTCCCTGATGAGCCGTTTTCGCCTGACCAAGCAAGATATTCGCCTTTTCTTTGCCTTTCCACATCCTGCTGCGCTAGTCTGCCGGAATGCCGATCCTGATCCGAACACGCCAAGCGCTGGTCAGGTGCAAAGTCTGCGGAGCGCAGATTCCTAGCCTGACACGTGGAGTCCCCATTCTCCCCACACGAGTACCCTGCAGCGTTTGCGGAGCAAGGCAGGTCTATCTACCCTCTGAAGTATTCATTGGTTCCGTGCCGCAGGTATGGAAACCCGAGGCGACGGGTTAGCCATGCCAGCTCCCGAACGCAATCGAGTCCAGGTGGTGCGCTGTAAGGGATGCAAGCGATGCATCCCGATCTCCGTTGAGGTCACGATCGCCTCAATCACCGTGAGCTGTCCAGTCTGCATGGAACGGAGATCGTACATCGTCTCTACAGAAGTCTTCCTCGGCCAGCCATCGTGGGAAGTGATGCGCGTTCTCCAAAGGAGGGGCTGATGGAGGATAAGGCAGCAGACAAAACGGCAGGGGTCGTGGCAGTCGTGGCCGGGCTGGTCGCAGCGGTGAAGCTATCAAGGGTGGAATCGAGGGAGATACATAATAGGAGTCCGCGGGTGCGCTCCATCATTTCGGAGTCCATTACGATTGCCCGAATGGTGGTCGAAGCCAGCAAAGCGAAGCCATGACCTGGAAGCAGGTCAAAGCGAAGGCGTTGCGCATCGTGGACGAGGTCGCTCAGCGAAAATCGGACCTGGAGCTGACCGAGTACCAGAACAAAGTCCGCTACCGTGCAGACCATCCGGCTGGCATGACAATGCGAGATCACAATGCAATCGTCCGGGAGGCCATGCGCGAGGCCGTGCGTCGCGGCATCTTCTGCGTTCGAATTGTGGTGAGGTGAGCTAATGTGCGGTCGATATGCCCGCCGATCCGATAAGCAAGAGATCGCGGAACTGTTCGCGATCCACGGACCAGTCCTTCCAGACTTTGGCCCTTCCTGGAACGTAGCGCCGCAGACCTTTCAGCCCGTCGTGCGTTTGAACCGTGACACAGGCGAGCGAGAGATCGTCTTGATGCGATGGGGTCTGATTCCTTTCTGGGCGAAGGACCCGTCGATTGGCGTCCGCACGATCAACGCGAAAGCAGAGACCATCACAACTGCTCCAGCATTCCGTGAGGCGATCAAGTACCGACGCTGTCTTGTGCCTGCTGATGCCTTTTACGAATGGCAGAAGCTTGGTGCCAAGAACAAGCAGCCGTTTGCTATCGCGATGAAGGACGGCCAACCGTATGCCCTGGCTGGCCTCTGGGAGAAGTGGAAGGATCAGAAAGCAGGAACAGAGCTGCTGACCTTTACAGTCATTACCACGGACCCGAACGCAGTGGTCGAGCCGCTGCACGACAGAATGCCGGTGATCATCCCCGAACGCGATTACGACCGCTGGTTGAGTGCCGATTCTGACCGCCCGCCGATCGATCTCCTGCGTCCTTTCGATGCGGAGAAGATGACGGCATGGAAGGTGGACAAGGCAGTTGGCAATGTGAAGAACGATAGGCCCGAGCTGATCGAGCCGGCCTCAGCCGCACCGGAAGAGGTTGAAGAAGGAGTCGAGGACAGCCCAGGACCGCTCTTTTCGTAAGCCGGAGGACAAAGTCGAGTAAAGCGCCAATAGCGCGGACTGGCCATGGCAATCTTGCGAACCGAGCGGCTTCGATCTCTGCGACGGCTATCGCCGCTTCTGCCTCGCGCCGAGCGAATTGCTACCTCTGTAGTTTCATCTGCTGTTCTTTGACGGTGCTTTTAATCGAGATGTCCCCGAACCTGGACCGCTTGTGGATCTTGCCATCCCAATAGGGGTTCTTCATGAAATCAGTCCGAGGAAATGAATCCTGCCCGGGATCACCCGCCGGTGGCATCATGATTACCGGTGGTGCTCTATCGAAAAGAAACGGACCGCATCGATTTACCCGACCGTTGCCGAAATCAACGCGCTACCTGAGAAGTTCCGGCAATATATCCACGATCTGGTGACTCGCTGCGATAAGAGTGGCGACGTGCAGACGATTGCAATATTGCGCGAGGATCGAGATGCATTGCAGCGGCGGGTTGAGGAGTTGGAGGCCCGCATTGCTCTGCTGGAAAGGGAATATCTCGAAGCCGCGATCGAAACGGATTGAACAGGAATCAGGTTTCCCGCACCACATTGCGCGGGTCCTTGTCATCTCGCAGGCCAACAAACTTCGTGTGCCGAAGATGATTCGCGTCGGTCCACTCCAGAAACTCAACCTCCGCCACGATCTGCGGCTTGACCCAGACGCACTCTTTCATCTTCTCGGCTGTCAGCCCCTGCCCCCATCGCCCGGCTTCCTTCTCAGGTAGGTTCACAAACGGACATTTCCCTGTTTCCAGAGCCTTAATCCGCTCGAACACTTGCCGTCTGGTTAGCGGCACCAAGCCTGCACGTACGCGCGCCGCATAACGCAGTTGTTTGTCATCGTAGAAGCCGATGACGATGGAATCGACTCCAAGGTGGCTGGGTAGTGGTCCCTACGATTATCTCGCTGCAGAATTATTTTGAGACCATTCGGCAGGCCGAGGTCGACCGGGCGCGCAGGCGTTTGGGATGCCTCTCACCAGAGCAGGAACTGGCGATCGAAATCCTCACTCGCCGCATCGTAAACAAGATTATGCACCCTCCGATCAGGGCGTTGAAGACGGTGCGCGAATCCGAGGCGGCCCCACTCACGAGCATAGTGAAACAACTCTTTGATCCTCGTCTTTGCAAAAAGAAGTCGCAGATAGTGCAGAATATAGCAATTGCCAACAAAAATACGCGAAGACCAGCGGAGAGGACCGCGTACGCATCGCGCTCTGGGGAGCCGCTAAGCCTTGCTGGTTTGTGATCCTGCTCATGTCAGGTTCCGTAATGGTTCTCTGAGACGCCAGTTCGCGGTCCCTGACGGCCGTAGACAAGTCCTGATTGGTATGAGTCCGCGCGCCAGATTGCCGATCAACAAAGTGTCAATGCTTGGGCACTTGCGGCGATGTGGGCACTAACTTCTTGGCAATCGCCCCAAGAGCCGGACGCTTACAATCACATTCTTGCGAGGGATCTATTCGTGACCCATCATCGATTCCCGAGCGCAAATGCGAATTCTAAAACTTCTGGTGCGGCCAACAATGTTCGTCGTAAGGCCTCTTCAGGGTTCATTGAATTTGCCAATTGGAGAATAGTTGAGCAGCTTGCCTCAAGATGACGTTGCGACAACCGTGTATCACCGGCTTTGTCGAAGATCATAGCCGCGGTTGGGTGAACTCTCTACCCAGCCAACGGAACCTCAAAACCGTCCTTGGCTTTACTCCGAGCGACTGTCCACGATAAAAGACTACACGGCAAAGCGCATGCATCCATTCGAAACGAGCTCTTTAGACATCCGTCTCGTCCTGGCCGATTCATCACTTTACGTCGACAATCGCCACTGTCTCTGGAAGAGCCGAATGGCATCAGTCGTGCTATGTCCTATAGGAGCCACGCAGGTTCGAGCGCTCATCGCCGGTCTGATCGCATGTGTCGACATATCGTTCCACAGGATAGTGAGATCACTCATAGCTACGCGCTTGGGCGGGAGGGACACATCATGTTCTCGCACCGGACCTTAAACGCTCCTAAGAGTTCGTTCAAGTATTTGATATGTCTCGCTATAATCGGTGGCGCGCCGTCGACTTGCTCCGGTCGCCGTTAATGCTCAAAGTCAAATTGCTTCGCGGCCGTTTCTTTCAAGTCCGCCAGAAGCCCGCTCTCCTATCACCCTGACGGCGATCAACGATCCCCAAACCGGCAAGACAGCCTTCTCCTTCAACAGACGCGAAGATCCCCCGGTAATTCGAGCGACCCCCGGAGAAGACGTTCGGCTGACATACGTGAATGCAATGTCGACGGACTCACACGAACACTGCATCGACGGGCCATGCATGAACATGACGAATTTGCATTTTCACGGCTTGCATGTGTCGCCAGAAGCTCCTCAGGATGATGTGACCTCCATGATGGCAATACCTGGACAGTCCCTGCACTACGTCGTGAATATTCCGTTGGACCAACCGCCTGGTCTCTACTGGTATCACACGCATCCTCACGGAGAGAGCTACCAACAAGATCTCGATGGTATGTCCGGAGCGATCGTGATCGAGGGCATTGAGCGCTATCTTCCTGAGCTTCAGCATATGCGAGAGCGGATACTTGTACTGCGCGATCAAGTGATCGCCAAGGATGATCCCGCCTCTTCTGAATTGATCCGCAGAGTTGAGCTTTCCGATAAAGCCTGTACTACATCGACCGATCCGCCAGAACGTGCTATCACCGTCAACGGCGCAGTGCGCCCACAAATCGCCATTACTGCTGATGAGCGTCAGTTCTGGCGCATTGTGAATGCTTCGCCAGACCTCTATGCAGACTTGAAAGTGGACGGCGAACAACTCGAAATCGTCGCGCTTGATGGTATGCCCTTGGCCTTCCACGATCCAGTACATCCGATCGAATCTGTGTCTCACATTCTCGTGCCTCCAGCGGGTAGAGTGGAGGCAATCGTCACCGGACCCAAATCTGGAGCTCGGGCCTCGCTTCGAACACTTTGCTTTGACACGGGCCGCGACGGTGACCCAAATCCAGCGATGGTGCTCGCGGATTTGGAGAACATTTCACAGTCCAGTCCCGAACTCCGGACCACGCTAGTCGGTGTTCGGGTGCCTGCCCCGCGGCCCGTGGCACCACGTCTGATCAAGCGGATCGAGAATAGCTCTCCTGATTTCGTTGTTACTTTCAGCGAGAATAAGAAAGGCTTCTACATCAACGGTAGAAAATACGCGCCATCCGATCCGCCCATGACAACCGTAAGCATCGGGTCATTTCGTCACTGGCGAGTTAGGAACGACACGCACGAGGTGCACCCATTCCACATCCATCAGGTTCACTTCCTCATTTACGCACGGAACGGAGTCAGGCTCGAACGCCCGGAATGGCTGGATACAGTCAATGTCCCTGTTGAAGGAAATATTGACCTGATTATGGATTTCACGGATCCCATCATCCGGGGCGTATCTTGTTCCACTGTCATCTTCTCAGCCATGAGGACAAAGGCATGATGGCGAAGATCCTTTTCAAGTGAGAGATCTAAGCGCCTCGCGAGGTCGATCCGAAGATGGACCTGCTGAAAGGCATCTTCGTCTACAACATTGATGATTTACAGCAAGCCGTCTCGACGAAAGTTGCCGACCGGATCCCGACGTATCAGGTTCCGTAATTGTTCTCACAGATGCCAGGTTGGGCGTGATCTATGCTGGTCAACAGGTGCGGCGTGTGGAATACACGGAGGCCAGCCGCCGATGGCTGGCCGAAGTCGTTCAAGAGGTTCGCCGAGCTCGTACTCTGCCCACCGTCAGGCGCAATCATCGTATTTCCGGACGTTGTTCCGGCTGCGGACTCCGACCACATTGCGACCAGTCTTTGATATAGCGTCCAATGAGGCCGCTTGCCCAATCTGCCTTTGCTGTTCTTCCCGCTCTTCCTGTTCTCGCAATGCCTGGCGCTCTCTCTTTGCTTCTCGTCCCTCGATCAAATCAGCATGCTTCGGCGCGAAGACGAAGTTTTCACAGAAGTTAAGGCGCTCCTTCGGCCAGCGCCGCTGCAGCAGGACCGCTCGGTACTGGCTACAAAAGCGCTTGACTGCATCATGCTGAAAGCGGCGGACGACCCCGCCATCCTTGCGAACGTGGCTCTCTGCCAGGAGCCATCCCTTCTCGATCCAACCAAGCACGGTATTCGGGCCGCACGCGCAGGAACAGACAGAGATCCCTCAGCGTAAGAGTGTCGTGAGCGAGACCTGTTTGATCACGTCTATAAAGCACATTTGAAATGGATTTAGGTGAAAGATTGAACCTGGATGACGCAGCCTGAATTCCATGCTCCGCAGAGTATTCCAACACTCGTTCAAAGAGCTGATCGGAGAAGGTGGTTCTTGTGCCAGATCCAGGCCGACGTACTCCATGCTGTTCGAGATACCGCCAGCAGGCCTTTTCTCCGTTACCGCTGATGCGCATCAACTCGGCGCATATCGACGCCGGACTCGCCGTTCGTTCCGCAATGGTGGGCGCTTCCTCTGGCCACCTCGAACGCTTGCGGCGTTGATTCGGCGGTCGTTCGATCCCGTACCTCTTCAGGAACCGCCAGCAGTCCTGCTTCTGATTTCCCGAAACGCGAGCAAGTTCCTCGCATTTGTCATTCGGGCCTGCCCCTCCCCTTGCAATTTCGGCCGCCTCCGCAGGCCAATGGAGAATCCGTCGCTTTCGTCCCATACCGCCTACCTCTAGATTCCTATACACAACTCGGCCCAAAAAAAAGAGAGCGATAAACATTTTTCTGCAAGTTTTTTCTTAGCCGTCTACCTATATAAGGCGGTTTTCTGTTACGTTTGGTGCGTGCGCCGAATATTAAATTTCTGTGCTGAAAAAGTCGGGCCGTCTTCGTCACAAACCCCGCACTTGTTTTCGTGAACGCGCGAACGTTTCGCAGTGATCTTGCACTTCGCAGTGATCTGTTGGACAGGTGTCACCAATGGAACCCAGGCCATCCCCCGCGGCCTCCGACTACTGGTATCCGGCATCCGCCGACGGCAAGATAAATATCGTCTTGCGGGATGCATCCAAGCGCGCCTGGCCCTACGCGGTATATTGCGCTACCCGCTACCATCGCGACATCCATGTTGCCCATGAGCTGATGGATGACGCTCTATTGAGAACCGAGCGTTATCTCGCCGGTTTTGGGGACTCACAGCCCACTCCCAAGAGAGTGTGGTACTACATCATCAGCGTTCTTAGACGCCTCTCCAAGCAGCGCTTACGCCATCCGGAAGTCTCTTCCGGCTCACTCTCGGATCTGGACCTCATCGCGCAACATCTGGCTAGAGGTACCCCCCAAGAGGAGGGGGCCTACGTCAATCAACTCGTTTCCAGAATGACTCCCCGTACGAGACAGATCTTCTACTGGAGATTGGCCGGCCACACCTTTCGCCACATTGCCAGGGAACTGAAGGCAGACCACGCTACAATTTTCCGAGCCTACAACAAAGAACTCCGTGAACTGATCCTCCCAAGGTCTTCACGCGACAATCTCCGCCAGGATCGAAGCCACGGCTAACGGCAACAAAATCGACCTCGATAGTTGGCTCCTCGAAGTAGCCAGCAACCAGCTCCTGCATGCACCTCGCACTCCTATGACTTCAGAGTGCGTTAGCGAAGAATTTCTTCGCTTCTATGCCCAGCATCCTGAACGACTGTCACTCTCCGACGTGCGCGTAAGACACGTGACGGACTGCAGCCACTGTCTTCCGCGGCTCCTCGAATTACGCGCGCAAAATGCTGTTCGGAGAAAGCGGAAGTTCCGAGGGGCATGGTTCGCTGCCGCATGTGCGGCATGCTTGATCGCCGGCTTCGTATTCGCCAAGCTGTCGTCACTGGGTCGTCCCGCCCCTCAACCTGTTCCTAAGACGCCGGCACTCGCGACCGTTACGCTTGATCTAAGCAACCGAGGCACGTACCGGGGGACTTCCCCGGACACTCAGCCCCCGATGACTCTGCCCACGTCGCGGCTCGCGCTTCAGCTGATCCTGCCTCGCTTCAGTGAAGTCGGACCATACTCAGTGTCCATCAGCACTGATCGGCATAACGCTCGAAGTCTAGTCTCCACGCGAGCGGTTGCGGTAAGCAAAGAGCAGCAGACGCTGCTCTCCATGCAACTGGACCTCTCAGCCCTGCCCGTCGGAGATTATGTACTTTCTACAGAACATGATGGCGACGGCGGAGCCTACTACTATCCGCTTTACCTCCATTAAAACTTCCTCGACCATTGATTATCTTTTAATGTAACCGCGATAGAATTGTTCGCAGGTTGGCCGCCTGCGACACGATAGGCGAGCTCGCGTGGATCTCAGGTCAGGAGACCTCCCCCTCATGCGACCCTTCCTGCGTCGCCTCGGCCGCTTCACCGTGTACACATCCGGCACCCTTGTTGCGGCTGCTGCTCTGGCCCTCCTCTACTTCCACTATGTGCAGCATCGCCGAATCGGGGAACCGCAGAGGCTTCTCGATCGCGCCGACCGGCTATCGTGGAACAACCAGTGGCTGCAAGCTGAACCGATCTACCGCCAGGCCGAGACGCTTTTTCGTCAAAAAGGTGACTTCTCGCGCGCTCTTTATGCCCATGTCAGCCAACCATTCCTCATGCGGAATCGAGAAGCCTGCCCGGAACGATTCTTGAATTGACGCATGATCTGGCACTCCCTGAGGCACGAGATACCGAAACACAGCTCAGAGTTCTCACCATTCGTGGCATGATCGAGGTCAACTACGACGCGCGCATGGCCCAGGAGACGTGGGCACAGGTGGCGAAGCTTGCAGCGAAACAGGGCCATTGGCTTCTCGCCTCCCGCGCTACAGGCGAAGAAGGGATAGCGTCCTTCTTGTTGGGCGACCTTCGCTCCGCCAAAGCCAAAGTCTTAACGGCCTGGGGCGCCGCCAAGCTATTTCACGATGACGCAGCTCATGTACGGTACGCCAGCGTATATGGGGCTGGCCTCAATGAACTCCATCGTTACCGTGAAGCGCTCGTCGCCCTTGACGACGCAATCGACACCGCTCGACGAAATCCCAATGTCGCGTATCCCAGTATCGCAGTGGCTTCAAAGATTGACGCGCTTCGCGGTCTCGATGAGAAAAAGGAGGCACTAGAACTCGCCAATAGCGCCCTCGCTCGAATCCCGAGGGGCGACCTCTACTCGCATTACTACCAAATCCTCACATCGAGAGGGCAAATCTTCCACGATGAAGGCGACATTCCCCGTGCGATTGCTGATTACCAGGCTGCGCTTCAAGACGCAACCAGAATCGAGTATTGGCGGGGAGTCAGTGAAGTTGGCGGGTATCTGGCTCGTGCATTCGATGAGAATGGGCAACTGAAGGATGCTCTTTCTGCTGTCGACCAGGCGATTGATGCAGACAAGCGAATTCCAGATGAGTTGTACTTTCTCCCGCGGAACTTAGCTCTCAAGGCCGAGATTGCACAAAAGCTCGGCCACCCAAAACAGGCAACCGTTCTTTACAAGGAAAGTACTACCCTCATTGACGCTATGCTCGCGCACGCGCCCACAGACAATGTAGAGCGAATTCTCCTCGCTGACCTGAGCGATGTGTACTGCTCTTACTTTGCAAGCCGCATTCAACAAAACGACTATAACGACGCTTTGGCAGTGATCGAAGAAGTGCGCGGTCGCATTGAAGCGCAGGCTCTTCTTCATCATGTGTATCGCCGCCCACACGATCCGTCTCCTACCGAGCGCCAACTCACTGCTTTGAATCTCAAGCTTATCGACACAGAGGAGCCGAAGGAACGCGATCGAATCTCGCGTCAGATCTACGATACCGAGCTTCACCTGAGCACGGACTCACTTGAAGAGGAGACCGCGACTCAACCAGTGAGCCTCAATTCTCTCCAGCACATTCTCAAGCCGGACGAGCTCTTTATCGAATACGTGCTAGCGTCTCCGAAATCTTACGTCTTGGCCGTCACAAACACGACGGTACGGGCCTATCCGTTGGCAGATCGAAAGAAGATCGAGTTTGATGCGGGCGCCTATCGCGGCAGTCTTGAGATCCGGAAAGCGGATGCCAGCGCGGCTGCCAGATTGTACGATTCTTTGCTGGCTCCGATCTCAGAAATACCTACTCACGAAAGCCTTATTGTGGTCCCAGATGGCGCATTGCATCTGATTCCGTTTAAGGCCCTTATTCACCACGATCATTACCTTATCGAAACTCATACCGTGACTTTGGTTCCTTCGGGGACCGTGCTCGCACTGCTCACCGAGCGAAGGCAAAAACCTCAGGTTCTCCCGCTTCCTTATGTAGGAGTAGCCGCGTGGACTCGGCCGCAGCAGTCGCGCAAGAATGTCATTCTTCGCGCCATATCAGGACCCGAGAAGGACGAATTTACTCCGCTTCCTGAGAGCAAGCGGGAGGTGGAAACGATAGCCGATGATCTACCCAGACCGTCCATGCTATTGCTTGGTTCGGATGCGACGGAAACACGGTTCAAGGGCCTCCCGCTCCTACAGGTCGATGTTCTTCATCTCGCGCTCCATGGGTATATAGATACGGAATACCCCGACCGCTCTGCACTGGTATTTGCACCCGGTGGGACTGACGACGGCCTGTTACAGGTCCGTGAGATCCGGCGTCTTCACCTGAACGCGTCTCTTGTCACGCTCTCGGCTTGCAACACGGCTGTCGGTCCTGTTGGGGAAGCTGGTGTGGCGAACATCGACAATGCCTTCATCCAGGCGGGCGCGGATAGCGTTGTGTCGACTCTATGGGAACTCGAGGATCATACCTCCGAGATGCTCATGACCGACTTCTATGCTCACCTCGCCGCCGATGAGACGAAGAGCGAAGCGCTCCGTCATGCGCAACTGGATTTGCTCGCCCAACGTCTACCTCCCTACGATTGGGCGAGTTTTGAACTTGTCGGTGAACCGAATGGGACCATCGTTAACACAGCAAAACAACCGATAGAGGGAAACTCCGGGCTATGAACTTGACTGCGAAGCAACGGCCAACAGCTCTTCGACAAAATTGTCTCTCTGGTGGAAACGAAATATTACGATCGGACATTTGGCGGCCATAACTGGAAGGAGTTGGCTGCTGCGCATCGAGATCAGATACTCACTGCCCAGGATCCTCTGCAATTCGAGGAGAGGGTCATGAAACTTCTTGGTGAGCTCGGCGGCGGTCATCTTGGCCTACTCTCGCCACGGACAAAGATCACGCCGCGCAGTAGCATCAACGCCAGTTTTCGGCGCATCAACACCAACCAGCTTGGCAACCGATGGGTGTTTCAGATGTACTGCCCGGCGGCGTTGCTGAACGTTCGGGGGTGAAGAGCGGCGATGTGCTCGTCGCGCTCGATCGGCGAGATCTTAATGCCTCCCTTGCACCGGCATTTCCCATGAATAGCCCGAACGCCCATCACAGTCGATCGCAATGGCAAACAGCACGACCTGCACCTGGATCTGACCACACAAAAGCCGAAATACCGGGATAATCCATACTCCGAACCGGATAGTGCTGTGGCCTCCGTCGTCGACAACGTAGGCGTTCTTAAAGTGGGGTTATTTCCAGGAAAAATTGGCATCGACTTTGCGAATCGCATATCCCGGCTCTTCGACGGAAGCTTGCGCGCGGTAAATCGGCTGCTGATCGACCTGCGAGGGAATCCCGGCGGCGGTATCGGAGGCCTTCGCATCATGAGTTACCTCGTCGCCGCTTCCCTTCCCGTCGGTTACAGCATCGACCGGAAGACGGCGGATCGCGGCTACGACAAAGAGCGTCTGCCTCGGCTGAACCATCTACCCAGGAGCAAGTGGGAGATTCCGCTGTTGGCACTCAAATTCTTCCACAAGAAATCCGTCGTGCTTCAAACGGAAGGTCTCGGCAATCAGCCATTCCATGGACGAGTGGGCATCCTGGTGAACGAGCATTCAACAAGCGCAGCGGAGATGCTGGCTCAGTTTGCCAAAGAGAATACTCTGGCCACCATCATAGGCACGAAGACTCCAGGACGCCTGACTTCTCGCTCTGCGTTTAAGATAGGCGACGACTATCGGCTCGTCTTGCCGGTTGCGGCTTACCAGAGCTGGAAAGGCATCCGCATAGAAGGCAAAGGCATTGAACCGGACGTGATGGTGGATTGGTCCTTTGACGCCGCTCTCACTGGCCATGACAGCCAGCTTGCGCACGCCTTGCGCGTCGTCTCTGCTCTCTGAGGCAATTTCCTGCTGCCTGCGCTTCACCAAAATCACTGGGCGATTAAGCGTCCGGCCGCCGCTGTTGCAGGATCGTATTCTTGTCAAAATCCCGCAGCAGCTTGGACCAGGATCCGAGCCTTGTCTGGCATCGCGAACAGATCACCAGATGACGGGCCCGGTCGTGGAGAAAAAGGCTCCGCATGTCCAGGGCAAACGTTCGTACTTCGTCGTCCGAATAACATGCGAAGTCTCGCTCCTTGAGCGTTGCCGGGCCTTCTCCTCGCAGCAGCTGCTCTCTCCGTCGTGCCACATATCCGGAAACTCAATATGACGTGCGGGAGCTCCGAGCCAGCCGGTATCGTCCGCGGCCCACAGGTCTTCCATGCCGGTGCTGGCATTCAGTGCAACGTAGCCAAGAACAGCTTCTCGATTCTGGAACGTTCTTCCCTGGTCTGCCAGCCCGGCGATCGCAATCGAGCCAAGCTGCATGAGCTCCTCGTCGTCGTAGGTGTGAGCATGCTCGGAAGCGCCGGACCTCCTCGCGGGCTATCTCGGCCATTTCCGAATCCTTCCTGGCACTCGCCGCAACCTCGGATGTCAGCGCCGGCAAATCGATGATTGTTCCCGGCGGCCTTTCCCATGCCGGGTGATTCACGGTGAACATACTCCGATCGAAGATCTCGAGAAGCGATTCTTTGCGGTCCTCTGGTCCACGAAAACGATTCAGCATATCCAGCAACCAGGCTACGGTCGTCTTCGGGATCGAACTGAGTACCTGTCGATACGCCTCCTCCCGGTAGGCATCGAAGCTCTCCATCAGCGTGTTGGGGAGAATGTATTGATTGAGTTCCTGGATCATTTTTTGAATATCCGTTGTTGGGTCGCTCATAGGCTTTTGCTTCCTGCGAGTGTTGTCTTATGAAACCCAGCCTCTGTCAAATGCACGCGGCTTTCTGGCTATTTCGCTGAAAAGCCCAGCAGATTGCGTGTCTCGCTCCGGAACTCAATCAGGCAATCTCCTCCCATCACGATTTCTATGCGCGATGCACTCGGCGCAGAGTTGCCTATCGGGGTAGACCGCGGCTACCGTGCAGATTTTGTGACCCGCTGACTTGGGCAAAAAATTAGCCGCGTAAATGAAGTCGCCGAGATAGTCTAAAAAGCGTACTTTGCGGAAAGCTGCACCGTCCGCGGCGAGCTTCCTGGGGACAGGCCATCGCTCTCCACTGTGCCTGGGTCGGCTACCCCGAACAAAGAGCTGTTGATTCTGTTGCTCGCTGGTTGATCGTAATGCAACTGATTGAGCGCGTTTTGCATTTCGATGCGCAACTCCAGCGACTGATGCTCGGCAATATTCGTCACCTTGCCTAAGCTCAGATTTAGCACGGAGTAGGGCGCAAGCCGGAAATAGTTTCGGCCGATGTTGCTGAACTGTCCCGGCGGCGGTGTGGAGAACTTTGCAATTTGCGCCGGCGTCAGATAATTGAGTGTCTGCGAATCCTTATCATAGTGCACCTTGAACATTGCTCGCGAACAGCCGGTGCAACTGGCAGGCGTCCGGACGATGCTGCTCAACGTGTAGGCCGGAGAAAAGGCGGTCATGGGGTGCCCCGTCTCCGCCACGGCGCTTCCGCTCACTTCCCAGCCGCCTATCAGGCGGTCGAGAACCGGACCCTTGCTGCCCCATCGGCTATTCGGTCCAAAGGGTATCTGATACGTCCAGAGTCCTTGCAGAACATGGGTGCGATCCGCATCGGATGGCGCATAGTTAAGTTTGCGGTCCATGATATTGAAGGGCGTGCTCGATGAGCCGAACGTTGAGCTGCCGGCTACCACGGTGGAGAAGGTTGGATCGAAGGAGCGTGTGTCCAGAGACTTCGCCCAGCTGTAGTTTGCCTGGAAGGTAAGATCCTGGCAACGCCCATGATACGAGCCCTGAAATGCGTTGTAGTTGGACCAATCTCCGCTATCGAGAACATTGAAGCCGCCGGCAAACTGTGGATACCGGAAGAAGAACGTCGACGGCAGGCCAGCCGATACCGGCAACGGCACGCCGCTGTTGTCCAGGGATTGCCCGATCAATTGCGCAACCGCGGCCACCGATCCCAGGCCGGCGGCCGAGGCATAGGGGCTGTTGTTGGCGGAATCGGTGAGATAGACAGAGCCACTCTCGCCAGCCGGTCGGCCGGGGTCGTTGCTCAGGAGCTGGTCGATCAATGGGCTATCTTCGCCGGCGATAGCAGTATTGAATGCCTGAAGAAACCCATTGCTTTGCAGCTCCGCCTGATTGGAATCATAGGCGCCAAAAAGGTGACTGCCATGGTGGCCGACATAAGCAAGCTCGACCACGGATGAGGCGCCAATCTGCCGCTGCACACTCAGGCTCCATTCGGAAACCTGAGGAGGAGTCCACTCGGGATTCACTGCAGTAATGGCATTGTTCGACGTAGGCGGTGGCTGCCGCAGGGAGCGCGGTGTCACTCCGGCAGGCGGAGCCAGCGTCGGCAGCCCATCGGCAACGCGACCGCCCGCCAGGCCGAAAGCCTGGTCGTTGACTTGGAGCGCTTCACCGGGCAGGCCCTGGAAAACCGCCGAAGAGAGCACGAATGTATTCATGCGGTCATAGGCCAGGCGATAGTTGGCGCGCACTGAGGATTTGCCGTCTCCGGCGGGATCCCAGGCCACACCAACGGACGGCCCGAAATTATGCCACGACTCTTTGTACAGATGACCCGGAACCCACGCGATCGAATCGCTGGTCGTGGAGCCGACAGAGAATGGCTGATTGGGGCGCAGTAGAAAGTTGCTGTTCGTGCGCGGCGACAATTTAATCTCCCAGCGAAGGCCTAGATCGAGAACAACACGGGGAAGGATCTTCCATGTGTCTTGCGCGTAAAAGTCGTATTCCGGCATGCGGAAGTCCGGCCGCAGATGGGTGCCCGCCGGCGCATACTGGTTCGCATTCTGCGCTACAAATCCCTGCTGGATATTCCCCACTCGCCCCAGCAGATTGTTCACAGCGCCCTGAAGCGTTGGCAGGTCGTAGGTGCTGTTGATATCGCCGGGTAGATTGAACTCCGGACCGACGTGGGCCACGTCGGTGTTGAAGTATACCAGCGGCTGAGCGTCGTAGTTGCCGATCGAGCCGCGATCGTCAATCTCGCGCTGGTAGCGCAGGTTGATACCGAATTTCAGTGCGTGCGGACCGCGGATGTACGTGAGGTTGTCGACCAGTTGAATACTGGTGAGAGCGCGAAGGTTGCCCACGTAATTCTGCAGCGGCGCGGTTGGAATATCGCCGAATGCGTCCCCATTCAGGACGAAGGGTGGATTGGTCAGGTAGTTCGGATCGGGGTTGATGAAGTTGAAAATGAAGCGGTTCATCCCGGCGATGACCTCGTTAGTCACGGTCGCGCTAGGGGTATAACGCCAGGAAACGGCGAGATTCCGCGGCTGGCGCAGCGTGTTCACGATGTTCGGCGCGTTCGGAAATGGCTGCAGGCCGCCGTTCCCCGTGTCCCCTACGGTGTTTTGATGTCCATGCGCCCAACGCCCATAAATCGAATTCTTCGCATTGAACTGGTGGTCGATGCGAACGGTAAAGTCCACCTGGCGCTCTGCCTCCGGAGCCTGGAATTTGTAACCCGCGAAATTCAGCCCATCGCCAATGCCGTAGTAGTTTGGCGTCGGCGTGAGACCCAGGAACTTCTGAATCGACGGATCGAGTCCCCGATGCGCTGGATCGTTTGCAGCTATGTCGTAGCTGGCGACAGGCAAGATGGGATTGCCGCTGGCATCGACCGAGGCTCCCGACGTGCCAGCGGGATTGTTCTGCGGACAGCCATTCGCGCTCGCGTCGCAGCCCGCCGGCTGCGTGACATAACGGAATATCCCCTGACGGGCCAATGGAGTCAGGACAATGCTTGTCTGGGTGAAATCCTGCGACGTATGCAGGAATTGCGTGTTCACGAAGAAGAACGTCTTATTCTTGATGATGGGACCGCCCACGCTGAAGCCCAGGATGTTTTGAACAAACTGCGGCCTGCCAATACCGTTCTCTTTGTTTCCCGGATCGTTCGCGTTCAGACCGGGCGTCTGATAGAACCAGAACACGTTCCCGTGAAATGCATTCGTGCCTGAGCGAGTGTTCAGGATGACCTGCGCGCCGCTCGTGACTCCGAACTCGGCGTCTGCATTGGTGGTAATGACACGGAAGCCCGTAATCGAATCCGGATTGGTGCGCAGCGGAGAGAAGTTGCTTCCCGGCGCACTGGTTTCGTTGATATCGATGCCGTCCAGCGTATAGTTCCACGCGCGGTCGCGGGAGCCGTTTACGATCACGCCGCCGCCGGTAATATTCGCGCCGGAACTGTTGAGCGGACCACCATCTACGACTCCGGGGATCAACTCCAGCAGATCGAGAGGGCTTCTGCCGCGCGAGCCTACAATGGGTAGAGTAGTCAGCGCCCGCTGATCGATCAGCGCCCCCAGATCGCCCGATGTTTCTAGCTGCACGAGTTGCGATCCGGCATTGACTTCGACATTCGTCGAGGCCGCACCTATCTGCAGCGTGGGGTTATATACCAGCGGTTGAGCAATGGTGACAACATTGCCGGTGGAGGTGAGTGTGTTGAAGCCCGCAGCGGAGGCCGTAATAGAATATGTGCCCGGCACTATGCCGTCAAACACGTAAGTTCCCGCCGAACTGGTAGTGCTGCGTACGGCTACACCGGTCGCCTGATTCGTAAGCGTCACCTGGGCTCCCTGGACTACGGCGCCGCTCTTGTCATTCACGGTGCCCGTGACACGAGACGTGGATTGCGCCCTTACGACAAGAGCTGCGAACAGGAGCAGAATAATCACTGACAAGATGCGCCGGGACTTCTTCATAACGTTTAACCTCCAAAAAAAGCCTTAAGCAGCGAAAGGAAAAAGCGTGCGTGCCTCTGATACAGGACGGCTACTCATCAAGTCAAGGGGTGGCTGCGTTTGATAGACCTGCTGGGGCCAGTCAACCGTCAGGCGGGACGCGTTTGCTGTTTTCAGGATCACAATCGCCATGGATCAGGCGATAGCGCCATGGAGATAGGGGACCGGTTTTCAAAATGAGCATGAGGTTACAGAAAACAGCGGGAGCTTCGCGCAGGCACTCTCCCCCGTCAAGCTCCTTGCGCCTGCGGCTAGCGAGTTAGACTCATCTGCGCGGAAGTAACAATCTCATCTTCCCGAACAGCCGATCAAAGGTGGAATACTATGCAGACCAGCTCCGACGCCGCTGCGAAAGAGATGGCGTCCCCAATGAGTTCTGGCCGCATCATGGCAGCCTTTCACGCGAACTGAGAGAGGTGTCAGAGGGGGCCCTCAAGAGCGGGGAGACCGCGGCTACTGCGATCTGTACGACAACGCTCGAACTCGGCATCGATATTGGAAATATCCGCAGCGTTGCCCAGATCGGCCCTCCTCCGTCAGTGGCTAGTCTGCGTCAGCGCCTCGGCCGCTCGGGACGGCGCGCCGGTGAACCCGCGGTCCTGCGGTGTTTTGCAGTCGAGCGAAAGCTGACGTCTAAGTCGAACTTCTCGGATCGAATTCGGGAGGGTCTGGTCCAAACGATCGCAATGGTGCGACTGCTGATTGCGCGATGGATAGAGCCGCCTCGTCATAACGCACTGCATGCGTCGACACTCGTGCAACAAATCCTTTCCGTGATTGCACAGAAAGGTGGTGCAAGCGCAGCCGAGCTATGGACGACACTCGTACGGAGCGGGGTCTTCGATCAGGTCGAGCCCTCGGAGTTTTCTGCTTTACTGCACAAGCTGAACGTTCACGATCTCATTGCCCAGGATCACGGAGGGTTTCTCTTGCCGGGAGCGCTCGGCGAAAGGCTTATTAACCAAGTCGAATTCTACAGCGCCTTCAATACGGGAGAAGAGTTCCGCCTTATCGCTGAGGATCGCATGCTCGGTTCCCTTCCAATCAAAAGGCCTCTCACGCCCGGGCAAAGGATCATCTTCGGGGGCTCCGCTGGAAAGTCCAAGACATCGATACGCATGGCAAGGTTGTTTACGTGGTTCGCGATCATGGAGGCATACCGCCATCTTTCGAAGGTACGGGCGGAGTGGTTCACGATCGTGTGCGACAGGAGATGAAACAGGTGCTCGCAGAAGTCGAGCCGATTTCGTTTCTCGATAGCCAAGCTGCGGAATTTCTCCAGGAGGCGCGCCAGTGGTTCAAAGCTGCCAACTTAGAGAGAAAGCACTGGTCGGTGGATGGCGACAGTATCCTGTTATTCGGCTGGCGTGGAGATGCAACACACGATGCGCTCGCTCTGCTCCTGATGGCACGAGACATTCAAACGTCTAATGAAGGTGCCGCGATACGGATTTTTTCGACCGACCAAGGCCGTCTCCTTAAATCACTGCAAGAGATTGGTAGTGGACCGGTCCCAAGAATCATCGATTTGAAGGTCAAGCCAAAAGATGCAATTCGGGAAAAGTGGGATTGGGCGCTACCGGAGGATCTTCGACTACGTTCATTTACAACTGCGCAACTCGACTTGCTTGGCGCTCAGAAATTGGCACTTGCACTTTCGCAAATGTCTAATGCGTGAACGGGCACAGTACCCATTTCTCATAACAAGCCTGAGGTCAGAGGCGCCCACACTTAGGCATGAACGCCACATCCTCCCATCCTCTTCAAGCGACGACTACAAATGAAGCCCCGGCTGGCCGCCGTGTCCTCTCGAACTTCGCGACCTGCTCGGCGATGCTGGTCTCCTTTCGAAAGTCCGGGCGCACGCTCTTCATCGTTCTTTCGGCTAGCAATGTTTGTGCGCTATTGTAGCCACGCCAGAAACCAGGCGTGGTGCCGCTACGACGACGTGCATAAAGTGCCATAACAAGTCTCCTTAAATGGTGGTGCCGAATGAAAGAACTGCAGAAGACGGGCTACGCAATAGCCCGGATCAATGCCATTTCGCGGGGACGGTCCTTCGCCGGCGGATCGGGATCTGGCTCCAGGATTCGCGCCAGACTGATGACAGCCGAGCTTCCGCAGACGCCGCAGCGATGCGGCCGCGAGTTTGAGATCGTGTTGCAGTTGACGCAGTAGACCGCCAAGGCGAGCGGGATACTACAGATTGGCGCTTCGGGGGTCCATTCAATGACCTTTCCCATCGCAGTTCACCTCCCAGTAGCGTCGCCGCTACCCATCTTCTTCCGTGTGGTCTTGGAGAAGCGGCCGCCGGCCCGGAATGCCCGTTCTACATTCGTAAGCCGCCGAATCGGGAAACGATCGACGCCGAAGTTTTCGATGATCGCTTCCTTGTGACCTTCGCAGAAGACCTCGCTGTCGATCATCCAGGCCGCAGCTCGCCGACAGATCGAGCAGTGGATGATATTCATGGTGAGACACCAAAAACGAAAGGGACGCATTGGCGTCCCCTTTCCTCTCTTCAGATTGCCGTGCCGGATTAAGCGGCCGCTTCCTCGGCAGCCGCGGTCATTGCCCTTCCCAATTCCTGGAACACTTTGAAACTCGGAATGCGATCGAGCGACTGGATGTTGAGCTTGTCGAGAATTGCAAAGAACTCCGTTTCCGCCAGGCTGGATGCAATCTCACGGATTCGCTGCATTCCTCGGACGCATGTCTTCATCGAAGAAAGTACAGTCTGTTGGAGCTTCTGATTGGGGATATCGCGCGGGCTGCGCACATGCGCCACTCTTTCCAGAACATCCATGAAAAGTGTGGCTCCCAGGTCTCGCTTGCAGCCGGCGATCTCGTCGGTGACCGTTGCATCGAGCGGGCCCTTCGGTATCTGTACCTCGCCTCGCGCAGCACTAGCGGACGAAGGCTCCTGATCCTTCAGGGGAGCGCCGTTTCTACTTCTGCCGCGTTCGTTTGCTGGCAGAGCCCATGCAGGCAGATTCGGCAGCTGTTTCGACTGCCTGTAGTCATTCACACTCCACCCACATCTCGCCGAAGTTGTAGAAGTACCGTCCGAGCCCAAAACAGGAGCAGGCGCGCTTGAACGCCTGGGCTTCTGCGCTAGTCATGGCGTTCTCGTCGTCAGCCCATTCTTCCCCGCTGCCGCAGTGCGCGCCGACACCGGGAATCGTCACAACGCACGTGACGAGAACCTTGCCACTCTGGACTGCCTTGTCTTTCTTCATGCGGGTGACAGGTGAGACGGTATGGACCGTGTATACCCGTGTCCAACCGCTCGGCGTGACCACCTCGTTGAGGCGGTCGGTGTAGGCTCGCGGGTCCGCATACGGAGTGACGCGGCCCTTCCTGTTGTCTCGTGAAGTGGCCGCAACCAGCCACTTCACATCCTTAGAGGCAAAGGGTTGCCGGCGTAGCTGCGGCGTATGTATGGAGGGCGGCCGAAATGTGGGAGAACGACGCCGGATAGAAGTGCCCTCCTACTGGCCGGTTGGTGAGCGCAAGGTCAAATGCCACCCACGCGGGTCATGCTGGGAGAGCACAGTGCAGAGTAATTTCGCCGAGTCTCCATAACAGGGCGAAAGCCGCGACCTCTGATGGAGAACGATGCAATTGGCAGGCTACAATAGTGATAGACAGAGGCTTAATCGATACTGAGTTGCAAAGGCTTGGCGGGTACGGATCATCTTTTGCAGCTAAGCTGAGGCGAAGAACCCATGAACGCGGCTAGGACGATCGCCAGGATCGGGGACGAGCAACAGCAGCAGGCGGAGACCTATCGCTATTGGCAGACGCGATCAGTCGGAGAGCGCCTCGCTGCAGTTTGGGAGGCGAGCGAAGCTGCGTATGCTTTCAAAGCCGCTTTTGGGGGAGCGCCACTGAATGATTCCAAAGGATCTGAAAGAATTATTACGCGCGTTCAACGAGCAAAAAGTTAAGTACCTCGTTGTCGGCGGCTACGCTTTTGGTGTTTATGCAGAACCAAGGGCGACAAAGGATCTTGATCTTTTTATCCAAGCGGATGAGGAAAACAGCAAAGCAGTTTTCCGTGCTCTCGCTGAATACGGAGCACCTCTTGCTGGATTCAGCTCGTCGGACTTTCGAGACGGAACAAGCTTCCAAATTGGTCAGCCTCCGGCACGTATAGATCTCTTGCAAAGCATCGACGGCGTCACCTTTGAAGACGCTTGGGAACACCGCATCGAGGGACTTATTGATGCCGAGACCCCAACAATTGTGATCTCAAAAGAGGATCTGATCAAAAATAAGCTTGCCACTGGCAGAGAACGAGACTTACTCGACGTTAAGGAACTGCAGGCCGCCGCCGCGAGCGTTCCAAAAAAGGGAAAAAAGAACAGATAGATTGCTGGCACTGACCTGGTGTGCGATAAGCCGCTGCCTTGAGGACATGCCTATGTTTGCCACGACCGCGGGCGCATTTCATGCGACGAAATCGTTGACCTGGCAAAAATACACACTTGGATCGGTCAGACAATCGCATATGCTGCCTGTGCGTTTTCCAGTCTGGTTCGCGCCGTCCTTGAGAACGAACGCCTGCGGTTCTAACAACAATCGCCAGCAGGAAGTAAAAGCCTAGCTGAAAACGCGGTGTTCCCGTGTCGATCAAACGGCCGCTGTCAGAGCATCTGGCAGCCGCCGTTGTTATTTCGAGGACAAGAAGGTGAATCATGGAATCAACCCAGACAACAGCGGACATCCTTGCGCGTCCCCGAAGAGGTCACGCGGGATCTCGTAGATCCTGTAAACGCGCAAACCAACCGGGAATTCCGCGTTGTTTTGAACCAAAGTCACGAGCCGAAGCAGAAGCAGGATTCTTCCAATAGTCCCTCTCAATCTTTGGCTGATCGCCTTCTCAACGCTCAGGAGGTCGCGCAGAGGCTCGGGGTCTCAGAACGTTGGGTACGGGACCATACGACGCGCCGTTCTCCTAGAATTCGCGCCGTGAAGCTGGGCCCGCTCGTTCGTTATCGGTGGAGTGATGTCGAAATCTTCATGGAGAGCCTCGATACGTTCCAGTCTTCCCGCCGTCCGCGATTTGGTGTATGAAAGAATTGTTCTCCACGACCAGGACCGGAAGCAGAAAGCGGAGAACTACATGGCAATGAAGTACCAGAAGGGCACCGTCTACCCGAGCGGGAAGAAGGTGAAGATGTGGTACGGCAAGTACCTGATCTACGGACAAGACAAGGAAGGAAAGGAGGTTCGGAAACACCGCAACGTCTCGATCTGCCCGAAAGCAGGAAATCCGAAGTGGAAGGCAGAGCAATTGTTGCGCGAGATGATTCTGAAGGAATGCGGGGTGCTCGCCGAAATGCCCAGCGTCCCTCCGGACGAATCAGTGACGTTCCGATGGTTTGTGAAGGAGCGCTACATTCCGATGCGGCAGGGCAAATGGAGCCCGGCCTACAAGCAAACCAATACCGATCAGATTGAACGTTATTTGATCTCAAAATTCGGCGATCTTCCATTGCGCAAGCTCGATTCCTTTCAGATCCAGATCTGGCTGAACGGACTAGCTGAGAAGAGTTATTCCGAGTCAGTTGTTCGATCGTCCTTCTCGAACATCCGGGCGATCACCGCGATGGCCCGCAAGCAGAAGTTCCTCACCGAAGACCCCGGAGAAGACGTGAAGATGCCTCAGACCAAGACGGTGGAAAAGCCGGTGATGACGCAGGACCAGATTCTGGGCCTGGTCAACGGTATTGAGGACATGCACGATCTCTGTCTGCTTCAGGTCGGCATCTTCTGTGGCCCTCGCGCGAGCGAGGTCATGGGGCTGCAATGGAAGTCCTGGACCGGCGAATCACTCCAGCCTTATGGGACGGCCTATGAAGGACAGTTTTACAGCGGCCGGCTGAAGACGAAGCAGAGCAAGGCGCCGATTCCGGTTCCGGAGCAAGTGCGACCGGTCATCGAAGCCTGGCGGAAGCTTTCCAAGGACTCCTCGCCAGAGGCCCTGATGTTCCCCACGTTCGGACGTGGGGAACGGAAGGGGCAGGCGGTGCCACGATGGGGAAAGAACTTCCTCAAATGGCGCATTCGTCCCGATCGCCCGGAAGCTGGGTATCCCGGACCGGCTCGTCACCTTTCAGGTGATGCGGCGGACGCTGGGAACCGACATGCAGCAGCACGGGACGCTGAAGGACACGCAGGGCATGTTGCGGCACGCGAGCATCAAGACGACGGGGATGTTTACGTTCAGACGATCGAACAGAGCGTTCTCGCCGCCGTGAACTCGCGCACGTCAGCGGTGCTCGGCGACTGGAAGATGTCGGACGAAAGTCTGGGCCTGAAGGGGAGAAATCTGAAAGGTCTGAATGCAATTCGGCGAAGTTCGGCGAAGTCGATTTCGGAGGTGGCTGTAAGTTGTTGATAAGATTGGCTCCTCAGGTAGGACTCGAACCTACAACCCTTCGGTTAACAGCCGAATGCTCTGCCATTGAGCTACTGAGGAGTGTCCGGTGACCAGAGCGCCGGATACCGCGCTGCTATGGTGTTTTAACGATAGCAAATGGACGGGGGGCCGTCAAAAACACCTCAGCTTGCATGACGCAAAACGGCCTCCGCCGCGCGCCGGCCAGATGCGAGTGCTCCCTGGATCGACGGTATTTCTCGGTAATCCCCACAGACGTAAACTCCGTCCTTGAGCCGCGGATTGCTTTGCTGCCATTCCGCACGTGTACACAGTGGGAGCGCACGCACGATCGGGTATCCCCCCACGACAGTCCAGCCTGCTACATCCTTGCCGAACCAACGGCCAAGTTGCACGCGCGCATCGCGTTCCAATTGCTCGATCTGAGGTCCCGTCTGAGGCGCGCGACCGACTATGCTGGCCGCGATCAAATGCGCACCCGGTGGAGCATAGCGCTCGCTCGCCTGGCTCAGCACGATGGCGCTGTTCACCGGGCCCGCGCTCGGACCAGCACCGTTCAGTGCGAGCAGTGGACCATCGACAGGCGTCCGCGCCGCAGCGTAATAGAAGGTCGTCGTACGGTTCCACTGTACGGAGTCATGACTGGCGCGAATCCCTCCCTTCTGACCGCCGAGAAGCGCACGGACTTGCGCGTCATCCATCGCCAAGACCACCTGAGAAGTTGGATAGCTGACTTTCTTTTCCGTTTCGACGATGAAGCCGGGCCCGTCCCGCCGAAGCGCTGTGGCACGAACGCTGGTTTCAAGTGTGCCCGCGCGCAGCCTTACAGCAAGCTGGCGCGGCAGCATCTCCATCCCGTTCTCGGGCACAGCGGCATCGCTGAATGCAAACATGCGAAAGAGAAATTGGAAGTAGCGACTTGATGTAACCAAGTCGCGCTCCAGAAATACGCCCCCGAGAAATGGGCTGAAGAAGCGATCGATCATCTTCGAGGAGAAGCCGTACTCCTCAAGAAACTGGCGCGTCGGAACCTCCCGCTTGCGAAAAAGACTCGCGGGCTCGCCCGTGTTTACGAGACGACGCAGCCGCGCGACCCGCAGTTTGTCGCCCATGGTGATGACGGGATCCACAGCGATGCTGAGAGCATTGCCCAGCGAGCCACGGAAAGGATCCGCAAAATGGTGAAAGCGGCCATCGATCCAGACCAAAGCGCCTTTGGAGAATGTGCGCAGACGTAATGCTTTCATGTCGATGGACTGAGTCAATTCCGGATAACCGGTTAGCAGAAGCTGAAATCCCCGATCTAGTCGAAAGCCCTCCAACTGATCGGTGCGAATTCGCCCGCCTGGCGCATCTTCGGCCTCAAGCAACTTGACGGACATTCCGGCCTGCTCCAGCCGCACGGCACAGCATAGACCAGCCAGACCGGCTCCCACAATCGTCACATCAGCCATGAACGTCAGTTTGCCACATAGCCTAATGTCGTCGTTCCGTCACAAGTCGCCGATTATGGGAAGATCGCCCGTATCGCCATTAGGATGATGAAACGCGCCATGAAGCCTTTCATCCAACGCAAGCTCTTCCCTCTCCTGTTATGTGTTGCTGCCGTCATCGTGTTCTTGAATGCATGGTGGGCCTTCCAATCTGTCGGCGCATTGGCAACCAACGCCTCATGGGTTGCGCATAGTTGGCAGGTAGTGCACCAAGTGGAGCGCGTGTTGGGATCGGCGGTCGACGCCGAGACGGGCGAGCGCGGCTACCTGATCTCAGGCGAAGCCACCTACTTGGAGCCGTACATGACTGCCCAGCGCGAGCTACCCGGCGAACTGGACCACCTGCAATCCTTGATCTCCGACAATCCCAGCCAGGTGGAACGGATCCACGATCTTCGCTCGTCGCTGGAGCGCCGCCTTCTCATCCTGCAAAGAGCAGTCGAGATGCGCAAGCATGGAGGGCCAGACATCTCTGCTGCGCTGCTCATCAGCGGACCCGGCAAGGTTGAGATGCAACATGTCCGCGAGGTGTGCGATGCGATGGAGGCGGAAGAAGACCGGCTGCTTGCGATCCGCACGGTATCCACACATAACAGCATGCGGCGAGCGCAGAGTGCAGTAATCGTGGTCAGCGCGCTGGATTTCCTGCTCATTCTATTTGCATTCTGGCAGTTCACGCGTGAGCGCGAGCTTCGCTTTGCCGCCGAAACCGCAGGGGCCAGGGTTCTGCTCGCGCAGCAAGAAACAGAGGCCACGGGCGGAAGAGATTCGACAGCTTAACGAAACGCTCGAAGATCGCGTCCGTGTTCGCACTGCGGAGCTGGAACGGATCAACCGCGAACTCGAAGCGTTCAGCTACTCAGTCTCGCATGATCTCCGCGCTCCGCTGCGCACGATTGACGGCTTCAGCCTGGCGCTCCAGGAGGACTATGCCGCGAACATCGACGATGCAGGACGCGATTACATCGACCGTGTGCGCGGTGGCGTGCAGCGCATGGGCCAGCTCATTGATGCCCTGCTTCAACTTTCCCGCATTACACGCGCGGAGATCGTTCGCGAAGATTTCAGCATGAGCGAATTGGCAACATCTGTCGCCAATGACCTGAAGGAGCAGAACCGTGATCGCGATTTGTCCTTCGACATCGAGTCTGGGCTGAGCCTAAACGCCGACCCAAGGCTGACGCGCATCGCGGTTGAGAACCTTCTCGGCAATGCCGTCAAATTTACCTCGAAAGTGCCGCATGCCCGAGTAGCCTTCGGATGGGATACAGAGCAGAATGCCTGGTATGTACAGGACAACGGCGCGGGTTTCGATATGATCTACGCTGGAAAATTGTTCGGCGCCTTCAATCGCCTGCATGGCGACAAGGATTTCAAAGGCTCGGGCATTGGGCTGGCGACAGTGGCGCGCGTCATCCACAGACACCATGGACGTATCTGGGCAAAGAGCGGGGTGAACGAAGGAGCGACATTCTGGTTCACTCTGGAATAAAGCTGCGACTCGTAGTTGAATGACGCTCCGCTGAAAACCGCTCCTAATTTGCGACCGATCATGCTCGCCGCGAATCAACTATCTCATCCACGGACTTTGGGGGATGGTTGGCCACTGCTACCCAGATCACCGGCAGCACGCAGACGACAGCAGTCAGGCCAGGCGTCAGTCCGTGGGCGGTTGCTCTCACGGTGACGCTCGCCACTTTCATGGAGCTGCTGGACACGTCGATCGCTAACGTGTCACTGCCCTACATCGCCGGAGGGCTGGGACGCAGCTTCGATGAAGTTACGTGGATTCTGACAACCTATCTGGTCGCGAACGCTGTCGTGCTTCCAATGAGCGCGTGGTTGAGTCGCGTCTTTGGGAGAAAAAATTATTACCTGGGCTGCGTGGCGTTGTTCACTATCAGTTCGTTCTGCTGCGGGATCGCGCCGAGTCTGGGAATCATGCTGCTCAGCCGCGTCTTTCAGGGGATCGGCGGTGGCGGCCTCGCACCGGTCGAACAAGCGATCCTGGTGGATACATTTCCTCCGGAAAAACGAGCATCTGCATTTGCGCTTTATACGATTGCAATTGTCACGGCGCCCGCCATTGGCCCGGTGCTGGGTGGCTGGATCACAGATAATTACAGTTGGCGTTGGGTCTTCTTCATCAACATTCCTATCGGAATTCTTTCGTTATATCTAAGCAGCCGGCTGGTACAGGATCCGGCCGCTTTCACGGTGGAGCGCAAGGCTGCCCGAGCCGGCGGCCGTCTGAAGATCGACACTACAGGCATCCTTCTCATCGGCCTAGGCTCGGCTGCACTTGAAATCTTTCTCGATCGCGGCCAGATCGATGACTGGTTCGGCAGCCGCCTCATCACCTCGGCATTCGGCATCGCGCTCGTGTGCTGGACCGCGGCCATTATCTGGGAGCTGCACCAGAAAGATCCGGTCATCGACTTACGTTTGTTCAAAAGTCGGCACTTCGCAATTGCTGCGGTGCTCCTGTTCGTTTTCGGCTTCGGCATCTTCGGCACCACCACGATGATCCCGCAGATTCTGCAATCGCTCTACGGATATCGCGCCATTGATGCAGGACTGGTGCTGGGCCCGGGCGCGCTCATGATCACGCTGCTCGCCCCGATTGGCGCGCGCCTGGTTCAAAAGGGCATCGTGCATCCGCGTGTGATGCTGGGCTTCAGCCTGGCTGGCGCCGCAGCCGCGATCTGGTACTACAGCACATTTAATCTGGCCACCAACTACGGTCATTACGCTCTGGCACGCGTCTTTCAAGGGCTCGCATACGCATTCTTCTTCGTGCCGCTGAACATCGTCGCGTACTCAGAGCTGCGCCCCGACCAGAACAACCGCGCCTCCAGCCTGACGAATCTTTTTCGTAATTGGGGCGGCAGTTTCGGCATCGCCTTCATTGCGACAGCCAGCGAGCGGCGCTACGCTTACCATCAGGCGATGGTTGCCGGGAAGCTGCCGCAGACCTCCACCCTGCTCGAACAGCGCGTTCGCTCGCTGACTGGCTTTCTTAACCATCGGGGTATCTCTGCTGGCGATGCGCACGCGGCGGCAATCGCAAACGTCTATCGCGATCTTGGAAACCAGGCACACCTGCTCGCCTTCATGGATTGCTTCCGCGTGATCGCGTTGGTCACGCTTGTAGCCGCGCCCCTTACGTTTTTCATTCGCCGCTTTCGTGCTGGCGGAGCACCGGGCGGTCACTAGTCCGCGTCCGATATGAGTGCCCGCTCCGTTCCCGTCGCCCCGATTACACTGGAGATGAGGTGACAGTCATGGCGCGAATTTCACGACTAGGACGGCGAGACGTCAGTGAAGCAGTTGGAGAGATTTACGACCGCTACGTGCGGCACCGCGGCAATGTGCCGAACATGTTTCGCACGGTCGCCCATCGGCCTGAGATTCTGCAGACGATGATTGCGCATATGGAGGCCGTGCTCAACACCGGCACCCTGCCGACATCGCTGAAAGAACTGGTCATCGTACGCACATCGCAGATGAACAACTGCGAATATTGCCTGGCGTCGCATTCTCTGCTCGCTAGAAAGCTCGGCTACAGCGACGCTCAACTCGCTGCCCTTCCCACCTTCGAGAGCAGCGCTGCCTTCACTGCGCGCGAGAAGGCAGCCGTCCGATTGGCCGAACGCCTCACGCGCAATGCAGGGCCGCTGGACGATACTGAGCTTGCAGAACTGAAGGCTCATTTCACAGAGGGTGAAATCGTGGAGTTGATGGCGGCGAGCGGACTTTTCAACTATTTCAACCGCTTCAACAACCTGCTTGCGATGGAGCCTACACCGCCGGGTGCCGGAGTAGAATCTGCCGCAACCCATGCATAGCTGCCAGTGGCCGGCAACGAATAGACTGGAACTCGGAGGAACGACATGCAGCTTGCGCGAATGATGACCATGGCAGTGCTCATGGCGGCAACAGCAGCGTCAGCAGCCGCCGCGAAGGTAAAACCGGTCGTTGTACCTATCCACACTGCGGATGGCAAGGATGCTGGCACCATTACCCTGCGTCCCGGCAAGCACGACACCGTGAACGTGAAGGTCGACGTAAAGAATCTTCCGCCGGGCGAGCATGGCATCCATATCCATCAAAACGCGAAATGCGATCCGCCCGACTTCAAATCGGCAGGCGCTCACTTCAACCCCGGCAGCAAACAGCATGGCCCCAGAAATCCGAACGGCCCGCATGCAGGCGACATGCCCTTCAACCTGACGGTTGGGCCGGATGGCACAGACAAAACCGAATTCAGCACCAAGGGTGTCTCGCTCGATCCGAAGGCCATGGACTCGGTGTTCACCGGCGATGGGACCTCGATCGTGATTCACGAGAAAGCTGACGACATGATGACTGATCCGTCTGGAAACTCGGGCGCAAGAATCGCGTGCGGCGTGATTTCGACACCCAAGTCGATGTAAATCCCATCCCTAGTAGAGCAGCACTGCCACCTTATAAGTGGTGAAGCCCTGGCCTGGATGGCCGCTATCGCAGACGCCCACCGCTGCAGAGCGATACTGCGCGCTCTGTAGCTTGCTCACCAGAACGTCCGGCAGCCGGCTCAGGTCTGAGCTCTCCCAGCGCATGATGAACCGCGGGCGGGACCCGCCTGCACTCCCATGCGACATCTCGCACGTCTGGCGCGCATCCTCGGTAGCTCTCGCATTGTCCATGCCCTGCTGCGCCAGCAGGCCAATCACCCTTCTCTCTATCTCCGATGGCGCCAGTCCCTCGACAGCATGGGCGAAATCCTCCACGGCCCACACCTCACCTCGGTTGTGAATCAGCGCAATCCCGATGACGTTCATCTGCGGATCGAGGATGTTGGTGCGGTGCATCGCCGAGTGCATCCACTGCCGCTCGATATCCGCCGCGTTCGGGCCGATCGCGATGTTCTCGGCGATCGCGCGGAAATGCGCACCCGCTTGGCCTGCGCGTGTGGGCACATCCGGCTCACCGGGAAACTGGTGCTCGAGATCGTTGTGCCGGACCATCAGTTCCCCGTGCGTCCGGGCCGCGCTCGCCAGTTCCGGACTCCAGCGCAGCGGTCCAAGCCCCTGCTCTGCGCGATCCCCGTTAGTTAGTGACAGAAGCTGGCCAATATCCTCCGGCAGCTCCGGCGTGGTCTGTTGTGCCTGCAGCGAAACCGCCAACAACAAAGGGAGAAGCGCACGGCGGAGAATCCGGCCGCAAAGCGTCATGTTGATACCTCCCGTCAATCTCAGATTACTCACGCGAATTTCGTTGTGGCATTGCAGATTCCGGTGATACTCGAGCGGCCTCGCTTATGCGATGATGCCGCCATGGCCCGCGCGACGCTCCGCTACCGATTGAAACATCAGCCGCTCGCGGTCATCGGCGTCCTGCTGCTCGTGCTCTTCATCGCGATGGCGCTCGTGGCCTCAGCCGCCGCACCTTATGACCCGGCCGCAATCGACCTGACACATCGCTTGCTCCCGCCCGGACACGCGCATTGGTTTGGCACCGATGAGCTCGGCCGCGACATCTTTTCCCGCATTCTCTATGGTGCGCGCATCTCGCTCATCGTCGCCGTTAGCGTGGTCGGCATCTCGCTCTCGCTCGGCATGCTGGTGGGCGGCATCGCAGGCTATTACGGCGGCTGGATCGATACCGCACTCAACATCTTCCTCATGAACGCATTCCTTGCGCTTCCTGGAATCCTGCTGGCCATCGCCTTCGTTGCTTTTCTCGGTCCGGGTCTCGTCAATCTTGTGCTCGCGCTCTCGATCAGCGGCTGGGTCGGCTACGCGCGCCTGGTACGTGCGCAGGTACTGGCGGTTCGCGAGCGGGAGTTCGTGGAAGCTGCGCGCGCCCTCGGGGCGGGCGACGTCCGCATCTTTGTCCGCCATATCGTGCCGAACATCGTGCAACCCATCCTGGTGCAGGCTGCCATCGGCATGGCCGGCGCTGTGCTTGCCGAAGCGACGCTCAGCTTTCTTGGCCTCGGCATTCCGGCGCCCGCGCCAAGCTGGGGCTCCATGTTGAACGACGCGCGCTCTCACCTCTTCGATTCTCCCCATATGGTCGTCTTCCCTGCCCTCGCCGTGATGGGCTGCGTGCTCTCGTTCAACTTCATCGGCGACGCGCTGCGCGACTATCTCGATCCGCGGACGCGCATGGCAGTCGGGCTCTAGCCAAATGCGCGTCGGCGTGATTTCCGATACCCACGGCCTGCTGCGGCCTGAAGCGCTCCAGGCATTGCAGGGTGCAGAACATATCCTTCATGCCGGAGATGTCGGAGATCCACAAATCCTCACCGCCCTGGCCAAAATCGCTCCGGTAACAGCGATTCGTGGCAACACCGACGAAGGCGACACATGCGGCCATCTGCCAGCCACCGAGCTGATCGAGCTCGCCGGCCGCAGCATCTACTTGCTGCATGATGTGAAGAAGCTCGACCTCAATCCCGAAGCCGCCGGCGTCGCGGCAGTCGTCTTCGGACATTCCCACAAGCCAACAATGGAGCTGCGCCGAGGCGTGCTCTTTCTGAATCCAGGCAGCGCCGGCCCACGCCGATTTCGAGCTTCCCGTCAGCATCGCATGGCTGCACATCGAACCGCACGGCCTCAATGCGCAGATCGTCACCCTTACCGTTTAGACCATGCTCCTTATCTGTCAGGGCTTGACGCGTGCACCGGCTCCGGCGGTTTCACCGCACTAAGCCGCACAACCTGGTCCGGATCGATCCGCTTCGTGCGTGTGAACGGCGGCAGCTTCTGCACCTCCCCTATTTTGAGTGAGCGCTGGATTGCCTCCAGAACACGGACATCCGCAAGACCTTCCTCGGCGTCTGGCTCGGGATCGATATCGTTCAGAATGCAGTCGGAGAAGTACTTCATCTCCCCGCCGAAGTGATCGGTGTTTTTGTAACTAACCTTGTCCTCTTTTTCACCGATAGTGAGGTAATGCTCAAGCGCCTTGCCGTAGATGTAGCCCGGCTGCACCTGGAGCGAACCCTTCGTGCCGAGCACGGTGTAAGAGTCGATCGCATTGCCATAGTACGAGACAGTGAATTGCGCCAGCTGGCCCTTCGGGAAAGCGCAACATTACCGTTACCGTGTCGTCAAAATCGCCCAAACCGGAATCAGGATGGCGTGAACCAAAGGCCGATACCTCCGTCGGCTCCGCCGCGAACAGATTGCGCGCCGCATTCACCGGATACGGCCCCATGTCCAGCACCGGCCCCGCCTCCTCCGTCTTCGCGCGATGATTTGCCGGATCGACCATCTGGGCGAAGATCGAAGTGAACAGATGCACCTGCCCAAGTTCGCCATTGCGAACGCGCTCGATCGCTGCTACCGTAGCCGGCTCAAAATGTAACCGATAGGCAACCATCAACTTTGCCTTCGACGCTCGCTGAGCCTCCTGTATCTGCTGGCACCGCATGGAATCGATCTCGAGCGGTTTCTCCGTCAGCACGTGAATGCCCGCAGCCAGCGCCGGCAGAACAAACTCCGCGTGTCGCCAGTTCGGCGTCGCGAGATAGACAGCATCGACACTCCCGGAGGACAACATTGCGGGAAATTCCTCGTAGCTGTAGGTGTGCGCCACGCCGTAGCGCTCCGCAAGTCGCCCGGCTTTCACCGGATCGCCAGTCACCAGTGCGGCAACCGTGGAATTGCCAGTGTGCTCCACGCCGGGAAGCATCGCCTCCTGCGCGATATCCCCTAGCCCGACGAAACCGTAGCGAACCTTCTTCTTCGGCGGGAGTCCCAGCGCCTCTCGAATATTCATGCTCAATCTCCATAGGCCGTCATCTGCAGCGCGGCCATGCAATCTGGGATGCAAACCATCACGCGCGAATACGCGGATTCAGAACTGCGTAGAGGATATCCGTCGCAAGGTTCACCAGAATATAGGTCAGCCCGACAGCAAGAATGCACCCCTGTACCAGCGCATAATCGCGATTCGAGATCGCCGTAATCGTCAGCCGGCCCACCCCCGGCCAACTGAAGATCGTTTCCGTGACGATGGCGCCGGCCAGCAGCGCGCCGAACTGCAACCCAACCAGCGTCACGATCGGGATCAGCGCATTGCGCAACGCATGGCGATAGAGTACTGTCCGTTCGGGCAATCCTTTCGCGCGCGCCGTGCGAATGTAGTCCTGGCCCAGTTCCTCCAGCATCGCGGTGCGCACCATCCGGGTCAGGATTGCGGCGAGACCCGAGCCCATCGTGATGGCGGGCAGCACCAGATGCGCCAGCGATCCCGCACCGGAGACCGGCAGCCAGCCCAGCTTGATCGACACCAGCAGAATGGCAATCGGGCCAAGAGCGAATGCCGGGAAGGAAAGTCCGAACAGCGAGACCACGCCCACCGTGTTGTCGCGCCACTTGCCCCGATGGAGCGCCGCAACAATGCCTGCAGGGATTGCCGCGAGCAGCGCAATCACCAGCGCGGCCAGCGTCAGCTCCAGCGTGTAGGGATAGCGCTGCAGAATAAGGTGGGTCACGGAATCATTCAGCCGTAGCGAATGCCCCAGGTCACCGTGCAGCACGCCGCGCCAGTAATGAAAGTATTGCTGGCTCAAGGGCAGGTCGAGACCGTACTGATGGCGCAGAGTGTCGAGATCGGTTGGGCTCGCGCCTTCGCCCAGCATCTGCGCCACCGGGTCGCCCGGCACCAGGTGAATGAGCAGAAAGACCAGCGAAACCACCAGCCAGATAACGGGAAGCGTGTAGAGCAGACGCCGGCCCAGCGCGGGCAGCAGCTTCATGCGCCTCCTCGGGCCGGGACGGCTGGCGCGTTCTTCGCTTGTGCTCCGGATGGGACCGGCTCGATGCGCACGCGGCTGATGCGGTGTCCACTCATCTCCGCAACAGTGTAGCGGCGTCCTTCAAAATCCACGCTCTCGCCTGTCTCGGGAATGTGGCCGAGCTGCGCCAGCAGAAAGCCGGCCAGCGTCTCTACACCGCCGTCACGCGGCAGATACCAGTGCATCTGCGTCTCCAGATCGCGCAGATTCACCCCGCCATCCAGATAGAACGCCTCGGCCGGCATGCGCGCAGCCCTGCGCATGCCCACGTCGAACTCGTCCTCCATCTCGCCGACAAGCTGTTCCAGCGCATCCTCCACCGTCACCAGCCCAACAGTCGAGCCATGCTCATCGACAACGATCGCGAGATGCCGCCGTCGCTCCTGGAACTCATGCAGCAGATCCAGCACCGGCTTGGTCTCCGGCACCACCAGCATGTCGCGCATGATCTGCCCCAGTTGCAGTCCGCGCGACGGCCGCTGCCCGCTCACCGCCCGGGCCAGCGCAAAGTGCATCAGGCGCGACACATCCTTTGAATAGACGACGCCGACAATATGCTCCGGACCGCGCGCTGCATCGTAGATCGGAATGCGCGAGTGCTGCTCGTCCACAATACGGGCGCTCGCCTCTTCCACCGGCATGTTTGCCGGCAGGGAGAAGATTCGCTGCCGCGGCGTCATGATCTCCCGTGCAACTACCGTATTCAGCTCTACGGCGCGATGGATCATCGACTCCTGATACGGCGGCAAGAGGCCTTGGCGACGGGTTGCGGTCGCCATCAGCTTCAGCTCGTCCGGCGAATGGACAGGCTCCTCGCCGACGGGAATAGAGCGAAACAGGCGCAGCACCAGGTTTGCCGAGCTATTCATGAAGACCACAAACGGCCGCGTCACCCGGATGAACGCCAGCATCGGCGGCGCGACCCCGAGCGCAAGCTGCTCCGGCCGCCGCAACGCCAGCGACTTCGGCACCAGTTCGCCCAATATGACTTCGAGATAGGTGATGCAGACGAAGGCCATCACAGCGGCTACGCCATGGGCAAAGAAGGATGCGTGGGGCAGCGCGCGCAACGGGCGCTCAAATAGAGGGGCCACGACCGGCTCGCCGATCCAGCCCAGCGCCAGGCTGGCAACCGTCACCCCGAACTGCACCGCCGAGAGCGTGGCGTTCATTGAATTGCGCAACTGGGCAACGGCGCGCGCCCCGGGGCGGGACTGTGCCAGAAGCTGCTCCACACGGGTGCCGCGCAGGCTGATCAGGGCCAGCTCCGCGGCGACGAAAAAGCCATTCGCCAAAATCAGAGCGACTATGGCGACGCCGTGGAAGAGTGTCCAATGCACCATGGGGATAGGGTAAAGCAGCATCTGCCGCGGTTCTGTTGTAGTATCGCCCGCGGTCTATGATCGAGCAGCCCCCTGGAGGACTGCATGAAGGATGCGGTAGCCGACTTGACAGGTCAGGCCCGGCGCGCGCTGGTGCTGATCTACGCGAGCGCCCAGTTCGTAGTGCTTACCGCCATCGCCATGGTTGCCTATCCGGGCGGAGCCGTCTACCAACTGGACGCGAACCGCTACCTCTTCCTGCGCAACTTCTTCAGTGACCTTGGAGCCACCATCACCCCGTCGGGCCGCCCGAATCTGACCTCACACATCCTGTTCGCCATTGCCCTCGGCTCGGTTGGACTGGCCCTCATCCTTGCGTCCTCCAACTGGAAGGTCATCGTCGCCAGGGGAGGAGCCGCACGAGCGGCGGGGGTTGCCTCGCAGATTGTGGAGGTAGTGGCCGGTCTCGGGTTCATTGGCATCGCCGCGACGCCATGGAACCTGGTGCTCGATGCTCACAACGGCTTTGTCCGGCTGGCGTTCGGCTTTCTGCTCGTCTACGACCTGTGCCTGCTGATGATTCAAATCAGCAACCGGTGGACAGCCGCCTACACGGCGGCGAACGCCATCTACCTGCTACTTCTGGTTGCCTATGTCGGAATCCTTTTCTTCGGACCGCGGGTGGACACGCAGAGCGGCCTGGAGTTCCAGGTCGCCGCACAGAAGATCATCGTGTACGCCTCGGTCGTCAACCTGGGGCTGCAGGCCGTGTCGATCCGCCGGGCTGCGGGCCGGCGGATGCGGGACCATGTTCCGGCCTGAGGCGGATTTGTATCGCCAGCGTTCACGGAGGCTCGTCTTGCGATAGAGGGGTCACGTTACCCTGCCCCCCTCCCCCCTCCCCGGTAGGATCCCGGGGGACCAAAAGCATTTATTTTCAGCGGCTTACACGATCTTCCGTAGGGCTAAATTCGTCTATCTAAAGGAGTTACAGGTCAAAATCTTCATAACAAAGGACTTAGAGGATCGTTTTGCACCGGCCGCAGTGCAGAATGACGCGCGGTTCGCTAAGTAATTGATTCCACGATAGTTAATGACTAAAATAGTCATAACAAAGGACTTAGCCGGAACCATTGATACGCAGCGGGTCGGCGAGTCGGCTGAATTCTCCCTTCACATTCAGTGAATCCTGCACAGCATGTCCGTACACTTCGCGCGTGACGCCGCTCGTCACGGCTTCGGCCGGATGAGGATGGTTTGGGTGTTGGTATCCCGCCTTCGCCGCGCTGAAGCGATGGCGATTTCAGGGTCGGCAGAAATGCGACCGCCCGCGAGTGCGTCGCGGGCGTTTCTCTTCTATCTCTACTTCCAGTCTAGCGAATTGAAGGGGGCAATATGGCAGATTTCGGATGAAAGATTTGGGCCTCAGTTTCATATTGAGACGCTTCGTCCTCAAATCCTGGCGCGGAACCTTTTTCATCATCTGCACGTACCATACGGAGATGAGTGTTGTTCGCGGATGGAGGGGTTGTGGCGGCTCGAAAGCGTAGTCGATTCTGGCTGTGGAGCACGCTTGGCGGGCTGGTGGCCGTGATTGTTCTGGTTGCGGCGCTTGTGGCCCACAGCAGCGGCACCCAGATCGAGAGCAGCCGGCTGGGCACGGTCTCCCGGATGGACATTGCCAAGAGCGTTGTCGCAACGGGTAAGGTGCAACCGATTACCAAGGTCGAAGTAAAGTCCAAGGCTAGCGGCATCGTCGAGAAGTGGTATGTGGACGCGAACGCTCGTGTGCACAAGGGCCAGGTGCTGGCCCAGTTGGACCAGATAGAAATCCTCGCCCAGGTGGAAGCCGCGCGCGCTACCCTGCAGGCGGCACAAGCCAATGTGAAGACCGCCGAGGCCGACATCAAGCAGGACGAAGTGACAGCCCGGGCGCCTGACCTTCCCATGTACGCAGCAACGCTGCGCCGGAATCAGGAGATGAAGGATGCAGGCATCGTAAGCCAGCAGGCGCTGGACGACGCGAACCGCGACTATCTCTCCAACATGAACAAGCAGAACACCGCTATCGCAACCGTAGCCGTCGATCGCGCGAAGCTGCAGCAGGCCGAAGCACAGGTGGCGGAAAGCCAAGCCAGCCTGAAACAGCTTGAAGAGCAGTTGAGCTACACCACGATCGTCTCGCCCATCGATGGTGTGGTCCTCTCGCGCGATGTCGAAGTAGGCGATGCGGTCAGCTCGATCCTCGTCCTGGGGTCTACAGCCACACTCGTCTTTACCCTGGGCGACACCAGCCAGGTCTACGTGGACGGCAAGGTGGACGAAGCGGATATCGGCAGCGTTTATATGGGCCAGCCCGCGCGCATTCGCATCGAGTCGTTCAAGAACCGGGTCTTCTACGGCAAAGTTACGCGCATCGCTCCGCTGGGCATCGAGAAGGACAACGTGACGACATTCGCGGTGCGCGTTTCGATCGACAACCCGACCGGTGAGATCAAAGCCATGATGACGGCGAATGCTGAAATTCTGATCAAAGAGCACAAGAACGTACTTGCCGTGCCGGAACAGGCCATCAGCTACGACGCGCAGAAGCACGCGTTTGTAAACGTACCTGATCCAAAGGCCAAAGACGGGATGCGCAAGGTGGCGGTGGCGGTGGGCCTGGCGAACGGCAGCAACACAGAGATCACGAGCGGTTTGAAAGAGGGCGAGAAAGTGGTCCTGCAGCAGTAATGAGAGGGAGACATACGATGACAACGATGATGGCAATGCGAGCGATAGCTCTTACGGCGGCAGCACTGGCAATTCCTGCCCTGGCGCTGGCCTCGGACAACACCTTCGACAAGACCCTGAACGTGAATGGCGCTGTCCAACTGGAGATCTCGACCGGCTCCGGCTATGTGCATGTCAACCCGGGTTCGGACAACCAGGTGCACATCATCGGTCACGTGCATGCGAATCATGGCTTTATGGGATCGAGCGACGACCAGGTGCAGAAGGTGGTCGATAACCCGCCGATTCAGCAGAGCGGCAACACCATCCGCGTCGGCCAGATGCATGAGAGCTTGTTCAACCACGTCTCCATTGACTACGACGTCACCGCGCCGAAGAACACGCACCTGAAGGCGGAATCGGGATCGGGTGATGTGAAGGCTGTGGGGATGAGCGGCGGAAATCGGCTGGAGACCGGCTCGGGTACTATCAACGGCGATAACCTGGGCGGCGACAGCTATCTGCAGACTGGTTCCGGCGATGTCCGCGTCAACTTTTCCAGCGGGGGCAACGTAACAGCGGGCGCCGGCTCTGGCTCTATCCGCCTGACCGGTGTGAAAGGCGGCCTGAAGGCGGAGACGGGCTCCGGCGACGTGAGCATCGCCGGGCAGCCCACGGATAACTGGAAGATTGAAGCGGGCTCCGGCTCGATCGACCTGAACCTTGGCGGCTCGAAATTCACACTCGATGCCGAGACAGGCTCAGGCTCGATTCACACCGATCAGGCCATCAGCATGCAGGGCAGCCTTGAGCGTCACCACATCACCGGCAACGTGAACGGCGGCGGCCCAACGGTGAAGGTAGAGACCGGCTCGGGGAGCATCCGCATTCATTGATCGATTGATTGATCGCCGCATCACACATAAGGGCCGCGGAGTGACTCCGCGGCTCTTACTCGTTCACACAGGACTTTTACACTGGCAACATGATCGAGCGCCTGCAGCCCCTGCCCGCCGCCACATCTCTCCGCCTTATCGCATTTGACCTGGACGGCACGCTTATCGACTCCCGCGCCGACCTGGTAGCAAGCGTGAACGCGACGCTCGCCCACCTGGGCCGGCACCCTCTACCCGGCGCCGTGATCGCCAGCTACATTGGCGACGGGGTGAACATGCTGGTGCGGCGCGCACTCGGCGATCCCGAGCATGAAGATATCGTAACCAATGCTGTATCGTTTTTCCTGAGCTACTATCGCGTCCACAAACTCGACCATACGTACGTCTACAAGGGCGCGCTGGAGAGCATGGCGGCGATCGCCGGCGCACTGCCGGATGCAAGATTAGCCATTCTCACCAACAAGCCTGTGAGGCCGTCGGAGGAGATTTGCTCTGCTCTGCGGCTGGCTCCGCACTGCTTCCGCATTTATGGCGGCAACTCCTTCGAGACGAAGAAACCCGATCCGCTTGGCCTGGAGACGCTGATGCGCGAAGCCCATGCGACTCGCGAGCAGACACTGATGATCGGCGACTCGGACGTGGATGTGTTGACGGCGCGGAATGCGGGCGCAAGCGTGATTGGCTGCCGCTTCGGGCTCGCGCCACACTCGCTTGCTGATGCGCCTCCGGACTGTATCGTCGACACGCCATTGGAGTGGCTGGAAGCGCTGGGCATTGGCTGAATGCAGGAACGATAGACTCGGGTGCGCGAGGTGAAAGATGGAGTCATTGCGAACGACCTGCTGCATTGTGGGAGGCGGTCCGGCTGGAATGATGCTTGGCTTCCTGCTGGCGCGCAAAGGTGTCGAGGTAATGGTGCTCGAAAAGCACAAGGACTTTTTCCGTGATTTCCGCGGCGACACCGTGCACCCATCCACACTGGAGGTGCTGTACGAGCTCGGGATTCTGGACCAGTTCCTTGCCATGCCGCATCAGGAGATCCGGCACATCGGAGCCTCGATCGGCGGGGAAGACTTCGCCATTGCCGATACCACGCGCCTGCCCACGCACGCAAAGTTCGTTGCATTGATGCCGCAGTGGGACTTTTTAAATTTTCTCGGACGGCAGGCCGCGAAGTATCCAAACTTCTCGCTGAAGATGGAGCACAACGTCACCGAGCTGGTGGAAGGCAACGGCCGCGTTAAGGGAGTTCGCGCCGAGACGCCGGCCGGCCTTGTCGAGATTCGCGCCAGCCTAGTTATCGGCTGCGACGGCCGTCATTCCACGTCCCGCGCTGCAGCGCATCTGCGCGTCGCGGACCATGGTGCGCCGATTGACGTGCTGTGGTTCCGGCTGAGCAAGCACCCGAGCGACCCAGCAGCGGCGCTGGGCCATGTGAATTATGGAGCGCTGATCGTGCTCATCGATCGCGGCGATTATTACCAGACCGCTTTCATCATTGCGAAGGGGACCTTTGAAACAGTGGTCAAGCCAGCCGGCCTGGATGCTTTTCGCGCACACATCGTGCGCATCGCACCGTTTCTGGCTGACCGCGTGGCTGAGCTTACGGACTGGGCGCAAGTGCAACTGCTTTCCGTGCAGGTGAACCGCCTGAAGCGCTGGCATCTACCGGGGCTGCTGTGCATTGGCGATGCGGCCCATGCCATGTCGCCGGTGGGCGGCATCGGAATCAATCTGGCTATTCAGGATGCGGTTGCCGCGGCGAACATTCTCGCCCCGCCGCTCGCCGGCGGCGCCATGGTGACCGAGTTAACGCTTGCGCACGTCCAGAGCCGGCGCGAATTCCCGACGCGTGTCACGCAGGGCTTCCAGGTATTCGTACATCACTTTCTGGGAAAGGTGCTGGACAACCCTGGACCGATTGAACCGCCGCGATTGCTGAAGGCGCTGCGACCGGGGCCGTGGTTGCAGGACAAACTGGCGCGGTTTATCGGCATGGGTGTGAGGCCGGAGCACATCCGCAGTTAGCCGCGCGTCATCACCCGCCGCGTCGGCGTTGCGTCGCATGCGCTCGTCCTTACAGTCCATCTACGTGGCTGGGCTCGCTGGCTCTTCCACAAAACAGGACGTACGCAAACCCATACAATCAAGGTATGGGTCTTTTTACTCGATTGAAGAAAGCGCCTTACAATCCTGGTTCGGCCGTGAATGTCCCGGCCGAACCGGTGGTTCCCGAGGGCGCGGATATCCCGGACACGCCAAACTCCCGGTCCGCAATTCCCGAGCCTGAGCTGCCGGAGCGGCAGGAACAGGTCGCGGAGGAGCCGGCGGTATCTCTTTCCACCGGGGCGCCGGGCCGGCGCTTCGTATCCATCCCGGAAGAGCGTTTCAACCTTGAAGATACAAACCGCCTGGCCGAGGCGATGGCTGTTCCACGCGAGCAGCGGGACAGCCGCTGGCTGGATGAGTTCCAAAGCGCAGCATGGAATGCCTCGATCGTGCTGCCGACAGAGCCGGTCTTTCTTGGACCGGATGGCATGCCCTACGTACGGCTCGAGCTGCCGCCCGCCGGCGAGCCTGTAGAAACCAACTGTCTTTCGAATCTCTTTGTGTCCATGGCGGAGCAGGGGCTGGGCGCGGCATATTTCAAGAACAATAGCGATCCGCCGGAAGCTGCGGATTACGTCATGCCCACGGGAGTGCTTGAATCGCTGCGCGCCTTCGGCACATGGGATGGCGATCCCGACGACGTGGCAGAGCTCGCGGCAAAACCGCAGCAGCACGCCGGCGAGAGCGGCATCGAAAAGACAGAGGTCGAAACGGAGCGCCAGGTCATGGTCGGCTCGCCCACGGAAGACTACCTGCCGAAACATACGGCGCGGCTGCTCCATCGGCACCTCACCGAAGGCTGGAAGATGGAAGATCCGCGCGTCGCGCTGGTGGTCGATCCGCAAATGACGCCCTCGCGCAACCTGGTCATCGGGCGCAAGTTCTCTGAGTTCCCCGATCCAGAGATTGCCGCGCAGGCGGCGCGCATGCTGCTTTGGTATCTGCCGCCGCATCGCTATCTGCTGCTGATGCCGGAGAACTGGTCTACCGACCAGATGCGGCCGCTGCAGGAGCTTTGCTAAGGCTGTGTCGACTACTTCGCCAGAGATTCGTCAGCAAATGGACTTCCAACTCGTCAGCGATTACACACCACGCGGCGACCAAGGCCGCGCCATCGATGAAATCCTTACCGGTCTCGCGGCTGGCGAGCAGCATCAGACGCTGCTTGGCGTTACCGGCTCGGGCAAGACTTATACGATGGCCAAGGTCATCGAAGAGATGAACCGGCCTGCGCTGATCCTGGCGCATAACAAGACGCTGGCTGCGCAACTCTTCCATGAGTTCAAGCAGTTCTTCCCGTCGAACGCGGTCGAATACTTCGTCTCCTATTACGACTACTACCAGCCGGAGGCTTACATTCCTTCGGGCGACCTGTACATCGAGAAGGAAGCGACCATCAATGAAGAGCTGGACAAGCTGCGGCTCTCAGCGACGCGGTCGCTCTTCGAGCGGCGCGACGCCATCATTGTCGCCTCGGTGAGCTGCATCTACGGCCTCGGCTCGCCGGAAGCCTATTACGGCATGCTGCTGTTGCTGGAACGCGGGCAGAAGATCAAGCGCGAAGACATCACGCAAGCGGCTGGTCGAGATTCTCTATGAGCGCAACGATGGCGACTTCCGCCGCGGCACCTTCCGCGTGCGCGGCGATGTCATCGAGGTCTTCCCCACCTACGATGAGATGGCCTACCGCATCGAGCTATTCGGCGATGAGATCGAAGCGCTCTCGCAGATCGATCCGCTGTTCGGAACCGTGCGGCAGAAGTATGCGCGGCTGCCCATCTATCCCAAGAGCCACTATGTCGTCCAGCCGGAACGCAAGCGCTCGGCCATGGATTCGATCCTCACCGAGCTGGAATGGTGGGAGAAAGAGCTGAAGGCCCAGGGCCGCCTGGTGGAAGCGCAGCGCGTGCACCAGCGGACGCGTTTCGATCTGGAGATGATCAAGTCCGTCGGCTACTGCCATGGCATCGAGAACTACTCGCGCCATTTCAGCGGGCGCATGCCGGGCGAAGCGCCGCCGACCCTGCTCGACTATTTCCCGCGCGACTTTCTGCTTTTCATCGACGAAAGCCATGTCACCGTACCCCAGCTTCACGGCATGTGGCATGGCGACCGGTCCCGTAAGCAGAACCTTGTGGATTACGGCTTTCGTCTGCCATCGGCGATGGACAACCGGCCGCTGAAGTTCGAGGAGTTCGAGACGCGCACCAACCAGATCCTTTATGTCTCTGCGACTCCCGGACCTTATGAGCTCACGAAGTCCTCCGGCGTAGTGATTGAGCAGATCATCCGCCCCACCGGCCTGCTCGACCCGCCGGTCGAGATAAGGCCCATCAAGGGGCAGATCGATGATTTGCTGGCCGAGATACGCGCGCGCGCCGCGGTGAACGAGCGGGTTCTGGTGACGACGCTCACCAAGCGCATGGCGGAAGACCTGGCCGGCTACTACACCGAGGTGGGCGTGAAGTGCCGCTACATGCACTCCGAGATCGAGACGCTGGAGAGGGTGCGGCTGCTGCGCGATCTGCGCAAGGGCGAGTATGACGTGCTGGTCGGCATCAACCTGCTGCGCGAAGGACTCGACCTGCCGGAAGTTTCGCTGGTCGCCATCCTCGATGCAGACAAGGAAGGCTTTCTGCGTTCGCAGGGATCGCTGATTCAGACCATCGGGCGCGCCGCCCGCAACATCAACGGCCGCGCCATCCTGTATGCGGACAAGATGACCGATTCGATGCGACGCGCTCTTGACGAAACAGAGCGGAGACGTGTGACGCAGCAGGCCTACAACGAGGAGAACGGCATTACGCCGGAGTCGATCCTGCGGCCGCTGGATATGGCGCTCGCGCAGATCCTCAAAGCGGAGTACGCCGATCTCACCGAGCAGGACGAGACGACGCCGGAGTTCGAGAGCCAGCAGGAGCTCGATGCTTTTGTGGCCAAGCTGGAGGTCGAAATGCGCGAGGCGGCGAAGAAGTTCGAGTTCGAGAAGGCCGCGAAGCTGCGGGACCGGGTCAAGGAATTGAAGACCAAAGAATTTCTCTTTGGCTAATCCGTCTCTTTACGGCCCCTGGGGCTTTTCGCAATTTTCGGATTTAGCCTGCCTTTGCCGCCAGTATCTCGATCTTGTGAATCTGAGGATCTTCGGCCAAAAGCTCCTTCGCATTGGCCATTAGGGCCTTGGCAATTTCTCCATTCAGGTGAGCCTCGCGCCCGGACTCATCCTGAAAGGTATCGAAGATACCGAACTTCCCGCCGCCCATCTTGATTGCGTACCAACTGATCGTTCCCGGCTCCGCCTCAGCTAGTGGCTGTGCCGATTTCAGGAACGATTCCACCTGGCTTTCTTTTCCGGGCTTCGCCTGGACCGTGGCCCAGATTGCAAGCTTGACCATGAAGTAACTCCCTTCTGCCATCGGATGCCAATTCTTTGGACGAGTTACAGCGCAGAGACGTAATTTTCGTGCCTTGCCCGAAAAGCCGGTGTATTGTAAGTGCCGTCCCCCAGTCTGTGCTCTTGACCGGTGTGGAACTATGGGCCCTCCGGCATCGGGACTGCGCGGCGCAGTAAAACTTCCGAGGAGGAACTTCCAATGCAGTGTCCAGCCTGCTCCACCGAAAACCCAGCCGGCGCCACATTCTGCCAGCATTGCGGCGCATCGCTAAGCGCAGCGCCTCCGCCGCCACCGGCGGGCGGCTACACCCAGGTGCCACAACCAGCCACTGGTCCCGCAGGGGCGGCTTACGTACCTGCGCAAACCGGCGGCTTGTCAGACAATTCTGCCGCCGCGATCGCCTACATCACCATCATTCCGGCCATCCTCTTCCTGGTGATGGAGCCCTATAACCGCAAGCCCTTCGTGCGCTACCACGCGATGCAATGCATCGGTCTGCACGTTCTCTGGTTCGCGATCTGGATCGTGCTCATGATCCTGGGAGTGCTCCTGTCGATGGTGCATCTGGGCCTTCTGACACTGATACTCTGGCCGGTTTGCTGGATCGGGCTGGTGGTCCTTTGGATCCTCTGCATCGTCAGCGCGGCGCAGGGCAAGTGGTTCAAGATACCTTTCATCGGCGATTTTGCCCGTAAACAGGCAGGCGCCTAGATCAAGGACGCCGCGCGCTAAAAAACGAAGGCCGGGAGCTGACTCCCGGCCTTCTGCTTTCTCCGCAGCCCTTTATTCCACTTCCTGCCGGGCCTTATAACCGTCGCGTGCGATCACGTCGTACTTCAGACTGTGGTGCTTTTCGTCCTGCATCTGCAGGGGCTTGCCCTCGTTGTTCACCAGTTCCACGCGAATTTTGCGATACGTCCCATCCTCCTTCGTGTTGGTGGGCCGATAGCTGACCACGTACTGGTTGCGAATGGCGGAGTTGATGTCGCGGAAGATCTCCGGCATCTCGCCTTCGAAACGGGGGAAATAGGCCTTGCCGCCGGTCATGCCGGCAAAGGTGCGCAACTGGTTGTCGGCCTGCAGATAGTCGATCTCGTGCGGTCCGAACATGCCGCCGCGTGCATTACCCGTAAGGCGCGCCACGGCGCCGGTGCTTATGGCGTAGATGGTGACGTTGGGAGTGGACTTGATCTTTTGCATGATCTTGTCGAGGTTGATCTTCGAAAAAGTATCGAGGCCCGAGCCGATGAAGATGATGTACTTACGGCCATCGACACGGCTCAGCCGATCTAGCGTTTCGTAGAGTGCATCGAAAGTATTGGTTTCACTGAAGCCCGGTATCATCAGCGAGTTCAACGACTCGTAGACCAGCCGCTTGTCCTGCGTGAAGTCGGTCAGGATATGCGTGTGCATATCGAAGGTCGCGACCGCAATGTAGTCATCGGGATGCAACTGCTGTGCGAAGGCATATGCGGTGTTGCGCATGTCATAGATGAACCAGTAGTTGTTCGAGGCGAATTCGCATAGCAGCACAGCCGTGATCGGCGCCTGGATGCGGCCGAAGGAAACAATCTCCTGTGGCTTGCCGTCCTCGAAGATGCGGAAGTTCTCTTTGCTGAGGTTGGGCACGAACTGGTGGGTTTTCTCAAGAAGCACGCCGACATCTACCGTGACAACCGGAACATTTACGCGCAGCGAGTAGTTCTCCAGCCCTTTCGGATTTTTCACCACCGGCGGTGGTGGAGGAGGCGGCACATTGTCAGCAGGGCTCTTTTTGGGCAGCGCAATGGCCCCGCTGTCGCCGCCCGGACCGCCGGATTCTGGCGCGGACTGGTCCTGATTCGGCGCCGGATTTTGCTGCTGGGTCTCGGCCGGCGGAGGCTGCCCGGGCATCTGGTATTGCCCGTTATGTTGCGTCGGCTGCTGATCTGTCTGCTGCTGGCTGGTGGACCCGCTCTGAGCAAACGCCGCAGCGGGCGCTACCGCCAGACCGATCGCAGTGGAGGCGGCAAGAAGGAAACGAGCAAATCGATGCACGTGCAAAGGACCAACCCCTGAACTCACCATAAAGGACGATCGCCGACGGCGGAAGTTGGCGGCCCGCTGGCAACCGTCTACTGTAAAGACGTGCCTGCCCACTGTTTCGACGTCTTCGCCGCCCTTCGGGGGCCATTTTTCTGCGCTGGCGGGTATCACAGCCACAGGAGAATAGCCCTACTGCTCACCATTTTTGCGCCGGCCGTGCTCTGGGCGCAAACCCCGCCACAGGCGAAGCCCCCGGAGCCCGTTCCAACGGAAGTTCGCACGCCTCCGCCTGCTGCGGTCCCACCGGATTCCGTCAAGGCCGGCATCTTTCCGCTGGATCAGGTGCACCGCGGCCAGCACGGCGTCGCCTATACCGTCTTTGAGGGTGTGATGCCCTCTGCTGTGGAAGTGGAAATTCTGGGGGTACTGCACAACGCGCTGGGGCCGCACCAGGACATGATCCTATGCCGGCTGGGCGGCAAGGACGCCGTCTACACCGGCGTCGTGGCCGGCATGAGCGGCAGTCCTGTGTACATTGACGGCAAGCTCGCGGGCGCGCTGGCCTTCCGCATCGGCCAGTTCAGCAAGGAGCCCATCGCCGGCATCACGCCTATCCAGCAGATGCTGGAGGTCAAGGACATGCCCCAGGGCACCCTGCCGCCGGCGGACAAAAACGCAGACATTCATCCCATCGAAACCCCGCTGCTCTTCAGCGGTTTCACCCAGCAGGCGGTGGACGCTTTCAAAGACCGCTTTGCCGCTGAGGGGCTGACCCCGGTGGTCGGGCTGGGCGGCGGGTCGAGCACTCAGAAGCAGCCGGAACCGATCGAGCCAGGCTCCTCAGTCAGCGCGCTGCTGGTGCGCGGCGACATGGAAATTGCGGCTACTTGCACCGCCACTTACGTGGATAAGAACCAATTGCTGGCCTGCGGCCACCCCATCACCCAGAGCGGCTCGGTCTCCGTGCCCATGACCAAGGCCGAGGTAGTGGCGACGCTGCCCTCGCCGCTGAATGCCTTCAAGATCGTCAACACCACGGAGGAGGCCGGCGCCTTCACCGACGACCGCCAGACGGCAATCCGCGGCGTTTTCGGCAAGAAGGCTGATATGGTGCCCGTAACCGTTACGTTTCATACGGGCAGGGACACGCGGGCTGTGCACTTCGACGTGGTCGACAATCCCGACTTGACGCCGCTGCTGATGCTCACCTCGATCTATCAATCGATGATGGAAAGCAACGCCTACGCTGCCGAAACCACCTATCGCGTGCATGAGCAGGTCCGGTTCGACGGCGTGCCGGAGGTTTCGCTCACTCGCTTCGCCGGTCCCACGACCGGGATACCGGCAGCGCTCAACGCAACACTCGTTGCCGGTGAGCCGCTGGTGCAGCTTTACGGGAACCCGGCCCGGCATGGCGCGCTGCGCAGTGTTTCGCTGGACATTGACATGCTGCCCGGCAGGCAGGCGGTGGAAATTGAAAGTGCGGAGCGCGAGGGCGGCGCTGTGCACGCTGGAGATACCGTTTCGTTGCGGGCAACGTTGCGTCCCTATCACGGTGCGGCACGCACCGTCGATATCCCGGTGAAATTGCCCAGCACGCTGCCGGACGGCCCCGTCCGCCTGGTGGTGAGCGACGCCGCCACCGTGGACCACATGCAGGAGGCGGCGACAAACCATCTCGATATGAACGAAACTGTCGCTGCGCTGAATGCCACGCACGCCAACGATCGCGTTTACGTGACGATGCTGGCTCCCGAGCCGCAGGCGCGCCTGGATGGCCGCACGCTCGCGGGGGTTCCCATTTCGATGGCGAACATCCTCGATCCGCTGCGCGCGAATCGAAGCCTCACGCTCAATGGCGAGTCGGCGGTTGCGGTAACATCAGTCCCCATGGACGCAGTCGTGACCGGCAATCAGGTGGTCACGGTTCAGGTGGAGTAGAGCAGTTTTTGGTATAGGCGGCGGGTTCTGCGAACCAAGACCGCCAGAGTGAACGAGAGGGACGATGCCAGAGATCCGAGGCTATGCGACACATGCTGCCGGGGCCGAGCTGCTTGCCTACCGGTATGAAGTTGGGGCGCTGGGCGCAGGCGAGGTGGATATACGTATCAGCCATTGCGGCATTTGCCGCAGCGATCTGCACCTGATCGACAATGACTGGCAGGTGAGCAAATTTCCCTTCGTTCCGGGCCATGAAATTGTCGGCACTGTAGAGGCGGTGGGCGCGGCCGTCGAGAACCTCAAGCCGGGCCAGCGCGTTGGCGTAGGCTGGCAGGCCGGCAGTTGCGGCCAGTGCGCGTGGTGCCGGCGGGGCAAGGAGAACCTGTGCCCGCAGGCGCAGCCCACCTGTGTCCAGCGCCACGGCGGGTTTGCCGATGCAGTGCGGGTGCCGGCGCGTTTTGTCATTCCGATACCGGAGGCGCTGGACAGCGAAAACGCCGCGCCGCTGCTCTGCGCCGGCATCACGGTTTATACGCCGCTGCGCACTTATGGCATCTCACCCGCGTCCCGCGTGGGGGTCATTGGCATTGGCGGGCTGGGTCATCTGGCGTTGCAGTTTGCGCGCATCTTCGGCGCGGAGGTCACGGCGTTCTCCACTTCGCCGGGCAAGGAAGAAGAGGCCCGGGCCATGGGCGCACATCACTTTTGCAACGCGCGCGAGAGCAAAGTCATGAAGGCGCTGGCCGGCTCACTCGATCTGATCATCTCGACGGTAAATGCGGACCAGGACTGGAGCGCCTTCCTGAGCGCGCTTCGGCCGGAAGGAGTGCTGTGCCTGGTCGGCGCACCGGCGCGCCCGCTGCAGGTTCCCGGCTCTCTGCTCATCGTTTCGGCAAGGGCGCTCAGCGGAAGCAATACGGGCAGCCCGCTGGCGCTCGAGGAGATGCTCGACGTGGCCGCTCGGCATGGTGTAACGACGAAGACCGAGCGCTTCCCGATGACACGGGTCAACGAGGCAGTGGCGAAGGTCCGCAAGGGAGGCGTGCGCTACCGGGCTGTGCTGGCTAACTGAGGACCTGAATACATTCCTTCGTACCTGCTTTAGACTTGAGCCACATGTCCTTTCGCATTGTGAGCCTCTCCTTTTTGCTCTGCGCCGCTTCCGCGGCCAGCCTCGCGCAGGGCACCAAAGTCTGGACCGAGTCGCATATGGAGGAGTGGGAGAAAGGCCGTCCACAGGGAGTGGCGATCTCGAGCGACGGCTCGCTTTCCGCCGCGCCGGCAAGCACACTTACGGCGAGCACTCCTTCCACCTACATCTGGGCGCTTACCAGCGATGCGTCCGGCAATGCGTATGTGGCGACCGGCTCGCCTGCCACCGTGCTGCGCATCGCACGCGACGGCAAGTAGCACAACGATCTTCAAGACCAAGGACATGAGTGTTCAGGCTATCGCGCTTGGTCCCGACGGCTCGGTCTATGCGGCGACGCTGCCAAACGGGAAGGTCTACCGCATCCCGGCAGGCGCAACCGACCTCGACGAAGAGAAGGCGACCGTTGTCTTCGATCCGGCGAAGCTGGAAGGCGTGAAGCCGGACGCGGCGCCAAAGTATATCTGGGATCTTGCCTTTGGACCGGATGGTGCGCTTTACATCGCGACCGGCGGGCCGGCTGCCGTGTATCGCGTTCGGACGCCTGCCGGGGCGGCACATGCCGAGCGCTTCTTCGAGAGCGATGAGCAGCACATTCGCGCGCTGCTCTTTGAGAAGGATGGAAGTCTGTTGGCCGGCTCTGATGGAGACGGTCTTGTCTACCGCATCGACAAGAGCGGCAAGGGCTTCATCCTGTTCAACGCGCCCAAGCGCGAGATAACGGCGCTGGCGGAATCGCCCTCCGGGCAGATTTATGTGTCCAGCGTGGGCGAGAAGGGCAAGAGCGGCCTGCCGCCGCTTCCGGTCCAGGGGATTGCCACCGTCACGGCGACAATCACGATCGTCACGCCGGGTTCCGTGCAGGCCTCGAACAACAACGCGCTGGTGCCCGACGGCTCGGAAGTCTACGAGCTGAACCACTCCGGCGCGGCGCGCAAGCTGTGGGCCCCGCATGACGACGTGGTGTACGGGCTGCGGTGGACGCCCGATGGCCTGCTGGCTGCGACCGGCAATCGCGGCCGTATCTATCGCGTGCAGGAGAACGGCGAGTTTGCCGACATCGCGCATCTCGAAGCCTCGCAGGCGACCGGGTTCGCGAGTGCGGCGGATGGTTTCTATGTCGGGACGAGCAACGGTGGCAAGCTGTTTCATCTGGGGGCGCGACCGGCCGAGGGCAGCATCGAGAGCGACGTGCAGGATGCGGGCGCAGTGGCGCGGTGGGGACGCGCCGATGTGGACGCCTCTGGATCGGGCTACCAGCTATCCGTGCGGGCGGGGAACGTCAGCAATGCGGAGCGCGGCTGGAGCGCGTGGAAGCCGGTGACCGCGGAGACGTCGACGGCAGCGCCGCAGGCGCGCTTTGCGCAGTGGAAGCTCACGCTGAAGCCGGCTACGAGCGTCCATGCCGTCTCGCTTAGCTATCTGCCGGTGAATGTTGCGCCGGTGGTGGACGAGATCGTAGTGGCGCCGGGCGCGCGCGTGAATCAGCAGGCCACCTTCCAGCCTCCGGTGCCGACGGTGAGCATCAACCTGCCTTCCGCTACGGCAAACGTAGTGAACATCCAGCAGGACCAGACGACGCAGCCGCTGCAGGGCGTGAAGGACAAGGGAGCAGTGACAGTGCGCTGGGCCGCGCACGATGACAATGGCGACGACCTGGTCTTCGCGCTGTACTATCGCAGCTCCGGCGAGCAGAACTGGCAACTGCTGAAGGACAATGTGAGCGATCGGTACTACACCTTTGACGCCGCGCAGGTGCCGGATGGCCCGTATCAGATCAAGGTGGTGGCCAGCGATGCGCCGTCACACGATCCGGGCGAGGCGCTCATCGGGGAGCGCACCAGCGAGCGGTTCGTGCTCGACACGGCGACGCCAATTGTCACCAACCTGATTGCACATCTCGAGAGCGGCAAGCTGCACGTGACGGCCGACGCGAAGGCTCCATCCGCTGCGATAGCGCGGGCAGAGTATTCCATCGACGCGGGTCCGTGGCAGTACATCGAGCCAGTGGGCAAAATTTCCGACGCGCAGACGGAGCGCTATGACTTCTCTGCTCCGCTGCTGCAGGCGTCGGAACAGTTGCGAGTGGCGAAGCTGCCACCGGCGAATCCCAACGAGCATGTCGTGGCGCTGCGTGTCTTTGACCGCTATGACAACTCGGTTACGGCGAAGACGGTTGTGCGGTGATGAGCATTGTGAAGCGTAGTGGTGTCCCACCCTTCGCGTTGCTCAGGATGGGGCACCCGGTTTTTGCAACAGTGCGGGCTTCGCTGATAGCACAGATGACCTCTCATGCGCTTTGAACTTTTCATCGCCGCGCGGTATCTCCGCGCCAAGCGGCGGCAGGCCGTCGTGGGGGTGATCACCGCGATCTCGATCGCCGGTGTGGCCGCGGGTGTCGCGGCGCTCATCATTGCGCTGGCAATCACCACCGGCATGCGGCGCGATCTGCAGGACCGCCTGCTTGGCTCGACATCGCACGTCGAGCTGATGCGTACGGCCGGGGACGGCATCCGCGACTGGCGCCCCCTGGTGGCGCGCCTCAAGAAGCTGCCCCACGTCGTCGCCGATGCGCCTGGGCTCTACGGCCAGGTATTAGTTTCGCGTGGTGCGCGCTCCGGGGGTCTACTGCTGAAAGGCATCCTGCCGGCAGATGAACGGCGTGTCACTGACCTGCTCGACATGGTGAAGGTTGGCTCAGCGCAGGCTCTGGAGCCGGCGGCGGCCCCGGTCATGCCGGGCGACACTGCTCCGTTGCCACCTATCGTCATCGGCCAGGACCTGGCGACCACGCTCGACGCCAAGGTGGGCGACACGGTGCTGATCACCAGCCCGCAGGGCGAGCTGACGCCGCTGGGCATCGTCCCCAAGTTCCAACGCTTCTATGTTGCGGGCATCTTCCACTCCGGCTTCTACCAGTACGACTCGAGCTATGGGCTTCGTGCGGCTCGCGGATGCGCAGCACCTGCTGGGCGAGCCCGATCTGATCTCGGTGATCGCCTTCAAGGTGGACGATCTCTATCACGCGGATGCGATTGGGCGCGAGATCGAGCAGGCGGCGGGCGCGGGCTTCCTGACCAATAACTGGATGGAGCAGAACCGCGAGCTGTTCCGCGCGCTGCGGCTGGAGCAGATCGTCACCTTCATCGTGATCGGACTGATCGTGTGCGTAGCGGCACTGAACATCCTGATCGCGCTGACCATGATGGTGATGGAGAAGACGCGCGACATCGCGGTGCTGATGAGCTTCGGCGTGCGCGCCGAGCAGGTGCGGCGGATTTTTCTGATGCAAGGTCTGCTGATCAGCGCGATCGGGACTGCGATCGGACTGGTGGTGGGCTACGCGGCTTCGTGGGCCGGCGGCCATTATCGGTTCATCCACCTGCCGGGGGATGTGTACTCGATCGACTACCTGCCGTTTGCGCCGCGCATCGTGGACGCGCTGATCGTGGCGGTAGTGGCGCTGGGGGTTTCGCTGGTGGCGACGCTGTATCCATCGCGCTCAGCGGCGCGGGTGCTGCCGGCTGAAGCGCTGCGCTACGAGTGAGTGCTGGCCGCACGGGCAAAGGCGCCTTCGGCGCGATTTTGCGGGGTCGCTCCCTTTGGTCGCTCACGCTCGCACATTTTCGGCGCGCACGAGTGAACTGCCGCATCGCCGCTCGAAATGCTGTGCCTCCTGTCGTTCCGTATTTGTGCTGAAGCTCAGTATTCCGGGACGAATTCCATCTGAATGGCGGTAAGCTGGATCGCCGTTGGAGGAATGATGGAGATCACCCGGGAGCAACAACCTGCATTGACGCTCTTCGCCCTGGGGATGATCGGGCTGGGTGTCCTCGGCCTGATCTATGGCGATTTCGCGCTGGTGTGGCAGCCCGTGGCGGCGTGGGTTCCGGGCCGGATGGCTCTAGCCTATCTGGCTGCGGTCGTGATGCTCGCGGGCGGCTTTGGGCTGCTATTCACAGCCACGATGCGATGGGCGGTCCGTCTGCTCTTTGTGTACTGCATTGTGTGGGCCCTCCTGAAAGTACCTGCCTTGTTTGTTGCGCCGCAGATCGAAGGCGTGTGGCTCGGTTTCGGCGAGCTGGCGGTGCTGCTGGCCGGGGCATGGACCCTGTTTGCGCTCCTGGGCGGTGTGGATTGGAGGTTTGTGACCGGAGAAGATGGCGTGCGCGCGGCGCGCTACTTCTTTGCGGTGTTTCTCATACCGATTGGTCTGTCGCACATTATGTACGTAAAGCAGACGATCGCGCTGGTTCCAGCGTGGCTTCCCTCCCCGGTTTTCTGGGCGTACCTGACCGGCGCCGGGCAGATGGCATGCGGGCTTGGCGTGCTGTTCGGAATTTTGCCGCGGATTGCGGGGCTGATCGAAGCCGGAATGATCAGCCTGTTCGGACTGCTGGTTTGGCTACCACGAGTGGTGGCCGCGCCTAAGGTCCGGCTGCCATGGACTGCGTTTTTCATTACCTGGGTGATCGCTGCGGCAGCATGGGTGGTAGCGGTCAATACGGACTGGCCGTCCAGGCAAATGCGCCTACGGCGCGAGTCGGCGGATTCGCTTCCTACGGTCGCTCACCGGCGATAATGCTGTCCGCGCTCCGGCTTTCCACCCACATCTGTTCGAGATGCGGGAACACCCGAGTGGTGGTGGCGCGATGAATTTTAGCGGTCGCGGAAGACGTGCATCTTGGCGCGGAAGGCCTTGGGGTGGCCGTCTTTGAAGGCGGGGATGTATTTCCATCCGGCGGCGTCGTCGATCCACTCCGTGCCGGGTTCGTTTCTCATGCCGGCGGAGATGTCCTTTACGAAGCCGTCAGCCATCCTGGCGGAGCGGACCTTGCCGGCTTCATCAATCACCAGCTCCAGTTGTCTTTCCTCATCCCAGTGTTGCGGGTTGTTCGGCGAGGGAAGCCGCAGGAGAATCTGCTGTGGGCCACTGTCTACCAGCGCTGCGCGCTGCCAGTTCTGCATGCCATACCCGCCAAAGGACGCCGTGTGATCGTAAATGGCGGAATGGTTGGAGGGGTTCTGGGGCGCCGTGAGTTGCGAGACGCCATCCACCTGAGTGCGCAGGCCGTGTGCCCTGGCATTTGTGATCGCGGTGCGAACGCGGCCTGTATCGGATGCGGGCCACATCGTGTTCAGCGCGTCCCATGCCTGCTGCTCGCGGCCGCTGTAAAGATAGGCCCAGACGATTTCGAGCACCTTGACCTTTGTAGCGAGAAGCCCGGTTGGCTGACCATCCGGCGAAAGATGTTCCGCGGACAATCTGCCATCGCTTGCCTTGAAGTCGCTCAGCTGACGCTCGTCGAGCTGGGAGCGCAGCGCGTCAATCTGCCGGTCGTAATGGTCGCGAAACTCCGAGCTGACATCCATGAGCTTCTCATCTTCGAACCTCAGGACAACGGTCGGGGCCGCGTCGAAGGCGCTGCGCGGCAGATTGTCAAAGCCATTCGCGGCCGCGGCATCCGTGGTCCAGATCTCTACTGTGCCGTCTAGGCGTGTATCGGCGGCGCTGAAGTAGTCCTGGCCGGTAATCGTCCGCAGCATTTTGGCCGGCTTGGTGAGGGAGTAGATCTCGTAATTGATGGTCGGGTCGGCTTCCGTGGCTTTGATCTGAAATGCGACCACGGGAACGCCAAAGCCAAGGTCGGCGCCCATCACGTCAATGTCCGCCTGCGAGGCCTCAGAGGCGATGAGCGTTTCGCCGCGACCCCAGTTGAGGCTGGCCTGGCAGCCGCGAACGGCGAAGCCTGCCCGTGTGGTGGCGCGGACGGTGACCGTTACGCCGGAGCGCGAAGAAAAGTTTGGCAGCTTTCCTGTGAAGCTACCGATGCCCTTGTCGCAGACCAGAAAGCGTGTGGGGTTGGTGCTGAAGGTGGTTTCTGCGATGCAGGTCACCGATAGCAGACAGACGGCTGCGGAGATGGATGTACTCCGGACGAGATGGGAAAACCGTGCCATAGGGGGACGTGAAGCAGCATACCGCTGGCTGGTATCTGTGGTCGTGACAAAAGCGGTCAGGAGGCTGCACGAAAGTGCCCCGGGTGAGCGCGATAGTCACGTGCGGGACTGGCCGTCCGGGTAACGGCGTCTGCGGCGCGGGCTGCTGGACTCGCTCTTTTGGTCGTGCACGTTGGACGTCATGTGGCTGGCAGATTCTCCCACATCACTTCGAGACGTGAGGCATTCGCGAAGGTGGTACGGAAGTGGCAGCGGGTGGCACTGTTTTGTACTTTCACACTCCCCGTCTAAATGGTAGACATGGGTATGGGCGGGTCAGTGGCTTCAGATGTTGCAGTGCACCAGGAAGCGGGCATGAAAGATGCCCTGCTGGAGGTGCGGGAGCTGCGCAAGGAGTACGTGACTGGCCGCGGGCGGCTTCGGCTTTTCGACGGGCTGAACTTCAGCGTCCGCAAGGGCGAGATGGTCGCCATCGTTGGCGCCTCCGGAGCGGGAAAAAGCACACTTTTGCACATTCTCGGTGCACTTGATGCCCCGACGAGCGGTGCCCTATACTTCGCCTCAATCCACTTGAACAAGCTCAACTCCAGGCAGGCCGCAGACTTCCGCAATCGCGAAGTTGGCTATGTCTGGCAGTTTCACTACCTGCTGCCGGAGTTTACCGCCGCCGAAAACGTCGCCCTGCCCCTGCTGGCGAGGGGCGAATCCCGCAAAGAGGCTGAGAGCAAAGCACTTGTGTGGCTGGATGAGGTTGGGCTGGCAGACCGGGCGGAGCATCAGGCAGGGGAGCTTTCGGGCGGCGAGCAGCAGCGGGTTTCGCTGGCGCGGGCGCTGGTGACCAATCCGAGGATGCTGCTGGCCGACGAACCCACCGGCGATCTGGATGCCAATACTGCGGACCGGGTCTTTCAGCTCATCCAACGAGTGCATGCGAGCCACGGGCTGACATCGATCCTGGTAACGCATAATCAGGAACTTGCCGGCCGGTGCGACCGCGTGATGCGCCTGGAGGCCGGCCGGATCGCAGAAGATCTTGCCAAGACGGGGAAGCCGTACCAGCAGGTGGGGGGCGGTCGTCCTGAAACGAAAATTCCCGGATATGGGAGCTGTTGACGTATCAAATTGGGCGTGAGTCCGATGGCGTGGGTCGTGCATCTTTAGTAACGACGACTCACATTTCTGTACACGAGTCAGTCAGGAGAGGCAGGAGTGCCGGTAAACCAGCCGCACTCGCCGTCCTCGGAGGGGGAATATGTTCGAACGCTATACAGAAAAGGCGCGGCGCGTCATCTTCTTTGCCCGGTATGAGGCCAGCCAGTTCGGTTCGCCTTACATCGAGACCGAGCACCTGTTGCTTGGGCTGCTGCGCGAAGATAAGGCGCTCACCAATAAATTTCTCCGTTCCCATGCCTCCGTCGAGTCGATCCGTAAGCAGATCGAGGGGCATACCACGATCCGTGAGAAGGTTTCCACCTCGGTCGATCTCCCCCTGTCGAACGAGTGCAAGCGTGTGCTGGCATATGCCGCCGAAGAGGCGGAGCGGCTGAGCCACAAGCACATTGGCACGGAACATCTACTGCTGGGACTGTTGCGTGAAGAGAAGTGCTTTGCTGCGGAGATCCTGCATGAGCGCGGCCTCAGGCTCGTGGCGATCCGCGAAGAGCTGGCGCGGGCGACCCAGGAAAAGGCTCCGGCACAGCGGCAGAATCGCGAGTCGAGCCTGCTGGCGGAGTTCTCGCGCGACTTGACGCAGGCAGCGACGGATTCGCAGCTGGATCCGCTGGTGGGGCGCGACTCCGAAGTGGAGCGCGTGGTGCAGATCCTGTGCCGCCGGACGAAGAACAATCCGGTGCTGATTGGCGAGCCGGGCGTGGGCAAGACCGCGATTGTCGAGGGGCTGGCGCAGCGCATTGCCGATGGCGATGTGCCGAGCTTCCTTGCGGACAAGCGGGTGCTGGCGCTGGACCTATCGCTGATTGTTGCGGGCACCAAGTACCGCGGGCAGTTCGAGGAGCGGTTGAAGACCATCATGAAGGAGCTGATGGAGAACCAGAACTCCATCATCTTTATCGACGAGCTGCACACGCTGGTGGGTGCAGGATCGGCCGAAGGATCGCTGGATGCGGCGAATATCCTGAAGCCGGCACTCTCGCGCGGCGAGATACAGTGCATCGGCGCAACCACGCCGGGCGAGTATCGCAAGTCGATCGAGAAAGACCGCTCATTGGAGCGGCGTTTCCAGGCAGTGAAGGTGCCGCCACCGAACGAGGCGGATGCCATCAAGATCATCATGGGTATCAAGGACCGTTACGAGAAGTTTCACGCGGTGAGCTACACGGATGATGCGATCGAGTTTGCGGTGTCGCATTCGAACCGCTACATCCCGGATCGGTTCCTGCCGGACAAGGCGATCGACCTGATCGACGAGGCCGGTGCGCGCGTGAAGCTGCGCCAGACCTCGCTGCCGGAAGAGATCACCGAGGTCCAGAAGCGGATCAAGTTCATCGTGCATCGCATGGAGAACGCGATCGCGAACCATGAGTTCGAGAAGGCGCGATTCTATTCTGACGAGGAGCGCAAGGAGCGCGAGAACCTGCGCGGCCTGCGCGACAAGTACCACCTGGATGATTCGACGGCGGGCATTGTGGGCCGCGAGGACATTGAGGATGTGGTGAGCCGCTGGACTGGCGTACCAGTCACCTCGATCAAGGAAGAAGAGACGCAGAAGCTGCTGCGCGTCGAAGAAGAGCTGCACAAGCGCGTGATCTCGCAGGATAAGTCGATCAGTGCGCTGGCGCGTGCGATTCGCCGCTCCCGGGCGGGTTTGAAGTCACCGAACCGGCCGATCGGGTCGTTCCTGTTCCTGGGGCCGACCGGCGTGGGCAAGACGGAAATGGCGCGCACGCTGGCGCAGTTCCTCTTCGGCTCCGAGAAGGCGCTGATCCGCTTCGATATGTCGGAGTTCATGGAAAAGCATTCCGTCTCGAAGCTGATTGGATCACCTCCAGGCTATGTGGGCTACGAGGAGGGCGGTCAGCTTACCGAACGGGTGAAGCGCTCGCCGTACTCTGTGGTGCTGCTGGATGAGATCGAGAAGGCGCACCCGGATGTATTCAACATCCTGTTGCAGGTTTTTGAAGACGGTCAGCTCACCGATGGTCTGGGGAACACGGTCGATTTCAAGAACGTGATCCTGGTGATGACGTCCAACATCGGCGCGCGGCACCTGCAGAAACAGCAGGGCCTTGGCTTCTCTTCCGACCGCGAAGATCTGCGAGTGGAGAAGGTAGAAGACCTGGTGAAGAACGAGGTGAAGCGGACCTTCAATCCGGAGTTCCTAAACCGCCTGGATGAAATCATCATCTTCCATGCGCTGACGGACGCGGACCTGATCCAGATCCTCGAACTGCTGGTGCAGCAGCTCAACGCGAACCTGGCGCAGAAGGCGATCACCATCAGCGTGAACGAAGAGGCCAAGAAGTGGATCCTCGAGAAGACGCTGATCGATCGCACCTACGGGGCGCGTCCACTGCGCCGCGCACTGCAGCGCTACGTGGAAGACCCGCTATCGGAGGCGCTGATCGCCGGCGGGATCGCGGTGCGGCCTGCGTTCCTCGAGGTCTATCTCGAGAACAACCAGCTCTTCTATCGTCCGGTGGTGCAGGATGGCGAAGAGGCACCGGCGACGGAGGGCGTTCTGCTGTTCAGCTAAATCGCTTCTCTGATTCAAAAAAGGCTCCGCAAAACTGCGGAGCCTTTTTGTTGTCGGGTGATGAGTGTTATGAGCGATTCAGGAGCCCGGACGAGACGTGGCCCTCTTCGACGGATGCGGACAGATATACGCACCAACTGGTCGAGTTGGATGCATTTCTTCTAAATGCCCTTTTGTTACTTCGTAAGGATCTCTGGAAATCGGAGTGTGGCTCCGCAATCCGGAACGGACACGAGAGTCGTACCGCGAATGTACGCCCCTCTTTGCCCGTGCAGGCCTTCGGCACTGCGCCCGCTTGATACGAACGAACCACCACCGTTGACTGGAGACCGCAATGAAAGAGAAAGAAGCATCCGCTACCACAGCGAACCGCCGCAACTTCCTGAAAGGCGCCGGCATGACCGGACTTGGTCTGGCTGGAGCAGCCATGATCGGCAGCGGATTTTCAACCAAAGCAGAAGCAGCTACCGCCGTCAGCGACCTCGACATTCTGAACTTTGCCCTGAATCTTGAATATCTGGAAGCCGAATTTTATGCGATGTCCACCTACGGGGCGAACCTGGTGAAGCTCGGCGTCATCAGCGCGGCCGACGAAAGCGGGCCGACCACCGGCGGCGCCTTGGTGAAGGGCTTTGGCGACTGGGCCACTATGGCCACGGCGCTCAGAGTGGACGAAATCGATCACGTAAAGTATTTGCGTGCGGCGCTGGGTTCAAGAGCGGTCAAGAAACCGGCGATCAACCTGAATGCACTGGGCTATGGCTTTGCGAGCTTAGCCAGCTGGCTGAAGCTGGCGAGGCAGTTTGAAGATGTTGGCGTCAGCGCGTATCTTGGCGCTGCACCGCTCATCACCAGCAAGACCTACCTTGGGGCAGCCGGCGCCATACTGTGCACAGAGGCTCAGCATTCCGGAGCGGTTCGGAGAGCCTGCTACTCCATGGGCATCGCCAGTCCAGCAGTGGATTCGCACGACGTCCCGCCGAGTGCGCAGCATCCCTTCGACGTCGACTCGAATGCGTTGAGCATCCCGCGAACCACATCGCAGGTTCTGAACATCGTCTACGGGGGCGGCAGATGTGCAGGCGGCTTCTATCCCAACGGGATGAACGGTACGATTGTCTGCCAGGGTTAAGTAAATCGAGACGGTCTCATTGGGCGGCTTGATTGCTCACGATGGAGAAGGCTTCGCGAACCTGCGGAGCCTTTTTCGTGCGCAGCCAAAAAAGAAGGCCCCGGGTAGGGGGCCTATCTGCCAGTGACTGCAATCTGTTTTCACTACGAGCGCGGGCTAGCACTGCGCTCCGGAGGTCATGACGGCCGATCCGTCTGCTTAGCTGGCGTATGCCGGCGCTGCAACTGCGACCTGCGATGCGGCGGCGATACCGGGCTCGATACGGGGCGGAGCGATGTCCATCTGCGCCTGCAGTTCGGCATCTTTCTTCGCCTGCTTCTGCTGCTTCATGGCAATGGAGGGCGAGAGATCGACCGTGCCCTTGATGACAGCATCCTGGTGGATGACAAGGCGCGGCGAAATGATGTCGCCGGCGACCTGCGCGGTGTGGCGCAGCTCGACGCGCTCGGAGGCGTGGATCTGGCCATCGACGCGGCCGCAGATAACGACCTCGCGCGCGGTGATGTGGGACTGGGCATAGCCTTCCTCGCCCACGGTTAGGCGGCTCTCGTGCAACTCGATCTTGCCGGTGACTCGACCCTCGACGACCAGGTCCTCTGTGGCCGAGATGTCGCCGGTGATGGTGATGTTCTTTCCGATAAGGCTGCGTTCGGTAGTGGCCATGCTGTGTCTCCGGTAGTGAGTTGTCCCGAGATGGGGCGCTTCGGTCCTGACAACCCTTACCTTAGTAAGGCCGTCAAGATTAGTGGAATCAATGGTATACACGGAGCGGTGAGTAACGTAACGGCACTTTGGGAGCACTCGGCTCCCACTAAAGTGCCCTTGTTTGTGCCCTCATTCGGGCGGCTTGGGCGAGACCGACATGCCGTTCCCACTCGCACTCGGATACGGGCTGGCACCCATACCGACTGCTATATTGAGGCCCGCATGAAACAGCAGCAATTCCCTGCCCTTGGCTCTTCCCCCGAAGCCTACGCCCTCACGCTTAACCAGCAGCAGCTCGAAGACCTGACCGAGGCTCTACGCAGCTCCTGTGACGATGGTCCGATGGAGCACCGTGACGAGGCCCGACGTCGCTTCGTCTGTTCGAGCGCTTCTGCAAGATGCTCGGCAAGCCTGTTGTGATCGCCCACTGTTCTTTGCCTTCATCTTTCAGGCCGCTCAGGGCCTGCCCACGGTCTACGCTGATGGAAGACTTCACCACAGCCATCACCGCACAGCTTTGAATAAGAAGCATGTGCCAATCCAGGTGGCGCTGGACGGCCACCAAGTTGATTACGTCCGCCATGCAATCAGGGAAGATCGCCATCTGTCCCATTAGAAAATCGGCCATGTCCACTAAACTGAGCCGATGCCAAGTGGGAAGCCTCACGATAACCCGCTAAGTGATATGACCATCCACGGGAGGCACCCGTTCCCCGCCGATATAGAAGAGTTGCTGCTTCGGGTCGATGAGCTAGGACGCGGGCTAAGGCGGTGGCCTTTGGGTGAGAACTGGCCTTACTCTCCCCAAGAGTTTGCTTGGGAGCGCGGCGAAAATCTCGACGAAGCAAGACGCCTTTTGGTGAGCTTCGTCGAGATGCTTGAGTCGGGCCGGGGGGATGAAACCCTGGTGAATCCGAGAACAGGAAAGCCATTTTCGGGCAAGTGACTTTCGCTTTGGACAAAACGTCATGGTTTGGTCCTGCCTGTTACAGATCCTGTCTTCTGAGCAGACGCAGACTCATACAAGAGTCGGCGGTCGGTATTCTGATCATTGGACTCACATCTCCATCTTTGCGATTCCTGATGAAGCTCTGGTCAGTGCAATAGAGAGCATCCTGATCGCTGCAGTACCCGCCAGAAATGGCTCAAAGCCCCAAGTCAAGCGAATTCCGCTGCCAGCCGCTTACCGGAAATGGCAGAGGCAGAAGGCTCTGGCATAGAACCGCGGCTGTTTCTGTAAACGAGGTGTGGGGACGTGACGATGTTTGGTTGGAAGTTCCGGAAAAGGCGACGGCCAGCATCCTGGTGGTTAGCTTCATCTCTCACGCGCAAAGGGAGGAAAGTAACGCACGCGAGTTCGTCAATCCCCGCATGGAAAGACATGACATTGAAACAGCAAGCAGATCTCGAGGCAGAGGTTCATCGAGCACTCCACCCTCTGTTTGGTTCAAGTAGCCTGGAGAGGGATGAAGCCAGCTCTTTTAGCAATGAACTGAGCGCTGCAGCACATAGTCTGGAAGACCGTGGATCACTGCCTCAAAAGCATAGTGAACCTCAGACACTCTCGGGGACTGACATCCGAAGGCTAACCCGAAATGGACCTTTCTAGTTCGGCTGGCCATTACAGCTTTCCGTAATCAATGCGCAGCAGGTTCTTTCTGAGTGGCAATAACCTGATGTTGCTGCTGCCCTGGCCACATCTACGCATCTGCTCACAATGCCTAGCTATCTGTTCATCGGTCGCTCCGAGGTATCGAATCGCCTTCTCTAAGGTCTCAGCCGATTGGAATGTGATCCAGGGTCCGAGTGTGGTCTTGCAATCTATGTGGAGCGCATGAGCAGCCTTTCCTGATTGGCTGAAGCACACGATGATCTCAGCAGGTGTATCGACCTCAACGATCGGCATCTTGCGCAGATTGCTGAGCGGATTCCTCTCACCGCATGATCTAGCATAGAGCGCCCGCCATCTTTCAACGTGTAGTGATTCGGTCCCACTGCTGACCGCCGCACGTCCAGCAGACCAGACAATTGACGATCCGGTTCTCGCGTCTCTGTTTCAGCATGGACGCAGCCTATGTAAGGCGAGGCTGTATATGGCGAATAAAAAGGTGAAGATGATACGATTCGTTTTGAAGGATGACATGGAAGCGGATTCAGATCGAAGCCTTGCGTCTGGTGGAGCCCGTTGCGTTGCGCCGCTCCGAGCTGGAGCTGACCGAATACCACGATGAAGCGCGGTACCGCGCTGAACAGCCGAGCCCCTGGACAATGCGGGACCATAACGCGATCGTGAGAGCAGCGCTGCGGGAAGCGACCAAGCGTGGAATCTTCTGCATTCGTCGTACCGCGAGGTGAAAACGCATGGGAAAGGTTGAAGTAACCATCCAAACCAAAGAAGGACCCGTAGTTGTTGAATGCATCGAAACCTCTGTTTCAGCGCTTGTGATTAACCGGCAAAAGTACCCGTCCGGAGAAGGAATGCCCGATTGGGGTTTGTGGAATGTCACGCACCGCCAATCCGGATTTGCCGTTGTCCAAGGGCTTCCAAATCAGGAGATCGCGATGCATGCGGCTGCATGGCTTGGTCAGCAGAACTACGATTGGGCCCACGCCGATCCGCCAACGATCTACGAAGACGAGCGAATCAACCATCAGATTCAGGAGTTGATCGATGCCGCAGGACTGGTCAAAGATGCGATTGAAGACCTTGCGGACCTAATTGACGCGAATCCAATCAGAGCAGAGGATGAGGATTCGGCGGAGTGGGATATTATCGCCCGTTTCCCTCTGCGAGGCCGCGCGAACTGATGTGTGGCCGCTACGCTCGTCGCTCCGACAAACAGAAGATCGCGGAGGCGTTCGCCGTCCACGGTCCCGTGCTTGCTGACTTCGGGCCCTCGTGGAACGTCGCGCCACAAACCTTTCAACCGGTCGTGCGCCTGAACCGCGACACCGGTGAACGTGAAATCGTCCTGATGCGATGGGGACTCATTCCCTACTGGGCAAAAGACCCGAGCATTGGGCTCCGCACGATCAACGCCAAGGCGGAGACGATCACGACCGCACCAGCATTCCGCGAGGCGATCAAATACAGGCGTTGTCTAGTGCCTGCTGACGCGTTCTACGAATGGCAGAAACTAGACGCCAAGAGTAAGCAGCCATTCGCCATTGCAATGAAAGACGGCCAGCCGTATGCACTCGCTGGGCTCTGGGAGAAATGGAAGGATCGGAAAGCTGGAGTGGAGCTGCTGACGTTCACAGTCATCACGACCGATCCGAACGAAGTCGTTGAACCTCTACACGACAGGATGCCTGTGATCATTCCGGAGAAGGACTACGACCGCTGGCTAAAGCCTGACCCCGAGCGTCCGCCGATTGACCTGCTACGTCCGTTCGATGCGGACAGGATGACAGCTTGGAAGGTGGATAAAGCAGTCGGTAACGTGAAGAACGACAGACCGGAGCTGATCCAACCGATGTCAGCTACGCCGGAACCATCTGAAGACCATCTCCCAGAAGCTTTAGGTCTGCCTTTCGGCCCGCGGAGCCTCCAACTCAGCCTTAGCACGCCGAGTATGAGCTGCACGCCGAGCGGCCCGTTTTCGTCCCTCGACTGTGCGCGAATCGAATGTATCGCCGAACTTCACCGGCTTATGGACCTTGCCGTCCTAATAGGGGTGGTCGGATATGCGATCAGTCTCGCCGATACAGGAACCTCGTGGAATCACCCACTTGTTGCATCTCAATTATTGTTGGTGAGCAAAATGGAAGACAGTCGAGAGAAGAATCCGACGGTGGATGAGATCAACGCCTTGCCCGATAACGTCCGGGCCTACGTCAGGGACTTGGAGACACGGTACGGCGGGTACGAAAAGGCGCAGGCCCTCCAGCAGGTGAGCGATGAGCGAGACGAATTACAGCGCCGAGTCTATGAGTTGGAAGCCCGGGTCGCCCTGCACGAGCGCGTCGAACAGCTTGAGGCCCAGGTCGCGTTGCTAAACCATCCCAGCAGAATCGAGTAACTAGACCTCCCGTACGACTTTCTTCGGATCCTTGTCATCGCGGAGCCCGACGAACTTGGTGTGCCGAAGATGGTCCGCTTCAGTCCACTCCAGGAAATCGATCTGCGCGACCGCCTCCGGCCGCGTCCAAACCGCCTCTTTCATTTTCTCGGCCGTGAATCCCTGACCCCATCTGCCAGCGTCCTTCTGCGGCAGGTTTACGAATGGACACTTGGTTGTCTTCAGGTGCTTGATCGCATCGAATGTAGTACGCCGTGTGGCGGGGACAAATCCTGCTCTTACCCGCGCCGCATAGTAGAGATCAGCGCCCTTGTAAAACCCGATCACGATCGAATCCACTCCGAGATTGCTCGGGATATATCCGCCGATGACGAACTCCTGACTAAGATTGATCCGCGTCTTCGTCCACAATCCGGTCCGCTTGCCCGGCTGATATACGCTGTCTGACTTTTTGGCGACAATGCCTTCAAGACCGTGACTCTTCACGAAAGCAAGCATCTCTTTTGCGGTCTGATGGGATACTTGCGACACGCCTACGTGATCATGTGGCTTCAGCGTGGCATGCAGGACTTCACGCCGCTTGGAAAGCACCTGCCCCATCAGATTTTCGCCACGCCTCACCAACACGTCGAACGCATAAAACATGATGTGCGGTTCCGCAGAGCGGAAATTCTGCAGCAGATTGAAGTCCGGCTTACCCTGTTCGTCTAAAGCGACGACTTCACCATCGACCACCGTCTCGTCAGGCAAAGCGGATAAGGCAGCAGTAACGTATTCGAAGCGCCGCGAGAGATCAGTACCCCGACGGGAGTAGAGGTTGACCTTGCCCCCGGTCTTCACCCCAACTAGGCGGTAACCATCAAGCTTTAGCTCGTAAGTCCAGCCTTCGGCTTCCGGGATCCTTTCAACCGGCAGGCACTCCATGGGTTCGATGAACCCCAATTTGGGCATAAAGAATAACCCCTCGGCTGCATCGTTACTATTCCCATTTAAAACGATGAGGCATTGATCAGTGATCGCTATCGATCCACGAGGTCGCCTTCCGGACGGTTCCAGTTCGGGTTTCAAGTTTAGGACGCCGGCCGAGGAACGATTATACGAAGCCACAGTTCCCGAAATAGTCAGGATGAGCTGCTCTTTTAAAGTGAGATCCGAAACCCTGGTCTCAGTCTTTCCTGCTGCCATCACAGCTAGACTCAACTGGTTGGCTGAATGAGGCCGTAATTCGAGGGTTTCCGAACGGCCATCAGAACACAGGAAGGTGATAGTGATCTTTTCGATGGTGCCTGTCTGCATTTGGCTATTGGATGCAACGGAATAGGGAAAGGCAAAACGCGCGTCATTCGGGTTTCGTCCCCAGCTCACGGCCAAGTGCGAGCGATGACGATTTTCGCCGAGGGAGTAAATACGAGAAGATATCCACCCTCCGGCCAGTAGCCCAAGCGCGGCGACTTGATTAGGAGAGATCCCGGCGAAGTCCCAGAGGCCCTTCGCCGGGTCGAGCTCACCGAACCGCGAGCGCGGTGGCGTAATACGGATTCGTGCCTTTTGTGGATTTGATAGTGAAGGGCGAACCCGGTACGGGCGTGATCGAGCTCGTCGTCGCTGTCCAGATGTAAAGCTTGCCGCTCGTTGCACTGAGCGCATACACATGGTTGTTGCTGTCCCAGTGGACATAGTCGATCGCTGTCTTCGTCAACACGCTGCTGAAGGCAGTGATAGGGGCCCCGCCATTGAAGTGAAAGAGTTGGAAGCCGGTGCTACCGATGCTGAAATTCAGCGGTAATCCATTCGGGTTTACGCCGCCGCCCACCGCAAGAACTTTACCTGACGGTGACATGTTCAGAACTGTAGGCGCCACTGAGAGAGGAACCGCTTTCACATTAGTGGTGGTAGCGATACCTGAGCTCGTGAAGGTATAACTGGCGAGCGCGGGGTCCTCGTATCCAGGGTAAGGCGGGTCTACGACGCTGGCTAGCACTACAGCAAGATGACTCGAGTTGTCCGGAGTGACCCCGATTGGCGCCCACCCGACTCCGCCATCGGTTGGGCCGGTGGAAGGGAAGCTTGAGATCGTGGAAACCTGCGTCAGATCACCCGTGGAGACGTTCCGCGAATACCCCAAGACGCCGTAACTATCCCATCCCATATCTGCGGCGCCAAAGGCTAAGGCTTCCGAAGCGGTGATTGATGGATCCCGATTTGCTCCGGTGTGGTTGTCGGTGTATTTGTAGAGGTCGCCCATGAAGGTGAACTGGCCGTTTGCCGAATTCAATTTGAAGGTCTGCAAGGCTAGACAGTGGTTGCTGTCGGCGTTTATCGGCATATTGTTATGTGCGACATAGAAGAATAAGCCGGTATGGTCGAGCGTGGTCTCGCCGGTAGTTCCACACTCCGCCCCAGCATAGAGCGACGTATCGATCTGCGAGACCTGGGATCCGATGCCGCCGGTGCTCTGGTTGATGGAGTAAACGTGAAGAATATTGGTGCCGACGCTGATCCAATACTTCCCATTTGTACCGGCACCAAGACCTACCGTCTTGAATGGCGAGCCTGATACCAAGTTGAGCTTGTTCGTGGAGCTGAGTGTGTACACATCCACGCCCTGAGGCGTTTGAATGTAGATGTGAGATTGGATGGTTTCAGCAGATGCGGCGCTTGCAATGAGAAGCGCGATGGACAGCAGAGACTTCATGAAAGGCCCCCAATGGGATTACGCAAGGGGGGATTCATGCGCGACTTGAGACGCAGTCTAAAAGCTATTTCGAATTTAAGGAAGGAGAATCTTCTCCAATCTGTATGGAGCGTCATTGGTTATGCTTGAGGGGACCGCGCAGTTGCTTTGTAGTATGGCGGCGAATCAATCTCTCGCCGCCAGGCATTTCCTCCCGCAATTCGAACCGCCTCTGATGACCACCTGACAGGAAGCACTCTTTGCATTCCATCCCTCGCTGCGCATAGAGCCGCTGGCCGATGTTGCTCACAACTTCCCATGATCTGCCTGCGCCTTGCCTGTAGAATCGAGTTCCCAAAATGGGAAGCCGGTTCAGCGTTGCTGCTTGCATTGAGCAAACTTATTAAAACTACGGCCATCCGACGTTGAAACAGGCTATTTCTGACTAGTCCGGGCTGACTAAAGGCAACTGGTCGGCTCCTTTTTATTGCTCACTGGACAACTAACATCGTCAGGACCATTCGCCAGTTGCCATCAACGCGGATCTGTCATCGCTCACACTCGTATGGTGCGATCCAATTTCCACGCGGTCATCTTTTTGATCGCGTCAATCCAAATTGCCGAACGGGCAGCTGTTCATTTCTCACACCAAAGCTATAATTCGCCTCCGGGGGGAATTGAATAGCTATGAAGAACAACAAGCTCGTCGTTGGCTGCCTAACTGCCGCGCTCTCTGTACCGGCAGTTTTCGCTCAAGCCGCATCCACCACCACTACGCCCGTGGCTTTTGTCTACGTGTCAAGTACTCCGAGCGGGAAACCGAACGTCGTAAATGCCTATACCGCTGCTGCCAATGGCCAGCTCACAAAGGTTAGCGGCTCTCCTTTTCAGGACAAGGTCGCAAGTATGGTGGTGAATGGTAAATATCTGCTTGGTGCATCTACCAGCGGAACATACGTTGAGGCCTTTGAGATGTTATCCAACGGCGCGCTCAAATTTGTCACATGGACAAATGTCGCCAAATATAATTCAAGCGGATGCGCAGATCCCGGTGATCTGATCCTCGATCACTCCGGAGCAAATCTCTATCTTGAAGCTACCGTCGGCGGGGACTGCGATAACTCCGAATATCAGTCGTATAAGGTCAACCCGCAGACTGGCGTGCTCACGTTTATAGGCAGTTCCGCATCAAGTTTCCTTTACAGCGCGCCTCTCACCTTTAGTTCGAACAACCGCTTCGCCTATGCAACGCAGTGCATCAATTACCAGGGCAACTATCTCGATACGTTCATCGGACTGGAACGCGACAAAAACGGCTTTCTCACATCCATTGGAAATCCTCAGCCTAATCCAAACAACGGCAACACTTTCTACTGTGCAGCAGGAACAGCGGCCGATCCCGCCAGCCACCTGGCAGTCGGCCTTCAGGCAATTCAATCCGGTTCCAATCCTGTGGGGCTGCCGCGCATTGCCAGCTATACCATCGGCTCTTCCGGCGGCCTTAGCACGCCGACCCCCTTCAGCGGCATGCCGACCGTCAACGTAGGCGATGGCTACTCCGTCAGTCTCAGCATGTCTCCATCCGGCAAACTTCTAGCCGTGCTTGGTGACAGTGGATTGCAGATCCTCCACTTCAACGGCGCTAGCCCGGCGACGCATTACACCAAACTGTTGACGACAGATGACATCGAACAGGCCTTCTGGGACAACGCCAATCACCTGTACGCCATCAGCCACAACGCGAATAAACTCTACGTCTTCACCGCGACGCCCACTAGCGTCACTCAGGCACCGGGCTCGCCTTACACCATCGCCAACCCTAATAACGTCATCGTGCAGTCGAAAACAAAGCTCTTAGGTTGCTCCCCTTGGGACCCGAGATGTTAATGACAAGAATTACCGAACTGATGGGGAGGTTGGCGCAACAGCAACCTCCCCATTTTTTCTTTTATGGAGGAGATTCCTGTGGCGAACCGGTGCGCGTGATGGGAGTAGAAGACTGATCAGGCCTGGACTTGTCTGCTCCAACCTGATAGGGTCGGGCGACATCGGACTCAATAGTCTATGCGCAAGCCCCGTAGCTGCGCGGTGGCAGGGGGTGCCGCAAAAAAGTGCGTCGATCAGATCCTGACCAAATGGCACTCGGTGAGATCATCACGCGCGCTGACTTGCTGCGTTGTCACAGTCCCGGTGAGCGGCTCCTCGAACGCGATGGAAGCCCTTAGCCCGCTCCGCGCCAAAGATTTTCGTGAGAACAAGGGGACACAAGCATGGCAACATGTTAATGCACCAGCGTCCATATCTCCGCACAATGGACGATCTCCTGCATCTTCGGTTCAGCCAGCTCTTCTTCAGTGAAGCCGCCAACGACCCGCAACAAACAGCTCAGACGACCACAACAACCACCGCAACGGACACCACCTCGTCTGCCATGTCCAAGTCCGAGATCGAGAAACAGCGGAAGCAACAAAAGCATCAAGAGAAAGCAGCAAAGGCCGAAGCGAAATCAGCCAAGCACCGAGCGGACGCTACGAAGGAGCAGAACAAGTCGGTGCAGGAGGTGAGAAGGCAACTGCTCCCTAAGTAAGTCTACGGGCCGCATCAATATCGGTAGCCTTGTGTGAACAAATCCTCTTGGACAGCAAATTCAATGGAGCAGTGAGGTTGCATCAGTCCCGATGGTGAGGGCAGGAATCTGAATGACACGGCATGGGCAGTCCCATGACTGTTGTTGGCCATGGATGACAACGACATCTTCGACATACCCGAGCATCGAGGAGATCCACGCGCTGCCCGGTAGAGTCCATAATCTCGGCGGGTTTCAGAATGATGTACTCGAGTTCGCTGTGGGCTCGGGGATGTTGTCAATACAGAATCGACGGTAACCAAGCTCCTCGCGGCTCGTTATACAAGCCGATCGTCATCAGTGTGTTCAGGTGCAGCGAACGCAGCCCTTGGTCCAGACACCAGCGGAAGACCTCATGATTGCGCACCGGCACCATGATTCCGGTCGGATGGAAGGAGGATGCCTGTGCCAGGATGGCGATCAAATCCCGGTTGTTCTCCGCCACGGTGTGCCCGAAGTAACTCAGCCCGGTCGTATAGCCTACCAGGTTGCCGCCATTTTCAGTGACGGTCACAATGCCGTGCGCGATCGCGTCGGCCAGTTCGCCGGCGCGGTGATGGCCATGCACGCGCAAACAGAGGGCGTCACAAGCTGCCGTGTCTGCCGTGGTCGCCTGCCGAAATGAATATCCCGGCATGATGCTGTTAATAGGCGCCCCATGCATGCGCACCACCGTCTCGCGTTCAACGAAGCCGAGCTTGGTGTACAGCGACAAGGATCGCATTTGATAGCCGGCCTGCAGCAATCGGCAGCCGAGGAAGCCTTGTTTCTGGGAACGCTCGAGAACCGCGTTCATAAGGCGACGCCCCACCCCAGCGTTCTGGACCGCAGGATCGATCGTGATCGGTCCAACGCCGCTGATCGGACCACGCTCGTCAAGGCAATTGCTGCCAAGGACGCGCCCATCCTGTTCGGCCACAACGCAATGAAATCCAGGATTGGTAAACATCGTCGTGAGAAGGTCGATGGCGGCCTGTGGGTCGGGTGGCATTTCCCTCGGCGCATTATGCTGATCCGCCACGGTGTTGAACGCATTCCAGCAAATCGTTCCACAGAGGGCGGCGTCTTCAGCGCGCGCCCGGCGTATTTGAACATCAGCTGCTGTTTCAGGGAGAGTTCCCATGGCATGACCTCCAAAAAGCACGGCGATTCTATGCACGCACTTTGCCAGCGTCAAAATGCGGTTGAGCCCAGGTACTAGCCGGTGAGTAACCCGAATAAGATTTTCAGGCCTACACTCCAGGGAAATCTCCGTGCGCGGCGGCCTCCGCAGCCGTATCGTGGTACTCCTGGAATTTCGTGATTGCTCCATTCGCGAGGGTGAAGACATGCGCCCACTCATCGCTATAGATACGACCAGTTGATTTCACGTGCCATCGTTGCCTTCCCAGGACGATTACCTTATTCGGTCCCTCAATGAATTCGAGCGGTTCGAAGAGCTCCGCAGTTTGGCTCTCAGCCAATTCTCGAAAGAACTGTGCAACTTGCTGAGGACCGCGCCGCCTTCCGACGAATGGAACGACGGCTTTAGGTCCGGATATTAGCCAGTCAACCTCCGAGCTCAAAGTTTCGAGAATGCCTGCGATGTCGCCCCGCGCGAAAGCATCGTACGCTTTTTGGACTAGTTCAATGTTCGGCCGTTCTCCCATACATCCTCCTCGTTCGGTTACGTAAGAATTTCGGTGACGTGGCTCCTCGCCATCGTGCGCGGTTAAATAGCCGCGATCTAAGCGGCTAATTTGCTACTGGCGGATTTTGGTTCAGATCGGAGGCACCTGGCGGATTTGTCGCCCAATTCACATCCCATGCACCATCGACCGTAATGAAGATAATGGCTCCCGCAGAGGCCCAAGCCTGATGGGGCATCTTGGAGGGCATGTAATTGAAGCTGCCTGGAGTCATGAGTTCGATTTTGCCTCCGTGATCGAAGGTCACGCTCCCCTTGATGATGGTGTGGGTTTCGTTGGCCGTGTGCCAATGCATCGGAACGTGCATCTTCGTTGGTGTACGAATCAGCAATTGCGTTGCTTTGGTTTGTGGGTCGACACGAAGGATTGCAATCTGCGGTGAACCGGCCTTAAGCTCGGGTACGATCGATTGCCATGTCAAATCCTCGTAGTGAGCAGTCATAGCCTGCTGACTAGGCGACGCAGCCTGCACGTCGTGCAACTTGCTCTGAGCGGTGACGATGACTGCGGTCAAACAGATTAAATTCACGACGACGATGATTTTTAATTTGCCTGAGATCATGGGAGTTCCTCTTTCTTTGAGTCGAGCCCGAGTGCAGAACTACATAGAGCGACTGATTACGTAAAAATCAGATCGGCTAGAACAACAACGCTGAACACGGTCGGAAGCACATCGAGCACAGCAGCGGCTGCATACGATTTGCGGGCTACAACTGTCTCCGCGAAGAATAGGATCGTAAAGTACAGCGCCGGATATGCGAGCGCCAGAAATGCGGCCAAGCGGCCCAGCACAACTTTGTACGCCGGAGTGCCAGGAGACACATGGCCCGCGAGAGACATCACCGTGGCAACTATCGTCAGCGGCCAGGGCAAGCACACTATCAGGGTTACGATCTTGCAGATCAGGAAGTACTTGTCTCGACTTTTGAATGGATTAAACATAGTTCGCTCTTACTCGCCTAAGGTTTCTGTGCGGCGGCTGCCGTCATGGTCGGTCCATACAGCCCATGAGTGCTATGCTCGAGAGCCTCCATCGAAGCGTCGAACACGTCCTGAGTCAGGGCGCCGCTGGAGATCAGCATCTCTTTGACCTGAAGGGCGGTCATTCGGTGGAATTGGGCCTCGAGTGACCCTCGTTTCAGCTCATTCGGGGATCGGCGCACCCAGCGCAGTTCAAGACCGTTTTCTGAAATCAGGCGTTCGAGATCACGGCCAACTGTGAAGTTCTGACCCTGTTGTGCCCAATGACGGATGACGCCTTGCCAAAAATCGGTTAGAGAACTCTTCGCGTCATCGTCGGGAGACGGAAACTCATATTCTTCGATCAGCAGCCATCCGCCCGGGCGAAGCGCACTAGCTATTTTCTGCATGGCCATCAAAGGATTCTTCAAGTGCACAAAAAGAAGGCGAATGCAAACCAGATCAAACCGATTGGCGGAGATGCGATCACTCATCAAATCGTGCTGAATCCACGTCACATTGCTTGGCTGTCCGCTGCGTGACACTTGCGGGCGAATGTCAGTGGCAAGTACCGACCCCAAAGGCCCAACCATCTCAGAAAGACAAGCGACTATTGAGCCGCGACCGGCTCCTGGCACAAAGCAGTGCCATCCCTCCTCCACTTCGATCGAGCGCAGCCGATCGATGGTCTGGGGATCGTAGAGCCTCTCCAGCAGATCCAATCTGTTCGTAACCTTGTCGGCCTCTGCGAGTTGGTATGAGAGTGCGTTTTCCATAAAGCTTTCTCCTGGAGAATGCTACTGACCAATTGATTCGCAGAGTTTTACGCCAGGAGGTGTCACCCTGGAGAAGGCCTGCCTAAAGATTTCCTTACTACTTTCACCAAGCGACTGTCCCAGCATCTCCCCCGATCCACCTACCGTGCCGACCAAGGTTACGTCTGTCCTGGAGCAAGGAAGGATGGCCGAATCGCCAGAGAAACTCATGCCGGAACTTGACACCATTTCGAAATAGGCAGCAGCATCGCTCTTCAAAACGTTGTCGGCTGCCTTTGAAAGCTTCAGCTGGCCATACGGCCCATCCTTAAATGCCTGATAGTCTTCCGGTCCGAGCAGGCCTTTGGCGACTTGATCAGCCAGAAAATCTACTCGCTCCGCAGCGACTTTAATCGTGTCCATCTTCAGTACCTTGGCCGCTCCAAAACTAAGCTCCAATCGTGGGGCTGCGAAGGCAACAACCAGCCCCATAGGCGCCACTGCCGACAGATTTGTTGGGTCATCAATTGTGGCTTTTCCATTGACCGATCCACTACCATCGACATTGCCCTTCGCAATATTGAAGTTCTGGTAGCCGTCATACGTGATGTGGAAGGAACCCTTGCTGTACTCCTTTCCGCCGGAAACGGCCGGCGAAATCAGAATTGCTGAGCTGACATCGAGAAATAGCGGAAAACCATCAAGGAATTGCGCGAGGGGAATCGAAACCGCCGCGGGCAGCTTTATTCGTGATTTTGTGTTTTCGACCCCCGGAGTATCTTTGCCAACTTCCCATTGGAAGTTCATCTCTCCGTTGAGATCTTTGAAGCCGGTACTTATGCGGTCGGTGATGCCTTGATCCACACCAAAGCTGGAACTGAAATCGAAGTTCGAGATGTATCCTTGTCCACCGATCTTGGCCACAAATCCACCGACGTTCTTTGTGAGCGTCAGATCCAAATCGAGCCGTCCCGGCGAGAATGTGGGATGAAAGCTTGTTTGCCAACCGTCGATCACCGAGTGGACAGCGCCACTGCCAAGGTTTTTGAGGGCGTCATTCTCTCCCTGCTGTTGTGCTTTGTTCAGCCGAGCGCCTTCCTGCGCGTAGACCGGTAGCGGGTCAAGCCACCAGCCCACTGGAGCGGCGGGCGCATTCTTTGCTTGGGCAGCGGTGAAACGGATCGGCGCATTGATTTGGATATTGCCGTCCTGAACCACATCGCCAAGCAATGCCTGCTGAGTAAGTACCACAACGCCTTCGTCCACAGTTTGGACACCCAGCACCTTGCGTGCAATGGACCCTTTTACCAAGAGGACGCTGCCGGGTTTCAACGAAGCGGCCGTTTGTGAGTTCCTGTCGAGAATGAAGGCAGCACCATTAGTGCCCTGTCCAACAATGTCACGTGATGCCTCTGTCTCAGACATGACCACGACATTCGGCTTGTAGTGCACCTTTGCGGAGCCAGAACCAGAAGCTGCTACAGAAACGCCCGGTTGGCCTTCGCTTTGACTACTTCTCTTGCAGGCAAGCGCTGCCAGCAGCATTAACGTTACGAGAATGATGGTTGATATGCGGTAACTCATAAAGCCTCTATTTAAAGCTGTGCTCCTACATCTCTTATTTGTCGGCAAGGATGAGTGGAGAAGAGCACGGTACATCCAAAAGTCGCACGTTGGAGAAACCGCACTCTTTCAGCCAGCGTTCAAGTTCAGCGAAGGAATACACTCTCCCTTCCTCCGTGTTGACCAGCATATTGACGTTGAAAAGCACGACGGGCAAGGGGGAGACTCGGTTCCCGTCGACAATGAACTCGGCAATCGCGATGGTGCCCCCAGGGGCGAGCGCCTGATACGTTTTGCGCAGCAGTTGCTCACTGCGCGCGTCACCCTCGCAATGGAGGATGTTTCCCAATATCGCGAGGGCATAATCACTGCCAAACTCGACTTGATCCAGATCTCCGGCAACGTATTGGTATCGGTCAGCAACGCCGAAACGCTCGGCTGTCCGTCGCGTTACAGGGAGAACCTCGGGCCAATCCACTGCGGTGACGGTAGCGTTCCGGTGCGCCTCAGCGACCGCTATGCTCCATACACCCGATCCGGCGGCTACATCGAGGACCTTCGCTTCCGTGTCCCAAGTATCGAGCGGTATCTTGGAAGCGAGTAATTTGGCTGCTGGATAAGCCATCGGAAACAACGCGGAAACGAACTTTTGGAAAAATGCGCCGCCTTCAGCCTGCTGGTTCCGCGCTTCGGCAGGCTGACCGGACCGAACAGTCTCCTCGAGCCCTTGGAACATGGGCAGAATGTCGTGGACGAAATGCTCAAAAATAGCGCCTACATACGAGGGCTTGCTTCGCACAAGAAACTTCTCGCTATCCTCATTGAGACGGTAGAACGCGCCATCCTTCTCAAGCCATCCGAGACCAACCAATCCATCGAGAAGTGCATCTGTGCCGCGCTTTGATGTTTTGCAAGCGCTCTGCAAGGCGGCCGAAGTCTGGCTACCGTTCGCGAGATGGTCGAAGATACGCAGTCGAATCGCGGCGTTAACAATGAAGAGAGGCGCAAAGCTGAACGCGGTTTGCATGATGCGCGGTGCTCCGCTTTGCGCTGTGGGTGCCGGGGCTTGCTGAGTTAACATGGGTTCTCCTTTTTCCTGGGTGTGGTGTTTTTGATCAGAAGTGCTCGTCTAGTTGGCGAGCTACAGCCGCGACAGCACCTTCCGAACCAGTTCCTGCTTCTGCTCACGTGTGCCTTTGCCAAGTCCGAATTGGAGAGATATCAGCGTGTCGCCTTTCAACGCATAGATACCTACATCCATGGGCATGTAAAAGCTCGCATCGCCTAAATCGTTCTCCGCTCTTGTCCCTGGAACCATCTGCGTACCGACGCCGCGAAGCGTCGCCATGGTGGTCTTGCCATTTTTTAACGTAACCGTCAGAGTGGCGGGATAGATATTCCCGTCACCCGGGGAATACTCGCAGGAGATCTCATCCTCACCGTTGGTGGATGGCTCCGCTTTCGAGTAGCTGGATCCGAGGGCGGTGGATAGCTCGTCGACAGTCAAGAGCGAACAAGCATTCTTCGCAGACGCCGAAGCATCATTCTGTGGCGAGGCAGGATCGAGTGCATCGGAAGCCTGTGTTGCAGCGTCCACGACGGCCTGATCGGTCGTGCTATCCTTGGCGGCGTCAGATTCTGGTAATGCTTTGGCTAGCTTGGCAAGCAACTCTGAAGAGTTGCTCTTGGATGTCGGTCTTGCGGCGCTCGTGGATGTGTGCGAGGCGCCCGCAGCGCACTGCGTCCAGGCCCAGGCTCCAACTCCAACTCCAACTAGGCAAACGACAGCCAGCACGAGTAACACAACCGATCTGATTCTCTGTGTGCGCTTCTGTGTAAAGCCTGGCTGCGAGATCTCCGTTGCCCCAGACACTGCACCGGCAGCAGGAAAGACCGGCGAGATCTGATGACCGCATTGATTGCAGAAAGCAGCATTCTCTTGCAGAGGTTTGCCGCAGGAAGTGCAAAAGGCTGACATAGTTCACTCCATTTCTCCGAGCTGCCAAACGCTCGAGTAATTTAGGACTAGCTGTTATTGCTGTGAGTTCCGGCCGCCCTGTGGCGAGGCAATCTCGCGATAGCCGGCGGGAATCGCAAAGGCTGCATCGTCGATCGGAGCTGATGAGAAGGAAGTGACTTCAGTCTTTGAGGTCATTAATGCCGGCGAGTCGTTCGCCTCTCCTGAAGCTGTCTGTTCGTTGCGCCTCTGCTCTCGGTGTCTACCAAATCCAATCATTCCGCTGAGAGCCTGATTCATGACATCGGTCTTACTGGATGGAACAGAAGCATCAGGAATATAGCTATCGCCATGATTCTTGCTCGGAACCGGTGGCGTAGCGGCACACAGTTTGACTGACTGCGCCAGCGGAAATCCCTTCAGCTCCGAGCTGTGTCGATTGATCTCGTCGAACGCCTGTGCAGCCCGTGGATCTCGACCGAGTCCACCGGGCGCCCAATTCGTATCCTTCGCCATTCGCACATAAAAGTTGCGCACCTCGTCATATCCCGTGACGGAAGGCGCAAGCCACATATCGTCGTCGAAGGTCATGCTTCCCGAAGAGCTTGAGCCATCCCCACTTTGCTGCAGACCTACCGTCGTCTGAACCTCGTGAGCACTTTGGCCCAGGATGACGCGGGTGGTTTGCATTGGAGTGACCGTCACCTTGGCGGTGGCCCCGCCGTCCGGACTGAGACCTGTTTTCTGCCGGATAGCATCAAGCTGGCCTTTCATCTGCTCGAACGTGATGCTCGAATAGGTCCGCTTTTTCCCGTCCAGCGAGATCATGAGATGACGGTCGAGATCGATGATCTCGATTTGCCCATTACCATGTTCGATCTTCATCCGGTTGCCCTTCACCTGATAAGTGGTGACCGTAGGACCTGCATTACCGCCGCCCATATGGGAGGCAAACTTCATCAACCCGGAGACCGCTCCGCCAGTGATGGTCATGGTTTCGCTGTACTGGAAGTCGGCGCGACATATGGATGCGGATGACAGGACTGCCAACACTCCCAATGCAATGGCCTTCGTCCCGCTTGCTACCCTCGACTGCTCTGCACGTGCGCTCATATCTCTTCGCTCCTCGCTAGTTACCGCATCGAATGGCACGTATCCTGTCCGCCGTCGGCCTAAAATGTCGTTGGGCTCGTTCTCAAATGTTGTTAAATTTTCTAAAGGCCCTGAATGGAACTGAAAACAAAGAACTTGTACGCCTTCGGCCCATTCACTCTGGATATTGACCGGGGTTCGTTGTTTCGCGATGGGGAGATGGTCCCCCTTACCCAAAAGGCCTTTGAGACCCTTCGCGTACTCGTCGAGAAGAGCCCGGAGACGGTTTCGAAAGAAGAACTGCTCCAAACTGTGTGGCCAGGCACCTTTGTTGAGGACGCCAATCTCACCCAACATGTCTCCACGCTGCGAAAGGCATTAGGGGAAACCCCGCAGGAGCGGCGATATATCGCTACCGTTCCCGGCGTCGGATACCGCTTCGTTGCTTCGGTCCAAAGACCGTCTTCTAACAATCCGAAGCAGGGGGAAACTGCAATCCCACCGGCCACGGAGCGGGGAGCAGGCCCGGACGTGTCAGTCCTGCCCACACGCCCACGTTGGCATCAAGAGGCGCGATGGAGGTGGTTCCTAGGGGCTGTTGCTTTCTTGCTAATGGGCGGTGTTCTGTATCGAATTTGGGTGAGCCAACGATCTCCGGTGAGTCCCCCAAAAGGATCGATTCTGCTGGCGGATTTCGAGAATTCAACGGGGGAATCTGTTTTTGACTCGGCACTCAAAGATGCACTTGCCTTGCAGCTGGGGCAGTCTCCCTATTTAGAAATGGTTTCCACGGAGAGAGTTCGAGAGACACTGCACTTCATGGGCCGGGCGCAGAACGAACGGGTCGTCCCCCCACTCGCTCGTGAAGTCTGTGAGCGTCTGGCAGCCCCGGCGGTTATCTCAGGCTCCATAGCGAGGCTAGGGAGCAATTATGTGCTCTCGCTCTCGGCCGAAGAATGCCGGGAGGGCCGCGGCGCTTGGCCGTGAACAGGCGCAGATAAATGGAAAGGAAAATGTACTGCCAGCCTTGGGTGATATGGCTTCACGCCTGCGGCAAAAGCTCGGAGAATCTGTGGCTTCCATGAACCGCTTTAGCACCCCCATTGAGCAGGTGACAACGTCGTCTCTCGATGCCCTGAAAGCCTATTCCCTCGGCGACGAAGAACGAGCCGAGGGCAAGGAGCAGGAAGCAGCTCTCTTTTATGAGCACGCGATTGAGTTGGATCCTCAATTCGCGATGGCGTATGCGCAGTTAGGTGCGGTGTACCGCAATTTGGGGGAAACAGAAAGGGCAGCCGTCCCTCTCGCCAAAGCATATGCAATGCGTGACAGACTGAGCGAGCGTGAAAAATTCTATGTTGCCACCCGGTATTTCACCGTGGTTACAGGTGAGACGGATAAAGCTACAGAGATCTATGAAATGTGGTCGCGCATCTATCCCAGGGACTGGATGCCGCTCAACGGCCTGGCAGTGCGCTATCAGTTGGTTGGTCAGTATGAAAAGGCGGCTTCGGCCGCGAGCGCATCGCTCAAGCTACAGCCGGATCACTATCTGCCATATGCCAATCTGGCGATGTCAGATCTGGCCCTGAATCGATTTGAGGAATCTCGGCGCATCTGCCTGGAAGCAGAGAAGCAGCATCGGGACAGCATCTTTACTCACCGTGTCCTGTTCGAGCTGGCTTTCCTAAAACGAGATGCTGCCGGTATGGAGCACCAACGGGCGTGGGCGGCTCGTGCCGATACCGATCTGCTGAATCCGGAAGCGAAAGCGGAGGCATATTTTGGACGTTTGCAGGCTGCGCTCGCGAATTTCACTCAATCTTGGCAGGATTCCATACGCAAGGATCTCAAAGATGATGCGGCTTTCACCATGGCAATCGCTGCGGTTACAGAAGCCGATTTTGGGAGCTCTGCCGAATCCCAGCGATTGGCACGTAATGCCTTGAAGCTGGGGCGCGGAATCGATGCTGTAGAAACAGCAGCGCAAGCCCTCGCCACTGCTGGCAACGCAAAGGAGGCTATTCCTCTTCTGGCTGACCTCCATCAGCGCTTTCCGCACCACGTACCCCTGAATTTGGCAGTGATCCCCAGCATTCTTGCGGAGAATGAGCTGCATACCGGACATCCCGAACGAGCGCTCAAGCTTTTAGAGATGACGCGACCTTACGATTTTTGCGAGTTCTCAAATCTGGCTCCTCCGTTTGTTCGGGCGAACGCATATCTGCAAATGCATGATGGTCAGCACGCAGCTGCGGAGTTTCAAAGCATCATCGATCATTCCGGCGTGGACCCGACCAATCCAAAACATGCATTAGCGCGCCTTGGTCTCGCCCGAGCCTTAGTGCAAGATCACAACATAGACTTAGCACGCAAGGCCTATCAGTCATTTCTGGAAGACTGGAAGAACGCTGATAACGACCTCTCCGAACTTCACAGAACCAGAGCAGAAATTGCCAACCTACACTGACCCATTTGCCCTCGACCATAAATTTCGTCTCGCGGGTTTCTGAATCAGCGGATCGAGTACGTGTGGCTCACTGGCCGCAAAAACCTGCAGCGTCTCGGGTTTTGGTGGGCGGAATGTGAGAGCGGCGTGAGAGGGGCGGTTCTGTTTCCCTCTACTGAATGCATAAGGTGGAACAGAAGTAACTCATTCGGATACGAAGTTTAGCTAAACACCGCCCTGCAAACATATACTGGCAGCGTTCTTTGCGCGAGCCAACTTCGCACTCAAAAAAAAGCATGGACGGGGCCGGTAAATGCGAGGCATGTCAGAGGACGGTATCCATTGACGATCTAGTTGAAACACCTTTCGGATACTTCATATGCCTGGATCAAGACGAATGCGTTGCCAGCTTTTCCGGATGGACAAAGCCCGCGCCTTCTATCCATGACTCGAGTGGGCTGGATCGCCGCAGAACCACTCGTCCGACGAGCCGCCGACCTCAGAAAGCATGATCCCTGAGGGCAGATCATGCGTGACGCGAATGGCGGCCCGGCTTCTCGGCGAGGTTATTGAGGAGCCTGGGAGGAAAATCAGCAGAAGGCAGGAATCAGGACAACCCTGCTGAGCCTATCCAGCGCTGCGTGAACCCGACGAACCATAAGCTGCCGCTCGCTCTTCCCGAGGCATCGCCCAGCCGCTCCGAACGAGTTCGACGATGCTGAAAATCCTGCTCGTGGCGTCCGATGAACTCGATCCCCTCATGGAGGTGGGGGTGTTCCTGGGCGGTTCATCAGAAGGAGAGCTCATGGTCTTCACTTAATCGCAAGCTGAATACAATTCCAGCCGCATTTACCACTCACCGACTTCGTTCGGATAAGCAGGATCGTCGGTGCCCTCTTTGTTCTGACGCTTACCCTCATCGGTCTCCTGATTACAGACCGACCGTATCGCGTTTGCTCTATTCTTTATCAGTTTTGGGTCATTGGCCAAAATTTACCTCTCATTTATTAGAGGCGGTCAAGGTGAATGCGTATCGGATCCGGCGGTCTCACCATCGAAAAACATCGGGACGATGCGTGACCGCAATGCCATCGAGAGTACGACGCGTGAGGCGTCAGCATCAAGCGGGACTGAGGGGAGCAGCGTTGATCTCGTCAACGTTGAGGCAGAACGTTGAGGCACGTTTGATGCAGGTCGGGCGATGACATACTTCCTTCGCAGCACTCACATTCGTGGATTCTATTCAGCTGCTATGAATCCAGTCGGCTCTAACGAGCTTCGAAGGAAGTATGTCATCGCGATATCAAACGTGCCTCTATCTCCTCCGCAGCAAGCTCCGCCTCAGATCCACGCTTGATGCCGACTGCCTCACGCGTCGTACTCCTCACTGACAATCCCTATCGGGATGTCGAACTATCTTTATAAAGATTCAAGCAGCTGTTCATGATGACTTTTTACCGATCGAGGGATACTTCTTCTTTACGGCACGCTTGACCTTAGCTTTTTCGGCGGGAGTGCCGGATTGGGCAACGCGAGAGAGGGCATTCCGCGCGTGTGCCTTATCTTCAATCGGATATTTCTTCTTGTCGGGCTCCGCAAAGGCCTTTGCGGGCAAACTCTTTCGCGTTTCGCTCTTAAGTTTCGCCATGTGGTGCCTCCACAACTGTGAAGCGTTTTTGACGAGCTGCGTTGCTAGCTCTTCATCACTTCCAAACTCGAGTAGTTCGATGAAGCATCTCATCAATGACGAAGGAGGTGTACCATGAGCGCCGCGAATAATAAGACACCGTTGCAGCTACCGACAGAAAAGACTCCAGTGAAGATTGAAGAACCGCCTTATCCCGATAACCCTACAGACGATGAAGGCGATTCAGATGGTCAACCAGATCAGCCCGACGGCGAGAAATGAACGGATAACCAAAGTAAGGTAGGTCTAGTTGGCGTGCCCGGTGACTTGGCGACCTCGTAGAGGAGGCGTGGTCGATGCTGGAAGACGATCGTTTTCCGATGGAGCAGAGCTGATCAATGGCGGCCCGTAGCCTCAGGCAAGATTTTGACCTCAGCTCTGCATCTGGATAGCGGTAAAAGACCCTCTCACCGTAAGATCACAATCAATAGATTGATCTGGTTCGCTCAGACGGCGTGATCTTGCCGCTCATGCGCGATCGACTCAGCGTGCCCTGGTGGGCCTGATCTTGTGGCTACGATCTGCTATCAAAAAACTTATGCAGTTCACCAACAACGAAAATTCGGACAGGCATTTGTACTGTTAGGATCATTCCGACCCGCCACGGACGATGGTGAGAAGCCGGCTCATCACTCGGTGAATCGCAGTTAAACAATGTGCCGGAAAGCCTTCTATACATCGAGAAAGCGATAGACGCCAATGACCGATCATCTTCTTGGAGCAAAGGCAGCTGATACTGAAGCGGTCAGACTGGAAGCCGCAATCCAGCATCAACATGCAATGGGCAGAGAGTTGCTTCGTACCCAGGGATGGTTGGAATACGGTGTCTTGCTCACCGCGGTCGGCGGCCTTGCGGTGCGCTTTGCCAATCAAGGATTTCAATTCGTAGAAGATTACGCTGTTCGACTCCGTCATGTTCAGGCGGTGTTCTCTCCCATGGATCCTAAGAACAACCACATTCGAGTCCTGTTCGTGGCCCTGACGGGTGCACAAATGCCGGCAGAACTCTCTACGCAGATCGAGCTGGACCTGCAAACATCTGAGGGTAATCTAGTTTGGCGGGTCACCGGCCTTCACGCGGACCGCCCTCTCGAGACCTCAATGGAAGTCGCACGCAAAATCCTTCTGAAATTGGCGGAGGTCAGTAATCGTTTCGACATCTTGGCCAATGAATGCCACGCGGAGGGAAATCTGTAAGGTTTGGCCCAGTTCCCGCTTTGGCAGGCGCCAAGTTGAACTCACCAGCGTTCAATTTGCAGCAATGACGATCACCGATCGCCTACGAAACGTTGGTATGGGTTGGCGGACGGGCGAAGATATATTGGTTAACGCAACTCGTTTCAAGTTTTCCGTCTCTGTCCGTTTGAGGCGGGCCGTTCCTCCCGCAATGCCCTCCCCGTATTCAGGCCCGCTGCCCCATTGCGCTCCGGATACTCGAGAGGCGGTTTCGGGAACCGACTCTCCTCCAGTCAATCAGCCGCGAGCTTGAGAAGGCTGATGTCTGGGTAGTGAGACACGGAATGCTGTACCGCTCCGCCCAGGACGAACACTACTGCGAGCGCGAATTTTGCCCTTGTGGCGTTCGATCACGGACTTGGAGATGGCTAGACCCAATCCGGTTCCTTGGTTCTTCTTGGTCGTGAAAAATGGCTCAAAGATCCGCTTGAGGGTGTCGCTCGGAATGCCGTGCCCTTCATCCGCGACTGTGAGATGAACCTCTTTCTCGCACTTTCGCACCCGGATCGTAAGTTTGCCATTCGCTGGCAGTGCATCAATCGCGTTTGAGAGGAGGTTTGAAAGCACCTGGAGAATCTCTCCGGCGTGCGCATGGACCGTGGCATCTGCCGCGATGTCCGTTACGAGCTCAAGCTGTTTTGCCAAGATCTTGTCTCGGTGAATACGCAGTACTGCCTCTGTGAGTGCCACCATTTCAATCACTTCGAGCGCTTCCGAAGGTCGATGGAAGTTCAACGTCCGGCGGGCGATTTGGAAGACCGTCGCGAGCTGCTCAGCGATCTGGTGAGAGTAATCTCGTACTTTGGTCGGATCTGCAGCATCCTTTTCTAGCAGGTAATTCAAGTTCGAGACGGCTTCGAGAGGATTGTTGATCTCATGCACGATTGCCGTGGCAAACTGTCCTGCAGCCGCAAGTGTCTGACACTTGCGCAAGGCTGTCGCGAGGGCGTCCCATCTTTGAGTATCTTGAATGGGACTTGACATCATGAACCTTTCCTGCGAGCGAGACAAAATCCAGCGCAGCCCTGTCCCGAGCAGCATCGCATTTGGACTACGTCAGGTCTGATGCCCCTAAAATGCATCATGGCTGCCCGGTGGCCGAGCTAGTTGTTCATCCGGAATCGTTGACACCGGCTCAGCACCTGATTATCGTAAGCCTTTCCCTCTCTGCTACTCATCTACAGAATGCCTATGAGCCTGAGCAAGGTCTTAGTGGTCTCACGTGACGTAAGCCTCTGGCGGACTCGAAGTATGGTCATTGAGAGTGCCGGGTACAGCACACTTCACGCTGGAGATCTTGGAGCTGCCCGGCTTATCGTGATGGATCAAGGACCCGGCCTGGTGGTTGTTTGTCACACATTCGCCCCCGACGAGCAGGACGACTTCGCACGATCCCTAAATCAGCACCCCAGGCGGACATGCATCCTTCTGCTGCGAAATCCCCATGTCGATCCGCATAAATTAGTGGAACAATGCAGAGCCGCACTGAGGTGCGAACCCGGATCACCCCCGGTCCGAGAGATGCGGGACTGAAGTTCGAACGTTCCGTTCGCCACTCGCCCGGCTGAACAGGGACGCGAGGGCACCGAATCATCGCAGTGCGGGTGGGTCACTTTCATGCGGGTTGGACCTGCTCTACGCAAACGGGTAAAACAAGATCATTTGCGAGCGAAACACTCACGAGGACCGCATTGACACCGATCGAGGATTCACAGGTACGAAGTGACGAGCTAAGGAGGACGCTACGCCTACGTGATCTGGTCCTTATGCAGGTCCTACTTGTCACAACAGAGACCTGTATCGGAATAGCTGCAAGACAAGGCCCTACGCATGTCGTTTTCTGGATCTTGGGGTTCCTCGTCTTCTTTGGCCCTCTTGCTGTGGTGGTTCGATTCCTGGGAGATTCCTTGCCTTGGGAGGGCGGTGTCTATCAATGGGCAAAAGTAGGTCTAGGACCGTATTTTGGATTCATCGCTGCCTGGAACTTCTGGATCTACTCCATCTTCCTAACGGCTTCCCTGGGGATTTCGATCGCGGAGAGTGTGGCCTTGGCTGGAGGATCCTCAACTGCTTGGATGGCTACGAGTTATTGGGTGGTCACCGCCACCAATTTGATCGTCTTCAGCTTCATTCTTGCGGTAGGTATTCAGGGCTTTAGGATTGGCAAATGGGTCTCACATATCGGAACCGCAGCTATGTTGGGTGTGCAGCTAACGTTAGTAAGTTTGCTCTTCGTGCGCCCACACCATCAGAGGCCTCCTCAATCCCCCTTTGCTTGGAGTTTGCCTCCACTTACACTTCTTAGCTTGAACCTATTGACGAAGGTGAGTTTCACCGGGCTCAATGGAGGCGAGCAGATTGCTGTCTTCGCGGGAGAGATTCGCGATCCGTCGCGCAGCATAGGGCGTTCCCTATGGCTAGCGGCGCCCGTTATTGCGCTGCTGTACATCCTCAGTACAGGCTCGCTTCTCTCGTATGTGCCTGCTGCGAAGGTTGACTTGGCGGCTCCTGTGTCGCAACTTCTAAGTGCCGCCTTCGGAGTGTCAAGGGAAACAAGCCTGGTAGTCATGATCGGAATCGGCGCGATCATCATACTCTCCATCTCTCAATACACTGTGATAGTTGCGGAGACTTCCCGCTTGCCGTTAGTGGCGGGATGGGATGGTCTGCTCCCAGGGTGGTTCACTCGACTTCACCCGCGTCACCGCACGCCTTCGCGCGCTCTTTGGTTTGTCGTGCTGTGCGCTTTTGGCCTCGGGACGATGAGCCTTTTGGGCGTGGGGCGGCAGGAAGCCTTCCAGCTCGTCATCACGGCCGCCCAAGCCGCGTACGGGCTCTACTATGTCGTTCTGTTCACTATTCCTATTGTGAATAGCCCACGGTTGCCCAGGCAGGCCTAACCTGCTTGTGCGTGCCTGCTCGGCATTGGGCCTCATAACCACGCTCACCGCGATCATCTTGCAGGTGGTGCCCATCATCGATGTCCCACATCCGCTGAGATTCGGAGTAAAGGTCGCAGCGGTAGTATGTGGAGCGAACCTAATCGGTACGGCTCTATATAAGCGCGAGCGGCCAGCGCTTCCGCCATCGTGTTGCGGAATTGCGGAGAGATCTGTAATTCCAATAGCTATAGTCGTGCTTGCCCGACGTTATATCAGTCCACCACAGCGGGAAGCCCTTCGTACTACTTCAGTTTCGCTGGTTTGTGAAGCTTCTAGTCAATTGAATCATTGAGGTGAGGCTTTTAGAAGACGAGGCCAGTGTCTACAGGCGCTGAGGTCCAATCAGGAACACAGCCAGGAACTGCAACCGCCGGAGCCACCAATTTCCAGCGGGACCTACACAACCCTTTTGCCGTTGTGCTAGCATCTACCGGGCGAACTTTATGGTTGGGGGTATCACCCTTATGAGTGACGATCATATGAATTCCACCGCACTGCCTCTCGACCTTGCCGGTGGCTGCCTGGGAAAAGAGCGGCATATTTGCGCTTTCTTCAACAGTGCGGACGAGGAATACCGCTCTCTGCTGCCTTTCATCAAACAAGGCTTCGATCGCGGAGAACGGGCAGTGCACATCGTAGATAGTCGTGTGCGAGAGGATCACCTTGGCCGTCTCAAGGCTGCGGGTATCGACATCGACGCTGCCGAGGCAACAGGACAGTTGGAGATTTACCGATGGGAAGATGCCTATCTTAGAAGCGAACGATTCGATCAGGATGCGATGCTTGCACTGGTCGAGGAAGTGTTACAGGCCGGTCCCAAGCGCGGTTACACCCATAGCAGAATCATCGGCAATATGGAATGGGCCACGCTCGATCGCCCGGGAGTTGAGGATTTGACCGAGTACGAGACCAGACTCAACTATCTTTTGCCGAAGTATGAGGAACCGGTGGTCTGCACCTACGATCTGGCCAAGTTCAGTTCGCGAGTGGCTTTTGATATTCTGCGCACCCATCCCGTAGTCATTGTGGGCGGGGTTCTTCAGAAAAATCCTTTCTTTGTGCCCCCGGACCAGTTTTTGTTGGAACTCCGCGAACGCAAACATACCCGCAGGGCTGAGCTTGCAAACTGATCGATGCAATCTCTAGGCACTTACCCGGAGATACGCGAACTACAGCGCATGATGCGCGATCTGGTTGCCCTTTCGGCCATGCCCGCCGCTTGGGTGGGACGTGAACCGTCTGAAATTACCGAGGGCTGCCTTGACGTTGTGTTGGGTCTTTTAGATGTGTCCCATGCGTTCATAAGCCTAGGCAATCCGGAAAAAGGCGAAGAGAGCGAAGCGGTTTATGACCCCGAACACACCGCTTTTGCCGACTGGGTGCGACAGCAGGAAACCACCCTCGGCGTATACACACACCGCAACAGATTCGATGACTCTGGTCGCTGCCTGCGAGTAGCTTTTCTGCCTCTCGGGCTGAATTCTGCATCTGGGTTGATGGCAATTGCGTCTGAGCGCGCCGACTTTCCATCTGAATCCGAACTTCTGCTGGCATCGGTGGTTGCCAACCATGCCATCGTTGCATTTCGCACGGCTTGTCTTCGGGTAGAAGCTGAACTTGAACGCCGTCGGCTCGAAGATCTCTTGGCACAAGCTCCTGCTGCCATCGCCTTGCTCAGTGGCCCCGCACATTACTGCACCTATGTAAACGATCTCTACGTTCGGGTGACGGGCCGGAACAGTTCGAGAGATTTTCTTGGAAAAACGCTTCAGGAAGCGCTCCCGGAGATCGAGGCACAAGGCTTTATTGAATTGTTGGATCGGGTTTACGCGACCGGAGAGCATTTTATCGGCCAGGAGATGAAGGCGCGATTGAATCGGGGGCCTGGACGAGGTCCAGAAGAAGCCTATTTCGACTTCGTCTACCAACCGATCCGTGATGCAAGCGGAAACACGAGTGGCGTCCTTATCCATGCCATTGAAGTGACGGAGAAGGTGGAAGGGCGGCGTGCTCTGTGGGAAAGTCAACGGCGATTCAAGGCTCTGGTGACCGCAACCTCCTATTCGACATTCAGGATGAGCCCGGATTGGGCAGAGATGCAACAGCTTGCAGGGAGCGGCTTTTTCCCCGATACGAATATGCCAAATCCCAATTGGCTCGACCAGTACATTTTGCCGGAGGATCACCCGAAGGTCATTTTCGGCCTTCAAAAGGCAATTGAAGGAAAAAGCGTCTTCGAGCTCGAACATCGGGTCAAGAAACGGGACGGAACTATCGGCTGGACGCTTTCGCGCGCTGTTCCCATCGTGGGAGAGAACACCCAAATCATTGAGTGGTTCGGTGCTGCCACAGATGTCACCGAGCAGGTTGCAGCACGAAGTCTCATGGAAGAGACTCAGCAAAAGCTGCGCGCGTCGTTGGCCGCGTCACGACAACTCGCGGCCATTGTCGAGTCCTCCGACGACGCGATTGTGAGCAAGGACTTAAACGGAATCGTCACCAGTTGGAATCGACGTGCCGAGCAAATATTCGGCTTCAGTGCGGAAGAAATGATCGGGCAATCGATCCTAAAGATTATTCCGGATCATCTTCAAGCTACCGAACAGGAGATCCTCGCGACCATTTCGCGGGGCGAACGGATCGAGCATTTTGAAACCATTCGCCGGACAAAGAGTGGAGAACTCCTCGAGGTTTCCCTAAGCATTTCGCCTATGCGAGATGAGACCGGCAGTATCGTCGGAGCTTCTAAGATTGCACGTGACATCACACAGCTCAAGAAGACTGAACGTGCCCTGCGTACCACTGAAAGACTCGCTTCGGTTGGCCGGCTGGCAGCGACGGTCGCTCACGAAATAAACAATCCTTTGGAGGCGCTAATTAACCTTGTGTACATTGCTCAACGTGCATCGTCTCTGAGTGAGGTAAAGGCACTACTAGCCACTGTAGACGAAGAACTCGGCAGGGTATCTCTCATTACGAAGCAGACACTCGGCTTCTATCGTGAAACTAAGGGAGCGTCTGCAACCCACCTCGGAGCGCTCGTCGAGCCTCTCATCTCGATTCTCCGAGCAAGGTCCCGAAACAAATCAATTGAGATTGAGAGCGAGATCCGCCAAGATCCGGAGATTTCTTGTATCGCAGGAGAGATTCGCCAGCTAATTGCGAACCTGCTTGGGAACAGCATTGACGCTGTGCCGAATGGGGGACGTATCAGAGTCCGCATTTCAGCCAATAGGGAGCATCGGGGTGAATTTCGAAATGGGGTAAGGTTGACTGTGGCCGACTCTGGCCCTGGCATTTTTCCCTCTGTTAAGCAGCGGCTCTTTGAACCTTTCTTCACTACCAAGCAGGACGTGGGTACGGGTCTAGGTCTGTGGATCAGCAAGAATATTGTGGACAATCATGGTGGCACCATTCGCGTGAAGAGTTGCGTTGCTCCCGGAAGGAGTTGCACGATCTTTTCGGTTTTCTTGCCCGCTGAACCGCGAGTTCCACTATCAGCGAACAGCACCTGAGAGATTTTTGAAGCTTTGATCGTGGTGCATTCCGCAGTCTGAGCGTTGCGTTGCTGTGATCGAAGAGACCTTCATACGCTGCCACATTCTTTGCCGGAGTAAGACTGCGTGTTGAGGCAATCATGATGAATCACACCGAGTGGGGACTGCCTGGCAACGGCGCGAAGTGGATGCCATGTCCAGTCCAGCCTTTCGCGAAGCACTCCGAGACCATCACGCTCCCTTATGCCGTAGGGAATCACGACCATCCCGGCATCTCCCCAGAACCCGGTTCTGTGACGAACCGATCACAGCATCAGCAGAGATCGGGATGCATACCCACGCGATGTCGCCAATTAAAGGACATTCCGCTGCGGCACATAGTGCGCTCGACCCGAACTAAGGAGCTGAAACCAGGGAAGAGCCACAAAGTGGATGGTTCAACCGATCGGCGCAAGACTCAACCGCTATGGGAGTGCGCGAAGGTGGCACAGTCTTTTTGAGTCTTTCCTGCAACCGTGACCCGCTGTCCCGGATATCGCCGGCGCGACCGCAAAGTAGCATCTGCGGAGCTTGAACGAGCGGTTTACCTGGCCAGAGAGATGCCTGAGCGGTCGAGCATGACGATTCCTACACCTTCGGCGTAGGCTGATACCTTCTCGCCGTCCGCATAGGCGCCGGGGGTCTTCTGGGTCCACACAACGCGTCCACGATACAGAGTTCCGCTGCTTGTATGCGTTCCCTTGACATCTCCGGCAGCGACCTCATAAGCGGTTTCGTGAGTGATGATGCATGTCTCGCGATGGTCTTGTGGTTTCATTGGCGGCACTCCATTCCAGCCCATCGGGACTTCGCTTCGTTATTCATGGCTGGCAGTCCAGTCTGGTTGGGAGCGAAGTCTATTGCTAGTCCCTGCAAGTTGTAGCTGGCTGGGTGAGACGGACCATCTGAAGTGCTTACACGGTAAGATTGTGGTTTGCATACCGATGCGGTTAGCCTCTCCGGAGGGAGGCTGAGGCTCATGGAGTACACAATCCAGTGGATCGGTGAAGTGTTCTTAGGATTGTCTTCAGAGGGAGGCAGGCAGATCGGGATGTCACTTCTGAAGAGCCAACCCGTTCCTGCCGAGTTCAGGGAAGGTGACCTCGTTCGCATCGCCATTTCGTCTGACATACCCTACGAGCCATACGCAGAGGAAACAGAAGATCGGAATTACTACACGATTACGCATATCCCGACCGGCAAGACACTTACTGTCTGGCACGATTCTGATAACTGGAGTCTGGAGGGGCGAATAGAATGAGGGCAAGCCCGGGGATGAGGATTCCGCCGCGGCGCTCGAACACCCTCGCAGAGCCACTGAGACTCGTCACCACTTAGAACTCGGGGCCGGATTCTGTCGCGCCGGTGTGAGTTCTGGCGATCTAATTTTGCCATGAAGGATTCCATGCATGAGGCAGTCGCTGCTGCCCTGCGTCTTGGCGGCGGACCGGGTATTCGGGCAAGTCGGCGCTCTGGCTGACTAAACTCCACAGTTCAAGGCTCTCAGGGCGGATAACATATCAAAAAGGATAGTGGGAGCCGTTGCAAATGGAACGATGCCAGCAGTGTGGCTCGGACGACTGGGATTCTCGATGCTGACGTTGTTTATCATCCTGCTCGTGCTCGGTGTCGCACCGCTTTGTGTCGGGCTCATAAGGGTCTTTCGAGGTGCTAGACCCTTCTCACCGCTCAAGTCTGATGTGCGCGTCCTGACCTCATCCACCCTGATCTGTACGCTCGCGTTCAACCTGACATTCTTTTGGCAGGAGTTGTGGCTCGTCATCGCGAAAGCGCTTACCCCTGGGCTCCATCCGACCCTCTACCACAACAATCATGCATGGAGCGGCGCTAGCCAGTATGTGGACCTTCTGCAAGGAACGGGCGCGCTCGCAACACTTGTCTCCGGCCTATTCTCAATGCTGCTGTTGTATCGATCACGCCCACGCGGCGCGTTGTTCGAGATGCTGCTGTTCTGGTTGGCGTACCAAGGCTTGTTCCAGGCTCTGACGCAGGTGGTGATCGGCGCGTTCATGCCGGCCAACGACGTTGGGATGGCGATGGCCTATTTAAAGATCGGAAGGCTCAACGTGGTTGTGGCAGCTATTGGTGTGCTGGCGATTGCTGCCGCTGGCGCCGGCTTGGCACGCATGTTTCCGATCCGCCACCCTTCACCAAACCTACAGAGCCGTGACGCTCTTTACTACGCCGTATTCCCGGCCTTCCTGTCTGTCCTGTTTACAATACCCTTTCGCGTGCCTCGCAATGCTATGGAAGTCGTCTTGTTGCCCTTACTTATCGCATTCGTCGGGAGCGGTTGGATGCTCGCCATGGATACATCGACAACAGGGACCAGCCGTCAACCCATAACTCAGGCACCCTTGAAGATCCCACTTGCTGCCCTATGCGCCCTTTTGCTCTTCTTTCAGCTCGTTCTTCGACGCGGCATCAGCTTCTGATCACGATATCTCTCCTGGGAACACGTAAGTTGGGCTGGAGAGAAAACCCGAAGGATGCGTCGAGAGCCTGAAGACGCGAACTTGAGCTTGATTTCGGCCCCCTATGTCTCCAGACCGTTTGCTCGCCTATTTAACGCCTGCCTTCCGTAGTTCCTCGTCATCTTCAATACGCTCGACCACTACGGTAATGGCTAGAGTAGGCTCAACCCCGGGAATTTGCCCATGGCTGAAGACCCTGGACCGGACGCGAAACCAGCCGGGAACTTCGTTCTCGCCGGCACCTTCGAAGCATACAAGGTCGCCGATTGAGGGGAGGGGCGCTTCCAAATGCGGATGTACATTCAATGCGCTTTTCTCCGGCCGAACTCTTCCGGGTAATAGCTCGTAAAAAGCGATAACCATACATTATTCCTTCCTATCCAAATCGATTATGTAAGTCGATCATCAACTCGGCGACAATATCCCCTCGGGCGTCACTCTGACCAATGAGTTTTGTTGGGCCGGGCGAGTTGGTTTTTCATGGCTGCCACACGTTTAGTTGTCGGGAACATTTTTTTGAATCTCCTGCGTGATTTGATCGATCTCTGTTTCCTGGCTCAGCCGCTTAAGGGTTTCGTCCCTGGCGAGATCTGGCAATCCTATCCGGTCGGCAATCTGCCTCTCGATACCCAGCACGGCGGTTATCTCGCGTTCAGTCAGAATGAGAATTTGTAGGATGAGATGAGCTCTTTCATCGGCACGACGGCTCAGCCGGCCTTGACGCATCACGATGAAGCTGGCGAGAAAGATCGCTTCCAAGGCGACGATGGTGTCCAGCAAGGGAAATGGCGCGGGATCGAAATGTGAAGCAGAGTGCAACGTGTTCCAAACGATCCACGTGGTGATCCACAAGACGTGAGAACCGATAAACCACAGGCTGCCGATCAATGAACCGATGGCGTCTCCGACGCGTTCTGAGTGGGTGCGGCGGTCAAGAAACTCTCGCTCGTGGCGAGCGATCAGGTCTATTTGCTCGCGCAGATGTGAAGATTCCGGAATGGATGGCATAAGGGGCGCCCAACGCAGGCTTCACGTGATTTTAAAGCCGGTTAACAAGGAAAGGCCGCGCAACCTGAGCTTGCATGCCAGGACATTCTGGAATCGATTCGTACGCCGGCTAACCGGGATGCGACTCATATCGGAATGGTGAAGCGCTTCAACTCGGGCTGAATTCATCTCGGTTATCGGGAACAGAGGAGTTCCATTGGTCAGCGACGATCGAGGCGTGCGGTGGACCATGCTAGATCGTCAATAACCGGAATTTAGTTGTGAGGCAGGCACGCAGCCCATAGGGCCGCGTCTTCTCAGATGACTTCAGCACGCCTCACTGCTCAACTGGTTGCTCAACAACCGAAGAATGTCCGAGGCACCAGCGGGATCAAACTTTACAGGCCGCGGCGACGACCGAACAGGAGATATATGAGAACAATGATGAGAATCAGATCCAAGCCACCACCGCCGTAATAGCCCCAACCTGGGCCAGCGTAGTAGCCGCCACCCCCAACCAGAAGAATCAGAACGATAAGAATTATGATCATGGCGCGAAGTTTAGCACGAGATGGATGCACCATGGGGTTCATCGAATCATCCTGTTCAACACATAGCTCTCTAGCACGCTCCGAGAAGCCAGCTTGTCACCGGAGACAGCATAGATGCTGAAAGGGCTTAAGCCTATGAGCGGAGTGCATGATGAACGACGAAGTCCCGGGGAAGTCTGAGGGGCAGCGTTTTAAAGTTCCCTTCGCGCCCACCATTGCGGTCCTGCCTGCGTCGAAGCTTGTGTGCTGGTTCCAGAATTCATCCGCGAGTGGTTTCGTTGCCGCGTGTTGCGACCGCTATTGCGCGCTCTTCGGGGCGGGTTCACGCCGCGCCGGCTGGCGTGGAGCCTGGCGCTGGGTATGGTGGTCGGTATCAATCCGTCTGTGGGACTGACGACGCTGTTTGTGGTACTTGTGGCGTGGGCGTTTGGACTAAGCAAGCTCGCATCGCTAGTCGGCACCCATGTGGTGGCACCCCTGCACCTGCTGCTGCTTATCCCGTTCATCGAGATCGGCGTGTATCTGTTTCACACGCGCAGGCTGCCAATGGACCGCAAGCAGTTGGAGCACCTAAGCCATCATCCATTGCGACTGTTTCATGAAATCTGGCAGTGGGAGTGGCATGCGCTCATCGTTTGGGGCGTGGTGGCTGCAATCGCAATGCCCTTGCTAGCTATGTATCTGCGCCGCGTACTGATCCTGCTGCTGCGAAGGCACCGAACGCTGGTGCGCTCACGACCTGCGGTGCACTAATCTTGCACTTAAGGTCAAGTTATGCGATCGGTCTGGCGACGCGGATTGACCTTCTTGTTGCTATAGGGCACCTGCCGCTGGTGACCTTAGGAGGAGTGACTCTGCAACGCCAGAGGAATCGTAATGGACGCCCAAATGCGCCACAATGCACCCACGAGACGAGAAATAGAACTTCCTCCTTCTTGCCTCACAGCAAAGTCCCATCCGCTGTGGGGTTCCTTTTCGAAAGCCCCGCCCTTCAAGCCAGCTGTGGATTCCTTTCAGCCGGAGCACGCGGACACCAACCAGTACTCCTTCTTCCAGGTAGCTGCTCTGCTCCGGCCCAGTACCCTCTCTGGAACAGGCGAACGCGCAGCTCCGGATCACCTGCGCGCACTTCGATCGCACCAGCACGTGAGCTGAACGCCCTTCATTTTCCCTGCTTCTAGCACACCTGCTCTTCCGTTCAATGCTCAAGCATTTCATTGATGTGGAGCATCACCACTGTGTGCCGCAGGAGGTGCTTGTTTGCCATTTTCTAACAGACCGATTCCGTGACCAGGGTCGAAGAACAAGATGCTGCCTATCAGGAATACGAATACGAGGCCAGCAAGGGTGAGCAGCCACCACATGCCCATACGCTGCTTACAATCGAGATTCATGACTTGGCCTGGGTATAAGAAAGGAGGGCCGGAGTGGCGTTCGGATCGATACCTGCAGCTCACTGCCGCTAATGCACTACTTGTGATGCCAAGAGTGGAGAAAAGGTCTCGGTTGTGGAGAAAACAGCCCTTGACGGAGCCACTAATGGCCATCAAAGCGAATGTAGCTATGCACCGCTACGCGATGGAGGCTATGCCATAAGACCAGAAGGCTACCGGGAGACATGCGTCGTTACACGGGATGTTCCCCACACCGTTGCCGAGGGGGAGACAGAGGGGACGCACACCAGCAGTGGAACTCTTCACGTCGGTCGAGTGATCTGGATCCAAAGAAAACTTGCTGACTGCGAGGACGACGCACGCATCTCCGCATTCGCCGATGGAGTGGGAATCATTGAAGTCGACCCCAGATGCCTTGGCCACGCCTCATAGATAATGAGTTGTCTTGAAAATCTCTTTTCTGGTGATACCTCCTAATCAAGCGGCAGACTCCCTGTACCTGCGGCGGAAGACTCGGCGCGCCGGAGCCAATCTTGACGGGCGGAAGAGAAAAAATCCCCACAGCGAACTGTGGGGAGCTAGGAGAAAGAGGAATTTCGTTTTAAGTGAGCCCATTCTGCTTCTTCCCATGCCGGTTTGCGATTCCTCAAGCGTGTGAGGCTCGATGCTGCTTAGGTCACCGCCGACCGATTCCCTTAGGCATTCCACCCAAGACGGTTCTCGGCTTCGCCTTCGTCCCCGAGGCGACTCGATGAAGCGCCGATTCGAGCCGCAACTACCATATCTCTCATACGGTAGACGCCCCACTAGGATGATTGGATCTAATGGCGTTGACGATTGGTCCTAGGAAATATCCTTCTGATTTTCAGTTGGTGTCGCGCGTCCGCGAACGGTCGCCACTTCGAACACCATATTGGTTTCGGCTCCTAGTAGCAGCATGATTCCTGTGACATAAAGCCACGTCAGGAGCACCATCACAGCGCCCAGCGAGCCGTAAGTCTTTGCGTAACTGGTGAAGAAATGGAAATAGAGGCGCAAAAGCCCGGAGGCAACAACCCAACCCAATGTGGCGAACAACGCTCCTGGACTGAACCATTGCCAGCGGCGTTGCTTCAGGTTAGGCGCTGCGTAGTAGACGATAGACGCTACCATGGAGACGAAGAAGAGCGCGATGGGCCACTGCGCGATTTTCCACGTCCAATAGAAAATCGGCTTAAGACCTATGGTATTTGAGACAAGCTGAACTAACACGTCGCCATAAAGAAAAACTGTTAGCGCCGCGATGATCAGCACCGATACCGAAACGGTCAAGACAAGGGCGATTCCGTAGGTCTTCCACAATGCGCGCGATTCTTTGACCTTGTAGACGGCGTTTAATGCATCTTCGAGGGCGTTCATCCCCGAATTTGCTGTCCAGAGCGCGGCGAGAATGCCAAAGGTGAGCTTACCGCTGCCGGAAGAACGAGTGATCTCCGTAATGACATTACGGATAAGCTCAAACGCCGTACCGGGCAGCGTCGCGCCGAGGTACCGCAGAAGCAGTGCGGTCAATCTGATATTTGATTTGAATACGAAACCGAGCACGGTCGTAATAAAAATGACGCCCGGAAACAGCGAAAGGAAGAAGAAGTAGGCAAGCTCTGCGGCACGGTTGTACACACCATCTTCGTAAGAAGAGGTCCAGACCCGTTTCAGAAGTGTCGTTGCGGAAGACAAATGCAGGCGCCAAGGAGACTTCGAGGGTAGCCTATTCGCAGGAACTGAAGACGACACGTAGCACCCCTAAGCTCAGCACCCTGCGGAGGCCGGACGGCGTAGCCGCCGGTGCCCCGGCCTCCGGTTCACTTTTTACCTCTTATTGCCGCCCCCGATTTTGCTGCCCGCTCTTCGGTGGCTCCCCCGGCTTGGGTCGACGCTGACTGACCTGGCTCTGGTGTTGCTGGGACTTTCCCGCGTTGCTATCACGTGCTGGCCACCCTCCACCGCGGGATCGTATGAGGCTGACTCGGCGATCTACCGTCCTTTTGGTCCGGCATACTGCTCCTTCCTCAGCGCAACGAGAATTTACGAACTGGACACTATTTGTATCTGATACAGTTCCGCGTCCGAGGTTGTCCAAGGCGCTTTCTTATGCTGATGTCCTGAAGATCTGCGCAGAAGGACCCTCGGCAGCGAAGCCGAATCCGTGCCGCATTCAGCCGTCTTTTCTCATTTCATAAGTCCGTTGAACCAGTTCTGGGCACCTGCCTCATCATCCAGCCGAACGGGGGCCCCGCTGATCACGGTACTGCTTCCCTCACCCTGCACCTCAATGCTTCGGATGCGTGAGCCAATCTCCTCGTCTGTTTTCGCATCTAGCACCTGATCGTAGAACGACTTCTGGCCGTTCTCAGGTTTCTCGCAGTTAATCTCCACCAGACATCGATGAAGGTTCTCGTTGTAGTGAGGAACGATGGCGGTGATCCGGCCCGGCATCCGGCGCATCTTCAAGCTCCGGCTGTACTCATTGACCGTGTGAATACAGTCCCGCTCGTGCAGCACAAGAGGCGATACCTTACGTGTCCGGCTGGAGATAGACGTTACAGCGAATATCAGCGCGATCAAAAGCGGCGCTGCCATCACTGGATAAACCGCGGCGGGCCATGTGAAGCGTAAATGCCGCATCATGTGGATACCAATCTGAGGGTTGATGTGTGAGGTTACGGCCGTGGCATTCGGGTCGATACCTGCAACTCACTGCCGTATCTTGATGGATGCGATCAGTAATCGTGACGGTGTCCCTTCCCGTTCAGCCGCCTTTCCGTCTTGCAGGATGCTCAACATTACGAGCTAGTGTTTGCACAATCATCAAAAGACTATTGCGGGGCAGTGTGTGACGAGTGATCACAGACACCGGACTCTCTCACAACGAGAGGACCTGCCGAGGCGCAAGCTGAAGATAGTACCGTGACCGAAGTGGGATCCTCCGGGTAGGACCGTGGCGGCCCAGTGGAATTCCAATCTTGCAATCCGCGTCGTAATGTACGTCTACAACGGTGATCGCAGATGACGATGTTCTCGCTATTCCAGATACTGCTCGCGGTGGCCCTGCTCGCATTTGTGGGGCTGTGGCGTCGCGCGCAGGCAAAACGGAAGCAGCGGAGCTGGGATGAGATTGTTGCGGCGCTCCGGGCCAATGACTGGGGCATCGACGAAGTCTCGGAACGTTATTTGTATCGGGGCGGCATCAAGGCGACTCCGGCGGACATCTGGAAACGAATTGACGGCGCGCGCGGCCTTTGGGCGATGTACTGCAATGCGCCCCTGCTGGTCCAGCTTGCCGACTACGCCGCCGAGCACGGCACCGATCCGGACGAGGCGCTGCTTGAGGGTCTGCGCAGCGATGCCTTCCAGATCCGGCTTTGCGTACTGATGGCCCTGGCCAAGTATGCGATGTCGCACTCGACTATCGGCGCATCCGTGAACGCGCATCGCGCAACGACGCTCTACAGCGAGATGCTCGCGCATCTGACGATGCTCTTCCAGGACAGCGCGGGACAGCTCTTCCCCAAGTATCTCGAAGCGATGTAACTTCCTAATAGTTTCTCGGAACTTCCGATTGGGCCTGCCTCTGTACGACCCCTGGATAGCGGGACCTGCCACTCTTCCCGTCCGTGTAGCAGCGCGCTATACGTTCCTCTTTCCCTCCAACCGGTTCAGTACAAAGCGGTTTTTCCTGGTTTTTCGGTACGGCATCGCCACCGGCCGCTGTACCCGGGATCTCTCTTCAGACTTCTCGGTGCCCTCCCTACAGACGTCAAGAAGGACCAGCCGGCAGTCAGGCCCGAGCAGTTCCCTTCCCTTATCTGCGACATCGCGACCTATGAGTAGATCGGCGACACGCAGACCCGCCTCGCTCTTCAGATGATTGCCTGACGTTTGTGCGGACCAAAGAACTGATCGGGTCTACCTGGAATGAGGTCGATCGTGAGAATGCAGTTTGGATTATCCCCGCGCAGCGGATGAAGATGCGGGCTGAACATATCGGCCGCACTCGAAGCAGGCTCTCGCAATCCTTGGACAGCTGGAATCTCTCGCCGGCTTGAGTCGCCACATTCTGCCAGGGCGAAACGCTTCCAAGCCGAGCAGCAACAACACGATGTTGTTTGCCCTCTATCGGCTCGGATTCAAAGGCCAGATGACAGTCATGGCCTCCGCCCTGTCACCAGCACTATTCTTGATGAATCTTTGCCACATCCAAGCCGAAACCGTTCGAGGGAGCGGAGTGCGAATGTGGTGGCGTGCTCCGCGTTGTTATGGGCGCTGCTCGCCTGCCAGGATGAGCTGGTTAGTATTCGCAATAGTCGCAGATACGAGCACTGCCACAAACGTTGCATCTCCGATTCACAAATAAATCATGCAAACGCCCACTTTCGGGTGTATACCTTGGCAAGATATTTCCTATCCACCCCCCTTACTAGGAAAGGTCTATTGATGTTTTCGAAACTGTGTCTACTTTCATGTCTAGTTACCGCCCAATTTGTCAGCGGGCAAACTGTTCCCCGATCCTCCCACGTCTGGATGGTCACCGAGGAAAATCACAGCTTTGAGGATGTGGTCGGCAATTCTCAAATGCCGTACTACAATCAGCTGCTAAATCAATATGGACTTGCCACGCAGTTCTACTCCAATCAACATAGCTCGCTGACGGCTTTGATGTGGCTTGTCGCCGGGGCGCCTGTTGAGACCAACAACACCACGGTCTCGTGCAACCACAGCAATGACAATATCGTCCGCGAGCTGTTAAAGCACGGATATACCTGGAGGTCCTACCAGGAGAACATGCCCTATGCCGGTTTTCAGGGACTCTACGGAGGCACGAACAATGACTACTATCGTCGCCACAATCCGCTCATAGATTTCTCCGATGTCTGCCCGGGAACGGGCCAGGACACGAACAGTGTTCCCTATTCGCAGATGGCAGAGGACTTTGCTCTGGGCCAGACGGTCAATTATGCCTACATCACTCCGGATGCAACCGAAGATGCCCACAGCGGAAGTCTTCAGGCCGCCGATCATTGGCTTCAAGCAAATCTCCCCGCGATTTTAGCCCGCCCGGAATTCAGGCCCGGAGGCGACGGCATCCTGTTCATTGTTTGGGATGAAGGTACCCTTGCCACCGACAACCGTTGCTCGGCCACGGTTTCGCAGGGGTGCGGAGGACGTACTGCTACTCTCGTCATTGGTCCGCAGGTGCAACCGGGCTATAAATCGTCTGCTACCTATCACAGCGAAAACGTGCTGAAGACTGCGTGCGTAGCAATGGGTTTGTCTACATGTCCCGGCGCTGCGCAGAATGCGGTGCCCATGGCTGACTTTTTTACGACAGGCTCGGCATCTGGCAGTACGTCCAATAGTGTCCTCATTTCAAGTCCGGGAAGCGGAGCTACGGTCGTTGGAGCCGTTCATTTGATCGCTTCTGCATCGGAGAGCCAGGCCGTGAGCCAGACGCAGGTCTGGGATAACCATGTGAAGCTTGGCGTGTATGGCACTCAAGTCGATGCCACCTATAACTTGATCCCCGGGAACCACACCACCACGGTGATGGATCTAGATTCCGCTTCCCACATCATTCATCAATCTTCTGTGACTTACACCGTGCAGCCGCTGGTGGATGGAGTTCAGATTACTTCACCGACAGCGAATGAGAACATGGGCCAATCTACGGTTCACGTTGTAGCTCATGCAAATGAATCGCAGACTATAAGCCAAATTCAGGTTTGGGACAATGGAGTCAAACTAGGCCGGTATTCAGGCGCAGACGTGAACCAATACTTCGCTCTTGCACCTGGCTCCCACACTTTGACGGTTCTGGACCTCGATAGCCATAACAGCGTCATCCATCGATCCAGCGTCTCATATTCTTTGCAATAACTGAACGTCGAGGTTGGGGCCGGAGTCCGCCATCAAGATCGCCCCCGGATAACAGCGCAAGCTTCGGCCCACTCGGAAGTCAAGCATCCAGGGGAAAGCTGCTTCGCTGAGCCAGATCAGTTGCTCGCGGATATAAGGATGCCAGGAATGAACGGTTTTGATCTAGCCGATTGCCATTCGCAAGATGCACCCGTCCACGAGAATCCTGCTGTCACGCACAGTCAGGGCGGCAACTTCGGGTTCAACGCTGCCCTGCATGCTCCAGGTAATAGCGAACCTGCTCTGACTCCGCGCAAGGACGGGCCCGGACCCTCCTGATGGCCCCTGCGAGAAGGCCGTCTCTGCCTTTGCTTTCTCCGTGCGCGCGATCAAGCGAATGCGATCTTCGTTCATTTGCGGGAGGGAAGCTCGAAGCCGTTTCGCAATCTCTTCCGACCGTATGCCCTTGTCTCCGAACGATGATAACTACGGCTGCTAGAACAGCTTCAGGTGCCCTCGCCTGACGCGCGGCGTTGGTAGAGCGCAAGCAAGACTGCTGCAGCGGACGCAGAAAAGACTGAGTAGTCAAGCGGCGATTTGAGGCCGAAAGAGATTGCCATGGCAATCCCGAAGAGTATGAGCAGAGCCGCGCTGGCGAGGCTTGTCCATCTGGGCCATATGCCAATCACCAATAGAAGGCCAAGCACAAGTTCGGCGATGGTGGCAGCCCACGCGAGTAACGGGATCGTAGGGGCGGGCATGAAGGAGTTCACCTTCGCCGTGTAGCGAACGAAGCCATTAAAGTTTCCGTAGCCGACATTCCTGCCTCGCCATAAACCGAAGCGATCGGCGATTCCGGAGAGAAAGGCAGCCCCCAGCGCAATCCTTGCATAGAAGACGGCCAGCTTCTCCCACGTGCGCGAATCAGCGTTAATCGCCACGCTGCGCCGTGCCGTTGGGGATGCGCTCTGATGCTTGTTATTCATGCTTGGCCGGTTCCGTCCGCTTGCTCTCCGGCATTTCAATAGAGAGAGGAGCGGAATGATCGCAGATGAAGGTCGCGAGGAAGGTTGCCGGTTTCGTGGAGCTTGCATTCGCGGAGACAAGATGGATGCCATTAGGGGCCTCGTAGAAGCTATCTCCAGCCTTATAGATGGACTCTTGACCGCCCTTCACCTGCATCCTCACTGCCCCACGAATCACATAGCCAATGACCGGACACGGGTGGCTGTGCGGTGCGGAAAAATTACCCGGCGCATACGTCACCTCGACCGTGGTTATCTCAAGATGGGAGCCGTTCAGCCGAGGCAAGGTTTGAGAAAACGCTGTTCGAGAGCGGGCACCAAGATGCGAAGGAGAAGGACCGCCCGCAGCCGGATTTGGACTCTGCGCAATGGCCCACGACGAAGCTACTAACAAACTGAGGCTTAGGACTCGATTCGGCATGCAAGCAGGTTACCGAACGCTGGTACCGTCGAATAGGTCCACTTGCGATCAATCGGCTTGTACCACTTATTACGCCAAAACAAGCAACTCCATTTGACCTGTTGCTGCTGATAATTTGCACGATTGCGTGGATATGCCGCTACAATCCGTAGCGGCAAACGAACATTATGAAGGGACCTGAAAATGGCTGAGAAAACGATATTGGAGAAGGCTGCGGGGAAGTTGGGATACGGCCTTGCTATGGCAGAAGACGTTGCGGGTTCCGTCAAAACGGCGGTTGGAGGGGCCGTTGCCTCGGTGACCGAGGCGCTAACGCCGCTAAGAAGGCATCAGAACCGTTGGCAAAGAAGGCGCCCGTCAAGAGTGCCCCCAAAAAGGCCCCTCCGAAAAAGGCTGCGAAGAAAGCCGCGGCGAAGAAGTCGCCGAACGAAAAGATCGCGACTAAGAAGGGCGCGAAGCAGCCCGTGAAGACACCTGCAAAGAAAACTGGCCGTACCAAACGGTGAATTTAAGGGTATATAGTACTGCAGCTTCCTGACGAACAAAAGTCCAGTGACGTGGATTTATCTTCCGCCATGCGAACTGCCTGCTAAGCGTTGGGAATCACTGCCTCCGCAGCACCGAGTACGTGAATGTCATCGTCGGCTTGCCAGGCATCCGGTCCGGTCGCCGCCGTGATGGCTGAGAAGCTGAACTGCGTTCTTGTCACTGCGCGTATAACGGCATCGTGTGCTTCATTGACATCCGAATAAGTCTCATAACAATAAAACGTTCCAGTAGGAAGACGAAGAGGCGTATCACCTCTCCCGCCGATGATCGAGAAGAAAAATTTGGCCTTTGCCAACTCTGCATGCAGCAAGTCGTAATCCTTTTCGGTAGGGGCGCCATGAATCTCAACACATGAAATGTAGTCCACCTGTCTTCTCCTCCTGTTCCCGGCCGGCGCTTCAGAAGACCATGAACGGCCCTCCGTTATGCATCAGATGCTAGGAACCGACGGCTCGCGGTCAATGGGAATGTCGCTTCTCGGGCGACGCATAATTCTCCGCTATCTCCGTTGCAGTAATCTCAATAGGTGAACTCGACCGAATCAGATTCGCGATCTGTTCGTCCGTTTTTCCCCGCTTTCCGAAGTGCTTCAACTTCATCGCTGATCATGCCAACAAACGCCTGGATTGGAAACCTCTCCTCTCCTAAGCCCGCGGCGGTCCGCAATGCCCTTTGTGCTTTGAGAGCGTCCTCGATACTATAAGTCTTCACGATGATCTCCGATCCGAATGGCGAATTGCACATTCCCTTTTGATGCGAGTAGCGCCGCGACAAAGTCTGCTCTGAAAACGACTGCACATGACTCGCATATCCCCACCATGGCTGAACACCCCAACAAACCAACTCGTCCTTCCCGAGCAGTCGCACGTCTTTGGCAAACCTGCTTGACTTGTATGCACATGATTTCAGCGAGTTTCACCGGCCTTGGTAGTCGGGGTGATCCAGGAGCTCGTCCGCGTGCGATTGCCCCACCCTCCGTTATCTAGAGAATTGAAGGACGACTCGGGCACCGAGACGCAGGGTGTTCTGGACATTGGTCGTACCTGTGGCAGCGGTGTACGGAGCCAGTCAGCCTGGAGAGCGCGAATGCCGATGTGTCGTGTGAGGCAAGTGTCTGGTCGCCACCTACCTGAAGTGCCATCGAGTTGTCGGAAGTAATCCCCGCCCGCAGCAATCCGAAAAATAGCTATTGAAGCCCCATTCGTCCCAGCAGTCCCTGTCCAAAAATCGCCACATTCCCGGATGGTAGAAGGTGTAGCGGGGACAAAGGTGGTGGTGACCAGGCTCAAGCCGATTCAGCTCCCGGCGGCAGGCGGTGTTCGCTGCCAGCCCTAAGCCATGGCGGGCTGTGCTGAAGGCTCGATGCCCCCGCTGTGCCAGAAGGTCGGGGTCGAAGCCAATTGCTCTACTGCTGGACATAAGTGACGGCGACATCCTTCTCATGATCATCCGAAGTTTCTGCGGGATAAGGCTGTTGCGCTTCGAGCGCAACAGGTGGCGAAAGTGTTTCGGCTTTTCGGTTGCTCACGAGAGGGGGTTTCTCGATATCAATCCAGCGGCTCAGAGAATTGGCTGGCCCATGCCAAACGGTTCAGTAATACTAGGTCGGACTACGGGTGAGACGGGATGATCGCAGGATGTTTTGGTAAAGCCGTAGGACCACCAGCCCATAGGGCAGTTTGCAGCGTCATCGTACTGTGGATGGTCGTTATTGGAGCGTATGTCACGGCTTCATCGCAAGGGACCGGCGCTCCCACGTCGGTTGCACCCATCGACCTTCAGGCGGAGCGGCAGATGGTAACGCCGATCTCCAAGAACTGGCGTTTTTGTGGCGGCGATGATCAACGCTGGGCCGATCCAGCTTTCGACGACTCGATGTGGAAGGTGCTGCAGCCCACTGAGGAGTGGAACGCGCAGGGCTATGCGCCGGTCCACAACCTTGCCTGGTTTCGCATCCGCCTCAGAGTACCGGCCAGCATGCCCTCCCTGGTGCTGCTCATGCCGCGTCTCGGCGTGGCTTATCAGATATTTGCAGATGGAAAGATAGCTGGGCAGGCTGGCCGCCTGCCACCTGCGAATCCGGAGGTCGCAACACGGTCGCAACGGATTTTCACTCTGCCCCTGAGCGGCGCGAGACGACTGCCGGGCTCGGATTCGAAGGAGATACTCGTCGCAATCCGCGTATGGCAGGACCCCCGCCTCGCAAGGATTATTACCGGGGCCTTGGCTGGTACCGTGTACGCGGGCAGCCCAAAACCGGTCCAAACTATCTTTGCGCTCTCGAGATCTCGAAATTTGCTTGCCCGCGGCAACGACTACACGCAGGCCATTATTTCGCTGATCGTAGGGGCTTCGGGCCTATTGCTCTTTTTCTGACGCGCCGGGGACTGTACGCGTGGTTCACGCTAAGCATGCTGCTGGGTACGCTGGGCCTTCCAGTGCAGTTGATCTCAGAGCACTTTGGTTGGGGCTTTTTCACCAGCGTATATGCCTATGCCGCGCTCGACTTTCTTTCTCCCTTGACCTATATCTTGTTCGTTCTGGTCGCCCTCGGTCTCCTCACATGGAGACGAGCGGCGTTCTTCGCGTTACTGAATTTTGCGGCGGAGATAGGACCCATTCTTTTCATCCTTGGGATCTTCTCGCAGACCTGGGCGGATGGGATTTACTTTTTCGCCAGTACATTTCCCGAAGTAATCGTGATCGTCCTTTTGATACGAGCCTGGCGCGCGAACGTCACGTATGCGAAATTGCTGATTTTCCCGTATATGTTGAGCATCGCCATAGCTTCCGTGGGCAATCTTGGGCACTGGTTGCTGGACCTCAACGTTTCCCGAGCTTCGGTACTGATCACCGCCAACATCCAGTTGCTCAGTTACCCATTCTCCGTAAATCTGGGCGATGTCGGCAGCGCAGTGGCGACACTTGGACTACTGGCCGTGCTCGTGTACCAATTCGCACAAAGCAGCCGGGAGGAGCAGCGCCTCAAGTCCGCCTTGCAGACGGCCCATGACATCCAGCAAAGTCTGGTGCCCGTCGATATCCCTCGCCTGGGAGGACTGCAAACGGAGATCGTCTACTTAGCAGCAGAAGAAGTAGGTGGTGACTTCTGCCAGGTGCTGCCGAGATCGGACAGATCGATTCTTGTCGTGATCGGCGACGTGAGTGGCAAGGGCCTGCAAGCTGCGATGATGGGCACGTTGGCCGTTGGCGCGCTGCGCTCCATGGCCGACGAAGGAGTCGGCCCCGCAGAGACCTTGAAGCGTCTGAACAATGTCCTGCTTCGGACGCCGAACAGAGGGTTCATCACTTGCCTATGCATGATCCTAACTTCATCCGGTCAGGTAATACTCGCAAACGCCGGACATTTGTCGCCCTATCTAGATGGCGAAGAAATGGCGACCGCGCCGAGTTTGCCGTTGGGATTTGTACCCGACATGGAGTATGAGCAAACCTCGTTCTTTCTTCCCGTTACAGCGCGGCTCACGCTGATGTCGGATGGTGTCGTTGAGGCGCGCTCCGAAACCGGCGAGTTGTACGGATTTGAACGCACCTCCCGGATAAGCCGCTTGCCGGCCAAAGACATCGCAGCAGAGGCTAACCGTTTCGGTCAGGAGGATGACATTACCGTCATCACACTGGATTGGCGTCTGCAGGCGACTGCGACAGTCTGAACGAGATGCCTGAGCCACCTAACGGAAACTCCGACACTTAATGAGTGGGACATAGCCAAGGTCCTAATTTCACAACGGAGATTGGTCCTGATAAGTAAGTTCGTCGTCAATAACATTCACGGACGATCTGTCGGATAATGACTTCAATCGCGCAGCTCGTATCGGCCTCGACCGATGAGGAACCGAACAGCATAACATCTGATAAAAGCTGGGTTACGGCACTCGATGACAGACGACGGTATCATCTATGTTCTCACCAACAATTAGAATGCCCGGCCTGGTGAAGATTGGCTGTGCCACTCAAAGATTGCATCTATGATCTGAGCGCCTCGACAGGAGTGGCAGTTGTCTTTTCCTGTCATCTTGCCCGCTCGCGTGTCCACATGACAACGAAAGAGAAGAACCTGCACCAACTCTTCGCAGAGAAGCATATCAACGCTAAACGGGAGTTTTTCAAATCGAGCCGGAACGATGCAACCCCCCTGTATGACAGGCGATGCTTCGAAGGCCCACCTCTTGCGGGCAGTCACCCGGTCCACTGATTCGTCATCCTTCCAGGAAGGACTTCGTACGGAAGAAGCTCCGCACGGACAAGTCAAATGTAATCGAATCGGGCAAAGTTCGCGCAACGGCCGCTTGTGCCCCAGTTATCTCTAAGGCATGCCGAACTCATAAGGATAATTCCAGCAGAATCGGCCGCTTGCTGGGTGCACCGTCCTCGTCTAACAGAGCGGCATTCACGAAGAGTGTGTTCTTTGTCGGCCGGGTGCCGTATCCACCATGGATATGACCGAAACAATGCAATCGAGGCTTCACGCGCAGAACGGCTCTGCGCAGTGCAGCGCACCCTCGTCCGCAGTCGAGCACGCCCAACGGAGCGGCGTGCGTGATGAGAACATCCGTATCCGGCGGAATTCCGGCATAAAGGTTATCGCGATCGGCCTCCTCACTCATCCCAAAGGCTCCGCCATCGAGCGATGTCGTCGGTGAGGCCCAAAATCTAAGGTCGCCAACCGTGGCAGATTCGTTCAGAAGGAGTACGGCGTTGTTTAGTCTCCGGCGCCACTTTTCCGGTTCGGCTTCGACCGGGTATTCATGGTTTCCGCACGTGACCACCTTGTGCGTGGCCGGCTGGTCACCCAGCCAGTCGTTGAAGCGGTCCATCGCTCTCACGCTCTTTCCGAAAAAAGACCAATCACCGCAATGGATGAGAAAGTTGCACGGCGGAATCTCCACCTCCGATTCCAGCTCGTGCGTGTCAGAGGTTATGCAGATTCGCATTCGGCCGATTGGCATCCTTCCCTTGTCGCTGACAGCTACGTCTTGAGCACTCTCCTTTAACCTACGGTGTTGGCTGACAGCTTATTGACTCAGAGTAGGTCGGCGACGGCTCTGAGTCCGTCCCCGCGACCTGCCCCAGCAATCCGGAGACAGCGGCAGATTCTTCGTGTGTGGCACTTTCCTTAGCCACCTGATCCCGCGCCTCGCCCGGACGAGCATCCACCTTGCTGGTGGAGCGTCTGCTACCTGCGATCAGGATCTGAAAGCCGAATGTGTAATGCAGTGGTATTGTTTCCAGAGAATCCTCCTGCATTACATTGTTGGCACCTAAGAAGAGATCAACGCTTCCGGTGACGTAGTAACCCCGAACTCCGCCCTCATCGAAGGGCATCATTACGATCTCCGAGATGTACTTGCGCAAATGATTCTTGGCGGTCTCTCGATCCGCGAACATCATGTCCACCAGCCTCCCAACTTCTTCATCGACGAATGCCGCGACCTGATCACGTCCGATGGGCTCCGACACCTTCTCCTGCGCATGTGCCAAGAGTGCCTCGATCTGCTCCACACGTGCCTCGGCAGCGACTACTTTCTTCTTCATCGCCGTTGATCCGCCGACCTCCCCGATCGCCGAAACCAAGTTGTCGATCATCTTTGCGAGGCGTCTGCGCTCCTCGAGGAGGGCGTCGTTCTGTCCCGCCAGCGAAGCTTTCAGGGTCTGTTCCCTCGCTTTCAGGCGATGGACTTCTTCAATGACCTCGCCCACGATCACCGGGCGAAAGGTCGGATCTTTGAAGATTGCCGAGAGGCTGTCTTTGAGTGCCTGCTCGAGCACATCGAGCCGGATCGTGACCGAATTCGAACATGTCCCCCTTTGCCGATACATCTTGCAACCGTAATAAACAGGACGGCCACCCAGCACAGGCATGTTGTTTCCACAGACACCGCACTTCAGCAGACCACTGAGCAGATACTGCCGCGCCGCCGCGGTGCGGGACATGCCACCCAGCAGTTGCACGCGATTGTCTCTGTGCATGCGTTTGCGCTGCTCCTTCGCGGCCTCAAATACTTCATCCGGGATGATCCTCAGATCCTCGTCATGGCGATACATGACCTCTTTCTCGGACCTTAATCGGCTCTTCATCTTGCCTGTGTCGGGGTCGATAACTTGATAGGTGCGATTCCAGTAGACATTTCCGATGTACCGTTCGTTCGTGAGGACCGAGTAGACCGCCTCTTTCGACCAGCTCGCCTCGCACCTGGACCTTGCTCCCTGCGGAGGTGGCACTTCATCCTTATTCAGGGCCCTGGCAATCTGAGTGGAGCTCTTGCCCGCGATATACTCACGGAAGATTCGGCGAACGATAGCGGCCTGCTCCTCAGTGATGCGCTGCTTACACCCGGTAACTTCGAAGCGACCGTGTACACCTCGCCGTGACGTGTCCTCGATCGGTTCAATGAGGTAGCCGTAGCATGCCCCGCCTGGATGATAGCCATCGCGGAAGCGCCCCTTCTTACCACGTCTCACACGCCAGCCGTGCTGGATAGATTCTTCCTCGGCACGACGTGCCATTTGAGAAAACATCTCTCGGAAAAACGGCTGGTTTGAGCACAGGCGGTACGAGGTGATGTAAAGTTCAACGCCATGGAACTTCAAACGCTTCAGTATGTTCAGCGCGTCGGCCTGATCGCGGCCCAACCTTGATGGGTCATCAACAATAATGACGTCGAAGGGTTTCGACTTCATCTTGGCTAATTCGAGCAGCTCGGTTAGACCATTTCTGCCATGAAGTGTCCGGCCCGTCCTCTCCTCGTCGGACCTGATATGCGCTTCATCGACTGTCCACCCATTCTGTTCGGCGGCTTCCTTGCACTGGTAAATCTGATCCTCGGTGGATCGCTTGAACTGCATATGGGATGAATAACGCGTGTAGATCGCGGCTCTGCTGAGGCCGAAACCGCTGCTGCTAGCCGCGAGGTCCCAATCATCGAATTGACTCACTTTGCTTCTCCGGAGGCGCACTCTTCGTCTGAGTTCTGCGCCTGTAGAGGGGTCCGGTAGTCCATATCGCGCTTTTCGGGTTCCTGTGAACCACCAGCCGTGCAGCGGAGCGCAAGGAACTTGCGGGCGAGTTCGGGTGCGACCCAATGGCGTATGAGCCCCGCCAACACGGTGGAGTTCTGCTCGGAAGGCGCTCGGAACACCAGCGCTGCCTTTCGGTGTGATCGCTGTTTGAACAGGTCCTGCGAAGCCTGTGCGGCGTCTGGCGATGGGGGGTCGCGTCGAACGTTACCGGTTTTCACCTGTGTGACCATACTCACAACCTACGGAGCATATCCGGCATTGTTGACTCGACTGGTCTAGCGCCTCTGGCCAGATCGCCTGAGACCCGCCAAAGTTTCAGAAACGCCGACCGACAAGGTCCAGCACTCTGACCTCGGTTGAACTACAGTGGTCGGCATTGCAACGCCCAATGGGGTGTCAAAGTCGGGTTGTCGCATTTCGTTGAAATTGAGCTCGCGGTGTCCGATGTCCAGGCGATAACGTTGCGGATCAACAAATCAGTATCTGCGCCTGAGATTCGGTTTAGAGCTATACATTCGGACGATCGATGAGCAGCATAAGAGCTACGTGAAGTATTTGTTTCCCGCGGAGCCGTGCCTTGATCCACTATGCCTCGCCGCCGACCCAACTTTGCCGCAATCAAGGCACGCAACGATGCTCTTGCCTGGAAGGCGATCCACGCGCGTCCCATCCCCCGGGATCTGACGCGCCGCCTGGGCAAGAACAACCGCCCAGCCAACTACGTCGAACTCGCGGCGGTCGAGCCGGAGCCGACTACGGTTATGCCTTCGCCCACTTCCTGCACGAGTTCTATCTGTACCGGCAAGCCTCATTCTTCGCAGAGGAGCCGCCGCGCCAGGTCTTCGACCAGAGACAGCGCTCCTTTCTGGCCGCGATGGCCGAGCTCCAGTGTCATAAGCTTTCCCTGCCGGTGCCCCACCTGGACCGAAAACGCGGAGTCCTTCAGGACGAATGGGACTGGGTCAGGGACATCGAGGGGTTCAACGAACAGTTTCGCGCCCGCGTCGATCGCCGCCGGAAGCAGGCCTCGCCTGAATTCCGCCGTCACAATATCCTCTACGAGGGCCGGAACCTGCTCCGGCTTTAATCTCTGCAAAGTCTGCTTTCACGCGGTTTCTGGCCGGTGACTACCGAATGAATCAACAGACCAGTGCCAGCTCCGTAGATTAGAGGCATATACCCGCTCAAGGGAGCTCCCTCACATGGCTGATCCGTGTCACCTAAACAGCTTGATCGCTATAGCCGAAGTGGCGGCATCAAGGGATGCAGCGTAACAAGTACCGGCGTGATGGCCTTCCATTCTCTTTTGAGCAAAGGACGCGCTGATTCAGGGGATAGGGTCAAAGAGGCACACGGGTGTTCCCCGGGATCATCGATGAAGGACGAACTATGCACCTACCTGACTATCCAGAGGCTGAAGCGAAGGAAGCAGTAGAGATGCTCCTTAGCCTGCGCTGGCTGCATGAAGAGGGCGATCCAGTAGGCAGTGAGCTCGCGGACGATGCCTTGGACGTTGCCGCCGAGGAGCTGCACCGATCCGGACTACTGGATGACTTGATCACGCGTGCGTCGAAGCTCTACTGGCCGCGCACCCGATAGATCGTGAACCGGATCGACTGCCCGTGTATGAATGCTAGCTATGGGCACGGCAGAATGGAAGTGGGCTGATGCAGCGATGCTGAAAGTACGATTAGTAAACAGAAGCCGAGTTCGCGTTGCTGGCGTAGGTCGATGAGCGCATTGG
>CAVWVY010000008.1:0-17520 GCA_963758545.1 uncultured Acidobacteriaceae bacterium | reverse complement strand
CTTCTACTACAACCCCCAGGACCCCGCTCTCTGGGTCGAAAAGCGCTACGGCTTTGGATGGACGCTCAACTTCGCCCGCCCCGCCAGTTGGTTTATGCTCGGCGGCATCCTGCTGGTCGTGATCGTGGGTGCGGTGCTGGGCTGGCGCGCTCACCACTGTACATCATGAAGTTCAACATTCTCTCCTCTCTCTTCCTTATCGTCGCCGTCACTTTCCTGGCTCTCCGGTTCGCGGACCAGCCCTGGCCCCCGCTGCGCATTGCCGGAACTGTCGTCGCCGTCGCCTCGCTCTTGCTTATCCTCATCGCCCGCTTCCAGCTCGGCCGCGCTTTCTCCATCCGCGCCAAAGCCACCCGCCTGGTCACCACCGGCCTATATTCGCGCCTCCGCAACCCCATCTACGTCTTCGGCTGCTTCTTCTGTCTCGGAGTCGCCATGTTCATCCCCTTCTGGCCGCTTCTTCTGGTCCTCATCCCGCTTATCCCCGTTCAGATCGTCCGCGCGCGCCGGGAAGCCGCCGTTCTCGAAGCCCGCTTCGGCGAGGAATACCGCCGCTACCGCCGGGAATCGTGGTTTTAAAACTGCTTCTCGAATCGTTCAGCGGGAGATCTTCGCCTCGATGTATGTTTGCCGTCCGTCGCTGGCATACAAACGACCTGTCGGGCTCGATGCAGGCAGCGAATCGGATTGCAAGCGAACCACGTCGATTACGATTTCGCAGGATTTTCATTCCCGAGATCATCAGCAGCATCAAACTTCAGGTTTCGCTTGAGATATCCATCCAACTATTGAGGGGTTCGTCGCGACCTATTGAGGGGTTCATCACGACGTATCTGCTGCAGGAACATGTAAAGAAGTCGTAACAATGAGGTCCTTGAAAAACGCGAGTTGAGGAAGTGGGGCACGTTGAAAATCCTGTTCATGATGGCATTGCGGAGCGGCTCCAAAGGAGTGAAAGACAAGAACGTCCGGCCACTCGGCGGAATTCCGCTCTTTGCCCATGCGGCGGAGGCGGTGCTCGGCTCAAAGGCTTATCGCGATGGCGGGACATTCTTGGTGAATACTGATTCCTACGACTACGCGCGCATCGCCAGGGAACACGGTGCTATAGCTCCATTTATTCGGCCGGAAAGCATGGCAAGAGACGATTCGCCTATTCATGAGGCAATCGACCATACGTTCAGATTCTTCGACGAGCGTTCTGAGACGTTCGATTTGTTTGCCTTGATTCAGGCGACTTCGCCCTTCACAACCAGCGCCGATATCGACCGGGCAGTTAGCGTTCTCAGAGATGAACCGCACGTAAAGTCCGTCATCTCCGTAACGGAAGCGGACGGTCCGCCAGTATGGTGCAACACCCTCGACGAGTCATTGGGCATGAAGGAGTTTCTGCCGAAGGAGATTCGTCAGAAAAACAGGCAGGAGCTGCCTCAGTTCTACAGGGTTACGGGAGCAGTCAGAGTTGCCAGGTGGAATGAATTCCGAGCCAATAACTACGATTGGTACTTCGATCAGTCAAAAGCGGTAATCATTGATCGTGGGCGGTCGATTGACATCGACACTGAGGAAGATTTTTCTTACGCAGAGTTCCGGATGCGTAACGCAACTTCGATCGCAAATAATCAGGGATCAATTGCCGAGTGGCCACCGCCGGAGCCCGCAGAATAGGCGCAATAATTCCTGATTCGCTGATGGGAAATAGCTGCATGGCAATGACTTGCCAGCCATTTTGCCCTCTTCCGTGTGCATATGTTCCACGTGGACCATTCGGCATTGGGAAATCAGCTCGCAGCCGAGCAACCCTGCGCCGATATCTGGTTCTAAAACAAAACGGGCTATACCGGGGACTGAGTTGAGGTGCGTCCGCGATCAGGCCCTCGCCGCCATTCCCCCTGTTTGCCACCGCCCTGAGGCGATGAGCAGCCGCAACCGAACGGGAGATCGCCATGAATGCCGTCGTCCAAACCCTTCGTTCCCTTTATGAGTGGTTTCTGAATTTGCCGCACCATCGCCTGATCTACGGCGCCGTGGCCGCAGCCGCTGTGTTGCTCATCGGTATTCCGCTACTGCGATTGATCTTCGGTTCCAGCGGCAGCGACGAGGAAGCCGCCCCGGTCGAAGCCGGCTATCCGTCCATGTTCGGGCTTGCATCCGCGCCGGTAAACGTCCGGCCTGCTCCCATCGACTTGCTCCCGCTCCGCCCTCGAACGTCACACCCATCAACGAATCCCTTACCGTTCCATGCATCCACTGCGGCGTCACCATGTCCCCACGCCAGGACTTCTGTCCCGCCTGCGGTTACGCCCAGCCGATGAAACAAAGCTTCACCGCCTGATAGCCCCCTCCCTCAGGAAAAGAAGGTAACTCCCAGGTTGGGAATCGCGCCTGATTTCTGCCGTTTTATACCCGCCGATTCGTTACACTGGAAATAGATACAAACGCAGTCACACAAGGCTGAGCAAAAAGCCACCGTCATGGTGGCTTTTATGTTCTGTAACCCCAATGTCTAGACGAATTTAGCGATAAGGTCTTTAGAAAGACGAATTTAGCCTCCCGGGAGGACGTCTATCGCATAGCAATAGAAAGACTTACCACGACGCTCTCCGGTGACGGGAGGGGGGAGGGGCGGAGTCACGTTACCGCGGTTGCAGAACGGCTAGTCCGTTGGGCTCTCCGCGGTGAACTCCGAGCAGCAGGGCTTCATCACCGGCTGGAACTCCATCAGCTCCACGCGCGTGCCGTCCGGGTCATAGAGGTTCGCCTGCCACTTGCCGTCCTTGCCCATCTGCGGCCCATCGTGCCGCGGGCTGAAGCGGATCGCGTCGCTCACGTACAGCGCCGTCACCGCCTTCTCCATATTCGGCACGCCCAGCGAGAAGTGATTCATCACGCCAAGCTGCCGCGCATCCACCTTGTTCGCATCGGGTGTATCCGAATTCGGGCCAGTCATCATGTACTCCAGCCAGTCGTGCCCATCCGGCACCTGCTGGGACACCCAGTCCACCTTGCCCGGATGCATCGCGCCATACCAGTACGGCCGAAAGCCCGAGCAGCTCGCGATAGAAAGCTGTCTTCCTTCGCGCGATCTTTCACCAGATAGCCGACGTGAATGATCCGCGGGCTCACCAGATTTGCCGCCGCATGAAACGGATGCTCCGCCGCCTGATAAAACTGCACGCGGTTGCCCTCCGGATCGCGCGTGAAGAACCATTTGCTGCCATCGGAGCCCGTCTTTACCGCATCGATGTTCGCGATAATGATGCGCGGCGAGATAGTCGTGCAGAGCCGCGGCATCGGTCGTCGCAAACGCCACATGGTCCAGCCGGCTGATGGAGTGCGCGGCCGGCAGCGGCAGCACCTCGATGAACTGCTGCTCGCTGAGTCGATAGACGGTCCCCTGCGGATTCTCCGCATCGGGCTCCTTCGTCGCCCCAAGCTCGTCCGCGTAAAAGTGCTCCGCTGCCACCGGATCGCTGGCGTAGACGGCCATGTGCGAGATGCCCGTGATCTTCGGACGCTCTTGAGCGCGGGCAACAGACCCAATAGCGACAAGATCCGCAAATATCGCCAGCGACACAAAAATACGAAACCGAAACCCTCGCATATGCATAAAACCGCCTTCTCGCAGCATCGTCATCGCGACCGGAGCAAGTGGAACGATCCGCTTTCCTCCGCCCGGCGCGTCAAGCAATCATCGCGCAAAATCGTCATTCCTGCAGGCGCCACATCGCCCGCACCTCTGCCGGAATCATCCCTCGCTCGCGCAGCGCGCGCAAACTCAGCGCGTCGGTCCGCTTGGCCAGCCGCTCGCCGGCTGCATCCCGCAGCAGCGGGCAGTGATGCCACTGAGGCGGCGTAAGCCCCAGCGCGCGATACAGCAATATTTGCCGCGCTGTTGACTTCAGCAGGTCCGCGCCGCGCACCACCTCCGTGATCTGCATGGCGGCATCATCCACCACACAGGCAAGCTGATACGCGGGCACATCGTCGCGCCGCCACACCACGAAATCGCCGAAATCGCGCCCGGCTATGTAACTCCGCGCGCCCATGCCCGAATCCTCGAAGTCAACCGTCCCACCGTCCGGGATACGAAATCGCCAGTTCACCCCCGCCGGCTCACGCGCCTGGGCCACAGCAGCAACAGAAGGCCGACAGCGACCCGAATACAGCGGCTCGTTATCTTCATCTTGATCTTCATGCGGAGCGCTCACGGCTGCCGCCAACTCGCGCCGGCTGCACGTACACGGATAGATCGATCCGCCCAATCGCAGCCGCTCCCAGGCCGCGAGATAGAGCGCATATCGCTCACTCTGCCGATAGGGAGCGAACGGTCCACCCACATCGGGGCCCTCCTGCCACTCGATCCCCAGCCACCGCAGGTCATCCAGCATCGCCGCCGCATAGTCGGCACGCGAACGTTGCGTGTCTAAATCTTCATTGCGAAAGACGAGTACGCCGCTCGCGTCGCGCGTCCGCTCATACGCGGTCCAGAAGGTGCGTGCATGACCCAGATGCAGGAGACCGCTAGGTGATGGCGCGAGCCGCCCACGATAACCTGTCATGCGCTGGTCTTCATTACGCGCTGAATTGGCGCAGGTGATGATCGGCGTGCAGATAGCCCCAGCGCATCCAGTCCGCGCTTGACATGGTGCCGAAGAACGGATGGATGGTGATCAGCGTCGTGCTCGCGTAAAAGCGGGCCAGCGTCTCAAGCAGACGCGCGCGGTCCCGCGCAAACTCCACCGCCGGCGTTCCGCCCCCGCCCTGCCGCACCGAATCGCCAGTCTTCAGGTTGCGCGGCCAGCGCATGGGCGAACGCAGTGCAAAAAACTTCGCCATCCCCCCCGGAATCGCCAGCTTCGTGCACGAAAACGGCCGCTCGCCCATCACGACCTGGTAGCTGTCGTCGACATGGCACAACATGCCGCCGACGGACATAGATCCCCACCGTCGCATCGAGTCCGACGTCAGCGCGACAAAACGCCGCTCGATCTCCTCGCGGTCACGAGCATTGGCCAGCGTCTTCGCCATCCAAAACCTCCACGCGCCAGCATAAATCGCTGCAGCCGGCAAGTCAGGACCGTTCGGTATACTGCCGCCCCGGAGAGCCTATATAAATGGTGGCCACGTACAGTGATATGCCGTACAGAACCGGGTGCCGTTGGCGGATGACTGGCTGCCATCTATGAAAAAAGATTCCGATCGAAGTAAGAAAACGCGAACCGAAAACGGGATGGATCCCCTGGCCTCTTTCCTTCCTCTTTACGTTGTCATTTTTGTCGGCTTTGTCGGCTACAGCCTAATGATTACTGTTCTGACGCCGGCATTGATGAGCAACCACAACTTGTTGCTTGCTGCTGGGACGGCGATGAGTAAGCGCATCGTGCTGCTTAGCTTTTTGCTCTGTCTTTACCCGCTAGGTCAATTTGTTGGATCACCGGTTATTGGTTCGCTATCGGATCGTTTTGGACGCAAGCCAGTCCTTCTTGTCTCACTGGCAGTCACGACCGTCTGTTACGCGTTGATCGTGCTAGCGTTGAGCGCTCGCAGCTTTGCCCTGCTTGCCATAGCCTCGCTGCTTGCGGGCACGGCAGAAGCGAACATTGTCGCCGCGCAGAGCGCGATTGCCGATGTGGTCAGGCCGGAAGAGCGGAGCCGATTCTTCGGTTACATCTACATGAGCGTCAGTGCGGCCTATATTATTGGCCCCCTCGTGGGCGGCAAGCTGGCCGATCCGGAGCTCGTTCCATGGTTCAATGACGCGACCCCGTTCGCGGCGGTGCTGCTTCTGCTTCTGATCATCACGGCAGCCACGGCGGTGTTTTTCCGGGAAACCCACCCAACTGCGGCTCGCTCCTCAGTGAGCTTTACGCAGGCGTTCACAAATCTAAAAGGCGTGGTCATCGATCGCCGGCTGCGCGGCATCTATTGGCTGAACTTTTTCTTCTACTTCGCTATTTTCGGCTTCTTTCGCTGCTACCCCATGTATCTGGTGGGCCATTTTCACCTTGAGGTATCGCGGGTTTCCGAGTTGATCGCCTGGGTCGGTGTCCCCATCGTGATCGCGAACCTCTGGTTGACCGGCTTTCTCGCTGCCCGCGTAAGCACGAAGGCGCTCGCCATCTGGTCTGCTACCCTGACGGGCGTATTCATGATCGGGGTAGTAGTCTTTCGTCCGGCTGGCGCGCTCTGGGTCACTCTGTTTCTGACCTCAGGCGCGTTGGCGCTATGTCTGCCCGCATGCGCCACGTTGCTCTCAAGAGCGGCGACTGAGACGGAACAAGGGAGGGTCATGGGCAACAATCAGGCCCTGCAGGTTGGTGCGGAAGCTCTTTCAGGCTTTCTTGGCGGACTGGCGGCGGCGCTGATGGTAGAACTGCCCCTCATCCTTCTTGGCCTGCTCGCCATCGCCGCAGCCATGTCTCTGAAATTCGGAACAGGAAGAGACAATGCCGATAGCCCACGCCAAATCGTCGGCAGTACAGTGTCCAGCTGACGGATAATCCGCGAATTGGAACCAACACCTCAAAACAAATCCGGAATACTGGTGAAGGCGATCCGTGTCGGCGCCGCAGTGCCAGCCGGCAACATGCTTGCGTAGAACAGCATCGTTGTCCCGTGCTTCTTGTTGATCGAGTCCATCGTCTTCGACAGGTTTGTGCGCCGAACCGCTGCGTCCTGTCCGGCAAATAGATCGAGTGTGTGCAGATGATCGGGCACCAGGTTGTTGAGCGTTACTCCAACGTAGAAGGGCTTGGAGTAATTCCGCCCCGTTGGCATCTTTGCCCATAGCTTCTTCAGTCCTTCGGTCAGCGTTTGGTTGTCCTGGCATTCCACCAGCGACAAACTCTGTGACCATGCAAGCTGCGGGATGCCCGAGTTGTGCTGCCGCGCTGACACATCCTTCGGCACAGCGAACTTTGCGCTCAGCCGTAAATTCGACGCCCACAGATTCGCCGTTCTGAGCCGCATCGCCGTCTTGTGCAGCAGCTTACTGACGACGGCGTACGCGCCCTCCGGCGTGCGTAGCTCCGGCGCAAGGACATGGCTGTTGCCGATCGACTTCGCATGCTCCAGTTCCTCATCGTCAAAGTCCTCGCCGCGCAGCCAGTGCCACAGTTTGTCGCCGCCCATGCCGCCCCACAGCTGATTCATCCCGTCGCGGTCGAGCGCCCACAACTGCTGCATGGTCCGGATGCCGGCTTGGTGCAGCCGCGCCTCCATGCGCGGGCCAATGCCCGGCAGATCACGTGGCGTCAGCCGCATCAAAGCCGCCTCCAGAATGTCCGGCGTCAGCGCCACCAGCCCGTCGGGCTTCTCCATGTCACTGGCTACCTTTGAGAGATACCGGTTCGGTGCGAGGCCAATCGAGCAGCGCAGCGTCGATCCCACCGTGTCGCGGATCTTCGCCTTCACCCGTTGCCCCAGCTCAAGCGCGGCAAGCAACGGCTGCTCTCGGCCGACCAGGCGGCAGGCCATCTCGTCAATCGACATGACCGACGACACGGGCACCACTGACTCGACTGCCTCCACAATACGGTTGTGATATTGCACGTACAGCTCGTGGCGGCCCTCCACCAGCTCAATACCGGGACATATCCGCTTCGCCTCGCCTACCTGCGTACCCGTCTTGACACCGAAAGCCTTGGCCTCATAGCTGGCCGCGATGCAGCACGTTGTATCCGCCACCACGGGAACCACCGCCACGGGCCGCCCCCGCAGGCTGGGCACGAGCTCCTGCTCTACCGAGGCGAAGTAAGAGTTCAGGTCAAGAAATAGCCATCGCAGCCGGGGCTCTCCATCTGCCGCGGAAGCCGGATTGTGTATCGGCGTTGTCACGCACATCGATTCTGCTGCCGCCGTGGCGAACGCGGCAAACCGGTGGAAAACCGGGCGATATTCCGGGAGTGGGAATTGCCGCTAAGTCATAGTAGAAGAAGTGCTTCCCAAACGATCATTTGCCGGGTTACTCTCGTCTGCGCGTATTGAGGGACCGCCCTTGCCCCGTTTGGGGACGGGCTGTCAAGTAGCAAACAAGGTTATTCTGTACCCGACAGCAACCAAATAACGAGTTTCCGGTTCTATATCACCACCGACGCGGAGTGAGTTCGATGCTAACCACCGATTTTTCCATCGTTGCTCATTGGCTCTCGCACCTGGAAGCGTATCTGCCAGCCATACTCGTCACTGTGGGCGCGGCCCTGCTGTTTGGCTGCGGAGTTAGTGCCCTCTGCTCGCCCTGCCGCGAAAAGGACGACCTCTTTCATCGGCACGTCTCTTAGCTGATTGCACTCACCACACGGCGGCCGTTTAAACGGCGGCCCTGTGGTGTTTGATGCGCTCCCGGCTTTCGGTTCCGCAGTTATAACCCCGCCTCTTTCAGAAGACAAGACGCCCCTGGACCACAACCACGCGCCCGGTAACAGTCGGCTGCTGGCTGGATCCATATGGGCTCGTCGGCGCATTGATGTCCGTGGTTATCTGCCCAACGTGGAGAGATTGGACGCAAAATTACCCGGCTGTCCGAAGTTGACATGGTTAAAGAGGTTGTATGCCTGCGCCCCGACCTGGAACGCAAGAGATTCCTTCTTGTAGACATCCTTGAACAGCGTGGCATCGACATCGGAAAAGTGCGGGCCGCGGAACGAATTTCGCGGAACGTTGCCGAAGTGTTTTGTGTTGAGAGGAGCCAGTGTTTGGATTTTTGGAGAAGGTAGGTCCCGTTCCATTGAATGCGCCAAAGTTTTGGAAGCAGGGATTATGGTACGAAGTGCAGGAGTGGTTGAAATTGTTGTTCAGCACCTCTGCGAGCACAACCGAGCCGCCGGTTCCACTCGCCGCCAACGCTGAGCCGGCATTCGTGTTGAACACGCTGAACGGCTCTCCGGAGCGCCAGTACGCCTTCGTGCCGACGGTCCATCCCGCCGCCACGGAGTTCACGATACGATTGCTGAAGCGGTGGGGCTCCGCATAGACCAGGTCCATCACAAAGTTGTTCCGGATGTCATAGTCGGAGCTCGAATACATCAGTGCGGATGGCAGTCCCGCAGTAATTTGGGATCTTATAGAGCCGCTGCTGGTAAGGAAGCTGTGCGTTGCCTCCGTTGGAAATGTCATCCAGAGCATGGGAATAGGTATAGGCGATGTCTGTGGTTAGTCCGCTGTGGTCGATGTGCTTGTACTGCACGGAAACGCCGTTGTAGTTCGAGATCGCGCTGCTGTTGAAAAAGTTCGACACCGCCGCGAAACGTGGGTCAGGCGATGCCGCGGGCAGCCCTGTCCGAAAGCACCGTAAACCGGCCCGACATTCTGGTTCAAGTGATTGGTTGGCATAAACAAGTCATAACCATGATTGCCGGCATAGGTAACAATCACGGCATCGGTCGGAGTGATCTGTCTCTGCACCTGCATGCTGAACTCAAGATAACGGGGGCTGTGGAATTCGCTCGGAGTTATGGTGTAGTTCGGCGGCGCGAATGGTATCCCTTGCGCAGCCAGTTGCGCTGAGATCTGGTTGAAGCTGGCCCCATGAGCAAAGCCGCCCAGCACAGCCTGAGCCGACCCTTGCGCAAAAGCAAAAGCGCTTCCCGCATCTTGCGCTACGGTACCGCTTGGCCGAACGCAAAATACCGGTTCGGGAAGGACAGGAAGGTCTGCTCGGTGATCAGGGCGGGGAAGTTGTCGGCGAACAATCCTAATGCCGCCGCGTACAACGGTTTTCCCATCGCCATGAACGTCCAGATTGAACCCGAAGCGCGGCTGCACGACTGCCCATTCCGATCTTAGGCACAAGACCGCTGTGTCCGGTGGAGATGGTCGCATTATAGGGAGTATCCAGAGTGGCTGAGGTATCAGGAAAACCTCCCAGATAACGCGAATAGCAGTTTTCGCTGCAGGAGGGATTCCCATTCCGGTCGACGCGAAGGCCGAAGTCAAGCACCAGGTTCGGCAGTACCTTCCATTCATCCTGGGCATAGATGCCGTAGTTATAGAGAGCACTGTGGATATTGCCGAACGCGGGAAAGCTCTGCGTAAATGTGGAACCGCCGCTGCTCCAGGCAGCGAACCGCCAGCCTCGTCGGCCATGGTGGCGAATGCGTAGTCGCCGCCGTAAGCGGCTGTCCGCAGGCTGACATCGCTAAGCAGGAAGCGCTTGAAATCGAAGCCGAACTTGAGGCTGTGATTTCCCTTGACCCAGGAAACGTTGTCGACTGCCTGGTACTGCGTGGCGTTCACGCCGCCCGGAAAATCAATCCAGGGTGCGCCAAGCGTTGTACTTGCGGTGAAAAATGTGGCTCTGACCAAGACCGCCAGCGGCGTTGGTTCCCCCGTCGAGTCCCTGATCGAATTCTGTGGGAGATGCCGCAAGGCCGGCCTGCAGGTTCGGCGGTTGAAAGATTCCGCTGTAATAAACCGCGGCCGCAAGAAACTGGTTGGTCAGGTTGGGAGTAATGGTGTAGGTATCGTTGAGTTGTCCCGTCCAACCGGGCTGATTGCTGACCATGCTCCAATTTGGGTTGATCAGGCTTGTATAGGAAGGCTGAAAGCCCTGGTCGTCGGTAACCCGGAAGAAGATTTGATGCCTGTCGTTGATGTTCCAATCAAGCCGGCCTGCCGCCAGCCACTCCCGGTTGAGGGCCGTAGTCGTGAGGAATCCGGAATCGGCGCAGCCTTCTGCAGCACTCGAACCCAGTGTCCCGCCCGTCGCGTAGTCCTTTGTGCCGGCAAGCGTGCCGCAGCCAAAACTGCCAGTCTTGTCTTGGAGAGGCCCCGGTCCGTTGGTGACCGGAATGGTCTTTGCGTAGGCCCCACCGGCCGCGGTTGCTTTGAACATCGTGCCGTACAGGTTTTTACTTCCCGGCGTCAGGGCAGGGTTGGCCAGAATGCTGCTCATGAGCGCCTGCGAAGGCAGATTCACAAAGCCGACGCTCGGCTCAACAAAGCGAATCCCCTCTGTATCTACAAAAAAGAACAGCTTGTCGCGCTTGATCGGGCCGCCGATCTGGGCGGCGTATTGGTTGGAAACCGCTTTGGGGCGGGAACCGCCTTGCTGCTTATTGAAGAAATCATTCGCGTTCAGTCCGGAGCTGTTGTACTGCCACTGCGCCAGCCCATGCACGCGGTTCCCGCCGGCCTTGGTCGCATAGGTCTCAATAACGCCGGCTTGCCGTCCATACTGCACGCTGTAACCGTTCTGCACCACTGCCGCCTGGGCGATTTCCTGCTGCCCGATGGTCAGATTGGAAGATCCGGAGAAGGCCTGGCCGCCATAAAGGCCGATGTTATAGTCGGCGCCATTGATAACCACCAGGTTCGACAGTCCAGGCAGTCCGTCAGAAGTAAACCCGCCGAAGCCGCTCGTGCCCGCGCCAACCACTACCCCCGGCACTGTATAAGCAATCGTCGTAATGTCGCCACCAGGAGCCGGCAGGTTTTGGAATTGCTGCGTAGTAAATGTCGTCGTCAGATTTGCCGTCTGTGTGTCCATCAACTGAGCATCGTTGGCGTTTACCTGAACCGTTTGCGTGTTCGCACTCGGTGACACGACGATATTGACCGCTGACTGCTGCCCGGTCAGGATCTGCACGCTGGTTGTATTCGACTGAAATCCGGCGGCCGTAGCCGACACGTTAAAAGGTCGGGCTTTAGGAATGGCGCCGTGAATCGCCCTTCCGCATTCGTGGTCAGATTGATCACTGTGCCTGTTGCGGTGTCCTTTATAAGGACAACCGCTCCTGGAACTGCAGCTCTGCTCGAGTCGGTGACCGTTCCGTTGATCGATCCAGTGGTCGAGGTTTGGGCGACCGCTGTTGGCAGCGAGATGAGACCCGCCGCTGTCACACCCAAAGCGGCCGCAAAGGCTGCCTTCCGGCAGATTGTTCTGATGCAAATTTGCATGACATGCCCTCCACACCCGCGCAGCAGAGGAATGTCGCCGCCGCACCTCGCAGGTCTCTTTGCTCTTTATGCAGATATAAGCAAGATCGAGGCCAGTGAAGGGCAGCTGTGAACAAACATCATTTCGTGACGGCCATCCGGCATTTCAGAACGAATGACGAACGAGCATAAAAGCAATATGAAATCTTGAAACGACTATCCACGATTCGGTACAGAATGAATGTCGGCTGGTAACGACCTAAGTGATTTCCTAACTCACCCCCTCTGCATTACTCACCCCTTCTGGATCGTCTAACTTGCCCTTTGACGTCGCCTGGAGCGAGCGACTCGTGTTGCAGTCCCGTCCGGATGTACGACGAGCCCTATAATTCGTTTCGCATGGACGATTCCCATCCTCCCATCCCCACGCAGCTTCCCTCGCTGAACTGGAACGCCGCCATGCCCTGGCCGAAGAGGCCGGTGGCGCCGAGCGCCGCGAGCGCCAGCACCGCGCCGGCAAGCTCTCCGCCCGCGAGCGCGTCGAGCTGCTGCTCGATCCCGGCTCCTTCGAAGAGACGGACAAGTTCGTCACCCATCGCGCCACCGACTTCGGCATGGACAAGCAGCGCATCCCCGGCGACGGCTTCATCACCGGCTACGGCACCATCGATGGCCGCACCGTCTTCGTCTATGCGCAGGACTTCACCGTCTTCGGCGGCTCGCTCTCGGAGAGCAACGCCGCCAAGATCGTCAAGATCATGGACACCGCCATGCGGGTCGGCGCGCCCATCATCGGGCTGAACGACTCCGGCGGCGCGCGCATCCAGGAGGGCGTCGTCTCGCTCGCCGGCTACGCAGACATCTTCCTGCGCAACACGCTGGCCTCGGGCGTGGTGCCGCAGCTCTCCGCCATCATGGGCCCGTGCGCCGGCGGCGCCGTCTACTCGCCCGCCATCACCGACTTCATCCTCATGGTCGACAAGACCGCTCACATGTTCGTGACCGGCCCGGACGTGATCCGCACCGTGACGCACGAAGAGGTCTCGAAGGAAGAGCTCGGCGGCGCGGCCACGCACAACGAGGTCTCCGGCGTCGCGCACTTTCTCGCGCATGACGATCAGGAGTGCCTCGCCATGCTGCGCGAGCTTTCAGCTTTCTGCCCGCGAACAATCTCAATCCGCCGCCGCGCCGCGCCACGGATGATCCCGGCCGATCGCGAAGACACGTCGCTCGACACCATCGTGCCCGCCGATCCATCGCAGCCCTACGACATCAAGGATGTCATCGCACGCATCGTCGACGACGGCTACTTCTTCGAGGTGCAGGAGCACTTCGCGCGCAACATCGTCATCGGCTTTGCGCGGCTGAACGGCCGCTCCGTCGGCGTGGTCGCCAACCAGCCCGCGTTTCTCGCCGGCGTGCTGGACATCGACGCCTCGACCAAGGCCGCGCGCTTCGTGCGCTTCTGCGACGCCTTCAACATCCCGCTGGTCACGCTTGAGGATGTTCCCGGCTTCCTGCCCGGCACCGAGCAGGAGCACGGCGGCATCATCCGCCACGGCGCCAAGCTGCTCTACGCCTTTGCCGAAGCCACCGTGCCCAAGCTGCTGGTCATCACGCGCAAGGCCTACGGCGGCGCCTACTGCGTGATGAGCTCGAAGCACATCCGCACCGACGCGAACTTCGCGTGGCCCACGGCGGAGATCGCCGTGATGGGCGCGGAAGGTGCGGTCAACATCGTCTACGGCCGCGAGCTGGCGCAGGCGTTGCGCGCCGCCGAAGAGAAGGAAGGCGAGCTCAGCGAGGAGCGCAAAGCGGCAGTGCTGGCCGAAGCGCGCAAAGAACGCGTCGCCGAATTCCGCGAGCGCTTCGCGAACCCATACATCGCCGCCGAGCGCGGCTATATCGATGCGGTGATCCGCCCGCGCGAGACGCGCCGCCGCCTTATCCGCGCGCTGGAAATGCTCGACGGCAAGCGTGACACCAACCCGCCGCGGAAGCACGGGAATATTCCGCTGTAACTGCGGCAATTACACATTTCCTTGCCGCATCTGCTCCGCCAGATACTCCGACGACCGCATCGCCAGCGCCAGGATGGTCATGGTCGGGTTTTGCCATCCCGAACTTACGAAGCTGCTGCCGTCCACCACGAAGAGGTTCTTGATGTCGTGGCTCTGGCACCATTTGTTCAGCACGCTGGTCTTCGGATCGTCGCCCATCCGGCAGGTGCCCAGCTCGTGAATGCTGTAGCCCGGCGGATTCGGCTCGTAGTTCTTCGCCAGCACCTCGAAGCCCGCCAGGTGGGCCATCTCCAGGCTGGTGTCCACCGCGTCGCGCGCCATGTTGAATTCGTTGTCCGTGTAGCGCGTGTCGATGTGCAGCGCCGGGATGCCCCAGGCATCGACGGCATGCTTGTCGATGCTGACGCAATGGTCGTAGTGCGCCAGCACCTCGCCCATGATGCCCACATGGAAGCCGCTGCCGCTGTAGCTCTCCAGCTTTTCTTCCAGCTCTCTGCCATAGGCGGCAAAGTTCTTCGGGTCCATGGGGTGCGTGCTGCTGGATACGTTCAGCGCATAGCCGCGCAGAAAATCCTTCGCCTTGGTCTGGATGTTGCGGAAGCGGGGAACGATCGCAGCGCCCTCCATCAGCTCGCGCGTGCTCTTGCCGTCGCGCGCCTCGGGCACGGAGCAGACGATGCCCGCCCCGTAGATCTGATCGATCAGGTAATGGCCCATCACGCCGCTGGAGTTTGCGATCTTCGAATTCAGCAGCAGCCGCGTGCTCTCCAGCGTTCCCGCCGCCAGCACCACGACCCGCGCCTTGATCGACATCTCGCGGCGCGAGATGCGGTCCACAAAGTGCACCTCGCGGACCAGCCCTGTCGCCGGGTTCACCCGCAGCTCGCGCACCACGACGTTTGGAATCGCCTCAAGCTTTCCTGTCTCGAAGGCATCCGGCAGCAGCAGGTTGATGGAGCTCGCCAGGCCGTTGACGCCGAGCGAGGCGCGCTGTCTGCACACCGGCACGCCTCGCTGCTCGCCCGCCTTGCGAAAGCGCTCCATGGCGCCGCACCAGGGGTTCTCCATCGGCGGCACAAAGTTGCCGTCCGGGAACTGCGGCAGCCCGTAGGGCGTGCCCTCGACGCGGAAGATCTCTTCCACCCGCGAGTAGTACGGCGCCAGGTCGGCCAGGCTGATCGGCCAGTCGTCGCCGAAGCCGTCGTGCGACTTCGCCTTGAACTCATAGTCGCTCAGCCGGAAGGATTGCCGCGACCAGAAGAGCGACCGCCCGCCGAACAGGCGCACCCGCACCCAGTTGTAGGGGCTCGCCGGCGGCGATGTGTAGGGAACCTCCTTCTCATCCACCCATGTGTTCGCGTTGAATTCGTTCGCCTGGAAGACGTGCGGCAGCCGCCCCGGCTGCTTGAATCCGCGATAGGGAAGCGTGAAGGCCTGCCGCAGCTCCGTATCCTTGCGTATGTCGGCCACCGGACCCGCATTCAGCATCACGCAGGAGATGCCTTTTTCGGTGAGCACCTTCGCAGCCATTCCGCCGGAATGACCGGAGCCAATAATCAGTACATCGACTTCGTCCAGCATCCTCGTTGAGCCTCTCTACTTTTTTCGCAGTTCCGTGCGATCTGCGATAGACTTCAGCTTCTGCGGCGGCTTCGATTCAGATCCGGATCCACGGGATACCAGTACAACCCCTCTTCCATGCGGCGCTCGTCATCTGCCGGCAACGCGTCAATCCACGGCTTGGAGTTGATCGTCGCCGTGCGAATGTCGGTGTGCGCCAGATTGATAAATCGCTCGTAGGGGTCGTGTCGGAGGATGATCGGTCATCCACGTCCGCAGCCAGGGGCGGATCAGTGCATCGGCCTGCTGCAGATTCACGCCGGCAAACGGAACGCCGAACTTCTGTCTTGCCTCGGCATCCAGCCGGTCCAGCCCATCGACGTACATCTTCTGCCGGTCCGCGGGCGAAACCGAGATCAGGAAATCCAGAAACTCCGGCACGCCCGCATCGATCGCTCCCGGCGCGTTTTTCAATGGAGGCATCAGCACCTCGCAGAGCTGCCGCAGCGTTGCAAGCTGCTGCCGGGTGAAGAAGTCGTGTCTGAGTATGCGCGACCGCGTCCGGCACCAGCGGCGTCATCGGCAGCGGCTTCGCTTCCATCAGCCCGCGCATCCAGGGCACCGGTCCCGGCGCAGGCAGTGGCGCGGCCTGTGGAGGAATCGGCGGGGGCACCGCTGGTGTCACCGAGGCCGGCGCATTCTGCCCGATCATCGTTCGCGCGCTGACAGACGCTGCAAGCATTGCCCTTACGAAATCCCGCCGCCGCATATCTCCACTCCTTCGTCAGAAAAATTCGCCAGCCCGGCAGAATGCCGAGCCGCGCCGCCTCGCCACAGATAAAGATAGTGAAATCTTCCATTTGCAACGTCGCGGCGGAAAAATGGGTTCTGCAGACGCGCGTTGCGTTCGTGTAGCCTATCGTCTCGCCGCTCGTTGTTCGCGATCTGGGAGGGCCGCCGCGAATGAAAGTCGTCAGCACCCGCATCGCCGAGCACTACACATGGCCCAGCGCTATCGATGAGGAGATGTGCGATGGCTGGCACCTCCATCGCTCAGAAACACTCAGCATCATCGAAGAGCGCATGCCGCCCGGCACGGCTGAGAAGCGTCATCTTCATCAGCATGCGACGCAATTCTTCTACGTGCTTGCCGGCGAACTCGTGATCGAGCTCGATGGCGAAAGCATCATGCTCATGTCCGGCACCGGCCTTAGCATCCCCGCGCAAACGCCCCATCAGGTCTTCAATCGAGGCAGCGAAGACGCGCGATTCCTCGTCATCTCTCAGCCGCCGAGCCAGGGAGATCGCGTGTCGGCCGGGCCAGCATAGACAAAGTTTCAAAGAAAATAATCGCATCCATCTCTCGATCGAAGGGATGAACGCAAAATCCCATCGTTCGGGACACTCGACTGGCTCCTCCAGGGACGCGTCGGCCCTGCCGCGCCAGCTCTCCTGAAACGATACTGGCGAAACGTTACTGACGAAACGGTACTGGAGCCATACGCCCGAAACTCCTGAAGGGAGCCCCTCCGGATCCTTGATCCAGCAGATTGCGGAACCTGGTAGCTCCAGAGCCGGATCGCGCATCTATTGAGTGACATCACTCAAAACCAAGGAGCTCCTCATGTCCCCCCAACGTCAGGTGCGTCTCATTCCTCTTCCCGAAAGCGATCACCCCGCGCCGCGCAACTGCCGCCATGTGGGCAAGACCTCGGCCACGCAGCAGATCACGGTCACGGTGGTGCTCAAGCGCGCACAGCCACTCGACGTCGCGGGCCTCAAGGGGCGTCAGCTCAGCCGCGAGGAGTATCTGAACGCGCACGGCGCCACAAGCGCAGGCGATGGACCAGGTGCGCACGCTCGCTGCGCGCCACGGCCTGACGCTGGTGCATGAAGATCGCGCCGCGCGCCGCGTCTGGCTGCGCGGCACCGCGCAGCAGTTGGAGCAGACCTTCGGCGTGCAGCTAGACTATGAGCACACTGCGCCGCCGCCCGCCGGCCGCTACTTCCACGCCTTCACCGGCAATCTTTAGTGCCAGAAGAAAACCGGAGCAAATGGCTG
>CAVWVY010000007.1:0-191872 GCA_963758545.1 uncultured Acidobacteriaceae bacterium | reverse complement strand
CGTGATGATCACTTCGTAAAGATTGTCCTTCGCGAGGAAAAACTTGCAACTGTTGTAGCGCTCGAAGGTCTTCTCGATATTGCGATTCGTGAACGATCGGCGGAGCGGGATCGGCGCGCTCCCCTGCATGTCGATCGCGTCCGTCTCGCTCAGGTGATAGCGGCAATAGGCAGTATTCTCGCCGGTCTGCTTGTTGTGGAAGAGCGCCAGCACCTTGCCGCCCGGCCGCATGCAGGAGCGCAAACGGTCCACCGTCGGCTGCACCAACGGCTCCGGCAGGTAATCCAGCGTCGTCCACAAGAGCACGGCATCGAACTCGCGACCGGTAAAGTTCAGGTTGTGCTCAAGGAACCCTGCTACGTCGAAGACCGGATCGCCGCCTTCCTCCGGTTTCTTCATCCACTCCGGACTCTGCGCCTCCGGCACCAGATCGGCCATGTAGACGCTGTGCCCGGCGTTGGTCAGCAGATTGATATTGGTCGGCGAGGTGGGTCCGATATCCAGGATGTACAGCCCGCTCTCCGTCAGCAATTCCTTCTTGAGATTCGCCCAGCCGCTCGAATGCCGCGTGATACGGGGCCCGGTCAGCACCGTCGGCGAGTTTGATTGCGCATCATCCTTGGATTTCTGGAACGGGTTCTTGAACACGTATCTTCGGCGTCCTCCTGCGCCATTTGCCGCTGCCTTTAGCGCTTCTCCACCGTCTGCGGGGCCTTCTGTGCGTTCTGCACCAGGTCCACCTTGCCCTTGAAGTTCGCGTTCTCCTCGATCGACAGCCGCGCCGCCGTAAGATCGCCTGTCAGAGTCGAGCCCTGGCGCAGCTCCACCTTGCCCGTTGCACGCACGTCGCCTTGCAGTGTTCCGACCACAACCACGTCTTTCGCGGAGACGTTGGCCGCAACCTTCGCGTTCTGCCCGATGGTCAGCCTGCTGTCGTTGAGCGTGATCGTTCCCTCAACCACACCGTCCACTATCAAATCTTCGCTGCCATTCACCTCGCCGCGGATCTGAACCGATTTCCCAATCACCGCTGCGCCGGACTCGCCTGCCGCCATATATCACGTCTCCTGAAGAGTTCACGCCACTCGCGCGCGGCGTCAAGTTCTTGAGCGAACTATAGCATTTTCGACAATCTGTGGCCGCTGGGCCTTCACTCGGCGTGACTTTTCCTTTGAGAAAAGCCGCCAGACCCATCGTCGGAGCGCCTGCTCCTGTAAAACGAGATGCTCCCTATACGCAACCTCCAGACTGAGCCGCAACTCTCTACGCGCTCTTGCGCTCTAAGTAAGCGATACTCACCGCAGGCTGCTACTCTTTCCGAAAGCGAATCGACGGCAAGATCCGCGAGAATTGCTTGGGTGTAAGATGCGGCCCTGCCTCCAGGAGAAAATGTTTGTCAGGATTGGCTTCCTCTCACCTGTCTGCCCTCGTTTTGCGCGCCGCTCTCCCTGTAGCCCTTTTCTTTGCGCCGCATGTGCGTGCGCAGGAGCCGCCTGAAGATCCGGTCGCACTGGTCCGCGCCGCATCCTGGAACGAGCTCCACGCCACCAACAAAGATCATCCCTTCCGCTTCCGCCTGCGCAAGCAGGATGAGAACGGTGTTACCACCAAAGACATCATCGAAACCAAAGACGGCGACATCGCACGCCTGGTAGCAGTAGAGGACAAGCCGCTCACGCCGGAGCGCGCCCAGGCGGAGCGCGCTCGGCTCGACACCCTGCTCGCTCACCCGGAGCTGCAGGCACATCGCCAGAAAAAAGAACGAGAGGACAGCAACCGCGAAAACGAAATGGTCCGCCTGCTGCCGGACGCCTTCCTCTATACCTATCGCGGCATTGCGCAGACACCGAGTGGCCCCGCGTGGCGGCTCAGCTTCCAGCCCAATGACAAATTCATCCCGCCGGACCGCGAAGCGCAGGTCTACCACGGCATGGCCGGCGAACTATGGATCGATTGCGCGCAAAAGCGCATGGCCCGCCTGGATGCCCACCTCATCAGCGACGTGAACTTCGGCTGGGGTGTCATCGGACGCCTATATAAAGGCGGCACCATCCTGGTGGAGCAGAAAGACGTGGGCGGGAACCACTGGGAGACCACCCACATGAAACTCAATCTCACCGGCAAAATTCTGATGATTCATAACGTCAGTTATCAAACCGTTGAGGATGGCTCAGACTACAGACCCGTCAGTCCAAGCCTCACCTACAAAGACGCAATCCGTATCCTCGAAAGCGAGCAGTAAAGAAGCGTGACATTTCCGTGAACCTCGGCCGCCGCGGCAACGTATTGCCAAGTGAGTGCTGAGGTACCATGCTCCTGACCAACCTTCGCCAAGCCCTGCTGCGTCTCGTCCATGCGCCGCTCTTCACCATCATTGCCATCCTCACGCTGACCCTGGGCATCGGCGCTAACACCGCCATCTTTAGTGTGGTCCAGGGCGTGTTGCTACATCCGGCTGGCGTCGAAGATCCGGCAAGCCTCGTCTCCTTCCACGCCCGATACACCCAGCTCAACCTGCCTAGCATCGGCGTTTCTGCGCCCGATCAGGCCGATGCGGCGTCCCTGTCCGCTCTGGTCTCGTCATCGTCGATGTATGACGAACAAAGCTTCAACGCGCAGCAGGACGGCCGCACGCTGCATCTGCTCGCCGCCCGGGTAACCTGGCCCTGGTTCCGCACCTTTGGCGCGCAACCCATCCTCGGCCGCACCTTCCAGCCGGAAGACGACCAGAAGGGCGCCGGCCGTGTCGTCGTGCTCAGCTACAGCGCATGGCAGCGCCTCTTCGGCGGGCAGCACGATGCCGTCGGCAAGTCTCTGGTACTCGACAGCCAGGCCTATCGCGTGATCGGCGTCATGCGCAGCGACTTCGACTGGCCGAGTGGACGCGACGTCTGGGTGCCGCTCGGCCTGGCTCCGGATGCTTATGCCGCCAATCAGCGATACAACGAGTTCTATTCGAGCGTCGTTCGCCTCCGTCCCGGTGTCTCAGTCGCGCAATTCAACGCCGCGGTCAATCAGAAGCACCTCGAGCAGATTCGCCGCGAGGGTTCCGGCAGCTTCGGCCAGAGCGCCGGCTGGGGCATGTTCGCCGAGCCCTGGACCAACGACACCGCGGGCGATCTGCGCAAACCGCTACTAGCCCTTTTCGCAGTCGTTGCCGGCGTGCTGCTCATCGCCTGTCTCAACGTCGCAGGCCTCTTCCTGGCGCGCGCATCGGCCCGCTCGCGTGAGCTGGCGCTTCGCATCGCGCTCGGAGCATCCCGCTCGCACATCGCTGCGCTCTTCGTCACGGAAGTTTTGCTGCTCGCCGGTTTTGCAACCGCGCTCGGTATCCTCGCCGGCCCGCTGCTCGGTCGTCTCATATTGCACGCCATCCCGCACGACCTCGCCGCCGGCTTTTCCGTTCACACCGACCTGCGCCTCGTCCTCGCAGCCGCAGCCATCGGGCTGCTCTCTGCCATCTGCGCCGGCATGGCGCCGGTGTGGAGCGTTTTGCGCCAAGGCAAATCGCTGCGGCTCGCCGACTCCGTGCGCACCTCAACGGGTGGCTCCGGCAAGCAGCGCCTTCGCGCCATTCTCGTCGCCAGCGAAATGGCCATCGCCTTCCTGCTCGTCGCCGGCACCGGCATCTTTCTTTCCAGCCTCGTGCGCCTGCAGCAGGTCGATCCCGGCTTCCGCCCCACCGGTGTCATGACCGGCTCCGTCACCCTCACCAGCGCGCAATACCGCGATAACGAACCACGTCGTGAAGCTTTTGTGGACGACGTGCTCGCCCGTCTCCGTCAACAGTCAGGAGTCAAGGCCGCAGCCGCCGTCTTCCCGCTCCCTTTCGGCTCGTCCGTAAAGCCATCGGGCAGCTTTGATATCGAGAATCTGCCCACTCCACCCAACGAGCCCGGCCCCCACGCCGACAAGCGCTGGGCCACTCCCGGTCTGCTCGCCGCCATGCAGATCTCGCTGCTGCGCGGTCGCTGGTTTAGGGATACCGATACGGCCCACACGCAGCCGGTTGCCGTGATCGACGACACGCTCGCACGGGCCTACTGGCCGCATCAGGATCCCATCGGCAAGCGCATTCGTTTTGGCCAGGGACAACCCTGGGCAGAGGTCATCGGCGTCGTCGCCCACACCCGCCGCGATTCGCTCGAAGTCGACGAGAACAAAGGGGTCGTCTACAACGCCTTCGCGCAGGAACCGGTGGAAGGTGTCACCTTCGTCGCGCGCACTGCCGGAGACGCCGAAAGCCTGCGCCAGCCGATGCTCGATGCCGTCCACGGCGCCGACGGAACTGAAGCCCTCTACGACGTGACGCCGCTCAGCGCGCTTGTCGATGCGTCGCTCGCGCCGCGTCATCTGCTTGTCTGGATGCTCTCGCTCTTCGGTGGTCTCGCGCTCTTCCTAGCCGCCATCGGCATCTACGGCCTGCTCAGCTTCCTCGCCACGCAACGCACAGTGGAGGTCGGCGTCCGCATGGCCCTCGGAGCGAATCGCATGGACATCGCCTATCTCATCGCGCGCCGCGTCCTTCCCCTGCTCGCTGCTGGCCTTGGAGTGGGAGTCGTGCTGGTCGTCATCGCGCAACGCGCGCTCACGCACTTCTTCGCGGCGCTCTCCGGCGGAAGCATCTCTTCCATCGCGGCAGCAGCAGGCATACTGCTCGCCGCCGCAATGATTGCCGCGCTGCTGCCCGCACTGCGCGCAGCGCGACTCCAACCCTCGGTCGCGCTGCGCAACGAGTAGCGTCTATTTCTTGGTGTGCCCGATCGCGAACCGCATCCCGCTGCGGAAGCTAAGCGGCAGCGACGGATACCCGATCGGCCCAATGTGCTGATCGCTCACCAGGTTGTCGAGCTGCGTATACACCGCCACCCACGGCTTTAGTTGATAGCTGCCGCCCACGTCGATCTTCGCGTACGCAAAGTCGAGATTGCGGTTTGGCAGCAGCAGCGAATTATCGCCCGACAGACTGCTGAACGAAGACAGGAAGGTCGAATCGTCACTGCGGCTGGCAAAGCTGCCCTGCACCTGTAGAAACCACTTCGGTGTCGTGTAGGTCACACCCGCGAATCCAACGTGCGGAGCGCGGCGGAAGGGCCGCGCGCCGATCAGAGGAGAGTTGATGCCAATCTCCACGCCCGGAAACAACGGATTTTCCTGCGGCCCGATTGCATCGGACGAAAATGACCGCTGCACCACCCCATCGGTATAGGTGTAGCCGCCGCGTGCAAAGATGTGCGAGCTGATCTGCGACTCAAGCTCCACCTCCGCCCCCTGCGCGCGGAATGCCAGCGAGTTCACGCTCGCCCCGCCGTAGCTGTTCTCAATCGCAGCCGCCACCGCCGGGCTCACGCCGATCAGCGGCAGCGTCGTGCCGCCTACAAACTCAATCTGATTTTTGAATTCGTTGTGGAAGTAAAGCGCCTTCATCAGCAACCGCTCATTGAAGAACGTCTGCTGTACGCCGCCGTCGTAGCTGCGGCTGGTCTCGCCGCCGATCGCCGGAACATGATATTGCGCGACGAGATCGGTATATCCATATTGCTCAAGGATGGTTTGCAGCGACTGAAGCTGCGAGTTCAGGTCCGGCTCCTGAATGCCCTTCGCAAAATTGAATGTCAGCTTCGTGCCGTGAGCAATGCCCGCCCCCGGCCGCACCGGAAAATATGCCAGTCCAACGCGCGGCTGCCCCACTGTCCCGTAGAGTTCGTTCTTTTCGATATCCCCACTCAGCGTATAGAACAAGCGGTTCTTAAAGTCGCCGGCGAACTGCCCGATGTAGTCGTAGTTGGAGCGCTCTAACGTCTGCGAAATAAAAAATGCCGGATTGTGATAACTCCCCCGCTCATCCATATAGCGGAAGCCCAGCAAGCCGGTCAGGTGCGGTGTAAATCGAAAGTCGCTCTGGAAGTAAAGCTGATCGCGATTGTTCGCCGAATCGCTGGAGTTGGGATAGACCCCGCCAAAAGCCGACCCATAGTTCATCAGCACCTGGCCACCGGTGCTGTACCCGTTCGCGCCGTGAATCGGCACCAGCAGCCCGTAGTAATTTGTGAATGTAGCATCGCCGCCGGAGGCGATCGGAACGCCCGCCGGATACCACTGCGCGCTCTGCTCGCGTTTACGTGTCAGCCCGTAGCGCACCAGGTTGTGCCACTTCTCCGTGGTCTGGTTCTCGATCGTGCCGGAAAGATACGTATTCTGATCGCTCTGCTTGCCGTCATTCGCCAGCCAGGTAAAGCTATAGGGGCCGGGCAGCCCGACCGCCGCGTCCGCATTACGCGCCGTCACACGCAGTGAGGTCGCGCTGCTGATCGCATATCCCAGATTCACAGTTTCCGTGTTCAAGTGGTACTCGTTCTGCGGCAGCGCATTCGACGAGCGCAGCGCATCGAAGCCGCCGTAGTAATCCAGCTTGTGCCACGTGCCGCCCGCCTGCACCGCGTTGCGATACGTATGAAAGTTCCCGGCGTCGCCTTCATACAGCAGCGAAGGAAACGACGTGGTTCCCCGCGGTGTCTCCAGGTTCACCACGCCCGCTGCTGCGTCCGAGCCATACAGCGTGCTGTTCGCGCCGCGATAGATCTCGAAGCTCTTGATGCCTGTCGTAGCCAGCGTGCTGTAGTCGAACACGCCGCCGATATTTTCAATCGGCACGCCATCCAGCACCACGCGATTCGCCGCCGAATTGCCGCCGCGCACAAACAGCGACGTGATTCCGCCATACCTTCCCTGCTGCACAACAAAGGTTCCCGGCGCCTGACGTAGCGCATCCACAATTACGGCGCGATCGCGAAACTCCGGTTGCTGCACGGCTGTAATCGCGCCGCTCACCTGCGCCTCGGGCGTCGGCGTGCCCGTCGCCGTCACCACCACTTGCTGATTGATGCGCGGCGGCTCCAGCACGACGTTCTGCAGACGCGAATCCAGCACTCCCGCATAGAAGGATGGCGTCGAAATCTGCCGGAAGGTCTGGCTTACGACCACAACATAGAACTGACCGGTCTTGCCCGTACGCATCGAATAAGTCCCATCGGGCGCGCTGCGTACGGTGGTGACAATCTTGCCGCCTTCAATCAGAGCAAGCTCCGCGCCGGCAACAGGAGCGCCCAACGGATCGGTAACCCGGCCATGCACCTCGGCAGCAAACCCGAGCGACGCAGCAGCAGTGATAACAAGGAATGCAGCTAGAGATCGGCGCCAGCGGCGCCGTATACGTACGGACATCAGGGCTCTCCTTCGTTCCCCTCGGAACGCAGTTCGTACAACGCACGCCGGGACCGGTCTCCTGACTCGCGCGCTGGCTTCATCGCCGCCTTTCTGCCCCTTCCCGGATCATCCGATCCAGTGGTTCGTGGCAGTCAGGCGCTGCTCATTCCGCTTCTTACAGAACGGCGGAACGGCAGCAAACGCGCATACAGTTGCGGGGCAGTGGCGGCTTTTCACCGCCTTCCCGTACATCCCAGGTGTCTTCGTTATGTTGTTGCGAGCACACAGCACTCGCGGTGATAGTGCTGTCCCCGAGTGTACATCGTGCCGGGATCACACCCGCGACCACTCTTTCGTCACCGGGCCGAGTGTGTTCACAATGAATCTTGCCCCTTTTCATCCTGCCGCAAAGCTCGTAATCTTCTTCTCACTCCGCCATGAGCTCTGCCACACGCACCGTATCCGCTCCCGACCCGCTGGTCTCCTCGGTCTCCGCCTCGAAGCGCTATCTCGCGGTCGACCTGCTGCGCGGCCTCACCATCGCCTTCATGATTCTGGTCAACGACAACGGTAGCGAGCGGGCTTTCTCCGCCCTGAAGCACGCCGAATGGAATGGCTTCACCCCCACCGACCTGGTTTTCCCCACATTCCTCTTCCTGGTCGGCGCCTCAATTGTCTTCTCTACGGAGTCGCGCCTTGCACGCGGCGTCACTCGCGCGTCGCTATTCGCCCACACCGTACGGCGCGCCATCATCATCTTCCTGCTCGGCCTGGTCGTAAACAGCGCTCCGTTCTTCCGCCTCTCCACCATGCGCTACTACGGCGTGCTGCCGCGCATCGCGCTCTGCTATCTCATCGTCGCCACGCTCTACATCTGGATCCGCCGCCCCGCCGGCTCTGCCGCCGGACAGCCCACTGTCGCGGACAAGGTCGGCCTGCTGGTCGTCTGTCTCATCGGCTACTACATCCTGATGCGCTTCGTGCCCGTTCCCGGCTTCGGCGTGCCCGGCCGCGACATCCCGTTCCTCGATCACGACGCCAATATCGTCGCTTGGCTCGACCGCCACATCTTCTCCGCACAGCATCTTTACGAACGCACGCGCGATCCTGAAGGCCTGCTCTCCACCATCCCGGCAATCGGCACCACTCTCATCGGCGTGCTCGCTGGCCTGTTCCTGCGTTCGCCGCGCTCAGATTCCCGGAAGGCGTTGGGGCTTGCCGTCGCCGGCCTAAGCGGCGTCATCCTCGGCCTGATCTGGAATCCCTGGTTCCCGCTCAACAAGAAGCTCTGGACATCGAGCTTCGTCCTCTACGCCGCCGGCTGGTCGCTGCTCATTCTCGCGGCCTTCTGGTTCCTCGTGCAGGTGCGCAACTACCGCCGCGGAACATGGCCGTTGCTCGTCTTCGGCATGAATGCCATTACGGCATACGTCGTCTCCGAGGTCATGGCGGACTGCCTGGGCAATGTTCATGTCGGCGCGCACAGCAATGTGTTGCGCTGGACTGCCGAGCACATCGCTGCGAGTCATGCCCTCGTATCCCGCATTGGGCTCGCTCGCTTACTCTCTGCTCTACGTGCTGGTGTGCTGGCTCATCGTGCTACCGCTCTATCGCAAGAAGATCTTTATCAAGATTTGAGACCGCATCGCGTCATTTCCGCTTTAGCGCTCGCCGGCCTGCCGCTGCTCTGCTTCGCTGCGCCCGCGCCGCACGCCCCAGCGGCTACGGAAACCATTCTTCAGATCGAAAACCATTGGCTTCACGCAAAAACCGCAGAGGAGGCAGGCCGCTTCATGGCGCCGGACTTTGTCGGCGTCAGCACCCGCGGCGTCATCGAAACGCGCAGCCAGCGCCTCGCCCGCTTCCATGGCGACCTACAGCCGCCCCCCGCCACCGCGGTGCATTTCGAGCACTTGGCCATCGCCTTCCCTGCACCTGCGATTGCCATTGCCACGGGACAGGTTGTCGCCACCGGCAGTAGCAGCGCATCCATCTACACCGTTTCGTTCAGCGACACATTCTGCCTCCGCCACGGCCGCTGGCTCGCGGTCCACGCGCAGGAGACGCTAGCATCCCCACCGCGCTAATCCCCCCTGCCGCAATCCCAATTCAGAGCATCTGCGCCGCGCGCGTTGCCCCGCCGTTCGCGCAGTACAAACGCCGTCCCGCACGTTGCATATACGCAGCCCGCGCCTGCAGCAGATCGGTCAGGTGTTTGCCTTCGAGCGTCACGCCGCCGCCGAGTTGCCGGACGGCCAGGCATATCTGCGCAAAGTGCTCCACCGTCTCCATCTTCATCAGCGCATCCATCAGCGACACGCCATATGTCACCACGCCATGATTCGCCAGCAGAACTGCGTCGTGGTCCTGCAGATAGGGCGCAAGCGTCTGCCGCACCTCGCAGGTGCCGGTCGTCGCGTATGCCGCCAGCGGAATCGAGCCCAGCGTCATCACCACCTCGGAGCAGAGCGGCTGGTCCAGCGCAAGTCCGCTTGAAGCAAATGCAGTCGCGAATACCGGATGCGCATGTACCACCGCTTCCACGTCCGGCCGCGCCTTGTAGATCGCCAGGTGCATATCGATCTCGCTGGTCACGTGCCGCGCGCCTGCCAGTTGCCGGCCATCCATATCCACGACCACCACATCCTCCGGCCCGATCACGCGCTTCGAGCAGCCAGTCGGCGTCGCCAGCACGCGCGCTCCATCCAGACGGGCCGACACATTGCCCGATGTCCCCGGCGCAAAGCCGAGCGTGTGCAGGTCCGCACTACAGCCGGCTAGCTCCTCGCGCAGCGTCCGCTCACAGCGCGCTGAACCCGACGCGCTCTCGGAATGTGCGGTGGCGCGCATCTTCGGAAGCTGAGTCAATGGCATCTCGGTCATCCTGGCCTCGGGCTTCATAGAATCGTGAAGGGCTGTGCTTCCGGCTGCGGTTCGGGTGCGCGCTGTGTGAGCCAACGCCATCGCTGGCCAATACTGTCGGAGGCGCGAAAGAGATGTCCTGCCGTAAGCGCGCCGGCCACACGGTGGTGGCCCACCGCCGCCAGTCCCAGCGTAGCGATGCAGCCGCATTGCGCGCAGTCCGGATCGCCGCCAAACTGGCACGGCGTCACCCTGGTCTTCAGATCGGCGGAGATGGTAACGGTCGTCCGCGCAAAGACGCACTCCGCCGGACTCTTCGGCGGAGTAGCGATCTCGCGAATCACAGCCTCCGGCATATCCAGCGACGGATACAGCGGGCGAAGCCGCAGCAGCTCTTCCATTACTTCGCGCCGCTGCGCGGCGGTCAGGATCTCCGGCCCGGTGGCGCCGCGCTGCGGCGTAAACAGGCTGAACCATACCTTCCGTATCTCCGGCCGCGGCGTCCAGAAGCGCAGAAACTCTTCCAGATATCCCGGACGTGTCGCAATGTTTCCCGTGATCGTGCAGTGGATCGTGACCTGGCTTCCTGCAATACTCTTCAGGATTCGCTCATACGTAGCCGGCTTGCGCCGCTCATCGTGCTCCGGCTGCAGCCCGTCGATGGACACCACGGCATTCAACCGCTCGAAGCGCGACCACTCCGGCGGGATGCGGCGGAATGCACTGGTCACGATCTGCGTGTGAATGCCGCGCTCTTCCATCGCAGGAATAATTTGTTCCAGCTCGCGATAGCGGACCAGCGGATCGCCGCCCACCAGCGATACGTGCAGCGGCTGGTGTTCATCCACCAACGCCACCACGCGCCGTACCAGCTCATCGCCGCGAAAATCCGAAAGCTGGCGAAGCTCCTGCTCGCCGCCCAGGTGCGCTTGGTCGAACGCATAGCATCCCGGGCACCGCAGCGGGCATTCCTTGGTGATCTCGATGGAAAGCGATGGCCGGCGGCCGGAAAGAATGCCGCGCCACGCCTGAAGGACTTCAGATTTCTTCATGGTTGCCTCATGCCGGCATCGGCCGCATACAGAGCCGATGGCGAACGGTTCGCGTACTCGACAGGACCTGCATCGACCGGGTACTCTCAGCCGGCCGTTTCGTGGCAGGGGAAACTCAGATCCGCATCGGTACAGCCAGGCAAAACTCCGAAGCTGCGCCCGCTTCGGTCAACTGTCGTCGCCACACATCTGCGTCCGACGCTTGCGAGTTCAGAGTCCGGTGCGACGCAAACCCGTAGGTGCCTCGTCCGCACGGCATGGTCGTTGCCACAGATGAGCGCATATTCTCAGGATGCATCACCGTGGGTTGCAGCATGGTTCCGTGCATCGAAAGCACAATCATCGCAGCAAACAGCAGCCATGCCAGCACGCTGAACTCAACGTCGGGTCCGCCGCGCAGAAAACGATCCCAGTTGCACAGGTGTTCGGTCACAGGCATCACCATCAGCAGCAACGTGGTCAGCAGGATAAGCACACGGCTCAACGGGCGAGTCCACTCGCCACAGTCCGTTGCCCATCCCCGATACCACATGTTGTAGATGGCTGCCAATGCGACCTCGCGTCACTGCCGAACTACGCGTCGGCAGGATCGAACCATGTTTTCAGCCTGACACATTCGGCAGGGCATGTCGAGCCAGCCAGCCCCATGTCGCGTAGCATCCAAATAACCATGCGGGCCTCTCGCCCCTCACCAGATGTTCCCGTCCGTGTATGTTGCAAGCGCATCGGCTGCGGAATTCTCCGAATTTTGTTGCGTGATTTACCCGGCGGACAACTTCATTCGACATCCTGTTCGCACATCACTTGGAAGGGCTCTCCCCTATGATCAAGATGCTCCTGATCTTCAAGCTCATGACAAGAAACAGCGCGCAGGCAATGAGGACGTTCTTCGGTCACGTTGCCTGGTAGGAACTGCTCCGCACACAGAGGACTGCCGGACAAAGCACAAATGCTGTAAGGCGGGGCACACCTTCCCCACACAGCCGTCCTCTCAGGAGGAACGCTGGCACAGATCCGCTTTCCTTCTCCATGTTTCAATGGAAAGAAAAGGAAAGAGCTCCAGTGCCCCTGAATTGTGGAATCGTCGGCTTGCCCAATGTCGGCAAGAGCACCATCTTCAATGCCCTCACCTCGGCCAAGGCGCAGGCCGCCAACTATCCCTTTTGCACCATTGACCCCAACACCGGCGTCGTGACCGTACCCGATGAGCGCCTGACCAGGATCGCGGACCTCATCCATCCCAAAAGCCTCGTCCCCACCACGATGGAGTTCATCGATATCGCCGGCCTCGTCGAGGGCGCGTCCAAGGGAGAAGGCCTGGGCAACCAGTTCCTCGGCCACATCCGCGCCACGGATGCCATCGCGCACGTCGTCCGTTGTTTCGACGACCCCGAAGTTGTTCACGTGGCTGGCGCCGTCAATCCGCTGCATGACATTGACATCATCAACACCGAACTCCTCCTCGCCGATCTCGACACGGTCGAGAAGCGCCATGCCAAAGCCGAGAAGGCCGCAAAGTCGAACGATCCCAAAGTAAAGTCTGAGGTGGCGGTCCTGCAGAAGCTGCTCGCTGCCCTCAACGCCGGCAAACCCGCGCGCACCGTAGAACTCGCGCCAGACGAGAAGCCGATCGCGCGCGATCTCTTCCTGCTCACATCCAAACCGCAGCTCTACGTCGCCAACGTCGACGAAGCCGGCCTCTCAGCAGGCAACGCCTACACCGCCGCGGTCGAAAAGCGCGCCGCCGAAGAAGGCAGTCAGGTCGTTCGCATCTGCGGTGCGCTGGAAGCCGAGATCGCGCAGCTCGAGCCGGCCGAGCGCGATGAGTTCCTCGCCGATATGGGCCTGTCCGAGCCCGGCCTCAATCGCCTCATCCATGCGGCGTATCGCCTGCTCGATCTCATCACCTACTTCACCGCCGGCGTGCAGGAGGTCCGCGCCTGGACCATCCGCCGCGGCACCAAAGCCCCCGGCGCGGCCGGCGTCATCCACTCCGATTTCGAGAAAGGCTTCATCAAAGCGGACTGCTACTCCTCCGACGACCTCTTCACGCTCGGAAGCGAGCAGGCGGTTAAGGAAAAGGGCCTGCTCCGCTCCGAAGGCAAGGAGTACGTGGTCAAAGACGGCGACATCCTCTTCTTCAAGTTCAACGTCTGACGGTAAAAAATCATAAGCGCCTGAGAAGAAAGCGCAGTTTCCGCAGGGCATGAGCTATAACTACGACTGCGCTCGCTCGGGCCTCCTCTCAGCCATCTCTCCCGGCGAACGTAAGCGCCTTACTGCAACCTGCACGCAAGGCCCGTGTTCAAGTGAGGAATAGACACATGTGTGTTGCGCGCCGTGCATTTGCCGCTTCCTGCCTGCTCGCCGTGGTCGCCATCGCGCCGTATGCCTCGCGTGCTCAATCCGCCACCGCAGAACAGATGACGCCGCTGCTGCTCGCGGTAAACGACGCGCCTATCCCCTTTACCGGATCGGACGGCCGCACGCATCTCGTCTATGAGCTGGCGATGACCAACTTCTCCAGCGGGGATATCGCGTTTCAAAAAGTGGAAGTCCTCGGGGACGGCGCCGTTTTCCAGACGCTCGACGCCGCCGCGATTGCCACCCGCCTTCAGCTGGCGGGCCAGCGCGAATCCGCCGGAACGCTGCCCAAAAGTAGCCATGCCCTTCTCTTTCTCAACGTCATCCTCGCAAACAATGCCGCCATCCCTCGCCGGCTCTCGCACCGGGTCGCGATTCAGGCTAGCGCCGCGCCGCCCGATCGCCGCCACGTCAGCGAAACCGGAGGCGCCATCCTCGTCGACCGGCAGCCTGTCATCGAGATCGGTCCGCCGTTGCGTGGCGCCGGATACATTTCCGCCGACTCATGCTGCGATTCCACCCGCCACACCCGCGCCGCAATGGGTATCAATGGCCGCGTCTGGATCGCGCAGCGGTACGCCGTGGATTGGGAACAGCTCAAGGCGAGCGGCCGCATCTATACCGGCCCGCAAGCCGAACTCAAGAGCTACGCCATCTTCGGCCAGCCCGCCATCGCCGTCGCGGATGCTGTCGTCGAATCCGCCATCAACAACGAGCCCGAGCAGACTCCCGGCAAATTTCCCATCGATATTGCCCTGGACAAGGCAGACGGAAACTGTGTGATTCTCAACCTCGGCGGCCACCGCTATGCCCTCTACGCCCACCTGCAGCCCGGCAGCGTCAAGGTACATGCCGGCGAGCACGTCAAACTCGGCCAGGTCCTCGGACTGGTCGGCGACTCCGGCAACTCCATCGTGCCGCACCTCCACTTCCAGGTCACCAACGACCCTTCCTCTATGGCGTCCAACGGCCTCCCCTACCAGATCCGCAACTTCCAAATCACCGGCAAGGTTCCCGGCACCGCCGCCTTCGACAAAGCGGAAACCGACGGCAGCACTCTGCCCGTCACGCACATTTCCCCGCCCAGGACCGTCAAGACAGGACTGCCGCTCGATCAATACATCATTTCGTTCCCGGCAAACTAAGACACGACGGCCAACAGCGCAACAAGTTGCTAAGCCTGCAAAATTCGGGAAACAAATACAATTTACGTGTACGATTCCCCGCGGGAGGAGTTACGAATGCGAATGCGAGGATTTCTTCTCACGGCTTTGGGCATCATGGCACTTGCCGCTACAGCTGCACCTGTAGCCAATGCCCAATCAATTACCTGTTCATCTGACAACGGCAGGAGAAACTACTGTCCGGTGGATACTAGCCGCGGTGTCCAGATGGTGCGGCAGCGCAGCGGATCGCCATGCGTCCAGGGTTCTACCTGGGGATACGATCGCCGTGGCATCTGGGTTGATCGCGGCTGCCGCGCAGACTTTGTCGTCCGCACAGGCGGTCGTCCGGGTGGCCCTGGCTACGGTCCCGGACGTCCCGGTCAGTCCATCACCTGCTCGTCAGACAACGGTAGAAGGAACTACTGCGCCGCCGATACGCGCCGCGGTGTCCAACTGGTGCGCCAGCGCAGTGACGCCCGCTGCACCCAGGGCTACAGTTGGGGATACGATCGCCGCGGCATCTGGGTCGATCGCGGCTGCCGCGCAGACTTCGTAGTTCGCTGAGCCAGCAGTTCAACGCACAGGGTGGAACGCGGGCGGATGACATCCTTCCCGCGTTTTCATTGTCACCGTTGCCGCTATCGCCCCATCAGGAAGCGTCCATCAGGCATCTTTCGGTTGCAGTAAACTGAGCCATAAGAAGAGTGGCGCAATCGAGTGGCCCTGTAGCTCAGATGGATAGAGCGACGGTTTCCTAAACCGCAGGTCGGAAGTTCGAATCTTCCCAGGGTCACCACTAAATACATACAAATCAGCTTATATAGCTGGCGGGAAACTAGCCTGAACCGCAATGCAAAAGTCCTAAGCCACTCTATGGAGCTGCGCAGCCAGGTTCTTCATTGCTGCGTTTTCGCGGACAACTTCGCCCGCCTCCCGACTGTGCAAAGCTATCTCTGCGGCGATGGAGCGACCGAGAATTTGCTGCTCGATATTGCCAAACGACCCCGGCACGAGTCTTCCCAACCAGGCGACCCAGGCCGGGGTATGAGCATTGCCAACAATGATGCCGGGCCGAAATATGGCGAGGCGGGCGAAACCGATGCCGCGCACTGTGTCTTCCTTCATCCCCATGACGCGCACATAGCGAAATCGGCTGCGAGCTGAACTTCCTGCCGCAGAAAGCAGGCAAAATTGGGCGATTCCGGCGTCATGGCAGCCACGCGCAAAGGCACCTACGACGCCCACCTCAAGTCGTTGCAGTTCTTCTTCGGTCCAGCGCATCGATCCAGAACCGACACCCACACAGCTCACGGCGCTGACGGGACCCTGGCTTAATACTTCGCGGGCAAGCGCGGCAGTGCGATCAGCAAAGTCAGGGGCGCTGGTATCAAGAACCACGTTGCGCATTCGCGATCGCGGCGCAGTGGGCTTTCTGGTGACCATCACCACTTCCCGGCATTCCGGCATTGCCAGCAGCTCCGCGACGGCCGCACCACCGACTTGTCCGGTGCCACCAAGGATAATTGCGGCGAAATTCTCGTTCACTAATAACACCTCTGCCTAGGCAAGGCTGCGACAGCCCCTTCCCTCCAAGAAGGAAGCATGCTTGGTCTCGCTTCTACCTCTTGTGAGGTCGGCATAATTTGCGACACTGCTCTTTCTCCTCAATAGAAGGTATCTATTGGTTTCATCGTTCTGGATGATTCAGGTGCCTTTCCCGAGTCCTCATAAGCCCACGCACTAACTCCGCAATCTCGTCTGCCTTGGTCTAACGCGAAGTATCCCGCATCAAGTACGACGGCCTTCGCATTCGGTACATCGGCGCGGTAACGTTCTGGTTCGGCGAAATCAAACGAAAGATCATGTTTGCCGCAAACGACGAGCAGTCTTGGGTGCGTTCTCTTCAACCACGCCTGCCACGATGTTTAGGCAACGACGTCGGTGCGGTAGTCATAGAAGAGATCGCTCCGTCAGCAAGATTCAGTCGGCGGCCCCGGCCGGCATCGAGTGCCGGTCCTTCGAGCAGCTGCACGAAGCGAGGAAACGGCTTTAGACTGTGACGCCCGCCTAGGCTGGCCAGCTCCGCACGCAATCGATCCCCTGCTTGCGGCGTTGCGTCTCGTAAAACGAAGCCGAGAACCGTGCAGCCATAGCCGTCATCCTCCTGTTGGCTCATCCTGCGCCGCGCAGGAACAACGTACTGGCATCTGGGCGCGGCGCTTTCGCCGTGGTTGCGTGTAATCGGGCTTTATACGACATAGAGCCGGAACATCCACCAGATCAGGAAGAGGGCGATAATGGCTCCCACAATGTGGACCACCCATTCGCCGGCCGTTTTTGGCTTACCGAATCGGAACATTGCCACGCAGTGTAACAGTCCCCAATGACAATCGGCCGCCAATATCCATCGCATCTCCTCCGTATGTTGTACAACGGAGGCATGAGACAGGTTTCGCGCAGGCGCTTTCTTCAAACCAGCTCACTCGCGGCCGCAGCCGTCGCCGGCAGCAGCCTATGGCCCCAAATGGGCATGGCCGCTGAAACCTCGTCAGCGCCCCTGCTCTCGGAGTTCGGCTATGGCGACGTCATCCTCTCCAGCGATCTGCACGAAACGCAGCTCATGAACACGCATGCCGTGCTGATGGCGCTCAGCGAGGATAGCCTGCTCAAGCCGCTGCGCCAGATGTCCGGCCATGCCGCGCCCGGCGAAGACCTGGGCGGCTGGTACGACTACGATCCCGACTACGACTACCGCAAGCACTTTGACCGCGGCTTCGCTCCGGCGTGCACCTTCGGCCAGTGGATCTCCGCGCTCTGCCCGCGCCTACGCGATCAACGGCGATGAAGCCACCCGCCAGAAGGTGCTCCGCCTCAACCGCCTCTATGCCGAAACCATCAGCGCAGACTTCTACATCAAGAACCGCTTCCCGGCCTACACCTACGACAAACTGCTGCTCGGCCTGCTCGATTCGCACACCTACGTAAACGATCCGCAGGCGCTCGCGATCCTCGAACACACCACCAACACTGCGCTCCCGCATCTCGCCCGGCCATGCCGTCGAGCATGGTGTCCCCTGGCGCATGGACCACAAGGACGACATCTCCTGGACCTGGGACGAGTCCTACACCATGTCGGAAAATCTCTTCCTCGCCTCACAGCGCGGCGCCGGCCGCCGCTATTACGATCTCGGCCTGCAGTACCTCGACGACAAGCCCTGGTTCGATCCGCTCTCGCGCAACGAGAACGTCCTCAACGGCCGCCACGCCTACAGCCATGTGAACTCGCTCTGCTCCGCCATGATGGCGTACATGGTCGCTGGCAGCGACAAGCATCTCCACGCCGCGCGCAATGCCTTCGCCATGCTTCAGGCGCAAAGCTACGCCACCGGCGGATGGGGTCCGGATGAGACCCTGCGCGCGCCCGGCAGTCCCGACGTCTACTCGAGCCTCACCAACACCCACCACAGCTTCGAGACGCCCTGCGGCTCCTACGCGCATTTCAAGCTGACGCGCTATCTGCTCCGCGTCACCCGCGACTCGCGCTACGGCGACAGCATGGAGCGCGTCATGTACAACACCGTGCTCGGCGCGAAGCCGCTCGAGGAAAACGGCGAGAACCTTCTACTACGCCGACTACAACTTCGACGGCAAAGCGCGTCTACAACGAAGCACGCTGGCCCTGCTGCTCCGGCACGCTGCCCCAAGTCGCCACGGACTACCGCATCAACATGTACTTCGCGCGCGCCGCAGGCCGTCTACGTCAATCTCTACATGCCTTCCACCCTGCGCTGGACCGAGAACGGCGCCGCGCTCTCGCTCACCCAGGAGGGCGAATATCCCTACGAAGATCACGTCACCTTCACGGTGGCAACCTCACGCCCCACCGAGCTGACCCTGAACTTCCGCATTCCCGACTGGGCAGAGGGAGCGTCCGTCTCCGTCAATGGCGCGCGCCAGAAGGGCCTCGCCATCCCCGGCCACTTCGCAGCGATTCATCGCGAGTGGAAGACCGGCGACCGCATCGAGCTGGAGCTCCCCCTCACGATGCGCCTGGAGTCCATCGACGCACAGCACACCGAGACAGTGGCTTTAGTGAGAGGACCGCTCGTGCTGATGGCCATCAAGCAGCAGCAGGAGGGTCCCGCGCCGAACATTGCGCGCCGGGAACTGCTCGCGGCAAAGCGTATCAGCCAGCGTCAGTGGCAGGCAAACTCCACCACCGGCCCCGTTACCCTGCTGCCCTTCACCTCGATTGGGGACCGGCCTTACACCACGTATATGAAGGTGGTTTAGATCGATGCTTTCGCCGCCGCTTCATCCGGATAGAGCGACGCATACTTCGTGATCCCCACCATGGTGAAGACCTTCTGGAAGTGCGGCGTCAATCCGAAGGCGGCAATCTTCTGGCTATTCTTGTTCGCTTCCATCAGCATCTGGATCACCAGCGCAATGCCGCTGGAGTTGATGTACTCCACTTTGGAGAAATCGAGCAGCACGGGCTGTGACTTGCTCACCGTTTCGTAAGTGCCCAGCAGCGCATCGTGCGAGGTGGACGAAATATCTCCACTGAAGCGAAGCACCGTAATGCCGCCGCCGTGGTCCACCGGAAATCTGATCGACGTTCGCTTTCGTTTCCGTCTGCACTTTACTCGCTCTCCTTATCCAGCCTGATCACCAACCGCACGTAGCTGCCTTGGCCCTTGCTGTCCTTCACCCATTCGGCCTCGTCCACCAGCGCCTGGATCAGGAACATGCCCATGCCGCGCGGGTCTTCTTCGCCGTGCACCTTCCGGTCGATGTCCGGCTTGTGCGGACGCTTCGAAATGCCTGCGCCGTCATCCAGAACCTTCACTTCCAGGCTGTCGTCACTGCGCGGAGAGGGTCACCCCGACGCACAAATTCTCATTCAGGTGGTTCCCGTGCTCGATGGCGTTGATGCACGCCTCGGCGATGGCCGTCTTCAGGTCTTCAATGCGATCGTCCGGAAAACCCATCAGCTTCGCTACGCTGGCGGCCGTGCCCATCGCAACCTTCTCATATCCCATGCGGGAAGGAACGCGGAGCTCCACCGGCTTGCCTTTCAAGTTGACCATGTGATCCTCGTCACGAATGGGTTCCTCAGAAGCGCAAGTGCAGTCATATCATCTTCCTGATGTGCGCCGCCGCAAAAATCGTGCAATTCCTGCCACAGCCCGTCGAGAATAGCGGCGCTTTCTTCGAAACTACATCCCTGAAACGACTTCAATAACCGCTCCGCCCCGAATTCCTCGTTCCCCAGAAAAACCTCCGTCAGCCCGTCCGTGTAGAACAGCAGCCTCGATCCTTCCGGAAACGCGTATTGCTCCGCCGAGTACTGCATGCCCGGTACCAGGCCAATCGGAGTGCCGCTAGCAACCATCCAGTGCGCCTTGCCGCCACTCAGCAGAAATCCAGGATTGTGGCCCGCATTTACCACTTCGAGGGTATGCGTCTTCGGTTCGAGCCGAAGAAATATCGCCGTCACATAGCGCCGCCGCGCTTCCACGCCTTCTGCATAATGCTGCTCGCTCAGCCTGGCCGCAAGCTCCGCAAGCGGCACGTCGCTGGTAGCCATGGCGCGAAACGCGGAGCGAAACGCCGTAGCCACAATCGCCGAAGCCAGCCCCTTGCCAGCGACATCGGCCACCGCCATGATCTGGCTGCCGTCCTTGAGCTCGACGATATCGACGTAATCGCCGCCCACCTCATAGCATGCCGTGGAGCGGATCGCGATGGAGTACCCCGGAATATGCGGCATGGCTTGCGGCAGCAGGCTGCGCTGGATCAGCCGCGCCGCCTCCAGGTCCCGCTGCACCCGCGTCCATTCCAGGTTCCGTTGGTGGTAGTGCGCATTTTCCAGCGCCACGCCCGCCTGCAGCGCAAGCCCTTCCAGAAAATCCTGTTCGTAGATGGAAAGCTCGCGCCCCGTCGGCGGCGCCACCACCAGCTCAGCCAGCAGCCGGCCATCCTTGTTCTGCAGCGGAAAACGCGGGCACCCCGCCCACGGCTCCGGCGGCATCGCGCCATACATCATGCGTGGCTGGGTGATCAACGCGCCCGGCAGCTCCAGCTCCCGCACCACGATCCGCAGCACCGTATTCAGCAATGCATCCAGCTCAACCGTCGCGTGCACCTGCCGCGATGTCTCAAGCAGTGCCTGCAGCCGTGCCACCTGTTGCTGCAGGTCAACGATATCGATCTGCGCCGCCGGTGATGTTGTCGAGGGATTCGTCATACTCGCGCACATTCCTTCATACCGTCGCAATCTGGGCGGTGAGGTTGACCGTAGCAGGTTTCGGCTCTCCGGCCGCATGTCGCGTAATGGATATCGCCGTGATATCGTCCTGCTGGCCGAAGCCCTCCGCCGCGTCAACGACCTTCCCCACCTCCGGCCGCGAGGCCAGCATCGCGGACAGCCGCTCAAACCCGAACAGGTCTCCCCGGGTGTTCCGCGCCTCCACGATGCCGTCGGTAAACAGATTCAGCGTCTCGCCCTCCTGCAGCCGGAAGGTCAGCTCGTCGTATACCGCGCTGGCCGAAAGCCCCAGCGGCAGCGAGCCCGCCACCGGTAGCTCCTGGCCATCACGATACGGAGCCAGATGTCCTGCATTCGCCACGGCAGTCTCGCCATTGGCTGCGATGCGCAGCACCAGGCAGGTGACAAAGCCGCCGTCGATACGTCCGATCAGCCGGCGGTTCAGTCCCCGCAGAATCTCCGCCGGCCGCTGCGTGTAGTCGGCCAGCGTGCGCAGCGTGCCTACGATGAGAGAAACCGTCATCGCCGCTTTTAAGCCTTTCCCGCTCACATCGCCGACCATCACCAGCGCACTGCCGTCTGCCTGCGGCATCACCTGGAAGAAATCGCCGCCCACCTCGGAAGCCGGCTTATAAATGCTGGCAATCGAGTATCCGGGCACCGCGGGCGTCTGCTCCGGCACCAGCACATGCTGTACCTCCCGCGCCGACTTCACCTCCATCTCGATCTCCGTCTGCCGCCGCCGCTCCATGAACTGATGGCGGCCTACCGTGATCAGCAGCACAATGAACAACAGCAGATCCAGCAGGAACGGCGCGGTGAAGGCATAACCGCCGACGTGGATCGCCCAACTGCCCATGTGATCGTTCACCGTCCAGTGCGTGAACCGCCGGCCCTGTCCGGTGACGTTGAAAACAATATTCCAGGCTCCGTATAGAAACGCTGCGAACGCGATCGGCCAGAGTGTGCTTTGTCGTCTGCGAGCCAGCCCGAAACCCACGATGAAAAAGATGTAAAACGGCGTTAGCGAATAGACCGTCGTCGTGAGTGCATCGATCCATTGCAGACCCGGCCCGGCATGCTCCCATGGATAGAACGTCATGCAATCGATCGCCTGAGATGCGAGGTAGAGGATAGCGAGAATCTTGGTCCAGCGTCGCCATTTCGCCTCGCGGCTCAAACCGAAAAGTGTAAGCAGCAGCAGCCAGAGTGAAATGTCCTGGAACGAATTCAGAAACTGGATGTAGAGCTGCTCCCACACAAAGTGCAGCCCATACGTCATCGCATCCAGACGCCGGAAGCCAGTCAGCCCATCCGCCAGCAGATAAATGGCCATCCATAGGTAGAGCCACTGTGTCCGCTCCCGGAGATAGAGCAGCAGCGCAATTAACCCCCCAACAAAGATTGCGGCGGCCATCAGCAGACCCGGCAACTGCCTCTGTCCCCGCTGATAGCGTGGCTGCATGGCCGCCATCGACAGAACAGCCTTGTCCCCGAGAACCGGTGCTGCATTCAGGCCGCCGAGCGACGACGGATCGGTGGAAGCCATCGCCGCCTTCCACACGCGGATTGCAAGCACTCCGCGTGCGTTGCCCTTGGCGTCCACCGCTATCGGGAAAACCGCGCTATGCCCGAAAGCCCACCACCACGCGCCCGGGGGAAGTTTACCCACCCCCCCGATCTTCTTGCCGTTCCAATAGACCTCATACGCATCATCGACCGGCGGAATCATGATCGCCAGCGACTTATCGGCTCCATCGATCTCAATGTGTCTGCGGTACCACGCAAAACCGGTGTGGCCGGGATGCGTCTGCGAGCCCCACGTATCGTCGCCGCGGATATGCTCCCAGCGCGAGTCGTCGTAGGCTGGATTCGCCCACGCCATGTCATCGCTGGTATGAAACTGCCACGGCCCCGTAATCGTGACTGAGCCCGGGCCAGGATTGGGCGCCCGGAAAACGTCGGCTTGCGCCCCTGCCATCAGCAGCCAGAAACAGCCAAGCAGAAGAAGGACTCGCCAGCGAAACACCCCGGTCCCTCTCCGATACATGCCCCGAATCATCCGCACCCGCTCTTCCTTTCGGAGGTGAGCACCTCGGCCGACAGCCGCACGTCGAGATAGGGCAGCTACGCTGCCTCAAACAAAAATTTGCTCAGCAAAATCCGGGAGAGGTTTCTGTGTAGGCGAGAATACGTGCTTTATGCGCCCGGCAGCAAGAAACATCTGGAGCGCTCCGTACCTCGTATGCAAAGCGGGAAACATGACGCTCGGCGCCCGTCCCGCCGCTGCCACGTCGTTCTTTCAGGACGTTTGAGTTGGCCCACTGAGTTGGCACATTTGGTGAGTTCTCTCGGAGGGAGATAGCTACCGGCATTCCCATCGAAACGATGGCGTCCAGGCAAAGACGTCCACAGCCAGCATGGGGCCCGAACGAGCAACCCAGGCTGAGCTTCATATCAAATTCGCTACCTCGCCGCGCGACCCCTTGCGCGCTCAATCCGCGCGTGCAGCAACTCCTTCGCGCGCTCCAGCTCATGGCGCCGTCTCGCGCTCAGGTTCTTCCCGGCGCGGTTTACATAGAAGGTCAGCATCCGCATGCCGGAGGATGGGCCCTTCGGCGAAACCTTCTTCGACGCAAGGCTGCGCGCAATCGTCGCCGCATCTTTCTTGAACAGCCCTTCCTCGGGATACGTCGACTCGGTGTCCACCGCCGCAGACCACTTTCGCCGTCCATGAGAGCTCTTGTGGCTCCCGCTCGCTGAGCGCTTCGCTGATGTCGTCCGCTTCGTGCTCGCGGATCTCGTCGTTGCCCTTGGGTTGGATTTCGTTTTGGTTGCTCGCGCCGGCATCGATGCCTCCTTAATTTTTAGATGCATTTGACAGGGCACCGTCAGCTTGCGTCTGCATCTGTGGGGCAATACGCAATCGGGGCAACGCCCGGCAATCTGCAACCGTCTTATGACATATTGCAAGCTCACGCTACGGAAGGCGCCCACTTCCTCGCGCAATGCTTCCGTAGTCGCAACAGCTCACGAACCCATCACCAATCGATTGGAGATTTCCCCTATGAAGTTGACATCCGAAAACCTCAAGACCTTGCACGAGCTCTACATCACTCACCTCAGGAAGGCCCTCGACATGGAACAGAAGATCACCAAAGCTCTTCCCACCATGATCGAGAAGTCGGCTACGCCCTCGTTGGCAAACGCCTTCCGCGCTCATCTGAAGGAAACGGAAGGCCATGTCTCCAAGGTCGAGCAGATTCTCCAGCGCCACGCCGGCTCCGCAAAGCCCGAGACGTGTAAGGCCATCTCCGCTCTCATCACCGAGGCAGAGGACGGCATCAAGGACGCGAAAGACCCCATGGTGCTCGACGTCACACTAATCGCCGCCGCGCAGGAAGTGGAGCATCATGAGATGGCGGTCTACGGCACCCTGCGCACCTGGGCTGAAACCATGGGCCACAGCGGCGACGTGTCCATCCTCGAATCGATCCTCAAAGAAGAGAAAGCCGCCGACGAGAAGCTCACCGGCATCGCCCGCGACGCGAACGCCCGCGCCGCAGCCTGAACCACAAGCCGGGGCGCTCACATACAGGCGCCCCGCTTCATTTTCCCGGCCCCCGACGACATAATTGTCATCCTGAGCAGCCTTGATACGCCTCCTCCGGAATGCGCGCGCAATCCTGAGCACGGTGATGGGTTGGAAACAACCCATGCCTCCCGCCCAATTCCCGCATCCTACCTCGCGAAAGTCCGCAGTCAAAGGACTCTGGATTGGAAGCTCCCTCTGACGTGCTCATCCTCGGCGCAGGCGTCACCGGCCTCGCCGCTGCGAGTGAGCTCGGGTCCGCCGGCAGACATGTCACCCTACTCGAAGCCCGCGATCGCATAGGCGGCCGCATATTCACTCTTCATGCGCCGGACAAGAGCTCGCCCGTCGAGCTCGGCGCGGAATTCGTGCATGGCCGTCCGCCGGAGCTTCTCAGCCGACTCGACGAAGCTCATATCGCGCGCGAAGAGATCAACGGCATCGACGCCTGCTTCCGCGACGGCAAGCTCTCCTCCTGTCCGGAAAATGATTCCTTCGCGCTTCTCGACGAGCTCGCCGGGTTTGCGCGCCGCGAAGGCGACATGAGCTTCGATGAATTCCTCGAGCGTCGCCAGCCAGGTGCGGAAACCGGGACACAAGCACGCTCCTTCGTGGAAGGCTTCAACGCCGCCGACGCACACCGCATCGGCATCGCCGCGCTCGCCTATCAGCAGCAGGCCGAGGAAGAGATCGATGGCGATCGCTCCTCGCGTCCGCTCAACGGCTACGACGCGCTGCCCCGCCATCTCGCCACTCAGGCGGAGCAGGCAGGCGCACGCATCCTGCTCCGCTCGCCCGTCGTCTCGCTCCAGTGGAAGCCGGGTACTGTCACCGCCCGCACCGCATCCGGCGAATCGTTCTCTGCACAAAGGGTAATCGTCACGCTTCCGCTCGGCGTCCTGAAAGCGCGCAGCGTCCGCTTCGATCCGGAGCCCGTGCGCATTCTCGCCGCAGCAGACCACATGGAAGCCGGCTCAGCGCGCCGTCTCGTGCTCCTCTTCCGCAGCGCATTCTGGAAACAGAAGATGCCGGAGATGCGCTTCCTCTTCGCACCCGGCATGACTCCGCCCACCTATTGGACCCAGCATCCTCGCGACATCCCCATGCTCGTCGCCTGGATCGGCGGCCCCAATGCGGACGCGGTTCGCGACGCTCGTCAACTTCCCGCGCAGGCCCTCCGCTCGCTGGAGCAGATCTTCTCGCTCGCAGAGCGTTCACTCGATGGCGAACTACGTAACTCGTACCAGCACGATTGGCAAAGCGATCCCTGGACCCGCGGCGCTTACAGCTACGCGCCCGTTGGAGCCGCGGATTGCTCCGCGCAGATGGCCCAGCCGGTAGAGAACACCCTCTTCTTCGCCGGCGAGCACACCGACATCACCGGCCATTGGGGCACCGTCCACGGAGCCTTGCGCTCCGGCCTCCGAGTCGCCCGGCAGGTGCTCCACTCCTCGTAGTACTGACAACGCGCATACAGCTCGACCACAACCATTCAAAACATCGTCATCCGGCCGGGGCCGTGGTATGCAGCGCTACCGCAAGTGGAGCGATCTGTTGTCTCCACCATCTCAGAAAACTGACAGGTAACTCCCATCCCGGGAATCACCGCAACAATCTGCCATTTGTTTTCGCTCTATTCGCTACACTGGAAATAGAAATAAATTCAGCGCAGGCATACGGTCGAAACGCCACCATCGCGGTGGCGTTTTTCGTCGTGACTCGACAAATTGGCGGCATTCTCACCACTGACCCGTCAGGAGCGACAGCTAAGTCCAATGAACAGACGAATTTAGCGATAAGCCCAATGGATAGACGAATTTAGACATCGGGAGCCGCTCTAACCCGATGAAAAGACAACGAGTTACAGTCAGCCTCCGGTGACGGGAGGGGGGTGGGGGGGCGGGTAACGTGACTGCCCGGTCCTGAGTGCAGTCACGGTAAACTGGAATGGACCCATATGCCGGAAATCCAGCGTAGAAAATCTGTCACCGTCCCCATCGGCGAAGTCCGTGTCGGCTCCTCGGCCCCCGTCGTCGTCCAGTCGATGACCAACACCGACACCGCCGACATTGAGAGCACCGTCCAGCAGATCGCCTCGCTCGCCCGCGCCGGCTCGGAGCTGGTCCGCATCACCGTCAACAACGACGACGCCGCCAAAGCGGTCCCATATATCGTCGACGGCATCCGCGAAAAGGGCTGGACCACGCCCATCATCGGCGATTTCCACTACAACGGCCATTTGCTGCTTACCAAATACCCGGCCTGCGCCCAGGCGCTCTCCAAGTACCGCATCAATCCCGGCAATGTCTCCATCGGCCGCAAGGACGACGACAACTTCCGCACCATGGTCGAGGTCGCCGTCAAGCACCAGAAGCCGGTGCGCATCGGCGTCAACTGGGGCTCGCTCGACCAGGCGCTGCTTACCCGCATGATGGATGAGAACTCAAAGCTTGCCCAGCCGCTCGACGCCCGCGACGTGATGATGGAGGCGATGGTCCGCTCCGCCCTCGACAACGCCGAAGCCGCCGAGCGCTACGGCCTCCGCCGCGACCAGATCATCCTCTCCGCCAAAGTCTCCGGTGTCCGCGACCTCATCGATGTCTACACCGCGCTCGCCGCGCGCACCGACCACGCCCTCCACCTCGGCCTCACCGAAGCCGGCATGGGCATGAAAGGCACCGTCGCCTCCGCCGCCGGCCTCGCGCCGCTGCTGCTCGCCGGCATCGGCGACACCATCCGCGTCTCGCTCACCCCCACTCCCGGCGGCGACCGCAGCGAAGAGGTCCGCTGCGCCCAGCAGATCCTGCAGGCGCTCTCCATCCGCTCCTTCGCCCCGCAGGTCACCGCCTGCCCCGGCTGCGGCCGCACCACCAGCACCTACTTCCAGGAGCTCGCCCAGCAGGTGCAGAACTACCTCACCGAGTCCATGCCCGAGTGGAAGAAGCAATACCCCGGGGTGGAGGAGATGAAGCTAGCCGTCATGGGCTGCATCGTCAACGGCCCCGGCGAAAGCAAGCACGCCAACATCGGCATCTCGCTGCCCGGAACCTTCGAAGAGCCGAAGGCCCCCGTCTACATCGACGGCAAGCTCTCCGTCACCCTCAAAGGCGACACCATCATCGCGGACTTCAAGCGCATCCTCGACGACTACGTAGCCAGCCACTACGGCAGTGGCAAATCAGAAGAACCCGCCCTCACGACTCACTGATTCGTTATCTGTCTCGCAACAGCGAGACCTGCGGCGTGAAGGATCTGCAGCTTGCATGAGCCGCTAGAAATCCCAATTTGAGCGACAGCGGAGCGAATCAGCCAAAGGCGCGCACGCCCGTGCAGCAAGCACCACGAATGTGGGATCGCCAGCTTTTTCGGAGCAGCATAGCCTCGCAGCGTGCGTACCTTTGCCACAATGCTTCTGCTCCCGATCGCGGTTGTTTCCTTGGAGCTTCACGCCGCAACCTGCCATCCAGCCTCGGACGCTGCGCGCTACAGCGGCAAAGACATTTGCATCACAGCGCACGTTTATGACATCGCCCAGTTGCGCGATGGCACGCGCTTCCTCGATATCTGCAGCCCTGAGACGACAGACCAAGACTGCCGCTGTCACCATCGCCAGCCTGCCCCAGGACACACGCGACGTTGGCGACCTGACTTCGCTGCGCGGCAAGGACATCCAGCTTCGCGGCATCGTTCACAATGTGAACGACCGCAGCCTGATGTATCTGACCAGGTCACAGCAACTTGCACGGCGGCTCGGAGAAGTTCCATCCCAATCCCGCTCTGCTCGCCGGCTTCTCCGCCGAGCAAGGCAAAAGCTCCGGTGCACGATCCATCGCTCAGCGGCAACCACCACTTCAGCGTCTTCCGCGCAACTCACTAGCGCAGCGGCCCCATATGCTCGCGCAGTTCCTGTAGCGAGTAGAACGTCCCGCGCCATTCCACGCCTCCGCGCACAAGCGTCAGCACCGTCGATCGCACTATGGCGTAGACGAAGACGAGAGCCGCAACCGGAAACGCCGGCAGCCATAGCATGGTGATCGCGCCTCCCGCATCGGCAAAGCGCCGATACCGCCAGTAGAGCGCTGCCAGGGCCGCAAGCGATACCAAGCTCGGCCACAACCACGCGCGATCCCAGACCAACCCCATGACGATCCCGGCAAACGGCAGCAGGCACATCACCGTAAGCGCCGCTGTTGCCGCCGCAACCAGACCAATGCGGAAGCGAAATGCGGAGAAGACGTTCTTGCTCAGGTTCGTGACAACGCCGCATGCGCCATGCGCCCAGCGGATGCGCACCAGGTCGCGTCCGGTTACCACGCGCGAGCGAAAGCCCGCCTGCTTGATGACGACGCCCATCGAAACGTCCTCGAGCACCTCCATGCGCAGCCGCTCCCATCCGCCCACGTCCTCATATACGGTTCGCCGCATCAGGTTGAAGGCACCCACACCCACTGCGTCGCGCGAGCGCGCATCGGCAACCCGCCAAAGCCTCGGCCCCCATATCGAGAGCACATGCAGGAAGGGCAGCATCATCCATTCGCCGGCGCTCCGCGCCACCACCGTCGGCACCACCAGCAGATGGTCCCCGCCGTCACGCTCGATGTACGCGAAAGCCCGAGCCAACGCATCTTCGGCAAACACTACGTCAGCGTCGGTAAAGAGCAGCCACTCCCCCGTCGCCAGCGCCGCGCCGCGCGCCATCGCATGCGGCTTGCCCAGCCATCCCGGCGGGCAGCTCGCGGACATGATCCACCACGTATCGCACATCTGAAGCACGCTGCTCCCCCTGCAGACCCTCCATAATCTTGCCGGTGCGGTCCTCGGAGCGATCGTCTATCGCGATCACCTCCATATCCACACCCTGCGAGCGGAGCAGCGACCTCAATCCGGCGCCCACATACTCCTCCTCATTCCGAGCCGGCACCACAACGCTCAACCGTCCGCGAGGCACCCCCAGCGGCATCGCCAGCAGATTCGGCAGCCGCGACATCCCACGCACCCACGCCACTGTCCGTGCCGCCCACAGCAGCGCTACCCCCCACCCCACCGTCAGGCCGAGTGTCCGCAACGCGGTCACGCCTCCGCCTCCTTGGGGAGGGGTGGGGCAAATCGCGCACCGAAGAACAAAATCACCGCCGAGAGCACAAGCGTTATCAGCGTGAGCGCAAGACCGAGCCGCAGCCCGTGCCTGTCCGAGACTGCCCCGATCAGCCGCGGCGACGGCGCATCGCCCAGCGCATGGATCAGGAAAAGATTCAGCGCGATGGCGAAAGCACGCACCGCCGCAGAGACGGAATTCACGATCGCTGCATTCAGCGGACCGGTGTTGAGGAAGAGGAAGAACTCCGCCAGCAGAATCGAAGGCACAAGCAGCAGACGCGGCCCGAAGAAGACCATCAGGGCCGCAGGGAACGTCAGCACCGCGCTCCACGCCGAGACGAGATAGAGTGCCCGGTGATTCGTCCTGAGCCAGCGTTGCGCGATCCACCCGCCCACGATGGTGCCAAGGATCCCGTCGATCACCGTCACGCCGCCAAGAATCTGATTCGCGCGCGAAAGCGAGTACCCGTCCACACGCGAAAGAAAAGTCGGCAGCCAGACCGAGATGCCGCCCATGGTAAAGACCAGCATCGCCATTCCCAGCGTTGCGGTCCAATACGATGGATTCCTAAATACGCCCAGGATCGTCGCGCGTGACGGCGTGGGCTTCAGCAGGTCGGCTGCGCCGCGCACGGGCTCGTGCACGAAGAACAGGATAAGGACGGCGATGACCAGCCCCGGCCCGGCGCTTACAAGAAATGGCATTCGCCAACCGTATGTGGGGCCGAGTTGTCCGCCAATCAAATATCCCAACGCCGCGCCTACCGGAATGCTGAGATAGAAGATGCTCAGCACCTTGTTTCGTACCCGCTCCGGGTACATATCCGCTATCATGGCAGGCGCAAAGACGCTGAAGGTCGCTTCGCCAATACCGACTATCGCGTGACGAAAATAGAGCTGCCCATAGCTATGAACCGTCGCCGTGAGCAGCGTGGCTACGCTCCACAGCACCGCGCCTGCTACGACAAGCGGCTTCCGGGCCACACGATCGCCAAGCCATCCCGTAAGCGGAGCCGTCAGCATGTAGGTGATGAAGAAGGCGTAGGTAAGCGCCCCCATGCGTTCGTCGCTGGCATGGAATTCGTGCTGCACCAGCGGCTGCACACCCGGCAGAACGTAGCGATCAATGAAATTAAAGAGATTCAGCGCGGTCAGCAGGCCAAGCGCCCACGCTGCGCGACTGTACCGTGGGTGCTCGTCTGGCGGCATCGATTCGGCCTGGCAGTATTCGCTAGCGGGTATTCGCCGGCCGCGGCCAGCGCGCCGTCACCACGGTGGAAAGACCGCCCCGGGGACGGAAGTCGCCCTTAACTTCGGCCCATTCGGGATCACAGGCCTTCACTACATCGTCGAGAACCTGGTTGACGACATTCTCCTGAAAGATTCCGAGGTTCCGATAGCAGAACAGATATTCTTTGAACGACTTCAGTTCCAGGCAGCGCTCGCGCGGCATGTAGCGGAGCGTAAGGACGCCGGCATCGGGCAGGCCCGTTTTCGGGCATACCGACGTGAATTCCGGATTATCGATCACGATTTCGTAGCCGCGAAACTGATTTTCCCAGGTTTCAATCTCCGGAAATTGCGTCGCGAGACCCGCGCGTGCGTGTTCGTCGGTATATCGCGGCGTGGTGGTCATGTTCGTATTGTACCTAGGAAGACTCCCTGCATCTTTCTGACTCCAAAGAGGCGGCGAGCGCGTCTTATATACTTACCGACGGTTTAGAACGAATGGCCGAAACCTCAAATGGCAGAGCGAAACCGATCGTATTGTGGTCGCTCGCCGCAATTCTGCTGGTAATTGTCTTCTTCGCGGTGCGCAGGCTCACACGTGAAGAATTGCCTCTTCGCGTCGCGAACGCAACCATTCAGGACCTGGTTACGACCCGCAGCACCATGGGCAAGGTTGAGCCGCAGCACAATTTTGAAGCACACGCTCCCGCTCCCGGCACCGTGAAACAACTTTACGTACATGCCGGAGATCTGGTGCCTAAAGGAAAGCTTCTGCTGTCGCTGGATGACGCCGATGCCCTTGCGCACAGCGCCGGCGCGCTGGCCACTTTACGCGGCGCGCAGGCCAGCTACCAGGCGGCGGAGCAAGGCGGTACGCAGGAAGAGCGCACCTCGCTTGCCGGAGAGATCACCAAGGCGCAGCTTGACCGCGAACAGGCACAGCGCGACGTGGACACGTTGAAGAAGCTGGTCGCACAGGGCGCTGCGGCACCCGGCGAGGTCGCCTCCGCGCAGCAGCGGCTGGAGGCCGCTAGCGCGTCGCTTGCGACACTCCAGAAGAGGCAGAGCTCTCGCTACTCCTCCGCCGACATGGCCCATGCCAAAGCCGACCTGGAGCAGGCCGAGGCGGCGTACTCTGCCGCCAATACAGTCGTTGCACAGTCAAACGTCCGCGCGCCATTCAAGGGCACTGTCTATTCCCTGCCGGTCTCCGTCTCCGAATACGTCAGCCCCGGCGCCTTGCTGTTGCAGATGGCGGATTTGACCAAGCTGCAGGTGCGCGCTTATTTTGACGAACCGGATGTCGGCACACTGCATGTAGGCCAGCCGGCGTCCATTGTCTGGGATGCCCTCCCGAATCGCGCTGTGGCACGGCCGAATCCTTAGCATGCCTTCGACCATCATTACTTATACGACTCGCAATGTTGGCGAGGTGCTCTTAAGCGTCGATGATGCCGATGGAACGTTGCTGCCGAACACAAACGTGAAGGTCACGATCACTGTACAGAGCCTTGATCATGTCCTCACGGTTCCGCGCGAAGCGCTGCATAGCGAAGGGGGAAAGGATTATGTCTACCTTCTGCATGGGAATACCCTGCGGCGCAAGCAGGTCACGAAAGGCGCACTGAACCTCACTCAGGTGCAGATCGTCAGTGGGCTGGCAGAGAACGACACAGTGGCGCTGAGCACAACCAACGGCGAGCCTCTGGCGGAAGGTGTGCCAGTGCACATCGACCGCTAGGCATCGCTTCGGTTGCCTGGAACGGACTCAGTACTCATGCGCCTAACTCCCCTTTTCCTTATTCTGTTGTTCGCTGCCGCTCAGCCTTTCGGCACTCAGTCCGGCGGACCGGACGGACGTGGTTCGCGACCTCCAACAGGGCCGTGCTGACCATGCCATGGAGGTTCTGCAGCCGGCCATAGAGTCGGGCAGCGGAGATGCCGAAGCACAACAGTTGCTCTGCCGGGTTGCTCTCCAGATCGAACGGTGGGACGCGGCGGTTGCCGCATGCGAAAAGGCGGTCTATCTCGACAGCGGCAGCAGTGACAACCATCTGTGGTACGGGCGCGCGCTCGGCGAGAAGGCCGACCGCGCCTCTTTCATAAAAGCCTATGGGCTGGCCAAGCGGGTCAAGGCCGAATTTGAAACGGCGGTGTCGCTCGACCCCCGTAATGCCGAAGCGCTCTCGGACCTCGGAGACTACTACACGGAGGCGCCGGCCATCGTAGGCGGCGGAAAAGACAAGGCGGAAGGCGATCGCAGGCAAACTCGACAACGTGGATCGTGCCCGTGCCGAGGAACTGCGCGGACGTATTGCGGCGAGCAATAAAGATACCGCGGCCGCGGAGCAGCACTTCCGGCAGGCGATCGCCGCAGCTCCCCGTCCGGCCACTTACTGGATGGTTCTGGCGTCCTTCTATCAGAAGCAGAACGATCTGCTCCGTATGCAGGAGGCGATTCGCGCCGGCCTGGAGGCAGATGGATGCCCGCGGCGAGCCGCTGGTCGATGCGGCGCATTTGCTGACTCGATCCGGCTCAGGATCCGCAGGCCGCGATTCGCCTGCTGCGCGAATACCTGGCATCTCCGGACAAATCGGAGGATGAGCCGGCCTTCCGCGTACACTTACTTCTTGCCAGCCTTTTGAGTAAACAAGGTGACACAGCGGGTGCCGCGCGGGAGATTCAGGCAGCGGCCTCCATCGCCAGCATCTATCATCCAACCAAGCAGGTTGCTACCAATACCGGACGCTGACGTACAGGACATTGCCTTTGCCACACGTGCCTCCTTGTTCGCGAGTTGCTACCCCCGTGCTTTTCGCCATCGCAACCCTGGCGATCACCGCGGCACAACCGGCGAAAGCGCAGATCTCTTTCTACACAGCGGTCGACTTGGCGCTGCGCAATTCTCATGAAGTGAAGATGGCTGCCGCCGATGTTGAGCGCGCCGCCGCCGGTCTGCGCCAGACCAAAGATGCATATGTGCCCACCATGGCGATTGGCTCAAGCGTGGGCTATTCCTACGGATTCCCTGTCGGCCAACCCACTATCGTCAACGCCACCGCCAGTTCCCTGGTGCTCTCTTTTTCGCAGCCATCCATGATCCGTTCCGCGCGCGCATCGCTCACCGCCGCGCAGGCCTCGATGCGGGATACCCGGGAGAAAGTGGTGGCGGATGCCGCACTCGCCTATATCGAGCTGGATACCGACCGCCGGGAACTCGAAGCCATGGATCAGCAGCACAGCTTTGGCGAGCGGCTTGTGGAGATCGAGCGCCAGCGCAATGCCGCAGGACTATCCAGCGCCATGGATGTCACTCAAGCAGAGTTGACTAACGCGCAGCTTGAATTGCGCCGGCTGCATATCCAGGATCACATCAGCCTCCTGCGGCTGCGCCTGGCCAACCTTACCGGACTGACCGAAGACTCCGTGACGCCGGAGTCTCCCTCGATTCCCGCTGGCCCTGCCGCCCCCAGCCCGGAAACGCTGAACGCAACCCTGGGAGCCCACAGCGCGGCAATTGCCGCTTCCCAGGCAGATGCGGAGTCGAAACAGTACCTCGCCGTTAGCGACAGCAGGAAAGTCTGGCGTCCGCAAGCCTCGTTCGGCGTGCAATACAGCCGCTACGCCAAGTTCAACAATTACGCCGAGTATTATCTTAGGTTTCAACACAATAACTTCGATGTTGGCATCAACTTAACGCTACCCATCTTTGACGCGCAGGCTCGCGATCAGGCTCGCGGTTCTGCAGCAGATGCCGTTCATGCCCGCGAACAGGCGGACCTCTTTCGTCTTCAGTTGGCGGAAAAGACCCGCGAACTGTCCGGCGGCCTTGCCGAACTGCGAGTTCAGCAGAAGATCGCCCGCCTGCAGAGCGATTATGCGCAGGAAAACGTGGACGCCGTGGTAACGCAGTTGCAGAACGGGCCGGCAAGCCCAAACGCGTCCCCGTTAACCCCTCGCGACGAAGAAAAGGCCCGCATCGAAGAGCGCCGCCGTTTCATCGATAAGCTCGATGCCGACTTCCAGCTCATGCAGGCGGAAATCCAACTGCAGCGCTCGCTGGGCACGGTCGAGGAATGGGCCATGCAGGCGCCTCATCCATAGCGATTTATACGTGTTTGCACGAGCGAGGCCTGCACCTCTTTCGGTGCATCTTTTGGCCCTTTTACCTCGTTACGACTGGTACACTAAAGGACAGACAATATGCCTCTGAAGACACTTTTTCTGAACCCGCCTTCGTTTGAAAACTTTGACGGCGGCGCAAGTAGCCGCTGGCCCGCGACGCGCGAAATCGAGTCCTACTGGTACCCCGTCTGGCTCGCCTATCCCGCCGGTATGCTGGAAGGCTCGCGCCTCCTGGATGCCCCGCCGCATCACGTCTCTGCGGAAGAGACGATCGAGATCGCGAAGGGCTACGAGTTCCTGGTGCTCTTCACTAGCACAGTCGGCTGGGCCGGGTGACCATGCGCTGGCCCAAACCATCAAGCGCGCCAACCCATCGATCAAGATCGCCTTCGTCGGGCCGCCCGTCACCACTTCTCCCGACCGGGCCCTGAACGAATGCAGCGCGATCGACTTCATCTGCCGCCGCGAATTCGATATGTCGGTGGTGGAATACGCAAACGGCAAGCCACTGTCGGAAATTCTCGGCATCAGCTACCGCAATGCCGACGGCACCATCGCGCACAACCCCGATCGTCCGCAGCTCGAAGATCTGGATGCGATGCCTTGGGCCACCAAGATTTACAAGCGCGATATGGACGTGACGCGCTACAACGTTCCCTTCCTTTTACACCCCTATATCGCGCTCTACTCCACGCGCGGATGCCCAGCGCAATGCACCTTTTGCCTATGGCCGCAGACGCTCAGCGGACATGCCTGGCGCAAACGCTCCACCGACGATGTGGCCGCGGAGATGAAGTGGGCAAAGGAGAACTTCCCGCATGTGAAGGAATTCTTCTTTGATGACGACACCTTCAACATCCAGAAGGCGCGCACCGTTGAACTCTGCGAAAAACTCAAGCCGCTCGGCATCACCTGGTCCTGCACCTCGCGCGTCACCACCGATCGCGAAACGCTGAAGGCGATGAAGGATGCCGGATGCCGCCTGCTGATCGTGGGCTACGAGTCCGGCGATCCGCAGATCCTGAAGAACATCAAGAAGGGCGCCACCGTCGAACGCGCGCGTGCCTTCACCAAGGACTGCCACGACCTTGGCCTCACCGTCCACGCCGACTTCATCCTCGGCCTGCCGGGTGAGACTAAGGAATCGATCCGCAATACCATCAACTTCGCCAAGACGCTGGACTGCGAGACCATCCAGGTCTCCATCGCCCACGCGTATCCGGGCACCGAGTTCTACGACTTCGCGGAGAAGAACGGCTTCATCACCAACCACAACATGTCGGACTCCGGTGGACACCAGATGGCCCACATCGAGTATCCCGGCCTGCCGGCCGAGTATGTGCTGGAGATGGTCCACCGCTTCTACGACGAGTACTACTTCCGCCCCAAGGCTGCAGCCCGCGTCGTCTGGAAAGCCATCGTGAACCGCGACGTGCCGCGTCTCTATCAGGAAGCCAAAAGCTTCATGAAGCTGCGCGCGCAGCGTAACAAAATCGTGAAGGACACCAAGCAACAACAGGCGACAAAGACCGCTCCGGTCGTGAATGCCGGAGTCTGATCGGCATCCTCCTGCATCTCTAACGAGGCGGCCTGCGGGCCGCCTCTGTTGCTCACAGGACACTCGATGACCCCACGCCGATACCTCATCCTCGCCATCGTCACGCTCACTTCGGCGCTGGGTGATACCTTCCTCGACGTCGGAATGAAGCAGTTGGGCCCGGTTTCCCTGCACCATCTGAGCACGCTGATCGTCGCGCTGAAGCTGCCGTGGGTGCTCGCCGGCATCGTTCTCCTCCTCGGATTCTTCGCCTCTTATCTGACTGCGCTTTCCTGGGCCGATGTCACCTTCGTGCTTCCCGCCACCTCCTTCGCCTACGTCGTCGTCGCGCTGCTCTCCCGGTTCTGGCTGCACGAGCAGATCACACCCGCGCGCTGGCTTGGCATCTTCTGCATCGTTGCCGGTGTTGGATTTGTCACACGCGGCCCCGCTTACACGGAGCATCCGGTCAAGCCCGCGGATCCGCGGAGATTCCACGGCAACCGTACCGATAACCATTGCCCAGCATGGAGCGAAGCAATGACCCCCGGCGTCACTGGCCTCGAGCTTGCCGCCATGCTGGCCGTGAACGTCGCCACCGCCACGGCGGGTGACATCCTCATCGCCTCCGCATTCCGGCAGATCGGCGATTTTGATGTCATCATTGCGCGCGGTGGACTTCTACGCGCAATACTCACCGTCCTGCGCAATCTGCGTTTCCTCGAGCGGCTTCGCCGCAATGGCAGTCAGCTTCTTTTCTCTCCTCTTCACCTTGAGCCACGCGGATGTAAGCCTGGTCGCGCCCGCCGCCGGTTCGCTTACCTTTGTGACCAATGCCATTGCGGCGCGCGTCTTCCTCAAGGAACGCGTCGACCGTCGTCGCTGGGTGGCAGCCATCTTCGTCTGCTGTGGCGTGGCCCTGCTGAAGCATTGAGTCGAATTACTACTCATCGGTACTGGATTCGCCGCGGCTCACGGCTGCTCCTTGCTATGCGCGCTTGCCGTACTTTTGACTGCGGTCGCCTATTGGCTCACACCACCGCCGGATGTTCACCATCGGCTGAGCATGGCCACCGCATACGCCGCTCTGTGTTTTCTCGCTGCCACGCTCATGCTCGGTCCTTGGAATGTGCTCCGCCGCCGCACATTGCCGGTAAGCTATGACCTGCGGCGCGACATTGGCATCCTTACCGGCAGTTCTCGCGCTGGTCCATACGGGGATCGGGCTCACCGTGCACCTGCGCGGACGCACTTGGATGTATTTCTTTCGCTCGCTGCATCCTCTGCGATTGCAAGCTACAACCTTCGGCGCAGCGAACTACACCGGGCTCCTGGCTCCGCCTTGCTCTTCGCAATGCTGCTCGCCCTTTCAAATGATCGGTCATTGCGCGCGCTCGGCACGCCGCGCTGGAAGAAGCTGCAGCAGTGGACGTACGCCGCTTTCGCGCTGACCGTGGTCCACGCCATGCTCTTTCAATCGTGTGGAGAACCGCCATATTCCGTGGGTACTCTTCTTTGCCGCGATTGCCTGCGACCCTTGCGGCCGTTGCTCGGTACCTCAATCGCTCAGGTACTGCCAATCCCTTAGCGCACTCGGCGTCAGCGCCAGGTCGGCAGATCGCCGGAGAGCGCACGATCCAGATAAGTGGCTGCACTGATCAGTGCCAGATGCGTCAACGCCTGCGGATAATTGCCCAGATGCTGTCCGCTCCGCCCCAGTTCCTCCGAGTAAAGACCCGACGTGGTTGGCATAGCCCAGCATCTTTTCAAACAGGAGCCGCGCCTTATCCAGCTTCCCGGAGCGCGCGAGGCACTCGATAAACCAGAAGGAGCATGCGGTAAACGCGCCTTCGCCTTCCTGCAAGCCCATCCACGCCGCTCTCTGTTTTGTAGCGATAAACCAGCGTGTCCACGGTCAATTCGTCTTCAATCGCCTGCAAAGTGGAAAGCCAGCGAGGATCGGTGGGGCTGATGAACCGCATCAGCGGCATCAACAGCGCCGACGCATCCAGGTCGGTCGATCCTTGTCGCTGAATAAAGGCTTTGCGCTCTTCGCTCCAGAAGTTGTTGTGAATATCGTCGGCAATAGCGTCCCGAGCCGCAACCATCCAATCAAGCGGGCCGGCGAGCGAACGCTTGTCCGCCAGCCGGATCGCGCGATCGAATGCCACCCAGCACATCAGCCGCGAATGCAGGAAGTGTTGCCGGCCGCCGCGCACTTCCCAGATGCCATCGTCCGGACGCTGCCAGTTTTTCGCCAGCCACTGGAGCATGCGCTTCAGGGAAAGCCAGCCCTCATGGCTGATTGCCTCTCCATATTTGTTGGCAAGGTAGGTGGCATCCATCATCTCGCCATAGATGTCCAATTGCAGTTGTGTGTAGGCAGCGTTGCCGATACGTACCGGTCTCGAGTCCATGTAGCCGCGTAGATCCAGCGTCGATTCCGGAATCTCACGGCGTCCATCAATGCCGTATAGAACCTGCAACGGTCCCTGCTCGGAGTCATAATCCATCAGAGAGTCCAGCCATTTCTGGAACCGCTGTGCCTCATCCACATATCCCAGCCGCATCATGGCATACAGTGTGAAAGAAGCATCCCGCAGCCACGTGTATCGGTAGTCCCAGTTGCGCTCTCCGCCGGGATGTTCTGGAAGGCCAAAAGTGGGCGCAGCTACGATCGACCCGTACTCATCGTCCTGCATCAGCTTGAGCGTCAGCGCGGAGCGGCTCACGGTCTCACGCCAGCGGCCGTGATAACGCGATTTCCCCGACCACCGGCGCCAGAACTCCACCGTCTCGTCCAGCCGTGACTGCAGCAATTGCTCATCCAGAGGTCTCTCCGTCTCGCCGCATTCTTCGCTGAAGAGAAAAAAGAGCTTTTCCCCTTCTTTCATTGTGAATGTCGAAATGACGCCGCCGGCTTTCACATGGAGCGGAATCGACGCCTTCAACACCATTGGCTGGATGTCCGCGCCCTCGGGCCGGAAGGTGACCACATCGCCGCGACGCTCGACAGTATGCTTGCGCCGCGCATAATCGAAGGCTGGCCTGCACTCGATCTTGAAGGTGATCTTGCCCTGAATTACCTGGACCAGACGGATAAGCTGGTTGGGCACATCCGCCGTTAAGGATCGGCATGCAGTCTGTAATCTCGGCGATGCCCTGTTCCGAGAGAAACCGCGTCACCAGGACGTTCGTTTCCGGCAGATAGAGCTGCTTGCTGCTCTCTCCATCCAGCTCCGGCTGTATGCAAAAAAAGCCGCCTTTCTGCGGGTCCAGCAGAGCGGCAAAAACCGAAGGCGAGTCGAATCGCGGGAAGCAGAAGAAGTCAATCGAGCCGTGCGTTCCCACCAGGGCAATCGATCGCATGTTGCCAATGACGCCGTAATCTTCGATTGGCTGAAAGTCCATGAACGCTCCTTCGGCTCCGATCTGAGTAATCTACCTTGCATGGCAAACAGCCCGTCTGCGTCCGGACATGCAGCCCGAGACACATCGATCCTACGGCAAGAGGCGCATGAGCCCACGCCTGGGCAAGTCCGGGACACGATACTGTTTCGGATTACCAGCCTCGCGGCTGACCGCCTCGGCCGCCAGGTAACCGCTGCGCGCGGCGCTCTCCATCGTGGACGGCCATCCTGTGGCGGTCCAGTCACCTGCGAGCATCAGGCCCCGCCAGCCGCTCTCCGCTTCAGGACGAACGGCGTCCAGCCCGGGCACAATTGAATATGTTGCACGTACCTCTTTCACGACTGCAGCTTTCAACAGGCGTGCCTGTTGCATCGCCGGGAAAAAGAGCGCCAGTTCGCGAAGCGCCAGATCAATGATCGCCTGCCGGTCCATGGGAACCAGCGACTTCGACGCGCTGACAACCAGCTCGATAAGATGGCCGGCCCGCATGGACTGCCGTTCCGGCTGGATACGCGAGGTGTTGTAGAGCCACTGCATGGTGGTGTCGAGCAGCACCGCATGTTCGAGCTGGGTGATCTCGCGATCGAACCAGAGATGGATGCCCGTCAGCGGCGAATGATCAAATTTTGCCAGCAGGTTTTCAAGCCGGGCGCGTGGGCGCCTCGTCCGGCAAAGCAGGCAGCAGCTTCTGCAGCCCTTCAAAGGACAACGCCAGCACCGACCGCGTCAAAGACCTCGACGTGATCGGCAACGCGAAGCCGCCAGCGCGCGCTTCCCTCGTCATGACACAGTCCCTCGACTGTGCTGCGCAGATGGACCTTGCCGCCCGCTTGCTCGACGGCCGCAGCAACCTGCCCGTACATCTCGCTGAGCGGCACGCGCGGAACTCCCATACGCCCCGCCTCCGCCGAAAACAGGAATGCCTCGCGAAATACCTTGGCTGCATAGCGCACGGAGATTCGATCCGGGTCTTCATTGAGCGCGCTGAACAAGACGGGCTTCCAGAAGTGCTCTACGGCACGTTTTGTCTGCCCGGTGCCCTGGAGCCATTCTGCAAAATTATGCTGGTCCTCTTCCGGGCGGCTGCCCCGAAGAAATACCGCGATGGCGCGCGCGATGGCCAGCTTGTCGCGCCAGCCCAGGGCCTTGGCCCAGAGAAAAGACGGCGTGCTGTGGAGCGGCGCGGGGAACCGTGCCGGCTTTAATTTTGTCTGCCGGCCACCTGGCTCCAGAAACGTGATGCCATCAGACCAGCGCATCACGTCTTCTGCACCCGCACGGCGAAGCAGGTCCAGCACGTTCGTGCAGCAGCCAAGAACAATGTGCTGACAGTTGTCAACCACTTCGTCGACGCCGGGATGAAGATATGAGGACGCGCGCCCGCCCACGTAGGGTCGCCGTTCGAACAGCTCCACGGCGTAGCCATCCTGCGCCAATGCGCACGCCGCAGCCAGTCCGGCAACACCGCCACCAACCACCGCGACGCGATATGGTTCCCGCGTGCGCATCATCGCATCCCGCCGCGGACGCGCAATGTTAGCATCCGCGTCATGCCGCCGGAGAGAATCAGCACCTTCTGCCAGGTCGGCACCTGCACGCGTGTCGTAAAGACATCGAACTGCCGCGCTTCGATCTTCGACAGCAGGCGCGAATATATCTTCACCAGTACGCGCAGTGCAGGGCGGCTATCTGCGGGAGATCAATGGCAGTAGGCGGTCAGCCGATTGATAGTAGGCGCGCGCGCGGCGCGCAACACCAGTCAGCGCGAGCCGCTGTGGTGCTGTAAGATCTCTGCCGCTTTTCACTCGAGCCAGGTCTGTGGCGCTGGTGCCTGCGCCTTTCAGATCCTCCAACGGAATGTACACTCGTCCGCGCTCCGCATCCTCGTGCACATCGCGCAGAATATTCGTCAACTGGAACGCGACGCCTGTCTCTTCAGCAAGTCTCTCGGCAGCCGGGCTGCTGTAACCGAATATCCGTATGCACACCAGTCCCACGACGGACGCGACGTAGTAGCAGTACTGATACAGATCGGCGAATGTCCTGAAAGTGCTGAGTCCATCGGTTGCTTCGCGATCCACACCGTCTGCCTGAATATCCATGGCCGTGCCTTGAATCAATTGCTCCAGCAGCTCGTTCGGGATATCGAAACGCTCCTGTGTGTCACGGACCGCAATAAACACGGGATCAGTGGTGTCTGTGGCGTCCCGCCATGCCGCCGTCCATCGCGCCAGTTCGTCGCGCCGTGTCGCGCGGTCCTTCGACTCATCGTCCGAGATGTCGTCGGCATGCCGCATGAAGGCGTAGATCGCGCACATAGCATCGCGCTTCTGTGCAGGCAGCGCCACGAAAGCGTAGTAGAAGTTCTTTGCCTCGCGGCGAGCGATTGTCCTGCACTCCGCGTAGGCCTCTTCTATCGTGTGCGGCTGGGTCAAGCCGCCGTACCCACCGGCCGCATTCCGGGCACGAAGCGGCCAGCCAGCGCATGCCACAGCAGCATCGCCTTGCGCGGCTTGGAAATGGTCGGCCTGCCCGAGAGCACGTCATACTTCCGCACCTCGATCGCGCGCAGAATCTCCAGACCGCCGCGCGTGAACAAATCAAGGTCGACCGCGAGCTCTCGATCCACCATCCCGATAAGCTTCGCACCGCGTGCAAACATCGCTCGCGCGTAGGCAACTTGTTCTTGCAGCAGCGTGCGAAACGCCGGCGTGGCGCGCCCGTTCGCGATCGTCGTCTCGTCCACACCCGCCATCCGCATCGCGTCCAGCGGAAGGTAGATACGCCCGCGCGCGAAATCCTCGCGAACGTCCTGCCAGAAATTCGCGAGCTGCAGAGCAGAACACGTCTCATCGGACAGTGCAAACCGTTCCGCGTCGCGGTAGCCGCACGCATACAGCACCAGCCGCCCGACGGGATTGGCCGAGTACTGGCAATATTGCAAAACATCTGCCATCGATGCGTAGCGCGTAACCGTCTGATCCTGACGGAAAGCAGTCAGCAGGTCCGCGAAAGGTTCCTTTGGGATATCGCAGCTACGGATCGTCTCGCGCAGCGCGACGAAGACCGGATGCTTTGCTTCCCCGCGATAGCAGGCGTCGAGTTGCTCCTGCCAGACATCCAGCAGCGCCAACGCCTGGGCGTGGCTTCCCACCTCATCACCCAGATCGTCCGAGATGCGGCAGTAGGCATAGATGCTGTGGAAGTGCGGACGGAAACGTTTTGGCAGAAACCAGGAAGCGACGTGGAAATTTTCGTAATGCGACTCAGCCAGCTCCCTGCAGTATTGCTGCGCCTCTGCCAGTGTGGGTGTACGCTCCGGCATACGATACGAGGCCGGCAGAGATGCCCATCCCTGCTCAGCAAGCGCATTCGTATCGGCTGCCGTGCTCTGCGTCGCCATCATGGCAGGATCACCGTCTTGATTTCATTGGTACGGCGCATCATGCCTTGGAAAACCGAAGCCAGATCCCGCAGGGGCGCATGGCCGGTGATAAACGCATCCGCATCGAAAGCCGGATTGGCAATGAGCGCGAGCGCTCTGCGAACAACCGCCGGAGTGTGGTGGAAACTCGCCTTCAGCTCGATATCGTTGTAATGCAGGTGATTGGTGTCCAGATCGACGCGCGTTCCCTTGGCGGGCCCCCCAAAAAAGTTCGCCAGGCCGCCCCGCCGCACCATGTCAACGGCCCACTGCCATGTCAACGGCAGAGCAACTGCCTCAATCGCAATATCGACCCCACGACGTTCAGGAGTCAGAGCGCGGACTGCGGCAATGCAATCTCTGGTCTTCGTCGTCTGCACGACATGCTGGGCGCCCAGCCGCTCCGCCGCCAATACCTGCTGATCGTGCTTTACGACAGCAATGACATTCACACCGGCCAGTGCGGCCGCATGAATCATCATCAAACCGATCGGACCTGCGCCGATGACAGCCATTGTGTCACCGCGCTGCGCCCGGCTCTCCTCAAGCCCGCGAAGAACGCACGCCAAGGGCTCGGTCAACGCCGCGTGCTCGTCTGTCACATGCGCCGGGATCTCCAGCGTATTTTTTTCGACGATCCGCGCCGGCACTCGAATCCACTCGGCATAAGCGCCGTTATTGAACAGTAGATCTTCGCACAGGTTCTGCTGCCCGTGGCGACACCAGTAGCAACGGTCGCAGGGCGCGGAATTCAGCGCGACAACACGCATCCCTGGGCGAAATGCGCTCACGTCTTCGCCGACGGCCGCCACTACGCCCGCCAGTTCATGTCCGAAGAGGGCCGGCATATGCAGCATCTTCGCGTGATAGCCCCGGCGATAGGTCTTCAGGTCCGTTCCGCAGGTCAGGGCTGCCCGGATACGCACAACGATCTCGCCCTCTGCGGGCAGAGGGCGCTCCACGTCTTCGATCCGAACATCTTCCTTGCCGTAAAGTACGGCTGCCTGCATACAGGTCGCCATTAGCTCTATTTTCTCAGATTAAACCGGCCCTAAACGCATTTTCGGTATCGGTGTAGACGGCCCAACCACTGCTCTGGCGGCTTTTTGAAGCAAAGCCAAACCGGGTGGATCTCCGCGAGTCACAGTAATACAGAAAAACGTTTTAGTTTCCGGGCTCGATCATGATCTTCATCGAATCGGGATGCGGCTCGGAAGCAAAAGCAATTGCCTCCGCCGCCCGCGAAAGAGGAAAGCGGTGCGAAATGAGCCGCGTCAGATCATAGCCTTGTGTGTAGCCTTCCAGCACGATGCGCACGCCTTCGTCCTGGATCTCAGCAGACGAACTGTACGAACCCATCAGTGTCTTCTCATCCATGCAGATCACAGCCGGATCGAAGCTCGCGTCTCCGTGCTGCGTCTGCGCAAACAGCATGATGCGTCCTCCGGGGCGCGCCGCATCGATGGCCGTACGAATCAGCGCGTTGCCGCCCACAGCCAGCAGAACCGCGTCTGCGCCGCGGCCGCCGCTCTCCTCGCGGACGCGCGCCACCACGTTTTCCTTGCTCGCATCAATCGGGTGCTCCAGCCCGTACGTGTGCGCTACAGCGTGCCGTTGTGGGTACAAATCCGAAGTGACAACCTTAGCTCCCGTACGCCTGGCAAGCGTTGCCAGCAGGATGCCAATCGGCCCCTGCCCGATCACCAGCACTGTCTCGTCCGGCTCCAGACGAAGCGCCCGCACACCCTTGTACGTGGTGTTCAGCGGCTCAATAAAAGCTGCCTGCTCGAATGGGAGATGCTTCGGTAGCTTCACCAGACCGCGACGCACAATCCAGTCCATCACCCGCACATATTCAGCAAATCCACCACCGGAGGGCTCAAAGCCCGCCGTGCACCCGACGTTCTTGTACGAGGGACACTGAGCGAAAGTGCTCTTGCGACAGTAGTAGCAATCACCGCACGGCACGTGGTGGAAGGCCATGGCGTGATCGCCTACTTCAAAGTCGCTGACGCCCTCCCCTTTGGCCGCAATCACGCCGGCAATCTCATGACCGAAGATGCGCGGAGCGGAATGAGATCCGGTACGAATCTTCTTAAGGTCGGTACCGCAGACGCCGCATGTCGCCACGCGCAGAAGCACTTCACCGGGACCGATGCGCGGGACCGGCACCGTCTCCACCCGCACATCGTTCACTGCGCGATAGACGGCGGCCTGCATTGTCTCCGGAATACGCTCTGTCCTAACCACTTCTTTCTCAACCGTTGCTGTCTGCATATCTGCCCTTGTCGATCCAGCGGTGAAGCGCATGGCCCATTGCATCCGCGCCGTTCTTGCCGTTCTTGCCCATCCGCAGCAGCGCCGCCGCATATCGCGGATGCGTCAAAGCGTATGCGGCAAGCCGGGGAATGCGCAACTGTTTCTCGCTGTCGAGAAATAAATTAAAATCCGGCATTTCTTCGGTGGCGATATCGGTCACTGCCTTCCAGCAGAAGAACGGGACGCCCTGGCTGCGAGCCAGCCTCGCCACCGCCGCCGCTTCCATATCCACCAGCGAGGCCCCATAGGTCTCTGCGATTCTACGCTTCTCTTCCCGTCCGGCAACGTGATCCAGCGTCGCCAGTTTGATCGGACTAGTCACCGCCACTGTGGCATATCGCTCGCCGCTTTCCGTATCGATCACCTCGCCCACCTCGTACGCCGTCCCCGGCTGCACGCCGCACGAAGCTCCTCCTGCCCAGCCTACCGACACCATCGCGTCCAGCGAGCCATAGGTCTCGGCGATCGCGACTGCCTGCTCTGCGCGAACAGCCCCCATTCCCCGCGCGACAGCGATAACGGCCACATCTCCGCGCTGCGAGAGATACGCGCCATCCGGCTGCCGCGACCACCCGCGCACCAGGGGCTTCAACTCCCCGGGCAGCGCCGCGATGATGCCGATTCGATAGCTCATTGTGCCGGCGCGTATCCATGCGCGCGAAACCAGTCGATGGCCGCTCTCAAGCGCCGTGTAGACCGGCACGATCCGGAAGCCAAGCTCCCGCTCCGCCCTCGCCGACGATGCAAACATCTTTTTCTTCCCCATGCGCACCGCCTCTACCGTCGCGCGTGGCTCCTTGCCGCGCAGCCTTCCCGTGACCGTCTCATCGAAAAACGCAAACGCCATCGCCAGCGCGTGCGGCACCTGCAAGGTCGGCGAAGGTATGCCGGTAATGGCGGACATCTTGTCCAGTATCTGCTTGAGTGAAAGATTCTCTCCACCCAGGATGTAGCGCTCGCCCGGAACTCCCCGTTCCGAAGCGACGACGTGCATGCGCGCCACTTCGCCGACGTCCACCAGGTTCAGCCCGGTGTCGACGTACGCAGGAAATCTGCGGTTGAGGAAATCAACGATGATCTGCCCCGTCGGCGTGGGCTTGATGTCATTTGCGCCAACCGGCGTAGTCGGGTTCAGGATGATGACGTGTTGCCCATCGCGTGCGGCGGCAATCGCCTCCTGCTCCGCAAGAAACTTCGACCGCTTGTAGTGCCCGATCATATCGTCCAGTGAGACTGGCGTGTTCTCATCGACAATCGTTCCGTCTTCCTTGAAGCCCATGGTTGCCACGCTCGACGTATAGACGACCTTCGCCACCCCAAGCTCGCGGGCCAGCGCCAGCAGGTTGCGCGTGCCGTCGACGTTCGCCGCGTACATGGACTGCGGGTCGCGCACCCACAGGCGGTAGTCGGCCGCCACATGAACGAGCAATTCGCAGTTCTGCAGCGCGGAGCGGAAGCTCTCCGGTTTCCGGAGATCACCGGTTACGGTTTCGGCAGCGAGCCCTTCCAGGTTTTCGAGGCGGCTGGTCGGGCGGACGAGAACATACAGGCGCGCCCCCTGCGCGGTAAAGGCACGCGCCACATGGCTGCCCACAAATCCGGTTGCCCCTGTCAGGAAAACGTTCATGCGTGATCAGGCCAGCGTTGAAGCGACCGTTGGAGTGGAACCGCGGCGGACTGGCGGGAATCAATCGAGCTTCTCGGCCTCGATCCCGATTCCCTTCTCCCCTGCCGCCTTTTTCTCCGAGTACTTCTTCATCCATGCTTCAAAGCTCTTGCCTGCCGCTGTGTCGCGTCCGGTAAAGGCAAGGCCGGCAATCTCGCTGTACGGGATGGCGATCTTCGTGCGCTCCTTGGCCGGGATGATCCGCACCGTCGAGGCCGCGAGCGTGTCCGCGGTCCTGCGGTCGAAGATATAACCCTCAACCACGCGCCCGTCTTTCAGCGTCAGTTGGATATCGCCGCGATAGTCAAACGCCTTTTCGAGCGCAAGACGCACATCGTCCTCGTTCGCAAGCGCCGGAATCCAGCCCTCGAGCTGCTCATGCTCGAAGCCGGCAGCGACCTCCTGAGTATCGGTCGCTGCGGAAGTTGTCAGCGCCTGTTCACTCATACGCGCGATTCCTCCAGCTCCTTGCTTGAGGGAGAAGCGATCTGTACCAGCGGTCCGCGGCCATGCCCGAGTCGGCTGGTTCAACAGGTCCAGCGCGCCACGATCCTTATAGCCTGGAAGACAGCGTGGCCTTTACCATGCCCAGGAAACCGGACAGCGAGGTAAATCCGTGATGTACAGTGGTCGGCTCATACCCGCAGCTCACCATGCAGTTCGCGCACTTCGGATTGCCGCTCTCCGTGCCGTAGTGGCTCCAGTCCGTGGTGTCGAGTAGTTCCTGGTAGGTATCGGCATAGCCGTCCTGCAGCAGATAGCAAGGCTTCTGCCAGCCGAAGATATTGAATGCGGGCGAGCCCCAGGGCGTGCACTGATAGTCGCGCTTGCCCATCAGGAACTCGAGAAAGAGTGGCGACATATTGAACTTCCACTCCTCTCTTCGGTTCGACAGAATAGCGCGGAACAGACGCCGCGAGCGGGCGCGTCCCAGGAAGTGCTTCTGGTCCGGAGCCTTGTCGTACGTGTAGCCCGGGCTCAGCACAATGCCTTCGACGCCAAACGACATCACCTCATCGAAGAACGCGCGTACGCTGTTCGGGTCTGCGCCATCAAAGAGCGTCGTATTGGTCGTCACCCGGAAGCCACGCGCCACCGCCTCGCGGATGCCGGCAACCGCCTGGTCGTAGCCGCCTTCGCGACAGACCGAGAAATCATGGTGCTCGCGCTGGCCATCGAGATGCACAGAAAACGTGAGGTATTTGCTCGGCTTGAACAGCCCGATCTTTTCTTTCAGCAGCAGCGCATTGGTGCACAGGTAGATGTATTTCTTGCGTGCTATCAGGCCCTCGACGATCTCCACGATCCGCGGGTGCATCAAAGGCTCGCCGCCGGGAATCGAGACCATTGGCGCCCCGCATTCCTCGACCGCACGGAAACACTCATCCGGAGTCAGCTCCTGCTTCAGGATGTGCGCGGGATATTGAATCTTGCCGCAGCCGGCGCAGGCCAGATTGCAGCGGAAGAGCGGCTCCAGCATGAGGACCAGCGGATAGCGCTCCCGCCCCTTCAGGCGCTGGCTGAGCACGTAAGTGGCTACCGTCCACATCTGTGAAATGGGCACTGCCATAAGTACAATTCTCCGTTCACGCCGTAGCGTGTTGATTGCTCGGCTTCAGTCTGCCGGCGCGCTCATGGCCCGCCGGTAATTCGTCAGGGCCAGCAAGGGAAAAACATCGCGGTAGGTGTGGTACGCCAGATAGAACACGCGCGGAAAACCCGTGCCGGTAATGATCGCCTCACGCGTCTTTCCCTCACCCATGCTCTCGTCCCAGGACCCATCGCGCGCGTTGCCGCTCCAGCAGCCAGCGCACGCCCTTGGCAACCGAGTCGCTGCGCGTATCGCCTGCCGCCAAAAGGCCCAGGATCGCCCACGCCGTCTGCGATGGCGTGCTCACACCCACCCCGCGAGTAGTCGGATCGTCATAGCTGTGGCAGCTCTCGCCCCAGCCTCCGTCCGCGTTCTGCACCGAGCGGATCCACTCCGCCGCCTGCTGAATCTCGGGCTCATGGTTCCACAACCCGATCGCTTCCAAGCCGCGAAGCACGAGGAACGTCCCGTAGATGTAGTTCACCCCCCAGCGCCCGAACCAGCTCCCATCCGGCTCCTGTTCCTTCAGGATGAACTGGATCGCCCGCTCGATGCGCTTATCTCTCCGCGTATACCCGTAGGTCGCCAGCATCTCCAGGATGCGCCCCGTGATGTCCACTGTCGGCGGGTCGAGCATCGCGTTGTGATCGGCAAAGGGGATGTGCTGGAAGATCATCTTCGTGTTGTCTTTGTCGAAGCTCGCCCAGCCGCCGTTCTTGCACTGCATGGCGAAGATCCAGTCAATCGCCCGCCGCGACACCTCGTACTGGTAGCGCTCGCGCGGGTTATCGACCTTGTTCAACGCCAGCAGCACCTGCGCGGAATCGTCTGTATCCGGATAGAACTCGTTGTTGTATTCGAAATACCAGCCGCCCGGCTGTGCATTGCGCACTTTCACCGCCCAGTCGCCCTTGTGGCGGACTTCCTTCGCCAGCATCCAGTCCGCGGCCTTCAGCAGCCGCGGGTCGGTGCGCGAAACCCCGGCCTCGCCCAGCGCATAGACAATCTGCGCCGTATCCCACACCGGCGAGACGCAGGGCTGCATGCGGAATGTCGGTTCTGGATAATCCGGCGTGCCCTCCGGCTCATCGATACCCAGCTTCTCGAACTCGTCCATGGCGCGGATGAAGTGTGGATCGTCCTCCGAATAGCCCAGCACGCGCAGCGCAATAATCGCGTTCATCATCGCGGGATAAATCGCGCCCAGGCCGTCGGACATCTCGAAACGCTCCAGCATCCACTTCTCCGCCTTGCGCAGCGCCATCGCGCGCAGAGGGCGGATATGCACCCGCTCCGCCCAGTGCACCATGCGGTCAAGCAGCAGGAAGAAGTTACGCCAGCTAACGATCTTGTCCCGGTTCCAGCGCAACTTCAGACTCGCCTTGTCGCGTCCCCCGACGAAAAGCTCGTCGATTGCCTTCTCGGCCGGAATCTTCTTGAAGGGCTTTTTTGCATAAGCAATGGAGAGTGGAACCAGGATCGCGCGCGACCACGAAGAAATTTCGTAAATGTTGAAGTAGAACCACTTCGGCGCGAGCACGATTTCCGGCGGGATGGCCGGGACAGCCTCATAGTCGTACTGGCCAAGCGCGCAGAGATAGATCTTCGTAAAGGTGTTGCACTTCACCACGCCGCCATGCTCGTGGATCCATGCGCGTGCCTTCACCATCAGCGGCTCATCGGCCGACATGCCCATCAGCTTGCAGGCGAAATAGCACTTCACCGCCAGGCTGATATTTCCCGGCCCACCCGGATAAATGCTCCAGCTTCCGTCCTCGTTCTGGTAGCGCAGCATCTCGGTGAACGCCCGCTGCATCCGCTCGCGGATCTTGGGGTCTGCTGTCTCCAGCAGCACATGCAGGAAGATATAGTCGGCCTCCAGCATCCCATCGGCTTCCAACTCGCCGACCCAGTGGCCGTCCTCGTGCTGCATGGAAAATATGTGCTGTTTCGAAGCCTCGAGTGCTTCTTCTACCTGGGCCAGGCTGGCATCGATACGCCCGAACTTCGGTTGCGTCGTCTGCGGCTGCATCGTGGGCGGCTGCATCTCTTCTACAGAAGCCCGGAGCGGGTTCTCATCCACAGATCGATTCATGCCATCTCTTTCGCCAAACAAGTCCGTTTCACAAACGGTGTAGGTTTATAAGCACTGCCGACATAGCCTTCCGTTTAGAAAAGCTGCTCCTTGCGGTTGCCGGCGACCCACAGTATGTGTGAAACGGTCTAGCGAACCGCAACCGCCGCCGGCCCAATCGCCTGCACGATCTCTGCCGGCAGCCCGAAGCGGACATTCTCCGGCATCACTTCCACCTCTTCCACGGTCCCGAAGCCCTTGTCCTTGCAGGTATGCAACCACCTCTGAAACTAGGATCTCCGGCGCCGACGCTCCGGCCGTGACCGCCACGGTAGTGACGCCCTCCAGCCACGAAGGTTGGATCGCATTCGAGTTATCAATCAGATGCGCCACCGTATTCAGATTGCGCGAAACTTCTACCAGCCGGTTCGAATTCGAGCTGTTAGTCGATCCCACCACCAGCACCAGGTCCGCCGTGTGGGCCACGTTCTTCACTGCTACCTGCCGGTTCTCAGTTGCATAGCAGATGTCCTGCGAGTGCGGTCCCACGATATTCGGAAACTTCTCCTTAAGCGCTTGGATGATATCCCTCGCCTCATCGAGGCTTAAGGTGGTTTGCGTCAGATACGCAACCCGGTTTGGATCGGCCACCTGCAGGGATGCAACCTCCCGCGCCGAGGAGACGACCTGGGTGACATCCGGAGCCTCGCCTAGAGTGCCCTCGATCTCGTCGTGGTCGCGATGGCCGATCAGGACAAGCGAGTAACCCTGCTTGGCAAACTTTACTGCTTCGACATGTACCTTGGTGACCAGCGGACACGTGGCATCGATGACTTTGAGACCGCGTTCCTTCGAGCGCTGTCGCACCGCCGGCGACACGCCATGCGCGGAGTAGATCACGCGCATGCCTTCGGGCACGTCGTCGATGTCGTCGACAAAGATCGCGCCCTTCTCCGCTAATTCATTCACCACAAAGCTGTTGTGGACGATCTCCTTGCGCACGTAAATAGGCGCGCCAAAGGTCTCGAGCGCAATCCGCACAATGTCCACCGCCCGCACCACACCCGCGCAGAAGCCTCGTCGGTTTCAGCAGCATCACGCGTTTTACGGTGTCGGGCTTGTCGATGACAGCTTCAGTAGCGGGGGGCTCAATCGTGTAGGAAGTCACATCTCGTAGTATACCGGCGCGGCGAGTGCTTGTCTCTCGCAGATTGCACCATTTTTAGTGCCAATTCCCTCACCCTGCTGAGGCCTCGGCCAGCATCTGCTCGGCATGACGCAATGACGTTTCCGAACGTTTCGCTCCGCTCAGCATCCGTGCGACTTCCTCGATGCGCTCGGCTGGTTCCAGCCTGCGAACGGCGGTATGCGTCCGGCCCTTCTCCACGCTCTTTTCCACTACGAAGTGCTGGCCGGCAAACGCCGCAATCTGCGGCAGATGCGTCACGCAGAGCACCTGCTGCGCCCGGCTCAATAGCTTCAATTTCTGCCCCACGGCCTCCGCCGCACGTCCCCCGATGCCGATATCGATCTCATCAAAGACGAGGGTGCGCGGCAGCAGTGTCTTGCGACCCTTCCCGGCCCGCGCCGCACCTTCCTCCACGCTGACCTTCAGGGCGAGCAGAACACGGCTCATTTCTCCACCCGAGGCGATCTCATCCAGCGGCTTCAACGGCTCACCGGGATTGGTCGCAATCCTGCACTGGACGGCATCCCAGCCGTGCGCCGCCCAATGCTCCTCCCCCTTCTGCGGTTCGATCTCCACCGCAAAGCGCGCCTTCATCGCCAGATCGTTGATGTGCCGCTCCGCCAGCCCTGCCAGTTTCTTCGCGGCGGCGGCGCGGGCGGTCGTCAGTGCTTCCGCTTCACGTCTATACTCAGCCGCCGCTGCCGCAAGCTGCTTCCGCAACTCGGCGAGCAGCACGTCCCGGTTCTCAATTTCGTCGAGTTTTGCCGCTACCTCTTGCCCGTAGGCGATGACCTCCCCGATCCCCGCTCCGTATTTGCGCTTCAGCCGGTCCAGCAGGGCGAGCCGGTCTTCAATCTCGGTCAGCCGCTCGGGCGATGCCTGGATTCCCTCCCCGAAATCACGGGCCGTTTCCGCGACATCTTCGACGGTCGCGCGCGCGGAGGCTAACTGATGGGCCGCATCGGCAAAACGCGGCTCGTAACGCGCCAGTTCTTCCAGATGCCGCTCGGCCGCTCGCAGCGACGCCTCTGCGGCGTTGCTGCCGTCATAGAGCTGTTCATACGCGCCCATCGCTGCGGCGAAGAGCTTTTCCGCATTGCCCAGCACCCGCTTCTCTGTTTCGAGCTGGCCGTCTTCTCCATCGCGCAGCCCGGCCGAATCGATCTCGCGCAACTGGAAGCGCCACAGGTCGGCCATCCGCAGCCTTTCCTGTTCATCGCTCTCCAGCGACTGCAGCTTCTCCGCGCACCCGCGCCACGCGGCATACGCTCACGCGTACCGCTTCGGTCGAAATGCCCGCGAAGCGATCGAGCAACAGGCGTTGCTGCGTTTGGTCAAATCCGGCCAGCGTCTCGGACTGCGCGTGGATCAGCGCGAGTTCAGGCGCCAGCAGTTTCAGTACCGCCGCCGTTGCCGGCTGGTTGTTGATAAAAACCCGCCCCTTGCCCGAAGCGGCGATCTCTCGGCGCAGCAGGATCTCGCCGTCGCCGGCATCGATGCCGTGTGCCTCCAGAATGCGTTCGGCGTCATCCGTTGCTTCGAAGACGCAGGAGACAACCGCCTTCTCTGCCCCATGGCGAACAACGTCGCTCGAACCCTTTCCGCCGAGCAGCAGCGCCAGTGCGTCAACCAGGATCGATTTGCCCGCGCCGGTCTCGCCCGTCAGCAGATTCAGCCCCGGCCCCAGCGTCGCGGATGCATGGTCGATCACCGCATAATTTTCGGCTCGCAATTCCAGCAACATAGGCGTATCCGTGGCCGAGCATAGCAGAGGTCCGGGCTCGATTACCGCTGTGCGCCGATCAGCCGGAGTAGCCCTTTCGTCACTTGCAATCTCTATCCGCTGCGGTTGCTTCCTGCTACCCTCTCTAGTAGCGATTTCCCATCGATATGTCCTGAAGCAGCGGAAGTGAATGTGCTTTTCCGTCAGAAAAGTTGCTTCGCTGTGAACATGGACGGGACATAGGAATGGAAAATCTGCTCTAGTAGCCGCAGATGACAGCTCATCCGATTTTTTTCGCGATTCTCCTGCTCTTTCAGGGCGATGACCAGGGCGTCCCCGTGCCGCCGCCGCACTCCAGCAGCAACGCCATTCTGGAGATGCTGCGGGCCAGCGGGCCAATCGCGCTCACCGTCCTTGGTCTTCTCGCTATCGCCAGCCTCTTTTCCTGGGCCATCATTCTGGGCAAATGGATTGGGTTTCGCCGCGCTCGCAGCCAGAGCCGCGCCTTCCTTCGCGCCTTTCGCAAGGCAGCGCGGCTGCAGGAAATTGGCGCCATCTCGGAACAGTACAAACCCAGCCCGCTGGTCAACGTGTTCGACGAGGTCTACGAGACCTATCGCCGGCAGACGGGAGGCTACGGGCCGCCGCGCAACATTACGGCCCTCGAGCGCACCGCGCAATCGGCTTCCAGCGAAGCGCTCACCTATCATGGAGCAGCGCCTGACCTGGCTGGCCACCATCGGCGCCATTTCGCCCTTTATCGGCCTCTTCGGCACCATCATGGGCATTGTGGACGCCTTCCACGGCCTGGGCACGGCCGGAGCCGCCACCCTGCGAGCCGTCGCGCCGGGCGTCTCGGAAGCGCTCATCACCACGGCCGCCGGTCTGGTCGTCGCGGTGCCCGCGGTCATTGCCTACAACCAGTTCTCCGCGCGCATCCGCGAATTCGGCTCGCGCATGGATGACTTTGCCCGCGAGTTGCTGAACAGCATGGAAGAGATCACGCTACGGCCGCAACAGGATCCGCTGGAGCGCGAGCGCGCAGGACGCGAAGCCATGCAGGAGCCTGGCCGTGGCGTTTACTAACGCGGGAGGTCGCACCCAGTCCTCGCTGGCGGACATCAACATCACGCCGCTGGTGGACGTGGTGCTGGTACTGCTCGTCATCTTCATGCTCACAGCGCCGGTGCTGCAATCCGGCATCGATGTCGCCGTGCCCAAGACGCGCACCGTACGCGAGGCCACCGAGCAGCATGAGGTGATCACCATCGATCGCGACCAGCGCGTCTTTCTTGGCGACCATCCAATCAACGTGAACGACATCCCGCAGGCGCTGCACCATCCGGATCAGGATCCAAGCAAGCAGATCGTCTACCTCCGCGCCGATGAGCGTGTGCCCTTCGGTGCGTTCGCCTCGGTAATGGACGCGGTGAAGCAGGCGGGCATCACGAATGTCTCGATCGTGACCCAGCCCCTCACCAACGCGCCCGGCAAGAAGTAGGAGCAGCGGCATCCATGTCTATCGACCTCGAAGAGCGATACGAACGGCGCGCGCCCTTCGGTGTTCCCTTCGCGGAATCGCTGGGACTGCACGCCTTGGTCATCGGTGCGCTCGTCTCCTCGGTCTGGCTGCACAGCCGTATTCGCGGCAACGAATGGGGACAGAATCTCGACGGCGCCATCCAGGCCAATCTCGTCTCAAATGCCCCATCAATCCCCTTGCCGCAGATTCAGAAGCCGACTGACAACGTGCTGGCGACCGAGAACCCCAGCCCTGCACCTGCGATCGAGAAAGAGCAGACCGTCCCGACGCCCGATCTCAAGGCGATCCCCATTCCCGTAAAGGCTCCGCCAAAAAAGGAGACTGCCAAAGAAGGACGTCCCGCCCAAGCAGGAACAGAAACATCCGCAGCAGCAACCGCAGCCCAAGGATCGAGCGAATTTCGGCGAGCAGCAGGCTATCCAGCATCCCCCATTCCATGGCGCAGCAGCAGGCGCAAGGGCCGGCAGCGCCGGTATCAGTTACCGGAGGCGGAGGCTTCCGTTTCCCGTACTACGTCGCGATTATTCAGCGGAAGACGCAGGAAAACTGGCTGAAGCAGGAGGTAGATCCCTCCACTCCGAGCGGCGCGAAGGCCTATATCTACTTCACCCTTTCGCGGGACGGTGCGCCGTCCGATGTCAAAGTCGGGGAGTCCAGCGGTTCGGCATCGCTCGACCAGTCATGCCTGCGGGCGGTACAGCGTGTTGACAGTTACGGTCCACTCCCTTCGGGGTATAACGGTTCAACCTTACAGGTGTCATATTATTGTGAATTCACAGGTCGCTGACGGAGATCAAACCCCCAAGTGAAAACACCCCCGACGACACAAAAATCACGATCCTCCCTGTATCTGGCCGTCTTCTCTCTGCTGCGTTCTTCCATTCGCCTCCACCCCTCCATGCACAGGACTGGGTAAGAACCGGCTCCAACCTCGGCGTCGAGAAGATCCGGATGGCCGCAGCCGATTTCAAGCCCAGCTCCTCCGATCCGCAGACTCCGGTCCTCAAAGCGACCTTCGACAACACCCTCTATAACGACCTGTCGAACGCCGGCTTCTTCGACATGGTTCCGAAGAGCATGGCTCCGCCCGCAACCCCGGCAACTCCAGCGGAAGTCAACCTCGGACAGTGGTCGGCCGCGCCCGCGAACGCTGCCATGCTCGCGCTGGGCTCGCTCGCCGTGCAGGGTGGCCGCATCAACGTCAGCGGCTTTCTAGTAGACGTGAAAGAGGCCGGCGCGCCCGCCATCGTCGGCAAGCAGTATGGCGACGTGGCGACCCAGGACAACGCCCGCCTGATCGCCCACAAATTTGCGGACGAGATCATCCTGCGGCTCGGCGGCGGCGTGAACGGCATCGCCGAAACCAAGATCTACTACGTCTCCTCACGCTCCGGCGTGAAGGAGATCTGGGCCATGGACTACGACGGCCAGGGCGAGCATGCCGTCACGCACCTGGGCGAAGTCTCGCTCTCCCCGCACGTCTCGCCCGATAACAGCCGTGTCGCCTTCGCATCGCTTGGCAGAACTGGCTGGACGATCCGCATGTACTCGCTGGTGCTGGGCCGCATGGTCAGCTTCCCCTCTCCGGGCGGCACTACGATCTCTCCGGCGTGGTCTGCGGATGGAGCCCATCTAGCCTTCTCGTCAGATCGCTCGGGTGATCCGGAGATCTGGGTCTCCGATGCCAACGGCGGTGGCGCTCACCGCGTCACTACCTTCCGCGGGCCAGACGTCTCGCCCTGCTGGAATCCCAAGACCAACAATCAGATTGCCTGGGTTAGCGGCCGCACCGGGCTGCCGCAGATCTACACCATGGAGTCGGACGGCGCGAACGTCCAACGCCTCACCGACGGCGGCTACGCAACGTCGCCATCCTGGTCGCCCAACGGACAGTTTCTGGTCTTCGCCTGGGACCGCAAATACGGTCCCGGTGCCCCCGGTAACCAGGATATCTACGTGATGGATATTGCCAGCAAGCGCTGGGTGCAGCTCACCCACGACGCCGGCCGCAACGACTTTCCCTCCTGGGCGCCCGATGGCCGCCATATCGTCTTTGAAAGACAAACAGGCGGCACACTCCGAGATATGGTCCATGCTGGCCGATGGCACACAGCAGCACGCAGTTGACCCATGACGGAAACAACACCATGCCGGGCTGGAGCTGGAAATAAGTGCACGAGAGGATGGTGCATCCGTGTAACCTGAATACGCTCCTGAATCCTGCCGCGAAATGGGCACTGATACAGATTTCCGCGGTCATGCGGATGTGGCCGCGCAACAAGTTTTTGTTTGAGGAGAAGAGACTGTGAATTCGCTTCCTGTTCGTACCTGGAATATGCGCCGCCGTGCGGCTTCCTGCCTGGCTGTCCTTGCGATTGCAGCATTTGCCGGGTGCGGTAAGAAGCATGCTCCGCCACCGCCTCCGCCGCCGCCAGCCGCTGAAACCGGCGCTGCGCCGACCGCCACCATCACGGCGACGCCGGACAACATCGCGCCCGGGGACAAGGTGATCCTCTCCTGGAAGACGACCGACGCGACCGACGTCTCGATTGACGGCATCGGCGCCGTGCCCTCCTCCGGAACGCAGACTGTTTCGCCGACGGCAGACCACGGACTACCACCTGGTCGCGCGCGGCCTCGGTGGTTCCACGGATGCGACAGCGCATGTCACCGTTGGCGGCGCGCCAACCAGCGGCGATCTCAACGGCGAGACGGTCGATGATGCGACCTTCCACAGCAACGTGACCGATATCTTCTACGACTACGACAGTTACGACATCAATCCGCAGTCGCAGGCAGTCGTTTCGAAAGATGCGGCGTTCCTGGCCTCTCATCCCAAGCTCAAGATCGTAATCGGCGGCTACTGTGACGCGCGCGGATCGACGGAATACAACCTGGCCCTGGGCGAGAACCGCGCCAATGCAGCCAAACAGGCGCTGGTCTCGGCCGGCGTCAACCCGGACCGCATCCGCACTGTCTCCTATGGCAAGGAGAAGCAGTTCTGCACCGAGGCAAACGAGCAGTGCTATCAGCAGAACCGGCGCGCGGGATTCTCCGTCGACCGGTAGACAGTTTTCACAATGGTGCAGGCTTGTGATAATTGCTGACGCAGCTTTTTCGTCAAGAGAAGCTGCTCCTCGCGACTGTTGGCTGCACATGGTATTTGTGAAAACGGTCTAATCGGCCGAGTACCAAAACAGTCCTCGTGCCAAAGTAATAAAGGGGCAGCGTGACCGTGCCGGTCGTGCTGCCCCTTTTGCTGGGACAAAACGTCTAGAATGAATAGGAGTTTAATGCCGTTTCGAGGCTTCAACATGCGTAAATCACTTCTTCCCGCCGCCGCTTTTCTCTTGCTCAGCGTCACTTTTCTGCCTCCCCGTGCCCATGCAGTCGCCAAGGAAATCATCGAGTTGCAGACCCAGGTCTCGCAGCTTCAGGACATGATCACGCAGATGAAGCAATCCAACGACGAGCGCATGGGCGTCCTGCTCCACATGGTCCAGCAGAATGCGGACAACATCTCGCGCATGACCACGCAGGTCAACACGATGCAGCAGGCGATGTCCTCGCAGAACGAGAACCAGCAGCTATCCGGACAGATGCAGGCGCTCAACGATTCGGTGGACGAGTTGAAGACCCGCATCGGCAAGCTGGACGCGACCCTGCAGTCGATGCAGGCGCAATTGCAGAACGTGCAGAACCCGGCAACCACCGGCGCGCAGCCCGCCGGTCCGGGCGGCATGGCTGACAATGCTCCACCGCCGGGAAGCCTGGGTCCTCAGCAGGGCCCCGCAAACAATGCCGCCGGTGCTCTTGCGCCTCCCCTGCAGCAGACCTACCAGGCTGCGCTGCGAGATTACAACTCGGCCAAGTATGAGCTGTCTAATTCGGAGTTTGGCGACGTCATCAGGTATTACCCGCACGACGACTTGGCGGGCAATGCGCATTTCTATATGGGCGAGATCGCCTACCGGCAGGGCAAATACTCCGACGCAGTCAAGCAATACGACATGGTGCTGGAACAATTCGCCGGAAACCCCAAGGCCCCGGCGGCGCAGCTGCGCAAGGGCGAATGCCTCATCGAGAACCAGCAGCGCGATGCCGGCGCACAGGAACTGCGCTCGCTGATCCAGCGCTATCCGCAAACGCCGGAAGCCGCCGAAGCACGCAGCAAGCTGAACGGGCTGGGCATCCGCATCACTCCAAAGCCAACAGCCTACCGCCGCTGATTGAGCCCGCGAATACAACGGAACACAGTTTACGTATCATCTCACTCGAGCAATGACCAAACATTCCGATAGTGACGAACACAAGGGTGTCGTCGAAGAAGAGTCGCCCCGCGCGACCACCAGCCGCCCCTCCATTGCCGGCCAGCTCGGCCACCGCACCGCCGATCCCGATGTAAAAGACAACGACTCTGACTTTCCCGAGCCAGGCGCGCGGGAAGAGCACTCCGGCAGCAGCTAGCCCACAGTCGTGGCGAGTCATCCGCTTCGCCGCTCCAATCCCGCCTGGCTCCGCTCTGAAAACCTGAGCTCCCGCTGAGGAAGGCGGTTGGCCTTCCTGTCACTCAAGAATGCCGGGTCGGCCAGCTTCCATTTCTTCAGCAGGAACCCGAGCCCGGTAGAGAGCACGCCCATGCCATAGACCAGGCTGCGCTTGAAGTTGATCGATGAGGCATCTTCGAAATACCGCGTTGGGCAGGAGATTTCGCCGATCCGAAATCCGAAATATACCGCCTGCACGATCATCTGGTTGTCGAAGACGAAGTCGTCGGAACAGCTCAGCAGGGGCAGCCGCTCGATGACGGCGCGGCTCCACGCACGATAGCCGGTGTGGTACTCCGAGAGCTTTTGACCGATCAGCAGATTTTCGATAAGAGTGAGAAAGCGATTGGAGATGTATTTGTACAGCGGCATGCCGCCTCTCAGCGCACCGTTGCCGAGAATCCGCGAGCCGAACACACAATCGTACTGGTCGTACGCAATCATCGAGGCCATGGCCGTCACCAGCAGCGGCGTGTACTGATAGTCCGGGTGCAGCATGACGATGATGTCCGCGCCCCGGGCGAGCGCCGCCTCGTAGCAGGTCTTCTGGTTGCCGCCATAGCCGCGGTTCCTGTCGTGCCGGATCACGTAGAGACCGAGCTTCTGCGCAAGCGCGACAGTATTGTCCCGGCTCGCGTCATCGGTCAGTATGATGTCGTCCACGACGTCGCGGGGAATCTCCTCTACCGTTCGCTGAATCGTCTTTTCAGCGTTATAAGCGGGCAGGACAACGGCAATTTTCCGGTTATTGAGCATGTGGGTTCGAGAACACCTCTGAGGATACAGGGAACCTTCCGGGATCGGCACGCAAGGCCCTTAGGCTTGTCGGAGTCGTAAACAAGCCGCGCTCCACCCAAGACGCGTGCCCTCAAGAGCAAGGTTGGGGTTTCAATCTGGAACTGCGACAGGAACAATTGTCCAAAACCTGCCATTTTGCCCATCGATTTCGCTACACTTGAAATAGAGACACCAGAAACGCCCGCGCTCATCCGCGGGCGTTTGCTTTTGCGGCGGGTTTTTTCGCTGGCAATCTTTCCGCCAGACCTAATGCACCACCACCGGGGCAGAATGGAGGCCGTAAGTCATCTGGAATGACGATTTTAGGTGTTAAGTCCTTTAGATTGACGATTTTGGCGACGGAAATGGTCGTAACTCCATGAAAAGACGGCCGCGGAGGTCGCGCCTGAGCGCACCGGGAGGGGGGAGGGTAAGGAGGTAACGTGACCTGGCGAATCGGGGCGTGAAGCGGCATCCTAGGCTGACCACAGGCACTGGATCGTCCACAAACTGGAACGTAAGCTACCAAAGGAAGCGAACCCAGCGCATTGCGTCGCAGGCGCGTACACCCGGACTGTCAGTCCCCTAACGCATGCGCTGCATGACGTCGTCCAGCACAGATTTCGGAGGCCGCACCCGTGACTCTGGCAACGTGCCAAGCGGCTCGTCGACCAGGTTCAGCAGGTCGGTGAAGCTTGGCTTCTGCGTGTCGACATAAAAGACGCCGGTGAGGATCTCGCCTTTCTGCTGCGACTCCATCAGCGCGCGCACCGCCTGAATGCGATCGGTGGGATTGTAGTCCTCATGCAGCTTCCGCAGCCGCAGGTGCGAGCCATCATGCATCTCGACGTCATAGGTCGACCCCGGGTCGTAGTCCACCGCGATGTCCTCGAAGTGCGGCACAAAGCCGACCTCCGAGATGGCCTCCTCGTGCTCTTGCATGTACTTGTAGCTCTTAGTCGAGCCCTCGTGATCGTTGAAGGTGACACAGGGCGAGATCACGTCGAGGAACACCGTGCCTTTGTGCGCGATGGCGGCCTTCATCATGGCGAGCAATTGCTTCTTATCGCCGGAGAAGGAGCGGCCGATAAACGTCGCGCCCAGTTCAATGGCCAGCGTGCAGGTATCGATCGGCGGAAGGTCATTGATGACGCCGGTCTTCAGCTTGGAGCCGAGATCAGCGGTTGCGGAGAACTGGCCCTTCGTCAGGCCGTAGACGCCGTTGTTCTCGACGATGTAGATCATCGGCAGATTGCGCCGCAGCAGGTGGACGAACTGCCCCATACCGATCGACACTGTATCGCCATCGCCGGAGACGCCAATTGCCTTCATGGTGTGATTGCCCAGTAACGCGCCGGTTGCGACCGCGGGCATGCGCCCGTGCACGCTGTTGAATCCGTGCGAGCGGCTCATGAAGAAGGCGGGACTCTTCGACGAACAGCCAATGCCCGAAAGCTTCATGACGCGCTCTGGCTTCAGACCCATCTCGTAGAAGGCGTCGATGATGCGCTCGGAGATGGCATTGTGACCGCAGCCGGCGCACAGGTTGGTCTTGCCGCCGCGGTACTCGAGAACGGGCAGGCCGATGCGGTTAGTCTTTGGGGCGGGCTTTGGTGCCGGAGCGGTGGGTGTCGTCGACATTTTAGATCCCTTCCTGCATGACCAGTTCGTCGGTCACGCTGCGCGCATCAATCGGCAGGCCATTGTAATGCCGCACGCTGCGCAGTTTGGTTGCATCTTCAGCCGGTAGATCCAGCTTGAGCAGGCTCAGCATCTGTGCATCGCGGTTCTGCTCGATCACGTATATGCGCTCGTGCGTCGCAACAAAGTCGTGTATCTCGCGTGTAAACGGATAAGCGCGGATGCGCAGGTAGTCCGTCTCGACCTTGTACTCGGCCTTGAGCTGTTCCCTACTCTCCATCACGGCGAAATCGCTGGTGCCGTAGGCGATGAGCCCGATCTTGGAAGTGCCATTTGCAACGGTGATTGGCTCCGGCACCATCTTCCGGGCGGTATCGAACTTGCGCGTCAGCCGCTCCATCTGATGCTGATACTCGTCCGGCCGCTCGGTATAGAGAGCGCGGTCGTTGTGCCCGCTACCGCGCGTGAAGAAGGCTGCCTGCGGATGATCCGTGCCCGGCAGCGTGCGGTAACCAATACCGTCGCCATCCACGTCCTTGTATCGGGCAAAGCCGCCGAGACGCGTCAGATCCTCCGCGCTCAACACCTTGCCGCGCTGCATCGGCTTCTCCGGATAGGTGAAGGGCTCGGTCATCCAGTTGTTCATGCCCAGATCCAGATCGGAGAGGACAAAAACGGGCGTCTGAAGCTGCTCCGCCAGATCGAATGCTTCGATGCTCATCTCAAAGCACTCCTTCACCGAAGCGGGTATCAACATAACGTGGCGGGTGTCCCCATGCGAGAGAAAGGCCACTGAGAGAATGTCACCCTGCGCGGTACGCGTCGGCATGCCGGTCGAAGGCCCGACGCGCTGGATGTCGAAGATCACGGCAGGAATCTCTGCGAAGTAGCCCAGGCCCGTGAACTCCGCCATCAGCGAGATGCCGGGGCCGGAGGTCGCGGTCATCGAGCGCGCACCGGTCCACGCCGCGCCCAGAACCATGCCGACGGCGGCCAGTTCATCTTCCGCTTGGACCACGGCGAAGGTCGCCTTGCCGCTGGGCTCTACTCGATATTTCTTGAGAAGGTCGATCAGGTTTTCGACAACTGACGAAGAAGGCGTGATCGGATACCAAGTCACTACTGTGACACCCGCGAACATGCAGCCTAGGGCAGTTGCGGCATTGCCTTCAATGATGATCTTGCCTTCATTCGCGTGCATGCGCTCGACGCGAAATGGATCTTGTTTTGTCAGCGACGACTTTGCATAGTCATAGCCCGCCTGCACTGCAGACCAGTTCAGGTCTGCGGCCTTCTGCTTCTTCGCAAACTGACGGCGCACCGCGGTTTCGACCGTCGCCAAGTCCATATCGAGAAGCTGCGCGACTATGCCGACATAGACCATGTTCTTGACCAGCTTGCGCAGCTTGGCCTCAGGACAGACGGCGGCAGTGATCTTGTCGAAGGGCACGGGATAACACGTCACGTCGTCGCGGTACTGCTTCAGGTTCGCGGCATCTTCATAGATGACCATGCCGCCGGCGGCCAGAGAGAGAATGTCGTCCTTTGCGGTCTCGGCGTTCATGGCGACCAGGATGTCGATTTCTTTCTTGCGCGCGACGTGACCGTGCTTGCTGGCGCGGATGGTATACCAGGTGGGCAGGCCGGCGATATTCGAGGGGAAGAGATTCTTGCCGCTGACGGGAATGCCCATCGCGAAAAGGCTCTTCAGCAAAACGTTGTTTGCAGATTGCGATCCCGAGCCGTTGACTGTGGCTACTTGGATGCTGAAGTCGTTGACTACCTCGCCGGAGTGACCGGTCGCAGCGCGCGGCTGCTCTGTCTTGAGGGCCACATCACCTGTTGCCATCGAGCTGATTCCCTTCCAAAACACCATATTCCTGCGGCCGATGTGTGTACGCGTCAGCCGTCGCTATCTTGTAAGTATAGGACAGCAATGTCCAGAAGACTCAGGTCACAAGGGTTAACTGCGCAGGCTCAAGGCTGAGTGGGTGCTGGGCAGTGCTGAAATGTCACTACTGGCGGATGTTGCTCAGACGATCCTCTACCTGCTGGCGCTCCTCTGCTGTCAGAGGCAGCAGAGGAAGCCGCGGCGAACCGCCGTAGTAGCCATTCAGGTCGCATCCGTACTTGACAGCCGGGATGCCCAGACGGCTGCAAATGAGATCCGCCGCATCAACGACGCGCTGTTGCTTTTCTTCGGCAACTTTCGAATCGCGGTCCTTCCAGGCCATATAGATCTCGGCACACGCCTGCGGAGCGAAGGCGGCCATGGCCAGGATGCCAGCGGTCGCGCCCGCGGCGAGCGAAGGCAGCAGCGTCTGCGCAGAACCGCAGAGCACTTGGAAGCCGACTTCGCGCGTCCGTGTCTTGAGCATCGCCGGTGGGGGCGCCGCTGCGTAGCCGACCCCGGCCATCAATGCATCCGCCGGCAGCATGGCCGCTGCAAATCCCGCCGTGTTTGCCTGCGCATCCAGCATGCGATTAGTGACGGCGGTAAATGTTGCGGTGACGGTGACGTTACGGCGAGGCGCGGACGCCGTCGCCTGCACGATCGCTGCGATACGCTCCGGCTTACCGCTCGAATCCTTCACGCCGATGATGTTGGTGTGCCCGCAAAGCTCGGCGATGAGCTCGACCGGCAATTCGTAAGCCGTATATGGCGGAATGCTGTAGAGCAGGATCGGCAGTGGTGATCGGTCAGCAACCATTCGGTAGTAGTTCAGCATCGCTGCCGGATGCGATGGGGACAATAGCTGAGGCCGGAAGAATTGCGGCGTGCGGACCAGAGCAATGTCGTAACTGTGCGACGCTGCGTGTTCGATGCGCTTCAGCGTCTCCGACAGGCTCTCATGCCCAACGCCCGCGATGAGAACTCGATCCTCCGTAGCTGCATCGCGCGCAACCCGCAGCGCATCGCGAGTCTCCTGATCGTTCAGCATGACGGCTTCGCCGGTCGAGCCAAGTACGACCAGCCCGGCCAGCGGCGACCGGCAATAGCGCTCGACGCTGCGCTCCAGATGATGCCAGTGCGGACGGCCATCCGGATGGAACGGCGTTGGAATCGCGGCGAAGACTCCTTCAAGCAACATGGCGGTCTTTTAGCGCGCCGCCATCGCCCGTGCCGCGTGGAGCTGCTGCAAGGCGTCTACGTGGATGATTTCCCGCTGCAGCGCAGCGATGCCTTCCGCTGCTGCGCGGGCCGCCGCCATGGTGGTAATGGTCGGAATGCGCTGCTGCACGGCCGCTCGGCGGATCGCCTTTTCATCGAAGAAGGTGTCCTGCCCCTGCGGGGTGTTGATGATCAGGTGAATGCTGTCGCCCTTGATGAGATCGACGATATTCGGCCGCCCTTCCTTCACCTTGTACACGCGCTCCACCGTGAATCCGGCGCGCTCCAGCACATCGGCGGTGCCGTGGGTTGCCACCAGGCGAAAGCCGAGGTGGACGTATTCGCGTGCGAGTGCGACCAGACCATCCTTATCGCGATCGTTCACGCTGAAGAATACCGTGCCACGCAGTGGTAGCCGCTGTCCGGCAGAGAGCTGCGCTTTGGCAAAGGCCTCGCCGAAATTGTCGGCAACTCCCATGACCTCGCCGGTCGAGCGCATCTCCGGCCCGAGAACCGTGTCTACGCCCGGGAACTTGTTCCAGGGGAAGACGGGCGATTTCACGTAGAAGTGTGCCCCGGTATCGAGATCGCTTCCCTCGCGCACCTGCTCCGGCAGTAGATCTTTGAGAGCCTTGCCGACCATGATGCTCGACGCGACCTTGGCGAGCGGCACGCCAGTGGCTTTTGACACATACGGCACGGTGCGCGACGCGCGCGGGTTCACTTCGATGACAAAGACGCGATCGCGATCACCCTTCTGACGGCTGCGCTGGATCGCGAACTGCAGGTTCACGAGGCCGTGGACATTCAGCGCGAGCGCCAGCTGCCGCGTATAGTCGCGCAGCGTAGCCAGCGTTTCCTGCGGCAGATCGACCGAGGGCAGCACGCAGGAGGAGTCGCCGGAGTGAATACCGGCCTCTTCGATGTGCTGCATGATGCCGGCAATGACGACGTCTTTGCCGTCGCAGAGAGCGTCCACATCGACCTCAACGGCTGCTTCGAGGAAGTGATCGATGAGCACGGGACGATCCTGCGAATACTCGACAGCTTCCGCCATGTAGCGCCGCACTGCTGTGGCATCGTAGGCGATCACCATGGCGCGCCCACCCAGAACGTAGCTAGGTCGCACGAGGACGGGATAACCAACACGCTCCGCACCGGCGAGCGCTTCGTCCACGCTGGTTGCCATGGCGCCCGGGGGCTGCGGGATGTTGAGACGCTCGAGCAGTGCACCGAACTGCTTGCGATCTTCTGCCAGATCGATGGACTGCGGCGAGGTACCGAGGATCTTGACGCCAGCCTTCTTCAGCGGCAGATGCGAGATTGAGCGGGGTTTGGCCGCCGAACTGGACGATCATTCCCACGTCGGCACCGCTGGAAGCTTTCGCGCTCATAGATCGCGAGCACATCTTCCAGCGTCAGCGGCTCGAAGTAGAGACGATCGCTGGTGTCGTAGTCGGTCGAGACTGTCTCGGGATTGCAGTTCACCATGACGGTCTCGTATCCCAGCTCTTTCAGCGCGAACGCGGCATGGCAGCAGCAGTAATCGAACTCAATGCCTTGCCCGATGCGGTTCGGCCCCGAGCCCAGAATGATAACCTTCCGCTTCGCCGTCGGTGGCGCTTCGTCCTCTTCGTCGTAGCTGGAGTAGAGATAGGGCGTCTCGCTCTCGAATTCAGCGGCGCAGGTATCGACAAGCTTGAAGACTGGCTTCAGCCCGGCCTTGTAGCGCAGCTCACGTACCTGATCTGCGCCGGTGGCAGGATCTAGGTGCCAAACCTCGGCGATACGTGCATCGGAGATTCCCATGCGCTTGGCCTTGCGCAGCAGATCGGCATTGATCGTGGCGGCCTGTGTTGTTCCGAGCTGCGTGATCATGTCCGTGATCTCTTTGATCTGATACAGGAACCACGGATCCATCCCAGTGATTCGGGCAACTTCGCGGACGGTCATCCCGGTGCGGAAGGCATAACGGATGTAGTCCAGCCGCTGCGGCTGCGGCGTCACCAGCCGCTGCATCAGGCGTCGTGGCTCGATCGTTTCTGAGCCGACGCGCTTGCCCGTCTCCAGCGAGCGCAGCGCCTTCATCATCGCTTCCTTGAAGGTACGACCGATCGCCATCACCTCACCGACCGACTTCATCTGCGGCCCCAGCGTCTCATCTGCTCCGGGAAACTTCTCGAACTGCCACTTCGGCACCTTGACGACTACGTAGTCGATCGTCGGCTCGAAGCATGCCGGAGTCTTGCGCGTGATGTCGTTGGGGATTTCATCCAACGTGTAGCCGACAGCAAGCCGCGCCGCAATCTTCGCGATGGGAAAACCGGTGGCCTTCGACGCTAGCGCGGAAGAACGCGAGACACGCGGGTTCATCTCGATCACGGTCATGCGTCCGGTCTGCGGATGCACCGCGAACTGCACATTCGAGCCGCCGGTCTCAACACCAATTTCGCGGATGACACGTATCGCCGCGTCACGCATCATCTGATATTCGCGATCTGTCAGCGTCTGCGCCGGGGCCACGGTGATGGAATCGCCGGTATGAACGCCCATCGGATCCATGTTCTCGATTGAGCAGATGATGATGACGTTGTCGGCAAGGTCGCGCATCACCTCCAACTCGTACTCTTTCCATCCCAGAACGGATTCTTCGATCAGGCACTCGTGGACGGGCGAAAGATCGAGCCCGCGCGAGAGGATCTCCATCAGCTCTTCGCGGTTATATGCAATTCCGCCGCCTGAGCCGCCAAGCGTGAATGAGGGGCGGATCACGACCGGGAAGCCGATCTTCGTGGCGAAATCCATGCCATCGCGCAGATTGTTCACCAGCGAAGAGCGCGGCATGTCCAGGCCGATCTTCTGCATCGCGTCTTTGAAGAGCAGCCGGTCTTCCGCCTTCTTGATGGCATCAAGCTTTGCGCCGATCAGCTCGACGTCATACTTTTCGAGGATGCCGGCATCCGCCAGATCGACGGCGAGATTCAGAGCAGTCTGGCCGCCTACGGTCGGCAGCAGCGCGAACTTGCCTTTGCGCTTGCCGTCAATGCCGGTCATCATCGCCGCTTCCAGGCGAATGATCTCTTCGACGTACTCTCGCGTCAGCGGCTCGATATATGTGCGGTCCGCGAGCTCGGGATCGGTCATGATGGTAGCCGGGTTCGAATTCACCAGCACTACTTCGTAGCCGTCTGCGCGCAGCGCCTTCAACGCCTGGGTGCCGGAGTAGTCGAACTCCGCCGACTGGCCAATCACGATGGGGCCCGAGCCGATCACTAGGATTTTCTGTATGTCATTTCTACGAGGCATCTATTTCCCTTACTGCTGCTGCTTGCCGACTAGGCCGGCAAAATCGAAATCGGTCCACTGTACGATATACGCGCTCTCCTGCGATGAAGTCCTGATCTTCCTGCGTCAGATGTGGACGTCCTCTGGGATGTCGCTGCCGGTCCGTGAAACGGCCGGAGCCCTGAAGGTTCCCGTGGTGCCCGGCAGTCGTCAGTGAGTGCACGTAGATCCAGCGCTGGTCAGGTTCGGAGTTGCCCGGAGTGTACTGGCTCTCAGATCGGATGACTTTGCCGCTGGAATCGAGACAGGCAACGACGTCGCGATTGAACTCGCCGTCGTGGTTCCACTGATACACGGCGCGCGGGCAGATCCTTCAGCTTCCAGACCATCGCGATGCCTTCCATATTTCCCTGCCGCTCTAGCAACTGCTGGCGGAGATCTTCGGTGACATACCAGCCGCCACGCGCATATAGCTGGACGGGACGCGGAGGCGCCTGCCCTAGACATCGCGAGACGTAATTCATCGCTGCCTTATCCGGAAGCCCGTAGCGCAGACCGGTGCCGGAATCCGAGACTTGCGCCGGCCAGCGTAAGCCGCCTGCCGCCAGAAACAGCCGCCGCAACCGCCAGCAGACAATACGATCGCGCATTCACCGCTTCGACTCCTCCATCATCTTGCGGAAGTCGCGGAAGAGGTAATGCGAGTCGTGCGGGCCCGGACTGGCCTCCGGGATGGTACTGCACACTGAAGAGCGGCATTGAACGGTGCCGCAGTCCTTCCAGCGTGTTGTCGTTCAGATCGACGTGGGTCAGATCGACTTCGCTCTGTCTTGAGCGAATCGGGATCGATGGCGAAGTTGTGGTTGTGCGCGGTGATTTCGACCTTGCCAGTGCCTGTCTGCTGTACGGGATGATTGCCGCCATGATGGCCGAACTTCAACTTGTAGCTCTTGCCGCCGAGCGCAAGGCCTATCAGTTGGTGGCCGAGGCAAATGCCGAAGATCGGCTTCTTCCCCGCCAGCTTGCCGGATATTTTCCTGCGCATAGTGCAGCGGCTCGGGGTCCCCGGGACCATTCGATAGAAAAATGCCATCTGGCTTGAGAGCGAGTACGTCTTCCGCAGGAGTACTGCGCCGGCACCACCGTGATGCGGCATCCCTCGCGCGTCAACATACGCAGAATGTTGTGCTTGATCCCGTAGTCATAAGCCACGACGTGAAGTTTCTCTTCCGGTACATCGGACATCAGCCCCGGGATCGCATTGCCGGCGTGATCGCGGTCCCATTCATAGGTCTCCTTGGTCGAGACGAGGCTGGCCAGGTCCATGCCGTCCATTTTCGGGGGGCCTTTGCCTTCGCGACGAGCGCTTCTGGGCTCGAATCGACTTCGTTGAGATGACGCCGCGCATGGCGCCATGGGTTCGCAGATGACGCACCAAGGCGCGGGTGTCGATTTCCGAGATCACAGGCACGCCGTGGCGTTCCAGATACTCGTCCGCAACCTGTTCGGAGCGCCAGTTGGAGCTGACGGGCGAAAACTCCCGCGTCACCAGACCTTCGATGTACGGTTTTTGCGCCTCGGCATCGGCGGCATTGGTGCCGTAATTGCCGATCTGCGGGTTCGTCAGCACGACGATCTGGCCCGCATAGGAAGGATCGGTGAAGATCTCCTGGTAGCCCGTCAATGATGTGTTGAAAACGACTTCGCCTGCGCGCTCACCGCCCGCGCCGTGGCTCTCACCGCGGAAGATGCGCCCGTCTTCGAGCGCAAGAATGGCCTGCATCGCTGCTCCATAGGGTGGATTCAATCGATGTTAGCAGGTTTCCGGATTCGCCGCCCCAGGCGACGGCGCTCCGCGCCCCAGGTTTCGGTGGAAACCGGCGGGAGCAATCGCCGGTCCATAAAGGACACGGAAAAGGACACAGATTCTTCACGATGCTCGGCATCTTGTAAATGTTCGAACGCACTGCAGCGCGCTATTCGACGACGTGCATTTTTTCCGTGGGCCAGTAGACGAATGCCGCCTTGCCGTAGATGAAGCTGCGGTCCACGGGGCCGAAGTCGCGGCTGTCGCTGGAAATCGAGCGGTGATCGCCCATCACGTAATAGCGAGTGCGGCGGCAGCACGATTGGCGGCGCCGACCGCATATCGCGAAAACGCTGCGGCACATACGGCTCCGGAATGTGGACGCCATTCACATAAACGCGACCGTCGTCGACTTCGAGACGATCGCCGGGAAGCGCGATCACGCGCTTGATGTAGCTCTTCGAAGGGTCGCGCGGATAGTAGAAGACGACGACGTCGCCGCGGCCGATGTCCTCGAAGTGATAGACAAACTTGTTGATAAAGATTCGGTCCTGATCGTGCAGGCGCGGCAACATGCTGGTGCCTTCGACGCGCACTGGCTGATAGAGAAACGTAATGACGAAGAATGCCACGGCCAGCGAGACGAGGATGTCGCGCACCCAGACCGCGACCGCACGACGGCGGCTGCGCCGATTAGGAACGTCGAGCGGGCGGGGACCCAGCGAGTGGCTTTCCTGTATGTCCATCAATTGACAACCCAGGCCGCCGGGCGGGCAAACGATGTGCGCAGGCTTCGAGAGTGGCTGCGGCTGCCCTCCACTGGGAATGTACTGCGGATTTCCGCGCACGTCATTTATTCCGTCGAGCTGCGAGGCCGCAGCTCCAGTGGACGTTGCATCACCATCTCCAGGCTGGTGCCTTCCGGAATGACGATCTCGTCGCCGCGGGTCAGCAGCGTGTAGACCAATCCTCCAGCCACACCGGCAAGTCCACCGCCGAGCGCTCCAACGCCCGGATGTCCGCTGGCGGCCCCGCCGATCACGCCTCCGGTGGCGCCGATCATGCCGCCCTTTGCCACGTTGCCAACGTCCCTTGCCTTTGTTGCTCGCCTGCTCGATCGTGCCCTCGTCGCCTTTGACCGAGGGACCGCCCGAGCCGGGCAGATTGTCCACCGTGCCCGGGAATGCCGACCACCTGGCCGTTGGGGAAGATCATGGTGGTGAAGTGCATCAGCAGCTTGGCACGGCCTTTGATACGGCCGGGCCGATCCACCTTGTCCATGATGCCCTGGACGTAGACGCCGGACGGGATGAGAACATGTGAACCGACAATGACCGGGAAGGTCGAAACCAGGTAGACGCCGTCGCCGGGACGCGCCGTCTTGGTATTGACTCCGCTCTTCAGCGACAAGAGGACTTTCGTCCCGGCAGGCACGGTATAAGTCTTTCCGTTCAGCGCATTCTCGGCCGCCGCCAGACCGGGGGCCACTGGGGCATTCGCCTGTTGGGGCGGCGCCGGTGCGGTCACGTGCTGTGCGGCAAAGACACACGGTGCGGCGAAAAGTGTGCTGCACATAAGCCAGGCAGCGGCGTTGGGTCGTTTCATGAATCTGGTACCCACTCTTTTTTATAGACGTACCGGAACCATGATGGATAGCGGCGCCGCATCTCGCGGTAATCGCGCGATGTGGCAACATCGTTACGAAAGAGAATCTTCCGAGCCGAGCCTCGTAATTGACTTCGTCCACAAGATGCCGATTCCCGGAAACAGCCGCCGTGCTCGAGCAGGCAGTTCGCGACCGCGTCTTTCCGGGCTGCGCCTTTGCGGTTCTCTTGCCAGGCGACAGCGAGCCTTCTCCCGGATTCCGCGCAGGCAGTCGGGCGCTTTACCTACGATCCAGACTCGCCGCGCGTCGAGCGCGACACCGTCTTCGATCTCGCCAGCCTCACCAAAGTGCTGGCAACCACAGCGGCTGTCATGCGGCTTTACGACCGCCAGCAGCTCGCCCTCGATGCGCCCTTAGCCGAATGGCTGCCGGAATTTGCCGGCCGCCAATCCCAGGGACACCCGTCGCTCGCATGTCACGTTGCGAATGCTGCTTGACCACTCGTCCGGGTTACCCGGCTACATGCGACTCTTCGAATCGGCACACAACCGCAATGCGATGATAGAGGCCTGTCTTCGGCAACCGCTGACGGCCGATCCCGGAACGCGCGCCGAGTATTCGGATATTGGATTCATCATACTGGGCCACCTGGTCGAGAAGCTTACAGGTGAGCGGCTGGACTCCTACTGCCGACGTGAAATCTTCGAGCCGCTCGGCATGCACACGACGCAGTTTTGTCCCGATCGGGTGATACGCTCTTCGATGCCGCCCACTGAGAACGACGGCGCCTTCCGCCAACGGATCATCCAGGGTGAAGTCCAAGATGAGAATGCTTTTGTAATGGATGGCGTGGCCGGACATGCGGGTCTTTTTTCGAACGCGCTGGATCCGCTGCGCGTGGCAAGATGCATTCTGGCAAGCGGCGTAGCGCCGTCAGGGGTGCAGCTCTTCTCGACACAAACTGCGGCGCTCTTCGCAACGCGATCGGGCGAACCGCCCGGTACATCGCGTGCACTCGGCTGGGACACTCCGTCAATGCCATCTTCTTCGGGGAGATTTTTTTCGCAGCGATCGATCGGCCATCTCGGATACGCCGGCACATCGCTCTGGATCGATTTGGACGCAGGCATCGCTGTAACTCTGTTGACAAACCGTACCTGGCCGGACCGCTCTAACCAAGCCATTCGCGAGCTACGCCCGCGCTTTCACGACACTCTGCGGCGCGAGCTGACTGCTGATCAAAAAAGTTGATCGAATGCTCGCCGATCAGGCATCCAGGTCACAATTCCAGTAACCCGATCCCCGCATTTTCCTCGAGTCGCCGTTTGACAGGAGCGGTAAAATAACTTTAAGGGCTTTTCCGACCACTATGGCTACCTTGACCCCCGCAACCCGTATGAGCACCACCGTTGAGGACGGGGCACTTCAGACCCCAACTGAGCGCGACCTGCACGAACTGACTACTGAGAGCGCCAACTCCGCGTCGCAGGGCTTCGATACCAAATCTGCTCTCGAAATCGCACGGATCATCAATCACGAAGACAGCAAAATTGCCGGCGCCGTGAAGAAAGCCCTGCCGGAGATCGCCCTGGTAATCGACGCTGTGGCCCGCGCGTTGCGCGATGGCGGGCGGCTAATTTATGTCGCCGCCGGATCGAGCGGTCGCATCGCCGCGCTGGATGCCTCGGAGTGCCCGCCTGCTTACTCCACCACCCCACAGTCCGTGCAGTACATCGTCGCCGGCGGTCCCAAGGCGGTTGCTTCTGCCGTCGAGGTAAACGAAGACTCGCCAGAGCTTGGGCAACGCGATATCGCACGACGCCGCCCGACGCGCAAAGACGTCGTGATCGGGCTTTCGGCTTCCGGACGGACGCCGTACGTTGTAGGCGCTGTAGAATACGCGCGCAGCCGCGGTGCGCACACCGCCGCCATCACCTGCAACCAGAACACCGCGCTTGCAGCAGCGGCGGAAATTGCGATCGTCGCCGAAGTCGGCCCGGAAGTGATCTCCGGCTCCACGCGCATGAAGGCAGCCACGGCGCAGAAGATGATCACCAACATGATCACGACTGGCGCGATGACGCGGCTCGGCTATGTCTACGAGAATATGATGGTGAATGTGCACATGCACAACGCCAAGCTAGTGGAGCGCGGCATCGGCGTGCTGATGCGCGCCTGCAACATCGATCGGGAAACCGCCGTCCAGACCATCAAATCAGCTGGCAAGAGCGTCCCAATCGCGCTTGTCATGCTTAAGGCTGCCGTGGACAAGCCGGAAGCTGTTCGCCGCCTCGCCAAGGCGGACGGCAATGTTCGGCTCGCCATCGAGGACACTGTTCTCGAACTCTGAGCATTCTTAATTCTGTCCCATGCCTTAGGCATCGTCCGGGTGCTTTTGCTTGGTTTTGGAGTTGCGTGGAGACATATCGTCCATCGTTCGATGGATGCGGGCCAGTCCTTCCCCCGCTATCCTCGGGCACGTGCCCCCCGATCGTAAAAACTCGGACGTGCTGCGGCCATTGCCATTGCGACGGGCAAATCAGTTGCGCTCGGAATCTTTCTCACGCCCGCTTTGATGGCCCGGTCCCTCGGTTCGCCATTGTTGCTGGGCGTTGTGTGGTGTGGACTCGGAATCATGGCGCTCTGCGGCGCCCTCTGCTTCACGGAGCTAGCAATCCGCTACCTTGAATCGGGTGGAGAGTACATCTATCTGCACCAAGGTTTGGAGATTTCGTCGCGTTTCGGATATATCCGGGCGTCGCGGCTGCGCTTGCTGTAGGAGCCAACGCCTACATCACCACGTTAATTTCAGTCTCAGAGCCTCTCGGGCTGTGCATTCCAGCGGTCTTGCTGCTTGCTTCGGGGCCATGCACATTCTGGGCACACAACTGAGCACGCAGCTAATGACATCGCTCAAATGCTCTCAAATTCCTTGTGCTTTTTGGACTGGCGGGCTGGGTCGCTCTATCCGCTCATGCTCACGTCTCGACCCTCCTGCCGCTGGCGCAACGAGAGCTGGATCGGAAGCGCTGTTGCCTGCAATAGCGTCCGCGTTGGTAGGCGGCTTCTTCGCGTTTGGCGCCTGGTGGGAGGCGGGCAAGCTGGCAGGCGAGGTGCGCGTTCCGAAGCGCAATCTACCGATCGCATTCGTTAGCGGTGTGCTGCTGGTGACGGCCACGTACTTGCTGATTCTGCTGCTGCTTGGGAGTGTTGATCGCATACTCGCGTACATCATCTTTTCCGTGGTGCTCTTTCTTGCGATCTCGGTGATGAGTCTGCTCCGCATGTCCCCAAGGCCTCGAACCTGGTGGTTTCCGCGGGCGGCAGCTGTCTTTCTATTTTGCGGCCGGCGAAGCCGATGCGCGAACTCGCGCATATTTTGTTACACGAACCAAACAGTCTGAAACCGGGCGAGCGTGCGCCGATCGCGACCTTCGTCTCATGCCGTAATGACTGCTATTTCTGCAAGACCAGCCACGGCGCCGAGGCGGCGGCCCACTTGCAGGATCCAAAACTGGTCCAGGCGGTGAAGGCCAATCCGCAACGGGCGGCAATCTCGCCAGACTGAAGGCGCTTCTGGTGATCGCCGGGCAGGTGCATCAGGGCGGCAAGCAGGCAACGCGTGAAGCCGTGGAGGCAGCACGCGGCCTTGCCGCGACGACATGTAAATCCACGATACAGTGCTGATCGCGGCAGCTTTCTGCATGTACAACCGCTATGTTGGCGGCTCGCGACCTTGCAGCCGCGGGACGAATCGATGTTTGCGGCCATGGCCGGCAGCTGGCGGACCACGGATATCGCACACCTTCTCTTCCACAGCCCGAGCCCGTATAGCAGCCGGCTTTTAGTCGACCTGTTGAACGAGTCGATACGCTGTCTACAACTTCTGTTGATTCCTGAGCGGAGAGCGTTTGACGTGCGCGTTGTCATCCGTACACTGAGGGGACGGGACATGGCAGACGTCCCCGATTCGTCAGGAGTCCGCACAATTCATGGAAAAGTTTGTCATTCGCGGTGGCAATCCGCTGCTCGGTTCGATCCGCGTCTCCGGCGCCAAGAACTCCGCCCTTCCCTGCATGGCTGCCGCCATCCTTACCGAGGATGAGGTCATTCTCGAAAACATTCCGCAGGTCCGGGATATTGAAACGGAACGCAAGCTGCTGGTCTCCATGGGCGCTGAGGTTGAGCTCGGATATGGCCGGGCGCAGCATCGCACATCCATCTGCTGTCGCTTGCTCTCTGATCCGGTTGCGAAATACGAGATCGTGAAGACCATGCGCGCGTCCTCGCTTGTTCTGGGTCCACTCATCGCCCGCACTGGGCTTGCCCGCGTCGCCATGCCCGGCGGCTGCGCCATCGGGGGGCGCCCGATCGACCTGCATATCAAAGGACTGGAAGCGATGGGCGCCACCATCACCCAGGAACACGGCTACCTGGAGGCCAAAACAGACCGGCTTAAAGGCGCGCATATCCTCTTCGACAAAATCACCGTAACTGGAACAGAAGACCTGCTGATGGCGGCTGTGTTGGCCGACGGCGAAACGGTGATGGAAAACTGCGCTCGCGAGCCGGAAGTGACCGATCTGGCGGCGATGCTCGTCTCCATGGGCGCGAACATCGAAGGCGCCGGGGCCGGCGTTATCCGTGTGCGCGGTGTCGAGAAACTGCATGGAACGCGCCATCGCATCAATCCTGATCGCATTGAGGCAGGAACCTTCCTGGTTGCAGGCGCTATCACTGGCGGCGATCTGCGCGTAATGCAGTGCAATCCGGCGCATCTGACCTCCGTCATCGCCAAGTTGCAGGAATGTGGTGTGCGCGTGGATGTTGAAGGCGACTCGATTCGCGTGCGCAGCGAAGGAAGCTTGCACAGTGCGGACATCTCGACCGAGGAATATCCGGGCTTCCCCACTGACATGCAGGCGCAGTACATGGCGCTGGCCACGCAGGCCGACGGAACCTCTGTTGTGATCGAGAACATCTTCGAAAACCGGTTCATGCACGTGCAGGAGCTGGCCCGCATGGGAGCGAATATCAAAGTAGACGGACGCACAGCCACGGTGCGCGGCAAAACGCCGCTTTCTTCCGCTGCGGTGATGTGCTCAGACCTGCGCGCTTCCGCTTCGCTTGTGCTTGCTGCGATGGTCGCTGAAGGAGAGACGATCCTCGACCGCGTCTACCATATTGATCGCGGGTATGAGCGTATCGAGGAGAAGCTGCGGGGCGTCGGGGCAGAGATCCGCAGGCTGGGAAACATCTTCGCGAGCAAGTGACAGCCTCCACAATCAACAGCTGGCTGATAGTGCTCCAGACAGCTCGGGCGACTGTTTGCCTCAAAAGGTGCGGCTTAGTCGCGTCACGAGCGGCGATTCTGTATCGTGTATTAAGCTGACACATGATAGCTCCTGCCCCTACATCTCTGGTATCCGATGCTCACTCCATGCCGGGCATTTTCCGTGAAAGACCCATCGGAAGCTGGGTCGCCATCGGGATCTTTATTCTCCTGATCCTGATTTGCTGGGGAGTCTTCTTCGGTTTCATCCAGGCCAGATACGACGGATACTGGATTCCTCCAAGTATCGAGGCAGACTCCAGCACCTACTATCGGTTTGCCGGAATCGGATCCTCGAGTTTTGAATACCAGTCTCAAGGCCTGAGCAGTTTCGCCGGCAATCTTTTTGGGCCTGTCCTGATCGCCAAAGTCCTGCGGTACCCATTTTGTGTTGCTATCTTTAATTTTTTTCTATTGCTCCTAATGATCCAGACTGCAGCACAAATACCTGGACTCAGAAGACGTTATTTCGTACTTCTCTTCTTCTTGAATGCGGAAAGCTTTGTCGCAATCGTCAGCTTGAATAAGGAAATCCTGGCCTCCGTCGGACTCGTGGCGTTCGCGGCAGCAATCTCCCGTACATCAGGACGGAAGAGATATCTAATACTCGCAGCAGCACTTTCGTTGATGGCGCGGTGGGAACAATTGGCAATTCTCACTTTGTATTTGTTGCTGGAAAGTCGTCTGTCGCCATTTCGAGGACGACATAGGCTCTCTCTCGCCTTCTTGCTAGGCGTCTTGACCGTCATGTATGCCGCGGTTGTACAGTATTCAGGAATCAACGTGGCAGGATTTTTAGCTGTGGCTCAAGTCTCCGGCATCATTGCGAGGTTGGACGACATCCAAGCACATTTCGGCCTTCCTCTCGTAATCATCCCTAAAATGTTAATGAACCTATTCAACCGTTGGCTGCTGCCGCAGTACTTCATCAGCCCTGCCTTCTTCGCATCAGACTTTGCTGAGCTACAAGGCAGTCTTATCATCCATCTACATACATTGGCGATGTTGATATTGACGGCTGTGGCCTTCATTAAGCGCCGGCTCAGCCCTTCGCGACCGATCCCTTATTTAATTTATCTTTATTTGTTAGTCACTGCAGTAAGTCCGTTTATCCAACCGCGTTATGAATTTCCCCTATACGTCCTCTTATGTGTTCAGTGCTCAATTGAACCGAAAGCCTATAGCATGCAGGACCGTAGACTGGCCACGAGCAGCGCCCAAGCAACCCTGGCTACAAGCTAGTGTCAAGCTATCGCGACAAACTGATGGTGCTTACCTGTCGCTGGCCGAGAACGGTCATATCCATGACTCGGCCACGAAGCGCTAATGTTGATAGCGTCGTCCATGCTGAATGCGGCGCACAAGAGACTTCACATAAGAGGTCTATTCCTTCGCTTGATGGACTACGTGCGGTTTCAGTCGGCTTAGTCATTGCGTCTCATTATGGGCCGGTCGAAAATACGATACCGTGGTTGGATAGCTACCTGTTTTTTCTGGGTCAGACCGGCGTCAATATGTTTTTTGTGATAAGCGGCTTTCTTATCACATTTCTGCTTTGCAAAGAACATGCCGAAACGTCGGCAATTTCGCTCAAACGATTTTACATGCGGCGCGCATTTCGGATATTTCCGCCGTTCTATGTTTATCTGACTGTGACTGCCGTTCTCTCGAGCGCTGGTTTTTTTTGCGTGCACCCCCATCAATTTCTCGTTGCCGGGTTGTACCTGTGGAACTACTACATGCCACGAAACGGCGGCATCCTTGGTCACACCTGGTCGTTAGCTCTGGAAGAGCAATTCTATTTATTTTGGCCGTTGCTCTTGAAAGTACTGAAGCCACGACGAACCTTCTTCGTGGCGATCGGCCTAATCCTATTTGAGCCCTTAATGAGGGTCCTTACCTTTGTCTATATGCCCGCGCTTCGTGAAAGCGGGAAAATCTCAGCCATGTTTCATACCCGCATCGACACCATCATATTTGGCTGTCTCATCGCGCTGGTATGGCGTCACGAGAAATTCAAGCATTTTTCCGCCCGGTATCTGGGGCCTCCCGCATTCTACATATCAACCGCTCTTGTGATCTGCATTGGCCCAATAATGAACATTTGGTTTCGATCTATATACCATGCCTTCTGGTTGACGATTGAGGGTCTAGCGTTATCGATCATTCTCATCTACCTGGTTAGAAGACCGGGAACTCTACCCGGGCTTTTTATGAACCTACGGCCAATGCGATACATTGGGGTGCTTTCCTATAGCTTCTATCTGTGGCAGCAATTGTTCGTGAAACTCTGGCTGGGCTGGTTTCCTGTCAATCTGGCGGCTGCCTTCGGATGCGCCGTCCTCTCCTACTACTTAGTGGAACGGCCTGCGCTGCGGCTTCGTGATGCGCTTGCGGCGCAAATGTCGCTGTGAGTATCGGTGAGCAGTGATCGCGCATCTAAAGAATCCAAATCCGAGATTTGGAGGAGCAGGACACGGTATGCCAGGACAAGACAATCCTTCAGTTAGAGAACAACTGGTCGCCCTTCTGAAGGGCGGCCAAGCACATGCAACCCTTTCCGATGCCGTCGCAGATTTCCCCCTGAACCGCATCAGCGAGCGGCCGGCGGGCAGTCCTTATTCTGCGTGGCAGTTGCTGGAACACATACGCATCACGCTTCACGATCTGCTGGAATTTGCCACCAACTCCGAATATGCGGAATTGGAATGGCCTGGCGGCTACTGGCCAAGGGATGCGGCGCCGGACCGGGACGAGTCCTGGAGCGCAACTGTGAAGGCAATTCAGGCCGATATGAATAGCTTTGAGGCCCTGATCCATTCTCCCGACAGCAATCTCTATGCGGCAATTCCGTGGGGCAAGAATGGCGAGACATTGCTGCGAGAAGTGCTGCTGGCGGCGGACCACACCAGCTATCACCTAGGCGAGTTGATACTGCTGCGGCGGGTGCTGGGAATCTGGAACAGGTGAATCCGATTCGGATCAGGTGGCTCGGCCTTAGTCACCGCCAACTAACGGCCAACTGCCAGCGGAGGTGATGCTGCGCCGTTTTGCGTAACACCCGCTCGAACTCTTCGATCTCCTTCAGGACCTCCTGGGTCTCGTTGCCAAGGGCAAGCGGATGCTCACGGAGGAAATCGATCAGCGTGCAGACTGTGATGAGGCCATCCTCGGCAGCGAACCATTGGGGAGGCGGCAGAGTCTTTGCCCACTCCGGGTCGCCCGCTCCTTCGTCAAGCAGGAGTGCCATGGAGTTTTCATCGGCAGAGAAGAAGTCGAGGATCGGCCGCACGCCAAGGCGATGCGCCAGCTTCTCCAGCGCATCTTCGTTCCTGGCCAGGGCACGACCATTCACAAAAATGTCGAATCCGGGATCCTCACCCTCAACGACGATGTACATGGACGCAGCCACGCCAGCAGTGTACTCCAGGAAATGTGAGATGCGGGTTGCTGATTGCGGGTGCTCAGGTTTGAGTAATCTCAAAGAATACTCCCCTGTCGTCTTCCCGATTTGAAAATGCCAGCACGATGGCGATTACGACAAGCATCGCTCCGGCGACATCCGACCATAGCAGCCGAGACTGTGTGAGGACTGCGGATTCTCCCATGACAATCAACGGCTGTGTCCATTGCAGCATGCTGGTGCGTCCCGCACCGCGTTTGCTCAGCAGCCAGTAAAAGAGCAGGTACCCGCAGACGACAATCACAGCAGCCTGGATGATAAAACCTATCGCCGCCATTACCGACCACGTTATCGTCTCATGCTCCAACATTGGCGAGGCGATACATAGCAGAGATGCTGATGCGACACACTGCATGAGAAGCATTTCGGGAATGGACAAGACGTTCCTCTGCCTTTCGGCAGCGACCAGCGACCGCGCAAGGACGGCTGTTGCGGCCAGAGGCAACGGCACCCACCACAATTGGATAGCTGAGATAGTGAGGCTGCGATCGACCAGGCAAACGACGCCTGCGAAACCACAGACAGCAAGCGAAATTGTGACCCGACCGCTGATGGCTAGAAATACCGGAACAAGCGCCAACGCGAGGAGCGAAATGGTAGGCGAGAGCGTCCTGCCCGCCACGCATATCAGTATCTGCGGAATGCACAGGATGCCAATTCCTGTAATGGCGACATCTCCAGCACTCCGCAGCTTGTGCTGCCAGAAGCGGCGGCGGACAGCCCAAGGCAGCAGGCAGACTGCAGCAATTCCATATTCGATTGCGAGAGCGTGCAGGCGCGGCTGCGCGGGAAGGGAGGCCGTCAGCAGCCACTCAGATCCCCAGAGCAAAGAGAGCCCAGCAAATCCTGCCAGAGGCAAATAGCGCATAGACAAGAAAGGCTACGCGGACCGCGTAGCCTTTTCCTTTATCAGTTACCGGCGGCCACCACCACCCTGACCTCCGCCGCGACCACCACGTCCGCGTCTACGACGGCGACGATTGGCGTCGGCGGCTGCTCCTCCATTCTGCGCGGCGCCTGCAGGTACCGGTGCGTCGTCGGCTCGATTGAAATTGGGCTCGTTCTCCTCGTCGATGTCACCGGATTCTTCGAAATCGTCGCCACCCTCGATCATGATGGTGCTGGCGTTCGAGGAAGGTTGACGATCGGCGGGTTGGTGCTCCGAACGCTCCTGACGTGGTGGACGTGGCGCTGCAGGCTCCCCTCCTTCACTGCCAGATTCAGGCAGGCCAAGCTTCTGTCGCTGCTCTTTGAGAAGCGCCTTGCGGGAAAGCTTGATGCGATTGCCCTCAATGCCGAGGACTTTCACCATAACCTGATCGCCTTCACGCAACTCGTCTTTGACGTCCTTGACGCGATGCTCGGCGATCTCGCTGATATGCAGCAGACCGTCCGTGCCCGGGAAGAGTTCTACAAATGCGCCAAACTCCGCCAGCCGGACAACCTTGCCCAAATAGGTTTTCCCTATCTCCGGCACAGCTGTCAGATCATTGATCATGCCAAGCGCCTTGTTCAGACCGACCTCGTCGCTCGATGCCACATTCACACGGCCTGTGTCATCGACGTCGATCTTTACGCCGGTAGCTTCGATGATGCCACGGATCACCTTGCCGCCCGGTCCGATCAGATCGCGGATCTTGTCGGTAGGAATCTGCAGTGTGTGGATGCGTGGCGCGAATTTCGAGCGTGTCTCGCGAGCGCCTTGCAGCTCCGCATCCATCTTGTCCAGCAGGAAGAGCCGGCCGTGTCGCGCCTGCTCCATGGCTTCGCGCATGATCTGCCCGGTGATACCAGGAATCTTGATGTCCATCTGCATCGCGGTGATGCCCTTGCGCGTACCCGCTACCTTGAAATCCATATCGCCGTAGTGGTCTTCCGCGCCGGCGATGTCAGTCAGGATGGCGTATTGTTCGCCCTCCTTCACCAGGCCCATCGCGATGCCAGCCACCGAACCCTTCAGCGTGACACCAGCATCCATCAGCGCAAGACTTGCACCGCAGACGCTCGCCATCGAGGAAGACCCATTCGATTCCAGGATGTCGGAGACGATGCGGAAGGTGTACGGAGAATCCTCGGCCGAGGGCAGCACACCAGAGATAGCGCGCTCGGCGAGAGCGCCGTGTCCAATTTCGCGACGGCCGACACCAGTCATGCGGCCGGTTTCGCCGACCGAAAACGGCGGGAAATTGTAATGCAGCATCAGGCGCTTCTTCTGCTCGCCCTCGTAGGTCTCCAGACGCTGCTGATCGTCGGTAGTACCGAGCGTTACCGTGACGAGCGCCTGCGTTTCGCCACGGGTGAAGAGCGCGGAACCGTGAGTGCGGGGCAGTACGCTGGTCTCGATCGTGATCTGCCGGATCTCATCGAATGCGCGGCGATCGGGGCGCACCCGTTGCTGCAGGACCTCCTCGCGGAAGATGCGCTCGCGCAATGCTTCGTAATACTTGCCCAACTTCTTCTTCGCGTCCGGCTGGTCGGCTGGCAACTCCTTCGCCAGCTCATCCTTGATGGCCTTCACCATTGCGTAGCTCTCGGCCTTGGGGTGGGTCTTGGTATCCAGCGCATCCCTCAAACGGGCGCCGATCTTCGACTCAAGCTCCGCTGCATACGCGTGATCGACTTCGATCTCAGCAACGGCGCGCTTTGGCTTCCCGGCTTTTGCCACGAGTTCCTCAATCGCGGCGATGATTTTTTTGACCTCGCCATGTCCAAAGTCGATGGCGTCGACCACGATCTCTTCGCTGACTTCCTTCGCGCCGCTCTCCACCATCACGATGCCGTCCTTGGTGCCGACGACCATGATGTTCAGCGTGCTTTCATGCCGCTCTGCGTAGGTGGGATTGATGATGAACTGATCGTTCACACGACCCACGCGCACTGCGCCTACCGGGCCGCCGAATGGAATGTCCGACAGCGCGAGCGCCGCGCCAGCGCCATTGATGGCGATGACGTCCGGATCATTTTCTTTGTCCGCCGAAAGCACGAATGCGATGACCTGGGTCTCGTTGCGGAAATTTTCGGGGAACAGCGGCCGGATCGGACGGTCGATCTGCCGCGAGGTCAGAATCTCTTTCTCGCTGGGGCGCCCCTCGCGCTTGATGAAGCCGCCGGGAATGCGACCGCCGGCGTAGGTGTACTCGCGGTAATCGACGGTAAGCGGGAAAGAAGTCGATGCCTTCGCGGGGGTCTGCTGAAGACACTGCGGTGACCAGCACAACGCTGTCACCCTGGGAGACTAAAGCGGCGCCAGGCGCCTGTTTGGCCATACGGCCGGTTTCAAACTTCAGTCGCTTGCCGCCGGCAAGCTCAACGGAAACTTCTTGTTTCATGGAATCCTCATTTTCTGTGCAGCGCAGGAGATGGTTTCGCTCCAGGCAGGAAGGCACGCAGCACCCATCGACAGATTTCGATACGGGTTGTTTGTGCGCACGCGACCTCCTCTCAGCCGTGGCGGCGAGTGGAAGCGTGCGGGAAGCGACGTGCGGCACTGGCATTGGAAGACCGTGTCCGGAATTCCACGTCGCTTTCACTGGGAAGCGTGCGGTAGAAAGGGCAAGGCTGGCCGGGGCTTACTTACGAATGCCGAGCTTGCCGATTACGTCGCGGTAGCGAACGGAGTCGTTGGTCTTCAGGTAATTCAGAAGACGACGACGCTTGCTCACCAGCATCAATAGACCACGGCGGGATGCATGGTCCTTCTTGTGCAGTCTTGAAATGCTCTGTCAGCTCGCCAATCCGTTCGCTCAGAATCGCGATCTGCACCTCAGGGCTCCCGGTATCCGAATCATGTGTCCGGAAACGGGAGATCACCTCTGTCTTTTTTTCTGTTGCCAGCACGCTAACCTCTCTATGCTCTCGATCGAATCCACTCTCTAAGTGTCTGACACAAGAGTAACATAGAGTGCTTTGGAGACAGGGCAGATGGATGTCTGCTAGTGGACTGCGATCTCACTCGTACCGCCCGCACGGGGATTATTTTTGTGGAGCAGGAATGTCAGCAGCACCATGATGGCGGAGGCTGCGGCCAGGGCAAAGTACACGTCCACATAGGCCTGTGCCGCGGTTTGCGCCTGCATCGCTCTATAGATGCTGAGCGGACGCTCCGGCTTGGGCATTCGCCGAGCCGAGATGAGAAGAGAGAGCGCCGGCCGTGGCCTGCAGCCGCTGCTGGTACACGCCATTGCCGGAATTCAGGGAGTGCAGAAAATTTGCCTGGTGGAAGGCGGTGCTTTCCGTGACGAAGGCGTTGGTGAGCGAGATCAGGATGGAGCCGCCGATATTGCGGGCGAAATTGATGAGCCCGGCGACCTGGTTGTTCAGTTCGCGAGGGATGCCGAAATAAGCCGCCGTCGTGACGGAGATGAAAACAAATGGTATCGCCGCTACCTGGACGATGCGCAGCCACGAGGCAAATCCGAAGCTCATGCCTAGATTCACGCGCATGGCCGAGTATCCATATCCCAGGACAAACAGGATGAACCCGAAGACAATGATGTTGCGCGCCGGGAAGCGGGAGACGGCAATGCCCGCCATCGGCATTACGATTATCAGCATCAAGCCGCCCCAGGAGAGCGCAAGACCAGCAATCGTCGCGGTGTACCCGAGGAGCTGTTGCGTGAACTGCGGCTGCAATACCGTGGCGGCGTTCAGAATGCCACCTGTCATCAGCATCAGGAACGAGCAAACCGCGAAATTCTTATACTTGTAAAGGCGCATCTCCATCAGCGGACGTTTTGATCCCCTCAGCTCCCACCAAATGAGCGCGCAGAACGACACTACGAAGGTGATAGCGTAAAACTTGATCCAGTGGGAGCCGAACCAGTCCCACTCCTCGCCTTTGTCCATGAATATCTCGAGCGATCCCATCGAGATCACAAGCAGGATCACGCCGATGTAGTCGATACGCCAGAAGTTCTTGCGGTCGGGCTTGAGATATGGCGGATCTTCCACGACCATTTGCACCAGGAACAGGGCGGCAATGCCGATCGGGATGTTGATGTAGAAAATCCAGTGCCAGGTGTAGTTATCCGTCAGCCAGCCGCCGACGGTCGGCCCAATGGACGGCGCGAGTACGGCCACCAGGCCATAAAGCGAAAACGCAAGCCCGCGCTTATTCGGCTCGAATGAGTCCGCCATGATGGCCTGCGCCATCGGCTGCAGTCCCCCGCCGCCAGCTCCTTGAATGACGCGGAATAGCAGGAGCAGCCCGAGCGATGGCGCGAGACCGCACAGAGCACGATGCGCCGGTAAAAATGAGCAGGCACAGCATGAAAAAGTTTTTGCGGCCGATCACGCTGGAGGCCCAGCCGCCCATAGGGAGCACAACGGCGTTAGCGACGAGATAGGTGGTCAGGACCCACGTACTCTCATCGCGGCTGGCGCCGAGGCCGCCTGCGATGTATGGCAAGGCTACGTTTGCAATGGAGGTGTCGAGCACCTCCATGAATGCCGCCATCGCGACGGTCGCAGCAATCACCCACGGGTTCGTTTTCGGCTTCCACGCCGTCATGGGAACCGCTGCTGCTGCTGCCGCCATGGATTCGTTTCGCTCCTGCAGGGTGGACTCGCCCGGGCGCAAGGATACGGCAAAACAGCGCGACGGAGCCTTGATGGTTTCGCTCTATAGATGCAAGAAGCTGCGGTTCCGGATCGGAATTGGTGGATCAAGCAATTTCGAGGCCGCCCCGCTGTTGTCGGTCATCTAGATTAAGACCCTAAGACCGCCGGCGCTGAAAACTAGCGTCTCGGGCCGAGATCGCCAGCCCATTGCAGGAACCGAAGCAGACGCCCCTTTTCCTGCCAGACGAACCGGAAAAACTCCTTGGCGCCAATGGTGTGCGCCTCACGGCCGGAATACGTCTCAATGCGCCAGCGCAGGTAATCGCTCCGCCAGGGGCGCAAGCGATGTCCACGTGTTGCACTCCAAAGGAACCGGATCGCACCTCGCATTGCCATCGAACTCCGGCATCAGTATAGAGGGGTCACACTGAATAGGCGGGTAGTCCTGATGGGCCAGATGAACATGTCTAGCCCCAGTCACCTCGAAATTTACATATGGTCGAACAGAGTTCCCTGCTTCTCGATCGCGACAATCACCGACTCCAGCGCCGACTGCTGCGTCGTGTTCGCAGAGAGTTGCGTCGCGAGCGTGGGAAGATCGGCTTGCAGTAGATTGGTCTGATTCGACACTAATTGCGTCTGCTCACGCGAAGTATAGGAAGAAGCAGACTGAAGCCGGTTGATCGCCCCGTCTAGCGAAGCACGTTGTGTGCTCACCTGCGACAGCGCCGTGCCGAGCTGTGATGTTAGCGCGATGGTCGTTGCCGTATCGCCGGTCGAAAAGCCCTGGATCAGCGCATTCAGCGTACCCAGCAGATCGCCGCCGGTAGCACTGAATATCTGGTTGCCCGGCAGATTCGTGGCAATCGACTGGCCTCCGGGCGTGTTCACATAATTCACCAGGCTGTCGCCGGAATACGTCACGCTGGCCGGACTTGTCGAGGCATCCAGCGCAAACGGCGCGCTACCGTTCTGGCTTCCGGAGAAGAGGTATGTACCGCTGTAACTTGTATTTGCCAGGCCAAGGATTTCATCGCGTATGCTGCTGAGCTCCGACGCAACGCTGGTCCGATCGCTCGCGTTGTTGGTGCCATTGTTGCCGGCAGTCGCAACTGAGATCGCCTGATTGATCTGACCGACCACCGACCCAAGCGTGGAGTCAACAACCTGCATGCGTGCGGTAGTCGTGGCCGCTGTCTGTGTAAACGTGCTGTCAGCGGCAATCTGCGCGGAGATCTGGACGTTTTGTGCTGCCGCGACCGGTCCGTCACCGATTCCGGTCAGGCGCACGCCGCTCGATATCTGACTGGCAAGCGCCTGCTGCTGCGCCGTATTCCGCGAGAGCGCAGCCGTGAGCTGCTGGATGTAGTTTGGATTGACGTTCATGCGCTCTCTTCCCAAGAGGGTTTACACAGATACTGCGGTCTCAACGCCCAAGTTGATTGCACTTGAGATCACCGAATTCAAAATCGTGAACACTTTTGCAGCCGCCTGGTAGGACTGCTCATAGGTCTGCAGCAGAGCTGCCTGATCGTTCATGTCCACGGAAGATAGCGCGCTTTGCTGTGACTGCAATTGCGCGAGAGATGCACTCTGCGATGCCTGTGCCGTCGTAGCTTGGCTGACGTTTGCGCCGATCTGACCAACCAGTCCTGCATAGGACGCAGTTCGCCGTCTGGCCGCCCACAATTTTTGCCGAGGCTAGAGCCGCCAGCGCCGTGGCATTCGATCCGTCCTGTGCGCCGGCTGCCGAAGCCGATGCCGCCACGCCATTCGGATCCGTGAGGACAACCGAGATCGCCCCTGCAGCGCCTGTCGCACTGCCACCCAAGGCAAATATCGCTGTGCCCGTAGCTCCATTGGCGTCTGTGCCGCTTGCCTGCTGCCCATTCACTGCATTTCCGACACTCCAGGCGAGCTGATCGATCGATCCGAGAGCGTTGGGGATGTCGGAGTCCCGCGCCTCGAGCGCGCCGCCAATCTGGCCACCGTTGCCGGTCAGAGGCAGTCGTCTGGTCTACACCACCAAGCAGCAGGTGTGTGACGCCTCCCGACCTTTGCGTCTGAAGATCGACGCTCTGGCCACCCGCTACCAGCACTGCGCCGGAAGTTGTCGTGATGGTGAGACTGTTGCCGTCATTCGTTATCTGATGGATGCCTACGAGCTGCGATAACTGCTGGATATCGTACTGACGCTGGTCTTCGAGCGTGCCGGCATCTGCGTTCGGGCTACCGGTACTGATCTTTGCGTTCAAACTCGGCAATGTCTTTTGTCAGTGCGTTGACTTGCGTGGCAGCGGAAGCCACCGTCGCATCGAGTCCCGCACGCTGCTGACCCAGGCTTTCGGAAACCTGGTTGAACGTTGCGGCCAAGCTCTGCGCTGCCGAGAGCACTCCGGTTCGCAGGCTCGTGTTCGATGGGTCCGCGGCGAGCGACGAAAAGCTTTGAAAGAACGCCGTCAATTGCTGTCCAATGTCGGCGACGCCGCTGCTGCTTCCGCTCCCTGTCGCTGTGATCGCTCCCGCGAACACAGACTGTAGATCGTTCAGGGCTGCGAGCCGGGCGGCGGTATCGGATTGTTCCTGTGCCTGCTGATCGATGCGTTGGTTCAGCACGCGATCGCGCTGTGAAGTAACTCCTGTGATCGTGACGCCGCCCGCCTGTGAGCGTCCACCGACCGTGACGGTGTCGGCCGATCCCCATTGCACAGTCTCGGTCGTATAGCCGGGTGTATTCGCGTTGGCGATGTTGCCCGCTACGACTGAGATGGCAGCCTGATCGGCGGCCAGCGCGCCCGTTGCAATGTTCCATGCCTGATTGAGCGAAGCCATACCGTTCAACCCCTTACAAACACTCGGTAGCCCGTCCGCCGGGCTATCTCGTCCCGGCTCGAGCCCGAGCACGTTCAGATTGATGCGCGTCTGGCGAAGCAGACGATCGAGCAGCAGCAGCTTCCAGGAGAGACGCGCATAGGCCCCACTGGAGAGAGATAGCCTTTGGCTCTTCCCTTCCCACTCGCGGCAGTGACACGCAAGCTGCACGAGAATCTCCACGTCCATTTTTGCGAGTCCGTCGATGACGCGATCGAGCATCCGCTCAATCTCCGCCGCCGGAAGACACCACGAAGTTTCCATTTCATCGCGCGTCATTCACGGATCCTTTATCCGGCAAGATTGCGCAGCATTGCGTCTGCGACGTCCTGTGGCAGCGACGTGATAATTACCGGTGGCGATCTGCTGCTGCAGGCTCGCGATGCGATCCTGGCGAATGTCCGGCATCTGCATCGCCTGTGACATCGCCTGAGCCGCCGGGCTGAGTTCGCTCGAATCCGTGGCCGAGGTCGTCTGGCTAACTGGAGATGCGGACGGACTGTCCGTACGTAACCGGGTCCGTCCCTTCGATACCGAGACTCTCCAGATTCGATGTGTAGGTGGAGCGATCGCGTATGTCCATGGACGGACCTCCCTCGCAGACTATATCGGCGGCTTCCAGAAAGCTTGAGGCCGCTGGAGACGGGCCCTGTCATCCGTTTTGGGTTTACCGCGGGAGGCCTGCATTGAGCTGGCGGAGTATCCGGTGGGCAATGCCGAAGCCGCCACGTTCCGAAATGGCCCGCGCGAGCGATTCCGAGGCGAAGCCCCCTAGTGCACCACCGCTTCCCGCTCCGCTGCCGTCGCCGCCTTCGCCGGTGAGACCATCTGTCTGCTGCAGGGGTTTCAAGAGCTCCGCCATCAGGCTGGCTTCGAATTCATGCGCGGAACGCTCGAGCCTGGGATCCTTGTGCGGTGGATGAAGTGTTTGTGACATCATTTCCTGCGTCGTTACTTTCGCCAGATGCATCAGAGCACCTCCAGCTCGGCCTCGAGCGCTCCAGCCTCTTTCATCGCCTGCAGGATCGAGATGACGTCACGCGCGCTTGCGCCGATCGTCTGCAGCTCCTGCACCAGGTCATCGACCGTGGCGCCGCGCTTCAGCACGATCTGATTCACTGGCTTGTCCTGCGCCTCGATCCGGGTCTCCTGCACTGTCTGGGTGGTGCCGTTGCTGAGCGGTCCGGGCTGCGAGACCGCAAAGTCGCTCACGACATTCACGACCAGACCGCCGTGCAGAATGGAAACCGGCTGCAGTCGAACGTCTCCACCGATCACTACAGTCCCGGTGCGCTCATTCACAACGACCTTCGCTCGCGGGAAGGTCTCAATCTCGACCGCTTCGACACGCGCCAGCAGAGCCGGCAGATCCTCGCCCGTCTGAGGATGTAGATCCACGCGACGGCTGTCTGCGGCATGTGCAAGTGGACGCTGCAGCGCAGTGTTGATAGTGTCGGCCATACGCTCCGCAGTCCGAAAGTCGGCATCGTTGAGCAATATAGAGAGAGATGGCAGACGGGACAGATCGAGCGGCACGCCGCGTTCCACAATCGCGCCGCCAGGAATCCGCCCCGTTGTCGGGTGGTTAACCATCTTTGCATTGCCGTTCGCCGCGGCGGCATAACCTCCCAGTACTACCGGGCCCTGGGCTTGGGCGTAGATACGTCCATCCGGCCCGTAAAGCGGCGTCATCAACAGAAGCCCCCCGTTCAGACTGCGGGCATCGCCCGCTGACGAGACCGTAACGTCCAGCTTCGTGCCCGGCTCGGAAAATGGCGGCAGGGTGGCCGCGATGAAGACCGCCGCCATATTCTGTACGCGAAGCGTGCTGGCGCTGCCTGTGGTGGGCACGTTCACGCCCATGCGCTGCAAGGTGGAGATGAGCGTCTGCACCGGGAAGACCGTCTGCTGACTATCGCCCGTGCCGCTCAAACCGACGACGATGCCGTAGCCAACGAGCTGATTTTCGCGTATGCCTTCGATGGTCGCAACGTCTTTGATCCGAACCCGTTGCGCAGCTGAATTCGCATGCATCCGCACCGGAGCGGAGACGCATAACGCAACCAGCATCCCTGCCCATGGAATATGCTTCCGCATCATCAAACCAGCCGGCATCCGACTAGAAAACGACCAGATGCTCAAGGAAGCGCACCAGCGGATTCTGCCGATACGTGTAGTCATTGATAATTCCCTTTCCAACTACTTCCAGTTCAAGATCGGTCACCGCGGTGGAGAGCACCTGGTTGTTTGCGTTCACATCGCTGGGCCGCACCAGTCCACGTAGCCGAATCATCTGTGTCTGCTGATTGAAGGCAACCTGGCGCTCGGCCTCGATGACGAAGAATGCCGTTGGGCAGGACGCTGACCACCTGTCCGCCTACTGTCGTATTCAGCGTCGAATTGGTGACGCTTTGCCCCTGCGCACTGAGCGCACTGGCGGAATTTTGCGAGAGCAGGTTCTGGAGACTGTTGCTGGCCGATAATTTCGCAAAAAGCGACGCGACCTGCGAGCTTGCGCTGGAGCTTCGGGAATTCTTTACGGAACCATCAGTCGAGGCGGAAAGCGCCTCCACGACGACAATGGAGATCAGATCGTGTTGGTGCATCGCTCGGACGTCGGACGTGAGGCGGGCAAAAGCGCCGTCCTCGCTCCAGATCGAACCCATGGCGCGCGGCTCGGCCTCACTTTGCTGGCGCACGCGCGCAATGTAGTCCGACAGCGCACGATCGGTCGCGCCCTGGATCGTGTTGCTTTTTTTCGGATTTGGCGCCCCTGCATGTGCGATGCACGGCGGCGCGACTATCAACCCAAAGGTCACGCCGGCATGGAGTATCGATCTCGCAAGCTTCAGCGCCATTTGTCCCCCTTTCTATCGAGGACTCCGACTCCCGGGCCCAGCACGGTGATTTCGGTCAAAGCCCCGGTAACCTGAACGCGTGCTCGCACGCGTCCCCCACAGACGCCGCCTTCTAGCGCAGTAGCTGCGAGCGACAAAGTGGAAAAACCTTTGCGACTCTCATGGAGCAGCAGATGCTCGCCGGCCCGCACACATGCAACCGGCCGTTGTGTATCGCGGCTATCGAATGATGCCGCGGAGTCGTGCAGATGAACGAGGCGCGGTGGAGCGGCCGGGTGCGCCTTGTCGATCACGCGCTGCCAGTAAAAACCCGAGATCGAATCTGGCTCCGGTACATCGTGCGCGACACCTCTGCTCGACGCGGCAGCCGTGGTCATGGCAAGGAAAGCGACCGCGATACTGATAAGCATCTTTCGAAGGGCATACATGATTTGTTCAGCCTTATCGAGACATATTGTTCACTTGCGAGTACATATCGTCGGCCGCCTTGATCACCTTGGAATTGCTCTCATAGGCGCGTTGGGCAAGCACCATCTGGACAAACTCGCTGACCACATCAACGTTCGAGCCCTCCAGATAGCCCTGCTGCACCTGGCCAAGCCCTTGTGTGCCGCCCGGGTTGTCCGTGACCGGATCTCCGGAGGAGAGCGTGGCCCGGAAGAGATTGCCTCCTATGGCCTCAAGCCCGCCCGGATTGGCGAATGTCGCCAACTGCAACTGACCGAGCTGTTGCGGGTTTTGCTGGCCCGGAAGGGTCGCGTTCACCTGGCCGTACTGCGTGATGGTGACGGCGGTCGCATTCGGAGGAATCGTGATAGCAGGCTGAAGCAGGTCGCCTGCGGCCGTTACCATTGTTCCCTGGTTGTTCAGATGGAAGCTGCCGGCGCGAGTATAGGCGGTGGTGCCGTCGGGGAGCTGCACCTGGAAGAATCCGGAGCCTTCAATTGCAATGTCGAGCGGATTATTGGTCTGATTGAGATCGCCTTGGGTCATGATCACTTCGGTCGCCGCGGACTTGGTTCCAAGGCCAATCTGTAACCCAGCCGAGACAGTTTGCGCGCTCTGCGCCGCGCCGGGTGTCACCATGTTCTGGTAGAGCATGTCCTGGAACTGCAGGCGCGTCTGGCGAAATCCGGCAGTCGATGAGTTCGCGAGATTATTCGCAATCGTATCCAGATTGAGTTGCTGAGCGCTCATGCCGCTCGCTGCTGTGTAGAGTGCTCTTATCATTCGTGTCCTCCGGTGCTTCCTATCGCGCAAGTCGCTGTTCAGACCTTTGGAAGATCCTCACTTGCAGCGCGGTCGAAATCGTTGTTGAATGCGGAGAGCGCCTTCTGCATCATCTCGGCCTGCCGCTGGATCAGCATCAATTGAAGACTGCCGCTCACGACGTCCTGATTGGATCCTTCGAGCTCGCCCTGAGCGACCGAATACTGCTGGCTTGCCTTCACCGTGCTGGCGTCGTTTGCGCGATACTCATTGGCACCTTCGGCAATCATCTGGGTGGCCGGCATGACGAAGACTCCCAGTTGGCCGGCTACTCCTCCATCGACGGAAACTGCTCCGTCGGTTCCGACGGCAATCGTGCCTCCGGGCATCACGATTGGCTTGTGTGTAGTGTCCAGAACGGGATCACCGGCACTGTCCACCAGGGTTCCGTTCGCTATACGCTGAAATGATCCGTCCCTCGTGTATCTCTCTCCATGAACTGTCTTCACCGCGAAGAAGCCCTGGCCTTGGATAGCAACATCTGTAGAATTTCCTGTTTTCACCAGCGCACCTTGGCCGAGATCTACCTGGTCGCCGCCAAGCACTCCATAGCGATTGACCGCGCGGTTCAACTGTGAGTCCGCTGCGCCGTCACCAGCCACCGTATCGCGGAAGAATTCGCGCTGGGCCCGGTAGCCGTTTGTATTGGCGTTTGCGAGATTGCTTGATGCGGCGTCCATCGCTTCCGTCCGTGCCAGCAATGCCGAATAGGCTGCGTAGTAGCCGCTATCCATTCCCAGCCCTCCTGCTGGATTTCATGCAAGGAGAGGGCCACTTTTGAGGTATCGGCCGGCCGATATCCTTAGTGACCTCTAAGCAATGCGCCAGTTCCCCTGGTTTCTTCCCTGTTTGCACGCAAGGAAAAGACGGCGTCCTCTATCTGGATGGTGCGCTCCCGGCGTCGGAGCCACATTCGCAGCCAGAGGTGATCATGTATCCTCACCAACCGGGCGTTTGCTGGACGCGAACGTTCGACCAGCTCAGCAATGCAGGCTACGATACCATCGCGTCCCGAGTCCGATTCCACCGAGGCGGAGGCATCCGATGCCACAGAACTCCACGCACTATCTTCGAGAAATACTGCTTGGACGGGTGCGCCCAGCATGTGCTCCACGGCGCGCGAGGCAGCATGATCGGCACAGTATTTGGCTGCGAGATAGAACACAGCGTCCCGTCTTTGACGAAGAAGCGCGAGGCCGTATCGATGGCAGAGAAGGTCTGGAATGACCGACGTTACGAATTCAGTGCCCGGCGTTATCGATCGCAAAACTGCGCAGTTCCACTGGATACCCATCGCCTTTGCGATTGTTGCTTCCGAAATGCCATGCAAGCGTCCAAGCCACTCGCCGATGCGGCCAGCCCCGGCGCTGCGCTTTACCTCTAGCGCTTCCCGGAGCTCCCGATGCGTAATCCAGCCGCGGCTGAGGAGGATGAGGCCCAGCGGCATGCGCAATGAGCGTGCCGCGGCAACCGGCTCCCAACTGTCCATCTGACTGCGGACCGCATCGGCGACGATCCGCTCCATGCAGCCTGTGCTGCAAGCCCATTTGCCTTCAAAACGCGGAAGAGCGTGGCTGCGAAAGAGCTGCAGCCAACCAGTTTCGCATTCCGGACTGCCGCAGACCTCCGTCCAGCGGGAGAAACCAGCATCTGCAGTGTTTTCCATCTTCATCGTGGCCAATGCTTGCGTCACCCCGAGAGGACCTCGGTAACGCGTAGCCCGAATTTGCCCTGTATCAGAACAACCTCACCGCGCGCGACCACCTTCTCGCCGATGATCAAGTCCACCGGATCCGTGACCTGCCGATCGAGCGGGATCACAGCGCCCGGACCTACCTCCAGCAGCTCGGCCAACGACATTTCACGCGCGCCAAATCGTATGTTGGCCTCCAGTTCGATATCCAACAATCCGCCCAGTTCTCTCGCGTTGGTCATTGCATCTCCTCTTCGCTCATCCCGCATCCTGCGTCAGCGCTATGCGCGCCGCTCGTCTTTCAACTGACGCACCCAGCGCCGCCCGGAGCCTCGCCATCGCCGAAGAGTGCAACTGCGAAACACGCGATTCGACCACCCCCAGGGTCGAGCCCACCTCACGCATCGTCAGCTCTTCGTAGTAGTAGAGCGTCAGAACCATACGTTCGCGCTCCGGCAGCGCCGCAATCGCTTCCCCCAATAGACACCGCATCTCGCTGCTCTGGCACTGGAGAAAGGGATCGTCCTCTGGTCCTGCGGGAAGAAGCGCCAGCGCCTCCACACCTGCATCGTCAGACGGGGTCTCGTTGAGGCTGCCCAATTCGAGACCGGAGAGCTCGCCGAGGAGCTGTTGATATGCGTGCAGATCCAGTCCCAGTTCCTTCGCCACCTCACCCTCTGTCGGAGCTTTGCCCAGCACTGCGCTCAGAGACCGAATAGCTTCTTCGACTGCGCGAGCTTTCCTGCGCAAATCGCGTGGCCCCCAGTCCAGAGCGCGCAGACTGTCCAGCATGGCACCGCGCACGCGGAACTGCGCATAAGTGCGGAACTGCACCTTCTTTTTCGGATCGAACTTCTGCATCGCGTCCATGAGCCCAACAATTCCAGCGCTGACCAGGTCTTCCATTTCGACCTGCTGGGGCAGCCGCTCACGAATGCGAAGGGCAAGGAAGCGCACCATCGGGAGATGCTCCCGCAGCGCCTCTTCCGACATGGGCGACGGATACACATCAGCGGCAGTGGCTTTTGCGGAAGGCGCCTGGTCGTATGCAGCCTCCGATACAGTCAGAGCCGGCGTTGCCGGTAGAGGATAAAGAGTGGCCGGCAGTTCGCTGCGGTTCTCACCTGTGGACGTTCTCTGTTACATAGCTGCTCCTGTAGTTCCGTTTCCGCTCGCCCGTAGTGCCGGCTCAGCGAACCGTTCCGAGTGACCGCACCCGCACATCGGCCGGTACTTCACTCCGCGCTAACACCGTCACGCGAGGGGCTGCTGGTTCAAGCCAGCGGCGAATGTGATATCTCGCCGGACTCTGACACAGAAGCACGGGCCATGCCGTTGCGCTTGCACCTCCAGTTAGCTTTTTCAAAGAATCGGCCATACGCCGGATCACCGGGACCGTCAGCGCGCTCCTGTCGCCGATCACCCTGCCGCCTTCTCCAAAGCAGGACTGCAACTCCTCATCGATGGCCGGGTCGAGCAGCAGCACCGGAAGCGCTCCGTCGGCGTCCAGATGAGGCTGCACGAGCCGCCGTCCCATCGCCTGGCGGCACAACTCCACCAGGTGGGGCAAGGACTTATTTGCGGGCGCGGCCTCAACCAGGACTTCAAGAATGGCGCCCAGGTCGCGAATCGATACCTGCTCGCGCAGGAGCTGTTGCAGGACGCGCTGCAATTCGCCCAGAGTCATTACCTTCGGGATCAGTTCCTCGACCAGCTTGGGATGGGAATCGTTCAGCGTGTCAATGAGGCGCTTTGTCTCCGCCCGGCTCAGGAGCTCCTGTGCGTGACGCCGAACAAGCTCCGACAAATGCATGGTGATCACCGTAGTCGCGTCAACAACCGAGTACCCGGCCGCCAGTGCCTGCTCTTCTAATGCGGGCGCAATCCAGCGGGCACTCACGCCGAAAGCGGGTTCCCGCGTCTCTTTTCCTGGCAGCGCACGTGCCTGCGGATCCGCAGAGACGGCTAATAACTGATTGCCCTCCGTCTGCCAGCGTCCGACCTCCACACCGCGCAGGGAGATGACATACTCGCGCGGCCTCAGCCGCAGATTGTCCGCAATATGCACCGGAGGCACGATGAAGCCGAGTTCGGTGGCTAGATGCCGCCGCAGCGTCCGGATACGCGAGAGCATCTGGCCGCCCTGCTTCTCATCCACGAACGGAATCAACTGAAAACCGATCTCGAGCGACAGCTCATCCATGCGCAGCAGTCCGGCCAAGTTTTCGCCTTGCGCCTTTGCATCATTCTTCTTCGCGGTATCGATCGCGCCTTCGGCCTCTTGTGCCCCTGGCCGGCGCGCGATCTGTCTCCCGATCAGGAGCAACATCGCAGACACGAGAACAAACGGCACCTTGGGCAGCCCGGGTACTAGCGCCATCACACCGAGAACTCCGCCCGACATATAGAGCGTCGTCGGGCGACCCAGCAGTTGAGAACCGATCTCCGAACCAAGCGCGCCCGCCGAAGACGCCCGTGTGAGCACTATGCCGCCGGCAACCGAGACGAGCAGCGAAGGAATCATCGTGACCAGGCCGTCGCCCACGGTGAGCGTGGTGTAAGTCTTCAGAGCATCGCCCAGCGCTACTCCCTGCTGCAGCGTGCCGATCAGCAGGCCGGCGACTATGTTGATTGCTGTAATGAGGATTGTTGCCATGGAGTCGCGTTGATTAAAGCGGGCTGCGCCGTCCATTGCGCCGTAAAACTCCGCCTCGCGAGCGACAGCCTCCCGGCGCCGGCGCGCGGCAACTTCATCGATGAGGCCCGCATTCAGGTCGGCATCGATGGCCATCTGCTTTCCTGGAAGCGCGTCCAGCGTGAAGCGCGCAGTGACTTCCGCAGTGCGCACGGCACCGTGACTAACCACCAGAAACTGGATTGCGATGAGGGCGAGAAATAGCACAAATCCGACAACGTAGTTGCCGCCCACCACAAATTGGCCAAATGACTCAATCACACTGCCGGCCGCCGCGGTCCCTTCACTCCCGTGCAGCAGGATTCGGCGGCTCGACGCAATGTTCAGGGAAAGCCGAAACAGCGTGAGCAATAGGAGGACGGTCGGAAAGACAGACAGATCGACCGCCTTGCGCACCTGTATGGCTGAAAGAAATACCAGCACAGCGGCCGCGATGGAAAGGCCGAGCAGAAGGTCCAGAACCAGCGACGGCAGCGGGATCAGCATCACGAAGACGATGCTGATCGCTCCGCCGGGAAGCGCAAGCTGGCGTATACCGCTCAGCCACTGCTTCCAGTCTGGCCCGGGTGAGTTTTTCTTTTTCGCACTGCTTGCCTGGTTCGAAGCGGGGGCGGTCAAAACGGCGGAAGAATTCATCGTATCTCCTCATTGGGGGTAGATCCGAAGACTCCGGCCGAAGATCTCCATGGATCGGAGTGAGTAGGGCCGGTGGCTTGTGCGACACTTCTGTGTCGCTGCTCGTGTTCGCGGCGCATGCGTTCTTCCGCCTCCTGGCGAAACAGGTATGCGAGAATTGCAGCCACCGCAGCGTACAACTCAGTTGGAATGCTCCGACCTGCCTCGACAGCGCGGTAGAGTGAGCGCGCAAGCGGAGGGTTTTCGACCAGCGGCACGCCAGCCCAAAGGGCCTCTTCCCTGATCTGCGCAGCCACCAGATCACGGCCTTTCGCCAGCACCTTGGGGGCTTCCATCGTGTTCATGTCGAAGGAGAGGGCCACCGCATAGTGCGTAGGATTCGTAATCACTACACTTGCTTTTTTTACATCGGCACGTAGCATGCGGCGGCGCATCTGGCGTTGCAGGGAACGGATGCGCCCCTTCATCTGCGGGTTCCCCTCCATCTCCTTGAACTCCTCGCGCATCTCCTGCTTGCTTATCTTCAGGCGGCTTTCCCACTGCCGCCATTCGACGACGTAGTCCACCAGCGACCAGGTCAGCATGATCCATGCTGTGTTAACCAGCAGCTGATACGCATAGCCAAAGACCAGCGGCAGGCGCGCAAGGCTGAATACCGGCATCGCGGTAAGCGCAGTGATGAAATGAACCAGCTGCACGGCCAGCAGCAGCACTGGGATCAGCGATTTGCCAAGTCGTACCAGGGCCCGCGTGGTGAAGAGGTGTTTCGCGTTTTGGGCGGGATTCAGCCGCGACCATTTCGGGGCAATTCCCGCCGGCTGCAGACGCAATCCGCGATTCTGAGCCATGGCGACTATCACGCTCGCGCCGGCTGCAGCCAGCATCACAAATAAGCACGGCGCGGCGCCGGCAACAAGCAGATTCCGCAAGGACATGCTCAGCGCATCTACCGACAGGTTTGGTGTGCAGCATCAGTGCGAGGGCATCCTGGTAGACACCAGTCCAGACCGGAAGCCAGGTCCGCGCGGCCCAACCCAGCGTGAGGCTTCCCGCGAGCAGGGCTGCTGCGGAGAGTAGTTCCCGGCTGCGAGGGAGGTCGCCCTCCTGCTCCGCTTTCTGGCGCCGCCTTGGGCTGGCTTTTTCTGTACGCTCGCTGCTCATCCGGATCTCTCCATTCTGCGAGGTTAGGAAGCGTGTAAAGCCAGGTCATGCAGCAGCCCCTGGGCTGCGTTCAGCAAGCCGTCGAAGCGCGCCTCGAAAAAGGCAGGCCACAGCGCCAGCGACCCGATGAGCACCACGTATCCGAGAACTGTCTTCGCCGGCACTGTGAGCGCCAGTACCGGCAGTTGCGGCGAAACACGCGACATGAGCGCAACGCCGATCTCGACGAGCAGAGTTGCGGCTATCACTGGGGCTGCAAGCTGGAGCGCCGCAAGAAATACGCCGCTCATCATGCCAACCAGCGGAAGCCCGATCTCACGCGGCGCAAGGCTGGAGCCCAGCGGCACGACAGCAAATGTATGAAGCAACGCCGCGAGAATCGTTCGATGAAGACCAACAGCCAGCAGCAACGTAAACTCGAGCAGGCTAAGCATCTGCGCCAGCAGCGGTGTCTGCACTTCGCTGTTGGGATCGAGCAGATTGACGAGCGAAAAGCTGAACTGCATCCCCAGAAGTTGCCCCGCGAGCGATGCCAGTTCGTTCAGCATGGCGAGTGACATCCCAAGTAAAGCGGAGACTCCTAGTTCGCCCAGCACGCTTCGGAGTCCTATCTCCACGTGCGATCCTGGAAGACTCGCGGCAACGGGTGCCAGCACTACCGTCAGGATAATGAGGAATACGCTCTTCACCTTCACCGGCAACGCCTGCGAGGAGAAGATGGGAGCAAAGACGAACAGGCCACTGGCGCGGATACATACCAGTAGCCCTGCTGTCAGAAAGTGCTCCCATCCGGCCGTGTCGTTCGAGAGGAGGGCTATCATTACCATTAGCTCGCAAAGCGGTGAAGGTCGCCCAGAATGGAGGCGGTGAACCATACCAGACGATGGAGAAGCCACGGCATCCCTGCCAGCAGGACGGCGGAAACGATGAGCAGGCGCGGCACCGTCGAGAGCGTTTGGTCCTGAATCGAGGTCAGGGTCTGGACTAAGCTGATGAGCAGACTGGAAATCCCTGCTACCAGCAGGATCGGTGCGCTCAACAGTAGCGCCTCGCGCAGTGTGCTCCGCATCAGCTCGGTAACTTGATCGGGAGTCATCGTTTCTCCTTGTCGTGCCCGTTCAGGAAAAGCTCTTCAGCAGGGAGCCGGCCAGCACATTCCATCCGTCGACCATGACAAAGAGCAGGATCTTAAGCGGAGTAGAGATGGTCACTGGAGGCAGTTGCAGCATGCCGATGGAGGTCGTAACGGAAGCCACCACCAAGTCCACCAGCAGGAATGGCAGAAATAGGATCGCGCCAATCTGAAAACCAGATTTCAGCTCCGACAGCATGTACGCCGGGACCACGACGCGCATCGGCAGATCCATGGGCGTCTTCGGTCTCGGGATCGCTCCGGCATTCACGAAGAGCGCAAGGTCCTTTTCGCGTGCGTAGTGCAGCATGAACTCTTTTACGGGCTGAGCGCCGCGCTCGATTGCCTGCCATCCTGATATCTGACCCTGTTGAAACGGCTGAATCGCCTGCTGGTTCACAGCTATCATCACCGGCTGCATCAAGAACCAGGTCATCATCAGGCCAAGCCCCATCAATGTCTGATTGCTGGGCGCTGTCTGCGTTCCAAGCGCCTGGCGGAGAAAGTGAAACACCACCAACAGCCGCACCATGGGCGTGATGGAGAGGACAATTGCCGGAAGCAGCGTGAGCAGCGTAAGGATTCCGATAATCGTCCAGGGGACAGAATTGTTGTCCGCGATTGCGTTCAACGCGTGGAGGGAGGGCAAGGAAGCCGGCGTGGCTAGAAAGAATGCAAGAGAGACGATCATCTGCGCACCCGCCGCCGCCCGCGTAACTCAGCCCTCTTACGGCGAACCAAAGCATTCGATGATGCGCGGCGTTCGCCTTCAAATTGGACGATTGAAGGGGTAGCGTCCTCTCCCACTCCTACCAGAAGCTGCCGATCCTCTATCGAGATCAGCAGCAATGACTTTTTCCCGCCAAGCGCCAGGCGATCAAGCACCACGATCCGGGGACGGGAATCCGCCTTGCCGCCGCCGAATGGGCGCCGCAGCATCTTCATCCATGCGGCCCACGGAACAACGGTGTCAATGCGGACAGTCGCACGTGGCTTGCTCAGCCAGCTCTGCAAGGGCGTCATGCCTTCCTCCGCCACTTGTGCCGCCAGGCAAGACGCTTGACCCGGGCTGCAAGCTGCTGCTCAATCGCTTCAAGCTCAACTAGAAGCAGGCGCTCACCCGCCGCGGTCAGCACGAGATCCCTGACCGACAGGTGCTCTGTCACCAGCAGCGCGCCGGCTCTGAGCTGCTGCAGATCGCGAAGCGTAAAGTGCGACAACGGTACGCGCAGCTCGAGACGAAATGGGATCTGCCGAAGGTGCTCCGGCAATGCCAGAGTTTCTGGTATTACTGATTCTTCGCCGGATGAGAGCTCTTGTTGGAACGAGGGCACGATCTCCGTGCAGTCGGCCTTGCTCGATTGTGCATCGACCTCTTTACCTGGCGATGGCAGCATCGGCGTTGGTGTCACCGGTACGTCCGCGATAGCGACGGCATCCGGAAGCCCCTGGGAGGCATGGGCTGTGTTCTCCATGCCCGGGAGATTGCATGCGGAATGCCATCCATCAGGATGGTGATCTTAGAGATCTGTCAGAAACGCCGGCCGGCCGTGTGGCGGCTCAGATCAAGGAGAAACGCACAGCGGAACGTATGCACACCGCAGACGTTCTGCAAAAGCAGGCCACGCTTGAAGCGAAATACTTTAGTGAATCATGTTGATCGCTTCCTGGGTGGCCTGATCGAAGGTGGTGATCGACTTCGAATTTGCCTCAAAGGCGCGCTGCGCCACAATGAGTGCGGAGAACTCAGTCGAGACATCTACGTTTGAAGACTCTAACGCTTTGTCTTCAATCGTCCCTCGTCCTGCTGTGCCCGGGGTGCCGATGACGACGGGCCCAGATGCCTGAGTGGCAAGAAAGGCGGTGTTGTTGGTCGCCTGCAGCCCCTGCATGTTTGCTACGGTCGCCACCGCCACCTGTCCGACGACTTGACTTTGGCCGTTGCTGAAGTTAGCTTGCACAACGCCATTCCCATCCACGCTGAAGTCCTGATAACTGCCGCTGCCATATCCATCCTGAGTGGCGCCGGCCACATTCGAGCTGGAGGCGGTTTGCGTGATGGAACTCAGGTTCCAAGAGAAGTTCATGTTTGAAGCGCCGTCGGCAAGCCCTGTGAATGAAATACCGCCGACGCTTCCAGTCGGACTGGTCAGGTTACCGGCGCCATCAAAAGTCAGCGTACCGGTCGTGCCCGCACTGCCCGCGGCGTCGCCCGCAGGTAATGCGATGTTGTAACTCCATGTATTCGAACCTGTCTTCGTAAGTGTCACCGTCGCCTGATGCGCGGCCCCCAGCGAATCGTACAGCGTGACCGGCGCCGGCACACTGGTTGTCACGTCCGCAGAAGCATCCAGGTTTGCCTGGATCTTCATGGTGCCGGTCTGCTTCGAGGCCATGGTCTGGCCGAGAGGCAGCACGATCGGCTGTACTCCACTGCCCACCGCGATGCTGCCGTTTGCAGCCGCATAGCCCATTACGGAGGCCCCGTTGGTCGTCTGCAAAGCCCCCGTGGTGTTCAGGACGAAATCGCCTGCGCGGGTCAGCTCCTGCTGCCCATGATCGTCGATCACGAAAAAACCGTTGCCTTGCAGCGCCATATCTGTCGCCTGGGTAGTGGCCGTCGGGCTGCCGTCGGAAAAATCCGTCTCGGTTGTGGCGACCTGTGTACCGACACCTACCTGGACGCCCCCATTCACGCCACTGTTGAGCTGCTGATAAAAAAGCGTGCTGAACTGATCCGTCTGGTCCTTATAACCGACGGTGCTCATATTCGCCAGATTATTGGCGATGGTGTTCAGCGCAGTGTTATTGGACTCGAGCCCGGTAAGAGCCGTAGAAAAAGATGGCATGATGTTCCTCCTGACCGCAACGCGGCCGTTTTCTGGTGTATATCGCTTCTTGGCTGCTGAGCTTTATGAGCCGGAAGTGGCCGGCTGCGTACCGCTTGCACCTGTTGTGTTCTGGTCGATCTGGATCAACTGCTGCAAGCTGTTCACCTGCACCAACTGATCGACGTAAGCATTAGGATCAGTATTCGCTGTTGGGTCCTGGTTCTTCAGCTCGGTCACCAGAAGGGTGAGGAAGTCGTTCGCCGTAATCATCGAATTGTTCTGATCGTTACTGCTACCGTTAGTATTGGTCGGACTACTGGCCGCCGACTCGAACGCCGGAATACTTCCTGGAATTTCCATGTCACTCCTTTCAGGCCCGCTCTCTACCAGTCCTACTTAAGCTCGAATACTGATAAACGACAACTTCTCCGCGCGCTGCTGCGGTTCGCTGACCGCCGTCTTTAACGTTTTCTTAACGGGCACCGTGTCCTCGCCGCGTGGCGCATCCTGCATCGAACGTGGGTGCCCCCGCGCGCTGTCTCCGGTTCCCACACCGACTGAAAGCTGACCCAACTCGACCGAATGCTCTCGCGCAAAAGTTGCGATTTCCTTCGACTGCGCTGTCAGCATGTGGGCCGACGAATTGGTTTGGACATGGAGCGCCGCATCCACTCTCCCGGAGGAACTTGCTGTTGCGCGTACCTCGACCCAGCCCAGTACGCCGGAGGAGACCCCGACATCCAAATGCCGTGCATCCGTCCGCAATTGCACGGCATCGGGCGGTGCAGCGTTGTCCATTCTTTGCAGCACCTGGGCAACATTCGCCTGTGCACGATGGGTTTCAGTGAGTGCTTCCGGCCAGTGCATGGCTGGTGATGGGTCAGGAGTGTTTCCCAATGGAGGACGCTGTACAGGCGACTGATCCAGAGCCGGGTGAATAGATGGCTGCGCCCCGACAACAGGCTTCGTCACGGTTGAGGACGTCTTTCCGGTTTCTTGCGAAATGTGAGCATCGGCCTGCATTGCGGCCGTTTCATGACGTTCTTTTGAATGCACTTCTGGTCCGGGAAGAACATCGTTGTTCGATCTCGGGAGGGTGTCGGGAAGCGTCATTTCATGTGCCGGCCCAGACGGTTGTGATTCCATTATCGTCGCGGTTTTTTTCGGAAGCGTTTCTTCTTGCGCCACTTGAAGCAACTCACTTCGACTGTTGGAAGCAGTGGTTGGAGCCATCATTTCGGGCCGAGACACGGAAACACTGCGCCGACTGCCACCTGCCTTATCCAGATTGTGGATTGCCGGCTGCACGTTCTTTTCTGAAAACGTCTGCTCGGGCCTCTCCGGCTGCGCCACGGAAACAGGAATCGGGCATTGCGCCGGTGTCGCGGCAGCAGGAAGGGTCTCAGGAGAATGGGAAATGGCCGGATTCGTTGGACCTCGCGTCGCCGCGCCGACCTTATGCTCTCCACGCGATGACCCATGAGAATCTGCTGCACGCCCAGGCTCCCGTCGCGCAGGAAGAGGTTGCGGCACAACCGTTTCCTCAGCAGGGTTCGTAACCTTCGCCATCAAAAGTGGCAGTTCAGAGAGCTCTTCAGCGGGCGATGAGACTTGAACGCTGAGTTGCGGCGAGACCGGGTATCTCATGTCGTCGCGCGGAACCGGCACCGCTGCAATGGACGTGACAACAATCGATGTCTGGGGTGGAACATTGTCCGTTCCGATGCGTTCTTCTCCCGCCGAAGCATGCATCTCCTCGCGCAGCAGGACCGGTTTAATGCCCACCGCAATCTGCGGAAGCCCACCCGCCGGACTTTGCATGACTGCAGAGACAGCCGGACTCGAAGGCGGCACCATTAGGTCTTGCATGGTTGCGGCAAATGCACCTTTGTCCGACAAAGCCGCGAGGGCGGCCTTTGACGATAGCGGCAGCAAGACACCGGCGGGTTGTGGAGACAACTTCATTCCTCGATGCTCGTTGCACGCACGGTGCCATCGTGCCTGGTACAGTTTCCTGGTTCCCTTTGAAAATTCTCATCTCCATGTACAGTACGAAGAACCGGACGCGAACAGAGGAACCACGCATCAAGCGCCTTCTGCTCGCGTATCTGCGCTTCGCGTCTACGCTTCGCGTCCTCCGTCTCTAAGACTGTTTCTATCTGTAGCCGACGCACCCGCGAATGCTGCCAAGCCGTAGCGGCGGATCCGACGCCTCGCTCTAATTGTGCAAGCTGCCTTTGCAGAATCCGGCGTTCGAGCGGGCCGTATGCCAACGCCATTTCAGCAGAAATGGCTTCTGAGCGATCGCCAATTTCCAGGGCACGATGCAGAGCGCGCGACGCAACGTGCTTCCTGGCCTGATGCGCGTGTAGCGCATCGAGGCAAGCCTGCCTGAGCTGCCGCTGCTTCGCGAGCTCTGTCTCCGCCCGCGCTTCTTCGATAGCGCGCAGCGTCAGTAGCTTTTTCATGGTTCTCTTGCTCATGCGGTCCCCAGCCGGAGCAGCGCATCCACCGCCTCCCGAAGCGAGACTCTCTCTCCGGCATTCTGTGTCAGTAAGGCCCGGATTGCCGGCTGCAAGGCAATGGCACGATCCAGTTCCTCATCAGCGCCTGTCTTATATGCGCCGATGCGAATCAGGTCCGACGCGCGATCGTAAATCGCCATTGCGCGACGAAGCGCTGCGGCCGCCTGCTGATGTTCTGCAGCTGCGACTGCGGGCATCAACCGGCTGATCGAATCGAGTGTGTGGATCGGCGGATACCATCCCTCCGACGCCAGCGATCTGGATAGCATCACGTGACCATCCACGAACGATCGCACTGCATCGACGACCGGATCGTGCTGATCGTCGCCCTCCATCAACACGGTATAGAACGCGGTAATACTGCCGCAGCGAAACCGTCCCGCGCGCTCCACTAACTTGGCCACGCTGATTAAAGACTGACGGCGTATAGCCTTTCGCGGTAGGTGGCTCACCCGCCGCCAATCCCACATCGCGCGCCGCCATCGCGAATCGCGTCAGCGAATCGAGCACCAGCAGTACATCCCGGCCCTCGGCTGCAAAGTTCTCCGCAACGCTGGTCGCGGCCAGCGCCGCGCGCATCGCGGACCAGTGGAGACTGGTCCGACGTCGACACAATCACGACCGCGCGACGCCGGCCCTCCGCGCCTAGTGCATCTTCAAGAAACTCGCCCACCTCGCGCCCGCGCTCTCCCACAAGCCCCACGACAACAACATCCGCAGACGTGTTGCGCGTCATCATGCCGATTAACGTGCTCTTGCCGACGCCAGATCCGCCGAAGATCCCGATGCGCTGGCCCAGCCCCACAGTCAGCATCGCGTCGATCGCACGCACTCCGGTGGAGAGCGGTTGGCGAATCGGGATTCGGTCCATCGCGGCCGATGGTGCACGATGCACCGGCTCGCGGCCGGGCACGTGAAGCGGTCCCGCGTCGTCCAACGGGTTTCCGGCGGCATCCAGCACCCTGCCGATCAGTCCCTCGCCGGCGGGAAAATCCGGAGGCCGACCCAGAGCCGACCACTGCATCGCCGTGGCGTATGCCCTCAATTCCCTCCAGCGGCATCGCCAGCACGCGCTGGCCGCGAAAGCCGATTACCTCGCCGGCGTACCGTCTGCCGACGCTATCCACAATTTCGCAGCAGTCGCCGATACTGCACAACGGGCCGGCAGCACTCGATACTTTGCCCCGCCGCATCAAGCACGTGGCCAGTCCATCGCCAAGCGTACTGCCTGCGCAGAGAGCTATCCAAGGCTTCGGCCAGTGCGGGCGTCATCGGTCGCTCTTCGCCTCGTCATCCATGATGGAGGACCTGCTCTGCAGCAGGTCGAAAAAGCCGCGCTCTATCTCTGTAAGCTGAGCATGCACGCTCAGATCGGCCGAGCTTGCTCCAATCTCCAGGCGGCAATGTCCCGGCTGCACATCTTCCCTACCGCGGAGCTGAACCCGCACCGGCATGCCCGCTCCAGCTAACCACTCCCTCCACGCGTCTATCGCCGGTTCTGCAGCCACCTCCAGCACACATGCCGCGCTCTGCTGATCGTCTTCTAGCGCCACTCGCACCGTCCCTCGCAGCAGCAGTGGATCCAGTTGGGCCTCGCGGTGCAGAACGCGAGCGGCAATATTGAGCGACAACCGAACCACAGCGACCTCCGCGTCCGCGAAATACTGCCCCTGCTTCCGCTGAAAATCGACGATCGCGGCGTGCACAGAGCCTGCGTACTCCAGCTACAGCCTCTCTTGTGTTCGTGCAAGCGGCGGCCAGCTCAGCCGCCGCCTTTTCGCGTGCGGCGGCGAGCGCCTCACCATGCCGACGCTCATCCTCTTCCCTCTCGCGCTCGATTTCGATAAGACGAGCTTCCAACCGAACATCCGTTACTTTCGACGGCTGCTTCGCAATATGGGCTTCACGCAGAAACGGCGGCAACTCGCCGAACGATATTCCAGCGCCACCCGACAACCCGCTTCCCGGCTTCACTCCGCCAAGGCGCGTCACATATGTCAGCTTTCGAATCTCTGCATCCATTTCCAAATCCTTTATGCGGCAGCGACGATCCAGCTACACCATCAGGCTGTCGCCCTGCTCCAGCTTTGAGAATGATCTGGCCAGCCGCTTCCATTCGCCGCGCAATCGCCAGGATGCTTTGCTGCGCCTGCATCACCTCGCGCGACCGCACCGGACCCATCACTTCAATTTCCTCCTGCAGCATCTCCGCTGCACGCGTCGACATCGCCTTGTAGATATGAGCGCGCAGCTCCTCTTTGGTTCCCTTCATCGCCAGCGCGAGCTGCCGCCGGTCGACTCCGGCCACCAGATCGCGCACGCTCGCACCCGGAACATTCAGCAGATCGTCGAAGGTAAACATCAGATTGCGCACGTGGATCGCTGTCTCCGGCGACTCCGTTTCGACCCGGTCGAGAATCTTCTTCGAAGCCTCCGCCTCCAGCCCGTTGAGAAGATCCGCCACCGCCTTGTAGCCGGAGTAGGAGCGCTTCTGCGTATCGCCGATCGTCTGCAGCTGCTGATTGAGGATGCGCGCCACCTTCTGCGCCACCTCCGGCGAGAAGTGCCGCATCTCCGCCAGGCGCTGCACCGCGGCCATGCGCTGCTCTTCGCCCAGGCCCGCCAATACCTGCGAACCGCGCTGCAGATCCAGATGCGCCAGCACCAGCGCGACGGTCTGCGGATGCTCGTTTTCGAGCGACTTGCTCAGTTGCGTTGGGTCAACCCGCTGCAGCATCGCGAGATTGCTGTCGTTGGCCTCCTTTGTCCGTTGCAACTGCAGCATCACGGCATCCGCGCGGGAGCGGCCCAACGCCCCGGTGAGCAGCCGACTGGCCGACGCCAGACCGCCCCGCATCGCCTGCTGCTGGGTCGTCAGCATTGCCTCGAAATCTTCCAGCACGCCGATCGTCAGCTCCGGATCGACGTGATCGAGAGACGCGATCTCTGCCGCGATCGATTCGATCATCGGATCCGGCAGGTCCTGCAGCAGTTCGCGCGCACAGGTCATCGCCAAGCGCCATCAGCAGAATGCCGCGCGCCGCCGGCCGCTCAGCGTCGGCTGTGCGTGGAGCTCCTAGCGGATACGGCATTTGATGCGTCATCCGCTTCCGGCGATCTCTGTCCCTACTTCGCTTTCAACCCACATGTGCAGCAGCCGCGCGGACTGTGCCGTATCCGCCTTAACGCTGGCGGCTACCCGCTGGAAGACAGCCTCGCGTGGATGCCGGGATTCGTTCAGTCGGCAGACTGTGCGATCGCCTCTTCCGGAGTGCATCCGTTACCGAGATCAATCCACCCGGTGCGGGCAATGCCGCCGATCGCAAACTGCGGGTCACCGGACGGATCACCAGGAGAATCAAGGCCAGCAGTCCGACCAGCGCTGCGCCGTACCGCGGCAGATCCAGGCTCTGCGCTGTATTCAGGGCGCGGTTCGCGAACGACTCTTCCGTATCCGGAGCGCTGTCGAACGAAATGTTCTCGACCGAGATCACGTCGCCGCGCGATGCGTCGTAGCCTACCGTGGCCTGCGCCAGTTCGGTGATGCGCTTGATCTGGTCCGGAGTCCAGGGCACCCGCGCAGCCGCAGTACCATGACCTCTGGCCGCTTCGACGATCGTTGATCAACACTGCGACAGTGGCGCGTTTCAGTCTTGCCCGGCCCTTCCACGATATGACGTGTCTTCTTGGAGGCCCCATAAGTGCCGCTCTCTTCCTTCATGCTCGCCGCTGGCGCAGTGTGAGGCGGTGGAAGCAGAGGCACCTGTGCATTCGGAGCGTTGCTGACAGTTCCCGGTACGCCGCCGGGCGCAGCATGATCGCCGGTCTGCTGCTCGGATCGTTGCATCGAGAGCGTGACCGTGCCGTTGGATCATAGGTCTCGTCCGTCTCATCGGAGGCGGTCGTGTCATACTCCAGATGCACAGAGGCGCGCACATTGCCTTCGCCGGTAACCGGCTCGAGGGTCGCGATCAGCCGGTCTGCGAGACGCTGCTCTTCCTCGTTTGCTGCCGCATCAGGATTTCTGACGCCCAGTTGCGCGCGGCCATCGGCATCCACGAGTGTGACGTTGGCAGGACTCAGATGATCTACCGCGCTTGCTACCAGATTACGTATGGCATCTACCTCTTGCGGGCTCAGGTCCCGCTGCTTCAGTTTCAGCAGAACAGACGCCTTCGCCTCCTGCTGACGTTCCGTAAACAGCGACTCGTGCGGCAAGACCAGATGTACGTGCGCCGTTTTCACCGAACCCAGGCTCTCAATCGTGTGCTCCAGCTCGCCCTCGAGCGCCCGCTGATAATTCACGCGCTCATCGAACTCTGACCCGACCCAGTTCGGCTTATCGAAGAGTTCAAATCCCAGCCGCCCGCTCTTTGGGCCACCCTTCGCAGCGGTCTCCAGCCGTGCCTTGTCCAGTTGATCGGCTGGAACTTTCAAAGTGGTTCCATCCGGCGTGACATCGAAAGGAATCTTCGCAGCGGTCAGCGCATCCCCGAGCTCCCGCGCATCCGCCGGATCCAGGTGCGCGTAGAGCACGCGCCAGCTTGGCTGCATGACCAGCGACGCAAAGATTCCGGCAGAGAACATGCACCGCCGCTCCTACGGCGAACAGCGCCGTTCGCGTCCGCTTGGGAAGCGTCATGATGCGCTGCCAGGAACGCGTTACCGGCGCGAGAAGCGCCAGAGACTGTGATCGAATTGGATTTGCGTGTCCATGCGATGTGTTGTTCAAAGAATTAGAATTGCGTACTCATCAACTGCTGGTATGCGCCGACCGCCTTGTTGCGGAATGCGAGCGCCATCTCAAAGGCCAGGTCCGCCTTCTGGGTCGCGATCATCGCCGTGTGGACGTCTGTTCCGTTGCCGGTCATCAAGCCATCCACGGTCTGGGTGGCTTTGGACTCAAGCGTCTGCATCTGCTGCATCGCATTGCGCATCAGCGCCGCAAAGGGCGCGCCCGGTTGCGCCGTTGGCGATGTGCCGCTTATCTGTGAAAGTTTGTACCGGCGTGACGCCGGAGACGGGCAGCATGGGCATATGTTTCCTCGTGTATCTCTCGTTCTTAAGTGCTTCAGCAGTTCCGATTACTTCAAAATGTCCAGTGAGGCCCCAATCATGCTCTTGGTCGCCTGCACGGCAGAGACGTTCAGACCGTAAGCACGCGTCGCGCCCATCAGATCGACCATCTCGGTCAGCGGGTCAATATCGGGATAGGTCACGTAACCGTCCTTGTCCGCATCGGGATGGCCCGGATCGTAGCGCCGCAATCCCTCGCTTTGGTCAGTCACGATGCCGGCAATCTCCACGCCGTCCTCGTCCGGCGTCCCTAGCAGCTCTCCATTCCGCGACGCATTGGCCAGGTGCGTCTGAAAACTCGTGGCAAAGCTGCCGCCCAACAGACCTGGCGGAGCGGTGTCGTTGCTGATCTCGCCCGCGGATTGAAAGATCACGTGCTGGCGCTGGAAGAGCTTCCCATCAGCCGTTCGGGTCGTCTCCGCATTGGCCATATTGGAAGCTGTGATCTCTGCGCGTACGCGTTCGGCACTCAATGCCGATCCGCTCACTCCGAGCACTCCGAAGAGATTCATCTGCGGCATAGTCCTTTCTGACGGTTACTTGCTGTCGGCATGGATCGCATCCAGCACTCGTGCATATTCGCGTTTCGCCAGTTCCACACCTGTGCGGAACCTCAACTGCGCCTCCGCCATGGCCAGTCCTTCGCGGTCCATTGAGACGTTGTTTCCATCCGGCCGGGCAAGCAGTCCATCGACCTCCTGCAACTGCGGCGCGGCGGAATCTGCAACCGTTCCTTCACTAGTCAGGGCGCGACGCATCTCCGCCTCGAAGTCGAATCCGACCGTGTGGAAGCCCGGGGTATCGACATTCGCCATGTTGGTGGCCGTCGTCTTCAACTGTGCGGCGGCCAGATCCATATAGCGCGTAAGCTGATCGGAAAGCGGCGTTGTGATTTCCATGACCACACCTATTCGGGCGAGGAATCTGCGCATCTGCGTCGCGCTTGTCCTGTGTGATTGCAATCCCAATGCCATAGCACGGCGGCTGGCTATTAGCGTTCTCTAAGGCAGAAGCACAGAGAGTGCCAGATTGGGAGCAACTGCGAACGCAGCTCTTCTCTCAGAGAACGGCTGTATAGATCCGATTTTGATACGTCGCTGTATCTGTGTTTTTGCCTTAAGGCAGATCGAACTCGATCTCGGCTTCGGTAATCACCGCGCGGTCTTCGGCCAAGATGCTCGCCCGCTCCAGCACATGCTGTAGCTCGCGCACGTTTCCCGGCCATGCGTGCGCCGCCAACCGCGCAAAGGCTGCTTTACTAAGCTCCTTGAGCATCGTCGGCCGCCGTCTTCAGGAAATGCTCGGTCAGCGCAGACAGGTCCTCGGCATGCTCGGCAAGAGCGGGAGTCTCGATCCGGAAAACCGAAAGGCGGTAGAAGAGATCGGCGCGGAAACTGCCCTCCTGCGCCCGTCGGGCAAGTGGCTGATGCGTCGCCGCGACCACGCGCACGTCGACACGCACCGTCTCGTTTTCGCCGACCCTCTGCAATTCGCCGCTCTCCAGAAAACGCAGCAGCTTGGATTGAAGCGCCAGAGGCATCTCGCCGATCTCGTCCAGAAACAGCGTGCCGCCATTCGCCGCCTCAATGCGTCCGGTGCGCCGCTGCACGGCGCCGGTGAAGGCGCCTCGTGCATGCCCAAAGAGCTCGGCTTCGAGCAACGCCTCCGGAATGGCCGCGCAGTTCAGCGCGACGAAGGGCCGGTCGGCACGTGGGCTGAGCCGATGGAGAGCGCGTGCAACAACCTCTTTTCCAGTACCGGTTGGCCCCTGGATCAATACTGTTGTCCGGCGGCGGGCCACCAACCGGACGCGCCGGCTCACTTCCAGCATCCGGTCCGAGTCGCCAATCAGTTCGGGCACCTGCACCGCACGGATGATATCCAGCGGTTCTTGCTTCGCCGCGCCACCGGACGTTTTCACAGGTGATATTGCTTGGACCGGACGGATAATCGTATCTATGTCGGTGGCGTATGCGCCGTCACCGCATACGGAGCGCAACACCTGAAGCAGCTCTCCCCTACGCGGACTTTTTGCCCCGCCGGTTAGGCCCGAAAGCGCCGCGTCCAGCGCGATCAGGTCCATCGCTGGATGACTGGAGCGGACTTCCTCTCCAAAATCCTCCAGGTGCAAATCGGGCAACGCGCCCTCCAACAGGGTGACCTGCGGATGCGTGTGCTCCATCATGAGCAGGGCGGCCGCACCCCCGTCTGCCTCGTGGACTTCCCAGCGCTGCGTTGTAAGCGCCGCGCGCAATCGCGCGCGAACCATTGCATCCGTGCTCACCACCAATACGGACGCGGCATTCTTGGTCATGACAGAAGCTGTTGCCATTGGGCCCTCTCTGTTTTTGCAATTGTCAGCTATACGGGAAGGATTCAGTACGCGGCCGGCTGCTGGAATACCGGAACCGGCGGCATAGATGGCAGGCGTGGCACAGTGTCTACGGGCCGACTCCTGTCGAGGCCGGCGATGCGATATCCCTGGCCGCGGACGGTTTCAATCAGCGAAGCGCTGGGGCCCAACTTGCGGCGCAGATAGTTGATATACACGTCGACGACGTTGGTATTCCCGGCTTCCGTCGCGCTCCAGACACGTTCTAGGAGCGTCGCGCGGGAAACGCAGTGACCGCGATTCATCATCAGGTATTCCAGCAATCCGAACTCTCGGCGGCTCAGCGCAATCGACTCCTCACCGCATTCAAGCGACTGCTGCAGCCGGTTCAGTTGCAGATCGCCGCAGCGCAGGACCGCCCCGCCATCCTGCCGGCGAAGCAACGCCCGGCAGCGCACCTTAAGCTCGCGCATAGCGAACGGCTTCATCACGCAGTCATCCGCACCTGCCTCCAGGCAAGCAATCCGGATCTCCAGATTGGCGGCCTGAGCTGTCAGTACCAGAATGCGCATTCCATTGCCAAGCTGCCGCGCTACTTCTAGGACCCGCATGCCCAATCCGCCTGGCAGGTCCAGGTCCAGAAGAAAGAGGTCATAGTCCGCGCTGGCGATAGCGGTAGCGGCTACGGCTCCATCGGCCGCTACAGTAACGGTGTGTCCTTCCTTTTCGAGAGAGCGCTCAACAAACATTCCAAGGGCAGGATCATGTTCCCCAATCAGGATTCTCAAGGTGGTTCCTCTTCTCAGCGTCGGGTGAAATCCCGGCTTGCAGAGACACCATCTCGTCAAAGCATCCCTTTTGGCAATATATTGCTTTGGTTTTTCTTCGCCTCAATTTCGCTTTTGGTACGCCTCGGCCAGTTCGTTTCATTTTGGGAACGCATGGTCAACCATGGCGAAGATTTGTTCGCCCAATTCGCTATTTGTTCGCTACAATGTCGGCATGTCCGTCACGCGCCGCCAAAAGGAAGTAGTCGACTTCATTAGCCACTTCGTCGAGGAGAATGGCTATTCCCCCTCCTTCGATGAGATTGCCCGGGGGTTGAACCTCAAATCCCTCGCCACGGTGCACAAGCACGTCACAAACCTGCAGAAGAAGGGGCTGCTCGAACGGGCCCACAATCGTAGCCGTTCTATCGACATTTTGCCGCCCAAGAGCAAGACCCGGCAACCGGAAAGCCTGCCGCTCGCCGGCCGGATCGCGGCAGGCTTTCCGGTGGAGGCCGCCGAGGCTTCGGAATCGATTTCGCTCGGCGATATTATTGGCAACAAAGACGTTTTTGCACTCGAGGTGCGCGGCGATTCGATGCGCGACGAACACATCGTGAACGGCGACTATGTACTGGTGGAGAGGGTAAAGACGGCGCGTCCCGGAGAGATTGTGGTCGCGCTTGTCCGGGGCAGCGAAAGCACTCTGAAGCGCTACTATGTTGAGGGAGACCAGGTTCGCCTGCAGCCTTCCAACGCGGAAATGGCGCCCATCTATGTACCGGCAGAACAGCTCGCAATTCAGGGCAAGGTGCTGGGAATCCTCCGCAAATACGCCTGATCTCTGCCACGAACAGAAACGATCTGGCAAGTTGCCAGACCGTTTCCTTTGCCCTGAACTCCGGCGCGGGAGCCCTAAGCCACCGTGGTGGCCAGCACCTTCTCGACGCTCTTATCGATCGTCTCTTTCGGCACATATCCGACGATCTGCTCTGCGACCTTGCCGCCTTTGAAGAGCAGGAGCGCGGGGATCCCGCGGATGCCATAGCGCGCCGGGGTCGACGCGTTGCGGTCCACGTCCATCTTCATGACCTTGAGCTTGCCCTGGTAGGCCGCAGCCACCTCGTCGACGATTGGGGCCAGTGCGCGACAGGGACCGCACCAGGCCGCCCAGAAGTCCACCAAGACCGGTTCATTGGATTTCAGAACCTCTTGTTCGAAGCTCGCATCATTGACTTCGGTGATCCCATGACCTGCCATCGTTCCTCCATCTGGAAACCGAAACGGCTCCAGTTTTTGTCCGAAAACGGCATTCTTAAGCGCTTCCGGCTCGATTTACGCACCCAGAACGTGCTCTTGGAAAGATGCGACAAGGGAGAAAAAGTCGCACCGCCGGAGCCCGTCCTGTTCCATCTTACCGGGCTAAGCGACAATTCGGCTGTGGAATGCAAAAAGCGCCTGTGGCTCACACAGGAGCCACAGGCGCTAGAGCAGCCCTCCCCCAGAACTGCCCACGGGTGAGAAGGTAGGCGGTGCAGGTGCAGAAAGTAAATAAAACTTAGGTACTTTTGTGGTCATCGGCCAGCCTATTACCCGGGCGACTTCGACCGCCGTGCGGAAATCCAATGCGAATTGGAAAAAATCGTATACTTCGAGACAAATGGCGAACCTACTCTCTCCGCGGGAGGCCGCCCTTCGCCTCGGCATCTCGTATCCGACCATGAAGCAATGGCTCTACCGGGGGAAGTTGAAGGCGATCAAGACCCCCGGCGGCCACTATCGAATTCCGGAGGCTGAATTGGACGGGCTGCTGCACAAGGCACGGCGGCCGGAGACACCGAAGCGCCAGATGCTGCGCACGGTAAGTGGGCGAAACCAACTGGTCGGCCGGATCGTGGAGATCAAGATCGAGGGGCTGCTGGCCCAGGTAAAGCTTTCGATCGGAGGCCAGATCATCACAGCGCTAATCACCGCCGATGCCGCGCGCGAGCTTCAGCTCGAAGTAGGCGAAACCGCAGCGGCGCTCATCAAGTCCACGGAAGTGATGCTGCTCCGTGTCTAAACAACCCAAACGCAACAGACTGCCCACGACGCCGAAGCATCGGCTAAAGGCACTGTCAGTAGTGGGCCTGCTGTTATTGCTGCTACAGAGCCCGAAAATTCTCCGCGCACAGAACCCGTCGCTACGCGTCGCCGCCGCGGCGGACCTCGAGCCGCTGCTTCCCTCCCTTCTTCCCGAATATGAGCGCCAGAGCGGACAGCACGTCCAAGCCTCGTTTGCCTCGTCGGCCACACTGGCTACACAGATTGAAAACGGCGCTCCCTTCGACGTGTTTCTTTCTGCTGATATGGCGCTGCCGGAGCGGATCGTGCGCGACGGCTTCGCCTCATCTGGAGTTCCCGCACAGCCGTATGCACGCGGTACGCTGGTGCTATGGACGCGGAATCAGAGCGGTCTGGGTCAGCTCAGTATGCAACTGCTCGCGTCGCCCAGCGTCCACAGCGTCGCCGTGGCCAACCCGCAACACGCACCCTATGGCCACGCCGCGATGCAGGCGCTCACCAGCCTGGCGCTGCTGCCCTTGGTCCAGCCGAAGCTACGGACCGCGGAGAATATTGCCCAGGCCGCGCAGTTCGCCACCACGGGCAATGCGGATGTCGGGCTGATCTCACTGACGTCGGCGCTCACGCTGACGGCGCTGGGTCATTACGTCGCGGTGCCCCAAACTGCGTATCAGCCGATCCTGCAGGGCGCCGTTGCGCTTAAGAGTGGCGCCAATCCAAGAGGCGCAGGCGGCTTTTCTTTACTATCTGCGCTCTCCCGCTGTCGCGCAGCAATTACGGCGGGGCGGCCTTGCGCCGGTCCGGTGAGATCTACCTTTATTTAATAGACGCATGGACGTTGGTTTTCCAAAGCAAGCGCGTATTTTTCCGCTCACCACGCTCCACATGAAACCAGCGGACGTGACCACCCTCAGCTACGGTAAGCTGTTCGAGCAGCGGCAGCAGATGGCGCAGATCAGGAGCTTCCGAGAAATTCAGCCGGTGCTGACGCCCTAAACGGGATCGTGGTCATGGCAATGCAAACGCGACAATCGCGTCGCTCTGTGCCTCCTCTGGAATGGCCCGATGCCCCCCTGCCGCAATCACCACATATTGTTTTCCGTTAACCTCATAGGTCATTGGCGTGGCGTTCCCGCTTGCGGGCAGCTCCGCCTTCCATAGCTCTTTTCCGGTCGCAATATCGAATGCTCTAACGTACGGATCGGTTGTACCCGCGATGAAGACCAAACCGGAAGCGGTGACAATCGGACCGCCGAGGCTGATCGAGCCGACTGGAATCGTGCCGTGTGCGCCACCGAAGTTTTCCATGGAACCCAGTGGGACCTGCCAGCGGATGGTTCCCTGGGCCATATCGACGGCGACGAGCGAGCCCCAGGGCGGAGGACTGCACGGCAGATCGGAAGGAGATTGGAGGAAGCGGCGAACCATTCCGTAGGGTGTGCCTGCCTGTCGCCCATACTCGCCATCTTCCGTATCTTCCTTGACCGTTTCCCGTGGGATCAGCCGCACACGCGCAGGAAGGTTGTTGACGTTCACGATCAGCAGGTTGTTCACAGGATCAAAGGCATAGCCGCTCCACGTCATCCCGCCCAGGTGACCGGGCATCATTAGCGTTCCCTGAATACTGGGCGGCGTGAAGATGCCCTGATTACGTAATTTCGACAGTGCCATGCGGCAGAACTCGCGGTCTGACTGCGTTGGCCCCCATGCCTCGTCCGCGGAGAGATGCTGCATGGACAATGCAGGCGGCGCTGTCGGAATCGGCTGGGTGGCGGAGCTCACCTCACCCGGCACATCGGTCTTCGGCACCGGCCGCTCCTCCACCGGAAAGACCGGCACCCCTGAGTCGCGATTTAGTACATAAAGGAAACCTGTCTTGTTCCCCTGAACGACGACTGGAATCTCTTTGCCATTGCGATGAATCGTTGCCAGCAGCGGGGGCGCAGCACTGTCGTAGTCCCACAGATCGTGGTGAACAAGCTGGAACCCCCACGCCAGCTTTCCGGTTTTCGCATGCAATGCGACGACGGAGTTGGCCCACTTGTCATCGCCGGGACGCAGGCCGCCGTAGTAGTCGGGGCTCGCACTTCCGGTCGGAATGAAGACTAGATCGCGAATCAGGATCCACCGTCATGAGCGACCACGCATTTGCCGCGCCGGTATTCCACGGCGAGGTAATCCTGGCTCCCGGCGCTGCGCGATTGGGCGGGATCGGATCCCAGCTCCAGCGAAGCGCTGCCGGTGCGCGCATCGAATGCACGCACCACGCCGGAGGGCATGTCGGCGCGGTTGTTATCATCAATCGCCGAACCAACGATCGACCAGATCATCGATCACCGCCGGAGGCGAGGTCATGTGATACCACCCCTGCGGATGCTCGCCCAGCCCGTGGCTCCCGTATCCAGGCACGTCGCGCAATTGGACCTGCCCGTCATGTCCAAAGTCAGCACACGGCCGGCCTGTCGTCGCATCCAGTGCAATCAGGCGCGCATCGAGCGTGGCTTCGTAAATGCGCCTGCGGCATGGCTGCCGTGTGCGAGCGCGACGGCATCCAGCCATGTCGCGACACCGCGATTGATCAGCCCATCGCCGTAATCGAGGCTCACGTCGATCTGCGGATCGAATGCCCATCGTTGCTCGCCGGTCGTCCGGATCGAGCGCGATCACGCGATTGAAGGCGGTCGTGAGGTAAAGCGTGCCATCGACCAGGATCGGCGTCGTCTCCAGGCCGCTACGCCGCCAGCCGTTGGTGCCGTCGGAGATGTCTCGAGTATGGAACGTCCACGCCGCGCGCAGCTTCGTCACATTCGCCGCATCGATCTGTCGCAAGGATGAGTAGCGCATCCCGCCAGGATCATTACCATACGCGGGCCAGTCTGTCTCGCGCTTCCCCTGCGCGAGCGCACAGTATCCGGCTGCAACAACGGTCACCCACATCGCGAGCTGCGCGCCCAATCGCCACCTGATCATAGGCGGGATGATACGCAGGCCACCGTATCAAAGTTCCTCGCGATGCGTCTCAAAGTAAAAGGGGCGAGCCAAAGCCCGTCGCTCTATTCCTCGACGACCTTGTGCGTCTAGTCGCCCTCGCTGCCGTCTTTGCCGTGGCACTTCTTGTACTTCAAACCCGATCCGCACGGGCAGGGATCGTTCCGTCCGACTTTCTCGCCGGTACGACGCTGCTCTACTTGCGTTGTCCCATGGCCATTCGAGCCGGCCGCGCGCGCCTGCTCCAGCTCTTTCTTCTTCTTGCGCGCGAACTCGCGCTCCATCTCGTCGATCGAGGTTCGAGTCTCAGGAGTACGTGTGCCGGACGGCGCCTCACCCACCGGCATAGGCCGCCAGGTCTGCTTGGGCGCAGGACTCTGCATATGCTGGGGCTGCGGCTGGCCGCCGCGCCCATTCCCTTCCGCCAGCGGCATCGCTGCGGGAAGCGGTATGGGTGGCGCCTGCCGCACAGGCGCCTGCTGTTGCCGCGGACCCGTGACCGGCTGCCCGTCCGGGCCGACGATCTGCATCAGGAAGAGATATCGCACTGTATCTTCCTGGAAGCGGCCCATCATCCCCTCGAACATGTCGAAGGACTCCTTCTTGTAAGCCACCAGTGGGTCCTGCTGCCCATAGCCGCGCAGCCCGATGCCCTCCTTGAGGTGATCCATGTTCAGGAGGTGATCCTTCCAAAGTCCGTCGAGCACGCTGAGCATGATCATGCGCTCGTGATAGCGCATACCCTGTGAGCCGATGATCTCTTCTTTCAGCTCGTACTTCTCCTTGAGCTTGTCGAAGAGCGTATCCCCGAGCTCGTGGCGATTCAGGGTATCGAAGGCTATACCTTCGATCTCTGCATTGAAGCCGAAATGTTCAATCAGCTTCTGCTTGATTCCGGCCACGTCCCACTGGTCCGGATGTTGCGATTCCGGAGCGAACTGGTTCAGAATATTGCTGATAAGTCCGGCAACATAGTCTTCCAGAATCAGTTCTTTCTGCTCTACTCCTTCAAGCAGTTGTTTGCGAGTGCCGTACACAGCCTCGCGCTGCTTGTTCATCACATCGTCGTATTCGAGCAGATGCTTGCGAGCCTCGAAGTTCTGCGATTCGACCGCCTTCTGCGCACCCTCGATACGCCGCGTAATCATGCCGCTCTCGATCGGCACACCTTCTTCCATGCCCATCTTCTGCAGAAGGGGTCCGACCCACTCGCGTGCGAAGATGCGCATCAGGTCGTCTTCAAGCGAGAGATAAAAGCGTGACGCACCGGGATCGCCCTGGCGACCGGCACGCCCGCGAAGCTGGTTATCGATGCGGCGCGACTCGTGCCGCTCCGTGCCCAGAATGCACAGACCTTCGGTCGCCAGTACTTCTTCATGCTCGCGCTTGGCATTTGCCTCGTGTACCTGCCAGGCGCGGTCCCAGCTTTCCTGCGGAGTCTCGAACTCCTGGCCCTGGTAGTAGAAGCGCATCATGCCCGGAGCAGCCGTTGGCGAAATGGCGCCTTCCGCCACGCTGATAGACCGTGCCTGTCCGCGCTTCACCAGGTCCTGCTTGGTCATGAACTCAGCGTTGCCGCCCAGCAGAATGTCCGTGCCGCGGCCGGCCATGTTGGTCGCAATCGTCACCATGCCGAGGCGTCCTGCCTGCGCTACGATTTCCGCCTCGCGCTCGTGATACTTCGCATTCAGCACTACATGCTTGATGCCCTTGCGCTGCAGTATCTGCGAGAGCAACTCGCTCTTCTCGATAGAGGTCGTGCCCACCAGCACCGGCTGCTTCGACTCATTCAGCCGCTTGATTTCGTCCGCAACCGCGAAGTATTTCTCCTTCGAAGTGCGATAGACGACGTCCTGGTACTCCTTCCGCCGCATTGGCTTATTGGTCGGAATCACCACGATGTCGAGCTTGTAGGTAGAGTCGAACTCCGCCGCCTCGGTCTCCGCAGTACCCGTCATGCCGGCCAGCTTCTGATACATGCGGAAGTAGTTCTGGAAGGTGATGGTCGCGAGCGTCTGGTCTTCGCGCCGGATGTTTACGCCTTCCTTCGCTTCAACCGCCTGATGCAGACCATCGGACCAGCGGCGTCCCGGCATCGGACGGCCGGTAAAGGTGTCGATGATGATCACCTCGCCATCCTTGACCACGTACTCCACGTCGTTCCGATACAAGGAGTGCGCCTTGATCGCCGTCTCGACGTGGTGCTTGAACTCCCAGTTCTCCGGGTCGGCGATGTTGCCGATGCCGAGCAGGCCCTCGATCTTCTCCCAGCCCTCATCGCTCACGCTGATGGTCTTGTGCTTCTCGTCCACGGTGTAATCGCCGGTCAGGATCTTGGTTTCGCCCTGCTCGATCTCCTCGCCTTTTTCCAATTGCGGGATGATGCGATTCACGCGCGCATACTTGTCCGTGGTCTGGTCGGTCGGACCACTGATGATTAGCGGAGTACGCGCCTCGTCGATCAGGATCGAGTCCACCTCGTCGACGATGGCGAAGTAGTGCCCGCGCTGCACGCAGTCAGCGAGCTCAAATTTCATGTTGTCGCGCAGGTAGTCGAAGCCGAACTCGTTGTTCGTGCCGTAAGTGATGTCCGCGGCATAAGCTTCGCGGCGCTGTGCATCGTCGAGGTCGTGGACGATCACGCCGACCTTCAGCCCCAGGAACTCATAGATCTTGCCCATCCACTCGGCATCGCGCTTGGCCAGGTAGTCGTTGACCGTGACCACATGCACGCCCTTGCCGGCAAGCGCATTCAGATAGACAGGAAGCGTGGCGACCAGCGTCTTGCCTTCGCCGGTCTTCATTTCGGCGATTTTGCCGGAGTGCAGCACCATGCCGCCGATAAGCTGCACATCGAAATGTCGCATGGCGACGGCGCGCTTGCCGGCCTCGCGCACCACGGCGAATGCCTCCGGCAGCAGCTCGTTCAGAGCCTCGGTCTCGGCGGCCTTGCGGGCTTCCTTGTTTTCTGAAGTGTCGGGGACATCCTTCACCCGCTCCGCAAAGCGCGCCTTAAACTCGGTGGTCTTTTCGCGCAGTTCCGCGTCGGAGAGCGCCTGCATCTTCGGCTCCCATTCGCCGATGGCCGCCACCGTGGGCAACATGCGCTTGACGACGCGCTCGTTGTTGGTACCAAAAATCTTGGTGAATGCACTGCTGATCAAGGAGTTCCTCTAGGCCCTTTCGACGATCCGGGCTGACTCCCTATTTTACGCGATACGCGCACAACGACGGGAGGCAGCGCATGGAAGCAAAAGGAAGGCCGCCAGGGCAGGAGGCACCCTGACGGCCATGGGGAGAACCAGCGCCGGCCTGTTAGAAGGCGTAGCGCAGGCTGAACTGCAGTTGACGGTCGGAGGCATAGGTGGAACCCTTGGTCGTGACTTCTCCAAAGGTGCCGCTCGTCGGATTGCTGTCTGCGTCGTCCCAGTTGGGGTGATTGGTGAAGTTGAACGCTTCTGCGCGGAAGGTCAACAGGTGATTGTCATGCCCGGGGATAACGTGGAAGCCCTTCTGAAGCGCGATGTTCCAGCTCTGGAAGCCCGGGTTGTAAATCACGTTGCGTGTGCCGCGAGGAGCTTCCGTGCCCGCTCCCGGCTGTGTGAAGACTGTGGGTTGGAACCAGTAGCCGGTCTGTCCAGCGCCGCCGAACTGATGCGGTTTCCCCGGAGTTGCCATCATGTCCCAACGCTGGGGTCCTGCGCCCGCGCCGACACCGGCGAAGTCATCATTGGTGCTGACGGTAAGCGGCTCACCCGACTGCGCCTGCGTCGTGCCGGAGAGCTCCCAGTTGCCGAGCGTGCCTTTCACGAAGCGGTTCTCGAAGTTGCGGCCGTAGGGGATGTCCCAGACGTAATTGATGACCAGCGTGTTCCGGATATCGAAGTCGCTGGGACCCCAATTTGCCTTTGGGTTGTAGATGTCAGGGAGCTGATAACTCTGGTCCGAGCCGTAATCCATGCTCTTAGACCACGTATATGCCACCCCAAAGAGTAGGCCGTGGCTGAGCCTGCGATTGAGGTTAGCCTGCAAGGAGTGATAGATCGAGCTGCCGTGGTTGTCGATCTGCAGGATGCTGGAGAACCCACGATAGGGCCGGAGCGCGTCCGTAGTCACCCCGGGATTGGCTTGTACCGTTCCAGGATGAAGCTGGTTCAATTGCTCCATTTGCTGGAGGTGCAGTCCCCTGCGCCCGACGTACGCCAAGGTGAACGTCGCAAAGCTGGGAACATCCTGCTCGATGGCCGCGTTCCACGACCAGGCATTCGGATTTGGAAAATCGTAGGGCTGCGTTGTCATCGACAAGGGGAGCCGGGGAAGCGCACCGCCTGTTGTTCCGGCAGGATTGTCGACAACGCCGCCGGAGACGAAGGTGGTGGGCTGGAACGGCGCATTGCCGCCAAGTTGCACTTGGTCGCTGATGCCCAGACGCTGCACATATCTGCCTGCACCGGCGCGCACCACGGTATTCGGCCGCACCTGATAGGTCACGCCGAAGCGCGGCTGGATGTCTGTCCAGATGGTGTTCGAATAGCCCGGATTCTTGCCGGTGAAGGATGCCTGAGGATTGGCCAGGATTTCGGCCGGGACGTGTCCCTGCGCAGAGCTCGGGAAATGGGTTCCAGGGATCACCACGCCGTTGTAGAGGTTTCCGCCGGTGGCGACCCCGCTCACCGGATCAATGACCGGGGCGTTCGCGGGATTCCATGCCGCAGGATCGAAGAACGACTGATTGCCCCAGAGCGCGTAGTAAGGCCGCATGACGCTATAGCGCGCACCCGCTTCTATCACCATGTTGGGCTTTGCGCGCCACGTATCTTGCACAAATCCCTCGTACATGTTCCCGCGGAAGAGCGTGTAGCTCTTGGTTCCAATCTCTCCGTAGGTGTCGAACAATCCCAGGGCCGCGTTTGCAACAGCCACACCTGATGTTGGGAAGCCGTTGCGCGTGTCGGTGAATCTGAATTGCCCGTCCTGGTTGTTGGTCGAACCGGGAGTCGTGCTGCTGACACTGATCTGGTCGTAGTTGTTCTCACCGGCGTACTCCCAGAGACCGCCGACCTTGAACGTGTGATTGCCGATCACCTTGGTGAGGTTATCGGATACATCGATCACGGGACCGCCCGAGTGCGAGGGGTAGGGACCGCCGTCGAGGGTGGTGAAGTTTGCAAGATTGATGGTGGGGATCTTGTTGGGAATCACCTTCTCCGAAGCGGGATATAGAAACGGGAAGTTGATGCCGTATCGAGTGCGATCGTAGAGCCCGCTCGAGAGGTCGTAGCTGATCGTGATGTGGTCAGCCGTCCCGGTTACGCTGGCTTCGTTCACCATGGATGGACTGATAGCCCAGGTGTAGTGCAGCGCGGCTGCCTGATTCGGCCAGTGCCATTTTTCCGGCGTGCGGTCAAAGTTGCCCGCAAACGGAGTGATGTAATCGAGGTGATAGCTAAGTATAGAGAGCCGTATGCGGTGTGCCTCAGCCGGCACATAGTCCACAACAAGCGTGTCTTTGCGCTGGTCCTGGGGATTCGCGCGAGCCTCCTGCCAGTTATATGCAGAATTGTTATTCACGTTCGGAGCAGGAAAGGCGTTGAGCAGCGCAAGCCCATTCGGGCTGAGATCGCTCGGCGGAATGATATTGCCCGGGTAGGCAGCGCCGGTCCTCGGGTTCACGATTTGCACGGGCTTGGAGTAGAAGATGTTTGGTCCCAGCAGCTCGCCGAAATTTCCGCTACGCATCGCCAAGGTCGGCACCTTGCCGGTCTGTGTGGGCGAGCGCCGGTAGCGCACATACTCCTGTCCCACCAGGAAAAACAACTTTTGCCGCGACGTATTGAAGTGTCCCGGTATGTAGACCGGACCGTTCAGGTTCCATCCGAACTGGTTGTAGCGGAAGGCCTCAGGATGACCTGCAATCAAGGGATCCGGTGAATTGTTACGCTGCCAGGTGTTCGCATTGAAAAACGAATTCCGCAGATACTCAAATACGGCGCCATGAAAGACGTTTGTGCCGCTCTTCGGAATCAAGCGGACCTGCCCGCCGGAGGTGCGTCCGTATTCGGCCTGATAGCCAGTCGTCAGGATCTGAACCTGGGAGGTTGCGTCGACATCCGCGACGCCTACGCTGTTGTTGTTGGAGCGAGTGCGCACCATGGGCGCCCCATCGAAGGTAAGAATATTTTCCTGCGACCGCGAGCCATTCACGTAGAGCGTGTTGTCGAGCGAGAAATTAAACGACGACATTGGCGCGTTGCGGGTGACGCCGGGTTCCAGCTGCGAAAGGTAGAGCGGATTGCGTCCGTTGAGCTGGATGGATTGCACCTGCTGCGCAGTAACCAACTGGCCGACGGAAGCAGACTCTGTCTGCAGACGGTTCGCGTTTGCCTGCACGGTCACGGTGGTACTGGTGCTCCCCGACTTCAGGGATACGTTTACCTGTGCGCCGATGCTTGGGTCTACGTGCATTCCCTGCTGCACCGCGGTCTGAAAGCCCTGGGATTCCACGGTCACGGTGTAGCTGCCGCTGGGTATGTTCGTCAGTGTGTAGGCGCCGACGCTATTGGTGGTGACGTTGCGCGTCTGTCCCGTGGCCTCGTTCCTCGCCGTCACCTTTGCGTTGGGGACGACAGCGCCGCTGGGATCGGTGACCGTGCCCGAGATGGAAGACGTGTCCGACTGCGCCAGCGCCTGTGTGCCGGCAATGACCAGCGGAATTGTAGGAAGGAGTGCCGCGAACAGGAGAGCCCTGCTCGCAGCGCGGAAGGTGGACATAAGGGGAGCCTCCGGGCTGCAAGTTTCTAAAGCGGCGCGTTTCCTATTCAAAACCCAAATCATGGGAACGCTACCACGGCTTCCCTTTTTAAGTGCCCGCGCTATGTACTGTCAAGTTATCCAGCTCCATCGCTGTTGATCTCAGCATCAATGCCATTGCAGGCAACCCCGTCTCCGATCCGCGCATCGGAATCGCGCCCATCCGCGTCTTTATTTCGCACGCGGATGTGTGCGGTCGTAGACCTCGGTAACCTGCTTTACGGTGAGCTGAGTGTAGCGCTGAGTGGTGGAGAGCCGCTCGTGCCCGAGCAGCTCCTGAATCGCGCGCAGGTCGGCGCCTTCTTCCAGCATGTGCGTACCGAAGGCATGCCGCAGTGTGTGCGGATGCGTCTCCGGCGCCATCCCGTGCGCGACGGCGATGCGCTTCACGATCCGGCCCACGGAGCGGGTCGTCAGCCGCCCGCTGGCCTTCACACGTGCGCTCACCAGAAGCGCGTCAGTCTGCTTGCCGGCAGTCGCCAGCCGCTCGCTGCGTTCCGGCAGATACGCGCGGATCGCCGCAGCCGCCGCATCGCCAAACGGCACTAATCGCTCCTTCGCGCCCTTGCCGCGTACCAATAGTGTTTCGGCCGCCCAGCGGATGTGCTTCAGTTCCAGGCCGACCAGCTCCGCATTGCGGATGCCGCAGCCATACAGCAGCTCGAAGATTACCGCGTCCCGCGCGGGCCACGTCGAGACTTCTTCATCCGCTTTGCTGTCCAGCGCGCGATTCATCTGCTCGATGGTTGGCACGCGCGGCAGATGTTTCGGCAGCCTGGGCGTCGAGACAAGCGCGGCGGGGTTCTGCGACACATGTCCCATCCGCGCCAGCCATTTGAACCAGGAGCGCACCGCTGCCAGTGCGCGCGCAGCGGACGTCTTCGACAACCCGAAGGCATACAGCTCCGCAAGGTAAGCGCGGATATGCAGATGCTCGATGTGCCGGATGTCACAGCCCTCGCCAAACTGCCTTGTTAGGTACGCAATGAAGCCGGCCAGTTCGCGGTCATACGCGCGCAGTGTGTGGACCGAGGCACCGCGCTCGCCGCGCAGCATGGCGAGATAGCCTTCCTGCAATGTAATGAGAGTGCCGGTCATTCCACGCTCTCCTGATGCTTCAGGCGCGCCTTCGCACGAGGATGATGGGCACGGTGCACTGCCTGCAGCCGGTCGATGGCGAGATGCGTGTAGACCTGCGTCGTGGCGATGTCGGCATGACCGAGCAGCGTTTGCACGGTACGCAAATCTGCGCCGTGCCCCACCATGTGGGTGGCACAGCTATGCCGCAGCATGTGCGGACTGGCATGGCCGCCGGAGCTGCGCTTCACCAGCTCCCAGATCCAGCCGCGCGTCAACGTTCTACCCTGCTGGGACAGAAACAAGCCACCGGCATGGTTGCGTTTCGTAAGCATCGGCCGGCCGCGCTCCAGATATTCCGTCAGAGCTTCGACAGCAGCGCGCCCGAGGGGCACTACTCGCTCCTTATCACCTTTTCCGCGGACACGCGCCTGTCCGAAATCGAGCTGCAGGTCTTCCACTCGCAGCCCGGTCAGCTCCGAGACGCGTATGCCGCCGGCATAGAGCAGCTCGAGAATCGCGCGATCGCGCAGCGCAACAGAATCACCCGCCGGACCAGTTGCCGCCATTGTGGCGGTATCCAGCATCTCGGCGGTCTCGCTCTCCGCCAGCGCCTTGGGCAGGACCTTCCAAGCCTTGGGCGATTCGATATTCACCGTCGGATCGTGGCGGATGCGTTTATCCAGCAGCAGCCACTTGTAAAAGCCGCGCAGACAGGAGAGCTTGCGCGCAATAGAACGAGCCTCGATTTGGTGCCGGTGCAGATGGTCCAGAAAGCCCGCGAGCTCGCGCTGCTGCGCCGTTTCGAGCACGACATGCGTGCCTTCGAGATACTCGGCGAAAAGCTCCAGATCGTGTCCGTACGCTTCGCAGCTTAGCGGACGCAGGCCCTTCTCTACCCGCACATAGAGCAGGTACTCGTGAATCAGCGCCGTATTCGAAGCAGCCGCCATCGTTTCATTATCGGCTCTGTGTGTGTAAACGTCCCCTCGTCGCATCCAGCAGGAATCTAATTTGGCAGCTTGCTTATCTGATCCCCGATCACGAAGATTTTTCTTACGTTCAAATCGTCTGCCGTTTCCACCGCCCCTGCCGGAAAAGAACAATGCTCGTCGCCACCATGAACATCTCCGCGATTACTACCGACAGAAAGACGCCATTCTCCGCCAGCCGTGTCCGGTGCGCCAGCCACCACGCCAGCGGCAGCTCCAATATCCAAAAGCCCACGAGGTTGATGATCGTTGGTGTGATCGTATCGCCAGCGCCGTTGAAGGCCTGCATCATCACCATGCCGAAGGCATACGCGATGTTGCCGCAACTGAAGATGCGCAGCGAATTGGCCGCAATGCGCGACACCTCGGGATCGCCGGTGAAGATGCTCACTACCGACGCTGCGAAGATGAAAAACACCACGCCCACGGAGCCGAGAAAGATCATGTTCCACAGGCCGGTACGCCAGACCGAGCTCTCCGCGCGATCAGGCTGCCCCGCGCCCAGGTTCTGTCCTACGAGCGTGGCCGCGGCATTGCTTAGCCCCCACGAGGGCAGCAGGATAAAGATGATGATGCGTATCCCCACCGTGTAGCCGGCAAGCGCAGCCGCGCCGAAGACGCTCACGATGCGTACCAGCCCAATCCAGCTTGCCTGCGCAATGAGGAACTGCAGAATGCCGGTAGATGACACACGGAGAAGGCGGCCCATCACCTGCAGGTTGAGCCGCATCTGACGCACACCAATGCGCAGACGCTCTGTCCCGCGCGCCAATCGGTAAAACTGGTACAGCACGCCAATGCTACGGCCGGTGAACGTCGCAGCCGCGGCCCCCGTGACGCCCATGCGTGGGAATGGCCCCCAGCCGAAGATGAGGCACGGATCGAGAGCTAGGTTGATGATGTTCGACACCCACAAGAGCCGCATGGCAACTGCCGCATCGCCTGCTCCCCGAAAGATTGCGTTGTTCAGAAACAGCAGCAGCAGGACGCCGCCGCCGCCCAGCGCAATGCGTGTATAACCGGATCCAGTAGCCACGATCGAGGGCGTACCGCCGGCGATGCGCAGCAATTGCGGCGCGTAGTGGATGCAGGGGATCGCAATCAGCACCGAGACGGCCAACGACAGCAGAATGCCCTGCATCGCGCCTATCGCTGCGCCTTCCGGGTCCTTTTCTCCGATACGTCGCGCCACCATCGCAGTCGTCGCCATGCCCAACCCCAGCCCGACCGCGATGATCAACGTCAACATAGACTCGGTAAGTCCTACGGTAGCGATCGCATCCGACCCCAGACGGCCGACCCAGAAGATGTCCACGACGGCAAACAGCGACTCCAGCACCATCTCCAGCACCATTGGGATGGCGAGCAGAACGATGGCGCGGTTCAGGCTGCCGGTCGTGAAGTCGCGATGCGACCCGCGCACGGCCTCCTTGATCGCCTGCCATAAGCTTGGCTGCACTAATTCGGATTGGGCTGTTTCCGGTTGCAAATGCGGTCGCTTTCCTGCGCTGGACCCTCTTCCTATGAATTGGATCGGAGGCGCTCAGTCGATTCACTAAGACAACACGAGCGGGTGCGAGCCGGTCTACATCTGGAGGGAAAAATCTTAACGGGCGCCCGAGGGATCAGGAGAACTCGCCGTATTCAGGTCCACAAAGCCGTCCGTGATAAACGCCGGGAGCATAGCAGTAACCATCCTGCGCATAGTTTTTCGGACAGCCCCCGGTAAACTCCGGACGCCGCGGCGAGAGCGCATACTGCCACGCCACTGCGTCCGGAAGACCTAGGGCCGCCGACGGCAGTCGCGGCTTGCTCTCGACCACACAGCCCGGCGATGGCGGGCACTCTTCGCGCGCGACCACAGCGGAATCTTCCACGAGCCCGCCTGGCGCTCTATGTCCTGTGCGGTCGTAATCGTGCCGCCGGTGCCATCATTCACCGGCAGGCCGGTGCAGTACACTCCGCCGCGCCAGCCCGCGCGGCGTACCGTATCCACCCACGCCAGCACAAAGAAAGTTGTTCCGGCAGCAGGCGTCCGCCCTCTTCCTGATCGAGAAAGATCAATGCGCCCTTCGGAAATCCCTCGCGCGATGCAGCCGCGACCACGGCTGCCGCATCGCTCCGTGCCAGCGAAGCAGCGTCCTTTCCCTTCAGCTCCTTATCCATTCGGCCATTCCAAAGCAGCAGGAAGCCGAAACCACGCTCCCTGAGCAGCGCGCGCTTGCCCCTCCAGGTGCTCGCCTTCCCGCCCGGCGGCACATTCAGCCAGTAGCTCGTGTAGCTGAACGATTTATGCAGCTCACCCAGCATGGTGTCGCCGGGATAGTCGTTGCGGTCCATGCCGCTGAAAGCCTGCCCCCACGCGGCGCTGTTCACCAAGATCACTGCTATCAGCCACAATCCGGCCCGCATCTGGCATCCCTCCGGTTTACAGCTATTCACATATCCTGCCCGCCCAACCTTTATCATGGAAGCAGGAGCCCGCTTGACCACGACTCTGCCAGCACGCCTCTCCGCCAGTGACTTCCAGCGCGCCGTTCTCGCGCTCGCGCCGCGCATCGCCGTCTTTGACTGCGACGGCACTCTGTGGAGCGGTGACGCCGGCTATGGCTTCATGCTCTGGTCCATCGAAACCGGACTTGTCTCACGCAACGCCGCGGACTGGATGGACTCACGTTATCGCCTCTACCGCAGCGGTGAAATCTCCGAGGTCGCCATATGCGGCGAGATGGTGCAACTCTACACCGAGCTAGAGGAGACAGAATTACGACGCGCCGCGGCCACCTTCTTCCGCAGCCAGATACAGGCGCATATCTTTCCCGAGATGCAACGCCTCGTCGCGGATCTTCACACTGCAGACTGCGAGATCTGGGCCGTCAGCTCCACGAACACCTGGGTCATCGAAGAGGGCGTTCGCGACTTCGGCATCCCGCCGGAACGCATCCTCGCCGCTCGAGTGGCCGTCGTGAATGGTCTCATCACCAGCACGCTGCTTGATGTCCCCACGGATGAAGGCAAGGCGCTCTCTCTCGAGCGGGTCAATCGTGCGCACCCGGATGTCGTCTTCGGCAATTCCATTCACGATTCGGCCATGCTGGCCCTGGCCCGCGCGCCTTTCGCTGTGAACCCCACGCCGGCGCTGATCGAAATCGCCGCAGAGCGCAACTGGCCGGTCTTCATTCCCGCAGCGGTCGCGCAGGATCGGCGCTAGAGCCGATGCCGCGCGCTGCTGGACTGCGCATCGCTGCCCTGCAGCCCAGCATCAGTATCATCCTGGATCGGCTCGACGCGCTCGACACCCTGGTCGCCTGCACTCGCTACTGTGTGGATGCCGTGCCTGCGCTCGCCCAGCGTTCGATCACCATCGTCAAAGACTCCTGGTCCTGCACTACAGACGAGATTCTCGCGGCGAAGCCCACGCTCGTCCTCGCTTCAGTTCCCTACCGCATGGAATCGCTGGCTGAGCTGCTCAAGTCCGGGTGCCCGGTGGTCACGCTTGCGCCACATACACTAGCAGCCATCTACGCCGACATTCGGCTCCTCGGCTCCATCGTGCACCGCGTGGACGCAGCAGAGTGGCTGGTCGGGGAAATGCATCAGGAGATTGCATCCACAAGCGCCCGCTATTCGGAGAACGGCATACGGCCTGTCGTCTACTGCGAAGAATGGGGCAAGCCGCTCATCCACTCGCAGGCCTGGGTCGCGGAGCTGGTCGAGGCCGCCGGTGGAGAGTTCCTCGGAGAGCCCGCAAAACAGACCACTCCGGAAGCGATCGCCGCCGCCGATCCCGACGTGATGATCTTCGCGTGGTGCGGCGCGGGCGATCGCGTGCCGCTTGATCGCGTCATCGCGCAGCGCGGATGGCATCCGCTACGTGCCGCCCGTGAAGGCCGCGTCTTCTGTATCGCAGACGAGTGGCTGAATACGCCCGCACCCACACTCCTACTCGGCCTGCGCGCTCTTGCGGTAGCGCTGCACCCTGCCCAGTTCGACGCAAAAGAAAGACCTCGCGCTTTCCATACAGTCGCGAGCGCCGGAATTACCATCTAGGGATCAGGTGACCGAAGAACAAAACAAAGATGCGGCGGCTGGCGTCGATAGGCAGGTCGAACCGCGAAACGGCAGCAAGACTGTCCGGCAAGTCTCTGCCGCACTGATCCTGCGCGGCGATGAGGTGCTGATCTGTCAACGCCGTCCCGACCAGCCGCTCGGATCCAAATGGGAGTTTCCCGGCGGCAAGATGGAGCCGGGCGAAACTGCCGAAGAGGCGTTGCGCCGTGAACTCAAAGAAGAACTCGGCATCGAGGCCGCCATTGGAACCCGCGTCGCGCACGTCCGCCACAATTACCGCAGCGGCGGCGCAGTGGATCTGCAATTCTTCCTGGTCCGCGAATTCTCCGGAGATCTGGCCAACCTCATCTTCCAGGATGTGCGCTGGTGTCCGCTGCGCAATCTGCCGGAGTACGATTTCGTCACCGCGGACCGTAATCTTGTCCGCGACCTTGCCGCCGGGAAGCTGCTGTAGCGGTCAGCCGAACCGGATAGCGATCCTTGAAGCCAGGCGATTGCATGCTCCAAACGCACGTGGAACGCGCCAACCGCCGCATCGCTGACCTCCTTGTAGCCAGCTTCTTCTAGCCGCCCGTTAGCCGACAAACATCAGCGCCACGGATAGCACCACTACTACAGCCGCCGTCGTCCACGCGATCATGTTCATCCATCGCGGATTCACGAAGCGGCCCATTAGGTCCTTGCGGTTAATCAGTAGCAGCATCATCACCAAGATCACCGGCAGCAGCACGCCGCTCAGCATCTGTGTGTCGACAACCACCTTCATCGGCCGTATGTGAGGCAACAGGACGACGCCCGCTCCACCCGCGATCAACAGCGTGTACAGCCAGTAAAAGACCGGCGCCTCGCGAAAGCTTTTGTCGACACCTGATTCGAAGCCCAGTCCCTCGCACACCGTATACGCGGTCGAAAGCGGTAGTACGGAAGCCGCGAAGAAAGACGCATTGAACAGCCCAACCGCAAACAGCAGATAGGCATACTCCTTGGCCAACGGCTTCATCGCTTCTGCAGCATCGGCCGGCACATTCAGCGGCCCGACGCCATGCGCATACAGCGTCGCCGCGCAAGCCACCACGATGAACCATCCAACAACATCGGTGAAGATCGACCCGACGATCACGTCCAGCCGGGATGCTCCGTAATCCTTTACCGATACACCCTTCTCCACCACGGAAGACTGCAGATAGAACTGCATCCAAGGCGAGATTGTTGTGCCGATCACAGCAATCGTCATCGAGATGTAGCCTGGCGTGTGCCACACATTGGTCGTAGGCACCTTCACCGTCGCCAGCATGGCCTCACGCCAGCTTGGACCGGAGAGCACGCCAGTGACGATGTAAGCGATGTAAAAAACGCTGGCTGCGAGGAACACCTTTTCGACGCTCTTATAGTCACCGCGCACTAGCAACAGCCACACCAGCACAGCACATACCGGCACCGAGACGTAACGACTAATGTGAAATAGCTCCAGCGAGCCAGAGATGCCGATGAACTCCGTCACCACCAGGCCAAAGTTCACGATCAGCAGCAGCACCATGGTGATGAACGTGGCTCGCAGCCCGAACTCCTCGCGAATCAGGTCGCTTAGTCCCTTTCCCGTCACCACGCCCATCCGAGCGCACATCTCCTGCACCACGATCAGCGCGATCGTGATCGGTACGATAGTCCACAGCAGCGAGTAGCCGAACTGCGCACCGGCCCCCGAATAGGTCAGGATGCCACCCGCATCGTTGTCGATATTGGCTGTTATGAAGCCGGGTCCCAGCACTGCGAGGAACAACAGGAACCGGCCTTGCCATCTCTTCAGCATGCGCTCATCAAGCTCGTCCAACAGGGGTGGGTTTGGGGGTCAGCAGGAGAGCGCCACAGAGCGCACGGCCCACATGCAACATACCAGAGGTAAGGCTGAGTCCGGCAAGCGAAGAAATAGGTAAGCCGGCGAGTCTGCTAAGAAGCGATTAACAACAAGCAAAGTGGAGGAATCTGTCGATCGTCATCTATGCCAAGTACAAGTTACTGCCGTCCTCGTAGAAAGGAGATCACGTCATCCGCCTCAACAATCCCAACCAGCTTCTCTCCGCTGTTGACCACCGGCAGGGTTCGAAGATTGTATTTGTCGAAGAGCTCCGCTACCTCGTCTTCATCGGTATCCACCCGGCAACTGATCATCTGGCCGGCTGACAGTTCTGCCAGTCGCGCACCCGGCTCGGCCAGCATCAGCCGCAGGAGTGGCACGCTACCCTTGAATGTGTGGCGCTCGTCGACTAGATAAATCTCGCTGACCGTCTCTGGGTCCCCTTCAAACCGCCGCAGCGCTTCCATTGCCTCCGAGACCGCGCCGTCGTGCGGCACGGCGACAAAGTCCGTCGTCATGTAACCTGCAGCGGAATCCTCGCGGAACTCGAGCAGCTCTTCGACCTCGTGCCGCTCCTCCGGCTCCATACTCTCGAGAATTGCGTCCGAGTGCGCCTCCGGCAGGTCGGCCAGCAGATCGGCCGCAGCATCGGGATCCATCTCTTCGACGATGTCCGCCGCCCCCTCAGAGTCGAGCGAGGCCAGATCAGCGAGCGCTGCAGCTTCGGCTCGACCTCCTCCAACGCCTCGGCCGCGACTTCCTCGTCCAACGTCTGGAAGACCGCTTCACGCTCGGCAGGCGCCAGCTCTTCGAGGATGTCCGCGATATCCGCCGGATGCATCTGCGCCAGCCGCTCGTGCTCGATCTTCAGCTTGACGCGCCGTGCCGGATCGACCTCAATTACATCGACGAACTCCCATGGAATCACCCGCGGCGGAATGCGGTTCGCAATCGCGGCGATGCGAGCCGCCGACAACAGGCCCTTCAGCATGCGCCGCGTCGCGCCGCGCAGCCCCACCTCAACCTGCGTCACCTGCAGGGGTGTGCCGCGCTCCACCGCCTGCCAGCGTCAGATCGACATCGTTCACGCGGACGACTTTCCGTCCGTACACGTCGATGATCTGGCGATCCAGCAAGTCCTGCCGCAGCAGCAGCGCATTCTCATTCGGATTGATCGCCTGTAGCTCGGCGCCTGCGGCCATCATCAGCCCACCAGCCTCAGTCAGACTCAGCGCCTGCACGTCGATGTGCTCGCGCCCTCGCGGACTCTTTACAACCAGCGACAAGACGCGCCCCGCTTCGGCTCCTGTGCCCACAACGACATCCGCCACGCGCCCTCGCATCTGGCCGGCGGCATCCACCACCGGCGTGCCCTCCAGCAGCGTCAGACTGCTCTCCTGGCCGTTGTTCGTATGCATCCGCGCGGTCTCCGAAGGAGAGCATACCAGCGCGATTCCCAGCCTGGCTGAACCGTTGCCCTTCGACACGAAATGTGTCAGTTTGGTCTGCCCGTTCACAGAACCACACGTGAGCGGCCAAATGGAGAAAACCCGTCCCTCGCGCCTCAGGCGTGTTGGCCCGAGCGATCGGCGCTAGTGCAGCGACGGTGGCCCTTCGTGTATGTGACGGATCACGATCGTATCGTCTTTGAACTCGACCCTATCGTAGTCGCGGCCCTGCGACTGCACGTAGCAGCCGCACTCCGTGTTGGCGTGATGATTCAGGCCGATACCGTCCTCGGTCCCCTTCAACTCGCGCTGCGCCTGCGCGAGCTTCATCTGTGCATTGCCTGCCGCCTTCACCGCCGCATCGCTCTTTGTGGCTTCCTGCGCCTTGTTCGCCTCATCGGCCTTCGCCTGCGCGTCAGCCACTTCGGCCTTTGCGTCCTTCAACTGCTTTTGTTCATCAGGCGACAGCTTCTCAATGCGCACCGGAACAGGCGCCTGCGGGACGGGCGGCCCCGGGGTAAGTTGGGCGGACAGAAGTATCAGCGACAACAGGACAGGCCACATAATCAGGTTCGCTCCGTCTCAATCCTATCTTCACTAGCTCTTCACTAGCTACACCTGCGCCCCATACTCTCCAGTCCAATAAAAAGGCAGATACTGCGGGTCGCATCCAGGCGGGTCGACCGATCTAAACCCGGGTTCGTGCAACCTCTTGCCAGAGTGACGGTCGTAATCAGGTGCAACGAAAAACCCGCCCTTCGTCACCGTGCGCGGTGCTTTCAGAAGCGCCCATCCTTGACATAGCGACAGGTTGCAAAGCAAACTGCCGGAACACGCGCTGCTGCATGCCATGGGCCCCTGCGACAGCATTCGAGGATCAAAGAGGAGTGAGAGTGACAGGATCCCAGGCAAGTCGAATTACCTACACGCTCGATTCCTCCCTCGACAGCGTGAACCGCGTTGAGCAAACGGCAGAGCAGGTGGCACAGAAGGCTGGATTTGATGACGACGAAGTGTTTCGAGTCTCCATGGCGGCCCGCGAAGCAGCAGTCAACGCTGTGCTTCACGGAAACGCCTACAGCCCCGACAAGCGCATCACAGCGTCATTTGAGACGACGCCCAAATCCCTTGTCATCCGCATTGCCGACCAGGGCCCGGGCCTAGATCCTGCAACGTTGCCCGACCCCCTCGCGCCGGACAATCTGCTGCGCGGCTCCGGTCGCGGCATCTTCCTCATCCGGTCGTTCATGGATGAGGTAGAGTTTCGTCAGCTCAATCCCGGTACTGAGCTCACCCTTATCAAGCACCTTGTAAGTGCCTAACCCGTCGCAGTCATCAGGAGGATCTCTCAGTGAGCGTTAAAATCTCGACTCGTCAGGTCGATGGCGTCACCGTTTTAGACACAAGCGGCCGCATCACCCTCGGCGAAGGCAGCGTCCAACTTCGTGATGCCGTGCGCGACCTGCTGTCCAAAGGACAAAAGCACATTCTGCTGAATCTGGGCGATGTGAACTACATCGACAGCTCCGGCATTGGAGAGCTGGTCAGTGCATTCACCACAGCCAAAAACCAGGGGGGAGAGCTGAAGCTGTTGAACCTGACTCGCAAGGTCCACGACCTGCTTCAGATCACCAAGCTATACACCGTGTTCGATGTGAAGGACGACGAGGCCAGTGCTATCGCCTCCTTCAAAAAGTAACCACCTCCCATAACCAACGGGAAGAGGCCGCCCGATGGGGTGGCCTCTTCCCATTTAGAGGTCCTGAGGTATGAGCGCGTGCCAGGTAACCGCAGCCGCTCGGAGCGCCGACAACCACCAGGCGTAAGCGACCGAAGTAAGCGAACCCGCGATATGCGCCACCGGCGCATCTGCCTGGCTGGCAATTCCTAGAATTTCACCTGAGGGGCGGAGCGTGCGCCCTCGCTGGCCTGGAAGTATGCATTGTTCTGGTGGAAACCGGCTATGCCCGCCCATATGCTGTTGGGGAACTGCCCGATGAACGTGTTGTAGTCGCGGAGCTTCTCGTTGTACCGTCGCCGCGCTACCTGGATACGATTTTCCGTGCCCTCGAGCTGGTCCTGCAACGAAAGGAAGTTCTGGTTGGCCTTCAGGTCAGGATATGCCTCTGACAGCGCCAGCAGCCGGCCTAAGGCCGAGTCAAGCTGCCCGTTGGCCTGCATTTTGCCTTCGGGCGTCTTCGCGTTCAGGAGACCAGCACGCGCGTTCGCAATATCCGCAAAAACCGTCTCCTCATGCTTCGCATAGCCCTTTACCGTTTCGACCAGATTAGGGATCAGGTCGGCGCGGCGCTGTAGCGTGGTGTCAATGTCCGACCAGGATGCCTTTACATCGGCGTCCTTCGCCACCATCTGGTTCTTCGAGCTCACATAGCTGCCGCCCACCAACAGCGCCACCACCACGATCACAACGACCGCAACCAATAAACCTTTCATTCGCCTGGCTCCTCAGAATGCAAAACTAAAATTTATTCCTGCCTCAGAACGATGCCCCGCCACCGCCGGAACTGCCGCCTCCGCCACCGCTAAATCCCCCACCACCGCCGCCGCCCCAACCGCCTCCTCCACCACCCCAACCACCGCCACCCCAGTAGCCGCCATAGTATCCGCCACGGCGCCCGCGCCTGCCGAAAATGCGCGAGATCAGCAGAAATATGGCAAAGACCACCAGCCAGCCGATGATCCCGCCGCCGGGCGAGCGCTGTTGGACTGGTTCCGGCGGCAAAGCCTGGGTATTCTCGAGAGAGACTTTGGCATCGGTTGCGATGATGCCAGCCAATTGCTGGCTGCCGTTGGTGACTGCGCTGTTGAAGTCGTTCGACTGGATGGCCGGCCGCAGCCCGCGCCCGATGCGGCCGGAGATGCTGTCGGTTACCACGCCTTCCAGGCCCAGGCCGACTTCGATACGGCCGCGATGGTCTTCTGTCACCAGCAGCAGCAGAATGCCGCGGTTCGTCGCCTTGTCGCCGATGCCCCATTTCTGGAAGAGATCGTTCGCAAATTCTTCGATTGGCTCTTCTTCGAGCGACTTGATGGTGACAACAAAGAGCTGCGCTTTCGCTCGCTGCTGCAACTGCAGGCAGAGCGCATTGGTCTGATCCGCGACCTGCGGTGAGAGAACATGCGCGAAATCGCTGACGTAGTTGGAGGGGGCCGGCAGCTTCGCAACCTGCTCTGCCGGCAAGCCACAGCAGACGAGCAGCAAAACTAGCAGCGCCAGGAGGCGGTAACGGCACACGAGCATCCTCGTCATTCTACCGTTCACCGACTATCGCGTCCTGCGGACGAAGAAAGGGGCGCTCCCAGAGCGCCCCTTTGGGACTACTGTCGGGAGTCTACATCTCGGCTTTCTGAGATGTTCCCTTGGTCTGCGCAATCTGCTGAATCTGCTGGAGGTGGCTGTCGATGGTCTGACCGCCTTCCGTCGCCAACTGCTTGAGTTGAGGATTTTGCGTAGACTGCGCTTCCTGCTTGAACTCGCTGGAGTCCTTCTTGTGATCTTTCACCATGTCCTTGATATAGGCCTGGTCAAAGGCGTCGCCGGAAAGGGACTTCATCTTCTCCATCTTCTTCATTTCGCCCTTGGGCGGGCTATCTGGGACCTTCACGCCCAATTGCTGCGCAACCGGCTTCAACTGATCCACCATCTTGCCGTGGTCGTCCACCATGCGCTGGGCAAATTGCTTGACCTGGTCGTCATTGCTCTTCTGTAGAGCAAGCTGGCCCATCTGCACCTCGGCCATGCTGCCTTCCAGCGCGTTCTTGACGAAGGTCTTATCCATTGCTGGACCGGCATTCGTGCCAGTCGTGCCACCCGCAGCATTTGCACCCAACTGCTGTTGCTGCTCCTGCATGGAGGGCGTATTCGCCCCTCCGGGCTGTGCAGGCTGCTGCGTCTGCGCCCCGCCTCCTGGCGCTCCACCTGGCGCCTGCGCCAGAACCGGGCTGCAACATAACACCCCTGCCACCGCGAGATTCCACATTCGCACTGTCCGCATCGCTCATCTCCTTACTTAGAATTTCCACAGTCGCCACTTGTCCGTATCTGCGACTTCGGGGATCTGCCGGGCAAACGCAGCCGCATTCTGCTCCTGGACAATTGCCTCTCTCCATAAGTAGCCACCGGCGTGATTGCTGTTGCCCGGTAAGGTACGAACCAATCCGGACCGCTCGAGGAACTTGAATTTTTGGGTCAGAACAAGGCAACCGATCTGGCTCTCCGGCCAGCGGATATGCTGAATCCATGTCCGAAATGCCAACCCCTCCCGTCGCCCGTCGCGACCCGAAGACCGTTACCCTCCACGGTCATACCCTGCAAGATGACTATGCCTGGCTGCGCAATAAGGACTCCGACGAGGTCATCGCCTACCTCGACGCCGAGAACGCCTATGCAGAAGCCTGGATGGCTCCTACAAAGGAGCTGCAGGAGACGCTCTATCGCGAGATGCTGAGCCATATCAAGGAAACCGACGAATCCTACCCGTACCACTACGCTGGCTTCTATTACTACTCGCGCACGGTCGAAGGCTCGCAATACGCGATCCACTGTCGCCGTAAGGGCTCCATCGAGGCCCCGGAAGAGATCATCCTCGACGGCAACGAGCTGGCCATCGGCCATCCCTTCATGGCGCTGGGCGCTTTTGCGATCTCGGAAGACCAAAACCTGGTCGCCTACTCGGTAGATCACACCGGCTTTCGCCAGTACACTTTGCATATTAAGGACTTGCGTACCGGCGAGATCTTGGCCGATTCCGCCGAGCGTGTCGGTTCCATCGTATGGGCGAACGACAACCTAACGCTCTTTTACTCCGTCGAAGAGGAGGACACCAAGCGCCACTATCAGCTTTACCGGCACGCGCTGGGTCAGCCGCAATCGGCGGACAGTCTCGTTTTCGAGGAGCCGGACGAGCGCTTCAACCTGGGTGCAGGCAAAACCCGCGACAGGAAATTCATCCTGCTCGAAATCGGGAGCCACACCACGAGCGAAGCGCACTTCATCCCCGCGTCCGAGCCAACAGCGACCTGGCGCCTGATCGAGCCCCGCCGCGACAACATCGAGTATTACCCGGATCACCGCGACGGCCTCTTCTACATCCGCGTCAATGATACCGGCCGTAACTTCCGGCTAGTCACCGCGTCAGTCGACCAGCCCTCCAGCACCCACTGGAGCGAGTTGATTCCCCACCGCGACCAGGTCATGCTCGAAGACGTAGACCTCTTCGCCACCTTCGCGGCCATTGAGACACGCTCGAATGGCCTTCCTCACATTGAAATCGCCCCGTTTGATGGTGCGCGTTTCCGCGCTGCCCGTGAGATCACTTTGCCGGAGCCGGTCTATTCTGTGCACGGCGGCACGAATCCGGATTTTCAGACTACGAGCTACCGATACGGATATCAGTCGCTGGTCACGCCAGCGTCGGTCTACGAACTGGATATCGCCACCCACGAGTCCGCCTTGCTCAAGCAGCAGGAGGTCCCGGGCCGTTTCGACCGCACGCTCTATGCTTCGGAACGCGTCTTTGCCACCGCCGAAGACGGCGCGCAGGTTCCCGTCTCGATCGTCTACCGTCTCGACCGCAAGACCACGAGCAATCCCCTGCACGTTTACGCCTACGGCTCCTATGGGTATTCATTGCCGGTCGGCTTCAACAGCAACCGTCTCAGCCTGCTCGATCGCGGCGTCGTGATGGCGTTTGCTCATATCCGCGGCGGCGGCGACATGGGCAAACCCTGGCACGATGCCGGACGGCTAATGGAGAAGCGAAACACCTTCACTGACTTCATCCACACGGTAGAGCACCTCACGCAGAATGGATACGGCGACCCGGCGCGAGTTTCTGTAGAGGGCGGCAGTGCCGGCGGGCTGCTCATGGGCGCAGTCACCAACATGCGTCCCGACCTCTTCCGCGCCGTCATCTCGCACGTGCCGTTTGTCGACGTGATGAACACCATGCTCGATGCAACCCTGCCTCTTACCGTCCCGGAGTACGAGGAGTGGGGCAATCCGAATGAACCGGAGGCCTTCGCCTACATGCTCAGCTATTCGCCGTATGACAACCTGAAGCTCGGCCGCTACCCCGCCATCCTGGTCAAGACATCCTTGAACGACAGCCAGGTGATGTACTGGGAACCGGCGAAGTACGTCGCGAAGCTACGCACGCTGAAAAAGGACAACAACCCCTTGCTTCTCTACACCAACATGGCCGCCGGACACGGCGGAGCCTCGGGCCGCTACGACTACCTGCGCGAGATCGCCTTTGATTACGCCTTCATCCTCCGCACACTCGGCGTGGAGGGCAGCTGAGAGGCGGCTCGGTGTAACACCGTGATCGAAACTCCGGGTCGGGTAGAAGGCGGTCGGCGTCGCAATAACCTTTCTGACCGTATTCAGGTATGGCTTACGGGACGACCGGACAATACGGCGAAGGGTCGCGCACCGGATTGCACGGCACGCCCTGTCCCGCGGCGCGGCTCACAACGATGCTGTTGTACTGGCTGTTCTTCCCACCCGGCGGCGAGTTGCTGGGACCGCCCGCGGTCTGCGTTGTGGCCTGTACAGCCATGCCGTAGCTCTGAAGGAAGAGGTTCGCAGACACTTGATCGGTATCGGTGCGGATCGCCGTGACGTACTGACTGTCCTTCGACAGCACGAAGACGGTGCCCGTACCGATGGCCGAGACCGACGCGATGGCATCCGGATGCGCACCGCCGTACACCGGAATCGTCGAGGTCACGGTAAAGCTCGTCAGGTTCACCACCGAAACTGTGCCATCCAGTTGGTTCGCAACGTAGGCGCGCGAGCCATCCTGCAGGATAGTCACCGCAACTGGACCTCTGCCTACCGGGATCGTATGCGTCTGGCCGAAGTTCGGAGCATCGTTGCCGTAGATGTCCAGGCCGACGTTGATCACAGTGACGGTGTTCGAGTCGTAGTTCGCCGTCACCAGCAGACCTGCGGGCTGATAGAGTGCCGCATGCACCGGCCCGTTCCCCACCGGGATCGTCCCTGGTGCTGGTGCCGGTACCGGCGTCGGGTTAATGGTGAAGCCGCGATCAATCGCGTTTTGCTGCACGTTGATCACGGTCACGTCGTTGCTGCCGCGGTTCAGGATGAATGCGCGGTTGTTGTCTCCAGACATGAGGCCAAAGACCGGGCAGATTCCCACCGGGATGTGGGAGTCCACGGTATTCACTGTCGTTTCGAGCGACCCGACTTCTCCCGGAGTCGTTACCGACCCTGGCGTGTTGCAGGCATTGATCGGCAAAGCGACTGGGGCGCCGGTTCCGCTGGTCGCAACCGACTGGCCCTGGCTGATGGCATAGACGCGGCTTGACGTCGGCGTTCCCGCAAACTGCACAGGATTCGGCGCGATCGGAATCTCCTGCTGCAGCGCAGGCGCTGTAGCCACCTGCCCGGCGGTGGTCGGCGCCGCCTGCAGGGTCAGAACCGCCAGCGCCGCATTCGCAGCCGCAGGTACGGCCGGTGACAGCGTGGTGTACGGCTCCAGCAGATAAATGTCATTAGTTCCGACGAAGATGCCGGTTGGATTCGAGCCAGGCGTCAACGTGGAGTTCGTCACGTGGCTGGTCTGCAGGCCAAAGCTCGTCGCCGCGGAGGTAGGCGCCGTCGTGGGATATGCGTCCAGCGTCACGTTCGTGTTGCCGTTGCTATTCAGGCTGTAGCCGCCGCTGCCACTGCTGTTCAGCGCGAAGGAGAACACGCCATTTCCCAGCGTGGCCTGCGCCATGATGGTGTCGCCCAGCCCGTTGATCAGCGTGGCCAGACCGGTCGAAGCAGAGGTGTCCGTCGAAAGCACGACGAAGTTGGCGTTGTTGTCCTGTGGCGCTGGGCCGGTTGGATTTATCGGCGTAACGACAGGACGATATTGGGCACCACAACCGCTCAGCAGACCTAGCAGGCCCACGGCTGTAAGCCACAGGGCCGTAGCCCCTGCTCGACTCAGCACTCGCATCTACCTCATGGACAACAGATTCTTCGAGATTCTTCTATGGGATTGTAAATCAGCCAGTGCTCTGCCGCGGATTAGCTCGAGGATGCACCGCTTTGCGCATGAAAATCGTGGCTTGCGGATTCTGGTTGTAGGGCTCGCATGGCTCATAGCCATGTCGCTGATAGAAGCGCAACGCCGCCTGCAAGTCCGCTTTGGAATCCAGATACAGCCACCGGTAGTCGCTTGTCTCGGCAAACCGCTCCAGCGCCTCTAGCAGTGCCACCGCCGCACCTGAGCCCCGATACCCCGGTCGCACATACAGGCGCTTAATCTCACCTGCCTGCTGGCGTGTGTGCAGCCGCCGCAGTGCTATGCAGCCCACAAACTGCCTGCCCGCCTGCGCCAGCCAGATTCCGGTGCCGGGCTGGAAGTAATCCTTTGCGAAGCTCTCCGGCGAATCGCGCACGACCACGTTCACGACCTGGTTATATTCCTCAACTATTCGGAACGCCGCCTCGCGTTCCTGTTCACCTGCCCGAAAGATGCGCAGCTCCGTCATTGCCTGACCGTTTTCAAAGGCTAGGATCAATTTAGCGATATGTCCAATATTTGACTTCTCTGGATTGAGACGCTTTGCGTATGAAATATAGCTGTCAAACCAGCCTGGATGCAGATGTTGGCCGGACCACTGTTGTTGGGAAAGGTCTAGCGAAGTCCCAGCTTCCAACCGGTATAGCTCGCGATTTCATGCGCCAACCGTTGTGCGCGCGCCCAGCGGCCGATGGGCCGGCCCGTCGGCCGCGGCGACGTGTACACGGTCAGCCCATAGCTCTCGCAGAGTTGATGGATACGGAAGAGATGAGTTCCGTCGGAAACGGCCAGAATGCTATGGATGTGGTTGGCCTGCGCGATGGCTGCCAGGCGCCGCGCTGACTCGTCCGTCGTGCGGCTCTGCGTCTCGGCGATGATGCGGCTCTCGGGCACGCCCTGCGCGACCAGAAAATCATGACCTACGCCGCCTTCAGAGTGCCGCGGATCGCCGCTTCCACCGAGCGTGATGATCAGGGGCGCCAAACCCTGCCTGTAGAGTAGCAATCCTTGATCGAGCCGTGCACGCAACACCGGCGACGGCCTACCATCATACTCCGCGGCTCCGAAGACCGCGATGGCATCCGCGGACCGCGCCTCATCCACGGTCGCGTAGTGCTCGATCTCCCGGTAGACCCACAGCACCCAGCAGCCCATTCCTGCGGCAGCCAGCACCAGCATGCCGCTCACTGTCCGGCGCAGCCAGCCGCCGCGAATCTGCCACGCCTTCCGCTTTCCCGTCGCCCTGGATTCTGCAACCCCCATCTCAACCCTCGACGGCACTCCCTTAGAGAATCAGCCTTGCAGAGCCAGCGCAATTTCGTGCGTGGGAATCGCTCCCTCTCGCAGAATCTGCCAGGATTTTTTCCCGCCGGAGAGATCCACGATCGTCGTATGTGCGCGGCCGGCGGTCGGGCCGCCATCCACGATCAGCGGAATCCGCTCCCCGATCTGGTCGCGTACGCCCGCCGCGTGGGTACACTCCGGCGCGCCATGCAGGTTCGCGCTGGTCGCGGTAATCGGCAGTCCGAACGCCGTCACCACCGCCCTGGGTATCGCGGCATCCGGCACGCGCAACGCTACATTACCGGTGTTGGCCGTGGAACGAAGCGGGAGCTTCGCTCCGGCCCGCACAATCAGCGTCAGCGGTCCGGGCCAGAAGCGTTCCGCCAGCACATCGAAGCTATCTCCCAGATCGCGGGCGAGATCGTACGCCTGCTCCATTTCCGCGATCAGCAGCGAGAGCGGCTTGTGCTTTAGACGGCTCTTAATCTCATAAATGCTCTCCACGGCGCGCAGATTGACTGGGTCCACGGACAGACCATAGAAGGTGTCCGTCGGCATGCCAACGACGCTGCCGGCGCGAAGACACGAGACGATGTATTTCACACGGTCCGCTTCCGGCTCATCCGGATGGACGCGAAGTATCTCTGCTGACAAGGATTCTCCTGAAAACCATTCGCACTTCAGCGTGCCGAAACCTATTTGTATACCAGCACGCCAAGAGTAACGCGGAGACTTTCGGGCGCCAACATCCAATCCGTGGTTTCTGCCGCGTGGCCACCCCGGCCTGCTTTTCGGCGAAATGAGCCACTGTTTATATGCCGTTAACGACGTGCGGAAGGAATCTTGGAACAATCGTGAGGTGGCGTCCTCCTTCTCGCTCGATGGAAGTTTCCCGAAATTGTCATCCAGTCAATCGTCATCCGAGGGCGTGTCGGTCGCGATCGTCGCCTTCTCGTTCCTGATCGTGTCAACTCTGCACGCCTCTCCTGCGCCGCCCGAGGTATGTCCCCGGCCCGCAGTGGGCGCCAAAATCGGCGAGCCGCCCGATCTCCGCACCACAAACGGCATTCTGGAATTGACTTTGACCGCGGCGAACGCCCGGCAGCCGGATGGCACAACTCGATTCTGCTATACGGACCAGGCGGGGCACGAGTCTCCCACACTGCGCGTCCATCCCGGCGATGAGGTCATCCTCCATCTCAAGAATGGTCTGAAGAATCTGCAGCCTGCCAGTACTGCAGCGCCGCACATAGACGCGGCTGGTCCGGATAGCTCCCGGAAACTCTGTACACCCACAGCAACCATGAGCTTGGTGTCCACCAATCTTCATTTCCACGGACTGACAGTTCCGCCGACATGCGGTAAAGATGACGTTCTACGAACCTCCGTGCAGCCGGGCGACGCTGCTTTCGAATATCGCTTCCGCATCCCGGACGACGAGGCGCCCGGGCTTTACTGGTATCACCCGCATATTCATGGTTTCAGTAAGCAACAATTGTTGGGCGGAGCTTCCGGCGCGCTGATCGTCGAAGGGCTGGAGAGAGCGCGGCCCGAAGTGGCGGGCCTGCCGGAGCGTGTATTCATCATTCGTGACCAGGACCTGATTCATTCGAACGCACCCCCATCCGCATCTGAACCGGTGATACCCAAATTCATGGTCGACCGTGATGGGGACGCCGCAAACAACGGAACCGGGTTCGGCAAACCGGCGAAGGATCTCTCCATTAACTATGTGCCGGTCCCGTATCCTGACTATCCTCCTGGCGTCATTATGATGCGCCCTGGCCAGCGTCAGCTATGGCGTGTGCTGAACGCTTCCGCGCTGACCTATCTCAACCTGGCCGTTCTCTACAATCGGTCTCCGCAGCCCCTGGGCATCGTCGCGATGGATGGCGTGCCGATCGATCAGAATGGCCGTGGAGACTCTGTCATCTGGCAGACGCACCTTGGCATACCGCCGGGCGCGCGGGTGGAGTTCATTGTGAAGGGGCCGCTCGAAGGGCAGGCTGGCCTGTTGGTGACCCGCACTGTAGACACGGGGCCCGGCGGGGAGAACGACCCTAATCGCGCACTTGCCACCATCATCGCGTCGCCGGACGCGCCTCAACCGCAATCGCGGTTGCCGCAATCCACCGCCGCCCCGGCCTGCATCGCAGACCTGGCTGGGAGATATCCCGCCAGTACGCGTGCGCCATCTTTACTTTTCCGAGAAGCTGGCAGACCCGAATGACCCGACCAGCGCGATCGAGTTCTATCTCACCGTCGATGGTCAGACGCCGAAGATGTTTGAGATGAACTCGGATCTTCCCAATATCGTCGCTCATCAGGGAACAGTGGAGGACTGGATCATCGAGAACCGTTCCAGCGAACTCCACGCCTTCCACATCCATCAACTGCACTTTCTGCTGCTGCAGTATATGGAGCGTGATGTACATGAGGACTTCCTCCGCGACACAGTCAACGTCCCATACTTCAACGGCCGCACGCTGACCTATCCGAGCATTCGCGTGCGCATGGATTTTCGCGATCCGGATACCGTTGGCACCTTTCCCTATCACTGCCACTTGCTCGAACATGAAGACAAAGGAATGATGGGAACCATCCAAGTGCTTCCCTCGGTCTCGAATCCGGATTTACCGATCCGCAATACCGCCGGTTCTCCTGATCATGTAAAAACTCTGCACAATGTAAAAACCATCGAGAGATAGTTCCAGATTTTCCGGACAAGTTAACGATGCCCATCGCGGCACCTGATATTTCATCAAGAGTTCAACTGGCAAATACCTGCCTGCAATCGCTGCCGTCTTATGCTCCTCGCGGCAAGGCTCATCGCCTTGACCAGGAGGCTGTATGAACGCGAAGCAGTTGGCATCCACAGCACTGCGGACGATCCACACGGGAATCATCTCCGCTGCTGTCTTCCAATTAGCAATTGGCAGTGCATTTGCCGCTCCCCTATCCAATAAACCGCCTTCACGCGACGACGACACCGCCACGCCCATCAAGCATGTGATCGTGATCATCGGCGAGAATCGGAGTTTCGATCACGTCTTCGCGACTTATGTACCGAAGAAAGGCCAGACTGTTTGGAATCTCCTCTCTGAAGGAATCGTGAACAAGGACGGCACACCAGGACCAAATTTCTCCAAGGCGGAGCAAAACGCAGCCAAAGACCAGGCGACCGATGCGTTCTTGCTGAGCCCGGACAAAGATGACTTTCAGGGAGGTTCGCTTCCTGCACCACTCGTCGGCGGCCCGCAGGATTCTTACGTTAAGAACGATAACCTCAGCCTAGCAAAGCAATCTGAAAATGGTCTACCGGCAGATTATTATGCCTATCTCGTGACCGGCGGTACCGGGCAGACCTCGAAAACGCCTGACGTGCGAATTAAGAATGTGAACGCCTTGCCTCCCGGTCCATTTCAGTTAACCAACGGAGATACCTTCACCTACAACTCCTATGCGGCCAGCCCTGTTCATCGCTTCTATCAGATGTGGCAGCAGTTGGACTGCAACGCTGACAACGCCACGGATGAGCAATCCATCCGGTTGCGACGCGCGACTCTTCCCTTGGGTAGAAACCACCGTGGGCGCGGGCGCGAACGGCATCAAACAACCGGCAAACTTCAGCACGGAATACTCGTCAACCGCAGTAACGACCGGCGAAGGCTCCACTGCCATGGGCTTTTACAACGTGCAGAATGGAGATGCTCCTTACTTCAAAAGGCTGGCCGACGAGTACTCCGATGAGCGATAACTTCCATCAATCGGTCAACGGCGGCACGGGCGCCAACCACATCATGCTCGGTCATGGTGACATGATCTGGTTCAGCGACGGCAATGGCCATCCGGCAATGCCCCCGCACAATGTGACAGTTGCGAAGGGAACGGCCAACGCCGGCGTGGTCGATGAAGTAGAGAATCCCAATCCGGCGCCCAAGACCAACAACTGGTATATGGAAGACGGCTACGGTGGCGGCTCCTACGGATCGCCGTCATACGGCGGCGGTTCCTATTCAGAATGCGCCGAAACAACTCAGCCAGGTGTCGAACCGATCGTGAAGTATCTGCACTCGCTCGAACCGAAGATTCCCACTCGTTGCCAGAAGGATCGCTATTACCTCCTGAACAACTACAATCCCGGCTATTTCGGCAACGGTAACAACGCTTATCTGGACCAGAACCCTAACAACACCGTCTTCACGATTCCACCATCTTCGGTTCGTAGCATCGGCGACGAGATGATCAAGAAGAATATTTCGTGGAAGTACTACGGTGACCAATGGAACAACTATGTAAATGATCCGTACCAGCTTAACTACGGCGCCGTCGGTAAGAACACCGATGAATATTGCACCATCTGCAACCCCTTCCAGTACGACACATCCATCATGAAGAATGCCGCTGTCCGCACGGCTCACATCCAGGACACGGCGAATCTTTACAGCGACATCGCAAACGGCACATTGCCTGCAGTGTCCTTCGTCAAGCCGAGCGGCCTGGTCGACGGTCACCCGGCGTCCTCGAAGCTGGATCTTTTCGAGGGCTTCTCAAAGAAAATCGTGGATGCCGTAAAGAAGAACCCGACCCTGTGGAAAGACACGGCAATCTTCATCACCTTCGACGAAGGCGGCGGCTACTACGACTCCGGCTACGTGCAGCCGCTCGATTTCTTCGGTGACGGCACACGTATTCCACTCATCGTGGTTTCGCCCTATTCGAAGGGTGGCCACATCTCGCATGAATACTCGGATCACGTATCAATCCTTAAGTTCATTGAGAGGAATTGGGGCTTGGAAACTATTACTCGGCGCAGCCGCGATAACTTCCCCAACCCCATCACTACTCCGGGAAATCCCTATGCACCAGTAAACAACCCTGCCATCGGAGATCTGTTCAGCCTCTTCGATTTCGACACCAACTGACCTCTTCTCTCCTGTCCGACAGCCGCGGCGGCACAACGCCGCGGCTGTTCGGCGTAAAATCGCCGGGAATGGCCGCCGGCACACTGCGCACGCGCTCGCGTTTCATCGAAAGTCGCCAGAATCCTCGCGTCAAGGAGTTGCGCGCTGCGCTCGCACGCACAGGAAGAACCTCTGGTGGCCTCGTAGCCATTGAAGGCGAGCACCTCGTCGCTGAGGCTGCGCGAAGCCACCTGCGCTTCGCATCGATCTTCCTGCGTGACGGCTACGCGCCACGCATCGAGCTTCCGGAAGACGCCGAACATCTCTTGCTGTCGCCTGACGTCTTCGCAAGCGCCGTCGCGACCGAGCACCCCCAGGGCATCGCGGCGCTCGTCCACCCGCCGGAATATTCGGCGCCGATGGTCTTTCGCCAGACCACTCCGCTTATTTTGGTCCTCGCCGGTCTCCAGGATCCCGGCAATGTCGGAACCCTCCTCCGCTCGGCAGAGGCTTTTGGATCGACCGGTGTTCTGCTTCTCCCTGGCACCGCCAGCCCATGGAACCAGAAGGCGCTTCGGGCTTCTGCTGGATCAGCTTTTCGTGTTCCCGCTATCTCGCAATGCGAAGACGACGCACTCAAGCTACTGACGCAGCACAGCATCCCCGTCGTCGCCGCCGTCGCTCGCGGCGGTACTGCAATCGATAAGGCCCCTTTCGCAGATGCATGTGCGCTGCTCATCGGCAACGAAGGTGCGGGCCTCAGCGACAGTCTCATGGCGACTGCCAGGCATCGCGTCACGATCGCGATGCCTGGCAAGGTTGAAAGTCTAAACGCTGCCATTGCCGGCAGCCTTCTACTCTATGAAGCGTCTCGCCAACGCCGGCGTCCAACACCTCCATGAGTCTCTTTGGCGGCACTCCAGAACTCGCCCCGACATCCACCCGCCGCGCCGCGCCGCTCGCCGAGCGCATGCGCCCCCGCTCGCTCGATGAATACCTCGGCCAGCAACACCTGGTCGCACCCGGCAAACCGCTACGCATGCAGATCGAATCCGACGACCCTGCCTCGATGATCTTCTGGGGACCGCCCGGCGTCGGCAAAACCACCCTCGCCAAGATCATCGCCGAGACCACTCAGGCCACCTTCATCGAGTTCTCCGCTGTCCTCTCCGGCATAAAAGAGATCAAGCAGGTCATGGCCGACGCAGAAAAAGCCGCGCACTACGGCTCGCGCACCATCCTCTTTGTCGACGAGATCCATCGGTTTAACAAGGCGCAGCAGGACGCCTTCTTGCCCTACGTCGAGCGAGGCACCATCCGGCTCATTGGCGCGACCACCGAGAATCCTTCCTTCGAAATCATCTCCTCGCTGCTCTCCCGCTGCCGCGTCTACACTCTCCAGCCGCTTACTGAAAACGAGCTCATCTCGCTGCTCCACCGCGCGCTCGCTGACGAGCGCGGTCTCGCCAAAGACAGCCTCAAGGCCGATGAGGAAGCACTCGCTCTCATGGCCTCCTATGCCTCAGGTGATGCACGCGGCGCGTACAACGCGCTCGAGATCGCGGGTCGCCTCGCCGCCACTAAGCCCGATCGCCGCATCACCCGCGAGATAGCCATCGAAGCCCTGCAGAAGCGCGTGCTGCTCTACGACAAGAGCGGCGACCAGCACTACGACCTCATCTCAGCCCTGCACAAATCCATTCGTAACAGTGACGTGGATGCAGCGCTCTACTGGCTCGGCCGGATGCTTGCTGCCGGCGAAGATCCGCTCTACATCGCGCGCCGCCTCGTCCGCATAGCGTCGGAAGATATCGGCCTCGCCGCGCCGGAGGCGCTCAACCTTACGTTGTCCGCCCGCGATGCGATGGACTTCCTCGGCTCACCGGAAGGCGAGCTCGCCCTCGCCCAGGCCGCTGCTTATCTCGCGCTAGCACCCAAGTCGAATGCCGTATACACCGCCTGGGGCGCAGTCCAGAACGATATCGAAAATACCCGCGCCGAGCCCGTCCCACTACATCTGCGCAACGCTCCGACACGGCTGATGAAACAGCTCGACTATGGCAAGAATTATCAGTACGCGCACGACATCGAAGGCAAAATAGCGGATATGGACTGCCTACCCGAAAGCCTGCGCGATCGCCTCTACTACCAGCCCACCAGCGAAGGCCGCGAAAAGCTACTGAAGCAGCGAATGGCAGAGATAGCGCACATCCGCGAAGAGAACAGGAAGCACGAATAGCAAGTCAGCCGTCATCCTGCTCCGCCGTAAGGAGGGCAGCGAAGCGTGCTCATTCCGGGTCGCCCAACCTGCAGTTTGCTCGCAGAGCACGTATTGCTATCGTAAGATAAGTGGCCATGCGCCATTCATTCGCTGTTCTGCCGCTCCTCGCTTGCCTCTTCCCTCTCGCGCTGAATGCTGCCACGCCCGATGAACAAGCCGTCCTCGCGCCCATCCAGGCGATGTTCGCCGGCATGTCCGCGCGCGACGCGGGCGCAATCAGAAAGCCAACCTTGCCCAATGGAGTCATGGTTCTGATGCGCGACGGCAAGCCCGTACAGATGACCTTCGAAGATTTCGCCACACGCGTCGGCAAGCCAGGCACATCGAAGATCGAAGAACGCATCCACGATCCGCTCGTCCGCATTGACAACGACCTCGCCGTCGTCTGGGCGCCCTTTGATTTTTATGTCGACGGCAAGGTCAATCACTGTGGCACGGACCTCTTCAATCTCGTTCGTCAGGACGGCCAGTGGTTTATCGCCAGCGTCGCCGACACCAGCCGGACCGCATGTTCCGCAAAGTAGCAGCACTTGGAATCCAATAGCATCTCTGCGAATCTGTTAGGGAATTTGCTCAACAAGGAGACGACAGCGATGAATCGAGCTGTTCACCTTATCGCCGCAAGCATGCTCGCCTTCGCAGGCGCTGCGCACGCCCAGAGCGTCGAATTCAAGGACCCGCCTGAGCTTTCAAAGCCCAACGGCTACACGCACGTGGTCGTCGTGAACCATGGCAAGCTTGTTTTCATCTCCGGCCAGGTCGGGCTCAACAGCAAGGGTGATATCTCTTCCGACTTCTACGCGCAGGCGAAGCAGGCATTCGCCAACCTGAAGAGCGCGCTCGCCGCCGCAGGCGCGAAACCAGCAGACCTGGTCAAGCTGAATTACTACGTCGTCGGCCTCGATCACGACAAGCTGTCCGCGTTGCGTGAGGCCCGCGACACGCTTGTAAACAAGCAACATCCGCCGGCCAGCACACTTGCCGGTGTCGAATCGCTTTTTCGTCCGGATGTCCAGGTGGAGATCGTCGCCGAAGCCGTAGTTCCCTGAGCCCGCATACTTAACCCGACCCGGAAGTGCTAGCCTAGCGCCATGCGTTTCCCTGCAATTGCTGCAATCTTCTTGGCTGCCGGCAGCATGGGTGCGCAGGACCGCACGCTTCCGCCAGATCCTTCTGTTGCGCCTCTCCCCTCGGTCACAGGAAGAGGTGTGCAAATCTATCACTGCCAGCAGCAGCAGGGTGCACCGGAGTGGGTTTTTGTTGCGCCGGAAGCGACCCTCTATGCCGGCGCTGAGGCCGTCGGCACACACAGCACCGGTCCAACTTGGCGATGGAAGGACGGTACTGCAATCATCGGCCGTCTGCTCATCAGCCAACCCGCGCCGGAGCACGGTTCGATCCCGTGGCTACTGCTTGCGGCATCGCCTTCGATCGACAGCGCGCCGACGGGAATGCTCGCCCGAGTCAAATATGTGCGCCGCTCCGATACGCACGGAGGCGTGCCCCCGGCAGGGTGCGACGCCCACCACATCGGAGCCGTCGCACGCGTGTCATATGCGGCTCTCTATACCTTTTACGAGGCGCCGGAGCGGCCCAGGGCGCGTCACTAAGACGAACCGCCGACGGCGCTCATGAATTGATTGGAGTTTTCTGTGTTGCGCCGGAATTTGCGCGGATGGTTTGCGCAAGCAGCAGCGCCCGCCGCCGTTGCCGGCAGGAACTACTCCTTGAATCTGCACGGGGCAAAGCCGAGCTAGTAGCTGAAGAAACGGTTTTTATATTATTGATTTCACAACACCTATAGTACGGGTACGGGTTCAGCTCACCAATAGGCTAAGACCGTCTTCCGCCATGCCCGGAGAAAATATCCGAACGAGACCACGATGGTTAACCGTGCCAGCAGGCCCGCAATCTGCAGCAAAACGGACTGATCCAGATGGAAGGCAGCCTCCACAAATACCGCGCAGAGCAGAATGACCGCGGTGGGAATGCCAAGAACTTTCAATCGATAATTAGTCATACACGAAGTCTAGGCAGAAAGAGGCCTGCAGCCCATCGCACGGAAGCGTAGGTTACCGTGCCACCGGTGGGGCTTGATTTCGCGTGGAAGACAATAAGGGCCGGCCGTACCGGCCCATTTTGATCGTGAAAGCCGACTACTGGGGCGCGGCGCTCGACGCGGCAGCACCCTTCTTCTTGCCAATTGGCGACGCCTTGGCGAGCCTGTATCCGGCCGCCTGCGCATCCGCCTCGCTCATGAATTTGCCATGCTTGGTCTTGCCATACTGAGCGTCATCCTTGTGATAGACCTTCGTGTTCTCATTGGCCCAGACCATGCCTTTCGCCTTGGCGTCGGCGATCTCGGCATCCGTTGGCATCGTTACCGCGGCCTTTGCCTTCTTGGCAGTCTTGGTCGTCTGAGTAGCCGCCTGATCAGCGGCGGAAGCCGCTGTCTGTCCGAACATCGCAGCAGGCATCATTCCGCCTGCCATCGCCGCTACCAATACCAGAGAAAGTCCACGCATCTCTCTTCCCTTTCGTACTTAAAAGAATTGCCCATTCCGGGCGCAGATGAATAGACACGATTCGGTGCACCGATGGCAAGTCCCAGCGATCGGCATTAGCCCTTCTGGATACGTGCGATAGCTTCGTCGTAGACCTCTTCAAGTCCAGCCGTGCACCTGTGGATATCGAACTGCTCCCGAATCCATACTTTCGCGCGCTCGCTGCAGGCATTCCAGAAGGCGCGATCCACAAGCATCCGCTCCAGATGTTCGGCTAGCTCCTCAGTCGAACGCTCCCGCGCCAGCAATCCTGTCTCGCCGTTCCGGACAACTTCCGGAATGCCGCCGTGCAACGTGCTCACCACGGGCAGGCCGGTAGCCTGCGCTTCCGCAAAGACCATGCCCAGCCCCTCGGTGTCGCCGTTCGTTGCCGTCACACTCGGATTACACAGTACCCAGGCCCGCTGCATCCACTCCCGCACGGCCTCCGGCCCCTGCACTCCGAGAAAGCTCGCCTGCACTTTCAGGGTCGTCGCCAGCCGCTCCAGCTCGCCGCGCAGTGGCCCATCACCGATGATGATCAGCCGCGCGCGCCGGTTACGGTCCCTCAATTGAGCCGCCGCGCGGATCAAATACTCGCAGCCCTTTTTCTCAACCAGCCGGGCAACGAAAAGGATGAGATCAGGCTCACGGCCGGCAATCGATCCCGGTGAAAATTTCTCGCAGTCGATGCCGATGTAGCGCACGACGAGCTTCTCTTCAGGATAGCCAGCCTGCTGCGCGATCTCGCGAATGGCATTCGATACGCATATAAAGTGCGATGTTCGTTGCCACAATCGCGGGCGCCGTTTGAGAAAACGCCGCCCGCTGCGATTCCGCGCGAAGTCTTCGTTCGATGCCGAGACGTCGAAGCCGTGCAGCGTTACTACAAGTGGTATTTTGAGACCGCGCTGAATTCCCAGTGTATCGACTGCATCGACAGCGAAGTGGCTGTGGATCAGCGCGGGATGCACACGCCGTACCTGCTGATGGAAGCTTGGCGCCCAAAACAGTCGCCGGTACGCTTCTACGCGATAGCGTGAGAGCGGCGCATCACGACGAGTCAGGCAAATCGGTGTGGGCACCGGAAGCGAGTTCGGCACATCGATGAGCCCACTGAAGACAGGTCTGTAACGCTGGAGAGCCGCCGCCTGCGCCAGCACGAAGGTCTCACTGGGGGGAAGAAGCAGCTCGCGAAAAATGAGCGCATTGCGCAACTCAGGCAACTCAGCTTGATCCGACATTGAATTCCGGCGATGGCTGAGGAGATGGTATCCCTCTGCTGCGTTCACGTGCGCGGAGCCCGAAGAGCAGCAGCCAGCACATCACGGCCAGCCCTCCATCCGTCATTAGGCTCGCGACCGCAGCGCCGCGCCACGAATAGTGCGGAATCAGGTACAGATTGAGACCGAAATTTCCCAAAGCCGCAACTGTCTGTGCCGCCAGTCGATACGGTTGCAACCCCACACCGGCGAGCGCATCGCCGGCGCACATATGGAAGGAGCGGAAGAGCGGGATAAGGCACAGCCAGCGCAGCGCGGTGACGCTTTTGTCGAAGCCGTGGCCGGCAAGAAACGGTATCAACGGCGCACACACAAACATCCCGATGGCCGCCAGGATACCGAGCACGGTGGTCTTCCGGATCAGCCGCTGCGCAAGCTTCGAAGTGGCAGTCAGACCGTCGGCGCCGAGTTGGAAAAAGCGGGGAAATGCAGCGTTGTAGATGGACCGCATCGGCATGAAGCTGATATCCACCACGCGATAGGCCATGGTATAGATGCCGTTGGCGGCATTCATACCGTAGTGGCCGAGCATCGCCTTGTCCAGATCGTTATAGGCCGACGTCGTGGTCCCGGAGATGGCGAAGATGAAGCCTTCGCCCGCTCTCCGTAGCGCGAGCTTTGGATGGAATACAGGTTTGCCGAATTTGATGAGGACCGTGATCACACTCACGACAGCTGCGCACAGTGCGACGCTCATCGAGGCATAGGCCCACTGCCAGGCAGAAATCCGGTGAAACTCCAGGAAGAGGACCAGCGCCACAAGAAATCGCAGCAGATTCGTCAGCAGGCTTAAGGTTGCCGTGATCCGCATCTGCTCAAATGCCTGGAAGATCTGGCTGATCGCTCCAACGAGTTGCGCTCCGAGAAATTCCCCGATCGCCAGTGTAGTAAGAATGCCGCGACTGCCCCGCATCAGCCACGGGGCGCCCAGGTGAACTCCAATCACAAGGATAGAGCCGAACGTCAACGTGGTGAACAGGATATTGCCCCAGTACTGCGGGAATGTTTTGCGATCCAGCGAGACGTACCGCATGAAGATAAGGCCCGACCCGAAGTTGCTGTACTGCGAAAACATCATGACCAGCGCAAAGGAACCCACTAGCACGCCATACTCGACGCTACCCAGCAGGCGAGCCAACACAAAAAAGTATCCCGCCTGGATCACGATCGACATTCCCTGACCCATAAACATCCAGGCAGAATTTTTGGCCAGCGTGCTGCCTCGGAGTCGTAGAAACTGCTCGCGCAAAGTCATCACGCTCCCTCCGCAAGCAGCCTGCAGTAGGTCTCACGCACAGCATCCCACGAGAATCGCGCCTGGAATGAGCGCAAGCCGGCTTGGCTTATCTCTCTGCGCTCCGCAGGATTCATGATCAACCGGTCGATTGCATCGGCAATCGCTCCGGCGTCGTTGGCAGGCACAAGCAGTGCGCCACCATTTTCGAATATCTCCGGGATGCCGCCCATCCGCGTTGCAACCACTGGCAGACCGCTTGCCATTGCCTCTACATTCACCATGCCGAACGGCTCTTCCCAGATGGAAGGACAACAGAAGATATCGGCCGCGCGAAACTCTTCTGCCAGCGCCTTGCCGAAGGTATAAGGGATAAATTCGATATTCGGCGGCGCGTCGCTCTTCAGCTTGCGCACATATCTGGTCTCTGTATCTGTAACGTTGCCGAAGTTTGCTGTGCCCAGAACGACGCCTCGCACCTCGCGGCCGCGTTCGGCAAGCAGTCGGATTGCGTCAACAAATACGTGCATGCCCTTGTTGTGCACCAGCCTTCCCACGCAGAGAACCCGCAGCGGACCCTCCTTCCGACTCGTAGCTGGATGAAACAGGGCGCCATCTGCGCCGTTGTACAGGACAGCGCTTCTACCCATGGATGGCCTCGCGCGGCGCGCCTCCTCTTCGAGAAACCTGCTTACAAAGACATGCTGGTCTGCATCGATGGCAGCGGCAATGGGCTCCGCACAATCGCTGAAGTGCGAATTGTGCATGTGTAGAAATAACCGCGCCCCCGCACGCCGGACGATCGGCTGAAGTGTGGCCGCAAACTCCGGCCGGTTGTGGACCCAAACCGTATCGCCCTCCTTCAGCAGTGGACGCAATGCACTAAGCGCCCAGCGCAGAAAGCGCCGATGCAGGGGCCATGGCAGGTGTCTGGTCAGGCCGCCGGGCTTTCGCGCGTAGCTCTGCAACCGCTCGGTCGTCCTGACGCGATGCGCGGGGAACGCCCAACTATCGTCCGCGCTGGGCGCAAGAATGATGCTTGTCTCATCGTCACGCAGGACGTTGGCTGCCCATCGGGCAATGGCTCCGCCGTTGGGCTCAGAAAAAGGTTCCGTTTCGCTTAACAGGTGATACGTGATCATCTGCGAACAACCAGCATCGCCGACCTCCGGCGAAGTTGACGCCGCTTGCGGTCAAGACCGAGGATCGCCGCGATCACCGCGACCCACATCAATTGATAGCGGAAAAGGAAGGTCGCTTCATCGATGTTATAGAGAATGCCAAAAACGACGATCGTGATGTACCAGAGAACCTGCGGACTCGGATCCCGGAGCAGACAGTACAGAGAATCTTTCAGCCCCTTCAGCAGGCATATGACCAACAAAATAAGCGCGAATGCACCGACTTCCACCCATACGCTAAGAAATCCATCATGCGCATAACTCATCATCCAGCCGATTGAGATCATCACATTCGCCGACTCACCGTTCATGCCTCGCCAGAATGTGCGGTAGCCGTACCCGGTCCATGGACGCTGGGAGATGGAATGAAGAATTGCCGTCCAGATCGGAATGCGGCCACTGAATGTAAGGTCTCTTCCGATCAGATGAAAGATCGAGTCGAGATTCAGGAGAATCAGTCCGCCAATCGTCAAGGTGGCACAACTCAGCAGAATAAAAAGAACCAGACGATCGAAGCTTTTGAATCGCGCGAGAAGCTTGAGGCTGGACGAGAAAGCGATAAGTAGCGCAGCAATTACCCATCCCGTGCGGGAGCGGGTCATAGCCACAATAAACAGCATGGCCAGGATGTACAGGATGCGAAGGACGCGCCCTCGCAATGCAACCGGCTTTCGGTAAAGCGCAGGCATAAGAAGAAACATGATGGCCATGGCGCAGACGTTTTTGCCGGCGTAGATCCCTTCCCATTCGCCTGTAAACCCCTGGCGTCCGTTCAGACCGAACTGCGGGAACATTGCCACCGTGAAGACAGTCAAGACGAGGGCTATCGTACCTGCGAGTTGCATGTATTTCATCTGCAACTCTGCGGGCTGCGAGACAAATGCAATGGCGAAGGTATAGGTAACAAGCAAGTAAACACCCTGCTTGAAAGCGAAGCTTGGCTCAGGAGACCACAGTGCCGAGATCACTCCCATGCAGTTCAATAGCGCGAGCGCAGGTACACAGAAGGCTGCTTTGCGCACCTGAGCCGCAGAACGCCATGCGATGATGCCAAGGCCGATCAGAACGAATCGGCCGATCATCGCACTGAGGAAGGTCGAGCCCCCTCCACCGGTCACAGCTCCGATCTGCGTATTCGATTCGGGATCGTAAAACGAGAATGTTCCTGCGGCCGAGAAATACAACAGGACGGCCACCATGACCCATGTGGTGAGTGAATTCAGCCAATGAGCCGGCCGAACCACCGTCAGGGGAGCTGCGACGGCGGTGAGCGGCGCAGTCGGACCGGGGCGCTTGACGCGCACCTTCACTCTGACATTCGCGGTTTGCAGCACGCTCATTGTTTCTCGGCTTTAAGTATCTGGTTCATGCAGCCTTTTCTCTCAGGCCCGCCGTGGAAGAGACGTAATAGCCTGGCGAACGCTGTTCCAGGCCGGATTCGGCGCATCACTGAGATCCAGCAGGCCCGGGAAATGCGCGCCTCCATCCTTCCGCTGCAGATGCACATTTGTCTTTGCATCGCCGTCATAGCCGTTGCGCGCATCCGAGATGGTCCAGAAGCTGATGCGGCTCAGTTGTACGCCACTGCCCACCCAATCGATGAATGTGGCATAGACGTTTCCGTTCCTCGCTTTGCGTGACCCGGTATCTCCTGCTTCCGACGTGTCATTAATGTCCAGCTCGGAAAGAGACACGCTCAGTCCAAGCGATTTGATCGCGCGATAAAACTGGAGAGCGTCCTGGCTCTTTACGCTGGAATTACCGTCCAGATGCGACTCGCTGCCAATACCGTCAATGGGAATGTTCCGGCTCTGCATCCCCTTGATCAGCGCGAGAGCATGTTGGCGGTTATCCGGTTCGCGACCAGTATCCTGTTCAATCGCATCCAGGTTCATGATGAGCTTTGCGTCTGAATCGGCAGCACGGGCCGCGGAGAACGCGATATCGATGTACCGCGGTCCAAGCACGTCCATCCAGAGCCCGCTCGACAGGCCATCGGGGCGCCCCTGTTGGCTGCGGACCGGTTCATTCACCACATCCCATGAAGCGATCTTGCCGCGGTAGTGACTCACTACCTTTGTGACATGATCGGTTAGGATGCGCTCCGCATTGGCTTTCGTAATCGTCTTTGCCATCCACGCCGGGTTGAAGTTGTTCCAGCAGAGATTGTGGCCGTGCACCTGCATGCCGTGGCTGTGGGCGAAGTTCACCATCCAATCGCCGTCGTCGAAGAAGTATGTGTTGAGCGCCGGATGGATACGCTCCCACTTCAACTCAATCCCGGGCGTCAGTACATCGAAGTTCTGCCCGATGAAGCCGGCGAGCGACGGATCGCTCCGCAGCTGTGAACGCATTGCCTGTGCTCCCACTGCGACGCCGGTATGGGAGGCAAGCTGCTTCAGCGGCGCATTTCCCGAATCGGCCAGCACGCTTGCCGGAACTGCAGATGCGATCAGGCATCCAACGCCGGAATGCAGAATGTCTCTACGTGTCACTTTCACTACTCTGCCACCTTCCTTGAACAGGTCTGACTTTCTTGATATGTGCCGCACAGACACGCACTCGTGGTTACGGCCCTAGCCGTGAACTCGCAGATTTGCATGTGCTGCCGGGAACGGCAAGGGCAGGCGCGCGCCCTCCTTGCGGAGTTCTATCTGGCGCTCGACAAACTCGCGCATCTTTCCGCAAAAGACTGTAGTATCGAACGTCTTTGCGTGGTCACGAATGAGGAACGGATCAAAGTGTCGTTCCATCATCTCGAAATGGAGAATCGCCTCCGTCACGCTATCGACGCTCTGCTCATCAAAGAACACCCCGGTCGCGCGACCTTCCTTCTGTAGATCGTTCGAGAACCCGCCGACCACTGACTCAATCGCGCCGCCCCGGCCATATGCGATTACCGGACGCCCATAGGATTGGGCCTCCACCGGGACCAAGCCGAAATCTTCTTCCGCAGCAAAGAGCAGTGCCTTCGAGCGCGCATAAAGCTCATGTAACTCCGCATCGGAGGTGTGCCCGCGAAACGAGATCGTGGGTCCGGCATTGGCACGCAGTGCGCTCTCAAGCGGCCCACGGCCAACGACCACCAGATGACGGCCAAGCCGATTGCAGGCTTCAATCAGGAGATCAATCCGCTTTACATCCACCAGCCGGCCTACGGTCAGGTAGTAGTCACCGTGCGATTCTGCCAGATACCCTGAGCTTGTATCGACCGGCGGAAAGATGATGGTGCTGTCGCGACGATAGTACTTGCGTATCCGATCCTGGATATAGCGCGAATTCGCGACAAAAGCATCGACACGTTGCGCAGCCAGATAATCCCATTGGCGGACATAGTGGGCGGATAACATGAAAAGTTTTCGGCGGACGCCGGATAACTCATCCAGATAAGAGGCATATTGATCCCACAGAGAGCGGTGCGGGCTGTGGCAGTAGCAAATCTGTACCGCCGATTGATCCGTAATCACTCCCTTGGTCGCGGTGCCGTCAGCCGTGATGATCAGGTCGTATCCACGGAGATTCAGGCTCTCCACCGCTATCGGATACAGCGGCAGAAAGCTGCGATGCGAACGTTTCACCCATGCGAAACGATTGAGGAACGAGGTCGTAATCTGGCGTTCCTTCAATGCCACGGGGATAAAGCGGTCTTCCGTCATCAGGCTGAAGAAGTGTGCTTCCGGAAACATCCGGGCCAGCACTTCCAGCACCCGCTCGGCTCCGCCAAATGCGAGCGAGTTTGCATATGTAATGGCTACGCGCATAAGCAGCGCTCACTCCTTCAGATTCATATTGCGTGCTACGTCTTTACACGACCGGAAATACGGCTGGCTCGAAAAGGATCGACCATGCGACCTTCTAGGACACAGCCATCTCACGCAACCTGATTCTCCTGCTCGCCCGCGCCCGGCGGGCCGCGCGCATCCGCTCCGGATAGAGTGCGTAGTAGGCGAAGAAGAACGCCGAGCGCAGTGCCGGCCGGCCGCGAAACAAGAACGCGCGAAGCAGGCCCGAATATGCACCTATGCCAGAACGCTGCCGGACCGCGTCCTCAATGCAAACCGTCGCGACAAAGTAGGAATAGGCTCGGCGCGTAAACAGCGCACGATTGCGTTCCAGCCATTCGAACTGAAACCGCCAGTCCGCCTTTTTGCTGACTCGGCCCGCACTTGCGGATTCATGAAAGATGACTAGCGGCTCCGGCACAATGGTGAGCGTCGCATCTTTCACGGCCATCGCGCGCAGCATCCAGTCGACATCCTGATTTCGCTTCAATTTGCTGGTAAACTGCACCGCTTCAATCAACGGACGGGAGACAAGCCATGTCGAGGTCTGTACATACCCAGTGCCAGCGGAAAGATCAGGGCGACAGAAGAGAAATTCGCTGAATGGCTCACGGCACTCCAGGGATCGCCGAGGCAGAATGCGGTCGCCCAACTCCGATCGTTCGATGAACTGCGAGGCCACGAATACAGGGCGCTCGGGCTGAGCGGCACTGTGATTCAATTGTCGGTCCAGCTTCTCCGGAAGCCATTCGTCATCGTCATCCAGAAAAGCGATCCACTCCCCTTGCGCCGCTGCAATGCCGGCATTGCGCGCGTCGGAGCCGCCTCGTGACTCAGGCAGGGCCAGCACACGGAGACGCCCATCCCCGAATGCGCGCAGCGCCGCTTCGGTTTCAGCGTCCGGCCCGTCAACCACGACGATAATTTCCAGATTGCGATATGCCTGTCTGGCAACGCTCTCTACTGCCCGCACCACCAGCTCAGGCCGGTTGCGAGTCGGAATCACGACGCTCACCAGGGCACAAGGGTTGCTGATAAGAGAGGGACTCACGGTCAGCCAACCTCCCGATTCTGCTCTGCCACCGGCTCTTCTACCTCTTCTTCCGGTTTACGGAGGTGAGCGTGAAATGCGTCGCGCGCCTGGAGCGCCTGCTCTGAAAACAGATAACGCAGCGCGTAGTACGAGAAGACCGAATTGCCGATCAGGTATCGCTTGGCGAGGCGTCGAGGCTCCTGCGCTAATCGAAATGCCCACTCCATCCCTGCCGCTTGCGCCCAGCCCGGTGCGCGTTTGCGCATGCCAGCAAGCAACTCGAAGCTGCCGCCCACTCCGATGGCGACCGGGATGCCGAGCGCCCGGATGTGCTGTTGGATGAAGTATTCCTGCTTCGGCGCTCCGAATGCAACGAAGATGATCGACGGCTCCGCCGCGGCAATACTGCGGAGAACTTCCGTAAGTATCTCCGGCGAATTTTCAAATCCTCTTGGTGGGCAGCCGACGCCGCACACTCGCAGATTTGGATAACGGTCCATCAACAACGATGCTGATGCGGCCGCCGCGCCGGGATATCCCCCCAGCAAATAGATCGGAAATCCAAACTGCGCTGCGCGTTCGCAAAGTAGCGGTATCAAGTCCACTCCGGTAATGCGTTCTATGTCCACCGCGCCCATCCAGTTGCACATGCGTACGATGGGGAGGCCATCCGCGCAGATGTAGTCAGCCTGCGCGAGGCATTGTCGGAATCGCGCATCGCGCTCGGCCAATACGTAGAATTGTGCATTCGCGGTGGCGATATGCTGTGTCGGCGCACTCTCGAAAATGCGCTGAATAAGCTCGTCTACCAGGGCCTGCCGGGACAGCCTACTGACGCGCATCGGCCCAATAGGAACCGACTGTTCGTACCCGACAGCGGTGGCCTGAGGATCTAGCCTTTCTCGTGTGGCGCTTTTCAATCGGATTGCGGACAATCTGGCCCCCTTTTTTACTTCCCCTGAGATGGCGGTGATGCTGCCAGGTGTGGCGAGCGAGTGTTATGGCACTGCATAGATCGCAGCCGTAGCCGCGGATCCCGCGAGGTTCGGTGCGCCGGCAGTAACAAAATTTTTCGTCCAACTGAACGGCACATACAGAATGTCTCCCGGGTAAAGAGTTGGGTTCGGAAGCTTTCCTTTCTGAATTTCACCAAGGTTCAATTGCTGCTCGTGCTGGGTCCCCTCTGCCACCCGAATCAGCCGGGCATGTCCCTGCTTGGCAGAGTGGGTAACGCCGCCTGCCAGCGCGAGCGCCTGCAGCAGCGTCATGTGGTCCTGGTTGTTCGACATGGCAAAGCCGCCCGGCCGATTCACGTCGCCCAATATGTAGACGATGCCGGCCCTGGGCACGATCACCGTGTCGCCGGGGTTCACCATCACCTGCGACGCGATGGCCTGTTTCGGATCATTCGACACGTAGTAGGACGCGGAATCGTCTTTGCTTCCGTGACGCTGGATCGTGATGTTGCGGTCCGCTACATTCGTGATGCCGCCGGCGAATGACAGCACGTCCAGCACAGTGCGCGGTGTCGTGATCGGAAATACGCCCGGTCTAGCTACTTCGCCGATCACCGAAACCGTCTCCGTCGCATACTGCTCCACGGACACCAAAACCTGCGGGTGATTCATGTAGTGCGTCGCAATCAGGTGATCATGAATCGCGGATTGCGCTCCGGCAATAGTCAAACCGCCGACCTTCACATCGCCCGCACCGACCAGTGGAATCATGCCGTTGTCCGTCACGCGGACATGTTGCTCCATCTCCGGCGCATCCACTACCTGAACGTGCAGCACATCGCCAGGCCCAATCAGCAGACTCTCCGGTCGTGCAGACGGAGTATTTTGTACGGGAGGCAACAGGCGCCCCGAAGTCTGAGGAGCAGCGACCTGCGCTGTCAACCAACCCGGTAGCGCGCACACGCACACCGCTAGAACCACACGCAGAAAGGGCTTCATCCTACCTCCCTGTAATATTTCGTGCCCGCATATCCGTGGTACTCGCCGTAGGTCGGCGAGGTGCGGCTGACCCCGTTTACGACGACGCTGACATTTGCATCGGCCCGCTCTGCAAGACTCTTGTGAGCCCGCCGCAGGCTACGTCGTGTACTCACGCCGTGGCGGGCGATCAGCAGCGTCACGTCCGCCAGCCGGGAAAGAATGGTCGCATCAGTCACCACAAGCATCGGCGGCGTGTCGATGACGATGTAGTCATACGACTGTTTCCACTCTTCGAGCAATTGCCGCATTCTTGCCGACGCGAGCAACTCGGAGGGCGTGGAGCACGCAGGTCCGGCAGGCACGATCGAGAGCCGCGGAATCTCCGTTGTTTGCACGACCTCTGCAGTAATGTCATCTCCTGAAAGCAACGTGCTCAGCCCGCCGTACCCGCTCCCAAAGAATCCGAAGCGCCGCGAGACTCCTGGGTGACGCATATCGGCATCCACCAGCAGCACACGGCCAGTTCCCTGGGCCAGAACGGCAGCAAGATTTGCGCTAACAGTACTCTTGCCCTCCTTTTCCAGCGCGCTCGTGACGAGAATTGTTTGGGGCGGATTCGTGCCCGAGAAAAGCTGCAGTTCCGTACGCAAGCCGCGCATCGCCTCAACAAACGCCGAGTTAGGTCCGTCGATGGCGGCAATCGGTACATCTGCTCCCGCACCCGAATGCTTCAGGCGTTTCGCGCCCGGCACGTTTTGCAGATAAGAAGCGAAGCCCTGGGTCTGCCCACCGGGTGCCAGCGGAAGTACTGCGGCGATCGGCGCCTGCAGGCTGTCTTCCACCAGTTCGAGGCTCTGGATGCGTTCGTCGGTCGCCTCTTGGAAGAGCGCAAAACATGCGCCGAGGAAAACTCCGCCAAAGATCGAGAGGCCGAGATACACCGGAACGTTCGGCTTCACCGGCTTGGAAGGCACCCGGCCCGGATCCACCACGCTGACATTGGTGCTGTGAAGACCTTCCAATACCCCGGCGGTTTTCAGCTTTTGGAAGAGCGTGTCGTACAGATCGCGGCTGTCGGTCGCTTCCTGCCGCGCGATTGTGTAGTCGATGGCCTTGTTATTCAGGTTGTTAGCATCCGCGCGGGCGCTATCGAACTGAGCGCGCAATTGGTTTTCCACCGTCTGCGCGGATTTGTAATCGCTCTCCGCGCGTTCTCCGATGCGTTTCACCTCTGCGCTGATCGCATTGTTGATGCTGTTCATCGTGGCCTGATCGTCCAGCAGCTTCGGGTTCGCCGACCCGTAACGGCTGCGATCGGTTGCGATCTGGGATGCCATCGCCGCCTGCTGCTGCCGCAGGCTTTGCAAGAGGTTGAAGGCGTTGTTGGTCGTCGTCCCCGCGCCATTCAGCGATGAACTGCCTGCCAGACCAGAAATGAGGTCAGGATCCCCGCTCTTGACCGCCTGCAGGATACCCCCCCGCAGAATCCGGTTAGAGGTCGCGGTGGCCAGCGCGGTGGTTGCTTGCTGCAATTGGTCGAGCGTTGCGCTGTAGGTCTGATCATGGCCGGCCGCATCGGTGGTGCCCAGGCTATACACTCCGGTGTCACGCTGCAGCTGCGCAACTCGCGCCTGCTTCTCCTGCGCCTCACGCCGCACATCACCCAATTGCTGGCTCAGCCAATTGGAAGCACGCTGCGTTGCTTCGTTGCGGGTCTGAAATGTGTACTCGAGCAGCGCCTGGGTCAGCTCATTCACAACCGAGGCAGCGACCTGCGGATCGGAGTTGGTGAAGGCGATCGTGATCAGCCGCGTCCCCGCAACCTGCTTCACCTTTAGGTGCTTGGCAAACGCCTTGATCAGCCGCGTGCGCCGTGCCGGACTATTGTCTAAGGAGGCATGGGCCGGGTCCTTCACGCCGCTCGGCGAAATCAACCCCATCACCCATCCCACGGGATTGAAGTGGGGCTTGAAGTCGTCGTTCTGCTCCAGATTGAGCTTTTTGATCACACTCAGAGCAAGGCTGTCCGACTGAAGGATGTTGGCCTGCGTCTGCATGGTGATGCTCTCTTCGAGAGCATCTGCCGGCGCTGCGGGGCCGTCTCCGCTGAGCGTGTTCAGGCCGAGGCCATCGGAGTTGCTCTTTTGCACCTGAATCGTCGTGGAGGCGCTATACTGCCGGGTCATAAAGACGCACAGCAGCACGGCCGCGAGAAAGCACACCAGCGACGTAGAAAGAATGACTCCGCGACGCCGCCTGAGAACACTCAACAGCCCACGAATCGTGAGTTCCTCAGGATTCAGGCCTGATCGGTTTCCGCCGAAGCCGGGCTCGTAGCCCGCACCTGACTCTGCCGTAAGAAGTAAATTCCGATTCATAATCACCATCGTGCGCATCACAAACGATGCGCGCTTGTTTCAGGTTCATTCCAGTTACGTTACAAGTTCAGGTGCCCATCGGCGGGCACAAGGCCAGCGCCAGACCCCTCGATGTGTGTTCCCTGCGGCGGACACACCCTATCCTCATGAAGCAATCGCGCCGTTCCGTTGAAGGCACGAATGAACTGCTCAAGAGAACAAGCCATCATGGGCAAAATTTGGGGCTTGGTTGCAAAGATGCCCCTCCGATCGCCACGGGTTGCCTACCTGCCGCGCATTCGTTGAACCCCTCGCATCAGCAGCGGCGGAATACAGTCCCGCACGATATGCTTGATCTCGGACCGCTTTCGGTAGAAGGTAGGCGCATATATGGAATTATGCGGAGACGCTGCTTTACCGTCTCCCAATCCAACGGTGTGGAAATAAATCGCGAAAGATTTTCTCTCCACGCCTTCCCTTTCTACCGGCCGTACGCCGTGATAATTCTTATCGGCCACCTCAAAAAGAATAGTGCGATTAAAGAGCGGCTCGACCACCACCTCGCATCGGCTCGCATCAGTCGACCATAATTCCAATTGACCGCCGTACTCCGGCCGCCAGTCCTTGTTCAGGTATGTAATCATTGCCAGTCTTCGCGTCAGGCCGGTGTTATGGTCCACATTTCTATCGGCATGCACATCGAATCGGCCGCCTGCGGGTACGACATGGTATCCCGCGCCTGAAAGATAGGGGTCCGGCACCGTGTGCCAGACACCGGTCAGCTCTGCAAGCAGATAGAGGAACGCGGCAGAGTGCAAAAAAGAAAGATGCTGATATCCAATTTCTCCCAAGTCCACTGCAGAGCGAAGGTTCGATTTGGTTAATCGCTTTTCTTCGTGATGCACCCAGCGGTCATCCCCCAGGGAAGGAATCTCATAGAGCAATGCATCCATCGCTTCATCACTGAAGAATCCGTCCAAAATCAAATGAGGAAACGGACGCGCCGTTACATATCTCGCGTGCAAATTCTCCGCACTGTCTGGAAGCTGGATCGGGCGCTTTAGGAAGCGCTCAATCTCTGAAGTAGACGCGGTCGGCAACGGCCCTCCGTGCTTGTTAGGTCACCTGCAGGTGCGCGGTGATCTCCCTGTGCCACATACACATGCGGCTGCGTATGCAACTGAGCTATCCGCGGAGAAAATCATGCCGCAATTCAATTAGCCCATGTCTATTGATCTTCAACGCAGAGACGATTGGCAATCTCTCAATGCCATCCTCAGATGTACTCAGCAATTCGCTTGCCGTTCCTGAACCCAAGTGCGAGATTTCATCTGCAGGTATCACAAGCATTCACAGGCACAATGATCATCATCGTTCCCGTCTACGACTCCTTAATCATAATACCGATCACCGACTTCTGCGAATCCCACAACTCTTTTCACACTCTTTTAGGACGCACGACTCGTGCGTCGCGTTCACATAACCCTGTGCGATGATGCCAAAAGATGCATTCCGATTCAGTCTCACCACAAACACTGTTGATCGATGCCGACGATACGTTGTGGGAAAACAACATCTATTTCGAGCGCGCCATCGCCTCGTTCATCACGTACCTCAATAATGATCGGCATGCGGGCGTCGAGGTGCGTTGCGTATTAAACGAATGTGAACACGCAACCATCGCAGCACACGGGTATGGGATGGCGAGCTTTGAGCGATCGCTCCTCGACTGTTTCACGAAGCTTTCGCAGGCACCGCCAACGGTAGAGCAATTCCGGTGTATTGCAGGTTTTGCGCGGTCCATTGCAGAACAGGCCATCGAGTTGCTTCCCGGCGTCGCCGACACTCTTCCGCTGCTGGCGAAACGCCATCGCCTGATTCTGGTGACCAAAGGGAATACGGACGAGCAGAAAAAGAAGCTCGATCGCTCCGGTATCCACGAGCACTTCACTGCTGTGGAGATTCCGCCCGAAAAGCATCCTGATGCCTATCGCGAGATTCTCAGCAGGCACGCGCTCACGCCGGCGGACACGTGGATGATCGGCAACAGTCCGCGCTCTGACATCAATCCTGCGCTCGCCGCGGGTCTGCATGCGGTTTACGTGCATCACCCGAACACCTGGGTCTTGGAGCACGATGATCTGATGGATCCTGTGCCGCCGCAGCGGCTTCTCCAACTCGATTCGTTCGCCGCGCTTGCAATGCATTTTTAATTGGAACACTTCTTGGTTTAGCGCTGCACCACATCCGGCTCCGTTTGCACAGGCTGGTAGTGGAACTGATAGCTCTGGATACGGTTCCCGCTTTCGAAGCGATCATTCCAGTTCAATTGATAGTCCATGCTCCGCGTACTCTCCGGGAAATGCTCGCTGTGCGGATACGGATAGCTGCTCATTCGAAGGAATGGTAGCTCGGCCACTGTAAAGGGCATGGCTTCGTAGAAATCCATGTCTTTCACAAAGCCTTCGGCATAGAAGAAGTAGTCACGTTTCCAATGCGCTGGCAGTGGCGGCAACAAGGCGTTGCTGAAGTCCGCGTCAATCTCTTCCCCGCTGCCGAAGATCACATACTCGTCATCCTGCCGGGTGAGAAGCGGTGTTACCGTGCCATAGCGCGTGTAGCTCCCCTTCGGCCACTGGAATGGCCCAGTCTGGCTGATCTGCCGATAGTCGTAAGTCAGGTCGCCTGGCGTCGTGCCCTCGATCTGCTTCGGATAGCCGCGGAATGCAAGCGTGGCCGATGCAAGCGGCAACTCCGTCTCACGCATCGGGTTTGGCGCACCTGCACCGTTGTCGACGAGAGCCTGGTCCCAGTAAATCTGCAGATTCGTTCGAATGCGAATGCGCCGGGTGTGAGCTGGCAATTTGCCCGTCAGGTCCACGACGATGGTTCTCGGGAGACCCGCCGGGAACCCCATGTCGCCGATGACTCTCTTCCAGGTGCCATCCGGCATCTGTGCTTCCATAGATGGCGGCTCCGGATGCAAGCCTGCCTGCCATGCTGCGTACATCGAGCTGGCGCTAAAGTATTCGATGTAGCCGCTCAGGAAGAGCCGCAATGGCCGCTGTGATGACCACTCGCCCAGATCCAGCGTCAACGTATGCCTGTTCGCAAATCCCGCATAGCTCAAATTTGTAAAGTCACGAACATATTTGTGATCCGTGCTTGCGAGCAACGGAAGCACGTCGATGCCCCGATCGTCCCAGGCTCCCACGAGTGTATGTGTCTCGGGAGACGCAACAACCGGTGAGCCGCTCGCAAATGGCTTTTCGCTCAGGAATCGCTCGTCCGGATAGACTTCGGTTCCCTCCGGGTGATCGATGGCGACCAGGCGAAGCTGGTCGATGTAGTTGACCTCCTCCATCGGCTCGCCGAAACGGAGGCTCAGCGTGCCATTGCGCGGACGCAGCTTGGAGCCGTCCACCTTGATCCACTCATTGGCATCGCTTTCGTTCCGACTCGATGGCGAGATCCAGTGCCCGACAACGGCCGCGCCGATAACATCGGAAACGAACTGATAGTTTTGTCCATCCCAGGCAAACAGCACTGGGCACGAGCTGCCGCGGCGATCCAATTCTTTCAGCGCAAGCGGCTTGCCAACCGCAACATCGATCTCATCCTGCGGCACGCCTGTGGGCCATAGCATACGCACCACATCTACGTGGTCGGCCTGACCCAGACCTACGAGGATATCCGTTGGCCCTTGGCTTAGATATCCGGAACTTCCAGCAATCTCGAACTTCTGCAGCATGCCATTCGAGAGGACTTCTACCTTCGTTCCCAATCCCAGCTTATTGTCGGCCAAACCCGTCAATGCGATGCGCAGCGAGTGATTGCGATTCCCGCCAAGGTTGCGCAGCACGAGGGGAACTGCGCTGCCCCGAGCCACAATCAGATCCGGCGCGCCGTCGCCATCCACATCGGCAGCCATGAGTGATTTCGCTCCGGAAAGATCCACATCGGCAAGCTTCAGCGCCTGCGTCACATCTTCGAAGCCCGCCGGGCCGCGATTTCGCAGCACGCGCATTCGCGTTCCATGCGGAGTCTGGACCAGAGCGGCCAGATCAATCCAGCCGTCATTGTCGAAATCAATTGGCGTAAGCCCCCACGCACCGGTAGCATCGCCCATCGGCAGTGGCACGCGCTCGAAGTGCGTCCCATCCACGTTCTTCCACAACGTCAGGCCCGGAGCGCCGGTGTGCGTCACGGCCACATCCATCCAGCCATCCTTGTTGAAATCCAGAATTGTGACGCCACGAGTTGCCGGCAACTTTTCGCCGTCATACAGGGCGACGCGCTTGAATGCTCCTTCGCGCTGGTTTTCAAAGATCACCGGCGAAGCGTCGTGTCCGGTCACAACCAGATCCACCGCTCGATCATTATTGATGTCAGACAAAATAGCGCTCGCGCTATCTGCACTGCCGGCCAGCCCCGTAGGCTCAGACCACTCTGTAAATGTAGAGTTGCCGTTATTGCGCCACAAGACATTCGGCCCTTTGCCCGGTTCGGCGACCGATCCCGTGATGAAGAGATCGAGGTCCCCGTCATGATCGAAATCCACGAAGGTCAGCCCGGCGGGATGGTTCAGGAAATGAATTCCAACAGACGAGGTCGTATCCGCGAATTTACCGTGTCCCAGGTTGTGGAAGATCACGATGCGATCCGCGAGAGCGACGGCCAGGTCGGGCAATCCATCATTGTCATAGTCGCCCACGGCGCAAGCTATCCCTTTTCCTTCCGCCGTCAGACCGGCCTGTTTTGCATCGATCGGAGACGCTAAGCCATCTTTGGCAATGCGATATGGCTGAATCGCATTCACGCCGCTCTGCATGGAGATGATGTCCCGTTCGCCATCGCCTTGCATGTCCAGCATGCAGGCCCCCGAGCCTTCGATCCCCGACTTAGCGGACGATACCGCGGCCGCAAATGTTACTGGGATCATGGCGCCTGCCGAAGTCGCCGGCGCGAGCATGTCCTGCGCCATCGCGTACCGGCCCTGCTCTCCGTAGTTGTCGCTGAAGATGGTGCCGATCTTCTGCTGCGTAATTTGCTGGAACCGCTGAAACCGCTTCCGCGCTTCATCGGTTTTGCCGGCCCGCTGCAGCGCGCGAGCCAGCCCATACTGGGCAGACGCGTGGAGCGGACTGATCGCGAGCGCTTTTTCGAACTCATCGATCGCGTGATCGTAATTCTTTAGCGCAAGGTTCACTGTGCCGGCATAGTAATGACTATCTGCGTCGCTCGGATCGGCTTCCACTGCGTGCTGGAAGGAACTCAGCGCCGATATCTGATTGCCTGCATCGAGTTGCGCTAGCCCCAAGCTGTACCAGGCTCTCGGGTTCTTTGCATCGCTCGTGGTTGCGGCGGACAATACTTGCTCCGCCTCGGGCAGACGGCGCAGATAGATCAGCGCGATTCCCTTGTTGATCTGCGGAACGGGAGAGGATGGGTCCGCGCGAAGAGCGTCCTCAAACTTGACTATCGCCTTTCCAGGAAGTTGCTGACTCATCAGGGCCACGCCGATATTGTTGGCGTGCGCCGCCTGCAAATCCGCCTTCGACGGATCCACGCTCCACGCGGGAAGCGAAAGAAACAGGATGATAAGCAGGAGAGCGGTTCGAGGAGTGAATGAACGATTCAAAGGTCAGCTGCTTTCCGCGAAGATACGGGAGCGAATCACGACTCAATGGCGCCGCCGCGCCCATCGTAAATTAGAAAGCGCGCGACATCCCGGAGGTCGCAATGATTATATCGACTGCTGCGACGTCGATTCCCGCTCACACTCCAAGCAGGGCAGGATTTCAGCGTGGTTCAGGAGCGGGTGGTTCGGCGTACACTGGATGGCGAATCAAAATCTCTGAGGGCATCGTTGAACCACTACATAGAACGCGTCGTCGATCTGACGGACCCATCCGCAAATGAGATTTACGGCCTTACAGTCGAACGCGCGCGCGACCTGCTGGCGAAGCATTCCACTGCAGCAATGGAGAAAATTGAGGGCTCCTTCACGCTGATCGCCAAGGAGGACAGGATCGTGAGGATGGTCCGTTCTCTAGATCGGCCGATGCGGTACTTTCTGGCCAAAAAAAAAGACGGCCCGGTGTTGGTCGTTGCAGACCGCATCGACACCATTCACAAATGGCTTAGAACCGAAGGTCTGGAAGAACAGTTCCATCCCAGCTACACCCGGATGGTTCCAGCGCATCACGTCGTGGAGATTGAGCTGATCGGCTGCCCCGATCCTGATCCGGTCTACACACGGTTCTTTACGCCAGAGATGGCTACCATGGAGCCCGATCCGCGGCGTATTGGCGAACGTTATATTCGCGCGCTCGCAGACGAGATCGCTGTGTGCCTCGACCGGGTCCCAGCAACAGAGCCAGTCGGCGTCTGCTTTTCAGGCGGCATCGACAGCGGCAGCGTCTTCCTGACCACCTATCATGTGATGAAGAGCCGAGGCATGAACCTTGGCCGGCTGAAGGCATTCGTGCTCGATTTAGGCGATGGACCCGACGTGGCGCAGGGCCGCGAATTCCTGTACGAATCCGGGCTATCTCTCTTTCTGGAGACGATCGCGGTTCATCCGGCTTCGATCGACGTGCAGGAGACGATCGAGATTATCGAAGACTACAAGGCCCTGGATGTCCAGTCGGCATCGATGGCCATCGCTCTGCTCCGCGGTATTCGGGCGCGCTATCCCGACTGGCGGTATCTCCTGGACGGCGACGGGGGCGATGAGAACCTGAAGGACTATCCAATTGAGGAAAATCCTGAGCTGACGATCCGAAGCGTTATCCATAATCCGATGCTCTACCAGGAGGGCTGGGGAGTCGGGAAGATCAAACATTCACTCACCTACAGCGGTGGTCTCAGCCGTTCCTGCACGCGCACGTATGCGCCCGCAAAGCGTTTCGGCTTCCACAGTTTCAGTCCCTACACCCGGCCGAAGCTCATCGCGATTGCGGAATCGATCCCGTTCATCGATCTCACGAACTACAGTGTCGAGCGGCTGTACGAGCTAAAGGGTGAGATCGTCTCGCATGGAGTGGAAAGTCTTACCGGCCTCAAGATGCCGGTCTTCCCCAAGCGACGTTTCCAACATGGTGCGATGGCAGAGCAGACGATGCACCGAACCCTTCCATTTCGCGAAGCAGAGTACCGAAAGCAGTTTCTCTCGCGTTATCAGTGATGGCAGTCGATCTTCCTCTTTATCCGGAGACTGCCGCGGAGCGCGACCGCTGGATTCTCAATCAACGATCGTCGCGCAATACCCTTGATCCGCGCCGGCCGTACGCATTTCACGTAGAAAACGAGCGCTCCGCCCCCGGAGAGTTAGTTCCTGTCGCGACCGTCTTTCTCTCCAATCGGGAGTGCCCGTGGCGCTGTCTGATGTGCGACCTGTGGCGCAACACGCTTTTGAACAAGGTTCCTGTCGGAGCGATTCCTGAGCAGATACGCTTCGCACTCTCCCGACTTCCCGCAGCTCGGCAGATCAAGCTCTATAACAGCGGAAGCTTCTTTGACGTGCAAGCCATCCCGCCTGCGGACTACGAGTCCGTAGCAATGCAAGTTGCGTCATTCGAACGAGTCATCGTGGAGAGCCATCCCGCGCTCGTCGGGGATCGATGCCTCCGTTTTCGCGATCTTCTGGCAGCGCAGCTGGAAGTAGCGATCGGGCTGGAGACCATACATCCCGTTGCTCTTGAGCGCCTAAACAAGCGCATGACGACCGCGCAGTTCGCCCAGGCAGCGGGGCACCTCCACAGGAACTCAATCGACCTGCGCGTGTTCGTGCTGGTACAGCCACCGTTCATAAGCCCCGGAGATGCGCTTCACTGGGCACAGCGGTCGCTGGACTTTGCTTTTGATTGCGGCGCAACCGTAGTGACGTTGATTCCTACCCGCGCCGGCAACGGAGCAACAGATCGCCTTATGGAGAGTGGTGATTTCGTCCCGCCAAACCTGCAGGTCGTCGAAGATGCCCTCGAATATGGCGTCTGCCTCAAGAGAGGCCGCGTTTTCGCGGACCTATGGGACATCGAGCGCGTTGCCGCCTGCCCGCAATGTCGCACACAGCGGATTGCGCGACTCGCCGCGATCAATGCATCGCAGCGTTTTTACGAGAAAGCGCAATGCGATTCCTGCGGAGGACGCGATTGAGCATGACCTATGATATCGCGGTCATAGGATCGGGCTTCGCGGGCTCGCTCTTCGCCATGATCGCGCGCCGGCAAGGACGCTCCGTCATTCTGCTGGAACGTGGCCGCCATCCGCGGATGGTTATCGGCGAATCATCCACGCCTCTCTCCAATCTTCTGTTGGAGGAGCTTTCGAACCGGTATGCTCTGCCGGCCGTGCGGCCGCTCGCGAAGTGGGGGAGTTGGCAGGCGCAATATCCTCACGTGCCATGCGGTTTGAAGCGTGGTTTCTCCTTCTTCCATCACCGTCTGCGTCATCACGGCCCTACGCAAATCACATCGGAGAATCATTTTCTCGTCGCCGCCAGTCCTCACGACGCAATCAGCGATACCCACTGGTATCGCGCAGATTTCGATCACTTTCTGGTCGAGCAGGCTCAAAAGCTTGGCGTCGAATACATGGACGAACTGCATTTGCACCGCTTCGACGAGATTGGCGATCACGTCGAACTGGCAGGAAACCATCTAGGCAGAGACATTACAATTCGGGCGCTCTTTGCCGTCGACGCTACCGGCCCGCGTGGATGCCTTCATCGCCTTCTGAACCTTCCGGAGAACTCTTTCCAAAGCTATCCGGCAACGCAGGCGCTCTACAGTCACTTCTCCGGCGTGACACCGCTCGCGACAGAATCTGCTCATTGGCAAACTAGCCCGCCATATCCGATCGAAGCAGCCGCTGTCCATCATGTTTTTGACGGAGGCTGGGTGTGGCTGCTGCATTTCAACAACGGCATCACCAGCGCCGGGATTGCTGCGACGGAAGCGATCGCGAATCGTCTTTACCTCGCCGAGGGATCGCCCGCCTGGCGTCGATTCCTGAAATTGATTCCACCTTTAGCAGATCAGTTTGCAAAAGCAGAGGCCGTTCTTCCGTTCGCTCATCTGCCGCGCATGCCGTTTCGCAGCGGCAAAATAACCGGGAAGCGCTGGGCGCTTCTGCCGTCAGCGGCCGGCTTCGTCGATCCCCTGCTATCAACGGGTTTTCCGCTGACGCTACTCGGAATCAGCAGACTGGCAACTGCTTTTGAACGTCACTGGGAACAGCCCAGTCTGCAGGGAGAGTTATGCAGCTACGCGACTAGCACGGAACAGGAGTTGGGCGCCACGGCACAACTTATCGGAGCACTCTACGCGAATATGGATAATTTCGCCGTGTTTCGCGCGATCTCCATGCTTTACTTTGCGGCTGCAAGTTTTTCCGAGACCGTACGCCGCCTGGAGAAACCGCGCCTCGCGCAAAGCTTTTTACTGTGCAACGATCCACGGTTTGGTCCAACATGCCGGCAGCTGTTGGAGCGTGCATACGTTGGCATAGCCGCGCGCGACGGCGCCGCTTTCCTCGAGGACATCTGGCGCGCGATCGAGCCCTTTGACGTCGCCGGCCTTTGTACGCGATCAGCCATACCGTGGTATCCCGTGAATGCCGAGGATCCCAGACGCTCGGCGTGGAAAGTTGGCGCCACCGAAGAGGAGATCGAGCGCATGCTCGACCGCTCCGGATTTCATCTTGCCAGCAGCGTCGTCCCGAGCGCTCACTGAACCATTCCCGGGATTGAGGAGTACTACTCGTACCGCAGCGCTTCAATCGGGTCGAGATTAGCCGCGCGCAACGCGGGCACCATTCCGCTCACTAGCCCCACCACAATCAGGATTCCTGTTGAAACCGCAACGATGAGGGGCGAGATCAGCAGCCGGATATCGGCATCGGTCGCGTCCTTGGCGATCGCACTGTAGAAAGTAATTCGGCCCACAGCGAGCGAAACGCCATACGCCAGCAGCATGCCCAGCACCCCTCCCGTCGCGGAGATGACCAACGCTTCCGCCAGAAACTGGACAAGGATGTGCCCCTTTCGTGCGCCCAGCGCTTTCTCCACTCCGATCTCGCGCGTGCGCTGCTGCACACTTACCAGCATGATGTTCATCAGCCCGATGCCTGCGATACCCAGCGTCAGCGATCCGATAAATGCCATCAGCACTTCCAGCGCAGCCGTGATGATGCGGAACTGCGCGAGCTGTTCCATCAGGTTGGCAACATAGATCGCATTGCGGTCCGATGGGCGGAAGCCATGCGCCGCGCCCAGCGTTTGGCGAACCGCGCGCTCCACGCCCATATGGTCGCCGCGGTAGCTCATCCAGATGCCGTCCAGATACTTCAGGTCCTTGATGTCGCCCATGGTTTTGAAAGGAATGTGGACGACGCGGTTGATGTTGTCCTCGTCTTCGGTCATCTTCGGCTTTAGTACGCCGATGACCGTGAAGCTGATACCGCCGACGCGAATGCGCTGGCCGATCGGATAGATCCCAGAGAACAACTTTGTCGCCGCTTCCGAGCCCAGCACCGCGACGTGGTTGCGCTCTTGGTTGTCTTGCTCGGTATAGAAGCGCCCTTTTACGACGTCGTAGTTCAGGATGTCCGCGATTTGCGGGTGACTTCCTTCGAGGTGCCAGCTATAGGTGTGCAGGTCGTTCTGGATCGCAACATTGTCCTTATCAAGCGTGGCGGTCAGCAGTTCTAGCCCAGGAACACTCGCCGACAGCCGGTCGAGATCGTCCTGCGTGAAGCGCACCACTACCCCGGCCTTCTTGCCTCCGGCCTGCTCGCTTGTGGTACCCGGAAAGACGCCGATCGTGTTGACGCCCCACTGCTCAAAGATGGCCATGATCGCGCGGCTGAATCCAGCGCCATAGGCCAGCAACAGGATCACAGTCGCGATGCCCCATGCCATACCGGCCACCGTGATGATGGTGCGCCGACCGTTGTACCGCATGGCCTCGCATGCCTGTTTCAGCAGATCGATCAGCATTCGCTACTCCCGCCGCAGCGCTTCGACCGGCTCCAGCCGCGCTGCTTTGCTCGCAGGTACCAGGCCTGCAATAATCCCGCTTGCGGTAAGCGCTCCAACGGCCAGCGCCGCCGACCAAGGCACCAACCGCGGCGGATCGAAACCCTCAATGTTTGTTCCCATCGTCGATTGCAGAACATACATCAGCAGCGCTGCGCCGCCAATTCCCATCAATCCGCTGATACCAGTCAGAAACAGCCCTTCCAGCAGAAACTGCAGCTCGACGCTGCGATTGGTGGCGCCAATCGCCTTGCGCAGCCCAATCTCCCGGGTGCGCTCCGTCACCGCGACCAGCATGATATTCACGATGCCCACCGCGCCCAGCGCGAGTGTCACCACGCCTACACTCCCCAAAAAGACATCCATCGCGTCAAAGATCTTGTCCACCATTTGCTGGCTCTTGATGGAGTCCCACTCGTCGAAAGCATCCCTGTTGTGCCAGTCAAAGCCGTGTCGCTGGGCAATTAGGCGATGGACATCAGCAACGGCGATCTCGTTATCACCGTGCACCCGCGGCTGGTATTGAATGCCGCTGAGGGCATCCTGCGGCAGGTTGTCGCCTTTGATGGGGAACATTTCCATCATCACGCTAAGCGGGATGTAGGCGGTCTGATTCACGCCGTTGTTGTTGCCACGGCCAGTCTTCGCCGCCACGCCGATCACCTGAAACCGTGACCCGTTCAGCAGAATCCACTCTCCCACCGCCGGCCGGCCGGAGAAGAGCAACTGCGCCGTTTTCTGCCCCAGCACCACCACATGGCGCCGGTCGTGCAGGTCGTTGCTGTCGATCAGCCGCCCCTCGGCCATCGGGAGCGCACGGATGCTCGAATAGTTGGTGTCGATCCCCTTCACCGTGCCGCCCGTGGTTGTGTATTGGCTGACCTGCTGGATGGTCTCGTCCTGGACGATCGCCGTCACGGCCCGCACTGACGGCAGCTTGCGCATCGCGTCGGCGTCGGACAGCGTGACGTGATAGGGCCGCATGCCCGTGTGCTGGCTAGGCACGGCAGGAATATTGCCGCCGGAGAGGAAGATGACGTCATTGCCCAGCGTCGCCATCTGGCGTCGCTGGCCGGAGCGGAAGCCTTCACCCAGACCGATTAGTAACAGCAGCGAACCGACGCCCCAGGCAATCCCGAACATAGTAAGGAATGACCGCAGCTTGTGCGCCCAGATCGCGTCCAGAACCTGCCCGATGATGTCCCTGAGCGCCCGCATACGAAAGCGTTCTCACAAATTTTATAAGGTCATCTGCTCTACACGGAGCAGCGCTCCTTAGGGAAAAGCTTGCGCCAGCTGTTGGTACAGGCCTTACACCCTTGTGAAGACGGCATATCCCATGGACGGATACGCATGCCAATGGGCAGCAGTTCCCTAATCCATGATAGGGGCCACTGGAATCCCTACTTCTTCTCCAGCACCGCCAGAACCTCTCCCGCATTCGGCGAGCTCACCCGCAGGTATTCGCAGACGCGCTTCCGCTCCTCGGCGGTGAGCGTGGGCGCTACGGCAAGCAGGCGTCGCATGGTGGTCGCAACATCGTCAACGTAATTCATCATGCGAATGGCTTCGCCGGACAGGGGCATCTTCTGTTTCTCCACTTCTTTCGATCGCTCCACATATTCTCCCGTGCCGGGCAGTAGTTCGTAAAGTCGCCGTTCGGCATCCCAGCAAAGGCAACCGTTCGACGCAACCGAACCTCACAGCCCTTACATTCATTCATACTGCCATTACTGATAACCGCAACAGGCTTCTCGACGTAGGACGCCAAATTGTTGCATCTAGATTGCTCGACTGCCTCGTGCTCGAGCCGGATTTGCCGGACATCATGGACGAAGACTGCATCCATTCTCTACTTCAAACCGACGTTCGCGTCCCCGTTTCTACATATCGCGCCCAGATGCACAAGGGCTTCACCTTCGACCAGGCAGCCGCCGTCGCTCCCTTTCTGCGCCGCTTGGGGATTGGGGACTTCTACGCCTCGCCCATCTTCGAGGCCCGTCCGGGGAGCATGCATGGATACGATGTTACGCGACACGACCGCCTGAACCCAGAGCTAGGGGGTGCGGAGCGCTTCGCGCCGTTTGCTCAGGCATTGCGCGAGCATGGCATGGGCCTGCTGCTGGACATCGTGCCCAACCACATGGGAATTGGCCGGGACTCCGTCTGGTGGCAGGACGTGCTCGAGAATGGCCACGCCTCGCGCTACGCCAACTTCTTCGATATTGACTGGAGCCCGCTCAAGGAGGAGATGCGCGACAAGCTGCTGCTGCCGATCCTGGGAAACCAGTACGGCGAGGAGTTGGAAGCTGGACACATCCAAGTCGCGCTCGAGGACGGGAAGTTCTATGTGAAGTACTACGAGGACCACCGGATGCCGGCGTCGCCGCGCTCTATCCCGCTGATCTTCTTCCGGCGGCCGATCGGAACCATGCCGAGCGAGCAGGAGACCGCAGGGATGCCGCCTGAGCTCGCCCAGGTGCTGCGCGAACTGACGCAGCTTCCGCCGCATGAGTCAACCGACCCGGAACTGCAGGCCGAGCGCCAGAGGCGCCTAGCAGACCTGCTTCCGCGCCTGCGCGCGGCACTGACCAGCGAGGAGGCAAAGCCAGTCGTCGAGCGCGCTCTCAAGGCGCTCAATGGCACGCCAGGCGATCCGCACAGCTTCGATACGCTGCATGAGTTCCTGAATGTGCAACCCTACCGGCTTGCCTTCTGGCGCACCTCGGCGGAGGAGATCAACTACCGCCGCTTCTTCGACGTGAACGACCTGGTCGGCCTCCGCATGGAGACGCCGGAGGTCTTCGCCGAGACGCACTGCCTGGTGCGCGAGCTGCTCGCCAATAAGCAGGTCACCGGGCTGCGCATTGACCACTGCGACGGCATGTTCAACCCGCGCCAATACCTGATCCGGCTGCAACTGCTCTACCTGGCAAGCCAGTGCGCGGGACCGAAGCCCGTGAGCGATACCGCGGCGAATGGCATCGAGCGTGTGGTGCTCGATCCGGTGCGCGGATATGACTGGAGCGCATCACACGGGCCGCTATACGTGGTGGTCGAGAAGATCCTGGAGCCGCGTGAGCACATGCCTCCCGAGTGGCCGGTCCACGGAACCTCCGGCTACGACTTCGTATACTTCGCCAACAATATCTTTATCCAGCGTGAGAACGTGAAGGCCTTTAACACGCTCTACGACCGCGTGCTGGGCCGCCCGGTGAATCCTGACGAGATCATCTACCGTTCCAAGCTCCAGGTCATGCAGTCGTCACTTGCCAGCGAAGTCCATGTGCTGACCAACATGCTGAGCAAGATCGCCGCGGCGGACCGCCATGCGCGCGACTTCACGGACAATATCCTCGAGAGCGTGATACGCGAGACCATTGCCTGCTTCCCCGTCTATCGCACCTATATCGACGAGCGCGGGATGTATCCAGAGCGCGATATCGGGTTCATCCATGCCGCGATCCGCCAGGCGAAGCGGCGCAATCCGGACCTCGCCGGGTCGGCGTTCGACTTCCTCTCCGACATGTTGCTCCTGCATCGCCGGCACCAGACGGCGGCGGGCGAGATCGACCCGCAGCAGCTGTACTTCGCGCTCAAGTTCCAGCAGCTCACCGGGCCGGTGATGGCGAAGGGTGTCGAGGACACGACCTTCTATGTCTACAACCGATTCATCTCCTCGAACGAAGTCGGTGGAGACACGAAGTCGTTCGGCATCGCGCTGGAGCAGTGGCATGCGAGCAACGAGGAGCGGCTGGCGGTGGTGCCGGATTCGATGCTGACGACCTCGACGCACGATACCAAGCGCAGCGAGGATGTACGCAACCGGCTGAATGTGCTGTCGGAGATCCCGAACGCGTGGTCAGGTGCGGTGCGTCGCTGGCAGCGTGCGAATGCCAAGGCGAAGCGCACGCTGGCCGACGGCCGCGTCGCTCCGGACGCGAACGAAGAGTACCAGTTTTACCAGACGATCGCGGGCGTCTGGCCGTGGCGGACGGATGAGCCAGGCTGCCGCGAATCGGTACTGAAGCGGCTGCAGGAGTATGCGGCGAAGGCGTTGAGCGAGGCCAAGGTAAACCTGAGTTGGATCAGTCCTGACCCTGAGTATGTCGAAGCGGTGCAGGGCTGGCTTGCAGACATCATCCTGCCGGACAAGCGCGGGCGCGAGACCGCATTCATGCAGACCCTCGAAAAGATGCTGCCGCAGATCAAGCTCTTCGGCGGAGTGAATTCGCTGGCGCAGGTTGTTTTGAAAGCGACCTGCCCCGGGGTGCCGGATTTCTACCAGGGCACCGAGTTGTGGGACCTGAGCCTGGTCGATCCGGACAACCGGCGCCCGGTGGACTTTGCCGTGCGCGAGCGGATGCTCGGGCATCTGGATGAGCTCGCCGGCCAGCAGGGTGCGGCAGCCGTGGCGGCCGAGGTGACGCGCGACATCGGCGACGGCGCCATCAAGCTCTGGACGACTGCGCAGGTGCTGCGGCTGCGCCAGGCCGAGCATCCGCTCTTCCGCCGCGGCAGCTACGTGCCGTTGTATGCGGCGGGGCCGGCCGAACAGCACGTGATTGCACATGCGCGGCAGCATGAGGGAAAGACCGTCATTGTCGCTGTGCCTCGCTTTGCCTGCTCGCTGATGCGCGGCGAAGTTGCGCTGCCGCTGGGTGACGCGTGGAAGGATTGGGCGCTGCCCCTTCCCGCGGACCTTGCACGGCTCATACCGAAACATCTTTACCGGCGAGACGATCGCGGCGGATGGGCAGCTCTCGCTGGCGCAGGTCTTCGGCAGATATCCGGTTGCCGTGTTCGTCACGGCGCCATAAGTGCGAGGGGCGTTCGACACGCGGACGGACCCATTCGTCACATCGATGGACTCCGTTGCGTTCTGGTTCGCTACTCTTTCTGGGCCGGCCCGGCCGGTAGTCTTCCGTTTCCCAAGGACCCTCGATGCGCTCTCTCGCTACGCTTCTACCGGCCGTTCTCGTTCTTCTGCCACCCCTGTCCGCTCGGGCAGCCTCGTCGGCTGCTCCACAACCGAAGACGGCTGAGGCCGTGATCGCCGCAGACAATGGCTGGGAGAAGGCGGAGGAGACGGGCGACGTCGCCTATGTGGACAACCTGCTGCTGGACGGCTACCGCTCGGTCAACGCGGACGGCACGGTACACGACAAGGCCGCGATCGTGGCCAATACCCGGAAGCATGCCGGCTCACCGGAATATGCGGCCAAGGTGCAGAAATGGATGGCAGATCATCCATACGAGACGACCTCAGTGCTCCGAGGCGACACCGCGGTGGTGACGTTTTATTCCAGGTCGCTGGGACCTGAGAAAGGCATCCTGTCGAGCGACATCTTCACCTATGTCGATGGCGGATGGCACGCGATTTACTCCCAGCACACGATGGTTGGGAGGTAACGGTACCGACCGGACCCCTCCCCCCTCCCCCGGTCCGGAGCTTAGAGGCTAAGTCATTCTATTGATGAGGCTTATAGTCCTCCGGAGGGGATAAAGTCGGTGATCTAAAGGACTTACCCGCAAAGATGTCCAAACAAAGGACTTAGAGAAGAGAAAGGCCATCCGGCAGCGCGGGATGGCCTTGATCCAAAGTTCACCTATTTCCATCGTAGCGAATTGCCATATATAAAGTGGCACAATTTTGCTACGGCGATGGATACAGTTCCCGATTTTGGACTTCGATTTCGCAGCGACGCCCGCTCAGCCTGCCAGGTTGTAGGTCACGTTGATGGTTGTTTCGATTTCAACCGGCTCCCCATTGAGGAGATAGGGGCGATAGCGCCATGTGCGAACGGCTTTGAGTGCGCTTTCTGCAAGTGACGGGTCCGGCGTCTTGACGACATGAAGATCCTCGATGGCTCCTCCCTTCGAGACTGTGGCGTCGATCACGACCGTTCCCTGGATCTTCTTCTTCTTTGCTTCCGGAGGATAAGTGGGGTTGTCTCCCGAGATCCTGTTGCCGCTCATCTCCTTCGCGCTTACGTGGAGCTTGTTGGGCGCCGCTGATTGCTGCGCATCTGGCGCGAGCGCGGATACATCCGTATGCATCGCGAGCGCCGAGGTGCAGGTGGCGAGGGCAAGGATGACAGCAGGCTGAGGCTGATGAGAATGCGGCGGCCGGTACTGATGGGAATGCGTTTGCGAGTGAGGATCATAACTCTCCTTTCGAGTGTGTTGGCGTTGCTACGGAAATCGAGGATGCCGACGGCGTGAAGCGTGGCGATGCGCGGCTGGCCGGCGAAGATGGAGGCCAGGCGTAGCAGCGACTGCGCGTATTGTTTGCGCCCAGCGACGGCTTCCGCAGCAGCATCGTCGCAGAGCAGCTCGCGGCTTTCTGCCAGGCGGGCGCGGGTGCGCCACAGGAGCGGATGCCAGGCGATGGGCAGCGACAGCAGCGTGTAAAGCAGGTTCTTTGCGAAGTCATGCCGCGCGATGTGGGCGAGTTCGTGCGCGAGGACGGCGTTGAGGTCGTCCGGCGAGACGGTATCGAGAAGCTGCGGCGGCACCAGCACCATACCTCGGCGCAAGCCGATGGCGACCGGGCCGACGGCGTGCGGGGATATGGAAATCTGCGGCGATGGAGCGATGAGTCCGAAGCGCTGGCAGTGTCGATTCCAGCGCTGCGCGGCTTCACCGGAAAACGCGATGGGCTTGGCGGTGCGAGCGAGACGCCGGGTCTCGATGAGTCCCCATGCGAGACGAGCGGCAAAGTAGAGCGTGACGCAAGCCCAGGCGATGAGGATGCATGCTTCGAGCGCAAACGGAAGCCGGAGTGCCGCCGCCCTGGGCTACGGCAGGACCGAACAAGACCTGGACGCCGCTACTGCCGGAGTTGCCGTGCGCGGGCAGCAAGGTGCTCAGTGTATGCCACACGGCAGCGATGCGGAGATTGCATGCGGGCAGCGCAATCTGGAGCACCAGCGCACCGACCCAGATGCGATGCTCTGCACGCGGTCCGCTGCGATGCGCAATACGGACGACGATCCAGGCCGCGGCGAAGACGAGGGGAATCTGCCACAGCGCGTTGAACAGATAGGTGAGCAGCCAGGAGAGAGCGGGTATGTTCATACGTCGCCGCCTTGTGCGTTCTCTTCCTCGCTCTCTTGCTGAAGACGCCGGGTGAGTTCCGCCAGGCGTTTGGGATCGATCTGGCGCGACTGAATGAGGCTCATGACAAGCTGGTCGGCCGAACCGCCGAACATGCGATCGACGAGATCGCGCACGGCGTGACGGGTGGCGCGGGCTTCGGTAAACGTCGCGCTGTAGACATAGGCGCGTCCGCGCAATTTGCGTTTGAGTTTTCCCTTGCGCTCGAGGATGTTGAGCATCGTCTGCACGGTGGTGTAAGCGAGCTTTTGCGGCAGCGCTTTCTGCACATCGTTCACGCTGCAGGCGCTGCTGACGCTGTTGGCGCCGAGCTTCCAGATAGCCTGCATGATCTGGAGCTCGAGGCGGGTGAGGGTTTCGGCTTCTCCCATGTGTTGTTCTCCTAAGCAGTTAGGAGATTAGGCCGGGTGGATGGGATTTGTCAACTAAGTTCTTAGGAGGTGCTGGCCGCACGGGTGAATGAGGCCTTTGGCGCGTTTTCCGGGGTTCGCTTCCTTTGTCGCTCACGGGCGGGTTTGAGCGTGCCGGATCTCTCCTAATCTGTTTGAGAGATTCGGGCACCACGTTTAGTGGAAACAGCAGCAGATCTCTCTACTGCGTGGTTTCGCCGCTTCGACCGAGATGACGACCTGCTGGATCTCGAAAGGCCCGCAGGGTCAGGCGCGGGCTGCCAGCTTCAATGCTGCTTCGAGCGCAGGGTCGCGGGGGACGGATGTCGCCTGCTTCTTTTCGAAGGCAACACATTCCTGCTCCAGCTCGCTGGCAACTTCGCGCGAGTAGAGAAGGAAGTGGTGCGCAGAGAGAAGAACCATGAAGCCGAGCCAGAGCTTTGCCGGCTGGCGTGCGTAGCGGCGGATGAGCTGATAGAGGAAGTTCCAATATTCATGCTTGTACGGAGAACGAATGCCCTGCCGCCACATGGATGCGCCGAGCACGCGGAGGTTGTAGCTCATGGGCAGATTCGGGCGGGACCTGCGAGGCGCGGGGCTGCCAGACTTCGAGCGAACGCAGCGCTCTTTCAAAGAACGGCTTGGCTTCGTAGAGGCCGGAGAGCAGCGTGCTGAGGCCGCGCAGCAGAATGGGTACGGGGAGCACGGTGTCGAAGTTGGGCGGGCTGAAGTTGGTGAGGGCTTCGCTGTCTTCGTGCAGGCGGCCCTCGCGCTTGACGCGATCGTAGAGCGCGGTGGTGGGCGGCGCCTGCAGCACGCCGGCCATGGCCCAGGTGATGTTGGTGAGCTCGATGAATTCGCGCTGCCGCTCGAAGATGGTGGCGTCGTCGGAATCGAAACCGACGATGAAGCCGGCGAGCACCCAGAGGCCGGCCTCCTGAATAATGCGGACCTGCTTGACGTTGTCGCCGCTGCGCAGGTTCTGGAATTTGCGGGATTCCTTCAGCGCTTCTGAGGACGGCGTCTCGATGCCGATGAAGACGTACATGAAGTTCGCGGCGACCATCGCGTTGAGCAGCTCGGGCTGGTCGGCGAGGTTGAGCGAGGCTTCGGTGTAGAAGGAGAAGGGATGGTCGTGCTCGACCTGCCAGTTCGGCCAGCTCGCGGCACAGGGCGAGCGCCTTGTGCATGTTGCCGATGAAGTTGTCATCGACGATGAAGACTTCGTTGCGCCAGCCGAGGGCGCGCAGCGTGTCTAGCTCGCCCATGATCTGCGCGGGCGTCTTGGCGCGCGGCTTGCGGCCATAGATGGTGATGATGTCGCAGAACTCGCACTGGAAGGGGCAGCCGCGGGAGAACTGCACCGGCATGGAAGTGTACTTGTCCAGCCGCAAGAGATCGTAGCGGGGGACGGGGCTGGCGGTCATGTCCGGCTTGTCGACGATGCGATAGAGGCGCTGCGCGGTTCCCTGCTCCAATGCTTTCGCGATGTCAGCGAAGGCTTCCTCCGCCTCGCCTGCCATGACGTGGTCGGCGTGCTGCAGGGCGCCTTCGGGGTCGCTGCTGGCCCAGGGGCCGCCGATGAAGGTGCGGCGCCCGAGCGCCTTTGCGCGGGCGAGGATGTCGCGGGCGTGGAAGCGCTGCGCGTGCATGGCGCTGATCATGATCAGATCGGCAGCGAGGAGATCTTCGTTGCGAATTTCCTGAAAGCACTGGTCCATGAGGCGGATGCTCCAGGATTTGGGGCAGAGCGCGGCGACGGTGATGAGGCCGAGCGGCGGGGTCATGGCGGCTTCGGGGAGCATCTCGAGCACGCCTTCAAAGCCCCAGAAAGAGGATGGGAAGCGCGGCCAGATCATGAGGACACGGATGTTCGGGCCGAGAGGCGGAAAGGCTCCGGATGGAATGGACGCGGGAATGGAGGATACGGGTCGCGGCTCGAGCATGTAGTCGTTCTCCGAACGAGCGGGTCGTAGCTGTGATGCCTGGAGAGGCCGCCGATTCAGATGCCACTATAGTCCGTCTTCGTGACGCCCGAGAAAAGTTCAGGTTTTGGGCTAGTCCTGAGTCTCGGCGGGAAGGTCGCGGTCGGTGAGTTCGGTGATGGCAGCGAGTTGCTCGGCGTGTTCCGTACGGATGGCGCCGCGGACAAATCGCCAGCTCCAGTTGTCGCCCGTGTGGGCGGGGATGTTCATGCGGGCTTCCGAACCGAGCGAGAGGATGTCCTGCAGGGGGAAGATGCAGGTGTCGGCGACGGATTCGGCGGCGGCGCGGATCAGCGGCCAGACGATGGGCTGGTCGCCGCTAGTGCCGGTGTAGATGCGGACGGCGGCGCGCTCCTGAGGATTGGCGCCATTGGCCCACCAGCCGGCGGTGGTGTCATTGTCATGGGTGCCGGTGTAGACGACGGTGCTGGGCTCAAAGCGGTGCGGCAGATAATTGTGCGCGCCGCGGTTACCAAAGCCAAACTGCAGAATGCGCATACCCGGCATGCCGAACTGCTGGCGGAGCTGATCGACTTCCGGCGTGATGAGGCCGAGGTCTTCCGCGATGAACGGGATGGGGCCGAGTGCTTCGGCGAGTGCCGTGAACAGCTTAGCGCCGGGGCATTGAATCCAGTCGCCGTGGATGGCGGTTTCCTCCTCGGCGGGGATGGCCCAGTAGGCCTCGAAGCCCCGGAAGTGATCGAGCCGAATGATGTCGTACATCGCGTGGGCGCGGCGGATGCGATCGATCCACCAGTCGAAGCCTTGGCGCGCGAGTATGTCCCAGCGATAGAGCGGATTGCCCCAGCGCTGACCGGTTGCGGAGAAGTAGTCGGGCGGCACGCCGGATACGCGGATGGGCGTGAGGTCGGGGTTTAGCTCGAAGAGATCGGGATGGGTCCAGACATCGGCGCTGTCGAAGGAGACGAAGATGGCGACGTCGCCGACGAAGCGGATACCCCGCTCGAACGAATAGCGGCGGAGGGCCTGCCATTGCTGGTCGAAGGCGAATTGGATGACACGCTCTATCTGGAGCTCGCGAGCGAGGTCGCGGCGGAGTTGGGCCAACGCTTCGGGGCGGCGATGCGCGATCTCGGCCGGCCAGGTGGTCCAGGCGGCGGAGGCGTACTGGCGGCGCAGGACGTTAAAGAGAACGAAGTCGTCGAGCCACGCGCTGTTGTCGGCGCAGTGTTGTTCGAAGGCGTGGCGGCGTTCCGGTTTCGGGCTGTCGAGAAAACGCGCGGCGGCACGCTCGAGCAGCGGCATCTTGGCGGCGCGGACCTGCTCGAATTCGACACGGGCGGGATGTGTTCCGGTCGCGGCGACGTATTCAGCCAATTCGGCCGCGGTAAGCCATCCCCATTCGACCAGCACTTCCAGCGAGATGAGCAAAGGGTTGCCGGCAAAGGCGGAGATGGAGGAATAGGGCGAGCTGCCATATCCGACCGGATTGAGCGGAAGCACCTGCCAGAGGCGCTGTTTGGCGGCGGCGAGGAAGTCGGCGAAGGCGAAGGCGGCCGGGCCGAAGTCGCCGATGCCGCCCGCGGAGTCGAGCGACGAGATGTGGAGCAGAAGGCCGGAGGAGCGATCGAGAGGCATTCAGGACTTGCCGTCCAGGCGGTCGCGCCTGCGGCGCGTTTGTGGGGGCGGCTCCCGTTGGTCGCCGCTGTGTGGTTTTATTTTCTAGCCGAGAGAGTGCTTACATGATTTTATGATGCATTCCGAGTCACTCACGAAGAGTGGCCATAGTTAGGTCGCGTCGAGGCTAAAGCTGATGTCGTTTAGCCAATCCGCAAGGAAATCCTCATCGTTCGGATCGAGTTCGTAAGCGTCATTCAATAGGAGCATCGTTGCCCAGTACACAAGCTCTCGTTCCGAGATAAACCCAAGCCGTTTCTGTTCTAATGCTCTGGATATATGGTCGCCTGTGACTCTGACGCCAGGCTCAGGCACTCGGAAATTCGTCGCGGCGGTTCGCTGCTCGGGAGTCAATTCGATCTCGAATACTCCCGCAAGTGAGCGTTGAACATCCTCGAAGCTCACCTGCAATAGGGCGAACCTGTGGAGCGTTTCCAACTGCTCTGATGTGAGCGTCGAAAGTTCGCCAGGTATGAGCATGCTTCAGCTTTTCAGCACCCACAGCAAGCTTGTGTGTGTATCCCACGCTTCGCTCTGCTCAGGATGGGGCACCCAAATTGTGTGTTGCGGAGAGACGGCAGACTCTATCCCGGGATGAGCGGCTGTTGTTGCTGCGTCTTCTTGTTCATGAGGACGCGGCCGGATTTTTCGTATTGCTGGGTGATGTTGGTCACGTAGACGGCGAACAGCTCCTCGCGGCGCTCATTCGCCATCTGCTCGCGCGCCTGGGGAAGGTTCTTCGCAATCTCGGCGGCGTCCGGCTCCTGCTTGCCGGTCACCTTGATAACGATGCCGTTGTGGCCAGTGTTGATCGCGTTCGAGACCTGATTGTCACCCAGGTCGAAGACCTGCGGGGCCATCTGGCCTAACTGTCCGAGATCGGGGACCTGGCCGTCACGGCCAACGAAATCCTCCGTCTTCACCGTGGCGCCGACGGATTTTGCGGCAGCAGCAAGGTTGCCGTCCTGCTTTGCGGCAGCGGCGAGCGCGTTGGTCTTCGAGGCGAGCAATTGCGGGAGCTGCTGATCGCGGAAATCCTCCACCAGGTGCGACTTGTATTCGTCGAAGGTAGGCGCGTGCGCGGCGCGGACATCCGCCACCTGGAAGACAGCAAAGCCTTCGCCGGTGGAGGCAACAGCGGGTGGGCCACCCTTCTTCGCGGTGAAGGCGTCGCTCATCAGCTTGGAGCTGTCGGCGAGACCGGGAACGATGGCGCCCTGCGCGAGGTAATCCGTGCTGACGACTTGCAGATGATGCGCGGCGGCGGTCTTGTCGAGGCTGGTTTTCTGTGCTTCGCTGGCGAGCGACCCGGCGTAGGTCTGCGCGGCCTGGGCTTCCTTGTCGCGCACCATGGTAGCCACGATGGTGCCGCGGACCTCTGCGAAGGGCTTGGTGTGCGCGGTCTGCTTCTCGACGCCCTGCAGGATGTGATACCCGAACTGCGTCTTGACCAGGTCGGAGATCTGGCCCGGATTCAGTGCGAAGGCGGCCTTGTCGAATGCGGGAACGAAGACGCCGTGAGGCTGCATGCCGAGGTCGCCGCCCTGCTCCTTCGAGCCGGGATCGTCGGAGTACTTCTTCGCCAGCTCCGCGAAATTGCCACCGGCGTGAAGCTGCTTCAGGACATCTTCTGCTTTGGCCTTGGCAGCCGCATCGGCCTTGGCATCCGCGCCCTGCGGCACGGAGATGAGGATGTGGCGGACATGCACCTCATCGGGAACCTGGTAGTCCTTGAGGTGGGCCTGGTAGTACTGCTGCGCCTGCTGATCGGTGATCTGCGGCGTACCGCCGGGGACCTGGTCGGGGGTGAAGGCGATGTAGTTGATCTTGCGCGCTTCGGGGATGGCGTCCTTGTAGCGGGCCGCGTTTTCCTTGAAGAACTTCTGCAGGTCGGCGTCGGTGGGGTTGATCTGCTTGCGCAGGTCTGCACCGTTCAGCACAGCGTAATCGAATTTGACCTTGGTGTGGTCGCGGCGATAGCTGTCGGCTGCGTCCTTGTCGGAGACGAAGACGCCGCCCGTGATCAGGCTTTCCAGCCGATTGATTTCGAGCTCCGAGCCAATCTGCTTCTCAAAGGCGCCAGTGGACAGGTGCA
>CAVWVY010000006.1:0-347892 GCA_963758545.1 uncultured Acidobacteriaceae bacterium | reverse complement strand
ATCGCCTGTCTCACCATCTGAGTTGCTTCGGGATACTTCCCCTGCTCTGAGTAAATGATGGCCAGGACATTCCGCGCGGGGCCGGCTTGCCTGGGATAGCTGGCGATCTGTTCTGCGAAAGCCTCTGAGCTTTTGGTCAGATCGCCCACCACGTTTTGGTAGTAGGTGGCAGTAATCCTCAGTCGCTCTCGTTCGCTGGCATGGTCGCGGAGCTCATAGGCTTTGGTGTAGTACATGGCTGCGCGCGAAGGGCCATACAAATTGACATACGCGGTTGCCAGGCTGACGTAGGCGCTCGCAAAGGAAGGATCAAGCTGAATCGCCCGCTCGAAATGGGGTACACCTGCCGAGATGCCGCCTGTCCCTGACGAGCTCGCCTGGCCGGCCTCGCGCCTCCCCAGGCTGTACTCTCTCAGGGCCTCCAGCGAGGAGGTGGTCACGTCTTCCAGCGGTGCATCGTATTTCTGCACCGAAGCCAGCGATTCACCCAGCCGCTCGCGCAGTCCGGATGCCGCCTCGCCGACCGCATTCAACACCTTCTCTTTCGAGGCCGCCGTCACCTGCTGCTGCGCCAGCGTGTCGTCCGTCTGGCAGTTGGCCGCCCGCAGGCCCACAACATAATCCGTGCCGAGCGAGCTGATCGTTCCCGCGACATAAGCCTGTGCTCCGGCCCGCTGGCACAGGTCGCGTGTCACCTCCGGCGTCAGCTTGGTGGTCGCCGGTAGCGTCATCAGCTTCAGCGTGCTGGCCACCTTACTGTCCGGCAGAATGTCCAGAAACGGCGACTGGCCTAATGCGACCGTGAGCGCCGTCCGAAGGGTGTCGTCAAAGACCGCATCGCCGGTCTCGTTCCTGAAATCGGCGAGAACGATGGTGTCCTTGTCGGTGAGGTGCTTACTGGATCGCGAAGCCAGATAGAACGCGCCGCCGGCAATCGCCGCAATCAAACAGGCGGCCGGCACGAGGATCGTCCAGCGCTTCCACCACGGCGCAGCGGCTGCTGCCGGCCGCGTGCCGCTTGGGGGAAAGGAACCGGAAGGCGGCGTCGCAATCGCCGGAGAGGAACCCGAAGGCGGCGTAGCAACAGGAGCAGCAGACGAAGAGCCCGGCGGTCCGCCATTGCTTTCGGCAGCGGTGTCGGCCGCGTGATGCGACGCACTGCGCCCCGACTCCAGATCGCGCTTCAGCCGTTGCAGGTCGCGCTTCATGTCCGCCGCGCTCTGATAGCGCAGATCGCGGTTCTTCTCCAGCGCCTTCGAGATGATGTCTTCCAGCCGCTCCGGTATATTGCGGTTCAGCCGCAGCACCGGCACCGGCTCGCGATTCAGGATCGCATCGAAAATCAGCGCCGACGTTTCGCCCTGGAACGGAAGAATGCCCGTGGCCATCTCATACAGCACCGCGCCAAAGGGGAACAGGTCGGTGCGTGCATCCAGCGGCTTGCCGCTCGCCTGTTCCGGCGACATATACGCAATCGTGCCCAGCACCAGCCCAGGACTGGTCAGGTGCTCCTCCCCAGTCTCCATGGCCTGCGTCTCCGCAAGGCTGTTGCCGCTGTTGCCTAACAGAGACCTCTTCGCCAGCCCAAAATCCAGGATCTTCGCATGCCCGCGCCGCGTCACAAAGATGTTCGCCGGCTTGATGTCCCGGTGCACGATGCCGCTCGCATGCGCCGTGTCCAGTGCATCCGCAATCTCGATTGCCAGCGAAAGCAGTTCCTCGATCGGCAGCGGCTGGCCGTTGATCTTGTGCTTCAGCGTGGTGCCGTCGAGGAACTCCATAGCGATGAAGGTCTGCCCCTCGTGCTCGCCAATGTCGTAGATCGTGCAGATGTTCGGATGGTTCAGCGCGGAGGCGGCCTGCGCTTCGCGAAGAAAGCGGGTGCGCGCCTGCTCGTCCTGTGCGATGTCATCCGGCAGCAGCTTGAGCGCGACGAAGCGGTGCAGCCGCGTGTCTTCGGCTTTGTAGACGACACCCATACCGCCGCCGCCAAGCCGCTCGAGGATGCGGTAGTGAGAGATGGCCTGGTCCAGCAAAGCAGTTCGCTCCGGGAAACGGATCTGTATGGCTTTGGGGGAACGCGATCCATCATACGTCACCAAGTGCGAGCGAGGGCTTTTACGGCATGGATTTGCCAAAGCGTCGCAGCAGTTGCCATAACCCTAAGTCCGGCTTGAGGAAATCAAATTCGGCATATTCAAATACGAATTTTGTCCTGGGGCAGATGATCATCGAGAAAGCAAGCCGGTCCCACTCCTTTTTGAAGGGGATGTTTTGAAGCCGAGACAAAAGAAGGAACTTGAAAGCCTGGTGTCGATCCCGGATGCCATGAAAATCGATAAGACATCGGATGAGTATCCTGAAGCCCTTGGCCTGGGAGTTTCCAGATAACGAGGCAGCCCATAGGCCGCTTCTGGGCCTTCCAAGGCTCTACCGTCGGCTATCGTGCGTCGTATGTCTATCTGCCCGATTCCGGGTTAATCCTCAGCCTCTTCACGAATAGCCAGACTACCGACAAGGCGAACGAGCTGAACAATGTGCTGATCCCAGAACTCTACGAGACGCTGAAGAAGTTCGGAAAGATCTGATACGCAGAGCAGGAGCCGGCCCAGCGCGCCTCGGCTACGATGTCAGGAAATTATCCATGTCGATCGATTCTGCTTCGCGACCAGCGGCACGTTATTTTCATCTGCACGATGGCGTCGTGCTCTCCGGTTTTCAACAAGTGCGTTATCGCGACGAACTCATTGACGACGACCGAATATGAACCACGTGGCCGTGTAGTTAGTTGGCATATCGGACAACCGAGTCCCTCCACAATTGCCGGCGTCGCGCGGGCTCCGTGTGCTGGAGGGCTGCGGCTCAGCACGAAGCGAGAGTGGATTCCAGGTGTTTGCGCGGTTATGTTTCTCGCCGTTTCGACCGACTCTTGCGGGTGGGCATCGCGGTCAGAAAACTCTCTGCGAAATCAGCGTCGAGCGGACCAATTATCCGCTGCGCATCCGTAATTGAGCGTAAAAAAACGCTAACTATATATACATGGCGGTGTCGAAAGGTAAGCTCATAGATCTCAACGTATTGAAATAAACAAGATGCGCCCTGTACCCGATATATCGAGAGTCTGAGCGACGTTTTTCGCAAACCTATTGAAATAAACAGGATAGATGGTGCCGGGAGGGGGGGTCGAACCCCCACGACCGCAAGGGTCGGCGGATTTTGAGTCCGCTGCGTCTGCCAGTTCCGCCATCCCGGCCTTTATCGCAGGCTCTGTCAAACCGCTAGGATTTCGCGGGACACAGCTCGCAAGACCATGGTCAGTCTCGCACGGCGGCCCGCAGGTCGCAAGCACCGCCTCGGAACACGTGGTCACAGCACCATGCCCCGTTTCGCCAACCAAATACTACCTGCCCGCGGGAAGCACCAGATACTGCTCCAACTTTCCATCGGGCTCCTCATAGGTTGTCACTGTAAGTCGCCGATCGGGAAACTCCACGCGAAACGCCCGGAAGATCATTCCGCCGCGCGCCTGCTCGGCCACCTGAGTAAAACTCTGCGGGTTGCCGAGCGGCTTCAGGCTGCTTGCGAAATCCTGGATCGCCTCCTGAGTGAAGTAGTTGCTGCATAGCTCGGTCAACTGCGACCGATCGAGTTGCCCGCTCTGCAGCCCGGTAAATACCTTTAGCGCGCGTGCTTCGGCGGCCTTCGCCCCCGTATCCTCGGCCTCATTCGTGCCTGCCACCAGCACAATTGGTGCCAGCGCGCGGGCAATCGTCGCCGCCGCACTCGATGCGTCGATATTCGTCAGCACCGTAATCGCTGCCTTGCTGTCCGGATACACCGTGTTTTGCGAAACGAACCCGGAAACCTCGCCGCTGTGCGAGATCACACGCTGCCCCTCGCGCTCGCTCACTTGCACGCCCAGCCCATAGCCTGTTTCTTTCCCGTTCTTCAGCTTCACATTCGTGAACATCGCGTCATATGATGCCGGTTTCAGTAAAGAGCGATTCATCATACTGATGTTCCACAGCGCCAGGTCATGCGGCGACATCGCCAGCTCGCCCGCGGCGAACATCCAGCCCGTGCCTTCGAGCGGCGCCGGCCGCAGCGGACCCAGCGCGTGCTGGTAGTAGCCAGTCGGATCACTCGCCGGCAGGTGGCTCGCATCCTGGTCGCGCACGCCGGTCATGTGCAGCGGCGAGAAGATGCGCTCGCGCAACTGCTCCACCAGCGGCTTGCCGCCCACAATCTCCGCAATCCGCCCTGCGATTACATAATTCGTATTCGAGTATTGCCACTGGGTCCCCGGATCGAAGTCCAGCGGCTTTTTGCCCCAGACATCCAGGATGTGCTGCGCTGTAGACGGCGCCATCATCGACGTCATCACATAGTCTTCCGGCCAGTAGTCCTGATAGCCAGCCGTCATCGAAAGCACCTCCCGCACCGTCACCTCATTTGCGCGAGTCAGCTCCGGCAGATACTTCCCAACCGGATCATCCAGCGTCATCTTGCCGTCTTCGACCAGCATCAGGATCAGCGCCGCTGTGAACTGCTTGCTCACCGACCCGATCGCATATTGCATCTCGGTCGTTGCCGGCATCGGCGGCTCAAGCCGCGCTTTGCCGTATGCGTGCAGGTACACGATCTTCCCGTCCTGGACAAGCGCAATCGAGGCGCTCGGGATGCCGGTGTCCGCGATCACCTTCTGAACTGCCTGGTCCGCCCGTGCCGCGTCTGCAGCATCCAGTGTGTTCGCGGTCTGAGCGGACAAGGTCGCGGCAAGCGGTCCTAGCAGCAGGGAAGCAGTCATAAGCAGAAGGGTTGCGGAGCGCATGGTTGCGAGAGTATCAAGAACCGAGCGGATCGGAGCGCAAACCATCGAACGGCGCTTGGATTTCCTACCCTCCGGGGCCATACTGGATTCAACTGCGTTCAAGTGGGTCAGGCTGCGCACGGGGGGGTAGATATGTCGGAGCAGGACGGCATCAGTAAGGTGATCGAGGGGTATCGGCACTTCAGCGAAGAAATCTATCCGGAGCATCGCGAACTGTTCGACGAACTCCGCGACAAGCAGAATCCTCAGGTGCTTTTCATTACCTGTGCCGACAGCCGCATCGATCCCTCGCTTATCACACACACCGTTCCCGGTGAGCTTTTCATCTGCCGCAACATCGGCAACATTATTCCTGCGTATGGCGAGATGTTGGGCGGTGTCTCCGCCGTTGTCGAATACGCCACGGTCGGGCTCAAGGTCACCGAGATCATTGTTTGCGGTCACTCGGATTGCGGCGCGATGAAGGCGCTGCAGAATACGGACGCGCCATTCCTGGCGGGCATGCCCACGGTCAAGGCTTGGCTGCGCAATGCTCGAGGCCGCCCTGGGAGTGGTGCGTGCCAAGGACCCGGAGGCTTCGGGCGATCGCCTGGTTCGCGCCCTGACCGAGGAGAATGTCCTTCTGCAACTCCAGCATCTGCGGACCCATCCCGGCGTGGCCGCTGGCCTGGCCACTGGCAAATTGCGGCTGCATGGCTGGATCTACAGCATTGGAGACGGTCGGGTGGATGCTTTTGACGAAGCCACACGCCGGTTTCGTCCGATCGAAGAGGTCCTTCCTCGTCCAGACAAGCCGTTCGGGGCTCCAACGGAGCTTTCTACCGCCCAGCCGTCCACAAAAGCTGGTTGATATTTTGTAGGCAAGTCATTATTTATCAATATTTTGTATGATCTCCGGCTGATGTCGCCGGGAACGTCAAGTTGCGTTCCTCTTCTCCTCAGCATCCGCAAAAAATCGGGAATCCGCCCAGACGATTCCTGCATCAGATACATTGACAATAAGTCACTCAAGTGCGACAGTGGTCCCAACGCGCAAGAGCGATGATGTCAGGAGAGTTATGGCAAAGATTATCGGTATCGACCTGGGCACCACCAATTCCGTGGTGGCCGTCATGGAAGGCGGAGAGCCCAAAGTCATCCCCAACAGCGAGGGTGACCGCACCACTCCGTCCATTGTGGCCTTTACCAAGACCGGTGAACGGCTGGTAGGCCAGACGGCAAAGCGGCAGGCAGTGACCAACCCCCAGAACACGGTCTATTCCATCAAGCGCTTCATGGGCCGCCGCGCCAATGAAGTCAGCGACGAAATGAAGATGGTGCCCTATACCGTCAAGGCGCAGGGCGACCACGTGGTCGTCGAAGCCCAGGGCAAGGACTATACCCCGCCGGAGATCTCGGCGATGATCCTGCAGAAGCTGAAGCAGGCGGCGGAGAGCTACCTCGGCACCACAGTGAGCGAAGCAGTCATCACCGTGCCCGCATACTTCAATGATGCGCAGCGCCAGGCTACCAAGGACGCCGGCCGCATCGCCGGTCTGGACGTCAAGCGCATTGTCAACGAGCCTACCGCTGCGGCGCTCGCCTACGGTCTCGACAAGAAGAAGGACGAGACCATTGCGGTTTACGACTTCGGCGGCGGCACTTTCGATATTTCGATTCTCGAAGTAGGCGAAGGCGTCATCGAGGTGAAGTCGACCAACGGCGACACGCACCTGGGCGGCGACAACATCGACCAGCGGATCGTCGATTGGCTGATCGATGAGTTCAAGAAGGACGAAGGACTGGATCTCCGCTCCAAGGGTAACGAGATGGCCCTGCAGCGTCTAAAGCAGGCCGCTGAGGCAGCCAAGATTGAGCTTTCTACGGCAATGGAGACGGAGATCAACCTGCCCTTCATTACCGCGGACGCAAGCGGCCCGAAGCACTTGGTCCGCAAGCTCACACGCGCCAAGCTGGAGCAGCTTGTCGATGACATCCTGCAGCGCTCGATCGAGCCATGCAAGAAGGCCATGGCAGATGCCGGCGTGAAGGCGGACCAGATCGACGAAGTGGTGTTGGTCGGCGGCCAGACCCGCATGCCGAAGATTCAGCAGATCGTAAAGGAGCTCTTCGGCAAGGAGCCGCATCGCGGCGTGAACCCGGATGAGGTGGTGGCGATCGGTGCAGCCGTGCAGGCCGGCGTGCTGGCCGGCGAGGTCAAGGACCTGCTGCTGCTCGACGTAACGCCATTGACGCTATCCATCGAAACCGCGGGCGGAGTTGCAACGCCGATGATCGCGCGCAACACCACCATCCCCACCAAGAAGACGGAGACCTTCTCGACCTTCGCGGACAACCAGAGCGAAGTCGAAGTCCACGTCCTGCAGGGCGAGCGCTCGATGGCGGCGGACAACCGTACGCTCGGCAAGTTCAAGCTAGGCGGCATTGTGCCGGCCCCGCGCGGCGTGCCCCAGATCGAGGTCACCTTCGACATCGACGCCAACGGCATTCTGAACGTGCTTGCGAAAGACCGCGGCACCGGCAAGGACCAGAAGATCACCATCACGTCCTCTTCGGGCCTCAGCAAGGATGAAGTGGAGCGCATGGCGCGCGATGCCGAATCGCACGCGTCGGAAGACAAGGAGAAGCGCGAGCAGATCGAGGCCCGCAACGGTCTCGACAGCATGGTCTACAACATCGAGAAGATGTTGAAGGAGAGTGGCGACAAGGTCTCCGGCTCGGAGAAGGGCGATGTGGAATCTGCTCTGGCCGATGCCAAGAAGACCCTGGAAGGCACGCCCAGCGTAAGCGAGCTGAACGCAGCACGGGAGAAACTGACCGCTGCCTCGCACAAGCTGGCCGAAGCCATGTACAAGGCCACCGCGAACGCTCCAGCGGACGGCGCGCAGGCTGCTGCCGGAACCACGGCAGAAGCGGGCGCAGGCGAGCCGAAGAAGGACGAGGGTGTCATCGACGCCGAGTACGTGGACGTCGAAGACAAGAAGTAAACGCAGGACGGAAGTAATGCATCGGCAGATGACTCGAATGTCGTCTGCCGGGGCACTGGTAAGGGGCGCTCGCAGCGATTGTGAGCGCCCCTTGCGATATCAGGCCGATAAAGGAAGTAACAGGAAGTAGGGAAGCAGGCGGAGATGCAACAGAAGAACGGGCACACGAATCATGGCGCGTCAGGACAGGGGAGGGCGGCCGCGGAGGAACAGACAATGACGAACACCATGTGGCGCTGCGTGCAGTGGCGCGCAGGACAGATCCTGAACAAGGTGCTCTTCAACACAAAATCAGAGGCGGAGACTTTCTGCGCCCAGATGCACCGCACCGAGCCAGACATCTTCTGGCGCATGGAGCCGGTCGAAGCCAGGCTGGTCTGGAACTAAGGCTCGGACAACGTCGGTTGTCATCCTGAGGGAAGCGAGAACCTGCAGTTTTGCTCGATGTCCTCAGCAGACTGCGATCGTGAAGCGGGTTGTAACCACCGAGGTGACCAAAGCAAAGATGCCCGAGGGAAATGAGGTCCATCGCTTTCGCGATCGCCAGGCAGCGATCTTTGCCGGTCGCACCGTGCGCGCGGATTCTCCCTCGGGCCAGTTTCCGGACGCAGAGTTGCTCGATCAACGTAAGCTGCGCGGCATCATCGCGCATGGCAAGCATCTGGGCTATGACTTCGGTCGCGATCTGATCCTGCATGTGCACCTTGGCCGCTTCGGCGATTTCACCGAAGGCACCGGACCGCTGGCCAAACCGAAAGGGGCGCTGCGGCTCCGCATCTGGACAAAGCGCAAAGGCAAGATCGACTGGCTGGAATTGCGGGGTCCCTCCGACTGCTCGATTTACGACCAGAAGAAATGGGAACGCCTGATGGCGCGTCTCGGCCCGGACCCGCTCGACATTCAGGCGGATCCGAAACCGGCCTTCGCCAGAATCGCTCGGGAGCAAGGCGCCGATCGGCCTTTTGCTCATGGATCAGTCGGTACTGTCAGGTATCGGTAACATCTATCGTGCGGAACTGCTTTACCGCGCGAAGCTCAGTCCCTTTCGGGCGGCCAGGAGTGTCGATCTGAAAATCCTGCGTGCGATTTGGAATGATGCGAAACGGCTCATGCCAGACGGAATGGTCGACCGCAGGATCGTAACCACGCGCCCAAAGGACCGTCCCCACCGCCGGGGACCGGCCCAGCGCGAAGAAGTGCACTATGTTTATAGGCGGCGTGGAAAGCCGTGCTTTGTCTGCGGCACGGCGATTCGGAATCAGGACATGGCAGGACGTACCCTCTATTGGTGCCCGGTCTGTCAGAAGGATTAAGCGGAAGCGAGCAGACGGTAGAACGGACGACAGGACACAATGCCATCGACACAGAACAAGGATTATTACGGCCTGCTTGGAGTCAAGAAAACGGCCACGTCGGATGAGATCCGCAAGGCCTTCCGCAAGCTTGCGCGCAAATATCACCCCGATGTAAATCCGGGCGACAAGAAGGCCGAAGAGAAGTTCAAGGAAATCTCGGAAGCCAACGACGTCCTGAGCGACGAGAAGAAGCGCAAGGTCTATGACCAGTTCGGCTTCTACTCCGACCAGATCGATCCTGCGCAGGCAGAGGCGGCCGCGCGCGGCGGATATGGGCGTCCGCGCGCCGGCGGCACAGGTCCACAGCAGGGCGTTCCCTTCGATTTTGAGGGCTTCGATTTCTCCAACTTCGAAAGCGGTCCCGCGGCACAAGAGCCGCCATCGGGCGCACCGGGCAGCGGCGGCTGGGGCGGTTTCCGCGACATCTTTTCCGGGATGTTCAATCAGCAGGGCGGCAAGCAGGCGCAGCGCGGTCCACAGCCCGGCACCGATATCGAATACACGGTCAACGTGGATTTTTGGACTGCGGTTCGCGGCGGCACCGCGCGGCTGCAGATTCTGCGCCAGGAGACCTGCCCCACCTGCCACGGAAAGGCCTCTTCCGGCGCACCGATCCAATGCCCCGAGTGCCACGGCACCGGCCATGTGACGCAGATGGGCGGCCGCATGAAATTCAATATCCAATGTCCCCGCTGCGGCGGCTCGGGGCGCGTCCAGGAGAGCTGCCCCACCTGTCACGGCGACGGCACGGTGCAGCGTCCCGAGACGATTGATTTCCGCATCAAGCCGGGCACACGCGACGGTCAGCGGATCCGCCTTGCTGGTAAGGGCAATGCCGGCACCAACGGCGGCCCGGCAGGCGATCTGTACCTGATCATTCGCTCCGGCCCGCATCCCGTCTTTCATCGGGTCGCGGACAATATTGAGATCAGCGTACCGGTGCGTGTGGACGAGGCCGCACTGGGCGCAAAGATCGAAGTGCCGACCATCGATGGCCGGGCGCAGTTGCGTATCCCGCCCGGCACCCAGAGCGGGCAGAAGCTGCGTATGCGCGAGAAGGGCGTCCCGTCGGCCTCCCAGGAAGGCCATCGCGGCGATCAGATCGTTATGGTCGAGATCACCGTGCCGCAGCTCCGCGACGAACGATCGAAGGAGATTCTCCGGGAATTCGCGCACCTGAATCCGGAGGACCCGCGGGCGGTGTTGTGGAGTAAGGTATAAAAGTCGAGACGTGTCGCCGGATGTTCCACGTGGAACATTAATCTATTTTAGATATATCTAGACTATTTCTTCACTGCATACCGGCAACTGACGCGATGGTGGTAGTCAGCGGCTCGCGGAGCACAGGTTCCAGTCTCGATCCCGTCCACAGCATGTAGTACTTACCGCAGCTACCGGCAACGTTGCCATGGCAGCCCTCCATGACCAGCAGGCGGCTGTCTGGCTTGTATTGGAAGCCGAAGTTCGCGTCCGGGGCGCCCTTGGGAGCGGTCAGATTGAAGCCCGGCTCATAGACACGGCCGTTCAATTCGTCGACGATGAAGAAGGTCGTGCAGCCATCGCCGCAGCCCCATTGCAGCAGGGCATAGTGCCCGCCGAAATTGCTTCCCTGGCTTGATCCCACAACGATCCGTGTGCGGAAATAGGCCTTGGTAGAGGTATTGATGATGGGCTCGGACGTCAATCCCGCGGGCACCTTGATGGCCGGATAGTCGGATGCTGCCGGGGTCCAGGCTTGCTGGGCCTGAACCGGCTGGGCAAGTATGGACGCGACTGCAAAGGCGAAGGCGGCTGTTAGGAACCGTACGTTCTTCATGACGGAAGTGTGCACCGGGGCTCGGCAGATCACCAGCAAGTAATCAATATTTTCCGTTACCGAAGGGTGGAAATGGTCCCAAAATTACACGCCCCACCCGAAGTGCAACTTTTGGTGAATACGGTCATGTCGTGGGCAGAGGGGCAGCTCAAAAAGGAGGGGCGCATTCCCGCCGCCGCAGCGTGGCTTCCGCGCAATAGCTCCGAGCCAGGCTTCCGCACTCTGGGCGGACCGGAAGTGGCTGCTGAGCTGTCGATCGCCCAGCAGGCGAGCCTGCTCGCCCGGGAGCTTGAGACCCCGTGGCGCCGGAATGAGCTGTCGGCCATCCTCCTCGCAGCCCCGGTGCTCTATGGCCGCAAAGGCTCCTCTGAGCGGACGGAGGCGGTGCGGCTGCACGTCGAGGCGGCCGGGCAGGATATCGCCACATACTGTGCCGATATCCTTATGCCATACCGGATACGCGCCGCCGGACGGTGGAGCAGCGGCCCCCGGAACCGCGTACACTTCAGCCATCCGGTGGCGCAGGAGAGCGATTCTTTCACCTCGCTGTAGGGACACAAGACGAATGTCGACCAAACGTAAGTCCAAAGGCGCCTACATGATCTCCGCCGTCGCGGAGATGTATGAGATCCACCCGCAGACCCTCCGCCTTTATGAGCGGGAAGGGCTGCTGAAGCCCTCACGGACCGAGGGAAACACCCGCCTCTACACCGATGAAGACCTGGAGCGGCTGGAGTTCATCCTGAACCTGGCGCGCGATCTGGGGGTCAACATCTCGGGTATCGCGATCATCCTGCAGATGCGCGAGCGCATGGAGGAGATGAACCGGCAAATGCAGAGTTTTGTGGACTATGTGCGTTCCGAGATGCTCGAGCGCATGCAACATGCCGCTCCCAACATGAATGAGGCGGCCATGATTCCCCTGCGCAAAGCGGTGGTCATCCATCCCGCTCCTGTCCGTGAACGAAAACGCTAGGAACGGAAGCGCCAGCAACGGAACGACTTACAGTTATCGCCCAACGTGCTGTCGTCTAAACAGCCATAGGCACACTTTCCGCCGCTGGAGTAGTCTAACTAGCAGTCCCTTACGGGTGACCCGATAATCGCGATGCTTCATCTCCTGCTCTCGCTGGGCGTTTTTGGCCTGATTACGTCCACCGTGTACGGCATCATGGTAGTGGCAGGAGTGCTTTACTTCCGCAGACACCGCCCTGTCGCCGACGGCGCGTTCACCCCTCCGGTGAGCCTGCTGAAGCCGCTGCATGGAGCGGAGCCCAACCTGGCCGAGCATCTCGAAGGCTTCTTCCGGCAGGACTATCCCGCATATGAGATTCTTTTCTGCGCCCGCACCCTGAATGATGCCGGTCTCAAGATTGCGCGCGACGTCGCGGCGCGGAATCCGACCATACCAGCGCGATTCCTGACCAGCGGAGAGCCGCCCTTCGCCAACGCCAAAGTCGCGTCACTCGATCGCATGGCGAAGGCCGCACAGCACTCGATCCTGATCGTGAGCGACAGCGATGTCCGCGTGACGCCGGAGTATCTGCGCGCGGTCGTGGCACCGCTGGCTGACGAGAAGGTCGGGCTGGTGACCTGTCCCTATCGCGGCGTGCCGAGTCCGGCGCCGCCCGCTGGCAATCCACGCTCTGCCGCCTTGTGGGCGCAACTGGAAGGCGCGGGCATGTCGATCGAAATGACGGCTGGCGTGCTGGTGGCCAACATGCTTGAAGGGATGCAGTTCGCGCTTGGCCCCACGATGGCGGTGCGCAGTGCGTGCGTCGAAGAGATGGGCGGCTTCCGCGCGCTGGGCCAGTACTGCGCGGACGATTTTCTGCTCGGCAATCTGATCGCGGCAAAGGGACATCGCGTCGTCTTCTCGCATCACGCGATCGACCACATCGTGCTTGAACACAGGCTTTGTCGACTCCATGCGTCACCAGGTTCGCTGGAGCAAGAGCACACGCTTCTCGCGCCCCAAGGGGCACTTCGGCACCTCACTCACCTTCAGCATGCCGTTCGCGTTGCTCGCATTTGTTGCGGCGCTCTTGCTGCACTGGCCCTGGGTGGCGTTCCTTGCGCTCGGATGGGGCATCGCGAATCGCATGGCGCTGGCCGCCGTCGTTGGGGCTGTCGTCGTCCAGGAGCGCTCGCTGTGGCGGACCATCCTGCTGTTTCCGCTGCGCGACCTGATGGGTTTTGGCTTCTGGGTAGCGAGCTACGGCAGCAGCCAGATTCTATGGCGCGGCGAAGAGTACATGCTGGAGACCGGCGGCTACATGCGGCCGGTGCATCTGCCGGCTGCTATAGCCGAGGGTGAAGGGCCGGAGCGCGAGTCGGCGCTTACGACTTAACCCGCGTTCCTCACAGCGGGCGATCCGTGTATAGCGTCTTGTCCGCCAGCTCCTGGATGGGAATCAGCCGCTTTCCCAACACCGCCTCGACCTGATCGCGACGCTCCGCCTGTGCGAAGAGAAATTTCCGGTTGCCGATTCCCCAGATCGCACTGAGTTCGTTGTCGTCGATGAAGATGTGTGGCGCATCGGGCCACATCGAGCCCCAGACCATCGTCGACGAGCGGCCGTGCACCAGCAGTGCCTGCCTCCGTGTGTAGAAGAGCACCGAGGACCCATCGGACTGATCGCCATACACGATCAGCGTGGCGCGTTGCGCTGCAGGATCTGACTGGCTCTCGCTGGCCGGGTACCCTGCGATGCGGTTGATCGTGGCGGCCATCGGCTCGGAGGAGAGCATCGGCGCGAAGCGCACAAACGCGATGTGCGCGGCGATGAGAAAAATCGCAATCGTAAAGGCCACCGATAAGGTTGATTCGAAGTGCCGCTCCCTGCGGCGCAGTGCGAAGGCCAGCAGCGGTCCGACGAGAAGGACGACAGCTGCGATGAGCGCCGGCAGCCGCAATGCGGCAAACGAGGGCCCGGTGAGATCGAAGAGGTGCGACATGGAGAGCGAGTAATTGCCCACGCCGCGATGCGCCAGCAGCGTTCCGATATCCGGAACGAACGGCAGATGCCGCGAGCTCCAGAGGCCGTAGCCCAGCGCCGCGGCAGAGAGCACGCCAACCCCGGCAAACAATATGTGTGCGCCGATCAGCCAGCCATCCGTGTTCTCGCGCGCTTCGGCATCGATGCGCTCGGCGCGAAATTCGAAGGACGCAAGCACTGCCGCAGTGAGGATCAGCAGCGGCAGGTATGCGGGGAAGGTGTAGTACTCCTGGTTGGTTGAGATGGAGAAGAAGACCAACATGAAGCCGGCATAGAGCGAGAGCAGCCAGATGCTGCGGCTGCGAAAGCGCGCAGTGTCATCCTCCAGCCGCAGATTGCTCAGCCATTGTGTGCGGGTGCGCCAGGCGCGGCGCACCACCAGCGGCAGATACAGGCTCCAGGGCAGCAACCACGCGATCTGCCCCACCCAGTACACCCATCCCGGCTGCTTGTTGTAGTCCACCGGGTAGCGCTTGCCGAGAAAGCGCAGCACCTGCTCGTTGATGAAGTAGAAGTAGAAGAATCCGTGTACGTGGCCGGGCGTGGGATGATTGCCGACCGGATTGCCCTGATCCGGATTGCGTAACCCGGCGAGGATATGCCACGGCGCGGCAATCGCCAGGAAGAGCAGCAGGCCGGTGGCGAGCCGCATCTCACGCCAGCGTCGCCATTCGCCCGTGAACACAAGCCACGGCAATGCCGCGGCGAAAAAGAAGACCGGAGCGATCAGCCCCTTGGCCAGCATCGCGACTGCCAGCGATGCCCATGTCACATAGAAGAGTGCGGGCTTCTTGTCTTCGAGCCCCACGAGAAAGCAGTAGAGCGCGAGCCCGATGAAGAAGGTGAGCAGCGCCTCCGGTATATCGATGCGCGTGAACAGAAAGACGCCGACACCGGTTAGCAGCATCAGCGCGGCATAGAAGGCAGCGCGGTCGTTGAAGGCGCGGCGCGTCCAGTACCAGGCGAGGATTGCGGTAGCGAGCACGCCCAACGCCATCGGCAAATGGGCGGAGAATACGTTGTAGCCGAAGATTTGATCGTCAATCGCGGTGAGCCAGTAGGGAAGCGGCGCCTTTTCCAGGTAGCGGATGCCGTTGATCTTCAGCGTGACCCAGTCGCCGGAGAGCGCCATGTGCTGCGCGGCGTTGGCGTGCGCGGCATCGGCATCGTCCAGCAGCGGAGGCGAGAAGAGCGCAGCGAAATGGACGGCGAACCATACCAGAAGCAGAATGGTCCAGGCGCGGCGCGGGGAAAGAAAGCGTGCCGGTGCAGCGTCGGTGGGCACCGGAAGTACGATGGGACGAGACATGACCGAATCAGCAGAATACCAGCCGGAACAGGACTCCCGGGGCGGAGCGGCGTCGCCGATGGTGCGGCACCTCGCGGAAGTTGCGGCGGCGATGCGCAAACGCCTCGATGCCTGCCGCGAGGAGCGCGAGGATCCGAAGGTGGAATCAGTCCATCATTTGCGCACCGGCACGCGCCGCGTGGAGGCGACGCTCGAGACGCTGGCACGCGAGGCCGGCACGCGCGGTCTGGGCGAGACCGCGGAAGAGGCACGCCAGCGCTGGCTGCGCCAGTTGAAGAAGGTCCGCCGCGCCGCCGGCGTGGTGCGCGACCTTGACGTACACCGCGAGCTGCTGGCGGAGAGTTTTCTTCCGCCATCGGACACCGCGCCTGACAAGATTGCTGCAGAGCTGGCTGAAGCGACGAGCACTGCGGCGGGCTCTGACATGATCACGCCGCTCGCGGAGCAGGCGCGCACACTCGATGGCTGGTTGAAGAGCCGTCGCGCAGCCGCGGCCGGCACGCTCTCGAAGACGCTGGACGATCATGCCAAGCGTCTGCTGGAGGCAGAGGAGCAGTTCATGATGGCGGTCGCGCAGCGTCGCTCGATCGCATCGCGCGCGCATCGGCCGGTGGCGCGGCTCGCGCTCGAAGATTATCTGCGGCTGGTGGACGCGATGCCGCTTCTGGACAGAGAAAACCTGCACGATTTCCGCAAAGGGGCGAAGAAGTCGCGCTACATCGCAGAATCGGACGAAAGCGATCCGGCGGCCAAGGCCATTGCGAAAACGATCAAGCGCGTGCAGGACGCGATCGGGAAGTGGCACGACTGGGAGATGGTTGCGGGCGAGGCGGGTGAGGCGCTTGGCGACGATGGCGATGCGCTGCACGCTGAGCTTCTGGCGCGTGCGCAACGGGATTACGAGCGAGCGATGCACACTGTCGCGACGATTAACCGGCGTCTTGTCGGGGAATGGCGGGCGTTGCCGCGTAAGCGCGTCAGGTCGAGATAATCGCGATAACCAGGCCGCCGCTGGCTACTTCCGCGAGGTTTTCCGGCGCGAGCTCTTGGCCACACTGGTCTGAAACTGACGCAGCGCCCGGACATCGACCAATCCCAAGAGTTGAGCGGGGCGGCGACTCACGTCGACGCGCACCAGTCCGCCCTTGCGCAGCCGCATATTGGCTCGCGCGCCGCGCTGCGGAGTAATCAAGGCTCCCGCAAACTGTGCCAGGTTCGGATTGTGTCCCACAACCAGGACCATTTCCTGCCCGGCATGCTTGGCCAGCATGGTCTCGAAATCGGCGAAACGGCCGCCTGGTTCCAGGCTCGAGTCCACGGCAATCTTTTGCTCGAAACCGATTTCGGTCGCCACCAGCGATGCCGTCTGGAGAGCGCGTTTCAACGGGCTGGAAACGATCGCGTCGAAGCTGACGCCCAACGCGCTTAGGTAAGCGCCGATCAGGAGGCATTGCTGCTTGCCCTCCTTATCAAGGCCGCGCTTACGGTCAACAATAGGATTTTGCCGGCGAGATCCGGCGCTGGCATGGCGGAGAATGTAGAGGATCATAAGGACTGGTCTTGCCGCCCGGGATAGTCGGTCCGGGTACTCTGTAACCTCATTGTAACAATGCGGTCTGCTCCAGTTCGAGGGCAGCCGGAGCTTAACGTAATGATCCGATGGGCAGGATCGCGCATCTGACCCCTACAATGTCCGCCGTGAGCCTTGTACGTCGCGTTCTTCCTGGATTTCTTGCCATCCTCGTGGCGTTGCTAGTCGGCTGGTTGCTAGGGCGGTCTCTGATGCGGCGAACGGGATCCGCCACTTTAGCCAGTACCACCAACACCGGCGTGGCGGCTGCACCGAGCAGCGCGGCGGACCTGGCTCCCACGCAGGTTTATGCGCATAACATCATGCTCCGCAAAGGGCCGGACTTCCGCATTTACATCGCCTGGATTGCCGGCAAGATGGTCCGGACGAAGAAGAACGAGGTTCCATCGTTCGACGACTCTGACTCCTTCATCCTGCAGATCGACAAGGGCGTGATCCGCGCGAACATTGGTGATATCTGTAAGTACCTCAACGACACCACAGCGAAAGACTCACCGTTGAAGAACATCGACATCCAGCCGGAGGGCGAGAGGGTGAAGATACGCGGCACGGTGAAAAAGGTAGTGCCGCTCCCGGTCGAGTTGGTGGGCTCTGTCGCAGCAACGAAGCAGGGGCTGGTGCGGCTGCACGTCGATCACATCTCAGTGCTCAAGGTTCCGGTGAAGGGGCTGCTGGGAACCTTCGATCTGAAGCTTTCCGACATGGTGCGCTCCACAAATGTTCCGGGCGTGACGGTGACGGGAAACGACATCATCTTCGACACGGAGAAGCTGTTGCCGCCGCCGCATATCCGGGGCGAACTGACAGCCGTGAAGGTGAAGGTGCCGGACATCGAGGTGATCTACGGCAACGCGCCCAACGACCCGACGCAGCTTGCGCAATGGCACAACTTTCTGCGCTTCCGCAACGGCGCAGTTACGTTCGGCAAGCTGACCATGCACAATACCGATCTGACGATGATCGACGCGGCGAACGAACCCTGGTTCGATCTCGATCTGGTGAATTATCAAAACCAATTGGTGAACGGAGACACGCGCATGACGGCGCAGGCAGGCCTGGAGATCTATATGCCGAGCCTGAAGACAAAGAGTGCTAAGCAGCCAGGACAGAGTGTTACGTTGCAATGGCTCAAGAACCGGAATTCGGCCCTGCCGCCGGACGTGGCCAAGAAGACAAAGGCGCCCTAGAGGTCGTTAATTCACCGGCACTGGCCTGGGTACGGGGTCGAGAGGATCGGGGTCGGGATCGGGCTCCGGCAAATCGGGCCCGTCCGGTTCAGGATCAGGCGGGGGATAGGGATCGGGGAAAACATCCGGCGGAGTTCCTGGAGTGCCGCCAAGCCATGACGGGTGCCCAGTTCTGAAGGAAATCGCGAGCATATCTTCTGGGATGGCAGCGGGTTCGCCTGCGCGTTGCTTGGAAAATGCCCCTGCCAGAGTTATTTCGGTGTATTTCTTTCGGGAGGGCGGCGCCAGCGTTCGCTTACCAGCAGACCGAGGAGGAGTTTGCTGCGGTCCTCCAGCAGCCAGCCAGCCTCCTGCATTACGCGGCCGTGATCGGGCAGGCGACGGGTGGTGAGTCCGGTCAGCAGGCCAAACGCGAGATAAAGCCCACGGACGATGAGCACGGCAATCTGCCTCGCCGGCGCTCGCTGCGGAATGGCGAAGTCAGAGACGACCCAGATTGCGTTGTCACACACAGCTGTGTGCACGCGCGAAAGCAGCAGCGCGATCTCGGGCTCGGTGAAGCAATCGAGGAAGAAGTGGCTCACTACCAGGTCGAAGGGCGCCTCCGGAAACTGTGCCGGGTCGCTGGCGAGCGCGTCAGCATGCACCAGCCGGACACGGCTGCCAGCCGGCAGCTTTCGTGCAGCCTGACGAAGCATCGCGGCGCTCGAATCCACGGCCGCCGCCTGAATATCGGGAGCTCGTTTCACTAGTTCTGCGAGAAATCGGCCATCGCCATCCCCATACACTAAAGCGCGACGTCGCTCGACTGCTTCTTTCAAGCGGAACATTCTGCATCGTTGCAGATATGGTCCAAAGCTAAAGTATTCCATCCAGCGATAGGGCCGTGCCAAACGGTCGAATCGGGCAGGCCCGCTCATCGCGGGAACCGATGGGCGATCGGCAGCAGGATCGGAATCAGCAGCGTAGGCGTGAGCAGGGCGAGATCAGCAGCGATGCGCCGCCCTCCAGCGGTCAGACGGCTGCGGTCCAAGAGAAGAAAGAGCGCGGCGCTCACGGTGGCGGCAAGCGCGATGGAGCGTGCCGGATCATTGCCGAGGCCGAAGAGGCTGAGGCAGCTTGCCGCAATGATGGCTGCGGCCAGCCATGCGATGCGGTGGCCGCGACGGTGCTGCTCCCAGCCCTCGATAGCCATGCAGTTCAGCCAGCAGAGTGCGGCAAAGAGCGGACAGAGGAGCAGGAGCGGATGGTGCCGTGGTATGCCCGCGAAGCGGCGCACGGCGGCGTCCCACGCGGGCAGCGCGGTTGCGGCGGCGAAGAGCAGCGCCACAGCGAACTCCTTGGGGAAATAGCGGAGCGAGCGGCCGCGTGCTCGCGCGGGCAGATGCACCAGCCCGAGGTAAAGCAGCGAGAGCACACCCAGCACGCAGTAAGCCGTGATCAGCGAGCGAGGCATGCGCGCGACAAGTACAGCCAACACTATGGCTACCGGAACCGCCGCAGCGAGGAACCAGCGGCGGTGGCGTTGATGAAATCGATGCCGCTCCTGGAGCGTGGCGTCGGGTGAAAATTGCGCGTCGAGCAGGCGGTCTGCCACGTAGAACAGCCACGTTCCGAGCGCCAATGCGATCGGCAACCAGGGATCCAGCCACAGCCGCACCGCGCGGCCAAAAGCCCAGCACCACAGGGCGGCCACGGTGGGCGCATCCAGGCTGAGCAGGTGCCAGTAGCGCAGCAGTGTGTGAAGGGGACGCAGCAAACTTCAGTGTAGCGGCTGCGGGATAGTGTCTAGAAGTGGTTGCATATATGGATTTTGTGACTTCGTCCAGCAGCATGAGACCCGCTTCGACGGCGGGTCTCATCCGTATCCCTATTCAATGAGGCTGCTTTATGCAACCACTTCTATCGCTCCGCCGAGATAAGGATTTTCTGCAGGACGAACGAACCATCCGCCTGGACTTCAAAGTGGCTGCGTACTTCATCGGGCGCGGTCTTCCAGAGGGAGTGAATGGCGGTGACACGCTCCGGCGGCGTGCGCATCCGCTCGATCCAGGAAGAGAACTCGATGGGGAGCGGCCATTGCTTCCGGAACGAGGGGGTAAAGCCGGCTTCGCGGAACAACGCCAGCCATTCCTGCGTGGTGTAGTCGCGGATATGGGAGGGATCGCGCAGAATCTCGACTGCCTGCAGGTGCGTATCGAGCAGCGGAGTATCGCCGCCGGCGGTGTCGATCATCAGCATCCGCCCGCCCGGCTTTAGAACCCGGCGTGCTTCGCGCAACGCGGCAGCCACATCGTGCCAGTGATGCGCGCTGGTGCGGGTGACGGCGAAGTCGAAATGGCCGTCAGGGAAGGGCAGTTTTTCGGCCATGCCTTGCACGGTGTTGATGTTCCCGAGCTTGCGAGATGACGCTTCACGCGTCACGATGGCGAGCATCTCGGCCGTCAGGTCGTAGGCGACAACGGAAGCGGCGTGGGGCGCTACAGCAAAGCTGGCGTGGCCCGCTCCACAACCCAGGTCGAGCACGGTTGCATTGGGAACCGTTGCAATCTCTTCGGCAAGTAGTTCCAGGTCGTCGCCGGTGGCGTGCGTCGGGCTTTCCAGATATGCGCGTGCGGTGGATCCGAACTGCTGCGCCACGAGAACGTCGTGTTCCATGCTGCTCCTCCCACTCTTATTGTTTCGTCGCTTCTACTTCAAGCGTTACTTTCACATCATCGCCGATCATGGCGTCGCCTGCTTTGGTAAGCGTCTCATCATAGGTCAGTCCGAAATCCTTGCGGTGGATGGTCGTGGTGGCGTCGAAGCCGCGGCGCGTCTGTTTGCCCATGGCTACTTCGACGGAAGGCGTCTCCATGGTCAGGACCACTGGCCTGGTGACGCCGTGCATGGTCAGGTCGCCGGTGACCGCATAGCCGTCTCCACTCTTCGCGATGCTCTTGCTGGCGAATACCATGGCCGGATACTTCGCTGCGTCGAAGAAGTGATCGCTTTTCAGATCGGTGTCGCGCATCGGCACACCGGTGTCGACGGTGGTGGTGTCGATCGTGGCCTTGACTGAGGATTTTGTCAGGTCCGCCGGATCCAGAACGATCTGGCCGCTTACACCGCCGAAGCGCCCATGCACATTCGAGATTCCCAGGTGACGGACGCTGAAGTTCGCCGCGGAGTGTGCAGGGTCGATCTTCCAGGTGGAAGACTGAGCGGGCGCGAGCGTTGCGGTGCCGACCAGAAAAACGGGAAGGAAGGTCGATCGAAAGAAACGGGACATCGTGCGGCTCTCCGGAAAGGAATCTGACAGCAGAAACAGGCGAACCGAGGCCCAGTGTTTTCACAATATACGTGGCCTGAGGGTTTCGAGTGGCGACGCTGGGTGCACGAAACGCCAGAGTCACGACACCGGCGCGGTGACGTTCTCCACGCGTGCGCGGACGACGGTTGCGGGCGTCTTTTTTCGTGCTGGAGCTTTGCGCGGGCGGCTGCTCGCAGCGGCTTTAACGGTGGATGCATCTCGACAGGAGGCGGGATGCTGTCCACGGTGACGCGTCCTTCGGCGAGTTGCATGAAGAAGTCCTGCGCGGAGAAGGGAACTTTGCCGTTATGAGCCCGCGCGGTAATCGCCATTGGGCTCCAGCATGCGGGTCTTCGCGGTGTCCGCCAGGTAGGCGGCAAGGATTTCGTCCTTGAGGCGTGCGCGGAGTTGCGCGTCTTTGATCGGAAAGAGAACCTCGCAGCGTTCGAAGAGGTTGCGCGGCATCCAATCCGCGCTGCCGCAATAGATGACCTCTTCGCCTCCGTTGGCGAAGTAGAAGATGCGGCTGTGTTCCAGAAACCTGCCTACAATGGAGCGAACGCGAATGCGCTCACTGAGTCCCTTCACGCCGGGGCGCAGGGAGCAGATGCCGCGCACCAGCAGATCGATCTCCACACCGGCCTGCGACGCATCGTAGAGCGCCTCCACGATGCTTTTTTCAAGCAGGGAATTCATCTTGGCGACGATGCGCGCCGGCCGGCCCTTGCGCGCGTGGTCGGCTTCGCGCCGGATCAACTGGATGGATTGCTCGGCCAGCGTGAGCGGCGCCACCAGCAGCGGCGAATAGTCATCGGATTCCGAGTGCGCCGTCAGATAGTTGAAGACCGCCTGAATGCTCGCCGTGATCGCCGGATCGGCGGTCAGCAGGCTGATATCGGTGTAGAAGCGCGCCGTGTTCGGGTTGTAGTTGCCGGTGCCCAGATGCGCATAGCGGCGAGTCACGCCGTCTTCATCGCGCCGCACCATCAAGGCCAGCTTGCAGTGTGTCTTCAGCCCCACGATGCCATGGAAGACCTGCACGCCGGCATCTTCCAGGTTGCGCGCCCAGCGGATGTTGGAGGCTTCGTCGAAGCGCGCCATCAGCTCGACCACGACGGTGACCTCCTTGGACTGCGCGGCCTCGATCAGGGCCGTAAACATCGGCGAGTCTTCCGAGGTGCGATAGAGCGTCTGCTTCATCGAGAGCACGGCCGGATCTTCGGCGGCGGCTTCGATGAAGCTCACGACGCCGTCGTAGGAGTCGTAGGGATGGTGCAGGAGGATGTCGCGATGCTGGATCTCTTCAAAGATATTTGCCGAGCGCCGATTCAGGCGCAGCTCGCGCGGGACAAACGGAGGATATTTCAGATCGGGGCGCGGCGTGTCGGTATAGAGCGTCATGACGCGCGACAGATTCACCGGGCCGTCGGTGCGCACCACCTGCGACTCGTCCACCTCGAAATTCACGCGCAGCCGGTCGATGATGTCGGGGTCCGCGCCCTCTTCCACTTCCAGGCGCACCGCATCCCCTTTGCGGCGGTTGTGCAGCTCCGTGCGCACGCTTTCCAGCAGCGAGCGCGTCTCCTCTTCCTGCAGATAGAGATTGCTGTTGCGCGTGACGCGGAAAGCAGCGGTGGCCAGAACCTCGTAGCCGCGGTACATGCGGGCGGCATGGGCTTCGATCAGCTCGTGGAGGAAGATGTAGTCGATGGTGCCGCCGGACGAAGGCACGGGCACCAGCCGGGGCAGAGCGCGGGGCACGGTGAGCACGCCCAGAACGGTGCCGGCAGCTCTCTTGCGTTTGCTGCGCAGCAGCAGCGCCAGGCACAGCGCCTTGTTCAGCACCCGGGGAAAAGGGTGCGCCGGATCGATGGTGATCGGGCGTCAGCAGGGGATCGACTTCGCGCTGATAGAACTGCGAGGCGTGCTCCAGTTGCTTCTCGGTCATCTGCTTGTAGTCGAGAACGCGGATGCCGGCCGCATGCAGGGCAGGGCGCAGCGACTTGTTCCAGCAGCGGTACTGGCTCTCGACGAAGGTGCGCAGCTCGGAGGTGTCGCGATCGAAGGTTTGCTCCGGCGTCATGCCATCGGGCCCGACCTCGTTGTAGCCGTCCTCAATGCGCTGCATCACGCCGGCGACGCGGATTTCTACGAACTCGTCGAGATTGGAGGCGGTGATGGCGAGGAATTTGACCCGCTCGAGCAGCGGATTGCTGGGGTCTTCAGCCTCCTGCAACACCCGTCCGTTGAAGCGCAGCCAGGACTCATCGCGGCTGAAAAAGAGCTGTTCTCGTTTTGCCTGTCGTGCAGACATACTGGTGGTGGGACCGGCCGGTTTCAGGAAGATGTTCCTTTGATACAGGATACGCGCCTTCCGGAAGATGAAAGCTCAGCCAAAACCGCTTTCACAAGGGTGCTATCTGGTGAGACACACTCAGCGCAGCTTTTTCGTCAAGAAAAGCTGCCCTCTCTGTTGTCGGCTTGGCACACTACTTGTGAAAGCGGTAGAAACCGTTGCACATGCCGCGGTTGACGCCGGCCCCCGGCTGGCAGAGGATGAAGGCATAACCCAGCTAACAAGAGGAAGGTGGAGGCACCGTGATTGAGACGCAAACAGCCATCCCTGACCAGGCGACGGATTGCGGCGATTGTAACGACAGCGCCGTGATCGAGTCTGCCGCACGCGAGCTGTATCAGACGGCTGCGCTTTTCGTAGGAGACGAGACCGAGGCCTTGCAACTGGTGGAAGAGACGGTGGCATCGGTTGAGATGGATCCGTGCGCTGACGGTGAAGCGGCCCGCGGCGCGGCGAGCCACGACCTGGTGCAACGAGCGCTGGTGCGCGTGGCGAGCCTGCGGCCTGCCGAGATGCATCCATCGACGGCGGCTGACCTGGGCGGCTGCGTGGAAACCGATGACCTGAGCGCTGCCGGAATCACGCGGGAGCAACTGACCGCGCTGCTCTCCGGCGCAGGCCGCTTGCGCATGCGGCAGTGGCTGGAAGGGCTCGGTCCGGTGGAGCGCAGCGTGTTTGTGCTGCGCGCGGTCCTGGGCCGCAGCGGCACGGAATCCGCACACCTGCTGCAGAAGACAACGGGCGATAGCTGGACCGAGGCCCATGTCGGCGGCGCGTATCGTGCGGCACTGTGCTCGCTGGCCAGCTCACTGGTCCACGCTGCAGCTTAGGGTCCGCAGCTTAAGGCGCGTGATCTGCCGGGCCGTACCTCCTGTTGCCCGTTCCGTCTTCCAGGGCGCGGGAGGCGCCCCGGCCAGAACCTCCCGCGGAAAGGGAAGTTCTGATTTTTTAAGTCTTTGCCGGTGATCCGGCATCCAAATTGGCGACTATCATGTGGGATTTTTCTGAAAGGCAGTCCAGGCTGGAAGTGTGCGCGCAGCGCATGCCGTTAGCCGCCTGCCTGTGGATGGTTCTTCTGGCGGGAGTTGCGCCGGCGCTGGCGCAGCTTGGCGGCAGCCAGTCGTCTGGCGAGCTCCACGTCATCCGCCTCGCAGCCGCCGACGGTGCCCCAGGCTCCGCCGCAGAGCGCCTACCAGGGCAGTGTGGCCACGCAGCCGGTGACGCCCGGCGTGCTCCAGCTCACCATCCGGGACGCGGTCCTGACCGGTCTCAAAAACAACCTGGGGATCATTCTCTCCGGCCAGAATGTGAATCAGGCTGGAGGGCAGCGCCTGCAGCAACTGCAAAAGTTGCTGCCGACGGTGAATGGCAACTTCAAGGAATCAGTGCAGCAGGTCAACCTGAAGGCGCAGGGGTTGAATATCCCCGGCTTCCCGTCGATCATCGGACCGTTTTCTTACACCGATGTGCGCGGCAATGTGGACTGGACGCTGCTGAGCGTACCGTCGCTCAACAACTATCTGGCCTCGCGCCACGACTTCGCGGCGACGAAGCTTTCCCTCGACGATGCGCGCAACCTGGTGGCGCTGAGCGTGGGGTACGCCTATCTGGCCTGCATCTCCGACGAGGCGAACATTGCCAATGACGAGGCGCAGGTTGCTTCGAGCAAGCTGTCGCTCGATCAGGCGAATGCGAACCACGAAGCCGGGACCGCGCCGGAACTGGACGTGTTGCGCGCCCGCGTTGATTACCAGACGCAGCAGCAGACGCTGATCCGCGACCAGAATGCGCACGAGAAGGACAAGATTGCGCTGGCGCGCGCCGTCGGCCTGCCGCTGGAACAGAAGTTTGAATTAGCCGACCGGCTGCCCTTTGCGCCGCTCGAAGGCATCCAGCCGGACGAGGCGGTCAAAGTCGCGTATGCGACGCGCAAGGACCTGCAGGCGCTGGAGCAGCAGGTGAAGGCGGCGGAATTGAGCCGGAAGGCGGCGACGGCGGAGCGGTTCCCGAGTGTCTCCTTTAGCGGCGACTACGGTGACATCGGCCCCACGCTGGGCCACTCCCACGGCACCTTCGATGCGGTAGGGTCGGCGAGTGTTCCGCTCTTTGAAGAGGCGAAGCTGCGCGGCGATGCCAGGCAGGCGCAGGCGCAGGTCGACAGCCAGAAGGCGCAGTTGAGCGACCTTCGCGGCCAGATTGATGCGGACATCCGTGACGCCTTTCTCGATCTGCAATCCGCGGCGAGGCTGGTGGAGGTGGCGCGCTCGAATGTCGAGCTCGCGAACCAGACCCTGAGCGATGCGCAGCAGCGTTACGGCGCCGGCGTGAGCGACAACCTGGCCGTGGTGCAAGCGCAGGCCAGCGTGGCGCAAGCCAATGGGCAATACGTCGCCAGTCTGTATCAGCACAACGTCGCCAAGCTGTCGCTGGCGCGGGCGATGGGCGTGGTGGACACGCGATATCAGGAATTTCTCGGAGGAAAGTGACCGTGGCCGAACAGGATCCGGAGTCCGGCAGGGCCGGCAATCAGACTCAGCAGCAGGGAAGCGATCAGGAGCAGCGCCAGAATCCGGAGAAGAAGCGGCGTCGCAGCTTCATCCTGTTCTTTATCGTCGCCGTACTGGTCGTCGGCGCGTTGCTTTATTACTGGCACTCCACCTTCTATGAAGACACCGACGACGCGCAGATCAACGGGCACATCGTCCAGATCAGCGCGCGCATCCAGGGCCACATCATCAACGTGCCTGTGAAGGAGAACCAGGAAGTCGCCGCCGGTACGCTGATCGCGGAGATCGATCCGCACGATTATGAAGTGCTGGTGGCGCAGGACGAGGCGAACCTGGAGGCAGCCGAAGCCGCCTATGAAGCGGCAAAGGTTAACGTCCCGGTTACGAATACCCAGTCTTTCAGTTCGATTTCGTCAGCCGGCGCGAACGTATTGGGATCCAATGCGCAGGTAAAGCGCGCGATGCAGCAGCTGGACCAGGCGCAGGCGGAAGTGGCGCAAGCCGAGGCCAACAACACGAAATCGCAGCTTGACCTGAAGCGCTATACGCCGCTGGTGGAAAAAGATGTGATTTCCAAGCAGCAGTACGACCAGGCGGTCGCTGCCGCGCAGGCGAACGAGGCAGGCCTGGCCTCTGCCAAGGCCAACGCCATTGCGGCGCAGGAGCAGATCGCAGTAGCGAAGCAGCAACTGGCGGTCTCCCAGGCAGAGCAGCGTAACGCGCGCTCCGGACCGCAGTTGGTGGCCGTGCAGAAGGCGAAGGCCGACCAGGCGGCGGCGCAGGTGGAGCAGGCGCGCGCCCAACTGAATCAGGCGAAGCTCAACCTGAGCTACACCAAGATTGTTGCGCCGGTGGACGGCATCATCACCACCAAGAACGTCGAAGTGGGCCAGAACGTGAGCGTGGGACAGAACCTGGTCACTCTCGTTTCCTTGCAAGATCTCTGGGTGACGGCGAACTTCAAAGAAACCCAGCTCCACCTGATGCGGCCCCAGCAGAAGGTGAAAATTCACGTTGATATGAACGGCCGCGACTACGATGGCAGAGTGACGCAGGTCGGCGGCGCGACGGGATCTGTGCTGAGCCTGTTCCCCCCGGAGAATGCTACGGGCAACTACGTCAAGGTGGTGCAGCGCGTGCCTGTGCGCATCGACTTTACAAAACCGGAGGAGAATAAAGACCACTTCCTGCGGCCGGGCCTCTCTGTGGAACCCACGGTTCGGGTCAAAGACTGACGTGGTCTCGATGGGCGGCGGGTCGTTCTCACAGCGACCCGCGGCACTGCGGCCGCATCTAACAGAGCGCAAGGAGGTTTGAAAATGAGTAGCAATGCCCTGAAAGAGGCGCCCGTGAAGGATGGATCGAAGACCACCGCCAAAGTTGCGGACCTGATCACACCCAACTGGCGGCAGCATGCGAGGTCCATCCAGAAGTACGGCACCGTCGTCAAGGACCTGCCGATTGGACTGGATGCACCGGCGCGTCAGCAGATTACAAGCCGGCTGAATCTTCTGCTGGCTGACACCATCACGCTGCGCGATCTCTACAAGAAGTCACACTGGCAGGTCGGCGGACCGACCTTCTACCAGCTTCACCTGCTGTTCGACAAACATGCAGGCGAGCAGTCGGAACTGGTCGACGAATTAGCGGAACGCGTGCAGATGCTGGGCGGCGTCAGCATCGCGATGGCGCACGATGTTGCGGCGAACACGCGGATCGAGCGCATTCCGATCGACCGCGAAGAGGTGCCGGTGCAGATCTCCCGTCTGCTGGAGGCGCACCACCTGATCCTGAAGGACGCGCGCGAACTGGCCGAGAAGGCAAACGACCTGGGCGATGTGGGCACGAATGATCTGCTGGCCAGCTCGGTGGTCCGCACCAACGAGATGCAGGTGTGGTTCGTCAGCGAGCATCTGGTCGAGATGCCGCTTACCTTTGCCAAGTAGAAGCGGGCTCAGTAACCGTATTTGGAAATCACCCGATCAGGCCGGATCCTTCGCGATCCGGCCTTTTGTTTTTGCCATCTGAAACTTTTGCGGCTCTGCTTCCTCGTCGAGCATCTATCCTTTGGATAATCAACAGCGGATGTCCCGTCCCCATGCCTCACGAAGGCTCGTAAGGGCGCGTCGCATGGAACGGCTTTGGGGTGCCGGCAGGAAATCCGCTTGGAAGCCTGGACGCCATGCCCGTCGCGATCGATTTTTTCATCCATCACGCCTATCTCATCCTCTTCGGCTGGATCGCCGCGGAGCAGGCCGGGCTGCCGATTCCGAGTGTTCCTGTGCTGCTGACAGCCGGAACGCTGACGGCGACGCATCAACTCAGCGTGGTGTTGATTCTGGTGTCGGCCGTTCTGGCGTGCGTCCTCAGTGATTCCATCTGGTACTTCATGGGCGCGCGCTATGGCGGCGGCATCGTGCGCATGGTGTGCAAGCTTTCCTTTGAGTCGGCGGCCTGCGTGCGGCGTACTGGAGACTTCTTTCAACGGTATGGATCGCGTGCGCTGCTGCTGGCGAAATTTATCCCTGGGCTCGGAGCGGTGGCCGCGCCCATCGCCGGGCAGAGCAGGATGCCGTACACAACCTTCCTCGCCTTCGACGCCGCGGGCGCCCTGTTGTGGAGCCTCAGTGCGACTCTGGTCGGCCGCTTCTTCGGGGATTTCCTGAAGCGGCATCCAGGTGCGCTCGAGGAAGTCGGGCATTCCGCCGGCTTTCTCTTTCTGCTGCTGCTGGCCGCGTTTTTCTGCTACCGGGTATATCGGCAGCGCGCCTTTCTGCGACAGATTCGCGGGGCCAAGATCGAGCCCGAGCAACTGAAGGCGATGCTCGATGAGGGCGAGGACGTCTACATCATCGACCTGCGCCATCCGCTCGACTACCTGCCTGACCCGCGCCGCTTGCCGGGCGCCGTGCTCTTCAAGCCGGACACGCTGGTTGCCGAAGGCGATCGCATCCCGCGAGACCGCGACATCGTTCTCTATTGCACCTGCCCCAGCGATGCGACCAGCGCGCGCACAGCCCTGCGGTTGCGCAACCTGGGCATCTATCGCGTGCGCCCGCTGCATGGTGGCTACGAGGCGTGGAAAAAGCTGGGCTATCCCCTGGAGCCGATGGAGCAGCGGACAGTCGCCTGAGGATGCGGCAAACTGCTGCCTTGTGCTAAGTTGCCCTTTGCGGCGGTGCTTCGGCACCGCCGGGGTTCCAAGGAGTGATGGCATGGCGTGGACAGAGACCTATCACTGTGACGTTTGCAACAGCCCGCGTGGCGATGCGGAGGACTGGTGGCTAGCCTGGTCGGACCACACCACGCCGCCAGACGGCCGCGAGCAGGAATCGCTGCGCATCACCCGCTGGAGCCACTCGCTTTCTCACAGCGCCGATGTAAAGCACCTGTGCGGCGCGCGCTGTGCCCAGACCTTCATGGATCGCTGGATGCAGTCCGAAGGCGCGCACCACTAAGGCGGTACTGGGTCCCGCACCGAAGACGCTCTAGTATGAGAGGGTCAGGGAGAAGAACTTGGCCTATCACGATCTGCGCGACTGGATCGCGCAACTGGACCGCGCCGGCGAGCTGAAGCGCATCCGCGAAGAAGTCGATCCGATTCTGGAGATCGCGGAGATCACCGATCGGGTTTCGAAGGCGGGGCGGAAGAACGGCCTCGAGGGATACGCGCCCGGCGGTCCGGCGCTGCTCTTTGAGCGCGTCAAGGGCTATCCGGGCTCGAGCGTGCTGATGAACCAGTTCGGCAGCCGGCGCCGCATGGAGATGGCCGTTGAAGCGTCCAGTCTGGACGAGGTTGCAGGCCGCATCCAGTCGCTGATGGACATCAAGTCGCCGGAAGGCATGTTGGGCAAACTGAAGATGCTGCCCATGCTGGCCGAGGCAGGGAAGTATTTTCCCAAGGTTGTGCCGGCGCGTCAGGCGGCGTGCAAGCAGGTCATCCATCGCGACAACTTCAACGTGCTCGACTTTCCTGTGCTGCAGTGCTGGCCCATGGACGGTGGCCGCTTCATCACGCTGCCGCTGGTGGTGACACGCGATCCGCGCCACGGAAAGCGAAATATGGGGATGTATCGCATGCAGGTCTACGACGGGCAGACCACCGGCATGCACTGGCAGCGGCAGAAGGTGGCTGCAGAGCACTTCCGCGAGCGGCTGCGCATGGCAGCATCGGAGAATGCAGCGGGTAGCGCGGCAGCGGCTCGAATCGACATCATGGCACAGACCGCCGGAGGCTCAGTCCAGTTCGCCGGAGGATCGGTGCATCTGCCACACAACGTGACCGCGGCCGAGCTGCGCGGCGAACGCATGGAAGTTGCGGTGGCGATCGGCACCGATCCCGCGACGACCTTTTCTGCCATCGTCCCCGCGCCGCCGGAGGTCGAGGAGTACATCATCGCGGGCTTCCTGCGGCAGGCTCCGGTGGAGCTGGTGCAGTGCGAGACGGTCGATCTCCAGGTGCCGGCACATGCGGAGATTGTCCTCGAAGGCTATGTCGAGCTGGCAGAGCTGCGCGCCGAAGGACCGTTCGGCGATCACACCGGTTTCTACACGCTGCCGGATGACTACCCGGTCTTTCACATCACCTGCATCACGCATCGCAAGGACCCGATCTATGCCTCCACCATCGTTGGCAAGCCGCCGATGGAAGATGCCTGGATGGGCCTGGCTGTGGAGCGCATCTTCCTCCCGCTGATTCGCCTTTCCGCGCCGGAGATTGTGGACATCTACTTGCCGCCCGAGGCCGTCTTTCACAATTTGATGATCGTATCCATCCGTAAGAGCTACGCGGGACAAGCGCGAAAGGTGATGAGCGCGATCTGGTCGCTGGGCCAGGCAATGTTTACCAAGTGCGTCATCGTCGTCGACGAGGACTGCGACGTGCATGACATCGCGGATGTCACGCTGCGCGTGGCCAACAACATCGATCCGGAGCGCGATATTCAATTCACCATGGGCCCGATTGATTCTCTCGACCATGCATCGCGCCTGCCGAACTACGGCAGCAAGATGGGCATCGACGCAACGCGCAAGTGGGCGGCGGAAGGATTCAAGCGGCCGTGGCCGCCGATGATCGAGATGGATGCAACGACGAAGGCACGGGTCGATGCGATCTGGAAGAAGCTGGGGCTTGACGCATGAGGCCATGGCAGCTTCGTTGTGCGCTCTGGCTTCTGGTTTTCGCCGCAGTTCTGCCGGCGGAGGCACGCGCGCAGTCGATTGAGAATTTTCGCTGGCTCGACTTGCACCAGTCGAGTGATGTCGAGACCATCGTCGCGCGCGCGCTGATGAACGAGCCCTACACCGCGTTGCGGGAGGTCGGCTACATTGGCGTGCCGCCGAAGGAACCTGCTGCTTCCAGCACCAATCCCAACGCCGCGAATGCTGTGAAGCTGCCGGTGCCGCGCGACGCGCATCTGCTGGTCATCACGGCGCAGCGCACCAATCCGTCCGCGCTGCCCGATGAAGATGTCCTGAGCGTCTACGATGTGAACCAGCGGCAGATTACTGCGAAGCTATTGCTGCGCGGGCCCGGGCTGCACCTGCTGGGCTGGGTGCGCATGTGGCGCGAGAGCAGCCCGGAGCTGGTGGCCACCTACAACGACTGCGCGGAGTGCCAGCGCACCACATTTTTCACCACGTTTCATATCGACCTAAAGACGCATGAGTGGGAGGTGCGCTGGCCGCGCTCCGCCGCCGGCGCTCCGATCTTCTCCGAGGGGCAGGAGGCGAATGGCGGCCAGCAGGTGTATGCGCTGCTGGACGATGAAGCGGGCCGCGTCGTGCTCGGGACATGGGTGCATTTCAGCACGCCGGGACGGCCGGTCAACGACATCGTCTATGCCTATCGCGTGGAGTACTACGGTTCGCGCGAAGCCGCCGAGCCGCTGGTGGGCACGCAGGCGCATGCATTTGAACAGCGGCTTTGCGGCGGGCAGGGCGTGCTCTTCGGGCTGGCCGATGGGCAGGATTCCGCGCTCTGCCGCTCGGTTGGCACGACCACCGCGCCGCCATCGCTTGCCACGCGCAGACGTCACCGAGCGCACTGAATTGCACAACCTCAGGCGAGCAGCCCTGGCGGTTTTCTGCGTATCCGTGTTGGCCGCATTGGTGCATGCGCAGACCGGGACAGAGCAGCGCTATTACGCGCCGCTCAACAGCGTGGCCGCGTTTGTTGAGTATTCGAATTCCTCGAGCCACATCATTCTCGGCGACGACCGCCAGAGAAAATTCGCCGGCTTGGCGCTGGCCTATCAGCGCAGGATTTCCGCGGACTACTGGATGGCCTGGGACTATAGCGCGGAGATTCGGCCGATCCTGGTCGAGAGCGATCCCACATATCGTGGAGCGCTCATTACGGGGACGGTCGGCGACAGGTCCTATGTCAGCGATGACCGATACCGGTTCCAGATACCTATCATGAACACAAACGACTTTCACGATCGCTCAATATCCGGCACGCTGCTGGATGGCACGCCGTTTACTGAACAGGTTCACAACTATATCGGCCGCCGCTGGACGTACGCGCCGGGTGTGACTCCGGCCTGCTTCTCCGTGCATCTTCTGCCCGCGCGGCCGGTGCAGGCGTTCCTTACTGCGACTGGTGGCTTTCTCATCAGTTCACGCGATATCCCCGAGTTCAAGACCTCTGCCTTCAACTTCACCTTCAGCTTTGGCGGCGGAGTGGAGTGGTTCCGCGATCATCGCCGATCGTGGACAATCGAGTATCGGGTACAGCATATGTCGAACAAGGAGATCGGCTTCAACAACCCGGGCGTTGATTCGCAGTTCGTGCGCGTGGGCTACCGCTTTGGCTTCTGATGCTGCTCCAGATTCTCGACGAGTTGTGCGAGAGTCGCCTCCAACTGCCTGACCTGGGCACGCGTAAGGCTGCTGAGCATCCGGTCCTGAAGCTTGATCACAATGGCCTTGCCCCTGGTGAACACGCGTTGCCCCTCGGGCGTCAGAGTCGCGAGCAGCACGCGTGCGTTTTCCGGATGGGGCGAGCGGCGGACCCAGCCATGCCTTTCCACTGCGGCCAGCAGCGCGTGCGTCGTCTGCGGCGTGACCTGGCAGTAGCGGGAGAGATGCGCGCCGCTGGTGCCCGGCTCTTTCGTCAATGCCGCGAGAAGCTGCAGTTGCGCCGCCGTGATGCCCAGCGGCTTCAACTGTTCTTCCAGCCGCTCGCGAAAGAGCAGCGACATGCGCTTTGTCAGCTTCAGGACTTCGGGAGGATCTTTGTCGCTTCGTCCTCTGGATTGTGCTGTCTGCACCATATCAGTCTCCTGATATTCTATCAGTGCCCTGATACTCGAGGGTCGCTGAGGCCGCATGCCGGACGAATGGAAGCCGAGCCACAATCCATGGTTAGTCGCGCTCACGGTGACGCTCGCCACCTTCATGGAGGTGCTCGACACCTCCATCGCCAACGTCGCGCTGCCGCACATGGCCGGCTCGCTGGGCGGCAGCCAGGAAGAAGCCACCTGGGTGCTCACCAGCTATCTGGTCTCCAGCGCCATTGTGCTCCCCATCTCCGGGTGGCTGGCAAACCGCTTCGGCCGCAAGCGCTTTTACATGACCTGCGTGGCCATGTTCACCATCTGCTCGTTCCTGTGCGGGCTGGCGCAGACGCTGCCGCTGCTCATCTTCGCGCGTGTGCTGCAGGGCCTGGGGGGCGGCGGCCTGGCCACCAGCGAGCAGGCCATTCTCGCCGATACCTTCCCGGTCGAAAAACGTGGTCAGGCGTTTGCGCTGTACGGCATGGCGGTGGTCGTCGCTCCTGCCATCGGCCCCACGCTGGGCGGCTACATCACCGACAATCTCGACTGGCACTGGATCTTCTTTATCAATATCCCAGTCGGCCTTATCTCGCTCTTTCTATCGAATCGCATGGTGGAAGACCCGCCGTATCTGAAGGAGCGCAGCCTCACCTCCGGGCCCATCGATGGCGTTGGACTGGGCCTGGTCGCCGTTGGCGTCGGCTGCCTGGAGTATGTCTTCGATCGTGGGCAGGAGAAAGACTGGTTCGGTGATCCGTCGATTACCGCCTTCGCCATCGCGGCCGCGGTGCTGCTCGTCATCTTCGTCTTCTGGGAGTGGAACCATGAAGATCCGGTAGTCGACCTGAAGCTGCTGCGCAACCGCAACTTCGGCACAGCGATCTTCCTGCAATTCGTGCTGGGCATGGTGCTCTTTGGCACAACCGTCCTCATCCCGCAGTTTCTGCAGATTCTGCTGGGCTACACGGCGGAACGTTCCGGCATGGTGCTTTCGCCCGCCGGCTTCATGATGATGGTCACGATGTTTATCGCGGGACGCGTCATCGGCAAGATGGACCCCCGCCTGCTGGTAACGATGGGCTACATCGTCACTGCCTTTGGCCTGTTCAATCTCACGCGCCTCGATTTGGACGTGAGTTTTGCGCAGGTCACGCTCTGGCGTGTCTACCAGGTGCTGGGTCTGGCGTTTATCTTCATCCCCATCAGCACGCTGAACTACATCGGCGTGCCGCGGGAGAAAAACAACCAGATTTCGTCCTTCTCCAATTTCGCGCGCAATCTTGGCGGCAGCCTTGGCACTGCGCTGCTCACAACATTTCTGGCGCGCAGCAGCCAGGTTTACCAGCAGGGCCTCGCCAGCCATGTCCGACCAGGCGGCCGAGTCTACCAGGACTACATGGCGCAGACCCAGGCCGGCCTCATGCGCCTCGGCCAGGGCGCGTCGACGGCAGCCCAGATCTCCTACGCCCGCGCCTATCAGCAGATGCTGCGCCAGGCCTCCATGCTCAGCTACAAGAACGCCTTCTTCATCCTCAGCGTCATCATCTTTTGCCTTTCGCCGTTGCCGTTCCTCATGCGCCGGCCGCCCAAAGCCATGAAACCGGCGCCGGAAGCGGCGCACTGACTTGCCGGCTCGCCCCCTCCTGTTACACTCATAAGTTTTCCGAGGGATGAAATTCCGGGAGTGCGCAGACGATGGCGGAGATCAGGCGAGTAGGGGTGGTGGGCGCGGGCACCATGGGCAATGGGATCGCTCATGTCTTTGCCCGCAGCGGCCTCCCCGTGGTCCTGGCAGAGGTGGAGCAGGCGGCGCTCGACCGCGGTCTGAGCACGATCGAGAAGAACCTGGGCCGCGAGGTTGCCAAAGGCAAGCTGACGCAGGCGGATGCCGATGCCGCCCAGGCCCGCATCACCGGCACGCTGGACCGCAAGGCGCTGGCGGGTTGCGATCTGGTGGTGGAGGCCGCGACCGAGCGCTTTGCCATCAAGCAGGCGCTCTTTCAGGAGCTCGACAGCCTGCTCGCCCCAGAAGCCATTCTTGCTTCCAACACCTCGTCGATCTCCATCACCAAACTTGCCGCGACCACGAAACGTCCAGATCGCGTCATCGGTATGCATTTCTTCAATCCGGTGCCGGTCATGCAACTGGTGGAGGTGATCCGCGGTCTCCAGACCTCGCAGGCCACTTTCGACGCGGTGAAGGCGCTCTCCGAGCGGCTGGGCAAGACGCCGGTGGAGGTCAACGATGCTGCGGGGTTCGTCTCCAACCGTGTCCTGATGCCGCTGCTGAACGAGGCAATGTTTGCCGTGATGGAGGGCGTGGCCACGCCAGAGGCAATTGATAAGGTCTTCCAGCTCGGAATGGCGCATCCAATGGGACCATTGACCCTGGCCGACTTCATCGGGCTGGATGTGTGTCTGGACATCATGCGCGTGCTGGAAGAGGGAATCGGCGATCCGAAATACCGGCCATGCCCGTTGCTGATCCGCATGGTGGATGCGGGCTGGAAGGGCCGGAAGTCGGGCAAGGGGTTTTATGAGTATCCGCAGAAGTAGCGAGTAGCCAAGTCGGCGCGCTTCGCGCAAGCAAAAAGCGGTTGGCTAAGAAGCGGTCAGCAATACGGCGATACTAGATACGATCGGTTCAGCGAGAAGATTGAGATTCAACGCAACCTGCTCTACGCTACCCGGTTTGGCTAACCGGAGTTTCACGAATCGCTTCCTGGCTGACTTGGATTTGCTTCAAAGAGAGGAGTTGCATGGACGCACTGAGCGTAGGCGCTGTACACGCTGCCGAGCAGGTGGCCGAGGCGCATGGCATCACGGTCAGCACCGCGGAGGTGATCGCTGACGGCTCGAACCTGCTGGTGCATCTGAAGCCGGCGCCGCTGCTGGCGCGTGTCGCCACCACATCCGCGCTGCTGCGCCGCCCGGTGAGCGCGTGGCTGGGGCGCGATGTCTCAGTGGCCGCGTATCTGCATGCGCAGGGCGCGCCGGTAGCGCCGCCCAGCGATCTGCTGCCGCCGGGGCCGCATCAATACGACGGCTACACCATGAGCTTCTGGCAGTGGGTGGAGCACGATCGCGAAGCGATCATTCCTACGGCGGATGCAGGCGCCATGCTGCGCGACCTGCACCAGACGCTGCGCGGCTACCGCAGTTCGGAGCCCAAGGGCGAGCTGCCGCTGCTCGAAATCTTCAACGAGATCACGCGCTGGCTGAAATTTTTGGAGGGCCGCCGCGCGCTCTCCGGTGGCGAGCTGATCCAGTTGCGCGAGACTCACTGGCGGCTGGCCGAGACGCTGCGCTACGGCGGCCGCGCGATTCAGCCCATCCATGGCGACTCAAATCGCAAAAACCTGCTCAAGACGGAGAAGGGCTGGCTCTGGACCGATTTTGAAGATGCGTGCGGCGGACCCACGGCATGGGATGTAGCTTGCCTGGTGCGCACCGCACCCGAAGGCGTGGAGGCGGGCCTGGCTTCCTATCCGGGTGCGCCCACATGGGATGAGTTGCTGCCTTATCTGCGGGCACGGGAACTGGAGGCGGTGGTTTACTGGCAGCTCCAGGCGCAGCGCTTCCCTGAGCAGAAGGCGGAGGCCCAGGCGCGGTTGCGCGAGTGGCAGCGGCGGCAGCCGCATTCCGGAGCATTCGGGCAGTAACGGAGTTGCCGACTCGCTACCGGTTTTCCCCGCTTTCCTCTGGTTTTGTCCGCTCTTTGGCGTATGCTTTGGGAATGATGCGGATGACCGTGCTGGCGAGTGGTTCGAAGGGCAACAGCACCGTCGTCGCCACCCAGCGGACCCGGATTCTGGTCGATGCCGGGCTCTCCTGCCGCGAGATTTTGAAGCGCATGCAGATGGCCGGTGAGGATCCGCGCTCGCTCGATGCCATTCTAATTACGCATGAGCATCAGGATCATATTCAGGGCGTCGCGGTGCTCGCACGCAAGCTTGGCATCCCGGTCTACTTCACCGAGATGACGCATCGCGCCTGGGTGCGCTGGATGCGGCCGCGGAAACGCATGACCTATGCCGACTGGCTTCTCCGGCGCCAGCAGGGCGCGGCCGAAGCTACGTCGAAGACGTCTGCCGAAGCAGATGCTTCGGTTGACCAGCCGGACGAAGAGTTGTGTGACGAGGGGACATCGGCGGAGCGTGATCCGGCAGCGATCCCTTCGCTGGCATTTTTCGAGGCGGGCAAGCGCTTTATGGTGGGCGACATCGACGTCGAGCCATTCACCATACCGCACGACGCGGCAGATCCAGTCGGTTTTGTCTTTGAAGGCGACGGAGTACGGATCGGCTTTGCCACCGATCTCGGCTATATGCCGGCCAATGCGCGTCAGGCGCTGCGCCGCTGCGATGTCCTGTTACTCGAATCCAATCACGATACCGAGATGCTGCGCGACGGCCCCTATCCCTGGAGCGTCAAACAACGTGTGATGTCTCGCGTGGGACATCTCTCGAACGAAGCGGCAGCCGAGTTTCTGGAACGGAACTATGACGGGCAGGCTGCGTACGTTATCCTGGCGCATCTTTCGGAGAGCAATAACCTGCCGGCACTGGCCCGGGTGTGTGCGGAACGGGCACTCAGCGACCGGATGAGCCTGCTGGCAAATAAGCTACTCCTGGCTCAACAGCATGAACCGCTGGCGACAATTGCACTTTAACGTGCTATCCTGTTTGTGATGAGCAGCTTACGGCCCTAGTTGGCGTAAATTAAGTACCACTGAGGTTACCAAATTGGGAATCCGTTGGTGTTGGATCGCATCCAACGATTATCATAGGGTTAACGAAAATGACTTCAGGAAACCAGGGACAAGCGAAAGTGATTGACACGGGTGTACGGCCATCGCGGGGTTATACCAGCGAGACGGGCTGTGTCGATCCTGTCGTCGGCGACATCCTTTCCAGTTGGCGCTACGACATTTCCGGCATTACGCCGGCGATGCGTGGCGACTATGAAGATCATTTTGCGCAGTGTGCCTATTGCCGCAGCCGGCAGCGTCTGCATCGCACCATCGACGTCGTGCTGATCGGCACCACGACCATTTCTACGGCTGTCTTTGTCCTGGCGCTTGCAATCATTCATCACATTCAGCCGCTGCAGCACTGGGCTCTCGTCAACCTGCACATCTGGGAGATCTCCATCGGATTGAGCTTGCAGGAGGCCGCTATCATCGGGTTGTTGTTTTCCTTCGTCTGCTGGGTGCTGGTGGCCATCGCGACCCCCGCGCCGGTCTTTCTTACCGGAGTTGCGCTGAACCAGGCGCGATCTTTTCACGGACGATCGCTGGACGACAGGGATTCGCGCGTCGCCTGATCACAATTCAAGTGAGTCGATAAAAAGGTCAGCCCCGACGGCTGGCCTTTTTCCTTGCCCTGCATCTCAGTTGCAGCCGCAGGCCGCCGGTCAACTCGCTCACCCGCTCCACGTGATTGTCCCGGCACCACGACTCCAGACCTTTGGCCAGGCGCTCGACCGCGCGCGGATCGGCGTAGGAGGCGGTGCCCACCTGAACGGCCGTCGCACCGGCCAGCAGGAACTCGACAACATCTTCCGGAGTGGTGATACCGCCCATGCCGATGACGGGAATTCTGACTGCCCTCGCCGCCTCCCACACCATCCGCACAGCAATCGGCTTGATCGCCGGGCCAGAAAGGCCCTCCGGTGACATTGGCGATCCGCGGCCGGCGGGTCTTCACATCAATGGCGAGCGAGACGAAGGTGTTCACCAGCGAGAGAGCATCGGCGCCGGCCGCTTCGGAGACACGCGCCATCTGCGCGATCGAGGTGACGTTGGGAGAGAGCTTGACGATCAGCGGTCGCCGTGGCAAGCCTTTTGGCCCGCACCACCAGCTCGGCGAGTTGAGTCGGGTCCGCGCCGAAGATGAGGCCGCCATGCCGCGTATTGGGACAAGAGGCATTCAGCTCATACGCGCAATTCCTTCGGCGTCGTTCAACTGTTCGATCACCGCGAGGTAGTCGTCCACGGTGTAGCCGAAGACGTTGGCAATGCATGCCGTGCCGGCGTAGCGGCGAACCGCGGGCAGCTTCTCATGCGATGAAGGCTGCTGCGCCCATGTTCTGCAGCCCGATGGCATTGATCATGCCGGAAGCGGTTTCGATAATGCGCGGCGCTTCGTTGCCCGCCATGGGCTCGCGCGAAAGGCCCTTGGTGACGAAGCCGCCGATTTTGTCCAGGGACAGGATCTCCTCAAACTCGATGCCGTAGCCGAAGGTGCCGGAGGCGGCGATAACCGGATTGCGCAGCTCCAGGCCGCAAAGGCGCACGCGCATGTCGGGCTTCACTCGGGGTGCACGTCTCCCAGCGTGTCCGGCACAGTCGTGCTCTTCGTGTTGCGACGAGCGCGGTGCGGTGTCTTGGGTGTCGTCGCCGTTTCCGGCCGTGGACGTCGCGGGCTTCAGCGCCTCGGTCAGAACATGCCCGATCGCCGCGGAGGGCTGATTCACTCCCAGCAGAGCGGCGAAGGTGACCGCGAAGTCGACCGGCGCGGCACGCTGGTAGTAAGATACCCGGCTGAAAAGGCGCACCGTAAAAGCCGAGCGGTACGTGCCGGTCATAGGACCACGCGCTGTAGTGGGTGGTGCCCGTGCCCGCGGCGTTGCCGTTCATCTGGTATGCGGGCGGAACCAGCATCACGTACCAGCCGCCATTGGGGCTGTAGCTGTGTGCGATGCGCTCGCCAAACTCATCCGGCGGCAGATTGCCGGAGGCAAGCTGCATGCGCGTGTAGACCTCGACCAGCGACGGATGCGGCGCAACCTTGCTGGACGGCGGCTGCAGGGGCTGCGGCGTCGCAGGCTGGCTGTGGCTGCTGTTCGGCGGCTTGTTCCGCCTGCTGCTGCGCTGCGGCCTTGCGTTGCTGCCTGGTGCGTGGCGCAGGCTTGGGCGGGGTCGATCTCGCACCATCGGCGGCGGCGTCCCGATGGGCGGATGAATCGGATGGCTGCGCCGGCAAGGAACTGACGACGGCGGGGAGCGCGGCGGCGATCGCGTCCTCGGCCTCCTGCTCATTGATGCCGGCACGCTCGAAGGCCGGCTGGTTGAGCTGGATGTACGGCAGCTCCTGATGCGTCAGCAGGTAGTCGATCTTCTCGCCGGGAGAGAACTTGCCGTTCATCGCATCGTTGAGTCCGGCGATCAGCTTCGGAATGTCCCACGTGGCGGCATCCATGCCCAGCGATGCGGCCTGCTCCGGCGTGGACGCGACGCCGTGGTCGGCCGAGAGCGCGATCCAGACATTTGCGAGTCCGCCATCGACGTTCTGATCGAGCCAGGTGAAGAAGCCGTCGAGCTGCTGGTCAAGCTGCTCCACCATGTTGTGCATCTCCGGCGCATCCGGACCGACGCGGTGGCCGAGGCCGTCATTGGCAGAGAGCGAGATAGTCAGCATGTCCGTGGTCGGATGATGCCCAAGCTGCTCGCCGGTGATGAGGGCGCGGGCGAAGTCGAGCTCGTAGTCATTTCCGGCGGGCGAAACATCCACCTGGTTGAAGAAGCTCTTTTGCGCATCGCCGTGCGCCTCATCGAGCGCCTGCTGAGCACGCGGGCCGGCGTTGAAGGTAGTGGCCCACTCCGGCAGAGCGTTTTGGTAGAAGGTCGAGGTCACGAAGGCGCCGCTCTTCGGGATCGATCCAGTACGCCGCATTGGCCGAGTGCCCCACGGGCAGGATCGCAGCGCGGTCCTTCAGCGAGATGCCGAAGACCTTCGACTGGCCGATAGTGGCCAGACGCAGCTCATCGCCCAGTGTCGAAGCCCGTTCGTTGCGCGGCGAGTCGCCGGTCTCATCCCGCGGCATTGAGCAGGCCGACAATTTTGTAGCGCTCGTCTTCCACTGAGGTGACGGGTCGCTTGGTGTTGCGGCTCAGATCCCACCATTCGTTTGAGTTGATGCCATGGCCATCGGTGTAGGCGCCCGTGCCGAGCGTCGCGTGTCCGGGCGCAGTCTTGGTGTTCGCGTAGTCGTAGTAGCAGTTCGGGAAAGTACGCGCCGTGGTCCAGAAAGAGCCGGAAGCCGTGCTGCGCCTTCAGGTCCGCCCGGTATCGCTCCAGATAATCTTCACGGAACTGGTCGATCACCACCAGCACCACCAGCTTTGGCTTGCCATCGTATGCGGAGGCGCTGGCGGGAACGGCGGGAAGGGCGACGAGCAGGGAAGCAAGCGAGAGCGCAGCAGAGACGCCGGTGCATTTCCATAGGCGTCTCCCAGTATCGCAAAAAGGCGTCCGATGCGGAGATCGATCGCTCGAGGCCTATTTTGCGGTGCGTTCCAGCGTACGGAAGCCGAAGGTCGGCCCGCGGCCGCGGACCACAGCGAGATCGATCCACAACATCGCCATCGCCTCCAGATACCGCCCATTGCTCAGCGGCCCCGCGTCGAACGGGCGCAGTCCCGCGGCTGCAATCAACGGAACCACAGCGGCCTTGGCTGCGTCATCATCCCCGCAGTAGTAGCCATCGGCCTGCAATCCGTCGAAGGTCGCGTTTCCCAGCAATGCAGCGCCGATGGTATTGAATGCTTTTACGAAGTGTGCGCGGGGCGCCAGTTGTTGCAGCTTTTCAACCGCGGATGTGGTGCCCCCGAACTCCAGTCCCTCGAGCTTCGGCAACACCGGATTTGTGGAATCCACCACGACCTTGCCGCTGAGATCGCCGCAGGAGGCCAACGCCTCCTTGACTGCCGGCCACGGCACAGCGAGCACAACAATCTCTGCTGCGCTTGCAATCTCTTTTGCCGGCCCGGTGCTGACGCCCGGGATCTGCTCTGTCGTCGAACCCTCTCGTACAGCAACGCTCACAGTGTGTCCTGCCTTGGTCCACAGCCGCGCCAGCGCGCCACCCACATTGCCTGCTCCTACCATCGCGATACGTGTCATATTCCCGGTATATTCCTCACGAAGAGCCAGCACAATCAGGCACAAAAAAGTGACCTTGCGGCAGCCGTCTTTTTAACCAGGAGTTAACACTTGCGGATCGAAGAATGCACTGTGAGCACCACGCTGGAAGTCATCGGTGGAAAGTGGAAACCGCTGATCCTGTGGGCGCTGAAACCGGGACCGCAGCGCTTCAACGAACTGCGCCGCAAAGTCCCCGGCGCTTCGCAGAAAGTTCTGACAGAGCAACTCCGCCAGCTCGAACGCTCCGGCATCATTGAACGGCGCACGCTTCCCGACGCGCGTGCGCACACGCAGTATCGCCTCAGCGCTTACGGCATCACGCTGCGGCCTGCCCTGGCCGCGCTTGCCAAGTGGGGTGAGCAGCATCGCAAACGTCCCGCACCGTAGCCCTGATCAGTGCTTCTGCTCCAGCGCGGCTGCGTACGCTGCGACGAACGCATCAAGCGCCGAGCTTTGGCTGCCGGCGTTCTCCGCGTCGAATGGCCCTGACCACACCTGGCCGAAGGCGTTGCTGGCGTCGCGCGAGTGGTTCCAGATGCTCTCCGCATTTGTGACTGCAAAGGTGGCATATTGCTGGTTCGGGCACGGCGACGTTCAGGGCCATCAGGTTACGCAGCGAAGATGCCCTTGAACTGCACGCCGTCGGCGCCGCAGTTCGGCTCGCAGGTGTCGTGCAGCACGCCATTGCTGTCGGTCAGGTGCGTGAGCGCGGCATCCGCGATGGTCTGCGCGGTCTCAAGGAGTTGCGGCGACGTGCTGCGCCCGGTTCAACTCCACCAGGCCGCCCAGGACCACGCCCTGGTTATAGGTCCAGGTGTTCTGTCCGTTGTTCTTGCAGGTGGTGAGATCGAGTCCGTCGTTGATGAGGTTCTGGCTGTTGATCATGCCGGACTGCTGAAACCAGGCCCATTCCTTGTTCGCCCACGCGAGATAGCTTGCGCGATCCGCCGGTGCGACGCGGTTCGCAAGATGCGCAGCGACGGAGAGAAACAGCTCGTTCGCGATCGCATTCTTGTAGGTCTTGTCCTTGCTCCACCAGATGCCGCCGCCGCAGGTTGCATCCCAGCCGCCGCTCATGTCGGTGAAGATCGACGAGGCCATGTCGAGATACTGCTGCGTGTGCGTGAGGTCGTAGGCGCCGATCCACGCCAGCGCCCACCAGCCCTCGTCGTCGTAGTAATTGTTCAGGAAGCCGCTGTTGGTCTTCTGCGCCTGCTGAAAGCTGTTGGCGAAGACGCTCGTGTAGCTGCCGGTGTGGGCCACCAGCGAGTAATCGGCCAGCATCGTGAGCGCATTGGCGGAGTTCCACCAGCCGGTGGTCTGGTAGAGGCCGCTCGATTGCGTGTACCAGGTCTGGAGTTTGTCGATGCCGGCCAGCGTCTGCTTCTGGATCTGCGCGGGCGGCGGCGTCTTGGAGGCTGGGGCTGTCTGTGCGTACGCGCTCGCGCACAAAGCGGCGATACTGATAACGATATACAAGCGAGGGCTGCGAAGCATCGGGGGAGGCTCCTGGGATTGAAAATCCTGCTGCCCGCCACCCTAGTTCGACCGCTCTGGAGTGTCAAACGCTTGCGATGAAAGCCGAGCGACGGGAGACAGGTCTCCCGTCCACTCAGGCCGCCTTCTGCGCGGGATTGCTTGCCCGATCGAGCTTGGCGATTGCTTCCGGGGGCAGCTTCAGCCGCGTTGCTTCCGCCAGATCGTTGAGTTGATCGAGCGTGGTAGCGCTGGCGATGGGCGCAGTGATTGCCGGGTTTCGCGATCAGCCACGCGAGAGCGACCCGCGCCGGCGTCGAGTGCAGATCCGCTGCCACGGCATCCAGCGCGTCGAGCACCGCAAAGCCGCGATCGTTCAGATACTTTTCCACCATCTGGCCGCGCGCCTTGCCGGCGGCATCCTGCTTCGAGCGATACTTGCCCGGTCAGGAAGCCCGCCGCGAGCGAGAAGTAGGGAATTACGCCGATGTCATACGCTTCGACGACGGGAAGCAGATCGCTTTCGAACGCGGATCGTTCGACCAGCGAGTAGTTAGGCTGCAGGCATTCGTAGCGCGCCAGATTGTTCTTCTGGCTGATCTCGATGGCTTCCTTCAGCCGCGCGCCGGAGTAATTTGATGCGCCGATCACACGCACTTTGCCCTGGTCAACCAACGTGTCGAAGGCGCTCAGCGTCTCTTCGAGCGGCGTCTCTTTGTCGTCGGTGTGCGACTGGTACAAGTCGATGTAGTCGGTCTGCAATCGACGCAGCGAGGCCTCGACTGCTTCGGCGATGTACTTCCTGCTGAGCCCCTTCTTATCGTCGCCCATGTCGAAGCCGAGCTTGGTGGCCAGCACAACCTGACTCCGCCTGCCGGAGCGCGCGAACCATTTGCCGATCACCGTCTCCGACTCGCCGCCCACGTGCCCGCTGACCCAGCGCGAGTAGACATCGGCCGTGTCGATGAAATTCAGTCCGGCATCGAGTGCCGCATCGAGCAGGCGAAACGATTCCCGCTCATCCACCGTCCAGCCGAAGACATTGCCGCCCAGGCAGAGCACCGGCACCTGCAAGGACGATTTGCCAATCTGTCGCTTCTGCATTGAAAAGCTCCTTATGCAATGGATGCGGCCCGATGGCGGAAGGTACCACGGCACCGGCCAATAGATAGGATTCCCGCTATTTCCGGTAGCATAGGAAGGATATGCACGATCTGCAATTCGTCAGGGCCAACCTCGCGCTGGTCGAGGAGAAGCTGCGCGCCCGCGGGCAGGACCCCGCCGCACTGCTGGGCAATTTCACCCGCCTGGATGCCGAGCGCCGCGAGCGCATCACCGAAGCGGAGACTCTGAAGGCGCGCCGCAACGCGCTCAGCGAAGAAGTAGGCCGCAAGAAGCGCGCGAAGGAAGATGCGACCGCGCTGATGGAAGAGACGCGCCAGATCAAAGAAAAGCTCGAAGCGCTGGACGCGTCCGCTACTGCCCTGGACGACGAGCTTCGCGGCATCCTCGCAAATATTCCCAACCTGCCGCACGACTCTGTCCCAGCGGGCACATCCGAACACGACAATGTCGAGCAGAAGCAGTGGGGCACGAAGCCGCAGTTCGACTTCACGCCGCGGCCGCATTGGGAGTTGGGCGAAGCGCTCGGCATCCTCGATCTGGAGCGCGCCGCGAAGCTCTCCGGCGCGCGCTTCGCCGTCTACTGGGACCAGGGCGCGCGGCTGGAGCGTGCGCTGGCGAACTTCATGCTCGACATCCACACCCGCGAGCACGGCTACCGCGAAGTGATGCCGCCGGTGATGGTGAACAGCCGCTCGCTCTTCGGCACCGGCCAGCTGCCGAAGTTTGCGGACGATCTGTTTCGCTGCGTCGATGCGGAGGGCTTTACGCCGGGGCAGTATCGCGAGAACGACCACTGGCTGATCCCCACTGCGGAAGTTCCGGTGACGAACCTCTATCGCGACGAGGTGCTGGACGAAGCGGCGCTGAGCATCTCGCTGACCGCGTATACGCCATGCTTCCGCTCGGAAGCGGGTTCTTATGGCAAAGATGTGCGCGGCATCATCCGCCAGCATCAGTTCCAGAAGGTGGAGCTGGTGAAGTTCACGCGGCCCGAAGACTCCGAGGCCGAGCATGAGAAGCTGACGCGCGACGCGGAGAGCGATTCTCGAACGGCTCAACCTGCCCTATCGCCGCGTGCTGCTGTGTGCAGGCGATATGGGCTTTTCCGCATCCAAGACATACGACCTCGAAGTGTGGCTGCCGGGCCAGGGGCTTTATCGCGAGATCTCTTCCTGCAGCAACTTCGAAAGCTTTCAGGCGCGGCGTGCGAATATTCGCTACCGTCCGCAGGGGAAGAGCAAGACGGAGTTCGTCCATACCCTGAATGGCAGCGGCCTGGCCAGTCGGGCGCACCTGGCTGGCGATTCTGGAGAACTATCAGCAGGCCGACGGGTCGATACGGGTGCCGGACGCGCTGGTGGCTTACATGGGTGGAGACACGTAAGATCGAGAGACGAGGTAGCAACGCACAATGAAGACACTGAAGAGCTATCTGTTCTGGACCTATCAGCGGGGCAGCTTTCACTACGACGTGATGGTGACGCTGATCCTGCTCTTCCTCTTTGTCTCGCCGCGCTTCATCAACTTCCATGACCGGCCGGAGGAGACAAGCTCGCGCGGGCATGGCGTGCTGGTGCATGCCGGACCGAACGGCAAATTCACCTTTGAAGTGGGCGCAGATCAGGTTCCGGAGACCTCGGATGCGAACAAACTCCGCACAGAGCTCCAATCGAGCATCGCACCTGTAGCGGGCGCGATTTCAATCGATCGCTGGGAGGCGCAGAAGGACTCCAGCGGTCGGGTGGAAAGCTACAAAGTCTGGGCGCGTCACTAAAAAGATAACGAGGGCTCGAGATGAAGCGAATCATATTCGTATCCGCTGCGGCGGTATTAAGCTGCCTGATGGCCCGGGCGCAAAGCTGCGACGCCACTAAGGTGCTGGCGCAGATGGACGCAGCTTCCGCGAAATTCCAGAGCACGCAGGCGGATTTCAAATGGGATGTGCTGCAGTCGGTGGTCAACGAGCACGACATCCAGAGCGGCACCATTTACTTCGAGCGCCACGGCAATTCCACCTCCATGGCTGCCTACATCAAGCAGCCCGGCCCCAAGTCCGTCTTCTTCGACGGCAGCACGCTCACGTTGCTCCAGCCGGAGATCAAGCAGGAGACGCTCTTCAGCGCCGGCTCCAACCGCGGCCAGTATGAAAGCTTTCTGACGCTGGGTTTCGGCGGTAGCGGCAAAGATCTCCAAAGCAATTGGACTGTTACCTGCCAGGGTATGGAGTCGATCGACGGCGTGCAGACGGCCAAGCTGGACCTGAAGCCGAAACAACAAAGCGTCGCCAACACCTTCTCGCATGTGACGGTGTGGATCGATCCGACGCGCTCTCTGAGCCTGAAGCAGATCTTCTATGAGCCATCGGGCGACAATCGCACCGCGACCTACAACGGCATCAAGTACAACGCGAAAATCCCCGCGGACATGTTCAAGCCGAAGGCGAGCGGCTACAACGTCATCCGGAAGTAGCCGCAGCGGCTTCGCGCGCCGTGCGCGAGGCAAAGACAACGGCAGCCAGGATGCAGAGCATAGGGAAGGCTTCTACCGTATAGCGAGCCTCCGGCGCCTCGATGGTTGCGAGCAGCAGGCTGCGCAGCACGCAATAGAGCGACGATCGCTGCCACCAGCACGGTAGCGCGTCGCCGCATCCGCCATGCTCCCCAGGCAGCCAGTACAAGTAGGCAAGATTCAGCGCCGCGTAGCCGGTTGCGAACTCCGTCTCCGCATTGTGCCGATCGTACTGCCACCAGCGCAGCTCGATATTCAGCATCTCGGTGCGCGGGCGCAGCCACATATCCAGCACGCGCAGCAGCGGCAGCTCCACATAGCTGCGCAGCGGATGCGCGCTCTCCCGCTGCGGCCGCCAGCGCGTTGAAGCGCGCATCGATGGCCGGCGTGATGGTCGTGGTCTCGTTGTATGCGTCAAAAATCTCTGCCGTCTGCTCATGCTGCGCCGGCGAATCAAAGGCGCGGGAAGGAAGCAGATTCACGTCGAGAGTCGCGCTGTCCACGTTCCAATAGATATCCGACGTGGAGGCGAAATCGATCGCCCAGGTCTTCATCCAGCGTTGGAGGCCCGGCGCAGCGAACTCTCCAGGATCAGTAGCGTAGCGCGGTGCCAGCGGCTCAAAGACATGGAAGGTACGCAGGTTGCGCGCTGTCCAGAAGAGGAAGGGAATGACCGACAGGATGCCGGCAGCGAATGCGAGACGTGCGGCGCGAACGCGCCCCAGCGGCGGCGATCCCAGAAAGCTCCGCTTCGCGAAAATGATGATCGCAAGAACGCTCGCAACCGCCAGCAGCGCGCCATCGGGCCGCAGCAGCGTGGCATAGCTCCAGGTCAGCGCCAGCAGCACGCACGGTTTCCATCCCGGATGGCGCTGCAGCCAGACGAGGGCAGCGCAGCCGAGCGCAATGCAGAAGATGGAGAGCGTCTCGCTCAGCGGCGCTGCGACATAATTCGCGGTGAAGGGACACAAGGCCGCCAGATACAGCGCCCACATGCCCGCGCGCTCACCGGCAATCGCGCGCGCCGTCCAACGCAACGATCAGCGCGGAGAGAAGATCGATTGCGACCTGCAGATACAACACAGCGCCGTAATGGTCCACGCCGAAGATACGAAAGCACACGGCCAGGAACAGCGGATAGCCGGGCAGGCGGATCAGCGTAGGATGAATGGTCGCGCCCGCCGCGGAGTAATCGGTGCGGCCGTAGATGCCATGAAGCAGCCAGTTCTTTGCGATGTCTCCATAAATAAGCCCATCGCCATTCACCTGCGGGAAATGCCACAGGAACCAGAGGCGCAGCCACGTACCCAGCCCCAGAGCGAGCAGTACGAGCGCAGCGGTAACCGCAATGGCAACGTAAGATCGTCGCATTGGTTCGCATCATACAGAGGAAGCCAGAGGATCGGTTTGGCCGCGCGCACCACGCGCTGTACTCGTTTGACGTAATCGGATGAGCCGCCAGATCTTTTACGATCCCGAACGGAAACGCTGGAAGCGACTGCGCCGCGTGCTGGACCTGACGGCGGTGGTTTCCACGTTTCTGCTGGTGGCCTTCTTTCTGGGCGTCATTCACCGGGAGCAGTTGCCCGATCTGCTGCTGCCGCAACAGAAGCGAAACTACAAGGCAGTCAAGGGACGGCAGACCGCGGAGTCGCGCCGGGCCGCTCTGCGCGCCGCGCGCCGGCGGACGACGAACCGCAAGGCGTCCGAGGTGCCGCTGAACACTGGCGAAGGTCTGCGTGCGACGTTCTACACGGATGACAATCCGGCCAGCTATTCCTCGCTCAAGCAGCACATCCATCAGATCGATATGCTCTTCCCGGTCTGGCTGAACGTGAACGATGCCAGCGGGAACGTTCTGGGGGCCAGTTTCCGCAGGCGCCGGCACATACCTATCGCATTGTGGATGACAAGGGCGTAGTGCACGGCGTCGATCCCGGCAACAAGGTGCAGCAGGCCATCACGAACGCGCACGAAGACACGGAAATCTTTCCGCTTATCCGCAACTACAACCTCCTCACGGGGGTGTGGGACCCGGTCATCGGCACGGTGCTCAATGATCCAAACGCGCGCGCCAATATGGAGCGCCAGTTGGATAAGTTCCTTGCCGCCAATCCCAACTACCACGGCATCTCGCTAGATTTCGAGGAGGTTCCGGACGATGCCCAGGCCGGATACCAAGCCTTGATGGCGGAGCTGTACAGCGATTTTTCAAAGAAGAACCTGCGCCTGTACATCAACGTTCCAACCGGTACCGATAAGAAGATGCTGGCCTTCGAGGCTGCACATACCGACGGCATCGTGCTGATGAATTACGACCAGCATGAGAACACCTCCGCGCCGGGACCGATCGCCGCGGAAGACTGGTTCGAAAACAATCTGCAGCGCGTCCTGCAGATTGTGCCCAAGCAGAAGCTGATCTGCGCCATCGGCAATTACGCCTACGACTGGACAGTGCCGCTGCCCGATGCGAAGGGCCATACTTCGCAAAAGGTCCTCGACGTCGACTCTTCGAGCGTGCAGGACGCCTGGCAGGCCGCGAGCGATTCCGAATCCGATCTCACGTTTGCCGGCGACGAATTGAACCCGCACTTCGCTTATGACGACGAAGACGAGCATGTGCGGCACCAGGTATGGCTGCTGGATGCCGTGACTGCCATGAACGAGATGCGCGCTGCACGGCAGATGGGCATACAGACTTACGCGCTGTGGGCGCTCGGCACCGAAGATCCGTCAATCTGGAATATCTGGGATAAGCCGAGCACCCCCGACACCCAGACCACGCTCGAAAAAATTCAGCCCGGCAACACCATCAATCAAGATGGGCATGGCGACATCCTGCGCATCACCAGCGTGCCGCATCCCGGCTCGCGCACCATCGACATGGACGCCGAGAACCAGACCGCGACCGACGAGCATATGCATGACTACCCGCAGGCGTACACCATCGAGTACTACGGCTACCACCCGGATAAGGTCGCGCTCACCTTCGACGACGGTCCCGATCCCACATGGACGCCGAAGATCCTCAACATCCTGAAGGCAAAGCACGTGAAGGCGGCCTTCATGGTGATCGGCGAGCAGGCGCAGGACAATGTCGGCCTGCTGCGCCGATATGTCCGCGAAGGCCACGAGATCGGCAACCACACCTACACGCATCCGGATATCAGCGAGATTCCCGCTCGACAGGTGCAGCTTGAGCTGAATCTGACCGAGCGCCTCTTTGCCAGCAAGCTCGGCATCAAGCCGCTCTACTTCCGGCCGCCCTACTCCATTGACCAGGAGCCTGACACCAACGATCAGGCGGCTCCCGCATATCACATCCAGCAGATGGGCTACACCATCATCGGCGACAAGATCGACACCGATGACTGGAACGAGCACCCGCGCAAGAGCCCGCAGGAGATCACCTGGACCGTAATGGAGCAGTTGCGCATCATGAAGACCAAGCCGCAGTTCCGTGGCTCCATCATCCTGATGCATGATGGCGGCGGCGACCGTTCGGCGACAGTGGCGGCGCTGCCGCTGCTTATCGATACACTGCGCGCGCACGGGTACCAGATCGTTCCGGTATCGGAGCTGATGGGCAAGACCACGGCCGAGGTGATGCCGCCGCTTACTCCGAACCAGCGCTGGCAGGCGCGCGATCGACTCCGTCGCATTCAGCATGTTCGCCTTCGTCGGGCGCTTCATTGTGATGATCTTCTTCATTGGCGACGTGCTGATGAGCGTGCGGCTCGTGCTCATTGGACTCTTTGCGCTCATCGATCGTATTGCGCCATCGCAAGATGCCGGAGGTTGCCGGCGGCTTTGCGCCGCATGTGGCCGTGCTCATTCCGGCATATAACGAGGAGAAGGTCATCGTGCGCACGATCCGCTCCGTGCTCAATTCGGATTACGAGAACCTGCGCGCGATCGTGATCGACGACGGCTCCGCGACCGCACCTATGACCTTGCCTGCGAGGCCTATCCGCGACGAGATTGCGACGGGACGACTCCAGGTGCTGAGCAAGCCGAATGCGGGCAAAGCCGAGGCTCTCAACTACGCTGTCGGCCGGATCACGGAAGAGTTTTACGTTGGCATCGATGCCGATACCGTGATCGCTCGCGATGCTGTTTCAAAGCTCGTCGCCCACTTTGCAGATCCGCGCGTCGGTGGAGTGGCGGGCAACGCCAAGGTCGGCAACAAGGTGAATCTGTGGACGCGCTGGCAGGCGCTCGAATACATCACCAGCCAGAACTTCGAGCGTCGCGCGCTGGACCTGTTTAACGTCGTCACCGTCGTTCCAGGCGCCATCGGCGGATGGCGCACGGAGGCTGTGCGCCATGGCGGCGGTTATCCCATCAACACCGTGGCAGAAGACGCCGACCTCACCATGAACCTGCTCGAGCAGGGCTATAAGGTCATCTATGAAGATCAGGCGCTCGCATTTACCGAAGCGCCGGTCGACGCGAAGGGGCTCATGCGCCAGCGTTTCCGCTGGTCCTTCGGCACGCTGCAGGCGGTCTTCAAGCACAAGCAGGCATTCACCAAGAATCGCGCCATGGGCTTCTTCGCGCTGCCCAACATCGTCATCTTCCAGATACTGCTGCCTCTCGTCTCGCCGCTCATCGACCTGATGTTCATCTACGGAACCATCGAGTACTTCCTTGACCGGCACTTCCACCCGGATACAGCGAACGCTGCCAGCTTCGAGAAGCTGCTGGTCTACTTCCTGACTTTCCTGGTCATCGATTTCGTAACTTCGGCGCTTGCCTTTTCGCTCGAACGTCCCCATCCGGCAAAGCGCGGCGACGGCTGGCTGCTCTTCCACATCTGGCTGCAGCGCTTCGCGTATCGTCAGGTCTTTTCCATCGTGCTGTTCAAGACCATCAAGCGCGCGATCGACGGAAGACCGTTCAACTGGGACAAGCTCGAGCGCACCGCCAAGATGTCCAAGCAGGCGGAGAAGATTGCCGCCGGGACCTGAGTAGCTATACCCACTCGCCCTTGCGCATCAGCGGCTCTGCGGTTCCGGTCGCAGCAATCCCATCCAGGTCGATCTCGCCCGAGCCGATCATCCAGTCCACGTGGATCAGGCTGTCGTTTGCGCCTTTTTCGGCCAGCGCTGCAGTGTCCATCGTGTCGCCGCCGCGAATGCAGGTGCTGTATGCCTGTCCCAGCGCGATGTGGCTGGCCGCATTCTCGTCGAACAGGGTGTTGGAGAAGAGCAGGCCGCTCTTTGCGATCGGCGATGAGTGCGGCACCAGCGCCACCTCGCCCAGCCGGCTTGCGCCTTCGTCGGTCTCGAGCATCTTGCGCAGCACCGCCTCGCCTTCGGTCGCGTGCGACTCCACGACGCGGCCGCCTGCAAAGCGAACCCGGATCCCGCTGATCAGCGTGCCCTGGTAGGAGAGTGGCTTCGTGCTCGTCACTGTGCCTTCGACGCGCTGGCAGTGCGGCGTGGTGAAGACCTCTTCCGTTGGAATATTGGGGATGCACGCCAGGCCGTTGCCGGCCGTCGTGCCGCCGCCCATCCACACATGATCGTCGGCCAGCCCAACCCGCAGATCAGTTCCCGGCCCGCGGAAATGCAGCGCGCTGTAGCGGCGCTCGTTCAGCAGTGCGGCGCGCTTGCGCAGTCCATCATCGTGCGCGCGCCATGCCGCCACCGGATCGGGCGCGTCCACGCGTGATGCGGCAAAGATGGCATCCCACAGCTTCGCCATCGCAACGTCCTCGGGCTCGCCGGGGAAGACGGCGGCAGCCCACGCCGGCGTAGCGGCCGCAACAATCGTCCAGTTGATCGCGTGCCGTGTAATCAGCTCCATCGCCGGCCGGCTCGCTTTCGAGGAGGCGCGGTTCGCGCGGCCAACCTTCTCCGGATCCTCCTTCGCCAGCAGCGCGGGGTTCGCGCCGGCCACCGCCATGCGCGCCACGTTGCTGCGGAAGGCTTGCGCGATTCCGTCCTGCAACCACGTCGCGGCGGTGTCAAAGCTCGCATCGGGCGCGTAGCGGAAACGGGCGAGCGTGGCCTCGTCGTCGCTGTAGAACGTCGTCACCAGCGAAGCGCCTGCGCGATAGGCATGCTCGGTGATGCGGCGCACCAGCGGCAGGGTGTCCAGCGATGCGGTGATCAGCAATTCCTGCCCTCTCGCCAGTCCCAGGCCTACTTCGATCGCCACGGCGGCCAGCCGGTCCAGCCGCGCGGCGTGGGTCGTGCTTGATGGAACGGCGGGGGCGACTGCTGTGCTCATGCTGGATTCTCCTCATGCTTCGATAACGTTCGGCGCTCACGGCTGCGCCACTCCTGTAGCATACGTCCATGCTGAACCGACGCGCATTCCTCGGTGCTTCCGCGGCAGCACTGCCGATCATCGCCAGTCTCGCCTCCGCCGAACAGGGCGATCATCTTGCAAGCGGCGTTCTCAATCCCGAAACTGCAAAGCTGACTCACCAGAGCTTCGGAGATGTCCGCATCTACTTCGATGGCTCTACCGGGCAGCTTCACGCGTTGACCGTGGGAAGCGTTGCCTTGAAGCCGGGGATGGAGCCCCATCCGCCTCATCAGCATCCTGAGGAAGAGATCATGCTCGTGACCGAGGGCGCAGGCAGCATCCTCGTCGAAGCCGAAACGCATCCTGTAGGTCCGGGCTCGATGATGTATTGCTCCGGCGGCCGGCTTCACGGCATCAAGGCTGGTCCGCAGGGACTTACCTTCTACTACTACAAGTGGAAGGCCTGAGCAGCGCGGCGAGCCCACCTCTCCCCTTGCTACAATCCGCTTACCGCCGGCCAACCTATACAGGAGCTGCTTCCATGTCCGAGTCCTTCTCCGCCCCCGAATTCTTCGCCGCACTCGATGCCCGCATCGCCCGCTACGATCTGCTGCAGCACCCCTTCTATCAGGCATGGTCGAAGGGTGAGCTTACGCGCGATGAGCTGCGCGAGTACGCGTCCGAATACTGGCACCACGTCTCCGCCTTTCCGACATACCTCAGCGCGCTGCATGCGCGCCTCGAAGACGCCCCCCTCCGTCGCACCGTGATTGAGAACCTGGCCGACGAAGAAGGCCTGCCCGCGAGCCGCCCCCACAGCGATCTGTGGATGGACTTCGCCGCCGGGATGGGTGCGGACTCGTCCGACGTGCGCAGCCGCGCGCTCCAGCCGGAGACCGCCGCGCTCATCGCCCACTTCCGCACCGCGATGCAGGCTGCGCCGGCATCCGCGCTGGCCGCGCTCTATACCTATGAGTCGCGCGTTCCGGCCATCGCGCGCACCAAAGCCGAGGGGCTGAAGCAGCATTACGGCGCCGACATGCCCACCGCCCGTTACTTCGCATTGCATCAGGTCGCCGATGTGTACCACGCGAAGGTGTGGCGGGATGCCATCGAGGCCGAGCTGACCGAACACCCTGAACAGGCCGATGCCACCCTCGACGCTGCGGAAGCCACGGCTGCCGCGCTGTGGGAGACGCTCGGCGGCGTCGAGCGCGAGCGTCAGCATGCCCGCAGCATCGCCGCTTAAAGCTCCACCTGGCGGCCTGCGCAAACAGGCCGTCGGCAATCGCACTGACGATTTTCGATCCGTCCGCATCGGTCTTTGATGTAGACTGCGGCCACTCTTCGTGCGCATCAGGACGCTGACATCAGCCGATGCGCCGCCAATTAGTATGCCTGCCGACAATCATCAGCCACGCCTGCTGGTCACCGATGCCGATGGCACGCACGCGCATCCGTTGCTGCACTTTCCTTTCACGCTAGGGCGCAGCAGCGAGAGCCATCTGTGTATGGCGCACGCGCAGGTCTCGCGGCAACACGCCTGCATCGAGTCGGAGCCCGACGGCCTCTATCTTCGCGACCTGGGCAGCCGTCACGGCACGCTGCGCAACGACGAGCGCATCGAGCGGGTACGGCTCCGCTCCGGCGACCGCATCGCACTTGGGCATCCCTCCGTAGCGCTCGTCTTTCTGGACGATACGGCGGCCGACGATCCGCTTGGCCTCGCGTCCGACACAGTCACCGGCACCCGCGAGCTGTTGCAGCGCGCATCCGGCCAGGTGAGTGGATCGGATCTCGAAAAGCTCTCCCTCTTTCTGGAAGCGGCCAAACGCTTCAACGGCACGCAAGTGCTGGACGATGTACTCAGCACCATGATCGAGTACGCGCTTCGGCTCACCTGCGCCGAGCGTGGGTTCGTCTTTCTCGGGGACGATGTGGCATCGCTGCGGCTGCGCATCGGCCGCGCCAGCGATGGCTCCGCCCTCCTGGACGACTCGAAGATCTCCCGCTCCATCGTTCGCGATGCCGCATACTCAGGCCTCGACTACATCCTGGGCGACGCTACGGGTGAAGGCGCAGCCATCGGACGCGAAAGCATCATCGCGCACGATCTGCGCAGTGTCATCGCGATTCCGCTACGCCGCCGCAGCTCAGGCACGCTGCTCGGCCTGCTTTATCTCGATAGCCGCCTGCAATCCTGCAATCTCAGCACCGTGAGCCGGGACATCCTGCATGCCATCGCGACCGAAGCCGCCACGCTGGTGGAAAACGCGCGGATGCTGGAAGCGGAGAAGGCCGCCGCCCTGATGCGCAAGGAGATGGAGATTGCCGCCTCCATTCAGCAGCGCATTATTGCCAGCGATCTTCCCGCCGTGCCCGGCTTTGCGCTGCGCGCCCGCACCCTTCCCTGCGCGGACGTAGGCGGCGACTTCTACGACGTGATCTGCACCCACGGTAACGGCACGCCCGACGGTTGCGTGGCCATCGTGGCTGACGTCTCGGGGAAGGGAATGCCCGCCGCGCTGCTGGCTTCGATCGTGCAGGGCATGATGTACGCACAGATCAACAGCGGCGCCTCGCTTGTGGATGCGGTCAGTGCTGTCCATGCATTCCTCTGCGCGCGCGTTTCGGGCACCAAGTACGTCACGCTGGTCGCGCTCCGCTGCCGGCCCGATGGCTCGGCCGAGCTGGTCAACGGCGGCCACATCCCGCCGCTTCTCGTGGAGCCGGATGGCCGCCTGCGCATCATCGAGGGCGGCGACATGCCGGTCGGCATGATTCCCGACGCCACCTTCCACGCAATCTCATTCAACGTTCCCGCCGGCGGCCGCGTGGTGCTCCTCAGCGACGGCGTCAGCGAAGCAGAAAACGCTGCGGGTGAGGACTTTACAATCTCAGAGTTCGAGCAATACCTTACAGGGAACGACCCCATCGCCGCCGTCTTCAGCGCGGTGGATCGCTTCTGCGACGGCATCCCCCAGGCCGACGACCGCACCATGTTGACCATTGACCGCCTGGCCTGAGCACAACACAAAGAGGGGGCCCGCATGAAACTGCTGCTCAAGTTCAATCTCATCCTCATCACGCTGGCCGCGGTCGGACTTTTAGTCGTCGCCTTCGTTGCGCACAACTTTCTCCAGCAGAATGCGCGCGCCCAGGTGCTGCAGCAGGCCGAGCTCATGATGGAGAGCGCCAGCTCCGTCCGCCGCTACACCTCGGACGAGCTCAAGCCGCTGCTCATGGGCAATCCCAAATACGAGCAGGAGTTCCTGCCGCAGACGGTGCCGGCCTATGGCGCCACCACTACGTTCGCGAAGCTCCGCGCTCACTTTCCCGAGTACACCTATCGCGAGCCCGCGCTGAACCCAACCAATCCGCAGGACCGCGCCGTGGATTGGGAAGCGGATGTCATCGAGCAGTTCCGCAATCATCCGGACGAACATGAGCTGATCGCCGAACGCGCAACGCCCACCGGCGCCGCGCTCTACCTCGCGCATCCCATCGTCAACCGGCAGCCCTGCATGCAGTGCCACAGCGAGCCGTCCGTCGCGCCGGCTTCCATGATCCGCAAGTATGGCCCGGACCATGGCTTTGGCTGGCAGCTGGACGAGATCATCGGCGCGCAGATCGTCTCCGTTCCAACGGCCGTGCCGGTCGACATCGCGAGCAAGGCATTCCACTCGCTGATGCTCTCGCTCGTCGTTGCCTTCGCGGCGCTGATCGTCGCCACCAACCTCATCCTGCTTGTGCTCATCATCCGGCCGGTGCGCCGCCTCGCCCATGTCGCGAACCAGGTGAGCACCGGGCAACTGGACGGCGCAGAGCTGCCCGTTCGCGGCAAGGATGAGATCGCAGAGCTGACCGCATCCTTCAACCGCCTGTTTACCAGCCTGGCGAAAGCGATGCGTCTGCTGGGCTAAGCACTGACCGATTGAAAATAATTCACCCTTCATCATCTCGACCGGAGCGGCGAAGCCACGCCGTGGAAAGCTCTGCTTTCTCATCCCAGCGATTAATACTGCCCGCTGATCCGCAGATGGCTGTGCACCGCGGTCAGGAATTTCTGGCGTGCAGCCGGCGAAGCAATCTCCTGCGCCAGCGCATCGCACATCTCGCGCAGATTGGTCGTGCTGCTGGAGGCGCGGCGCACCAGCACCCCGGCAATCGGGCCGACGTGCTCCGCAAGCTGGCGCGTGATCTCGCTCAGCGACTCCGGACGATGGCCGCTTCCCGGCAGCGGAGAGCCCGCTCCCGATCGTGGCGACTGCGCCACTCGCACCTGCGACACATCGCCCGCCGGCGTGGCCCGGAGGCCATCTTCATCCAGAGCCGCCAGGAAAGCCTCCGCCGTCGGCCACCGTCCTCGCGGGTTCTTCGCCAGCGCCTTCATCACGGTCGCCGAAAGACCGGCAGGGATTTTCGAGTTGAGCTGCGACGGCGATTTCGGCGCGTGCTGCAGATGCGCGGCAATCACCTGCACATGCGTCGTGCCCTCAAACGGCAGACGGCCGGTGATCATTTCATAGAGCGTGACGCCAACCGCGTAGATATCTGAGCGAGCGTCATGCGGCTCTCCCGAGATATGCTCGGGCGCGATGTAGTGCATGGAGCCGACCAGCGCTCCGGTCGTGGTCAGCCGTTGATCGGGCCCGCTCAGAGCCCCGCCCAGAGCCAGTCCGAAATCCAGCAGCTTCACCTCGCCCTTGCGGCGTGATCATGATGTTCGACGGCTTGATATCGCGGTGGACGATGGCGCGGCCATGCGCGTAGCGCAGCGCCTCCAGCACCTGCCGTGTGTAGCGCAGCGATTCTTCAAGTGTCAGCCCCTTCGGCAGCCGCCGGCTCAGGTCTTCGCCCTCGACGCACTCCATCACCATCACCAGCTCCTGCTCGTGCCGGAAAGCGGTGTGCAGTTTGGCAATGTTGGGGTGGTCCAGCGTGGCCAGCAGACGGATCTCGCGCACAAAGCGGTCCATCATCTCCTGCGCCTGCGAGCCGGAAGACGGACCGGCGCGCAGCAGCTTCATCGCTTCCATGCGATCGGAGATGGTGTGGCGCACACGATAGACCTCGCCCATGCCGCCATAGCCAAGCGTTCCGGCAATCTCGTAATCGCCGATGCGGGTTCCGGGTGTCCATGCCATCCCAGCAGTTATACCGCGCAGCAGGTCACTCGCTCACGGAATCGCGGTGCGGGCTAGCCTGTGGGAGCGGTCAATCCACGGACCAGCCGCGAGCTGAAGGCCATCACGCAGCACAGGACCATTACGCAGACCAGAATCGCGGTAAGCCCGGCATGCTTGCCTACAAACCCAAGTCCCGGCGGCCCGGCGAGGAATCCCGCGTAGCCAATGCCGACCGTGATCGCGATGCCGGCGCCCGCCGGCACGTTGGGGACGCGGCCCGCAGTGCGATAGATGATCGGCGAGCCATTCGCGATCCCTGCGCCGACCAGCGCAAACCCGAGCAGCCACCACAGTTCGCTCGTCATATGCTGCCAGCCGGTGGCGATCACCACTCCCAGTCCCGCTGCTGCCAGCAGGCCACCCGTGAGCAGCGTGCGCTCTTCGCCCACGCGCTCGACGATCGAATCGCCCGTCAGCCGGCCCGCGACCATCAAGGCTGCAAAGACTGCGTAGCCATATCCGGAGACGCCCAGGCCCGCACCGCGGACCACCCGCAGATACAGCCCGCTCCAGTCGGCGATCGATCCTTCGCAGACCATCGAGACGAACGCAACCAGCCCCAGCAGCAGCAGACGCCCATGCGGCCGCAGCGGATGCGGCTGCTCGCGCAGCCCCTCTTCGGCACGCGTAAACAGAGACGGGGGTTGCGGCCAGGACCACCAGAGTGATCAGTCCCGAGAAGCTGAGCACGATCATCGGCGCCGGCACACCGCGCGAAAGCACGAAGCTGGTGATGGCAGCGCCGGCGAAGCTGCCGATGCTCCACATGCCGTGCAGGCGGGAGATGGTGCGCTCGCCAAGCTGTTCCTCGACAGCGATACCCTGCGCATTCATCGCGACATCCATGCTCGCGCCTGCGATGCCGAAGCACAGCAGCGCGAGCGTCATCAGCAAAACAGTTGGGGCAAGCACGACCGCGCTCAGCACGATGGGGAAGGCAATGCCAGCCACGCGGCACACCGCGCGGCTGCCGAGTTTCGCAGTCAGCCGGCCGGCAAGCGGCATCGCGATCACTGCGCCCAGCCCGCTCGCGAGCAGCGTCCAGCCCAGCGCCGCCGCATCCAGGTGCAGTTCGCGCGCGCGGTCCGGCACGTGCGGCACCCACGCGCCCATCACGGTGCCGTTCGCCAGAAAATACGCTGCCACGGCGCGCTGCGCAGTCTTTGCGCGCCGCACCGCGGGTAGTGTCGAGCTGGGCATTCTTCTTAGAGTACGAGACTTCTGCGCGACGCGCGCCACCATAAGGCTGGATCCGATACGGTGAAATCCAGGCGAGGTGAAATCCAGATAAGGTGACATCAGGAGCAATCTTCATGCCTGAGTCACAACTGCATCTCTCCGCGCCTGCGGCCCGCGTGCTGGGCTCGCTGCTGGAGAAGGAAACCACCACACCCGAGTACTATCCGCTCTCCCTTCTCGCGCTGACCAACGCATGCAATCAGCGCACCAGCCGCCATCCGGTTATGAATCTGGGCGAGGACGAGGTTCGCCAGGCGCTTCATGAACTGGAAGATGCCGGGCTGGCCGCGCCTGTGCGCGGTACGGAGAGCCGCGTAGCGAAATACGCGCACCACATCGGCGAGATCTTCAATCTCCGTCGCGGCGAGCTCGCGATCGTCTGCGTGCTACTGCTGCGCGGCGCGCAGACGCCCGGTGAGCTGCGCAGCCGCACGGAGCGCATGCACAGCTTCGCCGGAATGGAGGAGGTCGAAAGCACGCTCGACCAGCTTGCCCGGCGGGACCCGCCGCTGGCCCGAGTCCTGCCGCGTGTGCCCGGCGCGCGCGAAGCGCGCTACACACATCTGCTGTCGGCCTTCACAGGAGCAGAGCTGGACATAAGCAGTGCCTCATCACCCCGATCGGAACTAGGAGAAGTGGAGCGATCTGCGTTTGATCAATCGAGCGACAGCGGCAGAACGTCAGATCGCATCGCGGCGCTCGAAGCAGAGCTCGCTGAGCTTCGAGCACGCCTCGCAACGCTCGAAGACAAATTCACTCAGCTCACCGGCTAACGAGCGCGGCATCCACACCAGCGCATATCCTGTACTGCATGACATGGCTTCTTTGGGCGCTTCTTTCCGCACTCTTCGCGGCAGCTACCGCAATTCTGGCCAAGATCGGCGTGGCCGGCATCGACTCCAATCTCGCCACCGCCATCCGGACTACCGTAGTGCTGATCTTCACCTGGGCGATTGCCATCGCGCTCGGCCGGCACACCTCGATCGCCGCCATCGAGAGCCGCTCTTGGCTCTTCCTGGTCCTCTCCGGCATTGCCACCGGCCTGTCGTGGCTGTGCTACTTTCGCGCCCTGCAACTGGGCCCGGCGTCCGCAGTGGCGCCCATCGACAAGCTCAGCGTGGTACTCGTGATCGTCTTCGCCTGGATCTTTCTCGGCGAAGGCCTCTCGGTACACAAGGTCGTCGGCGGCCTGCTCATCGCGGGCGGCGCCGCAACCCTCGTCTTTGGTTGAAACCCACGGGCTGAGCCGATACGTAACGTATTGGCCCAGCCCTGGAGTTCTCTGCTAGCGGCGTACCGCAAAATCGGCCCGGCAGCCATGATCGACCCAGATGCCGCGCTCATCGTATCCCCAGCTATAGCCCTGCTGGCACGGCGATCCACTGCGCTGGTTTGTCATCTGCACGCCACCTCGCGTGTCAGCCGAGCAGTAATGCCGTCCGCCATCATCGGACGAGCAGGTTATGTTCTGTCCTCCCCCTCCGCCGTATCCTCGATTGTTCCAACTGCTCACCATGAAGTCCGCGCGGCAGCCATGATCGACCCAGATGCCACGCTGGTCGTAACCCCAGCTGTAGCCCTGCCGGCACGGGGAGCCGCTCCGCTGATTGGTCATCTGCACGCCGCCGCGCGCATCGACCGGGCAGGTATGCCGTCCGCCATCATCGGAAGAGCAGGTGATCGTTTGGCCGCCTCCTCCGCCGTTGTACGGATTGAATCCGTTCACCATGAAGTCGGCGCGGCATCCATGATCCACCCAGATACCGTTGGCGTCGTATCCCCAGCTATAACCCTGCTGGCAGGCAGAGCCGCTGCGCTGATTGGTCATCTGCACGCCGCCACGCGCGTCGACCGGGCAGGTATGCCGGCCGCCGTCATCGGAAGAGCAGGTGATAGATTGGCCACCCCCTCCGCCGTTCCAGCGGTTCCGGCTGTTTACCGTGAAGTCGGCGCGGCATCCATGATCCACCCAGATACCATCGCGATCGTAACCCCAGCTATAGCCCTGCTGGCAGGCCGCGCTGCTGCGCTGATTGGTCAGCTGTACGCCGCCGCGTGCATCCACATGGCAGGTATGCCGTCCACCGTCGTCTGAAGAACACGTGATGGTCTGTTGTGCCAATGCCGGCAGAGCTGTTCCTGCAAGAACAAGCCCCAGGATTCCAAGCAATACGTATCTAAGTGGAAAGCGCATGTACCCTCCCGCGCGAAATAGTACGCCTTCGGCCTGTTATGCGGGGCAGAATTACCGGGAGGGAGGTGCGCTCACCGTATTCCAGCGTGGAGCCTGAACTCCGCGCGGCAGCCGTGATCCACCCAGATGCCGGCGCGGTCGAAGCCCCAGCTATACCCTTCGGTGCAGCGTGCGCTGCTTCGCTGATGGAACATCCGCACCCCGCGGAGTGTATCGGCAGGGCAGTAGTGCCGCTTGCCATCGTCAGACGAACAGGTAAGCGTCAACCTCTCTGTGGCAACGGGCGGCGGCGCACCGTACTCGGAGGAGTTCACGGCAAACTCTGCCCGGCAGCCGTGGTCCACCCAGATGCCGCGGCGGTCATAGTCCCAGCTATAGCCTTCCTGGCAGGCCGCGTCGCTCCGCTGGCGCACCATCGACACGCCGCCACGGGTATCCATGTCGCAATAGTGGCGCTTGCCGTTGTCCGACGAACAGGAGACTGATCGCTGCGCCAATGCAGGCGGTGCCGCGATTGCTGCGGTGGCAAGAACGCTGGCTAGGACTGCAGGGAAAGCTCGCATAGTTCGTTACTGTGATATCGAAACCCGAGCCGTGGTGGCAAGTTGTCTAGCGCCCGGTATGCAGGTATACAACCATGCTCACGCCGACGACCACCACTAGAATCGCCGCCATGAGCAGTGCGCCGCCCAGCAGCAGAGTCACCCGCTTCCGCTGCGTCTCCGAGGGGCGCGTGATCCCGAACGTCTGTATGAATATCTCGACCAGGTACTCTAGAACCCGCATTTACGCTGCCCGACCCTTCACCATTTGCCTCCCCGAAACCTGCTCCCGTTGTTGTATCGAACGGAGTAGCATTGCGTCCATGAAGGGAATTCTGAAGCGCCTGCGCGAGCTGTTATCGTCCTGGCGCGGCACGCCTCCGTCCTTCGGAGAGCCCGATGCGGGAGTTCGGGTTCCCTTGAAGCGTGGGCCGGGCGGCCGCAGCGCCAGCGCCGTTGCCGAACTCGACGAGTCCTAGCCTGCGCTGGATCAGTCCGGCCGCTTCAGGTCGAAGCGGTCCCGGGTACGAGTGTAGGTCGGACCTCCCATGCGGCCTATGGCGGCAAGCCTGTCTGCATCGATACGGTAGTTCTCCACCACGTCCTCGCGCACATGGAAGCGCAGCACATCGCCAAGCACGATAGCGCTGCCGTGGACCCGATCGCTGATCTCCACAATCTGCCGCAGTCGACACTCCATGTGCACCGGGCTTTCCGCCACCCGCGCCGGTTTCACCAGCTCGCTGGGCAAGGGCGTCAGCCCCGCCAACTCGAACTCGTCCACCTCCGGCGGCACCTGGGCGGAGGTCAGGTTCATCTTTTCGGCAATCGTTTCTGTAACAATGTTGACGACGAATTCGCGCGTGGCGATCACGTTCAGCAGCGTGTCCTTGTGCGCGCCGATGCCGCGCTTCGCGTCCTCGCTCCGCACCGCCGCACAAAACAGAACCACCGGCGGATCCGCACAGACGCCATTGAAAAAGCTGAACGGCGCCAGGTTGCGCACGCCGCGCCCGTCCAGCGAGGAGACGAAAGCAATAGGCCGAGGCACGATCGCCCCGATCATCAGCTTGTAAATATTCTGGACGGACTCGTGAGCGGGATCGAAGCTGAGCATGGTGCCAGTAAAGCACGCGCCCGGAGAGTCATTCCAGGCGCCACGAGGATCTGCAGACTGAGCTCGTTCCACAGTCAAACGTGAGCGACCGAAGGAGGCGAACTCAACTTCCTGCGCCGCAGGCGCGTGTGCCTGGACGGCCAGTCCCGCCGCCGGCTGCCTGCACGGCGAGTCCTACAGGTTGCCGCGCTCTGCCTGCTCGCGCTCGATCGCCTCAAACAGCGCCTTGAAATTCCCCTTGCCGAACGAGCGGCTGCCCTTGCGCTGGATGATCTCGTAGAAGAGCGTCGGGCGGTCCTCCACCGGCTTGGTGAAGATCTGCAGCATGTAGCCTTCGTCGTCGCGATCGACCAGGACGCCGAGTTTCTCCAGCTCATCGACCGGCTCATCGATCTTGCCCACGCGCTCCTGCAGGCTGCTGTAATAGCTGTGCGGCACCTTCAGGAACTCCACGCCCTGCTGCTGCAACTGCGCCACGGTCTGCAGGATGTCGTTCGTCGCCAGCGCCAGATGCTGCACGCCCGGGCCGCCGTAGAAGTCCAGGTACTCCTCGATCTGCGACTTCCTGCGACCTTCCGCCGGCTCGTTGATGGGGAACTTCACCCGCCCGTTGCCGTTCGCCATCACCTTCGACATCAGCGCGGAGTATTCGGTCGAGATATCGGCATCGTCGAAGTGCTGATACAGCCCGAAGCCCATCACGTCGCGGTAGAAATCCACGAACGTGTTCATCTCGTTCCAGCCCACGTTGCCCACCATGTGGTCGATGTGCAGCAGGCCCACCGGGCGCGCCAGCGTGTCTTCGGGCGTCGCGCGGAAGCCGGGCAGGAACGGCCCGTTGTACTTGCTGCGCTCAACGAAGGTGTGGATGGTTTCGCCATAGGTGGCGATCGACGCCATCACCACTGTGCCGTGGTCGTCCTTCTGCTCGAACGGCTCGCGCACGCTCTTGGCGCCGCGCTTGGTCGTCTCCTGCCAGGCGGAGCGCGCGTCATCCACCCACAGCGCCACGTCCTTCACGCCGTCGCCGTGCCGCTGGATGTGCGCGGCAATCTCGCCCTCCGGGCGCAGCGGCGTGGTCAGCACCAACCGCACTTTGCCCTGCTGCAGCACGTAGGAGGCGCGGTCGCGCTGTCCCGTCTCCGGGCCGGCATAGGCAACCAGCTTATGGCCGAAGGCGAGCCGGTAGTAGTAGGCCGCCTGCCGCGCATTGCCTACATAAAACTCGACATAATCCGTGCCGTTCAGCGGCAGGAAGTCCTTCTTGGCCTGAGCCTCGGGATGCACCATGGTCGCCATTGCTTGTCCTCCACGCGCGGTACTCATGGCTGTCGTCTGACCGCCCACCGCACAACCCACCACGATATACCCGCGCCCAAACCGTTGGCCAGATGGCGTCGGCGGGCTTTTCTTTTGAGGAAACGCCACGCCGAGTGGACTTCCACGCTTCATTGCATTTCCGAAAATGCTTTTACGCCGCAGCAGGTGGGCCGAACCAGGTGGTGAGCGCGTCAGCGAGCCCCGGCTGGGTCAGGTCTCCCACCCAGGCGACATATCCGTCGGGCCGAACCAGGACGGATGTCGGAGCAGCCACCACTCCGATCGCCGGAAGCTCCCACGCACCAGCGTACTTGGCGTCAATCAACGGCACGCGATCTGCCCATGGAGCGATGTCAAAGCTGGCCGCCTCACCGAAGTTGATCAGCACCGGCCTGGCCTTGTGCAGCAGCGTAAAGAGCCGCAGCGGGCCATTGGCGGTGATCAGGTCGAGGTCGGGCATGCGGCGTCCGAGCAGCGGGTGTCCCTCGCCCAGGTCGTAATGAACGTTCAAACCTAATATCTCCGCCGCGACTTGTCTGCGAACTTCTTCGAGCTTTAGAAACTCGGCAACGATCTCTCCCATGGCCTTCGTGCGGGCATCCACTCGCTGAAGCGCAACATGCGCCATGGTGTAGCGCAGCACGCGGGCGGCGACCGGGTGGCGCTCGGCATGGTAAGTATCCAGCAGGCTTTCGGGCGTTGTCCGCTTCACCACCTGCGCCAGCTTCCATCCCAGGTTCACCGCATCCTGCACGCCGATGTTCAGGCCCTGTCCACCCATCGGGGGATGCACGTGCGCGGCGTCGCCGGCCAGCAGGACCCGTCTGTCGCGATATGCAACGGCCTGGCGAGTCATATCGGTGAACCTGGAGATCGAGATGGGACTGTGGACGCCATAATCGGTCCCGTATACCGCGATGAGCGCCTCGCTGACGATCGTTCAGCGTGGGCTCGCCGCCGATCTTCAGTTGCTGTTCGGTCATGACCACCCGCATCGCGCTCGCCATCCTCCAACTTGCCGATGGCGTGAGTGCCGGTACCGTCTTCGCGAAAGCCCCACGCCGGCTCCTCGGTCATTCGCACTTCGGCGATCAGCCAGCTCTTGGTCGCATCCCACCCGGCAAACTCGATGTCCGCTGCTTTACGGATCACGCTGCGTCCTCCGTCGCAGCCAACGAGGTATTCCGCCCGAAACGACGCGCCGTCGGACAGTGCGACGTCGACGCACGAGTCGTTCTGCGCAAAGCCTGTAACTTCGCGTCCGCGATAGATGCGCACACCAAGCTCCTCGACCCATTCCGCGAGTGTGCGCTCGGTATGTCGCTGCCATAGTCCGAGATAGTAACTATGCCGGGTGGGAAAATCGCTGATATCCAAAGTACTGTGGTAAAAGCTGAACCCCACCCGATGCACCTGTCCCTGCGAAAGAAACCGATCGGCGATGCCGCGCTGGTCGAAGACCTCGATCGTGCGTGCGTGCAGGCCGCCCGCGCGCGATCCAACCAACTCCTGGCTGGCTCGCCGCTCGACGACGGCTACGTCTACGCCCGCCAACGCCAGCTCACCTGCCAACATCAGTCCCGTCGGACCTCCTCCTGCAATCACCACCGCATGCTCACCCATCGTGCCTCCCATTTCCGAGGATTCTTTGCTTCAGCCGACGATGTTGCGGCATCACCCGGGGCTTGCGGCAAGCCCCCAGGCGCGCAATAATCTAGAAGTGGGGGAGAGAAAAATACTCTCCTTTCGTCTTCCGCTGGGGACAGCGTTTCAATTTGAAACTGCAAGAGGAACATTCTTCAAAATCCTGCCACTTTGCCCCCTTGACTTCGCTACACTGGAAATAGAGTAAAGACGAGCCTGGTTTGGACGCAGAACCTCAGTAATTACAACAAAACACTAGACTTATTGACTTATGCGTTCGTCGTAATCTGCGCCTGTTTACGTCATTTTACCCTGATTTCCGCTACAGTACTGCTACGCTTTCTGCTACACCCCTGCCCACGTGGTATCGTCGCTTTCTTGTCATGAAGGCGAAGCGCGGTGCCAAAAGCCGGCTCGAATCTGCCGATGAGCAGAAACGGCGTTGATCGCTCGTCAGGCCTTGGCTCGGCTGAAAACGATGGCGCGCATGTCGCCTGAACTTCAGAAGCTGGGCGCGTATTTCGACGATCTCAGGATGAGAAACCTCCAGGCCGCAGTCGCAGTTCTGCAAGAAGGGCGCAGCATCAAAAGCGTGCGCGCTGCCCAGCGTGTCGCCTACTTCATACCTCGGAACGGGTTCACGCAGGAAAGCTTCGCGCTACAGATCGACATTGACATGAAGACGCTGCGCAGCCTTCTTCAGGAACGGCAAGGCAAGAGCGTCCGTCTGGGAGAAAATCGCCTCAGAGATGGGTGTGAGAGTAGAGCAATTGCTCAATATGTGACGTTCGAAATTCCCTGTTATTTCCCTGTTAACTCCCTGTTCCTGCCATTCCCTTTGCCGCATGCTTCAGTGCATCGGCAAGCGCATCAGTGAACTGCGTGATGCGACAGCGGTTCTGGCGGCATCCAGACGCGGTGCCCGTGTGGACGAGCAGCGACCTGTTGACAAGCGCTACCTGAGCGACCGCGAACTTGCCGAGCGTTACGGCCTTAACGTCCGTACTCTGCAAAACTGGCGCACATTCGGGAAGGGTCCAAAGTTCAGAAAATTTGGTCGATCAACCAAGTACGCTGTGAGTGACATCGAGACATGGTTGGAGAGCCTTCCTTGCGGCGGTGACGGCGTGCCCGCGAGTGCGGTCAGGAGCGGCGCCTGATGCCCGCACACGCCACGAAGCCCGTCGCCTCCGGTGTCATCCAGATTGGCGCTTTTTCCAAAATACCTAACAAGTTTTTTGGCAGCGGAACGGCAGCGAGGATCGGCCCTAGCGCCAGCATTATGTTCCTGGCGTTGTTCGAAGTAGCCAACCGCAAAGGCGCCAGCAGTTTCTCGATTTCGGATCGCACGCTGGCCGCCGACACAGGAGTTGCAACTCGCACGATCGTGGAGGCGAGGAACGGCTTCTGGAGGAGAAGCTGATTCAGTGCTCCGCGAGAAGGGCCGCAGTTTTACCTACTCTTTGGGGGCGTACGAGTTTCCATGGATTCCGGTGAAGGACAGGCCATCTACCAAACGCAGAGCGCGAGCGCTGCATGGGACGCAAAGAACAGCTTGAGCAAAGTTTGCTGAACACGAATGTGCGCATTGAACGGACACCGGCAAGATTTGCTGATGGCCAGCAAAGTTTGCTCATCCGTCTAGGTTCTTCCCACTAGGGTTCTGTTCTGGCTTGGCTTTGTACTTGGAGCTTTATCGAGGAGCTGACTGAAGTGCCGTACATGAAAACGGAGGGAGGAAAATAATGGCCATCACAATCGCAGCAGGTATTCCATTTCCGGCTCAGGCAACCACGGCAAGCGGCTGTATCGGGTTCAAGAAGGCCGGCAAGGTGCTCGTCCCTTGTGGCAAAGTGACGGCTCAAGGTTGCAGCCCGCGTTGCCCAAGGTGCGAAGTTTTGGCAGCAGAATGAAGCGGCCGCACCGGCGAGGCGTGCAGAGAAGGCGCGACGCGCAGCGGAGGCGCGCCAGGAGGAGCTGGCGTTTCTTCCAGTTCACCGCTGGCGGCGGTTAACCCCGAAATGAAGTTCGCACCAGCAGCTCCAGCGGCGGTTATCGCGACGGTCTCGTGCCGTTCGCCCGCTCAGGACTGTCGCCGATGCTGAGCACAAGCCGACGTCTGAGAAGCCGCCGCGGAAACGGGCTGTGCGGTCGTGAGCGCTCTAGGCAGCCGTCGCACCTAGACGTCATCGGGCGCGACCGGGAGGGGTGGGTCCAATCTCTACAGCGAGCCGGCGGGTACCCCGTCGAAGCGGATCACAAAATCTCGCAGGATAGGGGATGGGGGTATGGCTCATATTCTAGATGAGGTGACAACTTATGCCGGGACCGGCACCGAAACCGACTGCTCTTAAATCTGCCGAAGGCAACCGCGCGCACCGACCGCTGCCGGTCCGCGAGCCGACTCCGTTGACCGGCGAGCCGCAGATGCCGCGACACTTGGACGCGCTGGCAAAGAGAGAATGGCGGCGCTGACCCCAATTTTGCTCAGCCTGAAGATTCTCTCCGAAGCGGACGGCTTGGCGTTGGCGAATCTGTGCATGACCTACAGCACGCTCGTTCAGGCACAGCGCTTGATGTTGAAGGCCACCAAAGCTCAGCGTCGCCGCTGCTTATGAAGACGCCGAGCGGATGCATAGCGATCGCCGCTGCTGGAATGCGCTCGACTTCCCAGATAGGCTGCTGTACCTCCGATGCGGAGTTTGGCATGAGTCCGGCATCGCGCACCCGCGTGCAGACCCTAATGGCAGATGGCGGCATCGACCGCTGGAACAGTTGTTGTGCGGCGATCTTTGAAAGGAGAAGACAGCATAGAAAACGAAACACCGAAACTTGAGACACCGGAGGTTCCGCGAAGCGGTCTCAGTCTTGGCGCGCGAACTTGTGAGCCTGCGAGAGCTACAGGTAGCTACCGCGCAGCTCGTGCAGGCGATAGACCCACGCATACGTGCGCTGACTGCTTTGGTCGATCACCATCACAAGCTACTGACGAAAATCGCTGGACTGCCGCCGCGTCCGAAGGAAGACCCACTTGTCAACTGAAGTCGTTCTTCCGTGTACGCGCGGCCCGATGCAGAATGAGCGCAGGCGTTCCGAAGCTCCCGCGGCCCGCGCATCCTGCGCACTCGTTCGAGAGATTCGTCGCAGCAGCGCCTGTTCCGAGCCTGCCTCCTGGCTACTCGAAGCACAATCCAAAAATCCCATTTGGTAACGCTAGCAGTGCCTTGTTATGCCCATGCCCAATAAGGGTGTCATCGATCCAGAATTGAAAACCGCGCTCGACGCCTTGCGCGCGGGCATTGCTGGCGCAGCGCCAGCCTCCAAACTCCAAGCACTGCAAACGCAAGTTGACGCGATTGACACCCGGCTCGCCACCAAGATGTACGGCGATCCCTCGTTCGGAACTTCTTCGCTATTCAATACGATCCACGAGAATGAAAGCATCCAGCGGCTTCTCAAGGATCGTTCCGGCAAGGCGACGATTCACCTCAAAGGACCCGAATATCGCGAGCTGATGAGCAGAAAGAGCATCATCAGCGTCATTACATCCGGCTCTGCTGGCGGTGACGCTCTGAACCCGGTAGGCGCGGCAACGACAGGCGTCCTCCAGATCGACCGCATTCCGGGGATCACGCCGGAAGCCCGGCAGGTGCTGAAAGTCAGGAACGTCTTGTCGGCGAGGCCGACGACCATGCAGGTGGTGGATTTCGTGAAGGTCACGGGTGCACCGGCCATCGCATCGCCGGTGCCGGAAGCCAGCGTCAAGCCGGAGAACTCCATCACTTTCTCGTCGCTGTCTGAGAAAGTGAGGCTCATCGCCACATGGATTCCGCCACCCGGCAGGTGCTCGATGACTTCACCGAGCTGATGGGCTTCATCCAATCCACCTTGCCGTATTACGTGGACAAGGAAGAGGAGCTTCAGCTTCTCGCAGGCGACAACACAGGCGAAAATCTGCACGGACTTCTGCCGCAGGCGCAGGCGTTTAACGCTGCTCTGCTACCGTCAGCGGCAAAGAGTTGGACCAGAATCGACGTTATCGGCTGCGCTATTCAGCAGATCAATGCGTCGATGGAAATCGACCCCACGTTCGTCATTCTGAATGTCAACGACTGGTGAGCGCTGGCACTCACCAAGGATTCGTTCCGTCGTTATCTTCTGAGCGAACCGTCTTCCCTCACAACTCCGCGAATCTTCGGCCTCGATGTTGTCCCCACCACATCGATTGCACAGGGCACCTTCCTCGTCAGCTCTGCGTCTCCGTGGCTGCCGAGATTCGCGACCGCATAGAGATGCAAGTCGAAATCTCAACGGAACATAGTGACTACTTCGTTGCGCAACTTCATTGCAATTCGCGCGGAGAAGCGATTAGCGCTGATCACGAAGCGTCCCAACAGCTTCGTGACCAGTATCTTCACCACCAGCCCGTAACGGCGTGGAGGTGTAAATGGGGCGTCGCCGTACACAACCCTGTCTGCGACGCCTCACGGTTTCCAAATACGAAAAGTTTTCGGATTTCAACACTGGAGGGAACTTGGAGCGCAAACGGTTCACACTCAAGATCAAGTCCGTTGACGACACCGGCAGCTTCACCGGTCTGGGTGTCGTCTACAACAACACGGACCTCGGCGGCGACCAGATCATGCCGGGCGCATTCGATCGGACGCTCGCAACCGGGAAGCAATACCCGCTCTTGTGGCAACACGATCCATCGAACCCAATCGGCACCGCGCAGGTCACAGATAGCCGTGAGGGATTGCTGGTTCAGGGGAAGCTGTTACTGCAAGATCCGACTGCGCAGAAGGCATACCTGTTCCTGAAGGCTGGCGTCATTCGCGGTCTATCGATTGGCTTCGAGACTCTCCAAAGCGCGATGGAGGGCGATGTCCGGCTACTGAAGGAACTGCGGCTGTGGGAGTTCTCCGTCGTCACCTTCCCCATGAACGAGTCCGCGCAAATCTCCAGCGTCAAGAGCCTGAGCGTCTCCGATGACGAGGTGCAGATGCACCTGAAGGCCATCAGTCGCCACCAGAAGGCGATCCGCGTGCACCTCAAGGCCATTCTGAGCGACGACGACGAGCTGAGCGACGATGACGGCACACCGGCAGACGACCCGGCGCTCCTTGAGGCCAACGATGACGATGACGATCCGGCGGATGAGGGCATGAGCAAAGCGTTCCTGCAGGAGTTGCAGACGCTGGCTACGCAGGCCGGGGAACTTCGGCGGTAGAGGAGGACCGTCTTGCACGAAGGGTGTTTCACTCACCTTGCAGTTGCATATTGCAGGATTACAATCCTGCAATGAGCGAACAAACCAACGTATTGTATTTTGTCGTGATGCCGCAAATCAGCTTGTCACTGCCAGACGAAGGCAGGGTGAGCCAATTCTTAACGTTGCTTCCTGAACCCACTTTTGCCACTGAATTTTCCAAGGATGAAGTTGCCGGCTACATCCTCTTGTTCAAGAACCGCGAGAGGCATCTTATTGGCGGGTCAGTTGTTCGCTATGAATGCATGAAACAAGAGGTCGGCAACGGTCGCTTCACCGTAAGGGGTGTTGCAATATGTCCGCTAAGCCGCGCAGCGGCAGATTCACGCCCACAATATCGGAAGAATCTGTATTCACCATTGCAGAGTTTAAGAACGTTCTTTCAATTTACGAGCAACTCACAAGAAGCCCGGAATTGAAATGGGGCAAAAGAGCAGTCTATGCTGCCGGTGTCGCTGCCGTGATTGACATACTTCACAACCTCTGGTTGGCAGCACGCTACATTTGGAGGTTTTGACCTGCGTTAGCTATTGCGGTCGGGCAACACAGTGCGGAACAAAACAAGTAGTCATCAGACATAGCGCCGTTGGAGGCGCAGGAGCAATATGAACTGGTCTACAGTTGGTGTCTCGCTACTGTGTTCCGTCGTAGTTGCATTGCTCACGACAGTATTTAACAGTTTTTTTGGTTATCGCATCTGGCGAGTCCAGAAACGTCACGAACAACAGCTTGCAGTTGCAGAAGGTTTTGCAAACCTGGCTGACAATGCTGCAATTTGGGGACAACGTGATTGGACGGATGAAACGCAGTTTACTCCTGAACAGCAAGCAATCTGTGCGTCAGCCGCACTAAAGCAAACCACTTTGCTCGCACTTGGTGCAACGGTATTTCAAGACAAAACAACGATTGATTGCATGAGAGCATTAGCGGATGAGATTAGCAAATCTCAGCCAAGTAACGCTGACAAAATTCACAGCCTGCGCGTGCATCTGCTAGCCGTTATGTTTGCTGAAGCCTTATCCCTTCCCCAGCCCACAATCCGCACAGCTTTGCATGACCCTGCCTGTGGAGATAAGTAGACCGTCAATTTCCATTGCTGCCATGCGGTTGGCATGCGCTACTGTAGTTCCCCGTCGCAAGCAAGGCCGCCGCAGCATAAAGCCCCTATTGCACGCAAAGGTCATGGTATCGTCGCGTCGCGAGCTTCAGGGTGCGTGAAACTAATTCCTCGTTCAATCCGTTTCGATCGGTGCGACGAGATATTCTCTTTCCTGCAAAGCAATGCGGGCCTCCAACTCCTCGACCCGTCGCTGCAATGCATCTCGATCCTCACGCAATTTGGCAATCGCCTGCACGTCTCCACTCTTATCGCATCGGGTCTCAAGATCGTGGATATACTGCCGGAACTTGTCAGGTAGCGCGTTAATTTCCTCGACGGCGGGGTAGATCGATGCGGCTCGTTTCGGTTCCATAGAGCACCACCGGTAATGATGATGCCACCGGCGGGTGATTCCGGCGAGTGTATCCCGCCGTTCCGCCCAACTTGAGTGCAATCGGCCCCATCCTTTGTGGTCGGTTTTCCACGCCGCCACCCGGCGTTAAGCTGCGCGTATGGGGTCGATGCCGCGCAGAGAGGAACGGGAACGGCAGGTGCGTGAGCGTTGCTGCAGTGCAGCCTGCCTTGGACTGCGAAACTTGTGGCGCGCTCACAGCGGCAGCCCATTTTCGCTACCTTGGCGATCGTCTGGTTTGCCAAGCATGTGACCATCAGAACCCGCAGAGCCGGGTGCGTTCTGTCCCGCAGGAATTGCTGGCACCGCGCGCGATCTGCCTCAACTTTGTTCCCGGCGGCGCCTACACCGTGCAGGCCATGCATCTGGATCACCGCACCATGCTCGGCCCACACATCCGCGTACAGAGCGTCGAGACGTTACGTCGGTTGCTCGCATATCTCGGGGCGACACCGGCACAGCTCGCCGATTTCGACAACTGCATCCGCCGATGGGGCCAAGGCACCGTGCAGATCACGCTCGTGCCTGGCCGCAAGAGCTTGCTGCCGTTGCTTCACTGACGCGGTCGGCAGCACGAATTGCGCGTGGTCAGATCGAAGACGGGAGGCTTGCGGAGCAATGTCGAGCGGCTGGAGAATCAAAGTGAGACTCCATACAGCACAGCCGCTACGGTCGCTCGGCCATTTGCACTATGGATTCGTAGTCTTTGCATTGCTGGTCGTCACAATTGTGTTCCCGGCAGCCGGCATAGCGAAAGTTGAATTGGCCCGCTTTTAAGGGATTGCTCAGAAGGGTTGTAATTTTCCCCGATGAGACTGATTGCGGTGAGTCCGTCGCAGAATTCCGTTACGTGCGGTTTCGTCTTTGGGAACACGTCTCTGTAATAGAGCCAACTCCAAACAAAAAGATTTCGGTTGAAATGAGTTTGAGTTGTGATTTTCGGTGTAAGGACTGGTCCGAGGTCAATTCCGAAGATTAACGGCTCAGGGATTGGGCGGCCAAAGTTTACGGCTCGCGTCGCCTTAGGGGGTATCGAAAAAGCCGGAAAATGAGTATATGGGCCGATGAACTGCGGCTCGCTCGGCTCTGCAGGCAATTCTTGCACTTCAAGTATGCCGGTTACGTTGGTCGCATTCGTAGCCCCATTGTTATCGAAGTCCGCCAAAATTTCCCAGTTATGCACGTTGGAATGATCTGGGTCCTGAAGCCGGAAATATTCAAAATGCTGGAACGAAACAAATGCTCGTTGAACAGAAGTGAGAGATTCGCGATTAATCTCATTGGAGTCGCGCATCGCTGTGAGTTGGCCGGAATAGATGAACGCCAATTTTATTCCGACGATGAGTAGGAGCAAATCCAGAACCGCTTGCGACCAATCAATGCGCTGCCACCATTTCGGGTGGGGCTGGGATTGGTGATTGCGGGTGGCGGGTGCGCCACTGTTTTGCGGTAGGGCCGGCCCGCCAACAATGTCGCCGCTGCTTTGGGGTTTTGGTGAGTTTCCGGAGCTAACTTGGCCTTGTGGGGTATCTTCGTTCATTGTGCCCATTTTTGTGCCCCTCCATGTGAAAAGGAGCGCATTTCAGGGACATTGTGGCACATCTAGTTTCGGTCGCACCCCCCCAAAAAATGGGCGAAGTAGGGAACAGAATGGCAGTTCCGGCCAGATCGTTCAGTTTCCGCTACGAATCAGTAGCACGGAGACGCCATGCTAGTTCACCCTGCAGGTAGCGTCCTGCTGTGGCTCGGCTTGCTTCTCGGCTGCCTTTAGGTCGCGTGCCTCTTGCCGCCGCTTGAGTACCTCTTCGAGCGCACTCCGCTTGGCCTCGGTTCGAATGTGGCTGTAACGCTCCAGCATGCGCGTCGAGACATGACCAGCAATGGCCTTGATGGTTTCATTGCTCGCGCCGCTCTCTGCCAATTCGGTGATGAGCGTGTGCCGTGTGTCATGCCAGCGGCCACGGATTCCCGTCTTCGTGCGAATCGCCGTCCACGGCCCGCGCAACGAGGAGATGGGCCGCGTCGGGTCCATGTGGCCACGGTGCCCGGACGGGAAGACGTACCACTCGGGTTTCAGTTCGCCGAACTTCCCCACATACCACTTCGCATGCTGTATCAGCGCTTCGCGGATTTCGCTGTTTAGTGGAATCGTTCTTCCCTGACCGGCGGATGACTTGGCCTTGCCGACCGTCAGAATCCCTTTGACGAAGTCAATCTGTGACCACCGGGTGCGCCTGATTTCGCCGTCGCGCATTCCCGCGTTCAGCGCCAGCGTTAAGGCCGGAAGAAGTAGCGGAGAGCGCGATTCCCCAGCGGCAGCCATCAAGCGATCCTTCTCCTCGATGCTGAAGGCTTTCCCCGGCGGCTTCTGCGTGACCCTCAGCATCCGGTTCTCCCGGCGCAACACCGCGCGCAGCATCGCGCCCTCCTTTTTCATCACTCGGGTCAGCAGGCCAACTTCCCCGTTGATGGTGACCGGAGATGCTCTTTCCGAAAGACGCGTCCGCTGGTACTCCTGCACAGCCCGCTCATCGATCTGGATGAGCATCTTTTCGCCGAGCAATCGCACCACCGGTTTGACCGCGTACTCGACGAAGTTGCAAGCCTCGTGCTTCGCCTTATAGTCCTTCAGGTACTCGTCAGCCATCGCGGCAACTGTGCGGACACGCTCCTTCCGGGGATCGCCCAGACCATTGAAACCCTCTTCAAGTTCGCGGCGGCGCTTCCGCTCCGCATCTCGGGCTAATGTCTTTGAGCCGGTTTTTGCGCTTTCCTCGATGTTCCGTCCTGCATAGGTGAAGTGGTACCACCACATGCCCCCGCGCTTGTAGACGCTCATCGTTCGCCCCCTTGATCGGCGTGGAGGACACCGTGATTCTTGCGGAATGCCTGCTACAGAACCTGCTACATCTGCCTGATTATATGCTCCAAAAACAATGAAAACAAAGCACTTAAATCCAAGTCCAGCATTATTCTGGAAATAGAGAAAGACAAACGCCCGCGACCGTCGCGGGCGTTTTCCATCTCCGCGAAGTCTGATTGCCATGGCCGAAGGTAGAAACCACGGAGTTTGGTGCTCCTAAGTTCTTTAGCTGGACGAATTTAGCGGTAAGTCCTTTCGATAGAGGAATTTGGCTATCGGAAGGCCCTCTAACCCGCTCTCGCACAAGGACTTCCAAGCCGCTCTCCCGTAGCGGGAGGGGGAGGGGGTGAAGGATAGATGTGATGTAGCCGGAACACCCGCCTTCCAGGGCCCTGCTGACGCGGGTAGATTGAGACTGCAATGCTCCTGCTTGCCAAGACGGGTTTGCCCAGACAGGCTTGCCCGCTGCGCAGCACCCGCGAGTCGTTCTATTCTTAGGCAAGAAAGGGAACTTGACCATGGCCGCCACCACTTCTGCTCCCAGCCTTCCGCTTGCTGCCCCTTACCTCATCCAGCAGGACTGGAACGCGTATACCCCGGAGCAGCACGCCGTCTGGACGGAGCTGGTCAGCCGCCGCATGCCGCAGCTTGAGGAGCATGCCTGCCAGGAGTACATCGACGGCTTCCACAACATCGGCCTGAAGCAGGACCACATCCCCAACCTCGCCGAGGTGAACAAGCTGCTCTCGCCGCGCACCGGCTGGAACTCCACTCCGGTCTCCGGGTATCTCCCGGCCGCCGCGTTTTTCGAGATGCTGGCCGCGCGGCGCTTTCCAACCACAGTGACCATCCGCAGCGCCGAGTCGCTCGAATACACCCCGGAGCCGGACATCTTCCATGACGTCTTCGGCCATGTGCCGATGCACGCGCATCCGGTCTTCGCCAACTTCCTGCAGAGCTATGGCCAGGTATGCGCGGGCCTCACCCGCCAGGAGGACATTGACCGCATGGGCCGCCTCTTCTGGTTCACGGTGGAGTTCGGCGTGATCCGCCAGAACGGCAGAATCAGGCTCTACGGCTCGGGACTGATCTCCTCCCACGGCGAGTCGAACTACGTGCTCTCCGGCGGCCCGGAGATTCGCGACTTCAACCTCGATGAAGTGCTGAATCGCGAGTTCAACATCTCGGAGATGCAGAAGGTTCTCTACGCAGTCGAGTCCTTCGACCAGATCTACGAAGCCACTCGCGAAGCGCGCGCCCGGCTGGGCTGAAGCCAGCCAAGTCGGATCCCAGGCAAGCGGCCCGGGCTGCATGCCCCAAAAGATGCACAGATATTCATGCGACTTTATGGCGCATTCATGCACAATGCGTTAAGGAGTTTCGTTGCCCCGCACCCATTTCCATCGCCAGCTTGAGCAGCTCAAGGACAAGCTGCTGGCCATGGCCGCGCTCTCACAGCAGGCTGTTGAGTACGCCGTCGATGCCTATCTCGACCGCGATGAGCGGCTGGTCACCTACGTCCGCGAGAACGAGGCGGCCATCAATATGGCGCAGCGCGACGTGGACGAGATGGCGTACGAACTGCTCGCGAAAGAGCAGCCCATGGCCATCGACCTGCGATTCATCCTGGCCGTGATCAAGATCAACGCGGACCTGGAGCGGATCGGCGACCAGTCGATGAGCATTGCCCGCCGAGCAGAGGACATGCTTCGCGTTCCCGCGGCCGATCTGCCCGTAGATATCTCCGCCATGGGCGTCCATGCGACGGATATGATCCGGCGTGCGGTCCAGTCGCTGATCGAGGCCGACGCGCCACTGGCGGAGTCCGTTCGCGAGATGGACGACGATATCGACCACATGAACCGCGCCGCTCACAAGGACCTGATCCGGGTGATGCAGCAGTCGCCGGCCGCCAGTCTGCAGGCTCTGAACGCGGTCATTACCGCGCGCAACCTGGAGCGCATCGCCGACCACGCGACCAACATCGCCACCGACGTCATCTTCTGGGTGCGGGGCGCCGATGTCCGGCATCAGCTTGCGATGGCCGAGTAGCTTACCTCCAACCTGGATTCAGTCTCGCGCATCTTGTTTCCCATCCGTTCGTTACACTCGTGCTTGCAGAAAGGACGTGTCCGCATGACGCTCCATGTCAGCTCGTTGTGCCCGGTTCTAGTCGTTGTTCTGTTGGCCGCATCTCCGCTTTCGGCCGCACAACAGACGACGTCCTCGCATACCAAGCCATCCGCCGCCGTTCCCGCGCGCAACATCGAGATCCATTTCGATCCGCAGTCGACGCAGATTCACTTCCGCGTGGGCAGCCTGATGCGCGACGTGCGCGGTACCTTCCAGTTCAAGGGCGGCGCCGTCGCCATCGATCCCGATTCCACGCTGGCGCAGGGAGAGTTGCTGGTGGATGCCACGACCGGTCATACAGGAAACGCAGCCCGCGATAAGCAGATGCAGGAGGAGGTGCTGGAAACTGGCCGCTATCCTTCCATCTTCTTCCACGCGGAGCATCTGCGCGGACAAGTGCCGCAGAAGGATGGCTCATCCGACGTGATTGCAGAAGGAATGCTGAACATTCACGGCGCCGATCATCCCATACAGATGAAGGTGCATCTGGTGCGTGTGGGCAAGACGCTTAGCGCCACCACGCGGTTTACTGTTCCGTATGTGGAGTGGGGAATGAAGAATCCGCGCGGCTCGTTCCTGCACCTCAGCAAAACCGCGGTCGTAGACGTGAGCGCAAAAGGAACCATCAGCACCGTGGCCACGATCAACGGCACGCAGTCAAACGATAGCGATCAGGAAGGCCCCGGCTAAAGCGTTTCTGCTTCAGGCAGCGCAACGCCGGGACCTTTCCGGTCAGCTTGCCGGCGTGTTCAGTTGCTGGACAAGCTGGTAGATGAAGGTACCGACCAGAGCCGCGGACATGATGCAGGTAGTTACTGTCATCAAGCGTACGGCAGGCTGCACCTTCCGCACTCGGGCCAGGATGGTCTGCTGTTCCTTTGCTGATGGCCGTTGCAGTCGTCCAGGAAGAGGCAATCCTCTTCGTAACGGGTCAGGGTGGAGCGATACGCGAGCAGCGCCAGAAGAACGGTGGCCGCGACTGCCCAGACAATGAAAACGATGGTCAGATAGTGCATACAGCACCTCGGTTCAACCGCGAGCGGTCCCAGTGCCGGTGCCAGATGCTGCGAGCCATATATATAGCCGTTCTCTGGGGGAAAGAGGGGCCGTTCTGGAGTGAAAGTAGTCCCTTTGCGGGGGCATTGACAACATATTTCGAGGCTTCCTGCACTTCTAGTAATGCGAGTAACCACTTTTCGGCGCGGTTATTAATCAGATAGTTCAATGCCCGCGTTTCTACGCGATGCGGGCCAGCCAAGACGGCTCCGGGCTCATCCCATGCTGGGGGATTTTGCGAATGAAAACGGTATCTGCGTCCTGGACGCGTCGGCTGCTTCTGATATTGCGGCGGTGTGTGTATTCGGCACGCTGGCTTTTGCGCTTTTAGGCTGTACAAACGGCAGACCGAACGACCAGGAGATTCGCCAGAAATCGGAACAAGCCACGCGGGATGCGCGTCAGGGTGCGAAGCAGCTTGCCGCGAACGCCAAAGTGGCCGCGGCGAATGCCGTGGAAGGCGTGAATGCCGCTGCCCAGGGCATCAGAGATGGCGTCAAGAACGGCAAGGCGGACGATACCGGGGACAAAGTGGACATCAACAGCGCCTCCACGGCGCGTCTCGCGCTGCTGCCGGGAATCAGCATTACCAAGGCCCACGACATCGTGCAGGGACGGCCGTATCGGAGCGCCCACTCGCTGGTTCGGCGCGGGCTGCTGACCCAGGATCAATACGACCGGATCGCGGATAAAATCACCGCCCGATAGGGGTTTGCTGATTGGTAACGGAATCTGCCCAGCATCCTGCGACGTATCCAGCGTTTCCCGCATCTTTGTGGATAAGGGCAATTCGGATAAAACTTGTCCGGGATCCGCTTGCGCCTTAAAATGGAAGTAGACATCTCCAAGGGGGAGAAAGCAGACCATGGCAACCATCGCCCAGCCTTTGACCGAACAGTCCACACCGCCGCCCAAGTCAGGCCGTCATTCTGACCGATGGCGCGATCGCGAAAGTGCGGGAGATCATGGCGACGCAGGATCCGCTTCCGGCTGGTCTACGCATCGGCGTGGTAGGCGGCGGATGCTCCGGTTTCCAGTACTCGATGTCCTTTGAGAACCAGGCCGGAATGATGGATAAAGTCTTCCGATTCGACGATCTGAAAGTTTTCGTCGACGCGACCTCGCTGATGTATCTGAATGGCTGCGTGGTGGATTATGTCGAGACCCTGGAAGCGGCGGGCTTTAAGTTCGAGAACCCGAACGTGAAGAGCACCTGCGGCTGCGGATCATCATTCAGCGTGTAAATTCCAGGCCGATCTAGGCCTCATCGAGCCCTCGGCTTTGGCCGAGGGCTTTCTGCTGCTGTAACCTGAAACCGCATGAAGGCGCTCCTGCTTTCCGAATACAAACATCTTGCGGTTGCCGACCTGCCGGTGCCCGTCCCCGGTGCAGGCGAGGTTCTTGTCCGCGTGGCGGCCTGCGGTATCTGCGGCAGCGATGTCCATGGATACGATGGCAGTTCCGGGCGGCGCATTCCGCCCATCGTGATGGGGCATGAGGCTGCGGGGATCGTTGCGGCGGTTGGGGAAGGAGTTACCGGTTACCGGGTGGGCGACCGCGTCACCTTCGATTCGACCGTCTACTGCGGCGAATGCGAGTTCTGCCGGCGCGGGGAAGTGAATCTGTGCGATCGGCGGCAGGTGGTGGGCGTCTCCTGCGGCGACTACCGCCGCGCCGGCGCCTTTGCGGAATATGTAACCGTTCCGGAACGTATTCTGTATCGCCTGCCGGATGGTCTTTCTTTCTCGGACGCGGCGATGCTCGAGGCGGTTTCGGTGGCCATCCATGCGGTGCGAGTTGCGGATAGTGAAAGGCGGCGAGACGGCGCTGGTTATCGGCGCCGGCATGATCGGCCTGCTTATCCTGCAGGCAGCAAAAGCCAGCGGCTGCTCGCGAGTCTTTGTCACCGACGTCGACGCGAGCCGGCTCGAGATGGCGCGGTCGCTGGGCGCGGACGCCATTATCGACAGCTCTCGTGAATCGCTGCCTGCACGCATCGAACAACTGACATTGACCCGTGGCGTCGATGTGGCGCTCGAAGCTGTCGGACGTCCGGAGACGGTCGCGGCGGCGATCGACTGCACACGCAAAGGGGGCACGGTGGCGCTGGTGGGAAACATTTCGCCGGAGGTCTACGATTCCGTTGCAGAAGGTGGTCACGCGGCAGATACGACTGCAGGGCTCCTGCGCTTCGGCCGGCGAATATCCGCAGGCGATGGAATGGATCGCGGACGGCAAGATCAAGGTTGCGCCGCTTATCACCGCAGTCGCGCCCCTTGAGGAAGGCCCGTCGTGGTTCGCACGTCTCTACGCGCGCGAGCCGAACCTGATGAAGGTGGTGCTCGATCCACGGGGTGTTGAGTCGCAGGAAGGCGCGTCCGCATGAGTGGCGATGCTGGGACTCGTTCGATCTCTCCGGTCAGGTCGCGCTTGTCACCGGAGCCAGCCGCGGCCTGGGTCAGCACTTTGCCCGCGCGCTGGCGCGCGCCGGCGCGGACCTGATCCTTACCAGCCGCAAAGCGGACGACCTGACATCCTTTGTCGCGGAGATCGAATCGCTTGGCCGCCGCGCGCATCCCATCGCGCTCGACGTGCGCGATCGCGCCAGCATCGAGCAGCATGGCGGAGCATGTCGAGGCGGCTTTTCCGCAAGTACACATCCTGGTGAACAACGCCGGCTGCAATGTCCGCAAGCCGGCGCTGGATGTCACATGGGACGACTGGAACCTGGTGCTTGATACGAATCTTCGCGGCACATTCTTTGTTGCGCAGGCCATCGCGCGCGGCATGGTGCGGCATGGCTATGGGCGCATCATCAATATCGGCTCGGTCACTAGTGTTTTCGGCTATGCGGGCCTTGCACCCTACGGCGCGAGCCGCGGCGGCGTGCGCCAGCTCACCATGAGCCTGGCCGATGACTGGGGGCCGCACGGCATCACCGTCAACTGCCTTGCGCCCGGCTGGTTCCGCACTGCGCAGAACCAAGTGCTTTATGACAATAAGGAGTGGGTCGAGTATCTTGTCGATCGCATTCCGGTGAAGCGCCCGGGCGACATCCACGACCTTGATGGCGCCGTCGTTTTTCTCGCATCGGAGTCCAGCCGCTACGTTACCGGCCAGACGCTGCTGGTGGATGGCGGCATCTCCACCGGCGCGATGCGCGCCACTGTTTCCCAACCCGGCAAAAGGGGCACACCATGATGCTTCGTCTTTCGTACTCTTGCGGCAATGTTTGTTACAGTCGCACTGGCGTTTTCGCTGCAGGCGCAAAACGCCGCTAACGGCAAGTTGCGCATCTACTTCATTGATGTCGAGGGCGGACAATCGACGCTGTTCGTGACACCGGCAGGGAAGTCGCTGCTGATCGACACCGGCTGGCCGGACAACAACTTCCGCGATGCGGACCGCATTGCAGGGGCAGCAAAGAGCGCCGGATTAAGCCGCATCGATTCTGTTCTCATTACTCATTTTCACGAAGATCACGTGGGCGGCGTGCCGCAGCTGGTACAGCGCATACCCGTGGGCAGATTCTTTGTCCACGGACCGAACCGCGAGCTTGACCATGGCGCGACCGAAGAGGGCTACGCTGCCTTCCAGAAAGTATTGGCAACGACGAAGGCGAAAGAGATTGTGGCAAAGCCCGGCGATCATCTGCCGATTGAAGGACTCGATGTGACGGTCATCAGCTCCGACGGCAAGCTGATCCAGAAGCCGCTGGCCGGCGCCGGCGAACCGAATCCTTACTGCAAGCAGACCGAAGTGCGGCCTGCCGACCAGACGGAGAATGCGTATTCGCTAGGCGTGCTGATCCGTTTCGGCGACATGAAGATTCTCGATCTGGGCGACCTGACCTGGGACAAGGAGCGCCTGCTGATGTGCCCAGACAATCGTCTCGGCAAAGTGGATCTTCTTGTCGTTTCGCACCACGGGTGGTTCCATAGCTCGAGCCCCGCGCTGGTCGATGCCATCCATCCAACGGTGGCGATCATGGACAATGGAGAGAAAAAAGGTGGCTCGATCCCGGTTCTCGATACGGTGCGTCACGCTCCAGGAATTGAAGCGCTGTGGCAGTTACATTATTCGGATGAGGGCGGTGCGACGCACAACACGTCAGGCGAGTACATCGCGAATCTCGATGGCCCCGATGCGGGCCATGACATCGAAGTGACTGCGGGCCGGGACGGCAGCTTTACGGTGCGCAATGGGCGCACCGGCAGCGAGAAGCATTACGCGGCAGGGAAGTGAGCTGTCTTCATCTTCATTGGCTCAATGCTTCCCAGCAGGAATACGTACCCCGCGATGCCGAGCAGCAGGTACGCTGCTGAAATGCCAAAGGCCAGCGCATAGGAATGCGTTGCCCTGACGATGTAGCCGGTAAGTATCTGTGCCGTGATGCCCGAAACCTGGCAGACGAAGTTCACGATGCCGCCTACCTTGCCGACGCTGGCGCGAGGCGTGATCAGAGCGGGAACGGACCAGCCGACGGGGGCAGCAGCAGAGAGCCCGCCGATCGATATACCGATCCAGGTGAGCGCCTGCGCGGCGCTGTGCGCATGGGCTGCGCCGAGAATGCCCAGTCCACATGCCGTACCCGTCACCAGCACAACCCGGCGCACCAGAGAAGCATTCCATCCGCGCGAGACAAGCGCATCCACCAGCATTCCGCCCAGAAATAAATCCGTTACAGTGGCGAAGAGCCACGGCACACCGGTGTAAAGAAATGAGTGCATCAGATCGATGTGCAGCGCCTCTGAAAGATACGTCGGCAGCCAGGTCAGCAGGAGGTAGAAGACATAGTTGTACGAGCCGAAGCCCAGCGAAAGGCCGATGATTTTGGGCTGCCGCAGCAGCGCACCCAGCGAGAGTGCAGGGCCTTCGGCCGCAGGTGCCTCATTTTTCGCTCTCTCCTCAATCAGTTGCCGCTCGGCGTCGCTTAGCTCGGGATCTTCTTCGGGCTCGCGGTATACGGCCCGGAACACGAGCAGATAGAGCAGACTGATGACGCCGGTAGCCGCGAAGCTCCACCGCCAGCCAACGCGCAGCAGAAGCAGGCCCAGCAAGGGCACTCCAATGGCCGACGCCAGCTTAGCCGCCGCATCGTTCAACGATGTCGAGAAGGTGCGTTCTCGTGCCGGGAACCAGGCTCCGATCGCCTTTGCATTTGCGGGGAAAGTGGGCGCTTCGCCCACGCCCAGCAGCAGGCGTGCCGCGAAAAACCCGGGCAGCGTGGGCGTGATGGATGCGGCGAACGACGCCATGCTCCAGATGAAGATACCGGCGCGCTGCACTCGACGCACACCGAAGCGGTCCAGTACCACGCCGACCGGTAACTGGCAGAGCGCGTAACTCCAGTTGTAGGCGGCAGAGAGATAGCCGAACGCTACATCCGAGATGCCGAAGGCGGTATACAGCGCGCCGTGCGAAACGGAGAGGTTGACGCGGTCAAAGTAGTTGACCAGCACGCCGAGGGCCAGAAGCCAGGCAATACGCCACCGCCGGCGCGGCACGCGTTCAGCGAGCGCCGGCAATGCTTCCGACCATCCTGTGTCCCGTGTTCATAGCTAATGCGCGCCCTTCAGATACTTATCAAACCAGCCCACCATGCGCGTGATCTCGTCGATCTGGTCCTCGCGCTTCATGAAGCCGTGGCCCTCCTGCGGATAGTAAACAACATCCACGGTGCGGCCTTGCTTCTTCAGAATATCGACAACCTGCGCTGCTTCCTCTCGCGGTACGCGGATATCGCGCTCTCCCTGCAGGACAAGCAGCGGCGCGCGCTCCTTGCTCAGGAACTGGATGGGCGATGCTGCCTCGTATTTCGCACGGTCCTTCACCGGATCGCCGAGCAGCGATTTTTCATACTCCTGCAGCAGCGGATCGGAATGCTGCAGCATGGTGTACCAGTCGATGATGCCGTACTCCTCGACGGCCGCCGCCCACAGATCGGGCGCCTTGCCGATGGCCATCAGGGTCATGAAGCCGCCGTAGGAGCCGCCGGTGATGCCAACCTTCTTTGGATCGATGATAGCCGGTGGCTTCCATGAACTTCACGCCGTAGATCTCATCCTGAAGATCGCCGCCGCCCAGGTCCTGATAGTTGGCGCGCTCAAACGCGACGCCATAGCCGGTCGAGCCGCGAACGTTGGGCGCAATTACGGTGTATCCGCGGGAGACCAGCGCGATGATGCGTGGCGAAAAGCTGTCTACAACCTGGCCGGTGGGGCCGCCGTGGGGCAGCACGATCAGCGGATTCCTTCCATCGCGCTTGAGATTGAATGGCATGGCGAGAAATGCGGAGATGATTTTTCCGTCGAAGCTCGCGTAGTGCACCAGTTGCGTCGGCGGCAGCACCGCGTTGCGCAGCCCCGGGCTCTCGACATGCGTGATCTGCATCGGCGCTCCCGGTTGCGGAGAGCACGTAGAAGTTCGGCGCGTGCGTTGAGTCCTCGTGAACGAAGAGCAGGCGTCCGTCCGCTGTGAACGGCGTCGGGATTTCCGTTCTCGAAGTTGAGTCCTTCTGGAATCGGGCGCGATATTTCCTTATAGGTCTTCGCGTCTGTGAAGTGAATCGAGGTGCGCCCGTCCGCATTCAGCGACCACGTGAACAGATCGCCCGCAGGTGAAAAGCTGCCGGGGTCCGCGTCCCATTGCGTATCGGTAATCCATTTCTTCTGCAGCGTGGCGAGATCCAGCAACGCGATATTTCCATAGCCGTCCTTCTCGTTGGAACCGATAAGTAGCGTCTTCCCGTCAGGAGATACGCTCGATGCCCCGATGAGCAGATTGCCTCGATGCGGCGTAAGCTCGCGGGCAGCGCCGGTTGCTACATCCAAACTCCATGCGCTCATGTCTTCGTGCAGGTCGCCGCGGTTCGCGTACAGCGTTTTTCCATCAGGGCTCCACGTCACAAAGGTCCAGGACCGCTTCGCGTCTTTCTCGTGCGTGAGGAGCCGCACCTGATGGGTGGTCCAGTCCATCAGCGCAAGGTTGATCGAGGGCGCTGTCTTTTCCTTTTGCTGAAATGCAAGCATTTTCCCATCAGGAGAAAAATGCGGATTGGTTTCAGTGATCTGGTCTGTCTGCGTCAGGTTTTGCGGTGTGCCGCCGGCGGCAGATACGGTGTAAAGATCGTAAATCTCATCGCCGCCGCGGTCCTGCTGGTAGACGATGTTCTGGCCGTCGTTCGACCAGACGGCTCCCGATTGCGCGTCATCGGAGTGCAGAAGCTGGTGCGCCCCTGTTCCATCAGCGTTCATGAGCCAGAGGTTGATGCGTCCGGATGCGTTGCCGGAATAAAGGATCTGCTTGCCGTCCGGCGACCATGCCGCCTCGCCTAGCCGTACCGTGCTCAGCAGATCGGGAATGTCAACCGGAGCGCTTGCCGATCCCTGCGGGGCGGTCACGCTCTTCGGAGCAGTGGGTGTGCGCGAGTTCGGGCCCGCGGTCTGCCCGTGGATAGCGACAACAATACTGGCGAACAGACAGAGAGAGGCTGCGCGAGCGGCGATCACATCCACCTCCAGAAGGAGTTTTCGGGGGCGAGGGAAGTGTACACGCCGGCCGACGGGCTGATCGCCGTTCAGAGCGTCAGCACGATTTTGCCGAGGTGTGCGCTGGACTCCATCAGCTTGTGGGCCTCCGCTGCATCGGCCAGGGGAAACTTCTCATGCACAGTGGGACGGATGGCGCCACTCGCGATTGCCGGCCACAGCTTCGCCTCTACGCCTTCGCGCAGCAGGCTTTTCTCTTCCGCTCTGCGGGCGCGCAGCGTAGAGCCAGTGATGATCAGCCGCTTGCGCATCACTTCGCGGAGGTCCAGCGTCACCTCGGCGCCCTTTGTGGTGGCGATGTGAATCAGGCGTCCGCGCTGCGCGAGCAACTCGATGTGCTTGCCGAAGTAGTCGCCGCCGATCATGTCGAGGATCACCTGAATGCCTTTGCCCTCTGACCATGCCCAGGCCGCGGCCACCCAGTTCTCGGTCTTGTAGTTCCATGCCGCTTCCGCGCCGAGCTCGCGGCAGTAGGCGCATTTCTCCGCGGAGCCTGCAGTTGCCACCACGCGCGCGCCTACATGACGCGCGGCCTGGATCGCGAATGAGCCGATACCGCTCGATCCACCTTGGATCAGCAGCGATTCCCGTGTTCGCAGCGGCTGTGTGTCGGAGAAGAGGTTGGCCCACACGGTGAAGGCGGCCTCCGGCAGGGAAGCAGCGTCTTCCAGCGAAACGCCCTCCGGAACCGGCAACACCTGGCCCTGGGGCACAACGCAGTATTCCGCGTAGCCCCCGCCGGCCAGCAGTGCACATACCGCATCGCCTACCTTCCAGCGGGCGACATTCGTGCCTGTGGCAGCGACATGTCCACTGACCTCCATGCCCAGAATGTCGGTGATGCCTGCCGGCGGCGGATAATGGCCCTTACGCTGCACGATGTCGGCGCGGTTTACACCGGCGGCGGCAACCCTGATCAAGACTTCTCCCGGCCTTGGCGCTGGACGGGGCACTTCGGCGATGCGCATCCTGCCGGTATCACCGGGGTCCTTCACGACGATGGCCCGCATGCGCTCTTCTCTTACATTCATGCTTTGAGACTATCGCAAGCAGGCATCGCTGCTCTGCTCCGCAGAATTGGAGCGCAGACGAAACGGGTTGAAGGAGGTGTGCTCGTCAAAAGTGTCCACGTTCTCCGACTTCTTCAGCCAGTACACCACGGCATAGGTAAGCGGTGTCGCCAGCACCTCGTACACCACCTTGGCGAGATACGACGACATAATAATGTTTGCCTTCGCGGACCACGGCGCGTCGTAGAAGGCAATCATGATCACGATTGTCGTGTCGACCGCTTGTCCGGTCAGGGTCGAGCCGATGGTGCGCGTCCACAGCTTCGAGCCGCTTGGTCAGCAGTTTCAGCTTGGCCATCGTATAGGAATTGGTAAACTCGCCGGCCCAGTACGCCACCAGGCTGGCGATGGCGAAGCGCGGCACCAGCCCGAAGACGATGGCGAAGGCCTGCTGATTATGCCAGTCGGGCGCGGGCGGCAGCGCGACCGCGATCTCGCCGAAGACGGAGAGCAGGCCCATCGCCAGAAACCCCATCCAGATTGCCCGCCGCGATGCGGCATAGCCGTAGACCTCGGTGAAGACGTCTCCAAAGATATAGGTGATGGGGAAGAGCAGCTCGGCGCCACTCAGCTTGAAGGGACCTACCTGGCACATCTTCGGCCCAAGCAGATTCGAAATCACCAGAACGACGACGAAGACGATGGTCAGCGTATCGAGGAAGCGGAACTTGCGCATGTGATTGGGTTATAGCATTCACGTGGCCTTGGCCTGTTTGGCCAGCGACCCGAATGCGTTTGAAAGCTGAAAAATCGGCCGTCCGCATTGGCGTTCGTAAGGTCGCGCTCATTAGGTTGGCCGATTCTATGTGGCAGCGCCGACGGGATTCGAATTGGCGCCACCGCCGCGAAAGGGAGTCTTGGACGCGTAAGCGATTGAAAATAAAGGGTGCGATTTCAGCGACATTTCAGGGAGCTAGTTTGCTGTCTGCTGATACCGTACGCAGCCGTAAAGCAGCAGAGAATCTCCGAGGCCATTCATGGGCGGCAACCAGCATCGATCCACTTCTTGAAAAGTGAGACTCGATCCGCTGGCCAAGGGTCATCTGGAGGCATTGCGCCCGTCGCTATCTGATCGTAGACACTTTGCGCGTTGGCTTGGATACACATCCAGGCGGGATCATCAAGTTTCACTTCGAAGGGTTCCATGCATTGGATATCTTCATCACGGAAGAGAGGGCGGATATCTGTAACAAAACTGAGAGCCATTTGACCTCCTATTGGTGATTCCCTGACTTGGCAAAACCAAAAAGTCGATGATCTACGCACTAGGCGCTTTTCTTCGTTCTAGCTATCCGCAAGATATCGATGCACAAAGGTCACTGCCATCGCTCCTTCGCCTACAGCTGAGGCGCAGCGCTTTACCGCTCCATGGCGAACATCGCCGGCCGCGAACATGCCGGGAATGTTGGTTTCCAGATAGTAGGGACGGCGATCCAGCGGCCAGACATTGGGAAGGCGGCCATTCTCCAATAAGTCCGGGCCAGTTAGAAGATATCCTGCGCCGTCACGAAGAATCCCCGCCTGCATCGCCCAGTCCGTATGTGGAACACCGCCTATGCAGACAAAAAGCCCCTTGATGGGCAGGTTCTGCTTCTCTCCCGTCTTGTTGTTTGTAAGCGTCACCGATTCCAGCGCTTGGTCGCCGCGTAACTCTGTCACTTCTGTATTGCAGATTACTTTGATGTTGTTGGCCGCCATGATGCGGTCTAGCAGGTAGTTTGATAGCGTGCTCTTCAGCGAATCGCCGCGGATGATGACCGTGACCGTCCTCGCGTATTGAGAGAAGTTCATCGCCGCCTGACCTGCCGAGTTCCCGCCTCCGACAACCGCTACGTCATTATTTTCGCAAAGCTCTGCCTCACTGACTCCGGCGCCGTAATATAAGCCTGCGCCAAAGTAATTCTCTTCCTTCGGAAGATGAAGGCGTCTGTATCGAACTCCCGTAGCGCAGATGGAAGATCGCGCTATGATCTTTGTGCCATCGGCAAGATGGCCCACCGTCCTGCCGGGAAGAAATTCGCCAGCCACTCCTTCGCGCAGCAACAGGAACTCCGCTCCAAAACGGAGTGCCTGCTCACGAGCGCGTTCGGCCAGGTCAGCCCCGGCGATTCCCTTAGGAAAGCCCAGATAGTTTTCGATCCGGGAGGTCGTCCCCGCCTGTCCACCGACCGCCGACCGTTCAATGACAACTGTCTTCAATCCCTCCGAAGCACCGTACACCGCTGCGCTCAGACCAGCTGGACCTGCTCCATAAATCGCCAGATCATATTCGGAGAGCGTGGGATTGCGGAACCACCCGAGTTTTTCCGTGATCTGGCGAATGGCTGGACACTTGAGCCTGGTTCCGTCAGAGAAGATACAGACTGGAAGGCGTGGATCCTGCAGGTTGTTCACTCCTGCTTCTGCACGCGCCTGCTGATCGCTTGTCAGCTCGATCCACTCAAAGGGAACGTCGCTGCGCTCAAGATAGTCCCGAATCTTATACGCTGTGGCCGATCCGGCCTTTCCAATAATCTTCATAAATCGTTCCGCACGGATATGATCTGCGTTTTGCAATTGGTCTGTCATCTTCGCTGGCTTCGGTGACGCTCCATGCGGCTTTTCTGAGGGCAACTGGGGCATCGTGGTTAAGAGAACGCCGCCGCGTTCAACCTCACTCGATCCTTGAACGTCGCTCTTATTCTCGCTCACAGGCCGAATTCGAAGTGACGGAGCCTTCCCTGGACGGCGCACCGCCGGTAGGAAGTTGAGCGATGGATCGTCATCCCACTTCTGGCGAAATCCCGCATTCGATGCGAGAATTCCGTTGTCCCGACAAACTGTTACGCAGAGAAGCGAAACCAATCCAGCAAAGGAACTTACGAATCCCCCATGCAGATGAAATCACTGTCATTGTTCGGAAGAATCCTGTCCCCGATCATTGTTCTTTTCGCTGTTACGATCCTTCCGGCTGGCGCCGCTCCAGTGCCCCATGCCAAAGCTCGTCCGTGCGATCTCTACGCATCCGCGACTCCCTGTGTAGCCGCCATCAGCACCACCCGCGCCTTGTACAGCGCGTACTCCGGTCCGCTTTACCAGGTCACGCGGCAGTCCGACAAGACCTCCAAGGGTATCGGCCTCACGCCCGACGGCTACGCCGACGCGGCAACGCAGGACAGCTTCTGCGCCAACACTTCCTGCACCATCACGAGACTCTACGACCAGTCACCCAATCACAACGACCTTACGCCGGCGCCTCTCGGGCGGCGCATCGCGCGGCCCCGGCCAGAACGGCTACGATGTCCCGGCCGTGGCCAACGCTCTCCCGGTAATCGTCGGCGGCCACAAAGTCTACGGCATCGCCATCTCAGCTGGTATGGGCTACCGCAACGACAGTTCCAAGGCCACTGCCGTCAACGGTCAGCCCGAAGGCGTCTACATGGTGACCTCCGCCTTCAATCTCAACAGCAAATGCTGCTTTGACTTCGGCAACGCCGAGACCAACAATCTCGACAACAAAGCCGGCCACATGGACGCCATCAATATCATGTGTCACGGCAACCCATGCCGTCCCGATGCAGGGCTCGACATGGAGGATGGCATCTACGGCCATCTCAAAGTGCCTGCGGGGACCAGCTTCGTCACCGACATGGGCTCAAGCGACGGTCAGCACGCCTACGCTATCTACCAGGGCAACGCCCAGTCGGGATCCCTCACCACGACCGGCATCATCCCGCTTCCCAACGGCTATCAACCAATGAAACAGGAAGGAGCCATCATCCTCGGTATCGGTGGCGATAACAGCAATTGGGCCACGGGCTACTTCTTTGAGGGCGTGATGACCACAGGCATGCCCACCGCCAAGGCCATGAAAGCGGTGCAGCGCAACATTGTGGCCGCAGGGTACGCCGGTCAGCTTAAGCCATGACACAGTGGACCGCGTCATGCGTTTTCAGAAACAACTCGAGAGCGAAATCCCAGGAGAAAAGCCTCGATGACGCAGGATAACGCCACGATCGTTCGCCGCTTTGCAGAGGAAGCGATCACTCAGGGAGACATCAAGTCGGCTGCGCAACTTCGTGTGGGAGGATGTCGTCGAGCAGGTCCCCTTTCCAGTCAGGGCCTGGACTGGAGGGTTTGAAAGGTATTCTTCGAGCAATGCGAGATGCTCCCCCAATCTGATCTTCTCTGTTCAGGAACAGGTTGCCGAAGGCGACAAGGTAGCGAGCCGCTTCGAGTGGACCGGCACACACCGGGGAAACATTCCTGGGCGTCCCGGCCACCGGACGTTCTGTGCGGGTGTGGGCATTGTTATCGATCGCCCGGAGAAATGCCGCATCAAGGACACACGCATCATTATGGATATATTTGGCTTGATGATTCAGTTTGCACTTCTTTTCCACCCAGCGCCTGATCACGGATTTTCGACGCCGCCAACCCTCTACTACTCTGAGCCTTGCGCCGCTGCCCTCCAGATTGGCTAGGTCTCTGAAGTGTATCGCGAGAGACTTATCCGAATGGGCGATCGATTCACTCCGGCAACGCAAAACTGAATAGATCGAAGCCTGACGCGATGGCGACGTACTGTTTGCCCCGTACCGCGTAGCTCATCGGGGACGCGTGAAGAGTTTGCCCGGTGTTAAAATGCCACAGCGACTTGCCGCTCTTGGCATCCGCCGCTTCAAAAAAATCTGCATCATCGGCGAAAAAGACAAGACCGGTCGCGGTTGTCATGACACCACCCCAAGAATGAGAATCCCCTGCTTGTGGGTAGCGCCATGCGAAATTCTTGGTTTGGGGATCAAAAGATAAAAGGATCCGTTCCGTTTTATCGTTTGGATCGTGCTTGGTTCCCGTTGAGTAATACTCTCGGCCCTCTTCAAATGGCGCTGGTTTTACAAAATACACGGAACAACCCTCAAAGGCTAAAAAGTAGAACAAGTGTGTCGTTTCGCTATAAGAAGGAGAGAACCAGTTGGTAGCACCTACAACGCCGGGACAAATTAGGGTTCCATCCGGAGTGGGCTTTAGATCCGTAACGATCGGACGACCACTGGCGTCCACTCCAGTCGCCCAATTGATCTTCTTTGCAAATGGTGTAGCCGATAGGAATTTTCCATTGGTTCGATCCAGGAGATAGATAAATCCATTCCGGTTTGCTTCGATCAGAAGCTTTCTCGGTTTCCCCTGATATGGCATGTCTACAAGGACAGGCGTCTCCGCACCATCGTAGTCATATAGATCATGCGGTGTGAATTGGAAGTACCATTTCAATTTTCCTGTATCCGGATCGATCGCCAGTAGACTCGCGGTGTAAAGGTCGTCGCCGGGGCGGACGCTGCCATCGTAATCCGGCGCTGCGTTGCTGGTGCCCCAGTAGACGGTATTCAACTCCGGATCATATGTTCCTGGCATCCAAGTCGTCCCCCCACCATGCAGATAACTATCTCCAGGCCAGCTCGAAGAGCCGAATTCTCCCGGGCCGGGAATCGTCCACAGACGCCATGCCAGCTTGCCAGATACAGAGTCGAAGGCGGCAAGAAAGCCGCGAACTCCGTCGTCGCCGCCTGAGGTTCCTACCAGCACTTTGTCTTTTACGATCAGGGGGGCACTCGTAGCCCCGTAGTTCTTGTTCCAGTCGGCGTATGCCACGTCCCAGATCAGGTTTCCCGATCGTGCGTCCAGGCACAATAGATGAGCATTGTCCGTTTCCATGTAAAGTCGCGTACCCAAGAGAGCAACACCGCGACTGATATGCCCGGAGGCGTCATCGATCAAGCCTTGAGAAACCGGCCGAGAATAGTGCCACAGAATCTGTCCGGTTTCCGCATTGAGGGCATATGCATCATTGGAAGCGGTGATGTACATGATCCCATTGACAACCACAGGGGTAACTTCAAGAATCCCTGCATTTCTACTGTGGAAGACCCATTGAGCCTGAAGATGTCTGACATTTTGCGGCGTGATTTGCGTAAGGCTGCTAAAGCGCCTCCCTGTGTAATCACCGTTGTAAGAAGGCCAGTCGTCTTTAATCGTTCGGGAGAGCAGCTGTGAGGCTTGTACACCCGGAGCACGTGTGAGGGATGGATCACGATCCTGCCCGTGCAAGGGAATAGACAACATATATACCCATACGGCGATTAACCATTTCCTCTGTAGCCTCATGCGGTCAGCGTCCTTCATCCCTTCCGGTTACCAATACTTCCCCGAGCGCTCCGCGATCGAGTCCGCTGCTATCGATCAGGTGAACCGAGACTCGCGCCACGTTCTTAGCCGTGGTTATCGTTTGTGAGAGCTGAACCGGGTCTTGCGGTTGGACCGATTGGAGGGAAACCTCCCCAGTTTCTGCGCCACCTTCATCATAGAGATATGCCTTCAGCGTTCCAGGAAAGAAGACGCCAAAACTGCCCGAAAGCTCGAGCTTCCCAGCATTATTCTTTGCGACGAGAGATCGACCCACTAAACCTGCGTCGGTAACGGTTTTCAAGTCGGGGCTCATACGTGAGGGATACCAGTAGGTATCCATTGCGTATGTTTCACCGGGTGTCAAGACCGCCATGGGGCTGTTAAGTTCTGCCTCCATATAGTAGGGAGTCTCTTTAAGAGTCTTTGAGGTCAGGTAGGGCATACCCTGCGCATCCAGTTGTACAGTGGGTCCGTTCTTGTAGAAGATGACCGACGCCTTTTCGGGATAATCCGCACCCTCGAGATATCTGATCTTTTCGACCATCGCATAATGGGTTGCGCCATCGACCAACGCAATCCAACCCGCGGTTGAGTCGAGCCACACCTCGTTTTCGAGATATCTCCAATTTAGCCGAAATAATCCATCCTTTACGCTAAAAGAGGGATCATTAGCCAGTCCATCGCGGACATGATAGCCGTTCAAATATGAGGAGCGGGGATTGAGCGGCGCAAAGGCCCAAAAGTCATGATTGTACTGGTTGGGGTCGCTGGCGTCGGACAGGTCATACTGAGAGACGGACTGCACAGACCAAGCGATCGAGTGGCCCGTGATGTTCCTGGTAATCGCATGAAAGAAGATTTCAGGTGAGTCGCTGCCGATACTTATCTCGCGTGTGTATTGAAGGCCTGTAGGCGGGTCCGGGGGGCCCTCCAATCGCACTGTGCAGCGATTGTGTTGTGACAAAATCGAGAAGGCATATGCGCCGTCGTCAAGAGGAGTGGAAGCTCCTGTCCAGTGCTGCTCGTCATCGTTGCCTTCGGGTAAGGGCCAAATCTTGTCGCCGCCATAATTAATCCAACGGCCGGCAGCCTCGGCCGGGGAAATGTACTTGCCTTTGTAAACCTGGTTGACGAATAAATAGGGGTGTCCATTGAAGCTGACTTGTATCAGCCGGCCGCCCAATTGAGGAACAAACGTCAACTTCACCCAATCGTTCGCTACCTCTTGGGCTTGCCAACCGTCGAAGGACACTTCATGAACTCGACATGCAGACGATGAAGCCAGTGTGGGCTGCTGTGCACTCGCCGGGGACATTACCAGAGCAAAGGCAAGGACGCAGCTGTTGAGCAGTTGAATTCATCTACGTGCGCCCTCGTTCATGGGTGAGTGTCTTACCGCGATGAAAGAGATTTGCTCGGCAGCCTCATTGTGCACTTCGAAGTTCTGCTGCAGCACAGATCTGGCAGGGTAATGGCCCTCAAAGAACTTGCCATATACCGCGTTCACTCGATCCGCGTCCGGCATCTCGCGCAAATAGACGGTACTAAAAACAACATTGGAGAAATCCATGCCGGCTTCTTGCAATCCATCCAAAAGATTGCGCATGGACTGCCGCAGCTGCAGCTCAAGATCGGGTGTGACGATTCCTTGGTCGGGAATGAAGCCATCCTTCGCAGAAAGATACAGAGTATCGCCATAGAGAATGCCGGGGCTGGCGGTGGGGCTGGGGGGCATATTTCTTGGCCGGATCGCTTTGCGTTTGTTGAGGTCTGCTCCGGCGATGCAACTAAATACGATGTGATCCCCTTTAGGGAGACCGACGACCTGGATGGTCCCCCGGCCCGGTGTATTGCCGAATTCAAAATAACTCGCGTAAATCTTGCCCATAACGTCGTATTGCCCTTCGACGCTCATGTAGGGATTTACCCATAAAACATTCTTCATGCTCATCCGCGCCGCCTTGAGCACGGTACTGACATTATCGAGAGCTTGCCTGACTTCGCCGGGAAAGTCAGACGCCTGTCTCCCGGTGAGCGGGTCCCGGCCTCCCTGCGCCGACAGATATATGATTTCACCCGCCCGGATTGCAGGCGGATCCACGTGCGGACCTCGCGCCCAGCCTGCTGGCCAAATCGCTTCTCTGTGAATCGTGTCTGCGACGGCAATGCAGTTGATCTCCACCTTTTCCCCATCCGGAAGAGCGGCAACCGTGAGAACAGTCCGCGCGGGAGGGCTTCGGCCGATTCTCTGCCAATAAACCTCATTCATGCCTGCCACGTTATCTTCGTCGCGTGAGGTAGATGTTCATCCAAACAACATTTCCAAAATTCATGCCTGCACCCTTCAGCACGGCCTGGACGTTGCTCAGGGCTTGCGAGACTTGTTCGGCGAACGCCGGTGGACGCGCGCCGTCGGGTTTCCGGCTTCCTTGACCGGATATGTAGAGAGTGTCCCTGGTCAGAATGCCAGGGCTATAGAACGAATCGACGGTTGCTGCATAGCCCTGCGGTCGAATGACTTTGAATCCGGAGTCTTGGGCGGCGAGGTTGAGCCCGAACGCGCAGAAACAAAGGCAGGCTAAGAATGGGAGGCCGCGCTTGAGCTGATCGATCATTTCTCCTCCGGGAGATTAGTGCGCTTGCAAGTAGGGGACGAATCCGTGTGCGCGGGTCCCTAGTTTGTACACGGATGTCGTTGCTGTTATGTACAGGGTTGAGTAGTCGGGATCCCCCCATGCGAGATTTGCCGGCTGCTCGGGAACTACGATCGTCCCCAGATGAAGGCCATGCAGAGACCACACCCATATACCCCCTGGACCTACCACGTACAGATTGCCATCTCGATCGACCTTCATGCCGTCTGGTACACCGTCCTTTGGACCACCCGGCTCTGTACCGAAGATCCTTCCGTTGCTCAATCTACCGCCAGCGTGGAAGTCGTACACGTAGATACTTCGCTCGGTGGAATCGTCAACATACAACTTGGTGCCGTCTGGAGAGAACGCGAGTCCATTCGGATCTTTCAGGTTCTTTATAAGCAGTTGAAGTTGACCGTCCAGAGCGATGCGATAGACACCTTTGAACGGGAGCTCCTGCTTTTGCCCGCGAGGCAAGTCCGAAGTTGGATCAGTAAAGTAAATAGCGCCATCCGGACCGAGCACCACGTCGTTGGGACTGTTCAGACGTTTACCTTGGTAATGATCTACGACAATTTTGTAGCTTTTGCCATCGGGCGACAGACGGATGATCGCCCGCAGAACACTGGCACAGTCTAAGAGACGATGTTGTGAATCATAGGTATTGCCATCGGGGTCGCCCAGAGAGATAATTTCCTCTTTTTCACCACTGGATGTATTTACCTTGAAAATTTTATTGAGAGTTTCATCGCTCACCCAGAGGTAGCCTGAGCTATCCCAAACAGGTCCCTCGGTAAAACCGAAGCCCGAAGCCAGCTTGGTCAGCTGTGCTTTTCGATCAAAAAGAGTCCAGAACTCCGGTGTGAGGGCTTGGAGTTTGAATGCTACCTTGTCCGTTTCTCCAAGAGCTAGGCGATGAGCCGATCCGGCAATCAGCAAAAAGGTGACAGCGGCTGTCGCAACCCTGAGGTTGACGATGTTGAACCACGAGTCCTTGGAGCGTAAGAATAAGTGATTATTCGTCATCATCGTGGTCAGATTTTGAAGATTGTGTTGGGGAACGTTTGGAATTTTCATTTCCCATGTGAAGAAGGTAACTGACCAGGTCGTTTATCTGTTTGTCATTCAACGTTGATCCGTAGTTACCCGGCATCAGCGAGTGAGACCCAATATCTATGTGAGTAAGTCGTGATTTCTGAAAAAAATGAAAGTCTCCATCCATTGTCTGAATCGAAACGGAAAAATTATCATCCACCTTGAGCAGTCCTGTGAACTTCTGTCCCGTGCGCGTCACGACCGTTGTAGCCTTTCTCCTGGGAGGCAAATTCCTTTCAGGATCCAAAATCACGCTTTGGATCTGGTCGGCGCTTTCATGCGTTCCGTAGAGCGAAAGGTCACTGCCAATAAAGCCGCCTCTCCCATTGGCCATATGGCATTCTGAGCATCGCGCTTTGCCAAAGAAAAGGGCTTCTCCGGCTTTCGGGTCTCCGGAAAGCTTGATGTCGACTTGCCGCCCTTGCAGAGTCCGCAGATATTGAACAATGGATATCAATTTCTCTTGACCGAGCCAGCCAAACGCAGGCATGCCAGTCCCGGGTACTCCATTTTTGGCGATCCCAATCAGGTCTGAGTCGGTAAGTCGCTGCAGGTCAGGATCAGTTGCGATGTCCGGCCCGTGCTCGCCCCCACGGCCGTCGGACCCGTGACAGCTTCCGCAGTTGGAGTCGAAGAGCGTCGATCCTTGAACATCGGCTGCAGTAGTCGTTGTTGTCTTTTGCTGTGCGCGCAGACTCGTGATCGAGATCAATCCGAGCAGCAAACATTGGATGGAAATCGTGTGCCGCCAACTTATCATTCGCCAAAGACCTCCTTCAGCGTTCGAAACCCCTGTGCCAGCACCCAGCTTGCTCCCGGGGACCTCAGTGCTCTGCGCCCATTTGCACCATGCCCGGATACCACGAGCGCACGGCGAGAATACGTGACTTGACGTTGGCGGCACTGTAATATCCGACAGTGCAGTTGAGCCGGAAGAAATAGGCGTCCCCCGCTTTGGCGGGATGTCGCCCTGCGATACCGTCCATTCCGCCCCCTGCAACCATCACGCCGTGGCCGCTCAAGACCAGGTAAATCTCCTCTTCACGCTCGTGGTGATGAGGAAAGTTAGTACCGCCTGGTGCGATTTCCATCAGGAAAAGGCTGGTCAATACACGGCCGGCTGCAATGCGGTCGCGCTTACTGTCGACATCCCCCATCAGCAGACGAAAACGAGCCGAATCAGGGTGGCCGCTCACCGTAGTTGTCGGCACATCTTCGATGTTGGCCTTCAGCGGGTGCGGCGGTAGCGGAGTCTTCTCAAAGCCTTTAGTACGAAAACCCATAATGACCACGGTTAATGGCAGGTCAGAGGTATTGCTCAGAGCATGCGCAATCGTCGATGGAATATAGATGTAGTCTTCTTTCTTGAGAGAGACGATTGCATCTCCGTACTTCACGGAGCCCGTGCCTTCGAGCACGACGTACACTTGGTCTTCGTCTGGATATTGAACCGTACCGCAGATGCCGTTCGGATCGATCAACACTTCTCCATAACGTGCTACTCCGACGACTACCGATGTATCGGGGTCTCCCTGGCCGAACAGCGCCCGATAGTGGCACGTCTTCGTCGTGATATCTGACTTCTTCTCCCCGACCACGGAAGTGTCACGATAAAGAAAGGTGGGATCGATCTTGCGATCGGTCGCGTGGAGCAGAGGTGTGCAGAAAATTCCTGTGAGCAGAGCGACGAGCGTGACGGCATGGCGTCGGCTGCCTCCTCCATGGCATGTTGCAAGCCAAAAAAGTCTCTGACGGCCTAGGTATCTGTTCACTGCATTCGACCTACCTGAATCCGCTAAACTATGCATTTTGCGATTACGTTTTATAGGCTGAAGAGTGCACTACGCCGATTGTTTGCGCGACCTGTCGAGAATCTGACGTAGGCGATTCCCAACCGTTAGATCCTCCCCCGGTTGTAACGTCATTGAGACAATTTGCAATTCATTCGGAGGCGCCTCCTCTTTTGCCTTGGGGTCATCCCCTTCGCGGACGGCGGATACTCCACTTGGATTATTGTTCGTGAGCACCTCAATACGGGGTTCGCCTTCTCGTAGCTGTTGAGCGCATTGGTCCACCGTCAAACCGAAACGCTGCACGTCCCACTTGACCGTCAGGGTCGGATAGCTGTTCTCTTCTTTGAGGGATCGTGATGGATGTAGTGACTCCTGGCACGGTTTGAACCAACTTCTGGATGCGTTCAACCCGGCTCTGCCACTCTTTATTTAGGGCCGCGAGATCCGCCTGCGACCAATAGTCGATTGCTGCCAGAATTCCTATAATCTCTTCTTTGCCGACCTTCATGGGCCGACATACGGCGCCCTCCCATGGATTGTTGTTTGCCATTGCCGCATCGATCAAGTCCTTCCGGCCTAGCAGCACCCCAGAACATTGCGGCCCACCCAAACCCTTTCCGCCGCTAAAGCAATAGAGGTCAACGCCAATCTTTGCATAGCGTCTGAAATTCTCGAACGGGGGAATGCCTGCGGCATCATCGAGCAGCAGGGGGACGCCGGCGGCACGCGTGATCTTCAGCGCGTTCGGTAAGCGGTCGTCCCGCCAGGTTGTATAGACCATGGCGGTTTGCGGAGTAATGGCCGACTGTAGATGGTCCACTCCATGAGCAAGCACCAGTTGGCCTCCGGCGAGGCGTATCGCACTGTCGAATGCGCTCCGCCCTCCCAGCATCACGACTTCATGTTTCAAACCGGTCGTGTCAGGCAGTTGCCACACATTTTTTGGATCGGTCCCGGCGATGCAGCCCGCAGTCGCAAGAGCCATCGCGCCAGCCGAGCCAGATGTGACCATTCCGGATTCGGCACCGGAAAGTTCCGCAAGCCTTCTGCCTGCTGCGCGCTGCAGTTCAAACAAGTCAACAAATTGTCGCGATGCGGCCTCGACCGCTTGCCGCACGCCCGGCAGTTCCAGTGACCCGCTCAGATACGTCCACGTCCCCCGCGCATTGATCAATGGCCGGACCCCAAGGCGGGTATAAACATCGGCGGAGGAAAATCCTCCTGTGGTAGCCGCTACGGTGCTCGCGAGACTTCGCGAGGCAATGCTGGCGAAGAGAGGAGCTGCGGCCAGCAATTTGAGGAACGACCGCCGATCATTCAGGCTGTTTTTGAGCGCACGCTCGGGCAGCATGTTGTTTCCTTTCCTACTGCAGCTGCCCCTGGGCATGCTGGTTGTGTTGTACTCGCAGCGGATACCCAATCCAAGGGCGAAAAACTGGTGGAGATCACTTGCCGCCGATTCAGCATTCGTTAACAGACCTCTTCACACGGATCACACCCACGGTGCCACCCACCAAGCTGGCAACAATTGCAGGCATGACACAAATTGTTCTTAGAACAGAAACTTCAAGGCGACCTGCATGATACGAGGATCACGGGCGCCAGTTACATAACCGAAACCACCCTGGCCGGTGTTGTTGACGAGCCCATTCGGATTCGTAAACTGCGCATGGTTGAAGACATTGAATGCTTCTGCTCGAAACTGCAGCTTAGTGGTTTCGGTAATGGCAGTGCTCTTTAGCAGGGCCATATCATAATTGTCGATGCCAGGACCGGAGAAGGATCGCCGCATTGCGTTGCCTACTTGCCCGATGGTTTCCGGGGCAAAGTAGTTCGGGTTGAAATATGGCAGTCCCTTTCGCGGGTTCCGATTTATATAAAGAGGGCTGCCGTTATTCGCGTAATTTGGCACATCTACATTTGCATTGAAGGCGCCAAGCAGTGAATTATCGTCATTCTCATTCAGGGTGACCGGCTCTCCTTTGGCAAACGTAGCCACTCCGGAAAGCTCCCAGCCCGCGGTGAACCGCTTCGCGATATCCCCTCTGCCGATAAAGTGATCGAAGGGCAACTGCACGGTATAGCTGGCGACCAGGTTATGCGGGACGTCAAAGCTCGATAATGCGCGGGTTTGGCCCGGATTCAACGGATTGGTAGCATCAAAAGAGTCGGAACCGTTATCCAACGACTTTTCAAAGGTATATCCAATGAGGAAGTTCAGGTATTTTTCGTTGTGCTCTAGAGTCACCTGCAGCGAGTTGAAACTGGAGCTGACCGCCGTCTTCATGTACGGATTGCTGTTGAAGTTAATCCCAAAGTTCGGTCTGGTTCCGTTCACTGTCTGGCCGCTCGCTGTGGTGTAGACCGTGTCTTCCCCGAACGGCCCGCAAGTCGTCGTACCGGGCGCGACATTGGCTGGATTACTCAGTTGCAGACAGAGCGCCTGGTCCCCTGGATTTGATTCTTCAAACGTCAGCAACTGCCGCCCAACGGTGCCGACGTAATTCACGCTCAGCACGGTTGCGGTTCCCAATTGCCGTTGCAGCGAGAGCTCCCATTCCTGAACATAGGGCATCTTGTTCTTATAGTAGTAATAGTCGGATCCGCCGATGGGTGTTGCTCCCGCCCAATTGAAGGTTGTGTCAGGATTCTTAGGAGACACATTGGTTGGAGGGAAGACGAAGGGGAACTTTTGTCCTGCCGGATTTCCCGACGGCCGATCGACAAACGGGGTGGCCAGCTCAGTCGATGACACAGAGTAGTAGTTGCCGTAAGGAGCGTCTCCTACCTCGACAAAGCCAGTGGCGTCCTCGATAGAGCTATAGAAGATGCCGTAGCCGGCACGTATGCTGGTTTTTCCAGCACCACCCAGTACTCTGCCGAGAACACCGTCGGTCACATCTGGCGCATAGGCAAAGCCGATCCTAGGAGCGAAGTTGGTGTACTTGGTTGGTCCGAGGGTGCGAGGAATGCCCGGATCTCCGGGCACCACCAGACCCAATGGAGCACCGGGGAACGAAAGTGACTGCTCACCGGCAACGACCGTTTCCAGTTTGTTCTGCGTGTCGTACCAGGGCGTAGCGGCTTCCCAGCGCAGGCCGTAATTTAGCGTGAGATTGCGCGACGCACGCCAGCTATCCTGAAAATAAAATCCGTAATACTTGCTGCGCGAGTCGAGGAGCTGTTGGCTGGCCTGCACAAAGCTGTCTGGCGCCCCAATCAGGAAATCTGCAAAGTCTACGCCGGTCTCTGACCCATTAAAGCCAAAGCACCCGTTATAGCAGTCATAGTTCCGCTCGTTGATCTGGTTGTAGTGGAGGTTGGTGCCAAACTGGAGCGTGTGTGTTCCAAAGACTTTGGTGACGTTGTCGATGATCTGAAAGGTGTTGTTGTATTGCCTCAATGCGTCAGGCGGGACACCAAGGCTGAAGTTGTTGAACATTAAATTTGCAACACCCTCGTATGCAGGGTTTGTAGGAGAGATACCGCCCGCAGGGCCCCACGGAGTCACAAAACCCTGCGAGGCAAGCGTGACACCCAAACCCTGGCCTGCCGTCGGTTGACCTGTCTGGTTTACATCGCGCAAGTAGGCGAGACGAAGGTCATTGACGGTCGACGAGTTCAACGTGGTGGTCAACCCCAAATTGATCATTTGGGTTTGACCTCGATTGGTTGCCGAAAAGCCCGGGACGCTTACCTGGCTATACGGATTCACAGTATTGAATCGGTCGAAGAAGTAATAACCGAACACCAAGCCGAACCGGGTGGGAATGTCGATTCGGCCACTCCCCTTATTGTCGGTCAAGTTTTCGTTGAAGGCAGAGGTGGAGAAGTTCGGGGTATTGTTGACAACTCCATTGGCGGTAGGGAGGAACTTCAGCGAGTTCACCGCAACTGGCGACCAGGCGGTCTGGGGAATGACAGCATTGGGAAAGACACATGTTCCGTTGTCCGTGCAGCCCGGAGTGTAATAACTTTCTCCCTGCGTCACGGGATATCCCAATGTCTGGGAGAGAGTGTTAGCCCAGCCGGCACCGATGACTGTGCCAGTGAGCGAGCTCGCCTGGTCAGTCAGGTCACCAGTGCGGTCAGCATTCGAAGGCACGGGATAGCTCTGGGTCTGTCCCAAAATCTGCCGTGTTCCCTGGTAGTCGGCAAACCAGAACACCTTGTTCTTGCGGATCGGCCCCCCGGCCGACCCGCCGAATTGATTCTGGATGAAAACGCCGCGCGTTGGAGAGTAGTAGTTTCTGGCATCCAGATCAGTGTTGCGCAGGAAGTCGAAGACCGTGCCGTGATACTGATTGGTTCCCGACTTGGTGACTACATTGACCTGGCCACCGCTGTAGTTTCCATACTCCGCATCGAAGTTGTTGGTGATGATACGGAACTGCGCGATGGAGTCGAGATTGGGAATCATCGCAGCGCCGTTGTGGACGCCTTCTTCCGCATTTGCCCCATTCACCATAAACGCGTTGGATCCCGTGCGGCCCCCGTTGACGGATTGTTGGCCGTTATCCAGGTCACCCGATACCTGCGTCGCTCCGACTCCCGATGTTTGGCTGTCCTGGCTATGGGAATAAGGCGACACGCCTGGTTGCAACTTCAACAGATCGATGTAGGAACGTCCGTTCAACGGCACAGAAGTAATCTTTTGGCCCTCGATGACGACGCCATTCTGCGTGGACTGCGTCTCCACCTGCAGAGTGTTGCTTTTCACGCTGACAGTATTGGTAACCGTGCCGAGCTGCATGGTGATGTCGATGCGGAGCGCGGAGTTCGCATCGATCTTTACGCCGGTTTGGATATAGTCGCGGAAGCCAGGCTGGCTGACAGTCACGTCATAAGTGTCAACGTTCAAAGTCGTGAAGCTGTAAAAACCCTTCGAATCGCTGACCGCGGTCGTCTTCACGTTCGTGGACAAACTAGTAGCTACTACGGTTAATCCTGGTATGACGGCTCCGCTGGGATCAGTGACCACTCCAGAGATCGAGCCAGTAATGGCTGCCCATGTGGTAACTGTTCCCAGAAGTGCGCCCAAGAGGAAACCTAGCCTGATAAATCGAGCCATGGCGGTCCGACCTTTCAAAATGAATACTACTGAAACGATTTTGGCGTCATGGTTACGCGAAAGGAATCGGTGGGGAGCGATAGTAATCGTAAGATCTGACGGTGTCAATGGGCGCTTTCCACCCAGAAATGGAAAAGCCTCTTCGAACCTCTCCCAGCTTGAGGACACTCAGATGGAAGAGCTGCTCGTCAGTAGCATCGACCAAGGCAGTCACTTTGGGCGCCGGCGTCACCTTGATGAGTTCCGAGATGGCGTTCGTATCGATTAGGAAGACGCTCAAAATTCACCGATCGGCCATGATCGGGTTTTCGCTCAGGATCGATGCCAGATACTGCCATCAGCAAATCGGCAAAGAACTTCGTCAGACTCTCTGGCTGGGCAGCCCGATGAGTCAGCCGCTCGAACTCTTCGATCGCTACGATCACCACGGCTTCTTTGTGCTGGCGTATGACGACCTGCGGAGCGCTTTCGCGCGCCCTCCGAAATCTCGCTGAATTGCGCCTTGGCAGTCTGCAGCTGCCGCCGTTGAGACGAGGAGGCACGCTTCCTGCTTGAGAGGGGGGCTTCCTTGATGCATTGGACGGCATATTTTCCGCTTACCAGTCTGAGCGGACATAGTGTCCGCTAAACTTGCCAAACGAGTTGAGTAATCCTAGTCGCCTCGTAAAGCAAATTAACCACACTCTGTTCACGTTATTCCAGGCAAGATCGGCTGGCACATGTTCGCCACATTGCTCAAAGCCAATGGTGAAGATGTGAGGACGGTACAGGAACTTCCGCGTCATGCCACAAGTGCGATCACGATGAAGGTGTATGCGAAAGGAGTCAGCGAACTCAAGGGCAAAGCGCATCATCGGATCGCGCGTATGTCATGGGCGGGAAGTCTGCGGAAGATGAGGACTCCGGTAACGGAACGTAACGGACGCCAAGTTCTTGACGGTCTTCGCTAAGTTTATTGACTGAGTTTGGCGTCCCCGACGGGATTCGAACCCGTGTTACCGCCGTGAAAGGGCGATGTCCTGGGCCACTGGACGACGGGGACGCTGGCGGGTTCGCGGATGCTGCCGGGCGGCAGCGCGATGCCCACGAAGGCTGCTTTGAGGCTACCAAGGGGCGGGGGTGGTGTCAAAAACGCGTTTCGGGACTGATCGCCATTGACGACTCGTTATGCCGGATTCGAACGGCTTAATGCTTTCCGGGAAAGCCACCCATGCCGTGGAATGTCATATACAGCGAATAGCCACTGACCGCGATGGCGATCGCCATTTCTAAAAAAAGGATAGCGACGCCGTATTTGTACCAGGGGTCGTGGGGAACAGGTGTGGCGGATGCATTCGTTGTCTGCACAATGGACCTCGCGGTGAATTGTTCGCCTGTACAACTAGGCCGCTTCTTCAGTGATCAGAGCGCGCGTCAGCAGGCCGTGTTCTTCGGGGTGGCGCTCGTATCGCGCGGCCCAGAAGTAGAAGAGTACGAATGGCACGAATAGGAAGACGGCGACGTAGAGATAGCCGATGTGAATATTCGATCCACCGGCGAAGACGAGCGGATAGACGATGCCGGCCGCGGTGGAAAGTCCGCCAATGAAACCGGCGGCGGCCCCGGGACGGTCAGGGAACAGCAACGGCACCAGCGCGAAAGTGCCGCCGGTCCCACATGAAATGAAGACGCCGATGGCAACCAGCATTGACACTGACAAATGCAGCGAGCCTGAGAGGCCCGCGAAGGCGAGGCCCACCATGCCGAAGGTGATCAGCATGAGCGCAATTCCCAGCCAGTGGAGACGCGGCGCGTAGGCGAGGCTTTTGGCGATGAAGGGCAAAGGTGTCCATCCGCGGCGCTGGAAAAGGTCGGACATAAATCCCGAGAACGGGCGGAAGAGCGATGCGGTAAAAGACTGAACGGCGGCGAAGGTGCCAGCGGCGATCTGCAGACCGGCGACGCTGCTGAAGCCGAGCGCGAGGAGCGCGTCGTGATAGCCGCGTGTGAAGTAGCCCGGCAGCCACGCATTCATGGAAATTTCCAGACCGAAGGACATTGCGTAAGCTAGCATCAGCGCGATCGCGATGTAGCGGCTCCAGACGAAGAACGTATCGCGCAGATTGCTGCGGCCGCGGACAAGATCGCGCTGCTCGGCGGTTCTGGCGGCGCTCCCACGCACCAGATACCAGGCAGCGATCCCGAGAGCAATCACGCCCAGCCACAGGAACGCGCTGTGATAGTTCGTGCCGAAGAGACGCGGCAGGACCAATGCGCCCATGCCCGCGCCCACATTGCCCGTTCCCGCGTAAAGTCCTTCCGCAGTCCCAATCTCGTGAGCACTGAACCACTGCGCCACATGCTGGATGCCAACCACGAACGAAACGCCGGCGATGGCTACGATGACGCGTTCTGCGAAGAGCAGCCGATAGTTCACTGTGTAGGCAGAAGCGATTGAAACCAGTCCGCAGCCGGTAAGGATGATGGCGAAGGTGCGGGGCGCGCCGAAGCGGTCCGAGGCCCAGCCCGCGAGGATGCGGCCGAGCGGCGCCATCCAGATCGCGGAGCTTGCAAGAAGGCCAAGCGCTCTGATGCTGAGGTGATAATGCGCCGCGATGCTGGGGCTGAACGCGGCGGTCGAAAACCACATGAGAAAGCACCAGAAGAATCCCACGGTGGCGATGACGAGTTGTTCGACCTTATGGGTAGTGATACGCGTCCTCCTGCTCCGTTGAGAGCGGAATGAGTTCAGCTGTGCCTATAACCGCACATCTAGGTGGCGATGGATCAGGCTTCAGGATTTCGCGAGGGACGTGGCGAAACAGACTGGCACGGCGGAGTGCCCAACGAACGGTGGTCGTTGCTCTGAGACTAATCGCGCGTCCAGGCCGGCGCAAGAGAGTTTGTGGTCGTAGCCCGAGAAAAGTCCTTACACGCCTCGCATTTTATTCCGCCGGACGCGGTGCTCAAGTATCATCGAGCTACTTTCCCTTCGCCGGCACCATGCCTGTTCCGGCGGATCTCTCCACGATGAGCCCTTGTCACAGGAGCTGGGCGCTCCTGATTCGATGGACGTGTCATGCGTCCCGCGCGAGTGCTCGCCCTGTTTGCCGGGCGTGGAGGAAATCATGGAATTGCCCTTGCTCACACGAGCAACGGAAGATGGCGAGCTGTTTCTGCTAACGGCTGCTGCGCATGCGCAGCACGTGCCGGCCGTCGCGCTGATACCGGACCGGCTGCCCATACCAGGCGAGCAATACCGCTTCCATCTCGACATGACGCAGTGCATCGGTTGCAAGTGCTGCGTGGTCGCATGCAATGAGCAGAATGGAAATCCTGCGGAGATTCAGTGGCGCCGCGTGGGTGAGATTGAAGGCGGCGTCTATCCGGACACGATGCGGCACTATCTTTCGATGGGCTGCAATCACTGCCTTGAACCGACCTGCATGACCGGCTGCCCGGTGAATGCTTATACGAAAGATCCGCTCACCGGCATCGTGCTGCACAGCGCAGAGCGCTGCATCGGCTGCCAGTATTGCACCTGGAACTGTTCCTACGGTGTGCCGCAGTTCAATCCAGAGCGCGGCGTGGTGGGCAAATGCGATATGTGCCACGGGCGTTTGACCGATGGTCGCGAGCCGGCCTGTGTGTCGGCATGCCCGGAAGAAGCGATTCGCATCGAGATCGTCAACATTGCAGAGTGGCGTCGCGAATATTCTGCTCAGGCAAATGCGCCTGGGCTGCCCCTTGCCGATGACAGCATCTCGACTACCAGAGTCACGATGCGCCACGAACTTCCGCGCGACATCGACCGTGTGGATGCATCGCGAGTTGAACCTCAGCATCCGCACTGGACGCTGATTTTCATGACTGTGTTCACGCAAATGGCTGTCGGCGCCATCGCATCGATGTCTGCCTCGCAGTCGATTAACCGTTCGGCGATTGCGCGCGTGCCCGCGGCGGGCGTGGTGCTGATTGCGCTGTTCGCGCTCGGCGCCTCAACCCTGCACCTCGGTAGACCGATCTACGCGTTTCGCGCGCTCAGCATGTGGCGCCGCTCATGGCTCAGCCGGGAAGTGCTCTTCTTCTCGCTGTTTTCTATGGCGGCCATTGTCTACGCAGGTTTGCTCTGGATCCACGAGGCGAACGCCGCATACGCAGGCGTGGCCGCGACATTGCTGGGGGTGGCTGCAACTTACGCCAGCGCGCGGCTCTACATGGTGGCTGCGCGTCCGGCGTGGAACAGCCTGCACACCAGTCTTGAGTTCTATCTAAGCGCGGCTTTGACTGGACCGCTCGCAGCCTCACTCTTCACTCCAAGCCCGCGGCACGCGCTGGCTCATGTGGCCGCAGGCGGAGCACTGGCATTGGCGCTTCAGCAGATGCTGAAATTGATATGGCTGCGCAGTTCGCGCGCGTTTGAGCTGCACGCAGCGGGTGAGTTGCTGCGCTACCGTCTACTTCATAGTCTTGCTGGCCGCCTTTGCGGATTGGTAGCGATCGCCCTGGCATTAACGATGCTCCCGGGCAGCCTCTGGCTGCGTGCGCTCTGCTTGGTTGCCGCGATCGCCGTCGAGTTGCTCGGACGCTACCTATTCTTCGTCGGCGTGGTGCCGAAGAACATGGCCGCCTCCTATCTGCGGGAGGAGCGCATCGCATGAAGCTACGCCGTCTCATCGGCCTCGATATCGAACGCGAGAAGTATGCCTTTGCCAGCGATGCGGCGGTAGGCCACATCTCCGCGCAGAAAGTCGCGGACAGCTGGGTCAAGACGACGTGCGGCTATTGCTCGGTGGGCTGCGGAATGCTGGTCGGCACACGCGAGGGGAAAGTGGTGACTTCGCGCGGCGATCCGGATCATCCCGTCAACCGCGGAAAACTTTGTCCCAAGGGGCTCGCGGAACACTACGTGATCGATGCGGAGAATCGAGCTCGCTATCCGCTGCTTCGCCGCAAGGATGCACTGGAGCGTATCTCGTGGGACGAGGCGCTGCGTACGGTGGCGTCGGAGTTTCGCCGCGTGGCCGCACAGCATGGGCCGCAGGCAGTTGGTGTCATCAGCACCGGCCAGCTTGTCACCGAGGAGTTCTACACGCTGGGCAAGCTGGTGCAGCTCGGCCTGGGAACGTCGAATTACGATGGCAATACCACGCTCTGCATGTCCACCGCCGTCGCAGGCTACAAACGATCGTTCGGCAGCGATGGGCCTCCCGGCGCATACGAAGACATGACTCATGCAGACGTGGTGCTGCTGATCGGCGCGAACATCGCGGAGAATCATCCGATTCTTTGCCAGCATCTCGATGCGAACCGGTCGAAGACGTTGATCGTCGCCGATCCGCGCGTGACCAAAACCGCGATGATGGCGGACATCTATCTTCCGCTAAGGCCGCGCTCAGACCTCGCGCTGTTGAACGGCATCGCGCACATCCTGGTTCGCGATGGGCTGACCGATCATGAATACATTCGGCAACACACAAACGGTTTCGACGAGCTATGCGGATTTCTTGAGAAGTACGAGCCCGAGTACGTCAGCGGCATCACTGGTCTCAGTCCGGAGCTGATCGAAAAAGTCGCGCATCTCTACGGCAATGCCCAGGCCGGGTTCATTGGATGGACGATGGGCGTAAATCACAGCTCCAAGGGAACGGAGACGGTGAATGCCATCAACAATCTCGCGCTGCTCACAGGAAATGTGGGCCGCGTGGGCGGATCGCCGTTCTCCATCACCGGGCAGTGCAACGCGATGGGCACGCGCGAGGCGGGCTTTTCGTCCAGCCTGCCGGGCTATCGCAGCTTTGAAAATGAGAAAGACCGTGAGGAGCTTGCGACCATCTGGGATGTGCCGGTGGGAAACATCCCATCGCGGCGGGGGCTCGCCTATCCGGACATCATCACCGCCGTGCTGAAGAAGAAGATCCGCGCGCTGTGGATTATCGCCACCAATCCGCTCGTCTCCTTCCCCAATATCGATGTCCTGAAGCAGGCGCTGGGCACTCTCGAATTTCTCGTCGTGCAGGACGGCTTTCATCCCACGCCCACAACGGAGCTCGCGCATCTTGTGCTGCCTGCTGCTATCTGGGGCGAAAAGGAAGGCACTTACACAAACTCCGAGCGTCGTGTGAGCAAGGTGAATGCAGCAGTTCCACCGCCGGGGGAAGCGTTGAGCGATTTCGAGATATTTCTCCGCGTGGCGCAGGAGCTTGACTGCAGGGACAAGCTGTTTCCCGGATGGCGAACGCCTACCGACGCATTCGAAGAGTGGAAGCGTGTTTCCGAAGGAAGGCTCTGCGATTATTCCGGCATCACCTACGAAGCGCTGGAGGAAACGGGCGGGATGCAGTGGCCGTTTCCCAAAGAAAGCACCTCGCCTGCTGGAGCTGCGCGCCGCCTCTATACAGATGGACAATTCCAGACATCAGACGGCAGAGCGCAGTTCTACTGTTGCGATTGGGAACCCTTTCCCGAGCAGCCGAATGCGCAGTTTCCTTTCGTCCTCAATACGGGAAGAACGGTAGAGCACTGGCACACGCGCACCAAGACCGGCGCGGTTCCGATCCTGGAACGCTTATCCCCGCGCGCGTGGCTGGAGATGAATCCAGTCGACGCGAAGCAGCTCGCGCTGCGCCCGCACGACCTGGTCGATGTGGTCTCCACCCGCGGGCGAGTGCGCCGCGTGGAACTGCGCGTGACGGAGGTGATCGCTCCAGGCCAGGTTTTCGTGCCCTTTCACTTCGCGGAATGGAACATCAACGAAGTGACGCAGGATATCTTCGACCCGATTTCGCGAGAACCGAACTACAAGCAATGCGCAGTGCGGGTTGAGAAGTCGTCTGCGGCGCGGACGTGAGGAATGTCGTTCGTGGCGGGGACTCGGGTTGGCAGAGAACTGAGTCCCCGCGGTCGATTCATCAGAATTTGTAGTGCATGGAAACCTGCATCACGCGCTGTGATGAAAGCGTGTTGGTGATGAGGCCGAACCCTTGAGTGTTGGGGCGATAAGCAGTCAGGCTGGCATTCGGCGCGCCGTAGCTTGCGATGTTGAGAGCGTTGAATGCATCTCCCCGAAGCTCGAGTGTGTGGGTCTCCGTAATGTGGAAGGTTTTGAAGGCGGAAAGATCAACCTGTCGGAAACCGGGAGCACGCTCCGAGCCGTTCTGCGCATTGCCAAACTCGTTGTAGGACTCAGTGCCATAGGCGCAGGTGCCGTTGTCGATGGTGTTTCCGTTGGCATCGTAGTTCAAACAGGGGATTGCAGAGGGATCGGTGCCGAACCAGTTCTGAACGGTCCGGTGCTGAACCCGCAACGGCCGGTAGTGGATGGAGTGGGCAGTGTTGGCGTAGACGTCGTACCGGATCGGAGTGGATATCTTGATGGGAAATCCGGAGTAGAGGATGGCGTTCCCGGAGAGCTGCCATCCGCCCAGGACTTCGTCCGTCAACGTGTTCCAATTGCTGCCGAAGCGGCGGGTTTTGCCGAATGGCAGAGCGTAGATGCCAGTGGCGTTCAGTGAGTTCCGTACATCCTCGCTGCCAGGCCCGTAGTCGCCCATGGGGTCATAGACGTTCTGGTAGAAGGAGCTTGAGTTGCTGACGCCTTTCACGCCGTAAAAGCCTGCATTGTTCGTCAGTGACTTGGCCCAGGTGTAGTTGATGGTGCCTTCCAGGCCATTTGCGTTCTGATGATGGAGTGTCGCCTGGAGAGCGTTGTAATTCGCCACGGCGCCAGATTCGGTGACATAGAAGTTTCCCTGATTGCTGACGATACCGCAGAAGGGCGCGGCGCCCGGGCTGGTGCAGTCATCTGCAGCCAGATTTCCAGTGGCGGGGGATGACCACTGATTTTCCTGCACGGGCACGATCAGGTGACGCGCGATATTGCCCACATAACCAAGCTGCGCCGACGTGTTGCGGGTGACCAGTAGCTGCCCACCAAGGTTGAACTGCTGCATCAGCGCCGGCCGCAGGTTGGCAGGGAATGCATTGAAATTATTGTTGCTATAGCTGACGTTGCCGCCCGCAAGCTGGAATCCATTCTCCACTCGGATGGGCGCGCTACCGCTGGTTGTGCTGGTGGGAGGCGTCGTGCTATAGCCGAACTGGCTCAGGAAGGGCGCATTCTGTGTCAGCCGATGGTTCGTGCCCGTGCCTTCCAGGTCGTCGGTGATGCCGTATGCGCCGCGGAAGACGATGCGCGGACTGAGCTGCAGTGCGAAGCCGATGCGCGGCATGAACTGCCAGTAGTACGGATCGTACAGCGCGCGGCTTGCGCCATTCTTCCCCGCATACTGGATCACGTTCTGCCCGTTCAGTGGACTGGGATGGCGGATCGCGCTGTTGGCGACGTTCGCTTGCTTATCGTTGACCTCAAAGATGGGCTGGTCCCACCCGTAGCGGAGCCCGAGATTGATGGTCAGGTTGTCGCGCAGCTTCCAGTCGTCCTGAACATAGGCTGCGTCGCGATACTGCCGCTGGCCTGTAGGTCCGGAGACGCCGCCAACCTGAGCGCCATCGGACTGGTCCAGCACCCAGTCGGCAACTCCATACCCCGGCTGACCGACGGCTGAATTCTCGGTATAGAGGCCACTGTAGTCAAAGCTGCCCAATGTCCCGGCATTGCCAGGGTAAAAGCTGTTCTGCTGATAGCGCAGAACTTGGACCCCGAATTTCGTGTTGTGCCTTCCATGCTGCCAGGTGAAATCGTCTCCGTAATAGAAGTTGTTTTCATGAAACTGATTGACCAGCGCGGAGGTTCCCAGATTCGATTCATTTGAATCAGGCAGGCTGACTAGGCTGAATCCGGGAAAGGCCTGCTTGGAGAAGGGAATACCGACGACGCTGTTGCCGTTGGTGCCGAAGACGCCGGAGGGATCAGACGGGATGTTCTGATCATAGACAGTGCGGGAAAATCCCACGCGAAACTCGTTCACCATGGACGGAGACAGCGTGTGTACCCAGTTCAGGACCGCGCTTTGGAATGGATAATCATTGGAGGCGGGAAAGATGACCGGAACCAATGGCTTTACCTTGAAGTCGAGCGCGTCGCCGTAGCTGTAGCGGCCCATGATCGAATCATTTGCGCCAGCCTTGTAGTCGACGCGCACATCGCCTTGGTTATTGACGGTTTGCGATTTGAAAGTCCCCTGGTAGTTATTCAGATCGCCCAGGCCGGAGCGCGGAGTCGCGTTCGGCAGGGGATACAGTTCCGGATGCGCGAACAGAAATTTGGCCACCGGATTGATCACGGGGACCTGATTGTTTGTGTACGGCGTTGCATTGCTGAAGCCGCCGCCGTTCTGGTTGTTATAGAGCTGCACGTCTCCGAACTGGTCGGTCAGAAGCTCCGAGAAGTCACCGGCGCGCATCTTTGCGGTAGCTACCGTAGCGACGCCCGTGCCGCCGGTGTGATAACGAAAGCCCTCGTAATCGCCGAAGAAAAACAGCCGGTTTTTCAGGAACGGGCCGCCGAAGCTAGCGCCGAACTGATTCTGAGTGAAGGGCGCCAGCGGAATGCCGGAAAATTTGTTCGACCATGAATTGGCCGACATTTCGTTGTTTTGGAAGAATTCGTACACACTGCCATGCATCTGGTTTGTGCCGCCCTTGGTGACCACCAGGACTTCGCCGCCACTGACGTTTCCATATTCCGCATTCGCATTGCCGGTGATGACCTTCATCTCCTGAATGGAATCCGGAGCAGGGTTGTAGCCGGAGTAGTTGTTCAGCGTCTCATCGATCTCGACGCCGTCCATCACATAATTATTGTTCTGCCCCCGTGCTCCGTTGAAAGACGGGGAGCTGTACCAGTCTGCGTTCCGCTCGTTACCATCCGCACTCGCCATGTAAGCGAGAGAAGGCAGCACGGCTCCCGGCACAAATAGAGTAGGGAATTGATAGTTCAGCCCATTGATGGGCATGTTGACCATGCTGTTTCCAGAGATGGTCGTGCCGAGAGTGGCGTCCTCGGTCTGCAGCAGCGGAGACACGGCCGCCGAGACGTTGACCGTCGCCGATGCCGCACCTACCTCGAGATGGGCATCGACCTTGGCGATCTGGTCGATCTGGAGCGGAAACGGACCGATGGTCACCGACTTGAAGCCGGCGCTGGTGACAGCGAGGGTGTAGGAACCAATCGGCAGAAACTGAATACTGTAGCTCCCGTCGCGATTGGTTACCGTGCTGGTGCTGACGTGCGTGGAGTCATTCGTCGCCACCACACGCGCCCCCGCCATGACCGCGCCCTGCGGGTCGGTCACGGTGCCGCGAACGGTGGCAGTGATGGTTTGTGCCAGGGCGGCGGGAATTCCGGCGAGGAATCCAACGGCAACAATCGGTAGAACGGCGCGCCAAGGGCCGATGGCTCTACGAGAAAAATTCATGATCTGCCTCCACAAGGTGGTCCGAACTTCAATCCAGCGGAAGCAGTGTGCCTGCAGTGGCCCTGAGCCCATCCAGGATTGAGGTGTATTCAATCGAGTCACTTGGAAGCCGGTACTTCACGCCGCCTCTGCAAAATGCGTTGCACTATGGCTGCCGCTTCCAACCGGCAACATCGTGAGCTAAAACAGAGGCGCTGTCAACTACCTTTGTTTTGAGATGTACATAAGCTGGCTCATGCTGCAGAGCGGATGCAACGGTTGTTGCAGGTCGGAGCCGCCCGGAGCTGAGGACGAAACTGTCCGAATTGCGCAGCAGCGCGCTGACATGGGAAGATGCATCTCGCCCCAGGACTTCAGCCCTCGTCGAAAGAATGAGAATGCCCAAGCACTCGCTAAAGCTCCAGCCGCAGAAGCCTGTAGGGGCGCTGTTGGGGCAAATTCATGAAGCTCGCCGGGAAATGATCCGCCCCGTCTTCGAACACCCGCGCAACTACGTGCTGCTGAACGTTCGCGAACTGGGCCAGAAGTTGCAGGTGGACGCGGCGACAATCTCGCGCACCGTGGCCGCGATGGGATTCAGCAGCTACCGTGAATTCCAGAGATACCTGCACCAGCTTTCCATCGCACATTCTACCGCCGTGGAACGGATGCGGAACGCGGACAGCTCGGCGCCGACTTTTGAGGGGCGCGTGCGTGAGACGCTGCACGGAGCGGTCCATAACCTGGAGTCCTTCTGCAACAATCTCGATATAGAGCAACTGTCGAAGTTGGCGGACCGGTTCTATGCTGCGCGCCGCATCTATGTGTTGGCGGGAGATCTCGCGGTCAGCCTCGGCGTTTTCCTGCACTATCAGCTCATGATGTTAGGGTTCGATGTTGTGCTTGCGACCAGTTCCGGTCATGTCACGCATCTGATGCATCACACGACGAAGGCCGACGTCGTTGTGGCCGTCAGCTTTCGCCGCGGTTTACGTCAAACCGTGGAAGGCGTGCTGCAGGCTCGTGCAAATGGCAGCTACACAGTTGGAATTACCGATACCTCTCTGTCCGGGATCGCTCGTTCGGTCAACGAGGTTTTGCTTGTCTCGATCGACACCGCACATTTCGGAGCGTCGTATGTGGCGGCAATGGCGGTTCTCGATGCGCTGCTCAGTGCAGTCGCGAATCGAAAACGAAGCCGCACCATGAAGGTGCTCCGGCAGATGGAAAAAGATCAGAAGGCCAGCTACCGATGGGATCCCGAATCGTAAAGCCGGCGCATGTGCTCTCTACTGCGTAAACAGTGAGAGTGGCACCGCGTCCCCCATTACGCGATATCCGGCAGGCGAGGGGTGCAAATGATCGCCGCAATCGAAGGCGGGCAGCAGGCGGTCGGGATGCTGTGGGTCGTGCACAACGCTGTCAAAATCGATCACGGCGTCAAAATGTCCGGGCGCACGAATCCACGCGTTCACCGCCTGCCGGTCGGCTTCCGTCAGCGGCCCTGGATGGTAGTAGTCCGACCCGGTGAACGGCGTGATGGTCGCGCCAAAGACGCGCAGGCCATGAGCATGCGCGCGGACAACCACCTGCTGATACGCCGCCACGATTCGCTTGACCAGCGCGGCATGTTGCGCCGCAGCGACCTCGCCGTCGCGAGTCAGACCGCCCAGATCGTTCACGCCTTCGAAGACGATGACCCATCGAACACCGACCGCGGCAAGCGCGTCGCGGTCGAAACGCGCCAGTAAATTCGGCCCCAGCCCATCGGTCAAAAGATGATTGCCACCGATGCCCTGATTGGAAACGCCAATGCTGTGCGTGGCGGGTGACGCCTGCAACCGCTGGGCCAGAATATCTGTCCAGCGATCATTGCCGTTGGTGGTGGCTCCGTGCCCGTCGGTGATGGAGTCACCAAGCGCCACAACGGATGCTGCTCCCGGGGGCCCCTCAACATCGATCGCTGAGATTTGATACCAGTGGTCGACGCGCTTCGCATGGATCAGATTTGCTGCGGATACGAAATTTCCGTGCACGAAGTAAGACGTGGCGCGAGAACCGGGATGAGCAGTCTGTCCCAAAGGCGCCGCATCCAGGTGAAAGCTAACGGCCAGGTCAGAAAGAGCTGCTACGGGATAGTCCAGCGGGTCTGAGAGATATTCCGCGCCAGGCGGCACGATCACATCGTCGCTTCCCGCAAACTTCGCAACTCGATCCGTCTGCGGATCGGTAGCCGGTGACGATGGCGACACCGGCCGAGCGATATGCACGGAAGAGAAGTGGAGAGATGTGGTCCCGAAGGCATTCGATAGATGAATGCGCACCTTAGGACCGCCGGCCGAGAGATGAAAGATCTGTCGCACCGTGGCATCGCGGAGGTCATCTGCCGGCATTGCATTCTGGGGTTCGGGAATCTGCTGCGACGCGCCCCAGCTTGCGATCCATGTTTCTGCCAGTCCAGGTGCTTGCGCAGCGCCATGCATTCCAGAAAGCGCCAGCATCAGCACGACGGAACATATTGCGCTGAAGTTCTCTGCGATCGTCACGACGCAAGTTCTATCATGAAGTCCTATAGCAAATCGTTATTGGACACACCGGAATCTCATACTGGAAGGCAGACGTGCACATCCTGCTGAAGCGTATTGCTGTCTCATGTTCGGTTCTTTGCGCGGCCGTTGCGGGGGGCCAGAGCACGGCTCCTGTTTCGATGGGGCCGGCTCCCGTGACATTCACCGCCGAACAGGACCACCAGAACATGATGGACCAACTCGGCATCCGGGCGCTGCGTCCCGGGCCAAGCGGCAATCCGAGCGCGCCGAATCACGCGAACTACGACGAGTCGAAAGCGAATCCCTATCCCAATCTGCCCGACCCGCTGACGTTGAACGATGGGCAAAAGGTCACCACGCCACAGATGTGGTGGCAAAAGCGCCGGCCTGAGATCGTCGATACGTATGAGAAGTACGTTTACGGCCGCATTCCCGGAGATGTGCCGAAGGTGACGTGGAAGGTGAATGCGGTCGACGACGAGAGGATCGGCTTCAACCGCGTGGTCGCAAAGGACCTCATCGGCCAGGTCGACAACTCGTCCTATCCGGCGATCCACGTCAACATTCACATGACGCTGGTGACGCCGGCGAATGCGGCAGGACCGGTTCCCGTACTCATCATGTTCGCTCATGCCGGTTTTCCCGCGCCGAAGGAGCCGACGGATGAAGAGTTCGATCGCATCAACACCGCATGGAAAGCGCTACTCGTGCAGCAGGATCCTTCCCTGAAAGATGTGTTCGCGACGCATCCGGCGTGGCAGCCGGTCAGGGCGACGCCTTTCCAGTTGCCGCAGATGAATGCCGATGGCGATCCGCCGAATACCTGGCAGCTCATCGCGGCCGGCTGGGGCTTCGCACTGCTTGATCCCGCCAGCATTCAGGCGGACGACGGCGCCGGCATCACGCGCGGCATCATCGGCCTGGTGAACAAAGGACAGCCGCGCAAACCGGAGGACTGGGGTGCTCTGCGTGCATGGGCATGGGGCGCAGGGCGTGCGCTCGACTATCTCGAAACCGATCCCGCGGTGGATGCAAAACATGTCGGCATTGAAGGCGTCTCGCGCTATGGCAAAGCCGCTCTAGTCACCATGGCATTCGATCTGCGCTTTGCCATGGTGCTTGTCGGCTCGTCAGGCAAAGGCGGAGCCACGCCCCTGCGACGAAACTTCGGTGAAGCCGTCGAGAGCCTGACCGGCGGCGAATACTACTGGATGGCTGGCAACTTCATGAAGTACGGAGCTTCGGAGGCGACGTTCGGCAGCAAAACGGCCGGAGATATTCCGGTGGACTCAAACGAGCTCATCGCGCTTTGCGCTCCCCGTCTCACCTTCATCAGCTACGGCATTCCGGAAAAGGGCGATGCGCAATGGCTGGATCATCGCGGAAGCTTCATGGCGACAGTGGATGCGAGCCGCGTCTTCACGCTGCTCGGCGCAAAGGGCCTCAACATCCAGGGCGACTACCACACGGCAAAGATGCCTGCCGTCAATGAGGGTATTCTTGCGGGGCAGCTTGCGTGGCGTCAGCATGACGGTGGCCATACCGACGCGCCAAACATGAAGTACTTCATTCAGTGGGCCGACAAGTTCATCGGTCACACGCCGCAAACGTAACTAAGAGGACGCGATACACACAGCGCTGGCCCGGCGAGTCAGCGAGCCACCAGGAAATTTCCATAGCCGACAACCACTGTGGACCCTACCAGCAGAAACAGCCCACAGCCGACGAGCAGACGCGTTCGGCGACTGGTGTCGCGCCACTCGTGGAGCGCGATGCCCCATAGCGTGGCAAAGATAATGATGCTGGCCATGTGCAGCGTCCAACTGGAAAAGTCGTACTTGCCCATCTTCGTCTGCCCCATGGAGTAGAAGAAGAACTGGAAGTACCAGATGACGCCGGCCAGAGCGGCGAGCACATAGTTGCGCGTAAGCACGGAAGGCGAGAGCCGCAGCGAAAGCTCCGGCTGGCGGGGGTCCAGGTCCACGAGCGTATCGCCGGTGGTGGGCGCTGTGCCCATGGGGTTGGTGCCCGGCGCTCCGAAGAATTGCCGCACGGAGCGGTTGCGAATAATTAGGATCGCCGACCAGATCAGATTCGTGACGAAGCCGCCCCATAGCACCACAACCAGCACCGGCAGGTTTTGCCAGAGCAGAGCGCGATGTTCTGCCGCGAGTTGATCGCGGGTTAAATTCGCGATCGGTTTGCCGGCGGCCAGCCCGTAGGCGAAACAGGCGCTCATAATGCCGGCAAAGATGGCCACCGCCAGGCCTTTTGCGAAGGAGTAGTCGCGCTCACCAAGCAGCGCCTTCTCTTCAGCAGAGACCTCCTTCTCCTTGGAGTAGCCGGCGAGCCCGTTCACCGCAATCGCCAGCAGGCAGATGAAGACGCCCAGCAGGATAACCTGCCCGCCGCGCTGATGCACGATGGCGGACATCTGGCCGCTGAAGATGGGCGGCATCAGTGTGCCGAATGCGGTGCAGAACCCCAGCGCGATCGCGTAGCCCAGCGCAATGCCGAGATAGCGGATTGCCAGCCCGAAGGTAAGGCCGCCCACCCCCCACATCGTCCCCCAGAAAAAGGAATGCCACATGGTTGCGGACGGCGCCTGATGCAAAATGGACGAGAGTCCGGGCACGAACAAATATCCCAGAACGGCAGGCGCAACGATCCATGCAGCGAAGCCCTGCACGATCCAGTAAATCTCCCACGACCAGCGCTTGATGGGCCGGAATGGGATGAAGTTGCTGGCGGAGGCAAGGCCGCCAATCCAGTGATAGAGGACCCCGATCAGGGGATTTGCACCCAAGCCACACCTCGGTGATCTAAACAGGAAGGAAAATAGACGCTGCCTATGGTAGCAGGGCGTGTATCAAGAGAAAATATTTTCCATTTGGAAAGTGGCAGCGGTTCAGACTAAACTCTGCGGTGCCGCGGGAGGTACGGATGAGCGAAAGCGAAATCGGCGATAGCGCGCTGCGAGCTTTGGATGGCTTTCAGATCGAAATTCCCTCGTGGGGGTTCGCGAACACCGGCACGCGCTTCGGCAAATTCCTTCAGGCCGCAGCGGCGACCAGCCTGGAGGAGAAATTTGCCGATGCCGCTCAGGTCCATGCACTGACCGGCGTCACTCCGCAGCTGGCCTTGCATGTGCTCTGGGATCTGCCGGGCGGGACTGCCGATGCAGCGAAGGTCCGGCGACTGGCCGAACGATATGGCATCCGGCCGGGGTCCATTAACCCGAATCTCTTTCAGAACCAGGAGTACAAGCTCGGTTCGATCTGCAATCCGGACGCTTCGATCCGGCGCATGGCGATCGACCATCTGGTGGAATCCGCGCGGATCGCGCGGGAATTGAAATCCACGGACGTCTCGCTGTGGATTGCGGATGGTTCCAATTATCCCGGCTCGCAGAATATCCGCAAGCGCATCGTGTGGCTCGAAGAAGCGATGGCGGCAACCCACGCTGAGCTGGCTGAAGGGCAGCGGATGCTGATCGAGTACAAGCCATTCGAACCTGCCTTCTATCACACCGATATTGCGGACTGGGGTATGGCCTCGCATCTAGCGCAGGCCGCCGGGCCGCAGGCACGGGTGCTGGTCGATACCGGACATCACTATCAGTCACAGAACATCGAGCAGATTGTGGCGTGGCTGCTGCACATGCGCCTGCTCGGAGGCTTTCACTTCAACGATCGCCGCTATGCGGACGACGATCTGACCATCGGCTCGATCGATCCCTATCAGGTCTTCCGCATCTTCCACGAGATCTTCAGCGAGCCGGAAGCCGCACTGGTCGCTGAGATCGCATTCATGATCGACCAGAGCCATAATCTGAAAGGCAAGCTGGAAGCGATGGTGCAGACCGTGATGACGGCACAGGAGCTTTACGTGAAGGCCTCGCTGGTCGATCGCGAGCGGCTGGAAGAGCTGCAGGCGGCGGGAAAGATCGTCGAGGCGGAGGAATGTTTGCGCGCGGCATTCTGGACCGATGTCCGCCCGGCGCTGGCGGAGTGGCGAATCCGGCGGGGACTGCACCCCAACCCATTGGAAGCGTTGGAAGAAAGCGGCTATGTGGAGCGCATTACGCGCGAGCGGCGCGAGAGAAATGCAGCATTGACAAGCTCATACGCCTGAAAATTCTATAGGTAATTAGTTTGCCATTTAGATTTGGCTGTGTTATTTCTCTTCTCGCCGTATTGTTTTGAGAGGGGAATGAGAAGTCATGTCTGTCTCTGCAGTGGACTCGCGAACACAGCTTCAACACCTGGAAGATCGCTGGGATGATAATGCCGCCCGCGGCATGGATGAGCCGGAGCTGCTGCGTTATCGCTCCAACTTGCTCGGGTCCGATCTGCGCATCACCAACTTCGGCGGCGGCAATACCAGCTCCAAGGTCGAAATGCCTGACCCGCTCACCCGGCAGAGCGTAGAGGTGCTGTGGGTGAAGGGAAGCGGCGGGGACCTTGGCAGCATCAAGCGCGCGGGCTTCGCCACGCTCTATCAGGACAAGCTACTGGCGCTCGAAAAGCTGTACGGCGGCGTGGAACGCGAAGACGAAATGGTGGAGTACTACCCGCTCTGCACCTACGGCCTCAATCCGGTCGCCGCGTCTATCGACACTCCGCTTCACGGTTTCCTGCCGTTTCGCCATGTAGACCACCTGCACCCGGACTGTGCCATCGCTCTGGCGGCGGCGGCGAATGGTCTCGAAAAGATGGAGGAGTTCAATCAGCGATACGGCCACAAGCTGATCTGGGTGCCTTGGCAACGCCCCGGTTTTGAGCTGGGCATGATGCTCAAGCGCGCCGTTGCGCAAGAGCCCAAGTGCGACGGAATCATTTTGGGCGCCCATGGTCTCTTCACCTGGGGTGAGACGCAGCGCGAGTGCTACCTGAACACCATCACGTTGATTGACCAGCTCACCAGCTTCATCGAGGAGCATTTGGAGCAGAAAGGTAAGAACATCTACGGGGGCCGCAAGTATGAGCCGCTGGCGGACCGCAGAAGTGTCGCGCTGGAGATCCTGCCCCTGTTACGCGGACGGTTGAGCGAGAACAAGCGGGTCATCGGCAGCTTCTCGGACCATCCCGATGTGCTGGAGTTTGTGAATTCCGCCCAGGCGCAGAAGCTCGCATATCTCGGCACAAGCTGCCCGGATCACTTCATCCGCACGAAAATCCGTCCCATGTTTGTGCCCTGGGAGCCAAAGAGCGGCACCGCTGAGCTGCGAAGTGAGATCGAAAAGCAAATCGCCATTTACCGGCGCGAATACGGCGAATACTACAAAAAGCATGCTGAGCCGAGCTCGCCCGCCATGCGAGACGCTATACCGGCCGTGGTCCTGATTCCCGGCATTGGTATGTTCACCTTCGGCAAAAGCAAACCTGAATCCCGCATTATCGGCGAGTTCTATGTGAATGCCATCCATGTCATCAAGGGCGCGGGCGGCCTCGAAAGCGATCGCCAAGTTCACGCGCCTTCCGCAGTGTGGCTCCGAGAACCTGGCGCAGGCATTTCAGGTTTACAGCAACTATGTTGCGATGCCGGCCTCCGAAGCATTTCGCATCGAGTACTGGGCACTGGAAGACGCCAAGATTCGCCGCCAGCCGCCGGAGAAAGAGCTGAGCCGGCAGATCGTGGTCGTCGTAGGCGGCGGCAGCGGCATCGGCCGGGAGGTGGCGCTGCTGGCGGCCGAGCGCGGCGCGCACGTCGTGGTTGCCGATCGCGACACGCCTAGCGCCGAGCGCGTGGCAGAAGAGTTGAAGATGATCGCCGGGAAAGAGGCCGTGATTGCCGCTGCGGTCGATATCCGGAAGCGCGAGTCGATCGGCGATGCCATTCGGCGGACGGTCGAGCAGTTTGGCGGAGCCGACATTCTGATCAATACCGCCGCGCTCTTTCCTTCGTCGCCCAGCGGTGTGATCTCCGACGAGCAATGGGCGCTGACGCTTGAAGTCAACGTCACGGCGAACTTCCTGCTGGTGGAGGAAATCGGCAAGCTTCTGCGCGATCAGGGGCTCTCGGCGAGCATCGTGCTTACCAGCTCCGCCAATGCGGTCGTGCCCAAGCGCGGGTCGGAAGCGTATGACGTGAGCAAGGCGGCGCTGAGCCATCTGATTCGCGAGCTGGCCGTCTCGCAGGCGCCACTGGTGCGCGTGAACGGCATCAGCCCCGCGACGGTGGTGAAGGGCTCCACGATGTTTCCGCGGGATCGCGTCATCGCATCGTTGCGCAAGTACAGCATTCCGTTTGAAGAGAGCATGTCGGATGACGAGCTTCGGACGGCGCTGGCGGGCTTTTACGCCGGCCGCACGCTGACGCATCGGCCGATCGATCCCGCGATATGCGCGGAGGCGATTCTCTTCCTCGCGGGACCGAAATCTCCATGCACGACAGGGCACCTGATTCCGGTCGATGGCGGACTGACGGAAGCATTCCTTCGATAGCGTCAGAGGCCCTCACTTGGCAGGCAGCAATCTTCCATCGGGCAGTCTTCCGTCGTTAGTGGCGATCGATTTAGGAGCGGAGAGCTGTCGGGTTTCACTGCTGACGCCCGGAACGAGGCCGCAGATTCGGCTGGTGCATCGCTTTGCCAATGCGCCCGTCTCGCGAGGCGAATCGCTCTTCTGGGACCTGGAGCGAATTCTGCCGGAGATCGAGCGGGGACTGCTGCAATGCGGCGAGCAGGCCACCGCGCCGATAGCATCCATCGGTGTCGATGGCTGGGCGGTGGACTACGTGCGGCTGAACGGCGATGGCCAGCCCCTCGGGCTGCCATTCTGTTATCGCGACCTGCGGACCGAGGCGATGGTGGATTTTCTTGAGGCGCGATGCTCGCGGGAGGCGCTCTTCGCCTTGAGCGGCGCGCAGCCATTGCGCATCAACACGCAGTTTCAATTGATGGCCGATCAGGCCGCGGGAGTGCCGCCGTCTGCGCGGTGGATCAACCTGCCGGAGTATGTGCTCGCCACGCTTGGCGGCCGGATGGTCGCCGAATACACCAATGCCACGCATACCGGGCTGGTGGACATGCGTAACCGCGCGTGGTGCCGGAAGGTCTTCGACCTGAGCGGATTGGAAATGGAGGCTGCTCCGACGCTGGTTGCCACCGGGACCGATGTTGGCCAGCTCCGTTCGCTTGAAGCGGCCGCCTTTTCGGAGACACGGCTGGTCGCAACCGCGTGTCACGACACTGCATCGGCGGTGGCCGCGATTCCGCTCGATGGGGATGACTGGGCGTACATCAGCTCAGGCACGTGGTCGCTGGTTGGAACACTGCTTGATCAGCCAATCACGACTGCTGAAGCCTGCGCGGCGGGCTTTACCAATCAAGGAGCTGCGGGAGATCGCGTCTGCTTCCACAAAAATGTGAACGGCATGTGGCTGCTGAAGCAGACGCTCGCGCAGCTCTGTCCGAATGGAGAACGCTGGCCCATGCAGGATTTGATTGCTGCGGCCGAAGCCGTGCCGGCGCCGAGTGCCCTGCTGGATGTGGATGACCCGGATCTGCTACTGCCCGGCGCGATGGCTTCGCGCATTAACGCGCAGCGAAGCAGGCAGGGCATAGCGGCCATCGAAGAATCTCCGGAGCGTGCGCCCGAATTTGCGAGCCTCATCTTTCACAGCCTGGCGGCTCGCTATGGGACGGTCTTGCGAGACTCTGAGCGTCTTACGGGGAAACGCTTCAGGAGACTCGCGATTGTTGGCGGCGGCAGCTTGAATCGCTTTCTGAATCGGCTCACCGCGGAAGCCACAGGGCTTGAGGTCTACTGCGGAGTGGCGGAGAGCGCGACGATCGGCAACTTCGCCATCCAGCTTGCGACCTGGGAGGGCGAGCCGAACTCCCCGGCAAGGATTGCGTACTGGGCTCGCATGCTCACCGAGCTTCATGACTGCTGACCGGAGCAGCGAGTCGTTTCCAATAGGGAAACCGGCCTGTTATGCTCCCCACTGCGAGGTGAACGGTTGCCACAGAAGATCAAGCGTCTCTATCTGATTCCGATTTTGTCCAAGGCGCTCGATATTCTGGAGCTGCTGGAGGCGGACAATCGGCCGCTGACGCTGGAGTCGCTGTTTCAGCGCTCGCAGATCTCGAAAACCAGCATTTACCGCATCCTGAAGACCTTTGTGCATCGCGGCTATGTTGCGCAGACGCCGGATGGCGCCTATCGGCTGGTAGCGCGGCCCAAGAAGATGCGCTTCGGGTTCGCCGGCGAAAGCGAGGAGATGCCGTTTTCCGAGGCGGTTGCGGCCAGCCTGAAGGCATCGGCAGCGGCTTCGGGTGTGGAACTGATGATCCGCGACAACCGCTACAACGCGGAGACGGCGCTCAAGAATGCGAAGGAGTTTGTGGCCGAGGGCGTGGACCTGGTGATCGAGTTCCAGATCGAAGAGCGGGTGGCGCCGTTGATCGCACATACGATCGCGCGCGCGGGCATTCCGCTGATCGCCGTGGATATTCCCCATCCCAGCTCGGTGTATTTCGGCGTCGACAACTTCCAGGTGGGTTTTGAGGCTGGCGAATTGCTGGCGCAGCACGCGGTGCACTCGTGGAAGAGCAAGGTGGACTGGGTGCTGGGGCTGGATGTGGCTGAAGCGGGAACGTTTGTGCAGAGCCGCATTACCGGGGCGTTTGAGGGCGTTCGTACGCATCTGACGGGGTTGCCACCGCGCGCATTTGTGCGGCTGGATGGGCGCGGTCTGCGCCAGACCAGCGCGCAGGTGGTAAAGGAATTCCTGGAGCGGCATGGGCGCACGGACCGCGTGCTGATTGCAGCCGCGACGGATACGAGCGCGCTAGGCGCGCTGCAGGTGGTGCGGGAACTGGGCCGCGAAAAGTACGTCGCGATCGTGGGCCAGGACTGCATTCCGGAGGCGCTGGACGAGATGCGGCGCAATAAGGGCCCGCTGATCGCTTCGATTTCGCATGAGGCGCATACGTACGGGCCGCGGCTGATCCAGCTTGGGGTCACGCTGTTGCGCGGCCACACTGGTCCCGCCCTACAACTACGTGCAGCACCGGGTGGTCACGCCGGAGACTTTGCCGGCCGAAAAGCTGGATACCAGCACGGCCGACGCACTTACGTAGCCTTTTCGTCACTGCGAGATACGCACAGGATGCGGTGCAATATATGACAGTTCATGTCATATATCCGGGCTTCGCTGTCCCTTGAATGGGTAGGACACGCGCCGCGTCCAGATTTCATTGGAGAATATTTTTTCCTCTTGACAATGCTCGGACGCGCTCGCTATTGTCTGCGCGCTGGAAGAAGTTCCAGTTCGAGACAAGCGAGGCCGGGGTGTCCTACCGAAAAAACGCTTGCCGGACCGGAGCAGCCAAGCACGTTTCCATCCAGCGACTCCGGAATGCGGGAACAGACGGCTGCCGGAACCAATTTGAGGGAGGCTTTCCGATGATTCACAAGCTGTATCGCTGGTTTTGGGGTCCGATCGTGGTTGCGGCGATCGCCTGCGCGGCCTTTGGCCAAAGCGGGGCCACTGGAACCATTCTTGGCACGGTCACCGACAGCGCCGGCGCGGTGGTGCCAAATGCAACTGTAACTATCACAAATACCGGCACCGGCGTTGCGCACCGGACAACAACCAGCTCCTCCGGCGACTACTCCGTGCCGGACCTCAACCCGGGGCCTTATTCGGTGACGATAGAGTCGCCCGGGTTTTCCAAGGAGACGGTTGGCGGCGTATCGCTGGGCGTGGCGCAGCAGGCACGCGTGAACGGCAGTCTGAAGCCGGGAGCCGAGACGGAGACGGTGCAGATCAATGCGTCCGCGGTCGCGCTCGATACGGACACCGCCGCGGTGACGCAACTGGTGACCCAGAAACAGGTGGACCAGCTTCCGCTGAACGGGCGCAATTTCCTGAATCTGCTGTTCATCGGCGCCGGCGCCGTGCAGACGGTGGGCGAGCAGGGACAGATGCGCCAGGGGCAGGGCAACGCGATCAGCATCAATGGAGGGCGGCCGGAGTCGAACAACTACACACTGGACGGCATGGTAAATACGGATACGGCGCTCAATACGCCGGCCGTGATCCTCTCGCAGGATGCCATCCAGGAATTCAGGGTGCAGAGCGAGACTTACTCTGCGGAGTACGGCTTCAGCGCGAACCAGATCAACATCGTGAGCAAGAGCGGCACAAACAAGCTGCACGGTTCGGTCTTCGAATTTGCGCGCAACGACGCCTTTGATGCCAGCACCCACTTTCAGCCGGTGAAACCGGAGCTGCGGCAGAACCAGTTCGGATTTGTACTGGGCGGCCCTGTCATCATTCCGAAACTGTACGACGGCAGAGACAAGACCTTCTGGCTCGCAAACTACGAAGGATGGCGCATTCGCAACGGCACCAGCTCGTACTCCAACATACCCAGCCAGGCGGAGCTTGGCGGCAACTTTGCGACGAGCGGGCTGCCTGCATTTGGGACCGCGGGCTGCACAGCTGCGCTTGCCGGCAGCAACCCCTGCATGCCAATTGATCCGACTACAGGCGCGCCGTTTCCGGGTAATGTGATTCCGTCGACGCGATTTTCGCGGCTGGCGAACGTGACCGCGAAGCTCTTTCCCGCGGAGAACTGTTTTGGCGCCGGCTGCCTTGGCAACTTTCACCTGAGCACCACGCTGCCGAATAACACCGATCAGCAGACGTATCGCCTGGATCAGAACATCGGCAAGTTTGGTTCGATTTTCTTCCGCTACACCAAGGCCGACTATGGTCTGGACACGGCGAGTACGACCTCGGTTCCCGCGGGGTTGAATATCTTCACGGAGAACTCGACGAGCTGGGAGATCTCGCACACCATTTCGCTGCCGCATGGCTTTGTGAACAACTTCCGCTTCGGATATCTGGGCGCGAAGGTGATCCAGGGAGACAGCCCGGCAGACCCTGCCGATGTCACCGCCCTGGGATTGACGGGCGTCTTCACGGGACTGCCAGACTACGCCCGCGGCTATCCAAATATCTCGTTTCAGAATCTGAGCGGGGCGGCTGGAAGTCCCGGAAACAACCCGACGACAAGCGATATTCCGATGTGGGAGTTTGCTGATTCGCTCTCCACGGTGAAGGGCAAGCATACCTTCAGCATGGGGTTCGATTACCGGACCTGGGTGCAGAAGCGCGATCTCTCCACCAATTTCCTGGGCAGCTACGGGTTCAACAACACGAGCATCAGCAACAACACGGCCGGTTGCCCCACTCCGTACTGCGGCAGTGGAAATGCGGTGGCGGACTACCTGCTGGGCTACTATGCCGGCGCATCGACCTTTCAGCCAGGTCCATTCAGCAAACAGAACACGGCCTCGCCGGGGAACCTCAACCAGTTCGTCTTTAAATACATCGGCCCGTATTTTCAGGATGACTGGAAGGCAACGCCGAAGCTGACGTTGAATTTAGGGATACGGTGGGACTTCCGCACGATTCCCTATGAGCAGAGCAATAACAAGATGTTCTGGATTGACACGACGAACCAACAGGGCGGTTTGTGCTTTGCGAATCCAACGTTGCTGACGGATGGAATTGCGCCGGCCGGCAATGGCTTCTACCGATATTGCGGCCGAAACAATCCGCGTGATCCCTCGTATATGCCATTCGCTCCTCGATTCGGCCTCGCTTACCGGCTTACCGACAAAACGGTAGTCCGTGGCGGGTATGGAGTCTTCTTCGACTCGTCGGAGACGCGGGAGATCGACAACTCCGGCGATCTTTATCCGTTTGTGATACGTGCCAACCTGACGCCTTCGGTGGACCCGACGCTGCCGAAGAATACTGACCAGCTCTTTGTCCCGGCGAGCTCACTGCAGCCGGTGGCAGTTGGATCAAACGGGGGGACGACATTCCCGGCTGGCGGGCAGTTTGTCGCGGTAATCATCTCGGAGCACCCGGTAAATCCCTACGTGCAGCAGTGGTCGGCGTCCGTGCAGCGCGAGCTGGCGCGCAACACTACGCTGGAACTGAACTACGTGGGCAACAAGGGAACGCACCTGCTGGACCGCGTCAACATCAACCAGCCGTTTCCGGTGACGGATGCGGCGTTCTGCCAGGCAAATCCCACGCTGGGCGACTGCCCGGTGAACGCGCGCAAGCCGCTGCCGAACTTCACCAATGGAACCGGCACGCTGGATAGCCACTGGACCGGCTATTCGAACTACAACGCGGCGAATGTACGGCTGGAGCGGCGGTCGACCGACCTCGCCTTGCTTGCCGTCTATACGTGGTCCAAGAGCATGGACGACAAGTCCGCCGCGGCCGGCATTGGCGCAACCAACGGCTATGCGGGACACATGGATGATCACAATCCGAACCTGGACTATGCGCGGTCCGACTTCGATGTAGGCCAGCGCTTCGTCGCTGAGTTATGTGTACGAACTGCCGGTAGGCCGCGGGAAGAAATTTGGATCGCAGATGAATCGGGTAGCCGATGCCGCGGTTGGCGGCTGGCAGTGGACGGGGATCGCCACCTTCCAGCAGGGCTTCCCGTTCTCCGTGCAGGCAAACGACAACCTGGGGCTGCTCGAGGCATATAACCAGCGCGCGAACCTGGTAGGCAATCCGCACACGAACTTCCACAAGGGCATCGATCAGTGGTTTAACACGGCGGCCTTCTCGCAGCCGCTGGCCGGATCGTTTGGTAACAGCGGAAGGAACATTCTGCGCGAGCCGGGCATCAACAACTGGGACATGGGGGTGGGCAAGAACTTCGCGCTGGGCGAGCGGGCGAGTTTCCAGTTCCGCGTGGAAGGCTTCAATGTCTTCAACCACACGCAGTGGGGCGTGGACCCGGGATCCCCAACGTCGGCTGCCAGCGGGCCGGGCACGGGCGCCATCGACCGTAATGTGAACGATCAGCCACCTTCAGCAAATGTGCTGTTCGGCCACGTGACCTCTGCGCGACCAGGACGCATTCTGCAATTGGGGGGCAAGATCACGTTCTAGGGATGTGAAGAGATTCACCGCACGCCGGAGGAGGGAATACGATCTCTCCACTCCGCGCCCAGTCGCCCTTCGGTCGAGAGGACGAGGTGGAAGTTTCGTTCCGCTTACTCTGTGTGCCTTTCGCTCCCGCTCTCCCCTGGGTCTGCCGTGCTGTATGCGTGGCAGGCCCAACTTTTCGGGGAATAGACTTATCGGCATGAATGGCTGCATGAGAGCTTTTGGAACGGGCGTGATTGCTGCGTTGTGCCTGTGTGCTATTGCGGCGCGCGGTCAGACGCCGGAAGAGCTTGCGGCGCGCGGACGGGCGGCGCTCGAGGCAGGGAAGTATACCGAGGCCGAGCAAGCCTATGCGGCGCTGGTGCGGCAGGCACCGAACGTTGCAGAGATGCACGTGACGCTCGGGATGGTCTATTTTAAGGAAGGCAGATTCGACAGTTCCAGCGAAGGAGCTGCGCAGGGCGCTGGAACTGAATCCACGATTGCCGCGCGTCGATTCGCTGCTGGCGATGTCGCTGAGCGAGCGAGGCGAGTACCGCGAAGCGCTGCCGGGGCTGGAGAGGGGATTTCATCAGACGGCGGACAAGGAACTGCGGCGCATGTGCGGTCTGCGGCTGGAGCGCGCCTATACGTCGCTGCACAGTGATACAAAAGCCGTCCAGACGGCGCTCGATCTGCGGCAGGCGTATCCGGACGATCCGGAGGTGCTGTATTACTCGAGCAAAGTCTTCGGGAACTCCGCGTTTCTGACGGCGCAGAAGCTCTTTGAAGTAGCGTCGCAGTCGGTGTGGGGGCTGATGGCAGCCGGCGAGGCGCACGAGAGCCAGGGCGACCCGGACGCCGCCGTTCACGATTACGAAGCGGTGCTGAAGCAGGATCCGGCGCGGCCCAACGTGCATTTTCGGATTGGCAGGACGCTGCTGACGAAGGCGGAAGGGAAATCTGACGAGCCGGATGTGAAGCGCGCGGCGGAGGAGTTTCGCGCGGAGCTCGGAATCGACCCCGCGAACGCAAATGCCGCATACGAGCTGGGAGAGATATACCGCAAACAGGGCGACGCCGCCGAGGCCCGCAAATATTTCGAACAGGCGGTGGCGAGTTATCCGTCCTTTGAAGAGGCGCACGTGGGGCTGGCGGCCACGCTGGTGACGCAGGGGGATCCGGCGCTGGCGCAGGAGCATCTGGAGAAGGCGGTCGCGCTGAACCCTGAAGACTCTGTCGCCTGGTACAGGCTGGCGCAGGTGGATCGCAAGCTGGGCAAGAGCGAGGAGCAGCAGAAAGCATTGGCGGAGTTCGCGCATCTGCGCGACCAGGTCGCGACGCAGTCGAATGCGGAGGTCACACCGCAACGGCTGGATGCGGCGGAGGGGCCGCGGTAGCAGTCTGCACTTTCAGCAAACCTGATACATGGGAATTTGTAACAGATGAGCGAGCTTGTCGAGCGTGGGGGCGAGATGCCCAATGCCGATGGCGCAATGATGCGCGGGCGACTGCTCGTTCCACCGCTCGACGAATTGCCGCGCGCCGATGGGGAAGCGGAAGCGGCTGTTGGTGTTGCCGATGGCGAGCGTGGGGCCGGCTTCGCAGGTGGCGTGCGCGACTAGAAACTTGAATCCGTGCTGCTTATCTTCGACCACGGAGAGCAGGGTGACCGGGCCATGGCGCACGGACATTTCAACCGAGAGGCCGCGGCCGACTTTGCCGTGGTAGACGTCGAGCGGGCGAACGCGAGTCTTGCCTTCGGCGATGGCGATGTGGCCGGGGCCGTCGTGTCCCATCAGGACGATGTCGTCGTGGAAGTCAATCGCGTAGTACTCGGTAAAGGAGCCGCCGGCGTCGAGGGTGTCGAGGATCTTCATCGCGATCGCGTTTTTGACCTCGTATTCGCCGGCGACGGGGACGTGGCGCGCCGTGAGGAGTGATGTGCCGAGGATGATGGAGCTCATCGTGTCTTCGTTGGCGGCATTGCCGCTGCCCTTGTAGTAGTAGGCAAGCGCGCCGAGTTCATGCTGCACGGCGAAGCATTCGAGCGCGACAGAGGTGCGGGCAGCGCGCTCCAGCTCCGCGGCCGAGCAGTCCTGCTGAATGTCGAAGTGCTCGCGGAAGTCGCGGACTCGCTGATCGATCTGCTCGGCGGCGACATTTTCGCGCAACGCGCCGAGTTCGTCGACTTCGAGCATTTCGATGAGACAGCCGAAGGTGATGGAGATTTGCGTGATGTCGGTGGCGACGTCGAGCATGCCGCTGTAGTAATGGCCGAGGAGGCCGAGGTTGCTATCGCGCAATGTCGAGCGGACCTTGGCGGCAGCCAGCCATTCGTGGATCTGCGTCCATGTCGCGGGATCGTCGAGGTAGCCGGTGACCTGGTGGAAGGGGATGCCGGCGCGGGTGAAAACATTGGCGATCTCGGGCACGGGACAGGCGGAGCAGTAGGCGAGCCAGTAACCGGTCATGCGGGTGCGATCGGGCAGGCGGTTGAACTCGGCGTAGTCGATTGAGGCGCGGGGCTGCAGGTTCAGCACGAGGATCGGGACTTCGGCCTGCTGAGCGAGCAGCAGAACGGTGCTCGAGAGCGCATAGGTGGTGACGTAGAGAATCAGGAGGTCGGCATTTGTGGCGCGGCATTGGCGTCCGGCTTCGCGCGCGCGGACGGCAGAATCGACGAGGCCGAGCGGCACGATCTCCAAGCCGGGGGATTGTATTTGCTCGCCTGCGCGGGCGAGATAGCCTTCGAGCTCCGCACGAAGGCCGTCGAACTGCTCCCAGTAGGCTTCCAGCCCGATGCCGCAAAGGGCTACACGGAGATGAGGTTCTGGAGACATATATGTTAGGAGCGCGTTTGCAAAATTACTTCCAGGTCAGGACTGCGACCGCGAAGGGCGCGAGCGTGAGGGTTGATCCGCTTCCCTGGGCGGCGCGCGGCGGGTCGTCGCCGGTGTCGCCATCGACGGTCGAAAGCGTGTAGCTGGTGATGCCCGATGGGAGCGTGACCTCAGCCGCGCGATTGTGCCGGTTCAGCAGCAGGAGCTTGTGTCCTTCGGGAGTCTCAAACGCCTGACCATCGATGTCGCTCCAGTGGCTGAATTCGGTTTTGACGAGCGTATCGCCGGAATGAAAGTTGTCTTTGATGAGCTTCAGCACCCAGTAGCGTGCGTTCGGCCTGCCGTTCTTCCAGTCCATCATGGAGACGCTGGGGAACTGCGTGGGATAGCCGACGAGCTGCGATTCGCCGATGATGTCGATGCCTTGCTGCGAAAGATGGATGAAGAGATAGGCGTAGAGCGAGCCCGCGGCATTCCAGTAAAGCGCGGGGATGCGATCGGGACCAGCTTTGCCGGTGCTGTTTTCGAGCTCGTCCGTGGGCAGGATGACGCCGAGCTCGTCGAGATCGGTTTTGGTTTCGGGCGAGAGGCGTTTGCGAATCGCTTCCACATAGCGCACGTTGGTGAGGAAGCGGTCGGCCTGATCGAAGAACGTGTATTGCCAGTTGTCGAGATTTTCGCTGATCAGTGGCGTCGCGTAGAAGTGGTAGGAGATGTAATCGATGGGCGTGCCTGCCGCGTGGTGCGCGTGATCAAGGAAATAAGTAAACCAGCGCGGATCGAGTTGCGGCGCGGCGAGCGCGAGACCCATGAACTTCGTTTCCGGGCTGACCTTATGGATGGCGGTGACGATCGCGTCGTAGCGCTGCGTGTACAACTCCGGCGTGGTCTCATGCTCGAAGTCGACCTCGTTCAGCACTTCCCACACGGGAAAGTGATAGTGGTAGCCGGAATCGTGGAGCTTGCCGATTTCGTCGGTGAAGCCACCCTGCGTGTACCAGCTGACGAGGCGTGCGTAGTAGTCGGCGACCTGCTGTGCGGAGGGATCGTGCAACTCTGTGCCCTGTGTGTAATTCCACACGACCTGATTAGGGTCCGCGGGATATGCGACCGGCTTGTCGGTCTTGAACATCCACGTCGGAATGGTGCTGAAGTTCATGACCGTCGGATGGCCTTCGGTGGCGTTGAGGAAGTCCTTGGTCATGGGGTCGATGAGCGAGAAGTCCCATGAGGTGGAAGTGCTGGTGGGCGGATCGAGCTCGGCGACGGCGAGTTTCGGATACGGCTCCCAGGGAACGTAGCGAACGTAGTCCGCGCCGAGGCTCTTGAGGGCGGCGAAGGTCTGATCGTGAATCGGCGAACCCGGGCGGGTCATGGGATTGACGACAACCTGGAGGGTGGGAGTGGATTTGGAGACGATGACGGTCTTGTTCCAGTCGATAGTGACGACGTTCGGTTTGGCCGGGCCGGGTTGCGCGGAGGCGGCGAGCGTGAGTAGAGCGGTGGTTGCTGGAAGAAAAAATGATCGACGGGCAAGCTGCATGCGTGTCCTTTTCCTGAACAGAGAGAAACAATATCAGCGAGAACTGCCGCCCTCACGCGGATAAACAAATAGCGGCCAGACGGGGAACTGCAGCTCGGATGGCAGGAATACTAATCTAAATTCCGTCCGGATTCCATCTGGCACACAACTTTCCTATTGACATAGATTGCATCCACCAAAGATAGTTAGGCCGGGCATGCGTCTCTCTCTGATTCCTCTTCTACTCATCTCTGCCGCAACATCAGCGCCCGCTCTGGCAATGGCCGGGCAGTCTCAGCCGCCATCGCATCTGCGATGCGAATCGCTGGAGACGCCGCTTGGACTGGACTCGCCAGCGCCACGCTTGTCGTGGCAGTTAGAGGATAGCCGCCAGGGAGCGAAGCAGACGGCGTATGAGATCCAGGTGGCAAGCCGTCCGGAGCTGGTTACGTCTGGACACGCGGATGTTTGGGACAGCGGACGTGTGAGCTCCGGGCAATCGGTTGCGGTGCCGTATGGCGGTCCGAAGCTGAAGCCGGAGCGCCGCTACTACTGGCGTGTGATGGCGTGGGACAAGGATGGCGCTGCGTATCCGGCGAGCGCGGCGACGTGGTGGGAGACCGGCCTGATGCATGACGCCTGGCAGGCGAAATGGATTGGCTATGAGCTGCCGGAGCATCGGGCGATACGCGAGTCGGGCGCCGGGTGGATCACCAATGCGAAGCAGGACAATTTCAACGCGCCGGGCAACACGCATCACGATTTTCGCCTGAGCTTTACGCTGGACCAGCCGGTGAAGGCGGCCCACCTGTATGTGACGGGTAAAGATACGGCCGCGGCGTGGGTGAACGGCAAGCAGGTGCTGACGGCGGTGCCGCTGCCGCCCTACAAGCAGACGCCGTGGAAGAAGTATGTGGAGCAGGACGTGACTGGAGCGGTGCAGCCCGGCCAAAATGTGCTGGCCGTCGATGTGACGCTCTATGACGTGGACGGATCGCACGAGAATCACAGTCAGACGCCGATGAGCGCGTGCCTGTATATCGAGAAGCAGGACGGCTCGGTCGAGGTACTGAAGAGCGGCAGCGATGGGTGGAAGGCGGAGTTGAATGCGGCGGGCGACTGGCAGAGCTCGCAGTTCTCAGATGCATCGTGGCCGGCGGCGGTTCCGTCGGACACCGAGGGAAGACCGTGGCCGACCGGTCCGGTGAAGATGCTGCGGCATGATTTCTCGACCAGGGGCGCCGTGCGATCGGCGCGGCTGTATGCGACCGCACTGGGCGCGTATCGCTTCTGGATCAACGGCAAACGGGTTGGCGAGCAGGTACTGGCGCCCGGCTGGACGGACTATCGCGAGCGAGTTGCGTATCAAGTCTATGACGTCACCGGGTCGGTTACAGAAGGAAAGAATGCGATCGGCGCATATCTCGCGCCGGGCTGGTATACGACTCCGCTGCAGTGGAGCCAGGAACCGTACAACTACGGCAACACGCCACCAGCGCTGCGGGCGCAGTTGCGCATCGAGTACAACGACGGCTCTATCGCCTGGGTGAACACGGATGAGAGCTGGAAGGCCGATGTATCTCCGATTGAGAAGGCGGAGATCTACGACGGCGAGAGCTACGATGCCCGGCGCGAGCAGCCTGGCTGGAATACCGCGCAGTTCAACGACGCCGCTTGGAAGCCGGCGCAGATGATTGATCCAAAGGAACTGGAGATTGTTGCCGAGGACTATCAGCCGATCCGCGTGGAGATGGAGTTGCACGCGAAATCTGTGACGGAGCCGAAGCCGGGCGTGTATGTGCTGGACTTTGGCCAGAACTCGGCGGCGATTCCCGTGTTGCGGATACAGGGACGTGCGGGAACGAAGATACGGCTGCGTTTTGCCGAGGTGCTGAATCCGGACGGCACGATTTACACGGAGAATCTGCGCACGGCGCTCGCGACCGATGAGTACACGCTGTCCGGTGAAGGCGTCGAAGAGTTCCAGCCCGAGTTTACGTTTCACGGATTCAGGTATGCGGAGATCACTGGTCTCCAGTCCAGGCCGTCGCCCGATATCGTAACTGCGCGTGTGATCCATACGGCGGCGCCCATGACGGCGAAGCTGGAGACAGGCAGCGCGATGCTCAACCAGCTATGGGACAACATCCTGTGGGGGCAGCGGTCCAACTTTGTTGGTGTGCCGACGGATTGCCCACAGCGCGACGAGCGGCTGGGATGGGCGGGCGATGCGGAGGTCTTCTGGCGCGCGGCGTCGTACAACATGGACCTGACGCAGTTCTCGAAGAAGTATGCGGCGGACCTGCGCGGCACGCAGGTAGGCACAGCGATGTATGGCATCTACGCGCCGGGCACATCGGCCTCGAACGGCGGCCACGCTGCTGGGTGGAGCGATGCGGGCGTGATTGTGCCGTGGACATCGTGGCTGCAGTCAGGCGATACGCGCATTCTGGAGCAGAACTGGGATGCGATGACGAAGTACCTGGCGGCGATTGAGCAGAACAATCCAGATTATTTGTGGAAAGACGCGGGTATTCCGTATGGCGACTGGCTTTCACCCGAAGCGCAGACAAAGGCGCTGCTGGTGCAGACCGCGTACTGGGCCTATGACGTCACACTGATGCGGCAGATGGCGCATGCGCTGGGGAAGACAGCGGAGGAGCAGAAGTATGGCGAGTTGTTTGCGAAGATACAGGGCGCGTTTGCAAAGCAATTTGTGGAGCCGGATGGATTGATTCCGGGCGCGGATAACGGGCCGTCGCCGTTTGGGCGTATCTTCGACCCGAACAAGTCGCCGAGCCCTGACACACAGACGGGATATGTGCTCGCGCTCTATATGCACCTGGTACCGGATGCGCTGCGCGCGAAGGCGGCGGACCGGTTGGTAGAGAAGATCAAGGCCAACAACTGGCGGCTGGGAACGGGGTTTCTAGGGACGCCGTATTTGCTGGCTGTACTGGCGGACACCGGGCATGAGGATGTGGCTTACCGGCTGCTGCTGAGCACTGCGTATCCATCTTGGGGCTACCTGGTGGACCACGGCGCGACGACGATGTGGGAGCGCTGGAATGGCGACCAGATGCGCGGCGACCCGAGTATGAATTCCTACAACCACTATGCGTATGGCGCAGTGGCCGACTGGATATATCGCTATGCGGCGGGCGTGGATGCACGCGCGGCGGATGCGGGCTTCCACACCATCTATTTGCATCCGAACTTCGATGCGCAGTTGGGCTCGCTGTCGTTCGCGTATGCGTCGCCGTACGGTGAGATACGCTCCGCATGGAAGATGAGCGGGGGCGACACGCGCTGGGATGTGACGGTGCCGGCAAATGCGCACGCGGAGTTGCCGTTGAGCGACGCCGCGAGCTGGCTGTTGGATGGAAAACCGCTTGCCACGAGCGTGCGCTTGCGTACGAAGTCGAGTGCCGGCGGCGAGACGACATATGAGCTCGACGCAGGGTCGTATTCGTTCGCGGTGCGTCAAAGTGCCGGGGGCGCTGTGCGTTAGGGCAGGTAGAAGACCTCCTGCATCATAGGGAAGCGCTCGCCGGGAAGCGTGGGATCCATGGGCGCGAAGTACTCACTCATGGCCTGCTGCCATCGTGTGTTGACGGGGTCCTGCTCGATCTCGCGCCAGGTGGTCTCGAAGTCGCGCGCGATCGTCATGGTGAGGACCAGCAACTCGCCGCGACGGAAGATGGAGTAATCCGAGATGCCGGAGCGTTTGAGCAGCGCGAGCATCTCCGGCCAGACGCGGCGGTGCGCTTCGTCATAGCCGGCCTCCGAGCCGCGCTTCAATCGCAACAGGAATGCGACTCGATGCATGTATGTCTCCTCAAGAATTAGTGTGCGGGACGGCCTTCGATCAATGCCACAGGCCCGAGCATGCCGGAGGGCAGCGGCTGCAGGTTGTTCATGTCTTGCGGTATGAAGCGGACGCCGTAACGGGCGTTGAGCAGCCGGTAATCGGGGAGGGTATGGCCCGCGAGTCTATTGATGGCGGTGTTGCCAACGATGACTTTGATCTCGTTCGGGCCTGCGTGAACGAACGACGTGATGTTGACCTCATAAGGAGGATGCCAGATGTATCCGGCGGACTTGCCGTTGACGAAAACCTGGGCGGCGTCGCGTATGGGGCTTTCAAGATACGCGCGCATGTTGGGGGAGCGCAGCGGATCCGGAAGCGGGATGGGCGTGCCTTTGCCGAAGTTCAGCGTGAGTGAGTTTCCGTGGCGGACATCCGCGGCCGATAGTGTGAGTTGCTTCCGATATGTCGCTCTGCCGGAATAAAACTGCCGCTGTGGCATACCCTCCCATGATGTGAAGGATTGCATCGCGATGGAGTTGCCCGGCGCGTCTTCGAAGGCGAACTGCCAGCCGGCGCTGAGGTTCATGGTCTTGATCGGGACGGAGGGCTGCATGGGCTGGGCGTCCGCGTCGGTATCCAAAAAGTAGACCAGCCGCGATTCGTACGGTGCAAGCTGGAATTCGATGTCCTGTGAGCGGGGCAGAGCGCGTGACTCGCCGGAGAAGGCATTCCATAGCTCGGCATGTTTGCGCACGGAGCGGAAGTGTGCGGTGAATCGCTGCAACTGGTTGCTGGTGTTGGCCAGGAAGTAGAGGTCGGAGTTCTCGAGTTTGCGATGAATGAAGCCGATGGCGCGGATCCTCGGCGTGGTGGTGAAATCGGGCTCCAGGTACTGACCGAGCGAAGAGCCCAGCCGGTTTTCATCTTCAATGAAATGCGCGGTGGGCAGGTTGCGTAGGAAAAGCGCCTGCGAAATTTCCTGGATGTGGTGCGATTCTGTGTCACGGTTGAGAAAGCTGGGAGCGGTTGCCGGCATGCGACGGGTGGCGATCACGATGCCGCCGTGCTGTGCGAAGGCCTCGATCTTCTCATAGGTCTTCACCGGAAGCCGATCGACTCCCGGCAGGATTAGCACTTTATAGGGAATGCCGACGCTGTCGATCGCGTCGGCATCGATGAAGTCCAGATTGAAACCGGCATCGAGCACCTGCGCGATGACGGTGCTGCCGAGGAACTGCTTCATCGACTCGTCGATCGTGACGTTGCTGCCGCTTTCATCGAAGCCGCCGGCGGAGGTGGGCGGCTCGTGCTTCTGGTATCGCGCACGGAATCCTGCCCAGATATCGTCATTCGGCAGCAACAGCGCGACATCGTTCGCCGGCTTGCCCTGACGCAGCGCGAAGCTCACACGCTGCAGGTATTTCGTGAGGTCGGGCATGGCAAAAAACCACGGATTGTGCGCGTTGAGCGCGGCTGCGGCATACATGCGCCATCCCGGGTCGCCGGCGATTTCTGGTGAATACGGCCAGCCGTGACCGACGAGCTGGTTGATGCCTTGCAGGAAGTGGAGATCCGCCTCGGCTTTCATGTCGAGCGGGGTCGCGCGAAATGCGGGCGAGTGCAGCCAGGTCCAGGTCTCCGACGAGACGACGTTGCTGCCGAAGAGGTGTCCGGCGGACGAGGCCCAACGCGTGTCCGAGAATTCGCGCCACATGTCGATGGTGGCCTTGCCTTCGCCTTCCGGCAGGTCCGCGTATCGGTTGCTGGAAAGCGTGACGGGCGGATAGCCGTAGACCTGCGCGCGCAGCAGCGTCCCGTGCTGGCGTGCCCAGGCGTGCATCGGCTGCAGGAAGCGCTCGTTCGCCAGCTCGGTCAGCGTCCGGCCCCAGTCGTGGCGGATGGCCGCAGTGTCCGGGCCGGCGTCTCCTACCAGCGCGGGCAGGTGAGGCGTGATGTCGTAACCGCGGCGGGTGCGAAACTGCTCCAGCAAATCGGGCGTCCAGTCCGAACCGTAGTCCTCCAGGCTGTCGCAGAAGACGGCATAGGGCGGATGCGCGTCGAAGGCCTGCAGCAGGCGGTCGCCGACGGCGTGCAGATGGGTGTCGATGGCTTGCTGCGAGTAGTGATCGAGTACGAAGCCTTCCGCGCCAATGGCCGGACGCTTGACGGTCATGCCGGTACGGCTGGAGAGGAAGAAGAGCGCGGTGCGGGGCTGCTGCCGGGGATCTATGTCGAGGCGGCCATCACGTACTTCAGGCGCAGGCCTGGCGTCGCGCAGATCGATGCTGTCGCCCTGGCCCGGCGCCAGGAAGGCGGCGAGGAGCTTCTCGCCGGACTCGGTCGCCGGGGTGATGACGGATTGCACCCCGGGATCGACGGGTACGCGCTCCACGCGCAGCTCGCCTGCGGCCTCTGTGACCGGGATCGCCGGGCCGCCAAAGGGCCAGCCGCTGTCGAGTGTGATATCCATGCGCAACCCGAGCCGGGAGGCTTCCTGCGCGGCGAATCGTAGGTCGTCGATGTATTCGTCGGAGAGATAGCGTTCGTTGTGGAAGCCGGTTGCGGGATCATCGAGCGCTTGCGGATACAGTGTGGCCACCTCCACGCCGCCGATGCCGGCCTCTTTCATCTGCTCAAGCTCGCGCCGCAACTCGGGTTTCGTAACCGCAGGGCCGAACCACCACCAGCGCATCATGATTCGCGCGTTGTCGGGCGGGTTGGCGAAAGCCTGCCGCAAGGCATCGGGCGAGGATTGCGCTCGGGCGCCCGGAAGCGAAAGCAGGAGCAGAGCCAGGAGATGAGGGCATAGTGGACTTCGGCGTGCAGGCGGGTTCATGGGCCGATCCTTTATAGAGGCTTGAGGCAGTTCGTCGTGCTTTGCAACTTTGGCTTTACAAGGGTCGCAGGTTCCCGGTATAGGTTAGGCGCATTCAATAGCAAGACTTCATCTCTATTGAAAACTAGACCGATGCATCATCGCACCTGGAGGACCCGCCTGTGAAGAGAACGGCAGCCGCCCTGCTCGCCCTGTTCGCTGTATCGCCGCTGTCATTTTCTCCCGCTGACGCGCAGAGCCAGCCGAGCGCGGGGCCGACCCAAAGCGGCTTTGAGAATCCGCCGGACTCGGCCAAGCCGCGCGCGTGGTGGCACTGGCTGAGCGGCAACGTGACCCAGCCGGGCATCACCGCCGATCTCGAATGGATGAAGCGCGTCAATATTGCGGGATTCCAGATGTTTGATGGCGACCTGGGATCGCCGCTGTTTGTCGACAAGCCGCTGATCTGGATGCAGCCGGACTGGAAGGCTGCCTGGCATCATGCCGCTGCGGAGGCGGATCGGCTGCACCTTGAAATGTCGATGGCGGCATCGGGCGGATGGAGCGAGACGGCCGGCCCGTGGGTGAAGCCTGAGCAGGGAATGAAGAAATATGTCTGGAGCGAGACCGAAGTCGATGGGCCGAAGGCATTCGCGGCCGTGCTGCCGGCGCCGCCCAGAAATCTCGGCAAATTTCAGGACATGGCTGCGCCGCCACCGCTGCATTTCCCGGCCGCGACCGATCTGCCGGGAGCGAAGCCGCAGCCTCCGCAACCGCCCAGGCCGCCAGTCGACCCGTACTACGCGGACGTTGCGGTGGTGGCATATCGCACGCCGGAAGACGAACAGCGGGTTGCGGATCTGCACCCGACGATTACGTCGAGTGGGGGCGCGATCGACGGCGAGAAGCTGATGGATGGCAAGTACTCGACGGCGGTGGCAGTGGCAGTGCCGGAGGGCGACAAGACCGGTTGGGTGCAATTCGCCTTCCAGCAGCCATTTCGTGCACGGGCGGTGACGATTGGGTTCACTCCCGCAGCGGCGTTTAGCGGCGGGGGATTGCTGAAAGGCGAAGTCCAGTCCAGCGATGACGGCAATTCGTGGGAGACACTGACCACGCTGCCCGGACCGCCGGAGGCAGCGTCAGTACCGTTTCCAATTCGCACGCTTACTTTTTCGGAGACAACGGCGAAGTACTTCCGCGTTGTAGCGGAGCCTGTCCGGCCGAACCCGATGCTCGCGAGCCTGGGCATCGCACCGCCGCCGCGCGAGCTGCACTTTACAGAAATTGAGTTTGCATCCTCACCGCGCGTCGCGTACTGGGAGGACAAGGCCAGCTTCGGGCTGTCGGCGGAATCTGTCACAGACGCAACGCGGGATGCTCCGGCAGCCGATGCGATCAAGACCAGCGATGTGATCGACCTGACCTCGAAGATGCGGCCCGATGGGACGCTGGACTGGCAGGTGCCGGCGGGCAAGTGGACGATTTTGCGGCTCGGCTATTCACTGACCGGCGAAGTGAACCATCCGGCGACGCCCGCAGCGACGGGCCTCGAAGTGGACAAGCTCAGCCGGAAGGATGTTGAGTCCTACGTCGAGCAGTACACGAAGATGATCTCGAATGTAGCCGGCCCGTACTTTGGCAAGAGCTTCCAGTATTTCCTGATGGATAGCTGGGAGGCCGGCCAGGAAAATTGGACTGAGCAGATGATGGCGGAGTTTCGTAAGCGCCGCGGCTACGATATGACGCCCTACCTGCCCGTGCTGACCGGGCGTGTGGTGGGCAGCGCCGCCGCGAGTGATGCCTTCCTGTGGGACTTTCGCAGGACGATTGCCGACATGCTGGCGGAGAACCACTATGCCGTGGCCGCGGCATATTTCAAGCAGCACGGCATCGGGCTGTATGCGGAGGCAATGGGGACGGACCTGCCAACGACCGGCGACGGCCTGCTGAACAAAGGTCAGGTGACGATTCCGATGGGCGAGTTCTGGACGCCGCTGCCCGGCCAGCCGGACAGCCCGCAGCACAACGCCGACGTGCGCGAGGCGGCATCGGCGTCGCACATCTATGGCAAGCCGCTGACGGCCACCGAGTCGTTTACCACCATGCCGATCGTCACTCCCTGGGGGCAGTCGCCGTTTTATCTGAAGCCGCTGGCGGACGAGAACTTTGCCCGCGGGGTGAACCGCATTGTCTTTCATACCTCGGACCAGCAGCCGTTTACCGATGACGCGCACAAGCCCGGCATGACGCTGGGACCTTTCGGCCAGGATTACACACGCAACATCACATGGGCGGAGCAGGCGAAGGCGTGGAATACGTATCTGGCACGGTGCTCATATCTACTGCAACAGGGACGCTATGTGGCCGATGTGGCGTACTTCTACGGGGAAGGCGCGCCGGCTACGGTGCCTTTCTGGAAGCCGCTCTCGCCCGCGCTGCCCACACACTACGGCAGCGACTTCATCAATGCGGATGTTCTGCTGCATCATGCAGGCGTGCGCGATGGCCGGCTGACGCTCGACAGCGGGATGAGCTACAAGGTGATCGCTATCCAGCAGGACAGCCGCGCCCTGACTCTGCCGATGCTGCGCAAGCTGCGCGAGCTTGTCGAAGGCGGCGTGGTGCTGATTGCGCCGAAGCCAGAGTATTCGCCAAGCCTGAGCGATGGACCGGACGCGGCGAACGAGGTGAAGACGATCGCCGACCAGATGTGGGGCAGTGGCGACAGTGCGCAAGGCCATGCCGTCGGCAAAGGCAAGGTGTACAGCGCGGGAACGATCGAGGACGTCCTGCAGGCGGAAGGCATACGTCCGGACTTCAGCTCCGGCGCGCTCGAGAATGTTGGCCAGGATGTGCCGTACGCGCTTCCGAAGGGCTTCTCGCAGGAGGACCTGGTCTACCTCCATCGGCACCTGCCGGCTGAAGAGATTTATTTCGTCGCGACACAGAAGCCGCACGCATTCGACGTGGATGCGAGCTTCCGCGTCGCCGGCAAGGAACCGGAGCTGTGGCATCCGGATACCGGAAAAACGGAGCCGGCTCCGTATACGGTGAAGAACGGCGTGACTACCGTGCGGCTGCATATGGATCCAGAAGGCTCAGTTTTTGTCGTGTTCCGGGAGAAGCGGTCGGCTCCGCGGCCGCAACGGCCGGCAACGCCGGCTCGTGAGCTGGCGACGATCACCGGGCCGTGGCGTGTTGCGTTCGCGCCGAATTGGGGCGCTCCTGCTGAAGTCACATTTCCGGATTTGCAGTCGTGGACGAAGAGCGACGATGTCGGGGTGAAGTATTTTTCTGGGTCGGCCGTTTATTCAAAGGATGTGGATGTTCAGCCGGGGTGGCTGCATGCGGGGACGCCGGTGCTGCTCGACCTGGGCGTCGTTGAGGCGATGGCGGAGGTCATGGTGAATGGCAAGCCTGTGGGCGGCGTCCTGTGGAAGCCGCCCTTCCAGGTGGACATCGCGCCCATGCTCCACGCCGGCAGCAATCATGTCGCAATCAAGGTGACGAATCTGTGGCCGAACCGGATGATTGGCGATCTGCAGCCTGGCGTGACGAAGCGGTATACCTTCACGGACTTCCACGCCTTCCGGCCCGATTCGCCGTTGCTGGAATCCGGTCTTCTCGGGCCTGTTCGCGTTCTGGAATGAAGCCGGCGCTGCAGGATGCGGCGCTCGTTCGGTTTACGGAACGCTACCTTTGATCATGGCCAATGGCTCTATGACGGCGTGTGTAGGCGGATGGTCTACGGTCCAAAGGGAAGCGTTCGGAGGTGGAAAGAGATTTCACGCGGGCATAATCTCCTGAAGCAGCGGGATCGCTGCGTGCAGCGCTGCCGAAGGGCCGAGAGCGGACGCTTTGATCGTGACCGGGTCTCCGGGCATCCAGGCATCACGGTCGAGCCGCGCCTGCAGACCGGGAAGGATGTCATTCGCCCGGGCGAGCACGCCTCCTCCAAGGAGGATGACCTGCGGCGAGTAGGCGTGCGTTATGCCGACGGCGAGCGTCCCCCAGACATCCATGCAATGCTCGAAGATCTCTTTCGCGATGCGGTCGCCGGCGTCGATGGCTGCGAAGAGCGCGCGGAAATCGATGGTGCCCGATTGTGCGAGCTTGCTCTTCGGAAATTCGGGCCACTCACGGCACACTGTACTGAGCGCCCAGGTGGAGGCCTCCGCTTCGGCACATCCAACACCGCCGCAGGTGCAGCGTCTGCCATGAAGGCGAACCGGTAGATGCCCGCCGAGCGAGCCGGCCTGGTTCCTGAGACCGCGCAGCGGCTTGCCGTCGAGTAGCACGGCCGTTCCGATGCCGGTGCCGAGCAGGATCATCGCCGCATCCTTGAAGCCTCTGGCTGCACCGGCGTGATGCTCGCCGATGAGCGCCAGGCGCGCGTCATTGTCGAGGACAAGACGGCAGCCGAAACGTTCGCGCGCCCAGGCCTGAAAGTCGAAACCGAGTGCGTCTTCGAATTTGGCGTTGGTGGCGAGCACGCGGGACGTGCGGCAGTCGACCGCGCCGGCAAAGCCGAAGACGATGCCATCGCAGCTTCTGGTCGTGACTCCGGCACTCTGGAGCAGATCGGCAGCCATCGCTTCCAGCGGCGCGAGCACGGCGAGGAAGCTGTCGGCAGTGACGGTGATCATGCGCTCGGCAAAGATGCCGGTTTCGTTGACGAGCGCTACGCTTGCGTGCGAGCCGCCCAGGTCGATGGCTAAAGCGAGCACTGCTATTCCTGCGGGACCAGCGCCGGCATACCGTTGCGCCGCAGCAGGCGCGCGCTGAAGCCGCTTCGCTCGATGGTGGCGTAGTCGTATCCGGCATCGCTGGGCCAGCACGCGATGAAGACGAGCGGGTCGCTGCCGGTATTGACCACGCGGTGCGCGTGATGCCCTGGTATGTAGTGCACGGAGCCGGGCGACATTGTTTCTGAGACGGTGCGCCCACCTGCCTTCATCAGAAGGAGTGCTCCCTGGCCGTTGCGGGTGGCATAGAACTCCCCGCGACTGCGGACGCGATGGAAGTGGCCCTTGGTCATGAAGTATTCGTCACCCACGGTCCCCGGGTAGAGCGTTGTGTTGCCCCAGAAGAGGCCGCCTTCTGTCCCATCTGGCAGCGGCTCGTAAGCTTGAACCTCATAGAGCAATGTATCGGGGCCCATCTGTCGGAATGCGGCCTGGTCATGAAAGAAGCTTCTCAAGTCGCCCAGTGTTCTTCGAGAAACCGCGAGCTTGCTGCCCGAAAAGCGGGCGGTCGACCAGTCCATTGCGATGTCGAGCATGCAGATCTCTCAATTCAGGACGCAGTCGAGGATTGAGCAATTCCGACCGGAGCCCGCTATGAATGTCGGCGAAACGAGGTACATCCTGACTTAGGCTCCATTATCCATAATTGCTTCCACGCACGATCAAAAGCGCAAAGCGTTGACGTGAGACGCGAAGCCCCACAGCCTCCCGCATCACGCAGGCAGGACGCCTGAGCGCAGCCCTAACGCGCAGGCTTTTCGCCAGGACCTGCGGGATTCTCCTTGACACCTTCCCATGCGATTGCAAAACTAAGCAAACATTATGAAACGTAAGTAGAGTCATGTTCCACCTGTCTGGCATCCCGGCAGGAGAAAGGCTGACGTGCGCAGACTTTCGGATCGGCAATTCTGTCCAGCCATTGCGCTGCTTGGGGCAATGTTGTTCTTCAGTTCTTCCAGCTTCGCGCAGTCAGGCGCGCTTCGCGTTTCCATTGACCAGAAGAGCGGCGCGTACACGATAGGAGCCGCCGGCATCACGGGGCCGGTGTTGACCGCCGGTCCCGCGATACTCGTAGACGGCAAATGGATTGCCGGCCGCGACTACCCACAGCATCGCATTTCGCATGCTCGTGTGACCGGGGAGCTAGGCAGCGCGGAGGAGCAGACGATCTTATACTCCGGGCTCGCCGGCGCGCCGGATCTGGTCCTTCGCATCCGGACTTACGACGCCGAACCGTTCGGCGATATCCAACTCACGGCGCGCAATACGACGGGCGCTCCGCAGCATGTTCAGCGGCTCCGGTTGCTCGATGCGGCGGGGCCGGAGATTGTGCGGCTGGGCGGCGATGCCTCGGCGGATCGCGTGCTCTCCGACAGCTTCAGCGAGGATCGGCCCGCGATGCAGCTTCGCGACCTGAATGATGCGGAGAAGCAGGTGCATCGCGCAGTGGGCGCGCAGCTCATCTACAACCGGAAGAGCCGTGAGAGCTGGTTCCTGGGCACGCTGACCTCGGACAAGTTTCTGAGCGTGCTGCGGCTGCGTATGGACGGCGAGCATTCCAGCCGTACGCGCTCCTATGAAGTGGATTCGACCGGAACGACCGAATTGCTCGAAGAGAATTCCCTGCAGGACTCGCCGGCGGAGGACCGCGTCGAGCTGAGCCTTCCGCTCGCCCCAGGCGCGGAGCTTTCTTCCGAGCGCATGCTGTTTAGTATCAGCGACGATTACCATCATCAACTGGATACCTATGGGCGTCTGATTCGCGAGCTGCATCATGCGCGGGTCTCCGCGCCTACACCCATCGGCTGGTGGAGCTGGACTGCCTATTATTTCGGACTGAATCAGGGCACGGCGCTGACCAATGCCGAATGGCTGGCGCAAAACCTGAAGCCGCTGGGCTACACCTTCTTCCACATCGACGAGGGCTACCAGTTCGCGCGCGGCGAGTATGCAACGCCCGATGCCGCGCTCTTTCCCGACGGAATGGCCGCGCTGGAGCGCAAGGCAGCCGGACAGGGGCTGGTGCCCGGTATTTGGACGGCGCCGTTTGAAGTGTCGGAGCGTTCGTGGATATTCGAGCATCATCCGGAGTGGCTGGTCCACAACGCGAGCGGCAAGCCGATTCATCTCGGCTTCGTGACCGAGCACACCGACCGGCTGTACGCGCTCGATCCGACCAATCCAGGCGCGCAGGAATATCTGACGCACACTTATCGCACGCTCGCGCGCGACTGGGGCATTCGCTACATCAAGCTGGACTTTATGGAAGACAGCGCCGTCGAAGGCTACTACCACGTGCCCAATACAACGGCGCTCGAGGCGCAGCGCATCGGCATCGAGACCATCCGCAAGGCCGTAGGCGAGCACGTGCTGCTGGATAAGGACGGCTGCGAGCTGCTCAATCCGGTGGGGCTGGTCGATGCCGGGCGGATCTCGCAGGACACGGGGCACACCTTCTCATCCAGCAAAGATGCGGCGCCGGGAATTGCGGCGCGCTATTACATGAATCGCAATTACTTCATCGCCGATCCGGATGCTTTCACGGTTTCCGCGCAGACAGTCGATGATCAGAACTGGCATGGCGGCCAGCGCTCGCTAACGCTGGATGAGGCGAAGGTCTCGATCGCGCTCAGCGCCGTCACGGGCGGAATGTATGAGATTGGCGACGACCTGCCCACGCTGGGCGAAGACGCGGAACGGGTCGCGCTGGTAAAGAACCAGGATCTGCTGGACATGGCCCGCCTGGGCCGCGCTTCCAAGCCGCTGGATCTGATGAGCTATGCGGCGGAGGATCTGCAGCCCAGCATCTTTTTGCTCCACGAGGATGCGCGGCAATCCATCGTTACGGTCTTTAACTGGACGGAAGCATCGCGCAGCCATACTCTCTCGCGCGCGGAGCTTGGATTACCGGAGCAGGGAAGCTTTACTTACACAGACGTTCTGAACGGCGATGCGGGGCAGCCGCTCGGCTCGACCTTGAACGTTACGCAGCCGCGCCATTCGGTTCGCGTGCTCAAGCTGGTCCGGACCGATGCTCCTGCTGCTTCGCCTGCCGTTGTGGCGACCATGCCCTCGACGGGCAATGCCGGTGAGACGGTACAATTCGTCGCACGGCCAGCCAGCGATGCGGAGCCGGTTCTGGAATATGTATGGGACTTCGGAGACGGCACCTCCGCCGCGGGAGCCGCCGTGGGTCATGCGTACACACACGCGGGCAGCTTCCACGCCAAGGTGCACAGCACCGGGATTGCCGGTTCGTCTGCGGAGCAGAGCGCGACCGTCACGATCCACGGGGCAGTCTCGACGAAGTATCTTCCGGCGGCCAAGCGGCGGCCGGATGCGATGCAGTAGCAACGCCGCAGCGCGGTGACGAATCTGTGTCAGACCGACGTATAAGCTGAAGGCCTGGAGAGTGTGAATGGCCGCTGAAATAGATTCGCTGCACTCGACGGCCGCCGCGCCTCATCTCAAGCGCACGCTCAAGCTCTGGCACCTCATCGTCTACGGCATCATCATCATTCAGCCGACGGCGCCCATGGGCATCTACGGCGTGGTCAGCAACGAGGCCCGCGGCCATGTGGTGACCACCATCTTCATCGCCATGGTGGCGATGCTGTTTACCGCGATGAGCTATGGCCGCATGGCGCGCGTGTATCCCAGCGCGGGCTCAGCGTTCACGTATGTAGGCAAGGAGATCCATCCGCTGGCCGGGTACGTCGTGGGATGGTCCATGCTGATGGACTATCTGCTGAACCCGATCATCTGCGCCATCTGGTGCAGCGCCGCAGCGCGGAACATCCTGCCCGACATTCCTTATGCCACCTGGGCCATTTCATTCGTCGTGCTCTTCACGGCGCTCAATCTCCTGGGCGTGAAGAGCTCCGGCAACGTGAACGCCATCCTGGCCGGTGTCATGGGGCTGGTGGTAGTCGTCTTCCTGGCCTATGCCATTCGCTATCTCGCGGTCGTGGCGCGTCCGATTGGAGGCGAGTGGCTCACGCCGTTCTACGATCCCGGCAACTTTGCTGCGTCGCGGCTCTTTCGCGGGACTTCGATTGCGGTGCTTACCTACATCGGCTTCGACGGCATCTCGACCATGTCCGAGGAGGTGGAGAATCCGCGGCGCAACATCATGCTCGGCACTGTGCTCACCTGCCTGTTCATCGGTATTCTCTCGGCGATCGAAGTCTACGTGGCGCAGCTGGCCTGGCCCTATCGCGTGCCCTTCGCGAACTCGATCGTCGACACCGCGTATGTCCATGTGGCGATGCGGATCGGCGGCAAGTTTCTCTTCCACCTGCTGAATGCCACGCTGCTGATCGCTAATATGGGCTCCGGCATGGCAGCGCAGTTCGGCGCGGCGCGACTGCTGTATGGTATGGGGCGCAGCAATGCGCTGCCTCGGAGCGTCTTCGGTTCGCTGAGCCCGAGGACCGCCATACCGCGCAACAACGTATTGCTGGTGGGCGTTTGTACGTTAATTGGCGTCTTCCTGCTGACCTACGAAAAGGGCGCGGAAATGCTGAACTTTGGCGCATTCATCGCGTTCATGGGCGTCAACGCGGCGGCGCTGGTCCACTACAAGTACCGCAGCAAGGAAAAGGTGCGGCTGCCTGCGCTTGCGCCGTTGTTGGGCTTTCTGGTGTGCGGATTTATCTGGCTGAACCTGGGGCACAATGCGCAGATACTCGGGTCGGTCTGGCTGTTGATCGGGCTCGCGCTTTACTGGCTGCGGCGCAGGAAGCAGGCAAGCGAGGTGGACCCTCTCGCTTCGTTTGAAGAGTAAGCGGACGCGCGCGGGCTGGCCGTCGCATGAAGTCGAAAACGTAACAAAGCGTAAGATACAGAGTTTGGCGGTAGCGAATGTCGCCGAAAGGTAACGGCTTACTGTTCCGGGTTATGATCCCCTTTGCCGCGTACTGCTCGGTCGGTGGTTGCCGGGCCAGAGAACAGCAGCGAGGTTTTCGGGTGATCCATGGGTAAAAGGACGAAAGTAAAGGCGGCCGAACGGCCTGAGATGCTGATTGACGAGCGGCGGCAGCACATTCTGGAACTTATCCAGAAACAGGGACGCGCGCTGGTAAGCGAGCTGTCTGACCAACTGAAGATTTCGCAGATCACGATCCGGAAGGACCTCGACTATCTGCAGTCGAAAGGCGTGGTGCAGCGCTCACATGGCGGAGCATTGCGCGTTCAATCGAGCGCGCTGGTCGATCCGACGTTGCAGGAGAAGCAGAAGCAGAACTTTCGCGAGAAGGAAAGGATCGCTGCGGCCGCAACCAGGATGGTGGAGGAAGGCCAGTCCATCATTCTGGATTCAGGCACCACGACTACAGCAGTGGCGCAGGGGCTGAAGCGATTCAAGCACCTCACCATCATCACGAACGCAGTCAACATTGCCGCGGAGCTTGCCGGGACAGATTTTGAGGTCATCCTGGTCGGTGGAACCATGCGGAAGAATTCGTTCTCACTTGTCGGCCCGCTGGCGGAGGACAACCTCGACGAGTTGCATGCGGACATCCTCTTCCTCGGGGTAGATGGATTCGACCTCGAGGTAGGGCTTACGACGCCGAACTTTCTGGAGTCGCGCGTGAACCGGGCGATGGTGAAGGCGGCACGGCAGGTAGTAGCGGTGTGCGATTCGACGAAGTTCAACCGGCGGAGTCTCTCCCGCATCGTTCCGCCCGGAGCGATCCATCACGTGATCACCGACCAGAACCTGCCCAAGGACATCGAAGACGCGCTGCGCGGCATGGGCATCGCAGTCACCGTGGTGTAGTCGTCCTTCGCTGCTGTAAAACCCATCCGTGTTGCCAGCGAAATAATCCAAAACCTCGGGAATTCCATCGCCTGCGTCCATCGATCGCGGGCTTGATCGTAGCTCCTGCCGCCCTCTGCCCGGCCTCATCGCCTCGGATCTGCGATTCGCCTTGACACTGTTCTCCGGAACAGATACAAAAGGCCACTATACGAAATAAATAACAATTAAAAGAAAGCTAATCGGAACCGGGTCGATTCTGGGGAAACCTTTTTTGGGAGGTTGTGATGCGGATATTAAGGTTTGCGGCGGCGGCCTGGCTGGTTGCATTTACGGTTCTATTTCTCTCATCAGCCGACGCGCAGTCGGTCAATGAAGCCGGTCTGCGCGGTACCGTCAGCGACGCCTCTGGAGCAGTCGTCCCGAACGCCCACATCACGCTTACGGATGTAGGGACCAATGTCGCACACAACAGCGTGAGCGATGGCAGCGGGGCGTACAACATCCGGGCGCTGCCTCCGGCGACATACAAGATGTTGGTTCAGGCTCCCGGTTTTGGCGCGGTAGAGCAGGACAACATCGCGCTGACGGTAAACCAGCAGGCGACTCTCAACATCACGCTTCATCCCGCCACTGTCGCCTCGAATGTCACTGTGAGCGCTGTGCCGGTGCTGCTCGATTCGGACGATGCTACGCTGGGAACCGATGTCGGCAGCAAGTACCTGGTGCAGATTCCGCTGGCAAACCGCGATCCTTTCGGTTTGACATTCCTGGCCGGCGGCGTCACGGAGACGACCGGCTCCGGTGTGCAGAACTCCTATCCCGCTGGCACAAACTTCGTTTCGAATGGCCAGCGCAATGCGACGGCTGAGATTCGCCTGGATGGAAACCTGACCAGCGCGCCGGAGCAAGGGGAAGGCGGAACCAGCAATGTGTTTTACCAGCCCTCGGTAGAAGCGCTTCAAGAATTCAAGGTGGAGAACAACAGCTTCTCCGCCGAGTATGGCAACAACGGCGGCACCATCGTGAACACGGTGATGAAGTCCGGCACCAATCAGTTCCACGGCAGCGCCTGGTGGTATGGCCAGCGCTCCGCTTTTGACGCGCGCGATTTTTTCAACGACGGTCCGGTTCCCGATCACCAGCGCGACCAGTACGGTTTTTCGGTCGGCGGTCCTATCCGTCGGGATCACACCTTCTTCTTTGCCGATCTGGAGGTCATACGCGATCGCGCACCGGTCAACATTGTGGCCACCGTGCCCACAGCCGCGGAGCGCGCAGGCGATTTTTCGAATACCTATACGGTGGATGCGAACGGCAATCTGGTGCTCAATCAGATATTCGATCCATTTTCGACCCAGCCTGATGGAACCCGAACACCTTATTCGAACAACCAGATCCCTCAAGGCGAGGTGGATCCTGTCGGCCAAAAGCTGCTCAACTATTACCCCAAGCCGAATCAAGCTGGCGATCCCGGTGTGGGCACGAACAATTTTCGCGACGTCATCCTGTCCGGCGATAACAGCGTGCAATTCGACGTGAAACTAGACCAGAACTTCAGCGAACGGTCGCGACTGAATCTGCGCTACAGTTTTCTGCACGGAAACGGCAACACGCCAACGGTCTTTTTCGACGACATCTACAACGACGGCCTGAACTACACCACCGACGTTTACAACGATGGCATTGAGTACACCTATACGCCAACACCGAATACGCTCTGGGTCAGCCACTTCGGCGTGGACCGGGTTGCACAGCCAAGCTTCTCCAAGACGCCTGACCCCACAACATTCGGTTTTCCATCCTATCTTGATCAGAACGGCATCTCCCGCATGCCGGCTATTCTGCCTAACTCCAACGGGGACTATTCGCGATTCACGCCGCTGTTCAGTCAATGCTGCGTCGATACGAAATTTGCGCACACGCTTCTGAACTACTCGTCATCCTTCTCCTGGACGCACGGGAGACATACCTTCAAGTTTGGTGGCGAGCAACGTCTCTTTTACAACAACTTCTTCCAGCCCAACTATCCTACGGGACTGTTCAGCTTCGATCCGACGGTTAGCTCGTCAACACCGTATGACACGAATAATGGGACGGAAGGAAATTCCTTTGCCAACATGCTCATCGGCTATGGAGACACAGGAACTATTACGGTTAGCCGGGCCGTCGCAGATCTGTCCCGCGAGACGGCGTTCTACGGGTTGGATAACTGGAAGGTGAGTCCGAAGCTCACGTTGAATCTTGGCCTGCGTTATGAGTGGAGCACGCCGTACTCGGAGCGCCATAACCTGGAGCAGTTCAGCGACTTTAGTGCGAGCAGCGGAGTCGACGTCCCGGGTGTCGGCACCGTCCATGGCACGACGGTCTTCGCCTCTGGTTCGCAGCGCACTATCCCAGTGGATCGCAATAACTGGGCGCCGCGGGTTGGCTTTGCTTATCAAGTCAACGATCGCACCGTGGTTCGCGGAGGAGCGGGCGTGTACTACGGGATGAACGTGGCCACGAATTATCAGTACCCGGGCACGGCATTCAGCAGTACGCCAGCGGTGTTCTTTACAAAGGATAACTACGTCACCCGCTACGCCACCCTGGAAAATCCATTCCCGGCCGGTATCCAGGATCCGCAAGGAACAAAATACGGCAAGCTCGCCGAGTGGGGGCTTTCGAACGGCAACAATCTGGATCTGGAGAAGGCGCGCAATGCCGAGGTATATCAGTGGAACATCGGCTTGCAGCAGGCGTTTCCGTGGCAGGTTGTGCTGGGTATCGACTACTCCGCAAACCGCAGCACGCATCTCCCGTGGGGCGGATACAACAGCACCAGCAATCGCAATTTCATTCCATCAGCGATACGCCGGCAATACACGAGCGACGAGTTGAGCAATCTGGTCACAAACCCATTTCAGCCGATGTTCAACGGGCCAGCCGCAACCTTCAATGAGCCGGAATCCCGCTATGGTGATGACGTGATTCCACAGATCAACCTGTTGCGGCCTTATCCCCAGTTTGACGGCGCCTTCCAGGGCTTGCCTCTGCTCGCCGCCGCCTCCTGGTATAACTCGCTCCAGGTTCGCTTCCAGAAGCGCGCGAATGAATATCTTTCCTTTGAGGGCAACTACACCTGGGCGAAGGCGGAGGATGACTCATCCACGGGCTTCAACGCATTTGTGGGCAACCTGAATAGCGGCAACCCGCAGGAGCTGGACAACCTGAGAGAGGAATGGTCGGTCAGCGCGAACGATGCGACCAATCGATTTGTAACAGCTGTCGTTGCTCAGTTGCCATTTGGTCGAGGACGCTTCATTGGCAGCAATATGGGGCACGCACTTGATCTAATCGTCGGCGGCTGGCAGGGCTCGACTACATTTACGTTCCAGACCGGCCAGCCAATGCCGATCAGCATGGCAAATCCGCGGCTCGCGGACGGCAACCAGCGGCCAGATGTTGCCTGCGCGCAGGTATTGACCGGCATCAGCGTACATCGCGCCGCATTTACCGATCAGCCTTATTTGAATGCCGGCTGCTTTGCCGATCCCGGCGATCAGCAGGCCGGCAACGCTCCGCGGTATTTTTCGAATATTCGCGCGGATGGCATTCATAACTTCGACGTGTCCTTCTCCAAGAACATTGCGCTGGTGCGAGAGAATCAGCTTGAATTGCATGCCGACTTCTTTAACTTCACCAATACCCCGCGATTTGCCTTCCCCGCCTTTGCCTACGAGGATCCGGCTTTCGGCATCGTGAACTCCACGGCTGCGGGTTATACGCCGCGCCATACGCAATTTGGCGTGCGTTACCAGTTTTAGAGTCGCGCGAATTCGCAGTTGTCGTCCAAGGAGACTCGGATGAATCGATATCGTAAGTGTGCCGTCATCGTTGCTCTGGGTGTCGCGGCGTGTGCAATGCAGGCCCAGACAACGGTTGCAAAGCCGCCGACGGAGCAGAGCTTTGACGGGCCGGCGCGAAGCTGGCTTCGGCAGGTGCGAATCGCTGCATATCCTTTGACGATCGACAACGCGGAAGAGATCGTGCGCCAGGCAGAGGCCTCGGGCGTTTACGGTATTGAGGTAGACAATGACATACCGGGCCGCTACGAAAGCCTGAAGGATCCAAAGGAAAAACTGGAGGCGATTCGCCGCGTCGCTGCCGCGGCGCACCGGCATCATAACAAGGCCTTCGTCTATGTCGCGGGCACGGAGTGTATCTCGTTAAATGCGGGCGGCCAGCATACTCTGGCCAAAGATCACCCGGACTGGCTGCAGCGGAAGGTCACGGGCGAGCCTGCCATTTTTAGCAACAACGCTGCGTTCTGGATCAGGAAGGGCGAGGAAGACGCATGGATCAGTCCCTATGCTGCGGAATGGCGTGCTCTCTACATGGAGCGGATACGCCAGATAGCCGCAACGGGCATTGATGGTATTTATGTGGATATCCCATACTGGATGACCCATTTCACAGGATGGGAGGATACCTGGGCCAGCTTTGACGATGCGACCGTCGCGGCATTCCGCCGTGAGACGGGCCTCGATGCGCGCAAGGATGTAAAGATCGGCGACTTTCAGGACACGAATTTCCGTAAGTGGGTCGACTTTCGAATTAAGACAATCACGGAGTTCTTAATCGAGATTCGCGCCAATGCAACACGGGTAAGTCCCGGAATCTCGGTCATTCCGGAGATATACCCGGGGATCGAAGAGGAAGCGCCGCGCGTGGGCGCCGATGTCTATCAGATATATCCAAACGTCGACGCCATTGCCCACGAGTATGAATTTGGCGGCGGTGATGACCACACAGCGGCGTCGCGCACGCCATTTGACTGGATGATGTATCAGATTGGCTTGCGCAGCTTCCGCGCCTTCGCCGGCGATCGGTCGACCTGGATTCTGAACTATTCCTGGGATGGAGCGCCGCACGTGAAGCCGCATGACGCCATGCTCAACCTTGCGATGTCAGAACTGATGGCCGGCGCAAATCTTTGGGATGCGAGGGGCCATGTCATGTCAGGATCGAATGATATGGCGACTCGCATCGAGATCTATCACTGGGTTGCAGCGCACCAGGCAATTTTCAGCGGCGCGCGCACGCCGCTCGGCGATGTCGGAGTGTATTTCTCCGACACCACGCGGAACTATTATCCAAAGGAGTACATTGCGTCCTATCGTGGGCTACTTTTGCTCCTGCTGCAGGCGCATACCCAGTTCCAGATCGTCACGCCACGCACGTTGGAGGCGTTTGCCGGAAGCACATTGATACTTCCAGACGTACGCGTTCTCAGCGAGCAGGAGTCCTCTGCCGCGCACAACTTTCAACGGCGTGGCGGCAAACTTATTCTGACCGGTATGCCAGACGCAAAGCTCAGCGATATTGCGGGTGCCGTCCGCTTTCCGAATAGCCCTGGGCGAAACTATCTCGAAAAGGCAAGCGCGAGCTTTGAGTCGGTGCAGCCTTCCGATGAGGCAGATCTGCTCCATGCGATCGAGGGCCATCCGGACCTCCGAATTTCGGCGCCTCGGGATGTTGTCGCCCATGCCGCAACAATTCAAGACGTTAAGTACATCTTCTTTGCGAATTTCGCGGGGCTGAAGGCGGGTGAGATAGCCACACCGACGCCGCAGTCGGATATACGCATCACAGTGCCGGCCCAATGGGGCACACGCATGCACGTGCTACCGTTTCTAGGCGAGGAAACCAGTGTGACCGGCAGTAAGTCAGACGGGAATATGCAGTTCCTGCTCCCGCCTGTCCAACGCGGCTCCGTAGTCTGGTTCTCGCAATCGAGCGCTCAGTAGAGCAGCTTCAAGGAAAACTGGATCTGGCGGGAGTTTCCGGATGTTCTGCTGATAATGCCAAAGCCGGAACCCGCAATCGTGTTTGCAGGCAAGCCCATGTTTACGATGTTAAAGATGTTGAAGAACTCGGAGCGGAACTGCAGCACAGTGAGCTCCGATCCATTTTCCCGATGGCCCAGGGGCGTATCTTTAATCAGCGAGAAGTCGAAATCATAGAAGGCCGGTCCACGAAAGCTATTCCGTGCCAGAGTTCCGAATCGTCCGGAGTTTGGGCCGGAGCCTCCGGGAAGATGAATCGGCGTGGAGAAATACGAAGCATTCTGTTCGCCCAGGCCGAAGTAGTCTTCGCGTTTCGTGCGTGCAGTCGATAGATGTGGAGTGCCAATCTGATCTGGCCGGTCTACGCCCTCGGACCCCGCGCCGGTCTGCTGAATGCCGGAGTAGACGGTAAACGGGACTCCGCTGGAGATACTGGAGATGCTCAGCAACTCCCAGCCCTTCGTCGCCGTGCGACTTACAGTCTGTAAGATTGCGGCGTGATCCAATTGCAGGTCCTGCGCCACACTCAGCGTGAATGTATGGGCGACGTCGAAGGAGGATGGCCCTTTCTCCGCGCGAGTATTGAAGGGATTCTGCGGCGCCGCGAAAGCGACGGGGCCGGAAGCGCCCGCGATAAAGCCGCCGGTCACCGAGCTGACATCATCGAGTGACTTCGACCATGTATAACTCGCCTGCAGGCCGGGACCGCCATGCGCGATCGTCCCCTGTAGAGATGTTTGCAAAGCGTGATAGGTGGAGTGTGAATTCGCTTCGATCAAGGTCTCGGTGCCGAAGCCGCCGGTGATTGCTCCCGAGCTGTCGAATTCCGTGTAGCGGGCGAAGGTCCGGTCAGCGCCCGTATATCCGTTCGGATATGCGGCCCGAGCCAGATGTACCCCCGCGGTGCCCACATAACTCGCATCCCCAGTCAGGCCGAAGAAGCTATGTTCCACGCCGAGTGTCCATGTATCGAGATAGGCGTTGCCGAAATGACGGTCGATGCCCGCGACGTTCAGGGGCACGATCTGACGATCGGGAAGCAGGCTGGCGAGGTCGCGCTCATAGCGGTCCACGTCCATCACGGTGTTCGGCGCCACCGATGTGGTCTTATCTCCGGGAAACATATCCTGCCCGGAGGTGGTGTAAGTGCGGGGCAACTGCGATGGCGTGATCTGATAGCCATAGCTAAGCGGAGCAGCCGCAGTGGAAGATACGCGCGGATAGATGACGAATGGTGTGCCACCGGTCAGCATGTTGTCCTGCCAGATGTTTGGCGGGATGGACGTAATGCCGCCGCCGGCATGGACGGTCGTCTTCGCCGACGCATGCCAATCCAGTTGAACTCGGGGCTGCCAGTTATAGCGGCTCGATTCATAGCCGGGCTGAGGATTTACAACAAACTCCTGGCCAATTCCGGTGGTCGTATTTCGTATGCTCGAAGTACGGCGCGCGCGCTCCGTGATCGGTGTGAAGAACTCATAGCGCAATCCGTAGTTCAACACGAAACGGTCGGAAATCTTCCATGCATCTTGAAACCATCCCGCGCCCTGATTGCGATTGATGGCCGCGGGGCCGATGTGTTCGCCGTTCGAGAAGTAGGGCGGCGCAATCGCACGCGTATAGGCAAACGGGCTCCCGCTGAGAAAGCTGGAAAGTGTGTCAGGCAGCGGATCGCCGACATGGATCACGTGTGCGCCACTTGCGGAAGCCATGTCGACCCTTGAGTACGCCGTGCCGCCGCCGAAATCGTATTCACCATTTGGACTGGTGCCGAAGTAGGTGGTATCCCGGTTCAGGCGGACCTCTGCCCCGAGGCGGAATGTGTGACTTCCTGTTGTATAGGAAACACTTTGCCGCAATGCGAACAGGTTATTGAACGCCGCGATGACCGAGCCGCCAGCCACGTTGAAAGGCTCGAAGAGGCTGTCATTGAACTTCATGGCCGGATCGGTCTGATTCGGCGTAACAAATCGTGGAGTGGTTCGCGTGATGCTGAACATGGTATCCAGCGTCAACCGCTTGGTTGCTGCGCGAGAAAAATCGAATGCGAGATTGCGCTGTCGGTCAATGTACGACACGCCAAAAGTCGGGTCCAGCACCGTCTGGTCTGGATTGGTGGTCGGTCCAGTCAGGTTGTCGAAGGACACGCGGCCAAAGAAATGATTCTTGCCGCGCTGATAGTCCATGCGAATAGAGAACTGATCGGCATTCGTAACTACCTTGGACGAGGTTGCATAGGTATGGACGCCGTAGGCCCCGCGGTCATAATTCGGCAGCGGATACCGCGCCAGAACTTTGGCAACTCCGGGATCGACAGGAACGATGAGTGGGTCGCCGGGATATGCCGTGCTATCCACGCCAGAACGCTCCTCGGCCGTCGGCACGGGGAACACCTGCGTCGTTCCTAAGACCTGGCGAAACCCCTGATACTCGCCGAAGTAGTAAGCCTTTCCGCGGCCGTCATATATATGTGGCAGCACGATAGGGCCGCCATTCGTAAATCCGAATTCGTTGCGCCGGAAGGGTGGAATGCGCCCCGGATTGGCGGGAGAAGAGTGGTCGAAATAATTGCGCGCATCGAGTGCGGAATTGCGCAAAAACTCGAAAACCGAGCCGTGCAGGCTATCGGTTCCAGAGCGCGTAACGATATTCGTGTAGCCTGCGCCGCCGCGTCCAATCTCGGCGGGCATCCAGCCCGAACTCGACTGAATCTCCTGCACCGCGTCGACGTTGAAGTTCGTAAACGTTGCTCCACCAAGCTCAGGATCGCTGGAATCGGCGCCGTCAAGAGCGAACGTTGCTTCCACGCCGCGCTGTCCGTCGATGGCGAACTGTTCGGTGTAGTTGGCTCCGCCATTTGTGTCAGTTGCAGTTCCTGCGGCGAGCAGCAGGAGCTGGCTGAAATCGCGTTTGTTCAGCGGAATCTCGCTGACTGCATTGCTGGAGAGTTGTTCACCGCCGCTTCTCGCGTCAGCCCCACGGGCCGTGGGTGTGTTGAAGTTGACGGCGAGCACGCCGTTTGTGGAGATGGAGAGCGTCGCGGGACCTGCAACTGAGGGAAGAACCAGCGGATGCCCAGAGGAGATCCGGCGCCCATGCTCGATGACAGCGAGCTGATAACTGCCGGCCGGTAATCCATGAAAGGCAAAGTGCCCGGATGGATCGCTTGTCGTGCGGAAGCTCTGGTGATTTGCCGTGAGCTCGACAACCTCTCCGCCCGCGGGCTTCGCGGTCGCATTCACAAGGATGCCGGTCCACTCCACAGGTGCATTTTGCGCCATGCATGACGCGCAGAACAGAACAGCGATGCACAGCGGAGATGCAAACGAAGAGAAAGGAGACCGCGCAGTTCGCATATGTGCGAGCAGCCGGCGGGAAGAACGGAACGGTAGCATACTCTTCAGAACGGTGGCCCCTCAGGAAAAATGTGCTGCACGAGCAATCGCGGCTTTCGTAAACTATCGGCGAACCAGCATAGCGATCGATGCGTAAATGTCTCGCCAGCCTTCGCGCTGGTTCTGGCGGGCTGGCCTGTCACTATACTCACACATATTTCAGTGTCGATACGATGATCCAACACCTAAGAAAATCGATTCTCGTGTGCTGTCTGGCGACCGCCGTGGCCGCCTTCGCGGGGCAGCCCCCGGCGCTGAAGAACTCTTCGCAGCTTATTGTCGTGACAACGGCGGATTGGAATGCTGTGGATGGCCGCTTGCAGATGTATCAGCGAAGATCTGCGGGTGGCGGTTGGAAGGCCATGGGTGCTCCTATAGCAATCGCGGTGGGCAAGGCAGGAATGGCGTGGGGCATGGGAGTAGCGCCCATGGACGACGTGCGCCGCTCCAGCGATCCGATCAAGAGGGAAGGCGATCATAAATCACCTGCGGGAATCTTCCGTCTGGGCGACGCGTTTGGATATGCGGCGAGTGAACCTGCCGGATGGAAGATGAAGTACATTTCTCTGAGCCCATCCACAGATTGCGTGGATGATTCCCGGTCCCGGTTCTATAACCAGGTTGTCGATAGCTCCACCGTATCTCCGGACTGGAAAAGCTCAGAGCACATGCGGGATGCAGGCGAAGCCTATCGCTGGGGTCTAGTCATTCAGCACAATGCTCATCCCGTGCGGCCAGAGGACGGATCGTGCGTGTTCATGCATATCTGGGGCGGTCCCGGCGATGGCACAGAAGGCTGCACAGCCATGCCCGAACCGCAGGTCATATCCATATTGGGTTGGCTAAATCCATCAGCCAACCCACTGCTGGTGCAAATGCCGATCCAGCAATATCAGCGGCTGGCAAAGGCGATGTCTCTGCCAGCTCCGCCGACAGCAGCCGAGCCCTAGAATTCGATCCGTCCGGCAAACTGCGCCAGCCGGTAATTCGTGAGCAGCCCGGTCGCTTGTCCAAAGGACTGTGGTTCGTCCAATGTCGCACTGATCGACTGCGGATCGAATCGCACGCTGTTGGTGACGTTGAAGACGTCACATCGCAGAATGAACTTGGCGCGATCGCCTAGGTCGAAGGTCTTGTTCACGCCCTCGTCCCAGCCAAAGTAGCCATCGCCGCGCAGCGGATTGCGCGTGCCGGATTGCCCAGGCAGAGCGTGACTGAAGCTGGCAAACACCGTAGCCGGATCGGCAAACCTCTGCGCCAAGTGACCGCGCGCAGAGGCCCGCGACGGTATCTTCGATGTCTGCTCGGCATATCCCTGGATATCCCAATTCGTCGGATAGTAGGCACCGTTATTCATCTCGAACGGGAACCCGCTGGTCCAGCGCACGATGCCGGTCGTCTGCCATCCGCCGATCACTTCATTGGTAAGATGGCCCGCGCCGGAAACAAATCTCTTTCCGGTGCCAACCGGCAGGTCCCAGATGAAGTTGCTATTGAGCTGATGCCGCACGTCATAGTCCGACGGGCCATAGAGCTGGTTGGGCTGCCAACTGTTCATGATCTGCGCATAGTTGGTGCTAGCCGAATTTCCCAGCCGCTCCGACTGAGACGTGATATCCAGCGACTTCGAGTAAGTGTAGTTAAAGTCGGCCTGCAGACCTGCGCCGAAGCGCTGCCGGTAAACGGCCTCCAGTGCGTTATAGTTCGCGTATCCGACCGATCGCCACGCATACAACGCGGAATACTGATCGTGATAGTAGCGAAACGCGGGGTAATTTACCCCGGCTCCGATATTGCTGTTCGGCAACGATCCCGGCGTGTCCAGTTGATATAAAGCGTAGGTTTCGTTGTAGATATTGCTGAGAAACAAGGCGTACACATTCTGCGTGGCGGACAGTGGGCCATAGCCCAGGCCCACGTCCTGGCCGTCCAGGCCTCCAAATACCTGCTCCCAGTATGGGTCCGGCGCGACCGAAGACACGGGTGTGTTGGCTCGCGCCAATTTTGCAAGCTGGGCCGCGGGCTGGAAGTAAGCAGTTCCGCCGGACTGCAGATTGATGGGCATGGCCACATCTTCCTGCGCCAGTTGCCGATGCGCCAGCCGGCCTACATACGACAGTTCGATCGAGGATCCATTCCGCAACTCTCGCGCCACGGAGAAATCGATCAGATGCGAGTAGGGCGTTTTGATGGCTGAATCCAAACCCCAGCTGATGGCGAAGCTGCCATTTCCGCTCGACGCCGGGACAGCGGGGAAGCCGCCTGGAGGCGCCGAGGGCAGCAGCGATTGCGGTACCCCGCTGATGGTCGTGAATCGCGGAGCATCCTCGATAGGTATGGAGCCCGGCGCGTTCGACAGATGCGAAGACAATCCATAAGAGCCAGTCGTGTCGAAGATGTTCACCAATGCAGCGCCGAAGTGATCGTAGACCAGCGAATAGCCTGCGCGGATGCTGCTCTTCTGGTTGCCAAAGATCTTGTTCCAGAAGCCTTCCGACGGCGTTGGAGAAAAGGCGATGGCCAGCCGAGGTCCGAAGTCTTTCTTGTCTGGAGTCCAGAAGTCGGGCGCGTGATTGTAGCGGCCATTCAGATTGAAGGCCACCTCACCCACATCGTTTGCCGCACCGCCCGCCGCTGCCTGGGCAGCGCTGCCGTTGTAGTACTGAGTCAGCGAGTAAGGCTCGCAGACGCTTCCCGCAAACTGGCAGGTCCCGACCTGGGTACCACTTGTTTCAGAAGGAGCCTGGAGATAGGAGTAGCGCACTCCGTAGGTCACTGTCAGATTGCTCAAGACCTTCCATGTGTCCTGCGCGTATATCTCGTACTCATTCCAGCGATAGTCTCGTTTCAGCGGTGCGCCGACGGCAAGCGTGGCGCCGGATTTGTCGTAGTTATAGACGGCGTCTCCTTCGGTGATCGTGCCGACCACGTTCATCAGCGCAGCGTTGTACTCGTTCCCGTAATTTGCAAAATCGACCGCTGGATATCCGTAGACCGGCGGATCGAACGGCCCGTTGCTGTTCGCAATGGTGGAACTCCGCGTCAGCCATCCCTGGTTCATCTGCCCATCCGGAAACGATTGGGCGTTGCTCACTCGCTGGTCATCGATAAAACGGAAATTCCCGCCGAAAGCGAGGTTATGGTTGTGCTTTGTCCACGAAAGGTTGTCGGTCAGGTTCTGCACCGGGATGATGAACGACGTGGATCGGTCAGGCGAAACCGGTTGTGCGACCAATGAAAAATAAACGATCGGCGCGTTGGAAGCGCCGGCATTGTTCTGGCCTTGGCGCGTCAGTCCATAGCGCACATCATTTACCAGATTGCTGGTGATCAGGAAGGTGTAACCGACGCCGAATCCTTTGCTGTTGGTCAGGGCAGTCGTTTGGGGTGGCTGTCCGGGAAATGCCGGCGCCGTCGGCTCTCGATCGTTCTGCAGGTTGCCTCGCCAGAAAAGGGTGTGTTTGCCGCTCGGCCTGACATTCCAATCGATGCGCGCGATATAGGTGTCGTACTTGCGAGCGATGGTATAGGGGAAGCGGTATCCGATGCTGTTTAGTCCATCGCCCTGTGTCGGATCGTTTCCGACCGGATACGCGTTCAGCACCTGCAGCAGTGCGGCGCTGTTTCCGATGCCCTGGGGGTCCATGTGCTGCATGTCGCCTGGCGTCAATGTATATACGCTGTCGCTTCCGTTGGCGTTGCTGGCTTCGTACTTCAAGCTGCCCGCGCGGTAATTGGCTGTGGGCACGGCTCCGGCATTCACGCTTGTGCCCTGTGAATCCCGGCGACCTTCATAGTTCAGGAAATAGAACAGCCGGTCTTTCTTGATAGGGCCATCGATGGCGGCGCCAAAGATATTCCGCACCAGGCTTGTCGGACGATTGGGCAATCCGGCCGCGAGCTGTTGCTGTTTGTTGAAGAAGTCATTCGCCTCCATCAGGTTCGACCGGTTGTATTCATAGACGGCGCCATGCAGTTTGTTCGAACCGCTTCGTGTTACCAGCGCCACCTGCGCGCCGGACGATCGCCCCTCCTCGGCGTTGGGATTGCTCGTCGTGACTCGAAACTCCGCTATCGAGTCCTGCGTCGTTCTGAGAACGCTGGTGAAGGCATAGCCGTTGTTGATGTCGTTTACGTCGATGCCATCCAGCGTGATGTTCGCCTGGTCGGAGCGGCCTCCGTTTACCGAGCCCGCGCGTGAGTCTGTTGCGTTGTTGCCTACGCCCTGCGTGCTCTGTGCGTCATCGGCCCGCCCCAGAAATGTCACTCCCGGTTGCAGCGTCAACAGATCGGGAACATTACGCGCATCCAGCGGCAGAGAGGCTACCTGCGTGCGATCGAACGCGTTGCCGAGTGTGGCATCCGTTGTGTTCAGGACTGGCTGCAAGCTGGACGTGACCGTCACCTCCTGTTTGACGGAGGCGGCCGGCAGAACCACGTTGACAGTTGCCGGCTGGCTCACCAGCAGGTCCATGTTGGTTTTTTCTATGGCGCCGAAGCCCGCTGCCGTCACATTGAGCGTATAGCGGCCGGGCGCGAGCTGCGAAAACTGATATTCACCGCTGCCTGCCGTTGTGTTCAAACGCGATGCGCCGGTAGCCACTGAGGTCAGCTTCACGGTGGCGCCGGGAATGACCGCGCCGCTGGCGTCTGTTACCCGGCCGCCCAGCGAAGTGGTCTGCGCCAAAAGAAGTGTCGGGGCCGCAAAAAGAGAGACAACGAAAAAGATGAAATGCCAGTGACTGAAACGTTTCACGGCTCGCCTCCGAGTACCGCTGTTCCAGTTTGCAGTTCGAGTGCTTTTTCTTAATTTGTTTAGGGCGTGCTCGAAGGTTGAACAGGAAGATCGCCGTTCGTTTTCCTGCGCAAACCGGTTGGCGCGGATTCTACCACGCTTCCTGAGGTAGCAGATCGGAGACGCACAAGCTGTAGGTGGGATAAGGCCGCCGGCCTCGCGGACGAACTCTACGGACACAGCAACGAGATAACCGGGAACCGTGTGCGGCCCGCTCTTACTCCTCGTCTTCGTGTGACGTGTGTTTCGCGCTGGCGACGATCTTCTCTGCGACGGCCGCCGGTACAAAGTCGTAGTGGTCCATCTCCATGCGGAAATTACCGCGCCCTTGCGTGATGGAAGTAAGGGTCATGCCGTACGTCAGCATTTCGGCCAGCGGAACAAGCGCGCGGACCACCGTGCCGATGCCGGCAGTTTCCATGCCCTGCACGCGGCCGCGCCGGCTGTTCAGATCGCCCATGATCGCGCCCGGCACACTCGTCCGGAGTTTCGATCTCCACGTGCATCACCGGCTCCAGCAGCGCGGGCTTTGCCTGCTCCATGCAGGCGCGGAAGGCGAGCCGTCCCGCCATTTTGAAGGACAGCTCGTTGGAGTCGACATCGTGATAGCTGCCGTCGTGGACGGTGGCGCGGAAGTCGACGACCGGATAGCCTGCAAGATAGCCGCGTGCCGCCGATTCCTGCACGCCCTTTTCAACCGCGGGAACGAACTGCCGCGGAATCGCGCCGCCGAAGATGTCGTCCACGAACTCGAATCCGCTCCCACGTGGAAGCGGTTCAATGCGCAGCTTGCAGTCGCCAAATTGTCCATGTCCGCCGGTCTGCTTTTTATGCCGCCCATGGCCGCTGGCACTCGCGCGAATGGTCTCCCGATAGGGAATCTTCGGCGACTTGAGCGTGACCTCCGTATGAAACCTGCGGCGCAGCCGGGACACAACCGTCTCGATGTGAAGCTGTCCTGCGCCCGCTACTAAGAAACTCGCTGGTCTGCGGGTCGCGGTAGAAGCGGAGTTGAAGGTCCTCTTCCATCAGCTTGTGCAGCGCCGGAGCAAGCTTGTCCTCATCGGCACGCGACTTCGGTTCGATCGCGTAGGTCATTGCCGGCTCGGGCACGGGCACCGGGTCGATCCGCACTTCATGGCCTTTCGCGCCCAGCGTGTCGCCGGTCTGCGTGATGCGCAATTTGGCGACTGCGCCGAGGTCGCCCGCGTGCAGTTCGTTTACCTCGATCAGCTGCCGACCCTGCACGACGGAGAGATGAACCATCCGCTCCGACTCACCTCGCGCATAGTTCTCCACCGTGCTGTCGTTCTTCAGGCACCCGCTGATCACCTTGAAAAAGGAGATCCTGCCCGCGAAAGGATCGACCATCGTCTTGTACACGTAGAGAGTGGTCGGTTCGGCATCGTCCACTTTGCGCAGGAGCGTCTCCACGGATGTGTGGCCGCTGCCGCCGTTCGATGAGTGTCCGCCGGCTCCTCGCACCTCCAGCGCAGGCCGTTCCTGTGGCGAGGGAGCGTAGACCTTCAGAAAATCGAGCAGGTGGTCAGTCCCCACATTGCGGAGTCCGCTCGCATAAAGAACAGGGAAGATGCGGTCCTCGCGAATGGCCTCATGCAGCGCGGCGATCAGGTGATCCTCGGGGATGGTGCCGACGGCGAAGAACTCCTCCATCAGCTCGTCTTTGCCTTCCGCCACTAGCTCGATCAGCGCCTCGTGCGCCGCCTTCGCATCGCTCTCCAGCATGTGCGGGATCGCGCCAACAGTTCCGCGCCCATCGCCATCGGGCGTGTAGAAGTAGGCTTCCATCGTGACCAGATCGACGACGCCATGAAACCCATGCTGATCCACGATCGGCAGTTGCACCGGCACAACCTGCCGGCCCCAGCGCTCGCGCATCGTCTCGAGCATCTCCATCCTGCCGGTGCGTGAATCGGCCTTGGGGTGGTCCACCTGGTTGATCAGGATGACCCGCGGAAGATTAAGCTCCGCGGCGAAGTTCCACACTCTATCTGTCACCGACTCGATGCCGTGTTGCGCATTGACAACGATCACCGCAGTCTCGGCGGGAAGCATCGCGGCGCGGCCTTCGTGCACAAACATGTGAAAGCCCGGAGTGTCGACCAGGCTGACCTTGGTGCCGCTCCACTCCGCGAACGCCACTGCGTTCGACATCGTCATGCCGCGCGCGATCTCTTCTTCGTCGTACGCCGTCACCGCCCCGCCATTCTCGCGTGCGGATGCGGCCGGCATTTTTGCTGTCTTCAGAATGGAGGAGATCAGGCTGGTCTTTCCGCTATGCGCATGACCGACAACTGCGACGTTGCGAAGTTCCGTTCCCGCGTAGGTCTTCATCCGTCTCTCCTTCTATCTAATATGTCCCTATATATGTCCATCAGACCGCGGCCGCGTGCTCCAGGCGCGGATGCCGCGCGAAATCAGCCCGCAAAATGGCGGAACTCTCATTAGGCTGGCCATTCTAGAACGTTTGCGGGCAATCGGAGTATTCGCCGTTTCTTTGCCTTTCCACAGCCAGTTCGCCTACCTTAATGAGGACGTAGAGATCGGGCGCTTCGAGCGTGCCCGGAGTCAGACCATGCCCAGCTATGCCGGCAGATTACGGGAAGAGCTCAGCGTCCGCGCGCTTGCCTGGGCCAGGAACAACGGCTTGCCGCACGAATGCACCATCGGGAATCTGCCCGCGGTCATCTTTCGCGAAGCGGAAGACGCCGTTCACGGCAACTTCCACCGAGCGTCCTATCAATGCATTTGCAGAAGGCCGGAATGGAGTCGTCGCCTTCAGAAGACGCACACCTCAGCGCGCCGCAATCTCGTCAGCCACGATCGTGAACGGAGCGAACTCGATACCGCAGCAAGCTCCGACGCGCTGCTGATGAATATCTTCTGCCACCCGCAGGCATTCGCGAGCGGCAGCCTGCTCCGCGTGCTGCTTGGCACCGAACCGCCGGAGCGGCTCCAGTTCGGCTCCAAACCGCGCATCCCGCTGATCGCTGATCACGTCGAGCGCACCGAAATTGATCTGCGCATCGGCGATTTGCTGATTGAAGCGAAGCTGACCGAAGCCGAGTTCCAGCGTGCGCCGCGCACTCGGGTCGAGCGGTATCGTGATTTCGCATGTGCCTTCGATACCGAAGCCCTGCCGCAGACCGATACATCGTATCTTCACTATCAATTGATACGCGGTGTGCTGGCTGTGTTCGCGGAGGAGAGTGCTCGCTATTGTGTGATCTGCGACGCGCGGCGTCCCGATCTGATCGACGCCTGGTTCGCAGTCGCTCGCGCGGTGAAAGTAGCTTCGCTTCGCTCCCGGCTGCAATTGGCAACGTGGCAGGAGGTCGCTGCGACTCTTCCGAAAGCCATGAGAAGCTGGCTGCGCGAGAAGTATGGGATCGAATCCTAAGCAGCAGCTCTAAGATTTCATGGCCACAAAAACACGCAGCGCCGGTCTTCTGATGTATCGCTGGCGAGAGAGGCATCTCGAGGTCTTTCTCGTGCACCCCGGCGGGCCTTTCTGGGCGAAGAAGGACCTCGGCGCGTGGTCTATTCCGAAAGGCGCGCATCAGGAAAGCGAATCGCCTCTGGATGCCGCGCAGACGCGAGTTCGAAGAGGAGACGGGTTTCTCGGCAGAAGGGCAGTTCATCGAACTGGGTTCTCTGAAGCAGCCTGGCGGTAAGACCGTCTCAGCCTGGGCTTTCGAAGGCGATTGCGATCCGGCTGACCTGCGAAGCAATACCTGCACCATCGTCTGGCCGCCGCGCTCTCAGCGGACGATGGAGATTCCTGAGGTCGATCGTGGAGCGTGGTTTTCGATTGCCGAGGCGCGGCAGCGGATCTTGCGTGGGCAAGCGCCGTTTCTTGACGCGCTTTTGACGCTTGCTCGACGCTACCGGCTGAGTCGGCTACGGCGAAAACGCACATCCTGAGGGCCCTCCGATGTCAAAAAACAGCCTGGTTAAGTCCGTTCATGAATTTTTCTTCCATGCCGCCGTAAACCCTTGACAGCATGTGCCGCCGGGGCGCTAAATAGCTGGTTACCTGGAAGCGGAGCATCGAAATATGCCTGCAGACAGCAGGCGGCGGGTATTTGCGGCGATTTCAAGAAAAGTTGCCAATCTAAGCAACATTCCCGCGTGTGTTGCGTCTATCCTGTTAGAGCGGTTGAGGTGAGAGCCTCCCGCGGAGAGTTTTAGTACAAGTTGCGTCACTGGCCTCCCGGCACGAGCATCCCCAAAAATGTTCGTGCCGTCTTTTTTTTCCGGCGCAGCATTCGCTTATCCTGAGCACAATGCGTACCGTTCTTCTCGCCCTCCCCATCGCCCTTCTGACCCTTGGCGCCTCTGCCCAATGGTCCCTTCCCACCGATGATGTGCCGGCCTACCATGCGGCCCCGCCCGCACCGGGCGCAACGCTCGACCCGGTCCTCGGCCCGGAGCAACTGAAGGCCGCCGGCCTGACGCAGCCCTGGCAGACCCGCGTGTACGCAATCGCGGGGCGCATTCCCCGGGTGCTCTACCAGCTACCCTGCAACTGCCGCTGCGACCGCGCACTCGGCCACGCCAGTCTGCTGAGCTGCTTCACCGGCACCCACGGCGGCGAATGCAGCACCTGCGCGCAGGAAGGCGTGTACGCCTACCGCATGACGAAAGCCGGTAAAACCCCGGCGCAGATCCGCGCCGCGATTGCCACCCATGAGTACGAGAACATCGATGTGACGAAGCTGGACTGAAGGCGTCGACTCCGCCGGTCGGATAACTGAGTTGGCACATGCTGCAGACTGCCCGTCTTTCGCAGCGAACTGATGAATCGGAAGAGAATATCGACAGACAGCTTGACAATAGCGTGACGGCGCAAGCAAGCATCCATGCGGAAGAAGTCTCCGCATGGGCATCGCCTGCGGGCAGACTCCGCGCGGATCAGCGTGCGGCATAGTACTACGCTCTCGGAAAATATCGAAGAGACGATGAGTTGTTAGAAATCGGTTGCGATACATCGCCTGTTTACAGGCGAATCTCTATCGATTTTCAGGCTCAGGCGAAGTTCACTGCGATCGATATTTCGGAAGACCTCTTAGCCCAGGCCCGTTCAAAGTACAGCCGATGCGATTTCCGCGTGGGCAACGCTCCATTGGCATCTGCGAGGCCCTTCGCCTGACAATCCCATCTCTCGATCTCCGGCTCGAACGGCTCATGGGCAGATGTGCGTCCTTCAGCCATCTGGACTACGGAGAGACCCACGGCTCCATCAAGGTGACTACACCGCCGGGTCGTTAAACAGCGCTCGCCTCGCGGAAGAAACGCTGCTCGCATCCGGGATGTGGTGCAGGACATCGGTCATGAAGATACCGCGAAGTTCGCCGGATACCGAAGGGAATCTGCCGCTCATCCACAATTCGCTGAACGCCCGGGCACTCGAAGACCTCTGAAGTAATGACGCCGGGCAGGAACCGTTCAAAGATAGCCGGCACTGGAACCCAATTCCAGCACCGAGCCTTATGCCCTCGGGAATCGGCGTAAAAATCTCCGGATTTCTCGATACCAGTTTCTGCATCCTTATACCCCGACTCCAATGAATGGTTTTGTAGACTTCATCGATAAAACAACGGAAAAGATATCTGTCCTGACAGGATCATCAATCGACCGGTCTCCCATAGGGGTCGCATTTATGGATCGAAGCATAGTCTGACGGTGAGCCCCCGATGTGATTATAAGTTTTCGTCAGACAGATGGGTGGACTCTCACGTTATGCGAGCTACACTTGGCTGCAGCAATATGGCAATCTCCCCTTCGCAGGCCCGCGCGGTCACGGGACTCTACTCGCTCACGCGTAGATCCGGTCTTCTTGAAACCGGTCTGGGCAGGAAGTTGTTCACGTCCTCGTACTTTCTCTACAAGCGATATCTGGAAGATCCATTTGCCGCGCTTGCCCGGAGCCGGCCGGCCCTGTTTCGCGGCGGGGACATTCTCGATATTGGCGCTAACATCGGCTACACCGCAGCGTTGTTCGCTCAGGCCGCAGACGCCGATGCCGCTGTATATGCCTTTGAGCCGGAGCCCTTCAACTTTCGGCTGCTAAAGGACAGCATCCGCGATCGAAAGCTGCAGGAGAGAGTAATTCCAGTGCACTCGGCCGTGGGTGAGCAGGGCGGCGCGATAGAACTCTGGATCAACGAGCGCCACCATGCCGACCACCGGATCGCCACCGACAACCTGCGTGCGAATCAAACGCAGGCGGTAAGCGGCTACGTGACCGTGCCGATCGTCAGTGTGGACGGTTTTCTCGCGCAGAGAGAGCACCGGCGGCCGGTTTGCTTCATCAAGATCGATGTGCAGGGATACGAGCTATCCGTGTGCCGTGGAATGGCGGCCACAGTGGCACAACAGCCGCAGGTCGCCGTAGCTGTCGAGTACACGCCTCAGGCGCTTGAGGAGCTGGGCTACCAGGCCAGTTCGCTGCTGGACTGGTTCCACGAAAGGGAGTTCCAGATTTACTCCCTCGGCAAGGGTGGCGAGTTGAGCCGCGGCTTGAGCGATGAGCTCGCGAAAAAAGGCTACGTCGATTTAATTTTTTCCCGGGCCTCACTCATCTAGGCTGTGGCGTCCTCTGCAGCGGGCAGTTGCAGGTCGCCGAAGAGCGAACTGGGCATCGGAACGCGGCACACTGTCGCTAAAATGAGTAGTAGAAATACAAGCTTTATCTGTCCACCAAAGGCTAGAACGCTCACGCCATGAGTTACCCGAAGATAGCTAAGCGGTGCGAAGATGACCGCACAGGACAGCAGCATAATGTTAATTGATGGTGGGGATACGGCAACTTGTCCCGAGACGACATCGGTAAGAAGGAAATAAAGGAATACGCCCCAGACTAAATATATGTACACAAGCTTATATTCGTACGACACTTGAGGCAGAATCGTGAAAAGAACGACGTACGCGATAAATTGATTCAATAAAGGCAGGCGCCGTAGACGAAACAAGTAAAGCAGCAGAACTGCAATTGGAGCGGCAATGTTGTATGTCCGCAACGCAACTCTGGTTGCCGGAAGCACCGCCGGCAATCGATGATAGCCATTAGCAATATATGCATGCACCGACAGGACTTCTTTTACCGCGCCGAAGATCGATTCATCGAACCACGGGTAATGACGCGCAAGAATGAATATGTTGATCAGGAAAGGTGCACTTTGCGAACTATCCAGCATCGCCTGATGTACCGTCGGTCCCAGTTGAGCTAGTGACAGGAACGTAAGACCGACCGCGACGACCACTCCAACGAGGAGCATCCTGTATCTACGCCGGCGAAGGAAGAGGACAAATAGTATGCCGGGGGATATCTTCATGGCTGCCACAGCTGCCCAGAGGATCGCTGAGGTTAGGAATCGCTTTCGCAGGTATGCCAGAAGCCCAAGGAGCACCAACACCCACATCACTGCTTCGATATTTCCCCGATCAAGCAAGATGATGACCGGAAAGGCGGTTAACAGCGTGGCCCCAACGGCCAACTGAGGTAATCGTTTCGACGAAATACGGCCAAGATGCTTTCGAAAAGATCCATGCCGGAATAGTGAAAGCGAGAAGTGCAAATAGAAGGTAGAAAGACAACGCCATATATATATGGTGGCGAAATGGACCCACAAAGATCATATAGGCATAAATGGAGGGTGGGGGATAGGCATAGGGCTCGCCGAGATCGGGACGTACGAGCAGGTTGGCTTCGCCAAGATGATCCACCCTATTTCCGAGATGGGTGAAATCGGTGAAAGGGGCTTCCGGAGCCAGCAAGGTGCTACGGTCATAAGGTTCTTGCAAGATATATGTGCGGACAAGAGACACCGACCATGCCAGAAGGGTGAGTGCTATCAGCAGGAGAACGTAAGCTCGAATGCACCTGCGTACTCGTGATTCGCATTGGGGGTCCGGAACTTGCACGACGGTTGCAGTTGTGGACGATTCGCGCTTCATCAAGAACTTCATGTCTCTCCAGGTTGAGCACATAGCTCCAGTTCAGTGTTCGGGTTGTAGATCTCCGAAGAGCGAACTGGGCATCGGGAAACGGAGCGCTGTGACAAGCATAATTAGGAGGAAGATGGTCTTCACCTGTGCCCCGAAGGGAAAACTGCATCACGGACAATCCAGAGATAGGAGAGAGGCACGAAGATCACGGCACACGACAACAGAATCCAGCGGATTGCGTTGGCAGGGATACTGACCCGGCCGGTTGCAACGTCCGAAAGAAGAAATAACACAAAGGCACCCCATGCTATATAGACATGAACCAACGTGTAGTCCCCAGACACATAGGGCAACAAGACGCACAGAACGATATATGCGATGAATTGATTCAAGAGGGGCAACCGGCGGAGCCGAAACCAATAAAGCAGGATTGCCGCCAGCGGGAGCACAATATTATAGATCCGCAATGCGATTCGATTCGCCGGCAGGGTGCTGATGATGAGCGGAGTTGTGCGGCGCTTGTCAAACGCCTCCGCCACGTAGATTACATGTTTCGATTGCCTGGAAGAGCGAGTGATCAAAACCAGTGGTGTCGTCTGGAATGATGTAGTTGTTCATCAGAAAAGTCGCGCTCTTTGAGCTGTCAAGCGAGGCCTGATGGATGGTCGGTCCAATTCCCGGCCAATGCCAGCAGCCAAAAAGCCGATGGTCGACGGCTATGGCGAACGGCAAATGTCCCGAACTTACGCCGCGCGAGAAAGAGCACGAAGAGCAGGCCCGGGAATATCTTCATCGACGCCGCAAGGCCCCACACGAATCGCAGAAATCAGCATCCGGTTCCGTGTGAAGGCAACGACTCCCAGAACGAATGAGGAGCCAGATGATAGCCTCGATATTTCCGCGATCCATTAAAAATTGCAGACGGAAACCCTAAAAGAAGCGTGGACCAGATCGCGATCTGCGGAAGTTTCCTGGGCGTAGCGCGCTTGACGCGCAGCGAAAAGAAGCAGGTTGCGAGAAGAAAGCTGAGAAGGGCAAAGATGAGATAGGCCCGCAAGGGATGAAGCGGAAATAGCCGGACGAAAAAGACAAAAACGTAAAAGGTGGGAGCCGGATACGAATATGGAAAGGGATAGGCTGGTCTTGATATCCGTTCGCGAAAGCACGTGAGGCTCATGCCAATGAGGGACGCGCTCGCTTAGATCCGTAAAATCCGTAGAACCGGACCTGAGGTACGAAGAACACGGTATTGCGTGGATACGGCTCATGCAGAATGCGTCCGCGGACGCCGACGATACACCAGGCAATTGCCGTGAGTGCTACCAGCGCGATTACATACATCCGAAGAGCCCTGTATACATCCGCCTCGGGCTGACGCCGAAGGTTGATATCGTGATCTGCGGGGGCGGCACTTTCCTGTTGGCTCAGGGGATCACTCCATTCCGAAAATCGAGGTATACAGCTTGCCCACTCGCTGAGTATTGACGAGACCTGCCGCAGTGGTAGCGTTATTGCATGTCATCGTCCCAGATGCATTCCCCTGAGTCAACATTTATGCGGCCCTCCGAGCAGTCCGCTGCGTATACGGATGAGCGGCGGCGATATTGGGAGGAATACGCTCAGACGGCATCGAAATGGGCAGGCATTCGCGGCTATTATCAGCGGCGTCTGGCAGAGATCTATAAGCTTTCCGTGCCGCCGGGCATGCGCGTTCTGGAGCTCGGGTGCGGCGACGGGGAGTTGCTGGCGAAGCTGCAGCCGGCATACGGCCACGGCATCGATCTTTCCTCGCAGTTGATCGACCGGGCGCGAAGCAAGTTTCCGGCGCTCCATTTTGATATTGGAGATGCGGGCGCGCTGCAGTTGGATGGAGAATTCGATTTCATTCTCTGCTCCGACCTCCTGAACGACTTATGGGATGTTCAGACGGTCTTTGAGCAGATCGCCCGGCACTGCCATCCCGGCACGCGGGTCCTCATCAACTGCTACAGCCGTCTGTGGGAAGGGCCGCGGCATTTGGCGGAGAGGCTTGGGCTGGCGAAACCGCAGCTCAGCCAGAACTGGCTCACGGTCGAGGACATAGCGAACCTGCTCACCCTCGGCGGATTCGAAGTCGTTCGAACCTCCGCCGAGATCATGTGTCCAGTGCGGCTCCCACTGCTCGATACGCTCTGCAATCGATATCTCGTGAAGATCTGGCCATTCCGCTGGTTCGGATTAACGAACTTTGTCGTGGCGCGTCCGGTTCCTGCATACCCCTTCTCACCGGAACCCCTTGTCACCGTCGTTGTCCCTGCACGGAATGAAGCGGGCAACATCCCAGCGATTCTCGATCGCGTGCCTTCCATGGGGGCGGGTACGGAACTGATTTTTGTGGAGGGCAATTCCAGCGATCAAACCTACGAACGCATCGAGCAAGAGATTGCAGCGCGGCCGGGCTGTACTGCGAAGCTGTACAAGCAAACAGGCCGAGGCAAGGGCGATGCAGTACGGCTGGGCTTTGAGCGCGCGGCCGGTGACCTGCTCATGATTCTGGATGCCGACCTGACGGTTCCGCCGGAAGACCTGCCGCGGTTTTACGAGGCATGGCGGACGGGGCGAGGCGACTTCATCAATGGAGTGCGTCTGGTCTATCCCATGGAAGAAAAAGCCATGCGCTTCTTCAACCTGATCGGGAACAAGTTCTTTAGCCTGGCATTCACCTGGCTGCTCAGTCAGAGCGTGAAAGACAGCCTTTGCGGAACCAAAGTCCTCAGCAAGAGCCACTATCAGATCATCGCTGAGAATCGTGCGTACTTTGGCGAAATCGACCCCTTCGGGGACTTCGACCTTCTGTTCGGAGCGGCCCGATACAACCTGAAGATCCTTGACCTGCCCATTCGCTACCGCGAACGCAAGTACGGGGAGACGAATATCCAGCGGTGGAAGCACGGGGTGCTGCTTCTCCGCATGGTGATGCTGGCGTCGCGGCGGATTCGTTTCGTTTAGCCGTGATCAGGAGTTCGAATTCCAGATGTCCACGTGCCACTTCCAGCGGCCGTCCTCCTGCTGCCAGTAGACGACGTACTTCACCTCCATCTGGGCGGCGGATTGTCCGGGAGGTTCGACGGTGAGCGTCGCTTTTCCTATCTCGACCACGCCATCACCGGTCTGCATCACGTTCACGGAAGCCAGGGTGGCGGACTTGGCGTTTGCCGACTGCACCAGGTCTGCCCAGAATTTTTTGATGGCCTCCCGGCCAGAAATCATCGGTGCGCCGGGAGGAAGGATGCGGGCGCCGCGCGTGTAGATGTCGTCGAGAGCGGCGAAGTTCCGTTTGCCGAAGACCTCGTTGTTAAAGAGCTCATTCGTGCTTTGCATCGCGCGTTGGATGGAATCGAGTGTCGGCATGGGCACGGAATGTACTCTCGCGAGTGAGAGATTGCAATGGGTCTTGATCCTGCGACGAAGAGGACCAGAAATGCATCGCCGTGCTATACTTATCAAGCAGTTACGATCGCCACGTCTGGCGTGCAAACCCGAATTGGGGGCGTCACGGTTTCGACGGGATCGATTGCGGTTCAAGAGGCATGCCGGGGTGTGAGCACCCGTAATCGCTTGCAAAAACAATGATTGCCAATAACAATCTTGCACTTGCTGCTTAATTAAATAAGTAGCCGTCCTCCAAGGCTTTGTCTGCGGGCCGAGGTCAGGACGTCACACAGCAGGCTGGTTTCCAAGGCTATGTCCGGGCCGCGGAGATGAGATTTTCGGGCTAGCGGCGTGCGCATCTTGTCCGTTCTAAGCGCCCGTCGCGAAGTCTTTGGAACGCGACTACGCATGGAGTCTCTCGGCTGACAGCGATTTCGGACGCGGGTTCGACTCCCGCCGCCTCCACCATTCCTAGGCTGTTCTCAGTGAGCGACCTGGCTGAATCCCGCAGAAGCCACGTGTGTAATGAGTGTGAAAAATGGCGTGGGCGGAAATTCCGCCGCATTTTTATTCATGGCTGGGAAGCACGGCGAGCTTAGGCATTTCACCCAAGAACTTTTCAGAGAAACCCCCGCCTGGTCTGTGCATCTCGTACCAGATGTCAGTGCTCTTGTCATCGTTGAAGTGATAGACCTCAAGACGGTCTTCAAAGACCTCGATCTCGAACTTTGGCCAAGACAGGCTAACAGTGCTCCAGTAGCCTTTCGCGACCCACGTGGGCAATGGGCAATGATCTTGGCAAATTAAAATCAGTTCCCGCGCGTTCGCAACTGTGTTCGGGTCGAACGGTTCGGGCGATTCTGCCACAATCCGATCAACTTCAGATCGAGCTTCGTCCCAATCTCGTGGCTCCATAGTTCCAAGAATAAATCTCGATGCTCGATCAGGAATTGAGACCATTCGATCTAAAAATTAAGGCGGTGGATAGAGTCCAGGGCGAACCTCTCTCCAGTCAATCCGTTAACAGGGAATACAGAGAGATTGCGGCCTTCGCGTCCTCTGAACTCCCTCATAGGCTCTGTTCTTCACAGAGCTATGCGTTGCCGAATTCGAATACCCTGCAAGGATGTCGAGACGCGATGGACTCCAGCACTGGGTGACGCTTGCACCGTATCATGGCGAAATCGCTAAGCAGAAGGGAAGCGGCACAATATTCCTACTATGGAATCAAACCGGCGCAATTTCATGAAAACTGGCCTTGCTGCGGCCATTCTCCCTCAGACGGGCGGAGGCACATCCTCTGTCCCGCGCAAAAGACGTATCCGCCAATCCGTTTCCCGATGGTGCTATCAGCAGATTCCGCTGGACCAGCTCTGTGTGGCGGCCGCACAGATGGGGCTCAACGGTGTCGACCTGCTGGAAGTAGCAGAGTTCGACATTCCGCGCCGCTATGGCCTCATCTGCACCATGGGGTATGCCGGAGGCGGGACGATTCCGGATGCTCTCAACCGTACCGAACATCACGCCGCCATTGAAGAGGCATTCCGCAAGAACATCCCGATTGCTGCAAAGGCGGGCGTGCCGAATGTCATCACCTTCTCTGGAACCCGCCGTGGCATGTCGGATGAAGAGGGCGCTCGCAATACGATCGTAGGGCTGAATCGCGTAAAGAAGATTGCAGAGGATCACGGCGTCAATATCTGTGTTGAATTACTGAACAGCAAGCGTGATCACAAGGACTACATGTGTGACCACACTGCCTGGGGCGCCCGTGTCGTTCGCGAAGTCAACTCGCCGCGTGTGAAGCTGCTCTACGACATCTACCACATGCAGATTATGGAGGGAGATCTGATTGCGACCATCCGTGAAAACATCGACGTCCTCGGCCACTTTCACACCGGAGGCGTTCCTGGACGGCATGAAATTGATGGGACGCAGGAGATTCATTATCCGGCCCTGATGGAAGCACTGGTAGATCTCAATTATCCCGGGTACGTCGCGCACGAATTCGTGCCGAAAAACGATCCTCTGACTTCATTGCGGCAGGCCGTGGACATTTGCGATGTGTAGCTACTTTCAGTAGGTGAAACGTAGGCAGTGTGGACAGTGCCGCGCGGAAGGTGAGCGTCGCGCTCCCTTTTCAGGGCGCATATTAAACGTTATTCTTGTTGCCAATCAGACAAAGCTCGTTGTAGAGAGGCCAATTCATGCGTCTTCGCTGGAAATATGTTTGTTCTTTCCTGGTTGTACCCGTCCTCGGAGCGCTCAGTGTGGCCAACGCGCAGCCGGCGGCGCCGAGCGCCAAGCAGGTGCATCTCAAGCATGTTCTCGTGATTGGCGAAACGAAGGGGTTTGAGCATGACTCCATCTCGGCTGCTATGGATGCCGTGTACACGATGGGCAAGGAAAGTGGCCTGTGGGACACGGAGATGCGCACCGATACGGAGTTGCTGACGAAAAAGGACCTCGGCCGCAACGCGAAGAACCTGGCGTACTTCGACGCGATTGTCTTTGCCAGTACAACCGGCGAACTGGACATGGACACAGGCCAGAAGCAGGACATGCTCTCCGCCATCAAGGACGACGGCAAGGGGTTTGTAGGGATTCACGCTGCTCTGGACACAAACTACACATGGCCGGAATACGGCGAGATGATTGGCGGATGGTTCGATCAGCATCCGTGGATGACGTTTGAGGCACCGATCGTGAATGAGGATCCTGACTTTCCTGCGGTTCGCCATTTCCCGAAGGAATTCGTCAAATACGACGAAATCTACCAGCCGAAGGATTGGTCGCGCGACAAGGTGCATGTGCTCCTGAGCCTTGATCCAACCAAACTGGATTACGCAAACAATCCACGCATTCATCGCACCGATCACGATTTTGCCGTGGCATGGAGCAAGATGTACGGCAAGGGGCGTGTCTTCTATTCCACTCTCGGTCACACGGAAGAGTCGTGGCAGGACCCGGACATTCGCAAGATGTATTTTGAGGCGATCCGGTGGGTGCTTGGCATGACGGAAGGCAGCACGGTGCCACATCCGCGCGTATCACATTGAGTTGTAAAGGGAGTGATTGGGCAGGCATGAAGAAGATTGGAATGGGGCTGGTGGGGCCGGGCTTTGTTGCAGCACACCATATCGATGCGGTCCGACGGCTTGGAGATGTGGATGTCGTGGCGATTGCCGGCTCGTCGCAGCAATCGGCGGAGAAAAAAGCGCGCGAGTATAAGGTGGATCGCGCGTATGGCGATTACCAGGCGCTGATAGCGGATCCGGATATACAGGTGATTCACAATACGACGCCGAACCATCTGCATTTGCCTGTTACGCTGGCAGCGCTCCAGGCCGGTAAGCACGTCATCTCTGATAAGCCGCTGGCCTTGAATGCTGAGGAGGGCCGCAAGCTACGCGACGCAGCGGTGGCCGCCAAGGTCGCGCATGTTGTCACCTTCAATTATCGCGGGAACCCGCTGGTGCAGCAGGCACGCGGGATGGTGGCGCGCGGCGAAACAGGCCCGTTGAGCTTTGTGCGCGGCTATTATCTGCAGGACTGGATGAGCGATCCGAACGTCTATTCGTGGCGTTCTGACCCTGCCAAAGGCGGAGTCACATCCGCTCTGGGTGATATTGGTTCCCATTGGTGTGATCTTGCCGAGCATGTTGCCGGAGCGAAGATCGTTTCGGTGCTGGCCGACCTGGCGACGGTCATTCCGGTGCGCTATTCCTCAGGGGCATCGGCGGAGGCGTTTGCCGTCACGAGTGGCGGCGACCGGCAGCCGATGCAGGTAAACGCGGAAGATCTGGCAAGTGTGCTGCTGCGTTTTGACAACGGCGCAAGGGGCTGTTTTTCCGTCGGCCAGGTGCTGCCTGGACATAAAAACGATCTTGAGCTTGAAGTCAACGGCAGAGCGCTTTCGCTCAAGTGGCGGCAGGAGCAGCAGAACGAGCTGTGGATCGGGCGGCACGACCAGGCCAATCTGAATCTGGCAAAAGACCCCTCGCTGGTGAGCCGGGACGTGCTTCCGTATGTTCACCTGCCCGGAGGGCACCAGGAGTCATGGGCGGATGCGTTCCGCAATCTGCTGCGCGATGCCTATCAATGGATACGGGAGGATGGGCGTCCGGAAGCAAAGCCCGCGGCGTTACCGACCTTTGAAGATGGCTATCGTTCGACTTGTCTCGTGGAGACCATGTTGCGAAGCCATGCGGCAGGCGGACGATGGGAACAGGTACAACAATAACTGAGGAGACCGGATGAGGCTCGGAGTATTTACGCCGTTGCTGTCGCATCTTCCCTTGGAAGATGCATTGGCGACATTGAAGTCACTCCAGATCGATGCAGTGGAGCTGGGAACTGGAAACTATCCGGGGGATGCTCACTGCAAGCTGTCGATGCTGGAGGATGCATCCGCGCTCAAGGAATTTCAGCAGAAGCTGAAGGACCATGGCATATCCATCAGTGCGCTCAGCTGCCATGGCAACGCATTACACCCACAGCAAGCGCTGGCGGAAAAAGCACGGGAAGTCAGCCGGAAAACTATTCTGCTGGCGGAAAAGCTGGGTGTTTCCACCGTGGTCGATTTCTCAGGTTGTCCCGGTGATTCCCATGCGGCGCAGTCGCCGAATTGGGTGACGTGTCCGTGGCCGCCGGAGTATCTGGACCTGCTGCGATGGCAATGGGACGAGGTGGTCACTCCCTACTGGATGCAGCATGCAAAGTTCGCGGCCGATCACGGCGTGAAAATCGCCATTGAGATGCATCCCGGATTTGTGGTCTACAGCCCGGAAACCCTGCTTCGCTTGCGTGCGATTGCGGGCCCGTCGCTTGGCTGCAACTATGACCCGAGCCACATGTTCTGGCAGGGCATCGATCCCATTGCAGCTGTGCGGCTGCTTGGCGAGGCTATCTTTCACGTGCATGCGAAGGACACGCAGATGTATTCGGCGAACCTTTCCCTGACCGGAGTTCTGGATACCAAGCCGTATACAGATGAGCGCAACCGAGGATGGATCTTCCGCACCTGCGGTTACGGACACGGCGCGGAGTGGTGGAAGGAGTTCGTTTCCACGCTGCGTATGTATGGCTACGACGGTACGCTTTCGATTGAGCATGAGGACAGCCTGCTTTCCCCAGCAGAGGGACTGTCGCGCGCAGCGCATTTTCTGAGCACGGTCATTCTGAGGGAGAAGCCCGCAGCAGCGTGGTGGGCGTAACCGCGCATACTTTGCAAATGATCAAAAGAGCACGTTGGCGAGGATGCCTGCGAGTTCTGGAAATGTGATGAAATGGGGACATCCCGCTGGTGACGAATATTTTCATGAATCGCAGAAGCTTTCTTTCAGCGACAGGAAGCCTGGTTGCTGGCAGTTCGCTGCGTGCGCTGCTGCCTCGCGCGTTCGCAGCCGACAGTGGTCCGGCAGGAAAGCCTGATCACAGCTTGCGCATTGAGCCATGTACGCTCGACATTGGGCCTGGTGTCTCTGTCAAAACTGTGGCGTATAACGGGCAGGTCCCGGGCCCGCTGCTCCGGTTGCGCCAGGGTGTTCCGGTTTCCATTGATGTAACCAACGCCACCGCCCATAGCGATATCGTCCATTGGCATGGGCTCGCGATCGATTCGCTCAACGACGGCGCCATGGAAGAAGGCTCGCCGATGATTCCGCCGGGTACAACGCATCGCTATTCGTTTACCCCCAATCCGTCCGGGACGCGCTGGTATCACACGCACGCTGCTTCCTATGGCGACCTCTCGCTAAGCACGTATACAGGTCAGTTCGGTTTTCTGTTGATTGAAGGCCGCGACCGGCCCGAAAAGTATGACCACGAAATTAACCTGGCGATCCATCACTGGGAGCCATCGTTTGTCCCGATGGTCGAAACGATGCGCGAGCAATCGTCCAATATGCCACTGACAAGCGGGTCGGATGTTGGTTACAAATACGCAACCATCAATGCGCATATGTTAGGAGCGGGTGAACCGGTCCGCGTGAAGAAAGGGCAGCGCGTGCTGATGCGCCTGCTGAATGCCAGCGCAACGGAGAATGTCGTTCTCGCGCTGCCGGGTCACACCTTCCAGATCATCGCGATGGATGGCAACCCGGTTCCGAACCCACGGACCGTGGAGACCATCTCGCTTGCCGTCGCGGAACGCGTGGATGCCGTCGTGACTATGAACTCTCCCGGCGTATGGGTTCTTGGCTCGGTGCTCGAAAAAGAACGCCGAATGGGCCTGGGGATCGTGGTGGAATACGCGGGGAAGAAGGGAGATCCTGTCTGGATGGCCCCCAAATCCACCGATTGGGATTACACGCAATTCGCCAATGCGGCCGCGGCCACAAAGCCGGACGAAACATTTACGCTTACATTTCGTGATATCGGTCCGACGGGTAAATCGAAGTTTGATACCTGGACCATCAATAACAAGTCCTGGCCGAACATCGATCCGCTTATGGTTCAACGGGGAAAACGCTACCGTCTTGTCTTGCGTAATGGCAGCGGAGATCAGCATCCCATCCATCTGCACCGGCATACCTTCGAGGTTATCCGTATTGGCGACAAGCAGATCAGCGGACTGAAGAAGGATGTGATCAATGTGATGCCGCTGGATACGGTCGAAGTCGATTTCACGGCGGACAATCCAGGCGATACGCTCTGGCACTGCCACCAGCAGTTACACATGGATTTTGGATTTATGCAGCTTATTCGCTATTCGGGATAGGTGTTTCGAGGGACAGAGTCGTTGTGGGAATGATGAAGCGAATATATGCGTTTACCTTTTTCGTAGCCGCCGTGGTGATTCTTCCGGCTTCGATTCGCGTTCATGCTCAGGCGTTGCAGAACCAGGCAGGAGCTGCATCCTATGCAAAGAACTGCGCCATTTGCCATGGTGACCAGAGAGAAGGAAATCTTCCTGGGTTTCCGCCACTGCTGGATGTAAGCCGTCAGTTGACGCCGCAACAGATCGAGAGCCTGATCCGTACAGGAAAGGGCCGCATGCCGGCGTTTCCAAAGCTATCGCAGCAGGAGATCGCGTCCCTGTTGCGATTTATCACGGCCAGCGAGCCTTCCGCCGGCGAGTCAAATGGTTCTGCCAGCCTTGCTGAAGTTGGGCGGCATCTCTTCCAGCGTAACTGCGCATTCTGCCATGGACGCGATGCCGCGGGTGGAGAGACTGGCCCCGATCTGACCCGCTCCAAGCTTGTGCTTGCGGATGTGAACGGAAATCGCATTTCGGATGTGATCCGAAATGGGCGCCCTGGCACAAAGATGCCCGCATTTCGTTTATCCAACGAGGAGATGCGCAGCCTTGCTGCTTTTATTCATCATCAGGCGGGATCTTCCCGTCCTGGAGGGCGGCGCGGGGTGGATGTCAGCGATCTGCAGACTGGAAACGTTGCGGCAGGCAAAGCGTACTTCAACGGTGCCGGAGGATGTGCAAAGTGCCATTCACCGACAGGTGATCTTGCTGGTGTCGCTTCACGCTTCCAGGGCTTGAAGCTGGAAGAGCGGATGCTGTATCCGGAAGACGCAAAGAGTCATGTGACCGTTACTCTTCCAACCGGTCAGCAGATTACCGGCTTGCTCGTCTACCGCGATGAATTCACGATCGGCCTGCGTGACAGCAACCGCGTGTATCACTCGTGGCCAGTCAGACGGATCCACTTCATCGTGGACTCCCCAGTGGATGCCCATGTCGATCTGTTCAGTAAATATACGGACGATGATATTCACAACCTGATGGCATACATACAAACTCTGCGCTAATGAGGCTGAATCTTATGAAGTTCTGGAAACACGCCCTGGTTGTGGTTGCCGCGGCTCTTGCTGGAGCGCCTCATCCTGGTATTGCGCAGCCCGGAATTGCGCAGTCGCTCGATCCCGCGGCCATTGAGCATCCTGTTCCGGATAGCTGGCCTACATATCACGGTGATTATTCCGGCAGACGGCATAGCGCGCTCACGCAGATGACAAGGCAGAATGTCGGATATCTCACGCTTTCATGGGCGTTCCAGACCAATCAGAATGCTGAGATCAAATCCACCCCTCTGTTGGTTGACGGCATTCTTTATTTCACAGTTCCGGACAATATCTGGGCTGTCGATGCGCGCTCCGGACACATGCTTTGGCATTACAACAAGCCGACCGAGGATGGAGATCATATCGGGCAGCGTGGCGTCGCCATGTATAAGGAGTGGCTCTACTTTCTTACGCCCGATGGCCATCTCGTCTCGCTGAACGCCAATGATGGAAGCGTTCGGTGGGATGTGGTGGTGGCAGACGTCAACAAGGGCTACTGGACGACGATGGCTCCGCTGGTCGTGGGGAATCACGTGATCGTTGGTGTCTCCGGCGACATGGATAATCTCCCCGGCTATCTTCGCGCGGTTGACCCTGTAACCGGCAAGGCGCAATGGCAATGGGACAGTACGCCGCCAGCCGGAACTCCAAATGCTACGACCGGTGGCATGACATGGATTACCGGCACCTACGATAAGGAGTTGAACCTGATTTATTGGGGAACCGGCAATCCGACGCCGGTACTCAATGGAAAAACCCGTCCAGGCGACAACCTCTATACCTGCAGCATTGTGGCCATAAATCCAGATACAGGAAAGCTTGCCTGGGGTTTCTCAGCTTCGCCGCACGATACCCATGATTGGGATGCAGTCGAAGTGCCTGTTCTCGTGGACGGAAATTTTCATGGCCGTCCGCATAAGATGCTCATGCAGGCATCGCGTAATGGCTACTTTTTTGTGATAGATCGAACCAATGGCAAGAGCCTACTGACTGCGCCATTCGGCCCCGTGAACTGGACCCTCGGTGTGGACAAGGATGGCCATCCCATCCCGAATCCGGCAAAGGAGCCGGCGCCGGACGGACGCCTGATTGCGCCGGATGAAGGCGGTCTGACGAACTTCCGCTCGCCTAGCTTCGATCCCAAGACAGGGCTCTTTCTGGTCGATGCGCATCCCAGTTACAGCCTCTATTTCGCGAAGCCGGCCGATGGCGCTTATGGCTGGGCAGGTGCGGACTATGGATTGTGGGGCAAGGGCATCCTGGAGGCGATCGATTACCAAACGGGCAAGCTGCGCTGGACTCATGATCTGGGTAAAGATGGTTCCGGGGCCGGCGTACTGACAACTGACTCCGGCCTGACCTTCACCGGCGATGCATACGGAAACGTCATGGCGCTGGACACAAGAAACGGCAAAACTCTGTGGCATGCCGGTACCGGCGTAGGGATGTCCAGCTCGCCCATTACATATGAATTGGATGACCGTCAGTATGTGTTGACCAGCAGTGGCGGCGTCCTTTTTGCGTGGGCACTGCCCGATGCTGCAATCAGGACGGCGCCTGCCCGACGCAAATAGAATAGATAGAATAGAAGGAGCCGAATGCCTCCTTTTGCTTCCAGAGTCGGTTCAATACTGCTGCTTGCGGGGACCTTGCTGTCCGCGGCGCGCCTCTATGCACAATCAGAGGAAAAGCCGAAGGAAGCCCCGCTCGTAGCTACCGCGGATTTCAACCGCGACGGTATCGCAGACATTGCGAGTGTCGCTGCGAACGGCAGGCTGACGGTTCGGCTCGGCCGGTCGGACGGCACGTTCCTGGAAACAGCATCCATGCCCGTGTCAGGGCTTAAGCCACGAGCCCTGATTGCGGATGACTTCAATGGCGATGGAATTCCGGATCTTCTGATTGGTAACGATGATGGTACCGTGCTGCTGTTTCTCAGCGACGGAACCGGGCGCTTCGCTCCGGGCCGGCAGATCGCTCACCAGGAGTCGGTGACATCCATTGCAGTGGCTGATTTCAATAGGGATGGCATCGCAGATTTTGCTGTGTCCGATTGGCGGGCCAGCACCGTCACCGTTTATTTCGGATCACGCAACGGCTCCTCTGATCACACATGGTCATTCCCTCTCCGCATGCGAGGCACCGCGCCGCACATTACGACTGCAGACTTCAATGGCGATGGCATTCCCGATCTTGCCGTTGTTTACGGTGACGACGACGATCCCACGTTTGATGTCATGCTCGGGAACGGCAATGGCACGTTTACGATTGCACCGGAGCGAGGATTCAGCAAGAACCCAAACTCGCATTGCAACACTCTGACAGGGAATTGACGAGTGTGCTATTGAGGCGAGACTCGTAATTCGTCCGGCAGATCGCCGATCGTCGCGATTTTGCTGCGGCACAGCTCAGAACCACGGAATCGGGCCGCCATAACCCACGATGGCGGCCCGTCTTCTTCCGGTTGCAATCGAAGCTCAGCCCTGATCGGGATGAACGACGCGGTAGCCTTCGCCGCCCTTGGACCAGACCAGAAGCAGCACATCCTGTCCATCCGGAACGGCATGAACGCTATTGACTACCTGACTTGCCGAGTCGACATCCTTTCTGTTGACTTGCACGATGACATCGCCGGGTTGGAGGCCAGCATCTTCTGCGGGACTGCCGGGCCGGACACTTTGAATGGCGGCACCCTTCACTCCATCCGGAATGTTGAGTTGCTGGCGCACACCGGGCGTCAGATCAGCCATGGCTAGACCGAGTTTGCCCTTGCTGCCGCCCGCGCCGTCTTCGCCACCTCCGTTTTCAGCATTCTGAGAGTTTGCATGGTACTCACCTACCGTCAGATCGAGCGTCTTCGACTGGCCGTTGCGCAGTATGCCGAGTTCCACCTTGGTGCCCGGCGTCATATCTGCGACTGCCATCTGCAGCGCACTACCATTCACGAGATCCTCTCCATTCAGCTTCTGGATCACGTCCCCATTCTGCAGCCCAGCATGGCTTGCGGGTGAATCCGGGGTGACCTGCGCGACAATTGCGCCGGTCGCATTGCTGAGATTGAAGAAGTGTGCATTCTGCGGCGTCACATCGTTCATGCTGATGCCGATATAACCGTGATGCACGCTACCGGTCTTGATGATCTGATCCGTAGTTGCCCTGGCGATCTGCGATGGGATGGCGAAGCCTGCTCCGGCGAAGGAGCCGCTGTTGGAGATGATGAAGGTGTTGATGCCAACCAGCTCACCGTGCGCATCGACCAGTGCGCCGCCGGAGTTTCCCGGATTGATTGCGGCGTCTGTCTGGATATAGCCGCCCAGCTTCCGCGCATCATCCGAGTAGGGGTTCTGACGATTGACCGCGCTTACGATGCCACGTGTCACCGAGAACTGGAAGTAGCCGAACGGACTTCCAAAGGCGAGCACAGTCTGCCCGGGCTCCAGCTTCGAGGAGTCGCCCCACGACATGGCGGGCAGGTCACGCGCATCGACTTTGATCACAGCCAGATCGGTGAGCTTGTCTACGCCGATCACTTTTGCGCTGAGAACGCGGCGATCATGCAGCGTCACGCGGATTTGCGTAGCTCCGTCTACGACGTGATTGTTCGTCACGATATAACCATTCGGCGAGATGATGACACCGCTGCCGATGCCATGCTGCAGCTCCGGCTGCTGCGGCATCATGCGGCCACCCCCGTTGCCGAAGAATTGCGAGAATCCCGGAGGCAGACCTTCCTGCGGCTCACCACCCTGCATATCGGCCTGCTGCTCTTCCGCTTTGGAAGTCACGGCGACGTTAACGATGGCAGGAGTGACCCGCGAGGCAAGCGACTCCATAGCGCGATCGATCGAAGTCAAGGCAGCGACGCTGTTGTCGTCCAGTGGAGCGGCGGTTACTCCCGCTGCATGAACATTGCTTTGGTGGAAGTAGAGAGTTGAGCCAACCACCGCAACTGCAACCAGGCTGGTGGGCACAGCGAGTCTACGAAGCTTTACGACTAATTGATTAGTTAATGCAGGCATAGTGTCTTCCTCATTGCAGTGTTTTGGATGGCTACAGTTGAATGATCAGCCAGCCGTCGCTGAATTCGACGGCGGCATACGACGATGAGAATTGAGCGGACTGTGCAGAGGCCGGAGCGGTGTTGTTGCCGGACGTAGTCTTCCGCACGGTGAAGGTTGTTAACAAAAACTGTGGTTGCGAGTGGACTTCCTTCGAGATGTGGGCGGCGCGTAGCTGGGCTGTGGAGCGGATCTTGGCCGGTGTGCGATGTACATTGCGTGCCGGCAAGACAGCCTTCAACAGAGTTGGGTGTGCCTGCGCGGTTGGACGATAGACCACTGGAAGCGCGCGAGCATTTGGCTGAATTGGAACCACGCCCACGCGGGGCCGCGGCCAGAGCATTCGTGGTCGCGTCGGTGAAAGAGAAGAAATGAGGCAAGCGAGCCATCTCGACAGCACCAGCGATTAGCCCGGCACAGATCATGGCAACTGCGAATCGTGCCTGCAGCCGCGACAATTTGGCGGCAGGGCGCAACAAGGTATGAACGCGCCGCGTAAGCTCTGACTGGCGGCCCCATGCGGAGAGCGACAGGGCAACGCTGCGACGGTAAAGATGATGTTCCGCCAGCCGCGTCAGGCAGCGGGCGTAATCAAATGGCGCTTCTGTCGAAGCCACCACGCTGGCGTCACATGCAAGCTCTCGCTCAAGGCCCAACCGGCGGTTCAGCCAGAAGAGTGCCGGATTCAAGGGAAAGAGTACGAGGCCAATCTGTTGAAGGAGGTTGATCCAGTCGTCGTAGCGCCGTAGATGCTCGCATTCATGAAGCACAATATGCTGCAGTTCCGACGGCGCAAGCTTTGCAAATAACCACGCCGGTATGAGAAGGCGCGGCGAGAAGAAGCCGATCACACTCGGCGAATCTACGTCTTCGGATGTGCAGAGCTCTGCGGCCCGCGGGGCGCGGTAGCAGGAGTGCGTGAATCGCGGGCTCAGAGGCGGCAGGCTTCGCGCGTTTCCAGACGCGCCGCAGATAGATCGCGTGCATCAGGAGGCGAGTGCCGCGCACAAGCATCAGGATGATCCAGAACGCAGCGATGGCAAATCCCCACTCTGCTCCCAGCACCACTGCAGAGCTTCCATGTGGCTGGATGAGCGTGCCTGCGGGAAGATGCATGAGAGGGAGCGTAGCCGCGAGCGTGAAGGCGAACCCCCAGAGCGCAAATCGCGCAGCCGCGCCTAGGCGCGACATGAAGTGCAGAAAGATTCCGACGGCCGCGATCAGTACCAGTCCCTGCCATAAGCCGGCGACGGCTGCCTGCGCGATGAACCGCGCGATCTCAAGAGATATGTGCATCGCGGTCGGCTGCATCTTATGCATCGTCCCTTTCACCCGAGGCTTCAGCTTTAGCGATGGCTTTTTTCAAGCGCTGCAGTTCGCCATGGGTAATGTCGCCATCGCCGAGGAGAGTCAGCAAAAGCTGCTCTCGCGAATTACCGAAGAATCGATGCAGGAGATGGCTGACTTCCGAGCGGCTAGCTTCATGCTCGGCGATGCAAGGACGGTAGAGAAACGCGCGTCCTTCTTGCCGGTGCTCCACATAGCCTTTTTGCTCAAGGATGCGAACCGTCGTCAAAACAGAGGTGTAGGCAAGAGGGGTGTCCTCTGAAATCGCCATAACCAGGTCGCTGACCAGAGACTCCCCGCGCGTCCACAGAACTCGCATGATGCGCAGTTCAGCTTCGGTGAGCGTGTTGGAGCGTTTGGGAGGCATAAGTCCCTTCAACCGGCAGATGGTCCGGCGATCTATATCCAGTCAGACGAGCAACTAGAGAATTAGTTAGCAGAGGGCGAGCCGCATTCGGACTGGCAAACCAGAATCACTGTCTGCAGAAGTCTTTTGCCCCGTAAATAGCAGGTTCTAAAGAGAAAGACTCTGTGGCGGAGGGAGAGGGATTCGAACCCCCGTTACCCGTTAGGGTAAAGCGGTTTTCAAGACCGCCTGTTTCAACCACTCACACATCCCTCCGCAAAAGGGCAGGTGGGCTTATCTCAACATAACAGTAAGCCATTTGGTCTTGAAACGGCATCAGTGTCGGCTCGATCCCGTTACCCTTGACAGGCTATCCATAGATAATCTATCTCTAGCCCATGCCGAAGAAGAACGACCTGCTGCCCGGGACGTTGGACCTGATGATCCTGAAGACGCTGGAACGCGCGCCCATGCATGGCTACGGCATCGCGCAGGCCATCAAGCGGCTCTCCGATGAGGTGCTCAAGGTTGAGGAAGGATCGCTGTATCCGGCGCTGCAGCGCCTGCTCCTGCAGGGCTGGGTGAAGGCGGAGTGGAAGATGACTGAAACCAACCGCCGCGCACGCTTCTATACGCTGACCGCCGCGGGCCGCAAGCAGCTTGGCGTCGAGCTTTCCGAATTCGACCAGATGATCGCGGCCATCGGCCGTGTGCTCGAACGAGCGTGAGGCCGACAATGCCGATAAGCCATTTCTTTCGCAAGTTGCGGCTGCTGTTTGGCCGGGATAGTTTTCGCGACGAGTTGAACGAGGAGATGGAGTTCCATCGCGCGTCGGCGGAGCAGGCATTCATCGACGACGGAATGACTGCGCAGGCTGCCCGCTATGCGGCGCGCCGGCAATTCGGGAATGCAACGCGCGTGCAGGAACAGAGCAATGAGCTGATCGGCTTCCGGCTGGAGACCGTGCTTCAGGACCTGCGCTTTGCCCTTCGGCAACTCAGGCGAAGTCCGGCATTCACGTTGACAGCAGTTCTGGTTCTCGCGCTCGGCATGGGCGCGAACCTGGCGATCTTTGCGTTTGTCGATGCCGCATTGATCAAGCCGCTGCCATATCGCGATCCGGCGCGCCTGGTGGGGCTCTTCGAAGCCATTAGTGCGGGGCCGAAGTACTGCATCTCCTATCTCGACTATCTGGACTGGAAACGATGGAACAAGAGCTTTGCATCCATGGACGCCTACACCGGGTGGAACTTCATGGTGCGCTCGCGTCAGGGAACAGAGCTGGTGCAGGGCGCGCATGTCAGCTCCGGCTTCTTTCGCACACTGGGAGTCGTGCCGATGCTGGGACGCGATTTCCGTCCGGAGGAAGACGCGCCGGGTGCGTCGCGCAGCGTGATTCTCAGTTATGCATCCTGGCGGAAGCGTTTCGGCGGACGGCAGGACATCCTGGGCCGCACGATCACGCTGGACGGAGCGCCGGAAACGATCATCGGCGTGATGCCGCGCGAATTCCATTTCGCGCCGGTTGAGCCGGCGGAACTGTGGGACACGATCGACCCGGCGAGCTCATGTTCGAAGCGGCGCATCTGCCACAATCTCTTCGGCGTCGCGCGGCTGAAAGAAGGCGTGACCGCAGCGGCCGCGCTCGATGACGTGACCAGACTGGCCGCCCAGCTGGAGAAGCAATACCCCGACTCCAATCAGGGCCAGGGTGCAGCGGTGTTTCCGCTCACCGAGGTGATCGTTGGCGATATTGGGCCCATTCTGCGGACGCTGCTGGCGGGCACCGCGCTATTGCTGCTGATTGCAGGCGTGAATGTAGCCAACCTGCTGCTGGTGCGGTCAGAGGGCCGCAGGCGAGAGATTGCGCTGCGCGGCGCACTCGGCGCGTCGAGGGTACGGATCGTCCGCCAGTTTATGACCGAGGGCGCCGTGCTGGTAGCAACGGGCAGTGTGCTCGCGGCCGCGCTTGCATTTGTGGCCGTCCTCACATTGCCACGAATGGTGCCCGCAGACATGTTGGCGGGAATGCCATTTCTATCCGGAGCGGGCGCCAATGCGCATGTCGCGCTCTATGCCGTAGGCGTCGCGCTGGTTGCGTGGCTGCTGTTTGCGGTTGTGCCGCTCGTCCGTCTGCCGCTGCGCGATGTGCATGGCGGGTTATCGGATGGCGGGCGTACGGCTGCCGGTCTGACGTGGCGGCGGCTGGGCGCGAGTCTGGTAGTGCTGGAACTGGCGACGGCACTGCTGCTGCTGGCAGGCGCGGGGCTGTTGACGCGAAGTTTGTATCGGCTGCTCCACGTTGAAATCGGTATACGGACGGACCACCTGGCGATGCTCAGCGTCGCCGGGCCGCCGGCGACCTATGACACGGATGAGAAGTCGATTGCTCTCGAGAAAGAAGTGCTGCGCAGGATGGAAAACCTGCCCGGTGTTCGCTCTGCTGCGGTTGCGACGTTTCTTCCGCTCACCGGCAATGGTCCATTCAGCGATTTCACGGTCGCGGGGCAGCAGCTACGGCCCGGTGAGCATGACGAGGCGACACGGCGCGAGATCACGCCGGCATACTTCGCGACCATCGGTGCGGAGATGTTGCGCGGGCGTACCTTTACCGACGATGACGGCTTGAAGATGCATGTTGCGATCGTGAACGAAGCGATGGCGCGGAAGTTCTTCTCAGGCCAGGACCCGATCGGCAGGCAGATCCAGTACACGGGTGGCTTGGGGCCTACCCTCAAAGTTGTCGGCATCGTCCGAAATATCAAAGAGGGGCCGCTCGACGACCTCACCCGGCCCGCCTTCTATATACCGTTCGCGCAGGATCCCGGGCCATTCTTCTCCGTGGTCGTGCGAAGCTCGCAGCAGGAGCAATCACTGCTTCCGCTCATGGCGCGCACTGTGCGTGAGCTTGATCCTCATATCGCGGTATTCGGCCAAAGCACGATGGAGACAAACGTCCGCAATTCACAGGCGGCATACCTTCATCGCGGGGCGGCGTGGCTCGCCGGCGGATTTGCAGGGATGGCACTCGTGCTGGGCGTGGTAGGGCTGTATGGGGTCATCGCCTACTCGGTCAGCCAGCGAACGCGCGAGATCGGCGTGCGCATGGCTCTCGGCGCGCAACGCAGCGCGATCTCCGGAATGGTGCTGCGGGAGGCAACGCGGCTGATCGTGATTGGAATTGCAGCCGGCGTGGCGGGATCGCTGGCGACGGCGGGGCTTCTGCGTCCGCTGCTGTTTGGCATCCAGCCTTGGGACTGGACGACGCTGGCCGGTGTGGCGCTGCTACTCGGCATGGCGGCGATGCTGGCCAGCTATCTGCCGGCGCATCGGGCAGCCTCGGTCAATCCGGTGGACGCGCTGCGGGCGGAATAGCAATCCGGGAGCCCGCCGGACCCGATCGATCCCAGGCATCGATAGGCGGGTCCGGCTGGCACCAATCCCATCGTGCCGTCGCCACCCGATTCGTTTCAAGGAATCCGCGCGCTTTGCGGCGGCCTCCAACCAATCATCGGCCCGGATGAGGCAATCGGGCACGCGCTGCTACCCTTATCGGTAGAGAATGTCTGCCGCCTCCAGTCCGCCACATACGCCGCCCGATCCGCTGATCTTTCTCTCCGCGGGAGAGGCCTCCGGCGAGCGCTACGCCTCCGCACTGATGGAGGCAATCCGCGACCGGCTGCCGCAAGCGCGCTTCTTCGGCCTGGGTGGAGCGCGAATGATGGCTCTCGGCTTTCGCCCGGTGGTGCGCGCGGAAGACGTGGCGCACATGGGCATCACCGAGGTCGTCCGGCATGCGCCCTACATCTATGGGCAGTTTCAACGGCTGAAGCGGGCCATCGCGTCAGAGCGCCCCGCGCTGGCCGTGCTCATCGATTTTCCTGACGTGAACCTTCGGCTGGCCGAGCAGCTGCACCGGCATGGAGTGCCGGTAGTCTACTTCGTCTCGCCGCAGCTGTGGGCATGGAAGAAGCGGCGCATTCGCCGGGTGCAGCGGTTTGTGGACCGCATGCTGGTGATCTTTCCCTTTGAGGAGCCGTTTTATCGCGAGCGCGGTGTCGCGGCGGAATTTGTCGGCCATCCGCTCGCCGATCTGGCGCCGCCGGAGCTGTCGCGGGAGGCATTCGCTCGCCAACATGGGCTGGATGCGTCCAAACCGTGGGTGGCCCTGCTGCCGGGAAGCCGGGAACGCGAGGTCCACCTGAACCTGCCCACCATGCTCGAAGCTGCGACCACGCTTGGCGACACGTATCAATACCTGGTGCCGGTGGCGCCCACGTTGAAGAGGGAAGCCGTAGCGGCGGCAGTGGCGGCACCGCCGGGCAAAGTACCGCCAGTGCTCGTCGAGGATGCACGGGCAGCCCTGTATCATGCGCGCGCGTCGGTCGTGGCCAGCGGAACCGCCACCGTGGAAGCCGCGCTGCTCGGGAATCCGTTTGTCGTGGTCTACCGTTTGTCGAAGCTCAGCTATGCGATTGCGCGTCGGTTCGTGACTGTGCCGCACGTCGCCATGGCGAACCTGATCGCCGGCCGCCGCGTTGTCCCGGAGCTGATTCAGGATGACTTCACCGCAGCGAATGTCGTAATGGCCCTCAAGCCCCTGCTGGCCGACGGGCCGGAACGCACCCGGACAATCGCCGGCCTGCGCGAGGTGCGGGAGCGGCTGCACACGCAGTCAGCCGCCGGCGAAAGTGCCATTGGACGGACGGCCCGCGTCTGTGTAGACCTGCTCCATGGCGCCGCGGCTTTGACATCCAACACAGCGGAAGCTTTCAACATCGGATCTGCGAACGCAGAAAGGGAGCCGGATGCCTCTCGACACCCGGCGAGCACCTATCAGGCATGAACCTACGCACGCACACGCTGACTCATCTTTCTCGCGCGGCCTTTTTTTCCGTCGTGGCGGTCTTCGGTCTGATGGCCACTATCTCCCGGGCGCAGCAGATTTCGAACAAGCCGCTGATCGACATCACCGGCTATGTCATCGACGCAACCGTAATTCCCGAGACCCACCAACTGCACGCCACCGCGAAGGTGAGCTTCACCGCGCTCGACGCCCTGCCCGTGGCCACCTTCGAGCTGCATGCGGGACTGAAGGTTTCCAAAGTGACCGATGACGATGACCACCCTCTGAATGCAGAGCGGGGAGCAGCCTCGACGCTGCGCGTAACCCCGGCCGGACCGCTGGCAAAAGGCGATAAGGCAGTGTGGACCTTCGAGTACGACGGCACGCTGGAGAACGGCGACAACTCGCCGGTGGAAGGGCTGAAGCTGGCCTCGATCGGCGACCCGATCAGTTATCTGCTCTATGCGGCGCGCTGGTTCCCGATGACGGGATACCTGACGGACCGGTTCACGGCAGACATCACGGTGCATGCGCCGACGGGCTACACCGTTCTGGGATCGGGCTCCACGGGCGCGCCGCATGCGCAGCGCGGCGGCGATGTCTGGCAATTCAACTGGGACCGGCCCGGCTTTCCCGGCACGATCGTCGCGGCAAAGTTCAAAGATCCCACCGCCGTCATGGGCCAGGCAAACATCAAGCTCTACACAACGGCGTCGCAAAAGACACCTGCGCAGCAGACGGCCCAGAGCAACCCGATACAGCAATTTGCGCAGGCAGCCAACCGCGAGTACGACTTCTTTAGCGGCACCTTCGGCCCGGCGGAGTCGGCCCGGCTGAACGTCATCGAGCTGCCGGATGACACCGTGCCCGCCTACTGGGCGCCGGAGATGGCACTGATCGCGGGCTCACACCTCGCGCAATACAACGTTGGCAACGGGCGATTGCTGGCCAACACCATCGTGCGCCAATGGTGGAGCTCCATGGTTTCGCCGGCAACACTGAACGATGCCTGGATCACCAACGGCATGTCACGCTACGGCGAGCTGATGTATCTCGAAGACGTAGCAGGGAAGCAGAGCCTGGAGCAGGCGATCACCGATGTTTCGGCCGGCGCGCTGGCCTACGACACCATTCCGCTCACTTCGGCCGGGCGCCTCGATGCCTTTGCGCCGCAGTTCCAGTCCATGACCTTGGACAAGGGCGGCATCGTCTTTCACATGCTGCGATACGAGATTGGCGACGACGCCTTCAAGAAGACGCTGCAGACAGTATTGAGCACGCACAAGGACGCGTCCATCTCCACGCGTGAGTTCGAGAAGATTGCTGAAGGAGCCAGCCAGCAGAATCTGGTGCCGTTCTTCGCGCAATGGCTGGACGGGACGGGCGCGCCGCAATTCACCAACAAGTACACGGTCTATCGTCTGGGAAATGGCACCGGCTTCCGCACCATCGGCGAGGTCGATCAGGATCTCGATCTCTTCCGCATGCCGGTGACGCTCGAAGTGCAGACCGAAGGCAAGACGGAGAAGAAGCAGGTGGAGGTCGCGGGGTCGGACTCGCAGTATGTGATCGACACCTTTGGACTGCCGCGCAAGATCACCGTCGACCCCGATAACGAAGTGCTCAAGAACACACCCGATCTGCAGGTTCGGGTGGCGATTCTACGCGGCCAGCAACTGCTTGCGCAGGGCGACACGACCGGGGCGATTGAGGAGTTCCAGAAGGCGCTTAAGGTAAATGCGATCAGCTCGCTGGCGAACTACCGCATCGGCGACGTGCTGTTCACGCAGCGCAACTACCAGGCCTCCGCGAACGCATATCGTGATGCGCTGCGTGGTGACGACGATCCGAAGTGGACCGAGGTCTGGAGTCACATTCAGCTCGGGAAGATCTTTGATGTCACCGGCCAGCGGGATCGCGCGGTCAACGAGTATCGCCAGGCCATCCAGACCAACGACAACACGCAAGGCGCAGTGAATACAGCGCGAGCCTACTTGATGAAGCCCTACGTGCGGCCCGATACAGACTAACTCGTGCTGTTGCGGCCAGAGATGACCTAAGCGGTACGTGATCAGCTCGTCGGAATTTCGTTCCGTTGCGATGGCCAGCTCGCCTCTGCGCTCGAGGCATCTATTGCTATTCCGATCTCCAGCCCCGACTCGTTTCAGATTTGCCAAAGTGCGATAACATCATCCCGCGATGCTTCGATCAGGAGAATTACGCATGAACAATGCATTGTTGCGAATGGGATCTACGATGTGTATCGGCCTGGGCATGTTAATTGGCTGCCAGGCTCAAACGAAAAAGCCCCTTCCCAGTCCGCCCGCGGATACCTCGCAGACGGTGGATGGGAAGACGGTATCGATCCACTACAATGCGCCTTCGATGCGCGGCCGCAAGATATTCGGTGGGCTGGTGCCGTATGACCACTGGTGGCGGACGGGTGCGAACCCTGCGACGACGCTCAAGACCGAGGCGAACCTCAAGATCGGGACGGCAACCGTACCCGCGGGCACTTACACCCTCTACACGCTGCCTTCGACGGGTACGTGGAAGCTGATCATCAACAAGCAGACCGGACAGTGGGGCACCAAGTACGACGAGAGCCAGGACCTGGCGCGCGTCGACATGAAGAAAGAGACACTGTCATCCCCGCAAGAGGTCATGTCGATCACCATCGAACCCTTTCAGGGAAAGCAAAGCTCACTGCACGTGCGTTGGGAAACGACGGATGTCTCCGTGCCCATTGTCGCGGAGTAAACAGTTCGATCCCAACATAGAGGTGAGTGGATGGTGACGAGGCGGAAATTTGCGCAATGGACGGCAGCGGCGCTTGCAGGTATCGCTGCCACGCAGCACGGGTGGGCGCGGCCGGACAAAACGGCGCGCCCGTTCAAGCTATCCGTGATGTTGTGGACTCTGCGGCCGAAGTACGCGGCGGAGCAGGCGATCGACCTGGTGGCCGGAGCCGGCTACAACGGCTTTGAGCTGGTGGGCGAGGACAAGAAGTGGACGCCTGCGGACGTGCAGCGTATTCGCGGACGCATGACGCAACTGGGCATTGTGTGCGATGCGGTGGCGGGCATCGACACAGGTTTCGCAGAGTCGGGCGCCGCGCAGAAGCTCGCAGACGAGCTGACCGCGCGCATGGCCCAGGCAGAACAGGTTGGTTGCCGCCGCATCATTTTGTTGTCAGGCAAGCGCGATGCCTCCATGTCGCGCGAAAAACAACACGCCGTCTGTGTGGAAAACCTGAAGCGCGCTGCGGACATGGCGGCAAAGCACAACTTTGTATTGCTGCTGGAGCCGATCGACACGCTGGAAAATCCTTCGATCTATCTGACAAAAGTCGAGGAAGCGTTCGTAATCACTCGCGCCCTGAATTCTCCCGCTGTGCAGGTGCTCTACGACTTCTATCACCAGCAACGCGGCCTGCCGGCGAACAGCGGCATCGCGCCGCTGTTAGCGCCGTTACGCGGAAATATCCCTCTGCTTGGACTGGTCCATGTCGCGGATGTCCCTGGCCGCCACGCGCCGGGCACGGGAACGATCGACTATCCAGCAATCTATCGCGCGTTGCACCAGGACGGCTACAGCGGATGGATGGCGATGGAGTTTATGCCGACCGGCGATGCAACGGCTGAGCTGAAGAAGGCCGCGGCGGAGACAGTCGCCTCCGCCGCTCGCGTCTAAGTCAACCCATCAGAAGATCAGCTTCGCCGCCACCTGCAACTGGCGTGGCGGGAAGGACCCGGTGATGCTGCCGAAGCTTCCATCGCTGCGGTTGGAGTCTGGCGCCGTGTAGTTCACGTGATTCAACAGATTGAAAGCCTCGCCACGAATATCCAGCAGAGAGTTTTCGCTCCACAGGCGAAAACCCTTGTGCAGGCCGAGGTCCAATTCGTTGAAGGAGTAATCGCGCAATGAGTTGCGTCCGGCGTTGCCATACGGTCGGCTGGGGTCGGTTGGAATGCTGACCGTGCTCGAGTTCAGGAAGTTGGAAATCGATGTCGCCGTCTTCAGCCGCTGCGACGATGGCGTGACCGGATTGCCCGAGACATTCGGCCGATACGCAAGAAGGTCGCTCACGTCGAACGCTGCCGGTTCCGAGTAAGTCAGGTTCACCGGCTGCCCGCTGGTAGCAATGTTGGTAGCAGAGATCTGCCAGTCGCCCAGCAGCATCTGCATGGGACGCGGTGCGGCCCCGCCAAAGTGGCGACCCCGGCCGTAGGGCAGATCCCACACCACGGTCAATGTATCGTTCAACGGCTGATCGTAAGCCGACTCAGCCGTCTCACCTTGCAGGTTCGCAAGATTCACGCGCGAGTTATCGCCGTTTGGCGTATCCAGGTGACCGGACGCATTGTCGATCGCCCGCGAGTAAGTAAAGGAGTTCAGGAAATAAAGTCCGGCGGAAAAGCGGCGCTCCAGTTTTGCCTGAAGAGCGTTGTAGCTGAGAAAGCCCGCGGGAATGGATTCCTCAATGCCGGTGAACGTTGAGATCGGACGCCGCGCCTGAAGGCTGAGGCAGCCCTTCTGGTTCACCGTCGGAGCATCCGTCGTTGTGCATGTCGCAGTCAATGCATTCGGAGCGGCCTGGTTCAGATCAGCCAACACCCAGATGTGCACGCCATGCTCGCCAATATAGGAAGTGGTGAGCACGGTGTTCTTCATGATTTCCCGCTGCACATCCAGATGCCATGTCTGCACATAGCCGGTTGGAATGTTTTTCGGGATGTAGCGCGTCTGCGCCAGCAGGGTGCTGAAGTTTTGAGAGCTGGCGAAGTTTAGCGGATAGCCTTGCTGCACCGTGCGGAAGCAGTTCGCGAAGTTATCTCCGGTGCAGAGCGGCTGGGCCGTTCCGCTGAAGGTGAACGGTGCAACCTGCGTGATGGATGAATTCACGATGTAGGGACCGTTGTAGGCCAGCAGGTTCTCTCCGCCTTCGCGATTGAACTGGTCGAAGCTGATGCCGTAAGCCGACCGGACAACCGTCTTCGGCGTCAGTTGATAGGCGAAGCCGAAGCGCGGCGCAAAGCCCAGCGTCGGTGTGTGAACGAGTGCGCGCTTGTAGATGCTGCCGCTCGAAGCCTGGATAAGCGTGTTGGTCGCGGGATCGAAGTTGGCGAGGTGATTGCCGGTGACGAACTGCGGTGTGACCAGCTCATAACGCAGGCCGGCGTTGATCGTGAGCTTTGGACTCGCCTTGATGTCGTCCTGTACATAGAAGAAATTCATGTACTGGTGGTAGTTGACGATCCTGAAGTTATTCAATTGGTAAGTGGAGCGCGCACCGGTCAGGAAATCCGTGAGATAAGTTGCCTCACGTGCGCCGGTGTCTTTGGTGCCGCCGCCATTCTGGCTGAATGCGCCGTTGAAGTTTTCCTGACCCATAGACCGGGTTGAAGTCGTCAATCTGTGTATTGATCGCCAGAAACTCCCAGCCCACCTTGATGCTGTTGCGGCCGGTCAGGATCGAATAGTTGACCTTCGGATCGATAACAAAGGGATTCTGAAACTGGGGATTCGAGCCCTGCGCTCCCCAGGAGGTATATCCAGTCACATTCTCCGAACTGAGCGCGCGGATCACCGTAGGGTCGGTCGGCAGGCCGGGAATGCCGGCCTGCGTGTTCAGGCTCGTGCCGCCGGCAAGATAAGGCGTCTTGCCGCCCTGCGTCCAGGTGAAGCCGATGCGCGCATCCAGGATGGAGTTCTGGTTGAAGGTGTGCGTCATGCCGCCCACCACCTGCTTGTTATAAGCGTGAATGGTGCCGTTGCCTCCGCCGCCCGCCTGGCCGGGAATGGACGAGGCGTCCACAATATCTCCGTGGTGATTGCTGAAACGGCCAAAGACAGTCGTCTTGGGACTGTAGTAGTAGTCCACGCGGCCATCGCCCTTGTTATCGATCAGGCTGGCCTTCGGCAGCGACGCGTAGTTATTGGAAAAGGTGTTCGGCACGTTGGGTGAGGGAAGGGCGGCGATCACGAGCTTGGCCAGCGGAGTCCAGTCCGACTGGGGAACAACTCCGTTGGGGTAGAGCGCGCCGGTGACCGGATTGCGCAGCGGCACCGGTTGCCGTTCGTGTCGACGAACACGCCGGCACGCTGCTGGTCCGTCGGTATGGTCGCGGTTGTGTATTGCCCCTGCACCTGGCGGTTGCCTTCGTAGTCGACGAAGAAGAACAGCTTGTCCTTTTTGATCGGGCCGCCGACAGCGCCGCCAAACTGATTTCGGATCAGCACAGGAACCTGCCGCTGTCCGGTGAGCACGTTCAGCGGAGGGAGAAAAGGTCCCTTCGCATTCAGATCAGTGTTGCGGTTATATTCCCAGACGCGCCCGTGGAACTGGTTCGAACCGCTGTTGATCGAAACGTTGATGACCGCGCCGGAGGCCCGTCCGAACTCGGCGCTATAGTTATTGGTCTCCACCCGAAACTCGTTGATAGCATCCGGCGAAGGCGGAATCGCCTGGTTGGAGAAGCCCTGGTTGGATGTCCCGTAGGCATTGTTGTCCACGCCGTCTAGCAGGAAATTGTTGAACTCCGATCGCTGCCCATTCACGTTGAAGGATGCATCGCGGCTGGTCACGCTCTGATTTTCAAGGGTGTTTCTCCGGACTCCCGGGACCAGCGTCGCCAGGTCACCATAGGCGCGCCCATTCAAGGGAAGGTTCTGCACCTCTCGCTGCGAGATAACCGTGCCGGTGTCGCTGGTCTCGCTCTCCAGTTGCGCTGCCACACCTGTCACCGTAACCGTGTCCGCCACGCTCCCTGGCTTCAACGCAACATCGACACGCTGACGCGCGTTCACGGCAACGGAAAACGGCTCCGTAACAGTCGCGCTGAAGCCGGCGGCTGTGGCAGAGATCTTGTACTGGCCGATGTGCACATCGCTGAACTGATATTGTCCCTGGCCGTCGGTATTTGCCGTGATCGCAACGCCGGTGGCGGTGTTGATGAGCTGCACCTTGCTGTTGGGCACGGCTGCCCCGCTCGAGTCACGCACATACCCGAGTACGGATGCTGTTTCAAACTGAGCGTAAAGGGAAGGAGCGGAAAAGCAGAAAAGGAAGGTCAGGACGATCGCGGCCCAGCAATATGCTCTGGTGGCCAGTGGGGAGTCGAGATGTATGCGCAAAAGAAATCCTCGGGGTCAGAATGTCGCGAGGCGATTCTACAAGCGCATTGTTTACGAAGTGAATAAAGAAATGAAAAAACGAATCGGAACCGCATTGCTGTAGACTCGCGACGCCGGCCAACCGACTCCGGAGATTTCTACTTCTCTTTTACCAGCGGCAGTTCCACATAGCTGGCGTTGTCCGGCGCATGGTAGATGCGCTGCTCCGCCTTCTGGTAGTCGCCCGGTTTGGCGAACATGATGTTAGGAACGAATGTCTGCGGATTGCGGTCATACAGCGGAAACCAGGCGGATTGGACCTGCACCATGATGCGATGCCCGGGAAGAAAGACGTGATTCGCCGTGGGCAGCTCGAATTGATAGAGCAGCGGCGTGTTGGGTTGGATTGGCTTCGCGGTTGTGAAGCTCTCGCGATAGCGGCCGCGCAGAATGTCCGCCGAAACCATGAGCTGATATCCACCGAGATGCGGATACTCTGCCACTTCGTCCGGATAGACGTCGATCAGCTTCACCACCCAATCCGAGTCGGTGCCGGATGTCGAAGCGACCAGATGCACCACGGGCTGGCCGCTGATCTTGACCGGATGAGTGAGCGTATCGGTTACGAATGAGAGCACATCCGGGCGGCCGGAGGCTTCACGCTGATCGTCCACCAGCCAATACGACCAGGTAAGCTCGCCGGTATAGCCCACCGGCTGGATGGGCCGCTTGCGGAAGGGCACAGGCTTGGCCGGATCGGAAATATAGCTGTCGTATGCAGCCCCGCTGGACGGCTTGTCGAATGACAGCCCGAGATTCGGCTCAAGATAGAGCGGCGTCGGCTGGATCGAGCAACTGTCCGCGCATCCGGCGGGCCATGTGGAAAGCTGCTCCCACTGGTTCGCGCCTGTCTCAAACGCAGTTACTGTGGGGATCTGCTTCGGATCATTCTTCAGGTAGTGCGCGAGGAACGGCGCAAGAACGTGCTGGCGAAAATAGAGGCCGGTGTCCTGTCCGAAATGGAGCTCGCCCAGGGTGCTGGCATCTTCAATCTCCTGCCCATGATGCCACGGACCCATCACCAGGAAAACTTTGTCGTTCGCGGTGTCCTTGGGCTTGATTGCCTTCCACACCGCAATGGCGCCGTAGATATCTTCCTGGTCCCAGAGCGATGATACGAGCAGCGTCGGGACAATGAGGGGCTCTTTGGCAAGGACCTTGTCCAGCGCCTGGTCGCTCCAGAACGCATCGTATGCCGGATGCGCCGCCACCTTCTTCCAGAAGCCGAGCTGCTCCATACCGCGCTCTTTGGCGAGCTCGCCGGCTGAGCCTGCCCGCATAAACATATCGTAATCGTCGTAGTTGCTCGTCCACCAGAGGGCAGTGTTGGCCCGTGTGGCGCTCTGCTCGTAGATATAGCTGAGGTTCTGCTGGCGGAAGGCGCCATTGTGGAACCAGTCGTCGCCCATCCAGCCATCGACCATCGGGTTCATCGGCACGTCAACCTTGAGGGCCGGGTGCGGATGAATCAAGGCCATCAGCGGCTCGAAGCCATCGTAGGAGATACCCAGGACGCCGACCCTGCCGTTCGACTCAGGGATGTTTTTGATCAGCCAGTCGATTGTGTCGTAGGTATCTGTCGATTCGTCGATGGGCGTCGGGTTCTGCGGTCCATGGATTGGGCGATTCATGATGAAATCGCCCTCCGAGCCGTATTTCCCGCGGATATCCTGCACCACCCGGATGTAGCCGCCATCGACGATGACATCGACAGCATTGTCGTAGCCCTGCAGGATCGGCCCCAGGTGCGAGCTCTGCTCATGCGAGGTAAGCGCAGTTGCGTCGTAGGGCGTCCGCGTAAGCAGAATGGCCGCATTCTTCGCGCCATTGGGTACAAGGATGACGGTGTGAAGCTTCACGCCGTCGCGCATCGGAATCATTACGTCGCGCCGCTGATACTCAAAGCCGGCGTTCGTGGGCTGGAAATGCTCAGGCGTCTCGCTCGGATAAGCAGGAGCGTTCTGGGTAGGCGCGGTAATCGGGATGCCAAGCAGAGCAAGAGCAAGTACGATGCGCGAAACGTGCATGGATTTCACCAGGGCTTGAACTTGGAAATGAAATGTGAAAGGCACGCTAACAGATAATTGCTCCGCGGGCAAAAAATCCGCGGCGCTAGGCCTCGGATGCTTCGGGAGTTATCCAGGAAACGTGCCGCATTACCGCGTGCCGATAGCCACGACGAAATACTGCGCAGGTCCCGGTCCCGGATTCCTGACCCCATGCAACTCGCCGGAATGGACAAAAGCCGCGCCGCCGGGATCGATCGTCGTGGTCTTGCCGGAGATCGTGACCGCCAGCCGTCCTTTGCTCATGAGAAAAAGCTCCTCGTGAGCATGCTGATGCGGCGGATGGGGCTCACTGCCCGCCGCAAGCGTAGTCTCGTGCACTTCGAGATGGTCCTTGGAGTGGGTCGTGCCGTCGAGGATGGCGCGCGAGGTGTTGGCGCCGTTTTGATGGACGGGCAGTTCCCCAAACGGCTTAGCGAACGAGGCAAGCGGCGTGCTGGCGTCTTCGGCCGCAAGCGCGGTCGTCATAGCAAGGGCGGGAAGCGAAAGGCAAAGCGTACGGCGCGTAGTATCCATGCCAGCGATACTACGCCGGAGCAGGGTGCCATGGGCAACGCGCCCGCAGCGGCTCTAATACTTCTGCACGTTCACGTAGAAGAGCTCCGTCGCCACCTGGAACTGATCTTTGGTCAGCGGCGTTTTCATCGTCTGCCAGTCGAGTGTCGGGGTAATGCGTTGCCAGTGGTCCTTTTCGCCCACCAGCACCGGCATGGAAAAGTTCGGCTCGTCCGCTTTCCATTTATAGGACAAGGTTCCCTCCGTTGCGTCGAAGAGCAGCTCGAGCGTCGGTATGTCGGCATGCCGCAGATATTGGTTGAATATCGGTGTCAGGTCCTGTCCGGTCTCGCGATTGAAGTAGGTGACCACATCCTCAGTCATGATGTTGCGGTATTTGAATTGCTGGTAGAAGTTATAGAGCAGCGGCCACCATCGGCTGTCGTCGTTGATAACCGAGCGCAGTGTATTCAGCATCAGCGCGCCCTTAAAGTACTGGTCTTCCGGCGGAGTGCTGTTCACGCCGCGCTCGGAGATGATGGGCCGCCTATTTTCGATCTTCGGCTTCAGGCCGTTCAGATATTTGACCGCGTCGTCGTGTCCCCACCGGTATTCCACATACAAAGCTTCGAGATATGTGGTCCAGCCCTCGTGAATCCACATATCGGAGCGATCGGCCGCCGTGATGCTGTTGCCGAACCACTCATGCCCGCTCTCGTGGATGATGATGAAATCGAAGCGCGGGCTGATCCCGACGCCGGTCCAGTCGCGCTCCAGATAGCCGTTCTTGAAGTGGTTGCCGTACGTCACCGCGCTCTGGTGCTCCATGCCGGAATAAGGCACCTCAATCAATTTGTACCCATCCTTCGCAAATGGATACGGTCCGAAGTAATGCTCGTATGCTTCGAGCATCTCTTTCGCCTGCGAGAACTGCCGCTTTGCCTTGTCCAGATCACCGGGCAGCGCATAGAAGTCCAGCGTCAGGTCGCCCAGCTTATCGCCGAAGTGCTGATAATTGCCTATATTCAGCGACACGTCGTAGTTATTGATCGGATAGTGGACCATCCAATCCCATCGCGTATACCCATCGCCAAGATCGGTCTTGCCGAGAAAGCGTCCATTCGACACATCGACCAGATTGTTCGGTACCGCGACGCTTATCTCCATCTCTTCCACTTCATCGCGCCACTGATCTTTGTTCGGCCACCAGATGCTCGCGCCGTCGTCTTCGCAGGAAGTAAAGATCCACGGTTTCCCTTGAGGGTCCTTGCCGAAGGTGAACCCGCCGAAACGGCCGGTGGTCAGCGGACGACCCGAGTAGTAGAAGTCAATCGAGTACTCCTGGCCTCGTTTCAACGTCTCCGGAAAATCCACGAAGACCGCGCCGGAATCGCGCTCGTACTTCAGGCTCGTCGTGCCGAGGAGGATCTTGCCAATCTTCAAAGCATCGTTCAGGTCCAGCTGAATCCGATTGTCATCGGCGAGCATGCGAAAGCGGATCGTGTTTTTGCCGCTGACGAACTGCTTTTCCGGATCAACCCGGATGTCGAGATGGTAGGAGAGCAGATCGTTGTTCGCGCGATAGCGTCCATAGGCGCCGCGCAGAATGTCGGCTCGCGTTGTGGGAGGAGGCGGAGGCTCCTGACGCTGCGGGCGCTTTTGAGGTGCGGGCTGAGTCGCCGCAGCACCAGCCTGCTGCAAAGATCCTGCCAGAGAGGCGATAGGAGAAGAAAGAAAAGCCAGAGAGACCGCAAGCGCGCACAGGCCGTCGGAAAACATGACCCTAGCCTAAACCAGATAGAAAGAACGCTATCGCGGGGAAGCCCCGCTCTGCGCGTGGCGAATCGCCGCGACAAGCTCGCGCAGACGTGCCGGATCCACATCGCTCACCGCAATTCCCTCCAGATCATCCGTATCGAACCCGGCTACATGGAATCCTGAATGCTCCGCCTGCAGAGGCTTCACATCGGACGATGTAGAACGTTCCCGCACAAAGACCGACACGCGATGCTTGCCGATGCTGTACAGCAATTGCGCGACCGGCTGATTGCCCAGATAGCTCAGGTTCGCGCCATCCAGCGTCGTGTTCGCGGGCAGGTTCTCCGGCAGATTAAAGCTGAAGGGAAGCTTCCCCTGGAACCACGGCTTCACCGTGTGCCTGTCGGTCGAAATCACTTGTGGCGCAGGTCCTGCGGCGAGTGTGGCGATGTGCTGATCGCAAACTTCCGTGACCAGTGCAGCGTATGTGTCTGCGGCTCGCCGCGAGCTCGTGATCCTCTGTTGTAAGACTCCGATGCTCACAGTGACCAGCAGAACCGCAGCCGCAGCCAGCCATCCCAGCGATCCGAAAGACCACACCGATGTACGTGCAGATGAAGCGGAACGAGTTCCTGAGGCACTTGGCGTTGGCCCTGGCCGTGATGCCAGCTTCGCAATTCGTCGTTGCAGTTGCGGCGGCGGAGCATATCGCTGGCCGGCGCGCGCGGTCGCGGATTTCAAAAGGGTTTCGGAGAGCGCTTGGGACGTGCAGGCGGGGCAGCCGGCAAGATGCTCATTGGCGCTCGCCAGTTCTTCCATAGACAGCTCGCCGTCCGCCAGAGCACTGAGCGTTACATGCGATAGATGACTGGTCATGCGCGGTACTCCCTCGTAGATGTCATCTGGCTCTGAAGTGAAGTTCGGAGCGCAGCGCGCGCTCGCGCCACACGGGACATGACAGTGCCGATCGGCACTTCGAGGACGACAGCGATCTCGCGGTACTTCATCTCTTCCATCTCGCAGAGCAGCAGTGCTTCCAGCAGTACCGGGGGAAGCTTCTCCATCGCAGAGTGCAATGCGTCCTCATCGGCCATCCGGATCAGGTTCATCTCCGGGGTCTGGCGGTCAATCGCCGCCTCCGGATGATAGCCCGCTGATCCGTCCGGGTTATTCAGCTCGTCTTCCAGCGCAACCGTTCGATTTGCGGCCAGCCCTGTCTTCGAGGTCAGGAATGTGTTCCGCAAAATGCGGAACATCCACGCGCGAAAGTTCGTTCCGGGCTCAAACCCTTCGAAGCCGCGAAGCGCTTTCAGAAATGTCTCCTGCACCAGGTCCTCCGCCTCCACGGGGTTCCGAGTGAGCCATCGAGCAAGGTTGTAGAGAGAAGGCAGAAGCGGAAGCGCAAGTTCCTCAAAGCCCGGCGTAGTCGGGCTGTCGGGGCCTTCCCGGCGTTTCCATGACAGTAGAGGCATCTGCGATCGCTTGCTCGTCTCTCACCGATGTAAACCGCAGCACGGTGAATTTATTCCATCGCACCAGGATGGAATAAATTCCGCACCCGCCGGTTTCCATCCTCGAAGGAGCAACAGAAGAATATGCGCAAAACCAAAGCGGATGACGAACAATTTGGCGGATATACGGCGGATGTGACCAGCACGGATGGAATCGACCGGCGAAGCTTCCTGAGCTGCATGGCATGGGTGGGAACCGGGATCGTCTGGACGATGGCCGGCGGCGTGCCCACCTCCAAGCTTTTCGCAGCCACCGGCGGCGCTGCCGGCCAGCACGCAAGCCACGGCCAGGGTGGCGAGTTCAGCTTTGTCCAGATCAGCGATAGCCACATCGGCTTCAACAAGGCGGCAAACCAGGATGTAACCAAGACTCTCCAGCTGGCCATCGACCGCATCAACGCATTGCCGGGAACTCATGACTTTATGCTGCATACCGGCGATATCAGCCAGTCCTGCAAAGCAGCGGAGTTCGATACCGCCGAGCAGGTCATCAAAAGCGCAAAAACCGGCCGCACGTTCTATGTTCCCGGCGAGCACGACGTCGCGCTGGACGACGGCGCTCTCTACCGCGAGCGATTTGGTAAAGGCACCGCCGGCACCGGCTGGTACAGCTTCGCGCACAAGGGCGTGCACTTCTTCGGCCTCAACAATTGCCAGCAGGTCGACGCCATGGGCAGCCTGGGGACGGATCAGCTCGCGTGGTTGAAAGCGGAGCTGGCAAACCTCTCGGCCTCCACTCCCATCGTGATCTTCGCCCACATCCCGTTGTGGATGGTCTATCCGCAATGGGGCTGGGGCACGCAGGATGGCGCAGAAGCTCTCGGCTATCTCAAACGTTTCGGTTCCGTCACGGTGCTCAACGGCCATATCCACCAAGTGATGCAGAAGGTGGAAGGCAACATCGCATTCCACACCGCGACCTCGACAGCATTCCCGCAACCCGCTCCCGGCAAGGCACCGCATGCCGGGCCCATGGTCGTCCCCGCCGGCAAGCTGCACGACGTTCTCGGCATCACCGAAGTGAAATATGTCGGGAAGCAAAGCCACCTCGCGATTGTCGATTCCTCACTCGCGGATAACTACAAACTATGAGAGGCCGGCAAATCCTCGGACTTGCGTGTTTGGTTCTGCTGCCGGCCTCGCTGCTTCTGGCGCGTGTGCATCCGTATGGCGACGCGGGCCTGTATGCGAACACCGCGCCGCCACCATTCATGGAAGACGCGCATGTTCCGCTGGATGTGCGCGCGATCCTGTTTGCGAAATGTGCCGACTGCCACTCCGCGCAGACTCGCGTGCCCATCTATGGCCGATTCGCCCCCGTCTCGTGGCTGATGGAAAGCGACATCGTCAGAGGCCGCAAGGCGATGAATCTCTCCATGTGGGGCACGTACTCACAAGACGAACGGCTCGATCGCGCGCAGGAGATCGTGCAGATGGCGCAAGCGGGAAAGATGCCGCTCCCGCAATATCGCCTGGTGCACTGGAAGTCGCGCATCAACGCCGCGGACGTTGCTGCTCTCAACCGCTGGGCAAATGCGCAGGAGGCCAAAGCCGCTCCAGATGGGCAAATGAGCGTCCACACGGGCGGCTCCGGCGACGCAGCGCGCGGTCGCGAGCTCTTCGGCAAACGCTGCACAGGATGCCACTCGCTCACTCAGGACGGAGAAGGGCCCAGGCTCGGTGGCATCGTTGGCCGCACCTCAGGCAGCGTGTCGTCGTATCAATATTCCGCTGCCCTCAAAAAGGCGCATATCGTCTGGGACGAGACCACGCTCGACAAGTGGCTCACCAATCCTGACCAGATGGTGCCCGGCACCGAGATGGACTTCTACGTTCCCAAGCCCGAGGAGCGGCAGGCGATCATCCGCTATCTCAAGTCAGCCATGTAGCGAGTTCGCAGTCCGTGCCCAACTCAAGCGGTGTACGGTTGGTGCCACCTCTGTGAAATTGGGCACCATTCATCCCATGGACGAGCTATAGTTACTGCTTCGGATCCCCCGGAAAGGTCCGTACGTATGAGTCGTTTCCGCTGCCTGCAGGCCCTTCTGGCCTGCCTTTTGGCTTCCGTAGCAGCCCAGCCCGAAAGCAGCCCAGCACCGCAGACGACCCGCATCACGCTCGGCCAGTCAGTTGTTCCCCTCTACGGTCCATGGAAGTTCAGCGTGGGCGACTCGCCACTCGATCCGGTGACACAGGCATCGCTCTGGGCTCAACCAGATTTCGACGATTCGAAGTGGGAGACGGTCAATCTCACACCGCAGGCTGGACTCTTTGATCCCCTTGGCGGCTTTTCCGATTACGTGAAGGGCTGGACGGCGCATGGGCACGCGGGTCACTGGGGCTACGGCTGGTATCGCATCCGGGTACAGGTATCTGCGCAGCCGGGAGAAGCGCTGGCTCTGGCCGGTCCGGCGTATGTCGACGACGCATATCAATTCTTCCTGGACGGAACCCTGATCGGCAGCTTTGGCAAGTTCTCCGGAAGCCATCCGACGATCTACTACACCCAGCCGATGATGTTTCCGCTTCCGCAGAAGCATGATGTCGATTCCCAATCCGATCCTCAGACCCAGGTGTTGGCCTTTCGTGTTTGGATGGAGCCCAGCACCCTGGTCACCCAGGCCGATACCGGCGGCTTCCATACAGCGCCGACTCTGGGCAACGTCAGCGCCGTTTCAGCCGGATACCAACTTCGCTGGCTGGAGCTCATCCGCACCCAGATCATTTCGGCCGTGGAAGGACTGCTCTTTCTCCTGTTGGCCGGTATCGCCTTCAGCCTTACCCGGTTCGATCGCTCCGATCCCGTCTATGTCTGGATGGGAGCAATTTTTCTTCTCGTCGCCGCTCTGGAAGGGACGAGCATCCTTGGAGCGTGGACACAACATATCGGCGGGATTCTTGATAGCGGGTTGAGCGATGGATTTCTCACGCCGCTCATCTTTGGCGGCTGGGTCATGGTGTGGTGGATCTGGTTCGGCTTGCAGCGCATCGACTGGGTGCCCAGGACAGTCGGATTGCTGACTCTTTGTTACATGCTCTCCACCGCCATCGGCGAAAACACGTTCTATCCCTTCATCTCCGTTCCTGTCGCCGGCTTCTTCCACACCATCTCACTTGCGGTGCGGCTGGCGCTGCTGGTGCTGCTGATTTTTGTCGTGGCCTGGGGCATCCGCCGTCAGGGCGCGGAGGGCTGGTTGGTCCTTCCCGCAGTGGTGTTGCTGATTGCTTGGCAATTCAACAGCGAGCTGGCGCTGCTGCATATCCGGATCAATTGGTTTCCCCTGGGCATACGGTTCGGTCTGGCGGCGGTCTCCAATCTCCTGCTCACGGCGGTGTTGTTCGTGCTGTTATTTCGACGACTCCTGCTCTCGGTGCGCGAGCAGCGCCTCATGGCGCTCGACGTAAAGCAGGCGCAGGAAGTCCAGCGCGTGATCCTGCCGCAGGCGATGACCACTCTTCCGGGCCTGACCATCGAGCATGAATACCGTCCCGCACGCGAAGTCGGCGGCGACTTCTATCAGCTTCTTCCGCATCCCAGCGACGGCAGTCTCCTCATTGTGGCCGGCGACGTGACAGGCAAGGGCCTGCAGGCGGGCATGCTGGTGGCGCTGCTGGTAGGCGCCATCCGCAGCACCACGGAGATCAATCCCGATCCGCTCTTCCTCATCCAGGCGCTGAATCGCCGGCTTATCGGCCGCAGCGAAGCCCACGCCACATGCCTCGCCATGCGCATCGCAGCCGATGGTCGAGTGACATTGGCAAACGCGGGACACCTGCCGCCGTATCTCAACGGGAATCCTGTAGAGATCGAAGGCTCCCTGCCGCTCGGCGTGATTGAAGATGCCGAGTTCTCCACCACCGAATTCCAGCTCAAGGAGAACGACCGGCTCGTGCTGGCTTCGGACGGCATCGCGGAAGCGATGGACGAGCACGGTCATCTCTTCGGCTTTGCACGAGTGCAGGAGCTGCTGGAAGCGCGGATGACCGCGGCCGAAGTGGCGACTGCCGCGCAACACTTTGGCCAGCAGGACGACATCAGCGTGATCGCCGTGACGCGAACCCCGGCGCTGGTCCCGGCCTGATCCGCAGAGACTCAGTCCGTGCCGAGGGTCAGTAGGCCATTCGCAGTCGCCGAGACGCTACTAGGCAGCACGCGCGATCCAGCTCTTCATCGTATTCGCGTCCACCAGGCCCGCTTGCTGGAATTGAAGATTGCCGCGAGCAAATACCGCGAAGTTCGGGATCCCTTGGACGTTGTACCGTGAAGCCAGTTCCGGAAATTTCTCCGTGTCCACCTTCAGCACGACGGCCTGGCCGGCCATGTCTCGCGCCACCTGCGCAACATGCGGCGCCGCCATCCGGCACGGGCCACACCATGCCGCCCAGAAATCCACGAAGACCGGAACTTTGCTGTCGCGCACAATTTCGTCGAACTCCTGGGGGCTGACCTCAACCGGATCAGCCATCGCAGCGAGCGATGCTTTGCAGGCGCCGCACTTTCCTGTGTCGGCAAGGTGCTTCGCAGGAATGCGATTCGGCTTTCCGCAGGAGGGACAATTTCGGATGATGGCCATAGCGAACTTCTTTCTTGGATGCCGTGTCAACAGTATCTCGGCTTCCGCGTCGTCCACAAATACGCCGCGCAAAACACTTCAGTCCGTGCCCAGGGCCAGTGGAGTATTGGCAATGCCCGAGGCGCTCTCCATCTCCTGGTCCTTATACTGCAGCCGGTAGAGCTTCCAGTAAATGCCGTGCTGCGCCAGAAGCTGCTGGTGCGGCCCGTGCTCGCGCAGCTGGCCTTTGTGCATTACCAGGATGGTGTCCGCGCGCTGCACCGTGGAGAGCCGGTGCGCGATCACGACCGAAGTCCTTCCCGTCAGCATGCGATCGAGCGCGGCGCGCACGCGTATCTCCGTTTCCGTGTCCACCGAAGACGTAGCCTCGTCCAGAATCAGGATGCGCGGTCGATGCGCAAGCGCGCGTGCAAAGTTGATCAGCTGCTTCTGCCCCGTGGAGAGGCCCGCGCCCCGCTCGCGCAACGGCTCGTTGAAACCATGCGGCAGGGTGTGGATGAAGTCTAGGACGTTGACCTCTTCCGCCGCGCGCTCCATGTCGGCATCCGAGATCGACTTCGTGCCCAGGCGGATGTTCTCGGCAATCGTTCCGGTAAAGAGGAACGGGTCCTGCAGCACCACCCCAAAGTGCTGGCGCAATGCAGTCAGCTCATGCCTGCGCACGTCAATGCCGTCAATCAGCACCTGGCCGCGCTGCACATCGTAGAAGCGCATCATCAGCGAGATGATCGTGGTCTTGCCCGCGCCGGTATGGCCCACGATGGCCGCCGTCTCGTTCGGCTCGATGGTGAACGACACCCCGCGCAGCACCCACTCGACGCCAATCGCATCCAGATCTTCCGGCGACGCTGTCTGGATCGTCGCAAGCTGCTCCGGCGTCAGCCGCTCGTAGGTAAACCACACATCGCGAAACTCAATGCGTCCCTCGCGCGGGCTGGCCACGGGATCGGCCGGCGACGTAACTTCGGTCGGCGTATCCAGCAGCTTGAAGACGCGCTCGCTGGCCGCCATCGCGGCCTGCAGGATGTTGTATTTGTCCGAGAGGTCCTGGATGGGCCGGAAGAAGCGCCACGCGTACTGGATGAAGGCAACGAGTATGCCGATGGTGACCGTGCCGCGCAGCACGCCGCGTCCGCCGATCCAGATGACCAGCGCGATCGCAATCGAGGAGAGCAGCTCCACCGCGGGATAGTAGAGCGCGTAGGCCAGAATCGCGTCTTTGAAGGCGACCAGGTGGGTGCGGTTCACCGCTTCAAAATCCGTAAAGGCGCGCTGCTCCCGGTTGAAGAGCTGCACCACGCTCATGCCGGTGACATGCTCCTGCGTAAACGCGTTGATGCGCGCAATGGCGGTGCGGATGCGGCGGTAGGAGTCGCGCACGCTGGTCCGGAACATGCGCGTGACCAGCACAATCACCGGCAGCACCGCGAAGGCGATCAGCGCCAGCCACCAGTTCATGCGCAGCATGACCAGCACAATACCGAGCAGCACGAAAACATCTTCAAAAATGGCGAACACGCCGGAGGTGAACATCTCGTTCAGCGCGTCGACATCGGATGTAAGGCGCGTCACCAGGCGGCCCACCGGATTGCGGTCGAAGAAGCCGATGTGCATGCGCTGCAGATGGCGGAAGATCTGCGATCGCATGTCGTACATGATCTTCTGCCCGGTCCACTGCATCAGGTAGGTCTGGGCAAACTCCAGCACGTACGAGAAGCAGAGCGCGCCGACGTAGATGAGCGCGACCTGCGTGATGCCGGTCGCCGGTGACGGAGCTCAGATGCCGGGCCAGCCAGGAGGATCGGCCAGTCGGGTCATGCGTCATGTAGCGGTCGACCGCCACCTTCGTCAGGTAGGGACCGAGAATGTCCGCCAGCGCCTTCAGAAGAATCGCGGCGAGCGAGATGCCCGGCCTGCCACTTGTAAGGACGCAGGTACTTGAGCAGCCGGCCCATAAGCCGGCTGTCATACGCCTTGCCAACAATGTCTTCTTCGTGGGCGGCGGGCTTGTTTTCCGGCTTGTCGCCCGGCTTTTTCTCCGGACGCTGCTCGGTACTTCGGGACCTGGCTTCCGACATGCCGTCCTTTATTCTACTGGGCTGTCACAATAGATGAATGAGCGACACGCTCGGCCTCTATATCTCCATACCTTTCTGCCGCGCGAAGTGCACCTACTGCAATTTCGCCTCCGGAGTTTTTCCGGCGAGCGAGCATGGGCCTTATGTGTCGCGGCTTTGCGCGGAAATTGGCGGCGCGCGCGACAGGGCCGAGCGGGAGGGATGGAGCCTTCCGGAGCGTGTCGGCAGCGTGTACCTGGGCGGCGGAACACCTAGCACGCTCGCGCCGGAGCTGCTGCGGCAGATCTTCTCGGCCCTGGGGCAAAGCTTCTACGTTGAGCCGCAGGCGGAGGTCACCATCGAATGCGCGCCTGGCCAGATCGCTCTCGAATTTCTTCAAGCAATACTTGAAGTTTCGGCAACGCGAGTCAGCCTGGGCGTGCAATCCATGATCGATTCCGAAGCTGCCGCAACCGGCCGCATGCACACCCGGGCCATCGTCGAGCAAGACGTGCGCCGTTTGCACGGCGCCGGGTTGGCCGTGAACCTCGACCTGATCGCCGGTCTCCCCGGCCAGACGATGGCGAGTTGGACGGAATCGGTGGAGGCCGTCTGCAGCCTCGCCGTGGAGCACGCCAGCCTCTACATGCTGGAGGTGGATGAAGACTCCCGCCTCGGCCGGGAACTGATCGGCGGCGGCCGCCGCTATGGCGCAGGCCTGGTTCCGACCGATGACGCCATCGCCGCGATGTACGAAGCAGGCTGCCTCCGTCTAGAGCAAGCAGGCTTGCGGCAATACGAAATCTCGAACTTCGCGCGTCTCGGCGCACAGTCGCGGCACAACCTGCGCTACTGGCGGCGCCAACCCTACCTCGGGGTCGGTCTGGATGCGCACTCCATGCTGCGCACCCGCGAAGGCGCGGCGGTCCGCTTCGGCAACCCCGACGACCTCGCCCGATATATGACATATATGACAAGCGACCCCGACAACGTCGAACGCGTCGATCGTGCCGCCGAGCTGGAGGAAGCCTGGTTCCTCGGTCTGCGGCTGACAGAAGGTGTGTCGCTGGGTTCGCTGCGAAGGGAATTCGGAGAAGAGGCAGTCTCGGCCTTCGAGGATGCGCTTTCCGAACTGATTGCGGACGCACTGCTCACGTGCACGGAAGATCAGGTAGCTTTAACGACGCGCGGCCGAATGCTCTCGAATGAAGTCTTCGAAAAGTTCCTCGGGGTCGCCTCCACCAGAGAAGCAGAGCTGTCGCTGTCGCAGTGAAGCAGGGTCTCAATTCGGAACTGTGACAGAAACATTTTCTCTAATTCCTGCCATTTCGCACTACCCGATTCGTTACACTGGAAATAGACAGTACTGAAGCCCGCGCCAGCATCGCGCGGGCTTTTTCAATTTGGATCCATGGACGAGATCAAACATGACTTTCGGCGCGTAAGCCCTTTCGCAAGACGAATATAGCGATAACCCTTTTGGATGGACGATTTTAGCCCGCGGGACACGCCCTAACCTATTGCAGCGCAACGAGTTCCAAGCCACGCTCCGGTGACGGGAGGGGGGTGGGGGCCGGGTAACGTGACTCATTCAGATGCGCTGCGAGATGGAGAGCGTATTCCCGTCCGGGTCTTTGAACCACGCTACCTTCGCGCCGCCGGGCGCGGTCCAGATGCCCAGCTCATCCTGCGGTCCCATGTAGTCGTAGCGCTCGAACGTGACTCCTCGCGCGGACATCTCACGCACGTCCCGCTCCACATCCGAGGACTCCCACCCAAGAATGGTGAAGGGCGCCGGTGTGAACGACCCGGTGCGCGCGAGGCGAACGATGTTGACGCCCGACTGAAACACGACAGCGAACTGGTCCTCCGAGATGAAGCGCAGTCCGACTTTCGTTTCGTAAAAGACGCGTGCGGCGTCGCCATTGCGCGTAGGGATAAAGGCGATCAGGTTACCGAGCATGGCCATGCGCGTCATGGTAAAGCATGGCCGACCCTAGCGTCTTCACGGTTTCGGCGCCTCGTAGCTCAGGATCGCGTTGGTCACCAGCGCATAGCTGCCGATCGTCTCGCCGCGATAGAGGGGATTGTTGGCGAAGAGCAGCGTAGTCCCGCTGCCCAGGTGCGCAGCGACGACGGCAGCATGCTCGGCCAGCGAATCGGCATGGTCGAGCAGCCCGGAGACCAGCAGCTCCTTCGAGTTTGCATAGCGCAGCAGCACCTGCGGGCGCTCCTGCTCCGGGATGACGTAGGGATTGTTGCGGGTCTCCTCCACGGTCAGCGGCATCGGCTCCCACGGCTTGGCCATAGGCACGACCGGCGGTTCAGCAAAACCGCGGTCCTGCGGCACATCAGGATCATCCGGGCCGCCGCGCCCGGTAGGCCGCGGCGTCTTGGCTTCGGCACGAAGACGCCGGTCGCCAGTTAGCAGGTTGCTGACGTTGAACGCCATCCCCTCCTCGCTGTACACCGCTGGCGCGGTAGAGTACCCGGCAAGCACCGGGCTAGGTGCTGCGTCCTTTTTCGGCGCGAGCACCGTGTTCACAATGGTGCCGACGACCTTGAGGTCGCCGCGCGGCGCAACCGAGACGCCGGGCGCGAGGCCGGTGTCGATGGCAAACTCGGCGGCATCCTGCGATGCAATGAACAGGCCGCCTTGCTGGATGAAGTCGCGCAGATGCGTAAGGCCGGCCTCACCCAGACCGGGGCGAATATCCGGCGTGGAATCGATGCGGCCGAGATTAGGAGTAAGGTCCGATTTCTGCCAGGGCATCGCATTGCCCCACATCGGAATGCCGCTTAGGATGAGCTGCGAGCTACGGCCCACCGGCGCGAAGAGGATGACGTCATACTTCGCGCGCAGGTCGCGCTCCGCAGCAACGGTTTGCGTGCTGATGTAGCTGTAAGGAATGTGCAGGTTGTCCAGCGCCAGCCGCCACCAGCCTTCGGGCTGCGTGTCGAGCCACGTGTGCATCAGTGCAATGCGCGGAGCCGCAACGGGATGGGTGGCCACGCTGGGTATATCCGACGCGGCTGTGACGTGCAGATGGAGCGGCGCAACGGCCTTCTCCAAGTCAGCGCCCGAGGCGCCGCGCACGATCCACGTGCCGGCGGGGTACGTATGGCCACCGGAGGTCATGCTCGCATCTGTCGCCGTGATGGTTGCATGAGCAAACTGATAGCGCAGCGTGATGAGTGACGGGTCGGCGTGGTTCTCGATCAGGAATGTGTCGCCGGACAGCGAGGCAGCAGTGGATGGCGCCGTGGGGTCTTCGACGACATGCATCGGCGCCTTGAGGATCGCGCTGTCGAGAATGCGCGCGGTATCGACGCCAAACAGCGGCGGAAGCGACCAGCCGGTGTCATCGTAAGGATGCTTCTGCGGATCTTCCGGCGACCAGAACTGGCGATCGAGCAAGGCGTCGGCGATGCGCGAATACGGCTGGTCCATGCGGACTACATAGCTGCCGGCGGGGAACGTCCGCGATGTGGGCGGCTTCGGCTTCGTGGACTTCGCGTCCTCGTCCTTGTCTGCGTCTGAAGGTTTGGATGGCTGCGGCAACGAGACGGTGACCGGCGCAGTGGTTTGCTGCACCTCAACATGCTGGTCGTGCAGCACGCGTAGCAGCATGGCCTGCCGGCTGGGTGATGGATCGTCCGACGAAAGCACATAGGCGGCGGGGCCATTCTGGGTCGGCTTCAGGATCGAGCGCTTGCTCTTCAAGTAGTAGTTGTTGAGGAAGAGCTTTCCGTTGTGCGCGAAGTAGTCGAGGGTGGTCAGCAGCGCGGTCTCTTCATAGTTGTTGTTGTCGCGCTGCGACCATAGCACTTTGGGCAGCGGCGGATTCGGTTTGTACCAGGTGCGCGCGTACTCGTCCGGCGTCAGGACACGCTCCACCGTGTCGGCGCCGCCGTTGCCGAAGGTCTCATAAAGCCGGCTGATGCCGTTGTGCATGGCGGCCAGGAACATCAGATAGCCGGGACTCCATGTGTCGAAGTCGCCATGCGTGAACACCCCCGGCATTCCGAACTTCTCCATCGCCTGCACATTCGACCACCCAAGCATCTGCCATTCGTTGGTGAGGATTGGATCGATCCAACTGTTATAGGGCTCGTCGCCGACCGTGTTGTCGTAGAGGAAGGGAACCGACTCGTGCAGGTCGTGCAGCACCTGCGCGTGCCACGCGATGTAGGTGTTAAGCACGTTGCGCGTGAGCGCGAGGTTCATGGTCATCGCGTCGCGGTTGTTGTCATGTGCGACGTAGTGACCCCAGTAAAGAAGGTGCGGATAAGTTTCGTCCGGGTGCGCCCGATGCCAGCGATAGACGTCCACCATGCGGTCGCGGCCATCGACCTCGACTACGGGCGTGATGAGCGTGATGACATGCGATCGGATGTACTGGATGTACGGCGAGTCGTCGACCGCGAGGCGGTAGGCCAGCTCCATCAGAGCTGTTGGTGCGCCCGTCTCGGGCGAGTGGATGGTGCCGGTGATGTAGTAGACCGGCGTGGATGCAGCGATGAGGGGCGCTGCCTTTGCATCGTCCATGTCGAGAGTGCGCGGATCGGCGAGCTTCGCCAGTCGCGCATCATTCTCCTTCTGGTGCGCCAGTAGGGATTCGTCGGCCACTGCGACCGCGATCATCTCGCGGCCCTCCTCCGTGTGGCCGATTGTGACCACGCGTACCCGCGGCGAGGCTGCGGCGAGCTCGCGGAAGTATTTGTAGACATCCTCCGCGTAAGGCAGCATATTCGGCGCGCCGGAAACATCGCCCAACACTTTGGCCGGGGTGGGCACGGTCTTCGAAGCGGGCAGATAGTCCGTCAGCGGAGAGTTGAACTCGGGCGCCGTGGTGTACTTGCGAATCGCCGCCGTGTAGGCATCATCGACCGGCCTGATGCGGATCGCGCGCATAGTCGGGAGCCTGGGCCAGAGCGAAGACTCCACAGCAGAGCAGGGCAGCAGCGGGCAGAAGACGGGCGAAACGGGACATGAGCACTCCGTAGAAAAGATAGTTGCCGGGATGGCGACGCGAGACGAATGGCTACGGCGTAGGCGGAGCATGATCGCCGTACTGATTGAGCCACTTCAACTCCTCGCGCAAAGCAATGTAACCATGCCAGGGGTTCTTCGATAGCGGGTGCCCCTCGCCGGGAAACGTAAGCAGCGCATGGGGAATGTTGAGCGACTCAAGCGCGTGCTCCAACAGGATGTCTTCGAGAAAGGCCACGCGGATATCGGCATCGCCGGCGATGATGTGCGTTGGCGTGGTGACCTTGTTCATCTGGAAGAGGGCTGCTTCGCTCTGGTAGATCTCCGGCTTCTCCCAAGGCCGGCCGCCGAGATACGCCGCATCATCATAGGTTTCATCATCATTGCCCCAGTTGGCCGCATGCTCGACCGCGCCGGCGCCCGTGACGGCGGCGCGGAAGCGGGTGGTCTGCGTGATAAGCCAGTTGGTCATGTAGCCGCCGTAGCTGTATCCGCCAATGACGAGATGGCTCGGATCGGCAGTTCCGTCAGCTACCAGCGCATCGACGCCGGCGAGGATGTCTTTGCCGGGAACGGAAACGATGTGCGGCGTGATCTGCTGCATGAACGTGTCACCATAGCCGGCAGAGCCGCGATAGTTGGGACGGAAGACCAACCAGCCCTCGGCTGCGGCCATGGTGGCCCAGTCGTACCAGTCTGCCCCGAAGCGGTCTCCGTCGGCATCGGCGGGGCCGCCGTGGATGAGTGTGAGCATGGGCAGATGCTTCGCATCACGTTTGCCCGGCGGATAGATGAGCACGCCTTCGACGGTAGTGCCGTCGTCCGCCTTCCATGTGTAGGGCCGCCAATCCGATTGCGCGTAATCGAGATAGTGCGCATTGAAATGCGTGAGTGGTTTGCTCTGATCGAGATGAGAGACAGAGGCGATATAAACCTCTGCCGGTTCACGGATTCCGGAATGCGTGAGCAGAAGCGCATCGCCATGCGTGGCCGCATCGAGACCACCATACGTACCGGGCGAGCCGGCAAGTTTCTCGGCGTGCTCGCCTTTGACCCGGTAGACCTGTGTGCTGGTGCCTTTCGTTCCAGTGGCTACAAGCGTGCCATCGGAGAGGACGGCGTAATCCTGCCAGTTGCCGTCGAAGTCTGCACCGAGCCGCTGGGGTGCACCGCCTCTCGCAGCGATGAAATAAATCCGCCCCTGCACATCGCGATAGGGGCCTTCGACTGAGCCCGCCGCGCCCTGCACTGTGAAATAGAGCCGCGCGCCATCCGGCGACCAGCGCAGATTGTTTTCAAGGCCCTGATTGTGAGTGAGCTGCGTGACTGCTCCGCCGCTCGGGGCCACGGAGTAAATCTCCGTGTCCGCCGGATTCTCCAGCCGATGCGTAACTGAATTGGTAACAAATGCGATGGTGCCGCTGCGTGAATCGACCTTGATGGAATCGATCGCCAGCGGACTGCGGGCGATCACGGTTGCGCCTTCCGGAAGCGCCGGCTGATTGGCCGCAGGCGTGGGTGGCGCGGCGATGGGCTGCGGCGCCGACGCTGCCGGCTGCGGTAGCGGAATGCGGAGCAGCAGGTCGCCACGATCGCTGGTTCGATAGCGCGTGACGTCCTTCCAGTCGCGCTCCTTTGCGTCGGTCTCATCCTTGGAGAGCGGTCGCTGGATGGCGATGTAAATTGCTGAACTGTCCGGCGCCCACGCGAAGCAGTGAACATCATCCTTCGTACGATAGAGCGGACGCGCCTCGCCTCCCTCCGCCGAGACAATCCAGATGCGGCCGGGCGTCTCGTCTTTGTCCTTACCGTCTTTGCTTTCGGAAGGTTTTTCGTCGGAAAGAAGACGGTCTGAAGTGAAGGCGATGAACCGCCCATCGGGCGACCAGTCCGGGCCGCTGTCATGGCCTGACGTAGTGAGCGGCTCGAGTTTCTTCGTGGACGCGCGCCACAGCCACAGGTCTTCGCGGAAGCGGTTCGCGATCCAGTCCGGCTCGCGGGTCGCGATGACAGCTGCGGTTCCATCCGGCGAAAGGCGCGCGGAGGTGTATTCCGTCTCGGCCATGAACGCGTCGAGCGTGAGCGGCGGTTTCGCCTGTGTGGCGGGGGCACTAGTCTGCGCGGACAGCGAAACAGCCAGCAGAAGTGCGAAGGACGGCAGAAGACGAAGAGTCATGGACGCTCGAACGAAAGGAGATTTGCAATGGAAAAGCAGCGGCTTCGACGATACGCCGAAGCCGCTGCCGGGTGGTAGTGCGATCAGAATCCGTACCGCAGCGAGAATTGCATGACGCGCGGTAGGTTGAGGGTACGGGTCTGGTATTCACCCATGGTGCCCGCGTCGGTAAGGGTTGAGTCGAGCGTGGTGGTATCGAAGCGGACCGAGTTGGTGGCATTGAACACGTCCCAGGCAAAGCTCAAGGAGTTTTCCCGATACAGCGTCCAGGTTTTTCTAAGACTGGAGTCGATGTCGAAGTATCCATCGCCACGGTAGTTGTTACGCTGGCCGGCTTCACCAGCATAGGAAAGACGGATTGGAGATCCGGACTTAGCGCCGCCGGTGATGGCGTCGGGATTATCGAAGACCTGAGGCAGGCCATCGGGCCCGATGTGCTTTCGCATCTTAACCGCGCCCGTCTGGACCACGAAGCTTTCCTGTTCCCAGTTGGTGGGCCAGGCGGGTGAGAAGAGAGAGAAGGGAAGACCGCTGGTCCAACGCGTGAGTGCGGAGAGTTGCCAGCCACCAATGATCGAGTTCACGAGACCGTTGCTATTGCCTGCGAAGTGCTGGCCGCGGCCGATGGGCAATTGATCGACAAAATTAGCGGTGATAAGGTGCCGCGTGTCGAAATCGGAAGGCGCGCGGTTGTATTCAGGATTCCAGGCATTCAGGATCACACTCGACGTGTTGTTCGCGGTATGAATGCCGGCACGCTGCGTGTCAGAACCCATGTCGATGGACTTGGAGAAGGTGTAGCTGAAATCGGCTTGCAGGCCATGACTCGATGGATGGCGAAGTACGATCTGTCCTGCGTTGTAGTAACTCTGTCCAATGGAGTCCCAGCCGAAGAGCGACGAGAACTGTGTCTGATAAAAGCGGGTTCCTTGGGGGCAGCCGTAATTGCAATAGAAGTCCAAATCGGCCAGGGCGAAGGTCTCTCCGGAGGAGTAGCGGTTGGGTTCCCATTCCTCGGTATAAATGTTCTGCGTTGCGCTATTTCCCCCACCCGCCAGTTGCGGAAACATGTGCTCGAAGTACGGAATGGGTGCGACGGTGGCATTTTCCGGATGAGCCATACCCTGACTCCGATCGCTGAGGACCGATAGCTGGCGCGCCGCGCTGTAGTAATCGCCACCGCCCTGCGGATCGACGAAATTGGTTGGCGAGGCAAAATCCTGCTGCTGCATAAGATGTCGGCCCATGCGTCCCACATACGAAGTCTCGAGCGTGAGTCCGCCTGGCAGGAGCCGTTGCACAGAGGCATCGATCGATTCCGAATACGGCGTCTTAATCCGATTGTTGAGACCCCACGTGATGAGGAATGCGCCATCCGGGTATGAGCCACCCGGAACGGTGTAGGGGAAGGCGATGGGGTTGGGGGGCGGCGTACCCACGTTGATGTTCGGCAGGTTATTGATGCCGGTGAAGCGCGGAGAGGTGCTCCAGTTGTATGCACCGGCAGGGTTTTCCAGCACGGTGCTGAGACCGAAAGAACCAGTATCAGTGAACGAATCCACGATGCCCTGGCCGAAGTGATCGTAGTACATGCCGAAGCCTGCACGTATCGAGGTCTTACTGTCCGGCGAGTAGGCCACGGAGAAGCGGGGAGCAAAATTCAGCTTCTGCTTTGGCCAGTAGCCAGGGCGGCCTACTGCGGGCCCGCTCGGGGAAAAGGAGACGAGAGGCTCATAGGTCTGACCCTGCTGGGCCGAAATCTCGCGTTGCTTATACCACTTGTCGACGTCAACGTTCGGTGATACCTGCTGACCGTGAGTGTCGTAAGGCGTCTGCAGGATGGTGTGGCGCAGACCGAAAGTCAGGGTGAGATTTGGCAGCGGACGCCAGCTGTCCTGAAGGAACCATTCAAATTCGTTGGCGCGATACCGGTGCGCGATCGTGGCAGCATCGGCCAGTTGACTGCCGCTCAGCCCATCGGGATTCACAGCGTAGTTATATGAATTGTCAAGCTCCGGAACAGTCCCAGCAAGGTTGGCGTAAGCAATCAGATAGGAATTGCCAAAGCCCTCATTGACTGAATAACCATTGGCGGCCGCGGGATCAGGGATGTCACTGCCGATCCAGTAAGGGTTGGTGCTGGCGGAATTGAAAGAATTCGCGTTGGTGAACCGATTGTTGCCGATGAGGCGCCAGTTCACGCCGCCCTGGAATGTATGGTTGCCGTGGGTCCAGGTAGCGTTATCGATGATGTTGTGCACAGGGACGTTGACGATCGTTGTCGACGTCTGGGGGTTGATGTTGTCCATGAAACGGAAGCTGACGTAATCCTGCGTCAGTGTGCCGGCGTCAGCATATCCCTGGCGGATGTAGCCGTAGCGCAGGTCGTTGATCAGGGACGAGGAAAGAGTCCAGGTATCCCCGGCAGCCAGTCCTTTGGTGTTGTCGATGCGGGTTGAACTTGGTCCCTGGCCGGGGAACTGCTCGGCCTGCGCAGTGACGTCCTTCTGCAGGTTTCCGCGGATGAACAGGTGGTGCTTGTCGTGCAGGTTGTAGTCGAACTTGAGAATGGAAGTATTCAGCGTGGAAGGACTCGGCGAGGAGAAGGTGAAGCCGGCCGTGTTCAGGTTGTCGCCGCCGCCCGTATTGGCGTGTGGGAACAGGCTGAAATATTGCAGCACGTTGGGGTTTGGGCCAGGTCCGTTGGGGCAGCCTCCGGCGGCGACGCAAGGGGTATCAATCTGTGTGAACTGGGCGGGACTTAACGTGCGGACATTGCCCGTATCGCTGCTGTTATCAAGATACTTGAGCATTCCTGCCCGGTAGCTGTCGGTCGGAACGGTCCTGGTCTCCTGCGTGTTCTCGGCCGACCGTTGCCCTTCGTAGTTGAAAAAGAAGAAGAGCTTGTTCTTGAAGATCGGGCCGCCGACTGCGCCACCGAAGGTATTGCGGATGAGCTTGCCCGGAACGTTGGGCAGTCCATTGGCAAGCTGGGCCTGTTTGTTGAACCAGTTGTTCGCCACGGTGAAGCTGGGCCGGTAGTACTCGAACGCGTCGCCATGGAAGCTGTTAGTGCCGGACCGGGTGACGAGCGAGACCTGTGCGCCGGAGGACCGTCCGGCCGTCTGCGTCGCTGTTGACGGTCGCCACGCGGAACTCCTCGGTGGAATCGATGCGTCGGGCGCAGGACGCCGGTGAAGGCGTAGCCCTGCTCCTGGTCGTTGTCGTCCAGGCCGTCCAAGGTGACGTTGCCCTGGTCGGACCGCGCTCCATCCACCGCCCCGGTACGGCTGTCGCTTCTTTGCTGACACCGCGACCCAGGTAGAGCACGCCCGGCTGCAGGCTGAGCAGGTCGGGAACGTTGCGGCCTTCCGAGGGAAGCGCCTGCATCACCTGGCTGTTGAAAGCGTCTGCCGATGCTGGCGTCGATCTTGTTCAGTGTCTGCGCTTCGGCGCTGACATTGACGGTCTGCGATTGCCTGACACGCCGAACTGAAAATTGATGGTGGCCGGCTGATTGACCAGCAATTGCGCCTGCTTGGTGGACGGCGCGAAACCCGGGCGCGTTACCGGTGATGATGATAGGTGCGCGGGCGCCAGCTGCGGAAACTGATACAGGCCGGATTTGTCGGATGTGCCATTGATCACCGCAGTTGTCGCGGTGTTCGTGAGCGAGATCTGCGCGTTGGGGACCAGTGCGCCGGAAGGGTCCGTGACTGTGCCACGAACAGAAGTTGTGCTGGTTTGCGCCAGCAGCGGACAGCAGAGACAAGAAACACGAATAGAGCGAGTCTGAACGATCGCACGGGAACAGCCTCCAAGAAGGAACAACATCCAAAGCAGCCGGTGGTCCATTCTGCGTGCTGCGGAACCTGCCGGAGTAAACAACGGAAGCAGACACCTGGTCAGACAAAAACCTTTCAACTTGGAAAGGCTTGCGAGAGGCTTGATTATTGCGCAGCGATTCCTTCCCGGCAAGAGGGCAGGGACGAAATCCTTTTATCGGACAAGAATGCTGATGATCGGAGGACTTTCAGAAACGGCACGGGTCCGAGGTGAACGTCCTAACCAATCCTATGGATACAGCAGCGTACGTTTCCAACTGCCTCCGACGCGCGTATACACGATGCGATCGTGTAGCCGGTCCCGCCGGCTGCGCCAGAACTCTATCGCGGCCGCGTTGACTGCAAACCCGGTCCAGTGAGGCGGACGCGGGACCTCGTTGGGATACTCGCGGGCTCAGCTCCGCTGCGCGCGATTCGAGCAGTGCTCGATTGGCGAGAGGGCGCGATTGCCTGGACGCGAGCGCCCCAAGCTGGCTGCCACGTGCTCGGCTGTGAAAGTAAGCGTCCGCCTGCTGTGGTGAGACCTCGAGAAACTGCTCCCTCGATGCGCACCTGCCGGCGCAGCGACTTCCAGTGAAAGCACAGCGCCGCATGCGGGTTGGCGGCCAACTCCACGCCCTTGCGGCTCTCCGTATTGGTATAGAAGAGAAACGACCCGTCGCGGTGATCTCCTTCAGCAGAACCATTCGGACGGATGGCAGGCCCGCAGGAGTCGCAGGTCGCCAGCGCCATGGCGTCCGGATCGTTCGGCTCAGCCAGCCGTGCCTCTGCAAGCCAGGCGTGAAAGCAGGGAAGCGGGTCGGCCGCTTCCGGCGAAAAAGGATCCGAATTCGCGAGGATGTCCACAGCACAAGTATTGTCGAGAGGAGGGCCTGTCCGGCCAGTCATGAGCCGGAAGCCCACTTGCCAGTACAGGAGGCTCTTGAGAAAGGCAACAATAATGGATACGATTGATCTGCGCAGCGACACCGTGACCAAACCGACGGAGGCGATGCGCCGGGCCATGGCCGAGGCCGAGGTCGGCGACGATGTTTACGGCGAAGACCCCACGGTAAACCGGCTGGAGAAGCGGGCGGCCGAGATATTCGAGAAGGAAGCGGCGCTCTTCGTGCCCACCGGCACGATGGGCAACCAGATCGCCGTGCGGCTGCACACGCAGCATGGGCAGGAGGTGATCTGCGAGCGGCGGGCACATGTGGTGGACTGGGAGATGGCGATGGTCTCTGCCTTCAGCGGCTGCCAGTTGCGGCAGGTGGAGGGCGAGCGCGGCGTGCTGCGGTGGGAGCGGATCGCGGCGGCAATCGCAACGCCCATCTACTACCGCGCGCAGACCGGACTGATCATGCTTGAAAACACGCACAATATGGCAGGCGGGACCGTTACACCGCTCGCAGTCCTTGAAGAGGTGTGGACCGGCGCGGCTGCGCGCGGTCTGCCGGTGCATCTCGACGGCGCTCGTGTCTTCAATGCGGCGGAGGCCCTTGCCGTGCCTGTGGCGGCACTGGCGCGCGGCTGCGCAACGGTGATGTTCTGTCTTAGCAAGGGTCTGTGCGCGCCGGTGGGTTCGATGCTAGTTGGCTCGCGCTCGCTGATCGATCGCGGGCGCTCCATCCGCAAGATGCTGGGCGGAGGCATGCGACAGGCCGGCGTGCTGGCCGCGGCCGGCTTGATTGCGCTGGAAGAGATGCCGGGGCGGCTTGGGCGAGGATCATGCAAACGCGCGCTGGATGGCCGAGCAGATCGCCGCGATTCCGGGCTGCGTGCTTGATCTGGAGACGGTACAGACGAACATCGTCATCTTTCGGCTCGACCCACAGGACCGCTGCGGAAACAATAGCGGGGCTGAAGGCGCAGGGCGTGCTATGCGGGACCGCCGGCCCGGACGAGGTGCGATTTGTGACCCACCGCGACGTGGACCGCGCCGCATGTGAGCGGGCTGTGTCGGCCTTGCGCGCCGTCCTCCGGCAGGCGGGAAACGCTGCTTGATCCGCCGGTTTTCGAAGCAGGTACAGCGCCGCGGAAGCCCTCGGAAAAGCACCATCGGGACGGATATAATACAGCTACTATGCCTAAGTACTCGATCGTCGTCCCATTCCACAACGAGGAAGAGAACGTTACAGCTCTCTACGACCGTTTAAAAGCGGTGATGGAGACGGTCGGCGACAGCTTTGAGCTGGTGCTGGTGGATGATGGATCGAGCGACCGCAGCTACAAGCTGCTGGAGGAGATCGCCGCGGTAGACAGCCGCGTTCTGGTCGTGAAGCTCCGGCGCAACTTCGGGCAAACCTCCGCGCTGGCTGCGGGGTTCGACCATGCGCAGGGCGACTTCATCCTGGCCATGGACGGCGACCTGCAGCACGATCCTGACGAGATTCCCAACTTCCTGGCCAAGCTCGAAGAGGGCTACGACGTGGTGAGTGGCTGGCGCAAGGAGCGCATCGACAACTTCGTGATGCGCCGGTTTCCATCGCGCTGCGCGAACTGGCTGATGGCGAAGCTGAGCGGCGTGGACATTCACGACTTCGGCACAACCTTCAAGGCATATCGGCGCGAGGTGATCCACAACATCCCGCTTTACGGCGAGATGCACCGCTTCATTCCGGCGCTGGCCTCCTGGTATGGCGCCAGCATTTGCGAGATTCCGATCAAGAACGTGAATCGCGAGCGCGGCAAGAGCCACTACGGCATCTCCCGCACCTTCCGCGTCTTCTTCGATCTGCTGACGATCCGGTTCCTGCTGAAGTACATGTCGCGGCCGCTGCACTTTTTCGGCACGCTTGGCTCGCTCGCGATTTTGCTTGGGGGCGGCATCTCCATGTTTTTGGCCGCACTCAAGCTGCTCACCCACCAGCACGTGATGGACCAGCACGGGCCCCTCTTTGTCGTTGCCGGTGTTTTGATCCTGGCCGGCATTCAGATGCTGGCGATCGGCTTGCTGGGCGAGTTGCAGGTGCGGCACTATCACACCTCGCAGCAGCGCTCGCCCTATACCATCGACCGCCTTGTCCGGTTACGGTCGCCGGAAGAACCCAGCATGTTGCGTGAAGGATAAGAGCAGCCGGTACACATTGCTTCAAGAAAGGACGCCCAGCGGCGTCCTTTCTAGCTTTTTGACCAGGTCGGCTGGCACGGCCGGTCGTGCATGGCGCATTCTAGGGCAAGGCACGGATCCAAGATCGGGGGCGGGATTGTCCCGTGCAACCGTTGCCTGAGAGAACGGCTGCGCTCGCAGTCCCGCCCTACCTTACACTGTCTGTGCTCTTGCCATAGCCAATAGCCTGTTCACTTTTCCGCCGAGGGCAGCACGATGACATCGACGATTTTGTATCTGCTTTGCATATTGATCGGGGGCGTCAGCGGTCTGCGCTCGCTGACTGGAATTGCGATCATTACAATTGCCGCGCAACGAGGCTGGCCGCATCTGGGCTGGCTGCATCTCGGCGGGACCGGGCTGAGCTTCCTGGCAAAGCCGATCGCGATGTACATTTTCGTGCTGCTTGCGATCGGAGAACTCATCGCGGACAAGCTGCCGGTGGTCCCTCCGCGCATCCAGGCTGGTCCGCTTGCGGCGCGCTTTCTACTGGAGCGCTCTGCGGCAGCGCACTTGCGGTAGCCGCCGGAATGCCGTGGATCTTCCCGGCAGCGATCGGCGGCGTCAGCGCAGTGCTGGGAGCCTATGCAGGCTATTGGCTGCGCCGCACCATTACAAGCCGCGGTGTGAAAGACCTGCCGATTGCACTCTGGAAGATGCTACGGCGATTCTGCTGGCGCTCTTCGCTGTATCGCGCTTCTGAATTTGCTGGGGATTGCCGGGAAGGGTGGCGCAATGGCGGAACAATACGATGTGTTGATTCTAGGCTCAGGGCAGGCGGGCAATCCGCTGGCGTCCGACTTTGTGAAGGCCGGCAAACGCGTCGCATTGATCGAACGCGCGGAGGTCGCGGGCACCTGCATCAATTACGGGTGCACCCCTACCAAGACCATGGTGGCCAGCGCACAACGCGCATGGCAGTCGCGGCACGCGGCGGAGTTGGGCATTGAAGTCAGCTCCGTGCGGGTGAACATGGAGCAGATCCGCGCGCGCAAACGAGGGATCGTCGAGCAGTTTCGCACTTCGAACGAGAAGCGCTTTGCCAGCGGACAGCCCGAGCTGGTGCGGGGCGAAGCACGTTTCGTGGCGCCGAAGGAGATCGCGGTTGCGTTGAAGGCAGGCGGCGAGCGCCGGCTGACCGCGGAGACGATCGTGATCAACACGGGCGACCATCCCACGGTGCCCAGGCTGGCAGGGCTCGACAGCGTGCCGTACCTCGACAACGTGAGCCTGATGGAACTCGATGTCGTGCCGGAACATCTCCTGGTTCTCGGGGGCGGCTACGAAGCCGTCGAATTCGGGCAGATGTTTCGCCGCTTCGGTAGTGAAGTAACCCTGATCGAGCGCGGGAAGCATCTGCTGGGCCACGAGGACGCAGATGTTGCCGAAGCAGTCGAAGCCATTCTGCGTGAAGACGGGCTGAAGATTGAGACCGGCGCGACCGCGATTCGCACGGATGGACAAGCGGGTGCCGTCACGGTCCACTTGGAAGACGGCAGAAGTTTATCCGGATCGCATCTCTTCGTTGCGGTGGGGCGTTCGCCGAATACAAAGGAGCTGCAACTCTCCGCTGCGGGTGTGGAAACAGATGAACACGGTTATGTGAAGGTGGACGAAGAACTGCGCACGAGTGTGCCGGGGATTTATGCAGCGGGCGACGTGAAGGGCGGCCCGGCGTTCACGCACGTTTCTTATGACGACTACCGCATTCTGCGCGACAACCTAATCACCGGCAAAGGAGGCCGAAAGACGACCGACCGCACGACGGTATACGTCGTGTATATGGATCCGCAGCTTGGCCGTATCGGCATGACGGAGACAGAGGCACGTCAGACCGGGCGCAAAATCAAAGTAGCGCGCATGCCGGTCTCGTCGATCGCGCGTGCCATCGAGACCAGCGAGACGCGGGGAATGTTGAAAGCAGTTGTCGATGCGGATTCGGAGGAGATTCTCGGCGCGGCCGTTCTCGCGCCCGAGGGCGGCGAGTTGATGAGTATGGTTGAACTCGCGATGATGGGAAAGCTGCGTTACACCACGCTCGAGGATGCAGTTTTTGCGCATCCAGCGTATGCAGAATCGCTTAACACGCTATGGGGTCACTTCGAGAAATGACTTCACGCACCGCGGCGAATGCTTTGGAAAGCGAACGCTCCGCACCAAACCTGCATCTTTGGTAAGAACGGGCGGAGCGCAGCTTTCCGCGCGTAATAGACGAGACGATGGAGACGACGACGAACAAGATGGCAACTGAGACCACCACATCCGCGAAGAAGGGCACGTCAAAAAAATCAGCAAATACGGACAAGCGCCGAACCCAGACCGCGGCAGGGCGAGCCTCCGTCGTAGCGTCCGCCAAGCCGGTGAACGGCCGAAGCCGAGTGGTGATAGAAGGTGTAACGCCACAGATCGATGGTGCACGGTTTGCGGTCAAGCGCGTTGTCGGTGATCAGATCCGCGTGGAGGCAGACGTCTTCGGCGATGGACACGACCTGGTGCGGGCCCATCTGCTGCACCGGTACATAAGCGAAGCCGAGTGGCAAGCCGAAGAGATGACGGCCCTCGGTAACGACCGCTGGACAGCGAGTTTTCCGTTGGATCGGCAGGGCTTTTACGAATACACGATCGCGGGCGAAGTAGACCACTTTCTCACCTGGCGCTCGGAGTTGAAGAAGCGGCAGGATGCAGGGCAGGACCTGGACTTGCCGCTGAAGACGGGCGCGCTGCTGATCGAAGCGGCTTCGAAACGCGCGGCAAAAGAGGATGCGGCACGTCTGCGGACATTTGCGGCGCAGGTGCGCGCGGGCTCTGTAGACGCGGCTTTTGACGATGGCCTGCTCGAGCTGGAGAAGCGCTATCCGGAGACCGAGATGCAGACGCGCTACGAGCGCACGCTGCGCATCTGGGTGGATCGCGAGCGAGCGCGGTTTTCGAGCTGGTACGAATTGTTCCCGCGCTCCTGGGGAAGACCTGGCCAGCATGGGACCCTGCGCGATGTCGCAGACCAACTCGACTACGTCGCAGACATGGGCTTCGACGTACTCTATCTACCACCCATCCACCCTGTTGGTCGCAGCTTTCGCAAGGGCAAAAACAACACAACCGACGCGAAGGCCGGCGACGTAGGCAGTCCCTGGGCCATCGGCTCGAAGGAGGGCGGCCACCTCGCGATCCTGCCCGAACTGGGGACCTTCGCCGATCTTGAATACCTGATTCAGCAGCTTCACGCGCGAAAGATGGAGCTGGCGATGGACATCGCTTTCCAATGCGCGCCCGATCATCCCTGGGTAACGGAGCATCCCGAGTGGTTCAAGAAGCGTGCCGACGGATCGATTCAATATGCGGAGAATCCACCGAAGAAATATCAGGACATTTATCCGCTGGATTTCGAGTCAAGCGACTGGCAAGGGCTGTGGGGTGCTCTGAAGGAAGTCTTCATGTTCTGGGCCGAGAAGGACGTTCGCATCTTCCGCGTCGACAACCCGCACACCAAGGCGTTTCCCTTCTGGGAGTGGGTCATTGCCGAAGTGCAGAAAGTATATCCGGACGCGATCTTCCTGGCCGAGGCATTCACGCGGCCCCGCGTCATGGAGCGGCTGGCGAAGCTTGGCTTTACACAGAGTTATACCTACTTCACCTGGCGTAGCACCAAGGCTGAGCTGACCGAATATATGACTGAGCTCACGAAGACGAGTGTCTCGGAGTACATGCGGCCGAATTTCTGGCCGAATACGCCGGACATTCTGCCGTTTGGGCTGCAGACCGGTGGCCCGAATGCGTTCAAGAGCCGTTTGGTATTGGCCGCAACGCTCTCCTCGAACTATGGAATGTACGGCCCCGCATTCGAGCTTGGCGAAAATGCCGGCTTTAAGGAGGGCAGTGAGGAATATCTGAACAGCGAGAAGTACGAGATCAAGCGCTGGAACCGTGATGCCCCGAGCTCGCTGCGACCGCTCATCACACGCCTCAATCAGGCCCGGCGTGCTCATCCTGCCCTGCAACGCAACGAGAACCTGGCCTTCCATTTGACCGAGAACCCGCAGATCATTGCGTATAGTAAGGCGACCGCCGATCGAGCAGATGTAGTGCTCGCGATCGTGAGTCTCGATCCGGTGAATACGCAGGGTGGATTTGTTAGCCTCGATCTGGCTGCGCTTGGGCTCAGGGATGGAGCGACCTTTGAAGTCTTCGATGTATTGGCAAACCGCGGCTATCGCTGGCAGGGCTCGCGGAATTACGTCGAGCTGCGTCCTTATGATGTGCCGGCGCACGTCTTCCATGTGCGCAGATAGCAGCGCCGTTCATACGAGGAGAGGGAATTGAAAGCATCGGGCAGCATGTCGGACCCCTTGTGGTTCAAGGATGCCATCATCTACGAACTGCATGTCCGCGCCTTTATGGACAGCAACAACGATGGCATTGGCGACTTTCCCGGCCTGATCCAAAAACTGGACTACGTGCAGGATCTGGGGGTTACGTGCCTGTGGCTGTTGCCATTCTTTCCTTCGCCATTACGGGATGATGGCTACGATATCTCGGACTACCTGAACGTAAACCCCAGTTATGGAACGCTGGATGACTTCAAGGCGTTCCTGGCCGCCGCGCATGATCGCGGCATACAGGTGATGGTGGAGCTGGTGGTGAACCACACCTCGGACCAGCATCCGTGGTTCGAACGGGCTCGTCGTGCACCCAAAGGCTCCCCGGAGCGCGAATACTACGTGTGGAGCGATACGGACCAGCTTTACAAAGACGCCCGCATCATCTTTACCGATACTGAAAAATCAAACTGGACCTGGGACCCCGTCGCGGAACAGTACTACTGGCATCGCTTCTTCTCTCACCAGCCGGATTTGAACTATGACAATCCGCTGGTGATGGAAGAGGTGCTGAACATCATGCGCTACTGGCTGGACATGGGCGTGGACGGCCTGCGCACCGACGCAATTCCTTACCTGGTGGAACGCGACGGCACCAATTGCGAGAACCTGCCGGAAACCCACGCGGTCATGAAGAAGATCCGTGCAGCGATTGACAAGGACTATGACGGCCGTTTGATCCTGGCCGAGGCGAACCAATGGCCCGCCGATGTTCGTCCTTACTTCGGCGATGGCGATGAATGCCACATGGCCTTCCACTTTCCGCTGATGCCGCGCATGTATATGGCTCTGCGCCAGGAGGATGCGCTGCCCATTACCGAAATCATGGCGCAGACCCCGGACATTCCGGAGAACTGCCAGTGGGGCATCTTCCTGCGCAACCACGATGAGCTGACGCTGGAGATGGTGAGCGATGAAGAGCGCGACTACATGTACTTCGCCTACAGTGCCGATCCGCGCATGCGCATCAATATCGGCATCCGGCGGCGGCTTGCGCCGCTGGTCGACAACAATCGCCGCCGCATCGAGCTGCTGAACAGCCTGTTATTTTCATTTCCAGGTACGCCGATTCTCTATTACGGCGATGAGATCGGCATGGGCGACAACATTTACCTCGGCGACCGCAACGGTGTCCGCACGCCCATGCAGTGGACTGCGGATCGCAATGCAGGCTTCAGCCGCGCGGTACCGGCCAAGCTGTTTTCGCCGCCGGTCATGGATCCGGTCTGGGGCTACGAGGCGATCAACGTAGAAGCGCAGCAGAGCGACCCTTCCAGTCTGCTGAACTGGATGCGCAACATGATCGCGCTGCGCAAGCTCTTTCGCGTTTTCGGCCGCGGGTCGCTCAAGTTCCTGCATCCGTCCAACCGCAAGGTGCTCGCGTACGTGCGGGAGGATGGCGATGAGCGCGTGCTGTGCGTAGCGAACCTGTCGCGCTTTCCGCAGCCGGCGCAGCTGGATCTTTCCGAATACGCCGGGCTCCGGCCCGTGGAGATGCTGGGTTATGTCGAGTTCCCGAAGATCGAGAAGACCCTCTACTCCATCACGTTGAACCAGTATGGATTTCTGTGGCTGGAGCTGCAGGGCGAGCTGGAGCCGGAAGAGCCGGAGGCTCCGGTCGATACCGGACTGCGGCTGCAGCATGCAGCGGACTGGAAAGCGGTACTCGCCGGTGCGGCCCGCGATCGGCTGGAGCGGGAGTGGCTGCCGACATTTCTGCCGAAGCAGCGCTGGTTCGGCGCCAAGTCAAGGCAGATTGCTACGACCGCAGTCGCGGACTGGGGACAAATGGGCGATCACGCGCTCGTGCTGGTCGAAGTTACATATACCGGCGGCGACCGCGACATGTATTTCGTTCCCCTGGCAATCACCATCGGCGCGATGGCAGAAAGCATCTTCCGGAGCCACGGTGCCGCAGTCCTGGCTACCGTTGCGACACGGGAGGGGAGCGGCTACCTGCACGACGCCATGTTCGACGATGAGGCCGCCCGCGAATTTCTCTCGCTGATCGGCAATGCTGGCGAAATCGCGATGCAGCGTGGCGACGCTATCGGCGTTCCCAGCTCGAGCCTCGCGGAGCTGCGCGGTGACGAGGTCCTGGAGCCGCGCCTTGGATCGGCGGAACAGAGCAATACGTCCATCCTCTTTGGGAGCCGCCTGATCCTCAAAGTCTTTCGCCGGCAGCAGCCCGGACCCAATCCCGACATGGAGATAGGCCGTTATCTCACCGGACACAGCGGATTCCGAGCCATTGCGCCCTTTGCCGGGGCCGTGGAGTACCGTCCGCACACACTGGCAGCGGAGGAAAGTACAACCTCAACGCTCGCTCTGTTGCAGGGACTGGTGCCCAACGAAGGAGATGGCTGGGAGTGGACGCTTGAAGAACTGCAGCGCTATTTCGAGCTCGTCTCCGTCGTCACAATGCCCGAGGATCGCTACCCTCGCGCAAACGTGTCTTTGACCGAGTTGAGCGAGCATCCGGAGAGCGACTGGACGCGCGAGTATGTGGGAACTTATCTGGATGCCGCGGCGCTCCTGGGTCGGCGTACCGCGGAGATGCACCTGGCGCTTGGCCAGCCAACGCAGGACGCCGCCTTTGCCCCGGAGACGATGACTGAAGAGAACCTGTCATTCCTGCGCAAGGACCTGTCGGAGCATGCAAGCGCCGCCTTCGACGCGTTGCGACAGAGCCTTTCGCGTCTGCCGGCGGATGTGGAGGAGATGAGCGGGTTAGTGCTGAGTCGCCGCCGGCGTGTGGCGGAGCGGCTGGGACGTGTTGACGAGTTGAAGTCCGCGGGACAACGCATCCGCGTGCATGGGGATTACCATCTCGGACAGGTGTTACGTTCGCGCGGCGACTTCGTCATTCTGGATTTCGAAGGCGAGCCGGCGCGGTCGCTGGCGGAGCGCAGGGCCCGGCAGTCGCCCATGAAGGATGTTGCTGGTATGTTGCGGTCGTTCAGTTACGCTGCCTACTCCGGGCTGATGCGCGTGCTCACGCGCAGACCTGGCGATGCAGAGCGGTTGGAGCCGTGGGCGCGCATATGGGAGCAGGCTGCCTGCAGCGCGTTTCTCCGCGCGTATCGGCTTACCATGAAAGCTGCCGGCGGCCTGCTGGTGCCTGCCGATGCAGAGGGGTTTGAGCAGTTGCTTGAGATCTACGTGCTGGATAAGGCACTGTACGAACTGATGTACGAACTCAACAATCGGCCGGCGTGGGTGCGGATTCCACTGGCAGGCATTCTTGCTCTGCCGCTGCGTTAAGGATCATGTAAGGAAACAGGCCTATGGCAAAGGTAGAAGACGCACAGGTGACGGCGGCCGAGAGCCAGAGCGCTCCGCAGGCAGACTTGGTCGTGGGTCTGCCCGGCCTGGTGGACGTTGCCCATGTCAGGAGCGTGGCTGCGCAGTGGAGCGACGTCGGCCGCCGCATCACGGTAGTGCATCCCTGTGTGCCGGGCATGAGCGAGGCTCTGGAAAAGCTAGGAGAAACGGGCGATGTGCGGCTGATAGCAAAAGAAATCGCTGCCGTTGCCTCTTCCAGTGCTTCCTGGCTTGGCCAGCCTCCGGTCTATGCCGCATTGCTGGCGCGAAGCCGAGTCGCTGGGCGCAAAAGCGTGCGTCATTCTGAATCCGGATTTGGCAGCGTTTACCCCGGCCGCCGTGGATGCATTAGCGCGGCCGTTGCTCGAAAGCGGCTGCGATCTCACCATGCCGCTCTATCGTGCCGGGCGCTTTGATGGGCTGCTGAACCAGGCCATTCTGGCGCCGGTCACGCGTGCCCTCTACGGCAAGCGCGTGCGCTACCCGCTGGCCCAGGACTTCGCCGTCTCCGCAGCATTCCTGCCCGGACTACGGCAGAGCATCAGCACCGCGGCGGCCGCCCAGGGGCTGCTGTGGCCCGCCACCGAAGCTGTGGTACGCGACAAGAAAGTATGCCAGGTATACCTGCCCGGCGCATCACGAGTACGCCGCGTCCGGCATGGATCTGCCTACCCTGTTGCAATTGATCGTGGCTCCGCTGTTTGCGGATGTCGATCGCCACGCGAGCCTCTGGCAGCGCATCCGCAGCTCGCATTCCATCGCCGAAGCTGGCGGTGGAGAGTCCGCGCAGATCGAGACTGGCACGGAGACCTCGCCGGATCCGCAACCGATGGTAGATGCCTTCCAACTCGGCCAGCGCAATCTGCAGGAGGTCTGGTCGCTGGTGCTGCCCCCCGTGACCCTGCTCGAGTTGAAAAAGCTGAGCCGCCAGCCGCTGGAGAGCTTTCGCATGGCGGATGCGCTCTGGGCGCGGATTGTTTACGATTTCGCGCTGGCTTATCGCCTGCGCACTCTCGGCCGCGGTCATTTGCTGGGCGCCATGGCTCCGCTCTACCTGGGCTGGGTCGGCTCCCGCGTCCTGGAACTGCAGAGCGCAGCGTCTGCGGCGGGACGTCAAGAACAGCTGGAGCGCGTCTTCGAACAGAACAAACCGTACCTGGTGCAGCGCTGGCGCTGGCCGGACCGTTTCAATCCTTAGCGCGCCGCCGCGGAAAGAATTGCGCGGAGAAGTTGGAGGGACGATCGATGTGGAACCAAGTTGGCCATACGCTGAGCAACTCGATGGCGCAGGCAATGGGGCGCTTCGCTTCCTTGCTGCCGGGCATTCTGGCCTTTCTGCTGGCAGTGGTGCTCTTCTCACTCATCGGCTGGCTGCTGGGTTGGATCGTGTATCGCATTCTGATTTCGCTGCGCTTCGACGAGAAGTTGGGCCGTGGCACGGACGCGGTCACGGAATGGTCTCCCCACCAGACGCCGGCCCGGCTTGCGGCACGGCTGGTCTTCTGGGCCTTCGTGGTCCTCGGCATCGCAGTAGGCGTGGATGCATTTGGCGCGTCGACGAACTCGAATATCGCTGCTGGCCTGCTTGCCTATCTGCCGAAATTGATTGGCGCCGGAGTCATCCTGCTGGTAGGCAACATCGTGGCGCGGTTCCTCTCGCGTGGCGTGCTCATTGGCGCAGTGAATATGAACCTGCAGTATGCACGCCTCCTGAGTCTGGGCGTGAAGTGGCTGGTGCTGGTATTGACGGCAGCCATGGCGCTCGATCATCTCGAAATCGGCCAGAAGATCGTCGATCTCGCCTTCGGCATTCTTTTCGGCGGCATTGTGCTAACTCTATCGCTCTCCGTGGGGCTCGGTTCGCGCGATATTGTCTTCCGCTCGATTGAACGCGAGACGATGCGCGCCTCCGGAGCGCCGGCGGCGCAGGAAGAAGAGCAATTGCGGCACTTCTGAAGAGCGCCGCAGCGTCTGCCATCAGCTGTGACCGAGGACCGGATGTGGCTCGTACGGCTCTTCCAGCGACCGAATCTCCTCCGGTGTCAGCTTCACCTCGAGGGCGCGGAGCGCATCTTCCAGATGCTGCAATTTGCTCGCGCCGATGATGGGCGCGCTCACGCCCGGCTGGGCCAACACCCAGGCCAGCGCGACCTGCGCATTATTCACGCCGCGTTTCTGTGCGATTTCCGTAACTCGATCCACAACCGTGAAGTCCGAGTCTTTGTAATAAAGGCCCTGCGCATACTCGTCGGTCTTTGCACGCAGGGTGTTTCCAAAGCCTTCACCGCGCTTACGGCTGCCGGTAAGAAACCCCCGCGCCAGCGGACTCCACGGGATCAGTCCGATTTTTTCCTCTCGGCATAGCGGGATCATTTCGCGCTCTTCCTCGCGGTAGACGAGGTTGTAGTGGTTCTGCATGCTGACGAAGCGGGCGAGCCCGTTCTGGCGCGAGAACTCGAGCATCTTGAGGAACTGCCAGGCATACATGGAGGAAGCGCCGATATAGAGCGCCTTGCCGGCCCGGACCACAGCGTCGAGCGCCTCCAGCGTCTCTTCGATCGGTGTCTCCGGGTCGAAGCGGTGGATCTGATAGAGATCGACGTAATCGGTTCCAAGCCGGCGCAGGCTGGCATCGATCGAGTGCAGGATATGCTTACGTGACAGGCCGCGATCGTTGGGGTCGTCGCTCATCTTGTTGAAGACCTTGGTGGCGATCACCAATTTGTCACGGCCCGCGCCGAACTGCTTCAATGCCTTGCCGGTAATCTCCTCGCTGCGGCCCACCGAATACATATCGGCCGTATCGAAAAAATTGATACCCGCTTCCAGCGCGCGGCGGAAGAAGGGAAGTGACTCCTCTTCCTCCAGTACCCATTCCCGCCACTGCTTCGAACCATAGGTCATCGTTCCAAGGCAGATCCGCGAGACCTTCATTCCGGTGGAACCGAGATTCACGTATTCCATACACGCTCCTGATCCCTTTGATTGTCTTGGATGCCTCTACGATTCGCAGGCGTTACATGGCAGAAGATCATAGCCCGAGCCGCGCGTCCCAAGAAAAGAGAATGCTACGCGATGCTGACTTCCGTATAGGTCCCCATTACGTCACGCAGGGCTGCGCATATTTCGCCGACAGTGGCGTAGGCGCGTACGCAATCCAGGATGTAGGGCATGGTATTAGCGGAGGAGATCTGGCCGCGGCTGGCGCCGGGTTCTTCCGCCGCGGCTGCTCGGAGTGCCTTGAGGTTTCGCTCCACGGCTTCCTGCGAGCGCTTCGACCTCAGCAGCTTCAGTTTGGCCGTCTGCTGATCCCGCGCAGTCTCGTCGATGTATAGAATCTCCTGCGGCGTTTCGTCGATGACGTATTCATTAACCCCAACAATGATTTTTTCCTTTTTCTCCACCGCGCGCTGGTAGGTATAGCTGGCCTCCGCGATCTCCTTTTGCGGAAAGCCATGCTCGATCGCCTTCACCATGCCACCCATCGCATCCAGCTTGCGGAAATATTCGAAGGCGCCGTCTTCCATGTCCCTGGTCAGTTTCTCGACAAAATAGGAGCCGCCCAGTGGATCGACCGTATTCGCCACGCCGGATTCATACGCCAGAATCTGCTGCGTGCGGAGTGCGATGCGCGCCGCATCCTCTGTAGGCAGCGCGAGAGCTTCATCGAAGCCGTCCGTATGCAGCGACTGGGTGCCCCCGAGGACGGCCGCAAGCGCCTGGACGGCCACCCGTGCGATATTGTTCTTCGGCTGCTGCGCGGTCAGCGAGACGCCGGCGGTCTGGGTATGGAAGCGCATCCAGGTGGAGCGCGGGTTGTGCGCACCGAAGCGTTCGGTCATGGTGCGATACCAGATGCCACGCGCTGCGCGATACTTCGCAATCTCCTCGAAGAAGTCGTTATGCGCATTGAAGAAAAATGAAAGCCGGGGCGCGAAGTCGTCGACCGGCGAGCCCGCGGCGAAGTGCCCATTCCACATACTCCACGCCGTCGTAGAGCGTGAAGGCAAGCTCCTGCAACGCAGTCGAGCCGGCCTCGCGGATGTGATAGCCCGAAATAGAAATCGGATTGAAGCGCGGCGTGTTGAGCGCGCCGAACTCGAAGGTATCCACCACGAGCCGCATGGATGGGGCAGGCGGGTAGATGTACTCCTTCTGCGCGATATATTCCTTCAGGATGTCGTTCTGTAGTGTGCCGGAGATCTTCTTCCAGTCCGCGCCCTGCTTCTCCGCCACCACCAGATACATTGCCCACAACACCGAGGCGGGCGAGTTAATCGTCATCGACACGGTGACGCTTTTCAAGATTGATGCCGGAGAACAGGATTTCCATATCCTCCAGCGAGTCGATAGCGACGCCGCACTTTCCGACCTCGCCTTCGCTCTCCGCATCGTCGGAGTCATATCCCATCAATGTCGGAAGATCGAAGGCCACCGAGAGGCCATCTCCGCCCTGCGCGAGCAGGTATTTGTAGCGGAGGTTTGTCTCCTCCGGTGTGGCAAAGCCGGAGAACTGACGCATGGTCCAGAGCTTGCCGCGATACCCGGTAGGATGGATGCCGCGCGTGTAAGGTGCCTCGCCCGGCATGGGCAGCGCGAAGTTTTCCGGCAAGTCGGCTTCCGTGTAAAGGCGCTCGATTGGCAAGCCGGAGATGGTGGTGAAGCGCGCGTTGCCTTCTTCATCCACATTGACGCCGGTACGCGCGCCGATGGGCCGCTCCGGCGCTTTCTCGAGCGCCGGCTCCAGCACGCTCTCCGTCCAGTCACGCTCAGCAGCAGAGGGCTCGCGCCGGGATGGGGCCGCAGCGGTTGCGTGGTCAGGCATAAATTCTCCTTCAGGACAGAGACGCTCGGGAAACCCACAAGCCTAGAAGATCGCGGCTAGCAAGAGCAAGCGTCCACCAGGCGGACGGGCGGTCAGAGAATGTTCACCGCGCGACCCGCCAGCAATGCGATCGTAGCCAGCGAAATACAGGACTGAAGCATCATCAGCAGCTTGGCCCAGCGCGAGAGCACCGGAACGTCGGTCGGCGAGAAAGCGGTGCTGGTATTGAAGGCGAGGAAAAGGTAGTCGACGAATCCGGGCGACCATCCGTTGGCGGGCGAGTCCGGGTCCGATGCGTCAAGAGTCATCTGCGGGAAGAGAAATGAGCCCTCGCCATGCACCGCGCGTCGATCGCGTGCATTCGGTCCACCGGCATCCAGACGCCAATACCAGGATGCAAAGATGAGAATGTTGCTGGCCCAAAGGATCACCGCGGAGAGAAGCAATTGCGCCGGCTGGAGGGTATGGGCGACGATCGCCTCCAACAGCAGCGCGAGCGACCACACCATATCCAGCGTAACGACCACGGTAATGACAAATCCCAGCCAGCGATTGAGCTGATGACGTTGCATCCGCCGCGCCAGTACGGTAGGAACAACAAGCACTGTGACTATTACCAGTGGTACCCACGCTGGACTGAGTGCCAGCGAGCGGGGAAGCGCAAGGCGCAAGCCCACAATCGCAAAAAGGGCGAGCACGGCAGGCCAGCGCGCCTCCTGGTTGGGACGCGGGTTGGTCGAGACAGTCATTTGGGCTTTCGACAACAAGAGTGCAGGAGAGCGCTTGCTCCCGCAAGTACTGCCAGCGGCACGCTATGCCGGTGAATTGCGTGCCCGCTCCCACGCTTTGGCGTACTTCCAGCTCACGTACGCCGAGTGGTAGAGGTGCAGCAGCAGGCCCTCCCGGCCGTCCAGGAAGCCGGCACGCAGCACGTAGTTGTAGAAGAACGTAGCCAGCGGATTGAAGAACACCCCATTCAGAAATCCGGGCAGACCACGCCCGTCTCGGCCACGCGCGACCGCAATCTCTGCCCCCAGTGCGCTATAGCGCTGCATGTGATCGAGATAATTGGCCAGCGTGGGATATGCATCATGCAGCAGGTCGCCACGCAATGTTTCCGCCTTGCCTGCGAAGTCCACCGTCTCATGCACCGGCGTCTCTCGAAACGCGCCTTGGCCGCGCGGAAAAAGGCGCAGCTTCCTATCCGGATAGTAGCCACCATGGCGGATCCATCGGCCGAGAAAGAGATTTCGCCGCGTCAGCGCATAAGCGATGTGCGCTGACGGTGTCGCGATCACTGTCTGAATGGACGCCGCAAGCTCCGGGGAAACGGTCTCATCCGCATCCAGCGACAGCACCCACTCGGAGGTGCAGAGCGACAGGGCGTAATTTTTCTGTGCTGCGAAGCCGCGCCACCGCTCCGTGATGAAGCGGGCTCCATACGAATGAGCGATGGATCGTGTCCCGTCGGTCGAACCGGAATCGACCACGACGATCTCGTCCGCCCAGGAGACGCTGGCCAGCGTGCGAGCAAGGTTTACTTCCTCGTTGAGGGTGATGATCGCAACGGACAGCGTGGCGCGGCGCGGCGTCTCCATGAATGTCTGCGCTACGCGAGCGACACTGCGCCGCCGTCACCTGCCTCATTGCCGAGATGCTGGTTGATGACGCGCCCCACCACCTGCTTCAGCGTCTCACCGGTTTTTGGGAGCACGAATGCTGCAGCCTGCTCGGACCAGTCCAGCTTGAATGAGGTCGAGAGAGCGGAGATCCAGATCTGCCGCACCGGAGTGTTCGGCGTGATGACGAACTTGCCTGCCGGCTCGTCGAAGACCACGTTCAGAGCGCCGCTCTGTTCCTCGGCTTCGAAGCCGCCCGCCTCCTCGGCCTCGATGAGGCTGCGCTTCAGTGCGTCGAGTGCGGCATCGGCATGTTTGCGAAAGGAGACTTCATCGAGCATGGGCATAGTGTAGAGCAGTGCCTTCGTCGACGCTCAATTCAGGCGTTGGAGACGCGCGATTAGCTTCTCGGCCAGGCTTTCGCCGCTCTCGGACCACAACAGCCGGCTGGAAACAGGCAGGTTCTTCTGGATTGCCTGCGTCACGTCTACCAGCTTTTGAACGTTTTGCTGTACACGAGCCGCTGTTTCGGGCTCGAGCGCGACTTCCTCCTGCAGAAACGGTGCGTCCGAGCCGAAGTCAACGCGGATCTGGCCGTTCTGCTCGTAGCTACCCTCATCGAACTCCGGTCCAAAGCCGGTGACGCGGACGACGCGTGGTTCCTGCCGCCATTTCGTATCCAGCCCGCCACCGGCCTCCGGCACCCAGAGGTCCCATTTCACTTCAAACTCATAAGCGCAGTCCTCGTGGAGGATCTCCATGGCCTCGGCGACCGCGGCTTCCGGCTGTCCGGCCCCGGTTTCGTCTTCCTCATAAACGCGCTGGTAGACCGGCGCTTCGTTCCATGAAATTGGATAGACCGTTGCCGCTGTGACCGTGGACGCAGTCCCCGCGGCTGGAAAGCTGGCGCAGCACGCCCACAACGGCCGGACCCAGCGCGGCAAGGCGAAAGTTCGGAAACCAGAGGCTCAAGTAGAGTTGATCTGCCACTCAAAGATTGTAGTCTTGGACTTGCCGTCCAGGCATTCGCGCTTGCGGCGCGAGTGGTTTCGCTTCCGTCGGTCGCTCACCCGTGGATTTGTGAGCGATCTGACGAGCTACAGGTCCTTCATTTTTTTGTGGCAGGCACACAGCACAGGAGACATGAGCGAAGCATGAGGATCACCATAGAGCGGTTACGCACCTGGATCCTGGTGCTGGCTGGGGTGTTGGTCGCCGCCATCGTCGGCTTCTTTCTCTTCACGCGCTACCGGCTCAGCCACTTCGGCCGCGATCTTCCCGCACGGCTCGGGGTCAACATCCAGCAGGATGCCAACGGATTCACCTATTCCAAGTCCCAGGGCGGCCACACGCTCTTTACGCTGCACGCTTCCAAGGTGATCCAGTACAAGGGCAATGGACGTGCAACGCTGCACAACGTCAGCATCACGCTCTATGGCAAGGACGGGTCTCGCAACGACCACGTTTACGGCGATGAGTTTGAGTACGACGCCGCGCAAGGCATGGCGCGTGCTCTGGGGCCGGTACATCTCGATGTGCAGGCGCCTGCCGGCACACGCGGGACGGCCCCGCAGAATCGCACCGTGCATGCCGAAACCAGCGGTCTTGTCTTCAATCAGAAGACCGGCGAGGCGCGAACTGACGCTCCGGTAGCATTTTCCGTGGCCGACGCAAAAGGGACAGCCGTCGGCGCCGCCTACGACGCGAATGAAGGCGTGCTGATCCTGCAGCGGGATGTCCACTTCACGGCGCAGCTCACGAAAGGCCCGCTGGCGCTGGTTGCGGAGCATGCCGAGTTCAACCGCGACACTCGACAGCTCGCTTTACTGAAGCCCGACGCGCGCTACGCCGGAGAGCACAACACCGCGGAGCAGGCGTTGGTCTACTTCCGTCCGGATGGAACGGTCGAGAAAGCGGATGCCAACGGCCGTGTCAACATGCAGGCCGACCAGGGTCGTGAGCTGCACGCTTCGGCCCTGGAAGTGGTGATGGATGCGCATGGCAACACGCAACGGGCAACGCTCGATGGCGGCCTGCTCTTTTCCGCGAATGAAGGCCCGCACTCCATCCACGGAGATGCGAACTCCGGCATTCTGCAGCTTGGTCCGGACGGAGAGCTCAAGCGCGTGGAGATGCACAGTGCGGTCACGGTCGTGGACCAGGAGATCGGGCCGGTCAACGATCCACACGGCTCCGTCACGCGTGAAGTCCGGGGATCGACGGTTGTGATTGACCTCGTGACTTCGCCGCAGGGGCACGCGCAGGCGGAAAAGCTGATGGCCTCCGGTAATGCGGTGCTGACGGAGCACACTATCTACTCCGACTCGCCTCCACAAAACACCGTGATGAAGGGCGATGTGATCCAGGCGACGCTGCGCGAGGGGCGCGCCCTGGACACTCTGCGTGCGCAGGGAAATACCTTCCTGACCAACACCAATCCCAGTGGCGTGAGCCAGACCAGCACGGGCGACACGCTCGATATCGCATTTGCGCAGGAGCCGGAGAAGGAAGCGAAGCTGAGGCCGAACGATATTCCGCCCAGCCTGATCGAGCGCGCCGTACAGCGGGGTCATGTGACCATCGTCCAGGTCAAGCCAGGCGCGACCGACAAGAAGCCGTGGCGGAGCCAGGCCACCGCGGACATCGCGACGCTCGATGGGCCGCGGCAGATCATTCATCTGGAAGGCTCGCCGCGCCTGAACGATGAAGAGGCCGAGATGACGGCGCAGATGATTGACTTCTACCGACTAAGCGGCGCCGTCACCGCGGACCACGATGTCAAGGTGACTTTTCGCCAGGGTGCCAGCGCGCAAGCCCCGGTGCATGCCGTCGCAGAAAAGGTATTTTTCGATCACGACCGCGATGAGGCGATTCTCTACGGCGGCGTGCAGGACGCGCGGCTCTGGCAGGCGGCGAATTCCGTCGCCGCGTCGACCATCGTTCTGGACCGGCAGGAGCAGACGCTCATTGCTCCGGAAAAGAATGGCGAGGGTCGCGTGCATGGCGTTTTTGCTGATCCCGGCTCGAAGGCGACGGGCAGCGAAGCGGTGATCCGCGTGGATGCGAACTCACTGCAATACTCGGCTGCGGAGCGCCGCGCCACCTTCCAGGGCAACGTGGTGGCGCAGCAGGCCAATGGCCGGCTGCGCGCGGATCACGCCGATCTTTTCATGACGAAGAATGCCGTTCCCGGCGCGGCGGAACAACGTGTCCCCAACCCGCGCGGCTCGCTGGATCACATGATTGCCGAAGGCAAGGTGCAGGTGGACGAAGGGGTGCGCAAGGGTGAGGGAGAGCGCTTGGTCTATACCGCGTCGGATGGGAAATTCGTGCTCTACGGCCACGCCGGCCGGCCGGCGCACATGGCCGACCCGGAACATGGAACGGTATCAGGAGTAGCTTTGATTTTCACCAATCGCGGTGATAGCGTCGAGGTGGATGGCGGGAATGCCCGCGCTGTGACGGACACACAGGTCCCAAAATAGCAGCGTGAGATCGCCGGCATGACGAGGCACGTTGCAGAAGCTGCATACCGACGAGATCACGAAGTCCTACAAGGGGCGCCAGGTTGTGCGTGGCGTCAACCTTGAGATCACCCAGGGTGAGGTCGTTGGCCTGCTCGGTCCCAACGGCGCCGGCAAGACCACCAGCTTCTACATCATCGTTGGCCTGATCGCACCGGACTCGGGCCGCGTACTGGTTGATGGCGAAGACATCTCGCGCGTGCCGATGTACCTGCGCGCGCGGCGTTACGGTATCAGCTACCTGCCGCAGGAGCCCTCGGTCTTTCGCAAGCTAACAGTGGAGGAAAACATCCTCGCAGTGCTGGAGGCGCAGGCCATCTCCTGGGAGATGCGCCGTGCCCGGGCTGAAAAATTGATCGACCAGTTGAACCTGGGCCATATCCGCAAGACACGCGGCTACGCGCTCTCCGGCGGGGAACGGCGGCGCGTCGAGATTGCCCGCTGCCTGTGCATCCAGCCCTCCTTCATCCTACTGGACGAGCCTTTCTCCGGCATTGACCCCATCGCGGTGCTCGATCTGCAGGAGATCATCTTCGACCTCAAGGCGAGCGGCATTGGCGTTCTCATCACGGATCACAACGTCCGCGAGACCCTTTCGGTCACGGATCGCGCCTACATCATCAACGATGGCAAGATATTCCGGGACGGCACCCCGGATGCGCTGGGCCGCGATCCCGAAGTGCGCCGGGTCTACCTGGGCGAAGGCTTTTCACTCAATTAGGCAATAGCCTACTTCGCCCCCCGCTTCCGGGCCATTACCGCCGATGCGTACGGTCAAAAGGAATGGATGCATCCGGCTGCACAGCCTTGTAAGCTGTAAGCAATTCAGCAACCAAAGTAGCAGGTGACCATGGCGCTTCTCCAACCCAAGCTGAGCCTGAAAGTGGCTCAACGCCAGATACTGACCCCTGGCCTTATGCAGATGGTCAGCGTGCTGGCGCTGAATAAGCTTGAGCTGAAGGAGATGATCCAGTCGGAGATGGCGGAGAACCCGGTCCTCGAAGAGATTGAGGAGACCGTTCCCCTGCTCGACGACGTGGAGGGACGCCAGGCTGAGCGAGAGCGACCGGTGGAAGAGACCGCGGCCGCCGTCGAGACGCCCAAAGAGGAAAAAGATCCTTTTGCGGAAATCGACTTCGGCTCCTACTTCCAGGACTATCTGGATCCCGGTTTTCGCAGCCCGGGCAGCTTCGAAGCCACAGACAAGCCCTCTTTCGAGAACTTCCTCTCCCAGCCGGACACCCTCACCGACCATCTCGCCTGGCAGCTTGGCTCCCTCAACATTGCCGTTCCACTGCGCGAGGCCGCCGAGTACATCGTCGGCAACCTGAACGAGGACGGCTACCTGACCTCAACCAGTGAGGAGCTGCTCACCGGTTTTATTCAGCAGCAGGAGTCGAGCGAAGCCCACGAGGCGGCACGCGCTCTGCTGGCGGAAGCGCTGGAGGTAGTGCGCTCGCTCGATCCCAGCGGTATCGCGGCGCACGATTTGCGGGAGTGCCTGGCTCTTCAGATCCGTCAGCAGGAGCACGAGTTCGACCTGATCTTCGGGGAAGCGGACGGTGCAATCGAGGACGAGCCGGATGTCGTCATCCGTCGCGCGCTCTTTCATACGGCAGCGCAGATCGTCGACCATTGTTTGCCCCTGCTGCAGAAGCGGGACCTTACCGCACTCGCCCGGGCCGTCTCGAAGCCGCAGGAGCACGTGCAACAGGCCGTAGACCTGATCCGGGCGCTCGATCCGCGTCCCGGCCAGCGCTATAACCGCATCGAAGCGCGGCTCATCGAGCCCGATGTGGTATTCGCCAAACGAGGCGACGAATTCGTGGTCGTGATGAACGAGGAAGACGTCCCAGCGCTCAGGCTCAATCAGGGCTATCGCAGGCTGCTGGCGCAGTCCAACACCGATCGTGAAGTCAAGGAGTACGTAAAGGAACGCTACCGCTCCGCGTTGCAGTTGATTCGTAACATCGAACAGCGAAAGAGCACTATCCTGCGCACCTGCGAGGCCATCGTCCGCCGTCAGCCGGAGTTTCTGGAAAACGGCGTGGATGCGCTGCGTCCCATGATGATCAAGGACGTTGCCGAGGAGATCGGCGTCCATCCCTCCACGGTCAGTCGTGCGGTTTCCAATAAATACGTGCACACGCCGCAGGGGGTCTTTGAGCTGCGCTTCTTCTTTTCCGAGGCTGCTGGAGGCCCCGAAGGTTCCTCCACTCCGCTCATGCTGCTCAAGCGCAAGGTGAAGAAGCTCATCGATGAAGAAGATCCCAAAAAGCCCCTGACCGATGACTTTATCGCCGGTGTGCTGCAATCTCAGGGCATACAGGTTACCCGCCGAACAGTCGCTAAGTACCGCGAAGACATGAGGATTCCGAGCACGCACCAGCGCCGCATGCGATCTTAGGGAATGCACCGCGTCCTCTGGTGTAGGATCATCTCCCTTCACGGGATTTGCATCTTGTTACTTAGGAGGATTGCTTATGCAGGTGGAGTACACCGGTCGTCAGACCGCGATTACCCCTTCACTCCGTCGCCTGGCAGAAGAGGGCCTGGATCGAGTCGGCAAGGTAGTGGGCAGAGGCTGCAGTGCTCACGTCATTCTCACTGAAGAAAAATACCGGCAAACTGCAGAAGTCACTGTGCAAACCCGGTTTCAGACGATTGTCGGCTTGTGCGAATCGTCCGTGATGGAGACGGCGTTGCGCGATGCGCTGGCCAAGGCCGAAATCCAGGCCATCAAGCATAAGGACAAGTTCCGCACCCGCACACGTGAGCCCAAGGACGGCAAGACCGCCCATGAACCCGAGCTCTCGCGTCCACGCAACAACCGCATCTCGGTGACCGCACTGCCGGACGTGGCGGAGCCAATTCTTCCGGCGTCGAAGACCACGTCGAGGCCGGCAAACGGAAACGGCAATAGCCGCAAGCCGGAGCCCGTGAGAGTGCATAGCCCGTCGCATGGCACTGCGATTGCGGAGCCGCATGTCGTCTACTGCGATGATTGTGTGGCCGAGAGTTCCATGAGTCTGGACGAGGCAGTCAAAGAATCCGAGCTGCGCGACAAGGACGTATTCGTCTTTCGTGATCCCGGCGGCGATCTGCAGGTGCTGCACCGGCGTCGCGACGGCGTCATGGAGCTGATCGCGCTGCCATATTGACCTCAAACATGCGGAGATTCGCAAGCGGGCGCCCTGGATAGGCGCCCGCACCACATTTCGGATGGAATTCGGCAAAACGATCGCAATGTGAGGCGTAACGGCAAAAGAAATGCTTTAGCATGTGGCCATGCCGCGCAAAGACGCACCCCCCGTGAGCCCGCGTCTGACTCGGATTCCGAAACACGACAGCACGCACGCGCCGCACGACGGTCTGCCGCGCGAGCTCGTCATCATCACCGGACTTTCCGGCTCGGGCAAGGCGTCAGCCCTCAAGGCATTTGAAGACCTCGGCTACTATTCCGTCGACAATCTGCCGCTGGACCTGCTTCCGGCATTTGCCGATCTTGTGCGTCAGTCTGCGGAGATTCAGCGCGCGGCTCTGGTTGTCGATGTGCGCGAGGGACAGCGCCTGGATAAATTTCCTGCGCTGCTGAGCAAGCTGCGCAAGGTGCTGCCGCTGCAGGTATTTTTTTTAGAAGCCTCCGACGCCGTGTTGCTGCGTCGTTTTTCAGAAACGCGCCGCCCGCACCCGTTGGGCCGGACCGAGACGGTCGTCAAAGCGATCCATGCCGAGCGGCGCCTGCTTGACCCCATCCGCAAGGTCGCCGACGAAACGGTGGATACCTCGCAGCACAACGTGCACGAGCTGCGCGCTTTCATCCTGAGCAAGTTCGAGCGCGGCAGCCAGACCTCAGCCCAGAACCTGATGGTCTCTTTCGTAAGCTTTGGCTACCGGAATGGCGTCCCGCTCGAGGCGGACCTGGTTTTCGATGTGCGTTTTCTGCCCAACCCGCACTTCATTCCTGAATTCCGCCCGCTGACCGGCAAGCACCCCAAGGTCGCGCGATACATCCGGCAGTTCCCGCAGACCGAGGAGTTCCTGGACAAAACGACCGAGCTGCTTCTATTCCTGCTGCCGCACTACATCCAGGAAGGGAAGAGCTATCTCACCGTAGGATTTGGCTGCACCGGGGGCCAGCATCGCTCCGTCATGATCGCCGAAGAGATTCGCAAGCGGCTGGCCAGGACCGGCTACCGGGTCAAGAGCACGCACCGGGACATGCCGCACTGACCGGGCAGTGCTTGGTTCATCTCGTTACAATAGCCGCATGGATCCGCAACAACCGGCGCGGTGTAGTCCGTCTGAAGCTTCATGGGTCTTAGCTTCGGAGTTGCACCGGTGAGCGGGTTTCGACGTATTGGACGACTGCTGTTCTATGTGCGCCGCTATGCCTTCCAGGGACTTGCAGCGGTCGTGCTGCTGGCGGCGGTCGGCCTTCTGGATGCCTTCCGCGTCCTGCTCGTCGGGCCGATCCTCAAGACGGTCCTCAATCCGCAGTCGCCAGAGCACGACCTCAGCCTCTTCAGCGGCCGTTTTCACTTTAGTTTGCAGCAGCTTGTTCCCTCGCATTTCCACAATCCCTGGAACATCGTCGCCTTCGCACTGATCGTCTCCACGGTGTTGAAGGGGATCTGCGACTACGCCGGCACCTATCTGATTAACTATGCGGGCTTCGGCATGATCATGGACATGCGGGACGACCTGTACCAGGCCATCCTGCGTCGCTCCGTGCAGTTCTTCCAGAGGCACGCGACCGGCACCATCCTGTCCACCATCATCAATGACATCGAGCGCGTCCAATACGCGATGTCGTCGGTGCTGTCGGAATTCCTGCAGCAGTTCTTCACCCTGATCTTTACGGCATGCGTTGTTGTCATCGTGGGCGGCAAGCTGGCCTGGGTGCTGGTCATCTTCATTCCTGTGGTGATCAGCTCCGCACGCCGTGTGGGGCGTAGCGTTCGCCACACCACCCGCCATGGGCAGGACAAGCTGGCCGAGATCCAGAACATCCTGCACGAGACCATCACCGGCAATCGCATCGTGAAGGCCTTCACGATGGAATTCTGGGAGCTGACCCGCTTCAAGGAAGCGGCGCGCCGCCTCTTCCACGCCAACCTGCGCTCCGTGCGCGCGCAGGCCATCAGCTCGCCGCTTGATGGACATCATCGGTTCCGTCGCGATCGCGCTGCTGCTGCTGGTGGGCCGCGTGGAGATCCGCGACGGAGCGCTCACCGAGAGCGCCTTCTTCGTTTTCATCGTGGCCGTCTTCAAGCTCTACGACCCGGTGCGCAAGTTCGCGCTCTTTTACAACAGCTTCCAACAGGCGCTGGGCGCGTCGGGCAACATATTCGAATTCATGGATGAGCAGGACACCGTGCGCGACCGGCCGCACGCGAAGGCTGTGAAGGCATTCCGCAACGAGATCCGTTTTGACAACGTACGCTTCTCCTACGCATCGGAGGAGGGGGAAAAAGAAGTTCTGTCGGGTGTCAACCTGGTCGTTCCACGTGGCGAACTGATGGCTTTCGTCGGTCCCAGCGGCGCGGGCAAAACGAGTCTGGTGAACCTCATTCCGCGCTTCTTCGATGTTACGGGCGGCCGGCTGCTGGTGGATGGTCAGGACGTGCGTGACCTCAAGATCGACTCGCTCCGCAGGCTGATTGGCAACGTTACGCAGGAAACGATCCTGTTCAACGACACGGTGCGCAATAACATCGCCTACGGACAGCCGGATGTCTCGCTTGAAAAGGTGCAGGAGGCTGCGCGCGTCGCACTGGCGCACGACTTCATCTCCGCGATGCCGGACGGGTACGACACCGTGATCGGCGAAAAGGGCTTTCGTCTCTCCGGCGGAGAGCGCCAGCGCCTCGCCATTGCCCGCGCGCTGCTCAAGAACGCTCCCATCCTCATTCTCGACGAAGCGACCTCATCGCTCGACACCGAAAGCGAATCGCTGGTGCAGGCCGCGCTTTCGAACCTTATGCTGGGCCGCACGGTCTTCGTAATCGCGCACCGGCTCTCGACCGTGCGCCGGGCCACCCGCATTGCGGTCGTGGAAGCCGGGCAGATCACGGCGGTCGGTCCGCATGAAGAGCTGCTGCACACTTCGCCCATGTATCAGCGGCTGTATCAATTGCAGTTTGCCGACGACGCTGATGCAGCAGCTGAGCCTACAATCGCGGCAGGAGTCAGGATTTGAGCAAGCAAGCACCCTCTCAGCCCGCCAGCGCCCCACCGCTCTACTCGATGACCGGTTTCGCCCGCCACCGCGAGCGCCTGGGCGAATCGATGGGCTGGACACTCGTTCTGAAGGCGGTGAATCACCGCTTTCTGGATCTGCATATGCGCATGCCTGCGGGATCAGAGGCGCTCGAGATGCAGTTGCGGCGTGAGCTCAAGTCGGTAATCTCACGCGGGCATCTCGAAGTGACACTCACCATCGAGCGCACTTCGCAGCAGCAGGTGGAGATGGATCACGGCCTGGTGGCCAGCTACATCGCTGCCTTCCGCACGGCGGCCGCCGAGCATCGCCTGCGTGAGACGCCCAGCCTGCAGACCATTCTGCAGCTTCCCGGCGTCTTTCGCAGCAATGCGCAAGGCGGAGGCGGCAACGGCAGCGCCGATGTGCGTACCGCCGAGATGGAGCAGATTGAGACCTCCGTGCTGGCTGCCTTGCCTGAAGCGGTCTCCGCGCTGCAGGCGATGCGGGCTCAGGAAGGCGCGGCGCTTGCTGCGGATCTCCGCGCCATCTTCGATCGCATCGCTGCTTCCGTAGATCGCGTCACGGAGCTGCACGGCCCCATGCAGGCCGCCCACTTTGAGCGCACCAGCGCTCGGATCTCGGCCTTGCTGGGAGGCGTTGCTGATCGCGAGCGGTTGCTGCAGGAAGCGGCGCTGCTGGCGGACCGGAGCGATGTCAGCGAGGAGCTCGCACGGCTGCGTGCGCACGTCGAGCACTTCCGCCAGATGCTCGATGCTGGTGGCGAAGCAGGTAAAAAGCTCGATTTCCTGCTGCAGGAGATGAACCGCGAAGCAAATACGCTGCTATCGAAGACCGCCGGGATCGCCGGTGCCGGCACGCAGGTGACGGAGATCGGCCTTAGCTTGAAGTCGGAGATCGAGAAGGCCCGGGAGCAGGTCCAGAATCTGGAATGACGCGAGTTTCTCCCACCAAAGCCGTAGAGCAGACCAGGTTCCCCGTTGGTCTTCGGCACGGCTCATGCGAGAATCAAACTCATATGCGGAGCAGGAGATGCTGAGCCTCGTTGCCGTTTTCGGAACACTGACCGGTCTGGCCTTCAGCCTCGCTCTGCTCTTTCTGCCCACTCTCGTCGCGAAGCTTCGCCATCACCCGAACACGGCGGCGATCTTCCTCGTCAATCTGTTCTTTGGCTGGACATTCATCGGCTGGGTCATCGCGCTTATCTGGGCGTGCATTCGGCCGGCGGCGGCGGTTTTCTACGCGCCGGTATATCCGGCCGTGATGGTTCCACGACAATATCCGGCGGTCGCGAATTCCGCCGTATCAATCCTTCCCCCCACGCCATATCGAAGGGCAAGGTAACGGGAGCGCGCTTGGCAGGCATCCTCTTCATCATTTCCGCTCCCTCCGGGTCAGGAAAATCGACCCTCGTCAAACAGTTGCGGTCCGATGTCAGCGGGCTCGATTTCTCCGTCAGCTATACCACGCGCGAGCCTCGTGGCTCCGAGCAGCAGGGGCGGGAGTATCACTACGTCGACCGCGCTAGTTTCGAGCGAATGCGGGAGAACGGCGAGTTCCTGGAGTCTGCCGATGTCTTCGGAAACCTCTACGGCACGGCGCGCCATTCGCTCAGCGATGCCATCCAGCACGGCAACGATCTGCTGCTCGACATCGACGTGCAGGGCGCCGCGCAGGTACGTAGCCAAATGCCAGAGTCAGTCGGCATCTTCGTTATGCCGCCTAATCCAGCGGAGTTGGCGGACCGTCTACGCCAACGCAGCAGGGCTGAGGGCAGCATCTCGGAGGAGATCATCCGGCGCCGCCTCGCCAAAGCGCGCATAGAGATTGAGAACTACGACGAATATGACTATATTCTCGTCAACGATAGGCTCAACCATGCCGTCGAAGAGCTGGAGGCCATCGTTGCAAGCGAGAGGTTTCATCGGGGCCAACTGACGCGCGCCGCAGTGGATATGGATCGTCTGCTGGCTATTGCAGGCCGTTGCAGGCGCGGTCAAGCGATGGACCGCGTGATTCCGGTGCTGACATCGTTCGGTGTCACGGAACCGGCACGCACTCGCTAACCGTTGAACAAACGCTGTTTGGCCTGTGAGTTGTATTGACGCAGCTTGTCCCTTAAGAAAAGCTGCTGCTCGCGAGTGCAGGTGACAACACCGTATCTATGAGAACGGGAAGCAACAAAGCTCGAGGAGGTCACATTATGGATATCAAGCAAGGATTCGATAGCAATTACCGATACGTTCTGGTGGCCGCTCGCCGTGCCCGCCAGTTGCAGAGCGGATCGCAGCCCCTGGTCAGCACTCACTCCGCCAAGGCCTGCCGGGTAGCCCAGGACGAGCTGGATGCAGGGCTCGTCGGCTATCAGGACAAGGCAAAGTCAGCAGTGAGCGAGCCTCCGGCGAATACCTTCGCGCGTTAGCGGGATTCCGCGGTCGGCGCCGGGGTAAAATCGACCTCTATGAAGGTCACAGTCGGGGTCTCCGGCGGAGTCGCTGCCTACAAGGCTGCGGAACTTGTACGTGCGCTGCAGGCGAAAGCGCTGGACGTCCACGTGGTCATGACGGAGTCGGCGACGCGCTTCATCCAGCCGCTCACGTTTGCCGCGCTCACGGGCCATAAAGTCATCACCGGCCTCTGGGGCACGGAGCAGTCCGAACCAAACGTAGACTCAGCGATCGAGCACATCGCCGTCGCGCAATCCACAGATCTTCTTGTCGTCGCACCGGCTACGGCGGACTTGCTGGCCCGCTTTGCCCATGGCCTCGCCAACGATTTCCTAACTACGCTTTACCTCGCAACGCCTGCGCCGGTCGTTGTCGCGCCCGCGATGAACAGTGAGATGTGGGCGCATCCCGCAACGCAGGCCAATCTCCGTGTTCTGGCAGGCCGGAATGTTCAGATCGTGCCGCCTGGCGTGGGCGATTTGGCCTGCGGCATGGTCGGGCCTGGACGCCTGGCCGATATCGAGATAATTGTTCAAGTAGTACTTGAACAATTGGATCGGCGCATCAACCCGCCGAAGCGCGACCTTGCCGGGGAAACCATTCTGCTGACCGCCGGTGGCACGCGCGAGGCCATCGACCCCGTTCGCTATCTGGGAAATCGTTCCAGCGGCAAGATGGGCTATGCGCTGGCCGAAGCCGCCGCGGCGCGTGGTGCACGCGTCATGCTGATCTCCGGCATCACGCCGCTCATCCCGCCAGTCGGCGTCGAGTTCGTTCAGGTGACCAGCTCGGAAGAGATGCGCGCCGCCGTCCTGAGCCGTCTCGCTGAGTCGACAATCGTCATCAAAGCCGCCGCGGTTTCCGACTATCGTCCCAAAGCTCCGGCCGCCCAGAAGATCAAGCGGCGCGAAGCCATCCAGCTGGAGCTCGAGCCGACCGCCGATATCCTCGCCGAAGTCGCCGCCACTCGACGCGCTGGCACGCTGGTCATCGGCTTCGCCGCGGAAACCGAAGACCACCTGCAACACGGCCGTGACAAGCTGCTACGAAAAGGTGCCGATGCGCTGGTGCTGAATGACGTCGGCCGTCCCGGCGTGGGCTTCGACTCCGACCGCAACGCGGCCACCTTTCTAACCCGCCATACGGCAATCGAACTGCCTGAGATGTCCAAGCGCGATCTGGCCGATCGCATCCTCGACGAGGTGCGCGCGCTGCGGCGTCCCGCTTCGATTCTGGATGAGACCTCACCGGCCGGCGCCGGATCGCATCCGCGATGACGCCTGTGCTTCAGGAACTTGCTGCGCGTCTTGAGTTCTATCGCGAGCTTGGCATCTATGATTTCTACCGGCGTGCCGTTCCCGACGGCGACGTCGGTGCTCTGGCATCGGAAGAACCGGCGCCAGAGCCCGCCCTGCGCGCCGCGCGTGTTCCTGAATCAAGACCAGCCCTGGCTGCCGCCCCGTCCACTACCATCCCTGCAATCGAGGAGAACATCATTCCACGCCGCATCACCGTCAGCGATCAGCCCGTCCCGCCACTGGTTTCGTTCGGACCCGTTCTGTCTGCAGAACAGCGTCCCGCCGCATTGGAGGCACTCCGCGACCTCATCGGCGATTGCCAGCGCTGTCAACTGGCGCAGGGTAGAAACAAGCTGGTCTTTGGGGTCGGCGATGCGAATGCGCATTTGATGTTCGTCGGCGAAGGGCCGGGCGCGGACGAAGATATGCAGGGCGAGCCTTTCGTCGGGCGTGCCGGGCAGTTGCTGAACAATATGATTGCCGCCATGGGCCTAAAACGCGAGCAGGTCTACATCGCGAACATCGTCAAATGCCGCCCGCCACAGAACCGCAAGCCCGAGCCGGACGAAGCACGCACCTGCCTGCCGTTCCTGGAGCGGCAGATTGAAATCGTTCGCCCGCGCGTCCTGGTGGCGCTGGGCGCCACTGCGGCGACGTATCTGCTCGGCATGCGCGGCTCCATCGGCGCCATGCGCGGCCGCATCCACGATTATCGCGGCATCCAGACCGTCGTCACTTATCATCCGGCGTTTCTGCTGCGCGATCCCACGCAGAAGAAAGAAGCCTGGAAGGATCTGCAGATGGCGATGGCTGCCCTGGGACTCAAGGCGCCATCGCGATCTCCGTAGCCTGACCCGCAGTTACCAGGGCAGCGGTTCGCCCATGTGGATATATCCGCCCGTTGGGCCGTCGGCAGGCAGCAGTGCAAGCTGCACGCTCGTCTTTGCTCCATCCGGAATTTCCATTGGAGCGGCATCGGTGCCCATATCTGTTTTCACCCAGCCAGGATGCGCGGAGTTGACTTTGATTTTCGTATTGCGCAGCTCGTGTGCCAGGTGCACGGTGAAGGCATTCAATGCCGCCTTCGATGCGTCATACGCAAGGACCTTGAAGTCGTAGATGGGCGATTTCGGGTCAGCGTGCAGCGCGAGCGAACCAAGGATGCTGGAGAGGTTCACGATGCGGCCTTCCGGAGCCTTCTTGATAAGGGGCAGCAGCGCCTGCGTCAGCTCGATGGTTCCGAAGAAGTTTGTGTCGAATGTCTCGCGCAGAACTTCCTTGCTTACCGAGCTTGCATTGTTTGGCGAGCCAAACGGCTCCTTGGAAATGCCGGCATTGTTGATGAGGATGTCGAGCCGGCCGAAGTTCTTGTCGAAGTAGCTGTAGGCTTCCCGATAATCGGCGGGTTTGGTGATGTCAAAGCGAATCGCCTCAACATCAGCGCCTTCCGCGCGCAGCTTTTCTGCTGCAGCTTTGCCCTTTTCCAGGTCGCGCGATCCAATCACAACCTTTACGCCCTGCTTTCCCAACTGGCGGGCGGTTTCAAGACCTATCCCGCGGTTTCCGCCAGTAATAAACGCAACTTTCTTCTCTGCCGCCATATTCGTTGTCTCCTCAACCTGCCAATCTGATGCCGCAGGTACGAAACGGATGCAGCGGACGGGAGCGGGGAGATGCGGTCACACAATTTTCACCGTCAGTCTTGATACCCTCGCCACAGATGGCCGCCTTCTGCGATGTCGCTGTACCAGTCCCGCTGGATGCGCACTTCACCTATCGCATCGACGCCGAGCATCCGCCGCCGCTCGGCGGCCGCGTCATCGTTCCGTTCCGCAATGAAAAGCTGATCGGCGTTGTGACTCGTCTGCACGACGATCCGCCGCCCGTCGAAGCAAAGGCCGTCGAGCGGATTCTCGATCAAGAAGCGATCATCTCGCCACAACTGCTCGAGCTCGCACGCTGGATCAGCCAGTACTATCTCGCGCCGCTCGGCGAGGTGCTGCGCACCATGCTGCCGCTTGTCGCCGAAGTCCGCAGGCAGGTCCTCTATCGCATCACCGAAACAGGGAAGCGTGCGCTGCAGCAAGGCGCCGAGCAGGGCAGCACGCGCCGCACACGCCGCACGCCCGAGGAGCAGACCGCGGAGTACGCGGTCCTGAATTATCTGCTGAACGGAGAAGCCGTAAAGCGTGCCGCGCTGACCCGCGCCACCGGCGCGACACGCGAACTGATCGACGGCATGGCACGCAAGAAGTGGATCGCCCGGGAGACTCTGGCTGCGCCTCGGGATGCGCGCCGCCTGGAGCGATACGCCATACTCGTGGATGTCGCGCGCCTGCCCAAGCTGAACGAAAACCAGCAGACCATCCTGGCTGCGCTTGCAGGGGCCGGCGGCACGCTACCGGTGGCCGTGTTGCGAGCGCTGCCTGTTCCCGCCACGACACTGGACACCCTGGTCCGGCGCGAGCTTATCCGCATCGAGGAACGGCCGTTGGCCTTTCATCTCAGCGGGTTGAAGGCGCAGTCGTTCGCGCTGAATACGCAACAGCAGCAGGCACTGGATGCGATTGCGCAGCAGCTTGCTGCGGGAGGATTTCGCGCCAACCTGCTCTACGGCATCACCGGCTCGGGCAAGACCGCTGTATACATGGCGGCGATGCAGCGCGCTCTCGATCTCGATCGTTCTGCCATCCTGCTGGTGCCGGAGATCGGGCTGACGCCCGCGACGGCGGCACAGCTCCACTTTGCCTTCGGTGACCAAGTAGCGATGCTCCACTCCGCTCTGACGCCGGAAGAGCGCGCTGAACAATGGCATCGCATCCGCCGCGGCGAGGCTCGTATCGTGGTCGGCACGCGCTCCGCCATCTTCGCGCCCGTGGAGCGCCTGGGCCTCATCATCGTGGACGAGGAGCACGATTCCTCCTACAAGCAGGAGGAGAATCCGCGCTATCACGCCCGCGATGTTGCCGTGATGCGTGCCAAGCTCGCGGAGGCGCCAGTGATCCTCGGCTCCGCCACGCCGTCGCTCGAGACCTGGCACAACGCCGAGCGTGGCCGCTATGGCCTGATCGAGATGCCGGATCGCGTAAACCACCGTCCGCTGCCGGAAGTCGAGCTGATCGACATGCGCCAGGAATTTCAGGAGACCGGGCAGGAGCAGCTCTTTTCCCGCCGCCTGATTGCAGAAACAGAGGCCACACTGGCGCGCGGTGAGCAGGCGATCATCCTGCTGAACCGGCGCGGCTATTCTTTTGTCGTCATGTGCCGTGCCTGTGGCGAGCGGCTGGAGTGCGAGAACTGTGCTGTCGCCTTGACCCATCACCGGCACCCGGCCTTTCAAGAGCCTGTGCCCCCTTCGGATAGCGAGCTCTACTGCGAGGATTGTGTCAACGCAATCACGCGTGAGCGTTCGATCTCCTCGGCAGATGCGCACGCCCGCGCCGGCCAACGGATGGAGTGCCACTACTGCGGCTTCCGCCGCACCGTGCCGAAGCTCTGCCCCAAGTGCGGCAGCGAGCATCTCTACTTTCTCGGCGCGGGATCGCAGCAGGGCGAGCAGCGTCTGCAGGAGATCTTCCCGCACGCGCGCATCGGCCGCATGGACCGCGACACCGTACGCAGCCGGCACGATATGGAACGGTTGCTCATGCGGCTGCACGCGGGCGAGATCAATCTGCTGGTCGGCACGCAGATGATCGCCAAGGGCCACGACATCCATGGCGTCACGCTGGTCGGGGTGGTGGGCGCCGATTATGCACTGAACCTGCCAGATTTTCGGGCGGCGGAGCGCGTCTTTCAGTTGCTTACCCAGGTCTCCGGGCGTGCCGGCAGAGGAGAGTCGCCCGGCCGTGTCGTCGTGCAGAGCTACCACCCGGATCATTACTCGATTCAGTGCGCGCAGGCACATGACTATCGGGGCTTTACCGCCAAAGAGTTGAAATATCGCCGATTCCTGCATTACCCGCCGTATGGCGTCATCGCGAATATCCTGGTGCGCAGCCAGCGCATGGAAGAGGCGGCAGGATGGGCCGCGGCGCTCGGCAAATGGTTTCAGTCGGCGGAGCTGCCGGGCATTCGCGTGCTCGGACCCGCCGCGGCGCCCATCGCGAAGATCAAACGCACGTATCGCTTTCACCTGTTACTGAAGGCAGAGCGCCGCGAAGCGCTCTCCCGTGCGCTGCGGTCAGCACGGGACTACGCAGAGAAGGCAGGCATTCCGCGGAGCGGACTTGTATTCGATATGGACGCGATCAGTCTGATGTGATCAGGCCCGAGCAACGCGCCACCTTATCAGTTCCTGCTTAGCCGAAGGTCGCAGAGATCGCCGATTAAGCTCCCCGCCCACCAATAGATATTGCGTTCCATCGTGGCTTTTCGCATGCGGTGCATCCGGTCCTGCACTTCCGCGGGATTCATTTCCAGGCTGCGGGCAATGGCGTCACCGGTGCCTTCCACATCGTAGGGATTCACGATCAGGGCATCCTGCAGGTAGCGAGCAGCGCCGGTAAACCGGCTCAGAATCAGAACGCCGCGTTCATCCTCTCTTGAAGCGACGAATTCCTTTGAAACCAGATTCATTCCGTCGTGAAGAGAGGTCACCATGCAAACGTGGGCGGCACGATAATATCGCTGCACCTCATCATGGGTGTGGTGGCGGCTAAGCAAAACGATCGGCATCTGCCTGCCACGCCCAAATCGTTCATTGATGCGATGAGCCTCCCGCTCCACCGCCCTCTGGAACTCGGCGTATTGGGGTATGTGGCTGCGGCTCGGAGCACCAATCTGCACGAAAGTGAATTTTCCCTGATATCGCGGGTGTCTCTCCAGAAATGACTCCACGGCGAGAAACCGCTCGATGATGCCCTTGGTATAGTCCAGGCGGTCGACGCCAACGCCGAGGAACGGCCCTTCGACGCCCAATTCAGCCAGGAGCTTTTCTCGCTCTTCCGTGGTGGAGATTGATTTGCCATCCTGCTCATCCTGCACTAGGTCTACGCTGATGGGAAATGGCCGCACAGCAGACCAGTGGCCCTTACGCTTCACGGAAAAGTGGTCCCAGTCAACGCGAGCTTCCAGCACTCGGTCGACGGTGCTCATGAAGTTGTTGCAATGGGCCTGAATATGAAATCCGATGAGGTCGGCGCCAAGCAGGCCGTCGAGAAGCGTTTGTTGCCAGGGACAGATGCTGAAGGCTTCCGGGTTGGGCCATGGTATGTGCCAGAAAATCGCGACTTTGGCGTGAGGCGCGCGTTCTTTGATCATGCGCGGAAGCAGGGCGAAGTGGTAGTCCTGGATTAGAACAACCGGGCTACTTTCGTTGGCCATTTCTTCTACCAGGGCATCGGCGAAGCGGGCGTTGATCTTCTGGTAGAACTCCCAATCAGACACCCGAAAAACCGGACGTACATGGGCCATGTGACAGAGAGGCCATAGGCCCTCGTTCGAAAAGCCGTAATAGAATCCGTTCTCTTCCTCTTCATCCATCCAGACGCGCCGCAGCGTGTACCTATGATCGTCCGGCGGAACTTGAAGGCGGTCATTCGCGTCGACTGTTTCCTTGTCTGCATTACCGCTGCCCTGCGCGATCCACGTGCCGCGGCAAGCGCATAGCACGGGTTCAATCGCACTGACGAGCCCGCTGGCCGGTACGCTTACCGCAATGGAGCCATTGTGCCGGGTGTGGATGTACGGCTCGCGATTGGAGACGACGAACAAGCCGTTGCCGCCGAGTTTCGTACGAACGTGATCCGCCAGCCGATCAGCGGTCCAGGTGGACTCTCTGCTGTTTCGGAGCCGCGCTTCCACTTCGGCCGCAGCGTGTGCCCTGCGCGCACTCTCAGCCAGTGGCAGAACCTCCTGCGCGAGCGGCTGAAGAAAATCCAGATCCTTCAAGGGCGGCTGCGGCTGGCCGGACCGCCGCTCCGTCCGGAGCGTCTTAAGCCATTCTGCCGCCTTCGCGATAGGCCCGGCCAGGCTCCACCGGACGATCAGCAACGTGATGGCGACGATCACCAGCACCTGCCCGGCGATGTGAACAAAGGCGCGGCTCCAAACATCGAAGATGACCGAGCGTATGTACCCGGTATCGTAGGCGACGACCAGCCCCCCGGCGACGCTTCCGTTGATGGCATGCAACGGCACGATGAAGAGGTACAGCCGCCTGAGATGCACCCGCACATTTGCGGTCTGCGCGCGGTTTTGCGTGAGCGCACTGGTGAAGACGCCCGGAGCGCTCGCGACCAGCGAACGCAGCTCCGAGGTCTGAATCAAGGGATAAAACGTGGTGTCGTAGACCCCGATGTCTGCGAGATGGTCCCGGTGGCCAATGCGTTGAATCGTCTTCGCAAGTCCGGCTACGTCTCCGGACTGAAGATAGTATTCGGCCGTGCCCGCCAGGCTCTCACTGAAGGTTTCCGCCTTACGCCGCAGATCGAGGCGCAGCGTCTCCTTTTCCTCCTGCACCTGATACCAGGACGAAGCGAAAGACACCAGCGTGACACCGAGCACAAGAGCCACGATGAGCCGCAGGCTGAGGATTCGCATAAGGAGTTCCTGGTATTTTTTGCTGTCGATTGTGGGGAGTGTGACCGCTGCGCAGAAACCGCTTAAGCGGACGCGTCAATGACTATGCTGCGTTCAACCATTGTGTCGAGTATAGAGAAGTTCTCTTCGCATCTCCCGGCGCGAGCCGCTCGGATGCGGATGGGAAGAAAGCAATGAAGAGTCCACAGGAACCGCGCAGGTGCGAGCCTTCGAAGCAGACTAAAAAATACCTCAGTCGAAGACTGGGCACGCGGGCAGCTTTGCCTTATCTGTCCTGCCGTTTTAATCAATCAAATGCAGTTCTTTCCCTGGCTTGAAGCGAACCGCCTTGCCCGGAGTGATTGTCACCTCCGCGCCGGTGCGCGGATTGCGGCCGATGCCCGTCTTGCGCGGCCGGACGTTGAACACGCCGAAGCCCCGCAACTCGATGCGTTCCCCAGCCGCCAACGCCTTCTTCAGGCTTTCAAAGATAGTGTCAACCGCCGCCTCCGCCTTATTCCGGGGGAGGCCGGTCCGTTCAATTACCCGGTGCACGATGTCCTGCTTGATCAAGGCATTCTCCAGAGCATTCGTTCCGCGTTGATGCCGGTCGGCCCGCTGCAAACGAGACCTTCCGAGCATTGTCTTCTTCGATAGTGCCCTATTAAGATGCAGATTCGAAGAATAAAATGCCGCGAAACCTCGATTGCTCTGTACTTTATACCGTTTCCACGATTCGTGGATCGGCCGGGCAGCGGTGAGTGCAGCTTTTCTCGTTGAAAAGGCTGCGCGAGGTTCCGTTGCATACTTACAGCAGCCGTGGAAGCGGTACCCGGCTGTCGGCGCCCGGTGGGGCAAGGAGCAGGATGGCAATCAAGAGCGACACATGGATCAGGGAGCGGGCCTTACAGGACGGCATGATCGCCCCCTTCAGCGAAAAACAGGTGCGGGAAGGGGTGATCTCCTACGGACTCTCCTCCTACGGATACGACTTGCGGGTCTCCGACGAGTTCAAGATTTTTACCAACGTCAACAGCGCGATCATCGACCCGAAGAAGTTCGACGAACGCTCATTCGTTACCGTCCAGGCTGAATCGGTGATCGTTCCGCCCAATTCCTTCGCCCTCGCCAGATCAGTCGAGTACTTCAAGATTCCCCGGGACGTTCTCACCATCTGCGTCGGAAAATCCACCTATGCCCGTTGTGGCATCATCGTGAACGTCACCCCGTTTGAGCCGGAATGGGAAGGCTTTGTCACGCTCGAAATTTCGAATACCACCCCGCTGCCCGCGAAAATCTACGCCAATGAGGGGCTCTGCCAGATCCTTTTCTTCCAGTCCGACCAGGTGTGCGAGATCAGCTATGCCGACCGCCGGGGTAAATATCAGAAACAGCAGGGGATCGTTCTGCCGAAGCTATGACTGCAACTTCGGTAACAATGAATAGTCACCTCGGATTTGACGTGAGTACCTTAGTTCGTGTCAGATGGTTACTAGAACAACGCAGATCTGGGGAAACGGGGTGCGAAAGGGCGGAGACGCCATTCGCACCCATCTTTTTGGCTTTTCGCAGCCCTCTCGCCAATTTTTCCCTGCATGCGCGCCCTTCCAGAGGGCGCGGTTTGCATCTCATCACAACGTAGATTGACGAAAGTCCAGCGCGGCCAGTACTTTGAGCCGTCCTGGTGGCGTTCATCGCAAACCGGACCTAATCGTCCGAATGAATCGGAGAAGAGTTGAATGAAAAAGTTTCTTGCTGGTCTTGTCGTTGTGGGACTTGGTTTCATTGGCACCGGGCTCACCGCATCTGCCGCTTCAAGCAAAACCGACCTGGACGCTCGCTTGGATGCGGCGACGCGCGTTATCAATGAGGTTATGGCCACCCCGGATAAGGCGATCCCCGATGTAATCACGAAGAAGGCGACTTGCATTGCCGTCGTTCCCAGCATGAAAAAGGGTGCATTCGTTGTTGGTGGCCAGTATGGCCAGGGCGTTGCTTCCTGCCGTACGGGCCATGGCTGGAGTGCGCCGGTATTCTTCCGGATCGCCGGAGGAAGCTTTGGCTTCCAGATTGGTGGGCAGGCGACAGACCTCGTACTGGTTGCTGTTAACCAGAAGGGCTTCCAGGATCTGCTGAAGAACAAGGTCAAGCTGGGCGGCGACGCCGCGGCTTCTGCAGGTCCAGTGGGTCGCAACGCTCAGGCTGGAACCGATTGGAAGCTCAATGCTGAGCTCTTGACCTATTCACGTTCCAAGGGTCTCTTCGCGGGCATCGACCTCACCGGGGATGACGTCTCGCAGAACGTTGACGACACGACCACCTTTTACAACGGCGCCAATAATTCCTTCGAGTCCATTCTCAAGGGCAACGTTGCCGTGCCTGAATCAGCGAAGCCGTTCGTGCGCACCGTGGCAAAGTACTTCCACTCCTCGCAGGACTAACCATTCCCTCGCTGCTTTTCCTTGAGGCCCGCTTTCGTGGCGGGCCTTTTGCTTTGCGCGAACACAGCAGTAAGCAGAGCGCATTTACTATAGCTGCTTCAGGATGCGTCAGAGGCTCGAGTACATCATTGTCTTGGTGCTTGTGCGCGGTATGGGTGCTTTGCCGCGAAGCTGGGCACGGGCGCTAGGCGCCGGTTTCGGCGCGTTTGCTTACGCGTTTACCGGTCGGCTGCGCCGCACCGGCGAGCGCAATCTGCAGATTGCGTATCCCCAGAGTGAATATTCCCAGACTGATGCAGCATGGCGCCGGCGCGTTCTCCGTGAGCTCTATCGCAACCTGGGCTTTCACCTGGCCGAGTTCTGCCGGATGCCGCACTACACCCGCGAGAGTACGCGAAGCTTCATTCGCTATGCGGGCCTGGAGCACTACCTTGCAGCCCGTGAAGAAGGGCGCGGCGTGCTGGTGGTGACCGGCCATCTGGGCCAGTGGGAACTGTCCAGCTTCTACCATTCGCTGATGGGCTATCCCATGAGCATGGTCATCCGCCGGCTGGATAATCCTCTTGTGGACCGCCTGGTGAACAGCATCCGCTGCATGCACGGCAATACGGTGCTGCACAAGGATGACTTCGCACGCGGCCTGCTGGGCGCGATGCGCAAGGGCGATACGGTCGGCATCCTGATGGATACCAACATGACGCCGCCCCAAGGCGTCTTCGTGGACTTCTTCGGCACCCCGGCTTGTACCGCCTCCGGTCTCGCGCGCGTCGCGATGCGCACCCGGGCGGCCGTTCTGCCCGGCTTTCTCACCTGGCGAGAAGAGGAGAAGAAGTACGTGCTCGAATTTGGCAATCGCCTCGAGCTCGTCTGCTCCGGCAATGACGAGCAGGACATCGTGACCAACACGCAGATCTGCACCACCGCCATCGAGGAATGGATCCGCCGCTTTCCGGAGCAGTGGCTATGGGTGCACCGCCGCTGGAAGACGCGGCCCCCGGGCGAGTCTTCGCTCTATAGTTGACGACATGCGACTCAGCGAACTCGCCGCGCAACTCGGCGCAGAGCTCCGCCATGCCGAAGCCGACTCGCCCGCGATCGACATCGCCGGCGTGGCCGTGCCGTCCTTAGCCGATCCAACCAGTCTGGTCTTCGCGGAGAGTGCGCCGGCGCTCCACGATGCACTTGCCAGCCGGGCCGCCACGGTCCTCGTCACCCCGCAGCTTGCCGGCGAGCACGCGAGCAAGGCTGGAAAGCCGCTATTGGTTGTCGCCCAGCCGAAGCTTGCCTTCGCACGGGCTGGCCGGTTGCTTCGCCCGGTGGCGCTGCGCAGCGGCGTGGATCCTGCGGCGCTCGTCTCCGCAAACGCCAAGCTGGCCCAAGATGTCTTTGTGGGGCCGGGTGCGGTGATCGAAGCGAACACGGCTATCGGCGCACGCACCGGCATCGATGCGGGCGTCATCATCGGTGCCGGCGTGCGCATCGGTAGCGATTGTCATCTCTACCCGCGCGTGGTGCTCTATCCCGGCACGAAACTGGGAGATCGCGTGATCGTGCACGCCGGCGCGGTGCTCGGCTCCGATGGATTCGGCTACGTGCGCGACAGCGCGACCGGCGAATACACGCAATTCCCGCAGCAGGGGCGGCTCATCATCGAAGACGATGTGGAGATCGGCGCGAACACCACGGTCGACCGCGGCGCGCTCGAAGAGACGCGCATCGGTCGTGGCACCAAGCTCGACAACCTCGTCCATGTCGGCCACAACGTCACGATTGGTCGAAACGTTGTCATCGCAGCGCAGACCGGCATCTCCGGCAGCAGCACTATCGGTGACGGCGCGATTGTCGGCGGCCAGGTCGGCATTGCGGACCACGTGGAGATCGGTCCGGGGGCAATCCTGGGCGCGCAGGCCGGTATCCCATCCGGCAAGCGCATCCAGGGGCCCGGCATTGTCTTCTGGGGGACGCCGGCGCGGCCGATTAAGGACTATCTCAAGGAGCTGGCGACCCTGGCGCGGCTCACTCGACGTCCGAAGTAACGCCGAGGCGCGTCTCACACACTATGGCAATCGTTGTCGTTGGCGGGCATTCGCGGAGCGTAGGCAAGACCTCGGTGGTCTCCGGCATCATTGCGCGTCTGCCTCACATGCATTGGACCGCTTTCAAGATCACGCAATTCGGTCACGGCTTCTGCACCGCCGACGGCGAGCCCTGCGACTGCCAGACCGACGAACATACAGTAGCCATCAGCGAAGAGCGCGATCCGGCAGGCGGCACCGATTCTGCGCGGTATCTCGCGGCCGGAGCGGTGCGCTCCTTCTGGGTGCGCACGCGCATCGGCAATCTTGCCGCTGCTATGCCGCGACTGCGCAAGGAGTTTGCCGCGGCGGAGAACGCAATCATTGAGTCGAATAGTATCCTCGGCTTTTTGCGCCCGGACCTCTACCTCAGCGTGCTCGACCATGCGACGGCGGATTTCAAAGATTCCGCGCGCCTCTTTCTCGATCGCGCCGACGCGCTGCTGGTGCACGCGGGGTCGGAGCAACTTGTCCCGCAGTGGCATGGCGTATCGCCCCGTCTGCTCGAAGGCATCCCGCGTTTTCCCATCGCTCCGCCCGAGTACGTCACCGACGCGGTGATCGCGTTTGTCGAGAAACGCCTCGCCTCTGTGGCTGCGGCCCGGGCCAGAAACTCGTAGAGAACGGCCAGCGCACAAACACGAAACCGGCGGAGCGAGAGATATTCTTCCCCGCTTCCACCGGTTCGGATCAACCTCGTTCCTGTTACTGCTTCACCAGCTGCCAACGGCCGTCTGTCAAAACCAGCGAGGCGGTATCCGCCTGCGGACCGGAGAGCGCCGTCGCAAGATCGGGAAACGCCGTCTTCGTCTCCGGCGTGTTGGCCCAGGCTGCTGCGTCGCCGATCTTATAGTGGTAACTCACCTGCGCCGTCTTATTGCCGGAGCTGTCCGCACCAGTGGTGAAGTTGTCAATGGACGTGACGTCGCGATGCCCATAGCAGAAGTTCCCATAGCCGGGCTGCGTCGGGTCGGCGGTCCAGGCACTGCGTCCCTTGTCTGAGACGTCATAGTTATTCACCTGCTTCGAGGCGATGATCAGCACCTTCTTCTCGCCCGTGGTGCGGGTGAGAAGGCCGGCATCCGTCAACGCATCGTAGCCCTGCGTCTTGGCGTCATCGGACGTAGCCGCTTGTACTGGAAACTTCTTGGCTTGCGACCAGATGCAGACCGGATGCGCCTTGTAGTAGTCGTTGATAGCCGTCTCGTAGTTCGCCTTCGAGTCCGTTTTCTTGCTACAACCAGAGGCAATCAGCAGGGAAGCGCAGAGCGCCATGGAGGACAATGCGGTAAATAGCTTCATCGGAAGAAAATCCTTTCTCCGCATTGGATGCAGATATTACGTTGCAAAAAGACGGCCCGCCGCAAAAGGCAGGCCATCTTTGGTAAATAGAAGGACAACCTGGCGAATCGTAGATCAATCCGCGCGGTTAGAAATGGAACCGTGCCTGTAGCTCTATGGTTCGGGAGCCGAGCGCTTTTTGCGCCTGGCCGAAGTTAGGGCTGTCGACGGTATTGACGATCTGCGTTCCGTCGAGGTTCAGTTGGTTCCACAGGTTATAGGCATCCGCTCGGACTTCGATCTGCGCGTTCTCACCCAGGATTCTGTTGTTGGGTAAGCCAAAGGCCTTGGACAGTGTGGCATCCGTATCGAAGTAGTGAGGCCCGTTTAGAGTATTGCGCGAGATAGATGCCTGCTCCGGCAGTGTCCCTTGAGCCGGGAACGAAGGGGCGGTCCCTGGATCTGGCTTAGCAAAGTAGGCTGTACCTCCCTGTGAAAAGTTGACGTTGTTGGCGGTCATACTGGAAGGTCTGGGTCCCGACTTGAAGGCATCGTTGCTGGTTTTTTTACCGTACGGCTGAAGCACCGCCGCGGGACGTAGTTGGCTGTAAGGACTGCCCTGGTAGTACAGAGTGCCGCTGTTGTAAATGGGATTCCATGGGAAGCCGGTATGGGCATTGATGATGCCGCTCAGAGACCAGCCACCTGCGATTTTTTCTATCCAGGAATGCCCGCCGGTAAAGATCGTCGGCTGCCACATGCCAAAGATCTTGAATCCATCCGTCACGTTGTAGTCGGAGCGGCCCCAGGCCTTACTTGGATTGTTCGGATAAGGATCTTCGTAGTATGGCTGCGATCCGTCATCCATGCTCTTCGCCCAGACATACTGCGCTTCCATCATGAAGGACTTCGAGAACTGGTGCTTCAGACTGGTCAGCAATGCGTTGTAGTTGGAGTTGTTGTCGTTGCCATAAAAATCGAGGGTCGACACATGAGGATTAAAGGGAATACCCTGCGCGACGGCAACCGAGTTAAGGTCGTACTGCCGGATGAGGTGGCGGCCGATGCTTCCCTGGTAGCCGATGGTCGCCACCCAGTTCGCGCCCAGATCATACTGCGTGTCGAGCGAGTAGTGATAGGAGTAGTTTGTCGGCAGGTTTGATGGAAATCCGGTTACAGAAGTCGTACCGCTGATGGGGAGAAAATTGGAATCGAATGCGGTCGTAGCAGCCGGATTCGCTGGGTAGCCGAAGAGCGATTTAGGATCCGACGGGATTCCGTACAGGATGCGTGGGTCTGGGTTTCCGGTAAAGCTGCAGCAGAAGTTTGCGCTAAAGAGGTGGGGCGGGTTGCCGTTCCCATTGGCGCTGATGGCGATCTCCTCCTGGTTGTAGTTCACGCCGAAGCCGCCTCGCAGAACAAACTTGCCCTGGTCCTTCATGGGACTCCAGGCAAAGCCAAGCTGGGGCCCAAAGTTAAGCTTCTGCGGCGTAAACAGATTGCCGCCCTGCCGCATGCGCAAGCCGGTCAGCAGGCCGGCTCCTGAGCCAAGCTGTGCCACGCTCAGGTTGTCTTGCTTGGTATAGATGGATCCGAAGTAAGACCAGCGCAGCCCCGCGTTGATCGTCAGATTGGGCCGGATCTTGAAGTCGTCCTGCACGAAAAACGCCCATAGGTTGGAGCGCGTATCCTGCCGGTTTGCCGTCGGTGTGCCGGTCAAAGGGTTGAAGGTTCCGCTCTCTGCGTAGGGAGCGTCGTTCAGAAAGTCCCATACGTTGATGAAGTTGTACATCGGCCGTGCGGCGTAGGTCGCCTCGTTCAAATAGTAGAGACGCGTCAGGGAGCCGCCAACCTTCAGGGTATGGCGTCCAAGAATCTTGGTCAGGGTGTCGGAGTATCCGTATGTCCATTGATTGAAGACACTCGGACCCGGGGCACCGAAATCCTGCAACACAATGCTGCCGAACGTAGGGGCTCCCTGAGGAATGCCTGGTTGACCGAAAACAATCTGTGGCAGCCCAAAGGGCTCCTGCGGATTGCTGGCAATCTCGTTCCATCGCCAACCAGCGGCGTTGGCGCGAGCTTCGTTGAGCAGCGAGGGCGAGAAGGTGTGGTTCCAGAGGACTGTGAAGGCGTCGTTGATGGCGCTGTGATGGTAGAGATTTGCTGAACGTACTGTGCCGTTGTAGTTGGTTGTGTCCACGGGCACCCAGTACAAGGTGAAGGTCAGCAGGTCCTTATTAGTGACGTTGGCATCGAGTCGGCCATTGTATTGAACCTCAGTGACCTGGCTGGGATTCGTGGAATTCACGAATGCGATGTCGGGGATTCCGTCGAGGCCACTCCCGACCCCTGGAATGCTGGTGCTGACATAGCTGGGATCGTGGGTGCCAAGCGGCGACTTCAATGGAGAGCCGATGTCCAGTCCTTGAGATCCAAGCGAATGGCAGTCCACACCTTCTATCAAACCGGCACTTGCGCACGATTGCGAAATAATGGAGCTGTAGTGGGCACCCTCGCCAGGGAAGGTGAGCAAGGTATTCGCGATGCTGCCGCTGGGCGCCTGCTTCAGGAACTGTGGTGTCTCATACCAGTTTGTAACCGTCTCAGTTGAGTTGTTGCGGATCGTCTCGTAGTTAAAGAACGCGAAAAGCTTGTCCTTCCACAGTGGACCCCCAACGCTGCCACCGAATTGGTTGAAGCGGCTGGTGTTTTTTAGCAGACCGCGAGAGTCAGGCGTCCCTGGCACTTCCGAACCTGGACCATTCCAACGCTGATAGGCATTCAGGCCAGGCCGGTCGGCCTTGAAGAAAAGGCTGCCGTGAACCTGATTTGTGCCATTCTTGGTGACGATTTGTATCTGTGCGCCGCTGAAACGGCCGTTGGAAGCGTCATAGCCGTTGGAGACGACGTGAACGTCTTTGACCGAGTCTTCGCTGGGGGTGATGACGGAAGCGCCGCCCCATACCGCACTGACGGTGCTGATGCCGTCCACTGAAATCCCATTTGACTCGTTGTGGCCACCGTTCGCGCTGATCTGGGGGGCATTCTCTGTAGTGAAGATGCCCTCGCTGCTGCCTGAGCCGCTGCGATTCGAAGAGGGAAGGTTAGATGTACCGCCCCCGGAAGCCTGTGCGCCATCGCCAAAGACACCCGGTGTGAGCTGTATCAGTTGGAACACATCACGGCCGAAAGACGGCAGATGTTGGATCTGATTGCTATCAATGGTTCCGCTCACGGACGCCGTCTCTGTCGTCAATAGCGCCTGCGCGTTTGCTGAGACCGTAACAGTCTGTGTCCCTCCCGCGGCGCTCATTTGTATGTTGACTGCGTTGGGTTCTTCCGGAACTACCTGAACGGGACGGGGTGGGGTAGTGTTGAAGCCTTGTCCCTCCGCCACGATGGTGAACCTGCTGGGCGGCAGGGCGTTAAAGGTGTAAAGGCCGTTCGCGTCCGACGTCGTTGTCAGGACTTTGTTTGTTTCGGTGTCGGTAAGAGTGATTTTCGCACCGGGTATCACGGCGCCGGTGGTATCTGTAACCGTTCCGGTAATAGAAGCCCGGTACTGCGCATGGGCTGCGATCGTGAGCGTGGTAATGCCTGCCAACACGACGCCAGTGCGGAGGGCACTGGCGAATACAAGCGCCATATGCCGGCCCAGCCGAGGGGTGCGGCTCCAATCCTGCTTCATACTGCCTCCCAAAAAAGCTTGCTGCTTTATGTAAGTGCCGTATTCCGTTGTGATTCTGGGTACTCGCCAGGGGGTGCCTCGAGTGCCATTTTTGGCTCACGAAAGTACCTGGTTTTGTGACGGAACGTGGATCCGTCGGGACGATGCGAATTTGGTCCAGCGGGGTCTGAGCCGTCCGTATTGGGTCGAGCGGGCTGGAACGTTCGAGGCGATCGTCGCCTTAACGACCACTCGGCCCTCGGCGCGATCACGCGATGGAAAAAGGACGGCCTTCTGCCCCGCGCGAGTCCTCTCTTGCGAAAGTGGCCGTGGTTACGGCGCGATCACCTTCACAAGCCCCTCTTCCTGCATCTGCTCCAGCAGCGCGATGACATCCTTCATCAGCACTTCAGGATCGGCAGCGTACTCCAGCAGGAGCTCACGGCACAGGTCATCGACACGGATCGGCGACTCCAGCCGTCGCCATACCGAGCTGCCCGCCTCGCCCAGCCCGTAGCAGCGGCCGCGGCCGATATTCATCAGCACAACCTCGCGGTCAACCTCGGTGGCGACCGGCGCCTCGCTCCACGAGACCACACTCTCGGCCGTAATGGGTACCTCGCGCGACATAGGGCAGTTGCTCCTCCGGCCGCCTCGTACTGCGGTCTCGCATATCATACTGACACTTCACCGCCGCCATGCCCCGAACCGCTCAAGCCGGAACTACTCAAGACGTTTTCGCAGTCTCCCGGTTTCCGTCCGAGCTGCGCCTGCTGTTACTTTGCACGCGATGGCCGGTAGGAGATGGTGCTGAAGAAATTCGTGAGCACGTTGCCTCCGGCGACGTTGACTGGGATTATTTCCTTTCGCTGTGCCGCCATCATCGCGTCGTTTCTCTTGTCTATCGCGGACTCTCCGCCGCAGCGGCACCAGGTGCCCGAGCCCACGCTGGCCGCGTTGAGGGCTGCCGCGAATGAAAACGCAGTGAGTGTCTTCCGCTATCTCTCCGAGACACGACGGCTATGCGATCTGCTGGAGCAGGCTGGCGTTCCGGTCCGAGTGCTCAAGGGGGTTCCGTTGTCGCAGGCAGTCTTCGGCGACGCCAGTGTTCGCGATGTGGGCGATATCGACCTGCTGATCGCGCCCCAAGCGGAGGAGACCGCCGACCGGATTCTCATCGCAGATAACTTCTTCCGCAACGATCCCTCAGCCCCGCTCACGCCCCGCCGGCGTCTCTCCTGGCAGAGGCACGGCAAGGACTATACCTATCGCTCGAACCGGGACGACTTCGAGATCGATCTGCACTGGCGGCTCTTCCGCAATCCGCACATGCCGGGCAATGCTCTAGCCGATGCTGGCGCATCCGGCAGCCAGGCGCGCTTCGGAGAGATCAGCCTCAGTGTTCTGCCGCTGGACCGCAGCTTTCTCTATCTCTGCGTCCATGGTGCGCTCGATGGATGGTCGCGCTTCAAATCACTCGTCGATATCGCAACGCTCTGGCGCAGTTTCCCGACAGAGCAGAGAAATCTGCTCACGGATGAGGCGCGCGCATATGGCATTTTGCCCGAAATGGCCGCTGCGCTACGGCTTGCGCAGGAGGTTCAACTTCTGGAGGCGGACCTCCTTACGGCTCCTATGCAACTGCAGACGGGCGGCCGCGAAGCGCGATGGATTTTGAATTATGCTCGAACGCAACACTTTGCGCACCGCTTTCAGCCGACGCAGGAAAAGGTCGGAAGTTGGCACTTAAAAAAGTATGAGTTCGGACTGCGCCGGGGTCTTGCTTATCGTTTCGAGATCGTGCGACGCATTCTGCAGCGTCCGCGTATGTGGGCGCGCTTCGACCTACCGGATCTTCTATTCCCGCTATATCCGCTGCTCAGTCCGCTGGAGTGGTTTTTGTTTCACCGGAAAGGCGCGGCCGCCGGCAAAGCGCGTGTGCGGCGGCGTTCCTGGGGCCGCTGGCGTAGTCTTCCGTTCGCGCAGAAGTGGCTCCTGTTGGAGGCCTTCGCGACCCTTCTCGCCGCACGGGTCTCACTCGCATTGTTGCCGGTGCGCTGGATCTTCCGCTGGCTGGAAAGACCGCTGCGCCATCCCGCCGCCGCAGGACAGCGCGACGCATCCGCACCCGTCAGGCCTGCTGTTGTCGAGCGTATCCGCTGGGCCGTGCTCACGGTCGCACGTTATGGCCCGCTCTCGTTTGTCTGCTTTCCGCAGGCTCTCGCTGCACATGCAATGTTGCGGCGGCGAGGAGTCGGCAGCGTCATGCACTACGGCGTGCGCCGCTCCGCGGATCGACAGATGCGCGCCCACACCTGGCTGGAGGTCGACAACCGCATGCTGCTGGGCGGGGAGAGTGCGCTGCTGTATGCGCCGATTCATTCCACTGGCGTCAGCCGCGAGCAATAGTTGGCGATCAGTACTGCGTCGCCAGGTGTTCCTCCAGCGCGGCTAGGTTTGTTTCCATACCATCGAAGCCCCAGGGGCGGCGCATTCGCGTGACCCGAACTCCTTCTAACGCTCGTCCGCAGAGCAGGAAGTAATGTTCTGTGCGTCCGGTGGCCCGTACCAGCCACGACTGGAAGGTGAGATCCAGCACCGCCTGCATTGCCTGCACCGGAGAGAGCCGTTCAAAGACCGGTTCCCTCAGCGTGTCGTCACGCTCCAGCAGGATCAGCTCTGCTAGCCCGCTTGTACTCTCCGGTTGCTGCAGGGAATAGCGGTATTTGTCATCCTCTGCAAAGACCCTCGGGAGTCCATGACTGGATTCGCCCATCGCCTCCAGCGTTGCGTCCCATAGCTTCAGCCATGGCGCCACGGGGAGCACGCGCCGCTCGCGCGGCGCCGCCGGATCGACCACGCAGATATCGTCTGCCAGTATGCGATGGCCCCGGCGTGCCAGGAAGGCCACCGTCGACGATTTGCCGGCACCCGATGCTCCCAGAAATGCGACCGCGCCCTGCGGGGTCTCGATGGCACTGGCATGCAGAGGAAGAAATCCGCGCTGATGGCAGATGACGGCGAAGAGGCTGCCCATCAGGTACGACCGGAGATTGAGTTCCGGTGCGCCCGCTTCGGGATCCACGATGATCTCAATCCCTTGGCGGGCGTAATACGTAGCGACCCCGGGAAGCCGAAGAAGAAACTCCGAGTCGCTGGCCTCATAGTCCGGCGTCGCTGCCAGGGGAGCTGAAAGGGCCCCTGGAGTCTTGCCCACCCGGATGCGAACGGGTACGGCATCTTCCTCCGGCGTTACCACTGTCAGCTCAGGCAGTAGCAGCTCAGTTACGTAGAAGAAGGGGCCGATACGGTAGCTGTTCAGGCGGACTCCCCGGATTGGATTTTCAGATCGGATTTCCCATAGATATACGCTGGACCACAGAATAAAAATGCTCTGCCGCAGGAAAATTCGTTGTGCTCGAAGGCTGAATGCGGTTCGGTAACTACGACTCGGATGCATCCCCCGGAAGGTGCATTCCCCTGTAGTGAGCATGTGCGCATACTGGTAAAGGTTACCCGAGCAGGCGGCATAGCAGGAATATCTGTCTTTGTTTCAATCAGCTGCAACCGTGGAGTATCGGGTTAACGATTCATGGGATTCGGGCCAGACTTTTACATCTAGGGAATTGACGGTTCGTCTTATTGCCCGGACAATGGAAATAGAACGAAGTTTTGTCCTGCCAGATGCACGCAGTAGCCTTGTCCGAGTAGTAAAGGGTCCAGAGAGCCTCAACCGCGGTCATGTGAATTGGCCGGTACAGCCAGCCAATCGGCTTTTGCATCTGTTTCATTCGGAGGATGGATGAAAGACGCCCCCAGTATGAATGCCCAACATCCGGCATCGGCTATTGCCGCGCAAAAGCGGGAATGGAAGAAGCCCATGCTAGACATTCTGGCTCTGGCGGACGCGCAGGGCGGCCACAGCCATGTGCATGACGGAGCCTTCACACATAAATCGGGCTGATGCTGTCTGTTTCCGCACCGTTCGTTGTAACACCCAATCAAGCAAAAGCACCTGCCCGTGGGAGCGCCTCTCATGGCTGAAGGCTCCGTTCCCCCTGATCGCGCCTGTTCCTGTCGATGAACAACCTCGTTCGCAGCCATGTGCGCGCTATCGCGGGGCTGTGGTTTCCGGGCATTCCAACCGCTGCCGACGCCTGCATCTCTGTTCTCGGAGCGATCTCCGGGACACCGGCCATCATTCGCCAGCCGGCTCCAGATCTCGTCCTTGGCTCCAGTGATTACAGTCCGGACCCCGCCGCGTCGCCCCGCCCGCGGCCTCATTCACCGCCGACTGCGGCGGCTTTCGTAGCCGACCTGCGCATCGATAATCACGGCGACCTGGCACGCGAGCTGGATCTTCCGCTGACGGTATCCGATGATGAGGTCCTTGCCGCCGCGTGGACGCGATGGAACGTCCGCATCCTGGATCATCTGATCGGCGGCTTCGCCTTCGCCTGCTGGGACCCCGAGCGCAGGACCCTCTTTCTCGCCCGCGACCATACCGGCGAGCGGCCGCTCCACTTCACACGCTCGCTCGGCCGGCAAGGCGCATTTGCCTTTGCCTCCATGCCGCAGGGGCTCTGCCGATTGCCCTCCGTCGGCTATCGCATCAATGTGCAGCACACGGCGCGCTTTCTTACCGCGCTGGATCGACGCGGCACGGAAACCTTCTTTGCAGGTGTGGAGGCCCTTCCGCCCGCGCACTGGATCAAGGTGTCGCCCGCGGGCGTAGAGCTCCGCCGCTACTGGCATCCCATCGACGTTCCTGCAATCCGCTATCGGCGGGACCGCGACTACATCGAGGATTTTCGGGAGCGCTTCGATCGCGCCGTTCAGGTCCGCATCTCGGGCAGCGGCAACCTCGCATCGCAGTTGAGCGGCGGACTCGACAGCTCTTCGGTCACAGTCACGGCAGCGCGTCTGCTGACTCCGGAGCGGCGTCTTACCTCGTTTACTGCCGTGCCGGTTCCGGGCTATGACGGCTCCGCCCTGCTGGGTCGATTCGGCGATGAAGGACCCATGGCAGCCGAGGTTGCCGCGCTCTACCAGAACATCGAGCACGTCCTGGTGAATGCCACTGGCCAGCACCTGGTCGCTTCTTTCCGGCGCGACGCGCAGCTCACCGGTATGCCGGCGTTCAATCCGACAAATCTTCTCTGGATGGACGCGATCCGCGATGCAATGCGAAATCGCGGGCTCAATGTACTGCTGCAGGGCGCCGGCGGAAATGCGACCATCAGCTTCGGCGGTCTTATCGGGTTGTCCGATCTTTTTCGCCGCGGCCAATGGATCAAGCTGTTCCGGCTTGCGCGCGAGCTGCGCGCCGGCGGTCATACGTCCTGGCGCGGGGCGGCATCGTGGGCCACCGGATGGATCATGCCGTCATGGCTGCGCCGTCTCTATCACCCGGAGATGCGGAACTTCTCACTCAGCTTCACCGCGGTGCATCCCCACCTCGCTTCCGAGTTCAAACTCAGGGAAGCGGCGATCGAAGAGTTTTATGGTGTAGAGACCAGCACGGTCTCCGTCCGCCGCAGCCTCTACGACTACTACGATCCGGGAGTGCACAATGCCGCCACCGTTGCGGGCTGGCAGATAGAGCAGCGCGATCCCACGCAGGACAAGCGAATCTTCGAGTTCTGCTTCGGCATTCCGATCGAGCAGTTTCTCGTCGGGGGCCAGAGCCGATCAGTGATTCGCCGCGCGATGCAGGGCCGCCTGCCTGAGTCAACCCTGCGCCGGACGACGCGCGGCCTGCAGGCCGCCGATTGGTATCTCACGGTTCGTTCTGCGCTGCCGCAGCTCCGGGCCGAGCTTATCCGCATCGAGCGCTCGCCGCTCGCGCGTCATGTGGTCGACACAGCGCGCCTGCGCACGCTTCTCGATTCGTTCCCGAGCTCCGGTTCTCACACCTCCGAAGCCAGCGACACATGGCATCTAGCCCTTACCCGGGGCATGGCAGCCGCCAGCTTCCTGGCCGATCATGATCCGGATATGCCGAGGGATGTGGCGGAAACAGAAAAGCCCGGCAGCGCGCCGGGCTCCTGATGCATCGTGACTGAGACCTACGCCGTCGTGGGGGCTGCGCAGTACTCATTGAATGCGCGAACCAGTTCCTGGCCGATAAGCTGCGCCGTCGCGCCTTCGATGACGAATCGCTGCATGAGATACACCAGCTTGCCGTCGCGCATGATGGCGATAGCCGGCGATGTCGGCGGCTGGCCCTCGAAGTAGGAGCGTGCCTGCTCCGTCGCTTCGCGGTCCTGGCCGGCGAAAACCGTAATACTACGTTCCGGCTTCACCGCATTCTGCATTGCCAGCCGCACACCCGGCCGCATCTTGCCCGCAGCGCATCCGCAGATGGAGTTCACCACCACCATTGTTGTGCCCGGCTGCTTCACCGCCGCATCCACTTCGGCCGCTGTGCGAGCTTCCTGAATGCCGGCGCGGGTCAGCTCCTCGCGCATCGGGATCACCATAATCTCTGGGTACATGCCTGCTCCTTCGTGTCTCTCGACAGCAGCTCATCCGCCGTCTGTATCTATTGTATGGAGCGCGGCCGCAGATTGCTAGACAGGATTGCCCGCGCTGTTCCGATCGGATACCAGACCCCTTGACTATCTACAACACAATTGTAGATAGTCAAGGCATGGGAAAACCAAGCGATCTCGTGCAGGGCACGCTCGACCTGCTCATCCTCAAGACCATCTCGCTCGAGCCGAAGCATGGCTGGGCCATCGCCAAGCGCATCCAGCAGATCTCCGGTGAGGTGCTGCAGGTGCAGCAGGGCTCTCTCTATCCGGCGCTGCATCGGCTGGAGCAGCAGGGTTGGCTCCGCGCAAAATGGGCGGAGACAGAGACCGGCCGCAACGCCAAGTTCTACTCGCTGACCGCAGCCGGACGCGCGCAGCTCACCGCCGAGACCGCAGAACTGGAACCGCCTCTCCGGCGCGATCAACCTCGTGGTACAGGAAGGCTAAGGAGCGGCCATGCGTCTGCTCGATCGTCTGCGAATGATGTCCCGCACGCTCTTCCGCCGCAACGCTGCAGGCGCCGCCCTGGAAGACGAGCTGCGTTTTCATCTCGATCAGCAAATCGCGGAGTATCGCGCCGCCGGCATGAGCGAGGTCGAAGCGCGCCAGGCGGCGCTGCGCCTCTTCGGCAATCCATCGGTCGTGCGCGAGCACGCGCGCGCCACGTGGAGCTGGCAATGGCTGGAATCGCTGGTCCGCGAGACCCGCCAGGGCGCGCGCCGTCTCATGCGCGCACCCTCCTTCTCGCTGACCGCCATAGCTCGTTCTCGCGCTCGGCATCGGCGCGAATGTCGCGCTCTTTTCCGTCGTGAATGCCGTGCTGCTCAAGCCGCTGCCCGTTGCTCATCCCGATCGTCTGGTCCGCATCTACGAGGCAGACAGCCACGGCCGCTTCCAGGACAACGTCGTCGCCGGCGGATGCTTCGCGCGCTGGCAGCAGCAGGCGCGCAGCTTTGTCCGGATGAGCCATGATGCAGGCCACCACCTACAATCTCGCCGGCAACGGGCAGATGCCCGAGGTCGTAGAGGCCGAGCAGGCTTCATGGAGCACGCTGCCCATGCTTGGCGTTCATCCCGTGCTCGGCCGGCTCTTTCGCAGCCAGGACGATCGTCCGCAGGCGAACGCCACTATCGTCATGAGCTGGGGTCTCTGGAAGCGCCGTTATGGCGGCGATCCGTCGATCATCGGCCGCACCATCCTTGTCGATGCTCAAGCCCTACACGGTTCTCGGCGTTCTGCCATCGTGGTTCCGTTATCCGGATGCGCGCACGCAACTCTGGATGCCGGTCTATCACGAGCGCTCTCCCGAAATCATGCAGAGTTTCGACTCTCACAACTTCGACGTAGTTGGCGAGCTGCGTCCCGGCGCCAGCAGCGCGCAGGCCAGCCGCCGAGCTTAAGCACCATCCAGCGCCAGATACGGCAGCAGCATCCGGAAGGCCCGGTGAATGATGCCGTGAACCTGCGCCCCATCCTCGATGGCCAGGTGCGCAACGTCAAAGCTGGTCTCTATGCATTGCTGGCCGCCACCGGCTGCCTGCTGCTGATCGCCTGCCTCAACATCGCCAACCTGCTGGTGGCGCGTGCCGCGTCGCGCGGACGCGAGACAGCTATCCGCGCCGCGCTCGGCGGCAGCCGCGTGCAGCTTATCCGCAGCCAGGTGATCGAGAGCCTGCTGCTCTCGTCGGCCGGCGGAGCGGTAGGGATGGCGCTCGCCTACGGCGCTCTGCAATGGCTGGTGCATGTGCGCGCCGATCTGCCCCGCGTCGATGCCATCCATATCGACGGCTCCGCTGCACTCTTCGCTGTAGCCTGCGTAATCACGTGCGGTGTACTCGCGGGCTTGCTGCCCGCCTTATCTGCCGGCGACCGCGACATCCTCCGGGCGTTGCAGGAGTCCTCGCGCTCCGCCGGCGCGGGACGCAGCCGCGCCCGCCTGCGCCGTCTGCTGCTCTCGATGGAGGTCGCGCTCACCGTCGTGTTGCTCATCTCTGCCGGTCTGCTGCTGAAGAGCTACCGCGCAATGCGCGACTCCGGCCTGGGCTGCGCTACGGACAATGTGCTTACCATGAACCTGAGCCAGCCGCGTCACATGAAGACATCTGCGCAGCTCGCCGCGTTTCTACCAGGTGTCTGCTGGAGCGCGTTCGGCAAGATTCCCGGCGTGGAAGCTGCTGCGGCCGCAACGCTGCTTCCCGGCCAGGGACGCGATCGCGATGATGTCTACACCATCCGTGAGCATCCGCCGCTGCCCAAAGGTCAGGTTCTCGACGCGACGACGCTGTTCGTCGATCCTGGCTACTTCCAGGCCATGCAGATACCGCTCATCGCCGGTCGCAGCTTCACCAACGATGAGCGCCTGGAGCGCGCGAACAAGGTTGTCATCAGCCAGGCGCTCGGCGCGCGAGAACTTTAAAGGTGAAGATCCCGATCGGCAAGCACATTGTCGCGCAGATCTTCAACTCTCAGCCCTCAACGCTTCGAGATCATCGGAGTCGCTCGCCGATACGCGCGAGCTGCCGGCCGCTGATCCGCATACCGGCGATCTACTATCCGCTGCTTGCCGGTTCGGAGAATTCCACCTATCTCGTCGTGCGCACTACGGGCGATCCCGCCGCCATGGCCGAGCCGGTCAAGCGCGTCATCGCCTCCATCGACAGTACGCTGCCCGTCGCCGACGTCATGACCATGAATGAAATCATCGGCCGCGCCGCCATGGAGACCAGCTTCGAAGCCACGCTGCTCGCCGCCTTCGCTGCGCTCTCGCTGCTGCTCGCAGCGGTCGGCCTCTTCGGTGTGCTCTCCTTCCTGGTCACGCAGCGCACGACAGAGATCGGTGTGCGCATCGCGCTGGGCGCGCGTCGCGGAGAAGTGCTGCGGCTGATGCTTGTTCGACGGCCTCCGTCCCGCTCTCGTCGGTCTCGCGCTCGGCCTCGCGGGCGCCGCGGCCGCCACACAGCTCATCCGCTCGCTTCTGGTGGACACGCATCCGCTTGACCCGGCTGTCTACATCGTCGTGAGTGCGGTTTTGCTCGCGGTAGCGGCGCTCGCCTGCCTTGTGCCGGCTTGGAGCGCGTCGCGTCTCGATCCCATGCAGGCGCTGCGTACGGAGTAGCTCGCAATCCCAATGGCACTCGCAAAAGGGTGAAGCTCCAAATGGCGGCGACCAACGGGAGCGCCCGCGTAGTCCGCGCCGCAGGCGCCTTTGCCTGGACGGCCAGTCCATGTTCCACAAAAGCAGGGAATGCGGGCCATTCGGCGTCGTGTACTCTCCCACCATGGAGTTTCGGCAGAACGTTTCCCTGGCCCCCTACACGACCTTTGAAGTCGGCGGTCCGGCCGCATGGTTTGCCGAGGCCGCCACGGAAGCCGATATCGAAGCCGCGGTCGAGTTTGCCGATGCGCGGAAGCTGCGCCTCTTCGTACTGGGTGGCGGCAGCAACGTGCTGGTCTCAGATCGGGGCTTCGACGGACTTGTCCTCCACATCGCCTTACGTGGCGTGCAGCAGGAGGGAAATGTCGTTTCCGCCGCTGCGGGCGAGGACTGGGACGCTGTCGTTGCCGGCAGCGTGAATGCCGGCCTCGCCGGCATCGAGTGCCTCAGCGGCATTCCGGGAACCGTCGGAGGGACCCCGGTGCAGAACGTCGGCGCCTATGGCCAGGAGGTATCGCGCACCATCCGCATGGTGCGCGCCTTCGATCGCGCCCAGCGCAAATGGGTCGAACTCAGCAACGCAGACTGTGGCTTCGCCTATCGCCGCAGCCGCTTCAATCAGGGCGACGACCGCGACCGGTTCATCGTCAGCCTCGTCGTCTATGAGCTGATGCAGAACGTGCCCGCCGCGGTGACCTATGCAGACTTAAAGCAATACTTTAAAGATAAAAACATCCCTGATCCCTCCCTGCAACAGGTCCGCGCCGCCGTTCTCGAAATCCGGCTCGGCAAGGGCATGGTGATCACCCCCGACCACCCGGAGCGCCGCAGCGCCGGCAGCTTCTTCAAAAACCCGGTCGTTGCCGTATCGGTGTTGACGCAGGTCGCGGCTGCCGCCGGCGTACCGGAGCCGGACGTGCCGCGCTATCCTGCCGGTCCAGATGCAGTAAAGCTGCCCGCCGCGTGGCTCCTTGAGCGAGCGGGCTTCGTCAAGGGCTATCGCCAGGGTTCGGCTGCCGTCTCCCGGCGTCATACGCTCGCGCTCACCAATCAGGGCGGCGCGACCGCGGCGGACATCACGGCTTTGCGCGATGCAATCCAGTCGCGTGTGCGCGAGCTTTTCGGTGTCTCGCTGGAGCCGGAGCCTGTCTGGGTCGCCTGATTCTGCCTGGAGAGCGTCGGAAGAAATCTATTCCAGCCCGGCGAGCAACTGCGCGCGTTCGGCCGCGAGCACCTCAGCCGCCGCGCCCTGAGCCACGATCCTGCCGTTCTCCATGCGCAATACCTCGGCTCCGGGGCGCGATCCCATCCTCCACCCTTCTGCCACATCGTGCGTTACATAAAGCGCCGGCGTTTCTGTCCGGGCCAGCCAGCTTTCCAGGTCAGTCAGAATTGCGCTCTTCAACTCCAGGTTCAATCCGGCGAAGGGCTCGTCCAGCAGCAGCACTCGCGGCCTCGGCGCCAGTGTCCGGGCGACTGCAACGCGCTGCTGCTCCCCGCCGGAAAGCTGTGCCGGCCGCCGCGACAAGAGCGCTTCAATCCGGAATAAGGATGCCATCTCCTGCACGCGGCTCTCGCGGTCTGCACGCCGCAGTTTGTCAAGCCCGAATGCGATGTTCTCCCCGGCCGTCATCGCCGGGAATAGGGCAGGCCGCTGCATCACTAGCCCGCAGCCGCGCTCGGCCGCCCGCAGCCACACCCGCCGCTCGCTGTCCCACACAATCGTGCCCGCCACGGTGGCAGAGCCGCGCTCCGGCCGCATCAATCCCGCGATCGCGCGCAGCAGCGATGTCTTGCCCGCGCCGGACGGTCCCACCAGAACCGCGAGTGATCCGGAAAGCGCGGCCTCCGCCGCCAGCGTGAGTTGGTTGGCGGAATGATGAACCGCAAACTTGAGCCAGGGCGCGGCCTGTGCGCCGGTTCGCCGCGTGAATGCCTGGCGTGCCTCGACCTCACACACCGCTGGTTTCTCCACGCGTGCCCGGGCGCGCCACGCTGTACACCACGATGAGCGCAGCCAGCGAGATGCTCACCAGTGCGATCGCCGTGTGATTCGCAGCCGCATAGCTGCCGTCCATCACCTGGTCATAGAGCGCGATGGAAAGCGTGCGCGTCACGCCCGGAATTGACCCGCCCAGCATCAGCACCACGCCGAATTCACCAACCGTATGCGCAAAGCACAGCACCGCGGCTGCGAGTACGGAAGCCTGCGCCGCCGGCAGCAGCACCTTCGTGAGCACGCGCCAGCGCGATGCGCCCAGCAGCGCCGCGCTCTCCAGCAGCGCCGCATCCACCGCGCGAAAACCTGCCAGCACCGGCTGCACTGCAAACGGCAGGCTGTACAGAATGGAGCCGATTACGAGTCCCCAGAATGTGAATGCCAGCGGATGTCCCACCACGCGCACCAGCAGGCGGCCCGGCGCAGTTGCCGGACCCAGCAGAATCAATAAATAGAACCCCAGCACAGTAGGCGGAAGCACCAGCGGCAGTCCCACGGCCGCCTCAACCAGGCGCGCAAACCAGCTCCGCGAGCGCGCCAGCCATCCCGAGAGCACCAGCGCCAGCGGCAGTAGGATCGCGGTCGTTACCGCAGCGAGTCGCAATGTGAGGAAGAGCGCCTGGCGATCCATGCATCTGCAAGAGTAGACGATACCGCGTGCAATGCCGATCGTTTACTCATGTCGTAAAGCCACTATGGGATCAAGCTCGGCAGCACGACGAGCCGGAATCCAGCTCGAAGCCAGCGCAACCGCCAGGAGAATAAATATGCCGCCGCCAATCGTAGCCGGATCATCCGGCCCGATGCCGTAAAGCATCGACTTCACCAGACGGCAGAGCACGAGCGCTGCAATCGCGCCAGCGGCAATGCCCGCTACGGCCAGCCCCGAGCTCTCGCGCAAAATGAGCGCGCGTATCTGCGACGGCTGCGCGCCCACCGCTAAACGGACGCCGATCTCGTTCGTCCGCTGCGCTACCGAATAGGCCATGATGCCGTAGATTCCAACCGCGGCTAGTACAAGCGCCAGCATGCCAAAGCCGGATGTCAGCGTGACGAAGACCCGCTCTTGCTGCATCGCCGCATCGATCTGCTGGTCCTGCGTTCGCACATCTCCCAGCGGAATGTCGGGATCAATCTGCCGAACCACACGGTGTAGTGCGGGCACTATCGCTTCCGCTGTCACCGTCGTACGCAACAGGTAAGTCATCCCGCCTTCTCCATTCCGCTGCACATAGGGCAGGAAAAATTGCGGCGGCGGTGGTTCGCGAAGACTTGCATATCGCGTATCAGCGCAGATGCCAACGATCTGAATCCATTCCTTGCCGTACTGGCCGTTGTCCTGCCATTCGCTGATCTCAAACCGCCTGCCTAGCGGATTCTGATTCGGAAAGCGCGCGCGAGCAAGGCTCTGGTTGATCACTCCAACCTTTACTGACGTCACCGTATCCCGCGGCCCAAAGCCCCGCCCCGCCATGATCGGAATACGTAAAGTGTCGAAGAAGTTGTTACCCACCACGTTGTAAAGCACACTGGGGTGACGGTCGTTGTCGTTTTCGCCCTCCGGCGTAAAGCCCTGCATCGATCGACTGTCCGCAATGTATGTCGTTTCTGCCGGGGCAACGGACTGCACTCCCGGTACCGCGGCGAGGGCGGCTTCCAGCCTCTGGTGGAACGCAATGTCTTTCCCGTGCGCATACCGCGGGTGCGGCGCATTCACGTCCACCAGCAGCAGATGGTCGGTGCGAAAGCCAACATCGACCGACTTCAACCCTGCGAGTGTTCGCAGAAAGAGTCCCGCGCTGATCACCAGCAGCGTCGAAAGCGCAATCTGGAAACCGACAAGCGTCCGTCCGCTCAGCCCCTTCCGCCGTCGCGTCGCTGTCATTGCAGTCGACTTCAGCCCGTGGCTGACGTTCGCTCGGGCCGCGGCGATCGCCGGTGCCAGCCCGAAGAGAATTCCAGTTGCAATCGTAATGGCTGCGGTGAAGGCGAAGATGCCCCAGTCAAAGTGGACTTCGAGGCCGTTGCGCGTCCACGCCTTTTCGAGCATCTTGGGAATTGCGTTGCGGCCCAGGTAAGCTAGCACGCAGCCGCATGCGCCTCCCGCCGCGGCAAGCATCAGGCTCTCCACCAGCATCTGTCGCAGGATGCGCATGCGACCGGCGCCCAGCGCCAACCGGACGCTCATTTCACGCTGGCGTTCAGCCGCGCGCGCCAGCATGAGGTTGGCGATGTTCGCGCAGGCCAGCAGCAATACCAGCCCTACAAACGCCATCAATATCGCCATCGGTTTGCCATACTGCTGCTGTTCTTCAAAGAGTCCGCGGCTGCCGTCGCGCAGGTTCATTCGCGGAATGTCTTCGCCTTTCGAGACTGTCATCGTGCCGCGCACGGCAGCGGCCAGTTGCGCATCGAGCGCGGCTTGGGCTGTGACATCAGGAATGCCCGGCTTCGCACGTCCCATGATGTTCACCCACCACAGGTCCGGATCGAAGATCGGCTGCACTTTCCGCGGTTTTGGCGAAATCCGCGGTTGCATGTGAAGCGGCAGAAATAGATCCGGTGCTGTCTGCACATCGGCTGCCGATGTGAACCCCTTCGGATTCACTCCCACGATGACAACTGGCGTATCGTTCACCCGGATGGTCTGGCCAAGAACCTGAGGCGAGCGTCCGAAATCCCTCTCCCACAGGCCATAACTGATCACCGCAACCCAGCCGGCACTGGGCTTCGCATCGTCGGCTGGAGTAATGCCGCGTCCCAAGACCGGTACAACGCCAAGTTGCGTGTAATAGTTCCCGGAGACCATCTCGCTGTCCACGCGTTCGGCCGTCCCACGGATGATCGCATTCGTGCTGTCGGTCTTGAATGCGAAGAGATCGCCGAGCACCTGATTTTCCGCGCGCAGTTGTTGGAACACTTGATAGGAGAAAACATTGCTGGTGACACGCCCTCCGGGCAGGGAATCGTAGTCTCCCCAGATACTGTGTACCGCAACGTCCTTTTTCGCAGTCCATTCCAGCAGCCGTAGATCGGCCGCATGCGGCACCGCGAGGCGGTCGTAGAGCAACTGCTTCGCCACCGAAAATATCGTGGTGTTCGCGCCAATCGCCAATGCGAGCGAGATTACGGCAATCGCAGTGAAGCTGGGGCTTTTGCCGAGAATGCGCACACCATAGCGAAGGTCAGCCCACAAGGCGTCCCACCAGCCCAGGCCGAGCGAGCCGCGCATCTCCTCCTTGCTTGTCAACATCGAGCCCATCGCAATCCGCGCCCGGCGTCGTGCCTCCTCCGGTGAAAGCCCGGAGCGGATCAGATCCTCGATCAGATGTTCGAGATGCGAGGCGAGCTCCGCTTCCATCTCTGCTTCCAAATGGCTGCGATGCGCAATCGCGCGAAGCCAGGAGCGCGGCTGCGCGTAAAGACGAGTCATCCACAAAGGCGGCCTCATGCTCCCTCCGGGGTTGCCTTCAGAATGCCGCTGATCACGCCGGACATCCGGTTCCACCGCTCCGTTTCCGCGTCCAGCCGGGAGCGGCCGGCGCGCGTGAGCCGGTAATACTTGGCGCGGCGGTTGTTCTCGCTCTCGCCCCACGAACTCGCAATCGCGCCCTGGTGCTCCAGCCGGTAGAGCGCGGGATAGAGCGACCCCTGCTGGATCACCAGCGTTTCGCCGGAGATCTGCTGGATGCGCAGCAACACGCCATATCCATGCAGCGGCCCAAGCGAGACCGCCTTCAGGATCAGCATGTCCAGCGTGCCCTGCAGCAGGTCCATCTGACCGTCTTCGCTGGATCGTCTCAACCGCGCCTCCTTGTATATCTAGGAGAGCAGATTAAAATTGCTTCTCCTAGACTGTCAAGGAGGGGCGGCCGAAGAGTTCCAAGTGATCGGGTGCTGTTCAGCGGAATACAATATTTGTATCTAAGACGGGTACATTTACACAGCCATGACGACGGATCCAGTTCAGCGTGTTAGAGCGGGCTGAATCTCGTCAAAGCTCATGTTCTGCGCCTGGCTGCCGGTCTGTTTCTGCCATTGCTCGAAGAGCCGGCCATAGCTGAGGAGCGTCACGTCGGCCTGATCCACATGGAGTGCGGCGAGCATGCGGTCGATCCACTCCCGCGGCCCTTCAAGCTCCGCATATTGGCCGATGGGGGTCTCATCCAGTACGCAATGTCCTTCGCTGTCGGCCCATTCGCTGCGCCACTTCTCGTAGACAAAGCTGTACGTATAACCAAGCACGCGAAAGATGGAGGCGACCGCTTCGCCGTCTTCGACCACGGTTTCGGTCTCGATGCGTTCCTTGTGGCGCGCGTCGGGTGAATCGTTGGGCGTCGTTTGCTTATGTGTCAGCACCCAGCGATCGCCGTAGCGGCGCAGCCGCAGGATCTGCCGCGTACCACGAAGCTCGCGCGCGGGCGTGTCGAAAAGGATGTTGCGCTCGAAGGTGCGCGGTGTTTTGCAACGGAAGCCGAGCTCAGAAAGCTGAGCTTCAAGAGCTTTCAGGTCGCGGACGCGAAACTTGACCTCGATCTCAATCGACTGCATGCGACGAGTCTACAGGAGGCTGGGCCATCGCATAATGGAGAGATGGCAGAGACCGAGCGCCTTCCCCTGAGCGAATTCGATCTACAGAGCAAGACAGCCGCGGCTACGATGGAACGGGTTGCCAGCATCTGGCGCGGCGGCGGCAACGTCGCCTTTCCTACGGAAACGGTATATGGTCTGGGCGCGCATGCCTTCGATGAGAAGGCAGTGGAGCGCATCTTCGCGGCCAAGCAGCGGCCTGCCTGGGACCCCGTCATCGTGCACGTCAGCGACGGGTTGCCGCTGGGCCGGTTGGTGGCCGAGATCAGCGATACGGCGCGCGCACTGATGGAGGCCTTCTGGCCCGGACCATTGACCTTGCTGCTGCCGCGCGGACCGGATGTGCCGGATGCGGTGACGGCGGGGCGTCCGCTGGTAGGTGTGCGCGTACCGTCGCATCCAGTGGCGCGCGCGCTGATTGCAGCCGCGGGTATGCCGATTGCCGCACCTAGCGCAAATTCTTTCGGACGACCCAGCCCCACGACAGCGGCCCATGTGCTGGAGGATCTGGACGGCCGCATCGATGCCATCGTAGATAGCGGCCCGACACGGCATGGTGTGGAATCGACGGTTGTAGACGCGAGCCAGTCGCCGCTGATCGTCTATCGGCCCGGCGCGGTAACTCTCGAGGCGCTGCGCAGCGTGGCCGGCGAGGTGAAGCTGTATGAGGGAAACGGTACAGAAGCCGGCCAGGAGCCGGCGGGCTTGCCATCACCCGGCATAGGCATGCGGCATTATGCCCCTCGCGCGCGGATTGTTCTGGTGGAGACGGAGGCGGCGGATGAGGAGTCGGTGGTCGGCTTTAGGCTATTCCAGGCGGTCGCGAGGGTGAAGCGCGAGGGCGACGGCGTGAAAGTAGGGGTAATGGCGCCGGAGGAGTTCAAGAGCGATCTGCGTTCGGCGGATTTCATTTTTGCGTGGGGGCGCTGGGGCGATCTGGATTCCCTGGCGCAGCGGCTCTTTGCCGGGCTGCGCTGGCTGGATGCGCAGGAGGTAAGCCACATCGTGTGCCCCCTGCCCGCAGACCGGGGCATTGGACGGGCGCTCCGAGATCGGCTGGAGAAGGCGGCGAGGCTGCCGGTAGTGAAGGGCTGAAGAACCGGGTTGGAATCCGGGTTTCATTCAACCCCGAACAATGTGCCGGGAACCCCGCGAGGGCGTTCGCTCGGGTGTTCCACGTGGAACATTCGAGCGCGGCCCGGGATGTTCCACGTGGAACGTTTCTGTTCCAACGACTATTTCCTGGAATGGACCGATCGATTACCGCGGTGTGATTTTTTCGAGATTTCGTGCCGACCGAAAATGGGCACTTACGGCTGAGACTCGCCGGACTTATAGAGATACTTGATGGCCGCTTTAAAAATCAGTGTGCGGACGTTGCCGTTGCGCACCTTGATGGCTTCGGTGTCATACCACTCGATAATGCCCTCGATACAGTCTCCCCCCTCCAGCATGAAGACCATGGGAATCTGCGAATGCATTTGCTTCTGCAGATAAAAAGCTTCCGCATGGGAGCTTTGGTGTCCATTGCTTGCGGGTGACGGCTGCTGATGAATCAGCAGCGGGGTGTCTCGCCGGGCATAGGAGCGGCGGTTGCGAACAGCTTCCGGAAGCTTTGGCCGGATGAGCTTGCGCGGCCCTGACGGGGGAAGCGAGGGTATCGCTGCGCCCTCAACAAGTTCGTCCTCTTCATCATGTGACGGGACTGCCGATTGGTTCGCCATAAGCGTGCCTGTGAGTGTTACCTCATGTGATGCGCGATCCGGCCGGGATGCAGCAGAAAGTTTTTCTTGCCGCTCCGAGATCCATATCACGGGATTGCGGATCCGGACTGCTGATCTTAGACCGGAAACGGACAGGCAACGCCAGAGAATTCTACGCATCGTGATGACGCGCGAGCGGAATGTTCGTTTTGGGGAGAATCGCAGGCTGCGGCGCGAAGCTCAACGGGCAGGCAGGCTGGTGGCGAAGGCGTCGAGCGAAAGCGACCGCAACAGGTTACGCCGCATTCCTGCTTCGACCTGGTCGGTGCCGCGTGATGCGGCCTCCAGCCACGCAGGAGTGACGGTCTGCGCCATGCGGCTCAGCTCTGCCGCAAGGTCCGTGTTGCGAATCAGCGCGGGCACGCCGGAGTGGACCAGCAGCAGATCTTCCAGGAGGAGACTCATGGCGTGCAGCATGGCGGAGGTCTTTCCAGCACCTTCGGCACCGGCGCGGTAGCTCTCCGTCATGCGGAAGAGAGCGCTGTAGTCAGGTTCGGCGAGGGATGTATGCAGGATAGTGAGCGCATCCTGGCGGGATGCAAGATATGCCGGCAGGTCGAAGCCCAACGCGCGACCGGCGGCGCCTTCGGCGAGGCGTCCGACTAGCGTGCGCTGCGCCGGCTTCAACTCCGGCCGGCGCGCGGCGAGCAGAGCATCGATCTCCGCCGGCGGCAATGCACCCAGGCGCAGCACGCCGGCGCGGGAGCGGATGGTGGGCAGCAGTTCGCTGGGGTTCTCCGACAGCAGGATCAGGGTGGCATGCTCCGGCGGCTCCTCGAGGATTTTGAGCAGCGAGTTGGCTGCCTCCTTCATAAAAGAACTTGCAGTGAAGATGTAGAAGGCGCGCCGCGCCTGCGCGGGCCGGCGATAGATGCGCGCGATGACCGTGCGGACCTGGCCCAGCTTGATGAGCAACTGCGGCGGGTCGGGCGGGATGATGAGCAGCTCCGGGTGGGTCTGGATGAGGATGCGGGTGTCCTTCTTATCCGCGTCGCGCATTTCTTCCCGCGCGGCCACGGCTTCGGCGAAGCGCTCGTCAAGAGCGAGGAGGCGCTGATGCGCTCGCAGTTGGCGCAGATGCCGCAGGCGTCGGGCAGGCCGTCGGTGGTGATGGGCGTGAGGCAGTTCGCCGCCTGCGCCAGCAGCACGGCGAGCGTGTATTTGCCCGCGCCGCGCGAGCCGCTCAGGATCATGGCCGAGGGCAGGCGGCCGGCGGCGAGGGTCTCGCGCAGACGGCGCACCGTGGCCTGATTGCCCAGAAAGTCGGAGAAGTTCACGGATTTAGCCTAGCAGGCGTTAAGTTATTAAGGCTGCAAGTCCAGGTTGACGGGCCGGCTTTCACCAGTAGCTCCTTAATCCCACGAACAGATCAAGCCGAGTACCGAGTTAGTGACGAAAAGCGCGTATATGCAGTACTATCTTTGATAATCGCTTCTGATAGACGAGCCAATCGACGCGGACGTTATCCTGTGACGTCATGTTCCAGTCTCTGCAGTCCGCAGCGTACTTTTCCAGAATCAACGCTCAGCGCGGTAGCATAGACCAATGCTATCCGCCAGCTTCAGCGTCGTCGCCATCCATTGGCAGATCTCGTGCGGTCCCTTCGTTCCTGTCAATCGCCTCGAAGTTGTGCAGAAATCTCCGAGTGATGCCGAGGACTTGCTCGCGAAAGACCAAGGCGCTTTATGACACTCCTTTCCGGTCGGGTCTCATCAACTTCTCACTGTGCGATTGACGTCGACTTCGCGCAGTATCTCAAGAGCAATTTTGGCGAGGCTGCTCGAACGGACAGTCCTATTGCACAGCTTCTGAAACCGATAAGATATCGGATCATTCGTTGACCACTCCGGCGCAACCATCTCAGCTCAGCCCAAGCTTCCAGATTTCAGCCAATTACCTCTCGCTTCGCAACTTGAAGCAATCGAACCGTTACCTTATGCAAGTGGGCCTTAACAATTGGGTGCCATACGCCTATGGAGAGGTACTTCCCGATTGGCCTAACCAACTACAATTTGAGAAATCGGCAACCGGCTATAATGCTTCTCCATGGACGGTCAGAGCATAACCGCAAAACTCATCTTCGATCATGATCTGCATCTCGTCATCGTCATTCTTGAGTACTTCGCAGCATCGATGTTTACGATGACGGCAAGCCCTATCTTAAGTTGCGTGTGGAACGACTGGAATTAGTTCCCGAGGTTACAGATGCAGATTCCGTCCGCCGATACGAAGAGCTGGTGGACAGCCGGTTTCGGCGTTCATCCTACGGTTTTGATATCAAGTTTCCCGTGTCGCCTGATTTCACTTCCGGCAGCAACAATTTTCCGTCACGGTGGATGTTATGATCGGGATAAGATGATCACGTTATTAGCGTACACGCTGTCAGGTCCTCCCAACGCCTACAAAGCAGCCGAAGAAATACACGTAAGTGGCACTTACCGACCTTATTTAGATGCTCGGCGACCTTGCTGAAGTGGCCACTAAATTATCTCTCAGCCAACTGAACTTCGAAGGGTACTGTGCTCCAGACAGATGTCGGCGATTGGCGTTCGTAGATACCGATACGTCGGCTTCTCGTCAGCTAATCCGACCAGCCGAAAGGGCCGGCGGCTTTCGTAATAACCTCTCATCGCGCTTCCACCCGCATGTGAATCGGATACTTCGGCCGCAGCGTGATCTTTGGCTGCACATCGATCTGCTGGTCGGGCAGCAGGGTCAGCCGCCACTGCTGGGCGATGGTGGCCAGGATGAGCACGCCCTCCATCCATGCGAAGGACTCGCCGATGCACTGGCGGTTTCCACCGCCGAACGGGAAGTAGGCGAAGCGTGGGCGTGCGGCTTTCGCCTCAGGCGTGAAGCGCTCGGGATCGAAGCGCAGCGGGTCGGGAAAGTACTCCGCGTCGCGCTGCGTCACGTACTGGCTGAAGAAGAAGTAGGTTCCGGCAGGGAAGCGGTAGGGACCGAGCGCGATGGGCGCGGTGGCCTGACGGCCCATGGCCCAGGCCGGCGGGTAGAGGCGCATGGACTCGGCGAAGACCATCTCGGTGTAGCGGAGCTGGGGAAGATCCGCGAGCGCGGGCAGGCGGCCCTGGAGCACCTGGTCTATTTCGTCATAGAAGCGCTTCGCAGCTTCGGGATTTTGGGCCAGCAGCAGCCATGTCCAGGTGAGCGCGTTGGCGACCGTCTCGTAGCCGGCGAGGAAGATGGTGATGATCTCGTCGCGCAACTGCTCATCGGTCATGCCGGCGCCTTCGGTCACGCCACCTTCCTCGTCGCGGGAAGCCATCAGCATGGAGAGCAGATCGCCGCTGTCAGCGTCGCCGGGGCGGCTGCGGTGGTCGGCGATGATGCGTTGGACGACGGCATCGAGTCGCGCCCGCGCGCGGCGGAAGCGCGTGAGGCCGGGCAGCGGGGCATAGAGATACGCTTCGGCCAGCGGCAGCGAGATGAGGTAGTTGATAGAGGTCCATGATGACGTTGACCTCGTGATTGATCGCGAGCACGTCGCTGGTCACCTCGGTATTGAAGAGCGTGCGCGCGACGATCTCGAGCGCGAGCTGCATCATCTCCGCGCCGATGTCGATGGTCTGGCCGGCATGCCAGCTTGCGCGGCGCACGGGCTGCGCGCTCGGTCATGACATCGGCATAGGCCGCGATGCGCTGGCGATGAAAGGCCGGCGCGGCGATGCGGCGCTGGCGCATGTGGAAGGCGCCTTCGCTGGTGATGAGGCCTTCGCCGAGCAGGATCTTCATGCGGCGCTGGGTGCGCTCCTTGATCATCTCCTGCGGATGGTTGACGAGGATCTCGCGAATGAACTCCGGGTGATTGATGAAGACGATGTGCTGCCAGCCGAGCTTGTAGTGCGCGATGCGTCCGTAGGTGGCGGCCAGATGCTCGAAGAGCAGAATGGGGTTCGAAGGCTTGAAGAAGCGGCGGCGCAGATAGAAGAGCAGGTTGAGTGAGAGGCCCGGCGGGTAGCGGTACTTGCCGCGCTCGATGACGGTCCACGACTGTTGCGGCGGATGGCCGGGCGCGGGGGTTGTGTTGGCTGCGGCCATGTTTCCTCAGGACGCGCGGTGCTGCTGGAGGCGCTCTTCCACGATGGATAGGATGCGGCGATGGACCGCATCTACGCCTGCGTCGCCTTCGATAGCGACCACACGCTGGGGCTCGCGCTGGGCGATGATGCGGTACTGATCAAACACACGGCGAAAGAATGCTGTGTCGAGCGTCTCGAAACGGTTCTCGTCCTTGCCGGTGATGGCTCGGGTGGTCTGGTTGCGCTGGCGGGCGCGGGTGAGCGAGGCGTCAAAGTCCGGCAGCAGCAGCAGCGTAAGGTCGGGATCGAGGCCGCAGAGCTCGCGATGCAGTGCGAGCACACGCGCGGAGCCCAGTTCTCGGCCCCCGCCCTGGTAGGCCTCCGTCGAATCGGTATAGCGATCGCAGAGCACGATAGCGCCGCGGTCGAGCGCGGGCCGGATGACTTCCGCGATGGCCTGGGCCCGGTCCGAAAACATCAGGCCCAGCTCGGCCCGCGGATCGAGTGAGCTGCGGCGCGAGTCCAGCAGCAGGCTGCGGATGCGGTCGCCCAGCCTGGTGCCGCCGGGCTGGCGCGTGGTCACGACATCCTCGCCGCGCCGGACGAGCCATTCGTGCAGCTTGCGCAACTGCGTGGACTTGCCCGAGCCATCCAGACCTTCAAATGTGAGGAAGAAGCCTCGCGGCATGGCTGGAGTGTAGCATCGCACGAAGGCAGCCGGAGCCGTTACACTGGCGTCCATCGCTGTTCAGGAGACACTATTCTGCGCCGACCTCTTCGCTCGCTTTCGCCTGCCGCATTTCTGCTTTGCCTTGCCGCCGCCTATCCGCAATCCGCGACCCAGCCCATCCAGTTGAGCGTGGACGTGACGGATGCGCCGCGCAAGATCATTCACGCCGTCGAAACGATGCCGATTACGCCGGGCGAGCACACGCTGGTCTATCCCAAGTGGATTCCAGGCGAGCATGGCCCGACGGGGCCGATCGATGATCTGACCGGTTTGGTGTTTACGGCGAATGGGCAGCAGATTCCGTGGCGCCGGGACGACGTGGACATGTATGCCTTTCGCGTGAACGTGCCGGCGGGCGTGACGGAGCTCAAGATCAAGCTGGATTTTCTGGCGACAGCTGCGCCCAACGGATTTTCCGCCGGCGCGTCGACCAGCGCAAACCTGGCGATGCTGAGTTGGAACACCGTCGTGCTCTATCCGGATGGTGCCAAGGCGAGCGATGTGATGGTGACGCCGGAGGCCAGAATTCCGCAGGGCTGGCAGTACGGGACGGCGCTGACGAAAACGGGCGGGGACTCCTATGACCCGAAGTTCGAGACGGTGTCGCTGGAGCAGCTTGTGGATTCGCCGCTGCTCGCCGGGCGGTACTTCCGCGAGTGGCCGCTGGCGCCGGAGGTGACGCCGAAGCATTATCTGGATGCTGTCGCAGACGGGCCGGAAGACCTGGAGATCAAGCCGGAGTTGCTGGGCGGCTTCAATAACCTGGTCCGCGAGACGGGGGCGCTCTACAAATCACGCCACTACGGCAGCTACCATTTCCTGATGACGCTGAGCGACCAGGTGGCGCATTTCGGCCTTGAGCATCACCAGTCGAGCGATGACCGCGTTCCGGAGAAGAGCTTTCTTGACCCGAATCTGTCGCTGCTGATCGGCGGCCTGCTGCCGCATGAGTTCACGCACTCGTGGAATGGCAAATACCGGCGTCCGGCTGGTCTCGCGACGCCGAATTACCAGGTGCCGATGAAGGGCGACCTGCTGTGGGTCTATGAAGGGCTGACGGAGTATCTGGGCGATGTGCTGACGGCGCGCTCCGGTATCTGGACGCCGGAGCAGTATCGCGACGCGCTGGCGCTGAGTGCGGCGACGCTCGATGCGCGGCCCGGCCGCACCTGGCGCGATCTGGAGGATACGGCGGTTGCGGCGCAGATCCTCTATGACGCAAGCGATGGATGGGATAACTGGCGGCGCAACGTGGACTACTACCCCGAGGGCGAGCTGATCTGGCTGGAGGTGGACACGATGATCCGCAAGCAGACGGGCGGCAAGAAGAGCATCAATGATTTCTGCGCACGGTTTCATGGGCTCGGCGGAGATACAGCGCCGAAGGTGGTGCCGTATACGTTCGATGACATCGTGGAAAATCTGAACGATGTTGCGCCGTACGACTGGGCGACGTTTCTGCACGAGAGGCTGACGACGAAGGTGGACCACGCGCCGTTGGGAGGCATCACGAACGGCGGCTGGCGGCTGGCGTACAGCGATAGGGAGACATCGTATGCGACGGCGGAAGAGCGCGGGGGCGTGAATGCCTGGTGGTCGCTGGGGCTGAAGATTGGCGACGGCGGCAAAGTGGATGATGTGCTGGTCGGGTCGCTGGCGGACAAGGCCGGCTTCGGTCCGGGGATGCAGATTGTCGCGGTGAACGGGCGCGCCTATCAGGATGAGTTGCTGAAGCGCGCGATCGATGATGCGAAGGAAGGTTCGGCTCAGCAAAACAAAGGGCCGATTGAATTCATCGTGTCGAACACTTCGTACTACAAGGTGCTGAAGATCGATTATCACGGCGGGCAGCGGTATCCGTATCTGGAGCGGGTGAAGGGGGAGAAGGATGTGCTGGAAGAGATTTTGAAGCCGATGGCTCCGGTGAAGAAGTAGCGCTCAGAGAGGACGCCACATCATCATGGCGGAGTCGGAGTACACACTTGACACTCTCAACTGGCTCTTGTTCGAGTGGTTCCCAATATTGGGGACACCTGAGTATCTAGAACTGATCGGTGGCGTTGAGGGTCCAGGCCCCTATATGGTCTTCGGAATAATTTTCAATCGCTACATTGAAGATATGGTCATCTCAGGAACTCCTGAGGATCGAGCCAGAATCGGGGGCTTCTTTGAGAATATGGCGAGGGCAAAGGATCGAGGTGTAGTTGAGCTACTTAAGATCGAGGTACTACCTACTATCTGGAACACACAACGAACCATCGATACATACTGGAAATATTTCGGGGTGGAAACTCGGCGTGTCTTGACATGGCTGGTTCCGAAGCATGCGCCTCGAATTACGCTGCCTTCTGATTAGATCGCAACCAACTTACGCTGGCCGCAGATCCACAATCTCCAACTCCAACCCACCGAAGTCCGGGTGGTCGTTCATCCGCAGGCGGTAGGCGAGATCGATGCGGCTGCCTCCATCGAGTGCGAGAGCCCGTACCCGCTCGGCCCAGCGCCAGCCGAGCGCTTTCATGACCGTCTGATCATCGCGGAGACGTAGACGGATGTGCTCCTCCTTCATGATCTGCGGCGGTGCGTCGAGCACGAGGTTGCGGGCGATGAAGACCGGCTCCTCGTTGCCCATGCCGTAGGGCTCGAGCAGGCGGAGTGATTGATAGAACGGGATGTCGATTTGCCGACAGCGGCAACTCGGCGCTGCAGTCGAGTCTGCGCTCGAGAATCTGCGGCGTGAGCATCGATGGCCGCGTGCTGTTGCAGGCGTTCGCGCAGCTCGGGCACGCGGGCAGATTCGAGCGAGAAACCGACGGCGTGCGCGTGGCCGCCGAAGCGGACGAAGACGTCGTGGCAGCTTTCGAGCGCTTCGAGCAGATGGAAGCCGGCGATGGAGCGGCCGGAGCCGTGTGCTTCGCCGTCCTCGTGGCTGAGCACGAGCGCCGGGCGCCCGGTGCGCTCGACCACGCGCGAGGCGAGGATGCCGAGCACGCCGCGATGCCAGCCTTCGCCGTCGATGACCAGGCAGCCGAGCCTGTCGATTGTGCCGTCGGCGAGCATCGCGTCAATCTGCGTAAGAACCGCCGCCTCGGCGGCACGGCGATCGGTGTTGAGCTGATCGAGCTTCTGCGCGAGCGCGCGGGCGCGCTCCGGATCGCGCGTGGTGAATAGCTCGACGACCTCCGAGGCAACATCCATGCGGCCGGCGGCGTTGATGCGCGGGCCGATGCGGAAGCCGATGTCGGATGCTGTCAAGCGCACGCTTCGCGGGGTCGAGCTGCGCGACTTCGAGCAGCGCGCGTAGCCCCACATTCACCGGACGGCGCAGGCCGTCGATGCCGAGGCTCGCGATGACGCGGTTCTCGCCAAGCAGCGGTACGGCGTCGGCGACAGTCGCGATCACCAGCATCTTTAGGAATGAGGGCAGCAGCTTTTGCGCGTGCGCGCTCGGCGTCGACTTGCTTCGAGCAGCGCCTGCGCCAGCTTGAAGGCGACGCCTGCTCCGCAGAGATGCTTGCAGGGATACGTGCAATCCGGCTGGTTGGGGTTGAGGACGGCGAGCGCCCTGCGGCAGGCCCATGGCGGCCTCGGGCAGATGGTGATCGGTGACGATCAGGTCGAGGCTCGAGCCGCGCGGCTTCGTCGGCAGCGGCAAAGGCGCGGATGCCGGTGTCCACGCTGATGACGAGTCGCACGCCCTCGGCAGCAGCGCGCGTCAGCACCTCGGCCTGCATGCCGTAGCCATCGCGCAGGCGATGCGGGATGTGGTAAGCGGACGGTGCCGCCGAGGATTTCGATTGCGGTCTTGAGCAGGACGATGGCGGTGGTGCCGTCGACGTCGTAGTCGCCGTAGATGAGGATCGGCTCGCGCGCCGCGATCGCCTGCTGGATGCGCGCGACCGCAGCGGCCATGCCGTGCAGCGCGTACGGATCGAGCAGATGGTCCAGCGTGGGATGGAGGAACTGCCCGGCAGAAGCACCGTCCGTCACACCGCGCTCGAGCAGCAGGGAAGCCACGGCTACCGGGATGCCCGCTGCTTTCGCCAGCGCAGAGACCGCGCCTGCATCGACCGAGGGAAGCACCCAGTGCGCGTAAGCAGGCGAGTAAGCGGGCGCGCTCGTCGTTGTGCTCACGCGGGCCGTCTCACTCTTCGTCCGCGTCCTCGTCGATGACGATGTCGCCTACGCTTTCGAGCGATTCCAGCAGTTGCTGGTAGCGGTCGTACCACTCGGTGGAGCTTTCGTGCAGGAACATGATGCCCTGGTGCGCGAAGCCGAGCTGCACAAAGCCGGTCTTGCCGACGTAGTTCACCAGCTCCTCGACTTCTTCGGAGTCGGGCATCTCGTCGGGGAAGTTGAAGTCGCGCAGGTCTTCCAGCAGCGACTGCAGGTCTTCCTTCTCCAGCGTGATGTCGCTCATGGTGAGGAAGGGCGCATTGGCGGCTTTGGCCATCTCGACGAAGTCCTTCCAGCTGTCGGGGTTCTGGTCGTCCTCCCACAGGACGGAGGCAACGTCCTCCATGACAAAGCCGGGCAGGCGCTTCATGCCGTGGCCTTCGATGAAGGCGATCATGTCGTCTTTGAGAGAGTGCAGGTTGTCTGGTGGCATCATTCCGTCGCCTATTCTCGCAGATGGCGGCGCTCTCCCGCAGAGCGCAGCGGAGGAAAACCGGATGGTTTTCCCGTAGTCTTTAAAAAGAGGAGCGAAAGATTTGGCGAGTTTCGAGAGACATCTGTTCATCTGCACCAATCAGCGGGAGCCGGGCAGTGCGCGTGGCTGCTGCTCACCCGATGGCAATGGCGAGCTGCAAAAGCGGTTCAAAGAGGCGATTGGTGCCGCCGGGCTGAAGGCGACCGTACGCGCGAACAAGGCCGGCTGCCTGGACCAGTGCGAGCACGGGCCGACTGTAGTGGTCTATCCGGAGGCGGTCTGGTATGGGTTTGTGCAGCCGGAGGATGTGGACGAGATCGTCCGCGAGCATGTGGTGCACGGGCGTCCGGTGGAGCGGTTGCGCCTGGCGGAGAGCTGCGTCAACACTGCGGCGTGTCCTCATAAACCACGGCGGCAGTAGAGCTTCCACGCTCCTGCGCGCGGCGCGGGTATGCTATATTCCGGGTAACGATCGATGATTTTTTCCAATGACTATGTGGGCTACCTGGCTCGCAAAACAGTGAGCGGCCTGCTCAACGCCAAGGTGATCAAGACGACGAAGCCGCAGCTCCTCTCCGAGCGTGTGGCCGCGGGCCTATTGGACGAGCTGAAGCTCGAAGACCGCATCAATGAAGAGGTCCGTCTGATCCTGGAGACCTACCAGGAGGACATGCGGCGCAGCGGCGCGAGCTATCCCGAGATGTTTAAGAAAGTGAAGATGGAGCTGGCGCGCAAGTACAAGGCGGTGCTGTGAGGATCTCACGGGACAAGCTGAACAAGCTGGCGCACGTGGTTGCGGATACGCTGGCCGAGATCGACGAGTGCGATTTTCTGGAGGACCGCAATACGGTCCGGCAGGAGGCGCGCAAGGTGCTGGAGACGCTGCTGCTGGAAGAGCAGAAGATCGATGAGGCCGCCCGGCTGAAGATCTCGTCGCAGCGCAAGATCATCCCGGAAGGCACGATGGAATGGGACATCCTCTATCGCAAGTACTACAACGAAGAAGTCAAGAAGCTCGGCATTTAGAGCACACAGGCGCCGGTCGCCGGCTTTGTCCGGGGATCGAAGTTTGTTAAAGTAATCGAGGTGGACGCCCTGTCCACTTGTGCGTGTGGCGCTATCGTTCAGGGGTTAGGACGCGGCCCTCTCAAGGCTGAGACACGGGTTCAATTCCCGTTAGCGCTACCAACCGAGTTTTGTCGTTTAAAAATGTCCCTTTAGGATGCTGGGAAAATAAACACATGGCTAGTGTTTAGATAGCTTTTTTAGCGATACGAACTGCCCTGTGGGGATGAGGACTTGTTGCAGTCGTTGACGCATGGGACCTCCGCAGGAGTTCACTCGTTTTCCACTGATGGAAGTGTAGCCTCCGCTCAGCGAGGGATGTGTCTGCTGAGGAGAAATATGGATCGCCGCGAGTTCATTGCCGGAGCGGGAGCTGTGGCGTTGAGTGATGGAACCCGGATGGCAGAGTCATTCGCCGAAGCGTACCCGCCCGGCGATTACGTTACTGCCGCTTATTATTTTGGCAACTTCCATGTGGATCCGCGGAATGAGCGCGCTCACGGGCCCGGATGGACGGAGTGGAACCTGGTTCGCGCAGCCACGCCGAGATTCGCGGGACATCATCAACCGAAGGTTCCGCTTTGGGGTTACGAAGACGAGTCAGACCCGCGCGTCTTCGAGAGAAAGATTTCGGCTGCGCGAGACCACGGACTCAACGCGCTTATCTTCGATTGGTATTGGTATAAGGACGGACCATTCCTGAATGGTGCCCTTGACCGGGGTTTTCTCGGAGCTGCAAACAACAGGGATCTGAAGTTTGCGATCATGTGGGCGAACCATGACTGGTATGACATCCATCCGGCAAAGCTAACGAGCCCTCCGTACCTTCAGTATTCGGGCGGTATATCCCCTCAGACCTTCGACGATGCGTCGGAGCGGTTGCTGAAGCTGTTCCAGCATCCGTCGTACCTCAAAATTGATGGAGCTCCGTATTTTTCGATCTATGAGCTTTACCGGTTCATCGAGGGGATGGGCGGAGTAGGTGCCGCTGCCGATGCGCTGGGTAGACTTCAATCGAAGGCAAGGGCGCTGGGACTACCGGGAGTGCATGTGAATGCGGTGACCTGGGGTGTGAAGCTTCTGCCGGGCCAGAGCGAGATGGCCAATCTTCCGGACTTGCTGGAACGGCTCCATGTCGACAGCACGACTTCCTATGTGTGGATCCATCACACGAAGTTTGCGAATAGCTTCACGACCGAATATTCGGATATCCGGGATCAGTATGAGACCTACCGTAGTACCGCCGCTTCGCAGTATGGCCGCATGTATTTCCCGAACGTGACGGTGGGTTGGGATTCGACGCCGCGCTCCTGCCAGACAGACAACTTCCGCCTGGCCGAATATCCGTTTACGTCCGTGACGGTAAACAACTCTCCGAAGGCGTTTGAGGATGCGCTGCAGTCGGCAAAGGCCTTCGCAGGAAAGCATTTGCCGGCAGGGCGAAGGCTGATCACGATCAATTCCTGGAACGAGTGGACAGAGGGCAGCTACCTGGAGCCCGATCAGGCTGGCGGTACGGCTTATCTGGATGCTCTTCGCAGGGTGTTCAAGACACAAAAGACTGACATAAATACTTGCACGGATGATTCCGTGCCTGCTGAAGTGACAAAGAGCATAAGAAATAGTGTCTTTATTGGCTGAAATCAGCAGTTAATTTTCAATTCGGATGTCTTTCTGGAGATTGCTGCAATGCTCTCAAGCTGACACGCGGGTCTCCGTTAGCCTATCAAAGCGGTTTACCTTTCCAACCCTGTTCTATTTGATCGTAGCGATTGCTGCGGTTCCAGGCGTCTGTCGACCGTCGGAGCCGGCGAGTATCGTATCCCGGCACGATGAATTGGCTGCGGCGCGTAAGATTTCTCGGCCTGCGTGATGACGATGAGCCCGGCAGTATCGTAGAGGCAATCCCAAACAGAACAGGAGAACAACATGGCGCATTTGGATCCGTGGCTAGCGCTTGGCGTATCGGTCTCAACTGCGGTGACTGATGCGGTGTATGTGATGTTCAACGCTGCCGTATCTGCGCGTAAGCGATTGCCAGCGGCAACCTGGAGCAGCGTGTGGTATCTGTTGTCTGCGTTCGCCGTCATAAGTTATACGAGAAATTGGGTCTACGTTGGTTTCGCCGCGGCCGGATCGTGGGTTGGCGCGTATGCCTCACTGACGCTGTTGCGTGGAGCGGAGAAGGCAAGAGCGGTGCGGCCCTTTTGACCTTGGCTGCTTTGCGCCGAAGAGATTTCGCGTGCCGCCTGGAATGGATCCGGCCGTGAGCTTCACCAGGCGGCAGTCCTGTCTTCCGGATGACGGTCTTGCCAGCCCTTTATGCAGGGCACATCTGCTTGGGCGTAGGAGGTTCCGGGATGTACAAGGGCGGATCGAGTCGGGAAATGGCAGCCGGGTGCCGATTCGGGAATCAATCAGGGAGCCAGCATCCGGGGTTGGACGGGGAGGTATCTCGTTCATCCTGGTCCCACCCTGCTGAGGACGCAGAGCCTACCGCGCGTGTGATGGAAGGGATAGGAATTCCACACGATTCAGCCTGCCAGGACCCAACAATTCACTGTGAGTGGCCTTCCGGCTGCTGTACAGTAAGGCAACTCACGACGGTACTGCCGGGGGAGAAAACCCGCGCGGACGCACCATCCGTAATCGGATCGGTCCGTTACGGCGATTTTCAGACTTCGGTAATTCCGCCTGAGTATCATTTCCCGCCGTCCCTACCGATAAGTAGTCTCGATACGTCGATAGGATGAGCGCAAACTCCCCATGATCCGTGTGTCCAAACCGGCCGTCGTCGTGGCAATTGCCATGATGTCCCTGCACGTCCTGGCGGCCGTGGCGGATTTGTCTGTGCTGGTGACGAATGCGCTGATCACACTCGCTCCGCTGCTGGCCGGTCTGGCATGCCTGTGGCGCAGCCGCAGGCAGCCGTCGGTGCTGGCGGATAAGTGGAGACTGCTGGGAGTCGGGCTGATTATCTGGGCCACCGGCCAGGGGTGCTACACCTACGGCGCGGTGGTGTATCACAACGTGCAGACCGCGGCTCTGCCGTCGGATTTCTGGTTCCTGGTCTACGGCATTTTCGTGCTGCTGGCGGTCTGCTCGGTGGGAGAAGACCAGGATTCCACCGCTATCCTGATGGCCGACGGCGCCCAGGCGACGCTGGCCATCATCCTGATCTACGTCACGCTGTTCATGAACGACCACTTCAGCCACAGCGCGCTGCCAACCTCCCAGCTGACGTCGCTGTACCTGGGCGAGAACGTCGCGCTCGCGCTGACGGCGACGGTACGGCTGTTGGCGATGCCGGACGGCGAGGATCGCTACTTCCACCGGGCGGCCTGTATCTTCGCCTGGCTGATGATTCTGGTTTCGACCCCGCTGAACTACCTGGATGCGTATGTAGGGCCGACAAACGGCAAGGCCATCGAAGTTGGCTGGATGATCCCGTTTCTCGCCGTGGTGGTGATGGCGTTCTCCAAGGAGGAAGTCGCCAAGCCGGAATCCGAACAGCGGCACCGCTCCTGGGGCGCGATGATGGTCTACAACGCCAGCCCGGTCTTCTTCACGTTATGTGTGCTGCTGCTGGGCGCGCATACGGCGCAGCACCGGCCGATTGTCGGCTTTGCCGCAGTGGTGAGCGCGTTGCTCATCTACACCTTCCGGGCGACCATTCTGCAGACCCGCCTGCGCCAGGTGCAGAACAGCCTGAATGACTCCGAGCGCAACTTGCGCCTGCTGAACAGCAAGCTGCATGAGCAAAGCCTGATCGATCCGCTGACGCAGATCGCCAATCGCCGGCGTTTTGAGCAAGTGCTGGAAGTAGAGTGGAACCGCGCGCTGCGTTCCGGCTGGCCGATCTCAGTCATCATGCTGGATATCGATCACTTCAAATCGCTGAACGACCACTACGGGCATTTGCGCGGTGATGAATGCCTGACCGCAGTAGCCCAGATGCTGGGCCGCGACCTGCGCCGCGGCGGCGAACTGTTGGCCCGCTACGGCGGCGAGGAGTTCGTGGCCGTGCTGCCCAACGTGGACGTGGAGGGCGCGATGCTCACGGCGGAAGCCATGCGCACGCGCGTACACCAGATCGGGATTGAGCACCATGGCTCGCCATTGGGCCGGCTGACCGTCAGCGTAGGCGTCTGCTCCGTGGTTCCGGTGGCGGGGCTGACGCGGGAAAAACTGGTCGATGCGGCGGACACCGCGCTCTATCGCGCCAAGTCCGCCGGCCGCAACCGGGCGGAGCGCGCTGAACCTCTGGCATCACCCCACGCCGAGATCGAACGTTCGCGGTCCACGATAGGCGCTCACCTGGTCGAAGAGTAAGTCGCAACCGGCTCGTTCTTACGAACGACATCGAGCGCCTGTGACAGATCAGCGATGATGTCGCGCGGATCTTCAAGCCCCACAGACAAGCGGACCAGCCCATCCGTGATGCCGATGCGCTCGCGCATCTCGCGTGGCACGTCGCCGTGCGTCATGCTCACCGGATGGGTGATCAATGTCTCCGCCGCACCCAGGTTCTCCGCCAGCACGCAGAGACGCACTGCGTTCATCAGGGCAATGCCGGCCTCCGCTCCCTGCTTCAATTCAAAGGACATCATGCCGCCATGCAGGGCGTGCTGGCGCTCCGCGAGAGCGCGCTGGGGAAAGCTGGCGAGGCCGGGGTAGTTGACGCGGGAGACATCCGGATGCTGCTCCAGCCATTCGGCGACAACCTGCGCGGCGCGCGAATGCTGCTGCAGACGCAAGGGCAGCGTCTTGATGCCGCGCGCGGTCAGCCATGCCTCGTGCGGAGACTGGATCGAGCCGAGCGTCTTGCGGATAAGGCGCAATCGGTCCAGGATGCGCTCGTCGCGGGCTGCAATCGAGCCGCCGACCGTGGCGTTGTGGCCCTCGATGTACTTGGTTGTGGAGAGCAGCGAGATATCAGCACCGAGGTCGAGCGGGCGCAGCAGCAGCGGCGTCAGGAAGGTGTTGTCCACAACCAGCAGCAGGCCGGCCGGGCGCGTGATCTTTGCGATGGCTTCAACATCGGTGAGCTTGAGCGTGGGATTGGCTGGGGTTTCGATGAAGACCATCCGGGTGGATGGCCGGATGGCCGCTTTGACTGCCGCGGGGTCTGCCGTATCGACGAAGCTGGCTTCAAGCCCGAAGTGGTTCAGCACCTGATCGAAGAGGCGCACCGTGCCACCGTAGACCACGTCGGAGAGGACAACATGGTCGCCCGATTTGAGCAGGGCGAGGAAGACGGCCGACTCCGCCGCCATGCCAGTAGCAAAACAGACAGTCGGCGGCGTGTCTTCGAGCGCGCCGAGTGCCTCTTCCAGCGCGGAAACCGTGGGATTCGAGGCGCGCGAATAGGTGTGGCCCTTGTGAACGCCGACGGCCTCCTGGCGATAGGTGGTGGACTGATAGATCGGCGTCAGCAGGGCGCCCGTAGCCGGATCGGCATGGAGACCACCGTGGACGGCGCTGGTCAGATGGGAATCGAGATCAAAACGCTTCGAGCCGGCGTTGCTGGAATCAGAATTCGCGGAATTGCGGGACATGAAAATCCTCCTGGCACGTTGAATGTCGGAACTGGACAAACGAAACCGCCGCTCACCCTGGACGGCGTGTGCACGAGAGGAGAGCGCTTCAGGCTTCCGGCGTGGACAGCGGACCGCCCAGGGTTCGCATGGCCATAGACATTCGCCGGGCTTTGGGGATGCGCTGCATTGTTGAAATGATCCGGAATGGATGGGCGAAAGTCAAGCTCGGTACTTCCAACCCAAAGAGAATGAGTGAGTAGCCTCAGAAGGTGAAAGAGAGACCCATGGTGATGCGATCCTGGCGCATGGCCCCATCCAGCACTGGACCGACAACCGTCAGCGTTGTCCCGGGATCGGCGTCGATGCCGCCGAGGATTTCTTTCTGCGACTTGGTCCAGAAATCCGGTTGCGAGGTCAGCGTTTCGCGATAGTCGGCGCGCAGCATCCATCGTGGCGTCAGGCGATAGCGGACGCCGCCCCCATAGTTCAGCCCGACCTGAAAGATGCCGCCGCCGTCCAGCGGCGGGTCGCTGCCGAAGTTATAGGCCGCGCTGATCAGCCCAATGTTGCTGAGGCCCAGCTTGAACCATCCGGGTGCCTTTTTGATTGGCGCGTCGGCTAGATGCATGAGCGACAGAGATGGTCCGACTGCCAGGTACGGACGCAGGCGCGATGTCCTGGGCCGGAAGTTGTAAAGCAGGTTGTAGGTGAATTGCGAGGTACGCAGGCCGCTGGGCTCGAAGAGAACCAGAGCGATCTCCTGCTGGCTGGTGGAATCGTGACCGACAATCCCCAGTCCCAGATTGAACTCTGTGAAGCTGTGGTCGTAGCTGAATTCGTGCGAGAAATATTTCTGCGGATTCAGCGTCACGGTCCCGCCGAGCTCCCAGCCGTCGTGCAGGGAGTTGGCCAGGACCAGCGCGAGTATGTCATCGGGATTGGGACCGGTCAGTATGTAAGCGACCGCGCCTCCGTTGCCGCCATAGTAGCCGTGGAATCCGCCATGCAGTCCGAATTCCACGGTAGGCGGCTTCCATGCATTGGCAGTGGGCTTTACAGGAGTCGCCGTTTCGGCACGCGGCGTCAGGGTCGTGTAAGCCTCGCGGGAGCGAAACCCCGTGTCGATGGTGTACTTCTCGCCATCGATACTCATCTGCCGCTCAGGTCCCGCGGCCTCCTTGCGCTTCTTGGCGTCGAGGCCGTAGCGGATGCCCGAGTATGCCATCACCCCGACGTTGTCCCGCAGGATGTTGTTCTTCAGCGTAAGCACGGTCTGCCGCGTGGTGCGATCGAAGCGATTGCCGTGGGTACGCAGGTTCGCGGTCTCCAATGCCTCGTCGACGGGATGGTCGCAGCCGTTCAACTCGAGGACGGCAACCCGGCCATCGGTGACCAGCTCCTCGCCAGTGCCGTTCTTTGCATCCTTGGGCAGCCAAGGGCGGGTGACGAGCTGCACGCTGGAGACACAACTGGTGTAGATCAGATCGTTGACGACCTTGGCGCGCTCATTGTCGATATTCGTATCGATCAAGTGAATAAAGGTCTTGTTCTTCTTCGAGAAGCCGATGCCGATATCGTGTGTGGACGAGGAGGTCCAGACCGGCTCGCCGTGCCAGGTCTCCCGGGTTTTCCAGATGCGCAGATGGTGGCGCTTGGAGAAGGTGTTGAGCGTCTTGGCGTATGCGAAGTCTGGGAGCCTCTCCGTTCAGCAACAGGATGGACATCGGAGCGCGCTTGTATCCCTGGTTTTCAGCCACGGATCGAATGGTGCTGTAGGTGCTTTGCGCGTTGAGGTCATCGACGATCACCCATCCGCTTGCTGCGAAGGCACGCTCAAGGGCGGGGCCGCTGCCAATGAAGATCAGGTTGGTGAGGTCGGAAGGCAGCTCCTTCTTTCCCGCCGTGAAGGTGCGAAAGGGAAGCTTGTGCACCATAGCACCAAGGTTGTTCCGTCCCTCCTCGGTATCGACGATGGGCGGAAGAGTCTGCGCCTGGCCTTCGGGCAAGGCGACGGGCGCGACAACTTCGCCCAGCAGCTCAGCCCCGGAGGGAAGGGTAATCTCCGGTTCGGAAAAGCGCAGTACGCTGGCCGAGCCCGCGGTGGTAAAGATGGCCGCGATCGGATCTCCGAAGGCAAGGGTGCCGACGATCCCGGAGGCGCGATTGCTCAAGGTGGACGTCGAGCGGATTCCCTGGATGCGGCCTTTTTTGTTGATGCTTTCCCGCGCGTTCTCGACGGACGTGATGCGCACCTGTACCGGAGCGGAGGTACCGTCGGAAAAGACAAGATGGTCGAAGCGTAGCTCGACCTCCGCCGTCTCGTGTGCAAAGCCAAGTCCCACCCGGCGGACCGAGACTACCGATCCTTGGATCGTGGTCCCCAGGGGGACGACGATCTTCCCGCCCTCGCTTACAGGCGAGATCAGGATGCCGCTGATCTTGGTGCCGGCACGGGTAGAGTAGGAACTGATCGGCTGCTGAATACGAATTTCAAGCCGGGTTCCGGCCGGAATGGTCTCAGCGAGCAGAACGACGGCAGGCGCAAGTACGCAAATGCAGCAGAACGCGATGAAACGGCGGAGCCCAGTTGACAATCGCGCCTCCTGACAAGCAACTCTCGATGGGCCGCGGGGGCACGGCGCTTTCCTTGAACGCGGATGATTTTGTCGTCGGCATCGCGCGCTGCACTGGATGAATTGCTGGCACCGATATTAGACGAATGTCGTCGTAGCTACCAGAAGTCAATGGCTGCTCTCGCAAGAAGCCGTCGCAGTCCGGCCCAATTCGGATATCGCTGGTAAATTCCCGATTGAATCTCCGCAAAATTGCTGCAAACGCTGTTTCAAAGCGCTATGTTCGCCGAGGAGCTTCATCGAGAGCCGGCTGTAATTAGTTACTATGCTCAAAACAGGGGAGACCAGGATGACTCTTTCTCCGATAGAGTTGGGCGCCCCATTCAGCGTGGCTGATGCTACTCCCCGTCCGGACAACTTGCCTCAATTCGACGGTCTGGATGTAAGAGCTGCCTACAACTCGGATTGTCGCGGCGGGGACTTCTTCGATGGATTGGCGATTGGGTCGCGCGTGGTATTCCTGCTGACCGACATTGCGGGCAGGCGGCCCGAAGTTCGCGAGATCGCAGTCCAAGTACAAGATGCATTCCGAGCTAGCGCGCGAGCTCTGTTTGAGCCTTCCGGCGCTAACGAGTCCGAAAGCATCGCTGCATTGGCACACGATGTCAATCGCTCGCTGATCGAGGCTGCTCACGGTGTGCGGTTTGCTCCTACCTTTCTTGGTTGCTTCAACCTGACACTGGGTACCCTCACGTATCACAATGCAGGCAGCCTGCTTGCCGTGTTCCACGATGCGGAGGGCGTGCGTGTGCTTGAGTCTGGTGGAATTCCACTGGGACTCTTCACGCACAACCTATACGAGCCGGCCGTTCTGGCCTTCGAACCGCGGGCCAAACTGCTCCTCGTGACTAAAGGAATTACCGAGCGCCGGCGCGGATCGGCCAGGTTCGGGAGCGAGCGCGTGATTCAGTCCCTGCAGAACTCCAACACCGATTCGGCGTCCGTCATATGTGAGGCCGTACTGCAGGAGGCCTATGACTTTGGGAATCGTCCACGGTCGCGCGTCCATGGCCTTTTGCATCCACGTAAGCGGCGTAACAGCGAAGATTTGACAGCGGTGGCACTTGTGCGCCCCAGCCATCCATCCCGGCCAATGACCCAGCGCCCATTGCACACAATGCTTTGCGTCGGGCGCGAAATATGACAGAGTATCCATAACCCCACATGTTTCTGTGCACCGCGATCCCTGTCGCATCCGGTGTGGTGTTTCTTGGGCGTCTTCGTTGTCTTGGTCGATGAGGACCATCTGCCGAACTCCCTGTGAAGTCGGCGTCCCAGTTTCACTCTGCTCGAAGGGAGCCGGATGCGTTTTTCAAGTGAAGTGTTTGAGTGTTGCGACAGGCCTGGCGTTGCTGCCCGTGCTGCGCGCATGCGCAGGCAGCGGGTGCGCCGAGCGCGGCTGACTTCGCCGCGTTGAAGCAGGCGGTGGCGGATGCAAAGATGTCTGCCGATAATGCATGGATGCTGGTGTGCTCGGCACTGGTGCTGATGATGACCGGCCCGGGCCTGGCGCTGTTCTATAGCGGCCTGGTGCGCAAGAAGAACGTGCTCGGCACCATGATGCAGAGCTTCGCCATGATGGCAATCATATCGGTGACCTGGGCGGTACTCAGCTACAGCCTGGCCTTCGATGCCGGCACGAGCTTTATCGGCGGCCTGCACCACCTTTTCCTGCACGGAGTGGGCACGGCGCCGGATCTCGCATACGCGGCTTTCCCCGCGCAGACCTACATGATCTACCAGATGATGTTCGCCATCATCACGCCGGCGCTGATCACGGGCGCATTTGCGGAGCGAATGAAGTTCAGCGCGATGGTGGTGTTCACCGTGCTGTGGTCCTTCGTGGTGTATGACCCGATGGCTCACATGGTGTGGGGACAGGGCGGTCTGTTGAATGCCTCCGGCGGCAAATTTCCGTGCCTGGACTTTGCCGGCGGCACAGTGGTGCACATCACCTCCGGCATCTCGGCGCTGGTCTGCGCGCTTTATCTCGGCAAACGCGTCGGCTACCCGGCGGTGAAAATGGCACCGCATTCGGTGGTGCTGAGCTTTATCGGCGCGTGTCTCCTGTGGGTGGGTTGGTTCGGCTTCAATGCGGGCTCGGCGCTTTCCTCCGGTACGCTGGCCACCAGCGCCTTCGTGAATACGCATCTCGGTGCGGCGGCGGCTGCGATTGGCTGGATGGTGGCCGAATGGATTCGCCAGGGTAAGCCGAGCGCGCTGGGCGGCATCTCCGGCGCGGTTGCCGGGCTGGTGGCCATTACGCCCGCGGCAGGCTTCGTGCAGCCGATGTCGTCCCTGCTTATCGGCTTGCTGGCCGGGCTGGTGTGCTACACCATGGTCGCGGTGGTGAAGCAGCGCCTGGGCTACGATGATTCTCTCGATGCCTTTGGCGTCCATGGAGTGGGCGGCACGCTGGGGGCGCTACTGACCGGTGTCTTCGCCACCAGCGTGATCAATCCGATATTCAAGGATGCAGCAGGGAACACGCTGCCTGTGGGCATGGTCGATGGCCACTGGGGCCAGATCGGTAACCAGATCGTAGGCATCCTGATCGCCATTGTGCTATCCGTGGTCGGCACGTTTGTATTGTTGAAGCTGATCGATCTTGTGATCGGGCTGCGCATGTCGCCGGAGCATGAGATGGAAGGTATGGACGTGACCCAGCACGGCGAAGAGGGGTACGACTGGGCCTAGCGGCGGCCCGAGGAGCATGCATGCAGAAGATTGAAGCGATTATTCAGCCATCGCGGCTGGACGCTGTGAAAGAGGCGCTGATCGAGATCGGCGTGGAAGGCATGACGATTCTGGAGGCGCGCGGGCATGGCCGCCAGAAGGGGCATACCGAGTTCTACCGCGGCCGCGAGTATACGGTGGATCTGCTGCCGAAGGTGAAGCTTGAACTGGTGGTCCACGACGATGCGGTGGAGAAGGTGGTCCACGCCATCGCCACAACCGCGCGCACCGGCCACATCGGGGACGGAAAGATTTTTGTGTCGCGCATCGACGAGGCGATCCGGATTCGCAACGACGAGCGCGGCGAGACCGCGCTGTAATAGGGACGCGCCAGTAGGAGGGGCACCGGATGGCGCAGCCATTCGCTTCAGTCAACGCCGCAGCGGAGTACTACCGCGCGGAGTTCATCGCCCTGGATGCTTCCTTTGCGCGGACAGGAGACGGCGCGGCCTGCCTGCGGCGACGTACGTCGCTCGTGGATACGCTCGTCATCGGGTTGTGGTCGCGGCTGGGCGGCACTGCTCGACCCATCGCGCTGGTGGCCACCGGCGGCTATGGACGCCGCGAGCTCTTTCCCTACTCCGATATCGATCTGGTGTTTCTCTGCGCCGACACGCGGGTGGAGACCCAGGCCCGTGATCTCATTCGCGCTATGAGCCAGGCGCTGTGGGATAGCGGCCTGCGGGCCAGCACCATGACGCGAAATGTGCGCGAGTGCGACCGGTTTGCAGCGGAGAATTTCGAGTTCACGTTGTCGCTGCTGGACCGGCGGCTAGTCGGCGGCGATACGGCGCCGTATGCGTCGCTGACGGAGAAGGTCCTGCCTGCGCTGATTCTGCGCGAGGCCGACACCATCGAGCGTCTTCTGCAGAAGTCGCTCTATGATCGCTATGCGCGATTCGGCGGCACCATCTTTCATCTGGAACCGAATGTGAAAGAGGCGCCCGGCGGACTGCGCGACCACCACACGGCGCAATGGTTTACAGCCCTGACGCGAATCTGCGAAACCAAAACGTGGCCGCATGGCGGAGATCTGGAGCCGAATCCCGAGGTGGAGGCAGCCGTAGAGTTCATGACGGCGGCTCGCTGCTTCCTGCATCTGCGCACGCACCGCGATGACAACGTCCTGAGCTGGCATGCGCAGGATGAGGCAAGCGCGAAGAGTATTGGCCTCGAGACGGGCGGCACGGCTGATCCCGCATACTGGATGCGTACCTATTACCGCCACGCGCGCACCATTCTGCGTAGCGTGACCCCTTGGCTGGAGCAGCCGCCGGCGCCGCGGCCGTTCTTCGCACGGCGGCGGCGAAAGGTGCCGGTCGAGGGGACTCCTTTTGTTGCCGCCGATGGGCGCATCGATCTGGAGAGCGATCAGATCAACATCGATCCGGAGTCTATGCTGCGTGTCTTTGCGGAGATCGCGGAGCAGGGCTCGCGCCTCACGGTGCGGGCGGAATCTGCCATCAGCGATGCGCTGCCGATGTTGAATTTGCATCTGCCGGAAGGGCCGTTTCTTCGCGCCGGGCTGCAGCGCATCCTGCTTGGCCGCCATGCAGCGCAGGCGCTGCGTACCATGCATACGCTGGGCGTGCTGGAGATGCTGGTGCCGGAGTTTCATGGCATCGACGCGCTGGTCATCCGCGACTCCTACCATCGCTACACGGTGGATGAGCACACGTTTCTGACCATCGAAAATGTCCACGCACTGCGCGACGCTGCGCAAGACTGGGAGCGGCGTTTTGCGGGACTGCTGGACGAGATCGACCGGCTGGAACTGCTGCTGCTTGCGTTGCTGCTGCACGATACAGGCAAGGCCAGCCGCAGCGGCGATCACACGACGCAGAGCGTGGAGCTAGCTGAAGCTGTGCTCGGCCGGCTGGAGTTCGAGGCGGAAGACCGCGAGATCGTGCTGGCGCTGGTGCGGGACCATCTCATCATGTCGGCGGCATTGCGCCGTGACATTTTCGACCCGGAGACGCTGCGGGCGTTGGCCGAAAAGGTGGCAACCCCGACGCGATTGCGCATGCTTTGCCTGATGACCTATGCCGACGTTCGCGCCGTGAATCCAGAGGCGCTGACGCCGTGGAAGGCGGAGAACCTGTGGCAGCTCTTCATCGCGACCTCGAACTGGATGGACCGCAGCGTGGACGAGGAGCGATATCACGCTGCTGTCGATCCCGCATTGTTGCGGCGCATCACCGCGATGGTGCCGGACCGTAAGGAGCAGATGCAGCGCTTTCTCGAAGGACTGCCGCAGCGCTACGTGCAGACGCGGCTGCCGGAGCAGATACGCGCGCACCTGGACATGTCGCGCAACCTTGACCAGCAGCCGGCGCAGCTTTCGCTGCGCAAGACGCGGCACCTGTTTGAGCTGGTGCTGATTGCTAAAGACCGCCCGATGCTGTTTGCCGACATCGCGGGCACGCTCTCCGCGCTGGGGATGAATATCGTGAAGGCCGAGGCCTTCGCAAACGATGCAGGCACCGTGGTGGACAGCTTCCTGTTTGCCGATTCCTTTGGCACGCTGGAGCTGAACCCGTCAGAGTTCGGCCGCTTTACGCAAAAAATCATGGACGCGGTGACAAAACGGACCTCTGTCGATGGGCTGATGCGTGCCCGCAGGCATCTCCACCTGTTGCCGGTAAAGTTGCGGGTAGAGACGCGTATCTCCTTCGACGACACCGCATCGAGCGCGAGCACGGTCATGCAGGTGGTAGCGCAGGACGGGCCGGGACTGCTGCGCACCATTGCATCCGTCATTGCGACGCATAGCTGCGATATCCGCGTGGCGCTCATCGACACGGAAGGCGAGTTGGCGGTGGACGTCTTCTATCTGACTGAGGCGAACCGGCCGCTCGATGAACGGCTGAAGGCGCAGCTCGCCGACGATCTGATGGCGGCGATCCAGGAACTCCGGCCAGTCGCGGCGCTGGCACGCTAAAGCGTTTCTCCTGCGGGGGTAGAGGGGTGAACGGAGATTTTTGTGGCTTTTCCTCAAGAAAAGCCAGGCCGAGCCTCGCACACGTCCACAGCATCAGGAGAAACGCTTTGATACGCGTCAGGCCTGCGGGCGTGGCGTCAGCTTCACCAGCATGCGCTGTGTCTTCTCCCAGTCCACAAGCAGCACTTCCGCACGCTGGCTGTGTGCAGTCGCCGCGTGGAGCAGAAGCAGCTCATTGACCTGCGCGGCGGATTCCGGATCATCGGCCACGCATGAAGCATCAAGAAACTCCGGATGGTAGCGCTGCTCGGTGACGAAGCTTCCGTCTTCATCGAGCACCCAGGCGATGCCGCCCGTCATGCCGGCGCCAAAGTTCTGGCCTGCGCGCCCCAGCACAAGCACCGCACCGCCGGTCATGTACTCGCAGCCGTGATCGCCGACACCTTCGACGACCGCAGTTGCGCCGGAATTGCGAACCGCGAAGCGCTCGCCGGCGCGTCCGGCAGCAAGCAGGCGGCCGGCGGTTGCCCCGTAGAGAGCGACATTGCCCAGCAGGACGTGATGTGAGCTTTCGCGCGCGGCGTCGCCTTCGGCGCGCAGCACGATCTCGCCGCCGCTCAGACCCTTGCCGACAAAGTCGTTCGCGAGCCCCTCAAAGACCAGCCGCATACCGGGAACAGCAAAGGCCCCAAAGGATTGGCCGGCGACGCCTTCGAGGTCGATCTCGATCGGCACGGGCGGCTGACGATGATGGAGACGTTCCAGTGCAAGCTCACCCGCGAGGCGCGCGCCGACGGCACGATCGCTGTTGGCAACTTTGCTGCTGATAGAGAAGGGCTTGCCTTCGCGAGCGGCGGCAAGCGCGGGCTCCACCCATTCGTCATCCACCGGCAGCTCTGTCTGCGGACGGACATTGCGCTGGCCCGCCCATGCGCGCACGCCATCCACTGGTGCGGCCAGCATGCGGGTCAGGTCGAGCGCGCCGATGCGGCGCGTCTGCTCCAACAGATCGGTGCGGCCTATGGCGTCTGCCAGGCTGGCAAGTCCAAGACCGGCGAGCATGTGGCGGAGATCGCCGGCAAGTCCCTCAAACAACTTAACAATGTGTTCCGGCTTGCCGCGGAATTTTGCACGCAACTCGGGCTTCTGCGTCGCGATGCCGGTGGGGCAGGTGTTGAGGTGGCATTGCCGCGCCATGTCGCAGCCGATGGCGACGAGGACGGCAGTGCCGAAGGCGTATTCGTCAGCGCCCAGCATGGCGGCGATCAGGACATCGCGCGCCGTCTGCAGGCCGCCGTCGCAGCGCAGGCGCACGCGGCCGCGCAGCCCTTCTGCGACCAGGCACTGCTGCGCTTCGGCGAGTCCCAGCTCCCACGGATTGCCGGCATGCTTGATGCTCGAAAGCGGGGAAGCGCCGGTGCCGCCGCTATGGCCGGCGATGACGATGTAGTCGGCGAAGGCCTTCGCGACGCCGGAAGCAATCGTGCCCACGCCGAAGCCGGACACCAGCTTGACGCCGATCGCGGCGCGCGGGTTCACGCGTTTCAGATCGTAGATAAGCTGCGCGAGATCTTCGATCGAGTAGATGTCGTGGTGTGGCGGCGGGCTGATGAGCATGACGCCGGGCTGTGCGTGGCGCAGCCGCGCGATCAGTTCCGTGACCTTGTGTGCCGGGAGCTGGCCGCCCTCGCCGGGCTTCGAGCCCTGCGCGATTTTGATCTCAATCTCTTCCGCGTTGGCCAGATATTCCGCGGTGACGCCGAACCGCCCGGAGGCCAGCTGCTTGATCTTGTTGTTGCGCAGGCCGCGGCCGCCGGTGAGCGGATCGGGCGCCCACACTACCGGGTCCTCGCCGCCTTCCCCGGTATTCGAGCGCGCACCGAGGATATTCATCGCCTCGGTGATGGTTCCATGCGCCTCAGGGCTTAGCGAGCCGAGCGACATTGCGGAAGCGATGAAGCGCCGAGTGACTTCCGTGGTCGGCTCAACTGCATCCTCCGCCAGCGACGGGCCCGCTGCACGGATGTTGAGCATATCGCGCAACATCTGCGGCGCGGCTTCTGAAGCCGCCGTGAGCACGCTGAGCGTCTGCGGCTCTGCAACCGAGACAGCGCCGCGCACCGAGCCGACGCTGCTCTGCACGACTTTCACGCGTTGCGGCTGCCAGGCGTGCGGCTCTGCGGCATCCGCTTTGCGGAAGCGCACCCAGCCATAGTCGGGCAGGTCTGTACCCGTGGGCGCGCCAGAAACCGGCGGCTCGGGATGAAAGGTTTCCTGCCAAGCGCGGCGGACCTGCGCCTCGATTTCAGAAAAGCCGATGCCGCCAAGCGGCGCGGGCGTGCTCGCGCAGACAGCGATGGATCACATCGTCGTTGAGCCCGATGGAGTCGAAGAGATGCGCGCCGCGATAGCTGTCCACAACGGAGATGCCCATCTTCGACATGATCTTCGCCAGGCCCTGGTCGAAGGTCTTCAGCATGTTCTTCTCGCCGTTCTCAGGAGAGGCGGCCGCAGCGGTTTGCAGCGCGAGCCAAGGGCACACAGCGCCCGCGCCAACGCCGAGCAGAACAGCTGCATGATGCAGATCACGGCAATCGCCCGCTTCGACGGCAAGACCGACACGCGTGCGGATGCCGGCATCGATGAGCGCATGATGCACCGCGCCGGTAGCCAGCGCCATCGGCACCGGCAGTTTCTCCGGGCCGGCGGGCATATCGGTGAGCAGCAGCAGTTGCGCGCCGCCGGTCACCAGTGCCGATCGCTTCCATACAGAGGCGGTCGATGGCGGCGGAGAGCGTTTCCGTTGGCGAGAAAACGCACTCAAGGACAGCGGTCGGCAGATCGGCTGCGAGCGGATGGCTGCGCTCGCGCAGCGCTTCCACCTGTCCGAGCGAGAGGAAGGGCGACGAAAGCGAGAGGCCCGGAATACGCGCGTGCGGATCGAGCAAATGCGGCCATGGGCCGAGCCGGGTATGCAACTGGACGACGCACGCCTCGCGAAGTGCGTCGATCGGTGGATTCGTCACCTGCGCAAAACGCTGGCGCAGATAGTTGTAAATCGGCGCGCGGCGAGCGGGCGAGCGCGGCAATGGGTGTGTCGTCGCCCATGGACCAGACGGCATCCTTGCCATCGACGGCCATCGGTTGCAGCACCATACGCACGTCCTCGCGCGTGTAGCCGAAGAGGCGTTGCAGCTCTAACAACCGCTCCGCAGGCAGACCACTCTTCCAGCCCGCAGCGTCGGTCAGAGCAAGATCGGAGACCAGCGTCTCGTACTCCACTTCGCTGTCGAAGCGGGCGAGGATCTCGCGTGTGTTCAGTACCTCGTAACTCTTCAGATCGACGACCAGCATCTCGCCGGGACCGAGCCGTCCGCTTTCAAGAACGGATTCCGGATCGAGATCGACCAGGCCAGCCTCCGATCCGGCCACAACCAGGCCGCCCCGGGTGATGAAGTAGCGGCACGGACGCAGGCCGTTGCGGTCGAGCGCGGCACCGATAAGGTGGCCATCCGCGAAGGTGAGGGCGGCAGGGCCATCCCATGGCTCCACGCAGTCGGCATGGTAGTGCATGAACTCGGATACTTTTTCGAGCCGCGCCGGTGGAACCAGCATGCGGACAGCCTGGCTCACGCTGCGGCCGTTGCGGGCCAGCAGTTCTACGGCTTCGTCCAGGCTGGTGGAGTCCGAGCCATCGGGCGAGTAGAGCGGATGATATTCCGCAGGAATGGTGGAGGCGCGCGCATCCATGCGCGCACGGTTGCCCCATACGGTATTGATTTCGCCGTTGTGCGCCAGCATGCGCAAGCGGCTGCGCGCGGCTCCATGCCGGCTCGGAGTTGGTGGCGTAGCGCTGGTGGAAGATGGCGAAAGCTGTTTCATAGGCGGGGTCGGCGAGGTCGGGATAGAACTCCGAGAGCAGGCGGCCGGCGCAAAGCGCCTTGTAGACGATTGTGGAATCGGAGAGCGAACAGATGTGGACTGCGGTCTTCTTCCGCTCGAACTGCTTGCGCGCCAGGAAGAGGCGGCGATCAAGCTCTGCCGGATGCGCAGAGATCAGCGCCTGCAGGATGCGGGGCGCGGAGGCCAGCGCCTGCTGGCCCAGATGCTCAGGACACGTGGGAACCTCACGCCAGGCCATCAGCCGACAACGCTGCGCTTTGAGCGCCTCTTCGAATGCTTTCTGCGCCGGAGCGGGATCGCGATCGGCAGGGAAGAAGCAAACGCCAACGGCGAGCGCGCGATCGGCTTTCAGCGTGAGGCCCGCGGCGCGCAGCAGGAAACTGCGCGGTATCTGCGTCATGATGCCGACGCCGTCGCTGCTCTTGCCGTCGGCGGCTACTGCTCCGCGATGCGCGAGGCGGCCGAGCGCCGTGAGTGCGTGGGCCAGCACCTCGTGCGACGGCTGATTCGAGACGCGCGCGACAAATCCGACGCCGCAGGAATCGTGATGAAAGCGCGGGTCTATAAGGGAATTTTGGAGCGAACTTTGTAGCAGAGAATCTGGCAAGGCAGGGGGCGGCGTTGAGCTCTCGGGGCGCGCGTCAGCGCAGGAGTTCAACAGATCGGGACACGAGGACGCAGAAGTGGCAGTCGCAGGGTGCCAGTGGTTCGCCATAGTTCACTATAAGCTGATTTGCTGTCATTAGCACCCATGAGTCTTCGGGAAATTTTCCAGGGCCGCAATCAGCGCTAAGAAAGCGAGGAAGTTTCGCCCGGGATGACGCACCTGCCGCATGGCCGCATACTGGAAATACGATGACCCCTCTGCTATGGAAGCCAGAAAGCTGGCCGTCGCGCCTGGAGGAGCTGGAGGCGCGCACCGGCGAATTGAAGGAAGTGCCGCTGCGCCGCGATGTCCGGTCGCTCGGCATGTTGCTGGGTGAGGTGCTGCGGGAGCAGGCCGGCGAGCGGCTCTTCCGCCTGGAAGAAGACCTGCGCCAACTCTCCATCGAGCGCCGCGAAGCCGCTGCGAAAGGCGACAGCGCGCGTGCGGCGCAGTTGCTGAAGCAGCAGATGGCGCGTGTCGCGGAGCTCGACCTGCCGGACGGCTATCAGCTCACGCGAGCCTTTGCCTACTACTTCGAGCTGATCAATCTTGCCGAGACCAACCACCGCAAGCGGCGACGCACCTCGATGCAGATGAGGGCCGGAGATGGTGTGCGAAGCGCGAGGGATAGCGCCCGGAAGGATAGCGATCCAGTCCAGCGCGGCTCGTTCCGCGGCACGCTGCGCGCCATGCGCCAGGCCGGTATCGATGCGGATGCGGCATTCGCGTTCATGGAACGTGTGCACATCACGCCGGTCTTTACCGCACACCCGACCGAGGTGGCGCGGCGATCCGTACTGTACAAGCGGCGAAGACTGAGCGCACTGCTCGAAGAGCTGGACCGCATCCCGCTGCCCGATGGAGAACTGGAGCGGCTGCAGTCCGCCGTCGCGGCGGAGATCACCGCGCTGTGGCAGACCGATGAAGTACGAGCGCGGCGACCGCTGGTGAGCGACGAGGTGAAGATGGGGCTGGATTACTACCACGCTTCGATCTTCGCAACCGTGCCGGCGCTCTACGCGGAGCTGGCTTCAGCATTCGCCGCTGAGTATGGGCGGCAGCTCTCACCGGCGGAGATGCCGCTGATGCTCAGCTTCGGGTCGTGGATCGGCGGCGATCGCGATGGCAATCCATTTGTCACACAAGAGGTGACGATTGGCGCGATCAGCGGGGCACGGGAGCACATCCTGGCCTTTTACCGCGCAGCAGGTGCAGTCGCTCTTCGACTTGCTGACCAGCTCCGTCCATCAGGTAGACACCAGCGTCGCGCTGCGCAAGCGGCTCGAAGGCTATCTGGCCGAAGCCTCCCAAACCGCACCGGAAACGAAGGAGCGTTATTCGCTCGAGCTGTACCGGCGGTTCCTGACTCTGCGTCCAGCAGCGTCTGGAAGGAGACACGGACAACGCCGGAGGTCTGAAGGCATATCAGGACGCCAATGAGTTCCGCGATGATTTGCTCCTGCGTGCGCGAGAGTCTGGCGGAGAATCGCGGGGAGCGCATCGCAGCAGAGCTGGTGGATCCCTTGCTGCTGCAATTGCGCACCTTCGGACTGCATCTGCATACATTGGATGTGCGTCAGCACGCGCGTCGTCACGAGCTTGCCGTGCGCGAAGTTTCGGCTGCGGCTGGCTGTGCTGCCGTCGATGGCAAGGCCGCCGAAGCGCTGCACCCGGAAAGCGAAGACGTGCTGGACACCCTGCGGACGGTCGCGCGGCTGCAGCAGGGGCCGCACCGCGAATCCATCCGGCAATATGTCATCAGCGGCGCGGCTTCGGCCGAAGATGTGCTGCGCGTGATCGGGCTGGCGCGCATTGCCGGGGTACAAGTGGAGGGCGGTAACGGGCTGCACGGCCTGATGCCAGTGCCTCTCTTCGAATCGATTGAAGATCTGCAGCGCGCGCCGGAGATCTGCCGGGAGCTGTGGAGCTCGCCCGAGTATCGCAAGCTGCTCGCCTCCTGGAACGACACGCAAGAGCTGATGCTGGGCTATTCCGATTCCAACAAAGATGGCGGTATGTTGACCAGCACCTGGGAGATTTACCGTGCACATCGTGCCCTGCATCAGGTTGCGCGGGAATGCGGTGTGCACCTGCGGCTGTTCCATGGCCGCGGTGGCACGGTAGGACGCGGCGGCGGCCCCACGCATCGCTCCATTTACGCGCAGCCTTTCGATGCGTTCGAGGGACAGTTACGTATCACTGAGCAGGGCGAGGTGCTGAGCTTCAAATATGGTGACGTTGTATTGGCAGAGCGCAACCTGGAGTTGATGCTGGCCGCATCGCTCGATGCGCTGGCGCGTCCTAATGACCGGCTGAACGACGGGCGCCTCAGCGGGCGCGTGGAGCCGGCGTGGGAAGCCGCCATGAATACGCTCTCGGAAGAGAGCTTTGCTTTCTACCGCGAGCATGTGATCGAAGACCCCGAGGTGCTGGAGTATTTTGAGCAGGCGACCCCCGTTGCTGAGTTGGAAAACGTGCGCATTGGCTCGCGTCCTTCGCGCCGCAGCGGCAAGCCCAGCCTGGCCGATCTGCGCGCCATTCCATGGGTCTTTGGCTGGACGCAGAGCCGGCATCAATTGCCGGCATGGTTCGGCGTCGGCTACGCGCTCACGCGTTTTGCGGAAAAAGACCTGCCGCTGCTGCGAGCGATGATGGCGCGCTTTCCGCTGTTCATCGACCTGGTGCGTAATGTGGAGATGGCATTGGCCAAGTCCGATTTCGGCATCGCGAAACTGTACAGCGAGCTGGTGAGCGACAAGGCGCTCCGCGAGCGCATCTACGGCAAGCTGAAGCAGGAGTTTGAGCGTACTGAGCAGGCCGTGCTGTTGATCACAGGTCAGAAGGCGCTGCTTGAATCGAACCCGGTGCTGGCGCGCTCCATCCGTCTGCGGAATCCCTATGTCGATCCCATGAGCCTGATCCAGGTGGAGCTGTTGCGGCGCAAGCGGAGCGGCGAAGATTCCGACGCGCTCAATCGCGCGCTGGGCGCCACCATCAATGGGATCTCAGCAGGTCTTCGCAACACCGGCTGAGCGACTCGGAATCTAGTTGCGGGTGACGACCAGCGCCGAAGGGATTGGCAGAGTGGCCTTTTCCTGGCGTTCGCGTTTGGCAATTGCCAACGAAGTGTTTGCTGCCGCGAGCAATGCAACTGCAGTGTCGCCATCCGCTGGAAAGCTGCTGATGCCAATACACGCCGTGACCTGCGGGCTGTTTTCTTCCAGCGTGAGCAGACCGGCTTCGCGGACGGCAGCGCGCAGGTCTCGCACCCGTGCCTCGGCCACTTCGGGTGGCAGGCCCGGGAAGAAGATACCGAATTCGTCCCCGCCCAGCCGCGAGAGCACGTCGCCTTCCCGCACCGTCAGGCGGAAGCAGTCGGCGACCTGGCGGAGCAGGCGATTCGCATCTACCAGACCAACGGTTTGATTGATCGAGCCGAAGCTGTCGAGATCGCAGATGACAAGGATTGCGGTTAGATCGGCTGCCTTGCAGCGCTCCAGTTCGCTGCGAAGCCGGAACGCGAACGCCTCGGAGTTCAACAAGGTGGTCAGGAGATCCGTCTCTCGCCACTCACCGGTGGCGAGCGCGTCGGCACGCGTTCCAATGCTGCCAGGCTCAGGTGAGGACACCATCTCCTGCGCCGGCTCGGAAGCAACCTCTTCGAGTTGATCGGCTGCGGCTGCGATTTCCGATACGACGACGGGGACAACCGTTTCAACCACTCTCGGCGCGGTAGCTTGCTCTCGCCATTGTTTGCTGAGCGGCGCCGACCAGTAGATGACCGCCGATGCCAACGCAGTGACGGCCATTGCAAACAAGCTGAGCACGATGGGCCAGCCTCGATGTCCCGCGAGCGCAGCCAGAAGGGCACCCGCGATGGGAAGGATGGCAAAGAACGTGCGCAGCAAGGGTTGACGTGGCATGGTGATGATTCAGGTCCGTAAATCAATGGCCCGGAATCATTGAGCATAGCGCCGTGGCTTACGTGCCGCTGCGCGTCTTCCGTACTCGCGCTTACAACTTTCGGGGAAGCCGGTAGTTGTAACTCTCAGCCCAGTTTGGCTTCCAATTCCGCCCAGCGCGCATACAGCGTCTCTGTTGCGGCCTGCGCCTCTGCCTGCTCATTCAATGCAAGCTGCAGGCGTGCGGCGTTGCTGGCGATGTCCGGATTGTCGACCGCGGCCTGCGCCCGTTGCAATGCCGCCTCCGCGTCTGCGATGCGGGTCTCGATGCCGTCATACTCGCGCGCTTCGAGATAGGAGAGCTTCTTTCGCGCCGGCGCTCCTGCCGACGCCGGCACAGTTGCGCCGGAGCGCTTTGCAGCAGGAGCGGAGTCGCGCTCCTGCTGGAGTTCATCACGCCACGTCTCCCACTGCAGATAATCCGCGAACTGGCCGGCGTTGCCCGCGCCGTCCAGTCCGAGAACGACGGTGGAGACGCGATCCAGAAGATAGCGATCGTGCGTCACTAGCACCAGCGCGCCGCGAAATTCAAGCAGACTCTCTTCCAGAACTTCGAGCGTGGGGATGTCAAGATCGTTGGTCGGCTCATCCAGCAGCAGCAGGTCCGCTGGCTCCAGCATCAGCTTCGCAATAAGGACGCGGGCGCGCTCGCCGCCGGAGAGGTTGGCGACCGGCTGGTTGAGCTGCTCCCCGGTGAAGAGGAAGCGCGACGCCCATGACGCGACGTGGATGACACGGTCTTGATAGATGACCGAGTCGCTGTCCGGCGCAAGCGCGCGGCGGAGCGTGAGCGAGGGATCGAGCTGCCGGTTCTGATCGAAGTAGACGATGCGCAGCGCGTTCGCGCGCTCGATGACGCCGGAGGTCGGCTCCAACTCGCCGCGCAACAGCCGCAGGATCGTGGTCTTGCCGCTGCCGTTCGGCCCGACCAGGCCGACGCGTGTCCCCGCGGTGAGCGGAAACGTGAGATCGCGAAACAGCGTGCGGCCCGCAACCTCGTAGCCGAGACGATCAAGCGCGAGCAGCCGCTTGCTTGCGCGGCCGCTCTCGGTGAACTCGATATCGGTGCTGGCCGTGCGATTGCGCGTGCTGACTTCCGCCAGCTCACCGATGAGTGCATGTGCCTTATCGATACGCGCCTTGGCCTTGGTGGCACGCGCCTTTGGGCCGCGGCGCAGCCACTCTATCTCGGTGCGCACGCGATTTTCCAGCGACTCCTGGCGCCGCTGCTGCGCTTCAAGAAACGCCTCCTTGTCTTCCAGGAAGCGGCTGTAATTGCCTCGGGTGCGCAGAATGCCGTCGGGGTAGGCGGGATTGATTTCAGCAATTTCGAGCGCGACCGATTCAAGGAAGTAACGGTCGTGGCTGATGGTGACGGAGGCGAAGAACGCGTTCTTGAGGATGCCCTCTAGCCACTCGATGCCTTCCAGGTCGAGGTGATTGGTCGGCTCATCGAGCAGCAGTACATCGGGCGCAATGGCGAGGGCTCGCGCAATCGCCAGGCGCTTCCGCCAGCCGCCGGAGAGCGCAAGAGCCTCCGCGGCGAAATCGCTGAACCCGGCGCGGCCCAGGGTTTCGCGGATGAGACGGTCCCAATCCTCGTGAGGGACGCGAGCATTCCGGACAGATTCCTCCATGACCGACCAGACGGTCTGGCCTGCGGCAAAGTCCGATACCTGCGACACGTAGCTGGTCCGGGTACGTTTGCGGAGAGCGAGCTCGCCTGCATCCGGCTCGACGTCGCCCGCCAGTATCTTGAGCAGCGTCGATTTTCCCGCACCGTTTGGGCCGATCAGACCGATGCGCGCGCCTTCCTCGATCGTGAAGGAGAGATCACGAAAGAGAGGGCGCGGACCGAAGGCCTTGGTAATGTTCTGCGCGTTGAGAAGTGGTGGCATAGAAAGACAAAACCAGATTACGGTATGCGGATGGATAAATGCTGCGGATTGGAATTGCAAAAAAGAAGAGCCGGCCTGCAAAGGAGCGCGAGGGGAAGCGTATATGCATTTTCTGCTAATCCATTTCCGATAGCCTTGACCGGGGTGAAGTGGCTGGTACGATGGCGTCCGTATGACAACGTTCAACTCTTTTCGTCGCGATTTCCTCCGGATCGGCGGCTACGGTGCTGCCGCTGCCGCTATTCCGTCTGTACCGCTTTTCGCCTCGTCGCCGCACGGAGCGGCTTCGGTTTCGCAGGGCATCTTCGATGTTCGCACCTATGGCGCGACCGGGGACGGTAAGACACTGGACACGGATGCTGTGAACCGGGCGATCGAAGCCGCATCTTCTGCTGGCGGCGGAATGGTTGTCTTTCCTCCGGGCACCTATCTCTGTTTCTCCATCCATCTGAAGAGCCTGGTGCACCTGCATCTGCTGCAAGGGAGCACGATTCTGGCCGCCGATTCGCCGCTTCCGGGTGAGCGTACCGGCTATCGGGGCGGCAGCTACGATGCTGCAGAGCCGAATGCGCCATGGGAGGCGTTCCAAGATTATGGTCACAATCACTGGCACAATTCGTTGCTGTGGGGCGAAAACATCCACGACCTCAGCATCACCGGCCCGGGCCTCATCTGGGGCAGGGGACTCTCGAACGGCCGTGGCCGCAAGGGAGACGGCGCGCCGTTTGTCGCGGAGCAGCCCGGAGCGGGCAACAAAGCGATTGCGCTCAAAAATTGTCACAACGTCCTGCTGCGCGATTTTTCGATCCTCAAGGCAGGCCACTTCGGGCTGCTGCTGACCGGTGTCGATAACCTTACGATCGACAATCTCCAGATCGACACCGACCGCGACGGAATGGACATCGACTGCTGTCAGAACGTTCGCGTCTCCAACTGCACGGTGAATTCGCCGTGGGACGACGGAATCTGCCCGAAATCGAGTTATGCGCTGGGCTATGCGCGTGCCACCAGGAATGTCACGATCTCCAACTGCTGGGTGACCGGGTGCTATGAGATGGGCTCGGTGCTGGACGGGACATTCAGAAAATTTCCGCCGGAGATGCATGTTCCAAGGACCGGGCGTATCAAGTGCGGGACGGAGTCGAATGGCGGGTTTATCAACATCACGATTGCGAATTGCGTCTTCGAGGGTTGCCAGGGTTTTGCCCTGGAGTCGGTCGATGGAGCATTGCTCGAAGACATCACGATCACCAACACGGCGATGCGCGATCTCGTCTCAGGACCGGTCTTCATGCGGCTTGGGTCGCGGCTGCGTGGACCGAAAGAGACGACGAAGGTCGGCACGTTGAAGCGCATTCTGATAAGCAATCTGGAATGCCACAACGCACCGATGCGTTTCAGCTCGATTCTGAGCGGCATACCCGGACATGCGATTGAGGATGTGAAGTTCTCCAACATCTATGTGGAGAATGCAGGCGGTGGGACGGCCGAGGCAACGATGATCGAGCCCCCCGAACTGGAGGGCAAGTATCCGGAGCCGAATATGTTTGGCGCAACGCCGGCGTCCGGCTTGTTTTTGCGCCATATCCGCAACCTGGAGATGAGCCACGTAGAGCTAGCGAACACGGCTCCGGATGCGCGTCCTGCCTTCTACCTAGACGACGTGGAGCGCGCGGATTTCTTCGCAATCACTGCGCCACAAGGGGCACAAGGGGCTTTTGCGTTGCATAGGGTGAAAGATCTGCGGATCGGCTGGAGCCGCGCGGCTGCCGACGCCACACTGGCCACCGCCGACAACAAAATCCTGTAGACATGTTTAGAGCCTTGAGATGATGAAGAATAAAAAACATCCGACGCTAACCGAAGTGGCCAGGAGAGCCGGCGTCGGAACGACGACCGTGTCCCGGGTTATCAACGGCGGCGAGCGCGTGGATCCGAAGACGCTGGCCAAAGTGCTCCGTGTGATTGACGCGGTCGGTTACATGCCAAATCAGGCGGCACGCGTCTTGAAGGGCGCGCGGACCCGGACCATCGGTTTCGTCATTCCCAGCATCGCGGACCCGTTTTTTTCTAGTTGTGCAGAGGCCGCGCAAGCCATAGCCCGGGCCAATGATTCGCTTCTTATCGTGATGACGACGCAGAACGATCCGCATACCGAAATGGACGGCATCCATGTGCTGATGCGTCATCGCGTAGACGGCTTCATCATCGCGCCTGCAAGCTCGGAAAGCGGCCTTTTGCGTGATCTTCTTCGCCGCCTTCCAGTTCCCGTCATCTCGCTCGACCGCCCCGTCGCAGGCTCACCAGTTCCGTCGGTCGTGGCCGACAATTTCAACGGCGCCCATCTGGCGACCCGCCATCTGATCGAGCATGGCTATCGGCGCATCGCCTGTCTTACTGGCGAGGTCACCCTGTACACCATCCGTGAACGGATTCGCGGTTACAAAGCCGCTATGAAGTCAGCCGGGCTGGGTTGTATGCTCGACACCTCGATCAAGGACTACAAGTCAGCCGAGTATGCGATCGCAAGCTTGTTTGCCTCGGCCGATCCACCCGACGCAATCTTCACGCTGAAGAACAGCACGACAGTCCATGCCTTCGAGGCGCTGCAGCAGCTCAAGATCGGCGTTCCCGGGTCAGTCGCCCTGCTGGGCTATGACGATTTTGAGCTAGCCGATCGAGTGCGTCCATCCATTACGGTTGTTCAGCAGCCCATTGAGGACCTGGGACGCACGGCGGCGGAGCTTTTGTTCGAGCGTCTGCGCGATTCGCAAACGCCGAAAAGCGGTGCATCTGCTTTGCATCCTCCACAGTTACAACTGAAGACACGTCTTATCCGCCGCAGCTCCTGCGGCTGCTCCCCGGGCATGGGGTCGTAAGCGTATTTTCACTGCGCCAAACGTAAAAAACGTGTGAGTTCTTGACAAGGAGGGAAGCCTCGATGAGAATTCCGCACACAGATGGAATCGTTCCCATATGGACATGATAACGATGCCATAACGCTTCTGGGCCTAGGGCTCATGCAGCGAGATGATGCGATGTGACACGAACTTTTCGGAGGCCCATGATGCGATCCCCCAGGGGAGCGTGCCTGCTGGCGGCACTGCTCTTTTTTCTATTCCATGCCAATGCACAGGATTTTCGCGCGGTTCTGACCGGTCAACTGACCGATCCTGCCGGGGACGTCATCAAGAAAGCAACCGTCACCGCAATCAATACAGCCTCGGGAACAACCTACACCGGGGAGACCACGGATAAGGGCGTCTACTACATTCCCTACGTGCTACCCGGGACTTACAAGGTCACCGTTTCGGCCGATGGCTTCAAGTCGGCAGTTCAGGACAACGTCCTCCTGCTCGCCTCACAGACCTTCAACCAGAATTTCAAGTTGCAGGTAGGCTCTGTCTCGCAGCAGGTTGTCGTCAGCACCGCGCCGCCGCAGTTAGAGACTTCGACCGGTTCGGGCGGTACTGTGATCGACTCGCGTGCCTTGCAGAATGTTCCCCTCAACGGCGGACAGGCCTACATGTTGATCGGCACCACTCCAGGGAGTCAATTCACAACCACGTCATTCGGCCCAGGAGTTGGCAATTCCGGCACGCGTGGATGGGACACCACGAACTCCTACACCATCGGCGGAGGCATCGTCGGGAATAATCAGTTCACGCTGAACGGAATCAACATCACCAGCCAGACTGGCTACGGCAACGCATCGCCGGGCGCTTGGACGGTCTCTCCCAACATCGACAGCATTCAGGAAGTAAACGTGATGACGACCACCTATGACGCGCGGTATGGCAGAACCAGTGGTGGCACCGTCAACGTGGTAAGCAAGAGCGGTACCGATCAATATCATGGCGATGTGAGATACGCCTATGAAGGTGCCTTTATGAACGCCAACAACTTCACCAATAAGCTCACCGGCACTCCTAGGCAGGGTGAAGTGCAGAATCAATTCTGGATCACGGCCGGGGGACCGATCATTAAAAAGAAATTGTTCGTCTTCGGTGGGTTTGAAGGCTATCGGCAGTCTATCTCCGGCACATTGCTGACGAACGTGACTCCAGCTTTCTTAAGGCCGGGGTATAACGGAAACCCCGGAGTCAATTTTGGCCTCGTCCAGCAAATGGACCCGCAGGAGTTTCCCAATGGACTCCCCATCTATCAGCCGGGAACAGCCTATTGTTTGGACGGCGGCTCTGTTACCTCCTGCAACAGCAATCACGTTGGACAGCTGCCATTTGCGAACAACACCATCCCTGGATCGCAAATTAACGGTACAGCTATCGCCGTACTGAAATACATTCCGCTTCCCAATATCCCAGGCACGGAAAATTTGGTAAAAGGCAATAATTACTTAGGAAAGACGCCGGATCTCTATAGCTATAACCAGCCGCAGGTTCGCGTTGACTACAATCTGAGTGACAAGACCAAGCTTTATAGCTACTTTCTGTGGTGGAAGGGTTCTGAGTTTCGAAGCAATAACGGGCTGACCGGAGTCGCTGCGAACGGGAATATTAACTGGCAACATGAGAACTGGGTCGCCACGCAGGATATGACCCATGTTTTCTCACCGACTCTGATCGGTGACTTCAAGGTTTCGTTCGACCGCTTTTTCAAGACGGCACCAGATGGCGATCTTTCCCAGCAGACCGACCCGGCAACTCTTGGACTAGGCATGCCGCTGCCCGCAACAACAACGGCCAAGTATCTGCCCGAATTCACGGTTGACGATAGCTGGGGCTCCAGCATTCTAGGGGGAAAGACGGTGTTTGGTAACAACGCGCAGGTTGACGTCACCAATAACTTCACCTTTGATGCAGACCTCACAAAGTCTGCGGGAGCGCATAGCCTTGAATTCGGAGGCGAAATCGATGAGTTTCAGTACGGCAATCCGGGCTTTCTAGGCAACGCTAACGGCCAGTTCGGCTTCGGTTCGGGGTACACTCAATTTAACCCGCATAATAAAAATTGCTATCCGGTAGCTGCCGGGAGTGGAGATTCGAACACCTGCAATTCGAACACCCCGAACGGTTCCGCTATCGCGTCTCTCTTGCTGGGTGTTCCTTCGTCGACATCGAATAACGTCGGGCCTGGCCATGTTGACTGGAACAAGACCATCTTCGAAGGCCAGCCAGTCTGGGCGATCTATTTCCAGGACAACTGGCGCGTCAATCATCGGCTCACTCTGAACATCGGAATCCGCTATGACGTGCAGCGTGGATTGCGGGAGCGCAACAACAATCTCAATCGCGGCATCTGCCTCACTTGCGTCAATCCGATCACTAACGATTCGACTTATCAATCAAACGTCGCGAATGCAACGAATCTTGCTGACTGGACGGCTGCCGGCATCGACCCATCTACACTTTCACAAGTCATGGGCGGCATCGAGTTTGCGGGGACGAACGGTCAATCTCGCGACGCCTACGACACCGATTATTCGAATGTGGGTCCCAGATTCGGCTTCGCCTTCGCTGTCGATCCCAAGACCGTAATTCGTGGCGGTTGGGGCCTCATGTATTCCTATGGTCTCGAGGGAGGCTCCAGCATCGGTGAATATCAGAGTACGAACTACACGGACTCAGTCGACGGGGGTAACACACCGACGAATTATTTCCGCTCCGGATCACCCTTTTCAAACGGTCTAGTTGCGCCAACCGGCAACAGCCTAGGACTGCTGACGGATCTTGGAAATAATGGAGTTCAGGTTGACTTTCCCAATCGAAAGATACCGATGGAGAACATTGTCTCCCTCGGGATCCAACGCGAATTGCCGGGCGGTCTGGTTCTCGACGCGAGATACGCGGGAAATTTCACCAGTCGCCTTCGCACCTTTCTTTGGGTGAATGGCACCGCAACGCTCTCCCAGGTTCAATCCTTTATTGCGAATCCGCAGGTAGCAAACCAACAGGTGCCTAACCCCTATTTCAACGTGCCGGGTATGTCCGGACCTGGCCAGTGCGGCACCTCTTCAACTGTCGAGGCGATTTCTCTGCTTCTGCCGTTGTCTCAGTATTGCGCTCCGGGCGGCGCAGGTCTGGTTGGCCAATATAACTCCCCGCAAGGACGCAATTGGTATGACGGCCTGGAGGTGAAGTTGAACCGCCGAGTCTACGGAGAGTCTGGTCGCGGACTGAGCTTCCAGATGGCATACACTTACTCGAAAACCATTAGTGGCGACGGTTATCAGAATGGCTGGCCCTACCAAGATCCCACGCAGCAGCACTGGCTTGCTGGTACGGATCGAACCCATATTTTGTCCTTGACGAGTGTTTGGAATTTGCCGGTCGGGAAAGGTGGGCTGCTTTTTCCCACGCCTCCACGTCCTATCGGCTTTCTCATCAACGATTGGTCCCTCAGCGGCGTCTTCAATGCGCAGAGCGGAACGCCGGTTGGAGTGAACACCGGCTATTCCTACTCATGCGCCGGGCAAAGTTACCGTCCGAAGGGAGGCACCTCTGTAGGTCAGGGCCGCTGGTTCTCTGGGAACGCGGACTGCTGGCAGGGTCTTCCTACATATGGGCTCGCGTACCTGTCAGGAACGACTGGCCAGGTGCGCAACCCGACTATCCCGAGCCTGGATCTTTCTCTACAGAAGAGCACACCAATCAAGGATAACTTGAGTTTCGTTCTCCGTCTTGATGCATTCAATGCCATGAACTCCGTTTTGTTCGGAGGACCGGATACGAATCCCGGAGACGGGCCCGCAAGCTTTAGCCCCACCTCGGGATGGAGTGGCTTCGGCACTGTAGGCGCCCAACAGCAGAACTTTCCTAGGATCTTGCAGGTCTCGGGCAAGCTCAGCTTCTAGACGCCGTATGCCGGCATTGGTCCCTGGTATCTCGGATATCTGAGATACCAGGGATAGCAAGCACCGTCGCTATGTGATGAACTCCAAGGGGCCAATGGTTTTATGACGGCATTTTCCCGATCCATCCGATGGAGCACTTTCGTTCTCATCGTTGCTTGCGCCGCAACAATGCGAGGACAGAGCGCAACCGTCACTCACAAGACACCGATCGAATATGCGAACGGTTTGGTAGGCACAGCGCCGCTTGACAACCAGAAGCTGATTGGCAACGCGCCTCCGCCAGGAGAACAGCTCTATTCCGGCTTCACCTCACCGGCCGCGACGCTGCCGCACAGCTCAACTGAGTTAGGCCCTATCAACGCAAACCTTGACGTGCAATTCATCGCGGGCGTCCCGTCCATTTACTACTATCCGAATCGCAGCATCTTCGGCTTTACTACCGGATACCACGGTGGCCCCACCATCATGCCGGTTGTGGGCGATTGGACTGTACCGCCGGACCGCCCCCATTCTGTGTACGACAAAGCGCGTGAGCTATCGTCGCCGGGATATTACAGCGTCTATCTCGATGATTACCGCACGTCCGCCGAGATGACGGCGACTACCTGGACCGGGATATTCCGGTTTACCTTTCCGCAGTCAGAAAAAGCGCATCTCCTGCTCGATCTGGGCCGCGCAGGCGGCGATGTCGAAATAGTGGATGACCACACCGTGCGCGGTCGATCGGAGCGTCGGGGCACATATTTTATCGCGGAATTCTCACGGCCCTTCGCGGCCTTCGGCACATTCAAGGAGATTCCTCCGGTCGGCCCGCATGAATCGCTGCTAGGCGATAACGAGGTCCATCCGGATGCCCGTAACATCTCGGGACATTTTGCCGGCGCCTACCTGCGTTTTCACACAAGCGAGGGCGAGCAGATTCTCGCGAAAGTCTCCACGGGAGTGAGCTATGCAATGGCCGAAGCCAGATTGCAGGCGGAGGATCCAGACTGGGACTTTGACCGGGTTCGGCATCACGCGGAGGAGATATGGGCGAAAAAGCTGGATCTTGTGCAGGTGAAAGGCGGAACGGAGAAGGAGAAGAGGTTGTTCTACTCCTGCCTCTATCATTCCTTCTACAGCCCGCGGCTGGTGGCGCGAAAGGGCGAGGACTTCACTGGCCTTGACGGAAAGGTACAGACGGCGACTTATGACCGTTACGGCCCGGTGCCTTTCTGGGATACCGGCCGCAATCAAGTTGTGCTGCTTACGCTGCTTGAGCCAGACGTCAAGGTGAACATTCTGCGGTCGCAACTGGATATGGCCCGCGAATCCGGATATATGGGCACGTCCTTTCATGGCGATCACGCCGTGCTTATGTATCTCGGAGACTGGGAGCGGGGGCTTTCATTCGACTGGGCGGGTGCGTATGAATATCTCTATAAAAATGCTACAGATATAAATGGCCCGCGGCATTACCTTGCTGAATACATGAAGAACGGATGGATATCTGACGTTATTCCCGATGGAAATCCAAGTCCTCCGTATGCAGGCGGCAAAGCAGGCGCAGCGACAACTCTCGAGTACAGTTGGGATGATCACGCCCTCGCCCTCTTCGCAAAAAAGCTTGGCAAGGAAGATGACTATCAGATGTTCCTGAAGCGATCCCAAAACTACAGGAATGTTTTTGATCCATCCATCGGATTCATTCGCGGCAGAACTGCGGATGGTAAGTGGATATCTCCGTTCGACCCGAAGGAGCCGTACTACAACTTCATGATGAAGGAGGCTTCCGGCTGGTCGACCCTCTGGCTTGTTCCTCACGACGTTCCAGGTTTGATGGATCTGCTCGGCGGACGGGAGAAGTTTGCTGCGAAGCTTGACCAGTTCTTCAGCACGCCGTACACGGCAAAGGGAATTTGCCGCGATTGCACCGGGGTGATCGGTCAATATGTGCAGGGCAACCAGCCGGATCAGCAGGCGGCCTACTACTATGACTGGGCCGGCCAGCCATGGAAAACACAGAAGCTAACCAGGGAGATTATGAGCCTGCTCTATGGCAGCGATAAGGACGGACTCGCTTTTCCCGGGATGGATGATCAAGGCTCCACCTCGTCCTGGTACGTGATGAGCGCTCTCGGCTTCTATCCCGTCGATCCGTCGACCCCGTACTACATGCTTGGAAGCCCTCTCTTCGATGAAGCGACCATCCACATGGGAAACGACCATGATCTTACGATCGTTGCTCGCAATAACTCTGAAAAGAATATCTATATTCAGTCCGCGACTCTCAATGGAAAGCCGTGGAACAAGCCATGGTTCGGCCATACAGACATCGCCGGTGGCGGCAAACTGATACTCACAATGGGTCCGACGCCAAACAAGAGATGGGGCGTAGGTGTCAGCGGTCCTTAAGCGAGTTTGCCGCCTTCGCTCGTATCGGATTGCGCTCTGCTCGATAACGAGAGTCGCGTCTAAGCTCGGCGCAGCGTTTCCTCGATGCTGTGCCCGGTGGAGCACCGGGAAGATCATATGCCTCCCATGCGTCCGCGCGCTCGAAATCTAACCATAGCTGGAGACTGCAGCCAACTGGCGATGCTGCGGGAGGTCATTGGCAAGGTGGCTTATCCGTTCTCTCTCGGCAGAGTCGGGGGCATTCGAGTTATCCTACTGACTCTGGGGTCTGAGACAAGGGAGATGGGATGAGTTATATACCCAATGCAAAGCGGTATGATGCAGCGTCGTTCAGGCGCTGCGGGCGATCGGGGATCGTGCTGCCTCCGATTTCGCTTGGATTGTGGCAAAACTTCGGTGGCGTGAATGTCTTCGAGACCGGCCGGGCCGTGATTCGGCGCGCCTTCGATCGGGGGGTTACACATTTCGACCTGGCGAATAACTATGGCCCCCCTTATGGATCTGCCGAGGAAAACTTTGGAGAGATCCTGCGAAAAGATTTTCGCAGTCACCGTAACGAGCTGCTGATTTCGACTAAAGCTGGCTGGGATATGTGGTCGGGACCCTATGGGGTAGGCGGCTCGCGCAAATATCTTCTTGCGTCTCTGGACGAGAGTTTAGCCCGAATGGGGCTCGAATATGTCGACATCTTCTACTCTCACCGGCCGACGACGGATGTTCCGCTGGAAGAAACCATGGGTGCGCTGGTTCAGGCAGTTCGACAGGGCAAGGCATTGTATGTGGGCATTTCGTCCTATGATCCCGACCGGACACGCGAAGCAGCGCAGATTCTGAAGAAGGAAGGTGTAACCCTGCTGATCCATCAGCCGTCATACTCCATGCTGAATCGCTGGGTGGAGAAGGAACTCCTGGGCACGCTGGAGGAGCTTGGCGTAGGTTGCATTGCGTTTTCTCCACTGGCACAGGGCTTATTGACCGAGAAGTATTTGAACGGTGTGCCCGCGAGCTCGCGCGCAAGTGACAACGGCTCGTTCCAGAAGGAGTTCTTAAGCGAAGAGAATATCAAGCGAGTGCGCGCGTTGGATGAAATCGCAAAAGAGCGCGGACAGTCGCTGGCACAGATGGCCATTGCGTGGGTTCTGCGCGACAAGAGAGTATCCTCGGCACTGATCGGAGCGCGCAACGTGGCGCAACTCGACAACTCGCTGGATGCGATCCGGAAACTCCAATTCTCCGATCCGGAGCTTGCAGCAATTGATCTCTACGCTCAGGAGGGGTCGGTTGATATTTGGAGAGCAGCTAGGGAGGGGACAGAGTAGGCGCCCCTTTGAGCTAGCTGAGCGTGTGCTGCGCGTTCCTCGGAAGGTGTCAAATAGCTGATGCGGAGCACCTTCCGCACGCCGATATAGCTTGAAAATGAATTTATGATTACAACCATGCCCAGCGCCAGAACTAGGTTCCAATATGTAACCAGCGCCGCATTAGTCTGGGCAGCCGCATCTTGGCCAGCGTCATCGCAAGTGTGGAGAGGCCGATGCCAAGGCCATAGCCAGTTAGTGCTGTGAAGGCCGCCTGGAAGCGAATCATCGAGATCAGCACGCGGCTACTGGTGCCAATAGCCTTTAGTGCGCCGAATTTGTCCAGGCTCTCGAGGACGAACGTGTAGAACGTCTGCCCAGATATGGGAAGCCCAACAATGAAGCTGACGCCGGTCATGAGGAGGATGTTCATGCCAATACCGGTCTGGAACTTGTAGAAGTCTGAGACCTGTTGCTCGAACTGCTCGCGCGTCAACGCGCGATAGCCAAGAACCCGTACCTGCTGCTGAATCCGCGGGATATCGGAAGAACTCTTCGGCTCGACCAGTATGTGGGAGATCGTTTACCGAGGGTTAGGAACGTTTTGGATCGCCCGGTAATAGGTTTGTGTAAGAATCGGAATGCAAAGAGACTGCTCGTCGCAACCTCGGCCGTGCCTACGATGACTCCACGATGGTGGTTCAATTCAAAGTCGTACCTTTCGATAGAATGCCAAGCTTAGAGAATTCTGAGTCGCGCACGGCGATAAATGAGCTCTCCGCGTAAATGTCTTCAATTCGTCACCGGACATCTGCGGCCTGCCGAATAGGCTGCTATCGTCCAGGCCAATAACTGTGACCGGCTGATATAGGCCATTTTCGAGCTTGACGAGAGCGCCCCGGAAAAGAGGGGCACTGCATACTTGACGTCTCGCATGCTGCGCACGGCATCCAGTGTGTAATCGGGCAGACCAAGCGTATTCGCCACCGTGTTTACCGCCGGGTCCATTACCCAGATCTTCGCCCCGATGTTAAGCACTGTGGGCAGATGCGCGGTTTAATACACCGGCGACCATCGAAAGCATCATGATCATCAGGAATACAGAGAGGCGATGCCCACAAGGAGAGTGACGAACTCGGCCCTGTCGTTAACCAATAACTTGTAGGCCAGTTTGAGGATGCCGCGCATGCAGTATTGGTCGGGGATGATGACGAGAGCCGCTGTGACTTCGATCACAAGCAACAATCAATTGCACACAGAACGCGACTTTCATGCTCATTGCAAAATGCTCATGGGCCAACCCCACTCGTAACAGTGATCGCCATCACAAGCTCAGCCCGAGGCCCGCAATTATGGTGAAGTTTCTCTGAGCGGCGGAGTCAGGAGACTCTCCGTTCGAGCCCAGCCGCAGGAAGGGAGTACTGAAATGCACAAAGTCGTCCTGCTTCGCCATGGAGAAAGCCTCTGGAACAAGGAAAACATCTTTACCGGTTGGACGGATATAGACCTGTCAGAGAAGGGCAGACAAGAGGCTAAGACGGCGGCAATGATGCTTAAGAAGCAGGGATACAACTTCGACATTGCCTTTACGTCGCTGTTGAAACGGGCGATTCGGACGCTTTGGATCCTGTTGGACGAGATGGATCTCATGTGGATTCCTGTTCAACGCGACTGGCGGCTGAACGAACGCCACTATGGGGCATTGCAAGGCCTCAACAAAACTGCAACGGCAGCAAAATACGGCGAGCAACAGGTGAAACTCTGGCGTCGGAGTTACGATATTCGGCCCCCAGCCCTCGACGCGGAGGACCCGCGTTATCCCGGGAACGATACACGCTATAAAAACATCCCAGAGCAGCAGATTCCTCTTACCGAATGCCTCAAAGATACGGTGGCGCGCTTTCTGCCGTGTTGGCATCAACTGATCGCTCCCAGAATCCAGTCAGGAAAGCAGGTGTTGATTGTTGGCCATGGCAACAGCTTACGAGCTCTCGTGAAGCACCTGGGCAACATCTCAGAGCAACAGATTATCGACCTGAACATTCCAACTGGTGTACCGCTGATTTACGAGCTTAATGACAATCTCGCTTCTCTTCGTCATTACTATTTGGAAGGCACAGCTATGAATCACACGGTACGCCCGTAGGCCTGTGATGGGCATCACGGAACGCCCCTCCTGAAGCGTGTAAACCTCGTCGATAGCGAGGTATAACCATGAGCACAGCGACTCTCAGCGTGAATAGAAAAATCGATCACAGCACAGGCTTCATGCAGGCTCTCGTCTTTCGTGGACCAAATCACATCGCATTGGAGGCGATGCCAATTCCCAAGCCGGACTTTGGCCAAGCTGTCATTCGTGTCACCTTGACTACCATTTGCGGCACGGATGTTCACATTCTCAAGGGAGAATATGCGGTTTCTCCGGGCTTGATCCTCGGTCATGAGGCTGTGGGTGTCATTCACGAACTGGGTCCTGGTGTATCGGGTTATGACGTTGGCGACCGTGTGCTGGTAGGCGCCATTACACCTTGTGGGCAGTGCTCGTCCTGTCTGAACGGCGCGTGGTCACAGTGCGGAGATGTACCGATCGGAGGCTGGAAATTAGGTAACACGATCAACGGTGCTCAAGCGGAATATTTGCTAGTGCCGCATGCGCAGGCCAACATGGCCAAGATCCCTAACGAACTACGCGACGAACAGGTCATTCTCCTGGCAGACATTGTTTCGACTGGTTTCTCAGCGGCGGAAAGTGCAGATATCCAGATAGGAGACAGCGTTGCGGTGATGGCACAGGGCCCTATTGGGTTGTGCGCAACCATTGGAGCCAGGTTAAAGGGAGCCGGTCTCATCATTGCCGCCGAGTCGATTGCGAAACGTAAGGCAATGTCGTTCAAAATGGGAGCCGATGTCGTTCTCGATCCTGAAACTGTAGACGTTGCGAGAGAAGTTCGCAGACTCACCCACGACCGCGGCGTGGATGTTGCGATCGAAGCTCTTGGAATGCAGAAGACCTTTGAGACAGCATTACGCATCCTTCGTCCCGGCGGAACGCTTTCGAGCCTCGGTGTCTATTCAGGTAAATTAAACATCCCGTTGGACGCGTTTGCTGCAGGTATTGGTGATTACAAGGTAGTCACCACTCTTTGCCCGGGAGGCAAGGAACGAATGCGGCGCCTGATGGAGTTGGTGCTGCATCAGCGCGTGGACCTGACACCTTTGTTGACGCACACGTTTATGCTGAGCCAGATCGAAGATGCCTATACATTATTCGGTAGGCAGCTCGATGGAGTATTGAAGGTCGCCATTCGGACCGGTGGCTCGCGTCCACTTAAGCCGGGTGACGATCAGTGCTGACTTTAGACGAGATCGCTCATTCGAGCGGCGTCTATTGAGCCTCCATACCAATTAACAATTGTCGACCGTCTCGTGTTCTCGTCAATGATGATGAACTCCACGCTGCGGCTCCGGATCTACCGATCAAGATGCTCTGCGCCTTCGAAGTAATCGCCGGCTCGACATAAGCAGTTAGGCGGCGGCATTCGCATGGTTTTATAGCGCGACCACTTCTAGATCTTCGGCGCCACGCTCGCTTTCTCGCTTCTCGTCAAGGATTGTCAGAACAGGACAGTTCGCAGCAGCTATTACGCGGAATACGGTTCCTGGCCGACCTCGTGTGCCGAATCGGCCTAACGCGTGCGCTCCCAATACGATCAGGTCACATCTCTTCGAGTCCGCGAGCTTTAGGATCACGTTTGCTGCTTTCCCGAACTCGACGACACACTGTGACTCGCACCAATCACATACAGAGGGCGCGATGAGTCTGCGGAGTTCGGTATCGCAAAGGACTGAAGCGTCATCGCCCTTCGCATTCTTAATACTGGGTGCGCGAACATGGCAGACATACGCGCGCGCACCGAACTCTTCAGCCAATGCAAATGCATAATTCGCGATGGAGTTCACTTTCGACCCAAAATCCGTGGCGAATAGAATGTGCTCAAACCGCAGGTAGCCAGAATCTGGCACTTTCAAGCCAGCAGGCACGGTAAGGACCGGCCTCTCTGTGGATCGAAAGACGCCCTCGGCAATTGACCCAACGAACGGTCGACGTAGATCTGCGACCCGTCCGCAACCCTGAATGATGATGTCAGGCCGCATATTTCGGATTTGTCGCAGAATCGTTTTGCTGGCGACCTTCCCACGGCATAAGCGGATCTGAACGCTTATGCCTTCGGCGCGCAATGCTTTCCCTATCGCCTTCAGGCGATTTCGGACAGCGATAGCGCCGTGATCGTCATCATCCCGGGTTTCGTCAGGCGTGCTCACAGGGGACAGAACGTGCAAGACGATCAAGTGCGAGTCGTAATATTTAGCCATTGCACGGGCGTACCCAAGTGCGGCTTGAGATTTTTCCGTCAGGTCCGTAAGTAGCATGACCTTGTCATATCTGGTGGCGTTTCCACACATCTCCGCACCCCCTTCTGGATTTTTAGCGGGCTACGTCGTATAGGGAATCGCCAGCACAGGGCATGGCGCGGTGGTCAGGAGGTCGGCCAGCAAGCCGGACGGCAGGTGTGGCCAGCCTAATAGCCCGCTTCGCTGGTCGAAAATGACAAGGTCGGCGTCCCGTGCGATTGCGATTTCCGTTAGAGTTTCCTTGGCTGGTTCGCAGAGCACTGCAGGGGACAGCTTGTCAGCTTCGTCAGCGGGAAGGGTTTCCCGCAGGCGCTTCTTGAAGTTCCCATACCCTTCGGCTTCCTGGAGTGCGTCATAGAAGGGCAAGCAAACCGTCTGTGTCCGGGAGCCCTGTTCTTCCGCGAATTGCCGAGAGTAGAGCGCAACATCAGCCCCATGCTCATCCAGATTCACCGCACACAACACGAAATGTAAATGCCATTTGCCAACTGGCGCCGTTTTTGCCTTGGGCCCCACGATCAGGACCGGCAAATTCGTAGCCTTAAGGATGCTCTCCGCGTCCGAACCGAATATGAGGCGATTTAGTCCTTTCCGGCAGTGGGTGCCGGCCACGATCAAATCAGCATGATGTTCCGCGGCCGCCTGAGCGATTTCGCGTGCAACACCTCCGAACGCACTGAGCTGAGTCGCCTTGAATCCCTCCGAACGGAGGGCCGCGCCGGCACTCTGTGTTGCCTCTAATTCGGCCCCGATCCTTGCCGAGTCATCGTCGACCCAAACGGACTCAGGAACCGCAATATGGGCAAGCGGGGCCGTTACATGAACCAATAGCAACTCGGATTCAAAGTTGCGAGCCATGCCCTTTGCATAGGCCAGAGCATTATCCGAAGCATCAGAGAAATCCGTTGCGATGAGAATCTCGGAAAACTTAATTGCGGACGCGGCAGTTGTGGTCATGTTGTTTCTACTCCTTGATTCTGTAACGGTAGGCATAACGTCCGGTCGGTACAGTGACGCAAAGCGCACCAATTTGTGACGCGAGTCACAACCAGCCTTGCGGCCGTCCTGAAGACTTTTGTAAGTCCCTCACGTTAGTAAGTGAGTGTCGTCACAGCGCCGTAGGGCTGGTTAGCCATAGGATCAGGCCACTCCCAAGGAGGGAGCCGTGATGGCCATCAGACACTCTTCGCAGCTCTTTCAGCTGCCGTCCTCTCCAGATACGTGTGGACGAATCCAGTCAGGCTCACCACGCCTTCAGTGACACGGTGTGACTTCGATTGCAAACGACATCGAGGTCAAGCCCGTGGCGGAAGCCTTGAAGCTTCACGCGCTAGTGCCGGAAGGAACGGTCAAAACATCGGTGCGGGATGGCTACGTGACCATGGAACGAACGGTGGAGTGGAACTACGAACGCAGCAGTGCGGAGTCGGTGGTCCACGCCGTGAACGGTGTGCGGGGGGATCTTTAACCAGATTGCTGTGACGCCCGTCGTTTCGCCGTCGTTGGTAAAGGAGAAGATCGAAGAAGCGTCCGCCGGTTGGCTGCAAGACGTGTGTGACGGACATCACAGTGGTGTTGTGATTGCTGCCACGGCGCAGGCCCTATATGGGAGCCATACTTGAGGAATACTGAGGTGAAGAAGAGGATGACAAGCCTTTTACAAATAATTCAACGGCGGCACACAGAGCGAGGCCCGTTTGATAGCAGTCGCCCCATCGAGGGACCTCACCTCACCATGATTCTTGAGGCAGCGCGTTGGGCTCCGACCCCGCACAACATGCAGAACTTCGAGATTTTGGTCGTAGATGAAGCGAAGCAGCTGGAAATTCTAAAAAATCTCCGGTCCGACGCATCTGAGGCGTTTCTGCAGGAGAGTTACGCACAACTGTCCTTTTCAGAGCAGGATTTGGCGAAGAAGGGCACAGGTTTGCTCGCCAGCACATTTCCAGCAACCTGGACCAATCCGGAGGCTTGGCGTCCCGATTCGGACTATCGATCGCAACTTGCGTTCGTCAACAACTGGATGCGACAAACACCTATGTTGCTCATTGTGTTCCACGATAGGCGGTTGAGAGCTCCAGGTTCAGAAGGAGACGCCTTGGGAAATGTGGGTTTGGGTTGCGTTATGGAGAATATGTGGCTCATGTGCGAGTCTCTTTCGATTGGGTTTCAGGTATTGAGCACCTTCAGTAACGAGCAGGTCGAAAAGGAGCTAAAGCAGCTTTTTGAACTGCCCGAGTGGGCAGGAATCGGCTTCGCCTGCCGCCTTGGATATTCCAGCGAGTCTGTTCGCACACCGCGACGAGTACGACGCCCCCTTGAGCAATTCTGCCACCACAATCGCTTCGGTGATCACTCTCTCCCGTTGCCGGACGCGCGGGACGAGCTCGATGAAGCATGTCTTTGAACACTTTGAGCCGATTGCAGATCGGATTCACCATAACATCGGTGATCGATCCCGACGTGTGGAGATGGCTTCATAATGGCGTACCGATGCTCAATGTTCATCACAGGATCAGGAGAGGACGTCATCAGGGTTTGTCATCCGCGCCACTGCTAGGAGTGCTGCTTGTCCGCAGCAAAAGGTAGCGCAGTTGTAGAAGATATTTGTCCGTCAGTAGCTGCGGTTTCTCCCGACAAAGTTCCAGATGCGGGCGGCTGGAAAGTAGGTCATGGTCTCTTCCTGTGGGGGATTCCGCCTTCGCGTCACTCTCGGGCTACATGCCACGTGGCTGGTCAAATTCCGCGACGCATCTTCATGGTGGACGGCGTTTGAAGACAGGCGACGACTCTCGCAATACTTGGTGGGCGGCTCTACTCACGGAGAAGGTTGACAAAAACAACCATCACGCCAACCCGGTGCCAGCGCGTCGTCAAGGTCGACTCCAGTTCTCCTGAACGCCGCGCACAAGTTCTCTCTGTGGCATTGGCAATAAGAACAGGTGACCTTGCAGATCGGGACGGGAAGGGCTTTCTATAGCGCGTCCGACGATCTGCTGGCCAGAAAGCAGGCTGTTGTTGTGGACGCCCAACCCACATGCGATGCAAACAGTTCGGCATTCACACCATGCGAGTACTTTCCATGAGAAACTCGCCGGGATTGCTTGCAGCAGTACTTCAATCCGGCTCGCTCGATAGGTCTTTTCACATTGCGAGACCGCCAAAGCCACAGCCGAAATTTTTCTACTCCGCGGGCTCTGGTCGCGATCCTTCTTACGAGGCTGTACTCCAAGGAATCAGCACTAGAATGACGACTGCCACGATTCTGAATAATGTCCGCAAGGCCGCTGCACGAATTGTCACGATCCACCGTCGCAGGGAGAACCGTTGGAACTGGAGTGGTCTCCGAGCGCGGTTAGGGATGATCGTTGGGTTGTCGATGGTGACGGAATGCATGTTCAGTCCTCCGATCTAATGTGCGGGCTTTGTAGCTCATCGCGATAGCCAGTCGCGGGTATTCTTTCGGTCAGCTGTCAGGCCGTTGCCTGTCGTCTGGCTTTCGCGCCACCGGTTAGAGCATTCCAAAGTCCGAACCGATGCGATGGAGAGTCCTCAAGATAGAGCATCCTCAGGGAGAGTACCGTTAGACTGGCTCCTAAGAGCAAGAGATACCAAAAGATCAACCGGGCTTGCTCGAAAGCGGGAAGTTTTCCACCGAGCAGCAGCGCAACGCTGCACGTGAGTGAGATTGACGCGCACATCAGGAGCCAGGCAGTACCCAGGTGATGCTTGGCTCGGATGGCTATTGTCGCCTCCGCGAGGGCCGTGAAAAGCGCTTGCAGTCCAGCAAAAAATACGAAAAATCTGAGATTGAGAGCGTCACCGGAAAGGATTGTTAAAGCAACAAGCGACACCAGTCCTGCAATTCCCTGCAGAATGACCAGCCAATGGACCTTCCGACCCTTAGGCAAAATGCAGCCGATAACAATGAGAAAAGTGCTGTCCAAGATGCCGTAGAGGGAAAGGCACAGTATTGAGATAGCCATTGCAAATGGTAGGAAGAGAGCTCTACTTATGGTGGAATCGACAAACGATGGAAGAAAACGGGCGCCAACGCTCGCGAGCAACGCGAGGATTCCACGTCCCAAGTTCGTGAGCCAATACTTGTCGTAAGTGTGCATTTGGAAAGCTCCTGTCTATGTGCAGGATGGACCAGAAATCCCCGTGAAGTACGTAATTCTGGATACAGTAGGGCGTGACGGCAATCACAGCGACGACCTTCGGTTGAGGATCAACTGGCAAAGAGGGGAACGGAATTGGCCGCCTTCGATTGAGGTTGATCAATGATTGCTCGCTGTAGCGGATGCCAGGTTGAACCTGCACGCGGCCTGCCCACCCTAGGTGAGATTTATGCTCTGCAGACGGCCGGGGATCGCACTCGCCACTATTGGCTGTGTGAGGAGTGCGCGAAAAGACATACCCTTCGAGTGGGCTCGACTGGCGAAGTACTCGTGGTCAATAGGCTCGCTACCGAAGCCCAGGCGATCAATCCTCGGGCAGATCTCAGGCTTGTATTTAGACTGGCTGACTCCCCGAATGGGGCGGGTGGCTCGAGGATCTATGCATGTCGATCAATGGATTAGGACGTGAAGAGGTTAACATTGCCGGCGGCAACCGGGATCTGACAGGTCATGCTCTTCTGTCCCATGCCCACCATCGCAACCCGGCATTTCGTCGCATCCTGCTTGTAGCCAACGAACTTGGCAGTGTTCCAGCCGCCTTCCACACCGCGTTTGCTTTGGTAGATCGAGTGGAGGGAGAAGTTGTCTTGTTGGAAGCCCCTTCACGGGTCCCGCGCGGCACGGCCTCGGCCGGGCAGGCTAATTGGACGAATCAAGCGAGCAATATTGACTTTCTTGAGATTCGGCGGTCGTCCCTGGACGCCGCCTTCATCGACAAGATCGCGCAAGAATACCAATGCGACCTGGTGATTCTGATGATGGAGAACCGGGACAACAAACAACGCATGGTGAGGGGGTGTCTGGCTGAGGAGACCTTTCGAAGAATTAGTTGTCCAACATTAGTCCTTGGCCCCAGGGCGGCATGCTTTCCGTTCACCGGATCTGACGCTGGCCCAATTCTCTTCGCAACTTCGTTTCAGGATCGGAACTTGGCCGCAATCAGCGTGGCCTCCAAAGCTGCGAGCCAATTTGGTCGTCCGCTCGAGTGCGTTCATGTACTGCCAGCCAATTTGGAAACGCCAACCCACGAGCGCCACATAATTCCACAGATCCTGCGCGATGCCCTCCTTGCGGGTGCGAGGCACAATCATGTCCCGATAAAGCCTGATCAGTGCCATATTTTGTACGCGGGGTCGGTTTCCGATGCACTGGTCCAGTTTGCAACTCTCCGGAAGGCATGCCTTATTGTTCTCGGGGTGCAGCAACGTGGCCCAGTGGTTTCGTACCTTCCAGAAGGCATAGCTCCCTCTGTCATCCGCTTTGCGCCGTGTCCGGTGCTGATGCTTGCTTCTCCTGGACAGCGTGACATGCACTAGGAGTGACTTTCCTACATTGAGTTTGGCGAACCGGACAGGTGTGTTTCAAATCACATCCAGTGGTATGCGCGCTTCGTAGGCTTTTCTTAGGTGACCGATCATTTCCGAGCGAGAGAAAAGATGCACGAGGCGTTGAGTAGAAGCATCCTTTGCTGCGAGGAATGCGAGTATTGCGGTCGATTCACCATTTGCAACTTCAGTACGGCCGCTCGCGAGCAACTGCAGTCGATAGGGATCCAGGCGGCTTGCTTCGAGAACAATCCTGTATCAGGAGGGAGACCGCGGATCGACCTCTGAATAGATAAAGCTAGCCTCAAGCAGCGGTGGGGATGAGAAGCACGGGGCACGGCGCATTCCTCACAATTGACTCGCGTAGTGTGTCGGATTTGTCAGCCTCACTCTGAAGGTCATTCAGATCTACGCCAAGTGCTACAAAAGACGCGTTCTCGACGAACTTTGCTTTCGTAAGAACGTCGGACACGTTGCCGTAGGTAAGTCGCGGGAATGTTTGAAGACCGGGCCGCCCGACGGACCTTGCCAGCATTTCACAGGCACACATCAGACTCATCAGATTGTCTGGCCGGGAGCGGTTATGGAGACTGTCCACGGCGTGAGCGACTATAAGCGCTGTTCCGAACGTGCTCGCATATTTTGCGGCGCTCTGCACGACTTGAGCACTCCGCTCCGAGAGCGACACTGCTGCAACCGCGGCCTCGGTATGCTGCGGCGGGACTGCCGTTGGCACCTGATCTGCCCGAACGAACAATATGGGCTTTCGGAGTAGTCGGACGGCTCTCGAAGCAAGGTTTTGAGAGCCGAACGCAATGGAGCCGCTGAATGTACTCGTCATCACGATGAGGTCCGCTTCCAGAAACGGCGACTGCTTGCGCCGATCCTTCTGCCAAATCGCCGCGTGATCAGTGAACTCGACGCTCAGCCCCAGCGCTCTCAGCGC
>CAVWVY010000005.1:0-187835 GCA_963758545.1 uncultured Acidobacteriaceae bacterium | reverse complement strand
TTTGCCGCGTGCAGCAATGGGGGAAGGGAATCAAAGGGAACGCGGTACTCTTCATCGTTGAATCTTGTTCCGCCATCGGATACTGGTTCGGGAGGTCCTTGTAGCAGACATGTACGGCGGAATTCTGCTGAAGGGCCAGCCTTCCGGTCACGGTAACGAGTGCCTTCCAATCGTCAGAACTGGTGAAGCAGACCAGCAACGTTCTTAGGCCGGAGGCCACGATGAGGCCGGGATCTTCTGTCGGGACAATCAATGGGGTAGCCACAGTTATCTCCTTCGAAAAATATTTAGCAAAACGCGACCATGTCGGGTCGGTTGTCGGGATGGACTGGATTTTCAGCCTTGACCGGCGCGCTCAGGATAGTGAGCACGGGGCAATCCGCATTTGCGACGATCTTGAACACCGTTCCTGGCTTGCCCCGTGTTCCAAGTGGTCCGAGACTATGCGCTGCCGTAATGATGAGGTCAGGTCGCCGTTGTTTCACCAGTAGGCGAATCTCTGTATCGACATCGCCGAACGTAACCACGCACTCGGGATCACACCAGTCCTTGACCTGCGGGGCTACATGTTGTTCCAGGGCGTGCTCGAAATATTGCTCAATATCTTCTTTGTTCCAGGGAGCGGTCCTGCCGTCATGTACGTGGCACAGACTAACTCGTGCACGAAATTCCTGCGCCAAAGATAATGCATAGATCGCTGCGTTGTTCACCTGCGTCCCGAAGTCGGTCACAAAGAGAATTCGGTCGAAATGAAGTCCTCTCTCCATAAACGGCAGGACGTGAGCCCCCACAGTCAATACCGGAATTGAAGTTCGACGGAATATGCTCTCTGCGACCGACCCCACGAGTGCCCTTCGCGGATCATCGATGCCTGCTGTTCCCTGGATAATCAGATCCGGATGAAGGCGACGCAAAGAACGCAAGAGGCCATCGCTGCGGGATGCTGTTTCGGTCAGATGAACATGCACATCGATGCCGCCCGACCTCAGTCCGTCAGCAATGGACTGCAATTCAATTGTGGCCCTTTCCATATTTGGCTCGTTTGAGGCGGGGGATCCTGGCACAACAAACGTGCGCTTTGGCGACGCATGCAGAAGTGTCAACCGACAGCTATAGTATTGTGCGAAGGCTCGAGCATAGCTCAATGCACTGTTCGAGCGGCTTGTCAGGTCCGTCAGCAGAACGATGTGGTCATAAGACGTTTTTGGAACCATCTGAGCCATGACGTGATCTCCTCGGTGTTAGCTAGCGCGGGTCGGGATTACCAAAAGTGGACAAGGGGCTTCCGCCAAGAGCTGTGGCATAATTCCACCGACACGGAGCGTCGGCCATTCCAGGAACTTGTGCCGGATTCCCAGGATCAGCAGGTCGACCCCTCGTGCAATGGCTGTCTGGACTAGGCTCTCTGACTCGGGCTCCTCCAGGAAGACTGCGTGTAAATGCGGCTTGGCGCCATCCTCGAACGGCAGCAAATCCTTAACCGCCTTCTTGAATGTCAACCAATCTTCGTAGTCCCTTTTCTCCTCCGCAACGTCACGATATGCAATTTCCAAGTGAGCATCGTGTTCTTTTGCTAGCTTGTATGCATAAGCGACGAGATTCGCTCCATTTCTGTCCAATGAGGTCGTGCAAAGAATATTCTTTGGCTTCCATAGGGAAGACGGACGTGGGGGGGCTTTGGGGCCAACTATCAAGATAGGTATTCGCAAAGCGTCGGCAATCCGCTCTGCCTGTGAACCGAAAAAAATTCGGGGCAGCCCCTGCCGACCGTGTGTCCCCACCACAACGAGGTTCGTATCGCGATTGCGCGCGGTTTCTGCGAGTTCTTCTGGCACGCTTCCGAATGGACAGAGTGCCATGGCGCGAAAGCCCTCAGCTCGCAAGGCAGCTCCCGCAGCGTCCGTCTGATCGATCTCACGTTGAGGTCGACGCGGATCGTCTACCCAACCACCTTCCGGGATGTTGATGTGCGGCACAGGTTCAGCAACATGGACGAGCAGTAATTCGCCATCAGAAGCGCGGACAATGCTCTTTGCATAAGCGAGCGCGCGATCGGCTTCCTGGCCAAAATCGGTCGCAATAAGCACTTTGGTGAAGGTCTTGACTGGAACAGCCGCGGTCGTCGTCATAACGAATCTCCCTAGCGTCACAGTAACTATTTCTGTAGCTCATGGAGGTGATGCGAAGCAGTGCAGGCCGTGATCGCCGTCACAATGCCTCAATGAGTATGCGATACAGGGAAGAGTTGCGTCTCGGCGTTGCGCATGGATAGCGGGAGCTTGCTGGCGTAGAGAGTGTCGTCCGTTCGCTGGCCCAGGCCGTGCTTTTTGCAGGCAGCACGCAGCAATTCGCGGCAGCGCTGAGCGTAAGCCGTGGGCACGAAGGCGGCGCTTTCGTAGCGGGTGCGATACATCGGCTCGAGCGCGGGGAAGTGCTCGCGGATGAAGGCCATGTATGTCTCCTTTGAGCATGGCTTGAGGAAAAGCGGATTGGCGTAGAGGAAGCAGGCACGGGCCTGGCGGGAGAGCTCGGCCATACGGTTGAGGGCGGGACCGGTGTCCGTGAGGCCGGGAAGCAGCGGCGAGCACATCACCCCTACGCGAAGACCGGCCTCGCGCAGACGGCGCACCGTGGCAAAGCGGATGTCTGGACGTGGGGCGCGCGGTTCGAGCAGGCGAGCGAGCTCAACGTCCGGCGTCGTAATGGTCATGTGGATGGTGAGCTCGTTGCTGCGGGCGATCTCGCACAGGTAGCGGAGGTCGCGGGCGATGAGCGCCGATTTGGTGACGATGCCGATGGTGAGGCCGCGCTGCTCGGCGAGGACGGCAAGGATGCTCTGCGTGACGCGCAAGCGGCGCTCGATGGGCTGGTAGGGATCGGTGGCTGTGCCGATGGCGATCTCCTCGCCGGGACGGACCTGGCGCAGCTCCTGGCGGAGGAGCCAGGCGGCGTTGTCCTTGACAAAGATTTTGCGCTCGAAGTCGGCCGGATCGCGGAGCTCCATGAACTCGTGGGTGTAGCGCGCATAGCAGTAGCGGCAGGCGAACTCACAGCCTCGGTAGGGGTTGATGGCCCAGGCGAAGCGAAGTCCGCGGCGAGAGGCGACGCGGTTCAGCAGTGAGCGGACAGGCAACGAGCGGAACTGGACCAAGTGGCCCTGATCGACCTCCGGAGCGCCGGCGGCCATGCGTGCAATGCCGGGGAGCTCAGGGGGAGGGAGCTCCGGAAAGAGGGGGAGCGAGTTGGCCTGTGTTTTCGCCATTTATTCGCCTCTTGAACCAGAGTAGTCCCGGTGTCCGCCGCCGTCAAGGAGACGATCCCAGCAGGCTGATAGAGTGGGCTGCGATGCGACAGTCTGCAATTTGTCTGGTCTGGTTCCTGATGGCTGCGTCCTCTCCGGGCGGCGGGAAACCGGCGAAGTGGATGATTGGCCCGTTTACGCGGCCGGAACATGCGCAGCCGGTGATTACGGCGCGGCCAGAGTCCGTCTTCTTTGACCCCATTCTGGGGAAGCCCGTGCACTGGGAGGCATTGCACACCTTCAATCCGGCCGCCGTGGTGCGCGATGGGAAGGTCTACGTGCTCTATCGTGCCGAGGACGACAGCGGGACGATGCAGATCGGGATGCATACCTCGCGGCTGGGACTGGCGGTGAGCAAGGACGGCGAGCACTTTACGCGGGAGGGTGCTCCGGTTTTCTATCCAGCGAAGGACAGCGAGCAGGCGCGGGAGTCGCCGGGCGGCACGGAGGATCCCCGCGTCGTCGAGTCGCCGGATGGCGGCTATGTGCTGACCTACACGCAGTGGAACCGTGAGACATATCGTGTGGGCATTGCGACCTCGCGCGATCTGCATACGTGGACCAAGCATGGGCCGGCATTTGGCTTGGCTAAGTATGGCGGGCTGAAATATAAGTCTTCCGGAATCGTCACTGAGTGTGTGACGAAATGGCGGTGCGTTGCCGTCAAGCTGAACGGCCGCTACTGGATGTACTGGGGCGAGGGCGAGATTCGCCTGGCGACCTCGCGCGATCTGGTGCATTGGATGCCGGTGGAGGGCCCGGATGGCCAGCCAAGGGTGCTGATGCGGGCGCGTCGCGGCAGGTTTGACAGCGGATTGCCGGAGGTGGGGCCGCCGCCGGTGCTGACCGAGGATGGCGTCGTCCTCCTGTACAACGGAAAAAATGCTGATGGTCCGGGGCACGATCCAAGGCTGGCGCCGGGAACCTACTCCGTCGGACAGGCGCTGTTTGCAGCAGATGATCCGACGAAGCTGCTGGCGCGAACGGATAAGCCTTTCTTTCAGCCCGAGCTTCCCTGGGAGCGGAGTGGGCAGTATGCTGCCGGAACGACTTTCGCCGAAGGGCTGGTGAGGTTTCACGATCGCTGGTTTCTGTATTACGGCTGCGCGGACTCGCGGGTTGGGTTAGCGATGAGTGCGGCTGCTTCAGGCCGATAGAATTGCAGAATATGCAATCACTGGAAGGGAAGACCGTGCTGGTGACAGGCGCGGCAAAGCGGATTGGCCGTAGCCTAGCTTTGGCGCTGGCGCGGGCCGGCGCAGATGTGGCGATCACCTATCGAAGCTCGGACGCAGAGGCGCAGGCTACCGTCGAAGCGATCAAAGCTTGCGGCGTGCGCGCCGCTGCGGTGCACTGCGATGTCAGCGATGTGGCCTGCGTCGAAAGCGCTGTTGGCTCGACCGTTCGCGAGCTGGGCAGGATCGATCTGCTGGTGAACAACGCAGGGATGTTCGAGACGCTGCCGCTGGAATCGATCACTGCGGAGCAGTGGGACGCGATGCAGAACACCAATACACGAGGACCTTTCCTGGTGGCGCGCGCGGCGCATGCGGAGCTGAAGCAGCGCCGCGGCCGCATCGTGAACATCGGGTCGCTGGGCGGCATTCATCCGTGGGCGACGCATGGGCACTACTGCGTGTCGAAGGCTGCACTGCACATGCTGACGAAGACCATGGCCAAGGCGTGGGCGCCGGAGATCAGCGTGAACTGCGTGGCTCCGGGAATGATCGTGAATGGTGAGGTCGATCCAGGATACGAGCACTTCCTGGAGAAAACGCCGATGCGCCGCAACGGGACGCCCGATGATGTCGCAGCGGCGGTGCTCTTTTTCGCGACCGGGCCTCACTTCATCACCGGACAGGTGCTGAGCGTGGATGGCGGGCTGGGATTGTGACGCAGCGGAATATTCCTAACGTCATACTTTAAGGAAGGCGGGATGCAATCTCCGTCGCGACTGAAGTGGCTGACTGGAGCCTTTGCAACTTGCGCTGCCGCCAGTAGTTGAGGCTTACCGCACGACGCAGAGTCGCCGGGCTCGCCAGACGGCGGAGCTCCAAAGGCTGGGAGATGCAGGCGCGGACCAGTGTCGGCGATTCCCAGGGCACATCGTGATAGGCGCTGCGGATCAGCGGGCTGGCTGGATCGCGGTTCCATTCCTGCGGGAAAAGGGCGATGGTGTCTTCGTTCGTTACGGCAGGGCGGGGACGTACAGGAAGACCGGTGATGGCGGCGAAGGCGGCAGCGGGCAGATCGTGGCCCGGGCCAAGGGCGAGATGCGGAATCTGCGTAGCACGGCTGTTCATTTCGAGCAGCCAGGCGATGCCGGTCTGCTCCTCCAGAATGAAATCGAGTCCATAGAAGCCGGACAGATTGAGCCGTGCCGCCAGGATCTCCGCCGTCCGGTCCATTCCGGCATTGTGGATGCGGCGCAGGACGGTCGAAGGGCCAAAGCGGTATCTGACCGTGACAACCTGCATGCTGAGGCTAGCAAGTACGCGACCGCGCCAGCAGAAGATCGCGCTGTTGACGTCCACGCCGGGGACGGAGCGCTGGACGCTCACGGCGGGACGGTGACGCGCGAGGAGCGGGCTCCAACAGGCTCGGGTCGTCGATGGAAGCTCCATGCGCTTCATGGTGGTCAGCGGCTCGGGGCGGCGCATGGAGCGCGCGGAAGGCGGCTTCGGCCTCTTCGTAGGTGTGGACCTGGCGCACACCGAGTGCGGCGAATGTTCCATCGGCCTTGAGGTAGGCGGGAAATCCGTTGGCGTTGAGCCAGGCTCGCAGGTCCGCGCTGGTGGCGATCGCGGCGCTGGCCGGCACAGCGGCTCCGCCATCGGCTGCAGTCTTCAGGACATAGGCGCGCTCAGTCAGCCTTTTCAGATTTGCCGCAGAGCCCAGCGAATATTCGATGGCATGGAGAACCGGGGCAAGATGCGGGGCAGCCCTTGCGCGATCGGCAAGCTGCTGCAGGTCAATGGTAGCGGGCTCATCACAGGGAACGATGAGATCCGGACGCGCCGGCGAGGACGGCCTCTTCCAGCGAACCAACCGGGTCCAGAAGGCGATAGGGATAGTGCCGGTGAACGACGCCGGTCAGCAGCAGAACATTGGCATGCGGGGCACCAGATGCTGACGCGGAAGCCGACTGTGCGCAGCGCCAGCCCGAGCCGCGCGCCGACGGGCCAAGGCTGCGTGGCGAGTAGCAGAACGTGAGGCTGTGCTCCAGGTTCCGACGATTCATACATACAAGATCCAAGGCCGGCACTTGAGACAGGATGACAGCAATGTAGCAGCAACGGTTGCTGGGGGCAGCTACATTCGTATCATCTGACGGCGTCGGAGACGACGCCGGTTTATTTGGATACGATTTAGGCCGGAAGTAATCCAGCAAGAGATACTCGCGTTACCAGCGCTTGCGAGTTTTACGGGATTTTTACGGAAGTACCAGTCACACTGGGTTAGTTAATTTCACAGTATAGGTGGTCTCGCTTGTATCTGGTTTCTATCTGCGAGGCGAAGCGTTTCTTGCAGGATGGCGCTGCGTTCCTCCCTGGTCGAAACGCATTTTGTAAAACGACTTATCCGCAGCATTGTGAACTTGAGGACGAACCACGCACATGCATCGCACAGAGATCGCCATCGTAGGGGCCGGGCCTTATGGACTTTCCATTGCTGCTCATCTGCGCAGCGCCGGTATACCTTTCCGCATCGTTGGCCGGGTGATGGAGATCTGGCGGGAGCAGATGCCAGACGGCATGCTGCTAAAGAGCGACGGCTTTGCCAGCAATCTTTCCGACGCGCGAGGCGAATTCACGCTTCGCAATTATTGTGAAGAAAAGCAGCTTCCGTATCGCGCAACCTGCGTTCCGGTAAAGCTTTCCACCTTTACGGCCTACGGTGTGGAGTTCCAGAGGCGCATGGTTCCACAGGTCGAAGAGGCGAAGGTGGTGCAGCTGGAGAAAGGCGACGGCGAATTTCTGCTGACGCTGGATACGGGCGAGACCTTCGCGGCGCGCAAGGTCATTCTGGCGGTCGGCATTTCTTACTATGCCTACGTTCCGCCTGCTCTGAGCGATTTGATGCCGGAAGTGTTCAGCCACTCCTCGCAGGTGCCGCAGCCCGTGGTGTTCGCGGGCAAAGAGGTCGCCGTGGTGGGCAGCGGCGCATCGGCTATTGATCTGGCCGCATTGCTGCATGAGTCGGGCGCGAAAGTGACGATTGTCTCCCGACGGCGCGCACTGACGTTCCATAACAAACCCAGCGGTGAGAAGCGCACGTTGCGGGAGAGACTGCGGGCACCGGGCTCCGGTCTGGGGCCGGGATGGAAGTCGCGGCTGGCGACGGAGTTCCCGCACTGGTTCCGGTGGCTGCCGATCCGGAAGCGGCTGGATTTGCTCAACACTATGCTTGGTCCTTCCGCCGGCTGGCCGATGCGCGAGCGCGTGGACGGCATCGTGAAAGTGATCCCCAGCGTGACGCCGAGAGCAGCCGAGATGCGCGACCGCCGGGTTCTGCTGAAACTAAGCCGCGAGAACGGCGATTTGAAGCAACTGGAAGCCGATCATGTGATTGCGGCGACGGGGTACAGGGTCGACCTGCGGCGGCTGCCGTTTCTCAGCGAAGGCCTTGCTACGCGGATTCGGGTGGTTGAGCATATGCCGGAACTAACCGGGAATTTTGAGAGTAGTGTTCCGGGACTGTACTTCGTGGGCATCTCGTCGGCGTTCAGCTTCGGGCCGATGATGCGGTTTGCGTATGGTTCCGCTTACACCGCACGGCGGCTGGAGCGCCACCTGGCGCGGCACGCTGTGCGGCGTTCGGCCTACGATAAACGGGCGGCTGCGACGGTTTGACAGGTTTTTGAACGCATAACGGGGAACTTCGGTTCCCCGCTTTTTTTGCCGGCCTACCACGGTTGGGGTGGAGAGGTGCGACCGCCGCGGGTCTCCCTCCATGCCTGTTTCATGAGCTCGGCCGGCGCGCGGAAATATTTCGCCTCGTTTCGGCGCCGGAGATCGCGGCTGCGGCTACGGCGCAGCGCGCGGAAGTGACTCCAGGCCACCTCCAGGAAGCGTGAGCCCAGGCTGGAGAGTCCGTGATGTTTGCGGTATTCAAGCAACGTGCTCCGCATCCGCCAGAGTGTGAGCTGCGCACCGGCACTGGACATCTGAAGCGATCTGAGCTGGCGTGAAGAGTCTCCGTCGATGTGGACGAGGACAATTTTCGGCCAATACCAGACGGCATAGCCCGCGGCCTCGATAGGGCGGCAGAGATCGCCTTCTTCGTTGTAGAGGAAGAAGCGCGGGTCGAAAGGCTCCGGCGTACCCAGCGTATCCAGGATGGACGGCTTCCGGGCGAAGAATGGAGTAAGCGCCCGGAACCCAATCGACCTCGGCCGGCTGCATCGGGTCGGCCCATGGACGGTTGTAACAGCCGAAGATACGTGATTGCGCATACTGATCGGCGAGGCCGCTGTAAACGAAGACGTCGGTGACAAGTGTGGGAAACCGCCGCGCGGAGGGCTGCAAGTTTCCATCGCGACCTATGAGACAGCCGCCGCGAGCCTGTTCGAAGGCGACGACCTCCACTGGCAGGATGCGCCGGCAGGCCGGGGCGCTGCATTACGATGCCATGAATATAGCTTCGAGCGAGGGCCGACGCAGAGAAGGGAATCAGCAGGGCGTAACACCCCAGAACCAAGGCGTCACGCCGGAGAACGTCATCGGGAGAACCAGGCAGATAAAACTACAAAACGACAGAAGAACAACTCAGGGCAGAACTTCTTAGGTTAAGGCGAGCAAGAGAGGGGAGGTTCGGATTCTCATGCTGCATTTACCAGAGACCACAATTACGGCAGAAGACCGCACAACAAGAGCACCAAGGCATGACAAAGGTTCCGGTACGTCAGAGTCAGGAAGCTGCGCGATCCTCATGGAGGAACGTGGGGAAGCTCACAACCTTCTCCCGTTCAAACAGCCAGTCGACCTCGGAGTGCAGCGCGCTGGCGATTGCCTGCCGTAACGCGTCTCCTGGTTCGCGGCTGCCGTTTACGATCCGGCTGAGGTAGGCCTCATGGATGCCCACCATCTTGGCAAGCCGGTTCTGGCGGATTCCAGTTTTGTAGATCGTCAGCTTCAAATTCGGGTAAATAGACCTCTCATCGGGTTTCACTTTTTACTCGCCTCTTGGGGAACTCGCAGCAAAAAGGTGCGGCTGCGATGCTCCCAAAAGTACAACCATCCAAAAGAACTTGCCACGATGCATTGGTACCCATGTAGTCACCACCGCTGCTCGAAGGTAATTATAGCCTAACTCCGCAGACTCACCTTAGGGTGTTTCAGGCAGAATCTCCGCCCCTCCACGAGCAGAACGCAACTTGCCCGGGACAATGCGCACAAGTTGTAGTCATTGTTAAATCTCGGCGTGGATCGTCCGCACTGAAAAAAGCTCCGGGTGGCTTGGGAAACTACTTCCCGGGTACGTGCGAGCGCATGACGTGTAATTCCTTCACGTTTTTTCGGCTCGCTAACGCGATCCATTTTGGGACGGCGCCGGCATCAGCCCTTCAGGACAAAGGCGATGATGGTCGAGCCGTTGGGCTCGCCTGCTGCCATGGCGGCGTGGTCAAGCGCGATGGATGGTTCCGCAGCGGGAGCGGTGATGGCTGCCTCCGCGATCTCCGGGTCCGTTGCATGGTGAAAACAAAGCTCGCAGATTCCATATCCCTCCGGGGTCGCGACGGGGGGACCGAAAAGGCGACAGGTCTGCGGGCGGGAGGCGTATAGATCACACCTTCCGTGCTCCGGATCGAGTGCCGGGCACGGCTCATCATTGGCGAAGTCCTCGAAATCCTCTGAGGGCTCGCCCTGGCTGTCCGTGTAGAGGCGGCCCGATGCGACGTCGCCGGGGAACTGGGATGAAAGGCGCGTCCACGACGCTGTCGCACGCTGCTGGATACGTGCCGCCAGCGGGCGGTCCTCTTGTTCCAAGACCGCTAAACCTTGCCGCAACCTTAGAGCATCGGCAGGACCGATGGCAAAGGCGCCGATGCAGCACTGGGCGCAGCCTTCGCGGCATAGAAGATGAGGACCGCTTCGGCTCGCGGCGTCGGCAAACGCGCCATCGACCAGCGCGACGAAGGCGGTGTCCTGACTACGGAAGCGTGCCTCAGACCTGCTGCGGGCGCTGGCGACATCGGCGTCCATAACTCATCGTAGCCAGGTGGCACGCCCGTTGACTAGACGTCAGAAGGAGTCGGCGACTCTGCCGGCGCTCTTTGAGACTTTGCGGGCAATGGAGTCCGCCTGGGAAGCTACATCGTCGGCGACATCGCGAGCGCGCGAATAGACCTTGGTGGCGTGCTTGGTCGCATGCTTGCTGAATTCGTCCGCTGTGTCCTTGAGGTAGTCGCTGGTGTCGTCGAATTTACGCTTCCACTGCTTGCGGGTCTTCTCTCCCGTGCGCGGTGCATAGGCAAGCGCTACCGCGGCTCCAGCAGCCACACCTATGGAAAAAACAGTCCAGTATTTAAACACGCTCATGCTCTGATCCTCCTTTGTTCTTTGTTTCGCTCAATGCGCTGTGAGAATGGCGCTCGTCTTCGCCCGGAATAGCAAGACGTTGCACGGTAAGAAGGGATCGGGGCGGCAGGGGTTGTGCAGCGAGGCAGTTTGCTGAGGTTGGCGACTGACGGCTTAGCGGGTGCTGGAAGGCGCGACGGAGGGCTGAACCGCAAGGCCGAGAACGGAAGACTCGCTCTGCACACCTACCGAGACCGGACGCGCGGAGTTCCACCCGGCGCGGTGAAAGAGGCCATGGTGCGCATGACCCTGCTCACCAAGCTGCTGCAGGATCGCGGGCGAAATGACGGGCGTGGTGGCGCGCAGGGCGGCCGGGTCAAAGCTAGGCTCGCCGTGAGGAGGAGGCAAGGAATCCGGAGTGCTGGGGGGCGACCTGGAAGAGCAGATGGTTCCGGGAAGGAAGAGGCTCCGCGTATACAAAGCAGAGGGACATGACCAGCATGAAAGCGGCGAGATAGATCAGAAAGCGAAAGCGATAAGTCGTGTCCATTGCAAAGCTCCGTTGCCGGTGTTGCCTTCCCTGATTCCTGTTTCTTCATGAGGTTCCTCCACAAGCGTGGCAGGATGAATCGCACGCAGGTTGTAGGGGCGGCATTTTCCGTTGTAGCCCAAATTGGGAGACGCGGGAGGGAGCGGTTCTATTGTGCGGGCAGTTGTTGATAGGTCATATATAAGAAGGCATTACTAAGCTGCCTGCTCAACGGTGTAAGTCCTTGCCTGACATTGTTATTTGCCCAAAAATCGGTTAGAATAGTTTGAGGATCGAGTTAGCGGGACAGGCTCCATACCGTTTGCACAAGGGCAGGGCTGACGACAGCTACTTGATGCAGTTTTCGGTCACGAAAGCTGCTCCTCTCAGATGCGGGTAAGGACCTAACATCTGTGAAATGGGATAAATGTTCCGCGGCCAGAAGGCTTGGCCGGGTTCAGGTCCGAACAACTCTCCACGTTGAGGAAAACGCATGGCAAAGCGTCGCGGAAATCCGAATTGGGGTAAGCCGGAGCCAATCGGCCCGGTTGTGCCGACGGTCACGTCGTTCGAGCAGGTAGTGAAGGAGTTCAAGTTGACTCCGGATCAGTATGTGCGGTCGACGCGTCTCAGGGAATGGGCACGCCGCAATAAGAATTCCAAGTACATCCCGGAGGCTCTGCTTGAGGCCTGGGGCTTCGAGATCGAGTCCACCTTGTAAGACACACAAAACGGTTGCAAGAAAACGCCATCCTTCGGGATGGCTTTTCTATTGCTAGGCATTCAGCGAATGCGTGGCGAAAGCGTCGCTGAGGTTCCATCCAGAATCGGCACCTGCTCGACGATCTCCAGATCGAAACCTTCCAGCGCCGGCACGTGCGTCGGCGTGTTGGTGAGCAGGCGAATCTTGCGGATGTTGAGATCGGCTAGGATCTGTCCACCGATGCCAACCTGGCGCAGCACCCGCTGGTGGCGTTCTTCATGCGCAGGGTCAGGGTGCATTTCGCGTGCGCGGGTTTCACGGTGTAGCAGGATTCGCGCCGGCGATTCGCGCCGGTCCAGTTCAAATCCGGGACTGTTGTTATGCAGATAGACGAGAGCACCGCGGCCAGCCTGCGCAATGCGCTCGAGCGAGCGCTCCAGCAGATCGCGGCAGTCGCAGGTGCTGGCGCCGAAGACATCGCCCGCCAGGCAATGCGAGTGCACACGAACGAGCGTTGGAGTGTCGCCAGCATCTTCGCCAACCGGCCCGCAAACCAGCGCCAGATGGCTCTCACCGCCCGTCACCTCGCTTTCGTACGCGATCATCGTGAAGTCGCCATAACGCGTGTGCAACGGCGACTCGGCGACGCGATGGATGTACCGTTCGTGGCGCAGGCGGTAGCGAATCATCTCTGCGACCGTCAGCATCTTCAGGCCGTGAGTGGCGCAGAAGCGTTCCAGGTCGGGCACACGCGCCATGGTGCCGTCGTCGTTCATGATCTCGCAGATGACGCCGGCCGAGATGAGTCCCGCCATGCGTGCCAGGTCGACGGCCGCCTCAGTTTGTCCCGCGCGCACCAGCACGCCGCCTTTGCGCGCGCGCAGGGGAAAGACATGGCCCGGACGCGCCAGATGGGATGCGGTGCTAGCTGGGTCGATGGCAACGCGGATGGTGTGGGCGCGATCGGCGGCCGAGATGCCGGTGGTGACGCCCTCGCGAGCTTCGATGCTTTCGGTGAAAGCGGTGCCGAAGCGCGAGGTGTTCTCCTGCGCCATGGGCGGGAGGCGGAGATAGTCTGCGCGCTCCTCAGTGAGGGCGAGGCAGATAAGACCGCGGCCATAGCGCGCCATGAAATTGATGGCCTGGGGGGTGACAAATTCGGCGGCGAGCGTCAGGTCGCCTTCGTTTTCACGGTCTTCGTCATCGACCACTACGACCATGCGGCCGGCCTGGATCTCGGTAATGGCGCCGGGGACATCGATGAAGGGAGGATGAGGCATCGCGCTCGCAAACCTTTCTTTTGCTGCAACAAGGATGCCGTGCGGAGGGGCTGCGGTGCAAGGATTGCGGAATCCCCGTCAGCGGCGCATTCCATCCAGCGAGTACAGGTTCTCGCTGCGAAAGGCGAGAAGAGCGGCATAGATGGCAGCGTAGATGAGCTGAAGTCCCGCGCTCTCCCAATCCTGGCGAAGAGTGGACCCGAAGGTCAAAGCCAGGATGGTGATCGATGCCGCGATCAGGGCGTAGCGAGTCGCCAGCCCGAAGAGGATGAGCAATCCCAGGCCGGCTTCGATCCATGGCAGCACAAGACCGAATGCGGCGACCGACCATGGCGGAATTGGCGTCGCGTGAAACATATTCAGCAGCGATGCGGCAAAGGCATGCGGGCCAGCGAGCAGCCGGGTGATGCCATGGACCGCGAGATTCACGCCGATGATGGCGCGCAGGAGCGCATAGGCGATACGGCGGTCCGATTGCGCACTTGCTATTTCGTTGGAGACAGTCATCTCTGACTCCTGCTGCCGATGTATCTGGCATGGATCGTCGGGCTGAAGTGAGAGATGCCGAAGCGGTGACCTGAGTTACAGGATCGAATGAAATGAGATGTTAGACTTCGCAGGTGACGGAGATTCTTGCCAAGGTCCGCAGGCGGACGCGGAGGATTTGGAACTACCGCCGGATCGAGCGGGCTCTTCGAGGTAAGCAGGGTCTTGAAATCGGCGGCCCGAGTTCGATATTTTCGCCCGCAACTCCAAATGGATATATCCCATCCGTCTACTCCATTGCAGCCTCGGTGGACAACTCAACTTCGCGACCAATACGACCTGGTCTCAGGGCGAAGCGGGACGAACATTTCGCTATCTGCCCGATGCCGAACCTGGGATGCAGTACATTCACGACGCGACGGACCTGGGTTCGATTGCGAGATAGCTCATATGACTTCCTGCTGGCGTCACATATTCTGGAGCATGTCGCCAATCCGCTGCGCGCACTTGGCGAGTTCTATCGTGTGCTGAAGCCGCATGGCTATCTGCTGATTGCGGTTCCCAATCAGAAAGCTACCTTCGATCATCGCCGGCCGGTGACGACCTTCGCGCATCTCGAGGCCGATCTTGCGGCCAACACCGACGAGGGCGATATGACGCATCTTGAAGAGATCCTGGCGCTGCACGATCTGGAGATGGACAAACCGGCGGGTATCGCCCGGAAGAGTTCCGCGCGAGGTGCCTGCGCAATCGCCGAAGTCCGCTGCATGCATCATCACGTCTTCGACCTCGCTTTGCTGGACCGCGCGCTCCGCCATGCTGGATTTCGGCCGCTCTACGGCACGGATGTATGGGACATCCATGTGCTGATCTTCGCGCAGCGGGTTTAGCTTGTCTCAGGCAGCGGCAGCTTGCCGGCAAGGCCGCGTGCTTCGAGATCGTGCCGTAGCTGATCTACCGTGGTGAACTGGATACCATCGATGCCGAGCGTGCGCGCAGCGGTGATGTTGGCTGAGATGTCGTCGATGAACATGGCCTCACCCGGGGTGACGCCGAGCTTCTCAAGCGTGTGGCGGTAGATGGCAGGGTCGGGCTTGGCGGTGAGCAGCTCGCAGGACCAGGTCAGGCAGGTGAAGCCGGAGAGCCAGTCGAAGTGCTTGCGCATGTAGGCGAGGTTCACGTCGCCCATGTTGGAGAGGATGGCTGTCTTGATGCCGGCCGCCTGCAAGGCCAGCGCCCATTCGAGCATAGGGGCGTTCAAGTTGGCCCACATGAGCGCGTCGTGATGATGAAAGGCGGCGAGGCGTTCCGCCGTGAGTGCGAAGCCGGCGCCTTGCGCGACGTTCTGCCAGTAGGTCTCGCCGTTGAGTGCGCCGGCGTCGTAGGCGTGGCGGTGCGCCCAGTAATGCTCTTCGAAGACCTCATCGGGCACGCCCGCGGTAGCGACGAGCGCGGTGTGCGCTTCCACATCGGGTTGCATGCTGAGCACGCGGCCGAAGTCAAAGATGACGGCGCGCGGCACGGTGGCGATTGCGGGAGAGGCGTAGGTAGTCACCTCTCTATTATGAATGCTGTGCGGTTTACGAAAAGAACGGAGTGGGCGAGCGAGGAGACGGCGTGGGCGCGCGCTTTGGAGGCGCGGAGGCGCAGCGGGCTCGGCATTATCGATCTGACGGCTTCGAACCCGACGCGGTGTGGGTTTTCCTATGATGCGCGGCTGCTAGCGGAGCTCTCGACGGAAGGCGCGCGCCAGTATGATCCCGACCCGCGCGGAATGCTCGCTGCGCGCGAGGCGGTGTGCGGTTATTACACGGACCACGGCGCGCATATCGGCACAGAGCAGATCGTGCTCACGACGAGCACGAGTGAAGGCTATAGCTGGCTCTTCCGGCTACTCTGCGATCCGGGCGATGAGGTGCTGATTGCCCAGCCGAGTTATCCGCTTTTTGATTTGCTCGCGACCATCGATGATGTGCGCTTGGCGCCGTATCCATTGCTTTATGATCCGGGCGGAAGTCATGGCTGGAGCCTGGATCTCCACACGCTGCGCCACCGGATCACGCCGCGGACGCGGGCGGTTATCGTGGTGCATCCGAACAATCCCACCGGGCACTTCACGTCGGCTGCCGAGCGGGCGGCGCTCGCGGCGCTCTGCCGTGAACATCGGCTGGCGTTGATCGTGGATGAGGTCTTTCTAGACTATCCGCTGCCGGGCCATGAAGCTGCTGCAGCGAGCTTTGCGCAGAGCGCAGATGTGGCGCCTTACCTTTGTGCTAAGCGGGCTGAGCAAGATAGCGGCGCTGCCGCAGATGAAGGTTTCGTGGATCGTCTGCCTGGGGCCCGAGGATGCGCGCACAGAAGCGATGCGGCGGCTGGAAATCATCGCGGACACATTTCTTTCGATGAACGCGCCGGTGCAGCATGCGGTCCCGGGGTGGCTGCGGGAGCGGGACGCGATCCAGCGGCAGGTGCGGGAGCGGGTACAGCGGAATCTGCAGGCGCTCGACGATGCGGTGGCAGCGCAGCATGCCATCACGCGGCTGGCCTCGGAGGGCGGATGGTATGCGACGCTGCGCACGCCCGCGTCTTTGACCGGCGAGGAGCTAGCGATCCGGCTGCTGGAGAAGTGCGGCGTTGCGGTGCATCCAGGAGCCTTCTTCGGCTTCGCGGAGGAGAGCCGGATCGTGGTGAGCCTGCTGCCGGAGCCGAAGGCGTTTGCGGAGGGATTCGCAGCGGTGGTGGCCGAGGGAATGGCGCGGACCTGATGTCCGCTTTTTCAGGTTGATCCCGCCGACACGGGCGCCCACCCGAATCATTCCCTCACAGGTCACGTGACCTACCCCTTCCCCCTCCGGTACGGGAGGCTGGCTCGTCAGTTCTATCGAATCCTAAAGATAGGGTCCCTCCCGAGGCGTAAATTTTTCTATCCGTTGAGGTTATAGGCAAATTCGCCCAGCGAAAGAACTTAGCAGCCATTGAAACCGATGTCGCGATAAAGGGACATCGTACTCGCCAAAAAGCAGAACGCCACCAATGAGGTGGCGTTATGGGCTTCTGCTGCCTTTGCGTATTTTCGTCTCTACTACCAATTAGCGATTCGGATGGAAATAAGTGGCACGTTCTTGCGGTGGTTCCCGGAATGGGTGTTTCCGTGGGCCCGGACACAATTGTCGATACGAATCTTCCGATCGAATCGGAAGGATGAGCTATTTTCGGATTGCCGGAGATCTGCCGATCGGAGAAACCGGACGTGCCTGAAGGTCGAGACCGCCCCGTGAGTGAAATTGGCGATTTGGCCCGAATCGACCGTCCGGTTCACGCTGACACATCTTTGCGGTCCCTCGATGGGGAGCCGGCAATTCTGGGGCCTGAGTGTATCGGAGCACTGGGACTTCAGGCGGACAATTGACGCCAGCGGTCCCGCAGGGGAGGCTCAGCAGATAGCTCACGGATAGTTCCCGCCGCGGGAAAGTCAATTACGAAGACAGTTCCGTGATGAACCGGTCCGGCACTTGTACGCAACCGAATCGTGGCGTGGTGCTTTTTGATGATCTGGTGGGTAACCCAGAGGCCGAGGCCGGTGCCGAATTCCGAACGGGTAGTGAAAAACGGATCAAAGATACGAGCCAGGTGCTCGCGGGATATTCCATACCCGTGATCGCCCACCAGGACGCGGACACGCTGGCCACGGCTGAGAAGGCGCAGGTGCACGTCGCTGCCCGGCGACGACGCCTGGGCGGCATTCAGGATGAGATTGGAAACTACTTGCTTAATCTCACCGGGCCAGCCATCAATTTCGAGGGAGATTGCAGGGATTTCGGCGCGTAGAGCGGCGGCGGCTCCCCGGATCTGCTTCTCGAGCACAGGTAGGAGTTCCCGAACGCAGTTGGCCAGGTCGAAGCGCTTAGCGCGGTTGCTATCCCTGTAAAAGGTGAGCGACTGGCGGGCGACAGCACAAAGGCGGGTGAGTTCAGAATCGATGGTCTGCAGAAACGAATGAACCTGATGGATGTCGCTGGACTGTGTCGCCAAATAAACCAGATTGACCAGACCGGCGAGTGGGTTGTTGATCTCGTGCGCGATGCTGGCGGCGAGCGCGCCAGCGGCGGCGAGCTTTTCCGACCGCAGCAGAGCTTGCTCGGTGAGCGAACGCTGGGTGATATCGATGCTGAGCCCGGAGAGTACCAGACCGGCAGGACCTTCATGAGCAGCTGCGCGGTTTTCGACCCATCGGATCGACCCGTCCGGCAAAACCAGACGGAATTGCAAATTGAGTTCGCTCGGCACCTGACCGCCGATGTCGAACGCCTGAGAAACGTACGAGCGGTCTTCGGGATGGATATGGCGGAGGAAGTTCGCGACGGCAAGTTGACGGGAATCGGGCGGCAGTCCAAAGATGGCAGCCGCTTCAGCAGATAACGAGAGCTGCCCATTCGAAGCGTTAAGCTCCCAAACGCCGAATCCGGAGGCGCGACCGGCAAGATGCAGTTGTTCCTCTTTCTGGTTGACCTGTTCGATCAGAAGGTCGCGGGCCTGAAGGGAGGCGATTAGCTTGTCGTGGGCGTCGGAGAGGGCGCCCGCGAGTTCCCGGGATTCTTTGGCGAGAGAATCAGAAAGCGATGCCCTCATCCGGGCGAGCTTTGTGTCAACTTCCTGACTGAGAAGTGCCCCGGCGAGACGAAGCCCAGGGCGCAACTTGTCAAACGCTTCGGAATCAAGATTATCCCCGAGAAATGCGGCAATCGAGAAATCGTCGAGGAGATGTGCAGTAACTTTGGTCGTTGCGAAGCGGAAAGGGCAGAGCAGATCCTGTTGTGCGCAGCCTTCGGCGGCCACACGATCCAGAAAGACGGCCCACTGGAGCCCCTCGGGCAGACGCTGGGGGAATCCCGGACCGGGGAGAAAGCGGTGGAGTTCGGGGTCGCAGACAAACAGGCACAGGCGATCGACGCCAAGCTCGGCGGCGAGGCGAGGAACACCGTCTGCCCGGCAGGATCCACCCAGCAGATCTGACAGGGCCTCAGACATCTCCCGGCCTATTCGGGGAATACGCAGATCACCGCTGTGCAGTTGTGGAATCCGGTGAACTGGCCTTCGGCGCTGGCGACCTGTCCGTACGTGTTGCAGCCGGCCATGGGGACGTCCCCCACGGCTTCACGTACAGCCTGCACTTCCTCGCCAAAGGCTTGGCCGAGGCGGAGGCGTGTTGCCACACAATCAAACATCAGTGCGCCGGCTGGTTTGGCGCCGGCCAGCTGACTGACCGCATCCTGAGTGGCTTCTCGCGCGGCCTCAGTGGAGGATTCAGCAGTGGCAGTCATGATGCTGACTGCCACCCCTTCGGGCACCTCGGCTGCAAACGAGACTTCCCCGGAGGCGCCGATACCCAGCGGAACACGAAGCTTGTATCCTTCGGGGAGTCTCATGCCCGCGATGTTGTGCAGGAAGAACGAGAGCGGGGCTTGGCGGTCAAGTTGCTGGCCTGTCGCTTCGGCATGGTGCGAGAAAACGTCGGCGGCCGCAATGGCATTCAGACTGCCGACAACGGCGCCCGTACTCGATGTGACGCGCAAGGGCTCCGTTGCGGGAGCCCACCCGTGCCGGACCCCGACGCCGAGCGGTTTTCGCGAGAGGATCTCCAAGGCCACGGCGGCGTTCGTCTCAACACGTGTTCCGTTAAAGACATAGGTACGGGAGAAAGCTGCGTCATCGCCCGCGCCGCCGCCGAAGAACTTGTATTTGCCTCCGGTCTGCACGTTCAGCATACGGACCAGTTCGTCTGCAGACCCCGCGAGAGCATCGTTGAGAATGAGCGCAGAGCGATGCACGAAACGGCCGTCCGAAAAGCCACGGAAGCGAGACAGCAAATTCCGTGCCGCTTCCGCGGGGCGGTTTGATATCCCGGTGGCAAGCGAGGAAGTGAAGACCATATCCTGCGATGAAATCGCAAAGATCGAGGCACTCCCCTCGCCCTGGTATTCTGAAGAGAATTCTCCGGCTGAAGAGCAGCCCACCAGCACGGCCGCAGGATACCGGCGCGAGAGCTCGGCCGACAGTGCCGCATGATCATGACGAGCGGAAAAGAAGCAGATCAGCGCGTCGGGCTCAGGGACGCTGCGCTCGATTTGAGCAGCCAGTTCCTGAGCGGCCGCACTGACCTCGAGCTCGCGTGTGTATGCACTTGCAGTTGCTGTCATAGTGAGGGGCTCTGGGGATACAACGCTGAGAGTACACAACGGGCGTGCGGTTCAGCATAACAAAAAAGGACGAAGGTTACGTTTGGGATGATCACGAGGCTTACATTTCGCAGGACTCTCTGCGGCGCAATCCAGTCGACTGTCGCTCACAGGGCTTAGCAGTCATCGAAGCCCATCCGGAGGAGTACGTGGGCGATTTATTGCTGCTTGGTGTTGAATCGCCCGTTTCCGGCTTGCAAGGTTGCTGAGCAAAGCTATAATTGCACGACTTTAACTGCACCCATTCGCGAGGCACCCCTCGAATTGCGCTTGTTTCTACTGCTAGCTTGTCGATGCGCCGGGTTCGCCCAGAATCTCCGCCATTACTCAACAGGCGAGGAATGAACGAATGATTGTTGGCGTCCCGCGCGAAAGTTATCCAGGCGAACGCCGCGTCGCGCTCGTACCAGCCGTCGTTGCGAACCTCAAGAAAGCCGGCCTGGACGTACTGGTGGAACAGAATGCCGGGCTGGAAGCGGGCTATCCCGACGCCGAGTACATCGCTAAAGGCGCAAAGGTGGCCGCTGATCGAGCCGAGGTCTTTCGCACGGCGGATATTATCGTTCAGGTTCTCTGCAACGGCTCGAATGACAAGACGGGCAAAGCCGACGTTCCCCTCTATCGCCCGGACCAATTGTTGATCGGATTCCTGCGGCCGCTGGGCCAACTCGACACCATCCAAGACATCGCCCGCGCCGGAGTTGCTTCCTTTGCCGTGGAGCTGATGCCCCGTGTCACCCGGGCGCAGAGCATGGACGCGCTCTCCTCGATGGGCACCGTCTGCGGCTACCGGGCCGTGTTGATCGCGGCCGACACGCTGCCACGCCTTTTTCCCATGATGACCACGGCCGCGGGAACGATTACGCCTGCGCGGGTGCTGGTCATCGGCGCGGGGGTTGCGGGGCTGCAGGCGATTGCTACGGCGAAACGGCTCGGTGCGGTCACTTCGGCGTACGATTTACGTCCCGCTGTGAAGGAGCAGGTGCAAAGCGTTGGAGCGCGATTCGTCGAGCTGCCCATCGAAGCGCAAAACGCGCAGGACGCGGGCGGCTACGCGCAGGCGCAAGACGAATCGTTCTACAACCGCCAGCGCGAGTTGCTGACCCGGGTCGTCGCCGAGAGCGACGTGGTGATCACGGCAGCGGTGATTCCCGGAAAGAAGTCGCCGATCCTGATCACGCGCGAGATGGTGGCCGGCATGGCACCCGGTTCGGTGATCGTCGACCTCGCGGCCGAGCGCGGCGGGAATTGCGAACTCACCCAGATGGGCGAGAAGTTCGTTGCCGGTGGTGTCACGATCATTGGCTGGGTAAACGTGGGCAGCAGCGTCCCGCACGATGCTAGCCAAATGTACGCTCGGAACATGACGGCCTTTCTTACGCATCTTGTCAAAGACGGCAAGCCACGCTTCGACGCGGATGACGAAATCATCCGCAGCACACTGCTCACGCGCGGCGGCGAGGTGGTGAACACACGCGTCCGCGAATTTTTCGCGATGCCGGCTCTGGATAGTCAGAAGCAAGCGCCGTAAAAGGAGAAAACGGAGTGCCTGCAGATTTCATCTCGAATCTTTTCGTGTTCATTCTGGCGGGCTTCGTCGGCTTCGAATTGATCAAGCGCGTGTCGCCGCTGCTGCACACTCCATTGATGTCGCTGACGAATGCCCTTGACGCCATTGTTGTTGTCGCGGCCATCATCATTGCCGGACTGCACGAAACGACGCTCACCACCGTACTCGGCACCATCGCTGTGGCTGCTTCGTTCAGCAACATGGTCGGCGGCTTCCTGATTACTGACCGCATGTTGCGCATGTTCAAGACTGGGAAAGCCAAAAAATCATGACTCCAGTCGCTATCGGGCAGCTCATCGACTTCGCCTACATCGCTGCAGCCATACTCTTCATTCTCTCGCTGAAGTGGCTGAGCTCGCCGGCCACCGCACGTCATGGAGTGATTGCCGGCGAAATTGGCGCGGCACTTGCGGTCATCGCGACGCTCTTCAATCCCGCGCTTGTGCAATACAAGTGGATTGCCGTTGCGCTGATCATCGGCGCCGCCATCGGCATTCCGCTCGGCATGGTCCGCATGACGGCCGTGCCGCAGCGAACCGCTCTCAGCCACGCGTTCGGCGCGTTGTCCGCAAGCATGATCGGCATCGCCGAGTACTACGTGCGCGCGCCACACGTGACGAAATTCAGCATGGTCGAGATCGCAATGGAAGTGATCATCGGCTCGCTGACCTTTACGGGCAGCCTGATCGCCGCCGGAAAACTCCAGGGAATTCTCCCGCAGCGCCCGATTACTTACCGCGGGCAGAACATTGTCAGTCTCTCGGTCCTCGGCTCCGCAATCGTGATCGCGATCATTCTCACGATGCATTCGGAGTATATGCACCTCTTCCCGGTCATGGTCGGGGTCGCGTTGTTATTCGGAATTATGCTGGTCACCCCTATCGGCGGCGCGGACATGCCGACTGTCATCTCACTGCTTAACTCGTACGCCGGCCTCTCGGCCGCCCTGCTCGGCTTCGTGCTCAACAGCAAAGTTCTAGTCGTCGCCGGCGCCCTCGACGGCTCCTCCGGCTTCATCCTTTCCGTAATCATGTGCAAAGCCATGAATCGCTCGTTCACCAACGTCATGTTCGGCGCATTCGGCCAGGTCCAGGCCGGCGCCAAGGCGGTGGTCGAAGAACGAACCGTTCGGAGTGCCAACGCCGAAGAAGCTGCCGCGATTCTCTCCGCCACCAGCAAGGTCGCCATCGTTCCCGGCTACGGTATGGCGGTCGCTCAGGCCCAACACAAAGTCCGAGAACTCTACGAGATTCTGTCCAAGAAGGGCATCGACGTGAAATTCGGCATCCATCCCGTCGCAGGTCGCATGCCCGGCCACATGAACGTCCTGCTTGCGGAGGCCGACATCCCCTACGATCGCCTGCTTCGATATGGATGATATGAACTCCGATCTCCCGCAAACGGACGCGGTCCTTATTATCGGCGCCAACGATGTCACAAATCCCGCCGCGCGCACCGACCAGTCCAGCCCGATCTACGGCATGCCCATCATCGACGTGGAAAAGGCTCAAACCGTCATGGTGATCAAGCGCAGCATGAGTCCCGGTTTTGCTGGAATTGATAATCCGCTCTACTACGCGGATAAGACGCTGATGCTATTTGGCGACGCAAAAGCCTTTGTCGGCGACATCGTTCGCGAGCTTACCGGCACTCAGCACGGCTAAGCCTCACGCAGCTGAATGCTCCTGATGTTTCCGAGTCACGAGCAAGCCGGAAGTTGAGTGCCAACTGGTGACTTCTGACCAAAGCGCACATTCAGACCGGCCTGTTTGCTTCGTTCACCTCTGATTGCACTCTTCCGGGTTTCCGCCAGTGTCAGATTCTTTTTGCCAACCTTGAAGACGGAGCCTGATGCGGCCCCAAGTCGCAGGTCACGGTTTGCGCTCGGTCACAGCCGGATGCCGGGCTGCAGAAACGGGTTCGTCTCGCGTTCCTCACCCAGGGTCGTCTCCTGTCCATGGCCGGGGACGACCAATGTGTTTTCCGGCAGGGGCATGAGGCGGGTGTGGATGGAGCGGAGCAGCGCCTGGCTGTCGCCGCCGGGCAGGTCGGTGCGGCCGACGGAGCCGGCGAAAAGAGTATCGCCGGCGAGGAGTAATTCCTGCTTTGGGAAAAGAAGGCAGATGCTGCCGGGAGTGTGACCGGGAGTGTGGATGACCTCGGTTTCGAGGCCGGCGATCCCAGTCTTGAGGCCATCTTCCGCGCTGTGATCGAGCGTGACCTTCTCCGGCGCGGGGACGCCGAGCCAGCCCGCCTGCGCGTCCAGCATGGCGACCAGGGGCAGGTCCTGCTGATGAAAAAAGACCGGCGCTCCCGTGACCCGTTTGAGCTGCGCAGCCCCGCCAATATGGTCGATATGCGCGTGGGTGACGATGATCTGCTTGAGGGTGAGGTGATGGTGGGCGAGCCGCGCGAGGATGCCGGCGATCTCGTCACCAGGATCAACCACGATGGCTTGGCGGGTCTCCGGATTTGCCAGGATGGTGCAGTTGCAGCGGAGCGGGCCGACGGGGAAAGTTTCGCGGATCAAGTTCGACTGCATGTACTGGATGGTAGCGCGCTCCGTCTCCAATGTGCGTTCCGGGTAACAGCACAGGATTACTGCGAGATTACTAATTGCAGGTCTGTTTGCTGTATGCGGCGGGTTATAAACAGCAAAACGCAAAGGCTCATCCGAATGGCGACATGCTGACGCACGTGCGGAAGAGCGCACAGGCGGCTTCGCCCGTCCGGTTTCGAGCGGCGGTCTTGCGGTCTTGCAGTACTTGCGCCAAGGTTCACGCCGTTCCGACTTGTGAGAGGACCGCACCATGCCGCTGGGACAGCCCGGAAGTTCCAGGTCCACGCGCCCGCCTGGCGCTGACCAAGCGGTTGATGTCCCCGTTCGCACCACACTGGAAGTTCTTTTCTACGAAAGCACCGTGCTCTGGGCCAGCGCCACCGCGCTCCTGGGCGAGGAGGGCCGGCTTTCCTACGGCGACCTGATGGTGCGCGCGCAGAACGTTGCGGCGGTGCTGCGGCGTAAAGGAATGCGCCATGGGGACCTGGTCGGCGTCGTCGGACTGCGAACGTTTAGCTCGATCGCCGGCATTCTCGGCATTCTGCTGGCCGGCGGGGTATACGTGCCGTTCGACGTGCAGGGACAATCTACGGAGAAGCTGGCGCGCCAGGTGGACGAGAGCGCAATTCGGCTGTATGGTGACAGATTGCAGCGACGAGGCGGGAGACCGGCTGCCGTGGGCGCGCCGTCTCACGATCATCGACGCATCGATCCTGGAGCGCGAGTTCATGCCGCTCTTCCGGGAGGTGAAGCTGCCGCACCGATTGCCGGAAGATCCGGCGGCGGTGATCTTCAATGCTCGAGGGACACGGCGTTCTGGTGACACATGCCGGCATCGTGCGGCTGGTGACGTCGGGCGCGGTGATGGAGTTCGGCTCGTCCGATACAGTGCTGCTGCATGCAGGCGCGCAGGAGCACACCTTCCAGATGGAGCTGTGGGGGCCGCTGCTTGCCGGGGGCACGGTGGCACTGGCGCCACAAAGCTGGCTGAGCTCGGCGATGCCGGCGCATGAGTATGCACGGGTAATGCGGCGCTTTCGCGTATCGGCGATCTGTGCGCGGCCGACGCTGCTGGAGGAGCTGGCGAAGGAGCCGCTGGCGCCGCTGGACCAGGTGAAGCAGGCAGTAGTAGATGCGACGGAGCTTGCGCCCGCGCTGCTGAAACCGGCTGAGCGGCGGCGACCGCGCGGTGCGCGTGAGCGGTGGCATTGGCGCGGCGGAAACTACAAGTTATGCAGTGAGTGTGCAGGTAAATGTGGAGCAGATGGGACGCTCCATGTCTGTTCCAGGCAGCGATGCCATGGTGCTGATGCCGGACGGGCATGAAGCCGCGACCGGCACGCTGGGCGCGCTTGGCGATCACCGGCGATGCGTTGGCGATCGGATATCTGGGGCAGCCCGAGGCGACTCTGGCGGCTTTTACCGAGGCCGCAGCGCGAGAATAAGCAGCGGCTGCGCTGTTTCCGACTGCCGGTGAAGGCTGCGCGGATGGCAGACGGCAGCCTGCTGACCGGCGAGGCCGCGGTGATGGCGGCTGCCGCGGCTAAAGCCGCCGAGAAGCGCAAGGGAACGGCGGAGGAGGTCGAGGCTATGCTGCTCGAGCATCCGCTGGTGCGCGAGTGCGTTGCGCTCTCCTCGGCACCGGGCGAGCCCGTGACCTGCGTCTTCGCCACGCTGAAGCAGGGTGAAGACCCGCGCGCGGAGCGTGCGCTGCGCGAGCATCTTGAGAGCCAGCTTCCACTTGAAGCACAACCTTCGGCGCTGATCCTGCTGCCGCGCATTCCGCTGGACGTCCGAAGGCAAGCCGGATCGCGCTCGCTTGTCGGAGCAGTGTGAAGCGGTGCTGCGGCGGTTCACGCCGGCTCTGCCTCCGGCAGAAGTGTTGCCGGAGAAGCAGGTGGATGTGGTGCGGAGTATCTGGCAGCGACTGCTGCACCGCATGCAGGTGGATCCGGATGAAGACTTCTACGCGAGCGGCGGAACTTCGGTGCAGCGCATTCGCCTGTATGCGGAGCTGAACCAGCGCTTTCCCGGCGCGTTCACGATGACGGACCTGCGCTCGCTGAATACGATCCGCAAAGTGATTCAACATCTCAACAGCGATGTTGCACGCGAACGCATGCTGGCCTCTGAGCACCGCGGCGCGTGAGTGCCGCCTCGATGCCCTCCGCATAGTTCATTCCGCCCATCGCGCTCGACGGCTGAGTCATGTACAAACAGAGCGCGCGGCTGCGCTGTTTCTTTGCGGGCAAAATCGTTTTTCAGGGAGGCGAGATGGGTCGGATGCGAGCGGGAGTGTGTGTGGCTGCAGTTGTGCTGGCAGTAGGAGCCGTGCATGCGGCAACGCAGACTGGCGATCGACCCACGCGATGGAGTGAAGCGAAGGCAGAGCAGTGGTATGCCGCACAGCCCTGGCTGGTGGGCGCGAATTTTCTCCCCTCGGACGCGATCAACCAGCTCGAGATGTGGCAGGCGGAGAGCTTCGATCCGGCGGAGATCGACAGGGAACTGGGCTGGGCCGAAGGGCTTGGGCATGAACACCATGCGGGTGTTTCTGCATGACCAGCTATGGCAGCAGGACGCCCCGGGCTTCCAGAAGCGCATCGATACCTTTCTGACCATTGCGGCGAAGCATCACATCAAGCCGGTCCTGGTGCTGTTCGATTCGTGCTGGGACCCGGACTTCCAGCTTGGTCCGCAGCGGCCGCCGATTCCGGGCGTACACAACTCCGGATGGGTGCAGAGCCCGGGCGCGAAGGCTTTGGAGGATGCGGCAGAGTATCCGCGGCTGAAGAAGTTTGTGGAAGGCGTGGTTGGCGCGTTTGCGAACGACGACCGCATCCTTGCGTGGGACCTGTGGAACGAGCCGGACAATGAGGGCGGCGGGGATTACGCGAAGCTGGAGCCGAAGAATAAAGAGGAACTGGTGGCGAAGCTGCTGCCGCAGGTGTTTGCCTGGGCGCGTGCAGCGCATCCGACGCAGCCGCTGACTTCGCCGCTATGGCATGGGGGGCGATGGGATGAGGCGGCCGAGTTGAATGCGGTGGAGCGCACGCAGGTGGAAGAATCGGATGTGATCAGCTTTCACAACTATGGGTGGCCGGAAGATTTTGCGAACCGCGTGCATCAACTGGAGCGGTATCACCGGCCGCTGATCTGCACCGAGTACATGGCGCGACCGATGGGCTCAACCTTCGATACGATTCTGCCGCTGGGAAAACAACTGCACGTCGCGATGATCAACTGGGGATTTGTGCAGGGGAAGTCGCAGACGTGGATTCCGTGGGATAGCTGGAAGCGTCCTTATGTGGAGGAGCAGCCCCCGGTGTGGTTCCACGATGTGCTTTATCCGGATGGACGGCCGTATCGCGAGCGCGAGGCAGAGATTCTGCGCGAGGAGACGGGGCGGGGTATTGGCAATACGGGCACACGCGCCTCGGGCGCCAGCCAATAGGATCGCTTCCTTCGGTCGCTCACGTGGGGGTAACGTGACCCAGGCCCCCCTCCCCCCTCCCGGTGCGGGAGGGTGCGGTGTAACGTTCCCGAATCATGGGATAGGCGGCCTCCCGAGGCTCAAATTCGTCTATCTAAAGGGCTTATCGCTTTATTCGTCATTCCAAAGGGTTTAGCATCTGTCCAGTCATCGAGTCAGTCAAACAAAAGGAAAAGCCACCGACGCGGTGGCTTTTTGCATTTCTCTCTCTATATCCAGTGTAGCGAATTGGAGAAATTAACGGCCAACTTTGTCGAATTTATTCACGGTGGTTCCCGGAATGGGTTGCTCGTCGCGGCGGTTATGATTGCGGCGAATGGAGAAACGGATGGCAACGGCACAAGACGGAGATTTGCTCGAAGCACTTTTGAATTCCTGGGATCGCAACAACACCATTCTGGTGAATCTGCTGCGAGCGGTGCCGGAGGGCGGGCTGGAGGCGCGTGCCGTCGAAGGCAGCATGCGGTGGCGGAGATGTTTCTGCACATCCACGAGTCGCGGCTGTTGTTTTTAGCGAGGATGCGCCGGAGTTTGCAGGAGCGCCGCCGGAGAAAGAGTGGCGGAGACGAACGCGACCGCGACCGGATGGCCGAGAGGCTGAACGACAGCGCGCGTGCGGTGCGCGATGCGGTGAAAAACCGGATCGAAACCAGACAGGAGATGATGGTCCGCTACGATCACCCGATTCTGTTTCTGCAACACATGGTGTGGCATGAGGGCTACCATCACGGCCAGATCAAGCTGGCGCTGAAGGCGATGGGGAAGCCGCTGGACGATGAGGAGATCGGGCGGGTGACGTGGGATGTGTGGATGGATAAGACTGCGGGCGCCTGAGCGGGGGAGTCAGACTGCTGCTTCCGCGTCGATGGCACGCTGAGCGAGCAGGTCGTCGAGATCGAGCGGTTCGGTGACCATGGAGAGTTCGCCCTGCGGTGTGCGGGGCCATTCCGATTCGGGGCGATCCCAGTAGAGCTCGACGCCATTGCCGTCCGGGTCGCGGAGATAGAGTGCCTGGCTGACGCCGTGGTCGGCGGCGCCTTCGAGCGGAATGTGGGCGCGCACCAGGCGACGGAGGGCGTCGGCAAGCTCGGCGCGCGTGGGATAGACGATGGCGAGATGATAGAGGCCGGTGGTGCCGGGCGCGGGCGCGGAGCCCTGGCGGCTTTCCCAGGTATTGAGTCCGATGTGGTGATGGTAGCCGCCGGCGGAGAGGAAGGCGGCGGTGTTGCCGATGCGCTGCGTGACCTCGAAGCCCAGGACGTCGCGATAGAAGGCGAGTGCGCGGTCGAGGTCGGCGACTTTGAGGTGGACGTGGCCGATTCTGGTTTGTGGATGGATGGCCGGCACATTTCTTGCCGCACTCTCATGTAATCCACCCCCTTCCAAACCATTTAGTTCTTACGGTCATGTTCGGAGTCGACGGCCTTTTTGCCGGTGAGGCCCTCGAGCCGGCGAGACGCCGCGGTAATCGTTCTTATCGCACTGCATGGCGAAGCCGCCCTTCTTGTCACCGTCCTGCCCAGTGAGGCCGACGAAGTGCTTCTTCGATTTGGTGAGCGCCATGAGCGCGCCCACGCCGAAGCTCACGACGCCAGACCGATGGCGGCACCGACACGACGATGCACGTCCTGTCCGTAGGTGATTTCTGTGATTGCCGAGGCTGGGATGACTTTGATTTCCTCGCCGCCTTCTCGGAAATGAATGTCTTTCTCACCGAGAGTCATCACGAGTTTCGCGCCCGTCTTGGTGTTGGGAAGCGAGCCGCCATCGTACATGACTTTATAGCCGTTTTCGCTGGCGAACAGAACAGCGGGAACAAGCAGGCAGAGGAAGAGTGCGAACAGTTTTTTCATTTAGTCCTTTGAACTGGATTAATTGGAGAGGCGGCATGAATGTAACTGCTCTAGGTAGAAATGCACAAGTGCCATTTAGGGAATGTTGGTATCCCCATTTAGGGGAGAGATGGGCGCTCGGTCGATCTGCAGAAGGCTGAGCCAAGCCCGCTCGCGCCATAGGTAAACTAGCTAGCGGGCGTCCGCTGATTTTCTGCTTTTCACGGACAGCCCGGGACTTCCTGCGCCTTCCATTTGTCAGGGACAAGAAATCGATAATGTGCGTCCGCATCCAATTTCCTAAATCGCCTATTCTCGTCGCGGATAGATGATGCCCAACCAATGTTACCGCCGTAGATCTCTTCTACCGGCTGATCCCAGTAATATGCCAATAGCTTACAGAACGTGAACCAGTTCCAATCTCTAAATGAGATATGTTGAGGGTTTTGTGTAATTACTAGCAGCTCGTTGGGGTTTTCGACCACCGTGAAAAAGGGGCTGGTTTCCAACAACATTGATTTATAGAAAATTTGGGCGGTAGCTTCTCGAAATTGCATCGGGTGTAACCGGCTTTTTCGATGATACGGATGCTTGAGGTGATCGTGAAATCTCTTAGTCGAGCCACCGTCTTGTAAACAGCAGACGAGCCCCACTGAACCCATTCGCAGCGCTATTGAGAGATTCTGGTGATTATCTATGAAATCGAACTGTTGTTCGATACGCGATGGCAGGCTTGTGCCAAAAATGAAGATTGAGCCGGGCACTCCAAAAGGGAATCCAACCGTCCGGCATATACCCTGCATGAAGTCGTGGTGCAGACGCAGTTCCCGTAGGACGCCTTTAGGAACGATCGGCCGCTTGCCAACTCGTCTGTCGGCCATTAGTAGGTGTTCTCGATAGAGGATTCCGTAAAACAGTTTACTGAGCCACATGTAGACGCTGGCAGCTGGAAGTGCTGCGACCGCGTCAGGTCCTTTGTCCACAGCGACGCGCATGGACTCTTCTATTTTCGACAGGTGGACATTATTGCAGGTCGGCAGCATGGGATAGTTATTTGCCGATATGGAATGTCGGTCAGATTAATCAAATGTAGCCGCTGATCCCAGAGGCTGAACTTGCTTTGAAGCCATTTAGGGAATACGTGCTCGTCGCTCCGGTTCTTGTTCTTGAGGGGGGCCGAGCAAAGGAAGCATGTATGTCTTCCAAGCCGTACTGTACGTTTTAACAAGTACGTTTGTGAGATTTGTTTCCTAATGGCATTGGCCATGGTCGCATGGTAACGCGCCGTACGTATATCTTGTACCGGCTCACTACCTGATATTAATGTCGGCACCGAGGAAGTGACGGATGGTTCGGTTAAGCGGGTGATGACGGAGGGGCCGGCGCCGACGGCCATCTGCGCGGAGATGGCGCGAGCGAGGCGCTCGTGGGCTCGGCGCGGGGGCGTATCGTCATGGAGATATGGATAGACGCGGATTTCTGAAGATGAGCGCGGCCGGAGCCGGCTTGCTGGCGACACATGGTCTGGCTGAGACGCGGAGCGTGACTCCGCTTGATCTTGAGCGGCATCGCTTTGGCGTGAACTACACACCGAGCCGCAACTGGTGGTTCTCCTGGAACGATTGGGATGGCGACTCGTGAAGCGGATCATCTAGATTCGGTGTGCGGCGAAACGATGCGGGGCGTTGGGCTTATTGAAGCGATCGGATGGCATTGAAATCGTCTTGACAGCTCCAATCAACCATTATTCGTGTGAAGGGACGCTAACGGGGCTATCTGGAGCCAATCGGTCAATAAATTGGCGGCCGAGATAGTTAACAGGCGGCAATTTTGCGAGAACCTGCAAAGACGTTTGAACCAGCGTTTCCCGAAATGGCTCTCGGGTCGTGAGCATTTCATCGGCTAGACTGCAAAGCCGAGTTGACGAAATTCCACAATATGCGCGTATGATCGTCGCCGTCTCCCCCATGACAGCGATTTTGTAATGCGTCATGCGGCCCGCAGCGAACGACTCTCCTGATTCAGAGGCGAAAGGGACCTATGCGACCTTATCTTTCAACTACGGCAGTTTCGCTGTTGCTTGTGTGCTTGGCCACAGGATGGGGCAGGGCACAAGACACCGAACCGGCGAATGTTTCCTCGGATATCAAGGCGGTCATGGACAAGCCGCTCTACAAAGGCGCCACTTGGGGATTACGCGTGGTGGATCTGGATACCGGCCAAGTGCTTGTCGATCTCAAGCCGAACCACCAGTTCTTCATCGGTTCCGTGCGTAAGCTCTTCACCATCGGTGAACTCCTGGACCAGATCGGCCCCAACCACAGGTTCAACACTCCAGTTTATCGCTCCGGCCCCGTCAACAACCGAGGCGTCTTGTGGGGTGATCTGATCCTCGTCGCTTCCGGGGATCTCACCATGGGTGGCCGTACTAAGCCGGACGGTACCCTCGCCATCACCAACTTTGATCACAATGAAGCCAATTCGCTTGGCACTGCCCAGTTAACCAAGCCTGATCCGCTGGCGGGTTACGCCCAGATAGCTCATCAAATTGCAAGGTCCGGAATTAAAGAAATCACCGGCGACGTTGTCATCGATGACCGCCTCTTTCAGCCTTACAAGTGGCGCACCCAGTTTTATTTGAAACCGATTTTTGTCAACGATGACGTCGTCGATCTCAAGATCAATCGAGGCGAGGTAGGCGAGCACGCGCTGGTGGGGCACCGTCCGATATCTGCCGCGCTCGCAGTCGATAACGACATCATTATGCAGCCCGCTGGCGGCCCTACTCAGATTACTCCCACGGATCCTAAGTGCATCGGAAAGCCGGGTTGCACGGCAGAAGTCACGGGCACCCTTGCGGAAGATTACACGCCGCCGTTTAACATTAAATATCCCCTTGTTCGTAACTTCCGCATCACCAATCCTTCGAACTACGCGCGGACGGTCCTCATCGAGCAACTGCGCGCCGCTGGCGTAAAGGTCGATGCGCCCACCGTCGAACCGAACCCCACCCATCTGCTTCCTGCGAAGAACTGTTACGAATCGAGGATGCGGGTAGCAGATCTTCAAGGCCTGCCATACGCGGAATATGCCAAATGGATCCTCAAAGTCAGCTACAACATCGGGGCTGACACGAGCCTACTGCTCTGGGGAGTGACACAGGGCACCGACGACATGCAATCAACCCTGGCGGCAGAACAGAAAAATCTGCAGGAGCACTACGGCATTGGCCCGAAGCAATACCACTTTGTCGACGGAAGCGGTGGCGAGAAAACGACTGCCATCAACCGGGCGGTGACGCACATGCTCATTGATATGACCAGCCGCCCCGCATTCCCGCAGTATTTCGCCTCGCTACCGATCTTAGGCGTCGACGGCTCGCTTGTATTCGTTACCGATTTCGAGTCCGACAGCACGCTGGCACCTGCGAAAGGACAGGTGCATGCCAAGACCGGCACATTCGACGTGGGGACACTCATCGAAGGTCAGGCATTTGCGGGTTACATTCACGCCAAGAGTGGAAAACACCTTGTCTACCACTTAGACGTCAACGATGTGCAATCCCAGGATCTGACGACGTTGGAGCAGATTTTTCAGGATGAGGGAACTATTTCCGCCATGTTGTGGCGCGACAACTAACTGCCCGATGGGCTGTTACGGCGCCGGAGCCGCGTGTGTCTCGGCGGCTGGTCCTCCTAACTGCGAAGTTTCGGATCTTAGTCGATGCCTCGGCCCCTGGGTTCAGTCGCGCATGAGTCAGAGGGGATCGAAGTAGGGTGGCGGCGCGGCGGAGTATTGTCGTTGAGGTATGGATAGACGCGGATTTCTGAAGATGAGTGCGGCCGGGGCCGGCTTGCTGGCGACACATGGTCTGGCTGAGACGCGGAGCGTGACTCCGCTTGATCTTGAGCGGCATCGCTTTGGCGTGAACTACACACCGAGCCGCAACTGGTGGTTCTGCTGGAACGACTGGGATGGCGACTCGGTGAAGCGCGATCTGGATGCGATTGCTGCGCTGGGCGCGGACCACCTGCGGATCCTGCTGGTGTGGCCGTATTTCCAGCCGAATCCCACCTATGTGAGCGCGCTGCACCTGGACCGGCTGGACCAGATGCTGGCGATGATGGGTGAGCGGCGGATGGATGCTCTGGTGACCGTGTTTACGGGGCAGTTGAGCGGATGGTACTTTCTGCCGCCGTTTCAGAAAGAGCGCGATGCGAAGGCCGGAGAAGCCTTCTACTCGGACTCAACGATGTTTGCGGCCGAGGAGCGCTTTGTGCATGAGCTGGCGCGGGTGATGGCACGCCACGCGAACATCATCGGCTTCGACCTGGGCAATGAGGTGAATACCTGCTGGAGCGCGCCGGCGGCGATGGGCGATGCGTGGATGACGAAGATGCTTGCGGTGATGGAACGCGAGGCGCCGGGCACGTTGAATGTGAATGGCGTCGATCATCATCCGTGGTTTGATGGGCAGACGTTTTCGCCGCGCGCGCTGGCGACGCAGCGCTTCCCGGTGATGCATTGCTATCCGTTCTGGACCGGAGCGCTGAACTATGGCGGACCGATGGATGCGCCGAGTGTGAAGCTGCTGGCGTCGATGGCGGCGTTGATCCGGTCGTATGCGGGCAGGCAGCAGACGCCGGTGTGGGCGGGCGAGTTCAACACGTGCATCGAGTCGCTGGATGAGGCTGGGCAGGCGCAGTGGCTGGAGCTGGCGGTGGAAGCGGCCATTCAAGAGGGCGTGGCGTGGTTTACCTACTGGGACAGCCACGATGTGGACCGGAAGTTCACGTTCAATCCGGTGGAGTACACGCTGGGGCTGCTGACTAACGACGGCCGGGTGAAGGAGCAGGGACGGACGTTCCAGAAGCTGGCGGCGCAGTATCGCGGGAAACCGGTGGTGTATCCGACGGCGCCGATACTACCGCCCCCGACGGAGATATCTGTCGAGGGCACATGGCAGTGGATGCTGAAGCGGCTGCGTACGCAGGGGTAGATCGCTTTCGCCAGCACGTCCGAGGCTGCGTGCGACTGGACGGCTAGTCGTTGTAGCTGAGTTTGGGGTACCAGTCCTTGCCGCGGCCTTCCGGTGTGTAGTCCAGCATCGACCAGAGCGGATCCATCTCTGGTGCGCCGCGGGGGTCCTGTCCGGGGTCGGCCATGTCGCCGCTCATCTCGCCACTGTAGAAGTGACGAATGGTTCCGCCGTCGCGAGTAAAGACGGAGAAGCCGGGGATGTCGGCGTCTTCGGCGTTGACGTAGGCGCGCGTGTAGTCGCCGGAGGTGTCGGAGAGAAACGGCAGGTTGGCGAGGCCGCGCTGGTGCTTGTAATCCTTCAGCCTCTCGATGGGGGAGCGGGCAGTGACGGCGATGGCGACGCGCTCACGCAGATTGATTGCGGTGCCGTTCCAGGAGGTGAGGAAGGATGTGCAACTGGGACACGGCGCTTTGCGCTGCGGGCCGAACATCATGCTGTAGATAAGCAGCGTGTCTCTTTTGCCGAAGAGATTGGAGAGGCGGATAGGGCCGGTCTCGGAGATGAACTCGTAGTCCTGGGGAATCTCGCCGCCGGGCGGTAGGGCGCGACGATGGGCAGCAACGTGCTCAAGCTGGCGTCGCAGCTTGATTTCCTCGATGAGGAGCGCGTTGCGAGCCGCGCGGTATTCGGCGCTCTCGTTGGGAAAATGAGCCTTGTTGGTGTCGGCCAGATCGCGGGCGGGAGTGAGGGTGTCGGCCATAAAACCTCCTGGGGCCAATAGTAGGTCCAGCATGTATGTCTTATGCGATGCATACCGGGCGGCTGATGCTTCGGGAAAGCAAGTCCCAAATCACCTTCCGGATTTCGTCCTCGAATTCGGTAATTCGATGACTATCCATGTGACCGTTGACATTCGTGATTTGCGGAGGCAGTCTGTTGTTGCTGCGTAGGGCGCATCGGTTGAGGCCGAAAGGGCAACGCCCACCTACGGCAACCAAAATACATTGCGCCCATGCCGAACCTTGAAAATCTCAAGAAGCAGGCCAAGCAATATCTGCGTTGGCATCGCGAGCGGTATTATCCGGTCGCGGCGGAGATCCGGGCAGGCTTGCCTCGATTTGGTCAGCTTAGCGACGCGCAGATTTTGGAGGCTGACTTCAAACTTGCTGATGCACAGGAGCTTGTCGCTCGGCAAAAAGGATTCGACGGGTGGCCGGCGCTCAAATCAGGAGCAGATGCCATGACTGATGAATCCAGGCGGGTGACGCCACGTCCCATTCTCAATTCCATTGAAGCGCAACTCTTCGTTGCGAACATCCAGCGTTCCTGCGATTTCTACACAAACAGGCTCGGCTTCGCCGTCGAATTTATCTATGGCGATCCGCCGTTTTACGCGCAGGTTCGCCGCGACCATGCACGACTCAATTTAAGGCTGGTCGGCGAACCGGTGTTTGCTGGTGATGTCCGCGAGCGCGAAGGTCTGCTCTCTGCTTCCATCACGGTTGTGAGCGGGGATGAAATCAAACAATTGTTTTTGAGTTATCAGGCTGCGGGAGTTTCTTTCCATCAGGCACTCAAGAAAGAGCCATGGGGTGCGAGGACTTTCGTCGTGATTGATCCGGACGGGAATTTCATCCTGTTTGCCGGTCCGGCGTAGTGAAGTCTGTAGCAGAAAAGCATCGATTCGAAAGGTCAGATATATTTCAGCAGGCAGCGGTTACTTGTGGGCATTGAACCGGGGTAGAGACGAATGACAGCAACTTCCGCCACAGCGGTGGACATGGCAGTGTCGAACAGGACGAAGCCGCATTTTGTGGTGCTCGACGGGCTGCGCGGCGTGGCGGCGGTTGGAGTGGTGATCTTCCACTTCATGGAAATGGTGATTTGGAATTACAGCAAGCTATGGATCGGGCATGGCTTCCTGGCAGTGGACTTCTTCTTTTGCCTCTCGGGCTTTGTGATGGGATATGCCTATGACGATCGCATCGGGCGGATGGGTCTGGGCGAATTCTTTAAGCTGCGGCTGATCCGTTTGCAGCCGCTTGTCGTGCTGGGGGCGGTGCTGGGGCTGATCGCCTTTTATGCGAATCCATTTGGGGTGACGCCGGGCTATGGCCCGGGCAAGGTCGCGCTGATGTTCGCAGCGTCGCTGCTGCTGATCCCGTTTGGGGCGATGAAGGAGAGATCGCACAACCTGTTCAGCTTGAATGCGCCAGCATGGTCGCTGTTCTGGGAGTACGTGGCGAACGTGGTGTTTGGAGCAGGCCTTTACCGGATCAAACGCGGACTCCTGGTGGTGCTTACGGTGGCGGCTGCGGTGCTGTTGTGCTGGACCGGCCACCGCGCGGGAAATTTATCGGGCGGATGGAGTTCCAAAAACTTCTGGGACGGCGGAGCGCGGGTGGCGTTCTCGTTTATGGCGGGCTTGCTGGTCTACCGGATGGGATGGCGGCTGAGGACACGGCTGGGCTTTGGCGCATTGAGCATACTGCTGGTGCTCGCACTGGCGATGCCATATCAGACGGGTGCGTGGGTGCGTGAGGCAGCCGTTATCGTGATCTATTTTCCTCTGCTGGTGGCGCTCGGCGCGGGAGCTACCGTGTCCGCACGCGTAGAACGGCTGTGCCGCTTTTCGGGCGACCTGTCCTATCCCTTGTACATGACGCACTACTCGGTGATCTGGATCTGGGGTGACTATGCGGAGAAGCACAAGCTGGCGTCGGGCGGCATGGGGATACCGGTTCTGTGCGGCACGATCACGATGGTGGCCTTTGCGTGGCTGGTGATGGTGGTTTATGACAAGCCGGTGCGGGCGTATTTGCGAGCGAAGTGGTGATGGGAAAGGGACGGCAGTTTGGCGGCCCTGGTACCTCGGCGCTTCAGCGTTTTAACGGCAATTCCTTATTGATCAAGAGTCGAGACCCTCCTCCGCTGTACCGTCATTCGGCATCATGACGTTTTTGATCGGTACAAAGATCGCGGCGCAGTTCGGATCACCGAGTTGCAAAGCCAGTTTCGCCAGTGAGGCATAAGCTTCTACATCCGGGATGCTGCTCGACTCGCTTGAAAGATCATTGAGTAAATCGAAACAGTGCAGGCAGGATGTTCACCCAAGCCTTCTCTGTTCCGGCTGAGTCCGGCAACTTCTGACGAGCTTTTTCGTCACCCTATCGGATGTCGCAGTCGGTGAACCTGCCAAAGTGGGACACGGACGAAATTATGTGGCACCTGCCTTTACGACATCAGAGCCAAGTGATCAGCCGAGACGAAGTACATGGGATCTTCTTTGCCATAAGGTGCACCCCTCGGGTCTGCGGAATACGCCCACCCTGTTCGCTATCTACCAGCAGTTCTCACTTTAGTTCCTACAAATCGACGCCAATAGAAATGAGACCGGTCGCTATCCCGTTGACAAGATCCCACAAAACGTCTGGACTCTTCGGCGCGGTGTGGTGCTCCGGCCGCACTGTGACGTTTCCCCACTGAGCATGGACATCGCCGCAACATCATTAAAACGATCCCGAGAAGCATAGTCGATGCTGCGGATAATGCCGATACGAAAATTGGTCCATTCGCCTAGCCATACCATGTCTTCAGGTCCGATTTGCGGAGGCAAGCAAAAGTTGACGCCCAATCAAAAAGCCCCTCGCTTGCGCGAGGGGCTTTCGTTTGTAGCATCTAGCTGAGTTCTGATCGGGCTAGCGGATTCGGCGACCGGAGGTCGCGTTTCGCCGGCCGCGCAGTACTAGTACATGTCGCCCATGCCGCCGCCGTGGCCGGCTGGTGCTGCCTGCTTGGGCTCGGGGATTTCCGAGACCATGGCTTCGGTCGTCAGCATGAGGCCGGCGATCGAGGCTGCGTTCAGCAGGGCAGTGCGGGTGACCTTGGTGGGGTCGATGACGCCGGCCTTGACCAGGTCCTCGTACTCGTTGGTGCTGGCGTTGTAGCCGAAGTTAGGATCGTTGTTCTCCAGAGCTTGCCAACGACCACGGCACCCTCTTCGCCGGCGTTGCCGACGATCTGGCGCAGCGGCTCCTCGATGGCGCGACGGACGATCTGTGCACCGATCTTCTCGTCACCCTGGAGCGTCTTCACGAGCGCGTCCACATCCTTTGCAGAGCGGATGAGGGCAACGCCGCCGCCGGCGACGATACCTTCCTCAACTGCTGCGCGGGTGGCGTGCATGGCATCTTCAACGCGAGCCTTCTTCTCCTTCATCTCGGTCTCGGTTGCCGCGCCCACCTTGATGACAGCGACGCCGCCGACCAGCTTGGCGAGGCGCTCCTGGAGCTTCTCGCGGTCGTAGTCGGAGGTGGTCTTGTCGATCTGGTTGCGGATCTCCTTGACGCGGCCTTCGATGACCTTGGAGTCGCCCTTGCCTTCGACGATGGTGGTGTTGTCCTTGTCGATGGTGATGCGCTTGGCGCGGCCGAGGTCCTCAAGCTTCACGTTCTCCAGCTTGATGCCGAGGTCTTCGGTGATGGCCTTGCCGCCGGTGAGCTTTGCGATGTCCTCAAGCATGGCCTTGCGGCGATCGCCGAAGCCAGGGGCCTTGACGGCCGCGACCTTGAGCGAACCACGCAGCTTGTTGACGACGAGGGTGGCGAGTGCATCGCCGTCCACGTCTTCCGCGATGATGACGAGGGGCTTGCCGGTCTGCACGGTCTGCTCGAGCAGGGGCAGCAGGTCCTTCATCGTGGAAATTTTCTTCTCGTGGATGAGGATGTAGGGATCGTCGAGCGCGGCTTCCATGCGATCGGGATCGGTGACGAAGTAGGGCGAGAGGTAGCCGCGATCGAACTGCATGCCTTCGACGACTTCAAGCTGGGTCTCGAGTGTCTTCGACTCTTCGACGGTGATGACGCCATCCTTGCCAACCTTCTTCATGGCCTCGGCGATGATGGTGCCGATGGTGGAGTCGGAGTTGGCGGAGATGGTGCCGACCTGGGCGATCATGTCGCCGGAGACGGGCTTGGAGAACTTCGAGAGCGCACCGCCGGTGACTACGCCGTTCTCATCGCGCTTGCCGACGATGGCTTCAACAGCCTTGTCGATGCCGCGCTTGAGTGCCATGGGGTTGGCACCCGCCGCGACGGTCTTAACGCCTTCGCGATAGATGGCCTGTGCGAGTACGGTTGCGGTGGTGGTGCCGTCACCGGCGACGTCGGAGGTCTTCGAGGCGACCTCGCGAACCATCTGGGCGCCCATGTTCTCGAGCGCGTCCTTCAGCTCGATTTCCTTGGCGACGGTGACGCCGTCCTTGGTGATGGTGGGCGATCCGAATTTCTTCTCGATGACGACGTTGCGCCCCTTGGGGCCGAGGGTGACCTTCACTGCGTCGGCCAGTGTGTTGACGCCGCGCAGGATGGCCTGACGCGAGTCTTCGCCGTGCAGAATTTGCTTTGCCATTGCTTTCTCCTTAGTTGCTCTCCGCGAGTGATGGCGGAGTGACTGGATCGTTGATCCCACCCTTCGCTTTGCTCAGGATGGGCACCCGGATTTGTGCGGGCGATAGTTACTTGGACTTGAGGATGCCGAGGACTTCGTCTTCCTTCATGATGAGGAAGTCTTCGCCGTCGATCTTGATCTCGGTGCCGCCCCACTTGCCGAAGAGGATGCGGTCGCCAGCCTTGACGTCGAGGGGGAATACTTTGCCTTCGTCGTTGGACTTGCCCTTGCCGACGGAGATGACTTCGCCTTCCTGGGGCTTTTCCTTGGCGGTGTCGGGAATGATGATGCCGCCGCGCACGGACTCGGTCTCTTCGACACGACGAACGAGGATGCGGTCGTGCAGCGGGGTAAAGGTGGTCGCTGCGGATGCTGTTGCTGTTGGCATTGCTTCTCCTTATTGGGTGCGCGGTGGCCCGCGCGGGTGAGTTTCCAATGGGTTGAGGGCGGACGGTTGGGCCGGAGTCCGGCTTTAGCACTGTCGCCCTTCAATTGCTAAAGGTAGGGTAGGGGAGGCTGTGATGTCAAGGGCTGCGAGCAAAATATGAGCGTGTTGCGCTCAGGTTAATCCGCGTGCACAGGCTGAGCGTCTCTCGGTGCCCGTATCTCAGGGGAAATGGTGAGCTAGTACGCTCTACCTGCTGGCTGTTAGATTGTCAGGCAGGTTCTGGAGGGGATCATGCCGTGGTTTCAGGTGGAGGGCGAGGCGCTGACGGAGGTGGAGATCCGGGGGGCGGTGGTGCGGTTGGTGGAGGAGGCTCGGAAGCGTGTCCTCGGAGGAAAGACGCGGGATTTGAAGCGGGTTCTGCTGCTGCCACCGGACCTGACGCGGGCGCACAGCGGGGCCGGGCGGATTACCGAGATGCTTTATGAGGAATTGACATTGGCTGGCAGCGAGGTGGCTGTGATCCCGACGCTGGGACAGCACCGGCCGCACACCGAGGAGGAGAACCGGTGGATGTTCGGGAAGATCCCGCACGAGAAGATTTATGCGCATGACTGGCGGAATGGCTGCACGCGGGTGGGGACGATTCCGGCTGCGTTGGTGGCGGAGACGACAGGCGGCGCGGCGGACTGGGATATCCCGATCGATCTGAATACGAAGCTGATGACGGAGCCGTGGGACCTGGTGATCAACGTGGGGCATGTGGTGCCGCACGAGGTGCTGGGCTTTGCCAACCACAACAAGAATTACTTCATTGGCCTCGGCGGCAAGGCGACGATCTGCGCGGCGCACATCGCGGCGGCGGTGTATGGGATCGAGAAGAACCTGGGGTGCCTGATCACTCCGCTGCGCGCATGCTTTAACTGGGCAGAGGAAAAGTATCTGGGGCATCTGCCGGATGTGTATCTGCAGATCGTGATGCGGCGCGACGGGGACGAGAAGCTGGTCACGAGCGGGATCTATGTTGGCGACGATCTGGAGACGTACTTAGCAGCCGCGCGGGCGAGCCGCGCCCAGAACATCACGACCTTCGACAAGCCGGTGAAGAAGATTGTTGCGGTGATGCAGGCGGATGAGTTTCGCAGCACGTGGGTGGCGAACAAGGCGGTCTATCGCACGCGCATGGCGATTGCCGACGGCGGCGAGCTGCTGGTGATTGCGCCGGGACTCGAGCGATTTGGCGAGCAGCCGGAGGTGGATGCGCTGATCCGGAAGTATGGCTACACCGGGACGGAGCGGATTCTGCGGCTCTACCGCACCGAGAGGGACCTGCAGGAGATCGCGCATGGGACGGCGCATTTGATCCATGGATCGAGCGAGGGACGGTTCACGATCCGCTATGCGCCGGGACATTTGACGAGGAAAGAGATTGAGGGTGTGGGCTATGAGTATGCCGACCTGGGCGAGGCGCTGGCGCGCTATGCGCCGGAGCGGATGAAGGAAGGCTGGAACACGATGCCGGATGGGGAAGAGGTGTTTTATATCAGCACGCCCTCGGCGGGGTTGTGGAGCACGGAGGCCAAGCTGAATGATCGCGCCCGGAGCTAGCCGTTCGGGCGGATGCGCCTGCGGCGCGTGATGCGGGTTCGCTCCCTTTAGCCGCTCCGGGCCGGCGCAGGGGAGGATTTCGAGGCCTTTCAGGTGCGCTGCGGGGTGATCCCGGGCTTCGGGACGGGGTTTGGTAATTTACCAATGAGTTAACTTGCGGCGTCCATATATGACAAGACGTGTCATATATCACATCTGATTGTCAGACAGGTTGTTGCTGGATGCGGAACATACGGACAGCCGACGAATTGGCCTGCATGTGCGGAGAGACCAATGCGACGGCTGTCGTCGGATACATCTCTTTCTTTGGTTAGTCAATCGCGGCCAGCGACATGGGCGCATCTGCCGACCGAGCGGCTGCGCGCCGAGACCGCAGCAGCAGCCAGAACGCGACGATGTGCGTCCAGAAAAGCGCGGGCACATACAGCATGAGGATCGCGTAACCGACTCCGAGCTGTCCCGCCGCTGCCGGCAGATTTACGCTGACCCCACGCGCAGTGCCAATGACGAGATCTGCGAGACCGACCAGATTGAAAATCCAGACCAGCGGCCAGAAGAGGGAGCGCACGCGGACTGTCAGCAGTGCGAGGATGGCGAGCAGTGCGGTGACGAGGTCGCCGTAGGCCACCGGCGTTGCGAAGCCCGGCGGCAGAGTTTGGCCCAACAAACCCGGGCAGCAGGAAGGCCAACCCGAAGAAGCGGAAACTGTGGAACGTGGCGATTGCGCGGTGCGCCTCGACCTGATCCATCGCCCTTAGCCGCGGCCAGATATAAGTCGCAATGCAGAGCGCCCAGGCGAGATAGCCCAGCGGCATGTCGATACTGAAGATGTCCTTTGCCAGCATGCCCTACCTCCTTGCCATCGGTGATGCCGATGGCCTGATCATGATTCCGTTTAATTACTCGGCGCTCCCGGGCCCACCAGTGCCCTGAGCGGCATCAAGGGCCCGACGGGAATGTACTCGTGATCCATCAACTGTTCCTTGGCGAGCGGCAGGGTTTCCATGATGGCTCGTGCCTCGTCCTCGGTCCTGGCCTCGACGAGGAAGATGACGCCTTTGCCATCGCCGCGCGAATACCACTCGCGTATCTTCCCGTCGAGGTAGAGATTCACAGTCGCCCGAATCTCTGACGGGATAACGGCCATGATTTGTTGCGGAGTTACACCGTGCCTGGGAGTCTGAATGACCAGCACTTCGCTGGCTTTCGGTATAGCCACGCTGGGCACGCCTGAGGCTTGCCCAGGCTGTGATTGCGCTACGGACGCAACCGGTAGCATTGCAACGAGTAAAGCGATCGTCCATTTCATGATTTGCCTCGATTCAGTTGGCACCGTTCTGTTTTCGAAAAGAGCGAAATTGCTCGACCTGGGGCGATCGTCACTGCTGCGGTCCCGCGCCTAGCAATGCCCTTAGCGGCATCAGTGGGCCGACCGGAATGTACTCGTGCTCCATCAAGTGTTCCTTCGCGAGTGGCAGGGTTTCCATGATGGCTCGTGCCTCCTCCTCAGTCTTCGCATCGACCAGAAAGATGGCGCCCTTGCCATCGCCGCGCGAATACCACTGGCGGATTTTCCCGTCGAGGTAGAGATTCACAGTTGCCCGAATCTCTGACGGGATGACCGCCATGATTTGCTGCGGGGTTACGCCCTGCCTGGGAGTCAGAATGACGAGCACTTCGGTGGTTTTCGGAATGGCCGCGCTGGGCACGGCTGAGGCGGACCCGGACTGTGATTGCGCTACGGACATGGTTTACCTCGATTCAGTCTTGGTTAGGTCTTGTCCATAAGATGACGAGCGTACTCTTATTAGACAAAAAAATTATTCTTCAACGAAGGACTTTATGAAAAAGTTCCTCGCCTCCATCAACCTCTGCTCACGCTTTTTAGGGTCCGACGTGATCCTGGCCATCATCAACACTCCCGCCATGCTGGAGAACAACACCCTGATCTTCGCCAATCTTTCTTCTCGTGTTTGACCGGGCATGAATGGCAGGAGCCGCTCGCGATAGGCTTCCAGCGACGCCTCGATCCGTCTCCGCACGGCTACCGGTTTCCGTCCGAGCTCCGGCCCGAGGGCGGAGAGCACACAGCCGCTTCCCAGCGAATTGGCGTGGCGCGGGCTTAGGTAATATTCGATCATGGCTCGCAGAGCCTGCCCTTCGGGCGCGGACTTTACGACTTCCGCCATGCCTCTTCCCATCTCGTCGAACGCCCGTGCCACCGCTTCGACGAACAGGTCGTCCTTGCTCTTGAAGTGCCGGTAGAAGCCTCCTTTCGTCAGCCCTACCTTCTTCATCACCGTCCCGATGCCGCTGCTGTCAGCGCCATGCTCGCGAAAAGAGCGAGCCGCCACAGAAAGGATGTTCTCGTGGTTTCGCGCTTTATGTTCCAGGGAGTACCGCATGGTTTAAAGCGTACGACCGTACTCTAATGCCTGTCAAGGCCAATATTGATGCTGCTGACGCTGGACTCTCATTGAAAATCTTCACCCTTGAGAAGGGGCGAGTTCCTTCTTCGGAGATCCCTGGTTGAGCCAGTCGTTGAACCGTATCTCGCCGAGCTTCGCGTTGTCCTCTGGAACAAGCGTGCGCTCGCTCACATGTATCCCGTAATAGAGAGAATTCGGATCGGTAACAACCTCACGCCGATCATCGACCGCGCTGAGGTAAAGGCGAATCAGTTCATCGAGACGGAACTTCTCAGGACCACCAATCTCAACTATGCCGTTCAACGGTGATCCGACTGCAACTCTCGCGACCCCCTTGGCGACATCGTCGGAAGCCATCGGCTGGATGAATACCGGCGGGAGATGCACCTGATTCCCCTGGGTAGAGAAGTCCGCGATGCCCTTGGCGAACTCGAAGAACTGCGTGGCGCGAACGATCGAGTATGGCATCCCGGATTCCTCGATGAGTTTTTCCTGCGCCATCTTGGCCCGGAAGTATGGACTCTCGGTGAGCCGGTCGGTACCGACTACGGACAGCGCGATGAGATGTTTCGCACCGGCGGCAGCGCCATATTGGAGAAGATTGGTGGTTGAGGTTTTGAAGAAGTTCATCACCGCCTCTTCCTCCCAGGAGGGTGAGTTCGATACATCGACGATGACCGGGGCGCCCTTCAACACTTCGGCAAGTCCCTGGCAGGTCACCGTATTCACGCCCGTGTTCGGTGAAGCCGCTACAGCCTGATGGCCGTGCTGGGTGAGATTGCTCACCAGTTTTGATCCGATGAGACCGGTTCCGCCAATCACCACGATTTTCATACGTCTCCTTTCTGAGGCTGCTCCGTTTGTCTAGGAATAGAGGACCCGCCCGCGACGCCGTTTTGTGAGAAAGGCGAAGGCCCACTGCAGCAGGACGAAGAGGCGATTGGCAAATCCGATGAGAAAGTAGATATGCACGCTGGCCCATACGAACCACGCCGGGAATCCGGCAAAGCGCACGAAGCGCAGATCGGCTACGGCATAGGTGCGTCCGACGATTGCGAGGTCGCCTTTATCCCAATACCAGAAGGCCGCGGGCGATGAGCGTCCCATGACGCGACTCTTGATCAGACGGGCAACGTATTTCCCCTCCTGAATGGCGGGCTGCGCGACGCCAGGCAATTCCATCGGCGTTCGCAATCTGATTCCGATGAGATTGCGTGCAGGCGCCACGACATGGGCCGTGTCGCCAATGGCAAAAATCTTCGGATAATTCGGAACAGAGAAGTCCGGCTGCACCATGATCTTTCCGGACGCATCCGTGGGTGCGTTGAGCCACTTGGCCGCGGAAGACGCGATGACGCCGGCTCCCCAAATCACAGTCGAGGCGAGGACGCGCCCTTCATTGGAAGTGACGCCCTCGCGATCCACGAGTGTGACGCGGGCGTTGGTACGAACCTCGACGCCAAGGGATTCAAGATGCCGCTGTGCTCGAAGAGAAAGATGTGGATGATACGTGGGAAGAATGCGCGGACCGGCCTCGTAGAGAAGGATGCGCGCCGAACGTGGATCGATATAGCGGAAGTCCCGCTTCAGCGCCATATGAAACATTTCCGCCAAGGTGCCGGCCATTTCGACGCCCACCGTTCCGGCGCCCACCAAAACGAAGGTGAGCAGGCGCTGGAGCTCCACAGGAGATGCTTTACCGGCAGCAGCCATTTCCTCGGCTTTCTCAAATGCCCCGAGCACCTTCGCGCGAATGACTTCGGCGCGCTCAAGCGATTCGAGGGGAATAGCGAACTCACGCCATTCGTCGTGACCGAAATAGTTGTAATGGATGCCAGTGGAAAGGATGAGGTAGTCGTAGGGTATGTCGCGATCGTGCAGGTGGACCATGCTGCCTGCCGGGTCGATACCGACGACTTCGTCCATGAAAACATCTACGTTCCGCTGACGGCTGAAGATGGAGCGCAGCGGCATGGCAATTTCATCCTGAGAAAGAAGCCCGCTTGCGACCTGATACAGCATGGGGCGAAAGAGGTGATAGTTTCGTTTGTCGATGAGCGTCACGTGAACCGGAGCGCCATTGAGCTCACGGGCTGCATAAAGACCGCCAAATCCGCCACCCACAATGACAACGCGAGACAGGCTCACTGTTCCTCTCATTCAGCGTTACGCAACACGTACCAGAGTAGCTCTACCCGACTAAACGGGTAACGGCAATAGCTTAACGAAAACTTTTGGCACGATTGCAAAATTCCAGCTTCGTGGCCTGAAATCCAGAAGTGCCTTTACCGCGCAGGCCATTGCCATTTCGGCGTGTTGAAGAGGGTCGAGCCTTCGAGTTTGGTTTCGCCAAAGTCTTTTACGAGGTGAAGGCGAGTGCAAAGAGGGCTGGCCGTCAGTTCTTCGATGAGGAGCGGCGCGTGCGAGACGACGAGAATCTGAGTGTTTTTCGCGGCGGCGAGGATCAGCCTGGCAAGGGGAGGCAACAGGTCCGGATGCAGGCTGGTTTCCGGCTCATTCAACACCATCAGTTCCGGCGGGCGCGGAGTCAGGAGAGCAGCAGCCCATAAGAGATATCGCAGCGTTCCGTCTGACAACTCGGCGGCGGAAAGCGATCGAAGCAGTCCATGCTGCTGCAGTCGGAGTTCGAAACGTCCACTCTGCACTTCCACGAAGAGGCGGCTGCCGGGAAAGGCGTCTTCGAGAGTCGTAGCGAGAGCTTCATCCGAACGAATCTCGATGATCGTCTGCAGGGCAGCGGCGAGGTTGCTGCCGTCGTGGTGGAGTACGGGGGTGAAGGTGCCAATCTGCGCGGCGCGCGCGGGGGAATCAGCGTCGCTGCGGAAATGGTCGTAGAATCGCCAGCCGCGAACGGCTTCACGCACGGCCAGCATCTCCGGAGCCCGCTGCGGGTCGGCGACGCTGGCGAGCATGCTGTCGGTGTCCGAGAGATGCTGGGTCAGCATCACCGGCTCTTCATCGCGGGTGGTGGCGAGCCAGACAAAGTTGTTTCTGCGATCGACGAGGGCAGACGCCTTCCGATAGATCGGCCCATGCCAGATACACTCGCGTTTCACATGGGGATCGAGGTTGAACATTGTGGCCGGCGGCGGGGGTGGAGGGTAGCCCAGATCGATGCTGTAACCGTAGGTATCGCCGCCGAAGCCGAGCTTGAGACTTGCGACTTTCCGGTTCGCGAGGGGCTCCACGGCATAGTTTCCCTGACGAACACCGCGTGCAATCTTCTCCGGACCAGCCCAGAAGGTGGAGGGCAGGCCACCTTCTCGTGCAAGAGAAGCCACGACCGAGTTCAATGCGGCATCGGCGAGCAGGCGCAGTGAGCGATAGACACTGGACTTGCCGCTTCCATTCGCGCCGGTGATCAGGCTTAACTGTCCCAGGGGCAGCGATATATCGCGCAATGACCGATAACCCTGGACAGCCACGGTGCGGATCATGGGAACAAGAATATCTTGGCGATTATCACGAACGTTTCGAGTACTCAGGCATTCATTGACAGGTCCTGTGATCGTCAGTGAGTTCGAGACAGTGGGTGATGGTGATTTAAGTCACTTGCAGATGGCGGAGGTAGGGGACGCTGGCTTTCATCAATGGCAGGTCCATTTCGACGAAGTAGTTTTTGATGCCGCCTATCTTTGCGGCGGCAAATATTTTGTTCCAGTCGAGCGTGCCCTGGCCTACTGCGACTATCTGGCGTGTTTTTGCCGACCAGCCCTGGACGTGCATGGAGATAAAGCGGCCGGGATATTTGGTGAAGTATTCGGCGGCGTCGTAGCCGTCGCTGATGGTGGAGACCTGGAACTGGAATTTGACGAACTTTGGATCGAGGAGCTGAAAGAGTAAGTCGTAAGTCCGCTTGCCGTTGACCTGGGTCAGCTCGAAGTCCTCGTTGTGGAGGCCCTGCGTGATGCCGGCCGCGGCTGCCCTTTCGCCGATGCGGTTGTATTCGTCGGCCGCTCGCTTCACATCATCGAGCGTGGGATTCTTTGGGCCGTCGAGACTGGGAACGATCATTTGCGCCACGCCGAGGTCTTTGGTCCACGCGATGCGGTCCTGCTGATTCTTTCTCAACTCGTCCATGGAGAAGTGGGCGCTGACGCAGCGGAGGCCCTGGTCGTGAATCATTTGCCGGAGCTCGGAGCCTTTGAATTTGGCGAGGCCGCCGAAACCGGCGTCAGCGTATCCCACCGGCGAGCATAGCTCGATGGTCTGGAATCCAGATGCGGCGAGTATCTTCAATGTGCCCGGGAAGTCTTTGGCGATCATGGCTCGTACCGGGTAGGTCTCACATCCGATGGGCAAGCCAAGAGGATCGGCGTGAAGGATGCGGCCGCCCGCAGAGAGCGTGGCGCCGAATGCTGCGGTAGATGAGGCCGTCTGGATGAATTGTCTTCTTGAGATTGGGGGCATGCTCGTCTCCTGGTGCAATCCGGGATCTATTTTAGATAAGCATAGGTTACAAGCCTCACGGCGAGCAGCACGTTGTGACAGCCCAAAGGCGATAGGAGGGGAGAGCTGCCCCGCATCCGCATCCTTCAAGCTGTCACGCGACCGTGGTCTAAGGTGCAGTTATGAATTCGAGCAGATCGGCATTGATCCGGTCGGCATGCGTGGTCGGCATCCCGTGGGGGAAACCAGGATAGGACTTCAGCGTGCCGCGTTTCAAAAGCTTGACGGACCTTGCTCCGGTAATAGGGAAGGGGCAAATCTGATCGTCCTCGCCATGCATTACCAGCACGGGAACATCAATCGCCTTGAGATCGTCGAAGAACTCGGTTTCGGATAGTGCCTTGATGCAGTCATATTGAGCCTTGATGCCGCCCATCATGCCCTGCCGCCACCAATTCTCTCGAATTCCTTCCGAGACGTTCGCGCCGGGACGGTTAAAGCCGTAAAAGGGAATCGTGATGTCCTTGTAGAACTGAGAACGATGGTTTGCGGTACCGTCACGCAGACCGTCCACGACCTCCTTCGGGACGCCATCGGGATTTCTCTCCGACTTCATGAAGGTTGGCGGAATGGAACTGATGAGTACAGCTTTTGCTACCCGTCCCTTGCCATGCTGTGCGACGTAACGAGTTACCTCGCCGCCTCCGGTGGAGTGGCCGATGTGGATGGCGTTCTTGAGATCCAGCGCTTTCACGAGTTCGGCGACGTCGGCGGCGTAAGTATCCATGTCGTTGCCGGTAGCCGTCTGCGTGGAGCGGCCATGCCCGCGACGATCATGGGCGATCACTCTATAGCCATGGTCAAGAAAGAACATCATCTGTGCGTCCCAGTCATCGGCGCTGAGCGGCCAACCGTGATGGAAGAAGAGAGGCTGACCCGTTCCCCAGTCCTTGTAGTAAATTTGCGTGCCGTCTTTCACTGTGATCATGTCCATGCATTGTCTCCTGTGCGTGTTGTGAGGCATTGATACCCAGCCGAGATTTGAAGATGGGTTGAGAGGGTCGTATGTAAGGAGCCATTGCAAACGCGGCAAGCGCGATTGGGGGCGGGCCGGTCCGACGGAGTCACAAATGGATAGTGTGGGCTCGTTGCCTCAAGCCGTTCCAGACGCAGTGAGCGTCATCACGACTGATGGCTGTCAAATGTGAACACCGTTGTGAGAATGGGGCCGAGAGATCTTGCGAGGCGGTTTGTCGCATACGGTACGCGACTGAAGCGATGAGACCCTATCTCCGAGGGGATGTCAATCGAATAGGTGGTAAGCAAAGGCCTGTGAGCGCGTGCCGCCTTTACTCTTCCTGGGCGATTGATTTGGCCGCAAGCTGTAACTTATCCGTCAGAAAATGGCGGTATACTCACTGACCGGGAGCGCCAGCTCCTCCATTTCGGCCTGAACCAAACCTCAGGGCCGCGCGAACGTTGTCCGACGCCTGAGAGACGCCCGGTAATTCGTCCACTGATGGCGGCACTCCCGCCAAGTGGATCACAGCAAGTGTTTCCAAACACCCGATTGAGAATCCAGAGGAGGCAGTTATGGCAACGGCAGTCGCAGTCGCAACGATGAAGGTAGCGCAGGTCCCCGGTCCCGGAAAAGACTTCGAGATCGTCGAGCGCGAGATTCCTACCCCGCGCGCAGGAGAAGTGCGGATCAAGGTACAGGCCTGTGGGGTGTGCCACAGCGACGTGTTTACGAAGGAGGGCGCGTGGCCGGGGATTCAGTATCCGCGGGTGCCCGGGCACGAAGTGGCAGGAGTGATTGATGAAGTGGGCGAGGGTGTTTCCGCGTGGAAGAAGGGGCAGCGGGTGGGTGTGGGGTGGCATGGCGGACAGGACAACACTTGCCTGTCGTGCAGGCGAGGAGATTTTCGCAACTGCACGAATCTGAAAATACCGGGCATTAGTTATGACGGGGGATACCAGCAATATATGGTGGCTCCGGTGGAGGCGCTGGTGGCGATACCGGAAACGCTGAGCGACGTAGACGCGGCGCCGCTGCTGTGCGCGGGAATTACCACCTACAACGCACTGCGACACAGCGGTGCGCTGCCAGGAGACCTGGTTGCGGTGCTGGGTATCGGCGGCCTAGGTCACCTGGGTATTCAATTTGCGAGCAAGTTTGGGTATAAGGTGGCGGCGATCGGGCGCGGACCTGAAAACGCGGCGCTGGCTAAGAAGCTGGGAGCGAGCGTGTACATCGACAGCAAAGCGACGAACGCGGCAGAGGAGTTGCAGAAGCTGGGCGGGGCACGGGTGATTCTGGCGACGGCGCCGAGTTCCAAGGCGATGTCGGAGTTGATCGACGGCCTGGGGCCGAACGGCAAGCTGGTGGTGATCGGCGCGACGACTGATCCGATTGAAGTGACGCCGGTGCAGCTGATCACGGGAAGTCGCACGATTCAAGGCTGGGCGGCGGGGACACCGGCTGATTCCGAGGACACACTGCGCTTTGCCGAACTGAGCGGTGTGCGTCCGATGATTGAAACCTATCCGCTGGATCAGGCTGCTGAGGCTTTTGACAGGATGATGAGCGGCAAGGCGCAATTCCGCGTAGTTCTGACGATGTGACGGCAGCCTGGATCGTCCGGTAACTGGAGACTTGCCGCGGAGTGGCCGCGCAACATTCGCCGCCAGGCTGGAGTCTTATAGGTATGAAGACTCCAGCCTGGATGGCGAAGCCGGCGCGACCGCTGTCCCTGTGGCGAACTGCTCTGGGTTGGGCCTTCGTATGCGCGGGAATTATCGGCCTCATCCTGCCGGTGATTCCGGGCGTGCCGTTGCTGCTGGCGGGCCTGGTGATTCTTTCTGCCCGATACAGGTGGGCTGCTGTGGGTGTGCGGTGGCTCAGGCGCAAGGTGAGCCAGGTGTCTTGGCGAAGGGCGGAGCGCAAGGAAAAGGTTGGAGTTTGAGTTCACGGGGAAAGCAGATATCTCCACCTCGCGGCTTTGCCGCTCCGGTCGAGCTGACGACAAGAACACCTTTCCAAGGTGTCGACAGCCGAGAACGCGTTCTACGTGGAAAGAGTCGGGCAGAGTCATTAAAATGGATGGCATGCCGTCCCGCACTTTCCTTCGTATTGCTGCTCTGTTCCTGATCGTTACCTCGACGCTGTTTGCCTTCGCCCAGCAGGACCGCCGCGGGCGCAAGTACAAGGCTCCGCCGCCGACTATGAAGGTTGACATCCTGGTGGTCCGCGCGACCAGCGGAAAGCCGATTCCGAATGCCGCGGTGATCTTCCATCCGGTGAACGAAAAAGGAAAGATCGAAGGCGCAATGGAACTGAAGACCGATCTGGACGGGAAGACGGCGCTGGATGTGATTCCGATCGGATCGACGGTGCGGCTGCAGGTGATTGCGAATGGGTTCCAGACTTTCGGCAACGACTATGTTGCGAATGCGGACGCAAAACAGATCACGATCAAGATGGAAAGGCCGAAGTCGCAGTATTCCATTTACAAAGGCAATGCGACGGGCGACCAGAGCGGACAGGCGCAGGAGACCACGGAGAAGCCGGCGACTGAGAAGCCGGAGTAGATTCGCCCTGACGGCACGGGAGAAACAGCAGATTCTTCCACTTCGCTGTTGACGTTACGCGTCACAGCTCCGGTCGGGATGACGAGATGGTGGGTACGAGCACTTCTGGTATCCCAACCTTCGCTGCTCTCAGGATGGGGCACCCAGCAATCCTCTCCTGATTCATCTACGCATATGCGAATAAGTCCGACAAGGCCGTTTGCGTGCATCTTAGTTCTCTGAAGAGGAGCATGAACGGCATGGCGGATTTAGGCGGAAGCGTACTTACTTGGCTGGGGCACGCGACGATTCACATCCAGACGGCGGGCGGGACTTCGATCCTGATTGATCCATGGTTTGAAGGAAATCCTTCTTCTCCGAAGAATTACAAGCTGCCGGAGAAGATTGATCTTCTATTGCTGACGCATGGGCATGACGATCATTTTCACGATGCGGTGAAGATGGCGAAGCAGTCAAAAGCCAAGGTGGTGGGCATTTATGAGCTGACGAGCTGGATGCAGAAGCAGGGCATCGACAACATCAGCCCGATGAACTACGGCGGCAACCTGCAGTTCCGGGATGTGCGTATCTCGATGGTGGAGGCCCGGCACTCGTCGAGCATCGTAGATGGCGACAAGACGATTTACGCGGGGAATCCGTGCGGATATGTGCTCGGGATCGAGGGTGCCCCGACGATCTACCTAGCGGGCGACACGTCGCTGTTTCAGGATATGCAACTTTTCCGGGAGCTTTATGCGCCGGCGGTGGCGGTATTGCCGATCGGGGATAACTTTACGATGGGGCCGCAGCATGCCGCACTCGCGGCGAAGTATCTGGGGGCAAAGACGATTATCCCGGTTCACTACGGAACATTTCCGGCATTGACCGGTACTCCGGATGAATTACGGGCGCATTTGAAAGGTTCGGGGATCGAGGTTGTGGCGCCGAAGCCGGGTGAGAGCGTGAATTAATCTGGATTTGTATCCCACGCATTCCGTTCGCGAGGCTAGGCTACCGAATTCAGTGATCATGCAGAAGAGGGCAGCTTCAGGCTGCCCTCTTTCATTGAATCTGAACCCTGTATTGAGAAAACGTAACCCGGAGCGTTTCCGTCGCGAAGGTGGCGAACGACGCGACCTTCTTAAGGAAAATCTGGTAAGTTTGCCCTTGCTACTTTGCTGATGCCTTCTTGCGCTCTGCCCAGCGTTTCCGCATAGCTTCGGCAATGCGCTTGCGGCCTTCCGCAGACAGTCTCCGCTTTTTACGACCTGCGGACTTTGCGGGCTTAGCTGCCTCTTGGCCGCCTTTTTTGCGGATGTGGACCCGCGGGGACGTCCGCGGCGCGGCTGGTCACCGGCAAGCAGGTTGCGCGCGTGTTGCAGGCGAGCTATCTCCTGGTCGATGCCGGCCAGTATTTCTTCTACTTTCACGTACCCTCCCTTTGACGACGCATAGAAAATGCGAAGCGATGTCCATTATGAAGGAATTTGCCACATTGCGCAAAATTCACGGCGAAATTCAACCATAAAATGTCGATTATTTTTTAGCGGGGCGGGGAAGAATCAGAAAGAAGATATCGGTCTTATCCGCATTTGGCTTGGGCGCGAGAACGCTATAGTCGTTGGCACCTTCGCGAGAGGTGCGAGTGCTGAAAGTACGCGCCGGGGTAGTCTCTTTGGTTGTGCCGCGCTTGAGTCCCTTGACAATTTCCTGCTTATCGCGCGCGTACTCCGATGCGAGACGGGTTAACGCATAGGTCACGATATCGCTGTGATGAAGCGCAGCAAGGTCGGGGTCGCGGCGGAAGTTCAGCCACAGGCGATGGACGAGCTGAACATCGTCGGGCTGCAGATGCGGCGCGTGCGGCCCGATGTGGTAAGCCTGCGCGCTGCCATCTTCCATGACGACATTGAAGGTGAACTGGCGCTTCGGCTCAGGGAGCGCTTCCCATGCCTGGCCGACGTAGTAAGCCTGCTCCTGCGGTGTCAATTTTTGAGAGATTCCTGAGACTACCGAAGCCGCTTCGAGCGAATTTGCGGTCTGCACGAGCGCGGCAAAGACATCGCCGGCAGGCACGACCAGCAGGTTGATGTGCTTGCCGAAGCTTTCCGCGACCGAGACAGCCTTGGTGAAGAGCATCTGCTCGTGTTCGGAGAAGGACTGCTCGGAGGCATCGAGTAACTCGGGACCGCCGGCGCCAACCATGCGGGCGGTAAGGACGACGACATCCTGCTCATCGGTATCGGTGCGGGCGAGCGCCCACTTCAGCGCCAGTGGGTTGGCGGCATCGCGCATGGTGACCATGACGCAGCCGGGGCGGATCTGAAGCTGCTTCGCGGCCGATGGTGTCTTCGTGCTCAAGCTGGAAGTGCTCGCGCATCTGGCGATCGGTGAGAGCGTGGCGCCGCTGGTTCTGGCGCTCGGAGATAGTGAAGATGATGAAAAAGACGGCGGCGAAGACAATGCCGCTGACGGTGGCGACGGACTTGGTAAACAGATTCACGATGGCGGTGGTGAGGAGCACGCATGAAGACGCAGATCAGACCGATAGGAATTTCCGTCTTGCCGATGCGGAGATTGGGAGGAACTTTCCAGCCGCGCTCTCCCTTGTATTTCCAGCGCAGGACGAGCATGGCGAGGGCGTTGAAGGTGAAGCTCCAGATGACACCGAAGGCATAGGCCTCGCCGAGGGTGATGACATTGCCGCGGGTGACGATGATGGTGAAGAGCTGGAGGACGGCAACGAGATTGATGATGCGATAACTGGTGCCGAAGCGATGGTTGGGTTTGCGGAACCAGTCGGTGAGGACGCCATCTTCGGCGACGCGCATGAGCACGCCGGTGGAGCCGATGATAGAAGTGTTGACCGCACCGGAAAGGATGAGGAAACCGACTACGACGACGAAGACGCGGAAGATGATCCGGAGAATCTGCGGGCCGGCCATGTACATGGCGAGGCCGGCGATGAGGTTGTCTTTATAGACCGGGACGCGGACAGCATCCGGAATGAGCATGCCGGCGAGCAGGGTGGCGAGGCCGGTGAAGAGCAGGCTGTAGATGGCGATGACGATGGCAGCGCGCTTCAGGTTACGCAGCTTGGGATGCTCGATCTCGCGATTGACCTGGGCGAGGGTTTCTTCGCCGCTCATGGCGAGCACGGAGTGGCCGAAGGCCATCAGGATGCCGAAGAGGCCGAGCATCTTGGCGTATTCCGAGGGATGTCCGATGTGCTTCAGGAAGCCGAGAGCATCGGGGCTGAAGGTGAGGGTGGAAGGCCGGGGAAGAGGCGGAAGATGCGCGCCGACATGAAATGACGGTGTAGAAGCCCCAGAGCAGAAGGATCACGACCATGACGGTGGTGATCTTCATGACTTCGAGGGCTTTGTCGCTGGATTCGTGAATGCCCTTGATGTTCTGCCACCAGTAGTAGACGGTGACGATGGCGGCAAAGACGGCGGCGGTGCCATCCATAGGCAATTGCACAGCCTGATGCTGCGCATTCAAGAGGAAGGCGAGGGAGCCAGCCATGCGCCGGCGCCCACCACGATAAGTTGATTCAAGAGCCCGGTGATGTACTGGCCGGCGGAGACACCGGAGATCGGGCCGGTGAGGATGTAGTCGAACATCAGCGCGGAGACGCTGAGCTTGGCGAAGGTGCCGCCGAGCGCCTCCTTGACGACGCGATAGACGCCGCCGCGGGTGAACATGGAGCAGCTCTCCACGTAGACGGCGCGGACGGCGAAGGAGAAGAGCATGACGCCGAGGATGAACCAGGGCGCGGACTTGCCGACGAGTTGTTCGGAGATGCCTCCGGCGTAGAAGGCGGAGGAGCCGAGGTCATTGAGAACGATGGCGGCCGCGCGCCAGAAGGAGATGAACGACAGCATGACCGAGGAGGCAACGACGAGGCGTACGCGACCAGAGGGTGCAGCGACTGTTTTTTCGAAGGCCATTCGGTCCTGACGTCCGGCGGCGCACTCCGCGTGGAGTGCTACTAACCGCCCGGCGTACTCGGCTGAGTGTAGAGCGGATGTATAGGGCAGTCAAACGCGCCGGGGACTGCTTTTCTCGTTATGTTGAGGAGATTGGCAACGCAGTTACCCATCGGAGTGCCACTGCTTTCAACGATATGAAATCAGATCATGCGGAGGGCGTTTTTTGTATGTCGTGTTCTTCGTCTTTGTGGAAGAGCTCCTTCATGTCCTCCCCGGTGGCGATGACTACCACGATGGCGGAGCCGGCAATGCCGACGAAGAAAAGGACTTCCAGTAAGCGCATGCCGAAGAGAACGAGGGGCATAGCAAAGAGTGTATCGCGAGAAAGCGGATGGTAGACTCCGACTCGCATGATCCATCACCTATGTCGCTAGTTAGAAGCCAGTTGCGCCTAGGGCTGGCGGCACTCTCGGCAGTGCTGCTGAACCTGTGCTTTCCGCTGGCCGGGCCGCTGCCGGTGTGGCGGACGGTCTTTGCCTGGGTAGGCGCCGTGCCGCTGCTGGTGGCGTTACTCGCTAGCGAGCCGGGTCGGCGGCCGCTGTGGCAGGGATTTTTTACCGGCTGGGTTTTCGGTTTTCTCTGGTACACGATCAACTGCTACTGGATCTACCAGACCATGTATTTGTATGGCGGGCTGCCGGAGCCGGTCGCTGTCGGCATCCTGCTGCTGTTCAGCCTGATCATGGGGCTCTACTACGGGTTGTTTGGGTGGTTGATCGCGTTTGTACGTCATGCAATCGGTAGTGGCGCGGCGCTGCTGGTAACACCGTTTCTGTGGACCGCGATCGATTTGCTTGGCGCGCATTTGATCAAGGTGCCGTGGGACCAGCTGGGGTATTCACAGATCGACAATGCGGCGCTGTCAGCGATTGCTCCGTGGACAGGCACGTACGGAGTTACCTGTGTGCTGCTGGCGGTAAATGCCTTGCTGGCCGCAGGCTTTGTTCTCGGGAAGAAGCAGTGGGCAGTTGCGGGCGCGGCAGCGATGGTAGTTCTCGAAGCAGGGCTGCTGTGGCATCCCGCGGCTTCTCCTGTTTCCGCGACGGCGGTGCTGCTGCAGGAGAATCTGAGCGTGCAGCAGGACAATGCATGGGCAGGCACCCAGTGGGACCCGAAGACGGGGAAGTATGTCGACCAGTGGGACGTGAATACGGGTCGCTTCATGCAGTGGAGCGAACGCACCTGCACGTCTTACATTGCGGGAATGCCGGAGACTGGTGCGCCGATGGTGACTCCGGCGTGTCCAGAGGTAAAGGCGAGCCTGATCGTGTGGCCGGAGGCGCCGTCCGCGTTGTCAGAGGGGGATCCGCGGTTTCGCGCACTGATGGTCCGCATGACCGCGGCGACGGGCGCGGCGGCGATTGTGGGCAATGCGGCCGCGGATGTGCGCGGCACCCATGTCGATCTTTACAACGCGGCCAGCGTCTTTGCGCCGGACGGCGCGCTGCTGGGACGCTACGCGAAGATCCACCTGGTGCCGTGGGGTGAGTATGTGCCATTCGCGAAATTCTTCAGCTTTGCGCATGGGCTGACGCGGAATGCGGGGCGCTTTACCCATGGATGGAAGCGGAGCGTCTTCCGGCTGAATGGACATCATTACGGTATCTTCATCTGTTACGAATCGATTTTTGCGGATGAGATACGGCAGTTTGTCGTGAACGGAGCGGAGGTGCTGGTGAATATCTCCGACGATGGATGGTATGGAGATACCAGCGCACCGTGGCAGCACCTGAACATGGCGCGGATGCGCGCTGTCGAGAACCGGCGCTGGCTGCTACGGGACACGAACACGGGGGTGACGGCGGCGATCGATCCTTATGGGCGCATCACGCGAGAGCGCGCCGCGGCATGAGTTTACGTCGCTGGCGGTGCGCTATGGGTTCAACGACGACCTTACCTTCTACACACGGTTTGGGGATGTGTTTGCACTGGTGTGTGGGATACTGTCGATAGCGACGCTGCGCGCGGGTCGTCGAGTCGATGCTGGAGGCGACGTTAACGATTGACATGCGCCAGGTACGCGGTGCGTGCGGAATCATCTTCGCTTCGCTCAGGATGCAAATCATTCGGAGTTCATAGCTTAAGTCAGGTCAGGCCCAAATCTTATGTTGAACGATCTGGAATTTGCCTACGCTCCCGTGCGCGATCGCGTGCGCGACCTGCGGGAGTATCTTTGACGCCGCCCGGCTGCGCGCGGACCTCAAAACAGTAGAAGAGAAGCTGGCCGATCCCGCGGTGTGGGGAAAGCCCGCGGAGTCGCAGGTGCTGATGCGCGAGCGCAAGCGGCTGGAGGAGCAGCTTGCTTACGATGCGGAGCTCGAGCGCCGTGTGGGCGACGTGGAGGCGTACTTCGAGCTGGCACGCGAGGGCGAGGCGGTTGAGCCGGAGCTGGAACGCGAGATTACCTCACTGGGTAAGTACGCCGAAGACCTGGAGACGCGGACGATGCTCTCCGGGGAGACGGACCGGCTGAACGCGATTGTGACCGTGCATCCGGGCGCCGGGGGCACGGAGAGCCAGGACTGGGCCGAGATGCTGATGCGCATGTACCTGCGCTGGGCGGAGCGGCAGGGCTATAAGACCGAGATTAATGATTACCAGGATGGCGAAGAGGCGGGCATCAAGTCGGCAACCTTCACGGTGATTGGCGAGTCGGCCTATGGCCTGCTGAGCGGGGAGACGGGCGTGCACCGGCTGGTGCGGATTTCGCCGTTTGACCAGGCGAAGCGGCGACATACGTCGTTTGCCAGCGTGTATGTGTCGCCGGAGATCGATGACACGATCGAGATCGACATCAAGCCGGATGAGATCCGCACCGACACCTATCGCAGCGGGGGCAAGGGCGGGCAGCACGTGAACACGACCGACTCGGCGGTGCGCATCACGCATCTTCCGACGAACATCGTGGTGCAGTGCCAGAACGAGCGCTCGCAGCACAAGAACCGCGAGAAGGCGATGAAGATGCTGCGCTCGCGGCTATACGAGTACGAGCTGGAGAAGAAGAAGGAAACGAGCCGCAAGATCGAGGACTCGAAGCTGGAGATCAACTTCGGCTCGCAGATTCGGAGCTATGTGCTGCAGCCGTACCGCATTGCCAAGGACCACCGCACGAAGGTGGAGGTGGGCGATGTGGATGGCGTGCTGGATGGGAACCTGGAGCCATTTATCCGCGGCTATCTGCTGATGCGGCGGCAGGGCGGGATACCGGCGGCCGTGGCGGCGGACGATCTGGATGTGTGAGGACTCGCCGCGCCTGCGGCACGAGGCCGGTTCGGTTCCGGTGGCCGCTCACGCTAAGTCTTTTTGTATCCCACCCTACGCGTTCACGTAGGATGGGGCACCCGATTCATTTATGAGCACGAAAGTTGACTATGGCATCGACGCGCCGGGCGTTGTTCGCAACCTGGCGATCATCGGCGTGCTGCTGATCTGCTTCCTTTTTATTCCACCGTTCGTCGTGCGCGGCACACCGGTGAATCTGCACGGTTTTTGGATTACGGGCGCGGTGCTGCTGGCGGAAGCGGTCTGGATGTTGCTGTACAGTCTGTACGGAAAATTCCGGCATCGCGACCGCATGCTGAAGATGGCGAATCTGCGCGGCGATGAGATGGTGCTGGATATCGGCACCGGGCGTGGGCTGCTGCTGGTGGGCGCGGCGAAGCGGCTGGTGACGGGACGCGCGGTGGGGCTGGACATCTGGAAGACGAGCGACCTGAGCGGCAACGCCAAGGCGCGGACCGAGGCGGTGATTGCGCAGGAGGGCGTGGCGGACCGGTGCCGGCTGCTGGAGCGCCCGGCCGAGGACACCGGGCTGCCAGACGCGAGTTTCGACGTGATCGTATCCAATCTTTGCCTGCACAACATCTCAGCCAGAGAGGAACGGGATGCGGCCTGCCGGGAGATTGTGCGGTTGTTGAAACCTGGCGGCGTGGCGCTCATCTCTGACTTCAGGAACACTGGGCAGTACGCGAAGGTATTTCAGGCGGCGGGACTGAAGGTGCGTCGCTCCTTCCATGCCTGGGACTGCTTTCCGCCGCTTACCGTGGTGGAGGCGCGGAAGCCGAAACCAAGTTAGCCGTGGAGATGCGCGCATGAATGAGCCGGAGACGATACGGACGATCCTGAAGGACGCGAAGACGATTGCGGTGGTGGGGCTGTCGGACAGGCCGGGGCGGGCGAGCCTAGGTGTGTCGCGCTACTTGCAGCAGCAGGGATACCGGATTGTGCCGGTGAACCCGAAGGCGCGTAGTAAGACCATCCTGGGTGAGCAGGTGTACGAGTCGCTGGACGATGCCTGCGCGGCGGTCGGCACGATTGATGTCGTGGATGTGTTCCGCAACCCGGTGTTTGTGCCGGAGATTGTGAAGGATGTGATCCGGCTGAAGATCCCTGCGCTGTGGCTGCAGGAGGGGGTTTGCCATGACGAGGCGGCAGGCTGGGCGGAGGCGGACGGGATCAAAGTGGTGATGGACCACTGCATGCTGAGGGAGCACATGGCCTGGGTGCGGAGCGGCGGGCAGCCTTAGAGAGATTTCGGAGGTCGCTTCGCTCCGGCTGAACAGACCCGTCCTACGCTCCGCGTGGGATGGGGCACCCGGTTTGTCGCCAGCGAGGCTTTTTGAGCACAGTCCGGACCACTGAAGCGTAACCAAACGCGCATCTCGAAGTCCTACAATAGATCCACGCACCTATATGAGGAACACACGCGTTCGCGCACGATGGATGAGACGCCGCGGCATCGGGCGATCGAATTTGAGCCCCGAGCGTCGTCTGCGCGTGGCTTTGATTCTCACGCTGATCCTGACCATGGTGGCGTTCTGCACGCGGGGCGACGCGCAGGCGAGTGTGGAGGCGCGGCATTTGAAGGTGTCGCTGGTGGCCGACCGGACCGCGGTTTCCCCTGACGCTTCACACCGAACGGTGCCGCCGCATGTTGGATTGCTCTTCGATCTGGAGCCGGGCTGGCACGTGTACTGGACGAATGCCGGCGATTCGGGCGAGCCGCCTGCCGTGAAGTGGCAGCTGCCAACGGGTGTGACAGTAGGGCCGCTGCAGTTTCCTGCGCCGAAGCGGTTGCCGCTGGGTCCGCTGATGGACTTTGGCTATGAGACGCAGGTCCTGTTTCCCGCAGAACTGCACGTACCGGAAAATGTCACCGGAACGGTGGCGATTGGCGCGGATGTGAACTGGCTGGTTTGCCGCCAGGCGTGCATCCCGGGCAAGGCGCATCTGTCGCTGGGGCTGCCGGTGGGAGCGGGCGGCGCGAGCGCGGCGGCGCCGCTGTTTGCGAAGACATTCGCTGCGCTGCCCAAGGTGTTGCCGGCGCGGGCGAAGGCGGTCTTTACGCGGGTGCCGGGCGGCTTTCAGCTTGCGGTGCTGACGGGCAAGCGGCTGGAGAATGCGCAGTTCTTTCCCGCGGACCAGAGCGTGATTGCGAATGCCGCGCCGCAGCCGGTGACCTCGCGCAGGGATGGCGCGGTGATCGGGCTGAAGCAGGATGAGAATCTGCAGGCGACGCCGCGGGCGCTGAACGGCGTGGTGCTGCTGCCGGATGGGACTTCGTACTTCATCCGCGCGGATCAGGGAACGATTCCGGCTGCGCCCATCTCCGCTGCTGCGGGTGCGGGCCTGCTGCGCTATGTCGGGTTTGCGCTGATCGGCGGCATCCTGCTGAACCTGATGCCGTGCGTCTTTCCGGTGCTGTTCATCAAGGCGCTGGCGCTGGTGCAGTCCTCGACCGCGGAGCGGCGCGCGATGCGGGTGCAGGGGCTGGCCTATACGGCGGGCATCCTGGTGTCGTTCTGGATTGTGGTGGCGGTACTGCTGGGACTGCGCGCGGGCGGACAGCAACTGGGGTGGGGCTTCCAGTTCCAATCGCCGGTGTTTGTGGCGATGATCGCGCTGCTGTTGTTTTTCCTGGGGCTGTCGCTGGCGGGGATGTTTGAGATCGGGCTGAGCGTGACCAGCGCAGGGTCGTCGCTGGCGAATAAACATGGGCTTGCGGGGAGCTTCTTTACCGGCGTGCTGGCGATGGTGGTGGCGACGCCGTGCGCGGCGCCGTTTCTGGGGGCGGCGATCGGGTTTGCGCTGGTGCAGCCGTCGGTGGTGGCGTTTCTGGTTTTTACCGCGCTGGGGGTGGGGCTGGCGCTGCCGTATCTGCTGCTGGCGTTTCAGCCGGCGTGGACGCGCCTGCTGCCGAAGCCGGGCGCATGGATGGAGCTGCTGAAGCAGGCGACGGCGGTGCCGATCTTCGGAACCGTGATCTGGCTGGTGTGGGTGTTCGCGCAGCTTTCCGGGGCAACGGCGCTGATCGGACTGCTGACGGCCTTCCTGCTGCTGGCGATTGCGGGCTGGGTGCTGGGGCGCTGGCCGGCGCGACTGCCGGCGACAGCGACGGCGGTGGCGATCCTGGCGCTGGCGGTGGCAACCTGCGTCTATGCCGTGCGAACTTTTGCGACGCAGAGCTCGTCTGTTGTTGCGGCGGCGAGTGGCGGCCGCACCGACCACACGCGCAGGTGGGAGCCGTTTACTCCGGATGTGGTGGCGCAATACCAGGCGCAGGGGCGGCCGGTGTTTGTGGACTTTACCGCGGACTGGTGCCTGAGCTGCCAGGTGAACGAGCGCGTGGTGCTGGAGCGGCCCGAAGTGCTGAGCAAGTTGCAGGATGGAAAGATCGCGCTGGTCCGCGCGGACTGGACGCGGCATGATGAGGGAATTGCGCGTGCGCTGGCGGCGCTGGGACGGTCGAGCGTGCCGACGTATGCGCTGTATCCGGGGACGCCGGGCGCGCCTGCTCGATTGCTGCCCGAAGTGCTGACGCCGGGCACGGTGCTGGACGCGCTGAAGGCGCTGCCCGATGCAAACGGGAATGCGCGCACGGCATCCCTGCAACCAACCAAGTAACGCAAGCAGGAGGTGAGCTATGGCGAGTGAACAGCAGTATGTTCGTCGGCTGGGGGCCTGGCGTGCGGTTGTGTACGTGGCGATTGCGGTGGCGGTGTTGAGTGTCGTCCTGGCGGCTCATGCGGCTACGGTTGGGCAGCAGGCGGCGACGTTCAGCGGGAAGGATTCGCAGGGGAAGACACAGTCGCTCGCGCAGTATCGCGGGAAGTACGTGGTGCTGGAGTGGACCAACCGTGAATGCCCTTATACGAAGAAGCAGTATGACAGCGGCAACATGCAGGCGCTGCAGCGGGAGTGGACGGCGAAGGGCGTGGTGTGGCTGACGGTGCTGTCATCCGCGCCGGGCGAGCAGGGCTATCTGGATGCGGCGCAGGAAAACGCGCAGATCGAAAAAGTTCATGCGCATCCCACGGCGGCGATTCTGGATGCGAGCGGAGAGATTGGGCGGCTGTACGGCGCGAAGACGACGCCGCATATGTTTGTGATCGATCCCAACGGGAAGCTGATCTATGACGGTGCGATCGACGACAAGCCGACGACGGATACTGCTGATGTGAAAGGCGCGAAGAATTATGTCTCCGCTGCATTGACTGAAGCGATGGCGGGCCGGACGGTGGAGGTGGCATCCACGCGGCCTTACGGGTGTGCTGTGAAATATGCTGAGTAAGGTGCTGGCCGAACCGATAAGAGCATGATGCTGCGCGGCTGGCTTTCGGGTATTCCCACCCTTCGCTTTTCACCCCGACCTGCGAAAACCGCGCAGGTTGGGGGCCCCGGGTGCGCTCAGGATGGGGCACCCAGTTTTCTGGTTAGACGAACTAACTGCGAATCCTTCACTCCGCTTAGGATGACAAAGTGATGAGGGGCAACGGGCGGTCTCGATTTTTCTGCGTCAGCGTTCTACTGGTGTGGCTCCTGCTACCCGCTCTTATGGCTGGCGCGCAGCTTAGCAAGAAACAGGAAAAACTGAATGCGCAGCACGCGGATGCGATTGCTGCCGCGCGCACAGCGGCCGAGGCGTGGCTGAAGATCGAAGACGCTGAGAGCTACGACAAGAGTTGGGCTGCGGGGTCGGAGTATTTTCGCTCGCAGGTGCCGGAACAGGGCTGGGCGCAGCGCATGGAGACGATGCGCAAGGCCATCGATCCCGTGCTGGAGCGCGATCTGACGGCGAGCGAATGGAAGACCGAGGTGCCCAACCTGCCGAAGGGCGAATATGTTGCGTTCGTCTACCAGACTACGTTTGCGAACGGGCATCCGCTGGTGGAATCGCTGGTGATGGTGCGTGAGGGCGCGGCCTGGAAGATGGTTGGGTACGCGGTGCAATAGCAAACAGCTAAGTTCGGTTGGCTAAGAACCGGTTAGCGCCCTTCGGCTCAGCGAGTCAGCGAGTCAGCGAGTCAGCGAGTCAGCGAGTCAGCGAGTCAGCGAGTCAGCGAGTCAGCGAGTCAGCGAGTGCTGGATGCTGCGCCGCCGGCTTTGGTGGTATCCCACCCTTCGCTCCGCTCAGGATGGGGCACCCGGCTCAGGGCAGGTTCTTTTTTTGCTCGCTCAGGATGACTCGGGTGAGTGGAGCGGCTCAACGCGCTAGCGTTGCGCTCTTGAGGAAGTCGTAGCTGCCGGATGCGGAGACCTGGATGTTCTGCAGGCGGCGCGTGTGCACCACGATGTTGTCCTGGTACCAGAGCGGGATGGTGGGGACATCGCGCGCGACGATCTGCTGGACTTTGACGTAGTCGGCGCGATCGCGGTCGTGGTCGGTGGACGCAGCGGCGTCGGCCATGAGGCGATCGAGCTCCGGATTGATGTAATAGCCGCGGTTTGCGCCGTGCGGCGGCAGGCTGGCGGTGGCGTAGGCGAGACGGAAGATGTCCGGGCTTTCGTTGCCGCCGATCCAGCGCAGCGAGTACATCGAGAAGGCGCCTTTGGTGACGTCGGCGAAGAAGGTGCCGAACTCGTAGATGCGCACATCCATCGCGATGCCGACGGCGCGCAGCTGCTGCTGGACGACGAGCGCCATGAGCCGGGTGGGGCTGCTGGTGTTGGAGATTTTCATCTGCAGAGGGAAGCGAATACCATCGGGGCCGCGACGGTAGCCGGCGGCATCGAGAAGCGCGTTGGCCTTTGCCGGATCGTAAGGATAGTGCGCGATGTCTTCGGTGCGGGCCCAGTGTCCGGGCGGCAGAAGATCGTCGGCAAGACGGGCCTGGCCGCGCCAGATGGTGTCGAGGATGAGCGGGCGATTGATGGCCATCGCGACTGCCTGACGCACGCGAACATCTTTGAGATAGGGATCGCGCAGGTTCAGATTGATGTAGTTGACGATGGTGCCGGGCGAGCTCTGGATGAGGAGGTGCGGGTTCTGGCGCAGGGCCTGGATGGTATCGGGCTCGAGCGCGTTGATCTCCGCGTCGGCTGAGCCCTTCTGCAATTCAAGCGCGCGCGTGGTGTCGTCGGGGACGACGTTGAAGCGTATGCGTCGGAATGGGCGGTTTGGACTGCCAGCTATCTTCGTTGCGCTCGAGGATGACGTCCTTGTCCTGCTGCTGGGAGACGAATTTGTAGGCACCGCTGCCGATGGGATGCCGCCAGAAATCTTTGCCGCTGCCGGCGGGGACGATGCCGAGCGCGCCATCGGAGAGATTCCAGAGCAGGAAAGGATCGGCCCGTCTTGAGGTGCACCACGCAGGTGAGCGGGTCGGGCGCATCGACGTGGTCGATCTGAATAAATGTGCCGGACTTTGCGGTGATGACCGTGCCGTTGTGCGCGGAGTCGATGGACCACTTCACGTCGGCCGAGGTGAGCGGCTTGCCGTTGTGGAAGTGCACGCCGGGCTGCAGATGGAAGACGTAGGTGGTGGGGTCGGGCTGGTCCCAGCTCTTCGCCAGCCAGGGATGAAGCTCGAAGTGTTCATCCTTCTTCACCAGCGAATCGAAGATAAGCATGTCGATGCGTTCCGATTGCACGTCGACGCCGATGCGGGGATCGAGGTTGACCGGGCTTGACTCGATGAGCATGACGGCGGTATCGGGATCGGGTTTGCCGCCGCATCCGGCGAGCAGCAGAGCACCGAAGGCCAGCGCCCATTGGATACTGCGGCGGGCACGTTTCGACATACGTGCTCGTTTATACATACGTGACAGATCCGAGGATGGCGGGATGCGTTGCTCCGGTGGCAGCTGGGACATTGCCAGGGAGGCGATGCCAGGTGTGCCATGCGAGCAGGGCGAAGGCGACGGCCTCCTTGGCTTCGGAGGGGATGCCGTGGTCGTCGGTGGTCTGAATGCGGCAGCCGAAGGGCGCGAGATCGGTGGCGAGCATGCGCATCAATGTGGAATTGCGCGCGCCGCCGCCGGCGACGATGTAGTCGACCGGCGTGTTGCCGAGGCGAGGCGCGACGAAATCTTTGTAAGCGAGCGCGATGCTGCGGCTGGTGAGCGCGGTGGCGGTGGCGAGGGTGTCGTGCGGCGAGAGGCGATGGCGCTTTGCCAGCGAGAGGAAGCGATCGACGAAGGCTGCGCCATATTGTTCGCGACCGGCGCTTTTGGGTGGATGACGGCGATAGTAGGGATCGCGCAGCAGAGCGGCGAGCACGGGCTCGTTCGGAGTGCCGGAGGCGGCGAGGCGGCCGTCGCGATCATAGGGCTTATCGAAGAGCCGCTGCGTGAGTGCGTCGATGACCATGTTGGCGGGGCCGGTGTCGAAGGCGAGGACTTGGTCGAGCGCGCCGCCGGGCGGGACGAGCGTGAGGTTGGCGATGCCGCCGAGGTTTTGCAGCACGCGCGCGCGGCGGGGATGCGCGAAGAGTGTGGCATCGAGCAGGGGAACGAGCGGCGCGCCCTGGCCGCCGGCGACCATGTCGGCGGGGCGGAAGTTCGAGACGACGGGCGCATGGATGGCGGCGGCGATGAGTGCGGGCTCGCCGAGCTGCCAGGTGCAGGCGAAGCTGCGGCCGGCGTAGGGCTTCGCGATGCCCTGATGATAGATGGTCTGGCCGTGGCAGCCGACGAGATCCAGCGCATAGCCCTGTGCGGCGGACTGCGCGGCTTCGCGCGTAGGCCTCGCCAAGGCGCCAGTTGAGACGCGCGAGCTCGGCGGCGGAGATGTTTCGCGCGTCCATGGCGGCGAGGACTGCTTTGCGCAGTGCGGCCGCGTAGGGAAATGCGCGATGGCGAAGGAGCTCGATTTGTGGCCGAGTGCGCGCGGGCGAGATGCGGCAGAGGGCGACGTCGATGCCATCGGCGGAGGTGCCGCTCATGATGCCGGCGACCAGCATCGGCTTACGGCTGCACGCGAGTCGCCTGCTGGGTTTTCGCAGCGACCTGGTCCGTAAAGGCGAGCACGGAGGTCACGCATGGCGGAGACAGCGGCGGGATCGGGTGGACGGCAGCAGCCCGGCGTGGCGCAGCAGCTTGTGGCGATGCGCGCGTACGGTAGCGGCGGATTCTTCGACGTTGGTGCGGAAGCTGCGGGAGCGTTCCGCTTCGCTGAGGATGGCTTCGTACGCGGTGAGGATGAGCGCGGGGTCTTTACAGATTTCAATGAGATGGGAGCCGGCAGCGATGGCGGCGACGGCGGATTCTTCCATGGACGCGTGATGAAGAATGCCGCCCATCTCCATGTCGTCGGAGATGACGAGGCCGCGGAAGGCAAGCTTGTGTCTGAGCGTGCGATCGATCCAGAAGGGCGAGATGGATGCGGGCAGCGGCCGGGTGTCCGGCTTGCTGTAGGCCTGCGGATAGGTGGCGTGCGAGACCATGATGAAGGGCAGCGCGCGATGCAGCTTGCGGAAGGGAAGCATGATCCTCTTCCCAGAGCTGCTTCCAGGGCGGTCGATGGCAGGCGTGGCGTGGTGCGAGTCGAGCGCGCCGCCGCCTAGTCCGGGGAAGTGCTTGCCGCACCCGAGTGCGCCGGCTTTGCTGAGGCCGGTGAGGAAGGCTTCCGCGTAAGCGATGACGGCTTTCGGATCTTCGGAGACGACGCGGGTGCGCATCACGTCGCTGGAGAGCGGCGGTGCGCAGATCGAGCACGGGCGCGAAGGCGACATTGAAGCCGAGCAGGCGCAGCTCCGAGCCGATGAGGTAGCCGTGCTGGCGGAAGAGCCTCTTGTTGCCGGTAGCGGCGACAGCGGCGGGGGCGGGCATGGGCGCGATGAGGTCGCGGAGGCGATCGACGAGGCCGCCTTCGACATCGACGGCGTGGAAGAGGGGTCCATCGCCGACAACATTGGCGACGCTGTCGAGCAGCGCGTGTACCTGTGCAGGCTCTTCGATGTTGCGGCGAAAGAGAACGGTGCCGGAGGGCCGGATGAGGCGAAGCCACGCGCGCTCGGTCGCGCCGAGTTCCGTTCCGGCTAGACCGACGAAGAGCAGTTGACCGACGTCCTGGCGCAGGCTCATGTGTGTCTATGGTAGCGGCTTGGTGCTGGGAGTATCGGGGTTTGCGCCGGCGCGTATCTCACTCTTCAACTCTTCGAGCAGATTCAGGGCCTGCAGCGGGGTCAGGCTGTTGGTGTCGAGCTCGCTGATGCGGTCGACGATGCGCTGGGAGAGCGGGGTGAAGATGGTGAGCTGCAGGGGCGCGGAGGCGTCTTCGGCTTCGAGCGCGACGTTGCGCTTCTCGGACTTTTCATGCTGCGCGAGGACGCGGCGGGCGCGCTCGATGACGGAGGCGGGCAGGCCGGCGAGGCGCGCGACCTCGATGCCGTAGCTCTTGCTGGCGGCGCCGGGCTCGATGGTGTGCAGGAAGACGATGCCGGCGGGCGACTCCTTGACGGCGACGCGCAGGTTGCTGAGGCGGGGAAGCTGTCGGCGAGCAGCGTGAGCTCGTGGTAGTGGGTGGCGAAGAGCGTGCGCGCGCCGATGCGGTCGTGGATGTATTCGACGCGTGGCCCAGGCGAGCGAGAGGCCGTCGTAGGTGGCGGTGCCGCGGCCCATCTCGTCGAGCAGGACGAGCGACTGCGTGGTGGCGGTGTTGAGGATGGCGGCGGTCTCGGTCATCTCGACCATGAAGGTGGAGCGGCCGCGGGCGACGTTGTCGCTGGCGCCGATGCGGGTGTAGACGCGGTCGACGAGGCCGAAGCGCATGCGCGCGGCGGGGACGAAGCGAGCCGCATCTGCGCCATGATGACGAGCAGCGCGGCCTGGCGGAGATAGGTGCATTTGCCGCCCATGTTGGGGCCGGTGAGCAGCAGGACGGCGGGGCCTTCGGTCGACGAGATAGAGATCGTTGGGGACGAAGCGGCCCTCGGCGTTCTCCTCCATGCGGCGTTCGACGACGGGATGGCGGGCGGCGGCGAACTTCGAGGACGCACTCTTCGGTCGAGGACGGGACGGGTGTAGTCGCGCAGTGCGGCGACGTGGGCGAAGTTGGCGAGCAGGTCGATTTCGGCGACGCACGGCGGCGCTGCGGCGGATGCGCGGCGCGGCGGCGAGGATGGTGGCGCGCAGCTCGGCGAAGAGGCGGCGCTCGATCTCGATGGCGCGCTCCTGCGCGGTGAGGACTCGGGTTTCGTAGTCCTTGAGCTCGGGGGTGGTGAAGCGCTCGGCGTTGACCAGGGTCTGTTTGCGCTCGTAGTCGGCGGGGACGGCCTTGAGGTTGGATTTGGTGATCTCGATGTAGTAGCCGAAGACATTGTTAAAGCGAACCTTTAAGGATCCGATGCCGGTGCGCTGGCGCTCGCGCTCTTCGATGGCGGCGATGGATTGGCGTCCGCTCTGGCGAGGCGTGCGGAGTTCGTCGAGCTCGGCGTGGACGCCGGGCGCGATGACGCCGCCGTCGGCGAGGGTGAGGGGCGGCTCGGCGACGAGCGAGTGCTGCGATGGCGGTGTGGAGGTCTTCGAGGATGTCGAGGCGCTGATGCGATTGCTGCCAGCGCGCTGACTGCAAGGGCGCGAGAGACGGCGGCGACGAGCGGGCAGGCGAGCGAGCGATGCGCCGAGGGCGAGCACATCGCGCGGACCGGCGGAGTCGAGCGAGACGCGGCCGAGCAGGCGCTCGAGGTCGAGAACGCCGTCGAGTGCCGGCGCAGCTCTTCGCGCGGCTGCAATGCGGTGTGCAGCTCGGCGACGGCGTCGAGGCGGGCTTCGATCGCGGCGGCGATCGAGCAGCGGGCGCAGAAGGGTGGCGCGCAGCAGGCGCTTGCCCATGGGCGTTGGCAGCAGTCGAGGGTGTGGAAGAGCGTGGTGCGGGCGGAGGCTCGGAGAAGAGCGGCTCGACCAGCTCGAGGTTGCGCACGCTGACGGCGTCGAGCTCCAGAGCTCGGTGCGCTCGTAGTAGCGCAGGCCGTCGATGTGCGAGAGGTCGCCGGCTTGGTGGAGCGGACGTAGTGCAGTGCGGCGCCGGCGGCGATGGCGGCGGCGGTGTGGCCGGCGAGGCCGAAGCCATCGAGCGAGCGAGCGCCGAGCTGGCGTTCGAGCAGGGGAATGGCGTAGTCGGCGCTGAAGGCCCAGTCGTCGAGGCGCGTCTTGGTGCGGATGGGATCGAGGGCTGCGGCCGATGGTTTCGGCGGGGCAGAGCGGGGAAGAGCGAGCGTCTCCGCGGCGAGGAGCAGTTCGGCCGGCTGCTGGCGCGCCAGCTCATCGAGCGCAGAGCGCAGCGGCGAATTTGCCGGCGAACTCGGTGGCGCGGAATTCGCCGGTGGAGAGATCGAGCAGCGCGAGGCCGACGCGATCGCTCCTCGATCGCCGCGCTGCGCGGGCGCGGTGTAGAGCGCGGCGAGATAGTTGTTGCGCTCCGAGCGCTGCGCGGGATCGAGCGCGGTGCCGGGCGAGAGGACGCGCGTGACTTCGCGGCGGACGATCTTCTTCGTGAGCTTGGGGTCTTCCATCTGCTCGCAGATGGCGATGCGGTAGCCCTTTGCAGCAGCCGGCCGATGTAGCCTTCGACGGCGTGATAGGGGACGCCGCACATGGGCACCTGGCGCTCGCGGTCGCGGGCGGTGAGGGTGATCTCGAGCTCGCGGGCGGCGAGTTTTGGCGTCTTCGTAAAAGAGCTCGTAGAAGTCGCCCATGCGGAAGAAGCAGCAGGGCGTCCGGATGCTGGGCCTTGGCGGCGAAATACTGCCGCATGAGCGGCGTCTGGACCGATTCAGTGGATTCGGTTGGAGGGCTGGCAGACACAGAAACGCCAGCATAGAGCAGGACTTGCCATCCCGGCAAAGGACTTGCCGTCCAGGCGACTGCGCCTGCGGCGCGGATGCCGCGGTTCGCTCCAATGGTCGCTCACGTTGAGCTGTGGGTCTGTTACTTCGGAGAACTACCCCACCCTACGCTTTGCTTAGGATGGGGCACCCATTGTTGTGGAGGACGCGGGCAAACATTCGTCTGCGACGCGTTGGAAGGAGGAGTGACTTGATTTTGCGGCGGGATCTCAGTCGTTGTTGGCGGTGATGGCGTCCGACCCGTGCAGTTTCACCATTTTGTTATAGATACCCAGCAGCAGGAAGGGCGCGGCCCACTGGCCGAAAAAGAGCGCGTTGTGGTTTTTGCCCTGAAGCTTGGCGATGAGAGAAGCGGCGATGGACGCACCCGCCGCGACCAGATAGAAGCTGGACGGCAGTTGAGCCGAGTAGCTCTCGATCAACGAAGTTACCTGGTCTTCTTCGATGTCGCCTGCGCGTACTCGATAATCCGTCATGCGAAACAATCTCCTTAGAACCGCGGCTCGGGGGTGAGCGCCGCGAGCACTACAAAGGAGAGATGCGATTGGGAAGAGCCGGGTCAACTCGCAGGCGCGATTCTTTCCTGCGGGACGAAAAGCTGGCGCCTTGCGGCCGGGTTGATGGGGTGGCATTGCCGGTGCGTTGAAAGAGAACTTTTATTCTCCGAGCATCAGGCGCTGCACGGCGGTGGCGCGGCCGGTGGTGGCATCGCACTCAATGAGCAGAGCGCGCAGAGCCGGGCATCGCCTCGCGCGGGCTCGAACTTGCCGGGCATGGCGTTGAGGAATCTCTGAATGACGAGCTCTTTCTCCACACCGATCACGCTGTCGTAGGGGCCGCTCATGCCTACATCGGTCTGGTAGGCGGTGCCGTTTGGTAACACGCGCTCGTCCGCAGTAGGCACATGAGTATGCGTGCCGAGCACAGCGGTAACCCGTCCATCAAGATACCAGCCGAGTGCCATTTTCTCGGAAGTGGCCTCGGCGTGGATGTCGACCAGGATGACCTTGGCCTTGACGCCGGCGAGGAGGCGGTCGGCGGTACGGAAGGGATCGTCGATGGCCGGCATGAAGACGCGGCCCTGCAGGTTGAGCACGGCATAGGGGACGCCGGAGGGGAGCGTGCCCTCATAGAGGCCGTGGCCGGGGGTGCCTGCGGGGTAGTTTGCGGGGCGCACAACCCGGCGGGGGCGTTCGTGGCTTTCTGAGGGAACGGAGCCTAAATAGTCGATAATCTCGCGCTTATCCCAGACGTGGTTGCCGGTAGTGAGGACGTGCGCGCCGAGGTCAAAGAGATCATCCGCCAGCGAGGGGGTGAGGCCGAAGCCGCCGGCAGCGTTTTCCGCATTCACGATGACGAGATCGACCTGGCGCTCGCGGATGAGATGGGGCAGGTGTTCCCGCACGACGCGCCTTCCCGGACTGCCGAAAACGTCCCCGACGAAGAGCAATTTCACAAAAATTCGTACCTTTCCTGGTAACTATTACGGCTTACGATGCAGGCACCGGAGGCGCTGGTTTGCCACTTGATGCAGAGACGGTGGCAGATGACTTTCGGTGTTGACTTGAAACCAACGTGATAGATTCGTCACGAGTGACAGAAGACTTTTTTATGGTAGCGTTTCGCTTATGGCAGCCAACACACGCTTCGTGACCGGTGTCCATATTCTCGTCCTTCTCTCGCAGAATGACGCGTTGAAGACTTCCGCCGACCTTGCTGAGGTACTTCACACCAACCCTGTTGTGATTCGCAGAATTCTGTCCTCTCTGCAGCAGGCCGATCTTATCGTGAGTCAAAAGGGGCCCTCAGGAGGATCGAAGCTGACTCGTCCGGCGAAGTCGATCACGCTGGCCGAAGTGCATCGCGCTCTCGATTCAAGCAGCAAACTGAATCTTCCGAAGTCGAGCGGGGCTGTAGCTTCGAAGATTCATGCCGCCATCGCCAAAGCCTATCGTGACTGCCACCGTGCTTTCGAGAACGAGTTGGATAAAGTGACGCTGGCCACGCTGGTAAAGCGGGCCCAGAAGCCGAAGTAAGACTTGCCGTCCGGGCAACGCGCCTGCGGCGGGACTTGCCGTCGGGCCAACGGCCCTTCGGCGCGGCTAGCTTCGGTTCGCTCGCTTTGGTCGCTCACGTTTGCAGATGTGGGCGACCTTTGTGCGTTTAGTTCTCCTTTTCTTCCTGAGCAGCGTCGCCCTGCAGCGGCCGCATCAGGGGGAAGAGGATGACGTCGCGGATGGATCGCGCGCCGGTGAGGATCATGGTGAGGCGGTCGATGCCGATTCCTTCGCCGGCGGTTGGCGGCAAGCCGTAGGCTAACGCCCGCACGTAGTCTTCATCCGGCTGGTGCGCTTCCTCATCGCCGCGCTCGCGCTCGGCGGTTTGCTGGTGGAAGCGCCGTTCCTGATCGACGGGATCGTTGAGCTCGCTGAAGGCGTTGCCCAGCTCAAAGCCCCCGATATAGAACTCGAAGCGCTCGACCCAGTCGGGCTCGTCGGGCTTGACCTTGGAGAGCGGGGAGACGGCTAGCGGGAAGTCGTAGATGATGGTTGGCTGGATGAGGTGTTCTTCGGCAATCGCCTCGAAAATACCAGCGATGGTTTTGCCGGTGGGTTCTCCCGGCTCCAGCGATACATGTACGCCAGCCGCACGCACCCGATTGATCAGCTCACGAACAGTCGACTCGGTCGCGAAGTCGGCCGAGCACTGGAGGCGCTCCGGCATTTTGCGGCCAGAAGGCGGCGATGGCTTCGCGCATAGAATAGCGCTTCCACTGTGACAAATCAATCGTCGTGCCGTTGAATTCGGTGGTGAGTGAACCGTTCACTTCCATGGCGACGAACTTCACCAGCTCTTCGGTCAGGTCCATCAGGTCGTGGTAGTTCGCGTAGGCCTGATAGAACTCGAGCATGGTGAACTCGGGATTGTGCTGGGTGGAGACGCCTTCGTTGCGGAAATTCCTGTTTATCTCGTACACACGATCGAATCCGCCGACGACCAGGCGCTTGAGATAGAGCTCCGGCGCGATGCGCAGGAAGAGCGGGATGTCGAGCGCGTTGTGATGGGTGGTAAACGGCCGGGCCATGGCGCCACCGGCGATGGGCTGCATCATCGGCGTTTCAACCTCGATGTAGCCGCGCGAATCAAAGAAGTTGCGCAAGGCTTTCAGCACCTTCGCGCGCTTGATAAATACATCGCGTGAGGGCTGGCGCGTCTGCCTGCCTTGTTTCGCAGGCTCGCCTTCCGCGCCGGGAATCTCTTCAAACTCTCCTCGATCGGTAAAGAGATCGAGATAGCGCTGGCGATAGCGCAGCTCCACGTCGGCGAGGCCGTGGTACTTCTCCGGCAGCGCGAGCATGGACTTGGTGAGGAAGGTGATGGTGTCGACGTGGACTGTGAGCTCGCCGGTGCGGGTGCGGAAGAGATAGCCGGTGACGCCGATGTGATCGCCGAGATCGAGCAGCTTGTAGAGCTGGAAGGCCTGCTCGCCTACGGCGTCGAGGCGCACGTAGATCTGCATCCGCTCGCCGCCTTGCTGCAACTGGGCAAAGCCGGCCTTGCCCTGGGCGCGGATGGCCATGATGCGGCCGGCGATGGAGACCTGGATGCGTTCGCCGCCGTGCTCGGGATCGAACTGTTCGGCGGTCCAACCGTCGTAGCTTGCGCGCAGCGCGGGAATCTCGTGCGTGGTGCGGTAGTGATTGGGATAGACGGCGTGGCCCAGCGCGGCGATCTGTTGCAGCTTTTCCTGCCGCAGCGCAAAGAGGCTGCGCTCGAACTCTGACTCGAACACTCTGGTTCCTTCCGGGTATTGCGAATGATGAGTAGAAAGGCCAGTATAACGAGCAGGTAAGGCGTGGCCGGGATGATGTATAACAACGCAGGAACCGGAAGCACGATGGCGAATGACAGCGAGAACGAGCAGGCCGCTGAGAGTTCGCGGCCGAAACAAAGCGACACCAAACAGAGCGACACAATGAGATCGCTGGTGCAGGTGGAGAGCCTGATCCAGTTGGCGCTGATGCTGCCGATCGCGACGGTGGTCGGCTGGCTGATTGGCGCCGGGCTGGACAAGTGGCTGCATCAGCACTGGATCTATATTTCGGGTCTGATCCTGGGCGCGGCAGCCGGCTTTGTGCAGATCTTCCGCGTGGTGCTGGCGCAGGCAAAGGAATAACTCGCGATGTCCCCGCAACCTTATGACTGAACCCGGCGCATCGACATTTACCGACTTTACCGAGCGCGATCTGAAGGCGACCCTGACGCGCGCGCTGGCTGGGTGGCGGTTCTGGGCGTCCTGGGACCGGAGTGACATGGCTGGCGGCCGGGTGGCAGTCGGCGGTGTTGTTTCTGGTCGGTGCGGCGATTGCGGCGACGGGGCTTTATGAGTCGCAGCGGCTGATGCTGGCGGTTTTGAGCCGGTTCAACGAGGGACGGCAGGGCAAGCCGGTGGCCGGGGTGCTGGTGTGGTTTTTCCTGCGGCTCATCCTCGCCGGAGTCGTTCTGTATGTTAGCCTTAGGAGTTTGGAAGGCTCGGTATACGCGCTTTGCGCGGGCCTGGGGCTGGCCGTGGTGGCGCTGACGATTGAGTCGATTCGACTGCTGCGCGCCTGGACACTCTAGGAATCAAGCGAGATTTTTGCAGGGATTTTCTTAAACACCTTTAAAGGCTTTCGAGAACCGTTTACGACACCGCCATGCCAGTACAGCTCCCATTCACAGCCTTTCTGAACCACTACTTTGCCGGCGTGGCCAATGCCGTGCTGGCGATGTTGCATCTGCACCCCAAATATCGCGCAAGCGGCCCATCGACAATACGCTGGCGATGGAGATTGTGGTCTTCCTGGTGCTGCTTCTGTTCTTTGTCGTGGTGCGGGCGACGCTGAGCGTAGACAAGCCGGGGCCGGCACAGCACATTGCGGAGATGCTGCACGGCGTTTGTGAGCGACCAGGCGGAATCGATCATCGGCCATGGCTTTGAACGGTATGTGCCATACGTCACGATCGTCTTCATCTTCATCCTGCTGAGCAATCTGCTCGGGCTGCTGCCCGGCTTTATTTCGCCGACGGCGAAGCCGTGGGTGCCGCTGGGCGTCGCGACGCTGACCTTCCTGTACTACCAGTACCAGGGCATCCGCGAGAACGGGCCCGGCTACGTCAAGCAGTTCATCGGGCCAATCTGGTGGATCTCCTGGCTGATGCTGCCGATCGAGATCATCTCGCATCTCGCGCGTATTCTTTCGCTCACCGTCCGTCTTTACGCGAACATGTTTGCCGGCGACATGGTGACGCTGGTCTTCTTCTCGCTGGTTCCGCTGGCGCTGCCCACGGTATTTCTGGGGTTGCACCTAGGTGTGTCGGTCATCCAGGCTTTTGTCTTCATGCTGCTGGCGATGATCTATCTGGCGCAGGCGACGGCGCACGAGCACTAGAGTTTACCGGCCGCCTGCGCAGCGCGCGGCCGCATCGACATTTCAGGCCGGGAACCGCTTCCGCCCCGCCTGCATCGGCCGTGAGCGTGAGGGTGCCAGCACGGTGAGCATCAACCACCCACTGACGGTACATTCCAGGGAGCTACGGAGAAACACAATGCGGAAACTGCAAATCCTCTTCACCACGCTGAGCGTGCTGTTCCTGGCCGCTCCGGCATTCGCACAGGACGCGGGCGGCGGCAACGGCCATGGCCATCGGCCTCACCTCGATTGCTGCCGGTATCGGCATGGGCCTGGCGGCCGGCCTTTGCGGCCTGGGCCAGGGCCGCGCAACGGCTTCCGCTACGGAGGCGCTGGCACGCAATCCAGGAGCACGGCCGGGCATCCTACTGCTGCTGACGCTTGGCCTGGCGTTCATCGAGTCGCTGTCGCTGTTCACGCTGGTCATTATTTTCGTGAAGGTGCAGGCACACTAACCTTTGCAGTTCGCAAGCAATGCCCCCGGGTCTGGGTAGCGCAACCAGATCGGGGGCTTTTGCTTTTTCCGTCCAATCATTCGGCCATGCCGGCGGTACCAGGAATGGAGTTCGGAATTTTTCAGATACATCCCAGTGTGGCTGATGGAGATAGGCCGGAGATGGCGGAGTGCTCTTCGATCCGGCTTTCCACAATTCTGTCAGTGCCGCAGGAGATGAGCTACCTGCGAAGCGATCACACGCACATCGGCAAACATCGTCGCGATGGTGTAGGTCACGCAAAACGCTACAGCATAAAAGGCGGGACTCGGTGTCTGGCACATAGCAGTGGTGCGTCTGGTGGCCTTGAGGCTTTGCATGAGACAGACACACAACACTCCAAGACCTGCTCCCCCGAGTGTGTCGGTGAAATAGTGAAAACCCAGATACATGCGAATGCCACTTAGCAAAACAGCTAATGCAACGGCGTAGTATCCGACCTTACGATTCACCGAATATATGGTGGCCGCTAAAGCGAAGTAGAGCGCGGCATGATCGCTGGGAAACGAGGACGCGACGTGGCGGAGCGAATCCGGCTGGACGGTGAAGGGAAGAGTGAGGTGTAAAGAAGGATCCTGAAATGGGCGGGCGCGGTTCGGAAACATGAGCTGGGTCATGCGACTGAGCAGGCTAGCTACTGCCGAAGCGACCGTGCCGAACAGCGTGTTATGACGGCTGCGAAGATCGGGAGAGGAAAACCAGCAATACCACAGGAGCGCGACAAAGATCAGCCCCGAAGAGGTTGTGTTTTCCGAAATGCCATGACATACCGCGTCAAACAAGAAAGAGACGTGATTGAGATGGTTCAATCCAACGGTGACTGCGCGGTCGAATCCATCCTGGGTAAAGAGGACGGCTGCACCGCAGATAAGCAGTGCCGCCAAGCTAGTTATAGCAACGGAAACCTTGGCCCGGCCTGAATGTTCGGACTTCACTGTAGCGGTTGTGGAATGCATCGTCATACGGTGCCTATTATCGCTGCATCAGGTTCACAGCATCCCTTCAGTATACCCAAGGGCACGGCCAGTTCCGACGCCTTGGATCCAATCCGTGGGGCCGCGGATGGCGACACATCTGCACAGACTGCGAGATAGTGCGCTCGTGGAACATTTTTTAGATGCATTTGGAGCGGAGATAGAGATAGGTCACGAATCAAGTGACGAATATTTATGACCGCTGGAATGCGCCGCGGTGAAGATTGGTTACGATGCTGCTATGTCATCGGCGCTGGTCTTTGACCGCATCACGAAATACTTCGGCAAGACGCGGGCGCTCGAAGATGTGAGCTTCATGGCGGAGCCGGGCGAGATTCTGGGCCTGGTAGGACCGAACGGAGCAGGCAAAACAACCGCGATGCAGATTGCGGCCGGGTTCCTGCTGGCCACCTCCGGCAGCGGGTCGCTGATGGGGCATCGATTCGGGGATGCTGCGGCACGGCGGCAGTTGGGATTTGTGCCGGACTCCCCGGTGTTCTTTGCGGGCAATGCTTTCGATGCGCTCGGCTTCGCCGCGCGATTGAACGATGCCGCGGTCACGCGCGACACGCTCGAGCACGTGCTGGAGCGTGTCGGCCTAAAGGAATGGAAGCGCGATGTGCGGCGCTTCTCGCGCGGCATGCAGCAGCGGCTGGCGTTGGCGCTGGCGCTGGTGCATAAGCCGAAGGTGCTGATCCTGGATGAGCCGGCGTCGGCGCTCGATCCGCAGGGCGTGCTGGATATACGCACGCTGCTAAGGGAACTGCGCGCCGAGGGCGCGGCGATCGTGCTGAGCTCGCACCAGCTGGGCGAGGTCGCGCTGGTGAGCGATCGGATCGCCTTTTTGCACGAAGGACGGCTGCTGCGCTATGGGCGGCTGAACGAGCTGCTGGCAGCGACCGAGCAGATGGAGATTGCGCTGACGTCCTTTGCGCCGGATGCGGGGTTCCTTGCGCAGTGGGGCGTGGAGAGCGCGCCCGGCGTGTGGCGGGTTGCGTCGACGGAGACACGGCGCTTTCTTGAAGCGGCGTGGGCGCGCGGCGCCGCATTGGTTAGCGTGACGCCGGTGCGCGGCGACCTGACCGAACTGTTTCTGGAATGGACAGGCAGCGAGGCGGCCGGCGCATGAAAAGCCTGTGGATTGCGTGGCGGCTGCTGTGGGCGAATCGCTGGCTGTGGCTGCTGCTGGTGCTGTGGCCGTGGGGCATGGCGGCGGTGATGCTGACGGGCGGGCTGCATCCTGCGCCGGAAGATGTGGAAGCTGCGCTGGCGCAGCAGAGCCTATACGGTCTGGCGCTGGTCGCGTTTACCGGCGGAGCGCTGCTGGGCAATGAGCAGCGGTCGCGGCGGATTGTGCTGGTGCTGTCGCGCGCGGTGAGCCGACGGCAGTATCTGGGCGCGCTATGGCTGGCGGCGTTTCTGCCGCTGGTGGCTTATGTGCTCGACCTGGCACTGACCGGGCCTGTGCTGGGCGCGGCAGCGGTGACGCTGTGGCAGACGCTGGGCGCGCTGCTGCTGCTGAGTATGACGATGGCATCGCTGGCTGTGCTGGGGTCACTGGTGCTGCCGGGGGTGATTGCCGGCATCCTGAGCCTGACTGTGCTCAGCCTGCCGTTGCTGTTGCCGCCGGGCTGGCAGATTGCGCAGACGCGGTTGCTGCAGATTCTGTTGAGCGGACCGGTTGCGGAGCATACCCGCCTGGTCTTCGGTGCGGGCCTGCTCGAGGCCGTGCTGCTGAGCGGCGCGCTGTTTGAAGCGGCAGTGAGGATCTTTGAGCAGCGGGACTTGCGCTTGAAGAGCGAGTGATCGGAGGTCGCTTCGCTGCGGAGGATTGCGCCCATCCATACGCTGCGCGCAGGATGGGGCACCCGTGTGCTGCTAACCGCTCTTAGCTGATCGGGTTCTTAACTCTTACTGGTCCTTCTGCGGTGTAGATGGCGTCGCGGCCTGGGATGGGAGCGGCGGCGTAAAGAAGGTGGCTGCGCCGCGCTGCGCGAGATCGAGCGAGCTACGCGGCACGATGCCGAGCAGCAGGGTGGCCGAGGCGGCAAGCAGGATGGCGAAGCCGAGCGTCAGCGACATGCGCGGGACGGACAAAACCGGCGAGCCTTCGGCGGGCTTTGAGTAAAGCGCGACCAGCAAGCGCAGGTAGTAGAAGGCGGCGATGCCGCTGTTGACGAGCCCGATGATGGCGAGCGCGAACATGCCACTCTGCAGCGCGGCGGAAAAGACATAGAACTTGGCGAAGAAGCCGCCGGTGAAGGGAATGCCGATGAGCGAGAGCAGGAAGAAGGCCATGGCGCCCGCGAGGACAGGCGAGCGGTACCCGAGGCCGCGGTAGTCGGTGATGGACCAGAGATGGTCGTCGTACCCACCGACGTGGCTAATGACGGCGAAGATGCCGACGTTCATGGCGACATAGCAGAGCGCGTAGAAGGCCGCTGCTGCGACGCCGGCAGGCGAGAAGGCGGTGAAGGCGACCAGCAGGTAGCCGGCATGCGCGATGGAGGAATAGGCGAGCATGCGCTTGACGCTCTGCTGGCGCAGCGCAGCCAGATTGCCGAGGGTCATGGAGACGGCGGCGAGAATCCAGAAGAGGCCCCACCAGTGCTGCTGGATGGAGGGATAAGCGCCGTAGAAGATGCGCAGCAGGACCGCGAAGGCAGCGGCCTTGGGCGCGGTGGACATGAGCGCGACGACGGGCGAGGGTGCGCCCTCATAAACATCGGGCGTCCATACGTGAAAGGGCGCGGCTGAGACTTTGAAGCCGAGCCCGACGAGGATGAGGCCAACGGCAGTCCAGGCGAGGGTGGGAGTCGCGGAGTGGGGAAGCGCGGCGGCGATGGCCGCGATGCGCGTGGTGCCGGTAGCGCCGAAGGTGAGCGCGATGCCGTAGAGGAAGAATGCCGTGGCAAAGGACCCGAGCAGGAAGTATTTGATGGCGGCTTCGGGGCTCTTGCCGCTGCGCTTGCGGAAGCCGGCCAGGATGTAGGTGGAGATGGACGAGATCTCAAGACCGATGAAGACCAGCAGCAGCTCGACCGCCGAGGTCATGAGCAGCATACCGACGGTGCCGAAGAGGATGAGCGCGAAGAACTCGCCCATGTCGTGGGTGTTCGATGCTACTGAATCGATCGCGGCGAGCAGGGCGACAAGAACCGTACCGCAGATAGCGAGATGGAAGAAGACGCTGAAGGCATCGGTCTGCACGACGCCGAAGTAGGCGGTGCCGGGCGGCGAGATGAAGCTGCCATGCGCTGGCGGCGAAGGCGGCGACCATGGCGAGCACGCTGAACCAGCCGACAGATTTGCGGTTGGCGGTGCGCGGCAAGAGCGGATCGACCAGCATGACGAGGACGCCGGCGATGGTGAGGATGACTTCGGGAAGGATACGCGCGAGCTGCATCTATTCGACCTCCCCGTCGTGCGATCGACCGGATAAGGCCGCGGCCGGATGAGTTGCGGCGGGTGTGTTGCTCAACGCGTGCACACCGCGATCGATGGCGCGTATCCAGTAGGGAGAGAAGACGCCCATGACGACCATGAGGATGGCCATGGGCCAGAGCGCGAGATGCTCGCGCGCAGCGAGATCGTGCGCGGGCGAGCGATGGACCAGCGCCGATTCGGGTCCGTAGAAGACGCGCTGCACCATCCAGAGCATGTAGGCCGCGCTGAGGATGACGCCGACGGTGCCGAGCGCGCCCCAGACGTGGCTGGTGGCGAAGCCGCTGGACAGCGTGAGGAACTCGCCAACGAAGCCGTTGAGAATGGGCAGGCCGATGAGCGCGAGCGTGGTCAGGACGAAGAGCGTGGCCAGGCGGGGCGTGCGCGCGGCGAGACCGCCGTAGCGCTCGATCTCATAGGTGCCGTAGCGCTCGTACATCACGCCGAGCAGGACGAGCAGCGCTCCGCCGGTGATCGATTCGCTGAGGACGTGGAATACGGCGCCGTCGAGGCCGTTGATGGCGAAGGTGTAGATGCCGAGCGTGCAGAAACTCAGGCTGGAGATGGTGCCAAAGGCGAGCAGGCGCTTGAGATCGTTCTGCACCAGCGCGACGAGCGCGCCATAGAGGATGCCGACGACAGCGAGCAGGATCATCCAGTGTGCGACGCGGTGCGATTCGAAGGGGAAGAGACCGAGATGGAAGCGGATGAGCGAGTAGAGTCCGAGCTTGCCGGCCACGATCATCGCCATGGCGGTGGGGGCTTCGCTGAAGACATCGCCGAGCCAGCCGTGCAGCGGGAAGACCGGGACCTTCACGGCAAATGCGACCAGGAAGGAAAGCGAGATGACCCACATGGCGCCGGGCGAGAAGAGCGAATGGTTCTGGGCGAGCGCGGTCTTGAGCTCGATGTAGTCGAAGGTGCCGGTGCGCGCGTAGAGCGCGAGGATGCCGACAAGAAAAAGTGCAGAGGGAATGAATGTGTAGAGGAAGAACTTGATCGCAGCGCGCGAGCTGTTGCGGCTGCCTGGCTCGCGTCCGAACATGGCGATGAGGATGGCCATGGGCACGAGCGTGAGCTCCCAGAAAGCGTAGTAGACCATGAGGTCGAGCGCGAGAAAGACGCCAAGCATCGCGGTCTGCTGCAGCAGGAAGAGCGAGTAGAACTCTTTGACCCGGGTGTCGATGGCGCGCCAGGAGGCGAGCACGCCGATGGGCGCGAGGAAGCCGGTGAGCACAACGAGCCAGACGGAGAGGCCATCGACGCCGAGGTGGTAGTGGATAGGCGGCGAGATGATCCAGAGGCGGTTGATCTCAAACTGGAAGCCGGTGTGGTTGTAATCGAAGTGCGTGGGCAGGTGCAGCGTGAGCACGAAGGTGGCCAGCGCGACAAGCAGCGCCCAGCTCTGAATGAGTTTGCCGCGCTCGGGCAGCAGCGCGGCGACAAGCGCGCCGAAGGCCGGCAACAGGAGAATCCAGGTGAGGATGGAGTGATCGATAGAGGGCATGACTAGCGGACCCCCATGTGCAGATGCGCTCCGAAACCGAACAAGGAGAGCAGCAAGATAATGGCGGCGCCGATGGCGAGCCAGCCCGCGTAGGAGCGGATGTTTCCGGATTGGATGCGGCGCAGCACAGCGCCCGCGCCCTGCGCGCTGCCGGCAAGCACGCGATTGCCGCCGCCGATGACGCCGCGATCGAATCCGCCCCAGAGGATGTAGCGGGAAATGACGAGCAGCGGCTTGATGATGAGAAAGCCGTAGATCTCATCGATCCAATATTTGTTTGCGACCAGCCGGTAAAGAGCGCGCGAGTGTGCGGCGATCTTCGCGGGGAGCTCCGGCTTGCGGCGGTAGAGGGTGTCGGCGAGCAGCCAGCCGATTATCGCGGCCAGGACGGAGAAGCCAGTGAGCATGCGCTCGGTTTGTGGGTCTTCCGGTCGGGGAGGAGCCTCAGTGGTTGGAATCGGTGCGCCGGTGCGCATGGCGATCGACACCTGCTCGAAGGATGCCGGCGCTCCGACGCCACGCGTCACCGGATCGAGGAAACGGCCGAAGCGATCGCCGCCGCCGAGCGAGTGCGGGATGCCGATCCAGCCGCCGGCGACGGAGAGGATGGCGAGCAGCACGAGAGGAACGAGCATTGAATTGGGACTCTCGTGGATGGCATGCGCATGCGGGTGGGCGTGGCCGTGATGGCCGTTGGTGGGCTGCCCGGTGGCGAGCACATCGTCGTTCAGTGCGACCGGGAGAGCTTCGTGCTGGGCGGTATGCAGCCGCAGATGGCCGAAAAAGGTCAAGTACCAGAGGCGGAACATGTAGAAGGACGTGATGCCGGCGGTGATGAGTCCAACGGCCCATAGCACGTGACCACCATTCGGCGAGCGGAAAACTTCTGCAAGAATTTCGTCCTTCGAGAAGAAGCCGGAGAAGGGCGGAAAGCCGGAGATGGCGAAGACGGCCATGGTCATGGTCCAGAAGGTGACCGGGATGTATTTGCGCAGGCCGCCCATGACGCGCATGTCCTGCTCGCCGCTGACGGCGTGGATGACCGAGCCTGCGGCGAGGAAGAGCAGCGCTTTGAAGAAGGCATGCGTGACCAGATGGAAGATGGCGGCGGAGTAGGCCGCAGCACCACAGGCCAGGAACATGTAGCCAAGCTGCGAGATGGTGGAGTAGGCGAGGACGCGCTTGATGTCGGTCTGAAGAATGCCAACGGTCGCGGCAAAGAAGGCCGTGGCTGCGCCGATGATTGCGACGACGGTAAGCGCGAGCGGCGCGCGGTCGAAGATGGCGTGGGTGCGAACCACCATGTAGATGCCGGCCGTGACCATGGTGGCCGCGTGGATGAGCGCGGAGACCGGCGTGGGGCCTTCCATGGCGTCTGGCAGCCAGACGTAGAGGGGAATCTGCGCGGACTTGCCGGTGGCGCCAAGGACGAGCAGGAGCGCGATGGCGGTGAGGAAGCCGCTTTGCCATTCCGGATGCTGTGCGATCTGGCTGGCCACTTCGCTGAAGCTGAGCGTGCCGAAGTGGATGATGAGCAGGAACATGGCCAGCAGGAAGCCGAAGTCGCCGATGCGGTTGACGACAAATGCCTTGATGCCGGCGCTGGCCGCGGAGCGCTTCTTGAAATAGAAGCCGATCAGCAGATAGGAGGCGAGGCCGACGCCCTCCCAGCCCACGAACATGAGCAGGAAGTTTTCCGCCAGCACCAGCGTGAGCATGAAGAACATGAAGAGGTTGAGGTAGGCGAAGAAGCGCCAATAGCCTTCCTCGTGCGCCATGTAGCCGACCGAATAAATGTGGATGAGGAAGCCGACACCGGTGACGACCAGCAGCATGACCAGCGTGAGCTGATCGAGCGCAAAGGCGAAGTCCGCATGGAAGGTGGAGGTGGCGATCCAGGCGGAATGGCGCTCGATGTAGGGAAGCGAGAGCGCCGAGAAGCTGTCATAGACGCGGAGGACCATGAGAAGCGGCGCCGCGGTGAAGACAAGCGCGATGGTGGATACGAGCGCTTTCGGCAGGCGATTGCCCAGGAGCCCGTTCAGCAAAAAGCCGACCAGAGGCAGGACCGGGATAAGCCACAGATGAAGGCCGTCGTTCATAGTTTCATCAGGTTCACCTGGTCCACGTTGAGCGTGTTCCGGGTGCGGAAGATCGCGATGATGATGGCCAAGCCTACGGCGGCCTCAGCCGCGGCCACCACCATGACGAAGAAGACGAAGATCTGCCCGCTGACCTGATGCCACTGGTGCGCGAAGGCGACGAAGGTGAGGTTGACGGCGTTGAGCATCAGCTCGATGGACATGAAGACGGTGACGATGTTGCGCTTGATGAGGAAGGCGGCAACGCCGATCGAGAAGAGGATGGCGCTGAGGACGAGATAGTAGGCGATAGGGACAACCACGTCAGGACTCCTTCCGCGCCAGCGCGACAGCGCCGAGGATAGCGACCAGGATGAGGACCGAGGTGACTTCAAAGGGAAGCAGGAGATCGCGAAAGAGCACGCGGCCAAGGTCGGCGGTGGTGACCAGGGTATCGCCCCCGAGCTGCGCATTGCCGAGCGGCGTGCGGACGGAGAGAAAGATATAGGTGAGCAGACCGAGCAGCGCTGCGACGCCGGGAAAGCCGACCAGATACGCAGCCCGGCTGCCGCGCGTGCGCTCTTCTTCGCCGGCGTTCAGCAGCATGATGACGAAGGTGAAGAGCACCATGATGGCGCCGGAGTAGACGATGACCTGCGCGGCGGCGAGGAACTCCGCGCCGAGCAGCAGGTAGAGTACCGCGAGCGAGCTCAGGACGACGATCAGCGAGAGCGCGCTATTGATGGGGTGGCGCTGCAGCAGCAGATTCAGCGCGCCGGCGATGCACAATGCTCCGAAGATGAAGAAGATAGTTAGATACATGCCGAAAGCCGTTTTACCAGCAGGAGGAACTAACAGACAGCGGAAGCTTCATAGTAAATCAACGTGACACTTCTTATGGGGCGTAGATCAAAGCCGCAACGACGATGTTTGCAATCGCGAGCGGCACTAGAAATTTCCATCCGAAGCCCATCAACTGGTCATAGCGAAAACGCGGCGTGGTGCCGCGCACCCAGATGTACAGAAAGACGAAGAAGAAAACCTTGAGGACAAACCAGAAGAGCGGCAGCAGCGCCTGAATCACGATGTTGTGCGGCGTGGGCAGCAGGTTGCCGAAGGGGCTCGACCATCCACCGAAAAAGAGCAGCGTGGCCACGCAGCCGACCGTGATCATGTTGGCGTATTCGGCCATGAAGAACATGGCGAACTTCATGGAGCTGTACTCGGTGTGGTAGCCGCCGGTGAGCTCGCTTTCCGCTTCGACCAGATCAAAAGGCGCGCGGTTGGTCTCGGCATAGGCGGAGATCAGGTAGATGAAAAAGGCGACGATCTGCCATCCGCCAAAGACGTTCCAGGAAAGGATGCCGTGCGTGGACTGGACGTTCACGATGTCGCGCAGGCGGAAGGAGCCGGCGCGAAGAATGACGCCGATGAGCGAGAGGCCGAGCGCGAGCTCGTAGCTGACCATCTGGGCGCTGGAGCGCAGGGCGCCGAGCAGCGAATATTTGTTGTTCGAGGACCAGCCGGAGAGGGCGATGCCGTAGACACCGATGGAGGTGACGCCGAGGATGACCAGGAGACCGATGTTGATGTCGGAGATCTGGAAGAGGTCAAAGCGGACGCCGTTGACGTGGATCGGAATGTCAGCGCCGAAGGGCACCACGGCGATGGAGATGAGCGCGCAGCCAAGCGCGATGACCGGCGCGAGGATATAGAGCGGCCGGTAGACCGATTCCGGCATGATGTCTTCCTTGAGGAAGAGCTTGAGACCGTCGGCGAGCGGCTGCAGCAGTCCGAAGGGCCCGACGCGATTGGGGCCGAAGCGGTTCTGAATGCGACCGACTACTTTGCGCTCCAGCAGAACGGTATAGGCAACGCAGGTGAGCAGGACGATCAGCACGACGATGATCTTGGCGATGCTCAACAGCACATATGTCAGCAGCGGACTCACGGGGCTCTCTTTCTAAAAATCGTTACTGCCAGTGTTGCAAGTTAATCGGCTGCGGTCTCCGCGGGCGCGCGGTGCGCTTCGTGAACTTCGTGCAGCTTGGCGCTGTAGCGGCCGAGCGTGCCGGAGGTGAACAGGGCATCGTCGGCGGGCAAGACAAGGTCACGACGCGGCGCCGGCGCACTTTGAATGGATACGAGCTTGGTATGGACGTCGTTGGCGGTCAGCAGGTTCATGCGATCGACGTCGTAGCCGGGCACTAGGCGCTCGATTTCATCGAGGACCGCGTAGGGATCGAAGGGGCTGACCTTGGGCTCAATCTGCCGCGCGGCGAGCCAGATGGCGTGGCGATCCGCTTCCCCGGATTGCGCGCCGCGCGACTGGCCGGAGTCGGAACGGAGGCCGCGGCCGAAGGGAACGAGCTGACGGGGATCGGCGCCCATGCGGTCGGCGAGGCGGACGATGAGTTCCAGGTCGGGGCGCACGCCGGCGCGATCCGCGGCCTTTTTGACGAGCTGCAGATCACCGTAGGCATTGGTGACGGTGCCGGCCTTTTCGTAGAGATTGGCGGCGGGCAGGATGACGTCGGCAAGCTGCGCTGTCTCGGTGAGGAACATCTCCTGCACGACGACGAAGGTGTTTTTGAGTGTTGCGGGATCGATGTTGTAGCGCGCGATGGGATTGGAGCCGACGACGTAGAGCGCGCCCAGCTCGCCGCGCTCGGCGGCGTCGAACATCTGGATCAGGTCCTTGCCCGGAGTCTGCGAGAGGTTGGGGTACTCATCGGCGAAGGGGCCGGGATCGGCGACGGGGCGATAGCCGGGCAGCATGTCCGGCAGCAGGCCCATGTCGGCGGCGCCGCGAGAGTTGGCGTAGTCCGCCAGGCAGGCAAAGCGTGTATCCGGCAAGGACAGCCCGAAAGAGACGAGCGCGTCGATGTCGTGACCGCGGAACTCCGAGCCGAAGACGATCAAGAGCTTCTGTTCGGCGCGCAGGGCGTCGCGGAACTCGGCTGCGCCTTCGATGCCGTTGAAATCGGCGTCGTTGGAACCGAGAAAGCGGACTGCGTCGGCATAGCTGCCATCGGGAATCTCGAGGAATGCCTTGGCCTGGCGACGCAGTTTGATTGCATGCGCATTGACGACGAAGAGCTTGGCCGCGTTCAGCCGCACATTGGTGCGCAGCGCCCAAGCGAGCGCGGGATGCTGTTCCGTGGGATCGTTGCCGAGCACGAGGATGGCGGGAGCGGTTGAGGCATCGCGCAGAGATGCGGCACGATCGCTGTGACCCGACAGCGCGCGGACGAAGCTGACGTAGTCGGCGGTGCGGTGGTGGTCGATGTTGTTGGTGCCCAGCACGGTGCGCGCGAACTTCTGCAGGATGTAGTTTTCTTCGTTGGTGGTGCGATTGGAGCCGATGACCCCGATTGAGCCAGGACCCTTCGTGTCGCGAATCTCTTTCAGCTTCGAAGCGGCGTGGCTGAGCGCCTGCTCCCAGGTTGCGGTGGCGAAGCTGCCATCGGTTTGCCGGATGAGCGGCTTGGTGAGGCGGTCGGGATGGTTCGCGAAGTCGAAGGCGTAGCGACCCTTGATGCAGAGGAAATCCTCGTTGATGCCGCTCTTGTCGCGGTTGTCGCCGCGCACGATCTCCATGCCCTCATCGGCGCGCCGCAGACCGAGGGTGGTCTTGCATCCGTCACCGCAGTGGGTGCAGACGGTGGCGACGTGATTCATCTCCCATGGGCGGGTCTTGTATCGGTAGGTACCGGAGGTGAGCGCGCCGACGGGGCAGGCATCGATGCACATGCCGCACTCTTCGCAGTCGAGATGGTCCTGGCGGTTGGGTGCGATCACGCTGGAAACGCCGCGGCCCTGTACGCCGAGGGCCCAGACATCCATGCCCTCGCCGCATACGCGAACGCAGCGATAGCAGAGTATGCAGCGGGGCCGGTCGAAGAAGACGACGGGGGACCACTGCTGCTCCTCGCGATGCTGCTTGATCTCGACATATTGCGAGGTCGCCGCACCGTACTTGAAGGTCATATCCTGCAACTCGCATTCGCCGCCCGCGTCGCAGACGGGGCAGTCGAGGGGGTGGTTGCCGAGCAGCAATTCGATGGTGGCCTTGCGCGCCTGTGCGATCTCCGGTGTTTCGCTCTGAACGACCATGCCCTCGGCAACGGGCGTGGTGCAGGCGGTCTGCAGCTTGGGCATTTTCTCAATGCGCACCAGGCACATGCGGCAGGCTGCCTGAAGCGAGAGACCGGGGTAATAGCAGAAGGCCGGGATCTCGACGCCCGCGGCGCGGCAGGCTTCAATGAGCAGCGTGCCTGCGGGGGCGGTGAGCTTTTTGCCGTCGACGGTGAAATTTACGTCAGCCATGAACTCTCTTTCGCGTGCTGCTAGGCGCCAACCAGCTCCACCAACGCCTGCGTTTCCGGCGCTGCCGGATTCGCCTTGATGTATGCCTCAAACTCATCGCGGAATTTCTTGAAGAACCCGATCATCGGCATGGCCGCGGCGTCGCCGAGCGGGCAGAAGGTGCGGCCCAGCATGTTCTCGGCGAGGTAGCGCATGTTGTCGATGTCCTGCGTGGTGCCGTAGCCCTCGTAGAAGCGGGTCATCGTCTTTTTCAGCCAGTCGGTGCCCTCGCGGCAGGGGATGCACCAGCCGCAGCTTTCGTGCTGGTAGAACTTTATGGTTCTTAGGGCAAATTCAACGATCGAAACGGTTTCGTCGAGGACTACGACGCCTGCGGAGCCGAGCATGGTGCCGGCTTTGCCCATCTGGTCGAAGTCCATGCCGACATCGATCTCGTCTGCGCGGAGAATGGGGCACGATGCGCCGCCGGGCACGACGGCCTTGAGCGCTTTGCCGTTGGGGATGCCGCCGGCAACCTCGTAGATCATCTTCTTGAGGTTATAGCCCATGGGCAGCTCATAGACGCCGGGGCGGTTGACGTGGCCGCTGATGCTGAAGAGACGCGTGCCGCCATTGCGCTCGGTGCCGATCTTTGCGTAGTCGGCGCCGCCCATCTCGATGATGTAGGGGACACTGGCGATGGTCTCCGCGTTGTTGATGACCGTCGGGCCGCCGTACAGACCGACCACAGCGGGGAAGGGCGGCTTGATGCGCGGTACGCCGCGCTTGCCTTCGAGCGATTCCATCAAGGCCGACTCTTCACCAACTTCGTATGCGCCGGCGCCGGTGTGCGAGATGGCGTCGAAATCGAAGCCTTTGCCAAAGATGTTTTTGCCGAGGATGCCGCGCTCATAGCACTGCGCCAGCGCGCGCTCCATGATCTGGAGGAGGTAGCGGTACTCGCCACGCAGGTAGATGAAGCCCATCTTCGAACCGATGGCGAGGCCGGCGATCATGGTGCCTTCGATGACAGAGTGGGGATCTTCGCGGAAGATCAGGTGATCCTTGCAGGTTCCGGGCTCGCTCTCATCGCCGTTGACCAGAACGTACTTTGGCTTCTGACTCTGCTTGGGCACGAAGGACCATTTCATGCCGGTGGGGAAGCCTGCACCGCCGCGTCCGCGCAGACCGGAGGCTTTCATCTCGTTGATGACCCACTCCGGGCCGTTCTCCAGGCACTTGCGAAGCGCCGAATAGCCGCCGAGCGCGATGTACTTATCGATATCGGCCGCGCCCTGGCCCCAGCGGCGGGAGATGACTTTCACTTCTTCGGGAGAGGAGACGAGCTCGGGCATGTAGCTCTTGCTCGCTTTCTGCCGGTAGCGCTTTCGAGCACGGCGTCCATCTTGTCGTTGGTCAGGTTGTCGTGGAAGTCGTAGTTGACCTGCACCGCAGGCGCCCAGCAGCAGGCGCCGATGCATTCGACTTCTTCGAGTGAGAAGAGGCCGTCGGGGGTGGTCTGCTTGTTCTCGATGCCGAGACGATTCTTACAGTGGGCGAGCATCTCGTTGCCGCCGCGCAGCATGCAGGAGATATTGGTGCAGACCTGCACGTGATATTTGCCGTGCGGTTTGGTGTGCAGCAGCGAGTAGTAGCTGATGACGTTGCGCACGTCGAGCTCGGTGATGCCGATGCGCTCGGCGATTTCCGTGATGGCTGCGTCGGTGACGGCGCCGATCTCATCCTGCGCGTAGAGCAGCATGGGGATGAGCGCGGAGCGGCGTGCCGGGTAGAGGGTCACAAGTTTGTCGAAGCGCGCCGCGAGCTCCGGAGAAAAGATTGTGTTGGGTGCTGCACTCATCGCATGATCTCCCGCGCCAGCTGCTCGGCCACCATATCCATATCTTCCGCTCTGTTATCGATGATGACGCGGCCGTGTTCATCGAGCGTGAACTCGGTTGGGGTCCCGGACTCGCGCGCAAAGCTGCCGCGCTCGCCGTCAAACTGCACGGCGAGAAGGCGCTCGCCTGCGCGAACCAGCAGACGATCGTCACTGACTTCCAAAACCGCCTGTCGCGTCCCATTCAGCCCATGGGCTGCGGTGTAGCTGCGGAGAAGCGAGACGAAGGAAATCCATAGCTCGCGCGCGATTTGAGGATCGATCTGATCGGCCACGGATGCGCTCACCGGTCGATCTCCCCGAGCACGATGTCGATCGAGCCGATGACCGCGACGACGTCGGCGAGCAGGCGCCCGGCACACATCTTGTCGACGGCCTGGAGGGTGGCGAACGAAGGATTGCGCATGTGCACGCGGTAGGGCTTGGCAGTGCCATCGGAAACGACGTAGTAGCCCATCTCGCCACGCGGTGATTCGATGGCCTGATATACCTCACCTGCCGGCACGGCAAAGCCTTCCGTCACAATCTTAAAGTGATAGATGAGGGCTTCCATCTGCGTCTTCATTACTTCTCGATCAGGAAGAACGACTTTTGGAGCGTCGGCCTTGATGGGGCCGTCGGGCATGCCGTCGAGCGCCTGCTGGCAGATTTTCACCGACTCGCGCATCTCGTCCATGCGGATGACGTAGCGCGCCCAGACATCGCAATCGTTCGAGACCGGCACCTTGAACTGGAACTTTTCGTAGCCGGAGTAGGGCATGTCGCGACGGAGATCCCAGTCGACTCCGGAAGCACGCAGCGGGGGCCCGGTGACGCCGAGGGCAATGGCATCTTCAGCGGAGAGGTGGCCGACGCCCTTGGTGCGACTGACCCATATGGGGTTGCCGGTCAGCAGGTTCTGGTATTCGTCAATCTTCGACGGCATGATGTTGAGCAGCTTTTGCACGCGCTCGTAGAAATCGACCGGCGGCTCCATGGCGATGCCGCCGACGCGGAAGTAGGAGGTCATCATGCGCTGGCCGGAGACGTGCTCGAAGATCTTGAGCAGCTCTTCGCGCTCACGGAAGCAATAGAGGAAGACGGTGAGCGCGCCGATGTCCATGGCGTGCGTGCCCAGCCAGACCAGGTGGGACTGAATGCGGGTCAGCTCATTGAGCAGCACCCGCAGATACACTGCGCGTGGCGGCATCTCAAGCTGCAGCAGCTTTTCGACCGCGAGACAGTAACAGAGGTTGTTCGTCATCGGACAGAGATAGTCGATGCGATCGGTGAGCGGCACGACCTGCTGATAGAACTTGGCCTCGCAGGTCTTCTCGATGCCGGTGTGCAGAAAGCCGATGTCGGGCACCACGCGCAGCACGGTTTCGCCGTCGATCTCCAGCACCAGGCGCAGCACGCCGTGAGTGGAGGGATGCTGCGGGCCCATGTTCAGGATCATGGTGCGATCGCGCGCACCCTCTTCCAGACGCGGCTCGATGAGCGGCGCAATGGCGAAGTCCGCCGCGTAGGGCATGACCGGCGTCGGCTTGTTGGGACCGGCGAAGGTTGTGCTGTCGGCCTTGGCGTTGGTAACTTCAGCGACTGGCGTATCGGGCGTTGTTGCCATTAGCGGTAGCCCTCCACCGGATAGTCCTTGCGCAAGGGATAACCCTCCCACTCATCTGGCATCATGATGCGGCGCAGGTTGGGATGGCCGGCGAAGCGGATGCCGAAGAGATCGAAGACCTCGCGCTCGTAGAAGTCCGCGGAAGGCCAGACGGGCACGATGCTGTCGATGTCAAGATCGATGCTGTCCACCGGAACGGCCAGGCGGACACGGGATTTGAGGCCGTGCGAAACGATGTGGTAGATCACCTGAAAGCGCGGCTCGACAGGGTAGTAGTCCACGCAGGTGACGTCTTCAAGAAAGTTGTAGCCGGACTTCTGCACCAGCGCGGCCGTGGCGCGGATGTGCTGGCGCGCAATCTTCAGCGTGAGCTCGCCGCGATCGAACTTGGCATCGAGGAGAGCATCGGGCAACGCGGCCTGGATCGCGGCGATTGCGGGATTCGCGCCGTGCTCGGCAAGAACTGCGGCTTTGTCATATCCGTCCTGCATGCGCTAGAGATCCCCCCGATCGGCGGCCCAGTCGAGTATGCCCTTCTTGATGATGTACCAGAAGCCGACGACCACGAAGCCGAGATAGACGATCATCTCCCAGAAGCCGAAGTAGCGAGAGCCGGTGATTTCGCCAAGGTGTCGATAGATGACCGCCCAGGGAAGCAGGAAGACGGCCTCCACATCGAAGAGGATGAAGAGCATGGCGACCATATAGAAGCGGACCGAGAAGCGTCCGCGGGCGTCGCCCTCGGCCACGATGCCGCATTCATAGGTTTCCAGCTTCGATACGGTGCGGCGGTGCTTACCGATAAAAAAGGAGCCGGTGACCATGGCCGCGCCCAGTCCGACCGCGACAAGGATCTGCAACAGTAACGGAAGGTAATTCCAGAAGTAATGCGTAGTTTGCATGCGGTCCTTACTTTTGGGGGAGGCGGTCTCCAGCAACGCGCAACGTCTCTTTCGAGATTAGGGTGACGATCGTGCGCAGTCAAGCAAGGGGGGATAAGTCATCTGTTTCCAGCGAAAAAGTCGCTTGACGAAGGAAATTTTTGAAGGCTGAAACAGGTGATTTTGTGCCTTCCGGTAACGGGCACGTGCTTCCCAGAAAGGGATTGGTGACGAAAAAAGAAAGGTATTGCTAAGTGTTTTGTGCCTGCTGCCGATATGTTGCAAGAGGCACATTGCTTTGCGAGGATCCATGGCCACATCTCCCGCTTTTGCAGGTCTGAAGTCTTTACACGCCTTGACGATAGCCGCGGCCGCCCCGACGGTTGGCGAGACGCCGGTGGTGCGTACGGAGATTCACGCGATGCCCGCCGGGGTGGGAACGCGTTCCATGCGGCGCCGCATCACGCCGGAGGCGGGGTTTGCGTTGGAGAAACTGGGCCATGCCGTCGAGTATCTGGCAGATGAGTATGTGCACGAACTCGGCCGGCAGCCGCTTCCGAATATGGCTTCAGGCTGCATCGATCCGCAGGTGCAGGCGATGCAATTGCTGATGGCGGCCAATCGCGAGGTTTACTATGCGTGCCCGGTTGTCACACCCCTCTATCAACGCATGTTGAAGCGCGTCCTCGGCCGCTGACGCCGGCGCACCGGCTCGCTGCTCCGCGATTGACTGTTACTCTCGGGGCATGGAGATTGTGCTCAACGGCCAGCCGCGCGAGGTAGGCCTCGATCCAGAGGCTGCCACTGTGGATGCGCTCACCGCAGCGCTGGGAATGAAGGCAGACCGCATTGCCATAGAGCGTAATGGAGAGATCGTGCGCCGCTCCGAGTGGGTGGCCACTCCGGTGCGCAGCGGCGACAGGTTTGAGATCGTCCACTTTGTGGGCGGGGGACGGTGATCGGGATGCTATCCGGCCTGCGCCGGACAATTGCGGTCCTGGCCTCCGTCCTGGCATTTGCGGCAGCCCATGCGCAGGTTTCCTCGCTCGATCATCCAGACCAACCCACCTTCGTCGTGCCGGACATCGGCACGCAGCAGGATTTGCGCATCCTGGTCTATGGCGATATGCGCTTTACCGATCCGGCAAACACGAAGGATACGAATCCTCGTGCGCGGAAGTGGCTGGCGGAGAAGGTTGGCACAGTGCGCTCGGATGCGATGGTGATTACGGGCGATGTTCCTTTTCAGGGAAGCGATCCGCGCGACTGGGAAGTCTTCGAAAAGGAGTGCGCGTCGTGGGCAAGGCGGCCGCGGGTGTATCCGACGGTGGGAAACCATGAGCTTCGGCTCGACGCGCGGGCCGGACAGCGAAACTTCTTTGCTACGTTCCCACAGCTTGAAGGAAACGGGTTCTACTCCGTGCTGCTGGGGAATGTCTTCCTGGTCACGCTAAATTCCACCGAACCGCTATGGCCGGTGGGCCGGCAGGCGGACTGGCTACGTGAGCAGCTTGATCATATTCCGGCACAGGCGGACTTCGTGATCTTCTCCATGCACATCCCGCTGATCGCGGATACGCAGAGCGAGTTCATCGCCAACATTCCGGCGCCGGAAGCGGTCTCGCTGCGTCGATATCTGGAAGCGCGTGCCGTGTCCTCGCGACAGAAATTCATCGTGGTCAACGGGCACATCCATAACTACGAGCGCTTCGAGTTCAATGACATCACGCACATCATCACCGGGGGCGGAGGCGCGGCGCCATATCCTGTGCTCATCCGCGGTCCGCAGGACCAGTATCACGACCCGGGCTTCCCGGTATTTAACTATGTCGTGCTGACGATCCACGGAAAGCAGCTCGAAGGCACGATGTACAAAATTGCCGACCCAGCCGCGAAAGAGTACAGCGTGGTCGAGAAAGACCACTTCGTTGAGACGGCGCACTGATATCGACCTTTGCCGGTAAACAGCTTTCCGGCGAGTAGTCGGGTTCGCGGATTCCAGCTTGCGTAGAAGAAGCTGGCGGCCCCGCAGGTTGCGATGCATTGCAAGCGATGTTGAATTGGCCGGTCTGTCAGACTGCGCGGGAAATCGGGAGCTGCAAGTTGGACGTCTATCTGGTCGACGGCACATACGAGCTTTTCCGGCACTACTACGCTCTGCCTTCTGCTCGGGATGCGGAGGGGCGGGAGGTTGCCGCCGTTCGTGGAGTGGTGGCGTCGGTGCTGGGGATGATCAAGGAGGGCGCAACCCACGTTGCGGTCGCCACCGATCATGTCGTCGAATCGTTTCGCAACGGGCTGTGGGCTGATTACAAGACCAGCGAGGGCGTCGAGCCGGAGTTGCTGGCGCAATTCCCATTGCTTGAAGAGGCTCTTTCCGCTGCGGGGATTGTTGTGTGGCCGATGGTGGAGTTTGAGGCAGACGACGCTTTGGCGGCCGCGGCGGCGATCGCTGCACGCGATGCGCGAGTCGACCGAGTCATTCTATGCACGCCCGACAAGGACCTCGCTCAGTGTGTCCGCGGCACGCGCGTGGTTCAACTGAATCGCCGGACACGCACCATCTGCGACGAAGCGGGGGTGATCCGAAAATTTGGCGTCGCGCCGGAATCGATCCCTGACTACCTGGCGCTGGTGGGCGACGCGGCGGACGGATATCCAGGACTGCGTGGCTGGGGCGCAAAATCGTCGGCTGCGGTTCTGGCCCGGTTTCTCCATATTGAATCCATCCCTTCCGACTATCGTGAGTGGGGAGTGAGCGTCGCGAGCGCAAAGACGCTTGCGGCCACGCTCTCGCAAGATGGCGAGCGTGCGCTGCTTTTCCGAACGCTGGCCACGTTGCGCACCGATATCGCACTCTTCGATGACATCGACCAGTTGCGGTGGAACGGCCCAACGCCGGCTTTCGTCGAGCTTGGCCCACGATTGGACGCTGCGGCGAGCGCGGAGCCGGGAAGCGGCACCCGTACGCGTAAATCGTAGAGGTTGCCAGGAGATCGCCGCGGTTACTTTGCCCTATGGCGACGCAGGGCTGCTTCCGTGACCTGGATGAAGAGACCGGTGGCAGACGCGAGGACCTCGCCATTGACGTCGCGCAGTTCGGCGGAGCAGCGATGTTTGTGGCCGCGGGCGCTCGCAGGGTCTGTTTCGGACCAGCCTTCGAGGACTAGGTCCGTTTCGAGCGGAACGGGATGGCGATAGTCGACGGAGATATGGCGCGTCATGGCGACGATTCCGCGATGGCGATTGGCCTTGCTCATGGCTTCGTCGAGCAGCGTGGCAATGATGCCGCCATGCGCGTGGCCGGGCGGTCCCTGGAATTGCGCGGCGAGATGGAGGTGGCAGAGGACGCGATTGGCTTCGTCGACGAAGAATTCCAGGCGAAGTCCGGCATGGTTGTCCTGCCCGCAGCCGAAGCAGCCGTTGAGGCTGCCATGTGCCAGCGGGATTCCGCGTGAGGGGGAGTTTTTGCTCATGCCTGCGTAAGGGAAGAGATCGAATGCCGCTGCGCTATACTCGCATTCAGATATGGCGGTAGAAAAGACGTTTTTTCTAGAGACTTTCGGCTGCCAGATGAATGTCCATGACTCGGAAAAGGTCATCGGGACGTTGCAGCAGCAGGGCTACTCTCAAGTGGATACGGAGGAGGCAGCCGATCTCATCCTGTACAACACCTGCTCGATCCGCGACAAGGCGGAACAGAAGGTCTTCCATCGGCTGAATGACACCAAGAAGCTGCTGAAGCAGGGCAAGCGATTCGGCGTGCTGGGATGCGTAGCGCAGCAGGAAGGCGAAGCGATCTTTGAGCGCGCGCCGTATGTCTCGCTCGTCTCGGGCTCGGCTTCCTATCGCAAATTGCCGGAGATGCTGGCGCGTCTGGAAGCAGGGGAGCAGCGCGTGGCCGGGCTGGACGATCGCCAGACCGATGAGACCTTCGAGACGGAGTTTACGGCGCGGTCGAACAAGTACCGCGGCTACATCACCATCATCGAGGGCTGTGACAAGTTTTGCGCCTACTGCGTTGTCCCGTACACGCGCGGCAAGGAGCGCAGCAGGACTTCGACCTCCGTGTTGGCCGAAGCGCAGCACATGGCGGAGAGCGGCTACACGGAGATTCAACTGCTGGGCCAGAACGTGAACAGCTATCGCGATCCGGAAGGGAAGCGAAGCTTCGCGGAGTTGCTGGCGGCAGTGGGCGAAGTGCCGGGCATCCGGCGCGTGCGCTTCACGACATCGCATCCGCGCGACTTTACAAAAGACATTGTGGATGCGATCGACGCTGTGCCCTCCTTGTGCAACCACGTGCACCTGCCGGTGCAGAGCGGATCGAGCACGACCCTGAAGCGGATGCAGCGCGAGTACACGCGCGACGAATATCTGGAACGCATCGGGTGGATCAAGCAGTCGCGACGGCCGATCAGCACGACGACCGACATTATTGTCGGCTTCCCGGGCGAGACGGTGACGGAGTTTGAAGAGACGCTGAGCCTGCTCGAAGAAGTGCAGTATGACGGCGTTTTTGCATTCAAGTATTCGCCGCGGCCGAACACGCCGGCGCTGGTGATGATCGATGCCATACCGGATGAGGAAAAAGGGAAGCGGCTGCAGGCGCTTCTGGACCGCCAGCGCGAGTGGCAGAGAGCCAATTATACCAAGCATATCGGGAAGGTTATGGAAGTTGCGGTTGAGGGTCACAACACGCAGCGCGGGCAGGTGACTGGCCGGACCTCGGAGAATATTCCGCTGAACTTTACCCCGCGCGGGCCGATTCTGCCGGCGCCGGGAAGTTATGCTCTGGTGGAAGTGACGCAGAGTTTTCCCAACAGCCTGGCGGGGCGCGCTGTCTAACCAGGACGTCTAATGATCCAGGGAGGGAACGATGGACATTGAGATGAAGATCCGCGGATTGGTGATGGATCCAAGTACGCATGCGCCCATCGTCATCCTGAAAGATCTGGAGAGCGACACGGTTCTGCCAATCTGGGTGGGGCTGTACGAGGCTCAAGCAATCGCGGTGGAGATCGAGAAGGCAACCGCGCCGCGCCCGCAGACGCATGACTTGCTGCGCAATGTGGTTGCGGGGCTGAATGCGGTGGTGGATCGCGTGGTGGTAACGGAGCTACGGAACGACACCTTCTATGCCGTGGTGTGGATGCGGCAGGATGGCGAGTCCGTGACGATCGATGCGCGGCCGTCGGATGCGATTGCGCTGGCACTTCGCTGCGACTGCCCGATCTATGTGAGCGAAGAAGTGCTGCGCATCGCGAAGCTCGCGCCCGGGGCCAGTGATACCTCTCCGGAGGAACTGCGCCGCTGGCTGGAAGGGCTGAACGACGAGGACCTTGGCCGTTACAAAATGTAGAGGCGTTACAAGATGCGTGAGTTAGGCTACAGAGACCGATGAGCCTCGGCCGCATCTCCAAGCTGTTCGCCGCACAGAATGCATCGCAGGTGGTTTCGCTGCTGACGCAACTGCTGCTGCCCCCGATCTTTCTGCACAGCTACGGCGTGGCGCTATATGGCGAGTGGCTCGCTCTGAGTGCGGCCATCGGCTATCTCTCCACGGTCAACTACGGCATCCAGACTTACACGAATATGCAGATGACCATCCACTACAACCGTGGTGAGGTGAAGGAGTGCGCGGAGGTGCAGTCGGCGGGTCTGCGGATTCTGCTGGCGCTGTTCGGCGGCCTTTCGGTGCTGCTGCTCGCGATCTTTGCACTGCCGCTGGATCGCATATTGCACCTAACGATATCGCGGCCAGAGGCGCAGTGGGTGCTCTACCTGTTCGGCGTGCAAATTCTGGCGACCATGCTGCAAGGATTCTTCAGCGGCAACTACATGGTTTTCGGAGAGACGCACCGCGGGGTCAATTTCAACAATGCGGTAGCTTTGCTGATCCTTGCGATACAAGTGGTACTTGCGTTGGCACACAGCAGCTTTGCATGGATTGCCGCCGCACAGCTGGTGCTTACCCTGGCAAGCTGCCTGTTCCTCATCTTTGACCTGCGCCGGCTTGCGCCGCAGATTGCGCCTACCCTGCGTTACTGGGTGCCGGGATCGCTGAAGGCCATACTTAAGCCGAGCGCGCACTATGGATTATTGTTTTCGTCGAACGTGCTGGCCTATCAACTGCCGGTGCTGCTGATGCAGCGGATTCTAGGGCCTGCGCCGGTGGTGGTGTATTCGGTGACGCGCACTGTGTATTCGATGGGCCGGCGCGTTCTGTTCCTGCTGACGAGTTCGATCGGGCCGGAGGTTACGATCACATTCGGCCAGCGAGACTGGCCGAAGCTGCACCGTCTGTATGAATTGAGCGAGCGCATCATTCTGCTGATGGTACCGGCCATCACGTTTGGGTCGATGCTGGCGACACCCTTTCTGCTGCGGGTGTGGCTGCACAAGGGCGACTTGTACGATCCGGGCGTGTGCCTCCTGCTTGGGTTGACCATCGCAATCCTTGGCATTAAGGAGCACAAGTATCAGTTCCAGTTCTCGAGCAATCAGGTCAGGGAAGTCTCATACATGGCGTCCGCTGCCTATGGCGTGACATTGCTGGTGTCAATTCCGCTGATGCATCGGCTAGGTCTCATCGGTTTCTTGATTCCCTGGATGATTTCAGAGCTGTTGCAGCTTTTCTATTTATTGCATTTGAATGCGAATCTCTTTCGTCAGGGCGGTTCAGGCGAGAGGGCGGACAGTGTCGATCGGCGGCCGGTTTATCTGTTGCTTCTCATGCTCGCACTAGGAACGCTCGGGGTAGCGTGGCCGGTTTTTCATCTGCAAGAGTTCGGCGTTGCTATACAACTTGGGCTTGCCGCGCTGACGACGCTCATCATGCTGGCAGTCGCCTACTGGCTTTTCCGCGTGGATGAAGTGCGCTCCCTGCTATGGGAGCGCGTTGCGGCACGCTTTCCTGCACTGGCCGCGCGGCGAACCTAGACAGTCTCACGGGTGCAATTTAGCTGAGTGGCAAGCTGGCGTGCAATGACGGGTTCGCTGCAGTGATCGTTCCACCATGCGAGACTGGCCAGCCGATACCGTTCAAGTGTGTCGATGTCGCGTGCGTAGCGGCGGAGCAGCTTTGGAAGCTCATGCCAGCTATCGATCGTGATGACCGGTGCGCCGCGCAGAAAAGGCTCGTCTCTGAAGGGACTCGTGATGACCAGGCAACCGGCACGAAGCCCTTCATAAAATCTGTAACTCTCCCAATTGCTACCACGAGGCGCTACACAAATGCGCGAGTTCATCATGCGTTCGGAGTAACTTTGGTAGTCGAGTGCCTTGGCGGAAGATGGTTGCGAACCGGAATTGTCCGGACGTACGTCATCCAGAACTATGTTCCATTCGCCGGACCGGCGCAGTGTATCCAGAACATTCCATAACTGCCGCCTCGTGACGGTCTTCGTCGGTGGAATCCAATAGCGATAGTCGTTACGGGGAAACGGCGTTGCAATGTCGCCAGCAAAGAAAGTGTCGAGCGTGCGTTGCGCCATCGGCTTCTGCGGCAGAAGTTGCTGGCTTTGATAACCGAGCGGGATCCGGAAAATGCGCGGGCGCCTGAGCACCTGCGGCGCATCCGTGGAAACGCGCGCGAGTGAGCGACGGCGCAGCGCGGAGTCTCGCACATACTCGAATGCAAGTGTTGCAACCAGCGCCGAAGAAGTTGGCCGCATCCGGAAGCCCAGATATGGACGATCGGAGAGGTTGCGGATGACAGCGCCGACCTGTCGCGCATAGGCGGGTACCTTGCAGCGTTCTTCCTGAAGAAGCACCGCGATCACATGGCCGCCGTATTCAGGGAGACGATCGGGATCTTTGGTGAGATAGAAGTGCCGCGACGATCCATTGAGCAAAGGAGCGAGTTCAGCCAGGACGGCCAGGGGATATAGCACATCAGGGACACCGCTCGACTCATCGTCGGGGCCAGTCAGCTCGCGCAAAGGCGCGCTGGAATCGGGCCACATCACAAAGTATCGGTGTTTGCCGGGTGCGGAAGCAGTCGCCCAAGCTTCTGTTAGCATGCCAGTCAGTTCACCCGTACGGAGAACAGCACGATTCGTAGACACGAGTTTCTCATGAATCCATTACTTCAAGATGGTTAAATGGCATCATGCGCTGCCACAATATCCGATCAAAAAGTATGACTTGAGAGACTCCGCAAAGTACGAAAGAGGGAGTGAAATTTCAGAAGTATGCGTATCTTGCAAAGGCTAGCGGCGAAGATGCCTGCCAGGGTTCGCCGTTTGGTGCCCCACGGCCTGCCCTTTCGACTGAAACTTCTTGGCGAGCGATGGATGGCTAGGTCGCCGTTCGAGATTCGCCGCCATTTACCCCCGATTACGCTAGATCCGCTGGATCTGGTTTTGGATACCTTCAGCGCTCGCGCAAAACCAGTCACGATCGTGCAGGTGGGCGCCTGTGATGGCATCATGAGCGATCCCATCCATCATCAGGTGGCAAAAGATTCCACACGGGCGATTTTGATCGAACCAAACCCTTACGCGTTTGCTCGTTTACAAAAATTACACGCGGATCGGCCGAACGTTACTCTCATTCAGGCCGCCATTGGAGAGAAGGATGGCGAGGCGCATTTGTACCGGGTCAAGAGGACCGAAAAGGCGGACTCCGAAGTAGACCTGACATTCGGGATCGCGTCCTTTTACAAAGAACACCTAGAACACCACGGCAAAAAAGATTATGAGATCGAGCGAATCACTGTAGCCTGCCGCTCGCTCTCCTCGCTTGTGGCGGAACTCGGGCTGACCAAAATCGATCTTCTTCAAATCGACGCCGAAGGGTTCGACGCTGCCGTCGTGCGCATGGCCTTGAATCTGCCCGTGCGACCCGACTGCATTAATTTCGAACATGTCCATTTGGCGGCCCAGGACCGTCAGCCGCTTTTTGCCTTATTGGAGGAACATGGATATCTGCTCGGTTACGACGCCTGGAATATCCTCGCGCTGCAAAAGACATCTCTAAATGTGTCGGCCGGACAGCCCGGCTCGCGCAACGGTGCGCACGAAGCCGGCCAGAGCACAAAATAGCGATCACGGGCTGAGGGTGCCATCATGGCTTGCTTGAACGTGCCAGCGTGGCCCCGTTTTTTTGAGAGGTCAGTGGGTCGAGCAGCAGCGTGCCGATGGCGGCGTCGTAGAGCGGGGAGCTGTTATTGCGGCTGAGCGCGGTAGCTGTAGCACGGCCTCCGGCGGCTATGGTGCGGCGCAGCTCTTCCTGCTGATAAAACGACAGCAGGGCTTCCGCGAGTAGCTCGGCATTGCGCGGCGGAATGATGATGCCATCGCGGCCTGCCGTCAACAGCTCCGATGAACCGCAGTGGGTGGTCGCGATGCACGCGACCTGGTTGGCCATGGCTTCAAAGAGCGCCATGCCGAACCCGTCATCGACTGAAGGCAACACGAACACATCGCAACGCTGATAGAAGTCATTGAGGTCCGGCACATAGCGCACGAGCTCCACGTTCGAGAGGCGGGCGAGGCGCTCGCGCAACGCTGGATATTGCGTGAAGTCCGCATCAGAGCGAATCACCAGGCGCGCGTTTGGCAGCGCGAGCTTTTCCCATGCCTCCAGCAGATAGAGGTAGCCCTTGCGCACAGGCTCGCCGCCGACAGCGCCAACGGTGAATTCGGCATGGCGCTCCGGATGAGTCTGGGCAGGGAAGGCGCAGCGGCCAAAGAGCGGCGCCTTGATGATCTTGCCGCGCATGGCTTCGGGAAAGGTGGCGCGCGTGTATTCCGAGGGAGTGAGGATGCGCTCTGCTTCGGCATATTCGGCGAGCTGGCGATCGCGAAACCAGGCCGGCTGAGGACGCCACGGGATGCCTAGCGCGGCGGACTCCTGCTCGACAATCTGCTGCTGGAAATCGACGTGCGGACAAGCGCGGTCAAGTACGAAGCGCGCCCCGCGGCGCTTTGCGGCACGCGCGGTGGCGAGCGATGCGGTGGCCCAGCCGATAAAGAGATCGCCGGGCCGGATGACGGTGGCGACTGCGTGGTCGTAGAGCCAGGAATCGGCGTGAAGCAGGTTTGGCGAGGTGGGAACGCCCGCAAAGTGCATGGCGGTCTGCAGCAGAGAGGGAACCAGTGTGACGCCGACGGAGTCCTCGAGCCGGCGGAAATAGCGCCGCGGCGCTGAGCTGTAGATGCGGACGCGTGCGCCGTGCTTTACCAGAGCGTTCGCGAGCAGGGCGGAATGGAAGGGCCGCGTTGTCGACACCGCCACCTGCATATTGTGCAGGTTAGCATGGCAACAAGCCTGCGACTCTGCCACATGCGAGTTAGGATGGGCAAGCGGGACACAACGCAGATTGACGCAAGGAGACAGGGTTGAGGACAACGGTCAGCGCGGATTGGGTAAGCGGTTTCATGAACCGGCGAGATGCGGGAGCGCCTGGGTGGCTGTTGCTGGTTACAGTGTGTCTGCTGCTGCTGACGCCGCTTGCAGCCAGCGCGCAGCAGCGCCCACCTGCCGTGCCGCTGGTGACGCATGATCCGTACTTCAGCATCTGGTCGATGTACGACAAGCTTACCGATGGGCCCACGCGTCATTGGACCGGAGCGCCGCAACCGCTGACGGGGCTGGTTCGCGTTGACGGAAAGAGCTATCGCTATATGGGCGATTTCCCGGAGGAGACGCCTGCGCTTGCTCAAACCAGTTTGTCGGTCGCTCCCACGCACACGATCTATAGCTTCAACGGTGCGGGCATTACGCTGACGCTGACGTTTTTCACGCCGGCCTTTCCGCAAGATATGGATCTGCTGTCGCGGCCGGTTACGTATCTGACCTGGAAGGTGACGAGCGACGACGGCAAGCCGCATGACGTGTCGCTGCTGCTGGATGCGAGTCCGCTGATGGCGGTGAATGAGGACGATGACGCGGTCACCTGGGGACGGCTGCGCACGGCGTCGCTCGATGAGCTGCATCTGGGCTCGCGCGATCAACGTGTGCTGAATCGCTCCGGCGACGATCTGCGTATTGACTGGGGATATTTTCGGCTGTGCGTGCCGCGCGAGGCGAGCGTGGAAACAGCGCTGGTTCCGAATGCCGTATCGAGCTTTCATCGAGAAGGGAACTCTGCCCGCGAACGACGACGCCGCGATGCCCGAGACGCCGCACGACCATGCGGCACATGCAGCTGTCGTTTTCCCGCTGGGCAACGTGACCGGGACGCCCGTCGAACGCCATGTGCTGCTGAGCTATACGGAGGGCTACGCAATCGAGCTGATGGAACGCAAGCTGCGGCCCTATTGGCAGCGCAACAACATGCCGGTCGCCGACATGCTGGAAGCAGCGGAGCACCAGTACGCGGAGCTTGAGCAGCGCGGTACAAAATACGACGCCGAGCTGCGGCGCGATCTGACCTCTGCGGGCGGCGAAGACTACGCCAACCTTGCGATCCTGGCCTACCGGCAGACGCTGGCGGCGCACAAGCTGGTGGCGGATTGGGACGGCACACCATATCTGTTCGCTAAGGAGAACTTCTCAAACGGCGATATTGCAACTGTTGATGTGCTCTATCCGTCGGCTCCGTTCTTCCTGTTCTTCAACCCACATCTGCTGGAGGCGCAGATGACGCCGGTGATGAACTACGCTGCTTCGTCGCGCTGGCATTTTCCATTTGCGCCGCACGACCTGGGGCGCTACCCGCTGGCAGATGGACAGGAGTACGGCGGCGGCGAGCGTACGGAAGAGGACCAGATGCCGGTGGAGGAAAGCGGGAATCTGCTGATTCTGGCGGCGGCGCTGGACCGTGCCGAATCGGAGACCACGCCGGACCATCACTATGCTGAGAAGTATTGGCCACAGCTCACGACCTGGGCGAAGTATGTGCGAGCGGAGGGCTTGGACCCGGCGAGCCAGTTGAGCACGGACGATTTTGCCGGGCACCTGGCGCACAACGCGAACCTGTCGATCAAAGCGATCGACGCGCTGGGTGCGTACGCGAGCCTTGCGGACGCGCTAGGGAAGCACGATGTGGCGCGCGACTACGGGCAGGCCGCGAAGGAGATGGCGGCGAAGTGGCAGACCATGGCAAAGGACGGCGACCACTACAAGCTGGCGTTCGACGTGGCGGGCTCATGGAGCCAGAAGTACAACCTGGTTTGGGACAAGCTGCTGAAGCTGGACCTGTTTCCAGCGAGCGTGCACGAAACTGAGATCGCGTTTTACCTGAAGCATCTAAACCGCTACGGGCTGCCGCTGGACAGCCGCAAGGACTACACCAAGCTCGACTGGGAGTTGTGGACGGCCACTCTGGCCGACCGGCAGGACGAGTTCCAGCAGTTTATGAAGCCGCTGGCGCGTTGGGTGAATGAGACGCCCAGCCGCGTTCCGCTGACTGACTGGTACGACACGAAGACCGGGAAGCAGGAAGGTTTCCAGGCGCGGTCCGTGGTCGGCGGCCTGTACGTGAAGGCCTATGCCGATCCGGCGCTCACCAGGAAGTGGCGCGCCATGGTCAAGCCGACGAATTAGGCTATTTCGATCAAACTGCAATTTTCTCTGAAACGCCGATAACCTCATCCGCACTATGGCAGCAGAACACTTTGCTGCGTCACCGATGAGCAGGTGAGCGCGACGGCGCATTGTGCATCGGGAATCTGGCGGTCGTCGCTGGCCGGCAGAGCCGGGCGGGCATTGGCTGCCAACCGATCCGCCCGGCTGCAACCTTAAAAGTTTGAACGGCGCGGCTTCGGTGAAAAATACTGGGGCCGCGATTTTTTTCTGTTGCAGGGTTACCGGTATCTGCCGGGTCACTATCCGGCGGCGAACGAACTGGTATCAACGATCCATGGCCTTTCATCGCATGATGCCGCGCTTTGGCATCCTCCTCATGCTGCTGGCGCTCGGTGTGTCATTGCGGGCGCAGATCAACCCCGACTGGACGACTCCGCAAAAGCCGTTTCGCATAGCCGGCAATCTGTACTACGTGGGCAGCCGCGATCTTGCCGCTTACCTGGTCGTCACGCCCGCGGGGAACATTTTGATCAACGCGAACCTGGAGAGCTCACCGCCGCAGATCCGTGCCAGTGTGGAGAGCCTAGGCTTTCGTTGGGCGGATACGCGCATCCTGCTGAACAGCCAGGCGCACTTTGACCATTCGGCAGGCAATGCCGAGGTGGTTCGGGAAACCGGCGCCAAGCTGATGGTGATGGACGGCGACGTGCAGGCGATGGAAACCGGGGACGCTCATGACTTCGGCGGCAATGAGGGGGGTCAATTTCCGCCCGTGCGGGTGGCGCGCGTGCTTCACGATGGCGACACGGTCAGGCTGGGAGGAACGGTGCTGACTGCCCACAAGACCGCCGGCCATACCCGCGGATGTACCACGTGGACCATGCAGGTGATGGATGAGGGTCACGCCAGGAACGTGGTGATTATCGGTGGCTTTGCGGCCTGGGATTCGTATCGGCTGATCGACACCCCCAAGAAACCGGCTTCGTATCCCGGAATCCTGGGCGACTTCGAGCACGGGTTCGCCGTAGAGCGTAGCCTGCCATGTGACATTTTTCTAGGAGCGCACGGGGGCTACTTCGACATGCAGCAAAAGCTGGCGCGGCTTCCGAAAGAAGGACCGTCGGTGTGGATCGATCCAGAGGGCTACCACGCGGCGATTGCGGAGGCGGAGAAGAGCATCGAGGCGAAGGCGGCGGCGGAGCGCAAACAAGCGGCGGGACAAGGGTGAATTCCGCGCCAGGCGCCTACCGTACAGAATACCTGTTATCAGACATAAGATTCCCAGACAGTCAGGCTATATAACTGGCGGCCAGCCACACCATTGCCGTACACCCGCGCACCTAGATGGCGCGCCTTGGATCCTTAGTCGATGCGGCCGCGCCACAAACCCACACCGGCCCCCGAAGTGTTCTAGCACGCGTTGCTGGAACACTCCGGGGCTTGATGGCGCTTCGCTATCATTCCGACGATAGTTGCTTACTGAACTACGACCGCTACGGTGGCTGTCGCGTGCTGACTTCCACTCGTGCCTGTCACCGTCACAGTGTATGTGCCTGGACTCGTGGCCGTGCTGGTGGGAGCCGCCGGAGTCGAGGGGCCAGCAGGCGCGCTTTGCGTGCTGCTACTGCCGCCGCACCCGCTGACAGCGGCGACCATCATGGCTGCAAATAACAGGCATATCACCCCGTGCCACCTACGGCGCGGCATCGGGATAAAGAAGAGCGCCAGAGCGGCTATGACGCCGCCACCTAGCCCAATGGGTCCGCGTGTCTGACCATTGAGCATCGCTGTCGTTGCACCCGTCGTGCTCACCGTCAGCGTCGCACTCACAGCCTGCGTCCCGGCGATGGCCTGGGGCTGGCTGATGGAGCATGTCGGCGGATTGACCGCGCCGGCTGGTCCGGCGACGGCACAAGTGAGGTCAACCGTTCCATTGAACCCACCGCTTGGTGTGATGGTGATTATCGAGGTGGCGTTCCCTCCTGCCGACGAGACGCTGATATTCGAACCGCCCAGTGTAAACAACGGGGTGGCGGTTGGGCCGGCGACGGTGACCTGAACGCTCGTAGTCGCTGTCACGCCTCCCGAGCTTCCGGCAATCGTAACCGTATAGGCGCCCGGAACTGTGCCAGCTTGCGTATTCACAGTAAGAGTAGCCGTCACGGCCGAATTACCAGACACCAGCGTGGATTGGCTTACGGAGCATGTTGGTTCTTCCGTTGCACCGGCCGATCCGGTAACGACACAACTGAGGGCAACGTTGCCTGTAAATCCGCCGCCGGGTGTGATGGTGATTACCGAGGTGGCGTTCCCTCCGGCGGCCGGAATGCTGATGTTCGAACCGCCTAACGCAAACATCGGCGTAGCGGTTGGGCCTGTGACCATGACCTGAACACTTGTCGTAGCCGTCTGGCCCTCGGAGCTTCCAGTAACCGTGGCTGTATAACTGCCCGGAGTTGTGTTGGCTTGCGTACTGACGGTTAACATCGCGGCCACTGCCGAGCTGCCGCTAATTGCCATAGCCTGGTTTACTGAGCATGTTGGCGCGTCGGTCGCTCCGGAGGGTCCGGTGACCACGCAACTGAGGGTTACGATGCCGGTGAACCCGTTATCCGGTGTCACCGTGATATTCGAGGTTGCCGTGGTTCCTGAAGCTACCGGCGTCGCCTGACTCGCATTCAGCGAGAATGTACCTGCGGGTTGGATGGGCTGAATAAGATAAGCAGCGCTAGCAATGCTACTAGTGCCGTAGGTTTTGCTGATGGCGACTGCTTTGATAGTTCCCGACTGCCCTACCCGAATCGGCCCTGTATATCGGGTTGTGGCAGGGGTAGGTTGCGATCCGTCGGTGGTGTAGTAGATGACCGCGTCGGATGTAGCACTATTCAGAGAAATACTCTGCGGGCTTGTGTATGTGCCTGGAGCCGGTGAAAACGCGGGCGAAACGGCCTCCGTCGCATACGTCCATGTCAGAATCTTCTGACTGGATGACAAGCCACCAGTGCCACCGGTGAAACCGACATAAGCAGTGTTTCCGCCCACGATCTGGGGGATATTGATGAGTTGGGACATGGTGAATGTCTTGTTTGTGACCAGGTCCAACAGGTTCAGGGTCAGTGTCGCGCCGTCATAATTCACCTGTGCCTGAATGGAATCGCCGCTGCTGAGGACAATCCCGCTTGGAGTCAGATCGACAGTGGGCAGAACGGGCGGTTGGCCGTTGGTATATACGCCGGTCGAATCGCTTCCCTCATTTTGGTAGTTATAGAAATTGAATTTGACGGCGATGCTTTTCTGGATGCCTTGATATCCGAGACCCGCGGAGTTTCCGCCGAGCGCAGTTGGCCCCACATTCTGGATGGTGAAGGTAAAGCCGTTTCCCTGCCCGGCAGACAACTGAAACTCGAAGGTTGTAGTAAAGGCCTGAATACTGATCGGCGCAGTCCAGAAAACGCTGCCAGCCTGATTCAATCCGCCATTGGTCAGCTGAAGACGAGTGTCATTGTTGGCTACGGTGCTGCCATTCAGGACAAGACCGGCAGTAGAGGAAAAGCCGTTTCCAAAATCAATCGAAGTGCCACCGTTCAAGATAACGTAGGCCTCGGTATCGATAGTGCTGTTTTGAAGTGCGGGATCGATAGCGATTGCCTTCAGTGTCTCCGAGAGCCCGATCTGGATTGGAACTGTATACAGGCTGGAATTTGCAGACGGGGTCGAGCCATCGGTGGTGTAGTAGATTTTGGCGCTCGGATCGCTGACAGAGAGAGTGACCGTTTGAGCGGTGAGATAGCTTCCGCCTGCAGGCGATGCGACTACCGCCGGTGTCTGGCTGATGAAGCTGAATGTCGCTGTGCTTACGCCGCTCTGTACATAGCCGGGCGCGCTGGCAAGTGCCTTGATCGTTGTATCGGCACTGATCGTGATGGGAGCAGTGTAAAGAGTGGATGACGGGGTGGGCGTGGAACCGTCCAGAGTGTAGTAGATGCTGGCCGAAGCCGTTGTGCTGGAAAGCTGAATATTCTGGCTCGACTCGAATGACCCGCCATTCGGACTGATTACGGGCGCTGCCGCGTTGGGCTCTCCGTTAAACAGGCCATATACATCTACTTCTCCATTTGCGGCGATATACACCTTGCCGTTGGTGACGATTGGAATGGAGAATTTGTTGGCGGCCCCAGCCGCATCACGCTTTGAATTGGTGTCGCTTTCGTAAAGCGTAGATGTGAGGTCATTGGCATCCCAGGCGTAAAGGACCGCGGGTCCATGAGTGTTGAATTGGTCCGCGCGTACCGCCCATGCGATGCCATTTTCCGTTCCGTTGGAAGAAACAGAGAAAGAGGGATCCGGGAAGGCGGTTGTGATCGACGACATGCTGTCCGGTTGAGTACTAAGAACGCCATCGTTGAGTTTGAACAACATCGGCACATTGTTCTCGGCCCAGAGATATACGTTTCCATTCCAGTAGGCCGCTGTGCTCCAGAATCCCTTGCTTTGCGGGATGAGACCACCATCCTGCGGAGTGACCTGGGGAGGAATGTCTTGAAGTGCATTGGTATTGGCGCCGGCCACGTAGCCGCCTAGATTGTCCCGGTTCAGCACCAGAATCCGACCTTCTTTACCAGCCTGGACCAGCATGTGCGGATTCGGGCCGTTGTTATCAGGCACCATCAAAACGCCGCCGGAACCCTGGTCCCAGTCATGGTTATTCAGAGTTTGAAAATTGAAGGATGTAAACGAATCGATAGGCGTGAGCCCACCGTTTGAGATATCGAAGGCGACGATGCTCTCACCAAATCCATTTTTTGCATTAAAGGTCGGGGAATTCGGGGTGCCATTCCCTGTAACCAGAAACATACGCGCGGCTCCGCCAGGACCGTCTTCATCGATAGGCAGACCTGCTCCAGCAGCCCAGATTCCGGCTCCTACGCCGTTGGGAGTGGTACATAACGCTGCAGTCTGTTTCAGTGTGGTTGCATCATAGGCGAACAGCCAGCCGTGCCACGGGCCGTTATCGCCGTGTGCGCCATAGCCGAAGTAGACATATCCCTTATAGTAGTTGAGCGCAGTGCGTTGGTTTTCCCATAGAGGATCGAAGGCCAGGACGCCGCCAGAGCTGCCATTGCCCGTGCCCGCCACGCTCGCCGTGATATTGACAGGGCTATTTGGTTGTTCGGTTCCATTGATAATGTTGATCGCATGCAGACGCGAGTAATAGACCCCGTTCTCTTTCGTGGCGCCCACTAGATACATCGTGTTCGTAGCCAGATTGATGGTCGGTGTGCCCGTAATACCGACGGTCGGAGCCACGTCCGGCGACCCACTGTCATGCCAATCGACCGCGGTAGCGCCTGCTCCGGCCCCGTAAGCGGAAGTCAGCAAGCTGATCTGCCAGATCGGTTTCGCGTTCGCGCCACCGTTCGAGTCGGCGTCAAAGGCGTATATCGAGTCATTCTCCGTCGCTACGAATAGAACGTTGTGCACCTGACCATCGCTCATGGTGAGTCCCGGCACATAGAGCGGCTGCGCATACACGGTGCTGTCGACGCGCATCGAAAACAGCTTGCCAAATGAGCTCACGTTTACGTTTGAAGGCGTCAGCAGGGTCTCGTTCGTATTCTGTCCAGCGTGCGTCAGGTCATAGCGCCAGGTCGATACCGGCACGGGGGTCGCGGTCTGCGCCGATAGGTTCGGCGCACATGTAAGCAGCACAAGTGCAACTGCCAGCGGCAGGCGGCACTTCGCTACGAGAACCCGTAAAGCAGAGAATGAAACAGGGCGACGCACAAACCAGCCAAATCTGGAAAGCATTGCAATGGACCCCACGTGATAATGAAATGGCCTTTACGTCCGCCAGGGGAGAGAGGCGCGGACATGAGTGAGTAAGCACTCATGGATTAAGGCTGTGTCAAAACGTTGCTTAGATTTGCCCCAGTATGACCGACCCTTTTGGTCGGTTCTATCGGAAATCTATTGCGGCCCAATCGTCAGTTTCTGCCTAAGTGTTACCGGCGCATGTACTTGTTACGTTTCCGGTGATCGACATAAGTATGCGGCGCTGGCACACTCATGCCATGCCCCCGCTTGGCAAACATCTTCTTAAACTTCAGGCCATCCCAAGATTTCTCAGCCTATCTGTATGGATTGGGCTTTGTGGCATATTCCTGGCTGCAAGCCTTTCCGCCATCGCAGTCGAACAAGAGCGGCGTGGGAAGCCATTCGGAGTTGCCTGGCGCGTAGAGGGACGTTGGAGGGTTGAGTCCCAAAATGGGATCATAGCCAATGGGGATACTATCTTGCCCGGTACTCTGGTGCATCCCGTACAAGGCGGTGGCCGCCACTCCATCCTGATTTTGCTGCCGGATGGCCAGCGCATCCTCTACGAATGCTTTCTTACTGAGGATTGTGCGCACAGCTTTCGCATTCCCCAGCTTTACCGAATTCCGGAACCCTCTGCTGTCGATTTGATTGCTCGTATACACCAGGTGCTGAGCCGCCAGGGACAGGATCAGAAGTCTGGGGAACACCGCGAACTATCGCTTCCGAGCGATGAGGTTCTGGCGGCACTTGGTCCCGCCAATCAGGTTATAGCTGGAGGGCTAGCAGCAGCTCTGCCCAACGGTGAGTACACCTATAGCCTCCAGCCCCTGAATCGGAAATTCGCTCCTCAATCCGGTATGGCATTGAGGAAGACATCCCGCGCCATCACGCTTCCCTTGCCTGCTTCCGGACTTTACGACGTGACCATCTTTGATCACCTCGGCACACCCCGCATTGACCTATTTGTCGCCGCAGTTGATCCTGCACGTGAAGCCGCCTTTACGAAGTCTTTTGCAGAAGCACACGCGCTGTTAGTGGATTGGAATGAGGATTACCAGGGATGGCCTATTCACGAGTTTCAGCGGGCATATCTCAAATCCCTATTTGGGGGCATCGAGCCTGTCAGCAACTATTCCTGGCGAGCGGTCGCAGCAGCTCGCCAGGACGCCGACATAACTGCCGAGCCAGTCTTTTCGCATGCACCTGGTCTCTTGAAAGGCGACACGGCAGTGGCGTTGGACTGCGAGACTCCTCACGCAACCATGCACTACACGATTAATAACTCCCAGCCTCTTCCTTCTTCTCCGATTTATACCGCCCCGGTAATGGTGAAAGGTACGGCTTTGACGATCAAAGCGTTCGCATCCGCTCCGGGCAAAAAAGACAGCCCTGTTGTCACCGGCATTTTCCGTATCGCTGAATAGGCGGATTCCCAACCCTTCGCTAAGGGCTTGTGCCGATTTCCGCTTCTGCCACGCGCAGCATCATACGATTGCTCTTTCTCGACCACTGCCATAGCAGATAGAGCGCGATCACGATGAGCGAGATGGTGAGGCCTATCCAGATGCCAAAGACACCGCGCTGTGCATGGAAGCAGAGCGCGTAGCCGAGCGGCAGCCCGAAGAACCAATAACCGCCCAAGTTCACGAACATGGGCTGGCGGGTTTCGCCCGCGCCGCGCAATGCTCCGGTAGCTACCGTCTGGATGCCGTCGAAGATCTGGAAGGCGGCGGCGAGCATCAGCAGGCGCGTGCCGAGCACGACAACGGTGTTGTCCTGCGTGTAGATGTGCAGGATCGGCCGCGGCAGCAGCAGAAACACGCATGCCGCAAGCGCCATGAAGCTCGCTCCAGAGGCCAGAGCGAGCCATCCGGCGCGGCGGGCGCGCGGCAAATCGTCTGCCCCGATGGCATGGCCGACGGCTACTGCCGCAGCTGCGGACATTCCGAGCGGCACCATAAATGTGGTGCTGGCACAATTGAGAACAATCTGATGCGCGGCCAGCGCTTCCGCAGTGAGCCGGCCAGCCATGAGCGTGGCGACGCCGAAGGCTCCGACTTCGAGAACGATCTGTCCGGCCGCCGGCGCCCCCAATTCGATGAGAGCGCGCAGTTGCTGCCAGTGCGGCCTGGGCCAGTGAGCGAAGAGTGGATGGCCACGACGGCGCTCGTGCTGCCAGGCGAAGAAGACCAGCACAGCCGCCATGTAGACGCGCGCCAGGCAAGTGGAAACCGCGGAGCCTTTCAATCCCATCGCCGGCAGCCCCAGGTGGCCGTAGATGAGCGCCCAGTTCCCTGCCCAGTTGATGAGATTTGCGGAGACGAGCGTGAAAGTGACAGGCCGGACGCGGCCCACTCCTTGCAGATAACGACGAAATGCCGCATAGATGAGCAGTGGAAGCGTGCCGAGATTGAGGATGTGCAGGTAGACAGCGGCATCGCCGGACACCGCGGGATTGATGCCGACGCGGGCGAAGAGCAGAGGCACGGCTGCGATGCCCACCATCGCGAATGGCGTGTAGGCCAGGACGAGATAGACGCCCTGCGCGAGCCACTGATGGCAGACCTGAAAATCGCGGCGGCCCCAGGCTTGCGAGACGACGGTATCCAGACCGAGCAGAATACCGATGCCGAACAGAGCGGGCGCATAGTAGGACGCGCTGGAGATGCCGACGGCGCCGATGGCCTCGGGACCGAGGCGGCCGACCATGATGGTGTCGACGATGCCCATGGCAACCCAGCCGAGCTCCGACAGAATGACGGGAATGGCCAGCGCAAGCAGCGCGCGCAGTTCGCGTCTAAGCCGGGAAAGGTTGCGGGGGTCCTTCATAAATAAATCGTAACCGCTTTGAATTTTCGGTAGTGCAGACGCCCGCATTTTTATGCGGCTATGCAGCAGAGCTTCTTCCGGAACAGGATGAGCTGGATCGCACGCTCGCCTACAAACAGCGGGCACAACGCGAGCAATTCCTGGAAGACACAATGGCCGCCGAGGCCGAGCAGCGCGAGCTCTTCCGCCGGCTGGAGTTTCGCGTGACCATCCGCCCTGCCGAGGCGCGAGATCTGAAACGTGTAGGCGAGCTGATCAACAACGGCTGTGAACGAGCTGTGCCGGGATACCTTCTCCTAGCACGGCTTCACGCAGGACGGTGAGATGTGGGTGTATCGAGGCGGGGGCGCGATCGAAGATCCTGACTGGCTCACCGTGGGGGTGGAGGCCGAAGCTGCCGCGTAAAGGCAGTCGGCCCGAGGTCAGTTTGCGCTCTTCAGCGCTGTCTTGGTCACCGTGGCCTTATGCTGCTTCCCGCTGCTGTCGAGGATATACATCTTGCCGCTTTTCACCGCGAACTGAACCGGCTGCCCCAATTCAATATCCGCTGGCTTTGACCATGGAAACAGCAGATGCTCGCTGCCGACGTACACAATGTTGCCGCTCTCGATGGTGTAGACCTGATAGTTCTCGTAGTTGTCGGACTTGGTAGTGGTGGTGTTGGAGGAATAGTCGGTCTTGTTGCCGCGGTCCTTCGCTGTGGCGTCGGTATTGTGAGTAGTCGTGCTTCCCTCTTTGATCTTCTGTCTCTCTACGGCGATTAGCGTGCCATGCTGCCATTTGAGATCATCCGCCTTAACGGTCACCGCTCCCAACAGACAAATTACCAATGCCAAAGCCCTGAGCCTCATAACGCTTTCCTCGTGCCTTCAATGAATTGGGGGACTGAGCAGAGAATCTGCTTTTTGCGATGGATTGGCAAGAGGAATTCGAAGGGGAAAGTTTGGCGGAAAGAGTGGGATTCTTTCCAATCCCTTTTTCCCGACCAATTTAGAATCAACGCGAAAACTCGTGTCAGCCGCTCCTAGAGCGGGTTTTCGTCACTTTCGCTCATGCCGTCTCATGTTGGGTCGTGGTTCGTTATATGGGTCGAGCCGAAAACGAACTCCATTACACGCGCCAGCCGAGGCGCGCCGCTTCCTCGAAGTCGAGATAAAGGAGATAGATGAACCCTTCCGGACCGTCGATGTGGTCGAGCACGTCTCGAACGTCGGAGCCGCGAGGGAGCAACGGGTTGATGATTTTGATGAGTTCATATTCATCGCTAAACACGCGCTCCCGGGTTTCTGCGCGGGCGCTGATACGGGCAGCCCATACCTGGATTCGCGCTACATAGCGGCACACGTTGTTACGTTCGTCTTGAGCGCAGAAAAGATGGACCAGGTAACGACGCTTGCGAGGCGACTGATGGGGCATGTCTGCCGTTGGGCTCATGAACTGGCCAGGACGCGGCGACGAGTTCGTATCATGCGACTAAGAACAAGCCGGTTGTAGCGTTGCGCGAGGATGCAGGGCAGGTTAACGGCGAGCGCGTACACACCCATCACCCAGGATGCCCACGGCGGATTCCACAAAAGAAAGATGGGGAAGCAAGCAAGCATGCACCAATGCGCAGTTTCGGCGCGGCGGGTTTCGATGAGGAATTGCGCGAGATATACGGCGTCGCGCGTGAGGAGTTTCTTCTTGCCGAAACCTCCGAGCCAGGGAGCACCGTCGGGGAGCCAGCGTTTCCAGTTCCGGATAGCGAACCACTCCCGGTAAAAACGTCCGTCCCGCTCCCAGCAGCGCGGTGCAGTCAACCAGCAATCCCGCGCGAAAACTTCCTGCGGCAGTCGCAGCGCAGCAGAGGCAATGGAGACGTGGATAACGGGCCAGCCGAGAAGGTTCGCTCCCCATATCAGCAAAGTCATACCTCCCGGCCTCGCCAGACGGTCTTGCGGCCGAGACCGCGGCGTATAGCGGCCCGTCCGAAGATCAAGGTGTAGTACGCAAGCGGCAGCGGATAGAGCAGACAGACGGCGAAGCGATAGTTGCCAAGCTGGCGCGCGAACCACGCAAGTTGCAGGCCGAGCAGTAAATAGATTGTGGCGAGGGCCGGACGGCCGTAGTCGCACGGAGCGATCAGGAGCAAAGCGGTGGACCAAAGTGCGGAGATCCACGCGATGGCGGAGACTAGAACCCAACCGCCAGAGTCCGCGGCTCCCTGGATGAAGGCTTTGCCCCAACTCTCGGACATCTGGCGAAAGCCTTCCGGGAACATACGCATGTGAAGAGTGCCTCGCCCTCCGAAGCAGAGCATGCGAGCACCCGAAGGCCGGAGCACTTCGGCAAAGCGAAGATTTTCGAGGACGATGCCACGGACAGCCGCATGTCCGCCAGCAGCGAGATAGGTCTCCTTAGCAATGAGCAGCGACTGGCCGAAGAGGCGGTGTGGCGCTGCGGGGCCAAATCCACCCGCACCTGCGGCCATGAGCACATTGAACAAGAGTGAGAGCTCTTCATAAGGAGCCGCCATCTCGTGGTACGGCAGCAGTGAAAGAACGAGTCGTCGATCCTGCTCGCGCATCCAGCAGGCGATGAGACGTTCGAGTCCGCCGGCGGCGAAATAGGTATCGGCATCAAGGAAAAGCAGAAGGTCACCGCTGGCATGAAGGGCCGCCTGGTGGCACGCCCAGGATTTTCCGGTCCATCCCGTCGGCAGCGATGCCGAGGTCAGCACAGAGGCGCCCCGGTCTTTTGCAACCGAGGCGGTGTTGTCGGTCGAGCTGTCATCGACCACGAGAACCTCAGCGGGTCGCATGGTTGAGACAGCAATAGACATAAGAAGGCGCGGCAGATTCTGCTCCTCATTGCGCGCAGGGATGATGATGGAAAGGTTTGGCGCAGGATGCGGATTCGCGGGCGGACAGAGAGGAACTCGCAGGATGAGCGAGAACCCCGCGGGAAGGCCGAGAGCGCAAAGGAGGGCAGGCGCAATCATGTCTTCCCTTCCCCTGCCTGTTCGACGATCATCCGCGCCACATGCTGTCCGCTGAGCGTGACCATCGGCATACCGCCGCCCGGATTGACACTACCGCCGACGAAGAACAAATTGCGGAACTGCTTGCTCTGCTTCGGCGCTTTGAATGCGAAGTTGCGGCGGCGATCGCAGACAACGCCGTAGATGGAGCCCCGATTGGAGGCATAGCGTGCCTCGATGTCGAACGGGGTCCAGAAATCCTCGACGATAATGTGACGGCGCAAATCCGTGAGGCCCATCCGTTCGAGTTTGTCCACGCAGCGCTCTCTGAGCGCGATGTAGTCTTCGCGCGTGCAGGGATGACGGTGGTTGATAGCGGGAATGTGCGGCAGGATCTTGATGTTGTCACAGCCTGGCGGTGCCTGCGAGGGATCGGTACGCGTCGGCGCGACAACATAGAGGGTGGGGTCATCTGGAAGCATCCCCTCGCGAAAAACACGACGAAAGTGGGCATGCAGATCGCGGGAGTAGAAAAAGTTGTGATGCGCGAGCTGCGGATAAACGCGGTCCAATCCAAGGTGGAGGATGATGCCGGAGCAGGAGGGTTCGAAACGACGGAGCTTCTTCATTACGGACGCAGGCGAGCCGAAAAGCCGCTGCATCGCTGGGATGACTTCCATATTGGAGACGATGTAATCGGCAGCAATAGTGTGCGAATTGCCAGCAGAGTCGCGGACCTGCACCCCAGTGACATCGTTGGCGGCGTGGTCTACGCGTAGAACCTCATGCTCGAGGCAGACGGTGACGCCGGTCTCTTCTAGACGCCTGCGGAAGGCATGGGCTAGTTCGTAGAGTCCGCCAGCGATATACCAGAGGCCGAATTCCATCTGGATGTTCGGCATCAGATTCATGAAGGCGGGCGAGTCGAGCGCACTGGAACCGACGTATTTGCTGAAATATTCGAAGATGTCGCGGAGGTATCGATTGCTCAGCCGCTTGTAGATGCTGCCCGACATCGATCTCAGATAATCGAGTCCGCGCGCATCCTTCCACCCGTAAAAACGAACGAACTGGCCGAAGGTGTCGAAGCCATGACGGAGGTAGCCGCGCTCGACGATCTCGTATTGAAGGCGCGAGTAAGCCAGGAACTGCTCATACTCCTCAACGACATCCGGACCGAAGCGGACGAGCTCCGCGCGCATCTTTTCGCGGTTTTCCCAGAGGTCGAGAACAACCCCATCTTCGAAGAAGTTTCGCCACTGCGGATCGACCCGCTGCAACGTTATGTAATCCTCGAGCCGTTTGCCGTCGCCTTCGAAGATAGGACGAAAAATTTGTGGCAGCGTAAAGATCGACGGACCGAGATCGAAGCTGAAGCCCTCCGTCTGCAGTCGATTGAGCTTGCCGCCGACGTGCGTGTTCTTCTCCAGGATGGTGACTCGATAGCCACTGCTCGCCAGCATAATGGCCGCGGACATCCCGCCGAGTCCAGCTCCGATGACCACCACCTGTTTGGACTTTTCAGCGACGGTCATGATTCGTGCACCAGAGTGATCGTGATCATTTGATCTGCATGGCCGAGGCGGAAGGAGCAATCGTCAAAGCGTGGCGGTCCAAAGTGTTTCGACGGATTTCCGGAGACGCCAACGGGCTCCTTAGGAATGCCGATGAGATTGCGGTCGAGCTTTTGATTTCCGTTGATGTCTTCATAAACGCTGACAGCGTACGTCCCAGGGGGCAGATCCGCTTCAATGCGTAGTTGTTGCGCACCATCCGGAATTACTAGGAAGCCGCGGCGCAGCGCCTTGTCGCGGTCACCGGGAAATCCGGAAGGCGATGCGAAGATGAGATAGGCGAGCTCGCCATGCGCATGCTCAGTAAGACGGACGTTTATTGCCAGATGTGTCTTCGCTTCGGAGGCCCCGGCGTGCACTGGAACGATGATTCCGAGGAGAAGTGGCAGGAGTGCACGGCTGAGGCGCGCCGCAATGCCCCCGCCCCCGTGGCGCAATCGGAGTAGAGTGGCAAGCTGACGTGCGGTCCGGCTACTGTACGGAAACCAGTTGATCTCCCGCGCACGGCGATCGCCGGCGAGCATGACAGTTTTTATGCGCGAAAAAGCGCGGAGACCTTCGGGGCCGCGATAGCGGCCGTAGCCGCTGAGGCGATTGCCGCCAAAGGCGGCATAAGGGTTTGCGATGGTGCGGATGACGTCATTGACGGCGCAGCTTCCCGCGGAGAGTTGGGCGGCGACGCGACGCGCACGGGCACGATTGTGCGTCCAGACACTGCTGCTAAGGGCAAAGGGGCTCGCATTGGCAAGCGCAATGGCGTCAAGCTCATTGCCGAAGCGCGCCACGCAGAGCACGGGGCCGAAGGATTCTTCGGTCAGGATGCGGGCCTCGTGGGGAACGTCGCTGAGTAGGACCGGCCCCTGCAGGATGGCGGTGCGGTCTTGCGGCCAGTGCAGGGCGGCTCCGCGGGAGAGCGCGTCTTCAATCTGAACGCGGAGGTCGGTTTGCGCATCCTCGGGAAGAGGACAGAAGTCCGCGTCCAGGCCGTGCCCGACGTTGAGCTTAGCGATGCGCTGCTTCAGCTTTGCGAGAAATTTGTCATAAATGGAAGCTTCCAAGTACGCGCGTTTGACGGAAACACATACGCGCCCGGCGTTGGAAAAGGCGCCATAAGCTATGCCTTCGACCGCTCGTTCAAGATTGCAGTCAGCAAAGATGAGGCTCGCGTCTTTGCCGCCAAGCTCGAGGATCGTAGGGATCAGATGCTTCGCCGCACGCTCCGCGACCTGTTTACCGTTTCGGCTGCTGCCGGTGAAGAAAATGAAGTCGGGACCGGCGTCGATGAGGCCCGCGGACTGTTCGGGACCGCCGTGCAGCACCTGCACAAGATCACGCGGCAGGTTCACCTTCGCGCAGAGCCTCGCGATGAGAGCGGCTGTTTTCGGCGTCCTCTCGGAACACTTGAGAACCACGGCATTTCCGGCAACGAGCGCTGTGATGAGCGGAACTACGGAAAGCTGCAGAGGGTAATTGGACGGGCCAAAGATCAGAGCAACTCCGTGCGGTTCGAAGTGCGTCTCGAAACGCGCGCCCCGGAAAAAAAGAAGAGGTTTACCAATACGCTGCCGTCGGAGGATACGGGCGGCATGCATTTCGTAGTAACGAAGTTGCTCAAGTGTGACGAGCACGTCGCCGGAAAGCGCATCCAGGCGCGGCTTGGAGGTTTCCGTTGCAATCGTAGCGGCGATGGACTCGCAATGAAGTGCGATTTGACGGCGGATGCCGGCAAGAATGCTGCAGCGTCGCGACACACTCAGCGCAGCCCAGGCGGGCTGCGCCGCATTGGCGCGATCAAAGATCTGGTTTGAAGCGAGCGGAGTCACGCGAGTACCAACTCAAGCGGCTCAGCAACGCGATAGGGGACCTTGTATTTCTTACAGATGAGGTTGGCTGAAATGCGCGCAGATTCAAAGATGGTGGGCAGACCGCTGCCGGGATGCGTGCCTCCGCCGACCAGATAACAGTTTGAGAACTCTTCGAACTGGTTGTGAGGACGCATGAAAAGCATTTGGTTCCAACTGTGCGACATGTTAAAGGTGGCGCCGAGAAAAACGGAGTGCTTCTTTTCCCAATCTTCGGGAGTGATGATCATTTCTTGCCGGATGTGTGGCGTTACGTCGCCATATGGTGTGCGGTCGCGAAGCATGCGAAGGACGTGTTCCCTACATTTCTGCTTGTGTTCCTGCCAGTTAATACCGCTGGTATTGTTGGCTACGGGGGCGAGTATGTAGAGCGCGGAGTGGCCGTCGGGCGCCCCGGATGAGTCTGTCTTGCCGGCGTTCCGGATGTAAAGTGACATATCTTCAAAAGCCGCACGGCCGTTAGTGATGCTCTCGATGTTTTTCTTGTACTCTCGCGCGAAAACAATCGTGTGGTGCTCGGCGTCATATGTGCGATCGAGGCCGAGGTACATCATGAATGTCGAGCAAGAGAATTTTCGTTTGCGAAGGATGGATGGCTTGTGGCGGCGCAGGCTCTTGTCCTCGAAGAGTGTACTCATGGCATGGCCGAAATCGGCGTTGATCACAACGTCATCGCAATGAACCTTCTCACCGCTTGCTAGTTCGACGCCGCAGGCGCGGCGCCCATCCAGCAGCACGCGGGCGATCGGGCTGGACGTGTGAATCTCAGCGCCTTCTGCGCGGGCGACCTCGGCGAAAGCGTGGCTGATTCGGCAAAGGCCGCCCATGACGTGATATACGCCGTGTGCATGCTCTGTGTACGGAATCATGGTGAAGAGGCCGGGGCAGTCCCACGGTGACATACCGAGGTACTTCGACTGGAATGTAAACGCGAGACGAAGCTCCTCTGAACGGAAATAACTGGCGAGCACCTTGTGCAGGGAGCGCCCTGCGGCGATATGCGGCACGGCGGCAAGCAGCGTGGGACTGACCAGGCTGGCGACGCTTCCGTAAGGCTTTTGCAGGCATGGGTAGAGCTTTTCAAAGCGGCGGCTCTCGCGATCAAGAAAGCGGTCGAAGCTGACGCCTTCACCGGGAAAATGCGCTTCAATTTCCGCCTTCATCGCCTCGGGATTGGAGCGTGCAAGCATGGTCTTGCCGGGGAAACTGAGGGCGTACATGGGATCGAGCTTCCGAAATTGCAGGTAGTCGCTGGAGCGGCGGCCTCCCTCGGCGAAGAGTTCATCGAGAAGGAACTTCATCATTAGAAAGGTGGGACCGAGGTCGAAGCAATAGTCGCCTAGTCGGACTTCTGCGTTGCGGCCGCCGATAACATCCTGCTTTTCGAAAACCTGAACACGAAAGCCGCGCTGTGCGAGGAGCATCGCGGTTGCAAGTCCGCCAGGGCCCGCCCCCACGATTACGACGTGCTGTTTCTTTTGACTGTAGTGAACGCCCATGCTCTAACTAGATGGTGTTCGCCCCGGGATTGTCTGGCATGCGGGTCTTATAGCTGCAATCACTTGCGTGCCACGCAAAAAGAAAGCCGTGCTGATTGCATGCCCGTAAAAAAGTCAGCTTTTGAGTTGTCGGCTCTGAATGTCGCGTGCCTATGCGGCATCTCATCCACATCTGCGCAAATTAGATAGACCACCATTCAGCTGCGCACGAAATAAGGTGAGGAGATTTTGCTATGAATGATCACAAAGTACACGCTGGGGAGATCCAAGAGGATAAGGTGACGTCCTGGGTTGAAAGTTACTCGGCGCAGCTTCCTTCGAGTTTTTACCTCATTGCGGCCGCCGCTTCGATCGTCGCGTCGCTGACAGCCAATTTTCAAGGTAAGAAACACAACGCGCTTTTCATTGGACAGTGGGTAGCGCCGTTTCTGCTGCTAGGAATTTACAACAAGATGGTAAAGCAACACGGATCCGATGCAGTCAGCAGGAGGAATGATTAGGAGTCTTCAAACTGGCTCGTTGTTCCTTGAAGCGTGTCGGTCGTGAATTGTCACATTGAAAATGCAGTCGTCACCACGATTGCGGTACACGATTCCTTGGTCAGGCTGCGGTACGTATGTTTCTGCAGCGAATCGAAATACACTGAGTCGCCGGAGGAGAGCCGCAGCTTGTCTGTGCCGATTGTCATTTCCAATTCGCCCTCAATGAGGTACACGAGCTCGACTCCGGAGTGAAAGTGGGGGATAAGTTTTTCAGCCGGTAATGGATGGAAGTGCGCAAGAAACCCGCTTAATTTTCGTTCATTGGCGCGGAAGTCTAAGGTCTCGAAATGCCAGGCGGCTGAGGCTGGCTTTGGGTCCGAGGGAAATACTTTACGCTCGTTTCGCCGTGAGACAGCCACGACGTGGCGTTTCCGGGGATCGGTGAAGAAGTAATCCAGTCCAACGTTGAAGACCAGCGCGATGCGAACAAGCGTCGGTAATGTGGGCACCAAACGCGCGTTTTCAAGGCGCGAAAGCATGGCTGGTGACAGCCCAGTGTGCTCGGCAAGTTGCGCCAGTCCCATACTTCGCCGCAACCGCAGAGTGCGTAGCTTATCTGCGATGGCGTAAGGTCGAATCGACTCTTCGACTACCGCTGGATCAGTGCCTTGTGAAGACGATTTGGTTTTGTCTTCGTATTTCGCTGTTTTCCGCATATGCGACAAAACGTCTAGGCCATTCGCATCCTTTACTGAGGGTCAAGCAAGGTTGCGTATCTGTCAAGGGGCGATATCGCGAGTGCGGCTCGCTCTCGAAACGTGATGGACCACTTGGAAGGAAACGCGAGCCACCGACTGCGCAGTCGTCACGGGAATAATCTGTTGGCCATTAAACCGCCGTCTGCCGCGCGAATACCGTCAAGTTTGCTGAGTCGCTTGAATCGGCGCGGGTGGCGGAGCTCATTCCGCGAAGCGGTTTCCGACGCCAAATTATTTGCCGGTGTCGTTTGTAAAGGCGCACAGTAGGCGGACCGCAAGACCCCGGACGCCTGTTCAAATGAACTGGGCAGTGGCCCGATCCAAAACGCTTATGCTCCTTCGTCCGAATCATTGCCGCGCTTAACCAGTTCCACGGTTGCTGCCCCACAGCCTATGCAATGGAAGATGCGACTTCGACCTGACCCGAGATGTCAGCCTGAACATCGGCACGTCTCTGGCGAATGCTGAGAATGAACGGCTGATTCAGAAACGGTCAGCCGCCACGCTGTCCTACATAGTGCCTTGCTAAAAAGGCGATCTAGGCCGCCTGAGTCTGCTTCGCTCTGGAATTGATCTTCGTTGCAACATTGTTCAGCTTTTGATCAGCAGCTTTTTCTTCCTCGAGCGTTGCCTCCAGGAGGCGGGCGAAATCTTCATGTCCGAGCAATTTGGCGTACGTGCGGACCGAACCATATCCCGCCATCTCGTAGTGCTCTACCCGCTGGGCTGCTGAAATCAAGGCGGCATCACGGACGGCGCCTTTTTCGGCTTCATCCAGAATCTCAGAACCCTCTTCCAGCAATCCCTCCATGCCGTGACATTTCTTCCCCCGTGGACTTTGCCCCAATTTCTCGAAAATTTGATCGAGACGCTCAATCTGTCCTTCTGTCTCTTCCAAATGAGTCTCGAATGCTGTCCTCAAATCGTCGGAGGCGGATGCTCTGGCCATCTTCGGAAGGGCCTTGGTTATTTGCTTTTCAGCCGAATAGAGGTCCTTGAGTTCGTTCAAGAACAGGTCGTCGATAGTCTTAATGCTCATTCGTTCGTTCCTCTCTAGTATCTGGTGATGGGATGCGATGGGGCGGGCGCGGGCCGCTTGCCCGAGGCAACAATGACACCGTAGGAGGCTGCGCTTCGCGCACAGCGAAGGGCACAAGTCAGCTATGTATCCGCGGGACCGCAGGGCGAATCTTAAGATATCGGCTTACACAAGCTGCGCCAGGAATCGGGCGGTCTTGCTTGAATGGGACTTCGCAATTGTCTCTGGAGGGCCAGCAGCGACGATTTGTCCGCCTTCGTCGCCCGCGCCCGGACCCATGTCGATGATCCAATCGCTGCTGGCAATCACCTGCATATCATGCTCTACAACAATTACGGTGTTGCCTGCGTCAACGAGATTTTGCAGTTGGCGCAACAGACGATCGACATCGGAAGGGTGCAGTCCGGTCGTGGGTTCATCGAGAACATACAGACTGTTACCGTGCTGGGCGCGCTGGAGCTCTGTGGCAAGCTTCACACGTTGAGCTTCGCCTCCTGAGAGTTCAGTGGCAGGCTGTCCAAGGCGTAGGTACCCGAGGCCGACTTCCTGCAGAACGCGAAGAACTCGCCCGAGTTGCGCATCCTGTGAGAAGAACTCGGCGGCAGCATCGACGGTGAACGCAAGCACATCTGCAATGCTCTTTTCGCGGTAACGCACCTCGAGTGTCTTCGCATTGAAGCGCGCACCGTGGCACGTTGGACATGGGCTGTAGACGCTAGGCAGGAACAAGAGTTCCACGCAGACGACGCCCTCACCCATGCACGTTTCGCAGCGTCCCTTGGCGACGTTGAAGGAAAACCGGCCCGCATCGTACTTGCGGGAACGTGCAAGTTTAGTAGAAGCGAACAGTTTGCGCACATGGTCGAACAGGCCGGTATAGGTGGCCATATTCGATCGTGGTGTACGGCCGATGGGCTTCTGGTCGACCACCACAAGGCGGCGGATATGCTCGCCGCCCGACGCGATCGTACCGCTGGTGGTTTGAATCGCCACTTGCTCCAGATCACCGACTTCTTCCTCTTCCGAGAGAATTGGCTGACCCAGATGTTCCGCGACAAGGTCCACGATGAACCTGACTGACGAGCGTAGACTTGCCGGATCCTGAGACACCAGCAACCGCGGTGAACACGCCGAGCGGAAAATCAGCATCGAGCCGATGGAGATTGTTGCGTGTCACCTCGTGGAGCTTCAACCATCCTTTTGGCTCTCGTACTGAAGCACGCGTACGCCCGGGACGAGAGAAGATATAGCGGCGCGTCTGCGAGGCGTCGATATCTCTCAACCCAGCCAACGGGCCAGAATAAAGAATCTCGCCACCATTCACTCCCGCACCCGGACCGACATCAATGACCCAGTCCGCACGACGGATAACGTCAAGCTCGTGCTCGACGACTAAAAGAGAATTTCCCGAATGTTTTAGCGAATCGAGCGCGTCGAGCAGCGCTTCAGTATCTGCGGGGTGTAGACCAGCGGAGGGTTCGTCGAGAACATAGACGACGCCAAAGAGATTCGAGTGCAACTGTGTAGCCAGACGCAGACGTTGAAGCTCTCCGGGCGACAGCGTCGGCGTGCTGCGCTCAAGCGACAAGTAGCCAAGACCAAGCCTCAGCAGCACGGCAAGGCGCGCCGTGAGATCGGCTGCGATACGCCTGGTGACCTCAATCTTCTCAGGATTCGCAGCGTGAGCAGTTCCACCCGTCGCGGCGTAGGGTGTAAGCAGGGCGTTGAGACGCTTCAATGGCAACGTTCCAATCTCGGCGATGTCCCGACCCGCAAACTTAACCGAGAGTGACTCGGGACGCAGGCGCTTACCGTGGCAAACGTCGCACTCCGTCGAAAGCATGTACTGTGCGACTCGTTTCTTCATCAGCGCGCTGTGCGTGTTCGCAAAAGTAGTGAGCACATGCCGCTTGGCGCTGGTGAAGGTGCCCATGTAGCTTGGCTCCAACTTGCGCTTGCGTGCTCGCCGGGTCTCCACCGGTGTGAATCCGGCATACACCGGAACCTGTGGTTGGTCGTCGCTGAAGAGTATCCACCGTCGGTCTTTCGCAGGCAGATCGCGCCACGGAATATCAACGTTGTAACCCATCGAGACGAGAATGTCGCGCTGGTTCTGACCTCCCCATGCAGTCGGCCACGCGGCGATCGCGCGTTCTCGAATCGTAAGGGACGGATCGGGAACCATCGACGCCTCGGTGACCTCGTAGATTTGGCCGAGCCCGTGACATTTAGGGCAGGCGCCCTCCGCAGTGTTCGGGGAAAAAGATTCTGCGTAGAGCAGCGGCTGGTTGCGAGGGTAATCGCCAGCACGGGAATAAAGCATACGAAGGAGGTTCGAGAGTGTGGTGACCGAACCCACGGAGGAACGCGTCGTCGGAGCTCCGCGCTGTTGTTGCAAGGCCACGGCCGGCGGCAGCCCGTCGATGGAATCTACTGCAGGAACGGCGAGCTGATGGAACAGTCGCCGGGCGTACGGTGACACGGATTCCAAATAGCGACGCTGTGCTTCGGCATAGATCGTCCCGAAGGCCAGCGAGGACTTGCCTGACCCGGAGACTCCGGTAAAGACGACGAGTGCATCACGGGGAAGGTCCACGTCCACGTTGCGCAGGTTGTGCTCGCGCGCTCCACGAACACGTACAACGCCGTCATTCTTAGGAAATTCTCGCATTGCAGTCCTCGGAAGCTAAGATGCTGGGATTGCCACCTTTCCACGGAACCCCATCATTTGACTTAGCTTGTTATAGACACCTATACGGACAGGCTGGGCCGGGAGCTTACCGATCCGGAAGAGTTGAAGGGTGCGATGAAGCTGATTACCGCGTCGAAGAGCAACGGCAGCGCGTGACCCTCGGTGCTTGTTCCTCGGAAATGGTCTTACGGAAGGCTGCGGGTGCAACTCACTGTGCCACCGGGAAGTTTTTAATCGGCGCCGTTTTACAATCTCGCGTTTTGACGAGCCGAACGGCGGAAGTGATGGCCAAACTGCGTACTGGTTCGAGGAAGCGTTGCTATGCTTCCTGCGCCAGTCCGAACTCTTGCGCGTCGAAGCGAAGGGATTCGAACGGCCAATATGCTTTCTACGAATATCTCAATGACAAGGGCGGCGGCTTCTATCTGAAGGCCAGCTTTCAGGTAGCTGTCGTTTTGGCGGGCCTTGCCGTCGGCGACTTCAATCACGACGGCTACCTAAAGTGGCTTCAGCTTGCCGCGAAGACCGGATCAAGAAATGGGCGGGAGCTGTCGGGGAGACGAACTCGGATTTTCAATCGGACAATGGGTGCCTTCACGCGGGTTCGCGTGGTGCGAGATACCGCTCAGGAAGACTTCCCGCGTTTTCTGTAACCAGAACTGTAACCAACGCCCTAAGGGTATCGATTCTAAAGCTATGGCGGAGAGAGTGGGATTCGAACCCACGTTACCCGTTAAAGTAAACACGCTTTCCAAGCGTGCGCCTTCAGCCACTCGGCCATCTCTCCAGCGCTTCATCAGGATAGCATCTGCATGCGAGGATTTGGATGGCCACGGCCGTGTGTGGCCGCGCGGCGGAGAGCGGGTCTCTTACCGCGCGTCTACGGTTACGGGAGCTGTCCGGCGGGATTACAGAACCTTGTCAGCCGGCGTTTCCCGGCTCCGCGATTCCGGGCTCGGGAGGATCGATGCCGAGCGCGGTGGCGAGCGCGACCAGGTGATCCTGCTCGTCGACGAGAATGGTGCGAATGGTTTCGCTGAGCGCGTACTCGTTCAACTCTTCGCACTGCTTGAGACGCCGGCGATACTGGCGGATCGTTTCTTTCTCGTTGTCGAGATCGAAGCGCAGCATCTCCTCTGCCTTCTCGGATGTCTTAACCGGCTTTGGCTCGACGGTCGGCATGCCGCCCAGGTAATCAATGGAGTTCGAGATCTTCAGCGCGTGTGTAAGCTCTTCCGCGGCATGCACGGCGAGCTCGTCGGCGATGTTCATGTAAGCCGCGCCCTTCAGCACTTGGGAATAGTTCACGTAGGCGATGATGGCCTGGTATTCACGCGCCAGGTCCTGATTGAGGTAGTCGATCAACTGTTTGCGGGTCAGCGATGTCGAGTTCGCTTGCGGCATTGTTTCTCCTTCGTCGGGATGCGAGAGCGTCAGGGTTGAGCCTGACGGCGGCTCGCGTGAATGGGATGATAACGCGGCCTTTGCCGTTGTAACGTGTAACGCCCGGGAATTGCAGCCTTCTTTCCTTCCAGAACGTCTATCCTTCGATGATGCTGCGCGCTGCCCTGCTCTGTTGCCTACTTCCCCTGCCGCTGGCTGCCCAGACAAAGCCGGATGCCACCCCTGCGCCTCCGCCTGCGCCCAAGAGCAATATGACGGTGACCGTTCCGGTGCTGATGCACGATAAGAAGGGGGCGCCGGTGGCCAATCCCGGCAAGGACGGCCTGACACTCGCCGAAGACGGCGCTGCACAGAACATTCTGACGCTGGCTCCCGCGGCCGGGCAGCCGCTCACCTTCGGGCTGCTGGTGGACACCAGCCGGGGCCAGCGCGGCGCGACGCCGGAGGAAAAGGCGGCGAGCGAGCAGTTCATCCAGGCCATGATGAACTCGGCCAAGGCGCAGGGTTTCGTGGTGCACTTTGACCGCGAGGTGGAGCTGCTGCAGGATCTGACCTCTGACAAAGACAAGGTGCTGCACGGAGCCAGTCTGCTGGATTCGCCGGAGCCGAATACCGGCGGCGATGCTTCGAATCCGCGGCGCGCAATCGCTGCTCTATGACTCGATTTATCTCGCCACGAATGAGATCACCGGCAAGCAGAACGGGCGCAAGGTTCTGGTGCTCTTCTCTAACGGGATCGATCAGGGGAGTAAGGAGTCGCTGCGCACCGCCATCGACACCGCCCAGAAGACGGGAACGATCATTTACGCCGTCTATGTAAAGGGCGAGATCGATAAGGCGCAAAAGAAGATGGATCAGGAGCGCGATCCGAGCCGGCGCGATCCAATGGATCCGAATGGCTACCCCGGGGGGGTATCCGGGCGGCGGTTATCCGGGCGGCGGTTATCCGGGTGGATATCCAGGTGGCTACCCCGGGCAGTATCCCGGAGGCTATCCGGGGGGGTATCCCGGACAGTATCCGGGCGGAGGGTATCCGAGCGGCGGCAGCCGGCGGCCACAGCAGAGCGTGAAGGGCGACGGCAAACGCGTGCTCGCGGATATCGCTACGCCGACCGGGGGCCGTGTCTTTGAGCTCAGCAAGAAGGAGAATGCCGCGGCGATTTTCGCCATGATTCAGGACGACCTGGCTCACCAGGCGGTGCTGACCTTCAATCCGGATAAAACCGGTGCGCGCCCCGGCTTTCATTCGCTGAAGGTGGAGAGCAAGCAGAAAGACACGTCCGTAGACGCGCCGGACGGCTTTTACGTGAAGGAACCGGATTGAATTGTGGATTCAGCGCAAGCGACGAGACCTGCCGCGAGGGCAGGTCTCGTCATTTCAACCGTCATTCCCGGCTACTGGGCAGCTTCCTGCCGTGCGCGAAGGAAAAGATCGACGTTGTTCTTGTCGACCAGTGTGACCCCGGTATCAACGAAGGCGGGCACGGGCGAGAAGGAGTCGGTCTCGTAGTCCTTGTCGAGCTGCTTCAGCGGATTCTCGTGGAGCTCCACCACCTGCTTCAGCCCGTAATAGGCCATGGTGAAGGGTTTCTGGCCGACAGTGGCGTCGATCACGCCTTCCTTCACCAGGTTCAGCGTTGCCTCGTCCACATCCATGGCCACCACCTCGCGGTCTGTGGCGTTGGCTCGCTTTACCGCCTCGGCGACGTCCTTGCCGGCAGATGCTTCGAGGCAAATGAATGCATCAACTTTGTCCTTGCCCGTCTTGGCGACCATGGCCTGCGTATTGTCAAAGGCATTGCCGGAATCGCCCTTGATATTCACGACCTGGACGATGTTGATGCCCGGGCTGTTGGAGAAGGCGTCTTTGTAGCCCTTCAGGCGCTCGTCCAGATTGGGCTGGCCGGGCATGGTGAAGAAGACGACATTGCCCTTGCCGTGGAGCTTCGCGACGATGCGCTCTCCGCCGAGACGCCCTGCCTGCAGATTGTTGGTGCCGATGAAGTAGAGGCGATGGCTATTGGGAGAATCGGAGTCGATGGTGATCACCGGGATGTTGGCAGCGATGGCCTTATCAATCTCCGGCTGCATGAGCGCCGGGTCCGCGACGGAAACCAGGATACCGGCCGGCTTGCGCGCGATCACAGTTTCGAACTCCTGCACCTCGCCCTGCGGGTCGAAGGTGTCCGTGCCGCGCATCTCGGCCTTCACGCCGTACTGATTGGCCGCTTTCATCAGTCCGTTATTTGCCGTCTGCCAATACGGCAGTTTGATATTCGTTGCGACCAGATAGTACTGATCGGAATAGCTATGTTTGGCGCAGCTGCTTGTACCCAGCAAACACGCCGTTCCCAACACTGCCAAGGCCGTTGCGCGTAGTTTCCTGTGCATCGCTTCCTCCCCATCTGAACTCCGGCACTCAAGGCGCGAATGTCGCAACCTTGAAAGGGCTGATTGTACGCCGGGTCTTCTCTTCGATGAAAGTGAGCGACTTCAGACGCGGACCGGCAGTGCGTCGACGCTCTTGCCGGTGGCACGGAAGACCGCATTGGCAATGGCCGGAGCGACGGCGATAATCGGCGTCTCTCCCGCGCCTGCGGACGGCAGATCCGGCCGGTTCACCAGTTGGATGTCCAGCTCAGGCACGTCGTCCAACCGCGGCACCCGGTATTCTCCGAAGGACCCATTCAGGATTTTGCCGCTCTCGAACTGCACCTGCTCCCGCAATGCGGCGCCCAGCCCCATGATGATGGCGCCCTGCACCTGCGAGCGAAGATTCGCCGGGTTCACGATGGCGCCACACTCGAACGCCTCACACAAGCGGCGGACGTGGATCTCCTTCTGGCTCTGGTCAATCTCTATCTCCACACACGCGGCCACATAGGAGCCCTTTTCTGTGCCGCAGGCCAGCCCGACGGCACTGTTGCGGCCTGATTTGCCTCCCGCCTTTTGCCAGCCGAAGTGCTCCGCCGCCGTGTCGAGCACGGCGCGTAGGCGCGGGTCGTCCAGGTGCGCACGGCGAAATTCCAGTGGATCGGCGGCGGCAAGCGCGGCAAGCTCATCCATGAAGACCTCGCGCGCAAAATTATTCGCCGTCGCAGCCAGTCCGCGATAGGAGCCGTGGCGCAACGGCGGTTTGGAATGCACGAACTGGCAGTCCTTCCTCGCGATTGCGTAGGGCGTATCTACCGCGTTGGGGCCGGAGTTGATGTTGATGAAGTGCCAGGTGGCGATCTTGCCCTGAGGGTCCAGGCTGGCCTGTGCGTCAATGACCGCCGCGGGACGGAAGTAGGCCCAGGTGAACTCCTCCTGGCGAGTCCAACGCAGCGAAACCGGTCTGCCCGCAGCCCGGGCGAGGCGCGCCGCTTCTATCGCGTATTCGCCGGTATGCTTGCCGCCGAAGGCCGCGCCGAAGTCGGGAATGATGACGCGGACCTGGTCTTCCGGTAGGTGGAAGGCGCGAGCGAGCTCGTCGCGTATGCCGAAGGGATTTTGTGAGCCGGTCCAGACTGTCAGCCGGTTCCCCTGCCACTCCGCAACGGCCGCGCGCGGCTCCAGCGGCGCGTGCTGGATATACGGCACGCGATAGGTGCGGCTGAGGGCCTTCGCGCCGTTGAGCTCGGCGGCAAAGGGATTCCGCGGCACGCCGCCTTCGGCGTTCGCGTCGGAGATAGTCGAAGAGGTCCTTGCTCGAGGGCTGTGGGCTGGATGGCGGGGGCGTCTGCCATTTCGCCGTGCCGGCAATGGCGCCGAGTGCGCGGTCCGCGCGGAAGCTGTCCGGAGCTGCAATGCCGACGAAGTCGCCATCCTGGACGACGACCACATCAGGCATCGCTTTGGCAGCCGAGACATCGATGGAAAGCAGCTTCGCGTCGTACTCGGGCGGACGGAGAATCTTGCCGTAGAGCATGCCGGGACGGCTGATGTCCGATGGATAGTGGTGAGCGCCGGTGACAATTTCATGTCCCGTAGGACGAGGGACAGGAGTCCCCATTACCTTCCATTCCTTCACGGGTGTCAGCGCAATGTCTGCGGGAATGGCCTGATCGGAAAACTTCACCAGACTGGCGCTTTTGGCGAGGTCGGCATAGCCGCATGAGCGACGGCCGGCGGTATCAATCACGCGGCCGTCTCGCATCTCCACCGCAGCGGGTTTCACCTGCCATTGTCCGCAGGCAAACTCGACCAACAACTTTCGCGCCGCCGCGGCGCCTCGCCGCACTGCCGGAACTGTCCGCGGCGTGGAGCCGCTGCCGGCTGTCATGCCATCGTCCGGAACCATGCCAGTGTCGGCCAGAATGATCTGCACACGGCTGACCGGAACGCGAAGTTCCTCCGCCGCGGCCTGCGAAAGCTCCGCCCGCGCTCCCTGCCCGGCTTCTACCTTGCCGCAGAGCACTGTGATCGTGCCATCCTCGCCCAGGTGGATGCGCGCCCCCAGATTGCTCGCGCCGCTTCCCAGGAAGGTGTTTCGACTCCGCTGCCCACTTTCCTGCGACTGAGAGAGCGCATGCGGTGACACTACGATGAAAAGCCCTGCGCCAAGCGTCTTTACGAACGCGCGCCGGCTCAGCCCGAAGTCGTGGCCGACATATTCAAGTGCAGGCTGCATGTCATCTGTCGTCATACGCGCGCCTTTTCAGCTCGCGGCATCTGCGCCAGCCGGCGAACGATGCTGACATACTGTGGGTAACCGCCGCAGCGACAGATATGCTTCTGCAACTCTGCCCGATATTCCGATTCGCCCGCCGCCGGGTTCTTCTTCATCACGCCGGCGACGCCCAGGATCATGCCCGCCGTGCAATAGCCGCACTGGAAGGCGCTCTCCGCAAGAAAGGCCTCCTGCACGGGATGCAGCGTTTCACCTTGCGCCAGCCCTTCGATGGTGACCACCCTCTGCTTATCCACGTTAGCGATCGGCGTCAGGCACGATGGCGTCGGCTCATCGTTCAGCAGCACGGTACAGGCGCGGCACTCCCCTTCCCCGCAGCCGTACTTCGCTCCGGTCAGGTGGAGGTCCTCGCGCAATACATCGAGCAGAGGGCGCTCGGAATCGGTGGTAACGGTCTGGGATTTCCCGTTCAGCGTGAAGGTGATGGTCGTGTCCATGCTAGCTCCTGAACGACCTCCAACCCATAACCATGAACCTTACAGGCGAGCGTCGTCAAAGAGGCCCCGAAAATGCAGAAAGGGTGAGCGCTTTTGGCGCCCACCCTCTGCCTTAACGTCGTTGTGATGCGGTTTTACGCCTGCTCGGCCATTCCGTCGCGGCCGCCGAAGATGCGACCCAGGCCGAAGCCGACCTGCGCATTGTTCTTCTTCGCGACTGCTGAATCGGGAACGGCATTCCCTGCGCATCAGGCAGCATGTCCAGCCAACGCGGTGCCGCGGGCATCGGCATCTGGTCGCGCGGGGGAAGGTCTGCCTTGACCTCAATCGGCTTTGCCTCGCCGCGCATGTGCGACTCCTTGCGCGAGTTGGAAACCGTCTGCTGCAGGCATCGCTATCTGGGTGGACTTTTCTACCCAGCTTCCAATCGCGCTGACCACGCGGGCTGCGCGCAGGCGACGCGATCCACCCACGCCATTGTCGCCGCCGCGGAAGAGACCGAGGCTGCGCATGCCGTGCTCCGGATCCATCACTTCCAGCGACCACTCGCGTCCCGTTTTGGGCGTCAGCAAAAAGATGGCGCGGAGGCTCTTGGGCGCCAGCTCAATTGTCCAGTTGGCATATTCGTCAGAAGCGCGCGGGGCGAGCTCATCGCGCTCTTCGCGGGAGAACTCGAAGGCCTCGTTGAAGCGGTGCTCCAATTCCTCAAGCTTGCGGTCCGCTTCGGCAACCAGCTGCCTTGCCTGGTGAAAAATAGTGGCTCCGTTCTCCATCTCGCGCTCCTTATTAACTGACGTGAGTCAGAGTATCCACGGGAATACGTGCCTTTGGGCATACCACTAAAGAACTGAAGTTTCCCAGAACGGAACAGGTAACATCACTCCTGATCTACGACTTCAGAAGCACACAAATGCGGAGACTCAAATGAAGATCGCCAGCTGTCACTTTGCCTCTCTTTGCACTCTGTGCGGTTACCATGCCGGCGCAGCAGACAGACGCATCACGCAACCACCACAACGCATCGGCGTACCGGCGGCTCCCTGTCCGGTGACGAATCCCCTGCCGCCAACGCCTGCGAACATTCCGCCAGCAACCGGCAAAGTGGAATCGGCATTTGCCCTTCGCTATATCGATATCAAACCGGGCGATGGAGCAGAGGCGCAGCCGGAGCAGTTCTATACCGTGCACTACACCGGCTGGCTGGCATCCGACGGAACTAAGTTCGACTCGTCACTCGACCGCAATGAGCCGATCACCTTCCAGCAAGGCGCGCACCGCGTGATTCCCGGCTGGGACGGCGGCTTTGCCGGAATGCACGTTGGCGGAAAGCGCCGCCTCTTCATTCCCTACCAGCTCGCCTATGGAGAGCGGGGCAGGCCGCCGGTGATCCCGCCGAAGAGCGATCTCATCTTCGACATCGAGCTGCTTTCGGCGAGCGATACGCCTGCCCCGCCGCAGCCGCCTGCGCCTCCGCCAACGGAGCAACCGGCCACTCCGCCGCAATCCGCTCCTCCGCAATCGACGACACCGCCTCCGCAGCCTAAGTAACAGCTGTTCCGGGATGACGACGCCGGCGCAGGAGCCGCCATCCCACGAGCAGCAGGAAGACGAGAAGAACGACTACCGCAAGCGCGGTCAGCAGCGGATAGGTGCGCGTGGTCAAGCCGAGCGCGCGCGCCACTTCCACCCGATGGAGATCGCCGCCGAGGCCCGGGATGACGATCGCGTTGTAGTCCGTAGTCGGCACGGCGCCCAGAACGCGATCGACCGGGGGCATCCCGGAGCCACGGTCCGACGGAAGAGCGGCAAAGGCATGGAGAAATTCCTGGTCACGCGGATCGGCGGGATTGCTCTGCGGAAAGTACGCGGGATCGTGCGTGATGGGAAACAGGACTGTTTTCCCCTGCAGGACGGTTTCGACCGCGGCACTCACATCCTGACAGACGCCGAGCCGGTAATAGCCACCAAAAGGCAGCTCCGGATGAGCCATGCGTACGCCGTAGTAGACGCGCACCGCCGCAGCTAGCAGCCCCATCGCGCGGATCTGCTGGCTCACGCCATCATAGGTGTAGCAGTACGCGATGCATCACCCAGCTCTGGTTGAGCGAGTCCATGGTGCGGAACTCGGCCTTGCCGTCGATCCCGTAATAGAAGCTGACATCTGCATTCCACTTCGGCCCGCGGATATGCAGCTCCGGCTCAGAGTGGCTGACCGGCAGCAGGAGTGCCCGGCGGCTGGCGGGCACTGCGATCTGTGTGTCGATCCAGAACGGCATCATCACCTCGCGCCCGCCATCGTGCAGATGGCCGAAGTTCGCGAAGTAGACATCGTCAGTGATGGAGACGTGATGGCCGCTCGCCGCAAGCTCACCTAAGAGCGAGCCACCATCGGTGAATTTTTTCCCGTCCAGCACCGCGATGGCCTGGGGCTTTCCCGGGCCATTCATGGCGAGCCGGTTCAACACCGCGGCAAGCTGGCGGCTGGCCGCGTGCATGGGCGCGAGCGCGGGGTCGGGGCCATCGCCCATCGTGAGGTTGAATCCGATTTGCCGCTGTGCGGTGGTCGGATCGTCGGTGTAGCTGGGCGTCGTCGCCGGATGATCGAGGTCAATGATCTCGGCTTGCCCGAGCGGATACTCGGCTGTATCCAGCAGATCGGAGGGCGCGAGAGGCTTGGCGGAGTTCCCTGCCAGTCGCGCAGCCGTGTCGACGCTCTTGTTCAGCGCGAAGATAGTCAGCGCCGGAAAGTGGTCGACGCGCTGCCACTCCTTGCCGAGGATGAGCACACGCAGCCGGTCGACCAGATCGGGTGAAAGAAACTCGCCCACCTTCGGCACCTCGCGAATGCCCTGAAGCACGCGCTCGCGAAACTCCGGCTGCACCGAGACACGCTGCATTACGGCGGAGAAGAGCTCGGGAGATGTATCGGGCTTCTGCGTGAGCGCTATGCCTGCTAGTCCCGCCAGCGTCAGGACGCAGAGCGCGATTCGGAACGGCAATCGCAGATGAAACTGGTGCGCGGTCTTCGGCCTGGCGTTCGTGGTATTCCGCGGCATGGCAACCCACAGAGTACAACGACAGTCCGGAACGCGAGAGTTCCGATACGATGAGAGCAGAAAGCCCGGATGGCGAAATCGGCAGACGCAGCGGACTTAAAATCCGCGGGCCCGAAAGGGCTGTGGGAGTTCAAGTCTCCCTCCGGGCACCATATTCACCCATTAACAATGCGGGTAAACGGGCTGATAGCAACTAGGCCGTTGAGGCCGCGATGGAAGAAGAGCACGTCCAGCGCAAAGTCCCGATCGCTCACCTGCAAGGCAGACCGGAGCGGATTTTCCAATGCTGCAGAAGGTTGGCCAGGTAACTTTGGCTCACCTTGCCTCGCGACAGCGACGCGTGGGGCTCTCCGCTGGAACGCGCAATCCTCCGCTATACATGTTCCCGATAGCAGGCGCCATTGCTCTTGATTGCCTGCCAGTAAGGATGGCAGAGAAGAGCAATGGCGCGGTCCACGTTGCGGCTACTTCGGCTGAACAATTATGTTGGACGGTGCTGTGATGGTGTAGGGAGAGCCAGGAGCCTGGGTGACGCTGGTGGGTGTAGCGGTAAAGACGTAAAGCTTTCCCGCGTTCCGGCTGATTGCGTAAAGGTGGTTGGTGTTATCCCAGAAAGCCTGTTCGATATCGTTACCGGTGAGCAGGCCGGTGTACTGAGTGGCCTTATTAGCGCCATTGAAGTGGAAGATCTGCAATCCACTGTCACCAAGCACGGCTAGAAGTTTGCCGGATGGAGACATGCTGAGACTGATAGAGAAGCCATCGCCGACAGTGGTGGTAGGCATGCTGCTAAAAGGGGTGAGCGTGCTGAGTGCGCCGGAGCTGCCAATGGTGTAGCTGGCGATACGAGGCAGTCCGGTGGGTACAGATCCGTCCTCGATTGCCTGTAGGCCGACGGCCAGATGGCCAGAGGGATCGGCCGCTGTTCCTGCTGCACAGTAGAAAGTGTTGCCGTTGTTTGGATTAGGCTGAGGATTCCCAATGGATGTGAGAAGGCCGTTTTTGTCGCGTTCCAGTCCGATGAACGTATCGAGATAGTTGCCCTGGTAATTGATGCACTGCGTTGCATAGGCGAAGCGGTTGTTCGAACTAAAGGTGAGAGGCGCGCTGTAAAGGAAACTTGATGCGGAACTGCCTATGAACGTGAGCACGCCAGTCTGCGGGTTGAGCTTATACGACTGATATTCGGAGTTATCGCAGTCCCCGCCGACGGTAGCTTCAAGATAGAGATTTGCTCCGGAGTGATCGAGGATCAGATCGCCGGGAGCTGCGCATCCGCTTGAATTATATTTGGCGACATTTGTCCACGTGACGAACTGGAGTGCGCCGTTGGATAACATCTGAAACGCCTCAACATACGTCCCGCTGGTAGACGCACCCAGCAAATATTTACCATTCACTACCATGCTTGAGACCTTGTCCTGAAAAGGAGAGCCCGAAACCTTAGTGAGCTGGCCATTGGCAGCAGCGGTATAGGCATTGACGACGTTCGGTTTCCCGCTCGGGGTACTCGACACATAGACAAAAGCTACGGGCGTGTTGACCGCGTTAGGGTTGGCTTGTGCGTTTTGGGCGAATGCCGCGGGAATACAGAGCGCGGCGGACAAACAGGCAACTGCGGTGTTTCTCATCATGGGACAGGTCCCCCCTTCCAAGCGGCCCCATTCTAGCCGTATCCGTTTTTGGCACCATACAGAAAGTTCGTGAGTACACCACAGTCGTTTTCGCCCAACGCATCGGATTTTTGATGGCCTGCAATTGGAAGCATCAGCGGTCGAGCCCCAGCTAAGACTTTGTTTGCATCCTCCAGTCGAGAATTGCGGCCGTACCATTCGCATGCATCAGAATCGCTGGAGGCAGACGATGGAAGACTTCGCCAAAACTCCGGAGGCGGTGTTCCAGCCCTGCGGCTCCATGCCGTTTAAGATCAGCCGTCGAGGCTCTCAATAGCATGATCTTCATCGCCTCGTGCGAGTCAGACCGGCCAGAGCAGGTTCGCCTCTAGGCTTGTCGCCGGATACACGAATGGTTCGGAGACTCGCGCTGGAGATCCGGATCGCTGACCGTGACGCTGAGACCGACCGGCTTTGCCTGCCAAACCCGCAGGCAAAAAGTTGATCAGCGTCGTGAAATTCCCACCATCGATGAAGTTTTGTAGTGCGGTACCGTTTACCTGAATGATGGAATCACTGTAAAAGTTCTTGCCCCTGACCTTGATTTGTAACTGACGCTGCGAATGGTCGGAACAGTATTGTCAGCCTGAGTAGACGGTGAAGAGGGCCATGACGAGCTGGTCCCCGCCGCAACCATTTGCCAGCAGAAGAACAAGACAGGGTATGCCAAGCGCAGAAACGTAATTCTAACAGTGACCATTCAACGGGGCTGATGAAGCAGATGGATGATATGGGAATTCAACACAGATCCACGAGAGATTTCGGCGGCGACTCGTCAGCTGATACTGACTGGGACCGTTAAAGGAACCTGGGAATGTAGCACCGCCGGTAACATGGACTACCTTAATAAGCTAATGCGGCCGGCCTTTCAACCTCGGCAGTTCGGTCACGCATCGGCTGAACCCCTGCTTGAATGGCGACACCCGGCAATTTAATTCACGGTTGCGTTGACTGCCGTTTCCCACTTGGTTCCCGCGGTGTTGAAGGCAAGGACGGCGAAGCGGTGAGTACCTGCGCTCAGGGTGAGAGTTGTGTTCAGTGCTTTGCTGCTGGTTTCGCTGTACTTTTTCACGCCGTCGATCCAGACCTCCATACGGTTAAACGTGCCGGTGACGTTGGAGGCCGCCTGAATGGCGACCGGCGACGACACCGTCGCGCCGCTGGCGGGCGAGCAAACTGTGACACCCGGTGAGGTCGGAGCATTGCAGCCGACTCCGCCGCTGGTCACGGTGATTGATACGGACTTCGTAGCCGTCGTGTAATGTGTCGTATCAGTTGGCGTAAACGTGGTTGACAGCGTGTGCGCGCCCACGCTCAGCAGCGTTCCAGCAACCGGCGAATACGCAAATGATCCTGGCACATTGGCCGTCGCATTCAACTGTGTCCCCGATAACGCAGTGCCGTAGGTGATCGATGCAGGATTCGACCAGGTTATTGTCGGCGTGATTAGCCCAGAAGAGGACACGGTTGCGTTCACCGCGGCGGTCCATTTCGTTCCTGCCGTGTTGATGGCCAGAAAAGCGAAGCGGTGAGTTCCGGATGCGAGCGTGAGCGGCGTATTTAACAGGTTGCCGTTTTCGCTGAATTTCTTGACGCCATCAATCCAGAGCTCCATATGCGACATTGTGCCCGTCACCGTGCCTGCGGCCTCCGCCTGTACCGGCGAACTGACTGTGGCGCCGCTGACGGGCTGGCAGATAGAGACGCCTGGCGAAGTTGGCGCAGAGCACGCTCCCGTCGAGCTGTTTAGCTGAAAGTTCAAGGTGGTTGTCTGCCCCTGGGTGACCGTGGTGGTTGCAGTGGCGGTTGTCTGTCCGGCCGCCGACGCGGTCACGTTGTAGCTGCCCACCGATATCGAGGGGACGGTGTAAGTGCCGGTCGCGGTGGCCGTTGCGCTGATCTGGGTGGGAATGGTCCCTCCCGAAAACGCTACGGCGGCGCCATTGAGCGGATTTCCCGAGCCATCGGTCACTTTGCCGGACACACTTCCGAGCAGCGGCTCGAGAAACATTTTTGCGCTGCTAGTGAAGCCCGGATAGGCGCCTTCTTCTTCGTCGTCCTCAGTCATTACCCATCCTGGTGCGGCGGCCGACAAGCTGTAATTGCCGGCCGGAAGGGTAAGAGAAAACGATCCGTCGCTATTGCTGCTCGCGCTCCCGCCGCCGGCGGTCAGGGTAGCGCCGGCTATCGCAACGCACTGGTAGGGCGAGGGCGCTGCGCGCTCCCCACGCACCAATCCCGCGATGGTGCCGGTGCTGCTGCCTGTGCCGGTGCTGTGCCATGTGATGCTGAACTGGTTGTTGCTGTCGGTCTTGTACTGATTCAGGTACGGCGAATAGGTCACTATATCGATGCGGTTCAAGCTCGGACGAAAGGTCAGGATCCGCATCCAGCCGTCTCCGCCGTTGGTTAGAGATTGGTAGTTGGCAAAGATCTCGTTCACCAGGTTCTGTTGCAGGCCCAGATCGACGCGCCGAGAGGCGGTGCTGCCGGTGAAGTGGCCGTTCAGGACCAGCGACAGATTGGGATAGTTGATCAGCAAGTTTTGCCAAACGTCTTCACCCTGGTTGTTGCCGGCGCCGCCGTTATCGTTGTTGTTGCATTGATCGGCGCGCGTCGAATCGGTAAACAGGAAGCTGTGCGTGACTACGATGATTTCCTTATTAGGGTTCGCATCAAGCACCGTTTTTGCCCAATCCAGGGACTCCTGGCGCGGCAAGAATTCCAGCGCGAGGATTAGATACTGCTTTCCATTGACCGTAAATACTGTGTAGAAGTTGTCGTTGGTCCCGCTAGGAAATCCGCCCTTATACCAGCTGTACTGTGCGTAGCGAGATGGGCCGAAATACGTGTTAAACGCGGTGGTTCCGCGGGCAGACGGATTGAAGTCATCGTAATCGTGATTGCCGAGCGGCAGCACGTAAGGGATCTTTGCGCTGTCGAGCAGCCTGATTGCGGCGTCGGCGTTTTGCCACTGCGCCGGCTGGTCGGCGACATTGACGATGTCACCCTCGCCAAGAACAAACTGGATGTTGTAATTCGCGCTGTTACTTACGACCCACTGCGTCTGCGCGTTGAAGATTGCCGGATACGACTGCGAATAGAACTGCGTGTCCGGCAGGACAACGACGGAGAAATCCGGAGCAGTGACCTGTGCGGGCGCGGAATAACCGATCGTGAGAAATGCCGCGAGCAGCAAAGTTTGCTTGAGCCGACGATACATGAGCTTTGTCATTGAACACTAGCTCCATGCCTCGGGGGCGGCTCTTCACGTTGGTACTTGATTCAGATGTAAACCGTACCAGTGCGTCGTCGACAATTGCGAGGAGATAATTCTTGCCAATACGCAGGACCCTTCGCGCTCGATTTGAAACGCCCACCTCTATAAGTTTCCTGACGAACCCGATGACCGGTTGAGCCGTTTGGGGTCATTCTTCCCGGTTGCAAGAACTTGCTGCAGGCCCGAAAGGGCTGCGGGAATCAAGTCTCCCTTCGGGCATCAGCGCGGAAACTGCTGGCTGCCAGCTGTAAGGGTCAGCAGAGACCGTGCTCACAAAGAGAACAGCTACTCCGTCATCCCTTTTGAAGCGCTGCTTGATTTGGCTGACGCAGTGTTTGTCGTGCTAGGGCCTGCGTGACGCGCGGCGAGGTCGCGGTAGATCATCTCGTTGCGCACGATGGCCTGGACGTACTCGCGGGTTTCGGTGAACGGGATCGACTCCACGAACTCGTCCATGCCGTGATACGGAGCGCCCCCGCGCCAGTCGGTCACGCGGTTGTCGCCTGCGTTGTAGGCGGCAAACGCGTACTCCTGCTTGTCCTCAAACTTGTCCAGCGTCTGGCGCAGGTATTTCGTTCCCAGCTTGATGTTGACGAGGGGGTTGAGCAGCTCGTTGGAATCGAAGTGGCGGATGCCGTCCTTGTGCGCCATTTCCGCGCCCACGTGTGGCAGCAACTGCATCAGTCCCCAGGCGTTGGCGTAGGAGATGACAGTCGGGTTGAACTCCGATTCCTGCCGGATCAGCGAAGCCACCATGTAGGGATCGAGGCCGTTCTTGGCGGACTCGCTCTCGATCGTGTTCCAGTAAGGCTCGGGAAAGAGGATGCGCCAGTAGGCCAGCGGAATCGAAGCGATCGGCGCCGAGGTATAGAACGGCAGCGCACGCTTCATCACGCGCATGGCCTTCGCATCCTCGCCGTACGAGTGATAGATTTCGGCTTCCGCGAAGGCGCCCCATTGCTCGCTGCCTTCCGCCGCCTGAATCTCCGGCGCGATGTATTCGTTCAGGCCGGCATTGGCCAACAGCTTGGCGCGAACCACGTGGGGGTCATCTTCCGGCACGTCGTCGGTAAGCGCGGGAACGGTCGACGGCTGAATGCCGTCCAGCTCCGGCGCTTCGGCGGGCTTCACATCTCCGAGCTCGATAAGGCGCGCGGCAGCCTGCTGCGCATAGTAGTAGTGCAGGTAGGTGTCCTTAACTATCAGGTAGTAGGCGGCTGCCTTGTCCGGCTGGTGCTCCTGGTCCTGATAAATGCGCGCCCGCCAGTAGATGGCGCTGGGAATCTCCTTGCCGCCGGGATAGTGCGCGATCTGCTCATCGAAGAGCTTCGCTGCGTCGGAGTACTTCTCCAGCCGGTAGTCGAGCCACGCGGCGCGCCAGTGCGCGCTGGGCGCGTAGTCGGAGCACGGGCCGTCAGTTCCCTTGCAGATGTTCGGAAAACGCTCGACCAGATCGGTGTAGTAGCCGACCGCGGACGGATAATCCTTGCGCAACATGTACATGTTGCCGGAGGAGTAGAGCGCCTCGGCCAGCCACGGACTTTGCGGGAAGCGCTTTTCCAATTCCGTGACGTCGGCCTGCTGCTCGTTGAGGTCGCCGCGGTCGCGTGCCAGCTCCATCAGGAGATAGAGGCGGCGGGCACCGGCCTCGCCGTTGGTATCCGGAAGGGCGGCGATCTGCTGCCGGTAGGCGCGCTTCAGCTTGTAGTCGCAGGCAGCGGCGGCTACGAGGAGATGCGCGTGCTGCTCCGCATCCTGAACGCCGGGGTCCGCAGCGAGCGCGCGGTAGTCGTCATAAGCTTCGTTGTAGCGCCCGGCCGAGTAGAGGGCGTTGGCGTGGCGCTCGCGCTCGACCACGGTGAGCGGGGCGTTCGCGCCCAGGTTCTGAAGCTGCGTTTTCGCCTGCGCTGCTTCCGGGCTGAGCGGATAGCCCAGATAGACGTGGCGGAAGCTCTTTGCCGCCGCATTCGAGTCACCCGCGATCTGCTGGGCGCGGGCCAGCGCCAGTATGTAATCCGGCTTGTTGGCCATGGGCTCCGCCGCGTGCTCGCTCAAGATGTGCAGCGCGGTCTGCGGATCGCCCTGCGCCAGCGCGAGATTCGCCAGCAGGACCGGCATCTGCGGCACAAAGACGCTGTCCGGATGCTTGGTGCTGAAGCTGCTGAGGACCATCTCCGCCTGGGGAAGCTGGTTGGACTGCATCTGCGCCTGCGCGGTCAGATAGGCGGCGTAATCGTCCAGGGCGTTGCCTGCCGTATCGGCATGGGTAAGCGCGGTGATGGCTTCCGGAAAACGGCGATCGAGAAGATATGCATGGCCGAGCGAGAGATACGCTGCAGCGGCCGCGTCGCCGGAATGCGTTTGTGCGTAGTGGGTCACGCCGGCATAAGCGGCGGGAGTGCGGTTCTGCGCCAATTGTTGCGCCATGGGGCGGAGCTGGGAAGAGGCCACGAAGGCGCGCTGCAGCCGGCGGCTGCGGGCGATTGATTTTGCCGTACGCTTCGATCGGCGAGTGGGCGCGTGCCGGACGCGAGCTGCGGAGTGCCGACGACCGCGGGTGTGCCCAGAAGGTTTCGCGGGATGTGTGCTCTGGCTCGCGTGGTGCGCGGGCGCATGCTTCTTCTGCTGGGCGGTTTCGCCCATAGCAGGGCCGACAACGGAAAGCATTACCAAGGCCAGGCCGCAGCCGACCCGGGAAATCGAACGCAGGAATGCCAATTCAAGAACCTCAATGAGCAACGGCTCTGCTCAAAAGACTAAGCCGAGTGTTGATTGGTTTGCCATGAAACATTGGTGGGAGTAGCCGCGGCGTAACTTACAGATTCGACTCGCGACGGTTTGTGGACGCATGGGCCGAATCTGAGGCCAGTAGATGGACCGCGACGGCTCTTCGAAAGAAGCGATGGATGTGTCCCATTTCAGGATTCTGTGGAAAGTCCGGTTAGAACCACCAATTTTCTCCCGTCTTCAAAAGAGCTCCCCGCTTATGCTTAGCTACTAAGCAGCAATGCTTGAAGAACATCGGGCAAGGACCAGAAATTGCATTACTTACGCTGCTCTTAGTGCTCTTGCCTCCGGCTCCCTGCTTCCTCCCACGCCGAAACATTTCGCAATCCACGCCACATCCCAATCCCATCGAATCCGATACAGGTGGGCACCGCTGATTTCAACGGGGATGGCCGTCCGGATTTCTACTACGTCTACACCAGCGGATTGAACGTGATTCTGGCGAATTCCGACGGCAGCTACGCCGCGCCGCAGATCACAGCGATTGGCGCTGCCACACCGCGGCCAGCTCCTGCTCCTGCTACCGGCGCGTCGCCGCTACGGATGGTTGGCGGCAGCAATCCTAATCCTCGTGGTATCCGGATCCATGCTGTGGCTCTCAAGCTGCGGTGGCACCAGCAGCATGCCTCCGCCTGGCGGTCCTCCTGGTGGTGGCGTTCCTCCGCCGACCAATCCTCCCGGGAGCCAGACGGGAAACTATATCGTCACAGTCTCGGCGACGAGCGATACCGTGGTAACGCCGCCTCCGCGGTTACCGTACTGCTCACGGTAGATTGATTTCGGAGAGGCCGGCGATCACCGGCCTCTCTTCCATCTGCCGGCTCTACCAGGCGTAGACAGTAGTGTTCGCCATCTCCATGGTCTGTGTTCCGCTCGAACCCTTCCCATCCATCTGGAAGTTGGTCAGCAGCACCGGCCCCCAGTGCAGTGAACGGAGTGAGAGTCCGCTGGCTCCGGCGAAGTCGCTCTCAACTCCGTCGAAAACGACGGACTCATAGGTCACGTTTCCGACGGCATCCCGCGAGTAGGCAATCTGGACGTGATGCCATGCGTCCTTGGTCCACTTGTCCGGATCGCACTGGACATTCGTGTGTTGCCACGTCGACAACTCGTGAGAGGATGTGCCTTCGTTCACTGTGTAGTCCCATGTGTTGGACCAACCGTCGCACTGGACGCCGTAAATCACGACATCGCCATTCGTGAAGCTCTGGTTCATATCCATTTCCACGTTGGCGAGCTTTCCGCAGGCCACATTACCGCAGTCCGTGTTGACCATCAGATAGGTGTCATAGAGAAAGTGCGTCGCCGCCTGGTTTGCCGGAAAAGAAACATGGAAGCGTTGGCCGCCGTTATCTGCGTAGCGGAAAGTGAACTGCCGCGTCTGTCCGTTGATTTGCGGGGCGTTATTTAAAAGGTTGGTGGTCCCGGTCGACGATCCGTTGGTCGCGGCGTCGTGCTCGCCCGTCCATGTCGTCATGGTCTGGAGGCTCGCGGCAGCGGCGACGTTTGCGGGCATCGTGGGCAGCTTGTCCAGCACCTCGATATTCACTGAACTGCTGCAATACGCGCCCCTATTGCCCCAGGTTTTGACATAAAGAACGTGGGGGCCGGCCGGCGCTGAGACTGGCACGGCAATCGCCGACGCTCTTACCAGAGTGTCGCGGCCGCTGTCGAGCGACCAGGCTATGGCGCCGACGGGTTGAGACTGACACGCATTCGCCGCAGCCTGCACCGTGAATGGTGACATGAGTTGAGCGCCGGGCGTGGGAAAGCTGACTGTGACATCAGCAAGAGCGGGAGCAGCCAGACAAAGAAGCGCCAGTGAGGCGGAAAGGAACTTCATGAGAAAACTCCGGGGGAGGGTTCCTGGGACGAACCTTGGCTAGTTACGTGATTAGTTGAGCGGCGACCCGAAGGCCGTCGCAGAGTGGGGCTGATTGTGTGAATTTGTCGGGCGATAATGGCACCGCGTGTGTGACGAATAAATCACCCAAAAGGTGTGTTGATGGGAAACGTGACTGATGCAGGCACCTATACAAGCACCTGAAGCACCTATAGAAGCACCAGAAGTGAGGCGGACCCGAGTAACGTGACTACGGGCAGAAATTCTGCCGAGGTACAAAGACGACCAAGACTGGGAGGCTTGGAGGTTTGGCAACCGGATATCCAGGGCCGGCCGCCGCCTTCAGCCCGGATTGCTTCTAGGGCTCCCGGGCGGTTTTGGCTCTACCCGGGTCCCCGATCGGGCCTTGTTGATAAAATCGGGCAGGAGCCGCTGCATTCCGCCGGTCTCCGTCACCGAAAGGCGAGAAACCTCTGAAACCTTCCGAGAGCCCGACCATCGAACCAGTGGGCGCACCCGAAGAGGTGCATCCGGACGTAGCGCTCGTCGAGCGTGCCCGGGGCGGAGATGTGCACGCCTTCGAGACGCTGGTGAAGCAATACGACCGGCAGGTCTTTCGCATTGCGCAGCACATCACGCAGAACCGTGAGGATGCTCAGGACGTCGTGCAGGACGCCTTCCTGAAGGCGTACGAAAAGCTCGACCAGTTCCAGGGCAACTCGAAGTTCTACACCTGGCTGGTGCGCATTGCGGTGAATGAGGCGCTGATGCGGCTGCGCAAGCGGCGTACCGGCAAGATGGTCTCCATCGACGAGGACGTACAGACCGACGAAGGATCGGTCCCGCGCGATCTGGCCGAATGGCGACCAAATCCGGAGCAGGAGTACAACCAGGCGGAGTTGGCGGAGATTCTGCGCAAGACCATCAATGGTCTGCCCCCAGGCTTCCGTGTTGTATTCGTGCTGCGGGACGTGGAAGGTCTCTCGACTGAAGAGACGGCCAACGCGCTGGGGCTGAGTGTGCCGGCGGTCAAGTCGCGGCTGTTGCGGGCGCGGCTGCAGTTGCGGGAGCGGCTAAGCCGTTACTTCCGCAAGAAGAATGAGGATGGTGTTCAGTGACCTGCTCGGAATTTCTGGCCGAACTCGACGATTTGATCGACAACACCGTGACGCCGACGCTGCGCGCGGATCTCGAGTTGCACCTGCGCGAATGCGAGCACTGCGTCATCACGCTGAACACCACCCGCAAGACGATCGAGATTTACCGTCAACATGAGCTCTACGAGCTTCCGTCGGCGCTTCGCGAGCGGCTGCAGGCTGCGATTCTGGCGAAGTGCAAGCGCGGTTGCTGACGGATTCCCTGCGTTCAACTCTCCGGCGCATCTAAGCGTCATCCCCTGCGCATCTGCATCGTTGCCGATAACCCCTCGGCCCGCTTTGGCGGCGAAGCCGTCCTGCCATTGCATTACTTCCGGCAACTGCGCCAGCGCGGCGCGGAAGTCTGGCTGGTTATGCATGATCGGTGCCGGACGGAGTTGAAATTATTGTTGCCCGGAGGAACGCGAGAGCCTGCGCTTTGTTCCGGATACTGCATTTCACCGGATGCTCTTCCGACTCTCCGGATCGCCGTCGCGGCTGCATGGCGCGGCGGCGCGGTGGTATTGGAGGCCATGGCCATGGCGCGTCCGGTGATCGCAACCGATTGGCGCGGCCCGGCGGACTATCTCGACGTTGAGACCGGATTCCTGATTGCTCCGCAAAGCCGCGAGGCTCTGGTCGCCGGCTTTGCATCCGCGATGCGGCAACTGATGGATAATCCGGACCTTGCCGTAAGAATGGGTGCTGCGGCCCGGCGGAAGGTGTTCGCACAGTTCGCATGGCAGAGCAAGATCGACCGCATCCTCGATATCTACAAATCGGTCCTGAAGAATTCCGCACAATAAGAAACGCCGGGGCCATTGGCCCCGGCGTTCTCACTTCCCTTTCCGATTACACCTCGGGTTGCAGGCCGTCGGCCAGCGCGATCAGATCGTCACCGATGGTGCGGGTCTTGGCGATCGCATCCTTCAACGGGATGCTGGTGATCTCTGTGCCGCGCAGCACGACGAGGCGACCGAAGTTGCCCTGGTGTACCAGATCGATGGCCGCCGTGCCGTAGCGCGTTGCCAGCATGCGGTCGTATGCGGTGGGTGTGCCGCCGCGCTGCGTATGGCCGAGGTTGACGCTGCGGGTTTCGTAGCCGGTCTTCTGCTCGATCAATTCCGCAACAGCCTGTCCAATGCCGCTGAGACGCTCGTGTCCGAAGGCGTCCAGCTTAGCGCCCTGGGTTGCCTTTTCGCCGCTCGGCAGCTTTGTGCCTTCTGCGACCACGACGATCGAGAACTTCTTCCCATGATCGTGACGATACTTGAGCACCTTGCAGATGTGGTCGATGTCGAGCGGTTTCTCCGGCACGCCAATCGCGTCTGCGCCACCGGCAACGCCGCTGGTGATGGCGATCCATCCCGCGTCGCGTCCCATCACCTCGCAGACGATGACGCGGTTATGCGCCTCGGCGGTCGAGTGCAGGCGATCGATGGCCTCGGTCGCGATGCTGACTGCGGTGTCGAAGCCGAAGCAGGCGTCGGTGCCGCTCAGATCGTTGTCGATGGTCTTCGGAACGCCGACGATCTTCACGCCCTTTTCGATCAGCGCGTTCGCCACACCCTGCGTGTCGTCGCCGCCGATGGTGATGAGCGCGTCGAGATTGTTGGCCTTGATGGTGGCGAGGCACTTGTCGATGCCGCCCTCCATCTTGCGCGGATTGGTGCGCGAGGTGCGCAGGATGGTGCCGCCCAGGTGCAGGATTCCGGAGACGGCATTGGCATCCAGAGGCCGGGTCTGGTTCTCCACCACGCCGCGCCAGCCCTCGAGAAAGCCGACGAACTCGTCCTTGTAATGGAAAATTCCTTTGCGTACGGCGGCGCGGATCACCGCATTCAGTCCCGGACAGTCACCGCCGCCCGTCAGTATTCCGACTCGCATTGCTTGTTGTGCTCCTCTCAAAACGACTCAATGGGATCGAATCGAATGATACGTGCGGGGGAGCGGTGGATCAAACGCACACCTCTATCAGGCGACAACTGGGTGCAGACTTGACAAATCAGGTCTGCATATTTATACATAGTAAATGTATATTTATGCATTGGCCGCCCGGCGGCAGTTTCCGGAGCGGCCTTTTGCTTTGACGTCGAGGATGAAATGAAAGTAGAGCGGCAGAATGCAATCCGGCAGATCGTGACGACGCGTGTCGTGACCAGCCAGGATGAGTTGCGCCGGCTGCTGGTGAAGCGCGGCCACGAGGTAACGCAGGCCACGCTGTCGCGCGATCTGCACGCTCTGCGGCTCTTCAAGGGGCCCGGCGGCTACCAGATTCCTGCTGCAGCTACGACGAACCACGATGAGGACCTGCCGGAGATTGCCGACATCCTGCGCGACTTCGGCCTGCGCGTGCGTCAGGCGATGAATCAGCTTGTGGTGGTCACGACCCAGGGCAGCGCGCAGCCGGTCGCGGCCGGCATTGATGACGAGGGCTGGCCGGAGGTGGTGGGCACCATCGCCGGCGATAACACCGTATTGATCATCTGCCCGGATGCTAAGAGTGCGACGACATTGAAGGCGCGCCTCGAAGGATTGATCGGCTAATGCATACAGAAATCGCAGATCGCGGTACTGGGAGTGTCGGGCTACGCCGGCGCGGAACTCGCGCGGCTCCTGCTGCGTCATCCCCGGTTAGCCGGGACTTCCCCACTCTTTCTGGGACGCGAAGGCTCGGAGCGCGAGCCGCTGACAGCGTTGCACCCGCAGCTTGCCGGGCTTTCGCAGCAACAGCTCTGCATCGAGCCGTTCTCCTGGGACCTGCTGGCTGAGCGCGGCGTGAAATTTCTCTTTCTCGCGACGCCGCACGAGCAATCGCGCACGCTCGCGCCGGAGGCCCTGGCACGCGGTTTGCGCGTCATCGACCTTAGCGGGGCATGGCGGCTGGAAGATCCGGCGAATCGCGCCGTCTATAAGTTCTCCGATGATCCCTCGCCAGTCGCGGCGAAGACGCAGGCAGCGGCCGTCTACGGCATGCCGGAGCTGCACCGCGGCTGCTATCGCCACCGCGCAACTGGTTGCAAATCCCGGTTGCTATTCGACGACCATCATCCTTGCGTTGAAGCCACTGATCGCCGCCGGCTGGGTTGATCTGCAGCACGGCATCGTCTGCGATGCGAAGTCAGGTGTCTCGGGTGCTGGCAAAGCCCCGACGGCAAAGACACACTTCATGCATGCGGCGGACAATCTCTCCGCCTATGGGCTCTTCGGCCATCGCCACACCGGCGAGTTGCTGGAGCAGTTGGATGTCGCGGCGGATGACGTTGTCTTCACGCCGCACCTGCTGCCGATTCCCCGCGGCATCCTGGCCACCACATACATCCGCTTTCGCGAGCGGCATTCCGCGGATGAGATCGAGGCGTGTCTGCGCAGTTTTTATGCCACGAGCCCGATGGTGCGCGTGCACGCCGCGGGCAGCCTGCCGCAGATCCAGCACGTGGTGCGCACAAACTTCTGTGATATCGGCTTCCAGCTCGGCCCGGATGGCCGACGATGCATCGTCATCAGTTGTCTCGACAACCTGCTGAAGGGCGCTGCCGGACAGGCAGTGCAGAACCTGAACGTAATGTGCGGATGGCAGGAGACGGAAGGATTGCTATGAGATATGTGGTGAAGCTGGGAGGTACGGCGCTCGAAAATGCCGAGACGCTGCACGGCTGCGCCCAGGCGATCGTCGAGATGGTGCGCGACGGGCATCAGGTCGCGGTTGTCCACGGTGGTGGTGTGGCGCTGACCCGCACGCTGAAGGCGCTGGGCAAGCAGAGCGAGTTTGTTGCCGGCCTGCGCATCACCGATGCAGAAACCCGCGACGCCGCCCTGATGGTGCTGGCCGGTCGCGTCAACAAAGATCTGGTCGCCGCGCTGGGTGCGCATGGTCAACCGGCCGTCGGGCTTTCCGGCGGGGATGGCCTGGTCTTCCGCGCGCGCAAGAAGCGGACGGCCCCCGATCTCGGCTTCGTGGGCGAGATTGTCAGCTCCGATCCGCGGTGGCTCGAAGCAATATGGCAGATGGGTGCGGTGCCGGTGCTGTCCAGCCTCGCGCTGGGCTTCGACGGCCAGTACTACAACATCAACGCGGACGAGATGGCCTCTGCCTGTGCGGTTGCGGCGCGTGCCGATGCGCTGGTCTTCCTAACCGATGTGCCCGGCGTGCGCGGTGCGGACGGCGAGGTGATGCGCTGGCTTTCCGTCGATCAGATTGCGCCGCTTACGCGTGATGCTGTGATCAGCGGTGGCATGTTGCCGAAACTCGGCGCCTGCCGCGAGGCGCTGCTGCACGGCGTGAAACGCGTCCGCATTCTGCCCGCAGACGAGGCGGCGTCCATGCCGGACCTGCTGCAGTCAAAGATCGCTCACGGAACGGAGGTGCTGGTCGCATGAGCCCCAGTAGCGGAATTACGACATTGGAATTCGCAACCGCTCAGTTGCCTGCCGTGCAGGCCGCAGAGGCAAAGCTGCTGCTCGGAACGTACGAACGCAACCCGATCCTGTTTGTCGGCGGCGAGGGTGTGCACCTGATTGATGAGCAGGGCAATCGCTATCTCGACCTGCTGAGCGGCATCGGCGTGAATGCGCTGGGCTATGGGCATCCGGCTATCGTGAGCGCGATCGCCGAGCAGAGCAAAAAGCTCATCCATATCTCGAACCTCTTCTTCCACACCGGCCAGGCGGAGCTTGCTGCACGACTGACCGAGATGACCGGCATGGATCGCGCCTTCTTCTCGAACAGCGGCACTGAGGCGTGGGAGGCAGCGCTGAAGCTGGCGCGGCTCTATGCAGGCAAGCAGCGCGCCGCAGGCAAGAAGATCGGGACGAAATTCCTGGCGCTCGACCACAGCTTCCATGGCCGCACCATGGGTTCGGTCGCAACAACCGAGAAGGAAAAATATCGCGCGCCGTTCATGCCGGTGATGCCCGGGGTGGAATTTGTCCCCTTCAACGATGTCGCGGCGCTGCGCGCTGCATTCTCCGACGAGTTCTGCGCGATCTGCCTGGAGGCGATCCAGGGCGAGGGTGGTATTCGTCCGGTGTCGCAGGAGTTCGTCGACGCCGCTCGCGAACTGACACGCTCGACCGGTGCGCTGCTGATCATCGATGAGATCCAATCCGGACTGGGCCGCACCGGCAAGTGGTGCGCGTACCAACACTACGGCGTGCAGCCCGACATTACGACGCTGGCCAAGCCGCTCGCCGGCGGCCTGCCGCTGGGCGCGATGCTGTGCACGGAAGAGGTTGCAAGCGCCATGGAACCGGGTCTGCACGGCACGACATTCGGTGGCGGCCCGCTGGCATGCGCTGTTGCCATCGCCGTGATCGACACGCTGAAGCGGGACGACATGCTCGCGCACATTCAGGACGTCGGCGGCTACTTCCGCGGCCAGCTTGCCCGGCTCGCAGCGCAGCACTCCTCTGTGGTCGCGGGAGCGCGCGGCCTGGGGCTGATGCTGGCGCTGGAGCTTCGCTCCGCCGAGGTTGCCAAATCCGTTGCCGCTGCCATGATGGAGCGCCGCATCCTGATCAACCGCACCAGTGAAACCGTGCTGCGTTTTCTTCCGCCCTACATCCTCGGCAAGTCGCATGTGGACCTTGCCATCACCGCATTGGACGACATTCTTGCCCGGCATGCGCCCGCCGAAGTCAACGCTGTCCACGAAGACACACCTGAAGACTCCCCACGGGAGGCACCCAAATTGGCCGCTAACGCTTCTCTGTTGAAGCCCACCCTCTATCGCAATACTGTCACCGGCCCGTTCGCGCTTGCGGCAAAATCGCTGGCCGGCAACGGACCTCTGCTCCATCGCCGACCTCTCGTCGAGCGAGATTGCTGCCATCCTCAAGCTGGCGCACGCCGTCAAGGCGCGGCCGCGCGACTATCGCCATGCGCTCGACGCGAAGCAGCTCGTCATGTTCTTCGAGAAGGCTTCGCTGCGCACACGCCTCAGCTTCGAGGCGGGCATCAACACGCTGGGCGGCAACGCGATCTTTGTCGACCAGACGCAATCGCCGCTGGGCGAGCGCGAGTCGCTGGGCGACATTGCCCGCAACGTCGAGCGCTGGTCCGACGCCATCGTGTTGCGCACGTACGCGCACGAAACCATCACGGAGATGGCGCACCTGTACGCGCGTGCCGGTCATCAATGCGCTCAGCGATCTCGAGCATCCCTGCCAGGCGATCGCCGACTTCATGACGCTCGAAGAGCGCTTCGGCACCGTGCGCGGCCTCAAGTTCGTCTACGTGGGCGACGGCAATAACGTCTGCCACTCGCTGATGCTGACCGCTGCGCTGCTGGGCGCGAACTGCGTGGTTGCCACGCCGAAGAACTACGGCCCCAAGGCGGAGATTGTCGCGAAGGCAAATGCGATCCTCGGCGAACTCGGCGGTTCACTCACACTGATGGAAGACCCACAAGCCGCCGTAACGGGCGCGGACGCGATTTACACCGATGTCTGCACCAGTATGGGGTTCGAGCACGAAGCCACCAAGCGCGCGCCTATTTTCAAGCCATACCAGGTGAACGAGACGCTGATGGCTCGTGCCGCGCAGCATGCGGTCTTCATGCACTGCCTGCCGGCGCACCGCAACGCCGAAGTGACAGACCAGGTGCTTGATGGGCCACAGTCCATCGTCTTCGACCAGGCGGAGAACCGGATGCATGCACAGAAGGCGATCCTGCTGATGCTGCTCGGCGCCGATGTCACGCCCGAGCACCGCAAACCGCCCAAGGCAGCGCGTCGTCGCGCGCTCGCGCTCAAGTAATCGACAACCAAATACCAGCACCCGCGCGGACGCGGGTCGCACAACCACTTAGGAGATTGGATTCATGGCTGACAAAGTTGTTCTTGCGTATTCCGGCGGACTCGACACCTCGATCATCATTCCGTGGCTGAATGAAAACTACGGCATGGACGTGATCGCCATGGTGGCCGATGTGGGCCAGGGTGAAGACATCGATGCGGTTGTCGAGAAGGCGAAGAAGACTGGCGCGAAGAAGGTCGTTGTGCGCGATCTGCGCGATGAGTTTCTGCGCGAGTATGTCTTCCCTACCGTGCAGGCAGGCGCTGTCTATGAGAACAAGTATCTGCTCGGCACCTCGATCGCGCGTCCGGTCATCGCGAAACACCAGGTTGAGGTCGCGCTGGCCGAAGGCGCTGCGGCGGTCGCGCATGGCTGCACCGGCAAGGGCAACGACCAGGTGCGCTTTGAACATGCCTATCAGGCGCTGGCGCCGGAGCTGAAGGTCATTGCGCCGTGGCGCGAGTGGACGCTGACCAGCCGCGAGGAGTGCCTCGATTACGCTGAGGCGCATGGCATCTCCGTCGCCGCGAGCCGCGAGAAGATCCACTCGCGCGACCGCAACCTGTGGCACGTAAGCCATGAGGGCGGCGAGCTCGAGGACGCGGGCAACGCGCCCTTCCCGACCACCTGGACGATGACGCGCTCGCCCCAGGAAGCGCCCGATCGCGAGGAGCAGGTCACCATCGGCTTCGAGCAAGGCATGCCTGTCTCGGTCGACGGGATGAAGCTGCCGCCGGTTCAGCTGGTCGAGCTGCTGAACGAGATCGGCGCACGCAATGCCATTGGCCGCATCGACCTGGTGGAGAACCGCTTCGTCGGCATCAAGAGCCGCGGCTGCTATGAGACGCCGGGCGGCACGCTGATCGTCGCGGCGCATCGCGAGCTCGAGGCTCTGACGCTGGACCGCGACGTCTCGCACTACAAGCAGCATGTCGCACTCCGCTACGCCGACCTGGTCTACAACGGCCTGTGGTTCACGCCGCTGCGCGAGGCCTTCGACGCCTTTGTTGCAGAAGACGCAGGAGAACGTCACCGGAACGGTCACGCTCTCGCTCTACAAGGGCAACCTGAACATCGTCAGCCGCGAGTCTGCACTGTCGCTCTACTCGACCGATCTCTCGTCGTTCACCATGGGTGAGAGCTACGATCAGAAGGACGCCAAGGGATTTATCCAGATCCTTGGACTGCCGGCCCGCACCCGCGCGCGGCTGCTGCAGAAGCAGAAAGAGGTTGTGAAGTGAAGATGTGGTCTGGCCGCTTCCGCGAGCCGCTCGATGCGCGCTTTGAGGAGTGGCAGCGGTCCTTCGGTTTTGACTGGCGGCTTCTCCCCCAGGAGATCGCCGCCAGCAAGGCGCACGCCAGCGTGCTGGCTGCCGCGGGAATTCTCACCGCAGCGGAGCTCGTCGAGGTTCGTAACGGCCTTGATGCGGTGCTCAAAGACTGCTGGGATGGTCCGCGGCACAGTACGCTTGCGGCAGAATCGCGCGCGGAGGACGTGCATCATTTTGTCGAGCTCGAGCTGACGGAGCAGATCGGTGAGCTGGCGCTGAAACTGCACACCGGCCGCAGCCGCAACGAGCAGATCGCGACCGACCTTCGCCTCTACGTACGCGAGCAGGTCGCACACGCGCAGGGGTTGCTTCGTGACTGGGCACTCGCTCTTGATTGAACAGGCAGAAGCGGCGGGCGATGCCATCATGCCGGCCTACACGCATCTGCAGCGCGCCGAGCCTGTGCTGGTGGGGCACTGGCTGCTTGCCTATGTATCGATGATCGAGCGAGACCTCAGTCGCCTCATCGATCTCACCGCCCGGCTCAATTATTGCCCGCTCGGCTCGGGCGCCATTGCCGGTGCAACGCTTGCGCTTGATCGCACCATTGCATCGCGCGAGCTTGGTTTCATCGCGCCGACGGCCAACAGCATGGACGCGACCAGCGACCGCGACTTCCTGGTTGAGTTTCTACAGGTACTCTCCACCATAGCGCTGCACACCAGCCGCTTTGCAGAGGAGATCACACTCTTTGCTACGGCGGAATTCGGCTTCATCACCCTGCCGGAAAGCTTCTCCACCGGCTCGAGCGCAATGCCGCAGAAGATGAACCCCGATCTCAGCGAATTGGTTCGGGGGCGGACCGGACGCATCATTGCTGCTGCGCAAGCGGTGACCATCCAGCTCAAGGGCCTACCTTTGGCCTACAACAAAGACCTGCAGGATATGCAGCCCTCCCTGTTCGGGGCAGTGGAAGGTTTGCTCCCCATGCTGGAGCTCCTGGCATCCTTCACCCTGCAGTTGAGGTTCCGTCTGGAAGATATGGAGTCGGCAGCACAATCCGGTTTTCTCAATGCGATGGCGGCGGCCACCTATCTATCTCACAAGGGAGTTCCCTTCCGTCGCGCCCATCACATCATTGGCGAGGCGGTGCGGCTGGCACTTGATAAAGGCTGCGAGCTCGACGGCCTCGCGTTGGATCAACTGCGCAAGCTTTCTCCTGCTTTCGGAGAGGATTTCTACGAGAGCATCACGCTCGCCGCCACTGTCGATTGCCACGACGTTATCGGGGGTACCGCACGCGCCCGTGTTCACGAAGCGATTGTGAGCGCGAAAGCGCGTTTGTCCGCCGTCTCCGCACCGGAGCTGGAGGCCGTCCATGCCCGTTCGTAAAGCGCGCCTTCAGGATGCGGAGCATGTCCACGCGCTGGTGAACAGCCTGTCTGGAGACGGGACGCTGCTTCCCCGCCCTTTCGCGGAGATCTGTGAGAACATCCGCGACTTCACGGTTGCCGAATCGAATAGCGGCGACTTCCAGGGATGCGGTGCGCTGCATCTTTATGGACCGCATCTGGCGGAGGTGCGCTCGATCGTAGTGCGCCCGGAGTGGAAGGGCTGCGGCCGTGGACAAGACCTGCTACAGGCGCTGCTCGAAGAAGCGGAGCGGCATGGCGTGGGCTGCGTCTGCCTGTTCACGCGCATTCCTGAGTTTTTCCAGAGCGCAGGCTTCTTTGTTGTGGAGGACCGCGCTGCGCTGCCCGACAAAATTTATAAAGACTGCCAGGTCTGCCCGCGGCTGCATCGCTGCGACGAAGTCGCGATGGCGCACGGCGTACTGCCGGACGTCTCGATTCTTGGACCGCGTGAGCCGGTCGAGCAACTCGTGCGCATCGTCACCTGAACGCGTGACTTAAGCCGTCGATGGGCTCTCCGTAGACACATCAACAGCTTCGGCACCGACATCCGGTTTGAGGAGCGGCCAGCCTTTGCGCAGCACGTAATCGAGCCACGCACCGGCGAACTGCGAGGTGAGCACCGCAGCCACCACCAGCGTGGTGTAAAACTTCGAGCTGATGATGCCCGCGTCAAATGCGACGCTGGCCAGCACAATACCTGGGCCGCCGCGGGCATTCGTCGTAATCGCAAGATTGATGAGATCCAGTCCGCGGAAGCCGGCAAAGCGCCCGGCGAGCGACACGGACATGATCTTGATCGCACACGTCCCTGCGATGAAGATGACAATCATCCACAACGAAACACCGCGGATCAGATCCAGCTTCAACCCGACGATGGCGAAGTACACGGGAATGAAAAAGGCGAAGGAGACTTTGCCGATTGCCTCCAACGCATCCGCAAAAATCCTGCGCTTCTTGTGCACGACAGCAAAGCCGGCGAGGAACGCGGCAAAGACGAGGTTGACGTCGAGCGCTCCAGCGACGGCGCAGTAAGCCAGCAGAACAGCGATTGCGTACCCGGTAGGCGACTGCTGCGCCAGCACATTCCAGCTCGCCTTGTTGATGCGTTTGACGGCGCGGGGAACGATCGTGAGGCCGAGAACGAAGAACGCGATGGTGGCGAGCAGGTGGTAGGACATCTGCCGCGGATGCAATGTCGCCTTACCTGCGGTGGCAGTGGCTACAGCTAGTGCGAGCCACAGAACGATATCTTCGAGCACGGCGACGCCGAGGATAAGCCGTGCGAAACGCGTGTGCAGAATCTTCAAGTCCGCGAAGATTTTCGAGACCACCGGTACAGACGTGACGGCGACGCCGACGGCAAGAATGATGATCAGCGAAATGCGGTTGCCGTTGGGGCCCGCCAGGCTGGGGCGAATGAAATAAGGCCCGATGATCAAACCGAGCAGAAATGGAATGCCGGTGCCGACGATCGTGAGCCAACCCACCGTGCGGCGCTCTTCCCGGCTGAACAATTGCTGCATCTCCGCGCCGGAGAGAAACATGAGCAACAGGAGCCCGAGCCAGTAGACGAAGTCCAGGATGTTGCCCTGGTGCTTGGCGCTGTCGACAATATGCGCCATGAAAGGCAGCCGCCCTAGCAGCGCGGGACCCAGCACCACGCCGGCCACGATTTCGCCAACCACCCTGGGCTGGCGCAGCTTCATGAACAGATAGCCGAACAGCTGGGCGAATCCGACAAGCAGAAGCAGGACAAATAGGACCGAGGTCAGTTCAGCGTTTGACATAGTTTGGTGTACTCCAGCGCTGGATGCCCTTTCTTCGTCAATGGTTTGCCTCGGGCCGGCAAAAGAGTCGGACCCGAAAACTATTATCGCGTGCCGGTCCGCGTGCCCCGCCCGAAATGTCCTTCCATAACACCCGGCAGTTACCGTTCGGGAACTATTTGGTACCAGCAAAGGCACGCTGTTCTCCTTTCGCTGAGGAGACTTGGCGTTTATTGGCCTTGCGGTTATAGTCGAATATATGCGACCTTATCGGTCGCCTTTGGAGCGAGATGACGCGGGAAGCAGCCGAGATCGAGGAGATGACGCTCAGTGAAATCCGGGTGGGCCACTCGGCGATTGTGGCCTCGCTGGAGCTGCCTCATGACGTCCGTGATCACCTGATGCATCTCGGCTTTTTGCCGGAGGCTACCATCGACGTGCTGCGCCGCGCCCCGGCTGGCGATCCTACGGTCTATCGCGTAGAGGGCGCTGAAATCGCGCTTCGCCAGGAAACCGCCCGCCACATTCACGTAGTTCCCAGCGATCCGGGTCGAGGTCAGATATGAGCTGCCACACCCCCGCTCCTTCTGTGGCGGTTCTTGATGAGCCACCGGTCAAAGCCGGGCAGCCGCGCGGCCGCTTCCGCACCATCGCCTTGATCGGGCCGCCGAACAGCGGCAAGTCCACGCTCTTCAATCGTCTTACAGGACTGCGGCAGAAGGTTGCCAACTATCCCGGCGTCACGGTGGAGCAGCGGGTAGGCCGCATGACGGGAATACGCCGTCACGATCTGACGCTGATCGATCTGCCCGGCGTTTACAGCCTGACCGGCTACTCCGAGGATGCGCGCGTTGCGATCGATGTGCTGAAGGGCGAGATGCCCGGCACGCCGCGGCCGGATGCCGTACTGATCGTTCTGGACGCACTGAACCTGAGCCGGCAGCTCATGCTCGCCGGTCCGATTCTCGCCCTGGGACTGCCCACCATGGTGCTGCTGAACATGGCGGATTTGATGGAGTCGCGCGGCGGAGTTGTGGACCCGCTGGCCCTGGCAAAGGAACTAGGACGCCCGGTGGCGCTGATCAGCGCGGCGCGCGGCACCGGCATTGACGCCATCGAGCGCTTTTTGCAGCAGCATGGCAGCAACCATCCTGAATTCGCGAAGTCGCTGCCCGTCATTCCCATCGAGCTGCCGGTGTTGCAGAATCCAGGCGAGTGCCGCCGCTGGGCCTCGCAGGTCAGCAGCCGGACCAAGTACAAGGCGCCGGCATCACCGCTGTGGACGCGCCGGCTCGATTCCGTGCTGCTTCATCGCGTTTGGGGGCCACTCATCTTTCTCGCAGTGGTGGTTACGATCTTTCAGGTCGTCTTTACCATCGGCCAGCCGCTGAGCGACTGGATGGGCGAGGGTCTCACTGCGCTGGGCACACGCGTCGCAGGAGCGATTCCGATTCCCTGGCTCCAGGCGCTGGTGCACGCGGGACTTTGGAATGGCGTACAGGCCGTGCTGGTTTTCCTGCCGCAGATACTGCTGCTATTTCTGTTTATAGGCATCCTTGAGGATTCGGGATACCTGGCGCGTGCTGCGCTCATCGCCGATCGGGTCATGCGCTCCATCGGACTCAACGGCAAGGCATTCATCCCGCTGCTTTCGGCCTATGCCTGCGCTGTGCCGGCGATCATGGCAACGCGTACCATCGAGAACAAGCGCGACCGGCTTGCCACCATCCTGGTCGCGCCCTTCATGACCTGTTCGGCGCGGCTGCCCATCTACACGCTCATCATCGCTGCGTTCATTCCGAACCGGCGCGTGCTGGGCAGCATCATCGGGATGCGCGCCTGCGTCATGCTGGGACTGTATGTGCTGGGCTTCCTGGCGGCTCTCCTGACCGCGAAACTTCTGAAATCTTCCGTGCTCAAGGCATCGTCTTCACCTTTTGTGCTGGAGCTGCCGCAGTACCGCTGGCCCACGGTACGCTCGCTGAGCCTGCGGCTCTATGACCGGAGCCTGCTCTTCCTGAAGAAGGCCGGCACCATCATCCTTGCCGTGAGCTTCGTGCTGTGGGTGCTCAGCATCCTGCCGATGCACAACGGCAGCTTCTCCGATCTGGCAAACAGCGTCATCGGCAAGGTCGGGCATTTCGTGGAGCCGGTGCTGCGGCCGCTTGGCTTCAACTGGAAGATCGGTATCGGCCTGCTGAGCTCAATCATCGCGCGCGAAGTCATCGTGGGCACGCTGGGGACGCTCTACGGCGTCGACCCGAACACACAGGCGCTCAGCCTGCAGGCTGCGCTGCGGCACGATATGACGATCGGCGGCGCCGTCGCGCTGGTGGTCTTCTTCGCCTTTGCGATGCAGTGCACCTCCACGCTCGCCGTGGTGCGGCGCGAGACCAACAGCCTGCGCTGGCCCATCATCCAGTTCTGTTATATGAGCGGCCTAGCCTATATTGCGGCATTGCTCACGAATCAAGTATTGACACGGCTGCTGTAAAATTCCGGACGTAGCGACTTCGGGCTCGAAACGGAGGCGTTCTTGGCGACATCTCTTCCCGTACGTCAGGCTGGCAACTCAAGCGTTCTGTCGATTGTGATCGCGGTCCTTCTGATCCTTGCCGGACTCGCAGCAATTTTCCTGCCCTTTCTTGCCGGTATTGCGATCAGCATCGCGGTCGCATGGCTGCTGCTCTTTGCAGGCATCGTTCATCTTTTCTTCGGCTGGCATACGCGGTCTGCCGGAGCGGTGATCTGGAAGATCCTGGTCGGGATCGCGTACCTCTTTGCGGCCTTCTACATCCTCGATCATCCCGGACGCGGCCTGCTTACGCTGACGCTCGTGCTTGCCTTCTATCTCTTCTTCGAGGGCATCTTTGAGGCGGTGATCTACTCCCGGCTCCGCCACATCCGCGGCAGCGGGTGGTTTCTCTTCGACGCCATCGTGACCATCGTCCTCGGCATCATGATCGCCATGTCCTGGCCAGTGAGTTCGGTATGGGCCGTCGGGACGCTGATCGGCATCAGCATTTTGTTCAGTGGGATCTCCCGGCTGAGCTATGCGCTGATGGGGCGGCGCGTGGCCGCAGTGACAGCTGCCTAGTTCGATCCGCTGGTCCGGGCTACAGCAAATAAGCCTCTTCTCTGCGACAATAAAGACTGAGACCAAGCAATGATTTCAGTCAACAATGTAAGCATGCGCTACGGCGCGAAGGTCCTCTTTGAGGATGTAACGACCACCTTTATCGCCGGACGCCGCTATGGCCTGACCGGGCCCAATGGCGCAGGCAAATCCACGTTCATGAAGATTCTGGCTGGCGAGCTGGAGCCGCAGAAGGGCACGGTGGTCCGCCCAAGAAAACTCTCCGTGCTGCAGCAAAACCAGTACGCCTTCGACGCCTTGCGCGTCATCGACACCGTCATCATGGGCAACAAGGGTTTGTGGGCGGCGCTGGAAGAGCGCGAGGCGATCTATTCCAAGCACGACATGTCCGATGCCGACGGGATGCGGCTGGGCGAGCTCGAGGGCATCGTGGGCGAAGAGGACGGCTACACGGCAGAGAGCGATGCCGCGATCCTGCTGCAGGGCCTCGACATTCCGGATGAACTCCACGAGCGCAAGATGAGCGAACTGCAGGGCGGTCAAAAGGTGCGCGTGCTGCTGGCACAGGCGCTCTTCGGCAAGCCGCAGGCGCTGCTGCTGGACGAGCCGACGAACTACCTCGATCTCGACTCCATCCATTGGCTGCAGGATTTCCTGGAGCACTTCGAGGGCACGCTCATCACCATCTCGCACGACCGCCACTTCCTGAACAGCGTGTGCACCCACACGGCGGACATCGACTACGAGACGATCATCACCTACACCGGTGGCTATGACGACATGGTGGTCGCAAAGACGCAGATCCGCTCGCGCCTGGAGTCGCAGAACGAGCAGCGCGAGAAGAAGATCGCGCAATTGAATGAGTTCATTGCGCGCTTCTCCGCCGGCACACGCTCCAGCCAGGTGACCTCGCGCAAGAAGGAAGTCGAGCGCCTGCAAACGACCGAGCTTGCGCGGTCGAACATTGCACGCCCCTTCATTCGCTTCGACATGCTGCGCCCCTCGGGCAAGCACATCCTGGAGTTCGACGGCGTGACCAAGGGCTACGGTGAGCAGACCGTGGTGAAGGACTTCAGCGGCTCCGTGATGCGCGGCGAAAAGGTCTGCCTGATGGGGCGCAACGGACTGGGTAAAACGACGCTGCTCAAGTCGCTGCTCTCCGGTCTGCCCGATCTGGTGGAGAAGGACTTCAAGCTGGACGGCGGCACGGTGAAGTGGGGCCACGAGCCGCAAGTCGGCTACTTCCCGCAGGACGTCTCCGGGCTGATCGACAAAGGGACGACGGTCGCAGAGTGGCTGCACAACTTCGACCCGCAGGCGACGAAGGAAGACATCCGCGGCATCCTTGGCCAGATGCTCTTCCGCGGCGAGGAGGGTTTGAAGCCGACCGATGCGCTCTCCGGCGGCGAAGCGGCGCGACTCATCTTCTGTCGGCTGATGATGCAGAAGCCGAATATTCTGGCGCTCGATGAACCGACCAACCACCTGGACCTTGAGTCGATCAACGCGCTCAACATCGCTCTGCAGCGCTACGAAGGCACAGTGCTGCTCGTCACGCACGACCACGATCTGATTGACGAAGTGGCAACGCGCATCTGGCACTTCGAGGGCTCGGCGATTGAGGATTTCAAAGGACCCTACGAGGAGTACCTATCGGCATCGAGTGTTGTCAGTAAGTTATAAATTCTAAAAGAGCGCTGAATGCACACAAGCCGCAAAGGCAGCTCGCCGGTGTTCGTCTGGCGTACACGGAGTCAGTACTTAGACGTACACGCGTATCTATTTTGCTGAGGATCCGCAGTAGACAGCAGCCGAAACATGGACCTAATCCTCATGCGAGGACTCGGCGGCAAACTGGCATACGGCGGTTTCGGCACAGATTGTTTGAGGTCTTCAGCGACCTCTCATCGCCTAGGGACAGTTCACCGGGCAGAATCGAACCACCGACACCTCCTATGACCTGCATGGGCATGCAGCAGGGGGCGATTCATTTTGTCTGTATTGTTCCGAGATATTCAGTGAGGTTGGTGATCCTCGTGGTCACCGTACTTTCGGCGGTCTGCGGCACGGAGGCGAAGACTCGCCCCCATATCGGCATATCCTTATTTCCGTGTGCTGGAAAACCGTTTGCCGTCCCGAAACGAAGGACTCTCTCAACATATTGCGCGGGGTACTTTCCTCCGTGACGCTGGGACAATGTGGTCAAATCCGGTACCTGATCTCTCAACGCGGGTGTAGCCGGACCACCGCCCTTCCCATCTAGTGCATGGCATACAGCGCAATAGGTACGGTACATCTCTTCGCCTGACGCTACGGGCGCATCAGGTGGTCGGGCGTATTCGGTTTTGGTTTGACCTTCGTTCGCTATCGTCACTGCAAAAACTGGGAAGAGGGTCGCCCAATAGATAGCGCCTGTTCTTATGATTGACACAGTCGACATCCTGATTCCTCCTTTCATCCCGAACTTTTCAACGCGTCCAGTATGGTTGTTCCATCTGGTATCTCAACGGACTGGCCATTGACAGATACCAGCACCGAAACAGCGCTGACCATGGCAAAGTATCTGACAATCCAAATCTAAAATCCGTGATCTGTGTCACCCGGTTGAGCTTCGAGGCACGGCATCGCACCAAGAAAATTGAATTCGCCCTGTCAGGAACAGCAACTGGTGAAGCACTCGGGCATGGCTCTTTTATAGGGGAATGTGACGGAACGTCCGATCTTCATACAGCTTTGGTTCGAAACGCAGGTAGTGATTCAAGCCTAAAGCGAAGCTAGTCCGCGAGTGATCGCCAACCCGAATGCAGACGTCGAGGAGGCCGTCCCGATGTTGGCCCCTGCGGCCTTCTCCCGGTTCTTCGCCGCGGCTACGGGGCCCTGTGGAACGTCGCCCGTCAGAGCGGTCGGTTGCTTCATGACGGCTTGAAAAACGCGCCGCTTGGGAAGCTCCTTGGGAGGTATCCGCACCACGAGAACCTGCGCCTTCTCCTCTATGACCGTCGGTCCCGTGGCATGTCCGCTTGACCGATCATCGGGAGAAAAGGTCCGCTTCTTCCCTCCCTTTGCAGTTCGAGCGCTTCTTCCGCGGCTGATATTTGATGATTTTTGAGCGGCAGATTGGGCGATCAGGAATCGCGCATGTTCCAGGCGTTGGATTTCAGCATTAATCGCCGCAATGATTTCGAGTCGGTCCACCTGCTCAACATATCAAATTTCGACTCCGCCAAACGTAGAAACTCTAATTACGCCAGCGTGCCAGTTCGCCCTCCGAAGGTGGTCCCCGACTCATTCGTTATCAACGTAAAGGCTTCGGAATGCATTGCGCCTCCAGGTCGAAGGAATCCAGAAGCTGGGAAACCGGGAAACCCCTCTGCCATGCAATTCAAGGCTCTTCAGGAGGCAGCGGGCAGTTGAGCCCACGCAACAACACATCTCGCTGCGCGATCAAATCCGCACTCGGCTTCGACCACGCCTTTCCAATGTTTTTCTGCTGTTCAGGCGTCAGATGCCAAGACAGTGGCGTCAGCAAGTCCGATGGATAGCGAAAGCGGATTGGCTTTACGTTGAAACCTTTGCTCACCAGAAAATCCGTTGCCAGCTGCAACTCAAATTGCGATCGTGCCTGCTGCGAACTTGTCCTCACCGACTGCAGCGTCTCCAGCGGTGCGACCAACTGGCGTTGCCACGTCCAGTTCTCCCCCGCCGGCGGATATCCCGGAGTTGAATCCACCAGCACCACATACAGAGGATGCGCCTTGACCGCGTCCCCGGCTGCTAGCAGCCATTCCATCGCGCTCACCACGCCGGAGTTGTCATAGTACCCACCGTCGCCCACGTGCACTCGAAACCGGTTCTCTCCCGTCGAAGCACGCGGCATGGGAGAAACCCACGCAAACGAAGCGGAAAGGCGCGCAGCCGTCGCAACCCGAAGATCCAACCCCTGAAACGCATTCCAGAACTGAATAGATGGCAGATATCCCCGCTCGAAACGTGGATCGGGCGGCAGCGTCGTGGAACTCATCAGGAAGCGCTGTCCGCTCTCCGCTGCGGTGGCGTTGAAGATCACCGCAGGGCGCGTGCCTTTTTCCACGTCATCGCTCCATTCGCCAAGCGTCGGCTGCGTGCTCCACAGGCGCCCAGTCCAGTGCCGCAGCCAATCCTGCTCCAGCGCCCATCCGCGATCAACGCTGTTTCCAAAAAGCGGGCTCGCCACCGACCCGAAACCGGGGACGGCACGGACCAGATCCGGATACAACAGCCCCCAGCCCACCGAACTTAGCGACGAATGGTACGCAGCCTGCCGAATATTTGCTACCGTCGCCAGCGGCAGCCTTCCGTCCTTGTCATACGACCCCGCGAAATACATCGCTCCTTCGCTGCCGCCCGAGACCGCACTCACCAGCACCAGCGAGGAGGCGAAGCGGCTCTCATCCGGTCTCACCTCGCACTCCTTGGTCAAGCCAGTCAGCACCTCCGCCGTCCACGCAGCTGCGCGGATTCCTCCGCCCGAGGTCGCTACAATGACGATCGGTGCAGTGGCATCGCCCCGCTTCTGCTCCCATGCCCGGATCACCTCTCCCGGCGACCGAGGCGCCGCATGCCCATCCCCGCCATTCACCTTGAAGATATGGTCCGTGCCCAGCAGCCCGAAGAGCAGCGAAACCGCCAGGCTGCTGGTAATTACCGGAACGCGAACGACATCCAGCACGAAAGCCGCTCCCGAGCCGAACCACGTAAACAGACCAAGCAGAAACAGCAGGTAAAACAACGCGGCAGGCTGATGCTCGTTGAGTGGCATTAGCAGCCGGAAGAGCGGCGCGGCAGGTGCATGATCGACGGTCACGGGAGCGGAAACAATCCCGATGACGACATACGTAAGAATCTGCACACACAATGCAGCCAGCGCCAGTTGGTGTCCGGAAAGCAGTGAGCCCACCGTTCCTCCGCCCTCCAGTCTCACCTCTTGCTCCGATCGCAGCACTCCCAGGCTCAGCCTCTCCGGCAACATCGTCACGAACAGCCGATGCACCCATCCACCTGTGCTCCAGTGCGGCCGGCGCTCGGTAGTCAGAAACGGAAAATCGGGGAATATCATTCGGGCCGTGTATCCGGGCATTGGTTCGATATAGAAGTGGAGCTTTGCAATCAGCCACAGCACCGTCAGCGACAGAACCTGCGCCGCCACAACGCCAATCCCCTTCTCCCACCACGGAATCTCCGTGCCACAACATGCCATCACGATCACGGGAAGCGCCAGCAGACTGAACAGCCCCGTCACTTTCCATGTCACGCGTTCCGCTGCAGGCAGACCCTGTATCCCTGCAAAACGGATCGGACCATACACCTGCGTCAATCGGGTCGTGATCATCACGATCAGCGCCAGTTGCAACGCCGCATAGGCGACAAAGGCAAACGAAAGAAAGCTCTGCGCGTCGAAGATCCCGACGAAAATCGACGGAGCTGCAAAGTATCCCGCTGGCAGCACAATCGCCAATAACGCCCCGCCGATCACCTGGAAGCGGATTAAATAGCTGAATTCCAGCCACATCAGTGCCGTCTTCCACTTCCATGGATGAAGTGGCATATAGAGGACGATCGCAATCAGCAGAGCGCCCAGGAGCACAAGGCCGGATAACGCAAGCAGCGGAACGAAAAAAACGCCGGCAATCGTAACCACGGCAGACGCCATGAGCAGCAGCGACACTACGCGCCGCCACCACCCCTGCGCGCGCACCAGCATAATCCCCAGAAGCACCATGGCAAGCGCAAGCGCCATCCACTTCGCAATGGAAAAATCCCGTGGAGTGGAAATAAATGCGATGGAGTTGCTGATTGCTCGCAAGGCCTGCAGCAGCCGCACATTTTCCAGAACATCGAAAATGGCAGCAACCGAGATAGCTCCGATAACTGCACGAGACAGGCGCCTGCGACATTCCAACGCAAACAGCACAAACACAGCCCAATACAGCCCGATGGACAGGAAGTCCATGCATGTATTTACTCGAGCAGTCTCAAGGTTCCACGCCTCAAATTGTCCAGCGCTGCCCTGGTCGAGGCTCGCCTTCAATTCCCCGGGCGTGGCTGCCAGTTCCAACTCGGCAATCGGGCGATCCAGCACGCATGCCCAATGGCGCGCGCCGGACTCTGCACACGGCCGTGTCGTGTACTCGCTCGCCTCCCACGCCATCACCAGAGCCCACACGGTGAACATGAGCAGGAACAGCCAAAGCAGTCGGCCAACGCGCATCAAACCTACCTGATTTCAGATGAAGAGCGCGATCGTAATCCCGCACGAACACTAAATCAAGGCATTCCCTGTCGGAGACACAGCCACTGGAAGCGGGGAGACTGACGCGGTCTGGCTTCGCCTCGTAGGGATGCTGGCGGCCCGATTGATCGGACTATGGGGTGCCGAGCGTCCCACCCGTGATCGAAACTCCGAACACGGCAGAGATTCCAGCCCCATCCCAAATTGGGAAATATATCGGCTAGTAATCAATTTTTATTATCAATCTGGCAACCCCCGGGCATATATTCAGTGTGTGAATTAGGGATCTTGATCAGACCTGATCCGGTCGTCTAGCTCGCAACCAGATTGCAACCCGATACGGCACTCTCGGGGGAGGGGCGCCGAATCGGGTTGTGCTGTTTTCAGAGAAGCCTCTTCCAAGTGCCTGAGCAAGTACGCTGTTCGGCACCAGCCTGAGGTGATTGCTTTCCTACCCGCATTCGCTACTCGCCAGATCATCGTGCGCTTTCGCACAGTCTGGTACGGCTGCACACGGCCTCCAGTTGGACGGTACAACGGCGTCGAATGCTCCGGTGCGCAGCGCTGCGAACGCCGTTTACGGCCTACTCGGCATCTACAGCCTAGCCGCCTGCCCTATAAAGGGAATACGATCCGCACATCCTGTATGAGGCGCTCGGAGGCCTCCACGATATTCGCTGAAGTCGTCCTGCTGCATCCGAGAACCTCTTGTGGCGCCTGCGTGTTTGCGAGGTGAATTGGTAGAGAAGCGGCTATTGTGACCCACGTCACGCGCTGGCACCTGGATCTGTGCGAAGCTCTGATCTGCAATCAAGCGCGTCAAACCGAGGGCATTCCATGGCAATACTCCGCGAGATTTCAGAAGCAAAAGCGGTTCCACAGCAGCCTCTAGGCTCTGTGGAGCTTCAGAAAATGGATGCCTACTGGAGAGCCTGCAACTACCTTTGCGCCGGCATGATTTACCTGCGCGACAATCCCCTACTGAAAGACCCACTTCGCCCTGAGCACTTCAAGAACAGACTGCTCGGACATTGGGGTTCCGACCCTGGACAGACGTTCACTTGGGTGCATCTGAACCGCGCCATTCGCAAATATGACCTGAACATGATCTACATCTCCGGCCCCGGACATGGCGCCCCGGCGGTGATCTCGAACTGCTATCTGGAAGGTACATATTCGGAGATCTATCCGGAGAAGGCTCAAGATGAAGCGGGGATGTTAAAGCTCTTTCGCGCCTTCTCCTTCCCTGGGCAACTTGGCAGTCACTGCACGCCAGAGGTTCCGGGTTCGATCCACGAAGGCGGCGAACTGGGTTATAGCGTCTCTCACGCCTTTGGTGCGGCATTCGATAATCCCGACCTCATCGTGAGTGTTGTCGTGGGCGACGGAGAAGCGGAGACAGGCCCGCTCTCGACCTCCTGGCATTCCAATAAATTCCTCAACCCCGTTCGGGATGGCGCTGTGCTGCCGATTTTGCACCTGAACGGCTACAAGATCGCCAATCCCACTCTATTAGCCCGTATTTCTCCGGAAGAACTCGAGGACCTGTTCCGGGGATACGGATGGACGCCACATGTGGTGGAGGGTGACGATCCGGAGGTGATGCATCAGAAGATGGCGGCCACCGTCGACGAATGTATTCGCCAGATCCGGTCGATGCAGACAGAGGCGCGGCACGCCCGCAAGATTCGACTCGAACGCCCCCGCTGGCCCATGATCATCCTTCGCACACCCAAAGGATGGACTGGGCCGAAGGAAGTTGACGGACATAAGGTAGAGGGCTTTTGGCGCGCACACCAGGTGCCGGTATTGGACGTCAAAACCAACCCGGAGCATTTACAAATCGTCGAGCGGTGGATGCGCAGCTACAAGCCGGAACACCTGTTTGACGAACATGGCTCGCTGATACCTGAACTCCGCGATCTTGCTCCTGTTGGGAACCGACGCATGAGTGCGAATCCTCATGCCAATGGCGGAAAGGTTCGGAAGGGCCTGGATCTGCCTGACTTCCGCGATTATCAACTTCCAATCGATCATCCCGGCACAAAAGAAGCCTCACCGACCGCGACGTTGGCAAAGTTCCTTCGTGATGTCATGCGGCGCAACATGACGAACTTTCGAATGTTCAGCCCGGACGAAAATGCGTCGAACGGTTTTGCAGGTGTTTACGATGCGAGCCTGAAGACATGGATGGCGGAGATCAAACCAGAGGATTCAGACGGTACAGATATAGCTCAGGATGGCCGCGTTATGGAGATGCTGAGCGAGCACACACTCGAAGGCTGGCTGGAAGGCTACCTGCTCACAGGCCGGCACGGTCTCCTCAACAGCTACGAGGCATTCGTCCACATCATTGACTCGATGTACAACCAGCACGCCAAATGGCTGGAAAAGTCAAAATTGGAGCTCGACTGGCGCGCTCCTATCTCTTCACTAAACCTGTTGATCTCTTCTCTTGTTTGGCGCCAGGATCACAACGGCTTTACTCACCAAGATCCGGGCTTTCTCGATGTTGTCAGTAACAAGAGCGCTGACGTGACGCGGATTTATCTTCCGCCCGACGCCAACTGTCTACTGAGCGTGGCCGACCACTGCCTGCGCAGCAGAGACTACGTCAATGTCATCGTTTCGGACAAACAACCGCATCTTGTCTACCTGAGCATGGATGATGCGATCACCCACTGCACAAAAGGAATCGGCATCTGGGATTGGGCCAGCACCGATGACTGCGCTGACCCCGATGTCGTGATTGCGAGCGCTGGCGACATCATGACGATGGAGGCTTTGGCCGCAGTCGCCATTCTTCGTGAGCACTTTTCCCATCTCAAGATCCGCTTCGTGAATGTCGTAGATCTTTACAGGCTTCAACCGGATACGGAACACCCGCACGGCCTTTCGGACCGCGACTTCGATTCCCTGTTTACCAAAGACAAGCCAGTCATATTCAACTTCCATGGTTATCCCTGGCTGATTCACAAGTTTACGTATCGCCGGACAAATCATGCCAACATACATGTGCGCGGCTACAAGGAAAAGGGCAACATCAACACGCCGCTAGAGCTCGCCATCCGTAATCAAGTGGACCGCTTTGATCTCGCCATCGACGTCATTGATCGCGTTCCCCATTTGCAGTCGAAAGGCGCGCATGTAAAAGACTGGCTCAAAGACCAGATCATTGACAGCATCAGCTACGCTTACCGCGAAGGTCTCGACAAGCCCGAGATTCGCGAGTGGAAATGGCCCGCATCCTTGTCGAGATCATCCAGCCTGTGACCCACGTGATGAACGGAAGGATCTCGCATCGCGGGGATGTGCACAGCTTGCTAGGAGGCATGGAGTGATCGCATTTGACGCGGCGCACGCTGCAGTTCACTATCCCCCTGATAGACGTCATCGAATCTGGATTCGGCCCTCGCTTCTGATCGCTGCCGCCGTGATCGTGCTGCTGCCGGTGGTTGGGGCGTGGACCGAATTCTTCCTGTTTGGGCTTCCCCGCATCCCGCCTGTTCCGCAAATTTATCCCAATAACTTCTCCGGCCCTCATGGCTTTCCGCTCTGGGTGCGCTACTGCCACTTCTTCAACTTCCTCTTTCTGACGATGCTGATCCGAAGCGGCTTGTCGATCCTGGCCGACCATCCGCGCCTCTACTTCAACAATCACTGCACACCGGGCAGCGAGTGGATCCGCTTAACTCCGATCAAGGTACCTATCGATCGGCTGTGGACTGCGAAGGATGACGCCCGCTTCGTCTCGCCCATGGTCGCGACTCCGGGCTACCGGCATACCGTCGGCGTCGCCCGCTCGTGGCATTTCCTCAACGTCTACGGGTTCATCCTTACCGGCATCTTCTTCGTCATCATGCTTTTTGATACGGAGCAGTGGCGCCGGCTAGTTCCGCAATCGTCCCTTGTCTTTCTGCAAGCGTGGAATACGTGGGTACACTATGCAACGTTTCACCTGCCGCCCGAGTTCAACGGATACTACGGCTATAACGCGCTGCAGCAGATTGCCTATTTTGCCGTCGTCTTTGTTTTCGGCCCGCTGGCCATTCTGACCGGGATTGCCATGTCACCCGCGGCCGTGAATCGCTTTCACTGGTATGCAAAGCTCTTTGGCGGCAGACAATCAGCCCGGTCAATCCACTTTATAACGATGCTCAGCTTCTTTGCGTTTATCGTCGTGCACGTAACGCTGATCGTCATGACCGGTTTCGTTCGTAACATGAACCACATCGTGATGGGTACCGACGATCAGAATCACATTGGGATGATTCTCGGTTTCATCGGTATCGGCGTCGTTATCCTCTCCTGGATCGCGGCGCACTACATCTCGTGGGTATACCCTCGCGTCCTGCAGCATGTGCAGAAGTTCATCACCTATCCCTTGATGCTGTCGACGCTCAATCGCCTTTCACCAAGTGAGCATTACACCGAGGCGGACATCTCCCCGCGCTTCTGGCCCAACGGCAAGATACCCGAACGCGAGGATTGGAAGCAGATGGCCAAAGATGGCTTCCGAACTTTTAAGCTGAAGGTGGGCGGCCTCGTTGACAATCCGGTCGAGCTTTCTCTCGCGGAAATCGAGATACTCGGCAAGTCCGAGGAGATCACCATGCATCATTGCATCCAGGGCTGGACTGGCATTGCCAAATGGGGTGGTCTTCCCATGAAGTCTCTCGTGAATCTCGTTCGCCCGAAGCCCAGTGCTCAGGTCGTCGCGTTCTTTTCCTTTGGCGGATCCCTCTACGGCGGCGCATACTACGACACGCAAAGCCTCGACAACATACTCAAAGCCCAATGCCTGCTCGCTTCAGAGATGAACGGGAAGCGCCTCACCGAGGTATATGGAGCCCCATTGCGCTTACGGGTCGAAAACCAGCTCGGCTACAAGATGGTCAAGTGGATCGAGCGGATTGAATTCGTCGAATCCGAGAAGTTTATCGGTCTCGGTGAAGGCGGCAAGAATGAAGACGACGAATACTTCGACCTTCTTCCGAACATCTGATGAACTCTCCAGAAAAGCTATATAAGCCGGGTGAGCGAAACCATACATCCGTCGAGCACCGAGGTCTCGAGCATGTCGGCATGCTGCTCGAACATCTGCGGCTGGAGTGGCTCTTGCAGCATTTCCCCCCGCGCCTGGTGTGGGCTGTCTATGTCTGCATCAACGGCTTTATCACCATCGGGTTGCTGGCGCTGCTGGCTCTCCTTACCGGCAGTCCGTTCGTCTTTCCGTCGCTTGGTCCAACTGCATACCTCTTCTTCTTTTCGCCAATGGCGGAAGCCTCCAGCCCGCGCAATACCATCCTGGGGCACGCTATTGGACTCATCTGTGGCTATGCCGCCTTCTCGCTCACAGCGGCCTCCAGCCCACCATTCGGCATGCATCCAGGCGTTCATGGCCCCAGGGTTTTGGCCGCCGCGCTCTCCCTTTCGGCTACAGGTGCACTGATGGCTCTGTTCCGGGTGAGCCATCCGCCCGCAGGAGCGACGACTCTCATCGTTTCGCTGGGCATTATCTCTCAGCCCAAAGAGCTTGCCATCATCGAGGTCGCGGTAATCCTCCTCACGGCACAAGCTCTCGTAATCAATCGGCTGGCTGGCTTACCTTATCCACTTTGGAGAAATCGGGGGCCCGCAGCAACGGCTTCTTAGCCACTGTCCAACGGCGGAAGGTTGCCGGAATGACAATCGGAAAGCAGGAATGGACAAGCCCGTTCTTCGGGCGACAAGCTAGAGTCTCGCGCACCAGGACTAGAATAGGGGCGATCGAGCCGATCGGATCGATGAGCGACAAGACACCCAATCCCATTGAACCCTGTAGGACCCAGACAGGGTCTTCGAATTCCGGAGCGGCGACCGATGCGGAACGATGGCTCGCCGCGATTGTCGAATCTTCAGACGATGCGATTCTAGGTGAATCCCTGGATGGCATTATCACCAGTTGGAACGCTGGAGCGACGCGCATTTTCGGCTACAGCGCCGAGGAGGCGATTGGTAAACCGATTCGTTGGTTCGCATGGCCTGGCGAGGAGGGTCGGATCGAAGAACTGCTGCAACGGCTCAGGCTTGGCGAGCGCGTTGAGCACTTCGAAACCATTCGGAAGCATAAAAGCGGAAGGAAAGTAATCGTCTCGCTCAGCCTGTCTCCGATTCGGGATTCTGAAGGAACGATTATCGGCATCGCAAAGATCGCTCGTGACATTACCGAGCGGAAGAAAGCCGTAGAGGCATTGGCCGATAGTGAGTTCCGGCTTCGTGCAATGGCGGAGCAGGAGGCGCTCGCGCGGGCCGATGTTCTAGCGGAACGCAGGTTCCGAGAACTCATCGAGCATGCGCCGGACGCGATCCTGCAGATTGATACTACTGGCAAGATTATCGTCGCGAACATGACTGCAGAATCCATGTTCGGGTACACCCGCGATGAGTTACTAGGAAGCAGCGTCGATCTCCTGGTGCCTGAAGCGAGTCGGGCGGCGCATCCAGGGCATCGCAAGGCGTTCGCGGCCGCCGGTGTCACCAGGCCGATGGGACAGGGGCTAGACCTTCGCGCACGGCGGAAGGACGGAACCGAGGTGCCCGTCGAGATAAGTCTCAGTCCGGTTAAGACGAATCAGGGTATCTATACAACCGCCGCCATCCGCGATGTGACAGAGCGCAAGCGTATAGAAGCGCAGGTCCGGCTGCTTGAAAAGGGTTATTTGCAGGAACTGGAAACGCGGAAACAGGAGGCCGAGCGTCTTAATCGCCTCAAGAGTGAGTTTCTCGCGAGCATTAGTCATGAGCTGCGGACCCCGCTGCATACCATCATCGGATTCTCAGAACTTCTGGCTGAAGAAAGCGAAGGGCCATTGAACGAGGAGCAGAGACGGTTCCTGGGACATATACATCGCGACTCAGAGCATCTTCTTGCGTTGATCAACGATGTCCTCGATTTCAGCCGGATCGAGGCAGGCGGCCTCGACCTGCACGCGGAAGTATTGCCCTTAAGTGAAGTAATCTCTGACGCTGCGAGTGCGATTAGACCGAGTGCGGACGTCAAGGGCATTTCCATGATCACGGACGCCGATAGCCAGGTTTGGATTTTGGCGGATCGATTACGGCTACGACAAGTTCTCTACAATTTGCTCAGCAATGCCGTGAAGTTCACACCTGGCGGCGGGACGATTTCCTTGGGCGTGGCGCCTGCAGAAGAGCACTTCGTATGTATCACGGTGTCGGATACGGGAATCGGCATTGCTGACGAAGAGCGCGCCCAAATCTTTGACAAGTTCTATCAGGTCGGCGTCACTACCGGCGGTGTGCGAGAGGGAACGGGGCTGGGATTGGCGATTTGTAAGCAGCTTGTCGAGATGCATGGCGGAAGGATTTGGGTAGAGAGCGAACCCGGTCGAGGGAGTCGATTCCATTTCACTCTGAGGTCACCATAGAGCGTGATTCGCGTCACATGGACCGCATCTAATACCCGGTACTCTGAAGATGGTAGAGAACGTTGAATCCTTTGAGTGTTGTTCCCCAAATAGCGTCGAAACGAATTCTGATTGCCGACGACGCCGCGAGCGCTCGTGATCTTGTACGCTCCATCCTTGGACGCAGCGGGTACGAGGTATTTGAGGCAGAAGATGGGGAAGAAGCCCTCGAATCCGCGACGCGGCTTCAGCCTGATCTAGTGATCCTCGACTTGCAAATGCCGAAGCTCGACGGGTGCAGCGTCGCGTCGACACTTCGATCCATGCCGTCCTTCCAGGAAACCCCGATCATGGCTTTGAGCGCGGGAATTTCACACATGGAGCCCGCCCAATTACTTCGTTGCGGCTTCTCTGCCGCTTTGGCGAAACCGATCAGCCCGGCAAAGCTACGATCAACAATCATCGAAATCTTCCACGCTCTGGATACTCAAGAGGAAAGTTGATGCTTTTTCATCTTGTATCGCAGTGCATCACGCCCAATTCCAAGTCGTTTCGCAGCCTCTGACTGGTTACCTCGCGCATCGGCCAAAGCGCGGACCATCAGCTGCCGCTCTTGCTCGTGTAAGGCAGGCGTTACTGCGGACGAATCGGGCTCGGGCTGCGTGGGCGACCCCGTGAGATGAGATGGCAAGTCCCGCACATCGATCATTGGTGTCTCCGTCAGCATGCAGGCTCGACCAACGACATGTTCGAGTTCACGGACATTGCCTGGCCATCCATAGCGCTCGAGAACGATTAGCGCCCGCGGTGTCAGACCTTCGATTTGCTTCCCGTATTCCAAAGCAAATGCACGCATGAAGTGACGTGCCAGCAACGGGATGTCTTCAGGACGGTCCTTCAATGAAGGGACATGCAATTCGACCATCGCAAGCCGATAGTAGAGATCCTCGCGAAATTTGCCATCTGCTTTGGCTGCATGAAGGTCGCGATGGGTGGCTGCAATGATGCGGACGTTCACCTTCCGCGATCGTAGCGAACCGACTGGCAGAACCTCCTGATTCTGCACCGCACGCAGTAACTTCGCTTGCGTGGAAAGGGGCATGTCACCTACCTCATCCAGAAACAGAGTGCCGCCGTCTGCCGCTTCGAAGAGCCCCACCTTGTCGCGGTCTGCACCGGTAAAGGCGCCTTTCACATGGCCGAACAATTCGCTTTCAAAAAGCGTCTCCACGACAGCAGAACAGTTCAGTACGATGAATTTTCCCTTTACCCCGCTCCGGCGGTGGAGCGCCCTGGCGACAAGATCTTTTCCCACGCCAGTCGGGCCCTGGATCAGCACGGAGCGGTAGTGAGGCGCGATTCTCTGAAGCATCCCCAGCATTTCCCACATGATGGAGCTTTTCGCGATGAACCCTTCGAACTCGTAGATATCCGAGCCGGCATTTTCCGGACGACCGGGCTTTTCGCCTTAATTCCGCGGACGCAATCAACTTGTGCAACCCGTGTTCGAAGAGTGGCTATCTTGACTGGCTTTTGCAGATAGTCGGCAGCTCCGCGGCGAATTGCCTCGACCGCGGTCTCGGTTGTGTAGTGTGCCGTCATAAGCAACACATCGATCGCAGGATCGAAGCTCATCACCTGATCAAGAACGTCCAGACCGCTGAGCCCTGGCATCACCAGATCCGTGATGACGAGGCGCGGACGCACCCGGCGTACGAGTTCAAGTCCTTCCACGGGGTCCCATGCGGTATGGATCGAGACACCTGTCTGCCGCAAAGCGACGGAGAGCATTTCCACGCTTCCGGCGTTGTCGTCGATGATCACGAGTTGGACAGGTTCAGCCACGGAACAATGCCTTTGAGGGGTGTGGACAGATCGTACCAAGCCGATTCAAGACGGGCATCGTCTCATGCGCCATATGGCGCAGATTGGGTGATTAGACCCACATCTCGCGCGACATCCAATCCCGTCACTAACATAAGTGATTGAAAACACAGATGAAGTGCTTTGGCCCTGAGCGTGCCTTTGATGAGAACAAGATCAATTTAGGAGAGGTCCAATGTCCACCAAGTGCCAGAATTGCTCCAACCTTGGCAAGCACGCTTTCTGTAGCCTCGGTGACGAGGGTCGCAGCTTCCTCGAATCCCAGTCCGTCGGTGTCGAGTATCCGCGCGGCACTGTTCTCTTCCGCGAAGGGGACCGATGCGATGCCATCTTCGTCGTTTGCTCCGGAAAGATCAAGGTCTCCGTAACCTCCCGCGAGGGGCGGACCATGATTCTGCGCATAGCGGATGGTGGGGATGTTCTCGGAATGAGCGCAGCTCTAGGCGGTGAGCCGTTCGAAGTGACCGCGGAGTCTCTGGAGCCAAGTCGTGTTCGGGTGTTGCACTTGAAATCCTTGCAGTATCTTCTGCATCACTTCAGCGACGCGAGCATGTGCGCGGCGAAAGCATTGGCCGAAGACTATAAGGTCGCCTTCGACGAGGCCCGACGCTTCGCGCTTCCCGAAACACCGGCCGGTCGCTTGGCGAGGCTTCTGCTGGACTGGGCCGATGAAGCGAAAGGCGCCGGGGGTACTCCGACCATCACGATGGCGTTGACCCATGAAGAACTGGCCTCAATGACAGCGACAACCCGCGAAACGATTACGCGCACACTTGGCCGCTTCCGGAAAGAGAAACTTATCTCTATTCGTGGCGTCGCTCTGACGCTTCTCCAACCGTCGGCGCTACAACAGCTCTCTGCCTGCTGACCTTTGGGGAACGCATCGTGGACGGCAGACGATCGGACTGCCGCCAAGCGATCTCTGCGGAGACAACAATGAAAACGATAGGGCTACTCCTTCTGCTACTTTGCGGAAGCTCGATCCGGACGTATGCCGTTCAGGTCTCATATTGCCCCACTGTTGGCAAGGAAGGGCAAAGCGCTGAGGTTCAGACCCTGAGCGCCAGGATTGAGCAAGTTCACAGTGCATTTGCTCCATCAGATGCACTCCTTATCGACGCGTTTTATGCCCCTTGCGGATATGCGCTCGCTTGGACATCCACAGGTGAAGTTTCACCTGTCGCGCTTACTGCAATCGAGATCCTGCGCAACGTCTCGGCATGGGGACTCAATCCGGCAGACTATCCTCTACCCGCCGTGCCCTCCACGCGCAGCGTGCAGTCATCCTCATTAGCAGAATTCGCTCGCTGGGAGGTTGATCTGACGATTGCGACGATGCGGTTAGCGAAAGATCTGCGTTGCGGGCGGGTCGCTCCTCACGAGATCAACGCCGATATTCCAGTTCCGTGCCAGGGATTTCAGCCTGCAGAGTTCTTATGGCGCGCGATTCAGGACAACAATCTTCCAAAAGCCTTCGATTCGCTCGAACCGGTCGCGCCGGGGTACCAACGGACCGAAAGAGCGTTGCGACATTTTATCGACCTGATGCAAGAGCCTCAGATCGCGCTGCCGGCGTTTTCAATGCCCCTAAAGCCAGGTGACAAGTCTGACGGCCTAGCTTCGTTACGGACTCTCCTGACCCGGACGGGCGATCTGCAGCCAGGTGGCACGACGATCGACGATTCCCAATACGATGAGACACTGGCCCGCGCGATGCAGTCTTTTCAGGCGAGGCACGGATTGGCACCCGATGGGACTTTGACTGCAGAAACCTATCGGCAGCTGACAACTCCGATCGCCAACAGGATCACACAGCTCAGCCTCACGCTCGAACGGTGGCGTTGGATTCAGCAGGCCTTCCTGCAGCCTCCAGTTGTCGTAAATATCCCGGAGTTCAGGCTTCGTGCCTACGACAGCGGCCTGCATGTCACGCTCGCGATGAAAGTGATCGTAGGGAGAGCCTATCGCCGGCAGACGCCGGTCTTCCAGAACCAGATATCCTCCGTGGTTTTCCGTCCCTACTGGAACGTTCCTCCAAGCATCCAGCGTAAGGAGATCGCCCCGGCGTTGCGGCGGGATCCGAATTACTTGAAGAAACACGACTACGAAGTCGTATCTTTACCAGGCGGTGGCTTTCGCATCCGGCAACGGCCCGGTGACCGCAACTCGCTGGGCTTAGTGAAGTTTTCACTGCCCAATGTTCACGATGTCTACCTGCACGGCACACCAGAACAAGCCTTGTTCGTTCGGACGCGGCGAGACTTCAGCCACGGGTGCATCCGCGTTGAGGACCCCTTATCGTTGGCAACGTGGGTCATGAAGGACAACGAAGGTTGGACGAGGGACAAAATCGATGCGGCCATGCACGGCGGCCAGACATTCTCCGTGACGCTGACCCATCCGATTCCTGTTCTCATTGTGTATGGAACTGGCTTCGCGGCCGAAGATGGCCTTGTCTACTTTCTTCCCGATATCTATGCCGAAGATGGGGCGCTATTGGAAGCGTTAAAGAGAACGAGCAACCGCCGCAAGGAGGACGATCAGATAGATGCCGTTGCGCTCCGGTAGGTCCGATGGCCATACCTCCTATATTCGACCCAAACCGATACCTATGACGTACGTAACGACGCCTTCGATGGCTCCGATCGCCGTCATTTCAAGACCACTGCTCCACCATGAACGGATAGTGATCAGGGATTTGGTTGCACCGACCACAAAGTGGGCAATCAACGAGATGACGGCAGCTGTGATGATCGCTGGAATTCCAGCCATAAAGAAGAAGGGAATGATTGGGATGAACGCACCGACCGCCGTCGACAAGGCACCTGAGAGAGCGGAGACCCAGGGTTTGCGTAGGCCCTCTGCTGTCGTATTCAGGCGTTCACGGGCCAACGCCTGTATGAACTGTTCCTTATTGTTTGCCAAGTAGTCGACTATTTTGTCTGCGTCTTCTTCACGTAGTCCTTTGATCTGATAACTGAGTGAGAGAACCTCGCGTGCTTCGGCTTCGTTATATTTGACTGCTTCGCGCTCCCGCGCGAACTCTGCTGCGAAGATTTCTCGTTCGCTCTTAGCAGCGAGATAAGCGCCCGAGCCCATGGAGAGAGCGCTCGCTATCATGCCCGCCAACCCAGCGATGAGAACGAAATGGCTATTTCCGAGAGTGGCGCCAGAAACTCCAGAGACGATACCAAAAATCGCGCCCAGGCCATCGTTGACGCCATAAATCGCGTCGCCAACCCAACTTGCAGCTTGCCGGTGTTCCTGCTGCCGCGATATGAGCAGATCGTCGAGAGCTTCCTGGGCCTGCTCAGGCGTCGCGGCTGGAAGTAGCGGTCTTGATCGGATGAGACTACTCAATATCCGATAATGCTCGCGCTCATCCGAAATCACTTTCCGCAGTACTTCGACACTTGGCTGATCATCCAGCTCTGTGAGCTGTTTGCCGTATTTGGCGATATCGCGGCTCTCCTCGATCTCCAGACGCCGGAGCGCAAGATCAGTGCCACCGATGCGGTTCGCTGGCGAGCGAGCCGTTCCCGAGTGATCCCCACGGTAAGTCGGTTCCGCGCCGCCTACAGCCCGAATTCGCTGGGCCCATAGGTCGGCGTGATGCTTTTCGGCGGCGGCAAGTCCACGCAGAGCATTGCGGCGCTGTGGGTCCCCGTCCGTTTCGGAAAGGGCTTTGTAGGTGTAAAAGCCCTCCATCTCCGCTTGCCAATTGGCATTGAGCACGACCAACAACTTGGAGTCTCGCCGTCCATTCACTGAATAATTCCTCACGGCAATGCAGATTTCGTCAACAAACGGTCAGAACTGGACATCCGGCCTCGGCGAGAACTGCAGGCGTGAGCCCTGACTGGATATAGGGCCGCCAGAACGAAGCCTTTCGAGCTCCCATGATCACGAGATCAGCGTCGACCCACGACGCTAGCCCGAGGACGGCGCCAGCTACCTCGCCGCGCTCGACGACGCATTCGGTAAAACAGCGGTCTTCCGCGGAGCCATTCATTATCTCCTTGAATGATGTGACAGAACTCGTATCGGGTGAGTCCTGTTCAGCCGTGCGGGCATCACCTACAACATGACATAGGTAGACCTGTGCGTTTCCGTCCTTGGCGAAGGAGAAAGCCAGAGTCGCAGCTTTCGCGGACTGTGCTGAAAAATCTGTTGCGAAGACGATCTTCCGGAAACCTAGGAAATCATCGGCTGGCTTGGATACGTGCGGGCCCACCGTGAATACCGGGCAGGGCGCCTCACGGATGACCTCCTCAGCGGTCGATCCGAAGGTGAGCTTTCGCAATCCGTGCTTTGACGAAGTGCCCAGGACAATGACGTCCGCGCAGGCGTCGATGGCCTCACCGACCAGAACGGTTGCAGCGTGGTGCCCTTCCATTATCTTCTTCTCAACTGTCAATCCGGGAACTCCCTCCGCCACATGCCGCATCCTTTCCTGGCCGGAACGTCTAAGCATATCGATTGCAGGCTCCATGAGTACATCAAGGGTGGGATCGGCTGAGGACAGGTCAATGACATAAGCCGCCTCCAGTGTGGATGAGAAGTGCCGCGCCAACCCTACCGCATAGGCCGTCGCAACCTCGGCAACTGAGGAAAAGTCAGTCGCAAGGAGAATCCGCTCGAGGCGTTTCCCACCGCAGATCTCAGTCATTGGCATAAGTATTCCTCCTCACTTGCCTGGCATCGAGCGTCACTTGGTCAGACCAGGGTCTGAAGATCGTCAACATCAACCTTCGCGCCTTGGAGGTTAGTATTTTTATCGATGACGGCCCCCTCGAGATTGGCCGCCAAAAGATCCGCACATGCTAAGTCTGCCCCGCGCAGTATGGCGCCTCGCAAGTCAGCACAAGACAAGTCCGCCGCTCTAAGGTTTGCGCGACTCATATCCGCCTGGTGCAGATTTGCCCCCCTCAGGAGAGCGCCAGTCAGATTGACATCGGTCATCCCCGTATCGCTCAAATCGGAACTATTAAGATGGGCCCGTTCAAGATTGGCTCCCGTGAGCTTTGCTCCTTTGAGAAGGATTCCCTTAGTGTTGGCAGCAGAAAAATCAGCCCCCTCCAGCCTTGCATCTCGCAAGTCTGCCTCTCTTAGATCTGCCCCAACAAAGTCCGCATGTGCCAGATTTGCATTCCTGAAATCAACACCATTCAGTCTTGCGCCCACCAGAACAGCGTAGGGCATCTGCGCATTGCGCAGGTTCTCTCCAGCAAGATCCAGCCGGACTCCCTCCGCCTCACAACTGGTTACCCAAAGCGAATGCAATTGAAGTCTTTGTGATAGTTGCAGATTCGCCATTGCTTGCCTTCCTTCCGTGAGCTTCAGAGTCTGTTGGGACGCCATTTTCGTCTGTGATTTGCATCACGCGATGATCGCGCGAACGCTTGCGTTGTGTATGACGCCAAACCTCCAATGTGATTGAGATCACCACGGGTAGCGTCATCCATCACCGTTCATGTCTCGCTTCTTGCCTAAGCTCATTTAAGGAGGTAACCGATGAGTGTCGCGACCGTGCCATCCACCACATTTGCCGAGGTCTTGCTTGCCAGCGACTTCTCAGAAGAATCCGGGCGCGCCCTGACATACGCAAAGAGCATCATCCGAGGTTCCGGCGGAGAGTTTCTACTCGTCCATGTCGCTCGGCTTGCTCCGGTCCTCGCGCTCCCGGAAGGGATGTGGGTCGACGACTCTGTCAGAATTCGAGCCGAGGAGCAGGAGACAGAAGAGGCCGCTGCCGCTTTGCGCGCGGAAGGCCTGAGGGTGAAGGCACTCTGCCCCTTCGGCTCAGTCGGTCAGAGAGTCGCCCAGACCGCGGAGATTCACCATGCCGACCTGGTGATCATAGGAACACACGGAAGGCGTGGTCTCAATCGACTGATCTTTGGCTCGTATGCGGAAGAGACTGCGGGATCACTCGAAACTCCACTTCTGATTGTCGGCCCACGGGCGCCCCTCGCCGCTCAAGCAGTATGGAAGCCATGCCACATTCTCTGCTCGATTTCCTTTTCACCCGACGACGCGAGACTTGTGGCATTTGCCTATTTACTGGCGACCAAATACCAGGCGTCGTTCGAGGTTGTGTGGTTCACCGCGGATTTAAAAGACCGGACGGATTCTCCCTGGGTTGGACTTAGAGAGTCCGTGCGAAAGCTCTTGGATGATGAGCACACTGCGAATGAATTGCCTTTGCATATCGTTCCTCTTCCCGATCCAAAAGCGAAGTCGCTAACCGAAGCTGTCATCACTCGAAACGCAGACTTGGTTGTGATTGGTGGCGCGAGCCGCGAATGGCTCACCCTCCACGAGGGGACGCTGCAGGAGCTTCTCGCTGATGTCCCGTGTCCAATCCTCACTTTCCCGGCGCGGGGGAGCTACGAGAAACAGACAGCGTTTGAGAAGGTGACGCCGTTAACAGCACCTTTGGAGAGTTTGTTATGACACAAGCCGCCGCACTTCCTGAACGCACAGGCATCATGAACCACGGTTTTACAGATCTGTTGGTTGCGTATGACTTCTCCGCGGCGGCCGCGGCGGCGCTCAAATATGCAGCCGAACTATCCAAGCATCTCGGATCCAAAGTTCACCTGATCAGCATCGAAACACCCTCTGAGTACACGCGGATCATGGCTACTGAGCCCCGCGTCAGAGAACACGTTCAGGAGGACATCCTGCGCGCATTTGACAACGTAGAGAAGCATCTTCGAGCAAAGGGCATTCCATGCGACTCAGAACAACGTGTCGGAGAGGTATCAGATGTTTTGGAAGCGGCGACCTTGGAAAGCAAGACTGATTTGCTCTTGCTCGGTGCTTTTGGCCACGGTCCGACAGACCGTCCGCAACTTGGCTCAACCGCTGAACATATGCTGCGGGCTGCTCGGTGTCCGATGCTTACGATCGGCCCCCATGCGATTCGGCTTGCCGATACGTCCCCAAAGATCGATCGCCTGGTTTGCGTGACAAGCTCTACGGTTGATGACCACGAGGTGCTGGCTTTTTCCGGCAGGCTGACTGCGGCGATGCATGGGCATCTCGAGCTTCTTCACGTCGTCGATCCTGAACATCGGGCAGTCTCCTGCGAAGACCATGAGCGACTATGCGAGGCGCGGAGTCGCGCACTACGCGATCACGGAATAGACGTAAGTTGGACCTTACTCTATGGACCGCCAGACCAAGTGATCCCTGCCCGTGCTGCCGAACTCAAGGCTTCACTCATCCTGTGGGGTATCGGCCGTCCTGGAAATCAGGAAGCGGCGTCGACCCGTGTGACTTTCGACACCATTCGCAAAGCGCACTGCCCAGTGCTGACGGTGCCCTCCGGCGGTTTGCGTTGGCCACCCGCAGAACCGGTCACGCTCCATGCTCATTGAGGCATTGTGACGGCGATCACGGCCTGCACTGCTTCGCATCACCTCCATGAGCTACAGAAATAGTTACTGTGACGCTAGGGAGATTCGTTATGACGACGACCGCGGCTGTTCCAGTCAAGACCTTCACCAAAGTGCTTATTGCGACCGATTTTGGCCAGGAAGCCGATCGCGCGCTCGCTTATGCAAAGAGCATTGTCCGCGCTTCTGATGGCGAATTACTGCTCGTCCATGTTGCTGAACCTGTGCCGCACATCAACATCCCGGAAGGTGGTTGGGTAGACGATCCGCGTCGACCTCAACGTGAGATCGATCAGACGGACGCTGCGGGAGCTGCCTTGCGAGCTGAGGGCTTTCGCGCCATGGCACTCTGTCCATTCGGAAGCGTGCCAGAAGAACTCGCAGAAACCGCGCGGAATCGCGATACGAATCTCGTTGTGGTGGGTACACACGGTCGGCAGGGGCTGCCCCGAATCTTTTTCGGTTCACATGCAGAGCGTATTGCCGACGCTTTGCGAATACCTATCTTGATAGTTGGCCCCAAAGCCCCTCCACGTCCGTCTTCCCTATGGAAGCCAAAGAATATTCTTTGCACGACCTCATTGGACAGAAATGGAGCGAATCTCGTCGCTTATGCATACAAGCTAGCAAAAGAACACGATGCTCACTTGGAAATTGCATATCGTGACGTTGCGGAGGAGAAAAGGGACTACGAAGATTGGTTGACATTCAAGAAGGCGGTTAAGGATTTGCTGCCGTTCGAGGATGGCGCCAAGCCGCATTTACACGCAGTCTTCCTGGAGGAGCCCGAGTCAGAGAGCCTAGTCCAGACAGCCATTGCACGAGGGGTCGACCTGCTGATCCTGGGAATCCGGCACAAGTTCCTGGAATGGCCGACGCTCCGTGTCGGTGGAATTATGCCACAGCTCTTGGCGGAAGCCCCTTGTCCACTTTTGGTAATCCCGACCCGCGCTAGCTAACACCGAGGAGATCACGTCATGGCTCAGATGGTTCCAAAAACGTCTTATGACCACATCGTTCTGCTGACGGACCTGACAAGCCGCTCGAACAGTGCATTGAGCTATGCTCGAGCCTTCGCACAATACTATAGCTGTCGGTTGACACTTCTGCATGCGTCGCCAAAGCGCACGTTTGTTGTGCCAGGATCCCCCGCCTCAAACGAGCCAAATATGGAAAGGGCCACAATTGAATTGCAGTCCATTGCTGACGGACTGAGGTCGGGCGGCATCGATGTGCATGTTCATCTGACCGAAACAGCATCCCGCAGCGATGGCCTCTTGCGTTCTTTGCGTCGCCTTCATCCGGATCTGATTATCCAGGGAACAGCAGGCATCGATGATCCGCGAAGGGCACTCGTGGGGTCGGTCGCAGAGAGCATATTCCGTCGAACTTCAATTCCGGTATTGACTGTGGGGGCTCACGTCCTGCCGTTTATGGAGAGAGGACTTCATTTCGACCGAATTCTCTTTGTGACCGACTTCGGGACGCAGGTGAACAACGCAGCGATCTATGCATTATCTTTGGCGCAGGAATTTCGTGCACGAGTTAGTCTGTGCCACGTACATGACGGCAGGACCGCTCCCTGGAACAAAGAAGATATTGAGCAATATTTCGAGCACGCCCTGGAACAACATGTAGCCCCGCAGGTCAAGGACTGGTGTGATCCCGAGTGCGTGGTTACGTTCGGCGATGTCGATACAGAGATTCGCCTACTGGTGAAACAACGGCGACCTGACCTCATCATTACGGCAGCGCATAGTCTCGGACCACTTGGAACACGGGGCAAGCCAGGAACGGTGTTCAAGATCGTCGCAAATGCGGATTGCCCCGTGCTCACTATCCTGAGCGCGCCGGTCAAGGCTGAAAATCCAGTCCATCCCGACAACCGACCCGACATGGTCGCGTTTTGCTAAATATTTTTCGAAGGAGATAACTGTGGCTACCCCATTGATTGTCCCGACAGAAGATCCCGGCCTCATCGTGGCCTCCGGCCTAAGAACGTTGCTGGTCTGCTTCACCAGTTCTGACGATTGGAAGGCACTCGTTACCGTGACCGGAAGGCTGGCCCTTCAGCAGAATTCCGCCGTACATGTCTGCTACAAGGACCTCCCGAACCAGTATCCGATCGGCGGAACAAGATTCAACGATGAAGAGTACCGCGTTCCCTTTGATTCCCTTCCCCCATCGCTGCACGCGGCAAA
>CAVWVY010000004.1:0-1543937 GCA_963758545.1 uncultured Acidobacteriaceae bacterium | reverse complement strand
AAGGAGACGAGGACGACATGACCGGCCAGGCGACTGCGCAGATCGGGGTCACGGGGCTTGGGGTGATGGGCCGGAACCTGGCCAGGAACTTCGCCAGGCACGGTTACGCGACGGCCCTGCACAACCGAACGACGGCCAGGACCGACGCGATCATGAAGGAGTTCGGCCACGAGGGCACCTTCGTCCCCGCCCGCACCGCCGAGGAGTTCGTCGCCAGCCTGGAGCGCCCGCGCCGCCTGGTCATCATGGTGAACGCGGGCGCGGCGACCGACGCCGTCATCGACGAGTTCGCCCCGCTGCTCGAGCAGGGCGACATGATCATCGACGGCGGCAACGCGCACTTCGCCGACACCCGCCGCCGCGAGGCGGCGCTGCGCGACCGCGGCCTGCACTTCGTCGGCATGGGCGTCTCCGGCGGCGAGGAGGGCGCGCTCAACGGGCCGTCGATCATGCCGGGCGGTTCGGCCGAGTCGTGGCAGGCGCTCGGGCCGATGCTGGAGGCGATCGCGGCCACCGTCGACGGCGTGCCGTGCACGACCCACGTCGGCCCGGACGGGGCCGGGCACTTCGTCAAGATGGTGCACAACGGCATCGAGTACGCCGACATGCAGCTGATCGCCGAGGCGTACGACCTGCTGCGGTACGCGGGCGGGTTTCCCGCCGCCGAGATCGCCGAGGTGTTCAGGACCTGGAACACCGGCCGGCTCGACTCCTACCTGATCGAGATCACGGCCGAGGTGCTCGCGCACACCGACGGCAAGACCGGACGGCCGTTCGTCGACATCGTGCTCGACCAGGCCGAGCAGAAGGGCACCGGCCGCTGGACCGTGCAGACCGCGCTCGACCTCGGGGTGCCGGTCGACGGGATCGCCGAGGCGACCTTCGCCCGGTCGCTGTCCGGCCACACCGACCTCCGCGCCGCCGCCCGGGAGCTGGCCGGGCCGTCGCGCGAGGCCGTCTCCGACCCCGACGCGTTCGCCGACAAGGTCGAGCAGGCCCTCTACGCGTCCAAGATCGTGTCCTACGCCCAGGGCTGGAACATGATCGCCGCGGGCAGCGCGGAGTACGACTGGAACATCGACCTGGGCAAGACGGCCGTCATCTGGCGCGGCGGCTGCATCATCAGGGCCGCGTTCCTCGACCGGATCCGGGCCGCCTACGCGGGCAACCCGCAGCTGCCGACCCTGCTGGCCGACCCCGACTTCGCCCGGGAACTCGCGGGGGCGCAGGACGGCTGGCGCGACGTGATCGCGACCGCGGTGGAGCAACGGGATCCCGGTGCCCGGGTTCTCGTCGGCGCTGGCGTACTACGACGCGCTCCGGGCCGAGCGGCTGCCCGCCGCGCTCGTCCAGGGGCTGCGCGACTTCTTCGGCGCGCACACCTACCGTCGCACCGACGCCGAGGGCAGCTTCCACACGCTGTGGGCGGATGCCGACCGCTCGGAAGTCAGCCGGTAGGCCGCGCGTTAACTCCCGGCAACTGGCGCCGCCGGGTTCGGAACCCGGGGGGCGGGGCAGTCGTCAGGCGTGGAAGGATCGGTTTGATCGCACCGATCGCATACGGCAGAGCCTGGAATGTTGCGGGCACCTGATGAGGGGAGACCAACATGCCGGCGACTCCGCTGCGGGAGCGGAAGGCGTGGCAGGCGCTCGAGCGCCATTACGCGGAAATCTCCGGGCAGCACCTGCGCGACCTGTTCGCCGCCGACCCCGGACGGGGCGAGCGGCTGACGGCCGAGGCCGCGGGCGTCTACCTGGACTACTCCAAGAACCGGATCACCGACGAGACGCTGGCGCTGCTGGTCGAGCTGGCCGAGGAGTCGGGCGTGCCCGAGCGGCGGGACGCGATGTTCCGCGGCGAGCACATCAACGTGTCCGAGAACCGGGCGGTGCTGCACACCGCGCTGCGGCTGCCCGCCACGGCCACGCTCGTCGTCGACGGGCAGGACGTCGTGGCGGACGTGCACGCCGTGCTCGACGCGCATGCGCGACTTCGCCAACCGGGTCCGTTCCGGCGAGTTCAAGGGCTTTACCGGCAAGCCGATCAAGAACGTCGTCAACGTCGGCATCGGCGGCTCCGACCTCGGGCCGGTCATGGCGTACGAGGCGCTGCAAGCATTACTCGCACGCGCGACATCACCTTCCGTTTCGTGTCGAACGTGGACTCCACCGACTTCGTGGAGGCGGTCCGCGACCTGATCGCCGACGAGACGCTTTTCATCATTTCCTCCAAGACGTTCGGCACGCTGGAGACGCTGACCAACGCCGAAGTCGGCGCAAGGACTGGGTGGTGTCCGCGCTCGGCTCGCCGGACGCGGTGGCCAACCACTTCGTCGCGGTGTCCACCAACGCCGAGAAGGTGTCGGCGTTCGGCATCGACACGGCCAACATGTTCGGGTTCTGGGACTGGGTCGGCGGCCGCTACTCGATGGACTCCGCCATCGGGCTGTCCACCATGATCGCGCTCGGCGCCGGACCAGTTCGACGAGATGCTGGCCGGGTTCCACGACATGGACGAGCACTTCCGGACCGCGCCGCTGGCGTCCAACCTGCCGGTGCTGATGGGCCTGCTCGCGCGTCTGGTACCGGGACTTCTTCGGCGCCCAGACCGTCGGCGTGATGCCGTACGACCAGTACCTCAAGCGGTTCCCCGCCTACCTGCAGCAGCTCACGATGGAGTCCAACGGCAAGCACGTGACGCTGGCCGGCCAGCACGTCGACTACGACACCGGCGCGGTCTACTGGGGCGAGCCCGGCACCAACGGGCAGCACTCGTTCTACCAGCTCATCCACCAGGGCACGGTGCTCATCCCGGTCGACCTGATCGGGTTCGCGCGGACCCTGAACCCGCTCGGCGAGCACCACGACTACCTCTCCTCCAACGTGTTCGCGCAGGCCGAGGCGCTCGCCTTCGGCAAGACCGAGGAGCAGGTGCGGGCCGAGGGCACGCCCGAGGCGGTGGTGCCGCACCGGGTCATGGAGGGCAACCGCCCGACCAACACCCTGCTGTGCGACATCCTCACCCCGCGGCTGCTCGGCACGCTGGTCGCGCTGTACGAGCACTCGGTGTTCGTGCAGGGGACCATCTGGGACATCGACTCGTTCGACCAGTGGGGCGTCGAGCTCGGCAAGCAGCTCGCCCAGCGCATCATCCCGGAGCTGACGTCGGCGTCGGAGCCTGACGCTGACGCACGACTCGTCCACCAACGCGCTGATCCGGCGTTACCGCTCGCTCAAGTCCGAAGGAGGCGTGAGGACTCGCCATGGCAACTGACTCACCAATGCAGCTCGGCATGATCGGGCTCGGCCGGATGGGCGCCAACCTGTCCCGCCGGCTGATGCAGCGACGGCCACCACGTCGTCGTCTACGACGTCAACGCGGACGCGGTCAAGTCGCTGGAGGCGGACGGCGCCACCGGCACCAACACGCTGGCCGACTTCGTGAACGCGCTGGAGAAGCCGCGCAACATCTGGATCATGATCCCGGCCGGGATCGTCGACCAGACGCTGGAGCAGCTGGTGCCGCTGCTCGACGCCGACGACACGATCATCGACGGCGGCAACTCCTACTACCACGACGACATCACCCGGTCCAAGGCGCTCGCGCCGAGGAAGCTGCACTACCTCGACGTCGGCACCTCCGGCGGCGTGTGGGGCCTGGAGCGCGGCTACTGCCTGATGATCGGCGGGGACTCGGCCGCCGTGCTGCGGCTCGACCCGATCTTCAAGACGATCGCGCCCGGGCGAGGGCAGCGTCGAGGCGACGCCCGGCCGCGACCCCGGAGTCCCAGGCGTCCCAGGGCTACCTGCACTGCGGGCCGTCCGGCGCCGGGCACTTCGTCAAGATGGTGCACAACGGGATCGAGTACGGCATGATGGCCGCGATCGCCGAGGGGCTGTCGATCATCAAGGGCGCCGACATCGGCAACCAGCAGAACGCCACCCACGACGCGGAGAACACGCCGCTGCGCGACCCCGAGTACTACCAGTACGACATCAACGTGCGGCGACGTCGCCGAGGTGTGGCGGCGCGGCTCGGTGATCTCGTCCTGGCTGATCGACCTGACCGCGGCGGCGCTGGCGAAGTCGCCCGACCTCGACGAGTTCGGCGGCCGGGTGTCCGACTCCGGCGAGGGCCGGTGGACGGTCGAGGCCGCGATCGACGAGGGCGTGCCCGCCCCGGTCATCACCGCGGCCCTGTACCAGCGGTTCGAGTCGCGTGACCTCGGCGTGTTCACCGGCAAGATCCTCTCCGCCATGCGGTCGGAGTTCGGCGGCCACGCGGAGCAGAAGGCCGCGCAGCAGTGAGCACGAGGCTCCGAGCGACACGCAGCCGAGCCGCCCCGCGGTGCACTCGTCACGGCCGGGCACGCCAAGCCCGGCCCGCACGTCATCGTGCTGTTCGGCGCGACCGGGGACCTGGCCAAGCGGAAGCTGCTGCCGGGGCTCTACCACCTGTTCGTGGCCGGGCTGCTGCCGGAGGAGTTCCGCGATCATCGGCTCCGCGCCGCCGGAGTTCGCGGTGTCGGACGAGGAGTTCCGCAAGCACGCGCACGTCGGCCTGCCACGCAGTTCGGCAACTGCAAGCCGGACGAGTCGTGGGACGACGTTCGCCGCCCACCTGTCGTTCGGCGCGGCCTCCCCGGAGGACCCGTCGCCGCTGGTGGCCGCGGTCGCGGCGGCCGAGAAGGCGATCACGCAGCGCTCGCAGCCACCGGCGGCAACGGGGCAACGGGCACATCGGCGCGGCTGTTCCACCTGGCGGTGCCGCCGTCGGCGTTCGGCGTCCGTGGTGGAGATGCTCGGCGCGTCCGGGCTGGCCACCGACGAACTCGCGGGTGATCATCGAGAAGCCGTTCGGCACCGACCTCGCCTCGGCGCAGGGAAGCTCAACGAGGCCGTGCACGCGGTGTTCGACGAGTCCCGGGTCTTCCGGATCGACCACTTCCTCGGCAAGGAGTCGATCGACAACATCCTCGCCTTCCGGTTCGCCAACGGGCTGTTCGAGCCGATCTGGAACCGCCAGCACATCAAGTACGTGCAGATCGACGTGCCGGAGACGCTGACCGTCGAGGGGCGGGCCGCGTTCTACGACGCGACCGGCGCCTACCGGGACATGGTGGTGACCCACCTGTTCCAGGTGCTCGGCTTCGTCGCGATGGAGCCGCCGACGTCGCTGGCGGCCAAGCCGCTGCGCGACGAGAAGGGCAAGGTGTACGACGCGCTGCGGCCGATCGACGTGCGGCACGTCGTGCGCGGGCAGTACGAGGGCTACCGGGACATCGACCGGGGTGCCCGGCCGACTCCGACACCGAGACGATGATCGCGCTGCGGGTCGAGGTGGAGAACTGGCGCTGGCACGGCGTGCCGTTCTACCTGCGCTCGGGCAAGGCGCATGAAGGCGTCGCGGCAGGTCGTCACGCTCGGCTTCCACGCGCCGCCGGTGCGGATGTTCCACGCGCACCGGCACGACGCGCCGGCCGGGCCGGACGAACGAGATCGTCATCGACTTCGCCGACCCGGGGTCGATCAGCATCGAGTTCATGGCCAAGATGCCCGGGCCGGAGATGACGCTGGGCGCGTCGACGCTGACGCTTCAAGTACGAGGACTCGTTCGCCGCGGCCAACGCGCTCGAGGGCTACGAGCGGCTGATCCTGCTGGCCATGCTGGGCGACCAGTCGCTGTTCACCCGGGCCGACGGCATCGAGCGGGTCTGGGAGATCTCCGAGCCGCTGCTGACGAATCCCCCGCCGGTCGAGCCGTACGCGCCGGGCACGCTGGGGGCCGGCCAGCGTGGACAAGCTGATCGCCCCGTACCACTGGCACCTGCGGTAGCTGCCCCCGGCTCGTTATCCCGTCGGCCAGGCGTCTGACCCGTCGACGCGTGATGGCCCCGCGATCGGCGGGGCCGATCGCCGTTTCCGCGTTTACGCCGGAGGCCGGCGGGTAGCCTCGGTGGAGATATGCCTGGTGTCTCGTTTGTGGTCAACGGCTCGCTGGTCCGGGGCAGCGGGCGGCTTCGTGCCGCTCTGCCGCGAGGTCGCCGCCGCGGCACGGCTGGACGGCCGAGTTCCTGGTCACCGAGAAGGCCGAGGCCGGGGTCGCGGCGGCCGCGGGGCGGCGCTCGACGGCGCCGACCTGGTGGTCGCGGTCGGCGGGGACGGGACCGTCCGCGGCTGCGCCGAGGGGCTGGCGGCGACCGGCGTGCCGCTCGGGATCGTGCCCGCACGGCACCGCCAACCTGCTGGCGCGGACGCTCGGCATCCCCGGCCACCCGCGGGCGGCGCTCGACGTCGCGCTCGACCGGCGCGCGGACGGCCGATCGACCGGGTGATCGACCTGGCGTCGCCGACGGCGAGCCGTTCACCGCGATGGCGGGCATGGGCCTCGACGCCGCCGTCGTCGCCGGGACCAAGCTCAAGCACCAGTTCGGCTGGCTCGCCTACGCGATGTCGGGGGCGGCGCACCTCGCCATGCCGCCCGACCCGGTTCACCATCAGGCTGGACGACGGCGCCGCCGATCGAGCGGACGGCGCGGTCGGTCGTGGTCGGCAACTCCGGGCTGCTGCCCGGCGGGTTCAGCCTGCTGCCGGACGCCCGGCTCGACGACGGGCTGCTCGACGTGGGCGTGCTCGCGCCGCACGGCCCGCTCGGCTGGACCCGGCTGGCCACCCGGGTGCTGACGCACAGCCACCACCAGGACCGGATGCTCGAGCGGTTCCAGGCCCGCAGGGTCGAGATCACCGCCGCCGCGACGCTCCCCCGCGAGGTCGACGGCGAGCGTCATCACGCCCGGCCAGCGCGCTCACGGTGCACCGTGCAGCCGGGCGCGCTTGACGGTGCGGGTGCCCGCGCCTTTAGCAGCCTTAGGCCGCTTATCAGCTGTTCCCGCAATGGCATTACATACATAAGCCGGTAAATAATAGGCGGGTCCCCGCGCGGCGCTCTCAGACGCGGTGGTATACCGGTATCGGCGCATAAATGCGAAAGCCGGTGATGTAGCCGTGAACGCCATGGTGGCGCGGCAGAGAGCCTGCTCGGCACGGTCGGGCGGGTTACTGTCTCCATTCCGGCGAACGGCCCGGGCGAGGTGCTGCTGCCCGTTCGCGGCGGCAGCGAGGCGTTCGCCGCCTGGTCCGACGAGCCAATCCCCCGGCATACCCGGGTCGTCGTCGTCGAAGCACTGTCGGCCCGCTCGGTGTTCGTCACCCCAGCCCGTCTGAGCCATTCCTTCCCATCAAACCCCTGCGAGGCAGGGAAAGGGAGATCGTCATGTTGTTCTGGCATGTTCCCGCGCCCAACGAGGCGCTGCTCATCTCGGGCTCCAAGCGGCGCACGGAGCGACGCAGTTCCGCATCGTCACCGGGCACGGCAGCTTCGTCCTGCCGGTCAAGCAGAAGGCCCGCATGCTGTCGCTGGCCCTGCGCGAGGCCGAGATCACCGAGGAGTGCGTCACCAATCAGGGCATCCGGCTGAACGTCCGCGCGGTGGCCGCGTTCAAGGTCGGCGACGACCCGGCGTCGATCGCCAACGCCGCCCGCCGCTTCCTGTCCGAGCAGGACCGGATGGAGGACCTGGTCGGCCGGGTCTTCGCCGGCCACCTGCGCTCGATCATCGGCGGGCTGACCGTCGAGCAGATCATCCGGGAGCGCGACCGGGTGGCCCAGGAGGTCAAGGACGGCAGCCACTCCGAGATGGAGAAGCTCGGCATCGTCGTCGACGCGCTCCAGATCCAGGAGATCGAGGACGCCTCCGGCTACATCAACAACCTGGCCGCGCCGCACGCCGCCGCCGTGCCAGCCAGGCCCGGATCGCCGAGGCCAAGGCCGACCAGGAGGCGGCCGAGCGCGAGCAGGAGGCGGCGGCGATGAAGGCCCAGTACGAGCGGGACATGGCGATCAAGCAGGCCGGCTACCTGGCCGAGACCGAGCAGGCCAAGGCGCGGGCCGCGCAGGCCGGCCCGCTGGCCGAGGCGCAGGCGTCAAGCAGGAGGTCATCGAGCAGCAGACCGCGCTCGCCCAGCGCGCAGGCCGAGCTGGCCGCGCAGCGGCTCGAGGCCGAGGTGCGCCGGCCGGCCGACGCCGAGGCCTACCGGCAGCGGACGCTCGCCGAGGCCGAGCGCGACCAGGCCAGGTTCGCGACCGAGGCCGAGGCGTTCCGCAAGCGCACGATGGCCGAGGCCGACCGCGACCAGGCCAAGCTCGCGGCCGAGGCGGAGGCCTACCGGCAGACAGACGCTGGCCGACGCGCAGGCGCAGGCGGTGCAGGTCAAGGCCGACGCGCGACGCGCACGCCGAGCGGGCGCTGGCCGAGGGCCAGGCGGACGCGAACCGGGCCAGGGCGGACTCGCTGCGGAGGGCAACCAGGAGCTGATCGCGGCCGACCGGCTGATCGAGAACCTGCCCGCGCTCGTCGAGGCGGCCGCCCGCGGGCTCGCCGGCGCCAACCTCACCGTGCTCAACGGCACCCAGGGCGTCAACGAGGTCGTGGCGGGCCTGGTCGGCCAGGGCATGTCCATCCTCGACCTGGTGAAGAAGGCCGCCGCGCAACGGCCACGGCGGCGTCCGCGGCCCAGGTCGCGGACGGCCGGGGCCCGGCCGAGCTGAACTAGCGCAACCCGAGCCGACCGTGCTCCGGACCACCCCAGGATGGCCAGAGCACGGCCCGGGACATGGCAGGCTGGAAGCATGGCAGAGCCTCTTACCCTGATGGCCGTTCACGCCCACCCCGACGACGAGGCGTCAAGCGGCGGCATTCTCGCCGCTTACGCCGACCAGGGCATCCGGACGGTCGTGGTCACCTGCACCAACGGCGAGTACGGTGACGCGCCCGGCGGGATCAAACCCGGGCAGCCCGGGCACGACCCCGAGGCGGTGGCCCGGCAGCGGCTGGCCGAGCTGGACCAGTCGGTGAAGATCCTCAAGGTCAGCGACGCTGGAGACGCTCGGCTACCACGACTCGGGGATGGAGGAGTGGGACTACAAGAGCACGTCCCGGACGCCTTCAGCAACGTGCCGCTCGCGATCGTGGCCGGGCCGGATCGCCGAGCTGATCACCAAGTACCGCCCGCAGGTGCTGGTCACCTACGACGACGCAGGGCGCCTACCAGCACCCGGACCACGTGCACGCGAGCCTGGCGGCCCAGGCGGCGGCCGAGGCGACCGGCATCCCGGCCAAGGTCTACCTGTCGACGATGCGGGCTCCAACTGGCGGAAGATCTGGGACGCGCTGCGCGAGGCGGGCGAGGAGGTGCCCGACTGGCAGCCGAGGAGGCGAGGAGCGGGCGCGCCGGGCGCTCGAGTCCGAGGAGCGGATCACCACCACGATCGACATCCGCCCGGTGCTCGAGCGCAAGCGGGCGGCGCTGTTCGCGCACGGCAGCCAGATCAACGACTCGTGGTTCAGCAAGATCCCGCCCGAGGTCGCCGAGCAGGCGTTCGGCTACGAGTACTTCATCCGGGTGGTCGACACGACCGGCGCGCCGCTGCCGGAGACCGACCTGTTCGCGGGGCTCCGAACCGGGGCATAACCGCCTGGTGGCCGACGATCTGGTAGCCGGCGCCGTCGCGGAGCTGTACGGCGCCGACCCCGACGCGTTCACCGAGCGCCGCAAGGCGCTGGCGGCGGCGGCGCGGGAGGCGGGCGACCGGGCCGCCGCCACCGCGATCGGCGGCGCTGCGCAAGCCGACCCGGTCGGCCTGGGTGGTCAACCGGCTCGCCCGGGCCGACCCGGCGCGCCGGCCCGGCTGGCCGCGCTCGCGGCCGACGCTGCGGGCGGCCGCAGCGGGCCAAGGACGGGCCGCGGCTGCGGGAGCTGTCGGCCGACCGCGGGGCGCTGATCGACGCGCTCACGGACCAGGCGCTGGCCGCCGCCGGGGTCGCCGACCCGCCGCCAGCCTGCGCGCAGAGGTCACGCCACGCTGACCGCGGCCCTGGCCGACCCGGGGACCGCGGCCGCCTTCGCCGCCGGGAACGCTGACCAGGGCGGCCCAGTGGTCCGGGTTCGGCTTCGGCGATTTCGCTCCGGCCGACGACTCGGATGCCGACGCGGGCTCGCTCGCCCGGCGCCGCCGGTTCCGCGCCGGTCGACATCGCCAGCCGCCGGTCCCGTCGGGCGCGGGCCGCGACCGAACCCGGCTCCGGCGCCGGCCGGCGTCCCGCGCTGAGCCGGACGACCGGAGTGCGCGACCGCCGTGCGCCCGGCGCCGCGGCGCCTGCGCGCGGTGCCGACCGGCGCGCGGCGCCGAGCAGTCGCAGCGGGCCGAGCGGGAGCAGTCGCGCCGGAGGCGGAAGCGCAGCGGGCGGCGGCGGAAGAGCAGCGGGCGGCGCGGGAGGCGGCCGAGCGGGCGGCCCGCGCGCGGGAGAAATTCGAGGATGCCGAACGGGCCGCTGGCTCAGGCGTCCGCGCGTCGCGGCCGAGGCCGGGGCGGCCGAGGACCGGCTGGAGGCGGAGGTCCGCGATCTCGAAGGAGCGGCTCACCACGGCGCGGGCCGACCTGGCGGCGGCCCGGCTGCGCGCCCGGCACGCCGAGGCGGCCGAGCGCCGGGCCCGGCAGGCGCTGGACCGCACGCCCCGTCCGTTAGGCCGAAAGGTCTGTGCAGGCACGTGTTTGACTGCTTAGTATGAACAGATGTGATGCTTCCAATGGGGAGCGTTCGCGGTGCGGGGATTGTAAGCGTGGACGACTTTTGCCTCATTGATTCTCGGGATGAAGCCTCGCCGGTGACGACATTTGTGCGTTCGGCCGGACGGCCGGCAGCTAGCCGTGCAAGTGTCGGGGAACCCCGCCGGACATCCCGTGTTCATCCTGCACGGGACGCCGGGAAGCCGGGTCGGGCCGCTTCCCAAGAGCCGGGTGCTGTACGAGCTCGGGGTCCGGCTGATCAGCTTCGACCGGCCCGGCTACGGCGGCTCGGACCGGCTGGACGCCCGGCGGGTGGCCGACGTGGTCCGCCGACGTGCGTGGCGATCGCGGACGAGCTCGAGCTTGACCGGTTCGCGGTGCTCGGCCGGTCCGGCGGCGGACCGCACGCGCTCGCCTGCGCCGCCCTGCTGCCCGACCGGGTGACCCGGGCCGGGGTGCTGGTGTCGCTGGCGCCGTGGGCGGCCGAGGGCCTCGACTGGTTCGCCGGGATGGCCGACTCCAACGTGCGCGAGTACAAGGCGGCCGCGAGCGAGCCCGAGCTGCTGACCGCGCGACCTGGTCGCAGACCGCCGCCCAGATCAAGGCCAACCCGGCCAGCCACGTCACCACGCTCGGCCCGGAGATGCCGGAGGCCGACCGGCGGGTGGTGGCCGATGTCGGGATCCGCGCGCTGCTGGCGCGGAACTTCGCCGAGGCGCTGCGCGACTCGGCCGACGGCTGGATCGACGACGCGCTCGCCTTCTGCTCGCCGTGGGGGTTCAACCTGTCCGACATCACGGTCCCGGTGCTGCTCTGGCACGGCGAGAACGACGTGTTCTCCCCGGTGGCGCACGCCCGCTGGCTGGCCGAGCAGATCCCGCACGCGATCATGTCGATCCGGCCCGGCACGGCCCACTTCGGCGCGCTCGAGGTGGTGCCGGACGTGCTGTCCTGGCTGATCAGGCCGTTGTAGCTGACCGCGCGGTTACGTCGGCTGGGCCTCCAGGTCACGGTTCTGCAGCCGCCACTCGCGCAGCGCGGCGACGCTGGGTGCTCCTCGCCGAGCACGTCGCGCCATGCCCCATGATGACCTGCAGCTGCAGCGCGCTCGCCTCCTCGGTCCGGCCCTGGCGCCCGCAGCACGATCGCGAGGTTCGCCTCGCACACCAGCGTGTCGGGATGGCCGGCGCCGAGCGTCTTCTTGCAGCCGGTCGAGCGTCTCCCGCTGCAGGGTCTCCGCGTCGCTCAGCCGCCCGAGGTCGTGCAGGCAGTTCGCCTTGTTGATCGGCGCAGGACAGGGTGAACGGGTGGTCCTCGCCGAGCGATGCCCGCATCGCGGTCAGCGTGCTGGTCCGCGAGCTCGAGCGCCGTCGCGCACCGAGCCGATCCCGCGCAGGTAGGTGGAGATGTTGTTCTCGCGCCACCAGCGTGAACGGGTGCGTCCGCGCCGAGCGTGGCCTGGTAGGCCTCGCAGCGACCCGGCTCGCCACCTCGAAGGCGGCGCGTCTTCTCGTCGCGGGCGGACAGGTCGCAGGCCAGGTTCAGCTTGCAGGCGAGCGCGTCCGGGTGACTCGGCTCGTAGATCCGCTGGTACCGGTCGTCGGTCTCCTTCGTCAGCGCGTAGGCCTCGTCGAGCCGGCCCACCTTCCGAGCGAGACCGCCAGGCTCTTGCCGGTCCGCAGGGTGTCCACGAAGTCCTCGCCGAGCACGGCGGATAGCGCTGATAGGTCTCCTGGAGCAGCTCGACCGATCCGGCGTAGTCGCCCGCCTCCCGCATGTCGCGGGCCGAGCATCGACGGCGGAGTGCAGCGTGTACGGGTGATCGGGTCCGAGCACCGCCTGCCGGTAGTTCAGCGTCTCCGCGGTCCATGTCCCGGGCCCGGAAGCAGTCGCCCGACCAGGCGCAGGTCCATCGCGAGGTTGTTCGGCGCTTGACAGCGTGGTCGGGTCATCGGGACCGAGCAGCGTCCTTGTTAGCTGCTGTAGGTCGCCTCGTCGAGCGCCAGCGCCTCGCGGAACCGGCCGAGCCCGCGCAGGTCGCCGCCGAGGCTGCCCGCGGTCTGCAGGGTGGAGCGGGTGGCCGTCGCCGAGCGACTCCTGCTGCTTGGCGAAGATCTCGGTGTCGAGCTCGTAGGCCGCCTCGAACTTGCCCTGCGAACGCAGCACGTTGGCGATGTGGAAGCGCAGGGACAGGGTCTGCTCGTCGTCCGGCCCGATCTTCTCCTGCCACTGCTCCTCGAGCTTGCGCGCCGACCTCGAGCGCCTCCTCGTAGTCGCCGCGCTTCCACAGGTACCGCACCCGGTCGATGAGCAGCTGGCGGGTTCCTCGTCGTCGCAGTTCCAGACCTCGGAGGGCTCCAGGTGCGGCCAGATCAGGTCGTACCGCGCCCAGTTCTCCGGGTCGTCGGTGTCGCCCTGCCGGGGCCGCGCGCCCACCAGGACCTTGTGCACCTCGTGCATCGGTGTCGTCGCGATAGGCGCTCAGGCTCCATCTGGTCGCGGATGGCGGCCTGGACCAGCCGGTGCACCTGGATCGAGTTGCTGTCATCTCCCGGTCGACCTTGGCCAGCGAGAACCGGGTCATGTCCCTGACCAGCAGCGCCGAGCACGGTCCTGGCGGCCCGCAGCCGCTGGTCGTACGGGCGTCAGCGACTTGACCATCTCATCGCTGTTGAGCAGCGTCAGCGAGATGGGGTCGGGCGCGAAGCACGCGCACAGCTCGAGCAGCCGGGCGGCGGCGGGCGACTGGCTCTTGCAGCCGCTCGAACGAGAGCCGGTAGGTCACCGCGACCGAGGTCGGGTAGTCGGTCGGCTGGCTCGAGCTCCATGGTCGCGGCGAACTCGCTCTCGAGTCTGGCTCACGTACTCGGCCGCGGACATCCCGGTCGCCGGCCAGCCACGCGCCGGCCTGCTCGATGGCCAGCGGCAGGTCGCCGAGCTCCTCGGCCACCAGGGTGGCCTCGTCGATCGACAGCGACCGGACCCGGCGCTGCAGGTAGTCAACCGACTCCGTGCCGGGAGAACACGTCGACCTCCACCGGCTCGGCCACGCTTCGACCAGGCCGGGTTCCGCGACGTCACGATCACGTGGCCCGGGCCGCCGGGGAAGAAGTCCTCCACCTCGCCCGGGCTCGTCCGCGTTGTCGAAGATCAGCAGCCAGCGATCGTAGGGGCGGCCCCGGCGCAGCGCCTCCCGGACCGCCGTCCGCGGTCTCGGCGGTCGAGTCGGCCGGCCGGACTGCCGAGCTGCTGCGCCAGCTCGGCCAGCGCCGGGTTGATCAGGTCGCGCTGCTCGGACGGGACCCACCAGACGACGTCGTAGTCGGCCATGTACCGGTGCGCGTACTCCAGCGCGACCTGGGTCTTGCCCACGCCGCCCAGGCCGTGCAGCGCGACCGGGAGGACGACCGCCGTGCTGCTGCCGATCAGCTGGTCGTGCAGCTGCTCGAGCACCTCGTTGCGCCCGGTGAAGGACGGCGTTCCTGGTCGGGACCCGCCAGACCGGCGGGATGGTCCGCGGGTACCGCGGCTCGGCGTCGGCGTGCCGCTCGACCGCGTCGGTCAGCTTCGGCGGATAGCCGAGCGCCTTGAGCAGCTCCTCGGTCGCCTGGCCGGCGTCGCGCCGGGTCAGGTCCACGACCGTCCGCTCGGAGAACGGCTGCTCGAGCCGGGTCTCCCCCACCCGGACCGGGATGAGCCGCCGGCCGGTGCCGGCCGGGTCCGCCGCCCCCATCGCGTCCCAGACGCCCCGGGCCTGCGGCGACTGCAGGTAGGCGGCCGACAGGATGGCGATCGTGCGGCTGGCCGCCGCCGGCGCCGCTGCTCCGCGTCCTCCCGGGTGTTGCCGCCCGGCCGCCGAGGCCGGCCGGCGCGCACGACGCGGATGCCCCGCTGGGCGAGCACGGCCGCGATCCAGTCCGCCCACATCCGGTCCTCGGGAACGTAGCTGAGGTAGATGTCGCCCGGCGGCGGCTGCCGGCGGCGGATGAACGCGGCCCTGTACGTGCAGCCGCGTCTCCTCGCTCATCGCCCCGGCCGCGCGGACCCGCCCGTCGGTGATCGCGGCGGTCAGCCGCTCGTACGCGCCGAGCAGGGAGAGCGGCGACCGGGGGGCGTCCCCGAAGACGGCGAGCGTCTCCTCGAAGGCGTAGAACGGCTTGTACGGGATCGACACCGCGGCCCAGTAGTCGCTCTCGTCGTAGTGCGCCGAGTCCGGCCCGCGGGCACGACCGAACCGCGCCTTCGCCAGCGTCCAGGCCCACGTCGGCCTTGTCCTTTTCCGCTTCGTCGATGCGCATCGGGACCGGCAGCACCTGGATGTTGCGGTAGTGGTAGCGCTGGTCCAGGTTCCTGGCGACCGCGGCCGCCCCGTCGATGGACTGGTCGTTCAGCGTGAAGCAGTCCACCAGGATGTCCGGCAGGTGAACGGTGCAGATATCCGCGATGTCCGACAGGCCGGTCCGGCTGTCGATCAGCGTGTAGTCGTAATGCGCCTTCATGTCCGCGCGGAGCGCGTCGATGAACTGCCCGCCGCCGAGCCGGTCGTAGAAGTTATCCCAGTCGATCGACGGTCAGCGCCGACGAGTAGTCCCGGTTCTGCCGGCCGGCGGACACGAAGTCCAGCGTTCCGTCATCGGGGAACCTTGCCAGTCCAGCGAGATGGCGTGCGGGAGGATCTTGGCGTACTGGCGATGCCAGTCGCGGCCGCGGTTGTCCTCCTGCCTCGGTCGCGGCCCAGGCGTAGTCGTTGATCAGCTCGATGACGCCGGGGGTGGCGGCGACCTGCTCGGGTCGACGGAACGGGTGGAAGTACCGGTGCAGGCCGGGCGAGTCGAGGTCCCAGTCCACCACCAGCACCTTCAGCCCGTTGCTGGCCAGGATCCAGGCGACGTTGGCCAGGGCCATCGTCCGGCCGGTGCCGCCCTTGTAGGAGTAGAAGGTGACGATCTTGCCGTCGATGATCGTGTCATCAGCCATGTGGCTCTCCAGGGGTGTCGGAGGTGCCGTCTCGCGGTAATCGGACGTCATTCCGCCGCCCCACTCGGCGGGTGGGTCGACGCGGATCTGAGGTACTGCCTGCTCGCCGCCGCGATCACGGTCGGCAGCACCGTCCCGAAATCCTCGAGCGACGGAACCCCCCGGACCGCCAGCGCCGACGTGGCGCGCCCCTCCCTGAGCGTGCGCGGCAGCACGGCCTCCAGCGCCGACCGGACCTTCTCCGCCTCCGCCTGCAACTGCGTATCCTGCCGGTTCCACACGACGACGACCTGCACCCACGGTTTGTCGAGCGGATCGAGCCGCCGCAGTACTTCCCGGCATTCGAGCTGCATGACCGCCCACGGGTCGATCAGCAGCACCTCGGGTCCGGACGGGCGCTCGGCTGCCGAGCAGCTCCGCCTCGTGCTGGTACAGATCGCCGACCTCGGGCGTGTAGGAAAGGCTCCTGGCCAGGTCCGCCGCGTGGTCCGCGAGCGAGCGGACCGAGCCAGGACGGTACGGATTCCACTCGCGGGCCTCGCGCCCGTAGTACAGGCGATCGCGGCCCTCGGGCAGCTCGTCCAGCCGGGGCGCGACGACGGTGACCCGCAGCAGCTTGTCGCCCGGGCCGGTCCCGCCGCCGCCGCCGAACGCGGGCGGCAGCGACTCGTACTGGACCGGCTGCTCGGGCTGAACCGGTGAGGCGCTCGGCGGCGTCGACCATCCGCCGCGCGAGCAGGTACACCGCCTCGTCGTAGGCGTCGCGCCACCGGTTTACCTTCATGATCCCGTAAAAGCCGTGCTCAGCGTAGAGCGGGCCGAAGTCTTCCGGGCCGAAACTGGACCGATCGGGTCGCCTCGGGGAACCGGCCGTCGCGCATTGGAATCCAGAGCGCGGGGACGATCGTCTCCACCTGCCCGGCTCCGTTCGCGGCCGCGTGGTTGATCGCGCGCCGGTGGAACGCGAACCACTCCTTGCCGCAATGCTCGCTCTTGAAATACCGCTTCGAATACAGCGGCACGAAGACGCGGCAGGTCGCCAGGGCGTTGGACAACCGCCACGGCCACTCCTGCCCCTGCCGCAGTTCGCGGTCCATGAACCCCGGCTTGCTGCCCGGCGGCAAATCGGTCAGCTGGCTGATGTGCTCACAGAGGGCGTCGTAGAGCTGAGCTATCCACAGATCTGGGTCTTGACCAGGCTGTTCGCCCTTAGGACTGTGCGCGTAGCTGAGAAAGAAGAACGGCCCGACATCGGCCGCCGCACCAGACACATACCCACCATCGTGAACGGCGCCTCCGGACTCGTACTTCCGCCCACTCAGCCCCCTCCGCCGTGCCGGCATGCGCCGACATTGGGTAGGAGTTATAACTATATGAGGCGTATTAGAGTTTGCAAAGGTCGTGCCACTGACATTAGGTCCGGGTCCACCTTGCGATACCTGGCCATCCATTCGACCGCGAAGTCGACGACGTCGCGCAAGGGCATCAGGCGGCACTCGGCGTGACCCACATAACCCTCGCTTAACGACGACTTCGTCCGGCAAGAATTTGCCGATTTCCTCGAAATCTTTATCGTCGAGAACTACATCCTGGTATCCGGTCCAGCCCCGCTTGCCATTGCGGGCGACGACGCACGCGTACGTCTGCGTCGGCGGCTTGCCCGTGTAGCGGTATTCGGCCAGATGGAGCGCGGTGCAGTACTCGAAGCCGACGCCTATCATCAGCACCGACGCGTCGCTGCTGGTACAGCTTGGCCAGCGGCGACCCTTCGCCGAGATGGCGAGTCCAGCCGATGGCCGTCCATCAGGTGCGCGGCCTGCGGCCCGATGGCGGCGAACGAGCTCTGCGGATGGTCGCTGCGGACCGCCCCGGCGGTTGTCCGCAGGGTCTCGGCGATCGCGCCCATCCCGCTCGGCGTGGTGTGCTTGTCGAACGCGGGCATCTGGTTGCGGTACGTCCGGAGCTGGTCCCAGCTCATTCCCGGCGATGCGCTCGCGATGCGCGCGCGAGAAATTGCGAGTTCTCCTCGGTGCCCGCCGGCGTCACGACGTGCCGGCCGGGCCGACCGCCTCCCGCAGCGCGGCGACGACGGCGGGCGCCCCGCCCCGGACCCATCCCAGGGACGAGAGCGAGGCGTTCACGAGCAGGGTCTGCCCCGGCTCGACGCCAAGTCCCCTCAGGTCCCTGACGATTCGCTCTTCGGTCACCGGCGGCGGGCCGACCTCGGTCGCCTCGCTGGCTCGGCGGCAGCGGCGCTCACGATTGCCGCCCGCTGTTCCCAGCCGCGGCCGGCGGTCCTGCGCCCACCGCCGCGCGGCCTCGGCGGCGGCCGGGTCGACCGGCTCGTCCAGCCAGGGCTCGATGGTGGCGCGCATCCGCGCGACCACCCGGCCGCCCCGCTCGGTCAGCGCGCCCGACTCGGCCAGCGTCTCGATCGCCTCGGCGGTGAGCCCCGCCAGCGGGCGAAGCGCTCCGCCGCCGCGACCGCGTCCGGCCCCTCGGCTCGATGCCTGCGGCCGCGCCAGTAGTCGGTCACCCCCAGGTGCGCGTAGGCGCCCTGCAGCATGGCCTCGATCGGGCGCGGGTCGTCGCGCCACGGGGCGTAGAACAACCGCCGGTCGGCAGCGGGTCGCACAGCTCGACCAGGTCCAGCATCGCCCCGAGCTTCACGTGCTGGAACTCGTGGATGAGCAGCAGCGCCAGGGTCTCGCCGTCGTCCGGGCGGGCGACCCCCGACCGCGCCGAAGGCCTGCCTGGCGGCGGCGCTGATGTCGCGCCCGGCTCGTCGCTGGCCGACAGCGGCATGATCGTGGACAGGCCCGCCCTGAGCCCGGCCGCGTAGGCCGGGTAGTCCGACTCGATCAGCGGCCAGGCCGCCGCGAACAGCTCCTGCCAGCGGGCCACGTCCGCCTCGGCCAGGCGCGGCGCGACCGGCCACTGATGGCAGTCCCGGAACGGGTCGGTGTCTTCCAGCCGAACCGCGAACTCCCCGGACCGCAGCTCCCGAACCGGCTGCCAGTCCGCTTCCGGCTCATCGTCAGCCGAGGTGGACGTCCCACTTGCCCGCCGCCGTGCGCACCTGGAAATCGCCGCCGCCGATGACGTGATCTCGGCCGTCGTGCGCCGCTCCCACCGGCAGACGGCCGAGCGTGGGCAGGTAGACGTGACCGGCCCTGACCGGAACCGTCACCTCGCCGGGGGTGCCCGCCCTGATCGCCGCGGCCGCGGCGATCGCCGCCAGATGGGCCGCGTCGGCCGGCAGCGCGGCGCTGCCGGCGGCGCCCGCAGGCAGTGCTCCGCCCAGGCCCGCACGTACGGGTGCGCGAGCACCTGGTCGAGGGCGGCGGGATGCTCCTGGCCGAGCTGAACGAGCAGCGCCCAGCCGGACAGGAAGAGCTCGTCGGCTGCCCGCCCGGGCCCGCACGCGCAGCAGCTGCAGCAGCTGACGGCGCTCGATTCGCTGCGCCTTGATCAGCTGCCCGATCGAGTCGGCGTCGCCGAACCCGGCCGCGAGCGCGTCGAAGTCGGCCTCCGGCAGTGGCCGGGCCTGCGGCTGCGGTTGGCCCGGCGCCTCAGCTGCCGCTGCGGCCCCCGCCGTCGCGGGGCGGCGGGGATGATCCGCGCCTGCACGTGGGTGATGATCTTCTCCAGATCAGCGCAGTAGACCGAGGGGTTGTCGAAGCCGCTGCCGGTCCTGTACCGGTGCGCGTAGAGCCCGCCGCCGCAGCTGGCGACGACCGGGCAGCGGCGGCAGATCGTCGCTCAGCCCGTCGACGCCGAGCTGCCTGGCCTGGATCGCCGGGTGCCCGGCGGCCTCGCTGAGCGCGTTGCGGAAGATGTCGTAGCCGGTCTCGGGCGCGCCGTCGTAGGCGACCTTGATCGAGTCGGCCTGCTCGATCGCGCCGTCGGTCTCGATGACGGCGACGTCGCTCGCCTCGAGCCCGAGCGACTCGGTCAGCGAGCTGGCGCCGCCGCGACGTCCTGACGATCGACTCGAACATCCGGACCGGCGACCCGGCCGTCGTCGGCCCGCCAGCGCTCGTAGACCGCCGTCAGCCAGTCGGCGTACGGGGTCGCCGGGCCCGGCCCCGGGCGGCGGGGTGTCCCAGGTCGCGTGCGGAAGCAGGAAGTCGATCGCGGGCGGGTCGAGCGCGGCCAGCGCGTCGTAGGTGGCGGCCGGGTCGTTGCGGACGTCGATGGTGCACAGCAGCCCGGCGTAGAGGGGCCGGTAGCGGTCGGTCCGGAGCAGGTCGACCGCGGCGATCACCTGGTCGTAGCAGCTGCGCCCGTCGGCGTAACGGCGGTGCCGGTCGTTGCCCGCCCGGTCGCCGTCGAGCGAGATCCCGACCCTGATCCCGGCTCGGCCAGGAAGACCTCGCAGAACTCCTCGTCGAGCTGCACCCCGTTGGTGTGGATGCGCAGGTCGAGGGCGCAGACCGGCTCGATGGCCGCGCGCAGCGTGCGCGGCGATCTCGCCCAGCCGGGTGGCGCCAGCCAGCAGCGGCTCCCCGCCGTGCAGGATGACGCACACCTCGGCCAGGGCATGCTGCCGAGCGTGTTCGGCGATTCGCTCGCCTGCCTTCGCGACCGTTGCGCTCGTGATTACCATCGGGCGCCCGCGCCAGCTGGTGTCCGCATGCTCATAGACGTAACAGTGATCGCATGCGAGGTCGCAGCGGCTGTGGACCTTCAGAACGAACTGCCGGAAGGGCAGGGTACTTCCGGTGCTCACTCGGGCTTAGATCGACGAATTGAAGGCGGAGACGCGCGTGCCCGTTTCATCGCCGTCGCGGCCGATGCGCCGCATAATGCGCGAATAATCCTCTGCGTCCATGCTCTGGCCGAAATCGAACGCCAGCTCAAGCTCGTCCAGCACCTCTGTGCCGACGGTCCCTGTAGCCATATGCACCGGCTCCCTATGCGGTGCCGACGGAACCGCCGCCGACACGATCCGTAACGAAAAAGAACTAGCTGTCATGCAACAGTCAGTGACTGTTGCATACCCTACCGCAGCTCAGCGGACACGGAATGCGCGTCAAGCATGCGAATGCAATATTGGCAGCGAGCCGGAGTCGCCGCAATCACAAGGGCATCAGAGGAACCAATACAAATGCTGTGGGTAGGCCAGAGCTGCGGTTAGGCATGGTCTTTTGCGCCTCCGCGTGCCCATTTGTCCCGCCGTGCGTAGCGTCGCGCTGGCGCGGCCATCGGCTCCGCCCACCCGCCCAGTTATGGCGCGCTAAATCGCACGGTCGGGCATCGGTTGAAGTAACTGCCAGGCAGGCTAGCGCTTCCGCGACCAGCCGACGTTGATCTATATCGATGAATTGGCGCTAAGGGCGGGCGGTGCTTATGCCCCGCTCCTTCAGGTACTCGATATTCCGCTCGTCAAGGGTGGCGTAGGCGGCGTTCTCGTCGGCCGCGTAATCGATCGGGCCGGCCTGCGCGCCCGCCCGGTCGACCTCGGTCCGGTAGACGACGGTCGCGTTGCCCTCGAGGACCGGGTACCAGGCGTCGTCGCGGATCTGGATGGAGGCCGCCGCGACGCCGCCGGCGTTGCGGACGACGAGCCGCTGGGCCGGGTCGAGGCCGGTCAGCCTCGAGTACGCGGCCCGCGAGGCGACCACGCCCGAGCCGCACGACGGGGTGAGCCCCGCGCCGCGCTCGAAGGTCCTGACGAAGACCTCGGCCGTCGTCCAAGCGGCTGCAGAAACGACACGTTGGCGCCGTCGGGGAAGACCTCGTCGGCCCGCTTGCCCAGCTCGATCAGGTCGGGCTCGCAGTACGCGTCGACGACGGAGATCACGTGCGGGTTGGGCACGGTCACGGCGGTGAAGTCCCCGAACGGGGCGGGCAGCTCCGCGTCGTCGAAGCTCAGCGGCGGCAGCTCGAGCACCACCTGCCGCACCCCCTCCGGCGTCGACGCCGCCCGGTGCACGGTGTAATCCCGCCCCCCGCTGGCGACGACCTCGGTATCGGTCCCGCGCAGGTCCAGGATCAGCCGCCCGAGACCCCGCATCCCGTTCCCGCAGAACTCGGCCGACGACCCGTCCGGGTTGAAGAACCACGCCTGCGCGTTCGGCCCGGTCGCGTCGAAGAGGTAGATCCCGTCGCTCCCGCCGGTCCACGAGTCCCGATCGCACACCGTGCGCACGAACGCCCGCAGCTCGGCGTCGGACGCCCAGTCGCCCGGCGTCGCCTCAAGCGCGAAGATCTCGTTCAATGACCCATGGGTCTTAATCAGCCTCATCACGAACGAGCTTACCGCTGACGGTCCCCCGCGCCTCGGCGCTCAGGGCTGAGCTGCCAGAGACGCGGCGGACCGTTCGACCTACGGAGCCTTTGACTTTGGCCTTTGACTTGCGCGCCTACATCCCGAAGGCGGGATAGGTCGAGAAGCGGGCGCCGGCCGCGTAGTTGCGCACCGCGACCCGGGCGCGGTCGATCATGTTGGCGGGCAGCTCGGTCAGCGGGTACCAGCCGAAGTCGCTGTAGCTCCCGCCGCCCGCCCGCCGCGCGGCCGCGTCGAGGTCGCCCGGCCGCTGCCACCCGTCGGCGGTCAGGAAGAACGCCATCCGGCCGTGGCCTGACACGTCGTGCATGACGTGCGCGAGCGACACCCGGCCGGCGTCGAGCTCGATCCCGACCTGGGCCCCCGCCACCCGGACGGCGGCCTCCACCAGCGTCTCGCGCTCGGCCAGGCGGTCGGAGGGCGGCTCGTAAGCCCCGTCGCCGTAGCCGGTGTTCGCGCGCCTGCCAAGCAGCAGGTCGCCGTCGCTGAGCAACAGCAGGTGCACATCGACGATGAGCTGGAAGTGGCGATTGTTCCTGGCCGTATCGGCGGCCATCGGATGCATCAGCGTTCTGGTCATGACTTGATGTCCTGCCCGGCTTGCCATCGTGTTTCCCCGGTCCCCGTGGCGTCGCGCGCGCCATCTGGCGCATCAACTCCCCGGGAACGGAAACGTACTCCACGCTGGCTGTGGATCACCATGTGCGTAACCGGTGGGTAACTGCCTCTGGCCTGTGGAACACCGGGCTTTTGGCGGCCGCCGGCTGTGGACATCGCGGGCCGGTTAGCCCGTGCATGCACGGAGTATGCGCTGTGGACAGTCCGACGGCGGCTGTGGACGATCGGCCTCGGTAAATTCTTTGGTCAGACCTGGTTTTGGGTCTGGTTCTCGGTGCGCTCGCTGATTTTCTTGGTCTCCTCGTAGATGCGGAAGATGACCATGAACGCCTCGAGCACGACCCGGTACACGCCGAGCGTCAGCAGCACGTAGATCGGCACGACGATGACCAGGACGAAGATGCCGGCCAGGGCGCCGCCGGTGCGGAAGCCGATGATGGCGATGAGCAGCGAGACCAGCGCCGTCCAGATCGTGAACAGCACGTACAGGACCTTGATGATCTTCGGCGTGACGAAGCTGCTGAAGGAGAAGTCGAACAGCGAGCCGACGAACCCCTTCTCGCCCCTGGCCCTCGGCTGAGCCGGCTGGACGCCCGGCATGCCCGGCAGCTGCCCACTGCGCGTGGTCCTGGCCGGCGAACGTCTGGTCCTGGCCGGGGTAGCCCTGCTGCTCCTGGCCGGGGGCGGCGTAGCCCGGCGGCGGGTACCCGGGGGCCGGCTGCTGCGGGTAGCCGTAGCCGTCCTGCGCGCCGCCCTGGGGGTGAACGACGGCTGCCCCTGCTGCTGGGGCGGTGGCGGCGGCGGCCAGGAGGCCGCGCGGAGACATACGTACCTGAACGAAATGCAGGCGCGGCGGCGGCGTCGCAGGGGCACCACCACCGAACGAGGCGTCACAAGCCGCCATTGCCATTGCTGGGGCGACAAAGTATGTCAACAGCGAAGCAAATTGTTTCCGGCTGGCCTGGTAGACGCGCTGGTAGTCGGCATGGCGATGCAGCCGCCAGTCGTGACCACCCCGACGGGCCTTCGCTGTGCCCGGAAGTAGGGCCTTTGCTGACTGCACGGATGGCGCTTGTGTTTCGGGCGACGCAGCAGTGGAAAGAGGCACTGCGATGAGAGTCTCGGAGACTTCGCGGTTAGAACATTTTCGGTAATACTGTGACATGCCGAGACCCACGCGGTGTGGCTTTTCTTAACGGAAAAGCCACGAGAGCAACCGTTGGAAACGCTGCACCCTTACCGAAAATGCTCTAGTCGCGGTAGCCTGGCGACACGGAGACACGGTGCCGTCCCTTGGCGCGACGGCGCGACAGCACAGCCGCGCCGGCCTTGGTCTTCATGCGCGTGCGAAAGCCATGCACCTTCGAGCGGTGGCGGCGGTTGGGTTGAAAGGTACGCTTGGGCATCGAACTGTCCTGGTAATGAGAATCACTGCCTTGATGGGCAAGTTTTGAGTATAGCCGATCCTGTGCAAATCAGGCAAAGTCTTCCATCGCGGTGCGGCGATCATGCTTCTGCACGGAGGATCGTGCGCTGCATTCGGCACAATTTGCCGACGCACAGACGCGCGTCTCGCTCGACGCGCGGCAGTCCTTCATGCGGCGAATCTTCATCTTCGCTCGTCGACACTTCTTCGCATGCATCGACTCTGTCGCCAAGTTGTCGTCAACTCACCACAAAACTTGAGCGTCTTCGAGCGTCCACTTCGCGCGTCTTCACAAGCAGTGGTGCAACACGATTTTTTTGCTGACAATGCCGCCCACTCGATGCTTCCGTCTGTGCTAGTATCGGCTCCGTTCACAACTGAATTTTCTGGCGTCACGCCCCAACCCTGGATCGAACAAGCGTCACTCGAACAGTTCCCCGTCGTCTGACGCGATTCTGGTAGAGGAGCCAAAGAAGCTAAACCGCAGGCCCTGCCTGCACCCACCGCGTCTCCTGTCGAGGAGGCGCGCTGTTGCTTCTTTTCTCTCATCTGCCGATCGTCCACTACGGGCGCCACACGCCAGTTGAAGGAAGCGTATGTCTTTTGTTCCAACCAGCACGACCATCATCGATCCATGGACACGCATCCTCGGGGCACTGGAAAAAAAGGTCAATCGGCACTCCTTCAACACCTTGCTCAAGCCGACGCGCATGAGCCATCTCGAACGGGCGCGTTCTGTTCGTGCGCATTCCTTCGGCAGACTTTCAGCACGTGGGCGATCGGTACGGCGATCTGATCCAGGAGGCCATCGACAAGCTCGAGCTGGAGCTGGACGATGTGCAGTTCGTCACGCTCGAGAACGATCCCTCCGTACCGCAGCGTCCGCGCGAGCCGCGCGAAGACGGCGGCTTTCCACCCTCCTCCGCGCATGCACCCGGCGCGCCGCGCCAGCCGGGCAGCGCCCGGCCGCGCTTCCACAATGCGCAGCAGACACGTTTTGACTGGAACACCGCATCGCAGCTCAACCCGCGCTACAACTTCGACGGCTTCGTCTCCGGCGCCGGAAACCAGTTTGCGCGCGCGGCGGCGGAAGCGGTCGCCGAGCGGCCTTCGAAGGCCTACAACCCGCTCTTCCTTTACGGCGGCGTGGGTCTGGGCAAGACGCACCTCATGCACGCCATCGGCCACGAGGTGAAGCGCCGCCAGCCGCAGTCGGCGATCTGCTACGTCTCGAGCGAGAAGTTCACGAACGAGATGATCTCCTACGTGCGCAACGAGAAGATGTCCAGCTTCCGCGACAAGTACCGCGGCGTGGACGTGCTGCTGATCGACGACATCCAGTTCCTCGCCTCGAAGGAGCGCACGCAGGACGAGTTCTTCCACACCTTCAACGCGCTGCACGAGAACGACAAGCAGATCGTCATCGCCTCCGATCGTCCGCCGAAGGATCTCGCCGGCCTGGAAGAGCGCCTGCGCTCGCGCTTCGAGTGGGGCCTGATCGCCGACATCCAGCCGCCCGATCTCGAAACCAAGGTCGCCATCCTGCAGCAGAAGGCGGAGAGCGAGCAGTGCGCGCTGCCCATGGATGTCGCGCTCTACATGGCGACCAACATCCGCACCAACATCCGCGAGCTGGAAGGCGCCTTCACCCGCCTGCTCGCGTGGAGCTCGCTGAACGGGGTCGAGATCACGCTCTCCACCGCGCAGCAGGCGCTGAAGCAGTTCATCGACACGCAGGTGCGCAAGATCACCATTGAGGCCATCCAGCGCACGGTCGCCGAGCACTTCGGCATGAAGGTCACCGAGCTGAAGCAGAAGAACAACTCCCGCTCCGTCGTGGTCCCGCGCCAGATTGCCATGTATCCTGGCCAAGCAGATGACCGAAGCCTCGCTGCCCGAGATCGGCCGCCAGTTCGGCGGCAAGCATCACACCACGGTGATGCACTCCATCGGCAAGATCGACGAAGAGAAGCGCACCGACAAGGACCTGAACCGGACGCTGAACAAGCTGATGGAGACGCTGAACAACTAGCGCGCGAACGGCCGGTATCGAGTACCATCTGTGACGCGGACCGTTGCCCCTTTCTAAAACGAGCTGCTTCCAACGAGATGGCGGCGATACGCAGAACGGAAGATCGACTATGCGTTTGCTCTTCGTTGCCCGCGCGGATCGCGCGCTGCTGGGTCTTGTTGTCTTGCTGGGCCTGCTGATTTTGGCCGTTCCAGTGTCTGGACAGCAGGCAGATACGGACCAGTTCACGCCGGTGGTGGCTTCGCCTTTGACCAGCAGCACACGGGCCTTTCTCGGGACCGACGGCAAATACCACCTGGTCTATGAACTGGTCGTTACCAATTCCAGGCCAACGCCCGCCACCTTGAAAACCATCGAAGTGCTCGATGCCGGCAAGCCGTCCGCGGTGATTGCGTCTTACGACGGAGAGCATTTGTTGTCGCGGCTGCACATGATGTCGAACGCGCCGGCCGGCAAGCCCGAGATTGAATTCAACGGAACGCGACTCTTCCTGATTGATGTCGCGTTCGACACGCGCGCGCAGGTTCCCACCCGGCTCCTGCATCGTTTTACCCTGCTGGGGAGTGCAACGCCGGCACCAGCGTCCGCCACGCCGGTCATGCTCAGTTACACTCTCGCGCCGCTGGACATCTCCTCCAAACAGATTGAGATTGGCCCTCCTCTCGCCGGAAAGGGATGGGTGGCACTGAACGGATGCTGCGATATAGGCGGCGCACATCGGGCAACCGGTTTGCCCGTGAATGGCGGAGTGTATTTCGCTCAGCGCTTCGCGATCGACTGGATGCGCCTGGATGATGCCGGCCATCTGGTGAAGGGCGATCCGGCCGACGTGCACAACTATGCGGACTACGGTGCGGATGTGCTCGCGGTAGCAGATGGCACTGTCGTGTCCACGCTGAATACGCTGGAGGACCAGGTGCCCGGCAAGATGCCCGATCCCGCGACGATCACGCTCGCCAACGTAGATGGGAACCATGTGGTGCTCGATCTGGGCGGCGGGGTCTTCGCTTTCTACGCCCACATGAGGAAGGGCTCCGTGACGGTTGCCCCGGGACAGCGGGTGAAGCGGGGCCAGGTCCTGGGCAAGGTGGGGAACACGGGAAATACGAGCGCGCCGCACCTGCACTTCCACTTGATGGAAGGACCTTCGGTGCTGGGATCCAACGGAATCCCGTATGGGATTGACCACTTCGCTCTCGCCGGAAGGCCAAAGGACGTTGCCGCCGCCAATGACGCAGTCCTCGAGCGGAGTTGGAAAAACGATCTGTTTCCCGCGGCCAGCGTGCGGCAGGGGCAATTTCCGCTGGACCTGGATATCGTCGATTTCTGAAGGGTGAGGCATTGAGGCCAAGCCGCTGGCCTGACGCGCAGGCGCCTTCAACAGGGCCGAAAACTGCTTTTGCTCCGCCGCACCGCAGACGCCGCTGCCGGTTTGGCGAGCACCTGCGATATCCTCGCCCCATGCGCCGTTGTTGTTCTCTGGCCAGCGTCCTGGCTGCCCCAGTTCTCGCTGTAGCCCTCAGCGCCAACCCGCTTCCGGCGCGCGCCGGCGCATTGCCTTCTGCCCAGGCGGTGAACCGGCCGGCCGAACGCAGCGCCGGGCGGGTGGACCATCCGGATGCCGTGGCTGCGCCGACGCGCGAGACGCCGCGCCCGGTGATTCGTCCGCAGGACACCGGCTTCCTGAACCGCGTCATCCTGCTGAACGGCGTCAGCTATCGCTACGTGGTGTATTTGCCGATCGAATATGACGCGCACCGCTCCTGGCCCGTGATTTTGTTCCTGCACGGCGCGGGCGAGCGCGGCTCCGACGGCATGGACGAGACGCAGGTGGGGCTGCCGAACGCGATCCGCGCGCACCCGGAGCGCTGGCCGTTTGTCGTGGTGATGCCGCAGCTTCCTTACACGCCATCACCACTGGACCGATCCGGACATGATGCAGATGGCGCTGGCGGCGCTGGATGCGGAGATGAAGGAGTTCCACGGCGACCCGGAGCGCGTCTACCTGACCGGGCTGTCGCTGGGCGGGTACGGCGTGTGGGAGATCGCCAAGGACTATCCCGGTCGCTTTGCCGCGATCGTGCCGGTCTCGGGCGGGATCTTCTGGTCCTATGCGCCGCAGCGGTGGAAGCAATCGAGCATCCTGCCGGAGGCCTACGTGCGCGCGGTGGGCAAGACGCCGGTGTGGATGTTCCACGGAACGCTCGATCCGGTAGTGCCGCCGAAGGAGTCGCAGATTATGTACCAGGCGCTGCAGGCCGCGGGCGGCGATGTGCGGCTGTGGCTCTATGAGGGCTGGCACCATAACTCGTGGGACAAGGCGTACGCGGAGCGCTCGCTGCCGCAGTGGCTGCTGGCGCATCGGCTGTCGGATATTGCGAACGCGCACGCCGAAGCGCAGCTGCTGACGGTGCCGCTGCATCCGGTGCCGGCGAAGGTCGATCCGGATATTTATGACGACTACGTGGGCGACTACTACGACGGCGACGTGCGCCAGGTAACGATCCTGGTCGAAGGCGACAAGCTGTTTTCGCGCAACCGGACGAACGATTTGAATGAGTTATTGCCGGAGAACCCGACTACGTTCTTCTATCCCAGCGGGAGCGCCACGCGGATTATTTTCCAGAAGGATTCGAGCGGGCGGGTTACGGGGATTCTTTACCACGATGACCGGCATGAGGAGCACTGGGAGCGGCGGTGAGTGGCATGAACGTTGCTCGTTCGTTGGTCCTATCCTTGCTGGTATCAATATTGTTTATTCCGAGTGCGAAGGGTCAAACTACACATTCCTCTACGGAACTGCATTTCAGCGCAGAGGACGACAGCACCGAGTCCTCTGTCGTAATTCCTCCTCCAGTCTGGGAAATACTCGTGCACGACTCGGATGTGCGAACTGTTATGGAGTCCATGAAGCCCCCGCTTTATGAAACCCCGCGGTCATGGTTCAGGGCATCCCAGGTATCTTTTCATGGACCTGAAGACCACGATTTGGTCGTACAGGGCGAAGATCAGTTACTGGGTGCGAATGTAACTACATTTGGTTATTCCTGCAGACGCCACAGGGTCCGCGTCTCGTTTTGAAAATTCCCGCTCATGATTTGGTAATCAAGTCCGGTGAGTGGCATGGATACAAGAAAGTCGACGCATTCTCCATGACCGCCATTCACACCTCGATGACGTCATTTTGCTTCGATGGCCAGCAATATGTGCCATATAGCCCAAAATAGCGGGCGGCTGCACCTCCGCCATAGAAACGGCTTCCCGACTGCATTACAATGTAATGCAGAGGTTTCTATGGCGGCGAATGCACTTGTTCAGACACGCATCGATGAAGCTGTGAAGGAAGAAGCGGCGACTGTGCTGGCAGCCATGGGATTCGACTGTTTCCGATGCTGTGCGGATGCTGCTGACCCGCGTTGCGCACGATCATGCTTTGCCTTTCGATCCGCTTATTCCGAACAGGAAGACCATCAAAGCCATGAAGGAGGCCCGCGCCGGTAAGCTTCGTTCGTTCCGCTCGACGGACGCGCTTATGGCGGACCTCGATGCGGACGATTAGCGGTGGAAGGCGACATGACCGGTATGAGGAGCGTTGGGAGCGGCGGTGAGTATGTCGTCCGCGAGTTTCCGAAGAAAACACTAGCGTTTCGTGCGTGCCTTCGGCTTTACTGTGGAGCACTCGGACTCCGGAGGGGATTTCTATGAAACGCCTTGCGCTCGCGCTTCTTGCTGTGGCTGTTGCCATGCCTGCATTTGCTTACAAAGTGCAGACCGATTACGACCACAACGTGAATTTCGAGCAGTTTCACAACTACTGCTGGGGGCGAGTGAGGACTTCCAATCCTTTCTATGCGAGCCGCATTCGCGAGGCCGTCGATCGCAATCTGCAGGCGAAGGGATGGCAGCTTGCTACCTCCAACTGCGACGCGACCCTCTTCGCGAACGACCAGGTGCGCAACCAGCGGCAGGTACAAACGCTCTACAACGGAGGCGGCTGGGGGATGAGACGATGGGGCGGCGGGGGGATGGCCACGAGGACCGTCTACAACCAGAGTGTCGGCCATGTTCTGGTTGATATCTTCTCGACCAAGGACAAGGAGCTGGTGTGGCGCGGCATGACGGAGCGGGACCTCTCTTCAAACAGCGACAAGAACACCAAGGCGCTCAATAACGACATCAATTCGATGTTCAAGAAATTCCCACCGAAGGGATCCTCGGGGCACGGAGAGTAACAGGGCGGGTCATAGATTTGACGTCGACGGAGGCGCGCTGCATGGAGCGCATCGCCGTTGATAGCATAGCTACGCCGGAGGATCGCCGCTCGTGCCGCAACCTACATCACTTACCGCGCAAAAGCTAGGCGAGCTGGGGCTTCCTGCGCCTTTGCGGGAGCTGGCGGCTCGGTCGTGGGATGTCGTTGTTGTTGGTGCGGGGCACAATGGGTTGGCTTGTGCTGCTTATCTGGCTCGTGCCGGCAAGCGCGTCCTGGTTCTAGAGGCGCGCGCGCGTGTTGGGGGCGCCTGCACTATCGAAGAGCCGTTTCCGGGCGTGAAGATGTCGCCTTGCGCTTATCTGGCCGGCCTGCTGCATCCGCTGGTGGTCGAAGAGCTTGGGCTGCCGGCGCGCGGCTTTCGCTGGACGCCTGCGGTGAATGGGCTGTTTGTTCCCTTCCTTGATGGCTCGAGCATTCAGCTTTGGGATGATGACGAGCGATGCGAGGCCGAGGTGCGGCGCTTTGCTCCGGGCGATGTCGAGGGGTGGAAGGCGATGAACTCGACGTTATGCCGTTTACGTGATGCTTTGCGGCCCGCGAGCGGGAACGGCGGCCCGCGGGATTTCTGGATCGGGGATGCGCCAACGCCTGACGAAATCGATGAGCGGCTGGGCGATGACCAGGAGGCGCGGCATCTGCTGTACGACTGGTCGATGGCGGAGTTTGTGGAGCACTATCTTCGCGATGCGCGGCTGCAGTCGGCTTATCTTGGCCAGGGCGTGATCGGGACCAACGCGAGCCCCTTCGATCCGGGCACGGCGTCGATCCGATTCCATCATGCTTCGGGGCGGCTGGGCGGCATGCCAGGAATGTGGGGCTATGTCGCGGGCGGCATGGGGATGGTTTCGTTCTACATTGCGGATGCTGCGCAGGACGCCGGCGCGGTGATTGCGGCGGGAGTGCCGGTGGCTGCGATCCTGCCGGGCGAGGGCGTGCTGCTGGAGTCGGGCGAGCGCATTGCCGCACGGGTGGTGATCTCGAATGCTGATCCTATTCGGACGCTGGGGTTGCTGGGGCAAAATGCGGACACAGGGTGGCGTGAGCGTATTGAAGCGGTACCTATCCAAGGCTGCACGGTGAAGCTGAATGTGCTGCTGTCGGAGCTGCCGGACTTCAAGGCGCGGCCGGGACAGAATCAGCCACACCACTATGGGCAGATTAATGCGCCGCTGACTCATGCCGAGTGGCAGGCCGGTTTTTCTGCAGCGAAGCGCGGCTATCTGCCGGAGCATCTCTGGTGCGAGCTGTATTTTCAGAGTGCCCATGATTCGACCGTCGTGCCTGTTGGGCAACACACGATGTCGGTGTTTGCGCAGTATGTGCCGTATGCATTCAACGAGGGCACATGGGACTCGCGACGGGACGAAGTGCGTGCGCTGGCGCTGCGATCGATTGGGCGCTTCTGCTCGAACATCGAAGGGCCGAACTCAGCGGTGATCGATGCGCAGGTGCTGGGGCCGCCGGACATTGAGCAGAAGGTTGGGCTGACTGGCGGACACATCTTCCAGGGCGAATGCCTGCCGCCGTATATGTGGTCGAAGCGCCTCTCCGCGCGCACGCCTATGCCTGGTTTTTACATGTGCGGGGCGTGCACGCATCCGGGCGGCTCGGTAATTGGCATCAATGGCCGCAATGCGGCGATGGCGGTGCTGGCCGACACACCTACGCGCAGTACAACTGCAATTTCCCCCGATCGCAAACTGCGAACGGCGGACACGCTTGGCTGACCTGGCTGCTCCGCCACAACCACCTTCTGCGGGGGGCGCCCAGCCGGACAGTGTGGGACTGAAGCGATCGCTTGGTCTGCGCGATCTGACGGTCCTCTTCATCCTCACCACGCTTAGCATCCGCTGGATTGCCACTGCGGCCGCGGCGGGGCCGGGAACGCTACTGGTCTGGATTGGCGGGCTGCTCTGCTTTTTTCTGCCACTGGCCGTGAGCGTGCTGGCGCTGGGGACGCGCTTTCCGGAGGAAGGCGGCCTGTATGTGTGGACGCGCGAGGCCTTCGGCGATCGTACGGCGTTCGTGACCGCGTGGACCTACTGGATGTCCAATCTGCCGTACTTTCCGGGCATCCTCTACTTCGGAGCGAGCGCGATGCTGGTGGCCTTTGGCACGCGCGGACATGCGCTGGCCGGCAGTGCGGCCTGGCATATGGGATTCGCGGTCTTCTGGCTGGCCGTGATTGTCGCGCTGAACATCCGCGGCATTGAGGCGGGCAAGTGGCTGAACAACGTCTGCTCGGTGGGCAACTGGCTGCCCGTGCTTGTCCTGGTGCTGCTGGCGGCGGTGGTGGCGGCCCGGTACGGCTCGGCTACGCACTTCACCGTCGGCTCGCTGGCGCCGCACCTAACGCTGCGCAATGCGGTCTTCTGGTCGACGATTGTGTTCGCGTTCTCAGGATGCGAAACGGGTTCGCTGATGGGCGACGAGATCCGGGATGCGCAGCGGACGCTGCCGCGCGCACTTCTGCTGGCCGGCGTTATCGTGGCGCTGGCATACATTGCAGGAACCGCGGCGATGCTGGTGGCGCTGCCCGGCGATGCCGTCTCCGGCCTGGATGGATTTATGCGCGGGGTTGGGCTGCTGTGCGACCGACTGTCGCTGCACTGGTTGTCGCCCGTTGTCGCCCTGCTGGTGGCGCTCAGCGCGGTGGGCGGTGCTGCTGCTTATCTTGCGGCGACCTCGCGGCTGCCGTTTGTCGCCGGGCTAGATCGATGTCTTCCGTCGGCCTTTGGATCTATTCATCGGCGCTACCGGACGCCGTGGGTGGCGATTTCGGTTTATGGATTGGCGGGCATCGTGGTGGCCATCCTGGGCCAGGCGGGCACGAGCGTGCGTGGCGCGTATGACGTGCTGGTGAGCCTGACGGTGGTGACGACGTTCCTGCCCTTCCTGCTGCTCTTCGCTGCGCTGATCCGGCTGGTGCTGCGGGGCGCTATTGTGCGCTATCCGCTGCCGGGCGGAGCGCCGGTTGCGATCGCGCTGGCCGCGGTCGGCTTTTTTGCGACGGCCGCGACGATCTTCCTCTCGGCGATTCCCTCGCCCGATGATGCGAATCCGCCGCTCGCCTTCGCCAAGGTGCTGCTTTCGACCCTGGTGATTGTAGTCAGCGGTCTGGCGGTATTCGCGGTGGGACGGCGGCATCGAATTCATCCGCATTGAAAGCCGTTCCTCCACAGGTGTGGGCTTTCTGTGGATACGCTGCAAAGCGCGGCCCGAATCTTGCCATCGTGGAAAACCGACATGCCTCATCGCTGCTCCAGCGGCGCTCAGAACCGAAATTTCCACCCATCCACCAAAGCGGGATTGCGCAATAGCCGTCCCAGCCTGTGGACGATGCTGGAGATCCGGACGGCTCTGGCGGGCACGTCACCGGTTGTCCAGCACTCGCACATTCGAACTGTCCTGATTTGGAAATCCGGCACACGGCTTGCGCGCAGCAGGCATGCGGTTTCGCCGCGCATTCCCACTTCCCCACAGCAAACGACTACGGCGGCTATCTATACATACCTGTTTATATGTATTTCGTAGTAGCCGTAGTCGCTGTACGGGCAGAGGCGCCTGCGGCGCGTGGCATCCGGTTCGCCCCGTTGTCGCTCCCGCTGGGCGGTGTAGTTCCGCTCAGGATGGGGCACCCAGTTCCGGTTCGCTCCGCTTACGTCTGGAATTTGGGGCGACCGGTCACCTCTTTTTCCGGCAAAACGTCCACCTTTCCACTCCAGCACCGCCGCTAGAATGGTGCTGTTCGGATTCCTGCACTTCCGCCATGCGTCTGGTGTAGAGTGTGGGCAATCCACTCACGTATCGCAGCCCATTCCAGGGAGCCGCACATGCCCGCCGTAGGACTCGAAGCAGACAAAAATACCGTTCAGGGATTCGCCATGGAGATCTCCGTCAGCAAACAGGAGCTGCTTCGCGAGCTCACTGCCACGCAGTCCGTTGTCGAGCGCAAGACCACGATTCCCATCCTGTCGAATTTTTTGCTGGAGGCTGATGAGGCGGAAGGCCGGCTGACCATTACGGCGACGGACCTGGACCAGTCGATCAAGACCTCGTGCAGCGCGAAGGTGAAGAAGCCTGGCTCCTGCACCATTCCGGCGCGCAAGCTTTACGACTACATCAAGCTGCTGCCGGACGGCGACATCTCGATCAAGCTGCAGGATAACCACTGGGTGCAGATCCGCAGCGGCCGGTCGAACACGAAGATGGTGGGCATGGCGCGCGCGAACTTTCCGCAGGTGCCGGAGTTCCCTACCGCCTCGGTGGTGGCGCTGCCGGTGGCTTCGCTGCGCAATTTGATCTCGAAGACGATCTTCGCCATCTCGAACGAGGAGTCGCGCTACACACTGAACGGCGCGCTGCTGATCCTGAAGCCGGAATCGCTGGCGATGGTGGCGACCGATGGCCATCGCCTGGCGCACATCGAGAAGCAGGGCGAGAACCTGACGGGCATTCCGGGCGGCGAGAAGAAGACGCTGATTCCGCGCAAGGCGCTGGCGGAGCTGCAGTCGCTGCTTTCCAATACCGAGGCTGAGCAGGTGGAATTTGCCGACGATGAGAACCAGCTCTTCTTCCGCATTGGCAAGCGGGTACTGACATCGCGCAAGCTGACCGGGCAATTCCCCAACTACGAGGCGGTGCTGCCGCGGGACAACAACAAGTTCATCATCGTCCGGTCGGAAGATCTTTCGGGATCGATCCAGCGCGTGGCGCAGTTTGCGGACGAGCGCTCGGGCGCTATCAAGATTCGCATGGAGCAGAATGAGCTGCGCATTTCCAGCTCGTCGACGGAGTCGGGAGAGTCCGAAGATACGATCGAAGCGCCGTACCAGTTCGATGCGCTGGTGGTGGGCTTTAACTCGGCCTACATGCTCGATTTTCTGAAGGCCATCGGTAACACCGGTGAGGTGCGGCTGGAGTTCAAGGACGCGCAGTCCGCGGGGCAGATGCGGCCTGAGGATCCGGCGGATGATTACAAGTACCGGTACATCATCATGCCGATGCGAATCTGAATGCTGGCCGCAGAGACAAAGGCGGCTGCGGTGCGAGGAAACACACAAAAGCCACCTTCATGGTGGCTTTTCTTTTGCCAGCCTAACGGTTCAGTAAAGTGCATTGGGCGGATTGGCCAGCCGGGCATATATACAGTTTAACTTTACAGTTAAACTGTATATATGAGATATTGATCCGGTGAGCAGTCGAAAGTCTTCTACTCAAACCGGGCCTGCTTCGATCCTTGCTGCCGAGATTCGTACGGTATTCCGCAAGCTCAAGCAGCGTTTGCGCGAGCATGGGGGACGCAACGATCTGACGCCGTCTCAGGCCTCCGTTCTTCTTCGCCTCGAGCAGGATGGTTCGGCCACGGTTTCAAGTCTGGCGCGAGTGGAAGGCATGCGTCCGCAGTCCATGAGCGCTATCGTTGCATCGCTCGAAGAGGCCGGTCTGATCCGGGGGGCTCCTGACCCCATTGACGGGCGGCAGACCCTGATGTCTCTCACGCCTAAGTGCCTGAAGCTGCTTCAGGAGGGCAGGGCCGCGAGACAGGACTGGCTCACCGCGACCATCTCGCAAAAGCTTTCTGCTCACGAGCAGGAGAAGCTTCGGGCAGCGCTCGAGCTGCTTACGCGGCTTGTTGAAGATTGAACTCACTGCGTCTCGCTTCTTACCCGTGGCTACTTTGTATCTGAGGAGACCTATGCCGCTTACTATTCTTGATCCCAATACCGCGTTGATCGTGATTGACCTGCAGAAAGGCATCGTCAGCGGGAATTTCACTCCTCCCATCGGCGAGGTCATTGATCGGACGCGCGCGTTGATCGATGTTTTTCGTGCGAAGAACCTTCCAGTCGTACTGGTCAATGTGGCGGGACGGGCGCCGGGCCGGACGGAGCAGGGTCCGCGCAGCGACATGTCGTTTCCCGAGGGATGGACCGACCTTCTGCCGGAGCTGGATCAGCAACCGGGCGATATTGTCGTCACCAAGCGAAGCTGGGGCGCATTCGCAACAACGGATCTTGAACGCCAACTCAAGGCGCGAGGCGTTACCCAGGTGGTTGTGACTGGAGTGGCGACATCGGTTGGCGTTGAGGCGACGGCGCGGCAGGCCTACGAGCAGGGATTCAATGTGACCCTCGCACTCGATGCAATGACCGATATCCGCGAAGAGGCGCACGAGTACAGCATCAGAAACGTCTTTCCTCGTCTTGGCGAGACAGGGTCCACACAGGAAATCATTGCGCTGCTCGGAAAGAAGGAGCGCTGCATCATGAATTGGCTTTGGCTTGTGTCGTACTTCTTTGGCGGCGTTTTTGCGGCAAACGCCATTCCTCATTTTGTCGCCGGCACGATGGGACGCGCCTTTCAAAGTCCTTTTGCCAAGCCGCCCGGCCAGGGGCTCTCCTCTGCGACGGTCAACGTTGTCTGGGGATTCTTCAACGCGGTGGTTGGGTATCTGCTGGTCGCGCACGTCGGCGCTTTCGATCCGCGCACGATCCAGCCACATCCTCGCGTTCGGCCTGGGCGCGCTGCTCATCAGCATCTTTTCGGCGCGTCACTTCGGCCAGTTCCATGGGGGCAACACGCCAGCCGCGCCCATGAAGAACCCAGTGACCGGCACGTTTCGCTCCCTGAGAAGCTTCAACTTCCGTTTGTGGACAGCCGGCTCCGTGATTTCCAACGTCGGCACATGGATGCAGCGGGTTGCTCAGGACTGGCTTGTGCTGACGCAACTGACGCATCACGATGCGTCGGCGCTGGGTATTGTGATGGGCCTGCAGTTTGCGCCGCAACTTCTGCTCCTGCCCTGGACGGGATCGGCTGCGGACCGCCTCAATCAGCGCAAGCTCCTGATGCTTACGCAGGCAACGATGGGCGTGCTTGCGCTTATCCTGGGAGTGCTCACGATCGCAGGAGTCATCCGGCTCTGGCACGTGTATGTGTTCGCCTTTCTGTCTGGTTCCGGCGCTGCGCTGGATGCGCCGGTGAGACAGACCTTTGTTGCAGAGATGGTCGGCGATGAGGACCTTCCCAATGCCGTCGCATTGAACTCAACCTCGTTCAATGCCGGCCAGATGATTGGTCCCGCCGTTGCCGGTTTGCTGATTGCAAAGGTTGGCATCGGCTGGGCCTTTCTTCTCAATGGGCTCTCGTTCGCGGCAGTGCTGCTCTCGATGTCGTTCTTCCGTCTCCCGGAACTGCGTGCAAGCGCCAGAGCGCACCGCACCGCATCCGGATTTTTAGAAGGGTTTCGCTACGTGTGGAGAAGACCGGACCTCAGGGCGATCCTGGTCATGCTGTTTCTGATCGGCACCTTTGGACTGAACTTCCCGATCTTCATCTCTACGATGGCGGTGAAGGTCTTCCACTCCGACGCACGTGCTTTCGGCCTGCTCTCCTCCATCATGGCCGTGGGCTCACTTTCGGGAGCGTTGTTTGCTGCCGGCCAAAAGAAACCAGGCTTAGCGTCTCTGTCGATGGGAGCCGGTGTCTTCGGGCTGGGCTGTACGCTGGCCGCACTCGCGCCGGGATACTGGTGGTTTGCGGCTGCTCTCGCGTTCAGCGGCGCGGCTGTTCTGACCTTGACCAACGGCACAAACAGCATCATGCAGCTCTCGACAGAACCATCCATGCGGGGCAGGGTGATGGCGCTCCGGGTGGGCGTTGCACTGGGGGGAATGACGATCGGCGCTCCGATCGTCGGTTGGGTTGCCAACCACTTCGGCCCGCGCTGGTCGCTCGCAACGGGAGCCGGGGCTGCCTTCACCGCGGCCCTGGTAGCGGTCTACGTTCTGGCCCGCCGAAAAGCGCTACTGCCTGCCTAGTTTTCCATTCGGTGCTGCGAAGATCTGCGAAGGCGCGGAATCCTGCGGCGACGATTGCGGGCAATTCGTCCCGATTCGCCTTCGTCATCAGCTCATGACCAGCGCTGGGGATAGCCAACAGCTCTTTCCTCGCCGGGATGAGGGCGAGTGCCGCTTCCATCTCCGCGAGGGTGCCGAAGCCATCACGCGAGCCGTGCACAAAAAGCACAGGTGTCTGCAGCTGCGGGAAATGCCCGGTTCGTAATTCATCGCGCCGCTTTGGCGGATGGAGCGGATAGGAGAGCAGCAGGAGCGCCTCGACCAGACCCGGCTCCGCGGCAGCCAGCATCGATGCCTGTCTTCCTCCGTACGAATGGCCGCCGAGAAACACACGGCCTGCGACTTGTTGCCGCATGGAGGCGACGGCGGCTCGCAGTCCCCGCTGATCTTGTTCTGCGCTGCCACGCGGCGGCGGCCCGTGCGGGCGCGACTGCCGGAACGGAAGATCGCACCGCAGTACGGTGAGGCCCGATGCGCAGAACGCATCGGCAAGCGCGCGAAGCAGCGGAGCGTCGCAGTTTGCTCCCGCGCCATGCGTGAGTATGAGGCCATCCATGGGAGAGCCGGAAGGACGGTGCAGGAATCCACGAACCGTCACGTCTTTCGCTGAAGTGTCCAGAAACTCCCGATAGCTATCCATTGCCGCATCCATTGGTGGAAGATGCAGGCAGCAAATTCTGTGGCCGCATCGATTGCGGAATGTTACCAATTGCGGGAAGCAGTGACATTCTGAGGTCCTTGAAGGCGTGATTGTTAACCGGCTCGCTATCTCCTCTCCGGATGTACGAGCAGCGACAAAAGTCGTATTCGCTGCGCATGCCGCGCGCCGCTACGCTCAGGTTCATGGAAACGATCTTGAGAATTCGTGAAGCGTCCCCATCTGAATTATTTGCAGAGCGCCTGGAGCGCGAGGCGCAGCGTGCGTCTATTGGCAGTCCCGAGCTGGCTGCGGATTATCGGCGGCAGGCGCAGATGTTGCGCGAGATGGCGGCTACGCCGTTGGAAGTCGGACGCACCAACTCCAACGTGATCTCTCTCCGCAGATTCTAGATAACGCTAGCCAGGCACTGTATGACTTCAGCCGACCCGTCGGGGGGCGCCGGCGAACTAGTTGTTTGCGGCAGCGCTCGCGAGGATCACAGCAGAGCGGCGCGCCTCTGATTCGTAATATTTGACGAAACGTTGTGGCTCTGCGGCGCCGTAGGGCTCGAGGTTATGAGCCCAGCGAAAGCCTATCGGCTGATACCAGAGCTCGGCGCGGACGTGGAAGGGACCGGGTGCGGCGGCGGTGTTGACCACGTAGCGCGTGGTGCTGCCTTTATCCGTGAAGTTGGGATCGTCGAGCGCATTGCCGACGACTGCGATGTCTCGCGTGGCCGATTGCTTGTCAAAGCCGCTGGGGAGCAGGCGATTGTCTTTGAGATAGCCGACGGCGGAGAGCAGCCCGGTGGTGACGTTGTTATGCGCGTCGCCGAGGATGGGCTCGAAGATCTCTACCTGCTGCGGGCTTGGTGATCTCGCGATAGTGCGGCTCGTAGCGATGCGGGTCGGCGTCGTTGGCATTGCCGGCGATAGAGCCGTCGGCGTTGAGAGCGCCCGACTCGAAGATGGTCTTGCCGTCGCGATCCTGCACGATGATGTGTAGCCAGGCGCGGCGCGATGGATACGCAGTCGGCAGCTTGTGGCCGGTCAGGTTCTCGACGTGGACATCGAGCGAGAGCCGTCCGGACTCCTCCCGCACATTCTGCAGCGTGACGCGGGCGGATTGCGACTTGAGAAAGTCGACCGTGCGGCCGGAGGCGGCGATCAGTTCCTTGGGCAGCGCGGCGGTTTGGAGATCGCCGCGATAATCGTTGAGCATTTGCTGTACGAGGAAATTTCCGCCGATGAATTCGTGGCGGTGCATGCCCTGGCGCAGAGGACCATAGATCGCGGTGACGGCGACTGGCTCCTGCACCTCCGGCATGTGGCATGACTGGCAGGTGTTGCGTTTGGGATAGTCGCTGTGCAGCCATTCGAGATAGGGCATCTGTTCGGGGAGGGTGCCGACCTGCTGGCCGCCGGGGCCGAGAGCTTTGGTGTAGAGCGTGTGACAACTGCCGCACAGCGCCGAATCGCGAATGTGATCGCTCGCCTGCGGCACCATGCCGTCGGTCGACGATTGCATGACGCGCTGATGACCCTGATCGACGACGAAGGGACCATACTCGGGGCGCTGGTGCGGGTTCTGGAGGCTGGCGAAGGTGAGGCCGCCGCTGAAGGATGCGGGGGTGCCCAGGCCGGTCTTTTCTACCTGATGGCAGACGGAGCAGGAGACGCCATCGGCGGCGGCGCCGTCCTTGCTGGGTGGAGATACGAGAGGCAGGTGTGAGAAGACCTGCGCCTTGCGGCCTTCCGCGTGGGCCGTGAAATGCGAAAGAGGCATGTGACAGGTAGAGCATTCGTCCTCGATCGCGGCCTGTGCGCTGGGGTGATCGATGGATTCGCGGCGCACGCTGCCCTGCCAGTAGGGATCGCGCGAGGAGTTTGCCATGATGCTGGCGCGCCAGGCGAAACCGATGGAGATGTCCTCGCCGGCTTTGGTTTTGAGGCCGTTGTGGCAGGCGACGCAACGGTCGGAGGTGCGGAACTCGATCTTGAAATCCTTATCGGACGTCTTGACCTGGGACAAGAGAGGTCCGCTGGCTGACGCGAACAGCATCAGCGCGACGCAGAAGCGGAGGTAGGTCATCGCCAGCCCTTCCACAATTTTCCGTCTGCCCAGTCCCACAGGACGTACATGGTGACGGTGGGTGTGCGGCCGCGCGTGTCGGTGAAGGGTGCGCGCACGCCGACAGCGGCGCGGACATGCTGGCGTCGGCTAATGGTGACCTGCATCTCCGGCAGCACGTCCCAGTCGGTCTTTGCGCCGTCGACCAGATTGCGAGTAGCGAGGAATTCAACCATGGGGCTCCACATGCGCCCGAGCATGTGATCGGACGCGAAGGTTTGCCCCACGGCGGTGCGATAGAAGATGGATTGCGGCGAGATGTCCGGATGGCGCGGCAGATCGGCGCCCATCTGGAATTGCACGAAGGTGTTGGTGGGGAAGAGCTGGTCGAAGGCCGCGAAAGGCTCGAAGGTGGTGGAGCCGCGCCCGAAGCCGCGACTGCTGTCGCCGGTGGGCGGCAGGACGCCGCCCTGAAGGCTGAGTATGGAGCCGGTGCGCAGGTTCGAGTACATGACGCGCTTGAGTCCGAAGGTGAGGTCGCCAGGGCCGTTCTGCCATTGATGATTCTGGTCCTGATTGTTGAGCGGGAAATCGACTTCGAGCTGGTTCTTCACGCCGAAGCGCTGCTCATGGATGAAGTCGGTGGTGAAGCCGGGCGCGCCGGTGGCGTTGGCGGCGGTGGAGATGACGAATTCGTCTTCCGGATAGGCCTTTTCCGTGACCAGGGCGCGGGGCAGATTGAGCTCTCCGCGGGGCCAGTGTGGATTGGTGCAGAAGCTGCGCAGGTAGGCGATGACGTCGTCGATGTCCGCGGAGGAAAGCAGCTCGCCGAAGGCAGGCATGATGGTAGAGAAGCCTCGCGAGGGGCCGCCGTGGACGATGATGGCCTTCCACGTGGCGTTGGCCTCGGCTGTGGTCTGCGAGCACTGCGTGAAGTCAGGGAAGGTGTTGGGGCGCAGGAATTCGGTGCTGGTCTGAGGAGCGCCTTTGCCCAGATCGCCGTGACAGGCGATGCAGCCTGCGTTGTAAATCTGTTTGCCATGTGTGGCGCTGGGAGGTTTGGGATATTTCAGTGTCTGGGAGTGGAGGACGAGCGTGACGAAGAGGCCGAGGGAGGTGCAAAACAGCACGGCAAGAGCGGCGTGCCGGCGCTGCGGGAAAGCAAACCTGTTTCGGCACCGGCCGGAACGGAGCTCAGTCCTCATCGGGTGTCTGTTCGCCTCCAAATGGGGGTTGCGAATACAAGGCTTAATCCTTAAAGAGATCTTATCTTAATCTTTAAAGAGAGGGCTGCGGGCTGGTGCTTTCTGCTTGGATGCGCGCGCGTTCGAAAGAGCACCACAAATAGTGGATCGACCCACGGACATTTATAAACACGCCTATGCGGCCGGCGAAGGAAGATCTTTGATAACGCAACCGTATCGGTTGCGTGTTGTTGGCGAACCCCGGCGGGATCGCCGGGCCGCCGGACGATCGTGCGCAATTCATTTTTCATTCGCAGGTGACAGATTCCCTCCTTGCCACCATCTCAACTACCAGACCCTCAGGAGGGCTCACTCATGTATCACCACGTGAAGAAACTTATGTATGACGTCAATGTCGGCGAGCCCGATCCGCGCTTCGGAAAGATTCTGTTGGAGCAGTTCGGCGGCGCTAACGGCGAGCTTGCCGCGGCCATGCAGTACACCATCCAAGGCTGGGGCTGCGACGATCCCCAGCGCAAAGATCTGCTGATGGACATCGGCACGGAAGAGATCAGCCATCTGGAGGTTGTCGGGGCCCTTATCCGGATGCACTTTAAGCCGATGAAAAAAGAGTTGGCGGATGCCGAACAGGATCCGCTAGTCGCGGTGACGGGCGGCGGCGGGCTGAATCTTTTCAACTCCGCGGGCAACCCCTGGACTGCCGACTATCTGAAGATTTCCGGCGAGCTCGACGTCGACCTGCGGAACAACATTGCCGCCGAGGCCCGCGCCAAGATCACTTATGAACGCCTGATGCACCTGACCGACGATGCGGGCTCGAAGGCGGCGCTGCAGTTCCTGATGACGCGCGAGATCACCCACATGAAAGCCTTTACCGCGGCGCTCGACAGTCTGGGCACCGGACGCTTCTCGATCGGCAAGCTGCCGCCGACTCCGGGGGTTGTGGACGAGTACTACAACGATTCTACGGGCGAAGGACCGCTGGGCACCGACGGCGTCGGTAAGTGGATCACACAGGATGGTCTGCGGGTCGCGGATACTCCTGAGTTCATCCAGGCGATCGGCGATAGCGTCCGCAAAGGTGAAGACCTGGCACGCAAATCGAGCCGAGTGTCGGCCGACCCGGAGAAACTTCCGAAGTCTGCTTAGCTCATGAATCTGCAGGTGCGCAGCACGGCTCGCCACGCTGTTGCCGCGCCGCGCATCTGCAGATCGTTATACTGGGCGGCGACATGTCACCCAGAAAAATTCGACGTACTGCTGCCTGGCTGCTCGCTCTTCTCTCGTGCGGTGTTTTCCTTCACGCGCAAGGGACTGTGCCCACGTTCAAGCGAACTCTTGGCACCGGCTCCTATACGCTTGCCGGTCGTGACCCGGCGCAGAAGGGTACGACGGTCATTCCTACCGTACTTCTGCCGGTTACGCTTACGTTTCCGGGCAAGGCCGTGCGGGTGAGCGCAGAGCCGGACGTGCCGCGCATCCTGAAGTCACCGGTATTTTCCAGATACGCATTTTCCGGAGGAGAAAAGACCCAATACGCGGATGCCCTGCTGCATGCGACTTTTCCGAGCGATAAGAAAGGCCACACGCGCCTGGGCAAGCCGGAGGTGAAGCCGGTGACGATCGCGGTCCCGGTTGGCTCCGGCTATCTGCTTCGCTCGAAGAGCAGCGGCCGAACGTTCGCCGTGGTGGACTCGGAATTTGTAGAGAAGGAGATTTTCCGCCAGATTCCGCGGCAGGACGGCAAGTTGATCCTGGCCGTGACGCACAACACTACCTACTACGCCGCTGCAGATGCGACCGTGTGCTGCGGGTGGGGGACGCATGGCGTGAATGCCGCCACCGGCAACTCGTTTGTGCTGGGCTCCTACCTTGCCGATGCGCCTGCGATTGTGACGGACCGCGATATCCAGCCGTTGACGCAGCAGCTTGCGGAGTTCATCAACGATCCGCTGCACGATCCGCAAAGCTACTTCCGCACGGCGACTGCTCCCGGCAACTACTTTGCCGCGTGGGTCTCCGGACAGGACGAGTCCGGATGCGGTGGCGGCGGCGTGGGGTCAAACTACTTCCTGCTTGAGCCGACGAATACGAATACGAAGAACGGTTTTCCTGCATCGGCTCCGTTCGACGCCCGTACGCGGCGGATTTACGTATCACCTGCAGAACGTCGCGCTTCTTCCTTGGTATCTGGGAACGGCCGCGCCTGCGGGCAGCGTCTACAGTTTTCCTGATGCGCACGCGCTTTCTGCGGCTGCACAGCCATGCCCGGATCGCATGGCGCGCATGAATGGAGAGGAGCCGACGGCGACGCCTGCGCCATCCAGCGTAGCCAATGGACATCGGTTGATCGGATATTGGACCGGGTCGCGCTACAGCTCGGCGGCGCCGTTTCCGCTGCATGAAGTGGCGCCGCAGTGGGATGTGATCCTAGTGGCCTTTGCTTCGCCGGAGAAGAATGCTCCGGAGGGCACGCTACAGTTCAAGCTGCCGCGCGGCATCACGGCCGACGAGTTGAAGGCCGACATCGCGCAGCTCAAGAGCCAGGGCAAGAAGGTGATGATCTCGCTGGGCGGCGGCGGCGAGTATTTCAAGCTGGACAACGCGCAGGATATTCCCAACTTCGTCAATTCTGTCACCAGCATCGTTACGGACTATGGATTTGAAGGGGTGGATATCGACTTCGAAACGCCCTCGCTCGATCTTGCGCCGGGCGATGTGGATTTCCGCCATCCGACGACGCCTTCTGTGGTCAACCTGATTGCCGGTCTTCGGCAGCTACGCGAGCACTTCGGTCCGGGTTTTATGATCAGCCTGGTGCCGGAGGGTTCGCAGATTCCGTCCGGGTATGTGACTTACGGAGGACAGTTCGGGTCGTATCTGCCGCTGCTCCATGGATTGCGCGACATTCTGTCGTTCGTCGATGTGCAGGACTACAACACGCCTCCGCTGGAAGGGCTGGATGGCGAGATCTATCAATCCAGCTCGGTTGACTATCACGCGGCGATGACGGAGCTGCTGCTGCACGGCTTTAACGTTGGTGGCGATCCTGCGCGCTTCTTTCCGCCGATGCCGGCGGACAAAGTAGCGGTCGGCTTTCTCACCGGCTACAACAAGCCGGAAATCGTGAGCCAGGCGATGGACTATCTGATCGCGGGCAAAGCTCCGGCCGGAAGCACTTACAAGCTTCTCCAGCCCGCCGGCTATCCGTCGCTCATTGGAGCGATGTTCTGGACGATTGATGCTGATCGCCATGAGAACTACAGGTACTCCAACCTGATTGGGCCGCAACTTCATAGTTATCCGGCGAAGTAAATATGCGTCTGGCACTGCAGTCCGTCGCGTCGATGGCTCTTATGGCTCTCGTCGCGCCGGGCGCGGCTTTCGCACAGACGAAGATCCAGCGTCACGATTTCTTTGTCATCGAGCGATCCCGGCATCCGCCTGTTTCGTGCGCGAGGTCTCTGCATCCCGCGCTGCTTCGCATCTGCCCATGCTGCTGATCCACGGGGCGCGCATTCCCGGTATCGCGTCCTTCGATCTGCCGGTGGCTGGCGGCTCGCTGGCGGCGGACCTGGCCGGGCGCGGCTTCGATGTGTATGTGCTCGATATTCGCGGCTACGGGCGGTCCACACGTCCTGCCGCAATGGACGGGCCACCGAATGCGCATTCGCCGCTGGTGCGCTCGAACGAAGCGGTACGCGACATTGCCGCGGCGGTTGACTGGATTGCGCATCGCGACCACGTAACTGATGTCGCGCTCTTTGGCTGGGCCACCGGCGCGCAGTGGGCGGGCCACTACGCCAGCCTTTATCCGGAGAAGGTCTCTGCGCTGATCCTGCTCAACGCGCTTTACCGCGGCGATACGGCGCAGCCGCTGGTTGGCCATGGGTCGGACCTCGAAGACCCTGCTCATGCGGGCCGCTATAACGAGCGCGGTTGCGGCGCCTATCGATGGAACACCGCCGACTCGCTGACCCGCGGGTGGGAGCGCAATATTCCCATTGCAGACAAGGATCAATGGCGCGATCCGGCGGTCGCGCAGTCGCTGGTGGAGCAGTCGCTCGCGAGCGATCCCGAGAGCACGTCGCAGCATCTGGCTGCGTTCCGCTCGCCGTGCGGCGCGCTGGAAGACAGCTTTTACCTGGCGACCGGACACGAGCTGTGGGATGCGACTCTCATCACCGCGCCGACGCTGATCCTGGTGTCAGAACGAGATTTCTGGTCGCGGCCCATCGATCGTGAGAATCTGGTGAGCGATCTGGTGCATGCAAAGCGCGTGAAGCTGGTCATTCTTCCGAACGCGACACACTTCGTGCATCTGGACCGGCCGGAGCGCGGGAGGAATCAAATGCTGGATGAGGTGACGGCTTTCGTGAAGGCCAGCAGCGCTCTTCACTAAAGCGCATCCGCATAGTTGGAATGGACCATTGCGAGCGGTTTTATCGAGCGCTTACACTCGCTTCCCGGCTGGATACTTCCACGCACCGGAGCACTATGCGCCTCCCCCGCAGCTTTGTCCGTCGCCTGCTTTCCTTCGTTTGTCTTGTGCCGGCATTCGCTCTGGTGCAGGCGCAGTCGCAACCTACCGTTCCTGCGAACTACAACTTCCCGCATAGCTATACCAATCCGCTGACTTTGCAGTTGGCTAGCGGACAGCCCGCGGTGAGCTGCCCCGACCCGGCGATCTATCACCAGCAGCAGCGCAGCGGCGACACCTGGTATCTGTATTGCACGGGCGATCCGCTGAACGCGCAGGACCTGGACGCGAACGGCAATCCGCGCCCGCATCTGATCACGCAGTTCCGATCGTGGGACCTGATTCACTGGACTTACATTGGCGATGCTTTTTCGCAGACGCCCGCGTGGGTGGGGAACGCGACGGCGCAGTTCTGGGCGCCGGCCGTGAAGTTCCTGAACGGCAAGTACTACATGTATTATGTGGCGCCGAATACGCTGGCGGGTGGCGCGGCGATCGGCGTGGCGACGGCGCGGTCACCGGCAGGACCATGGATCGATGCCGGTGCGCCGGCTGTTCCCAATGAGCCTGCCTTCTGCTGCGCTGGATCGCAGCGCGCTGTGATCGATCCTGATGTGATTGCCGACGATTCAGGCCAGCTTTATATCTCGTATGGTTCTTTCTTTGGCGGCATCAGCGTGCGCAAGCTTTCCGCGGATGGGCTCACCTCTGATGCGTCGTCAGAAAAGCTAATCGGCATTGACAATTTCGGTGAGGGCGGCAACTTCTGGAAGCATGACGGATGGTTCTACTTCTTCTTCTCGACTTCGAACTGCTGCGATGGTCCGCTGACCGGCTACACCGTGATGGTGGGCCGCGCGCGCACGCCGATGGGGCCGTTCCTGGATAAGAACGGGATCGACCTGACGAACTTCGCGCCTGGCGGCACATTTTCCGTTGCCGCGAATGGCAACACGTTTGTGGGGCCGGGCGGGAATGTGGTGTTCACGGACGACAGCGGCCAGGACTACATGCTGTACCACGCGGTGAGTACAGTGACGCCGTATCTTGCCGGCTTTCCCGGGGTTACGATCCGGCCGGCGCTGATTGATCCTGTCGACTGGGTGGATGGCTGGCCTGTGGTTCGCGGGGGCTATGGACCATCGAACACGCCGCAGCCCGCGCCGGCCGCGCAGCCGTGGGAATACAACACGTACCGAACGCGCATTCGACCGGACGACGAACCGGGCAAGCTGATTGCGTCACTTTCGGATGAGTTCAACGCGAATACGCTTTCGACACAGTGGCATTTCCTTCATCCGAATGCGGACAATACGTACTTGCTGACCGGCTCGAGCTACCAGGTGGAGACGCAGGGGCCGGATGAGAACGTGACGCCGCAGCAGGTCTCGATCCTAGGCGAGCCCACGCCTGCCGGGGACTGGATGGTGGAAACGAAGGTAACGACGAGCGTGCCCTTCGATAACAGCTGCTGTTACAACTTTGCTCAGGGTGCGTTGTTCATCTACGGGAACGACCAGAACTCCATCAAGCTGGATGTGTTTCCCAACTTCGATGTGCGGGCGACGGAGTACGGCAAACAGATGGGTCCGGTGCCGACGAACTATCCGACTTACGATCATCAATACGTAGGCCAGGCGGGTCCGACTACGTGGCTGCGCATTGCGAAGCACAGCAATCGGGGCGAACGGCGAGATGTATACCGCGTACACCTCGACCGATGGCGAGCATTGGATTCGAGGCGGCACATGGCAGCACACGCTTGGCTCGGGCGCCCAGATCGGTATCGCTGCGGAGAATACTGCCGGCTTCACCATCAACTTCGATTACGTGCGGGTGTATCGGCTCAAGTAGTCCGTTGCTGCTTCCCCTGGCGGGCCGCGCAATTCGGGCGGCCCGTATTTTTTGCGGCCTTAGAGCGCCTTTGCCATCAGGATGAAATGGCCGGGTATGGTCATCTTCTCCACCAGTACGGGCGGGTACTCCTGCGTGCCGGTCTCCGCATAGCCGAGGCGGCGATAGATGGGCAGCAACACCTCGGCTCGCGGGCTTACGACGCGGAGATCCATCCAGCGGCATCCCTGCCGGCGTGCGAATGCCTCGGCTGCGGCGTTCAACTGCTTCCCTAATCCTCCGCCCTGTCGCGCAGGATCGATGGAGAGCAAGCCCAGGTACGCGCGATCGCCGCAGGGCTCGATGTATACGCAGCCGGTCAGCGCGCCGTTCTCTTCTTTCACAAGAAAGGTACCGCGATCCCACAGCGCTTCGTACTCGCCGTCGTTCTGCAGCCGGTCGCCGCCGCCTTTTTTCAGGAAGCGCTCAATCTCGAATGCCTGGTTGACGAGACGCCGGATTGCTTCGCGATCGGTGTCCTTTGCTATCCGGATTGAGCTGTCGGCCGCGGCTTCCGAGCCCATGGTGCGTGTTTTGCTGTGATCCACCTGCACGTCGCTCATATGCAATAGATTCTGCAACAGCGTGGGGCGATTCGTGTAACCTCGCCTTCGCGGCGCCGTCTCACCTGGTGGAGATCGCGGTGATGGCCATCCAGCAGGCAGCATGGCTGCGTACTCCGGACGAGGTTTTTTCATGCGTATTCTGCTTTCCTTCGCGCTCGCCATGTCTCTGACCGGCTGCATGGCCCGTGCGGCCACACACCCGCCCATTCCGCCGCCGAATACTGACGCATCTCTTGCGAAATCCAGCGGGAAACAGAGCGCGGTCTTTGCCGGCGGCTGCTTCTGGGGCACGCAGGCTGTGTTCGAGCGCGTGAAAGGCGTGCTGAAAACGACTACCGGTTATTCGGGAGGATCGGCGGCGAGCGCCACCTACGATCAGGTCACTACCGAGACTACCGGTCATGCGGAATCCGTACAGGTGGTCTTCGATCCGTCGAAAATTACTTATGGGCGGTTGCTGCGCATTTTCTTTTCGGTTGCGCACGATCCGACGCAGTTGAACCGGCAAGGGCCGGATGTCGGCAGCTCCTACCGCTCCGCGATCTTCTATGCCAATGATGAACAGAAGCGCGTGGCCACGGCTTACATCCAGCAGCTTGATGCGGCGCATGTATTTCCGAAGCCGATTGTCACGCAGGTAGTGCCGCTGAAAGGCTTCTACCGCGCGGAGGACTACCACCAGGACTACGCGCTGCACAATCCGGACAATCCCTACATCCTGGTCTGCGACCGGCCGAAGATTGCGGCGTTGAAGGAGCAGTTCCCGGATCTGTTTGTCGATTACAAGGGGAGCAAGGAGTAGCCGCACATTTCGGTTGCGTGACGTGGCACACTCCATGAGGAGGCGTGCCATGTGTGGAAGATATGTTCGCAGGTCTGACAAGCAGCGTATTGCGGACCACTTCCACGTTCATGGGCCATCGCTGCCGGATTTTGGTCCTTCGTGGAATATCGCGCCGCAGACCTTTCAGCCTGTCGTCCGACTGAGCCGGGAGAGCGGCGAACGCGAGATCGTTCTGATGCGATGGGGCCTTGTCCCCTACTGGTCGAAGGATGTGAAGATCGGCCAGCGGAGCATTAACGCACGCGCGGAAACGATAGCCACGGCTCCCGCATTCCGTGACGCCTTCCGGTACCGCCGCTGCCTGGTGCCGGCGGAGGCCTTTTATGAGTGGCAGAAGCTGGATGCGAAGACAAAGCAGCCGTTTGCGATTGGCATGAAGGATGGCTCACCGTATGCGTTTGCGGGAGTGTGGGATCGTTGGAAGGATCCGGCGACACGAGAGCCGCTCGAAACATTCGCCATCATTACCTGCGATCCGAATGAGCTGCTGCAGCCGATGCACGACCGCATGCCGGTGATTGTTCCGTCGAAAGACTACGAGCGCTGGCTGGCACCGGCGCATCCGGGGCAATTGCCTGTCGACCTGCTGCGGCCGTTTCCAGCGGAAGAGATGACCGCCTGGAAGGTGAACCCGGGCGTGGGGAATGTGAGAAATGACAGCCCGGAGTGCATAGAGCCTATGTCCTCGTGATTGTTTGCACTCCGCTCATTCGCGAGCTCAGTAGATATGGAAATTGACTTCGATGGTGATCTCGACGGGGACGGGTTTTCCCTGGTACATGGAGGGCTTGAACTTGTACTGTTTGACGGCCTCGATCGCCTTTTCGTCCAGCCCCATGCCCAGCTTGCGCACTACGCGGATGCGCTGCGGCATGCCGTGCGCGTCCACGATCAAGCTGACCACCGAGACGCCCTGATACTTGGCGCGGCGCGCTTCGTCGGAGAACTCGGCATCGACGGAGTAGATCAGCACCGGCGGCGAGACTCCGCCACCGACGTGATAGAGGCCTCCGCCGTAGCCGCCGCCTTCACCCGGTCCGTAGCCTGCGCCGGAGCCGGAGCCGATGCCGCCGCCGTCACCCGAGCCCAGGCCGGCGCCCGAGCCGGTGCCGTTGGCCGCCGGGCCTACGATGTTGGTCCGCGGATCGCCCAGGTTGGGCAGGTTGTTGTTGGGCAGCGCGATGTTGGGCGGCATCTTGATGGTGGGCTCGACCGCCAGCTTGGGATGCGGGTTCACCGCCAGCATGGGTGGCGTGATGGGGGTCTCAGAAAACTTGGGCAGACGGCCCTTGGGCGCCTGCACCAGCTCGTGCGCGCCGCCGCCGCCGCCACCGCCCATGGCCGGACCTTTGGGCGCGATGGGACGGAAGGGCGAGATGTCGATCGCGGCCACCTGCGGCTTGGGCGGCACCGGCTTGGGATGCATCCGCGCTTCGATGATGAGAAAGATGATCAACGCGATGATGACGACGTGCGCCCCCACCGACAGCGAGGTCGACAATGGGCTGCGCTTGACGCGGAAGGGATCGGGCACCGCCACCGCATGCGAGGTCAGCACCAGCGGCGGCAGCTTCTCCCGATGGAACAAGCCGCGCACATTGCCCAGCATCGTCCGCCATGCCGGCTCGTCCACCACCGGATTGAACAATAAGGGCTCCGGCGCACGGTTGAGGATAGGCGCACCAGCGCCGTTCATGCCGGTGCCGTTCATGCGCGCCTCTAATCCAGACGCCAGCGACGCCGGGGCAGCTTCGCGCCTGAGCGCGTGACGCAGCTGATCTTCTAACTCCACTTCATTCGGATTGTCCGTTGTTCGCGACATAGCGATAGCATCAACCTCTCAATTGGCCGGCCGCTACGCCCCTCCGCGTATTGGCCGCTGTTGCATCCTGGCCCGTAATACCTTCAAAGCCCGCTGCAGGTGACTTTTCACCGTGGCTACCGGCATGCCCAGCAGCTCCGCAATCTCCTCCGGCCCCAGCTCTTCCTGGTAGCGGAGCATGACCACGGTTCGCGGCACGATCGGCAATGCGGCAATTCTCTGCCGCAACCGTTCCGCCATCCATGGATCGCTTTGCTGCGCTGCTGCCGAGGGCTCGGGCACGCCCGGTTCCGCGAAGCTGATCGCGGCGTGATCCTGTGGCCGCCTGAGCCGGCGGCGGGCTTCGTCGATGGCGCGATGCACGGTGGCCCGGCGCAGCCAATGGACCACATGTTCTTCAGATGCGAGCGAGGGCAGCTCGCCGTACAACTGGAAGAAGACATCCTGCGCCACCTCCTCGGCCAGCGACGGGTCGCGAACGATGCGGCGGGCAATGCTGAACACCATCGACTGGTGCTGACGCAGGAGCAGGCGAAAGCTTTCATGCGATCGTTGCAGGTGGCCACCCGTGGCCCGGCGACCGTGCCGGAGTTTGATTGCGACCTTCACTCTGTATTACGCATGGGCGAGAAAAGAGTATGCAGTTTTTTCGGCATGACACGGAATATTACTTGAGATGCCCCGCCAGGAACTTCGCCATGGCGTGGTTTGCCTCCATGGACTCGGGCAACTCCGGGTTGTACCAGAAGGCGTGCGGGAGGCCGTCGAAGACCATCAAACGCGCGTCATCGCCGGCGCGCAGGAAGGCGCGATGGAGATCCGTGGTGCCGCTGAGCAGCAGATCGCGCCCGCTGGTCACAAACAGCGTCGGCGGCATACCCTTCAGGTCGGCGTAGATCGGCGAAAGCACGGGGTCTTTGGGATCGGTGCTGCCGACGTACGGCGAGAGCGGCTTTTCGTCGCTGGGTGTTGCCAGATAACCGCTGAATCCACCCAGGGCATAAAGATGAATCGAGTCGCCCGGCCGCGCAAAGTCTCCAAAGCCGCTGAAGATGCCCAGGGCTGCGGGTTCGGGCAGCGATAATTGCTTGAGCCTGACGGCGACTTCGCCGGTGAGAATGGCGCCCGCCGAGGTGCCGTAGATTGCGATCTCGTCCGGCTTGTGGGTCTTGAGCAGCTCGCGATAGACCGCCACTGCATCGTCCACCGCTGCCGGGAAGGGATGCTCCGGCGCCAGGCGATAGAGCGCGGCGACCACGGGAACGCGGGCGTAATACGCGATGGGAATCGATTCCGTGTAGCTGCCCGAGTCGGAATCGAAGCCGCCACCGTGGAGGTCCAGCAGAACCTTCTCCGCATTTGTTTTGGGCACGTGCAGTGGCGTGATCCGCCGTACCGGAACGCCGGCGAGGGTGTCGCTGGCGACGGTTACCGGACAGATTTTGCGCCACTGTTTTTCTGCGCGCGCCGTGTAGGCATCGGTACCTGCGCGCCGCTGCGCCAGTGGGATATCGGTATTTGCATCCGTCGCAGGATGACGCAGCGTTGCCTGCGCCTGCGGGCTGAGCGACTGCGGAACGGGCACGATGCGGCCCACGTGCGCGGTGCCGTTGGGCTCGATATAGCTGGAATTATGCGAGACGGCCGTCTGTGCCGTTGTCGAAACTGGTGGCGGGGCCTGTTGCTGGCCCAATGCCGGCCATGCGGTGAGCATTCCCAGTGCGCACGCCCACGGCGCGATGCGTCGCTTCATTCCGTTTTTCTCCTCCGGAGTTCCTGTTCCGCCAATGTACTCCTGCCGGACGGATTGAAAGAAAACGAGTGATACAGCAGATCCCTCATCCGTTTTCAGTTGCACCAGGCAGTTTCGCTCCATTCGCAACAGCCGCTGTCCAGGGAGATCTGAGGCGTGATCCATCCAACTTACATTTCGTATGGCACCGGGCATCGATGTGGCGAGATCCTTCATGGTCCAAATCGGAACGGTGACCAACGTGCTCATTGACGTAACAAATGTTGCCCATTAGCTTGTCTCCTGGAACGTTCGGGACATTTACAGGTATCGCCGCCGGAGACCTCAGCTCCCCCTTGGGTCCATCCCTGTGTAGCTTCGTGACCGTCGACTCAACTGCAGAGAGTAATCCGGGATTGACGATCTGTATTTAAAAAGGGGGGACCGATTATGCACCGTACTTGTGCCAGAGGACTGTCGTCGATTGTCGCTGCACTTCTGCTCACATCGTGGAATGTAGGGTTCGCGGAGCACCCAAACACCCACCCAGCCAAGAGCTGGCTCGACAGCGCGGCAAGCGAGAAGCAATGTCCGTCGACACCGGTGAATGTGCGGAGCAGCAACGGAAAGAATGATCTGCTGAAGCGGATCAAGATTTCCAATCACACATTGGTGATCGAAGGGACGAATGATCCCGACCACATAGTGATCAGCTCGGGGGCTGATAACAACCTGGTCTATGTGACGTGGAACGATAAGCAGCTGGGCCGTTTCGGTCCGGTCACCGGTATCACTATGCGAGGCAACGGCGGCGATGATGTCCTGATCGCAAAGCGGAATGTGGCCCTGCCGGTGTTGTTCGATGGCGGAGACGGCGACGATTGCCTGCAGGGAGGTTCGGGCGCCGACACGTTGCTGGCGGGCGCAGGCGATGACGTGCTGATTGCAGGCACGGGGCGGCCGGCGCTGATTGGGGGCACGGGCCGGGATCGCGTAGTTGTCCCGTATGGCATGGGAACTCTTCACTTTGGACCTTCGGCCGACGCTGGTGTGCTCCGTTCGCTGCGGCAGATCTACAATCTCGAGCCAGCCCGAGATGAGGAGACGGGCCGGACGCACAGTTCGCCCGGGCCGCTCATTTTAGGCTCCGCGGATCTAGGAAACGAAAAACTTCTGAAGCTGGCGAAGCGGGTCCGCGCTGCGGGCGAGACGGTGGCGGTGACGGAGGCCACGGAAGCCCAGGCTGAGCAATTGCGGGTATTCCTCCATCATCCCAACGCAGCGACGGAGCGGGGAAGCAAATCAGCGCCGACGGCAGACATAAAATTGCCGCTAATTACCTTCCGAACCGCGCAGCGGCCTGGAACCAAGGGCTATGATTACAGCGTCGGTAGCTTCGACGAGATTCCCAAGTCGCTGGACGATTGGTCGACGCAGTTGCTGAGCCGGGAATTTTCGGCGACAGCGGTTGTTCCGCGGCTCACGGGAGCGAACCCTTCCAACGATCTGCAAAAGATCGCCAACTCCTACAGCTCGCATGCGACCGCCAAGACGCAAAGCGGGGATACCGTCCATATCGTCGATTCGGTATGGGCGGTGCGCTCATTCCTCAATCAATCCGACTTCTACTACGTTTTCCAAGAAGTCGATTACAAGAACGTCGAGGAACCCATCTTCCCTCTGGTGTTTGACGGGGTGCAGAGTGCGATAACCTCATTCAATCAGCCCGCCCAGCTGATCCAGCCGAGTCCGCAAACGACACAGTGTTCGGACTCAACAACCAGCGGAGTAACCTGGAACATTGGTGGTAGCGCCGGCTGGTCAGGCGTGCAGGGCCTGGATGCTGCTTTGACGGGCGGCGTCAGTGTGACAAATTCCACGACCATCACCTGCCCCAGCACCCTGATAAAGAACGAGGGCGATCCTGGTCAAGGCAAAACACAATGGGCCTACACGCTCTCCAACGTTGAGAGCGATAATCTGGCAAGCTTTTACAACCAGTGGATCTGGCAGGTGCCTTTTTCCAATTACGCGGCGAATACTCAGAACCTGACGTTTGCCGTAAATGCGTCCATGGAGTTCAACGGCGGGCCCGCTCTTGTTGCAAACCTGACCTCAACCGTTCCGCTGCCGTTCGGTTCCACTTTCACGCTACAAGACCCGGTGGTATCGAGCGTGAATCCGACGTGCGTCAACGCCGGCAACAACTTCACCGTCAGCGGCAGTGGGCTGTATCCATCGCTGGTGAGCGCCGTTCTGATTGACGGTACCCCTTTATCCGCCAATCAATACAGTTCTGTGAACGATACCTCGATCAAGGTGACTGCGCCATACCAGTCTGGATACGACCAGCCGGTGGTGGTTCAAACCGGGGTAGGCATATCCAACTCCAATGTTGGGATTGAGATATCGACTCTCGGTCTTTGTTCCGATGCTGCAAGTCAACGCGGTAGGACCCAGTAGCAGAAAGGGGAATCGCTGATTTGTGCAGCGATTCCCTTCTTTCATTTTGGTTCTCCCGCTGCCGTTTCGGGCGACGCTCAGGGTATCGAATTCCAGAGGGACTACTGGAAGGCCATCGACAGGTCTGTGGCTCGGAGGCGCTCGGCGAAGCGCTTGCGCAACTCCAGGCGGGCACGATGCCGGCGGGATTTTACCGTCGCCACCGGACGCTCCATCTGAGCGGCGATCTCTTCGAGCGAGCGCTCGTCGAAGAACTGCATCCGCAGCACGGAGCGCAGCGACTCCGGCAGCGAGCGGAGCGCCGCATGCACCACCCGGTTCCGCTCCATCAGCAACAGGCGCTGTTCCTGCGAGATCGGCCGGCGTGAGCGGGTGCTGCCCGCCTCCAGCACCGCAGTGAGCGTGCTTGTATCTGCCATCTCTTCGAGGCGCATCCGGGTTCGCTTGCGCCGCGACTGGAAGACCTCGTTCATCAGCACGCGCGTGATCCAGGTGGCAAAGCGCGACTCCCCGCGGAAGCCGGCGAGCCCCTGCCATGCCTTCAGCATGGTCTGCTGCACAGCATCTTCGGCATCCTGCGCGGTCAGCCGGTGGTGCAATGCCAGCTTCAGCAGGCGTCCATGGTGCCGGGTGAACAATTCGGAGAACGCGCCCTGCTCGCCGGCACGCGCCGCATCTACCAGCTGTTCGTCAGTCAAATGCATAGGATCCTCTAGTGCATTGCTGCTCCGCCGCTCGACTTCCGCATGATGAACGGCAGCGGAACCATGAAGAGGGCGGCGATGGCGAAGAAGCGAATGATGTCGATGTAGGAGAGCATGGCAGCCTGCCGCTGCAATTGCTCGTACAGCCGGAACATGGCTGCCGATTGCGCGCCCGGGATGGAAAAGCCGCCGGTGACAAGTTGGTGGCCCATCTGCGTGGTCGCCCGAAGGTAAGGCTCGGCCCCGCCGGTGATGTGGGCACCCAGATAGGACTGGTGGCGCTGCGCCTGCCGGGCCAGCATGGTCGACACAATGGCGGTGCCCACCGATCCACCCATGTTGCGCGCGAGGTTGGTGAGGCCGGAGACATCGTTGTTGTTCTCCATCGGGACACCCACGTAGGAGAGCGTCTGGATGGGAATGAAGAGGAAGCCCAGCCCGCAGGCCTGGAAGAAGCGCAGCCACGCGGTGTAGCCGAGGCTCATGGAGAGGTGAATCGTCGTCATGTGAAACAGTGCGAGTGACGTAATGGTGAAACCGAAGGCCAGCAGGTAGCGCGCGTCTACGCGGGCAATCAGTATGCCGACGATGGGCATACAGATTAGCGTGGCGATGCCGCCGAGGGAGAGCGTTTTGCCGGCGTTGAGCGCGGTGTAGCCCATGATGGTCTGCAGCATCTGCGGAATCAGGATGGTGGTGCCGTAGAGGGCGATGCCGAGGATGAACATCATGAGGAAGGAGAGCGCGAAGGTGCGGCTGCGGAAGAGCCGCAGCTCGATCACCGGCTTGCGACCCTGCCGGATCTGCCACAGCTCCCACACGATGAGCGCTGCGATGCTGGCGATGCAGATGATGGTGAAGGTGGTGATGAAGTGGGAGCCGAACCAGTCATCTTCCTGGCCCTTGTCGAGCACTACCTCCAGGCAGCCGAAGCCGACCGCGGTGAAGAAGAAACCGGTGTAGTCGATTTTGACCAGGCCTGCGCGCGCCCTTTTTACCGCTTCGACCAGGTGGGGCGGGTCTTCCACCACGCGATTAGTGAGGTACATGGAGATGAGCGCGACCGGCACGTTGATGAAAAAGATCCAGCGCCACTGGTAGTTGTCTGTGATCCATCCGCCGACCAGCGGCCCGATGGCAGGCGCAGTGACGACGGCGAGACCATAAAGTGCAAAGGCCTGGCCGCGCTTCTTTGGCTCGAATGTATCGGCGAGGATTGCCTGTTCGGAGGTTGCGAGGCCACCGCCGCCGAGGCCCTGCAGCACGCGGAAGAAGAGGAGCATGCCCAGCGAGGGGGCGAGACCGCACAGGAGCGAGCTGGCACCGAACATCGCGACGCAGGTCATGTAGAAGCGCTTGCGCCCGATCAGCGTCGCGAGGTAGCCGCTGATGGGCAGAATCACCGCGTTCGCCACCAGATAGCAACTGATGACCCAGGTGGCCTCATCCTGGCTGGCGGCGAGCGATCCCGCGATATGCGGCAGCGAGACGTTGGCGATGGAGGTGTCCAGTACTTCCATGAAGGTGGCCAGCGTGACGGTGAGCGCAATGGCCCATGGATTGTGGTGCGGCTTCCATACTGCTTGTTTGCTCGGCTGCTGGACCATGGTCGCCATAACGACAAAATAGTACCACTCGGTACATTAAATCAAGTCCCCGAACCGGAGGTTTGTCACATTCGCTATGCTGGATTTATGAAACGTCAGGCAACTCGAATGGCGGCTCCGCGTAAGCGGAAGTCCGTTCGCGGCCGCCCACCCGCGGATGAAGTGGCCGCGCGCGCGGCCCGCCTGCTCGACGTTGCAACCGAAGTCTTTCTGGAGCAAGGCTTCAAAGGCGCCAGCATGAGCGAGATCGCCCGACGCGCCGGCGCGTCCAAGCAAACGCTATATGCGCGCTATCCGAGCAAGGCAGAGCTCTTCGCCGCGCTGGTGGAGCGCAAAGCCTCGCGTCTGTTTGAAACCATCGGGCCACTGGGCGAGGGCAGAAGCGTGCGCGAGACGCTGGTGCACTGCGGATCGTCGCTGCTCGAGCTTATCCTCTCCGAAGATGCGCGCGGCGTGCATCGCCTCGTCATCGCGGAGTGCATGGAATTCCCCGAACTCGCTGAGATCTTCTGGGAGCGCGGTCCGGGCAGAACGCGCGCGATGCTAGCGAACTATCTTCGTGCGCAACAGAAACTCGGCAACATCCAATGCGGCGATCCGGAGCAGGCGGTTGAAGTCCTGCTCGGGCTGCTGGTCAGCGGAGCGACCCTGCGCACCTGGCTCGGTCTGCCGTCTACATTCGCCAGGACGCCGGCGCAGCGAAAGGCCTGGGCCAACCTCGCCGTCGATACGTTCCTTGCCTCCCTCGCCACGACCCGGCAGTAAACGGAGTAGCCTCGTTTGTCGCGATCGCGCACGAGATCGTCTTCATCCACTCACTCAGGCGATACACTCGCCGCAGAGGACCGCCGCCGATGGCCCTGATATTTCTGCTCACCCGCCGCATCGCCGCGACGCGTGCTTCCGTTGCTTTTGTCTTGATGTTCGCGTTCGCATTGCTGCCACTGGCTTCCACCACCGGCTGCACGAGCACCTACTACACAGCAATGCGCAAGCTGGGCAAAGAGAAGCGCGACATTCTTGTCTCCCGTGTGAAGGATGCGAAGAAGGACCAGCAGGAGACCAAAGAGCAGATTCAGACCACGATGGAATCCTTTCAGGCGCTCACTGGATTTCAGGGCGGATCGTTGGAGAAGTCTTACAAGCGGTTGAATTCGGAGTATGAGAAGGCGGCCGATCAGGCCAACAAATTACACAATCGCATCCAGTCCATCGATCAGGTTTCCGGCGATCTCTTCAAAGAGTGGCAGGGCGAGATCAATTCCATGCACAACGCGAAGCTGAAGGCGCAGAGCACTACCATGCTGCGCAATGCGCGCGTGCGACAGGCGGCCTATATGCGCTCCATGCGCCAGACGGAAGATCGCCTGACGCCGGTTCTCGGCGCGTTTCACGATCAGGTGCTGTTCCTGAAGCACAACCTCAATGCACGCGCGATCGGATCGTTGAAGGGAACATCCGTTTCGATCGGCAACGACGTCACCGACCTGGTGCAGTCGATTGACGGATCGATGCAGGAAGCCGATAAGCTCATCGCCTCACTCTCGACTGACGATAACTCCTGAGCCTGCTTCATCCCCACAATCGCCGTGGACGTCAAGAATGGGGGCTGGCCAGATGCCGCCCGGGCCATGCCGGCAAGAAAATAGTTGGGCGCAAACCCGGCAAAGACAGTGGTGAGCATGACGAGCGACATGGTGGGTGAAAGCAGGCGATCGTAACGCCGGCGGGATATTGTCCTCCGGGGCTTTACTGATGCGGTAACCAGCGATGCGAGGTGGTTGAGGCGTAGAGTGGTCCCATGATCCCGGAGCGCATTTTGCCGGGCCGGCCTTGAGCGAAATCGTCCAGAATACGTTGTCCTTCTGCCTCCTCCGAAGTCTTCGCCGAGCGTGTTTCCGCAACATTCTGTCCGCATGGCTGCTGGTGCCGGCGCTCTGCTCCGTCGCGAACGCGAAAACGATGCTGCCCGCATGCCCCCTGCCAAAGTCCCCGATTGGCTCAGAAATCATTGCGCATTCCGGCGTGCCGAACATGGATGCAATCGCCGCTCACGCCTCCCGGAAGCTGATTGTCATCGGCTTCATGGGCGGAAATGTGCGGGCGAACAATCTGGTTCACCGGGAAGCGGTGATGGCCAAAGATTTGCAGCAGCGCTATCCGCTTACGCTGCATGCAGCGATGTTTGCAAATCGCGACGGTCACGCCGCGCTGGAAACCGTGCTTGGTCTTCTGGACAAAGACAAAGATGGCTGCCTGAGCGCCGCGGAGAAGAGCGCCGCCCGCATCGTCATCTACGGTCATAGCTGGGGAGCGTCGGAAACCATCACGCTTGCGCGGCGGCTGAATGCGCTGAATATCCCCGTGCTGCTGACCATTCAAGTGGACAGCGTGGAAAAGCTGGACGAGCACGACGGGCAGATTCCGCCCAATGTGCGGCAGGCGATCAACTTTTATCAGACCGATGGCCTGCTGCATGGGCGGAGCCACATCGAAGCAGTGGACTCCAGGCAGACGCCGATCCTGGGAAACTTCGAGTCGGCCTACAAAGAAAATCCAGTGTCATGCGCCGGCTACCCGTGGTTTGCGCGAACCTTCATGAAGCCGCATATTGAGATCGAGAACGATCCCCGTGTGTGGAACAGAATTGAGGCGCTCATCCAGAGCGAGCTTCTATAAAGCAGGCGCGGACGGCGCGGAGGCCTCAGCACACTTCGCACGCGGCCGTATCCATGGGGGTCGGCAGCGGCGCGCCTTCCAACGCGGCGAACTTTGCCGGCATGCAGCATGCCTTGGCCAGCAAGGTGCGGTCCTTCTGCATTGCTTTGTCGGCCTTCAGGGATGCGAGCGTCTGGTGGAGGATTTGCGCGGCTCCGGTGTTGGGCGGGGTCACGATGCGGTAGTGCATCCACTTGCCTTCGCGCCGCGCGGCGACCAAGCCGGCACGGCGCAGATACGCGAGGTGCCGCGAGATCTTGGGCTGCGGCTGCTGGAGCACCTGGACGAAATAACAGACGCAGAGCTCCTGGCCGCCCATCAGGTTGAGCAGGCGGAGCCGAGTGCGGTCGCCGAGCGCCTGGAAGAAGCGCTCCATCGTAAAGGAAGATCTTGCGGACATCACAGGACCATTATATGCGGATTGACAGATATGTACATGAGCGAATACATTCGCCATAACGTATATGTCAGGAGAAATGATCATGTCTGAACCGCTGCTCGATTCTGTGAAAGCAAAGTACGGCGCTGTTGCCGAAAGCACGCTCTCCAGCGATCACGAGGGCGTCCGGGCTGTGGCCGAGGCATTCGGCTATTCAGCGGAAGAGCTTACCTCGATTCCCGCGGCGGCCAACATGGGGTTGTCGTGCGGCAATCCGACGGCCACTGCGCACCTGAGGCCGGGCGAAGTGGTCGTTGATCTGGGATCGGGCGGAGGGCTGGATGTATTTCTCTCTGCGCAGCAGGTCGGACCGACGGGGCGCGCTATCGGCATTGACATGACGCCGGAGATGATTGAACGCGCCCGAGCGAATGCTGCAGCGGGCGGGTACACGAATGTCGAGTTTCACCTGGCTACTATCGACCGCCTGCCGCTTCCAGATGCGTCGGCGGACTGCGTGATCAGCAACTGCGTCCTGAACCTGGCGCCGGACAAGCCTGCGGTGTTCCGCGAGATATTTCGCGTGCTCAAGCCGGGCGGGCGTCTCGCGATCAGCGATATCGCGCTGAAGGGCGACCTGCCCGAGGCGATCTCGAAGAGTCTGGCCGCTTATGTTGGCTGCATTGCGGGCGCTAGCCGTATCGACGACTATCGCACGGGGCTGCTCGAAGCCGGCTTTGCATTTGTCGAGATTGTGGACAGCGGCTCTGACCTCAACGCGTATGCGAAGGTCGAGGGCCAGTCGGGATGCTGCTCGCCGGGGATGGTGAGCGGCAGCTATTCGTGCTGCTCACCGGACGCTTCGAAAACTTTGCATCAGGATTTGACTGCGCTGCTATCGACTTACGACGTGAACGCTGCCGCGGCGAGCGTAAAGGTGTATGCGGTGAAGCCGCAAGCGAAATCCTGCTGCGGTCCGGGGTGCTGCGCTCCATCCGAAGTGGAAAGCCATGCCTGACGTTCTTTTTTTGTGCACTGGGAACTCCTGCCGCAGCCAGATGGCCGAAGGATGGCTGCGGCATCTTGGCGGTGGACGTTTCGAGGCGTTCAGTGCCGGCCTGAAGCCGGGCGTGGTGCATCCGCTGGCGATTGAAGCGATGCGGGAAGTTGGCGTGGATATCTCGCGGCAATTTTCCAAAGACGTATCCACGCTGCTCGGCCGGCACTTCGCTTACGTCATCACGGTTTGCGACCGGGCGCGGGATAGCTGCCCAATCTTTCCCGGGCCTTCGATCCACGAGCACTGGCCGATCGAGGATCCGGCGACGGCGGAAGGGTCGCATGAGGAGCGGATTAGGGTTTTTCGCGCTACCCGGGATGGGATTGCGGAACGGGTGCGGGAATGGATTGGCACAAGTGATACGGCGCGCTGATTGCGATGATCCTGCGAGATCGTCACGCGTGGGGGCGTTTGGGGGTAACTCGTACCATTCATGCGACGGTTCGCGCATGATTTTCCAGGCAGCCATCCCGCTAAGCGAGCGTGGCTTCGAGAAGGGACTCCTCCATGTAACTGTCCATCGCCTGGCTAAGTTGTGAGTCTACTTCATCTGCGATTGTCATGACGCCATTCAAAAGAATGCTGAAATCGATGCTCGCCAGATTTTTTTGCAAGGTTTCAAAGATACTGACCTGCAACATCCTTGATTCCTCGATCATCATTGCAGCCGAATATCCCTGTTGTCGCCGAAGTCGCCCGTGCTGTTGCGCCGCGACGGATACCAGTTCTCTAGTTCCTAAAGAATTGAACGACCGAAGACGATTGACCAGATCAATCAGAATTCTGGGAAGATGACCAACACGCTGCTCCTGGCTCATTGCAATGGTGGTGACCTTGGGGTCCTTTTCGACGCGCTCAAACCAAGCGTCGACGGTACTTTGGACGGAGTATTCGAGGATCGTCGCCACGCTCTGGATCACGCGCGACGGAGGAGGGCCAATCGCGAGCCTCTGCTCGATCGCTTCGATCAGCGCAGGAATATTCATCGGCTTTACCAGGATCTGATCTGCCTGAAGCAGGATGGCCTGAGCGGCCGCGTCCATCTCGGGGAAGGCACTGAATAGCATGGTCACGGCGTTAGGATTCGCGTGGCGCATTGCGCTCACGACCGTGAGACCATCTCCCTTTCCGGGCATATGGAGATCACTCAGTAGTACGTCGTAGCTTCCCGCACTGATGAGTTTCAGAGCCTCGGGCACGCCGCCTGCGGTTGTTACGCGAAAGCCGTGTTCTTGGAGGACGGCAGCCAACGTATGACGCAGAGCTTCGTCGTCATCAACTAACAAAATTGTTGCACTCGCCATAAAAACCTCCTTAGGCGTGCTTGGAAACTAAAGAACTGAACCAGGTGTCCGATTATGTTTGATCTGACATATGGCTCTGAACCAGTCTTCTTCAGGGGAGCCAATCGGTCTTCCTCGCTCTTCCCACAACCTAAAGGCCAGGAAAGTTATGGTATTTGCATCTGGCGAAAACTCATCCGTGCCAAGAATGGGTGCACTGAGACTGCTCATCATGGAGAGCTCCTCGTGTTACCTGAGACAACTTGGAAGTGGCTCGTCCGAAGCGGGTGGCTACGGGTGCAAGACGTTACAACGACTGCTTATCGCAGCACTAACTTCGTTCCGAACGTGTTCCATGACAGACAGGGCATTTAGAGTCATGTCTCCCATTGTCATTCTGTTCTCGAAGGAATTTACGGGGGTGAGGAGCGGCCAAGAATGGCCTCTTTGTAGCGCCAGAACGTCCACAACGCTGATTTAAGACTAACAGCCCGGGCTGCCGCGGACGGTCACATGATTGTAATAGTCTCCTTGATCACTCCGTTACAGGGTGCTGTACCTGCTCCGAGCGCAAACGTGATCGTATTCATTTTCCGCGTCGGGCGTTGGCTACGGATGAGGATCCTATCGAGCAGACGGACAATTCCCTATAGAACTCTCACGTTCAGGGTGGGCGCCCGGAGGGTGGTCAGGCTTTTAGGTTCAGGCGCGGGGGGCGTTGGGGGCGGAAACGAACTCGGGGTCGGCTGCGCTGACGGAGGCGGTGCCGGAGACGGGGCCTGGCCCTGAGGCTGGCCGGATGGGCACGGGGTTGGGCGCCGAGTTTGGATCAAGGCCGGCGCGTGTGGCGGCGCCGCGAGCGTCGAGCGCCAGGCCCTTTGCCATGGTGTAGGTGTAGGAGATGCGGTGGATGACGGTGATGGTGGAGAGCACGGCGAGCACCCAGAGGACGGGCGCCATGACGCCCCAGCGCTCGAAGAGGGCGCCGAGGATGATGAGCACGACGCGCTCCGGGCGCTCCATGAAGCCGACCTTGCAGGAGCCGATGAGGGCCTCCGACCGGGCGCGGGTGTAGCTGACCATCAGCGACGTGATCATGACGAAGGCGACGAGCACGACGTAGAAGAAGCGGTTGCCGCGGGCGTAGAAGACGAGCAGGCCGAAGAAGAGGACGACGTCGGAGTAGCGGTCGATGACGGAGTCGAAGAAGGCGCCAAAGACGGTGACCTGATCGGTCTGGCGGGCGACGCGGCCGTCGACCATATCGAAGATGCCGGCGCCGATGATGACCAGGCCGGCGTAGAGGAAGAAGCGGATGTAGTTGTGGCTGTTGGCGAAGCCGAAGAAGATGGCGGCGGCGGTATTGATGACCAGCCCGATGAAGGTGAGAACGTTGGGCGAGATGCGGGTGAGGGCGAGGCCATTGACGATGGCCTGGAGGATGACGCCGCAGCCGCGGCCGAAGGCGCTAGTCCACGTCATAGGCTCCGCCTTCCTGGATCATGCGGGTCGCCTGCCGAGCAGGGGCGCCGCCGTTCCTGCCTTCTGCCCGATCGGTCGATGCGCCTCCAGCGGTCATCGAGGAATGATCCTCCACAGCTACTTCGGTTCGCCCTGTGCGGCTTCGTCGTGGATGGTGGTGAGCTTCAGCACTTCCAGCTCGCGCTTGCCGTTGGGCGTGACCACGGTGACCATGTCTCCCACCTGCTTGCCGATCAGTGAGCGGCCGATGGGAGAGGTGGTGGAGATGAGGCCCTTGTTCACGTCGGATTCCTCCGACATGACGAGTTTGTACTCCAGCTCCTCGTCCTTTGTCGTGTCGAAGACGCGGACGGTGGAACCAAAAGCGACGCGATCATGGGGGATGTTGGCGAGATTTACCAGGGAGAGTTCCGCCATGCGCTTTTTGAGCTGACCGAGGCGCGCGTTGACGAACTCCTGGCGCTGCTTGGCCATGTGGTACTCGGCGTTCTCGCTGAGGTCGCCGAGCGCAGCGGCCTTCTTGATCTCCTGCGGCAGCTCATGCTGGAGCTCATGCTCCATCTGCCGAATCTCTTCTTCCAGTTTTTTCTTGATGTGTTCAGGCATGGAAATATCCGTGACGGCCTGGGAAAAACACAAGCCGCAAGGAACGGCAGGGATCCTGTATCCGCCAAAAGCCTATTATACAAGCCCGACAACAGGGTCAGGCATCGGGCGGCAGGAGGGTTACGGCCCCGCTTTGTGCGTCCAGCCAGCCCTGCAGGATGATGGCGGCGGCGAGCTGGTCGACCTTATGGCGGCGGGTGTCGCGGTGTGCCGGATCGTGACCGGCAGCCTGGAGGGCGGCATGGGCCTCAGCGGTGGAGAGGCGCTCGTCCCAGAGATGGATGGGGAGAGCTCGGATTTGGTGCCAGGCGATTCCGCGATGAGGGCCTTGAGCTCGTCGACAAAGCGGTGGACGCGCTCGGTTTGGGGACTGCGTCTCCGGAGAGGTGCAGCGGGTTGCCGACGACGATGCCGACGCAGCTATGGCGGCGGGCGAGGCGAAGGATGGAGCGCTGGTCGCGGCGGGGCTGGGTGCGTTCGATGGTGAGCAGCGGCTGCGCGATGCCCAGGGCGTTGGAGAGCGCGACACCGATGCGGCGGGTGCCGACGTCGAGGCCGAGCCAGGGCTGGGAGAGTGTGCGCATCCTGCTCATCATAGCGACGGCAGCTGCCCGGCATGCGGGCTGGAAACCAAGCGAGTCAGCGAGTCGGCGAGTCAGCCACGAATGGCTGGGTTCTCCACCCACGGATCAGACAGAAGCGGCGGTGATGCGGGTGGATGCAGGCGGTTGTGGCATCCCACCCTTCGCTTCGCTCAGGATGGGGCACCCCGGCACACGGTTCGGGATGACCGGAAAGTGGCACGTCCGACACGCTTTGATGATAGCGAGGGGCGGTCGTGGCGAAGACTAAAATGAAAGGTAATGCTCGATTGACCCGCGAAGGGATCTCTGTTTGCGTCGCTTTCTGCTGCTCCTCTTGCTGCTGCTGGTGCTGGGCGCTGGCGCGTGGTTTCTCTTTGCGCCCGCGCGGGCCGCACCTGGAAACCTTTGTCGAGATTGCGCCGGGCACTTCGTCGAAGGAGATGGGGCGGCAGCTTGAAGAGCGCGGAATCATTCGCAGCCGTTATGCCTTTGATGTGGCGCGGATGCTGAAGCATGGCACGCTGAAGGCGGGCGAGTATCGCTTTGATCATCCAGCGAGCGTGTTCGCGGTATACGACCGGTTGCGGCGCGGTGATGTGTACTACCGCGTGGTAACCGTGCCAGAGGGTTACAACCTCTTTGATATCGCGAACGTAGTGGAAGCGGCGCAACTGGCGACGCGGGATGATTTTCTGACCGCCGCGCACAAAGACACCGCTTTGATCCATGATCTCGATCCGGCGGCGACGAGCCTGGAGGGCTATCTCTATCCCGACACGTATCGCTTCCAGCGTAGCGACACGCCGATGACGATGCTGCATGCGATGGTGAAGCGCTTCCGACAGGAAGCGGCGCAGATCGGACTGACGGGGGATATGCACCGGACGGTGACGCTGGCGTCGCTGGTGGAGAAGGAGACGCCGGTGGCGAGCGACAGGCCGCTGGTGGCGAGCGTGATGGAGAACCGTCTGCGCGACAATATGCCGCTGATGACCGATCCGACGGTGATTTATGCAGCGATGCTGGAGAACCGGTACCGCGGAACCATCTATCAATCTGATCTGCAGCGCGATTCCGCTTACAACACCTATCGTCACGCGGGGCTGCCGCCGGGGCCGATCTGCAGCCCGGGCGCGGCATCGCTGAAGGCGGCCTTACATCCTGCCGCAACGGAGTACCTCTATTTCGTTGCCGATCCTGCGGCGAGCGGGCATTCCCGCTTTGCGAAGACGCTCGAAGAGCACCAGCGCAATGTTGCGGCATATCGCCAGGCACAGCGCGCGGGCGGGGCGACCCCCTAGGCCAGCTATACTTAAGGTTTGCTGGCCTGATCGGAGCCTTTCTCCCGAACCGGTGACGCGGTGAGATATGCCCGGCGTGGCCTTTCCTGAATGAAAGGTCACAAGAACCTTCGTTCAGAGCCGATCCCTGCAGGAGAACTGCTCTAGACCCGTGATGCAAAGACGATGGTGGAGTGTCGGATTACTGGCAGTGTTGCCGTGTCTCAGCGGCTGCCTCTGGCACACCCATAAAGTGGAAAAAACCACGCTTGCGGGTCCTCCGATGGATGCAAGCGTTGCCCAACTCGTCAATGGCGTGAATGACCGCTATGACGCGATCACGAGCCTGACGGCGACGGTGGACTTCCAGGCGACGACGGGCGGCGCGCGGCAAGGGAAGCAGACCGACATTACGCCGTTCCACGGATACATACTGCTGCGCAAGCCGGCGATGCTGCGGGTGCTGGCGCTGCTGCCCGTGGTGCGGACCCATGCCTTTGACCTGGCGAGCGACGGAAAGACGTTCAAGCTGGTGATTCCGCCGAAGAGCCGGGCGATTGTCGGCAGCAATACGGTCTCGAAACCTTCGACGAATGCGCTCGAAAATCTGCGGCCGGATATTTTTCTGGATTCGATGCTGGTCAAGTCGATCACGCCGGACCGGCTGGTCTATCCGACGACGACATCCGAGACGCACCGAGAGGGCAAGAAGCTGGTGGAGACGCCGGAGTACGACCTGCACATTGGCGAGGAAGATCCGCACGAAACGGATGGCCTGAAGGTGCACGTGATCAAGCCGACGCGCGTGATCCGCTTCAGCCGGCTGACGCTGCTGCCGATCGGACAGGACATCTATGGCGAGGACGGCAGCGTGGAAACGCACGTGGAATACGGGCCGTACAAGCAGTTTGGCGCGGCGCGGATGCCGAGCTCGATCGTGATCGAGCGGCCGCGCGAGGCGTACCGCATCACGATCACGGTGCAAAAGGTTGTGCTCAATCAGCCGCTGGGCGACGAACAGTTTGCGCTGAAGATTCCTGCCGACTACAAAGTGCAGACGTTGCAGTGAAGCGAGTCGGCGAGTCAGCTAGCAACACCGGTCGGCCAAGAAGCGCTTAGCGGCCTTCGGCCTAAGCGGTGCATCGTCACTTTGTGCACACCACTCGGGTATCCTACCCTTCGCTTTGCTCAGGATGGGGCACCCGGCGTGTTGCAGCGCGAGTGGAACAGCAGATCCCTCCGCTTCGCTCCGGTCGGATGACGAAATCTTGGTTGTGAAGCCCCGGTCGGGATGACGAGAGAGCTGCGAGATTAGACGAAGCGGTCGAGGTGGGCTCGGGTGGCGTGTTCCCGGATGGCGGCGTTGATGTCGAGTGCGAGTGCGAATGCGGCGCGCCCTTGCTCGCCGGTGACGGCCGGCTGGCTGGCGGGTGCGGACGCTTTCGAGGAAGGATTCGATTTCGAGACGCAGCGGCTCGCCGGGGGTGACGGCGGGCTTGGAGAGAGCGAGGCCGCTGAGGATGCGGGCGGGGTCTGGCGGAGCAGCATCCGAAGCGGCTTGTGGCTTTACGTCGATGAAGAGCAGGTCCTGGCGGGCGTAATCGATCGAGACGTATTGATGCGGCTGGAAGAAGCGCAGTTTGCGGACGCGCTCGGTGCTGACGCGGCTGGCGGTGAAGTTGGCGACGCATCCGGAAGCGAACTCGATGCGAACGTTGGCGATATCGACCTTGCGCGAGAGTACGGGAAGCCCGACGGCCTGGAGCGAGTGGACGGGCGATTCGACGAGGCGTGAGCACGATGTCGAGGTCGTGAATCATGAGGTCGAGGATGACGTCCACATCGAGCGAGCGCGGGGTGAAGACGCTGAGCCGGTGCGCCTCAAAGAACATGGGCATGTGGATGTAGGGCTTGACGGCGAGGACTGCGGGATTGAAGCGCTCGAGGTGGCCGACCTGCAGGATGCGCTGTAGACGCGCTGCGAGCGCGATGAGCTGATCGGCTTCGGCGAGCGAGGCGGCGATGGGCTTTTCGATCAGCACGTCGATGCCGGACGCGAGAAGCGCGCCGGCGCTGGCGGCGTGAGCAACGGTGGGCACGCAGACGGATGCGGCGTGTAGCGCGAAGTCGCCTGCGGCGCGGGAGGCGAGGCAGGCGTCCAGATCGCGGAAGATGCGGACGCCGGGGAATTCCGATTCCAGGGCGTGGGCACGCGCTGCATCGTGTTCGACGATGGCCGTGAGGCGCACCGGAGTGCCCGGTGCGGCGCTCAGGTCTGCGGTGCTCAGGTCATGGATGACGCGGAGATGATTGCTGCCGAAGGCGCCGGCGCCGATGACGGCGAAGCCGATAGGCGCCAGATCCGGGCTCGCCACCTTAAATCAGCGGCCGCTCTTGCCTTCGACGACCTGGAGGCAGCGTGTGTAGAGCTCGAGCAGGTGTGCGACCTGGTCCTCGGCCTTGGCGCCGGTTGGAGCGGTAAAGCCGGTGGAGGCAGCGGCGGGACGGGCGATGTTGGTCGTGGTCGCGATGAATTTGAGCAGGTCGAGGGCGATGTCTTCGTTGCGGCGAGCAGCGCTGGATAATGTCCCAGGTTGTTCCATGAGCGTCCTCCGAAGCCGATGCTATCAGGTGCTTGCCGCACGGGCAATTGCGCCTGCGGCGCGTGTTGTGGGGTTCGCTCCCTTTGGTCGCTCACGCGTGGTGTTGTGTCGACCTTTACGAAGTGCAGGTTCTTCGCTTCGCTCAGAAGGACAGCACATGCGTCTGTAGCGGGACTGCGCGTCCGGCGAATTGCGCCTGCGGCGCGTGTTGTGGGTTCGCTCCCTTTGGTCGCTCACGCGTCGCGTTGCTTTTGGCGGAGCGGAACAGCAGGCTTCTTCACTGCGCGCCTGCGCTGCTTCGGTTGAGATGACGAAGTGTGGAAGGTGTTACTTCGCGCTTTCGCTTCGGTAGAAATCCCGAGCCTTGTTAATTGCAACTGACTGCGACTACGGAATGGGCGCGAGGATGAGACAGACGCGGCCGGTGATTATGTCGGAGGGTGCTTCGTGGGGGCCGAGTACGAGGAGCTGTACCGGGGCCTCGAGCTCCAACGGCCGCAGGATGAGGCGATTGTTTTCGAACTCGGCGAGGCGGAACTGGAGTGCATTGCCGACGCGCACGGCAAAGATGGACGGATGCGCCGGCTGATATGCTGACCGGAGAGTTGTAGTGGCGGTCGATAACGGCGATGGTTTCGGGCGGCAGCAGTGGTTGCATGCCGGCGGCCTGGGGGCGCGTGACGCGGACGGAGACGAAGCGGACCCATCCGCGCCGTGAGGTAGCGCGCCGTGTACGCATGTGCTCGAGGATGCCGAGCGGCAACTGCACGACATCGAGAATTGCAGACGGGGGCAGCACGGCATCGTGGATGGCGGCCGCGGGTGCCACAACGGGAACAGTAGTGTGCGTTGTGCTCCGGACGCCCTCACGCGGCGGGGACGATGTATCGCCGAGCGCGACGAGGTCGGCAATGGTGAGCATCTGCGCGGCGAGAAGGCGATCGAGCCCACTGAGACTGAGTGTCCTGCGGCGGCGCAGGAAATTGGAGATGTGCGAGGGCTGAAATCCTGTCTGACGTGCGAGGAGAGCTCCATTCACACTGCCTCGATCGATCCGCCGGAGGAGTTCCTGGCGGAGGCGCTCTTGCAGTTGGGTGAAGTTCATTGTGGAAAGTTAGCCAGTAGATAAAGATGCCATAGTGAAGGATTGTCTCAGCGAAACGTAACCGTGGACGGTTCCTGTGGTAATCGGCTTTCGGGAATAGGTTGCCACGCTGCACTCTCCTAATACGGCCGGCATCGTTGACGCTGGCGATCTCTGTCTTTAGAGTCGCACTTGCTTTCACGTGCAATAGCGGCAAAGCCGTGATTGGCAAAATAGACAACTGCTGTTACCACCTTTAGGGCAGCAGGAGAGTTCTTGCACTGGTGGAGAGCATTTTCGCTTGTAACCAGTCCAGCGGAGAGTTTGTTTTGTATGCACCCGGAAGCGAAAACACTCTGGGGCAATAAATTGGCGACATTTACCAGAAATCGATCTGCGCGCACATGGGGTGCTCCGCGTGTTGTCCGAAATGGGACATGCGAGAGCATTTCCGCAACCAAGCTGCCGCCGTCCGGTGCGGACGCGAAAGAGCAGCCAACAGAAAAACGAGCCTGCCGCGACAGCTCCATTGAGAGATGGAGTGCGACGGCGAGCCTGATGCAGGCCTTGGAGAAACGATGGAGTATTTGCGCGTTCAACTGAAAGTATGTGAGGGGTGCGGAAACCTTTGGTTTCGCACACAGAATGCAGATGTTTACGGAAGCTGCTGCGCGGGAAAGCTGGCACAGCATGCAAAAGCGACCCCGGAGGAACGGCGCGGACGGCCGCGGGGCAAGCACAGCGCGCGGGCGCTACGCGGGGGTGCAGCATGAGCGCCGCCCTGGTAGTGCAGTGTGTGCAGGCAAAGAGCGCTGCTCAGCAGCAGGAGCAGGCGAAGCCGGCGGCCGCGCGGCAGACCGCGGTGGAACTGGCCTTTTATCGCAAGTACACGGAGGGAATGCTTCGGCGATATATGTATCGCTCGATGGAGATTGGGCGAGTGCCGGCGCTGCTGGGAGATTTTTCGTTTCGCGGGCGGGCCACCCACAAGAATGGGTATACGTTCGAGGACTCGGTGATCTTTGTACACGACGTCGAGCGCTGCCTGACCAAGCTGAATGCGGCGGAGCGGGAGCTGGTGAAGCGGCTTGCGCTGCAGGAGTACACGCTGGCGGAAACCGCTGCGCTGACGGGGCTGAGCATCCGGACGGTGGGACGGCGCTACTCAGACGCACTGGACCGGCTGACCGAGGTGTTTTTGCGGCTGAAGCTGATGCAGACGCCAGGCGCGTACTGAATGTGTCAAGCCCCGAGCGTTCGCTGTATGGGAGCTAACTACTGGTAAGTATGGGAGTTACATTTAAGCAAAAACTTGCCATTTAATTATGGGCTAGTTGGTATTCTGGATTTAAGAGTTGAGACAAGAGAGAAGGGCGGAGCGCTGGATGCTTCGCCCTTTTGTTTTTTGTCTGGTTTGGACGTGCGGGGACGTGGGAAAGAAGAATGCGGTGCTTGAGGGCGAGGGGACAGCGGACGCGGTAGAAGAACAAAAAGAGGAAGCAGTACAGGAGGCGGTCGCAGGGAAAACCGCGTCAAGTGTTGAATTGAAGAAGGAGGAGGGGCCGGTCGAGGACATCCGCGAGTATACGGACCGCGAGTTTCGGGAGGCGTATCCGCGAATCTGCGCTGCGCTGATTGCGAAAGCCAAAGAGGCCGACGTAGCGAAGATCAGGATGTTGCTGGAGATCATCGCCGGAAAGCATGGCGATCCGGAAAAGACAAAGCAGGAGGACGGCAAGAGCCTGAGCGAGCTACTGATGGATGAGCTGAAGCGACGGCAGGATGAGCGGGAAGCGGCAGCGGATGCCGCGAAGGCAGAAGAGCAGGTTGCGAAGGATGCAGGCACAAGGATGCAGGCAACGGTGATGCAGGCGGCAATGATGCGGGCAACGAGGGAGCGAAGAGTGGCGGCGAAGCTGAACATGCATAAAGACGGGTCGAGACGCGGCTGGATGTTGCTGGGGGCCCTGTTGCTGCTGGTGCCGGGAAGCGGCCTGGCAGTACAGACGACGACGGTCCAGGGCGTGGTGTACCGGGCAGACGGCACGCCGGCGCAGGGAACCATGCTGGTGAGCTGGCCCGAGTTTACGGCGGCAGACGGCAGCGCGATTGCGGCGGGCAGCACGACGGCGATGATTGCGGCGGACGGCAGTGTGAGCATGACGCTGGCGCCGAATGCGGGCGCGAATCCGCAGGGGACCTACTACACGGTCGTGTACCACATGAATGACGGGACGGTGGAGAAGGAGTACTGGGTGGTGCCGCAGGCGGCGACGGCGACGATCTCCCAGATGCGGGCGCGGGTGGTGCCGGCGGCGGTGGCGCAGCAATCGGTGACGCAGCAGTATGTCGACACGTCGATCAGCGCGCTATCGGGGAGCTTCCTGCAGCTGAAGGGCGGCACGATGAGCGGGGTGCTGAACCTGTCGAGCGATCCGGCGAGCCCGATGCAGGCGGCGACGAAAGCGTATGTGGACGCGCATTCCGGAGCGCAACTACCACAAGCGCAGACTGTGATTGCGGGCAAGGGGGACGGCAGCGCCGTTTCGCTGGCGGAGAAGGGCGTCGTTGTCACCGGGTCGAACGGACGGGTGGCGTGGGATGACGACCTGAATGCCGGCGTGTACGATCCGCGCGATCCGCGCTGGGCGGGCGGCGTCTTTGGTCCCACTCCAGCAGCGGCAGCGCAGGCGATGTCGAACCAGATGGCATGCGACCTGGCGATGGGCGTTGTCCAGCATGCTGTCGCGAAGTGGCCGCAGGGAAACTTCCCAATCGACCAGCTTCAGCTCGCTCCCGGTTCGGATTGGGAAGGCGCTCCGCAAGCAGAAGGCGGGACGGTGTGGCGTTCGCAATACAACAATCACCAACTTGCAACGGCACCCGTCAGCATGACCGTGACGTGCTCAGACGGCCAGAGCCATACGGACGCGGTTGGCTTCACCCATGTTCAGCACTTTACTTTGGTGGGCTGCGGAACGGGTGGCTGCACCAATGCTGCCGGAGATACCGCCAACTATCAGGTGGCTGGGCCGGGCAACGTTGGTCTGAACATGGCCACGAACGGCATAGTCGAGCACGTTTACGCAGAGAATTTTGGCGGCTACGGCATCCGCATGAGTGGTCAGGACGACAAGATCTTCCACAGCCGAGTTGCCAGCAACGACGAGTGGTATCTCTACGGCAGCTATAAGGGTGTAAACGAGTCTGTGGCCAGTGCTGAAGTCAGCGCGACAATCAACGGCACAACCGGCTCCGTCGCACTGAGCTGGCCCGCGGTCACGGGTGCGACAGGCTACGTAATCTATCGTGGCTCGACAGCGGGTGGCGAGTCGGTCTTCTATCTCAGCGCAACAAACTCGTTCACGGACATAGGTGCAGCGGGAGGAACGGGCACAGTCACCAATGTTGTGACCCAAACCACAACCACCGCGCCGGGCACAATTACGCCGACGCCGAGCAGCACGGGTGGGACGCTCGCAGCGGGAACATATTTCTACAAGGTAACTGCCACTACAGCGGATGGCTGGCACGGCAGCATTGAGTTAGGCGGTCTGGATGGGATGGCGGATTGGATTGAAGCCTATGGCTTCTTTGATATCCCCACGGTTTACAACTATCACCACCTCGCCGACATTGTCGGCGGCGGGGGTGATAGTCATTACGATCATCTCTGGCCGCAGCTTGGACAGGTTGGCATTGCTCAGCCTTACGGAGCGGGATTTGGCGACATTTACTCGAATGTCCGCATTGACTTCACACGGCTGGAAGGTTTCTACACAAACGACGCGAGCGTAACCGTGGCCGGAGGGCAAATCGACGGCAGTTGCACCGGCTCCAACGCTGCAACGATCAATACCGGCCAGGAAGGGACACGCTTCGCCGGACAGTGCAATCAGTACTGGGCTACCGGCAGCAACGATAACCTCAGCAATGTGTGGTTTTCCTATAACCCGGGATTTGGACCGAGCTACGCAACCGCCGACATCATGAGCGAAGGCGGGAGTTCGACTGTACGCAACGTGCGTGGCGCGACCTATCAGTTCGTGCCGGCAGAGGGCGTACAGGGCGGGTCATTCTGGGAGCCGTCAACTCTGGCCGCGACCAGCGTCGGCATAGACCCTACATACGGAACAGTCAACGTGAATGGGTTGCGGTATGTGATTATCACCGCAACGACGCCCACCAGTACCTGGGCATTTACCAATACCAGATACGGTCAGGATTTTTATGTCTGGGGTGGCAACAGCAACGTGACAATACAGTACGACGGAAATCATATTGTTACCTGCTCGGGCAAGAACATCAATCTTGGCAATGTTGCCGGGTATCTGCATTTTCAGGTAATCGGCATAAATACGGACCAGACGTGGAATCCAGGATATGTGGTTGAAGTGTGCCCTTCCCGGCAGCCTACACTCGCCAGCTCGGAGACGGTTACTTATTCAGCGACGCCAACATTCTCGATCACCACGCGATCGAGTTTGATCACGCTGAGCGGGAATGTCACCAGCTTTGCTCTTGCTGCCGGCCTGGACGGCCAGGAGAAGACGCTGACCTTCTGCCAGAATGCGACGGGTGGTTACACGGTGGCGGCGCCTACGAATGTGCGGGGGTTTTTCTCCGTGGGCACGACGGCGAGCAAGTGCAGCTCGCAACATTTTACGTATGCGGCGGCGCAATCAGCATGGCTGGCGGACTCGCCTGGCGTGACGAACGAATAGAACCTCAATCGAAACAGCAGACAAGCTCCGCGAATGTCGCGGAGCTTTTGCTTTGTGGAGCAGACCTACGGGTGTGCATGCGGAATGAATGCGGAAAGAGAGAAAAGGGGAAACAGATGGGGATCAATCAGGTGTTTGTTGAGATCGGTCATGGCGTGGAAACAGTGGCTAAGGACATAGCCAAGGGCGCCGAGGAAGTATTGACGGTGGGCGGCAAGGTGTTGAAGGTGATCTCGGATGTGAAGGCGATCTCGCCTGAGTTCAAGTCGAACCTGGCGACATTGGTGGATGATGCGAAGGCGATTGCCGTTCCGCTGGCGCCGGTGCTGGCGACTGGTGGAGAGAATGTTGCTGCCGACCTGGCGGCGCTGATGCCGGTTACGGAGGATGTGATGAAGCTGGTGAAGGACTTCATCGCGTTTCTTCCGAGCATCGAGGCTGCGCTGAAGAAGGTGAATGCGGACCTGATGGCCTAAAGGACTGGCCGTTCAGGCGATTGCGCCTGCGGCGCGGGTTGTCGGGTTCGCTTCCTTTGGTCGCTCACGTCTGGTTGGTGGACAACCTGATCGAGTTTCTTGCGTGCTAGCTGGCGTTGCATAGAAACAGCAGATCCCTCCACTTCGCGCCTCCGGCGCTTCGGGTCGGGATGACGAGATCGTTTTTGTTGCGATGCGGAGAGGCGTTGAGGATGGGTGGCGATCTGAAGGAGCTGCTGGGGCTGGGGCGGTTGCTGGATGAGCCGGCCGGGACTCTGGGTGGAGACCCGGCGGGGGACTTTCTGGCGGCGGCTCTGTTGAAGGTGCGGACGCGTGAGGGGGCGTTCGCACCGCTCCGGCCGAACCGGGCGCAGCGGGAGTTTGAGCGGCGCAGGGGACGCGCCAACATTGTGCTGAAGGCGCGGCAGATGGGCATCAGCACCTGGGTGGCGGGGCGGTTTTTTCTGAAGACGGTGACGCAGCCGGGCACGCTGAGCATGCAGGTGGCGCACACGCAGGAGGCGGCGCAGGAGATCTTTCGCATGGTGCGGAGGTTTTACGATCTGCTGCCGGAGGAGTTGCGCGAGGGCGCGCTGAAGACGTCGCGGGCGAATGCGCGGTCGCTGGTATTTCCGGAGTTGGACAGCGAATACCGGGTGGAGACGGCGGGCGATCCGAATGCGGGACGCGGGCTGACGGTGCAGAACCTGCACTGCTCGGAAGTGGCGCGATGGCGGGGCGATGCGAAGGCGACGCTTGGCGGGATTGCTGGCGACGATGCCGGCGCGAGGCGGCGAGGTGGTGCTGGAGTCGACGGCGCAGGGCGCGCATGGATGCTTCTACGACGAGTGGATGGGTGCGGAAGAAAACGGCTGGGTGCGGCATTTCTTTCCCTGGTGGTGGGAGCAGACATATCGTCGCGAGCCGGGCGTGGATGCGGAGTCGGAGGAAGAACACGCGCTGGTCGCAGCGCATGGATTGACGCGCGAGCAGATTGCGTTTCGACGCCGGCTGCAACGGCAGTTTGGCGCGCTGGCGCGACAGGAATATCCGGAGAGCGCGGACGATTGCTTCCTGGCGAGCGGGCATTGCGTGTTCGATGTGGAGGCGATCGACCGGCGGCTGCGGGAAGTGCCTTTGCCGGTGGAGCGGCGATGGGCGGGCGCGCTGGAGATATGGCTGCAGCCGGTGACAGGGCGCGAATACCTGGTGGCGGTGGATCCGGCGGGCGGCGGCAGTGAAGGCGATTATGCCGCGATGCAGGTGCTGGACGCGGCGACGGGATTGCAGTGTGCGGAGTTCCAGGGGCGCTGCGGGCTGATGGAGCTGGCGGAGCGGGCGTCGTCGTTGGCGCGGGAGTATAACGGCGCGCTGCTGATTGTGGAGCGGAACAATCATGGCTCAGGTTTGATTGCGTATTTGACCACTGCGATGAAGTACACGCGGCTGTATCAGCAGGATGGGGAGGCAGGGTGGCTGACGACGGCGCTGTCGCGGCCACGGGCGCTGAGACAGGTGGAGCAAGTGATCAACCAAGGCGCGCAGAGTTTGATGAGCGCGCGGCTGCTGCGGGAGATGAAGACGTTTGTGCGCGATGAGCGTGGACGGACGGGCGCGGCTGAGGGGCAGCATGATGATCTGGTGATGGCGATGGGGATCGCCCTGGCCGCGCGGGACTAGCCAGGCAAAGTCGCCTGCGGCGCGGGACTGGCCGTCCGGGCGCTTGCGCCTGCGGCGCGTGCTGCGGGTTCGCTTCCTTCGGTTGCTCACGTATATGGCAGCGGTCGGGCCCCGGAGAAAAGCAGATCTCTCGCGCTCGCTGCTCGCTCGGGATGACGATATAGGAGAGGCAACAGCAAGGCCGGTAGAATCGCTGCGAGGAGAACAGTGCGTGGCGGTGCTGGCGGTGCAGCAGATTCGTGCGATGCGGGGTGGGGCGCAGAGTCACCTGATGCTGGGCTCGGACGAAAACCTGTGGGTGGTGAAGTTCCAGAACAACCCGCAGCATACGCGGGTGCTGGCGAATGAGTATCTGGCAACGCGGCTGGCAGCGAAGGTCGGACTGACGGTGCCGGCGAGCGATGTGGTGGAAGTGACGGAGTGGCTGATTGCGAACACGCCGGAGCTGTTGATCCAGTTGCCGGGTGGACGGGAGCGTTGTCGCGCGGGACTGCATTTCGGATCGCGGTTTGTGGGCGGGTTGATGCCGGGGCAGGTGGTGGACACGCTGCCGGAAGCGCAGCTTGCGGAGGTGAAGAACCTGCGCGAATTTGCCGGGATGCTGGTGATGGATAAGTGGACGTCGAATGTGAATGGGCGGCAGGCGGTGTTCGGTAAACGCCCGCGCGAACGGCGATATACGGCAACGTTCATCGATCAGGGATATTGCTTCAACGCGGGAGAATGGAAGCTGATCGACCAGCCGCTGCGCGGCGTCTTCCGGAGCAACCTGGTATACGAGCGGGTGACCGGGTGGGAGAGCTTTGAGCCGTGGCTGGGGCGGGTGGAGCAGATGGAGCCGGGGACGATATGGTCGGCGGCGGAATCGATTCCGCCGGAGTGGTACGGCGGAGATACTGCGGAGCTGGAGACACTGGTGGAGGCGCTGATGGCGCGGCGCGCGCGAGGTGCGGGAGCTGATCGAGGGATTTCGCAGGTCGGACCGGATGCCGTTCCCGAACTGGGGGAGACAGGCTTCCGAAGTAGTGCCAGCGATCTTTGCGGAACCATTCCCAAAGGGGGAGTGGACGATGAAAAGGGGCGCGGGGAAGCTGGTGATGTAGGGTGCGGGGTGGAAGAATTGAGGCGGGTGTGAAAGGCTGCCGACGATGCGGGCAGGCGAATGCGAAGTGGTGTTGAACAATGAAGCGAAGCGGTGCTGAGCGATGAAGACTAATGGGGTTCGGCATTGACCAGCCGGCAGCGGTGTGAGTTCTCGCTGATCCGGTATGTGCCGGATCCGGTGAAGAACGAGTTCGTGAATATCGGCGTGCTGCTGCGAGGCGAGGACGCGCGGGCGGCGGTGCGCTTTACGCGCGACTGGAGCCGTGTGCGCTGCGTGGATCCGGATGCCGATACGGCGATGCTGGAGGCGCTGGAAGGAGAGATTGGACGGCGGCTGGCTGAGGACACGGGCGGCGGAGTGGCGTCGCTCGAGGATGCGCTGTCGAATGCAGTGCAGTTGAGCGAATCGAAGGCGTGCCTGGCGGAGTCGTTCGCGACGGAGCTGGAGAGTCTGATGGCGCTCTATGTGCTGACGGCGAAGCGGAAGCGGGAGAGCCGGGCGAAAGGACGCGCAGCACTGCAGGCGCAGATGCGGACGGAGTTTGAGCGGGCGGGTGTGTGGGAGCTGATGCAGCGGCGGATCCATGCGGCGCGGTATACGCGGCCGGGCGATCCGCTGCGGATTGACTGCGGATATCGGCCGAATGGCGTGGTGCGGATGTTCCAGGCGGTCTCGCTGGGGGGCGATATGGAGAGCGCGAAGGTGCTGGCGTTTTCTGCGGGCGATTTGATGCAGGGTGTGGCGCGTGTGGAGCAGGCGACGCTGGAACTCACAGCGATTGTGGAGCCGCTGCGCGAGGTCGCCGGCGAGGATGTCGAAGAGCAGGACGCGTACCGGTTTGGCGTGGAGACGATGGAGCGCGAGCAGATCCGCGTGCTGACGGCGGCGGACCTGGGAAGAGTGGCGGAGACGGCGCGGCGCGAGTTGCGGGTGTAGCGGAAGCGAGCGAGTCGGCAAGTCGGGTCGCTCGTATCTAGATAGTTTGCGATCGACACGAGGGTGAAGCTATAGGCTTCGCCCTTTTTCTTTTGCGGTGAGAGTCGAGATGAAACCAAGGGAGCGAGGGCGGATGAGTGTGCAATCGAATGTGCGTGAGCTTTGGCGCAAAGTGAGTGCGATGGCCGCGGGCGGCGGTGAAGCCGCGCCGTTGCCGCGGCAGACCCAGACACTGCCGCTGGTGCTGAATACCTATCACGCGGGGCAGGCGCTGCTGCCGAAGCCGACGCCGGAGAACCTGCGGCGCTTTGCCGAGACTCCGGTGGTGCGGCGCGCGATCAACCTGATCAAGGATCGCGTGGCAGCGATGCAGTGGCAGGTGCGGGTGCACGCGCATTGCGCTGTTCCGGCGGACGCGGCCGAACGTATGGCGGCGCTGCGGCGATCGCTCGAAGAGCCGAATGAGTCCGATTCGCTGCGCACGCTGCTGGAGCAGGTGCTCGAAGACATGCTGGTGGGCGGCTTCGGCGCGGTGGAGATGGAGCTGACGGGCGACGCGGAACAGCCGGTGGCGATGTGGGCGGTGGATGGCGCGACCATCCGGATCAATCCGAAGTGGAAGGGCGGGAACGATGTGCCGCGCTATGCGCAGGCGAATCTGCTGCAGACTCCGGACAAGGCGATTCCGCTCGATGACGACCAGTTGATGTACATCCGGATGAATCCGCGAACGCATACCCCGTTCGGGCTGGGACCGCTGGAAGTTGCGTTTGAGACGGTGAACAGCCTGTTGAGCGCGCAGCGATTTGCGGGCAAGCTGGCGAGCAATGCGGTGGTGCAGTATGCGCTGTGGCTGAACGAGGCGACGCCGGCGGAGCATGAACGATTAATCCGCTGGTGGCAGGACGAGATCGAGGGCACGGGGCGCGTGCCGGTGCTGAGCACAGAGCAGAAACCGGAAGTGCTGCGCTTCGGCAGCGGCACGGATGCGGATCTGCGGATGGAGTGGCAGACGTTCCTGATCCGCATGGTGGCGAATGCGTTTGGATTGCCGCCGATGCTGCTGGGCCTGGAGAACGATGTGAACCGGGCGAGTTCGTCAGAATTCGGCGACGAGGCATTCCGGGGTGCGATTGTGCCGGTGGCTCGGCTGCTGGAGCAGCACATCACGCGCGATGTCTTCCGCAAACGGTTGGGATGGCGCGAATTCGAGTTCCGGTTCACGGAGCTTGAGTCGCGCGATGAGATGACGGAGTTGCAGATCCAGATGGAGCTGTTGAAAGCAGGAGTGCTGACGGTGGGCGAGGTGAGGGCGCTGCGCGGGCTGGGGGCGGTGCCGAGTCCGGAGCAGACGCCGGCAGAAGAGATCACGCAGGAGATGCAGGAGTGCGGGGACAACGAATGAAGGTGGATGCAATGGCGGTGACCATGCCACTGGTACGGAATCATCCCAACCGGGTGCCGTTTGAAGGCGTGCTGACGTATGTGGACGTGCCGAGCGATCGCGCTCCTTCTGGATCGCGGGGCCGGCGCGTGATTCTGACGCGGGCGGCGGCGGATGCGGCGCTTCCATCGCTGCTGGGCATGGCGGTGGACTTCTGTCCTGGCTGGGACGGGCACGATGCGCGGCGGAAGTGCGGAATTATCACGGACGCGGAGATCGTGAGCTCACGAGGGGTGAGCAGCGAGATCCGAGTGGCGGGATACCTGTTCGCGCGGGATTTTCCCGAGGTGGAGAAACAGTTACGCACGATACCCAGCGAGCAGATGGGCATGAGCTATGAGCTTGCGGATGCCCATGTGGAGGACATGCGGGCGGCGGTTTGGCGGTTGACGAAAGTGACCTTTACGGGCGCAGCGATCCTGCTGCGTGAGAAGGCTGCGTATGGACGGACGTCGTTCCGTTTGCGCGCGGCGAAACCCGGCAGTGAAGCAAGGCAGGCACTGGCAGCACGCCGAGCCTAGTAGCGCAGTGCGAAAGCGAGGAAATATGGACGAAAACAACGGACGTGAGATGGAGTCTGCGGAGCGCCTGCAGGCCGCGGCCGACCGGCTGGAGAAGACGGTGGCCTGGCTGGAAGAGCGGCAAGCGGCGATGACCGGAGACGTTGCGAAGATCGTGGCGACGGTGGATGCGACAGCCGATGCGCGGCAACGTGACCTGGAGCGGAAGCTGGAAGAGGCCGAGCAGCAGATTGCGGAGCTGAAGGCGCAGGCCGCAGCAGCGAACGGACGCAAGACGCTGCCGGTGGCCACCATGCAGTTGCTGGCCAAGCAGGGCATCGGCAGCGTGGACGGGCTGGAAGCGGGATCGCTGGATGCTGCGCTGACCGGGCTGAGCCTGGAGCAGCGGGTTGCGGTGAAGGCGCAGTTGATCCGCGCCGGCGCGCTGGCCTAAGCGGGCGCCGGTCACGCTGTGCGTGACAGCTCCGGCCGAGATGGCGAATGCTTCGTTGGGCGCTGCTGAATCCAGCAGCGCTCTTTTCTGCTTTCGTAACAATCATTGCTCTTTTAGAGCGAAAGGAAGAACCATGAACGCACAGTTTCTCGATATCCACTCGGCGGCAGACTACATCGGGCCCGGCGCGGTGGAAGTTCCGTTTTACCAGACGGAGATCACCGACCTGGTCCGCCGTCGCGGCATGTTCGGCCAGCGCATCAAGCAGGTGCCGGCTACCGGACATCCCTCGCGTTACTTCGAACAGACAGCGATCCCGAATCCCGGGACAGCCGGCTTCGTCGATCCGCGCAACATTACTCCCTCGCTGGTCACACCGACGCGGGTGGAGCGCAGCGTTCCGCTGAAGGGCCTGGTGGCGCAGCTCAACTACAACCTGTTCGACATGGAACTGGGCGCCCAGCAGAAGCAGTTCGCGTATTTGCAGGCGAAGGACCTGATCGACACAGTGGACGGTGTGTTGCACACCCATGATGTCGCTTTGTGGAACGGCAATGACACTTCGCTGACTGCTCCGAGCTCGACGCAGTACTTTGGCGCCGCAGGCCAGATCGGCGGCGGCGGCAACGTTGCCACGATTACGGCGACGGAGAGCATCGTGGACGGGATCAAGTCGCAAATTGCGCAGATGGTTTCGAACACCAACTTCGCTGTGCGTCCGACGGCGATCTATGCCAACCCGGTGCTGCTGGACCTGATCGATCGCGAAATGAAGACCGAGTTCAACGTGGTGCTGAATTCGCGCGAGATCAACGGCGGCTTCACGGTGAAGACGCTTTCGACTCAGGCGGGGGAACTGCCGCTGATTCCGGAGTGGGCGCTGAGCTATACCGGCACACCGGGCTCGGGCAGCGCATCGCTTCCCGCGTACATCGTGACTGAGGACCTGATCGAGTACCACTGGCTGAGCGATGCTGCTCCGCGCATCTTCCAGCTTGGCCTGCCGAATTCACTGGCTTCGCAGTATGTGGTGGTGAAGTTTGGCGGCCTGGTAGTGAAGGGCGCGAGCTATGCACATGCGCAGGTGACGGTGCAGCGGTAAACCACGAACGCTGACTCAAACCTGAGCAGCGGACATGATGGCGGAAGGGGCGGTGTGCTGCCGCCCTTTTTCGCGTGGAACGATGCCGGAGAAGCAAGACGCGGCGCAGCACAAGACTGCGGATGAGGAGAGATGCGGATGGCCTACTTAGAGACGACGGAGTACGAGAGCTATGGTCTGGCGCCCGACACAACAGATGACTGGGTTGGGTTGGCATCCGGAATGATCGATGCGTACTGCCGGCGGCCGAGTGTGCTGGCGACGCAGTATGTGGAACGCATGCGCATCGTGGAAGGCAGCCAGACGGTGCGGCTGAGCTATCTGCCGCTCGTGGCAGTGGCGCCCGCGACGATCCCGCTGCTGACGGTACGGGGACGATACACGCGGCCGCGCCGGGGCGAGCTGTGGCCGGTTGGGCTGGATGCGGTGGCCTATGCATTTTCGCTGCCTGGCGCGTGGACGCAGGTGGATCCGGCGTCGATTGATTTCATGCCCGACACGGGCGAGCTGACGCTGCCCTACAACGTGCTGGGACTGCCTTACAGCGAGGTCGAAGTGACCTACACGGCGGGATGCGCCGCGGTGCCGGTGGCGGTGAAAATTGCGTGCGCGCAACTGGTGAAGAATGCGCAGGCTACGCCGGGGCTGAATGTGAAGTCCAGCAAGATGGACACGATGTGGATGCAGTACTTCTCGAATTCGCTGATGGATGCGCAGGTGCAGCAGTTGCTTCGGCCGTATGTGGCTTCGAGGCTGGGATAACGATGATGAGACCAGGGGGGTGGCAACGAATGACAGATGCACTGCTGCGCTCGCTTGGCGGATCGGTGGCATTGCTGCGCATGCCGGTGGCGGCAAGCAGCGCGATTGGAGAACAACTGGGAGCTCCAACGGCCGGGTTTGCCGATTTGCCACTGTCACCTGCGGCATTCCGCAAGGTGCGCGTGACGGTTACGGACGGCAACCAGGCGAAGTATGAGCTGCTGATCTCAGCTTCGGCGGTGGAGGCGCAGGTCTCCCAGCTTGGACTTACCTCGGCGGAGGTGCTGTTCGCGATGGGGCTGGGTATTACGGTAGGCAAGGAGTTCTTCCTGATTGAAGGCGTCTCCTTTACCAGCGCCGCGGGCCTGGCCTGCGTGTACCGGGTGCTGCTGCGGGAAGCCGCAACGCAAAGCTATTAATCCATTTTCACAATACCGTACCGATCCGGCAGCAGCGCGGAGCGGCTTTTCTTCCACCCCAGCGACGAAGACCTGTCGCCGGGGCCCCGGACTAACGGAAAAGCTGCGTCCAGTGTTGTTTGGTAACTCAACCCCTTTGTGAAAACGGCTTACGGAGGACCGAATGAAGAAGGCGCGTGATTCTTTTTACGTGGCGCTGCGTGACCGGCTGCAGGCATTGAACCCTGCACGACAGGTGCTGGTGCGCGGGGTGTGGCGGCCGGGCGTGCTGGTGGAAGAGAACGAGAGCTTTGCCGCGGTGGCGCCGGACAACGTGTTCGTGCTGCGCTGGACCAAGGCAACGGTGGATGAGCAGCATGCGCTGGCACGCGCAGAACAGACCTGCGAGATCCAATACCAGACGGCGGGGACGCCCTCTGCTGGCGGTCTGGACCGCGGGACGCTGCTGACGGCGATGGATGCGGAACTGCTGTCGATACTGCAACCACAGCAGGTACAGAAGACGGACTACACCATAACCCCGCCCACTGCGATGGGCACGCGGCTGTTCTGGGCAGCGCCAGTGTTTGCGCCTGTGGTGCGCGATCGCGACCGCCTGGTGCGCAGGGCGGAGATCACAGTGGTGAGCTACGAGGAGGCAGGAGAGCTATGAGCACGCCAGCACTGGTTATGCAGCCCGGGCTGCCGCCCACGATGCGGCGCGTCCGCGGATACTTCGCTCCGGTGAACCGGCTGACAGCGACGCCCGCGACCTTCGACGCAACAGCCGTGGCCGCATTCGATCCAGACGCGCCGCCGGCCCCCTGGGTGGATCTGGGATGGATCGGCGGGTTTACGCGTACTTCAGAAACGAAGCTCAACATGGTCGAGAGCGGCGCTCCGGGAACGGTGTTGCTGCAGGGACGGCAGAGCATCGGCGCGACCGTGAGTATGAGCTTCGAACGCTGGTCGAAACTGACGATGGCGCTAAGCTGCGGCGCGCAGCAGATGAATGTACTGAAGGCGGGTACGAATCCGACGGCGATTACTGCGACGAGCTCTACGGCCACGTTTCTGAGCACGCCGAACGGCCCGGGCACGATCCAGGCCGGGGACATGATCGCGGTGGATGCCGATTACAACGGGCAGACGGGGTATTTGGGCGCGGGCGCATCGGCCGCGTACCTGACAAGCGCGATCGGCAGCGACGTTCAATGGATCCGGCGCATGACGCTGAATGTTGGTCGGGTGACGGCGGTGACGACAGCAGGATTGCAGCTTGCAGAGCCGCTGCTGGCAGGTGTTCCGACGCAAGGGATGCAGGCGCAAACGATCGTGGCTTTGCAGGATCGCGAGGGCGGCACATTCTTCCAGGAGTGGTCCGGACTCTTCTGCATGCCGGGCGAGCAGGGCGATGCGTTGTTCTTCTACTATCCGCGGCTGCAGACGATGGGCGGACCGGCGGAGAGCATGGCGCCTTTGACGGCGCCGCTTATGCAGGTATTGCTGACGGGGAGATTCATTGCGTTGCCGGTGGTCGATCCCGCCGATGGAGCACAGGTGTGCTGCTATCGCACGTACCTGCCGTGCGCTAATGCGCAGATGTAATGCAGTCTCGGCATAACGTCTGAACGGCATTTACTTGTGTGCGTGTGCGGCTTCGCTGAGCGATTTCGCGACTTTGGCCGCCGAATTAATCGGACTGATTTGCCATAGCAAGTTGCCACATTAATTTGCCAGACAAGGAAAGAAGGAGAGCGTGAAAGTCACGATCGACAATCTTGATGGGAATGGCGCACTGAATTACTCACCGTCACTGAGCGGCGTTGAGCCTTTGACGATCGAGCGCAAGCTGAACAAGCCGAGCAGTTGCACAATCGATCTAGTGCCAGGAGGTTTGGCAGTTCCAGCGAGCGGCGGGCGAGTTGTGGTGAGCGCGGACAACGGAACAATTCTGTTCACCGGCTATGCGATTGCCGCGCCGGCGCGCGTGTATGCGGGGATGGGCACGACGGGACCTGCTTATGTGCTGCAGGTTTCGTGCCTGAGCGATGAAATCCTGTTCGACGCAAGGGTGAGCGAGAAGACGATTGAGTGTGTCGCTACCACCGCGGGAGACCTGCTGACCAAGATGACGGGACGGGCGACGACGCAAGTGGTGCCGGTGAGCGGCGACGCGATATCGACCCCTATTGGCGGGTTTCAACCGCTTGCGGGCAAGAGCTGGTCAGAGAATGCAGGCGCTCTCGCCAATGCGGCACGCGCGTCGTATCGCGTTGTGAACGATGCGATGGTCTTTGAGAACATCGGCGACCAGGTGCACATGCTGGCGGAGAGCGCTGGCAGCTTCGACCGTTCCGCATTTAAAGGGGCACGAGCGCGGCTGGCGGTGAATGACGTGACAGTGTGCGGGAAAGAAGAGCCGCAAGCGTATGTCACCGAAATATTCCAGGGAGACGGGATTACGTCGGCATTTCAGCTCGGCGAGGCCCCCCTGCTCGAAAAGGCAACGTTACTGTTCGATACGTTTGCGGGCAGCGGTCTCGATCCCCAGATATGGACGGCCGCTGATGGAGGCGGCCACGTCTCGCTGACGTCGCGCGGGTTGACGCTGGGCGGCGGACAAGGTCCCGGCGGGACCAGCAGCGTGACAGCGGTGGATGCGGTGGAGATGGGCGGGGTGCTACTGATCGAGTTGACCGGTCTGGAAGTGGACGGCCTGGGCGAGGGCTACTTCGCGGCTCTTGCTTCCGACAATGTCAGCCCTACGAATCTGATCGGCGGATTCCACGTGCGGCCGAACGGCACCAGCACCGTGGTAGCCCCGATGGTATTGGGAGCGGAAGCGGGTGCGACCGCCACGTTGCAGACGGGTCACACCTACACGTTACGGCTGCGCTTCCATTGCAAGGACCGGCAGCGTGCGCTGCAGAGTTACAGCGCCGGCAGCGCAAATGGTCCGGTCTCGCTGGGCGGGGATCTATTGAGTGCGGGCGCCGATCTGGTGCTGGAGTTGCAGGAAACAACCGGTGGGGCGCAGTTCCCCGTAGTTGTGTTGTACGACGGCTCGATAAACCAGGCGCCGCCAAGCTGCATACCGGTGGTGGTGGACAGCGTGAGTTTTCTGGGCAGTGTCGCGAGCTTTGAGCTGACGCGGCCAGGAGACGTGTGGGCGAGCTGCACGGCGACTGGTTCGGCGGCGGCAACCCAGCGCCTTGGAGCCAGTGCGCAGACTTCGCAGGCGAAGATTACCAGCACCGGCAGAATGAGCTTCTACCCGGGATACGTACCTGTGGCGGGCACGATCATACGTGTGAACTATCGGATCGGTGGCCGGGCCGTGGCGCGGATGGCCATCGCTGGAGCATCGCCCGTCAGCAGCCTGATTCTCACCGCGGAAGAGCCGGTGACTCGTACCTCCGCCGATTGCGAGAATGCCGCGCTTGCTTTGCTGTCTACATCCACATGGCCGGATGGAGCGTGGAAGGGCACGTATGCGTGCTGGAATCCGCAGCAGATTGCAGACGTGTGGCCCGGCGACCTGCTTGATGTGGAAGCGCCGTCGGCGGAGATCTCGACCGGAATGCTGGTGCGCAGCGTACAGATTCGCGCAACGTCCTGCGCTCCGGAACTGCTGCGATATACGGTTAGCTTTGCGAACGAGTGGGTGGAGGCGCTCTCATTGAAGATGCGGGAGGGTGCGCCGGCGAACGCGTGGTTGCCACCGACGGCGTTGACCGCCCCGAGTGCGTTGGCATCGTTGCGCGACCTGGCCGTGAGCAGCGTGACGGCCACGCAGATTCAGGTGCAGGCAGGCATGACGCCACCGAGCGGCGGCGGATTCGAAGTGCGGCGCAGCGATTGGAAGTTTGGCGCGGGCGACGGCGCCGATCTGGTGCTGCGCAGCCCGGTGGCGGCATTCACCATCGTTCGCCAGGCGCCGGTAGAGCGCTACTACGTCCGCATGTACGATGGCGCGACGCCGCCCAACTACTCGCGCTTTTCCAGCGCCATTTTTGTGAACGCAGCAATGCAATGAGTGCGAAAACACTTGAGCACCTTGGAGTGATGGACATGATGAGTACGTTTGAAGCCCAGGTGCTGGCTGACCTGAGCGTTGTGAAAAGCCAGATGGCGTCTTTGCTGGGGGATGGCCAGCCGGGACGCCTGAGCCTGCTGGAGGAGCGCGTGGAGCGCCATGAGTTGAGCGTGCAGCGGGTGAAGGGATTTGCGGGGGCCTTTGGGCTGCTGTTCACACTGCTGCAGCTTGCTGTGGAATGGCTCAGACCGCGTTGAAGTAGTCGCTTTGAGGAGCGCCGTTATAATGCGACGATGGCGCGCTCAACCGTGGTTGGTGTTGTGATGGGCAGCAGAAGCGACTATGCGACGATGGAGCCGTGCGTCGAGCTGCTGCGCGAATTTGCGATAGCCTACGAGACGCGCATTGTCTCCGCGCATCGTACGCCGGATCTGCTCTTCCAGTATGCGAGCGAGGCGGAGGGGCGGGGGCTGAAGGTAATCATCGCGGCGGCGGGCGGCGCGGCGCATCTGCCCGGAATGCTCGCTTCGAAAACATTGGTGCCGGTGCTTGGTGTTCCCGTGCCGGCGACCTCTATGCAGGGGCTGGACGCGCTGCTCTCGATCGTGCAGATGCCGAAGGGCGTTCCGGTGGGTACGCTGGCCATCGGACGGCCCGGCGCCGCGAATGCCGCATTGCTGGCGATCGAAATTCTGGCCAACGGCGACCCTGAACTACGGGGCCGGCTGAAGGTCTGGCGTGAAGGCCGCATGCGCGAGGTGCTCGCAGAAGAGCTGCCGCAGTGAGCGCGATCCTGCCCGGCGCAACCATCGGCATCCTGGGCGGCGGCCAGCTTGGCCGCATGACGGCGATGGCGGCGCGCTCGCTGGGCTACCGCATCTATGTGATGGACCCCGATCCCTCCTGCCCCGCCAGATTTGTCGTAGACGCTTGTTTTGAAGGCGCCTGGGACGATGCGAAGGCCGCGGCTGACCTGGCTCGCGGCTGCGATGTCGTCACTCTGGAGATCGAGCAGCTTTCGCTGGACACGCTCCGCGCGGCACAGCGCTATGCTCCCGTTCGGCCTGGAGAAGCTCTGCTGGGCATCATTCAGGACCGCATCGCGCAGAAAGAGTGGCTGGCCGCGCATCAGTTTCCCGTCGGACCATTCCGTTCGGTGCGATCGCTGGAGAACATGCGCGCGGCGCTTGATGCATTTGGCCGCGACTGCTTCGTGAAGAGTGCGCGGGGCGGTTACGATGGGCGCAGTCAGATCCGCATCACGCCGCGTACGGGAGAAAGCGCCGAGCTGGCGTGGCGCGCTCTGGGGCAACGGCCGTCGATTGCCGAACAGGCCATCGCATTGGAGCGCGAAATCTCCGTGCTGGTGGCGCGCACTCCATCAGGTGCGCTCAAGTCTTTTCCCTCGGCGACGAACCATCACGAAAATCAGATCCTCGCGTGGAGCGTGATCCCTTCGTCTATCCCGGCGGCCATGGAGACAGAAGCCCAGCGCATCGCATGCTCGCTGGCCGAAAAGCTTGGGCTCGAGGGAATCCTCGCAGTCGAGATGTTCGTCACGCGCGACGGCAAGCTGCTGGTCAACGAGCTTGCGCCGCGCCCGCACAACAGCTATCACGCGAGCGAGCGAGCCTGCGTGATCAGCCAGTTTGAGCAGCATGTGCGCGCCGTCTGTGATCTTCCGCTGGGCAATACGGACATTGTTCGACCAGCGGCAATCGTCAACCTGCTGGGAGATATCTGGGCGGAGGGCGAGCCCCGATTCGATCGCGCGCTTGAAGTCGATAGTGTGCGGTTGCATCTGTACGAGAAGCACACGCCGCGTCCCGGACGAAAGATGGGGCATCTCTCGGCGGTTGGGGACACACCGGACGACGCGGTTCAGCGCGTCCTTGAAGCGAAAAAGCGGCTCTAAATGAAAGTGGCGGACCCGAAGGCCCGCCACTGTTCTGCCTCACTCCGGATCAGCCGATATCTTCCGACCAGTTCTCCAGATACTTTTTCAGCTCGGCCATGAACTTGCCGGCATCGGCACCATCGATGATGCGGTGATCGAAGCCCAGCGTGAGCCGGATGATGTTGCGGATCGCAATCGAATCATTGCCATCCTTGTCCGTGAGCACAGTTGGTTCCTTAAAGAGGCCGCCCACGCCCAGGATCGCCGACTCCGGCTGGTTGATGATCGGCGTCCCGAACTGCTCACCGAAAATCCCCGGATTCGTAATCGTGATGGTGCCTGATCCCACTTCGTCCGGCTTCAGCTTCTTCGAGCGCGCTCGCTCCGCAAGATCGGCGATGGCACGTGCCAGCCCGAGGAAGCTCTTTTCCTCTGCCTGCTTAACCACCGGCACAATCAGTCCCCAATCGAGCGCCACGGCGATGCCGACATTCACGTTCTGGTGATAGCGGATTGCGTCACCCTCGAGCGATGCGTTGACGATCGGCATCTTGCGCAGAGTGGCGACGACGGCGCGTGTGATGAACGGCATGTAGGTCAGCTTGACGCCGTTGCGCTGCTCGTACTTCGTCTTCTCCTTTTCGCGGATCTTCACGATGCGCGTCATATCCACCTTGAAGACGGTGTGGACGTGCGCGCTGGTCCGCTTCGAATCGACCATGCGCTGCGCGATGATGGAGCGCATGCGTGTGAGTGGCACCAGCTCGCCCGGCTGTGGACCGGCTGCGGCTGGAGCAGGAGACGCAGCAGGCTTTGGCGCAGCCACCGGTTGCGCTGCTGCGGGAGCGGCTGCAGGAGCCTTGGCAGCGCCGCCCTTCTCCACATATTGCAGGATGTCGTCCTTCGTAATGCGGCCGGTCGAGCCCGTGCCGGGGACCTGCCGCAGATCGACCTGATGCTCTTTCGCAATCTTGCGCACCAGGGGCGAGGAGCGCAGGCGCTCTCCGTGCGACGCTGCCGCGGCGGGTTGTTCTGCTGCGGGTGCCGTAGCTGCTGTCGCCGCTGGCGCTTCCGCGGGAGCCGGTGCCGTTGCTGTTGCCGTCGGAGCGCTCGCCTTGGCTGCGCCGCCGCCGATCACGGCAACTACGGTGTTGATCTGCACCGTGTTGCCGGCCTCGACCTTGATTTCAGACAGCGTGCCGCTTGCCGGCGACGGAATCTCCGCGTCTACCTTATCCGTTGAAATCTCAAACAGCGGCTCGTCGCGCTGCACGCTGTCGCCGACCTTCTTGAGCCACTTGGTGATCGTCCCTTCAAAGATCGACTCACCCATCTGCGGCATCACCACGTCGGTGCCGCCGCCACTGGAAACGGCTGCTTCTACGGGCGCAGCCGGTGCCGGCGCAGCCTTCGGTGGTTCCGGCTTCGGGGTCTCTTTAGGAGCTTCCTGCTTGGCGGAAGCAGGCGCAGCTGCGGCAGGCTTGCTTGCAGCAGCGCCGCTCGCCAATCACCGCAACCACGGTGTTGATCTGCACGGTGTTGCCGGCGTCCACCTTGATTTCAGAAAGCGTGCCGCTGGCCGGTGACGGAATCTCCGCATCTACCTTGTCGGTCGAAATCTCAAACAGCGGCTCGTCGCGCTGCACCGTATCGCCGGGCTTCTTCAGCCACTTGGTGATTGTCCCTTCAAAGATCGACTCGCCCATCTGGGGCATCACGACGTCTGTCGGCATGTTCTCTCTTCCGCCTTCCCATTCATGCGGCGTGTGCCGCTAAGCCTTCGTTTCGATCATACGGGCTCGCGGGGCGTCGCTCCGCGCACCACTCAGTACGTCACTTCAGTAGGCCATCAGCCGCCGGGCCTCGCGCACCACATCCTCCACCTTGGGCAGGAACGCCTTCTCCAGCGGCGGTGCGAAGGGCACCGGCGCATCCAGCGAGGTGATGCGCGTGATAGGCGCATCCAGCGCGTCGAAGGCCTCCTCGTTGATGATGGCCGCGATCTCGCCCGCGATGCCTCCGGTCTTGGTGTCTTCGTGCAGGATGATGACGCGGTTCGTCTTCTCGACCGTGGCCGCAATCGCCGCATTGTCCAGCGGCAGCAGCGTGCGCAGGTCCAGGATCTCCAGCTCGATGCCTTCCTTGGCCAGAATATGTGCTGCCTCTTCGGCCACGTAGACCATCGCCGCATAGGTGATCACCGAAACGTGCTTGCCTTCGCGATGGATCCGCGCCTTGCCGATCTCGACTGTGTAATCCTCCGTCGGCAGTTCTTCCTTCACGCGGCGGTACAGATACTTGTGCTCGAAGAAGAGCACCGGGTTGTTGTCGCGGATCGCCGACTTGATCAGCCCCTTCGCATCGCGGGCGGTCGCCGGGCAGATCACCTTCAGCCCGGGCGTGTGCACGTAGAACATCTCCGGATTCTGCGAGTGGAACGGCCCGCCGCTCACTCCGCCGCCCGAAGGCCCGCGCAGCACCAGCGGCGCCGGCGCGCCCCAGCGGTAGTTGCTCTTGGCCAGGATCTGCACGATCTGCGAGTGCGCCGAGCTAATGAAGTCCATGAACTGAAATTCGCCCACGGGCCGCAGTCCGGTCAGCGACGCGCCATAGGCCGCGCTGGCAATCGCCATCTCGGAGATCGGCGTATCCACCACGCGCTCGGTCCCGAAGCGCTGCAGGAAGCCCTCCGTCACCTTGAACGCGCCGCCGTAAACGCCCACGTCCTCGCCGATGACAAAGACGCGCGAATCGCGCTCCATTTCTTCCCACAATCCCTGGCGGATTGCCTCTAAATACGTAACTGCTGCCATTGCTCGATCAGTCCTCGCGTTCTATCGCGGTTTATTTGTAATGCGTGGTCGCGCTGGATTCGGCCAGCTTGGCGCTCGCGTTCGCATTCTGCACCTGCACCTCGCCATACTTCAGAGGAATCTCCGCCGCATTGTCGAAGTACACGTCGGTGCCCGCGTCCGCAGGATCAGGCATCGGCGATGCCTCGGCGAACGCGCGCTCCTCTTCCATAAAGAGGTCCACATCGGCCTGGATCTTCTTCGACTCCGCCTCGGTCATCCATCCGCGCTCGAGCAGGTACTTCTCCATGCGCAGGATGGGGTCGCGCCGCTTCCAGTACTCCTTCACCGTGGGCGGAACGTAGACCGCCGCATCGTGCATCGCGTGGCCCTTCATGCGCATCAGCTTGGCTTCGATCAGCGAAGCGCCCTCGCCACGATAGGCGCGCTCGACCGCTTCGTGTGTCGCGTCGTAGACCTGGTTCGCGTCCGTGCCGTCGACGATGACGCCCGGCACGCCGTAGCCCAGTGAGCGGTCGGCCAGGTCCTTGCAGGCAAACTGCAGCTCCACTGGCGTGGAGTAGGCCCAGAGGTTGTGTTCCACCATCAGCACCACGCCCAGCCGCTGCACCGCCGCGAAGTTGAAGCCCTCGTAGGTGGGCCCGGTCGACTGGCCGCCGTCGCCGATGTATGCGAGGCACGCAATGTTCTTGCCCTGGATGCGCGCGCCCAGCGCCACGCCGGCGCACACGCTGATGGAATCGCCCAGGTGCGAGATGGGCGCAATCACGTTGAGTTTTTTGTAATCGCCGTAGTGCGAACCGCTCTCGCGTCCCCGCGTCGGCGAGCCGCCCTTCGCCATGTACTGCATCATGGTGTCGCGCGGTTTAAAGCCCTTCACGATCATCGAGCCCTGGTTGCGGATCATCGGCCCCAGCCAGTCGCCCTCGCCCAGCGCATAGGCCGACGCTACCGACGTCGCCTCCTGCCCCTGGCTCAGGTACAGGCCGCCGATCACCTTGCTCTGCTTGTACATCCGCTCCAGCGAATCTTCCATCTTCCGGTTCACGATCATCAGCCGGTAGATATCGATCGACTGCTCCCGGGTCAGGTACTTCGACGGACGCAGCGGGGGCGCCGGAGCCGTGGTGTCGCCCACCACGATGTAGTGGTAGTGGCCGTCCTTCCACTCGCCTTCGATGTGGAAAGGCAACTGCTCCAGCCGGTAATCCGGGATACCGTGCGGATTCTTGGCAGGGGGCGGGAGTTGGTGGGAGTCCTTACCGTTCGAGTCTTTGGATTCCTTCGGTTTCCCATTCGTGGAGGCAGACGGCGCCCCCGCGGTCTTCTCTTCTGTTTTTCTACTCGCCATCGACAGCGATCCTGGTCGGTCAGTACCGAACTGGTCATTTTATGCTAAAAAGCCGCACGGAGCACTCGCGGCCGGTCGGCCGCTCTCTACAACTCTTGTTCGCAGCACAATTTACGTAGGCGACGACGTCGAGCCGGCGAGCGCCAGCGAGAGATCCTGCATGGACTCCAGCCACAGCACCTGCGCATCGAAGACGCGGCCAAACTGCCGCGCAACCCGCTCGGCTACCGTCTGAAGGCTCAGGTCTTTTTCCGGATTGGAGCTCCGGCTCTCCAACTCCAGGCTGGTGACGCCCCGGTCGCGGATGCCGCAGGGCACAATCCAGTCGAAATCCCGCAGGTCGGTGGTCACGTTCAGTGCAAATCCATGCGAGGTCACCCCTGCCGAGACATGGATGCCGATCGCTGCAATCTTCTTTTCCTCGACGGCCGCGTTCGGCTGCGTCCAGACGCCGGTCCGGCCGGCAATCCGCTGGGTTGCCACGCCATAGTCCGCCATGGTGCGGATCAGCGCCTCCTCGATCAGGCGCACAAAGTCCACCGGTCCCAGCCATTTCCGTTCGCCCCGGACAGAACGGCATAATTCACCGCGCAAGTCGAAGATCGGATACCCGACAAGCTGCCCCGGCCCGTGGTAGGTCACGTCGCCGCCGCGGTTGGTCTCCACCACTTCCACGCCGCGCGAGGCCAGCGCCTCTTCGCTCAGCAGGAGATTCTCCCGGCCCCCGTCTTTTCGTCCCATGGCGCGTCCCAGCGTCAGCACCGGAGGGTGCTCCAGCAGCACCAGCACGTCTCCGATCGCCTCGGTCTTGCGCAACTCCACCAGACGCGCCTGGATGTCCAGTCCGTCGCGATACGCAACCCGCCCGAGATACACAACCGATAAGACCATGCTGGCTAACCGAAACGGCTGCTCCTGCCATCCATTCTGTCACCCGGCGGTGCTGTCACTGCGCGGCTTGGGTTGATGCAGTGGAGTACGCACGAGTTTTTTTGAAGGAGAGGCCCCGTATGACATCCTCGTTGATCTCCATCCGCCTGCGCATCCTGTCTGCCCTGCTCTTCGCCGCATTCCTCACCGTAACTGCCTCCGCCCAAACCGGCGTGTACGTCGAATACGGCGGCTCCAAGGTGGACGCTCCCAGCAACAACTGGATCTACGGCCCCACCTTCGGCCTCTACCACGATTTCTATTCCGTTCCTCTCGTCCATCTGGGCGGCGACCTTCGCGGCTCCGTCCTGGGCGTGACGAATACCACCACCGTCACCAGCGGCGAGATTGGTCCGCGCGTCTCCGTGCATCCCCACGTGCTGCCCGCCATGCCGTATCTGGAGGCCCTGGGCGGCATTGGTCATTACGACTTTGGTTCCAACCAGCCCAGCGACACCGAGTTCGAATACCAGTTCCTCGCCGGCATCGATATCACCGTGCTGCCGCGCCTGGACTGGCGCATCGTCGAGTTCTCCTATGGAGGATTAAGCGCTTTCAACGGCACGCTTCACCCCAAGACCCTCAGCATGGGCCTCGTTCTTCGGCTTCCCTGACAACGCCCTGATGTGGCTCGCTCCGCCACGCAACAGCCGCGGCAAGTACAATCTGTCTAGTTCCTTCCTGGCACGTGGACATCCCTACCGTTGCGTAGAGTTGAGCAGAGGCTTCTTTCTGAATGAATAGAATTGCGACTCGTCGTCTTCGTCTTCACTGCATCCTTTTCGTCCTGCTTCTCGTCGCAGCCGGCATCCCGAAAGCCGAAGCACAGACCGCCATCTACGGCCAGTTCAGTGCCTCGCGCTTCAACAGTAATAGTGTCCCCAACGTGAACGACTGGGGCTACGGCGGCGGGTTCGGCCTCTACTCCAACTTCATCAAAGTGCCCTTCGGACGTGTCGGCGGCGACATCCGGGTCCAGTTCACCCGCCCGGCGAGCAACACTACGCTCACCAGCTTCCTCGTCGGCCCGCGGCTGGAAGTGCACCCGCACATCATTTCGCTGAACCCCTACGCAGAGTTCCTCTTCGGCGGCGGCCACTTCAGCTACGGCAACAACTCTCCCTCGACCACACAGTTCGACTGGCGCGTTCTCGGCGGTCTCGATAAGACCGTGCTTCCGCACGTCGACTGGCGCGTGATCGAAGTTTCCTATGGCCAGCTCAACACCTACTCCGGCCGCCTGCGTCCGGTCACCTTCAGCACCGGCGTCGTCCTGCGGTTTCATTGAGCGGTCGCGATCAGCTCCCCCTCCAGAGTGGGAATCCACAGATCTTGACGAACGGCAAAAGCGCGCCCCGCTGAGCTTCCTGCAGGGCGCGGCCCCTCATTCTCTGGATTGCATCGCGCGGCGCCGATGTTGTGCTGTGAAAAAACTCCATGGATCGGATTTCATTTCGTTAAACTTAGCATGTCTTTCATACTGATCCCATCGGGTGAGACGGCGGGCCGAGGCTGGCCCCACGACCTGTTTCTGGTGCGTGATACGACGATCTCCGCCGTCCAGCCCGGCAAGCCCTGCCGGAGCCAACTTCCCAACGAGGACGATATGAATCCGCACATCGCAGTCCAACCGGCTCCCGAAGACCGTCACGATTTCGAAGGGATTCTTCAGGATTTCGATAAGCATTGTCACGAGCAGCTGATCCTGCACCCCTGGAAAAGTGCCCTGCCACTTCGCCTTCTGAACGACGCAGAACAGAAGGAGTTTGAGAGCACTCGCGGACCGAAGAACAGCGACTCAGCGATCGCTCTCAAATACAAAGGCGCTGCCGCGCTCTACGGCTTCAGCCAGGTCTACTTCAATGCTCATTCCACGGTTGCGATGGTTTATGTGACCACGTGGTGCGGCAACCTGTGCGGCCAAGTGTGGTGGTCCGGCTTTGCTCTCAAGGATGGAAGGTGGAGGCTCCTGCGTTGGGGATCCACCAGTTGGATTTCTTGATGCCCGGGCAACTCCCTAACCCTTGCTGCGGTCTGTAAAGCGGAAAAACAAGGACTGCTTCGCCAACATCGAAATTGTCCGGCTTCTCCAGCGCCGCCTGGCCGCCCAGGCTGAAAATCCCGACTTGTAACCCGTCTTGCCCAGGTTGCGCGTCGGCATCGCCGCCATTGTCCGCGGATTCGCCGCCAATGGCCCCGGCGTCGTAGCCGCTGCGCGGGCCGATAATGTGCCCTGAGCCAGCAGCCCGGCGGCCACAGGCCCGCCGGTCTTTAGAAAAGTGCGGCGATCAGCAGAAACACGCGGTGGCTTCATGGCAGATACCTCCACAGACAATCGAATGTGTACGGCGTCATTGCATTCTGGCGCTATTCGCAGATTTCAACTGCAAATCACGACACCCTCCACTAATCTCGAATCCATGCGCGAAGACCGCATCCCCTTCTCGCACATCCTGCCCCTCATCGACCTCGCGCTGCTGGTCGCGCTGGTCTTCGTGCCCATCACGATGACCACGCTCCGCCTCTACCAAGCTCCAAAGGCGCCGATCTGATCCACGTCCACAGCGATCTGTTCGAAGGCGTCCTCCAGAGAAGCCAGATCATCCCCTGGTCCATCCGGGCAGCCACCGTGCCAAAGGCCCGCCTCATAAAAGAGATCAATCTTCCTGGCACCATCTTCGAGGTCCTCCTCTCGCTCCCCATCGTCATGGCCGGCCATGTGGCACCCCGCGGCCCTGCTGAAAGAAACCTGGGAAGCGCTGGTGTGGCCGTTCTTTGTCTTCCCTTCTGGTGGCTTGTCGGCTGCGGCCTCGATGGTCTGATCGGCAGGGAGCGTCTGCACTGGTCGCTTCCGCTCATTGGCACCTTGTTCGTCGCGAACCTCTCTGTGCACTCTTCCTTTGCTTCGGCATCTCCGCCGCGGAACAGAGGTTCACCACGTTGGCTCATGCACGGCCTCATCGGCTGGACCATCGCCTTCGCCATCCTGCCCCTCGCGTGGATCGATGCAGTCCATCCGCGAACGCGCAGTACCGCGTTGTAGCTTCAGGAAGACTCTATGACCGGCCTGATCACAGTTGGCGGAGCCACATCGCATCGACCCGGTTCACCGGAGTCGCCGGCAGACAAAACGTCCCATCCACCACCTCCAGAAACGTGCGCTCCTCGCGCAACACAAATCGCTTCGACTGCGCGAAGGCGAAGTTCTCCCGCGCCTCCGCGTCCGTCCTGAGCCGCGCGCGGTACGCCTCATACGCCGCCAGGCTGTCGAAGGCAATCAGCCCCCAGCCCACGTCGTTCGTTCCTTCGAGCGGCAGAAAATATCCCACCAGCCGGCCGCCGCATCGGGGAATGATCCTGCCCCAGTTCTCCGCATACTTCTCAAACGCCTCACGCTGAAATGGATCGATCTGGTACCGGATAAAGCACGTCATCGTCATCGCTGTCTTTCCCTCCACCACCGCTGCGTCGCAGCCCATCGTCAGCAGCACACCGGCTGTTGCCGCCATTCCGCCCAGCACACTGCGCCGGCTCACCTTCGCCACGGAAGATTTGGGCTCTTGCATACGCCCGCAGTATGGCGCTTGCGCCGTCATGGACGATTCGTTTACCGTCAAACCGTGGCTGCACCAGTAAAACCGCACCTCTCCATAGCGGACATCGCCTCCGCCATCGGCGAGCCCCCGCGTGCTCGCATGCTTTCGAGCCTCATGGATGGCCGCGCTCGCACCGCAACCGAGCTCGCCGCTATCGCGGGCGTCAGCGCCTCCACCGCCAGCGTGCACCTGCAGCGCCTCAAGTCCGCGCAGCTCGTCAAGATGCTGGTGCAGGGCAAATGCCGTTACTACAGCCTGCATAGCGCCGAGGTTGCCGCCGCGCTCGAAGGCCTCAGCGTCATCGCCGGCGCATCGCACCAACCATTTGTTCCGCACACTCCCGGCCCGTTGCGCTTCGCGCGCACCTGTTACGACCATATGGCCGGCGCAACCGGCGTCGCACTGCACGATCGCTTTACCGCACTGCATTGGATCGCGCCGGATGCAAAACGAAGCGATGTCCGCGAAGATGCCTACAGCCTCACCAAAGAAGGCGCCGCGGCTCTCGCCTCGCTCGGCATCGATATCGACGCCACCCGCAATCTCCGTCGCCGCTTCGCCTACGCCTGCCTCGACTGGAGCGAGCGCCGTCCCCACCTCGGCGGCGCACTCGGCGCAGCCATTCTTCATGTCGCACTAAAAAAACGCTGGGTCACGCAGCAGCTCGACAGCCGCATCCTCACCGTCACCGCCACCGGCCGCCGCGAGATGCACGCCCGCTTCGGCCTCGTGCTTGACGAGCGCATCCCCGCGGCGTAATCCGCGTCACGCGTGCGCGGTTTGATACGTTACCCTCTAGCAGAGGGCAGTTTGGCGGCTAAGAGATGACCGAAACGGCGCCGCATTTAATCGGAGTTCGAACTACTGGAGGTTTTCAGATTGAGACTCGTCAGGACGAGCTCATTGTGACTGCAAGTCTCTTGACCGGTAGGAAGCGACTCGTAAGCTATCTAGCGTGCGGCATTATATTCAGTTGTATCTTTCTGTTTTCCGCGAGCCGATACTCATTATTTTTCGTTATCTTCCTCGCCATCATCATTGCTCTTCAATATGCGTTTACCGGCATTCACAATCTGCGATGCGACCGCGACAGCCTTGATGTGATTGATGTCTTCCACTTTCGGCCCAAGCGGACTAGATCCTTTCGCCGAGATGAGGTCAAGCGAGTTAGGTTTGGTGCAGTGTCCTACTCGAAATATGGGGCTATCTGCGGTTTGGTATTCACCGTAGCTAGCAAGGACATCAAATCGCTGTACGGTTTGAAATGCGTGGAAGCTCAACGGATCCTCCGCGAAATTCAGCGCCTTGGGTACGACGTCGAACATGATGTCGCCATGCCAATGATGGTCGAGATGGAGCAATCTCGTCGCAAATGGTGGTTTAACAGTTGAGATTTTGCGTCCATGCTTCTTGACCTTCCTTCATTCTTACCCATTCGCCATTGGACATTCCCCCGCCAAGATGCAATAAAGGAGCCGTCCAAACAACACTCTGGAGAACCTATGCGCCGACGTGACTTTCTCTCCACCGCCGCGGCCGCCGCCGCACTGCTGCCTGCCGCCGCACTTGCCAATACTCTGGCGCCCTCGCCTGAAACGGCATCCCCACAAGCCTTCGCTGCCGGCGCACATGCGATGCCGCTCGGCCTCGTCATCGCCCCCTCCGATAACCCGGAAGAAACCATTCGCCGCGTTCACGAGCTCGGTCTGCCCACCTGCTTCCTCTCGCTCGACGCCTACATCGGCAAGTTCACCCCGCAGCTCGCGGACCAATTCAAAGGCCTGCTCGCGAAGTACAGCGTCACCTGCACCACCGTCGAAGTCGTCGGGCCGCCGCCGCTGGTGTGGGACTTCATGCAGGGTCCATCCACTATCGGCGTCGTCCCGCGCGCTACCCGCGCCGCGCGCATCGATGCACTCAAGCAGGCATCGGACTTCGCCAAGCTGCTCGGCGTGCACCAGGTCCAGACGCACTGTGGCTTTATTCCCGAGAACCCCGCCGATCCGCTGTATAAGGAGACCGTCGCCGCCATCCGCGAGGTCGCCGAGCATTGCGCCAAGAATGATCAACGCTTCCTCATGGAGACGGGTCAGGAGACCCCGACCACCATGTCGCGTGCCCTCCGCGACGTGAAGATGCCCAACCTCGGCGTCGGCCTCGACACCGCCAACCTCATCCTCTACGGCAAGGCCAATCCCGTTGACGCCGTCGCCATCCTCGGCCCGCACGTTCATGCCATCCACGCAAAGGACGGCCGCTGGCCCACCAATCCCGACAAGCTCGGCGAAGAGGTCCTTATCGGCACCGGCCTTGTGGACTTCAATAAAGTATTCGAAGGCCTGCACAAGGCCGGCTACACCGGCGCCATCACCATCGAGCGCGAAACCCACGGCCCCAAGCAGATTGAAGATGTGCGGCAGGAAAAGCTATATCTCGAAAAGGTGCTCGCGCAGGTTACATAAGCATCGCTTCGTCGCTGCGCTATCTCGGCGAAGTGGCGGAATTTGCTATCAGCCATCATCAATAAAGGTAAGACTCATCATGGACAGACGCGACTTCATCAAGACCACCTCGGCAGTCTCCGGCCTCCTGTTCGTCAAGCCCTCTACCGCCTTCGGCTACCAGGCGAACTCCGCTGTGCGCCTCGGCCTGCTCGGCTGCGGCAATCGCGGTACTGCCGTCGCCACCTCTTTCGTGCAGAACACCCCGGCGCATCTCGTCGCGCTCGCCGACATTTTTCCCGACAAGCTCGCTGCCGGCAAGCAGCACTTCGACGAGCTCAACGCCTCCGTCAACAAGCCGGCCATCGATCCGCGCCTCACCTTCCACGGCTACCGCGCTTTCGAGGAGCTTGCCGCGTCGAAGGACGTCGACGCTATTCAGATCTCCACGCCGCCCTTCTTCCACGTCCAGCATCTTGAGGCCGCAGTCGCCGGGGGCAAGCATGCCTATTGCGAAAAGCCTGTAGGCGTCGATGTGCCGCAAACTCGCAAAGCGCTCGAAATCGCGAAGCGCGTGCAAGGCAAGGTCGAGCGTCGATGTCGGCTTTCAGATCCGTAGCGCTCCGCCGTTCGTTGAGATCGTCAACCGCATCCACTCCGGCGCTCTCGGCAAACTCGCCAGCATCACCGCCTACTACAACGCACCCGCATCTGTGGACCACGCGAAGCCGGGCATGTCTGCAGATGAGACGCGCCTGCGCAACTGGCTCTGGGACCGCACCCTCTCCGGCGACATCCTGCTCGAACAGAACATCCACGTCATCGATATCTGCAACTGGGTGCTCGGCGCCCATCCCGTCAAAGCCGTTGCTACCGGCGGCCGCAACGTCCTGACCCACGCCGGTAATATCTGGGACAACTACCAGGTCGACTTCACTTACCCGGAAAACGTCCACGTCAGCTTTTCATCTACGCAATTCGGCGACTTCGGATTCGATGTCTCCGAGCGCGTCTACGGCGCTGACGGCCTCGCCGAAATGCCCTACTCCGGCCCGCTCCGCATCCTTGGCAAAAACGCCTGGACCTGGGTCGATCCCGAAGGCACGCCGCAGTCCACCGAGCCGGCGCGCTTCGCCGCCAACGGGGCCTTCACCGACAATCTCATCCATGCCGACCGGGACAAGGATCGCGGCTTCATCGAAAGCATTACCAGCGGCCAGCATCACAACCAGATCGCTGCCGGCGTGGAAACCGCGCTCGCCTGCATGCTCGGCCGTAAAGCCGCCTATAGCGGCCGTGAAACCACCTGGGACGAGCTCGAAAAGGATCACGAAGACTGGCAGCTCGGCATGGACCTGAAGCAGTTCAGCTAGTCAGTCCGGCCGAGCGAGCACCCCATCATGGCGAACCAGGGTGGGGTCGCTTTTCTTATCGAATTGATGCGTTTTACTTCTTCGCAACCATCCAGCGGCGTCATCATCTAGCAATCAGGCCCCCATAGAGTCAGTCCCATCGCAACAACACAGGAGAAGACTCCAATGCCCCTGCCCAGCGACCCCAAACTGCTCGCCCTCAGCGAAAATCTGCTCAAACAATTCGACGCCATCTTCGGCCTCAATCCCGGCTTCCGGCCCGCGCACGCCAAAGGCATCCTGCTCAATGGCACCTTCACGCCCGCTGCATCGGCAAAAGACCTTACCCGCGCCGCGCACATGACGCGCCCATCCACGCCCGTCCTCGCGCGCTTCTCTAACTCCACCGGCGTGCCGCTCATCCCGGACAACGACCCCAATGCCAACCCGCGCGGCCTCGCTATCCGCTTTGAGCTCGCGCCGCATGTGCATACCGATATCGTCAGTCACTCCACTGACGGCTTCCCCACCCATACGGGCGACGAGTTCCTCGAATTTCTTCGGGCCCTCGCTACCAGCGATCCGGCCAACCTGAAAGGCTCGCCGCTTGAGGCCTTCCTTGGCTCACACCCGGCGGCGCTCGCCTTTGTGCAGATGCCCAAGCCTGCCCCATCCAGCTTCGCGCGCGAGAGCTACTTCGGCGTCACTGCCATGCGTTTCACCAACCAGCAGGGCAAAAGTCGCTATGGCCGTTACAGAATCCTGCCCGCTGCCGGCAACGACCACCTCGACGATGCAGCGACCAAAGCCAAATGCGCCGAACTACCTCTTCGACGAGCTGCCCCAGCGCCTGGCAAAGGGTCCTATCTCCTTCCGCATTGAGGTCCAGCTTGCTGAAGAGAACGACACCGTCGACAACGCCACCATTCACTGGCCGGAGACGCGCCCCGTCGCAGACCTCGGCACCCTCACCCTCAACGCCGTTGTGCCGGACAATGCGGCCGAGCAGAAACAGATCATCTTCGATCCCATCCCGCGGCTCGACGGCATCGAACCCTCCGGCGACCCGCTGCTCGAGCTCCGCGCCGCGATCTATTTAATGAGCGGCCGCCGGCGCCGATCTGCATAGCTTCGAATTGCACCCAGGCGGCGCCGTTCATTCCACTATCGCCAGCTAATCGTGGGCGACAAACAACCAGCCAATCACCTGCGTTCCGAAGGAGAACCCATATGCCCACCATCAACACCAAAGACGGCGTCGAGATTTACTACAAGGACTGGGGTTCGGGCCAACCGATCGTCTTCAGTCATGGCTGGCCGCTCTCAGCCGATGACTGGGACGCGCAGATGCTGTTCTTCCTGCAGCACGGCTATCGCGTCATCGCGCATGATCGTCGTGGCCACGGCCGCTCCACCCAGGTTGCCGATGGCCACGACATGGATCACTACGCCGATGACCTTGCCGTCCTCACCGCGCATCTCGATTTGAAGAACGCCATCCATGTCGGACATTCCACTGGCGGCGGCGAGGTAGCGCACTATCTCGGGCGGCATGGCGAAAACCGGGCCGCAAAGGCCGCGTTGATCAGCGCGGTGCCGCCCCTCATGGTGAAGACGCCGGCCAATCCACTCGGCCTTCCCAAGAGCGTGTTTGATGACTTGCAGGCACAGCTCGCCGCTAATCGTTCCCAGTTCTACCGCGCTCTGCCGGAAGGGCCTTTTTATGGCTACAACCGTCCGGGCGCAAAGGCTTCCGAGGCGATCATCGCAAACTGGTGGCGACAGGGCATGATGGGCGGCGCGAAGGCGCACTACGACGGTATCGTGGCCTTTTCGCAAACGGATTTCACGGAAGATCTTAAGAAGATCACCATCCCGGTCTTGGTGATGCATAGCGAAGACGATCAGATCGTGCCCTACGTCGCCTCCGGACCGAAGTCCGCAGAACTGCTGAAGAATGGAACACTGAAAACCTACAAGGACTTCCCTCACGGTATGCCGACCACGCAGGCGCAGACGATCAACGCCGATCTGTTGGCGTTCCTCAAGGGCTGAAGATGTTGCATCGCCGTCTAAGTGGCGGGAGAGCGGATTTTAAGCGTGGCCTCCGAACTCCACATAAACCAGCGGAAGTCCCTTATCCGTGGGTGCCCCACATCTCGGCATTTTGAGATGTGGGGGATTCCGCCGGATCCGGCGGCACATCCCATCTCCCCAAACCCTCATCTCTCCCCCTGTACCCTTGGTTAACAGGATGGGAGCCATCATGTTCAGCAAGTCGAAGGAACACGGCCGCAAAAAACGCAACAGCAAGCCGGAGGAAAAGTTGACTCAGCACCGCGAAACCAAACTCTTCGCCGGCCTTGCCGCGGGCGTCATTGGCGGCTTAGTGGCCACCTGGGCGCTCGATAAATACCAGCAGGGCGCGGTAGAAGCAACTCGCCGCGCGGAATCGGCAGTCAATGCCGAACCCACGCTGAGCCGCCAGCAGGAAGAGCAGTTGCGGGAGCAGCAGCGTGCCCACGGGGAGGCCGCGCATCGCATCGCAAAGTCCGCCGTCGGCAGGAAACTCAGCCGTACCCAGCAGCGCAACGCGGCCGCCATCGTGCACTACGCGGCAGGTGCACTCGCCGGCGGCATTTACGGTCTCACCGCGGAGATTCTCCCGGGAGTGCGGCGCTGGTATGGCATGGGATACTCGAAATTCATCTTTCTCGGAGCATCGGAGCCGCTGCTTCCCTGGCTCGGTCTCAGCGCCGGACAAAAAGCGCAGGTCACCCCCGCCGCCCTGCCCGCTCCACTGGTCTTCGGCGCAGCTCTCGAAACCACCCGCCGCTTCCTCCGCTGGATGCTCTAGCCGTCGGGCTCCGTACTCAATCATCTCGATTGAGACAGCGTAGGATCGCCTCATGAGAGCCGCGGCATTCCCATCCATGAGGTGCGTAAAACCCGTACTCGCCGCCTTGCTCACATCGCTGGTCCTAGCCTCGGCAACTCCTGCGGTCTTCGCCCAGCAGGACGTGCATGCGGCCCTCATTGCCGCGAACGATCGAAAGCCCGCTCCGGCTTTTGATCTCGCAAATGCAACCGGAAAGAAAGTCCAAGTCTCGGATTATCGCGGCAAGGTCGTCCTGCTCAATTTCTGGGCTACCGATTGCGGCGGGTGCATCTTGGAGATTCCCTCGTTCATCTCGATTCAGGCCACCCACCAGGACAAAGCCTTCACAGCGGTGGGTATCTCAATGGATATCTTTTATGAAGACCTCAAGAACGCAGATGAGGCTTGGGGAAAGGTCACGCCATTCGTATCGAGTCACAAAATCAATTATCCGATCCTGATGGGTGACCAGTCCGTCTCCGATGCTTATGAGCTGCATGCGTTTCCCGCCACATACCTCATCGATAAGTCCGGAAGGATCGCCGCAACCTATGTCGGCGTTGTCAGCAAAGACAATGTCGAGGCCAATGTGGACAAGCTGTTGTCGGAACAATAGAACCGTGATTGGTGGTCCACCCGGCGAGTCGTTAGGAACGAACACCAGCTACCCATGCCCCTTCGCGTCAGGAGAAGCAGGGGATCCAGGCGGGTCGCCCACAGCTCTAATCGTGAGCGACCAAAGGAAGCGAAGCCGGTTGCATGCGCCGCAGGCGCATCCGCCCGTGCGGCCAGCACCCTAGTTCGGCTTTGTCGCCTCCTGGTTCGCCTTGTCTGCTTCCGTCGCGGACTTATCCTGCTCTTTGGCCGCTTTGTCCTCGTGCTCCGCGGCCTTCTTTGCGGCCTTGTCCGCCTTCTGGTTGTGCTTCAATTCCTTCTTCTCGTGCTTCTTTTCGTTCTTGTATTCCTGCTTGGTATGCGGCTGCGGATTCGTGGGCTGTCCACTCTCATCCGTCTGCTGCGCCCGCAGTATCGGTGTCCCGGCTACTGCCATCCCGAGCCCCATGCTCAGACAAAGTGTCGCTGCCGCTATCCATCTTCTGTTCACCATGTGCTCTCCTTTCTCAAAATGGGATGCGCCTTCTTACTCCCGGCCAAAAATCAGGCCGGAAAGTGCCAGATAGGTGGGGCCGATTTTCTATAATGGAAATGATCAAGAAGAAGAATTTGGGCGCCGCACGGCCCGCTAAGTCCATGGTTTGTAGGAATTTAGCTGCAACTCCCATGGAATGACGAATTTGCCCCTCGGGAGAGGTCTTAATCCGCTGAAAATAAGAGACTTATCATCCGTCCTCCTGCGGCGGGAGGGGGGAGGGGTGGAAGTCACGTTACGCAAGCAAAACGGGCGAGGCTTTGGCCTCGCCCGTTTGAATTAGGCGCGACGTTAAACGTTGATGGCCATGCCCTCCACCGCACCGAAGCCGTCCAGCATCGCCTCGGCCAGGGTCGGATGCGCGTGGATGGTGAACATCATCTCGTCCACCGTCGCTTCCAGCTCCATTGCCGTCACCGCTTCGGCGATCAGCTCGGTCGCCTGCGGGCCGATGATGTGCACGCCCAGCACCTCGCCGTACTTCGCGTCGGCGACCACCTTCACGAAGCCCTCGTGCTCGTTCACGATCGAGGCCTTCGAGTTGGCGGAGAACGGGAACTTGCCGACCTTTACCGTCAGGCCCTTCTCCTTGGCCTGCGCCTCGGTCAGCCCTACGCTGCCGATCTGCGGCTCGCAGTAGGTGCATGCCGGAATGCGCTCGCGCCTCACCGGCCGCGCCGGCTTGCCGGCGATCTTGGTCACCGCCACGATGCCGCACATCGCGCCCACGTGCGCCAGTTGCGGCAGTCCCGGCCACGATGTCGCCGATGGCATACACCCCCGGCTCCGCCGTCTCCATCCACTCGTTCACTTGGACAAATCCGCGTTCGAGCTTCGCCTTCGTTTTATCGAGCCCGACGCTCTCGGTGCGCGGCGCGCGGCCCACCGCCACCAGCACCTTCTCCGCTTCCTTCACCTGCGCCTTGCCGTCCGCGCTGGTGAAGCTCACCTTCACGCCGTCCTTGGTCCGCTCCACCTTGTCGACCTTGGCGCCGACATGCGACTCGATGCCGCGCTTGCGGAAGACCCGCGCCAGCTCCTTGCTCACGTCCTCGTCCTCGTTCGGCACCAGCCGCGGCAGGTACTCGACGATCGTGACCTCCGAACCGAAGCTCTTGAAGATGGACCCGAACTCCACGCCCACCGCGCCCGCGCCGATCACCACCAGCGACTTCGGAATGCGGTCCATGCTCAGGATCTCGATGTTGGTCAGGATGCGGTCATCCGGCTTTAGCCCCGGCAGCATCTTGGCGTCGGAGCCGGTGGCCACCAGCACGCTCTTGGCCTGCACCTGCGTCGCCTTGCCATCCGCGCCCTTCACCGACGACGGTATGGACGCCGCCCTTGGCCGCGCCGGTCAGGCTCCCCGTGCCCGGCTATCACCGTGACCTTGTTCTTCCGCATCAGGAAGTCCAGACCCTTCACATGCTTGGTGATGATCTGGCTCTTGCGGTCGAGGATCGCCTTCCAGTTCAGCGTCACCTCGCCCACGCCCTCGATGCCGTATTCCTTGGCGTGCTTCAGGTGGTCGTATACCTCGGCGTTGAACAGGATGGACTTGGTGGGGATGCAGCCCCAATGCAGGCAAGTGCCACCCAGCTTCGGTTCGCGCTCGATCAGCGCCACCTTCAGTCCTAACTGCCCCGCGCGAATAGCCGCCGTATATCCCGCCGGCCCCCCGCCAATCACCGCCACGTCATACGTAATCTCTGCCAAAGTTTTCGCTCCCCTTCATCCGATCAAGTCCGCTAGCTCAAGCCAAACACATCATTCTACGCGCTTATGACACACTAACCACGTGCATCCGCATCTGGCCCGTCCGCATCTGGCCACGCTGCTCCAGGACTTCCGCCGCTACGGCGGGGATCGCGCGGTGGTCAGTCACACCGGCAACCGCAGCCTGCCGTCGACCTACGCGGAACTCGCCCAACTGAGCGCCCGCTTCGCTGCCGAGTTCGAGCGCCTCGGTATCCAGTCCGGCGACCGCATCCTGCTCTGGGGCCAGAACTCCGCCGCATGGATCGCCGCCTTTTACGGCTGTGTTCTGCGCGGCATTGTTGTAGTACCGCTCGATGCTGCGGGTGATCCTCGCTTCGCCCAGCGTGTCGTCGCCGAAACGTCACCGCGTCTCCTGGTCGGCGATCCGTCACTGTTGCAGAAGCTCCTGCCATCTGATGTCTCAGCACTAGCGCTGGATGCAACCGACCTGCCCGCACCGGATTACGCGCCCGCGGCCCACCTCAACCGCAGCACGCCGCTGCAGATCATCTTTACCTCCGGCACCACGTCGGAGCCGAAAGGCATCGTCCACACCCATGGCAACGTGCTCGCCTCGCTCGATCCCATCGAGCGCGAGATCGCGAAATACCGTCGTTACGCGCGTCCCTTCCACCCGCTCCGGTTCCTCCACACGCTGCCGCTGTCACATGTCTTTGGCCAATTCATGGGCCTCTGGGTGCCACCGCTGCTCGCCGCCGAGGTCCACTTCGAATCCCGTCTGGATGCTCCGCGCCTTGTCCAGCTCATCCATGACCAGCGCATCTCGGTGCTGGCAGCTGTGCCGCGCGTGCTGGAGCTGTTGCGCAGCCATCTCACACGTCTCGACCCGGCGCTTGAGGACCGGCTAAACGCCGCCGAGCGTATCTCGGCGCTCGCGCGCTGGTGGCTTTTCCGGCACCAGCATCGCCTCTTTGGCTGGAAGTTCTGGGCTTTCGTCTGCGGAGGCGCAACGCTGCCAGCCGATCTGGAACATTTCTGGACGGGACTCGGCTTCGCGCTCGTCCAGGGCTATGGCATGACGGAGACGACTGCGCTCGTCACCCTAAACCATCCCTTCCACACCGCGCGCGGCAGCATCGGCAAGCCGCTCGCCGGTCGCGAAGTGCGTGTTGCAGAGGATGGGGAGATCCTTGTCCGTGGCGAGTCGATCGCGAATGCCGAGTGGCGCGGTGGCCACGCGCAGGCACGCACGGCGGACGAAGGTTGGCTGCGCACGGGCGATCTCGCTACGCATAACGACAAAGGCGAGTTGATCTTCGCCGGCCGGAAGAGCGATGTCATCGTCACCTCTGCAGGTCTCAATGTGCATCCCCAGGATCTCGAGGCCGCGCTGTCGCACCAGCGCGGCGTGCGGGATGCCTGTACCTTCGCCTTCGATAGCGGCGCCGGACCGCAGCCTGCGGCTGCTTTGCTGATGAGTGATGCATCGCAAGCCGAGGCAGCCGTCGCATCGGCGAACGGAGCGCTCGCCGACTATCAGCAGATCCGCCGCTGGCTGCGTCTGGCCCGATCCGGATTTCCCGCGCACCTCCACCGGCAAGGTGAAGCGCCGCGACGTTGCTACTCGCGCGACCCTGGCCTGGCGATCGAGCGGCTGAGGTCGCCGCCGGCGATGATCCGTTGCTGCAGGCTTTAGGCGCGATGGCCGGCGCCCGCGTGGACAATCTCTCCGACGAGAGCCGCCTCCGCGAGGATATCGGCCTCGACAGCCTTGGCCTGGTCGAGTTGCAGAGTGCGCTCGAACAGCGCTTCGCGGTGGAGATTCCCGAAGATGCCTGGCAGCAGGCGCGCACTGTCGGCAACCTGCGCGAATTCATCCACTCTCAGCCCAGAATCTCCCAGTCAGGATCTGCCGCGCCGGTGACCAGCGGCGTCGCGAACGCATCGCCAGCGCAGATTCCCGTCAGCCGGCAAGCCGTCGCCGAGAGCACAACCTATCCGCGCTGGCCCTGGAGCGCGCCCATCCGCTGGCTGCGGGTTGCGTTCCTGGAATGCGTCGCGATTCCGCTCACCAGGCTCCTGCTTTCTCCCCGTGTGGAACGTCCTCAAACCGCTTGTCGCGCAGAAGCCGATGCTCATCGTCGGCAATCACGTGACGGCATTCGATCTTCCGATCATGCTCTTGCGGCTGCCGCCGCATATCCGGCGGCACACGGCGGTCGCCATGGCCGGCGGACTGCTGACGGGCTGGCGCCACGCGCAAGTGGAGCGGCACGCACGGTTTCGCCTGCTGACGCCGCTTGCTTACTGGCTGGTCACCGCGCTCTTCAACGTCTTCCCATTGCCGCAGGGCGCAGGCTTCCGCCGCAGCTTCGCGCACGCGGGCGCCGCGCTTGACCATGGCATGCATGTCATCCTTTTCCCGGAGGGCCGCCGCTCCGCCGACGGAGCGCTCGGCGCCTTTCCAGTCAGGCATCGGCCTGCTGGCGCGCGACTCAGCCGCACCGGTTCTACCGGTGGCGATGATCGGCCTCGGAGAGCTGAAGCAGCGCAGGCGGCGATGGTTCCGATCAGGCACGGTGACGATGCGAGTCGGCCAGCCGATCAAGATGCAGCCTGGAGAATCGCCGCAGGAGTTCACCGCACGGTTGGAAGCGCGGGTACGCCACATGCTCGCGCAGGAGTAGAGCTGTCTAGAGCAGCTTCGCGGCTTCCTTGGCAAAGTAACTGACGATGAAGTCCGCGCCCGCACGGCGGATCGAGATCAGCGATTCGAGTATCGCGCGCTCGCGCTCCAGCCAGCCGCGCTCGAAGGCAGCCTGCATCATAGAGTACTCACCGGAAACCTGGTACGCGCCCATCGGCACATCGAAGCGCCCACGCGCCGCGTGGATCACATCCAGATACGGCATCGCGGGCTTCATCAGGATCATGTCCGCGCCTTCGCCCAGGTCCTGCTCAATCTCGCGCATCGCTTCGCGCAGATTCGCTCCATCCATCTGATACGTGCGACGGTCGCCGAACTGCGGCGCGGAATCCGCCGCCTCGCGGAACGGCCCGTAGAACGCCGACGCAAACTTCGACGCGTAGGAGAGGATCGGCACTTGTTCGAAGCCATCCTCATCCAGCTCGTCACGGATCGCAGCGACACGGCCGTCCATCATGTCCGATGGCGCGACGATATTCGCGCCCGCCTCGGCCAACGACGCTGCTGTCTTCGCCAATAGGTCGAGCGTCGCATCGTTGTCCACGTGGAACTCGTCTCCGCCGCGCTGCACCACGCCGCAGTGGCCATGCGAGGTGTATTCGCACAGGCAGACATCGGCGATCAGCACCAGCTTTTTCGCGGCAGCGCTCTGCTTCAGAGCACGCAACCCCTGCTGCATGATGCCGTTGGCGTCATACGCGCCGCTGCCCTGTTCGTCCTTCGTCTCAGGCAGTCCAAAGAGCAGAAGGCCGCCAAGCCCCAGCGCCGCTGCCTGGTCCGCCTCCTTCACCGCCTCGTCGATCGAAACGTTGTAGACGCCGGGCATGGACTTCACTTCGCGCCGCACTCCCTCACCGGGGCAGAGGAAGAGCGGGTAGATCAGTGCGCCGGGATGCAGGTGTGTCTCGCGCACCAGGGAACGCAAGGGTGCCGTGGTACGCAGGCGGCGAAGGCGGGTCTGCGGGAACTCCATGCCTGCATTCTATCTATCCGACCAAGGTAGAGTGGGAAGGTGAGCCTGTTGCCAGCCGTTCCCGAGCCGGTCGCCGACTTCAGCCCCGCTGCGCTGGAATGGGAGGCGCTTCTCGCGCTCCTGTCGCAATACGCTACCGCCGCGGTGACACGAGAATGGCTGGCGGCTCTGGTGCCCTCGACCTCCAGCATGTGGGCGAGCCACCAGCATGCCGCCATCGCTGAGATGCGCACATGCCTTGCTTCCGGCGTGCGGCCTCCGGTCGCGTCGCTCTTCGATCCCTCCACGCTGGTCGCAAAGGCGCGCATCGCAGGCACGGCGCTTGAGACGCAAGAGCTGCTGCAACTGCTCGCACTCGGCGACGATGTCGTCGCCTGGTACCACGCTATGGAGGAGCCTTCGGAGGACCTGGGCCCGCGTATACCTTTGCTGCGCTCGATGACGGAGCCGCTCCGTGGCAACCAGCTTGCACCATTGATCCGCGGCTTGCGGTCACGCCTGAACCCTGACGGCACGCTCAACGACGATGCCTCGCCCGAGCTGAAGCGCATCCGTCGTGAGATTGAACGGCAACAGCGAACGATCGAGAGCAGCCTGCGGCAGGCGTTACGACGATTCTCCGGTGAAGGCTCGACGCAGGAAGACCTGATCACCATCCGCGGTGAGCGTTTCGTGATTCCCGTGAAGGCAGAATGGAAGCGCCGCATTCCCGGAGTGGTGCACGGAGCCAGCAGCAGCGGCCAGTCGGTCTACATTGAGCCGCTCGAGACCATTGAGCAGAACAACGAGCTGATCCGCCTGCTCGACGAAGAACAGGCCGAGGTCCATCGCATCTTCGTGCAGATGACGGGCGAGATCTCGCGCGAAGCGCAGACACTCTCGGCTGGCGCCGTGATACTCGCCGAAGTGGATGCTTTGCAGGCGCGGGCGCGCTTTGCTGATGAATACGAGTGCACCACGCCCACCTTCGCTGCCGACGATGCGCCGGAGTTTCTGGTGCAGAGGGGGCGGCATCCGCTGCTGGAGCGGCGGCTGCGACGGAACGGCGGGGTTATTGTTCCGCTCACGCTGGGCCTCGAACCAGAGAAGCGGCAACTCATCATCAGCGGGCCGAACACCGGCGGCAAAACCGTCGCGCTGAAGACAGCGGGCTTGCTGGCGATGATGGCGCAGGCCGGCATTCCGGTCCCGGCAGAGCGGCTGGTGCTACCGGTCTTCCGCAGCTTTCTGGCGGATATCGGTGATGCGCAGTCGATCGAGCAGAACCTCTCGACCTTCTCCGCGCACATCGTCAACCTGAACCGCATCGCGGCGCAGGCGGACGAGCACTCGCTGGTGCTGCTGGACGAACTGGGCTCGGCGACCGATCCCGAGGAGGGTGCAGCGCTCGCCGTGGCGATCGCGGAACACTTCCTCAATGCGCGGGCGTGGTCGATCATCTCCACCCATCACACGTCGCTGAAGGTCTACGCAGCGCAGCACGAAGGCGTGCTGAATGCCGCAGTCGGGCTTCGACGAGCAGACGCTGGCGCCGACGTATGCGTTGCGGCTTGGCGTGCCTGGTGCGTCGGCCGGCATCAACATCGCGCAGCGCATTGGACTCGATCCCGCGATTATCGCCGCAGCACGTGGGCAGCTCTCACGGCAGACTGAAGACATCGCGCACTTCCTTGACCGGCTGCATGCAGAGCTTGCCGCTGTGGACCGCGAACGCGCCGCGTTGCGCCAGCGCGAGAGCGAAGTGGAACGAGAGAAGCAGCGGCTCGATACGGAAGGATTGAAGGAGTGGAAGGCCAAAGTCCGCGAGCTGGAGCAGCAGCTGGCTACGCTCATGAAGGACTTCGAGTTCCGTATGCGCGAGGCTGTCAAGGCGATTGACGATCGCATGCAGCAGCAGAAGCTTTCAAAGGAGGCGGAGCGCCGCATCGCGCGGCTGCGGCGCGAGTTCGCAGAGCAGTTCAACGCTACGGCGGTCGCACAGCATACGGGTGCAGACAAGGGCGATCCGCAGGCGCAGCCGCATGTGGTGCGGCACGTCACTGCGGGCGACACCGTGCGGCTGAAGTCGCTGGACCGCGTTGCTGTTGTCGAGCGGCAGATCGACGACGGAAATTTTGAGGTGGCCATGGGGCCTATGAAAATGCGGGTGCCCCGGGGTGACATCGCCGAAGTGATCAGCCGGCGCGCGGCGGCAGCGTTAAACCCGGTCGAGGCGGCTCGGCGCCGGGGGGTGTCGGTCACGATGGCCTCCTCCACCGACGACATGCGGTCGGAGATCAACGTCATCGGCCAGACGGTTGCCGAGGCCACGGGCGAGGTGGAGAGCTTCCTCGACAGGGCCTTTCTGGCCGGGCTGCCGCAGGTGCGCATCATCCATGGCACCGGGATGGGGGTGCTGCGTCGCGCGCTCCGCTCCATGCTGGCCGGCCATCCGCATGTCGCCACGGTTGCGGATGCGACCCAGGCGGAGGGTGGCTCGGGCGCGACCATCGTCAGTCTCCGGCAGTAGCGACATCCCCTGCTCGAGTGGTAATCTCCACTGGCTTGTGAGCACGTCTAACAGGCAGGCACAGCATGGTACGCATCGTTACAGTTGAGCGCGAGTACGGCAGCCGGGGCGGCGAGTTTGCCCATCGGCTGGCCGATTATCTGGGCTGGCGCATCGTCGACAACTGCATCGTGGACGAGATCGCCACCAAACTGGGGCTGGACAAGGCCGCCGTGGCCAACTGCGACGAACGGCTCGACCCGTGGTACTACCGGCTGGGCAAGACCTTCTGGCATGCCAGCGTGGAAAGAATGCCCGCCATCATGTCCTCCTCTGAGGTCTTCGATGCCGAGCGCATGACCAGCCTGATCCGCGACTACCTGAAGGACCGTGTCGCGGAGGGCAACTGTGTGGTAGTCGGACGCGGCGCGGCTTCGGCGCTCATCAATATTCCGGGGACATTCCACGTCTTCGTGTACGCCTCGACGGCGCGGAAGATGGCGTGGTTCCGCGACCAGTTTCCCGATCGTGCAGACGACGCGCAGCAGGAGCTGGAGGCGACGGACCGGCGGCGCGCCACCTACATCCGCCGCTTCTACAACCAGGACTGGAACGATTACCGGCTTTACCAGCTCATGCTGAACTCCTGCATGGGCTTCCCGGCGATGATCGGCGCGACCATGGAAGCAACAGGACTGGCGCACAGCGTCAGCGAGATTCCGGCGGCACATCAGCATTCGTAAATCGGAAACTGGACAAAACAAAAGGGCGGACCTGATTCGGTCCGCCCTTTTGCTTTCTGCTCCGACGAATTAACGGCCGTGTCCGCCGTGGCCGCCTTCATGTCCGCCGCCGTGGGACTCCTGCGGGCGGGACTGCTGCGAGGCCTGATGACTCTGCTGGGGCGCCGCGCGATACTGCTGCTGGGCTTGCGGGCGGTACGTCTGCTGCGGACCGCGGTTGAAGCTCGGGTTGTTTGTGGCCGTGCGCTGCGCGTTGTTGAAGGTTGCAGGCCGGCTGGCGTTGTTGTTCATCATCGGACGGCTGTTGTTCGCCGCGCCGCGATTGAAGGTATTCGTCGGCCTGTTGTTCGCCGACATATTACGGTTGAAGGTCGCCGGCTGTGTGCGGGCGAAGTTCTGCGGCTGCCCGTGGTTGACGTTGGCGAACTGGGCGTGGTTCTGGCTGGCGCGCATCTCATTCTGGTGCTGCGCGGCGAGGGGCGGGGTATGCTGCTCACGCGACCAGCGCTGCTCGTCGCCATTGGGCCGCATCGCGATGCCGCCGTGGCCGCCGTTGAAGCTGACGCGCGTGGTGTTGTAGTGGTTGACTACGGTCCGGTTGTAGACCACATCGTGGAACCGCACATTGTCCACGTGCATGATGGCTGTGTTGTAGCGGAAGCGGTCGTGATCCCAGTAGCCGCCTTCAAAACCGCGGCCAAAGTAGCCGAATCCATAGTTGACGCCGCCGTAGAAGCCGATGTGGCGACCCCAGTATCCGGCATGCCAGAAGTAGCCGCCGTTGCCCCAGCCCCAGTAGCCGGGCGTCCAGAGGGCGCCGGTATAGGGTGCGAGCACCCAGGCGCCGGGCACCCAGTAGTAGCCGCCCTCGTCGTTATAGGCCCAATAGCCAGGCGTCCAGATGTAGCCGGGGGCCGGGCAGATGGGCTGCGCATAGACCGGCAGGACGGGCGGTGCGCCGATTCCAACAGAGACAAAGATGCCTGCGTGCGAAACCGCCGGAATAACGCTGAGTGCGGCGGCCAGAGCTAAAGAGCGAAATGCTGTTGCGATGCGCATACCCTTCACCTTGCCGGCGGCTGTCGCTCAACTCTTCCCGTCACTGCAATCCTGCCCGGGAGTGGCTGTCCGTCCGGCTTGTCTGCCTAGCTTGCCTTGCAGACAGACATGTGAACCGGGATTTCGGCAAAATGTTGCGGAAGGTAACGTGACCCCGGGCCCCCCTCCCCCCTCCCCGTGGCCGACCGTTGGAGGCAAACCTTCTGGAATGTTGAGGATAGGGTGGCTTCCGGACAGCTAAAATCCTCATTCTAAAGGAGTTAAATGCTAAATTCGTCCAAACAAAGGACTTAACTAGCGGTTGTGGCGCGGCTCCGGCTGTCGGGAAGTGATCCTCTATTTCCATTGTAAGGATCTGGAAAAATAAACGGCCACGATTTGGCGAGCGGTCGCGAGAGCTGATTCAAAACGGGACACGGCCGGTCACTCGGTTCGCAGAGCTCGCATGGGATCGATGGATACTGCGCGGCGCGCCGGCAGCATTGCGGCGAGCAATCCGATGAGCACCAGCGCCAGCGCGGAAACCACAAAGACCAGGGGATTCCCGGGCTGCACCTCGAAGAGGAAGCTGCGGATGGAGCGCGCGGCGAAGAAGGCCGCCGCTCCGCCCGCCAGCACCCCGACGGCAAGCAGAACCGCAACCTGCCGCATGACCAGCGCGAAGACCCGCAGGCGGGTCGCGCCCAGCGCCATGCGCACGCCGATTTCCATGGTGCGCTGGGTTACGTTCCAAGCGACCAGTCCATAGATGCCGATGCCGCTCAACAGCAGTCCCAGCATAGCGAAGAAGCCAGAGAGCATGGACAGCAGTTGCTCCTGCGCAATCGAGTCGTTGAACTGCTGGGTGAACAAGTAGGGGTCCGTCTCGGGCGCGGTCGGCGCGAACTCATGCAAGGCTTTGAGGTATGCTGCCTTCCCGTCGGCGATGCTTCGCGCGTGTATGACAATGAACAGATCGTCAATGTGATGTGTATTGCTGGAAAGAGACAGATAGACAATCGGCAGATAGCCCTCGTGCAATGTGTCGTATTTCGCATTCTGCGCGATGCCGACTACCTCGCAATCAATGGGCTTCTCGCGTGCATCGCCGATGACGTGCGGAAGCTGCCGGAGCGTTCTGCCGAGCGGCATGGTATGCGGAAAGTACAGCGTGGCCGCCGCCTGGTTCAGAATGCATGAGTTCATGTCTGCGTCCTCGTTCTTGAGGTCGCGTCCGGCGAGCAGGGGCGTGCCCACTGCTGAGAAGTAATGGGCGCCGATGCTGCTGGAATCACTGACCGCAGGCTCGGCGTGGGCCGCCTGGTCTGCGGCAACAAACTTCCCCTTGTCCTGCCAGCCAAGCAGCGGGGGAATTTCCGTGACGCTCGCATCGATCACGCCCGGCAATTCTTCCAGGCGCGCCGTGATGTGGCGATAGAGCGCAACCAGGTCAGCGCCCTTCTGCGGCACGCGATTGAAATCCGTGATGTAGAAGAGCACGTTCTTTGTGCGGTAGCCGGAGTTGTCCGTGCGCAGCCGGCACCACGGTCGATCCCAGCAACGCGGCCACCACGACCAGCGCGAGGGAAAGCGCGACCTGCAATGGCACGAAGAAGCGTCGCACGCCCCCACTGCCTGGCGCCATGCGCGAATGCGTACCGCGCAGCGCCGCCTCCACGCTGACGTGGCCGGCTGTCCATGCAGGAGCCATGCCGAACAGGATCGTGCAGAGCAGCGCGCAGAGAGCGGTCACGGCAAGCACGGCAATGTCCGGCCGCAGAGAGAGCGAGATTTCCGCCTGGTGATTGCCGAGCGAATGCAGAATCCACGGCGCGGCCGACCACGCGAGTCCGATGCCCAGCAGAGCACCGGGGAGCGCAAGCATCAGGCTTTCAATGAAGAGCTGCCGCATGAGACGCCCACGTGCCGCGCCGAGCGCCGCGCGGATGGCAAACTCCTGCTGTCGAGCCGAGGCGCGTGCCAGGAAGAGTCCAGAGAGATTTGCGCAACAGATCACCAGCACTGCGCCGACCAGGATCTGCAAGAGCACCAGCGGCTGCGTGAACCGGGTTCGCAGATCGCTCCAGCCGGTGCGCGCAGAACTCACACGAAGCTGTGTCTTTTCCACGATGGGCGAATGCCGGAACTGAGCCGGCAGGAGCGCATCGAGAACGGAGGGGAAGATCGAAGACAGCTCCGCCGACGCCTGCGAGAGGGCGATACCCGACCGGAGCCGCGCGAACGCAGTCAGCCAGAGCCGGCCGCCGTTGTGCAGCGATGGTTCGCCATAGAGCGCTGCCGTAAATTCCAGCGGCAAGTAAATATCCGGGTGCTCGGCGACGATGACGCCCTCGAATCCCTCGGGAGCGACGCCGACGATGGTGACACTGTGATCGGTCACGATCATGTGCCGGCCGAGCACAGAAGGTTCGCCATGAAAGTATTCCATCCATTCGCGATGGCTGATCACCGCGGCCCATCCGTCCGGACCGCCGCCGGGATGATCGTCAGCCGGTGTGAGCAGACGTCCAAGCGCCGGATGCACTGCGAGTGTCTGAAAAGCATTGCCGCTGACTACTGCGCCGTGGATGCCGTGGATTCCGTTTTTTTCGGTAAGCGGGAAGTCGTAAACGCACCATGCGAAAGCTCCGCGAATCGTGTGAGAGCGCTGCTGCAATGCCTGGATCATTGGCAGGCTGAGCCCGAGATCCATGTATTCGCCGCTCGGTCCCGGGAGATGAGTTGCCAACCGCACCAGCCGGTCCGGCTGCGGTATCGGGAGGCCCTCGAGCAGCAAGGCATGGGTCAGCGTGAAGACAGCGTTGTTCGCGCCGATGCCTAGCGCCAGCGTCAGGATTGCGATGAGCGCGAAGCCTGGAGCGCGGCGGATCTGCCGCGTCGCGAAGCGCACATCCTGCAGCAGCCGCTCAAGCCAGGTCCAACCCCATGTTTCCTGCGTTTGCTCATTGGTGATGGTGGCGTTTCCGAAGTCGCGCATTGCTGCGCGCCGGGCTTCTTCCGGCGGCATCCCCGCGGCGATGTTCTCGGCGGTCAGCGCGTCGAGATGAAACTTGATTTCTGCCTGGAGGCGCAGGCGCTCGCGATTGTGAAAGAGCAGCCCACGCATTCGCATTCGCGTTGTTTCCATCCAGCGCATGGGGCCCTCCCTGCCGGCGACGGAACACCTAGACGATCTACACATATGATATGTAGATAATCGAGGCGTCCGTTGTCAAATGGCGGTTTCATCCTGGCAATATTGCTTTGTTCCCTGTGTCATTCGAGGGGAGTATAGTTCTCTCGCATAGCCATTCGAGGGAGTGTGATGGGAAACTCAAAACCTGCCGCTGGAGAGATTCTGCAGGGGACGCTCGACATGCTGATCCTGCGCACGCTGGTGACTGGCGCGGCGCACGGCCACACCATCGCGCAGGTCATCGAACGCACTTCGGAAAACGCGCTCGAAGTCGAGCAAGGTTCGCTCTATCCGGCGCTCCATCGTCTGGAAGATCGCGGCCTTGTCTCTTCGGAGTGGGGCATCAGCGAAAACAATCGCCGGGCCAAGTTCTACCGGCTTACGCCGAAGGGGCGCAGAGAACTTACTGCGGCCAGCAACCGCTGGCGCCGAATGACGCGCGCCATCGGCCTCATCCTGGGAGACTCTCGGGGAGACCCCCGGGGAGAATCCGCGGAATAGACAAACCAGCGGAGGCACTATGAACCTGCGTCGCTTCATGGGACGAAAACCAAAAGATGCCGACTTCGCCGAAGAAATCGATTCGCATCTTGCGCACGACGAGGACCTGCGGACGGCGCGTGGCATAGACGCCGATGAGGCGCACCGGCAGGCGCGCGTCAAGTTCGGGGCGCAGAACACGCGGCGCGACGAGGAGTGGCGCCGCCGCTCTTTGCCGTGGCTGGACGCTGTCGGACGCGACCTGAAGTTCGTCGCGCGCTCGCTCAAGAAGACGCCGGGCTTCACCATCATTGCCATCCTGGTGATCGCTGTCGGGATCGGGGTGAACACGGCGGTCTTTTCGGTGATCAACACTGTCCTGCTGAAGCCGCTGACGTATCCGCACCCGGAAGAGCTGGTGATGGTGATGAACTCCTCGCCGCGAGGCTCCGGGCCGGGAGCGAATGTGCCGAAGTTTGCGATGTATCGGCAGCAGAGGAGAGTTTTCTCGCAGGTCGCCGCGTTTGACAGCGGCGGCGCGGGATTGAACCTGACCGGTGGAGACCATCCGCTGCAGGTGCAGGGCGTGCACGTCACGCAGCAGTACTTCTCGCTGTTCGGAGCGCCAGTTCTCGCGGGGCGCACCTTTACGCAGGCGGAAGATTCGCCCAACGGCGGCCGCGTGGTGGTCCTGAGCTATGGGTTGTGGAAGAACCGATTCGGGAGCAACCAGCAGATCGTCGGCACGAACATTCAGTTGGACGGTCAGCCCTATCTGGTCGTCGGCGTGATCGGCAAAGATTTTGTAACGGAAGAGCCAGCCGATTTGTGGCTCCCCTTCCAGTTCGATCTGAACTCGCGCGACCAGGCACACTACTTTGTTGCAGCGGCTCGTCTGAAGCCGGGCATCACGGTCGGGCAGGCCAACGCGCAGATGAAGCTCGTCTCGGACCAGTACCGGCGCACATATCCGGGCATGATGGGGCCGCAGGAGTACTTCAGCGTGCGGTCGCTGCAGGAATGGATGGTCGGCGACGCGCGGACATCGCTGTGGGTGCTGATGGGCGCTGTTGGCTTTGTGCTGCTGATTGCCTGCGCGAACGTGGCCAACCTGCTGCTGGTGCGGGCGACTGGTCGGAAACGCGAGCTGGCCACGCGCGCGGCGCTCGGCGCGGGTCGGACGCAGATCGTTCGCCAGTTGCTGATTGAAAGCCTCGCACTGTCGCTGACTGGCGGTCTGCTGGGGCTGGTGCTGGGCGCAGTAGGCGTGCGCTTGTTGCTGGCGATTGCGCCGGGTGGCATCCCTCGCATCGGGGAGAACGGGTCGGCGGTTGTGCCGGACTGGCACGTGCTGCTGTTCACGCTGGGCGTCTCGGTGCTGACCGGCGTGCTGTTCGGTCTGGTACCGGCGATTGCGGCCTCGCGGCCCAATCTGGTCGCCGCGCTCAACGAGAGCAGCAATCGGAGCGGCGTCGGGTTCCGCAGCGGAAAGATGCGTTCTGCGCTGGTGATCAGCGAGATGGCGCTGGCGCTGGTCCTGGTAATTGGCGCAACGTTGCTGATCCGCACTTTCATGAAACTCCAAGGAGTGGATCCGGGCTATGACACGCGCAATGTGCTGACCATGTCGATGTCGATCAGCGCCGACAGATTCCAGAAGACGGCGGGCGTGGCGCAACTTGTTCACGATGGCACGGAGCGGCTGGCGGCGCTGCCTGGTGTTACGGCTGCCGCGGCGGCCTCCGCGTTGCCGCTCGATGGCGGTTTTGGATTACCGTTCGACATCGTCGGACGCGCGAAGGGAAAAGAGCCGTTCACCGGCGGCGGCACCTACCTGCCGGTGTCGTGGAGTTACTTCAACGCGTTCAAGATTCCGCTGCTGCGCGGCCGCATGTTCACCGACCGTGACAACGGATCGGCGCCCGGAGTGGTGATCATCAACGAGGCGATGGCGAAGCAGTATTGGCCCAAGGGCGATCCGTTGAAGGACCAATTGTTGATCGGCGCAGGCGTCGGCCCGGAGTTCGCCGAGCCGGCGCGGCAGATCGTCGGCATCGTCGGCGACACGCGTACCTTCGCGTTGAGCGAGCCGCCGGAACCGACTATGTACACGCCGCTGGCGCAACTGCCGGACGGCATGACGGCGCTTGATTCGCGTGTGGCACCGTTGTTCTGGGTTGTGCGCACCAAGGTGGAACCGCACTCACTGGCAAAGCCGGTAGCCGCAGCGCTGTTGCAGGCAAGTGCCGGACTGCCGGTGGCGCACATCCGCACCATGGATGAACTGGTCGTGCGCAACACATCGCGGCAGCGCTTCAACATGCTGCTGCTGACCATCTTCGGCACGTCGGCACTGCTGATGGCGGCGATTGGCATCTATGGGCTGATGGCGTATTCGGTGCAGCAGCGGACTCAGGAGATGGGCATCCGGATGGCGCTCGGCGCGCAGGCCTCGCATATCCGAAAGCTCGTGATCCGGCAGGGTATGCTGCTGGCGCTGATTGGCGTGGCGATCGGGCTGGCGGGCGCATTCGGGCTGACGCGCTTTCTCGCATCGTTCCTGTTCGATGTGAAGGTGTGGGATCCGCTGGCGTTCGTGGCGACGCCGCTGCTGCTGACGGCCGTGGCTCTGCTGGCAGTGTGGGTGCCGGCGGAACGGGCGGTGCGGGTCAATCCCATGACCGCGCTGCGCTTCGAATAAGACGAGGGTCCAAAGGGGGCGAACCGAAATAAGTCGCGCCGCTGGCGCCTGTGCCCGTGCGGCTAGCACCTCCTGTAGGATGTTCTGTTCATGCCCGATCCCATCCTTCTCGTCCATGGCGGCGCCTGGGCCATTCCTGACGACGCCATCGAAGCGCACACCTTTGGTGTGCGCAGCGCGCTGCTTGCCGGCTACGCATTGCTGGAGCGGGGCGCGACCGCCATCGATGCGGTCGAGGCTGCTGTTTCTGTCCTCGAAAACGATGAGGCATTCGACGCGGGCCGCGGATCTTTTCTCACCCGCGACGGCCGGGTTCAGCTCGACGCGCTGCTGATGGATGGCGGCATCACGGGAAGCATGCGCGCCGGCGGCGTGGCCTGCGTGGAGCGGCTGCGCAATCCGATCCGGGCTGCGCGGCTGGTGCTTGAAAAGAGCCCGCATGTTTACTTCGTTGGCCGCGATGCGGAGAACTTTGCTGCGGAGAATGGCATGCCGCTTATCGACAACGCCGAGCTGGTGCTCGACCGCGAGCGCACGCGCCTCACGGATGCGCAGCAGAAGGCGCGTGCCGGGCTGCCCGACGAGACCTTTTCCGGTGCTCCGGAGATGGACAAGGAGGCCCCGGGCTTCACAGCGCGCGCTGCTCATGAAGACTTTTCTCACGACGCGTCGTCGCACGATGCCGGACATGACGCGTCGTCCCACGACACGGTCGGTGCCGTCGCGCTGGACGCTGGCGGCAATCTGGCGGCGGCAACATCGACCGGCGGCACGCTTAACAAGGCGCCGGGGCGGGTGGGCGATTCGTCGCTGATCGGCTGCGGCTGCTATGCGGACAATCTCAGCGCCGCCGTTTCGCTGACGGGATGGGGCGAGCCCATCATGAAGCTGGTGCTCGGCAAGTGGGCAGTGGATCGCGTTCTGGCCGGCGACGCGCCGGAGGCTGCAGCACAGGCTGCAATCGCATATCTCTTCAAGCGCCTGGGCGGACACGGTGGCATCATCCTGCTGGGACCTGACGGCCGCTATGGCCTTGCACACAATACGCCGCGGATGGCATGGGGCATCTGCAGTCAGGACGGCGTGCAGGTGGGCATCCGGATAGGCAATCAGGCGTGAGCGCGAACAAACTGGTTCTGGCCTCGGCCTCGCCACGTCGTCGCGAGCTGCTGGCGCAAGCCGGCTTCACCTTTGACGTATTCAGCGCCGACATTCCCGAGGTCCGCAAGCCGGGTGAAGACCCTATCCGCTTCGTCACCCGCCTGGCACGCGAGAAGGCAGAAACGGTTACCGAGCGGCATGGCGTGGCGCCGGACACGATCGTGCTCGGGGCGGACACCATTGTGCTGGTGGATGACGAGATCCTCGGCAAACCCCAGGACGCAGCCGATGCCGCGCGCATGCTGCGCCTGCTTTCCGGCCGCACCCATCAGGTCATCACCGGGGTCTGTCTCGTCAAAGGCCGCGAGCGACAGCGCGCAGCCGAAGTTACATTTGTCCGGTTCACGACGCTTTCCGATCCGGAGATTGAGGAATACGTGGCCACTGGGGAGCCGCTGGATAAGGCGGGTGCGTACGCCATACAGGGCCGTGCCGGTCGCTGGGTGCCGCGCATCCACGGCTGCTATTTCAATGTGGTGGGGCTGCCGCTGGCGCTGGTGAGCAGCATGATCGAGGGAATGCAGTGAGCCAGGACGCTTCTCACCCCATTCACGTCGCCGCGTAGCAATCCTCCGGCAAGCGAGTCAGCGAGTTAACGCGCTAGGCGCAAACTACGACCCGATCAGCTCGAAAACTTAAGCGGGATATCGCGGCTTTGACAACCGGTGTTTGGAACGCCTGATTTGAGCCGGATCACTCGTTCCTGTCGCAGCTCCAAATTCAAAGGCTGCTACACCGTCGCAGCAATCATCGCGGCCAGCAGCGCTGTGCGCGGCGCCAGCGAATCGATCCGAATCGATTCGTTCTCCGCATGTGCTCCGCGGCCCACGGCGCCCATGCCGTCCAGCGTGGGCACGCCCAGAGCGGACGTGAAGTTTCCATCCGAGCCGCCGCCCGTCGAGGCTTCTTCCAATGCGAATCCGAGTGACGCTGCCAGCTCCTTCGCCTGAGCGAATAAAGCAGCGGTGCCTGCGGTCCGCTCCATGGGAGGGCGGTTGAGGCCGCCGGTCAGCCGCAGCCGGCACTCGGGATCGCGGGGCTTCAGAGACTTCAGCTCTCGCTTTACCGCATCCGCGTCCGCCACCGCCGTTACACGCAGATCGATTTCCGCCCATGCGGAGGCGGGCACGACATTGGACTGCGTGCCGCCGGCGACCACTCCGACGTTCAGGGTGGTGCCGCGTTCCAGATCGGTGAGAGCGCTGATCTGATCGATTTGCCAGGCCAACTCGCGGACCGCGCTGTGCCCGGCGCTGAAGTCCACGCCGCTGTGCGAGGGGACGCCTGTGATCTCCAGGCGGAATTGGCCCACGCCCTTGCGCGCCGTCTTGTATGCGCCTTGCGGCCCTTGGGCCGGCTCCAGCACGAAAACCGCGCGGCAGTCCTTTGCAATCTGCTCGATCCGTCCGCGTGAGTGGCGGCTGCCGGTCTCCTCATCGCCGCTCAGCAGCAAGACGATCGCACGATCCGCGTCGATCTCACGCACCAGCCGGATCGCCTCCAGCGCCATCACGACGCCAGCCTTCATATCCAGCACTCCGGGGCCGTAGGCCCAGCCGTCCTCGATCCGCCAGGGCATGCGGGCCAGAGTTCCGACAGGCCATACCGTATCCAGGTGTCCCAGCAGGAACACCGGTTTTCTCGCGGCAGAAGTCGTCCCAAAACGGACCTCGAGTACCCCACCGCTGCCGCTGCGCCGATGTCGGGTTACTGTGCCGCCAAGCTCGCCAGCCCAGTGCGCGACCCTCTCCTCCGCGGCTGCGACAGCCCCGGTGTCGCTGGTAGGACTTTCCATGCGAACCAGTTCGGATACCCGTTCCAGCACGTGGTCAAGTTCACGCCCGAGACGAGCGATCCAGCCGAGATTGCTTATATCTTTTTTACTTCCAGTAGTTTGCAGCCCAACGGCTGCAGGTTTGGTGTGTTGCATATCCGTCATTTCGGCAACCTTTATGTCGCATCTTTACCACAGTGAAACTTTTCCCGAGGTGGGTAGTCTATTCGCGGTATGCGTTCTCCCCGCTTCGCCGATGGGGGAATGTTAATAGCGGCAGGGCAGAGGTGCCCACGTCTTAATGCAGGCTCAACTCGAACAGACTATCGCCGGCAGCGTCGCATTTTCAGGAATCGGTCTTCATAGCGGCGCTCCCGTCCAGTTACGACTTCTCCCCGCCGCAGCCGGCACCGGCATCGTCTTCCGGCGCACCGACCTCGACAACTTCGAGATCCAGGCCATCGGGCGCAATGTCGCCAAAGTGTCCTACGCGACCAGCCTGATGCGCCAGGGCGTCCTTATCTCGACGACAGAGCATCTGCTTTCCGCCTGCATCGGCATGGGCATCGACAACGTGATCGTCGAGCTCGACAACCTGGAGCTGCCGATTCTGGATGGCAGCGCGGTCCCCTATATCGAAGCGTTTCAGAGGGTGGGCATCAAAATCCAGCGTCGCCGCCGCGAATATCTTCGCATCCTGCGCAAAGTCGAAGTCCGCGAGAACGGCAAATTTATCGGCGTCTATCCGGGCGAGGGCTACAGCATCACCTATGAGATCGACTTCCCGGCGCCGATCGGGCGGCAGGAATACACGGTCGACCTGGCCGCCGATGCCTACGGAGCGGAGATCGCGCCGGCACGCACCTTCGGCTTCCGCGAAGACGAGCGCATGCTGCGCAACATGGGGCTGATCCGTGGCGCCTCGGAAGAAAACGCCATCATCCTGACCCGCAACGGCGTGCAGAACGGCAGCCTGCGTTTTTCGGATGAATTCGTTCGCCACAAGGTGCTTGATCTGATCGGCGATCTCGCGCTCGCCGGCCATCGCATCCTGGGCCGCGTGGTTGCCGAGCGCGCGGGCCATGCGATGCACACCGCATTGGTTTCGCGCCTGCTGGCCGACCGCGGTGCGTGGGAGCTGATTACGCTGCCGCAATTGGAAGTCACGCGGCGGCCGGCCCGGGCTGCGCGTTTCGCGCCCGTGCAGGTTTAGCACCTATAGTGAATGTGCGGCTTCGGCCGCGACGAGGCGCTCGGCCTCGCGTGCCCGCTTCACCTCAGCCGCAATCGCATACTTCAGCGCATCCACGCCTTGGCCGCTTACGGCAGAGATGGCGTAGAAGGGTAGCTTGCGCCGCTTGGCCATCGCCTGCAACTTCTTGAGCTTTTCCGGATTGGCTACGTCAGCCTTGGAGGCCACCACGATCATGGTTTCTGGTCGAGGCCGTGGCCAAAGCTGGCGAGCTCCGCCTGAATCACCTTGAAGTCATCCACCGGGGACTCGCGACCGCTGCCATCCGATACATCCACGAGGTGCACCAGCACGCGGGTGCGCTCGATGTGGCGGAGGAACTGCACGCCCAGCCCTGCGCCCTGGCTTGCGCCTTCGATCAGCCCGGGAATGTCGGCGACGACGAAGCTCTCCTCGTGCGGCGCCTCGCCGACCGTGACCACGCCCAGATTGGGTTCGAGCGTGGTGAATGGATAGTCGGCAATCTTCGGTCTAGCTGCGGAGAGCCGCGAGATGAGAGTGCTCTTGCCCACATTCGGATAGCCGACCAGGCCGGCATCGGCGAGCAGCTTCAGCTCCAGCCGATAGCTGCGCTCCTCGCCGGGTCGTCCGGCTTCATGCTCGCGCGGTGCCTGATGGGTTGGCGTGGCGAAGTGCTGGTTGCCGCGTCCGCCGCGACCGCCGCGCGCGACGACGATGCGCTCGTCGGGGTGCGCGAAGTCATGCACAAGCTCGCCGGTTTCGCCGTCGTAGAGCGTTGTGCCTACCGGCACCTTCAGGATCATGTTTTCGCCGTCGCGCCCGGTGCAGTTGGAGCCTTCGCCATGCCGGCCGCGCTCCGCCTTGTGCTCGGGGTTGAAGCGGAAATGGATCAGCGTATTATGGCGCTCGCTGGACTCCATGATGACGTCACCGCCGTGCCCGCCATCGCCGCCCGAGGGACCGCCGCGGGGCACGAACTTCTCCCGGCGAAAGGCCATGCAGCCGTTGCCGCCATCCCCCGCCTTTACCCGGATTCTTGCTTCATCAATGAACATCGCTCTTTTCAGTCTATCGGAGCGATGATTCTGGAGAGGTGAATTACCGCGCCGCGGCCAATTGCGGCTCGCGCAGCCAGTCGTAGAGCGGGAAGCTGTCGGCCAGCTCGCGCACCTGGTTGCGGATACGGCCAAGCGCGACTTCATCACTGCGTTTGTCGAGGGCTTCAGTGATCCAACGGGCGATGGTGCGCATCTCCGCATTCCCCATACCGCGTGTGGTAAGGGCCGGTGTGCCGATGCGGATGCCGCTGGGCTTCATGGGGGGATTGGTATCGAAGGGGATGGCGTTCTTGTTCACCGTAATGCCGGCGGCGTGGAGCGCGGTTTCGGCTTCGCGAGCCGAGCATGCCCTTGGCGAAGACATCGATGAGCATGAGGTGGGTGTCCGTTCCGCCGGAGATGACGCGGAAGCCGTGACCGGCGAGCTCCTGCGCGAGCACCTTCGCGTTGCTGACGATCTGCGCGGCGTAGTCGCGGAAGCTGGGCTCGAGGGCTTCGCCGAAGGCAACGGCCTTGGCGGCGATGATGTGGACGAGCGGGCCGCCCTGCTGGCCGGGGAAGACAGATCTGTCGACCGCCGCGGCGTAGGGCTGCTGGCAGAGGATCATGCCGGCGCGGGGTCCGCGCAGCGTTTTGTGAGTGGTGGTGGTGACGAATTGCGCGTGCGGCACGGGCGAGGGATGCGCGCCGCCCGCAACCAGGCCGGCGAAGTGCGCCATGTCGACGAGCAGGAGCGCGCCGACCTCGTCCGCAATGGTGCGCATGCGCGGGAAATCGAAGGTGCGCGGATAGGCGCTGCCACCGCCGATGATGAGCTTTGGCTTCTCGCGGCGGGCGATGTCGGCGAGCTCGTCGTAGTCGATGACCTCGGTGTCCTTGCGCACGCCGTAGGAGACGACACGGTAGAGCTTGCCCGAGAAGTTGAGCTTGTGGCCGTGGGTGAGATGGCCGCCGTGGGCGAGGTCGAGGCCGAGGATGGTGTCGCCGGGCTGGAGGACCGACATGTAGGCAGCGGCGTTGGCCTGCGAGCCGGAGTGTGGCTGCACGTTGGCGTGCTCGGCGCCGAAGATCTGTTTGGCGCGGTCGCGCGCGAGGTTCTCGACCACGTCCGCGAACTCGCAACCGCCGTAGTAGCGTTTGCCCGGATAGCCTTCCGCGTACTTATTGGTGAAGACGGAAGCCGGCCGCTTCGAGGACAGCGCGGCTGACGAAGTTCTCGGAGGCGATCATCTCGAGACCCTCGTGCTGGCGGGCGACTTCGTTGGCGATCGCCTGGGCAACGGCGGGGTCGGCCTGGGCGAGTGCGCGGTTCTGGCTGGGCTGGGTGGGCATGAATTGATTTTACCGCGCTGCCAACTCCTGCTCCTGAGCGATGGCGGGGCGTTTTCCTGAAGCCGCCAGGTCTCGAAAGGCGCGGTAGACGAAGGAGCCGAGAAACCAGCCGTCGATGTACTTGTAGGGCGTTTCGCCGGTGGTGTAGTGGCCGCAGGGCAGGATGCGCGATTCGAAATCGACGCCGTTGCTGCGAAAGCTTTCCAGCACTCCGCGCGAATAGCCGGCGAGGAACGTGAGGTCGTAGGTAGCGTGCACGACGAGCGCTTTGCGCGGCGTAGTGGCGGCGAATCGATCCATGAACGAGACGGGGCTGATCGTGGCCCAGATCTGCCGAAGCTGGTCCTGCGTCATGACGGGTTCAAGCGCGGCGCGGATGTGCCGTGTGCTCTGGCCGGTCCACACCACGTCGCCAAAGGCCATGGAGGCATGGTTGAATGCGCAGACCTGAAGGCGCGGCTCCATCGCCGCGGCGATGAAGGCGTAGCAGGAGCCGAGGCTGGTGCCGAGCACGCCGAACTGCTCGTAGCCCTGTTGCTCCAGCCAGTCGAGGCAGCAGCGGATATCGACGACGGCCTGACGGCAGGCGGAGATGGTGCGGCCCAGGTTGGAGCTGACGGCGTAGTCGGAGCGCTCGAGCTCGGCGGGGCGGCGGATGTCGTGATAGGGCTTCGAGAGGCGCAGGGCAGAGATGCCGAAGCGATTGAAGAGTGCGCAGAGCGCGTTGTGACTGAAGGCGTCAGCATTCCACTGCGGCATTACGATGATGGCCTGTTTCGGTTTGCCGGCCTGACGCTCGGGGGGCGCGGGATACCAGCGCGCGTTGACGAGATCGTTCTCCGGATATGGCGTGCGGATGGGCGAAGTGAAGCGGAGAAACGGCGCTGTCTTTACGCGGCCCGCTTCTGCGGCAGCGCGAAGCTGGGCATCGCGGCGCAGCGTTTCCGGGCGCACGTTAGTCGGAAAAAGCTGGGGATGCCGCTGTTCAAGACGGAAATCGGTGGGGCGCGAGTAGCCGTAAAAGGCATCGCGGTCACGCAGGATGGCGTCGCTGATGGCGAGCAGCGCGTCTTCCGCAGCAGCGACATCCTGTTCGATTGCCGGATCCGGCATGAGGCCACGCGGGCGTGCAAAATCTTCCAGCCAGTTGAAGCCCCATTCCAAGGGACGCACGATGCGGTTTGTGTCACGCGTGGTGAGCGCGGTCTCCCATGCGAACATCCAGCGCGAGTAGAGCTTGCGAAGCATTATCATTATCGTAATAGATGAGATGGCAAGAAGGCGTGACGGCGCCGGTGATGTGGTGTCGCTTTGCGCAAACGATGGTCTAGGCCATTTTCACTAGGACTCTGCGGTCGTCGCCGCATCTTCTGTGAGAGTGGTCGAGAGATTTTTTCCTCGTATAACGTTCAACTTTTCATCGTGCTGACTCGTCTGTGATTGCAAGCGCTTTCCTGGCGTCTGCCCGAAGTGTCAATTTTCTATTTAGGAATCGGATGACTCGTCTCTCCCGCCGGCTCTGCATCATTGCTCTTTTTCTGACCATCGTTGCAGCGCCCCTCGTTCATGCGCAAAGCAATGGTTCACTCCATGGCCAGGTCACCGATCCGAGCGGCGCCATTGTGCCGGGCGCGAGCGTGCAGCTTTCAAGCGGAGGGAAGACCTATTCGGCGATAGCCGGTGGCGACGGCAGATACTCCTTCGGCAACCTGCCTAACGGCAACTACACACTGGATGTGAACGTGCCCGGCTTCACTCCGTTTTCGGAGTCGGATCTTGCGGTCGTGAGCGGAACATCGCGGACGCTGAATATTCCGCTGACGATCGCAAACCAGGAGCAGCAGGTGGAGGTGACCGCGGACACGCGGCAACTGGATACCGAGCCGGCAGATAACGGCAATGCCGTGGTGCTGACAGGCAAGGACCTGGATGCGCTGTCTGACGATCCGGATGAAATGCAGAACGAGTTGACCGCGCTGGCCGGACCGGCAGCAGGAAACGGCGGCAGCCAGATCTACATTGACGGATTCACGGGAGGCGATCTGCCGCCGAAGTCGTCGATCCGCGAAATCCGCATCAACCAGAATCCGTTCTCCGCAGAGTTCGACAAGCTGGGCTATGGCCGCATCGAGATCTTCACCAAGCCGGGCACGGACAAATTGCACGGATATATCCAGGCCAGCGGCAACGATTCTGCGTGGAACACGAGCCATTTTGTCACCAGCACGCCGGCGTATCACCAGTTCTTCCTGAACGGCTCGGTGGGCGGGCCGATTTCCAAGAAGGCGTCGTATTTCTTCTCCGTCTTCGCGCGCAATACGCAGAACATCCTGATCGTGAATGCGCCGGGCACACCGACTGATCCGAATTACTACCTGGATCACAACGGCACAAATTTCGTGCAGGACCTGGACAATCCGCAGTCGCGCATCCACCTGACGCCGCGTATTGACTACCAGCTGACGCCGAGCAACACGATATCCATTCGGTACCAGTACAACCGCGGCGTGGATACGGGAGATGGGCCGGGGCAGCTTGCGCTGGCGTCACAGGCTTACAACACACATTGGATCGAAAACACGATCCAGATCAGCGATTCGCAGGTGATCAACGCCCACCTGGTGAACGACATGCGCTTTGAGTACGAGCGCGACCGCGATGAACAACTGCCGCAGGACACCTCACCTACCATCAGCGTGCAGGGGGCATTCACCGGCGGCGGCAGCAACGATGGAACATCTCGCACCAACGGCGATCACTGGGAGCTGCAGAATTATTCGACGGCCACCTTCAAGAATCACTCGGTGCGCTTCGGCACGCGGTTGCGCGCATACCGCGAAGCGGATTATTCGAACGCCGGCACAAACGGCAACTACACCTTCAATACCGCAGCGGACTTCATCGCCGGCCACGCATCCCAGGGCAGCGTGACGAAGATCAACAACTTCGATGCGCGCGCTACGCTGTTCGACGCGGCGCTGTTCTACCAGGACGACTGGAAGGTGAACCGGAAGTTCACCTTTGACTACGGCCTACGCTTCGAGGGACAGAATCGTATTCATGACCACGCCGACTGGGGCCCGCGGATTGGCTTCGCCTATGCATTGGACGGAGGCAACAAGCGGCCGCCGAAGACGGTGATCCGCGCGGGGTATGGGTGGTTCTTCAATCGCTTCAGCAACTCCAGCGTGATCCAGGCAATCCACCAGAACGGCATTAACCAGCAGCAGATTGTGTATTCGCCTGTGGTTTATACGCCGGGAAAGCCGCCCACGGGAACAGCCGGACCGGACACCCGCTCGGCAACCTATAGCATCAGCCCGAAGGTGAAGACGGCGCTGGATATGCAGGGCGCGGTGGGTGTAGACCGTTCGATCACGAAGTCCATCACCGCCAACGTGACTTACCTCTACAGCCGCGGCATTCATCAGTACCTGAGTGACAACATCAACGCGCCGCTCTACGACTACGCTACGAATACGTTCATCATCGATCCCAGCACGGGGCAACCCGAACTTCCCTTCCCGGGGAAGGGCAATCTGTATCAGTTCCAGTCCAACGGCGTGTACCGGCAGGACCAGGTGATCACGTCGGTTAATGCGCGCGGGCGGGGCTATTCCGTCTCCGGCTTTTACGTGTTGAGCTATTTCAAGAGCGACACCAGTGGCGCCAACTACTTTCCGTCGCGCCAGGACGATATCGCCTTTGACTACGGACGCGCCAGCAATGATGTGCGCAACCGTTTCTTCCTGCTGGCGACAACCGTCCTGCCCTACAACATTCAAGGCTCTATCTTCACCATTGCCAATGCCGGAGCGCCGTACAACATCACGACCGGCCAGGACCTGAACAGCGATAACCAGTACAACGAGCGGCCCTCGGTGGTGGATGCGAGTTTGTGCACGCCGGGCTCATCACAGTATTTCTCAACACGCTACGGTTGCCTGAACAAAACGCCCAACCCGGGCGAACGGATCATTCCATACGGCAGCGGCCGCGGGCCGGCGAACTTCAGCGCGAATGTGCGGCTGAGTAAGAACTTCGGCATCGGACCGAAGCTGAAGGGTCATGGCGGCGGCGGGGATGGCGGCCCGCATGGAGGCGGCGGAGGTCACGATGGGGGCCCCGGCCCGCGCGGCGGACTTGGGCCGGGTGGGTTGAACGGGGGCGGTGGCGGCGGCTTCTTCGGCGGTCCGCACACGCACGAGGTCCGCCGCAAGTACAACCTGAACTTCACGGTTGCGGCCAATAACGTCTTTAATGTGGTGAACCTGGCACAACCGAACAACGTGATCAGCAGCCCAAATTTCGACAAGTCGCTCGCACTGGCCGGAAATTTCTTTAACCGCAATCAAACATCGGTACGCACGATCGATCTGCAGATGAGCTTCAGCTTTTGAGGACTGGCCGTCCAGGCAACGGCGCCTTCGGCGCGTTCCGTCTGGTTCGCTTCCTGTGGTCGCTCACTTCAGGCGATGTGGGCGACCTTGCTGCTTGCAGTGCTATCTGGTTGTGCGCCGCTACCGAACTACAGATGCAGCGGATTCCTTCGAAAAACTCAGGGTAGGATAGTGTCTCAGTTTGCTTGGCTAACCCGTTCAGGACGGGCCAAAGATAAATAGTCCCAAGAAGATCGCACCGATTGCGCATACAACAGCAACATTCCACCAGAAGCCCTTCGGGTCTGCTGCACGGGATACTATCCCCTGAAATTTGACCAGTGTCTTTCCGGTGACCGTAGAGATAAAGGCGAAAGCAATCGAACCGAGTCCGAGGTAGAGTTCGACATCACGACGCGCCGCAAAATATTGATACCAATATGAGTCGTGATCCATGGCAGCCATGCTAGCAGGCCTAAGCCTCCGGCCCTGCCCGGCCGTTCGGATTACGCTTAGACACTCCCCAGGGGCAGCTTCTTTCAGTCGAAGCTACGTCCAGACCCGTGGCACGCGCGCGCCGATGGCGCACAATACCTCATAGGCGATAGTGCCGGTATGCGTTGCGAGGTCGTCGGCAGTGATGCAGTCGCTGCCCTGCTCGCCCATCAGGATGACTTCGTCGCCCACCACTGCATCGGGAATGTCGGTGACGTCGATCATGGTCTGATCCATGGTGACGCGCCCTGCGATGGGCGCGCGCCGGCCGCGCAGCAGCACCTCTCCACGATTCGAAAGCAGGCGGTTGTAGCCGTCGGCATAGCCGACCGGAAGCAGCGCGATGCGTGTGGTTCGTGCGGCGCGAAAAGTCGCGTTATAGCTGACGCTTTCGCCCGGCGCGATCTCGCGCAGCGCCGCAATTTGCGTCTTCCAACTGAGCACCGGGCGCAATCCGCGCTGTGACGCGTGTGGGCCGTAGCCATACAGCGCGATGCCAGGGCGCAGCAAGAGATGGCTGCCGCTGTGCTGTGCGATCTGGCGGAGTGCAGTGATCTGGGCCGGCTCAAACAGGGTTGCTGAATTGCCGGCGTGAATCAGCGGCGGCGCGATGCCATGCTCACGCAGCGTTGCGAGCGCGATGCGGAGGCGCTCGAGCTGCTCGGCGGTTTGCGTGGATGCGGGATCTTCCGGGGAAGCGAAGTGCGTCATCACGGCTTCGAGCAGCAGTTGCGGATGCTGCGCCATGCACACGGCGAATGCGGCCAGCGCGGCGATGTCGTTCCATGGAATGCCCTGCCGGGCCATGCCGGTATCGATCTCGAGATGCAGCGGAAACGGCGAGGTCACCGAAGGTTGGACTGCGGATGACGGGACGGCATCGGCTAACCAGGCGAGTTGCTCGAGCGATCCGAGCACCGGCGTGTGTGCGTGCCGAACGGCCTCTGCTGCTTCGCCTTCGAAGAGACCCGAGAGCAGCAGCGTGCGGCGGCCTTTCAGTTGAGGCTGCAAGATTCGCGCTTCATCCAGGCAGGTGACGGCAAACCAGTTGCACTCCTCGACAATCAGAACAGACAGCGCTTCCACGGCGCCATGGCCGTAGGCGTTGGCCTTAATGACCGCGACGGCATCGGCGTCTGCGCGCGCGGCCTGCTCGCGCAGAATGCGGTAGTTGCTGCGCAGGACGCAGCGGGAGACGACAGCACTGGTGGGGCGCGTGGAAGGCGAGGGCATCATTCGTAACCGCGGAGCGTCACCTTCATGGGCCATGTTCTCAAAGCGGGTGTACTCGCTGAGATAGGCGAGATGGACGGAGCCGGTGGGACCGTTGCGCTGTTTCGCGATGATGATCTCCGCCTTGCCCTTGGAGTCGGGATCCTCGTCGCCGTTCTCATCCTTGTTGTAGTAGCTCTCGCGGTGGATGAAGGCGACGACGTCGGCATCCTGCTCGATGGAGCCGGATTCACGCAGGTCGGAGAGCATCGGCTTCTTGTCGCCGCCGCGCTGCTCCGAGGCGCGGCTGAGCTGCGAGAGCGCAATGACCGGGATATGCAGCTCCTTGGCGAGCGCCTTGAGGCCGCGCGAGATGGCGGACACTTCCTGCGTGCGATTTTCATGGCGCTTGCTGCCGGCGGCGCCGGGCAGCGTGGCGGACATAAGCTGCAGATAATCCACGACGATCAGGTCGAGGCCATGCTGTTGCCGCAGGCGACGGGCCTTCGCGCGCATCTCCGCAAGTGAGATGCCGGGTGTGTCGTCGATGTAGATGTGCGACTCGGTGAGCTTGGCCGCGGCGTTGATGAGGGCATCCTGATCGTCGCGGCTGATAAAGCCGGACTGGATCTTGCGCATGTTCACGAACGCTTCCGACGCGAGCATGCGGCGCAGGAGCGATTCGCTGGACATTTCGAGTGAAAAGATGCCGACAACCTTGCCGTCTTTGAGCGCGGCCTGCTGCGCGATGTTGATGGCCCACGCGGTTTTGCCCATGGAGGGGCGCGCCGCAATAATGATGAGCTCTGCCGCCTGGAGCCCGCTGGTCATGCGGTCGAAGTCCTTGAAGTGCGTGGCCAGGCCGGTGACTTCGCGCTTCAGCTTCCAGATCGAATCGATGGTGCCGAAGTGCTCTTTGACGATGGTCGGAATGTTGGCGAAGTCGCGGGTGATGCCGCTCTCGGAAACCTGAAGCAGCGCGCTTTCGGCAGCGTTCAGTACCTCCAGAGCCTCTTCGGACTGGTCGGCAGCCGAAGTCGCGGTGGTGTGGCAGATATGGATGAGCTGCCGCAGCAGCGATTTGTTTTTGACGATGCGGACGTACTCTTCGATCGAGACTCGGCGCGGCAGGCCCTCGGTCAGCGAGGCGATGTAGGCGACGCCGCCGACCGATTCGACCTCCTTTTTCTTCGCCAGCTCTTCGACCAGCGTGACCAGATCGACGGCGCGGCCGCCGCTGATGAGCTCGTCCATGCGGGCGAAGATGCGGCGGTGCGAGTCGAGCGAGAAGTCGTCACAAGTGAGCTTTTTCTCCGCGGCCTCGTGGAAGTGCCCGTTTTCGAGCAGGATAGCGCCGAGGATGGAGCGCTCGGCGTCCGGGCTGGCGGGCATGCCGCGTTCGAGCGAGATATCTGGGAAGGCAGCCATAACTCTTCTATGGTGCGTCATCATTCAGCGGCAAATTCTAAAAATAGATTTCCTATGCTGATACTCCAGTTTTGTGGGCTTTTGGCAGAGATGTGGAAGTTTTGCAGGTTCATGGTGGATTCACATGAAAACTGTATGATTTCGGCTGGAGAATGCTGTTCATGCCGTCGTTTCGCCTTTACTGCACTGTTGCCGCCGCTCTCCTCCTTTGTCCGATCTGCAGCCTCACAGCCCAGTCCGCCGAGCCTTTGCCGGGCGTTGCGACCATGCAGCAGGTTGAGGACTCGTGGGATACCGCCGTCACCAAACACGACCAGTTTGCGCTCGAAAACCTGTTGTCGCGCGACTATGTCGGCATCAGCGCCGAGGGCGACGTCACGACGCGCAATCAGCAGATTTCGCATCTTTTCGTGGCGGGGGCGGAACCGGTGTCGCTCACGCAGAAGGTAATCAGTGCGCGGGTGCTGGGCGATGTCGCGGTGGTGAACGGCACCTATGTGATGGAGTGGCAGGGCGCGAGCGACCAACAGAAGGTTGCGGAGAAGGGCGTGTTCACGCATGTCTTCCGCAAGAACGGCGCCGGAAACTGGCAATGCATCAATTCGCAGCGCACCGTGGTGGCGACGGAGGAGGAGCGCAAGAAGAAGGCTGCCGCCCATGCCAGCAAGAGCGATGCGGCGCTGCCGCTGCACATTCCGCTGATTTACAAAGGCCCCCAGAGCACGCAGAAGCCGCCGGCGCCTAGCGCGAATCAGTCTCAGCCCTGACTGGGCTAAGAGCTGCCGGATAGGTATTCGCCCGACGCTCACTCTTCCAGGCGAAGGGCACCGACCTGTCCCTTCACGGGGCCTGGCTTCCCCACAAGCGGCATATCACTTCGACGAAAGAGGGACGATCTGTCTGTCCCCTTCGCTGGAATCCGGCCTTATACTAGTCAGGCTCGTTTCAGCCAATGGCGGAAAGACCAAGCACCAGTATGGGCCTGTTTGTCTTCGTCAACCGCGGGTTGCGTACTTCTCGTTCGTGCGGCGCTCTGGCTCTGATGCTCTTCGTTTGCGCAGGCGTCCTGGGTTGCGATGGAAGCAAAGTATCCAATGCCGTGGGCTCCTCGCCTCCGCTGCCGCCGCCCTTTGATACGAAGCTCGGTGAAGGAACTCTGGCCGATAGCACCGTCGTGCAGGTCTATCCAACATCTGCAGACACTGGCCTGGATGGGTTTTATCAGCAGATCGCCTGCCCACCGAATGCAGACTCCAACATCTGCAACACCAATACCGCTTCCCTGAACACGTCGCAATTCGGCAACTTCGATCTGTCGACAAACCCCATCGCCAACAACGCCGCAGGCGTTCAGAAGGTCGACGCTATCAAGGTGCACTACACCGCCATCAACGTCGATGGCACAGCCGACACAGTTTCCGGCGGCATCGCCATGCCGGAGCTGCCTGCTTCGGCCATCAAGGGCCTGATCCTCTACTTTCACGGCACCACGACAGATAGAACCAAGGTCCCATCGAATTTTGTCCCTCTCAGCAACAGTTCCTCGTATACCGATGGCACTTTGCTGGCAGCAGTCTGGGCTTCGCAAGGCTATGTCGTCGCCATGCCGGATTACATCGGCCTGGGCGACGATACATCGCACCCGCACCCCTACGTTGTCTATCCTCAGCAGAACGCGCAGTCCGGTCTTGCGATGGTGAAGGCAGCCCGTGCCCTGCTCTCAAAGAATTATGGGCTCTCCGGGACACTGCCATTCTTCACTACCGGCTACTCGGAAGGAGGCGCGTACGCTCTTGAAGCCGGCAAGTTGATGCAGCTCAATTCTGCGTATGCTTCCACCCTGCAAGTAACGCTGCGAAAGGTTGTCCCTCTGTCGGGGTTCTTCGATCTCTCCACCACCGGGCTCAGCTATCTCTTCGCGAATATCCAGGCACAGGGTCCGCCGTACTACGTTTATGACGTCACGGATAGCGAACTGAGCAAGCCGTACCTGATGGCCTATCTTGTCTCCAGTTACGCGCACTACGCTGGAGCATTGCCGAGTGACATCTTCGCGGCGCCGTTCGATCCACCTTGCAGCCCAGAGTGCGATACGCTGTACAACCTGTATTTCACCTCCAATTCCGGCGACGACTACGTCATAGCAAAGTCAGACGAGTACGCCTCCGATGCGGGTTACCTCGGGCAGCAAGGTAGCAGCGCCCAGCCACTCCTGACCGCGGCCTATGCTGCCGCGCTCATGAACCACGACATCACCAATCCGCTCTTTCAGCAAATCGCGAGCGCCGATACCTATCTCTTCACTCCACAGTTTCCTGTCACGGTCATTTCTCTGGAACAGGACTCCATCGTCACCCGCGCAAATTCGGATATAGCTTTCAGCTACTTCACCCTCAAAAATCCAGCAGGACCTTATCAGAAAGTACTCATCCCAAACGCGTCGTTTGAAACTCCTGGATACGTGTATGGGTACTACGAAATCGATCACACGACGGAGCTTGCGTTCATGAGCGTGCTCATGCTCAACCAATTCAATCTGGGATCACAGCAAGGGCTCTAGCGCTCGCCTGCCGCGCGCCTGCCGAAACAACAGGACAATCGTTATTTAATCAGTTGCGAGAGCTTTTTATCGCACTCGGAAACTCCTGCTTCGACGTTGCAGTCTGCATAGAGCTTGCGGGCTTCGTTCCAAAGCTTCTTCGATTGGTCCATGTTGCCTGTTGATTCATTCACCAAAGCCAATCCTCTAAGCGTGTTCGCCAAGTCGAGAATGGCCTGCCCGCCAAGTTGGCGATAGATCGTTTCGGCCTCTAGATAGAGTGGCTCAGCGTCGGCTGGCCGGCACATTTCCCGAAGCACGTCTGCCTCGTGACGAAGCGCATATGCCAGCCTAGCCGGCGGCCCTATCTCACGGTAGAGAACTGTTGCATTCGCGTACTGGTGACTCGCGGGACCGAGGGCGCCGATGTCGCGTTCCGCCTGGGCCAGACCGCAAAGCGCCTCCGCTAAAGAAGCCCGATCAGCCTCTAGCGATGCTTGGCGTACTGCTTCAAAAAATGCGGCGCGCGACTCCGCCGGATCGTTCTCTGCTCGGGCTGCATAGCCGCGTGCTAACAGCTCTTTCAATGTGTGCATGGTCGTCGTAGCTTAGCAAAGGTTCTTCGCTTCGCTCAGGATGACAAAGAAGCGTGAGGCTTCGCTAGGAATGAATCGGCGAATCAGGAGCCAACGATGGCATTCGGTTGCGGTCGGCGGCTTCGGCGCGCTTGCGGGACTGGATTTCGATGTACACGTGAATCAGCGAGAGCGCCGCGGGCGTGACGCCGGGGATGCGGCTGGCCTGACCGACGGTCTGCGGTCGCACGCGGCTGAGTTTCTCCTGCATCTCGCGCGAGAGACCGCTGACATTCTGATAGTCGAACCACGCCGGGATGCTGACGCCTTCGGCCCGCTTCAACTTTTCGATCGCCTTGCGCTGCTGGTCGAGATAGCCGGCGTACTTGATTTCCGTTTCGACCGCGCGGAGCTCATTGCGTGCGCGGGCGGAGAGCGTCGCTTCGCCGAGCAGCGGGTCGAGCAGCGCACGCGTCTCTTCGGCGAGCGTGAGGGATTGGAGCAGCGGGCGCAGACGCTCGATCGTGATCTCAGGGCGCTTCAGCAATTGCGCGTAGGTCTGGCCGGCGATGCTTTCGGATGCGAGTTGCAGGTCTGGCAGACCAGCTAGGACGCGCTCGACATCGATGCGCGTGGTGGCCAGCAGCTTTTCGATCGCGACGGCGCGCTGCTGGCGGGCTTCGTAGTCGGCCCAGGCGCAGTCATCGATGAGACCCAGGCGCCGGCCCGGCGGGCGTGAGGCGGCGATCGGCGTTGTCGATGCGCAGGTGCAGGCGGAACTCCGCGCGCGAGGTGAACATGCGGTACGGCTCGTTGGTGCCCTTGCTGATGAGGTCGTCAATCAGAATGCCGGTGTAGGCCTCGGTGCGATCGAGCGTGAACGCAGGCTCGTCGCGGACCGCGAGCGCGGCATTGATGCCGGCCATCAGGCCCTGGCACGCAGCTTCTTCATAACCAGAGGTTCCGTTGATCTGCCCGGCGAGGTAGAGGCCGGCGATGGACTTGACGCGCAGGCTGCGATCGAGCTCGGTGGGATCGATGGCGTCGTACTCGATGGCATAGCCGGGCCGCAGCATCTCCGCATTTTCAAGGCCCGGGATGGAGCGCACCACCTGCCACTGCACGTCCATGGGCAGTGAGGTGGACATGCCGTTGACGTAGACCTCGTGCGTGTCCAGGCCCTCGGGCTCAAGGAAGAACTGATGCTGCTCCTTGTCCGGGAAGCGGACGACCTTGTCTTCAATCGATGGACAATAGCGCGGGCCGATGGCGTGGATCTGCCCGGAGTACATGGGCGAGCGCGAGACGTTCTCGCGGATGATGCGCAGCGTCTCCGGCGTGGTATAGGCGATGTGGCAGGAGACCTGGCGCTGCGGCAGCGTCGTAGTGCGGAAGCTGAAGGGCGTGGGGTCGGCGTCACCCGGCTGCTCGGCAAAGCGCGACCAGTCGATGCTGCGGCCATCGAGGCGCGGCGGCGTGCCGGTCTTCAGACGGCAGCCGCGCAGGCCAAGGCGCTTCAGGCTTTCGCCGAGCAGGACGCTGGGCGGCTCGCCGCTGCGGCCTGCGGGATACTGCTCCTCGCCGCAGTGGATGAGGCCATTCAAAAACGTGCCCGTCGTGATGACGATTGCGCCCGCCTCTACAGTACGGCCATCGCGCAGCTTGAGGCCGTGAGCGCGGCGCGTGCCGTCGGGCGTGGTGTCGATCAGCAGATCGATGACTTCGGCCTGCTTGATATACAGGCCGGCCTGCCCCTCGAGCACCTGGCGCATCTTCACGCGGTACTGCTGCTTGTCGCATTGCGCGCGCGGTGACCACACGGCCGGGCCGCGCGAAGTGTTAAGCAGGCGGAACTGGATGCCGACAGCGTCCGCGACCTCGCCCATGACGCCGCCCAGGGCATCGACCTCGCGCACGAGATGGCCCTTGGCGATGCCGCCGATCGCCGGGTTGCAGGACATCTGCGCGATCAGGTCGAGATTAAAGGTGTAAAGCGCCGTGCGCAGGCCCATGCGCGCCGCGGCCATGGCGGCCTCGCAGCCGGCATGACCGGCGCCGACGATGGCAACATCGTATTGTTCAGTAAACGGCATCCGTATGTATTCATTCTAGCGAACAGAAAAGCGCGGCAGCCGAAGCTGCCGCGCTTGACGACCATCACTGGGGATCAGAAGACCAGTTTTGCGGAGAACTGCAGCTGGCGGGGTCCGTAGAGCGTATTGCTGCTTGAGTTGGCAACACCGAAGGCCGATGTTCCGGTTCCGGGATAGGGCGAGATGCAGCCCTGTAGTGCCGAGCCCACCGGAGCAGCAGCACTGCTGTTGCAGGTTGCGCTGCTGGGCGTAGCCGCGTTGTAGGCGGAGTAGGTTGAGTTCACACCCGTGATGAGCCGATGGTTTAGCAGATTGAAGGCTTCGGCATTGAGCTGCAGCTTCACGTTCTCGTGAATCGGAACATCGCGGGAGATGCGGAAGTCGAAGTTGTTGAAGCCAGGCCCGACAGTGCTGTTGCGCCCGATCTGCGGCGGCCGCCCGGTGGTCGCCAGACCGGAGCTGGAGCTCATCGCGCCGCCATAGATGTTGCCGTCGGCCCCGTAGCTGGTGGAACCGCCGTTGTAGATGGTGCCGCTCATGCTCGCGACGATCGGCTGACCGGCAGAGGCGGTTTCCGTGCCCGAGAAGAGAAAGCCGTCGAGCGCGTACTTGGCCCACCGATTGCCCAGAAAGACATGCGGCTGGTAGACGAAGCTGCCGACGAACCGGCTGCGGACATCGATATCGGACAACCCGTTTTCGTTGCGGACATGGTTGGGATCAAGCACCGGGTTGCCACCAAAGAATGTGCCAAAGGCGCCCTGCACCTGATCGGTGTCGGTCGCGCGCGACCACGTGTAATTCAGCAGCAGCTCCAGCCCGTTGTTGAAGGGGCGGCGCAGGCTGACCGCCATGGAGTTGTACCAGGAGTTCGCAACGCTGAACCCGGTGTTGTAGGACTGCAGGCGCCCGTCGCGGCGGTCGGAGGTGAGATAGACCGGAACGGTGAGTTGCCGGAGAAAATTCCCTTGCGCATCGAGCAGGTTGTAGCTGCGAAGGCCGTGCGGCGTCTGCCCAATGAGGTTTGCGTCGAGAAAGACCGGAAGCCGCAGCGCGCGCGAGCCTACATAGCCGATGGAGAACGACATGTGTCCAGGCATCGCCTGCTCCAGACCAAGCTCTGCCTCATGCGCGATCGGCGGCACAAAATTTGGGTCGAGACCGTGGAAGCTCTGCGTGCCCAGGCTTGCCGGGCCGCCGACGGCCGGGGGCGTGCCGCCGCTGGGGAATAGCGCGCCCGAGAGCGGCGGACCCGTGGGCTGGAAGGGCACGTTGGGATACGCGAGGGCATTCGCCGGAATGGAAGAACACGTTGTAGGAGAGGTCTTCGACGCGGTGCACCCGGTGTAGTTGTAGTTCACCTGCACGACGCCATTCTCGACCCGCATGGCGTAGTAGGTGCTTCCCTGGTTCAGTCCGGAGAAGAGACCGTAGCCTCCGCGAACCACTGTTCCGGGCTGAGCTTCCCAGGCGAACGCAACACGTGGCTGCACGCGATCGAGCACGTTTTTGATGGTGCTGGAATAGACAGTCGAGAGCGGAGCGTAGTTGTTGTTCACATGCGTCGGCGCCGGTGTGAGCTGCACGTCGTACCGCACGCCTGCGGTCACCGTCAGGTTGCGCCGGATCTTCCAGTTGTCTTCGGCGAAGCCATCGAACATCTTCATCCAGAAGTCATCGGCGCCGGCGCGATTGCCGGTGTTCACCTGATCGACGGTCTGAACGAATTGCGTGTAGTGATAACCGGCGGCCGGATCGATATCGCCTGCCTGGCCGGCGAACGCATCCTGCGCCCAGTTCTGAAAGTTCACCAGCGCGGTGGATCCGCTGTAGCTGTAGATACCGCCGCCCTGGAAGAGATTGATCATGATCTCGTGCACGATGTTGGCGTCGCCGCCGAACTTGAATGAGTGATGGCCGCGGATGGTGGAGAAGACATCGGTGATCTGCGTGCGGTGCTCATCCGGCTCCGCAACACGTGGCAGCGCGTTCGGCATGCCATAGGTGACCAGGCTCGAAATGCCGATGCTTGGGCCGGGCGCGTTCGCTCCCGCGGTTTCCAGATCGCGTCCGTATTGGAAGTGAACCTGATTCACAGAGCGATCTGAGACCTGTGTGGTGAGGCCGGCAACGAGGAAGCGCTCGTGATAACTGGTCGGGCCATTCGTGGTCGGCGAGCTATTGGTGAAGGTGGGATTGTTGCTGTAGCCGTAGGTGCTGTCGAAATTGGAGAAGTTGTAGTTCACGAACGCATCGTTCTTCTGATTGATATGCCAGTCCAGACGCGGGAAGAAAATGTTCTGTCGCGCCGAGCGCGCGGGCGGCTCCTGTCCCGTGTTCGAAACGTTCAGAAGGAACTGGATCGCGCTGACACATTGTGCGGCAGTGATGGTCGCCGGGCACTGCGTCGGAGTGATGGTGGTGGTCGAAGATGTAGGACCGGAGGGCTGAAGCGAGATGTCGTTCGTGTTCGAGTAGAGAACGCGTCCGGTGCGCCGGAAGCCGTCATAGGTGAAGAAGTAGAAGAGGCGGTCTTTGATGATGGGTCCGCCGACCGAACCGCCAAACTGCTGCTGCTGATGGATGGGCTGAGTCAGCAGGAATGGATTGTGCGTGACCATGCCCTGCGCTTTGCTGATGGGATCCAGCGCATTCAGCGACGGGTAGCGCAGGTAATAGAAGAGATCGCCATGGATGGAGTTCGTGCCCGACTTGGTGATGGCGTTGACCTGACCGCCGACCGCCTGGCCGAACTCGACCGAGTAGTTGGAGATTTCCGTCTGGAATTCCTTGATCGAATCCAGCGAGTAGACGTATGGCGCACCCGATGAGCGGCCGCGCGCCTCAGAGAAGAGCATCTGGTTGTTATTCGCCCCGTCTACGTAGTTCTGGTTGTATAGGCCGGAGATGCCGCGATAGGAGACCAGGCCGGTGCCGCCGTCCTGCACCACGTTCGGCGAGGCAAGCACGAAGGCGCTCCAGTTGCGCGCATTGATGGGCAGATTGCTGATGAGTTGCTGTCCGATGGTCTGCGAGACTTCCGTTTTTTCCGTGTCAATGACATTCGGCTGGCCGGTGACCTGGACCACAGAGGTGGCGCCCGCCGCGGTCAGGTTTGCATCCACGGTCAGGACCTGTCCGACCGTGAGCACCAGGTTGTTGCGGTCGTTCTGACTGAAGCCGGGTGCGCTGACGATGACTTCGTAATGCCCCGGCTGCAGAAATGGCGCGGCATATTCGCCCTGGTCGTTGCTAGTAAGCGCGCGGCTGACGCCGGTGTCCGTGTCCCTGACTTCGACGGTCGCTTTTGGGACAGCAGCGCCGCTCGCGTCGTAGACCGTGCCGCTGATGGTGCCGACGCCGGATGTCTGGGCATGAACGGGCGCCGCGATCGAGAAGGTCAATGCGGCAACGAGGGACGGCACTCCGATGTGCCGGAAAGGGGAGAATGACATGAGGTTCCTGGCTCCTGAATGTAGACCTGCTGGTGGGAATACAGCGTTTGCTGTCTGCTGCTGTTCCCGCGAAACAATGACGGACTTCCTAAGGTCTTTTGACGGCCGATGTGCGGCCCAATGCCTTGAGTGTACTTTTGCAGCCGTGCGTAAACATACGATAAATCGGGCCGGCCAGGTCCTCTGGATATCTGGAGAACTGTTCCGTTTTTTAGAAGCGGAGCCGAAGCACCAGTTCGAGCTGGCGCTCGCGGTAAAGATTGGTGCTGTTGCTGTTGGTCACCGTGCCGAAGGTGGGTTCCCAGGTGAGGGTCGGATTCGTTCCGGCGCTGGAGGCGCCTCGGATTTCGTAACCGAGACTGCTGATGTTAGTCACGTTCTGATGGTTCAGCAGATTGAACCCCTGCACCATCAGCTCCAGCCGCGTCTTCTCGCTGACCGGGATGGTGCGTGAAGCGCGCAGATCGACGGTGTAGGTGCCGGGATAGCGGTAGGTGTTGCGGCCGACCGCGGGGATCCACGTCGCGCCGCCGGAACCGTTGATACTGCCGGCGAGGCCCGTAAGCTTTTCGGTTTGTCCAAATTCATTGATGTATCGCAAATACGGGATCGATCCTCCAGTGTGCATGGAGAACGGCAGCCCCGTCTGCGCAGTGGCGGTGGGGGCAAGGGCATAACCGTTGGCCAGAGCGCCGGGCCAGCCATCCAGCTTCCAGGGAACGCGCAGGACGAATCCGGCGGAAGCGCGCTGGCGGACATCGAAGTTCGAGTCCGCATATTCGAGTGCGAGATCGGTCGGATCAAGCACATCGTTCGCGTCGGAGAAGGTGGTCTCGTTCTGGTTGTTGTCCTGCGCGTGCGCGTAGGTATAGCTGGCGCGGAGGTGCAGCCAGCGTCCGCCGTTGTGCGTGACCTTGAGGACCATCGCCTGGTAGTGCGACCCAACTGAGCTATTGATATCGGTGATGGAGCCGTACGCGGGGTTGAGCCGCTGGGTGAAGAGGTGGGTCGAGTAAGTCGCCTGCTTCAACGGGCCCTGGTGGCCGGAGTCGACCACGGTGTAGGTGATGGGCACTGCGGTTGCGAGATCGATGTTGGTATCCATGAAGTTTGGCAGGCCCTGACCGGTGCTGCGCAGGTAGCTGACCGTCACTTCTGTATTGCGAGCGATTCGCTGGGCAACGGAGACTTCTGCCTGAGCGATGCGCGGGTTCTGAAAATTCTGGTCGAAGTAGTTAGCGGTGGGCTTCTCCGGAACGACCGCGCGTCCGCTGAAGACATACGGGAATGAAGGCGCGCCGGCGTCTCCGGGGCGGAAGTAGTAGCCGAGCTGGCCGGCGGGTGATCCGGTCTCCGTGTAGGCGGAGAAGATGGTGGAGTTGATGATGCGGCCGAAGTAGATGCCGTAGCCGCCGCGCAGCACGGTGTTGCCGTGGCCGGTGAGATCGTACGCAGCGCCGACGCGCGGGCCATAGTTGTTGCGATCGCGCGGGATGAAATTGCTCTGCGGCAAATCCGGATTGGGCAGCAGCTTGTTCTGCGGCGGAAGCTGTTCGTACTCGTAACGGATGCCATAGGAGAGCGTGAGGCGACGCTTTACCTTCCACTCATCGCTCACGAAGACGGCGTAGTCATTGGTATCGAAGCTGAAGGCCTGCGGACCGAGCTGCTGCGTGTAGTAGCTGTAGCAGGGCGAGGTGCCGACCGCGTTGCCGTTGGCGTCGCAGTGGCTGGGCGCAAGCGCGTCGGAGGCGAAGTCGAGCAGGCTGGAGTAATCGTAACTGCCGTTGCCGTTATAGATGCTGTCGATGCCGTCGAGCACATGATTGAAGTCGTAGCCGAGCTTGATGGTGTGGTTGCCGCGCACGTAGCTGAAGGTGCTGGCGATCTGGGTGCGGTGCTCATCGGGCAGCGCAGCGCGGTCGAGCGTGGGCGGCTTGCCGATGCGCAGCCCGGACCCGGAGCTGATCAGCGTGATCTGCGGTGAGCGTCCAAATGCATTGTTGCTGAAGGGCTCTTCGAATGCAGAAGGCGCGGTGCTGAACTCCGATTCAAAGTCGCGTCCATACTGCACGCGCAGCTCGTGCATGAGGTTGGCAGTGAGAAAGGTGTTCCAGCGGCCGATGAGCACATCGTCGGTGACGTGATCGTCGCCGAAGCTGGCGATGCCGTAGCTGGTGGCGGTCTGGGTAAGCGCGCCGTGCGGCGAATTCCAGCGCAGGTAGTTGTACTGAAGCGAAAGATGGTTGCGGTCGTTGAGCTGCCAGTCGAGCTTGGGAAAGAGGATGATCTGGCTGGCGGTGCGCGGCACGAGCTCCGGTTTCGCCCATCAGGCCGGAGACGAACTGCTGATACTGCTCGAGCGCATAGCTGGGCAGCGGCACGCCCAGACGCTCGCGCAGGGTTTCGAGGTCGGACGACGTGAGCTGGTAATTGAAGAACTTCGTGATGTTGCCGGGACGAGAGATCGCCGGGAAGTTGCGGTGGAACTGATCGTAGGTGAAGAACCAGAAGATGCGATCGCTGCGAACAGGGCCGCCGGCGGCCACGCCCCATTGCTGGCGGTTGTCGGTCGGAGCGACCGAAACAGCGGCGACGGTGCCGTCCGGTTGTAACTGCGCGATTTGCGTGAAGGGATTGCGCGCGCCCCATGCATTGTCGCGATCGAAGAGAAATGCGTTGCCGTGAAAGTGATTGGTGCCGCTGCGCGTCACGGTATTCACCACGCCGCCGGCGGCGCGGCCATATTCGGCGGAATAGTTCGAGGTGTTGACCTGGAACTCGCGCACCGAAGCCTGGCTGGCGAAGTAAGCAGTACGGGTGCGGCCGCGCTCTTCGGAGAAGAAGGCCTGGTTGTTGTCCGCGCCATCGAGAGTGTTGTTGTTCAGCAGCACGCTGATGCCGCGAAAGCTGAGCAGTCCGTAACCCTGCTGATCGGGCGCAACCGCGGGCGTGAGCAGTGCGAAGTACGACCAGCGACGGCTGTTTGAGGGCAGCTCGTCGATCGAAGTTTCGTCGATGTTGGTGGAGAGCGCGGGAGAGCTCAGATCAATGACTGCGCCGGGCTCGCGGACTTCAATGGTCTCTTCCGCTTTCGCCAGGGTGAGATGTGCCATCAGCGGCGTGAAGCGTCCCACCTCCACGGCGACCTGCGCGACGTGCAACCGCGCCAAACCGCTCTCTGTAATCCATGCCTCGTAGTTACCGGGAGGCAGACCGAGAAAGCGGAAGTTGCCCTGCGCGTCGGTTTCAGCCTGGTAGATGTGGCCGGTGTCGCGGCTGGTGAGGTCGATCTCGGCATTCGCAAGAGCGACGCCTCCGGGACCCGCGACAGTCCCGCCCACCACGCCCTGGGTGGTGGATTGTCCGTGCGCCGCCAAAACCAAGACCCACGTGGCGATGCAGCAAAGTGCGCATTTTCCTGTGATTGTTGCCCAACGCGCGCCGCCCAGCGGCATGGCCCATGCTCCCGATGCCGTTCCGGATGGCTTCAGGAGCCGGCCCGCTTTGATGATGCGGGAAACGGGCGGTAACGCTCCATGCCCCAAACGAGTGACCCGATAGCGCTTCCGCCCCGCCTTGATACAATTCGCCTCGGTTGGTGGCGTTCATTTCCTCCGAGGTCAAGGAAGATCATGAGTAAATCGGCTTCTGTCACTCAAGTCGGCACGAATAGAAGAAACTTCCTGAAGAACGCGACCGTGTTGAGTGCAGGTCTTTGCAGCCTAATGGGCGGATCTGCTGCATCCGGAGCCGGCCGCAGCGGCGACTGATCCTGCCGGTCTCGACATTATCGGGCCGAAGCCCGGCTATTCCACGCAGGTGGGCACGCTCGTCTCCATGCTCACGTGGATGCGCGACGCGAATGGCGTCATCAGCGCGACCAAGGGTTTGACGGAAGCGGATCTGGATCATCTCTTCGACGCGAAGGCAAACACCATCGGCGCGCTGATGCTGCATCTCGCGGCCACCGAAACCTACTACCAGATGAACACTTTCGACGGCATGAAGTGGGGTAGCTGGTCCAAGTCGATCAAGGACAAGTGGGATCCCGCGATGAATCTCGGCGACGCGGGCCGCAAGACCATTAAGGGCCATAACCGCGACTACTACCTGAACATTCTTCAGGAAGTGCGGGCAAAGTCGCTCGCCGAATTCAAGAAGCGCGATGACGCATGGCTGATGGCGGTGGATAAAGACTGGCCGTGGGGGCCGACGAATAATTACTGCAAGTGGTTCCACGTCTGCGAGCATGAAGCGCATCACACCGGGCAGATCGCGCTGCTGCGGAAGCGCCTGCCGGGGGCCAAGCCGGATGCGGAGTAGCCTGATGAGAATGGAGTGATCTCAGGAGGCATGGCATGGGCGATCCGGTTGCTAATTATCCGTATGAGACCCGCCTCAACATCCTGCACACGCCGCTGCAGTTGATCGACGTAAAAGCCCTGACAGACGCCTGCGCATACAAATGGTTCAATCAGACTCTGTGCAAGGTCAACGAGTCGGTGGTGCGCGTGGGCGTCATCGAGGGCGAATACCACTGGCACAAGCACGATGACGACGATGAATTCTTCTATGTCGTCGAAGGCAAGCTGCTCATCGACCTCGAAGATCGTATCGTCGAGCTCACTCCCGGACAGGGCTTCGTCGTGCCCAAAGGCATCGTGCATCGCACCCGTGCTCCGCAAAGAACCGTGATCCTGATGGTGGAGAATGCCGGAATTGTTCCGACGGGCGATTGATGGCTGGAGCGCGCATGAGATATGTCTGGTTCCCGATGCAACGGTTGATCCTGCCGCTGCTAATGGCATGCTCGCCATGCCTACGGTCTCAAACGACTCACCAGAGCCCGTGCAAGGCGGACGATAATCATGCCGGCTGGCGGATGATCTTTCGATTTTGTCTTCTATATCCGCCGAACTATCGCGAGGTGTCGGCTCCGCCCTGCGACGAGTTTTCAAGCACTCGATTGTTTCTCGGCAACCTAATGCTGAACGATCTGCCGCCGGGCACGCACGGCGGCCCCGCGAACAATGAGGCGGGAATCGGTTTCGTCTCAATTCCAAAAGACTTTTCGGTGAAACAGATGCAGGCTTGCTGTGCTCCCACAGGATTGGACGATACGCCTCCCGCAACGGTGCGCCTGGGTAAGCGCGTCTTCTATTTTTACGGACCAGGGGGAGGAGCTGTGGACTATCCCGATCAGTACCTGATGGAGTTGAACGGGAAAATTCTGAGTATTGAGTTTGGCGGTCCATGGAAAGACTCCAAATCGCCGATTGAGGAGACGAAAAGGTTGGAGACGAAAATCCTTTCGACGTTGCAGATTTACTGATCCCGGGAAGAACACGATAACTCGCGTAAACTAACCATGCAGGCGGGCTGGACGGCCGCTGCCGGGCACTTGTTGTCCGGGGGAGGAAAGTCCGAACTCCGCAGGGCAGTGTGCCGGATAACGTCCGGGACCGGCGCGTCAAGGCGCCGGGACGGCCAGTGCCACAGAAAACATACCGCCATCGGGCGCAAGCAAGGTGGTAAGGGTGAAAAGGTGCGGTAAGAGCGCACCGCTCCCGCTGTAAAGCGCGGAGGCAGGGTAAACCCCACACGGAGCAAGACCAAATAGGGAGGGAGACCGCAGGCTGGCCCAATTGCCTGCGGTCGCGTGCCGGCCCGGCGCGCCCACGTGGGCCCTTCATCGGTTCGCCGGTGGAGCGGAAACCTCCGGGTAGGTCGCTGATGAACGACGGCAGCAATGCCGCGTCTAGAGGAATGGCCGTCCTCGACAAAATTCGGCTTACAGGCCCGCCTGCAATTTTCCCTGGGCTGATTTGCTTGCATTCAATCGAATCGGCTTACCATGCTCCGTACCGTAAATCCGCCGTGCTGCGCACGCAGCCGGTGTTATTGGGGAGGGAGCATGTTGCATCTGCTGTGGGAGGCGATTATCGGGCTCATCGTTGGCGCGTTGGCCAAGCTCATCATGCCGGGCAAGGACCCCGGCGGCATCATCATCACCATGCTGCTCGGCATTGCGGGCGCGCTGCTAGCCGGCTGGCTGGGCGGGGTCATCGGCTGGTACAAGGAAGGCCAAAGCGCCGGCTTCATCGCATCGCTGATCGGCGCGCTGATCCTGCTGGGAATCTACCGGATGTTCAAAGGCAGGGCAGCCACCACCTAGACGCGAATCCGTCCATGCGAGGGGCCCCGTACTCTTCGGGGCCCTTCGCATGGGCGCATCCAGCCGACTCGCTCCGCGCTAAGCTCAGGCGGCTTTCTTTGTCTTGATCAGCCCATTCGGGTTCAGCACAAACTTCTTTGCCGCGCCCTTGTCGAAGTCCTTGTAGCCCTGCGGCGCCTCCTCCAGCGGGATCACCGTTGCATTCACGATTTTCGCAATCGGCAGCCGGTCGTGCAGGATCGCCATCATCAGTTGCCGGTTGTACTGCAGCACCGGCGCCTGCCCGGTGTGGAAGTGCAGTGACTTCGACCAGCCCTTGCCGATCCGCAGCTTCAGCATGCCTTTCTTGGCATCTTCGTTCACTCCGCCAGGATCTTCGACCACGTACAGGCCGGGGATGCCCAGTCCGCCCGCGACAAAGGTGATGTCCATCAGGTCGTTCAGCACTGCTGCCGGTGCGGCTTCGCCCTTGGCGCCATGCCCGCTGGCCTCAAAGCCCACGGCGTCCACTGCCGCATCCACCACCGGCTCGCCCAGAATCTGGGCAATCTGCTCACCCAGCCTGTCGTGCTTCGAGATGTCGACCGTCTCAAAGCCCACTTTCTTCGCGTGGGCCAGCCGCTCCGGGATGCGGTCGCCGATGATGATTACCGCCGCGCCCAGGATCTGCGCGCTTGCCGCGGCCGCCATCCCCACCGGCCCCGCGCCGGCGATGTAGACCGTCGAGCCGACACCCACTCCCGCCGTCACCGCTCCGTGGAAGCCGGTGGGCAGAATGTCGGACAGCATGGTCAGGTCGGTGATTTTCTCCATCGCCTGCTCTTTGTTGGGGAACTTCAGCAGGTTGAAATCTGCATAAGGCACCAGCACGTAATTCGCCTGGCCGCCGATCCAGCCACCCATATCGACATAGCCATAGGCTCCGCCCGGCTGCTGCTGGTTCACGTTCAGGCACACGCCTGTATTGCGCTCGCGGCAGGCGCGACAGCGTCCACACGCGACGTTGAAGGGCACAGAAACCAGGTCGCCGATGTTCAGAAACTCGACGTCGTTTCCCTTCTCGATAATCTCGCCGGTTATCTCATGCCCCAGCACGATGCCCTTGGGCGCGGTGGTGCGGCCCCGCACCATGTGCTGGTCCGAGCCGCAGATGTTCGTTGAAACGATCCGCAGAATCGCGCCATGTTCGATTGGCTTGCCCTGCGGGTTCTGCATCTTCGGGTAGTCAATGGTCTGCACTTCGACCTGGTTGGGGCCAAGATAGACAACGCCATGATTTGTGGCCATGGGTACTGCTCCTTTCGGTTGAGGCGAACGGTTTCCGCGCGGCGCAATCTGGCTCCGCAGCACAGACAGGGAAATGCCCCGGCACATGGGCCGGGAGATCTCAGGAAAAATTTGGCGGGAAGGCCGTCACTCCGACTTGTCATTCGGACGCGCCACTGGTCCCATCTCTCCCTTGGAGCGGAAAGCCTCGGCCCACGTTGCCCATCCAAGCCTGCGGAAGGAACCTTTCCACTGATAAACTCGTTCCTGCCCTTCAAGCCCTCTCTATGGCATTCCGGGAAGCCATCCGCATCGCGCTGCAGTCGCTCTGGGCGAACAAGCTGCGCTCCATCCTCACCCTCATCGGTGTGGTCATTGGCGTGGCTTCGGTCATCATGGTGCTGACGCTGGTGGCCGGGGTCAATAAGTTTGTCGCGACCAAGATTTACGGCTACGGCGCCGATGTCTTCACCGCTTCCAAGGAGCCGGCCGTCGTGTTCAGCGATGCCGAGTTCATGAAGTACCAGAAGCGCAAAGACATCAAGTACGACGCGTACGAGGCCATCACGGAGCGCTGCAAGGCCTGCGCCACAACCGGCGCCATGGCCAGCGCCACCGGCTCTGTCGTCTACGGCACTCATTCGGCCACTGATATCGACATCCGCGGCTGGACTGCGGACATGCCTTCCATCTATGACGTCAACATCGAGCGCGGCCGCGCCTTCACCCCCGGCGAAGAGGGCCGCCGCCTGCACATCGCGCTCATCGGCCCGGACATTGTCGACAACCAGATGGGCGGCGAAGACCCGCTAGGCAAGGAGATCCGCGTCGACGGCGAGCACTACACGGTCATCGGCGTCGGCGAGCGCAAGGGCAAGACCCTGGGCCAGAGCCAGGACAACTGGGTCGCCATCCCGCTGACCACATTTCTCGACACGCACGGCTCCAACCGCAGCCTGACGCTCTACGCGCGGGCCTTTGGCGTCGGCGCGCCACTGGAGATCGCGGCCGACGAGATGCGCGTCATCCTCCGCTCCATCCGCCATGACCGGCCGGGTGAGGAAGACAGCTTCTCCGTCGATACCAACCAGACCTTCGTCGGCATATTTCAGAGCATCAGCCAGAGCTTCTTTGCCGTTTTTGTCTCGCTCGCCGCCATTTCCCTGGTTGTCGGCGGCGTCGTCATCATGAACATCATGCTGGTCTCCGTGACGGAGCGCACGCGCGAGATCGGCGTCCGCAAAGCCCTCGGCGCGCGCCGCGGCGATCTCATGTCGCAGTTCCTGGTCGAGTCGGCGATGCTGGCTTTCATCGGTGGGATTGGCGGTGTCGTGGGCGGGATAGTTGTGGCCAAGACGATTACGCTGCTGGTCGGCTTCCCATCGGACATCAAGCTCTGGGTCGTGCTTCTCGGCCTCGGTGTCGCCACTGCAGTCGGCATCTTCTTCGGCGTCTATCCCGCCCGGAAGGCCGCCCGCCTCGACCCCATCGTCGCCCTGCGCGCCGAGCTTTAGAGGGAATTTCAGGAGTCATCATGCGGCTGAGCGACGGCAAAGAGGCGGTACGGATGGCGGCGGACACGCTGCGCTCCAACAAGCTGCGCTCCGGCCTCACCATCCTCGGCATCATGATCGGGGTCACTACCGTGATCCTCATCTCCTCGGTCATCAGCGGCCTCACCGCCAACGTCAACGCCATCGTCAAGTCGCTTGGCACCAACGTCTACTGGGTCTTCCGCTTCCCGGTTTTCGGCAACCGGCCTACGCAGGAGATGCTCAACCGCAAACAGCTCACCTTCGAAGACGCTGTCGCTCTACGCGATGTGCCACACGTGGTTGCTGTCGACGCCTCGCAGCAGTACCGTGCGCCTAACGGCGTCCTCGGCAGCTTCTCGGTCAAATACGGCAGCCACAAGGTCACCAATACCATCCTGCAGGGCGAGTCCGACCAGGAGCCCCTGGTCTATGACCTCGACATGCAGGAAGGCCGGTTTTTCACCGAGCGGGAGGAGCAGCGCCACGCCGATGTTGTTGTTCTTGGTCACGATACCGCGGAGCAGCTCTTTGGCCAGGAATCCGCTCTCGGCAAGGAAGTCGATATTGAAGGCGACATCTTCACCGTGGTCGGCGTGCTCGCCAAGCAGAAGCAGGTCTTCGGCGGCGGTAAGAATCCCAACGACAACTCTGCCCACTTCCCGCTCTTCACCTTTCGCAAAATCCACCCCGAGATCCTCGACTATTGGATCAGCGTGAAATACGACGACGCAAAGAACAAAGTCGCCGTCGAGGATGGCATTCGCGAGATGCTCCGCCGCCGCCGCAAGGTCAAACCCGACCAGCCGGACAATTTCGCCATCTTTACCTCGGATTCGCTGCTTGAGCTGTGGAACTCGCTCACCGGCGGCTTGTTCATTTTCCTCGTCGGCGTTTCCAGTGTCGGTCTCATGGTCGGCGGCGTCGGGGTCATGAACATCATGCTGGTCTCGGTGACAGAGCGAACGCGCGAAATCGGCATCCGCAAGGCGCTTGGCGCCACGCGGCGCACCATCATGCTGCAGTTCACGCTGGAGGCCGTTTCGCTCTGCGCTTTCGGCGGCCTCATCGGCATCCTCCTCGGGGCAGTGCTCACGCTGCTGCTCAAGCTGATTCTCGGCTCGGTCCTGCCGGCGCAGATGTCCGCCATCTGGGTCATCGTGGCCTTCACAGTGTCCTGCGTGATCGGCCTGGTCTTCGGCATCTACCCGGCATGGAAGGCCTCCACGCTCGATCCCATCGAAGCGTTGCGCTACGAATAGCGGAGGCTGGATCCTCGCCAGGAATAACCTCAAATGTCGAAGAGATGTGGGATAAAGTCAGGTAGTCTACAACTCCCAGCGTGAGCGACCAAAGGGAGCGAACCCCACAGAACGCGCCGCAGGCGCAATCGCCCGGACGGCCGGTCCCAAGCACTTGAACGCCATCCTTACAGCCACCATCGTCTCTACCATCACTACGGTCCTCGCCTGGGCGGGCATCGGCTACTACCTCCTCGCCCTGTGGAGCGCGCGCTCCTTCGTGCACAGCCTCCGCCGCAAGCGCCCTGCCTTCACGCCGGCGGTCAGCATTCTCAAGCCGGTCCGCGGCCTCGATCATGAGATGTATTCCGCGTTCGCCAGCCACTGCATGCAGCAATATGCAGGCGAGTACGAAATCCTCTTCGGCGTCAGCTCGCTCTCCGACCCCGCGCTCATTGCCGTCCGCCAGCTTCAGGAGGAATTCCCAGATCACTCGATCCGCATCGTGGAATGCCCGGAGCTTCTCGGCGCGAACGGCAAAGTCTCGAACCTGGTGCAGATGCTCCCGCACGCGCGATATCCCTACATCCTCATCAACGACAGCGACATCGTCGTCTCACCGCATTACCTGACGAACATCATGGCCGGCTTCGCGCCGTCGCCGGGCCATCCGCGCCCGATCGGCATGGTGACTGCGCCCTATCGCGGCCGCGCGCACGGCAGGCCGGGCAGGGACGCGACAGTGGGCTCGCGCATGGAAGCGCTCGGCATCTCCACCGATTTCATCCCCGGCGTGCTGACCGCGCGCCGGATCGAAGGCGGCATCCACTTTGGCCTCGGCTCCACGCTCGCTGTTTCGCGCGAAGCGCTGGACAGCATCGGCGGCCTCGCCCCGCTGGTCGACTATCTTGCCGACGACTACCAGCTCGGCGCGCGGATCGCCGCCGCCGGCTTCGATATCGAGCTCTCCGCCGAGGTGGTCGAGACCTGGGTGCCCCCATACGACATGGCGAGCTTCCTCGAGCACCAGCTTCGATGGGCCCGCTCCACGCGCGACTCGCGCCGCTGGGGCTACGCCGGCCTGCTCTTCACCTTCGGCCTGCCGTGGGCTTTCCTGAACCTCATTGCCAGCGGGCTGAGTCTGGAAAGCATCGCGCTCTTCGTGCTCGCCGTCCTGGTGCGTGTGGCGCTCGCGCTGGTTGTCGGGGTCGGCATTCTGGGCGACATGCAGGTGATTCGCGATCTGCTGCTGCTGCTGCTGCGGGACCTGATTGCGCTGTTCCTCTGGGTCTGGAGCTTCGCCGATGACACGGTCACCTGGCGTGGCGAACGCTTCCACCTCGAGCGGGGCAAGCTGATCCGCATCCCACCAAAACCCGCTTCCTGAGTTTCAGGGCCGGTTGGATAGCAAGGCTTTCCCGCCCGATGTAGCGATGCTATGAATCGCACTGGGCAGATGCGGAGGATGCGCCGCATCGGTTAGCAGGAAGACCCGCCGCGGGCCGTTCCACAGCGCGGCCATCGAAGCATCGTCGTCAAAGATCGCCGGTGCGTCCGAGAAAAACGATCCGTACCAGAGATTCGAGCTGCGTCCATTCAGAATGCGCACCTGCCGGTGCAGATAGAAGCTGAGCGTCGAGCCGCTCTCGTACTCGCCGTTCAGCACGATCACGTCCTCTGGCTTAAGCTGCGGACGAATCGCATCCGCCAGCCTAGCCGACGACAGCACCGGCGAAAACGTAACCAGCGCAATGTGTGCGGCGACCAGGAACAACGCGCTGCCCGCAGCCAGCGCGGCAATCGCAGTGTGTGGGCGCCCCGCGCGGCGCAACAGCAGGTGACCGCCGGTGCCCGCGAGCAGCGCGATGGCCGTCAGCGCGAGCGGCACACGAAAGAACGCCATCGCCCGCGTGCTCAGATCGAGGAAATGGCCGAAGGAGAGCGCGTATTCGCCGGGGTGCGTCCTCAGCGCAACCGCCAGATCGCCCTGCGGAGCCGGCGAGTGGAGAGCAAAAACCAACGCGATTGCTCCGCCGCCGGCAGCCACGACGAAGAGCACCCATGCCATCCGCATGCCCGTGCCTGCGTTCCGCGCCAACCATTCACCGATCAGCAGCGCAAGCGCGGGCATCGCGGGCAGCACGTAGTACTCCTGCCGCGTGGAGAAGCTGAAGAAGATCATCGGCACGGCCGCCCAGACAAAGCACAGCAGCCGTGCGCGCTCCTCCCCGCTGAGCGGCGCGTTACGCCACCAGCGACGGAGCGGCACGCAGCGCAAGGCGGATGGCAGGAACGCGCTCCAGGGCAGCATCCAGACCATGAGCAGTCCCCAGAAGAGCGCCAGCGGAACCGTGTCGTAGTCGCGCGGGACGCGGCGGTTGAGATAGCGCAGAAGGTGCTCGTTGACGAAATAGAACCAGGAGAAGCCGTGCACATTCCCCGGCGTGGGCAGTGCGCCGGGATGGCCTTGCGTGGGATTCGCGAGTCCGGCTGCGACATGCCAGGGCGCAGCGATCGCAAAAAAAATGAGCGCGCCGAGCAGCGGATGCCAGCGCCGGAAATGTGCCAGGTTGCGCGTCATCGTCAGATAGACAAGAACGATGAGGAGCGGAAAGACAAGCCCGATCAGCCCTTTGGTCAACACGCCGAGCGCGCATGCGATAGCAAATCCCGCGGCATTCGCGCGCGTTGGACACGCGAGCGAGCGCCAGAAGCACAGCATCGCCAGCGTGAGCCAAAGGCAGACCATCGCATCCGGAATGAGAATGCGGGTAAAGATGAACAGCCCGAAGCTCGTCGCAAGGACAAGCGCCGCATAGAAGCCGGCAACATCATCCAAGCAGCGCCGCCCCAGCGCAAAGACCGCAAGCAGCAGCACCAGTGTGTAGAGCGCAAGCGGCAAGCGCGCCGACCATGTATGCACACCGAAGCAGCGGAAGCTCGCCGCCATGCTCCAATAAAGCAGCGGCGCCTTCTCGAGATAGCGGATGCCGTTGGCGTAGAGCGTGATCCAATCGTGCCGCGCCACCATCTCGCGTGCGACTTCTGCATGTACCGAGTCGGCATCGTCCAGCAGCGGAGGCCGCAGCAGCGCGAAGCTCGAGTAGAGCACGAGCCACAGCGCGATCAGTATCCATAGCAATGTTCGCGGCGCGAAGCGCCTCTCGCTCGGCGGATGCTCCATCGAGAGCGATTGTCGCATCCTGTGTTTGTGAAAACGGTCTAGAGTAGACGAGAGTTTATGGCAAACGACCTCTTCCAGATCGCGTCCAGCTCCACCGCCGCGGCACCGGCAACCACGCTCCTTTACGACGACTGGTATCCCGCGCTGCGCAGCCATAGCCTGGACGGCAAACGGCTGACGACCGCGATGCTTCTCGGCATCCCACTGGTTCTCGGGCGCCGCAGTGACGGCACGATCTTTGCCATGCGCGATAGCTGTCCGCATCGCGGCATTCCGCTCTCCTGCGGCTGGTTCGACGGTGCGACGGTGACCTGCAAATATCACGGCTGGGCCTTCGAACCTGCCTCCGGACAGTGCCGCGAGATCCCTTCGCTAACCGGCGAAGACACGCTCGACCCCAGTCGTATCTACGCGACGACCTACCCCTGTGTGGAAAGCGATGGCTACGCCTGGGTCTATATCCCGGATGCGGGCCGCGGCCGTCTTCGCATCGAGGATCTGCCGGAAGCGCCGTCTCTGCCACACTTCAGCGACCGCTACCGACGTGCCCATCTCTCCGCGGATCTGCCCTGCAATGTGGATCACGGCATCATCGGTTTGATGGACCCGGCCCACGGCCCGTTTGTCCACCAGGCATGGTGGTGGCGCTCACGCGCCAGCATTCATGAGAAGCACAAGAGCTTCGAGCCCATACCGCAGGGCTTCCGCATGTCCGCGCATGCTCCTTCAGGTAACAGCGCACCTTACAAATTGCTGGGCGTCTATGGCGAGCCAATCACCACGACCATCGATTTCGTGCTGCCGAACCGGCGCTGGGAGACGATCCGCTGCGGGAAGAAGTGGTTCTCCAGCCTGACCACCGTCACGCCGGTGACGCCGTCCACCTGTCGCATCGATGTCGTCGCCGCGTGGAATGTCTTCTACTATGTGCCGCTAGTGACGACAATCGCGAAATTCTTCGGAGCGCGTTTCGTGCGACAGGATCAGCAGACCATGATCGAACAGGCACAGGGATTACGCCATAACCCAACGCTCATGCTGATCGACGATGCAGACAAGCCCGCGAAGTGGTATTTCGCATTGAAGCAGGCCAGACTGAATGGAGAAACCACTCACCCGATGAGCGGTCCGGTCACGCTGCACTGGCGAAGCTAAGATGACTAGTTCCGCGCGTCGGTAGTCGTCTGCGCGGTATCGCTTGCGGTGGTGGTAGGAACATCCATCAACTGCTTCCGGCATTGTTCTTTCCGGTCGGCGAGCGCGGGCTGATGTACGCGTTTCAGCGCGGTGAGCGCCTCGCGCTGGTGGCGCTGCATATATGTACCGGTTTGCTGTACATAGGGATATCCACATGCTTGGTCGAAGTGCGCTTCCGTCCCGATCATCTTGAGCACGCCGGTGGGATTGACGACTAGAGCGTCCGCAATGGCGACGCGAAGTCCCTGGCTGAAGGTGGCGTCGGTATATGGGGCGATCTCTGCCGCTGCGTGCAGCCAGCCGTTGTCGCCCTCGGCTACGTGCTCCAGCACGATATCGTAGTTCGGCTCTTCCGGGCTGTGCGGATCGATGTCCTTGACGAGACGATGCACAAACTGCTGCGCGCCCTCCTCGTCGATGTGCCGCTGGAACTCTGTCGCGCTCATGTTGCGCAGCTCGCTTGACGGAATGCTCGTGGGAGACGGCGGATTGTCGGCGAGCAGGTTGCTGCTTACCATGGCGTTCTGGGCAAGCGCAGGCATCGCCAGCAACATCGCGACAGCACCAGATCCGAGTCGTCGACAGAGCCTCATAGGAAAATCATCGCACTTTCGGCGGATTCAAGGCAGGAAAGGCTGCATTCACTCCAAATCCACAGTAACGAATTTCCTTGTGACTTCGAAACACTTTCGAGATACCCGTATATTCCCGATTCCGGCTCGAAGGTTCCGTTTCAGCTCTCTGAGATGTTCAGGTAACTCTATGCGTGGCCTGTTCCCGTCCCGATAGTCACGTGAAATGCCGGCCAAATGGGTTTGAGGCCGCTGAGAGTTCTTTCAGAAAAGAGCTCAAGGCGACCGATCTACGCGGATATTCAGGGCCGCTCCCAGCGCGAGAAAGTCGTCCCGCAGCGGCTTTCCCTCGCCGGCAACCCGCGACGACAGCTCATACCAGATGTTCTGCGCCTGCCATAAGTCCACGGAGAAGGGCAGCGGGCGCAACGCGGTTGCCAGCTTCAAAGCGCGGCGCACAGCTTCATGGTCTCCTGGGTTCCGCTGCAGCCGCTCCAGCGCCATATGCATGCGCTCATCGGCGATATAACCCAGAGTCGGCTGGTCCACCACAACGGCATCCTCACGCGCCTCGGCAAGCAGCCGTTCTATCGTAGCCGTGTCCACCGGATCGGCTTCGAGCGCGCGGCGCAACTGCGAGTGGATGGCGAACTGCGCCGCGACGCGCAGTGCCGCCGGGCGTGGGATGCCACTGCGGCCGAGGAAATGCAGAAGCGATGCGTGGCTGGAGTAGAGCTCAGTCAGCGTGTTCTCCAGCGATACCATCGCCGGATCAAGGATGCTCTTCACGATGCGGCGCTGCTCATCGGTGAACAAAGAGGTCAGCGAAAAGCGGCTCTCTCCGAAGTAGTCATCCATCAGCCGAACGACTTCCGTGAGATTGCTCGCGTCCACCGCATCTTCAATCTCCTTTGCCAGCAGCATGAGAGCCGGCTGCTCATCGGCATCCATACGCTTCACTGCCGCGGAGATGTTCTGATCGCCAAAGTGGAGCAGGCCGTAAGCCGCTTCCTCAGCCTCTTCCGTGAGCAGGGAAGAAATGCGTACGCGGCCCAGCCGCAAGTGGCCCAGCCCATAGGGGAGCGCGGTCTCCCACAGATGGGCGATGCTGTAGCAGAAGAGGCGATCGCGGTCAGCAGCCGATGCCTCCTCTGCGCGAGGAAAGACGCAACTGATGGCATAGTGCGCCACCACCTGCTCCAGGTCGACGACCATGGGCCGGATGGCTTCATCGTAGATGTAGCGGCCGTCCTTCCACTGCGGATCGTTGCTCTTCGCCTCTGCGAGACGGTCCGTAAAGCTCTTTTCGAACACGCCGCGTGTTCCCGGAAAAAGCGCTGCCGCCAGCTCCAGCACGCGCGCCGCATAGGTGATGATCTGCACCGTCTCGATGCCGGAGATGTCGTCGAAGAACCAGCCGCAGCTGGTGTACATCAACATCGCGTTCCGCTCCAGCTCCATGAGATCGAGGGCGCGCACGCGCTCCTCTGCGCTCAGCGTGCGGATGCTGTGCCGGGCGACGAAGGCATCGACGGAAGCGCGTGAGCGGTCGAGGATCACGGAGATGTAGTCGTTCCGCGCCGCTTCACCATCAGAAAGCAGATCGGCGCATGCATCGCGCACCATGGGCGCTATGGAATCGCGCAGCCAGTCCAGCGCCTCCCGGAGCGGCGCGCGCCACTTCTGGTTCCAGCCCGCCTTGCCGCCGTTGCAGCCGCAGTCGGAGCGCCAGCGCTCCACGCCGTGGAAGCAGCTCCAGGAGCTGTTTTCGACAATCTGGGCCTCGTACGTGGGCGGGAACTCCGCGAGGAACGCGCCGTAGTTGGTCAGTTCCGCATCGCCTTCTTCGATCAACTGCAGCGCATACGCCAGCGCCATCTCGCCGTGGCGGTGGTGATGTCCGTAACTCTCGCCGTCGGTCGCGACGTGAACAAGCTGCGCACCCTCGCGTTCCGTGAAACCACCGACGAGGCGTTCGGCGAAGGCTTCCCCGCTGTTCAGCAGGCCATCGAAGGCAATCGCACGCGAGACTGGCCCGTTGTAGAAGAAGACCGCGATGGAGTGGCCCGGACTGGTCTGCACCACATAAGGCTGCGTGGTGTCCACGCTTGCGTCCTGTGTTTCCTGCCAGCCATCACCCGTCGTGGCGCTATCTGCGGCGGGAGATTCTGTAATACGCGGTTCGGCGGCGGCGTTGGAAAAAGTATCGGCGCCGGCCAGCGGTCGCACTCGCGCGCATTGATGCGGAGCGAGGACGGTAAAACGAATGCCGTGACGCGCCAGCAGATCCAGCGACTCGAGATCGACTGCCGTTTCTGCCAGCCACATGCCCTCCGGCTTACGGCCGTAGCGGTGCTCAAAATCGGCGATGCCCCACACGATCTGCGTCTCGCGATCACGCGTCGAGGCCAGCGGCATGATCATGTGGTTGTAGACCTGCGCCATCGCGGAGCCATGGCCGCCAAAGTGTCTCTGGCTCTGCTGGTCCGCCTTGCGAATCATCTCGTAAGTCAGGGGCGCCTTTTCCTGCATCCAGGAGAGCAGTGTCGGCCCGAGATTGAAGCTCATCCGCGCATAATTGTTGGTGATCCGCAGGATGCGGTTTTTGCTGTCCACAATGCGTGCGGCGCCGTTCGGCGCATAGCACTCGGCGGTGATGCGCTCGTTCCAGTCGTGATAAGGCGCGGCGGAGTCCTGGGTTTCGACGGCTTCGATCCAGGGGTTCTCGCGGGGTGGCTGGTAGAAGTGTCCGTGGACGCAGACGAATCGTTGAACGGGAGAGACGGACATTCGAATTAGTCTAGCTGCCCAGGTACAAATGGTGTACCGAGGCGGTCCGAGATCAATCGGCTGTCAGAGAGTGCGTCCCTCATGCCTTGGTAGCCAACGATTCGGCGAGCGGTGCCGGCTCCTCTTCTGCCAGCCCGGTCGGCAGGCCGTCGATGCTGCGCGCGTTCTTGAGCCGCCAGTATTCTTCCAGGCCCGTCTCACCCTTGTGCTCGGCCCACCGCCGCAGCGTCTCGCGTTCGCCAGCGTAATCGAACAGGGGCACGCCGTAGCCGCATGAAGTCTGCACCAGATCGATAGCGATGCGCACAATCTGCCGAGCACCCAGCGGCTCCTGGTTGTCGAATGCAGAAGCGAGCAGCGAGGTGTAATCGCTGGTCGCGCGCGGGAAGCTGGTGCCACGGCCATAGAGCCGCAGGATGTTCGGCGGCTCCTCGAAGGCACAGAACATCAAAGTGATGCGGCCATCCACGCGCAGATGCGCGGCCGTTTCGCTGCCGCTGCCCGTCAGGTCAAGGTAGAGGACAGTGCGGTCGTCGAGAACACGCAATCCGTCGGTGGGACGCGGCGAGACGTTCACGCGACTGCTCGCGGTTGCGGTTGCGGTGAAGAAGATTCGCTGCTTGGCGATGAACTCGCGGTGCGCCGGGGTCATGGCCGGGAATTGCTTGCCCATGCTTTCAGCCTAGAGGATCACCGAACCAGTGGGAGAGTGTTTTTTGAGAGTCGGCAAATCCGGTTCGGAGCTCTCATTTGCAGCCCATGCGACGAAGCCATCCGGCCGTACCAGGACTGCAGCTAAACCTTTCGTGTCCTTTGCGGTAGCCGCAACATGCTTCACGCGTCCGGCCCAGTTCTGGATCAGCGATCTTGCTCCGCTTTGCCAGAAAATTCGATCATGAGTCCTGTTCCATTTGACCGGAGAAGTCGATTTTGTTGGCATCGAGCATGATGCCGGCGAAGTAACCTGCGAAGCGCGGCGCGGATGGCGCATTCTCCATTTTGAAGCCACGCCTCTCGGCCGGATCCATCCAGGCCAGCGATGACCTGCGCACATCCGCAAGCATGCCTCTCCGGTAAAAGGCCTCGACAGAGGGGAGGTTCAGACCGCGCATTCCCATCCAGCCCGCTTTCAGCGGGGATCGCGTATCCTGCATACGCTCCAGGACGAGGGTGGATATCTCCCTCAAACCAAACTCACAGGCGAGAAACAGCCCCACAGGGCCTCCCCTGCGATGACCACGTCATTCGTCCTTGCACTCTCCTGCCGGATGATGGAGCGCTATTCGGGCGGCGGCGACGCGCTTCCCGCGAGATCGCATGCGCGCCACAGATACCAGCTGGCGACCGAGCGCCACGGCTGCCATTTCTTCGCGCGGCGCAGCATGACGTCGGGCTTCGGCAAAACCGCCGGCGTGATCGGCTTCGACTTAGGTGGACGCCCGAAGGTCAGCAAGAACCCCTTGCGGACGCCGTAATCGCTCGTAGGAAAGACATCCGGTCTGCCCAAGCGAAAGATCAGCAGCATCTCCACCGTCCACACCCCGACGCCCCGCACCTGCGTCAACCGTTCGACGATTTCCGCGTCTGACATGCGCCGGATGCGCGCGAGGGTGGGCACGGTGCCGTCCAGCGTCTTTGCAGCGAGATCACGCAGCGCTTTCATCTTGTTAGCGGAAAGGCCGCAGGCGCGCAGCATCTCGTCTGGCGCGGCCAGGATGTGGTCCGGCTGGGGATGGATATCACCGAAGGCGCGGAGCAGGCGGCTCAGAATGGCGAAGGCGGCCTTCCCGTGAATCTGCTGATAGATGATCGACTCCACCAGCGCTTCGAACGGCGAATGCTGGCTCTTGAGCCGCATGGTGAAGGGGCCGGCACGGCGGATCAACTCGCCCAGCTTCGGATCTGCTTCCGTGAGCGCGGCGATTGCCTGGTCGATATCGTAGGAAACACCGCGGCGGCCATCAGTCATCGGGCTTGAGTGTAGAGCATTTTCGCTTCCCGTCATTCGAGCGGAGAATCCGCGAAATGCGATCTAACGGAAAGCCACGACGAGTTGAATTGTTTTGTACGCGACGCAGTGAAAGCGCTCCATCGATCGTGCGGCGAGGTGACAGAGGAGCGCATCCCAGGCATCGATTCGCAAAAACTGTGGAGCGAATGTGAAAAGGTATCGAAAGAAGCAATTCATCCCCGAAAAATCTTGCGAATACGGCGCTTTCAACTCTTTGCGTGAGACGCAAAATTTCCCATCGAACTTGTCTCCAGGATGAGGGAGTTGTTATTGAGACAAGAAATGCTGATATAGTCCTGCTTTGCCCCCTCAATGGTCTTTTTGAAATACGACTAGTGCGGTCGCAAATTGTTGATGCAGTGACCTCTTAACTCCTTTCTTCGACGCAAGGGAAACAGGAACGGATCGATGGCGCAGATTTTTGACCGCAGCTCAAACGCGCTGGCGCGTATGAGCTTGATCCTGACGGGACTGATAGTGATTGCATTGGGAGTAACGCTGGATCAGCTGCAGCGTTCTCCATGGGTAACCCGGCAGGGGCAACGCGCGGATCAACCAGTCCCATTCAGCCATAAGCACCACGTGCAAGGCCTTGGCATTCAGTGTCAGTACTGCCATACCACCGTGGAGCGTTCCAGCTACGCGGGCATTCCGCCGACCAAGACCTGCATGAATTGCCATGCGCAGATCTGGACCAACGCACAGCTCCTCGAGCCGGTGCGCCAAAGCTGGGCGACGGGCGAATCGATCCGCTGGATTCGCGTGCACGATCTGCCTGATTACGTTTATTTCAATCACTCGATCCACGTGAACAAGGGCATCGGCTGTTCAAGCTGTCACGGCCGCGTCGATCTGATGCCGATCATGTATCAGGAAAATTCGCTGCAGATGGAGTGGTGCCTGAACTGCCACCGCAATCCGGCGAAGAACCTGCGGCCGACGGGCGAGATCTACAACATGGCCTGGGAAGGCCCTTCGAAAGCCAAGCCAGTGTGGTGCGGGACGACGGGCGACAAGACCGGCACGCCCACCGCGCAGAGCCTGGACTGCACGACGGTGAATCCCGAGCAGGTGGGCGCGCGCACAGCTTCGCTGGATATGCTGCCGCCAACTGATTCGCCGGAGACTCACATGCTGGACATTGCGGCGCATCCGAACGGAGCCGCAGGCCCCACTGGCGCGGACAACGTGAGCTACACGAAGTTCACCAGTCAGGAGGCTCTGGGGCAATTCCTGGTGAAGCAATACCACATCCGCGACCCGCATGAGCTGAGCTCGTGCGAGACCTGCCACCGCTAGGGACGAAGCTGCCGGCGGTATGACGATGGGAACAGAGAGCAAAGCCGAAACGATGGACACACAGGACGGAATGGTGGCGAAGGACTCAGAGCTGACAGCGCTCAGGACGGCTCATCCCGCAGCGGGATCCCTGGATGCGAGAACCGGGGAGGGCATGACGCTGGCGGCTGCCCGCACCGAGTTGGGCGTCAGTGAAGGCTGGCAGGGACTCGAACGCGCGGCCGCGCGGCCCGGCTTCGATCGCCGCATCGAGCAGGAGTTCCCCGCGCACGCCGGTGAATGGGTCGATCCGGTCTCGCGCCGCGGCTTTATGAAGCTGATGGGCGCGTCGATGGCCATGGCCGGTCTGGCTGGTTGCACCAAGCAGCCCGATGAGCCGATTTATCCCTACGTCAAAGCCCCGGAAGACCTGATTCTCGGCAAGCCAAACTACTTCGCAACCGCCTTCCCGTTCAATACCGGCGCGCTTCCCCTGCTGGTCAAGAGCGATGCCTACCGGCCGATCAAGGTGGATGGCAATCCCGAGCACCCGATGAGCTTGGGCGGCTCAGACCCGCTCAGCCAGGGGTCGCTTGCTCGGCCTTTACGATCCGGATCGCTCGCAGCATGTTCTCTATCACCTGGAGACAAGCAGTTTTCAGAACTTTCAGGCGGCTCTGGTGCACGATCTGGCGAACATGCCGGGCGGCCAGGGACTGTACATCCTGAGCAGCACCATTACCTCGCCAACCCTGGCCGCGCAGTGGAAGGATGCACAGAAGCGGCTGCCACAGGCGAAGCTGATTCAGTACGACCCGGTTAACCGCGATTCCGCCCGTCGCGCGTCGAAGGCCGCCTTCGGCGACTTCTACGACGCCCAATACAAGCTGGAAGACGCGGATGTGATCCTGTCGCTGGATTCGGATTTTCTTTCCGGCATCACCCATCCCGGCTTCACCAAGCTGTCGCGGGAATACGCCAAGCGCCGCAAGCTGATGGACTCGTCCATCGAGATGAACCGGCTGTATGCGGTCGAGAGCATGCCGACGACGACCGGCTTCAAGGCCGAGCACCGGCTGAAAGTGAAGGCCAGCCAGGTAGAAGCGGTCGCGGTTGCCATCAGCGGAGGGCAGATACCTGCAGGCGCCGCGGCGCCAAACTGGACGGCCGAGCAACAGGCTTTCATCGCTGCGGTGGCCGCCGACTTGAAGGCGCACGCAGGCAGATGCGTCGTGATTCCGGGTGAGCAGCAGTCTGCGAATGTCCACCTGGCCGCAATCGCCCTCAACCAGGCGCTCGGCAATGTGGGCAAGACAGTGGTCTACACGGAAACCGTGCAGCCGCTGCCGTCGATCCAGCTCGAAGATATGAAGTCGCTGGTTGCCGATATGAACGCCGGCAAGGTGCAGTGGCTGCTGATTCTCGATGCCAACCCGGTCTACAGTTCGCCGGCCGATCTGAATTTTGCTGCGGCGCTCGAAAAGGTGCCGAAGAGCGCGGTCCTGGGCAGCCATGTGGATGAGACCGCGCAGATCGCGCACTGGCACATCAACAGCGCGCATTACCTGGAGACCTGGTCCGATGCGCGGGCTTACGATGGCACGCTTTCCGTCATCCAGCCGATGATCGCGCCGCTCTACGGCGGAAAATCTGCTCATGAGGTGATGCAGACGCTGCTCGACGATCCGACGCGCTCGGCCTTCGATACCGTGCAGGCCAACTGGCAGCAGCAGCTCGCCGGCAAGGGCCAATTTGAAGATGCCTGGCGGAAGGTGCTGCATGACGGCTTTGCTGGCCGATACTGCGTTTCCGGCGAAATCACTCTCTGCAGGGGCCACGGCGCGCATTCCTCAGCCGGCGACATCCGAGGATGCGATCGAGATCGCCTTCCGCCCCGACCCGTCCATCTACGACGGCCGCTACTCCAACATCGGCTGGCTGCAGGAGCTTCCCAAGCCAATTGTGAATAACTGCTGGGACAATGTCGTGCTGATGAGCGGTCCTACCAAGGCGAAGGCGGGCCTCGAAGAGAGCGATGTCATCGAGATCACGCTGAACGGCTACAAGGTGCGCGGCTCCGTGCTCTCGATTCCCGGCCACCCGGACAATGCCTTCACGCTGCATCTCGGCTATGGCCGCCAGCACGCCGGCCGCGTAGGCACCGGCATGGGCTTCAACGCCTACGCCATCCGTACCTCCGCCGCGCCGCTGTTCGCTACCGGCGCCACCTTCAAAAAAGTGGGCGAGATTTACGAAGTTGCAGTCACGAAGAGCCACTACAACGACGAACGCGGTCCGATGGCTTTAGCTGGCTCGGCGGTTACGGGCGACATGCGCTCGCACTCGCTTGAAGGGGATGAAGCGATCACCCGCGGCATTGTCCGCTCGGCTACGCTCGAGGAGTTTCGCAAGGAGCCGAACTTCGCGCACGAGAAGGGTGTCTTTCCGGAGGATCCGGCGCCCGACAACAGCCTATTCGCGAACTTCCCCTACAACAAGAACGCCTGGGGCATCGCGGTGGATCAAAACTCGTGCGTGGGCTGCAATGCCTGCGTCATCAGTTGCTACGCGGAAAACAACATCCCGGTTGTCGGCAAGCACAACACCAAGACCGGCCGCGATATGCAGTGGCTGCGCATCGATACATACTTCGAAGGCGATCTGCAGGCGCCGCGCGCGCACTTCCAGCCGATGATGTGCCAGCAGTGCGAAAACGCGCCCTGCGAACAGGTCTGTCCGGTCGGCGCTACTGTCCACTCGCCCGAAGGGCTGAACGTAATGGTTTACAACCGCTGCGTGGGCACCCGCTACTGCTCCAACAACTGCCCGTACAAGGTGCGCCGGTTCAACTTCCTGCTCTTTTCCGACTACGAGACCGAGAGTCTGAAGCTGATGCGCAATCCCGATGTCACGGTCCGCAGCCGCGGCGTAATGGAGAAGTGCACCTACTGCGTACAGCGCATCGCGGCCGCCAAGATCGAAGCCGATAAGGAAAACCGCGAGATCCGCGACGGCGAGATCGTCACCGCCTGCCAGCAGGCCTGCCCGACGGAGGCGATCGTCTTCGGGAACATCAATGATCACAACAGCCGCGTGTACAAGATCAAGAACCAGCCGCGGAACTACGGCGTCATTGCGGATCTGAACACGCGCCCGCGGACCACTTATATTGCAGAAGTCTTTAATGTGAATCAAGCATTGGCTGGCGCGCCGGTGGAGCACGCGCCCGAGCACAGCTAGCGAGATAGAAAAAGAATGGCGACCAGAGATCTATCGACAAATGATCCGATGCTGGACCCGATCACCGGCGAGGTGGTGGTCATTGCACCCGGTCACTCCTTCAAGTCGGTCACGGAGAAGATTTCCCGGATCGTCCTGACCGCACATACCCCGATGTTCTGGTTCTTCGGCTTCCTGCTGGCCGGGGGCCTCTGCGTCATGCTCATAACCTGTCTCACCTGGCTCTTCCTGAAGGGCGTCGGTATCTGGGGTCTGGATATCCCAGTTGGGTGGGGCTTCGCCATCGTCAACTTCGTGTGGTGGATCGGTATCGGCCATGCGGGCACGCTCATCTCCGCCATCCTGCTGCTCTTCAAGCAGACCTGGCGCAACTCGATCAACCGCTTCGCCGAGGCGATGACCATCTTCGCCGTGGTCTGCGCCGGCATGTTCCCGTTGATCCACGTGGGCCGCCCCTGGCTGGGATACTGGCTCTTCCCCTATCCCAACTCGATGAATGTGTGGCCGCAGTTCCGGTCACCCCTGCTGTGGGACGTCTTCGCGGTCTCCACCTACGCCACCATCTCGGTCGTTTTCTGGTACATCGGCATGATTCCCGACCTGGGGACACTACGCGACCGTGCAAAGACACCCTTCGCGCAGTACTTTTACGGTCTCCTTTCGCTGGGCTGGCGCGGCTCGGTCCGGCACTGGATGCGGTATGAAACGGCCTCGCTGCTGCTGGCCGGCCTGGCAACACCGCTGGTGCTGTCGGTACACACGGTCATCAGTTTCGACTTCGCTGTCGCCATTCTGCCCGGCTGGCATACGACGATCTTCCCGCCCTACTTCGTTGCGGGCGCCGTGTACTCCGGGTTCGCCATGGTGATCACGCTGGCGATCCCGATCCGCAAGCTCTACCACCTGGAAGACCTGATCACCATCCGGCACATCGACAACATGGGCAAGGTGATGCTCACGACCGGATGGATCGTGGCTTACGGGTATGGGATGGAGCTCTTCATGAGCTGGTTCTCGGCCAGCCATTGGGAGTACTTCGCGTTCTGGAACCGCCTGTTTGGTCCTATGGGCTGGAGCTACTGGCTGCTGATCACGTGCAACATCGCGCTGCCGCAATTCCTGTGGTCGCGCTATGTGCGCACGAACATATCGCTGATGTTCATCATGTCGATCATCGTGAATACCGGCATGTGGCTTGAGCGTTTCGTCATCGTCGTGACCAGCCTCTACCGCGACTATCTGCCGTCCTCTTGGGGCACCTACAAGGCCACCCGCTGGGACTACGGGACATTCATCGGCACGCTGGGACTGTTTACTTTCCTGTTCTTCCTGTTCATTCGCTTCCTGCCCATGATTCCCATCTCGGAGCTGCGGGTGCTGCTGCCGCAGTCCAAGGTGAAGCATCTGCCGGAAGCCGCGCATGAGGCTGGTGACTGATGCCATTTCCTGAGGGTGTCTACGGCCTGCTGGCCGAATTCGATTCCGCCACGTCCCTGACCGCCGCCGCCGGCACGGCCTACAAGGACGGATGGCGCCGCCTGGACTGCTATACGCCGTACGCCTGTGAAGAGGCGGCTGAGGCCATTGGTTTCCATCGCAATTATGTTCCGCTGATCACGCTGGTGGGCGGACTGATGGGCTGCTTCGCGATGTTCCTGATGGAGACCTGGATCAACGTCTGGGCCTATCCACTGAACATCGGGGGCCGTCCCTACTACTCCTGGCCGGCCTTTGTGGTGCCGGCGTACGAGTGGACGATTCTCTGGGCCGGTCTGACGGCGGCCTTTGGGATGCTTGCGATGTGCGGTCTGCCGGCGCCCTATCATCCGCTGTTCAATGCGCCCAACTTCCGTACCGGCGCCTCGTCCGACAAGTTTTTCCTGTGCCTCGAAGCGCGCGACCCGAAGTTCTCGCTGGCGGACTCGCGAGCGTACCTCGAGGCTATGCGCCCGGTCTCGATCGTGGAGGTGGAGTATTAAGTTGAAAAGAACAGATCGCCTCCGCCTGCGGCAGGGCCTTGGATTATGCGCGGTTGCCGCGCTGATGCTGGTTGCTGGCTGCCGCCAGGACATGCAGGATGAGCCGAAGTTTGTGCCCCAGCGCGGTACGAGCTTCTATCCAGATAACCGCTCGGCTCGCGAGCAGGTGGCGCACACCGTTGCGCGCGGGCAGGCCCATGAGAACGACTTCTTCCACACCGGCCTGCAGGACGGCAAGGAAGTGGACGCGCTGCCCTTTCCTGTAAACATGGCGGTACTCGAGCGTGGCCAGGAACAGTTCAATACCTATTGCAGCCCCTGCCACTCGCGCGTCGGCAATGGCGCGGGCATGATTGTCCAGCGCGGCTACAGGCCGGCGAGCAATTTCCACGATGCCAAGCGCATGGCCGAGCCGCTGAGCCACTATTTCTATGTCATCTCCCACGGCTACGGCGCCATGCCCGACTATGCCGCGCAGGTGCCGGTCGCGGATCGCTGGGCGATAGCGGCCTACATTCGCGCGCTGCAGTTGAGCCTGAACGCGAAGCAGAGCGATGTGCCGGCCGGAATTAGCGTCCAGCAGCTGGGTGAGGTGGCGGAGCAGCAGGGCCTTCCGGCGAGCTATGCGCAGCCGTGGAAGATGCCGGACACGGCAGTCTATGCTACGGCTCCAGGTCCGGACAACCCGGGAATGGCTCCGGCTGAGAACATCACCACGCCCGTCACCAGCCGGCATCCGGACTATCAGCTTGAGAACGGGGACAGCCCCAATGTCGGCAACCCGCAGACCGCGCCTACAGTGGATAAGTATGGATACGGCCAGCAGCCTCCCGCCGCCGTCCCGGCCCGGAAAGGTGGAGTGAAGTGAGGACAGAAATACGGTGACGAACGGATACAGTTTCGCAACACGAGCTCTGACAGGCGACCTGGCCGCGCCCCCCGCGCTGCTGGCGAGATGGCGCCGCCGCGCTCTCACCTTCGGCGCGGTCTTCTCCGTCCTGGCCGTGGTGCTGGTGGTGCTGGCGGAGGTGATGGAAGGCGACAAGTTCCAACACCTGCTCACCTCCTGGCTGATGGGCGCGATGCTCTGCTGGGGCTTTTCGCTCGGCGGCCTGGCCCTGCTGATGGTGCAGTACTGCTCCGGCGGCAAGTGGGGACTGCTCGTCCGGCGCCCGCTCGAAGCGATGAGCCGTACCCTCTGGCTCGCCGCGCTCATGTTCCTGCCCATTCTGATCTTCATGAAGAAGATCTATCTGTGGGCGCGCTACAGCAATCCTTCCCAAGTGGGGCACGCGCTGAGCCAGGGGCTGATCAGCAAGGAACAGGCGCACGCGCTGAACTGGAAGCACCCCATGTTCAGCCCGCTCAGCGTCTGTGTGCAGCTTGCAATCTGCTTCGCGCTCTGGTTTCTCTACACGATCGTGATCAACCGCTGGTCCTTAAAGCGCGATGCTGACCCCAACCCCGATGTGCCGTACTGGCAGAAGCGCTTTGAGAACATCAGCGGCTTCGGCATCGTGGTTTACGCAATCACACTGACGGCGCTGGTTCTCGATCTCGTGATGTCGCTGAACATCACCTGGTTCTCGACCATGTACGGTCTGAACTACCTGGTGGCGCAGGGCTATGCGGTGCTCGCCCTGTCGGTCATTACGGTGGTGGCCCTCTCGCAGGCGGAGCCGATCAAGACCGTCCTGCGGCCGGTGGAGCAGCATGACCTGGGCAAGCTGATGTTTGCCTTCGTCATGCTGAACATCTATCTGAACTTCTCGCAGTTCCTGATCATCTGGTCCGGCAACTCGCCGGAGGAGATTTCCTGGTATCTGGACCGCATCCGCGGGCACTGGGGCGTGATCTTTACCTTCGATTTCATCTTCCACTGGCTCATCCCCTTCTGCCTGCTGCTCTCGCGCGACATCAAGCGCAACAAGCGCCGCATCATGGCGGTGGGCATGTGGATGGTCTTCGCTCGCTGCTGGGACATGTTCCTGCTCATCGAGCCGAACTTCTCTCCGCGCAATCTGCACTTCTCTCTCGGTATTCTTGAATACATAGCAGTCCCGGGCGCGATGATCTCGTTCTGGGTAGTGGCTTACGTTTACGAGCTCGGCAAGCGGCCTGTGGTGCAGGCGAACGATCCGCATCTGGCGGAAATTCTGGAGTCTGAACATGCACACGCCTAACCCTCCGGAACAGAACCCGCACGGCCTGACGCCGACCGGGTATAACGCGCGCACGCCGGGGTATGAAACCTCGGACGTCCAGGTCGGGGGCATCGCCGTCTTCCTGATCTCGCTGTTCGTGTTCGTGCTCATCTTCATGGTCTTCTGCTTCGGCATGGGCAAGGTGATCAACAACGCGCTCATCAAGCACGATGGGCCGGCGAACAAGTGGAACCAGCTCCACCTATTCGCCCGCCACCCGGGGCAAGAATCTCGAATCGAATGCGGTGCTCGAGCAGAAGCAGCTTCGCGCGATGACCGAGCGCTTCCCCACGCCGCAGCTGCAGATGGATGATGGTGATCAGGACGTTGCGGATCTGCATGCACGGGAAGACCTCCTGCTCGATCACTACACCTGGATCAACCAGCAGCAGGGCACGCTGCGTATCCCCATCGGGCAGGCGATGCAGATCATCGCGCAACGCGGTCTGCCAGTGGTATCCGGCGGCCCAGCGGGGCCAACCGGGCCGCTGATGACCGCCGATGTTCACCCCGAAGTGACCGCGCCATTGACCAATGGCTTTGCCCGCACCGGGTACGAGCAGCGACTGGAAGTGGAACAATCGCAGGCAGCAGGAGCAGCGCAAGGAAGGGAAACCCGGTGAGCAGGCGAAGTTGACACCGCTACACCCGTAATCAGGAGAGACACGCAGTATGACGAGGCACGCAACCTTCGAACAGCACGCAACCGCCGGCGGGAATCTCTTCCGGTCTGCGCACGGTTGCGGCTGTCTGCGTGTTGCTCCTCGCCTCTTTCGCTGTTGCGCATGCGCAGGTATCGCCCACGGGCGAGAAGCAGATGGGCGAACCATCCGACGCGCTACCCTCGGTGCTGAACGGCGTGAACATCCAGCAGCACCTCAACCAGCAGCTGCCGCTGGACGCGACCTTCGTCGATGAGACCGGCAAAACGGTGAGGCTGGGCCAGTATTTCGATGGCAAGCATCCGGTGCTGCTGGCGCTGGTGTATTACAAGTGTCCGATCCTGTGTTCGGAAGAACTGAAAGGCCTGACCGGCGCGCTCGAGATGGTGAGCTATCAGCCGGGCAAGGACTTCCAGATCGTCGCCATCTCGATCGATCCATCGGAGACGCCGGCGATCGCCGCCTCGAAGAAGCGCGAATATGTCCGGTACTATGGGCATCCGGAGAGCGCGTCGGGCTGGCACTTCCTGACCGGGCAGCAGCCGTCCATCGCTGCGGTAGCAAAGGCCACCGGGTTCAGCTACACCCGCATGCCCGGGCCGGACGGCAAAAACAATCAGTTCGCGCACGCGAGCGCCATCCAGATTGTCACCCCCGAGGGCCGGATCGCGCAGTACTACCTCGGGGTTGAATACTCACCGCAAGACCTTCGGCTGGGCCTGATCGAAGCTTCGCATCATAAGATCGGCACACCGGTGGATACGATTCTGACCTACTGCTACCGCTACGATCCCACGCTCAACCGGCACAGCCTGCTGATTGCGCGCATCGTGCAGGCAGCATGTCTTCTCACAGTTTTGATTCTGGGCAGCTACATGCTGATCATGTTCCGGCGGGACATAAAAAGCAGCCGGGCAGTTACGAACCAGCAGCATTCAGCAAAGGCATAAGACGATGCGCGGCAGTTACGGCAGGCTTAGGAAAAAGGAACGCAGGTAAAGGGAACGATGCATTTTTTCAGTCCAGTCCTTTGGCAATTCTTAGTCAAGTGGCTCACCGAGTTCGCGCTGTTTCCGCCGCGAGGCATCGGCGATCGCGCCTTACATGGACGCCTTTTACTTCTTCCTGCTGCTGATCTCGCTGGTGGGTCTGGTGCTGGTCGGGCTCATGGTGGGCTGCTTCTCCATCATGTTCCGCAAGGAGAAGAACCCGCAGGCGACGCAAATTGAAGGCTCCACGCTGCTTGAGGCTACCTGGACCATCATTCCGCTGGCGCTCTTCATGGTCTGCTTCGTCTGGGGCGCGCTGCTGTACTTCCGTATCTACAACCCTCCGACCAACGCGATGAACATCTACATCGTTGGCAAGCAGTGGATGTGGAAGGCAGAGCATCCGGGCGGCCAGCACGAGATCAACGCGCTGCACATTCCGGTCGGGCGCAACGTGCAGCTCACGATGATCTCGCAGGACGTCTTCCATAGCTTCTCTATCCCGGCTTTCCGCGTGAAGCGCGAAGTCATTCCCGGGCCGATACTCGACGGTCTGGTTCCGCGCAACTCAGCCGGGCACCTATCACCTGTTCTGCACGCAGTACTGCGGCACGCTGCACTCGTCGATGATCGGCCAGATCGTCGCCATGTCGCCGGACGACTACCGGAAGTGGACCGCCGGATCGACCAGCGGCCAGTCCCTGGCGCAGAACGGAGAGCGGCTCTTTGCCAGCCTGGGGTGCGTCTCCTGCCATAGCGCTACCGCCGGAGCGAGAGGGCCCAATCTGGCTGGGATCTACGGAGCGAAGGAGATGCTGGCCGACGGCAAGACGGTAACAGTAGACGACGCCTTCCTGCGGGGCTGCATTCTGAACCCATCGGCGCACGTCATCATGGGATATGTCCCCATCATGCCGACCTTCCAGGGGCAGATCAGCGAAGAGGGTCTGATTGATCTGGTGGAATACATCAAGAGTCTTGACACAGCCAATCGCATCCGTCAGACACTGAACGATAGCGACTACTCGCCCAATCAGGCGGGCCCGACCGGCCCGGCGCCCAATTACCGCTCGCGGCAACTGACGGGGGCTGATCAGTTGCCTGACGCGAATCCGGACACATCGACTTCGAAGGGGATGGGGCCTTCGCCACAATGAGTACAATCGTCCGTCTTCCCAACCAGCAAGACGCTACGCTGCCGAAACGCAGCTATCTGAACCAGGAGTACGGCCTGAAGAGCTGGCTGCTCACCGGGGACCACAAGCGGATCGCGATCCTCTACCTGATCTCGATCACGTTCTTCTTCTTCCTCGGCGGCGCCTTCGCGGGTCTGATCCGGCTGGAACTGCTGACGCCGATGCCGGACCTGGTCTCGTCCGACACCTACAACAAACTGTTCACCATGCACGGCATCATCATGGTCTTCCTGTTCCTGGTGCCGTCGGTGCCGGCGACGATCGGAAACTTCGTCCTGCCCATCATGGTGGGCGCGCGCGATCTCGCCTTTCCCAAGGTGAACCTGCTGAGCTGGTACCTCTATATCGTGGCCGGCCTCTTCACCGTGACCGCCCTGATCCTGGGCGGCGCCGATACCGGCTGGACCTTCACCACGCCGCTGAGCACGCACTATCTCAATACGCATGTCATCACCGTGGCGATGGGCGTCTTTATCGCGGGCTTCAGCTCCATCTTTACCGGGCTGAACTTTATCGTCACCACGCATCGCATGCGCGCGCCGGGGATGACCTGGTTCCGGCTGCCGCTCTTTGTCTGGTCGCACTATGCGGCGTCCGTCCTGATGGTGCTGGGCACCCCGGTGCTGGCCATCACGCTGGTTCTGGTCGCCTTGGAGCGCGTATTTGGCATCGGCGTCTTCGATCCCAGCAAGGGCGGCGATCCGCTGCTCTTCCAGCACCTCTTCTGGTTCTACTCGCACCCGGCCGTCTACATCATGATTTTGCCCGGCTTTGGTGTCATCTCGGAGGTCATCAGCACCTTCTCGCGCAAGCGTATCTTCGGCTATACCGCGGTAGCCTTTTCGTCGATTGCTATCGCCGTCTTCGGCTTCTTCGTCTGGGCGCACCACATGTTCATCATGGGCGTGTCCAACTACTCGGCCCTGGTCTTCTCGCTGCTCACCATGCTGGTGGCGGTGCCCTCGGCCATCAAGATCTTTAACTGGGCCGCGACACTCTACAAGGGTTCGATCACCTTTGAGACCCCGATGCTCTATGCCTTCGGCTTCATGGGGCTGTTCACGATCGGCGGGCTTACGGGCGTCTTCCTTGGCTCGCTGGGCATGGACATCCACCTGACCGAGACGTACTTCATCGTCGCGCACTTCCACTTCGTCATGGTGGGCGGCATGCTGATGTCCTACCTTGCCGGCGTGCACTTCTGGTGGCCCAAGATGACCGGGCGCATGTATCCGGAATCGCTCTCCCGGCTCGCGGCAGTCACCACCTTCATCGGCTTCATTCTCACGTTCTTCCCTCAGTTCATTCTGGGTTATCTGGGCATGCCGCGCCGCTATCATGCGTATCCGCCGGAGTTCCAGGTGCTCAATGTGCTCTCGACGGCCGGCGCGACCGTGCTAGGCATCGGCTACCTGATGCCGATGATCTACATGACCTGGTCGCTGAAGTACGGCGCGATCGCGGGCTCCAACCCCTGGCAGGCCACCGGCCTGGAATGGCAGATCGCGTCGCCGCCCCCGACCGAGAACTTCCTCGAAATCCCCGTCGTGGACTACGAAGCGTACGACTACGAATGGCTGGCGAATAAGACTCAGCACGAGGTAACGACCGTTGGATAGCCAAACTCTTGCAGCCCGTCAGGAAGAGGAGATCGTCCACCACGAGGGCGAGCATCCGCCTTACCTGCGCCATCATTTTGAAACGGTGGAGCAGCAGAAGGAGGCCAGTCTCCTTCGGCATGTGGCTCTTCCTGCTCACCGAAATCATGTTCTTCGGTGGGCTGTTCATGGCCTATCTGCTCTATCGCAACTGGTATTACGATGCTTTCGTCTCGGCTTCGAACACGCTGGGCATTGGGCTTGGCACCACGAACACCGCCGTCCTGATCCTCTCCAGCTTCACCATGGCCATGGGCGTCTACTGCGCGGAGAAGCGCAACCGCCGCGGCCTGCTGCTCTCACTGGGACTCACCATCGTGCTGGGCCTTGTCTTCCTCGGCATCAAGTCGATCGAATACCACGACAAATATGTCGAGCATCACATCCCGGGCGCGAACTTCTCTATCGATGACTTTGTGCATCCGCAAGACAAGCGGGACGTGGCGCTGGCTCCGGATGTGGCGCAGCACGCACAGATCTTCTTCTTTCTCTACTTCGCCATGACCGGCATGCACGCGCTGCACATGATCATCGGCGTCTCGATTCTGTTTTTCCTGTTCTACAAGGCCTGGCACGGCGCATTTACATCCGGGCACACGTCCACCATCGATAATTTCGGGTTGTACTGGCACTTCGTCGATATTGTCTGGATATTCCTGTTTCCGCTGCTGTACCTGATCAGCCGCCACCCGTTGCGCTAGAAAAGCCGGAGGAGATATGTCGCACCCCACGCTTGATGACGTCCACGTAAAGCACCATATCGTCGGACCCAAGATCTATGGAACCGATCCTGCTGATCCTCCTATGCCTCACCGCGCTGACGACCGGCATCGCTTTCGTGAATCTCGGCGTCTTCAGCCCGATCGCCGCCATCGGAATTGCCGTTATCAAGGCGACGCTCGTCATCCTCTTCTTCATGCACGTCAAGTACAGCTCGCGGCTGGTCAAGCTGACCGTTGCCTCTGGCTTCTTCACGTTTCTAGTGCTCATCACCATGACGTTGAGCGACTACATCAGCCGAGCGTGGGGTCTCTGGTAACGCGACTCCGGGCTTCCAACTTCGAGACGAGCGGCCTTCGGGCCGCTCGTTCTGCGTTGCATCTTACCCTGCTATGACAGAGTCCTCTCGTACGCTCGCCAGTCTGCCTGAGCCGCTGCGCCGGCTCGCGGAGAATCCGCGTGTGACCGTGCGGCGGCCGGGCACGCCGGCCGCAGACGCCCGATGCGTCGTGTACTGGATGCAGCGGGCAGAGCGCGGCGTCGATAATCCGGCGCTGGATTGCGCCATCGATGTGGCCAACGAGCTTGGGTTGCCGGTGCTAGCGTTCTTCTCTGCCATCTCCAACTTTCCCGCGCGCCAACCTGCGGCACTACGTCTTCCTCAACCAGGGATTGCACGATGCCGAAGCCGACATGGCGGAACGCGGTGTGCCGCTCATCGTGCGGCGTCCGCCAGAGAACAAGCTGGAGCCCTTCCTGCAAGAGGTTGGCGCAGGCATCGTTATCGGCGACGAGAATCCACTGCGCGATCCGGAGCGGTGGCGGCGCGTGCTCGCCGGGCGGCTGAAGATCCCCTATTGGACGGTCGATGCCGACGTCGTTGTGCCCTCGCGGCTCTTCACCAAGGGTTTCTACGCGCAGCATTTCTTCCGTCGTCAGCTCGATCCATTGCTGCCGGAATATCTCATCCAGCCGCGAGCGCCCAAACTGGAGAAGCACTGGCCGTCGCAGGCAAAGATAGCGCGATGGATCCTCGACGACGACATCACCAAGGGCTGGCGCAACCTCGACCGCAGCGTAAAGCCGGTCGATACCTTTCGCGGCGGCTCCCATGCTGCTCGCAAGCGCCTCGACTACTTCATCGAGCATCAGCTTGCGGATTTTGAGAAGGGGCGCAACAAGCCGCACCTTAACGGGACAAGCCAGCTCTCGCCCTATCTGCACTTCGGCCACATCAGCGCGCTGCGCATAGCGCTGGAGGCGAAGAAGGCGCTCGCGGCGCAGAAAGTGCCGAAGGCAGCGTATGACACGCTCATCAGCGAACTGATCGGATGGCGCGAACTGGCGGTGAACTTCGTCACCTGGTCGCGCGATACCTATGACACCATCGAATGCGCGGAGCCGTGGGCGGAGAAGACGCTCCGCGAGCACATGCGCGACAAACGCCAATACGAGTACACATACGAACAGCTTGAACGCGGCGAGACGCACGATCCGCTATGGAATGCGGCGCAGCTACAGATGGTTCGGTATGGCTGGATGCATAACGTCATGCGGATGTACTGGGGAAAGAAGATTCTGGAGTGGTCGCCGAACCCGGCTCGTGCCTTCGAGTGGGCCGTGCGTGCTGAACGATACCTACGAGCTGGACGGGCGTGACCCAAACTCCTACGCCGGAATCGCGTGGGCGATTGCCGGCAAATTCGACCGGCCGTGGTTCGAGCGCGAAATCTTCGGCACGATCCGGTATATGTCGGCTGCTTCGACGGGAAAGAAGTTTGATTCGAAGCGCTATATGACTCTCGTCGATGATCCGCGCGTGGCGCGGCAGATGCTGTTCACGACGACAGATGGCGGCTCTTAAGTTACAGAGAATCGATGGGTTCTGCGTCGGTACGGCCTGAAACTAGAGCCACTTGTGGTGCTTGCGCGTGTTGGGCGCGCCGACAGGGTGGCTATGTCTGCTCATGTGCGGGTTGCCGGGCGGATGAGTGGCTTTATGCGCGGGCGGATGGCGAACTACAGCTGGCCTCGCAGTTTTCTGGAAAGGCGCAGCCCATACAGGTGCGGCGAGGGCCAAAGCCAGCAGCGAAACGGCCAATGAGCGGAAGACCCCAATCGTCATAGAGTCTTTCGTATGCAACCAGCATGCCAACGCTTGTTGTGCCATGGAAACAGTGATGGAGCGCGAAAATCGGAGCGTTTGACTGCGCGGATGACGGTGAAGTGTAAACATCTGTAGCCGGACTGGCGACGATCGAGAGGCCGGCAGTTGACGGTCCAGCGCCCGTCGCGCTGGCACTTATGATGGCGAGGATGGCGCAGCAGAAGATTGTCGGCTTTCATCAGGACGAGCAGGACGACTGGGTTGCTGATCTGGCGTGCGGGCACACGCAGCACGTACGGCACAGGCCGCCTTGGGAGCTACGCCCGTGGGTGACGACGGAAGAGGGCCGGCGCGCGCACTTGGGATTTGTTTTGCAGTGCAGGAAATGTGACGAGGAAAGCGGCGGATAAACGTTTTTGTCGTCGTACAGCTTAGCTTTTCTGCTTCGGCGGCTGTCAGATATGGATAGAGGTGAGAGATGGCGCTGGAGGTGCGTGGGACGACGACGCTGCTGAGCGTCTATGACATGCCGGCATCGGTTCGGTTTTATCGCGATCTGCTTGGATTCGAGATGGTGAGCCACTCGCCGCACCGCGGTGGCGATCCGGACCGCTTTCACTGGTGCTGGCTCCGGCTGGGCGTGGCAGATGTGATGCTGAACTCGGCTTACGAGTGCGACGAAGATCGGCCTTTGCCGCCGGATGCCGCCCGAACGGCAGCGCACCAGGACACGACGCTCTACTTTAGCTGTCCGGACGTGGATGCGGCATACGAAGAGCTGCGCGCAAAGGGCCTGGAGGTGCAGAAGCCCACGGTGGCTCCATACGGGATGAAGCAGATGTACCTGCGCGATCCGGATGGGTATGGAATCTGCTTCCAGTGGGAGGCGAAGGTTTAGGACGTCCCGCGAGACAGCTATCCTCTGCTAGAGTTAGGCCACTCCTTCTCTGGATAACTCATGAAGCGATCCGGTTGGCGCGGCGCAGTGCTGGGCTTGTTGGCAATATTGGCTGTGTTGCCGGCATGCGCGGCGCCGAAGAAGACGCCCGCCGCTGCCGTCGATCTTCGCCAGCATCCCACCGGCGGCCGGACACCGGTGGAAGTTGCCGTCGGGCTCTACATCACCAATCTCGTGGCGATCGATGAGACGCGCGAAAGCTTTGAGGTCGGCGGATATCTGACAGCACGATGGCTGGATGCCCGCCTGGCGCTGCCTCAGGACCAGACCGATGCGCCGGCATCGCGGAACTTCCGGCCTGACGAGATCTGGACTCCCGCTGTCGAGGCGGCAAATTCGATTTCGCATAGAACCAACCAGTATTTTCTGTCCGCCGACAGGAACGGCGTGGTCACCTACATCGAGCGCTTCGAAGCCGTGCTTTCCAGCGAATACGATCTTCGGAAATTTCCCTTCGATACGCAGCAGCTGCAGATTGAAATTCAGCCCTTCTTATCCACTGCTTCGGAGATTCGCTTTGCGTCCCAGCCGCTTGCCTCCACCGGCATCAGCCCGGAGCAGCATACGGACCTCGCGGCCTGGCAGTTCAAGAACCTTCAATATTCGGCGGAGAAGGTCGCGCAGGTTCCCTCGTTCCCGGCAGGCAATGAAGCACTCTTTCAGCTAAAGGTGACGCGGCGCGCGGGCTTTTATATCTGGAAGGCATTCGTTCCGCTGCTGCTGATGACTCTGATTCCAACGGTCGTTTTCTGGATCGATGTTTCACAATTTGACTGGGTGTTGAAGATACCGATGACCATGCTGCTGGCGATGGTGGCGCTGGAGTTCACCATTGCGCGTGACCTGCCGCGCATCGGCTACATCACGCTGCTGGATGCCGCTTTCCTTGCCAGCTTTGCCTTCTGCTTTTTCTGCATCGCGGAGATAACGTCTGTCTTCCTGTTGCACTTACGCGGGCGAAGAGAGTTGGCGGTAAAGCTGCACCGGGCCGGCAAGTGGGCCTATCCGGTGAGCTATTTCTGCCTGCTGGGTCTGCTGTCGATTTGCTTTCTGGCTTAGGCAGATGCCACGACCGTCAGATCGCTTCCACGTAGGCGAAGGGCCGGGCGCCATGGCTCTTCCAGAAATATGCCAGGATGATGACGCTGGCGACGGCGGCATAGGCGCACCATACCGAGGTGAATGCGTATCTCTTCGCGACCATCACAATCAGCAGGATGACGACGTTGGCAACCCCGAAGATCACCATGTCCTTGATCTTCGAGAAGAGAAGCGAGCCGCAGGTGGCAATGACATAGACGATGGCGACGATAGTGTTGTTCGTGGCCGGGTTGAGATAGACGATGCTGTTGCCGCGGACGAAGACCTCGGTTGGATAGGCCGTGAGGGCCCATAGGATGTAAAGCGCGGTGAGCATGCCGAGGAGAAGGAAGGGTCGCATGCGCTGCCGGCCACCCTGGTCGGGCTCAAAGAGCAGCACGCTGAGCGGCAGGAGAAACGGAAGCAGCCCCTGCGCGTAGAGCATGAAGGCGGCGCCCATATTGTGCGTGACCCGGGGGGAAAGGACGCCATCCAGGCCGAGCCATACAAATCCTTCGATGAACTGGTGCACGGCAAAGAGCGTGGGGAGCGACGCGAAGAGGAGTTCGCGCCGATGGCGTACGCGAGTGAGGGTGATGACGCCGACAGTCGCGAGAACTCCACTGCCTACGAAGTTCGCAGTCGCCGAAAAGCACATGAGCCTTCTCCAGCCTGTGTTTCTGCCGTTCAGGGTTGATGAGCGATGCGGCAATCCTATGCCCAACCAAGCGGGCACGGAAGGCGTATTTGCTTCAGAAAGCGGCTGGCCAAGTCGGCGTGTCGGAAAGATCAGCCAGTCGAGTGCCGGAGGAGCGTGTGGCAAGCCGGTATCATTTTGACTGTTGCGCAGTGCGTGAATCGCAAGACATCCGGGAGTGGAATGGCGAAATATCTGATTACGGGAGCAGCGGGATTTATTGGGTCGGCGCTGGCGGAGGCGCTGGTGGAACGCGGCGAGGATGTGCGGGGCATCGATAATTTTGTCACCGGCCAGCGCACAAATTTAGAGCCGTTTCTGAAACGAATGGACTTCCGCGAGGCCGACCTGCGCGACGCGGCGGCAATGCGGGCGGCCTGCGAAGGCGTCGAGATCATCTTTCACGAAGGCGCGCTGCCATCGGTGCCGCGCTCGGTGAAGGAGCCGGCACCGAGCCATGATGCGAACATCAACGGCACCTTCACGCTGCTCGAAGCGGCGCGCGCGGCTGGTGTGCGGCGGATCATCTATGCGGCGTCCTCGTCGGCGTATGGAAACCAGCCCGGGATGCCGCGGCGCGAGTCGATGACGCCCGCGCCGATTTCGCCCTACGCGGTGCAGAAGCTGACCGGCGAGCTCTACATGAAGAGCTACTGGCAGGTGTACGGGATGGAGACGGCGTGCCTGCGCTACTTCAACATCTTCGGTCCGCGGCAGGCGCCGGATTCGCCGTACAGCGGGGTGATGGCGAAGTTCATTCTGCAGATGATGCGCGGTGAGCGGCCGACGATCTTCGGGACCGGCGAGCAGGGGCGCGACTTTACCTACATTGCGAATGCAGTGTCGGCGAATCTGCTGGCGGCGGAAGCTCCGAAAGAAAAGATCGGCGGCGGGACGTTCAACGTGGCGTGCGGTGGACGTCACACGCTGAACGAGACGTACGGGATACTGGCGCAGCTGCTGGAGTTTCCGCATCCGCCCGAATACGGCCCACCCCGTCGGGGCGACATCACGGATTCGGAGGCGGACATCTCGGCGGCGCGCGAGGCTTTCGGCTATAAGCCGATGGTGGGATTTGAGGACGGGCTGAAGCGCACAGTCGAGTGGTATCGGGAAAACTTTGCCCGAGATGTGGGAGAGGGCCTGCCCGTTTGGTAACGTGACTGTTTCGGTGACAGCTCTAATTCATTTCTTTTGCGCGAGATAATCGGCGGAACACTCTCCTTTTCGCGGCATGCGCGGAGAGGGGAAAGGGCCGACTCCGGATCATGTCACAACACGGGCTCATGCAGCAGAAAGCAAAGGCGCGCCGACGCGCCCTGCTATTGCTGCTGTCGATCTGGACGCGCGGTCGCGCACCTGACAGCGCAGAGCGGTACGGCCGCGCTAAATGTTCCGTGGACCCCGCTGGCTCCCCAGTCGCTGACCGCGACAGCAACCGGTCCAGCCGGCGGCCGCGTGTTGAGCGTTGCCGTCGATCCCGGCGATGTCAGCGGCAACACCGTATATATCGGCACCAGCGGCGGAGTTTTTAAATCGACAAACGCCGCAGCCGCCAGCGGCACAACCTTTGTTCCGGTAACCGACCTGGTGCCCGCAGTGGACGTTGCACACTCACACATCAACCTGGTGAATGTTGGCGCGGTCACGGTCCAGCCCGGCCGCACCGGCGTGGTCATTGCCGGGACCGGCGATCCGACGAACGAGCCAGACTCGCTCTACGGCACGGGGATTCTGCGCTCCGCCGATGGCGGGAACTCCTGGGCGACGATCACCGGCTCGCGCGATCCGGTCACCGGCCTGGAGCAGAACAGCTTTTTCGGCGAGGCATTTTCCGCCTTTGCGTGGAGTACGACCGCTCCGAACACGCTGGTCGCCGCGGTGACGACGGCGCCCGGGGCGTACAAGGCTGAATGCCGGCTATGCCGGAACCGGAAACAGCAGCGCGAGCGGGCTGTACTACTCGCTCGACGCAGGGCAGACGTGGCAACTCGCCACCGTCCAGGATGGGCCGAATCAAGCACTGCAGGCGCCGGGACGGAGGGCCGGCGTGATGGCGCTTGCGGTGGTCTGGAATCCGATCCGCCAGATCTTCGTGGCTGCGCTGCGCAACCATGGCCTCTATATGTCGCAGGACGGCGTGGCGTGGACGCGGCTCCAGAACCAACCCGGCGCTGCGCTGAATGTCCAGGTGTGCAAGTATCCAGGATCGGTGAACTGCCCCATCTACAGCGCTGCACTGGCGGTGCAGGCGGGTAGTGGCGATATGTTCGCAGTGACGACGAGCCAGACGGATGCGGACAACGGGCTATGGGAGGACGTGTGTGGCGCATCGGGCGGCACGTGCTCGACGCCGGTGCCTGTCTTCGGCAAACAGATCAGCATCGCTAATGCGTTGGAGACGAGTCAGGGCGTGATCTCCGGAGCCAGCCACGCGCTTGGGCTCTCGGCGATTCCGTCCGGTAGCGATACCTTGCTATTCGCCGGCACTCAAGACCTATTCCGCTGCAGCCTAGCGGCAGGATGCGCGTGGCGTAATGCGACGAACGCGAACGGGTGCGCAGCGGCGAAGGTCGGCCCAAATCAGCATGGCGCAGCCTGGGTGCCGAATACGACGATGCTGTTCTTCGCCAACGATCGCGGATTGTGGCGAAGTCGCGACGCGGTGAACCAGCAGCAGCCAGCCTGCTCCGCCGATGACGCGGCGCACTTCGACAATCTGAATGGGACGCTGGGCTCGCTGGTGGAAGTGACGTCGCTGTCAGCCGACCCGGCGGACCCGGATCAACTCCTGGCGGGTATGGGCGCCCTGGGAACGGCAGCCGGCAGCAGCGGCGGATGGCAACTGATGTTGAATGGGCCGGGCGGCTACACCGATGCAGGCTGGGGCGCGAACGCGGGCATGTGGTTTGCCAGCTCGGGTGGAGGGGTATCCATCAGCGCATGTGCACGTGGCGCATCGTGCTCCGCGGCGGATTTCAGCACGGGATTTGTGATCGGCAATGGGCAGGTGAGTGGCGATGGGTCGGCGCTGAGCGCGCCGGCAGTGTGGACCTTAGACCCGGAGAATCCAAACCGCATGCTGGTCGCGACCTGCCGGGTGTGGCGGGGCGCCGCGGATGGAACGAACTGGACGTCCGCGAGCACCCTGAGCGGCATGCTGGACGGCAACAAGGCGCCTGCCTGCCAGTCGAACAATACACAGGTGAGCGCGCTGGCCGCGACGGGAGCGATTTCCGGCCGCGGTGATCAAGCGGAGCGGATCTACGTGGGGCTCGCCGGCGCGGGCGATGGCGCCATCACACACCCAGGCCGGGTCCTGACGGCGCTGGTGATGCCGTCGTCGGTGGCTTCCTCGACGACGTGGAGCGACCTCACAGGCAGCACGGTCACGAACGATCCGACGGACGGACAGGTTTTCAACCGTGCCCAGGCGCGCGTTTCGTCCATCGCGGTCGATCCGACGAACACCACCGGCAAGACGGTATACGTGGGCATTGCGGGATTCGGCGGCAACGGGTTTGCGCCGCTGACATGGTCGAACGTGCCGACGCTCTACGGCAGCACAGATGCAGGCAGCACCTGGCAGAACGTGACGAACAATCTGCCGAACGCCCCGGTGAACGCGGTGCTGGTGGATCCGGAAGATCCGTCGATCGTATATGCAGGGACGGACGTTGGCGTGTATGTCACGACGTCGATTACACAATGTGCCGTCGTGACCCAGAACTGCTGGAGCGCCTACGGAGCCGGTCTGCCGGCGGTGCGAGTGACGACGCTGACGGCGGTCGATACTGGTGGAGAGAAATGGCTGCGCGCCGGCACGAAAGGGCGCGGCGTCTGGCAGGCGGAGCTGGCGAGCACCGCGCTGGCAAACCAGGTTGCGACCGGGACAATGGCACCGTCTACGCTGATCTTCGCCTCGCAGGCAGTCGGCACCACGAGCGGCGCGGAGAGCCTGACGATTCAGAACACTGGCCCGATCGCGCTTACGCTCGGCGCTGCGACGGTGAGCAGCAGCGATTTCGTTCTGAACAATCAGTGTCCCGCGAGTCTGGCGGCGGGAGCCTCCTGTGCCATCTCGATCGTATTTGCACCCACGGCAACTGGATCCCGCAGCGCGACCGTGACGCTGACTGCGAATGTACAGGGCGGAGTTCTGACCACCGACCTGCAGGGCCAGGGCACCCAGGGAAGCACGGTCGTGTTGACGCCGCTGCGGCTGGACTTCGGCTCGGTGCGCATCGGTCAGACCAGCCCGGTGCAATACCTCACCGTTGCCAACACAGGCCAGGCACCCGTTGGGTTGAAGCCCTTGAGCATCAGCGGGCCTTTCTCCATGTCAGCAAACACCTGCGGCGCCTCCCTTGCGGTGAATACAAGCTGCACGGTAGGGGTGGTCTTCTCGCCGACGGCATCCGGCGCGGCATCGGGCAGCCTGGTGGCGACAGATGACGTTGGCACGCAGACCGCATTGCTGAGCGGCAGCGGGCAGACCGGTCCTACCGATACGCTGAGCGCGACCGTCCTGACCTTCGCCGCGCAGACGATCGGGACCACCAGCGCCGCCCAGCAGGTGACGGTGACCAATAGCGGCGATAGCGCGTTGACGAATATCAGCGTTGCGCTCACCGGAGATTTTTCGGTGAACAACCTCTGCGGAACGTCGCTGCCAGGCCACAGCACCTGCGCGCTCCAGGTGGTGTATTCGCCCAAAGCGGTTGGCGCAGAGCGCGGCCAGATGACCATCCAGGATGCCCTGGGCGCGCAGCAGGTGGCGCTAAACGGCACGGGCATTCCGCCCGCGACGGGCACGCGGGGCCACCGTGACGCTGTCTCCGATTTCCATGGACTTCGGAATCTCAGGGGGTGAACTCGATCTCGGCCGCCGCAGATGCTGACGGTCATCAACAGCGGCACCAACCCGCTGAGCGGGATCGCAATTGCGGCGAGCCAGGGCTTCGCGATCACGAACAATGCCTGCAATATCACCGTCGCGTCGGGGGCGAGCTGTACCGTGGGTGTGACGTTTGCTCCGCAGGCGACCGGAGCCCAGCAGGGCACGGTGCAGGTCACGGCCAGCGGAGCAAGCGTGCCGTTCAGCATCCCGGTCAGCGGCACAGGAGCGGATTTCCAGTTGAGCGTGCAGGGAGCATCCAGCAGCACGGTGACCGGAGGAAGCAGCGCCACCTATCAACTACTACTGACCCCGGTGGGCGCATCGGCGGGGCAGGTCGCCTTTACCTGTACGGGCGCTCCGGCGGGAAGCACGTGCTCGGCCAACCCGGCGAACGTAACCATGACAGGTACGGGCGCGACGGCGACCGTCCAGGTGACTGTGATCACGGCGGCGACAAGTGCACGTTCCCGCCCGGGAATGCCGTGGGGAACGAAGTCCATTGCCGGCGTCGTGCTGGCATCCCTGGTGTTCTGGCGCCGGCGCAGATGGGCTCGGCTGGCCGGTGCTGCTGGTGCTGGGCGCGGTGTGCCTGGGGTTGAGTGGCTGCGGGCTTTCGATCAACGGCGGTGCAGGTGGAGGATCGAATGGCAACGGCGGAAGCGGAGGACAGGGAATCTATACGATCACGGTCGGTGCGGGCGCGCCGGGGGTATCGCGCAGCGTGACGCTGAATCTTACAGTTGAATAGGGGAGGCGAGGCTTCGAAAGCCAGAATTAGATGGACCGGCCGAAGACGCGAAACGGCGGAGCTTCCGCCACGCGCTGCTTCGCCTTCGCTATATCGCGGACGTAGAGGGTGTTGTCGGACAATTGGTCTTTGGTGCGAAGCGCGCGTTGCCAGGGATCATAGGAAACTGCCCTAAAGCCATAGCGAGTCATGAATGAGGCGACACTCGGAATGCCGTTTCCGTATTTCACGCTGTCGTCGTTCTGTTCGGTGATGATGGCGACCAGCTCCGGGCGGCTCGCCGTTTCCATTGCGCCGGCAAGGACCTCCGCTTCGTAGCCCTCTACATCGATCTTGATGATCGCCGGGCGCAGGTCATAGGAATCGATTGTCCGCATTTGCACCAGCGACGCCGAGCTGGAAGAGCCGTGCTCGATATGGTGCATCGCGCTTGGGCCGTCCGTAGAAATGGGCACGCTGCCGGCTGTGCGACCCGCGGCATAGGGCTCAATGCTTACCCGGTCGGCGATGTGGTTGATGGCGATATTGCTGCGCAAGGAAAGAAGGGCGGCGGGGCTGGGCTCAAACGCATAGGTTTTCGCGCCTGCAGCCGCGGATGCGAGTACCGAGTATGCGCCAATGTTCGCCCCGATATCGACAAACACGTCGTCCTGTCTAAGATAGTGAATCAGGAAGCTCATATCCTCGAAGTCGTTCAATCCGCAGTACACGTTCTGGGTTGCGCCGTACATCCCGCGCGACACCAGCAGGCGCGCGCGATCCGTGAATGGAATCGACACGGCCGTTTCGGGGAGCAATCGAGTGGCAACCTGCCAGCGAACGACGCGGCCTATCGCGGAAAGGCGTCTATCCGCGTTAAGGGGATGACGACATACGTGGCGGAGGGCGTTCCACATGCAAGCACCATACCGAAGTGCACAGGCGTACGCCAGATAGGAGACTGTGTAGCCAGGGATCTTCCACGGGAACGAGACTGCAGTCATAGAATGTGGAATCAATTTTCCGGAAACCAGCCGAATGCACTGGGCTGGGACGAGTGCCGATGGAGCGGATGACGAAGACGCGCGGTCCGGCGTGGACTACCGCGTCGCATGCTGCCTTGGCTGCGCCACCAGCCCGGCACATCACTCTTCGCTGGCTTGTGCGCACTTCCTTGTTCGCCTGTTTCTTCATCGCTTTCATGCAATACGAGATATCTGTCTGCGATAACGGGCTTTCTCGCCCTTGCAGTCCTGGGCTTTTCCGGTCTGCTGGTCCTATGCGGCAGCCAGCGCGCGGATCGCGTGCAACACATCCTTCGCGGCGGCGGACTGCTATTTGCGGCTATGCTCTTCGGTGAGGTGATCTCCTATACCTCGCACGACACATATTCCCAACTCTACGGCCTGGTGTTCATCGGAATCTTTCTTTGCGCGCGGCTCATAGTGCAGGAGATTGGCGTACCGGATGTCGTACGCGCCTACTCCCAGGCGGCGATTTTGACGGTTTCCCTCCTTCTGATCTCTGGCCGCCAAACGATGTTTGCCACCGAGTCAAGCCGCTTCAGCGGAGGGACGCGCGCGCATCCCAATCTCCTTGGGTTCGTGATGGCCGGCTATTTCCCGGTCATCGCTTGGCGGGCGATGGAGGAAAATGCAGGGTGGAAGAAATGGGCGCTGATCGTACTTTCACTGGCCACGTTTCGTAATTCTCTTTTTGACCGGTTCACGTGGCAGTCTGGCGGCGGTGCTTTTTGCCGGCGGCGCGCTGCTGGTCCGCGCGGTGGGCAGCGGATGGCTGAAAAGAGTTCGGCTTCGGCATTTGCATATGATGGTTTTCCTGATCTTGATCCCATTGGCAGTGATGTACCTGTTTGAGAACAACCGGGTGGGGCGGATCGGAGACTATCTGAATGATTTCCTTTCATTGAACACCAGCCAGCGCGGACTGAAGTCTGGACTATCGGGACGTACCGGCATCTGGCAGATTGCCTTCCACATTCTCGCCGCTCGGGATAGATGGCTATTCGGCTTTGGCTACCGCGCAGGCGATCGCATGGTGGGCACGATTGACAATGGCTACGTCCAGTTGCTCTTTGAGAGCGGGTTGATTGCCGGTGGAATGATCTTCGGCAGCATGCTCCGTGTTTTCTCCGTGTTATGGAAGGCCTCCAGCGCCCGTATCAATAATGCCTGGACCCGCTATTACATGATGCTGTGGTGCCTGATGATCGTATATTTCCTGAACAACATCTCAACCCGGTATCTGTTCAGCTTCGGCAGTCCGTTCTCGCTCTGCATTCTCTTTCTTATGGCGGCTTCACCCCGCGAACTGGCGGGTGAGGGACGCCATGCGCGCGTGGCACCAAAGCAAGTAGCGCTGCCGCGGCGTCCGACGTCCGTGCTGGCCTGGGACCGGTCTGGCCGCTGATTACCCGCGGGCGCGGAGTTCAGCGGGCCCGCACCCGGAAGGGTTCCTGCAACTTCGCCGAGCCAGAACCGAAAGCGGCATGTCGAAAAACGGACAGAGGCTCTACACTAGTGAGGACTCGGACTGCTCAGCAAGTCTTATCAAGGAGTAAAACCAGCGTTGCGTGCCGATCGACTACGGCCGGATTCGGCGCGCTGCAAACCCGAAAATATGAGTCGATACTTAACGGTCTTTCTGGCGGGCGCACTGACGCTAGCAGTGCTGCAGTCGTTACCTGCATTCAGCCAGACGGGCTGCGATCCAAACACCTCCTATTGTGGTGGCGGCACGAGTTCCGGCCAGCAGTTGCAACTACCCAGCCTGCCGAGCAATGCTGTCCCCGGATCAACCTCCCAGCAGAACCCCTATGAGGCCGGCGGCGGTGTCGGCGGCGGCGCTACTTACAACGGGCCGGTGCAGTCGATGGATCTGCAGGGGGTGCCGAATTATGTCGACAATCTGAACGGGCTGGGCGGCCGCACGGAAGCAACCGGCGCACGCACCTATCCGCTGTACTACCAGCGCTTCTTCGCGCCTGACCTGCCGACGGAATTTCAGCGCCTGGTCTACGCGTCCGTGGGACAAATGCTGCCCATCTATGGAGCGAAGCTCTTTCTGCAGAGTCCGAGCACATTTGCGCCGGTAGACCAGGTCCCGGCGACGTCGAATTACGTGGTCGGTCCGGGCGATCAGTTGCTGGTTCGCGTCTGGGGACAGATGAATTTCAATGCCGAGGTGACGGTGGACCGCGAGGGGATGATCTACATCCCGCATGTGGGCGCAATTCACGTGGGCGGAGTCCCCTACGGCGACGTGCAGCAGACGGTGAGAGACGGCGTCGCGCGCATTTACAAGAACTTCGATCTGTCGGTGAACCTCGGACAGCTTCACCCGATTCGTATCTTTGTTACCGGGCAGGCGAGATATCCGGGCAGCTATACGGTGAGTTCGCTGAGCACGCTAGTAAGCGCGATGTTTGCCACCGGCGGCCCGGCGCCGCAGGGTTCGATGCGTCACATCCTCTTACGCCGCAACGGAACCACTGTGACGGACTTTGACCTTTACGATCTGCTGGTAAAGGGCGATAAATCGCACGACGTGCCCCTGCTGCCGGGAGACGTGATCTATTTCCCGCCCGTGGGACCGCAGGTGGCGGTCTATGGCAGCGTGCTATCGCCGGCCATTTTCGAACTGAAGGATGACAAGGGGACATCCACGCTGGGCGACGTGCTGGCGGACGCCGGCGGGTTGTCCAGCACGGCCTCGCTGTCGCGTGCCTCGCTCGAACGGATCGACCGGGAGCAGCATCAGCGCGCCATCGATGTCACCCTGAACAGCGAAGGTCAGGGCACGCCGATGCGTGACGGCGACATTGTGCGTGTGCTGCCGATCTCACCGAGCTTCGACCAGACCGTCACGCTGCGCGGCAATGTGGCGGATCCCGGGCGGTTTGCCTGGCATCCGGGAATGAAGCTGAGCGAACTGCTGCCCAACAGCGAAGCGCTCGTGACGCGGGACTACTGGCAGAAGCGGAACCAGCTTGGGCTGCCTTCGCCGGTCTTCCAGCCGGATTATTCGCAGCGCTTCACGGCGTACCGCCACTCTCAGGCGGAGAGTCAGAGGCAATACTCTCTATATCTGCAGCGCGACCAGGAAAAGCGGCTTTACGACCAGCAGCAGGCCGCCCAGAGTGCGCAGACCGGGTCAGCCGGCGGGACAAGTTCTACTGGAGCAGGTCCGGGCACAGTTCCGGGGTTGCCGAGCGACCTGAGCACGCAGGGTACGCCATCGAACAATATGGCATATGGAGCCAACGGCAACGCCGAGCTTGCGCCCCCGGATGCGCAGATGCCGGGCACGGTGCCGGACCAGCCGATACAGAACACGCAGAACGCAGTGCCGCGCAATGACACGATCGGAGGCGGCTCACTGGCCGACGAGCAGCGGATCGCGCGGACGGAGAATACCGCATCAGCGCGCTACCTGAACGACGTCTCTCTGATGGCGCCGGAGATCGACTGGTCCTACGCGGTGATTGAACGCATGGATCCGGTCACCCTGAAGACAACGCTGATCCCCTTTGATCTGGGCAAGCTGGTGAGGGAACACGATCCGAGCCAGGACCTGGAGCTGAAGCCGCACGACGTTGTCACCATCTTCTCGCAGGCCGACATTCGCGTACCCCAGAGCCAGCAGACCAAGCTGGTTCGCATCGAAGGCGAGGTGCAGCATGCCGGCATCTACAGCGCCGAGCCGGGGGAGAGCCTGCGGCATCTGGTGGAACGCGCAGGCGGCCTTACGCCGAATGCCTATCTTTTCGGATCGGAGCTGACGCGTGAGTCGGCCCGTATTGTGCAGCAGCAGCGGCTCGACGACTACATGACCCAGCTTGAGCTGGCGACCGATCGCGCCGGGGCAGCAAGCGCTGCGGGCGCGATCACGGCCACCGACCAGGCGGCCAATGCTGCATCGCTGGCCGCCACCCAACTGCTGGTGAACCGCCTGCGGCAGCTGCGCGCGAGCGGCCGCGTAGTGCTGCCTCTGACCCCGGATGCCGCCGGTGTGGACAGCCTGCCCGACCTGCCTCTCGAGGATGGAGACCGCTTTATCATTCCTCCGAGACCATCCAGTGTGAATGTGGTGGGCGCGGTATACGAGCAAAGCACGTTCCTGTTCGATTCGCAGCGGCGCGTGTATGGGTATCTGAAGGAGGCAGGCGGCGCGAACCGCGATGCGGATCCAAAACATGCCTTCGTGATCCGGGCGGACGGCTCGGTGTTGAGCCGCGCTTCGGCGAAGAGCTTCTGGGGCAATGAGTTCGATCAGGCCCGCATCCATCCCGGCGATACCATCGTGGTGCCGGAGAGGACGTATCGCGGCAACGGACTTCGTACCCTGCTCAACTTCTCCCAACTCTTCTCTTCGATTGCTCTCGGTGCCGGAGCACTCGCGGTGATTACCAATTGAGCCAAATCGTCGAAACCGAACAGGGAAACGTGCGCCGTCTGGATCTGCTGGACGTGCTGCTGATCTTCGCACGCCGCAAGTGGCTGATCCTTGCCTGGGCTTTGGCCGGGCTTCTGGTCGCGATTATCGCGATCCTCCGCGCGCCTACGCTCTACAAGGCGGAGGGCACCATCATGCCGCCGCAGCAGGAACAGTCCAGCGCAGCGCTGCTGAGCCAGCTCGGCGCGCTGACGGCGTTCGCCAATGTAGGCAGCAATCTCGGACTGAAGAATCCGGCGGACTTGTATATCGCAATTCTGCAGACCAACCTGGTGGCAGAAAGCATGGTGGATCGCTTCCATTTGATGGATGCCTACAAGATTCCCGACCGTGAAGCCGCGGCGGGCAAGCTGCGCACGCGTTCGAAGTTCGTTGCCGACAAAACCGGCCTGATTCAGATCACGGTGGAAGACAAAGACCCAAAGCGGGCGGTCATGCTGGTCAACGGCTATTCCGATCAGTTGTTTGAACAGAACAACCGGCTGGCCATCGGCGCTGCCGGCCAGCGGCGTCAGTTCTTCGAGCAGCAACTTGCCCAGGAGAAGGACCGCCTGGCGGACGCCGAGATTGCCATGAAGCAGACGCAGCAATCCACCGGCGTGCTGCAGTTGACCGGCCAGGCGCAGACCATCATTGCGCAGGAATCCAATATTCAGGCCAACATCACAAGCCACGAGGTACAACTCGGGGCGCTGCTCGCGTCCTCCACGGAACAGAATCCGGACGTCATTCGCCTGCGCACGGAGTTGACCAGCCTGCGCGAGCAACTGCAGCAGTTGCAGAAGGGTACAAGCGGCCAGATGCTGACGCAGCGCGAGTTTCCGGCGGCAGGGCTGGAGTACATCCGCAAAGAGCGCGATGTGCAGTACCATCAGACGCTCTACGACCTGTTGGCGCGGCAACTGGAGGCTGCACGGATCGACGAGGCCAAAGCCTCGCCCCAGGTGCAGGTGCTAGATCCTCCGCTCCTGCCGCGGGTGAAGTCTTGGCCGAAGCCGTTCCTGTTCATCTTGATCGGGCTGGTTATCGGAACCATGTTCGGCTGCATTCGCGTGGCGGTCATTTACTTGTACGACTACGCGGAAACAGACCCGCGGCTGCGCGACCGCTACCTTCAGGTAAAGCGGGCGATGCACCTGCGGGGCTGAGGAGTTGGCTTTGCCGGACCAGCGGGCTGCCGATCGCACGGCAATATTGGCCGTGATCGTGCTGTACAAGCAGAAGCCATCGGATTCGGTGACGGTCACGACGCTGGCGCGCGCTCTGCGCGCCGCTCACTCTGTTGATTGTTACGTATTAGTTCACGACAACAGCCCCAACGCGACCAAAACACTGGGGGATGGGTTGCCCAAAGGCTTTCGCTATCACCCCGCGCCGAAAAATCGCGGTCTGTATGCAGCCTATGAAGAGGCGCGCCTGGCAGCGCGTGCGCAAGGTATCCCTGGACCGCCAGGGGGCTACGACTGGCTGCTGACGCTCGACCAGGACACGGCACTCCCGGAGAACTTCTTCTCTGCCATCGAGCCCGGACTTCATGCGGCTGCCCAGGACCGGCGCATCGCTGCGATCGTGCCGCATCTCGCCGAGGGCGAACAGTTGTTGTCTCCGGCCTATGTGGGGCTGACGCGAACGACGCCAATGCCGGCCTCGTTCGCCGGAGTGCCATCGCGCGAGGCGCGAGCCTTCAACTCGGCGGCGCTGCTGCGTGTTCAGGCCCTGGACGCGATCGGCGGGTTCGACCCGTGCTTCTGGCTCGATCATCTCGACAGCTGGCTGCATCACCAGCTTTATGTCCACGGCTGGCGCATGTACGTGCTCGACTCGGTGCATCTGGATCATCATTTCTCTCTGTTGAACTACAAAGAACGCGTGACTCTCGCGCACTATCGCAATTTCCTGGGCGCAGAGTCAGCGTATTTCGACCTGTATGGCTCATGGCTGGCGAGGCTCGCGTACAGCGCGCAGCTCGTCGTCCGGCTGGTGAATCAGCGACGCCGCGGTGAGGCGCCAGACATCCGAAGGGCGACACGGAAAGCGTTGTGGCGTCGGCTGAGCGTCATGAGAAAACAACGGATCGCTGCCTGGCGCGCCAGTCTGGGCGGATGGCCAGGTGCGACGCCAGCAGAGAAGGGCTGATGCCGGACCCATTCATGCCGCGCTCATCAGTGCCGCGTCCGGATGCAGCGCCGCCGCGCCTGCTGGCCGTCGTCGTGCTCTACCGCATGCAGCCTGCCCAATCGAAGACGCTCGCCGGTCTCGCCCAGGCGTTTCGAGCGGACGCAGCACTGGAGAAACAGATTGACGTGCTCGTCTGGGACAACAGTCCAACCGCTGTCGGCGAGAGCTCGCTGCCCTTTGGCTGCACCTATCGGCATGCGCCGGCAAACGCCGGCGTGAGCGGCGCCTACAACGCCGCGGCAGCCATGGCAGGGGAGCGCGATTGTGCATGGCTTCTGCTGCTCGATCAGGACACGTCCATCACTGCGGAGTTCCTCCGTGGCATGCTGCAGCACGCGGCGCAGGCCGCCGGCGACGAACAGGTGGCCGCCATTGTTCCGTTTCTGTATGCGGGAAGCTTTTGCCTGTCACCGCGACTGTGGCATTTCGGACGTCATGTGCCGCTGCCTCGTCCGGCGAGTGGCCTCACGGAGCGGAGGGAGATGTTTGCGGCTAACAGCGGCACGCTGATGCGGGTCCGCGCGCTCCAGGCCATTGGCGGATATAGCAGCCGCTTCTGGCTGGACTATTCCGATATCGATCTCTTTCACCGCCTGCATGCGCAGAACTTCGCGGTGAGGATCGCCGGCGACCTTACGCTCCAACATGAGGTGGCGCTGCTCGATTACGACGCCCGCATGACTCCGTCGCGCTACGCCACATACCTCGCGGCGGAGGGCGACTTCCTGGATCTTTATCGCGGTCGTGCGGAGCGGCTGTTGCATCTTCTTCGCCTGGCCGTTCGAGCGGTGCGGCAGCGGCGCTTTGCGGATAAGACATTTTCCCGCATGACCCGGCAGGAGTTGTGGCGACGGCTGCATGTCAGGCGACGGGCACGGCTGCGCGCTCGGGGCTAATTTTTCCCCTGTGCCGTCTCGCGGTAGACAGCAATCGTTTCTTCCGCGGTCTTCCTCCAGGAAAATCTCGCGGCTTGCTCCAGCCCTTTTGCGGCAAGCCGGACGCGCACCCCCGGATCGCTATAGAGGAGTTCCAGTGCATTGCTCAGCTCCGCCAGCGACTCGGGGTTGATGAGCATCGCTCCGTCTCCTGCAATTTCAGGAATGGAGGTGCGGTTCCCGGCAATTGTCGGCACGCCCGACGCCATCGCTTCGAGCACGGGAATGCCGAATCCCTCGTGCAGCGACGGGTAAACAAACAAGGAGGCGCCACGCATCAGCGCAGGTTTGTCGGCATCGTCAATGTAGCCGGTGAAAAGAACCTGCTCCGCAAGGTTCAGGCTCCGGGCGGTATCGAAGATTTCATCGAAGTGCCAGCCTTTTTTCCCCGCGATTACCAGTCGGGCCTCCGGGTGGCGCCGCGCAAGCTGGGCAAACGCCCGCAATAGAAGAGGAACGTTCTTCCGCGGCTCAAGCGTGCCAAGGTAGAGCAGGTATTGTTCCGGCAGGTGATAGCGGGCGCGGACTGTCGCGATCTCTCCGGGCGCGCCTTCCGGGCGGAATGCATCGCTCTTGCCATGATGGACAACCACCGCATTCCTGAGCGCCAGCCCGAACCACTTGCGGCAATCGTTGAGCGCCGAGGCGGAGACGAAGATCAGGCGGTCCGCCCGCTCGATTGCCCGGCGAATGAAAAAGCGCATATATGCGCCTTTGGCTCGGGTGTGCATGTGCGGCAGCAGATAGGCCGTCATGTCATGCATGGTGACCACGCATCGCGCGCGGGTGGGCAGCAGGGGCAGCGAGTAGTGCAGAGAATGGACCACGTCTACCCGATGACGGCGTGCGAGCAGCGGCAGGAGCACCTGCTCAAAAAAGAGACGCACAGGAAGACGGCGGCAGAGCCGCGCCGGGACCTTAAGAGTCCGGATGCGAGAAGGAATCGCCGCGCGGAGCGGCGCGTCATCCGACTGCAGGATCGCGGTGAACGTGATCTCCGGCGCTACCACGCCGAGCTGTGCAAGGAGATTTTCCGCGTAACTGCCAATGCCCATCCGCCCGGCCGGGACCTGCGTCAGGTCAATCAGAACATGCAAGTAGGGTCACTCCGGAGAGAGCGCCGCAGGCAGGCGGATTGCTTGTCCGGCCGCGCGCGATTCAGTATCCTCTTTCGAGAGGATAGCAAGCGCGCTCTAGCATTTTCGGTACTACCCTGGACGGCGGAGTTTCAATCGGCCTGGCTTTTCCTTTCAGAGAAAGCCACAAGGGCAATCATTGGGTGGTCTACACCCATACCTAAAGTGCGATCGACCTTGCATCACGCGGACGTTGAACCCTCAGCAAACTATCGACGACGTTCCCTTGCGGGCACCCTCATCTGCGGTCCCGCTGTCCACAAGCCCCTTCGAGCTGACTGCCGCCATCGTTACCTTTCGCAATCCCCTGTCGCAGTTGCGCCGCGCCATGGAAAGCGTCGTCCGCCAGCAGCCGCGGATCCAGCTCATCCTGGCCGATAACGCGGACGATCCCGGGGTGGCTGCGCTGGCCAGCGAATATGGAGCGATCTATCTGCGGTCGCCGGGCAACATTGGCTTCGGGCGGGCGCACAATCTTGCCTATGAGCGGGTTCGCCGGTTGAGCCCCTATCATCTCGTTTTGAATCCGGATGTGCACTTCGAGGGGCCAGTGCTGAAGAGCTTGCTGGACGTAATGATCGCGCAGCCGCGTCTGGGCGTGATCATGCCGAAGATCCTCTATGGCACCGGGGCGACGCAGCATCTGTGCAAGCGATTGCCGACTCCCTGGGACTTGCTGGTGCGCCGATTCGCCCCGGGGTTTGCGCACGGAATCTTCCGCCGCGCGATGGAGCGCTACGAGCTTCGCGATCGCGATTACGACCAGCCGATGGAGCCTCCGACGCTTTCCGGCTGCTTCCTGCTCCTGCGAAACGCGGTGGTGGACCAGGTGGGGCTCTTCGACGAGCAGTTCTTCATGTACATGGAGGACGTCGATCTGGTTCGGAGACTGCTAAGAGTCTCGCGCGCGTTGTACTACCCGCAGGTATCGATTACTCATGAGTATCAGAAGGGCTCCTACCGCAGCGGCCGCCTGGCGTTGCACCATGTGCTCTCTGCAGTGAAATATTTTTCGAAATGGGGCTGGCTCTTCGACGCGGAACGCGACCGTCTGAACCGGCGTTCCTGCGACGTGACCGACGATCCCGGAAGTTAAGCCGCGTTCGCCACCCGAAGCGCTTCAGATGAGCCCGCAAGCGCCGTAAGTAACACTATAGCAATTACATAGAGCCGGCCCCCAGTCTTTCCCGGCATTGCTGCAGACACCGGAACCCATGGCGGACCCAGGTCCAAGGTTGCCCGGAGATCGCGCTGTTACCGCAGCTTGTTCAGGGGCGTCGAAGATCGCTTTGAAATCGCGAGATTTGGTGTATCGTCTATTGTTGTCTAAGCGTAAATGTATGAAAAGTATTGGGTACTCTTATTCCATGCACTTTTCATCACGTGGTAAACCAGCAATTTTTTGAGTACGTAGGATATGCTTGTTGCCGCGGAAATTCCTACGCTGGCCAAATCAGATCCGGCCCTGTTGAAACAGTACGTGGCAGTGCTCTGCGATAATGGCATTGATATCTACCTTATCTGCGTGTGAGATAGGGGTGGCTGTGAACCGGAATGCGTTCCTCGACGCGGGTGCTTCAGTTTGGCGCGACACACTCAATGGCGGTATTACAGCTTGGGTAACCCGATGTTCGAATCCCCCGCTGCATCTCATCCAAAGGGATGCGGCCCAGACTTAACGCGCCAGAGTGAGGAGAAGAAACCTCACGGTGCGCCGAACAGACGGGCAAGAAGTGTATCCAAAGGATACTGAATGAGTTCATTCGAAACCTCACGTAGTCTCTCCGTCCAACCTTTATGGAACGACTTTTCACGGAAGAGCGCCCCCCCGCATCGCGAGGAACGGTTGCGTGGAGGCGGGGCCTCTGCGGTTGCAGTTGACGAACTTGAGCTGGAGTCGGCAGTTGTTCCGAACGGAAGTGAATGGTCGCTTTGCCCGCAGCGCCGGGCCTTGGATCTGACGCTGGCGTTCTTCGGGGTCCTTCTGTTCTCTCCCGTCTTCGCCGTGCTTGCGATCGCGGTACGGCTCAGCTCGCCCGGCCCGATCATCTTTCGCCAGCAGCGCGTGGGCCGGATGGGTGAGCTGTTCACTATTTACAAGTTCCGCACCATGGAAGCTCAGCCACAGCCGAAGGGTCTGTCCGTAACCCGCCATGGCGACCGCCGGGTCACCTCTGTGGGGCGTCTTCTTCGTCGCTACAAGCTGGATGAGTTGCCTCAACTGATCAACGTACTGCGCGGTGATATGAGTCTGGTCGGCCCCAGGCCAAAGCTGCCTGACCACCAGCACCGCCAAGCGCAATGCATGCCATTCCGGCCGGGCATCACCGGCGCGGCCACCCTGGTCTTCCGCTGCGAAGAGGAAATGCTCCGGCAGATTCCGGAGGAGCAGATCGAGGCCTTCTGCAAGTACAAGCTCACCCCGTATAAAACAAACCTGGATTACGAGTACGCCGAGCGCTGCACCTTTGGCAGCGATCTGAGATTGATGCTGCGGACCGCGGAGGTCTGCCTGATTCGCAGCAAGGCCAAACCGCCGCAACCGAGCACCCTCCTCTAGACCTATATACTCAAGTGTGTGACGCCAACATGAGGCCCGTCCGGGCCTCATGTTGCGTATGCGTGGAATCATGGCCGAATCGACTACCCAGACAGTTTCCGAAGAGAAGGTACTGCAAGTTGCAGCGCTCGCCAGCCTTGAACTTACGCCGGAGGAGTTGCCGGCCATGCGCCGCGACCTCAACGCGATCCTGGGCTACATCGCGCAGCTGAGTGAGGTGGATGTCGCGAACGTAGCGCCGATGGCCCAGGTGACGGAAATTGTCCGGGACGCTGTGGCTGAAGGCGAAGAAACACCGCTACGCGAGGACGTTCCCGTGCCCTGTCTGGAGCGTGCGCCGGTCATGCATGCCGCGCCGGAGACCGACGGGGCATTCTTCAAAGTTCCGCAGGTGATTGGGCGATGAGCACGCAGAACACCATGACGGCAAACGCACTCCCGCTGCGCGAGCTGGGACAGGCCGTGATCTCCGGCCGGACGAAAGCCGCCGATCTGACCGCCGGCTATCTGGAACGCGTTGCGCAACGCAACCCGGAGATCAACGCGTACCTCTCGGTGGCAAGCGAGAGCGCGCTGCGGACCGCCGAGGACATCGACGCGGCAGCACGTCGTGGCGACCCGCTGGGGCCGCTGGCGGGCGTGCCCGTCGGCATCAAGGACGTGATTGCGATCGAGGGCATGCCGGCGACAGCGGGCTCGCGCATTCTGGAGGGCTATACGCCGCCCTATACCGCCACAGCCGTACGGCGGCTGAAAGAGGCCGGCGCGGTGGTGCTGGGCAAGCTTAACTGCGACGAGTTCGCGATGGGCTCCTCGAACGAGAACTCCGCCTACGGCGTCGTGCGCAATCCGCTGGCGCTGGATCGCGTGCCGGGCGGTTCGAGCGGCGGCTCAGCGGCAGCAGTCGCGGCGGAGATGGCCGCGGCGACCTTGGGCACCGATACCGGCGGCTCCATCCGGCAGCCGGCCTCGTTCTGCGGCGTGGTGGGCGTGCTGCCGACTTACGGGCGCGTCTCGCGCTATGGTCTGATCGCCTTTGCCTCATCGCTCGATCGCATCGGGCCGTTCGCGCGCACGGTTGAAGATGCCGCAACTGTGCTGGGCGTCATCGCCGGACACGATCCGCTGGATGCGACCTCCTCGACGCGGCCGGTGCCGGATTATGCAGCAGAATGCAGAAAACCCGTTGAGGGCCTGCGCGTCGGTGTGCCGGTGGAATATTTCGCTGAAGGTCTGGATGCCGAGGTGAAGACGGCGGTCGAGAAGGCAATTGAATCTCTGCGCGCGCAGGGCTGCACGATCACCCCGGTGTCACTCCCGCATACGCGCTACGCAGTGCCCACGTATTACGTGCTGGCGACGGCGGAGGCGAGCGCCAATCTGGAGCGCTTCGATGGCGTGCGCTACGGCTATCGCGCACCGGGCGCGAAGACGCTCTCCGAGATGTATCGGGAGACGCGCGAGCGCGGCTTCGGGCGCGAGGTGAAGCGGCGCATCCTGCTCGGCACCTATGTGCTGAGCGCGGGCTACTACGATGCCTACTACCGCAAGGCACAGCAGGTGCGTCGCGTGCTGGCCGAGGACTTCCTGAAGGCCTTCACGAAGGTCGATGTCATCGTGACGCCGACCGCGCCCACGCCGGCCTTCCGCATTGGCGAGAAAACTGACGATCCGGTCTCCATGTATCTCGCCGACATCTACACCGTGACGGCGAGCCTGGCCGGCATCTCCGGCGTGTCCGTGCCCTGCGGTGTCTCCAGCGAAGGGCTGCCGATCGGCGCGCAGGTGCTGGGGCCGCACTTCGGCGAGAGCACGGTATTTCGGGCTGCGCGCGCGATTGAAGGACTCGCGACCGGCATAGCCGCTAACCCGATTGCGTATCCGCCAGTCGCCGTTAAGCTGATTGGCGGCGCGTCTCTACTTCACGCCTTTGCTCGCATCCCACGCGCCCTGCTCCTTGCGCACCATCACGATCTCTCCAATGTGATACGCGTTGTGTGTGGCGATGTTCGCGACCGTCGGCGCCCACTCCGCGAGCTGTGCATCACTCGCGCTCTCAACCGCTTTTTCAATTGCGGTCATTACTTCGTCAAGCTGGTGTACGGTATCGTTCCATTGCTTCGCGTCGAACTTGGTGAAGGTCTCGTCATTGTTGCCGCTGAACTTCGGCGGGCTTTTCGCCGCGGAAGTTCTGCAGCGACCGCTGGTTCCAGAAGACCAGGTGATAGGCGAGCTGGCCGACCGAGTGGTTGCCCTTGCCATCGCTCCAGTTCGCCTGTTCAGGCGTCAGATTCGCGACCGCCACATTGCCGCAGACGAACCAGTTGCTCTTGTCATGCGTGCTGTGTAATTCGTCGAGCAGGACGGAGCGGAGCGTCGCAGCCGGTTTCTGCTGCGCTCCGGCTTGGAGCGTGAAAGCCACTGCGAATGCAAGGAGAATGCTCTTCATGCGGTTCCCTCGGAAAGCTTCGAGTGAATTTACCTCAATTGTGCCGGCGGACAGTCTAGTGCCTCTGGGCGAGTTCGCACACAGTTTGTGACAAAATGCCCATTCGCGATGGCGAAGTCTATAGCGGCTGGTAGTAGCGCTCCTCCGGATTCGCACAGGCGTAGCAAAGATGCCGTCCGTCGCGTTCGACGAAGCGGTCATAATTGATGCCTTCGCCGCAGACCACGCAGGCAAGGCGCTCGCCCTTGTAGCCGGGGAATTCTTTCGGCGGCAGCGTGACGCGGACCCACTCTTCCGTAAATAGCTCGGCATCGGAGAGCTCGCGGTAGGCGAGCATCTGCTGCTGATTCTTGTTTTCGAGCTCTGGATGCCGAGCGCGTGCCAGATCCTTCGACGATTCGCGTGCGGCGATGCGGATGGCGCGCTCGCTCGGCAGGTCGACAAATGTAGCCGCCATCTTTCCCCAGTCGCGGAACTTGAGCGCCCGTTTGCCGAGCCGGCAGCCGGTGACAACGCCGATAGCGTCTGTAGCGCAGCGGTCGATTTCAACGAAGGTCACCAGGCGCTTGCGGTCGCGGCCGCGCGGCTCGTCGATGCCCAGACGCTGACAGCCCAGCACGGCCATGCGGACGCCGAGAATCTGCCCGGCACACAGATGGCCGTGTGCCGCTTCGGCCATGTCGAGAAGCTCTTCGATCGGTTCCATCCTCCCGATGCTACGCCCGCGAGCTGGTGGCGGGACGGTAACCGCTGAGGAAGTGCCCATTTGGCGCTTGTGTGACCGAAGCGGCGGGACTAGCATCGTCGCGCCTCGAATTCCCCCGCAAACCATACCTTCTACGCTCCTTGCGAGCGGCAACAAGTCAGATCAGGAGAAAGCGATGTTTACGGACGTAAGAACTATTTTTCGCGGAGAAATCCGTGACAAATTTGTACGGCGGGCTATTAGCCTCGGGCTGCTGTCTCTGTTCGGAGCCTGCAGCCTAGCCACGGCCGCTACCCTCTGTGTGAATCCCGGCGGGAAGTTCGGCTGCAGAGCAACCATCTCGGCGGCAGTCGCCGCAGCGGGCCCGGGCGACACCATTGTGGTGACGCCGGGTACGTACAAGGAGCAGGTGACGATCACCAGGCCGGTTTCGCTGGTGGCGCTTGGATTTGTTCAGCCGATTATTGACGCAACAGGACTGCCGAATGGCATCTTCATCAATGGCATGGCAGCCGCTCCCAACGCGGGCGTAGCAAATGTGGTGGTCTCCGGCTTCAAAATCCGCAATGCGAATTTTGAAGGCATCCTGATCGCGAATGCCTCCAATGTCACCATCGTCAACAATCATGTTCTCGATAACAACAAGGCACTGGATATTGCCACTCCGGCCTGCCCCGGCATCCCCGCCTTTGAGACCAACGAAGGCGAAGATTGCGGCGAAGGTGTGCATCTGATGGGGGTCGATCACTCTTCGATAGTTCGCAACAACGTCGAGCACAACTCCGGCGGGATCCTGATCAGCGACGAGACCGGGCCCACCCACGACAATGTGATCAGCGGCAATTCCGTGCACGACAATCCGTTCGACTGCGGTATCACGATAGCCTCCCACGGCCCTGCGACAAGCGTGATACCCACGGCCAAGGTGTCGTTCGGCATCATGCACAACACGATTGCACACAATGACTCATCGCATAACGGCTTTGAGGTTCCGGGCGCGGGCGCCGGCGTTGGCATCTTCGCTCCGTTCCCCGGCACTGCGGCCTGGGCCAACGTGGTGTATGACAACGACATTCACAACAACGGTCTCCCCGGCGTCACGATGCACAATCATGCAGCGGCTCCGGCGCCCGCGCCGCCTGTCAACCTCAACGATAATGTGATCGTCGGCAACCGCATCTCCGGCAACGCAGCAGATACGGCAGACGCGGCCACCTCTGGTCCCACCGGCATCAACGTCTACAGCGTGGCGCCGATCACCGGAACGGTGATCTCGCAGAATGTCATTGATGACGAAGCGATCGCTGTCGCCTTCAAGGCGCCTACCGGCCAACTCAATGTCCATCTGAACGATTTCCAGATCCGGGGGATCGGCGTCGACAATCTCGGCACCGGGACGGTCGACGCGACGGAGAACTGGTGGAATTGCCTGACCGGCCCCGGCAGCCCGAGATGCAGCACGGTTGTGGGCAGTGGGGTGAGTTCTACGCCATGGTTGCTGTTCCCCTTCAACAGTGGCGATCACGACCGCGACTAAATCATTATGGCGGAAAGAAGTTGGGCAGCCGGACTTGTTGATCCGGCGGCCCGCTTTGTTTATGCTCGCGCCCGTTTGCTTTGCGTCGCACGCACGGCTGCCATCGCGGCGAGGCTCTTCTGCATATGTGCGAGACGGGCGCGGCCAGCCTTTGAGCCATCGATCAGCCGCTCGACGCTGATTAGCCATTCCGGCAGGTTCATCTGCTTTCGGAACTCCGCGAGGTAGGGCTGGATCTTTGCGTACTGAAAGTACATTTCCTGGCAGGTGTCGTAGACGAGCCGGGCATCGAGCGCCCCGTGCTCGACGAACGCGGCGACCATATCCCAGTAGCCGTAAACTTGCAGGACAAAACTCATGTGCCTGCCCCCGGCGCTGACGATCTCGACAAATTCTTTTGCGGAAGCCGGCAGGAACTCGCCGCCCACGTAGGAGCGCGCTTCGCGCATCACGGTCTCGCGGCGCAATTCGTAGAGATGCAGTACCAGCTCAGCCTGCTGGATTGAATTCTTCTGCGTGATTTTCTTTCTCATGTGCTGTTCTTTACTCCTCGCGACATAGCGTCGCCTGTCGGGGCCTGGGTTGGGAAGAAGAATCCGAAGGACAGCGCTGAATTTTCCAGCGAAATTCGCCCGACGTGGTGCGCGGATGCCGCGTACCATGGCCGTAGCCGCAGACATGCAGACCAACTAGGCGCGCTCCTTCTAGCGGAGGGCGTCTGTGAACGGTGTGAGCGGAAAGGGCCTTTTCTTCGTCGTTGTGAATGCCGTGAACCAGTCCAGAAACCGCGCAAATGTGAATAAGCGTAATCGGCAGAACAGACGACGCGACCTTGGGGCTGCAAGCTCTCGGGACGCTGTTTCTAAGCAACGACCTGAGCGTCGTCGAGATTCTGCCGGGTCTCGTCGCTGGCAGGGCCTGATCAGCATTTTCATCCTCTTCCATCTCATCGCGATTACCTGCTGGGCCTTTCCCTGGAACGTTCCAATAGTCAGGAATGTAAAGATAATTGTGCTTCCCTACCTGCGCTGGAGCGGCCTGTTCCAATCGTGGGATATGTTCGCGCCCAATCCTGAGCCGGTCAATTCGTACATCAAGGCCGTGGTCATTACGCACGATCATCACATGCGCGTGTGGACCTTTCCCAGGATGGAAGAACTCAGCTTTGCGGAGAGATATCGCAAAGAGAGATATAGAAAATTCACGGATGTTCTTCCGGGGCAGGAGAACGAAGCTCTATGGCCGGACGTGGCAAACCACATCGCGCGGACTTTTGCCCGTCAAGGCGATTCTCCGGATAAGGTGCTGCTGATTCAATTTCGCTCCGATATCAAACCAGGAACCGAGAACGCAGCCCCGCAGCCGAATGTTTTCTACGAGGAATATATCGAGCCCGGAGAGCTTCGATGAAGTGGCGAAAACCAGTCGAGGCCTGGGAGCATTTCTTCTTCACCCCGCAATCTCCTATTCCCATCGCCCTGTTTCGCATTCTTTATGGCATCTGCGTTTCGGCAACAGTAATTCTGCTGCACTCCGACTGGCTCGAGTGGTTTGGGGTTCATGGCTGGATACGTCTGTCGACCATGACCAAAGTTGAGCCGGGTTTCCGACTCAACCTATTTACCGTGATGCCGCAGGATGATCGCTGGATCGCGGCATTTTTCTGGATTTTCTTAGGCTTCGCCCTATTGTTGACGGCAGGACTTTGGACGCGCGTCAGCAGCGTGGCGGTATTTCTCTGCCTCACTTCCATACAGCAGAGAAATCTGTTCATCACCCATGGAGGCGACACGTTCCTGCGCGTCGCGGGCTTCTTCCTGATGTTTGCGCCTGCAGGTGCTACGCTTTCTCTCGACCGATGGATCCGGGTCCGCCGCGGCCAGGAAGGAGCTGCCATCGCGCCAAGAGCGCCCTGGGCGCAACGCATGATCCAGTTGGAGCTTGCGTTGATGTATCTGGCCTCCTTCTGCTGGAAGCTGAAGGGGAATACATGGCTGCAGGGAACCGCGCTCTATTACGTCATCCATCTCCACGCAATTGCGCGATTTGCTCTACCGGGATGGATTCAGCACCCCGCAATCCTGAAGCTCGGCAGTTGGTTCACTCTGCTGCTCGAGTTCAGCCTGGGTGTTCTTATCTGGTTCCGGCGGTTGCGTTATCCGTTGCTGCTGATCGGTATCCTGTTCCACCTGTCGATTGAATATGCGTTGAACCTGCCGATGTTCGAGTGGGACGTGCTGTCGGCTTACGTCCTCTTTGTCGATCCCGCGGACATAGAGCGAATATGGTCGAGCGCGCAACAACGCTGGCTGCGACGTCGACGAGTAGGTAGCGTAGCGGCATAATTCCACATGAGCCTCTGGTCGGGCACGCTATTCCGTCGTAGTCGATCCATAGTTCGCCGGCTCGGGTACGGTTCCTCGAATCTGCTCGATAAAGAGCGGCACCTGCTTTTCGATCAGATCCGGTCGATCCACTTGTATGTAGTGGGTGCTGCCCTTGGCGATAATCCTGCGGCTTCGCGTCGAGAGCTTCTTCAGGTCCTCCTGCATCTGATTCCAGGCCCTCGAAATATTCGAGAGGTCTTTCCCGGGATCCTGCGAGAAGATCAGGATTGGCAGCGGACCATATGGGCCGGTGTGCAGGGTCTGCTCGCCGGAGCGGTCGAAGCTGTCCATCTCCGCATCGATCGCGCTCCATCGCAGCCTGCACAGGTCCTGAGCCTGCAATTCCGCGGCGGCTCGATTGAAATTCGGAAATCCCTGTGAGCATGCGCCGGACAATCGCGGAATTCCCGCAACGAACAGCATCCGCCTGTACAGCGTGCGGACCCAGTCCAGGGGATGTTTCGCAAACTCAGGCTTGAATGCAGAATTTCTATTCTGCAGAGGAGTTGAACCGTCGACAAAGATAAGCCCGGCAACATCCGCCGGATATCGCGTCGCATAATCGCGGATGTATATTCCGCTTATCGAATGCCCCATCAGCACGATCGGCTCGTCGATCTTTGCAGCCGCCAGCAGCCCGTGCAATTCGGAAGCGATATGGTCGGCATCGCGCGGCGGTAGAAGCGGATCACTCCAACCGAACCCCGCGCGATCATAGGAGCAGACGCGCGTGGTCTTGCTGAGAGCCGGCTGAACGCCACCCCAGATCAACCCATCATTGCCGAGCCCGGCATCCAGCACGATCGTTGGGGAACCGCTGCCGGTGCAGTCGATGCGCATCCTGTGCCCGTCGACGGAATACCATTCACCCGGCGGATGAAGGGCCCGCACGGCGACGGCATTGAAGGCGCTGCTCGCCGCGAGAATGAGCGCGACCGCCGTCACAGCGGCAAGGACAACGCGCTCCATCGTCCTACGCCAGCCACGGATCGTCGCATCACGTAAGCGGCGGATGCGCCGGATCGAAAGCCACGCAATCGCAATGGAGACGATCACAAACAGAGCGGGGCCGATGCCGTAGTAAAAGTCCACGGCGTCATATTAGCCGCTGTGGCGTCAGGATGCCGCTAGTTGCTGCCGGAGCCGGCGCTGGCGGCCTCATCCGTATCGCCGTCCTCCACCAGCACGGCGGAGAGACCGACGAGATTGAAGTTCATCGGCTCCGCTGCTCCGGTTGGAGCAAAGCTGACGCGAAGCGGATCTCGCTGCCAGGTGGCTTTGGCGCAGGCGGGAGTCGGAGCTGTGCCGGCGGTTGGCGGCGTCGGCGTCCAGGGACCGACTTTCTTCGCGAGAATCGGACGGCGCGCTCCCACCTGCGCAACCACGGTGTAAAGCTGATGGCCGCCGGAGTTCAGTCCGCAATAGGCCGCGTAGTCGCGGAACCAGACCACTTGTGAAACAGATGGATCATAGTCGGGCAGCTTCATCGCAGTGACGTGGCCGTTGCTGCGATCGATCATGATCCACGGACCGCGCTGCCAGATCCAGTGCTCCGCTTTATCGCCGGGCAGCGCATCATTGAGGCGTAGCGCGCGCCGCACGACGAAGCTGCGATCTGTAATGTCGTGGATCTCGCCGGTAGTCCACTCCTTGACCTTGTCGTCCACGACAAGCGGGCGGACGTGGAGGGTCTTCTCGTCTGCGCCGGCGTTTGCGGGATCAGAGGCGATGCCGTAGGGAACACGCTTGCCCACGCCGATGCCGACGGTGTGCGGCTTGGCACGGCCTCCAGCGAAAAGAACGGGCGATACGATCAGAAGCAGGGCAGAGAGGGCCGGGGTACGGGGCCGGATGCGCATGGTAGATCGAGCGTAGCGAGCGGCTGGCCTTGCGGGATACCCCCCGAGGGTGGGAGAGGCGGTACCGGTGCGCTCTAATGGTTGGTCTTGTGATCTGGATTTGGCGGACCGAAGCCGAAATCGTAAGTATCCGGCGGTGGTTTCGGGCGTCCGTGCATCTCGTTGCGTAGCAGCACCCACATGAAATAAACGCCGATCACCAGGGCGATCCCGAAGAAGATCAAGATCATCAGATTGGTCCAGGCCATGCTCATAACCTGCCGCCCGTCTTGTAAGATGCGCCCAAGTGAGCCGAATGTAGGCCGCACCGCACGGCTCCGTCAAGCAGGATCGCTCGCTGAATATGCCGCAAATGCCGTATTTCGCGAGGTTATCGTTGACTGGCGAGACCCATACTGGTGCTCGGATCCGCTTCCCCCATCACCTAAGAGTGCCATTGAGGCGGAAGTTGTATTTCTGCATAGTGGGTGGTCTATGGCACTTTTCGGAAGCGATCGTCCCGTCATGCCGTCGTTCAAGACACCTCCCGAGCCGGACAGCTCGGCGCGCAGTCCCTACGACGATCTGAACCGCCTGGAACGCAATCTGGACCGCAACAACGATCGCAATCCGGATCGCCGCGACGATCGCAATCCGGATCGGAGCCTCTCCCGCCAACTCGATCGCCCCGATGATCGAAACGAAGCCGATATTCGTGCACAGGAGCGGCTGGAGCGTGTCGTGGAGAGGAACGGCCGGGAACTCGACCGTGATCGTGATAAGGACCGCGAGCCGGTTGCCGTTGCGGCGCCCCCCGCAAAAACAAGCCATCCGATTCTCCGCAAGAGCGCGGACGGCGCCGATCCACTGATTCAGGGACTGTTCTCCAAGCTGCCCGAGCCGGAGACGGAGTGGCCGCTGGCGGCACGCCAGAAGTGGCTGCAGACCGCGGCAAATATCTTCGACCTGATGTACGCACCGACCGAGGCAGATGCCGGCGAATTGTCCGTCCGCGTGGAGCGGAACGCCGCCCGGTGAGAACGCGGCGTCGTCTCAGAATAAATTCTGTCGTTCTGCAATGAAGCGGACTCGTTTGCGAGTAGGCCGCACGGACCTTGTTGCTCCGTGGCCGTCCCCAATCCCAAGCAGCCAAGGGTGCGAACCCATCCGGCTGCAAGAGACATCGCGTGGGCCATCAGTTCTCAATCCATGCGCCCGATGACCGATCCTGCGGAGCCAGCAGACCTACCTTTGTTCAACAGCGGACAGGATCGCGGCGCACGTCCCTAGAAAGCAGTGAACACTGATAGGAAGGACTACCGCGTGTGATGCACCGCAGCGTGCTCGGGCGCGCTGCCTTTGGTCTCCGCCAGCGCGTCATCGATCATCGAGTACAGTTTGGTGCGGTCGACCACCTCGACGAACGGCGCACCCTTGGTCTGGTTCGTGACCACCCAGATGGTCGGCGTGTGCTGGATGCCGACGCTCTGGCCGAGTGCGTAGTCCGCCTTTACCAGCGCGGAGAGTTTCTGCTGCGGGTCCATCACGAAGGGCAGTGCGAGCTTGTGTTCCGCCGCGAACTTCTCGGTAAAGGCATGCAGGTTGGCCAGCGCCTTTTCACCGTTCGGAACGCCATTCTCGAGCACCGTGATATTGTCCTGGTCGGCAAAAACGGCGTCGCGGTATTCATCTCCCAGCTTCTTGCCCTTGGTGTCGAACCAGCGGGCGTTGACGGCGGCCTGGAAGCTCCAGTCATGGAACGGCAGGGGGAAGTCATGGCGAATCCACGGAATCTTGTACTGCTCGGCCGCCTGCTTGAGCAGCGGATTGGCGCGGGCGCAGTCCGGGCACTCCAGGTCTTCAAATTCGACGATGGCAACACGCGCTCCGGCCGGCGGATGCAACGGCGCTGTGTTGTGCACCTCTGTCCTCTCCTGTGCGGAGGCCCGCATTGAAAGCGCTGCAGGCATAAGGACAAGCGTGGCGGCAAGGGCGGCGGAGGCAATCAGGGACGCTGGGCGCATGGACATTCTGTTGGACGCAAAACCAATTCCATTGTATCCAGTATCAGCCGGGGAGTGGCCGCCCAGGCAAAGCGCCCCGTGGCGCCTCCGTTCCTGGCTGGGCTCGCTGATTCGCTCATTTCTTCTTGAGCACCGCACTGGAAGCTTCGTCGTAAGCAATGCGCTCGGAGAATTTGCGCAGGTCATCGTAGCGCGACGCATCGAGCTGCAGCTGTTTCACGGTGTATTCGCGGGTGTAATGCAGCGTGTTGCCATCGGCAGTTACGGCGCTGTGATAAGAGGCAAAGTCGGTGTCGAGCGAGACCGGGTCAGGCAGCTCATCGACGACATAGCCGGGCGGTAGAGTGAGGTCGATGGAATCGCTGCGGATTTGGACGGCGCTCAGATCGATCGGCCAGAGGCGTGCTTCGCGTGGCAGCGACCAGGCGTCGGAGCCGAGGATGCGGGGCCGGACCAGCAGGAGATCGCCGGCGCTGCGCGCGTAATTTGCGGTGCGGAAGCTATAGTCGAGCTCCAGCGGGCGGCTGAGGTCGTTGGTGTGATCGGCGGCGACCTTTTCGATAGAGACGCTGCTGAGATCGCGGCGCAGTCGCTTTTCGAGATAATCGCGCTGCTGCTGCTGGCTGCCGCCGGTGAAGGTGACGCGCGGCCGCTCGGCGGCATAGCCAAAGCGCTGCTCGACGACGGAAGCCTCCAGCGAGCCATCCGCGGCAAGCTGTGCATGGACGGTGTGCTCGACGCGGTTGGCTGCGGGCGGCATGACCGGCAACGCGATGAGCTGACTCTGTCCGCCTTCGCTGAGCACGCCGTACCCGCCCTGCTCGTAGGGTGGGATCTGTCCGATGGGAATCCACTGGTTGGTGGGATCGAAGATGACATACCGCTTGCCGCTTTTCGCGGTGACAACAGACTGTAGAAGCGGATTGGAGTAGCCGGCGGGCATCTCGATAGCGGCAATGGCATGGTTGCCGTCGATCGACGGAACGCCCGGATCGACAAAGCCGCGGCGGGTATCCACCAGCACCCAGGTGGAGTGAATGCCGACGCTCTCCAGCATGGCGCGCAGCAGCGTGGCCTTGTCTTTGCAATCGCCATAACGGTTGCGGAAGACCTCATCCGCGGTGTGCGGCCGTATAGCCGCCGATGCCGATCTCGATGCCCACGTAGCGGATGTTCCGCTGCATGTAGCTGGCGATGCTCTGGAGTTTCGCCGTGAAATCGGACTGCCCGGCGACGAGTTCCTTTGCCTTCGCGGCGATGTCGGGTGTCACCTGCGCGCTGGGCGTGGCCAGCGTGGTGTACCAGTCGCCGATCGCCGTCCAGCGCGCGTCGCCTGTTGGCTGCTGGTCATGCGAGTAGCGGACGACAAGCCGGCCGGCCATCGCCCGAAACTCCGGCGTCATCGGCACATCCTGAATGTCGATGCCCGGAACGCGGTCCATCTGCCAGCGGTAGTGCCCCGGCGCGGGCTGGCTGGCAACCACGCCGGCGTCCTTGCGTGCGGCAACGGAGTAGTGCCAGTCCGCGCGGCAGGATCAGTTCGAAGACGGAGCGCAGGGTGGGGATTGAGTCCTGAAAATCCCACGTGTACTCCTGCACGTAGGGACGCATGGTGCGCTCATATTCATAGGCAACGACCGCGCCGGGATCGACTGCGGGCGCGTGGGCTGCCTTGGCATGCAGGTCGACGTAAAGCATGCCGTACTCATCATCGCCCACCTCGGCGATCTCGTTGTCGCGCAGGGTGTAGGGGTGGCCATCGGCCGCAATGCTCCACACGTGAAGCGAGCGCAGTTTGCGATCGCGATCGATGGGAACGAAGACGTAGGCGAAGTCGCGGCCCTGCGGGCGGAGAATTTTGATGACGCGGCGTTTCAGCAGCGTGGCTTTGCCATCCGGCTGGACGGTGAGCGTCTCTTCATCGTCGAGCGCCACCGCAATGGTGTCTGCCGGATAATTCGGCGTCGAGGCATGTGCAGCGGCGAGCACCCAATCCGGCGGCTGCGGCGTTCCTGCGATGGCAGGCAGAGTTACGGCGGCCGCCAGGCAGCCGGCCGTAAACCAGCAGGCAATATGCCTTCGGCGGTTCATCACTGGCCCTGGTGTGCCGCGGCGGCAACGTTCAGAACGACCTGAGCGCGGTCCTTGTTGCTTACGTCGTCGAGGAAGCCTTTAAGCTTGTCGTACTCCTGCGGCGCATAAAGCACATTCGCCATGATGAACGTCCGGCCATAGTCGACTGTCTGGCCCGTTGCCTTGGCGTTGGAGATATAGACCGCGTACTGCGGCAGGTCTACCCGCGCCTCTTTGGGAACGCTCTCGACCTGAACCCATCGGGAACATGCAGGGTTACCTGATCCTTCTCCATGTAGGGGTAATGGAGATCGATAGGCTCCTGGCGATGGGAGCTGGAGAACAGATCGTGACCGCCTGCGGCGAAGAGGGAGACCGGCAGAAAGATGTGCTTTCCGGTTGCGGTGCCGAGCGACCCACTTACCTTCATACGCGCCATGAAGTTGGTGTTTTCGGTGTCCAGACCGAGAAAGTGGTCCGTCTTGACGATGACGCCGGGAGGAAGATCCGGCTGTATCTGGTCGTCAAAGTCCTTCTTCATCTCAACCTCGTCGCCTTCCAGGGCTTTCTGCCGCCAATACACGGCCCTTGCGCCGGTGCAGACGATGGTGGCGGAGCCGGTGACGGTACCGTCGGGAGCAAGGGTGATGTCCGCGATGCGCTGGATGATTGTGTCCTTGTAGCCGCTGCCCGGGTGATTCTGCGAGCGCTATGTGGCCATCCTGCTCGCGAAGGCCGCCGGCCATCGCGTGTATCCAGTCCAACTGTCCATAGGTCATATAGCGCTCGCCAGGGTCGAAGGCGCGCTCCTTGCCGTCAATCGTGACCAGTACGATCACATCGTCGAGCTGATTGGCATCGAGGAAGTTCTGCTGAAAGATGTCTCGATTGCGGTTGACCACCGCCATGGCGTCCGCATGGAAGCCGGCCGCGCGGGCGAGCGCGAGAAAGAGCATGGCAAGCTCGTCGGGCGAACCGCGCTTCAGGGCGAGCACATCGGCGGCGGACTTGATGTGCTTGACGCCCTCGGCACGATTTTCGTCTTGCGAGTGCACCCGGGAGAAGCGAGTGTTATCCAGCTTCATCACGGCGTCGTAGAGCTTGTTGAGCTTTTCGTCCGGGGTGGCAGCGCCGGAGGTAAGTTCCTTTGCGGCGTCGGTGATGGCGGATGAAGGCGCGGCGAACTTATCGACGTCGTGGGACCAGCTCTTGCCGTAAGTCTTCCAGTACTGCGCTGAGTCGTGGAGGCTGGTGTAGTAAAAGCGCACGCGGTAAGCGAAGGCGTCCATGGGAGGCTCGTACTCCTCTTTGGGAAGCCCCGGAATGTTCTCGACGTCCAGGTCGAAGGCGCCGCGCGTCTCGACCACCTTTGCGCCGGGCGGCAGCAACTGGCTATAGGCGATCTGGCTGGTGCCGCTGCCCTTGTCAACGTGGGAGATGACTTCCTGATCGGTGGGAAGAAAGTGGAAGTGAGTCTTGCGCACGAAGATAGGCTGCTGCACGTCCCACTCCGGTGAAACATACGCATGGTCGTCGTAGCGCAGCTTGTAACGGTACTCCAGGATGCTGCCGTTCTCGACGTCCGGAAGTGAGAAGACCATCGCCTTGTATTGCCGGGTCTTCGTCTTGACCAGCAGCTTCTCGTAGGGCTTGCCGGTGAACGGGATGACGGTGCCATCGCTATGAATGGTGCGGCCCTGGATGTCGGTGATGCTGAAGTCCCGGCTGGCGCCTCGCAGTTCGACGTCGGCATACTTCTTGCCCTCGTCGCGCAGGACCTTCAGCCGCACATAGACCGCCTCCATATGCAACTTATTGTCGGTGACATCTTCCCGGTACAGATAGATGGCATCGGCATTGGGCGCGCCCGGTTCGGAAGTCATCTTCAGCTCTTCCGGCGTGGGCTGCTGCCAGTCTGCGGCAAATGCGGTGAAAGGGGTGGCAAAGATGGGCAGGAGCAGAAGGCAAACAAGCAGGGACCGGCGTTGCACAGGGACCTCGAACAGTGGCAGAGACGATGAGGAGAGACTGCGTCCGAAAAACAGATGTATGGGGGACTCGCTGGCGAGGTTATACCGCGAATTTGGCCGCAAACAAGGATTATTTGCCCCGGAGCAGTGACACTTGCGGGTCATTCCTGAGTTGGAACTGGTGCCCGCGGCGACGCCACGTCCTGATTCCATCTAAAGTAGTCAGGATAAGAAGCAATCCTTTAAGGAGCCGATCGGCATGAAAAGAACGGGGACGCTCACCTTCGCGCTGTTCGTGATCGTCGTGCTGGCCGCGATCTTCTGGCTGATGCACGGGCGCGGCCAGACGCAGTGGGGGCTGGTGGCAGTTTTGGTCGGCATCCTGCTGCTGCGGGTCGTCCTGTTCATCGTGAATATGCGTCAGCAGCGGCGCAATGCCGAACGGGGCAAGGGTCCCGTAAAGATTGAGACAAGGCTTGGCCTCGAAGACGAGGAGGCAGAAGACTCGTCCGGCGAGCCGCCTGCACCCTCGCCTGGCGCACCGCGACCATGACCTATAAGCAGGGGTGCAAGTATGCCGCGTTGCTGGGCATCCCTTGCCTCATCTTCGATGTGATCGTGCGTATTCCGCCGCTCTATCAGCGTCCAGAGCGCACACTGGCTGGCAGGTGGTGCTGGCTCACCGGCGGCGTGATCGAACGGACGCTCGAATACAAGCTGCTGCTGCCACTGCTCATCATCGGCTTCAACGTTCTGGCCTGGGGCGCGGTGATCTGGTCGGTCGGGAATGTAGTGGAGAGCAGCCGGCCTAACGACTAAGATCCAGCGCTCCGGTGCTATGGTCCCATCATGCGAATGCTGCTGCTCGCGCTCTTGATCGTGGCGCCGGTCTTTGCCCGCACCTCTCCACCTGCGCGAGACGAAGCCAGTCATGCCGCCATGGATCGCGATCTCATGGACGTCACCGTCGATCGCCTGCATCAGCTCTATCGCGAACACCGCTACACCGTGGCGCAAGTGGTTCATTGGCACCTCGACCGTATCGCCCGCTACAACGGCATCTATCGCGCAGTGCAGACGGTGAATGCCGAATCGGCGCTGGCGCAGGCCGCCCGTGAAGATGCCGAAGCGAAAGCGCCCGGCTTCCAGCCCGGCCCCCTGTGGGGCGTGCCCATCGTCACCAAAGCCAACACCAGCATTCAGGGACTCGTCACAACAGACGGCTGGCGCGGCTACATGCTTCCCGGGCACGAGCTGATTGCACCCCGCGACGCCACCATCGTGGCAAAGCTGCGCGCGGCCGGCGCCATCCTACTCGGCGTCACCAACATGCCGGACTTTGCGGCCAGCGACACAAATCGATCTACCGCCTTCGGCCGCACCGGCAACGCCTACGACGTGCGCTTCTCGCCCGGCGGCTCGTCGGGAGGAACGGTCACCGCCGTCACATCCAATCTCGCCGTGCTCGGCAATGGAACGGACACAGGCAATTCCATCCGCATGCCGGTCGCCACCAGCAACCTGGTCGGCATCTTTCCCACGCGCGGGCTGGTCAGCATTGCCGGCATCGCGCCGCTTGACTGGCAGCTCGACAACACTGGTCCCATCGCGCGCAACGTAGCGGACGCTGCCATCGCGCTCACGGTGATGGCGGGCGAAGATCCTCACGATCCGGTCACCGCCGGCTCCGCGGCCAAAGCGCAGCCCGGACCCTACACCCGATATCTAAAGCCCGGCGCGCTCCAGGGGAAGCGGTTCGCAGTGCCGGCGTTCATCCTGGATGGCGATACAACCGTATTTCAGGGCGTCTGCCCGGATGCAACGCCCACGCAGTTTGCGAACGCGAAGCACGACGCGGAGACGCCGCTGCAGCCGGAGACGCGCGCGGCTTTCCTGAAAGCGGTGGAGGAGTTGCGAGCCGCCGGCGCGACGGTACTGATCGATCCCGCGATCCTGCCGGACAGCTTTGCCGATGCCGGCTCGCACATCTGCACTCGGCCCTATGTTCGCGAGGGAACGGAGAAGTTTCTGGCCGCGTTTGGTCCCGCTGCATATCACTCGCCCGCGGAGTATGAGCGCGCCGTCGGCAAACCGCTGCCGGAGGTCATTATCGGCGGCGAAAAGAATCCGCAGGCGACTCTCGAAAGCGACCCACAGGCGGAAGCCAACTTCCTGGGCCCGCGCCGCGAGGTGTTGGCCATGTACAACGCGGAACTGGACCGCCTGCACCTGGATGGCTTCGTTTACCCCGCCATTCAGATGCCGCCCGTGGACGAGACCATGCCGCAGAACGGCACCCTGAGTACCGGCCCGCACAGCGATACGGCCTGGGTCAATATGCTCGGTGTGCCCGCCATCAGCATTCCTGCAGGCTTTTATGCGGACGGGCTCCCGTTCGGGATCGAGATCAGCGCACGCAAGTGGCACGACGGCGACCTGATCGGCTACGCCTACGACTACGAGCAGCACACCCACCACCGGCGGCGGCCCGTATTGGTGGACCGGGGCCTGCTGCCGACTGCCGCTCAGCCGCCGGCACCATAACAGGCGTTCCGCTCCATGTTTGCCGTTGCTATCGGCGCTTGCCCTTGCCTTTTGGCTGGCGGCGGAGCTTGCCTCGCTTAACCGGCCGTGAATGGCTGCCGGCCTCGGGCGCTTTTGCGGCGGCCTTCTGCTTCTTCTTGCCTGTGCGCGCCGGCTGGCCGGCCTTCGGCTCATCGAGCACCGAAAATTGCAGCCGCCGCTCGACCTCATCCACGCGATCGAGGATGACGCGCAGGCGATCGCCGATGGAGAAGCGGCGCGCCGCCGTGGTTGCCGATGATCTGCCGCGTGTTTTCGCGGTAGGTATAGATGTCGTCGAGCAGGCTGTTGAGAGGGACGAGGCCCTCGATGAAGAGATCGGTGAGCTCGACGAAGAGGCCGTATTTGGTCGCGTTCATCACCATCGCATCGAAGTCTTCGCCGATGCGATGCTGCATGAACTTCACCTTCTTCCACTCCATCAGCTCGCGCTCGGCTTCGGCGGCACGGCGCTCGTTGTCGCTGCACTCCTTCGCGATCGCGCCGAGATCGTCCTCGGAGAGCGGAGCGCTGCGCTGGTTGCGCTCAGAACGGGGTCGCTCGCGTTCGCTTCGGAGGATGACGACTGGCCGGTTGCACCGGCATCCAGCAGCGCCTTCGAGATGCGATGGACGATGAGGTCCGGGTAGCGCCGGATGGGCGACGTGAAATGCGTGTAGTGCGAAGTGGCCAGCGCGAAGTGCCCTTCGTTCTTCTCTGAGTAGCGCGCCTGCTTGAGCGAGCGCAGCATCAGGTGCGCCAGGATGCGCTCTTCGGGCTTGCCGGCAATCTTCTTTGCCAGCCGCTGATACATCTGCGGCGTGACCGGGATCTCCTGCGGGATCTCGTGCTGGCGCGGCGCTCTATGCCCATCGCGGCGATTGCGCGCGTTGTGGGCGCGAAATTCGCGGCGCTCGCTCTTGAACTGCACGCGCTTCACCGGCAGCGCGCCGATCCCGAGCGAGTAGCCGAAGTGCGCCGCTGTCTCCTCGAAATCAATCACACGCTTGGCATCCGGCTTTTCGTGGATGCGGTAGATGCGAGGGCACGCCGATACGCTCGTGCCATTCGGCGACGCATTCGTTTGCGGACAGCATGAACTCTTCGATCAGCCGGTTGGCCCAGGTGCGGTCCGAGCGCAGGATGCCCTGCATCTCGCCTTCGTCGTTGAAATCGATGATCGGCTCGGGCAGATCGAAATCGATCGAGCCGCGCTGCTCGCGCTTGCGGTTGAGGATCTTGGCCAGCGTGAGCATGCGCTCGACTTCAGGCACCAGCGGCGCAAACTCGGCGCGCGTAGCTTCGTCGCCTTCAAGGATGGCGTGGACCTGGGTGTAGGTCATGCGGCGGGCGGAGCGGATGACCCCCTCGCACACTTCGTAGCTGAGCACTACGCCGTGCCGGTCAAGCTGCATGATGCACGAGAGAACGAGGCGATCTTCCGATGGGCGCAGGCTGCAGATGTCCGAGGAGAGCTCCTGCGGCAGCATCGGCACGGCGCGGTCAGGAAAGTAAACCGACGTGCCGCGCAGCCGCGCTTCCAGGTCGAGCGGCGAGCCGGGCGTGACGTACTGCGCCACGTCCGCGATGTGCACCTGCAATTCGTATCCGTCTCGGGTATGTTTCACCAGGACGGCGTCGTCGAAATCGCGGGCCGTTTCGCCGTCGATGGTGACGATGGGGAGGCCGCGAAAGTCACGGCGGCGAGCGATCTCCTGCTGGTCGAGATGAGCGACCGTGCGCGCGTTCTCCAGCACCGCGTCCGGGAAGAGATGCGGGATATGGTGCTTGCGGATCATGATCTCGACATCGACGCCAAAGTCGTCAGGATCGCCGAGAATTTCGAGCACGCGGCCGCGCGCCTGGCGGTGCAGCGTGGGCCATTCGGTGATCTCCACATCGACGACCAGTCCTTCGAGATCGTCCGGATCACGATGCGTGTGGCGGACATCCTCGCCCAGGACGCGATGCGGCGTCGCTTCAGATCCGGAATCTTCATCCTGATAAAGGGGCACCTCATCGCCGAAAGGGATCAGGATCGGGCTGGGTCATGCGCTCATCGAAAGGGACGACGTAGTTGCCCTGGGCCCGTTCGCCGGTTGCATACCGGAAGCGGCCGACGACGGTGGGGTTGCGGCGGTGGGCGATCTGCACGATACGCCCGGCGCGCTTGCCGGTGTTCGGGCCGGACGTGCGCGGCGGCAGCAGCTCGACCAGCACCAGGTCGCCCTGCATGGCGCCGTTGAGCTCGGCGGGCGGGATAAAAATGTCCTCGTCCTTATCGACTGCTAGCCGCGTCGTGCCGATAGAGTTTGTAGGCCGCACAAAGCCGAATCCGTCACGGTGCAGATCCAGCCGGCCCGCGATCAGGTTGGTGCGGGCCGCTGCGGCCTGGGGCAGGCTCCAGTGGTCGCGGTCGGCCTTGACCAGCGCGCCGCGGGCGGTAAGCCGCGCAAGCTGTTCCAGCAGCAGACGGCGTTCGCGTCCCCCGCCCAGGCCAAGTTCGCGGACCAGTTGCTTGTAGCCGGCACGGCCGCCGGAGGAGCGGTCGATGCGGGCGAGGAGATCGCGGTCCGAGGGCATGATGGTTTTGATGGTATCCCGCGACTGTCGCAGCCGGCGCAACCGCCTGTGGAGGTACCACTTAGGTGCAAGATTCGGCGAAAAGATTATTGACGAGGGATGCAATTTTCCCAGAGAGGTGAGTAATATGCAGACAAAGGCAGCAATTGACGCGGGTGCGCCGCGTCCCGCTCATTTCCTGTACCTGCTGAAGGATGGACCAGTGCAAAGGGCGGCGAGTGATTCCCGCGGGGCCGTCAGCAGCCAGAGCAAATTTTGCAGTATCTGAAAGGAAACACCCTAGCGATGTGGAAACCGAATCAGCCCGGCAGTAATCCTCAATCCCCCAACAATGAGCCGAACCGTCCGGCCACTCCTGCATCCGGCGGGTTCGAGCCGGCTGCTTCTCGTCCCTCCTCAGCTCCCACAGCCCAGTCCGCGGCAGCCGACCAGGCCACCATTGGCAAGAGCCTGGTAGTCAAAGGTGAAGTCACCGGCTCCGAGTCGCTGTACATCGACGGCAAAGTCGAAGGCGCCATCAACCTGCCCGGCAACCGCGTCACCGTAGGCCGCAACGGCCAGGTGGCGGCCAACATCTCTGCCCGCGAAGTCGTGGTGCTGGGCAAGGTGCGCGGCAACATCAACGCCAGCGACCGCGTCGATATCCGCAGCGAAGGCTCGCTGACCGGCGACGTGATCGCGCAGCGCATCTCCATCGAAGATGGCGCCTTCTTCAAGGGCGGCATCGACATCCGCAAGCCCGGCAGCGCAGACAACAAGCCGAGCGAATCGGCCAAGCCGGTCTCGGTCTAACGCCAGAAAAATTACGAAAGCCCCGGAGCAGATTGCTTCGGGGTTTTCGTACGTTTGCGGGTGCGGCCCGCCGATGCTAGCGATCTCAACCGCGTTTGAACCGCCGAAGCAGGCTACCCGGGATCGGGACCTTCATCGCCACCGTGAAGGCAACATAAAGCCCGCCGTAGGGGATCAGCACGGCAATCGCAGTCAGGATGGCGGTGCGCGAACCGTGGCCCCTGAAAAGGCTATAGACCGGCAGATGCCGGTGCAGCAGAAAGCAAAGCGCCGCGGCGGCGATCGCGCCTAACCACAGGCGAAGAACGCGGCTGGCCGGGTAATCGACCAAACCGATGCGCTGTTGCATCGCGCGGCGGAGCAGCGAGTACTCGAGCCACGCCGCGAGGCCCGCGGAAAGCGTCAGTCCAGCTACGCCCCAGCGCGGATCGATGCCCAGCAGGTGCGGCAGCGGCTTCGAGAAAAAGTAGCCAAGCCCGAGCGTGAGCGCGACGCGGATCACGGCGAAGTTGAGCGGTGTGCGCGTGTTGCGCAGCGCATAAAAAGCGGACGAGTAGAGGCGTCCCGAGGTCCCGGCCAGCAGGCCGACACCGGAGCCGGCCAGCGCACTCCAGACGTAGGTCACGTCTCGCGCGTTGAAGTGGCCGGTGCGGTAGATGGCGGCGACCACCACATCCCCGAGCACGACGAAAGCGACCGCCGACGGCACGACGAACCAGGCGATCTGCTGCAAACCGGCGGCAAGCCGCGCGCGCAGCTTGGCGGCGATCTGCTCAGGAGTTCCCAGTGCAGAGGACATGGCGGGCAGCTCCGCAGCAGACACAGCCATGCCGAAGAGCGAGACGGGAAGCTGGTTGATGATCTGCGCGTAGCTCAGCGCGGCAACCGCGCCGGTCGGCAGCGGCGAGGCCAGCATCTGGTCCACAAACGCGCTCAATTGCACGACGCCGCGGCTGATGAAGACCGGGAAGAAATTATGGACGATGGTGCGGACATGCTCGGAGCGGAAGGTCGCCTTCCACTGCAGCGGGCTGAGCAGGCGCATGACGGAGGGTATCTGGACGAAGAACTGCAGCGCTGAGCCGACGACCGAGCCGATCGCCAGCGCGACGGCGAGACGCGGCTCGGTGTCGGTGGCAGCGGTGAGGCCGTGAACGAAGAGACGCCGCCCCTGCCAGACAAGCGTCGCGATCATGGCGGCGTTCCAGACGACCGGCGCGGTGTAGGAGAGCAGGAATCGCCGGTGGCTGTTGAGGATGCCGAGGCACCAGGCGGAGAGCACCAGCAGCGCCGCGCCGGGAAAGAGGATGCGGACAAGCTGGATGGTGAGCAGGCGCGTCTCGCCCCGGAAGCCGTAGGCGATCACGTCGACCAGCGCGGGCGCGAAGAGCACCCCCAGCAGCACCAGCACCGATGCGACCAGCACCAGGATGGCGAAGATGGCGGCAGCCGTGCGGGTGGCCTCTTCATGGCGCTCTTCGGCGTTCAGCCGCGCGTAGACGGGGATAAACGATGCGGACAGAACGCCTTCCCCAAAGAGGTTCTGCAGCATGTTCGGGATGCGGAAGGCGGCCTTGAAAGCATCGGCAGCCATGGAGTTGCCGAAGTAGTAGGCGAAGACGCGCTCGCGCACCAGGCCGATGATTTTGGAGAGCAGGATGCCGGTAGCGACGGCCAGTGCGGCGGCGCGGCCGTGGGGCTGCTTCGTTTTAGGCAAATCGGGCAAGTCGGCCGGTATCTCGTTCGAGGGTGGAGGGGCGGTTTCGGGCATGCGTGCTCGGGCGTTCGCTCTAGCTTATCGAGCATTGCAGGATGCCGGGAGTGTGCAGCAAGGGGCGTGCGGCAACCATGCCGCGCTCCGGCGCTTCCAGTGTGCTATGGCTCACGATGCCGACAAACTGACGCGCTTCTTCTCCGGCGGCGAAGACGACCAGGGCCGCACCTTCGACGAGATCCTGGGCTGGGACGATGCGCGGCTCGAGATGGTGCACGACTATATCCAGTGGATCTTTCCCCTGCCCGAGCCGAGCGGCGCGAATCCGGCAGCGCCGGTGCTCGATGGCGCGAGCATCGCGGCCATTCGAAGCAGTCCGGAGATGCAGGGACGGCTACGGGCAGCCTTCGAGCGAATGCTGGCGTTTTACGGATTCGCTCTGGAACGTGACACCGTCGCGGAGGGGCAGCGGTTCGCGGCCGCCTCGCGCAACTGGCTGCATGCGGGAAACCACAACCATTTGCGGCTCACGCGGATGTTGCGTTCTCTGCGCGTATTGGGGCTCGGGCATGAGGCGGCCCTGTTGTGGGAGGCGCTCCGCTCGGTTTCGGAGCGGGAGCGCGCGTCAGGACGGCGGACGATCACAACGGAGACAGTGTCTTTCTGGCGGCAGGCGGCAACGTCGCCGCGGGGGCGTTGAAGGTGGCTTCGCCGCGATGCCATTCACGATCTACGACTCGAACATCTCGTTGAACTTGTCGTATGGGATGAGGCCGTCGCCGAAGGCGAAAGTCCCCTTCTGTTGCATCTCTTCGGCAGCACGGTAGAACGCCGTTAGAGCCACGCGTGACAGTGCGCTGCCCACGCTGATGCGCTTCACGCCCATACCGGACAGCGTAGCCAGGTCAAGCGCGCTTCCCTGCACGGGCAGGAGAACGTTGATGGGCCGGTCGACCGAGCTGAGCACCGCCGCGATATCGTCTTTCGTCTTGAGTCCCGGAGCGTAGAGCACGTCAGCGCCCGCCTCCTGGAAGGCCTGAAGCCGTCGGATCGTGTCTTTCAGGTCGGGATTGCCGGCGATAAAGTTTTCCGCGCGGGCCGTCAGGGTGAACGGAGAAGAGACGGAGTGGGCAGCCTCCGCAGCGGCACGCACCCGCTCGACCGCGTGTTCGAAGGCGTAAAGGGTGCCGTGTGGCCGGGGCGCGACGTCTTCGATCGAACCGCCTGCGAGGCCGGTCGCGGCGGCCAGACGAATAGTTTCCGCGCAGGTTTCAGGCGCATCGCCAAAGCCGTTTTCGAGGTCGGCGCTCACCGGCAGACCGGTAGCATCCACGATGACTTTCACATGCTGGAGCATGGCATCGCGGCCGACCTCTCCATCCGGCAGACCGGCGGAGAAGGCGTAACCGGCCGAGGTGGTGGCGAGCGCTTCGAAGCCGAGGCGCGCCAGCAACCGCGCGGTGCCGGCGTCCCACGGGTTCGGGATGATGAAGGCGCGGTTGCGCTCGTGCAATGCGCGGAAGCGTGCTCCCTTTTCTGCGTGGCTGGACATATTGCCGATCCCTTCTTCAGTCAGTTGATCTGCCAGTGTCATGGCGGAGCAGCGTGGCGCGCAACCTGCCATGTGGCGGACGGACAGGAAAAGAGTGCAACGCTACGGCTTCGGTGACGACGGAGGAGCCTTTCGAGGATTCCTTTGGCGACTTGTGCGGCGGCTTGGTTTATAACCGTGTGTCAGTTTGCGGGAGGCCACAGATGGGACTGAAAGCTGCGATTGGGGCAGGTGTTCTGAGTTGTGCGGTCGTCGGGGTGGTTGGGATGGCACAGTCGCAGCAACAGGAGCAGCAATCGTCGTCGCATCTGGGGCAGGTCGCGAAGCGGCATGGCGGCGAGGAGGCAAATCCCGCCAACGGCACCACCAACAACGTCTTGACGGTGCAGCGCACGCCTTCACCGGCTGCCGGGCAGGTGCGCGGCGGCAATGGCGTGATGCTGCCCGATCCGCCGGAGACGGCGAAGCATCCCGTGACCGATACCCTGCATGGCGACACCATCACGGACGACTACCGCTGGCTCGAGCAGCAGCACGATCCCGCCACCCGCTCCTGGATCGACCAGCAAAACGCCTATACGGACAGCTACCTGCAGCAGGTGACGATCCGGCCGGAGATCCAGGCGGAGCTGACGAAGCTGGAGCGGGTGGACACTTACTCGATGCCAACCAGGCGCGGGGATCTGTACTTCTTCAAGAAGCGGCTGGCGGATGAGAACCAGGCATCCATTTATGTCAGGCACGGCGCGACGGGCGCGGATGAGCGGCTGGTGGACGCAGGCAAGATGAGCGCCGACCAGAACACCTCCGTCAATATTCTCGACGTGACGAATGACGGCTCGCTCGTGGCCTACGGCATCCGCCAGGGTGGCGCGGACGAGCAGGAAGTCCGCGTAATGGACGTGACGTCGCGCAAGGAGCTTGCGGACCGGCTGCCGACGCAGCGCTACATGGGAGTGCAAATCAGTCCGGACAAGACCGGGCTCTACTATGCGGTCTTTCATCATTCAGGCACGCTGGTCTACTGGCACGCCTTCGGCACCGACGTCTCCGCGGACAAGATGATCTTCGGCAAGGAGTACAAGGGCGAGCCGCTGGGCGAGCTGGACCTGATCGGCGTGACCATCTCGGACAACGGCCATTGGCTGATCCTGACCATCAGCCGCGGCGTGCCGGCGAAGCGCGAGGACATCCTGATCAAGGATCTGCGCGCGCCGGATGCGGAGTTCACGCCGCTGATCTACGGGGTTGACAACCGCTTCAGCCTCATCGATACCGGCACCGACACCTTCCTGATCAAGACCGACATGGGCGCGCCCAAAGGGCAGGTCCTGCGCGCCGATCTGAATACGCCACCGCAGCAGTGGCAAACCATCGTGCCGGAGAACGATAACGTCATCCAGGACACCAGTGTGCTCGGCGGCAAGCTGTTTGTGGATCGTCTCGTGGACGTGAAGGACGAGATTTCGATTTACTCCCTCGACGGCCGGCCGCAAGGCAAAGTAAAGCTGCCGGGCATCGGGAGCGCGACCGTGCCCTACGGACGCCCACTCGAAAAGGAAGGCTTCTACAGCTTCGATTCCTTCAACGTGCCGCCGACCATCTATCGCTACCAGGCGGACACAGGCGCAACCAGCATCTTCGCGCAGCCCAAGGTGCCGTTCCACCCCGAGCGCTATGAAGTGCAGCAGGTCTTCCTCACTTCCAGGGACGGCACACGCATCCCGATGTTCATCGCAGGCAAGAAAGGGCTGGCGCGCAATGGCAAGACGCCGCTGCTGATGACCGGCTACGGCGGCTTCAACGTCAGCATCACACCGGGGTGGAACCCGATGTACGCGTGGTGGCTTGAGCAGGGCGGCTGGTTCGCCGTGCCCGACCTGCGCGGCGGTGGCGAGTACGGCGAAGACTGGCACAAGGCCGGGATGTTCGAGAAGAAGCAGAACGTCTTCGACGATTTCTTCGCGGCGACCCGCTACCTGATCGATCAGAAGTACACCAGCCCGGTGAACTTCGCGATCTGGGGCCGCTCCAATGGCGGCCTGCTGATGGGCGCGGCCATGACCCAGCATCCGGAGCTGTATGGCGCGATCGTCTGCGGTTATCCGCTGCTGGACATGCTGCGTTATCAGAACTTCGAATTCGGACGGCTATGGACAACCGAGTATGGTTCGGCAGACAACGCAACGGACTACAAATATCTCCGCGCCTACTCGCCCTATCAGAATGTGAAACAGGGCACGAAGTATCCGGCGATCATGTTCTTTTCCGGCGACAACGACACCCGCGTGGACCCGCTGCACGCGCGCAAGATGACCGCGGAGATGCAGGCAGCGACGGCGGGCGACCGCCCGGTCCTGCTGCACTACAGCCTGAAGGGCGGCCACAGCAACGGCGTTTCGGTGGCACAGCAAATTCAGGACTACACGGACATCTTGTCATTCTTGTGGAATGAGGTGGACACCCGCTAGGGACTCGCTGATTTGCCGACACTCCCCTCAATCGCCGCCAGCAACCGCGCCGCGCTGTGCTCAATATCAAAATGCTGCTCAAAGCACTGGCGTGCGTTCTGCCGCATTCGGGCGCGCTCGTTCTCGGGAAGTTGCTGCCACTCGCTCAGCAGCCTGGTCGTGCCTTCGACCGTATCCGGAGCGACGAGGCCGGCGTGAGCCGCTTCGATCTCCCGCCAGATATTGACTTCGCGGGAGATGAGAACGGGAACACCGCAGGCCAGCGACTCCGCCACGGCAATCCCAAAATTTTCCTGATGCGACGGCAGTACGAAGACCTCCGCCGCGAAGAGCGCGCTCCACTTCATAGCATCGCGCAGCATCCCGGTCCAAACGATGCGATCGGCGATGCCCAGTGCGGCGGCACGCAGGGTGAGTGTCTGCTGCCAGTCACCCCCATCGGGGCCGGCAAAGACCAGGCGCCATGCAGGATCTTTTGCCATCGTGCTCGCAAACGCCTCCAGCAGCAGGTCGCAGCCTTTCTTCGGATGGATACGCCCCATGAAGAGTAGAAGCCGCTTGCCGCGAAGCTCAGGATAGCGATCCAAAAAGAGCGATGCATCCACGCCCGGTGGCGGCGGAGCCGTGCCCAGCCCGGTGACCACTGCGTTCGCACGGTAGAGCGCAAAAGACTCTGGTGCCAGCAGCTTTTCCTGCTCGCAGGTGAACAGGACGGCGCGCGCATCGCGCAGAACGCGATAGTCGGCCCAGGGCCAGTAGAGCCATTTTTTCAGGTGCTTCATCGGATAGGTGCGTTTGAACCACGGGTCGAGCATCCCATGGGGAAAGACATAGTACGGGGTATCGGTATCGCGGAGCGCCCGCCAGGCGGCGAAGCTGTGGTACTGCCACAGTCCGTGGATGATGACGGCGTCATAGCGGCTCCGGTTTTCGCGCAGCCATGGCACGCAGCCGGGAGCAAAACCGTAGCGGTTGCGGGCGGGGCCAAGTGCGTGCACAGGCTGGGGAAAGGCGCGGACCTCGGGATCCGTCGGATCATCCAGGGAGACGACTTCGGCGGAGTGGCCATTGCGCTGGTGCACCGCGGAGATGCTTCGCACAGCTTCCGTTGGGCCACCTCCGGCGGCGCGGATGGAGGCGATGACGTGGAGGAGTCTCATAACAGGCGGGGCGTAAGCTGGTGCACGGATTGTACCTGCGGCGAGATAGGAATGCTGTGGGTAGTGTGCTGGATGGTGCAATGAATCCGAAATGACTCGATGGCATCATGAATAGGAATGCCATCGAGCCTGAACATGGATGATCGGCCTGTGGGAAACGAAATGAAGGATGAGGAGAACGGCAAGTGACGCAACCAGTTTCGGATGCCCTGGTTTTTTTTGGTGCGACAGGCGATTTGGCCTACAAGCAGATCTTTCCTTCGCTGCAGCGGCTGGCCAAGCGCGGCAAGCTGACGGGCCCTGTCATTGGCGTCGCCAAGTCAGGCTGGACGCTGGATGACCTGAAGAAGCGTGCGCGCGAGAGCGTGGAGACGCACGGTGGTCTGGACCCCGAAGGTTTCGACAAGTTGATGGCCCTTTTGCGCTACGTGGATGGCGACTACGCCGATATCGCGACCTTCCAGCAGGTGCGCAAGGAGCTTGGTGCGGCCAAGCACCCCATCCACTACCTCGCGATTCCGCCGAGCCTCTTCGGGGAAGTCCTGGAGCAGTTGAAGCAGTCCGGATGCGCCGAGGGTGCGCGCGTCGTCATCGAGAAACCGTTTGGCCATGATCTCGAATCGGCCATTGAGCTGAACCAGATCGTGCACCGGACGTTCGATGAGAATGACGTCTTCCGCATCGATCATTATCTGGGGAAGAATGCGGTACAGAACCTGATCTTCTTCCGCTTCAACAACTCGTTCCTGGAGCCGATCTGGAATCGCCACTACGTGGAGAGCGTGCAGATCACGATGGCGGAGAGCTTTGGCGTGCAGGGGCGCGGCGCCTTCTATGACCAGACAGGCGCGATCCGCGATGTGTTGCAGAACCACCTGATGCAGTTGCTGAGCAACGTGGCTATGGAGCCGCCGGTCGGCTCCGGCGCCGAAGCGCTGCGCGATGAGCGGACGAAAGTGCTGAAGGGGGTTCAGTGCCTGGTGCCGAGCGAGGTTGTGCGCGGGCAGTTTGAGGGCTATCGGAACGAACCGGGAGTGAAGCCAGATTCGCAGGTGGAGACCTATGTCGCGCTGAAGGTCTGCATCAACAGCTGGCGCTGGAAGGATGTGCCGTTCTTCATCCGCGCCGGCAAGTCGCTGCCGGTCACGGCGACCGAAGTCGTGGCGCGGCTGCGCCGTCATCCCGATATCTTCTCCCGAGATCCATTGCCGCCGAATTATGTGCGCTTCCGCGTCAGCCCCGATATGACAATCGGTCTGGGCGCGCACGTGCGCATTCCGGGCGAATTGCCGCGCGGTGCTCCGGTCGAAATGATCGCGACGCAGCACGCCAATCCGGACGACATACTGCCGTATGAAGAGTTGCTGGCGGACGCCATCGTCGGCAATCAGACTCGCTTTGCCCGCGTGGACTACGTTGAAGAGGCGTGGCGCATCCTTGAGCCGCTGCTCGAAAACATGCCGCCGGTGCAGATGTATAAGCCGGGCACCTGGGGGCCAGAAGCCGCGGAGAAGCTGATGCAGGCCGACGGCGGATGGCTGAACCCCTCTGTCTGAAGTGCCGTCAGCTAGACAGCGCGGCCAGCCGCAGCGCCAGAGGCCCAGGCCCACTGGAAATTGTAACCACCAAGGTGACCTGTCACGTCCACTGCCTCGCCGATGAAGTAAAGGCCCGGCACGCGCCGGCTCTCCATGGTTTGCGCGGACAGCTCCGCAGGCGCTACGCCGCCTGCGGTCACCTCGGCCTTGTCATAGCCTTCGGTGCCTGCCGGCGTGATCTGCCATCGATGCAGGTGCTCTTCCGCTTTGCGGAGGGCTGTATTGCTCCAGCCGCTTGGCGGGTAGAGTGCCGCCCACCGGTCGGCGAGTCGCTGGGGCAGAACATCGCGCAAAGCAGCTCGATAGGCAGCGGCATCGCGGCCGCCCGGCTGGGAGCGTAGCGAAGCGGCGAACTCCCGTTGGGGAGCAAGGTCGATAGTGATCGGTTGACCGGGCCTCCAGTACGAAGAAATCTGCAAAATCGCAGGGCCGCTCAGGCCGCGGTGCGTGAAAAGCAGCTTCTCGCGGAAGCGTGTTTTGCCTTCCGCGGCAATGACTTCGGTCGAGAGTCCAGTGAGGTCGGCATAGCGCGCGCTGTCTTCTCCGTGCCAGGTGAGCGGTACCAGCGCCGGGCGGCATGGTTCGACGGCAATGCCAAATTGCGCAGCGATGCGATACGCGAGATCGGTCGCTCCCATCTTTGGAATGGAGAGGCCGCCCGTTGCGACGATCAGAGCGCCGGCCCGGTACGGTGTGGTCGTCGTGTCCACTACGAAGCCATGGTTCTGACGGATGGCTGTGATGTGTTGATTGAGGATGATACGCGCGCCGGCTGTGCGGCATTCCGCTTCGAGCATGGCCACGATGTCCTGCGCAGAGCGATCACAGAAGAGCTGGCCGAGAGTCTTCTCGTGATACGGAATGCCGTGGCGTTCCACCAGCGCGATGAAGTCGCGCGGAGTGTAGCGGGCGAGCGCGGAGCGCGCAAAGTGCGGATTGGCGGAAAGGAAATGCTCCGCTGTGCAATGGAGATTTGTGAAGTTGCACCGGCCGCCGCCGGAGATCAGAATTTTTTTGCCGATGCGGTCAGCGCGATCGAGAATGACAACGCGACGGCCACGCTGGCCGGCCATGATGGCGGCCATCAGGCCTGCTGCCCCGGCACCGAGCACCAGCACGTCACAGAGCTCTTCGCGATGAGCGAGGGGATGCAGCGGCATTGGTGTTCCTGACGATGGAGCGCGCTAGACCGCCAGCGTAAAGCGGTACATCCAGTCGCCGCCGCACCATTGCGGATAGTTCGTGCCCCACGCATTGTTGTAAAGACTGATGTGTACGCCGTCTTGTATCGTTGGCGGTTCGAGCGAAAAGTTGAGCGGCGAGCGCTCGCCGACTGCGACTACCGGCGCATCGAGCGCGGCCAGCTCAAAGAGGCCACGCGCGTCACGATAGCGCAGCCGATCCGATACCGCGTGCATGCTGCGCCCTCCACCACGGATAACATCCGCGGGGCGGACCGGCTGGCCCACTTTGTCGAGTTCCCAGCCCGCCGCTTCCGTGGTTGCGGAAGCAAAAGGGGCAATAGGATGGAAGGTAAGCCACATGGCCTCTGGCAGCCGGTTTTCCTGCTTGCCGAGCGAAGTGAATCGTATCTGTAACTGCGGCGCATTTTTCGGCATCACGATGTCAAGGTAGAGCGAGTCAGGCCATGCCACTAGGCCGGCCGCGGCGCTGGCCGGATCGTCAATCGCCAGCTCTGCCAGCAGGCGATGCTGTTGCGCGTCCTCGCTCATCCAGCACTGGCGCAGGATAGGATGCCATTCCCGTGTAGCCGCGCCGAAGTGTGCAATGTTCGGCTTGCCGAAATCCTGCGGCCCCCACCAGGTCTTGACCGTAAGATAACGGGCGATGAAGGCGTCATACACCTCGGGCCCCAGCGTCTGATATGTGAAGAGCGCAAGTGGGTTCTCGGGCGAGGCCCATGCGCGCTGCGTCGCTTTGTTGATCAGCGCGATGATCGCACCGGTTCGCGGATCGAGCGCGATGCGGAAGTGCGCTGTGTCTAGCACGCGCGATGCCGGATGCGGACGCATGCCGACAGGGCTCGGCGCAGTGACGCGCAGCGTCTCCAGCCGCTGTTGCATGGCGACGCGCATCGTAGCCGGCAGCCGTCCGATGCCGTCGCTCAGATCGTCGCGTTTCTCCTGCCAGCTTGCCTCCATCTTTCGATAACCGGGCTGGTCAAGCACAGCTTTCAGATCCGCGGGCTTGTAGTGGTCGTGGTCCAAGTAGCGCTTGGTATCGGTGCCCCAGGTGTGTTCCACCGAGAGAGCCATGCGGCTGAGCAGAGCACGATCGCTATCTCCGCCCACTTCCAACTGCTTCTGCGCGATCCACTCCTGGCGCATGCGAGCTGCTTCTCGATAGCGCGCGACCTTCGGAGGATCGCTGGGAATGCCGTAGATCCACGTATCGCCAATTTCCTCCGTGACCACCGGGAGCTTGTCCCGCACCGGCGCGAGCGCGGCAGCGACATCGCTCAACGTCGCTGCGGTCACAGTCGCGTTGGGGAATTGCTTACGCAGCCGTGCGTAGATCTCCTGGATCTCCTGCTGCGAATGCGGTCCGCCGTTGTCGCTTCGCATCTCCATCGAGAAGGCCGTATCCGTGCCCGGCAGCACAACCGTGCCACCGTAGTCGTGGCGGTGATAGACCATCGGCAGGCTGCTGCCGTCGGGGTTTTTCCAGAGGAAGACCTCCGGCACGTCGGGCGGCGTGCTCGCTCCGTTCACCCCGATGTCCAGCAGCGAAATGCCGGCAGCCGCCAGCGGCGGGATGATGCCCCGCGTGTGGCCGGGCACGTCTGTCATCTTGGCGCCGATGGTCTTATGGCCGAAGCGCGCATCCAGCGACCGCGACAGGCCCAGCGCACCTTCAATCATGGAGCGGTCAAGCATCTCGCTCTGCCAACTGAAAGGCAGCGCGTGCCAACTGATGTCACCAGCCGCGATGGCCTGCTCCATCGCGCGGCGCTGTTCCGGCGTGGCCTGCTCCAGATATTCGTAGAGCAGCCACGAGCCGGTGGTCCAGACATAACGGTCGCCGCCGGCCTTGCGAAGCGCGGCGCCAGTCGCGATGGCCTGCGGATAGTACACGTCGAAGTACTTCCGCATGACCGCCGCCTGCGTGTCGGTAAAGCCGACGTCCAGATGGCACTTGAACGCGACCAGCACCCGGCGCACGTTCAGATTCGGAGCGTCTGTCGGCAGCAGAGTGCCGCCCAGGGCGCGCTGCGCCGCCGTTGCTCCGGCGGTGAGCGCCGCAAATTTCAGGAGATCGCGTCGCTGCATGTCTTGCCTGTCGGTCTGATGCGATCGAGTGTAGCGTAATCCACGCAAGCCGGCCCAATCCGGCGCGAGCTACGGACAATCAACCGCAGGCCCGCGATATCCTTCCGCTACACTGATGGGAGCCCTCGGGGCCCATAGCTCAACGGTTAGAGCAGGGGACTCATAATCCCTTGGTTGGGGGTTCGAATCCCTCTGGGCCCACCACTGCGTCGTGATCCAGATCACACCTGCAGAACGTCGCCATCACGGGCAACCATCTCGTAGAGCACCGGGTTGACGAAGAATCCAAGGAAGAGCCGCGAGACCAAACCTGCCACGATGACGATGGCGAACGGCTTTTGTGTGTCCGATCCGATCCCGGTAGAGAGAGCGGCGGGCAGAAGTCCGAGGCAGGCGACGAGGGCGGTCATCATGATGGGCCGCAGCCTCAGCAGAGACGCTTCGAGCGTTGCGGTGCGGATGTCCTTCTTCTCAAGACGCAGCTTATTGATGTAGGAGACGAGGATGACGGCAGTTTCGACGGAAACACCCATGAGCGCGAGCAGGCCCAGAGCTGAGGAGACGCTGAACGGCGTGTGCGTCAACTTGAGAGCGATCAGCGCGCCAACCGGTTCGGTTAGGACAACCCCGAGCGCAATGGTCACAGGGAACTTGAAATTGCCATAAAGGGCAAACAGGATCATGAAAATGATGAGCAGGGCGAGCGGGCCGATGAACTCCATCTGGTGTTTCGCTTCCAGGAATTCGCCGTACTCGCCGCCCCAACTCAGTCGATAGCCTGGGGGCAGAGACTTCGCAATATCCGCGATGGCATGTTGCCCGGCATTCACGGCGCTCTCCAGGTCGCGGCCTTCGACGCTGTATTGCACACCGATGTACCGCGAATTGTTTTCGCGATAGATAAACGATGCCCCACCGGCCTCGTGAATATTCGAGAGCTCGCTCAACGGTATTTGCTGTCCGGTTGGTGTGCCCACCAGGAGATTGCCGATCTGCTGCGCGTTCTCCCGGAACTCCGGCTTCATGCGCACAACCAGGTCGAACAGCTTCTCCCCCTGTATCACCTGTGTGGCGGCCTGGCCTCCGACAGCCGCCTGCACCACTGCTTCAACATCGGCGACGTTGATGCCATAGCGCGCGATCTTGTCCCGGTCCACATCAATCAGCAGGCTCGGCTGGCCCAGTTCGCGCACCACGGTGAGCTCGGTGAACCCGGGTACCTGTGAGAGACGCCGCTTGATCTCGAGCGCTTTGCTTTGCAGGACATTCAGGTCAGGTCCATAGATCTTTACCGCAAGCGCGCTCTTCAGTCCGGTCAGCGCTTCGTCTACCGCGTCTTCAGCCGGTTGCGTGTAGTTGAAGATGACGCCGGGAAACGCCTTGAGTTTCTGCTGGATGTCTTCGGCCAACTCGGCCTTGTTGTGGATTCCGCCCGTCTTCCACGAGGCATCGTTATAAGGCTTCAGCCCTACATAGAACTCGTCGTTGAAAAATCCCGTCGGATCGGTGCCATCGTCAGGCCGGCCAAGCTCCGAGCCGACGTCGGTCACCATTGGGTAGCTCATCAGAATCTTGCGAACCTGGGGTGAGAATCGGCTGGCCTCTTCAAACGACACGGTATATGGCATCGTGGCTCGCACCCAGAGCGCTCCTTCATCAAGATGCGGCATAAACTCTCCACCGATGAAGGGGATGAGCAGAAGCGTCGCGGCAAAAATAATGGTCGCCACCAGCATGGTCGTCTTCGGATGATCGAGACACCATTCCAGCTCTCCGGCATATTTGTCGCGCACCCATTCGAAAGGCTTATTTACGCGCTCTCGTACACCGCGCTTGAACCACCAGGCGCACATGACAGGTACGAATGTGAGTGTCAGCACGAGTGCACCGATGAGCGCGATGGCTACCGTATCGGCCATGGGCCGGAAGAGTTTTCCGGAGGGCCCGGTGAGCGCGTAGATCGGCAGATAGCCGGCAATGATGACGGCCACCGAATAAAAAATTGGCCGATCGACATCCTTCGCCGCCGCCAGGATTACCTGTTCCAGGTTGTAACTCTGGCCTTCGCGCGCGCCCAGCTCGCGGAAGACGTTCTCCACCATCACCAGCGTGCCGTCGATGAGAATGCCAAAGTCGATAGCTCCGATGGACAGCAGATTGGCCGCGACTCCGCGCGCATGCAGGAAGATGAACGAAAACAGCAGCGACAGAGGAATGGTGAGCGCCACAATAACAGCGGCGCGCATGCTCACCAGAAACGCCATCAGGACGATAAGCACCAGGGCCATGCCCAGCAGCATGTTGTGCTCGACCGTATCGATGGTGAGCTGAACCAGATCGCTGCGGTCATAGTAGGGACGTATCTTTATGTCCGCCGGCAGGATGCTTTGGTTGAGCTGCTGAGTCTTGGCTTCGACGCCCTTCAGAACATTTTGCGTCTGCTCGCCGCGCCGCATCATGATGACGCCCTCAACGGCATCATCGGTTTTGTTAAAGCCGAATTCGCCCAGGCGCGGAGCGTGCCCGATGGTCACGTCGCCGATATCGCGGATACGAATCGGCACTCCATTCTGCGTGCCCACAATGACGTCGCCGATATCCGCGGTATCCCGAACCAGGCCAAGGCCGCGAACATAATAGAACTGGCCGCCTTGCGAATAGAAGCCGCCTCCGGCATTGGAGTTGTTGACGGAGAGCTGCTGCAATACGGTGGGCACGGTGATGTGGTAGGCATAGAGCCTGGCTGGGTCGAGCAGCACCTGATACTGCATGACGGTGCCGCCGAAACCCGAATCATCGGCAACGCCCGGCACCTGTTTGTATTCGCGCTCGATCACCCAGTCTTCGTAAACCTTCAGCTCCTGCGGCGTGCGATCGGGGCTATCGATGACATATCGATAGACCAGCCCGGACGGACTGGCGAGTGGCGCCAGCGTTGGAGTGACTCCGGAGGGATAGGTCACTCCGCTCAAGCGCTCGAAGACTTGCTGGCGCGCGAAGTAATCATCCGTGCCTTCGTCAAATGTCATGCGGACATCCGAAAGCCCGTAGAGAGATATGGATCGCATCACGGCCATCTTCGGGACGCCGTTCATCTCGACTTCGGTCGGGATGGTCACCAGACGCTCAACTTCTTCTGCGGCGTGTCCCGGCCATTGCGTAATCACTTCCACCATCGGCGGAGCGAGATCGGGGTAAGCATCCACCGGCATGTGGTGGAACGAGATCGCGCCGCCGATGACGATGAATACGGTCAGCAGCAGGATCAGCATCCGTTGCCGCAGCGCGAACTGGACGATGTGATGAATCATGCGAAACGGCCTCCCTCAGTGCTGCAGCGAATTAGCAAACTGAAGAAACAGGCTGCCGTCGCCCACAACTCGCTCTCCAACGGAAATGCCCTTCAGTATCTGCGTCTGGCCGTTTTCGCTTTGGCCGATTTCCACATCGCGCCTGCCAAACTGATTCGCGCCGCTCGCGACATACACAAAGGGTTGATTGTTGTCGTCGCGCAGAATGGATGAGTCCGGCACGGCAATGGCATTGGAGATAGACCCCGCCGTCACAGTGACGGTGCAGTACATATCCCTCTTTAATTTCCCGCCCGGATTATCCACGACGATGCGTGCCTGCAGTGTTCTGGTGTTCGGATCGAGAGCCGGCGACACGTAGGAGATTCTTCCGTGAAATGTGCCCGGATACGCATCCGTCTGCACACTCACATCGTCTCCGCTGCGCACCACGGCGAGGTCCGACTGATATACGTTGGCAAGCACCCAGACGGTGCTCAGATCGGAGATCGTAAAAGCCTGCGTCTGGCCCGCCTGCACTACCTGGCCCGGTGACACCAGGCGCTCCACCACCTCGCCACTGATCGGAGCAAGCACGGGAATCTGGGCTGAGGTAGCAGTCTTCGCAAGCTCGGACGGATTTTTGATGCCGAGAATTTTCATTCCCTGTTCCGCCGCGTTCAAGTCTGCCCGTGCCTGGTTGCGGTCTGATTCGGCCTGTTCCAGATCGCGCTGGGCGACCGCATGGTGCTGGTACAGGTCCTGCTCGCGCGTGTAGTTTTTATCGGCTAAGCGATAGGAGTCGGCGGCCTTCAAATAGGCGTCCAGCAACTGCGAGTAGTCAGGACTGCTCACCTCCAGCATCGGCTGGCCGACCTTCACCTGTTGTCCGGGCACCACCAGAATTCGGCTGACTGGTCCGCCGACCTGCGTGATGACAGGCGTGGTCTTGAAGGCGTTATAAGCAACGGCGCCAGTAAGCCGAAGTGTGCGCGTCAGCCGGGTGGGCTCGACCGTGACCACCTGCACATGCGACATCTGATCTTCCGGAATCGTGAAGAGCTGAGGAATCGCAGAAGTCGAGGCGGTCGCGGAGAAGGACGTCATCTTGTTCGCGTGCTCGCGGTCCTTCGAGCTGCAGGCCGTGAGGACACATACGAAGGCGAGCGCCGTCGCGCTTTGCAGTCTGCGTCTGCGGCGGTTCATCGGCGTAGCGGTCATGGCAGGCTCCTGGTTCCCACTGCTTCGCGAAGCTGTTCGAGTGCAATCAGGTAGGAAGCGAGCGCCTGGCGGTACGCCAGCTCGGTAGCCCGATAACTTCGCTCCGCATCGAGATAATCAAGCAGGCTTGCAGCACCATGCCTGTAGGAATATTCACTGATGTCGCGGGACTGCTGGGCCTGGTCAAGATAACCGGAGCGATAAAGGCCGACGATCTGATCATTCGAGCGCATATTTTCAAAGGCGTCGCGTACATCCGTCAGCACCTGGCCGCTCGCGAACTTCTCCTGCTCCTGCGCCTGGCTAATGGCGAAGCCGGTACGTGCGATCTCTCCCTGGTTGCGGTCGAAGATCGACAGCGGTATCTGCCCGAAGAGCGAGACGTTGTTGATGTCAGTCAGGTGTGTGTAGCTGATTTGCGCAGTGACGTCTTTTTTCGCGATGGCCTTCTGTAGCTGATATTGACTGTTCGCGGCCGTGACCCCCTGCTGCGCGGCCCGCAGATCCGGCCTGGTCTGCAATGCTTTTGCCTGAAAATCTTCCAGGTTTCCCTTGACCGGCTGATAGTCAAAGGTGCCGGCTACGTCGTAGTCCGCGCTGATCGATTCATATCCAAGCAATTGCCGCAGATCGGAGAGCCCCTGCACCCGGGCAAGCCGCGCTGCGGAGACATCTGTCTGGAATAGAAGCAACTGCAGCTTGATCTTGAGCAGATCGTCTTCGCTGATATCGCCTGCTTTGTAGCGTGCTTCACCGATGTCGACCGTGTTCTGGAAGCTCTTCAGGTCCTCGTTGGCCAACGCCAGGGTCGATTCGGCGAGCTCGACGTTGATGAATTGCGAGGCAACGCTGAAGGTAAGGCTGCGCTCGTTGTCGGCCACCTGCGAGCGCGTCACGGCGGTCTGGTCCCTCGCTGCCTGCAGGCGGTGTTGCCGCTTCTTCCCGCGCTCAAAAAGATAGCTGATGCCCAGGTCGAACTGCGCCGTGTTGTCGATGTAGTCCGAGCTGAACTGGCTCGGCGAGAAGACCGGAAGGAACTGCGAATCACCCAGCAGCACCGGATTCGGCCGCAGATTTGCTGTAGTCTCCTCGGCTTCGCTTTGCTGGATCGTGGTGCGTGCCGCCAGCAGGTTGTGGTTGTGTTCAAGCGCCATCCGAACTGCGTCTTCAAGCGTGATGGTGACAGATCCCGGCTTCTGGGCAAGCGTCTGCGCCTGTGGGGCAGGCGCGTGTTGAGGAGGGGGGGACTGCGCGACAGCGAGCTCAAGGAAAAACACTGCGCCGAACAAAACTGGAAAACGCAAACGTTGTGAACGCATGGCGAGCCTTCGTAATCAGGAGGGCAGTTACACGGATTGGCGTGCGACAGGCGGCACGTAGAAGGACGCGATGGCTATGCGGGCGGGGCGCGCGCGGGAATGTATCGTGCGATAGGACCGGGGGTAGAGCGATGGTGATATGGCTCCGGCGTAGATCCTGTCGGTATCAAAGCGCAGACCCGAGCGCTCGCCGGCGCCGGCTCGATGGCTTGATGACTCAAATGGCAGATCGGGCAGGTATCGGGGGAAGCCGTGGCATGTTGATGCCAAACCACACCGACGGTCGTCGCCATCAGTAGCGCGATGAGCACTATCGGGAATGCCAGTCGCGAGAGTTTGCTCAGGTTAGACAATTTTTGATAGGCGTTCAACGATCCTGCATAGAACGTGGGTAGTTTAGTCCAGAAGTCGCTTCCTGGCCATTTGGCTGTCCGTCCTATGCGCCTTCGAGCGCTCTCTGCCGCCCGCAAGCGCTCGGAATCTGCCTATGGGGTGGGATTTGTTGCTCGCGCCGTAAGCATCTGCAAGCAGGATGCTTCGTGTCACCACGATGGCAATCTGTACTTTTGGCCTATTGTGCGACCGCGGCACGCTTTGCCGCCAGCTTGCCGACCTTGCGTAGGAGTCGTTTCGCTGTCCCGCTCAGCCGCAGTTGACTGGAGGTCATCCGCAGTTTCATCAGCTCAGCTCCGGATAACTGACCCTGCGAGCCTTCCAGCTTCTCCAGCCTGCGGCACTCGCGCAGGTACACGAAGCTGTCCGTCATGCTGGTGAAGTGCATGATCTCCGGCTTTACCGGCTCTCCGGCTTTCGCGAAATGGCACTCGCCGCGAATGGTGTCGATCACCAGCGGGCCGGTCGCGTTCAGCGGCGTCCACATCCCGCCGGGCGCCATGTCCGTGAGCGGGACCTTGTGCAACGCCATCGCCACCGAATACAAGGCCTCATCGGCTAGGCCGCCGCCCCGGAAGGTCCGGAAACCCAGCTCGCCGGCGCGATCAATCAAACTCCGTGCCGTCTCAAAAACCGCCGCCGCTCCGGCATTCTTCTTGAAGTAATAGATGCCGCCGTTGAACTTTGGCAGGCCGCTCAGCTCGAAGTGCGTCAGCACGCGATCGACATCCACAAACTCGTCTTTCTCGCCCGCGCGCAGAATCCTCCGCCCGCATGCCCCGAAGTCGTTATCGCGGAACGCCGTCCAGAAGGGATCTAGCTTGCGCACGACCAGACAGTCGCTGTCGATGAAAAGCGTCTCGTCAAACGGGCTGTAAAGATCGAGAAAAAGCTTCTGTCCGACATCCGACCCGTACGCCGGATTGTGATCGACTTTGATGTCGAACAGGCTCAATAGTTCGAGATCATTGGAATCCGTCACCACGGCGCGCGGCACATCCGGATCATGCAGCCTGAGCGACCGCGCAAGCGCCTTCGCCAGCTCCAGGAAAACCGGCTTTCCGAATGCCAGGGTGAGAACGCCGCGCTGCGGCATCTTGGGGAAGCTCCTTCGATTGGAGTGCCGGATCAAAACAACAAATCCGCGGCCGTGCAGTCTCTCTATTTATGGTAGCAGCGCGAGCTCGCTCGACCGGCAGTGGAGACAACTACAATGTGAAAAACGCCCCCAACTGCCAGCGGACTGGCCCGCTGTTGGCCAGCAATACACTAGACATATGATCCGCACCTATCTCGGTCACACGCCCGTCATCCCGCCATCCTGCTACGTCGATATCTCCGCCCAGGTGCTTGGCGATGTCACTCTCGGCGAGCACGCCAGCGTGTGGATGAACGCCGTGCTCCGTGGCGATGTGCACTCCATCCGGCTGGGCGCCAACTCCAACGTGCAGGACTGCGCCGTGCTCCACGGCATGCGCTACAAGTGGCCGGTCATCGTCGGCGACTGGGTCACCATCGGCCACAACGCCACCGTGCACGGCTGCGTCATCGAGGACACCTGCCTCATCGGCATGGGCGCCGTCATCCTCAACGGCGCGCGCATCGGCGAAGGCTCCATCATCGCCGCCGGCGCGCTCATCCCGGAGGGAACCATCGTCCCGCCGCGCACCCTCTGGGCCGGCCTTCCGGCCAAACAGCGCCGCGAACTGGGCGACAAAGACCGCGAGCAGATCCTGATGTACGCGCGCAACTATCTCGACTACACGAACACGTACCTGGAAGAGCAGAAGCAGTGGAAACCGGCCGCGGAGTAATCTCTACACGAGGAGGGAAGCCATGAAGCGCTGCACGCATCTCGACCAGATAAAGGATGTTGCGCCACACACTCGCGGTTGCGAAGAGTGCCTGAAGATGGGCGACACATGGGTCCACCTGCGCCTCTGCCTGGAATGCGGTCACGTCGGCTGCTGCGATTCCTCAAAGAACAAGCACGCGACCAAGCACTTCCACACCACCAAGCATCCCATCATGCGCTCCATCGAGCCCGGCGAAACCTGGGGCTGGTGCTACGTGGACCAGATGCAGCTCGATTTTGAGTGATTGCTGTCGCTCTGCGGGGAATCGTGGCGGGGAATCATGATGGACGAGATCGATAACAGCTTCGGGAAGCCGAATCCGAACGCGCCCGCGGCGCTCTCGCAATTCGCATTCCTCATCGGTCGATGGCGCTGTGAAGCAACCATCACGCTGGCCAACGGCGAATCGCAAAAATACGAAGCCGCATGGATTGGCCGCTACATCCTCCACGGCTATGTCATCGCCGATGAGTACGGCATGGCCCTCCCCGCCGGAGAGACCATCGTCCTCGGTATGAACTTCCGCGCCTATGACTCCGCGCGGCAGCAGTGGAACATCAAGTGGCTCAACGCGCTCACCGGTACATGGACCGACCTCGGCCCGGAAGAACTGGGCGGCGTCCACTTCGACGGCCATTCAATCGTTTACGTCTTCAAAGAACCGCAGGCCGAACACGCCTATACCCGCGCCACCTACACCAATATCTCTGAGTCCCACTTCACCTGGCGGGGCGAAAAGTCCGACGACGGAAAGGCCTGGACCGATTTCATGGTGGTGGAGGCCTTCCGCGTCGCTGACTAGAGCATTTTAGGTAATACTCTCGTCTGCGCAGATTCACTCGGCGTGGCTTTTCCGTTAAGAAAAGCCACAAGCGAGATCGTTTGACGATCTACATCTATGCCTAAAAATGCTCTAACTAACTCGTCTTCTGCGTAGCCCGCAGCATCTGGAAGAACGTATCCCCGCGCACCACCTGAAAATCCGCGCCCAGTGACGCCACAAGATTCTTCGCGTCCGTCGGCGTCATGTTCCAAGATTCCAGTCCCGCCGCCACGAACAACGGTGCCGTGCCGTCCCACGCAGCCGCGACCGCCGCAAGCTGCGTCTGCCCGCTCGCCAGATCGTTCACGCCCATCAGCGTGGCCAGCGGCATGCCATCGATAAAGCTGACCTGGCTCGACGACTCGTAGTTGTACACAATACCCAGCAGCCCCGGAATATTGCGCTCATAGCGATCAACAATCGATGCGGTGAACGGCAGATCGGTCGTGGCATTGCGGTTGTAAGCGAACAGCGTATCCATTCCGGTGGCTTGCATGTACGCGTTGCTGCGCTGCGTGTAGCCCTCAAGCGCCGCCGCAGGCCACACCGCCGGATAGGTATAGCCCGCGCCTGACGGTCCCGTCATCAGCAGATCATTTGCCGTCGCCGTGCTTTGGTAGTAACCAAAAATTGCCGGCCCGATGTCATACAGAAACGGGCTGATGCTCCAGTTCAGCGGAACCGAACCGCGTCCCGCATCGTCCCAGATATCGCGCATGCGGTGCTGGTTGTACTGCGCGTTGTCGCCTTCCACCATCGTCAGCGTCAGGTAAATCTTGTTTGCGACCTTCGGCACCGGCGGATGCGTGATGCGCGAGCTGATGGGAGCCGGCGCGCCGCCCGCGAATACCGAGCCGTTGATGTAGAAGTCCGCCGCAACCACCGGCGAGGCATACTGCCCGCACAGCGCCACACCGGGCTGCTCGTGGCCTTGCGGAAACCAGCCCAGATACGGCGTATCCGGTTGCGCGCGCTTCAGGATCGAGGTGAATAGCGCCGTCTGCGTCGGGTCCTCAGGATCGAGCCAGAAGACCGGCGCTTGCGCGGCGACGATATAGTCGCGGAAGTTCGGATTGCCTTGCTGCACGCTCGGCGCCGTGCTCGTCGCAGAAACGACATACTCATTCCACATCTCGCAGGAGAGTGTCAGCTTTTTCGTGCCTGCCGGAGGCACGAATTTGTAGATAAAGTATTCCGTGCCGTCTGCGAACCGCCAGCCGCTGGCCGTCTGCGAGCTGTCCAGATCGAAAACGTACGGCGCTTCGCCCGAGCTCCCCGGCTGGAAGGACGCAATCGCGTTGCCGTCCGCCGTCACCGTTACCTGATCCACCGACGGTCCCCAGCCATCGTTTGTGTAAGCGTCCGTCCAGCGCACATACACCGCGCCGCCGCTGGTCAGAAACGGCGTCAGGTCCGCGGTGTACACCGCCTTGTTCGAGCCGTCGGTGATCGGCTGCGTCACCTGCAGCAGCGTGGTCCACTGCACGTTTGCCACCTGCACCGAATTCGTGGGGCTGATCGCCGTCAGGATGCGCTGCGGCATCTTCGGCCAGAGGTTGTCGAAAGCCCACTGATACGCAGCCACGCCGTTCGCGAACTGCCCGGTCAGGTCCTCGATCACATTCAACTGATGCGCCTTCGCCAGGTCCGCCGTCGCGATCACGCCGCCGCGCATCGCCGCAATTGCCGTCGCCACATTCACCGTGTCCGGCACATTCACGTCGTACACCACGGCGCCGCGAATCTCCGAGCGGTACTTCGCCAGAAACTCCCATGGGTCCGTGCTCACGCGATGCGGCACCTTGATCGTGTTCAGCCACGTCTGGTTGGTCGTGTCCGTGCCCCAGTAGAGATAGAGCCGCGGCTGCTCGCCGGTTCACCTGCCCCTGCAAGCTCACCAGCAGGCACTGCTCGTCGCCGGTCAGCGCGGTCAGATCCGCAGCATCCAGAAACTGTGCTCGTGGGAAGGTTGGCAGCACGCCGGTCGAAGCGCCATGCGAGCTGGTAGTTGCGCCAAAGCTGGGGAACGCGCGGGTGCCGGCAGCGGCGCCGGTCAGGGCAAGAAAAGTGCGGCGGGACAACGTGCTCAGGGGTGCGGACATGCTCTCTCCTCAGGGGGGTTGGAGGGTTGCAGGTAGCGTTCGATGCGAATTTTCGCGGCTCTAAGATAGCGTTATCAGAGAGCAGGCGAACAATAGAAAATTTCGCGCGCTGTTGTCAAATCTGCTGCTCGGAGTTTTCCACATCATCGCATCAATCTTTCACGCGCGGCAGCACTTCATAAGGCCGCATCATCTCGTTGTCCTCATGCTCCAGGATGTGGCAGTGCCACACGTACCGCCCCGCATAGCCCTCAAACGGCACGATGATCCGCGTCACCATCCCGGGATCGGCGCGCACCGTATCCTTCCATCCCGCCTCATGTGCCTCCGGCGGCTGCGCCGGTCCGGTAAAGCGCAAAGTGCCCTTTGCCTGGAACTCGAATGCGTCGAATCGCCGCCGGTCCAGGATCTGTAACCGCACAAGATGCAGATGAATTGGATGCGAATCATCCGTCAGGTTCACCAGCTCCCAAATCTCCGTCGTGCCCAATATGGGCTTCTCAGTCACCGGCGCGTGCCACGGCGTGTTGTTCAGCAGCATGCCCATCGACCGCTGAATGTCATCCATCCGCTCATCCAGCGTCAGCCGCCGCGTCCGCACCGCCGTTGCCGGGTCCAGCCGCAGGGCAGCGCGCAGCGTCGCGGGCAGTGTGCTCGTGTCGGTCGTGCCTTTTGCCGCCACGCGAAACTCCATGATGTCGAACGAGTCGCTCACCAGGTTCACGCGCGAGCCCGCCATCGCCGCAAAATCCACCACGACATCCACGCGCTCCGCAGGAGCCAGCGGCACGCGCTTCACCGCAACCGGTGCGCTCAGCAATCCCTGGTCATTCCCGATCACATGCATCTCCGCTCTGTTTGCCAGCGACAAGCGATAAAACCGTCCATTCGACCCGTTCATGATGCGCAGCCGGTACCGTCGCGGTTCGACATCGAGATACGGCAGCAGCTTTCCATTCACCAGGATCGCGTTGCCAAACACCTCCGGCACCCACGGCCGTTCCGGATGCTCCGACACCGGATACACAAGCTGGCCGTCCTTGCTGCAGCAGCCGGTCGGCAAGCAGCAGCGGCACTTCATACTTGCCCGATGGCAGCTTCAGCGCAGCCTCATGCGCATCGCGCACGATGAACAGCCCCTGCATCCCGGCATAGATATTCAGCCGGTTAATCCCCATCGTGTGATCGTGATAGAACAGCAGCGCCGCGTCCTGCTTCGACGGATAAACACACCTCTGCTGCTTGCCCGGCACAACCCATTCCTCCGGATAGCCATCGCTCGCCGCCGGCGTTCTGCCCCCATGCAGATGGATCACCGACCGCACCTCCGGCAGCGACTTGTCCGCTCCATGCAGCGTGTGATCGATGGGCAGAAAGTGCCGTGCCGGCAATTCATTCGCCCACTCCACAATCGCGCCCTCGCCGCTCTTCACCTCGATCGTCGGCCCAGGAAAGCTGTCCTCAAAGCTCCACATCCGCGTCGGCGGCAGATCGCGATGTACTCTCTGCCGCACCTCGCGCATGGCCATCCGGTAGCAGGGAATCTGTTGTTGCGGGCGCTCCGGATTCGCCCGCATTCCCGCAGGCTTCATCACGCGCGGCACCGGCAGCGGATCGACAAACGGCGTCAACGTCGCCGGATCAAGCGCATCCGCACCAATATCTTCTGCATGTGGCCGGTCCATACCGGCGCCGGCTAGCGCCATCGTGCCGCTCCTCAAAAAATCGCGGCGCGTCAAAGAAAACAAGTCGCTCATCGTCCTCACAAAAGAAAAGAGGATACCCGCTGCGTGCGGGTACCCTCAGAAAAGTTAAACAGCCGGCAGTGGCTCGCGATTCAGCAATCTACCACCTGCCGTGTCCGGGACCGTTCGTCGGCACGCCCGTGTTCTCATCCAGGAAGAACGGCCGGTTATTGCCGCCCCGCTGCGAGAAGTCGAACATCCCGTTCACCGTCCCGGCAATCGCGTCAAACGAGCCATTTCCGATCCGCTGCCCTTCCAGCCAGTTGTCCTCGATAAACCGCATGATCGATGTCTGATCGGTCATCGTGTGGTCTACGTAGTTCTGCTTTGCCCAGGGCGAGATCACCAGCAGCGGCAGCCGCGGACCATAGCCGCAGCGTCCCTGCGCGTGCGGCCCCGAAATTCCGGGTAGCGCGGAATCCGTCCCATTGCCGCAGGCTCCCGTCCCGGTCAGCGCATCGGCCGCGGTCGTCGATTGGTTCACAATCTGGCCAAGCTGATGGTCATACCAGCCGTCGGAATCGTCGTAGCTGATGAACACCGCGGTCGAACCCCAATCACGCTGCTTCTGCAGGAAGTTGATCACCTTCACGACAAACGCTTGCTCGTCCAGCGGATCGGAGTAGCCCGCGTGCGCATCCTGGTAGCCCGGCGCCTTCAGGAAGCTCACCGCGGGAAAATTTCCCGCTTCGACTGCCGTGAAGAAATCATCGCTGTCGTACTGATGATTCGCCTGGTCCGTCTGCCCGATCGACCAAGCCGAGGAAGGCCGCAGGTGCTTCGGGTTTGCCGTCGACGTGTAGTACTGGAACGGCTGGTGATGCGGAATGTAGTCCGCCTTCTTGGTGTTCGTGATCACCGATGTGTGCGAGCGCGAGCAGCCCGTGCGTGCCGTCCGGATTCTTCTTCGTCAAATCGAAGCCGCCTTCGAAGAAGCCCCACGTCACCCCATGCGCACTCAGCAGATCGCCGATATTCTGTCCCGAGAGCTGCACCAATGCACCGGTCGTGGTCGAGCACACATCGCCAATCGGGTCCGCGTCGCTGATCAGCGTGTAGCCGCCCTGGCCGTCTTCCACCACATCGCCGCCCGCATTCGACTGGTCCGTCACGCCATTGGTCTGACCCGAGATCAGGTTGATCGCACCCGGCGTCGATGGCCCGAAGTTCGTGTCGTACGAGTTATCGTTCATCGCAAAGCGCTGCGCGTAGTTCCAGAGCGCGGTCACGGTGTTGCCGTCGTAGTAGCCCATCACCAGGGCGTTCGTCGTCTGCCCGCCTGGCGGTGGTCCAGGCGTGCCCGTGTATTGCGGAAACGCGTCCATCAGCCCGCCGTGGAAGGCCTGCTGCTCCGGCGTGTAGTCGTGGTCCTGGTCCGCGGTCGCTGCCTGCGAGCGGTCCAGCCGGAAGGGATTGCTCGCCCCGCCCGCGTTGCCCGCCTTGTTCAACAGGTTCGGATTATGAAACAGCAGAGCGTCCGTATAGCCGTTCACCGAAGGCGTGCCCGGCGCGGCAAGAAAGCGCGGCTCGTTGACCGGATTGAGTGCGTAGGGGTAGGTGCCGAAGTAGTGATCAAAGGAGATGTTCTCGCCGAAGATCACCACCACATGTTTGATCGGGGTAGCAGTGGAACCGTCGTGCTCCGCGCGCACAGCGACGGGAGCCAGGATCTGCGTAGCGCACATCAGTGCCGCCACGGGGATTACGATTGCTTTGTGCATCACTGTTCCTCTTGCGGCCATTCAGCCGACAAGAGAAGGAATAGGTTGCCTTCCCACATCGCCGCGTCACGGGAGCGTTACAGTTTCGAAAAAAATGCAGAGGTGCCGAGCGAATCAGCCTTTTCCGGCGTCGCACAGGATTCCGTCACAGACCGGTTGCAGGCGAACCGCTGCGATTGTTAACGTTTCGTGTTGTTCGCAGCCGGGAGCAGGAATCGTGTTGCAGCACAGAGTCCCGCAGGAGATTGGAATTCCATGAGCAAGGTACGCGTACTCGTCGGCACCCATAAAGGCGCATTCATCCTCACTTCAGACGGCAAGCGCCAGAAGTGGGAGGTGAGCGGTCCCCACTTCGCCGGATGGGAGGTCTACCACCTCAAGGGCTCACCTGCGGATCCCAACCGCCTTTATGCCTCGCAGACCAGCGGCTGGTCCGGCCAGGTCATCCAGCGCTCCGACGACGGCGGCAAAACCTGGGAGCCAGTCGGCAACAAGTTTACCTACGAGGGCACCCCCGGCACGCATCAGTGGTACGACGGCACCCCACACCCCTACGAGTTCAAGCGCGTCTGGCACATTGAGCCTTCACTCACCGATCCGGACACCGTCTATGCCGGCGTCGAAGACGCCGCCATCTTCCAGTCCACGGACGGTGGCAAGAACTGGGCAGAGTTCCCCAGCCTGCGCGAGCACGATACCGCCAAGGGCTGGCAGCCCGGTGCGGGCGGCCTGTGTCTGCACACCATCGTGCTCGATCCCAGCGATCCCCAACGCATGTTCATCGCTATCTCCGCCGCCGGCGCATTTCGTACCGATGACGGTGGCAAATCCTGGAAGCCCATCAACCGCGGCCTTTACTCGAAGTACATCCCCAACCCCACCGCGGAGGTCGGCCACTGCGTGCACCGCATCGCCATGCACAAGACCCGCCCCGGCGTGCTCTTCATGCAGAAGCACTGGGATGTCATGCGCTCCGACGACGCCGGCGACAACTGGCGCGAGATCAGCGGCAACCTCCCCACCGACTTCGGCTTTGTCATCGATGTCCATGCCCACGACCCGGAAACCATTTACGTCGTCCCCATCAAAAGCGATGCCGAACATTTCCCGCCGGACGGCCAGTTGCGCGTCTATCGCAGCCGCACCGGCGGCAACGAGTGGGAAGCCCTCACCAACGGCCTGCCGCAGAGCAACTGCTTCGTAAACGTCCTGCGCGATGCCATGGCCGTCGACACCATGGACGACTGCGGCATCTACTTCGGCACCACCGGCGGCCAGGTCTACGGCTCTGCGGATGCCGGCGACACCTGGGCGCCCCTCGTGCGCGATCTGCCCGCGGTCCTATCCGTCGAGGTGCAGACGCTTTCGTGACCCCCGAAAACGTGATCGAGACAGTGACAATCCGCATCGCACTGCCCGCGCACCTGCGCACGCTCGCCCGCAGCGGCGCGGAGGTCAACGTAGACGTTCCCGCTCCGGTGACCATCACTTCCACGCTCGATGCGCTGGAGGCGCGCTATCCCATGCTCTGCGGCACCATCCGCGATCACGACACGCTCAAGCGCCGCGCCTTCATCCGCTATTTCGCTTGTGAGCAGGATCTCTCGCACGATCCGCCGGATACACCGCTGCCCGGGCCGGTCCTCTCCGGCCGCGAGCCCTTCATCGTCCTCGGCGCCATCGCCGGCGGCTAAAACGCACTTCCGGCTCTCGCTGAACCAAACTGGTTTTTCGTCCCCTGACATCGCGGCGCACGTGAACCGCATCTAATTACAGCGGAGTGTGCCGAATGCTTAGTTGGATCATCGGTCCCGCGCTCATTACCCTCGCCTGGCTTGCCGCAATTGCGGTCACCCTCGTCGCGCGCCGGCGTCGACATCTGAGGTAAAAACTATCCGCCCCAGCGGACGTTCCTGCACGTCGCACCACATGCGCTGGAAGTATGTGCCCGCCGCTATGCCGTGCTCACCCGTCTGACATCATTCGCAGTACATAGCTGCATCAGAACTGGCAGAGGCTTAGTACGATGGACACTCGAATAGTCGTTCCCGCACTCATTATCGTCGCCATTCTCGTAGCAATTGCAGTGGCGCTGGTCGCACGTCGCCGCCGAAGCAACCAGCTCAAGCAGCGCTTCGGCTCGGAGTACGACCGCACCGTTGTCCAGCAGCGTGGTGATTCCCGCCGCGCCGAAGAGGCGTTGGTGGAGCGCGAAAAGCGCGTCGAAACATTCCCTCTTCGCACCCTCACCCCAGTGGATCGCGAAGCCTACGCAATGGAGTGGGCCACCGTGCAGCGCCGCTTTGTCGATGACCCATCCGCCGCTGTCGGCACTGCAGACCGCCTGGTGAGCCGCGTGATGATAGATCGCGGGTATCCCATGACCGACTTCGAGCAGCGCGCTGCAGACATTTCCGTAAGCTATCCAGACGTGGTGCAGAACTATCGCGCCGCACACGACATCGTACTGCGCCATGCCGATGGCCACGCCACCACGGAAGAGCTGCGCCAGGCCATGGTCCACTACCGTTCTCTCTTCGATGAGCTCCTCGTCCCGGATGAGCCTTCGAAGATCGAGTCCATCAACAGCAGACGCAAAGGAGTCGCTCATGAGCGCGCTTCGTAAGGAAGAACCATTTCCCACAACAGATGCAGCCCGCGAGACGCGCGCCTCTGTCGGGCCCGCCAGAACCGATCGAACCGATGCCATCGACGAAGCAACCATCGATCCGGCCACCCGCCGTCCACCGCAATCCGTTGCAACACCAGGAATCGATGACACGAGCGACGGCGCCATCGACGACACCTATGACGGCGAGATCGTGAGCTCGACCATTGACGATACGCCGCCGGCAGTGCCGCAGCCCGGCGCACCCCCACGCTCCAGTCAAAAACCGGCGTCGCGGGCCTCAGCCTCGCAAGCTGGCCCGGAAGACACACACCTCTTCGATGAAGAAGAACTGCGCGACTTTCGCGCGCGCTGGGATCAGGTTCAGACCTCGTTCGTGGACGAGCCGCGCCACGCGGTCGAACAGGCCGACGCTCTCGTAGCCACAGTCGTAAAGCGCATCTCCGATCAGTTCGCTGACGAGCGCGCAAAGCTGGAGAACCAGGGAGGCCGCGGCCAGAACGTATCTACCGAAGATCTGCGTCAGAATTTCAGGCGCTATCGCGCTTTCTTCGACCGGCTTCTTTCCTTCTAACACGAGGGCGTCGCTATCCAGCGGCGCCCTCAGCAATGGCTATAGCGTGATGCGCACTCGCTTCCGTGTCGAGGCGCGGCCGTAGATCACTTCCACGCTGCGTTTCGGGACGTCGAGATATTCCGCAAGCACCGCGCAGACCTCTTCATTTGCGCGGCCCTTCTCCGGCGCGGCCGTGACCCTCACCCTCAGCGCTCCATCCGCCATCGCGTCGGAGACCGCCGCTGTACGGGAGCGAGGAACCGCCTTGATATCGAGCACCAACCCGCCATCGTGTACCAGCTTGCGGCGCAGCTCTAGGGCGTGCGCTCGAAGGTTGCTGGCCGAATCACTCATAGCCTGCTTACACTCTTTCCGGCCGCTCTACTTCATCGAGTCCCGCAGTGTGATCAGGGACTGATCCATGTGCCGCAGATGGATCAGTCCCTGCCGCGGATACTCGACATCAAGGATCGTGTACACCGTCAGCGTCACGGCAGCCGACAGCGTAATCATGTACAGCCAGTCGCGCGGACCGGTCTTCATGCTGTAGCCCGCCATCAACGCGCTGCCGCAACTGAAGGCAAACAGCAGCCAATACACCACTGCGGGCGGATGCATATTGAAGGCGTTCTGCCGCGTCGATGTAATGTCGATCATGTCATTCAGTGCGGGCACCAGCAGCTTCACGGCATCCGGATTGGCGCCCTGCGCGGTAGCCGCTGCCAGCGACCGCCGCCATATCGCGAGCTGCAGCCGCGCGCTCTCCGGCGAAATCTCCGGCCCCACCGCGTCGAACAAATGCAGCCGCGAGGTCGTGTAATCGCGGAAAAGCTGCCGCAGCTCCGGCTGCGACTGCGGCGGCAGCAGATCCAGCCGCAGGTACGCCGTACCGATTTCGCTGACCTCCTGGGTCAGTAGCACGCGATGGTTGTCATAGCGCGAGATCGCTCCGGAAAACGTAAACGCCAGCAACAATCCGAACAGCCCGAAGATCGCTCCTTCAATCGCGCTACTGCTGTCGGCGGTGCCGTGCCGCCTGCGCAGCCGCCGTCCCGCTTCCAGCAGCACCAGCATCGCGGGAAACAGGAACAGCGCAGTCGTGGCAGGAAAGGTCGTCATCGGCTAATGTCACTGAAGCGGATACAATTTTATATTCCGGAAGTAAACCTCGGCGCCCTCGGACTGGATCAGGATCTTGCCCTTGTTCGGAAACGGGTCCGTACCCTCGTTCACCAGCTTGCCGTTCACATATTGCCGCACCGTGTTGCCCTCGGTCACCAGCTCCAGCACGTTCCATTTGCCGTGCGGCTTCTCCACCTCGCCCGTGGGCGAGCGAAAACCTTCTACATTTTGCCAAGGCGCCTTGTCGAAGCGCGGAATCAGCAGAGCACTTCCCGGCGGCCCAGTCACGCGCTTGCCATCGCGCCCGGTCAGCGCCGCGCCATCCGTCATCCAGAAGTCGCCCGTGCCGCCTTCGCACACCTGAAACTCAATCGACCGTGGCCACACCTTCTGCTCGCCTTCGACGTTATAAAGGATGCCGCTGTCCCGCGCCTTTCCCGCCCGCTCGCCATACGTGCCCTCGCCCCACTTGAACTCCGCGCGCAGGTAGTAATCGTGGAACGGCTCCTTCGTGATCAGGTAGCCCATCTCCTTGCCCGAGATGTGGATCACGCCATGCTCCACCGTGAACACATGCTCCGGATCGGAGTTCAGCCCCTTCGTCTTCAGGAAGCTGTCGAACGCCTCCAGACCGTGCCCGTCAAAGAGCACCTCCGCCGGCCCATGTGGCGGGATGGGCGGTTTATCCGCAGCGCTCGCCGACGCCGCAGCCATCGAGCCCAATGCCACCGCCAGTCCGAGCGCTCTTAGCAATCGATTCCGAATCATGCCCGCCATTCTAATCGCGAGCCTCTCTCCTTGACGTCCTACATATCCCGGTGTTTATATGTAGGACGTCATAGAGAGAGCCGCCAATGCCACCCGAAAAATCAGAAAAAGACAAACCCGATAGGTCCGACCTCCTCCAGGGCACGCTCGACATGCTCATCCTCAAGATCGTCGCCCTCGGCCCCGTTCACGGCTACGGTATCTCGCTCCGCATTCGCCAGGTCTCCCGCGACGTCCTCAAGGTGCAGCAGGGTTCGCTCTATCCCGCGCTCCATCGGCTGGAAAAGCGCGGCTGGCTCCGCGCCGAATGGGGCGAATCCGAAAATGGCCGCGAGGCGAAGTTCTACCAGCTCTCCGCCAAAGGCCGGAAACAGCTCTCCGAAGAGGAGGCAAGCTGGCGCCGCCTCTCTGAAGCCATAGGGCTGGTGCTAGAAACCGCCCGCTAGGAGTGATCCCATGCGATGGTTCTCATCAACACCTCGCAACCGCGACAGCGATCTAAACCGCGAAGTCGCTTTCCACATCGACGCCCTCGCCCGCGACTATGAGGCCCGGGGTCTCTCTCCCGAACAGGCCCGCCGCCAGGCGCGCATCGACTTCGGCGGCCGCGAGCAGATCACCCAGCAGATCCGCGAAGTCCACATCTCCGCCCTACTCGAAGCCATCCGCGCCAATGCCCGCGCCGCCTTCCGCTTTCTCCGCAAAGCTCCCGGCCTTTCCGCAGCCGTTATTCTCACACTCGCACTCGGCATCGGTGCCAACACCGCCGTCTTCTCCGCCATCGACGCTGTCATTCTGCGCCCGCTTCCATTCCCTCAGGGCGATCAGCTCATGGCCATTCATCAGTACGACACCAAAGGCAAGTCCCCGGTGGCCTTCACGGCGCCCACGCGCCTGGAAGACTGGAATCGCCTCAACCACACCTTCCAGGCCATCACCGGCTACTACACGGAAGACGAGTCGGAGACCTCCGGCCCACTCCCCGAGCGGCTCGACAACGCCATCGTTGCGCCGCGCTTTCTTGAAGTCTGGGGCATAGCGCCGGCACTTGGCCGCGACTTCTCACCCGCCGAGGAGCATTACGGCGGGCCCAGCGTGATGGTCATCAGCGATCGCCTCTGGCGTCGTCATTTTCATGCCGACCCTGGCGTCATCGGCAGGCAACTCCACTTCGGCAAGCACACGTACTCCATCGTTGGCGTGCTGCCGGCTTCCTTTCGCTTTCCCGATCACGATGTCGATCTCTTCACGCCCGCACCGCCCGACGATCCCGTCGCGCAGGATCGCAAGTCCACCTGGTATAACGTCGTCGGCCGTCTCAAGCCCGGTGTCACGGAGCAGCAGGCCCTCGCCGATCTTTCCACGGTGCAGCGTCAGCTCGGCGCTCAGTTCCCCAAAACCGACGCCGCTCTCGGCATCCAGATGCTGCCGCTCAAGTCCGTGATCGTCGGCGATATCGGCGACTCCCTCTGGCTCCTCTATGGCGCGGTCACCCTCCTGCTGCTTATCGCCTGCGTCAACATCGCCGCGCTGCTGCTCGCCCGCACCACGGACCGCGAGCGGGAAATCTCGCTCCGCTTCGCGCTCGGCGCATCGCGCCGCGCCGTCGTCACGCAGTTGCTCAGTGAAGTTCTTCTCCTCGCCGTTCTCGGTGCCGCCCTCGGCATTGCCCTTGCCGCTGCAGCCGTCCAGCTCTTCCATCACTTCGCCGCCGCGTTGCCACGCGCCGCGGAAATCGCGCTCGACTGGCGTCTGTTGCTCTACACCTTCTCCGCCGCGCTCGCGGCCACTCTGCTCTCCGGCCTCTATCCTGCCCTGCGCAGCACCCGCGGCGATTTGGCCCGCACCCTTGCCCAATCCAGCCGGGGACAGGTTTCCTCCCGCGGCGGCCTGCAATGGCTGTTCGTCGGCGTACAAGTCGCTTTTGCAGTTACGCTGCTGGTCGGCGCTGGACTCCTCCTCCGCAGCTTTCGGGAGCTCGGACGCGTCTCCCCAGGCTTCGACGCTTCGCACGTTCTCACCCTGCAGTTGACCGGCAGCTACGGCGAGACAGGCGACATGAAGCGCCTCACCCAGCGTATCGACACGGATCTCGATGCAATCCGCGCTGTCCCCGGCGTCGAAGGCGCGGCCACCACCGTCTGGCTGCCCGGCATGCCCGGTCAACCGCAGATCGAACTCATGCGCACTGACGGAGAGCACGACGAACAACACAAGATCCTCGCAGTCACGCGCATCGTCTCCGCCGGCTACTTCCATACCCTCGCCATCCCCGTCCTACAGGGTCAGGAGTGTTCTGCAAATGAGGATGTGCCCTCCGTGCTCGTCAATCGCAGCTTCGTCAATCGTTACCTCCAGCAGGGATCGCCTCTCGGCAGCCATCTGCGCACCGTTGCACAGGATGTCATGATGCCTACCGCAATCGTTCGTGGCATCGTCGCGGATGCGCGCGAAGATGGCCTCAACAACGCGCCGTCGCCCACCGTCTATCCCTGTGTTGCCGCTCCCACGCCCTCACCCGTCTTTCTTGTTCGTACCCACGGCAATCCCATGGCCCTTTCCCAGACCATCCGCCGCAAGCTCCATCAGCTTGAGCCGTCGCGCTCGGTCTTCGATGTCTCCCCGCTCGAGGATCACCTGAGCGACTCGCTCAGCGAAAACCGCCTCCGCACCGCGGTCCTCACCTTCTTTGCCGGAACAGCCATCTCGCTCGCCTGCCTCGGCCTCTACGGCACGCTCAGCTATCTCGGCCGCATGCGCCGCCGTGAGATGGGTCTCCGCCTCGCTATCGGCGCCACTCGCCCGCAGGTTGTCGCCAACCTGCTCACCCAGGGTCTCCGTATCGTCGCCCTCGGCTGCCTCGCCGGCCTGGCCATGGGCCTCGCCGCCAGCCGCCTCTTGCAGGGCATGCTCTACGCCGTCACCCCCACCGACCCCGTCACCTACGCCGCCATCATCCTGCTGGTACTCGTCGTCGCCGTCATCGCCAGCGCGGGCCCCGCTCTCCGCGCCGCCTCCACCGATCCTGCCTCGGTGTTGCGTGAAGAGTGAAACGCAATCGTGACTGCGTCTGTCCTTGACAGCCCACCCGGATTGCGCCCATCATCAGTCCCCCTCCCAAATCCCCCACATCCCGGGCCAAAATCTCATCTTTGAAGGCGAATCATGACGAAACGATATGGCATGAGCATCTGTGCTCTTGCGTGTTTTACGGCCCTCACTCTTCCCTGCATCGCGCAAGACAATTCCCAAAGCAATCCCTGGAACGGATCGTGGAAGATCGATCGCTCCACTCTCAAGTACGACGGGTCCACCATGTCCATTGCCACGGACGCCGACGGCTACACCATCACCCGCGGCGGCGAGGCCCACCCCAAGGTGGTTTGCAACGGGCAGCCCAACGCGCCCTACCACGGCACCGTGACCACCTGCACCAAAGACGGCACAGGCTATGACCTGGAGAACACACGTGACGGCAAAACCGTCAGCAAGGTGAAGGTAGAAACCTCGCCCGATGGCAAGAAGCTGACCCAGACTGTCAACGTCATGCCTCCGGAAGGAGATCCCTACACCATCACCGTCCTGTCGAAGAAAGTATCCGGCGGAAACGGCTCACCCGTCGTCTGGAAGGAAACCAGCTTCACCGAGTCGCAGGACACCGGCGTACTCACCATCAAGGTCAACGGCGACAGCATCGACTTCAAAGAAACAGACAACGACAAGCCAATCACCCTCAAGCTGGACGGCACGCCGGAGAAGTTCGGCAGAGGAACCATCTCCATCAAGCAGGATGGGCCACGCACCCTCAAGGTGACCTATAGCGACAGCGACGGAAAAGTGGGACGGGAAAACACCTTCGTCCTGAGCCCCAACGGCAAGACCGTCAAGGAGACAGACGTCACCCCGGCGCCCTCAGCCTCGACCATGTCCGTGATGTTCCACAAATCGTAGGTAGCTTTCACACAGGACGGTCGTCGCATGCTCTGTGTTGGACATGCGACGACCAACCAATGTTCTATGATCCATTCGTCCATGTGCGCGCCATAAAACGGCCGGTGTGCCCCGAGAGCACATGCAACGCCTTGGAAACATTTCGAGCACGAGCTTCTGGCGATTTGAGTTGAGCAAAATAGCGCAGCACCTCTTTTTTTCGACTCGGTGTAAGCGCCGCCCAATTCTTTCCGGCTTTCTCGTTCTCACGGAGAGCCCTTGAGAACCACGATGGCATAGGGTGCTGGGGTCCATTGCGATAGCTCGCATCGAAGGCAAGCTCCACATTGACTACACTCCCCACAGAAACTGCAGTCTCGGCGCGCATTCCGCCATTCAGGTAGAGATAGAATGCTCCGTCACCAGCCGGCATGAGGTTCGTGCGCCATGCATTTTTAGGCTGATCATTGATGCGCACCAGCACAGGAAGCGGCTTGCGCCAACCCGGTTTCAGCCGCTCCAGCCGGGAGGCACTGACGGAGACAAATGGATTGATTCCACGAATCTCCACCACCGCCTTGAATACGGAGCTCGACACTGGCCTAAGCCGCAGCCTTCGCAATCGGCTTCGCCTTCATCTTCTTCCGGGCCGCCTCGCAAAGGCCGGCCACATAATTCGAGAGAATTCTTCCCGGTGGGACGGGTTGTACATCGTTGCCATCGATGTAGTGTATCGGTGCCGTCATCAATCATTGCTGACTCACCGCCGCTCCCATTTCAGGAACCCGCCCCAAAAATCCAGTCCACTTGTGACCGATCATTTCCGCCAACTCGCTACAATAGGAATAGGAGCAACACCAAACACAAAAGCCACGGCCCAAGCCGTGGCTTTTTCATGTCTCTAAGTCCTTTAATATGACGAATTTATTATATAAACCATTTGCAATGAAGATCTTAGCCGCACGGAATGTGCGTATGCACAACAATTAGGGCATCTCTGGCCTATAAGTCCTTTGATAAGACGATTTTAGGATGTAACTCCTTTGGAATGACTATTTTAGCCGTCGGCGCGTTTCGCTAAACTATAGATAATATTAGGTTTGCAGTCAGCCGCAGTCCAGACGGGAGGGGGGTACCCCCCGACTTACTTTGCCGTCGGCACCGGTCCCGGGTGTCGCTCCGCGTAGTTGGCGCGGTGCCACCAGTACGGATACGCCGCGGGCTGCGCACTCGCCTTGTCCAGCTTCGCAACTTGGGCTTCGGTGAGCTTGAAATCGGCCGCGGCCAGGTTCTGCTTCAACTGCTCCTCGTTGCGCGCGCCGATGATGACGCTTGAGATGGACGGCCTTTGCAGCAGCCAGTTGAGCGCCACCTGCGGCACGCTGCGCCCGGTCTCTTTCGCCACCGCGTCCAGAGCATCGACCACGGTGTAGAGGTATTCGTCCGGGACCTGCGGCCCCCGGTCGGCAGTCTTATGCAACCGGCTCGTTTCCGGCAGCGGCTGGCCGCGGCGAACCTTGCCTGTAAGCCGTCCCCAGCCAAGCGGGCTCCACACCAGCGTACCCACCCCCTGGTCCAGTGCCAGCGGCATCAGCTCCCACTCGTATTCGCGGCCCACCAGCGAGTAATAGCCCTGGTAAGCCACATACCGGGCCCACCCGTATCGATCCGACACAGCCAGCGACTTCATCAGCTGCCATCCCGAAAAATTCGAGCACGCAATGTACCGAACCTTGCCCGAGCGCACCAGCGTGTTCAACGTGTCAAGCGTCTCTTCGACCGGCGTCAGCGCGTCGAAGCCGTGCATGTGGTAGACGTCGATGTGATCGGTGCCCAGCCGCTTCAGGCTGGCGTTCACCGCATCCAGGATGTGATAGCGCGAACTGCCACCGGCGTTCGGTCCTTCGCCTGTCGGGAAGAATCCTTTTGTGGAGATCAGCACATCGTGCCGCTTGCCCTCGATCGCCTTTCCCAGGATCGTTTCCGACAGGCCGTTCGAGTAGCCGTCTGCCGTATCGAAGAAGTTCACGCCCGCATCGAGACACAGACCGATGAGGCGCTTCGCCTCTTCGACATCGGTCGCGCCCCACGCGCGGAAGAACTCGTTTCCGCCGCCAAATGTGGCGACGCCAAAGCACAACACAGGGACCTTCAAACCGGAGCGGCCAAGCTGTCGATATTCCATACGCAACCAGATGACCTCGCCCGCGGTAAGGATGCAGCTTACGGTTCAGCAAGCCTGTGGAAGGAAGTGTCCATCCCCGGCGGCGAAGGTACCGGAATCTCCTGCTTATCCAGCGGAACCAGCCGCTGGCCCTCCAGCCGGAAGATCGAAGTCTCCGCGCTCGCGGTCAGCGTGTAGATGGTCGCCGTCGGATCGGCCGTGCCTTTGCCGGTCGTCCACGTGCCCGTCATCACGCTGGTCAGCGTGCCTCCGGGCGCGTCCTTGTAGGTGCGCCGCAGCACAAACGGCGTCTCGTCCGGCGCACGATAGAGCACCAGATGCTCGGCGATCCCGCTGCAGTCGCCGCATGGAGTGGTGCGATCATAGGTGGCCACCTCCTTCATCTCGGACACCACCGGCGGATGCGCCTCCTCCGGCCCCAGCGGCTCGCCCGCCACCGTAAGCTGGATCGTGATGGTCTTCTCCGGAGTCGCCGCCCGGGCCGTTGACGAGCCGTAGACCAGCGTCAGCTCGCCCTCGCCTTCGCCGGTCGCGCGCCAGGCAAAGCTGCTGGTGCCCTCGTTGCTCATGCGTCCGCCAAAGACGCGCTGCGCCGTGCCTAACTCGGCAAGTTGCGCCGGCGCATGCCCCTGCGACGCTCCACGTGCGGCCGGTCACCGGCTCCGCCGCCAGGTCGATGCGCAGCAGATCGCCCGGGATGCAGCGCCAACTGCACGCGCGCACCGTCGCTCTCACCGAGTTTCACCGTGACCGCATGCGCGTTCACAACAAGAAAGGCAGCAGCAAGAACAAGCCATGAAGTCGTACGCAGCATGGCCAGCATTCTAGCCTCCCGTTCTAGGCAGATACACTAGAAAGCATCTGTTATGAGTCAGATCATGAAAGCTGTCCGCGGCACCCGCGACCTGCTGCCGCCGGAAACCGAGCTGTGGAACCACATCGACGCCACCGCGCGCCGCGTCTTCGCCCGCTATAACTTCGGCGAGATCCGCACCCCCATCTTCGAGGACACGGCGCTCTTCGCCCGCGGCGTGGGCGAGGAGACCGACATCGTCTCCAAGGAGATGTACACCTGGGAAGACAAGGCGCGCGCCCAATCGGAGAAGGCGCAGTCGCTCACCTTGCGGCCGGAGAACACCGCCGGCGTCGTCCGCGCCTACATCGAGCACAAGCTCGGCGAGCAGGGCCTGCTGCAGAAGCTCTATTACATCGGCCCGCAGTTCCGCCGCGAGCGCCCGCAGAAGGGCCGCTACCGCCAGTTCTTCCAGATCGGCGCGGAGGTCATCGGGCCGCCCAGCGCCGGCTCCGAGTCGCCGCTGCGCGATGCCGAGGTGCTGGAGATGCTCGCCACCCTGCTCAACGAGCTCGGCATCACCGGATGGCGCCTGCTCATCAATTCCGTCGGCACCCCGGCCGATCGCCCACGCTACATCGCGACGCTGCGCGAGGCGCTGCAGCCGGTCGTCGGCCAGATGTGCACCGACTGCCAGCGCCGCGCGGAGACCAATCCGCTGCGCGTGCTCGATTGCAAGCACCCCGAAGACCAGCCGATCATCGCCACGCTGCCGCGCATCTGGGACTCGCTCGACGAAGCCTCGCGCGCGCACTTCCAGCAGGTATGCGACGCGTTGGACGCCTGCGGTGTGCCTTACGAGCACGATCACCGCCTCGTCCGCGGCCTGGACTACTACACGCGCACCACCTTCGAGTTCCAGCACGGCGGACTGGGCGCGCAGAACGCGCTGCTCGGCGGCGGCCGCTACGATGGCCTCTCCGAAGCCATCGGAGGCCCCCGTGCCCCCGGCATCGGCTTCGCCATAGGCGAAGACCGCCTGGTGCTGACGCTGCAAGCGCAGGTCGAAGCGGAAAATGCGAAGCGGGTTTCAGCAATCGCAGACGCTTATATTGCCCCCATGGGCGAAGCGCAGAACGCGCCCGCGCTGGCCCTAGCGCGCGAGCTGCGTGCCGCGGGACTGCGCATCGAGCTAGGCGACGGCAGCTTCCGCCTGAAAAAGTCCTTCGAGACCGCCGACAAGCTGGCACGCAAGATCGTCATCTTGGGCGAAGACGAGGCCAAGTCCCGTATCCTGACCGTAAAGGACTTCGCCACCGGCGGACAGACCAAGGTGCCTTGGACCGATCTGGGCGAGCATCTGAAATAAACAAGACATCCTGACAGATACAAATACAAGGACACGCAATTGCTCGATTTTCTTGGAACATTACAGCGCACCCATACTTGCGGTGAGCTTCGCGCCGGAGATGCCGGCAAAGATGTCGTGCTGATGGGCTGGGTCAATCGCCGCCGCGATCACGGCAATCTCATCTTCCTCGATCTCCGCGACCGCACCGGCATCACGCAGGTGGTCCTCGATAAGGACCTCACGCCCGATGGTCACGCGAAGGCCGAGCACGTGCGTCCCGAGTATGTCGTGGCCGCCAAGGGCAAGTTGCGCCAACGCGATGCCAGCGCGATCAACCCCAAGATGCCGACCGGCGAGGTGGAACTGGCGGCCAGTGAACTGCTGGTCCTGAACGATTCGCGCGTGCCCCCGTTTTCGCCTGCGGAAGAAGCCATCGCCAACGAAGAGGTCCGCCTGCAGTACCGCTACCTCGATCTGCGCCGGCCAGAGATGCAGGCGAACTTCGCGCTGCGTCATCGCGTCGCGCTCGCCATTCGCAACTATCTTGCAGCGCAGGGATTCCTCGAGATCGAGACGCCCTTCATGACGCGCTCCACGCCGGAGGGCGCGCGCGACTATCTGGTGCCCAGCCGCGTGCATCCCGCGCACTTCTACGCACTGCCGCAGTCGCCGCAGTTATTCAAGCAGATCCTGATGATCTCCGGCTTCGACCGCTACTTCCAGATTGTGCGTTGCTTCCGCGATGAGGATCTGCGCGCCGACCGTCAGCCGGAGTTCACTCAGATCGACCTGGAAATGACCTTTCCGCAGCAGGAGACGATCTTCGGGGTGGTGGAAGGATTCCTGAAGTCCGCCTTTGCTGCCGCCGGCATCGACCTGCCGATTCCGTTTCCGAGAATCACCTATGACGAGGCAATGCGGCGGTACGGTATCGACAAACCGGACCTGCGCCTCCCCGGCCTCGTCGATCTGCGATCCGCATTCAGCGAAAGCGATCTGACCACGCTGGCCATTGATCCTGCGTTGCCGGTGATCGCAGTGCGCATTCCAAAAGTAGGAGAGCTGTCTCGCAAAGAGCGCGACGACAATCGCCCGCTGTTTGACGCGCGCAAAGGCGCAAAGCTGATCGACGACATCAAGCGTCTGGAGAAGAGCTTCCCCGATGCCGTAGCAAAAGTCCGCGAGCTGGTAAAGCCGGACGCTGATGATCTTATCGTGCTGGTCGCCGGCGATGCTGCCACGCATCTGAAGCTGAGCGACACCAAGAGCAGCGGACGTCTCTCCGAACGGGAGATCGCCGTCTACTCCGCCGCGGGCAATCTCCGCGTGGAGCTCGCACGGAAATATGCGGACCGGCACCAGGCCTTCACCGTCACGGAGAATGTGCTGGCCTCTGCAGAAAGACATACCGAAAAGCATGCGGACGGCTCGCTCGCGTTCCGTCCCATCTGGGTCACAGATTTCCCGATGTTTGAGCATGATGAGGAAACCGGCAAGTGGATGCCGGCGCATCACCCCTTTACTTCCCCGCACGAGGAGGATATGGACCGGCTCGTCTCCGACCCGGCATCGGTGCGCTCACGGTATTACGACATCGCGATGAACGGGCTTGAACTCGGCTCCGGCTCCATCCGTATCCATCGTCAGGATGTGCAGCGTCAGATCTTTCAGGCGCTCGGCATGACGGACGAGGAGGCGAAAGAACGCTTCGGCTTCTTCCTCGAGGCGCTCACCTACGGCACGCCGCCGCATGGCGGCATCGCGCTGGGGCTGGACCGCATTGCGATGATCCTCGCCGGAGCGCCAAGCCTGCGCGAAGTCATCGCATTCCCGAAGACGGCAAAGGCAATCGACCTGATGGTCGATGCGCCAACGCCTGTCTCCGATACGCAACTGCGCGAGTTGCATATTCGCCCGGTGCTGAAAAATTAGCGCCCGGCGCGCAGGTGCGGATACCAGGTCATCTGCACCTGCGCGGTAAAGTCGCTCTTTTGTCCCGGCGCCAGCACCGGCACACTCCAGCGCTCGTACTGCGCCAGCGCATTTAACTCGACGTCCTTCTTCACGCGCAGGATAGCGTTGGCCGCGATCAAGTTCTGGGTCGTGCCGCCGGGAACGAAGTCCTTCGCCGATTTCGCATTCCGATAGCTGAACTGGATGCGTTCCTGCGGTGATAGCCAATACGTCAGCCACGCCTGGCCGCCCTTGCCCTCGCGCCCGATCCAGTTGCCGAACATGTAGCCTTTGTTGGTGTAAACGTCCTTGTAGACGCTCTCATAGTAAATGTAACCGCCGCCGTTGCTGTGTGACGTCGGAGGATCAGTCGAGACCGCTTCGACGCGAAAGTCCAACTTCGGCGCACCAGGAAAATGCGAGATGTAGATACCGGGATTGATCGCGGCATGTCGCGGCGCATCCACCGGCGATACATCATCGTGAATGATGGAGTCGGAGTAGAGTGTCACCCAGTTGCGCAGGAAGGGCAGCCTGTAGTTGAAATCAAAGCTGGCGTGGCGCGCGCCCGGATCATTTCTGGAGAGTTTCTCCGAGACGGGTACGTTCTGGAAGCTGGTGAAGCTGTGCCAGAATGACCCAAAGGTGAGCGGCACATGGCCCTCACCGGCAAAGACCACGACACGGGAGAAGCCGAATTCCAGGTTCGGTGTCGGCTTGAAGTTGATCTTCTGCGCATGCACCCACGGCGCGTTAGGATAACGGTGCCCCTTCAGGCTGCCGAAGAGTCCCTCATAGCGGAACGGCCCGACAAGCTTCGAGAGCAGCGGAATATAGAGCGGCTCGATGCGGTTGATGCGCAACGCGTAGATGGGTTCTGCGTTCGTGCTCCACGCCATTGCGCCGCTCTCGCCCGGTCCCCACCAGTCCTCACTTTTGCCGACCGAGATTTCATGATTCAACACATGCAGGGAAAGATTCGCGTCGATCAGCCGGAATTCATTGGTGGTATCGACCGGTGTCGGTGGCAACAGGGCGACCTGGTCCATCGCGGCGATGGTCTGGCGAACGCTCAGCGGATACGCGCCGCGCCCCGGTGCATGCTGGAACTCGCCGCGAACCTTCAGCGAAAGGCGAACATCTTCGGCGCGCGCGCTGAAGCCGGTCAATCCGTTAAAGCCACCTTCATACGCGCGGCCGAAATCGTTGATCAGTGTGGAGCCGAAATGCGATGAGTCGTTGAGCGGTGTGCCCCCGATGTACATCGCGCGCGCGTACAGGCGGTCGACCTCCGCATGGCCGTTGAACTGTCCGGGATTGAGCGCGTCGCGATTGTCCCACAGCTCGTGCGCAAGCGATTCGAAGATCTGTCGCGCCTCTTGATTGCCCGGCGAATCCGCGGAGGCATCGAAGATCTTCGCCTGTGACTGCTGCAGCATGTGCAGGCAACTCAGGCGCGTCCACGGGCGCAGACCAAGAAAGGCGGTGTCGATATAGCCCAGCGAGTAAAGCCGCTCCATCGCCGGATAAATCCAGCTATCCATCGAGACATAAACCGAGCCGGAAAGATGATCTTCGGTCGGCGGAAGAAGGAAAGGCGTCGCGGACTGCTGTGCAAAGGATGCGGAGCTGAAAAGCAGAACAGCGCTCAGAACCGCGAAACCGGGCAGACGACTCAGGGGAACACCTCGAATGCAGGACTGCTTGCGTTGATTCCTATGTATGCATCTTACCGTTGCTGAACCAAAGGCACGTTTTCATACACAATGCGTCCCGCGTGCATCGTGAGATGGACGCGGCCCGGCAGCGACCAGCCATCGAACGGCGTATTGCGTGCGAGCGACCGCGATTCGTTCACGTAGAAGGGCTGCTCTGTTTCGGGTGAGAGAAGAAGCACGTCCGCTTGGGAGCCCACGGCGAGGGTCCCGGCGGCGAGTCCCAGCACCGCGGCTGGCCGCGCACTCAGCAGCGCAAACACCTGCGCCAACGGCATGCCGTGCCGGCGGTGCAGGACAGACAGGCTCAGGCCAAGCGAGGTCTCCAGTCCCGTGATGCCGTTGGGCGCTCGCTCAAACTCCTGCTCCTTCTCGTGCGCGGCGTGTGGTGCATGATCGGTGGCGATGCAGTCGATGGTGCCGTCCAGCAAGCCTTCGATCATCGCGTCGCGGTCCTCGGCAGAGCGCAGCGGCGGATTCATCTTGGCATCGGTGTCGTATTCGCCCACGGCCTCTTCCGTCAGCGTGAAGTGGTGCGGCGTCACCTCGCAGGTCACGTGCAGGCCGCTCTTTCGCGCCGCACGCACGTGGTCCAGCGCCTTCTTGGTCGAGAGATGCGCGACGTGCAGGTGCGCGCCGTCGTTCCGGAGCTCGCGCAGCAGCGCGATATCCCGCGCCACGATGCCGGCTTCCGCCTCGATCGGCATGCCGCGCAGGCCCAGGCGGAAGGCGAATGCGCCGGCGTTCATGGAGCAGCCACCCGTCATGCGCGTATCTTCCGCGTGCTGGATCACGGGCAGCCCAGCGGTGGTCGCTGCCCGCAACACAGCGCGCATAGTGTCGTCGCCCAGGATTGGTTTGCCGTCGTCGCTTACCGCCACAGCGCCCGCATCGCGCAGGGCTGCATAGTCCGCGAGCGCTTCACCCATGCTGCCGAGCGTCGCCGCGCCGATAGGGTAGACGCGCACCTCTGCGCCTCGCTCCGGTGCCTGCATCCAGCGCGTAATGTCGGCGGAATCGTTCACCGGAACCGTGTTCGGCATCGCGGCAACGCTGGTAAAGCCGCCGGCCGCCGCCGCTGCAGTGCCAGTGGCGATGGTTTCCTTGTAGCTTTGGCCCGGCTCGCGCAAATGGACATGGATATCCACCAGACCGGGCGTGACGACAAGGCCGGTTGCGTCGATCACCTCAACGGTTGCGGGATCTATATGGAGCTTCGCTGCAATGTCGGCAACGCGCCCGTTCTCAATCAGCAGATCGCGTTGCGCGTCGATCTTACTGGCAGGATCGATGAGATGGCCGCCCCGAATCAAAACTTTGTTCCAGATCTTGCTCATGCGCCAATCTCCGGCATCGCGTCGAGCGCGCGCGCAATCAGTGCGGTCCGTATAGCTACGCCATGCCGTACCTGCTCCTCCACCGCGGACTGCGGTCCGTCGGCGACTTCGCTCGTGATCTCCAGTCCACGAATCATCGGCCCCGGATGCATCACCAGCGCGCGCGGCGCGTTCTGTGCCAGCCGCGCGGCATGTAACTGGTACTGAGCGATGTAGCCAGCGAGATCGAGTTCCAGGCCCGCCAGCCGCTCTTTCTGGATGCGCAGCATCATCACCACCTGTGCGTTGCGCATCGCGTGCTCAAAGTTGCGCTCGACAACGATGCCCGGCCCGATGGCTGCCGCGGATTCCGGCAGCAGCGCCTCCGGCCCGCACAGGATGACGCGCGCGCCAAGCCGCGGCAGCAGTTCCGCGTTCGATCGCGCTACCCGGCTATGCAGAATGTCGCCGGTGATCAGCACGGTGATGCCGGCAAGCGTGCTCTCGTCGATGCCTGTGCTGGTGTGCTCCGGCCTCAGGCGATGCAGGATTGTTCGCAGATCGAGCAACGCCTGCGATGGATGCGCGTGCATGCCATCGCCCGCGTTCAGCACCGGCAGCCCGGTCACGCGTTCCAGCAGATACGGTGCACCGGAGTTGGGGTGGCGCAGGATGATGCACTCGGCGCCCAGTGCGCGAAGGGTGATGCCGGTGTCTTTCAGGCTTTCGCCCTTCTCGATGCTGGAGGAGAGCGCGCTGACCAGCGTGGTATCCGCACCAAGACCCTTGGCCGCCAGCTCGAAGGAGGTGCGCGTGCGTGTGCTCGATTCGTAGAACAGTAGCGCGACACGGCGCTTCGCCAGGCGATGTGCTCGCTCCAGCGGGTCTTCTTTCTCCAGAAAGGAGGCAGCTTTCAAAAGTGCGGCGATATCGGAAAGCGAGAGATCACCGGTGGAAAGCAGCGACCGGGGGCGCGACGGAACGGGAGGCCGGCTGGAGCGAAGTTCCAGGGGGTGCGACACGGTTGTCATCGCGGCTTCTCCGTCAAAGAACACCACATGGGGGTCCAGTCGGGAACGAAGTTTGCTCTAGTCAATCCGCTCCACCAGCAGCACCTGCTCGTCGCCGTCGACCTCATGGAGTTTCACCTCCACAATTTCGCGCGACGTGGTCTGCACTTTGCGGCCGACAAAGGTTGCTTCAATCGGCAACTCGCGATGTCCGCGATCAATCAGGGTGAGAAGCTGCACGCGGCGTGGGCGGCCGTGGTCGAACAGTGCGTCGAGCGCGGCGCGGATGGTGCGGCCGGTGTAGAGCACGTCGTCGACCAGAATAATGTCGCGCGCATTCACGTCGAAGCCGATATCGCTCGGCTGCACGATCGGACGTACGTCGTGCGTCGAGAGATCATCGCGATAGAACCGGATGTCCAGCATGCCGCTGTCGACCGGATGCTTCTCGATATTCGCGATCAGCCGAGTCAGGCGCTGCGCCAGCGGAATACCGCGGCGCTTGATCCCGACCAGGCCAAGGCCATCTGCGCCGGAGTTCTTCTCGACAATCTCGTGGGCCAGGCGGACGAGCGTGCGATCGATCTCCGAGGCCGACATGATGCGGAGTTTTTCGCGCAGTTGTGGCGTGGTTGCGGTCATATGTAAGGGTTCCAGCCGGGTTCCTGACGATGATACGGGCAGGCCGCAGGCCGGAGCAACCGGTTCAGGAATGCGATGCAGTGCGACGGCTCAGCCGCGCGCCCAGCATGCCGCCCAGTCCGGCCAGCACGATGATGCCGAAGGCCATCACGGCCGTATAGAAGAACGTATACGTCACCCGGCCGTCCGGGGAGAGGAAGAAATCCAGCATGGCGTGGGCCTGCTGGGCATTCAGACTATTGGCCTGGGCCATCCTCTGCGTCGTCTCCGCTGACTGCTGCACCTGCATAGCGTACTGCGCGTCAATCGCCGAACCCTGGTGCAGCGAATAGCGTTCAAAAAGCTGCCAGACAGCGAGGCCGAAGGCCGACACATAAGCAGCCAGCACGCCCATGAGTCCGCCGATTCGGAAGCCTGCCTTCCCATCCAGTGGAGAGGACGGCCGGCGTCTCTGATACAGGGAGATAAGCACGACAGGCCCTGCGATCACTATGGGAAAGAAGAATGGCGCGATGAGCCCCACTGGAATCGCGGTCCAGATGGCAAGCCGGATCACGCTGCGCCAGTCGATCGAGCGCCGGTCGCGTGTGAAGGTGTGGACGGGGCCGCCGGGCTGCTCTGTCGTCTCCTCCGGCGGCGCGACACGCAGCTGCGGCGCAGCACAGTGCGGGCAGAAGGCCGCATCCTCCTCGAGCACGCTGCCGCAACGGTGGCAATGGGTAACCATGCACTGTTGAAGCTACAGGAAGGAAGAGCCGGGAGCAATTTGCTCAAACCGAGGATCTAGTCGGTTTGGCGGTCCTTCTTCCAGGTTTCAGCGGGAAGATCGAGAGCGATCAGCGTGAACTTTGTAGGCCCGGCGGCGGCCGCATCGTCCTTGTCGAAGGCCACGATGTACTGGTGACGCTTCGAGCCGGCGCGCAGCGTCAGGCCGCGGTCACTGTCGTTCAGGTTGACGTGATTGTTATGCTCGTCTTCCGCGCAGGTCAGTCCTTCCGAGGTTTTTACAGGGGTGCCGACCGGCTGGTTGCCGTTGCATTCGATCACGTCGCCGTAACGGCTCAGCGATTTGCGGTAGTAGGTGAGCACCTTGTCCCGCTCGTCGCCCGTGTTGTAGTGCGCCACCTGGACGCGCATCTTCCATTCGCCGAAGCCAAGCTGCACGTCGGCGTCCTTGTCGCCGTCGTGATCGGGTGCCGGCGTGGCGCCGGGGTAGATTGCCATGCCGATGCTGGCGGAGGGCTTATCGGCGTTCACATGGATATTGCCCAGCGGCGTATCGATCTTGACCTTCTTGTCCTCGCCGTTCTTCCCCTTGTCCACATTGATGGAGCAGCCGGCGATCACGAACGGCAGAGCGAAAGCCAGGAGCAAAGCGGCTACGCGATTCTGCATGATGGAAATTCCCCCGCAGAGCAAGATACGCCATGAGCGACAGGCTTGTTCCGAGAAATCCTGCTGGCATAACGGCGAAAAGTCCACGAAAAAAGTGCTATCGATTGCAATGAGCGCCTATACTGCCGGGGAAACGTACTGCCTGCATCCTAGTGGTACGTGCGAGCTTATGACGAGTAAGACCTCAACAGCGGCGGCGAAGATCACGTCCAGGACGGCGAAGAAGGCTGCCGAGCGGCATGGGCAGGGGCGCCACAAGAGGCAGGTGCTGCCAGAGATCCCGGACAAGCTCTATTACCGTATTGGCGAGGTGGCTCGTCTATGCGGGGTGGAGACCTATGTGCTGCGCTTCTGGGAGACGGAATTTCCGCAACTGAAGCCTAATAAGAGCGGCGCAGGGCAGCGGCTCTACCGCCGACGCGAGGTCGACCTGGCGCGGCGGATCCGTCACTTGCTGTACGAAGAGGGCTACACGATCCCGGGAGCACGCCAGCACTTCCAGGCCGAGGCCCGGAAACCGGCGGAGAGCGGCCAGATGCACCTCGCGGAGGCTGGGGGCAAGTCCGCGCCCAAGCTGGGCAAGCTGCGCACCGAATTGAAGGAGATTCTGGGGATGCTTTCGACCGCGCCGGGCAGCAAGCGGGCGGCTGAAGCGGCGCGCGGCACGCGGCGCGAGCCGAAGGCTTCGCGCGGGCCGGAACTTTTCGATTAAGCACTTCCCGAGACCCTCGGCAAGTATCGTCGAGTGTTCCACGTGGAACATTAAACAACAAATGTCGTCAAAGTTACCCGCCTGTGCGTGGCCGGATTTGTTACCGCATTACTTATCGGTTAACTGAAGAGAGGGAAATTCCGGGCGGGTAATTCAGTGTCCCAAAAAACCTCGTACACATGCCCGGAACATGCACGACGCTATTGCACGGAATAAGAGACGCTCGATTGATGAATGACGTTGTAGCTGCTATCGAGGTCTAGAACTGTCACGGTATGAGATCCGGGCGAGAGAGTGAAATATTGGTTCACGTCCGCTCCCGCATACCAGCCGAGTTTGACGCCGTTGTCCCAAACCTGCATCTGGCTTATGGGTACGGATTCATTTGCGTGGGCAACAATATTCACTGTCGACAGGCTGATGGTCTCGTCCGGAGTGGGTGAAATAATCTGCAGGCCATCGACCAGCGGTTGCACGTTATAAGTGACATCCGACTGATGCATGACTTTGTAGGCGGAATCCAGATCGAGCACCGTGGTTTTGTGGCTCCCGGGCGCCAGGTTATAGATCGCATCCACCTGAGTGCCGTATACCCCGAGCTTCACATGGTTATCCCAGACCTGTGTCTGGCTGACCGCCTGGTTTTCCGATGCGGAAGCGATCAGATGAACTGATCCCACTACAGTAGCTCCGTTTCCCGGGGTTGAAATAAGGACACCATCCGACTGACTCTGAGCGCCGCCCGTAAAAAAGTCGGCCATGGGCGCAGCATTTTGCGCCGCACCAGGGCAAGTCGACAGACCCATAGCGACACACACCGTCTTCAGCAGATTCTCGTTGTGATAGGTGATGGTCGACTCATAGCCTGCTTTCACCCGGGGACCAATCACGAGATTGGGAACACGTCCGCCGCACCCGTTTGCGACACTGGCCGAGCAGCGGTTGTCTGTATTCAGGGTGCCTTCATCCCAGACAATGAATAGAATGCCATCGCCTCCTGGACTGAATTCTGGCCGGGCAAGAATGTCTGGAAGATTTGCCTGAAGCCATTGATCTGCCTCCTCAGGTGTTCCGTCGTGAGCATCTTCCTGTAAGTCCGGAGTGATGTAGGCATAGTTGGCTATGTTGTCCTGAGCAAAATCTGTTGCCATTTGTGAATAGGGAACACTGTTCTTATCCTGGCCTGTTCCCGGGCAGACATCCGAAAAGTCAACGAGCGGATTGTGCCGACGAGCATATTCATTGTTTGGTCCGCCAAAGAGCCCCTGATAGCCGGCGTAAGGCATGTTCTCCTGATAAGAGCGCCAGGTGTAGCCGTGCTTTAACAATTCACGGACGATATTGTCATTGTTGTGATTGCATGAGACGGTGTTGTTATCGGTCTCAACCGCGGCGCCGGCGACGTACCACATTAACGCCGGAAGCGAACTATGCTGGTCGGAATAAAACTGCGCGGCCAGCCCATATTGCTTGATGAGCTGGTTGTAGTACGGCATTTTAGAATTGCCGACGACGTCTTCAAAGCTGTGATTTTCTTCGGTGAGCACCCAGACATGAGAGGATCGTGGGATATTCTGTGCTTCCGCAGAGCCGGCTAAAAATTCACATGAAAATGCAAATAATAAAACTGTAAATGAGCAAATTCGTTTGAAAAACATCGGCAATTCCCCTCGGCAATGAATTTGCGGTATTTAGACAAAATCTTGTCAAGGTAATGCGTACGTACTTTCAACGAGCCATTAAGTGTTCATAAATCTCCGATCGTGGAGAGACTGAGTTCTATTCACAATCGCGAAATGGCAACAGCCGATGTGACGTGCCCGCCGGCGGGTAACAACGCGAGCATGAAGATGTCGTCGGGGTGCAGGCCCGTTCCGTGCATGAGAGCAGGCAACACGGCTTTCCTCGCTTTGACGATTCCAGTTTTTGAAGGGGGAACATGCGGCTAAGGGCAGCCTCCTACGCCTCGTAGGGCAGGCACCTGGTTTCGTAGTCATGCGAGAGGCGGACAGGAAATCTCTCGGCTTCGCGGTGACGCTGCGTGCCACGGCTCCGGTCGAGACGACGGTAGCTAGGTGCGGCTGGCGAAGAAGTCGTCTTCAGGCTCGGTTTCGGCGATTGCGGCTTTCTGGGTCATGAAGCGCTCCAGCGCCTGCATGGCGCAGCCTTTCCCGCAGAGGTGGCGCATCTCAGGGTTGCGGCTGGACTCGACGCTCCAGGGCAGGACGGAGAAGCGCTGCGGCAACTGATCGTCTTCGTCGCAGGGGCAGTCGGCGTACGAAAGCATCCACCAGTGATTGGCTTCGCCCTTCTTTTTGCCGCAGATATCGCAGGTGAAGGAGACATCCCAGGCCATAAGAACCCTCCATGGTCGGTGCTGCCCCTCAAGCAGGGCAGGCGATCATGGTAGCGTGAATATGCGGTGTTTTCCCACATCCAAACACCTGCTTTGGATTTCCTTGGTAACGGGCGCCACTAGAAAAAGAAATTGGGGAGAAGGAGTTGGGCTGTGACTTGCGTTGAGTGTTCCTCATCGAGCTTCCGGCTCTCGCGGTTCCGATGGACCGACCTGGAGCGGCTGGCTCTGCTGCAATATCCGGTTCGCTGCCGGAACTGCCGTCGGCGGACATTCGTCGGCCTGCCGCTGGCGTTGGCGTTGTACCAGGCGCGCCGCGCGAAGCGAAAAGTGAGATGGAACGTCTGAGCTGACCCCGGTCAGAATCATACGGGACAATCATCACGGGACAGGGCAATGCGTAGACCGATCATGAATTCATGAGAGAGTGAGCAGGCATTGATCGACCGTGACATGCGGGATGTATCTCCCGAAGAATCATTTTCGATGAACGCGACGGATGTGCCGACGCCCTACCGATTTATGTTCCGGAAGCGACGTCTGTCGGTGCTGGTTGGTCTTGCCGTGCTCGCGCTGGCGCTGCTTACATTGCGGATTCTGCTGTGGAGGCTCGGCAATAACAACTTCGACATGCGCGAGGCCTATCTCGTCTGGCAGGCCTACCTGATTGAGCACGGCCGCTGGCATGCGCTGCGCCGACCTGTCGGCATGTACTTCCCGGCATATTACGAGCTTACGACGCTCACCTCGTATCTCGATGGCCACTTCAGCCGCGTCACGCAGATCAAACTTATCTCCTTCTGCTTCGACATCTTTGCCGCCGTCGTCGCTTATTTCCTTGTGGGGCGACTGACGCGGCACGTCGGGAGCGAGGCACCATCCACTGCGCAGCTGGTCGCCCCATTCACCATCCTCGCCGGCCCTACCATCATCCTGAACGGCGCCGTCTGGGGACAGTGCGACATTGTCTTCACCAGTTTTCTGCTCCTCAGCGTGTGGGCGATCATCGCGGATAAGGGCGCCCTGGCGACGCTCTGCTTCGGATTCTCACTTGCATTCAAGCTGCAGGCGGTCTTCCTGGCGCCCTTTCTTTTCGCCATGGTGCTGGGCCGCCGTATTCGCTGGCAGTCTCTGCTGCTGGTGCCGGCGGGGTGGATCATCGCTCTCATTCCACCGGTTCTGAACGGCGCACACGTTTGGGATTACCTGCTTCAGCCGGGGTCGCAGACAGTAGCGTTCCCGGTGCTCGCCATCGACGTTGGCAATCCGTGGGCGGTCCTGCAAGCGGCAGGCATGAGTGCACGCATCGGCTTGCCCATTGGCCTGGCGATGACCGTCGCGCTTTTTTTCCTGCTCGGGCTGTGGGGATCGAAATCCAGATTCAGCAGCGCGACCAATACCCTGGCGCTCGCGGCATTCGGCGTGCAGGTCATGCCGTATTTCATGCCGAAGATGGGCAACCGCTACTTTTTGCCAGCAGAGATATTCCTCTGTGTTCTGAGTTGCGTGGATTGGGCGTTTGCGCTCCCTGCCGCGCTGGTCATCCTCGCGTCGCTTCTCGCGTACGGCGAATACTTCGCCCCTTTTGCGCGGCATTTCGTTTTATTTGTGGCGTTGCTGGCGAACACGGCGGCGCTGTGGCTGGTTTTTCAGAGGATTATGTTTCGCACGCGAAGCGAAGCGCTGAGCGTTCACCGTACAAACGACCCATCTATCATGGCGGGCATCTAGCAGGTTGTTCCTGTGACTGGCTTTGCCGGTTGCATATCGCCAACGGCAAAACACCGGATACGAACAGCTGAATACATTGCACTTGCTGAGCGGAGGCTTTGTTGCCATGCTAGGACATACTCGGGATCTCCCCTTGGCCACTTCAGGCGACCAACTCGCAGCAGGTGCTTTTTCGGTCACAAAGAATCCGGTTCCTATCCGGCGAATGGGTTCGAAGATCCTGATCGTGGTGGTGCGCTATCTGACGCCTCTTCAGGAATCGCAAACCATCCAAACGTTGTGCTCCGGGATGGCCGGCGATCTGGACTTGGAACGAAATGTCTCAACCCTGATCTGGGACAATTCGCCGGCTCCGCAATCGGTTTCTGAGCTGCCCATTCAGGTCGAATACCGCCACAGCGACGAGAATGTGGGGGTGGCGGGAGCTTACAACTACGCAATGGAGCTGGCAGAGCAGCGCGGTTTCTCATGGCTGCTGCTGCTGGACCAGGACACGAATATTCCGCCGGGCTTTGTGCCGGCGATGCGGGATTACGCCTGCCGGCTTGAAGCCGATCCGAGAATCGCAGCGGTGGCACCGACGGTGCTGATGCGCGGCTGGTCGGTGTCACCCAAGGTGATGTCGCGCTGGGGCGGCGCCAGAGATCCCGCGCCGATTTTCCAGGGGCCAATTTTCGATGAACTCATCATTATGAACTCGGGCATGTTGCTCCGGGTTTCGGCGTTGCGGCGGATCGGCGGTTACAGCATGGACTACTGGCTGGACTTTTCCGATCGCTACGTCTGCCACATGCTGTCGAAATATGAGTATGGCGCGTGGCTGGCGGGGGAATTGCAACTGGACCACGATGTCTCCATTATGGCGGGCGAAGGTGCGACATCGCTGGCCCGCTTTGAAAATCTGATGGCTGCCCAGGACGCTTACTTTTCGGAGCACAAATCGGTTTTGCGAAACATTGTGTTCTGCCAGCGGCTGCTGCGGAGTGCCTGGCGGGAGCGCAAGGGTTATCCGGAACGCGCGCGTCTCTTGTACTCCCTGGCGTGGCGGAGATTGACGGTGGCGAAGCGCCGGCGTCTGAAGGAATGGCGACGCAATGTGACCATCCAACGCGGAGATGCTTCGAGGAGCACCGCGGCGTGAGGCTTGCGGTCGCACTCTGCACGGATTTGATAATGGAGGCTCCGCTGCACGCGGCCGTGTGCTCGCTGATCGAGCACGCGTCGGTCGAGCTGGATTTCTACTTCATGTTGAACGGCTTCGACCTAAAGCGGCGGGACCTGCTGCAGCGAAGCATGGAAATGAGCGGCAAGGCGTACAAGGCCACGTTTGTCGAGGAACCGAGTGCCGCTGAGCTTGGAGGCTTAAGGCCATTCCATGGAAACCGGACGCCTTATTACCGATTGTTCCTGCCGGAGCTGATTCCCGCGGACCGGCTTTTGTATCTTGACTCGGACATCGTATCGGCCATCGACGTCGCTCCATTGATCGAACTCGGTATGTCCCACGCTTCCGCATTTGTGCCGGCTGGCGTGACCGGGACCTACATCGAGCGCGAGCTCTTCGCCAGGGTCGGCCTTCCGGCCGATACGCCAGCATTCAATTCCGGCGTCATGCTGTTTGATCTGAAGGCCTGGAGAGATCAAAAGCTTGGCCATGAGACGCTCGATTTCTGCCGTAAACACCAGGAATACGATCAGACGGGACTGATCGCGGTTTCGGCGGGGCGCTTCGATGCGCTTCATACCAAGTACAACATTCCTCTCTACACGACGACGGAGCTGGCATACGCCCGCGAGTTTCCTGGCCTGTACCATTTCGTCGGCAGCCCTAAACCCTGGGATATTGGCGGGCGCCAGTTCCACTCCTGCTTTCCCATTTATGCGGAGGCGCTGGAGAAGACGATCTGGCGGCGGCATGCAACGGACTACATGAGCACGGCAAATTGGAAGCGCGCCTACAAAATCAAAGGCGGCTATGCCCGCAAGCTGCTTTCCGTTGCGCGCAAGTGGCTACCCACGTAACTGGCGAGCACACCCTGGGCTGGCGCCTTTTGTAGTTCTTCTCCAACAAAAAATGGGATGCAAGGAACCGATCCATTGCTTCGCGCGTAGTCCTATTGCAATGCCATAGGAAACGTGGCAGGATCCCTATGGGCAACACATAGGAGGGGATTGCATGGGCGACCGCGCGGATGTGTGGCAGGGAACGCTGGCGCTGATGGTGTTGAAGACCATCGAGTCGATGGGGCCGATACATGGCTATGGCATTGCGCGGCGCATCGAGCAGACCAGCGGCGACCTGCTTTCGTTGAACTACGGCACGCTTTATCCGGCGCTGCTGAAGCTGGAGCAGGAGGGCGCGATCGCGTCGGAGTGGGGCGCTTCGGAGAACAATCGCAAGGCCAAGTTCTACAAGCTGACGCGCGCCGGACGGAAGCGGCTGGAGCAGGAGGCGCGCGAGTGGGAGCAGGCGACGGCGATTGTGGCGCGATTCTTTGCGCCCGGAGAGGAGCCGGCATGAAGAAGGCAGCTGAGAGCGTGGTGGCGGCGGGTGCGCGGCATTGCTCGGGATGCTTCTCGCGAGCAGGAGATGGCGGATGAGATCGAAAGTCACATCCAGATGCAGGCGGAGGAGAACGAGCGCGCGGGGATGAGCCCCGGCGAGGCGCGGCGCAAGGCGATTTTGAAGCTGGGCGGCGTGGAACGGACGCGGCAGGCGTATCGCGAGCGCGACACGCTGCCGCTGATTGAGAACCTGCTGCAGGATTTGCGCTTTGCCTTCCGGCAACTGACGAAGAATCCGGGATTCGCGGTGACGGCGATCGCAATCCTGACGCTGGGCATTGCGGCCAGCGTGGCGCTTTTTGCCTTTGTAGATGCGGCGCTGCTCAAGCCGCTGCCATACCAGCAGCCGAGCCGCCTGATGGCGGTGTATGAGAGCGGCGAGTCTTACGCGCATTCGAATCTCTCGTATCCGGATTATGTGGACTGGAAACGGATGAACAAGGTGTTCCAGTCGCTGGCGGGCTACCAGCGCAATGGATTTCTGCTGAAAACCGCGAGCGGGACCGAGCCGGTGCGGTCGACACGCGTCTCGGATAACTTCTTCCAGACGCTGGGCGTTGCGCCCTTGATGGGGCGCGATTTCTATAAAGGCGAGGACCTGCCGAGTGGACCGCGCACAACCATGCTGAGTTATGCGACGTGGCAGCACCGGTTTGGCGGGCGCAGCGATGTGATCGGACAAGCGGTGTCGCTGGGCGGCATGCCGTACACCATTGTGGGCGTGCTGCCCAAGGGGTTCAGCTTTGCGCCGCGGGGCGATGCGGAATTCTGGACGGCGTTTCATGCCGAGAGCGAGTGCGATCTGCGGCGGAGCTGCCACAGCATGTATGGCGTGGGGCGGCTGAAGGACGGAGTGACGGTGGCACAGGCGCAGGCAGCCATGTCTGCGATTGCGAAAGAGCTGGAGCGCATGTATCCGGGGTCGAACCATGATCAGGGTGCGGCGATACTCCCGCTGAGCGATGCGATTGTGGGGCCGGTGCGGCCGATCCTGCTGGTGCTGCTGACCGGGGCAGGGCTGCTGCTGCTGATTGCCTGCGTGAATGTCTCCAGTCTGCTGCTGGTGCGTGCAGAAAGCCGGCGACGCGAGATGGCAGTGCGCGGCGCGCTGGGCGCCTCGCCGCTGCGGCTGGCGCGGCAGTACGCGACGGAAGGGCTGGCATTGACGTTGATCGGGAGTGTGCTGGGCACCTGTGCGGCGCTGGGAGTGATGCAGGCGCTGCTGCGGCTGATTCCGAAAGAGATGATGGCGAGCATGCCGTTCTTGGATGGACTCGGGCTGAATCTGCATATCGTGCTCTTCACGGTGGCGATTGCTGCGATGGCAACAGTGCTGTTTGCAGTGACGCCGCTGCTGCGGCTGCCTACGCGGGAGCTGCAGGGCGGCTTGAGTGAAGGCGGTCGCGGGGCGGCGGGCACCCTGTGGCGGCGGCTGGGGTCGAACATGGTGGTGGCGGAGCTGGCGATTGCAATGGTGCTGCTGGTGGGCGCGGGCCTGCTGGGCAAGAGCCTGTACCGGCTGCTACATGTAGAGCTTGGTTTCCATCCGGAAAATCTGGCGACGTTGACGATTTCGGGATCGGATACGGTGTATGGAAAGGCGCCGGAGCAGGTGCGACTGGCGCGCTCGGTAGTAGATCGATTGGATGCAACGCCGGGTGTGGAGTCGGCGGCGCTGACTTCGACTCTGCCGGTGAACCAGAACGGCAATACCGACTGGATCCGATACGAGGGCCGGCCATATCACGGCGAGCACAACGAAGTGCTGGAGCGCGACGTCACTCCTGACTACTTCAAAACGCTGGGCGCGAGGCTGCTGAGGGGGCGCGGGTTCACTGCGGGTGATGACGCGAACCATTCGAGCGTGGCGATCATCAACAAGGCGATGGCGCGACGCGATTTCGGCAATGCAGATCCCGTAGGGAAACGCGTGGGCGACCTGGACCTGAACGCGAAGTCGATGAAGACGATTGTGGGAGTGGTGGACGGATTTCGCGAAGGGCCACTGGATGAGGATGTGTGGCCGGCGATTTACTACCCGATGTATCAGAGCCCGGACAACTATGTTTCGGCCGTGGTGCGCACGAAAGGATCGGATGTGGCGATGCTTCCGGCGCTGACGGCGGCGGTACGTTCAGTCGATCCGGATCTGGGTGTCATCGACCAGACCACAATGACTCTGCGCATTCAGGATTCGCCGTCAGCGTATATGCACCGCTCGGCTACCTGGATGGTAGGCAGTTTTGCCGTGCTGGCGGCGCTGTTGGGTGTAGTGGGGCTGTATGGCGTGGTGGCGTACTCGGTGGGACAGCGGACGCGAGAGATTGGGGTGCGGATGGCGCTGGGCGCGCAGCGCGGCGCCATCTATGGGCTGGTACTGAAAGAGGCGGGGCGGCTGACGGCGTTGGGTGTGGCAGCGGGGCTGGGATGTTCGGTGGCGGTATTGTCGCTGATGGGCAAGCTGCTGTTTGAAGTGAAGGCCTGGGATGCGCCGACGCTGCTCGCTGTGTCGCTGCTGCTTGCGGTGGCGGCGCTGGTGGCGAGCTATCTGCCGGCGCATCGCGCGGCGTCAGTCAATCCGGTGGAGGCACTGCGGGCGGAGTAGTGCTGGCCGCACGATTAGAAATTTGCTTGTTCGCGAGTGAGGCGAACGGTGACAGAGTTACGCGCGCGTGAGGCGCGCGATGATGCTGCGGTGTTGTGGGTATTGTGCGGCGAGCGCTTCGCGCTTTGCCATTTCAAAGTCCGCGAAGTCGAAGCCGGGGGCTACGGTGCAGCCGACGAGCGCATAGGTCTCGGGCTGACGTAGCGAAGATCCGAACCAGCAGCCCGCGGGCACTACGGCCTGAAACTGCTCGCCCTGATTGCCATTGCTGCCGAGCAGAAGCTGCCGGTAGCCGCCGCCAGGCTGGATGACGTGGACGATAAGGCCGGAGCCGGCGTAGAAGTGCCAGAGCTCATCCGAGCGGATGCGGTGGAAGGCGGAGAACTGGTCGCCTGCGAGGAGAAAGTAGATCGCGGTAGAGGCTGCGCGGGCGCCCGTGTGCCCGGGAAGTGCGGATTGCGGCAAGCTGAGCGCGGCGCGATAGGTCTCGCGGAAAAAGCCGCCCTCCGGATGCGGTTGGAGGTTGAGGCGGTCGATCCAATGTTGTGCTTCTGTGGCTGCGGATCCCATTGTCGATCAACATACACAATCGGAAGATAAAGTTGGGGACGTTTCACCGGCTGGACAAGATCGCTCACATCCGTGTGTGATGCTCGGCATGCGTCCAAGGCATGTTGCGAGTTCGCTGGTGTTGGTGGTTGTGTTGATAGCGCTGTGGCTGCTGGGCAATCACCGGTCGCCAAAGTCGGCCTCATCACCATCCACGCCAGCAGCGGCTCGTGTGCCGAATGAATCGGCCGGTGGGCGGGATGTTGCGGTGCCGGCGAGCTGCACTCCTGAAGTGAACCAGAAGCTGGCAGACCTGCTCGCGCAGCAAACGACAGAGGACGTGGACAACGTGATGGTGTGCGGGACGACGATCAGTCCGTCGCGCACGCAGCGCGGCGGCCGGCATGGGAGCCACGAGATACTGCCGCTGGTAGTCAATCTGCCGGGCGTGGGATCGAAGCTGGTTGAGGTTGTCATCAATGACGATCTGGACGGCGTGGTGACGGCGCCGAAGGGCGCCGCAGTCTACGCCTATGGACAGGCGTTCTTCGATCAGGGCTCGCGGTTTGTGGCGGGCATTCACGATGTGCACTGCTCGACGCATCGCACGGCGGACAATGGCTGGGTGGTGGTGGATGGGCAGAAGTCTCCGACGAGTTGCGCGTCATATCAAAATCGCTGAAGGCTCCGTAGGGGCGGTGAACTTCCGTGGCACCCGAAGCGTAATATGTAGTGCCACCGGAGGTCTGTCATGCACTTTTCACCGAGCACAATAGCGGCGCTGGTGATTGCGGCAAGCTTTGCCGCGGGCCTCAATGTCTATGCCACCGTGTTGACGCTGGGCGTGCTGGCGCGGCTGCACTGGGCGGTGCTGCCGGGCGGCCTGGAGATGCTGGGCGACTGGTGGGTGATCGGCGCGAGCGGGGCGTTGTTTGCGGCGGAGTTTATCGCAGACAAGATTCCGGGCTTCGACATGGTGTGGAATGCGCTGCACACCTTTGTGCGCATACCGGTGGCGGCGCTGCTGGCCTATGGCGCAACTACGCACCTGTCGCCGCCGATGCAGTTGCTGGCGGTCGCGGTGGGTTCGACGATTGCGCTGGCGGCGCATGGCTCGAAGACGGCGGTGCGCGCTGCCGTGACCCCGAGTCCGGAGCCGGTGTCGAATATTGCACTGAGCACGACCGAAGATGTGGCGGCCGTGGGGCTGAGCTGGCTGGTGACGGTGCATCCATGGGCGAGTGCGACGATTGCGCTAGTTGGACTCGCGGTGGCGATCTTTGCGGTGCGCTGGGTGGTGAAGGCTTTCCGGCGGATGTTTGGGCGGACGCGCGGAGCTTTGACGGCTGGGCCGCAAACGAAGAGTGCTTAGAATGACGCTCGAGGACTTTCGTCGTGAAATGGATCGTATCGGCTCGCCGCCGATCGCCACGGGCTTTGTTCAAAGACCGTGCGTGACGATTGAAAAGCTGCGTGGCTGTATAAGCGGCTCGCTATGCCGACAAGCACCTGGCAAACCAGGTTTTCGCTGAATGGGCGCTTTCAGATGATGACTCGATTCGTTTCGACGCGCTCGCCCTGATTAATGACCTAGAAATTCGTGCAGCGTACCGGCACTGCTTGATCTGGCCAGACGCCTTACATCCAGCAACAAACCTAGCGCACCTTTTGAACTGCAAAAGGTCCATAGGACTATCGCCCATGTGACTGCGCAGCAGGTTGGTTCACCGCCTGAGCGAAGTACCTGTAATTAGGAAGGAATTGGTCGGGACGGGCAGATTCGAACTGCCGACCCCTCGCACCCCAAGCGAGTGCTCTACCAGGCTGAGCCACGTCCCGACGACGGTGAGGCAGGGGTCTTGCTCTCAGAGTCTATCCAGCGCTCGTTGTGCGCGGTGCCAGAACGCTCGATGTCGCTGCGCGTCATCGACGCTTTCGGAGAGCATCCTTCGGAAGGTCGCTCCGGCTCCGACTGGATGGCACAGCCTTCGCCATTTCGACCAGACTGGGAGCATCACGAATTCGGTGGATCGCTCTAGACGGCGGGCGGGATGTAGTCCTGGGGCAGGGCGGAGCCTTCGCCGAAGAAGAATTGCTCCATCTGCTCGACGAGGAACTCCTGGGCTTCGCGCGTCCAGGGCTGGAGGCGGTATTCGTTCAGCAGCATCTTCTGGCGCTCGACCCACTCCTGCCAGCTTTGCTTGGAGACGTTGTGGTAGACCTTGTTGCCGAAATCGGAGTCGAAGGGCGGCTCATCCAGTCCTTCCATCTCTTTTTTATAACGGGAATCCTGGACCATGTGGGCCATCGGTGCGTTTCTCCTCTTAGGGTGTCCTTCTTATTGTAAGCAAAGCGGCCGGTGCGGTGCGCTGCGATAGCATCGATTGAGAATGGCTGCGACCGAGCTTCAAAAAAAACCACGGGTGCGCTTTGCGCCTTCGCCTACCGGCATGCTGCATGTGGGCAATGCGCGGACGGCGCTCTACAACTGGCTGTTTGCGCAGCACAATGGCGGCGTGGCGATCCTGCGCATCGAGGACACGGATGTCGAGCGATCCGAGGCGCGCTATGAGTCGCTGCTGATTGAGGATCTGCACTGGCTGGGGCTGACGTGGGAGGAAGGGCCGCAGATGGGGGGCTTGCACGGGCCTTACCGGCAGAGCGAGCGGCTGCCGATTTACGCCGAGCATACCGAGCGGCTACTGGCGGAAGGCAAGGCATACCGGTGCTTCTGCACTCCGGAGCAACTGGAGGCGGAGCGTACGGTCGCTGCGGCGGCGCATCAGCCGCAGGTGTACAGCGGACGGTGCCGGGCTATTTCGATGGAAGATTCGCGAAAGCGTGCGGCGGCGGGGGAATTGTATGCGGTGCGACTACGTATTCCGGACCACCCGATCCGCTTCATGGACCTGGTGCGCGGCGAAGTGGAGTTTCCTGCGGAGGCGGTGAGCGATCCGGTGCTGGTGCGCTCGAGCGGTATGCCGGTTTACAACTACGTCGTTGCGGTAGACGATGCGCTGATGGAGATCACGCACGTGATCCGCGGCGACGATCACGTATCGAACACGCCGAAGCAGGTGGCGATCTACGAGGCCTTCGGGTGGACGGTGCCGGAGTTCGCGCATCTTTCGACCATCCTGGGCAGCGATCGCGAGCGACTGTCGAAGCGGCACGGGGCAACCTCGATTGCCAGCTTTCGCGAGATGGGCTATCTGCCGGAGGCGCTGATGAACTATCTCGCTCTGCTGGGGTGGGGCGCGGAAGGCGGCACGCGCGAGACGTTTACGCCGGAGGAGCTGGTTCGGGAGTTCAAACTGGAACGCGTGACAGCCTCGCCGGCGGTCTTTGATATCGCGAAGCTGGACTGGCTGAATCGGCACTATCTGAAGCTGCGGCCGATTGCCGACGTAGCCCGGCTGGCGTGGCCGTACTTTGAGCAGGCGGGATACCTGGGCTCGCGAGAAAAGGCAACTACTGAGATTACGGATTGGTTTGAGCGGCTGGTAACGGCGTTTCTGCCCGGCGTGGACCATCTGGACCAGTTGCCGGCGAAGGCTGCGTTTGTGTTTGCACTGGATTCAGCAAAGACAAAATCCGATCCGGAGAATGCGGCGATCGTGTCGAGCGATGTGGGGCAGCGCGTGATCGGCGCGTTTGCGGCGCGCGCGATGGCGGAGCCTGGACCGATCACGCCGGAGCGCTTCAAGGCGCTGATGAACGAGGTCAAGGCGGAGACAGGGGCGAAGGGCAAGGAGCTGTTCCACCCGGTACGCATCGTGCTGACCGGCGCGCACTCGGGGCCGGAGTTCGACAAGATTGTTCCGCTGATGGAAGAGGGCGCGGCGCTTGGGCTGGGAGTAAAGAGCGTTGCGGAGCGGGCGGCTGCGGCGTTTTAAAACGCAGGTACCCGCTGCCGCAACAGCTAGCCCATGTAGGGACTGCATAATGCGGCATGGCTCAGTTGACGGAAGTGAACGGGGAGCGGAGCTGGCATCGCGTAGATGGCATTGATCTGCTGCGCGGCCTCGCAATCTTTTTCGTGCTGATGAACCACGTCAACATGCAACTGCTGTTTGCGCATGTTCCTTACACGCGCGGGCTACCGAAGCAACTGGTGTCCTCGCTGGTGTGGAACGGGCAGCAGGGCGTGCAGATTTTCTTTGCGGTGTCCGGTTTTCTGATTACGGCGACGAGCCTGCGGCGATGGAAGAGCCTTGATCGAGTTTCGATCGGGGATTTTTATCGGTTGCGCATTGCGCGCATCGCGCCGCTACTCGTGGGATTGCTGGTGGTGCTGAGCGTATTGCACCTGGCGCATGTGCCGCATTTCGTGGTGAGGCCGGAGACCGGCGGCCTGGGACGCGCACTGGTTGCCGCGCTTACGTTTCATGTGAATCTGCTGGAGGCGCGGCGCGGATACCTGCCGGGTAGCTGGGACATTTTGTGGTCGCTTTCGGTGGAAGAGACGTTTTACTTTGCATTTCCGTGGGTGTGCCGATTGTTCGGACGCGGGAAGCTGCTGATCGCGTTGCTGCTTGTGTTTGTGGTCCTGGGACCGTTCGGGCGGTCGGTGCTGACGCATGGCAACCCGGTGTGGCGAGAGTATTCGTATCTCGGCGGCATGGATGCGATCGCTATGGGATGCCTGACGGCGATTGCGCTGCATGAGCGCGGGCTTTCGCGCAAATGGCTGCGCTGGGTGGGGATCATGGGCGGCGCGCTGCTGGTGTTCTGCCTGGGGTTCTCGCGCACAGCGGAGACGTTGCTACCGGAGCGCACGGGCTTATACATGAGCGTGGTTGGCATCGGGGCGTCGATGCTGATTGCGGTTGCCGCGCATACGGGATGGCGCAGCCCACGGGTGCTGGCGCCCCTGCTGCTTGCGGGCCAGCGGAGTTATGAGATTTATCTGACGCACATGTTCGTGGTGATTGTGCTGGCGGGAGTCTTTGTCACGACTGGGAAGCCGATGTGGGCGGTGCCGCTGTTCTTCCTTGGGGTTCTGCTTCTCGGCGGGCTGCTGGGCGAGGTGGTGGCGCGCTTCTATTCGGAGCCGATGAATCGCTGGCTGCGCAAGCGGTGGAATGATGGTGCGCGGCGAATGGGGTCGGTGGTTGGGGAGGCGGCGGGTTAAACCGTTTCGTCCTGCTTTTCTGGTTCCCACCCATCGCTGCGCTCAGGATGGGGCACCCCCGGTTAGTCGTGATGCGGACACACTGCAGCGCAACTGGCGCGTTAGGCGGTGGCCAGCCGGGGCACGTGATCGAGCTTCATGAGCAGCAGGGTCATGTCGTCGTGCTGGGGAGCGGCGGCGGCGAAGCGGTCGGCTTCGTTCACGATGTGGCGCAGGATGGTGCCGGCGTTTTCCGGCAGGTGGGCGCGGGCGGCGGCGACCATGCGCTCCTCGCCCCATTCCTGATCCTGCAGGTTGAGCGCTTCGCTGATGCCGTCGGTATAGGCGAGCAGCAGGTCGCCGGGCTCGAGGAGCAGGCGGCATTCTTCGTACAAGGCGTCAGGGAGCAGACCGATGACGGGACCGCCGCCATCGAGCGGGTGGACCTCATTGTTGCGCAGAACGTAAGGCGGGTTGTGGCCGGCGTTGACGTAGCGCAGCAGGCGCTGGATCGGCTCGTAGATGGCGAAGAAGAAGGTGGCGTAGCGGTTGGTCGCGGAGGATTCGTAGACCAGGCGGTTGACGCGCGACATGAGTAGGGCGAGGTCGGCGGGGCCGTCCATGGTCATGCCGCGGAGAGAGGCGCGCAGGCTGGCCATGAGCAGGGCAGCCGAGATGCCCTTGCCGGAGACATCGCCGATGGCCAGGCCGAGTGAGCCGTCGTGGAGCGAGAGGACGTCGTAGTAGTCGCCGCCTACGCCCTGCGCCGGGCGGCACGCGCCGTGGATGCTGTGGCCGGGGAGCGTGGGAAGCTGCTGCGGGAAGAGGCGCTCCTGCACCTCGCGGGCGATCTCGATTTCGCGGTCGATGCGCTCGCGGCGGGCGGCCTCGCTCGCGAGTGAGTGGACAAGCGCGCTGATCTCCAGCGCGAGGCCGGCCTGGGTGCTGACGGACTGCAGCAGGCGCAGGTCGGAGGGCGTGTAAGGCTCCTCCGAACGCTTGGCGCCGAGACTGATGAAGCCGAGCAGGCGATCGCGTCCAGCGAGCGGAAGAAGCAGCTCGGTGCCGAGGGTGTCGAGCGCCTGACGCTCACGATCGTCGGACAGAAGGAACCAGCCGTCAGGATTCTCGCGGTAAAGCGTGGCGGGCTGGTTGGAACGCGCCAGATTGCGGACGGTGGAGGAGCTTTCTTCAAAGCGCTTGGGCACGTCGTCACCGAGGCCCATGCAGTGCTCGATGCCGAAGCTACGGCCCTGACGCAGATACACGGCGATACAAGAAACGTGCAGGACCTCCGAGATGCGGCGAGTGACGGTTTCGACGAGGGGCTTGGCCTCGGTGAAGCGACGCGCCTGATCGGAAAGCTCGCTCAGGACCAGCTCGGCGTCATAGGCCTCGCGGAAGAATTTGCGATCGAGCCAGCGCTGCATGCGGTGGCTGATGGAGTCATGTGCGGTGAAGAGCTTGATGAGCCCGGCGGCGACGAGGATGAGGACAGGGATGGCGACCGGAAGATTTTCCTTGTGGCGGACAAGAGGGAAGACGAAATGGATGAGGATGAGGGCGACGAACGCGAACTCGGCGACAAGCAGCGTGTAGCGGGCCAGCGCGTATTTGGTTCCCATGCGCAGCAGGAGGCGGACATCCAGAGCGCGCTGGACGACGACGACGTAGGCGAAGGATAACGGGGCGGCGAAGAAGAGCAGGTAGCCGGGAAGCGTGATCCAAAGGTGCTTGTTCACTGCAATCCCGAAGTGCGGCAGCAGGACGAAAACTACCAGCAGCGAGCCCAGGCCGACGATGGAGCCTGCGGTCAGCACCTGCATACGTCGGCGGGCGTCGGCGGTGGTGGCGGATCGCAGCTTGTCCAGAACGGCGACAACATAAACGAGGACGCAGGCGAGGTTGATCGGGCTAACCAACCGGTTGAACCAGAGGTTGGCGCGATCGCTCCAGTGACCGAGCTCGGGCGCTGCGAAGTTCTCAATCGCGAAGGTGGTCCAAATGACGAGAAAACACGCTGCCATTGGCACCAGGATCAGCCACTTCGCCCATGGGGCCTTGCGATCCGCGCGCCAGCGCTCCGGGAAGTAAATACCGAAGAGGAGTAGGGCCGGGCTCATGAGGTATTGCAGCAGGTTGTACCAGGCGCCCAGCCACACTACCCATGCACCTGGCCACCAGTTGGGCGAGTCAGAGATAACAGTGGGCGCAGCAAACAGGAAGAGAAGAAGCCACGCGTTGGGATCACGGATGCGGGCTGCCGCGACCCAATAGCCGATAAGCAGACATATGAGCGGCGGAACGGCGAGCAGCAGGCGGATGGTCCACTCCGGATTGGAGTGAGGCGGCGAGGGGCCACGGCCGACCGTATGGATGATGGCCCGATGGAGAGTGCCGTCGGCGTGGCGAACGAGGACCTGCAGAGTATCGCCGGGGTGCAGGAAGTCCTTGCTGGCGCCCTGCAGCGCGGTCATTTGCTGATGACTGTAGTAGTGCTGACCGCGCAGTTCCAGCAGGCGGTCGCCATTCTTGAGGCCGGCGGCGATGGCTTCGCCTTGCAGGTTGTTGAGAGTCAGCAGGTCGGTATCGACCTGGAAAGGCATGCGGGCGTGCTCGCCGCGATGCGCAAGCTCCTGAAAAACCGCCGTCGTTTGCATGACGTAGTAGGTCATGCTCGCCAGAATGAAGAGACCGAAGGCGAGGTAGAGGAAGCGGGTTGCGGTCTTGCTGGTCATCGTCTTATCGCTGAAGAGCAGCGGTTCAGGGTCGTAATCGCCCGGAGCGTCTTCATCATAGAGCGGAAACAGGGTAAGCGTTGAGGGGGCGGATCTTGCGCCGCCGGCATTTTCTCGCCGAATGACCCTGACCGCAGTGGCGTTCTTGCCCGGCATGCAACCTGGCTTCCCCTCGGCCCGCTAAGTCGATCAGAATGGCGGGCATAGAGGGTGGTACGTGCCGGGCTGCGGGGCGGTTCCCGGTAAGAGCGAAGGATCGGGGCTCAGCGGTCAGTTCGAGGCGCTAAACACCCCCGTGGGCGGTGAGCCTGACCGGAATGTTGCCGCGGGTGGCATTGGAGTAGGGGCAGGTACGGTGGGCATCGGCGACCAGTTTTTCCGCGGCAGCCTGATCGAGGCCGGCGACATGGACATCGAGAGCCACGGCGAGGGTGAAGCCATTATCGCCCTCGGCGGGGCCGATGGAGACCTTGGCATCGATGGTGATGTCGCCGGGACGGAGCTTCTGCTGCATTGCCTGGTACTGCATGGCTCCAATGAAGCAGGCGCTATATCCGGCGGCGAAGAGCTGTTCGGGATTGGCGCCCGGCTTGCCGCTGCCGCCGAGCGCGGGCGGGGCAGAGAGATCGAGATCGACGCTGCCGTCGGAGCTGCGGACGTGGCCGTTCCGGCCATTCCTGGCTGTGACTTCTGCGGTGTAGAGGGTCTGGACGAGCGCGAGCATGGTTTGGCGGTCTCCTGTGCGATGCGATCTTGTTAGATTCGCATAAGGATGGGGATGGTGGTGGCGGGTTGGCAATGACAGACCGGAGCTTTCCGGCGGATTGGACAGTGGAGGTGCTGGCGGCGCGGCCCATGATCCTGCCGCGGCGACACTTCGTGTATCCCGTGGAAGTGGAGGAGGTAGAACGCGGCGCTCTGGAACTGATGGTGCGGCCGACGGGGGGAGAGGCTTTCCTGGCCACGTGCGCGCTGGGCTTTGCCAGCCCGGCGGTTCCGACCGGCGTCTGGAGCTGCCCCGATCCTGCCATGGTATGCGCAGTGGCGGGGGGCTATGGATACCTGATCGACAGCCAAGCGCCGGAGCGGTGGCAGCAGTTGGAATACCGGCCGGTGACGGAGGTGCGGCCGATTCCGGGTGCAGGACTGCTGGTCTTCGTAAGCTTTCACGCGATCGAGGCGTGGGGCGCGGCGGGGCGGCGATGGCAGACGGCGCGGCTCTCCTGGGAGGGTATGCGGTTGGGCGAGGCGACGGCGACAGAGCTGCGCGGCTGGGGCTGGGATATGCGGACCGATACAGAGATGGAGTTTGTGGTCGACCTTGAAACGGGGCGGCATATCGGCGGCCCGAAGTTTTAGTCCGCTTTTCGCTGGTAGAAGCTGAGCGCGGCGTCGCCCTGTTCGAGAATGCGATAGCGGTGCAAGGCGCCATACGTATCCGCTATGGTGGCAGATCCACGGCGGGCGTGTTCGGCGATCACGATGGCCCCAGGCGCGAGAAGCGCGGCGGAGGATTCTGCCAGCAGCATGAGAGATTTCGTGTAGGCGGTGCCGTCTTCCCAGGGCGGATCGAGATAGATGAGGTTGAAGTGCGGATCGCGACGGGCCAGGTTTCGCAAAGCGACCGACACGCTCCGCTGTTCAAGTTGAAAACCTTCGCGGATTTTGAGGGCAGCGAGATTCGCCTGCAGTGCGGCGATGGCCGGCGGGGCGCTCTCGACGAAGGTGACATTTGCTGCACCGCGGCTCAGCGCCTCGATGCCAACGGCTCCCGTGCCGGCGTAGAGATCGGCGAAGCGCGCGCCTTCGATGTGCGGGGCGAGGATGTTGAAGACTGTTTCGCGCAGGCGATCGCTGGTGGGGCGCGTCGCCATGCCGCGCGGCGCGGTGAGCGGGCGGCTGCGATAGGTGCCGGCGATGACACGCATGGAGACAGAAGAACACGGACTGGCGGTCCGGCGGCGATTGCGCCTTTGGGCGCCTTTGGCTTGATGCATTCCAGAGAGTTCAACCGGCGCTCGCATACAATGAAGCGATGCGTGGCTGGTCATTTCCGCTAGGGCGCTGGTGGGGTATGGATATTCGTATCCATACCTTCTTCCTGCTGCTGCTCGGTGTATGTATGGGCTACGCGAGCGTGCTGCAGATGCCGCAATGGCATGGCTTCATGCTCTGGATGCTACTGTTTTTCGCGGTGCTGATCCGGGAGATTGGCCGGGCGATTGCGGCGGCCTATAACGGGCTGCAGATTCGCAGCATGCTGCTCTTGCCGATCGGCGGGTTGATGTCCTTCGCAAATGCGGAGAGTGTCGAGCGCTCGAACGAGCTTCCTGTACAGATCAAGATGGCGGTCGTGGGGCCGCTGGTGAGCCTGTCGATGGCCGCGCTGTGCGTGCTCACAATTGTGGGCGCCGCTCCGAAGTTCAACCTGCTGCTCCAGCCGCTGATCACGCCGGCGCACCTGATCCGCTCCTTCGTCTGGCTGAACGCATTCCTCGGTGTGCTGCATCTGCTTCCCGCTTATCCGCTGGATGCTGGACGGGTGCTGCGCAGCCAGTTCACGCGGGTGCAGGGCCACGTGCAGGCTGCCCGGGCGGCGGCAGGACTGGGCCTGATGATCGGCGTGATCGCGATTCTGCTCGGCATCCTGCTGCCCAACCTGTGGCTGGCTACGGCCGGTTTCTTCATCTTCATCGGCGCGCAGATGGAGGACCAGGGCGCAGTGTTTCAGAGCGTGGTGGACACAGTGCACATGCGCGACATCATGCTGACGGACTTCTCGCTGCTCTCGCCGTCGGATACGCTGGAGGATGCCTTGTCGAAGGCCGTCCACTCGCTGCAGGATGACTTTCCAGTGGTGCGCGGACGCAACGTGGTGGGCGTCGTGAGCCGGCAGGTGATTGCCGATGCGCTGCGCGCCGAGGGCAATGGCTACGTGCAGGGCATCATGCAGCGCAGCTTCCATGTGGCCAAGCCGGAAGATTCACTGGGCACGACCATCAGCCGCTTCAGCGGGCGCGGCATGTCGCTGGTGCCGGTGACCGACGGTGACCGCGTAGTGGGCATCGTGACCCTGCAGAACCTGATGCACTCCATGAGCCAGTTCGCGGAGAAGCGGAAGCGCACACGCGCAGGCGGAGTAGCGGGTGGCACCGGTGACAACGCTAGCGCCGGGGCTCTACCTGGTCGGCACCCCTATCGGAAATCTCGAAGACATCACACTGCGTGCGCTGCGGGTGCTGCGGAATGTAGACCGCGTGCTGTGCGAGGATACGCGCGAGACGGCGCACCTGCTGGCTCATTACGAGATCAAAGTTCCGACACAGAGCTGTGACGAGCACAAAGAGCATGCCTGTGCGGCGGATGCCGTGGCTCGGATCCAGGCAGGGCGAGCGGCTGGCGCTGGTGACGGATGCGGGACTGCCGGGAATCTCCGATCCGGGAGCGCGGGTGGCCGCTGCCGTTGCCGCCGCGGGCTTGCCGGTGGTGCCGGTGCCGGGCGCGAATGCGGCGCTGACGGCGCTGGTGGGCTCGGGGTTGGCGGCGGAGCGGTTCCTGTTCTGCGGGTTTCTGCCATCGAAGGCGGGCGCGCGGCGAACTGAATTAGAGCGGCTGCAGGCGATGGCGGCGGCGGGCGGGGAGCCGCTGGTGCTGGTCTTTTATGAGGCGCCGCATCGGATTGTGGAGATGCTGGAGGATGTGGGCGGCGTCTGGGGCGGGGAGTGCCGGGTGGTACTGGCGCGCGAGTTGACCAAGCTGCACGAGGAGTTTCTGCGCGGGAGCGTCTGCGGATGTGCGGGCGCAACTGGCGGAGCGGGAGCGGGTGCGGGGCGAGATGGTGGTGCTGGTGGAAGCGCAACCTTCGGCTTCGGCCGCCAGGGGCGAGGAATCGATTTCCACGCTGGTGGAGCGGCTTATCCAGGACGAGGGGCTGAGCGAGAAGGACGCGCTGAAGCGCGCGGCCCGGGAGCGCGGGATGGGGAAGAGCGAGGTCTATCGGGAGTGGACTCGGCGCCCGGGCAAACGCGGGACCTGCCGTCCAGGCGCAAGCGCCGGTGGCGTGTGAGATGGCGTTTGCTTCTTCGGTCGATCACATCTGGACTGTCGGCGCGCCGACAGGCCAGCTACTCAGTGGTTGTCGGAACTTGCTGTCGCCGGCGCTGCTTCGCGGCCTTTTAGCCGGTCGTACATATAGCTGTTGCTGACGGTGCCGAGGGACTCGTTGTAGAGGCTGGGCTCGCCGATCGCTTCGCGCAGCTCTTCGCTGAAGCGATGGACGGACTTGAGCGCGTCCGCGGTGGCGGCGATGCGGGCGGTAGGTGTCTCGAAGAGCTTCTGGTTGCCATGATCGACCAGGCGGGAGATTTTGCCGCGCAGGACCCAACCGGGCGGGGTGATCCAGATAACCGGGTGCTGTTCGTCCTCGGCAGCCGTTTTTTCGGAGTATTTCGGATTGCGGGCGAGGACGGCTGCGGCGCCATATTTGCCGACGGCCACCTGGCCGGCGGTCCGGTTTGCGACCCCAGGCAGCTCGCGGACATCAAATCCGGTATCGCGAAGGATCTGGAGCACTTGTTCAAAGCTTCGGACGGTGATTTTGGTGCGCATGGTGGGGCAGCGGTCCTCTGAAACTACATATCGGAGGGGCGCAGAGCTTACACTAGGAAAAGAAAGACGCCTACGGTCCCGACCGGTGCTTTCAGTGTCGCATATGGATATGCCGTTTTCACTTCGATGTACGTGTTGTAAGAACTGCTGACGCAGCTTTCCGCTTCAGAAGCGGATCACCTTACGCATTTGTGAAAACGATAGAGGGTCGGACGAGATGGTGACTTCTACAGAAGAAACAGCAGCACGGCTGACGAAGTTGGGGGCGACGCTGGCCGATCGTATCGGCAACACCCCGTTGCTGCGGCTGGAACGGCTAGTTGCGCACCTGCCCGGTATCACGCTGCTGGGCAAGGCGGAGTGGGCGAATCCGGGCGGCTCGGTCAAGGACCGGGCGGCTTCCGGAATTGTGGGAGCGGCGCTGGAGCGCGGGCTTCTCGACCTGAATGGAAAGGGCCGGCACCTGCTGGATGCGACCAGCGGGAACACCGGCATTGCTTACGCCATGCTGGGCGCGGCATGGGGCTTTCCGGTGACGCTATGCGTGCCGGCGAATGTGTCGCCCGAGCGGAAGCGCATTCTCGGGGCCTATGGCGCCAATGTGGTGTGGACCGATCCGGCGGATGGGTCGGACGGGGCGATCCGCGCGGCGCGGGAGATGGCGAAGGACACCGCGAAGTACTACTACGCCGACCAGTATGGAAACGAAGAAAACTGGAAGGCGCATTATCGTGGGACAGCGTCGAACCCCGGGACGGCGAACGAAATCTGGAACCAGACGGACGGGCAGGTGACGCACTTTGTCGCTGGCCTCGGGACCAGCGGAACATTTGTCGGCACCACGCGGCGGCTGAAGGAGCTGAACCCGCGCATCCAGTGCGTCAGCATGCAGCCGGATTCGCCCTTCAACGGCTTTGAGGGATTGAAGCACATGGCTACGGCGATTGTGCCGCCGATCTATGACGCTGCGCTGGCCGACCGGGATATCGAGATGGAGACCGAGGCGGCCTACTCGATGGCGAAGCGGCTGGGACGCGTTGAAGGGCTGCTGGTGGGCGTTTCGGCAGCAGGCGCCACGGCGGCCGCGCTGCGGATTGCCGAGGAAGAGCATGCGCATGGCCGCGAAGCCGTGATCGTGGTGATTCTGTGCGACAGCGCGGAGAAGTATCTGAGCGAAAGGTTCTGGGAAGAGTGAGCGAAGGCGTGCAGAGGGAAGCGACACTGACGATCCCGGGCGATGTGTACGAGGCAATCCGCCGGCATGGCGAGCGCACGTATCCGCACGAGTGCTGCGGCGTGCTGCTGGGCCGTAGCGGGGATGCCGGCAATATCGGTGGAATCTGCTCTTGAGGCGGGAAACACGCGCACGGATTCCGCGCACAACCGCTATAACATCGCGCCGCAGGAGCTGATCCGCATCCAGAGGGTGGGGCGCGAGCGCGGCCTGGACATCGTCGGGTTCTATCACTCGCATCCGGACCATCCGGCGCAGTGGTCGAAGACCGACTTTGAAGAGGCGCACTGGATTGGCTGCTCGTACGTGATTACCAGCGTGGAACAAGGCACGGCGAAGGTGACGAATTCTTTCCTCCTGGCCGGCACGATGCGAGGAAGATAAGCGGTTTGAGAACCAGCGCGTGGTGGTAGAGAGCGATGTTCGGGATACAGCCCTGAGCGGGGCTAAGGATTCAGCCCTGAGCGGTGTTCAGGATTCAGGCCGATGTTGACTGCCGGCTAAGAAGCGGTCCGCCAAGAGCCGGTCAGCGAAAAAACGGTCGGCTGAATCACATCGCGCATTGAGAAAAATCGAGGACGATAGAACGATGAAGATCTTTATTCCTACGCCGCTGCGGGCGTACACGGGCAAGCAGGACGCGGTCGAGATCAACGGTGCGACCATTCACGAGGCTTTGAGCGGGTTGACCACCCAATATCCTGACCTGCGCAAACAGCTCTTTACGGATGACGGGAAGCTGCGCTCGTTTGTCAACGTCTATCTGAACGACGAGGACATCCGCTATCTGGATGCGAAGGAACAGACGAAGGTGAGTGAGAAGGACTCGCTGTCGATCATTCCTTCGATCGCCGGCGGGTATTAGCCATACGGGCGGACGCGCCGGCGGCGCGGGCGTTTAAGTTCGCTTCCTTTGGTCGCTCACGTTTGATTTGATGTGATAGGCATGCGGGCAAACAGCAGATCCCTCCACTCCGCGGTGGCGCCGCGCGCCACGGCTTCGGTCGGGATGGCGAGGGACGGAATCATAAGACGGCAGCGGCCGTCTGAAGGAGTTTGATCATGGCAACAGTGGCAGAAGCAACAGCGGCAGTATCGTTGCCGGCTTTGACGCATGAAGAGATCGCGCGCTATTCGCGGCATCTGATCCTGCCCGAGGTGGGTATGGAGGGGCAGCAGAAGCTGAAGGCGGCGAAGGTGCTGCTGGTGGGCACGGGCGGCTTGGGCGCGCCGCATGGCGTTGTATCTGGCCGCGGCGGGCGTGGGGACGCTGGGCCTGGTCGATTTCGACGTGGTGGATGCGAGCAACCTGCATCGGCAGGTGATCCACGCGACGCCCGATGTCGGACGGCAAGAAGCTGGACTCCGCGGCGGACAAGCTCGCAGCGCTGAACCCGGAATGTCAAGGTCGTGAAGCACGAGACGATGCTGACCTCGGCGAACGCGATGGAGATCCTGAAGGACTACGACATCGTGGCGGACGGCACGGATAACTTTCCAGACGCGCTACCTGGTGAATGATGCCTGCGTGTTGAGCGGGAAGCCGAATGTGTATGCGTCGATCTTCCGCTTCGAAGGGCAGGCGAGCGTTTTTGCGACCGAGGACGGCCCATGCTATCGCTGCCTGTATCCGGAGCCGCCACCGCCCGGCCTCGTGCCTTCGTGCGCGGAGGGCGGCGTGCTTGGCATTCTGCCGGGACTGCTGGGGCTTATCCAGTCGACCGAAGTCATTAAGCTGATCCTGCGGCAAGGGCGAGCCGCTGATCGGCCGGCTGCTGCTGGTGGATGCGCTGGGCATGCGCTTCCGCGAGCTGAAGCTGAGGAAGAATCCGGAGTGCCCGGTGTGCGGTACCCATCCGCACAGTGACAAAGCTGATTGACTACGAGCAGTTCTGCGGCATCACTGCCGCCGGCAAAGGAGACGACGCAGGTGGCGAATGTACAGAACGGAATTCCGCAGATTGGGCCGGAAGAACTGAAGCGGCGGCAGACAGCGGGCGAGGATGTGTTTGTGCTGGATGTGCGCGAGCCGCACGAGTATCAGATCGCGAATATCGGCGGCTATCTGATTCCGCTGAACGATCTGCCGAAGCGTGTGGACGAGCTGGATCGCGACAAGAACATCGTGGTGCAGTGCAAGTCCGGCGGCCGCAGTCAGAGGGCTTCGGAGTTCCTGCAACAGCAGGGGTTCAAGCACGTGGAGAACCTGGCGGGCGGGATTACGGCGTGGTCAGACAAGGTAGACCCGTCGGTGCCGAAGTACTAGGGACCGGCCGTCCAGGCACGATGTGAAGTGGATGAAGCGGGAGGAGGATTCCTCCCGCTTTTGCTTATGGCTCGAGAACGGCGAGGTTGAGCTGGCGCAGGCGCTCAGGATCGCCGATGACTTCGACCTGGGCGATCTTTCCGTGCGCGAGCGTGAAGCGGAGCGCGCGGAAGAGGTGTCCGCGAGGCGCAATGATGAGGCCTACCGAGCCGTCGATGAGCGCGGGTCTTGCAGCGCGTGCGCCGCGAGCAGCGGTGATGGCTCCCCGGGCCCAATTCTCTGCGCCGCGGATTTCCCTCATGGTCTCGACCGGCTGCGCGACGCTATCGGTGCGGATGATGACATCGGGATCGAGGACGGCGACCAGAGCGTTGAAATCGCCAGCGCGCAGGGCAGCGAGAAAAGCGTCGATGATTTTGCGCTGCGTAGTGAGCTCGGTGCGGGAGGCCATGTCTGCGCCTTGAATGCGACGGCGTGCGCGGCTGGCGAGCTGGCGAGCGGCGGCGGGAGTGCGGCCGACAATCGAACCGATCTCCTCAAAGGGAACGGCGAAGAGATCATGCAACACGAAGCTGATGCGCTCGGCGGGAGCGAGTGTCTCGAGGACGACCAGTAGCGCCAGTCCGACCGACTCGGCGAGCATCGTTTCCTGTTCCGGGTCGAGCGGAGGCTTCACGACATCCTGACGTGCGGCCGGTTCGGGCACTTGCTCTTCCAGAGCATCTTCCCGGCGCGCGTTGCGGGCACGCAGCATGTCGAGACAGACGCGGGCCACGACCGTGGTCAGCCATCCGCCGAGATTTTCGATGCTGTTTGCGTCAGAACGACTTAGCTTAAGCCACGCTTCCTGAACCGCATCTTCTGCTTCGTTGAGCGAGCCGAGCATGCGGAAGGCCACAGCACGCAGGTGATTGCGGTTCCGTTCGAATTGCGTGGCCAGCCAATCGTTTTCATTCATCCCTGTCACATTCTCTCCCATCACTTCGTCATGGTAGTGACGGACCGAAACGATCCGATGTGACGAAAATCCAACCGAGGAGATGAGATATGCAGGCGAGAATGACAAACCCAATCATGCTGGTACCGGATGCGATGCAGGCGGCGCAGGCGCTGGGCAACACCACGAAGAAGGGAGATGTTCCTGCCCGGACGATCGAATTGATGCATCTGCGCGCCAGCCAGATCAACGGCTGTGGCCTCTGTCTGGATATGCATGCGCGCAGCCTGCGACACGGGGGCGAGACCGATGAGCGGCTGTTTGCAGTGGCAGCGTGGCGCGATGCGCCATACTTCACCGATGCTGAGCGCGCAGCTCTGGCGCTGACCGAGGCGGCGACGCGGCTGAGCGACCGCTCCGATCCGGTGCCGGATGAGATATGGAACGAAGCTGCAAAGCACTATGACGAGCCGCAGCTCGCCACCCTGGTGCTGAGCATCGCGATGATCAACTTCTGGAATCGGCTGAACGTCACGACGCGGCAAGTGGCGGGCGAGTGGACGAAGTCGGCAGAAGGCAAGGCGTGGCTGAAGGAGCATGCTGTTGCGCTGTAAGCTTCATGCCGGCTTCGCGATGTAGAAGTTCGCCGCGAAAGTGCAGGTCGAGTGCGCCGTCTTTGGTGAAGTTGTCGAGCTGACGCTCGCAGGCATCGCCAAGCTCGGCGCGCTTCTCCGGTGGAAGGTCAGCCAGTTTCGCTGCGAGCGGGGTTGCAGCCAGCAGCTTGCGTCCGTCGGCGGCGTGCCATGTGCCGTCCGGCATGAGGTCGACCTTGCTGACTCTCGACAATGAAGCCGCCTTGGCGGAGGACACCGCTCACGAGTGCGGGATTGTGCAGGCGATGCACTTTGGTGAGAAACCAGGTGAAGTCGTTGAGCCGGCACTCGATGAGCGCGCGCTGCATCGCCATGGTGAGCGGGTGTTCCGACTCGGACCCCCAGAGCGCGACGTGCAAGCGGCCTTCCGGACGGAGCGCCTGACGGATGTGTTCGAGGATGCGCGCGGGATCTTCGAAGAACTGCAGTGCCTGCTGGCAGAAGGCGGCGTGATATGTGCCCTTGGCGAGCGAGGCGTCTTCGATGGTGGATTGCAGGTATTCGATGGGTGCAGCGCCGGGCGCCGAAGGCTGGCTGCGTGCGATGGCGAGCATGCTTTCCGTTGCGTCAACCGCCGTGACGCGACCGGCGCTACCGATGGCTTCCGCCGCAGTGCGGGCGACGATGCCGGTTCCGGTGGCGACGTCGAGCACGCGAGCGCCGGCGGGCAGCTTCGCCTCGGCGACGAGCCGCCGTGCCGAGGCCGCGAACATCAGCGGCACCAGGACCTCCTGGTAGCGGCGGGCCCCTTCTTCTGTAGTGAACATGCAGATCTCCCGAAGCAGGATGCGGGGAGTGACAGTCTACTTTGCCGGAACCACCTGTGTCGCTGGGGCTTCTTCCATTGCCTGCGAGGAGCCGGACGGTTGTGGTGCGTGCAGGATAGCGAGCAGCCGCTGGTTGAGCCGCGAGCGCATTGCGATGCGGTCCTGCGCGCGTGTGATGTAGCGGATGACGAGATCCAGACCACCGGCGGCGCGCAGCTCCACCAGAGGCTCGGCGGACAGCGTGCTGAGGCTGCCGGTTTGCTGGCTCAGGCGGCGCCACTCGCGCGTGGCCAGCTCGACGTCCTCGCGCGTGATCTCTTCCACCGCGCCGCGGATGGCTTCCTGCAGCACGTAGGGGTCTTTCCCGGACGGCAATGCGACGTGCAACTCTTCCCACAGCCACTGGCCGGTGGTGGAGAAGTTGAAGTAGTGGTCCTCGATGGCGTAGCTGTTCATGAAAGCGACGCGGCGTCCAGTGGGGCGGCCGCTCTCTGCCCAGTTGCCGGTTTCGAGCAGTGTGGTGCGAAGCAGACCGACCTCCACGACCTCGCCGCTAACGCCATTGATCTCCACCCAATCGCCGACCCGCACGCCGTTCTTGCCCATGAGAATGAACCAGCCGAAGAAGGCGACGATGAAGTCTTTGAGCACGACGGTGAGGCCGGCGGTGGTGAGGCCGATGACGGTGGGGGTCTGGCGGGGCGCGCCGAAGATGACGATCAGGATGAGCAGCGCGCCAACGAGCTGAACGCTGAACGAGAGGACGAACTGCAGCGTCTGCTGGCGGCGGCGATCGAGCAGTGTACGGCTGCTGAGCAGGCGATGGAGGAGCCGGCCGAGCAGCGATGGTGACGATGACGATGGCGACGATGAACGCGAAGACGCGGAGGATGCGCCGCGTGATGGTGCGCTCCTGCGCGCGGACCAGTGCGTCCCATTTGTTGTAGGTGTCGGCCAGCGCCTGAAGGTCGTGGATGCGGCGCTCGTATTGCGTGATCGTCTCGCGGTTGGCGGCGAGGGCGCGCAGCGCGGGCGGTGGTGCCGGCGGTGTCGGCGCTGGCTCCCGACGCCATTTTTCGCGGCGGCGCTGCGTCTCGGTGTCATTCGCAAGAGCGTTGCGCTGCTGAAGGAGTTGCGCGGCCAGCGACTGCGCTTCATTGCGCGCCAGCGATGAGCTGCTGATGGCGGCTGCGCAGTGAGTCCGAGGGCGCGGAATTTGCCGACCAGCGAGGTGAGCGCTGCCGGGGCTTTCCAGCGCTTCGGTCTGCGAAGCGGCGGCGCCGGTCTCCTCCTTGTGCACGGCTTCGTGCTCATCGAGCGCCTGCTGGATGAGGGCATGGCGGTCGCCCCCGAGGCGGATGAGGGTCTGGTGCAGCTCGTCGGCCTCGTCGGTATCGAGCGCGAGCTGGGCCTGGGCGAGCTGGAGCTGGGGATCGTCGTCCGCGGCGCCGGGACCATGCTGGCGGGCGGTCACGTCGGCCTGCTCGGCCTTGATGCGGTCGTTCAGCGCATTGAGCCGCTGCGAGATTTTCAGCGCCTGGCCGGTAAGGGGCGGGGCATGCTGGGTTGCGCCGCGCAGTGCGCTGGCAAATGCCTGATCGACCTCGCTGTCGGCCAGGCGCAGCGCATCCTGTGCATATTGGCGCTCCTGCGGCACGGCCGCCTGCGAGGCCAGTTGGCGGGCCAGGCGGAGCGGCGACTGGTCCACCAGCCCGCTGGCGGGAGGCAGAGCGGTAGGGCGCGTTGAATTCGAGCGACGGATCGCCGCCGGAGACCAGATGCTGGCCGATGAGCAGCGCGACGAAGAGCAGCGCCAGGACGCCGAGCAGGCCGAAGCGGCGAAAGTAGCTGAACTTTCGGGAGGTCAGGGCTGAGGAAGACGGGATCGAAATACGGGATCGGGGGAGAGTCATAGGCGTAACCGGGGACGGATTGCAAGCAGACGGTCGTCCGGGGAATCCAGGCTTGGCGCAGATTGTAATGAAGTGAACTGTAATGCCGCAGGAAAGCCGCATTGACTCTTATAGGAGACGTGGGTACAATCTCCTGCATACCGGCCCAACTGGGCAGCAGAGGTCGCGCCGGCAGACCATCCAAAACCCCCAAATTGATCATGCAACCAGTCTGCAAGCATCCCAAGGTGCGCGTGGTAGCGCGCGAAGACGATGTGGAGTACGTCGAGTGCGAAGAGTGCGGCGAAGTCTTTGATGCCGATGAGTATCAGGAGATGTCGCAGGACGGCGGCGATGAGACGCTCGGCGCCGAAGAGGCCTGACGTCGCTTGATGTGCCGACCAGACCGTGTCCCCAAATAGTGCCTTCTCGGCTGCACCTGCGAGGAGCAGTTTTTCTTAGCGGAAAAGCTGCGTCGGCCAATTCTCGCGAAAGAATATCGTTGTCAAAACGATTAGACCGGATCGCGAGATTCTTCCGAGCCGAGCCGCCGCGTCTCCCGCCAGGTGTAGTGGAACCACGAGATCAGCGTGAGCGCGAAGGTGGCGATGAGCGACAGCTTGCGCACGAGCACGAGAAGCGGCAGCGCATAGAAGGCCGTCCATAGCGTGCTGGCGATGGCGATGATCTGCGCGACGGTGTTGGCCTTGCCCCACAGGCTGGGGCGGAAGTCGCGTGCGCCGGTGGTGGCGAACAGGAGCGCGCCCACGACCACGATGCCGACGTCGCGGCTGAAGACCAGAATCGTGACGCGGCGCGGGAATGAGCCCCTGATGCATGAGCACGAGAAAGAGCGTGCTGAGCAGCAGTTTGTCCGCGATGGGGTCGAGATATTCGCCAAGACGGGTGCGCTGCTGCAGGATGCGCGCGAGCAGGCCGTCGAGGCCATCGCTGATGCCGGCCAGAATGAACAGCGCAGAATGCCGTGCGGTAGCGGCCATCCAGCACGGCGATCACCAGGAAAGGGATGATGCAGAGCCGCAGAAACGTCAAGCTGGTTCGGGGCGGCGCGAAGGTCTTTCAGCACTGGCGGCAGTTCACGTCTGTCATTTAAGGACGGATGCGAAGGAGCCCGTCCTTCTGGAGACCCATCGTACCGCAGCGGCCACAGGCGCATCCAGCGCGGCCGCAGATGCGCGGTCCGAACTGGAGCGATGAATTGGTATACTGAAGGCGCTGTTCCCCCCAGCGCAGGCGCGTAGCTCAGTTGGTTAGAGCGCTACCTTGACACGGTAGAGGTCAGGAGTTCGAGTCTCCTCGTGCCTACCATTTCTTTCAATTACTTGCAGCAAGCTCCTCGGAAGAGTTTGCGGCTTTTTGTGGCAAATGCTCCGAACACTCTTGCGAGTCCGCTCCTTTCGGGAACATCGCGTACACCTCTCCGACCATCCTCTTTACGCTCTCCGGCAACTCCTGCATGTGCCTGTTGGCCTTTGTGTCGGCCTTGGCGGGCCGAAGGTGCGCCTGGACGTCCTTCACCGAACCCTGTTCTGCGCCTGTGTCGCCATCGTGCGACGCAGAATCTGAGAATTCGGTTTAGCAATCCTCAGCCTCTCTGCGAAAGGGTTGAGAACGCGGTTCCGATAGTTGCCCGTCTCCATGAATCCTCCTCGGGAGTTTGCGAAGATGAAGGCATCTCGGGAAACAATTCTGTTCGGAGAGGCTTTAGCGGTTTCCTGCTCCCACAAACGGAGCTCTTCAGTCAGGCCCGGAGGCAGGTGAACGTCCGTGAGGCTTCCGTCGGTCTTTCCGAAGGGCCGAATCTCCCCCGGTAGACGGTTTCGGTGATCGACAACGTATCCACGTCATCGAGGAGCGCCAGCGCAGAGCGAACAGCTCGCTGCGCCGCAGCGCTTCCGTCATATCAAGCATCGGGAGCAGACGGTCTCTCCTGGTGGTTCGTTCAAGAGCCAGCCAGAGCTGTTCACCAGGTCAGGACCTGCTTATCCTTGGGCCGAAGATTTCTTGGCGTCTTCAGCTTCCGCATGTGGTCTTTGACCAGGAAATCCTGATCGATGATTTCGCCGGGGATGGACTTCAGGTAGGACCGCGCCTGCTTCACCCGACTCTGCGACATCCGTTCCGCCCGATTGAGATGGGTCTCCCGATCGAAACACTAAGAAGAGACGGTAAGGACCGGGACGAACCTCACGTGACGGGAAACACAGTTCCAATGGGAATAGATTTCTATTCTCTCTTTGGGAGCTCCATCTGAGACAGATGCACTCAGTGACGAAATGGCTAGAAACGCCCGCTGCGCACATCGCGACGGCAAGCTTCATCGCGTCCGGAATGCTCGTGGCGCTAGGCATAAAGCTGCTCTTGCACAATCAGCGGATGGTTAGCATCGGTCTTGGCGTGGCAATTGCCGGTGCGAGTATTCCACTTTTGATTTCAATCACCCAGAAAGTCCTAAAGGGAAACTTTAGCGTCGACATTCTTGCCCTGCTTTCGATCGTGACTTCAATTATCCTCGGTCAGTACTGGGTCGCCGCAATTGTCGTGCTCATGTTGTCGGGCGGGCAGGCGCTCGAAGCTTACGCAACGGGGAGGGCTTCGTCGGTTCTGAGTGCGCTGGCGAAGAGGATGCCGGAGACCGCCCATCGCGCTGGAGCATTAGATTCAAATGTTCCGATCGATGAGATTGCAATCGACGATCAGCTCCTAATCTATCCCCATGAAATTTGCCCGGTTGACGGCTTGGTTGTCGCGGGTCAAGGCAGCATGGACGAGTCCTACCTCACGGGGGAACCGTTTCTTATCGCAAAAGCTCCTGGCGCGACTGTCTTGTCGGGATCGATCAACGGCAACGAAGCATTGACGATTCGAGCCACGAAGAAGGCAAGCGACTCTCGCTACGCGAAGATTGTCGAGGTACTCCACGCATCTGAGGAGAATCGTCCACAGATTCAAAGACTGGGAGACCGGCTTGGATCCTGGTACACACCTATCGCTGTTTTGATCGCGCTGGCGAGTTGGTTTTTCAGTGGTCAAGCGGAGCGATTCCTGGCAGTCCTGGTGATCGCAACTCCTTGCCCCTTACTGATTTCGATTCCGGTTGCCATCATTGGAGCAATTTCTGTGGGCGCACGGTTCGGGATCATCATTAAAGATCCATCGATCCTCGAGAAGATGGAGACCTGTCATGTGTTGATCGTCGACAAGACGGGAACCCTGACCTATGGGAAGCCGAGTCTCACAAAGGTCGATCACTTTGGAAACATTAGTCGGGAGCTTGCACTTCTCTATGTCGCCAGCCTGGAACGCTACTCCAAGCACCCCTTGGCGAGCGCTGTGCTCGCCGCAGCCGACGCAGAGGGGTTGTCTCTTCTTGAGGTCGAAGATGTCTCTGAGGCACCTGGGGCAGGCTTGGGTGGACATATCCAAGGCCGCCTGATCGCGGTTACTGGGCGCGGGAAGTTGCCGAAGGAACTCGCGACAATGATGCCGCCGGTGGCACCGGGACTCGAGTGTGTGCTGCTTGTGGACGGTAAGCTCGCGGGAGTCTTTCATTTTCGGGATGAACCACGAAGGGAGAGCAAATCGTTCCTAAGGCATCTCGGGACAAAACATTCGGTTGAGGAGGTCATTCTTCTTTCTGGCGATCGTCCCGCGGAGGTAGCGCTGTTCGCGGCGGGTATGGGCATCACGGAAGCATACGGAGGCAAAAGCCCAGAGGAGAAAGTGACGTTTGTCCGTGAGAAGACCTTAAAGTCACGGACCTTATATCTGGGAGATGGGATGAATGACGCTCCAGCGATGATGGCGGCGACCGCCGGGATTGCACTAGGCGTGAATAGCGACATTACCTCGGAGGCAGCGGGAGCGGTGATCCTGCAATCATCGTTGACTAGCGTTGATGAATTGATGCACATCGGACGAAGAATGAGGAGGATTGCGCTCACAAGTGCTGTCGGGGGCATGGGACTGAGCCTGATCGGAATGGTTGCTGCAGCTCTCGGCCTTATCAGCCCAATTCAGGGAGCCATTGCCCAAGAGTTGATCGATCTCCTATCTATCCTCAATTCGCTTCGGATGATCTTGCCCACTGGCTCCCTGAGCGATTTTCAGGTCCCCGCTGTCTTGCAGCGCCAGAACATACAGGCGTCAGTTCCTGCAGCGCCCCTTGGTCATTCGTGATGTGCGTCACCGTACCGAGGAGGCAGCTGCGGTAACCTCTGCTTGAAACGGACGAGGTGTGAAATGCGCTATGAGCTCCGGCTTCACCGTCTCCTGCTATCGATGCTGGTTGCATTGCTGGTTCTGTTTGTCATCGGTCTGCTGTATCTAAACGCCCAGCCGGGCGAGGAGCATTTCGAGGCGATAGTTTCGCTCATAATTGTGATCGTAGGAGCAGCCATTTTTGTTTCTATGGGAACAGCAGAAGGGATTATCGCCTTTTACTTCGGCATTAAGCATCGCCGAGAGTTCATCGCGTATCTCTTACTTGGTCTGTTGTCGGTCTCCTCTGGCTTGTACCTGGCGATGTCTCAGGCTGAATCCTTACAAAGGGTATCGCTAATCGTATCTCCCCACGCGTTTCTCTTCGGTCTGGCAGAACTTCGAATAGCCCGACACATGCAGCGCCATCCGAAGGAGAGACGTGCGTTGATTGTCTGTGGATTGTGTGAATTGGCTTTAGGTGTCGCGCTAGTCTGGGGTTCAATTCTGCCGAGCTACCGTGTTGCCGAGTTGCTCGGCGGAGTGGCGGTTATGACGATCCTGCAACTGATACCCCTCCTCTTCTACCGCGAGGTATCGGGAAAAACGGAACTGGCGGCGAACTGAAAGGCCACTTTTTTCGAGGTCGGTTCAATTTTGTACACCACTCTTCGATCGTCACCTCTTCCGATTCCTGCAAGCGGCTTAGGATCTGCTCATGTCTCTGGATTTGTTTCTCTTTGCCCTGGAGCATATCGATAACCATACAATGCTGGTCGGCAGCCAAAGGGGCGAATATACGATTGATTCGGCGTTGTTATAACGGGTTATCGCCTTTCGATCTCTAAAATATTTCAAATTAATCAATGTCGATCATAATGAGTAATGTCGTAGACACGTGGTATGGAGGGGCCAAGAGCGAGATGTACGACAAAACCCCATATCTCCAGGTGACAGCGCAGGATGGCGATTGCATTCAGGGTTGGCGAGCCATCGCCGAAAAGATCCGATCCTGCCTCCCAACCGGATCAGGATCGGTTTGTATCGAATGCTATCCCGGGGTTTTCATCGATGAACTGAGTCGCTCGCTTCAGGAAGAGCTGGGTCCGCATCGACAGATCTTGTCGGCAGATTGGTACCTTTCCTCGGTTCAAATTGAGAAGTTGGTAGAACCATACCTGTCTGACGATCCCGTCTTTGGCCGAATGAACGCGCTCACGATCGGCGATTTTATCGATGCACGAAAACTAGAAGCGGCCCGCTCAGAGCTGTCTCCATCCGCAAAAGAAATAACGGTTGTGTTGGGAACGGGAGCATCGCTCCTGACTTCGCGATTCGACGTCCATATATATGCCGACATGGTGCGCTGGGAGATCCAACAACGCCAGCGTCGAGGTGAACTCGGCAATCTAGGCGTCGCCAATCAAACCGAACGCGCTTCACTGAAGTACAAACGCAGCTTTTTCATCGATTGGCGGGCTGCAGATCGGCTGAAGACTGAAGTTTTGCCTAAGGTTGATTTCCTGCTGGATACGACCATTCCGTTCACGCCCAAAATGATCACTGCGGAGCACTTCGACGCAGGTTTGACCGCTGCTCTTCACCAACCGTTTCGCGTAGTTCCTTTCTTTGACCCAGGCCCATGGGGTGGACATTGGATGGAGGAAGTCTGCAACCTGCCACGCGATCAGGCAAACTACGCCTGGTGCTTTGACTGCGTCCCCGAAGAAAACAGCCTTCTTCTCCGATTCGGAGAGAGAACAGTCGAAATCCCTGCACTGGATCTCGTGCTGCTACATCCGATCGAATTGCTCGGAGAAGAAATCGTTTCGCGCTTCGGTGCGGAATTTCCAATTCGATTCGATCTTCTGGACACCTACGGGGGCGGCAATCTTTCCCTGCAGGTACATCCCGGAAACGAATATATTCAACGGGAATTCGGAATGAAGTACACGCAGGATGAGAGCTACTACATCCTCGATGCGAAGCAAAATGGCACTGTCTATCTCGGCTTAAAAGCAGATATCAACCGTGCAAACATGAAAAATGAGTTAAGGGAGGCGCAGGAATGCGATGGGGCCGAATTTGATGCTGAGCGCTATGTGAACCGGTTTCCCGCCCGTAAGCACGATCATTTTCTTATCCCTGCTGGAACGATCCATTGTTCCGGACGTGACACCGTAGTCCTTGAGATCAGCGCGACGCCTTATATCTTCACTTTCAAATTGTGGGATTGGGGTCGTCTCGGGCTCGATGGCACTCCAAGACCGATTCACCTGGATCGCGGCATTGAGAACATCTGCTGGGATCGCACCACAAAATGGGTGGAGCAGGCACTGATCAATCGTTCGGAAATCATCGCAGAGAAAGATGGTTGGCGCGAGGAACAGACCGGCCTACACTTATCACAATTCATTGAAACGCGACGTCATTGGTTTACAGGAATCGTGCCTCACGACACAGAAGGAAATCTCAATGTTCTGAATTTAGTCGAAGGTCCAGAAGTGACCGTTGAAAGCCCCACCGGCGCGTTCGCCCCATTTATCGTCCACTATGCAGAATCATTCATCGTGCCCGCAGCTGTTGGGCCATATACGATTCGACCATCTGTGTCTGGAACGACCTGCGCTACCATAAAGGCCTTTGTCCGGACTTCCCGCCCGAAATGCAATTAGTACCTACCAGCTAGATAGCAAAATATGCGCCAATATCTCTCTGATTCCGAGATTGATTCTCGGGCTCCGTATATCGCTTTCGCGAATCCGTCCGAACAGCCCAATCGCTGATTCACTTCGTGCCGACCAAGCTTAGTTCGGTTGAGGCGGGCTCGCTCGGATAGTTGAAGAAGAGCTGATTGCCGTCGGGATCGTCGACTATCAGGATCCGGTAGCCCCACGAACCCTCCTTAACCGGAACATCCTTGGCCTCCAATTCCATCCTCAAAGCGTCGAGCGCAGCGATCGCCGTTTCGGGCGTCGCCGGCTCGACATTCAGAGAAATGAACATCAGCCCCTTCCCAATCTTCTCGGGCCACTGGTCGGAAAAAATCAGCGCGCAGCCCTGCCGATCAACTTGTGCGACGCGCACTCTGCCGTTCTCGTCGTAGTGCCAGGGGCTCGTGAAGCCAAGCTTACCCATGTAAAAGCGGACCGAGGCCTCAACGTCGCTTACGTGTAGGACGGGACGTGCGAACCACTCTGTCATAGGCTATGCATCCAGTTCATTCGTAGTGGAGTGCTTTAGCGATATTTTGCGGCAAATTCAACCAGTTCGTCCGTTTATCCGGGATGATAAGTCATTTGCCGTCAATAAAATGCACCGACCCTGCTATCTTGACCTGGTAGGTGAGGTCTAGCCTGCAAGCTGCACTCAAGGTGAAGTTCCTGCAGCGCTCCGCGCGATGCGCGCCGGCTTGGCGCGGTTGTATAGATTCATTTGACACCTCCCCGGCTGCCTCATTTAGGATCACAACGCTGGACGGGCCCCTCGCGGTGATCATTCTTCCCTTGATCCCTCTGAAATTAGTTGCCCGATTCCCCCGCCAAATGCCGAGATTCGTTCGGTGCCATGCTGCAGTTGGCCGTTCGCCCGTGATTCCGGGCTAAGCCAGGGAGTTTGCCTACGATGAGAAAGCCATCCATTCTGCGTTACGGCGCAATCGCTGTGTGCTCTACCTTAGTTGCCCCCGCGATCCTTGCCCAGAACTCCATCCGTGTCTTCGGTCCGGTGAACGTGCGAGACTCCGCCGCCGGCACAGGATTCGGATCAAGCGCAGTGGTTTTCAACAGCGCCACGCTGAATCTCACCTGCGGTGCGTCCCCGATTACCGCGGTGCTTTCCTCATCCGCGGACAACACTGGAAATGTTCTTGTCGACAACAATGTCCAGGTCAGCGACGCAAGTCAGTCTGGCACTACTAGTCCGGTAAATGTGTGCCGGGGCGGAACTACAGATAGCACTCCGTATGGACCATCGCCGAATTGCTTTACTGCGGGCTATCAGCAGCCCGCTGGTCAAGGTCAGCTAAACGGCCAGAATCCGGATACCTTCGCGAGCACGGGCGGCGTGGCGCCGATCGACATCAGCGGTCACCTCGCGGCGGGGGCAAATCAGCTCAAGATAGATCTCGTCGACACGGGGCAGTACGTCCTTGCCAGCTCAACCTTGTATCTCAATACCAATTGCACGCAAACGGGCGTGAGTGGTCCAGCGACGATTACCGGCAATCCCATTCCGCAGACAAATCCAACGCCGGCACAGTTGACGCAGAGTTTCCCGTTCAACCCGACAACGGATCAACAGGTCCAGTTCGTCTATGACCTTTCGGAAGCGCATGCGGCGGGAACGTTGTCGATTACTCCCGATACGATTCCAGGAACCGACGACCTGCCCATCGATCCAACAACCTTCCAAACTAGTCTGGTCAAGAACACCTCGTTCGCCACCTCAATGTGTTTGATTCACTCTGGAGAACTCGTCAATGGTGCTCCAGCATGCAAGCTATTCACGCTGCAGTGCACGGTGGGAACCGGCAACAACGAGAGCGGTGCGCAATGCCCAGTATCTTCTCTGCCGAATGAAATATTTCAGGACATCTTTGACGGTCCTAGTTTTACGCTGCCCGACATTTCGACCCCAGGCGGCCCGACGTTTCATCAAGGTGTGGGCTTCCTGATGGCCGCTGAAGGCTGGGTTGGTGGCCCTTGTACCTTCGACGCCGCGTCCGGTCTTGAAAATCTGCCATGCCCGCAGAACCTGCTCTCGAACTTCAGTGGACCTGGTCTCTATACCGCGACCGGCCGTACCTCACATCCGAATTCCACATTTGTGCCGGTAGCGCAGGTGCCAGAGGATCTGACGACGGTGACCGTTGCCGGCCAGCATCCCGGAGGTTGGATTAACAGCTCGACTGCGAACGTCACCCTCTCCAGCCAGCCGCCCGCCCTTGCAGGCACAAACCTTCCCGGATTAGCTAACTTCGTTCCATCGCCGATTCAGAGCATCACCTATGGCATCTCTGCGTCGAACAGTGTTCCTTCTCCTGGAGCGCCAGCCTCGACCGATACCGTTGTCCAAAACACGATTCCGTGCCCGGCCCCGGCAAATCCGCTGGATCCGCCGGCCACCGTCTTCACGACGGATCCGCAGACGCTGGACGGGCTCGCGGACGGCAGCTATCTGATTCATTATTACGCCCAGGATTGCGCCGGAACTGAGGAACTCCAATTCAGTAAGGATGCCGGCGGTAGCTGGTCTACTTCCTATTACACCTATCCGATAAATGTAGATACGATTGCTCCCGCAGTGGCGTCCGGGCCAGTGCTTGCGCCATCTTCGGGTTCCTATTCGGTGGGCCAGGCCGTAACAGCCAGCTATAGCTGCACTGACGAACGTTCCGGCGTGATTCGCTGCGGTGCTTCGACATTTTCAGCCAACAGCGCGCCCTTGAACACCGGTACGCTCACCAGCCCGGTCGATACATCGACTCCCGGGCCGAAGACATACACAGTCACCGTCGTCGATGCCGCCGGCAACCAGTCCTCGGCTTCCGTGAACTATGTCGTCACCTCTTTTGATACGGCAATCAAGATCACGTTGAGCTCGCCGACAGTTACATATCCGCTGGGAACGAATGTTGTGATCACCGTTGCGCCCGCACATGGCCATACTCCGACCGGCTCCGTACAGCTCTTCGACGGCACAACCCTTCTTCAGAACGTCAAACTTGCAGGGAAATGGCGCCGCGTATCTCTACATCCAGGGATTGTCGGCAGGAACGCATTCCTTGAGCGTCGTGTACTCTGGCGACGCATCCAATCCCGGCGGCACTTCTGCTCCTGTAATGCTTACAGTGAAGCCGGTACCGGTAAATCTCACTGCTTCCTGCTGGAACGCCAATTTCCCGTATGGCGCGGATTATCATTGCGGAGCGTATGCAAGCTCCGCTGCCGGGGCGCCGAAGGGCGTAGTCACCTATCAATATGATGGCGGAGCGCCAGTCACTCTGCCACTTCAAAACGGGACTGCACAGTTCGTAATACCACGGCCGCCTGTCGGCACACACCAGGTTATGATCGCCTATGCTGCGCAGACCAACTATGCTGCCGCAAACCCGGTCAATGAGACGTTCACAGTTACGAATGCACCTGTAGTTGTCCAACTGACTCCATCGACCTGGTATCTCACCGGGGGTAACTTGACTCTGACCGCCGCAATCCAGTCGTGGAGCGCGGGGCCGCCAAACCAGATCGGGAGCGTTGTGTTTTCCGACGGCAACAGAGTTATCGCTACGGTACAGGTAAATTCGTCAGGAATCGCCGCGACGACGATCGCTGCGTCCTCGCTTTCGAATGGAAGCCATACCCTCCGCGCAAGCTACAGCGGCGGCGCGAATTACGCTACCGGCAGCTCAACGGCCACGATCACCGTGGCGTTGAAGTAGCTGGCGGCAGGAATCGTTACGGGACCGGGCTTCTGTCCGAAGCTCAGAGGCGCCCTCGCGGATTAGAGCTGTGCGGCCGTGGGTTGCAGCAACGGCGTAGTCAGGGAGGTTGTGGACTCTTCACCGGCCGCGAGCCGGGTGAGCGTAACGACGGTTATGTCGTCCTCCTGGCCAAAAGCAACCGCAGCATCGGTAGCCTGCTGCGCGGTTGGTCGTGATGCGAGCAGGCCATGCAAACGGTCAAACCCGTAAAGCTCTCCGGTTGCGCTCCGCGCTTCCAGCAGTCCATCCGTATAGAGACTGAGTTGATCTCCCGGGTAGAGTCGTATGGATGCTTCGTCGTAGGCAATCGAGGGAACCAGGCCCAGGGGCAAGGCGCCCTCTATCTGGAGTTCGAGGTGGTTCAGAAACGGAGGCAGGTGGCCGGCATTGGCGAGCGTGACGCTGCCGTTCGACTCCAGGCGGAGAATAATGGCTGTAACGAAACCGCCCTGCAGTCGTCCGTACAGGCAGCGATTCAGCGTTTCAAGCATCTCTCCGGGATCGACAGACGCGTCAGACAGCGAGCGCAGAACCCCTACGATGAGGGATACGTTCATCGCTGCCTTCATTCCTTTGCCACTCACATCGCCGAGCGCCACAATGGTTGATCCATCATTTTCGCGGATGATTTGAAAGAAGTCTCCGCCTACTTCGAGCGCGGGCCGGTAAGCGCTGGTGACCGTGAAGCCCTCGAGCGATGGCAGCGCCTCCGGAATTAACACCCGCTGAATCTCCCATGCGCTTTGCATTTCCCGCTCCAGCAGAAGCTGCCTCGTGCGCTGTTCTGTGTTGAAGCGATAGACGGCATAAAGAATAGAAATGAACAGCACGATGGCAGCGAGTTGCGCGGCCTTGAAGATGACACCGTGGACGGAAAAGAGCGGTCGGTTGACGATTTCGAAGAGTGTCCAGTGTGTGAATCGCTGCCCTGCAGCGCCGGTATCGGCGATGGAGTCTATCATCTGCGACACAAGTGCACTGATGGCGACCACCCAGTGTGCATGATCCAAGCGCTGGCGGGCACCTATCGCAACGATCACGAATGGATAGACTTCGACCAGCAAGATGATGGTGGTCAGAATGGAGTCGGCACCTTGCATCCAAGGGCCTGCCGTTCCCCAGAAAAAGGCCAGACTTCCATCAAGAATACCGGCGGCAAATGTACAGACCGCTAATATCCGCGTCCAGCGAACCAGCGCTCGATTGCCGTTCAGTCGCAGCAGGTAGAGCAGCAGAAACCAGAGAGATATATGGTTGAGCGCGTAAATGGGTTGATTCAGCCCTCTGCCCCAGCCGTAGGAAATGGAGGTCAGAAACTCCGCAAGCATTAAGAGGAGAGCTGGGGTCGCGGTGAAGATGGCAAGCCAGAGAAAGAGTCCTACTTTTCGATCCCGGCCCCACAACAAGAGGCTCACCAGCGTAACAAACCCGTACAGGATCATCAGGCTGAAGTCATACAGATATTGCAGCGTCGATTCCGAATTGAACACTGCCAGTTGGGCCGCGATACTATCTGCGTCACCCAGTACAGGCGGTCCGCTCATGCCGCCCAGCGTGCCCGGATCCACAAACAGGAGAGGGGATTTCCAGACGCGAATCGCGATCACCCCGGACTCAAGCGAAGGCACATCGAACGCGCGGAAAAACGAGGTGTAGTACCAGCGTGGATGGGGAGGAAGCTTGCCATAGCCTCCTATCAGCTTGCCATTCCAATAGACTTCGTAAGCATCGTCGACGGGTGGTATCAGCAGAGCATACGTAGTATTTGCACCAGGAGCGGTGCTGATGTCCAGATGGCGGCGGTACCAGGCAAAGCCCGTATATCCCGGATGATCCTGGCTACCCCACGTGCCGGAAGCATTGATCGGTTCCCAGGCCGAATCATCCAACGAGGGCGAAACCCACCGTGGATCATCACCCGTGTGAAACTGCCAGAAACCGTTGAGCCTGGCTTCGCCCTTCCCCAATCCCTGTATGACGAGAGTCGACTGCGGCTTTGGCGCCTGCTGCTGCGCGTCAAGCGACAGGGCAAGAAGGAAAACCAATGCCACAGTGCCTGCGCGAAGCAACATGCGGCCAGAATAGCACTCTGATCCAATACGCCGATCTGAAAACAACCCAGCCGAGTCTTGTTCAGAACCATGATTCAGAAGGCTTTTGTATCGCCTGCTGTGGGGTCAAACTCTTGTCGGGGCTGAGCCCGATAAGCTGTGACGCTCCTCCACCTTGCTCGGGTTTGGCGGGCGGATTCGCGGGTGGAACCATTCGCTGTGCTTTGCGTAAATATCAGAGAATGCGACAAAGCTATAGCTGGTCATGGGTGCAGGCGCAGGTTGCGCAGAGTATTGAACTGTGGAATAGCTGCGCGGCTCCGTCGGAACTGGGCGGCCAGCGATACAGTCCGAAGGAACAGCAGACGCGTGAGAAAGCATACGATCGGGAGCTGCAAGCGGTTGAACAGGAAGCAAAGAGGGCCCCGCGCACCAGGGCGGATCGCCTTGCGGCGCAGGATCGCATCGTTGAGTCATTCGGCCGTTTTTCGGCTGCTGCACTGGACCTCAAAGACGAAGCGATTGTTCTCCTTGCCGATGATTTCCTGCCCGCGGGCACCGAACTGGCACGATGGGCGAGACAATTCGATCCAGGCCTGAGCATGGCCGATATTATTCAGGGATGTCGAAACGCCTGGACGGCGTGCGGGCTCCAGGCTCTGCTCGGGGAGCGTATTTGCATTACGCCGTCGATCCTGGGATACAGCCTGCTTTATCCATACAGCGACAACTACCTGGATAGTGCGGACGTACCCGCGAAAGCAAAGCGCCAGTTCAGTGAGCGCTTCCGGAATCGATTGCGCGGTGACAGGCTATTCGCCCGTGACGATCGTGAGGCTGCCGTGTGGGCCCTGCTCTCACTGATCGAAGAACAATATCCGCGAGCGCGTTACTCCCAGGTCTTCGATTGTCTGTTAGCGATCCATCGAGCGCAGGAGGAAAGCATCGCGCAAATCGGCAGCCGCGATCTCGACAATGAGGACGAGCTATCGGAAATCAGCTGCGCAAAAGGTGGTAGCTCCGTGTTGGCGGATGCTTGTCTCGCTCGGGGTTGGCTGACTGAGGAAGAAGGCCGATTCTCGTTTGAGTGGGGGGTGTTGCTCCAACTCGGAGACGATCTGCAGGACGTGCGGGAAGATCTACAGCATGGCTCGCTCACCCTGTTCTCCCGCGCAGCTTTGGAGGGCAGGCCGCTGGATGATCTCGTAAAGAAGCTTCTGAACTTCAGCGAACAAGTCGGACTCCGAATGGAGACGTTACCCGACGGTACCAGCATGCTAAAGGAACTACTCAGGATGAGCTGGCGATCGCTCATCATCGGGGCTATTGCAGACTCACACGAATTCTTCACTCCAGAATTCCTGAAGGAAGCGGAGCGCTGCTCTCCATTTCGGTTTACGTTTCTCCGTGCGCGGCACAACAGATTGAGCGGCCGGCGAGGTCTTTACGCAATCCTCTTCGACGCCTTTCTTGAGGCGCCTGACGAGGAGGGTAGCGAATGTCGTCTGCCGCAGCCTCGACGGCTTTCCTTCCTTGGCGCCGATGGTGAGCCAGCGGTGAGGTGAGAACCGCTAAGCAGCTCAGCGGTTGTCCTTCACTAGTTTCGCGGTAGGGAACTCGTTTTCGCGCGTCGACGGTCTCCAGATGCGCGTGTGTTCCAGCATCAATTCGTCCCGCCGCCAGAACCAGAAACAGGGCCGGTTCGGAAAGTCGACCATCGATGCGGTACGCTATGCCAGTCATCGATGGATGAAGGCAATAATACTTTTGACCTAGGAAGATACATGTCTCCAATTATTGTGAAATCCGAGGGATGCCGGTGGGACAGCCTGAGCCTTGGCGAAGTGATGCTGCGCATGGACCCCGGCGAAACTCGCATCCATACTGCACGTCATTTCAACGTTTGGGAGGGCGGCGGTGAATACAACGTGGCGCGCGGCTTGCGCCGCTGCTTCGGACTGCGAACCGGCATCATCACTGCCTTTGCAGAGAATCCGGTCGGGCGGCTTGTGGAAGATCTGATTCTGCAGGGCGGCGTTGATACCTCATTGATTCGCTGGGTTCCTTACGATGGCGTCGGACGCACGGTGCGCAACGGTCTGAACTTTACCGAGCGTGGCTTTGGAGTGCGGGCCGCCGTCGGCTGCTCCGATCGCGGACACACGGCGATCTCGCAGGTTAAGTCAGGCGACTTTGACTGGGAAGAGATCTTCGGGCCGCAGAACGGGTCGCGGTGGTTTCACACCGGAGGCATATTCGCGGCTCTTTCGGAATCGGCCGTGCTTGTTGCGGCGGATGCGATGGACGCTGCCCGCCAGCATGGCACCCCCGTGTCCTATGATCTGAACTATCGCGATTCGCTGTGGAGAAGCATAGGCGGCAAGGTCCGCGCGCAGGAGGTCAATCGCGAGCTGGTGAAGAAAGTTGATCTGCTCCTGGGCAATGAAGAGGACTTCTCCGCTATGCTGGGCATCACCATGAAGGGGATTGCAGAGGATTTTTCGGAGCTGCCAGTGGACAGTTACGAACGTATGCTGCGCGAAGTAGCGGCCGCATATCCCAATTTGAAGGTGATCGCTACCACTTTGCGCACAGCGCATAGCGCGAGCCGGAACGCATGGGGGGCCATCGCGCTTTATGAAGATGAGATTGTGCATGTTGCCCAGCGTGAGATTGAAATTCTCGATCGCGTTGGCGGTGGAGATTCCTTCGCCTCCGGTCTGATCTATGGAATCATCACCGGCAAAGCACCGGAATGGTCTGTACGCTGCGGGGTGGCGCACGGCGCGCTCGCCATGAGCACTCCAGGAGATACCAGCATGGCAACACGTGCCGAAGTGGAGCGCGTGATGAAGGGAAGTTCCGCCAGAATTGAGCGTTGAAGCGGGAGAACGCATGAGCGAAGAGACGAAGAAGGCACTGGAACAGGCAGGACTTATCCCAGTACTGCGAGCTAACTCAGTGCAGACGGGGCATGCGCTGGTGGACGCCATGATGGCCGGCGGCGTCACTGTGGTTGAAGTAACGATGACGGTGCCGAACGCATTGAACCTTCTGCGCGAGCTGAAGCAGCGGCACGGGGACAAGCTTTTGCTCGGCTCAGGCACTGTAACCGATGTGGCGCAGGTCGAGGCGACGATCGATGCGGGAGCGGAGTTTGTTGTTAGTCCCAGCCTGCACCTCGATGTGATTGCAAAAACAAAAGAGCTAGGCCGGATATCGATTCCCGGCGCGCTGACGCCTACCGAAGTGATCACAGCATGGCGAGCAGGCGCGGATTATGTGAAGGTGTTTCCCTGCTCGGCCATGGGTGGGGCAAGCTACCTGAAGTCGCTGCTCGCACCATTTCCGGAGCTGAAGCTGATTCCGACCGGCGGCGTCACGCTGCAAACCGCGGCAGCTTTTCTGAAGGCCGGAGCGCGTGCCCTGGGTGTAGGTACCGATCTGGTGAATACCGCCGCGATTGCAGAAGGAAAACCAGAGAGCATCACGAATACGGCCCGCGCCTATCTTGAAACAATTCGTGTAGCGCGCGAGAGCTAATCGTGTCCGTCGAACGCGTTTTGCGCGCCCCTTGAGCGAGGGAATGCGTGTGCAGCATTGTTCGGATCGCAAGTCGCACCGCCGCATCGGTGAAGTCAGCTTCCCATTACCCGGGCGCTCGAAGCAGATACTTGATGCCGTGAGTGCGGCGCGCCAACCATAGGGCATTTGTCCTGCATAAAAACCGTACACCTGCCTGATGACAGACTGCACTCCTGGCTTTTCAATCCATTCAGCCTACATATTGTGAAGCTAGCCGAAGCGCTGTCTCCAGAAGTCTATGTGCCTGACTGCCAATCGGAGTGGACGCCATAGCGTATCTGATTGATCGCTTTCCAAAAAATCTCTACTGGTTTCACGCAAGTGAAGGAGTACGGTGAGCATGAAGCCCAATCTATCCAGATGTATCAGGTCAGTTGCGGTCGCCGGAATCTGTCTGGCCGGACCGGTATCATATGCTCAGGTTGCTAACAACACAGCGCTGGTCGGTGCCGTAGTAGACCAATCCGGCGCGCCTGTTTCCGGGGCGAAAGTCACGGCAGTGAACGAAGCAACCCGAGTGACTTATCCCGGTGTGACGAATGCAGTGGGCTACTACTCCATTACATTTATCGCTCCAGGAACCTACGACATCTCCGTAGAGCAACCTGGTTTTACCAAGTTGATCAAAACGGGTCGCGTCGTGGTTATCGACCAGGCCCAACGAACTGACTTCACGTTGATGATCGGGTCCGCGTCCGCCTCCGTGACCATTTCCGCATCGTCACCGCCGATTGCGACCGACGATGCGACGCTCGGCGAGACCTTCAACACAAAGGCAGTCGAAGATCTGCCGCTGATCGGTCACAACGCTTTAGAAGTGGCCGCAACAGCTTCCAATGTGATTATCGGGCCGACGAGCAATTATTCGGGTGTTCCTCCGGGTGAGGACTTTATTGGAGCGGGTCAGCGCGAAATTCAGAACAGCCTGAACCTCGATGGCGTGTCCATCATGAATAACCTGATCAGCCTGGCGCCTGCGCGCCCGAGCTCCGACATGATTTCCGAAGTCCAGATGCAAAGCGGTAACTACACCGCGCAATATGGGTCGTATCTCGGCCTGCATATTAATCTGGTAAGCAAATCGGGAACGAACGATCTGCATGGCGCGGTTTACGACTACATTCAGAACACGGCTCTGAATGCCAGCCCCTTCTTGAACCCCGTGGGCACCCCGAAGCCGATTCAGCACTATAACCAATACGGCTTTGATGTTGGCGGGCCTGTGTACCTTCCAAAACTCTACAACGGCCGCAACAAGACCTTCTTCTTTGCGTCTTACGAGAAGATCAACCAGGTTCAGCAGGCGAACCAGGGAGTTGTCTCCACTTTGACACCGGCGATGGAAGCCGGAGACTTCTCATTCCTGACCGGCAGCCAGCAGCTGGTGGATCCTTATACAGGTCTGCCGTATCCCAACAATCAAATTCCTGCTTCTGAGCTGCAGACTCCCGCTGCACAAATAGCCAAAAGAATAGAGCAGTATATTGCTCCTCCCAACCTTCCGGGGGGCACAAATAATTTAAATGTGAATTATCCAAACAATCTCTTCATCAACCAGACGCTGGATCGCATTGATGAAAATATTGGTGAACGCGTTCGCATCTTTGTCCGCTATCACTGGCAGAACCTGAGTATCGTAGGAGGTGACCCGTTTCCAACGGATGCATCTTATGGACCAACCAATACCAGAAATCTAGCTATCGGGTATACCCACACCATTACGTCGAATCTGATCAATGATTTTCGTATAGGTCTTAACACCGTAAGCTCTAATAACCTGAATTACTTCGCCGTGAACAACCTGACGGATGCAGGAACGAAGTTGGGCATACCAGGATTCACGTCGGATTCGGTCTACAAAAACCCCGGAATCCCTTCCATTAATTTTGATACGTATCACGAGGCGGGCAACGACGCATCGAATTGGTACCAGGACGACCGCACCGTAGACGGCTACGACCAGGTGAGTTGGAGCCACGGCAAACACACCATTATGGCTGGCGTCGAATTACGTCGACTCACGATTGGGCGCCAGGCTACTAACGATCCTCGCGGATCATTCACTTTCTCCGGCGCTGCGCCCACCGACGCGGGCTATACAAGTACAGGTTATGGTGCGGCAGATTTTATTCTGGGTCTGGCACAAAGTTCGCAGACTCCCATCCTTCCAGTGAAAGGATCGATTGGTGAGTGGCGTGACGGCTTCTTTGTTCTGGACAACTGGCAGCCATTCAGCAAGTTGACCGTGAACTATGGCTTGCGTTATGAATTGCCAACAGTTCCGTACAGCCTGAACGGCTATGCGCGCATTCTGAACGCCAGCGAGACTGCGTTGATCCCCGCATCGAATGCCACGGTTGCTGCCGATTTCAAACCAACGCCAGGCTTCAAGTTCAATGGTCCTAACCATAATGACTGGGCTCCACGCATCGGCTTTGCCTATCGAGCGACGGACCACACGACGCTACGCGGTGGTTTCGGAATCTATTACAACGCAAACCAGCTCAACACCTATACGTTGACGACCCAGAACTATCCCCTCTCCGCATCTGTGAATTACTTCACAACTACCGGAAATCTGCTTTCGTTGTCCGATCCAACACCAGGCGCAGGATCTGGCTCACCCCAAGCAGGTATTCCCGGCACTTATGTGAGCGCGGTAACCATGGGCCCATACCTGCCTACTCAAACGCTGTATCAGTGGAATCTTTCCGCGGGGCAAGAGCTTTGGAGAGGTGCGGGCGCGGAGCTGCAGTATTTGGGTTCGCATGCCATTCATCTGGATCGTGATTTTTACGACAATCAGCCACAGCCGTCTACCGACAAGGACATCAATAGCCGCCGGCCCAATCAATTGTTCGGAACAATTCGGCGCATTCAGAATGACGAATATTCGCACTACAACGGTTTAACGGCGATCCTTCGTCAACGGGCGAGCCACGGACTATCGGCCATGCTCAGCTATACGTGGAGCCACGATCTGGATATTACAGATAATTCGAACGGCGCCAGCACGACCATGGATCAATACAATATCGGTCTGGATTACGGCGATTCCAACTGGGATATCCGCAATCGCTTTGTAGGTACCGCGACTTATGAGTTGCCCGCAATTCCCCATGCCAATGCGATTGTGAGGGAGGTGCTGGGAGGGTGGCAGGCGAACACCATTGTCACGCTGCAGTCGGGTGAGCCATTTAACGTAAATCTAGGCTTCGATCAGTCGAATGTTGGCCTGCCGAGAGGCAATGTCCAGCGCCCCAACTGGGTTCACCAGCCAAGCTCGCATTGCAGTCTGCATGATTACATCAAGAATGGCGGCTACAATAACGGCGGGACATCGTGTATCGACGCCACGGCCTTCGCGATTCCGGCACTGGGCACCTATGGCACATCACGGCGGAATTCTATCCACGGCCCTGGATATAGCAATGTCAACTTCTCGCTGTTCAAAAGCTTCAATATCTGGGAGAACTTGAAGTTCCAGTTCCGCGCGGAGGCTGGGAATCTCTTTAACCATCCTAGTGCGGGGAACCCTAATTCGGAGATCGAGCAAGGCTTCGATCCGACCAACCCGGTGGCAACGAGCAATTTCGGTACCGTGACAACCACCAGCACCTTCTATACACCACGTTCCATCCAGCTTGCAGGAAAGATCGTCTTCTGAGGTTACCTTGCTACGGAGAGGCCCGCATCGGGCCTCTGAATTTAGTCGTGCTTTTTTCGCTGGAGTAAGGCACTAAATTCAGCACGGGGCATCTTAAGTTTCTCCGGATGAGCATCAATCCACTTTGCCAGCGCGTCATATTTGGCCGGAGTCCACCCTCCTTCAAACTCGCCGCCATTCTTTCCTGATTGGTTCAGCTCAAAATTGAATGCGTCTTCCAGATTCGTAAATTCGGCTGAACTGATCGCCGCCTCTGCCAGGATGGCAGGAATGAAGAGCACGCCATCCCGCTTGGCGAGCACCAGATCCCCGGGCAGCACTACGGCCCGTCCTATTCGCACAGGAGCGTTTATCGCCGTCAATGTCATATCAGCCCACGCAGACGGATCGTAGCCCCGGTAGACTCCATTCAAATTGGCGATTTCGCGATTTTCTTCCTGATCTCTGATCCCCGCATCGAATACGAACCCCGCATGTGTGTGCGCTGCGATGCCGCTGCCCAGGTTGGAGCCGATTAAGGTTCCTTCTACAATTTTGCCGAAGCCGTCGGCGACATAGACGTCTCCGGGCTGCAGCTGTTCAATAGGCCAACTGTTGTTATCTCCTTGTCGTTTCTCGGCTTCGCCCTCAGCTTTTATAGCCTTGGCCATATCCGGACGCAATGGCATGTATTGCGCAGTGAGAGCTCGTCCGGCAAACGGTTTGTCGATGTGGAGAGCTTTCCAGCCTCCTTCAAACTGGCAGTGGTAGCCTTGCGTTTGCAGATAGTCCCACACGTCTTCGATGGAAACATCCAGAGCTCTCTTCAGCAGGCTGTCGGGGATCTTTGGGCGCCCGTCCGCGAACCGCTCGCCCTGCCATTGCGAGGTGTAGAACAGGATCTGTTCTTTCGTAGTCGCAACCTGCGAAAAGGCTGAGACGGTAACTGCCATGCCGCACGCAAGCAGGATGATCGGCAAGATTCGCTTCATTCATTCTTCTCCGGTTAGCTGCGATACAGCCTGCTCTGCTCTTTAATGTTTGACTGCGATGGCCGAGATCTCAATTCTTGCTCCACCAATCAGGCCTGCGACCTGGACAGTAGCGCGGGCTGGCTTCGGATCCGGCATCAGCTTCTTGTATACCTCGTTCATTTTCTCGACATCATTCAGGTCGGTGACGTAGACGGTTACAGAGACGATATCGGTCATCTCAAAGCCTGCTTCCTTCACGACTTTTTGGACTGCGGCAATGGCATTTGTGGTCTGCAAGGTAATATCGGTGCCGGTAACTTTGCCATGTGCGTCAGGTCCCTGTTGACCTGCGACATAAAGCGTATTCCCTGAAACGTAGCCATCGCTAAAAGGCATGCCTTGGGTAAAACCGATAGCCTTGTGCTGAGCGAGGCCGCTGGCTGACATGCAAAGGGCGAGCGCTCCGGCTAGCCATGTGGACCGTACTATCGCTTGTGAGTATGCATTCATATTGAGTCTCCTGCTGGTTGGAAATAAATGAGTGTTCTTGTCTTCTAATAATAAGGTCAGCCAGTGTCTCCTACCGACCGAGGAGACCTAGATCCCGCAACGCGTCTTTATGCCTGCGAGTCCTGGGCCCGCACCTGTCAGCGTATGCCTTAAACTCGAAACGTATGAACGATGAAAAGCAGCCAGTCCGCGTTGGACTGATCGGTTACGGATATGCCGGAAGAACGTTCCATGCCCCGCTGATTCGATCTGTGCCGGGACTATTGCTAACACAGGTTGGATCGAGCAGACCTGATCTCGTTCAGGCGGAACTGCCCGGCTCCGCCGTCTGTAGTGCGAACGATCTGGCCGTGCATTCCGATATTGATCTGATCGTGATCGCGAGTCCCAATGACAGCCACTTTCCCTTGGCTGCGGCCGCACTGCGCGCCGGCAAGCACGTCGTGCTTGATAAGCCATTTACCGTGACGCTGGAGGAGGCACGCAACCTCCGGAAGCTGGCAGAGCAACATGGCAGGCTCCTTTCCGTCTTCCACAATCGGCGGTGGGACAGTGAAATCCTGGCAACGAAGGCAATTCTCGACTCGGGAGTGCTGGGCGACGTGTCCCACTATGAGTGCCATATGGATAGGTTTCGGCCGATCGTGCGCCAACGGTGGCGCGAGGAACCGGGACCTGGAGCCGGCCTGTGGTTCGACCTGGGGCCACACATGATAGATCAAGCGCTCTATCTGTTTGGACTGCCCACTTCTGTGAGCGCCAGTTTTGGCATACTCCGCAAAGGTGGAAAGACGGACGACTGGGCGCACGTTCAACTCATGTATGAGGCGGACCGGTTACGGGTCATCCTTCATTCCTCGCTTCTGGTTTCGGGTGGTGGGCCACGGTCGACACTACATGGAACGCGAGCGAGTTGGGTGAAATTCGGAGCCGATGTGCAGGAACCACAGTTGGTATCAGGCATGCGCCCGGACGATCCGGCATTCGGCATCGACCCACTTCCTGGCGTTGTGATTTACGGAGACACCGGCAGGCGGGAGGAGATCCCTGCGCCGAAGGGCGACCAGAGGCGATACTATCTCGACATCCGCGACGCAATTCAAGATCGGCGAGCACCGATCATCCCAGCCAGGGACGCCGTAGCGGTCATGGCGGTTCTTGAAACTTCCATCAGATCGGGCGCGGAGGGACGGGTGTTGCCGCTGCCCCTGACGCCGGAGGAAGTTGCCGAATGGAACAAAAACACGCCCTCGGTAGTCGCTGCGCCAAACAATCACAGAGCGTAATGCATGGCAGGCCGCACTTTAAGTGCGAGTCGAGCTGGTGGCTGGCGACTATACGTTCGCGAAGCGATGTGTAATCGCATCCTGGATGATGATTGCTTGACTGCCATGCAGCGGCACTTCGAATGGGCGTATGTCCCGTAAGTCTCGCATCGACATTCGGGTTAACCGGCCGTCAGTGGCCGCCCAAAGATACCCGAATTGTTGCGCGAGAGCGGCCACGTCACCCGAGATCCATGTGTCGCCTGCGAGCCGCAAATACGCGCCATGCAGTTTCCACACTTCTACACGGCTGCCCCCGCCCTGCGGACGCGATGTGAAAACGGCTGGTTCTGAGGGATGGGCGAGCAATGCTCTTATTGGCGTAGTTGTCTGGACGTTTCCAAGCAGATAAATCCCTGCTTTGTTTTCGGGGACCGTGCGAATCTCATAGACGGAGAGCGACGCCGTCTGCGCGTTCGCTGCAATGACGTATCTGGCATCTGCCGTCCATGCGGGCGCTAGGGGAGCCAGACCGTCTGTTGTCTCCCAGCGTGTGAGCACTTCGATTTCAGTGGGGGAAGGCCGCAAAAGCGTCATGCGCCGGCTGCCGGGATCGGTGCCCACTGCAAAGAGCTCATGGGGCGAAAAGGCCAGGCCGTGCGGAGTTGGCAACGCTACGGTCTGCAAGTTCGTCGCGTGTCCCGTCTCCTTGCGAGTCATCGCGACGGAATCAGGAATGCCGTCATCATCAAGAGAAAAGGCGTTCCACGCACCGCCGGTAGAAGCAGAAACGAGCAGATGCCGGCCGCAGGACGCAACAGCGATTGAGCGCGGGCCGGTCGCAGAGAGCGCCATCGGCGTCTGTGAGAGAAGGCGTAGCGGACGAATACCTGAGTGGAGTGCATAGGTTTCGATAACGCCACGTGGCAGATTCTGCCATTGGTTGCAGTCGCGTGCGAGGTAGAGCACCGGGAGAACAGGATGAGTGGCAAAAGCTGCGAACGAATCGATGGCAGTGCTTCCCAGGAGTTCACAACCCTCTGCTGTCAGCCCAAAGGTGTGCAGATGCCCGCTCTGCGATGAGCGAGTAGCCAGGTGCAGTACAGCCCGTTCGGCGCGGCCGTAGGATGCAGCGCGCAAAAACGCGGGACTCATGGCTGCCGACGCTGCGGCTCCCGCAATAAAGGCCCTCCGGCTCACGCGAGATGGCAACGACAGCAGTCATCCTCCGCACCTGTTCCGAAATCGACTTTTTGTGACTATCCTCCACAGTTGCACTCCCTATGCTGGACGGATACTCATGGCATGGTGGAACACATTGTTTGGATCGTACGCCTGCTTCACTTTCTGTAGATATTCATAGAGGCCGTCGCGACCATAAAACAGTTCTGGCCAATAGGAATAGCGAAGCATATCTACGTCAGCGTAGTTCATGTAGCACCCCTCATACGCATCGCCCCAGGGCGTTCCCTGATGGTGCGCGTCGACATGTTTCCCCGTATAGATCGAGGTGTAGAACGCGTCGAGTTCACGCAAGTGTTGTGCATCCTCTGCCGGATCAAACCAATAACATTGCCATTGCAACTTCATGACGGAGCTACGTTGCGCAATCGCGGTCTCGTCGGCAAGTTGCGGCCGATTTACAGCTCCCCCATAAGAATCGATGGAGATAACGGAAGAGCGGGCGGTGATGCTGTCGCCCGAATAGAAGCGATAGATGGCCCGGGCCTCCGCGGGAACAAAGCCGCGTTTCATGTAGGCAGACTTGTACTTGGCGCGCGCTCCATCACTTCCGCCGCGGTCGGAGATGGCTGCTTCCAGCCACGGTATGCGCACGGGTTTATACATCGTCGACGCAGGCTGGTGTGTTAACGGTTTTTTCGCAGCAGAGTTTCCAAACCCGTGACGCGGCGAGGAGATAAGGTCGGGATGAAATTTGTCGAACCTTGCCAGGAACTCGCGCAAAACCGAGAGGTCATCCACCTTCCCGTCTGGCTGGCAGAATTGTATGTGCATAGCCAGCCAGCCATCGTGGCGCCGCGGCCCCACGCCAAGGAGCGCAAACAGACCCCAGGTGTCCGGGTCGCACCCGCGCGTGGTCCAGTAGTCTCCGTAGGTTGTAAGCAAGGCAACGAACTGGTCCTCACTCATCGCCTCCCAGGGGAAATGCAGACCGACCTCCACCACTTCGCGCGGAGCAACCGGCAGATGTTTGAAGCGGAAGCTGGTGATGATCCCAAAGCCGGCTCCTCCAGCGCCACGGCACGCACGCAATAGGTCCGGGTCGTTCTTTTCGTCCACGCGGCGTTCCGTTACCCGGCCTGACGCATCCACGGTTAAGATGTCGACGGCCGTTAACCAGTCGGACGAGAGCCCCTGCAGCCGTGAGAGCAGGCCATAACCTCCACCGGAGATATGGCCGCCCGCACCCACCGAATAACAACTGCCGGCCGGCAGCGTGAGGTCATATCTCTTGTACAGGGATTGATAGACATCTCCCAGCACGGCGCCAGGGGCTATGCAGTATTCGCCGGTTGACGAATCCAGGTCCACGGAGTTCAACAGCGACAGGTCGATCAGGACTCCGCCCGGATTGTTCGCCGTGAAGTTCTCGTAGCAGTGTCCGCCGGAGCGCACCGTAGGTCGTACGCCGTCATGCACGGCATTCTGCAGAGCCTGCTTGACTTCTGCCGGCGTCGCACAAATCACGATGCGCGCCGGCGCCATCGATGCATCTTCTGGAAACCGCAGGTTGTGTCCGCGCAACAAGGACTGATATCGCGGATCCTGCCGATTTACCGAGACATCCATACTCACCCCGGTCACAGGGGGTGGAGGGTGTGGAGCATACCCAACCATCCCCCAGGCAATTAGACAGCAGCGGTTACATACCTTCTACTTCAGTGGACTGGCGCAGGGGCGGGTTGCTCTCTTTCGATCTTTCTATCATCACGTGTGTTCAACGTAGTCCAATGACCGGCTATCCGGTAATCGCTCGTTGCCGGTCCATCCCATACGTCCGAACTGATCCCATTCAGGTCATAGACTACCCTGCCCGCCCGCACAGTCAGCTGACATACAAGTTTGCGGTCGCCATCCTTGCGCTGGTTGTACATGTCCACAAAACCGAACTTTCCGCGCTCAATGCTAAAAGCAGCGACATCCGCAGGCGCGCCGACCGAGAGATTGCCGAGCTCCTCATGACGGATCTCGTGCGCCGGAGCTGACGTCATCTCCTCAAAGACCTGGGGCACGGTCTGGCCGAGAACCAGCATTTTGTCAGCAACATTCAGGATGTCTTTCATTCCTGCATTCATGCTGGAGATGTGCAGATCCGTCGAGATGGAATCGGGTTGGAACCCATCCTTCATGAGGGGCACGGCGACCGACCAGTTAAAACTGCCGCCGCCGTGGCCCACATCGAAGTAGATACCCCGCTTTCGCCCGACGAGCATAGCCTGACTTGGCCCGAGCGTCTGAGAGTCCTGCTCTCCGCGTAACCCGGAGTACATATGTGTGTAGATGTCGCCAGGCCGCAATATCTGAGACAACAACGTGAGCAGCGGGCGCTCAGTCCCATTCGCACCGAAGTCGATCATGATTGGACGGTTGGCGATGTTACCCGCGATCACGGCCTGTTCAAACGGCTTCCAGCCGTGTCCGGAATAGTGCGCGCTTTTGATCCCTACCAGCACGTTGGGATATTTCATCAGCATGGCCGCCGTCGCACGCCCGTCCATATCGTCATTGTTGTTTTCGTAAAGTGGACCGCGCATGCCAGCGCCGACGATGTTGAGAAAGGCCAGCACTCGCGTGTCCGAACGGTCGATAATCCGTTGTTTGAAATCTTCGAAGTTGCGCCATCCGGAACTGCCCGCATCCACCACCGTCGTGACTCCGTTGCGAAAAGTGAATCCGTCCGGGTAGAGGCTGTCGTCACCCGCGTAGGAGCCTTTCTCTCCTGTGCCGGCATACGCGTGCACGTGGATATCAACAAGGCCGGGGGTGACATAGAGCCCTTTCAGGCTGATGGTCTTGATCGTATCTGGCGATGGAATGTGCGGTGCAACCTCGACGATCTTGCCATTTTTGATGGCGATATCCATGATGCCGTCGCGATGATTTTTCGGATCGAGAACGTGTCCGCCGGAGAGCACAAGGTCATATTTGTGCTGGCTCATCGGAAGCGATGAAAGCGGCGGCAGGATGGGAAACCGCGGCGGTGGAGGAAACTGCGGCGGAGCCGCAGGGAACTGCGGAGGTGGAGCAGTGGTCTGCGCAGGCGCGGTACCAATGCAGAGTATGCTTCCGAATACGAGCAATGCGATACGGAGGGTGACCCGGGCGACCAATGGCATGGAGAATCCTTGATAGTTTACAAGCCTGTAATTCGCAGGCACTAAGGCTGACACAGTTCTAGGTCCGGCAGCAGAACAGGGCATCTGCAGTTTATCCGCATTTTTTCTAGGCTATTTGCCCTAGAACAGAGTAGGTCTGGCGCGAAACGTGCCTTGCTCCTAGCATGTGAGAACACTCGTCCACGGAGTTCGAAGTGAGTCATGCAGCCATCCGGGCGCTCAAACAACAAGAGAAGCGAGCATTGAATCGTCATCGGTCGTGGTTTCGCGTGCGCTATCTGCTGGCCTTCTGGCTCTTCGTGCTCAGTGGCGTCGCATTTCTGGATCGCACCAATATATCCATCGCCGGGCTTCAAATCAGCCGGGAGTATGGTCTGGGCAACCAGAAGCTCGGCTGGGTTTTCAGCGCATTTCTGCTCGGCTACGCCATCTTCCAGGTACCGGCGGGATGGCTGGCGACGCGATGGGGTCCGCGGCGTGCGCTGGCCCTGGGGGCGATCTGGTGGGGTCTGACGACCGCATGCACCGCCGCACTGCCCTCGACAATCGCTTATGCGATGAGCTGGCTGATCAGCATACGCTTTCTGCTGGGTGCGGGCGAGGCGATCGTCTATCCGGCGGCCAATCAGTTCGTAGCGCAGTGGGTGCCTTTTCGCGAGCGCGGATTCATCAACGGCTTGATCTTTGCCGGTGTCGGCGCAGGCAGCGGACTGACGCCGCCGCTGCTCAACTGGCTGATAACCCACTATGGCTGGAGAGCGGCTTTCTGGTTCAGCGCCGGGATTGGCATTGTGGTCGGAATCGCATGGTGGTTCATGGCGCGCGATCTGCCGGAAGAGCATCCATCCGTCTCAGATGAAGAGCTGGCTGAGAGTCGCGATGTGCCCGTTCGTCAGATAAGCAGACGAGAAGTTGCCGTGAAGGCGGAGGGGCCCCCTGCAAGAAGGCGCATATCCGGGCTGAAGTTCTTTCAGAGGCGCGATCTGCTGGCGCTTATGCTGGGCTACTTCAGCTTTGGCTATATTGCCTGGATATTTTTCAGTTGGTTTTTTCTCTATATGGCGCAGGTACGCGGGCTTGACCTGAAAGCGAGCGCAGTCTTCGCGATGCTGCCTTTCCTTTCCATGACAGTCTGTTGTCTGGCTGGCGGCGCGCTCAGTGATTGGATCGCGAGCCGCTGGGGATTGCGCGCGGGCCGCTGCGGACTGGCGGCGTTCGCGCTGGCATTGACCGCAGTCTTCCTGATCCTCGGCTCACAGGCGCACAGCGCAGTAGCGGCCGGCGTGATCCTTGCTGCGGGAGCAGGTGCGCTATATCTGTCGCAGAGCTCCTTCTGGTCGGTGTCGGTGGACCTTGCCGGGCGATCGTCCGGTCTGTTTTCCAGCATCGTCAACATGGGCGGTCAGATTGGCGGCGCCGTCACCGCCTCACTTACGCCATGGATTGCCCAACGGGCAGGCTGGACCAGCTCATTCGGATTGGCAGCGTTCTTCGCCGTTGCGGCGGCGGTGTGCTGGCTCTTCGTCCATCCGGAACAGCCACTGCAACTTGAACCCAGTCCGGGTGATGGCGTCTGACGCATATGGTTCTCTCGGCGCAGGACCTGAGTTTTTTCCAGAGTTGGCCGGCCCGAATGCTGGCGATGGCACTTGTTGCCACGCTAGCCGGGGCTCTCCTGCGTCTGCGCTTGCGGAAGCGCATGCAACACGTCAAGGGAAGTATGGGCATCGTCCTCGAGGAGCGGAACCGCATCGCACAGGAGTGCCATGACACCTTAATGGCCGGATTCTCTGCAATCTCATGGCAATTAGAAGCAACCATGAACCTCTTTCGAGATAGCGAAGAGGCGCAGAGTCCGGCGGCAAAATCCTGCGAGCTGGCCCGAAGCATGGTGCTGCTGTGTCAAGCGGAGGCGCGAAGAATCATTTATGACCTGCGTGAGACCGAGGAAGTTACGAGCTCCTTGTCAAAGGCATTGCGCCGCATGCTGGAAGAGAACCATCACGAAGAAAAATGCGTACTGCATTTTGAGATGGATGGAGACGAAGTCTCATTGCCCCCAGGCTCCGTGCATCACCTGGCGCGAATCGCGCAGGAAGCTGTGCGCAATGCATTGCGGCATGCCGTCGCCGAGACGGTTCGTATTCGGCTGATTTATGAAGCGGATGCCCTGCACTTATTGATCCGCGACAATGGCCGCGGCTTTCGTGTTGACGAGGCTGCAGCAAGGACAGGGCATTTCGGAATCGCGGTGATGCAGGAGCGCGCGCGCAAGGTGGGCGGGACATTTCGACTGCACAGTGACGACTTCGGTACCGAAGTAGAAGTCACCGTTCCATTTGATGGGATCTACCTGAGCCGCAATTCCAATCGAAACCTGAAGGAAGAAGAGGTAGTGCAATGGATCGGCCTGTAGACAGCATTACCGTCCTTTTGGTTGAGGACCACTTTTTAGCGCGTATTGCTTTGCGCTCCGTGCTTGCCGGCCACTCCCAGATCTGTGTGATCGGAGAAGCAGCCGACGGCGAGCAGGGACTCACGATGTATCGCGCGTTGCGTCCCGATGTGATGCTGCTGGACCTTCGTCTGCCCGGCACGAGCGGATTCGAAGTGTTAACTCGCGTACGGCGGGAGTTCGCCGATGCGCGGGTCGTCGTATTGTCGAATTATCAGGGAAGCGAGGACGTGTACCGCGCAGTGCGCAGTGGAGCAGCGGGTTATCTCACCAAAGATGCAAGCGGTCAGGAACTGATCGACGCGATCATCACAGTCCACAGGGATCTTCGATATCTTCCGCGCACCGCACTGGACAGGCTGGCAGAGCGCACTTCCGTCACCGACCTTACACCGCGTGAGACCGAGGTGCTCACTTGCATCACCCAGGGTCGCTCTAATCGAGAGATTGCGGAACATCTACACATCTCGGAAAAGACCGTGCGGATTCACGTCAGCGCTGTTCTGGAAAAGATGGGAGCACGCGACCGAACGCAGGCAACCATCTTCGCCTTGCAACGCGGGCTCGTTCATCTGGAATAGGTCGCATGTCCTAGGCCAATTCACGCTTTCTGCCCGATGACAAGTCCGAGTCTGTGTTCTGCAATAGGCGAGCGCAATTATGCGTGCATTGTCGCGCCGGACGGCTTAAGCTTTTTCGCAGCGAGCCTCTGATGCACATGGAAGGAGATGGGCGATGACCAAACGCAGTATGCGGCTTCTCCTTTCCATCTGCGTTGTGGGAATAGCCGGTACGATTGGCATCGCCAGTTGGGCCGATATGCCAACCACTGCCGCCGATTACACGGCGCATCCGCAGCAGATGGTGGATGCCTATCGTCATGTCGAGGCAGCGTCGGTCTCCGATGCCATCGAACAATTGCTTCACGAGAAGCGATATATGTCGCATCGCATGCAGGCTATTTTTCCTACAAAGTTCGCCGGCACGGCCGTTACCGTACTTTTGAAGCCCGAAGAGAATCATGATCCTGGTGCGCTCACCGGGATGCTGAAGGCAATCGACAGTGGTGGCGATGGATCCGTCTACGTCATGACCGTGCAGGGAGGCGCAGACATTGCCGGAATGGGTGGCCTGATGGGGACAGCCATGGCGGCGCGCGGTTATGCTGGTGCCGTTGTGGACGGCGGCGTGCGTGACATTCCGCAGTTGAAGCGGATCCAGTTTCCGGTTTATGCGCTCGGCCCGGTGCCCTCAACGTCTGTTGGGCACTATCGATTCGCCGGAGCAGACATTCCGATCGAGTGCGACGGAGTCGAGGTCGATCCTGGGGATATCATCGTCGCTGATCAGGATGGGGTCGTCGTGGTTCCGAAGGCACATGCCGTAGATGTCCTGATTAAAGCGCAGGCCCTGGATAATTCCGAACACTCCATGTATCCGTTTATCGAGAAATACCGTTCGATCGTTGAAGCGGTTCAGAAATTCGGAAGGATCTGAGTCTCTTACCCCGAGTGAGCGAACATCGGCGGCATGCACGCTCTTCTATCGAAGCTAAGGAGTATGCCGATGGCTGGTGAGAAAAAGTCCGCATTATCGCGTCGGAGATTTCTGGGCTGCGGACCCGCCGCAGCGCTTGCCGCCGCCGTGCCATTCCACGCGTCTGCGGCGACGACACCGCCGACAGGTGAAGACTACTACGCAAAGCTAGGTGTGCAGCCTATCATCAACGCGGCCGGCACTTACACCTATCTGACCGCGGCAGTGATGCCTCCTTCCGTTCGCCGGGCGGTCGAACAGGCCGCGCACCATCCGGTGCGCCTCAAGGATCTGCAGCAGGCTTCGGGGCGAATATCTGGCCCGCAAACTGCGTTGTGAGGCGGCGCTTGTCAGCTCTGGAGCGTCAGCCGCTCTCACTTTGGCTACGGCCGCCTGCATCGCAAAAGCCAACGGACTGCCGGCTGAGGCCATTCCCGGCAAGGTAGCCGGGCACAAGAACCAGGTCGTGGTGCAGAAGGCGCACCGCTACGAGTACGACCATGCTATGCAACTCTGCAATGTCGTGATCAAGGAGGTCGTCAACGTCGGAGACTACCGCGCCGCACTCAACGATCAGACAGTGATGACAAATTTTTTCAATGCGGCAGAGGGCGGCGAGATCGGCCGTGAAGAGTGGCTTAGGGTTGCACATGAACACGGAGTGCCCTGCCACCTGGACGCTGCCGCGGACATGCCGCCGATCGAAAATCTGTGGAAGTACACCGGCATGGGCTTTGACCTCGTATCCTTCTCCGGTGGCAAAGGCATTCGCGGTCCTCAGAATGCCGGACTTCTCCTGGGACGTAGGGACCTCATCGACCTTGCTGTCTTGAACGACAATCCCAACAGTGATGCAGTTGGGCGCGGAATGAAAGTGGCGAAGGAACAGATCGTCGGCATGGTCGCGGCAGTCGATTGGTTGTTGGAGCAAAGCGATGAGCGCATGGAGGCGGAGTTTCTGCGACGCACCGCGGTGATTCAACAGGCGCTCAAATCAGTTCCGTATGTAAAGACCCGCGTCTTTACGCCCCCCATCGCGAATCATGTGCCGCATCTGCTTATCGATATCGAGCCAGAGCGAGTTGGCATGACACCTTTGCAGGTGGCCGAGGAACTGCGCAACGGCACGCCATCGATTGAATTGAATCCGGCAACCGGGACCGATGGACGAGGTCTCACGGGAACTCCCAACTCCATCGTTCTCTCGACCTGGATGCTCCAGGATGGGGAAGAACACACGGTCGCAGCGAGGCTGCGCACTGTACTGACAAAGAAACGCGCATAAAGCAAAACACTCAGGAAAGCGAGGAACGAACAATGGGAAAACAGACACGACGGTCCATGCTGAAAGGCGCGGCAGTTGCAGCCGGCGTCGCCGGCCTGGCGGCTGCAGATGCGATGGCACAGAAACCTGCAGCGCCGGAGAAGAAAATCTACGGACACGGTGCAAATCGGAAGCCGGGCGAGGCGCCGCCACTTTTCAATTCCGTAGTCTCCTACGGCAACCTCGTGTTTCTTGCCGGAGTCGGATATCACAAACCTGGCACGATCCAGGAAGCGACCAAGGCTGTGCTGGACGAGATCGAGGAAAACCTTAAATCGGCCGGGTCATCCATGGACAAGGTGTTGAAGGTAAGTGTGTTTCTGAATGATTTGAAGGACTATGCGGGCATGAATGAGGCTTATAAAGGTCGTTTCGGTGATATGCCGGGGGTGCGAACCACGGTCGCCCCTGCCGGCGGCGTTCCTGGCAATTCACTGGTCGAGATCGACGTGATTGCTTATATCTAACGAGAGATTGTCCCAGGTCTGCTTCGGCCAATCTGAAGTAGACCTTCGCACCCAATTTACAAAAGCTAAAGGAGATGCATGCCGCTCAGCCAGTCAAAATCGATCACACGTCGCAGAATGTTACAAGCCTCGGGTGCCCTCTCGGCGTTCGGCCTGACGACAACCGCGATTCCCCTGGCGGCTCTTCCTCTATCTTCTTCCAGCACAGAGGGCGTAAAGGCTCCGGCTGGCTTTCCGCAGTTGAATGGCCATGAAAAGCAGAATCTATTCACCGCGATCGGCGTGCGCCCCATTCTGAATGCGCGAGGCACATACACCATCATCACAGGCTCGTGCTCGCTGCCGGAAGTGAAGCGCGCAATGTACGAAGCGTCGTTCTACTTCGTGCAGCTAGACGAACTGATGGCGGCAGTTGGAAAGGAGATCGCTTCACTGATGGGCGCACCCAGCGCGATGGTGACGACTGGCTGCGAGGCCGCGATTGCGCTGTCCACTCTGGCTTGTACCGCCGGCGCGGATATCGAAAAATGTCAGGCGCTCCCCTACGTCCGCGAAAAGACGAAGGTCATCATTCCAAAGCATTCACGCAATCCTTACGACTTTGGCGTTCGCACAACCGGTGCAGCGGTTGTTGAGGTGGAAACGGCCGAACAATTGGAGGACGCGCTGACCGCGCAGGTGGCCATGGTCTATGTGATGTCGAGCCCTGCCGCGGCAAATGGTCCGTTGTCTATCGCAAACATCTGTCACATCGCCAAGGCAAAGGGCACGCCAGTGTTTGTTGATGCAGCGGCGGAGGAGCCACAGGTACCGAATATCCATATCCAGGCCGGGGCCTCGTTAGTCGGTTACTCAGGAGGCAAATGCATCCGCGGCCCGCAGGCAGCAGGCGTTCTGCTGGGCAACCCAGAACTGATCCAGGCGGCATGGTTTCAGGCCGCACCTCATCATAATTACGGGCGAGGCTACAAGGTCGGTAAAGAAGAGATCATGGGGATGCTCGCTGCGGTGCGGCAGTGGTACAAGCGCGATCACGCAGCGGAGTGGAAAGAATGGCAGAGTTGGCTGGATACGATTGCCAACCGAGTAAAGAATCTTCAGTCGGTCACAACGGAGATACTTCAACCGGAGGACCTCTCCAATCGTAGTCCGGAACTGCGAGTGCATTGGGACGCCAATGTGCTGAAGATTACCGGCAGAGAATTGGAAGCGAAGCTCGATGCCGGCACACCACGCATTTTGATCGGCAATGCCACCGGTGAGCGGCCTGATCGCATGGCGAGCGCCATCACGATCATGCCTTACATGATGGCGCCTGGCGAGGCGGAGATCGTTGCTGACGCTATTTACGAAGGTTTGACTAAGCCTGGCAACTACCAGAACCCGGTTATTCCGCAGGGAGAGACCGCGCAACTGGCCGGCACCTGGATAGTTGTCATTGACTATTTGTGCGGAACCGGGATGCAACGCTTCGAGTTAAAGCAGAATGGCGGAGATATCAGCGGCATGCTACACGGCGAAATCTATACAGCTTCGCTGAGCGGAAAAGTCCAAGCCAATGAACTTACCCTGAAGGGCACCATGCAAACCAGCGGGTATGAGGTGCGATGGACCTTCCATGGCACAAACACGGGCGATCGGCTGGCTGGCACAGCAGATATGGGTGAATATGGCAGTGTGCCCTGGAAAGCCTATCGCCTATAGAAGCACGAACTCGGAGAGAGGTGAGGAGCTCGAGTTTCCGCGTTCCTGCCATTTCCTTCAGTCTGACTTAGCGATCACTCACACGCCATACAGTGCTCGAAGCCGTTCGTTATAGGTCGCGCGTGCCTGGTTGTAGCTTTCGCGCAGTTCGGTACGAGGTCTTGCGGTAGCGCTTGCGTCGATGCGAGTGCACCGGGCCGCGACATCGGCGAAAGTCTCCGGAGCGCCGTCTGCATGCGACAGCGCGACCATGGCTTGAATCGCAGCGCCGAGGCAGCCAGCCTCTTCTTCGGCAGGAACGTGGATTTCCACTCCGGATGCGTCGGCCAAGAGCTGTCGCCATGCGGCGGAGCGCGCACCGCCGCCCGTCACCTGGACAACGTCGGCCTTTCTGCCGCGGAGAATTAGATCCAGCCCGTTAAGAATGCCGAAGCTGACTCCTTCCACGGCGGCGCGAATCAGTTGGTTCGCCCTGAAGTTCGTGGCGGAGATCCCGACAAGCGAGGCTCGCGCTCGGGGCAGATCCGGAGTACGCTCTCCATTCAGAAACGGCAAAAAGGTCAGCCCATCGGCGCCGGGTTCCGTGCTGTTCAGAGCATCGTCAATCTCTGCAACGCTCTTCCCCAGCAGTTTTACTGTATCTGTAACAACGTTGGTGGCATTCATGGTGCAGATCAGCGGTAGCCAACCTCCCGAAGAGGAGCAGAATGGGGCGACGCTGCCGGTATCGTCCTGAACCGGCTGTTTGCTAAACGAATACACAGTGGACGAGGTTCCCAGGCTCAAGGTCACGATGCCTTCACGCACATTTCCCGTTCCGATTGCCGCCATCATGTTGTCGCCGCCGCCGGAGGAAACAATGCATGTTTCCGGCAGTCCCAGTTCGGCCGCGACCTCCGGCCGCAGGGTGCCGACGATGTCCTCTGGTCCAATCAGTTCCGGAAGCGCGGCGAAGAGATGCCCGCTGCCGCCGTCAATGGCATCGAGCACCTGCTTCTGCCAGGCGCGCGTACGGATGTCGAAGAACGCCGTTCCGGATGCATCGCCAGCTTCCGCACACAATCTTCCCGTGAGCCAGAAATTCAGATAATTGTGGGGCAGCAGGATGTGACGTATGCGCGCGAAGTTTTGCGGCTCGTTCTGCTTGAGCCAAAGCAGCTTGGAGAGAGTGTAGCCGGTGAGCGGAACGATGCCGAAACGGCGCAACCATTCAGCAGGTCCGCCGAACTGGTTGACTAGCTCGGCGTTCTGTTCCGATGTCTCGGTGTCGTTCCAGAGCTTTGCTGGACGGATGACTTCCAGGTTTTTGTCAAGGATCACCAGGCCGTGCTGCTGACCCGAGACGCCAAGGGCCTTCACTGCGTTGCCGACCGCAGATGCAAGGGCCTCTTTTACCGCGATGCGTAATGCATCGACCCACCACTGCGGCTCCTGCTCTCGCGCTCCAGTAGAGCGCTCGATGAGCGCGTGCCTTGCATAGCCGCGTCCAAGCGGATTCCCCTGCCCGTCCACCAGCAGGGCCTTTGTCCCCTGAGTGCCGCAATCAATGCCGAGATACATCACTTACCTGGGCGCCGTTTCGCGATGCGCTGGAACAGAAACAATGTGGATATGTGGAGAAAGCAAGCGAGTTTCTTTCGTGTCGAGAATAAAATCTAGCACCGGTCAGGACCGCGCGTCCAATTCCGGGCGCACTCATGGCTGAGCACGGCCGCTTGCCGGAAGCCAGATGCGAAATTCTCCGCTGACGTGCAGAAGGCTCATCAGGTATAGCATGCCGTCGTAATAACGGTTGTTCCCGGACGGGATATCCGCTATCCACAACGCTTCGACAAATTGTCGCGCCAGCGATTGGTTGGTCGCTGCAAGGCTTGCGACGGCGTTGGTTGCAACCAGGCCGGTGGCATGCGCCTCCGGCGTGACTTTCGCGGTCGCGGCGACGGGTTTGCCGTCGAGCGTATAGAGCGGACCGTAGTCAGCCATGCCCTGCTTGGCGAAGAAGGCCTGAATCGTGTTGCTGAGTTCCCGCTCCTGCGGCGCTTTCTTCCACCACGACCAGTCGACAGACCAGTTGCTCGCAGTACGCCAGGCATCGTAGCCAAATATCCCGGACTGCGGGAACCGGTTTGCATGCGGCGTTCCGTCGAAGTTCGCGTAATCCGGAGCGAGTCCGGTCTTCGGATTTGTCGTCTTCACGAAGAATGCTCGACTGACCTCTGCCGCGCGCGCCCAGAACGCGCGATCCTCAGGCGGTCCCCATCTCGCCCACAGCTCATAAAACGCAGGCAGGTGATAGGAAGGATCGGTAAATGGCTGCGGCATGACACCCGGAACAAACAGGATCATCGCATGCTTCTCATTGACCTCCGGACCGATGGTACGCGGCCCAAATGCTGTCATTCCGCTCTTGATCGCGCGATGACGCATCGCGGTCAAAAGGCGCTCGGCTTCCGCCTTGTAGTCGTAGATGCCTGTGCCGGAACCCCATCGGTTTGCCGCAAACAGGAGAGACATCGCAAAGTACTCTTCGCCGTCTGGCGCAGGCGTTTCTTCATTTGGTTTTCCATCCGTCTTGCACGACCAGTAGAAGTACCCATACGAAGGATGTTGCGGGTTACCCGCGTACATGTAGGTCTTCGCCCAGTTCCAGAGCGCATCAAATTCGGCTTTCTTATTCATCTGAACAGCGATCATCATGCCGTAGGACATGCCTTCGGTCCGGACATCATGATTTGCCCAGTCAGTGACGTAAGCCAGCGGCCCATCCGCATTTCGTCCGGCTGAGAAGAAGACGGCCTGAGTTTGCGGATCGCCGTGGAAGAGCTGCCGGTAGGCTGCCTCCACCTTCGCTCGAATTGCATTCTGTGAGTGCCCCATCTCCGCGAAGAGATTGCGATACCGTCCCGTGGCGTAAGCTCCGGAGCCATTTTGTGTCTGTGACGGCCGTTGTTCGGCCCGGAGAAGACAGCCCGCTCCGGAAAGCACCAGCATCAGCAACAGCACCGCAATGTGCCGTACCTTGCAAGGCGAGTTGTCATTGTTCATAAGAAGCCTATTCCGGGTTCAACGGTTCATATCACCAGTGCGCCTACCGATCAAGGCGCGACGGCTAATCCGCTGTGCGCCTTCTCTTGGGCAGGACACGTCCGTTCATTGGCGACTGCGTATATCGGTGGTAGCCAGCGTGGCGTTGCAGCACCAACGCAGCCGCTCCTCTGAGCCGGGTGAGGTCGGACCGGGTGATGATGGACAACTCGGGCGGCTCGCCGGCAAGGAGATGTGAGGAGAGCTCAGCCTGGACGGTGGATGCAAAACCCGGCCAGGAAAGCGTTACATCGCCGGTGGCGATGACCAGCTCCGGCGCGAGCGATGTGACGACGATCTGTAACCCTTTGCCGAAATATGTTGCCTGATGCTGCAGGGCGGCTGTCGCGAGCTTATCGCCTGCTTCCGCCATGTGAACGAGATCCGTGATCGTGATGGGAAGCTTGGAACGGCTAATCTGGGCATAGTGCCGCAGAGTCGCGCGTGTCGACGAGAACATCTCCCAGCATCCACGGCGTCCGCATCCGCAAACCGGACCATTCGGGTCAAGAGAGATATGTCCGAACTCGCCAGCCATGCCGGACTTGCCGGTGACCATCTGCCCATTCACCAGGATGGCAGCGCCGATGCCTTCCGATATGCTGACGAGCACGACATTGTGATAATTTCCGAGTCTTCCGGACCAGATCTCATCGATCAGTGAGACATTCGCTTCATTCTCCATCTCCACCTGGAGACCTGTACGGCGCTGCAATGCTTTTCGCAAGTCAAATCCACGCCACGCCAGATTCGGCGCAAGGAGCAGTTCCTGCCGCTCGGGTTCAACACGGCCCGGCACACTCACGCCGATGCCTTCAAACTGTTTCCCGGGATGCCGTGCGCGCAGACTCTGGATGGCAGCAAGGATGGCCTCGGTGGAGCGCGCCGGATCGGAGTGAACCGGCACCTGTTCCTGCATGAGCAGCCGATTGTGGAGATCGAATGCAGCGACTAACGCCTGTGTAGGCCGCAGATCCACAGAGAGCACCAGCATGTCGCTGTTGAGCGACAGCATGGTAGGTCGACGGCCGCGCGGCCGCAAAGCCGTCGAGCCTTCTACGATCCAGCCCTCGGCAAGCAACTGTTCGACAATTTGGGAGATCGTGCTTGGCTGCAGCCCGGATTTCCTGGCAAGCTCGACCCGGGCGATCGGCTGGCTGGTTCGAATCAGCTCCAGAACAATATCGCGGTTGATATTTCTCGCCGTGCTGCTCGACGCGAGCCCTGAGGTTACAGGCTCATCCTTCATTGCCTTTCGCGCCCGAAGTGGTTCCGATGGCATTGCTTTCGGCAGAGAAGGCTCCTGGAACGAACGCTACAGCACTCCTGTGGGACGACTGATCGCAGCACACTTAACCGCGGCTACGGCCAGTCTAATTGATGGATCCTTCTCCTTCCGCCTCCATGCGCGCTTCCTGAAGCGAAACCTTGTAACTTAGCAGTCTTCAGATAGCAGAGGAGCGGCTCGTTTCGATACAGAAGTTCCCGAATAAATTATGCGGCTTATCAGGTTTTCGAATTGCTCCTGCCTTCCCGAGCGAGGTTTGGGGTCGAAGCCTTTCTTCTCTGTCCGTTCGGCAATTTGCTCGAGTGAGAGCGTGCCGTTGAGCATGGATTGCGCCTCCGGTTCCTGCCAGCCAGCGTACCGCTCCGCGACGAGCTTTTCGTAACTGCCCTCTTCGATGATGCGTGCCGCTGCCAGGAAAGCATGGGCACATAAGTCCACGGCGCCCACGTGCGCATGAATCAAATCGGCCGGCTCGAAGCTCTGGCGCCGCACTTTGGCATCGAAATTCAGCCCTCCTTTACCAAGGCCGCCCGCGCGGATCACCTGGTACATAGCCAGCGTGATGTCTTGGAGATCATTCGGGAACTGGTCCGTATCCCAGCCCAGATGTGGATCGCCGCGGTTCATGTCCAGCGAACCAAGGATGCCCAGCGCGGCAGCCGTTGCAATCTCGTGCTCGAAGCTGTGGCCGGCCAGCAAGGCGTGATTCGCTTCAATGTTTACGCGCACCTCGTTCTCGAGGTCGAAGCGTCTTCAGAAATCCATACACCGTCGCGACGTCATAATCGTACTGATGTGCGGTGGGCTCCCTGGGCTTCGGCTCCATCAGAATCTGTCCCTCGAATCCGATCTTGTGCTTGTACTCGACGACAAGGGTGAGAAAGCGGCCAAGCTGCTTAAGCTCATGCGCGAGATTCGTGTTCAGCAGCGTCTCATAGCCCTCGCGTCCGCCCCATAGGACATAATTGGCTCCTCCCAGTTCCCTGGTCGCATCCATGCAGTGCTTGACGATGGTCGCGGACCAGGCAAATACCTCGGGATCCGGATTTGTAGCTGCTCCGGCCATGAAGCGGGGATGAGTAAACAGGTTCGCCGTGCCCCACAACACTCTGGTTTTCGACCGGCTCATCTTTTCGGCGAGATAGTCGGCCATCGCGTGAAAATTCGCGAGCGATTCGGCCAGCGTGCTCCCTTCAGGCGCGATGTCACGATCGTGAAACGTGAAGAACGGCAGATCCAGAACGCGGAAGAGCTCAAAGGCTGCATCGGCTTTTGAGCGTGCGGCCTGTCATGGGGTCCTCGCCCGGCGTCATCCATGGACGATGGATGGTTGGCGCGCCGAAGGGATCGCTGCCGTTCATCACGAGACTGTGCCAGTACGCAACGGCGAAGCGCAGATGCTCCTCCAGGCGCTTGCCCATCACGATCTGGTCTGCGTCGTAATAGCGATACGCAAGCGGATTTTTGGAAGCCTCTCCCTCGTAGCGGACGGTCGCGAAATCGCTGAAAACGGTGTGCTGCACTCTCTGCCTCCAGTACAAGGCGCTCACAACCAAATTTGTTGCTGCTAAATCACCCGGCTCCTGAAGACATGCCGGAGCGGATCTCCGTCACAGTCTGTGTTAACAAATGGCTATATTTTTTACACATGCAAAATATGTCGCACGTATGACGCTTGTCAATCACGGCGTAGCCGGCAGGGTGACAAGCGCCGGAGCGGCAAAGTTGGCGTGAAAGTTCACGTTTACTTGGGGAAACCAGGATTTCCTTGAACCTACGGCGAGCGGTCTTCTCCATCAGGTTCTGAGCATGACCAATATTTCGCGATAACTAAAAAATCTCACGTGGCATATTGACAACCGTTATTTGCGACGCGTAAAAGGTGCCACGTTGATGCAATAAGCTTTTTCTCGGCCATAGCGGATGAAAGAGGTACTGATTCGTAAGGCGAAATAAATATGTAAACGGCCGAAAGGCTGCCTAATGGACCATCTGCAGATCTTCGGAGCTGTGGAATCGGCCGGGCAGCGGCGAGGGCCGCGCGAGACGTTGAAGATTGATGAGCTTTTGGGAGGTTCGAATGCAAATGACGGTAGGAGTTCGCAGGCCGGAACAAGGCTGCATAGCTAGAAAATTCGTCGCTGCCAGGTTGTTCATCCTGATGGCAGCGTTGTTGCTTTGTATACCGGCCGTGCAGGCGCAGGTCACCGCCCAGATCACCGGCACCGTGCAGGACCCGTCCGGCGGAGTGATTCCCGGGGCGCAGGTTACCCTTGTCAACGAGGCCACGCATAGTACGCGCGTAGTGGAGACAAATAGCGGCGGAATTTATTCCTTCCCTGCGTTGCTGCCTTCCTCCTACTCGCTGAAGGCAGAGGCAAAGGGCTTCCAGCCAAAACAGCTAGACAACATCGTGTTGCACGCAGGCGACCACCTCGCCGCGCCGCCGTTCAGTCTGACGGTGGGCAACGCCACCCAGACAATCGAGGTGCAGTCGGCACCGCAGATCATCCCGGAAGAAAATGGCGCGCGGGCGGCGGTGTTGTCGGCTAAAGATATTGAGAATCTCGCCCTGCAGGGTCGCGATACAACGGAGTTGCTGAAGGTGCTGCCCGGAGCGACGACGACATCCGGCGGCCTTACCCAGAACAATCCATCGTTCAGCGACCTGAATGTTTCCGCAAATGAAAGCGCGATCGGCGGAGGCATCAACCTCAATGGTGTCCCGAATCGTGGCGGCACTTCACTGCTCTCCGATGGAGTCAGTGTCATTGACCCGGGCGATATGGCGGGATCGCTCGGGATCATCAGCCCGGAGATGACGCAGGAGGTCAGCGTGCAGACCTCCAATTTCGGCGCCGATGCCCAGTACGGCCCGGTTGTTGTCAGCGCCATCAGCAAGTCCGGAACGGCAAACTACCACGGTGAGGCATATTTTGATGCCCGCAACGATATCCTGAACGCCAACGACTGGCAGGACAATCACCAGGGAGTTTCGCGAGGGAACGCGCACTACTACTATCCAGGCGGCAATGCCGGTGGTCCAATCCCCTTTACGCACAAGAAGCTCTTCTTCTGGGGCGGCTATGAGCGCTTTTTACAGAACCAGGGAAACGCCAATGTGCTCAAGTCGTTTATCCCGAGCCCGGAGATGATGGCCGGCGATTTTACTTCCGATAATGCTGACAATCAGGCGCTCTGCCCGGGCGGCTTTTCCGCGAAGACCCAGGGCCAATGGTGCAACGACCTTACCGGCACCATTCTGCCGGATGGAACGACGGTGACGAACGGCCACATTCCGGCCCAGTTTCTCGATCCAGGGGCCAAGGCCATGTCCAGCTTCTGGCCGAAGGCGAATGCAAATCCTGCAACCACGCCGGGCGGCTTTAACTACTATCAGCCCGTCGATAACATCAACAATGGGTGGGTCTATCGCCTGCGTGCTGATTATGACCTGAGCGATAAATCGAAGTTCTATATCTCCTATCAGCAGGCGTATAGCGCCCAGCTCGCACAGGGCAACGGGGCCCACATCTACTGGACTCCGGGAAACTCCATTCCATTCCCCGGCGGCGGAATATACGGATATGTCTATACCAAGAATATCGCCGGTCACTTCGTTCATGTGTTCAACGCAAGCACGACCAACGAGTTTATTGCCGCCTGGGGCTACGGCAATTTTCCCTTCGGCGTGCCGAATATAAGTAGCGCCTATAAGAGCACCCTTGGTTATCCTTCTGCGTATGGAACGGTATTCAACAGCGGATCAGTCTTGATCCCCTCGTATTCCAGCGGTGGCACGAACACCTTTCCGGACTTTTCGCAGAACGATATCTTCGAAAATCCCAAGGGAACGTATGAAGTCCGCAAAGAAGTGCCTTCATTCACAGACAACTTCACCAAAATCTGGGGTGCTCACACCGTTAAGATCGGCGCTTTTACTCAAAATACCGGCAACATTCAAAGCAATGACGGTACCAACACGAATGGCATTATCAACACCTTTGGGCAAGGCATCAATCCGTTTCTTGGAAGGCTGACTGGATCGCCGAACAATCCAGTGGCCAACTTCATCATGGGTAACGTGAGCAAGTATACGGAGAATAGTTCAGCTCCGGTCAGCGATATGGCTTATCAGGTGCTGGCGTTCTATCTCGACGACTCATGGAGAGTGAACAACCGGCTAAGCGTAGAGGTCGGAGCCCGGTTCGAGCATGTGGGCCATTGGTATGACCGCCAGGGCACCGGAATGGCAGTCTTCTTCCCGGACCGCGTGCTGCCTGATTACAACGCCGGCAAGATTGCTCCCGGCTATTACTGGCATGGCATCGATCCAGGTGTTCCGCTGAGCGGACAGCCGAATCGGCTTGCTTTTGTCTCTCCGCGGTTCGGCATGTCTTATGACGTCCTTGGCACCGGCAATACGATGCTCCGGGGCGGATGGGGTGTCTATCGGTTTGCGGGGCAATACAACGACTATGCTTCCGCGCTGACGACCGCGCAAAACGTGCAGAGCTACACGTCGCCCAGTCAGCAAAGCGTACTGCTTTCGCAGATCGGCCAGCTCGCTCCGGCAAAATGCGTAACTGCCCCCTGCGGCATCACTGGATCGCAGAATGGGCTCGACGCGACTGACTATGGGGTGCCGGTAACCTACAGCTACAACCTTACGATCGACCAGAGGTTGAAGTGGAATACGCTGTTGGATGTTGCCTATGTCGGAAGCAGCAGCAGTCAGATCCTTGATAATGGCGAAACGATCGAGGGCAGTAACTTCACCGCCTTTGCCGATCAGAATAAGACGCCTGTGGGGGCTTTTTTCCAGCCTGATCCAGTAACAGGAGTCCTGTCCAACAACCCGGAAAACATATCCCAAAACACTGACGGCACAAAGACCGGCAACCAGGTAGCCGACTATAAGCCCTACGGCTACGCGTATGGCACGAACAGTGTTTATCAGGACAGAAGTGTAAGCTACACAAACTACAACGGGCTGCAGGTGGCATACCTGAAGTCAAGCGGCAGGTTGACTTATAACGTCAACTTCACCTGGTCGAAAACTTTGGGGACGGGCCTTCAGGCAGACCCCTTTGTGCTTCGCCATAACTACGGAGTCGAGGCAATCGACCGCCCGTATGTGTTCAATGCTTCCTATACCTACCAGACCGGAAATATGAACCGGTTCAATCGATGGGTAAATGGAGCCGTTGGCGGCTGGACGATATCCGGCATCTCCACCTGGCAGGCAGGCGGCAGCTTGCTGGCCTTGCTAGGCAACGGAGTTCCAAACTTCGGACTCTCCGAGAGTTACCAGAACCTGCCGGCCGATGCCAGCTCGGCGGGAATTGGCAATGGCATCGGCGATCCGACATACTTCGGCACCGACGCGCCCATCGCGATCATGCCGGTGCTCACTTGCAATCCGAATTCCGGGCTTGCCAAGTACCAGCGCCTGCAGTTGAAGTGCTTCGCGCCCCCCGCGGTGGGAACCAATGGCGGTCATAACTATCCGTATATGAGTATGGGCTCCTATCTGGATAATGATCTGGCACTCTATAAGTCGTTCCATGTGAAGAACGAGCAGACAGTGCAGTTCCGCATCTCGGCCTTCAACTGGCTGAATCATCCCTTGCCGCAATTCAGCGGACAGAACCAGATCACGCTGCGCTATCTGGTGGACTACCCGACGAAGGCGATCACGCTGAATACCAATTCAAGCGGCGGAACGGTCTCCAACTTCGGCTTTATGGATACCAAAACCGCAGCCCCGTACTCGCGCATTCTGGAGTTGAACGTAAAGTACAACTTCTGAGTGTCTCCTGCGCAAGGTGTGCTCGCTGCACACCTTGCGTTCTTTTCTGCAGAGATCGTCTCCATCCCGCAGTCATGAGAATCCCGCACAAACGAACATCGGATCAGGTGAAGAGATAGAATTCAGTTCAAGGCGTCTCTCCACCGGAGGCGCAGGGCAATGAGAATTGCATGTAGCCATCGGGCAGCCGGGCTTCCGCCACGAACAAACCGCATGCTTTCGGTCGCGTTGCTCGCGGTATGCGCAACTGCTCCCGTCATTGCGCAGACACGGAGCCCACGAGCACACCCATCGGTATTGCAGCAGCACTATGTGGCGGCACAGAGATTCCAGTCTGCGCATGAGATGGATAAAGCAGCGTATGAATACAAGGTCTTCCTTACCGATGCACTCGGTGAGCTGGCCATCCAGCGCGCCCAGGCGGGTCAATATGAAAAAGCTGCCGCAGATTTCGATGAAGCTCTGACCTTCGCCCCGCATTCAGGCGTACTTCAGCTTGAGTATGCGCAGGCCGCATTGCAAAGTGGAGACCTGGCACACGCGAAGCTGCTCGCGGAGGAGGTAAGCCGCGAATCTCCGCAGAATGCGCGAGCGCACCTCATACTTGGGCAGGTCTTGCTGAGGAAAAATATGAATCAGGAAGCGCGCCGAGAGCTGGAGCGAGCCGTCGCTTTGGATTCGACGTTCGAAAACGGCTATGAGCTGGCTGTCGCCTGCCTGAACATAGGAGATCAACGATGTGCGGCGAATCTCTTTCACGAGATGACGTCTTCCTTCGGGGACACCGCACTGATCCACATGTACTTTGGGCAGGCGTATTTGAATTCCGATTTTCAGAGCAGCGCAGTCCAGGAATTTCAGAAAGCGATTGCGAAGGACGGCAGTTTGCCCGGCGCGCACTATTCGCTCGCCGCGGCCTATCTTGCGGCTGCGGGTGAAAGGAAGTTATCCGATGCCAAGGCGGAGCTGCGGAAAGAGATCGCGATTTCTCCAAAAGGAGCTATGCCGTATGCAGCACTGGGGCATCTCGAAGCAGGAGAGCAGCACTACGGCGAAGCAGAAACATACCTGAAGCACGCTGCTGAGTTGGACGCAGCCAATCCCGACACATTTCTTTACTTGGGGCAGCTCTACGCGGATATGAAGCACCCCGCCGAAGCGGAGACGGCCCTCCGGTCGTCGATTCGATTGACGAACGATCTTTCACGCAATCACTTTCAAGTGCAGAAAGCACATTATCTGCTGGGAAGACTTCTCATGCAGTCGGGAGATATTGAGGAAGGCAGGAAAGAGCTCCAGACAGCGCAATCGCTGACCCTGCAAAATCTGGCGCGCGATCACGATCGACTCGCCGACTATCTCGACGATAACCCTGGAATGAACGCCGGTGCGGGTGTTCCGTCCGCCCAAACTGGGGGATCATCGGCACGTCTTGATCCAAAATTAGCCGCGCAGGCAGACAGCTTTGAGAAGCGGATAGGGCCGGCAGTGGCCGATAGCTACAACAATCTCGGGGCGATTGCGGGTAGCAGCAGAGATTATGGCGCGGCGCTCGGCTATTTCGAGCGGGCCGCGGAGTGGAATCCGGCATTGGAAGGCCTGGACGAAAACTGGGGACGCGCTGCCTTCGCCGCAGCCCGGTTTCAGCAGGCGATCCCGCCCCTCCGGCGATATCTTCAGCGCCATTCCGACAATAGCGATATGCGTTCCGCGCTGGGAATCAGTCTGTGTGCAGTCGGCGACTATGCAGGTGCCCGCACTGTTCTGCAGCCAATTGCGGCAGATGCGACTACCGCGGAACAAGCGAAAATGGCGTATGCGGAAGCGCTGGTGAAGACAGGCGATATTCAAATGGGTGTAACGCTTCTGACAGCGCTGGAGCAGCGTAATGCAAACTTCGCCGGTGTGCATCGCGCTCTGGGTGAAGCGCTCGCGCTGGACAACAATGCAGAGCGCGCCAGACGGGAACTGGAGGCCGCCATCCGGATGGATCCGGAAGATGCGCAGGCCTACGACGCGCTCGGCCGGCTGGAATTGGCTGAAGGAAATGCAACCGCAGCTGTCGCCAGTCTCGAGCACGCAGTCAAACTTGCCGCGCAGCGTAGCAATTTACATCACGACCTTGCCATTGCTTACCGGCAAGCGTCCCGCCCGGAAGATGCGGCGCGCGAGATGCAGCAGTATGAAGCGCTCAGCACAGCCAAGCTGCCTTAACGCGTTATCGGGAACTTCAAGAACAGCGGGAGTGCACGTGAAATGAAAATCCGTATCGGCTCTCTTTCCCGTACAGCAGCAATCCTAATCGTTGCATTCTTTACGCTGCCCTCTATCGGTCAGCAGTACAAATATCCTTTTCTTAATCCGAAGCTGCCGGCGGAGAAGAGGATCGACAATATCCTCTCGCTGATGACGATCGACGAAAAGATCGACTGTCTTGGTGTGCAGACGAGTGTCCCGCGACTCGGAATCCCCAGCTACGGCGGCTCCGAAGGCATTCATGGTGTAGTTCAGCGCGGCGGCGGCAAGCTGCAACTGTCGCCGATTCCAACCACGCAGTTTCCGCAGCCGCCCGGAATGGGCGAGACCTGGGATCCGGATCTTGTTCGGCAAGCCGCTGCTGTGGAAGGGCATGAGGCGCGCTTCATCACACAGACGCCGAAGTATGACCGTCGCATCCTGATGCTGTGGGGGCCGCAGGCAGACCTGGCCCGCGACCCGCGATGGGGCCGCAGTGAAGAGGTCTATGGAGAGGATCCGATTCTTAACGGCACCATGGCTGCGTCTTTTGTCCGCGGGCTGCAGGGCGATGATCCCAGATACTGGCAGGCCGCCGCGTTGCTCAAGCACTTCCTCGCAAACAGTAATGAGGATGGCCGCACAAGTTCCTCGTCCAATTTCGATGAGCGGCTTTTCTGGGAATACTATTCGGTTCCTTTCCGCATGGCCTTTCAGGATGCAGGCGCACGCGCGTTAATGGCCTCTTACAATGCATGGAACGCTACGCCCATGGCGACCAATCCTGTTCTGAAGAGCGTTGTCATCGATGAATGGCATGCAGACGTTGTATCGAGCGACGGCGGTGCAGTCACGGACCTGGTGACGCAGCGCCATCTATTTCCAAATCAGCAGCAAGCGGTCGTCGCCTGCCTCAAGGCTGGTATCAACCAGTTCCTCGACAGATATAAGGATGAGACAAAGGCGGCGCTCAAGGACGGTTCTGTCACCGAGCAGGAGATCGATAACCTTCTGCGGCCGAAGTTCCGCGTTACCATTCGCCTCGGCTTGCTCGATCCGCCGGCGATGGTTCCATATTCCAGCGTGAAGGATTCTCCCGAGCCCTGGAGTACCGAAGCCGACAGAGCTATCTCCAAAAAGATGGCGCTGGAATCGGTGGTGCTGCTGAAGAACGAAAATGATGTGTTGCCGTTAAGCAAATCAATCAAGTCGATCGCTGTGATAGGCCCGCTTGCGAACTCCGTGCACTGGGACTGGTATGGCGGCACGCCGCCCTATGCCATCACACCGCTTGCGGGCATCCAGGCTGAGGCCGGCCCGGGCGTAACTGTTCGCTATGCCGCCAGCGAACTGGGCAGCGACGCTGTCAAGGCCGCGCGATCCTCTGATGTTGCGGTTGTCGTGGTGGGTAATGATCCGACATGCGGGCCAGATATGGCTCATGACTGGGACAACGTGCATCATGACGGATCGACCTTGCCCTGCACGGTCCCCAGCGATGGACGCGAGGGCCGCGATCGTGAAAGCATCTCGCTGGGACAGCAGGAGCAACTCATCAAGCAGGTCTATTCCGTCAATCCGAAGACGATTGTCGTTCTTGTTTCCAGCTTTCCGTACGCCATCAATTGGACCCAGCGGCATGTGCCCGCTATCGTGCATATGGCCCATGCCTCGCAGGACGAGGGCACAGCGATTGCCCAGGTTCTATTTGGTGATTACAATCCCGGCGGCCATCTGACCACCACCTGGCCCAAGTCAATGGATCAGTTGCCACCCATGATGGATTACAACATTCGCGACGGCCGGACTTACATGTACTTCAAAGGCGAGCCGCTTTATCCATTCGGATATGGACTGAGTTATACGACCTTCGGTTATTCCAACCTTAAAACCAGCTCTCCTCGCCTGCAGCAAGATGCCTCGTTCACGGTGAAGGTGGATGTGAAGAACACAGGCCAGAGGGCCGGGGAGGCCGTTGTACAGCTTTACGTGAAGCATCTTGGCTCGAAGGTGGAACGGCCATCGGAGCAATTGCAGGGCTTTCAACGCGTAAGCCTGCAACCGGGCGAAACAAAGACCGCAATCATTCCACTTCGAGCCTCCAACTTGGCGTATTGGAACGAAAAGCAGCATACCTTCGTGCTGGAACCGGAGCCCATTGAGCTGATGGTGGGGAATTCTTCCGCCGACATCGAGTTGAAGACCGATATTCAGGTGCAATAGAGATTGAATAACTCCTGTGATCTCGCGGGTCAGACAGCAGTGGTGATCGGGGGAACCTCCGGGCTCGGAAGGGCAATTGCGCTTGGTCTGGCGAACGCCGGCGCAGATGTCATCGCGTCCTCTCGATCGCAAGCCGCCGTCGAATCTGCCGCAGCCGAGATCCGAGCCTGCGGCAAACAAACACTGACGATGACCTGTGATGTCACCGATCGGCAGTCTCTGCAGGCGCTCCACGATCGACTTCTCGAAGAATTCGGCAACATTCACATTCTTATATATGCTGCCGGCATAACTCATAAGGTTCCAACCATGGACTGCTCCGAGAAGATCTGGAACCACATCATGGACGTGAACCTGACCGGAGCGCTTCGCTCCTGCCAGATCTTCGCCAAAACCATGATCGCGAACGCCTATGGCCGCATCATTTCTATTGCGTCTCTATCCACATTTGTCGCTTTCCATGAAGTAGCCGCATATTGCGCGAGCAAGGCGGCATTGGGCGCCCTGACGCGCTCGCTCGCAGTGGAGTGGGGCAGTAGAGGTGTGTGCGTGAACGCCATCGCGCCAGGCATCTTTCCCACGGAGCTGAATCGAAGTCTTCTTGATTCTCCGCGCGGGCACGAACTGCTGTTGCGTACCCCCATGCATCGTTTCGGCAAAGTGGACGAAGTCGTCAGTGCTGCTCTCTACCTGGCATCTCCTCAAAGTTCCTTCACCAATGGTCAGGTTCTGACTGTCGATGGCGGTTACCTGGCAAGCGGCGTTAATCAATGAGAGCAGTCAACCGGGTGATCGTGATTTTGTGTTTACTGCTGGTGTCCGCCCACATCGCAGTTGCAGAAACCGGCGCTGAAGGTTGGCTGCGCTATGCGCGTATCAGGGACCTCATAGCGCTGCACCGCTACGACATGCTGCCAAACCGGATTGTGGTCCTCGGCAATGGCCTTGTCGAGCGGAACGCTGCAGTGGAGCTACAGCGGGGCCTCCAGTCCATGCTCGCGCGCACGTTTACCGTGGAGTATCGCACTGCTGGCGCACCGGACAAGTCAATCGCCATTGTTCTCGGAACTGCCGCGGCCTTTAGACACGGTGATGACCGCACGATGCAGCAAGGGAAAAGGCTGGGCCCGGATGCTTTCACATTCATTACGGAAGGGAGCGTAAGCAAGCGCCGCATCATCATTGCTGGTGGCGACGAACGCGGCGAGCTATATGGCGCGTTTTATCTGCTGGGGTTGGTTGGAACAGAGCGGCCGCTGCCGCATAGGTCGATCACAGAGTCTCCTGCCGCGCCCATCCGCTGGGTCAATCAATGGGACAACCTGAATGGCACCATCGAGCGTGGCTACGCAGGCCGCAGCATTTTTTTTGACAAGGGGCATGTCCGCGCCGATCTGACTCGTGTTTATGAGTACGGCCGGCTCCTCTCCTCGGTCGGCATCAACGGGGTGACGATCAACAACGTCAACGCCGACCTGCGCACTCTTGAGCCGGGCATGATTCTTGAGTTCGCACGCGTCGCCGATCGGCTCCGTCCGTGGGGCGTCAGGATGTCTCTCTCCATCGATCTTTCCAGCCCCATGGCAGTCGGTCATCTTCGAAATTTTGATCCTCTCGATCCTCAGGTGATCGCATGGTGGCAGTCGAAGGTCGACGAGATCTATCGCGCCATTCCCGACTTTGGCGGCTTCGTCATCAAGGCAGATTCGGAAGGCCGCCTAGGCCCGTCTCGATACGGTCGCACGCCGGCGGAGGCTGCCAATACAGTTGCTCGCGCGCTCAAACCGCATGGCGGCATCGTGCTCTATCGCGGCTTTGTCTACAACAACCATCTCGACTGGAGAGACCCAAAGGCAGATCGTGCCCGCGCCGGATACGATAACTTCCACGCCCTCGATGGAAAGTTTGATCCGAATGTCGTGATTCAGATTAAGAACGGCCCGATCGATTTCCAGGTTCGCGAGCCCGTCAGCTCGCTGTTTGCCGCGCTTCAACATACAAATCAGGCAATCGAGTTACAAATTACCCAGGAGTATACAGGGCAGCAGCGCCACATGGTCTTTCTCGTCCCTATGTGGAAGACCGCGCTCGATACGGACCTTCGCGTGCAGAACCAGTTCACTCCTGTGAAGCAGATCGTGGAGGGCGAGAGTTTTCACCGGCCGCTAGGCGGCTTCGTTGGTGTCGCGAACGTTGGTATGGATACGAACTGGCTCCATCATCCTATGGCGATGGCGAATCTTTACGGCTTCGGCAAGCTTGCATGGAACCCCGATCTAACTACTCGGGAGATTATCGAAAGCTGGACTCGCCTGACTTGGGGCGATAATCCGAAAGTGATTTCCGTCATCGACGGCTTGCAAACAAATTCCTGGCGCACTTATGAACAGTACACCGGTAATCTTGGCATCGGCACCCTGACAAATATTCTCGGATATCACTACGGTCCCGGGGTTGCATCTGCCGAGCGCAATGGATGGGGCCAGTGGTTTCGCGCCGACAACAAAGGCGTGGGAATGGACCGCACCGTAGCTGACCGGCACTGGCTACATCGGCCAGTACCCGCCCGGGCTTGCGAAAATCTATGAAAATCTGGCTACCTGCCCTGACGTTCTCCTTCTCTTCATGCACCACGTTCCATACACATATGTGCTTCACGATGGAAAGACGGTGATCCAGCATATCTATGATGCGCATTATCAGGGCACCGCAACAGCCCAGACGTACGCTCCGCGCTGGGAGACACTGCATGGTCTTGTAGACGAGGATCGCTACGAACAGGTTCTAAAACTGTTCACCTATCAGGCCGGACATGCGATCGTATGGCGCGATGCGGTCACAAAATGGTTTCAGAATATCTCCGGCATTCCGGATAGCCAGGCGGCGCGTCGGCAATTATCCGAATCGCATCGAAGCCGAGAACATGACCGCCGACTGTTACACGCCGATTGATGTCCATCCCTGGGAGACCGCGTCTAACAGCAAAGCCGCGATCTGCAATCGACACAGCACCTGCACCCTTTCCACGGCCATGGACAAGACTCCAGGCAATTACTCCATTGCGGTGCAATACTTCGATTATTGGAGCGGCAAATCGCACTTCGAGCTTCTGGTGAATGGCCGTACTGTCGGCCATTGGGTGGCAGACGATACGCTTCCTCCGGCTGCGCCTGACCTGCACCCCGATGGTGAAACCAGCACCCGCATAACGTTCCCGGATATCTATCTGAAGCCGGGCGACACCGTTACGTTGCATGGCACGCCTGATGGCACTGAGCCAGCTCCCCTCGATTACATCGAGATAACTCCTTCCCGAAAGTCTCAGCCATGAAAATCACGAATGCTCGTATCATCGTATGTTCGCCGGGACGCAATTTTGTCACCCTCCGCATAGAGACCGATGCGGGCCTCTACGGGCTTGGCGATGCGACACTCAACGGGCGTGAGTTGGCCGTCGTCGCCTATCTGCAAGAACACGTTCTGCCATGCCTGACGGGCCGCGATCCTTTTCAGACAGAGGACATCTGGCACTACCTCTATCGCGGAGCATACTGGCGCCGCGGTCCGGTGACCATGGCCGCGATCGCCGCCGTCGATGTCGCGCTGTGGGACATCAAAGGCAAAGCGCTGAACACTCCGATCTATAACCTGCTCGGTGGCCGATCTCGCGATGGAGTTCTTGTGTATGCTCATGCGACTGGCCGCGATATCGCCGAGACGGTCGACGCTGTCCAGCAGCAGATCGACGCCGGCTATCTCGCGGTACGCGCGCAGACTGGCGTCCCCGGCCTTGCCGCGAGTTACGGAATCCCCAAGGACGGCAAATCATACGAACCCGCCGAACGCAATCTGCCCACGGAGAGTCTGTGGTCCAGCGAAAAATATCTCAACTTCGTTCCTTCGCTGTTCGAAAAGCTGCGGGTCGAAATCGGTCCCGACATTCACCTACTTCACGATGTACACCATCGACTGACTCCTATTGAGGCCGGGCGTCTCGGCAAGGCGCTGGAACCATACCATCTCTTCTGGCTGGAAGATCCCACTCCTGCGGAATTGCAGGAGGGTTTCAAAGTCATCCGCCAGCACACCACTATCCCCATCGCTGCCGGCGAGATATTCAATTCCATATGGGACGCGCATGATCTCATCCGATGCCAGTGGATTGACTACATCCGTATGGCCATCGGTCATGCGGGCGGTATCACTCACATGAAGAAGACCGCGGACTTCGCATCGCTGTATCACGTGCGCACCGGATGCCACGGCGCTACAGATCTATCGCCGATAACCATGGCGGCTGCGCTTCACTTCGGACTGGCCGTTCACAATTTCGGCATACAGGAACACATGCAGCACAGTGCGCTCGTAGACGAAGTCTTTCCACATCACTACCGCTTCGAGAAAGGCTATATGCATCCTGAAAACGCACCCGGGTTAGGAGTCGATATTGACGAAAACCTTGCCGCAAAATATCCGTATCAGCGCGCATACCTTCCAATCGCGCGAAAACTGGACGGCACGGTTACGGATTGGTAGTTCATTTGAAGCGTAGCCAGTCTACTCGCGAACCAGTTCGACCCGGCGATTGCGGGCGCGACCTTCCAACGTGTCGTTCGTCTCGATGGGGCGGGACGCGCCAAACCCCCCGGTGAGCAGGCGTTCCGGCGCGATGTTGTACTGGCTGACCAGCGCCTGCTTTACGGCAACGGCACGCCGTCTGGAAAGCTCAAGATTGTAGGCATCGCCTCCAACATTATCTGTGTGACCTTCGACGGTCAGTTTCCAGCCGGGATTGTCGGCCATCGTCTGCGCGATCTGTTTCAGCACCGGCTCGGATTCGGGCTTCAGCGTGTCCTTGTTGAAATCGAAATAGATGCCGTAAGTTACGGCACGCTTCTGCTCAGTCAACTGTTTTTCAAGAACATTCTCCGGCTTCGCGACAGGGAAGTTGATCTTGATCACTTCCACGCGGAAATTGCCATTGTGATACAGCGGGTCTTTCAGCTTCCAGTTCAGAACCAGCGGATCGGCGGCGTCGTCCAGAATAAATAGCTCGCCGTCGCTGTGCTTCGGCCTCTGACTTGCGGGACGCGGATCTTTGTCGGGAACCGTCATGGTTCCCTTCAGATGAATCACCGGTAGATCGACGCGCTGATCGTTCACAATCATCGGGTATTTCACATCCTCGGGCTCAACCCGTGTCAACAGACCACCCTGATGGGTCAGCTTCACACCGTTTGGGACGTAGAAGATATCCGCGTAGGTAAAGTTTGTCTGCCCGTTAGACTTGATTTCCTGAAAAGCCTTGTCAGAGAGACGCAAGCGGGTCAGATCGTGCAACAGTCTCGGCAGTCGCTGTGCATTGACAGTCATATAATTCGCCGCAGAGAGATAGTCACTGTTGCAGTTCTGGTTCGTGACCGTTAGCGCCCTCGCCATTGTCCCATTGTCGGTCTTGTATTCGCCCGTGCTATTCGTAGTCGCTACCGTTGAGCTGTCGATGGAATCGATCGTGTTCCTGGCTTCTACGTCGCCGTACTTTACGCCCCATGCCGTTGTCAGTACCGTTCCGGGCCTGAAGGGCACACGTGCCTTGTCCTGCGCGGGAAACGGGGATGAGCTGCACGGTGAGACCGGATCGGTGGATGAGAGCACCGGAATACCATCTGCGACCGCTTTGCCGCCGAGCGCGTTGAACAAGCCCTGCAGAGCGCCTTTCGCAGCGGGTGACCCGTTCTTCGCCAGGCTGTTAAGGTCCTTGTCTCCCGCTAAATGCGAAAAGTTCTGCGACATAGCTCGCGCTTTTTGCCGCACTTTATAACCGACGTACACCACCCCGCCCACCATGGCTGCTCCCACCAGCAGGATGAGGACGAGTGCCGCTCCAATCAGCTTGGGCCACACGGACCGCCGCTTCGGCGGTGCGGCGGAGGCATTCATGGACGGCGAAGCAGGGGATACCGGCTGCGACCATTGCGTGCTGGAACCGGACGTGGAAGGTCCATTCGAGAAGGAGACGGGCGCGAACGATCCTGGCTGTCCGGTCGTCGCAGCGGATCCAGGTGCGTGTGCAACGGCAGTCCAACTCTGTTGCTCACCTGGAGGCGAAACGCTGCCTTCACGCGGATACGCAGGCGGTTCAACCGGCGTGAATTGGGCTGGGGCTACGGCCTGCGGTATATCAGGAGCGGCAGGCGCCGCGACTGTCGTCCACGCGCTCGCAGCAACAGAAGAAGCGGCTTCCTGAGATATGCCCGCATCGCCAATCGGCGCGAAGGAGGTGCCGGCAGGTGCGGAGGTGGAGGAGGGAGCCGATGACTCCACGGCAGGCGCCGTGACTGCGCCTCCGCAGGACGGGCAAAAACGTACCCCGGCCGGCAACGGCTTCCCGCAATGCGTACAGAACTGGGCCATGGCTGCTTTCCTCCAGACCGCGAGTTATTGTGCAGCAGACTTATAGGCCCGTTTCAAGAGAAATTCCTTATAAACGTGGAACCACGGCTATCTCGGGCATATCTCGATGTCATCCACCTATGGCAAGAAAGTGCTAACTCTCATGTGGACTGTTAGTTAGGAGAGACACGGCTCACTCGGGAGGGCCCGGAGCCCGGATAAGTCTCAGCCGGAGGCTATGCCAGCTTTTCCAGTGGGCCGGCGTGCGCCGACGTCCGTTGCGTCTTCGCAGCGTAACGCTTCAAGGCGTTTGCATCGGGAATAATCAGAGTCCGCCGTTTGGTCTCAACCAGTCCATCGTGTTTCAGCCGGGCAAAGGCGCGCGCAACCACATCTCTTACCGAGCCGATGCGGTCGGCGATCTGGTGATTCGATAAAGTCAGCGGAAATGTAATCCGTGGTCCCGAAGCAGCATTCGCGCGCTGCGCCTCTGCGAGCAGAAAAAGCGCAAGCCGCTGGCCGACTTCGTGAAACGATAGCGTCTCGATGAGCTGTGCATGTCGTCGTACGCGCTGCGCCATGATGCGAAGCGCTTTCAACGCCAACGATGGATACCTCACGCAAAACTCCTGCATGTCGCTCTTCTCAATGAAGAGCACCTCGACATCGGTTTCACATGCGGCGGACGCCGGATACGGTCCGTCGTCGAAAACCGGGACTTCCGCAATCACCGCGCCATCCGTGTCCACGTGCATCACCTGTTCTCTGCCGCCGGAACTGTGTTGGAAGACGCGCACTTTGCCTGTGACCACGACGAAAAGGCCCTTGGCCTCTTCTCCTGCAAGAAACAACATCTCTCCGCGTTGACGACGAAGCTCTTTCGTTCGCTGTGCAACGTCTGCAATCGCTTGTTCCGTCAACGATCCGAATAAAACCGTACGTTGCAAAGCCGCGATGCGTTGCAGTGTCATTTCACTCCCTGACCGTGACCTATGACCCAAGTCATAGCATACGCGCTCGCTGCGGCGTAGCGTGTCGTCAGAACAGGACTGCTCTGAATCACCCATCCGAGGCCCCCGTCTGCCCATGGCCACTGCATCGCAAGTATCCACAGTCCGGCGCGCGAACTATCTCAACAATGAGTATGGGCTCAAGTCGTGGCTGCTGACCCAGGATCACAAGCGCATTGCCATTCTCTACCTGCTCACGACGCTCTTCTTCTTTACGATTGGCGGTATCGCGGCCGCGCTGATGCGGCTTGAGCTGCTGACACCTGTGGGAGACCTCGTTTCCTCAGACACCTACAACAAGCTCTTCTCCATCCACGGCATCATCATGGTCTTCTTCTTCCTGGTGCCGATTGCGCCTGCCGTGTTTGGAAATTTCCTTATACCGCTCATGATCGGCGCGCGCGACGTCGCGTTTCCCAAGATCAACCTCCTGAGCTGGTATTTATTCGTAACCGGCGGCTGCTTTGAGCTGTACATGATGATCTTTGGCGGCGTCGATACCGGCTGGACCTTTACGACGCCGCTCAGTACGCATTATGTCAATACGCATGTCATTGCCGCGGCGATGGGCATATTCATTGCCGGGTTCTCTTCAATTCTGACTGGGTTGAATTTCATCGTCACGATCCATCGCATGCGGGCGCCGGGCATGACGTGGTTCCGTCTGCCATTGTTCATCTGGTCGTATTATGCGACCTCCATCATCTTTGTTCTGGCCACGCCCGTCATCGCCATGTCCATGGTGCTTATCGTGATGGAACGGGTGTTTTCGATTGGCGTCTTCGATCCGAGGCTCGGAGGCGACCCGCTTCTCTTCCAGCATCTTTTCTGGTTTTATTCCCATCCGGCGGTTTATGTCATGATTCTCCCCGGCATGGGCATCATGTCGGAAGTGGTCGCCTGCTTCTGCCGGAAGCGCGTCTTTGGATACACCGCCGTGGCTTTTTCCTCTGTGGGGATCGGCGTTTTCAGCTTTCTGGTGTGGGCCCATCACATGTTCATCATGGGCATCTCGAACTATTCGGCCCTGGTGTTTTCCTTCATGAGCATGATGGTGGCCGTGCCGTCCGCGATCAAGATATTTAACTGGTCCGCGACCATGTACAAAGGCTCTATTTCGTTTGACACCCCCATGCTCTACGCCATCGGGTTCATTGGCCTGTTCACCATGGGCGGTCTCACAGGAGTCTTCCTCGCCTCGCTCGGCATGGATATTCACCTGACCGAGACATATTTCATTGTTGCCCACTTCCATTACGTAATGGTGGGAGGCATGGTGAGCGCGGTCATGGCTGGCCTGCATTTTTACTGGCCCAAGATGACCGGCAGAATGTATCCGGAATCGCTGGGAAGACTGGCGGCTGTAGTTCTGTTTATCGGCTTCAACTTAACCTTCTTCCCCCAGTTCATACTCGGATATCTCGGCATGCCGCGCAGATATCACGCCTATCCGCCGGAATTTCAGGTGCTGAACGTGTTTTCGACTGCCGGCGCGTCCATCCTGGCCATCGGGTATCTCATGCCTATCGTCTATTTCCTCTGGTCGCTGAGATACGGAAAGATCGCGGGCGCAAACCCATGGCAGGCGGCTGGCCTGGAGTGGACGATCGATTCGCCTCCACTGACGGAGAATTTCGCGGAAATCCCGATCGTGGACTTTGAGGCATATGACTACCGCAACCTTCCTCCTCCGCGCGTCGAAGTCGCTGGTTGAAACCGACTCCCGCTTGACATAGAAAAGCCTCCCGGCAAGCCGAGTGGCCAGCTAATCTGGTTGCCATGCCGGAATTGCCGGACATCGCCGCCTATCTCAGCGCTCTTGAACCGCGAATCCTGGGTCAGCCGCTCGAGCAGGTGCGTGTCGCCGGCGCCTTTCTGCTGCGCACAGTGCAGCCGCCGCTCAGCAGCGCAGAGGGCCGCACGGTGCATGAGCTGCGGCGGGTTGGGAAGCGCATTGCCATTGGCCTTGAAGGCGATCTGTGGCTGGTCCTGCACCTCATGATTGCCGGCCGCCTGCACTGGCGCCAGCCGGGAGCCAAGCTGGCCGGCCGCAACGCTCTCGCAGCGTTTGACTTCCCGCGCGGCTCGCTGGTGCTGACGGAAGCCGGTTCGAAGCGTCGTGCGTCGCTCCATGTTTTCAGCGGCGAGGCTGGCCTGCAGGCCATCGATCCAGGTGGCCTGGAAATCTTCTCCTGCGATCTCGATGCATTTCGCGCCGCTCTGATGGCGGAGAATCGTACCCTCAAGCGCGCTCTCACCGATCCGCGCATTCTCAGCGGAATCGGCAATGCATATTCGGACGAGATCCTCCACGCCGCGCAGCTTTCGCCCATCAAGCAGACGCACAAACTCGACCCCCAGGAGTGGGAGCGTCTGTTCGCCGCCACGCGTGAAACGTTGCAGCTCTGGATCGATCGGCTGAAGGCGGAAGCCGACGAGAGTTTTCCGGAGAAGGTGACAGCTTTTCGCAAAGAGATGGCGGTGCACGGGCGGTACGGCCTGCCGTGTCCGCGATGCGGTGAACCCATCCAGCGCATCCGTTATGCGGACAATGAAACGAACTACTGCGCGCGTTGTCAGACGGAGGGTCGCGTGCTGGCAGACCGCAGCCTGTCGCGCCTGCTCGGGAAGGACTGGCCGCGCACACTGGACGAGCTGGAAAGCCTGACTAGGCGCGCGCGTGAAGCGGATCGAACGACATCAGCCTCGGTCACCCCGCATTCCTGAAAAAGTTATCGCGGGCTGCTCAGGAATGGCTGGAGCATGAGAAGCAGTGTCTACTTCGGCGCAAAAAGCGCGCGCGAAAGCAGGGGGACACCGCCGCCGTCATAACCACCGAGCGTGTAATTCACCGCCAGCCGTGGAGCCTGCGCCGCGCAGTGCAGCAGGTCTCCGGATGCCCATCCGCCCGCCTTCTCAAACTGCCACTCCACGTCGAAATGCTTCTGGTCGTTCACCGTATAGAGAAAACGGTTCTTCGGAGAGGCTGAGGAATAGTGCAGCACGTCGGTGCTGGTTACGGTCAGGGTCCGGCCATCCCAGCCCGGGCTCTCGAAGATCGCGTATCCGGCAGAGTTTACGTCAATGAAAACCAGCTTGTCCTGGCCGGCGTCTGTGCCCAGCTCATAACGGCCGACATAGCCTTTCGGCTCAATGTCGGTCTCCGTCAGGTCCACCCATTTGCCGTCGGCGCTGGCTTCACCGTGATAGACGGACCGATGCTGCCGCCCGTTGGCAGGGAAGCTGCCCGAGCACTGCCAATATCCCGCAAAGGTAAAGCCGGGGGGCGGGGTAAGGGACGTCGCGTGGCCTATGCCCTGACCCAGACAAACAGTCAGGCTCATTGCCAGGAATTGAAAACACGCTCGCAATGACTGTTGCATGCGCAACAAAATAAAGCGGCACTGGGACGGAGTTACAGAGGCTATCGATCAGCCGCTCCCGGTTTGCGACGAGCCGTGCATTCCATGCGCCGGAACGGTGCGGGGAATCGCCTGCACGGCCCATAGAATGTGCAGCGTGGCGGAATTACCTCCCAGCCCGCGCCCTTGTTCGTTCTGGCGCTTTCCAGTTAGGCGGCTGGCTGCTGTATGCCATGGCGGCCGCTGCTTCCATGTTTCCTTTTCGCAACATGCGGGACGACGTGGCCTACCATGGCATGTTCGTTCTGTCGGGATTCGTTCGTAGCTTTTTCGATGTATGAAGTCTGTCATGCGCTGTGGAAGGCCAGGTCCCGCTGATCCGAGCTTTATTCGTATGCACGGTTGTGGCGTACGGGCTGGGCATTCTCGGTCTCTGGCGCATCGCTGTGGTCGGAGCATCGATTTGCAGTAGCGAAGCTTCCGACTTCCATCTGGAGCTATGTCTTCGCGTATGCGACAAGCAGTTGCTTCGTTCTGGCGGCATGGGGCTTCCTCTACTTCGGCATCAAGCATTACCACGCGCTCGAGGAAGAGCGAAGCCGGCTGCAGGCTCTTCAGGTGATGGCGCGCGAGGCCCAGATGCGCGCCCTTCGCTACCAGCTTCAGCCGCACTTCCTGTTCAACACGCTCAATGCCATCTCCACCCTGGTGCTGGACAATCAGCCGCGCATCGCCACGCAGATGATTGCGCGTCTCGCCGACCTGCTGCGCAGGACCCTCGAATCTCCGGACACACACCAGGTCTCGCTCAAAGAGGAGATTGCTGTCACCAAGGAATATCTCGCTCTCGAAAAGGTTCGCTTCGGCCCTCGGCTCAACGTAACTTATGCCATCGACCCCGAAACGCAGGAGGCGCAGGTGCCCCGTTTTCTGCTTCAGCCGCTGGTAGAAAATGCCATCCGGCACGGCATCGCAAAGCGGCCCGATGGCGGCAATCTGGTCCTTCGCTCGGAGGCAATCAACGGACGGCTCCGGGTGAAGATCGAAAACGACGGTGCGGAGGATGACGACCCGGTGCTCAGCCGGGATAGCTCGATGCCGCGCCGCGGCGTCGGCCTGACAAATACGCGCGCCCGCCTGCAGCAGATGTATGGTCACGAAGCGACCCTCGAAACCCATGCCACCGCAAACGGCATCTACGAGGTCCGGATCTCCATGCCATTCAGCACTGTCGAGACGATGGCGGAGTTCTCCCAGATGTTGGAGGCGCAGTGAACGTTCGAGTAGTGATCGTGGACGATGAACCACTGGCCCGGCGCGGCGTCAGCCTCCGCCTGGCCGAGCATCCGGACATCACCATTGTCGGAGAATGCGCAAACGGCGAAGACGCTATACGATCTATCCTCGCGCTCAAGCCCGACCTGGTCTTTCTCGACATTCAGATGCCCGGCATGTGCGGCATCGAAGTGTTGCGAGCGCTGCCGCACGGATCGGTCCCCTGCATCATCTTTCTTACCGCGTACGACGAATATGCGCTGGCCGCCTTCGAAGTCCAGGCGCTCGACTACCTGCTCAAACCGATCGACAATGTCCGCTTTCTCATCGCGTTGGAGCGCGCGCGGCGCATCCTGGCGCTGCAGCAGCAGGATGCGTTGCACAGCCGTTTCCAGAAGCTGCTCGAGTTGCACTCCGAGCGCAACGACGGGGGGCCGGCGAAGCGCTTCGCGATCCGCAACGGAAACCAGGTCACCTTTGTGCAGTCATCGGAGATCGATTGGATTGAAGCAGTCGGCGATTATGCCGGGCTGCACGTCGCGAAAAAGATGCATCTGCTCCGGGAGCCGCTTCACCTGCTGGAATTGCGTCTGGATCGGAACGAGTTCCTGCGCATTCATCGGTCGACGATCGTCAAGCTCGACCGGATTACCCGGATTGAGCCCCTCGCCAACCGCGATTGCCGGCTCACTCTGCAGGACGGCACCCACCTCCGCGTGAGCCGCACCTACAGTAAGCCGCTCCACGACCTGCTGCGCAACCGGGAGAGCGTGCCCATGGCCCAAAATACATAGCTAGACACACGGCAATAACAGGACCATCGCGTAGTCAAACGATTGCGCAGCATGCCGCCGCTGCAAAAAAGCTGCACAGACAGCCCCGTGTGTGGCTATGATGGTGGGGCACAATATCGTTCTTCTCGATGGTGGCCCGCCGATGAACAAACCCCTTTCGCTGCTCCTGGCCCTGGCGCTGGGAGCAGCCTGCAGCACTTCCTTACCCGCGCAGCATCGGCGCCACAACGAACCCGACCAGCAGCAGAGTCAGCAGCCGAATCGGCCATGGATGAACCCCGGCCTCTCGCCGGACGAGCGCGCCGACATGGTGCTGAAGCAGCTCACGCTCGACGAAAAGATCGATTTGCTGCATGGCAACGGTATGCCGGGCTGGGGCAAGCCGCGCCCGAACGCTTATCTCGGCAATGGCGGGGCCGGCTTTACGCTCGGAATTCCGCGCCTCGGCATTCCCATGATCCAGATGAGCGACGCGGCCTATGGCGTTCGCAGCAGTGGTGAGAATGGCCGCTACTCCACCGCGCTGCCGTCAAATCTGGGCTCGGCGGCAAGCTGGGATCCCCAGGCCGCCTGCGACTACGGTGCGCTGATCGGACGCGAGCTGCGCGCGCAGGGCTACAACATGACCCTCGGCGGCGGCACAAATCTGACCCGCGAGCCGCGCAATGGCCGCACCTTCGAGTACATGGGCGAGGATCCGGTCCTCGCCGGCACCATGGTCGGCAATCGCATCAAGTGCGAGCAGGCCGCAGCACGTCATCGGCGACATCAAGCACTACGCCATGAACGATCAGGAGAGCGGCCGCAACGAGGTGGACTCCATCATCGGCAAGCGCGCCATGCGCGAGAGCGATCTGCTCGCCTTCGAGATCGGGCATCAAGGTCGGCGATCCGCAGGCCGTGATGTGCAGCTACAACGCGGTGAACGGCGACTACGCCTGCGAGAACAAATACCTGCTCACCGACGTGCTGAAGAAGGACTGGAACTTCAAAGGCTTCGTGGTCTCCGACTGGGGCGGCACGCACAGCACGGTGAAAGCCTCTGCTGCCGGACTCGATAACGAAGAGCCGGAAGACTTGTTCTATGGCGCGAAGCTGAAAGAAGCAGCCCAGAGCGGCAAGGTTCCGCATGTCCGAAATCGACGATCATGCCCGTCGCGTGCTGCGCGCCGAGTTCGCCGCCGGGTTGGTCGATCATCCAGTGCAGAAGAGCGTAATCGACGTGCTGGGCGATTTGGATGTGGCACGGCGCATCGAGGAAAACAGCATTGTCCTGCTGAAGAACGAAAACAACATTCTCCCGCTCGATCCCGCGAAGGTGCATTCCATCGCCGTCCTCGGCGTCAATGCCGATACCGGCATGATCTCCGGCGGCGGCTCCGCACAGGTCGATCCTCCCGGCCGTCCGCCGGCAAAGTGGCAGGCACACGTCTGGTTTCCCACCTCGCCGCTCAAGGCCATTGCTGCAAAGGCGCCCGGCGTAACGGTGCGCTATGGTGGCAGCGAACCCGCAGCCGCGGCTGAAGCCGCAAAGAATGCCGACGTCGCAATCGTCTTCGCCTACCAGTGGGAGAGCGAGGGCATGGATCTGCCCGATCTCTCGCTGCCCGACAATCAGGACGCGCTGATCGAGCAGGTGGCCGCCGCCAATCCGCACACCATCGTTGTCCTCGAGACGGGAACAGCCGTCACTATGCCGTGGCTCGATAAAGTGCAGGGCGTTGTGGAGGCCTGGTACGCGGGCAGCGATGGCGCCCATGCCTTAGCGAATGTTCTCTTCGGCGACGTGAACCCGACCGCCAAGCTGCCGATGACCTTTCCGCGCAGCGTAGCCGACCTGCCGCATCCGCACCTGATTACGCCGCCGCCCGGAGCGACAGGCAAAGAAGCTGTCCAGAAAACCGGGGAAGCAAAACCGACCTTCAGCGTGCATTACGACGAAGGCGTGAAGGTCGGCTACAAGTGGTATGACGCCGAGCACAAGCCGGTGCTCTTTCCCTTCGGCTATGGCCTCTCTTACACCACCTACCGCTACTCCGACCTGAAAGTCGCCGATGAGGGGAAGAACGTCACCTTTACCGTGACGAATACAGGCAAGCGCGCCGGAACCGAGATCGCCGAGGTGTACGCCGGCCTGCCCGCCGCGGCTGAGGAGCCGCCCAAGCGGCTGGTGGGCTGGACGCGCGTGGCGCTTGAGCCGGGTGAGAGCCGCGAGGTCAAGGTTTCGATCGATCCGAAGTATCTCTCCATCTATAACGACCAGGGGATGACCCGCAGGGCTGGAAGCTCCTCCCGGGGCAGTACACTTTCCTTGTCGGGGGATCATCCCAGGATCTTCCGCTGAAGCAGGAGACGACGCTGCGTTAGCGAGCACGTCTCCCCTCACAGGAGAGGCGTGCGCATCGCTCTTTTCATCACCTGCTATAACGACACGCTCTTCCCGCGGAACCGGGCAAGCAGTCGTGCGCGTGCTGGAGCGGCTCGGCCACACAGTCGAGTTTCCGCTCGACCAGACCTGCTGCGGCCAGATGCACTTCAATACCGGCTATCGGCGCGAGGCCTATCCGCTGGCGAAGCGCTTCGTAGAAATCTTCACGAACGCGGAAGCCGTCTGCATCCCCTCGTCATCCTGCGTCGCAATGATCCGCGAGTACTATCCGACTCTCGCTCGCGAGAACAATGACGCAGCGATGGCTACGGCACGTCGATACGCTGCTGCCGCGTATCTACGAGTTCAGCGAGCTGCTGGTCGACCGGCTCGGCGTAACAGACGTCGGCGCTTATTTCCCGCATCGCGTCACCTACCATGCAAGCTGCCACGGCCTGCGCAGCCTGCACCTCGGCGAAAAGCCAACCGACCTGCTGCGCGCTGTGCGCGGGCTGGAGTTGGTACCGCTCGAAGGCCTCGAGCAGTGTTGCGGCTTCGGCGGAACCTTCGCAGTGAAGAACGCGGATGTCTCCGCCGCGATGCTTACAGACAAAGTGCGCGGCGTGCTGAACACGCGCGCCGAGGTCTGCACCGCGTGCGACAATTCCTGCCTCATGCATATCCAGGGCATGTTGCATCGCCAGTACGCCGGTGTGCGCACGCTGCACCTGGCTGAGATACTCGCCGCAGCCGAGGAGAAAAGCGCGTGAGTCTCATTCAACTCGATCCAAAAACCGCACGACCGTTTCCCCAGGCGGCAAAAGCGGACCTGCGCGACACACAACTCCGTCGCAACGTCGCCCGCGCAACCGATACGATCCAGCGCAAGCGCGCCGCCCTGGTCGAAGAAAAGAAAGACTGGCAGGCGCTGCGCGATGCAGGAGCGGCAATCCGCAGCGCGGCTCTGGCAAATCTCGAACGCTACCTGCTGGAGTTTGAAGAGCGCTTCCGGGCCGCGGGCGGCATCGTGCACTGGGCCGTCAACGCTGCCGATGCAAACCGGATCGTTCTCGGCATCCTCCGCGAAAACGCTGCGCAGGAGGTCATCAAGATCAAGTCGATGACCACAGCCGAGATCGGTCTGAACGAATTTCTCGCGCAGCACGGCGTCACCGCGCATGAGACCGACCTGGCCGAGCTGATTCTGCAGCTCGGCGGCGATCAACCTTCGCACATCGTCGTCCCCGCGCTGCATAAGAACCGGCAGCAGGTGCGCGAAATCTTCGCGCACAGCATGAATTTGCCCGATCTCAGCGACGATCCACACGCGCTGACGGCCGCAGCGCGCCAATATCTGCGGGAGAAATTCCTGCGCGTCAAGACCGCTATCTGCGGCGCCAACTTTCTAATCGCCGAAACGGGCGCCATCACTATCGTGGAGTCTGAAGGCAATGGCCGCATGTGCCTCACGCTGCCCGAGACTCTGATCGCCATCGTGGGTATCGAGAAAGTCATCCCACGCTTCGCCGATCTCGAGGTGCTGCTCCAGACGCTGCCGCGTTCCGCCACCGGCGAGCGCATGAATCCGTACAACTCCATCTGGTCGGGCGTAGTGCCCGGCGATGGGCCGAAGCACATGCACGTCGTTCTGCTCGATAACGGTCGCAGCCGTGTTCTACGCGACGTTATCGGCCGGCAGACGCTGCAGTGCATTCGCTGCGGAGCCTGCCAGAATGTCTGTCCCGTCTACCGGCAGACCGGCGGTCATGCCTACGGCTCGGTCTACGCCGGCCCCATCGGCGCCATCCTCACGCCGCAACTCGAGGACATGCGTCATGCGCAGTCGCTACCGTATGCATCCTCGCTCTGCGGTGCCTGCTACGAAGTCTGCCCGGTCAAGATCAATATCCCCGAAGTGCTGGTCTACCTGCGTTCACGCGTCGTGGATCGCAATCGCCGCAAGCTGGCCTCCCTCGTCGATCAGGAACGCGCCGGAATGCTGGCCATGGCCGCGGTCTTCGCGAACCGCCGCCGATACGAAGCCGCGCAGCGCCTCGCGCGCACCGCGCAAAGCGCCTTCCATCGCGGCGACGCCTGGTACCGCTGGCTGCCGGGCATGGCCGGACGATGGACGGAAACGCGCGATCTGGAGCCGCTGCCGCGCCAGACCTTCCGTGAATGGTGGCAGCAGCGGGGGCACTCATGAGTTCCGCCCCACAGTCCAGCCGTGACCGCGTACTTGCGCGGATCCGGAAAGCGAACGCACAGGGCAGCCGGAGCGAACCATCGATCTCGCGAAGCTACGATCGCGCAAGCACGCAAAGCATGCACGACACGCTTGCGCTTTTTGAAGAACGGCTCCGCGACTACGATGCCGGAATCTTTCCGGTGCGAAGGGAAGGGGTTGCCCAAAAGGCCGCCGAGCTTCTCGTCGCCGCCAACCGCCGCCGCATCGCGATCCCAACCGGCCTTCCTTCGCAATGGTTAGCTGAAGGCATCGAGTGGATTCCCGATCACGACCTGTCTTTCGACGCGCTGAACGGCGTCGATGGTGTGATGACCGCAGCGACGGTCGGCGTAGCCGTCTCCGGCAGCATCGCACTCCAGCATGGGCCTGCCGAAGGCCGCCGCATCCTCACCCTCCTACCTGACTATCACCTCTGCGTCATCGAAGCGGCCCAAATTGTCGAAACACTTCCCGAAGCGTTCGCCCGTCTCGATCCAGCACGTCCCGTCACCTTCTTCTCCGGCCCGTCAGCCACGGCGGACATCGAGATGACCCGCATCAAAGGCGTCCACGGCCCACGCTTTCTGGATGTGCTGCTGGTGCAGGACTGAATTTGCGCAGTCGTAACGCTGCGGGAGCAAAATGATCCAAGGAGTCCTCCCCCATGGCCAGAAAGCAGCACCAGCCAACCAAATCAAAGCCGGTAAAGAAGAAGACGACCCAGCCGCAAGCGGCAAACGATCCCGTCTTTGCGCAGCCAACCCCGAGCCCGGACCCGACCAGCTTTCGCGATCCGGTTACCGATCAATCGCTGAAAGAGATCGGCGCAGTCGAGCCGTTTCCGGCGCCGCGCGGCAGTGCAGCAGAGCCGGTGCTGCAACTGGCAGATGTGCTGGGTTCACAGGGACCGGCGCGCGTTGCCGCTATCCAGAAAGCAGGCCAGATTGTCTTTCATGCCGTAGGCGACACCGGCAGCACCAAAGGACCGGCTACGCAGTCGCAGGTCGCGGACAAGATGGTCACCGACTTCACCGAGAACAGCGCCGCGGACGTGCCGTCGTTCTTCTACCATCTCGGCGACGTCGTCTATAACTTCGGCGAGGCCGCCTACTACTACGATCAGTTCTACGAGCCATATCGCAACTATCCGGCGCCTATCCTCGGCATCCCTGGCAATCATGATGGCGTGACCTATCCGAAAGAAACAGTTCCCACGCTAGACGCGTATCTTCGCAACTTCTGCTCGACGACACCCGTGCACACCGATGAAGCTGGCGGCCTGTCGCGTACTGCGATGATCCAGCCGGGCGTTTACTACACGTTGGAAGCGCCCTTCGTCCGCCTGCTGGGGCTTTACAGCAACGCGCTCGAAGATCCCGGAGTCATCTCCACCGAAGGCGACACACGCCCCACGCTGAACGATAGTCAGCTTACGTTTCTCCAGACCGCGCTCGCCCGCGCGAAGAGCGAGAACTTCGCCGGCGCTGTGCTCGTCGCCGTGCATCATCCGCCCTTTACCGGCGGCGTGAATCACGGCGGCAGCCCTCGCATGCTGCAGGACATGGACAATGCCGCTACAGCGGCGGGTTTCTGGCCGCATGTCGTGCTTTCCGCCCATTCCCATAACTATCAGCGCTATACCCGCACCGTCTCCGGCGCTGACCATTCCTTACCTCGTGGCCGGCATGGGCGGTCACGGTCTTACCGTGATGCGGACCACCGCCAGCGGCAACGCGATCCGCACTCCCATGGTCATGGACAGCGGCCTGACCCTGGTGAGTTATGACGACACCCACTACGGCTATCTGCGTGTCATCGTCAACGCAACCACGCTGCGGATGGAGTTCCACCCGGCCGAGGACGGCGGCACCACCAAAACGCCGGACGACTCATTCACGTCTTGATCTGAAGACTCGATCCATCACCTAGCTGCAAGGGTAACTGTAGCGTCGCCTTTGTCGTCGCAAGCCCGGAAGGGCTTATGATACGATCCGCCAGCAGAGAAGGTGGGCTGCGAGACCCGCGTTCAGGGCCCGGCCACTTGCAGGATCAGGGACAGCCGTATGCGCGCAGAACTCCGTCCATCCAGCCTCGGTGAGATTCTCGACCGCACGGCGCAGATGTACCGCAGCCATTTCATGCTCTATTTCGGCATTGCGGGTATCTCCTACACGGGTGTGCTTGCTCTCAGCCTTCTTTTGGACGTTCTGGTCTATCCCTTCATGCATTCCAACCCGCGCGCCTACGCAGGTATCCGCGTAGTGGTGAGTGCAATTATTGGCCTGCTTGCCATCCTGCCCGTGGCCATTGCCATGGCCGCCGTGATGCACGCCGTCGCCCGTAACTATCTCGGCCAGCCTGCGACCATCCGGGAAGCCTACGCAAACATCCGCCACCACTGGTATCGCTACATCCTCATCCTGCTGGCCATGTACGTCTACAGTCTGGTCCCGCTCGGTGCACTCATGGGCATCGTCGTTGCCGCAGCCACGCTCGTGCCTGCTGGACTGGCACGCGGGGTAGTGATTGGCCTGGCGGTCATCCTGATGCTGGCCGGGATCGTCGTTGCCTTCTGGTGGATGTTGCGCTGGGCCCTCTCTGTGCCGGCTTCCCTCATGGAAAATCTGACAGTGCATCGCGCGTTGAAGCGAAGCAGTGTTCTCACCCGTGGCGGAATCGGCCGCATCTTTGTCATGTTGCTCCTGGTCGGCGCGGTCATGATGATGATTCAGTACGCCATCCAGATTCCGACCTTCATTCTTCTGTTGAAGAGCCGCGGCGCCATTACCCTCACAACCCAGATCGTCACCTCGCTTGGCTCATCGTTCAGCGGAGCCTTTGTGCTGCCCATCTATTCCATCGCGCTCACGCTCTTCTATTACGATCAGCGCATCCGCAAGGAAGGCTACGATGTGGAGTGGCTGATGGAGCAGGCCGGCATGAGAGCGGACGGTGCGCCGGCAGAAGCAAATCCGCCCGGTTCGCTTGCGCCCCAGGCCGAACCGCCGGGAACCGGCAATCTGGGGCCGGCTCTCTAGCATCGGCAATTTAGAGACCCGGCGATCGAAATGCCTCAGGCTATACATGAATTCCAGATTCCTTGCCGCGCGGCGGCCGTGTTCGCGCTCTGCTTGCTGGCCGGTGCGGGCTCTCTCCGCGCAGCGCCCATCGCACAACAGCCGCAAAGCCCGGCCGAATATCGCAATCATCTGAAGTCGCTCCAGGCGCTCGTCGACGACTGCCGGCAGCACACGGACTCCGCTCATTGCAGTACCGACGCCGTTGGCCCGGACGATATCGTCACAGTCCCAGGACAGAAAGCTCCGCGGCGCATCTCGTACGACTGGCTGCGCGCGCTGCTGGAACCCGTCGGCAACCGCACTATCAGTTCCGGGAGATGCTGCGCCTATGCTGCTCGCAGCGACGGAACGCCTTCAGCTGGAAGAATCGGAAGTAGCGGGAGCGCCCGCGATCGTCCCATCGTCGCCGAGCGCAATGCGCTCACCACAATTCTCCATCGCGCGGAGTTTCGCCGTGCCGACCGCTCGCTGACGCAGCGCGTGCTGGAAGCAGTCGCCATCTGGATCAACCGCCGGCTCTCCCGGCTGGTCGAATACAGCGCGCACCGCCGCTGGCTGGCTCTCCTGCTGGAATGGGGAGTCGTTTCGCTGGCCTGCCTTGGGCTCGGCTACTGGTTTGTGCGGCAGGCCCGGCGTGCGCGCGGATCTTGAGGCCAGGGAGCGGCAGCGGGTCGAGGACACGCCGGCGATGCGGAACTGGGAGCGCCTGCGACAGGACGCAGAGCATGCCGCCCGCCAGCAGCGTTGGCGCGACGCAGTGCGCGGCTATTACTGGGCCACCATCGCGCGCTTGGAATCGCGCGGTCTGTGGCCCACAGATCGCGCCCGCACTCCGCGGGAATATCTGCGGCTGGTTCTGCCCGGCAATGCCAGGCACGATGATCTGCGCCGGCTGACGCAATGCTTCGAAACCTGCTGGTACGGATCGGAGACCGCAACCCAGCCGGACTGCGAAACAGCGCGCCTGCTCTTCGAACGGCTTATAAGCGATCGGCCGGTGACGCGATGACGCTGCTGGCATCGCTCGACCATCGCGACCGTCGTCTGCTGCTGATCACGGCTGTGCTGGTCGCGTGTACCACCGCGCTGCTGGTGCTGGTGAATCCCGAGGACCAGCCGGATAACTACATTCCATCCACATACTCCTCCGCGCCGCATGGTGCGAAGGCGGCTTATCTTCTGCTCTCGCGGCTCGGCTATCGAGTGGAGCGCTCCGAGGGCCCTCTTGATTCCATCGCCGATACCGCGGATCCGCACACCGTTCTCATCCTGGCCGAGCCATCGCGCGCGCCGAGCCGGCAGGAAGCCACGGCAGTCCAACGCGTGCTCGCCCACGGTGGCCGCGTGCTCGCCGCCGGCTTCCTTTCTGCCGCGGCGCTGCCGGATGAGAACCTCGACAGCAAATCGCCGCCGCAACTCATTGGCGGTATCTGTGAAGCGGAGCCCGTCAGCTTCTCGCCGCTTGCGGCCGGCGGCAAAGTCGTCATGCGCGGCGTTCGCAGCGTATGGAATCTGGACCGGCCATCGCAGCGCGCCATCTACGAATGCGCCGCCAAAGGCGTCGTTGTCACCTATCCCGTCGAAAAAGGCACCGTCGTGTGGTGGGCCAGCGCCTCTCCGCTGGAAAACCAGGACATTGCCTCGCAGGGCAGTCTCGATCTGCTGCTGAACAGCCTTCAGCTTCAACGCGGCGACCGCATCGTCTGGGACGAGTCGCTGCACGCCGCGCCGGTCGCTGCGTGGAATCCGTTCGCCGACCGCATCGTCCTCGCGCTGCTCGCGCAACTGCTGCTGCTCGGCCTGCTCCTGATCCTCGCTCGCGGACGCCGCAGCGGCCCGTTGCGGCCACTGCCCGTCGCGACACGCAGCTCGCCAATGGAGTTTGTGCGTTCGCTCGGCGGCCTCTATCGCGCTTCGCGTGCGAATGACGTGCCGGTCCGCATCGCCTATGAGCGGTTCCGCTCACGATTGGCGCACCACTATGCCATCGCCGGAGCGCAGGCGGCGGATACGGCTACACTGGCCGCAACGCTCGCCGCGCGATTCCATCTGGACGAGCGTTCACTGCAGCGCGATCTCGAGGCCTGCCAGGACCCGGACAGTCTTCCAAACCTGAAGCCTCGCCAGGCGTTGACGCTGGTCCAAGCGCTGGCCCGGTATCAGGAGCTCATCGCACGGCAGGCGGAATCGAGTGCATACTTCACGCATGATCGAGGGACCGTTGGATCCAATGTCAGAAACAGCTTCACCCAGCGCCGCAGCGCATGATTCCCAGCCGGCCATTGCCGCCACCACACAGTTGCTGGCACATGGCCGCTCGGAAATCGGCAAGGTCATCGCCGGACAGACCGAGCTGATCGACCAGGCGCTCATCACCATACTCAGCCGCGGCCATGCGCTCATCGAGGGCGTGCCCGGCATCGCGAAGACGCTGCTGGTCAAGCTGCTCGGCCGTGTGCTTGGCCTCGAGTTCAGCCGCGTCCAGGCAACTCCCGATCTCATGCCCGCCGACATTCTCGGCACCAGCATCCTCCAGAACGCAGGCGCGCAGATGATCTTCCGTCCCGGTCCTGTCTTTACCGACTTCCTGCTCGTCGACGAGATCAACCGCATGCCGCCGCGTACGCAGTCCGCGCTGCTGGAGTGCATGGAAGAGCGGCAGGTCACCACCGACACGGAGCGCCGTCCGCTGCCGGAGGTCTTCACCGTCTTCGCGACGCAGAACCCGATCGATTTCGAAGGCACCTATCCGCTGCCGGAGGCGCAGCTCGATCGCTTCCTCATGAAGATTCGCGTCGGCTATCCCACCGCTGAGCAGGAGCGCATGATCCTCGAGCGCCATCACGCCGGCTTTGATCCCGCGTCTCACACGGATCTCACGCCTGCCCCTGCGGGTTTGCTCGCCGCCGCGCAGGCAGAGCAGCGGCTGGTCCGCATCGAGCCGGAGCTCTACGACTACCTGCTCGGCATCACCCGCCGCACCCGCGAATGGCCATCGCTCACCCTCGGCGCCAGCCCGCGCGCGGCCATCAGCCTCATGCGTGTCGCACAGTCCTATGCTGCGCTCGATGGCCGCGATTTCGTCATCCCCGATGACGTCAAGCAGGCCACCTTGCCGGTCTTGCGGCATCGCATCATGCTTCGTCCTGAGGCGGAGCTCGAAGGCCTCGATGCCGACCGCGTGCTCACCGACCTGATCGCAGCCGTGCCCGTGCCCCGCCAGGTCAATCCTTCGCAATGAATCAGTTCACCGTTCGCCCGGATAGAGCGCATGCGTCAGCAGCGCCCCGCGGCCACCTGGCATGGGCGCTCACGCCACGCGCTCTGTGGCTGCTGCTCGCCGGAGTCACCTTTCTTGTGCCCGCATTTTTTCAGGCACGCTTCGCATGGGGAATGCTGGCGTGGGATCTCTGCGTCCTCATCGCTGCCATCATCGACGGAGCACGGCTGCCTGCGCCAAGCCAGATTGAGGCAGCGCGCGAATGGCTAAGCGCCCCCTCGCTCGGCCGCGAGGTGGAAGTCGAGCTCGCCATCACCCAACACGGTCGCAGTCTCATCCATTGCACGTTGCTCGACGATCTGCCTGCGCCATTTCTGGAGGAGCCGGTCAGTCACAGGCTCATCGCATACCCGGAAGCACCTGCTTCCGTGCGCTACAGCTTCATCCCTGCGCAGCGCGGCGATCACGCAACAGGCAAGCTGTATCTGCGCTATCGCTCAACCATCGGCCTCGCGGAGCGCTGGGCCGTAGCCGATCTCACCCAGACCGTGCGCATCTATCCCACGCTGCGTACGCCGGAAGAAAATCGCCTCTACTTAGCGCGGCATCATCGCATCGAGCTGCAGATGCGCCTGCGCAGGCAGCGCGGCATGGGCCGCGACTTCGAAAGTCTCCGCGACTACCTCGAAGGCGACGAGATTCGCGACATCTGCTGGACCGCCTCCGCCCGCCGCGGATCGCTGGTGACGCGCCTCTACGAGATGGAGAAGAGCCAGCCGGTGTGGCTGGTGCTCGACGCTGGACGTCTCCAGGGCGCGCGGGTGGGCCGCTATACCAAGCTCGACCATGCCGCCGCCGCCGCGCTGGCGCTAGCGCAGATCGCGCTTACCTCCGGTGATCGTGTGGGTCTGCTCGCCTATGGACGCGACACGCAGCAGCTCGTGTTGCCCGGACGCGGCGCCGCGCATTTGCGGCTGTTGCTGGATGCGCTGGCGCAGGTGCGAGCAGAACCGCTCGAAGCCGATCATCTGCGCGCAGCGGCAACGCTGATGCATCGCCAGTCGCGTCGCAGCCTCATCCTCTGGATGACCGACTTCGCCGAAACCGCGATGCAGCCCGAGGTGCTGGATGCGGCCGCGCGGCTGGTGCGCCGGCATCTGGTTCTGTTCATCGCTATCTCGCAGATGGACGTGCAGCGCCAGGCGAACACGACGCCCGAGACACTGGATGCAATGTTCGAAACCGCCGCCGCGCAGGAGCTGCTCAACCGCCGCGAGCGTCTGCTGCGCCGACTCGAAGAGCGCGGCGCGATGACGCTCGAGACGCAGCCGGAATCGCTCGCCGTCTCCGTGCTCAATCGCTATCTGGAAGTCAAAGAGCAGGGACTGCTGTAGGAAAACTGTGCGGCCACAAACCCTGCCTCCCCCTCGAACCTTCACTTGATTCCAATCGCTACACGTCAAGCCGGTTGGAGGCAGCGACCTTTGCGTACCATAAGCCAGAATCCTTGATGGTGCGCTTCTGGTTGCGAAAGTCGGTGTAGATCAAACCATATCGCTCGGTATATCCCTCCGCCCATTGGAAGTTATCGAGTAGCGTCCAGGCATGGTAGGCGCGCACCCGCGCTCCATCGTGAATCGCTCGTGCCAGTTCAGCCAGCGTCTCGCGGTACCACTGGATGCGGCGCGCATCCGGAATTCGGCCCTGTTTCTCCTCATCGGGGCCATCGAGATAGCCGCATCCGCTCTCGGTAATTTCGATGATCGGCTGGTTGTAATCCTTCGAAATTTTGGTCACCAGGTCATAGATGCCGCGCGGCCATACTTCTAAACCGGATTCAGTGAGCGGTCCTTCTGTGGGCATCGCGGCACGGAAGCGTGTGTAAGGGTCGCGACCACCCGGTGAATTGCTTTCAATCTCAGTCCCGCTGAAACTGCCTCCCTTCAGAAACTTCTCTTTGCTCGCGTCCGACACGATGCGGCGCGTGTAGTAATGAAAGCCCACCCAGTCCAACGGCGCATAAAGAAGCTTCTCGTCGCCGGCCTTGAAGCCCATCACGTCATAGGGCGGCTCTCCGACGAAAGCCTTCGGATAACGGCCATGCATGGCCGCTTCCAGAAAGAAGACGTTGTTCATGGCGTGGTACCGCGCAGCGGCGGCACGGTCGTCGTCCGAGTTCGTTTTCGGGTATGCGGGGGCCATCTCGTAAGCGCTTCCTACCGTGGCCTTTGGAGAGGCGGCTTTCACTGCACGATGAGCCTCTCCTTGAGCGAGCGCCAGCGTATGCGCTGCCTTCAGAAAGTCGCTGAAGCTCGTCCGGCAAGGGGGAAAGGCACCCGCCGCATATCCCATGAAGGCAATCGCCCAGGGCATATTGAAAGGTGCCCATACTGTGATCCGATCGCCAAGATGTTTGGCCAGGATACCGGCGTAGTCTGCGAAGTAATTGGCTAAATCCCGGTTCGGCCAGCCTCCCCTGTCCTCCAGCGCCTGGGGAAGATCCCAGTGATACATGGTGCACCAGGGCCGAATGCCCGCCGCAAGAAGAGCATCGACGAATCGGCTGTAGTGATCCAGGCCTTTCATATTTGGGGCGCCGGTTCCCGTCGGTTGAATACGCGGCCAGGAGATGGAGAAGCGGTAGCTCTTCTGGTTGAGACGCTTGGCCAGTGCTATGTCCTGCGGATAAAGGTGGTACTGATCGCAGGCAACGTCGCCTGTTACGTTTCCCCTTACCTTTCCGGGAGTATGAGTAAATTTGTCCCAGATGGATTCTCCCTTGCCGTCCTCGTTCCATGCGCCCTCATTTTGATAGGACGCCGTAGCAACTCCCCAAAAAAATCCTTCGGGGAATCGCGCCTTTTGTATCAAGGATTCGGGAACAGTCCCAGGAACTTGATCCGCGATGATTGGGCGAGCGGCATAGCTGCGATCGCGATAAAGGGCGGCCCCTGCGGCTGCGGCCAGAGAATGAACGGCAAATCGGCGACGGTCCATGGGTGAAAATCTCCCCGGCCCGCAACCTAGCAGAACGTTATTCTTGAGTCAATCGATTGCTTATTAGACCTTGTGGAACAGGAGAACTGCTCTCCGACTGCTGCCTGCTTCGCGGAGATGAAAAAAGCCACAGCAGCAGTAACGTAAACAACGCGCCGCCCACCGCGAACTTCAATCCCGCGGGCGCACCTGAAGGCGAAAAGAATCCCTCGATCGTGCCGGCGATCACCAGCATCGGAATCACGCCCGCCATCAGCCGCACTGCCTCGCGGCCGGCAAGCGCGATCGAATCCCGGCGGCTGTAAAGGCCGGGGAAGAGCATGCCGCTGGCCAGCCGCAGCCCTGCTCCGCCCGGCAATGAAAATCGCCGGCAGCTCCAGCGATCCATGCGGGCAGACAAAACTCCACAAGATCACGCGACATATGCGCCTGCTGGCACGCGGTTGCGATCACACCCATCAGCAGCCCATTGAAGAACATCAGCCACAGCGTCCCCACTCCCGCCGTGATGCCTGCCGCAAAGGTGATGAACGTCACTGTCAGATTGTTGGTCATGATCCGGCTGCTCTCCTGCGGCTTCATGCCGACAATCGAGTGCGTCCACATCTGGTGGCGATGAATCGTCTCCACCATGCGCGGGCCAAGCAGCTCTTCCATAAATCCATGCCGGCCTACCGTCAGAATGGAACCCAGCAGCACCCCGCCGGCAAACAACGCAATCGCCGCGAGCGTGTAGGGAAGCAGCCGGCGGAAGTGGCGCGGATACTCGTCACGAAAGAATGTGAGCACGCCAAGAAAGCTCCGCCTGCGGCTGGAGTAGATGATATTGTGTGTTCGGCCCAGTAGCTGATTCAGCATATGCGCCGTCGACCGTGCCGTCTCATCCTGCCGCACTACGGAAAGATCATTCGCGACCTGCCGATAGAGCAGCGCCAGCTCACGCAGCTCTTCGCGCCGCAGCTGTCGCAGGCCGGCTCCCTGCGCCGCAGCCGACAGCGCTGCCAGCCGCTCCCAATAAGGCCGCCGCTTCTCAATCCACTGGTTCGAGACCATGAAATTCGGTGATCAGCTTAGCATTGACACTCCTGAATTGGTGACTTTGGAGTTTCCGCTCGCCGGAATCGGCAGCCGCTTCATCGCGATTCTGATCGATTCTCTGCTGCAGGCGGCCGTCGTGGTCGCCTTGATCTTCGGCGCGATGCTCTTCCTGCCCAGCCTGCTGAAGTTCGAAGCCGCCAGCGCAAAGTGGTTCATCGCCATCGTGATCCTCGTCCCCTTTCTCCTGCAGTGGGGCTATTTCGCGTTGTTCGAAGCATTCTGGAACGGCCAGACGCCGGGAAAACGCGTTGCAAAGATCCGTGTCATCCAGCAGAGCGGACGCGCCGTCACGCTGTTCGAATCGCTCGCGCGCAATCTGGTGCGCATCATCGACTTCCTGCCCACCTCCTACATCGTGGGCGTCATCAGCATCTTCGTCACCTCGCGCCATCAGCGGCTCGGCGATCTCGTTGCCGGTACGCTAGTCGTTCACGAAGGCCAGTTGCCCGCATCGTCTGCCCTGGGCAATACGCGCCTGTTCACCGAAACCGCGCCGCAAGCGCCTGTCGCGCCGCGCCCGACCAGTCTTCCCGCCGATGCACTCAACCGTCTCACCACAGCGGACCTAGAGGCGATCGAGACATTTCTCGAGCGGCGCCTGGACATGGCGCTCGAAGTGCGGCAGTCTCTCGCTCTGCGCCTCGTCGCATCGACGGCTGGCCGAATGAACCTGCCGCCGCCGACAACGCTGCATCCCGAGACCTTCCTCGAAGAGGTTGCCTACGGTCTGCGCTCCCTCGGCAGACAGTGACTACGCGCTAGAGCTTGTAGCCGCCTCCATCAAGCTGCCGCTGCGCCACCAGCCGGCTCAGCGCGATGGTGTCCTCCGGCGTATGCTTCAGCAGCCGCCGCAGAATGGCCAGTTGCGTGCGCAGCATGTCGCCATCTGCCACCGCCGCCAGAACGCGGCGCGCTGCCTTTTCAACAACAGCAAGAGCATCTGCGGCGAACAGCTTCACCATCGCATGCGCTGTTTTGGCTTGCTGCTGCGAGCCCAGCTTGCGCGCCCGCAGCAGCGCGGATTCGAGCGCAAACACCTGCATCGTCATGTCGGCCAGGTCGCCCATGATCTCCTGCTGATCCTGCAATGCCTGCATGTACTTCTGCGTGGCAGAGCCGGAGCAGAACAGCGCTGCCTTCTTCAGATTCGCCAGCAGGGCCGTTTCCGCCGCCAGCGGATCGTCGCTTTCGTCAGAGCCGTCGAAAGAGGGCGGCTCCATCACCTCCGCCATCAGCTTCTTGATCGCGCCCAGCAGCGGCAGTTGCCCGCTGGCTGCGCGCTTCATCAGCCAGCCGGTGATGATCAGCCGGTTGATCTCGTTCGTACCCTCGAAGATGCGGTTGATGCGCGAGTCGCGATACGCCCGCTCCGCCGGATACTCTTCCACGTAACCGTAGCCGCCATAAATCTGCAGCGTGTGGTCCACTACCATGTCCAGCATCTCCGATCCCCAGACCTTCAGGATCGAGCACTCGACCGCATACTCTTCAATCTTCTTCTGAATCTCACGTGCGTTCGTAGCGTCCTCGCCTGCGAGCGAGCCGAGCGCCGCATCGATCATCCCGATCGTCCGGTAGCTCATGCTCTCGCTCACGAAGATGCCCGTTGCGCTCTCCGCAAGCTTCTGCTGGATCAGCCCGAACTCGCTGATTGTCTTGCCGAATGCCTTGCGTTCCTTTGCGTAGCGGACCGCATTCGCCAGCGAATTCTTCGCGCCGCCTATCGCGCTCGCCCCCAGCTTGAAGCGGCCAATGTTCAGGATGTTGAACGCAATATGGTGTCCTTTGCCGACTTCGCCCAACACATTCCCAATTGGTAGCTTGCAGTCCGTCAGGATCAGCGGGCAGGTGGATGAGCCGCGGATGCCCAGCTTATGCTCCTCCGCACCGACGGCAAATCCCGGCGTGTTTCGCTCAATCAGGAACGCCGTGAACTTCTCCCCGTCGACTTTTGCGAACACCGTATACAGGTCGGCAAAGCCCGCATTGGTGATCCACATCTTTTCGCCGTTCAGGATGTAATGCTGCCCGTCCGGCGCAAGCACCGCGCGCGTGCGCAGAGCCATCGCATCGGAGCCGGAAGACGCCTCCGACAGCGCATACGCCCCGATCCACTCCCCGGTTACCAGCTTCGGCAGATACTTCTGTTTCTGCTCTGGCGTGCCATACCAGATGATGGGCAGCATGCCGATACCGACATGCGCGCTGAAGCTGGTGGCGAAGCTGCCCAGCACCGAGAGCTTTTCACCAACGATTGCCGACGTGACCTTGTCCATCGCCAAGCCGCCGTACTCCTCCGGCGTATCCGTTGCCATCAGGCCCAGCTCGCCGGCCTTCGCCAGCAGCCCGCGCGTCACCTTGTAATCCTTGGCCTCAATCGCATCGGCAGCCGGCAGAATCTCCTTCTGCGCAAAATTTGTAGCGGTCTCGGCAATCTGCCGCTGCTCGTCGTTGAAGTCCTCCGGCGTAAAAACTTCCTGAGGCGTTCGCTCCTCCAACAGAAAGCTGCCGCCTGCCGCAGCCTTCACAGATGTTTTTGCCGGTGCCGGCAGTGTCGCCATAAGTCACTCCAGTCGCTACAAATTCAATTCAGATTTTCAAAGATGCCCGCCGCGCCCATGCCGCCGCCCACACACATTGTCACCAGGCCATAACGCACCTTGCGCCGCTGCATCTCGTGCAGCAGCGTAGCCGTCAGCTTGGCGCCGGTGCAGCCCAGCGGATGGCCCAAGGCGATCGCTCCGCCATTCACGTTCACCTTTTCCGGGTCCAGCCCGAGCTCGCGAATCACCGCAAGCGACTGCGCCGCGAAGGCCTCGTTCAGCTCGACGAGGCCAATATCTTCCAGCTTCAGCCCGGCAATCTTCAGCGCCTTCGGCACCGCGTGCACCGGTCCGATGCCCATAATCTCCGGCGCGCAGCCCGCCGTGGCAAACGCAACAAACCGCGCCACCGGCTTCATGCCCAGCGCCGCCGCCCGCTCCGCGCTCATCACAATGGCGGCGGCCGCTCCATCGGAAGTCTGCGACGAATTGCCGGCAGTCACCGTGCCCTTCGCCTGAAACGCCGGCTTCAACTTGGCCAGCGCGTCGGCCGATGTATCGGCACGTGGGCCTTCATCCACCTGAAAAGTTCTCTTCTGTTCTTTCGGCTTTGCAGATCCATTCTTCGGCGTGCGCTCGGTCCATTCGTAAGGCACGATCTCCTCTGCAAAACGCCCATCCGCTATGGCTTTCAGCGCCTTCTGATGGCTCGCCAGCGCAAAGGCATCCGCATCCTCGCGCGAGACATGGAAGCGCTCTCCCACGCGCTCTGCCGTCAGCCCCATTGAAAGATATGCTGCTGGAAGATTGTCCACCAGCCACGGATTGGCACTGATTTTATGGCCGCCCATGGGGATCATGCTCATGGATTCGGTGCCGCCCGCCACCACCACCGATACGCTACCGCCACGGATACGATCTGCCGCCTGCGCAATCGCCTGCAGCCCGGAGGCGCAGAAGCGGTTTACCGTCATGGCCGAGACCTCGACCGGCAGGCCGGCACGCAGGCTCGCGATGCGCGCCACATTCATGCCCTGCTCGGCTTCCGGATGCGCGCAGCCCAGAATCACGTCATCCACTTCGCGCTTGTCGAGCTGTGGCACACGGGCGAACGCTCCGTCAATCGCGGTAGCCGCCAGATCATCGGGTCGCGCCGTCGCCAGCGTGCCTCTGGGCGCCTTGCCAACCGCTGTTCGCACCGTGCTTACAATCACTGCATCCTGCATGGTCAATTCCTTAAAGGTTTTCCGTTGCTCAACGTGTAGGCGATGCGCTCCTGCGTATTGCGCTCGCCGCAAAGCGAAAGGAACGCCTCCCGCTCCAGATCGAGGTAATACTGCTCGCTCACCCGCGTGCCCGGCGCCACTCGCCCGCCACACAGGATGTGCGCGACATATCCCGCGACCTTCACATCGTGGTCGCTTGCGTAACCCGATTGCTGCATGATGTAGGCGCCCAACTTCAGCGTTGCCAGCACACTTTCGCCCGCTGCCGGAATGTCGGTGCGCATTGCCGGCGGCAGATAGCCGCCATCGGCCAGCGCCGCCGCCGCCGCCTTCGCATCCAGCAACAGCCGTTCGCGGTTCAGCGTGATGCCATCCTCCCCCGTCAGCAGATTCAGCGCGCGCGCCTCCGCCGCGGATGTCGAAACCTTTGCCATGGCGATCGTTTCGAAGGCCTGCTTCATCGTGTCGACGATCTCGGTCGAAATCGCTACCCGCGCCGCATCGCCAAAGGAGCGGATTGCCTCGTCGGTCGCCTTCAGCGCAAACTCCTTCGTGCCGCCGCCGCCGGGGATCAGCCCGACGCCCGTCTCCACCAGCCCCATGTACAGTTCCGCATGCGCCTGCCGCCGCGCGCCGTGCAGAGAAATCTCAGTTCCTCCGCCCAGGCACAGCGCGTATGGCGCAACCACCACCGGGCGCGGACAGAACTTGATCGACTGCGTCATTCGCTGGAAGGCGCGGATCGTCAGGTCTACGTCCTCCCACTCGCCCTCCTGTGCGGCCAGCAGCAACTGCATCAGGTTCGCGCCAACGGAAAAATGCTCCGCATCGCTCGAGATCACAAACGCGCGGAAATCGCGCACTATATCGGAGTCCGGAGCCAGCGTCTTTGTGATCAGTCGGATAATGTCATCACCGATCGCGCTCTTCTTCGAGTGCAGCTCGATCGAGGCCACGCCGTCGCCCAGGTCCACCAGCGACGCTCCCGGATTGCTGCGGACGACTCCGTGGCTGGCGCGGAAATCCGCAATGCGTGCCACGCCCGCCGCGCGCGCCACCGGCTGGTAGCTCTTCATCGCCGGGTCGTAGCAGGTCGCACCGTTGTTTCGGTACCAGTTCCGCGCCGCTAGCCAGCATCGCTTCCACCACCGGACTTACCCGCTCGCTGGCGGCCTGCATGCGCTTCACGATATCGGCAACGCCCACCGCGTCCCACATCTCGAACGGCCCAAGCTGCCAGTTGTAGCCCGCGCGCATCGCCGCGTCGATGCTCGCCGCCGAGTCGGCAATCTCCGGCAAGCAATCAGCTGCGTAGTTCCACAGCCGCGTCAGCAGCTTCCAGTGGAAACGCGCAGCCTTGTCCTTTTTCTGATCACCGCTCAGCAGCATCCGTAGCCGCTCCGGCAGCGACTCCAGATTCTTCGCCATTTCCAGCGACTGCAGCTTCGGTTTCGACGACGGCTGATACTCCAGCGTCTTCAGGTCCAGCACCAGCCGCACATCTTTCCCATCCGCGCCGCGCTCTTTCTTGTAGAAGCCGCCGCCCGTCTTGTCGCCCAGCCACTTGCGCTCCAGCATGCTTTCCAGAAACGGAGGAAGCGCCGCCTGTCCGCCCGCATCCTGCTTTGCCTTCGCAAAGTTCCGCGCCACGTGCGCCAGAATGTCCAGCCCCACCATGTCCGCCAGGCGAAATGTGCCGGTGCGCGGAAGCCCGATCGCGGTCCCGGTCAGCGAATCGACTTCTTCAACCGTCAGTCCCTCCTCCTCCATCACGCGCAGCGTTTCCAGGATGAAGAAAGTGCCGATGCGATTGGCGATAAAGTTAGGCGTATCGCGCGCGCGGACCACTTCCTTGCCCAGGTTCTGGTCGAGAAAAGCAGACAGCGCCGCCATGGCCGCCGGATCGGTATCCGGCCCGGGAATCACTTCCACCAGCCGCATATAACGCGGCGGATTGAAGAAGTGCGTGCCAAACCAGCGCCGCCGCAGCTCGGACGGCAACACGCTCGCGATCGAGCCCACCGGGATGCCGCTCGTGTTGGTCGTCAGAAACGCATGCGGCTGCACATGCGGCGCTACGCGCGCCAGCAGTTGCTGCTTGATCTCCAGGTTCTCCGTCACCGCCTCAACGATCCAGTCACACCCTGCAAGCGCGGCCAGGTCGTCCTCGAAGTTGCCGGTGCGAATGCGCGCTGCGGCAGCGGGTGTGTAGAAGGCGGCCGGCTTGCTCTTCTTCAGCCCATCCACGGCCTTGTCCGCAACGGCATTCCTGGCCCCGTCCATGCCCGGCAGATCCAGCAGCAGCACGCTCACTCCGGCATTCGCCAGATGTGCCGCGATGCGCGACCCCATCGTGCCCGCGCCCAGTACAGCGGCTTTGCCCAGCAGTAGGGGCTTTTCGAATGCGGCTTTGGTCCCTTCGCGTTCCGCAATTGCTTCCATGCTCTCCTCGATCAGCCTTCGAAATGAGCGCCTCTTCAGCCCGAGCGGCTCGCGCGCAGCCATTGCAGCCATGTCGCCCGTCGCCAGTCCAGCCGCCAGTATCCGCACATATTGTGCCGTGATGGCCGCGAGCTTCATCGGCCCCGAAGGCTCATACCAGCTCGCCATCCCATGGATTGCCCCGGCCACAATAAAGGCGGCAATCTTCGCATCACACGGCGCAACCGAGCCATCCCCGATCCCGCCATCAATCATCGCGCGCAGCCGATGATCGATCTCCCGTTTGCGCTCGCGCACTGTCTTACGGCCCGTCCGGGACAGCTCGCCGTCATCCAGCCGGATCACCGCGCGGCCAAAGTCACCGGAGACGATCCGGATGTATCCCGAGATAAAGTCTGCTACCTTGTCCAGTCCGGGTTTTTCTTCGGCTTCGATCGCATCCAGCATCTCGTCGATCAGGTCTGTTCCCAGCCGGTAGATCTCCACCAGGATCTCTTCCTTGTTGCGGAAGTAGTGGTAGAGCGCTGGCTTGGTAATGTTCAACTGCGTCGCCACATCGTTCATCGACGTGCGGCCATAGGAGCGCTCCAGAAACATGCGTACCGCCGTCTGCAGCACAGCATCCCGCTTCCCGTCAGGATTGCGCCTGCGGTCGGCAAAAAGCCGGCGATGCGGCCCCAGGGCCGCGGATTGCCTGGGCATCATTCCACTCCGGCAGCAATTGACACTGCCAATCCCGGTTGATATCTTACTCCCCGGTAGGTTGTGTGTCCCTTCTACGCGCTACCGGCTCCGCGGCGCAAGTGAATTCGCATGTAAATTTCCGACCGCATCACACCAAGGTAAGAGCACACAGGTAAGAGCCTCATGAACTTCGCGATCCTGCCACACGTGCTCGCCCTGCGCCTCCACTACGCGGAGCCGCCGTCGTTTTCAGTGACCGAGATGGTGCTGCTCGCCGTCCTCATCGTCCTCGCGCTGGTCGGTTTCTTCTGCGCGCTTCGACAGCGTCCTGCGCAACATCTTCACTGCACGCAAAGATCCCGACTTCCACATAGCGCCGATCGGCAAACGCATCTGGGACTTCTTCTGGGAAGTCCTCTGTCAGGCCAAGGTCATCAAGGAGCGTCCGCTCCCCGGCCTCGCCCACGCCTTCGTCTTCTGGGGTTTTCTTGCCTTCGCGCTCGTCTCGCTCAACCATTTCGCGTCCGGCTTCCGGCATCGGCTTCCTCGATGCAGATGGCTGGGTCGGCGGCTTCTATTTCTGGTTCGCCGCGGTCTTCGCGCTGCTGGTCGCCGTCGGCATTGCCGGCCTCTTCGTGCGCCGCTTCCTCGTCCGCCCCATCTGGCTCGGCCGCAAGGTGTCCATCGAATCCGGCGTCATCGCCTTCCTCATCTTCGCGCTGATGGTCACCTATCTCGCGGCCTTCACCATCCCCTCCACCTCCGCCGCGGCCCGCGGACTCTGGTGGACGCACGCGCTCTGCATCCTCGTCTTTCTCCCGCTCATCCCGCACACCAAGCATCTGCACCTGGTCCTGAGCCCCTTCACCATCTTTCTCTCGCGCGGCGAGTTCAGCCACATCCCGCCGCTCTCCGGCGACGAAGACTTCGGCCTTGTCGCCGGCAAGGACATCACGCAGCTTGTCGCGCTCCAGGCCTACTCCTGCGTCGAATGCGGCCGCTGCACCGAGCACTGCCCCGCCAATAACACCGGCAAGATCCTGAACCCGAAAGAAATCATCCTCGGCGTGCGCAATTACCTCAACGATCTCGGCCCCCACTCCGAGGAGCCGCTGCTCGGCAAGTACAACTCGCAGGAGGCCGCCTTCCAGTGCACCACCTGCGGCGCATGCGAATACCAGTGCCCGGTCGGCATTGAGCATCTGCCCATCATCATCGGTCTCCGGCGTGGCGCGGTGAACACCGGCACCTGGGAAGACGACCACGGCACCAAACTCTTCCTCGCCCTCGAGCGAAACGGCAACGCGCTGGGCATGAGCGCCGCCGAGCGCGACAAATTCATCAAGAAGCAGGAGCTGCCCATCTTCGACGGCTCGCAGGAGTACTGCCTCTGGCTCGGCTGCATGGGCGCATACGATCCGCAGGGCCGCGAGATCATCGCCTCCTTCGCCAAGGTAATGCAGTATCTCGGCACCTCTTTCGGCGTGCTCAAGAAAGAAAAGTGCACCGGCGACCCCGTCCGCCGCCTGGGCAACGACCTCGTCTTCCAGCAGCTTGCCGAACAGAATCTCGAAATCATGAAACAGCAGAAAGTCACCAAGATTGTGACAATCTGCCCGCACTGCGTCCGCACCATCGCCAAAGACTGGCAGGAATACGGCGCCTCACCCGAGATCGAGCATCACAGCGAATTCATGGCCCGCTATCAGGACAAGCTGCCGAAAGCGGACGGTCCGGAGATCGTCTACCACGACCCCTGCTATCTCGGCCGCTATCGCGGCTCCTACGACCAGCCGCGCGAAGTGCTTGCGCGCTCCGGCAAAGTCATCGATCCGCCGCGTGCCCGCGAGCGCTCCTTCTGCTGCGGCGCAGGCGGCGGCCTTGCATTTCTTGGCGAAGAATCCGGCGAGCGCGTCAGTCACGTCCGCGCCAAAGAACTTGCAGCGACAGGCGCGGCCATCGTCGGCGCCGCCTGCCCCTTCTGCAACACCATGTTCCGCGATGCGCTGGCTGCCGTCAGCGATGCGCCGCCGCAACTGCTCGACATCGCCCAGATTACAGCACAGACGATCACCTCGCAATCCATCGCCAACCAAACCGCTACATCCAACGGAGCACAGAACGTATGAAGATCATCGTCGCCATCAAGCAGGTGCCGGTCCGCGACTCCAGCCTGCACATCGACTCCAATGGCAAATGGATCGACGAAGAAGATCTCAGCTACGAGATCAACGAGCCCGACGCCTACGCGCTTGAAGAAGCCCTGCAGTTAAAAGAAAAGCATGGCGGCGAGGTCATCGCCGTCCTCGCCGGCCCGGAGCGCGGCTCGCAGACCATCCGCGAGGCGCTAGCCAAAGGGCGCCGACCGCGCCATCCACATCGAGTGCGATGACCTGGCCTCGCTCGACACGCTGGGCATCGCCAGCCGTCTCGCCGCCGCCATCAAGGACGAAAAGGCCGACCTCATCCTCACCGGCCTGCAGTCCGACGATCTCGGCCTCGGCCAGACCGGCGTCGTACTCGCCGAGCTGCTCGGCATCCCGCACGCCACCATCATCATGCAGGTCGAGGCAGGTGACGGCTCCATCAAGGTAAAGAGGGAACTCGAAGACGGCTGGTTCCAGCACGTCCAGATGCCGCTGCCCGCGCTGCTCACCATCCAATCCGGCATCAGCAAGCTCCGCTACGCAACGCTCATGGGCATCAAGAAGGCCAAGACGAAAGAAGTGCGCAAAGTCTCTGCTGCCGACCTGCCGCAGGCTGCCGCCGCCACCGTCACGCTCGAGCGCGTCTACCTGCCGGAGAAGAAGAAAGAGACCCAGCTCATCCAAGGCTCGCCCAACGAGGCCGCCGCGAAGCTGGTCGAAAAACTCAAGTTCGAGGTGCGCGTCATATGAGCGGAGTCCTGGTAGTACTCGAACACAAAGGCGGTGCATACAACCGCATGTCGTGGGAAGCCCTGGCCGCCGGCCAGCAGATCGCAGCCGCGTCCGGCCAGCCGCTCTCGGCCGCAATTGTGGGCGACAACCTCGAATCACTAAGCGGCGAGCTCGCCAACAAAAAGCTCGACAAGGGCTACCGCGTCGAGCACGCGCTGCTCAAGGATTACACCGCCGACGGTTACGTTTCCGCGCTCGAGCAGCTCATCCGCAAGCTCGACCCCAGCTACGTCGTCTTCCCCCACACCTACCAGGTGCGCGACTTCGCGCCTCGCCTCGCCACCCGCTTCGGCCAGGTGCTGCTGGCCGATCTCGTCGGTCTGCGCAAGGATGGCGACAGCTTCGTCTTCGTCCGCCAGCTATTTCAGGGCAAGCTCAACGCGGACTACCGCCACGCCGGCACGGGCCCCTGCTTTCCTCTCCGTGCAGGCCGGAGCCTTCCGCGCCGAATCACTCGAATCCGGCTCGGCCCCCGTTGAGACCTTTTCACCCCAACTCGATGCAACCGCCATCCGCAACAAGCCCGAAGCGCCCTTCCGCGAAGCCGCGCAGACCGTCGATCTCGGCTCCGCCGCCATCATCGTCTCGGTCGGCCGCGGCATCAAGGAGCAGGACAACCTGCCCATGGTCCAGGAGCTCGCCGCGGCGCTCGGCGGCGAGCTCGCCGCATCCCGCCCCATCTGCGACAACGGCTGGCTGCCCATGGAGCGCCAGGTCGGCAGCTCCGGCCAGACCGTCTCGCCCAAGCTCTACCTCGCCGTCGGCATCTCCGGCGCCATCCAGCATCTCGTCGGCATGAAAGGCTCCAAGACCATCGTCGCCATCAACAAGGACGAGAACGCCCCCATCTTCGAAGTCGCCGACTACGGCATCGTCGGCGATCTCTTCGAAGTCGTCCCCGCGCTGACCGAGGCAGTGAAGAAAGCCAAAGGCGCGTAGCCCGTTTTCACAGCAGGTCAACCTCGAGACAAACCTGACGCAGCTTTTTCGTCAAGAAAAGCTGCTCGTCGCGGCAGCTAGCGACCATTAGCATTTGTGAAAACGGGATAGTACGCTGCTTCCAGTACGGAGGCAACCAGGCATGGCGCAGTGGAGCGACGAGTTTCTCCCCCTCGGGCGGGCGTATCACTGGGAGAAAGCGCGCACGCATGAAGCGTATCTCGTCCAGCCCATGGCCGACGGTTCCGTGCGCTCCTGGACTTGGCAGCAAACCATGGACGAGGCGCGCCGTATCGCCACATTCCTTCGCGCCCGCGGATGGGAGCCCGGCTCGCGCGTTGCCACGCTCGCGCGCAATAGCGCATGGTGGATGATCGCCGAGCTCGGCGCTTGGATGGCCGGCTGCGTCACCGTGCCGCTCTATCCCTCGCTGCGCGCCGACTCCATCCACGCCCTTCTGCAGCACGCCGACGTTCGTGCCTGCTTTCTCGGCGCGATGGACGATCGCGAAGCCATGCAGCAGGGAATTCCCGTCGGCGTGCTGCGCATCGCCATGCCCAACGCAGCGCCCGATGTCCTGCGCGGCTGCGACCGCCGCTGGGATGACATCCTCGCCGAATGCCCGCCGATCTCGGACTCGCCCACCCGCGCGGCGGACGAGCTCGCCACCATCATCTACACCTCCGGCACCACCGGCCAGCCCAAAGGCGTCATGCATCGCTTCTCCGTCTTCCCTCACATGGGCGACAGCATCGCAAAGCTGGTCAACATGGATAGCAATGAGCGCTTTATCTCGTATCTTCCGCTGGCACATATTGCAGAGCGCGGCGTCATCGAAGCCACCAGCCTGCATATCGGCTGCACTGTCTACTTCACCGCCGGACAGGAGAGCTTCCTCGCCGACCTCAAGCGCGCCCGCCCCACGCTCTTCTTCTCCGTTCCGCGTCTCTATCTGCGTTTTCGCCAGGGCGTGCTCGAAAAAGTTCCGCAGCCCAAACTCGACCGGCTGCTCCGCATCCCCATCCTGCGCGGCATCGTCAAGCGAAAGATCCTCCGCCAGCTCGGGCTCGATTCCGTGCGCTTCGCCGCTTCAGGCGCCGCGCCGCTGCCCGCGGAAGTCCTCGCCTGGTATCGCGCGCTCGGCCTCGGCCTGGTCGAAGGCTACGGTCTCACGGAAACCGCCATTACCCACGCGCCCCGGCCCCAGGACTTCCGCATGGGTTACGTTGGCCCCGCTCTCCCGGGCGTGGAAGTTCGCATCAGCGTCGGCGAAGAAGTCCAGATGCGCAGCCCGATGAACATGATCGGCTACTATCGCAACGACGAGGGCACACACGCCTGCTTCACTGTAGATGGCTTCTTCCGTACCGGCGATAAGGGCGAGCTGGCGCCCGACGGCCAGCTCAAAATCGTCGGCCGCATCAAGGAACAGTTCAAGACCAGCAAGGGCAAATACGTCTCTCCGGTCCCCATCGAAAAGCGCCTCAGCATTCATCCTGCGCTCGAAGCCACCTGCGTCATGGGCGACGGTCTGCCGCATCCCTTCGCCATCTCCGTACTTTCGTCAGAAGCCCGCAAACAATGCGAGGCCAGCGGTCTCAATGGTGATCTCGGCCGCTCCCTCCAGACGCTGCTCACGCAGGTCAACTCCGAGCTCGATCCGCACGAGCGTCTGCAGTTCCTTGCGCTCGTCGATGGGCCGTGGGACATCACCAGCGGTCTCATCACGCCCACACTCAAGCTCAAGCGTGATGCGCTCGAGCATCGCTACGCTTCGCGCGTCGATGGCTGGGTCGCGGCGCAGAAGCCGGTCCTCTGGGCGCGTGGTCTATGAGCGAGCCCGCGCTGCACTGCATCGCCGGGCGCGAGCTAGAGACCCAACACATCACCGTCCCCAACGCACATGGCACCATCGTTCTGCTGCATGAGGCTCTCGGCTCGGTCTCCCACTGGCGCGACTTTCCTTCGCAGCTTGCCGAGCGCTGCAGCATGGATGTGCTGCTCTACTCCCGCCTCGGCCACGGCCAGTCCGAAGGTCCGCCACGCCCGCGCAGCCGGAACTATTACCGCCATCAGGCGCTGGAAGTCCTGCCCGCCGTGCTGGCGCATTTCTCGGTGCAGCGGCCCGTGCTGCTCGGCCACAGCGAGGGCGCGGCCATCGCGCTCATCTATACGGCGACCCATCCCGCGGATGTCCGCGCGCTGATGCTCGAATCGCCCATCCTCCATGCCGAGCCTGCCGCTGCCGCCGGAATGGCGATAGCCGAACGCGCCTGGCGCGAGACCGATTTCCGTGAACGCCTCGCGCGCCACCATCGTGATCCGGATGCCGTCTTCGCCGCCTGGCTCAGCATCCGCGGCTCCGACAGTCTGCTCTCCCTGCCGCTCGAAGCGCATCTGCCGCCCGTCCGCTGTCCGCTCCTCATGCTGCAGGGCGCGCACGACGAATACGCGACCGATCAGCAGGCCGACGCCCTGCGCCGCTTCGCTCCCCAGATGCATCTGGTCCAGCTGCCCGACAGCGGCCACACCCCGCATCGCGAGCAGCCGGAGATTGTCCTCGAGCACATCGAAAGCTTTCTTCGCACCCTTCCGCCGGAGCCCGCCGCGGGCGAATAAGTTTCTGACCAGTCAGTAACTTTTCGTTTGCCAACCGTGCCTGGGGATGGTTAGTCTTCGGCTGTTTTTGCAACGCGCCGGCTCCTGTTTCTTGCGCGCTGAATCGGCCCAGGAGGTCTCCCCCGCATGTTCCGCTCCCCCGTTCGCATCGTCTCTGTTCTTTCCGCCTCGCTCTTTTTCCTCACCCTCAATCACGCACACGCCCAGCAGGACTACGTGGGCCGCTACGACATCTACAACGGCTACGCCAACCTGATCGCTCCCAAGATCGATCTCACGACCCGCGGTTATCACCTGCAGGCTGGCTGGAACTGGAAACCATGGATCGCCAACGGCTTTGATTATTCCGTCACCACAGGTCATACCGAGCTGACACCAGATCTGCTACCCACCGCGTTGCAGCAGCAGCTCGCGCAGCAGATCCTCGCGCTCATCCAGGCCGGCGTCATCCCGCCCACTTACCAGGTTTACGTGCCGGTGGACTCCACCACCCAGACCTTCGCCGCCGGCCCGAACTTCAACTACCGCAAATTCAAGCGGGTCACGTTCTTTCTCCGCCCATCATTCGGGGCGGTGCACGAAACCGCCGCCCCGCACCCACACGACGCCGTCACGGCGGCCATCGCGCAGGAACTTGTCCCTGCCGGCAAGAAGACTGACTGGACCGGCTTTTACGGTTTCGGCGGCGGCTACGATCTGAACGCGACCAAACACATCGCCATCCGGATGCAGACCGATATCGTCTACTTCCATGTCTTCAATGACCTGCTCAAGGACGGCAGGTGGGATTTCCGCTGGTCCATCGGCCCCACCATCCACTTCGGAGGCAACATCCGCGCAGCCCGGAACGTCACACCCGGCAGCACATCGCCTGTACCATCGCAGGGGACCTCCTCCCAGTCCAATCCATAGGAGTTCATTTCGCATGATTCTTTGCCCGCGCCGGGCGCTGCTGGCCTGCTTCCTGCTCTCGATCGTGCTGGTCATGCAGCCCGCTCTGGCGGAGTCGCCCGCTGCTGCAGGCAACTGCTCGCTCGTCATTCACGTCACCGGCTTCCGCAACACCAAGGGTCTTCTCGGCGCGGAGCTCTTCACCTCATCCGCAGGCTGGCCCGAAGACGTAAGCAAGTCATTCCGGCACGACCACTTTCCCATCGAGGGCGATCACGCGACGGCACGCTTCGACCACATTCCTCCCGGAAAATACGGCGTGGTCGTGCTGCACGACGAGAACGAAAACCAGAAGCTGGATCGCAATATATTCATGGTGCCCAAGGAAGGCTTCGGCTTTGCCAACAATCCGCACGTCCTGCTCATCGCGCCGCCCATCGAAAAGGCAACCATCCCGGTGACCTGCCCTGTCACCACAACTGACATCCGCCTCATCTACAAATAAGCGCGTAGCTGGCATGAACCAGGGTGCCGTGCTTAGCCGAAGGCTAGGGTGGGGTATGTTCCCAGGCAATCAGTCGACGCGAAGCGTCCACGATTCACCACCCTACTGAATCGGCACCCCACCAGCAGGAACTGTCAGACCAAGCGCCTCGATATATCCAGTATTCACGCGGCACTTCGCGAGCCGCACGTTCTCCAGCAACTGCTTCATCGCGGCCGCCGCAATCTCCGGCGAAGGCCGCATCTTGAGCTGCTTCTCCGCATTCCCCACGCCGCGCCGCTCGGTCGAGTACTTCACGATCTCGTCCCAGTGGTCCGGTTTCGGAAACGCGACAAACGAAGAGCTCGCCTCCATCTTCTTGTACGGCCAGAAGCACCAGCCGATCCTGTGCTTCTCCAGCATCTCGCGGAAGCCGCGTACCCACGCGTCGTCGTTCTCGCCCGATTCGCCCAGCCAGATCGGCACATGGTACTTGTCGCGGAAAGCCGTGTAGCGCGCCAGGTCCGCTTCGGTCTTCGCTTCCGTCTCCGCGTTCCATGGCGTGTTGAACTCATACAGGTGAAGCTGGTACAGCACATTGCTGTCGAACGGCGGCCCGAAGACATTGAAGTTCGTATCCCACTGCGCTCCGCCCAGGATCAGCACATGATGCTTGTCCACTTCGCGGATCGCTGCTGAAACGCGCTTGTAAATCGGCTCCAGCTGGCTGTTGTACTTCTGCAATTCGGGGAAGTGCGGAATCGGCTCGTTCAGCAGGTCGTAGCCCAGCACCGCCGTCTCGTTCCGGTAGTGCTCCGCGATGCGCTTCCAGATCGCGATCAGCTCCGCCTGGCTGCCCGGCGAATCATAAAGCCACGGATACCCGTAGCTGTCATCGATATTCGTGCCCGTCTGTCCACCCGGCGCCTGGTGCATATCGATGATCACGTACAACCCGTCCGCCTTCGCCCACGCCACCACGCGGTCCAGCAGGCGAAGGCCTTCGTCGTTCCCCGCTGTAAAGAACTTGTAATGAATCGGCACCCGCACCGAATTGATTCCGGTGGCCTTCAGAAAATCAATGTCCGCCTTCGTGATGTACACGTCGCGGTACTCGCGCCAGAAGGCCGCGGCCTGGTCGGGGCCGATCAGCTCGTCGAAATATTCCTCGATCTCGCGTGGCGAGGTCGGCCCATCATCGCCAAAGCGGAACATATATCCTTCCGGCTCCAGCCAGTTGCCCAGATTGGTGCCGCGCAGCATCAGCGTATGGCCGCTGCCGTCCACCAGCTCGGCTGCCCTGCGTATGAACAAAGCCTTCGCCGAGTCTGCGCGCGGAGCGTCACCGCCCACACGGCAAGCGCACAAAAAACGAGAAATCTCTTCACGGCTCACGCCTCCGATGCTGCGGGCGCAATTCTAAAACAATCGATAGTCTTCGGATTTCACATATCCAGGCATGATGGTGAAGCCGAGGGGCGCCCTGAGCCACCCGAAGGGCCATCCAGATGGAGGGAAGAAAGCGACGCTACAAGATGCTCTGCGGTACACAGTGATATGAGAAATGCTCTACTATCACCTGCACGCACACCGGGGACCGGCGGAGGCCAATGGCGCGCAAGAAGCAACACAAGAATCATGACGAGAAGCCGGCCAGCCTCAAGACTCTCGCAGACCATCTCGGGCTCAGTCCAGCAACCATCTCCGTCGTGCTCAACGATGTGCCGGGTCGCTCCATTCCGCAGGCCACGCGCGACCGCATCAAAGCCGCCGCGCAAAAACTCAACTACCAGCCCAGCCTGCTTGCCCGTTCCCTCCGCAACCGCCGCACGCACACCATCGGCATCCTCGTACCGGAGTTAGGCGAGGGCTACCACACCCAGGTGCTCAGCGGCATTGGCGATCTACCTCGTGCAGGAAGGCTACTTCTACTTCACTGCGCACCATCGCCATAAGCCCGAGCTGGTCGAGCAATATGCGCGCCTCCTCGTCGGCCGCGGCGCCGAGGGCCTCATCCTTGTCGACACTGCCTTCCAGCACAATTACCCTGTCCCCGCCGTCGCCGTCGCCGCGCATCGGCACATCCCAGGCGTCACCAACGTGATCCTCGACCAGCCAAAGGCCGCGGAGCTGGCCCTCACCCATCTCTATCGGCTCGGCCATCGCTCCATTGCCTTCATGCGTGGCCAGCCCTTCAGCTCCGACTCGGAAGATCGCTGGCGCAGCATCGAAAACGCCGCCAAGAAACTTGGCCTCAAGATCGACCGCTCACTCGTCGTCCAGCTCGATCGCGATCTCACCTCGCCCGAGCTCGGCTACCCCGTGGTCGAGCAGCTGCTCGCCTCCGGCAAACGCTTCACCGCGCTCTTCTCCTTCAACGACGTGGCCGCCATCGGGGCCATCCGCGCCCTGCGCGACGCCAAACTCCGCGTGCCCGAAGACGTCTCCGTCATGGGCTTCGACGACATTCGCGCCGCCGCCTTCATCACCCCCAGCCTCACCACCATCCGCCAGCCGCTGGAAGACATGGGCCGTATCGCCGCCCGCATCGTGCTCAGCCGCCTCCGCAATCAACAGGAGTATGGTGAGCAGGTGGCCGTGGAGCCCGCGCTGATGGCGCGCGAATCCACCCGGGAACCGTCGTGTCCAGCCTGACCTCCGACAAACCGAAAACCCACTATCCTCTCGGCCCCATCCTCGGCATTCAGGGCGTGGAGATGATCACCGGCATCGGCCTCACGTTGCTCGGCAGCGGCCTGCCCGCAGTCGCCGCCCTGTGGCACCTGGACGACGCCAGCTCCGGCCGCCTTCTCCTCGCCGTCTTTGCCGGCTCCGCCATCGGAGCCATGCTGGTGCGCGCGCCCTTCCATCGCAATCTCGCTGCCGGCATGGCCATGATCGCCATCAGCATGGCCTTGCTCGCCCTCGGCGGCGGTCACGCGCTCTGGTTCCTCTTTCTGCTCTTCGGCACCGGCCTTGGCCTGGCGATGACCGCCAACAGCGTCCTCACCGGCGACCGCTATCGCCACCGCCGCGCCGCCATGCTCACCCTGCTCAACTTTTCCTGGAGCGCAGGCGCCGCCATCTCCCCCTTCACCGTGCAATATGCGATTCACCGCGCAGGCGTCACCGGCCTCTTCTGGTCGATGGCCGCCGCCGCAGCCCTCAGCACAGTTGCTCGCGCTTTGCCTCCCCGACAAGCAAAATCCCGATAAACGAAGCGCCGTGCAGCGGAAGCCGCAAGCCGCGCCGTCTGCCCCGCGCAGCCCCAGGCGCATTGTCACCTTCTTCGCCATCTTCGGCCTGCTCTACTGCGGCACGGAAGCCGCGCTCGGCGCATGGGTCCTCACCTACGTCCATCGCCTCGACTTCCATCTCTCCGCTGCGCCTCCGCTGGCCGCCTCCTGCTTCTGGCTTGCGCTCCTCATCGGCCGCGCCGTCGCTCCCGCCGTGCTGCTGCATGTTCGCGAGGAACGGCTCCTCGCCGTCGCCCTCATCTCGGCATTCGTCGGTGTCGCAGCTCTGCTCACCCTGCACTCGCTGCCGCTGGTCATGCTCTCCGCCGCGCTTGCCGGCTTCAGCATGGCTCCCATCTTTCCCATCTGCGTCGCCATCTTCATGGCGCTCACCCCCGACCCGGCGCAGACCCGCTGGATGTTCGCGGTCGCCGGCGTCGGCAGCGCCACCCTGCCCTGGGCCACCGGCCAGCTCTCCGCGCGCGCCGGCTCGCTGCACACCGGGCTGCTTGTCCCGCTGCTCGCGCTCGGCCATCATGCTGGTCATGATGCGCTGGCCCGGCGGCGGCACCGATCTCTTTCGCAGCATCTTTCAGCGCCGCCAAGAGCATCCGCTTCCGCCCGGCGAGATTACGTTCCTGCCCACCTCGTGACTCCGCCCTGCAAACACACGCATCGTAGTAAGCAGGCCAAAAACATCAACAGCCATTTACCAGCAGAGGGAGAACGCATGGCGCGCCTGAAAGACCACATCGCAGTCATCACCGGCTCAAGTTCCGGCATCGGGCAGGGAATCGCCGTGCGCTTCGCGCAGGAAGGCGCCCACGTTGTCATCGATTACGTCGGCCATCCCGACGGAGCGGATCAGACGCTCGACATGCGTTCAGAAGGCAGGCGGCGAAGGCGTCATCTGTCAGGCCGATGTCACAAGATGAGCGATATCCGCAAGCTCATCGACACTGCATGGCAGACCTGGGGCGGCTGCGACATCCTCGTCAACAACGCCGGCATGGATAAGCGGGCCGACTTCTGGGATGTCACTGAGGCCGATTACGACAAGGTCCTCGCCGTCAACCTCAAAGGGCCGTTCTTTCTCACGCAGTATTTTGTGCAGAAGCTCCTCGCCGCCAACAAACCCGGCCGCATCATCAACATCTCCTCCGTGCACGAGGACATGGTCTTCCCGCATTTCGCAACCTACTGCGTCAGCAAGGGCGGCCTGCGCATGCTCATGCGTGACCTAGCCGTCGAGCTCGGCCCGAAGAACATCACCATCAACAACATTGCGCCCGGGGCCATCAGCACGCCTATCAACGCCAACCTGCTCAACAACAAGTCAGAGCTCGACGCGCTCTTGAAGAACATTCCCCTCGGCCGCATGGGAACCGTGGATGACGTCGCCGCCCTCACCGCCTTCCTCGCCTCCGACGAAGCCGCCTACATCACAGGATCGACCTACGTGATCGACGGCGGCCTCATGCGCAGCTATCACGAGCAGTAGCTGGTCCGGTTAATCGTTAAAGGTGTTTCCTCGAACGTCAATCCGCCCATTATGTTAGTGTCCTCACGAGGTTGAGAGGTTCGGATGGCTTTAGGCAGCGCTTCAGGACAAACGGTTTCTGTCTCAGAGAGCGGCAGCGCCCACTACGGTCGCGCGCTGACCATCGTCACCACGCTCTTTTTCATGTGGGGCTTTCTCACTGCGCTCAACGATTCGCTCATCCCTCATCTGAAACAGATCTTCGACCTGAATTACACGCAAGCGCATGCTGGTGCAGTCTCGCCTTCTTCGGCAGCTACTTCATCTTCTCGCATGCCCTCCGCCAAGCTCATTGAAGCCATCGGCTACAAGCGCACCATGGTGGTGGGTCTCGGTGTCATGGCACTGGGCGTCTTTCTCTTTCTGCCCGCCGCCAGCGTGCCGTCCTATCCCTTCTTTCTCGCCGCGCAGATCATCCTTGCCGCTGGCGTCACTGCGCTGCAGGTTGCCGCCAACCCCTATGTAACTGTGCTCGGGCCTGCACAGACCGCATCGAGCCGCCTGAATCTGACCCAGGCCTTCAACTCACTTGGCACCACCATCGCTCCATACTTCGGCAGCGCTCTCATCCTGGCAAGCGCGGGCGCGGCAGAGCTTGCCACCATGACGCGCCAGCAGCAGGCGGCCTCGGTAAAGATGCCGTACGCGGGCATCGGGATTGCCCTTGTTCTCCTCGCCATCGCCATCGCGCTCGTGCGTCTGCCGCGAATCCAGACCACACAGGAGTTCCGCACCACCGGCAGCGCTGAAAATCCCCTCGGCTCCATCTGGGAGCATCACCACGTCTGGCTCGGTGCCATCGCCATCTTCATGTATGTCGGCGCTGAAGTAGCCATCGGCAGCTTCCTCGTCAACTACATGGGCAGCCACGATCTCGGTCAGATTTCTGCTGCAGTGGCTAGCAAGCTGGTGGCCTTTTATTGGGGCGGGGCCATGGTCGGCCGCTTCATCGGAGTTGGCGTTTTGCGGAAGGTTCCCACCGGACGAGTCGTGGGAATATGCGCCATCGTCACCTCGCTGCTGGTGGTTACCTCCATGCTCACCAATGGGCAAGTCGCCATCGTCTCAATGCTTCTGGTCGGCCTGTTCAACTCCATCATGTTCCCCAGCATCTTCACTCTGGGCACCGCGCACATGGGGCCGCTCACCGGAAAGGCATCGGGTCTGCTCGTCATGGCCATCGTTGGCGGCGCGGTCATTCCTGTCCTGCAGGGCAGCCATCGCAGACCACATCGGCATCCATCACTGCTTCATCCTGCCGTTCCTCTGCTATCTCTACGTCATCTACTACGGCTTCCGCGGCTCCCGCCCCACCGGCCCCAGCGTCGACCTCGTCGCCACCGACTAACAAACCGGAAGGGGAACTGCTCGGCGCCCTGCAACTCCTGTCATCTCGACTGGAGCGGCGGAGCCGCGAGTGGAAAGTCTTCGGAGTACTCGGTTCTGGTACTGGTTACACCGATTTCTGAGGTATACCGTTGCAACACATTCGCTGGCTCAAGGAGGCGTCCCATGAGACTTCTCGCGAAGTTCAACCTCATCCTGCTCGTAATCTTCGGAGCGGGCGCTCTCCTGATCTCTCACTTCTCCTACGCCTTCCTCATCGGGAATGCGCGAAACCAGGTGCTGAATGAGGCGAAACTGATGCTGGCGAGCGCCGAATCTATCCGGCAGTACATCGCCAAAGACATCTCGCCGCTGGTCGAGGAGAATCCCCGCCATGAGATTAGTTTCCTTCCCGAGGCGGTCCCGTTCTTTGGTTCCACTGTGACATTCAATAATCTGCGGAAGAGCTATCCGGAATACACCTACAAGGAAGCCGCACTAAACCCCACGAATCCGGAAGATCGAGCTGCAGACTGGGAATCCGATATCATCCACCACCTTCGCGATCAGAACGGGGACGGCCAGGATAGCGGCGTGCGCGACACTCCGAATGGGCCGGCCCTCTTTGTTGCCAACCCCATCCGAGCGACGCAGGACTGCCTGCAGTGCCACGGCGCTGCCTCCAGCGCGCCAGCCGGCCTGATTGGCCGATATGGCTCTGCCAACGGCTTCGGCTGGCAGCCGAACGAAATCATCGGCGCGCAGATTGTCTCCGTTCCGATGGCGCTGCCGGTGAAGATTGCCAACCAGGCTTACCGCCGGCTGATGCTCTTCCTCGGATTGACCATACTTCTCGCAATCATTGCTCTCGATGTGGGCGTCTTCTGGTTTGTGATCCGGCCGCTGAAGATTGTCTCCGATGCAGCAGACCGGGTCAGCCGCGGGGAGAAGAATGTGCCTGCTGTGCGAATCGGTGGGAAGGATGAAATCTCTGTCGTAGCGGCATCGTTCAACCGGATGCAGGTAAGCCTCGCAAAGGCCTTGCGGATGATCGATGAGGACTGAACGCAGTTACGCTCGGGACGCTCTCAAAAACCGGGCGCGTTCCGTTTCATCCTCAATCTCCCTTGCCACTGCTTTAATCAGGTCTTCAGCGGTCGAACACTTTCTGGCCGCCCGCTTCACAATCACCTCTGCAACCGGGCCTATGTAGCTGCTCAACTCCCGGCAGATGCGCTCGAGGGCATCTGGCTGGCTGAAAGGGACCGCCACCGCTGTATCCACGCGCGACAGGGGAACAGGGGTCGTTGGGCGCTCTGCTGGGGGGGAGGCATTGGAGCGCTGCCCCGCCTCCTCTCCTCTTCGCGGTGCGTCCGGATGTACATCCAGGTAGGGGCGCAATGCCCGTATCAGTAGCTGTACATCCGACTTCCATCGCGCATGCGTTAGTTCCACTGCGTTCCTGTAGGCGAGCTCTTGCAGATCGGGTGGAAGCCGATCCATTTCCGGCATCTTCGCGCCCCTGACGAGCACCGGAATGACAGGAATGTCTCGGCGAAGCGCGGAAGCGAGTTCCAGCCGCACGAAATCATTTGGGTCCTCCAGGCGACGGCGTCCCCCAGCGTCCTTTAACTCCAGCCACTCTTGTCCAATGATGGCGAGCAGGACGCTGCAAGTCGTAACACTCTGATCGATGGCCTTCCTGAAATCGCGTCCCGGCTCAATCGCCGACACGTCCATAAATACGGACTCGCTGCCGAAATGAGAGGTCAGGTCGTCGAACAAGCGCCCTGACTCGCCTTCCGAATCTTTTCTGCGATAGCTGACGAAGACGGACCGCACAAGTAGCCCTCTCCCCGGTAGCCCTTTAGATAATGGGCGGCTGCGCATAGCGCAAGGGTTCCCCTGCGCGAACCAGCCTGCTCCCGAAGCGCTCAAAACGAAGCTGACACATTAAATACCTGAGCGCGCCGACTGCGCCAGTGATCATTTTTTCCGGGGGAGTAAGGGTTTCGGCGAGAGCTCTATCCCGCGGTCGCGGTTCCCTCCGCCTTTGCGGCCTGCTGCTGCACGGAGGACCACTGGGCGTGCTCCTGCGACACGGTGGACTCGATGCGTTCGGCAAGCAGGGCGTGCGCGGCAGTGGCATTCGTGTAGGGTCCGGCGCTCGCCAGGTAGACGTACTTCTCGTGCTTCAGGGCTTCGCAGGTGGAGCGATAGGTGGTCCAGTTCTGCTGATATTGGTTAAGGTGCAAAAGTCCTTCGAGCACCGTGATGAGTACACCAAGCCCCGCCGTGACCAGCTTGTCGTACGGGAAGGTCAGAGCGGCGAGGAACGGAATGGCTGCTGCCGAAAGAATCTCGACCACCTTGATCCGTTTGTACATGCGCCGGGCAGAACGGCTTTTGCGATCGTACCAATCGATCTGGTGTTCCAGGCGGTCGAAGATCGGATCCGTCTTCCGGTCAGGAACCACGACGACGGACGGCGTTAACAGGTTCTCTACAAGCATGCGCGGACCCCTGGAGTTGGAATTTGCAGAATTTGCGGAATTTAAAACGTTCGGCCCGATTCTTGCCCCTCCCGGCTCATTCTCGTATCAACGTCGGAGGCTTAAGCGTTGCTTCGATCAGGCTTTGTTTTGAAACAAGCCCAACTCTGCCTGGCGCCGCCTGAGCAGACCGGCAACCACATTCCCCCCCGCCCGGTCCCAGCATTCGAACTGCGCAGCAGCCCGGGCAAAGTCTCCCGCGTTCAGAGCTGTCAGCAGAGTCGACCGGGCAAAGTTGCCGGGTCCAAGGTTGAAGACGAAATCGACCAGAGCGTCGAACTCGAACTGGGTAAGTTCCAGCTTGACCATGGTATTGACGAATCGGGCGGCGGCAAGAACGTCTTTGGCCAGGAGCTCCTCTGCCTGTGTCTGCGTGATCTTCAGGCCCGGGGTCACGTCCGCACCCGTGTGGCCGTATCCAATCGTCCACACGCCGACCTGGTCCTGGTAAGCAGCGAGACAACAACCTTCGAACTGCTCGGTCAGGGCGAGGCCCTTGCCGCTGTACGCCAGATTATTCACGCCCATCGTCGCGTACCTCTGCACGCAATTCTGAAGCGCGGTCATAATAGCAGAAGGATCCAATACCCAGGCCGGATTTCCTGCACCGTGCACAAGCTTCCGGTCATCCGGCGTGACTGGCGAGTGACTCGGTCTCGCGCACGTTCTGCGGGTCGCGTGCTCCCAGCGCTCTGATCATGGACACGGTGTACTGGGGCGGATGCGCATCTGCCAGGTTGATCCGGGCGGCTGCTGATGGTGATCTCGCGGAGAGAGGATTCGTGCCGCCGATGACCAAGTAACTCCCGAATCGGCACAATTCAACAGAATCCTGCCAGATAATTTCCCTCAGTTCGTTACACTGGAAACAGAGTGAAAACACAAAAAAGCCACCCGTGAGGTGGCGTTTTCATTTTCGGGGCCGACTGAGGACTCCTAAACCCAATGGCTGGACGAATTTAGCGATAAGCCCTTTAGAAAGACGAATTTGACGCTCGGGACGCTGTATATCGCAATGATTTCATTATATTTACTAGCCAGCCTCCCGCACCGGGAGGGGGGTGGGGGGTAGCTGACCCCTAAGCAGCGTTCGGTTTGTCCAGGGCAAACGCCGCAATCTCCTCTTCGGAGAAGAACAGCTTTTCGCCATTCGAGCGATCCAGCACCTGCATGGCTACGCCCGCCTTCAGCGTGCGGTGCATCGCTTTGCGCTGAAAGGGTGAGCTGCTCAGGAAGGTGCAGATGCGATCGAAGATCGGCAGCCACTGCCGCGAGCGCGTGCGGATGGCTTCGCCCGGCCCGTCCGGATGCGCGACGATCTCCATCTCCAGCACGCCATGGTCGGACTGGTTGCAGAGCTCAAGGGGGCGCAGTTGGAGTGAGTAGCGGGTCATATCGTTCATCATCCGGCTTTCTGAATCAGATTGTGTAACTGGGGTGAGAATCGTTTCCGGGAACTTGCGTTGCTTCGATGCCTGCCCGGAATCGCTTATCCCCATGCGACCGAGTAGTCTATCCGAGCCGTAGTGGCTTTCGGCCAGCTCTTCCTCGGGCGGCGGCATCCACCGGTGCTGTTTCCCGCGTTACCACGAAGCGACTTACGGTCATTCCGGTACTCCGAATCTGGTACCCTCAGACTCCTGATGACTCGACGCGGCCGCCGCCTCATTTGCTCCTGTTTTCTGTTCCTTGCCTGTTGGATGTTTGCACCCCTCGCCCGGACTCAGGCAACTGGCTGCCAATCACAAGGAAGCGGCGGATATCTTCCGCCAGCTCATAGAGATCAACACCACCGACTCGGTCGGCAGCGTCACCGCCGCAGCCAAAGCCATGCAGCAACGTTTTCTCGACGCCGGCTTTCCCGCCTCGGATATGCAGTTGCTCGGCCCCAACGACCGCAAGCAGAACCTGGTCGTGCGCTACCACGGCGCCAGCGGTAAAAAGCCGATCCTGCTTATCGGTCATCTCGATGTCGTCGAAGCCCGCCGGGAAGACTGGACGACCGATCCCTTCCAATTCGTAACCAAAGACGGCTACTACTACGGCCGCGGCACCCAGGACATGAAGGAGTCCGACGCCATCCTGGTCGAAACCCTCCTCCGCCTCCATCGCGAAGGCTTCCGTCCGGATCGCGACATCATCCTCGCGCTCACCGCCGATGAAGAGGGCGGCAAGTCGAACGGCGTCAACTGGCTGATCGAGAACCACCGCGACCTGATCGACGCCGAATACGTCCTCAACCCGGACGGCGGCGGCGTGGAGCTGCACCACGGCAAAGCCACCATCTTCTCCGTCGACGCCAGCGAGAAGCTCTATGCCGACTACCAGCTCACCGTCACCAACCCCGGCGGCCACAGCTCGCTGCCGGTGCCGGACAACGCCATCTACGAGCTCGCCGATGGCCTCGAGCGCCTCGCGCACTACAGCTTCCCCTTCGAGCTGAACGGCGTCACCCGCGACTACTTCCAGACCGAATCCAAGATCATGTCCGGCCAGACCGCTGCCGACATGCGCGCCATCCTGAAGACGCCTCCTGACCCTGCCGCCATCCAGCGGCTCGACCAGACGCCGGAGTACAACTCGACGCTGCGCACCACCTGCGTCGCCACGCGGCTTGATGCCGGGCACGCCAACAACGCACTGCCGCAGCGCGCCCAGGCCATCGTGAACTGCCGCATCCTCCCCGGCCACTCCAAGGAGGAAGTGCGTCAGGAGCTCATCCGCGTCCTCAACAGCCCGAAGATCACCGTGCAGTATGTAGGGCGACGGCGCGGAAGGCCAGGGCCAGATCTTCGACAAGGCGCCGGATAAGAAGGCGCTTCCCCCCGCCGCCATCAAGCCGGAAGTGACGCACGCGATCGATCAGGTAGCCGGGAAGATGTGGCCCGGGGTGCCGGTCGTCTCCACCATGGCCGACGGCGCATCCGACGGCATCTACACCAACGCCGCCGGTATGCCCACTTACGGCGTCTCCGGTATCGCGCTTGAGAGCGACGATGTTCGTGCTCATGGCAAGGATGAGCGCCTGCCCGTCGCATCCTTCGACCGCGGCGTCGATTTTTACTACGACCTGCTCAAGACCCTGACCACCCCGAAATAGCGTCGAGGAGAGCGCTGCCCCAAGGAATCGTATCTCAGTGAAGCTCCACCTCATCGACGTCGCCGCGATCGTCCTCTACCTGCTGGGCATCACCTGGTTCGGCCTCCGCTTCCGGAACGGAGAGCGCTCGCTGCGCTCCTACTTCCTCGCCGATCGCAATGTCCCGTGGTGGGCCATCTCGCTCTCCATCGTCTCGGCCGAAACCAGCACGCTCACCATCATCAGCATCCCCGGCCTCGCCTACACCGGCGATTTCGGTTTTCTGCAGATCGCCATCGGCTACCTGCTCGGCCGTATCGTCGTCTGCGTGCTCTTCCTGCCGCGCTACTTTGAAGGCCAGCTCATGACGGCCTATCAGCTCATCGGAGAGCGCTTCGGCAAAGCATTGCATCGCTTCACCGCCGGCATCTTCCTCGCCACCCGCGCCGCGGCCGAGGGCGTCCGCATCTTCGCCGTCTCCATCGTCATCACCGTTGCCTTCGGCACCGGCACCGATCCCGTCCATCCTGATCCTCACCATCCTCACTCTGATCTATACCTTCGAGGGCGGTTTCGCCGCTGTGATCTGGACGGACGTCGATCCAGATGCTGCTCTACTTCGTCGGCACCATCCTCGCGCTCTGGACGCTAGGCGCCAAGGTCCCGGGCGGCTGGAGCGTCATCCATCACACGGCCGCCGCCGCGCACAAGTTCACCGTCTTCCACTTCGCCCTCTCGCTCACCCAGACCTACACCTTCTGGGGCGGCCTGATTGGCGGCTGCTTCCTCACCATGGCCAGCCACGGGACTGAACAACTCGTGGTGCAGCGTCTGCTCGCCGCGAAGAACCTGGCGCAATCGCAGGTCGCGCTACTCGCCAGCGGCGTCATCGTCTTCGTGCAGTTCGCGCTCTTCCTGCTCATCGGCGCCGGGCTCTACGTCTTCTACCCCGCCGGCACGCTGGCGCACGTCGGCACGGCAGATCGCCTCTTCCCGCTCTTCATCGTCCAGGACATGCCGCACGGCATCTCTGGCCTGGTCATCGCCGCCATCCTCGCCGCGGCCATGTCCAATATGAGCGCCGCGCTCAACTCGCTGTCCTCCACCACGATGGTCGACTTCTACCTGCCGCGTCATCCCGAGATGGAAGAGCGCGCCCGCACCCGCCTCTCGCGCATCCTCACCGCGGTCTGGGCCGTCGTGCTTCTGCTCCTTGCGGTTCTCTCGCGCACCGGGGGTCATGTGGTCGAGATCGGGCTCTCCATCGCCTCCGTCACCTGGGGCGAAATGCTCGGCGCCTTCCTGCTCGGCACGCTCACCCGCCGCGCAAATCAAGCCGGCACGATTATCGGAATGATCGTCGGGCTCATCGTCAACCTCCTACTCTGGCAGCAACCCGGCCCATTTGCCACGGGCCACGTCTGGGCGCTGCCCAAGGTCGCATTCATCTGGTACGTGTTGATTGGTGCGCTGATCACGACCACTATCGGTTATTTCGCAAGCCTGCTGCTGCCAAAGCAAGAAAGGGCCACCGCTGCATGATCCATCATTGCCGCAAAGCTGTTCTTACTCGTATCCATCGCTGTTTCGTGTATTGCGTGTGGCGCGCCGCGAGACTCCCCCGCCCGCAGCCTTTGCGCCCATCGACTCCATGGTCAACGAAGCCGTAGCGCAGCACGAACTCCCCGGCGCCGTGGTCGTCATCGGCCACGATGGCCATGTCATCTTCCATCGCGCCTACGGTGAACGCTCGCTCGTGCCCACGCGCGAAACCATGACCGAGGAGACCATCTTCGACATGGCGTCGCTTACCAAGGACCTCGTCACCGCCACGGCGGTGATGCAGCTCTACGAGCAGGGCAAGATCCGCATCGATGACCCCGTCGCGCATTACATCCCCGAGTTCGGAGCCAACGGTAAACAGGACATCACCATCCGGCAGTGCCTCACGCACTACTCCGGTCTCGCGCCCGACCTCGACCTCACCGGCCCGTGGCATGGGCGCCAGGAAGGCCTGCGCCGCCTCTTCGAATCGGCGCCGGCTACGCCTGCGGGCGTCATCTTCCGCTATAGCGATGAGAACTTCATCGCGCTCGGCGCCTTGGTGGAGCGCGTCTCCGGCCTGCCGCTGGAGGTCTATGCGCAGCGCAACATTACCGTGCCCCTGGGCATGAAGGATTCCGGATACCTGCCGCCCGCCGACAAGCGCGACCGCATCGCACCGACGCAATACGTCGATGCGGAAGGCAATCTCTCCACATCAGGAACCATGCTGCGCGGCACCGTGCATGATCCGACGGCGCGCCGCATGGAAGGTGTCGCCGGTCACGCCGGCTTCTTCTCGACCGCGGCCGATGTCTCGCTCTACGCGCAGGCCTTGCTCGATCGCCTCGCCGGCCGCGCCCAGCAGCTTTCCCGCTCAATCAGCTCACGCTCGCCAAGATGACCGAGCCGGAGCAGCCCGCCACCGGCACCTCGCTTCGCGGCTTCGGTTGGGACATCGATTCGCCTTTCTCCAGCAACCGCGGCACGCTCTTTCCTGTCGGCTCCTTCGGCCATACCGGGTTCACAGGCACGTCTCTCTGGATCGACCCGCAAAGCGATAGCTACGTCATCATCCTCACCAATGCTGTGCACCCGGACGGTGGCGGTCACACCGTCGCGCTGCGCTCGCGCATTGCCGATGCGGCCGCGCAGGCCATCGGGATCAAGACACAGGAGAGCGGGCAGCTGACGCAACTCACTGGCTACAACGAGTCGTTGACTGGCGCGCGCCGCTGGCAAGCCCGCAACGGCGATGTCAAGACCGGCATCGATGTGCTCGAAGCGGAAAAGTTTCTTACCCTGCAGGGGCTCGCAAAAAAACACGGCGGCCGTCTGCGTATGGGCCTGCTCACCAGTGCGGTTGGCGTCGATCGTGACGGCCACCGCACCATTGATGTGCTCGCGCACGACGCGCATAGAGCCGACCCGAGCCTGACGCTCACCACGCTCTTCAGCCCGGAGCATGGCCTTCAGGGCAATCAGGACACGGAAAATATCTCCAACACCACGGACGCGACCACCGGTCTGCCGGTGATCAGCCTCTTCGGATCGAAGGAGAAGCGTCGTCCGCCGCTCGATACGCTGCGACATCTCGATGCGGTGGCGATCGATCTGCAGGATGTGGGTGTGCGCTACTGGACCTATGACGCGGCGATGGGCTACATGCTCGAAGCCGCGGCGAAGACCGGCATCGACGTTGTCGTGCTCGATCGGCCCAATCCCGTAACAGGCTCGTTCGTGCAGGGACCCATCTCTGACATCGGTCGCGACAGCTACACCAACTACATGCCCGTACCCGTGCGCCACGGCATGACGATCGGCGAGCTCGCGCGCTACTACAACGGCGAAGGCCACATCAACGCCGCGCTCACGGTCGTGAAGATGCAGGGCTGGCAGCGTGGTGACTGGTTTGACTCCACCGGCCTGACCTGGATCAACCCCTCGCCCAATCTGCGCAGCCAGCGTGCCGCCGAGCTCTACACCGGCCTCGGCCTCATCGAAACCAGCAACATTTCCGTCGGTCGCGGCACCGACACGCCATTCGAGCTGCTCGGCGCGCCATGGATCGATGCGCGCACACTAGCCCGCACACTCAATGCGGATATGCTGCCCGGCCTGCGATTTCTTCCCGTCAACTTCACACCCGCCGCGCCCTATCCTTACGCCGGCCAGCTCTGCCACGGCGTTTCGCTGATGGTGACGGATCGCAACACGCTCGACGGCCCGGAGCTCGGCCTCGAGATCGCATCCGCACTGTGGAAGCTTTACCCCAACGACTACAAGCTCGACGGCATCGATCACCTGCTGGTGAACAAATCTGTGCTTGACGCGCTCCGTTCCGGCGAAGATCCGGAGCGCATCGCAGGCGATTGGAGAATTGCGCTCGCAGCCTTCATGCAGCGTCGCGCCGCCTATCTCGAATATTGATCGCCACGTTCCAGTGCTACGCTCAGTCCGGTGAAGTTACAACACTCTCGTCATGCCGGCCGTAGCCAAGCAAAGTGGAGCAATCTGCTCTTGGACAGCGGGGCTCAAATCGGAGAGTACACTCGTCGCGTGCGCAATTCTCGACTCGCTGTACTTCTCGCGCTCGCCATCGCGTCGCCGGCCTTTTCGCAGACCACGATGCCGTTATGGCCCGGCACTCCTCCCGGCCCTCCGAACGTTCCCGCCGGCGAGCAGGAGCATGACACCACCACATCCGACCGACAACCTGATCGCAGGCAAGCGCGTCGCGCGCATCGGAGATGTCGCGACGCCTACGTTAGCCTTCTATCCCGCGCCCAGCGGAAAGAACACGGGCGCCGCCGTAGTCGTTTTTCCCGGTGGCGCATATCGGATCGTCGCCTACGATCTCGAAGGTACAGAAGTCTGCGACTGGCTCAACAGCATCGGCGTCAACTGCGCGCTCGTGAAGTATCGCGTGCCGAATGCCGGCCCGTTTCCCAAATACACGCAAGACCTGGCCGATGCCCAGCGCGCCGTTCGCATCGTGCGTCAGCACGCATCCGCGTGGCAGCTCGATGCGAATCGTGTCGGTGTGCTCGGGTTCTCAGCCGGCGGTCATCTGGTCGCGGTGCTAGGCGCGCACGCAACGGATGCGATCTATCCTGCTGTCGATGATGCGGACAAGCTCAGTGCTCGGCCGGACTTCACGTTGCTCATCTATCCCGGCTATCTCGAATCGGAGGACACCCACACCGTCCGCCCGGAAGTAAAGCCCGTCGCGCTCACCCCGCCCAGCTTTCTAATCCAGGCAGAAGACGATCCGGTGAGGGTGGAAAACGCGTGGGTCTACTACGAAGCGCTCAAACAAGCGCATGTTCCGGCGGAGATGCACCTCTATGCGAACGGCGGTCATGGCTACGGTCTGCGGCCCACCAAACTGCCCGTCACCCACTGGCCTGATCTCGCCACGACCTGGCTGCACACGCTCGGCATCACAACCCCCTGACGGCGACCTGTTACCAGATCGCCATTTCGGATGTCTTACACATAGCATGAAATGCCATCTCAGCCGACGGACCGCTCTCCGGATGCTGGGATCGCTCGCCGCATCTCGATCGCTTCTGCCAGCGCAAGCTCAATGGGACCCGGCACGCCGCTACGGACCGCCGCGCGCCACGCGTCGCATCGCGATCGGCGGCGCCATCCTTCAGGTGGACTTTGCTGCGGGCGATCTCGACCTCTCCGACGACACCATCGTGAAACGCATCGAGATGGCCGCGCATGCCGTTGTGACTTACTACGGCCGCTTTCCCGTGCCGCGCGTCCGGATATTCATCGTTCCAATGGCCGGCAGCGGCGGCGTGCACGGCACAACCTGGGGCGATGTTGGTGGCTGGCCGGCCTTCACGCGCATCGGCCTCGGCCAGCACATTTCGGCGCAAGAACTCACCGACGACTGGACCATCACCCACGAACTCGTCCACACAGCGTTCCCAACCCTGCCCGATGACCAGCACTGGATGGAAGAAGGTCTCGCAACCTACATCGAACCCATTGCGCGTGTGCAGGCTGGAGAACTGCAGGCGAAACAAATCTGGCGCGACATGCTCGACGGCATGCCGAAAGGCGAGCCACAGCCAGGCGACGAAGGGCTCGATCGCACCCACACATGGGGCCGCACCTACTGGGGTGGAGCGCTCTTCTGTCTTGTCGCGGATGTGCAGATTCGCGTCGCCACCGCGAATCGCAAAGGTCTGCAGGATGCTCTGTGTGCTGTCGTCGCGGCCGGCGGCATCATCGATCGTGAGTGGCCGCTGAGGCGCGCGCTGGAGATCGGCGACAAGGCAACCGGCACCAGTGTGCTCACGACGACGTATCGCGCATGGAGCAAAGCGCCCGTGCAGGTCAATCTCGGTGAACTATGGGAGAAGCTGGGTGTACACGGCGACCAACGCGCCGTAGCATTCTCTGACTCCGCACCGTACGCGAAGATTCGCGAGGCAATCACGAAGTCAGAGCGGCTACCTATTGCGCCAGAAACTTCTCCACCCGCGCGGACACCTGCTCCGCATCGCACTCCATGATCAGGTGCCCGCATGGCGTATCGGAGATATAGGTCTCCGCGCCCACCGCCTTTGCCCATGCCAGCGCGGGACCGGGGTACACGCTGTGGTCGTGCGCGGAGACAATGACCAGCCACTTCGCGCGCGTTGCCTTCGCCACTTCGTCCAGTGGTTTGCCGCGCAGCACATCGTGTGCAAGCACGGCCTTCAGTTGCCACATCCGGTCGTTCGCATCCTGCCGCTCCGGCTTGCGCGCCGCCTCGAGTAGTGCAGGCAGGTCCTTGCGGTCCGTGTGCGCCACGCGAAACTCCGGCGTGGTCAGTTGCATATACAGCAGCTCGTTCGCCAGCGTCAGCGCCGGTTGCTTTTCCCCGTACTTACCGCCCTTGTAGTCCGGATCGGCGCGCATCGCATCTTCCATGATGGTGTGCGACAGCAGGTCGTAGCTTGTGGGCTGCGGGGTTCCGATGATTGGCACTGCCAGGTCGAAGAACTCCGGATAGGTCACCGCCCATTCGAACGTTTGTTCGCCGCCCATTGAGATACCCACAACCGCGTGCGCATGCTTCAGGTGCAGCACTTCCGTGACCGCGCGATACTCGGCACGCACCATGTCGCGCTCCGTAATCGCCGGAAACTCCGCGCCCTTCTGCACGTCACTATTGAATGGCGACGATGAAACACCATCGCCCAGCGAATCCAGCAACACGACGTAATATTTCGTCGTATCGACCAGTCGTTTGCTGCTCGGCTCTGAGCCAACCAGCGGCAACAGGTCTTCTGTCCGTCCGTACAGCCAGGTCGGCATCAGCACCGCGTTGCCGCCTGCGGCGTTCAGCGAACCCAATGTGCGATAGCCCACACGGCAGTGCTCGATGGTCTGGCCGCTGTCCAGCGCACATCGACCCAGGTCGGCGAACTGCTGCGCCCCATCCTGTGCAATTGCGGGCACGGCAGTGGCGAAAAACGCCACCGTTATCAACGCGCGAGCGAATCGTTCCACGAATCTCCTGAAGGACGAAAAGGCGTTTCAGCCAGCTACATATTCGTATGGCCGTGCCGCATCTCTTCGTTGAACTCGGGCTTGGTCAGCGAGAGTCCATGCGCCAGCAGCGCACGATAGTGATCGGCCTCCCCGGCCAGCTTCGCGGTTGCAGCGGCGAACTCGCCGTCGAGCGCCAGCCATCCTTCCTGTGCCAGCTGTGCCGCCTCTTTCTGCAACTCTTCCGCTGTCGTATTCAGATACTGCGCGTCGTAGCCGTCGGCGATCCATACCGGCTGATTGCCGCCTAGCGCCGCGGAAAGCCAGTAGACTTTCATCTTCAGGAACTCACGCCGTGCCGCCTCGGTCGTGTCGGAGAAGATGAACTTCTTCTGCCAGCGGCTGTAGTACCGCGTGGTCACCGGCACCGGCTGGCGATTGCCGGACTTCAGCATCTCCAGCTGTCCCTGGTCCAGCGTCTTCCGCACCGCGTTGTAGACGAACGCCTCCGCGTACGGCTGCTCCGGAGCGGGCACAACTTCGGCAAACGTCACCGTCATGCTCGCCGACACCTTGGCATGCAAGGGCGACTCCGCCGCCGTCTTCCAGGCCCACCACACCATGCACCAGGTAGGTATCCGCGCCTGACGTCGACAAATGAAATGGCCACTTGAATTCGCGGCATACCAGGGGCAGCCCGGCAAGCGTGACCATTGCATTCGGATTCGGATTCCGCAGCCGCTTCGCCGCCTGCTGCAGATAGGTCGCGAGACCTTGCTTCTGGTCGGCCGTCGTCGGCGCAAAGCCCTCGCTCAGCTCCAGCGTCAGGGTGCGCTCGGCAGCGCTGTCCGCCGACAACCCAAGCCGGAAGATCGAGGTCGGCTTCCCATGGAAGTCCGCGCCTTCGGTGGCGGTCAAAATCGTAAGACCGGCCTGTTGTGCGGCCTGTTCAATGGTCTGCTGCAAAGTAGTGGGCGCGAGTGTCATTCCAGTCCTGTTACGGGGAGATGCGGCGCGCTCAGACGGTCTTTCCGCCCAAGCCTGCCTTGCCTCATTGTAACGGGACCTTTCGCGGCCGGCCTCTCACTATGCGCGCGCTGTCATCGGCAACGCGGAGCAGTCCGTCATATACTGCGCGTCGTACCAGGCCTGTGCCGGTTTGCGGTCACGACTATGCAGGCGTTGCTTCACGATCCGTAACTCAGCATCCATGGGAGCGCGGTCCGCTGCCCAGCGCGCCGCTTCGCTCAACCGTCGCTGCGCCTCTTCCAGCCGTCCGGCCTGGCGCTCCAGCACGCCCAGCAGAAAAAGCGCATCCGCATGGCGGGGATCCATCTCCAGCACTTCCAGATACATTGTTCTCGCTGCCGCGGTACGGCCGGCGCGGTGGTGCTCTGCCGCAATCTTCATCACGGCCATCAGAAGCTGCGTCACAGGGACAAAGGGTCGGGGAAGGGCACTTGTCATCGCATCACCTCAGGAAATCAATGTTCAAAATCTTGCCTGCCGACACCATAGCCGCTCTTCGCCTAATCTTCACCTGAAATCTTCCACATGAAAAACACCGTTCCCCGATTGAAACAGGTGTCCTTCGCCGAAACTTCGCCATGACGAAAGTTTGCTGTATGTTTACTTTTCGATTGCTTCGGAGATCCTGCTTTGCGCTTTCCTCCCGCTACCATAGGAGCGATGCCGATCTCCAAAGCCAAACGGGCCGCAACCCAGGGCTCGCCCGCCGCCACCCCCCTCATGATTGCCGGCAATCTCCGCAACAGCGAAGCCACTGCCGAGGTGCGCAGCCCTTATGACAATCACGTCATCGCGTCGGTGTGCCAGGCTACCGGCGGCGATGCGGACGAAGCGCTCCGCGCTGCGGAGCACGCCTTTGCCGAAACCAAATCGCTGCCGTCGTGGCGTCGCGCCGCCATTCTGGAGCACATCGCCGCCCGCATCGAGCGCGAAGCGCTCGATCTCGCCCGTGGCATCGCACTGGAAGCTGGCAAGCCGCTCTCCGCCGCGCGTGCCGAAGTGCAGCGCGGCGTCCAGACCTTCCGCGTTGCTGCGGAAGAAGCCAAGCGCATCAGTGGAGAACTGCTGCCGCTCGACTGGACTGCCGGCAACGAGAACCGCGCCGGCCTCATTCGCCGCTTTCCCATCGGCCCCATCCTCGGCATCACGCCATTCAATTTCCCGGTGAACCTTGTTGCGCACAAGCTCGCACCGGCCATCGCCTCCGGCAATCCCATCATCATCAAGCCCGCGCCGCAGACGCCGCTCAGCGCGCTGCGCCTCGGCGAAATGGCCGTGGACGCCGGCTGGCCTCGCGGCGCTATCAGCGTCCTGCCTTGCTCGAACGAGGTCACAGCCGGCATGCTCGCCGATTCACGCCTTCGCATGCTCACCTTCACCGGCAGCGCCACGGTGGGCTGGAAACTGAAGGCCATGGCTCCGCGCCTGCGCTGCACGCTGGAACTCGGCGGCAACGCGGCCATGATCGTCCATGAGGACGCCGACCTCGATCTCGCCGCCCAAGCCATTCTCACCGGAGGCTTCAGCTACTCCGGGCAAAGCTGCATTTCGGTCCAGCGCGTCTTCGTCCACAAAACACGCTGGCAGACGCTGGCGCAGCGCCTCACCGAAGGCATTGAGCAGATGCACGCCGGCGATCCGCTCGACGAACAGACGCAGATCGGCCCCATGATCTCGCTCGCCGCCGCAGAACGCGCCGCCGACTGGATTGAGAAGGCCGTGGATGCCGGCGCCCGCCTCATCACCGGCGGAGAGCGCCGCGGCGCGCAGCTTTCGCCCACGCTGCTGGCCAAGGTTCCGCACACCACACCTCTCTTCAAGGAAGAAGCTTTCGCGCCCGTCGTCTTTCTCAATCCCTACGACACCTTCGACGAGGCCATCGTTGCCGTCAACGACTCGCGCTTCGGCCTGCAGGCGGCCGTCTTCACCAAAGACTGGGGCCGCATCACGCAGGCCTTCCGTGAGATCGAGGCGGGCGCTGTGCTCATCAACGAAGCAACCTCCTGGCGCGCGGAACACATGCCCTACGGCGGCGTCAAAGAAAGCGGAACCGGCCGCGAAGGCCTCCGCTCAGCGATTGAGTCCATGACAGAAGAGCGGATGCTCATCGCGCGGTTCTAGGATCAGTTTTCATCCTGGAGTAACCGAAGGTGCAGCGAGGGACTTGCTGTTCCTTCCCGTTTCGAATCGGTGTGAAGCGCACATCTGTGTCGCAAAATCGGCAATTTTTTCCCAAAGTGAACCTGCACAGCCCCGAGAGGGTGATGCGGATTTCACTTCTGTGTAGGTCGGGAATCGCTCGCGCCATCGGATCATGAGAGTGCGCGCTCCGAGCGCGGAAACGACGACCGCTATGTTCGAAACACACATCTGGAGAAAGACAGTCCTTTGCGCGGCGCTCGCGTTGGCGATGCATGCGCCTGCCTTTTCTGACACCACTCGGAGCAGCTCCTCGTCCGCGCTGGCTGCCGCCGAACCCAGCCGGCTGGTCATCCGGCTCATCAACGTCGATACCGGCGAGCCCATGAGCCACCAGAACGTCGTGATCGAGTGGGACGCCGACGCCGAAGAGTCGCTCGTCTACGTGGGCGGCAAAGGCCGCGGCACGATGGATATCCTGGCCGGCGGCCGGAACTTCACGCTCAGGCCGGCCGCAAAGGATTATGGCGATCCCAACCGTCTCGCTTATTTCAGTTGCAGCGGCCCGACGATTGCCGTGCCGGTCGAGCAGGCCGTCCACAAAGGCTTCGTCGCGCACAACGAGTGCAACACTCGCACCGTCCAGGTGAATCCCGGCGAAATCATCTTCTGGGCGCGCCCGCTGCCGCTCTGGAAACCTGATTTCCAGTAGTCCATCTCACCGTCGTCCCAACCCGAGAAGCGAGACCAACATGTCATCTCGACCGAAGCGCCATAGGCGCGAAGTGGAGACCTGCCGTATCCTCTGATCTCGCTCACCGCGCCGGCAAAACCGTTCCGCGGCACTCTCCAAAGCCAATCCGCGTCGTGCCCTCGCGCTCGCAATAACCGCGGAAAATCACCGTGTCGCCATCTTCCAGAAACTTCCGCGTCTCGCCATTGCGCAGCACCACCGGCTGCGCGCCGCGCGCCGTGATCTCAAGCAAGCAGCCGCGAGACGTCGTCGCCGAACCCGATACCGTTCCCGTCGCAAGTAGATCGCCCGTGCGCAGATTGCAGCCGTTGCTGGTGTGGTGCGCCACCATCTGGGCCAGTGTCCAGTAAAGCTCGCGCAGGTTGCTGCGGCTCAGCAGAAAGGGCGCTTCGCCAGCCTGGTGCATCCGCGGCGTCTCCAGGTAGACCTCAAGCTGCACATCGAATCCGCCCCGCCGCTGATCGTCACCGGCCGTCAGATATGGAAGCGGCGCCGGATCGCCTTCCGTCCGCGCGTATGCCGGCACACGAAATGGCTCCAGCGCATCCAGCGTTACCACCCACGGCGATACCGTCGTTGCAAAGCTCTTCGCCAGAAATGGGCCTAGCGGCTGATACTCCCAGCTTTGGATGTCGCGTGCCGACCAGTCATTCACCATGCACAGCCCGAAGAGATGTTCGCGCGCTTCCTCGATTGGCACTGCATCGTTCAGCGAGTTCGCTTTGCCGACAAATGCTCCCATCTCCAGTTCGTAATCGAGCAGCCGACTCGGTGCGAAGGTCGGCGCTTCCCCCGCCCCGCCGGCAAGCTGGCCGCGCGGTCGCCTCACGGCTGTGCCGCTGGGCACAATCGAAGATGCTCGCCCGTGGTATCCGATCGGCACGTACTTGTAGTTCGGCAGCAGCGGATTATCCGGGCGAAACAGCTTACCCACGTTCGTCGCGTGATAAATCGAAGCGTAGAAATCCGTGTAGTCACCAATCGCCGCCGGCACCAGCATCTCGATCGCGCTCTGCGCCTTCAGCGCTGATTCCAGTACGGCGCGGTGCCGCATGGTCTCCACCCGCGCCTCTTCGAGCATGGCGCTCAATTGCTCGCGCAACAGCCGTAGCGACGCGCGCGGCAGAGCCATCAGCGCGTTCAATGTCGTCTGCCGACAGGCAGCAATCGTCGCATCGTCCAGGCCTGCCAGTATCCCGGCCGAGGTCAGCGCATGCAGGTCCAGCGCACGGTCTCCGATGGCCACCACGATGCGCGGCTCAGCCTCTCCCGGAATCCGCGCTACGCCGAACGGCAAATTCTGGATCGGGAAATCCGTTCCCGGCGCCTGCGCTGTCTTCACCCAGCTCCGCAGCGCCGGATCGCAGGTGTTTACAGCCATCCCAGCGCCCTCAGGTCCTCAATCGGCTCGGTGAATGAACATGATCCAAAGCCCATGCAGAACTGTTCGCGCGCGTCCTGAATCTGTTCCGCCGTCAGCGTTACCCCACTGTTGTGCCACGTCATGCTCATCTCATCCATCGTAATGGCATCGGGGTCCCGCTCGCCCAGCATCCATGCCGCTTCCTGGCGCAGCGCGGGCTCATGCCACAGCAGCACGGCCGCACAGAAGACATTCAGGAATCCATGCATCACGGCCTCCTGGCTATCCGGTTTGTAGGTGAGGCGCTGCATTCGGCGGAGCGGATGGTGCAGTCCGGCCGTCGCCTTGAAGGCCACGCGCCGTTCGCTCGCAATGCGCAGGAACTCGAGCACCCGCGACTCTTCCGGGATCGCCTCGGCGATCACGCCGCCAGTCCGGACCTTCGCTCGGGCATGGGCCACGCCAATCGTCGGCAGCAGCGAGCGCCACGTCTCCGGCGGCGTCTCGAAGTAAAGCTGATAGCCGTCATACGCCGGCGCCGTGTCACGGATCTCGCGCGCGTTCGCAGCCTTGATTTCGAGAACATCGACTTCGCCGAACCGGGCACGCTTGTCCGCATTGAATCGCGTCACCCGTCCCACGTCTGCCGCGGTCGCCAGCACGCTCAGCCGCCATGCGCTGGCATCGATGTGCGCAGTCCGCACTACCTCTTCGTACTCTGCCAGACAGCTCGCGGGCACAATCAGCCGTCCCAGCATCCACGCATATTCGCCGCGTATGTAGCTGTCGTAGTTGCGGACAGCGGCATCCATGGCCAGGCCGGCTGGCGGAAACAATCCGGCGTAGTCGATCAGCCCGCTCAGCAAGCTGCGCAGGGCACCATGTCCTGCACCGCTCAAGACGGACGGCCGGGTGGAGTAAAGCGGCGATTCAGACCTTGCCAGCATTCAAAATAATTGCGCTGCAGCGTATTGCTCTCCAGCGCGTGCTTGGTGGTCTGCACCACAAAGCGCGTCTCGAACATGAACGCCAGGGTGTTTTCCAGACGCACCGGCTTCAACTCCGCATTGCTTGCTTTTTCATAGGTCTCCGCATCCGGCCCGTGGCCGCTCATGCAGTTGTGCAGGCTGCAGCCGCCCGGCAGAAAGCCTTCCGCCTTGGCATCGTACTGGCCGAAGATCAGCCCCATGAACTCGTTCATCACATTGCGGTGGAACCATGGCGGACGGAAGGTATGCTCCGCCACCATCCAGCGCGGCGGAAAGATGACAAAGTCGACATTTGGCGTGCCAGGTATCTCGCTTTGCGAGGTCAGCACGGTGTAAATCGACGGATCGGGATGATCGAAACTCACCGTATTGATCGTGTTGAAGCGCGCCAGGTCGTATTTGTAGGGCGCATAGTTGCCGTGCCATCCCACCACGTTCAGCGGCGAATGCTCCATCCCGCTGCACCACAGCGAGCCGCCGTACTTCGCGATCACTTCAACGTGCTCTTCCACGTTCTCGTACGCAGCCACGGGGCTGAGAAAGTCGCGAGCGTTTGCCAGACCATTCGCGCCGATCGGTCCCAACTCGGGCAGCCGGAACGGCTGTCCGTAGTTCTCGCAGATGTATCCACGCGCCGCCTTGTCCAGCAGCTCGACGCGATATTTCAGCCCTCGCGGCAGCACGCAGATCTCGCCCGGCCCCACCTCCAGCTTGCCCTGTTCGGTAAAGATCAGCAGCTTACCTTCCTGCGGCACCACCAGGAACTCGCCATCCGCATTCCAGAAAAAGCGCTTATGCATGGAGCGGGTTGCAACATAGATGTGGATCGCCACGCCGGTCTGCACTGACAGGTCGCCATTGCCGCCGAGCGTCATGATGCCGTCCACAAAGTCGACCGCGCCCGGCGGAATCGGCTCGGGGCTCCAGCGCAACTGGTTGGGCGAGGTGATCGCTTCGGGATTCGGCCAGCCGCGGATCAGCCGCTGCGCCCGCACCGGCGTATAAGGCTTGTGCACGGTGGAGGGACGGATGCGGTACAGCCACGACCGCCGATTGCGATGCCGTGGCGAGGTAAAGGCGTGTTCCGCTGAACTGCTCCGCATACAGCCCCAGCGGATGCTTCTGCGGCGCATTCTGCCCGACGGGCAGCGCGCCCGGCTCGGCCTCGGTAGCAAACTCGTTCAGAAACCCGGACTGATAACGCAGCTCAGCCATAGACTCTCCCGTAGAACCTATGGTTATACCCGAAATCGATGTCGTCCAGTCAGCGCTAAGTACGAATCGAGCAAATCACGCAGGCGAAGCTTCGATTATGAAGTGCCCCATCCCAACCGGGATCTCGCGTATCTCCCCAAAGCCGCTGCGTTCCAGAAGAGTCCTGTACTCACCAAACCCGCGCTGCCGTCCGCCCAGTAAATTCAACATCACGATATCCAGCGTTGCCGTCCAGCCCGCCATGGGAGGGTCCATCATTTTCGCTTCGACGATCACCAGTTTCGCTCCGGCCGGCGCGGCGCGCCGCACCGAACGCAGAATGCGCTCCGCTGAGGGGTCATCCCAGTCATGAATTACTTCCATCAACACGTAAGCATCCGCCTGGGGCAGAGCATCCTCGAAGAAGTTCCCCCCCTCAAGCGCCAGCCGGTCACTGGCCAGGTTGGCTACCTCTCCCACCACCTGAGGTTGATCGAAGAGCACGCCACGTGAGTCAGGAGACGCAGCCAAGATTGCCTCCAACAGGTGTCCTCGGCCGCCGCCGATATCGGCGATACGGGGGAATCGGGTGAAGTCGTAGGCGCGTGGGATCAGCGGCACCATGACCCTCGCCTTGGCAACCATCGTCTGATTGAAGACCTCGCTCCTGTCTTTGTGTTCCGCCAGATACTGCCACAACCCTCCGGGAGTCACCTTCTCGCCCATCGGTTCTCCCGTCGCAATCGTCTCATCAAGACGTATGACCGATTGCCACATCACAGGATTTCCGAACATGCGTGCGAACGAACGCATCGACGCTGGGTGATCGCTGCGCAGAAACCGCGACACCTCGGTGTGCGCAAAGCCGCCGTCGCACCGTTCGAAGATGCCGTGCGCGCACAGCAGGCTGAGCACACGTCCCAGTGCGTCGGCGGAGGATCCTGTTGTGGCAGCCAATTCCGTAGCAGATACCGGTACATTCGCGATCAAGTCCGCAACTCCCAACTCCGCGGCGACTTGTAGACACCGAGAGAGGAAATATCCGCCGCTCGTCATCTGTATATGTGCAACCGGATCGGGAGTGCTCATGCCACCGGACTATACAGCAGTAATCGACAAGAGCGTACAGCGACTTGCACGAAGATCGTATATACGTCCGGTCTATTCACCCACTCTCATCGGCCTCATATGGAAGCAAGACGGGATCCCCTCGTTCTGATCAGAATCGTTGGCAACTGTCTCATCAATCGGCAGCGATGCCCCCAATGCCTGACAATGGCACAGTGACGCGCACCCGACCCTCGCCTCCTCGAAAACATCACTGCAACGCGTGGCGTTTCGCGCTACTCGCAGCCATCGCTTGCCCCCCAACCCCTGCGCAGACTACCCCCGCGCTCAAGCTCATCCCCATGCCGCGCGAGGTCCAGGCGGGCAGGCTCCTCCCGCTCAATCGCGGCATTCTCATCCGAGTTGGCTCGCGCGACGCGGAAGAGCGCTTCACCGCCGAAGACCTGCGCGCCACGCTGAAAGAGCGTGGCATTCCGAGCCGTGCCGCTGGCCCAGTCGTCGAACTCCTCCGCGGGACGACACCCGCCGGCCGCGCGCTACTCGCATCGGCGCACATCACCTTCGATCCCACGATGCACGACGAGGGCTACGTCATCCTGCCGCGCCGTCGCGGCCTCGCGGTCATCGCCGACACCAGCGCCGGCCTCTTCTATGGCGCGCAGACGGTCAAGCAGCTCGTGGTCGGCAACGGCAAAGAAGCCCTGCTCCAGACCGCCACCATCCGCGACTGGCCCGCGCTCCCGCACCGCGGCCTCGATGACGATCTCTCGCGCGGTCCTGTCCCCACGCTCGAATTCCAGAAGCGCCAGGTCCGCACCCTCGCCGCGTACAAGCTCAACATCTACTCGCCCTACTTCGAGCACACACTTCAGTACTCTGCATCGCCGCTCGTGGCCCCGCCCGGCGGCTCGATGTCCCCGGCCGACGTCGCTGAGCTCGTGCGCTATGCCGCGCAATATCACGTCATCGTCGTGCCCGAGCAGGAGGCCTTCGGTCATCTCCATCACGTCCTCAAGTACGAGCAGTTCTCCTCGCTCGCCGAGACGCCGCACGGCCACGTGCTCTCACCCGTCCAGCCCGGCTCGCTCGCGCTCATCAAGGATTGGTTCACGCAGATCGCGCAGCAGTTCCCGTCGCCATGGGTGCACATCGGCGCGGATGAAACCAACGAGCTCGGCAAGGGCCAGACGAAGGACCTCGTTGCGCAACGCGGGCTAGATCAGGTCTATGTCGATTTCCTGCGCCAGATCCACGATGCGATCCAGGCCGCCGGCAAGCGCGTCCTCTTCTGGGGCGACCTCGCCTGGCACAACCCCGACATGCTCTCCGCGCTGCCCAAGGACATGATCGGCGTCCCCTGGGTCTACGACGCAAAGCCCGATTTCGACAAATACATCGAGCCCTTCAACCGCGCCGGCATGGAGGTGTGGGTCGCTCCCGGCGTAAACAACTGGCGCCGCGTCTATCCGGACAGCAACATCGCGCTCGTCAACATCCAGCACTTCGTCCGGGACGGCCAGCGCCTCGGCGCAAAGGGCATGCTGAACACGGTCTGGAACGACGACGGTGAAGGCATCTTCGATCAGGACTGGTATGGCGTTCTCTTCGGCGCGGCCGCCGCGTGGCAGCCCGGCGAAAGCTCCATCCCGCAATTCCAAGCCAGCTACGGCGCGGCCTTTCACGGCGATCTCTCCGGCAAGATCGACCAGGCCCAGGCCGAGATCATGACCGCGCAAAAGCTGCTTTCCGACAAGGGCTTCCGCTTCGGCGCCTCAAACGCGCTCTTCTGGGAAGATCCCTGGAGCCGCGAAGGCCAGCAGGATTCCGCAAAGCTGCTGCCCATCCTCAGAGATGTCCGTCTCCATGCCGAGAACGCCATCACCCTCATCGACCAGGCCCGCTCCGTCGCTCCGCTGCGCGAACAGGAAGCGCTCGACACACTCTCCCTCGGCGCGCGCCGCATCGATTTCATCGGCATGAAGTTCCAGTTCGCCGACGAGATCGCCCACGCTTACGCCGACGCCTGGAGCCAGGCCGCCACGCCGCACTCGCGCACCTTCAGCGATCTGGTCCAGATCAGCAACGCTAACGGCCGCTGCCAGGACCTGCGCGATGGCTACACCCTGACACGCGAGCTTTTTTCGCAGGCATGGCTCCGCGATAACCGCCCCTACTGGCTCCAGAATGTGCTCGCACAATACGACATGGCTATCGAGCTATGGATCGCGCGCGGCCGCCAGTTCGACGCTTTGCGCGCCCAGCTTCCCACCAACCACACACTGCCCAAAGCAGAAGAAATCGGCGTTCCTGTCGTCGATGGCGACTGATCGGCGTGAACAACTTCTAGTTATCTCTGAAATACTTATCTGTCATCCGGACCAAAGCGGCGCAGCCGCGTCGTGGAGGGATCTGCTCTTTATACAAAGGAATCTGCATGCGCACCTTACTAACCGCCGGCACACTGGTGTTGACGGATTCTGTTCTTGCTGACCCTTGGCTGCTCATCGAGGACGGCACAATCCACAGCTTCGGCACTCGCGGGGATGGTCTGCCGCAGCATCAGGAGCATCATGATCTCCCGGGCGCGCTCCTCACGCCCGCCATGCTTGATATTCACGTGCACGGCGCCGCCAACCATGACGTCATGGAAGGCACCCCCGAAGGCGTCTCGCACGTCACCCGCTTTCTCGCCTCGCGCGGAGTCGGCGCCTTTCTGCCCACAACGGTCACGGCAAAGGTAGACGACATTCTCAGCGCTCTCGAAGGCCTCGCCGGCTTGATCGAAAACCCCGGCTCCGTCGAAGGAGCCACGCCCCTCGGCATTCACCTCGAAGGCCCGTTCCTCTCGCATGCCAAACGCGGCGTGCATCCGCCCGCATTGCTGCAGCCACCATCCATTGAGCTTTTCGACCGCTTCTGGCAGGCCGCACGTGGCCACATCCGCCTCATGACCGTCGCGCCGGAACTGCCCAACGCGCTCGACCTCATTGAGCACGCCACATCGCTCGGTGTGCGCATCAGTCTCGGCCATAGCAACGCCACCGCTGTCGAGACCCGCGAGGGCATTGCCGCCGGTGGAGTCTCCGCCACCCACACCTACAACGCCATGCGCGGTCTCGAACACCGCGAGCCTGGCATGCTCGGTGTTGTGCTCGATGACGACTCCCTCTACGCCGAGATCATCGCCGACGGCATCCACGTCGATCCCATTACCATCCGCATCTACTGGCGCTGCAAAGGGGCGGCGCGTGCCATTCTCATCACCGACGGTATGAGCGCCACCGGCATGCCCAACGGCCGCTATCGCCTCGGTACCTTCGATGTCGACGTCGCCGACGGCCGCGCGACTGCCGCTGGCAGTCCGGGTGTGCTGGCGGGCAGCGTCCTCACCATGGATCGCGCCGTCCACAACTTCGCCGCGTTCACCGGGGCGCCGCTCGCCACAGTCGCTCGGCTGGCTACCACGAATCCCGCCGCGCTCAGCGGCTTTGCCGGGACGCACGGAGCCATCGCGCCCGGCCGCCGTGCAGACGTTATCGCCTTCTCGCCGCAAGGACAGCTCGTCGCCACCTGCATCGCCGGCCGCTTCGCGCGCGTGCAATGACCCAGCGCACGGCCATCATCATCGGCGCCGGACCCGCCGGTCTCACAGCAGCGCTCGAGCTGCTGCGCCGCGCCGGCAAGACGCCGGAGGGCGCTCCGGCCATCCGCCCCATCGTTCTTGAAGCGGACGACTCCATCGGCGGTATCTCGCGCACCATTCGCTACAAAGGCAACCGCATGGACATTGGCGGTCACCGCTTCTTTTCGAAGTCGGACCGCGTCATGCAATGGTGGCTCGACCTGATGCCCATCGCCGACGAAGGCGCCGGCCACGCCGTCATCTCCTATCAGAACCGCCATCGCTCGCTGAAGGCGCTTCACGTCCACACGCAGCCCGATGCCGATCCCGAGCTCGTCATGCTCGTGCGGCCCCGCCGCAGCCGCATTTACTTTCTACGGCGCTTCTTCGACTACCCCATCACGCTCACCGTCGATACGCTCAGCAAGCTTGGATTCGCCCGCACCGCGCAGGTCGGCCTCAGTTACATCAAGTCGCGTCTCCATCAGCGCCGTCCAGAGAAGAGTCTCGAAGACTTCCTTATCAACCGCTTTGGCCGCCAGCTCTATCTCACCTTCTTCAAGTCCTACACGGAGAAGGTATGGGGCGTACGCTGCGACCAGATCAGCGCCGAGTGGGGCGCGCAGCGGATCAAGGGCCTTTCGCTTACTCGCGCCGTGACACATTTTCTGAAGCGCGCCTTCACCGGGCGTTCCAAAGGCGCCGACCTCGCGCAGAAACACACCGAAACTTCGCTCATCGAGCAGTTCCTCTATCCCATGCACGGCCCCGGCCAGCTCTGGGAGCACGTCGCCGATCTCATCCGACAGCAGGGCGGGGAAGTCCTCACCGGCTGGCGCGTCGACCGCATGGAAACGGACGGCGCTCATCATGTCGTCGCCGTCGAAGCACAGAACAAAAACGGCGAGCGCCGCCGCTTCGCCGCCGACTACTGCTTCTCCACCATGCCGGTCGTCGAACTGGTCCGCGCTATCGATCAACCTGCTCCCGCGAACGTCCGCGATGTCGTCGACGGGCTCATGTATCGCGACTTCATCACCGTCGGCCTGCTGCTCGATCGCCTGCTCGTCACCGAGCCCGACGGCTCGCCGCTCAAGGACACATGGATCTACGTGCAGGAGCCCGATGTGCTTCTCGGCCGGTTACAGATCTTCAACAACTGGAGCCCACACATGGTCGCCGATCCGTCCAAGGTTTGGATCGGCCTCGAATACTTCTGCTACCAGACTGACGAGCTCTGGCGCATGCCGGACGACGAAATCATCCGCTTCGCAACCCGGGAACTGGCAAAGATCGGCATCATCGATGCCGCCGATGTGCGCGATGGCCACGTCGTCCGCGTGCCCAAAACCTATCCGGCATACTTCGGCACCTACGATCGTTTCGGCGAGGTCCGAGAGTGGCTCGATCCCTTCGAGAACCTCTTCCTCGTCGGCCGCAATGGCATGCACAAATACAACAACCAGGACCACTCCATGCTCACCGCTATGACCGCGGTCGACAATATCCTCGCCGGCATCACAGACAAGAGCACCCTATGGGAGATCAACACCGAGCAGGATTATCACGAGGAAAAGTGAGTTGTGGTCGCTCTGTGATATCTCTGGATGTCGCATCGAAATGAACCGCCCCGAATGACCATCCTCACCTTCACCCTCGCCATCCTCGGCACCTCGTTCCTCGCCGGACTCCTCGGCGCGCTCACCGGCCTTGGCGGCGGCGTCGTTGTCGTGCCGGTGCTCGCGCTGGCCTTCCACGTGGATCTGCGTTATGCCATCGGCGCCTCGTTGATCTCGGTCATCGCCACCTCGTCCGGTGCAGCGGCAGCCTACGTCCGCGAAGGCTTCTCCAATATCCGCATCGGCATGTTTCTCGAAATCGCGACGACACTGGGCGCTCTGGTCGGTGCATATCTGACGGCAATCGTCTCGCCCAAAGCCATCGGCATCGTCTTCGGGGTCGTGCTGCTCTACTCGGCGATCGCAAGCTTTCGCGGCCGGCACGCAGATGCCCCGCCGCCACAGAGCGACGGTCTTGCAGAGCGGCTGCGGCTTGCCGGCGCATATCCCGCTGGAGGCGGTGTGCTCCAGGCATATGTTGCGCAGCGCGTCCCTGCCGGCTTCAGCATCATGTTTCTTGCCGGCGGCCTCTCCGGATTGCTCGGCATCGGCTCCGGAGCTGTAAAAGTCCTGGCGATGGATCAGGCCATGCGCCTGCCCTTCAAGGTCTCCACGACTACCAGCAACTTTATGATCGGCGTCACCGCTGCCGCCAGCGCTGGGATTTATATCAGTCGTGGCTACGTGCTTCCGGCGCTCGCCATGCCCGTGATGCTGGGCGTCCTTACCGGATCGCTGCTGGGGTCGCGCATTCTCGTCCGCGCTCGCGTATCCACGCTGCGAAAGATCTTTGCCTTTGTCATCGTCGCGCTTGGTATTGAGATGATCTACTCCAGCCTCACGGGAAAGTTCTGATCGCAATGAGATCTACTCCAACCCGGCAGGAAGACCAGCGCATGGAAATCGCGATGGGCCTCTTGCTGCGTATCGGTGTTATCGCCGCGGCCGTGCTCGTTGCTATTGGCGGTGCGCTGATGCTGCGCCATCCTGCCTCGCCGGTGCCGAACTATACGGTGTTTCATCCGCCGGGCGCGCATGCGACAACCGCCTCGGCGAACGTGCCTTTCCGTTCCATCTCAGGCGTTCTCGAGCAGCTCCACACCGGCAGCGGCGGCAGCATCATCGCGCTTGGCCTGCTGGTGCTCGTCGCTACGCCTATCGCGCGCGTGATTTTCGCGATTATCGGCTTTGCCCGCGAACGCGACCTGCTCTACACCGTCGTCAGCCTGATCGTACTGGGCATCCTTGCTTTCAGCCTGGTGCACGGCAGCTAACAGATCCGGATCTCCGCTGACTCGCCTGGTTGCCGCCGCTATACCATCGCCTGCCCGCAACGGACGCAATACCGCGCACCTGCCGTCTGCATTGTTCCGCAGGCCTGACACGTCATCATGGCTGCCGGCGCAGGCGGCAAGATCGTTCCCTGCACTACAGAGTGGGCAAGCACAGCAGCCTGCTCTGCGTTGAAGCGCCGTACCCGCTCCGGCATGAAGAATGCTTCGATGATTCCGAGAATTGCCGGAATCCCCGTCCAGAACAGCACTAGGTACGAGATGCCAAGCGCATTGCGGCGCAGGTAGAAGTGGTGCGCTCCAAAGCTACCCAGCAGCACCGCCAGCAGCACGCCAAGCAGCTCGTCCCGCTGCGTGCCCGGGTAGTAGATGTTGAAGGTCGCCTGCTGCTCTGCAGTCATCTGCGGTATCACCATCGGAGTCGTCATCGCTTCTGTCCCATCCTTTTTGCCCTGAAAGTCGGGCTTAATTCAAGCTACGCATCCGCGCGATTCACGGTTCCGTCACATGTGAGCTGAACCGTCTCCTCATCCTGCCGCATCGAAATCACATATGAGCACCGCACCTACCATCTCCGCACAATCCAGCGGCACCTTCTCCTTCGGCGGCAAGACCTCAGTCCACCGCCTCGGATTCGGCGCCATGCGCCTCACAGGTGAAGGCATCTGGGGCGAACCCAAAGACCGCGCGGAGGCGAAGCGTGTCCTCCGGCGTGCGGTCGAACTCGGCGTCAATTTCATCGACACCGCCGACTCCTATGGGCCTTACGTCAGCGAAGAGATCATCGCCGAAGCACTCCATCCTTATCCAAAGGGCCTCATCATCGCCACCAAGGCCGGCCTCGCACGCACCGGACCAAACCAGTGGCTCCCCCTCGGCCGTCCGGAATACCTGCAGCAGGAAGTCGAGATGAGCCTCCGCCGGCTCAAGCTTGAGCGCATCGATCTTTGGCAACTCCACCGTATTGATCCCAAGGTGCCGGTCGAGGAATCCCTCGCGCCGATCAAAAAGCTGCAGGAACAGGGCAAAATCCTCCACGTCGGCCTTTCAGAGGTGAAGCCGCACGAGATCGATCAGGCGCGCAAGTTCATGGAGATCGTCAGCGTGCAGAACCAATACAACCTCGGCGACCGCCAGCACGAAGACGTCGTCGACTACTGCACCCATCACAAGCTCGGCTTCATCCCCTGGTTCCCGGTAGCGGCCGGCAAGCTTGCCCGATCCGGTGGCCCGCTCGATGCCGTAGCAAAGAAGCACGGCGCCACCACAGCACAGCTCTCGCTCGCGTGGCTCCTGCATCGTTCGCCCGTGATGCTGCCCATCCCCGGCACATCTTCCGTAAAGCATCTGGAAGAGAACATCGCAGCCGCCTCACTCCACCTGGATCCCAATGAGTGGAAGGCCATCGAAGCCGACGCGAAGAAGAAGTAGAGTAAGCTCAGCACAGGGCAGCCTCGCACGAGGCTGCTCTTTCTATGTGCGTCGGCTCCGTGCCACAATTCACAGCAAAAGCGAGAGCGGCATGCACGCCTATATCGTCGAGGAACCCGGCGGAGCGTTTCGAAAGATCGATCTTCCACGACCTACGCTCAGGACGAAGCAGGTTCTGGTCAGCGTGCAGGCCAGTGGTGTCAATCCGCTCGACATTAAAATCCGTGCCGGCCAGGCGGCGCATGCCGGGCAGCCGCTTCCAGCAGTGCTCGGACTCGATATGGCCGGCATCGTGGAACAGGTAGGCGCCGGTGTCACCGCCTTCAAACCCGGCGACGAAGTCTACGGCATGGTGGGCGGTGTCGGAGGACTGCAGGGGACACTTTCCGAGTTCGTCGCCGCCGATGCGGAATTGCTCGCGCACAAGCCCGGGACCCTTTCGATGCGTCAGGCGGCGGCGCTGCCGTTGATCACGATCACAGCATGGGAGGGCTTGGTGGATCATGCGGAGGTCCACGCCGATCAAACCGTGCTGATTCACGCAGGGGCGGGAGGCGTTGGCCACATCGCGGTGCAGATTGCGCGCGCTTATGGAGCACATGTCTACGCCACCGTTTCGTCAGAGAAGCGGAAGATAGTGGAGGACTTCGGCGCAACCCCGATCGACTATCGCTCTGCCTCCGTTGAGGAGTATGTGGCTGCAAACACGGCGGGGCAGGGCTTCGACATTGTTTATGACACGGTTGGCGGCGCCACGCTCGATGCGTCCTTTGTCGCGGCCAAGCGCTACACCGGTCACGTCGTCAGTTGCCTCGGGTGGGGCTCGCACTCCCTCGCCCCGCTCTCCTTTCGCGCCGCCACTTACTCAGGAGTGTTTACGTTGCTCCCGCTGCTTACCGGTGAAGCCCGAGCGCATCATGGACAGATCCTCTCCCACGCTGCCGCCCTTTGTGAGGCAGGAAAATTGCAGCCTTTGCTCAACGAGCGACATTTTTCAATTCAAGACATCGCTGCCGCCCATGCGCTCGTAGAATCCGGTGCCACTGGAAAGATAGTGGTCGAATTTTGAGAAGACAAGGGATGGCCGTGAAACCACCCATGCATGGATGCTGATAGCCCCCACCTAATAGCTGCCGAGCCGAAGAGGCCGGCCGCGTCCCTTCGCAAGAGAAAGGGCTCGTCACTGACGGATCGGGGCAAAGCGCATCAGCGATGCTCGCGGTTACGCACGACGCGGAACAAATTTCTCCCCTTGCGCTCACCTCCCGCGTAATGCTACAGTCTGTAGCACTATGAACAGTAGCAGTTCCGCCCATCCGAATCCGGAAGCTCACACCCAGGACCACGATCCCGCCGGCCTCGGTGAACTCGAGCAGGCCATCCTGCGTATGGTCTGGCAGGAGCGTCAGGCCACCGCCGAGCAGGTTCGCGAGCGGCTGCATTCCGAAGGCCGCGTTCTGAAAGAGTCCACCGTCCGCACCGTCCTGCGCCGGCTCGAGGAGAAGGGCTATCTCGCCCACACCGTCGAGCAGCGGACGTATCTCTACCGCGCTGCCGAGGACGGACGCTCCGTCGCCGGCCGTGCCGTACAGCGCATCGTCGATCGCTTCTGCGGCGGCTCCGTGGAAGCCCTGCTCGTCGGCATGGTCAGCGCCGACGTGCTCAACGAAAACGAATTGCAACGCCTGGCCGCGAAGATCGCCCGCGCCAAGGCCAAGCCAGGGAAATCAAAGTAACAGGGAAGTAGAAGCGTCTCCGAACGTGTACCGCCGTACCCGATCTGCCGTTGAGCAGCATCGCGTGAAGGAGAAGTTCAGATGAGCATCGTCAGTGTTCTCGGAGAGTCGGCAGTCCGTTCGCTTGCTCTGGCTCTGGCTGTTTGGGTTGTGCTGCGTCTGCTGCGCGTCCAGCACGCGCGCATCGCCAAGCGCGCATGGACCGCCGTCCTCATCCTCGCGCTCGCCATGCCCGCGCTCGTCGCGCTGCACATCCCGTCCTTCTCCTTTACCGCGCTGTGGGCAACGCCGCGCACGATCATGATCAGCTCGCCGCATGCCGCTGCTTTTCCGGCAAGCGTACCCACGCCGGCCAGCGCCGACATCCAGCAAATTCCCCCATCGTCGGCTGACCTCGCGCCCGTCCTTACGCTGAGCGTCCCGGTTCCACAAGAGCTGCAGGGACCGCCCGCGCCTATCCAACAGATCATCCCGCACATCGCGCTGTGGCAAGTCGGCTTCGCTGCCTATCTCGCCATCACCGCGCTGCTGCTGCTTCGTGTGCTTCTCGGTCTCACGCTCGCCGGTCGCCTCTGGCGTCGCGCGCAGCCCTTCGCGACCTCGGAAACCGATCTTCCCATCCGCCTCTCGGTCGATCTTCGTTCTCCCGCCACGGTTGGCCACGGCATCCTGCTGCCGCTGGAAGCTGTCGGATGGGATGACGCCACGCTACGCACCACGCTCGCACACGAGACCCAGCACATCCGCGAAGGCGACTTCTACCTGCAACTCGCCGCAACTCTGCATCACTGCTTCTTCTGGATCAGCCCGCACGCCTGGTGGCTCCGCCCGCAGCTCTCCCGGCTTAGCGAGACCATCTGCGACCGCGCCGCCATCGCCTCCGGCGGCGACGGCCTCAGCTACGCGCAACTGCTTCTCCGCTTCGCAGCCGCGGAGCAGGCGCCCGCCGGCATGGTGGCCATGGCGCAATCCGCCGGACTCCGCGAACGCATCGATCGCCTCATCGCCGACCCCGAGCTCAACGGCGCATTCCGCAAGCGCCGCGGCCAGGCCATTGGGGCCGCCGCATTGCTCGCCACCGCCGCGCTCGTTGCCGCAACCTCGGTCCACATCGTGCAGCCGCAGACGGTCGTTCTAGCCGCACCGCAAGCGCCTGCGGCGCCTCCGGCAATGCCGCAAGCTCATCCCGCGCCCGCTCCAGTTCCGGAAATCGCACCCGCCCCAGGCGCCGGTGTCGGCATTGGTGAAGGCGCTGGAACTGGCGCTATGTATGGATCCGAAGTACAAGTCCTTCCCGAAGTTCACGTCGATGGCAACGCGTTCCCCTCCGACATTCATACCCAGGTCTTCACTACTGCAGATCCCGAGGGCATGCCTTCGGATCTTGCGCTCGGCCCGATGACAGCCGTCGCACCGATTGGCCCCATGGCCATGGTTCAACCGCGAGTCACGGTCCGCACGCACATGAACATCAGGGCCATGCCGCGCGTCCTGGCTTTCCAGTCCGGCGACAACCAGTTCATCGAGCTCAACGGCCACAACTACGCCATCTGCGGCCCGGATAGCCACGGCACTGTGCACGACTGCTCACTCAATGGCTACAGCCTCAAGGACCACAAGAACGGCGCAGTTCTATTCGAGCGCGACGGCAAGACCTACATCATTGACGATCCCGCTCTCGTGAAGCAGGCGCAGGAGGCGTATTCGCGCGTAGGCGAACTCGGCAAGCAGCAAGGCGAGCTCGGAGCACAGCAGGGGAAGTTAGGTGCGCAGCAGGGAGAGCTTGGCGCCGTGGAAGGCGAGCTCGGAGCGATGCAGGGCCAACTGGGCGCGATGCAGGGACACTTCGATATGCCCGATGTTCACATTGAAATGCCCGAAGGCTTCAACCAGGCAGTCCAGAGCTTCACCGACAGCACAACCCGGCTCGCGCTTGATCAGAAGCTCAGCGACGCCGAGCGAGCGCGCCTCGAAGCTGAGCAAAAAGAAGCGCGTGCGAACTTCGACAAGGCACTTGCCGACTGGAAGGCACAGCAGCCCCAGCGGGAGGCCATGGAGAAGCAAATCCGTGAGCAGGCCGAACAGATCCGCAAGCAGATGGAGCCGCTGGTCGAGAAAATGCACGAGCTCGGCGCGAAGCAGGGCGACCTCGGCCGGATGCAGGGTGAGTTAGGACGCCAGCAGGCGCTGCTCGGCATTCAGCAGCGGGACGCCAGCCGCGAAGCCGACCGAAAGATGCAATCGCTCATCGATCAGGCAGTGAAGGAAGGGAAAGCCCACCCGGCGCAGTAATAAGTTCGACGGAGCAAAGCGACCTCCCGACAAGTCAGCGCAGCGAACTACTTGCTCTTCAGGGCAACCGACTCAATACGGATCGTGCCGCCCACCATCTCGCCGGTTACATGCACGTCTTCCGCAGCAAACTGCGCCACCTTCGCTTGCGGCTCCAGTGGATAGACATGATTGCCACGCCACAGCCCATATTTCGACCCCTTGCGTACGCACTCGCGTACACACGCCTTGTCCGGCTTCATGTCGGAGGTGCGCTGGCAATGCGTCCCGCAACGCATGTCGGTGACATAGCCATCCCACGCTTTATGATCCTGGTCTTTGGCAAGACAAACAGAACTCAACATGAGCAGCGGAACAATGGCGAATACGCGCTTCATCACAAGCCTCCGTCAGCACAACAACGTTAGCACTCCGAGGCCCGCATTCGCGAGTCGCAGCGTCAGCCAAACAAAACGAGGGAGCCCGAAGGCTCCCTCGTTCATAATTCACTGACTCGCTGTCGATCAGATCTCCTTCACCCCATCCACGAACGCCTTCAATCGCCGTGACCGCGAAGGATGCCGCAGCTTGCGCAGCGCCTTCGCTTCGATCTGCCGGATGCGCTCGCGCGTCACCTGGAAGCTCTGGCCGACTTCTTCCAGTGTGTGCTCGGAACCGTCTTCCAGGCCGAAGCGCATCTTGATCACGCGCTCCTCGCGCGGGGTCAGCGTGCGCAGCACCTGCGAAGTGTATTCCTTCAGGTTCACGCTGATCACCGCCTCAGACGGCGACACCGCCTGGCGGTCTTCGATGAAGTCGCCCAGGTGCGAATCTTCCTCTTCGCCAATCGGCGTTTCGAGCGAGATTGGCTCCTGTGCAATCTTCAACACCTTGCGCACCTTCGCGACAGGAATATCCATCCGCTTGGCGATCTCTTCCGAAGTAGGCTCGCGTCCCAGCTCCTGCACCAGTTGCCGCGAGGTGCGGATCAGCTTGTTGATGGTCTCGATCATGTGCACCGGGATACGAATGGTGCGCGCCTGGTCGGCAATGGCACGCGTGATCGCCTGCCGGATCCACCACGTCGCATAAGTCGAGAACTTGTAACCGCGCCGGTACTCGAACTTATCCACCGCCTTCATCAGGCCGATGTTGCCTTCCTGGATCAAATCCAGGAACTGCAGTCCGCGATTGGTGTACTTCTTCGCGATCGACACTACGAGGCGAAGGTTGGCTTCAATCAGCTCCCGCTTCGCCCGCTCGGCGTCCATGTCGCCCTGGATCATTTCGCGCTGCGTGCGCTTCAGGTCGGCAATCGAGACACCGATCTCCGTCTCCAGGCGGTCCAGGTCGGTCTTGCAGTTGCGCTGCTGCCGCCGGTACTCCTTGCGCAGCTCTTCGCTCTTTGACGCGTCGTACTTCTGGTCCAGCGACTTGATCTGCCGCTCCAGCGTGCGCATCGAGTCGACCGTCTTGTTCACCTTGTCGAGCAGGCGCTTGCGCTCGGCGTTGGTGTACTTCAGCTCGCGCACAATTCTGGACACCTGCACGCGCTCACGGCCCATCAGCCAGCGCGTCTTGCGATGCTCTTTCGCCTTCGTCTTCGGATTGACCGTTTCCAGCTTCTCAAGCAGCGCCTGCGCCTTCTTCTGGTGCTTCACCAGCGTGTCGACTCGGCCCACCGTGGCCTTCACGCGCGTCTGCAGGACCTCTTCCGTGATCTCCTCTTCGTCGAAGATCACTACTTCCTTGATGTTGCGCACGCCGCGCTTCAGGTCTTCGCCCAGCGCCACCACTTCGCGGATCACGATCGGCGACCGCGAGATCGCCTTCAACACGCGAAGCTGTCCCCGCTCGATGCGCTTGGCGATTTCGACTTCGCCTTCGCGCGTCAGCAGCGGTACTGTGCCCATCTCCCGCAGGTACATGCGGACAGGGTCATTTGTCTTCTCGAGTGTTCCCGGTGTCAGGTCCAGCTCGACGTCGTCGCCCTCTTCGGCGTGCTCCGCGTCGAACTTCTCCGCCCCGGCAAACTTCGGCTCGCCCTCGAGCAGGTCGATTCCCTGGGTGTTAATGGTCGTAATGAGATCGTCAAGGTCATCTGCCGAATGCATGTTGTCCGGCAGCAGATCATTTACCTCGCCATAGGTGAGGTAACCCTTTTCCTTGCCCTGATCCATCAATTTCTGGATATCGTCTTCGAACTTGTCTTCAATCGCCAAAGCGCGCCTTGTCTCCCCGCGTTATTTCGCCGCTGCGCAGCCGTTTCGCTGCAGTAAATGCTATGGACAAACCCGTCCTATCTTTGAGTGAAGATGCGCGATAAGGGCCATCCTGTGGTGGCAAAAATCCCGCGGCCTGGCCGGCATTCAAGCGGGCTGGTGTACGCACACTTCAAGACAGAGATTGTCAGGATACCACGCGATCAGCCTCGGCCAAAGAGACCCAACGCGGACCAACGCTTCTTATCCCCAAGTGTTAGATGTATTTCCGGCTGTTTCGTTTCACTGCAATGGGTCGCCGTCAGACGTTTTTCAGCGCGTCCTCAAGCCTGCTCCAGCAGCTGGCGCATCCGCTGGTCCAGCTTGTGCAGTTGCCGGTCCAGCTCCATCCGCTCGGTGATCAGCTCCGTCACCCTGGTCAGGTCCCCGCGGCGCTCTGCGTCGGCAATTTCGCCCCGGATTTGCCGTTGCCGCCGTTCAATAAAGTGCTGTTCCAGCGTCGCCAACGCCATCTCCAGCTCATGCAGGCTCACCGGCTCGCCTTCCCGCATCAGCAGTTGCGCCACCAAGGTGCGCTCCGCGGCGCCGACCGCCTCCAGCGGGTCAGGCTGCTGCCGCTCGGCCAGAGCCCTTAACGCCGCATAGATGCCAAGCCCTTCGAAATGTGCGGATTGTGCCATCATCCCCTGGCTCGCCCGCTGGAACGTCTCGCTCTCCAGCGGACCGGCCAGCGCCCGTACCAGCACCCGTTCGCATTCCGAGAGGTTCGCCGCCACGCTCTGGATATGCCCCTGCCGCTTCGCGGCCGCCTGCTTCAGCTCCTGACGCAGCACCGCAGAATCGATGCCCAGCTTCTGCGCCGCATCCTGTGCAAACTCATCTCGCACGATCGCATGCGGCATCCGCCGGATGTGCGGTAGCAGAAAATTCACCGCCTCCACCTTGCCCTGTGCCGTCCGCACCGGGAAGAGCTTCCGCGCCCGCTCGATCAGGTAATCCGAGTGCCGTACCGCCCCCTTCAGCGCCTCGGCATACGCTTGAATGCCCCTTTCGCGGACAAAGCGGTCCGGATCCAAACCGCCTTCGAGCGTTACCACCCGAACCTCGAAGCCCTCTTCCGTCAGCAGCGCAATCGACTTCTCCGCCGCATTCGCCCCCGCCGTATCCGGATCGAAGTTCACCACCAGCCGGGTCGTGTAGCGCCGCAGCAGGCGCGCCTGCTGCTCGGTAAAGGCCGTTCCGCTGGTGGCAATCACCGGCGTCACCCCGGCGGCAAAGACCGAGATGCAGTCCATCTGGCCCTCCACCAGCAGCGCAAAGTTCTGCTGCCGGATCGCCTGCCGCGCCTTGTCCAGGTTGAAGAGCACCTGCCCCTTCGAATAGAGCGGCGTCTCGGGTGAGTTCAGATACTTCGGGCCGCCCTTCTCGTCCGAATCCAGCGCCCGTGCCGTAAACGCAATCACCCGGCCGCCCTCATTTGCGATAGGGAATGTGATCCGCTTGCGGAAGCGGTCGTACAGCCGCCCGCCGCCGTTCTTGCCCTCGCCTTCCTGCTCCTTGTAGCTGAACAGCCCCGAGGCCCGCAGCACATCCGGCGGTGCCGCGCCGCTCAGCCGGTCGCGCAGGCCGCCAAAGCCCTCCGGCGCATAGCCGATACGAAATTTCGCAATCGTCTCCGGCTTCAGCCCGCGCCCGGTCAGGTACTCACGCGCCCTCGCCCCCTCGGCGGACTTGAGCTGCTCTTCAAAGAACGCCGTCGCCTGCTCGTGCAGCTCCAGCAGCCGCCCCCGCAGCCGGCTCTCTGCCGCCTCTTCCGGCGAGTTGAACTCCCGCTTCGGCAGCGCGATCCCGCACTTCTGGGCAACAATCTTGATCGCCTCCGGAAAGCCGACCTTCTCGATCTCCTGCACAAACTTGAAGACATCCCCGGACACCCCGCAGCCGAAGCAGTGATAGAACTGCCGCGTCACGTGGACGGAGAACGAAGGCGTCTTCTCGCCATGGAAAGGGCACAGCCCCTGGTAGTTCTGCGCGCCGGACTTCTTCAGCGTGATGTACTCGCCGATCACGCGGACAATGTCCGCCTGCTGCTTCACGCTCTGGGCAAAATCCGACATCGGTAAGGCCGCAACTCCGAATAGAGGCAGGGTAAGCCCAGTTGTAACCTCATTCGCAGCCGCTGGCGAACTCCACGTTTGTGGAAAGGTCAGGTTACGGCGGCTATCGGCTCTATTCAGATAGAATCCTGCCCTATCTTCGACCCGGACCGAGAGACCCACGCCATGACTGAATGGAACGCCTCGGAATACGACCGCCTCTCCGCCCTTCAGGACACCATGGCGGCCGACGTCCTTTCATCCCTGACACTCAAGGGCAATGAGCGCATCCTCGACATCGGCTGTGGCAACGGCAAGACCACCGCCGCCATCGCCGATCGCATCCCGCAGGGCTCTGTGCTTGGCGTAGACGCCTCGGCCGAGATGGTCGCCTTCGCGAATGAGCACTGGACCGCCAGCCATTCCAATCTGAAATTCGCAGTCGCCGATGCCCGGCATCTTCCCTTCCAGCACGAGTTCGATCTCGTCGTCTCCTTCAACGCCTTGCACTGGATCTCCGATCAGGCATTGCCCTTGCAGGGAATCCACCGAGCGCCTTAAATCGGAAGGCAAGGCTCAGCTGCGCCTGGTCATCCGAAGGGCGAACGCAAGTGCATCGAGGATGTCATCGAGGAAACCCGCAAATCGCCTCGCTGGGCTGGCTACTTCAAGGGCTTCCGTGATCCATTTATGCACCTCACGCCCGAGCAGTACGCCGCCCTTGCCGAACAGCAGGGTTTCCGCGTCCTCAGTGTCCGCACCTCAGACAAAGCCTGGGACTTCGGCTCCCGCGATGCGTTCCTCTCGCGCATGAAAGTCACCATGATCGAGTGGATGCAGCGCCTGCCGGAGGACGACCGCGTCCCCTTTATCACCGATGCTCTCGATCGCTACCAGAAAGTAGCCGCCCAGGCGCCGGGAGAAGAGCACTACTTCCGCTTCTATCAGATGGATATCGTGCTCGCGCCGGTATAAGTGTGGGATTTCAATGTTGGGCAAAGAACGCCAGCGTGCGCGCGTCTGCGTCCCCTGTAGCCTTCTCATCGAAGCCGTGCATCTGCTCGGGGTAAATGTGGCTCTCGCAATCGAAATGCGCCATGCCGCACAGCCGGATCAGTTGCTGCGCGTTGCGAACGGGAACGTTGGCGTCGTGCTCTCCGTGCAGGATCAGCAGCGCCGGCATGCCTTCCAGGCCACGAAAGAATTCGTCCGGCAGGCTCCCATACCACTCCGCAATGGCCGCAACCGGTAGCTTGCGGGAGCCGGCCGCCAGTGCGACCGACGCGCCAAGGGAGTAGCCAACGACGTAAATCTTTTCATTCGGGCTCGCCTGCCGCAACATTGCAACCAGGTCGCGCACTGCGTCAGCCCATGCCGCATAATTCCGCGAATAGGGCGCTCTGTTTTTTGTGGCGTCGTAGTAATGCAGCAGCAGAGTTCTATATCCCCGGGATGCGAAGAAGTCGGCTTGCCTCCGGTAGCCCATCGCTCCCGGGCCGCTCGCTCCATGCAGAAGAATGAGGGTGGCCGTCGGAGTTCCCGAAGTGAACGCCTCGTACGTCACTTTCTGCCCATTGCTCAGAACGCTCTCTGTCTCCACCTTCTCGGCGGCCACAGTATCGGAGCGGTACTGGGCGCTGGCGGACGCTACAGAAAGGAGCAGGCAACATCCCGCAGGAATCATTCGCAAGAGAGTCCGAAGCATGTGCGAGCCATTCTCCACGCGGTTCGATTCAGAAGTCACTCGAAAACCATGTCTCCGCTCGTCCTCATCGCCTCCTCTGGGGCGGATACTGCTCGCAATCGTTGGTATGCGATCATTTCTGCGCAGGCGATCCCGCATCATCCCATGAAGGATAAGACTCTCGAAGCTGTGCATCTGGCCGCGCTGCTTCCGCTTATGCTGGCAGCCCTGCTTCTCGCGCTCTCCTGGGCTCGCGTTCCAGCCAGCTATCCCATTCATTGGAACGCTGCCGGCGTTCCAAACGGCTGGGTGCACCGCACGCCCGCCGCGGTCTTCAGCCCCTTGCTGATCGCCGCCGCCGTCGTTGTGGTCCTCTGGCTCGCCCTGCGCTACGCTACGCCCGGGAACACGCGTGTCCGCTGGATACTTCCTGCGCTCGCCTGGTGCAGCGTTGCCATCGGCTCCATCACGGCGCTGTTGCCCCTGCGTCCGAATGCTGCGGCGTTGCCGGTAGCTCTGCTGCTGGTCATGCCTGCCATCGTCCTCATGATCTGCGGCATCGCCGTCGCCGCCGCTCTCCGCCGGCCGCAAAGCAGAGCCCACGGAGACGGCACTCCCGACAGCCGCTGGGTAGCCGGCATTTTCTACTACAACCCTCAGGATCCGACTCTCTGGGTCGCAAAGCGCTTCGGCATCGGCTGGACCCTCAACTTCGCCCGCCCCGCCAGTTGGTTTATGCTCGGCGGCATCCTGTTGGTGGCGCTGGCTGCCCTTGTCTTTTCCTGGTTCGCCCACCGCTGATAAATCTCCCCGACGAAGCATGAAGACCAACATTCTCTCCTCTCTGTTTCTCATCGCCGCGCTCGCCGTCCTCGCGCTTCAATTCCGCGACCAGCCCTGGCCTCCGCTGCGCATCGCCGGCGCCGCCATCGCTCTTGCATCGCTGGTACTCGTCATGCTCGCCCGGTTCCAGTTGGGCCGCGCCTTCTCCATCCGCGCCAAAGCCACCCGCCTGGTCACCACCGGCCTCTATGCGCGCCTTCGCAATCCCATCTACGTCTTCGGCTGCTTCTTTTTTCTCGGAATCGCCATGTTCATCCCGTTCTGGCCGCTCCTCCTCGCCCTCATCATCGTCATCCCTATGCAGATCGCCCGCGCACGCCGCGAAGCCGCCATCCTCGAAGCCAGCTTCGGCGAGCAATACCTCCGCTACCGCCGGCAAACTTGGTTTTAAAGCTGTTTCTCGACCGGAAGTGGCTGCGTGGCAAGGACCTGCCAGTCATTTGCCCTCTTCCCTGTGCATATGTTCCACGTGGAACATTCGGCAAAGAGAAATAGACTCAATCGAGCAACCCAACGTCTATATCTGGTTCTAAGTCAAAACGGGCTATACCGGGGACTAGGTTGAGGTGCGTCCGCGATCAGGCCCTCGCCTCCCCCTATTTGCCATCGCCTTAACGCGATGAGCAGCCGCAACCGAACGGGAGATCGCCAATGAATACCGTCATCCAAACCCTGCGTTCTTTGTACGAGTCGTTTCTGAATTTGCCGCACCATCGGGTGGCCTACGGCGTGGCCGCCGCGGCTGCCGTGCTGCTCATCGGTATTCCGCTGCTGCGTTTGATCTTCGGTTCCAGCAGCGAGAGCGATGAGGAAGCCGCTCCGGTCGAAGCCGGCTATCCGTCCATGTTCGGGCTTGCATCCGCGCCGGTAAACGTCCGGCCTGCTCCCATCGACGTTGCTCCCGCTCCGCCCTCGAACGTCACACCCATCAACGAATCCCTTACCGTTCCATGCATCCACTGCGGCGTCACCATGTCTCCACGCCAGGACTTCTGTCCCGCCTGCGGTTACGCCCAGCCGATGAAGCAAAGCTTCACCGCCTGATAGCCCCCTCCCGCAGGAAAAGAAGGTAACTCCCAGGTTGGGAATCGCGTCTGATTTGTGCCGTTTTATACCCGCCGATTCGCTACACTGGAAATAGATACAAACGCAGTCACAGAAGGCTGAGCAAAAAGCCACCGTCATGGTGGCTTTTATGTTGTGTAACTCCAACAATTTGACGAATTTAGCAATAAGGCATTTAGAAAGACGAATTTAGCCCTCGGAAGGACGTCTATCGCATTGCAATAGAAAGACTTACCAGGCGCTCTCCGGTGACGGGAGGGGGGAGGGGGTGGGGTCACGTTACCGCGGCTGCAGAACGGCTAATCCGCAGGGCTCTCCGCCGTGAAATCCGAGCAGCACGGCTTCATCACCGGCTGGAACTCCATCAGCTCCACGCGCGTGCCGTCCGGGTCGTACAGGTTTGCCTGCCACTTGCCGTCCTTGCCCATCTGCGGCCCGTCGTGCCGCGGGCTGAAGCGGAGCGCGTCGCTCACATACAGGGCCGTCACCGCCTTCTCCATGTTCGGCACGCCCAGCGAAAAGTGATTCAGCACGCCAAGCTGCCGCGCATCCACCTTGTTCGCGTCCGGCGTGTCGGAGTTCGGCCCGGTCATCATGTACTCCAGCCAGTCGTGCCCATCCGGCACCTGCTCGGAGACCCAGTCCACCTTGCCCGGATGCATCGCGCCATACCAGTACGGACGAAACCCGAGCAGCTCGCGATAGAAAGCGTCTTCCTTCCCGCGGTCTTTCACCAGGTAGCCGACGTGAATGATGCGCGGGCTCACCAGGTTTCCCGCCGCATGAAACGGGTGCTCCGCTGCCTGATAAAACTGGACGCGGTTGCCCTCCGGATCGCGCGTGAAAAACCATTTGCTGCCATCGGAGCCCGTCTTTACCGCATCGATGTCCGCGTAGTGATGCGCCGCTAAATAGTCGTGCAGGGCGGCGGCATCGGTGGTCTCAAAGGCAACATGGTCCATCCGGCTGATGGAGTGCTGGGCCGGCAGCGGCAGCACCTCGATGAACTGCTGCTCGCTGAGTCGATAGACGGTCCCCTGCGGATTCTCCGCATCGGGCTCCTTCGTCGCCCCAAGCTCGTCCGCGTAGAAGTGCTCCGCTGCCACCGGATCGCTGGCGTAGACGGCCATGTGCGAGATGCCCGTGATCTTCGGACGCTCTTGAGCGCGGGCAACAGAGCCAATAGCGACAAGACCCGCAAATATCGCCAGCGACACAAAAATACGAAACCGAAAACATCGCATATGCATAAAACCGCCTTCTCGCAGCATCGTCATCGCGACCGGAGCAAGTGGAACGATCCGCTTTCCTCCGCCCGGCGCGTCAAGCAATCATCGCGCAAAATCGTCATTCCTGCAGACGCCACATCGCCCGCACCTCTGCCGGAGTCATCCCGCGCTCGCGCAGCGCGCGCAAACTCAGCGCGTCGGTCCGCTTGGCCAGCCGCTCGCCGGCTGCATCCCGCAGCAGCGGGCAGTGATGCCACTTGGGCGGCGTAAGACCCAGCGCGCGATACAGCAATATCTGCCGCGCTGTTGACTTCAGCAGGTCCGCGCCGCGCACCACCTCCGTGATCTGCATGGCGGCATCATCCACCACACAGGCAAGCTGATACGCGGGCATATCGTCGCGCCGCCACACCACGAAATCGCCGAAATCGCGCCCGGCTATGTAACTCCGCGCGCCCATGCCCGAATCCTCGAAGTCAACCGTCCCACCGTCCGGGATACGAAATCGCCAGTTCACCCCCGCCGGCTCACGCGCCTGGGCCACAGCAGCAACAGAAGGCCGACAGCGACCCGAATACAGCGGCTCGTTATCTTCATCTTGATCTTCATGCGGAGCGCTCACGGCTGCCGCCAACTCGCGCCGGCTGCACGTACACGGATAGATCGATCCGCCCAATCGCAGCCGCTCCCAGGCCGCGAGATAGAGCGCATATCGCTCACTCTGCCGATAGGGAGCGAACGGTCCACCCACATCGGGGCCCTCCTGCCACTCGATCCCCAGCCACCGCAGGTCATCCAGCATCGCCGCCGCATAGTCGGCACGCGAACGTTGCGTGTCTAAATCTTCATTGCGAAAGACGAGTACGCCGCTCGCGTCGCGCGTCCGCTCATACGCGGTCCAGAAGGTGCGTGCATGACCCAGATGCAGGAGACCGCTAGGTGATGGCGCGAGCCGCCCGCGATATTCTCCTGGTCATTCGCGCTGAATTGGCGCAGGTGATGATCGGCGTGCAGATAGCCCCAGCGCATCCAGTCCGCGCTTGACATGGTGCCGAAGAACGGATGGATGGTGATCAGCGTCGTGCTCGCGTAAAAGCGGGCCAGCGTCTCAAGCAGACGCGCGCGGTCCCGCGCAAACTCCACCGCCGGCGTTCCGCCCCCGCCCTGCCGCACCGAATCGCCAGTCTTCAGGTTGCGCGGCCAGCGCATGGGCGAACGCAGTGCAAAAAACTTCGCCATCCCCCCCGGAATCGCCAGCTTCGTGCACGAAAACGGCCGCTCGCCCATCACGACCTGGTAGCTGTCGTCGACATGGCACAACATGCCGCCGACGGACATAGATCCCCACCGTCGCATCGAGTTCGACGTCAGCGCGACAAAACGCCGCTCGATCTCCTCGCGGTCACGAGCATTGGCCAGCGTCTTCGCCATCCAAAACCTCCACGCGCCAGCATAAATCGCTGCAGCCGGCAAGTCAGGACCGTTCGGTATACTGCCGCCCCGGAGAGCCTATATAAATGGTGGCCACGTACAGTGATATGCCGTACAGAACCGGGTGCCGTTGGCGGATGACTGGCTGCCATCTATGAAAAAAGATTCCGATCGAAGTAAGAAAACGCGAACCGAAAACGGGATGGATCCCCTGGCCTCTTTCCTTCCTCTTTACGTTGTCATTTTTGTCGGCTTTGTCGGCTACAGCCTAATGATTACTGTTCTGACGCCGGCATTGATGAGCAACCACAACTTGTTGCTTGCTGCTGGGACGGCGATGAGTAAGCGCATCGTGCTGCTTAGCTTTTTGCTCTGTCTTTACCCGCTAGGTCAATTTGTTGGATCCCCGGTTATTGGTTCGCTATCGGATCGTTTTGGACGCAAGCCAGTCCTTCTTGTCTCACTGGCAGTCACGACCGTCTGTTACGCGTTGATCGTGCTAGCGTTGAGCGCTCGCAGCTTTGCCCTGCTTGCCATAGCCTCGCTGCTTGCGGGCACGGCAGAAGCGAACATTGTCGCCGCGCAGAGCGCGATTGCCGATGTGGTCAGGCCGGAAGAGCGGAGCCGATTCTTCGGTTACATCTACATGAGCGTCAGTGCGGCCTATATTATTGGCCCCCTCGTGGGCGGCAAGCTGGCCGATCCGGAGCTCGTTCCATGGTTCAATGACGCGACCCCGTTCGCGGCGGTGCTGCTTCTGCTTCTGATCATCACGGCAGCCACGGCGGTGTTTTTCCGGGAAACCCACCCAACTGCGGCTCGCTCCTCAGTGAGCTTTACGCAGGCGTTCACAAATCTAAAAGGCGTGGTCATCGATCGCCGGCTGCGCGGCATCTATTGGCTGAACTTTTTCTTCTACTTCGCTATTTTCGGCTTCTTTCGCTGCTACCCCATGTATCTGGTGGGCCATTTTCACCTTGAGGTATCGCGGGTTTCCGAGTTGATCGCCTGGGTCGGTGTCCCCATCGTGATCGCGAACCTCTGGTTGACCGGCTTTCTCGCTGCCCGCGTAAGCACGAAGGCGCTCGCCATCTGGTCTGCTACCCTGACGGGCGTATTCATGATCGGGGTAGTAGTCTTTCGTCCGGCTGGCGCGCTCTGGGTCACTCTGTTTCTGACCTCAGGCGCGTTGGCGCTATGTCTGCCCGCATGCGCCACGTTGCTCTCAAGAGCGGCGACTGAGACGGAACAAGGGAGGGTCATGGGCAACAATCAGGCCCTGCAGGTTGGTGCGGAAGCTCTTTCAGGCTTTCTTGGCGGACTGGCGGCGGCGCTGATGGTAGAACTGCCCCTCATCCTTCTTGGCCTGCTCGCCATCGCCGCAGCCATGTCTCTGAAATTCGGAACAGGAAGAGACAATGCCGATAGCCCACGCCAAATCGTCGGCAGTACAGTGTCCAGCTGACGGATAATCCGCGAATTGGAACCAACACCTCAAAACAAATCCGGAATACTGGTGAAGGCGATCCGTGTCGGCGCCGCAGTGCCAGCCGGCAACATGCTTGCGTAGAACAGCATCGTTGTCCCGTGCTTCTTGTTGATCGAGTCCATCGTCTTCGACAGGTTTGTGCGCCGCACCGCTGCGTCCTGTCCGGCAAATAGATCGAGTGTGTGCAGATGATCGGGCACCAGGTTGTTGAGCGTTACTCCAACGTAGAAGGGCTTGGAGTAATTCCGCCCCGTTGGCATCTTTGCCCATAGCTTCTTCAGTCCTTCGGTCAGCGTTTGGTTGTCCTGGCATTCCACCAGCGACAAACTCTGTGACCATGCAAGCTGCGGGATGCCCGAGTTGTGCTGCCGCGCTGACACATCCTTCGGCACAGCGAACTTTGCGCTCAGCCGTAAATTCGACGCCCACAGATTCGCCGTTCTGAGCCGCATCGCCGTCTTGTGCAGCAGCTTGCTGACGACGGCGTACGCGCCCTCCGGCGTGCGTAGCTCCGGCGCAAGCACATGGCTGTTGCCGATCGACTTCGCATGCTCCAGTTCCTCATCTTCAAAGTCCTCGCCGCGCAGCCAGTGCCACAGTTTGTCGCCGCCCATGCCGCCCCACAGCCGATTCATCCCGTCGCGGTCGAGCGCCCACAACTGCTGCATGGTCCGGATGCCGGCTTGGTGCAGCCGCGCCTCCATGCGCGGGCCAATGCCCGGCAGATCACGTGGCGTCAGCCGCATCAGGGCCGCCTCCAGAATGTCCGGCGTCAGCGCCACCAGCCCGTCGGGCTTCTCCATGTCACTGGCTACCTTTGAGAGATACCGGTTCGGTGCGAGGCCAATCGAGCAGCGCAGCGTCGATCCCACCGTGTCGCGGATCTTCGCCTTCACCCGTTGCCCCAGCTCAAGCGCGGCAAGCAACGGCTGCTCTCGGCCGACCAGGCGGCAGGCCATCTCGTCAATCGACATGACCGACGACACGGGCACCACTGACTCGACTGCCTCCACAATACGGTTGTGATATTGCACGTACAGCTCGTGGCGGCCCTCCACCAGCTCAATACCGGGGCATAGGCGCTTCGCCTCGCCTACCTGCGTGCCCGTCTTGACACCAAAGGCCTTGGCCTCATAGCTGGCCGCGATGCAGCACGTTGTATCCGCCACGACGGGAACCACCGCCACGGGCCGCCCCCGCAGGCTGGGCACGAGCTCCTGCTCTACCGAGGCGAAGTAAGAGTTCAGGTCAAGAAATAGCCATCGCAGCCGGGGCTCTCCATCTGCCGCGGAAGCCGGATTGTGTATCGGCGTTGTCACGCACATCGATTCTGCTGCCGCCGTGGCGAACGCGGCAAACCGGTGGAAAACCGGGCGATATTCCGGGAGTGGGAATTGCCGCTAAGTCATAGTAGAAGAAGTGCTTCCCAAACGATCATTTGCCGGGTTACTCTCGTCTGCGCGTATTGAGGGACCGCCCTTGCCCCGTTTGGGGACGGGCTGTCAAGTAGCAAACAAGGTTATTCTGTACCCGACAGCAACCAAATAACGAGTTTCCGGTTCTATATCACCACCGACGCGGAGTGAGTTCGATGCTAACCACCGATTTTTCCATCGTTGCTCATTGGCTCTCGCACCTGGAAGCGTATCTGCCGGCCATACTCGTCACTGTGGGCGCGGCCCTGCTGTTTGGCTGCGGAGTTAGTGCCCTCTGCTCGCCCTGCCGCGAAAAGGACGACCTCTTTCATCGGCACGTCTCTTAGCTGATTGCACTCACCACAGGGCGGCCGTTTAAACGGCCGCCCTGTGGTTTTGATGCGCTCCCGGCTTTCGGTTCCGCAGTTATAACCCGCCTCTTTCAGAAGACAAGACGCCCCTGGACCACAACCACGCGCCCGGAAACAGTCGACTGCTGGCTCGATCCATACGGGCTGGTGGGCGCATTGATGTCCCCGGAAATGCTGCCCAGGGTTGTCGACGAGGCATTGTTGTTCGGCTGCGCGAAGTTCACATGGTTGAACGTGTTGTATGCCTGTGCGCCGATCTGGAAAGCTAAAGACTCCTTCTTGTAAACGTCCTTGAAGAGGGTCATATCGACGTCGGAAAAGTGCGGTCCGCGGAACGAATTGCGAGGGACATTCCCGAAGACGTTCTGTGTTGCCGCTCCATTAAAGATGCCAGGCTCCTGGAAACAAGGATGGTGGTAAGAAGTGCAGGAATGGTTGAAATTGTTGTTTAGCACTTGCGCGAGCACAACGGAACCGCCGCTTCCACTCGCACCAAGCGCTGCGCCGGCGCTTGCGTTGAGCACGCTGAACGGTTCTCCCGAGCGCCAGTATGCCTTCGCGCCGGCCGTCCATCCCGCCGCCACGGAATTCACTATCTTGTTGCTGAAGCGATGCGGCTCTGCATAGACCAGGTCCATCACAAAGTTGTGCCGGATGTCGTAGTCGGAGCTGGAATACATAAGCGTGGATGGCAGCCCCGGCGTCACCTGGAACCTCAGAGAGCCATTGCTATATGGCAGCTGTGAATTGCCGCCATTGGAAATGTCGTCTAGAGAATGCGAATACGTGTAAGCAATATCGGTTGTCAGCCCGCTGTGGTCAATGTGCTTGTATTGCAACGAAACTCCGTTATAGTTTGCGATCGCATCGTTGCTGAAACTCGAGACTTGTCCGAAGCGTGGATCCGGCGACGTTGCCGGCAGCCCCTGGAAAGATGTGAAATTTGGGCCGAAGTTCTGATTCAGGTGATTGTTCGCAACGAACAAGTTATACCCATGATTGCCCGCGTAGGAAACAATCACCGCATCCGTTGGAGTGATCTCCCTCTGCACCTGCATGCTGAATTCAAGATATCGAGCGCCATGAAAGTCGTGCGGGGTCGTCGTGTAGTTTGGCGCCAGGAACGGTATGCCTTGTTGGGCCAGCTCATTTGTTATCTGATTGAAGGTGGCGCCCTGCGAGAAGCCGTGCAACACCGCCTGCGCGGATCCTTGTGCGAAGGCGAAGGCGCTTCCCCCATCCTGGGCGACTGTGCCGTTCGGTACGAACGCAGTGTAACTGTTGGGAAAGGACAGGAAAGTCTGCTCTGCGATTAAGGCAGGGAAGTTATCGGCGAATAGCCCGATCCCGCCGCGGACGACTGTCTTTCCGTCGCCATGAACATCCAGATTGAACCCGAAGCGCGGCTGCACCACAGCCTTTTCGATGGATGGGAATAGATTGCTATGTCCGGTCGAAAGAGTGGCGTTGTAAGGAGTATCAAGACTTGCCGAAGTACTGGGGAAACCTCCCTGGTAACGCGAATAGCAGTTTTCGTCGCAAGTCGGGTTTCCATTGCGATCGACGCGAAGGCCGAAGTCGAGCACCAGGTTCGGCAGGACCTTCCACTCATCTTGCGCAAATATACCGAAGTTATAGAAAGCGCTGTGAATATTGCCGAAGGCGGGAAATGACTGCAGGAATATGGAACCGGCGCCTCCGGGCAGAGAGCCTCCGGCCTCATCGGCTATGCCGCCGAAGATGTAGTCGCCGCCATAAGCAGCTGTCTGCAGGCTGATATCTGTGGTGAGGAATCGCTTGAAATCGAACCCGAATTTGAGGCTGTGGTTTCCCTTGATCCAGGAAACATTGTCGACCGCCTGGTACTGCGTGGCGTTCACGCCGCCGGGAAAGTCGACCCACGGCGCGCCCAGGGTCGTGGATCCGGTGAAGAACGTGCTTTGCCCTATACCCGGCGTCAGGTTCGTTCCCCCGCTGGTGCCTTGATCGAACTCTGTGGGAGACGCGGCAAGCCCGGCCTGCAGGCTTGGCGGCTGGAAAATTCCGCTGTAATAAACGGCTGCTGCAAGAAACTGATTGGTTAGGTTCGGAGTGAACGTGTATGTATCGTTGAGCTGTCCGGTCCAACCCGGCTGATTGCTGACCATGCTCCAGTTCGGATTTATCAGGCTCACATACGTAGGCTGGTTGCCCTGATCATCCGTCACGCGGAAGAAGATCCGGTGCCTGTCGTTGATGTTCCAGTCAAGCCTTCCGGCCGCCAGCCACTCCCGGTTGAGAGCAACAGAGCTGAGAAATCCCGAGTTAATACAGCTTTCCGCGGCACTCGTGCCCAACGTTCCGCCTGTGGCATAGTCCGGTGTTCCGGCTAGTCCTCCTAGAGGGTTCCCCTTACTGTCGACGGAAGGCCCGCACCCGAAAGTTCCGGAAGAATCCTGCAGAGCACCGGGGCCGGTAGTCACCGGAACGGTCTTTGCATAAGCTCCCCCTGCCGCGGCGCCTTTGAACATCGCGCTATACAGGTTCTTGCTTCCGGGGGTGATGCCGGGATTGGCCAGTATGCTGCTTTCGAGCGTCTGCGAAGGCAGGTTGATAAAGGAGACGATTGGCTCGATATATCGGATTCCCTCCGTGTCGGCGAAGAAGAATAGCTTGTCGCGCTTAATCGGCCCGCCGATCTGGGCGGCGTATTGGTTGGAAACCGCTTTGGGGCGGGAACCGCCTTGCTGCTTGTTGAAAAAGTCGTTCGCGTTCAGCCCGGAGCTGTTGTATTGCCACTGGGCCAATCCGTGAAAACGGTTGGCACCTGATTTCGTAGCGTAGGTCTCAATCACTCCGGCCTGGCGTCCATACTGCACGCTATAGCCGTTCTGCACGACGGCCGCTTGCGCGATCTCTTGCTGCCCGATCGTCAGGTTCGAAGAGCCTGAAAAAGCTAGTCCACCATACAGTCCGACGTTGTAGTCGGCGCCATCAATCACCACCAGATTCGAAAGCCCAGGGAGTCCGTCCGAGGTAAAGCTGCCAAATCCTGTCGTACCCGCGCCCACCACCACACCAGGCACGGTGTAAGCGATGGTTGTGATATCTCCGCCCGGCGCCGGCAGATTCTGGAATTGCTGCGTTGTAAACGTCGTCGTCAGGTTCGCCGTTTGCGTATCGATCAACTGAGCATCGTTGGCGTTCACCTGAACGGTTTGTGTGCTCGTACTGGGCGACACGACGATATTGACGGCTGACTGCTGTCCGGTCAGGATCTGAATGCTGGTTGTATTGGACTGAAATCCGGCCGCCGAAGCCGAGACATTGAAAGTGTCCGGTTTCAGAAAAGGTGCGGTAAATCGCCCCTCCGCATTCGTCGTCAGATTGATGACCGCGCCCGTCGCGGTGTCCTTTAACACAACGACGGCACCGGGGACTGCTGCGCCGCTCGAGTCAGTGACCGTTCCGTTGATCGATCCAGTCGTCGAGGTCTGGGCAACCGCCGTTGGCAGCGAGATCAGACCCGCCATGAGACCCAAAGCGGCTGCAAAGGCTGTTTTCCGGCAAATGCTTCTGATGCAAATTTGCATGATTCTCCCCCACACCCGCGCAGCGAGGAAATGTTGCCGCCGCACCTCGCAGGTCTCTTTGCTCTGCTTGCAGATATAAGCAAGATCCAGGCCAGTGAAGGGCAACTGTGAACGAACATCATTTCGTGACGGCCATCCCGCATTTCAGAACGAATGACGAACGAGCATAAAAGCAATATGAAATCTTGAAGCGGCTATCCACGATTCGGTACAGAAATGAATGCCAGCGGGTATAGACCTAAAGGGATCCTCTAAACCCGCCTCTCTGATCATCAAACCTGCCATTGGCGTCGAATAGAGCGAGCGCCTCGCGTCGCAGCCGCTCTGCATGCACGACGAGACCTATAATTCGTTTCGCATGAACGATTCCCATTCCTCCCATCCCCACGCCGCCTCGCTTGCTGAACTGGAACGCCGCCATGCCCTGGCCGAGGAGGCCGGTGGCGCCGAACGTCGCGAGCGTCAGCACAAGGCCGGCAAGCTCTCCGCACGCGAGCGTGTCGAGCTGCTGCTTGATCCCGGCACCTTCGAGGAGACGGACAAGTTCGTCACCCATCGCGCCACCGATTTCGGCATGGATAAGCAACGCATCCCCGGCGACGGCTTCATTACCGGCTACGGCACCATCGACGGTCGCACCGTCTTCGTCTATGCGCAGGACTTCACCGTCTTCGGCGGCTCGCTTTCTGAGACCAACGCCGCCAAGATCGTCAAGATCATGGATTCCGCGATGCGTGTCGGCGCGCCCATCATCGGGCTGAACGACTCCGGTGGCGCGCGCATCCAAGAGGGCGTCGTCTCGCTCGCTGGCTACGCCGACATTTTCCTGCGCAACACGCTCGCCTCGGGCGTCGTCCCGCAACTCTCCGCGGTGATGGGCCCTTGCGCCGGTGGCGCGGTCTACTCGCCCGCCATCACCGATTTCATCCTCATGGTCGACAAGACCGCCCATATGTTCGTCACCGGCCCGGATGTTATCCGCACCGTTACGCACGAAGAAGTTTCCAAGGAAGAGCTGGGTGGTGCCGCCACGCACAACGAGGTCTCCGGCGTCGCGCATTTCCTTGCCCACGACGATCAGGAGTGCCTCGCCATGCTGCGCGAGCTCTTCAGCTTCCTGCCCGCGAACAATCTCGATCCGCCGCCTCGCCGCGCCACCTCGGATCCCGCTGATCGTGAGGACACACGGCTGGATACCATCGTGCCGGCTGATCCCTCGCAGCCCTATGACATCAAGGACGTCATCACTCGCGTCGTTGACGACGGCTACTTTTTCGAGGTGCAGGAACACTTTGCGCGCAACATCGTCATCGGCTTCGCGCGCCTCAACGGCCGCTCCATCGGCGTCGTCGCCAACCAGCCGGCATTCCTCGCCGGCGTGCTCGACATCGATGCCTCCACCAAGGCGGCGCGATTCGTGCGCTTCTGCGACGCCTTCAATATCCCGCTGGTCACGCTGGAAGATGTGCCCGGCTTCCTGCCCGGCACCGAGCAGGAGCACCGCGGCATCATCCGCCACGGCGCGAAATTGCTGTACGCCTTCGCTGAAGCCACCGTGCCCAAGCTGCTGGTCATCACGCGCAAGGCCTACGGAGGTGCCTACTGCGTCATGAGCTCCAAACACATCCGCACCGATGCCAACTTTGCTTGGCCCACTGCGGAGATCGCGGTGATGGGCGCGGAGGGCGCGGTCAACATCGTCTACGGCCGGGAGTTGGCGCAGGCCCTGCGTGCGGCGGAAGCGAAGGAAGGCGAGCTCAGCGAAGAGCGTAAGGCCGAGGTACTGGCCGAAGCGCGGAAAGAGCGTGTCGCCGAATTCCGCGAGCGCTTCGCCAATCCATACATCGCTGCCGAGCGCGGCTACATCGACGCCGTCATCCGCCCCCGCGAAACCCGCCGCCGGCTCATCCGCGCATTAGAAATGCTCGACGGCAAGCGCGACTCGAACCCGCCACGGAAGCACGGCAACATCCCGCTGTAGACGGATCTATATGCCGAAGAACTTCATCCAGACCACGTCCTTTATGCACATTCCTCTATCGAGGTTCGAGGCTGCCGTGGAGTTCTTCCGTGACCTGCTCGGCTTCCAGGAATATGTCCACGTCCGCGACTACGCATATCTGGATCGCGAAGGGTGTGGCATACGCATCTGGGGACGCGAAAATGCCGCAGATGCACCGCGGGGTGTCCGCAATTTCCGGTACTACTTCGATGTGCGCGATGTCGATGCGCTTTATGCGGAATTGAAGCCGAAGCTCGACGAGCTACCGCCGGGCGACGTTCACGGTCCCGCGAACAAGACTTATGGACAGCGCGAGTTACTGGTTCTCGCTCCCGATGGCGACCTCGTTTGCTTCGGTCAATCGATCTCGAAAGAGACTACAGATCGCCCATCACTCCGTAGCGACTAGACGATCCCCAGCCGCATTTGCTCGGCCAGGTATTCCGACGACCGCATCGCCAGCGCCAGAATCGTCATCGTCGGGTTCTGCCATCCCGAGCTTACGAAGCTGCTGCCGTCCACCACGAAGAGGTTCTTGATGTCGTGGCTCTGGCACCACTTGTTCAGCACGCTCGTTTTTGGGTCGTCGCCCATCCGGCAGGTGCCCAGCTCATGGATGCTGTAGCCCGGGGGATTCGGCTCGTAGTTTTTCGCCAGTACTTCGAAGCCGGCGTGCTGCGCCATCTCGACGCTCGTGTCCACCGCATCGCGCGCCATGTTGAACTCGTTGTCCGTGTAGCGCGTGTCGATATGCAGCACCGGGATACCCCACGCATCCACCTGATGTTTGTCGATCGTGACACGATGTTCGTCGTGCGCCAATACCTCGCCCATGATGCCAGCATAAAAACCACTGCCGCTGTAGCTCTCCAGCTTTTCTTCGAGTTCTTTTCCATACGCGGCGAAGTTCTGCGGACCCATCGGATGCGTGCTGCTCGACACATTCAGCGCATAACCGCGCAGAAAATTCTTCTCCCTGGTCTGGAGGTTGCGGAAGCGGGGAATGATCGCAGCGCCCTCCATCAACTCGCGCGTGCTCCTGCCATCGCGCGCTTCGGGCACGGAACAGACGATGCCCGCGCCGTAAATCTGATCGATCAGGTAGTGGCCCATGACGCCGCTTGAGTTGGCGATATTCGAGTTCAGCAGTAGTCGCGTGCTTTCGAGCGTTCCCGCCGCCAGCACCACCACGCGCGCTTTGATCGACATCTCCCGGCGCGAGATGCGGTCGACAAAATGCACCTCCCGCACCAGGCCGGTTGCTGGATTCACGCGCAGCTCGCGCACAACGACATTCGGAATCGCCTGCAGCTTTCCCGTCTCGAAGGCATCCGGCAGCAGCAAATTGATGGAGCTGGCGAGGCCGTTGATACCGAGAGATCGGCGCTGTCGGCATACCGGTACACCCAGCGGCTTGCCTGCGTCGCGAAAGCGGTCCATCGCAACGCACCAGGGTTCTTCCGGCGGTACGAAGTTGCCGTCCGGAAACTGCGGCATCCCGTAAGGCACGCCTTCGACGCGGAAGATCTCTTCCACCCGCGAGTAATACGGCGCCAGGTCGGCGAGGCTGATCGGCCAGTCGTCGCCGAAGCCGTCGTGCGACTTCGCCTTGAGCTCGTAATCGCTCAGCCGGAAAGATTGCCGCGACCAGAAGAGTGATCGGCCGCCGAACAGGCGCACCCGCACCCAGTTGTAAGGGCTCGCCGGCGGGCATGTGTAGGGGACTTCCTGTTCATCCACCCACGTGTTCGCGTTGAACTCATTCGCCTGGAAGACGTGCGGCACCTTGTCGGGAGCCTTGAATCCGCGATAGGGCAGCGTGAATGCCTGCCGCAGCTCGGTGTCTTTGCGTATGTCGGCCACCGGCCCCGCGTTCAGCATCACGCAGGAGATACCTTTTTCGGTGAGCACCTTCGCAGCCATGCCACCGGAATGGCCGGAGCCAATAATCAGTACGTCGACTTCATCCAGCATTCTTCGTTGAGCCCTCTATGAAGCACTTTCGCCGGTCGACACGTCGCATGTCAGGATCCACCGGGTACCAGTACAGCCCCTCTTCCATGCGGCGGTCGTCCTCCGAAGGAAGCGAGTCGCTCCATGGCTTGGAGTTAATCGTTGCCGTGCGGATGTCGCTGTGCGCCAGGTTGATGAATCGCTCGTATGGATCGTTCGGCGGATGATCGGTCATCCACGTCCGCAGCCACGGCCGGATCAGTGCGTCTGCCTGTTGCGGATTCACTCCGGCGAACGGAATGTCAAATTGCTTCTTCGATTCGGCATTCAGCCGGTCCAGGCCGTCGAGGTACATCTTCTGCCGGTCCGTAGGAGACGCCGAGATCAGGAAATCCAGAAACTCCGGCACGCCAGCGTCCAGCGCTCCGGGCGCGTTCTTTAGCGGCGGCATCAACACCTCGCAGAGCTGCCGCAGCGTGGCAAACTGCTGCCGCGTAAAAAAGCGCGTCTGCGTGTGCGCCACGGCGTCCGGCACCAGCGGTGTCATCGGCAGCGCCTTGGCCTCCATCAGACCGCGCATCCAGGGCACCGGCCCCGGCGCGGGCAAGGGCGCTGCCTTCGGAGGAATCGGCGGTGGCGCCGACGGTGCCACCGAGGCCGGCGCATTCTGTCCCAGCATCGAGCGCGCACTCACTGAGGCGGCAACCACCGCCTTCACAAAATCCCGCCGTCGCATGTCACGTCTCCATGTAGAAGAATCGTTTGTGTAACGGCGGAAAACTTCCGCCGACCACTACAGATAAAGATAGTGAAATCGCTTGCGTTTGCAAGGTTGCCGGGCTTATTCGGGACGAAAAGGCGACTTTGGGGTCACCCGGCTTGGTTGGTGTACGCTATCGTCTCAACGTCGATCGATGGCAGGAAGCCGCCGCAATGAAAAATGTCAGCACCCGCGACGCTGAGCACTACACCTGGCCCAGCGCCATCAGCGAGCACCTATGCGATGGCTGGCATCTCCATCGTTCCGCATGTCTCAGCGTCATCGAAGAGCGCATGCCGCCCGGCACCGCCGAGTTACGCCACCTCCACCACCGCACCACGCAATTCTTCTACGTGCTCGCAGGCGAACTCACCATTGAGCTCAACGTGGAAGAACACCGGCTCGCGCCGAACACCGGCCTGACGGTCTCCGCTGAAACGCCGCATCAGGTCTTCAACCGCGGCACACAGGATGCACACTTCCTCGTCATCTCCCAGCCGCCCAGTGATGGCGATCGCATCCTCGCGCCGAAGTAGCTCCGGACGGCAAACCGGCATCTATAAAGTGACATCATTCAATACAAGGAGCGCTCATGTCCCCCGACCGTCAGGTGCGTCTCGTCCCCCTTCCCAACAGCAATCATCCCGCGCCGCGCAACTGCCGTCATGTCGGGAAGACCTCTCCCACGCAGCAGATCACCGTGACCGTCATCCTCAAACGAGCGCAGCCGCTCGATATCGCAGCGCTGAAGGGCCGCCAACTCTCCCGCGAGGAATATCTCAACACGCATGGCGCCACGACGCAGGCCATCGAGCAGGTACGCACGCTGGCAGCCCGTCACGGTCTGACGCTGGTGCATGAAGACCGCGCGGGCCGGCGCGTCTGGCTGCGCGGCACGGCGCAACAGTTGGAGCAGACCTTCGGCGTCCAACTCAACGACTACGAGTACACCGCGCCACCACCTTCCGGCCGCTACTTCCACGCCCTCACCGGAACAGTGTCCGTGCCGGAGCCGGAATCCGGCGTCATCGAAACCGTGCTCGGGCTCGACACGCGCCCCATCGCGCACCCGCATATCCGTTGGCTCAGCCAGATCGTCTTCGCCAACCCCAACGCCGCGCAGGTCAGCTTCACCCCTCCGCAGGTGGCGAAGGCATACGACTATCCCGCCGGCGTCAACGGTGCAGGCCAGTGCATCGCGCTCATTGAACTCGGCGGCGGTTACGAATCTTCCGATATCGAGACCTACTTTAGCCAGCTCGGTATCACGCCGCCCACCGTCGTCGCCGTTCCCGTTGATGGTGGCACAAACTCGCCCGGCGATCCCAACGGCCCCGACGGCGAAGTCGCGCTCGATATCCAGGTTTCTGGCTCGATAGCGCCCGGCGCCCGCATCGCCGTCTACTTCGCGCCCAACACCAATCAGGGATTTCAGGACGCCATCTCCGCCGCCATTCACGACACCACCAACAAGCCCTCCGTCATCTCCATCTCTTGGGGCGGCCCCGAGTCGTCGTGGGACACGGCATCGCTTTCCAGCTTCGACAACACCCTTTCCACCGCTGCCGCGCTCGGCATCACCATCACGGTCGCGTCGGGCGACTCCGGCTCCAGCGACGGCGTCTCGGACGGCGCCAACCACGTCGACTTTCCCGCCTCCAGCCCGCATGTGCTGGCCTGCGGGGGCACCGCACTCACGATCTCGAACGGCACCCGTTCTGCCGAAACCGTGTGGAACGATCAATCGCAGGGCGGCGGCGCGACCGGCGGTGGTGTCTCCAGCTACTTTCCCTTGCCATCCTGGCAATCTGGAGCGAAAGTTCCCGCGCCCACGGGCGGCAGCGGTGGCCGCGGCGTGCCGGATGTCTCCGGCGATGCCGCGCCGGCAACCGGCTATCAGATTCTCGTGGATGGACAATCGGCGGTAGTTGGCGGCACCAGCGCGGTTGCACCGCTGTGGGCTGCGCTCATTGCGCTGGTGAACCAGCAGACCGGCCGTAATGCGGGCTTTCTCAATCCGGCGCTTTACGCCGGCGGTGAAGCAATTTTTTTCGACATCACTTCCGGCTCGAACGGCAGCTACAAAGCCGCGGCCGGATGGGACCCCTGCACCGGGCTCGGCTCACCGGACGGGCAAAAGATCGCAGCATTAGTTACAAATAGCGGAGGATGAATCTACTCGGCATTCTTGTGACGGTCCCGCCGGATCCAGTGCCATAACTTGCCCAGGCCCAGGATGTCCCGGCGATGACGTTTGTGCCGGCGCGGCGAAGCTTCCGTCGTCGTCGCATCCTCCGGGATAGGGCGGGCCAGCGGCAGTCGTATCGCCGGACTAGGCTTTCTTATCGACTTACTCGTCAGGTTGGGTGTATTGGCGGCCGTCGGGTCGGGGAGGGAAGCTGTATTCGGCGGCGGGATCGCGTTCGCGGCCTTGCCACTCTTCGCCGCGGGTGCTGGATGAATCGCGTCGGCGGCCTTCGCCGGCTGATACTCCCATGCCGCCCCATTCTCGCCGCGAAATATCTTCCCACGCCGCCACATCGACCACGCGATCACCCCGGCGAGCACCAGCAGTAGCGCCATGATGGACGCGGCTTTGAGCGTATGAGCGCGCTCTGTTTTGGGGATGCGGTCTGTAACGGGCGGGGAAGTCATCATCGGCATCCATCAAACAGAATGTGAGTGGCCGCAGATAAAGGGCCGGACCGAGCCGGGCGCGTCTCAGTGTACCGGGACAGGAGCGTAATTTCGCTCGAAAAGAGCGCTCATTCAGCACCAACGAGACCTCGTTAGCTCTCCCGCGGCCGGAGCACCGGCTTGCCCCGGTCGCTCCAACTCACATAGCCCATCGGCGTGTGGTGGTCGTGCGTGAACAGCACCAGCCAATTCTCGGGTATCGCGCGCTTGTAGAAGCGCTTACGCTCCTCGATGCAGCGTAGCGGGTCTAGGTCGTAGCCCAATACCCAGGTAACGTCCAGATGTGCACTGGTCGGCAATAGGTCGCTGATATAGCAGGCATGTTCGCCGCCGGACTCAATGTGCACCGCCATCAACTGGTGCGTGTGGCCGGGAAAAAGCTCCACCGAAATCCCCGGCACAATCTCCTGCACATCGCCCGCGTCCAGCGATAGCAGCGACATCTGCCCGCTCTCCACCAGCGGATCGTAATTCGCGCTGATGTAGCTCACGGCGTCGCGCTCCAGCTGCAGATGTCCGTGTTCCACTTCGCCGCGATGCGCAAAGTAGCGTGCATTCGCGAATGTCGGCACGATGCGCCCGTCGAGCAGCGTGGTGTTCCATCCGCAGTGATCGAAGTGCAGATGCGAGTTGATTACTACATCGACCTCTTCCATCCGGATGCTCGCTTCGCGGAAACTCTCCGGCAGCCGGGCCTTCGCGTCGTAGATCGCGCGCAGCTTCTCCGGCAGCTTGTTGCCGATCCCGGTCTCGATGGCGATTGTCTGCTTGCCGGTGCGCACCACCACCGTATTCGTGCCCAGCAGGATACGGTTCTGCGCGTCGGCCGGCGCGCGCTTCTCCCAAAGCGGCTTCGGCACCACGCCAAACATCGCCCCGCCGTCCAGGAAATAAGTGCCGTCGGTCAACACGGTGATTTCAAAATCGCCCAGCGTCGTGCGTGCGCGAATCAGGTTGGGCGTCGTTGCATTCTCTGCGGGATGGGTCATGGATATCTATTTGCTCGGCTGTTCCAGGTAGGCCTGGAACTGCGCCAGGATCCGCGTATAGAGATGCGTCCGCGCATCCGCTCCCGCGATGGAGTGGGTCTTGCGCGGATAGAGCTGCAAATCATACGGCAGCTGTGCCTCGATCAACTTCTGGATGAACTGGATCGTATTCTCCATGTGCACATTGTCGTCGCCAGTTCCGTGCACCAGCAGCAGGCGTCCCTTTAGCTTGTCCGCGTTGGTCACGACCGAGAAATCGCGATACTGGTCCGCATTCTGCGCGGGCTCGCTCATGTAGCGCTCCGTGTAGGTTGAGTCGTAATTTCGCCAATCCGTCACTGGCGCGACCGACACCCCAGCCTTGAAGCGGTCCGAATGTGTCATCGCATACAGCGTGAAGGTGCCGCCCCAACTCCAGCCCCACCAGCCCAACCGCTTGGCATCCAGCTCCGGGAACTGCGCCAACACCTGGTCAATCGCGGCAAGCTGGTCCTGAAGCTGAACGGGCCCGAAGTTGTGATACGCCGCCTGCGCAAAGTCGCGTCCGCGCCCGCCCATTCCGCGGTTGTCCACGTGCAGTACTGCGAAGCCATGCTCCGCCAGCACCTGGTCGAAGAGCGTCGCCCGCCCCTGCCACGCATTCTGCACCGTCTGCGCATGTGGGCCGCCGTAAGGGTTGTTGATCAGTGGCACCGAGCCGTTCGCATGCTCGCCCGTGGGCAGCATCAGGCTCGCATAAAGCGTCGTTCCGTCACTCGCCTTCAGCGTCAGTTGGCGCGATGCCATCAGCGTGTACTGGGGATTCAGCGTCGGATGCCAGAACACATGGCAATCCGTTCCCGTCACGCTGCACATCCCGACGGTCGGCGGCGTCTGGATGTCGGAAAAGTTGTCCGCGTACTCTCGCCCGTTCGGCGAGAACTCCGGCTTGTGCACGCCGTGCGCCTTTGTGAGCTGTTGCCTCTCCGTGCCATCCAGCTTCACTGTCCAAAGCTGCTGCTCGCGCGGGTCGCCCTCGTTTGAGATGTAATAAACGACGCTGTTGGCCGGGTCGATGGTCTTGATGGACGAGACCTCGCCATCGCCGCTCGTGAGCTGCCGCACCAGCTTTGCTTGGCCTGTCATCGGGTTCCGCTCGTCAAAGTTGTAGAGATAGATCTGCGTGTGCCCGTCGCGCCAGCTTGTCCACAGGATGTTTGGCCCGCTGATTGTGACATCGTAGTTCTCGTCAAAGAACGTCGGGTCGCTCTCGTCCAGAACCAGTTGCGTGCGGCCCTTGTCCGCGTCCGCGAAATACAGCCTGCGATGCTGGTGGTCGCGTGTCAGCGTCTCGATCCAAACCGTGTGTGCATTGATCCAGCCGAAGCGCGGAATATAGTCCTCGCTGGCCGTTAGGGGCACGTTCATCCATTTGGTGCGTCCGGAATTCACAGCCACCACCCCCACCCGCACCGCCGGATTGTGATCGCCCGGCTGGGGATACCGCTGCATCTCGACCGTGGCGTGGGTTGGGATCCAGTCCGTAATCGGATACTGCGGCACGGACGCTTCATTCATCTGCAGGTAGGCAACGCTCTTCGAGTCCGGCGACCAGAAGTAGTTGCTGCGCACATCCAGCTCTTCAAGGTAAAGCCAATCCACCTCACCGTTCAGCGTTGCGGATCCCTCCGATTTCGTGAGCCTCATCGTCTGCTGCGTATATGGCAGCCGCCGTAGGTACAAATCGTGATTGTGTATGTAAGTCACCGCGCTGCCGTCCGGCGCGAACTTCGGATCGTCCCCGCTCGCCGTCCCCGTCTCCGCTACCGCAACGCCAACGCCGTCCTTCAGCGAATAGAGAAAGAGCGCGCCGTTGGAATCGAAGAGCAGATGCTTCGAATCCGGCGCCCATATATAGCTGGCCTCGTTGTAGCGGCTGCGATGGTCGATATCCTGCTCGCTTGCAGCTTTCGAGTGCATGCTGCCGATCTTTTCCTTGGCCACAAGCATGCTAGTCTCGCCCCTGCCGTTGGCCGCCATCAAATCGCCGTTGCCGTTCAGGTAAGTCATGCGCGTCCCATCGGGCGCCCACTCCATCCCCTTCGGCGCATCGGCTGTAAAGCCGGGATCGGTAAAGATGGCCTGAATAGTGAGCGGCTTGGTCTGTTGTGCGCCGAGAGCCGAGGCGATAGCAGCGATGACGAGGCAAAGGGAAACAGTGCGGAAACGGAAGGTCACGGGCGCAAACTCCGACAGCCAGAAATAAATTCTGCGGCAGGAATGACCGACCAGTGTACAGGAGAGGATATGCCGGGATGCGCCCTGTCGCGAGGTGCTCAGTTGCCGGCAATCCGGCTGCCGTTCTGTGCCACCCGCAATCCGCTCAACCCGTTCACGTACTTCGCTACGCCGCGGTAGAGCGATTCCGCGATGCGCTGCCGATATTCGGGGTCGCGAAGCTGCGTCGCGTCGTCAGGATTGGTGAGGAACGAGATTTCCGCCAGGATCGAAGGCATGTTGGCGCCGATCAGCACGACGAACGGCGCCTTTTTCACGCCGCGATCGCGCAACCCCGGATTGCCGCGCTCTAGCCCTGCATAAAGCGACGTTTCGACATCGGCGGCAAACTCCCGCGACTCGTCGATCTTGTCCTTCAGCGTGATCTTCTTCACCAGGCCGGAGAGCTCATGGATCGACTCATCGGAAACCGCGTTCTCACGCGCCGCCACCTCCAGCGCATCGGGTGACGTAGTGAAGTTCAGGTAGTAGGTTTCTACGCCGCGCGCCGTCGGATCGGAGCTGGAATTGGCGTGCACGCTGATGAACAGATCCGCTTGCGCTTTGTTCGCGATGGCGGTACGTTGCTCGAGCGGGATAAAGGTGTCGTCGTCGCGGGTATAGATCACGTCCGATCCCATGCGCTGGCGCAGCAACTTGCCCAGCCGCAGCGCCACGTCAAGCACTACATCCTTCTCCCGAATCCCGTCTGGCCCCAACGTTCCGGTGTCGTGGCCGCCATGCCCGGCGTCCACCACAATGCGGCCGATCTTCAGCCCCAGAGCGCGTGTCAGTGAGCGCTGCCCATTAAGAGCAGAACTGGCCTCGTGCGCCGTGCTCTTCGGAATTGTGATGTCATCCTCATCGTCATCCGCCATTTCGTCACTGGTCGGCGTGTGGGCATGAGCGCCCTTCCTCGCGCCGGGTACCGGAGAAGAGCCGGGTGGACTGGACAGCGCCCTCCGGTTCGTCTCCGGAGTCCCGCCATAGGAAGATCCATTCACGTTGGCCGCACTAACATTGGCCGCGATCGGCCCCGTCGTCGGTTTGCTGGTGGCCTTCACTTGGTCAGGGCGCGTGCTCACCGCTGCAATATCGCGCAGCTCCCGCGTGGCCTGCCGGCTTCTTTCGCTGCTGGTGGCCACCGGTTCCGGTTGCCGGATGTTTGGTTGCGCAGCGCGCGGGGCCGGCGGCGCGGATGCTATCGGCTGCGGCTGACTGCCTGGCCGCGCGCCATGAATATCGATGATGAGCCGCCACGGATTCGGCAGAAAGAATGCCGAGTATTCCGTCACCTGGTTCACATCCAGCACGACGCGCGTCACATTGTTCGAGAACTGCGCCACACGGATGCGCTCCAGGAATCCGTTGTCCGTGACATTCACCATCTTGCCGATCAGCTCCGGCGCAACCCGCGTCCCATGCAGGTCGAAGTAGATGCGGTCTGGATTGGGGACGCGCGCCGCCTCGTACTCCACCTGGTCCTGCAAATCGATCGCGACCCGCGTGTACACCGGCGTCGACCAGTGGCGCACATTCGTGACCAGCGGCAATTGTCCGTGGTGCTGCTGCGCGGCAGTCCGCACCGCGCCGGTCAGCAGCGGCTGGCCTTCGGCAGCATCCCCGGTCGTTTTTGTTACGGGCGTGGTCATGGGCAACGCGGGCGAAGGTCCGGGTGCTTGGGTTCTCGCAGCAGTCTCGGGGGCCACATCCGTCAGCTCATTCGCGTGCGCAGTGTTGCTGTTTCGGACAGGCGTGTTCGTCATCGCAGGGGACGCTGCTGAGTACGAGGTCGAGGGCGGATCCTCAGAAGCGTTCTCTGCGATCTCGCGCGGCGTTTCCACCGACTCTTTTCTGCCGCTGCTGATGCTGGATTTCCTTCAGTCCCGCCCGTGCCTGCGCAGCCAGCGAATTTCGCGGATAGATATTTAGAAACTTCAGGTAGGCGGCCTTTGCGGCAACCGGATCATGCAGGTCGTGCAGATAGATCGTCGCCTCCGCCAGCAGCGCGGATGCCCGGTACGGGCTCGCCGGATATTGCGTGCGCAGAAACTCGAACTGCCCCACGGCGCCCAACAGGGTATTGTCCTGGTGGAAGATGCGTCCTTCTTCCGATAGCAGGCCGGCAACCATGTTCACTGATTCCGCCGCCTTCGGGTCCGCGGGATTGCCGTGGTAGACGGCGCGATAGGCATCGAGCACACGCGCATACTCGCTGCGCGTGCGCGACGATTCCGCCCGTGATTCAAGCGCATCGCGCAACTGTTCAGCTCGCGCAAATGGCGTCAGGGTCGCGGCTGGTCTGGAGCGCGTAACGTGCCGATGGCTGGCAAGAGCCGGCGAGCTTAAAAGCGCGAGCGCCATCCCGGCTGCGGCGGCAAGTACACCGCGGCGGCAGCGAAACGGGGAAAGGAGTCGTGCCGGCATAGGATCGACGAGAGACGCGCATCTCTCCTGTGAGCCTGAACCCGCTAGCCGGAGGAATGGACGCAGCTTTTTTCATGAAACGCTGATTCCACCTGGCTGATCGGCCAGCCGTTCAGGAGAAATGCATTCGCACAAGAACACGCCCATTATAGGTGGGCTGGCAACCGTCGAAGCTCCGAAGAAGACGAGCGGATACCTACTTAAACACCCTCTGAATGCCACAGTTGGAACCGGCGAAACCTTGACTCCTTTTCAGTACCAGGTCGCCGATGTAGAGCACCGAGAGCGAGCGTCAGCCGAGCAGGTTGCCAACCACCTCGGGCGCGCCGGCAAGCGCGGCATCCAGCTGCGTCGCATCCTTCCCACCCGCCTCGGCCAGGTCCGGCCGGCCACCGCCGGAGCCGCCGACATGCTGTGCAATCAGCCCCACGATCTTTCCCGCCTGCAGGCGTGCCGTCAGGTCTTTTGTCACGCCAACAATCAGCGCCACTTTCCCGTCCTCAGCCGCCGAGCCCAGCACCACGACACCGGAGCCGAGCTTGTTACGCAGATTATCGACCAGCGTGCGCATCTGTCCGCGATCGAGCGCGGCTACGCGCTGCGACAGCACCTTCACGCCCTTGACCTCGATCGCCTGATCCGCAGCCGAGGCAACGGATGACGCCGCCGACTTCATTCGCGCCTGGTCCAGCTCGCGCCGCAGCCGCTTGATCTCGTCTTCCTGCGCGCTAAATCGTTGGCGCAGCGCGTCGGCGGGCGCAGCATCGCTCGCGCCGGCGACATGCGTTGCAAACTGCGCAGCCTCGTACCCACGGCGGAATTCGTCAAGCGCGCCCATACCGCTTACCGCTTCGACGCGCCGCACGCCCGACGATACGCTCGATTCGCCGGTCATCTTCAGCAGACCGATCTCGCCTGTTGCGCTCGTGTGCGTGCCGCCGCACAGCTCGGTCGAAAAGTCCCCGATCTTCACCACGCGCACCCGCTCGCCATACTTCTCGCCGAAGAGTGCCATCGCCTTGTACTCGTTCACCGCGACATCGATCGGCACATCCACCAGCGTCTCCACCTTGGTGTTGGCCAGCACTTGGCGGTTCACCATGTCCTCGATGTCCTGCAGCTCCTCGTCGGCGACGGCGGTGAAGTGCGAGAAGTCAAATCGCAGCCGCGATGGCGCGACTAGCGAGCCGGCCTGCTTCACATGCGTGCCCAGCACCTGGCGCAGCGCCGCGTGCAGCAGATGCGTGCCGGTATGGTTGCGCCGCGTCGCATTGCGGAATTCCGCATCCACTACGGTATCTACGCGCATGGCGAGCGAGAGCGGCTGCTTCAACCGCACACGATGCGCGCGCACGCCCTGCACCGGCTGCGTGCAGCCCAGTACATCGGCGATGATGGTGTTGTGATCGTCCGAGCGCAGCCAGCCATGATCGCCCACCTGTCCGCCGGAGTCGGCATAGAAAGACGTGTGGTCCAACACTACCTCGACCTCTTCACCGGCCGCCGCCGCGGGCACGCCCACGCCGTCGCGCACAATGGCCAGCACTTCACAGTTGGTCGAAACAAGCTGCGAGTAGCCTTCAAAGCCAGTCTTCGGCAGTTCGCGATACGCCGGGCTAGCAGATGCCTTGGTGCCGCCCTTCCACGAGGCGCGTGCCCGCGCCTGCTCCTCTGCGCGCGCTGCTTCAAAGCCGGTCAGGTCGAATTCCAAGCCCTGGTCGCGAGCCGCATCCACCATGAAGTCGAGCGGCAGGCCGTAGGTTTCGTAAAGATGAAACGCCTTCGCGCCCGGATATGTCACAACCGCGCGGCTCATTCTTCTGTGCCAGCAGCGGAGCGAAATCCTGCTCCAGCCTGGCAAGTCCCGTCTCCATCACGCGCGCGAACTGCCGCTCCTCCGCCAGCACTACCTTGCTGACCCGGTCAGCGCTCTCCTTCAGCTCCGGATACGCTCCGGCCATCTCATCGCGCACGGCATACACCATCTGCTGCATGAACGGCTCATTCTGCCCCAGCAAACGGCCATGCCGGATGCCGCGGCGCAGGATCTTGCGCAGCACGTAGCCGCGTCCCTCGTTCGCCGGCAGCACGCCGTCGCTGATAAGGAATGTAGCGGCGCGCGCGTGGTCGGCAATGATGCGCAGGGACGGATTGCCCACGAGATCGCCCCTCGTATGCGTGAGCGTGGCGGCCTTCTCGATCAGCGGCACAAACAAGTCGGTCTCGAAATTCGAGATTTTGTTCTGCAACACCGCGGCCACGCGCTCCAGGCCGGCGCCCGTATCGATGGAAGGCTTCGGCAGCAGTGTCAGCTCTCCTTGCGCGCTGCGATCGAATTGCATGAAGACCAGGTTCCATATTTCGACATAACGCGCATCGTCCTGGCCGAAGGGCAGGTCTTTGCCGCGTCTCCGATGCTTCGATGCCCATGTCGTAGAAGATCTCCGAGCATGGGCCGCACGGGCCGGTGTCGCCCATCTGCCAAAAGTTGTCCTTCATCCCCATCTCGAAGATCCGCTCCTGGGGTACATCCTGCTCCAGCCAATAGGCGTGTGCCTCCGCATCGCGCGGGACGCCGCCCTCCCCCTTGAAGATGGTCACGTACAGCCGGTCCTTCGGAAGGCCGAACCACTTCTCTGAAGTCACCAGCTCCCAGGCATACGCAATCGCTTCGCGCTTGAAGTAGTCGCCGAAGCTGAAGTTGCCCAGCATCTCGAAGAAGGTATGGTGGCGACGCGTGAATCCGACATTCTCCAGATCGTTGTGCTTACCGCCCGCGCGTACGCATTTCTGCGACGTGGTCGCCCTGTTGTAGTCGCGATGCTCCAAACCGAGGAAGACGTCCTTGAACTGGTTCATGCCCGCGTTGGTGAAGAGCAGCGTCGGGTCATTGGCGGGAACAAGCGAGGAAGAATGTACACGGCGGTGCCCCTTCTCCTCGAAGAACTTCAGGAACATCTCGCGAATCTGGTTGCCGGAACGGACTTGCATATATTTCAGTCTACAATCCACCGACATTCGGTTCGTGCCGCCCGGCGGAAGAGGAGCGCCGCCGGCCACATGATTCGCGCATACCTTCCATGGCCGCAACTTACAGCTTTCGCGCAAACTCATTACGTCTTTCTTACCGCTCGCGAAGCTTGCGCGCGTGACTTACCCACTTCTAATACCTTTCTCGCTCGGCTTCATCGGTGTCGTTCTGGATTGGCGATAGATTGAAAGCGGATCGTGGCCAAGGAGGAAGCGCTGCTTACTATGCGGAAGGACAAACCGCTGTTATGTGTCACACCATTTGCAATTCTCGTCGCATTGCTCCTCTTTTCTCTTGCTCCAGCTTTCGCGGCTGATGATCCACAGGCGAGCACGGCTCAGCAGCCGGCGTCATCGGACGGCTTCTGGCGCACACTCGTCCAGACGTATCTGCAGGACTGGCATGGCACCGCGCCGAGCGGCCCAGCGCCTGCTCGCGCCGGATGGCCTGCGCCGGTCAGCTCGCCACCCTTTCCGTTCGCAGACTGGCCCTATGGCGGTTCTCCAGTCATCGGCGCGCCCGATACCAACACGTATCCGCTGATGAATGCAATCAACGGAGCGAAATCGCGGACCAAGGTTTACGGCTGGTTTGATGGCGGCTTCAACGTCAGCACCTCTAATCGTGGCAAGTACGCGAACGCGCCTACTGCCTACGATGTCATCCCAAACTCCGTTCAGTTGGATCAGGCCGCTCTGTACGTTGAGCGCCTCCCCGACGAGGTGCAACGCGATCACTTCGATTGGGGTTTTCGCTTCACGCAGCTCTACGGGCTTGACTATCGCTACACCACGGCAAAGGGCATCTTCAGCCAGCAGTTGCTCTCCAGCAACAATACCTATGGCTACGATCCGGTCATGCTGTATGTGGACCTGTGGCTGCCTCATGTCGCAAAAGGGATGAACCTGCGGGTTGGCCGGTATATCTCGCTACCGGATATCGAAGCGCAGCTTGCTCCGAACAACTACACCTACAGCCATTCGCTGTTGTACACGGTGGATTGCTATACGCAATCTGGCGCGGTCGCTACCGTCAAGCTCAGCAATCACTGGCAGGTGCAGGGCGGAGTCTCAGCTGGCTGCGAGGCGGCGCCGTGGACCGACGATGCCAAGCCCACGGGAACTGCCTGCGCGTCATACTATTGGAACACCGGTGGCGACAATCTCTATCTGTGCGCAAACGCGATCAACGATGGGAAGTATGCATACAACAATGTCAACGGCTACTATCTGACCTGGTATCACAACATCAATGCGTCCTGGCATACCGCCACGGAAGGCTGGTATCAATATGAGCGCGATGTTCCGAACATTGCAGGGAATGTCGCCAATCCCATCACGCCCGAGACTGGCGCCAATGGCGCGTACTGCAATCCCGGCCAGCTTCGCTGCTACGCGCCCGACTGGGCCATCGTGAATTATCTGGAGAAGGATTTCAATCATCACCATGACTCGCTGAACATCCGCAACGAATATGTCGATGACATCCGCGGCCAGCGTACCGGCTACAAGACACGATATACGCGAGCATCTGGTCGGCATCGACCACTGGATCGGATCGACGATTACGATTCGTCCAGAGCTTCGGCTGGAGCACGCATACGATATGCCGGCATTTGATCTGGGGCACAAGAAGACTCAGTTCACGGCCGCCGGTGACATCATCTATCATTTCTGAGATTACGGTTCGTCGCCGGTATCCAGCCCTTCGAGCGAATCCTCATCCGGCACCCATTTGCGCAGCACCTTGAAGACCGTGGGCGGCGTGAAGCCGGCTGCAATCAGCCTTCGCATGGTACGCGCCGCTTCTTTTTTGTCCTTCGGCTGCATCATGCGCTTGCGCTCGATGTACGCGCGCGCCAACTGTTCTTCGTTCACATTCTCGTAGGCGACGTCCAGTGTGGATGCGACCAGCTCCGGGTGCACGCCCTTCTGCATCAGCCCTTGCTGCACGCGACGCCTGCCAAACTTGTCGTTTTCCTGGCGCAGGCGCGTAAAGTCTGCTGCGAAACTCGCGTCGTTGAGGAAGCCATATTCCTTCAGCTTTCTGACTACGGAGCTGATCTTCTGTTCTCCCGTGTCACCCGGTTCCACGCGGGTCCGCAACTTTCGCTTTAGCCCAGCCACGGTCTGTGCACGCCGTCCAAGCGATGCCGTTGCGTAATCAAACAGCGCCGCCTCCGTCAATGGTTCGCGCTGCTTCTTCGGTCGATCGCTCAGGCCCATGTCGTCACAATCACTTCTTCGGACTTGTCCAGCGATCGCACCACGCATTCACTGTCTGGTACCAGAGCTGCGAGTTCTGCGGCTTCAGCACCCAATGGCCTTCGTCGGGGAAATACAGCATCTCCGACGGTACACCCAGCCGCTGCAGCGTAGTAAAGAGCTGATAGCCCTCACTCACATCCAGCCGGTAATCCAGTTGACTGTGCACCACCAGCGTCGGCGTCTTGAATCGCGGCGCAAAAAGCATCGGCGACCACCGGCGGTACGTGAGCCGGTTGGTCCACGGCATCCCGCGAAATTCCCACTCGTTGAACCAGAGCTCGTCCGTTGTTCCGTATGCCGATACCGGATTGAACATGCCATCGTGCGAGACGATGCAGCGAAAGCGGTCCGTGTGCCCCAGGATCCAGTTCGCCATATAGCCGCCGTAGCTCGCGCCCAGTGCGCATTCGCGCGTCTTGTCCAGGAAAGGGAACTGCGCCTCCGCCGCATCCAGCCCGCGTATCAGGTCGATGTATGGACGTCCGCCCCAGTCGCCATTGACGCCGTCTACAAAGGCCTGCCCATATCCGGTGGATCCGCGCGGGTTCACCATCACGACGGCGTAACCGTCCGCCGCAAACAGCTCGGCATTCCAGCGATAGCTCCAGCTATCACCCCATGCACCCTCCGGGCCGCCATGCATAAGAAACTTTACTGGATACTTTTTTTCTGGATCGAAGCCCGGAGGCCGAACGAGGAAGCCCTCGACCCGCATGCCGCCCGACCCATGGAACCAGTAGTGCTCCATATCCGGAATATCCAGTTGGCTCAGCAGGGTTCGGTTGAGCCGTGTCAGCGGCTGCTCCGTCACGTCGGAGGGCTCTGCCAGCGGAACACGGCGGCTTCGAGTATCGCGCACATGCAGTGTTGGTCGCTTTGCCCTGCGCGCCGTCCGGGGAAAGGATTCCTCCGTCAGGTTCAGCAGCGTGATCTCCGGCGGCCGGCGCACCGTGGTGCGGCTGGCAACCATGTGCGTGTTGTCTGGCGTCACGTGCAGGTCGCCGTATTCGCCGCGCCGCGCGATATAACTGCGCTGCCCGGATGCAAGATCGAGCTGGAAGATCGGCTCCTCGCCCTCGTCCCCTGCCGTGAAATAGAGACTCTGCGAATCCGGCGCCCACACCAGCTCGTCGACCCATCGGTCGAAGTCCTCCATCGGCAGCGTGATCTTCTTTGTCGCGCGATCGTAAAGCGCCAGGCGGAAACGATCGCTCTCGTACCCGGCGCGCGCCTGCGAGCGCCACGCAATGTATTTCCCGTCGGGCGAGTACGCAGGGCTGAAGTTGCCGCCGGCGCTGGTCGAAATCTTCACCGGCTTCGCCGACGGGTTGGTCAGGTCCAGCGTCCACAGGTCCACATGCGTGGAGATCGCCGGCACCGGATCGGTGTTCTCTTCGAAGGTCAGCTCTTTGCTGTCGGGGGAAAACGCATACGCATCCGGACCGCCCAGCGAAAATGGTGGCACATCGTGCTCGTCGCCGGGGTTCAGGTCGCGCGCCGGTCCACCGCTCACCGGCTGCAGGAAAAGGTGCGATCGCCGCTCGCCGGTAAATGCGTTCCAGTGCCGAAAGAGCAAGTGAGTGAATATCTGCGCCTTCACCTTGCTGTCGGATTTCGCCTTCGCGTGCTCGGTATTGCAGCGCTCCTCGTCCGGCCCAGTGCACTCCGGATACACCGAAGAGGTGTACAGGATGTCCTGGCCGTCCGGGGACCACATCGCGGCATCGGCGCCCATCGCTGCATGCGTCACCTGGCGCGCATCGCCCAGCGTGCTGCTGTGCGGGTCGAAGTTCGCGACGTATACCTGCTGTTCGCCGTCCCGTGAGCTCTGGAACAGTACCCGTGTGCCGTCGGGAGAGAAGCGCCCATGCCCCTCACCGGGCAGCGAAGCGGTGATCGGCTTTTCCTCCGTCGGCTTCGAGCCGACGCCCGTTGGCACGATCCAGAGGTGCGAGGTCTTGCGGTTCTGCTCCAGATCAACATCTGTCACTGCGAAGAGTACCCATCGGCCATCGGGCGACAGGGATAGATCGTCCAGTCGCCGCATCCGCTGCATGTCCTCGAATGTCATCGGACGCCGCGGTGGAGGCGGTGCCTGCGGGTACAGCGCGCAGGGAAGCAGGACGGAAAGCAACAGCGCAGCACATAAACGGAAACGCATGTCGAACTCGCAGGGAAGATTCGAGGACTCCCTATCCTACCTGCTTGCCCTCGCGATCGACAGCAAAACAAAGCGGAGACCGGCTGCAGCCAGTCTCCGCGCGATGCGCTCTTACATCGCGGTTACTGCGAGTCTCCCGGGCCGCCGTCCGGTGCGCTTGCGGGTGGCGGCGGTCCTCCAGCCGGGACGCCATCAGGCCCTCGGCGGTCGCGCGGACCGCGCGTGTCATCGCGACGTATGATCACGCGCTCACGCTTTTCCGGTCCCAACGTCTGCAGTGTCTTCCATTGCGCTGTTGTCAGCACCCCGCGCAATCCCAGCAGCATGCGCGCATTCGCCTTCTCCAGCTCCGCGCGCGATTGCGCCACCTTATCGATCTGCGCCAGGATACGTGCCTCGTCCGGCTGCTCAGCCGCCAGCAACGGCTCCAGAATTGTCTCTTCCTTCTCGACGGACGCATGTTCGTCAATGAGCTTGAGTCGGCTCTGCTGGAAGATGTCGTCCATCTTCTTCTGCTGATCGGCGCTCAATCCCAGCTTCTGCGAGATCTCAGGGTTGTCCCACCAGCGACCCCTGGGACCCATGCGAAAGGCATGCTCCATCGGCGGGCGATGTGGCGCCATCGGACCGCCATCCATCCCCGGGCCCTGAATCGGGGATGGTGGAAGGGGTGGGGGTGCAGAGGCCGCGAGCTCCTGCGCCATCCCCGGCAATCCGCCCAGCAAAAGCGCCCCGCTAACGGCTAGGTGTACGGCGCGAGTTTTCAGTATCGAATTCATCTTGCTCCTTCTCCGTTGAACGATTCCATCTATGCTTTGCGAAAGCTATTGCCGCGTGGTCGTATCGCTCGCGCTCCACGAGAGCGGCTGCATCGCTGAAGGCACTTCCTGCGATACATCCTGATCGACCTCTTCGAGCAGCGCGTTGTCCCGCACTAATTCCTGCTGCGCCTGCTGTTGCTGCCGTTGCTGCACCTGCACCTCGATGGCGGCACGATGCGCCTTCCATAGCGGCAGCCCGATCCCGAACATCAGGAGAAGAGCCACACCGACCGTCACCCAGGTAGCGGCCATGCTGCGCCAGCTCCGAGCCGCTGCGCTCTTCGACTCATGCCATTCCTGCATCGCCGCTGCTCTTGCCTCTCTCCACTCGTGTGCCAGCGCGGCCTTCTCGGCGCCCCACTGCCGTGCCGCGGCGCCAAACCACTGCAGCGCATCGGCCAGCGGCTGCGTCTGTGCCCGGCACTCCGCGCACTCTGCTACGTGCGCCTGCTCCATTTCGCTGGCCTCACCTGCCTGCCATCGCAGCATTGCTTCCTGTTTCAAGTGCGACTTCATCGTCCCTCCCCCACCTGTTGCTTCACAGCGTTCAAAGCGCGATACAGGTGTGACTTCACCGTGTTGAGGTTCAACTGCATGGCCTCCGCAATCTCCGGCAGCTCCAACTCCTCGACAAAACGCAGCAGGAAGATGCTGCGCTGTCGTTCGCTCAGCGCCTCGACGGCGCGCCACACGCCGGCCACGCGCTCCTCGACGATCAGCCGGTGCTCGGTAGAACGGCCCGTATCCGGCAGCCGGTCGCTCATCTCCGCGGCGTCCAGCATCGGCGCGCGTCGCCAGAAGCGCAGCTTCATGCTCCGCTGGTGATCACGCACCAGGTTCACTGCAATGCGCATCAGCCAGGTACCCATTGAGCAGTCACCGCGAAAACTGAATCGCGCCCCGTGCGCCCGCAGAAAGCAATCCTGCGTCAGCGACTCGGCCACGTCTTCGTCGCGCGTGGCGAACAGGATGTAGCGAAAAATGCGGCAGCGATACAGCCGGATCCACTCCTCGACGCCGCCGAGCTCCTGTCTCACCGCCACCGCCGGAAGCTCATCTGCGGCCATAGCATTTGCGATCACGTGTTCCATGCACACACATAGACGACCCCGCGGCTACGGAGTTTACAGCGAAATATGGCGAAAATACGGCTCGGCGTGGTTATAGAGGAATCATGCGCCGCTCATAGCAAGGCTGCGCTCTCGAACGCCAGTTGCGCAGCCTCGGCCGCGGGGAGCGTCCACACCGCCAACGCGGCGTTCGACTGGCTCAGGCGGCCTGGCTCAAAGACGCTCCGCTTATTTAGCTCTTCGTCCAGCTCCGCGCCCGCCCAGCGCAACGCGCGGCACACCCGCGCCCTCACCATCGGCTCGTCTTCGCCGATGCCGCCCCCGAACACGATTGCTTCTGCTCCGCCCAGAGCAGCCAGATACGCGCCTGTCTGCTTGATGATGCTGTAACAGAACATCTCCATCGCCAGCGCAGCCCAAGGCTGGTCGAGCTGCTTCATTAGCACGCGCGTATCCAGCGAGATGCCCGAAACTCCCATCAATCCGGATTTCTTATTGAGCACTTCGAGCGCGCCGTCGACACCCAGCCCCGCCTGTTCCGTCAGCACCTGCACGATCGCCGGATCGACGCTGCCGCTGCGGGTTCCCATCATCAGCCCTTCCAGCGGGGTCAGCCCCATTGAGTTGTCCACGGCAACGCCATCGCGGATCGCAGTTGCCGAGCAGCCGCTCTCCAGGTGCAGCGACACCAGCCGGATCTCCTCGAGCGGCCGCTTCGTCTCCAGCGCATACCGCTCCAGCAGCGAGCGATGGGAAAAGCCATGGAACCCATAGCGCCGGATGCTGTGCTTGTCCGCAAGCTGCGGTGGCAGCGGATATCGCCATGCAATCTCCGGCATCTTTCGGTAGAAGGATGTATCGAAGCCCGCGGCAATCTGCATCTCGGGTGCGTGCTTGCGCAGCGCTCGGATCACCTCCAGCGAGCGCGCATTGTGCAGCGGAGCGAACCGCTGTAGTGCTTCGATCTCGCGCTCCACCGCTGCATCCACCATTGCTGGCTTGTCAAAACGATCGCCGCCATGCACCACCCGTACCGCGGCCAGAGCCACGTCTTCGTATGTCGCGCCATGGGCTTCCGCCCGTTCGCGCAGCCAGCCCATCAGTTCGCCGGTGGCGGCGGTAAAGCTCTTTGCCTCCACATCGTGCGACTCGGCAATCTCGCGTCCGCGCATAACTGAGAAGGTCGCAGGCTTGTCCTTGCCGATGTCTTCCACCATCGCACTGGCGCGGGTGGTGCTTTCGCAGCCGAAGCGCTGCTCGCCCCGTACGTCCACGACGTCCGCTTTCAGCGAATTGCTTCCGGGATTGAGTGTCAGGACGATCGCCATGCTAGGCCCTTTGGGCCGCTGCCTCGTGGAAGGCCGGTCCGCACTGTATTCTGATGCCGTAGGCGATCGTGCCTGGCTGGCGTCGCCGTGTCTTTTTTCCCCGCCCGGACGTCTAACTGTGTTTAGGTATTCCGGCGCTCAGAGGTACTTAGCTTATGTCCCGCCTGCTCACGCTCAGCCTGCTTGGTCTTCTGCTTCTCCCGCTGCCGCGTCTCCAGGCCCAGGCCAGCTACACCCAGTTGCAGCCCACGGACTCGGGCTACGGCCCGCTGGATACATCCACGCCGTCCATTCCGCCGGACCAGATCATCCAGAAATTCGCTGCGAAGGAAACCGAATTCCGCAAGGCAATGGACCAGTACACCTATACGCGCAGCGTAGTGATTGAAACTCTCAACGACGACAACAAGCCCGATGGCGTCTATCAGCAGGTCACGGACATCTCCTACGACGGCAAAGGTGCAAAGCTCGAGCACGTCACCTTCGCGCCCGCCAACACCCTCGAACGCCTGATCATGACGCCCTCCGATATGTCGGATATCGAGCACCGGCTGCCCTTCGTGCTCACCACGGAAGACCTTCCGCTCTACAACATCACCTACGTTGGACGACAGAAGGTCGACGACCTTGACACCTACGTCTTTGACGTCGCTCCCAAGAAAATTGAGAAAGGCCAGCGATATATCCAGGGGCGCATTTGGGTCGATCAGCGGGACCTGCAAATCGTTGTCGTGAATGCGAAGAACGTGCCGGACGATCTGCGCCCCGGCCACGAAGATCTGTCCCTCCCGTTCACCACGTACCGCGAGCAGGTCGATGGACAGTATTGGTTTCCCGTCTACAGCAAAGCCGACGGTATCCTGCACTTTTCCGGCGGCAAGGGCTACATGTCTGAAGACATCCACACGCGCTCCATCGTGAAGTACAGCAACTACAAGCGCTTCGGTACCTCCATCAAAATCACCTTTGAAGGCCAGGACATCACCAAGAATGGCCAGCAGCCCGCTGCGGGCAATCCTCCTGCCGGCCAGCCGCAGACCCCGCCCGCGCCGCATCCATAGTCTGCCGCGCTGGAGCATTTCCCCATCGGCGTGATATCACGGATGGGCATGACTCCCAACACATCGCAGGATCCGGCAGAGGCAGCAAAGCGGCGTGCGGCCGAGTGGGCAGCAGCTCAGGTGGAAGAGGGCATGGCTGTCGGCCTCGGCTCCGGCTCTACTTCGGCACTGGTCATCGAGGAGATCGGCCGCCGCGTCCGTGAAGGCCTCCGCATCGTCGGCATCGCCACCTCGATTCAGTCGCATCGCCAGGCAGAGTCGCTCGGCATCCCGTTGACCGATTTCGCGCGCCAGCCCCAGCTCGATCTCACCATCGACGGTGCCGACGAAGTGCAGCGCGGCACGCTCGCGCTCATCAAGGGACATGGCGGCGCGCTGCTGCGCGAAAAGATTGTTGCCACGGCCAGCCGGCGCATGCTGGTGGCTGTCGATCGCCGCAAGATTGTCGATCGGTTGGGCAGCGTCTTCACCGTCCCGGTTGAGGTCGTCCCCTTCGGCTGGGAAACCACCCAAGGCCGCCTGCGGGACCAGGGTTTCGCATCCGAACTCCGCAGAAAGGATGACGGAGAACCGTATGTCACCGACGGCCAGCACTATATCCTGCACTGCAAGCTCATCGAATCCGGCCTTACGCCAGAGCAGGCCGCCGACGCTTTCAAGCGCACCACAGGCGTCGTCGAGCACGGCCTCTTCCTCGGGATTGCCAGCAAAGTGGTCATCGGCAGCGCCGATGGCCTGGATTTTCTGGAGCGCACACAGAATTGAGCATGGCGGTGGGGAGCGGCAACCGCACGCCACCTCGGCACTCTCACTCCGCTCCGATTGACTTCATGGCCGAAGAAAAGACAGAGATGGAGGCGTTCATCGAGCGTGAGGCGCCTATCCCCGATTTCCTCCGCCGAATCATGCTTGCCGAAGATCCTGTGATGGCGCAGTTCCAGCTGGCAGGAGGTCTGTCCGGCATTCGCAAAATACATGAGCTGCGCCAGAAGGTTGTGGCAACCTACGGCTTCGCCGTGCTCACGCGAAAAGTCGTGAACCAGCTCATTCCCTATGGCCCATTCATTGAAGTGGGTGCTGGAACCGGCTATTGGTCCTACGAGCTGCAGCGAGCGGGCTGTAGCTCCATCGCAACCGATATTTGCAGTCAGGAAGCAGCCTCAGCCTCCGATCCTCGCTACACTTTCCGGCGGAGCCCCTGTTTCGTCAACGTACTCGCCATCCCAGCGCAACAGGCGGTACGGCAGCATGCAGACAAGACACTTCTTATGGTGTGGCCGGAAACAGGGGAAGAATGGTCATATGAAGCGCTCACCGCGTATTCGGGAACGGGGCTGATCTATGTCGGGGCCATCGAAAGAGGGCGCCCAGCGGACGACCGGTTCCATGATGAGATTGAGCGAAGCTGGAGGCTGGAGACCCGCATCAGGATTCCCAGATTTCCGGGGCACCACGACGCGGTGTCTGTTTATCGCCGGAAGTGATGGCGGCCGGAGCGAGCGCTTCCGCAGATACAATTAGAAAAAGCTCGCCATGCCTACTTCTGCCATCCCCATGCAACATCTCATTGACGATCTCCGCATCCGCTCGGCCAATGTTGTCGATCCACCCCTCACCCTGGAGGCGGAGCGGCCCATCAGCGATGCCGCAGCTGCTCTCGTCTATCAGACGCGCCAGCAGATTCTCAAGATCCTCGGGCTCGCGGACCGCCGCCTGCTCGTTGTGGTTGGCCCCTGTTCCATTCACGACACCGCAGCCGCGCTCGAATATGCACGCCTGCTGAAGCCGCTTGCCGCCGAGCTGGCCGGCGATCTGTTGATCGTCATGCGCGTCTATTTCGAAAAGCCGCGTACCACCGTCGGCTGGAAGGGTCTCATCAACGACCCGCATCTGGACGAATCACACCGCATCAACGAAGGTCTGCGCATGGCGCGCAACCTCCTGCTCGATCTTGCCGAGATGGGCGTTCCCGCCGGCAGTGAATTCCTCGACCTGATCACGCCGCAGTATCTGGCCGCATTGGTGAGCTGGGGCGCCATCGGTGCACGCACCACGGAAAGTCAGCTTCACCGCCAGCTGGTCAGCGGCCTCTCCTGCCCGGTCGGCTTCAAGAACGGCACCTCTGGCGACGCCGGCATCGCTATCGAGGCCATTCTGTCTGCGCGCCAGCCGCACACCTTCCTCGGCCACACCAAAGATGGCCAGACCGCGATCTTCGCCACCGGCGGCAATCCCGATTGCCATCTCATTTTGCGCGGCGGCCGTGGTGTTACGAACTACAGTGCTGCCGATGTGGAGCGCATCGCGGGGCTCGAGAAGAAGGCCGGCCTCGAGCCCGCCATGATGATCGACTGCAGCCACGCCAACAGCCGCAAAGACCACCTGCGCCAACCCCTCGTCTGCCGCGATGTCGCCGCGCAGATCGCCGCTGGCGACCGCCGCATCGTCGGCGTGATGCTCGAAAGCAATCTCGTTGCTGGCGCGCAGAAGCACCAGCCCGGCCAGCCGCTGGTCTACGGCCAAAGCATGACCGACGCCTGCATCGGGTGGGACGAGACCGTGCCGCTGCTACGCGAGCTCGCCGCCGCAGCACGCACCCGCGCCTGACCGCCCAGCAAGAAGCCGCAACCAAGCACGCTCCTCATGCTTCGTCATCCCGAACGCAGCGGCGACGTCGCGCAGTGGAAAGCCTGCCCTGAGCCTGTCGAAGGGGATCTGCTGTTTCTCTGCGGCGTCCATCACAACGGGTTGTTCCTTCACCCTTCGCTCGAAGCATGCTCCAGCATCAACAACTTCTCTTTGCGTCCCTTGCCCCAGCGATAGCCGGTGAGCTGTCCGTTCTTGCCCACCACGCGATGGCACGGCACCACCAGCGCCAGCGGATTCCGCGCACATGCCCGCGCCACTGCGCGCACCGCGCGCGGCTGGCCAAGCTCTGCTGCGACAGCAGAGTAGCTCCGCGTCTCTCCGCGGGGAATCGTCTGCAGCAAGCGCCACACCCGCTGCTCGAACGCTGTCGCTCGCAGATCGAGCGGCAGGTCCAGTGCCACCGGATGCTCCGTCATGCGCGAGATCACCGCGCGCGCCGTCGCTCCCAGCCGCTCATCGTCCACCGTTGCGGCTTCAACCTGTGCAGCAGGGAAGCGCTCGCGCAGCTCGCGCTCCATCGCGGCGGCATCGTCGCCCAGCGTGACCGCGCAGAGCCCTCGTCCGGTTGCACCAACCAGCACCTTGCCCAGCGGGCAATCGGCCACCAGAAACCGGATCTGTTCGCCTAGTCCGCCCTTGCGGAAGCGCTCCGGACGCATGCCCAGCCTCGCATCCGCGCCTTCGTACATGCGGCTGGACGAGCTGAATCCCGCCTCGTAAATGGCATCGGTCACGCTGCTGCCCCCTGCAAGCCTGTCGCGCAGCAGCGCGGAGCGCCGGTCGATCTGGTAATGCCGCGGGCTCACGCCTAGCACCCGCTCAAACATCCGCTGCACGGTGAACGGGCTCATCGATGAGAGTCGTCCCAGTTCCTGTAGCGTCACCGCACGATCGACATTCCGGTCGAGATAGTCGCACAGCCGCCGCACCATCTCCGCCTCGGCATGCTCACCCGCCGGGTGGCAGCGCCGGCACGCGCGATAGCCCGCAGCCATCGCCGCTTCCGCGTTCGTAAAGAAGCGCACGTTCCGCTGTGCGGGCCGCCGGCTTACGCAACTTGGACGGCAGAAGATTCCTGTCGTCTCCACTGCGTACACGAACCGTCCGTCCGCCGACGCATCGCGTGCCTGCACCTGCCGCCACGCCAGCTCAGTATCGAACGGGGTATTGAAAGCGGCCCTCATCTCTACTACCTTCACCGTTGTTGGAACCACCTGTATCGTCGCCATGTCAGCATACTGCGCTTGGGCGTGCTGCGGCGCGCTCCGCTTCTTGCCGTAGAAGTTCGAAATATCAAGTCATTGCTTTGCAGGAATCTCCAGCGGAACTGGGGGCGCCACATGGCGCACTTCCGCAAAGTTTCCCTGATCGATCCCCAGGCTTAATCGCCCGCGCGAATCGATGTACAGTAGTCCCTCGCCCAACGGAACATCGCTAAAGGTCTTCACAAACGGAAGCACATAGTGGATTCCGGCAATAGTGACCGGCACATGGTCGCCGAGTTTGTAGCCGAGCCTGGCGAACGTTTCTACTGGCACGTTTGTCACCAGATTGCCGAAGGGGCCATCCGTCCCGATCACCTTGCCGTGCAGCCCGCTCGCATCGATCGTTGCAGTATTGTTCTTGAGCCGGACTAGCTTCGCGAGATCCAGTGCTGGCCCAGCCTCCGTCCAATCATCGCCTCGCGCCAGATGTGCGCCCGCGGGCGAGAAGATGTCGCGCCCGTGGAACGTCGATGACAGCTTCGCACCGATCATCCATGCCGGATTCGTAATCTCCCGGGCGGCGGCCAGTCCCTCGCGATCGGCGAGTTGCGTAATCATGCCGTTGTCCGGCAGCACGAAGTACTGTCCCACCTTCGATTTCACGATGATCGCTTTGCGTGTGCTCCCGACAGTCGGATCGATCACCGCGACGAAAACAGCATCATGCGGAAAATATGGAGCCGAGCCCGCCAGGAAGCGCCCGGCTTCCGCAATGTCGAATGGCGTCACCTGATGCGTGATATCAATGATCCGTGCATCCGGCGCAATGCCGAACATCACAGCCTTGCAGATGCCGACCGCGTCGTCCTTCACATCGAAATCGGTCATGAAACCGATGACGCGCGGTGCCGCCCCAGACTGAGCTCGAAGAGCGGGGAAGGCGAACAGCAACACCATAGACAGCAGCAAAAGTGTTCTGCGAAAGCGAGCAGGCAAAGATGGCCTCCGTCCACAGCGAAGATGGCAGCTTCAGGTCAGAATATCCCCGCTGTCAATTCGCGTATCAGGGCAGCAACCCGAACACGGCGACGCCCGTCTGTGTGCCGGCAAACACCTTCCCATTCACAATCACCGGCGTAATGAACTTGTTCCCATTGCCGAAGCTGTCTCGTCCACCCGCAGCCTGGTTGCTGTTGTAGAGCTCCCGGCTCAGGCTGGTTGCGTCGTAGGCATGCAGCACAGCCGCCAGGCCCAGGTTGCTCTCCACCGCCCAAACGATCCCGTTCTGCGTCCCATTTGCCGAGACGCTAGGCGTGCTCCCCGGATACGGAAACAAGACCGCCGATTGGCTGGACGGCGTCGTTGTCATCTTCGCTTGCGCTATCGGGAATGCCTTCAACGTGTCCTGCTGGCCCGCGTAATATACGGTGCCGTTGAAGTATGCAGGCGACGACCACGCGCCATTCGCCAAAGCGTCCGGCAGTTCCTGGTACAGGTTGCTGTTGTCCGCGGACTTCTGATTAAACTTGCCCAGGTTGTCGCGGTCAGCCACATAAATGTTCTTGTCCTTGCCCGCTCCAACCAGCAGGTGCCGCACGTTGCCGCTGGCATCGGTCATGTCCGGCAGCAGCATCGCGCCGCCCGAGCCAAGGTCGATATCTCCGTTTGATTCGCCCACTGTGTTGTACGGCTCAAAGTAGTCCGCCACCGCCAGCGTGCCGCCTGTCGTGCTCAGCTTCATAATCGCGTTGCCGTAGTCGTGTTGGGCTGGAAATCCATTGCTGTCGAAAGAGGAATCTAGCGTGCCGTTCGCATCCAGCAAATAGATGTGGCCCTGCGCGTCCGCCGCCAGTCCGTTGCCCGACATCCAGATCGATCCGTCACTTCCATTCGGCGTCAGGTTCAGGACCGCGCTCTGCTGCAGAGTGCTTTCGCTGTAGGCCATCATCCATCCGGTGTAAGGCGGGATGTCGCAATGCGAGGTCCACGCCAGATAGATCGTTCCATTCAGCAGCAGCAATCCGGCGCGCTCCGCGTACTGTGCGGGATCGAAGATCACGTTGCCGTTCTGCGAATTCGCGCCGCTGCCCGGATAACTGCCGGTGATCTCCGTTGGGCTGCCCGGCAACTCCGCCCCGTTGGCCAGGTTCAAGGCATGCAACCGCTGGTGATATTTCCCCGCGGCATCCTTGCTCATCGCAACGGCAAAAATCGTGCCCTTCGCGCGATCGATCACCGGTGTCGACGTGATGCCGATCTCCGGAGTGATCTGATCGCAGCCGTGATCGTCACTCGGAGCCTCTCCACTCCCCAACAGCGATGTCTTCCATAGCAGCGCGCCTGTGTCTGCATTGAATGCATACACGCTGCCGTGCTCTGTCGCCATATAGAGCACATTCGTCGCAGTCCCGTTTACGTTAAACCCCGCCAGATACAACGGCTGCGCGTCCACCTTCCCATCCGCCTGGAAGAACCCAAGCTTGCCGAACGTCGCGCTGGTCACATTCGCGGTCGTCAGTATCGTTTCCTGCGCGTTCAGCCCGTCGCGTGAGTTGTCGAAGTGATAGGTCGTCACGTCTGGAATCCCCGGGGTCTGCACCGTCAACGCCAGCGTCGCCGCATGCGACAGTGCACCCGAAGTCCCGGTCAAGATCACGGTCGAATTGCCGCTCGTGGCGCCCGCGCCTGCGCTCAACGTCACGTTCTGCGCAGCACCCGGAATCAGCGCCAGCGATGCCGGGCTCGCCGTCACGCCCGCGGGCAGTCCTGTGATATCCACCGAAATCGGCGAAACGAAGCCATTCGTCCCCGCGGCCTGCACGGAGAGCGCCGTTCCAGTCGTGCCTTGAACAAGCGCCTGCGATGTTGGCGTGATGGAAATCGAGAAGTCGGCGGCAGCGGCGGCTTTCTGCGGAGCGCCGCTGCCGCCACAGCCGGCAGCGACCAGACAAATCGCAATCGGGCCGATCAGGAACAAGAGTGGACGCATATCAACCTGTCATCCCGCCATAGAGGCAGTTCCGGGGCTGCATGATTTTCGGATGCAAAATCGTCCAGTGACGGCAAAGCCCGCTCCATCCCGAGCGGGCTTTTGCACTCTGCTTCCTGGCGTTACGCGTTTGCCGCGACTGCCGTCTTCTTAGCGGCTTCGCGCAGTGTATCCGCCTTGTCGGTGGCTTCCCAGCGGAAGTCTTTCTCTTTGCGGCCGAAGTGTCCATACGCCGCGGTCTTTTTGTAGATCGGGCGGCGCAGGTCCAGCGATTCGATGATGCCCTTCGGTGTCAGGGAGAAATTCTCGCGGATCAGCTTCTGCAACTCCACCTCGCTGATCTTGCCCGTGCCGAAAGTATCCACCAGCACGCTCACCGGCTCCGGCACGCCGATCGCATAGGCAAGCTGTACCTCGCAGCGGTCCGCAAGTTCAGCGGCCACAATATTTTTCGCGATGTAGCGCGCCATGTACGCGGCCGACCGGTCCACCTTTGTCGGGTCCTTGCCGCTGAAGGCGCCGCCGCCGTGCCGCCCCATCCCACCGTAGGTGTCCACGATGATCTTGCGTCCGGTCAGCCCGGTATCGCCCATCGGGCCGCCGATCACGAAACGCCCCGTCGGGTTGATGTGATACTTCGTGTCCTGGTCCAGCAGCTTTGCGGGAATCACGAACTGGATGACGTTCTTCAGTATGTCGCGGCGCAATTCGTCATTGCTCACATGCTCCGCATGCTGCGTCGAGATCACCACTGCATCCACGCGCACCGGCTTGCCATTCGCGTCGTACTCCACCGTCACCTGGCTTTTGCCGTCGGGCCGCAGGTACGACATCAGTCCATTCTTGCGGACTTCAGTCAGCCGGTATGTCAGCTTGTGAGCCAGCGAGATCGGCGTCGGCATCAGCTCTTCCGTCTCGTTCGTGGCATAACCGAACATCATGCCCTGGTCGCCGGCGCCCCCTGTGTCCACGCCCATCGCAATGTCGCCGGACTGCTTGTTGATGGTCGAAATTACCGAGCAGGTATTCGAGTCGAAGCCATAGAGCGCATTGTCATAACCGATCGAGGCAACCGTGCCGCGCACCAGCGATTGAAAATCAACATAGGCCTGGGTTGTGATCTCACCGGCGATGACTACCAGTCCGGTGCAGGTCAGCGTCTCGCAAGCGACGCGGCTGAAGGGATCCTGCTCCAGGCAGGCGTCGAGAATCGCATCGGAAATCTGATCGGCAATCTTATCCGGATGGCCTTCGGTCACCGATTCCGAAGTAAACAGAAACTTATCGCGTGGTTGTGACAAAACGAGCTTCCTCCTATACCTTCTCTGCTCGCCAGACCGGAATGTGCTTGGGAATTCATTCAGGGGGTAGATAGATGGCGGTCAGGCAGCCCCAACAAGAAGCGTCTAGGACTGCTAAGTTACGGTAGCAGACCACGCGAAGATACGGCAAAGATCGGCGGGTGAAATGCTCGAAATTGCCGCCAAAGGCGCGAATTCCACGCTCAGCGGTTTCCTGCATTCCATACGTACAGTCGATAGCCCGGAGAGGGAGCCGCCCGTCCCCACCAGTTGTCTACGCCCGGCGATCGGCGATCGGCATAGAGAACGTAGTGAGACGCAAGAAAATCTTGGAAGGCCGGCCAGCTGTGAAGCTTTGCATAATTGCTGTCCGATATGAAGTAGTCCTCTTCCAGGATGAAGACCAATGGTGGTCGTGCCTGGATCTCCCGCCAGAATCGTGCTCGCGACACATCGACCGCAGAGCCGGGGACCGGCCCGAATACGAACTCGTCGTAGAACAGGCTCGTGGATTGCTCGAGCTTCATAGAGCCGAGTGCAGCGATGCATCCCCGGGCCGTGTCTAAACACTGCACGCGCCCATTGAGCGCCCCGCCGCCGAGCTGATTCAGGTCCGCGACCAGGGCATTCCGGAAAACATCTTGGGGGATATAGCGCAGGATACGGGCCAGCCTCATCGGAGCAAGAACGCAGGCGCCCACCACCATCGCGGCGATCGCCGCCGTTACCGCAGCTCTCCGTGAAGAGTGCAAGAGCGTATTGGTGTCAAAGAAAATTAGCGGCAAAAGAAATACAAACAGCGGATAACGGTGATACGGGAAGCCTTTACCCTGTGCAATGTAGATAGCGAGTCCGCCAAGTGAACAAAGAATCAGCAGAGTCCGTCGCATATTCATCGAAAGCTCCCGCCGTCCTATACACAGGCAAAGACACCAAAGCGCCAATAGCGAAATGAAAGGAGAGATACTGTGCAGCAATAGATAAGAAATTGAGCGACGGCTCAACTGCGCATGGTAAGGCAGTAGTACGTGAAACACGAACCAGAATGATGAAATAGCCTTGTACCGCCAGAGATACACGGCTGCGATACATCCAGGAAGCAGAAGTGACGTGATAGCGACCCCTGCGGGCATCCATGCGGGCTTACTAGCGCGCCGCAGGTGCACCACAGCCACCACGAGGCAAGGAATCGTGATCAGTACGGCGGTCGGCTTAATCGTGGCCGCCCAGCCATGCAGTATCCCGAAGCCGGCGACCCATACGGCTCCATGGCAAGTCTTGAGGAACTGGAAAAGGCATCCGGCTCCTAGGCATAACAAAACAGCAATCGCCAGATCTCGCTGTCCCGCTTGAGCGATGCCGTCTCCACCGTGAGCGAGAGCAAACAGTCCTGCCGCAATGCAGGCTGCCAGCCGCTCGCCCCGGTGAGCAAATAGCTGCATGGAGAGCCCGGCCAGGACCAGAAGACACATGTCATAGAAGCGCCATCCCACGGCGCTTGGACCGAACAGATGTTCTGCAAGGAAGTCGGTGAAGTAGGCTCCCGGCAGGTTGATCTCAACGAAGTCACGATAAGGAGTCAGGCCATGCTGGATCAGGAAGAGGCCATATCGTATGAGCGTGGCATCTCCCAAAAACGGCCAGTGAAGAGTGACTAAAAAGAATACGAAACAGAGCGCGATAACAACGAATGCACACGTTCTGGAGATTGTTCGGGAAAGATGCGAAAGCAAAATCAATTCAGGGGTTCCCGTCGTTGAGCGAAACTCTTCGGAGAAACTTCGATTTTACTATTATCTTCATAGAAACTATTACAGTTACGTGGTTTCTAATCCACCGTGAGCACGTCGCGGGGATAGGTCGATGAACGGATTCGAATCATGCCGCCATCGAACGTACAGCTTGCGTGAAAGTGTGTCGCTCTGCGCAGGCAGATATCGGGGCATCTATTCGATGCAGTCTAGTTTTTAAGTCTGGTTCGGTACCTAGGAAACGGACTATAACAATAAGTTGCTTCACAGTCTTCCTCCGAAGGAACGCGCTCATGGCACGCAAAAGGAAGATCATCGCCTCCATGGCCACCAGCGCCGACGGCTTCATCGCCCGGCCCGATGGCTCCGTCGAGTGGCTCGACAGGCCGCGTCCCAAAGGCAAGTACGGTATGAGGTCTTTTTATCAGTCGATCGACACCATCCTGTGGGGCAGGAAGACCTGCGATATGGCGTTGCGGTTTCAGGAGAATGGCGTCGCCGGGTCAGCCTTCGATAGGAACATGAAGAACTACGTCTTCACCCGTACTTTGCCGCTATCTTCGCCAGCCGCCGGCGTCGAGTTCGTGAATCAGCCTCTCAAAGCCTTCGCGGCCGCTCTTCGCGCGCAACCAGGAAAAAACATCTGGATCATGGGCGGCGCAGGCATCGTCGCGTCGTTTCTCGATGAGGATGAGATCGATGAGTTCATCATCAGCGTAGTGCCGGTATTCATTGGCGAAGGCATCCCACTGATCGCGCCGCGCCACAGGACCGTACCGCTGAAGCTGATCGCGTCTAAGGCGTTTCCAGACGGCGTGGTGAAGCTCCACTACACAATAGGCAAACCAAAGGCGACCTCTTCATCGAAGAGGACCGGTCGGGCCTGAACGGTATCGGTGACGGAAGGGAAGCGGAGAGGGCATGCGCGGCGCGGCTAATCCGTCCACCAGATAGAACGGCTGATCTAATACGACGCGATAACCGAAGTGGACTGAGCTGTCAGCGCCGAGGAAACGCCCGGGCTCTTCGCGGCTGCAGCGGCCTTGTTGTGCACGTAGCCCCACACAAACCAGCTCATACCGATCACCAGCAGTAGCAGGGCTACCACGCCTGCCCAGCGCATATTGTTGTTGCCGGACCGCGAGTCGCGGCCGCGCGAACGGCCGACGTTCTCCGCGAACTCCGCCCACGCCTGGTCCTCTTCGCTGATGACGGTCTCCACCGGCTGGCTGATCTCCAGATAGCGCTTCACCCAGGTCTCTTCATCCAGCCCCGCCGTACGCGCGTAGCTGCGGACGATGCTGCGGCGAAAGACGCCGCCCGGCAACTTATCGAATTGCTCCTGCTCCACTGCCTGCAGATAGCGGGTGGTGATCTTGGTTGCTGCGGCGATCGCCTCGAGCGTCACACCCTTTGCTTCTCTGGCCTTTTTCAGATCCTGTCCAAAGCTGCCCATGCTTACACCTTGGTGCCTTTCCATTTCGGCTGGGGGCGTAGTTGATTCCTGATTTGGCCCGGGCTGCCCGCCGCGTAGTCCTTTGAATGCAAAGGCGTGCTGAGTGATCTATTACCAAAGTCTCCGAACACCGTACGCCTTTTCCTCAATCTGCGGAGCACCACTTTCCGGGAATGGAACGCATCCCCCGTAGGGTATCAGCCCCCCGTAACTGCTTTGTTACACTCGCCCTATGAACAAGCTGGTTCTCGGCAACCTTCTCCACCGGCCTATTCGCGTGGCCATCAGTGTGCTGGCTGTTGCCATAGAAGTCATCATGATCCTCTCCATCACCGGCGTCTTTATCGGCCAGGTGAGCGGCAGCCGCGCCAATACCCTCGGCGTCGGAGCGGATATGGTCATCCAGCCGCCCAACGCCAGCTTCCTCACCGCCATCGGAGGCGCGCCGGTGCCCGCCAAAATCGCGGACGTCGTACGAAAGCTGCCCCACGTCGCCGTGGTGACCCCGGTGATCTCGCAGCTCAACACCGCCGGTTCGGTCGAAAGCATCCTCGGCATCGATTACGCCAGCTATAACGCCCTCCGTCCCTTCAAGTTCCTCGCCGGCACTCCCTTCCAGGGCCCCAACGACGTCATCATCGACGACTACGCCGCGCGTCGTGACAAGGGCTACCACGTCGGCGACACCATGCAGGTCTTCAATCATCCTTTTCGCATCTGCGGTATCGTCGAGCACGGCAAGGGCGGCCGCAAGTTCGTCCCCATCAAGACCCTCGGCGCGCTGAACGGCGCGGAGAACAACGCGTCGTTCTTCTATCTCAAGACCGATGACCCCGCCAACCAGGACCTCGTCCGCGACGAGATCCACAACACACCGGGCCTGAGCGAGTACCAGGTCCACACCGTGGAGGAGATGCTTTCCCAGATGACGCCCGCGCGCCTGCCCGGCTTCAACATCGCCCTCCGCGTGGTCATCGCCATCGCCTTCATCGTCGGCTTCCTGGTCATCTTCCAGTCCATGTACACGGCGGTGCTCGAGCGCACGCGCGAGATCGGCATCCTCAAATCGCTCGGCGCGTCCAAGTCCTACATCGTGAATGTTGTGCTGCGTGAAACCGCGCTCTTTTCGATCGCCGGCATCATCGTCGGCCTCATCCTCACCTTTGTTATTAAGGCCGTGCTGAGCAGCCGCTTTCCCACGCTGCCCTTTCCCGTCCAGGTCTCCTGGATGCTCTATACCGCTGCATTAGCCTTTATCGGCTCATTGCTCGGAGCACTTTATCCCGCCTGGAAGGCGGCCCAGAAAGATCCCATCGACGCCCTCGCCTACGAATAGCGATCGAATATTCATCCCGACGGCATTGACCGCCCCAGCGAGCACACGCTACATTGCCTCTCAGATTCGGGCAGCGCTGGAGACAGGGGCTTGACGGGAACGTCAGGTGCGTTTCTGGCGCAGTGATCGAGGCGGGTTCCCTGGCTGGCTGGGCCGGGATACTGCGTCTCTACATCACACTTTGTCCTCGCCCTTCTGCTGCTTTCCTCGGTCCGTTCGAGTGAATACATGCGCGATCTGTTCGCGCAGATCCGAGAGGAGCAGACATGAAATCCATCGTTCTCATCTTCTGGTTAGGTCTTTGCCTCGGCGCTCTATCTACCGGCGCTCAGAACCAGCAACCGCCCTACGGCTCCAACCCGGCAGCCGGCCATTATGTGCAGACAGCCGACGCAAAGATTTACTACGAGCGCTATGGGCAGGGCGGAACTCCGCTGATCCTTCTACATGGCGGCGAGTATGGCTACATCGACGAGTTTGCCGACGTCATTCGCGAGATGAGCAAGAGCCGCACTGTGATTGCGATTGCAACTCGCGGCTATGGGCGCTCGGAGCGCGGCACTGTGCCCCTCTCGCATCGTCAGTTCGCACAGGATGCTTCAGCCGTGCTTGAAAACATCTTCCCTCACGGCGAAAAGGTTGACGTACTCGGCTTCAGCGAAGGGGCCGTCACGGCTTATATTCTCGTGTCCGCTCATCCTGAACGGTTCCGCAAACTCGTGGCCATCGGCGGCCCGCTTGGTCAGTACGGCCAGAACGTGAAAGCTCTCGAAGCTGATCCGCTTACCCCGGAACGGATGCAGAAGCAGGTTCCCCAGCTGGTAGCAGCACGCAAGGCGATCATGGGAAAACCGGAGCAATGGGAGCCGCTCATTCGCGAGTTGGAGCAGATGTATAGAGCGCCTGTTTACGTGAAGCAGGAGGAGATTCGCAATATCTCCATCCCTACTCTGATCATGGCCGGCGATCGCGACCAATACAACTCGCTAAAGGGTCTGACCGACATCTACTACCTATTACCGAATGGAGAGCTGGCGCTCATTCCGGGATGCGATCACGTTGTCCTGAACTGCAAACCCAATCTCGTTATCTCTATGGTGACGTCATTCCTCGACCAAAACAGCGGCCAAAAATAACACCCGAATAGCGGAGGCCGACCGTTGAAGGCAGCCTCCGCACATGTAAATCATCGGCGAGATTACTCCAGCATCTCGGCCACCGCCGCATGGCCGCGCTCGCGCGCATAGTCCGCCGGTGTTTTCCCGCGATCGCAGCGCGCTGTCTTGTCCGCGCCCGCATCCAGCAGCATACGCACCAGGTCTTCACGACCGCTGACTGCCGCCTGGTGCAGCGGACGATATCCCGCCGTCTGCGCTGCGTTCACATCCGCGCCGCGCTCGATGAACAGGCGCGTCACTGCCGCGTCCTTGGAGAGCGCCAGCACCGCGTGCAGCGCCTGGTTGCGCATCGGCGTCTGGGAGACCTGCCGCACATCCGCGCCCGCATCCAGCAGCAGTCGCGCCGTCGTCTCATCCGCAAAGGCCGCCGCAAGGTGCAGCAGCGGCCACCCATCAGCAGAGCGGCTGTTTGCGCGCTCCTTCGCTGTCTCAGGATCGGTCCCCAGCAGTTCGCGCAATCGCTCCACATCGCCGGCTGCGGCAGCCTCCGGCATATCGAGCTCCAGCCCGGAGCGCAGAAAATCCCTCACCAGTGTCTGACCGCTGTACACCGACCAAAGCAAAGCCGAGACGCCCTGGGCGTCCCGGCTCTCTGCTATCCGCGGATCATCCTTGACCCACTCTGCAATCTCCTGGGTTTTGCCTTGCCGGACCAGATCGAGAAAGCTCTTGCTCACTCGCTCACTGTACCAAAGCAAAGCAACAGCACCATTCAGTGCCGCGAGCAAGCAAGGTGCGCGGTGAGGCTGGACTTACTCAGTGCGTTGTCGCATCCGCCAGTACCGGCGCGTTCGAAGGCGGCTTGTTGTCTCGTGGAGCAACCTGCGTCGGCACGGGAGCACCGGTCGGCTTGGTGCGGTTCGAATAGATACGGAAAGTCACCTGCAGGTTCACCAGCTCCGGCACAGGCTTGCCGTTCAGCGTGCCCGCGCGGAACTGCGCGTGCTCCACCGCCTCCACCGCCTTCTCGTCCAGGCCAAAGCCGATCGGGCGCACGATGGTCACGGTGCCGGGACGCCCATTGGCATCTACCACCATCTGCAGAAAGACCATGCCGGCGATATTGTTCTTCTGCGCGTAATCGTTCGACGCCGGATCGAGCACCGTCAGCAACTGCGGCGGCTTCACCTCGCCGCCGGGGCGCAGTGTCGAGGCATCCACCCGCTGCGTGCGCGCCTTGCCTTCCTTGGTGGCGAAATAGTTCTGCCAGTATCCGGGCAGCGTCGCAATCACGGAGTCATTCAGCGAGGGCGCAAACATCACGTTCAGCGCCTTCGACAACTGCAGGAAGCTCACACGGGGATCGTGGTTCGGAGCGACCTCAGGCGCTGCTGCATTTGCCGCGGCCGCCGTCGTTGAAGATGCTGTCTGGCTGGAGCCATTCCCCGGTTCCGGCGTTGCCGGCAGAGATTCACCGTCCTCCTTCGCAGCATCGGCCGCTGCCGGAGCAGTAGTCTTCGCCGCGGTCTCCGTATCGTCCTTTTTCTTCTCGTCTTTCTTCTTTTTCTTTTTCTCCGGCTCGATGACCAGCCGGTCAATCTCGATGTTCATCGACTTCTTCGGGTCCACCTTGATCCGCTCGAAGGGCTTGGAGTCATCCTCGTAGGGCAGCGCGCCGAAGAAGTGCAGACCAACACGATGCGCCTCGATCTCCATCGTGTGTTTGGTGAACTTCACCTTGTCGATCTCGAGTCCGCTCAACGCAAAAGAGCCCTTCTGCGGGCTGCCGATCACCTTGCCGTCGGTCGCAAACTGCAGCTTGTCGTCCTGGTAAAAACCGCGCAGGAAGAACGTCTTGCCCACCAGTTCAGCCGAAAGCGCCTCCGGCGTGGACGCCGGTGCGACGGCCTGTGGCCCCTGCGGAGCACTCGCAACGCTCGCGTTCTGGCTTGCTGAGGGCGGCGCGGCCGGAATCTGGGACGAGGCGAATGGCGTGGTTGTCATCAGGCAGGCTGCGACCAGCGCAGCCCCAGGGCGGGCAATTGGCAGATGACGCATGACGGGCCTTTCCTTCGCACGATGCTCCGGTCGCGGGCGCAAGTGGGCCGGCGCCGCCGGGCAGTCTTCCCGTCTATCTAAGGACACGTTGCCTGGAGCGACAATGGAACCAAAGCCCAACCGTAATGACCCGTCGGTGGGAGAGGAGCATCTGGTAACGCCATTCGTTGCGATTGGCGCTAATGCCCGCGGCGACGGCTTCGCCGCCAACCTCCGCCAGACGCACTCAAACAGGTCCATTCGCGGGAAAAGCGCCGCCTCATTTTGCGCTCAGAGTGACGTTTCCAGGGAAGGGGTCGGGACCGCAGCCGGGGAACACTTTCTCTTTTGCCGGGCGCCGAGTAGCCCGAATGTGCCCCAACCTTTTACAATGCAAGCGGGTCCCCACCCAGACTTTCAGTTCACAGCTGTTTTGGCAGCCTCGAAGCGCACGTGTGCATCGGGACGAAGGAATCGGATGAAGTTGAAGAAAATCGGCCGGGCTGCTTTGGCCCTAGCCGCCTCTGCCGTGACAATCCTCGGCATGACGTCCTGCACTCTGAGCTATACAGTTGGGTATCTGTTCGTGACCGGGTCCCAATATAACCAGATTGCGACTTATCGAATTCAGAACGACAACGGCGCGCTGCACCAGAGCAGCATTGTGGGCACGGGCGGCACAAACCCCACCCAGGCAGTGGTCACATCAGGCGGCAACTACGTGTACGTGCTGAATGCGGGCACGGGCACCGATGCCGCTCCGGCACATAGCCAGATCGCACTGTTTTCGGTCGGTGGCTACGGGGCCTTGACGTATCAGACCTCATTCAGTCCGCAGGGCTTCAATACCCGGAACATCGCCATCAGCGGCAACTATCTCTATGCGCTGGACGAATTCGCTCCCGGGGGTACCGGGCCGAACGGCACGCAGACCTACGGCGACATCACAGCGTTTGCCATCGATTCCGCGACTGGCCGCCTGACGCCGTTGCCCAACCAGCAGAGCAATACCAATGGAAGCACCTACTTCTTCCCGGTGGGCACCAATCCAACCTGGCTGTCCATGAGCGGTGCCTACGCGTATATCGCGGAACAGGGCCCGGTTGGCAGCACCAATCCCAACGATCCGCCGCAGGCGATCTTTGTCTACAACCAGAGCGCCACCAACGGCCAGCTCACGCTGACGCAGAGTACGCCGACGCCGACCGGCGCGACGCAGCTCACCTATCTCGACGCCACGCCGCAGTATATCTACGCGCTGGACGCCGGCCCGGCCGGCTCTCCAGGATTCATTCTGCCCTACACGGTGGGCTCGGGCGGCACGCTGGCGGCGGTGGCGGGCGGGGCGCGCGCCAACAACGCTCAGGGGGCAAGCCCGGTCTTCCCCTCGCGCATGCTGAAGGAGAGCAGCCACAACTTCCTCTGGGTGACCAGCGAGGGCCTCAACACCAGCAATGGCACGCCCGCCAGTGTGCTGACGGCATACATCATCACCACGGGCACGGCGGCAGGACAGCTTACCGATGCGAATACCGGCGGCAACATACTGACTGTCGGGTCGGGACCGCGCTGCATCGTGGAAGATCCGTCCAACCAGTACGTGTACACGGCCAATTTCAACGACAGCACGATCACCGGCAAGAAGATCGACCAAGTGGCCGGTAGTCTCGACAAGCTGCCCAAGGGCATGCCGGCACCTCCGGGCTCGCCGACATGGTGCGCGGTCACGGGCGCTCACTTCTAGCAAGACCATGGGCGGGAAGAGCTGGCGGAATCGCTACAATAAGCCAGACCTTCCCGCACTCCATGAGAATTGCGCTCCGCAGCCGAAACGTTGTCAGAGTGCGCGAGTCGAAGATGGAAAAGACCCAGGGCTGGAATCGAGCCGCGGGATTCGCAATGAAGGACGAAGGAACCGAATGAAGTTCAGTCAACTTGGCCAGCTTGCTCTGGCGTCAGCCGTCTCCGCCGCTCTGGTGCTGGGCATTTCCGCTTGTGGGCAGAGCAACACCGTCGACTTCGTCTACGTAGCTTCGGCGAACCTCAACCCCGGACAGATCTTTGGCTTCGCGGCAGACGGGGAATCGGGTGCGCTCTCGCAGATCCTGGGCTCACCATTCCCGGCAGGCCGCAACCCGATCGCCCTGGTCACTTCGCCCAACGATAAGGCTGTCTATGCGCTCAATCACGATGACAATACGGTAACCGAGTACATCGTGGGCTCGGACGGCAAGCTCTTTTCGCAGAACACCTACAACATAAAGTCCGGCACTAATCCCAACGGAATGGCCATCAGCCCGGATGGCAAGACACTCTACGTAGTCGAGACATACGGGCTCGATCCGAGCGGAACCCCGTATAGTGCGACGACTCCGGGCGTCGGTGCGCTGGTCCAGTTTCCCGTCAACGCCGATTCCACCCTGGGCACGGAGGCTTCCTATGCCACCTGCAATAACCCGGTGGCCGTGAATGTCCTGGGCAACGGAGGCGCAGTCTATGTCGTCAACGATCCTTCCGGCCAGTTGACCACGCTCATCGACACCATGGCGGCGGTGAATCGCGGCGCCACCGGCAGCGCCACCGTGATCTATCCGGCAGTAGGAGCGTGCAACGGCGGCGCGGGAGCACAGGGCCAGATCACCAGCTATGTCGTGAACTCCGACAACTCGCTGACGCCGGGCGCGGGCTCACCCTACGCTGCGGGCGTGCAGCCGAATGCGATCGCAACCGACCCCACCAACCGCTTTCTCTACGTCACGGACTTCCGGCAGAACCTGATGCTCGCCTATTCCGTTCAGAGCGGCGGGGCGATCCAGCCGCTTCCGACGAGCACGGAACCGACCGATCAGCTACCCAGCGCCATCACGATAGACCCCCGCGGCAAGTACATCTATGTTTCTAATTACGGTGCCAACGATGTGAGCGGCTTCGCGCTGAATGCCACCACCGGCGAGCCCTCCGGGTTGGCAGGCACGTCCAACACCACCGCTGTCGATCCCGGCCCGGCAGCAGTCATCGTCGAGAATTCCATCGGACGCTACGTGTATACAGCCAACTTCGTCGGCGGCTCGGTCTCGTCGCTCTATCTCGATCCCAACGCCGGCACGACGCATCCGGGGCAGAACACACCCTTCCCGGGCGTTTCGAAGGCAACCGCGATTGCCAGCGTGAAGCATGGGGACCACAGCATCCAGGTCAACCCGTCGTATTAACCCATTGAGAAGGTGAACCACGAAGGCCTGTCCGGATCGGACAGGCCTTCATCGTTTAGAGCATCGAGGGTCGCTCCGGCGCCTCAACAAGTTATGGAAGAGCATCCGCATCGGAACGCCGCAGGCCACCGGCCTCGCCGCGAATGGTAACCATCTTCACGGCACCGTGGGCGGAGCGGCGGGATCACGGAAGCGCACAGGCTGATGCGTCCAGCGCTTGATCCAGCGCTGTCCGGGGCGCTCGACCAGATACATCACCGCGATCGCGGTCCCTACGATCAGCACGTAAGAGAGCCAGGGATCAAAGCGCAGCAATCCCGCGCGCTCGATGAGGTGCGTGTCGTCGTGCAGCAGCATCCAGAGGTTGAAGTGCAGGATGTAGAGGCAATAGCTGGCTTCGCCGATAACGATTAGCGGATAGATAGAGAACAGCCGCGTCAGGAAATTTCGTCCTGCCAGGGCCAGCACGACCATGCCGTAGAGCGGCATCAGCAGGCCGTCATGCATGAACAGATACGGCATATGGCTGCCGAAGTACAGGATGATGTAGAGCAGGCTGAAGGCGGCGATCCCCAGCGCGGTACGAAGGCGGCTGCGCTCCGGAATCAGGTCGTTCAGGCTGGCCAGCGCCATGCCGAAGAGGAACGAGGGCAGGTGCTGCAGCGGCCCGAATTTGATAAAGCGCAGCCACAAGCCGTTCGAGTAGCGGCCGGGGTGCGGGTCGCCGTCAAGCTTCAGAATGGTGTAGAGCGCCGGAAGAATAAAGCTGAGGCACCAGAATCCGAGCATGCTCCACACAATGCGGTTGCGCGTGCGCGGCCGGCGCAGCGTGACCAGGAAGGGAAAGAGCGCATAGAAGAAAACGTCAGTAGTCAGCGTCCACGCAGGCGTGTTCCAGAAGGTGCAGAGCACAGGCGACCATCCCTGGGCAAGGATCAGCGTCAGCCCCACGCCCCATGCAAACTCGCTGTGCGAACGAACGCGCCACTCCTGCTCGAGCACCAGGACAGACATCGCGAGGGAGAAGAGGAAGACCGGATAGATGCGCGAGAAGCGCGCCATCCAGAAGGTGCGCGCGCGCATCAGGCCGCGCTCGGCGCGCTCGCGGTAGTTGTAGGCCAGCACGAAGCCGGAGAGCAGCAGAAAAAAACTGACCGAGACATATCCGTTATCGACGACCGGCGCAAATGGCCCGAAGATCTTCGGATCGGAAAAATGGAAGAACAGGATGTTCAGCGCGGCCAGTGCGCGCATGCCGGTGAGCGCGTGCAAGTGCGACCGGCGAACCGGGGGAGACTGCACGGAAACGGTTGCCGTAGCCACTCCATGCTCTGACGACATCCGGCCGGCGGATGTTTCGGGGCTATCGACAGAAGTTGCTGGCAGCGTGGTCGACACACAGTCTCCGTGGATCGTTCAGAGTGGCCCTTTGAGGCATACGGCCCTTCTTCTTTGATGATAGAAGACAAGGATCGGTCTGGGCGGAGGCCCTTACGGCCTGTTTGTGCCCCTTTGGTTGCATAACGATGCAAGGACAGGGCAAAGAAAACCAGCGAGACCTAATCCGCGCGAAGCATGGCCACCGGGTCGATGCGCAGAGCGCGAAAGACTGCCGGGATGGCGGCGAGCGAGGCCGTAACCAGGATGATCAGCGAGGGTACCACCAGCATGGCTGGGTCGGTGGGCTTTACCTGGTAAAGGAGTGACGCGATCCAGTGCGTGGAGAGCATCCCCAGCGCCAGCCCAAGGCCGGCTCCCAGGAGGACTGCCGAGAAGATGCCGGCCGTCACTTCGCGCGCGACATGGACCGCCCGCGCGCCCAGAGCCAGGCGGATGCCAAGCTCGCGCTCGCGCTGCAGCAACGAATAATTCAGCACGCCATAAAGACCGATGCCGGCCAGCAGCAGGGCTACCGCGCCGAAGAAAAATGCCAGCACGGCGAGCAGGCGCTCGCGAACGGTCTGCGCATCATCGATTTCCTGCTGCGTTCGGATGTTGGAGACGTGGAACTGCGAACGGACTCGCGAGACCACCTGACGAAGGGTTGAGGCCAGGGCAAGCGGATCAGAAAGGGAAGTGCGAACGATGAAAGCTTCCTCGTCCTGCGGGCCTAAGGATCCTGATCCATCGACGGAGTGCAGTGGGACGTAGACGACCGGCCGGTTCGTCTCATGAACGTCACTGTAATACGCATCATGGACGATGCCGATCACCTGCATGCGTTTTCGCGTTCCGTCGTCAGAAGCCTTCTCGAAGAATCGTCCTACGGGGTGTTCATCGTTTAGAAATTTCCTCGCGAAGGTCTCATTGACGATAGCGACGTTTGGGTAAGCGTCATTGTTGCGGAAATCGTGGCCGTCACGCAGCGGAATCTTCATTGTGTCCATCCAGCCGGGTGAGACACTCAGGAAATATGCGAGATCGATGCTGGGCGGTCCTCCATTCAGGGAGATCGAGTCATTCCAGCCATACCCTGTCATGAGCGGCCATCCGGCCTGCGCCACTCGTTCTACGCCGGGCATAGTGCCGAGTTGTTCGGCGACCTGGTTCCAATAGATCTGGGGTTGAGCGGGCCTGCTCGTGGTCTGGAGCACAAGCAGATGGTCCGGGGAAAAGCCCAGTGGCTGATTGGAGAGGCTGCGGAAGGTCGCCACGAAGAGTCCCGCAACAAAAAGCACAAGGAAGCAGAAGGCTACCTGCGCAGTGACCATTCCTTGCATCACTCGGCGACGCGAATGCGGGTCGTCCCCGCCTTTGAGCACGCTCGCGGGCTGAACTGAGGAAGCACGCAGCGCAGGCACAAGGCCGAAGAGCAGGACAACTCCCACGGTAAGTGCGATACCAAAGGCCAGCACGCGCCAGTCTGCAGGCAACGCAAGGCGCGCAGGATCGTCCGGCGGATTGATCATGCTGACGACGAATGGCGCAGACCACCACGCGAACAGCGCACCGGCGCCCGCAGCCATCGTGGCGAGCAATGTGCTTTCGACGAGGACCATCTGGACCAGCCGGCCGCGGCCCGCGCCGATCGAGACGCGCAACGCCATCTCTCGTGCCCTCGCTGCAGCCTGCGCCGTCATCAGATTGGCAACATTCGCGCATGCGATAAGCAGCACCATCAAGACCAGCGCGCCCAGCGCCACCAGTGCGCGGCTGTAGCCCTGCTGCATGCCGGATGCGCCGCTCGGGGCCGGTGTCATCAGGACCTGGTTGGCGAGAACATTCTTCAGCGTCTCGGCTGAAAGTCCTGTCTCTCCGCTTAGCCGCTTCAGTTCGAATGCGTGACTGATGGCCGCGAGTTTCTGTCGCAGCGGTTCGGCCGCAGCCCCCGGATGAAGGACCACGAGTGCACGGATCCAGGTCGAGTCAGACCTGGTGACGCTGCGATACATCGCCGTGGGAACGAAGATGTCCACGAAGGTGCCGGGCTCGGTTCCGGTGAACCTCTTCTCACTCACGCCGACAATCTCATAGACCTTAACGCCGATATGGACAGTGCGTCCGATGACGTGAGGATCGCGATGGAAACGGCGGGTCCAGTAATCGTAGGAAAGGACAGCGTACGGTTCCGCCCCCGGGGCCAGGTCGTCATTGGCTTTCAGCAGCCGTCCGAGTGCCGGCTGCAGGCCGAAGACATCGAACATCGACCCAGAGACATATTGCAGGTTCGCCTTCTCCATCTCTTGATCGGTTTTGTAGGTGAGGTCCGTGCGATCCGCGTAGGATACGGCAATCAGATCGGCCTGCCCTTCCGCAGCCTCGCGCATCAGCTTGAAGGATGGATAGGCCCAGCTGTCCCATTCGCCGGGCTTGTTGTCGAAGCCCATTCCCTTACGCGACAGGATATAGAGTCGATGAGCGTGAGCGATGGGAAGCGGACGCAGCAGCAGCGCATCGATCAGCCGAAATGCGGAGGTGCAAGCGCCGATGGCGAGCGCCAGCGAGACAATCGCAGCGAAGGAAGTGACCGTATTTCGCTTGAGCTGCCGCCAGCCAAAGATGATGTCGTTGCGCAGCGATTCGAGCCACGCGATGACGTGTGCATCGTGGCTTTGCTGCTGATGCTGCACCGTCCGGCCGAGCGCACGGCGTGCCTCCGCGGGATCGCGGCCCTTGTCGATGGCTTCCGCTAGATGCGATGCGAGCTCTGCGCCGATGTCGCGGTTCAGCCGATCCGTGCGAAAAACGTTGACGATGCGAGACCACAACGGCATATCACACCGTCCTTAAAACCCGGTTCACCGCGAAGCTGACCATCTGCCAGCGGGTCTCTTCCGCCGCGAGCTGCTTTTTGCCGGCCGCAGTAAGTTCGTACGCGCGCACGCTGCGTCCGTTATCCCTGGTGATCCATTCAGCGCGAACCCAGCCGGCCTCTTCCATGCGGCGCAGCGCGGGATAGAGCGAACCCTCTTCTGCGCGCAGCACGTCGCCGGAGGTCTCCTGGATGGCGCTCATGATGGCATAGCCATGCGTGCGCGGCCGCCGCGAGAGGACCTTCAGAACTAGCAGGTCAAGGGAGCCCTGGAGTGTATCGAGCTTTGGCATATTTAGACATCTAAGTACATAGATGTCTTAGCATCTGTCAAGTCCGGCCGCCCGGCCAGACGAGTCTGCGGCCTGTTTTCGGCGCGCTGACTCAACCCCTCTCCCGCTCTGATATCGGAACCCGGGAAGCCGCTTTGCTGTTTATAGAAAAGTAAAACTAGGCGGTGACGAGGGAACCGACACGCTCGCCGGAGACCACCCGAAGGATGTTGCCCGGCTTGTTCATATTGAAGATGATCATGGGCATCGCATTGTCTTTGCAAAGACTTACAGCCGTCATGTCCATGACCTTGAGGCCCCGCTGCAGCACTTCGAGATAGGTGATTTCTTCGTATTTGACCGCGTCCTTGATAAGGACCGGATCTGCGCTGTAGATGCCGTCGACCTTAGTGGCTTTCAGCAACACATCGGCCTTGATCTCCATAGCGCGCAGCGAGGCGGCGGTGTCGGTGGAGAAAAAAGGATTGCCGGTGCCAGCGGCGAAGATAACGACGCGGCCCTTCTCCAGATGGCGGATGGCGCGGCGGCGAATGTAGGGCTCGGCGACCTGATTCATCTCGATGGCTGACATAACGCGGCTATGCACGCCGCATTTCTCGAGCGCGTCCTGGAAGGCGAGCGAGTTGATGACGGTGCCGAGCATGCCCATGTGGTCGGCGGAGACGCGGTCCATATGGCGCGCCTGCTCTGCCACACCGCGGAAAAAATTCCCGCCGCCGACAACAATGGCGATCTCGACGCCCGAGCTGCGGACCTCTGCAATCTCCATGCTGATCTGGTGGACGGTGTCCACATCGACACCGAAGCCGCGCCCGGCAGCCAGGGCCTCGCCTGAGAGCTTGAGGAGAATCCGCTTATACATTCCTTGTGAGTATCGCATAGCAAGGGTGCGGAGATGATCCCGGCGTATCCTGTCCCTATGCCGGGCTGCCGCCTGAAACCAACGATGCCGCTGGCCGCGCTGGTGGAGTGTATCTGGTACTGGGAAGGTGCCCCGGGGCCGCATTTGCAGGAGCGTTTGCTGCCGCAGGCGCAGGCGGCGGTGATCCTGAACCTGCGAGAGGAGCCGATCGCGATCTACGAAGACGATCGCGCCGCGAGCTATTACGGCACGGCGGTGTTTTCTGGCGCACGATCGAATTGTTTCACCATCGACTGCAACCAGCAGGAGAGGGTAGTAGGGGTGCAGTTTGCGCCGGGGGGCGCGTCTCCCTTCTTCCGCATGCCGATGTCGGAGTTCGAAGACGCCTCCTTCGACATGGCTGATCTGTGGGGCAGGGAGGCGGCGTGGGTGCGTGAGCGAGTTCTGGCCGCGTCGACGCCGCAGGCAATGCTGCGAGTCCTCGAGCACTGCCTCATGGAAATGCTTCGAACTCCCGACAGATTGCATCCCGCGGTGGTTTACTTGGCCGGCGAGCTGGACATCTGCGATGGGCCGCGGCGTGTGCAGAGGGCGACGCAGCAAATCGGACTAAGCCAGCGCCGGCTGGCGCAGCTTTTTCACGAGCAGGTGGGCGTATCGCCAAAGACCTTTCATCGCGTCCGGCGCTTCCAGCACACGCTCACGCGTTTGCGTGGAGTGCGCAAGGTGGACTGGGCCGAACTGGCGGTGGAGTGCGGCTTTTACGACCAGGCGCATTTGAGCCATGACTTCCGCCAGATTGCCGGCATCACGCCGAGCGCCTACTTGGCCGCTGCGACAGAGCATCTGAATCATGTTCCGCTTCGCGATTGAGCGATTTCCGATTTCTACAAGACGTGGCGCGGGTGCCGGGAGCAGAATCGCGGAACAGAATCACGAAAGTAAGGAGAGTTGCGATGGCAAAGATGAATCCGATTCCTGAAGGCTGTCACAGCGTGCAGCCGTACCTGATCTTTGCGGGATGCGAGAAGGCGATGGACTTTTATGCCATGGCCTTCGGCGCGCGGGAGTTGATGCGCATGAAAGCGCCAGACGGCCGGATCGGCCATGCCGAGATGCAGATCGGCGACAGCCGCATCATGATGGCCGATGAACATCCGGAGATTGAAGCCTTCGGCGCGAAGCATTATGGCGGCTCGCCGGTGAGCCTGATGTTCTACACCGCGGACTGCGATGTGATGTATAAACAGGCGCTGGTGGCGGGCGCAGAAAGCCTGCGCGAGCCAGCGGACCAACCGTACGGCATTCGCATGAGCGGCGTTCAGGATCCCTTTGGCTACAAATGGTGGATCGGCACGCAGATCAAGGCCATGTCCGTGGGTGAGATGCAGGAAGCCACTCTGGCGACACACGGAACGGTATGACTCCAGATGAGTTTCGCCGCGTTGCGCTGACCCTCCCAGGTACGGTAGAGAGCGCGCACATGAAGCATCCGGACTTCCGGGTGGGGAACAGAATATTCGCAACACTCGGATCTCCAGATGGGTCGTGGGGGATGGTGAAGCTGCCACCGGAAGAACAGCAGCGGCTCATCGAGTCGATGCCGGAGACCTTTCAGCCCGCTGCCGGCGCCTGGGGCCGACAGGGGTCGACACTGGTCCGGCTGGCAAAGGCAAAGCCGCAGATGATGGCCTACGCACTGGAAATGGGGTGGCGGCTGGCGCAGGCGAAGGCGGCAAGGAAGAAATCTGCATAAGGTTTAGCGGGCCGTCGAGTGGCGCAGGATGAAATCAGCGCGCTCGTTGACGGTTACGAGCGGCAGCCTGACGATGCGATAGCCAAGCTCCATGTAGGTCCTTACGATGGCGTGCTCGGCGCGCTCGGCCTCTTCTCTGCTCTGGCGGCGCTCGTCATCGGTCATGTAAATCTCCGGCCACCACGGTGCAAGAAAGACCGGATCGGAGTAGCGGCATTGCAGAGCTTGCTCGCGCAGGTCATCGGGCAGTGTGTATCCGATGAGATCAGCGCAGGTGAACGCGTCGCCGACTCCGCGATCGAAGTAGATGGGTGCGCGGTGCCGCTTTGCCATTTCCGCATGGTAGGTCGCGATGGAGCGCTCCATTAGCAACTCTGCGAAGCGCCGCGGGGCGAGCCAGGGCACGGCACTGCCTCTCCCGGCGGCCTGCTCCTGAATGACCGTGCGGGCATCTTCGGGCACGCAGACATGGCCACGGCGAGCGAGTTCGGCGATTGCGGTAGTCTTGCCGGCGCCGGGGCCTCCGGTGATGACGTAACAAGATGGCGGTTTCAACTATGCGCCCTCGTAAAAGAAGCTTGTCAAAAGAAGAATCTGGCATATCGGTCCTGCATCCAGTAACGTGTATATGCACTCATATGACTGACTATGACAAATTATTAGCGCGCACGCAGCATTGCACTTGCTCTGCGTTGCGACGCGCGACGCGCGCCGTGACTGCGCATTATGAGGCGCAGTTCCGCCATTCAGGGTTGCGCGGAACGCAGTTTACGATCCTGTCTGTCCTGACGCAGGCGGGTCCGCTGCCCATCACCCGCTTGGCTGAGTTCCTCGGAGTGGAGCGAACGACACTGACGCGGAACCTTAGCGTGCTGGCTCGACGAGGCCTGGTGGGTTGGACAGGCGCTGAAGATGGCCGCGTGCGGAAAGCAATGATGACCAAAGCGGGCGACGCCATGTTTCGCAAATGCTTGCCTCGCTGGGCGGCCGCAGAGGAAAGCGTGGCTAAGGTGCTGAAGCGATATCGGCTGCCGCAGATATCAGCGTAGCAAAAAATGCAGCGATGAGTGAATGTGATTTTTGGACCTAATCACGTGTAGATACACAGAGGTGTGACATGTTCGATCTGTTATCCATGGCGGAGCTGACGGCCAGCGCTGCTATCGTCGTCTTCTTCCTCTCTTCGGCTTTATCAGAAACCCCACGGCAACGCGCAATCATTGCTGCAGCGTTGGCGGCGTTGTTTGCAGGTGTGCTGACGGCGGCCGCTAACCAAATATTCTCGCAGCCAGGGATTGGTACAGCCGGTTTGGGGCTGGGCGTCATAATGCCGCTGGTTCTGCTCGCGGCGCTGGGACTGGGCACGGGGCGTGGCCGCGACGCAATCAGACGTACGACGATGGCGAGTCTTATCGGCGTGCATGCCGTTCGAGTGCTCGGGATCCTCTTCGTGCTGCTCTACGCGACGAAGCGCCTGCCGGCGCCGTTCGCTCCCGTAGCTGGCTGGGGCGATGTCGCGATCGGGATAACGGCAGTTCCGCTGGCGCTGCTGACGACAGGTGAAAGGCGTGTCCCCAAACGGACTGATTTTTGCCTGGAACGCGCTCGGTCTCACAGATCTGCTGGTCGCCGTCACCCTGGGCGCGGCGTCCGCACCGGGACCATTGCAGGTCTTTCAGGGTGGACCGAGTTCGGCAATCATGACCGGCCTGCCGTGGCTTCTGATTCCAGGTTTTTTGGTCCCATTGCTCGCGTTTGTGCATCTCTGCACTTTCTACAGGCTGCGAACAGTCGCTCATGAAAGGCCGGCCCACACGTCCTCGTTGCGTGTAGCGCCAACTGCATTCTGACTATAGGCAACTGATCGGCCGTCGCTGCAGTTGACATAAACAGCCAGGGGATTGCGCCTGCGCCTCGGGAGCTCATTTGCCGAGAAGCACGCGCAATTCTGTGGCTGCATTGACATGAGTGAAAAGCGCTTCAGCGGATTTAGTAACAATTTCGGTGCCATACGCATTCTGCCGGCGATAGCGGTCGTGTTTTCAGACAGCTTTCTGCTGGGTGACGGTGTGACGAATGCCGATCCGATGAAGCGGTTCAACCACGGGGAGGCGATCACTGGCCATGTCGCGGTGGACCTGTTCTTCATCATGAGCGGCTATCTGATCACGCTGAGCCTGATGCGCGAGCTTCTTTACCGCGTTATTTCTGGCATCGCATCCGGCGCGTGTATCCGGGATTCATTCTTGCAACGGTATTTAGCTTTCTGGTCGTGCTGCCGCTGAGCGGTGGAAGTATTACGCCGCCGGTGCGTCTGAGAGCAACGGGCGATTTTGTGTATCACACCCTACGGCTGGGTTCGCCGACATATTTCGGAGCGTTTCCGGCGAATCCGTTTCCCGGCGATGTGAATTTGTCGCTGTGGTCCAATCCGTATGGCTTCAGTTGCTACATTCTGGTGGCAGTCCTTTCGGCGATTGGGTGGGCTGCGGTCGCAGCGGCGCGTACGGATCTTGACGAACCTGGAGGGAATGGCGATTACGTTTGGCGTATGGGCTCTGCTGGCCCACTTCTTTCCCGAACCGCACTGGGCACGGGTGCTTCCGATGTTTCTCAGTGAAATCTTGGTGGCTGCAGTGAAGGACCGCATGCCTGTGAATGGGTGGATTGCGCTCACGGCGGTGGCTGGGCTGGCGATTGCGGCACACATCCCCCTGTCATGGGCACCGATGATGGCCATCGCTGGGGCGTATTTGTTGTTTTTTTTGCGCGTATACGCCGAAGCTGCGGCTGTGGCGATTGACGGCGTGAGGTGATCCATCGTATGGAATGTATCTGCTGTCGTTTCCTATTCAACAGATCATCGTGCGGATGTAAATACACAGCACGCCGGGACGGACGATGAATCCGTATTTGCTGTTCGCCGCGTCGCTCGCGTCCTCGCTTGCGGCGGGGTACGTGAGTTCGTGGATGGTGCAGCGATCATTTTTGGCGCGGCAGGGGCCGCAAGCAAGTCAGCCAATCCGCTAGAAGTGGCCAGCAAAATGGTGATCTGGCGAGAATATCATCGGGAACAGCGGCTTCACATTGACTCAGAGCCGCGTCACAGCATACGCGGCGGGTACCGCAGGATTGTGCAGCTCTGACGAGACGATCTTGCAGTCAAGCAACCGATTGGCATATCCGTCCTGATTTTTGGACGGATATGCCAACGCAGTCTCACTGCGGCTCCTGGTTGATTGCCAGCTCGGCGCCGGGTTGGGCCGCCTTGGACTGTGCAATCTCAACTTCACGTTCCAGCTTGCTTTTTGCGCACTTCTGACCGGTTTCGCTGTTCGCGGGCCACACTTCGCGAAGGAAGTATTGGTCGCCGTACTGCTGAAAAACCAGCTTGCCCTTCTCCGACGCCTTCCCGATCTCGGGGTTCGTGGTGACGAACCCGCTCGTGGAATATCCGCGCAGCAGTATCACATGCTCGGACTGCATTTTGACCGTGTACACGCCAGCTGGCATGCGTTGCGAGCCATTGTGGAATGCGAAGGGCACGTTGATGCGCATTTCAGTGCCCTGGGCAAATCCGTGGGATGCTGAAGCAACTGCTACGGCCCCGAGAGTGCAGGCCAGCAGATACGTCCGAAGCTTCGAAGTAGATGTCGCGTTCATGGCTGTTCTCCTCATTGGAAGGTCTCTTCTAAGAGCTCCTTCATCTGGTTAAGCGGAGTGGCGCCAGTAAGAGTGCAACCTCTGTTCAAAAATATTTATGGCTTGTCCGAGCTCACCTGTGGCGAAGTTCCTCGAACAGCCAGATTCGGGCCAGCGACCAGTCGCGCTTCACAGAACGTTCAGAAATGTGAAGCAGAGCGGCAATTTGCAGCATGGAGAGTCCACCAAAATAGTGCAGCTCGACAACACGTGCCTGCCTGGCGTTGATTTTGGCGAGCCGGTCGAGAGCTTCATTCAGCGGGAGCAGCATTTCAGCATTCTGGGAAGACAATGCAAAGCCTTCGTCCAACTCAACCCGCTTCAGCCCGCCGCCCCGTATTTCGGCATTGTGGGAGCGCGCGTGGTCCACTAGTACACGCCGCATGACTTGCGCAGCCACCCCGATGAAGTGTTCTCGATTCTTCCAGTCGATCTCTCCTCCGGCAAGCCTGAGATATGCCTCGTTGATGAGTGCAGTTGGCTGGAGAGTATGGTCTGGTCGTTCGCGCCGCATGTAGGACCGTGCCAGACGATGGAGCTCGCGGTAAACCAGGGGAAGCAGGCTCTCCTCGGCCTCGGTATCACCGGCTCTGATGGCTCTTAGCAATACGGTGATTTGTCCCTCATCGATCGCCATGGCGCGCTCTCCTTCGAGGCCGCTGAACCAGTCTTGGTCTGGTACGGCGTTTGTGGTGAGCATGTTAGACCTATCTGCAACTGCGCAAACAGTCTGAGGGCGGCCCTGTTTTCCCTTTCACTGCGCATTAGAAGGTGGAATGACACGTGACGTCACTTATAGATAGCTTCGAGAATGCGATCGTATTATAGTGCGGATAGATATTTTTGCGCCTTCTCCATGGCGCTTCGTTCGAAGGTCCCATAAGGGCATTTGCGCCTTTCATCTAGGCGCTCCGTTCAGAGGTCCAAGCAGTTCGGCCCAGGTTTCGTGACCTGCCCTTCCTCCCCCACCGTCTGGCTTGCTGTCTTTGCCTCCCAATTCGCGGCGCGACAGCTCGCCTATTTGCTACCGGATGGGAGAAATGCGCCAGCAAAGGCAATCCGTTGAGAAGCTGTTCGGCGCTGCTCTAGATATGGAGCCTGGGGCCAGGCGTGTGTTTCTCGATACCGCCTGCCAGGATGAGCCTGAATTGAAGCACTTGGTCGAGAGCTTATTGATGGAAGACGAGCGCGCCGGCAGCTTCCTTAAGCGGCCTCTCCTTGATTGTTCTATAAAAACTGACACCACGGCCGATGTCAGTAGCGCGGATGCATCGAGTAAGAAAGCAAGATTCCAGGCTGGAGATATGATCGCCGGCCGGTTCCTGGTTGTCCGATTCATCGCACGGGGCGGCATGGGCGAGGTCTACGAGGTGGAGGACCTCCTGCTTCACCACAGCCGGGTTGCACTGAAGATGGTCCTTCCGGAAATCGCCGCGGATGCCGAGGCCTCCCATCGCTTCATGCAGGAGGTTCTGCTGGCCCGGCAGATCCGCCATCCCAACTTATGTCAGATTTACGAAATCTTCCGTTGCGAGGAAGATCCGGCGCCATTTTTATTTCTGACGATGAAGCTGTTGGCCGGCGACACTTTGGATACGCGCCTGCGCAAGGACGTGCTGATTCCACGCGATGAAGCGCTTGAGATTTTCCGTCAAATGATCGCGGGCATCGCTGCGATTCACGCGGCAGGGATCGTACATCGCGACATCAAACCTACCAATGTCATGCTGGATAGCTCCGGCGATCGCGTTTGTATCTCCATCATGGATTTCGGGCTTGCCCGCCGTTACGAGTCAGAAGTCACCATTTTCAAGCCGGGTATAGTTGCCGGAACGCCAGGCTATCTGGCTCCGGAACTGGTCCTCGGGCAGCGTCCGTCGCGCGCATCGGACATCTTCGCGCTGGGCGTTTTGCTGCATCAGGTTCTTACCGGCGAACGCCCCATCGAATCGGCGGAGGACGGAGCGCAATCTCCGGCGCCCTCATTGGCCAAAGTTCCGGTACCTCCTGCTTATATTCAGGCGGTTTGTGAGTTTCTTTCAGAGGACCCCCTGATCCGCTGTCGTGCATTTGAGCGAATCGAAGTTGTTCTCGAAGGGAGCTCGTCACAGCTACGGGCTGGTTCATCGCCTGTGTGGACCCGGCGTCGCATGCTGATAGCCTCCGGTGCGGCCGTTTGCGCCCTTGCAGGCGGCGTCACCTGGAAGCGCGATCAGATTTCTGATCTGTTTCATCCGCTTCCCATGAAGCGATTCGTTGCTCTTGTAGGCTGGCCTCCTTCGCCCGATGCGAGTGTCAGGTCCATGCTCACGAACCTGATCGATTCGGTTTCCAGTGAGCTATCGAGGGCAGAGGCCTACGATAACAATCTCTTCCTCATTCCCCATTTCTCCTCGAATGACGTCAGCACCCCTGGCCAACTGAACGAAGTCCGGGAGTCCCTCGGAGCTAACCTTGTCCTCGCCACCTCCGGCTTCCGCTCTTCTAAGGACCTTCTCGTTTCGCTGCAGGTTCTCGAACCTTCTCAACTTCGTCCGCTGCGCACCAAGCATATCCGCGTCATGGAGGGAGAGAATCTGTCGCTTGGACAAAAAGCAGTGCGCGCCGCGGCGGAGTTGCTGGACATTCGGCACTACGAGCCGAATGACAAGCGCATCTCGGCGGGCACCAGCAGTCCTGAGGCATATGTGGCTTTCCAAGCCGCCGAGGCCCTGCGTCAGCAGCCCAATGATACGGGCCTGGAACCAGCGATAGAGAAGTACAAGGAGGCGATCGATCTGGATCGTCACTATGCACTGGCAATGGCGAAATTGGCGGTTGCCTATTGCCGCCTCGCTGATGTGAAGCATGACCCCGCAGCTATAGCGTTGGCACAAGCGAACGCAGAGACTGCGCTTGCCATGGACCCCAATCTGGTCTCCGCTCGCATGGCACTTGCGGGTGCTCTTGAGCAGACCGGGGATGAAACATCCGCGCTGCGCGAGATGAAGAGAGCGCTGGCGGCGGATCCGGCCAACACGCAGACGCTCACCTGGCTTGGCGACTCGTACGTTCGGCTGAACCACTGGCAGAGTGCGGAAGAATCCTTCCGGCGCGCTCTGCAACTCAGACCGAACAACTGGATCGCACATACCGAACTCGGCCTGCTGCTCTATAAACAGGGGAAGTATCTTCACGCGCTCTCGGAGTTTCGTACAGCCGCCCTGGCCAGCCCGAAAGATGCCTTGACGCAGAGCAATGTTGGCTTCATGTATCTTGTGCTGGGTCATATTCCGGAAGCGCTCGAGAAATTGAAGCTAAGTCTCTCCCTGAAGCGAACAGCATTGGCGTCATACATGATGTCTGCGGCACTCAGGAGCGTACGCGATGCACTCTCCGCCCTCCCGTTCGCGCGAGAGGCCACCGCTCTGGACGGGGGCAACAGCAACGTCTGGGTTGAACTCGGTGACTGCGAGTCCATGATCCACAGACACGAAGATCAGGCCAGAAAAGCCTATGCTGAGGCAGCCCGAGTGCAACGCGAAGCTCTGGAAACCAATAACGCGGATGGCCCCGGATGGATTCTTCTGGGATTGTGCGAGGCAAAGACGGGAGCGGGTCAGGATGCTCGCACACATCTTCGTGCGGGCGACTCGCTTCCCTCGGGCGACATCGACACGCAGATGTGCAAAGCACGCCTTTATGAGACTCTGGGTCAACGCGATGCGGCGCTAACCACCTTGGCGTCGTGTCTCCGGCGGGGCGCGACGACCGTCCAAGTAGATCTCATGCCGGAGATGAAGCAATTACAAGCCGATCCACGGTATCGCGAGATATTGCGGACGCTGCCGGTCCCCCGAATGACATGAACAGCTGTTGCACGTTACTCAGGAGGACTTCTTCATGAGGCTAAACCGCCGCTTACTCATCGCATGCTATAGCTCACTTATCCTTATGAGCTTCGCCGGCTGCTGCCACAAAATCATCCGACAAAAAGCCGTCGAAATTGAGGTCGATTCAAATCTCGGACCAATCAGCCCGGCTCCCCCGCCCGGCAAGACTGTGGAGTGGGTCGCGGCGGACGGCGCAAGCTTCGCGGTCTCCTGGCAAGCGGGTCTGTGCGAAAAGAACACTCCGAATCCGATTCCTGCCACTGACGGAAAAGCTAAGTGCACGATCGCTTCACAAACCTTCACCAAGCAACAGCCGTTTTTCGACTACACCTATTGCATCAAAGGTCAAAGGCGGGACAACAACCCACGCGACTGCCCGAAGTTCATGATGAGGGTCGGGCCTGGCGGCTGCCCACACTGCTAGCTGCGATAGGTTTGGTTATTTCTGCGCCCGGCCAAGCACGGGGCTGAATTGGCAACAACGCGGTGCGCTTTTTGGGGACCAACGCGTATTCACGCTGAGACGAATCGCTTGAATCTCAAGGCGAAACGCTACATCGGATACACGTGCCGCTGACCAGAGCCCAACGCCAGAAGAAGCGTTACCAGAATCCCGTGCCAACGAAGGTGGGCGGGTTCTCCACCCTATTCAAAGCGGCCCCCCGCCTCTTTGCGGACAAAGCAGCGCGCTCCCCGAAACGTCCACCGGGCCCATTTCATACTGATCCGCGCGCCTATGGGACAAGCTCGCGCTCCGGCCTCCGCATCACCTGGTTTGGGCATGCTACCTCTCTAATCGAAATAGATGGCATCACGCTTCTGATCGATCCGATATGGGATGAGCGTGCTGCTCCAACGCAATGGGCGGGCCCAAGGCGCTTTTTCCCCCCGCCTCTTGCGCTGGAAGAACTGCCGCCCGTCGATGCCATTCTCATCTCGCACGATCACTACGATCACCTTGGAGCGGGGACGATTCAACGTCTTGCACGCATGGAGAAGCTGCAGCAGACGCGCTGGATTACCACTCTCGGCGTTGGCACGATCCTTTCGAGTCTTGGCGTGGATCCGGCTCGCACGACAGAACTCGACTGGACGGAGCAAGTACAGGTCGGTTCGCTGACTCTCACCGCGCTGCCCGCCCGCCACTTCTCCGGCCGCAGTCTCTTCAATCGTTTCGAGACGCTGTGGGCCTCTTTTGCACTGATCGGGCCGAAGCACCGCGTCTACTATGGCGCGGACTCGGGGGAATGGTACGGCTTCAGCGAGATTGGCGAGAGATTTGGGCCGTTCCATCTGACCATGCTCGAGATCGGCGCCTCTGACCCACTATGGCGTGACATTCACATGGGGCCTGAAGGCGCCGTTCGCAGTTTCCGGGCCTTGGGCGGCCATGGTCTTCTCATGCCGATTCATTGGGGACTCTTCGACCTGGCTCTTCATCCCTGGCAGCAGCCAATTGAGACGATCACCGCGGTCGAAGATCTGAAGCTGTGGTCGCCCACGCCGGGACTGCCGACAGAGGTTGTCTGTGGCGAGGAAGTCCGCTCCGATTGGTGGCGCGGTTTGTAGCAAGTCAGCCAAGCCGATGAGAACCGATCGGCTACAAGCGGTCGCCCAAAAGGCGGCGAGAACCGCAAATAGGCCCTGGGTGACGCCGATCACTGTTAAAGCAGTTGAGACGGAACAGCAAGACCCGCCTCGTCGAGTGAAGCGGGTCTTTGGCTTATAGGGCTGATTTTGCCGACTTGCCGCTTACGCCGTCGAGTCTTCGGCAGACTGCTTAGTGGTGGCGACGGTCCAGCTGGGGTCGCCTACCTTAAAGCGGGCGAAGCGGCGGACTGTGATGTTCTCGCCGAGCTTACCGACCTTCTGCGCGATGAGCTGCGTGATGGTCATGGACTGTTCCTTGATGAAAGGCTGATCGAGCAGGCAGACCTCCTCGTAGAACTTGCTCATCTTGCCTTCGACGATCTTTTCGACGACGGGCGCAGGCTTGCCGGTTGCGGCCGCCTGTGCGCGATAGATCTCCTTCTCGCGCTCCATGTCCTCCGCGGTGACGTCCTCCTTGCGGACGTAGCGCGGATCGGAAGCCGCGATGTGCATGGCAATGTCCTTTAGCAGATCCTGGAAGTCCTCGGTGCGAGCAACGAAATCGCTCTCGCAATTGAGCTCGACCAGCACGCCGATCTTGCCGCCGGCATGGATATAAGTGCCGACAGCGCCCTCGTTCGTGGAACGCGAGGCCTTCTTCTGTGCGGAGGCGATGCCGCGCTTGCGCAGTACAATAAACGCCTGCTCCATATCACCCTTGGATTCCTGAAGAGCCTTCAGGCAGTCGCCCATGGGCGCCCCGGACTTCTCGCGGAGCTCTTTTACCTGCTTTGCATCGATCTTCTCGGTTACGGCAGACATCTTCTGAACCATCCTTCTGTCTATTGCTTGAAAATTCGTTGCGGCCAGACGGCGAAGCGTGGCGGTGAGGTTGTCACGGCCACGCTTCGGAACTCAGGACCGTTTCTGATCTTTAGTGGCGCGCTTCGGCAACTGCGTCGGGCTCGGCCGCGGTTACTGCGGCGGGAGCCTTGCGGATGCCTCCACCCAGGGCCGCTTCCATATCGACCTCTTCGGGTTCGGAGTCGGCAGCGGTCGTATCGGCGCCGGCTTCGAGGGTCTCCGGAACAGCAGCGGATTCGCTCTCCTCGCCGACGTGGACCTCGGCGACCGGCAGCGCGGTAACACCAGCGGTCGCATCCGCGAACGCCTTGTCGGTGGACATCTGGACGCCTTCAACGACGGAGTCAGAAATCTTCGACGTGAAGAGCCGGATGGCACGCAGGGCATCATCGTTGCCGGGGATCACGTAGTCGACCACAGTGGGGTCGCAGTTGGTGTCGACAACAGCGACGACTGGGATGCCGAGCTTGCGGGCTTCCTTGACAGCGATGGCTTCGTTGTTTGAATCGACGACGAAGAGTGCGTCTGGCAGGCGCTTCATGGCCTTGATGCCGGCCAGGTTGGCCTGCAGGTGCTTGCGCTCGCGCTCGAGCTTGATGACTTCCTTCTTGGTGAGGAGGTCATAGCGGCCGTCGGTGGCCATATCGTCCAGTTCCTGAAGGCGGCGGACCGACTTCTGCACGGTGACCCAGTTCGTGAGCAACCCACCCAGCCAGCGCTGGTTGATGTAGAACATGCCGCAGCGGTTCGCTTCTTCCGCGATCGCGTCCTGGGCCTGCCGCTTGGTGCCGACGAAGAGGATGACCTTGCCCGTGGATGTGAGGTCCGTGACGAACTTGGAGGCCTCTTTGAACATCTTCAGGGTCTTCTGCAGGTCGATGATGTAAATGCCGTTGCGCTCGCCAAAGATGTATTCCTTCATCTTGGGGTTCCAGCGCTTGGTCTGATGCCCGAAGTGGACTCCCGCTTCGAGCAGCTCCTTCATGGTGATAGTGGCCAAACGACCTCCTTGTGATGTGCATCCCGCCGGCGGTTGAGCCCCGGCGCGGATTGATCCCGCAGATCGCCGCGTTGAGCGAGGTGCGGGGAATGATTTGCTACGACAGTCGTGCGGCCCGGCTGCCATGACGGCAACCGGGCCAAAGCTCTAAGCCGTTCAGCAAAGGATTAGCGCTTGCTGAACTGGAACCGCTTACGGGCGCCCTTCTGCCCGTACTTCTTGCGCTCCTTGATGCGCGCGTCGCGGGAGAGCAGTCCTTCGCCCTTCAGCGTCTTGCGCAGCTCGACGTTGAACTCGAGGAGAGCGCGCGAGATACCCATCTTCACCGCATCGGCCTGCGCCGAGACGCCGCCGCCCGAAACATTGGCGAGCACATCGAAGTTCGCGGTCATCTCGACCAGAACCAGCGGCCGCTTGGCGGAGACGCGTTGCTGTTCGGTGACGAAGTACTCCTCAAAGCCCTTGTGGTTGACGGTGAACTTGCCATCGCCGGGGCGCAGGAACACGCGAGCCACGCTCGCCTTCCGCCGTCCCGTTCCGTAGTACTGAACTAAATCTGCCATTCGTCTCCCGATCTCTTCCTGAAACTTTGCCTATGCCTGACGCACGGCGTCTGCAACCTCGAGCGCCACCGGCTGCTGCGCCTGATGGGGGTGGTCGGTGCCGCGATAGACCTTCAGCTTGGTGGCCATCTGGCGGCCCAGCTTGGTCTTGGGCAGCATGCCCTTCACGGCCTCTTCCACAATCTTTTCTGGACGGCGGGCAAGCAGCCGGGTGAAGGACTCTTCGCGCAGTCCGCCTGGGAATCCGGTATAGCGGCGGTAAACCTTCTGCTGACTCTTCAGACCGGTCAGCCGCACCTTATCAGCATTGATGACGATGACGTGGTCGCCCATGTCCATGAAGGGCGTGTACTTGGTGCTGCGCTTGCCGCTCAGCACGCTCGCCGCTTCCGTGGCCAGACGGCCCAACGTCTTGCCGCTGGCGTCCACCACGAACCACTTGCGGGCGATATCATGCGAGCTCGGCATGTAAGTCGACATCTTTCTGTACCCTCTTCCACTCAATCTCGTACGTGCGGCAGCCGCGAGCGGGCGGCAGCCAAAAAGCCAATCAGACTCAACTCGTCCCAGCAACCACGTGCGCGAAACTACGCGCAAAATGACCAGTATTCTTAAATCCGGAGCCGGTATAACACCGGCAAACTGGATCGTGTTGAGTGCGCAGGGAGACCGCCGATCCCCTCACCACTGGCCTGCGGAACGCCCGGCACGGCAGCCTCTTCAGACGGCCGGCAGACGCGCAGACGCAGGACTGCGCAAGGCTTTTAGGATAGCTCAGTCAGCCGGGGGAGTCAATGAATCCCTGCCAGACGTCTGCGGGGACGTTGGCGCCCAGTAATCTCGCTATCTGTGCTCTTGCTCAGTTGCCGAACAACGCAATTCCCTCTCCCAGCAGATGAACGCCGCCCTTCCGTTCATCCCCATCGCAGGCTTCACACTCGCGAAGGAGGGCTTGCAAGGTCACATCCCTTGTCCGTATGCAGATCACGTGGAAGAAAGAGGAAAACTCCCGCAGCCGTTTGATGATCGTCTGTTGTTCTTCCTGGGAAATCGTATCGTCCAGGACGATTGTCCTGAAGCCCTTGAAACGCGCCATCGATGCCATGACACCCAGATCTTGCACTCGAAGAGTCCTGAAACCTGCGCGTCTGAGAAACGAAGTGCGCGTGGAGAGGAGCAGGGTATCTCTGGATGCGAGAAGTACGGGAAGCATGCGTGGCTCCAGTCTTTCGCTTGTGAGTGGATCGGTAGGTGCTACCTGCGCGGCGATCAACAGGGCCGGGGAACTCAGAGCGGCATCGCGGTTCCAAGTCCCCGAATCAGGCCACTATCCGACTTGCACGTTCTCTGCCTGGAGACCCTTGGGGCCCTTCTTGACGTCGAACTGAACCGACTGGCCTTCCTGCAGGCTGCGAAAACCAGTGCTCTTAATGTCGTTGTGGTGAACGAAGACGTCACCTGCGCCGTTGGCGCGGCTGATAAAGCCGAATCCCTTGGCATCGTTAAACCATTTCACTGTTCCCTGTTCCATAAACGTGTTCCTTAGTACGTGATGTACCGTTGAATGCAATTTGGCGAGGTTGCGAGCAGGAACAAGCCAGAACAGGCAAAAAGACCAGATCGAATCCGACGACCATATTCAGGCTAGCACCTTTCGAATGGGCGTGCCGGCGGGGAAAAGCGAGATGTCGAGAGGAGCGTTTTGCAACTCGTTCAGGCGATTCGAGGCAAAACCAGACGCGGGCGCTGCGCCCTGGGTCTCCGCAGCAGAGGACGTCACTCTTTCGATCTGATTTCGATCGCCCACTGCAGGGAAAGTGAGCGATCGAATGAAGCAAATAGTCCGAAGGGGACCGCCAACGCATATGCCCGGAAGGCAAACCCGCGGCAATTGCTACCAGACGCGGCAGATGTTCTCCGGATACATCGGCGACCCCTTCTTGCAATGGAAGGCCTTGCCGAACTCCTCGAAATTCTCAACCACGCCATTGACGCGGAATTTGCCGGGCGAGTGGGGATCCACCTTTACCATCATCCGCGAATATTCCGGACGCCGGCTCTCACACCAGATCTGCCCGTACTGGATAAAGAACTGCTGTGCCGGCGTGAATCCGCCTTTCTTCGGTCCATCTACAACATTCTTTCCTTCCGCCGCCAGCGTGTTCTGGAGTGCGAGGAAAGCAATGCGGATGCCGCCGTTATCTGCCGTGTTCTCGCCCAGCGTCAGCTTGCCGTTCACATTCGCGCCCGGCTCTGGAGCGAAATTGTCGTACTCCTTCACTTCGCAGTCCGTCCGCTCGGTGAAGGCCTTGCGATCCGCCGGCGTCTGCCATTCGCGCAGGTTGCCCTTGCCGTCGTACTTCGAGCCCTGGTCGTCGAAGCCATGCGTCATCTCGTGGCCGATCACCATGCCTATGCCGCCAAAGTTCTCCGCCGGGTCCGCCGAAAGCGAATAGAACGGCGGCTGCAGGATGCCTGCCGGGAAATTGATGTCATTCATGCTCGGTTGATAGTAGGCATTGACTGTTGGCGGCGTCATGCCCCATTCCGTCTCGTCCACCGGCTTGCCCAGCTTGTTCAGGTTGCGCTGAAGCTCGAACTCACTGCCGCGGTTCACGTTGCCGAGCAGGTCGTCACGCTTGACGGTAAACTTCGAGTAGTCGCGCCACTTGTCGGGGTAACCGATCTTGTTGCGATAGAGTGCCAGCTTCTCCAGCGCGGCCTTTTTCGTATCCTCGCCCATCCATGGCAATTGCTGGATGTCTTCCGCCAGCGACTTGTCCAGCGCGGCGACCAGCTTCGTCATGTTTTCCTTGGCGGCGGGCGGAAAATTCTTCTTCACCCAATCCTGCCCCACTGCTTCGCCCAGCGCCTGGTCGGTCAGCTTGGTGCAGCGCTTCCAGCGCGGCTGCAACTCTTTCGCGCCCTGAAGCGTTGCGTTGTAGAAGTTGTAATTCTCTTGCACGAATGCGTCGCTCAGCCAAGGCGCAGCATCATGGATCGCATGCCACCGCAGGTAGCTCTTCCACGCATCCAGGCTCTGGCCATCGATGGTCTTGTTCAGCGCCTCGAAGAAGCCGGGCTGTCCAACATTTAGTGAGTCGAACGAGCCGATCCCGATCTTGCCGAAGTACGTGGTCCAATCAAACGAGGGCGTGATCTGTTCCAATTCCGCCAGCGTCTTGATGTGGTAACGATTGGCCGGCTCGCGCAGGTCGGTGCGGCTCAACGAGCCCTCGGCCAGCGCCGTTTCGATCGCCATCACGTTCTTCGACTCCGCAGCGGCCTGCTCCGGCGTATCGCCCGCGAGCGTAAACATCTTCGTCATGTGCTCGACGTACTGATCGCGGATCTTTGCTTCGCGCTCGGACTTCTCAATGTAGTACGACCGGTCCGGCAAACCCAGTCCGCCCTGGCGCAGTCCGGCGATCTGTTTGGAGCTGTCTTTCTCATCCTGCTCTACCTGAAAGCCGAACATGGCGTCAGTGCCGTCCTGGCGTTCGAGCTCGGTCAGAGTCGTGGCCAGTTGCTTCTTGTCGTTCAGCGCTGCAATGCGATCCAGCGACGGCTTCAGCGGCGCTGCGCCCTTCTGGTTCGCCTCGTCCACGTTCATGCACGAGGCGTAGAAGTCGCCGTACTTCGCCTCCAGCGGCGTGCGGCTCGCACTCGGCTTGGCTGCGGCCTCGAGGTCTTTATAGAGCAGCCACTGGTTGCGCTCCGCCAGCATGCCGAAGTTGCCCCACCGCGCCTGGTCCGGAGGTATGGGATTGTGTTTTGCCCAGTTGCCGCACGCGTACTGATAAAAATCCGCGCACGGATCGGCACCAGGATCCATCGCGCTCAGGTCGAGCATCTTCTGCGCCTTCGGCTCCGGCGGTGTGGCGCTCGAGCCGGTGTCGGCCAGCGCATCCAGGCCGGGCAATGTCTGAGATGTGAAATTGCTCTGGAAATTGCTTTGGGCCCAGGCAAATCCTGTGCCCAACAGGATGACAGCGGCAACGCGGAATGACTGCATGGCGCTCCTTGAGAGTGGAAGTGAAGTGAGGACCTCAGGCTGCAACCTGGATCACGCCGGCGTCGTCCAGCCACGCTGGCGAACGCTCTCTAGACTCGCTTCTTCGACTCACGACGCTATCACAACTCCCCGGAAACGTGATTGCCTGCCGTGAATTCGGGAGAAGCGCTCAAGGGATAGCTGCAAAACAGGAAAACCGCCGCGGATCGAACGGGCCCTCCCCGCTTAGGTCGATTTTGAAGGAAGGATGGTGCAAGCCGCTCGTTGGAGCACACGAAGGCGCAGGCATCAGCGATGCACTGCAGGGTCCTTCGTTCCGCTCAGGATGTAGCTAACTTTCAGAGTGCGTAGCGATCCAGTGACTCCCGCAGTTTCTGTAACTCATCCGGAATCACAAGCTCCGACTGCGTGATGCGCGAATCGACCATGATGGCGAGCGTAAGGATCTTGCGGTTGCGCAGCACCGTCATCGCGACCGGGTGCCCCGCGTTGCTGCGCAGGGTCTGGAGCAAGTCGGCTGCGGTTTCGAGCGGCATGCCATTGGCGGTCAGGATGACATCGCCGGCGTCTAGGCCGGCATTTGCGGCGGGGCTCTTGTCTTCCACGCTCCGGACCAGCAGGCCGTTGCCGGCGCGGACGCCGAAGAATTTTGCGAGCTGCGGGGTCAGCGGCTCGACCTGGGCGCCCACGTAGGCCTGGGCATCGGGAGCATCGCTGTCCGGAAAGGAGCTGTCACCGGCAAAGGTGCGCTGACCGGCAAAGCCATTCACGATAGGCGCGGGCTCGGGGATGGGCACATGGAAGTGATGCGCCCATGCATGCTGGACCAGCGCCGTACGATCGGCGAGCTGGAGATGCAGCCGCTCCACCCTGGCGTTGTGCACCACCTGCAGGTCCACGAACTTGCCGACGGGCATATCGCGGAGCAGGCGGCCCAGCGTGGCGGCGTCGCTGACGACTTGCCCATTGATGGCCTGGATGATGTCGCCGGTATGGACACCCGCCTTCGCGGCGGGGGCGTCGTGGTCGAGCGAGACAACCTCTGCGCCGAGTGAACTGGCGAGCTTCTGCTTCTCTGCGCGTGCTGGGTCGACATCGTGCACGGTGACGCCAAGATAGCCCTGCGACGCGGCGACGAGGACGAGGCGGGCATTGCCGTCCAGGATGGCCTGGGGAAGCTGTGCGGGCACAGGAAACGGCCCGACGGCGGTCTGGAGGGCGCCTGACGCGGGGAGCGCCAAGGCGGCGAGACCCAGAACTGCCGAGACCCGGAGTGCAGTGCTCAGGGTGGTAGTCGACAGGAAATGTGATTGGGAACGCATGTGCAGCAAAGCTCCTGATAGAAGCGATGAAAAGAGCGGATGCTGGCAACGACGGGAATCCACTCTACGGCCACTCATTCAGACGGACGGGGAGCGCGAAAGTCACACCCCGCCGCAGAACCTTAACCGATTAGAGGTATCTCTGACTATTGGACTTGCGGCATCTGCTGGAGCATGGTGCGAGAGACGGTGCGCAGCAGCGGATTGCCGTCGTGAGTTGCGACGTTCTGGAGGACCTGCTGGACGCTGGAATCGGCAGCGACCGGGGCCAGCATGCGGATAGCCTGGGCGCGGATCTGAGGATCGCCGTCGTTGAGGACGGCCTCGAGAACGGCGTCCCGGACGTGCATATCTTCCGCCAGGTACGGAGCCAGCCCGCTGAGGGCCTGCTGACGCACGTTGGAGTGGGGGTCGTAGCGCAAGGCGACCATCAGCGCAGTGCGCAGACTGTCGTCGGCAGCGCAGTCTATGGTGCCGCCGGGGCCGCTGCAGGTGTGGGTGAGGATGCCGAGGACCTCATTCTGCACATACGTATTAAGCGGTGCGCGGGTCCCAAGCAGCAGCAGCGAGCGGATGACCGGCTCGTCTGGAGGACCGATGGCCACGCCGGGCATGAGGCGGCTGTATTCAACCCGGATCAGACCGCTCGCCGGGTCCTGGGATACGCCTGTGATGGCGGCGATAGGCTGCTTGCCGGGGTCAACTAAAACCGTCGTGTCCATGGGAACCGGGTTGGCTATCCGGAAACCAGCATAGCCGAGCCCGGCGCCGGCAAAGAGCATGGCAGCCGCAGCCAGAGGAGCGGTGCGCAGAAGGCGGAAGTCGGTTCCGAGCGAGCGGCGAAAGTGGGCAAGCCAGGTGTCGCGCGGGGCCTGTTCAAGGGCCTCGTCGATCTTGAGCCGGGTCTGGGCGATCAGGTTGGGCGAGGGCTCGCGCACGGGCAGAATGGCCATGGCGCTGGAGAGCGCGCGGGTCACTTCGAGCTCGTCGCGGCACTCGGCACAGCCGGCCAGGTGCTGCTCCAGGCGATGGCACTCCTCGTCACCCAGCTCGCCGTAGAGCAGCAACGTGATCTGCTCGCGAGCGGCTTCGCAGCTCAGGTGTCCATCGTGTCCAGGCCAGTTCATCGGGTCACCGGATATTCATATTCATTCAACGGACCACGGCCAGGCTGGCGCGCAGCTTCTTGGTGGCGCGGAAGAGGGTGTTCTTGGCGGTCTCTTCCGTAGTGTGGAGCATTTCGCCGATCGTCCGCAGGCGCAGCCCCTGGTAGTGCTTCAGCTCGAAGACCATGCGTTCGCGAGGCGTGAGCTTTTCCAGAGCCGTGGCGATCTTTGCGCCCAGCTCCTTGCGCTCCAGCTCGCGGCCGGGGTTGGCGGAGGCACGCTCATCGGAGACCATGCCGAGCAGATCGAGCTCCTCGCCAGAGGCATCGGTGATGGTGGCCGGATCTTCGCGGCGCGTTTTACGGCGGCGCATCAGGTCCAGGCACAGGTTGGTGACGATGCGGTAGATCCAGGTATAGAAGGAGCACTCGAAACGAAAGTTGCCGATATAGCGATAAGCCTTCAAAAACGCTTCCTGGGCGATATCCTGCGCGTCGGTTTCCGAGCCGAGCAGGTGCAAGGCAAGGCGCAGCACGGCCTGGTCATACTGGCGAACCAGGGTGTCAAAGGCCTGCCGGGAACCTTTCTGAGACTGGCGGATCAGCTCGGTTTCCGAGGCACGGTCCTCCGGGCTCAGGGAGCCGTTCCGGGTCTGCAGAGCGCGGCGGCCGGGCCAGGTCTGGCTGGTGCGGTTCGCCGGAAGAGTCGTGGCGAGCGGTCCTGACTGGATCCCGGGCTGGATACGGATTGCTTCGGTTCCCATCGTGCCTACACCTCTTACGAAGATACGTCTTCAACAAAATAGACGTTCCCCCGGGAAAGATGACGCAGAAATATGGCTTTGGGTAGCAGGAAATGACGAAGCTATGACAATTGGGATGAAATTGGCCGGTGCCGATCCGGTCAGCGAGACTACGGTTTATGCTGGGCGTCGCCAGAAAGCACGTTTTCCGGCGCACATTCCAAAGCCGGGGATGTCGAATGACTCGTTCTCGCATGCTATTTCGTTCTGCATTAGCTCTACTGGTCGCCTCGTCGCCCGCTTTCGCCCAGAGCAACCTTTCCGTGCACTGGGAGGAGCTGACCGGTCCGGATTTTATTGCCGCGATTCACAAATCGCAGGGTGTATGCGTGCTGCCGTTCGGAATTATCGAGAAGCATGGACCGCATCTGCCGCTGGGCACGGACCTGATCAACGTCCGGTATGTGACCGAGAAGGCGGCGCAGCAGGAGTATGCGGTGGTGTTTCCGCCGTACTATTTCGGCCAGATCGCCGAAGCGCGGCAGCAGCCGGGAACGGTTTCGTACAGCGGGCACATGCAACTCGATCTGTTGCAGGAGACAACCGACGAGATGGCGCGTAACGGCTGCAAGAAGGTCGTGATCGTGAACGGGCACGGCGGCAATCTGAGCCTGCTGCCCTACTTTGCCCAACTGCAGATGCAGACTCCTCATGATTACGTCGTGTACGTCTACTGGTGGCCGGGCGCGAAGGGTGCGGACCGGCCCTACAAAGGTGGGACTGTGGATATGCATGCGGGCGAGAGTGAGACCGCGCACACCCTGGTGACCGCGCCGGGGCTGGTTCACATGGATCGGGCGCAGTCGGAGTCCGGTGCGGACCAGGCTCGCGTGCATCTGCCGGAGGGACTCTACACCGGCATTTGGTGGTACGCCAGATTCCCGAATCACTACTCGGGCGATGGCTCGCTGGCGACTAAGGAATTGGGTGAGTACGACATCAAAGCCGAGACGGCGGCGGTCGCGGAGGCGATCCGCGCAGCGAAGGCCGACAGCGAGTCCATGAAGCTGCAACAGCAGTTCTATGAGGACGCGAAACATCCGCTCGATACCAAACAGTAGCCACGCGTTGCACAGGCACCGGTGTCCTCTACACTCGTCGGTGATGACACAGTCGAGCACTACGGATTTCATTACCGCCTATTGCGACGGCGGATCGAGGGGCAATCCCGGGCCGGCCGGCTATGGGGTTTCGATTGAGGATGCTGCGGGGCCGGCCGATTGCCGATCTGAGCGAGTTCCTCGGCGTCAAGACGAACAACTTCGCCGAATATTCGGGACTGCTGGCGGCGCTCGAGTATGCCCTGATGCATAGTCACCCGCGGCTGCGCGTCGTGGCCGACTCTGAGCTGATGGTGAAGCAGATGAAGGGGCAGTACCAGGTAAAGAGCCCGGACCTCCGCCCTCTGTGGGAAGAGGCGAAGCGGCGCGTGGCGGGGCTGGAGCGGTTCGAGATCCAGCACGTGCTGCGGGGCAAAAACCGGCGCGCTGATGCGCTGGCGAACCAGGCGATGGACCGCGGGACAGGGAAGCTGGTCCGCGAAGTGGGCCGTGAGGGCATTGGCCTACCGACATCCTCCACTTCCTCGACTAAGACACGGCCCCACCTTGTGACCTCAGCCGCAAGGCCATCCGAGGCCAAGGCCTGCCGAGAAGCGCACGGATTCTGCCCAGAAGCCGCGCGCGTTGAAGGGCTTTGTGAAGAATGGCGTGGTGCATCTGCTGGAAGGCGAGCTGCCGGAGAACTGCTTCGTACGCGTGACTCCGGAATAGCTCGATCAGTGGAACCGGCGATGCCCTGCGAGCGTAGGAAGGGACATCATGCGCTCCGTGCTGTTTGCTGCGGTATTCGCGATGTCTTGCCAGCCGTGCATTTGCCGCTGAACTCGGCCACACCTAGCGCACCGACAGCCGACCAGATCATGGCGAAGGTTGCCGCCAACCAGGACCGGACCGAAGCGGCGCGCACTCGCTACATTTATCTGCAGCACATTCGCGCCGTATCGCGGAAGACAGACGGCAGGGTGATGTGCGAGGAGATCACCGACAGCCGGGTAAGTCCGCGCACGAAGGGCTCCCATCAGGACTTGCTGAAGCTGGATGGACGCGCCTGGCAAAAGAATCATTACACTCGCTACACGACATTGCAGGATCAGGAAACGGCTGAGCACAAAGACAAACCGGCGAAGACGGAGGAAGAAGATCTGGATGGGATGGATGTCGATCTGGTCGAGAACCTGAGAAAAGATCTCACCAACGACAGCTCTGCAGACAAGACAGAAAGCGCACGAGGCAAGACTGGTGTCCATGTTGATGTTGCCGACGAGGGGCAGTCGAAGGACGGGCTGGCGAAAGGCCTCTTTCCGCTCACGAGCAAGCGACAGCAGGATTATCTTTTTCAGCTCCAGGGCCGGCAGAAGATGAATGGCCGTGATGTATACCACGTGAGCTTCCGTCCGAAGGACAAGAGCGATTTCGACTGGAAGGGCGAGGCCTTCATCGATACCGCGGAATTTCAGCCGGTGGTGGTGTACACCCAGATGTCGCGCAAGATTCCGTTGGCGGTACGGACGCTGCTGGGCACCAATCTGCCGGGCCTGGGATTTTCCGTGACCTACGATCGCCAGCCGGACGGGGTGTGGTTCCCGGTGAGTTTCGGCACGGAGTTCCGCATGCGCGTGCTATTCTTCATCGCGCGGGACATCTCGATGTCACTCACGAACACGCACTTCGAGAAAACGCACGCGGACGTGCGGATATTGGATGGCGTGAAGGTGGTGGAGAACAACAACGCAGCGACGCCTGCCTTTACGACGACACACTAGACAACCCCAGAAGTCAGTAGGCCGCTATTCTCTTAGCAATAACTGCCAGTAGCCGACATCGATCCAGCGGCCAAGCTTCCAGCCGACCTGCTCGAAATGCGCGACCTTCCGGAAGCCGAGGCGCTCGTGGAGCGCGATGCTGGCCGGGTTAGGCAGTGCGACGCCGCCGATGGCGGCGTGGAAGCTACGTTGGCGCAGTTCTGCCAGTAAGGCCTGACAGAGTTGCGAACCGATACCGCGGCCGGTGAGGCCGGGTCAAGATAGACCGTTACCTCTGCGGAGTGGCGATAGGCGCAGCGGCCCTTCCATTTGCTGGCGTAGGCGAAGCCGTGGACGGAGCAGCCTCTGATCCCACACTAGCCAGGGCAATGACCGGGAGCGTTTCGCGGATGCGGTTCTGCCATCTCTGCTGGCCGAACCGCGGCCTCTTCGAAGGTGATGGCGGTTTCGAGGACGTAGTGGTTGTAAATGGCGCAGATAGCCGCGGCATCGGCCGGCGTGGCAGTGCGGATCATCCGTTGCGCCTAGCCCTTCGCCAGCTCGGCTTTCACGATTTCGCTGACCTGGCTGGCCCTCGGCGCGCAGGCCGGTGGCGGCGATCTTTGCCTGCACGTCCTTGATGACGAGGCCCATCTCTTTCGGCGTGGGGCGCTTGCCGGCGGAGCTCATCTCCGCGATGGTCGCTTCGACCAATGAGCGGACTTTTGACTCGTCCGCCTGCTGCGGCATGTAGCCTTCGATGACCTTGATCTCGGCGGCTTCTTTTCGGCCAGCTCGGGACGATTGCCCTTGGTGAATGCCTCGATGGAGTCGCGGCGCTGCTTGATGAGTGTGGTGAGCGTCTGCAGCACTTCCGGCATCGGTGAGCGGCGAGCGCTTCTCGATCTCTTTGTTCTTGATCGCGGACTTCACCATGCGCAGCACATCGAGGCGCGCCTGCGCCCGCTCTTTCATGGCTGCGATGGTGTCCTGCTCGATGCGCTGCTGAAGGGTCATGCGTTTCGTCTCCTGGCTCGCCGAAAACAAGGCCAACCTACCAGTATAAAGACTGGCGCGCTCGATAGAATAGAAGGCAAGGAACCCGCACACATATGATTCGCAAGACGCGCCTCTTTACGCCCGGTCCTACGCCTTTGCTTCCTGCCGCGCAGTTTGCCATGGCCGCGTGCTGACCTGCACCATCGCACGCCGGAGTTTCGCGCGCTGTATCATGCGCGTGCTGGAGCAGCTCCGCACTTTCATCGGCACGAAGAACGATGTGATCCTGATGGCCTGTTCCGGCAGCGGCCTCATGGAGGCGGCGGTCGCGAACATCACGTCGCCGGGCGATCGCGTGCTGGTGCTTAGCTGCGGGCAAGTTTGGCGAGCGCTGGACGGGCATTGCGAAGGCATACAACTGCGATGTGGATGTGGTGAGCGCGCCCTACGGGCAGACCTTCTCGCTCGATGCGGTGAAGGCCGCGCTGAAGGTGGAAACGCGCGCCGTCTACATGCAGGCGAATGAATCGTCCACCGGCACGCGGCACGATGTGGAAGGCGTGGCGAAGCTGCTGAGGGATGCGAAGAGCGATGCGGTGCTGGTAGTGGATGCGATCACCGGTCTGGGCACGACGCACTTCGACGCGGACGCGTGGGGCGTGGACATCATGATCGGCGGCTCGCAGAAGGCGGTGATGATTCCGCCCGGCCTCGCGTACTGCTCGGTGAGCGAGAAGGCGTGGGAGCTGATGGGCAATGCGCTGAACCCGCGCTACTACTTCGATCTGCGAAGGAACGGAAGAACGCGGCGAAGGGCGAGTCATCCTACACGCCGGCGACCTCGCTGATCGCGGGGCTGAGCACGGCGCTGGACTACATTGCATCGCAGGGGGATGGCGATCTTGCAGCCGGACGCAAAAAGCTGGTGGACAATGCGGAGACGTTGCGGCGATGACGCGCGCTGCGGTGCGAGGCGCTGGGGTTGAAGCTGTTCTCCAGCCTCGCCTGGCGCCGCGGTTACGGCAGTGCTGCCGCCGGCGGGTCTTGATTCGGGCGTCGTGGTGAAGGAGCTGAAGTCGCGCTTCGGAGCCATCATCACCAACGGCCAGGGCGAGATGAAGGGCCAGCTGTTCCGCATCGCGCACATCGGCTACTTCGACTATCTGGACACGATCGCGATCCTCGGCGCGCTGGAGCAGGTGGCAGCGACATCGCTGAAGCTGCCGGGCTTCGCGTTCGGCAAGGCGCTGATTGCCGCGCAGGAGATTTTTGCCGAGCGTACGAAGGTTCGCACAGCCTGAGCTTGCAGCGGCGAGGTAAGGGGATGATTGCACGCCACTGGCGAGGCTGGACCGTGCCCGAAGAATGCGGATGCGTACCAGAAACTGCTGAGCGGCACGGTCCTGCCTGGATTGAAGAAGATCTCCAGCTATCGCGGCGGATATGTGTTGCGCCGCGATGTTTCGGAGGAGGTTGAATTCGTTGTCGTGAATCTTTTCGACTCCATCGAGGCGGTGCAGCAGTTTGCCGGATCCGACTATGCTGTCGCCCAATTCGAGCCGGAGGCCAAGAGGCTTTTGGCTCGGGTAGAACCTCTCGCCGCTCACTACGAAGTTTGCGTCAACACCGTTTCGGCTTGAGAAGCAGCTAGAGCACTGGACACGCTTTCGCTGATCTGCCGTGTTCATCACCGCGCTGTGATTGATAGAGGGAGCCAATTGTGAAGATCGTTCTCGCAGAAAAAGTCTCACCCGCCACACTTGCCGTTTTTCAGGCCGAGCCGGGCTGGAGGGTCGTGACGCACGACCAGATTAAGGACGGGCTGGCGAACGAGCTGAAGGATGCCGATGGGCTGGTGGTGCGCTCGGCAGTGCAGGTGGATGATGCGCTGCTGGAGCATGCGCCGAAGCTGCGCGTGATTGGCCGCGCGGGCGTGGGTGTGGACAACATCGATGCCGATGCAGCGACGCGGCGCGGCATCGTGGTGATGAACACGCCGGGCGCAAACGCGATTGCGGTGGCGGAGCTGACGATCGGGCTGATGCTCGCGCTTGGCGCGGCAACTGCCGAAGGCGAACGGCGCGCTGCACCAGGGCAAGTGGGAGAAGAAATCGCTGAGCGGTGCCGAGCTGCGCGGCAAGACGCTGGCGGTGCTGGGCCTGGGCCGGATCGGGCTGGAGGTGGCGCAGCGCGCGGCGGCCTTCGGCATGCAGATCGTCGGGCACGATCCGTTTGTCACGCCGGCGGTAGCGCGCGAGCGGGGCGTGGAGCTGGTGGCGCTGGATGCGCTGTTTGCCCGCGCGGATTACCTGACGCTGCACGTCGGCCTGACGCAGCAGACGGCGGACATCATCAATGCGAAAAATCTCGCCGCGATGAAGAAGGGTGTGCGCATCGTGAACTGCGCGCGCGGCGAGCTGGTGGACGATGCGGCGCTGATAGCTGCACTGGACAGCGGCCAGGTAGGCGGAGCGGCGCTGGATGTCTTTCGCGATGAGCCGCTGAAGAACTCTCCGTATTTCAATCGCGAGAACGTGATCCTGACGCCGCACATTGCCGGATCGACCGCGGAGGCGCAGGAGGCGGTCGGCATCCAGATTGCCGCGCAGGTGCGCGAGTATCTGAAGCTGGGCGTGGTGCAGAATGCGGTGAATCTGCCGTCGCTGTCGCATGAGGAGTATGTCGAGCTCTCGCCCTATATCGACATGGCGGCGCGGCTGGGCGCGTTCCTCTCGGCCACAGCGGACGGCAACGTGGAGAGCATCGCGCTTGTCTATCGCGGGCGGCTGGCGCAGGGCAAGACGGACCTGGTGCGCAACGCGGCGATTCAGGGCGTGCTGGCGCATTCGGAAAATGTGAACCGCATCAACGCGGCGGCGGTGGCGGAAGAGCGGGGGATTCGGCTGCACGAATCCAAGCTGGAGAACGGCGGCGCAGCGGGCGTGACGCTGACGCTGCACACGCGTGGCGGCGAGACCACCGCGACCGCGACGGTGCTGCATGGGCGCTCGCCGCGTCTCCTAGCCGCGGATGGCATCGATATCGAGGTGCCGCTGCACGATGCGCTGATCGCGATCCGCAACCACGACGTGCCGGGCGTGATTGGCCGCATCGGCACCGTGCTGGGCGAGCACCAGGTGAACATCGCGAATTTTGCGCTGGGCCGCGGCCCGGAGACGGCCGCGAGGGACGGCGTGGGCGGCGCAATTGCCGTGGTGCAGGTGGATGGCGAGATCACGCCCGCGGTCCTGGGTGCGCTCGAAGCGATCGAAGCAGTGACACGCGTGCGTCGTCAAATTGCGCCGCTACCGAGTAGCGAGCTAGCGTGAGGCAGCGTTGCCACCGCTACAATAGGTGATAGGAGCCATCACCCGTGCCGCTTTATGAATACCAGTGCAAGCAATGCCAGCATCGCTTTGAGAAGATCCAGAGCTTCTCGGCGCCCGAAGAGAGAGTATGCCCGGAGTGCGGCGGCGAGGTGGAGCGGCTGATCTCCGCGCCGGCGATCCAGTTCAAGGGCGCGGGATGGTATGTGAACGACTACGCCGGACGCAACAAGGCGCCCTCGTCGAGTGGATCGGACAGCTCAAAGGACAGTGGATCCAAAGAGGGCGGCGCAAAAGAGAGCGGCGGCAGTAAGGACGTCTCCGCGAAGAGCTCGGAAAGCTCGTCCAAGAGTGACGGGAGCCGCAGTGAAGGCGGGAAGCGGGACAGCGGGAGCAAAAGCGACTCCGGCACCGCCTCCTCAAGTTCGGGAAGCAACGCCGTGAGTTCTTCCACTTCCGGATCGGGTGGAAAGTCCTCAAGCTAGCTGGAAGACTTCTTGCGGCCGGGTGATTTTTTCCTCGTGCTGGATTTCTTGGCGCTCTTCTTTTTGGCGGATTTCTTCTTGGCCGGTACCTTTGCGCCTTCCGCCCGCGCTTCTGATAGCCCGATCGCAATCGCCTGCTTCCGGCTCTTTACTGTCGCGCCGCTGCGGCCGGACTTCAGCTTGCCCTTCTTATAGGCCTTCATCTCGCGTTCAACCGATTTCGAAGCCGCCGAGCCGTACTTCTTTTTCGACGATGCTTTCTTTCTTGCCATGTTTGCCTCCGTGCGCACGCATGTGCGTCTCCCGTTATCTAACGTGAGAGGCAAAAATGAGTTGCATGGTTGTTACGACGATGATTAAGTCGCTGCAAGCGCGGGCAGTATCTCGTCCACGTCCACCCAATCGGTGGGGTAGTTTCCGGTGTAACACGCGGTGCAGAACATCGGCTGGCCGCCGTCGGCCTCCTCATCCCGGCAAGACTGTAGCAAGCCATCCATCGAAAGATAGGCTAGCGAGTCGGCTTCGATAAAGCTGCGTATCTCTTCCACCGTATTGTTCGCGGCAATGAGGTCCTTCTTTCGTGGCGTGTCTACGCCATAGAAGCACGGTGACGTGGTGGGCGGACAACTGATGCGCAGGTGCACTTCCTTCGCGCCTGCGGAGCGCACCATGCGGATGATCTTGCGGCTGGTGGTGCCACGAATGATGGAGTCGTCGACCAGGATGATGCGCTTGCCGGCGAGCAGATTGCGCACCGGGTTGAGCTTGAGCTTCACGCCGAAATCGCGCACGCGCTGTTCGGGCTCGATGAAGGTTCGACCGACGTAATGATTGCGGATGAGGCCGAAGTTGAACGGGATGCCGCTCTCTGCCGCGTAGCCGAGCGCTGCGGTCACGCCGGAATCGGGCACGGGCACGACTAAGTCGGCGGCCACGCCGGACTCGCGTGCGAGTTGGCGGCCCATCAGTTCACGGCTCTCCTGCACCCAGCGGCCGTAGATGCGGCTGTCCGGGCGGGCGAAGTAGACATGCTCGAAGATGCAGCTGGTCTGCGGGAAGCCGGTCGCGTACCTGCGCGAGGTGACGCCGTCGGCGGAGATCATGATGAGCTCGCCAGGCTCGACATCGCGGATGTATTCGGCACGCAGCAGATCGAAGGCGCAGGTTTCGGAGGCGAAAACGAAGACGTCGGGCGCGCCATCCTCTCCGACGATGCGGCCCATGGAGAGCGGGCGGAAGCCGCGTGGATCGCGGGCGGCGAAGATGCGGTCGCGCGTCATCATGACGACGGAGAAGGCGCCGTCGATCTGCGAGAGCGAGTCGGCGATGGCGTCGACCAGCGTGGTGGCTCGCGAATGCGCGATGAGCTGAACGATGATCTCGGAGTCGGAGGTGGTCTGGAAGAAGGCGCCCTCGCGCTCGAGCTTGGCGCGAATGGTGCCGAGGTTCACCAGGTTGCCGTTGTGCGCGATGGCGATGAGGCCCTTGGTGGATTCGACGCGGATGGGCTGCGCATTCAGTAGCGCCGAATCGCCCGTTGTCGAGTAGCGCGTGTGGCCGATGGCGAGATTGCCGGGCAGCTTCTGCAGAACCTCTTCGGTGAAGATGTCGGCGACCAGGCCCATGCCCTTGATGTTCGAGAGATGATGGCCGTCGGCGGTGGCGATGCCGGCGGACTCCTGCCCGCGATGCTGCAGCGCGTAGAGCATGAGGTAGATCTGGCGCGCGGCTTCGGGGTGGGCGTAGATGGCGGCTACGCCGCACTCTTCGTGGAGGGTATCGGCGTCTTGCTCGCGCGCGATGGCGAGTTGCGAGGAGGGAAGCGTTTCCTCGATGCCCGGGACGCCCTGGTAGAGACGCTCGGTCATGCGGTCACCGTGTCGACGCTGAGGGTGGGATTGGAGGGCGTCGGACCAGGGATCGCGAATTCGACCGTGTCGTGTCGATCAGCCTCACAATCTCGTCCGTCTTGAACCTGTAAGTTCCGTCGGTTGCCTTGTATGCTTTGGAGATTGATATGCGAACTGCCGTTGGCAATCGGTCCGCAGACTCACGAAGCACTTGTTCCTCCGCCTTTGCCAGCAAATTTCCGAGCGCTGTTCGACGGACTCTGCCAGGCCATGCGAGAAGACCTGCGTGGCATGTTCCCTCGAAAGAGCCGACATGTCGAGTTCTCTGAAGATAATGCTTTAGCAAAGCATCGACCCCGGTGCCACCGCATGACAGCCGTCCGCAGCGGAACGCGACAACCTCCATCAGCAACAGTGACGAGCAGCAGTGATTCGCCTCTCCGCAGGTCAAGCCGGTGGAGTGCCCCAGAGCTGCGCTTCTGCCTCAAGTGCAAGACGGCGGTGTGCGCCAAGTCTCCTTGGCATGCCTGCGCGAAGGCCGACGAGCCCAGCTCCTCGGATTGCAGAATCCGATCGTCAGATGTTCCGTATTGTAACAGAAGCAGGACATCGTCCCCCGCTCTCTGAAAATCCGCCGGCACAGCCTTTGACACATCCTCAAGTATCCCAACCATCGCCGATCACCGGCGTGGGATAGATCCCTTCACCCTTCGTTTCGTTGTAGAGCGAGACGTTGCCGCCGGTAATAGGAGTGCCGAGCGCGGTGCAGGCTTCCGCGATGCCGTCGATGGCGGCGGAGAGCTGCGCCATGATTTCCGGCTTCTCCGGGTTGCCGAAGTTCAGGCAATTCGTCGCAGCAACGGGTACCGCTCCCGTGCAGGCGACTTTGCGGGCGGCTTCCGCGACGGCGAGCTTCGCGCCCTGCTTGGGATCGAGATAGCACCAGCGGCCGTTGCCGTCGAGCGCCATCGCCAGTCCGCGCTTTGTTCCTTTCACGCGCATCACGCCGGCTTCGCCGCCCGGCCCCTGCACGGTGTTGGTCTGCACCATGGAGTCGTACTGCTCGAAGACCCAGCGCTTGCTGCAGATGTTCGCCGACGCCAGCAGCTTTTTCAGGTCCGCGGTGTAGTCGCGTGGCTGCTTGAGCGCTTCGAGAACTTCCGTCGGTGGATCGAGCGGGACGGGTGCTTTCCATGTTCCGACGGGGCGATGGTAGAGCGGGGCATCGTCGGTGAGCGACTGATTGGGAATGTCCGCGACCAACTCGCCGTGGTGGCGGATGCGCATCTGCGGCTCGCCGATGACTTCGCCGACGATCACGCCGTCCAAGTCCCCACTTCTCGAAGACGCGGAGCACTTCGTTCTCGCGGCCTTTTTCGGCGACGAGCAGCATGCGCTCCTGGCTTTCCGAGAGCATGATCTCGTAGCTGGACATGCCGGTCTCGCGCTGCGGCACGTTGTCGAGCTCGACGTCGAGGCCGACGCCGCCGCGCGCGCCCATCTCGCAGGTGGAGCAGGTCAGGCCGGCAGCGCCCATATCCTGAATGCCGACGACCGCGCCGGTCTGCATCGCTTCGAGGCACGCCTCGAGCAGCAGCTTCTCCATGAAGGGATCGCCCATCTGCACGTTGGGGCGCTTCTGGTCGGAGCCTTCGGTGAACTCTTCGCTGGCCATGGTGGCGCCGTGGATGCCGTCGCGGCCGGTCTTGGCGCCGACGTAGATCACCGGATTGCCGACGCCGGTGGCCTTGGCGTAGAAGATCTCGTCCTTGCGGACCAGCCCGAGCGCGAAGGCGTTGACCAGCGGGTTGCCGCTGTAGCAGGGCTCGAAGCGCGTTTCGCCGCCTAGGTTGGGTACGCCGAAGCAGTTGCCATAGCTGGCCACGCCGGCGACGACACCTTCGACGATCTGGTGGTTCTTGCGGACGACTGCGGGGTCGGGTTCGCCGTCCTCGGTACGAGAGCGGGCCGAAGCGCAGCGAGTCCATGACGGCCAGCGGACGCGCGCCCATGGTGAAGATGTCGCGCAGAATGCCGCCCACGCCGGTGGTCGCTCCCTGGAACGGCTCTATATAGGAGGGATGATTGTGCGACTCGATCTTGAAGGCGCAGGCCCAGCCATCGCCGATGTCGATGATGCCGGCGTTCTCCCCAGGTCCCTGGACAACGCTGCCCGGCCCAGTGGTGCGCTCGCCGCGCGTGGGCAGCCGGCGCAGGTGCACGCGAGACGATTTATAGGAGCAGTGCTCGCTCCACATCACGCTGTAAATGCCGAGTTCTGTGAGGGATGGCGTGCGCCCCAGCGCCGCCTCGATACGCGCGTACTCTTCGGCCGTGAGGCTGTGCTGCTTCAGTAGCTCGGGAGAAATGCTGGCCGGTGCGGGCACCGCAGGGAGCGTCCTGGTTGTCATGGCGATGCATATATTGTCGCATGATTAAAAGCGCTTGCCATACGCCGGACGGAACGTCATCAGAGGGTTGCGGCCATTGACTTTGCGACCATTTTGATGTGCTCAGGCCCGGTGCGGCAGCAGCCGCCGATCCAATCGGCGCCGGCGTTGCGCCACTCGAGGGCCATATCGCCGAAGGCGTGAGGGTCGGAACTGCCGCTCCAGCTTCGTGTCTCCGGCACCCATGTCTCGCCGGAGTTGGGGTAGACGGCAATGAGCTTCGTGCTCATCGCGCGAATCTTCCGGATCAATGGCAGTATGTGAGCCGGTGCGGTGCAGTTCACGCCAATCGCGACGATCTGCGGGTGAGAGTTAAGCAGGCGCGCACAGGCTTCGATCGGCTCGCCGTGCCCGGTGTGGCTGTCGTCGCGGCAGGTGAAGCTGAGATAAGCGGCGAGGTCGGGGAAGAAGGCCAGAGCTTCGAGGATAGCTTCCGCTTCCGCAAGCGATGGGATGGTCTCGAAGGCGAGGAAATCCGCGTTCGTCTCCCGCATCGCATCAATGCGTTCCGCGTGGAAGCCGACGAGGCCCGCATGGCCGATGTGATACCGACCGTGGAACTCCGCGCCGTTGTGCAGCGCAGCGCCATAGGCGCCGAGTGATCCGGCGATCCAGATGCGGCGCGGTGGCCGACCTGCGTTGATCTCGGCGTTCGTGTAGTCCCGGTGGGCCTGCTCGGCAAGCGCGACGCTCTTCTGGATCGCGGAACGGGCTTCGGCGGCAGCAAGGCCGATCTCGCGAAAGCCCATCGCAGAGACCTGATAGCTGGCGGTGATCAGGCAGTCCGCGCCGGCCTCCAGATAGCTGCAATGGACGGCGAGCACCTTCTCCGGCTGGGTGCGCAGCACCTCGCCGGACCACAGCGGGCTGACGAGATTGCAGCCCGCGCGCTCCAGTTCGGTGGCAAGGCCGCCGTCGAGCACGCGCAGGCCGGTCAGGTCGAGCTGATCGCGCGAAGTCATAGCAGGGCGGCTACGCGTCACTCTGCTATATTGGCAGAAGTGCGCTCGAATGAGCCGCCATCTCTACCAGGACGATGGCGCCGGGCGTCCCACCTGCAAGTCGGTCGATCGGGGAGTGGCTCAGCCTGGTAGAGCACCTGGTTCGGGACCAGGGGGTCGGAGGTTCGAATCCTCTCTCCCCGACCATTCTTCGCGTTCAACGGAAACTTACTCTTACACCGCGATTAACCTTCATGTTGTCGCTATTGCGTATTTTCCCGATTCTGTACACATTGGCCACAAGAAGACGATCCCAAGAGGCAGCGACGCTCCTTTGGAAACAGCCGGTCTTGTCAGGGCAGGGAATTCACGTCGTTGATGAATCCGTCGGACAATCCGCGCCTGCTAGAAATACCCCTTGATACCGACCTGGACCTGTCTTGGTCCGTTGGATGTATAGGTGATGGTTCCGAAGTTCGGATCGTCTACCGACGTGTTGGGTGTTCCAAAGACAGGGTGGTTGAAAGCGTTTTGGGCTTCGATGCGGAATTCGAGTTGCGTTCCCGTGCGTAGCTTCTCAAGGGAAAACACCTTCCCCATAGAAAGATCGACATTGAAGGCCGTCGGCGTCCGCACACTGCCGATCGTTCTTGGCGTATCGCCGAGTGCATAGAGATCGGGCAGCTGGAACACTTGCGGATTTTCGAAGTAATTATTAATCCAGCCAGACTTATGATTGCGGCGCGGCGTTCCTACAATATTCGGCCGCTGCGCACCATAGGTCGGCAGCGAGGTGCCGTCGTAGGTGTTCATGGCTAACGGCCGGCCGTTGTTCAATCGCCAGATGCCGTTCGTTTTCCAGCCCCCGACGATGGCGTCGGCTACGCGCGGCATATTGCCGAAAAACGCCTTGCCGCGCCCGACAGGCAGATCGTATTCGTAACTGAACTGGAAAACATAAGGGATATCGAAAGTGGAAAGGCTCCGCTCAAGCCACGGCTTATTCGGATCCTGCAGGCTGAGGAAGCTTCCCAGCCAGGTAATGTTGTCGTCGTCGACGGAAGAGTCGTCGATCGACTTGGACCAGACAAAGCTGGCGAAGAACTGCAGCCCGTTGGAGTAGTTCTTGCCTGCCGTAAGCTGTAGGGCGTGATAAGTGGAGTTAGCGATTGCTGGGACGTCGCTGGTGACGTAGGTGTACTGCGGATAGGGCAACTGAAGCTGGTATGCCGGAACCTGCTGGCTGGAAAGCGTGCTGTTCGGATCGGTGATGATTCCGTAGAAGGGGTTGTCTACATAGGAGTTCAGATTCGCAATCTGATCCGGGCTATAGTGTTCGATCTCAGGCCCAAGGATATCGAGGTGGTTGTCTCCGCCGAAATAAAGGTGGGTTCCCTTTTTCCCAATGTATTCCAGATCCACGACAACACTGCCTCGTAGCTGGCGCTCAAAGCCGAGGCTCCAGGTTTGTGCATATGGCGTTTGATTCTCATTTCGTAGCGGACCGATTGCGCCCTGCCCGACATCGTTCAGCAATCCCAGGGAACTGCCGGAGGGTTGGATCAAGCCATTGGGGTACGGATTGCTCAGGTGCAGATACGGAGTCGCACCGTCATTCTGGTAGGTGGTGACCATGTTGGTGTATTGGTTGAAGCCTTGTGTGCCATAGCTGCCGACACCGTTCGCACCGGACCTCGTTTGCGAGTAGTACATTCCGTACCCCCCGCGTGCGACGAGCTTCGACGATAGCTGGTAGGCAAAGCCGATACGCGGCTGAAAATCTCTCCAGTCGGTATCGGTGATCGTCCGCTGCTTGGAGCCGGCGAAGACCTCGCCCCCGTGCAACGTGCCCAGCCCGGGCACGGCTAGCGGCGAGGTGGCGCTTGGATCGAACCAGTTCTGACGATTGTGACGATCCGTCCGTGGCAGGGATACGTCGTAGCGAAGCCCGAGATTCACGGTCAGTTTGCTGGTCGCTTTCCAGTTCTCCTGGACGAACCAGGCGTATTGAAAGTTCTGCGTCGCCGGCTGGAACTGGATCTCGTAATATCCTCCCGCGTCACTCCCTTGGCTATTGCCCATCATGAAGCTGGCCAGGGCATCGCCGCCGCAGGTGGAAACGTCGTTGGGGCAGGCAGAGGAGCCATGCTCGGTGAAGTTGAAGATACCCTGCGGAGCGTTCGTCTGGAGATAGTTCATCTGGTGCAGTCGGCCTTCGAAGCCGAATTTCAGCTCATGCTGCCCCAGTTCCTTGGTCAGGACCACACCCAGTTGCGCTGTGTCTTGTCCCTGCTTGTAGTTGCCGTACGGGTCGTTGCCGATGGAGGTATAGCCCGCGGAGAAATAACCACCCTGGATAAACATCGCGGGCACGCCGGTGAAGCCGTTCGAGTTGAGATAGGACGGGAAGCCGAGCTTGGCCAGTGGATCGGTAACACCGTTGTCCGCGTTGTACGCGAATATGCGCTGAGAACCCCGCGTAAATCCGAAGGTGGTGTTCAGCAGCAGAGTGGGACTGAAGGTCTGCGTGTCGACAAGGCTGAACAGATGCGCGTGGTTCTGGTTCGGGCCTGCCCCGCAGGGATCGGCAAAGTCCTTGAAGCAGTTATAGGGATTGTTGTGGTTCCAGTTCTGTGAGTACTTGGCGCTCAGCAGGTTCTTCTGGCTGAATTGCTGATCGATCTTGATGTCGAACTGGTCATTGTAGGTATAAGTCGGACCGGAGCCGGCCCAGTTATCGTAGATGCCGTTCGCGGGGATATTCGGCATCGGGAAAAGGTTCATCATCCTTTGAGCGACCGGATCGATCAGGTTGCCGGCGCCTCCCGAAAGCTGGTATGGCGTGCCATCCAGTTTCGGATTGCCGGGGCTGGCATAGGTGGCCATGTTGTTGAAGGGGATAAAGCTACTCCGTACGGCGCCCCCCAGATCCGGACTGTAAGTGCCGGAGTAGGGATCCCATATCTGCCCCTGCGCCACGCTGCACAAGCCGGTCGAATCGAAGCTGCCTCCATTCGCCGCACACACCTCCCCAAAATCACCCGTCCGCTCTGCGGCGCTGGGAACGCCGGCCTGGTAGGTCTGTTGGGTTGTTTCCCGCGTGCCATCCCAATCGAAGAAGAAGAATGTTTTGTTCTTGAAGATGGGGCCGCCGATGGTTCCACCGTAGTTGTTCCGGCGCAGTGGTGAGATAGGAATACCGTAATAATTGTTGAACCAGTTATTGGCGTCCATGACTTGATTCCGGATGAAGTCATATGCGCTGCCATGGAACGAGTTGGTTCCGGAGCGTGTGACCATGTTCACGATGGTCGCGCCAGAGAAGCCGTACTCCGCGCTGAAGTTCGACTGCTGCACCTTGAACTCGCCGATGGCTTCCGGCGACGGAATATAGGTCGCATTGGTGATGCCGCCGTTGGGTTCGAAGTTGGTGACCGATACACCGTCAGTCAGGATGTCGGCTGTCGATCCACGGCTGCCGTTGGAGACAAAATTGGTGCCGGTACAGTTGATGCCGCACTGATCGTCGGTTTCCGTCACCCCGGGTGTCAGCATGGTTAAATCCATAGCGTAGCGGTCGATGAGCGGAAGATCGTTGATAGCTTTCCGGTTGATTGTCAGCCCGGTGGTGGCGTCCTCCGTGCTCAGCGCATCCGACGCGCCCACGTTCACCGTCTGCACCGCGCCGGCGAGCTTAAGAGGCAGGTTGGCAGTGACGTTTTGATTCACAGTCACATGGACGCCGGTTCGGATGGCCGTTTCAAATCCGGGAAGATCCGACGTTAGCCTGTAGACGCTGGGTGGCACGGCGCTGAACAGGAATCGTCCGTCGTTGTTCGTGACTGCGGTGAAGGTGAACCCCTTCTCCTGGTCGGTGAGCACTACCCTCGCTTTAGGGACAACGGCACCGGCAGGGTCGGTGACGACACCGCTCACTGTTCCGAAATAAGCCTGGCCGGAAAGAATGCATGGAACAGATAGCAAGGCTGCCGTCAGTATTATCCAAAGCTGCTGCAATTTCAGTCGGCTCATGAATTCCCCTTCGGGACTTACATTGACGTGAAAAAGCTCTTGAACCTGCAATAGAAAAAAGTTGCGTTTACTGCAATACCCAAAACGACGACCTTCAGAATGCGGACGCTGACAGAGATGTCGAGGCGCAGCTAGCTAGGCCGCTATTAAAACGTTAGAAGTAGGCGTAAAGCATACCGAACGGCGAGCAGATGTCAAGGGATATCGCCTAGTGCCGATCGTTCGTTTCTCACACCTCTTCAGGGCAACGCGTAACCGAGCAGTTTGCCTTCGCCGTTCCCTTCGCAGGCGGCGTCCTTACTCAGGAATCTGCCCAGGTGCGCAGATGTGCAGGTGTAGAGCGCAACCGTCTCGGCGCCTTTAGGCTCGTGAGCCCAGCCATAGCCGTTGACTCCTAGGATGCGTTGTCCTTCGCACGCCGGATCGAGCGAGACGAAGTAGCCCACTTCGTCCTGTTTGCAGCCGTAGAAGGGCTGGTCTGCTCCGCTTTGGGGCGCGGCGTAAAGATGAGCGAGCGTCTTGCCCGGGAAGAACTTCACCGGATCGGCCCATCCGCTTGTGACTTCATATGTCTTGTCATTCCGATAGCGTTTGAGCGTCAGGAGGTTCTGATTTGGCTCGTAGCTGTTGAGCACGATGGCCCACTGATAGACATCCCCAGACTTCTCCGGCGGACTTCGGTGAGGCATCCCACGCCGGCCGTGGCAGTGCAGTGGATACGAAGAGCTGGAGACTTGGGATAAGGTACCGATGTTGATGTTGCCGTACTCTGCCATGCAGCAACGAAGGCAGGAAGTTCGATTCGTAGCCTGTCAGGTTGGTGTCCACCGTTTTCAGCATCTGCCACGGCGTTGTGCCCGTCAGCAAAGAAGAGTCCGGAATGCGATAGAGCTGAAATCCATAGTGTCCACGCTCAACGAAGCCCCCTGTAGTGCTGGGCGCGCGCGTGGGCAGATCGAAGGCGGCATACCAGTATTTTGTGGAAGGATCGTAGCCGATGTCGCTCCAGAGGGGGTCCGGATTCATCGGGTCAAGGCCGTTGGTGGTGAGCGTGCCCTGTACGGTGAAATGGATCCCGTCTGGAGACGTCGCTTCTACGTGGTGGACAGTGGGCGTGTAGTCCTCATAAAACAATGTGATCGACGACTTGCCGTCCGTGTTGTAGGCGGCCGGCTGGCCCACGCCGTAATTGGCATGAGAAGTGGCGTAGATCACTGGCTCTGGATATTTCTTCCAGAGGATTCCGTCATTGGAAAAAGCGACGCCAATGTTGTTGCCGTAATCGTCCGTTGTGCCGACGTAAAACATCTCGTAGGTATAGGTCTCGCCGTTTCCCAGCGGGTTAACGAATGTGCCGCCAATCACGCGGGGATTGCAAGTGTATAGGGCATCCCAGGTTCCCTTCGTCTCTGCCAGAACAATCATCGGACCGACCTTCTTGTGGGTCACAGTATTCACTTCTTCGTAGAGGATGGTGTCGCTGATCTGAGACGGATTAGTCGGATTTTTGCCGCCTCCGCACCACCAGATTTTCTGCACATCTCGTTCCTGGATTACAGATGGGGAGTAGTTGTAGTAACCACCGCGGCCAACGATCGCACCCTCGGGAGTTTGCAGCGGCGTTCCGGGGTCTGCGCAGCCGGCGAGCAACTGCATGGATAGGCCGGTGAGAAAAATGAGGAACGAAACGAGGATGCACCTCCCCTGTACGTTGTCTCGGTTCATCAAGATTCTCAGCTCTCGCCCCTTTTTGAGAAGCCCAAAGCAAAGCATGCAGAGCACAACCGTGAACACGAGGCGATACCGTGCACGAATGGCAGCCGAGGCTCGGCAATGGGTTGAGGATGTGGCGCGATTGTAGCGCAACCGGCAGCCGCCAACCAGAGTGTTTGAGGTTGTCAACGACGGGCCAATTCCAGAAGCTAGTTGCGACCGCGAGCCAACCGTCAGCGGCGGACAAAGCTGCTTGCGCGTGGTTTTTTGCCACGTGCCGTTGTCCAGCTGTTGGATGACGGAAGCGCAAACACGACGTAGACTCCGCCCGATGGCCATTTGGGATCGCGTCCGCCACCGGCTGCGATCGCAACATACTGCCGCCCGTCGATCATGTAGGTCGCCGGCGTCGCGTGCCCTGCGAAGGGTAGCGTCGACTCCCAGAGCAGCCGGCCGGTGTGGCTGTCGAAAGCGTGCATCTTGCGGTCGAAGATCGTGGCGCCGATAAAGACGATTCCGCCGGCAGTGACGATGGGACCGCCATAGTTCTCGGTTCCTGTTTTCTTCATGCCGCTTGCGGCGAGCTCCGGATATTCGCCGAAGGGAATCTTCCACAGGTATCTGCCGGTGTTGAGATCGATCGCGTTCAGCGTGCCCCAGGGCGGAGCGATTGCCGGATATCCATCCTGGTCGAGAAACTTGCGATACCCGGTGAAACGATAGGGAAGTTGGGCATCCTCAGCAGCGGGATGCGGCTGAGGCGGAGATGTGTGCTCCGACGCGCCGAGATACACGAGCAGTGCGTCGAGCTCATCGCCCTGTAGTTTTGGAAATCCGGGCATGCGGCCTTTGCCCCGGTGGATGAGATCGAGCACCTGCGGTCGCGGCAGGCGGCTGCCCAGTCCGACCAGGGCAGGGAACGATGGCGGAATACCTTCGCGCCGATCGCCGTGGCAGATGGCGCAGTGCGCCGCGTAGCTCACCGCTCCCGCCTGGTTCACGGCTATGGTGGTTGGAGACGACCCAGCATGAACGGAAACCATCTCCTGCTTGTTGCCGGCCGCTTCGTGGTGCCGGTATTTCTGCGCCCTGTTCGAGATAGCGGATCAGCGCCGGCAAGGTTGCATCGTTGATCATTGGGAAGGCCGGCATGCGCCCTTTGCCCTGGCGGATGGTGCCCGCGATCTGCGCGTCTGAGAGGCGATTACCGACGCCGATGAGCGAGGGAAACGAGGGCGGCGAGCCTTCGCGATGGTCGCCATGACATGAAGCGCAGAGATGGTCATACGCCTCCTCGCCGGGGCCGAGGCCGGTCTTGTTCGCGGTCAGGCCGCCGGTCCATGCCATCTCGTTCGCGTTGATGTAGATCACGCCGCTCTTGATATCGACGGCGGAGCCGCCCCACTCCGCGCCACCATCGAAGCCAGGAAACACGATCGTCTGCTTGTCGACACTTAAAGGGACAAACTGGCCGGCGCTGCGGAAGGTGTTGAATTTTTCGAGAGCAAAGGCATGCGCCGCCGGCGTGCGATTCGTCAGCATTTCGCTGGTCAATAACTGCGGGCCGAAGGGCGCCGGAGCGAGCGGCCGCGGCTGTGTTGGCCACGCTTTCTCGCCGGGAACATCGCTCGGCGGTACGGGCTCTTCGACGATGGGAAAGAGCGGTTGGCCGCTGACGCGATCGAAGAGATAGACGTAGCCCTGCTTGGTCGTCTGCGCGACCGCGTCGATGCGGCTGCCGTTGTGCGTTACAGTGAGCAGCGACGGAGGCGAAGGGAAGTCACGGTCCCAGATGTCGTGATGCACCCCCTGGAAGGACCAGATGCGTTTTCCCGTGGCAGCGTCAAGCGCGAGCAGCGTATCGGCAAACAGATCCTGACCGATGCGGTCGGCGCCATAGAAATCCGAGACCGCGGAGCCGGTGGGCGCGTAGAGGATGCCGCGCTGCTCATCGAGTGCCATGCCCGTCCAATTATTCGCCGCGCCGGAATGCAGCCATGCGTCCTTCGGCCACGTGTTGTAGCCCTCTTCGCCAGGATGCGGAATCGTATGGAAGCTCCAGCGCAACGCGCCGGTGTGCACGTCGAAGGCGCGGATGTCGCCCGGCGGGGAAGGATGGGTCTCCGGATTGCGGCCGCCGACGATGATCAGGTCTTTATAGACAATGCCGGGCGTGGTCAGCGCGATGGATTGTTCGCGATAGTCGCCGCGCAGATTTCTCCGGAGATCGATGCGGCCGTTTTCTCCAAAGCTGTGGATCGGACGGCCACTTGCGGGATCGAGCGCATAGAGAAAATTTGCGACACCGGCAAAGAGCCGACTTCCCGACCCATCGCTCCACCATGTGAGGCCGCGCACCGGCTGTGTGCTGCTCACACCGGAATCGAACTTCCAGCGCAGCGCTCCTGTCGCCGCATCGAGCGCAATGACCTTCTGCGTGGGTGTGTAGGCATAGAGTGTGCGTCCGACGATCAGCGGGCTCGTCTGCAGGCCAACGCCTTTTTCGCCCGTATCGTAGGTCCACGCAACGCGCAGCCTGCTGACATTGCTGCGATTGATCTGTGTCAGCGGAGAGTAGTGATCGTCCGCCTTCTGGCCGCCGTAAATCGGCCAGTCCGCCGCTTTCGATGCGGTTTTTGCTCGATGCGCATCTGCGGCATGCAGGGTACCGGCACACAGAAGAGCGCACGCCGGCACCCTCCAGAGGGGGGCGTGGTCGCTTCCGCGCCGGCATGTCAGCCCACATATTTCACAAGCTGCATGAATCCGACACAACGTCGGGTGCGAATTTCCAGTTTGCAAGGCTCAATGCTGAGGGCGTAGTGCGCATGCGTTTTCGCTACGGCTCCCCTGAATGCCCACACCGCGCCGTCAGGCCATAGAGCTTGGTCGGCCAGCAAAATGCCTGAGAAGGCGAGAAATGTGCGTCGATTCATCCGCCACCCAGCATAATGCGAAGCGGCGGATTCGCGGGATGTCGAGAGCGATTTCCTTCGCCGCCTTAGCCCCCGTTGCCGTTCGCGTGAAACTTGCGCACGTAGTCGGGAAGAGCGAGATTGTGCTCAAGCCGCGGATCTTTGAGCGGAGGGGCGGCCTGCAGGTGAAGTGGCACAACTCCCGCCCAGACCGGCAGGGCATAATCCTCTTCATCATCGACTGGTGGTCCGGTGCGGATCTTCGCGGAGGCTTCTTCGATGGTGAACTCCAGCACGGAGGTCGCCTTCAACTCCTTCGCCGTGGGATTGCGCACATCTTCCCAACGGCCGGCTATCAGGTGGTCGGAGATGACGCGTAACGCTTCCGCCTTGCCCTGCACATCGTCGATTTGGCGCGCGGTTCCGAAGGCCACGACCGAGCGGTAGTTCATCGAGTGGTGAAATGCAGAGCGTGCGAGCACGATGCCATCCACATGCGTCACCGTGACGCACGCCGGCACGCCGGCAGAAAGCTCGCGCAGCATGCGGCTGGCCGCGGAGCCGTGGAGGCACAGCTTGTCCGGGCCGCCGCTCGCGTCGCGGACGCGTCCGTACAGTGTTGGAATGACGAATGGCTGGCCTTCCACGCAGAATCCGACATGCGCCAGAAAGCCTGCGTCGAGAATGCCGTAGATAGTTTCAGCATCATAAGCGCCGCGCTGTGGCAGTCGGCGTACAGTTGCACGATCGGTCAAAGGGCTGGTCCTTCCACGTTTTTGGAATCGATTATCCAATTTGTTTCCCAGGTGCGGCCTTCATCGGTGGAGAATGCCTGTTCCCAGTGGCATTGCTTCGACGAGCGGACCTCCCAGAGAATCCGCACGAATACACGCTTGCCGCCAATCTCTTCGTGCTCAAAGAACTCGCCTCGGCCGTTGACGAAGTGGCCGACCGCAGCAGGCGCGGAGACGGCGCCGGCCTTACTGTCGGCCCGGTAAAGGTTCCACTCGTGCGTATCCGCGTTGTATAGGCGGATCGTCATGCCCTCGACCGGTCCGGACGGCGTGTTTGCCTCGAACTCATCCACATTCGCGCGGCCATCCCACATTGTGTGCGCCAAGGAGGTGCCATCGAACTCGACCCACTCTTTCGATCCGGTGAGGGGATGCACGAGGCGCCGGTTGTGCAGATGCCATTTTCCCGCATAGAAATCGAAGTCATGCCGGCCGTCACGTTGTCCCTGCGAAGGCAACGTCTGCGCGGCTACCGTCGGAGCAGATTCGTGCCAATACCAGCGCTCTGCCACCGCAAGCAGCAGAATCGCCGCAATTGCGATGAATGAAAGCAGTTTCGGCAAGACAGAGGCCTGAGGAAACTTGCCTGGCATGGCCTTTTCTTCGGGCGGAGCCACAAGAGCGACCGCTGTGCGATCTCCAGCCATACCGAAAATGCCTTGGCACGCCTGCTGCTTCACCATGTTCACATGGTCGCCTGCCATCTGGTATTTTGAAAGGTCCACTTTCTGCCATCATGCTGATACCACTCCAACGGGGCAATGAAGCTCTATCGCGGCAGGTCTATCTCTGGATTCGACAGGCGATTGTGGAGCGCGCCCTGCGGTCCGGCGAATCGCTGCCTTCCACGCGCGAGCTCGCTGAGGAAAATTCAATATCGCGCACGGTGGTGGTACAGGCATATGAGCAGCTCATCGCAGAAGGCTTTATCACCGGCCGCCGCGGGTCAGGCACGTACGTCTCGGAGCATCTCCATCCCGCGCCATCGCGTGCGCCGCAGCGCGCCACGCCCGTAAGGCTCTCGCAGTACGGCACCGCCGTCAGTTCGGTCGCGCACCGCGGTCTCTCGCCGATCCCGGTATCTCAAGGGCTCCGCTACGACTTTCTCTACGGAAGATGTTCACTGGATGAATTTCCGCTGGCGATGTGGCGTCGCATCCTGATGCGCCGCACACGCACCGCAGCGTTGCGCTCCTTTGATTACGGCGCCGCGGCAGGGGATCCCGCCTTGCGGGAGGCGATTACCGGTCATCTGCGGCGCTCTCGTGCCATTCATTGTGACGTATCCCAGGTGGTCATCGTGAACGGCTCACAGCAGGCGCTGGATTTGACCATTCGGCTGCTGCTGAACCCGGGCGACTCGATTGCCGTCGAAGACCCGCAATACCACGGAATGCGCCAGGTCCTGCTTGCATCGCGCCTACGGGTGCACCCGGTGCCGGTGGATCCGGACGGGATCGATCTGAAGCAGATGCCCCGGCAGGCGAGGCTGGCACTCGTAACGCCGTCGCACCAGTTTCCGACCGGAGCCGTGCTTCCACTGCAGCGGCGTCTCGCTCTGCTGGCCTGGGCGCGGCGGGCGAACGCGATCATCGTGGAAGACGACTACGATGGCGAGTTCCGCTATGAGGGGGAGCCGCTGGAGCCGTTGCAGAGCCTGGATCGCGACGGACGGGTGCTCTATGTCGGCACCTTTTCGCGCACCATGTTTCCCGCGCTGCGCATCGGGTACGTAGTCGCCCCGCGTCAATTGGTATCCGCCTTCATCGCCGCGAAGTGGCTTGCCGATCGTCATACCGCAGTGCTGGAGCAGGAGACGTTGGCGGAATTCATCGGCTCCGGAGCATACGAGCGGCACCTGCGCCGCACACGGCGCGCGAATGCGATGCGCCGCGATGCACTGCTCTCCGCTATAGAGCGGCATCTCAGCGATCGGGTTACAGTCAGCGGCAGCCGTTCCGGCACGCATATCGTGCTGTGGCCTAAAGCGAAGCTATCGGAGGATGCCATCATCGCGCATGCGGCAGCCCTGGGTGTGGGTATCTATGGCATTGCGGGCTACTATCTCCGACCGCCATCACTACCGGGATTTTTGCTTGGCTATGCGAACCTGACCGTCGCGCAGATCCGCGAGGGCATTCGCAGGCTGGGTGAAGTGCTGTAGCAGTCACGAACTGCGAGCGGCAATCTCCTCGCGCACCATGCGACGTTCCGGCCGCGGCGCTGCCGGGCGAAAGCAGCGCATTTTGCATTCTTCGAGATGACCGTCGAGCTGCTGAAGCTCCCGGCTCACGATTGCGCTGAGGCCATCCGGGTCGGCCAGCGCGCGAATGTTCAACTTAATTTCGTGCCGCATGCTCGCAGATGCATCGAGGTTTCCTTCGACCCGCGGCTCCTCTCCGTTGGCGCAGAGAGCGGCCTTTATATACCCCGTTGGCGCCTGAACGATCGCCTTCAAATGGACGATTTGGATGCCTGCGCCGGTCGCTGCGCGATCGATGCCATCGATCCATGGTCCGAGGAGCATGGCCGGCGAGATCGGTTCACGCACCTGGAAAACCGCGCTGCAGATTTAGCCACGCCAGCGCCGCCTCTGCCTGCGCGTAGCGAGCGTAGTCGATATCAAGCACACCCTTGTGCGAAGAGAGTTCGTTAGCCAGCACTTCATCGAGCCATGCCGCTATTCCCTGACCGGTGTGAGCGCTGATTTGACGCACGCCGGTGATGCCAAGTTCCGGCGGGGCCGGATGAATATCCGATTTGGTGAGGCAGACCAGGTCGGCCTCCTCGAGCTGTTTGCGAAACAGGAAGACGATGTCGTTATCCGCACCATCACGCGTCAATGTCTCTGCGCGCTGCGGATCGACCAGCACCGTGAATGGCGCCACGCGATACACGGCGTCCTCGAGCAGCGGATGCAGCACCGTTGCGGCGATATCCGTGCAACTCCCGACAGGCTCGGCGAAGATCACGTCCGGCGCATGGGCCAGCATCGCCTCAAGCTGTGCAGTCAGGTCAGAGAGCCGGCAGCAGAAGCAGCCTTCCGTCACCTCGCCGTTCGGCACGCCATGCAACTCCGCAAGCTGAGTATCGACTAACGCCTCGCTCTGATCGTTGAGGATCGCAGCCGAGCGCATGCCACGTCGGTTCAACTCACGGGCTGCCGCCAGAATCAGGGTGGTCTTTCCCGCGCCGAGAAAGCCCCCGACAAAGATGATGGTCGGCTTCATCCGGCAGCCTCGATTCGCAGCTCGTCTCCGGTCGCGAGCACGATCGTCTCTCGCGGTGTGAACAACGTGGCAGCGCCGCTCGCCGCGGCGGAATGCGGATATTCCTTCTCGCCCACGCGCATTTTTGCTTTCGTGCCGGTCGCCGTGATTCTGACTGAGCGGCAGCGGAGCTTTCCGGAGAGCACACGCAGCGTGAAGAAGGTGCCTCCACGTGTGCCAGGGGCGTAGGTGAACTCTCCCCAGCCGGTACCGCTTGCCCAGAAGCAGCGGAAACTGCGATGCGGCAGCCGCGGCAGGGCAATCACTGCTTCGTTGCCGCCGTCGTATTCAAACCCGCTCAGCGCCACCACGCTGGACCAGGACGCCATCGCGCGCGCGTAGTGATGGCCGCACTCTGCCTCATCCCAAGGATTGCGTTTCTCGCCATCATAACGCGCCCGCGTGTTGGCGATGTACTCAGTACCCTCGTCGATCATGCCCGCGTACATCATCATCGCGGCCGTCGCATGCTCGAGCCCGGTAAAGACCTCTGCGTAATAAGGAAAAGGAATCCGCGGCCGCTTGCCTTCCGCATAGCTGCACACCAGCACGGCTGCTTCATCATTCAGCGCAAACGTGCGCTCCACGTTGTCATGCTCCAGCAGCGTGCGCTTGTAATTGGAGTGATAGATAGCACGCAGTGTGGATGCCATGTTCTTGCGCGAGACTAGTTCGCCTAGCCCTGCGATGTCCGCCATGTATTGGCCTAACAACTGATCGACCAGGCATCCATCGCCCACCTGATACTCGGGATGCTCAGTCTGATTCGCGCCCATATCGCCGCGCAGGTGCGGCGCGATCTGGTCGTTGCTGTAGCCGCGCACCTGCTGCACATAATAGTTGCCATTGAAGAGATTCGCGTCGATCCACCGGCTGCCCTGCATGAAGAGCCGGTGATACTCATCCGCAGATTTGCTATCACCCATGCGGCGCGCCATCTCCTCACTCGCGCGCAGCGCGCCCAGGTAGAAGATGCCGCATAGCGGATTCGGCCCGTAGAACTCGACGTCATAGGTGTTGTGTTGAACGCCCTCCATCACCCCATCGCGGTTCGCATCCCACCCTCCCGGAACCCATGCAAACTCGATGGCCTTCTTCAGCCGCGGCCACATCGCACGTAGCCATGCATCGTCGCCGGTCTGCTTCCAGTCGAGATACGCGTGCAGAATCTGGCCCATCTGTCCATCCGCCGCGGCCCAGCCGAACCGCTCGTAGCCATCCGGCAGCAGTTGCCGGAAGCGCATCGCGCCCGCATCGTCCATGGAATACCCGAATGCCGCCTTACGCAGTGAACGTGCATAGGACGGAAAGAGAAATGCCGTAGCCGTCTCGTAGTTCCAAACGTGCGTGCAGTTGCCGAAGCAGCATCCACGGCCGTCGTTGACGCCTTCAAAGCCATGGAACTCGCCGTCGGCGGTACGGAAGCATGTGGTAGATGCGAGCGTCGACAGGTTCGCGCTGGCTGCCTCCTTTACCGCCGCGGGTAGTGTGCTCTCGCGGAATGCGTCCGCAAACAGGCGCGTGCGCTGCTCCAGCGACTCCAGATGCTCGGCTGTATAGTCCGCTACCGCCCACGCCTCCTCGAAACGCGTTGCATAGTAGTTGCCGATGCGCGTGCCGCCTTTGCCCTTCGGCGCATCCCATCCGCACCAGTCCGGTGTGCGATTGGGAAAATGCCATGCCAGCAGAAAGGTAAACGTCTGCGACTGGCGCGGCGCAATTGTCGCACGCTGCAGCACGACGCCAACTGCGTTACGCAACTCCGGCTCCTTCCCCAACTCCCCGTCAGCGGAAAAGGCGTCCCAGAAAAGCATGGGCGAGTTCCACCAGCGCCCTTGCGGCCATCCCCGCCAATACGACACGTCGACGCCCGGCTGCCGGAGTGCCGCCAGCGCGATGGTGCCGCGCATCGGCTCCTCCTCCAGCAGAGACGGATTGCTCATCGTAAGCCCGGATATATGTGCGCTCGATCGATACGTGTTCTGCCGCGGCTCATGTTCCACTCCCGCAGCGGGTGGCGGGGGAGGCGCAGCCTGCTTTACCGGGTTTTCCAGCGACCACGCGATGCTGACCTTCGCGCTCACGCTCCTCGGATTGGTCACCCGATAGCGCAGGATCGCAACCGGCAGGCCAGAATCGTCCGGCTCATGCGGGATGAATGGCGAGAAGGCCTCCAACTCCACTTTCACCGGCAACGTGCGATCTTCAAACGCGATGTGCGCTAGTGGATATGCGCCTGTGAAGGTCGCTCCATCCAGCCGGCTCAGCCCCGGCGCATTGTTCGAGCCCAGCCCGTCCTGCCCTTCGTAGGGCGGAAGAATACGCGCCTCCAGTACGCGCGCTACCGGCTTCGCGTCGCCGGCCTGTGCCCAGATCGACGGCATCGCATACGTAGGGGAGTAGCCCTTGTTAGGCTTGTTGAAGATCTCCCAGTCGCGCAGTTGCCCGCGGCCGCCCAGCGACACGCTGCCCGCAGCGACCCCGCCTAGCGGGAAGGCAATCATCTTGAGCTTGCGTCCGGCGAACACGCGCGGATATGCCGCGTCCTTCAGCGCGGCTGCCGGACCAGCCGGTGGTTCGTGCGTCGCGGCTTCGCCGAGCGCTGGCCACGCGCCCATTTGTGATGCTGCGCCGATCGCGCCGGCAGCCTGCTTTAAGAATGTGCGACGCGGCAACCGGTCGTTCCTGGACATGCGCGCTCCTGACTGGGATTCTCGACTGGAGGAGAAATTTAAGCGTTTTACTTTCGCACGCCATTTTCAACCAGAAGCGCTGGTAGACGCAATTGCTAAGGTACCCCGATGGAGACCGGCACCGCGTTCCAGCCCCGCAGCCCCAATCGCATTCCGCCGGTGCGGTCGCCCTCCGGAAGTGAGATGGTGACGACCCGCTCTTCGCCCGGCAGCAGAGAAACATAGTTGTCGCTGTAGTACGCAGGGAGAACTTCGGTGCCGTCTGGATGCAGCAGCGTCAGCTTGTTTTCAAGCGCCGCCACCTGCCCGGTGTTGTGCAGCGTGATCTGTACCTCGTCTTTGTTCGTCGCGGAGGCCGTTGCCGTGACTGTCGCGGGCGCGAGCCGGTCCAGCTCGCGATAGGCAGCCTCGCGTGCTGCCCGCCAATAAAAGTTGTCCGAGACAAGCTGCCCATTCGCGCCGCGCAGCTCCAGGCGCACCAGCACTACGTGATCCTCGCCCATCAGCGGCGCCAGGACCAGCGGAAAGCCCGGCGTCACCGCATCTGCCGCAGCGTTCACCACGCTGTCCTTGCTCAGCAGCAGCTTGCTATCGAGGTCATAGATGCGCGCGCTCAACTTCAGCCCGGCGCGGGCTTCCGTGGTCGTATTTGCAATCGAAACAGTGTCATTCGACAGATCAAGCTGCACATGCACCGGCTCGCATGCTTTCTTCACCCCATAGTAGGAAGCCTGCGTTCCGTAATCCGAGGTGAAGATCTCCCACATCGTGCTCGGCCACGCTGGTTGCGTCATCCACAGCATGCGCCCGGAGTTCGGCGACCACAGATGCGCATTCATGCCTTCGAAGATCGCGCGATGATCCACGTAGTTCATCATCTGCGCCTTGCGTACGTAGTCGTCTAGGTTGGTGGCCGCGCCGAACATTGCCTCCATGTGCTCATTGAACGGATTCACATCGCCGTTCCCGGCCTGATGCCAGTCGTGGTACGCCCAGTCGTCCGACACCGGCCAGCGATCAGCCTCCGGCAGCCAGCGGCTGAACCACTCGCGCGTCGGCAGCGATGGCGTGCCCGTCTCGACGGAAAAGCCGTGATTCAGGCGCGAGTAGTATTCCGATGGCTCCTGGTAGGAGTACGGCCCGCTGCCCTGCAGGTTCACCTCGTTCGAACTGGGCGAGTAGTAGCGTGTGCCGTCGAGCGAATGAATGAGCTGGATCAGCCCCTCGTTGATGATGGGCTGCGGAACGCCCTCATTGCGCCCGCACCACAACACGATCGATGGATGGTTACGATAGCGCTCAATCGTATCCTTCGCGTTCGCCAGAAAGAGCTGTGGGTCCTCCGCTTCCACGTTGTAGTTCTGCGTCGAATCCCAGAAGTCGTTCCACACCATCAGCCCGTACTCATCGGCCAGATCGTAAAATGTCTCCTCCGTGCTTTGCCCCACCCAGTTGCGGATGATGTTCAGCCCTGCGTCGCGGTGGAGGCGGAAGTACGGTTCCAGGCGCTCGCGCGAGACACGCTTGCGCGCGTCGTCCATGCCCCAGTTGCCGCCGCGCGCGGCAATGCGTACGCCATTGACCTTGATAACGAGATAAGGCGCCGGTCCGAGGTCGCTGTCAGTTTGCAGCGACGGTGCCGCATCTGCGCCCTCCGCGATCGATGCCACCGCCCGCGCCGTACCGCGTTGATGAGAGATTTCACGCATGCCGTCATGCGAAACATCGACAGCCGGCGTGTTGCGACCGCGATCTTCGCTGGGCGAATACTCCACTCGTCGCAGCCTACCCTCGTTATCGAAGAGGCTTAGCTCGTAGCTGATCTCGCGCACGCCGAACTGCGATGTGGCTATGCTCGTCGCGCCGCCTTCTTCCTCAAACGTCACCTTCAGGTGATACAGCTCCGGCTTGCCATAGCCGTTCGGCCACCACAGCCGCGGATGCTGCAGATGCAACTCGGGGAACTCGGCGGGCTTCAATTCCACACTTTGTTCGCCCGGCGCAACCGTGATCTCCTTCTTCAACTCGACGCCTTCAAAGGAAGCCGTTAGCCTACCGCGCTTGGACTCAGCGCCTGCGTTCTTCAGCGGCACCGTGATCAACACATCGGCCTGCGATGTATCGGTCTGTCCGTTTTGCAACCGCGGTAGTGTCGTGATCACCTGCGCATCGCCCACTTTCACCTGTCCGCTCGGAACCAGCCGCACATCCTGCCACAGACCGCTGTCGCGATCGCGTTCCGCAGGAATCCAGTCCCAGCCTTCGGTGGCGACGAAGGTCGGTCCGTCCAGGCACATCATGCCGCCGTTCTCGCCCGGGCCGCCCAGGATTGATTGCTCCTGCGGAATGCCGGGATGCGGGGGCGGCGAGATGCGGATGGCGAGCGCATTCGTTCCGCCCGCGCGCAGCGCATCGGTTACATCGAAGACGCCGCGTTCGAAACGCACCCGTCACCTGCCCAACTTGTTTGCCGTTCAACCACACCATCGGCGTGGTAGTTGATGCCTTCGAGCACCAGCGTGCGCCGTTCGCCTTTCGACTGCTTCGGTGCGGTGAACTCTGCGCGATACCAATAGTCCTGCTTGTTCAGCGACTCCGGAATCGCCATATTGTTTAGCCCGTAATCCGGGTCGGGATAGACGCCGCGGTCCACCATCGTGGTCAGCACCGTGCCCGGCACTGTCGCAGCCCACCATCCCGCGGTGCGGAATCCCGCCTGCGAAATCTCCTCCGGCGTCGCCGTCACTTTTGGCGCCGGCGTCAGCTTCCATCCGCCGCTCAGCGTCCATGCGCCGTCCCCATCCTTGCGCAACGTCGTTTTCGAGGGAGGTTCCGGACCAGGCCTTGGGAGAGAGAAAGCTGCTTCACTGCGCGGCAAGGTCGCCGGATCCTGCGGTGCGCGATAGCCCGCCTGCCCGCGTGTCTGTACCGGCCATGGCTTGGCGCCTTCCTCAAAGCGGATCAGCGAAAACTCCGGCCGCTGCTTCGCCATCGCAGCGATCTCCGCATCGCTCATCACCTCGCGTGAGACAGTCAACAACGCGATGCGGCCGCCGAATGGCACCGCCTGAAGCAGCGACTCTCTCTCCGGCGCCATGGAGACCATCGGCGCCACGCGTCCGTAAAGCAGCGTCCCCTTCGCAACCGCCGCGCCGTCGCAGTAGAGGTGCGCGATCTGCCCATCGAAGGTCGCGGTGACGAAGTGCCATGGCTGCGGCGTCAGAGGCGTGTTCGCCGTCAACACGTTATCTCTACCCAAATACAGTGCAAGGCGTCCGTGGATCACGGCGAAGAACCTCGACTGCTCGTCCTTCGCGTCGCCCATGCCGGCAATCAGCATCGGCTGCACTGGAACCGTCGGCAGTTCCACCCATGCGGTCATGGTCCAGGGCGTGACCGCCTTCAGCAGCGGGTCCGTTGCCGGAATCGGCTTCTCCAGTCCCTCGCCGCCGGCCAGAAAGTGTCCGCTGAACGGCCCGTACTCTGGCGGCAGCACCTGGTATGCGGCCGCGCCGTGCTGGGCTTTTGCGGGTACGGCGGCGAGCAGCCATGGAATCAGAAAGAGCGTGGCAACACGGACCGAGCGACGCATGCGGGAGCCTCCAGAAACCTCGCTGAAAATCTGTTAACGATATCTTTCCGGCCAGATTACTCGATGGCTGCTCCGAGCCAAAGCCTCAGTGCGCCGGGACCGCTTCGGATGTAAAGGTCGATGCCGGCAGTCCCGCGCTGTCCATCAGCGTTGCCTCGGGCGCATTCGGCCACGCATAGCGGACATACCGGGGCGTTGCAACTTGCGAACTCGTCACCGTGACGGTTGCACCATCCGGATCAACCTCTGCTGCCGCCGGCACGAAGCGGCGGTCTTCGCCGGCGAGCTCGAATCCCTTGAGTGTCCCGCCGCGCGCAGTCAGCTTGCCGTCCATGCCAGTGAAGTAGACACGCATGCCATCGGCGTCCGTAATTGCCTGCCGGAAGAGCGGCCCGCTGTGGTGCACGTCCTCGCCGTAGGTCAATGCACGCGCGGCCAGCGCCAGCCGGTGTCCGACTGTCTGCTTGTCTGCTGGATGCACGTTGTTTGGATCGCCAACATCGATGGTCACAGCCATTCCGGTGTTCAGGAGGGAAAGCGTCCGCCGCTGCGCATCGCGCACCATACCCCAGTCCTCCTCCTGCGACGATGTGTAACTCGAGATCTGCGCGAACAGGAAAGGGAAGTCGCCCTGCGCAAAATGCAACCGCCAGTCGGAGATCATCGCGGAGAAGAGCTGGTGGTACAGCGGCGCCCGCGCAAGGCCGGTGTTGGCCTCGCCCTGGTACCAGATCACGCCGCGAATCGCGAGCGGCGTCACCGGCGCAATCATTCCGTTGTAGAGCGATGCCGCCTGCCACGGCTCAACCGGCGGCTGCCACGGATGCTGCTCCGGTGTGCGTCCCTGCGCGCGGGCAGCGGCATCTTCGCGCGCATACCGCGCCTTGATCGCCTCTACATCGGCCTGCTTGTCCATCTCGGCCGCGCGCACGGCAAAGACCGGCATCAGTGTCGCATCATTGCCGATCGCGTCCAGGCTGGTCCACGCCTCCGCGGGCGTGCCGCCCCAGTCCGCCTCCACAACGCCAACCGGGACCTTCTGGTCGTGCTGAATGTCGCGGGCAAAGAAATACGCGACAGAGCTGAAGGTTGCCGCCGTCTCCGGTGTGCAGATCTCCCACGTCGCCTCCTGGTCCTGCAGCGGAAATTCTGAAAAGCGCTTCGGCTCGTGCAGTAGCCGGATCTCCGGGTGATTCGCGGCTTTGATTTCCGCGGCACCGTTCTTCAGCACCGCGGAGCCCGGAAAGCCGCTGAGCGGCATCTCCATGTTCGATTGCCCGCTCGCTAGCCACACATCACCGATCAGTAGATCGCTCACCGTGATCGTGTTCGTGCCCGCTATTGTCAGCGTGTACGCGCCACCGCCGGCCGGCCGCGGCGGAAGATAGAGGCTCCAGTGTCCCAACGAGTCCGTGGTTGCGTTCGCGGTCTCGTCGGAGCCGTTGCCGCCGTGCAGCCTGGCCGTGACGCGCTCACCGACATCGCCCCAGCCCCAAACATGGATCGGGGCGGTCGCGCTGGATCACACCGTGGTCGCTCCACAGCTTCGGCAGCCGCAGCTCGGCGGAGGCGGTGAGGGAGATCAGCAGAAAAGCGGGGAAGCAGAGGGCGCGTGGGAACCGTGAAAGCTTCATCGGTATCCCACGATGCCACAAATCGCCCCAAGAAGAAAATCGATATGGCGCGAATTAAGTTGCTAGCGGTCGTCGCCGTCCGTATGTGCCCGCGGTACCGCCGCCGTCATGCCGCCCGCCGTGTTCTTGCTCAGCGTGGCAGCACTCGGCGGCACCGTGATGGTGTTGGCAATGGCCGGATCGTCTCGCAGGTGCAAGTACAGCTCGCCGCTGTTTGGCTTCGGCACGGCCAGCGTGGGATTCGTGTAGCCGTCCGGCACGGAGATGCTGTGCGTGAACTGCGGATCGGACGCAATCGAATCGATCAGGAACAGCGAGCTGCCATTCAGCGTGCACTGCGCGTTCGGATCGTTCGCTGCCGGGGTCGCCGCGTCGTTCACCGGTGGCGGCGGTCCGCTGCCCTCGGTCGCAGTCGGAGCATCGGTGGCAGCGGCGGCACGGGTGGCCGCTGCTGCTGCAGCCGCTGCCGCAGCCTTGGTCGCCCGCGCGCACTTCACGGACGCAACCACCGGTACGCGCACCAGTGTACCCAGCGGAATCCAGTCGCCCGGTGCGCCGCTGGCATCAATGGCGCGCAGCTGCAGCTTGCCGAAGGCGGAAGGACCAAAGCTCTTCAGCGGATCGAAGCTGCCCAGTATTGTGCTTGAGTCCTGCAGCACCAGGCCGCCATCGCTGACCTCGAGCGTGGTACGGAGCGTCTGATCGTCGGACGCCACTTCCACCTTGTCGTTCCGCGAGAAGCCGGGCAGCGCAATCGTCTTCAGCACGAAGCTGATCCGGCCGCCCACGGGCAGCTCATTCGGATCCACCAGATGCACCAGGTTGCCCGAGTCCGTTTCGGTGCTTACGCTTTTGCTGGCCAGCATCACTTGCGGACGGTGCCCGCTGATGGTGTTTTCGAGCTCCATCGTGCGTCCATCCTTCAGCAGCACATGCGCCGTCGCACGCAGGTTCACCGGCAGCGCCGCCGCGGCCTTGGGGTCGACAGCCTTCAAGGTCAGCGTGTCCTTGTCGCCGGAATGCGTCAGCTCTCCAGGCGTGAAGCGAACATCCTTCAGCTCGACCGATGCCACTTCGTCCAATCGCGTTCCTACCAGTGACGCCGTGCTGTCTCCCGCATGGAAGTGCAACGCATCCAGATGGCCCGCCTGCGCGTATGCCTGAATCGCCACCTGGTCGGGTGACTCCAGTCCGCGCTGGCGCACCAGCAGGCCGGCAGCGCCGCTCGCCGCATTGGTCATCGGGACTTTTACTTCCAGCTCGTCCGGCTTCACCATTTTGAAGTCGGCCTTCGTCTCCTTGCCGGTCGAATCGCGAAGCTGAATTTCCGCGACGCAGGCGGCTCCGTTACCGTGCAGACGCACATCGTCATCGCGTCCCACGACCAGCGAGTTCGCATCTGCCTTCTCCAGCCGCCAGGTTGTCGGGTGCGGCACATTCAGGTTGAACGATGGCCCATCCAGCCGGTCAAAGCCCCACATGCCGACGATCTTGCCCACCACGTGCGGGTCCAGCTTTGCGTCTGGAACGGCCGAGGCGTCCGCCACCAAGCCGCCCTTTGCGGCAACTGCCCGCACCGGCAGATCGATCGATTTGCCGGACTTGCCTTCCACATGCAGCGCCAGACTGTGCGCCAGGCTGGTCGAATACACCAGCGGCGCGCCTTCCACCGGCAGCACCACGCCCGGCCCCTGCAGGCAACTCACCTGCTTGGGATCGACCGCGTGCAGCGGCGGCAATTGCGCCGTCTCCACCGCGGGCAACGCCACTACGATGACCGATTTCGGATTGTGAAACGACGGCGGATTGTTGAGCTTCAGATCCAGCGAATCTTCCTTGGGGAAGGTCAGCGCCGGAATGTACTGATACTCCGCCGTGTGCAGGCCCTCCAGCAGCTTTGCCACGTCAATAACTGCGCCGACATACGCGCTGTAGTAACCAGCGCCCGCCGTCGGCGAATAGGAAAGCTGCGTCGCCAGATCGCTTCCCGGACCACTGGTTAGCGCCGAAACCATCGACTCGTGGCCATCGTTCATCACCAGCGCTTCGCTGTTCTGCGTCAGGCACTGCTCTTGCTCAGCGGAGGGCAATTCAAAGCATTCGTCTTTCACCTTCAGCGTCAGGCGTGCGGGCCAGCAGCTTCGAGGTGGCCTGCAGCGAGGCCGGATCGGTCTGCGAGGTGTCGCGCACGCCGCTGAGGTAGGTCTGGACACGCGAGCGATCCAGGCTGGCCTGGTTCAGGTCCTGGGAGGCGCGCACAAACGAGCCGGGGCGCCCTCGCACGGCGTTGCGCAGCGTCTTGAAGTCGCCGCCCGTCTCCGGAGCCAGAAAGAGCAGCGTCTGCTGCGCGTCCGCCGGAACCGTAAAGTGAATGCCTTCGTTCGCGACCTTCTTCTGCCAGGTCTCCTGTTTCAGAAACCAGCTCTCTGGCGGCGGATTCGTCGCTCCGCGAAGGAACGCCACTACCAGCAGATAATGAGCCGATTGCGAGGGCGGCAACTCCGGATGAACCCATACCTTGTCGCCTGGCTGAAGGTTCGGCACCTGCGCGATCGGCAGAGTCTTGCCGCCGCGCGTCACGCGCATGTCGATGCGTGGCCCATTCAGATCGAAGGGCGCCGTGTTGCCCTGCGCATGCAGGCCAGCCGGCGCGGCCAGGAAGACCCCCGCCATCAACCAGGTTCCCAGGCTGTGCTTTAAAAACATTCTTCTCCTGCGAGATATGAGGTAGCAGTGGGTGGACGCACTCCTCCTATTGTAAAGAGAGCGGATTACGGGAGCGCTTCGCTTTGCACCAGAAATAGTGCAGACCGCAGATTCCAGCGCGGATGCAGAGCCGTTTCTTGAAGCTAATCGCGGCGCCGCACCCGGTTTCCGTCGTTACTGCCCCACGAAGATCTGCTGCGGTGCCTGCGTCCTGGTGTTGGGCGCGGAGACCTGCACTCTCAGGTTCACGATGTTCTTTGCCTTCTCCGGCGGCGTGACCCGCAGCTCGTACTGGTTGCCCAGCTTTTTGTTGATCTGGTTCAGATACGGCGTAAAGTCCACCGGATTGCCGAAGCCCTGGTAGAAAAACTCTCCGCCCACGGCCGTGCACAATTGCGTGAGATAATTCTGCCCGCTGTTGATGCCTGCACCGGTGCGATCGGCGAAGCCCGCATTGTGGAAGTAGATGGAATACACCACCACGCGATTGCGGATGGCATCGCGAATGGTTGCGTTGATGTATGGATTCGACGGATCGTAGCGCAGCCCGGTGTAACGGTCTATACCATCCGTAACCATGACAACCTCCCGCCGCTCCGACGGGGAGTGCGCCGGCCATCTCTTGATCAAGTCGCTTAAGGAGAAGTACGGACTCCCGTTCGTTCCAGGCGAGGAGATCGGCAGCCGCAGCGTTTGCGCCGCCTGGGCGTGATCGGTTGTGAATGGGCCGGTGAATTGCCCGGTACCGTTTCGCATATAGGCCACTGCGACTTCCGTCGTCGGTGCCTGCTGGGTGATGAAACGCTGCAGCTCCTGCAGATGCAGGCCCAGGCTGGAGCGGGCGCCGTCGTCGATCAGCAGCACCAGTTGCAGATTGGGCTGTGTCGCATTCGGACCGAAGGCTGTCCAGCCAGCCACTTCGGCATTCTTGCCGTTCACCTTTACCTTTACCGCGTTTGCCGGCACAGGCTCGGCCAGCTCGCCGCTGCCCTTCGGTTCTACTGTCACAATGCTAGAGGGCCCATTGCCCGCAGCCTCCTGGGCGAGTAGGGGAGAGAACGCAGGCAGCACCAGGCCGCTCAAGACCAGCGCGGCACAAAAAGAAAGAATACGTTTCATTCGACTTACCTCGTTTGCTACAGATTGAGACGCGTTAGCACTCTCAGGAGTCGCGGTCGCGTCTCCGGGATGCAGGTTTGTGCTTCTATTTCATTCAAATCCGGGCGGGAAGCATGCAGATGGGGCCGACGACAAAAGTAGACGACAAAAGTATCAGATGTCTGATTCCAAAGCCTTCGGCATTTCGTTCTAAAATGCAAACAGAGGGGAATGGAGTTTCCCCCGAGGACCTTTGGCCCTCAAGCCCGCCACCAGGCTGATAACTCCTGCCAATCCAACCGCAGCCCCGGTCCGGTTCCGCTGCGGCGACATGGGGGGCAGGAGATGAACCTATATCTGTGGGTTGCTTTGGGCAGCGCTATCGGCGGCTGCCTGCGTTACGCACTAGGGCGCGAGATGCTTCCGCAGCACAGCGGCAGCTTTCCCTGGTCCACCGTTCTCATCAACATCATCGGCTCCTTCATCATCGGCTTTTTCGGAACGCTCACCGTCACCGGAAGCCGCTGGGCCGTACCCGAGTCCACACGGATCTTCGTCATGGTAGGCCTATGCGGAGGTTTCACCACGTTCTCCTCTTTCAGCCTGCAGACCTTCGACCTGCTGCGCTCTGGGGCGTGGGGCAGGGCGCTGCTGAACGTCGGGCTCTCGGTGCTCCTGTGTCTGGGTGCCGTAGCGATAGGCCATTGGATCGCGCAGCAAAGCAGTCACGCCGTGGCCATCGCCCAGATCGAGGAAGAGGAATACACCGGCTAAAGGCTGGATTTGTGCTTCGGCGGATTACGTATGGCGGTGCTTTCGCGAATACCGCTCATCGCCGGGATTCGAGCTGAGTGGTCCCGAATTGCTCCCTTACCGGCAAGGGGGCAGACTTCAGGGCGTCGCGAAATCCCTCGCGCCAACTCGGCCAGCGCGGCGTCCAACCCAGCTCGCGCTTGATCTTCGCGTTCGAAACGCCTCGAATCTCGTTCATCACCGCCACCACATGCTCGCCTATTAGCAGCTTTGCGAGCCATGTCGGAACCTGGCGCGGCGGCTGCGCGTGTGCGCAATGTGCCAGGAACGACAGCCACTCGGAGACTGGCGCAGGCTCATCATCGGCCACGTTATAAACGCCGCCGCGTCCTGACTGAACGGCCGCTGCGGTCGCGCTTGCCGCATCGTCGATGTGCACAAACGACCACTGGCCCGCCCCTTCGCCCACCAGCGGCAGCTTACGCCGCCGCACCGCCTGCACGGTCGAGCCATCTTTGCCGATCGATGTATGCGGCCCGTAAAACCACCCGTAGCGCAGCACCGTGCCCGTCAATCGCCCCTCCGACAGCACCATCTGCTCCAGTGTCTTCAGCGCGTCAAGCGTCGTGCGCAACCGCTTCGGCGGATCAGGATCAAGCGGATCTTCCTCGGTCTTCAACTTCGCAGTCCGCGGAGTCTTGACTGGCTTGCCGCCATTGTTCGTGCGCCCGTACGTCCATCCCGCAAAGCCTTGCGCGATGAACTGCTTGGCCCCCACATCCACAGCAGCCGTCAGCAGATTGCGCGTGCCCTCGGTGCGCAGCAGGTTGGTCAAAGCAAAATCGCGGTCGAAGCGCCGCATGTCTACCGCTGCCGGAATAGCCGTCACCTGGTGAATCACCACCTCAGGCCGTACCTCGCGGAAGCAGGCGAGCACCGTAGCAGCATCGAGCGCGTCCGTGGTCCGCGGTTCGGCGCCCAGCGCGCGCACAATCTCCGTGCTGCGCGGGTCGCTGCACCATCCCCACCACATCGTGACCGGCCGCGACCAGCAGCGGAACAAGTGCCTGCCCCATCGCGCCGGAAGCTCCCGCAACCAGGATCTTCATGGCTCTTAGCTATCTATACGAAGGCAGCCGTTGCCGGTTCCATCAATTTTGCGTTTTGCATCATCAACCAGCCTGGCTCGCCAGATGGCCATGATACTGATCGATCGTCGCGAGCAGCCGTTCCGCCATGGTCTCGGCCTTATCGACGAATTTCGCCGCCGCGTGCTCGGGAAACAGCTCCGCCGCCGTCTGCCGCCACAAGGCAAGCCAGCGCTCGAAGTGCTCCGCTCTGATGCGTGGCATGATCATCAGGTGCGCCATCATCGGGTTTCCCTTGTACCGGCCGCTGGCCAGTGTCAGCGATGACCAGAAGGCGCGCATCTTCTCCAGGTGCGGCTCCCAGGCGTCACCCACCACCCGCTCAAAGATGGGGCCCAGAGTCTCATCCTGCCGCACGCGGGCGTAGAACGTATCGACGAGAACGGCAATTTGCTTTTCGCTGATGGAATCTGGCGCGAATGGTAGAGCTGGCATGGTTTTATGCTAATTCCTTAAAACCTGGACGGCACTGACTTCGGTCATAGACGCGAATACAGCTTTGGTATGCTTCACGAAGCCCGTTTTCACAAGAGGTCCGCCGTTCGCAACAGCTATTGACGCAGCTTTTCCGTCAAGAGAAGCTGCACCTCGTAGATGTCGTGAAACACACAGCGTTATCAAAACGGGAAGCGCGCGGCAGTTCCGCAGACCGTCAGGAGCCGCATGGCCACCGCATCTCCAGCTCTCGATCGCCCCCTCTGCGTAGACCTCGACGGCACTCTCGTCAAATCGGACACGCTGGTCGATTCATTGCTGTCGCTCGTGCGGACCCGCCCGCTCGAAGCACTCAAGGCGCCGCTCTGGGCTCTCAAAGGAAAAGCCAGCCTCAAGCGCGAGGTCACGGCGCGGGTCACTCTCAACGTCGAGCACCTGCCCTACAACCGCCCCCTGCTCGAATACCTGATGGCCCAGCGCGGCGAAGGCCGCAAGCTCTATCTCGCTACCGGAGCCGATGCCGGCCTCGCCGATCGCATCGCGCAGCATCTCAACATCTTTGAAGGCGTGCTTTCTTCCGACGGCGCCACTAACAACATCGGATCCAACAAGCTGAACGGCTTCCGTAACCGCTTTGCCGGCGATTTCGACTACGTCGGCAACGCCCGTCCGGACCTGCCGCTCCTTGCTGCTGCCGCAATACCGATGCTCGCGAATCCCAGCGCCGGCCTCCGCATGGCCATGCGGGCCCGCGGTCTCAAAGCGCAGCAAACCTTCACTGACCACACCACTCCCCTTCGCACCTTCATCAAAGCGATTCGCGTGCATCAATGGGCGAAGAACACGCTGATTTTTGTGCCGCCGCTGCTTGCGCACAGCGTGCGCAGCAACGTGATGCTCTCCGCCGTGCTGGCCTTCATCTGCTTCTCCCTCTGCGCGTCGGCCACCTACATCATCAACGACCTGCTCGACATCGAGGCCGACCGCCAGCACCCGCGCAAGCGTAAGCGCGCCTTCGCGTCCGGCAACCTATCCGCCGCCAGCGGCATGGCCATATCCGCAGCGTTTCTCGCTGCGTCCTTCGCCGCCGCGGTCCTTTACCTGCCGCACAGCTTTGTTGGCTGGCTCCTGCTTTATCTGGTGACGACGCTCGCATACTCGCTCGGGCTGAAGCGCATCGTCATTCTCGACGTTGTTGTGCTCTCGGCGCTCTATACACTGCGGATGCTGGCCGGCGCCGCGGCTACCGACACGTATATCTCTCCTTGGTTGGCGGCCTTCGCGGTCTTCATGTTCCTCTCGCTTGCCATGGTCAAGCGCTTCAGCGAATTGCAAAATGTGCGCAGCGCCGGTACACAACTCTCCAACGGGCGCGGCTATCTGCTCAACGACATCGAGCAGGTCCGCTCCTTCGGAACCTCCAGCGCCTTTGCCTCGGTCGTTGTGCTGGCGGTTTACATCGGGCAGCCGGACATGCTTAGCCTCTATCATCACCCGCTGCGCATGTGGCTCATGCCGCCGCTCCTCATCCTCTGGCTCTGCCGCGTCTGGTTGCTGGCCTCGCGTGGGGAACTCGATGAAGATCCGGTTGTCTTCGCCCTCACTGACAAAATGAGCCTGCTGATGGGCCTCGCCGCCGTTGCCATTGCGCTCGCGTCGATATAACGAGGACCGTGCGATTTTGTGCTGGAGTCTGCGATAGTGACGCCTAATTTTCATGCGGCCCAGATCGCTGCTGCAGCAATGACCCTCAGGCTGACCGTTGCTTCTGTGCTTCCGCACGATCGGGCTGACGGTGCCAATTACCTAGCTCGGGATTCAGCCGGTGCAGCATGATGCTACCGTCAGCGAGGCTTGTGCGGCGCCTCGACTGCTTCTCGCAGAGCGATCTCCAGGTGGCGCCGATCACGATACCTACTGCAAGTGATGCCCAAGCGATCAGTACAGTCATAGTGTTCTCCTGCTCGCAATCTCACGCCGGCAACAACTAAGAAAAGGTCCCGTCCGGCGCAGCAATACGCTGCATTTAGGATGCCGGCGACTGCTTCAGAGTGTTTCTCTTACAGCTGCAAATTAGCGCGAAAGACTACTGAGATTGTCCCAATCTGGCGCGCAAATCGTAATTTATTTGCCATGTGAGGGTGGCCGGCACGGAATGCAAGCTCATCTGTATCCTTTTTCCCCACTTGAGGAAATTTCGACATAACTTCGAGTACGTTACGGATGCGGCAGGCTGACCGCATACAAGTACCAGGCCGCGTGCGGCAGCCACTCTTCCGTCCAGCGCCAGTCGTCGTCCTTGCCTGTGGCAGCGAATCCTTCGTTGAACGCAATACCGTCCTCATCGCTGTATGCCGCAGTGATGCCATTGAGGATGGCGCCGGGAGCACTGGTGTATTTGTACGAACGGAAGAACATATAGGGCGCGTTCCCGTGACCGCTGCCCATCAGCATGCTGCTGTCAAAGGGATTGCGTCCCAGGATCCAATGCAGTTGATCATCTGCGTATGTCTCGAGCGCGGTTTGAAACTGCGGATCGTCCTTATAGAGCGGTGCCGCCATGCGGGCGGCTGCCGCAAGCGACGCCAGGCGCGCATCTTCGCCCTGCCACCACGGCGCAGCCTCCGTGTCGTGCGGGAAGAAAAACGCCGTCCGCACGTCTCCGTTACCCATGCGCACTAATTGCCGCGCATAATCGAATGGGTTGTTCACGTCATGCGTCGTCTCCAGCTCAAATTCGAGCGATCGCTTCACGGTTTCAATTGCCTGCTTCCGGTTCGCGGCGGAAGCGATCTCCGCGTAGCCCAGCAGGCTCACCACCGGAAGTCCCGCGTCGGAAGGATGAAAGAAGGGCCGCGTGCCGTCGTTCGCCCGCCAGTAATCGTGGAACTTGCCGTTCGTTGTCAATCGTGCCATCAGATGCGCGGCACGCCGGTCCGCGGCCTCCCGGTAGATATTCTTATGACTCGCCCGATACAGTTCCGTCGCGGCCATCAGTGCGCAGTAATCGTCAAGAATGTTTTCGACGTGATCATTCAAGAGCTCGCGATTGTGCGCTTCCAAAAATGCGAATGCGTCTTCTGCAGTCGCGAGATACTTTGCTCGCGGAAAATCGCCATCCTCGGGCAAGGTGCTGGCCAGCGCAAGCGCTGCAATGGACATGCCGCCGCCGGCGCGATAGCTTGCTTCATACGCATGCGGTCCGAGCGCGGCATCGCTCGGGCGCTCGGTGGATTCCGACGCCTTCGTCTTGATCCGCGTCCGCCAGTTCGGATTCCCGATCCTGCGATCCTTCGCAAGCTTCTGCGGACCCGGCGCTTCGATGTTCTGGAAGAAAGAGCCGCCAAGCCGCTTGATCCGCACCAGGAAGTCGGCGCCGAAAAGCCCTTCATCCAGGAGCCGGCGCTCGTATTCGCTGAAGTTGTTATCGCTCCGCGCCTTCAGAATGTCGTAGCTGGCCAGCAGCGTCCATGCCACCAGCGGCACCTGCTGCGGATTGAAATACGAGGTCAGATTCTGGTGCGAGAGGTGAATGCCGTAGTCGCCGGTAGCGTCATACCAACCGCCGCGTGCGTCCACTGTTCCTTTGCCATCGGGAAGCGCCAGATGGCTGTCCGCGCGATCGAAGTCGCCGCTCGCACGCTGTCCTTTGAAATAAAAGATGATGTTCGACAGCGTGGCCCTCTCCAGCAGGTTGTCGTCAATCTGGAAAGCACAGGAGGTCGCGGCGGCATCTCCGTCCGCCACGCGGAGCGTGTAGTGTCCCGGTGCGCGGATGGTTGAGAAATCTGCCTTCCAGTACACGCGGTCTCCCCAGCGGAAGACCTTGCCTGCCGGCTCAGGCGTACCGCTAAAGACCACCTTGCCGGTCGCGTCGTCCACTACCGTGAACCGTGCCGGATGATCCGTCTCCGCAGAAGAGATCAGGCCAACCTTGGGCGCTCCAGTCTCGTAGCCGACTTGATCGACCAGCACGCGCATCTGTGCGGATGCGACTGGTATTGCCAGCGCGCTAAGACTCAGCGCAATAACATGCTCCAGCAACCGGACCATGCCACCTCCTCAATCCTGTCCGCGACTATAACGCAGAGTTTTGTGCAGATTCCTGGTTCAATCGATTGAATATGTGCAATGCTAGTTCGGACGTAGCGGTGGAGGGCTCGGTGCCTCTCTGGCAAGCAACATTTCATAGGACAACGCGGACCGCCGCAAGGCGTGTCGCATGGACCGCGGCCGTCGTGCTCGCAGCGATGCCCCTCGCTGCTTCGCCGCCAAAGCCTGTCGTTCGCCCGCCCCGGCTTCCACAGATCATTGCGTACATCTTCCCGCGCGATCGTGCGCTGCAGCCCACCGATGTCGATGCCGCGAAGCTCACCCGCATCAACTACGCCTTCGCAAACATCCAGGACGGCCGCATCGTCATTGGCGCGCCGGTGGATGAGACGAACTTCGCCACGCTGGTCGGCCTGAAACAGCAAAACCCGTCCCTCCAGGTCCTGATCTCGGTCGGCGGCTGGCTGTGGTCGGGAAACTTCTCCGACATGGCGCTCACCAAGGAAAGCCGAAGCCGGTTCATCGAAAGCGTGGCGGAATTCATAGAGCGCTACAAACTGGACGGCCTGGACATCGACTGGGAATATCCCGGGATGGCGGGGGCAACAAACCACTTTCGTCCGGAAGACCGTCGCAACTTCACGCTGCTCTTAAAGGAGCTGCGGGCGCGCTTCAACCGCGATCAGCGCAAGCTGGGACGCACGCTGCTTTTGTCGTTTGCTGCCGGCTCGTCCAGCGACTACATAGCCCACACCGAGCTTGCCCGCGTCGCGCGTTATGTCGATACCGTGAATCTGATGGCCTACGATTACTACGAGCCCGGCAGCGAAAAAATCTCCGGCAATCATGCGCCGCTCTACACTGATCCCGCCGATCCGAAGCGAGTCTCCTCCGACCGCTCCGTCCAGGAGTTCGAGCAGGCCGGTGTGCCGGCGCGCAAAATCGTGCTCGGCGTGCCCTTCTACGGCCATGTGTGGGGCAATGTCGGGCCTACAAATCACGGGCTTTTTCAGCCGGGCGCGCCGGTTCCGAATGCATTTGCAAACTATGGCAATATCGTCGGCAGCATGATCGGCCACGGCTACACGCGCTACTGGGACGCTGCCGCATCGGTGCCCTACCTCTACAGCGAAGAGAAGCGCGAGTTTGTTTCCTACGAGGATCCCCAATCGCTCGCCTTGAAGTGCGCCTACGTGCGCCGCAAGGGCCTGGCGGGCATTATGTTCTGGGACTACACCGGCGATCCGACAGGAGCCCTTCTGAATACCATCCACACCGCTTTCTACGGCAGCGGCCCGAATGCAGGAGGCGGCCGATGAGTACTGCGGCTTCCGTGCCGGCAATCGGCATCGCTGGACAGGCCACGTCGACCCGCGTCCTCTCCATCGATATCTTCCGCGGCATCACCATGGCGGTCATGATCTTTGTCAACGATCTGGACAGTGTCCATGGCCTCTCCAAGTGGACCTACCACATGCCGGCGAATGTCGACGCCATGACATACGTCGATATGGTCTTCCCCGCATTCCTGTTCATCGTCGGCATGGCAATGCCCATCGCGGTCAGGCAACGGCTCAAGCGCAATCCGTCACTTCCTGCGCTATGGATTCATGTGGTGTTGCGCTCCATCGCGCTGCTCGTGCTCGGCCTCATCCTTGCCAACGTGGAGCACTGCGACCCCGCGCGGATGCACATTTCTCCCGAGGGCTGGGGGCTGCTTGGACTGCTTGGCGGCATCCTGCTGTGGAACGTTTACACCGGCATGAGTTCCCGCGTGGTTCTGTGGCTGAGATGCAGCGGCGCGGCGCTCATCGTCTTCATGTTCGCTATCTTCCGGCGAGCCACTCCGCACGGCGAAGCGTGGATCAAATTCTCTTATCCGGAGATCCTCGGCCTCATCGGGCTGACCTACTTTGCCGCTTGCCTGCTCTATATTCCTACGCGCCGCTGGCAAGCCGCGCCGCTCGTGTGGTTCGTGCTGCTGGTCGCCTACAACGCTGCATGCATCGAGCACTGGATGCCGTTCCAGCGTGTCTCCATGTACATCTGGCCCTTCGGGAATGGAGCGTTGCCCAGCCTGGTGATGGCTGGCGTCGTCACCTCGATCATCTTTCTCGGCGAGCACCGCTGGAAAACTCCGTGGCAGAAGATTCAGTTAGCGCTCCTGATGGGCGTGGTCTGTTTTGTGGCGGGCTGGCTGCTGGCTCCGCTCGGCATCTCGAAGATTCGCGCAACGCCAACGTGGGCGCTGTGGACCATCGCAGCCAGTTGCGCGCTCTTCGCGCTGCTCTATTGGATCTGCGACGTGCGCAAACTCACCGGCTGGGCATGGCTGGTGCGTCCCGCCGGTTCCAACACGCTGCTCACTTATCTCGTGCCGGATGTTTACTACTTCCTCGCCGGACTGACGGGCCTTGAATATTTGCTCGGACATTGGAACGCAGGCTGGCCCGGCATCCTTCGCGCAGTCGCATTCACCATCGCCATACTGCTCATCGCGAGGGTGCTCACGAAAGCGCGTCTACGGATGCAACTCTAGTTCTCTGAACCTGGATGCAGCATTGATAGGTCGAGCTTTGTGACCGGGTTTGAACCGTAGTTTGCAACGTACGCATCACCGCTCTCCGGATCGACTGCAATTGCGTAAGGATTCGTTCCTCCCGCAAGCGTCGCGAGGACACGATTGCTCGTGCCGTCGATCACCGTGACGTCGTTGCTGTGTGTGTTCGCGACGAAGACGCGGTGTCGCCGGCCATCCACGGCAAGCGCCTGCGGGTGATGCCCGGCCGCGACGGTCGCAACTGGCCTCAGCGTCACGCCGTCCAGCACTGTCACCGAGTCGCCCACGTAGTTGGCGACATAAATTCTGTTGGCTGCTTCATCGATTGCAATAGCGTCAGGCATCGGTCCGGTCGGCGCGGTCTCCGTTTTGCCGCTGTCCTCGTGATAAGCGACCAGCGTGCCCTTACCAATCTCTGTCACATAGACGATGCCGCGCTGCTCATCCACTGCAAGCCCCCATGGATGCGAGAGGCCCAGATTTTCGCGATGTGCGCTTTCGTCAGCATCCACCATCGTCAGCGCGGGATCTTCATAGCTGATGAAGAATGCGCGGTGTCGCCGTTCGTCCGTCTCCACAAAATCCTTCGATCCGAGCGGGAGTTGCTTCGCGGTGTTCGTCGTTCCGTCGATCACCGTGATCTTATCGCTGAAGGTGTTGGTCGCGTACACGCGATGCAGCCCGGCATCGATGCCGATTGCATAAGGTCGCGTGTCCGTGGGAAGGGTCGCGATGACATGGTCGGTGCTGCCATCGATCACGCTTACGTTCCCGCTGCCGGCATTCACGACGTAGATGCGGTTCATTGAGGGATCAATCGCGACTGTGTTCGGCTGCCGGCCCACCGCTATCGGCGTCGTCTGCTCCATCCGGGCCAATCACCAGCACCCGGTTACCGTCCTGATCGACCGCGTAGAGCCGGTGTGTCGCAGGATTCACGGCGACAGCGTGCGGATGAATCGTCCTCCCGCGAGGTTCAGCATCGGTCTGCGCATGCAGAACGCCCGCAGCCGCCATTATGCCGGCGAGAATCAACGCCCCCCGCGCCGGCAAATTTTCGTATCGCCTCATGATCGCTCCGATCTTGCAGAAACAATAATCGTCGGCATTCCGCCGCGTGACAAGGTATAACGTTTGTGTTGCGTACTCCGCAGGGTGGCGGAGCAAGTCGTCAATGGAAAATCTCAAGTCTTTCTTCAGGAGCGTGAGTGTCCTCGTTCTGTGTCTCTGGTGCGCCAGCAGGCTGTCCGCGCAGTCGCAGCCTCCGCGCTTTCACGTCGATCGCGCTCGCCGAAAAGGGCGGTATCCACAAGCCGTTCGTGGACGCAGCGAAGGTGTGGCTGGCGCAGGAAGCGGCTCGCGATCACTTTGCCATTGACTACATTGAAGACACGAAGCCAATCGACGATGCCTTCCTCTCGCATTACCAACTCTTCATCCAGTTGAACTATCCACCCTACGGCTGGACACCCACGGCAGCCGCAGCCTTCGAGCGTTATATCGACGAAGGGCGCGGCGGCTGGATCGGCTTTCACCATGCCACGCTGCTAGGCCACTTCGACGGCTTCGGCCTCTGGCCATGGTTCTCCGACTTCATGGGCGGCATCCAGTTCAAGGACTACATCGCCACCTTCGTCACCGGTACCGTCCACGTCGAAGACGCGCATCATCCCGCAATGAAAAATCTGCCGGCCGAATTCCGGATCGAAAATGAGGAGTGGTACACCTGGGATAAAGACCCGCGCCCGAATGTCCACGTCCTCGCCACGGTGGACGAGAGCAGCTACACGCCCTCAACAAACATCAAGATGGGCGGCGATCACCCTGTCGTCTGGACCAACGAACATAAGAAAGCGCGCAATATCTATATTTTCATGGGCCATCATCCCGAGTTATTCCAGAACAAGTCATTCACCACGCTGGTTCATAACTCCATTCTGTGGGCGGCACACCCATGATGCGGCGGCTGGCGGCATTTCTTGTTGTTATCGCACTCGCGTGCTCTGCAACGTCGCAGACGGCGCGGCCAAAGTTCCACGTGCTCGCCTTTTATACGGAGAAGACCGAAGCCGACCACCTAGATTTCGCGCGCCAGGCAGTGACCTTCTTCGCCGATGAGGCAAAGCACGATAACTTCGACTGGCATGTCACCACGAACTGGAACGACCTGAACACTGCAAATCTCCAGCACTATCAACTTGTCGTCTGGCTCAACGATTCGCCGCACGAGCCCGCGCAGCGCAGCGCCTTCGAGCAGTACATGAAGCACGGCGGCGCATGGCTGGGTTTCCATTTCGCCGGCTACAACGACAGCAGCACCGGCTGGCCGTGGTTCACGCATGAATTTCTGAGTGCCGTCTTCCTGACCAATAGTTGGCCACCACTGCCGGCCGAGCTAACCGTCGAAGACCGAAGCCACCCGGTCACGCGCGGCCTTCCCGCAACCTATATCTCGCCGGCAAACGAGTGGTATATCTGGAAGCCCGATCCGCGCGCCGGCAAAGATATTCATGTTCTGTTGAGTCTCTGCCCCGCGAACTACCCGCTGGGAATGAAGGACACGCTGGTATCCGGCGACCTGCCCGTCGTATGGACCAATACGAGATACAAGATGCTCTATTGCAATATGGGGCACGGCGACAAGATATTTACCAGCCAGATACAGAACCAATTGTTCAGAAATGCGATCCTGTGGCTGGGTGGCGCCGCGAAGTCGTCCAGTCCTTAGCCTCCAAGTTTACGAAACAGCCTTCTTGCGACTCTTCGTTCCCGCCTCTTTTGCGGCGCGCTGCGGTTCCTTCTTGGAATCGGAGCAGTCTTCTGCGACGCGGCAGGAACCAGCGTGGGCCCGTGCGCTCCTTCTCGGCAAGGCTCTGCTTCAGCGCGGTCATCAGATCGACCACCGGAGCAAGCCGGCGTTTCTCCACGCCCGGACGCGGAGCCTGGCCGGCACGCTTGGTTTCGATCAGCGCCAGCACCTTCTCCTTGTAGTTGTCCTGGAACTGCTCCGGCTGTAAACGGCGCGCGCAGCGACTCCATGAACTTTTCGGCCAGCGCGATCTCCGCTTCGGGACCTCCGAGGCTGTATCGTGCCCGTACTCGCCGACCTCTCGCACTTCCGCCGGATAGTAGAGCGTGTGCAGCAGCAGGCCCTTGTCATAGGGCCGGATTAACACCACCTGCTCGCGCCCGCTGAGCGTTACGCGAGCAATTGCGGCCAGCTTCTCGCGTGTCATGCCGCGGAACAGCAGGTTGTAAGCGCGCTTTCCCGACTCTTCCGCGGCAGAGTAATACGAGGTCTCGAAGTAGATAGGATCGACTTCCTCCAGCGACACGAACTGCTGAATCTCCATTACGTCAGAGGATTCCGCCTCCAGCGTCTTGAGTTCGTCCGGCGTCACCGTTACGTAAACGCTCTTTTCTACCTCGTACCCCTTCTGTAACTCGTTCCGTTCCACAACGCGGTCGCATTGCGGGCAGAAGATCTGCTGTTTGATCCGCCCGCCGCACTCGCCGTGGATCTGGTTGAAGCTCACGTGCTCTTCACGCGCCGCGGCAAACAGGCGAACAGGAACGGAAACCAGGCCGAAGGAGATATACCCCTTCCAAACGGTAGAAGCCATAGACACACTCCGGAGGGAAAAGTATAGATGAATCAGTGAAATTGCCTATCCACTAACTCAACACCTTCGCATTTTCATCGCCTATTTTGCTCATTTATGGCAGCTGATATTCGAGATCGTAACTATGTTTCCCGCTCTCGATGGTGATGGTCATGCTTGCCGGAGAGGCCGGTGAGCTCATCTGTGCCGGAGTGCGGCACCACCATCACCTGCAGTACTCCACTCTTTGGATCGGTCTTCAGCATCGATGCATTGTGCATCAGCAGGAAGCTTCCGCTGCGGCCCTTCAGTTTGCCGGTCACTCGCTCCATCGCGACGTAGGCCATAGCTCCGGTCGATTCTGTGCTGGCGGTCAGCATCTCTCCCTTGCTCGTTGCTTCCAGATCGCCGGAGAAGGTCTTATCGATAGTCATGCTTCCCAATCCTGCCGCCTGGCCCAGGGCCGATGCCTCAGCCGGCGTGATCTTCACCGCGAACGTTCCTGTAGCGTGCATGGTCGCTCCTGCTATTGTTTTTGGTTAGCGGTGTGCCGTTTTGTGCGAACGCCGTACATCCAATGATCAGACTCGCAGCGAAAAGCGCTACAAATTTCCGTCTCGTCATCTTGCATCTCCGCCAGCCACGACAGCATAACAACATTGCTCCCGCGCTTCGTATGAAACAAGATCGTTATACGGCCCTTGCCGGTATCGAGGATTCCGATCGTCCTCCGCTTTTGTTGGCTCGCTTTCGCCCCAGGGAGACTCATCCCTTGCCCACCCGAGTTTTCGTTGATTCGCTATGATGGCTGATCGAAAAGGGCCAGGAGAGAACAATGTCCGCCATCGATCGACGTTCATTTGTGCAGCTCGCCATCGCCATGGGAGCGGCAGTCGCCTGGGGCGGCACGCTCTCAGGAGCGCCTGGAGCTTGGCACGAACGCCGAGACCTATTCGCGGAAGGTGTTGCGTCCGGTGATCCGGAGCCGGACAGCGTGTTGCTGTGGACGCGCCGCTCTCCGGATATCGAGCCGGTGGATTCGCTGCAGGTTCAAGTCGCAGAAGATGAGTCTTTCCATCGAATCGTTGCGACCGCGCATGCGCCACTCTCTGCTGCTGCGGACTGGACCACGCGCGTGCTCGTTGGCGGTCTTAGACCCGCAACGATCTACTGGTATCGCTTCGTCGATCCGCATGGCTATGGCAGCCGCGTCGGCCGCACCATCACGGCGCCGGCCGAAGACGACCCGCGCCCAGTCCGCTTCGCATTTGTCAGTTGTCAGAATGCGAACCAGGGTGCGCAGAATGCCTATCGCCGCATGATTTACGAAGACGAGCGCGCGCCGGCAGACCAGCAGCTCGGCTTCGTGCTTCACCTCGGCGATTTCATCTACGAGATCGTCTGGTATCCGGAAGACCGGCCACAGGGCATGTACGACCGCCGCCTGCGAGACATCGTTCGCTATCAGCATGGCGAAAAGATTCGAGACTTCCATATTCCGACAACAATCGACGACTATCGCGCGATCTATCGCGCCTATCTGCACGATCCGGACCTGCAGGACGCGCGTGCACGCTGGCCGTTTGTCGATATGTGGGACAACCACGAGTACAGTTGGTTGGGCTGGCAGTCGCTACAGAAGTTCGAAGGCAAAACCCGGCCGGCACAGACCCGCAAAGTCGCCGCCAATCAGGCTTTCTTCGAGTACCGCGCGGCACGCATGGCGCGACCGGCCAGCACATCGTTCGACCAGTTCCATCCGCCGCATGTAGTCGATACGCCGGTCACGCATTTCGATCAACATGGGCTGGGTACAGAACCTAACAATCTTCTCGCCATCAATAGCCTGAAGGGCTACCGCGCCATGCGCTGGGGCCGCAATGTCGAGCTGATCGTCACCGACCAGCGCAGCTACCGGTCTGAGGAGCCGCTGGACCGTGCCGAAGCACAGCCGTTTTCTTCAGACGATTTTCCCGAGATGGTGCCTGAGGAGGCGATGGTGATCCTTGACGCGGGTCACGCCTACGACGGTGGCCGACCCCCGGCAACGATTCGCTACGGCAGTACAGACGTTCCCAACTTCCGCAAAGACGATCCGCCGCAGACCATACTCGGCGAAGAACAGAAGCGCTGGTTTCTCGAAAGAGCTGCGCGCCTCGAAGGCCACATGGAAGATCTGGGGCAATACGACGGCGACGCTCGATATGCGCGCCGATCCGCAGAATCTCCCTGCCGGCCTAACCCATCCGTGGCCGGGCGCAGGATACGCCGGCTTCGGTGGTGGCGATCACAGCAGCGCTTATGTGGAACGCGCCGAAATCTACGATTTCGTTCGCCAGCATCACATCACCGGCTTCGCAACGATTGCCGGCGATCGCCATAGCTTCTGGGCGGGGCTTGCTGCCAAGGCGCTGCCGCCGCAGCCATTCGAGCCGGTCGGCATCGCCTTCGTTACCGGATCGATCTCCGCGCCCGGCGAAGTTGAAGCCCTCGAGCACGTCTTCCCAAAGCAGCATCCGTTACGCCCGCTCTATCTTGCGCAAGCTGCCGGCGATCAAAAGCCGCAGCCGGCCATCAACATGCTGCTGCGTCATGGCGTACGCTCGTGCCTCGAATACCAGAAGTCGGGCGACATCGCGAAAGCACGCGCCGCTTCCAACTCGGAGTTGTCCCCGCACCTCTCTTTTGTTGATATGGGCGGCCATGGTTACGCTATTGTCACCGCGTCCAGCACGATCTTCGAAACGGAATTCGTCTGTATTCCTCGGCCGCTGGAACGTGCCACTACACCCGATGGAGGTCCGGTGGTCTACCGCGTTCGTCACCGCGCTAAGATATGGCGCAGCGGGGAAGCACCGCGCCTGGAGCAGCAGGTCGTCGAGGGTGATCCGCGCTTCTCGATCTAAAGGGTTCAACGTCCGACTGCAGCCATGCCGCCCTCGTCATATCGCGCACCCGCCGCCACGCCGTGTGGCGCCAATGCATCCAACGCCGCCAGATCGTCCTTACTCAGCTTCACCTCCACCGCGTGGACATTCTCTTCCAGATACCTCGTTCGCTTCGTGCCTGGGATCGGCACAATATCCTCTCCCTGTGCCAGCACCCAGGCCAGCGCAAGCTGCGAAGCGGTCACGCCTTTCTTTGCCGCCATCTCTTCTGCTTTTCTCACCAGCGCAAGATTGCGGTCGAAGTTCTCGCCCTGGAATCGCGGCGAGGTCCGACGCCAGTCATCAGGCGCCAGGTCTTCAAAGCGCTTGATCTGCCCTGTCAGGAAGCCGCGGCCCAAGGGCGAATACGCCACGAATCCGATGCCCAGCTCGCGCACCGTCGGCAGAATCTCCGCCTCTACGTCGCGGCTCCACAGCGAGTACTCCGTCTGCAGCGCAGAGATCGGATGCGTCGCGTGCGCGCGGCGGATTGTCTCCGGGCCGGCTTCAGAGAGTCCCAGATACCGGACCTTGCCCTCTTCCACCATCTGCGCCATCGCGCCCACGGTTTCTTCAATCGGCACCTTCGGATCTACGCGGTGCTGGTAATAAAGGTCGATCGTCTCCACGCCCAGCCGTTGCAGGCTCGCCTCGCATGCGCTGCGCACGTAGGCCGGGCTGCTATCCACCGCGCGGAAGGTGGGGTCTTCCTTCTTGCGCACGATCCCAAACTTAGTTGCGATCTGCACCTTGCGGCGATGCGGCAGCAGCGCGCGTCCCACCAGTTCCTCGTTGGTGAACGGTCCGTAAATATCCGATGTGTCAAAGAAGGAGATACCCAGATCGATCGCGCGATCGATCGTCGCCTCCGACTTGAAACTGGTCTCGCGGCCCATAGAACTCCGACATACCCATGCAGCCCAGCCCCAGCTCGCTGACCTCCAGCCCCCACTTGCCCAGCTTCCGTTTCTTCATTTGCGTCCTCCGATGGCATAGCCTTCATCAGCCTTCGATGCCAAGACTAACGAGAAACCGTGGAAAGGTGCCGAGCAATGGACGAGCGAATCCGTCGCCGTGCCGCAGAATCGAATAGAGAAAAGGAGCCAGCATGAAGATTTTCGTTGCAGGAGCAAGCGGCGCCATCGGCCAGCCGCTTATCACCGAACTGATTCGCCAGGGCCACTCCGTCACCGGTATGACGCGTTCCCAGGCCGGCGCCGAGAAGCTGAAGAAGCTCGGTGCAGCCGTCGCTCACGTCAGCGCATTTGACGAGGCCGCCCTCGAAGAAGCGCTGAAGAACGCCTCGCCTGAAGTTGTCATCGATGAACTGACCGCACTGCCCCGGCATCCCGCCGAGATGGCTGAAGCCGCGCCGGGTGATCGCAAGCTCCGCCTCGAAGGGGGCGGAAATCTTCTCCGCCTTGCGCAGGCCCTCGGAGTGCGCCGCTACATCCAGCAGTCCACTGGATTTTTCATCCGGGCCGGAAAAGGACTGGCCGACGAATCCGAACCCCTTGCTGTGGACGCAAGTCCTAGTGTCGCCCTAGCCGCGCAGACTTACACCGAACTGGAATCGCGCCTGCTGAAAGCCCCCGGCATCGAGGGGGTCGCGCTACGCTATGGATTTTTCTATGGCCCGAACACCTGGTATGACCCGGCTGGCGCATCCGCCGATCAGGTGCGGAAGCAGGAGATGCCCATCATCGGAAAAGGCGAAGGCGTCTGGTCATGGATTCATATCGACGATGCAGCACAGGCGACGGCCGCGGCGCTCGCCTGCCCGCCGGGCATCTACAACATCGTGGACGACGACCCCTCGCCTTTCCACGTATGGCTGCCCGCATTCGCGCGCTTCGTCGGTGCACCCGCTCCGCCGCACGTGACGGAAGAGCAGGCACGCGCCAGCGCCGGCGAGGATCCGATCTACTACCAGAACAAGCTGCGCGGCGCTTCAAATAAGAAGGCGAAGCAGCTTCTAGACTTCAAGCCCCGCCGCCTGGAGTGGCTAAGCTGATCGAGGGAGAAAATTTATGCAGGATGAGCGAAACGCGGCACCAGACAACACGGCGGCACGGGTCGCCTTGTGGCGGGCCATACACGTCCAGGTCGATGCGCCGCCGCATGTGCTGGACGACGAAATTGGTCTCGAGTTGGTGGCTCCCGATGATGGCTGGCGCCAACGCCCCGACATGGACCCAATCGGAACACGCCTCTTCCGCGCCTCCATCGTGGCCCGCGCCCGCTTCATCGAGGACCTCGTCATCGAACAGGCTGACCGCGGCGTCCGCCAGTACGTCATCCTCGGTGCTGGCCTGGACACCTTCGCCCAGCGCAGGCCGGAGATCGCCTCCCGCCTGCGGATATTCGAGGTCGATCCGCCTCTTCCTCAGGCATGGAAAAGGCAGCGACTCATCAAGCTCGGTTACGGCATTCCGGATTGGCTGCGCCTGGTGCCCGTCGATTTCGAGGCGGGCAACTCCTGGTGGGAGCAGATCAAGGCCGCCGGCTTTGACGCCGCCCAACCGGCAGTCGTAGCCTCCACCGGCGTCAGCATGTACCTTACGAAGGACGCGATCGAGGCGACGCTGCGCCAGGTAGCGGCGCTCGCCCCCGGCTCCACGTTCGCCATGACATTCCTGCTGCCGCTGGAACTCATGAATCCCGAGATACGTCCCGGATTTGAGATGGCACAGAAGGGTGCGCGAGCAAGCGGCACGCCTTTTCTCAGCTTCTTCACGCCGCAAGAGATGCTGGCGCTCGCCCGCGAAGCCGGTTTCAAACAAGCACAGCACGTCTCGGCCTCAACTCTTGCCGAGCGTTACTTTGCCGGCCGGGCGGACGGCCTTCGCACGCCCAAGAATGGAGAAGAGTTGCTGGTAGCGACAACCTAAAGACTCACGTCGTGTCCCCCTTGGCACGGAGCGAAGCGGCACGACCGTCCAGTGATATTGGGGTTAATTCCGGGTCGGAATTCGGGTCCATGCAAATAAGAATAGAAACAGAAAGATGAGATCGATCCATGCCCAAGGCAGCCAAAGCGGCGGTATGCCGCCATTAACCTCATACCAGAAGGCCAATCCCGAGTAAGCAGCTTTCAATCCCGCACCGTACAGAACGAGATCTCGATTTCTAATCGGATCAACAGCAACGCGCCAAAACATCACGCCAAACAGAACCAAAAGTAGCGCAGGAAATTGGATGTATCCCATGTGGTTCGGCGGAGTAGTACCAGTTTGACGAAATACCACAGAGCCGAAGAATAGGAAAACAATCCCCAACACCACCTCATAAAGTGCGGCGATCGCGAAAACAACACGTATCCATTTCAATTGCATAGAGGCGCCTTTCTTGCCAGATCCTCATTTTGTGCGTGGCGGAGCCTATTCCTTTCAAAGAAATCGAATCGTCGCGCGCGAACGGACTCCTTGCTATATAGCTGCGCTGCCAGCGCTCTGAACCCGCTTTCCAGTTCCGAGGCCGTCATTTCCTTGGGTTGGAAATTGACATCAAACAAAGTGCATAGCTCCCACGCTTCATGGCGAAGAATGCGTCCTTCCGCCCTCAACCGATCGTAGAGCGGTGTTCCCGGAAATGCGGTCTGGACCGTGATTTGAACTTCCTGCAATTTGCTCTGTCGAACGAAGTCCCGTATTTGATCAAACGACTCCGTACCCGATCCGTCGAGCCCGAGAATGAAGCACCCGTTCACGGCGACCCCATAATTCTGAATGCGATCAATAGCTTCCAAATAGTGTTCCAACTGCTGGGCTTTCCAGTCTGCCCTTTGTTCCACTCCGCTCAAGGCCTTGAGTGTGGTCGCCTCGAATCCAACTAGAACCTGAGCACATCCGCTGTCACGCATGAGCGCGAGGAGTTCGGAGTCACGTGCAACCGATAAATCCGTCTCAGTAAACCAGCGGATCTTCTGCGGAACCAGTGCCCGCAACAGTTCCTTCGAATGTCTCTTGTTAACAAAGGTGTTATCGTCCGCGAACTCAATGAACGGAGCAGCCCAAAGTCTCTTAATCGCTTCGATTTCGGTCATGACTTTCGCGACCGGCTTCAATTTATATATAGGCGAGATCATGAGCGAAGCCGCACAAAACTCGCACCGAAACGGACACCCTCTCTGCGTCTGGACCGTCAGTCGGTTGTATCGCTCAAGCTCAAGAAGATCATGTCTCGGCACTGGCGCATACGCCAGGTCAAAGCTTCTCCCCCGTCCATCGTAAATACGGCGTCGCGGTGAGCCGGAAGACAGAATCTCAGATATCACCTCAGGCCAGCCCAACTCGCCTTCACCAACAACAACTGCGTCGGCATGCTGCAAAGCTTCCTGCGCCCGCGCCGTCACATGTAGCCCACCCAACACCACTTTCGTGCCTAAGGCACGATATCGATCTGCCAAGACATAGGCATCTTTGATCTGCGCAGTGAAGCTCGATATAGCCACCAAATCGAATTCGTCCGGCACGCCGTCAATCTCCGCTAGATTGGGGACTTCGCAATATGCGAGTTCGACGCACGGCGGCGTCAGCGCGGCGAGGGTAAGCAAACCGAGGCTTGGCAACGAAGCGACGACCCGGCTTCTCTCAACAAATCCCGGCAGAGTGAGGCCGAGCGCATTCAGTTCGGGGTTGTGTGCTCGCACCCCGCTCATCGCAATGAGCCCGACCTTCACCTGTGTCTCGTTCCCACGAGTACACACAGGACCGCAATTAAACTAGCCGCAACCGGAACGGGGAAGAAGTGCCGGAGGGACTTTCGCCATGCGGTTAGAAAGCAGCATGCCGGCATCGTGATGGCTGCTACCACAAAGGACCAACTGGCTACAGACAGGCTCACTCCTCCGAGATGCATTGGTCCCGCTGACAACCCAAATAAGATGTTCAGCAGCCCCATGCCAAAGAAGGATATATGTCCAAGTCTCGTCAGTCGTCGACGATATGCCGAATACCCTCCCATCCAATCTGCAGCATGGAAAAACAACCCTATCAGGGCACCCGACAAGACCCCGACCAGTATGCATATCCAGCCGCAATAGATGTTCAGAATCGCAAGTTGCACGGTGAAGAGAATCCTACAGCTCACTGACGTTCTCACGGTCGCCTCTGTTTGGCAGCGACACCGCGATCCAATACCATTTCGGAACAAAACCGTAGGCTGCTTAATGAAGGCAGCAATGCTGTGTAAGTTGGTTTCATATCTGCGGATCTCGTGGGGACTGAATAACCGCTTGCGAAGCTGACCTTCCGCTTGCTCCCCACGCTCCGCTCAGGCGATCCTGTGAACGATATGCAATCGCCTCAGCTCGCACCCTTTCGCATCGCGCCCTTTTTCAGCCCCCGGCCGTGGGGCACGCGCGACCTCTCCCCCTGGTACGACTACCGCCCGGCCGAGCCGGTCGGTGAAGCCTGGCTCACCGGTCCGCAGTGCCTCATCGAGACCGGCGATCAGCAGGGACGCACGCTCAGCGAGCTTGCCACGGCCTATCCCGATGCATTGCTCGGACCGCATCGCAATGAAGCAGGTGATTACCCGTTGCTGGTGAAGATACTGTTTCCCCACGACAAGCTTTCCGTACAGGTACACCCCGATGACGCGCTGGCCCAGAAGGCCGGAGAGCCCCGCGGCAAGACGGAGTGCTGGTACGTGCTCGACGCCCGGCCGGGCGCGGCGGTGGCGCTCGGGCTCAAGCCGGGCAGCAGCGTGGAAGCCATGCGAAAGGCCATCGCCGACCACACGCTCGAAGCCATGGTCGAGCAGGTTCCAGTCAAAAAAGGCGACATGATCTTCGTCGATGCCGGCACCGTGCACGCCATCGGCCCCGGCGTCGTCCTGCTTGAAACTCAGCAGACCTCCGACATGACGTACCGCCTCTACGACTACGGCCGCCCGCGCGAGCTGCACATCGACAAGGGCCTTGCCGCAACCCGCCTCCATACCGCCGCCGGCAAAGTCGCCGCCGAAGCCAGAGGGCGCACGCACCCGTGCTCATCGAGCAGAAGTACTTCACCGTCGATCGCCTCGCACTCGATGCCACCTCGCCCTTCCGTTCCGAGCCGCCGGCCGGCGTTCCTCATGCGCTCGTGGCCGTCGAAGGCTCAGCCGTCCTCCACGCCGAAGCCTGCGACCCGGTCGATCTCATCCCGGGCCGCGCGGTGGTCGTTCCCGCCGCCGTGCGTGGCTATCGCCTGGAGGCCAACGGCAACGCATCCGTGATCCGCTCCCAGCCGCCCGCGACTTCTTAACTGTTTTGTAATAGTCACCAGTTACGAACGAAGGCTAGTACCCCATACTGGCGCGTTAGTTGCATACTCTCGTAACTCCCCCTGTGCTTGAATAGGGCGAACTTCCCCTTAGCGGAAGGCGTTCGCCCATTTCGGGACAACGTCGCTCGGCTCGACAACCGATGGGGAAGGTCAATTCGGACAGCCCGCTCTGATGCCGGGCAGGCTGTCTCCCGGTCGGGCGCAGAGGCACCATCAGAGTCTCCTCGCAGCCCCTCCGGCAGAAGAGGCGGAGCGGACGATGAAACGGTTGCAGGGCGGATTTCGCATTGGTGCACTCGTGTGGCTGCGTGGGGCTGTCCTGGTGGGCGCTGCCTGCCTGGCGGCCAATGCGGGCATGGCGCAATCCATCCGGCTGGTGCCCAGCACATCTCGTTTTGCCGGTGCCGTTACCGGCACGCAGCCGAGCGACGGCGGACTGGCCACGACTGTTCCGTTAAATGCCCCGGCATACGTTGCATCGGATCTCTCCGGAAACATCTACATCGCGGATACCGGCAACAACTGTGTCCGCCGCGTGGACACCAGCGGCAACATGACGGTTGTGGTTGGTCAGCCAACCGGCAGCGGCGATACCTGCCTGACCGCTGGTAGTGTGACCGCCGACCCGGCAACCGGAGTGCTCATTCCCTCCGGGCTGGCGCTGAACGCTGCCGGTGATCTCTTCATCGCCGATACCGGTCACAACTGCGTCCGCCGCTTGCCTGCGGGTAATACCGGCACCGCCGCCCTTCAGCCGCTCTTCGGGAGCGCCTGCACCGAGCCGTCTTCGAGCGCTGTCGCGCCGGCGCCTGCTGGTCTGGCAGTCGATGCAGCCGGCAATCTCTACATCGCTGTCAACGATTCGGTCGATCACACCTATCAGGTCATCCGCACCGGCCCAGGCAGCGGATACGGTACCGGATGCCTGGTCAGCGGTGCGGTCTCCGCAGCCGTTGGAACGCAGTGCACCGGCATCACCGGCGGTGTAGCACTGGTTGCTCCCCAGGGACTGGCCCTCGACGTGATCGGCAATCTCTATATCGCCGATTCGGGCAACGCCTGCATCCGCGAGGTGACGGCGGCTGGAGCCGCGATCACCGCGGCAGGCAAGTGCACGAACGACGGCACCAGCTCGAACAGCACGATTCTGCAAAAGCCGGTTGGGCTCGCAGCCGATGCGGCCGGCCATGTCTATATCAACGACGAGGGTGCTGGGCAGATCTCTGAATTGGCCGCGAACCAGTTGGAGCTCATCGCCGGCGATGGCGGAATCACCCCCTACGCACCATCGCAGGATGGACGCGCCGCCGTCTCCGCCTCGCTGCTCAACCCACAGGGCCTGGCCGCGGACAAGACCGGGAACGTCTATGTCGCCGATACCAACAACAACATCGTCCGCATCCTGGCTCAGGGGCTGCATTTCCCCGAGACCCTGGTCGGCAATCACAGCCAGCCGCAAAACCTGTGGTTCATGATCACCAATGCGGTAACGCTCACTACCGCGCCCAGCGGGGACTTTCCCGCCTCCGGCCTGAATAGCTGCCAGGGATCCATCACAGTGCCCCCCGGCGTCGTCAAGACCTGCCAGGTTGTCCTGCGATTCCTGCCTACGCTGCCCGGCCTGCGCACCGCTCCGCTGACCATCACCGACAGCAGCACTTCGCCGGCAAACATCTACCGCTTTGGTCTGAACGGCATTGGACAGAGCGCGGAAGCCATCTTCGTCCCGGGCACCATCAAGACGCTCGCCGGCTCGCTGGCCCAGCCCTCGGCCATCGCCATCGATAGCGCAGGCGACGTCTACTACGCCGAAAGCGGCACTGGCGCCATCTCCGTGCTCCCCGCCGGTTCGGGAGCGCCGACTCAGCTCATTGCGCCCGGCGGTGCCATCCAGACACCGTCCGCGCTGGCGATCGACGCTGCGGGCAATCTCTACATTGCCGACTCCACCGGCGGCGCTATTTACCAGTACGACGCGAACGGCAACCTGACCCCATGGGCGAGCGGGCTCGATCATCCCGTCGCGCTCGCTGCCGATCAGCTCGGCGATCTGTACGTCGCGGAAGATGGGGCGACCGTCGGCGTGCTCGAGATCTATGCCGGCGGCCAGAAGTCATTCATCGCCGGGCAGGGAAGCAACGGCGCGCCCAACGGTGTGCTCGCGACGACTGCGAAGTTCGTGCACCCTTCCGCGCTCTACCTCGATCCGGCAGGCGACCTCTATATAGCCGATCGCGGCGGTTTTCGCGTGTATCAGATCGATACCGCAGGCATCATCCGTTTCTTCGCCGGCAACGGCACAGCAACAGACACCAATCCGACCACCCGCACAGGCATCGGACTGGCCGGCGTCTCCGGCATCTCCGCTGACCCGGCTGGGGATATCTACATCACCGATGCGGGAAGCAACCGCCTCTTTCTGGCCTACAGCGGTCAGGCGCAGAACCCCGAGGTCGCGCTGCTGGCAGGCAACATAGGTGGCGCACCAGGCTACACCGGCGACAACGGACCGGCGAGTGCCGCGGAACTGGATAACCCCATGGCCGTCGCCGTGGATGGCGGAGCCGAAGTCTTCATTGCCGATACCGGCAACAGCGCCTTGCGCGAGATCACCTACACCGACCCGACGCTCGACTTTGGCACCGTGAAAGTCGGCCAGACTGGCGGCCCGCTCGGCACTACGCTTTGGAATGCGGGCAACGGCGCCCTGAGCCCCCTGACGTTTGGCCTGGATGATCAGGTCAACTTTGCCGTCGATACCATCGGTTGCGGCGGCAGCCTCGCGGAAGGCTCAACCTGCAATTTCAGCTTCTTCTTTACCCCGCAGTCGCCGGGCTCTTTCGTGGGCCACGAGATCCTCAGTGACAACGGCGTCACCCCGAGCCAGACCATCACGCTCATCGGCAACGCGCCGCCTCCGCCGGTAGCGACGATGAATGCGCCTCCCGTCACGGTGGTCTATGGCGATGCCTACACGCTCGCTGCGACGATTACCGGCAACCAGCCCAGCGCGCCCACAGGCACCGCGACATTCTCCATCGCCGGTTCGCCGCTCTGCCCGGCGCAGCCGTTGCCTGCAAACGGCGCCGTTGCTTGCTCTCCTTCGCCCACACTCGAAGACGCCGGCACCTATAGCGTCACCGTCTCCTATTCGGGTGACTCTACGTATCCGGCTTCTACCGTAACCCTCACGCTGGTCGTCACGCCGCGGCCGGTCACGATCACGGCCGACAACAAGACTCGCCCGATCAATACCGCGAACCCGCCGCTCACCGGCACGGTAGCGAATGTCGTGCCAGGGCAATCCATCACCGCCACCTACAGCACGACCGCGGTCACCTCAAGCCCGGCGGGAGCCTATCCCATCACGCCCGCATACGTCATCGGCCCGGGCACCAAGGCATCCAACTACGCCATCACAGTGATAAATGGCACCCTGACAGTTACGACTACCGGAGCGACGCCGGCTGCCACCATCGCTGCGCCTGCCGTCACGGGGGTCTACGGCGATGCCTACACGCTCGCCGCGGCGATTACCGGCAACCAGCCCAGCGGGCCCACCGGCACGGCGACATTCTCCATCGCGGGTGCAGCGCTCTGCCCGGTGCAACCGTTGCCCGCGAACGGCGCCGTTGCCTGCTCGCCCTCCGCCACACTCGAGGATGCCGGCACCTACAGCGTCACCGTCTCCTATTCCGGTGACTCTACGTATCCGGCTTCCACCGTAAACATCACGCTGGTTGTGGCGCCGCGGCCAGTCACCATCACCGCCGACAACAAGACTCGCCCGGTCAACACCGCGAATCCGGCGTTCACCGGCACGATAGCGAACGTAGTGCCGGGGCAATCCATCACCGCCACCTACAGTACGACGGCGACCACCTCCAGCCCGGCAGGAACCTATCCCATCACGCCCGCGTACACCATCGGCGCTGGCACCAAGGCATCCGACTACGCCGTCACAGTGGTAAATGGCACTCTGACGGTTACCACTACTGGTGGCGGCGGCAGCGGCGGAAGCTTCACGCTTGCCGCAACCCCGCCCGAGCAAGAGATCGATCACAACGGAACGGTGAATTATCCCGTCAATCTGGCTTCGACCGGCGGCTTCACCGGCCCCATCTCGCTCACATGCTCCGGTCTGCCGGAGGGCGCATCGTGCGCCTTTGCGCCGGCCAGCGTCACGCTGGCGTCGGGCGCCACCGGCACCTCCACCATGACGATCACCGCCACGGCCGATACCAGCAACGTCCCGACGATCTTCAGCAATCTGCGCGACACGCAGCCCGGTCCGAAACGTGGAAGCTCGCCTCTGCTCGCTTGGACCATGCTGCCTCTTGGCCTCTTCGGTTCTGGCGGAATGCTCTTCGGCGCGCGCCGCCGCCGTCGGCTCCTTTTGCTGCTGTTGCCATTCGCACTGCTGGCTGCAGCGCTCGGTGTCACGGGCTGCGCGTCGCCTAGCAACTACAAGATCTATACCGTCACCGTCACCGGCACTGCCACCAGCAGTGGCGCAACCATCACGCAGTCTTCCACTGTCAATTTCGTACTGGCCCGCTAATGCGCACGATGCGGCCTGCTGTTTCCCCTAACTCCGTACCGCGACCTGCGAATCGCGGACGGATCGTGGTCCGCGGCTGAGGAACACCGTTCATGCGTCATGGTTTGAAAGCTACGCTGGGTCCGATCGTTCAAGGTCTGCTTGCCGTTGGCCTGTGCACGCTCGCTGCGGGTGCGCAGCAGCCTGCCGCGCCCGCCGCAGCGACTGCGCCCGCGCACGCCGTAAACACAAAGCCGGACGCAAAGGCGAACCAGGAAGCGACAGCCCAGCCTGCCGATAATTCCACGGCTCCTGCGCAGGGCTCCGCCGATCAGACCACCGGGGTTTCAAACCCGGACCCAGTCACGCCTGAAACCACGTCCGCAGCGCCGGAGGCAACGCCGGCGGTTCCAGCGGCCACCCCAGCTGTCCCGGATCAGACCTCACAGAATGACGATGTCCAGGCCCCCGCTGGACCGGAGAACAAAGACGAACTAAAGCTATCGGGCGACAGGTTTGTGCCGGATCAGCCGCCTGCGCCGGTCACGCCTGAGCTCGACAGCAACAAACCTGCTCCGCCGGATTCCGGACCTGCGTCAACATTTCCTGTCACGACGGTGGCCCCCAGCAGCGCTGCGCCACAAGGCGTTTCGTCGACGCCCGCAGAATTCACGCCGCAAAGTGTTCCAGCGTCGCCGGATAATACGCCGGCACCCACCGCTGCCCCCGTAGCGGCCCCGGCGGCAGTATCCGCAGATTCCTCTGCCACGCCGCAACAGACCGCGCCCGCGGCATCTGCCGACGCGCCGACGCAGAGCGCACCGACAACGACGGACAACGCGACTCCGGCGGCATCTGCTCCGGTAACCCCGCCAGCGACCGAGAGCAACCCACCAGCACCGGTCCCCGCATCGCAGGATCAGCAACCGCCGGCGCAGCCATCTATATCAGTACCGCAGCAGACTCCCCCGGCACCCACGCCGGCATCCGCGGATTCGTCTGCCACGTCCCAGCAGACTGCCCCCGCTGCACCGGCGCAGTCAAGCGCTGCGGCGACACCGGCCAACGCGACTACCCCCGCTCCAGCCTCGCCCGCAGCGACCGATAGTGCGGCGCCGGTACCCGCTGCCTCCGCGCCCGCATCGCAGGACCAGCAGCCGGCAGCGCAGCCCGCGACTCCAACACAGCAAAGCGCGCCAGTACCGGCGGATACCCCTGCCGCAACGCCTCAGCAGAGCGCGCCTGCAAACCCGCCAGATTCATCAGCGCCAGGGGCCGTTCCCGCAACACCGGACAACACGACCACCCCGCCTCCTTCTCCTGCATCTCCTGCGACGCCGGACACCACACCAGCGCCGGCATCGCAGGATCAGCCGGCCGCAGCGCCCGAGGACAACCAGGCCGTCAACCCCTCGCTACCCGCGCCCCAGGTCAATGCGCCGGAGCCGCCGCCCGCGTCACGTTTCGACATCTTCGGCGGATATACATATTTGCGGCCCAGCGGCAGCGTCGGCAGCTTCAGCTTCCCCAGCCAGAACACGCGCGGCTACATTGCCAGTGGCAGCTACTATTTCAGCCACCACTTCGGCGTGCAGGCAGAGTTTTCGCACAGCGAATACCCGCTCGGTACCACTGGGACATCGCCCGCTCCGCCATTTATCCAGCTGGGCGGTGTCACCGACTCCTTCTATACCGCTGAAGCAGGCGCGATATATCGCCTCTTCCTGGGGCAGCACCTGATCCCCTTCGTCCACTTCACCGGCGGTGGCGCAAAGGTCGCCGGACCCAAATTCCAGCCTCCGACATGGGGCTACGGCTTCGCCGGTGGCGGCGGCGTGGATGTTCTCCTGCCGCATACCAGCGAGCACGTCGCCTTCCGCCTCGTACAGGCCGACTACGGCTACATGCACGCCGACCAGGGACCGCTGCAGCCATACGATCTCGCAGGTGGCTCGCAGGATGTGAACGCGCTGCGCCTCTCCGCCGGGCTGGTCTTCCGCTTCGGCGAGATGAATCCCATCCAGTCGAAGAGCCTGGCCTGCGATGCCACTCCCGCCGAAGCCTACGCGGGCGAGCGCGTCACGCTGGCCGCCACGCTGCGCAACTACAAAGACCGGACCAAGCACCCCTTCTTCTTCGCCTGGGTGTTGAGCGGTGGCAAACAGCAAGGCTTCGGCCCCGTCATTTTTGTCGACACCACCGGCCTCGCTGCCGGCACCTATCACGCGACCGCCCACATCTCCGCTAAAGAGAAGGGCAGACAGTTCGCGCAGTGCTCGACGAACTTTGTGGTTAAGTCATCGCCGGCGCCGACGCTCAAGTGCTCGCCGGATCCATCGACCGTCACGCCGGGTCAGGTCTCCATCATCACCGCGTATGCCGGCAGCATCCCGCAGCGCAAGTTGACCTACAGCTACACCACCTCCGAGGGGCAGATCGACGGCAAGGACGATACAGCGCAGTTGCACACCGACGGCCTGCCGCCGGGCGTCGCCAATATCACCTGCCGTATCGTGGACGATCTCGGCCAGACTGCTGTTGCTTCGACCGAAGTCACGATCGCTCCGCCTGCGCTGCCGCCTGCGCCGAAGGCTCAGCCGCTCTGCACCGTCTACTTCAACCGCGATATGCGCCGTCCGGCCCGCGTGGACAATGAAGGCCGCGCCTGCCTGGACGACGTCGCGCTCACCCTCGAACATCAGCCGGATGCCCGCCTGGTGTTGGTCGGCGAGCACTCCGACAGCGAGGCCGACGGCCAGTTGACAGCGGCAGAGCGCGCCATGAACACCCGCGCCTATCTCGCCAACGAGAAGGGCATCGATCCGTCTCGGGTGGACGTGCGCACCAGCACCACGCCCGGCCGCCAGGTCCAGACGTATCTGCTGGCCCCTGGCGCCGTCTTCGATCAGCCAACCGAAGGCCGGATCGACGAGTCGAAGATCAAGATCCACGGTCAGCAGTACGCCCATCAGAAGATGCGCGCACCACAGAAAGGCCCGGTCGGCGAAGGTGTCTCCCACCCGCCTAAGAATTAAGAGCTAGTTCCAAACTGGAACGCAAAAGCCGCTGTCGGCAAGTCCGGCAGCGGCTTTAGCTTTGCCAGCATCTTGGCTGCGCAGAAAGTACTCCGAAAAATGACCAAAAGTGCTTAGAATGTGTAGGAAATAACTTTCGTGATATTGAGGCAAGTGACCTCGGGAAAGTACGGTTCACTTAGAGTCATTCGGTATATAGCCAGGCTGCGGCGGCTCATTTCGATGTCGCTTTTCGTTTGAAACATAACGAGAGCGATCGCTGGATCGTCTACTCCTATACCGAAAATGCTCTGCCCCGGTTGCTGGCCGATCCTGGTCCGCAAAGTTTGCTGCAGTAGGGTTCTGAAGGATGAGCGGACTTCTCGATCTTCTGTCGCTTGGCTCGTTGGTGCTCCTGTTCACCTCGATCTACAGAAAGCGGCCCACCCTCCGGGTCCGCTGCTGGCTGATCGGCTGGTGTCTCATTCTGCTGCACTTCGCCGGGCTCATGCTGCACCCCGCATCGGACCTGGGGCGCAACAGCCAGGGCTTTCTGGTGCTCGGCTCGCTCGTGCTGGGCGGCATCTGCTTCATCCTCTCCACCACATTTGTGCGGGATGCCCCGGGCCGCTGGCTGGCTGTACTGGTCACGCTCGGCATTCCCTGGCTCGCCACCGCCGCCGCTGCCTGCTTTCTGCCGGATGGCAGCCGGCTGCTTTCACTGAGCGCCATCGCCGGCGAAGCCGCCACCCTCATGGTGGCCTGGCGCGTCTCGCAGCGCCGTCGCGCACTGTTCGCTGTCCTCATCGCATCGGTGATCGGATGTACCGGATGGCTCGGCTACGGCATCCTGCATCATCACGACGCCACTGCCGTCGAAGTCATGCTGACGCAGGTGTACCTGCTGCTCGCGTTGCTTTACAGCTTCGACGTCTCGCGCTTCTCTGCCGGAGTCCGCACCGTCGTCTTCAGTCTGTACGCATGGGCTGCGGTCTGGGTCTCTGCTGCCGCCATGGAGACTTTCTGGCCGGCGGTCCGGGTACCGGCCCTGCTTTGGAACCTTCCCAAATATCTCGTCGCTGTAGGGATGATCCTGACCTTGCTGGAGGAAGAGATCGTGAGCGCCGAGGACGCCGGCGCACATTATCGAGTGCTCTTTGAATCCAACCCGCACCCGATGTGGATGTACGACACAGAGACGCTCGCCTTCCTGCATGTGAACGATGCCGCCGCGCAGCAGTATGGCTATGGGCACGAAGAGTTTGCGCAGATGACCATGGCGGATATCCGTCCGGGCGAGGAGTTCTCGAAGCTCGTCGCCGAGCTGAAGCGCACCTGCGAGAACCCGCTCAATGGCCCCTGGCGTCATCAACGCAAGGACGGCAGCTTCATGCTGGTGGACATCGCCTCGCATCAGATTGAGCACGACGGGCGCAAAGTAACCTTCGCGTTGATGCAGGACGTCACGGAGCGCGACCGTCTGCACGAGCAGCTTGTCTACCAGGCCAATCACGACATTCTTACCGGGCTGCCAAACCGCGCGCTGCTCGAAGACCGCATGGCGCAGACTATCGCGCACGCCAGCCGCTACGGGCATAAGGCGGCATTGCTCTGCCTCGATCTCGACCGCTTCAAGCAGATCAACGACACCTACGGCCACGCCATCGGCGACGTCTGCCTGCAGGAGATCGCGCGCCGCCTCAGCTCGCGCGTGCGCGCCGTCGACACCGTGGCCCGCACCGGCGGCGAGGAGTTCACGGTGCTTCTGCAGGAGATCGCGAAATCGGACGATGCGGAGCGCGTGGCCGCCGAAATTCTCCGTGGCCTGAACGAGCCCTATCGCCATAACGGTATCGATATCGATCTCACCGCGAGCCTCGGCATCGCCGTCTATCCCGACCACGGCACCGATCCCGCGGTCCTATGGCGCGATGCCGATACCGCCATGTACCGCGCCAAAAAGTCCGGCGGCAACCAGTACATGTATGTCTCGCAGGAGATTTCAGCCGCCACGCTCGAGGCCACCGAGCTCGAAAAGCATCTTCGTCGCGCGCTGAAGGATGGCGGACTGGAGCTGCATTATCAGCCGCTTTACACGCGCCAGGGGCAGCTCTGCGGGCTGGAGGCGTTGGTGCGCCTGCAGCATCCCGTGCTCGGCCTGGTCTATCCCGACCGCTTCATTCCCATCGCGGAGGAGAGCGGCCTCATCGTGCCGCTCGGCAACTGGGTGCTCGACGAATGCTGCCGCCAAAGCCGCGAGTGGCAGGACCTCGGCTTCCATCCGGTGCGCATCGCGTTCAACGTCTCGCCGCTCCAACTCACCCGCTTCGATTTCTCCAGCTACGTGATCGAGCGCCTGCACCACTACAAGCTGCCGCCCTCGGCGCTGGAGATGGAAGTCACCGAGTCCACCGTCATGCGCAATATCGGGCAGGTGGCGCGGCAGATCGATACGCTGGCGCGCATGGGCATTCACTTCTCCGTGGACGACTTCGGCACCGGCTACTCTTCGCTCGCGCATCTGCATCAGTTGCCGGTGCAGACGCTCAAGATCGATCGCTCTTTTGTCGAGCGAATCAACGAGCCGGACGGTACCTACGCCATCGTTCAGGCCATCGTCTTCCTTGCGCACAGTCTTGGACTGATCGTGGTCGCCGAAGGTGTGGAGCGGGAAGACCAACTCGACCGCCTGTGGCAGCTCGACTGCGATCGCGTGCAGGGATACTACTTCGCGCCGCCGCTGCCCGCTGTGGCCGTCACTCGACTCATGACCGAGCAGGTCCGTATCCCGGTAGCTTCCGTGGGTGCGCCGCTCGACCAGATGGCGCATGTTCCCAGCGTGAGCTAGCCGCGAGCGCATCAGGCCCTCGCTGCATCCTGAGCGTAACCGAAGGTGGACTGATTTTCGGTGCGAGTGCCGCTCAACAAATAAACTGCCGCTGCCAGCTTCTGATTCACGGCCAGTCTCACCTCAGCAACAGCACAACAATCCGTCCATCTGACTGAAAGCTGCCTCCAGTAGCCGTTTTCGCGTCGCGCAGCGCATTCGCGGGCGTCACATACGCTGCCGCCTGCAGGTTGCCCGCGGCGGCAAAGCTCTGCTCCAGGAAGTCGCGCTCCTTATCAATCTCGGGATCGATCTTGTGCGTGATCCCATTGTTCCGTTGATCCCGTTCAAAGCCGATGTCGTGCGTGGACGAGCCCACCCACAGCGGCTTGCCGTCCACAGTTTCGGTCGACTTCCAGATCCGAAGATGATGCCGCTCGGCGGCCACCGTAATGGGGTCCGCGCGCGCAAAGGAAAGGTCCTGTGGCCGCCCGAAGAGATACAGCGTGCTCATCGGCATCTCCAGATACGACTGGTGCTGCAGCGTCTGCAGCAATCCATGCACCACCGCGTCCTGCTTGGTGCTGTCCACCGCCACCCAGCCGGCATTTTGAAAGGCCTTCTTCACCTGGTCTTCCGTGCCGACCATCGCGAAATTCACCATGTCGCCCGGATTGTTCTCCTGGTCCCCGACGCGACGCGGAATGCTGGCGAAGAGCGGCGGAGAGATCGCGTCTGTCAGCACATCTTCCGACGCCGCTTGCGCTGCCGCAGGCGCAGGCTTCCGCGACAGGTGCAGCGTCACCGTATAGCTGCCGGTAGCCGTCAGGTCCGGGCTCACGTTGATTGCCAGGAACAGCTCGCCGGTTGTCGGCACCTCAACGGTCTTATGCGCGCCGATGTTAAACGCCACCGTCGCGGCGCTGTTGCCGATCCGTCCCACCAGAGCGCCCGCCGGGGAGTTGTTGTCCGGGAATTGCCGCAGCAGGTCCTTCCAGCCGCGTGCTGTGCCGTCGGCCGTCACCTTGCGGCCATCAGCCAGCGAGACGTCCCCGGTCGCAGAGCACTCCACCGAATCGCCCGGCGCAACCACCAGTTGGGTATCCACCCAGTCGGCGCCCGTAACCGTCACCTTGTAGCTGGTCTTCCGCGCCTGCAGCCGCGCCGCGGTCGGCTGATCCAGCGGAATTTTCTGCACTCCTGGGCGTATCTCAGCCGTGCTCTGCACCTGAGTAGGGGATGTGGCAGCGACAGGGGCCGGAGCAGACTGGCCGGCCGCAGTTATCTGCGGGACCAGACCGCTAGCCGTCAGCAACAGAGATAGGAATGTTGCAGTTGGAATCCACACAGCAATCTCAACCTATCACTGTCGGATCAGTGGCCGCGTAGCGCCGCAGCCAGCGCATGCACGTCCTCTTCGCGTAGCTCGTATGCCGGCAGAGCATCGGGCAGTACATATCCGGCCGTATCTTCCGGTTGCAGCCGCCGCCGCAGGGATGCATGAATTGCCGATAGGCCGGTCGCTTCGCACAAGGCCGCGGCATTCTGAATGCGCACGCCCGAGCCGCCCATGATCTCGATGCGCGTACCGGCGCGCTCCACCAGCCGGGCCACGGTATTCACTCCATCTGTGATCCGCTCCACTCCGCCGGAGGTCAGCACGATATCAGCGCCGGAACCGATCACGTCCTCGAGCGCCGCATCCAGGTCCTCGCTTGCATCGAAGGCGCGATGGAACGTGACCTGCATCGGCCGTGCCATTTCCACCAGGCGGCGAGTTGCCGCGACATCCACCTCGCCCGCATGAGTGAGAACGCCCAGGACGACGCCCGCGGCTCCCGCCGTTCCGGCAAGCTGGATATCCCGTTCCATCGCGCGCAGCTCTCCGGGGCTGTAGCAGAAGTCGCCGCCGCGAGGGCGGATCATGCAATGGACAGGGATTGCCACGCTGGCCACCACCTGCTCCAGCAGGCCAAGGCTCGGCGTGACGCCGCCGTCGGCCAACCCGGCGCACAGCTCGATGCGATGAGCCCCTCCGCGCGCCGCGATCTCGGCGTTCGCAAGTGTCTCAACACAGAGCTCCAGTTTGGGCCGCAGAACCTTCCTATGGGCTGCAAGTGCAGTCGGCGCGTGGGCGAGCATGCAAGTCCAACATACAGCAGTCTTGTGTTTTGCGCCCGCTGCCCGAAGTACCCTCCGGGTTGCGGCTTACGATACTCTGACCTCCATTCCGCAAAGGGGCTCTTCATCCATGGTCTCTGCCTTCCGGCGCGCGTGCGCCGCCCTCGTCCTTCTGCTCGCGGTATCGACCGCGCTGGCCCAAACGGCCAACCATCGCTTTGTCGTCGCACACGGCAGGTTCGAGCTGGACGGCAAGCCCTTCCAGATCATCTCCGGCGACATGGATTACGTCCGCACCCCCCGTGCCTACTGGCGCGATCGCCTGCGCATGGCGCACGCCATCGGGATCAACACCGTGATGACCTACGTCTTCTGGAACTTCCATGAAGCGCAGCCCGGCCAGTACGACTTCACCGGCCAGCGCGACGTCGCCGAGTTCATCCGCGAGGCGCAGCAGGAGGGCCTTTACGTCATCCTGCGCCCCGGCCCCTACAGTTGCGGCGAATGGGACCTGGGCGGTTATCCCGCCTGGCTCTTGCGCGATCGCAATCTGAAGTTGCGCAGCCTCGACCCCGCCTACCAGCAGGCGGCCGGCCGCTGGATGGATCGCCTGGGCAAAGAGCTGGCCCCGCTCCAGCTCGATCGCGGCGGGCCCATCCTCGCCGTGCAGGTGGAGAACGAATACGGTTCTTTTCAGGATGCGAAGGAGAATGACCACGCCTACATGGAGCGCGCCCGCCAGATGGTGCTCCACGCCGGCTTCACCGACGCGCTGCTCTACACCGCCGACGGCCCGGAGGAGCTGACGCGCGGCTCGCTGCCCGATCTGCCCGCCGCCGTCGACTTCGGCACCGGCGATGCCGAGCAAGGCTTCGCGCTCTACCGCAAGCTGCGCCCGGAAGGTCCATTCTTCTGCGCCGAGTACTGGGCCGGGCTGGTTCGACCATTGGGGCGCAAAGCATGAGCACACCGACGCGTCAAAACAGGTCGCGGAGATTCGCTGGATGCTGAAGCAGGGCTACTCCGTCAGCATGTACATGATTTTCGGCGGCACCAGTTTCGGCTGGTTCAGCGGCGCCAACTCCAACGGCCACAACTACCAGCCTGACGTCACCAGCTACGACTACGACGCGCCCATCGACGAAGCAGGGCAGCCGCGGCCGAAGTTCTTCGAAATACGCAAGGCGATCCAGGAAGCGACCGGCACTACGCCGCCGCCCGTGCCGCCCGCGCCGGTGCTCGGCTCATTGCCGCCGATCGCGCTTAAGGAAAGCGTCTCGTTGTGGGATTCACTGCCTGTCCCCGTCAAATCGCAGCAGCCGCTCACCATGGAGGACTTGCATCACGACTTCGGCTATGTGCTCTATCGCACGACGCTGCACGGGCCGGCGTCAGGCGATCTCGCGCTCGACCAGCTTCACTCTTATGCGCGCATCTATCTCGACGGCAAGCTTGTCGGCACACTCGACCGCCGGCTCGGCAAGATGTCCATGCCGCTCACCGTTTCCGGAAAAGACCAGCGCCTCGACATCCTGGTCGAAAACTCCGGCCGCGTAAACTTCACCGCTGTCCTCCGCACCGAGCAGACCGGCATCACGCACGGCGTCACCTTCGCGGGCAAGCCCGTGACCGGCTGGGAGAACTACGCACTGCCGTTTACCGATCCGGCTGCCGCACCTCTCACTCAGAAGCCGGCCGCCGAAGGCCCCACGCTCTATCGCGGCACATTCTCGATCGGCAAGCCAACCGACACCTTCCTCGACATGCGTGCCTACGGCAAGGGACAGATCTGGGTGAATGGCCACGCGCTCGGCCGTTACTGGCGCATCGGTCCGCAGGGTGGGCTCTATCTCCCTGGCGCCTGGCTGCATCCCGGCCGTAACGAAGTAGTTCTGCTCGATCTCGATGGGGGCGCCGCGCCACCGCTCAGCGGCATCGATCACGCGCTGATCGATGAGCCAATCCGCGAGGAAAAAGTCGGGCCAAAGGCGCAATAAGCCGGCGCTTGTAGATGCTGGCTCGCGATGTGTAAAGTCGGAGCCACACCCTCATCGATTCAACGCGGCCGAGGATGTCCTCACGATGTCGCCTTCTTCCGACGTGTTCGCCTCTATGCTGCGCAGCCAGACGCGCCGCGAATTTCTGCGCCTGGTCAGCGGCACGGTTGCAGCCACTGCCGTTTCCACGCTGGTGCCATCCGCGTATGCCGCCACTGTTCAGCCCAGGCCGCGCACCGTATTTGTCACTTTCGGCGGAGGCGCGCGCGATGAGGAGACCTTTGCACTCGAAGGTCAGCAGAACATCCCGCACCTGTTGACCGAGCTCATCCCCCAAGGGACGTTCTTCACCCAGGTGGTCAACCGCGGCATCCTTGGCCACTACGTCGCGACCGCCGGCATTGTCACCGGCTGCTACGAGACCTTCGACAACTTCATCGCGCAGCCCACCGGCAATCCGACCGTCTTCGAATATTTCCGCCGCGGCCTCGGCCGGCCCATGGACGATGCGTGGGTCATCGCGCCCAGCAACGGCTTCCAGCAGATCGGTTTCAGCCGGCACGGCGGCTATGAAGGGCAGGGAGCCGGCGTGATCCTGCCCAAGCAGTTGCTCGCCGCGGCGGTCAGCAAGCAGCATCCGCAGTCGCTTGTCGATTACGAGCACCTGTTGCAGGACAACTACGAGATGCCGGTCTACCGGCCGTCGCTATCCCAAAGCGATGGCGAGCTGCACCTGGAACAGCTGGCCTCCACGCTGCGGCTCTCGGTGGAAGACTTCACCCGCGACGCGCGCTCGCTCGACAGCGCCGACGCCTTGTCGCTCTCCATCGCACGCCGCCTCATGGCGCAAGTGTCTCCATCGCTGTTACTCATTACGCTGCACGACATGGACGTCGCGCACGCAGGCGCCTTTTCGCTCTACGTTGACGCGATCCAGCGCGCCGACCGCATCTGCGCCGAGCTCTGGACCACCATCCAGAGCATGCCCGAGTACAAAGACCGCACCGCCTTGTTCATCATGCCGGACTTCGGCCGCGATGCCGACGGCGACCCGGGCGGCAACGGCTTTCAGCATCACCGCACCGGCGCCGCCATGGCGCGCACTACCTGGCTGCTCGCGCTCGGTCCCGGCATTCGCCAGAACGTCACCGTCGATCGCGCCATCCAGCCCATCGATCTCGTGCCCACAATTGGTAAGCGCCACGGTTTCGAAACGCCCTTCGTGCAGGGAAAGCCGATTTCGGAGCTGGTCTGATGACGCCTCGATCAGCTCACCGCCGCCAGCTTCTCCAGCTATCCGCCCAAGGCGCGACAGTTCGCCATCGACCATCTCGCGCTCCTGCAGCAACTGCCCATCTCCGTTGCGGCCGCCTTTCTGCGCGAGATCATCGTCTTCGACTGGCGCTTTCCCGCCGAACGCCGCACCTTCGAGCGCCAGTGCGCATGGCTGGAATCGCTGCCCGCCCGAGCAGCGCGCGCACCTCATCGCGCCGTTTCAGCAGATCAGCGTGCCGGCCAAGCTTGCGGCAAAGGACTGGGTGGGTTCGCCGCAACCGTTCCTCGCGGAGCTCACCGCGTATCTCTGGTCCAGCAGTCAGATCGATGCCTATCGGCACGCAGCGCAGGATCTGCTTGCCGTTCCGCTGGACCAAACGCCGCAGAAGAGACCGTCTCGCCATCGTCGTCGTCGGCAAGGATGCCGTTGCGCCCAGCCCGCAGCTCTTTCGCAAGCTCGCGCCGCATGGTGTCACGCTGCACAACCTGCAGTGGACCGCGGATACCCCGCGGCATCTTCATGCCACGCTGCAGCAGCATGCCGGCCCGCAGGCCGCGCCATACACTCGCTGGTACATCGATGGCGGCGAGCCATGGCCGCACGATGCCGAGGCGGTCGATCTGCTCTCCTATGCAACCCTTCGCCCGGTGCGCGAAAACGTGCTCGATCGCATGAATCGCTTTACGCAATCCGGGCCGGGCGGCGCGGAAGCAATGCGCAGCATGCTGACTGCGCTCACGCCCGCGGAGTCTGGCGCGGACGGCGTCACGCACGATCCACTCATGCAGCACTTCGTGACATCGCTATTCGTTGAAGGCTCCGGCACGCAGATCTACAGCACATCCTTCGTGCAGTGGGCGGCGCGCGAAACGCTGCACCGCGCGCAACCGGAGCAGCTGTTGGTGCGCTTCGCGCCCCGCCAGCGCCAGCGCACGCTGAATCAGCTCTTCGATGCCGCGACGAACGTCGAAGTGCCGGACCCCGAAGGCTCACTCCGCGATGCCGATATTAGCGCGTACTACATCCTGCTCGATATGCTGCGCATCGCCGATCCGGCGCACATCACCTTCCTCGCCTGGCGCGAAAATCACGGACACGCAGTCATCATCTCGCCGCGCGCCCCCGCCGGAAAAACCGACGACGCACCGGTCGATCTGAATACGCGCGTTAGCAAAATACGCTTAATGAGTTCGTCATCTCGAACGTGCCCAGACGCGTTGCGGCGGCGGCGAAGTGGAAAATTCTGCTTTTCCCTAGGTGCGACTGGCTCACTTCACCTCAACCTCAGCCGCCCCGCCTTCCACCTGCCGCGCGCGAAACATCCCCAGCGTGTTATAGCTCCACACCGGATCGCTCGTCCGGCTCAGCACGATCACGCCACCTTCGCCGCCCTTCAGCTTTGCGACTTCACCGCGGATCACATGCTCGGCCGCGGCGCGCGTGCTCATGCCCTTCAGCTTCACCAGCGCGCAGATCTCCTTTGCCGCATCCAGCCGGATGAAATACTCGCCGACGCCAGTGGCCGACACTGCACACGAATCATTTGCCGCATACGTGCCGGCGCCGATCACCGGCGAATCGCCGACGCGCCCCGGCAGTTTCCCCTGCATTCCTCCGGTGGACGTGCCCGCGCTGATGTCGCCGTTGATGTCGCGCGCCACAGCGCCGACGGTGCCGAAGCGGTGCGCGAACGGCTTCACGTCATTCGATAGCAACGCGTGCGGCGCATCCGCAACCCCGGGTGGACGCGCGGGCAGCGGCTTGCCCTGAGCGCGTAACACGCCCAGCAGTTCCTGCCACCGCATCTCCGTGAAGAAGTACGACGGCGGCATCTGCTGGATATGCTGGCCGATCGCGAAGGCGTCCGCGCCCGGCCCCACCATCATCACGTAAGGCGAATCCTCCATCACCGCGCGCGCCAGCACGATTGGGTTTTTCGTCGCGCTCACGCCTGCGACCGATCCCGCCTTTAGCGTCGCGCCGTCCATAATCGCCGCGTCCATCTCGTTCTTGCCCTCCGCATCGAAGGCCGCGCCGCGTCCCGCGTTGAAGAGCGGATCGTCCTCCATGGTCTTGATGGCTGCCTCGACAGCATCGATGGAACGGCCGCCCTTGCTGAGCACAGCGGCGCCTGCACTCAGCGCCCGTTCGAGCGACGCGTGATAGGCCGCGGCCGTAGCTGCATCCATGTGCTGCCATTCCTCCTCACCGCCGCCACCATGCACCGCAATCGCCCACTTCGCCTTGTGCGGAACAGCCTGCGCGTGTGCACCGACAACGGCCAGGCTCATCAGAAACGGGATTGTCCACCATCTGCGCATCATCACTCTCCCGCCCCCGGCATGCCGGGCAGCGTGGCCGTGTCCAGCGTCTGGATGTGGAGCGCGCTCTCCAGCGCGGCCGCATCTGCGCCGCCCTTCAGCGCGATAGTACGTGTCTCTCCTGGCAACAGCGTGAATGCGTTGTCCGCCAGCGTCACGTCCTGATCGCCGAACGAGATCCATACGTCCCTCGCCAGCGTGTCGGCATGCAGCATCAACTCCAAGCCCTGCGTGGTGTGCGTCACATGAGCGGTTACCTTTGCCTGCGGCAGCTTCAGATCACGAGCCATGCGGAAGTAAACAATCTGGCGCGATACAGGCTTTGCCGTCTACTTCCATCGTGAAGGCCACAAGCGTCGTTCGCAGGATCGGCGCCCTTCAGCAACGCATCGTCCCTCAGCGTATGGACGTGAGTGCTGGAGAGCGGCGCCATCGTGACCGGCGCGGTCGTCTCGGAGAGCACGCGTCCGTCAAAGCTCATCACCTGCATGTGAACGTTCGCCTGCACCGGTGTGCTGCGGTCATTGACCGCATACACGTTCGTCGTGCCATCCTGCCGGATGGGCGCAATCAGCAGATCGTTATAGAAGTGCCGCGCGCGGAACTGCAGCGCCTTCCATCTGCCGAAGTAATCGATGCTGGCCCACGATGCCGCCGGCCAGCAGTCGTTGAGCTGCCAGTACAGCGTGCCCATCGAACGCGGCCTACTCGCGCGCAGGTGCTCCGCCTCCAGCTCGATCGCCTCCGCCTGCATCACCTGGCTCAGGTAAACGAAAGTGGGGAAGTCCTTCGGCTCGCCGTAGTAGCGGCGAAGGTAAAACAGCAGCCGGTCGTTGCCATTGCCGTTCGCGAACTTCTGATGCGCACGCATCACCGCGGAGTTCACCGTCTGCTCCTCGGGGCTGGCAAACGCGCGGATCGTCCGCATATCCGGCATAGACTGGAAGCCGTATTCGGAAACGAAGCGCGGCGTGTCCTTCAGATAGTCTTCGATCGGCGCGGAGCCCGACCACACATTCCACGAATGCACATCGCCGTCATCGTTACTGTTGGCTACCGTATCGTGGTCGGAGCTCGGCGTGCTCGGCCAGTACGGCACCTCCGGATTGTGGACCGCCACGGTGCGCTTCAGGATGTCATCGAATAGCAGCGCCATGCCGGTCTCGATCCGCGCGCGTTCGTTCGGAGAAATGTTTTCCTTCAGCGCAATGCGGTCCGGCCATGCTTCCCATCCGGTTTCCACTTCGTTGTTGCCGGCACCACAGTACCAGGCTGGGATGATCGCGCAGCCGGTCCACCTGCTCGATCGCCTCCTGCTCCACATTCGCGCGGAACTCCGGATCATCCGGCGGAATCGCGCCGCCAAACATGAAGTCCTGCCACACCATCAGCCCCAGCCGGTCGCATTCGTCGTAGAAGTCATCGCTCTCGTAGTAGCCGCCGCCCCACAGCCGCACCATGTTCATATTTGCGTCGCGTGCAGATTCAAGAATCTGCCGATGCTTCTCCGGCGTCACGCGATCGGGAAAGCTGTCGAAGGGAATCACATCCGCGCCCTTCGCGAAGATCGGTACGCCGTTCACCTCAAAGCCGAAGCTCTTGCCCCACTGGTCTTTCTCGCGCAGCAGCCGCACGCTGCGCAGTCCTGTCGCCCGCTCTGCCGCTGAGCGTCTCGCGTCCAATCCTTCACCTTCGCAGAGAACTGATAGAGATTCTGCGGCCCGTAGCCCACCGGCCACCACCGCTCCGGATGGCTCGATCACCATCGGCACATGCACCGTGTTGCTGCCCGGGCACAAGCTGCGCGGCAATCTCCGGAATGGGAACATGCTCGCCCGTCGGAGTCGTATATGTCACGGATACGGTTGCTTTACTCGCAGCCGACGCCTGCACCCTCACCTGCACATCGAGCGACGCCGCGTCTGCCGTCACCGAATTCTGCATTACGTGCAGCGCATCCATCCGTGCCGAGTCCCACGTTTCCAGCCGCACCGGCTGCCAGATCCCCTCCGTCACATAGCGCGGGCCCCAGTCCCACCCATAATGGTAGGCAGCCTTGCGGATGTAATTTGCCGTCTGCACGCCCTTCGGCTCGTCGCCAAAGGCCGAGTCGAACTCGCCCGGCAACTGGTATGCACGCTTCAAGCGTCGCCGGCAGCAGTCGCCGGATCGGCGATTCAAAACTCACCGTCAGTTCATTTGCGCCCGCGTGCAGCAGCGGCTTCACCGGCACGCGCCAGCGGCGGAACATGTTGTCCGCCTGCAAGAATCGTCTGCCCATTCAGTCGCACGGTCGCGAAAGTATCCAGACCGTCGAAGACCAGCTCGACATGCTCGTGCGTGAGCGTCGCGGCATCCACGTTCAGCGTCGTCCGGTACTCCCAGTCGGCCAGCCCGATCCACTGCAATTGCGCCTCATGCGCGCCGGTAAACGGATCCACGATCAATCCATTGCGCAGCAGATCCATCTGCACCGTGGAAGGCACCGCGGCGGCGTGCCATTGCTGCGCGTTCGGCGTGCGCGGCCGCATCCGGCGTGGAGGCCGCAAGGCGAAACTGCCACCCGCCAACCGACGGTGCTTTCGCCGCGGCACGGAAGAGCCGCCAACCGCGCCAAGAAGAAACGTGAAAACTGCCAAGGTCGCCCACCAGCGCCGCATGTACCCTCTTATCTTTTGCTCAGTGCTGACATCTGCTCTCTGACCGAAATCCTTCCGGCTAGAGTTGTAAATTGATCGTTCCAGCTTAATATGGACATTTCCCGGAAATTAAATCGCGGGCCAAGCCGCTGACTTTAACGCATTGAGCATACTCCAGCGTTTTCAAAGGGCACGATGAAGAACCGACATCTCTCCGTAGCCATTGCCGCGCTATCCCTGGCGTCCGTCGCACTCATGCGCTCACGCGGCAGACCGCCGACGCGACCGCTCCTACCGCAGCCACTCTCACACCGGAGCAGATCGACGCGCAGTGGATTGCCGCGAACAGCAAATACGATGGCGAGCGCAAGCGCATTCTCGCCGATGTCGACAAGACCGTCGCCGAAGGCCCATTTCGCGATGACTGGCAGAGCCTGCGCGCATATCAGGCGCCGGAATGGTTTCGCGATGCCAAGTTCGGCATCTTCATCCATTGGGGCGTGTACTCCGTGGCCGGCTTCGGCAGCGAGTGGTACTCGCGCAACATGTATCAGCAGGACATGCCGGACTTCGCCCACCACGTCGCCACCTACGGCCCGCAGACCAGCTTCGGCTACAAGGACCTGATCCCCAAATTCACCGCCGAGCACTTCGATCCGAATGCGTGGGCAAAGCTCTTTCACGATGCCGGCGCGCGCTACGTCATCCCGGTCGCTGAGCACCATGACGGCTTTCCCATGTACGAGTCCAACCTCACCGACTGGTGCGCGGGCAAGATGGGGCCGAAGCGCGATGTGCTCGGCGACCTCGCAAAAGCGGTTCGCGCAGAAGGCATGCACCTCGGCGCATCGTCGCATCGCGCCGAGCACGACTGGTTCTTCGACGGCGGCCGCCACTTCGCCTCCGACGTGAACGATCCGAAGTACGCTGCCTTCTACGGCCCGGCGCAGCTTCGCCAGCTTGACGGCGACAACAGCGATTCGCTGAGCCACGATTTCACCTACGTTTCGCCCGCCTTCATGGACGACTGGCTCGCTCGTACGGCAGAGATCGTCGAGCGCTACCATCCCGACCTCATCTACTTCGACTGGTGGGTCGGCCAGCCGGACTTCCGCACGCATCTTGCGCGCTTCGCCACCTACTACTACAACCACGCCGCCGCGCGAGCATCAGCCGGTCGCGCTCTTCTACAAGCTCAGCGCCATGGCCGATGGCGCCGCCACGCTCGATGTGGAGCGCGGCGCGCTCGCCGGCATCCGCCCACAACCATGGCAGACCGATACCTCGCTCTCGAACGCGTCCTGGGGATACGTCGAAGGCGACACCTACAAGTCGCCTGACGTCGTGATCCATCAACTCGCCGATGTGGTCAGCAAGAACGGAAATCTCCTGATGAACGTTGGCCCGAAGCCGGACGGCACAATTCCGGAAGGCGCGGCGAAGACGCTGCTCGCCGTCGGCGAGTGGCTCAAGGTGAACGGCGACGCCATCTACGGCACGCGCCCATGGCGGCAGTTTGGCGAAGGCCCGACGCAGATCGAAGCCGGCCAGTTTCACGACAGCGAAACCAAACCCTATACGGCGGAAGACTTCCGCTTCACCACAAAAGGCGACGTGCTTTATGCCATCGAGCTCGCCTGGCCGAAGAACGGCGAAGCTGTCATCCACGCGCTCGGCTCAGGCGTCGGCACGCGCGCGATTGCCTCAGTCGAACTGCTCGGGGCGACAAATGGAACCTCCGCTAAGCAACTCACCTTCACGCAGCAAGCGGACGGCCTACACATTCATGTTCCCTCCCAGCCCGTCGGCGAATACGCCTACGCATACCGCGTCACCTGGCGCTAAACACAAGGAGACGGATGAAACACCTGCTTGCCTGCCTCACGTTGCTCACCGCGACCACCGCACTCGCGCAGAACTTTGCCGACGTGAAGCCGTCGCCGCAGCAGGTCGCCTGGCAGGACATGGAGATGGGCGCCATCATCCACTTCGGCACCAATACCTTCCTCAATCGCGAATGGGGAGACGGCACTGCGCCTGTCAGTGTCTTCAATCCGCAGCATGTCGATACCGATCAGTGGATCGCGGCCGCTAAATCCGCGGGCATCGGCTACGTCGTGCTCGTCGCCAAGCATCATGACGGCTTCGCGCTCTATCCCACCGCGCAGACCGACTACAGCGTCAAGTCCAGCCCATGGCTCGGCGGCAAGGGCGATCTCGTCCGCATGGTCTCGGATAGCGCCCGCTCGCACGGCCTGCGCTTCGGTGTCTATCTTTCGCCGTGGGACCGCCACGATCCGCGCTATAAAGATCCCGCCGCATACGACAAGTACTATCTCGCGATGCTCGAGGAGCTTGCTTCCCACTACGGTGAGCTCACCGAGTTCTGGCTTGATGGCGCGGGCAGTGCCGGTCGCAAGTACGACTTCGACACCATCATCTCTCACCTTCGTACCTATCAGCCCAACGCGCTCGTCTTCGCCGACGTCGACCTCTTCAAATACGCCGACATTCGCTGGGTCGGCACGGAGAGCGGCAAGGTAGATTTCGAAAACTGGAATGTCGTCGATCGCACCGGCTATCTGCGCTGGCGCCCCGTCGAGGCCGATACACCGCTGCACACCGACCATTGGTTCTGGCATCCCAACGACGAAGCGATCGCTCAAGTCAGTCGACGAGCTGGTCAAGGAATACGACCAGACCGTAGGCCGTGGCGCGCAGCTCATGCTCGGCCTTGCGCCGGACAACACCGGTCTGCTGCCCGCCGCCGATGTCGCGCGTCTCAAAGAATTCGGCCAGCGTATCCATCAGATTTACGGCGACAATCTTGCGCTGCATGGCAAAGATTCGCCCGGCACAGAGGCGGCCTTCGATGGCGACGCGAACACCTACTGGCAGGCGCCCGCTTCATCCGCGGGCAACAATGCGCCGTCCATCCTGACTGTGCAGTTCGCGCAACCGACCACCTTCGACCGCACCGTGACCATGGAGCGGCTCGATGACGGACAGCACATCGCCGACTACCGCATCGAAGCAGAAGAGAACGGCCATTGGCGCGAGATCGCGCACGCCCAGGCCATCGGCCACAAGAAGATCGACATCTTTCCTGCCGTCACTGCAACCGCTGTCCGCCTCACGTTGCTCGACAGCAACGGCCCGGCACAGATTCGCGAGTTCCAGGTGTACAACGGCGGCGTCCCCTACTGAACATTTCCGAGGAAGCGAGAAACACCATGTCCACCACCACCCCGCAACGGCAATTCCCGCACCACATGCTGCGCGAAATTTATGAGCAGCCCGCGTCGCTCACCACGGCGCTCGCTCATTATGTCCGCAACAGCGCGCTCGATGAAGCTTCGTTCGGTCCCGTCTACCAGTGGTTCCGCGACCATCATCAGGTTGTCTTCTCCGCCTCCGGCTCCAGCCGCCACGCCTCACTCGCCGGCGAGATCATGATTGAGGACATCAGCGGCATGCCGGTCGATGTCGAATACGCCAGCGAGTACATCTATCGCGAGATCAACACCCTCACCAATCCCGGCATCATCGTCGTCTCGCAATCCGGCGAGACTGCCGATACCCTCGCCGCCCTGCGCGAAGCCAATCGCCGCCGTCACGGTACCATCGCGGTGACGAATGTCGAGAGCTCCACCATGGCCCGCGAGGCAGAGATCAGCCTCCCCACGTGGGCGGGCAGGGAACTGGCCGTCCCCGCAACTAAGAGTTTCACTGCGCAACTGCTGGTGCTCAATCTGATCGCGCTGGCCTCTGGCGTGGCGCTCGAGACGCTCCCCGCCGACACCCTGACCGCGCACTTCAAGGATCTCGCAGCGCTTCCTGAGCTGATCGCCCGTCAGCTCGATAACTGGGAGCGCCAGATGGAGCAGATCGCGATGGCGCTGAAGGCGGTCGAGACCTACCTCTTTCTTGGCCGCGGCATTCACTACGCCATCGCGCGCGAGGGCGCGCTCAAGCTCAAGGAGTCAGCCTATCTGCAGGCGGAAGGCTACCCTTCCGGCGAGCTGAAGCACGGCCCCAACGCGCTCGTCGGCTCAAACGCGGCCATCGTCGCCATCGCGACGGTCGATCGCGGCGAGCCCGGCTCCGTCATTCGCTACGAAAAAAGCGTGCAGCTGCTGCACGATATGAAGAAGCAGGGCGCAACCGTCGTCGCGCTCGGCAATCACGGCGACGAGGAAGTCGCCGCCGCGGCGACCCACTTCGTGCCCATCGCGCCGACACGCGAACATCTCCTGCCGATCACGGAGGTGATCCCGCTGCAGCTCTTCGCATACTTCTGCGCCGTGCAGCGGGGCATCGATGTAGACCGCCCGCGCAACCTGACTAAGGCTGTACTGGCAGAGTAGTTATTTCTCCGCCGCGCACCAGCTTCTTCAGTGAATCAAGGAAGGTGAAGCGCACCAGAGCCACCGGTTTCGCTGCTTCGTCAATCACCCCAAGCTGATTTTGTGAAGCCGCGGCCTCCAGCTTCGGTCCGTTGTAAGCGCTGTTGTTGGGATCAAGATTCAAGAGCGCCTGCAGCCCAACCTTCCCCAACTCACCCAACTGTGTGGCGCGCACCGCTGCATCGCTCATTCGCGGATTCTGCTGCATCTCCGCCGCCAGCGTAGGAGCAATCTCCTGCCACTCCATAAACCGCCGCGTCAGCCGCGCCTCCGCCTCTGTAGCGTTGGGAGCCTTGTTCAGCACCGCATCCACATCCTGCGCAATCTCAAAGCGCGACGGCGGATCGGGCACCACGGTGTCCACCAGCCGGTCCAGCGGCGTGTGTCCATCCGTGCGTTGCGCATCGTAGCGCTCGCCAAAGCTCACCGGCTCCAGCACGCCCGCCAGCACGGTCAGCGCCGTCGGATTCACCTGCCCGCTGATGCTTCGCCGCATCACGGCCGGCCCGGTCATGTGCTTCAGCCCCACCTGCTCCAGCTCAATGGACATCTTCGGCAGCCGCCGGTACATCGACGCAACATCGCGATCGGTTTGCGGCGACCAGAAGCGCTCCGCCATCACCGCCGTGCGCGGCCAGATGCGCGAATCAATGGTGCGCTCGTTCAACTGCTCCGCCCACATGCACACCTCGCCGCCCAGAATCAGCTTCTGCTGCTCCGGTGTCAGCGTCGTGTCCGCGGGAATCGGATCGGCCAGGTAGTGCGCCTCGTTCGTTTTCATGCCGTCCAGGTAGTAGGGCGCGGAGAGGATGCCTGTATATCCCTGGCGTGCCCCGGCGGCCAGCGAGTCCACACCGCGCCACGACTGCACCATGACATCCTTCGGCAATCCGGGCACCAGCACCTCGTCCCAGCCGATCGGCTTCTTGTGGTGTCGCTCCACAATGCGCACCACGCGCTGGCTGAAATAAGTCTGCAACTGCGACGGTTTCTCAAACCCCTTGCGCTTCATAAAGCGGGCGATGCGCGGGTTGTCGGTCCACACCTTCCCGTTCACCTCGTCGCCGCCGATGTGGAAGTACGCATCGGGGAAGATCCTCACCATCTCGCCGATGAAGCGGTTCAGGAACACATAGGTGGCCTCGCGGGTCGGATCGAGCGCCTCGTCGTGCACGCCCGCCACATCCGGCAGGTGGAACGGTCCCTTCGAGCTGCCAAGCTGCGGATAGCCAACCATCCAGCTCACGCTGTGGCCGGGGATGTCGAACTCCGGAACGACGCGAATGCCGCGCGCCCTCGCGTACGCTACCACCGCACGCATCTCCTCCTGCGTGTAGAACTGCCCGTTTGAGCCAAGTCCGGTGAGCTTGGGATAAATCTTGCTCTCCGCGCGGAAGCCCTGATCATCGCTCAGGTGCCAGTGGAAGACATTCAACTTCACCATCGCCATGCCGTCCAGCGTGCGCTCGATCTGGCTTACCGGCTCAAAGTGGCGGCTCACGTCGATCATTAGCCCGCGCCAGCGGAAGCGCGGCGTGTCCTCAATGCTCACCACGGGAATCGTCGCCGCATTGTCCTTCAGCTCGACCAGTTGCAGCAGCGTCTCCATGCCATGAAACGCGCCCACAACAGTCGCCGCCTGGATGGTCACGAGCTTGGGTGTCACGGTCAGCGAATACGATTCGTCTTCATCCACCGACTGCACCGCGCCGCCCGCCCCTGCAACGTCGATCACAATGCCGGCGGTCGCAACATCGCCCGCAATCTGGCTCGGAATGTGCGGCAGCGGCACGCCGCTTTCAAACTGCAGCCGCGTCATCATGCGCAGCGCACCGTCTTCCAGCCGCGCATTGTGAAAGTGCAGGTACGCCAGATGCATTCCGGGCTGCAGCGTAAAGTTGCCTGCGCCCACTTCGAATTTCGCAGGCAGCGGCATCAGTCCCAGCCCTGCCGCGCCCGTGTTCGCTGTCTGCTGACCCAGCACAGTGTTAACGCTCATCAGCGAGGCGGCCACTAGACCCGCCGCCGCCATTCCGCACAATCTCCTCGCAACACCGCACCAACCGTCCCGCATCCACCAGCCTCCTGGACATCATTCGTCACACACGCAGTACTTTAATCCCGCGCTCTTCAAAGGGCGCAATCATAGCATCCGTCGCGCCTGTATCGGTCACCAGCATATGAATCTCCTGCACCGGGCAGATCAGCGCCGGGCTCACCTGGCCGATCTTGGTGTGGTCGGCCACGGCAATCACCTCGCGCGCCTGCCGCTGCATGGCGCGGAAGATTACCGCCTCATCCGCCTCCAGCGTCGTCGCGCCGCGCTCCACGTCCAGCCCCACAACGTTCAGGAACACCTTGTCCAGGTAGACCTGGTTGATGAAGTGCACCGCCGCCGGCCCGCTCAGCGAAAATGACCACGCCCACGGCAGCACGCCGCCGGTGATGGAAGTCCGGATGCCCGACGTGGTTGCACAGCTCCATGCCGATGTTGATTGCGTTGGTCACCACTTTGATGTTCGTGCGATGACGGATGGCGCGCCCGATCTGCGTTGTGGTGGTGCCGGCCGTCAGCCCGATCGTCTCGTTCTCGTTGATCAGGTCCGCCGCCGCCAGCGCGATGCGCCGCTTCTCCTCGGCTGCCCGTTGCTCGCGTGCCTGAAAGGAGGTGTCATAGCGAAACGGTTCGTAAAGCAGCGGCTCCACCAGGGTGGCGCCTCCATGCGTACGCCGCACCAGCCCGCGCCGTTCCAGCCGGTTCAGGTCCCGTCGGATGCTCGGAGCCGACGTCTCCGCGGTGGCCAGCAGCTCTTCAATGGTGGCCGACCCCTTCTGCAGAAGCAGCCGCATGATCTTCTCTTCGCGATCGTCTGTCTTTACCGACATACCAGTCTGCCGTTCTCACATGGAATCCAACTGCGTTGCACAAACGGTTTCGCTTTCCAATCGGTTCCATACCGCTTTGCAGCGGAAAATTCACTGCATCCTTCTCGTCCTCGCCCGTCATAATAAAAATCGGTTCCCTCAATCAGCGCCAGGTCAGCGAACATCCCGATCTGCGCAACCAGGGAACCTTGCATGGCGCTCCGGTGTAGAGTGGAGGATTCTGGTCCCGAACCCGCCGTCATGGTTTGCCAGAATCGAGGAGGAAACGGAACACGATGTCAAAAGCGATGGGCCAAGCCTACAACACGAAACTGCACCTGCGGGGCTAATTTTTGCTGATTTGAGGCAAAATGATCACAGAAGTGTCCAGCAAAACGGTTGAAGGTCAATTTTCCTTAGGGGTCGATCTCGGTGGCACAAACCTCCGGGTCGCCGCATATCGTGCCGGGAATCAGGTCGCCGAGCTGATCTCGCTCCCCACCCGCCTCACTCAGGGCCGCGAGCGTGTCATTCGCGACCTGAAGGAGGCCGTCATTGCGCTGCGCTCGCGATTTGGTGCTCATGGCGAGCTGGTCGGCATCGGTGTCGGCAGTCCCGGTCCGCTGGAGCTGCCGGCGGGCGTCATCCGGAACCCGCCCAATCTCCCCGGCTGGGACGGCTTCCAGCTTCGCGCGGCCATCGAAGAGGCAATAGGCGAGCCCATCTTCCTCGAAAGCGACGCCAATGCCGCGGCGCTCGCCGAGTTTGAGCTCGGCTCTGCCCGGGCAGCCGGCATTCATTCCCTCTGCATGCTCACGCTCGGCACCGGCGTCGGCAACGGCATCATCCTCAACGACCGCATCTGGCATGGCAACAACGGCATGGCCGGCGAAGCGGGGCATCTCACGGTCGAGCCCGACGGCATGGCCTGCCCCTGCGGAAGCCGCGGCTGCGTGGAGTTATTTGCCTCCGCCACGGGAGTCGTTCGCATGGCCAAAGAAGCGAACGATCCCATACTGAACGCCGCGCTCCCCAAAGATCCGGCGAAGTGGACCTCGCACGCCATCGCCGACGCCGCTACCGCTGGAAATATCACCGCGATTGCCATCTTCGAACGCGTCGGCCGCGCCGTGGGCCTCGCGCTCGCGAGCACCGCCAACATCCTCAACCTGCCGCTTTACGTCATCGCCGGCGGCCTCTCCAACGCCTGGGACCTCTTCGCTCCCGCCATGTTCGCGGAAATGCGCCTGCGCAGTTATGTATTCCGGCCCACGGAAGCCGCGCCCGGCGATCCGCTCGACACACCGGGCAAAAGTTTTGTCCGCCGCGCTGAGCTTGGCTCGGAAGCCGGCATCCTCGGGGCCTGTCTTCTGCCTTCCACCCACGATGAAGAGGCCCTGGGCCGCGCGTCTCGCCCAACCTACTTCCGCATCCTGAAAGAGATCTGCTCGATGGTCACACGCCGTACATTTCTGGGAACGCTCTCACTCGCCGCCTGTTCCGGCCTCGCCCTGCCGCGCGGCTTCTCCGAAGGCCTTCTGCCGCCGCTGACGCCGCCACTCAGGACGACGTCACCCGCTACGTCAACCTCATCATCGGCACCGGCGGCCACGGTCATTGCTTTCCCGGCGCCACCGTTCCCTTCGGTGCCGTGCAGCTCAGCCCGGATACCTACGACGACGGCTGGGATTGGTGCGCCGGCTACCACCGCAGCGACACCTCCATCATGGGCTTCACCCACACCCATCTCAGCGGCACCGGCTGCGGCGACCTGCTCGACATCCTCGTCATGCCGCGCACCGGCGAAGTCAAACTCGAGCCCGGCACACGCGAGAACCCCGATGCCGGCTACCGCTCGCGCTTCTCGCACGATGACGAAACCGCCGAGCCCGGCTACTACTCCGTGCTGCTCAAGGACACGAATATCCGCGCCGAGCTCACCGCCACCGAGCGTACCGGCCTCCACCAGTACACCTTCCCCGCGGATGCCAAGGACGCGCACTTCCTCATCGATCTCTTCCACTCCTACCAAAGCCCGAAAGATCCCGTCGAAATCGCCGAACTCACCATTGATCCCGCGAAGCGCCTCGTCACCGGCGGACGCACCGTCAACTCCTGGGCGCGCGGCCGCCAGATCTACTTCGCCATGGAGTTCTCCGTCCCCTTCACCAAGGCGCAGCTCTACTCCGATCGCCAGCCCATCGACGGTACGACCAGCAAGGGCAAAGTCCTGCAGGCCGTCGTGCACTTCGACCCGCCCGCCGGCCAGCCGGTGCACGTCCGCTGCGGGATTTCCGCGGTGAGTGCCGCCAATGCGCTTAAGAATCTCAAGGCCGAACAATCCGATTGGGACTTCGCCGCCACCCGCGCGAAGGCCAAAGCCGCATGGCAGCGCGAGCTAAGCCGCATCCGCATCGATGGCGCCACGCCCGACCAGCAGGCCATCTTCTACACCTCGCTCTATCACATGATGTGCGCGCCTACGCTGATGGACGACGTGAATGGCGAATACCGCGGCATGGACAACCAGGTCCACACCCTTGCCGCCGGTGAGCACAACTACTCCACCTTCTCGCTATGGGATACCTACCGCGCCTGCCATCCTGCGTACACGCTCTTCCAGCAGGAGCGCGTGCCCTCGCTCGTCAATTGCCTCATCGCCATGGCCGAGCAGAGCCCCGCCGGCATGCCCGTATGGCCGCTGCAGGCAGAGGAGACCGGCACCATGACCGGCTACCACTCCGCCAGCGTGATGGCCGAGGCCTGCGTGAAAAACTTCCCCGGCATCGACTGGGAACGCGCCTACAAGGTCATGCGCAAGCGCAATATGGACGACGACTACCGCGGCCTCGCGCTCTATCGCAAGGACGGTTACATTCCCGCCGATCTCGAAGACGAATCCGTCTCCAAGACGCTCGAATACGATTACGGCGACTGGGCCTGCTCCCAGGTAGCGAAAAAGCTCGGCCGCAACGACGATGTCGCCATCCAGCTCCCGCGCTCCAAAAACTACCAGCACCTCTTCGACAAGCAGACGCTCTTCATCCGCGCCAAGCTCGCCAATGGAGAATGGACCACGCCCTTCGACCCGAAAGAGATGGGCCACACGCCGAAGTATCGCGACTACACCGAGTCCAACGCCTGGCAGACCACCTTCGGCATCCAGCACGACGTGAAGGGCCTCATCGAGCAGTTCGGCGGCCGCGAGCCATTCCTCAAGAAACTCGACGAGCTCTTCAACCAGAGCTCCGTGCTGCCCGCCGACGCGCCGCCGGATATCGCCGGCCTCATCGGCCAGTATGCGCATGGCAATGAGCCCTCCCACCACATCGCCTATCTCTACATCTGGGCCGGCCAGCCGTGGAAGACCCAGCAGCGCATCCGCCAGATCCTCGACACGCTCTATCACAACGATCCCGACGGCCTCGCCGGCAACGAAGACTGCGGCCAGATGTCCGCGTGGTACGTCATGAGCGCGCTCGGCCTCTACGCGGTCGATCCCGCCAGCGGCACCTATGTGCTCGGCACGCCGCTCTTTGAGAGCGCCAAGGTGAACCTCGCCGGCGGCAAGAACCCTCACCATCGAAGCCAAGCGCACCAGCCCCTCGCAGAAGTACGTGCAATCCGTCGCGCTCAACGGCAAAACGCTCGATCGCCTCTGGGTGCACCACAGCGAGCTTGTCAACGAGCCACCCTCACCTTCACCATGGGCGACCAGCCCAACCAGCAGCTCGGCGTAGACCCGAAGGTCGCGCCGCCGTCTCTTACTGCTATGGACGGCATGACAAACCCTCGGCACCACGCGCCGCGCGTTTCTGGGCAGCGCCGCTTCCATTGCTGCAGCTGCGGCCACGCCGCGCCATCTCTTCGCGCAAATCAAGCCCGTAGACCTCCACCAGCGTCCCGCGCCTGCCGATCGCCGCTTCTCCAGCCCCGCCGTCGAGGCCGCCATCACCCAGGTCGGCGCGAAGATCGCCGATCCCGAGCTGCGCCTCATGTTCGGCAACTGCCTGCCCAACACGCTCGACACCACCGTCTTTCCCGGCAGCTACCAGGGCCATCCCGATACCTTCGTCGTCACCGGCGATATCGACGCCATGTGGCTCCGCGACTCCTCCGCGCAGGTCTGGCCCTATCTCCGCTTCGTGCGCGAGGACAAGCAGCTCGCCTCGCTCATCGAAGGCGTCATCCGCCGCCAGAGCCGCTGTATTCTCATCGACCCCTACGCCAACGCCTTCCTGCGCTCGACAGCCGACAAGCCGCTCTCCTGGGCCGTGCAAGACAAGACCGACATGTTCCCCGGCGTCGCCGAGCGCAAGTGGGAGGTCGACTCGCTCTGCTACACCGTCCGTCTCGCGCACGGCTATTGGAAGGCCACCGGCAGCATTGCCGCCCTGGATTACGACTGGCGTGAAGCGGCTCATCGCATCGTCAATACCTTCCGCCAGCAGCAGCGCAAGCAGAATCGCGGCCCGTATCACTTCCAGCGCAGCTCGCCCGTGCCCACTGACACCGTGCCGCTTGGCGGCTATGGCAATCCGGCGCGTCCCGTCGGGCTCATCTACTCCATGTTCCGCCCGTCGGACGACTCCTGCATCTATCCGCTCTTCATCCCGGCAAATCACTTCGCCGTCGTCAGCCTGCGCCAGCTCGCGGAGATGGCCGGCGTCGTGCATGACGCCGCCCTCGCCAACGAGGCCACGGCTCTCGCCCACGAAGTCGAAACCGCCCTCGCCCAGCACGGCCATGCACGAAACAGTAAAGGTGACATATTGTGGGCCTATGAAGTCGACGGCTACGGCAACACGCTCCTGATGGACGACGCCAACGCGCCGGGCCTGCTCTCGCTGCCTTACCTCGGCTGCTGCGCCATCAGCGATCCCGTCTATCAGCGCACACGCGCCTGGGTGCTTGAGCCTCGACAATCCATATTTCTTCCGCGGCAAGGCAGGCGAGGGCATCGGCGGCCCGCACCAGGGCCTCAACTACATCTGGCCCATGTCCATCCTCTTCCGCGCCTTCACCAGCACCAGCGATCAGGAGATCCGCACCTGCCTCCGCACACTGCGCGATACCACCGCCGGCACGCACTTCATCCACGAATCCTTCCAGAAGGACGACGCCGAAGACTTCACCCGCGCCTGGTTCGCCTGGGCCAACACGCTCTTCGGCGAACTCATCCTGCACCTAGCAGACACCCGTCCCGCAATTCTCAGCAGCGCTCTCTAGCAAGTCACTCGGGTGCCCCATCCTGCGCGTAGCGCAGGGTGGGCGTATTCCGTCGGAGCAAAGCGACCATCCTTATTCAAGACGCCCGACTCGCTGGTTTACCCTCAACCCATGCCCCAGTCCATCGCTGTCGTCGACGCCTTCACCGCCGAGCCCTACCGCGGCAACCCCGCCGGCATCTGCGTGCTCACCGCTCCCGCATCGGACCAGTGGATGCAATCCGTCGCCATCGAGATGAACCACGCCGAAACCGCCTTCCTGGTAAAAACCAGCGACGGTTACAATCTCCGCTGGTTCACGCCCGGCGGCGAAGTTGATCTCTGCGGCCACGCCACGCTCGCCAGCGCGCACTATCTCTGGGAGACCGGCGCGCTCGCCGCCCGGGAGCAGGCGCGTTTCCATACCCGCAGCGGCCTGCTCACCGCGGACCGGCTATCCGGACCGGCTGGATCTCGATGGCCAGCCCTGGATCGAGCTCGACTTTCCCTCCGAGCCCGCCCAGTCGGCTGCAACCCCGCCAAACCTCGCCGCCATGCTCGGCGCCGAGCCCATCTTCGTCGGACGCAACCGCATGGACTACCTTGTCGAACTGAAGGACGAGGCCACCGTCCGCAATCTCCAGCCGGACTTCAAACAGATCGCCGCCTTCTCCAGCGCCGAGGATGTTCGCGGCATTATCGTCACCGCCGCAGGCACGCATGGCGAGGCCGACATCGTCTCCCGCTGCTTCTACCCGCGCTTCCGCCTCGATGAGGATCCCGTCACCGGCTCCGCCCACTGCGCGCTCGCTCCGTACTGGATGCCGCGCCTCAACAAGCAGGAGATCGTCGCCTATCAGGCTTCGGCCCGCGGAGGATGGCTGCGCCTGCGCCTCGCCGGTAGACCGCGTCAAGCTCCGCGGCCAGGCGGTCACAACGCTTCGCGGCGAACTTGCACACGAGCCACGTTGAGCTCAATCTCGCGGCAGCTTCAACTGCTCCGCCGCCGGCACATCGCCCTCCGGCCGAAAACATGCGCGGCACCGCGCCTCGTACATGCCCGCCGCTCCCACCACCACAAGCTGCTGGTTCGTTCCCAGCCGCTGCGTGTGGATCGCCGGCGCGCCGCACAGCATGCACACCGCGGAGAGCTTCGTCACCTCATCGGCAATCGCCATCAATGCCGGCAGCGGCGCAAAGGGCTCGCCCGCAAATGTGGTGTCCAGCCCCGCCAGCACCACGCGCTTGCCCGCATGCACCAGCTCCATCGCCAGCCCCACCAGCGAGTCATCGAAGAACTGCGCCTCGTCGACGCCCACAACATCGATTGTCTCCAGGGCAGGGAAGAGCGATGCGCGCAGCCGCTCCACATCGCGCACCGCTCGCGCGTCAATCGTTTGCGCACCGTGTGACGCAATCGCATCTGGCTGGTAGCGCAGGTCGATGTCCGGCTTGAAGCACGCAACGCGCAGCCGCGCAATCTGCGCCCGCTTCAGCCGCCGGATCAGCTCCTCGCTCTTGCCGGAAAACATCGGGCCGGTAATCACCTCAATGCGGCCCACTTCCATGCGGCCCGGCTGCGTCCGCGGCGCTCCTGTGTCGTTCTTTCCCGTCATCGTCATGCGTCGTGTCAGTGGAAGAGAAGTGTACTGGCTAAGCGGAAATAAGCACCACGGCCACCAGCGCCAGCCCCATGCCTGCCGCCTGCGTGCGCGTCGTGCGCTCCTTCAGCAGCAACGCAGCCAGCAGAATCGTCGACGCCGGATAGAGCGAGCTCAGCACCGCCGCAATATCCAGCCGGCCCAGCCGCGTCGCGATCGTGTAGAAGGTGTTGCCGCTCGCATCGAAGATGCCCGCAATCGCGATCAGTCCCAGCACCGCCCATCCGGGCCACGACAATCCGCGCCCTGATCGCGTCGGCGCCGCATTCGCATCCCGCCGCGCACCGCCCGCGCGCCGTATGCCGATCCATGTGACCAATGCCGCCAGCGTCGCGCTCGTGATCCGCGAACACGCCAGCGGCCACAGCACGCCGCCGCGTCCGGCCAGCTTCAGAAAGATGTAGAGGCAGCCAAAGCTACCGCCCGAGATGGCTCCCAGCACCACCGCCTGCTTCGAGGTCGGCGAGCCGGGCGCGCGCGCAATCATCCAGATCGCCGCTGCCGCCAGCACAATCCCCGCAACCTGCAAAGGCCGCGGCAGGCCCTCGGTCGAGAAGGACCACACCACCGGCAGCACCGCGGCCAGCACGCCGCTCACCGCCGCCGTCAGTCCCATGCCGCCCAGCGCCAGTGCCTTGTACAGCACCATCACCCCGGTGCCGCATGCCACTCCGGCCAGTGCTCCATACATAGCCGATTGCGTATCCGGCCATTTCGATCCATGGATCAGCGCCAGCGACACCAGCAACGCCAGGCTCAGCAAATGCGACAGCGTCACCACGGCAGGCGAAGGCAGCCGCCGCGCCGCAACGCCGCCCACAAAATCGCTGGTGCCCCAGATCGCTGCCGAAGCCAGGCTCAGCGCGACGGTAGCCGCACCGCCGCCCATCGCCCACAGCATCACTGCGTAGCGGCCGTCGGGTAGTAGCCCAGTGGCGCCTTCACATCCAGATTGGGCCGCTCCACGTGTACGTCCAGCGTGCGATGCCGTCCATCAATCGTCGGCAGATGGCTCAGGAAGCCAAGCGTGTACTGCGTGCGCGCTTCCCTCGCAATGATCTCGAAGCTGCGCTCCATGCCATTGGCGGAGAGCTGCGCTTCCAGCACGCCGCCCGTCGCATTCGCATACCGCGGCAGCACATTTTCAGCCGGGATCAGCGGCACGTGCACCCGGTCCAGGTAGCCGATGCCCCAGGTCGCCGCGTCGCCCACCATCGTTCCGTACACAAACTCGTTGTTTCCCTGCAGGAAGCGGATGACCTCGCGCACGTTTGCCTTCGAGCGCACATCCTTGCCGTCGCTGATCACATAAATGATGCGCCGCCGGTCCCTCGGCCGCGACTGCAGTTCCTTCGCCGCCGCCAGGATCGCGTCGGAGAGCGTGTGCGCCTCGCGCGGAATGATTCAAGTCGAAGCCCGGCCGGGCTTGGCCATTCACATTCGGGTCCACCGCCTTGCCATTGATCGTCGGTCCCGTCATGCCCAGCGGGCCGCCCATCTGCGGGCCGCCCATCTCCGTGCCTTCTTTTTTCGAGCGCTCCAGCACCGCCGGCAGCCGGTCACCCTGCGTGGCCGTAAACGTCGTCTGCTCGGTCACGCCGTTGCCGTAGGTAAACACCGCCGCTTCGTCCTGCGGCGTGAACGCCCCCTGGATCGCGGACAGGCTCTCATTCACCTTCTTCATCGTGTCCTTGGGCATGCTCTGGTCGATCACGAATGCGACCGAGAGCGGCACCGGGTCCGCGCTGAAGTAGTTAATGTGTTGCCGCTGGCCGTTTTCGTAGACTCGGAAATCGCGCCAGGTCAGCCCCGCCACCTGGTGATGGGTCTTGTTGTCCAGCACCGTGGTAGGCACAATCACCTGCGTGGTCTGCATCACCAGGTGGAACTGCTTCGCCTCTTCTGGAGACTTTGGAACGTAGGGAGCCTCCTGCTGCGGTGGCCCGTCAGGATTGGGAGCGTTCGTCTGCGGCGGAGGAGGCGGAGCCTGCACCTGGTCCTCGTCGCCCGCCGCCTTGCCCGGAGCCACCTGCCGCGTCAGATTGCGCAAGTCATTGGGTCCCTGGCTCTGCCCCGCGCCGGGCGCGTCCGGCACACTCTGCTGCGAGCCGCTCTCCTGCTGCTGCGCTACAGGACCATCCGGCAGCGAACTGCTGCCATTCTGCTGTGCCGCGCCTGCCGCCAGCCCCGCCAGGGAAACTGCTGCTACCAAACTCCACGCCAACTGCTTTCCGCCCAAGGCTCCTCCAACAATATCCGGGCTATCCCGTCGCCTGCGCTTCACCTACGCAGAACTGCGTCGGGATATGGCATGACGCGATGCCCGCGGCCAAAAAACTCCACTGTCAGCCTACCAGAGAGACGTACCTCGGAAGGTCTCGGTCAACTGAAGCTGCTTCGCCATCTAACTTGCAGCCTGGCGCTATCGTCTAATAGGAGACGATCATGCGCCGCATTCTCACCATCCTGCTTTTCTCTGCTGTATTCGCCATCCCGGCAGCGCGTCTCCACGCCCAGGCCGCGCCCTCGCCCGATGCCGCGCCCCAGGGCCTGCCCGGCGACCCCAATGGCAACGACGACACATCGCAATCCGTCGCCACCTTCCGCCAGAACGTCAATCTCGTCTCGCTCTACTTCGATGTGCGCGACAAGAAGAACCTGCTCATCCCGCACCTCACCCGCGACGACTGCCAGGTCTTCGAGGATAAGCAGCCGCAGACGCTCAAGAACTTTGTTGCGGAGGTCGATCAGCCGCTCACCCTCGGCATCCTGCTCGACACCTCAGGCTCGCAGCAGAACGTTCTGCCGCTTGAACAGGACACCGGCTCGCAGTTTCTGAAACGCATCCTCCGCCAGAAGGACCAGGCCTTTCTCGTCTCCTTCGACGTCGACATCGACCTGCTCTCCGACTTCACCTCCAACGCCAGCGTGCTCGCCCGCGACATGCAGAAGGCACAGATCAATGTCGGCACCGGTGGAGTGACTACCGGCCCGCTGCCCACCGGCACCCCGCGCGGCACTCTGCTTTATGACGCAGTCGTTGAGGCTGCCAACGATAAACTCGCCGGCGAGACCGGCCGCAAGGCCATGATCCTCCTCACCGACGGCGAAGATCAGGGATCCACCCACAAGCTGCGCGACGCCATCGAAGCTGCCCAGAAAGCCAACACGCATGGTCTACGTGATCCTCATCGCCGATCGCGGCTTCTACGGCGGCATGTACTCCATCGGCTATTCCGGCGACTACGTCATGCATCAGCTCGCCGATCAGACCGGCGGCCGCCTCATCAACGTCGGCAACAACGGAAAAAAGCTCGATGCCGCCTTCCAGCAGATCGAAGACGAGCTGCGCACCCAGTACGTCGCCAGCTACACCCCCACCAACGACAAGACCTGACGGCACCTACCGCAAGGTTGACATCCAGTGCCACCAGCGCGAGGAGCCCCTTAAAGTGCAGTCCCGCAAGGGTTACTACGCCATCGCGGCGGAAAACTGATCCCCGGTTCTCTCGGCCGCCCGACAGAGTCCGGATATCAGCCAGGGCGGTACCGCCTGCCCATTACGAAAGTAATCGAGAATTCCACCCCATCCGTTGTATACTGAAGCAGCGTTCGAATTGGACAGGTTTTGCTAGTTCTGTATCTGCAGTTCTCTACTTGCCGAGACCGATCTTGAATTCAGCGTCACAACTCAGCAGTAAAGGACTTAAGCAATATGGAACAGGGAACAGTGAAGTGGTTTAACGATGCCAAGGGTTTCGGATTCATCAGCCGCCAGAGCGGCGAGGATGTTTTCGTGCACCACACCGCCATTCAGGCACAGGGCTTCCGCACCCTCCAGGAGGGTCAGGCAGTTCAGTTCAACGTGGTGAAGGGCCCCAAGGGCTGGCAGGCAGAGAACGTTCAGCCTCTGTAAACCACACCAGCAAAACACAAGAGGGACGGCCCCGGCCGTCCCTTTTGTGTTTCCGACGATTACGGTTCACAAGACTGGGCGCCCCACATCTCGAATGAGATGTGGGATACAGTCCAGTCAGCGGCAACATCAAACGTGAGCGACCAAAGGAAGCGAACCGCTCGGCTCGCGCCGCAGGCGCGTCTGCCTGGACGGCCAGTCCTAATGCAGCACGTACCCCACCGGCTGCAGCGGCTTGCGCTCCAGTGCCTCCCCGCTCATCTCCAGAATGCTCAGCTCAATATTCAGCGAGATCGCATCCAGCGCCAGACCGTTCTCGTCGCGGCCGAACGGCATCTCCAGTTCTGCCGCCAACGAATCCAGCGCGATAAACGCATACGCCAGCACCGTCGCCACCGGCGGCGTCATCCACAAAATCGCGTCCACCAGTCCGAACGGCAGCAGCGCGCAGTAGAAGTACACGACGCGGTGGATCATCACCGAATAGGCGAAGGGCACCGGGGTCGACGCGATCCGCTCGCAGCCCCCAAGAATGTTCGATAGCTCCACCAGATTCCGGTCGATCGCCGTCGTCGTGATCTCGCCGAACGCCTGCTCCCGCTGCCGTTCCGTCACCCACTCGCCCATCGCGCGCAGAATGATAAACGGCTTATAGCGTGCGCGGTCGACCTCTGCCGCCAGCTCCGGCGGCAATAGCTCCGCGCTCCGCGAGAAAACATCGCCCCGCAACTGGTCGCGCATCGCATAGGTGAACGCGACCAGCATGTTGATGAACTCGCGCTTGTCGCGCTGCATCGCCGGTCATGGTCAGCGCCTGCCGCGTCAGCGACCGCATGGTGTTTACCAGCGAGCCCCACAGCTTCCGTCCCTCCCACCAGCGATCGTAAGCCGAGCTGTTACGAAAGCCCAGGAACAGCGCCAGCGCCACGCCCACCAGCGTGAACGGCGTCGCGTTCAGCGGCACCTTGCGGAAAAAAATATAGCCCTCGGTCCACACCGCCACCACGCTCAACACAAACACAATCAGAAGCTGCGGCAGCATCTGCTTCATCATGGAGCCGCGCCACACAAACAGCAGGGTCCACCAGTTTTTTCTTGAACGGACGATCATCGTGTCATCGGTCGCGCAAAAATGAAGGGCAGCGTTATCTTAAACGCTGCCCTTCCGGTTCAGGAATCAATCTGCTCAGGCGGCCACCGCCTCAACCTCCTCCACCGAGCAGCGGCCGAAAGCTTCCGCTCGCCGGATCGAGACAGTGGATCTCCCCCGTCGGTATCTCGTACACCCATCCGTGAATCCGCAGGCTTCCCCGCCGCAGTGCCCTCGCCACACATGGATGCGCGCTCAGGCTGCGCAACTGCGCGATCACGTTCAGCTCCGTAAGCACGCGGAGCCGCTCCTCCTCCGGCCACACCCGCGGGTCCTGCATCACGCCGCGAAATGCGTGGGCCATCGGCCCGGCATGCTCCAGCCACGAGCGCATCAGCGGCATGTCGTTCAGCCGGCCCTCATCCAGCAGTGCCCGCATCGCACCGCAGTCGGAGTGGCCGCACACCACAATGTCCGGCACGCGCAGCGCCCGCACCGCGTACTCCACGGTGGCCGCCACGGCGCCCGCCGTTTCCTCCGGCGGCGGCACCAGGTTCCCTGAATTGCGGCAGCACAGAATCTCCCCCGGCGCGCATTGCGTAATCATCTCCGGCATCACACGCGAGTCGGAGCAGGTGATAAACAATGCCTTCGGCTCCTCGCAGTTCTCGAGTTCCGCAAAATGCCGCGAGTGCCGCGCGAAGACCTCGGACCGAAACATGGCATAACCTGCAAGCAGTTGCTGCATAGAAAAACTCCTTTTGAGCGCGCGTCGGCGCTCTGCTGGTCTGGCGACAAGCAGGCAAAGATGCGCGAGCGAAGTGCACGCCCATCTTCGATTTAATGAGTTGGTTTTCTATGCAGTAGGAGGCGCGCGGCTCGGCCCTGTAGAGAGCGAAGCGCTGGTCAGCGCTGTTACGTGCTCACGTACAGCTAGCCTGTGCGCGAAGCTCGGGGGCACAACGCGGGCCGCCTGAAACAGCGGAGCAGAAGCGGAGGTCCGCGGAAGGGCATGCACCAGCCGCCGATGCAGGACGCGCCGCAGATGCGTAGCCGCAAACGGCTCCGCGCCGGGTCGCACCGCATCCGTACTCGCCGCAAAAGCCTGCGCCTGATTCGTATGGACCGCGTCCGCTCGGTCCCGCGCCGCACCCGCCGGCACCAGCGCGCTCAACCCAAACAGGGCTGCGACAAGCCAAAGCCGAATCGATACGGAGCTGCGGCGAGACATACTGACTGTGAGACGCCCGTAACGCTGCGCGCGTGAGCATCTGTGCCTGTGGATAAGAAAAGAGGCGTAGAAAAGGGAAGCGGCGCCACCTCTCGCGCCGCTAATGGACCACCGCGACATCATCGTCAGCTCTTCGGCGGTCCGCCAGGAGCAGGGCTGTAGTCCTCACGCTTGCGGCCAGGCGCAACCTTTGGCTGCGGCTTCGGAGCCTTCTTCGTTTCGCGTTTTCCTTTATTTTTATTTCCCATGCGCTGAGTCTACATCCCAAACCTCTGCCGGTAAGCACTCGGCGAAAGCCCGGTGTGCCGCTGGAAAATCTTCCGGAAAAACACCGCATCCTGATATCCAACCGCATCGCTGATCTCCTGCATGCTGCGATGGTCGTTCTCCAGCAGACGCTTCGCCGCCGCCACTCTCAGCTTTTGCAGATAGATCAATGGGCTGTCACCCGTCGCTTGTTTGAAGCGGCGAATGAAATTGCGCGGGCTCATCCCGACGCGTTCCGCCGGCTCCTCCAGCGGGAAGCTTTGGTGAAAGTTCTCGTGCAGCCAGTCCTGCGCAGCGGAGATGCTTTCATCGCTATGCTCGGTCTTCAGCGGCACGATCGCGAATCCCGCCTGCCAGGCCCGCGGCATCTCGATCAGCAATGCCTTCGCGCTCTGCATCGCAACCTCGTGGCCGCAGAATCGCGCCACCAGATATAAGCTCAGATCGAGCGCCGCGTTCACCCCGCCGCCGCAATAGAAGCTGCCATCCTCGGTCACCATCAACTCCGGCATCCAGCGCACCTTGGGATACTTCTCGCGGAATCGCGCCGCCAGGCTCCAGTGCGTCGTTGCGCGCTTTCCATCCAGCAGGCCGGTTGCCGCCAGCAGCCCCACGCCGGAGCAGACACTCGCAATCGCCGCACCCCGTTTGTGCCAGCGCCGCAGCCACGGCACCACCGGCGCATTGCGCTCCACCACATCTTCAATGCCCAGTCCTGTAGATGGAATAAAGATCAGGTCCGTCTTGCGGACGTCCTTCAGCGCCATTCCCGGTTGAATGTCGATCGGCCCATCGCAGTGCACTGCGTGCCCATCCACGGATGCCGTGCTCACCTGGAAATGACAGACTGGCTTCTGTCCCGTGAAGTTATTCCACAATGTGCCGGTATGACGGAAAACCTCCATAGGACCCGTGGCCGTGGAAGAAAAAGTCTGGTCTAGAAACAAGATCGTGACATTTTTCATCGGCAACTTCCTTACCATAGCGAGATCAAATTGACTAACCGCTGGGGAGTTGGCCGGATTACCTATGTAGGATGGCACGTCTGCCATCTTGAAACAACTGTTTACTCCACTTACCTTCGACTTAGCTAAGTAAACAACTCATCGAAGCAAGACGGAGGCAAGTTATGAAGAAATATCTCATTGAGCGGGCGATACCCCACGCCGGAACTATGGACCGCGAACAACTGCGCCAGGCCGCGGCCAAATCCAACCAGGTCCTGCATCAACTCGGGCCCCAGATCCAATGGGTGGAATCCTATGTCGCAGACGACAAGCTCTTCTGTATTTATCTGGCTGAAGATGAAGCACTCATCCACCAGCACGCCCGGATCAGTGGCTTCCCGGCAACCAAGGTCACCGAAATCAGCAAAACCATCGATCCGATGACTGCCGTAGCTGATTAGTCGGACAGCAGCAGACTTAGAAATATCTTTCCGTTCTCCTGTAACTCATTTCCTGAAACGCGTCCCTAAAGCGTCCATGCACCTGGCAGGAAAAGCCACTGTTAGTTTTGAACGTTTCTCATGAATCGAGAACTCCAACACCGAGTGAAGGGAAGAACAGATGAATCCGCAACAGCACATGCAAACTCTCCGAGTGCGCCTGCTCGCTATGGCGAGACTGTCGCAACGCGCTCTCGATGACTCCATCAAGGGATACGCGATGCGCAACATTGATTTCTCTCGCCACGTTCGTGCGGCGGACAGTGAGTTCGAAGGACATCACCGTCGCATCAAGGAGCTGTGTCGCGAGCTCACGAACGCGGGCATCCACGCGTCCCTCGGACTCTCGCTTTCCATTTGTTGCCGCCAATATCGAAACAGCTCTTCACGTCACCTATACCGCCGCAGCTCAAATCGCCCAGGACAGCATACGTCTGCTCGAAGGCAGCGGGATTCACGGATGCGCTGCGCTCGAGATGTTGGGGCGGGTCGTCAATGGATCCATGCGGCTGTGCGTTGTCGCCCTGTTCGAAGAGAATGCGGATCATGCGAAGGCCGCGCTTCGCCGTCAGGACTGCCTGCCGCTTCGTGAGCTCACGTCCATCAGCTCGCACCCGCACATCGACCGCTGGGCCGGCGCGCAGGGCGATTTTGAACGCTCGGTGATTCGAAGCCTCACCGAAGTAGCGAAGCAGGCTCACGAGATGGCCGACACCATACTTTTCTGGCTGGAAGGGAAATCGTGCGCGGCAAGTTCAGTCAGCGAGAAACATCTCTCGCTCGAATTTCCAGCAGCGCGAGAGCACGGAGACGTTGCCACCCTGTCATATCTGCCATCGATCAGGACGCCGGTTCCGAAGAGCCGCCAGAGCTTCTCCTGCTGAACAAGCGCCTGGCCTCCACCCTCCGGGAGGCCGGCGCTCACATCTTAGACATCATTGCCCAGATGAAAAATCGGCTCCGCGCCCACCGCGCCCGACAGCAGCGCCACCTCTTCATGCGTTCTCCAGCGGCTTATAGTTCTGCGCCACATCCATCGCCAGCCGGAAGTACTTCTCGTCGCCCGGCGGCAGCGCCGCGGTAATCGGATGTCCTAAGGTCCACCGCAGTCCCAGCGCCGCTTCATTCGGATACGCCGCCGGCTGGTACCAGCACTTCGGTTCGGGATGATTCTTCTTCTCCGCTGCCGGCCACGTCGTCTTCGCCATCGCCTTCAACGCCAGGATGCCCATCTTCTTCTCCTGCGCCGTCGCCAGAATCTGCGGCCCGAACTTCGCCTGCGAGAACAGAACAAAGTTCACCGGAAAGAGCACCGTGTCGAACGGATAGCGATGCATTGCCGCCACCGCCGTCTCCTGCGAGTGCACCGAGAAGCCGATGTAGCGAATCTTGCCTTCCTTCTTCGCCGCCTCCATCGTCTCCATCGCGCCGCCCGGGCCCAGCACCTTGTCCAGGTCACTCATCTTCGTCAGCGCATGGAACTGGTACAGATCGACATGGTCCGTCTTCAGCAGCCGCAACGACTCCTCAAGCTGCTTGCGCGAATCCTCCTTCGTGCGTCCCTCGGTCTTGCACGCCAGGAAACAATTCTTCCGATACGGGGCCAGCGCCGGTCCCAGCCGCTCCTGCGCATTGCCATAACTCGGCGCAATGTCAAAGTAGTTGATGCCGCGGTCCACCGCCTCAGCCACAATGTTCTTCGACTGCGTCGGGTCCTCGTCCATCACCACGATGCCGCCGAAGCCAATGATCGAGAGATGCTCTCCCGTCCTGCCCAGCGGTCGTTTCGCGATCGGCTGTGTCGGTGTCGCATTGGCCAGCCGCGCACTCGCTGCGGCTGCTGCAGTAAAAGCACTCTGCTTCAGGAAATCTCGACGTTCCATGGGCGGGGTCCTCCTCAAGGAAACTCACCAACAGACTACGCCGATTCTCATCCTGCGTCGTTCCGCGGCGTGCCATCATCAGTCAGTAAGATGGCTATCACAATTACGACCCGCGGCATTCTTTTCGACATGGACGGCGTGCTCATCAGCTCCACCGGTGCCGATGAGCGCTGCTGGCTCGAATGGGCGAAGCACCACAAGATGGAAGGCACATTCTCCGTCGAGTCCACGCACGGCCGCCGCGCCGTCGACACGCTGCGCGCCCTCCGCCCGGATCTCGATCCCGTCCTCGAGCAGCGCCGCCTCGAAGACTACGATGCCGAAGACTACAGCGGACTCATCATCCTGCCTGGCGTGGAAAAACTTCTCGCCTCGCTGCCCGCCGATCGCTGGACCATCGTCACCTCGGCCACCGTGCGCCTGCTCGAAGGCCGCCTCAGGCATGCAGGCCTGCCCATTCCCAAAGCGCTCGTGCCCGCCGAGCACGTCGCCAACGGCAAGCCCCACCCGGAGCCATACCTCACCGGCGCGAAGCTCCTCAATCTCGCCCCTGCCGATTGCCTCGTCATCGAAGACTCACCCGCCGGCGTCGCCTCCGGTAAAGCCGCCGGCTGCAGCGTGCTCGCCGTGCTCTCGTCACACACACAGGCACAACTTCCCGGAGCCGACTGGTACATCCAATCGCTGGAGCAGGTTGCCTCAGAGCGGCAGAACGACGGCAACCTCTGGCTGCACCTCGATATCGCGGACAATCCCGCCCCACGGCGCCGCTGATTCCTCGGGCAACAGCCCGTCCCGGATTCGTCATCCTACTTAGGCGAATAAAAAGCGTAAGGAGAAGAGATGGCAGTCCAGGAAAAGCAGCTACAAGAGGCGTTGGATCGCGCGAAAACTGCGGAAGCCAAAGTCGCAGAACTGGAAAGCAAAACTCAGAGACGAGTAGCTCCGCAACCCGATTCATCGCAAAGCAACGGCGAGGAAGAGCTGCGTAAAGACACCATGATGTCCCACCTCCTCGACTCGCTGAATGCTGGCCAGGACATCGGACACTACGGCCGCCTGGTCTTCGCTATGGTGGCTCGCCATTTCATGCCCGCAGACGAAGTGGTCTCCTGGCTCACACGCGACAAGGACTTTTCAGACGCTCAAGCGAAGGCAATGCTCACGCAGGTCGAAGGCCACGATTACAATCCCCCGCGTCGCGAACGCATTCTCGAGTGGCAGAGCCAGCAGGAGTTCCCGATACTTCCCCATCCGGAGGATCCCGACTGCGGCAATCTGTACCGCAATCTCAAGTTTCCGGAATCCATCTACGGCCACATCGAGCACTATCAGGAGCAGAAGGCGAGCGCCAGTTAGCGGCGCTCAAATTAATATCGATACACAGTCACCTTCTCCACCCGCACCTCGCGCGGATCGAAGCGCCAGTACTCGCCTTGGTCATTCTCATCCCCGTTCAACCGTCGGCCCGCGATCCACTGCCCGTTCTCGAACCGGCCTTCGTCGATCGTGCCGATGCCCACGCGCTTCGCATTTGAATCCCGCGGCGTGAACGTCACGCGGAAGCCCTTGCCAACGCCCAGAAACGTATCCGGTCCGGTGGCAATAATCAAGCCATAACCACTCTCCGCATGATTGCCGAAGATCTCATCCAGGCTCACGTCGACTTGATATCCCTGCATCACGAACAAAGCCGAAGACCGCGACTTATCCAGCACAAATCCATGCACGGTGCCTTTGCGTTGCGCATCCAGCAACAACGGCTCAATCGATGCAATCGCGTTGTAACTCGTGCGCAGCGCGCCCTCGCCATTCTTCTCCTGCGTGGCGAACTCGCCCGTCGCCGGCGTCGCCCAGTTATCAATGCCGAAGGGAGAAAACCCAATCGCCGCATGCTCGCCCAGGATGTAAAAGACATTCGCCGCACCGGCCTCGCCGTCGCGCGTCTCCGGCAGGAACAGCGGATTGTCCGCGCGATGATACTTGCGCGCCCATCCATACACATCCGGCGAGTACAAATCCGGCGCATAGATATCGATCGCCGTTCCCGCCGCCTTCCACACATCGATCACCTGCGGCTGCGGGCCGCCGCTCGGATAGTTTCCCGGGATTGCTTCCTCGCCGCCCAGCCACGTATTCACATACATCGGCAGGTCGTATGCTGCCTTGCCCTTCGCCGCCACCGCCTGCACATACTTCGCGTAGTGCCACGCCATGAAGATCTCATCCGTGCGCGGCGAATCGCCAAAGACCTCCGTCCACGTCCCCGATGTCTTCGCGCCATGCTCTTCCCACAGCGCGCGCAGCTCCGCATTCAGCGACAGATGATGCTGGTCGAGATAGCGCAGCAACTCCATCGGCACCTGCCCGGCATAGGCGCGGTTGGCCACATCGGATCGGTCGCGGGTCGCCCCCAGCACGCCCACCTCGTTCTCCACCTGCATCATCAGCACCGTGTGGTCGTGCGTATCCACCTCGCGTAAATGCTGCATCAGCGCCGCGAATGCGCGCGTCGTCTGCCGCCTGCGTCTCCGCGCCAAAGGTGCTCAGGATATTCACCGGCCGCCCATCCTCCACCACCCGCGGAAACCGCTTCGTATCCTCCTTCACCCACATCGGCGGATAACTCGACATACCGTTCTTCCAAGATGCCAGCCATAAAAAAACAAGATGCAGGTGCTGCTTACGCGCGCCGGCCAGCAGGCCATCCACCAGCGTGAAGTCGAACTTGCCTTCCGTCGGCTCGATCAGCTCCCAGCTCACCGGCGTTAGCACTGTGTTGATCCCCATCCCGGCCAGCTTCGGCCACTCCGCATCCATGTAACTCAAGCTCGACGAGCTCGAGTTATGGATCTCCGCCCCCAGCATCAGATAGGGCTTACCATCCACCACCAGTTGCGTCGCGTCGCCCTGCTTCGCCAGGTGCGGCATCCCCGTCTCCTGCGCGGGGCATGTCAACACGCAGGCAGCAAACGTAAGAACAGAAAGAGATAGCGTAAGAAAGCGGTATTTCATGGCACCAGCGAATCTACCACTTCAATTGCCGGACTTTCGATTTAGGCCAAAATCGTGTTACTCTCCACCTACACATGAAGCATCTCGCCCAGCTCGCGTCCTGTTGTTGTAGCTAGCCACGCCCCGCTATACGGCTTGAGATGTTCACCCGCTCTTTGCGGATCGATTCTCCTAACTCCATTCAATAAGTTCGAAGGTACCGCATGTACCTCGTCTCTCCAATCCAAAGCTGTTGTCGCGTCCGCCGCATGTTGCGCCTGTTGTTGTCCTCGGGCGTACTGGGAGCGCCGCCACACCTAGCCGCACAGCAAGCGCAGCGCTCCTCTTCACCAACGCTTCACGTGATCTGGAGATCGACGCAATGCGCTTCCTCGCACAACCGGCCATCGCCGGAATCTTCGCAGCACTCGTCGTTACCGCCGCACCCGCATACGCCCAGGTCGTCGGCGGATCGATCGGTGGCACAATCACTGACTCCTCCGGCGCCGCCGTCAGTGGCGCAAACGTCGTCATCCATAATCAGGAGACCGGCAGTGAGCGCCAGCTCACGACCAATGGCGAAGGCGTTTACAGCGCGCCCTCCGTTCCCGTGGGCCGCTACTGCGTCACCGCCGCGCGAGATAATTTCGCCACCCAGCATCGCGACGGCGTCGTTGTTACGGTCGGTGCATCCGTCCGCGTCAATGTCGCGCTCTCCGCCAGCGCCGTCAGTCAGAACGTCGAAGTTACAGACAAGCCAGCGCCCGTCAACCTCAGCACGCAGCAGACCAGCGGCCTGGTGGACGAGCGCCAGGTGAAGAACCTCCCGCTCAATGGCCGCTCCTACGATCAGCTCCTCACGCTCAATCCCGCCGTCGTCAACTACACCGCGCAGCGCTCCGGCAGCATCGGCACTTCCAACTCCTCCGTCGGCAACATGTTCTCCGTCTCCGGCCGCCGCCCGCAGGACAATCTCTATCTCCTCAATGGAGTCGAGTACACCGGCGCGTCCCTCATCAACGTCACCCCCGGCGGCACCAGCGGCCAGCTTCTCGGTGTCGACGCCGTGCGCGAATTCAATGTCTCCAGCGACACCTACTCCGCCGCATTCGGCAAGCGCCAGGGCGCGCAGATCAGCATCGTCACCGCCAGCGGATCGAATCAACTCCATGGCGCCGCCTACGAATTTCTCCGCAACTCGCGCGCTCGATGCCCGCAACTACTTCGACCAGCAGCAGATTCCCGAATTCCAGCGCAACAACTTCGGCGGCTCGCTCGGCGGACCCATCCGCCGCAATAAGGTGTTTCTCTTCGGCAACTACGAAGGTTACAGACAGAATCTCGGCCTCAGCAACGTCGCTCTCGTCCCCGACGCAAATGCCCGCCAGGGTTATCTTCCGGTCGGTCCCGGCGGCGCACTGGTCAATGTCGGCCTCGCTCCCGGTGTCGCCGATCTGCTCAAGCTCTGGCCCGCGCCCAATGGCCCCGAGCTCACCAACGCCGGCCAGCCCACCGGCATTGCGCGTGCCTTCAGCAATCCCAAGCAGACCATCCGCGAAGACTTCGGCACCGCGCGCGCCGACTACAACCTAGGCGCGAAGGATCTCCTCTTCGGCGTCTACACCATCGACGACTCCACCGCCCACACCCCCACCGCCAATCCCTTCGCCGCCATCGATGAGACCTTGCGCGAACAGGTCGCCAGCATTGAAGAGCAGCACATCTTCTCTTCGCAGCTGCTCAACACCGCGCGCTTTGGCTTCTCCCGCGCCGCGTTCTACTTCCTCGGCAGTGCCACGGTCGATGTCCCCGGCTTCGTCGCCGGGCGCCCCGTCGGCGCCATCGTCATCTCCGGTTCCACTGCCTCCAACGGCGCATCGCAGATCACCGGCGCCGGCGGCAACGTCGGCAGCAACAACGCGGTCGCGCGTAATCTCTTCACGGTCGATGACCACATTTACTGGACCGTCGGCCGCCATCAGCTCGAAATCGGCGGATGGCTCCAGCGCCTGCAGAGCAACGACAACCTCGCGCAGAACCAGGACGGCCAGGCCTCCTTCGCCACCTTGCAGACCTTCCTGCAGGGCACCATCAAGACCTTCACCATCGTCCCCTCACCCACGCCGCTCAACTGGCGCTCGTGGTTCGGCTCGGGATACATCGAAGACATCTGGAAAGCCACGCCGCGTCTCGAACTCCGCGCCGGCCTCCGCGTCGAAAGCAGCAATGGCTGGAATGAAGCCAATGGCCGTGCCGCGAACTATCAATTCACCAACGGCGTGATCAACACCAATCCCACCGTCGGCTCCTCCGCGCTCACCGACAATCGCGCGAAGTTCCTGCCGCAGCCCCGCATCGGCCTCGCATGGGACCCCAACGGCAAAGGCACCACCGCCATCCGCGCCTCCTTCGGCGTCCAGCAAAGCCTGCTCGACAACCTCAACTACCGCCTCGATCAGACCGCGCCCTATAACGCGACGCTCAGCTATTCCGGCACCACGGTCGCCGATCCCGTCACCGGGAAGAGCGCTATCTCACCCTCCAGCGTGCAGACCAACATCGCCACGCCCAGCACCCTCGCGTGGACGCTCAAGCTCGAACAGCAGGTCGCCCCGCAGACCTCGCTCACCCTCGCCTACATCGGCTCGCACAGCTATCACCAGATCCTCTCCGAGGATGCAAACGAGCCCGCCTTCGTCGTCTGCCCCAACTCCGCCTGCCCCGCATCGCTCGCCGCCGGCACCATCTACTACCCCAGCACCGTCAAGGCGAATCCCGCCGTCACCAACACCACATCGTGGTTCTCCAGCGGCAACGCCAGCTACAACGCGCTTCGAGGTCGACGTGCGCCGCTCCTACGCAAACGGCCTGCAGTTCCGCGGCAACTACACCTGGTCGAAGAATCTCGACAACGGCTCGGCATGGAACACCAGCGTCTCCGCCAACACCCCGGCCTTCGTAAGCGTGCCCGGGCTGTCGAATCTTGACTGGGGTCCCGCCGCCACCGACGTTCGCCACATCGTCTCGCTCAACGGCGGTTACGATTTGCCCTTCGGCCGCGGCCATCGCATCGGAGCCGGCTTCGGCGCGGCCACCAACACCGCTATCTCCGGCTGGACGCTCTCCGCGATCTCCAACCTGCAGTCTGGATTTCCTTTCACGCCGCAGCTCGGCTATAACCCCACCGGCTCCGGCGATACGCGCAATCCCGTGCGTCCCGACGTGAACCCCAACTTCCAGGGCTCCCTCTACGCTCACGGATCTACTGCCGCGCGCGCCAACCAGTTCTTCAACCCCGCTGCCTTCCTCGCGCCCGCTGCCGGTACCGTCGGCAACCTGCGCCGCGACACGCTCACCGGCCCCGGCTTTGCGAATCTTGATCTCTCGCTCGCCAAATCCACTGCCATCCACGAGCGCCTTCGCGCGCAGTTCCGCGCCGAATTCTTCAACGTGCTCAACCACACCAATCTGCAAACGCCCAACCCCGTCATCTTCAGCTCCGGCCCGCAGCAAAGCTCCACGCTTGCCACGCGTGAGCAAGCCGCCGTCCTCAGCCCCACCGCCGGCGTCGTCACCGCCGCCGCCACCAGCCGCCAAATCCAGTTCGGACTGAAACTGCTCTTCTGAAACGAAGCTGTCATCCTAAGCAGAGCGAACGTCGCCCGTTACATCGAACGTGAGCGACCAAAGGAAGCGAACCTAACGGAACGCGCCGCAGGCGCAATCGCCGACGGCCAGTCCCGCCGCAGGCGCTCTTGCCCGGACGGCCAGTCCCCTTGACGGGATAGGAGAGCGCGGCGTACTCTCCTATCCCGAATAGGAGAGGTTCCAGTGACAAGCCAGGTAGAGCTCCCGCAGGGCACGCTCGAGATGCTCATCCTCAAGGCCGTCTCGCTCGGCCCTCTGCACGGCTACGGCATCCTGCTGCGCATCCAGCAAATCTCCAACCAGCGCCTAGAAATCCTCCAGGGCTCCTTCTACACCGCCATCTACCGCCTGGAGCGCCGCGGCTGGATCAAAGGTGAGTGGGGCGAGTCGGAGAACAACCGCCGCGCTCGCTTCTATTCACTCACCGCCGCCGGCAAGCGTCAGCTCAAAACCGAAACAGCGAAGTGGACCGACATGACCGCCGTCGTCGCCGGCATCCTCAAGAAGGAAGCAGACGAGATATGAGTTTCTTCGCCGCAATTCGCAAGCTCTGGCACTCCATCACGCCACGCAGTGATAGCGATGTCGAAGAAGAGTTTCGATCTACCCTCGACGCCTATCGGGATGACCTAATTCGCCAGGGGCTCACCGCCGAAGAAGCCCAGCGCAAAGCCCGCATCGATCTCGGCCAGCCCGCCACACAAAACGAAACCTACCGCGCCGCCATTGGCCTGCGCCTCTTCGATGAGCTCGGCGGCGACATCCGCTACGGCCTCCGCGCTCTGCGCCGCAATCCCGGCTTCGCCGCCGTCGCCATGCTCTCGCTCGCCCTCGGCATCGGCGCCACCACCGCGATGTTCTCGCTCATCTACGCCGCGCTGCTGCATCCGTTTCCGCTACGCGGGCGCCGACCGCATCATGAACCCGGTCATCGTCAACGAGCAGACGCCGAACGACCAGCAATGGTTCGCGCTCACCGGACCGCAGTTTGCAGCACTGCGACAGTCCGCTCCCGTCGAGAATCTGCTCGGCTTCAGCACTTCCAAATTGGAAGTCAGCGGCGGGGATGTTCCTGAGGACGTGAATGCCACCTACCTCACGGAGAATGCCGATTACTTCTTCGGTGTGCGCGCGCTGCTCGGCCGCAACATCCAGCCCTCCGATGCACAAGGCGGTGGCCAGCCCGTTGTTGTGCTGAACTACCGCTTCTGGCAGCGTCACTACAGCGGCGATCCACATATCGTCAGCCGCACGCTCGAGCTCGATCATGTGACCTACACCATCGTTGGCGTCATGCCGCGCAGCTTCGCCTTCAGCGACACCACCGGAGTTGCCGATGTCTATTTACCCAGCAGCCTGGCGCCCCGCATCCCGAATCTGCCGGACATGTATATCCCGTGGATCAAGCTCAAGCCGCACATCACTCCCGCTGCCGCGGACGCCGCGCTTGAACCCCTCGTGCGCCAGTTCGCAAAGGACAACCCACGGCTACTTTCCCGAGCGCTGGCGTCTCCAGCTCCAGCCCATCATCGTTCCTTATCGGCAGGGCATCGGCCGTACTCTCGCGCTCTTGCTCTCGGGCGTGGTGCTGTTGCTCATCATCGGCTGTGTCAACTGCTCCATCCTGCTGCTGGCCCGTGGCCGCGCCCGCCAGCATGAGCTCGCCGTGCGCGCCGCCCTCGGCGCCTCCCGCTGGCGCATCGTACGCCAGTTGCTCGTCGAAGCCGTCGTCATCTCCTTCACCGGCTCAATTCTCGGCGTCGCCGCGTCCTATTGGCTTGCTCAATTGCCGATGAAGCTTTCGCCCGAATCATTCCCCCAGGAATCAGTTATCCGCATCAACCTGCCCATCCTCGCGTTCTCCGTCGCGCTCGCGCTTCTCACCGGCTTGCTCTTCGGCCTCGTGCCTGCGCTGCGTCTCTCGCGGCCTGATCTTGCGCGCACTCTACCAGCCAGCGCGCGCACCACGGCGAGCGCAACCGCAAGACGCCGCTGGAGTGCGCTCATCGCCGCTCAGGTCGCGCTTACCCTGCTGCTCATGGCCACAGCCGGCACCGCCATCCGCAGTTTTCTTGATCTCACGCAGTTTCCGCTTGGCTACGATCCCCATCACGTCATGCATGTCGGTCTGGTGCTGCATCAGCGCGAGGCGCGGGAGTCGGACGCCATCCAGTCGCGTCAGGTGCGGGCTGCATTTGTCGAGCAGCTTCGTCAGAAAATCGCTGCGGTCCCCGGTGTCACCGTGGCTGCCGTTGGCACCTATGTCACGCCGCCCTACAGCTGGCCCGCAGCAATCCTTCGACATCGCGGACGACCTGCACCGGGAGCAGCCGCAGGCTCACGTCCAGCTCGTCAGTCCCGAATATTTCGCCGCTCTCCGCATTCCCCTGCTTCACGGCCGCATCTGGAATACTTCTGAAAACACTCGCGGCGACTTCATCGCCGTCGTCAATCAGAGCATTCGTCAAACGCTACACGGCCCAGGCCGATCCGCTCGGCCGTCAGATTCGCGTGCCTGGTCTCGTCCCCCGCTTCCCGACGTACGCCGTCTCCCCGCAGAGTACGAATTGGCGCCAGATCGTCGGCGTGGTTGGCGACGCGCGCAACGATGGCATCGATCAACCGGTCCAGCCCGCTATCTACCTGCCCTATACCTCGCTCATGCCGCCCAACGTCCAATTCGAGGTACGCACTCAGGGTGACCCGCTCACCTATCTTCACGCCATTCGCTTCGCCATCTCCTCCATCGCGCACTATCAGCAAACCGCCAACGGCGTCTTCACTCTCGACGAAGCCATCGAGCGCGACGCCCAGTACAGCCGCCAGCGGCTCTTCTCCATCTTGTTTGGCGTCTTCTCAGCCATGGCCCTCGCGCTCGCTCTCGTCGGCATCTTCAGCGTCGTCGCCTACAGCGTCGCGCAGCGCACCACGGAGTTCGGTGTCCGCCTCGCACTCGGCGCGCCGCGCGTGCATATACTCTGGGTCGCCGCGCGCATCGCGCTCGTCAGCACGGCCATTGGAGTAGCAACCGGCCTCGCGCTCGATGCCTTCCTCGGCAAGCTCCTCGCCGCATGGATGCACAACGCCTTCGCCGCAACAGGACTGCTCTCCGCCGCCGCATTGCTCATCCTCAGCGCGCTCGCCGCGTGCTTCCTGCCGGCACGGCACGCCACTACCGTCCCACCCGCGGAAGCCCTGCGCTACGAATAAATACGTATCCGTGCCCCGTTCTGAACAGAACCAGGCGCGGCAATTTGCTCAGTTGCCAACAAACCGAAGTGAGCGGCCAAAGGGAGCGAGCCTAACAACTCGCGCCGCAGGCGCAATCGCCCGGACGGCCAGTCCCGCGATCGCTTGTGGGGGCAGCACTCAGCGATGATGCAGCAGCCGCGGCAGATTCCAATGCTGCGCCACGCCGATCATCCGCAGCAGGAAACACGAGCACCCGCCGGCCACCATCGCCACCGCGCGCGGCGCCTTCACCTTCAGCAGCAGCACCATCACCACGCCGCCCGCCAGCGCCGCCGACGCATACACATCCTTCCGCAGCACCGACGGCACCTCCGCCAGCAGCAGGTCGCGCACCGTGCCGCCACCCACGCCCGTGATGCCGCCCATCACCACCGCCATCAACGGATGCATCTGGTAGTCCAGCGCCTTCTCCACGCCGGCCACCGCAAACAGTCCCAGCCCCGCAGCATCCAGCGTCACAATCAACTGGTCGGGAATCGCCTGCACCCATTGGTAGAAAAACGAGACCGCCAGCGCGCCCAGAATCGCGATCCCGACGTAGCGCCAGTCGCGGATCGCCGCCGGCGGCGTCGCGCCAATCAGCAGATCGCGGATAATACCGCCGCCCACCGCCGTCACAAACGCGAGCACCAGCAGCCCCAGAAAATCCAGATCGCCGCGAATCGCCCGCATCGCCCCTTCCAGCGCAAACACCAGCGTTCCCGCCAGATCGAATGCGCTCAGCAGGGAATCGGAGTGCATGCGCCACCGTTCTGCCACCGTTGTAGCCATCGACGAGAGTGTAAGGGCTATCTACATAAATCAGGTTGCATAAATCAGGGTGCCCACATCTCCAACGTGAGCGACCAAAGGAAGCGAACCCAACGAAACGCGCCGCAGGCGCTCTTGCCCGGACGGCCAGTCCTCCGCGCGCCAGCCCAGAGTAAGGTAGAAGCAATGGCAGAAAAGCGCAGCGGAAAACCCGTCCAGCTCACCGACAGCCAGTTCGCCCTCATCGCGAAGGCCCTCGCCGAGCCACGCCGCTACGAAATCCTCGCCGAAATCGGCCGCCGCCAATGCGCCACGCCCTGTGGCTGCATCGCAGAATCGCAACCCATCAGCCCCGCCACCCTCTCGCATCACATGAAGGAACTCGAAAACGCCGGCCTCATCCGCATCGAGCGGCAGGGCAAATACGCCAACCTCACCCTGCAGCGCGACGTCCTGCACGCCTACCTCGACCGCCTCGCCAGCATCTGACAGGTGCGTTAACGACAAAGCGAGAAGGCCACATCCCGCACCGCCATAGCAGCGGTCCGTCCCAGATATGTCCGATTTTATGGTGTGTGGAGATACTGTAGTACTTGCAGAACGGGCCGCAAGGGCAGGGGAGAACGGCCATGGCCAGACATATCGTAACCATAGCGGTGCTCTGCATCCTCGTCGTCATCCCCGCCGCTCACGCGCAAGCGGCAAATCACGACCGCCAGTACTTCCGCGACATCGCCACCCAACATTTCGCCGTTCCCACAGGCGAGTCCGCCTTCGCGCTTGCGCAGGAGCTCACACCTTGGCTCGCCTCTCCCGATCCCGCGCTTCGCGATGAGCTCGCTTACACCATCCTCGATATCTGGATCCGGCACGGCATGCTCACCGGCCAGCAGCTTCTCACCCTGCTTCCACCGCTCCAGCAAAACCTGACCAGCGGCATCGGTGACTCCAACACGGACTCCGTCTTCAAACGGTCCTTCTCTGCGCTCACGCTCGCCTCCTTGATGCAGCGCGATCTCCAGCAACCATTCCTTTCGCCCACCCAGTACCGTTCAATGCTCGACGCCGCACTCAACTATCTCCGCGACGAGCGCGACAACCGCGGCTTTGATCCCGTCAAAGGCTGGATCCATTCCGCCGCCCACACCGCCGACCTGCTGGCCGCGCTCGCCCGCGATCCGCGCTTCACTCCGGCCGATCAGCAGGCGCTCTTCGCTGCCGTGGAGCACCGCCTGCGCAGCACAAGCGGCGTCTACAGCTATGGCGAGCAGGACCGCCTCGCCGTCGCTTTGCTTTCCGTCATCATCCGCGACGACTTCCAACTCGCCGGCTTCAAAACTTGGCTCGCTACCGTGCAGCAGGACAGCATCGTCTGGCAAAAATCACCGCCCGATCCGGTCCAGCTCGCGCTCTTTGAAAACCACACCTATCTGCTGGAAGCCATGCTCGCCCGCATGCCCACCCAAACGCCTCTGCGGCCGGCAGCCATCCAGGCCCGCGATGCCGCCCGAGCCGCCCTGCGCCAGCGCTAGGCCGACGTACTATCGAAGATGGGCGCCCCATCCTGAACCCAGCGAAGGATGGGATACCACGAAAGTCAGCACCTGCCCCGCCGTATCCGCGATACTCTGGTGCACACGCGAACCACCGTGCTGGAGGCGATCAAGATGCGGGCCATTCAAGTCGTAGCAATATTTGTGACATATACCGCCGCCGCTCTGGCCCAGGCTGGATCCCCCGCGCCATCGCCCGCGCCGGCCATCGTCACCACGCCCGCGCTCAGCGGCGCGCAGATCGTCTCCTTCAACGCCACGCCCGGCGAAACCATCTACTACACCACGGACGGCACGGAGCCCACCGCGCACTCGGTCCAATATCTCGCGCCCTTCCTCGTCGCTTCCAACCTCACTGTCAAAGCCGTCGCTATCGTCAACGGCCAATCCAGCAAAGCCGCCAGCCAGACCTTCACCCCCAACATCCCGTTCAACACCATGGTGTGGAGCGATGAGTTCAACGACGCCGCCGACCTTGGCCCCAAACCCAACCCGGATATCTGGACCTACGACACCGGCCACTCCGGCTTCGGCAATCGCGAGTTCGAGCACTACTGTGCCTATGGCGACGCCACCGAGCCATGCGATCCCGCGCATCCCAACGCCTTCATCGGCGACGACGGCTATCTCCACATCGTCGCGCGCCAGCCCACCCCCGGCGTCTACACCTCCGCGCGTCTCAAGACGCAAGGCCTCTTCAGCGCCGCCTACGGCCGCATCGAAGCCCGCATGAAACTGCCGGAAGGGCAGGGAATCTGGCCCGCCTTCTGGACCCTCGGCAACAACATCGCCACCGATAAATGGCCCGCATGCGGCGAGCAGGACATCATGGAGCACATCAACGAACCCAAGCCCGACTGGATCGCCGGCTCGCTCCACGGCACCAACGGCGACACCACGAAGCACTATCTCGCACCCACGGGCGAATCCTTCTCCGCCGCCGACTGGCACACCTACGGCATCATCTGGTCGAAGGGCAAGATCAGCTTCTACATCGATTCGCCCGACAACATCTACGCCACCAACACCCCCGCCGACTTCAACCGTCCCGGCGCCGTTTGGCCCTTCGATTCCAGCAACAGCGTCTATCTCCTGCTCAATCTGGCGATAGGCGGCGACTGGCCCAAAGCTCCCGACAACACCACAAAGTTTCCCGCCGAAATGCTGGTCGACTACGTCCGCGTCTACACCAACTAAGCAATCCGCAGGGATCGGATCAGTCCATATCCGCTAATGCCGGAGACCGCCGGCCTGTTTCGTCAGTGCACTCCGGTAGCGAACCTCGTCCACCGCGATACCCCACACGATGTCGCTCCGGCTCAATCCATCCGGCATCCAGCCATCCATCCGGTAAAAGCGGTCCGCGCGAGCATTGCCCGCCAGCAGCCACAGCACGGCACTCCGGAACCCCATCTCAAACAGCCGCAACCGCGCCGCCGCAAGCAGCGCCCGGCCCACCCCACGCCCCCACCACTCCGGATCGACATACAGCGCGCATAACTCGCCGTCATCCGGAACATCCAGATCCCGTGCCGGCGAAGTCGTCGCAAACCCGCAGATCCCGCCATCGCCGACAGCCACAATCGTCACCGGATCGCGCACATTCCCGCTCGCAAAGCTGTACCGCGCCGCCCGCTCCTCCGGCCGAAGCCCATCCAGATACGCGTCGAGCAGCAACCCGCGATACCCCGCCTGCCACGAGCGAACATGCACCCGCGCCACCGCCATTTCATCTCCCGGGACCGCCGGGCGAAGCAACATGGCGCCAGTGTTACACGCCCGCAGCGGAGAGAGCCTTCCGGTTCGAATCGCAATTCGCAATCTTTTTGGACCGTGTTAGCACCTTTTTCATACGTGCTGCGCATTGGTAAGTGAGGGCGATATTGGAAGGCGCCTTCACCGGAGGACCCGCCATGCGCGCCATTTCGTCGATTCCTGCATACACACCGTCCGGGGCGAGCGAGCGCAATGTCCAGCAATCTTCGGCACTAAGGCTGCGCTTGGCTAGCGAGATTTGCCGCTCGCGCAGCCTTCAAATGGTGCTCACCATCGCGATTCCCATACTCGTGGTCACCTATCTCACCCTGGGAATCATCCGGTGCGTCGCCATCGTCTCCGACGTCGAACAACATCCGGTGCCCATTCCGTCCACCACCCTGCGGGCCGATCAGCGGTAGGAACGGGCTCGTACCATTCTCGGCGTCATCCTTGAACTCGGTTCTGCCGGCGAATCCGCGAAATTGCGCGCAGGCGGAACATCAGCCATGGCGCTCCTCAGGAGAAGCATAGTTCTCGGCTATCTCCGCCGCGCTGATCTCAATGGCGCTGTTTTCCCGGATCAGCGAAGCAATCTCCTCATCGCTCTTACCCCGAGCGCGTAACGCTTCTATCTCGTCGCTGATCATGCCCACGAACGCTTGAATGGGGAACTGTTCAGGGCCCAGCCCAGCCTCTTTGCGTAGCGCCCTTTGTGCTTTGATCGCCTCGTCAAGAGGGTATGTCCTACCTGAGTTCACTCCGCACCTCATCATTCAGTCTTTGTTCGATCAGATGCGTCGACCAGACGCGGGCGCCCCGATTCACGCTTGAGATTCACTGGTGTAAGTCTTGGCTGAACGCTTAAGAGGTACTTTTTTAGCTTTGGTGAATTCCCCGCGGTGGCCGTCTAGACATCTGGTTCGCCCAAAGCGAAATTGCCCCAGCTGCTGTGAACGCCGAGTTCTCCACATCATCCACTTCCGTCCCCGCTTTCCCACATTGGCACCAGCCCCCAACCGGCATACCCTGAATTCACTCCCCCCTCCCCCAGCCAGGAGACGGCCAAACCCGCGCCAGATCACCCTTCCGGCGTTTTCCTCAGCACGAAATCAAGGCTTCGCGACCTTTCACCCCGTATCTGTATGGAATACACTAGATGTTGTGGTTCTCGCTTGACTTGAAGCGATAAGCAGCGGTACTTTGCCATCTGCGGCACGACACAGGCCCGTGGCAAGCTGCCCTCCAGGCCGGCCCGTTCCGCACCAAAAATCGCACCAAAAACTCGCAACCTCCGCCGCTTGCTCCACGCCCCGCCCAGGCTCCCCCGTGCAGACGGGGCCGGACAGGCAACGGTCGCCGAAACATCCCGTTCGAACTCTCAGGAGGCGCCCCCAAATGGCCGAGACCACGCAAACATCCCCAAAGACGAATACCGTCACCGCATCCACCCCCGCCTCGGCCAAAGCCGCTCCCGCCTCCGGCCTCCGCTTCGCGCGCAAGTTCTCCCGCGCCGGCGTCTCGCCCTATGACGAAGTCCAGTGGGAGCGCCGCACCGCCGCCATCAATGACATGAGCGGCAAAATCATCTTCGAGCAGAAGGATGTCGAGGTCCCCGTCGACTGGTCCATGACCGCGACCAACATCGTCGCCTCGAAGTACCTCCATGGCCAGACCGGGACCCCCGAGCGCGAGAGCGGTGTCCGCGCCCTCGTCGGCCGCGTCGCCGACACCATCGCCGAGTGGGGAAAGAAAGGCGGCTACTTCGCCTCCGAAGAGGATGCCTCCGCCTTCCACGACGATCTCACCCATCTCCTCGTCCAGCAGAAGGTCGCCTTCAACTCGCCCGTCTGGTTCAACGTCGGCTGCGATCGCCTCGAGCCGAACTCCGACGCGCAGAACTGGCACTGGGATCCCAAGACTCGCGAAGTCGTCTTCTCCACCACCGGCTATCGCAATCCGCAGTGCTCCGCCTGCTTCATCAACTCCGTCGACGACTCGCTCGACTCCATCCTCACCCTCGCCAAGACCGAAGGCATGCTCTTCAAATGGGGATCAGGCACGGGCACGAATCTCTCGCCCATCCGCGGCTCGTCGGAACTCCTCTCCGGCGGTGGCACCGCTTCCGGCCCCTTGAGCTTCATGCGCGGCTTTGACGCCTTCGCCGGCGTCATCAAGTCCGGCGGCAAAACCCGCCGCGCCGCCAAGATGGTCATCCTCAACGTCGACCATCCCGACATCGTCGACTTCATCGAGTGCAAAGCCAAAGAGGAAGCCAAGGCCCACACCCTCATCGCCGCTGGCTACGATGGCTCCGGCCCCGACTCCGAAGCCTTCTCTTCCATCTTCTTCCAGAACGCCAACAACTCCGTCCGCGTCAACGATGAGTTCATGCACGCGTGGGAGCAGGACGCCGAATTCACCACCCGCACCGTCAAGGACGGCGCCCCCGTCAAGACCTACAAAGCCCGCGACCTCATGCACAAGATCGCCGAAGCCACCTGGCAGTGCGGCGATCCCGGCATGCAGTACGACACCACCATCAACCGCTGGCACACCTCGAAGAACACCGGCCGCATCAACGCGTCCAATCCCTGCTCGGAGTACATGTTCCTCGACAACTCCGCCTGCAACCTCGCCAGCTTCAACCTGATGAAGTTCGTCACCCCGACAGGCACCTTTGACATCCAGGCCTATCGCGATGCCATCGACGTCGTGCTCACCGCCATGGAGATCCTCGTCGACAACTCCGGCTACCCCACGGAGCGCATCTCCCGCAACTCGCACGACTACCGCCCGCTCGGCCTCGGCTACGCCAATCTCGGTGCGCTGCTCATGGACTTCGGCCTGCCCTACGACTCCGACGCCGGCCGCGACTTCGCCGCCACCCTCACCGCCATCCTCTGCGGCGAGGCCTACCTCCAGTCCGCGCGCATCGCCGAAGTCGCCAAGCCTCTCGCCGCCGCCACGCCGCTCAATCAGGGCAGCGAAGCACAAGGGCGGAGCCTGCCCCGGCTTCTACTCCAACCGCGAGCCCTTCCTCGACGTCATCCGCATGCATCGCGCCGAGGTCAACAAGATCGCTCGCGCCAAAGCCTCAGCCGAGCCCTTCGTCACCCCCCAGCTCGAGCAGCTCATCGCCGCTTCGAAAGACTGCTGGGATCAGGCCCTCGCCCACGGCGAGAAGCACGGCTACCGCAACTCCCAGGTCACCGTCCTCGCGCCCACCGGCACCATCGGCTTCATGATGGACTGCGACACCACCGGCATCGAGCCCGACCTCGCCCTCGTCAAGTACAAGAAGCTCGTCGGCGGCGGCATGATCAAGATCGTCAACAACACCGTCCCCGGCGCGCTCTTCAAGCTCGGCTACTCCGATGCCGATGTCCAGGCCATCGTCTCCTACATCGACGCCACCGGCACCATCGAAGGCGCTCCGCACATCAAGCCCGAGCACCTCGCTGTCTTCGACTGCTCCTTCAAGCCCGCCAAGGGCACCCGCTCCATCCACTACCTCGGCCACCTCAAGATGATGGCCGCCACCCAGCCCTTCCTCTCCGGCGCCATCTCCAAAACCGTCAACCTCCCCCACGAGTGCACCGTCGAGGACATCGCCGAGACCTACGTCGAAGCCTGGCGTCTCGGCCTCAAAGCCGTCGCCATCTATCGCGACGGATCGAAGGGCGTCCAGGTCCTCAACACCAGCCAGGACGAAAAGAAGAAAGTCAGCGATCCTCTAATCTCCGCCGCCGCCGACCGCGTCCTCACCTCGCTCGCCGCCGGCGTCGACACCCGCTCCCCCGAGTTCGCCGCCGACCTCAAGACCCTCGAAGCCTCGCTCACCCACAAGGTCTCCGACCGCCTCGAAGTCTCCGCCAAATCCATCGCCGCCGCCGCCCAGGCCTTCGAAGCCGCCATCATCAAAGCCGCCGCTGGCAAACCGGCAAACGATGTGAGCGCCATCGGCGCGACTCCGGCCATGCCTGCTCTCGCCACTACCTATGGCTCGCCGCAGGCGAGCGTGTCGCCGAACGCGCAGTTCCCTGACCTCGCCGATCAGAACAAGCCCCCCAAGGCCATCCGCCACCGTCTCCCCGAGGAGCGCGCCTCCCTCACCCACAAATTCTCCCTCGCCGGCCACGAGGGCTACATCACCGTCGGCCTCTACCCCTCCGGCGAGCCCGGCGAAATCTTTATCCGCATGGCCAAGGAAGGCTCCACCGTCTCCGGACTCATGGACTCCTTCGCCACCGCCGTCTCCCTCGCCCTCCAGCACGGCGTCCCGCTCCGCGTCCTCGTCGAAAAGTTCGCCCACACCCGCTTCGAGCCCTCCGGCTGGACCGGCAACGAACAGATCGGCTACGCCAAGAGCATCATGGACTACATCTTCCGCTGGCTCCAGCTACGCTTCCTCTCCGGACACCAGCTCTCCCTCTTCAGCATGTCCGGAGGCGCCACCGCAGCCGCAGCCATCCCGGTAGAAGGCATCATCGGAGACCTCTCGGCCTCGAGCGCCCTCGCCGCCCCCGCAACCAGCCGAAGCCGCGAAGCCCGCCGTTCATGTCGCCAACGCCATGAAAGACCTCTACGACATGGGCGACGCCCCCTCCTGCCACACCTGCGGCGCCATCATGGTACGAAACGGAAGCTGCTACAGATGCATGAGCTGCGGTAGCACGAGTGGGTGCAGCTAAGTCGATGTACCATATCTACGCGCTGCTTTTATGACTGACAAACTACATGCGTCGATTCGCCAAGAGGATGGGGACGATCACGTTCCGGTTGAAGTGCTTACTGACATCTTAGGCAAGATGAATGCAATATCTCCCCTCGGGAGGGAGAGGCTGGTCAGCACACTGATTACCTTTTTCGATTTGAATGTCCATAAGGGACAAAAGACCTTAGCTGCGTCTGATTTCGCGCCCCTCATGGTAGGTGTCGAATCTGAGACCCGAACGTGTCCCAAATGCGAAGGAGTTTATTCTTCAAAAGCGCCCGCAAACAGACGTTGAAAAGATCGCATGTTTGGCGTTCTACCTAAGCCACTACCGCCAGACGCCGTATTTCAAAACGCTTGACCTCAGCAAATTAAATGTCGAAGCGGCTCAGCCGAAGTTTTCGAATGCCGCTGTCGCGGTCGACAACGCAACAAGGTCGGGCTATCTCATCTCAGTGAACAAAGGAAATAAACAATTAAGTGCTGCCGGGGAATTATTTGTCCAAGCGCTACCTGAGAGGGATGCGGCGAAGGCAGCGATGCTGAATGCAAGACCAAGGCGTCGCGCAAAGAGGGCCAACGCGCTCACATCGGGATCGACAAGTGACAGCGAATAAGAAGCATTCACCACGCCATCAAGCAAAACGCATCGTCATATTCAACCACAAAGGCGGAGTAGGAAAGACCACGCTCACGGTGAATATCGCCGCCGCAATGGCTAGGTTGGGCAAGAAGATTTTGTTAGTCGACGCCGATCCGCAATGTAATCTGAGTTCATATCTCCTAGAGGAGAACGTACTCGATGATCTCCTTGAGCATTCAGACGATGAAAGCGGGCGCACGCTCTGGTCGGCTCTTTCTCCCTTACACGAAGCAATGGGGGACGTGCAATTCATAGAGCCTGTCGAACTAGGAATCAAGAACGCCTACCTCATCCCCGGGGATATCAGGCTCTCAGAATTCGAGCAAGACCTGAGTGGGATGTGGAATGAATGCTTTCAGAGACGCGTTCGTGGTTTTCGTGGTACCGCCGCGATCAGCACACTAGTCAATGAAGTTTCAACAAGTCACGATATCGATTATGTTTTTTTTGATTGCGGCCCGAATATCGGCCCCCTGAATAAAGTCATAGTCCTCGACTGTGACTGGCTTATCGTTCCCGCAGCTTGTGACTTGTTCTCGCTTCGTGCGCTTACGACACTTGGCAGAGCGCTCACGAGTTGGATCTCGGATTGGACTCGGATCGCGCAGCTTGCACCGGACGATATACCTATTCTTCCCGGACGGCCAAGGTTTATGGGTCACATCCCTCAACGGTTCAAGGTTTACAGGGGCGTAATAGCTGGCGGGTACGCTCAATATCTCCACAGAATTGAACGGAGAATACAGTCCGAAATTGTGACCCCGCTCAGGAAACTGGGCCTAGAGCATAAGAGCAAGGATGTCGTTGCGAGCCGGCTAGGCCAAATTAAAGAATTCAACACGATTGCGAATGAGTCTCAAGTTCAAGGTGTTCCGATGAGGGACGTCAATGCAGGAACGCAGGAGCAGAGACAAGAGGCGGCCGCTGCATTCAAAGATATCGCGCAAAAAATCATCGACAGGGCCAGCCACTGATGCCTACAAGAAAGTCGGCGCATCCCGATGCTGCCCGAATTAAGCAAATGGTCGAGCACTATCAAAAGCATCGCGGCGACTTCAATCTAATTCTCGAGCAGCTTCACGGGCACATTTCCAACGACAAAGACATCACGCGGCTGGTCCACTCATTTAAGTGGCGAACGAAAGACCCTGAACATCTGAAGGACAAACTGGAAGGAAAAGCCACAAAATGCAGGCAAAGGGGCGAGGCGTTCGAAATAGATTGCGACAATCTGTTTTCGAAAATCAATGATCTTGCCGGTTATCGAATACTTCATCTCCACACGCGGCAAATTAGAGATATTGACGCCGCTTTGCAGGCGCGATTCGATGAAGCGATCTACAAGATAACGGAGGGCCCGATTGCGCGAGTGTGGGATACAGAGTCTCGGACATATTTCGAATCGATTGGCATGAAAACTAAAGAGAGCAAAGATACCATGTATTCGAGTGTTCACTATGTCATAGAACCAAATCGGAAGACGACATTTACTTGCGAAATCCAAGTCCGCACTCTCGCTGACGAAGTTTGGGGCGAAGCAGACCATGCCATCAACTACCCAAAACCTACCAGCAACGTGCACTGCCGCGAACAGTTAGCCGTCTTGGCGCGGCTCGCATCGACATGCAGTAGGCTTGTTGATTCCATTTTCCTGTCGCACGAAGAGTACGAATTGGCAAAAAACACACGAGTCCGGGGCAAGCGGCAAGCGGAGCCCCAGTAACAGCAGTACAGAAGCTGCACGCGCGAAACCGAAGAGTCGACGCGTCCCAAGTAGGACCGCTCCGCACGTCGCACCGGGAATCCCGCCTGTTCCGGGTTTGCATTTTCCCGATCCATCTTCGAGGATTTCGCCAAATGTCATCGCCCCTGTATCCCGAAATCGTGCCCAGCCTGTAACCTTTCCTCGTCGCGCACACCCAACAACTGCGATCAAAAAACCAAGGAGACACCCATGTTCGATATGAAAAATCTCACCCAGCTCAAAAAGCTGGACGAGAACGCACCCGATCAGATGAAAGCCTTCTGGGCCTTCGACAAGGCCGCCTTCACCGCCGGGTCGCTCGATGAGTTGCAGAAGCAGTTGATGGCCGTCGCCGTCGCCCTCACCACGCAGTGTCCCTACTGCATCGAGCTCCACCTCAGGGCCGCCCGCAAAGCCGGCGCCACCGATCCCATGCTCGCCGAAACCGCCGCCGTCGCCGCCGCCATGCGCGCCGGCGCCGCCATCACTCACGCCTCGCACCTCTTCAAGGAGTAAGCATTCCCGCTTTGGGACGCGCGCTCCCCGTTTGCATCAAGATTTTGCCAGTTAATTTCCCTCCATTTGCTACTCTGGAAATAGAGCACTCCATCCATTGAAGTGCGAATCATAAAAAGCCACCGCTTCGGTGGCTTTTTTGCTTTTCCCGGCAAAAAAAAATCGCCTGACTAAATCCTTTGTTAAGAAATCTTTAGCCGTAACTCCTTTAGATCGCCGGACTTACCCGGTCCGGAGCGCCGTAACACCCTTTGCTGTCTGCAAGTTAGCCTCTAATTTCCGGTCCGGAGAGGGGGGAGGGGGTCCGGTGAGCCGACCACGCTACGCGCACCGTTTGAAAGGAATTCCATGTATCGGGAATGTCGATATATTCACGCCTCAGGAGGCAGATGCGATCTGCCCGCACTCAAGGACAGCAACTGGTGCTACTTCCACTCTCAGGTCCAGCAGCGCAGCACCTTCCGCCACAACCGCCGCGGTGCAGATGGCCGCTTCGCCGCACGCCCCGCTCCGCATGAGAACACCGAGCAGCCCGAAGCCGGCTCCGAGACCGTCGACTACGGCACCTATCCCGCGAACGATCTGAGGGTGCCCCATCCTGAGCGCAGCGAAGGGTGGGATAAAACAAATCCGGCCGCACAAAACCTCCCGGAGAACAGCGTTCTCGACCTGCCGCCCCTCGAGGATCCCGTCTCCATCCAGCTTGCGCTCATCGATGTCGCACAGGCGCTCGCCGCCAATCGCATCGACACCAAACGTGCCGGCCTCCTCCTCTACGCGCTCCAGGTTGCCTCGGCCAATACCCGGCACATGCGCTTCTCCTCTTTCAACGCCGTACGCAGCGTCACCTACGACGAGGCCGGCCTCCCCCTCGCTCCGCAACAGCACGGTAAGGATGTCGCAGACAGAAACGAAGAGATCAGGCGCGGGAAAGAAAGCGCTGCCGCGCCGAAAAGCGAAGTGAGTTTCGTCGAGTTGCTGCTCAGTGGAAAACGATGAGCATGAGTAAGAGTTTCTGAAGCACGGTAACGGTACAAAAGCCCCAATTAGGAACCAGATTGGTCACCGGAATCCCTTCAGTAATGCGTCTCCCGTGGCATCGCCATCCGCCTCCTGCTCATGCGATAAATTCACCATGAGCAGCAGAGACCACTGGCGCATCACCACCGCCGCCATCCAACTCGAAATGGAGCGCATCTCGGGCCTGCTCGAAAAGTCCGTCCACTTCCACTCCCGCACCAGCGCCCCGCACCCCCTGCGCCAGCGCCACGAATCCGCCACCACCGCGTCGCAACAAGAGACCGTCCCCGCCCCCGACCTGATGCCGCAGAGCTAGCTGTCCAAGCAGCCGTTCGCGCATAACAAACCCCAAAAAATCAGGATTCAGGTCTGCCGGTCAATATTGAACAGACGCATCCCGTCAGTTCAGGCCAAATAGATCTTGAACGGGATGCAATATCTTTGGCCACGGAATCGAAAGAAGTCGTGGCCTGTATTTTCCCGGCGTTGAAAGGAGGCCATCGTATGGCCTACCGAAATCCTTCCGGATTTGCCCATAGGCATAACGACAACGGGACCTGGGATTCGATATGCCTCCGATGCTGTAGAACCGTAGCCACCGCCACCGACCCCTCTCAGCTTTCACTTACAGAAGGCGACCACACGTGCGCCCTCATCGATCTCCACCTGTGGGTCGAAGATCGATACGAATACGGCTCCATGGCGTGTCAGGATCTGCCCATCGCTGACGTCGTATCCAAAACGTGCCGAATCATCCCGATCCGCGCGTCGCAGCCGACATAGATTTACTTCCGGAATGCCGCGCCGCAGACCTGGATCGCGCCCGCTCCCGAAGCTGAGTGCCCGATTCCCGGCGACTTCCTCGCCAACAGCGCGTAGACTCGAATCAGCGTCGCAGGTCGTTCCGCCGCAGAAAATGAGGCCAGCTCGTGGCCACCCAAGCCCTCCCATCCTTCCGCTTCACCACCCGATTCTCCTTCCAGCATGTCGCCAACTACGACGGCACCAGCGATTCGATATGTCTCCGCTGCCACCGCGCCATCGCCTCCTCGCACAACGAGTACTCGCTCGAGCAGGCCGAAACCACCCACACCTGCACCCAGCTCGATCTGCTCACGCGTAATTCCCGCGCACGCGCCTGATTCCGGATTACTCCGCGCGCAGCGTCTCCACCGGATCGAGATGCGCCGCCCGGCGTGCCGGCAGCGCAATGGCAATCAGCGAAGGAAGCACCAGCAGCACCAGCGATCCAGCCAGCACCGGCACGGAAGCCGCACCCGCCTGGTAGAACTGCGCCCGCAGCCCATACCCCGCCAACACCGCCCCGCATAGCCCGGCCACCGCCCCGACAAAAACCCACCGCGACTCCTGCCCCACCAGCAACTGCACAATCGCCTTTCGCGAAGACCCCAGCGCCAGCCGAATCCCAATCTCCTTCTCCCGCAGCGACACCTCATAAGCCAGCAATCCATAAGTCCCCAGAATCGCCAGGAACAGCGCCAGCCCGCCAAACCCCGCCGCCACCTGCATCAGGAAGCTCCGTAGCTCCACCTCGCTCGCCATCTCCTCGGACATCGTGCGGAGATGGTAGAGCGCAAGGTCGGAGTGCTGCGCCCGGATCATTTGGCGCACCGTGTGCGCCAGCAGCGCAGGATCGCCGCTGGTGCGGATCACGAAGACCTCGGCGGTCTGTGGATTATCCGCCTCCGGCAGATACAGATCGGGGCCGGGAGCCGACTCCAGATCGTAGCTGTGCACGTTGTCGACTACGCCGACGACCGTCGCCCAGGCGTTCAGCTCGCCGGTCTTGACGCGGTGGCCGATGGCGCTCTCACCCGGCCACTCCCGCTCGGCAAGCAGCCGGTTCACGACAGCCACGTGACGCGAGCCGTCGTCAGCACTGGTAAAGTCGCGCCCTTCGAGGATCGTCTGGCCGACCGTCGAGAAGTAGCCGGGGGTTACGTGATACGAGTCCGGATTGAGCGTAGTCTGCTGCAGGCAGTGCTCCGCACGCACGTCGGAGCAGAAGTCATAGCGGTTCACCGCATTCCCCAGGGGCGGGTGATTGGTTGCGCCAACGCTGACCACTCCGGGTAGTTGCCGCAGCCGCTCAATCAGCTGGGTGAAGAAGAGGTTCGTTTGCTGTGCGTTGTAGCGCGGCGTCACGCTCGTGCTGTCGATATCAACGCCGGCCATCAGCAGGTGATCGGGTTCGAAGCCGAGCGGCTGATGCAGCAGCGTGTACACGCTCGAAACAGTCCATCCCGCACAGGCTACCAGTACGAAGGTGAAGGCGATCTGCGCGGCAACCAGCACACGTCCTATACGACGCAGGCTGCCACCGCCGGAGCTGCGGCCCGACCCGGCAAGATCGCGCACCAGGTCGGCACGAAGCGTGCGCATGGCGGGCAGCAGCGTGAGCAATACTGTCACCACCGTGGTGACCAATATCACGAACGCCAGCACACTGGGACTGATCGAGGCATGTGCCAGCCGCGGCAGGTGCAGCGCGCGAGCCTCGAGCAGCAGGCGCAGCACTCCATAGGCCAGCGCAATGCCCGCCGCTGCTCCGGCAAAGGCTAAAACGGCGCTCTCCACCAGCAATTGCCGAAGCAGTTGGCCCAGGCTGGCCCCCAGGGTGGCGCGCGTGGCGAACTCGTGGCGGCGCCGCACGCTGCGCGCAAGCAGCAGGTTGGCGAGATTCGCGCACGCAATCAGCAGCAGCAGGGTGCACGCCGCAAGCGTGGAGTAGAGCGCCGGTCCTGTCTCCGCTCCGGTAAGCTTCGTGATCCACGGAATCACGGCCGGCGTTCCTCCCGCGGAGCCGACGTAATCGTTTGGGAAATCCTTCCGCAGCGTGGCTTGAACGCGTCCAAGGTCGGCGGCTGCCTCGGAGATCGGAACGCCCGGACGCAGGCGGCCGATCGCCCAGTAACCGTTCGAACCGCGATTGGCGGGGCGCGACCATGGATCGCAACTGGTGGGGACGAAAATCTCCGGCTGATTGAGGGAATAGGAGCCCTCGACGGGCTGCGAGAGCGGCAGGACGCCGACGATCTGGTAGGTGCGGCGGTCCATCTGGATCGTGCGTGCGCCAAGCGAGGATCCGCCGCCGAGCCGCTTCCAGAACGCGCCACTGACGACGACCGCAGACGTGCAGTCGCGCTCATTGCCGGTCTGCGGCAGATCACGGCCAAGCTCGAAGCTGGCGCCGAGCGTCGCGAAGAAGTTCTGCGTCACCTCCACGACATTACCCACATGGCTCCCCAGTGACGACTGGACGGTGGGTGCCCAGCCGCGATACCCGGCAATGGACTGGAAGCTGTGACTGCGCGCCTGCCAGTCATGCATCGTGGGGGCGGAGACGATCTCGTCGGGAAGCACCGCAACAGCCACCAGCCGGTCCGGATGCGGGAAAGGCAAAGGCCGAAGCAACACGGCATCCAGGATGCTGAAGATCGCCGTGGTGGCCCCGATGCCAAGCGCCAGCGTCAGAATCGCGGTGGCGGCAAAGCCCGGGCTATTGCGGAGCTGGCGAAGCGCATAGCGCAGAGAGTGGAGCATAGGCGCAAATCTCCCCCCGATCAGGATGCACGCGAGATGCCGTTCTAACACGGCCGCCGCGTCCCGCACAGATGCTTGTTCGCGGTACGACGACACTGCATCGCTGTCCAATGCCGGACTCGGCTGTCCGGGAGTGGACAGGACGCGGGCGCCCGGCCACGATCGAGAACGGCAAATCAAGCGCTTGCGGCTGGCGTGCGGATTGCATGTACCATCCTGGATTTCTGTGCCATTTCGGAGGACCGCTTGAGGAACTTCATCCAGGATCTTCGCTTCGCATTACGCCAGATGCGCCGCTCGCCAGGCTTCGTGCTCACCGCCGTTCTGACGCTGGCGCTCGGCGTCGGGGCCAACACCGCGGTCTACTCGCTGCTCGACCAGGCGCTCTTGCGCGCGCTGCCGGTCGAAAAGCCGGAGCAGCTCGTCGTGCTCAGCGCGCCGGGCAAGGCGTGGGAAGGGCATAGCAGCGATCATGGCGCGGGTGAGGAGAAGTCCTTCTCGTATCCCATGTATCGCGACCTGCGCGATCAGGCGAAGGTCTTCAGCGGTCTCATCGCTACCTCGCCGGCCTCGGTGGGTATCGCGCATGATCGCACATCCGAGATCAGCGACGCCGAAATCGTCAGCGGTAACTACTTCTCCGTCCTTGGCGTAAAGCCCGCGCTTGGCAGGGTGCTCGCGCAGACCGACGACATCGCGCCCGGAGCCAGTCCGGTCGCCGTTCTGAGCCATCGCTACTGGGCCACACATCTCGGCGCCGATCCGAATGTTGTCGGCAAGACCCTCGCACTGAACGGCCACAGCTTCGAAGTCATCGGCGTGACGCCGGAAAATTTCCAGAGCGCGGTCTGGGGCCAGACGCCCGACCTGTTCGTGCCCATGTCCATGCTCGACACAATAATTTCCGGCAAAGGCAAGCGGCTCACCGACCACACCGATCGCTGGATGAACATCCTCGGCCGCCTGCGCGACGGCGAGACCATCCCGCAGGCCGAGGCAGGCGTCGCGCCGCTGTGGCACGCACTGCGCGCCAGCGAGTTGAAGGTGCTCGGCCATCGTTCGCAGAACTTTGTCGCCGATTTTCTAACCCATAGCCGCCTCGTCATCGAGCCCGGCGCGCGCGGACTCTCTTACAGCCGTAGCTCGCTGGAAACGCCGCTGCTGGCAGTGATGGCGATGGCGCTCCTCGTACTGTTGCTCGCCGCAGTCAACGTGGCCAGTCTGTTGCTGGTGCGGGCGGCCGCGCGTGTGCAGGAGTTTGCCGTGCGTTACGCGATGGGAGCGCGATCAGGTCGCATACTCCAGCAACTCCTGATTGAAGGCGCACTCATCGGCCTGTTGGGCGGCGCCGCCGGCCTGCTGCTGGCGCCCGGAGCGATGCGTTTGCTCCTGCGTCAGATCGCCGGAGCTGACGGAGCTATGGCCTTCCACGCCAAGATCGACGCGCGGCTTTTCATCTTCGGCTTTGCCGTGGCGCTCGGTGTCAGCCTCCTCTTCAGCCTCGCGCCAGCCATCCAGTTGCTGCGCCCTGACTTGGTGACCTCGCTCAAGCAGAAGGCCGCCACCGCCACCGGTGGAGTGCTCGGCCTGAGGCGTGTTGTGGTCTCACTGCAGATAGGATTGAGCGTTCTGTTGCTCGTTGGCGCGGGCCTCTTTGTGCGCACCATTCAGAATCTGCGCCATGTCAACGCGGGATTCAACACCACGCATCTGGTCGTCTTTCACGTCGACCCTGTGCTGGCCGGTTATCCCCAGCCGCAGGTGACTCCACTCAGCGAGAGGGTGATCGCCACCATGCGCAGCTTGCCCGGCGTCCTCGCCGCGACCGCAACCGACGATCCTGAGCTCGCAGACACCGGCCACAACGGAAACGTGACTGTTTCCGGATATACGCCGCCCGCAAACGAAGACTTCGACGTGGAAGAGCCGGTCGTCGATCCGGACTACTTCCACACCATGCAAGTGCCAATGCTGTTGGGCCGGACCTTTACCGAAGCAGACAGTGCAACCGGCCAGCCGGTGGCAATTGTCAACGAGACCTTCGTGCGGCACTTCTTCAAAAATCCTGCTGCAGCCATCGGTGCCCGGGTGGCGCGCGGCGGTGGCGACGATAAGCTGCAATACATGACGATCGTCGGCGTGGCGCGCGATGTCCGTCACAGCAATCTGCGCGACCCGAGTATTCCCACTCTATTCAGGCCACTGGGACAGGCAGATATAGACCGCGGACGGCTTTATCTCTATCTCCGGACTGCGACGCCGCCCCAGCAGATGTTTGCCACCGTGCGCGCGGCCATACGATCCATTGACCCGGGACTGACGGTTGGCGACCTGCGCACCATGGATGAGCAGGTGGAGCAGAGCATTGCGAACGAGCGCATGATCGAGGTGCTGGCGCTTGCCTTCGGTGCACTCGCTGCTCTGCTGGCCGGCGTCGGGCTCTACGGCGTGCTCTCCTACACCACCCTCCAGCGCACGCGCGAGATTGGCATCCGCATGGCGCTGGGCTCATCCCGGCTCGCCATCAGCAGCCTTGTGGTCAAGGAGATGGTGCGCCTCGGCGTGATAGGCATCGTCGTTGCAGTGCCGTGCGCAATCCTGATGGGACGCGCACTGCGCAGCCAACTCTTCGCCGTCTCGGCTGCGGACCCGCTAACGCTCGCGGCCGTCGTGCTGCTGATGGTCGTGGTCGCCATTCTCGCGGCGCTCATCCCGGCTCGCCGCGCCGCGAATGTCCAACCGATGGAGGCCCTCCGCTCGGAATAAGGCGAAGCCCATATCGATTCGAGGAAGAAATCTCGCTATGGGCTAAACCTCTTCTATAGAAAAAGCCACCGGCAGCTTTAGGCGCTTCATGGCTTCGCTCGCCCGATAACGACGCGCGGAATCCCCTGCAGATCGTCCACAAAGCGAATGTCCTCAAATCCGCTGCCCGCCAGCAACTGCTCTAGCACATCGCGCTGTCCGTGCCCAATCTCCAGCAGCAGATGCCCGCCCGGCGCTAGATGCTTGGTCGCCTCTGGAATCAGCCGGCGATAGATGGCCAACCCATCCTCACCGGCATAGAGCGCCGTCGCAGGTTCGTACTCGCGCACCTGCGGCTCCAGCACCTCGCTTGTCGCTATGTAAGGCGGGTTAGAAACAATGCAGTCGAAGCGCTCGTCGCCAAGCGCGGCAAACAGATCCGAGATGACGAACCGGACCCGCTCCCCGGCGCCCGTCTGCTGCGCATTCTTCTGCGCAACGGCAAGCGCGGCAGGCGAGATATCCATCGCCGTCACGGTAGCATACGGCAACTCCAGTGCCAGGGTAATGGCCAGAATGCCGGAGCCCGTGCCGATGTCCAGAATGGATTTTGGTTCCGGACGAATCGCCAGCGCCGCTTCCACAACGTGTTCCGTCTCAGGCCGTGGGATCAGCACCAGCCGGTTCACGATGAACTCGCGGCCGTAGAACTCTTGCTTGCCGAGGATGTGCTGTACCGGCTCATGGTGTGCCCGGCGAGTAATGGCGGCCTGATAGTGATTGCTCTGCCGCTCCGTAAGCTCACGCTCCGGATGCGTCAGCAGGTCTGCGCGTGTGATTCCGGCCACGTGCAGCAGCAGTAGTTCCGCATCGCGCCGCGCTGTTGCGCTCGGCGCAAGCAACGCCGTTGCGCTCTCTATAGCTTCCGCGAAAGTAGTCATCGATTGGTCGGGCCCATCAAATGCTATAATGCCTGTAACGCTTCCGAAGGGTGATGCGATACGCATCCCGAATGAGGCCAGTATGCTGGCCTGTGCCGCTCCGGTGAGTGGCCTAGCCCGAAGCTGAAGCGTTGCCTTCTACAGCGTGTCGCGTAGATGGAGTCAGGAAGGCCATCCGGCGTTCTCGACGCATAGGATCGTTCGGCAAGAGCGGAGGCCGGCAAAACAACGCCCGCCTGAGTGACCCATCAAGTCCCGCCGTTTTTCCTTACGCACATTTTTGAGCAAGCTCGCTGCCCGTCGATCGTTCTCTTCAAGAACGACACGCGATCGGACAGAACTGTGGCGAGCATATCCCGGCATCGCGCCGCACGCTCGACGTGTATCCCGCGATGGCCGCGAATGAAAACAAGGAACCTAAGTTGAAACTATTCTCTGAAATACCACTTTCGTCCGACCTGCAGAAGCGCCTCGCAGCGGCGAAATTTATTACGCCCACGCCCGTCCAGGCCGGGGCGATTCCTCCGGCGCTCGAAGGCCGCGACGTGCTGGCCACGGCGCAGACCGGCACCGGCAAGACGCTAAGCTTTATGCTGCCCATCATCGAACGCCTGCAGAAGCAGCCGTCGAAGCAAATCACCGCACTTGTCCTCTTGCCCACGCGCGAGCTGGCCATGCAGGTGGAGAAGGTCTACCGGCAACTCATGCCCGAAGGTCGCATCCGTGCGGCGCTGGTCGTCGGCGGACTCGCCGAAGGCCCGCAACTCGACGCTCTCCGCCGGGGTGTGCGTCTGGTCGTCGCAACTCCGGGACGCCTCGAAGACTTCCTCGACCGCAAGCTGGTCAAGCTGGACGGAGTCGAAGTGCTCGTCCTCGATGAATGCGATCGCATGCTCGATATGGGATTCAAGCCCTCCATCAAGCGCATCGTCTCGAAGCTTCGCGCGGACCGGCAGACACTCTGCTATTCCGCGACGCTGAATCCGGAGATGCGGGATGTCACGCGCGATTACCTGAAGGACCCGGTGCGCATCGACATTTCGACCGAACTGAAGCCCGCCGACAACGTCGCGCTGCAGATCTTCGAGGTCTCGAAGGACAAGAAATCGGAGCTTCTGGAACACCTGCTCAGCAGCCACGAGGGAAGCTTCCTCGTCTTCACCCGCACCAAGCATGGCGCAGATCGGCTGGCCAACCGACTCAGCCGCGTAGGCCACAATGCGGCGCGCATTCATGGTGATCGCACCCAGGCGCAGCGCGTAGCTGCCCTGAAGAGCTTTGCCGATGGCGCCAACCGCGTGCTCGTGGCGACGGACGTGGCAGCGCGCGGCATCGACGTGCCGCACGTCGCACACGTGGTCAACTACGACATGCCCAAGGAGCCGGAAGACTTCGTGCACCGCGTCGGCCGCACCGGGCGTGCCTCGCGCAGCGGCACGGCGCATACGTTCGTCATGCCGGAAGAGCGTAACGATGTGAAGCGGATCGAGCGCAAGCTGGCCGTCACCATGAAACGCTTCAAGGTATCGGCGATTGCGACGAACAAGACGGCTGCGCTGGCATAAGCGCAATGGAATAAAGCAAAGAGGCTGGTGATTTCAATCACCAGCCTTTTGCTTTGCGGTTAGCGGCCGGTTCGCTCGATCTGTACGAAGACCGCATCCGCGCAGCGCCGGAACCCAAGCTGCTCATAAATATGGATCGCAGCCCCGTTCCCATCCGCGACATGCAGGAAGGGAAGATCGCCATCGGCGAGAATTGCCTCTGTCGCCTCGCGCGTCAGCCGCTGCGCGTATCCGTGTCCCAGGTGAGTCGGATGCGTGCAGATCGCACTCACCTCGCGATAGCCGGGGAGCGCCAGCCGTTCGCCCGCCATCGCCGCCAGTTCGCCATCGATCCGGATCCCGCGATAGCGCCCCATCTCGGGTGTCCGCATACCGAAGAAGCCTGGAAAAGCTACGGCCTTCAGCGCGTTCATCGCCGCTGCATCCGCCACGGGATCTAGCATCACGCTCGCCGGTCCGCTATCCGCGCGCGTCGCCGGCGGAAGCGCATCGCATACCATCTGGAAGCCGGGAATGCGCCTTGTCTCGCGCCATTCGCTTGGATCGAGCCGCGGCGGCTCTTCAAAGAACCACACTTGCTCGCCAGGATTCACGATGGCGGTCAGCGCAGCCACTGCTGCATCCGAGTGGTCCGCTATCGCGGCCAGTGGGACAACATCGGCGTCATACCGCCGCGCCAATCCCTCGCCATACGCAAGATGTCGCTGCCGCGTGGTCGCCGCATGCCATATCGGATTCTGGAGCGCCTGACAGCTGTTCGTGGTCATGATCATCGCAGATAGTGGATGACCGAGGGCAGTCGCGCGATGCGGAACTCCGTCGCCATCATTGGCCTGTCGGGATTGGCCTACAAAAGAATCTTCCGAGCTAACGGAAGTGCAGATAGCCCCAGCGGTCCGGCACGTGCATGTTGATCACGCCCTGCGGCGACCACACCCAGTTATCTTCCTTCGGATTTCCGGGCTTCCACTCCACGCGGCTGAAGTTGATGCGCCACACCGTGCCTTTCTGCGGTGGCGGCACATGCTGCCGTGACCCAAATGCGTCCAGCGGATACGCGATCTCAACCGTCCAGCCGTGATCCGTATCGCCGGGATGATTCAGTGTCCCTTGAACTGCGACAGCGGTCTTTAGACCCTCGATGTCCCAGCTGTTGTCCGCTCTTCCCCCTTCGTTATACGGCTTCGGCAGGAAGAGGTCCCATCCGGTATTGAGGGCATTGATCTCGAATTCGTAGTAGCTCTCCGTTTGGGGCAGGGGCTTGATGAAAACCTCAAAGTCGTTGTCCTTGAAGATGACAGAGTCGTGCTTCGTCAGCGTGCCGGTTACGTTTGGCTCCTCAAGCTCAGCAGCAATGTAAAGATACTTATCGTCCCACAGCATCTTGGCGCGGGTGCGAAAGCGCGGGAGCGGCTTGGATGCGCCTTCGATGTCGACAAAGTCAGAGGTCCACGGCGCCTTCTGCCATGCCGCATCGTCCAGCTTTCCGTCGATATGGATAGGCGTTGTAGTGCGATGGCACTCGTAGGAGAGCGGCGGCGCAAGTTGAGCTTGGGCTGAGGCGGAGATAGCAAGAGCAGCAAGACAGAGCAAAGGTCGAAGCATCGACCCTATCTTTTCGCGAAAATGACCGCAGGGCAAATCGGGTGTCTGGATGGATGCGTCCGGTGTCGATTCGTTCTCAATGGAAGGGAAGCGTGGCCCGCCTCGGAATCAGGCCACACGCAGTTACCGGGTCTTCAGCACTTTCAGGAAATCAGTGATCTGTTGCCGAAGCGTAACGACAGAGAGACGATGACGCCGGTGGCGACGGCGACCGTCACGTAGTTCGCCTGTGCTCCGTCCGTCGATTCCATCGAGTCATGGGTGTTCCGTGTCCCGCTGAACGATCGCGTAAGCCGCATGGTGACAGCAGTTTTACGGCGAGCTCGGGGAAACGACTATCAAGCGACGTTCGCTGTATCAGCCTTTAATCGCTCCGCCTGGAAGTGCGCCACCACCGCATCGATCACCGGCTGCAGGCGCCCCTCCATAATTTCGGCAAGCTGATGCAGTGTCAGGCCGATGCGATGGTCCGTCAGCCGGTTCTGCGGGAAGTTATAAGTGCGAATCTTTTCCGAGCGATCCCCGGAGCCCACCTGCTGCTTCCGTTCCTGCGCCAGCGCGGCCTGCTGTTTCTCCTGCTCGACCTCGTAGAGTCGCGCGCGAAGCACCCGCATCCCCTTCTCCCGGTTCTTGATCTGCGATTTCTCGTCCTGGCAGCTCACCACGGTGCCAGTGGGCAGGTGCGTGATGCGCACAGCGGAGTAGGTCGTGTTCACAGACTGTCCGCCCGGCCCTGAGGAGCAGAAGGTGTCGATGCGCAGGTCCTTGGCCTCGATCTTGATGTCAACATCTTCGGCTTCCGGCAACACAGCGACAGTAACCGCCGACGTATGGACACGCCCCTGCGTCTCCGTAGCTGGCACCCGCTGCACGCGGTGCACGCCGGATTCGTACTTGAGCTGCGAATAGACGCGGTCGCCCTCGATGATGGCGATCACTTCCTTCAACCCGCCAACTCCCGACTCCGACGACGACAGCACCTCCACCTTCCAGCGATGCTGCTCGGCAAAGCGCGAGTACATTCGGAAAACCTCTGCCGCAAACAGCGAAGCCTCGTCTCCGCCGGTGCCCGCACGGATTTCCAGGATGACGTTCTTCTCGTCATTTGGGTCCCTGGGCAGCAGCTTCAGCTTCAGGTCTTCTTCGATCTTCGGCAGCCGCTCTTCCAGCTGCGTCAGCTCATCCTGCGCCATCGCGCGGATCTCAGGGTCGCTCTCCGCCAGCATTCCCTGCGCATCGGCAATGCCTTGCTTGGTCAGCTGGTATTCGCGGAAAGTTTCGACGACGGGCTCCAGGTCGCGGTGTTGCTTGGCTACCTTCTGGTAGCGTTCGTGATCGTTGACGACCTCATCGGAGGCCATCTCGCGGCCCAGCTCTTCGTAGCGGGCGGCAATCTGTTCTAGGCGTTCAAACATCGGGGACTCCTCGGCCACAGAGGCCGGCAATTCAGTGCAAACTTGGGATACGCGAAGGCGCAGATGAGCGATGGCGGCGGGAGCCGCTAGAGAAGGGTGTCCGGGAAAATGAATAAGGCGCAACATCGCTGCTATTAGAGTATCGCGAGGGCGTCCCGGATGCATCTACAACGTTGGCCGGCGAACAAATACCTATGACCCAACTAGAACCTTGGGCCGCGCTTTGTGAGCGGCTCGCCGGCACGACGAAAAAGCTCGAAAAGCGCGCCTGGATGGCGGACTATCTGCGTGAGGCGCCGGTGGAGGGCGCCGCACTCGCCGCGCTCTATCTCTCCGGAACCCCCTTCCCGGAGACAGATCGTCGCCAGCTCAACGTCGGCGGCGCCAGCCTGTGGCGGGTGGTGCAGGAGCTTACCAAGGCCGGCGATGCCGCGATGCGCGAAGCCTACCGGCGCCACGGCGACATGGGCGCGGCTGCCTTCGATCTGCTCGCGAAGAAAGGCGGCGCGGAAAGCGCAACCCTGACCATCGACAACGCAGCGGAGATCTTTTCCCAACTCGCGGCGGCAAAGGGCACTGCGCCGCGGCAGACGTTATTGCGTGATCTGCTCGGCCGCGCGACACCGCTTGAAGCCAAGTACCTGATCAAGCTGATGCTTAGCGATATGCGCATCGGCGTAAAGCAGGCGCAGGTGGAAGAGGCGATCGCGGTCGCGATGGAGCGCGATCTGGTCGCGGTGCGCCGCGCCGTCATGCTGCTTGGCGATCTCAGCGAAGTCGTTCGGCTGGCCGCATGCGAACCGGCTGCGATGAGGCGCGCATGCGGCTCTTCCACCCGCTCGGCTTCATGCTCGCCAGTCCTGTCGATTCTGTTCCGGAAGCGATGGCGCGATTCGCCGAAGAGATTCGTGCCGAGCGGAAGGGCAAAGGCGGCGCACAACCGGCGCCAGAAATAGAAGAGCCAGACAAAGAGCACGCGACATCCGAGCCGCCGCCGGCGAACTTGCTCGTCGAAGCTCACGTACAGGACAAGTTCGACGGCATCCGCTGCCAGTTGCACTGCGGCGATCCTTCGCAACCCGGCCGTGTCGCGCTCTTCTCCCGCAGCCGCGACGACATGACGCACAGTTTCCCTGAGCTCACCGAAGCATTTGCGAACGTCACCGAACCCCTCATCCTCGACGGAGAAATTCTGGCATGGAATGCAGATTCCAGCCGCAGCGGAACAACGCGCCCTACCATTCTCGTCGCTGCAGAACCGCATCGGGCGCAAGCGCGTCACCGCTGCCATGCGGGAGCAGACCCCGGTCGTCTTCATGGCCTTCGATCTGCTTTTTCGAGGTGCATCGTCCCAGAACGGCATGGAAGAGCCGCCCAGCGGTGTGCTCTTTTTAGATCAGCCGCTCTCTTTTCGCCGTGCTGCATTGGAAGAGCATTTATGCAGCCCACGCGCCACAGACAGTCATTAGCAGTACACCGACCGCAGCCGCATCGCAGAATCAGGGAGCGCTCTTCAGCCTACCCGATGCCACTCCGCAATCCAGGCAGAAAGTCTTCGCGCGTTTCGTCCTCGCTTCAGTAATGCGCCTCACAAGCGCCGAGCAACTGGAGCAGGCCTATGTCGACGCGCGTGCCCGCGGCAATGAAGGGGTGATGCTGAAGGCCGCGGCCAGTGTCTATCAACCAGGCCGTCGCGGTCTGGCGTGGTTGAAGCTGAAGCGCGAGCTGGCCACCCTCGATGTCGTCGTCACTTCCGCAGAGTACGGCCACGGAAAGCGCGCCGGAACTCTCAGCGACTACACCTTCGCCGTCCGCGATGGCGAGACGCTCAAAAACGTAGGCAAGGCATACTCCGGGCTGACCGATGCCGAGATCGCACGGCTTTCCAGATATTTCCACGAGCACACACTCGAAGACTTCGGCGGCTGGCGCACCGTGGAACCGAATATCGTGCTGGAGGTCGCCTTCAACAACCTGATGCGTTCGGAGCGCCATAACAGTGGATTCGCCATGCGTTTCCCCCGCATCATGCGCATCCGCGATGACAAGCCGGTCGACGAGATCGACACGCTCGCGCGCGTCGAGGAGATTTACAACCAGCAGCCGGATAAGCCAGTGGATGCCGCTTCCAAGGACGACTAAAAACTACTTCGCCACTGGCAGCTCAAACGCCTTCACATCCAGTCCACCCGGCGCCCACGTAGTCACGATCGCCTTCGCAATCTTCGCCGTCGTGATGTACGCCTCGTTGTCGTCTGTCCAGCTCTGGTCCTTGTTGTCCCAGGTAAAGATGGAAAGAATGATCAGGCCATTCTTCGTCGCGACCGCATCCACATCGTTGCGCACCGCATCGAGCGCGCCGATCTTGTCCGCGATCGCCGAGCCTTCTTCACTGGTGTCGATCGGCTCCAGATAGCGCGGCGCGCCGTCGCGATAAAACTGCGAGCGAAGCATATGAAGCGTCACGCCGCAGATTGCGCGGTCCGCTTCTGTCGGTGCCCCCGTGCTATCGCCCAGCTGGCAGGTCACAATGCGCTGCATCAGCGCGCCCATCTCGCGTGCCGTCGTCTTGCCCAGGCCGAACTTCTTCTGATCCGCAGGCATCGGCTCGGTGGCCGGCTTGCCGACTTTCTTGTAGAGCCATGTGTTCTTCAGACCCAGCCGGCCCATCTCTGCATTCGTGGCATCCAGGCCGATCTTGTCAATCGCCACATTCGTCGCTGTGTTATCGCTCGTGATCACCATCATGGACAACACATCTTTCAGCGTCAGTGTCAGGGGCGTATCGAAGAAGGCCAGCACGCCCGAGCCGCCAGTCTGATTCTCCTTCGTCAATGTCACCTTGTCGGCCCAATGCGCTTTGCCGTCGCGAATCTGTTCCATGGCCTCGTATAGAAGCGCAAGTTTGATCACGCTCGCGGTCTGCACCGGTTCGTCGGCCTTGAGCGCGACCGTCTGGCCCGTCTTCAATTCTTTGGCGAAGACCGACACCTGACCGTGATGCTGCGCAGCGATCTCGGCGACCTTAGCCTGTAGCTGCCGTTCGGACGGACTTTGTGCGAAAGCGGAGACAGCAAGGAACAAAATGGCAGATGAAAGCACGGTGGCCTTGCGCATGTCCGGCATGGTACATCCTCTGGAATGGCTCTCCAATTCACAACCAGCTACCTCGAGGATGTCCGCCCGCTTTTCGCCCACTACAAGAAGATAGGCGAAGCTGCTATGGCCCAGGTCTCTGACGCCGATCTCAGCGTCACGCTTGACCCGGAGATGAACTCCATCGCGCTCATCGTGAAACACATGGCGGGCAACATGCGCTCACGCTGGAAGGGCTTTCCCGAGGCCGATGGCGAGAAACCGGACCGCCATCGTGACACGGAATTCGAAACGCCCCCCGCGACACGCGCAGAGCTGATGAAGCTCTGGGACGAAGGCTGGGCCTGCATGTTCACCGCACTCGAACCGCTTAGCGACGCCGATCTCTCACGCGACACTTTCATCCGCGGCGAGCGGCATTCCGTGGTCCAGGCCATCAATCGTCAGATCGCGCACTACTGCTACCACGTTGGCCAGATCGTTTTCCTGGCGAAGCATCTGCAGTCCGCAAACTGGAAATCCCTCAGCGTGCCGCGCGGCCACTCCGCTGGCTTCAATGCGGATGTAGCGGCAGGACGCAAGAGCCAGCGATGAAAGAAAAAGGCGTCCGGCTGTTGCGCCGGACGCCTGCCATTCCTCGTGAGCAAAGCTATTTACCAGCCACCTGCTTTGCGCCCGTATAGCTCACTCGCCAGATCGAACTCGATCCATCGTCGGTGACATACAACGCGCCATCCTTCCCGAAGGTCACGCCCACCGGCCGGCCCCATACATTCCCGTCAGGCTTTACAAAGCCGGTCAGAAAGTCCTGGTACGCGCCCGTCGCCTTGCCGTTCTCGACGGGCACAGCAATCACCTCATAGCCGGCGCGCTTCGATTTATTCCATGACCCGTGCTCTGCGGCAAAAGCCCACCCCTTGTACGAGGCAGGAAACTTGCTGCTCTCGTCGAAGGTCATTTCCAGCGAAGCGAAGTGGGGCTGCAGCAGGACATCGGGCACAATCACCTTATTCGCCAGCTCCGGATGCTTGCCCTTATGCCGCGGGTCCTGGTGATTGCCCATGTAGAACCACGGCCAGCCGTAGAAGCCGCCCTCCTGCACGTGCGTAATGTAGTCGGGCACCAGGTTGTCGCCCAGGCCGTCCCGCTCGTTCGTCGAGCACCAGAGCTGCCCCGTGATCGGATTGATCGCCTCGCCCACGCAGTTGCGAATGCCGGAGGCGTAGACCTTCACGAACTTCCCCTCGGGCGTGAACTCCAGCACATCGGCGCGGTGGAACTCCGCGGGCGTCGTGTCCGGATCATCCACATTCGAGTGCGAGCCCACCGAGACGAACATCCGCGTGCCGTCCTTCGAAAAGACAACATCGCGCGTCCAGTGCCCGCCCCCGCGCAACCGTCCGCCGCCGGGCAGATCGGGCACCACAACCTGCGACGGCCCCGTCGCCTTCATGTCACCGTTCTTGTACGGGAATTTCACCACCGAGTCGGTATTGCCGATGTAAATCCACTTCGGATTCGGCCCCAGCGGATAGAAGGCCAGTCCAAAGGGCTGCTTCAAACCGGTAGCGAATGTCTCTACCTGCTTTGCCTTGCCACTCGCATCCACACCGCGAAGGACCTTCACCGTGCCGCTATCGCCGCTGCGGTCCGGCTCGCTCTCCACCACAAACAGATCGCCGTTAGGCGCGGTGCGGATAAGCCGTGGGCTCTTCACATCCGACGAGTAAAGCTCCACCTTGAAGCCCGCCGGCGCCTCGGGCATCGCACCCGCAGGCCGCGCCACCAGGTCCGGCCCATTGTCCACCGACTGTGTCGCGTAAGGAACAGGCAGGTCGGCAACCGTGATCTTGCGCATCGTTCCGGGCTTTTCTTTCGAGAAGTCAGTAAAGGCTGCCTGCCCTGTGACCACATGGGTGCTCTGCGCAAGCGCGGGAAGAACAGTCAGCAGGAGAGCAGGGAAGAGGAGAGGGCCCAGGACGCGTGAAGCGCTGGTAGTACGAGACATGCATTCCTCCAGTAAGGAGTGAGGCGATCGGGGATGTCGCACCGCGGCAATAGCGGTGAAAGGTTCTCTAGTTAACGATACCGTTGTGTCAAGCGACATGACAAATCGCACATCGGATCGGTTATACGATCAGCTATACGTTTGTCTAGGGAGTCCCGCTGGCCGCCCGCTTCACCAGGTCCACCGGCACCGTCGCCGTAAATACAGCATGGCTGCCGTGCTGTGTCACGGTCGCGCTGTTGATCAACACGCGGTAGTCCTTGCTCTGCGGGTTGTTCTCGACTACCGTTAGCGCCGCCGAAAGCAGCCCCAGTACGTTCTGCAACGCGTTCACCGTCGCGGCTGCCTCTGCCTGGCTCGGCGCAATCTCCTCCACCCGCAACCGCAGATTTCCCAGGTAGCGCACGGAAGCGACAAAGGCCGTGTCTGGATTCAGCGGCAGCGTGACGCCAAAGACACGCGGACCGCCCTCCGACCAGAAGGGCAGCGAGATACGTCCGACTCCCCACGCAATCGAGAGCGCCGGACACCTGGCCGTAGTAGTCCGAAAGCACCGACGATCCGGAGAATGGCAACGCAGCCGTGCGATATCGATCGACAATGGCGTGAATCTGCTCCGCCGTCGGCGTATTCGACACCGCAACCATGTCATAGCCCAGCAGCACCACGCGCACGGTGCGGCCCTGGCTGGCCAGGTTGTAGATGGTCCGGTCGGCATACTGCTCGCGGCTCTTGCTGTTCGCTTCCAGCCACGCCTTCACGCGCTTGTGGTCAAAGTGCCCGGCGAAGACCTCCGAATACGCCACCGGCCCGTTCGGCCCCCGCGGGTCCTGCATATGGTGCAGGGAGATCGCCGCCTGGCGCAGGTCCCGCTCAAAGATGAAGCCGGTCGTATCGATGAAACGCTGGTAAGCGGCATCATGCTGCACCGGATGCTGATCGAAGCGCATGGCGGCGCGCAGTGGCTCGAAGTTGATGTACAGGATGCCGTCGGACTCCGGCAGCAGTCGAGCTACCTCCGGCGGCGCCTTTTGCCGCAGCCAGGCAAGCACCCCCAGCAGCACGATGATGATGGCGGCAATGAAAAGCGTAGTGCGGGTGCGTCTGCGCATGAGGGCCGGAAGGCGTGCAAACAGGATAGCAGTCTGAGGCAACCGGGGAGCGGCCGAGCCTTCCTCAAGCGATGATCGTCTACTCCTCCCGCAGCAGCCGCGCGGGATCGATCCGCGAGCGCGCCGTCGCGCGGGCATCCATGTCGCCAGCAATCCGATCAGCGCCATCGTCGCGACCACGCCGCCCAGCACCAGCGGATCTCTCGACGTGGCCTGGTAGACGATCTGCGGCCAGAAGCCGGCTGACGCAGCACGCCCAGCGCCAGCCCCACCAGCGAGCCGAAGGTAGCAGCACCAATGGCCGTCCCAGAGCGGAGCGCATCAGTTGCATCCGCGTGCGCTCCCAGCGCCACGCGAATGCCAAGCTCGCGCATCCGCCGGCTGACGCTGTACGCCGCCATGCCGAAGGTGCCGGTGATGGCCAGCATCGCCGCCAGCAGCCCCATGACGCCGAGCGACGCCGCAGCCGCGCGCGCCGGAAAATACAGCCATCGTCAGGTCGGGCCAACTGGCAGAATCTCCAACGGCAATCCGGGATCGACGCCGGCGATGACGCGATGCATCGCAGGCGCCAGTGTCCGCCGTCGGACATCGCGACCGCACGACCAGCGTGGTGTTGCTGTTGCTGCTGCGCAAGCGGAGAAAAGACCGCGCCCCTGGCTGTCTTCCGTCAGCGAATTGTACTTGCCGTCTTCGACCACGCCCGCCATCTCGAAAACATCGTTGGCGGCCGCGCAATCAAGCGCTGTCCGATGGCTGCTGTCGCTGATCCGAAGAGTCGGCGCGCGAAGGTCTCGTTCACGAGGGCGACCTGCGGGGTGGTCGGCTGTGTCCTGCCAGGTTACGTTCGCGCCCGGCTATCAGTCGCGTTCCCGCTGCTTGCAGATAGCCCGGCGAAATCGAAAAGTACTTTGCGACCATCGCGACATGCGACGGGGTGAACTCCGTCGTGTCCTTCGCGATAGAAGCCGTTAGAATTGCCGTTCTCCGCTGAGCGGCGTGTTGTCGATGGTTCCAGCGGCGATGACAGCCGGGAGTGGCAAGCGCCGCCGCCATCATGCGCTTCTGCACTGGCAACGCCGCAGTCGTCGGAATAGCCGGCCATCTCCATGTCTGTGGAGGCCAGTATCGCGCCCTGCGGCTCAAAGCCAAGCGGCGCGTGCAGCGAGCGCTGCATGCCCCGCGTGCGCCACGCAGCGAGGCCGTGACCAGCAGCGTGCACAGCGCGATCTGCAGGCCTAGCAGATACATCGCGCAAGGAGAACCGCCGGAACAGCTCGGGAGGTCGAAGCTGCGCCCTTCATCACCTGTGCCGCATCCGTCTGCCAGATCCGCCGCGCCGGCAGCAGCCCGAACAGCATGCCGCTGGCAAGCGAAAGCAGCACCGCGAGCGCAAACACGCGCGCATCCGCGTTCACCGTCACGTGAACCGGATATTCCTGAAGGGCTGCCAGCGCGTGAGCGCATGCAGCAGGCCGTCGCGAACAGCGTCCCGACGCCGCCGCCCGCGACGGAGACGTAGCAACTGCTTCGGTCAGCAGTTGGCGAAGAATGTGCCAGCGACTGGAACCAATTGCCAGCCGGATCGCCAGTTCGCGGCTGCGATCGGCTGACGCGCGCGGCGAAGATGCTTGCCAGGTTGGCGCATGCCGCCAGCAGGACCAGCGAATGCCAGCACGAAGACGCCAAACAGGAAGGCGCGCGTCGCGTCGGTCAGCACATCGCCCATCAGCCCCGGCTTCACCAGCCGCGCTCGCATGCCCTGGTCGTTACCCGGATACTGCTTTCCCAGTTCTCCGGCAATCGCGTTCAGGTTGTCCGTCGCCTGCTGTACCGTTAGCCGCGGCTTCAGCAATCCCACTATCCATAGGGTGTGGTTCCCTCGGTTGCGAAGAAAGTCATAGCCGTCGGTCTGCCCCTCATTGACGATCGGCATCCAGAAATCCGGCCACATGAAAAGGTCAACGCCGTGAAAGCTGGACGGTGCAACGCCGACGATGGTGAAGGGATGCTTGTTGAGCTGGACCGCGGTGCCGACCACGTGAGGGTCCGCATCGAACCGGCTGCGCCAAAACGCATCGCTCAGCACGATATACGGCGCGGAATTCGGCCCAGCTCATCGGCTCGCGTGAAAGAGTCGTCCCAGTTCCGGTTGAACGCCAAGAAGGTCGAAGTAGTTGCCTGAAACCTCCCAGGTCCATCGTTTCTCGGTCGAGCCATGGAAGCTCATCCCAACATCGTTCATTCGGTACGCAGCCATATCGGTGAAAGTGGAGTTGCGGGTCCGGTAGTCCATGTAGTCCGGATAGGACTGGCTGTCGTCACCCGTCCATCGACACAATCTCGAACAGCCGATCCGCATGAGGCAGATCGAGCGGGCGCAGGATCAGCGCATTCAGTACGCTGAACACAACCACATTCGCGCCAATGCCCAGCGCCAGCGTCAGGATGGCGGTCAGCGCAAATCCAGGCGAGTGCCGTAGTTGCCGCGTCGCATAACGGATATCCCGGCCCAGCCCGGCCAGAATCTGCTCAGTGTCCGCCGCGTTCGCCCGCTCACGCATCACGGTCCGATTGCCGAAGCGCAGCAGAGCGTCCCGCCGCGCCGCTTCCGGCGACATGCCCGCGCGGATGTTGTCCTCCATCCGCATCTCGATGTGAGCCTTCAGCTCCTCATCGATCTCGCGGTCTACGCGCGAGCGGCGGAAGAGATTCGCGATCCGGCCATAGAGCGACATAGCAGCCTCCTCACGCGTACCGCATAACGGCGCGCACGCCCTTCACCAGTAGTTCGAAGCTCTTCTCCGCCTCTTCCAGCGCGCGGCGGCCTGCCGGCGTCAGCCGGTAGTACTTCGCCTTGCGTCCCGTCTCCGTCAACGCCCAGGCGGACTTGATCCATCCGCTCTGTTCCATGCGGTGCAGCGCCGGATACAACGAGCCTTCCTCGACCGCCAGCAGCTCATCCGAGGCGCGCTGCACATGCAGCACAATGCCGTAGCCGTGCATCTCGCCCTTCTGCGCCAGAGTCTTCAGCACCAGCAAATCCAGCGTTCCCTGTAGGTCTTTCTTTGCCATGTGCATATCCCTATGTATCTATGGATGAGCAGGAGCCTAGACCTAGATGCATAGGGATGTCAAGCATCCCATCGACCACACGGCGAAGTTAAAATTCAAAAGGCGGGCGTTCGCGCTGGTCACCAATATTGCGAGCTTGGGAGATGCGTGGACACAACAACGTTGCACGTCCTGCTGGTGGTGTTCTTTGCAACCCTGGTCCGCTCCACCTTCGGGTTCGGCGAAGCCCTCATTGCCGTTCCCCTGCTCGCGCTCACCATCCCCATTGAGATTGCCGCCCCACTCGCCGTTCTCCTTTCCATCACCATTGCTGCTATCGTCGTCGTGCAGGACTGGCGCAAGATTCATGTCCGCAGCACCGGCTGGCTGCTGGCGCCCACATTCGTCGGCATCCCGCTCGGCGTCTGGCTCTTGACCAGCGCTCATCAGCAGATCGTGAAGGCCGCATTGGGCGTCGTGATCGTCGCCTTCTCCGGCTACTCGCTGCTTGGCGCGCGTCTGGGTGCAAAGCCGCCGGAACTCCACCGTGACAGCCGTCCCTGGCTGCTCGGCTGCGGCTTTCTCGCCGGGGTGCTCGGCGGCGCCTATGGCATGAACGGGCCGCCGCTGGTGCTCTACGGAGCCATGCGGCGCTGGTCGCCACAACACTTCCGCGCCACGCTGCAGGGCTACTTCCTGCCCGCCAGCATCGTCGCCATGATCGGCTACTGGCTCGCCGGCCTGTGGGTTCCCGCGGTCACCCACTACTTCCTGCTGTCGCTCATCGTCGCCCTGCCCGCGATCTTCCTCGGCAGGGCATTGAATCATCGGCTGCGCGGCGAGGCCTTCCTCGAAATCGTGCACGGCGGCCTGGTCTGCGTCGGGCTGATCCTGCTGGTTCAGGCATTGCGCCACAAATAAGCGTCTGGCCATAGCATTTCCTTGCGAATCCGCCGCGAGGCATCGTAAGGTCTTTCTCGCCCTCCCGCACCGGCCCCGCAGGACGACTATCCCCAAATCTCAATAGAACGAACGATCGCGAAGGAGAATCTCGATGGCGCAATTTCTGGTGCAGGTGTCCTATTCGCCGGAGGCTTGGGCAAATCTGGTGAACAACCCACAGAATCGGATACCAGCTGTATCTGCGGTGATTAAGAAGCTGGGTGGAAAGCTGCTGCACGGATGGTTGAGTTTCGGAGATTACGACACCGTCGTGATCATGGAGATGCCAGACAATATTTCGGCCGCTGCATTTGCTGCTGCCATCGCGGCCGGCGGCGCCTGTAAGAGCGTCAAAACCACCCCGCTGCTCTCGCCCGAGGACGGAGTTGCTGCGATGAAAAAGGCCGGAACCAGCGGATATCAACCCGTGGGAAGATGACGGAGTCGTCCTTCCGGAAACGGTCCTCTGATGGGTGGCGTCCGCTCATTGCGACGACGCCATGGCTGTGCTACTCTTGCGCTTGAACGGTCGCTCCCCGAGGCTCGCAGCAGTGTGTGCCGGGAACAGGCGGTGCGGGCTGGCGTAGCTCAGCTGGTAGAGCATCTGATTTGTAATCAGAGGGTCGGGGGTTCAAATCCCTTCGCCAGCTCCAGTCCTAACCAGGAACGGCACTGCCGAACTCAAGGATCGTCAAGACATTGTAAGGACTCCGGCGACTTCGTTCCGCGACATCCATTCCGTTGTCTCCTCTTTTCCCTTCGTCTTCCCAGGCTTTTATGGCGAAGCGTTATGCGGCCCGGAGAGAGGCGTGCGATGGAAGCGGTTCGAAGGCTGGATCAGTGCACAGGTGGCCGAGCGGTTAATGGCAGCAGACTGTAAATCTGCCGCTCCTTGCGAGCTACGGAGGTTCGAATCCTCCCCTGTGCACCAGAAGTTGGCAGCGTGATGGAAGAAAGTAGCGGGGCGGGCGGTCTGAGCCTCGGCCAGAAAACGGCCGTAGCTCTGGTGCTCTTCGGAGCGGTCGCCGTGCTGGCCTGGCAGACCATGGAGCCGGGCAAGTTTCGCACGCTGGTTTTTGTCGTGTTGGGTGGATTGGCGCTGCGGGTGCTGTTCAGTGCGAGAGGGTTGCGGGATTCGCGCTAGGATAAGTGACGCGGGACGTTGGTGTGAGAAGGGCTGATGTAGCTCAGTTGGTAGAGCACTCCCTTGGTAAGGGAGAGGTCACCGGTTCAATCCCGGTCATCAGCTCCAGAGTTTCAAAAGCAAGTTGCCAGCCCTGCAGACGGGCTGGTTTGCTGTTGTGCCGGGCGGGAGTAACTCAGTGGTAGAGTCACAGCCTTCCAAGCTGTTGGTCGCGGGTTCGATTCCCGCCTCCCGCTCCAACGGATGATTCCAGGTCTGCATTGAAACGAGAATGACGTGGAAGCGATGTTTGAGAAGCCGGTTTTAGGTGTAGAGGATGGTCCGTCGTTCGACGTGGTGCGCTCCGCGATTCAGGCGGCATTCGCCTCTGCCGCGGCAGGTCGCTTTCTAAAACAGGTCGACGCGCAGCGCCTTCGCGTGCGAAATTTCGAATCCGTATTGGGCAAGGGGCTCCTCGGCCAGGAGGCGATTGCGGCTTACGAACGACTGGGCAATCTCGACCGCGGCCAGATTCGTGAGTTGTATCTCGCCTCTGTCGAGCATGTCGCGCCGGAGCTGCGTGCGAAGTATCTGAAGGTGTACGCGTATTACTGAGAACGCGCGATGGCGAAGCACGCTGCGGAAACCGAGTTCATTGTCGGCTGGGGTGGTCTCGAATCTGTAACCGGTCCGACAGTGCGTTACCGCATTCCAGGGGTCGAGCCTTTTGCGGAGTACGGAACGGAAGCGTCGATCGGGAATGCTGAAACGACCAGGATCGTCATAAGTGTGGATACGGCTTGGCGATCTGCTTGTGCTAGTTGCATGGATGGTGAGATTGAAGATATAGAGCGGCGTCTTGTCACTGCGACGATGCCGAAGTTGTTGGCCAGGTATCAAGGGCAGCGAGAGCTGTTCGGTGGCGAAGTTCGGTTTACTCTTTCTGCTTCTGAGATGATTCAGCAGTACGAAGAGCTGGGAAACCGCAGACTGTGATGTATTTGTTTGTTGTCAAAGAAATCTTAGGAGCAAGCGAGATGGCGAAGGAGAAGTTTGATCGTTCGAAGCCGCACGTGAACGTGGGGACGATAGGACATATTGATCACGGGAAGACGACGTTGACGGCGGCGATCACGAAGGTGTTGTCGAAGCACAATCCGAACAACAAGTTTCGCAGTTTTGACACGATTGATAACGCGCCGGAAGAGCGGGAGCGCGGTATCACGATCGCGACCGCACACGTGGAGTATGAGACGGCAAACCGTCACTACGCACACGTGGACTGCCCGGGTCACGCGGATTACATCAAGAACATGATCACCGGCGCGGCGCAGATGGATGGCGCAATTCTGGTGGTGGCGGCGACCGATGGCCCGATGCCGCAGACCAAGGAGCACGTGCTGTTGGCGCGCCAGGTAGGCGTGCCCTACATCGTGGTGTTCCTGAACAAGTGCGACGCGGTGGAAGATCCGGAGCTGACCGACCTGGTGGAGATGGAAGTACGCGAGCTGTTGTCGAAGTACAACTTCCCGGGCGACGATGTGCCGGTGATCCGCGGCAGTGCTCTGGGCGGGTTGAACGGCGAGGCGCAGTGGGAAGCGAAGATCGACGAGCTGATGGAGGCGGTGGATAAGAACGTGCCGCTGCCGGAGCGCGCCATCGACCAGCCGTTCCTGATGCCGATCGAAGACATCTTCTCCATCTCGGGCCGCGGCACGGTGGTTACGGGCCGTATCGAGCGCGGGCAGGTGAAGGTGGGCGAAGAGGCAGAGATCGTGGGCTTCCGCGAGACGCGCAAGACAGTGGTGACGGGCGTCGAGATGTTCAAGAAGCAGCTGGACGAGGGCCGCGCGGGCGACAATGCCGGGCTTCTGCTGCGCGGCATCGCGAAGGAAGATGTGGAGCGCGGGATGGTGCTGGCCAAGCCGGGCTCGATCACGCCGCACACCCAGTTCAAGGGCGAGATCTACGTGCTGTCGAAGGAAGAGGGCGGCCGTCATACGCCGTTCTTCAACGGCTATCGTCCGCAGTTCTACTTCCGGACGACGGATGTGACGGGCACGGCGAAGCTTCCGGCGGGCACCGAGATGGTGATGCCGGGCGACAACATCAGCCTGGAGATCGAGCTGCATACGCCGGTGGCCATGGAGAAGGGTCTAGGTTCGCCATCCGCGAAGGCGGCCGGACCGTCGGCGCCGGGACCATTACCGAAATACTGAAGTAGGACAAATGAGAGGCGCAGCCGGCGAAAAGCTGGCTGCGAACCCTGAGGTAAAATAGGAAAATGCGCGAAATCGTGACACTGCAGTGCCCTGATTGCAAGGAGCGGAACTACTCGACGACCAAGAACAAGAAGACGACCACCGGCCGTCTCGAGTTCAAGAAGTTCTGCAGCCGCTGCCGCAAGCACACGGCACATAAGGAAACCAAGTAGGGACTGGCCGTCCAGGCAAAGGCGCCCTTGCGGGCGCGTACCCGTTCAATCCGGCGACGGATGCGGATTGAGCACCACAGGGGCGTAAGCTCAACGGTTAAACTGTCGGTCTCCAAAACCGAACTTGGGGGTTCGAATCCCTCCGCCCCTGCCATCTTCCCCCGAGAGGGCGAAGCAGAAATAGAAGATTGGCGAACACGCAGGACAGAGATTTTGATCAGCGCAGCCCGGCGGCTGCGAGCAGTAAGCAGGTAAAGAAGGATCGCAATGGCAAAGGCAATGACAGCACTCAGCGAGCCGAAGCAACCCCAGCAGCCGAGTCAGCTGGTTGGCACCTGGGATCGTTGGATGGGCTTCCTCAAGGACGTGCGCAACGAAATGCGCAAGGTCTGGACGCCCACTCTCAAAGAGGTGCAGAACACGACGGTGGTCGTTATCCTGACCGTCTTCGCCTTTGCAGCCTATTTTTATGCGGTGGATCAGGTGCTCGGACGTGTCGTTCAGTGGCTGTTGCATCTGCTGGGCAGCAGTGGGGTATAGAAGTTGAGGCAGACAATGACCGACGAGATCAACAACGACAACAACCCGGATAATCCGGAGACACCGAACGCTGCCGGCGATACCGGCGAGGCGCAGGAGCAGCTGCCGCCCCCGGCCAACGAGAGCTTCAAGTGGTACATCATCCACGCCTACTCCGGCTTCGAGCGCAAGGTGAAGGAGTCGCTCGAAGGCCGCGTGCAGGCCTTCGGCCTCCAGAACAAGATCGGCCGCGTGATGATCCCCACCGAGCCGGTCACCGAGCTCGTCAACGGCAAGAAGCGCACCGTCGAGCGGGTCTTTCTGCCCGGCTACGTGCTGGTTGAAATGGATCTCGATAACGACCTCTGGCACGTGATCAAGAACACGCCGCGGGTGACCGGCTTCCTCGGCACCGGCGACAAGCCGGTCTCGCTCACCGAGCAGGAGGTCAGCTCGATCCTCTTCCGCACCGATGTCTCGAAAGACAAGCCGCGGATGAAGATCAAGTTCGAGAAGAACGAGTCCGTGCGCATCACCGAGGGCCCCTTCGCCAACTTCAACGGCGTGGTCGACGAAGTGAACGAGGACCGCGAAACCCTGAAAGTCATGGTGACGATCTTCGGACGCTCCACTCCAGTAGAGCTCGAGTTCGGCAAGGTAGAGAAATCAGTGGAATAGTTCCGGCCCTCACGTGGCGCGAAGAGTTTTGAGAGAAAGGTAGTAACCAGCAATGCCGCCGATTAAAAAGGTACAGACACAGGTCAAGCTGCAGATCGAAGCGGGCAAGGCGACGCCCGCGCCGCCGGTGGGCCCGGCGCTCGGTCAGGCGCAGGTCAACATCATGGAGTTCTGCAAGCAGTTCAACGCCCGCACGCAGAACAAGGAGATGGCCGGACTCATCATCCCGGTCGTCATCACGGTCTACGTGGACCGCACCTTCACCTTCATCACCAAGACCCCGCCCGCCGCCATTCTGCTGAAGAAGGCTGCCGGCGCCGCCAAGGGTTCGGGCACGCCGAACAAGACCGAAGCCGGCACGGTGACCGAGAAACAGGTGCGCGAGATCGCCACCCAGAAGATGCCCGACCTGAACGCAGCCTCCGTCGAAGCGGCGATCAAGAGCATCAAGGGCACCGCGCGGTCGATGGGGATCAAGGTCACGGCGTAAGGCCAGCCGCCGGATTATGACAAAATGTCAGAATCCGTGCATAATAAGAGACTGCGCCTGAAGTAATTTCGGGCGTGTCGCATAGACCACGGTCAGACGGTTTGCCTCTAGGGCAGGCTCGGCGTTTTGGCGCTGCTGGGATCTGGCGGTGGGAGACGAGGAATAGATGGCGAAGAAGCTCAGCAAGAATGTAGCGAAGGCGCGCGCCCTGGTAGAGCCCCGGCCCTACACATTGGAAGACGCGGTACCGCTGCTCCAGAAAGCAAAGTTTGCGAAGTTTGACGAGACAGTCGATCTGACCCTGCGTCTTGGTGTCGACCCCAAGCATGCTGATCAGATGGTGCGCGGCACGGTCGTTCTGCCGCACGGTCTCGGCAAGACCAAGAAGGTTGCCGTCATCACCTCCGGCGAACGCCTGAAGGACGCGGAAGCGGCCGGCGCGGACATCGTTGGCGGCGAGGATCTGGTCGAGAAGATCCAGAAGGAGAGCTGGACCGACTTCGACGCGCTGATCGCGACGCCGGACATGATGCGCTCGGTCGGCCGTCTGGGTAAGGTGCTTGGCCCCCGCGGCCTGATGCCCAACCCGAAGACCGGCACCGTGACCTCAGATGTCGCTGCCGCGGTCCGGGAGATCAAGGCCGGCAAAATCGAGTTCCGCACCGACAAGACCGCCCTGGTGCATGTTCCCGTCGGCAAGCTTTCCTTCCCGCCGCAGAAGCTGGTGGAAAACGCCGCGACCGTGATCCACAGCGTCATGCGCGCCAAGCCCTCCGCGGCGAAGGGCAAGTACGTGAAGGGCATGACCCTGAGCTCGACCATGGGGCCCGGGATCGCGCTCGATCATGCAGTCGCGGAAGCGGCAGCGAAGTAAGGAACAGCAGCAGAACGGCAGCTCCTGCCTACCGGTCCAATGTGGTGAGTGCGAACGATTCGCCCGCAACGGAAAAGGCTGGAAGCTAGCGGCTAGAAGGCTTTTTATGGCATTGACGAGACAGAAGAAGGCAGAGAAGGTCACCGAGCTGGCAACCGAGCTGGAAAGCTCGACCAGCGCCATCATCGGTACCTTTGCCAAGCTGACCGTGTCGCAGGATTACGCCCTGCGCAAGACGATTCGCGAAGCGGGCGGCAAGTACCGCGTGCTCAAGAACAAGCTGGCGGCGCGTGCGGCCAAGGGCACCAAGGTTGAGGCCGCGCTCCAGGGACTGAAGGGCGTCTCGTCTGTCGCCTATACCTCGGGCGACCCCGTGGCGTTGACCAAGGCCATCTCGACCTGGGTGGGCGAGAACGCCGAGTTCACCTTCAAGCTGGGCATTGTCGACGGACGAGTCATCAATATCGAGGAGATCAAGCAGCTCGCCAGCATGCCGGGCAAGAACGAGCTCTTCTCGAAGCTGCTCTTCCTCATCAATGCTCCCGCGCAGCGGCTGGCTACGGTCATCGCCGCCACCGGGCGCGATCTCGCCGTGGTAGTCAACCAGGCGGTCGAGCAGAACAAGTTTGCCGGCGCGGCAGCCCCTGCGGCCGAGGCGAAAACAGAACCAGCGGCTCCGGCGACTGAGGCGAAAGCTGAACCAACAACTCCGGCGGCCGAGACCCCGGCTCCCGCAGCCGCGGCAGAGCCTTCAGCGATCGCGGAAGGTGCGGCACCGGACGTGACCGGCGCACCGCAGGCCGATCCGGCGCAGCCGGAAACGGGTGAGGCCTCGCAGGCGCAGTCAGCATCGACCGAAGCACCGGCCGAGGGCTAAGTTTTTCCGGCCCCCAGGGCCGGACAGAAGTTTCGAACCAGCAGGTCGCGGGGTGCTACGTCTGGGCACAACGGAAACCGCGGACGGCAGGGGCGGCAGGCAGCTCTCGGACGATTGAGGGCGGCACGTGAGCAACATATTTCAAGGCCAATTGAGTTTGGCGAGTGGAGACAGAAAATGGCAGACCTGCAGCAGTTGGAAGATCAGATTGTCGGGCTGAGCCTGCTGGACGCAGCGGCCCTGGTCAAGAAGCTTGAAGAGCGCCTCGGCGTCTCAGCAGCAGCAGCGGCCCCGGTCGTGGTGGCAGGCGGCGGCGCAGCGGCAGCGGCTCCGGTTGAGGAAAAGACCGAGTTCACCGTCGTCCTGAAGGATGCCGGCGCGAATAAGATCAACACCATCAAGGCAGTACGCGAGGTTACCTCGCTCGGCCTGAAGGAAGCCAAGGACCTGGTCGATGGCGCTCCTAAGCCGTTGAAGGAAAACATCTCGAAGGAAGAGGCGGAGACCATCAAGAAGAAGTTCGATGGTGTCGCCGGCATCGAGATCAAGTAATTTCGGTTCCAGCTCGCTTGCAACTTGCGTGCCATAGCGGGACGCGCTACAATCTGGATTGTGCGTTCCGCTTTGCTTTCGCTCCGTACTTCTGCACGGGCTTGGGTTGAGCTAGAGGCTTTTCCGGTCCTGACGGCCGGCGCAACTGTATCCTGGCGGCGGGAGTGCAGTGGCGACACAGTTGTTTCAGCAGGGCTGCTTACACGCGGGTGGGTTGGGTCGGCGCAACGTAAAGGACATTCTGCTTCTGCCAAGTGCACAAAATAGGTTGTGGCGCTCGTGAGACATTCTGTCTTCACGGGCTTTTGGCGTTGTCAGCAGATGTACCACCCAGCTTTTCGCGTGTTCCCGGCCAGGGAGATCCCGCCCACCGTTTGACCCCCTGACGGCTCCCCGCCTGCTTCAGGGAAACCGGCATGTTCCTTCTGACGTTCAGGCGTCCCGGAATGTTGCCCTGCGCTGTATCGACAAAGTGCGCCTTCAGGCGGCCGGCGAAAGAGGCGACCGGCAGCCGAATTGAGCGCGCACGCAGCCCCAATCAAGCGAACCGCTGCCAGGCTCGGCCAGCAGTTCGTTTCGCCTCTTCGCTAGCGAGCCCTTGAGGAGTAATGCATGTCCACAGAAACCCGCGCCCTTCGCAGCCGACTCGACTTTTCCAAGATCCCAACCTCCATTCAGATTCCGAATCTGATTGAAGTGCAGCGCCGCAGTTATGAGCGCTTCCTGCAGATGGATAAGCTGCCCTCCGAGCGCGAGGACAACGGTCTGCAGTCTGTGTTCACCTCGGTCTTCCCCATCACGGATTTCCGCAATATCTCACAGCTCGACTTCGTCGATTTCTCCATCGGCAACTGGGAGTGCAAGTGCGGCCACCTGAAGGGACTTCATCACCTGCGCACCGCCTGCGTCAATTGCGGTTCCATGGTGATCACCGACCCCTTCCACCCGGGCGATGTGCTCTGCCATCACTGCGGCACCTACAACAAGAACACTCCTGACTTCTGCAACAAGTGCGGCGATCCGGTCGGCCTGCAGCTCAAGTATGACCAGGCCGAGTGCGAAGAGCGCGGCATGACTTACTCGGCCCCGCTCAAGGTCACCGTGCGCCTCACCATCTACGACAAGGATGCGGAGACGGGCGCCAAGACCGTGCGCGACATCAAGGAGCAGGAGGTCTTCTTCGGCGACATTCCGCTGATGACCCAGAACGGCACCTTTATCGTCAACGGCACAGAGCGTGTCATCGTCTCGCAGCTCCACCGCTCGCCCGGCGTGTTCTTTGAGACGGCGAATGCGCGCACCTATTTTCTGGGCAAGATCATCCCGTATCGCGGCTCCTGGGTTGAGTTTGAGTACGACCAGAAGAACACCCTCTACGTCCGCATCGATCGCAAGCGCAAGTTCCTCGGCACCATTTTCCTGCGCGCGCTCGGCCTGCGCTCGGACGAGGAAATTCTCAAGACCTTCTACACCGTCGACACCATCCAGTTCGAAGGCGGCAAGCTCTACTGGACGCTGAGCGAAGACATCTCCAAGGCCACGCACCTGCTGGGCGCGAAGCCGGCACATGCCGTCCACCATGGCTCGGATGAGATCGCCCACTCCGGCCGCAAGATTACCCCGTCGATCCTCAAGGCACTCCGTGCGGCGAAGACCAAGCGTGTCGAGGTCGAGACTGCCGAGCTCGACGGCGCGATGACTGCCGCAGACGTGGTCGACACGACCACCGGTGAGATCCTGCTCGAAGCCAACCACGAGCTCACCGCCGACAAGCTGCACAAGATCATGGAGTCGGGCGTCACTCAGGTGGAGGTCTTCTTCCCCGAGCGCGACGACGTCGGCAACATCATCACCAACACCCTGCGCCGTGATTCGGTCCGCAAGCCGGAGGAAGCGCTCATCGAGATCTACCGCAAGCTGCGTCCCGGCGATCCGCCAACCCTCGACACCGCCACGGCGCTCTTTGAAGGCATGTTCTTTGATTCGCGCAAGTATGACTTCTCACGCGTGGGCCGGCTGAAGTTCAATATCAAGCTCTACGAGAATCAGGATGCGACGGAGCTCAATGAGCGCACGCTGAAACCCGCGGACTTCTACGCCACCATCACCTACCTGCTGAAGCTGCGCAAGAACATCGGCCTGGTCGATGACATCGATCACCTCGGCAACCGCCGCGTTCGCGCGGTCGGCGAGCTGATGGAGAACCAGTTCCGCATCGGTTTGGTTCGCATGGAGCGCGCCATCAAGGAAAAGATGAGCGTGTATCAGGAGATGTCGACGGCCATGCCGCACGACCTGATCAACGCCAAGCCCGTCATGGCCGCCATCCGCGAGTTCTTCGGCTCCTCGCAGCTCTCGCAGTTCATGGACCAGACCAACCCGCTCTCCGAGATCACGCACAAGCGGCGTCTCTCGGCCCTTGGGCCGGGCGGTCTCTCGCGTGAGCGTGCTGGCTTCGAAGTCCGCGACGTGCACCCGACGCACTATGGCCGCATCTGCCCCATCGAGACGCCGGAAGGCCCGAACATCGGCCTCATCAGCTCGCTGTCGTGCTTTGCGCGCATCAACGAGTACGGCTTTATCGAGTCTCCGTACCGCCGCGTCCGCGACGGCCAGCTGCTCGATTTCGTGCAGGTGGTCAACGCCGGCGAAAGCGGCATGCGTGTCGGCGACACCATCGAGAAGGCGGAAGCGATCAAGCTGAACAACAAGCTGAAGAAGGATGGCAAGCGCGGCATCGACTTCGATCCGTTCTCCTTCTATCTCTCGGCCTGGGAAGAAGATCGCCACACCATCGCGCAGGCCAACGTCGAGCTGGACGAAAACGGCAGGATTGTCGAAGACCTGGTCAACGCGCGTCGTCAGGGCAACTTCGTCCTGGTCAACCGGGATGAAGTGGACTACGTCGACGTCAGCCCCAAGCAGCTGGTCTCGGTTGCCGCTTCGCTCGTGCCTTTCCTGGAGCATGACGACGCGAATCGCGCGCTGATGGGCGCGAACATGCAGCGTCAGTCGGTCCCTCTGCTCGTCGCCGAGGCGCCCTTGGTCGGCACCGGCATGGAAGGTGTCACTGCGCGCGACTCCGGCGCCGTGATCCTGGCCAAGCGCAACGGCGTGGTCGATTCGGTCGACTCCGAGCGCATCATCGTGCGCGTCGAAGGCGAGCATCACCCCACGCAGATGTCGCGCGAGGTAGGTTCGGACATCTACCAGCTCACCAAGTTCAAGCGCTCCAACCAGAACACCTGCATCAATCAGAAGCCGATCGTGCGCCACGGCGATCGCGTGCTGAAGGGGCAGGTGATTGCAGACGGTCCTTGCACGGAGCAGGGCGAGCTGGCGCTCGGCCGCAATGTGCTGGTCGCCTTCATGCCCTGGCGCGGGTACAACTTCGAGGACGCAATCCTGATTTCGGAAAAGCTGGTCCGCGAGGACTACTACACCTCGATCCATATCGAGGAGTTCGAGATCGAGGCGCGCGACACCAAGCTCGGGCCGGAAGAGATCACGCGCGATATTCCGAACGTCTCGGAATCCGCGCTGCGCGATCTGGACGAGAGCGGCATCATCCGCATCGGCGCCAAGATCAAGCACAACGACATCCTGGTCGGCAAAGTCACGCCCAAGGGCGAGACCCAGTTGACTCCGGAAGAGAAGCTGCTGCGCGCGATCTTCGGCGAGAAGGCCGGCGATGTCCGCGATGCCTCGCTCACCTGCCCTCCGGGCATCGAGGGCACCGTGGTCGACGTCCGCATCTTCTCCCGCAAGGGTCAGGAGAAGGACGAGCGCGCCAAGCAGATCGAAGCTGAGCAGATCGAGAAGCTGGAAAAGAACCTGGCCGATGAGATCCGCATTCTTACCGACGAGCGCCTGAAGCGTCTTGAGGCGATCCTCGGCGGCAAGGAAGTGCTGGCCGACCTGCATGACGAGCGCACCAACAAGCGCCTCGTCGTCAAGGGCGCCATCATCGACCGCGAAGCGATCGAGCTGATCTCCACGCGCAACCTCAAGCGTATCCGCTTCGCCGACAAGGACCCGCGGGTGAATGAGCAGATCGACGAGATCGAGGAGATGACCTCGCGTCAGATCGATGTGCTGCGCAAGATCACCAACGACAAGATCGCCAAGCTGCAAAAGGGTGATGAGCTGGCTCCAGGCGTCATCAAGCTGGTCAAGATCTATGTCGCCATGAAGCGCAAGCTCTCGGTGGGCGACAAGATGGCCGGCCGCCACGGCAACAAGGGCGTGATCGCGCGCATTCTTCCTGAGGAAGACATGCCGTATCTGCCCGACGGCCAGCCAGTCGAGATCGTGCTCAACCCGCTTGGTGTGCCCTCCCGTATGAACGTGGGTCAGGTGCTGGAAACGCATCTGGGCTGGGCGGCGCACAAGCTTGGAGCAAGGGTCGCTGCGCTGGTGAAGCAGAACCAGGACGCGAATGAAGTTCGCGCTCTGGTGAAGGAGCGCTTCGCCAACACGGCCACCCAGAAGCTCCTGCTGGACCTCGACGACACGCAGCTCATGCGCGTCGCAGCGGGCATGGAGAAGGGCATCTGGTTCGGCACCGCGGTCTTCGACGGCGCGCGCGAAACGGAGATCAAGGCCCTGCTGGCAGCAGCAGAGCTGCCCAGCTCCGGCAAGACGCCGCTCTTCGACGGCATGACCGGCGACGAGTTCGAGCAGCCGGCAACGGTGGGCTACATCTACATGCTCAAGCTCTCGCACCTGGTCGACGACAAGATCCACGCCCGCTCGATCGGACCGTACTCGCTCATCACCCAGCAGCCGCTGGGCGGCAAGGCGCAGTTCGGTGGCCAGCGCTTCGGCGAGATGGAAGTGTGGGCGCTCGAAGCCTATGGCGCCGCCTACATCCTGCAGGAGCTGCTCACCGCCAAGTCCGACGACGTTTATGGCCGCACCAAGATCTACGAGGCCATCGTTAAGGGCGAGGCGGCGATCGAACCAGGCGTGCCGGAGTCGTTCAACGTGCTCATCCGCGAGCTGCAGGCACTCTGCCTCGATGTCGAGCTGGTCAAGGTTGGCGACGGGAAGAAGAAGCATGAGCCGGTGCCGCAACTGGCGGCGGCCGACTAACGCGCGATGCGGGGCGCGTACGATGCGCGTCCCGCCTTCGCACGAATGTGAGATTCACGACCCTGATCGGCAAGGCGCCTCCCGGCGCGGGTCACTGAATCCGGAGAAGCAGCAAGCAAGTCCGGGAGACGCACGGCACACACGCATCGCCGAAAGAATGCGCGTTATGGAGGACGTCTTGTATCGTTCCAGCCCATTTGAGTTGACCAGCCCGATCACCGACTTCGATGCCATCCGCATCTCGCTTGCCAGCCCGGAGAAGATCCGCTCCTGGTCGCACGGCGAGGTCACCAAACCGGAAACCATCAACTACCGCACCTTCAAGCCGGAGCGCGACGGGCTCTTCTGCGCCCGCATCTTCGGCCCCGTCACCGACTGGGAGTGTCTGTGCGGCAAGTACAAGCGGATGAAGCATCGCGGCGTCATCTGCGACAAGTGCGGTGTTGAAGTCACCGTCACCAAGGTGCGTCGTGAGCGGCTCGGCCACATCGAGCTCGCTTCGCCCTGCTCGCACGTGTGGTTCTTCAAGGGCCTGCCCTCGCGCATCGGCCACCTGCTCGACATCTCGCTCCGCGACCTCGAAAGCGTGCTCTACTTCGAGTCCTACGTTGTCGTCGATCCCGGTGACGCGCCGGTCAAAGAGCGCGACATCATCAAGGACGAGAACCAGTTCCGCGAGCTCGACCAGCAGTACCGCCCCTCCGGCTTCAAGGGCATGATGGGCGCCGAGGCGATCAAGGAGCTGCTCAAGCGCGTCAACGTCGATGAGATTTCGATCGAGCTGCGCGAGCGCATGAAGGTCGAGACCTCGCTGCAGAAGCGCCTCAAGTATGCGAAGCGCCTCAAGGTCGTTGAGGCCTTCCGCAAGTCCGGCAACAAGCCGCAGTGGATGATTCTCGACGTGATCCCGGTGATCCCGCCGGAGCTGCGCCCGCTGGTGCCGCTGGATGGCGGCCGTTTCGCCACGTCCGATCTTAACGATCTCTATCGCCGCGTGATCAACCGCAACAACCGCCTCAAGAAGCTCATGGACCTCCATGCGCCTGAGGTGATCGTGCGCAACGAAAAGCGCATGCTGCAGGAGGCCGTCGACGCGCTGTTCGACAACGGCCGCCGCGGCCGTGTGCTGCGCGGTGCCAACAACCGTCCGCTCAAGTCGCTCTCCGACACGCTCAAGGGCAAGCAGGGTCGCTTCCGTCAGAACCTGCTCGGCAAGCGCGTGGACTACTCCGGCCGCTCGGTCATCGTCGTCGGTCCGGAGCTCAAGCTGCACCAGTGCGGCCTGCCCAAGAAGATGGCGCTCGAGCTCTTCAAGCCGTTCATCTACCATCGCCTCGAGCAGACCGGGCAATGCGACACCATCAAGCAGGCCAAGGAGATGGTGGAGCTGCAGAAGCCCATCGTGTGGGACATCCTTGAAGAAGTCATCAAGGACCACCCGGTGCTCCTGAACCGCGCTCCAACTCTGCACCGTCTGGGCATCCAGGCATTCGAGCCCGTCCTCGTCGAAGGCAAGGCCATCAAGATTCACCCGCTGGTCTGCACCGCCTTCAACGCCGACTTCGATGGCGACCAGATGGCCGTCCACATCCCGCTGTCGCCTGAGGCGCAGGTGGAAGCGAGCGTGCTCATGCTCGCCTCGCACAACATCCTGTCGCCGGCCTCCGGTCAGCCGATCACCGTCCCCACGCAGGACATGGTGCTCGGTCTCTACTACCTGACCAAGGCCAAGAAGGGCGGAAAGGGTGAAGGCCGCGCCTTCGCCAACATCGAAGAAGTGCTGATGGCGCTCGAAGCCAAGGAAATCGAGACGCTGACGCCGATCCGTCTGCGCTACACCGGCCCGGTGCTCGACATGACCACGGCCTACGACGATCAGGACCTGACGCACACCGAGCCGATCGAGTATGACAAGCAGTTCATCTCGACCACGGTGGGCCGCGCCATCCTGAACGATGCGCTTCCTGAGGGCATGCCGTTCGTCAATGGCCTGCTCAAGAAGAAGGGCATCGGCCAGCTCGTCAACTACTGCTACCTGAACCTCGGCCTCGAAGTCACGGTCAAGATGCTCGACCGCGTCAAGGAACTGGGCTTCCAGTACGCGACGCGCTCCGGTCTCTCGGTCGGCCTGGACGACATGGTCATTCCGGAGTCCAAGGGTCCGACGGTCCGCGATGCCGAGAAGCAGGCGGTCGCCGTGCAGCAGCAGTATCTGGACGGCGCCATCACCAACGGCGAGCGCAACAACAAGGTCATCCAGATCTGGTCATCTGTAACCGAAAAAGTTGCCGATGAGATGTTCGACAACATGAAGGCTGCCGACAAGGCGGGCACCATGAACCCGATCTACATCATGGCCGATTCCGGCGCTCGTGGTTCGAAGCAGCAGATTCGCCAGCTCTCCGGCATGCGCGGACTGATGGCCAAGCCCTCTGGCGAAATCATCGAGACGCCCATCAAGGCGAACTTCCGCGAAGGCCTCACCGTGCTCGAGTACTTCATCTCGACCCACGGCGCCCGCAAGGGACTGGCCGACACGGCGCTCAAGACGGCGGACTCCGGCTACCTGACCCGCCGCCTGGTCGACGTGGCGCAGGATGTCATCGTCAGCGAGCAGGACTGCGGCACGGCGGAAGGCATCTACGTGATGCCCATCGTCGAGTCGGGCGAGATCATCGAGCCGCTGCGCGACCGCATCATCGGCCGCGTATCGCTTGAGAAGATCAAGGACTACGAGGGCAAGGTCATCGTCGAAGTGAATCAGGAGATCGACGAAGATCTGGCATCCGCGATCCAGGCCGCGGGTATCGAGCGCGTCAAGATTCGCTCGGTGCTCACCTGCGAGTCCAAGCGCGGCGTCTGCATTCGCTGCTACGGCCGCAACCTCGCTTCCGGCCGCACGGTCGAGCTTGGCGAAGCCGTCGGCGTCATCGCGGCGCAGTCCATCGGCGAGCCCGGCACGCAGCTCACCATGCGTACCTTCCACATCGGCGGTACGGCATCGCGCGTCTCGGAGCAGTCGCACCTCGACGCGAAGAATGCCGGCATCGTGCGTTTCATCAACCTGACTACCGTCCGCTCCAAGGCCGGCGATCTGGTGGCGATGAACCGCTCGGGCGCTATCGCCATCGTCGACGAGCGCGGCCGCGAGAAGGAGCGCTACCAGACAGTCTACGGCGCCAAGCTGAAGGTGGAAGACGGTGCGCACGTCACGCTCGGCCAGTCGCTGGCGGAGTGGGACCCGTACACCTTCGCCATCCTCACGGAGATCGGCGGCACGGTGCAGTTCAAGGACCTGCAGGAAGGCATCACGCTCAACGAAGAGGTCGATGAGGTCACCGGACTGTCGCGTCTGGTTGTCTCCGATGCTCCGGACGAGAAGCGTCAGCCGGCCATCATCATCAAGGGCGCCAAGGGCAACAAGCGTTACCTGATGCCCAGCCGCGCTCACCTGATGATGCAGGACGGCGACGAGGTCTTCCCCGGCGACATCCTGGCCAAGATCCCGCGCGAGACCACCCGCACCAAGGACATCACGGGCGGTCTGCCGCGCGTGGTCGAGCTCTTCGAAGCCCGCAAGCCGCGCGAGACGGCCATCATCAGCGAGATCGATGGTGTCGTCCGCTTCGGCGAGGTCACCAAGGGTCAGCGCAAGATCTACGTCACGGCAGAGAACGGCGAGGAGAAGGAGTACTCGGTGCCTCGCGGTGTTCACGTCAACGTGCAGGAAGGCGAACGCCTGCGCGCCGGCGAGCCGCTGATGGATGGTCCGCTGAACCCGCACGACATCCTCGCGGTGCTCGGCGAGAAGGAGCTGCAGGCATACCTGGTGAACGAGATCCAGGAGGTCTATCGTTTGCAGGGCGTAGCCATCTCGGACAAGCACATCGAGACCATCGTGCGGCAGATGCTGCGCTGGGTGAAGATCGAGGACGTAGGCGACACCAACTTCCTGCTCGAGCAGCAGGTCGACCGGTTCCGCTTCCGTCTGGAGAACGAGCGCGCCATGGCAGAAGGTGGCCGCCCCGCCGTGGGCCGACCGCTCTTGCTCGGCATCACCAAGGCGTCGCTCTCCACCGACTCGTTCATCTCCGCGGCCTCCTTCCAGGAGACCACCCGCGTCCTCACCGAGGCGTCCATCAATGGCGCCGTCGATGGTCTGCGCGGTCTCAAGGAGAATGTCATCGTCGGCCGTCTCATCCCCGCCGGCACCGGTATGGAGTACTACCGCAACATCCAGCTCTCACCCGAGCTGGAGGAAGCGGCCCAGAAGGTGCAGGAAGAGGTTTCGGCAGCCCAGGAAGCCGAAGAGCGCGAGCTCGAGCTCATGCGGCAGGAGGGCGAAGCCGAGGAGCTGGCCGCCGAATAAGCAGCCTGCTCCTAATAGATCGCTGGCATCTCATCTGGCGGGGCCTTCGGCCCCGCCCTTTCTTTTCGGCTTTCTGTCCCGAGAAGTAAACTCCATGGACTCTTAAACATCTAAGACAACATGCATGTATATTTGCAGGCGCCTCTTGGTTCGGTCGAGCAATTGCTCGGGCGGGACGTCTTCTTGATAGGCCTGTCAGTGATTCGTTCCCAGGATCCCAGCGAACTTGGAGTGGTGCGAGAATGATCGAACGCAAATCGTCCCCAGATCCTCGGGCCTGCGCATTGCGCAGCGTAGGCGACGGCCGCCGCCGGGCCGCCATCAAGGAGAGACACTCCGAGTGACATTTCGACCGCGGCACTCCAGGGCAGCCGTCCTCCTCTTTCTTTCGCTGCTCGCCATCGCCGTGCAGGGTTATCACTACGGCGTAGATGATGCCGCCATCTACATTCCCGCTGTCGAGCGCTTCGCTCACCCATCGCTCTTTCCCTACGGCGCAGACTTCTTTCTCTCGCATAGTCGCGTCTCCATCTTCTCGACAGTCGTGGGCGCCGCGGTGCGCTGGCTGCACATGCCGCTGTCGTGGGCGGTACTGGCCTTTCATGTTCTTGGCATCTATCTGCTGCTGCTGGCAGGGCATTGGCTCGCGACCCTCTGCTTTACCCGCGCTCGCGCGCAATGGGCTGCAACCGTCATGCTCGCATCCGTACTCACGATTCCGGTCGCCGGCTCGGCCCTCCCCATCATGGATCCCTATCTCACGGCGCGCTCGCTCTCCACGCCGCTTACCGTCTTTGCTCTCGCAGCCATCCTCGCAGCGCGTCCGGCCACTGCGGTGGTTCTGCTCGCCGTCACCGCATTGCTGCATCCCCAGATGGCGGCTTACGGCATCGCGCTGGTAGTGTTCCTGTCTCTGCCGCGATTCGCGCCAACCCGCGTCCCGGCAGAGGAGGCGCTCGCTGGCTCCATCGGTTTCTTCATCCGCCTTCCTGCTGGATTTCATCTCGGGCCGGCGCAGGAGCCCTATCGCGAGACGCTTTACTCCCGCACCTTCTTCTTCGCCTGGGCATGGACTTGGTATGAGTGGGCCGGCGCTCTGCTGCCGCTCGCAATCCTCTATGCCATCACGCACATCCGCTCATCGGTGGTCACGCCTGTAGCGGCGCGCCTCTGCCGCGCCCTGCTGGTGCTGGGTGGCATCTCCATCGCGGCATTCCTTCTCTTCAGCTCCAGCAGCTACTTCGATGACTTCGTGCGCCTGCAGCCCATGCGCTCCTTCCAGCTCATCTATATCGTCATGTTCCTGCTGCTCGGCGGACTGGCAGGTGAGTATCTGCTGCGCGATAAAGTCTGGCGCTGGCTGCTGCTCTTCTTGCCCATCAGCGCCACCATGTATGGCGTCGATCGCAGCCTCTATCCCGCCAGCCATCACCTGGAGCTTCCCGATCGCGCGGTGGTCAACCCCTGGCTCCAGGCATTCGACTGGGTGCGTTACAACACGCCTGAAGATGCTGTCTTCGCACTGCCGCCGCGTTACCTGCTGACGGCTGGCGAGGACGAGCATGGTTTTCGCGCGATTGCCGAGCGCAGTATGGTAGCCGACTGGGTAAAGGACTCGGGCGTCGCCTCTGTCTTCCCGCAGATGGCCCCCGAATGGGAGCGCGAGCAGCAGCTCACCCGCGGATGGGAGCACTACACCGCGCCCGATTTCCTCGCGCTCACCGAACGCAGCCCCGTCACTTGGGTTGTCGTGCAGCCCGCACAGGCGAAGGGCCTCGACTGCCCGTTTCACAACGCAGCAGCCTCCGTCTGCGACTTGAAGCAAAAAAGCCGATAACAGATTGCGGAGCAAACCGGTCCCAAGCCGGCCGGTTTCCTAACCAGTCGTCCACTTCGCCGCGCCTGAGCGACCAAAGGACGCGAACATCGCAACACCCGCCGCAGGCGTTTTGTGCCCGTACGGCAAGTCGTCTGTGCTTTTGGCTGGAAGTTGGTAACGAATCCGGATTTCCTGCATCATAGAAGCACTTCAATGGAATCTCGGATCCACCCGGGAAGGAGGCAGGCATGCAGCGGAAACAGTGGCTTAACCGAACCATCCAGACAATCAAGAGGGCGGCTGTGCTGTGTGTGGCGCTCCCTTTTCTCTCACACGTCGCACTCGCGCAGTTCCAGGATATCTATCCCGACCCGTCGGTCGCGAAGTCGGAGATCCAGTCCGCGCTCACGCGAGCCCGCGCAGCCCACAAGCGAGTCATTCTTGATTTTGGCGGAAACTGGTGCGGCGACTGCAAGGTCCTCAACATCTACTTCCACGATCAAACAAATCTGCCGTTGCTCAACGCAAACTATGAGCTCGTCGACATAAACATCGGCCGTTACGATGCCAATCAGGATATTGCCGCCCAATATGGCATTCCGCTCGAGCGTGGCGTCCCGGCCTTGGTTATCTTGTCCCCGGAAGGCAAAGTGCTTCTCGCGCAGACACATGGCGAATTCGAAAGCATGCGCCATCTCCAGTCGAGCGATCTGACAAAATTCCTCAACGACTGGAAGCCTGCGCGCCATGGCGCACGTGGAAGATAGAAGCAGGGAAATAGCGATAAGGGAATAGGAGCAGGGCTCTGTGACGAAAGGAGCTCAATACGGCTGACACATTCACGATGGATCCGGCCCACACGGCCGTCTTGAGCATGGATTGTCAAGCCGGCATTGTTTCCATTTACACGCGGGAGGCCAAAGATGCTTTTCTGGCCCGGGCCGCGAGTGTTCTCCATCATGCTCGTGCGGCCGGCATGACCGTGATCCACGTCCAGGTAGGTTTTCGACCCGGACTCCCCGAGATCAGTTCCCGAAATGCACTCTTCGGCGCCATCAAATCCTCAGAGCAGCATCAGCAGCTATTCCGGGAACCGCTTGGAGCGATACCGGATACCATCGCACCGCAAGGCAATGAAGTCGTTATAACCAAGCACCGAATCAGTGCCTTCGCCGGCACGGATCTCGCGATGATTCTCCGCGCCAATGACATCGATACATTGGTTCTTTTCGGCATTGCGACCAGTGGCGTCGTCCTGTCAACTCTAATCGAAGCTTCTGACGCCGATTACCGTCTCGCGGTCATCGGCGATTGTTGCGCTGATCTGGACTCAGCGCTTCACGATTGCCTCATCCAGCGATTCTTCCCTAAACGCGGGTCGGTCTTCTCCTCTGAGAGTTTTATCGTCGCCTCATCGAGGCGGATACACAATCGTAAACAGTTGCTCCTGGATAGAACGGGTGGATTCACGCAGCGCAGGAGCGCACTGAGGAATGCTCTCGCTCCCCGTACTCCCTTGTCCTACTCCAGCACCGTAAAGCTGCCCGCCTTCTCCGCCTGCGAACTTCCACCCACGAACACATCGAACGTTCCCGGCTCCACCACGCGCTTCACGTCGGCGTTGTAAAACGCCAGGTCGTCGAAGTGCAGCTTGAATTCGACATGTTGTGTCTGCCCCGGTGGCAGCAGGATGCGATGAAAGCCCTTCAGCTCCCGCACCGGCTGGGAGACACTCGCCACCGTGTTGTGCAGGTAAAGCTGCGCCACCTCCGCGCCCGGCACATTCGAGATGTTCTTCACGTCGACGCCGACCGTGATCTCGCCCACATCCTTGCTGCTGCCGCCTGTGTGCTCGATCTTTACGTTCGTGTACGTGAACTGCGCATAGGAAAGCCCCCAGCCAAAGGGAAAGACCGGCGCGTTCGGCGAATCGATGTAGCGCGACAGATATTTGTCCGCGGCGGAGGTCGGCGGATGCGTCAGGTCGGCATCGCCCGCCGGGCGTCCAGTCGGCAGTTGTGCCAGGTACAGCGGCTCCTGCCCCACGCTATAAGGAAACTCGACCGGCAGTTTGCCGGATGGGCTCACCTCGCCCGTCAGCACCGATACCAGCGCCGGCCCGGCTTCCATGCCCGGGAACCATGCTTCGAGAATCGCCGGCACATGCGTGGCCGCCCACGGAATCGCGGTCGGCCGCCCATCGAACAGCACCAGCACCACCGGCTTGCCCGCGGCAACCACCTGCTCCATCAACTCCTCCTGGTTGCCCGGCAATGACAAATGCGTGCGGCTCGACGCCTCGCCCGTCATCGTGCTGCCCGCCTCGCCCAGCGCCAGAACCACCAGATCGGCATTCTTCGCCGCCGCCACCGCCGCCGCAAATCCGCTCGTGTCCGTGCTCAGGATCTCCGTGCCCTTTACATAGGTCAGCTTTTTTCCGAGCTTCTCCGTCAGTGCGTCGCGCAGCGTTCGAGCGTTGTGGGCGATCGCCCTGCGCACCCCACGATCCGAGCATGTCCTCGGCATCGTCAGCCAGCGGCCCGATCAGCGCGACCGATTTCAAATCGCTCGCCAGCGGCAGCAGCCGCCCCACGCCCGGGCACGCCTTCGTTCTTCAGCAGCACAAAACTCTCTTCCGCTGCCTTCTTCGCCAGCTCGCGCTTCTCCGGTGTCGGCTGGTAGGGCGGCTGGTTCTCGTCCGTGTACGGATGCTCGAACAGCCCCATCGCCAACTTCACCCGCAGCACGCGGCGCACCGCCTCGTCCACCACCGGCATCGGCACCTTGCCGCTCGCCACCAGTCCCGCCAGGCGCGAGTGGTACAGGTTGCTCTCCATGTCCATATCCACGCCGGCGGTCAGCGCCTTCTCCGCGGCGGTCGCGCCATCGCCTGCGATGCCGTGCTTCATCAGCTCGCCGATCGCGCCGTAATCGCTCACCACCAGCCCGTCAAAGCCCCACTCGTGGCGCAGGATCTTCGTCAGCGTGAATGGATTCGCGGTCTCCGGAACGCCATTCAGCGCATTGAACGCCGACATCACCGTCGCCGCGCCCTCATCCACCGCGGCCTGATACGGCGGCAGATACACCTGCCGCAGCCGTATCTCCGACATGTCCGTCGTGTTGTAGTCGCGTCCCGCCTCCGCCGCGCCGTACGCCGCAAAGTGCTTCACCGATGCCGCCACCGAGTCCGGTTTCGACAGATCGCCCTGCTGATACCCGCGGATATATGCGCGCGCGATCGCGCTGCCCAGGTAAGGATCTTCGCCTGCGCTCTCGACGATGCGGCCCCATCGCGCATCTCGCGAGATGTCCACCATCGGCGAAAACACCCAGTTCACGCCATCCTGCCGCGCTTCCGTAGCCGCCATGCGGGAGGCCTGCTGCACAATGTCCGGATCGAAGCTCGCAGCCAGCGCCAGCGGCACCGGGAAGGTCGTACGATGGCCGTGGATCACATCCAGTCCGAACAGCAGCGGGATATGCAGCCGCGACTGGTCCACCGCGATGTGCTGGTAGTGGTCGGTCTCTTTCGCGCCGACCACGTTGAATAATGACCCAATCTCGCCCTTCGCCAGCATCGCGTCAAAGTCGAGCTTCTCGCCCGTCGGCCCGGTAATCGTGCTGCCCCCGGTGTACTGCGTCAATTGCCCGATCTTTTCGTCCAGCGTCATCTGCCCCAGCAGCGTATCCACGCGGTCGTTCAGCTTCTTGTCCGCAAGCTGCGCGCTCGCGTGTGGTGTAGGGGCCGGGGGCGGCGCAGGCGCAGCCTTATGTTTGCGTGTCAGGCCCGCAAAGGAAGCACTGCAGCATAGGACAAGCGCAACACTGGCTGAGGCGGCAAAACGGCGAAGCGGATGGTTCAACAGTCAGTCTCCTCTGGTGGCGGAGCCACCGTAATCCTAACAGTGCGTATGCCCTGGCGCTGCGTTGGATTGCGACCGCTCGTAACCTGCCCGGGTAAAGGGCCGTTTGCGTCACGGGCATCTTTCCGACTACCCCGCTCGCGCAGCAAAGTGCTTTCTCCCGCAGGACTATGGCATTACGCTTACCTAGGAATGCTGCGTCCACTCCAGCAGTTGCGGCGCGCCACGCTGCACGCGCTCTCTCACGATGTGCTGACGCTCGCCCGGGCGGCAGCATACTCGGCGATCCTCGGCCTCTTTCCGGCGCTGCTCGTGGTCACCACGGTCGTGGCCCTGGTCCCGCAGGGCGACACGCTCATGGGCGAAATCCGTTCCGCCCTCGCCGACTTCCTGCCCGGCAACGCTATCGACGCTATCCAGGACTACTTCAACAGCGCGCCATGTGCGCTCGCTGCAGGCCGTCAGCTCCGCCCTGCTGGTCACCCTCTTCGGCTGCATGGGTCTCATGACCTCCTTCATGCAGGGCTTCCGCCGCGCCTTCGCCGCTCCCATCTTCGATGATGTCCGTACCGAGTGGAACCCCACCCGCGAACGCGTGACCGCGCTCGTCCTGATCCCCAGTTGCCTCGTGCCCATGGCGCTTTCCACCGCGCTCGTCGCCTTCGGTCATCAGATCGAAGAGTGGGTCGTCGAAGTCACCGCTCACGGCTTCAAGCCCTATGTGCTCTTCCTGTGGCGCATGTCGCGCTGGTCCATTGCCATCCTCTGCACCGCCGTTGTGCTCGCCGTCATTTATCGCTTCGGCACTCCGCGTCGGCAGAACTGGCGCGATGTCGCTGCCCGGCGCAGTCATGTCCGCCGTCGTCTGGTTCGTCACCACCCTGGTCTTCGGCTGGTACGTCACGCGCTTCGCTGACTACACCATCATCTACGGTTCGCTCGGCACCGCCGTTGCCACCCTGGTGTGGCTCTACATCACCGCGCTCGCCGTCTTCCTGGGTGCGGAATTCAACGCGCAGGTGGAAGCCGATCGCATCGCCCAGGCTGAGAGCGTTCCCTCAAATCCGTCGGAACTCATTCTTCCATAGGCGGAAATCGGACCCCCCGGCGGTTGCGAGTAAAATGATTCGTTAGCAACACGAAATAACACCCCCGCATGTCGAATCAGGGGCCGGAGTCATTCACGGATGCTGCCTGTTGGAGATGGATCGCCGTTCGCTGCTGTAGACAATCGTCGTACCAAGATCGTCGCTACCCTGGGCCCGGCCTCAAGCAACGAGGTCACTTTCCGCCAGCTCGTACGCGCCGGCCTCGATGTCGCTCGTCTCAACTTCTCCCACGGCACCCATGAGCAGAAGCTCGACCTCATCCGCATGGTGCGCGAGGTAGCGAAAGACGAGAACAAGCCGCTCTGCATCCTCGGCGATCTGCAGGGACCGAAGATTCGCACCGGCAAGCTCGTAGACAAGAAGCCTGTGCAGCTCACCGCCGGTCAGTCGCTCACCATCACGCCGCGCGACATCGCCGGCACCGCCACCCTGATCAGCACTACCTTCACCACGCTTGCCGAGAACCTGGCTTCCGGCGCGCGCATCCTGCTCTCCGACGGCCTCATCGAGTTGCGCGTCACCGCCATCCGCGGCGGCGATGTGGAATGTACTGTCATCAACGGCGGCATGCTCGGCGAGAACAAAGGCATCAACCTCCCCGGCATCTTCGTCAAAACGCCCTCGCTTACCGAAAAGGACGAGATCGATCTCAAGTTCTGTATCGACAACGATGTCGATGCCGTCGCCGTCTCCTTCGTTCGCACCGCAGAAGACGTTCGCTACACCCGCGATCGCGCCCGCGCCCTCGGTGGCGATGTCTGGCTCATCGCCAAGCTCGAAAAGCCCCAGGCCATCGAGCATCTGGAAGGCATCCTCGAAATCGCCGATGGCGTGATGGTCGCGCGCGGTGATCTCGGCGTGGAGGTGCCCCCGGAAAAGGTTCCCGCGCTGCAGAAGCACGTCATCCGCCGCGCCGGCGAATATCGCAAGCCCGTCATCACCGCCACCCAGATGCTCGAATCCATGATCGAGAACCCGCGCCCCACCCGCGCCGAAGCCTCCGATGTGGCCAACGCCGTCTACGACGGCACCGATGCCGTCATGCTCTCCGCCGAATCCGCCGCCGGCAAATATCCCGTCGAAGCGGTCAAGATGATGGATCGCATCGTCGTCGAGAGCGAAGCCGTCATGCTTGCCGAGCCGGACACCTACCGCCGCCGCTCCGCGCACGTGCGGCTCTCCATCTCGGAGACCATCTGCGAGTCCATGGCCCACGCCGCCGAAGACCTCGACATCGGCGCCATCGCTGTCTTCACCGAAACCGGCACCACCGCGCGACAGCTCTCCAAGTGGCGTCCCAAGCCGCGCATCTTCGCGCTCTCCAGTGTGCCCAAGGTCATCCGCCGCATGAACCTGCTGTGGGGTGTGCATCCTCTCCTTTGCGACAAGATGACCACCACGGAATCCATGGTGGAAGAGGCCGAAAACGTTCTTACCGCCGGCGGCTATGCAAAGCCGCAGGAGATTCTCGGCATCGTCGCTGGCACCCGCACCCTCACCGGTTCCACCAACTTCCTTCGCCTCCACGTCCTCGGCGACCGGGCCCCCGGCCACGAGAGCGAAAGCAAAGCCCACGAGCTGACCACGGCGTAATCGGCATTTCGGAAATCCGTCTCGCCCGTCGGAATCGGTCGAGAGCATAATGGCCTCACTCCCCGACTCACATCGTTGGAGGCCTTCGATGAACGGCCTGCGTTGGCTCGTCCGTGTCATGGCTCTCGTAACATCTCTTGGTGTCTACATCGCCACACCGATGCTTCATGCTCAGATGGGTGGCGGCCAGGCCTCCGGATTTCTCGGCGCGTGGTGCGCACAGGGAGATCCCGGCAAGCACGCCTCCATCTCCGGCAACGGCGTCTTCCTTACTCTCACCAATGAGAATGGCGACACCTCTCCTGGCAATCTGCAGGGCTCCAATCAGATTCAGGCGCCAGGATGGCAATTCGTTACTGGCACACTCAGCAACGACGGCAGCCAGATCAATTGGTCAAACGGAAGCTACTGGGCACGCTGCGAAGATGACAACGGCGGCGGAATACCCTGGCCCAACCTGACCGGTACATGGTTCGCTAACGGAGATCGCACACGCTCCTGCTCTATCCGTCAGCGCCACGGCAGACTTCGTCTGCAAAATGAATCCGGGCAGGCCGCCAGTGGCAGTTTCGACGATGGTCGCCACATCACCACCATCTGGTCGGGCAATACGATCCAGGGAAGAATCCGGCAGCACGGCAATCGCATCGATTGGGACAACGGAACCTACTGGGTAAAATCCAGACTTTACTGAGCTCGCGCTCATCACACGAGCGACAATCCTCTCCATGCGCTTCATCGACCGCGAAGAAGTAGCCCGCCTCCTCACCTACGACATCTGCATCCCTCTCGTGCGCGACGCCATGATCGCCTTCTCCACCGGCGAAACCAGGCAGCTCCTCCGCTCCATCATCCCGCTCGCCGACGGCCATCTCTTCGGCATCATGCCCGGCGCCCTCGGCGTCGATAAACCATTCGGCGCAAAGCTGCTCACTGTCTTTCCGGAGAACGCCTCGAAAGGTCGTCAGTCGCATCAGGGCGTTATCGTGCTCTTTGAGCCGGAGGCCGGCGTACCAGTCTCGATCGTCCACGCCGGCGAAGTCACCGCCATCCGCACCGCCGCAGCCAGCGCGGTCGCAACCAACGCGCTTGCACTTTCAGACGCAAAACATCTCGCCATCCTCGGCACCGGCGAGCAGGCCGCCACCCACGCGCGCGCCATCTCGAAAGTCCGCGCGCTGGAGTCGATCACCATCTGGGGCCGCTCGCTGCAGCGCGCGCAAGCCTTCGCAGCGAAGATGCAGACAGAACTCAATATCCACATCGCCGCCGTCGCAACCGTGCAGCAAGCCGTCGCAAACGCGGACATCGTCTGTACCGTCACCGCTGCCACCGAGCCCTTCCTCAAATCCGAATGGGTCCAGCCCGGGGCGCATATCAACGTAGTCGGCTCCAGCCATGCCGGCCCCGCCGAGATCGACAACGCCCTCGTAGCCCGGGCCCGCTTCTTCGCCGACAGCCGCGAAGGCGTGCTTCAGCAAGGCGCAGAATTTCTCCGCGCCAAACAAGCTGGCCTTATCGACGACGCCCACATCCTCGCCGAAATCGGCGAAGTCCTCGCCGGCAAAGCAGAGGGCCGCCGTTCCGTAGATGAAGTCACCATCTACAAATCGCTAGGCCACATCGTGCAGGACCTCACCAGCGCCTGGTGGCTCTATTCGCAGCCTGAGGCGGCCCGTCTCAGTGCGTCTTCGACATAGCCGCATCCAGAAACGGCGTCACTGCGGCGACCAGAGCGGGAGCGGCGCTGAGGTTGTAATGCGTCAGCCCTGGAAGAATCGCCAGCTCGTTTACCGATCGCTGCGAGCCATCCAGCCCGGCATCCTTCTGCCCGCCACCCAGCAGGCTGTAGAACTCCACGATGTGCTGCAGCCGCACCGCATCCGCATCGGCAAAGACCAGCATCGTCGGCGACTGGATCGCTTTCACGCCCTCCGACCAGTCGAAGTCCTTCCGCCCCATCTCGCCGAGCTTGCCGAAGAGTGCCTCCCAATTGACATTCGGATACATCTTGCTCAACGGCGACTGCTTCATTTGCGCACCGGTCGATGCATCCATCTTGTCGAACGCCGCCAACACCTCCGGATACATTCCGCTCCGCCGAAACCGAGCCGACGCGACCACCAGCTTGCGCACCGACTGCGGATGCCGGATTACCGTTTGCAGCGCGACGGATCCGCCCAGCGAATAGCCCATCACATCCGCCTGCTTCAAGCCGAGATACTGAATGAGCGCGGCAATATCATCCGCCATCGCCTCAACGCTCATCGGCCGATCGATATCTGCCGTGTGCCCGTGGCCCTGCAACTCTACCGCGATCACCTGTCGTGTCTTGGCCAGCGCGTCTACATTTGGCCCGAACATCGTGATGCCCACGACGCCGCCGTGGATCAGCACCAGCGGCTCTCCACTGCCGTGAATCTCGTAATACATCTTCAAGCCGTTCACCGGCGCGTAGCCCGTCTTCACCGCGGCGGGTACGCTGCCCTGCCCGCTTGCCAACGACGATGCTCCGAGGACGCCAACTGAAGTGCCGAGAAAACTTCGGCGCGGTGGATATGCTGAAAATGCGCTTTGCGATTGCAAGCAATCTCTCCTTGGAAACTGGTTGTCGCACGCGAGACGGACATACTAGCGCGGCAATCGTTCACCATAATGTCAGCCAGAGAAGTCTGTCCAACGACCGGAAAGCAGTCATTCGCCGTCATCTTCCGGGAAGTTCTCCACTACCCCGTGCCGTACTCTTAATCCATGGGCCGCATCCGCGTACTCACCGACCAGGTCGCCAACCAGATCGCCGCCGGCGAAGTTGTCGACCGTCCCGCGTCCGTGGTCAAGGAGCTGCTTGAAAACGCCCTCGATGCCGGCGCCACCCGCATTCGTATCGAGGTCGAAGGCGGCGGACGCAAGCTCATCCGCATCGTCGGACAACGGCTGCGGAATGGTGCGTGACGACGCGCTGCTCGCTTTCGAGCGCCACGCCACTTCAAAACTCCGCAGCAGTGACGATCTCCTCGCCATCTCAACGCTCGGCTTTCGCGGCGAGGCGCTGCCTTCTATAGCCTCCATCGCCCGGCTCGAAATCGAAACCCGCGCCGCCGAAGAACCGGCCGGCACCCGCGTCGAAATCGTCGGCGGTCGCATGCACCGTGTCGAAGACGCCGGCCTGCCCCCCGGCACCACCATTGCTGTGCGCGATCTCTTCTTCAACACGCCCGCCCGCCGCAAATTCCTCAAGTCGGAAACCACGGAGTTGCAACACGTCACCGCGCTGGTGACACATTACGCGCTCGCCCATCCGGACAAGCACTTTGAGCTGCACTCCGCCACCCATGCGCTGCTCCAGGCCGCGCCCGTAGCCGAACCCGCAGACCGCATCTTCCAGATCTTCGGCAAGGAAACCCTCGATCACCTGCTGCCCATCGCCGCGGAAGTCGATCTCGTGCGCGTTGGCCTGCCCGCGCCGCCGCCCTGGAAGCAGGATGAAGACTACGAGCCGCCCGTCCCCGGCCACCTTCGCCTCAGCGGTTTCACCTCCAAGCCCGAGCTCGAAAAGCTCAATCGCAATTCCATCTACTCCTTCGTCAATCGCCGCCTCGTTCGCGACCGCCTGCTCCTGCACGCGGTCTCGGAGGCCTACCGCAACATCCTCCCGCCCACATCATTTCCCGTCGTCCTGCTCTTCCTGGAGCTGCCGCCCGAAGAAGTGGACGTGAACGTTCATCCCGCGAAGACAGAAGTCCGCTTCCGCCAGCCCAGCTTCATCCACGACTTCGTTCGCGACACCCTGCGCAACAAGATCGTGCAGTCACGCCCCGCCATGGGCTTCCTCGCCGCGCTCGAAACCCACGCCGCCGCCTCGCCATCGCTGCTGCCTGGCATCTCCGCGATCCCGGGCGCGCCGGAATCCGCGCCTTTCACCGGCAATGCCGATTCCTTCGCTCTCGAATCGCTGCGACCTGCGCCTGTCGCCACGCGCCTCGATTTCACCGCCGCCGGAAACGGAGCAGCCATTGCAATCGAAGAGGCCGCCGCGCTCTCCCTCCTGAACGCGGAGCTCCCAGCAGCGTCGGCGCAGCCCATCGCGAATTCGCCCGCGTCCGTGCCTGATGAAGCCACAACCCTCCACGCCCTCGCCTCGCTCAAACCCATCGGCCAGCTCCGCGAGTCCTTCATCCTCGCCACCAACGAGGAAGGCCTCTGGATCGTCGATCAGCACGTCGCGCACGAGCGCGTCCTCTTCGAAAAAATCCTGCGCGAGCGAGAAGTGGAGCGCGTCCAGCGCCAGCGCCTGCTCATGCCGCTACTCATCGATCTCACTCCCGCCCAGATGGTCGCCTTCTCCACCATCGCCGCCGAACTGGAAGGCAACGGCTTCGAAGCCGAGCCCTTCGGCCCGCGCACGCTCGCCATCAAGGCCGCGCCCGTCGGCCTCGAAGGCCGCGAGCTCGAACGCATGCTCGTCGAAGTGCTGGAGCAGAGCGACCGCCTCGACCAGCGCGAGAATCTTGGCACCGCCCGCGCACGCATCGCCGCCTCCATTGCCTGCCACTCCGCCATCAAGGTCAACATGCCGCTCGATCCCGAGCGCATGGCCTGGCTGCTCCGCGAGCTGGGCAAAACCGAGCTGCCCACCAGCTGCCCACACGGCCGCCCCATCGCACTACGGTATTCTTGGAAGGACATCGAGCGCGCATTTCACCGCATTTAGGGGCACCGAACCGGCCCGCGCTCCTCTCGCTTTCAAACTCAAGATCGGAAATCATGAAACAGGATCAACTGGAAAAAGCGCGGCAAACACGCTGGCGTCAGGACGGCAACGCGCTTCTCACGCTCGACGACGCCGAGCGCTGGCTTCGGGAAACGCCCCTCTGCCTCTACCTCCCGCGTTATCAGCACATGCCGGTACCCGCGCCCAGCTTTGTAGAAGCTGTCGCCGGCCGCAGCAACATCACTCCCACACCGGACGAGATCGCCGCCGCGTCACACATGCTCGCGCGCCTTGTCGCATCCGGCGCCGTCATCGCGCTAAATCTCTTCGGCGCCGCGCCCGGCATTGGCATCTCCAGCTTCGTCGGGGAGCACCCGGATTTCATCGCAACACCCGAGGCTCTGCCCTATCTCTACGCGCTTCAGCCGGAGCGCAATCCCAAGCGTCCCCCCACAACAGTCGGTGGCGCACGGGTCTCGCCGCTGGCCGCCGAAGCCTATAAGGTCCTCGAGCGCGAAGGGGCGCTCACCACCATCGAACTACGCTCGCGCCTCGGTCGCGAGGTCACGGAAGCCGCCGTGCTGCGCTCGCTCGCAGAGCTCTGGCACACCATGCGTGTCGTACCGGTGCCTGCTGAGAATGGGCCGGAAGGTGCCCACTGGGAGCTGCTCAGCGCGCGCCATCGCCGCGAGCTCAACATGGGCAGCACGCAGTCGCAGGGCACCGCGCTCTCCATCCTCGCGTCGTTCTATCTGCAGTCCGCTGTCGCCGCCACCGGCGAGCAGGTGGAAATCTTTCTCTCGCCGCTCGCCTCGCGCTCCCGCATCCGCGACGTTGTCCATGGCCTCTCCGCCACCCGCCAGCTCGCATCGTTCCCGCTCAACGGTGAGGAGCAGTTCTACGTCGAAGGCACGCTGCCCGAGATCGCCGAGGAGGAAGAGACAGCGGCAACACCGCTCGCCGGTGCAGCCGAGACAATTCAGCTCGATGCTTCCGTCGATGCTGGCTTGGAACAAAACGAGCCCAGCTTCGCCGAAGCCGGCGCCGGCAGCTCCAGCCACGCCGCGCAAGCCCGTCGCAGCGGCCCAGCTTCTCCAACCGTGCGCGCGGTCGCTTCACCCCGCGCGAAGAACACAAAGGCGAACGTCCGCAACGCCGCGAAGGCGGATTCCGCCGCCCGCAGCGAAGCGGGGATCGAGCATTCGGAGCAGGACCAGCGGGTGCCGAGGGAGCCGCCCGGCCATCACGGCCAAACTTCGAGCGGCGCGGCCGTCCCGGTCCTTCATCGGAACGTCCAGATCGTTCGAATCGCCCGGATCGCCCCGGTCGCTTCGCACGCGGTGGCCCTTCCAGTGCTGGTTCTTCCCGGGGTGGGTTCAGCAAGCCCTCGCGGCGGCTTCGAACGGAGAGGCAGTTTCGGGAAAGACAGGCCGCCCCGGCCCGCAGGCGGAGGCTTCCGGCGCGCCAGACCGTCCGGCGATCGCCCACCCCGCACTGGCGAAGGCGCAGGGCGCTCCGCTCCCGGCGGGCGTCCCCCCTTCCGCCAGGGCCGCCCGTCCGCAGGTTCGGGCGAGCGTCCCTCACGTCCCTTCCGCAAGCCATCATCTGGCGAGGGACGAAGCTCCTTCCCGCCCAATCGTCCTTCCGGCGCCGGTCGTCCTTCTGGTCCTGGTCGTTCCTTTGGCCCAGGCCGCGGCTCGGGTCCAGATCGCCCTTTCCGCAAGCCGTCGGGAGATCGTCCCGCAGGCGGCCCCCGCCGCTTCGATAGCCGTCCACCCCGCCGCGACGGGCCATCCCGCCCACCGGGCGACCGCCCCTTCAAGAGGCCCTATTCTCCCCGCGGCGATCGTCCCCAGGGCCGCCCCGCCGCCTCCCGCGATGTTCCGCCCGGTGTTTCGTCCAGTGGAGAGCGTCCAGAGCGCGCATTCACGCCCCGGCCCACGTCCCGGCCCCCGTACCCGCCAGGACCGTCAGGACCGGCCAGACCACAAGGCGGCGAACGCGAGCGGCGACCTTTCAGCCCTGGCGGCCAGCGTCCCGGTCGTCCCGGCGGATTCAGCAAGCCCGGCGCGCCCGGCCCGGCGCCTTCGGTAAACCCGGCTTCGGCAAGCCGCGCTTCAGCAAGCCATCCGGCGACCGGCCGGCCGCGGGTGGTGATCGGCCAGACCGTCCACGTTCTCCGCGTCCCGCCTTTGGTTCAGGGGCGCGGCCTCCTCGTCCGTCAGCGGGCGGAGACGCAGCCGCCGGTCCGCGCAAACCCGGTGGTTTCCGGAAATCGGGCGCTCCCGGCAAGTCCTTTGGCAAGCCGCGACCCGCCGGCAAAGGCCGCACCTCCACCACGACCAGCTCCGGCAAGCCGCGTCGCCCCGGCGGCATCGCAGCGCCGCGTTCGGCAAGCGGAGGCCCGCCGAAAAAGGGCGGTGTCAAGCCCGGCGGCTTCAAATCCGGTGGTTTCAAGCCCAAAGTGCCAGCGTCCCGGCGGCTCCGCTCCGCCAAAGCGCAAGCCGCGCGGCGAATCCCGCGAAGGGGGCGAAGGCTAGATGAGCAACGCGAGCAACACAACTGAGCACAGCAAAGGAGGGCAATAGTTAGATGGGCGAAAGCAGGCCGCTCACCGTTGCCCCTCTCATTGTCGCGATCGATGGCCCCGCCGGTGCAGGGAAGAGCACGGTCGCCCGCGCGCTCGCCCAGCGCTTCGGCCTGCTCAACATCGAAAGCGGAGCCATGTACCGCGCCTTCGCGCTCAAGGCGCTCAACTCCGGAGTCGCCACGAACGACGCCGCCGCGCTGGACGCGCTCGCCCACACCACCCACGTCCACCTCGAGCCCGGCACCGACGGCAATCGCGTCCTGCTCGACGCAGTCGACGTCACCGCGCAACTCCGCACGCCGCAGATCACCGCCGCAGCGTCGGAAGTCAGCATCCACCCGCCCATCCGTCGCTGGCTGGTCACGCTGCAGCAAGCGCTCGGCGCTCGCGGAAATGTTGTGATGGAAGGCCGCGACATCGGCACCGTGGTCTTCCCTCACGCGCCGGTCAAAATCTTCCTCGACGCCTCACCCGAAAAACGCGGTGAGCGCCGCTATGAACAAACGCGCAACGGAGAAACCGGCGGCACCGCAGTCGCCACACAGCTGCCAGCGAAGGTCCTCGAAGAGATCCGCGAGCGCGACCGCCGCGACCGCACTCGCGCCGACTCACCCCTCCGTCCCGCACCCGATGCCGCCATCATCGACTCCACCGATCTCACGCTCGAGCAAGTGATCGACAAAGCCGCTGCGCTGGTCGAGAAATATCTGCAAGCTGGTTCTAGTTGTGGTTCTAGTTACTGACCAACGTCTTTGGAGGAGCAGCAGTGACAAGAGACGAAGCCTGGACTCTGGCCAACCATTGGGTAGCGGCCTGGAACAACCATGATCTCGACGCCATCATGGCGCACTACGAAGATGCAGTCGTGTTAACGTCGCCCGTTGCCGCCCAGCTCTTAGGCACGCCCGATGGCAGGATCGTCGGAAAGTCAAACCTCAGAGCGTACTTTCAGCGTGGGCTTGACGCCTATCCTGGACTACGCTTTCACCTTGAGGACGTGCTCTGGGGCGTAAACAGCGTGCTGCTCTACTACACGAATCAAAAGGGAACGCACACCGGAGAGTTCCTGGAGCTCTCTGCGGCTGGAAAAGTAACTCGAGTAGTGGCGAACTACAGCGCATAAAGGCTTACCAGCCTATTTGCCCAGTTCGCAATCGGTCGCAAGATGCCTACCGGAACGTGTGAAGTATCAGCTGAAACTGTAAGAGGCACAGGAGCTGTGAAAATGAATCTCAGTGCTGATAGAAAATCGTCCAGCGTAGGTTCATAGGCATTCCTCTTCCGGATAGATTGTGGCGAGTCAATTCTCCATTCTCATGAGTGCATGACAGATCGAGACGAAAAAGATATTAGTTGGCGCGATAGCCTTCTCGGCGGGATCTTTGTACTCACAGCCGCCGTGATCATCGCTTTGCTGGGCGACGGAATCACGCACGTCTCGCTACTGACCATCTTGTTTCTATTCATTGTTGATGGGCTAATATTTGCTTTTTCTAGATTTAGATGGGGTTTTCTTTCGGCAGCGCTGTTGTTTGTCGCTGTGCGAATTGTGATCTTCATGAGCATTACGGGGTCACGATATAACCGTACGGTGGCTATGATCGCGCTGGTGTGTATTGCAGCGGCCATATCCATAGTTAAGTGGCAGATGGGAAAAGAAAAAGATGTTGCTACTGATCGGCTAGCTAAAAAGAAGAAACGTCCAGCCTGAGATGCCTGACCAGCGCCACTTAGCCAGCCTACTGCGGAGTAGCCTGCGGCACCGGCTGATTCCGCGGTACCCGCAGATGCGGCGCTCGCGGTGGCTTTGGCGCGCTCGGCACACTGCCCTCAGGTGTTTCCGGAGCCTCCGGCGCTTCCGGAGCCTCCGGCTGTTCGTTGTCCTCGACCCGCTTTACCTCGATGTCCCCATGCTCCGCCACCAGCGTTATCGGGGTCGCGTTGCCGCCGCTTCCGGTGTTTCCGCTCAGCGAGTGATCGCTCCGCTCCACGCTGCCGGCGTAAGTCAGATCGCTCGAGACGTTGCCGTCATGCGCGCTCGCGTCCACATGGAAGAGGTGATTTGCCGGCAGCCCCAGCCGGATCGCGCCATTGCGGTTGCGCAGGCTGATCGGCCCGTCGCCGCCATTCAGGTTCACGCTGATATCGCCATCCGAAGTCTGGACATCCAGCGGCCCTGCCACCTTGCTCAGCGTGATGTTCTTCGAGCGTGTCGCCGCCTCCACGCGGCCCTTCGCATCATTCAGCGTCAGGTCGCTGTCATCCAGCAGCAGATCGCCATTCAGGTGGTCCACGTCGAAGGTGGTGCGGCTGGAGTGGAAGCTCAGCGGCCCACCCAGCTTGGATACATCTACTTCGCCCAGGAAGTCGCCTTCCAGCGTCACCTTGCCGGTCACGTCGGAGACGTTCGCATCCTCCGTGCGCCCGCTTACCGAAAGACTGCTGGTCAGCGCGTGCGCGGAGAAGTCGCCGCCGGACATTCGCGCCGTGCATGCGCCGCCTATCTTGTTCAGTGTTACATTGCCGTGCCCCGCATCCACGCCCACCGCGCCGTTCAGCCCGCTCACGGCCACGTTCCCACGCCCCGCTTTCATCGTGATGTTGGTATTCGCCGGCACCTGCACCGTCAGGTCTACGCTGCCGCGGTCGATGTTCGCCGTCGTCAGCGTGGCTTCGTTTCCATTTACCTGCAGCTCTGGCCGCAGCTTGGTAAGCTGCTTCTCAGCATCGCGGTCGCTCGACGTGTACACCGTCTGGTGCGCGCTCACGTGGATGCGGTCATCCGTCGATGGCGCAATCGACACATCGCCATGCGGATTCGTGATTGTCAGGCGGCCGTTCGCGCCGAAGGCCTGCTCGAACTGGTGGTCTGCATCATGCTCCTGTCCCCACAGGTGCATGCCCCAGTTGTTGTCCTCGTCAGAAAAGTGCCAGCCGAAAGGGCTGTTCATCGCGTGCTTGCCCACAATGCCGAGCACGGCCAGCAGCACGATGAGAAACACCAGTCCGCCTACACTGGTGCGCCTGCTGTACGGATCGCCTTGCTGCAGCCACCATTCCCCCAGCAGCGCCAGCCCGAGCCCGATCAACAGCACCGGCCACCAATGGATATACCAGTCCCAGAACTCGTAGCCGCTGATGGTACCGGCCTGGATCAGCAGCGCAACCACGCCAACTGCGATCAGTACGATCGGCCGCACAATGGAGGGCCGCCGCCAACCGCGGTAATAGGCTCGCTGCGCCCGCCACTGTTCTTTCGCGGCGCGGCGCTGCTGCTTCCACTGCCAGCGCGGATCGGGATTACTGGGCCCGGAGGTATACGGCGGAGGCGCGGCAGCCATCAGTGGCCTCCTTCCGTGCGATCGTTCTTTGCAATGTCATGCGAAGGCGCAGGCACAATGTCCGTGCCCGGCGAAGCCGGTGGCGGTGTCTGCCAGCCAGTCGGCGCCGGTTGCGGCGGATAGCCACCGTACGGCGGATACTGTGGCGGCATCTGCGACGGGTCGGGCACTTGGAAGGCGGCACGCTCCGCCAGCGCCAGCACTCCGGCCAGCACTAGGTAGAGCGGCCAACTCTGGCTGAAGCTCAGGATGTGCCACTCATGCAGCAGCGCCGTCACTCCGAACATGAGCAGGAACGCCGGCCCGCGCAGACGCCGGATCAGCAGCCAGCTATTCATCGCGTGCCTCCGGTCGTATCCGTCGGCACCGAGTGCGTATGCCCCGGGCTATGGATCGAGCCGTTCGCAGGCGGCATCGGCGGCGGAGGCATCCCACGCGTCCGCCTGAAGATGATCCACACGCCCAGCCCGATAATCAGCAGCGGCCATCCATGCGCCACCCAGTCCTCATGCAGCAGGCCCAGCGAGCCGAAGAGGAACAGAATGCCCAGTCCAATCAGGATGATCGCGCCCACCGGGATATCGCGACCCATATAGCCACCCGGTGGTATCGGCGGGACCGGGGCATATGGCTGTCCCGGAACATAGCTGTACCCTGGCTGGCTAGCACCACTTCTCTGACGAATATCGTTTTCCAGCCACTCGGCATAGCCTGGCTGGCCGGGAGCAGGCGCATAAGCAGCACCAGCAGGCGGCACAAATCCCGAATACGGGCCCTGGCTGACCTGCCCCTGGCTCCCATCCTGCGCCGCCGGCTGGCGGAACGGGGGGTACCGGAGGCATCGGGGGCATCGGCGGAACGCCGGGATGCGGATGGATCCCCAGCCGCTGCGCAATGTCATTCAAACCGAAAGGATTGGGCAGCGGCATTCCATCGCGGCGGGCGAGGGCAGTCTGGTAAGCGTCGAAGATCTGGTACACCACCCAGGCAGCCACCAGAATGCCGAAAACCCCGGATGCGTGATCGCTCAGGCTGACCAGCACGGCGAAAATCACGACATGCGCAATCGCCTTCGCGTACTGCCCGTTGTACATGGCGCCCACGCCGGGGATGATGCCCAGCAGGCCGCCAAGCATGGGATGGGGTGTTCCGCTAAAGATGGCTGCGGGCACTGTGCCAGCGCCACCGGCGGCGCGTAGCCGTTCCGCCAGGCATGCCTCGCAGAACACAGAACCCCCCACGTTGTGGACACACTCCTTGCACAACGGCTTGCCGCAAAACTGGCAAAAGGCAGATGAGGGGACATCAGGATGATAGTTGCAGTTCATACCAGGCTCCTTTCTGACGGCTTATGGTGATTGCCTGGTCTTTCAGAAAATAAAAACACGAGGCCCGAGGAGAAAATTCTGCCGTTCGGCCGCATCCGCAAACGCGAAGTGCGGCCGGATAAAGCTTTCGGGTGGAACAGCGCCAGCACCGGCACCGGAGCCTCGTAATACCCGCTGTGTCCCTGTTCCGGACGGGCAGATCCGCCGGACTTTTGTGCCGCCCCGCCTGGCTTTCCGGAGCTTTGCGGCTGCCGCTTTTGCGGTTCCGGTTGTGACTGCGTCTGCGGCGGGCTGGCAGGCTGCGCTGCCGGAGTGCCGTTGTCGCGGCGCATCTCGTTCACCCGCGACTCGATCTCGTAAACCACCCGCAGGTTCGAGTAGTACTGCATCAGATGCCCGGAGGTGGTGAAGAACTCGTGCCGCACCGAGGACGCCAGCACCGAAGGGCTCAGGTCGCTCAGCTTCAGCTGGCTCAGCCGCACGCCGGTCAGGTTCAGGGTCAGCGCGATCGAGAAGAAGGCCATGGCCAGAGTCATTAGGATGCGCGACTCAAACATATGCCGCTGCAGCATGTGCATCGGCGCCGCCATCCACGGCTGCCGTGGCAGAGCCGCTACGCCGCCTGCCGCCAAGGGCTGCTGCGCGTCGGGCAGCCCGGTCGTGCCCGCCAGGATCTTCTCTAGCAGCCCTTCCGGCGCTTCCGGCGTCTGGTGTAGAAATCGAAGCCATTCCGTGCCACGCTTCGCCTCCTCCAGCAACTCCGCGCAGCCCGCGCCACATCCGCTGCTGTGGGCATAGAAGGCCTCCGCATCGCGAGCGTCGAGTGTGCCGTCCAGTGCATCGGTCAGCATCGCCTCCCACGCTTCGCAGCTCAGGGTGCGGGGTCCTTTCTCCGGATTGTCGGTCGTCGTCACGGCTACATCACCTGTTTCTTATTACGTCCCAGCAGGCGCGCCAGTTCTGCGCGGCCCCGGCTGATGCGGCTCTTTACCGTGCCTTCCGGCACCCGCAGCACCAGCGCGATCTCCTTGTAATCCATATCCTCTAAATCGCGGAGAATAACAGCTTCGCGCAGCTCCGGCGACACTTTTGCCAGCGCCCCCTGCACCATCTTTTCCAGCTCCCGGCCCACCATGTGGTCGTGCGGCGATCGCCGTACATCCTGCAGCAGGTCTGCGCCCGGTCGCGTATCTTCCCCATCATCCCATCCGGCATCCAGTGAATCGGTCGAGCGCTCCATCCTGCTCCGCCGGAAGTGGTCCACCAGCAGGTTCCTCGTTAGAGTCGCGATCCAGGTGGTAAAGCTGCCCTTGTCGCTGTTGAAGCTGCGCAGGTTCCCATACAGCTTCAGGAAGACCTCCTGCGTCAGGTCCTCCGCATCATTCGGCGATCCGGTAAAGCGGTAGCACATGCCGTAAACCCGGCGATGATGGCTGCGTACCAGCTCCGCCCAGGCTCCGCCGTCCCCGCGCAGGCACCGCTCCACCATCCCTGCCCAGTCCACATCGGCAGGCGGCGCGGCCGGCACGGATGCGGCGGCGCGGGCGGCCGTGTTCTCTCTTCGTGCGGGCTTCTCCCAGCCCTGCGCTCCGCCCCTGTCTCTGCCCTTGTTTCCGTCCAGAACCATGCCGCCGGCTACCCCAGCCTTGCTGCCGTCAGAAGAATACCCGGTTACCAGCCGCGGAGACCTGGCCGGCATCCACAATCCGTTCGTTCGCGAGAGGTTACGTCCCCCGCCCAGCATTCCCGGCCATGTGGCTGCCGCGCTCATGTGACGAAATACGCGGAAAGCGGCGGGATGGTTCCATCGAAACTGTGGATTGATAGCGGCTCAGCCGCAGGTCAGGCAGGAGTCCGGACGGGCGACAATCACCGCCACTGCGGAGGGAATTTCAGGCTGCAGGAGAGCGTACCGCCAAAACGTGAGGCCTGGCACACTCTCCCGCAAACCCTGGCCCCCGATCACGTCCGTCGCATTTGCAGACAGCGTCAGGAACGCTGCGACCTAGTCAAACCAGTAAAATTCGTATGCAAATCCGACACCAGGAAGATCCAGTTCCCATTTCTCTGACTCGATCCCATCTGGCGAATTCTCATCCGAGTCGGTGCCATCCGAAAGGCTAAATAGATGATAGTTCCCGATGGCATTAGGTCGACCAGATGTTTTCGTCCAGACCCAGGGAAGCCGCTGGTTGTGCACCGCGGATGCTCGCATAAATCGTCCGCGAAGCCAATGTTCTTGTCGACCTCGGGAGGATCGCCCGCCTTGGGCCCGTCTCGATCTGCAAGCCATGTACCCACCGGCTTGGAAGCTTTCCAACCTTCTATGAGCGAACTCAACTGTTCAGCGTATGGGGACCGAACCGAGATAGTCTGAGGATTCGCCCGGATAGGGGTTCACCGGCAAGCCATTACCCTTCGAGCCGAGTTCAGGTCCCGTAGAATCATGCCACCTTCTCCGTTTGGAGGGCTCGAAAGGCCGAATTTGCAACTATTGGGACTTGTTATAGCCCGGGAAATGGTCATCCAGATGCGTGATCCTCGGTATTGACTACCTCGCCTTGGGAAGGATTGGATATACCAGGGCGGCCTCGGCATTCAGGACGTTCGGCAATTTCATTATCTGAGATGGTACTGGCGTCGCTCAGGAATTCAGTTGAGTCTTTTTGTCCTCGCAACGTTGTCCTGCGCATCCTGCAGATGCCATAGTTCCACTTTAAGATTGGCCGCCTGCACTTCGACGGAATACCAGTAGCCCCACATATCCCAGATTTTGATCGAATCGCCGAAGCGGAAAAAGTGACCCACGGTCTGCCCCGCACATAAGCTGAACAAGTGCAGCATACCCTTGGTGCCAGCCGACGCCGTGTCCTCCAGAGCCGTACGCGAACTCCTCGAAGGAGGCATGGATCTCCGATTCGCTCAGCTCTTTAGCCACTAGAGCCTTTTGGCCTTGCAGAATTTAGACAAGGGAGCCGCGGGCGACGACGTAACGGGCGGACATCCGTCCGCCAGGACAGCTACATTCTGTTCTACGACATTAACCTGAGCGGCTAGTTTGAGCTGCTGGCTCGCGATTGTGTTGTAGTCTGCATAATTGATTGCAGCTTCGATCTCTGCAGTAGACTGAGAAAGTTGATCGCTGAGAGCGTCAACACTGCTCTGCAAATCTTCCAGTTGTGCCTGCATTTGCTCGATGTCTGCGGGGTTGCTCCCGGCTCGAAAAAGTCCAGCGGCAGAGGCCGCCCAGCCGACCCCCTTGCCCGCCCGCCAGCTAAGCGCACCTTTAGCTAATTCAATTGCAATGTCGCCCGCAATCCCGGCTACTGCGTTCTCGGCAGGCCCACTCGTGCAGCCGGAACAGCTCCGTCTCATTCGGATGAGCGATAGCTTTGTCACCAGGCTCTCGAGAAAACTGTCGAAGCCCCCGTATGCGTTTGCCCGCTTGATAAATTTCGATTCCGCAAACACAGCCGACCGATAGTACGGTCCCTGACGCATGGCAGCACCCAGGCTCGTGTTCGCGGGCATACCAAGAACACGCCGGACGATCGCCTGCGCTTCCACCAGGCTCAGTTCCGGACGGCGGTCCAGCAAGCGGCTCACCATCGTGGTCACCGGATTGACGTATACCACACCATGCACCGGCTCATAGTCGTGCACATCGGTGCTCAGTCTCATTCGCATCCGAGATCACCGTCACGCGAAAACTCTTCGGCACTGGTCGATTTCAGCAGGTAGAAGCCGCGCGCATTCGTGGCGTGGTCTCTCTCAAACACCACCTTCCCGTCGGGATCCGATACCACAATGTCGGCATCCGCCACCGGAGTGTTGGTGAAGAGCGATGATCGCGCACCCATCCACTGGTGCTTTGCGCCCTTGCAGCCACTGTCCATGCTCCTGCGATCAGAAGAAGGGCTGTGGCCATGACAGTTCTGAGCCTGAGATTGTCCATGGTGTTCCGCTCCCGCGAGTGATGAAGCCGAGTGCCTCGGGTCTTATCACCTGCCGTCATGGCGGGATACGGCCAGCAAGCACGATTCGCCATGCTCCGATCAGGAGCACAGCAGGAAATCGGGAAATTTGTTGAGGTTCAGGGGGAACGACGGGCCGCGCGCGGAAAACCACGATACGCCTCTGCGCAACTTTCAAACAGATATTTATTTCTCTATCTGGCAGAAGAAACCGGGATGGTCTCTAAGCTCATAGGCGATCAGTTCCGGGGGATAGATCGCCGTGGGACTCAATCGTTTCGCCGCTGACGGCAACGGCACGGCCCTTGCGATTCGCGCAGGGGGCGCTACCAGTCCCGACAAGCTTCCAGCGAAAGCGTCGAGACAAGGCTGCTGACCTGATGATGAGTGAGAAATAAGAAGGATGTTCACGCTCTCTCACGAAGGTCATCGGCAGAATCGGAGTCTGTGACTCTGGAACCGATTCAGGTTTTTGACTCCGGGATATTTTTTCAGATCGTTGAGAAGATTGACTGTCGTCGCATCGAGTGCATGTTTCCGCTGGAAACAGGAAAGTAATGAAGACATCCAGCGGGTCTTTGCCCGGCGCGCCAACCCGCTGACTCGCGACCTCAGTGCGGCATGCTCATGAAATCCGGCGCCACCGGACTCTCATACAGCGACCCATCCCGCGTCACCACCGTGATCCCCGACGGCGTCACATGATAGTGGCGCTTGTCCTCGTTCTGGTCGTAGCCAATCACCGTGCCTTCCGGCAGATGCACGTCGCGGTCGATGATCGCGCGCTTGATGCGGCAATGCCGCCCGATGTCCACGTGCGTGAAGATGATGCTCGAATCGATCTCCGCATACGAGTTCACCCTCACGTCCTGCGACAGCACGCTGTTGCGCACGACTGCGCCTGAGACGATGCACCCCTGCGACACAATCGAGTTCACCGCCATACCCGTGCGCCCCGGCTCGCCGAAGACGAACTTCGCCGGCGGATACTGCCGCTGCCGTGTGCGCAGCGGCCAGTTGCGGTCGTACAGGTTGAAGATTGGCGACACTGACACCACGTCCATGTTCGCGTCGTAGTAGGCGTCCAGCGTCCCCACATCGCGCCAGTAAAGCTCCTTGCGGTTCTCATCGACGAAGTTGTACGCGTGCACCTTGTACTTGCCCAGCAGCGACGGCAAAATGTCGTGCCCGAAGTCGTGCTTCGAGTTCGGATCGTCCGCATCCTGGATCAGCGCCGGCAGCAGCACGTCCGTGTTGAAGATATAGATGCCCATCGAGGCATCCACCATCTCCGCATTCCACGGCGAGCGCAGCTTCGTCTCCTTCGGCTTTTCCAGAAACCCCATCACCTCGCCGGCCTTGCTCACATCCACCACGCCGAAGCGCGATACCTCATCCGGACGGATCGGCAAGGTCGCCAGCGTCACATCCGCGCCGACCTCCTTGTGGTGCTCCAGCATCAGCCCGTAATTCATCTTGTAGATGTGGTCGCCGGACAGGATGATCACGAACCGCGGCTGTTCCGACCCGATGGAGTAAATGTTCTGGTACACGGCATCTGCCGTCCCCATGTACCAGTTCGCGCTCACCCGCTGCATCGGCGGCAGGATCTCCACAAATTCGCCCAGCTCCTGTGCCACACTGCCGCTCCACCCTTCGCGGATATGCCGGTTCAGGGACAGCGCCTTGTACTGCGTCAGGATGTATACCCGTCGCAGGTCGGAGTTGATGCAGTTGGACAACGTGATGTCGATGATCCGGTAGGTTCCGGCAAAGGGAACCGCGGGTTTGGCGCGATCGCGCGTCAGGGGAAAAAGACGCTCGCCGGCGCCCCCGGCGAGCAGTACTCCCAGCGTGTCTTTCATCGTCATGGTTTTGCAGATCTCCCTCAACCGGCTAGGGGGTGCCGATTGCTAGTGCAGCATCTGGCGGTCCATCTTCCGCTGCGCAAGCCAGCTTACAGGCAGCAGGGTAGAACCGGACAGTCCCAGTAGGATGTCTGCTCTTGCTGAGACGTTTTATTCGCTGGATGCAGAAGGCGAATCATCCTCTTCGTCGCCATCCACATCCTCGCCTTCCACCGAGATGCGCAGTGAGCGCAGAAAATTGACATCCTGCGCCGTGAACGGCTTGCCGCCTTCAATCACTTCCAACTTCGCCGCGTCGCCATCCTCGCCCGGCTCCGACTCCACCTCGTTCAGCCCAATGGTCGCCTCGAGCATCAGGAGCACGTCAAATCCCTGGCTGCGAATGTTCTGCACCACGCCCGCAATCTGTTCGGATTCGGAGACAGACTCGTGTATGGCCTCTCCCAACTGCTCGATCAGCTTGCGCACACGTGCATTCATTCCTGCCTCCTCGGTCCCACCTCAGGGTCCCCGGACATCAGCACCGGCTGCCGGGTATCCCCCTACCTTACGTCTGATGACCCGGGTGAGCAAACGGCCTCTCTTTGTCCATGGGAAAGTTTCATGGCACAATCTGGCCCCTCGCCGGATATGCATGCATCCGTCGTGCCAGTCCAAAATTCCCGTTGCTTCATCCAATAGGCGGAGGGCGACCAGATATGTCGACTGCCAAGCCATCCTTTGGACGATTCCACCTGCACCAGATCGCGCAGTCTTTCCCCGAAACGGCTGAGACCCTGCTGCTGGACACCTACCTGACCGACGAAGCCGCGGCAAGCTCCCGCGTCTTCCGCGTCTACCGCTCCACGCCGCCTCACTATCATGCGCACAGCGATGAGCATCTCTACGTGCTCTCCGGCAAGGGCACCTTCTGGATGGAGAACTCCGCCAACAACGGAGAATTTGCGCCTGGCGATTTCCTCGTCTTCAAACGCGGCACGGTCCACGCCATCCCGGACCTCCTCGAAGGCCCGGTCGTCTTTCTCGCGATCGATACCCCAAGGCGCGATCCCAAGGACATCATCTTCGTCGATCCCAAAGACGGAACCCCGGAGACCTTCATACGCAATCGCGAAGCCTGAAATGCTGGGTACCGGGTTCCTACGTCTCGAAGAGATGTGGGTTCAGTCAGCCTGTCCAGAAAAAACAAAAGTGAGCGACCAAAGGGAGCGAGTCCCAACACGCGCCAAAGGCGCAATCGCCCGGACGGCCTGTCCCGACCGGACGGCCAGTTCCGCCAACAATTACACTTTCCCCATGGAGCCGAATCGCTTCGGACGCAAACTCGGCATCGGCGTCCGCGTGGCCTCGCGCATGGTCAAAGAGCGCGCCGCGCAAGCCAATAACCAACCCGCCGCCGCACAGACGACGACTCCGCCACCGCCGCCGCGCCCTTCCACGCCGCCGCCAACGCGTCCCCCGATCAAAAACTACGCCGAACCCGCCCGCCGCGTCGGCGTCGGTACTCGCCGCTTCGGCCAAGCCTTCTTCGGCCCGCTCAAGCACATCTCCGGCACCCTCTGGCTCGAAATCACCGGCCTCTTCTTCGCCCTCTTCGCCGTCTTCTTCGGCCAGAATGCCTGGCGCACCCGCGCCTCCGCCCTCCACGGCGCCGAGCACGCGCACTTCCTCCTCTACGCCGTCGTCACCCTCGTCTTCCTCTACTTCTGCGTCAGCTCTTTCGTCAAAGCCTCGCGCCGCGGCAAAAGGATGGCACGATGAGCAGCGACGAAAAAGCGGTGTCGAGCGCAAGCGAGCGCGCATTCTGGACGAAAGACGACCTCGCCGCCACCGGCTTCAATCCTGACCGCGACCTCGGCTTCCCCGGCCAATACCCCTTCACCCGCGGCATCCAGCCCACCATGTACCGTGGCCGTCTCTGGACCATGCGTCAGTACGCCGGCATGGGCGATGCAGAAGAGTCCAATCGCCGTTACAAATTCCTCCTCGCCCACGGCACCTCGGGTCTCTCCGTAGCCTTCGATCTCCCCACCCAGATCGGCTACGACTCCGACGACCCCATGGCCCTCGGTGAAGTCGGCAAGGTCGGCGTCGCCATCGACTCCATCGAAGATATGGAGCGCCTCTTCCACGGCATAAAGCTCGACACCATCTCCACCTCGATGACCATCAACGCCACCGCCAGCATTCTGCTCGCCCTCTATGTCGCCGCGGCCAGGCGAAGCGGAGCCGACGTCAAGAAGCTCTCCGGCACCGTGCAGAACGACATCCTGAAGGAGTACATCGCGCGCGGCACGTATATCTATCCCGTCTCCCACGCCATGCGCATCATCACCGACATGTTCGCCTGGGCTGCCGCCGAAGTCCCCGATTGGAACACCATCTCCATCTCCGGCTACCACATGCGCGAGGCCGGCTCCACCGCCGCGCAGGAGGTCGCCTTCACCCTCGCCAACGGCATGACCTACGTCCAGGCCGCCATCGACGCCGGTCTCGACATCGACAGCTTCGCCCCGCGCCTCTCCTTCTTCTTCAACGCGCACAACGACTTCATTGAAGAGGTCGCCAAATTCCGCGCCGCCCGCCGCCTCTGGGCCCGCGTCATGCGCGAGCGCTTCAGCGCCAAAAATCCGCGCTCCTGGATGCTCCGCTTCCATACCCAGACCGCCGGCTCTACCCTCACCGCGCAGCAGCCCGAAATCAACATCACCCGTACCGCCGTCCAGGCCATGGCCGCGGTCCTCGGCGGCACGCAGTCGCTCCACACCAACGGTTACGACGAAGCCCTCGCCCTCCCCACCGAAGAGGCCGCGCGCATCGCCCTCCGCACCCAGCAAATCATCGCCATGGAATCCGGCGCCGCCCAGACCGTCGATCCTTTCGCCGGCAGCTACTTCGTAGAAGCCTCCACCAGCCGCATCGAGCAGCAAGCCGAAGATTATTTCGCGAAGATCGAAGCCCTCGGAGGCATGCTCCGCGCCATCGAAAGAGGCTGGGTCCAACAGGAAATCCAGAACGCCGCCTACGACTACCAGCGCCGCGTAGAAACCGGAGAAGCCGTAGTCGTCGGCGTGAACAAGTTCACCCGCGACAACGAGCCCGGCGTCCCCACCCAGCGCCACGACCCCGACTTAGAGCGCCGCCAGGTAGAACGCCTGCAAGCCCTGCGAGCAAAACGCAGCCAATCAAGATGGCAGCAGGGAATCGACGCCGTCAAAGAACGTGCCAGCAGCGGTGGCAATCTCATGCCCGCGATTCTGGAAGCCGTAGAGAGCAACTGCACGGTGGGCGAAATCGCCGGCGCACTGCGATCCGTCTTCGGCGAATATCACGAGACCGTGGTGATCTAAGCGACGCACTCCGCGATTGGGCCAGAGTAGGGAGGTTCCAAGATGCGTTCGCCCAAAATGTACTCGCAAAGACTTCCGCCCGCAGTCCTGCTCATCGCCGTCTCGCTCCTGTCTCTCTACGCAGCCCCGCCAGCAGCGGCGCAATCCTGCGGCACAACCGGCATCGCCGTCCAGGTACTCGGCTCCGGCGGCCCGGAGTTGCAGACGAAGCGCGCCTCCTCCAGCTATCTCATCTGGGATCACGGCAAAGCCCGTGTCATCGTCGACGCCGGCGGCGCCAGCGCTCTCCGCTTCGGCCAGAGCGGCGCGCACATCTCCCAGCTCGACGTCTTCCTCTTCAGCCACTTTCATATCGATCACAGTGGCGATTTCCCCGCGCTCGTCTTTTCCTCCTGGTTCGGAGATCGCACCCGCCCCCTGCCCATCTACGGCCCTTCCGGAAACCAGTACATGCCCTCCACCACCGAGTTCGTCGCACGACCTCTTCAGCGATCCCCACGGAGCCTGGCGCTATCTCAGCGATATGACCGAGCCCAATCCCCAGGGAACCTACCAGCTGCAGCCGCACAATGTCGCGCCCACCCCCGTGCCCGTCCTCGTCCTGCGCAACGCCGATATGGCCCTCTACGCCGTCAGCGTCACGCATGGCGCCTTTCCCGCCCTGGCATGGCGCGTGGAGATCGCCGGCAAGCGCATCGTCTTCAGCGGAGACACCAACGGAGAAGGCGACGGCCTCACCCAGCTCGCAACCAACGCCGACCTCTTCATCGCCCACAACGCCGTACCCGAAGGCGCCACCGGAGTAGAACGCCGCCTCCACATGCCACCCTCCGTCATCGGAACGACTGCGGCGAACGCTCACGTCAAGCAACTGGTGCTGTCGCACCGCATGCTGCGAACACTAGGACCAGAGAAACAGCAGCAGACCCAGACCGAAATAAGACGCCACTACACCGGCCCACTCCACTTCGCCAACGACCTCGATTGCTTTCCCGTAAAGTGAATGGTGCTGATGTATTGAAGAATCGCGGCCAAGTGCGGCGACCATTTAACTTGCGGCTATCGCGCGCGGTTCCAAAACAAGCATTCGGTGATTTGCCGTCGGTGAAGGCTTGAACCAGCAATGATCGAATGACGCTCTATACTTTTGCATTCGAATTTCTTCTTGTATAGCGTATGGACTGATGCGTGATCAGCGTTGCTAACTATCACATGACATCCACGTTCTTGGGCCGCATTCGCCGCTGCCGCGAGCCGTTCCTGATCCTGCCAAGAAAAGATCGAGGCATTGTATTTAAGAAAGCCGTTATTGTTATGAGAGACCGTATAAGGCGGATCTAGGTAGATCAAGTCGCCCTTTGTTGCCTCAGCTAGCGTTTCCTCAAAATCACATGCTGCTAGTTTTGCATTCTTAAAACGCCGACTGCAGGCAAAGATTTTCTCTTCATCGCATACCTTCAGATGTGTCTTGTAGCCGTAAGGTACGTTGAAAATCGCCCTCTGTGTTGTATCGATGAATTCCATTGAATGCCAACGTGCAGATATAAATAAAGCGCGCGGCCTTAGCGGGCGCGACTCTAGGCCTAGCGTCTCTTATACGGTAGTACTCTTTCTCTGAATTGCGCATACCTCGGAGTGCGCGTATTACCGATTCTGGACGATCCCTGATTTCCGTATATGCCTCAATTAGTTCAACTTTGAGTCCGAAAGAACTGCCGTTTTGGGATCAAGAGCAAAGAAGAGTGCGGCGCCTCCAAGAAAAGGTTCGAAATAACGATTGAAATGCTTCGGGAGTAGGGGCGTGATTTCTTTGACAAGTAGTCTTTTTCCCCGGGCCACTTCAGCAGAGGGGAGATGGAGGTGTTTATACCGCGCTGCTGTGATCTCAATGACTTATCTCGCTCTGGAATCACTACGCGTGCCTAGTTTAAGCCACTATATTCTTTGAACGCTCGGAACAATGCCGCTTCACCGCTCGAGCCGGGGTCGAAATTCGACGTTGTGAAAAGAGTGTCGTCCATTTCCATGGTTCGGAAGATGCGAGCAAACTGAGCTTGTGTCGGAACCTCACCCACATTCTTAACCGCTGAAAGATAGGCAAGACCCAAAAATCTCATCAAAGCTCGAAATCCATTTGTTTTATTCAACACCTCGCCCCGCTCATTAGAGGCCCAAGCTACTGGCCACCGCTGCTGAACTGCTGAAAAATAGTTCCACAAGACATCAACGATCTCAAGATCTTTATTATCGACGAACATATTCCGAAAAATGAGCTTCTTCGACTCTTCGCGACTCGCCTTAAGGGGGATCCCTCCACGTAGGTAGATGTCTCGATCTTTCATCGGATCCCGTGAGACGTACCTGATCAAGGAGTCCACGAAGGTGGCTTGCGTGATCGTCTCATTGGATCTTCCAGCAGTTGCTACACCGAGCCTTTTAATCCTGTGGTAGAGGGGGCTCCCCTCCTGGCCGTCAAGGGCAACTGCGGCATTGTGACAAAATTTCTGCGGGCTTCTTGACTTCGCAAGATCGACGAGGTCGATTGCTAGGCTGCGATTTACCTTGGTCTGCGCCAAGTTGACCGTGGAGAAAAGATATCCCTCCTCAGCTACGTCGATATCGACGAAGATTGAGACATTCACGTCGAACCTCTCGCCTTTGTAATCTTTTAATCCCTCGATTCGGTGCTGCCCATCCAGCACTTTAGCGATGTTCTTATAGAGCACGTTCCTTTCCGGATCCTCTGGGTCCATGTAGTTCTTGAGGGTTAGTTCATGCTTCGAACTATGGTATTCAGTGCATTCGCTGCGCACGGACAAAATGATTGCCGTAGGAAAGCATGCATCAACAGTAGTCACGTATTTTTTTATTTCTTTGACTCTGGCGAGATCGAGAGGTCGCTGTATTCCCAAATACTTCTCAAAATCTCTTTCCTTCAGCAGGCGCCGGATGTCAAAGTCGGTGATGTCGCAGAGCCGCCTCGAGTCTATGACCCCTATGTAGAAGGAACCTATTGGTTGGGTCACCTGTAACACCGGAATTGAAAATGCTACCGGAGTCTCGTTAGGCGTCATTGTCTATGCTCTCCGTATGCCCGTGAGAAGTCATTTTCGTCTTGCTTGAATAGTTCCCTTGGATCAGGCAAGCGGCTCGCGTGGTAGAGCGTTCCTAAGTACAGAAGGACTAACGAAGCACAAAAAACAGTGACGGATAGTGTTGAAACGAAGGCGCCATTCAATCTATTTCCGGCAACGACCAGCCCGAAGAAAACTGACGCGATTATCTCAATCAGGGCAATCAGCAACATATGAGCGACCTTGCTCGGAAAGACGCGCGCACCGGGGGGGTCCACAAGGGCGACCCAGAAAATCGGAGCAAGCAGAGCTGTCCCATACATGAAGAGTTCGCCGTGCATGATTGTGCCCAGTAAAGCCCCGCACAAGCTAACGCTTCCAGCCGCAGCAGTTGCATAACTGACGAGCCCACCAAGCCAAAGGGGCGCAGTCGAGAGCAATAGCACGATGAACGTTTGGCCCGTAGTGTCAATGTGGTTCTGCAGCGTGCAATCCACCAAGGGCCCTACTAACGGGATCTTCCGAAACAGGTCAGGAAACGTGTTTGACATTAACGAACGAACCTCAACAGTTGAATCCGGATAATATTCAGTCAAACGTTACGAATTACAGGGGAGGATAACACCGATCTGGTTGCTATTTCCCGTCCAAAGCGTCCGCCCGCGATACCCAGCTCTGGCCATGCCCACCATCACTTCGCCGCACCTATGATGGTCAAAGCTGATCACCCGCGTCACCTTCCACGTTCCGTTCGTCTCCTGCCACAGGTGGATGAACTTCGCTTGCACCACTCCCTCCGTATCCTCGAGTCCCGGATGGTGGAAGCGTTGCACGCCCGATCTCCATCGCGCCAGCTCTCGCGTCACCTTGCCACAGATGTTCTTTCTTCACCGCATGCTGCCACGGTCTTTTACGGTTCCGGAGAATTCCCAAAACGAATCCGCCATCGTCACAAACCAGCAAGAAAATGCCAGTTAATTAATGTCCAACTTGCTACTCTGGAAATAGAGATCAACCTCCAGCCGGAGGACAGGAAACAAAAAAGCCACCGCGGCCGTTCCATTTGGCCAGGGTGGCTTTTTCGTGCCTCTAACTTCAATGGTTGGACGAATTTAGCGATAACCCCTTTAGAAAGACGAATTTGACCCTCGGGAGAGCCTCTAACCCCATGATTCTAGCAAGAGATATAAGCCAGCCTCCCGTGCCGGGAGGGGGGAGGGGGCCCCGCCATCACTTCGCCAACCCGTGATGGTCGAAGCTGATCACCCGCGTCACCTGCCACGTGCCATTCGTCTCTTGCCATAGGTGGATGAACTTCGCCTCGCCCACCCCCTCCGTGTCCTCGTGTCCCGGATGGTGGAAGCGGTGCACGCCGATCTCCACCGCGCCGTAGTTGGCGATCGGGTAGACCTCGAGCGTTCCCGGAACCAGCTCGCGCGTCACCTTGCCGCAGATGTTCTGCTTCACCGCATCCACCACCGCCTGCCGCCCGCGCATCAGGCCGCCCTTGTCGTGATAAAACTCCAGGTCATCCGCCAGCAGCGAACCGAACGTCTTCAGATCGCAGTGGTTGTAAGCGTCAAACAGCCGTGTATCCAGCGACTGGATGGTCGCAAACAACGTGTCCTGTGCTTGAGTTGGCTGTGTGGGGGATTGAGCATGTGCAGTGGAAACGGCCAGAAAACCGGCAAACGCAAGTGCGGACAATCGACGAACGATCGGGTGCATGGAGAGCCTCTTTGTTGCGCACATTCACGGCGCAGCGTGGCTTCTTCTACGCACCCACACGTCTTACAGTTCCGGAATGATTTGAAACTAGCGAACAGCGTCGCGATCTAACCGTTGAGAGATTCGTCATGCGCGACGTCGCCGACATATTTGAGGCCATCCTCCTGGCCACCTTCGCCTGCGGCGTTCTCGACGCCACCGCGGCCATCACTCAGGCCGCAACCCTCGGCATGAAACCTCAACGCGTCTGGCAGGGCGTGGCCAGCGGTCTTCTCGGTCCGCGCTCCTTTGAAAAGGGCTGGCGCTCCGGCAGCCTCGGCCTTGCGCTCCACTTCGTCATCGCATGCATCATCGCGACCATCTACGTCCTCGCGAGCCAGCGGCTGCCCTTCCTGCTGACGCATCCCCTTGTCGCTGGCGCTCTCTACGGCATCGCGGTCTACGTAGTGATGAGCTACGTCGTGCTCCCGCTCTCACGGCGTCCGAAACGGCCCTTCAATCTCAAATTCGCGCTTACCCAGCTCCTCATTCACATCTTCGTCGTCGGCTGGTCCATCGCGCTCTCTGCGCATCTGGTGCTGCAGCGCTGATCCATCCCAAACGAAACCGTAGCCATTACGAACTCACCGGAACGTCGCCAACCAGCTTGCGCAGCCGCGCATTCTCCGCCTCCAGCGCATCCATCCGCTTCCGCATCGGCTCGAGCGTCCCCGCCAGCTCCTCCACCGTATACCGCGGAGTAATGTGCTGCGGGCAGTTCCAGTCAAACGCCTCCACGTGGATCACGATCGCCCGCTCCGCCGGCGTCTTCTCGCCCGGCACGCGCAGCTTCGCAAGCAGCGCCGCTGCTTCGGCATCGTTCTCATGCACCCGGGCACGCCCCAGGATCTTCAGCCGCAACTGGTGCGCATAATCCATAAAGAACAGCGCCACGCGGTCGTCGTGCGCCAGGTTGCCCACGCTCACGTACTGCTTGTTGCCGCGCAGGTCGGCAAAGCCCAGCGTCTGGTCGTCCAGCACATGGAGAAAGCCCGGCGCGCCGCCGCGATACTGGATGTACGGCCACCCCGTCTCGCCCACCGACGCCATGTAGAACCCATCACGGCCCGCGATAAACTCGCGCTCAAAGTCGGTCAGCCGGTCGCCCGGCTCGCCGATCTCCTGCATCCGCGCATACTGCCGCCGGCTGCCATGCTGCTCCTGCTGTTGCTTCACCAGCGGCGTAAAGGCAAGCTCTCCGAAGCGGCGGCTCATCGTCCCTCCAACACCGGAAAAATGGAAAATACCGGTTACATGAAGATGCGCCACCGCCCGATTCGATTCAGCCGGCCCTATTTGCCAGCCCAGGCTCGTTCGAGCTCGGCAATATCCAGCTTCACCATGCCCATCATCGCGTCCATCGCGCGTTTTGCCTTCGCCGGATCAGGATCGTTGATCATCGCTTCCAGCTTTTCCGGTGTAATCTGCCACGTCACGCCAAACTTGTCCGTCAGCCACCCGCACGCCATCGTCTTCCCGCCGTCCGTCAGCTTCGCCCAATACTCGTCAATCTCCTCTTGCGTCGCGCACAGCACCATAAACGACACCGCCGGGGTGAACTGGAAGTCCGGTCCCGCATTCAGCGTCACGAACTCGTGCCCGCGCAGTGTAAAGCTCGCCGTAATCACCTTGCCGCGCCACTTCGCATCGGGAAACGAATCGGAGTAGTGGTGCACCGCCCCCTTCTTCGCGCCTTTGAAGACGGACACCCAGAAATCCACCGCCTCCTCCGCCTCACCGTTGAACCACAGGAATGTTTTCAAAGCCTGCATCGTCACCTTTCCTTTCGCCGCAAAAGTCTACCGAAGGCACGATCCGGAGTTTTCCACCACGGTGTGATCTGGCTCTCGGATGCAGGCACTCAGGTGGTTATTCCAAAGGCAATATCCGCGAAATAACAGAATCATGACATGACTTGTCATAATTGGCTGAAAGACAGAGCCGCGAATCCATCCCGAAAATCCGAAATCCGGGACGTTGCGCTCTCCCGAGCGCTACTTCCTCCTGCGCCCGGCGGTCCCAAAACGAAACCGTCCTCATCACAAATTTCCAGAAACCTGCCAGATAAATAAGGGCAAATCGCTACACTGGAAATAGCCAGAGCGATGCCCGATGTAAAGGCGGGTCAAACGATTGCTAACTCCAATGGATGGACGATTTTAGCCTTTAACCTCTTTGGAATGACGAATTTGGAATCGGAAATAGTTCTATCTCGCTGATTCGCCGCAACTTCCAGGCCACCGTCGGCACCGGGAGGGGGGAGGGGGTGGCAGTAACGTGACCTATCTCCGAGATACCCGCCGCCAAGCTCCTCCGCCGGACTCGCCGAGGACGATTCGCGAGCGCCCCGGCCGAACGTCCGCCGGTTACATATGTGAGGCATTCACCGTGCTTTGTTCTTCTTGTCGCTATGCCTCAGGCGGATAATATTTCCACCCCAATGGGTCTCGTTTTCGATCAGAAGTCGACGGAACGCCGAGCCGCGTTTCTGCGCGGCCTCTACGACATCGTTCACGGCAGCGTGACGAAGCTGGTCTATGTCGAACAGGTCACAAGAGTTCTGCACTTCGACGAACAGGATGCGGAAGCTGCCATCGAGGTTCTGGTTGCCGAGGATCTGGTTCGCATCCGGCTGCAATGCATCCTCTCCATCACTCAGGCTGGCATCGATGAGGTACGCGCCGCGCACGTAGCCCCGCCGCCAAAGCCAACCCCGCCCGCTCCGCAACCAGCGGTGCAAAGTTCGGTCAGCCACACGCTGCTCGGCGCCGGCGCCTTTCCGCAGGAAGATACCGAACTTCCCCCGGCCGCCCCTCCCGTCGAGATACAGCACCACCACGACGACGTCGAGCTGAAGCTCATCTGCGAAGCCATCGGACTTGACCCGCGTGAGCTTATCGGCATGCCGGAGATCCCTGCAGCGGCGGGGAACGGCCACCCCGCCCTGGCGGAAGCGGGGGCGCCCCGGCACGCGCTCCGCACTCAGCCCCTCCCGTCCGACCCGGATGAGATCGCCGGAACCCTGTCCTCGCTCAAGCTGCGGCTGTTGAAACTCCGCCTCTCCAAAGACGACCTCGCCGAGGCCGAAGCCGAAATCGCCACCGCCACGGCGCAGTTGCTCTCGCCTCGGCCCAAGCAGCCGATCATCGCCGCGTCGCTCGGCACGCTGCTAGCCATTCTCGATGGACCCGGGGCGGCAAGTATGACCATCGATCTGCAGGTAAGCCTCACGGAAATCAGATTGTTCCTGGCGCAAATCGAGGCCTGAGCAGACAAGTCGCGCTCCGAGACAACACCTGCTCTTTGTCCTCGCTCGGCAGTTGACCCGCGGATTATGCTTGAGGCGGCCTTGTGGTTCGCGGCAGTCTGCCCCCGAGGCAGCCGTGACCTGGGACGGAGGAATCCGCGTGGCTCCTTCTTCGGATGGCAAGCGAAAGCAGCGCTCTGACTTCATGCGGTGCCTCTATGCCATGACCTATGGCAGCGAGAGAGGTTTGGTCTACATCGCGGAGATCGCGGAGGTCATGCATGTCGATGACATGGAAGCGGAGATCGTAGCGCGCTATCTGGCCGAGAAAGGCCTCATTATCATTCGACTGCAGCGCATTGTCTCGCTTACCCAACTCGGCATCGACGAGGCGGAGAGCATTCTTGAGCAGCCATACCAGGGGCTGCACGTTGCCGTGGCTCCCGATGTCAAGCCGCCTGCTGTAATCCCCCGGCCTCCCAGTATGAGCGAAGCCGAAGGCCGCAAACCACCGCGGCCAATGCCCGCGCGGATCGTGCCAAATGATAGCGATGAACGCGCCGCACTCGAGTTGAAACAGATCTGCGCAGCCATCGGACTGGACCCGAAGGAAATCACGGGAGAACTCGGCGAGCTTCACACCTTTCCAGGGATGGAAACCTGTGGGCCTGAAGTCAACCGGTCAGATCCCCGCAACGACTTAGTGCAGCATGACGACGGTACACGACTGGACCTGCCTAGCCAGGCACTCCCGTCATTCGATGAGAAAGAATTGGATAGCATCCTCGCATCGCTGAAGCTACAGGTGCCGAAGCTCGGACTCGGCTGGGACGATATGGCTGAGGCACGGGCGGAGATTGACACAGCGCGAGCGCAGTTGTCGTCTCCAAGGCCAAAAGCGAAGATCGTCGTTACTTGTCTTGAATCGCTCCTATCCATTCTGGAGAATTCCTGCGCTGCCGCGTCAGCGAGCAATGTACGCGCAAACCTCCCCGCCCTTCGCGACTTCTGCGAGCGGCTCAGAGCCTGAGCCTCCCTTGCGCTGCATCTCGCCGGGACCGACCTCCCCATCATGGTCTTCATCTACGCCATCCTGCTTCCGCGGTACGCCCGGCTCTTGTCGCCGGCGGTTGCGTTTTTGGTCGACGCGGTCAGCTATCCACTCATGCACGTCTTCGAATACTGGACGCGCTATGACTCGCTCTATCCCGGCGCTGTCTCTGTCATCTTCGTGATGCTCACGTTTTTTCCCGCTGGCGTGATGAAGTCGTTTCTCACCATGCGTACCGGCAACGCCTGGGTCCACATGTGGCTTTCCACGCGATTACCCCGCATGTCATGGTGGATACGCGCCTGTTGGTCCGCGACTTCAATATCCACTAGAAGGCCGCCGGACGGCCTTTGCCCGCCGCCGTTCATTTCAACGCGCGAGCCCGGATCCTGGCGGCGCCCGGCGTGACCCCTCCGGATGCTAACCTAGATAGTTCGCAACCCTGCCCAAAGGACTCCTGCACCGTGTCCACTGCCGCGCCCGCCGTCGCACTTCGCAAGACCGCACTCAATGCCACTCACCGCCGACTGGGCGCGAAGATGGTCGACTTCGGCGGCTGGGATATGCCGGTCGAATACTCCGGCCTCATCGCTGAGCACATGGCCGTTCGCACCGCGGTCGGCGTCTTTGATGTCTCGCACATGGGCGATATTCAGCTTCGTGGCCCAAACTCGCTCGCCGCCGTCCAGCACATCTCCATGAACGACGCGTCGAAGCTGAAGGAAGGCCAGGCCCATTACTCGGCGTTGCTCTATCCGCAACGGGACCTTCGTCGACGACGTGATCGTCCACAAGTTCTCCGAGAATGACTACCTGCTGGTCATCAATGCCGGCACGCGCGAGAAGGACATCAACTGGGTGCGCCAGAACGTAGGCAGGATGCACGGCGTGCATGTCTCCGATTACTCGGACTACTACACCCAGCTCGCCATCCAGGGCCCGAAAGCCGTTGAGGTGATGCGCAAGCTCACCGACAGCAATCTCGACGGCATCAAGAACTACTGGTTCACCTGGGGCAAGGTCTGCGGCCTGCACAACACACTCATCGCCCGCACCGGCTACACGGGCGAGGACGGCTTCGAGATCTATATCCCCTCCGACGTGCCCACCAGCGAGCGCGTCTGGAACGAAGTCCTCGAAGCAGGCAAGGAATTCGGCATCCTGCCCTGCGGCCTCGGTGCGCGCAACACGCTGCGGCTCGAATCTGCGATGGCCCTCTACGGTCACGAAATATCAGACGAGATTAACGTCTTTGAAGCCGGCCTGGACCGCTATGCCAAGCTCGACAAGGGCGACTTCATCGGCCGCGACGCGCTCGAAGCTGTGCGTGCCGCGGGCGGTCCCAAACGCAGACTTGTCGGCCTCGAAATGATCGAGCGCGGCATCGCCCGCGACGGTTACGCCGTACTTTCGCCTGACGGAAAGAAAATCGGCACCGTCGCGTCCGGATCGCCCGCGCCCTTTTTGAAGAAGAACATCGCGCTCGCGCATCTACCAATCGAATTCACCGCGCCCGGAACTGAAATTGCAGTCGAAATCCGCAACCAGCCGGTCAAAGCAGTGGTGGTAGCGACGCCGTTCTACAAGCGACAGAAAAAGCAGGCATAAGCCCTACAATTGTCTTAAAGAAACAGCGAATCCAGAGAGGATTGAACTCGCCGCCCATGGACTATCCCGCCACCTACAAGTACACCAAAGAACACGAATGGATCGAGCTCTCGGGCTCCGGAGGGCAAGGTCGGCATCACCGACTACGCGCAGAACTCGCTCGGCGACATCGTCTTCGTCGATCTGCCCAAGGTCGGGTCATCCGTCGAGAAGGGCAAAGTCTTCGGCAGCGTCGAATCGGTCAAGGCCGTCTCCGATCTCTACTCGCCCGTCTCCGGAAAGGTCACCGCGGTCAACGAAGAGCTCACCTCGTCGCCCGAGAAGATCAACACGGACGCGCACAACTCCTGGATCATGAAGATCGAAGTCGCGAACGCCGCCGATGCTGGCGACCTGCTCTCGAAGGATCATACGAGACCTATATCAAGGAAGAGACGCACTAAGCTACGTAACGCGACAGATACGTATTAGAAGGACGACCATGCGCTATTTGCCCAAATCCGACGCCGAACGCGAGAGCATGCTCCGCGAGATCGGTGCCTCCTCCATCGACGATCTCTTCGCGAGCATCCCGGCTGAATATCGTCTCGCACGCGACCTCGACATCCCGCGCCAGATGGGCGAGTCCGAGATCGTCGACTACTTCAAGAACGCTGCCGCGCAGAACGCCAACGGCTACACCAGCTTCCTCGGCGCCGGCGCCTATCGCCACTATCGCCCCGTCGTCATCGACGCGCTCGTGCAGCGCGGTGAGTTCCTCACCTCCTACACGCCCTATCAGCCGGAGATCACGCAGGGCACCCTTCAGGCCATCTTCGAATTCCAGACCATGATCTGCGAACTCACCGGTATGGAGATCGCCAACGCCTCCATGTACGACGGGTCTACAGGTGCGGCGGAGGCGGTGATGATGGCCGTGCGCGTCACCGGCCGCTCGAGCGCGCTAGTTGCCAAGACCGTCCACCCCGAATACCGCGAAGTGCTCGCCACTTACGCGCAGCACCAGAACATCGACAAGCAGGTGCTTGCCTACGGCGAAGACGGCCGCGTCGATCTCAAAGCACTCGAAGCCGCCGTCACGGATCAGACCGCCTGCGTGCTCGTCCAGTCGCCCAACTTCTTCGGCGTCGTCGAGGACATCCCCGCCATCGCCGAGATCGCGCACAAGAAGGGCGCCCTGCTTGATCGTCTCGATCGCCGAAGCCATCTCGCTCGGTGCCGTGCGGCCGCCCAAAGAAGCGGACATCGTCTCCATGGAGGCGCAGTCCTTCGGCGTCGCGCTCAGCTACGGCGGTCCCTACTGCGGCGTCATCGCCGCAAAGGAAAAATATCTGCGCCAGATGCCCGGCCGCCTCGCCGGCCAGACCGTCGACAAGGACGGCACGCGCGGCTTCGTCCTCACGCTCTCCACGCGCGAGCAGCACATCCGCCGCGAAAAGGCCACGTCGAACATATGCACTAACCAGGCGCTGGTTGCGCTGATGGCGACCATCTTCATGACCGTCTATGGCAAGGAAGGCATCCGCGAGCTCGCGCTGCACAACCTGGCCAAGGCGCAGTATGCGTCACAGTCGTTATCACGGAATGGCGCGAAGCTGCTCTTCGCGAACTCGCCGCGTTATCACGAGTTCGTGCTCGTCACCGACGAACCCGCCGACGCCATCAACGCGCGCCTGCTCGAAGACAAGATCATCGGCGGCCTCTCGCTCCAGCGCTTCTATCCAGAGCTGGGCAACGCCAGCCTGTGGTGCGCCACCGAGCTCACCACCCGCGAACAGATTGACCAGGCTGCCAAGGTTCTCGCGGGCAGTCACAGCAACCAGCCCACGCTGGTGCATGCATAAAGGAATTCGCAATGGCCACAACGACTGAGACAGCAGACCCGGGAAGCGGCTTCACCGGCAACCGCCAGAAGGTTGCCGCGCACCTTACGCAGAACGAGCCGTTGCTCTTTGAAAAATCCTCGCCCGGCAAGCGTGGTTACCGTCTGCCGCCGCTCGACGTCCCTGAAGCCGACGCCACCAAACTTCTCGGCGACGCCGCGCGCACGGAAGCAGCCGCGCTCCCCGAGCTCTCCGAGATCGAAATCATCCGCCACTTCACGCGGCTCTCCACCTGGAACTACGCCATCGACCTCGGCATGTATCCGCTCGGCTCCTGCACCATGAAGTACAACCCTCGGGTCAACGAGTATGTCTCGCGCCTGGAAGGCATCGCGGAAGCGCATCCCTATCAGCCGGAATCGCTTTCGCAGGGCGCTCTCGGTGTGCTGCGCGCGCTCGAAAAAGCGCTCATCGAAATCACCGGCATGGAGACCATCACCCTGCAGCCCGCCGCGGGCGCGCATGGTGAGTTCACCGGCATCCTGCTCACCCGCGCCTATCACGAGTCGAAGGGCAATCCGCGCCGCAAGGTCCTCATCCCCGACTCCGCGCACGGTACCAACCCTGCTACCGCCGCCATCTGCGGCTATCAGGTCGAGAATCTTCGCTCGAACGCGAACGGCATGGTCGATATCGAGCAACTCGCAAAGCAGGTCGACGATCAGACCGCCGCGCTCATGCTTACCAACCCATCCACCATCGGCGTCTTCGAAAGCGAGATTCACAAGATCGCCGACGTCCTTCACGCCAAGGGCGCGCTCCTTTATATGGATGGCGCTAACATGAACGCGCTCTGCGGCAAGACGCGTCCCGGCGACTTCGGCGTGGACGTCATGCACCTCAACCTGCACAAGACCTTCTCCACGCCTCACGGCGGCGGCGGTCCCGGCTCCGGTCCGGTCGCGTGCAAAAAGATCCTCGAGCCATTCCTGCCCACACCGGTCGTGCGCGAAAATCCCGACGGCACGCTCCGTCTCGACTACGACCGCCCGCACTCGGTTGGTCGCGTCCGCATGTTCTACGGCAACTTCGGCATGTTCGTCCGTGCCTTGGCTTACATCCTCGCCAATGGCCCCGATGGCCTGCGCCAGACCACCGAAGACGCCGTGCTCAACGCCAACTACATCCGTAAAAAGCTCGAATCCTATTACGAATTGCCGTACAAGACCGCCTCCATGCACGAGGTCGTTTTCAGCGACAAGAAGCAGCAGACTCGCGGCGTCAAAACCGGCGATATCGCAAAACGCCTCATTGACTACGGCTTCCACCCCTACACTGTCTCTTTCCCGCTCATCGTTCCCGGCGCGCTCATGATCGAGCCCACCGAGAGCGAATCGAAAGAAGAGCTCGACCTCTTCATCGACGCCATGCAGCAGATCGCCCGCGAAGTCGAAGAGAATCCCTACCTCGTCCTCACCGCGCCGCACGCCACTCGCGTCAAGCGCATGGATGAAACCGCCGCTGCGCGCAGACCCGTTCTACGCTGGAAAGGTCCGCCAACGGCCGAGCCGCTCACCGTCGACTCTGCAGCAAAGGAGTGGTAGTGGCCGATCCGAAGCAGGAGCGCTCTGAGCAGCCGTACAGTGGCACTTCCGCGCTCGCCGAGCAGCGTGACTCGTTAGAGAAGCACGAGTTCATGCTCGGTCCCGAGCGCGGCCGCCTCGCTGTCTCGCTCGACATGCTCACCGACGCCCTCATCCTCATCGGCCAGCACGGTGTCTACTGCGTCTCCAACCGCAACCCCAGCAAGCCCGCGCTCGATATCCAAACCGTTCTCGACCAAATCAACGGCGCCAAGCAGCTCATCCAGTCCACCATGGCCGAGCTGGAGCGCAAGCGCAGCTGAGCAGCATCGAGATGCCCGCGAAACACAAGGGCCGCGTCGCTCCGCGCCTCGATGTCGACCGGCTTGAAGACAATCTCACTGCACAGATCGCCTCCGGTTCGGCTTATGACGCGCATCTGCGTGGCGGCCAGCTTCCGCCGCTGCACAGCGCACGCGACCAACGAGTCTCTCTCATCGGCTGCGAGCTACAGAATGTCTCACTCACCGACGTTAATGCGCGGCGGCTCCTTCTCAGCGACGTCCGCATCGAAAATTCCGACTTCGCAAACATCGATTGCACAGCCAGCAACTTTGAGCGCGTGGAGATCATTGGAACCCGGCTTACCGGCGCTATCTGGAATGAGGCGCAATGGAAGAGCGTGCTCTTCCGCGAGTGCCGCATGGACCTCGCGATGGCTCGCATGGGCACCATGCAGGACTGCGTATTTGAGGACTGCAACCTTACTCAGACAGACTTCTATGCCGCCGATATGACGGGTGCCATCTTCCGCCGCTGCGATCTCTCCCGTACCGACATCGCCCAGGCAAAGCTTACCGGCGCGGACATCCGCGACTGCCGCATCGATGGCATGCGCGGAACGCCTGCCGCCATGGACAGTCTGATGATCAGCCCGGATCAAGCCGTATTGCTCATCACTCTCTTTGGCGTAATCGTGAAACAGTAAAGCCGGCGGCACGAATTATTCGTATTTCAGGCTCTCCACTGGATCGAGCTGAGCGGCGCGCGTGGCCGGCAGCGTTCCAAAGATCACGCCCACCACCACCGATGTCGCCAGCGCGATCACCACCGACCAAGGCGATATGGGGACCTTGTAATCCGTGAAGAAGCGCGCCGCCAGTGGGGGAGCCATGCCGAGTATGGCGCCGATGATCCCGCCGGCCAGTGAGATGAAGATTGCTTCCATCAAAAACTGAAGCTTGATCTCGCGCGCCGTTGCCCCCATCGCCTTGCGGATGCCGATCTCTCGAATGCGCGATCGCACATTCGCCAGCATGATATTCATGATGCCCACGCCGCCTACGGCGAGCGTCACGGTGGCCAACAGGAGCAGCATCACGGTCAAGCCATTCGCAATCTGCCCCGCAACCCGCAGGATTTCGACCAGCGTGTTGGCCTTGTACACCGAATTGGGCTGGTGCCTGCTCTGAATAACACTCAGGATCTGGTTCTGCGCGATTGGAATGTCGTTCTTATCGCGAATGGAGAAAAAGATTTGCTTCACTTTGTCGGTGCCGGTAAAGTAGCGGGCCACCGAGTAGGGGATCAGGATCGTCTGGTCGGCAACCTCAGACATTCCGAAGGTGCTCACGCTTTCCTTGAATGTTCCAACGATCGTGATCGGCATCCCGCTCAGTTGGAAAGTCTGGTTAATTGCTGCCTCCGGGCTGCCGAACATTTGCGTGGCGAAGGGGATGGTCACAACCGCCGCTTTGGTATGCGTGGCCTCATCTGTTTCGTCGAAGAAGCGTCCCGCCGTGACAATCAAATGGCGGATCACGCGATATTGCGGGGACACGCCGAGGACCAGAACGTCCTTTGCGACACCGCCGCCGAAACTGACGCGATCGTGCATCTCGAGCATCGGCGATGAGGCCGCGACCGCGGGCACCTGCGTGTCTACCGCGCGCTCGTCATCGATGGTCAGCAGATCGTTTCTGTATTCACCGACGCTGCCGGAAGAGCCGCCCGAATACTCCACCTCGACCATATTCGGGCCGATGTTTTCGAGCAGCTTCAACGCGTAGTTTCTGCCCGTAAGGCCAATCGTCGCCACCAGGATCAGCGAAGCCGAACCGATCACCATGCCAAGCGCGGTCAAAGCAAAGCGGACCTTATTCAATCGGAAACTGTCGATCGCCAGCATCGCGATCTCGCGCAGCAGGATGGTCCGCTTCGCGCTGGCCAGCGTGTGCTCAAATGCGGCACGGCTCATCGCCCGGCTGGCAATCACGGCCCGCGTGCTGGTTGAAGCTCGGCTTGTGGTCGCCGTCGGCGTCATAGTTGCCTCTTCACAGGATGCCAGAATCAAAGGGCCGGTTCGCCTTTTTCTTCGATTTCGGGCGGCATCTCCGGACTCACTCCAGATGGTCCGGCGAACCCGCAAGCGAAGAGGGGCCGCCTGATTTCCAGGCGGCCCCGTCACTTCGTTCAATGGGCGCTTATTTGAACCAGACCCAGGAGCGCACGACCTGATTTACATCGAGCGTGCCGATGCCGGTTGCAAAATCCCACCCGGGAGCGGCGCCATATGCCGGCTGATACTGCTGCGAACTCACGGAGAGCACACCGTTTGTTCCCGATGGAAGGTAGCAGTTCACATTGCCCCGGCAGTTCACATCCATGTCGCCTAGGGTAACGTCATGGAAGGTACACGACTTGCCGGTGCCGTTGGTCGAGTTGCAGGAGGCACTTCCCCGCCAACCGTATTCCGCATTCGCAAGAGCGTAATAGGCATAGTTTGGGTTGCCCTGAAAACGCCCCCACCTCTGATTGATCAGCGCCTGCACGCCGGCCAGAATCGGAGCCACAAAGGAGGTCCCGCCCGCGCCTGCCCAGGTCGACGGCGCTCCCGTGCAGGGTCCTCCTCCGCCAGCCGGATTGCTGTAGCAGAGTACGTAATAGTGTCCCCACACGCCGTTGGCGGCAAACAACGAGATATCCGGCAGATCGCGAACACCGTCGTTCGGGTTGCCGTAGAGGCCGCGCTGCCAGCTCGGTTTCCTGTAGCCCTGGCAGGTGCCGCTGGTTTGTGGCGGATTCGTAGGCGTGCCATAGGCGCAGGCACTCGGGCCCCCGCTCCCGGCTGCCGTGTCTAGGAAGTCCGCCTCACCAATTGCAGAGTTGCAGGAGCCTGCGGTCCCGTAAGGGACGCTGTATCCCAGCGCCAACGTGATCAATTGGCTGGCGCACGAGTCGTTCCAGGGAATCTCCGGTATGTACGATTTGGCCGACCCATAGACCGCAGTGTTCGTGCTGTTCCAGTAGTTGCCCGTGGTTCCCAGGAACGCGTCCGCATAGTCTGTACCGCCCGCCGCCAGGTTGAATGGCGTAGACGCCAGCCCGCTCACATTGATCCCGTTGTGAGAGAAGGCGTGATTCTGGCTATCGCTCGCCGCGCCCGAATCGCCGGCTGACACAAACACGGAGATACCTTCGGCAGCCGCCTGCTGGTAGAGCTGATAGACGTATAGATTGCCTGCGGCTCCCTGCTCGCTCTCCGGGCCACCGTAGCTCAGGCTCACGATGGATGGTCTGTTTGGCCGGTCAATGAGGGACTGCAGAGCGATAAACGGGCCGAAGTTGGTGGAAGAGTCTGCGCACGAGGCGAGCTCAATATTTGCTCCGGGAGCGGCTGCCGCGGCCCATTCCACGTCCACCGACGCCTCGCCGTCATCGCCGGTTATCACACCCGGATCGGTGCAGCCGCCCGGATGAACGACCGAAAACTTGCTGTTCCGGTAGGCGTTCAGTCCGAAAGTCTGGCGGAAGGTGTAGTAGTCATCGTTCGAATAGAGATCAGTCCGCTCCAGCAGGATCACCGTTTGACCCTGCCCGGCCCCGGACCTGTAAACCGGCGTGAAGTCATAGATGGTCTGCAGATCAGCCGGCACAACAAGTTGATAGCTGGCGTTTACCGTGTAGTTTGGCGAAACTGCAGCCCGGCTCGCTCCCTTTGCTGTGAGTGGAGCGATCGAGGTCCGCATCGGGTGCGGTTTGAAGTCGTTCAGCGAAGCGATGCCCGCGACCACCGGCGATAGCGCCTCGGGAATCTGCGGATCCTGCATGTTGGCAAAGTGCTCTTTGCCGTTCACCTGCAGGTGGTGAATCTCTGTCTTGAAGGACTCGATGACCTGCCCCGCCGTGCCGGAAAAGTCGATCCGCATGCCGCTGGGCGAGACGCCGTTTACCTGGAAGCCATGCATGCGCAGCCATGCGGTCACGGTGGCAACGTCTGCATTGCTGGGGCCGTACTTGGCTCCCAACTCTTCCGCAGTCAGCCAGTGGTGATAATCCGGATTGCCGGGTGTCTGCAGCCGATCCATGTATGCGGAGAGGGCTGCCTCGCTGTCCGCAGGCCGTTGCAACAGAAGCTGGAGGTGCTGGAGTTGCAGGGAATCGCCGACAGCGCCGCGATCATTCTCCGCATTCGCCTCGGGAAGCACATTGCCCACAAGCCGTACCATGCGCGTCTCATCAAGTTTCTTGGTGATGGCGGACTGCCGCGCCGAGCCCTGACCAGCCCCGGCCGCAGCCACTGTAAATGCAAACGTTAAGGCGCAGCCGAGCACAGTCCGGCCCTTGCCCCCGATAGCGAGCAGATTCATACAAGCCTCCAATGAAATGTGAGCCGTAAGGAACACCAGATCGGTCGAATGGACGCGCGACTCAAGCGCAGCAAAAAGAGCAGTTACTGCCGGCGACAAATCATAGGGTGGAGGGGAATGTGTGTCAATAAGGGAAGATAAGTTCCGGGCTAGAACCACATCGGGTGAAGTATTCGTTGCGACAGAAAACCAAAGAATTCCTCATAGCTGAAAATAAGTAACGTACACGGAGAGCGGTTTGTGGTTGTAAATCGCTGAGATACTGCTAGGATTTGAGCCAAATTGGCTGCCGCTCAGATGGCCCATGGCGCGTATGTCATGGTGAGCCGAAAGGCGGCGTCTTCGTGGAAATACGCGAATGCGCTGTCCACTTTTTGATTTAGAAGGTATGTCTTCTGTTTTGGTCCCCCGCCATTGCTGCATCCATTTGATTCGCGTCGATTCGCGTTCAAAACTGAATAACTTGAGCTGACTGTACAAGAGCAGGGTTAGCGCCGAAGCGCTTGATCCCCCGAAATTGCTATGGGCAGAGATTATCTGGCCATGAAAGGCTTTCCCTCTACTGCAGCGCCCGAGATGGGTGCAGGCGGAGGTGCCCTTTTTGGGAAAGGTCCCGCTTCGGGGCAATCGTACTGCTTCTCAGTTTGCTCGACATTCACCAGGAGATGTCAGGCTCCTCCCAATGGGGGCAGAACTCGTCTTCGGTGTTCGATAGGTTCTTTAAATTTCCAGCCGGTGGGAGGAGATAGCTCCGAGACTTTTATCTCCCGGCGGATGCTGTTCGTCTTCGGTTGAAGGGTGCGGTACGGGATGGATCCCAGATCAGTCTTTTCTGTAGCTCAGCGGAAACCCGACGCCGCCTTGCGTCTGCTTTGCTTTCCCCATGCCGGAGGAGGCCCGACGGCCTTCTTTCCCTGGATTGCACTGCTCGCGCCAGAGATCGAGTGCGTCTCGATTCAATATCCCGGACGAGGACAGAGATTCAGGGAAGGCTCACTCACCGGCATTTCCTATCTGGTGGGCGAAATCGCCGCCCACGTCGCTGAGATAGTAGATAGGCCGTTTGCCCTCTATGGGCACAGTCTCGGCGGTCTGGTGGCATTTGAGCTGGCAAGATTGCTGCGCCGGCTGGGATCGCCCGCTCCCGAACATCTTTTCGTCGGTGCGAGCCGGCCCCCACACTTGGGGCCAGTACTTCCCACGATTCACGAGCTTCCCGACAGCGAATTCGTTGATGTCCTTCAAACCCGCTACGGTGGGATTCCGACAGCAATCTATCAGGACCGCGAGCTATTGAACCTCTTTATGGTGCCGATGCGTGCCGATTTCACCGCCTACGAACTGTATCGCCTGCTGCCGGAAGCGCCCATCGGCGTCCCGATTACCGCCTTTGCCGCAACGGAGGATCAAGCCGCAACACCATCCACCATGCAGGAGTGGGCACGCCATACAGCGGCGCAATTCGACCTGAAAATACTGCCCGGCGGCCATTTTTTTCCTCCGGACAGCGTCGCGCGGGTTGTCCAGACAATCCGGGGCCGGCTCCTGGGGCGCAGGCCTGCGCCTCCTAAGGGGGCAGGGGTGGAGAGCATAAGCGTATGCAGATGAACGGAAACAGTAGGACGCCCTCAGGTGCCTCTCCGGCCGGAAACAAGGAGCCAATTGCCATTGTCGGCATCGGCTGCCGCTATCCCGGCTCCTCCAACGTCGAGGAGCTCTGGCAGAATCTGCTGGCCGGAAAGGACCTGATCGGACCCTATCCTGGCGGCCGTTTCCCCGAGTTGGACAGGCTCTACGCCTCCGCGCACGAGAAGTCCGGACGAGTCTTCACCGACCGGGGCGGCTTTCTATCCAACGTAGAGAGTTTCGACGCTCAATTCTTTGAAATATCTCCGAGAGAATCTGTCTATATCGATCCCCAGCAGCGGGTGCTTCTGGAAGCGGCATGGGAGGCGCTGGAGGATGCCGGGCTGGTGCGATCGAAATACGAGGGATCGCGCACCGGGGTATTTGTCGGCCTATGGACAAATGAGTATGAGGCAAGGCTCTACGAATCCGGCAACCCACCTGATTTCTATTCAGTAACTGGCTGCGGCCGCGCATCGGCCTCTGGACGCGTTTCCTTCACCTTCGGGCTTGAGGGGCCGAGCGTCACGGTCGACAGTGCATGTTCCTCGTCGCTGGTGGCGGTCCATCTTGCCTGCCAGACGCTGTGGACGGGCGAGAGCGACATGGCGCTGGCCGGTGGCGCGAACCTGATTCTGGGTCCGGAGATTTCCGAGCTCTTTACCCGGGCAAACATGCTGTCTCCGGACGGCCGCTGCAAATTCGCGGATGCCTCGGCGAACGGCTTTGTGCGCAGCGAAGGAGCTGGAGTCGTTGTGTTGAAGCGGCTCTCCCGCGCCAAGGCAGATGGCGATCGCGTCTATGCGGTAATTCGCGGCGGGGCAACCAATAATGATGGCCGCACCAGCGGGCTTCTCGTCACGCCAAGCCGCTCCGGACAGCGGGAGATGCTTCTGTCAGCATGGAAGGCTGCGGAAATCGACCCTGCACAGCTGTGCTATATCGAGGCTCATGGCACCGGCACCGGGGTCGGTGACCCGGTCGAGATAGGCGCGATCGCCGATGCCTTGATAGAGCGGGGAGTGAAGAGCACCTGCATGCTCGGCTCCATCAAGACCAATTTCGGCCATACCGAGGCTGCCTCAGGGGTCGCGGGTCTCATCAAGGCGGCGCTGATCCTGAAGCACCGCACCATTCCTCCCAGTTTGCACTGCAAGACACCCAATCCGAAGATCGAGTGGGACCATGCGCCGATCCAGGTAACCACCGAAGCGATCGATCTCCACGCAGAGCCGGGGTCATTGCTGGTGGGCGTCAGCTCCTTCGGGATCACCGGCACGAATGCGCATATCGTGCTCGAAGAAGCGGAGCAGCCGCAGATCGTCCATGACCACGGCGATGGCCATGCGCTCGTACTACCGGTCTCGGCGCGCGCTCCAGAGGCGTTGCAGGATCTCCTCCGCGCGTACCTCAACACGCTGCGTGACGGAACCAAGCCGTGCTCCATTCCTGATCTTTGCTATACGGCGAGCGTTCGCCGCAACCATCACGAATTTCGTACAGCGATTGTCTGTTCCGATCCCGGCGAATTGGAAGAACGCCTCACCGCGGCCGTCGACGGGGAGGCGTCGGATGGCGTCGCTTCCGGCCGGTCCTCTTCCCAAAGCAAGCGGGTCGTGTTCGTGGCCCCGGGACAAGGATCGCAGTGGCTGGGAATGGCGCGCGAACTCTATGACACCGATTGCAAGTTCCGCCAGGCCTTTGAGGAATGCGATCGCGCCATCCTAGCGGAGACAGGATGGTCGCTGATTGAGCGGCTGCTTGGGACGGAGGCGGAGCGCTATCTCGCCGAGATCGATGTCATCCAGCCGGCGCTCTTTTCGATGAGCGTAGCGCTGGCTGCCGTGTGGCGAGCTTGGGGCGTCGAACCCGATGCGGTGGTTGGCCACAGCATGGGAGAGGTGGCCGCCGCCCATCTTGCCGGAGTGCTCACTCTGCCCGATGCGGCAGCGGTCATCTGCCGGCGAAGCCGCTTGATGAAGACCCTGCGCAGCAATGGCGGCATGGCTACGCTCGATCTGCCGCTCGAAGCAACCCGGGCATTGCTGAAGGACACTCCGAGCCTCTCCGTGGCCGCCAGCAACGGACCTCGCACCACGGTGATATCCGGCGAGCTCAAAGCGTTAGAAGCCTTGCTCGGCGAACTCCAGGCAAAGGAGATTTACTGTCGCCTCGTGAAGGTGGACGTCGCTTCACACAGCTCGCAGGTGGATCCGATTCTCGATCCGCTCCTCCACTCACTGTCGGCAATCCGCCCGCAGCCCGCTCGTATACCCATGCTCTCCACCGTGACCGGCGAATTTGCGGCGCAGCAGGATGACGCCGGAACGCGGATGGATGCGGACTACTGGGTCCGCAACCTGCGGCAGTGTGTCCTGCTGGCCCCCGCCGTCACGCGGCTCAGCCAGAGTGGTCACAACGTCTTCATTGAACTGAGCCCGCATCCGATATTGCTGCCCTCTATCCAGTCCGCAGCCGGCGAAGTGAATCCGCACGTCCTCGCAGTAGCTTCGCTCAGACGCGAGAGACCCTCCCGCACAACGCTGCTCTCCAGCCTGGCTGCCATGTATGCGGAAGGTTATCCCGTCGCATGGGAGCGGTTTTATCCCCAGGGCGGCCGATGCGTCACGCTGCCGCAGTATCCCTTCCAGCGAGAGCGCTGCTGGCCGGAGCCGGGCACGGGAAAGCGCCTGGAAACTGCGGATCCGCAGGGGAATCCGCTGCTCGGGCGCCGCTTTACTTCGTCGCGCCAGCCACGTACCACTCTGTGGGAAAGCGAGATCAGCCTTGCCGCGATCCCATACCTGAATGACCACCGTGTGATGAGGTCGGCGGTCTTCCCGGCTGCGGCTTACATCGAGATGGCGCTTTCCGGTGCGCGTTCCTTATCGCCAGATCGAGTCTTCGACGTCGCCAACGCCGCCTTCGTCAATGCTGCGTATTTGCCTGAGCAGGGAAGCAGAACCTTTCAGTTAGCCATCACTCGGGATGGGGCGGAGGCATTCTCGTTCGAGATCAGGAGCCGGTCTGACGACGGAGAAACCGAATGGACGCTGCATGCCACCGGAGATCTGAGAGGCCGCGGCAAAGCCGCTGGCGGTGGTATGGCCGACAACGCGCCCACCGTCTCGATTGCCGGCCTTCAGGCGAAATATGAGACTACGGTCGATACGAATACCCACTATGACGCGTTGGCGAGGAGCGGCCTGCATTATGGTCCGGCATTCCAGTTGGTCGAACGAGCGTGGGTAGGACACCTTGAGTCTCTGTGCCAGCTGCGCGGCGATGCGAAGCAGCTGGGCCCATACGTCATTCATCCCGCAATTTTAGATGCAGGTTTCCAGGCGATGGCGAATGTGCGTCCGAATGTAGGCTTTGATCCTGCGGATACCTATTTACCGGTTGCCATCAAGCGGGTTCATGTCTACGAGGCAATTTCCGGGGAAGAAAAACTGTTCGCGCAGGCATTCCTGGCCGCCAGCGATCCGGAAGAAGGTGCATTCCGGGTGAATATTCGCCTGCTCAACGCGCACGGTACCGTTCTGGCGGAAATCCTGGAGATGGAGGTGAAGCGAGTCACGCGTCAAGATGTGAGCGCGGTCGATTCGCTCTACACGATTCATTGGGTGCCGGAGGAGGATGACCCGGCGCATCGCGATCTTCCGCAGCTTTTCGGCCAGAACTGGGTCGTCTTTGCGGATAGTGTGGGAGTGGCGGAGTCGCTAAAGGTCTCATCTAATTTTGCAAACGGGCAGCTAACGATCGTAAGACCGGGCGCGGGGTTCGCCAGAATCTCTGCGACGGAATTTACCGTGCGTTCGGATTCACGGGCGGATCTCGATCTGCTCTTTGCTGAGTTGACAGCGACAGGCGCTCCGACCGCTGTTGTGCACCTCTGGACGCTCGATAATGTTGTCAGCACGGATGGGTACGATTCTTCCGGCCTGATGCGCTCGCAGGTTATCGGCAGCCAGCACGTCGCTTTACTGGTGCAAAGCCTTACCACCCTGAACCTGCAGAATCCACCGCGTCTGTGGCTGGTGACCGCGGGCAGCATGGGCGTTGACGAGAGCGCCGTGCCGCCCAGAATCGAAAATGCTCCCATGTGGGGAATGGGCCGGGCTGTGGCTCGCGAGCATCCTGAGTTCCGGCCTGTGCTGGTCGATCTGAGCGCGCTCCCGGACGATCGAGAAAGTCGAGAGCTGGCGCGCCGCATTTGCTCTGCCGGACGCGAAGATCGCGTGGCGTTGCGCGGAGAAAAACGGTATGTGGCCAGAGTTGGAGCTCACTCGGCAGCTAACGGGGAAAGCCAGAGCAGAGCGCTTGAAATCGACGAATCGTATCGAGTCGAAATTCAGAGCGCGGGCATACTCGATCATCTCGAGCTGCGGGCGATCATTCCACAACCGGTCGGGCCCGGGGACGTGGAGATCCAGGTAATTGCCGCCGGACTCAACTTTAGGGATGTCGCCAAGGCAATGGGAATTTATCCCGGAATCAGCCCCGCCGAATCGTGGGGCTTGGGGCTGGAGTGCGCCGGACGCGTGCTTTCGGTCGGGTCGGAAGTCACCGCATTTACGCCCGGCGATGAAGTGATTGCCGTGGCGCCATCAACACACTACTTTCTCCTTGCCTCGCAAGTGACGATCCCTGCGGAGTGGGTTGTGCGAAAGCCGGCGCGTCTGAGCTTTGACGAAGCGGCAACCACGCCAATCACATTTCTTACCGCCTATTACTCGCTGCTGGACATAGCACGGATGCAGCGGGGTGATTGGGTGCTGGTGCATGCGGCGGCCGGCGGGGTGGGAATTGCGGCGATCGAAATTGCAAAGTGGGCCGGCGCCAAAGTGATCGCGACGGTGGGCTCGAAGGAGAAAGAGGAGTTCGTGCGGTCGCTGGGCGTTTCGCATATCTTCAACTCCAGGTCTCTCGACTTCGCCGCGGGGGTGATGGAGGCAACCGGCGGCCGCGGGGTCGATATTGTTCTCAATTCGCTGACAGGAGAATTTATCGATCGCGGCCTTGAAGTCCTCGCGCCGTACGGCAGATTCGTCGAGCTAGGGAAGCGCGACATATACGAAGACCGATCCGTCGGACTGTTCGTATTCCGCAAGAACATCTCATTCCATGCGGTGGATCTGGCCGCCGCGCTTGAAGAGCGTCCGAAGCACATTGTTGCTCTACTCGACCGCATCATGCGCCATATCGAGGAAGGGGATTGGCAGGCAATGCCTGTCACGGTTTTTCCGGCGAACCAGCCCAGCGAACCCTTCCGCTACATGGCGCAGGCGCGCCACATCGGAAAAATCGCGGTCCGCATGGAACGCAATGTGCAGGTGCTACCCGCGATCGACGCCCCATTATTCTCCGCGGATGGAAGCTACCTGATTACCGGCGGCCTTGGCGGGATTGCGCTGAAAGTGGCTGAGTGGATGGCCCGGAACGGCGCCGGAAATCTCGCTCTCGTCTCCAGACGTGAGGTGAGCGAAGAAGCTGCGTCGATCATCCATCGCATTGAAGCTATCGGCACCAGGGTGCAGGTTATCCAGGCCGACATCACCCGGCAGAGCGAGCTTGACCGTGCCCTTGCGAGCATTCGTCAGACCGGGCTCGCGCTTAAAGGAATCATGCACACCGCGGCGGTGATCGAGGATGCTCTCATCCGTGATGTGTCGCCAGAACAATTCCCCTCTGTGATGGCGCCGAAGATCGACGGAACATGGAGGCTTCATCAAGCCACCTTGCAGGAAGACCTGGACTTCTTCGTCCTCTTCTCTTCGATTGCTGCCATCCATCCCCAACCCGGTATGGCCAGTTACGCCGCCGCCAACGCGTTTCTCGATGCATTTGCGCACTATCGGCGCGCGCTGGGCCGGCCGGCCACATCCGTGAATTGGGGAGGATGGCACGAAACCGGGCTGGCAAGGGCCGCGGGAACCGGACGCAGTATCGAAGGCTATGTTCTGCAGGGGATGAGAAATCTCTCGCCGGATGAGGCGCTGGACGCGCTGGGAGCGGCGCTTCGGAGCAGCACGATCCAGGCCGTCGCGGTGCCGTTCGAATGGAAAAAGTTCGCAGAATTTTACGGCGCGGATCAGGTCCCGCCGCTTTTTGCCGAATTCACCTCCCGTGTCGCGACCCATGCAACATCATCCAGCCGTCCCGAGATTCTCCGTCTGCTCACGGAAGCGGAATCGGCCGAGCAGCGAATGGAGTCGATGGAAGCGTATCTGCAGGAGACGCTCAGCCTGGTCCTCAAATTGGCGAAACGCAAAATCGACAGAGAGCGTCCTCTCGGAACGATGGGCCTCGACTCTTTGATGGGGCTGGAATTCGTGCGCCGGTTGGGCAGCGCACTGCAGATTGCCGTGCCCGCAACCGTGGTCTTCAACTACCCGACGATCCGCCTGCTGGCGCCGCACCTGATACAGCGGATGCAGTTACAGCCTCTCCAGGGATCGGCGAAAGCGCCGGATGAGGCGCAAAACTCTGTCTTCGCAGCGCTGCCACTGGAGATTTCCGAAGAGGCTGCGCTCGAAGCTCTCATCGGCGAACAGGGGAGAAGCTCGTAATGGCGGATCCAAACAGCACGCGGATCTCCCCGGCGCGACTCGCCCTTGCAGTAAAAAGGCTGCGTGCGGAAAAGGAAGATCTCGAACTAGTCCATTCAGATCCGATTGCCATCATCGGCATGGGATGCCGTTTCCCTGCCCAGAGCGATTCCCTCGAAGCGTTCTGGGAGGCACTGATAGAGGGCCGCAGCGGCGCCGTAAAAGTGCCCGAGGGAAGATGGCCGAACAAGGCCGGTCTCCAGCCGGAGCAGTGTATCGGCGGATATCTCGATACTATCGACACCTTCGATGCGGAGTATTTCGGGATCTCACCGCGAGAGGCACACCAGATCGATCCACAGCAAAGGCTCCTGCTGGAGGTCACCTGGGAGGCATTGTGGGATGCGGGCATCGAACCCGCGAAGCTTGGCGGGTCAGAGACGGGCGTCTTTGTCTCCATCTATAACAGTGATTATGCACGGTTACATTATCAAAACCCATCCGCGCTGACCGCCTACGCCGGATTTGGAACTGCGCACAGCATCGCTTCGGGCCGAATCGCGTTTCTTCTCGATCTCAGGGGGCCGAACACGGCCGTAGACAGCGCATGCTCCTCCTCCCTGGTCGCCACGCATCTAGCGGTGCAAAGCCTGCGTGCACGGGAATGCAATATGGCGATTGTCGGTGCAAGCAGTCTGAAGAGTTTGTCCGATGAAGTACTCGTGCTCTCCAAATGGGGGATGTTGGCGCACGACGGCAAATCAAAGGCTTTCGATGCTGCCGCGGATGGGTTTGGCCCCGGAGAAGGTACCGCTGCTGTGGTTCTCAAGCGGCTCTCTGACGCACTGCAGGATGGCGATCGCATTCGCGCAGTGATTCGCGGATCGGCAGTGAATCACGATGGCCGCTCGACCGTCCTCACAGCCCCCAACGGACTCTCGCAGCAGGCCGTGATTCGCACTGCGCTGAAGAACGCGAGAATCGAGCCGCATGAGATCAGCTTCGTGGAAGCACACGGAACCGGCACCTCCCTGGGCGATCCGATAGAGGTCGAAGCACTGAATGCCGTGTATGGCGGCACGAAAGTCGATGCATCGCCCTGCGTGCTTGGCGCCGTAAAGACCAATCTTGGTCATCTGGAAGCCGCCGCCGGACTTGCCGGCTTGATCAAGACCGTTCTCGTTCTGGAGAACGGCCTCATTCCGAAGAACCTGCACTTTCATAAGCTGAATCCGCAAATTCTGCTTAAGGATTCCCGACTCTCAATTGCAGCCGAGCCGGTTCCATGGCCGCGCGGAACGACGCCGCGCGTGGCCGGCATCAGCGGCTTTGGGCTGGGCGGCACCAATGCGCACCTCATCATCGAAGAAGCGCCGCTGCTGCCCGTGAACCACCATCCAGAAAAGGGGCGAGTGATTCCCCTGCCGAAACGCCAGTGGAACAGGCAACGTTTCTGGCTACAGGAAAGTGCGTCGCGGAGCACGCACATCGTGGCAGCGGATACGCGCGACGGCTATGTGCATCCGCTGCTTGGCAGGACAGTGTCGTCGGGATTTGTCAAAGGCAGCCTGTTCGAATCCGAGCTCGATCCGGGGTCGACTCCGTATCTGAAAGACCATGCTCTCGGCGATCAGCCTCTTCTGCCGTTTGCTGCATTCCTGGAAATTGCAAATGCGGCAGCAAACCAGGGCAGGAGCGGTACGGCACTCGCTATCCGTAATTTCACGTTGCAGGAGCCGCTCTTTCTTTCCTCCGCCCCGCGCAAGCTGCAGGTGCTGGCAGCAGAGGATTCCGTAGAAATCGCCAGCGAACGTGGATCGGAATGGATTCGGCATGCGAAGGGGACGCTGCACGATATTCCTGCCGTCACAGGGAGCGCTGATCTTCCGAAGCTCAGGTCGCGCTGTCAGGAAACGATCGATCCCGCAGAGATATACCGGCAGTTGGAAGCCGCGGGCCTGCGGTTTGGTCCGGCCTTTCGTGTCATCCAGCAGGCGTGGCGGCGCGCGGGCGAGAGCTTGACGTTGCTGCGGCTGCCGAAGGAGATGCACGAAGCCGCCGGGAAGTATGGCATGCATCCTGCGCTGCTCGATGGCTGCCTGCAGACAGTGATCATCGCTCGCGAGGCAGAGTCTTCCGACCTGTTTCTGCCCATCGCGCTGGATGAATTTCATTTGCGCCGCAGTGGAGAAACGGAGCTCTGGGTGCACTGCCGGACCACGCGCGCCGGTGCCGACTCGATGACGGCAGAGATCACCGCTTTTGACGCTGCGGGAGCGCAGGTCGTCTCGCTGTCGGGCTTCCACGCGAAGCGTACGTCCATCTCGGCTGTGAGCCGTGCCGTTGCGGTTGAAGCGCCGGCGTATGAGCTGGCGTGGCGGCCAGAGGCTCTGCCGATAAAAGCCGAGCCCGCGCGCAACGGGGAACGATGGCTGCTGGTGGAAGCCGAGGCGGGAAGCTGTGCGAAGATCGCGGATGCCCTTACGCGGCAGGGAGCGATCTCGACGACTGTCGATCAGGAGAATGCTCCGCAAGCGCTCGACGACTGCGCATGGACGGCGGTTCTATACGACGCCCGCTCGACACCGGCGCTTTCCAGGGATGCTCTCTGGCAGCATCCGGAGAAATCCTCCATTGAGTTTGTGCTCGCCTTTGCGAAAGCCCTCGTTGAACAGAAAGATGCTGCCGGGCCGAGATTGTGGGTGACTACGTCATCCGGTTTCGCTGTCTCCGCCGACGAAGATGTCTCGCTCGCACAGGCGCCCCTGCTCGGGATGCTTCGCACGCTGGCCGTCGAACATGTGGCGAGCGCCCCGGTGCTGCTGGATTCGGCGGCGGGTGGTCCGCTTGAAGCAGGCGAGGAATGGATTCTCCGAGAGATCGCTTCCGGCGGCGATGATCCCATCGTGGCCTTTCGTGCAGGAGTTCGCCACGCTGCCCGGCTGGTCCCGCGTGTGCCGCAATCAGCAGAGCCGCGCAGGCTCGCAATCGACGTCCCGGGCCGCATCGACGATCTGACCTTTCAGACCATCTCGCGGACGGCTCCAGAGCCGCATGAAATAGAAATCGAAGTTCGCACCACCGGTTTGAATTTCCGCGATGTGCTAAACGCTCTCGGCGTTTTCGGTGGGCGCGATCCGCGATTTGGAGGCGAGTGCGCGGGCACCGTGGTCCGTGTCGGCTCTGCGGTTCGCGGCTTTATGCTGGGCCAGAATGTTCTCGCCTTTGCGCCGTATAGTTTTCAGAGCTACGTCAATGTCCCGGAGGCATACGCAGCACCCATGCCGGCAGGCATGACCTTCGCGGATGCTGCGAGCATTCCCGTAGCCTTTCTTACAGCGTATTACGGCCTGCACAAGATCGCCGGCGTATCGTCCGGGCAGCGGGTGCTGATCCACGCCGCCGCCGGAGGGCTCGGCCAGGCGGCTGTGCAGCTTGCACAACAGGCGGGCGCGGAGATTTTTGCCACCGCCGGCAGCGAGGCGAAGCGCCACTTCCTGCGCAACCTGGGCATCCGGCACGTGTTCGATTCGCGTTCACTCGCCTTTCGCTCCGAAGTGCTCAAGGCTACCGGCGGAGCAGGCGTCGATATCGTTTTGAATTCCCTGGCCGATGATTTTATCCGCGCCAGTCTGGAGACAGTGGCGGCCAATGGCTGCTTCCTCGAAGTGGGCAAACGAGGCATCTGGACCCAGAATCAGGTTACGAATTTTCGGCAGGACATCCGTTATTTCCCCTTCGATCTCGGCGAGGTGGCCCAGCAAACTCCCACACTGATTAGCGACATGTTGCAGGCGATAATGCCCCACTTTGCTGCGGGACGCCTTCGAGCCTCTCCGGACCACGCTCTATCCGCTCGATAACGCAGCGCAGGCCTTCCGCACCATGGCCCAGGCGGGTCACGTGGGCAAAATCGTGCTCGCCCACGGCCGCATGGAAAAAAAAAGTATTCGCGAGATCGTTGCAAACGGAACTGTGCTGGTTACAGGCGGGCTGGGCGCGCTGGGCGGCGCAACCGCGGCATGGCTCGCCGACAGAGGAGCGAAAAGTCTTGTCTTGGCCAGCCGTCATGCAAAGGATGACGATCCCGTTGCCGTCGATCTGCGGAAGTGCGGTGTCGACGTTTGTGTCGAGCAAGTCGACATGGCCTCCGCCGAGCAGGTAGCGCAACTGCTGGACCGCATCCGCTCTACGCGCCCGCCACTCACAGCCATTTTCCATGCCGCGGGCATTCTCGAGGATGCCGTTCTGGCGCGAGAGGAATGGTCGAATTACACCCGGTCCACTGCCGCCAAGCTGGAAGGTGCGTGGAACCTGCATCGGCTCACACAATCCGACCCGGTGACGCTGATGGTTTTCTTCTCTTCCGCCGCATCGATTCTGGGTTCGCCAGGGCAGGGAAGTTATGCGGCGTCGAACGCGTTTCTGGATGCGCTCGCACATTTCCGCACCGCTCGCGGCATGGAGACATTGAGCGTGAATTGGGGTGCTTGGGCCTCCGGTGGCATGGCTGCGCGTTTGCCGGCGGAGCACCGCGCGCGATGGGAGCGGCAGGGCATCCGCCCGATGGAGAATGCTGCCGCGCTGAGCGCGTTGGAAAGCGTGATCGAAGGCCGCTGCGCGCAAGTCGCCATCATGGATCTCGATTGGCAGCGGTTCCTCAGCAATCGCGTTTCGCACGATACAACACTCTTCTTAGGGCTAAGCCGTCGCGAGAAAGCAGAGAGTGCCGCTGCCGCCGGCGAAGACAGCGTCCTGCAGGAGATCCTCAGCGCAACGCGCGGCCCGCGAGCAAATCCTCTCGCTCCACATTAAAGAATGCGCGCGGCGTGTGCTCAGCCTGGATGCCGGTGCAACGATTCACGATGGCGTTCCTCTGCAGGATATTGGTCTCGATTCATTGATGGCGCTGGAGATGCGAAACGAACTGGCGCAATCGCTCGGCCTCACGCTTTCTGCGGGATTGCTTTTCAACTATCCCACCGTCCAGGAACTTGCTGAGCACTTGTTGGGGCTGCTTCCTGTCGCAGCCGCGCCCGCCGCAGAGACTACGGTCGATAAGAACGACGATCTCGCGGCGCTGGATGCGATGACCGACGAAGAGGCAGAGTTGCTTCTGCTCCAAGAGCTGGATGGCTCAGGGAGGAAGGCTCATGTCTGAGGCGCTACACACCGAGCCGGAGCTCTCGCCAGTCAAGCGCGCGCTGCACGAAATTCGCAGCCTGCGGGCTCGCGTCCAGGAGCTTGAAACAGCGCAGCATGAAGCGATCGCCATTGTCGGAACCGGGCTGCGCTTTCCCGGCGGCGTGGTCGATGAGGCGTCTTTCTGGGAACTGCTCTCCTCTGGAAGGGATGCGATCACCGAGATACCACGCGGACGTTGGGACTGGCGGTCCTACTTCGATGCCAATTCCGATGCCGCGGGTGCGATGTGCACGCAGCATGGAGGATTTCTCAGCGACGTCGATCGTTTCGACGCGTCGTTCTTCGGGATCTCGCCGCGCGAAGCGGCGGCTATGGACCCTCAGCATCGGCTGATTCTCGAGGTCGCCTGGGAGGCCCTGGAGAATGCAGGCTACAGCGCAGCAGATTTGCGCGGAAGTGCCACCGGAGTTTTTCTCGGCATCGGCAATAGCGACTATGGACGCCATGTCTTCACCGACCTGGAGTACATCGATGCCTACACCGGCTCGGGTAATTCACCGGCGATGGTGGCTGGGCGCCTTTCCTACGTTCTCGGATTGCACGGTCCATCTCTCGCACTCGATACCTCGTGCTCCTCATCATTGGTTGCAGTTCATATCGCCTGCTCGAGCCTGCGCGCCGGCGAGTGCAGTGTCGCGCTCGCCGGCGGCGTCAACTTGATCTTGTCTCCGGAAGCAAATGTCGCACTCTCCAAAGCGCACATGATGGCTCTGGATGGCCACTGCAAGACCTTCGATGACACGGCGGACGGATATGTGCGTGCCGAAGGCTGCAGCGTGATCGTTCTCAAAAGACTATCTGCGGCAGTTGCCGATCGCGATCGCATCCTGGCAGTGATTCGCGGGTCAGCCGTGAACCACGATGGACGCAGCGGCGGCCTGACCGCGCCTAGCGGTCCTGCGCAGGCAGCCGTGATCGAGAAGGCGCTCACAATGGCGGGTATCAGTCCCGCGGAAATCGACTATGTAGAAACGCACGGAACAGGAACGGCTCTGGGCGATCCGATTGAGGTCGAAACACTAGCCTCTGTGATGGGCAAAGGCCGGCCCGCGGATCGTCCAGTGCTGCTCGGCGCGGTGAAGACAAACTTCGGACACGCCGAAGCCGCCAGCGGCATTGCAGGATTGATGAAAGCCGTGCTCGCATTGCAGCATCGGACAATACCGGCAAACCTCCACCTGAAACAGAAAAGCTCCCATATCAACTGGGACCGCATGCCCGTCGTTGTTCCCACTGCCAATGTGGCGTGGCCCTCCGCAGCACGGCCCCGCTACGCGGCTATCAGCTCGTTCGGCTTCAGCGGAACCAATGCCCATCTGGTGCTCGAAGAAGCACCCCGTACGCAGCCGGTCACGCATCGCTTCGTGCGGCCGTCGCATGTTCTCGCACTCTCTGCACAAACCGAGGCCAGTCTGACCAGGCTGCGAGCAGCCTATGCTGGTGCACTGCGACAAAGTCCGGAGGGTATCGAGGATATCTGCTTCACTGCAAATGCAGGCCGAACCCACTTCGATCTGCGATGTGCGGTCATCGGAGAGACGGCGGAGCAACTCGCTGCTGCTTTGGAAGAGAGTGAACGCACCGGCTCCTCTCCGCGAAGGTTCACTGGAGCGGCGGATGGCGATGCAGAGCACAGCATCGGTTTTTTATATACAGGCCAGGGGAGCCAGTATGCGGGAATGGGTCGAGAGCTGTGGGAGAGCTCTCCGGTGTTCCGCGCGGCGGTGGAGCGCTGCGCCGCGTTCTGGAAGCAGGAGACGGGGGAGTCTCTGGAAGCAATGCTGTACGGCGGCGGCGACAGCCTCGAGCAGGCGCGTCATGCGCAGCCGGCGCTGTTTGCGCTGGAGTACGGATTATCCGAGCTGTGGCGAAGCTGGGGCATCGAGCCATCGGTAGTGCTGGGCCACAGCCTGGGCGAATATGTAGCCGCGGTAGTGGCGGGAATCTTCAGCCTGGAAGACGGACTGCGGTTGGTACAGGCGCGTGCGGAGCTGATGGACAGCCTTGCCGGGCGTGGCGTGAAGCCGGGCGCGATGCATGCCGTCTCGGCAATGGTGGAGCGTGTAGAGCAGGCGCTCCAGGGTCTGGAGCAGGAAGTTGGGATCGCGGCCATCAACGGCCCGACGAGCGTAGTGATCTCGGGTGCGGTAGAGGCGGTCGCGGAAGCATCGCGGCGTCTGGCGGGTGAGGGAATCAGGACGCGTCCATTGCAGGTGACACACGCCTTTCACTCGCCGCTGCTGGAGCCGATCCTGGCGGAGTTCGAGCGACGCGCAGAGCAGATCACGTATCGCGAGCCGCGCTTGCGTGTGGTGTCGAATGTGACCGGGCGTGTCGCGGCGGCGGGCGAGATGAGCCATGCCGGCTACTGGCGTCGCCACATGCGCAGCACCGTGCTGTTTCACGCCGGGCTCCAGGCAGCACTCGCCACCGGCTGCTCCACCCTGCTCGAAATCGGACCGCAACCTCACCTGCGGGCATTGGCCGCGCGCGACAATCCGGAGCTCGAACACAGGATTCGATTTTCGATGCGCCGAAATACTTCGGACTTCGCGCAGATGTGCCAGCCCCTCGCGCAACTCTATGCCGAAGGACATCCGATCGACTGGGCTGGTTTCGACCAGGGCTACGAGCGTTCGCGCGTGGCGCTGCCAACCTATCCATTCGAGCGCCATCGTTATTGGCATGGTATCGACGCCGATGAAACCGCGCATGAGATATGGCAGCGTGCTTCAGAACGAGCTCTGTCACAATCACGATTGGTCCCCGTCGACCTGCGGCTCGATTCGTTTCCTGCACGGTGGGAGAGCCTGCGAAAATTCACTGTCGCAGTTGTACGCAACACGCTCCATGACTGCGGAGCGTTTGCAGCGCCCGGCACGCTGGATGCAGACTCTTTGATTGCGCGCTCGGGCATTGTGCCCGCTCACGCCAAGCTGGTGCGGCGTTGGCTCCAGATGCTGTGCAGAGAAGGCTGCTTAAAGCAGGCGGCCTCCGGGTTCGTGATCCCAGCCGTCTCTCCTCAGATCGACCTCGCCGCCGCATGGAAAGACGCGGAGACCGCGCTTGGCGACGACCCATTCCTGCTCGCATATCTGCGCAACTGCGTGAAACATCTCAAGGGCGTTCTGACAGGAAAGACGAGTCCGCTGGAGACCCTGTTTCCCGGTGGCTCGCCCGAGATGGCGAGGAATCTCTACGAGAGATCTGCCGGCACAAGCTACGCCAATGCGATGGTGGCCGCAGCCGTGCAAGCCGCTCGTATCGCGAATTCTTCGCGAAACCGCCTCCGGATTCTTGAAATTGGTGGAGGCACGGGAGCCACCACCGCGGCGGTGCTGTCCGCTCTTCCGGCTGAAGGGGTTTCCTATCACTTCACGGATGTGTCGGAGAGGTTCCTACAGAAGGCGAGTACACGGTTTTCTGCGTATCGATTTGTTCGTTATGGAATCCTCGATATCGAAAGCGATGACGATGTCGAGGCGCATCTGCACTCCTACGATCTGGTCATCGCCGCCAATGTAGTCCATGCGACCCGGGACCTAGGCGCCACCTTACAGCGGCTGAGAAGGCTGCTCGCGCCCGGCGGTACGGCCATTCTGCTTGAAGCAACGCAAAATCTCGCCTGGCATGAGATCACCACCGCGCTGATTGAAGGATGGCAGAAATCCGAGGATGACTTGCGCGGAGGATTGCCGCTCATCGGTCCCGCCGAATGGATCGCTGCCTTCGAAAAAGCCGGCTTCGCGTCAGCGATCCAGGCGCCCGAATCCGGTTCACCTGCCGAATCTATCGGTCTCCATGTGCTGCTTGCCAAAGCTCCGGGCGGAGAAACAGCAGCGGATGCATCCGCCAGAACACATGCCCTGCATCCGCGTTTCTGGACGGCCGAGCCGGAGAACGAAGATGCCGTCCCGCTCCCTGCTGTCGTGGATATTCTCTCCGCCATGCCGTCTGCAGAGCGTCACGATTTTGTGCTGCAAATTGTGATGCAGGAGATTGCCCATGTTCTGCGTCTCGGGTCGGACGCAATCGGAAAGAGACGAAGCCGCCTTATGGATCTGGGACTGGACTCCCTGATGGCTGTGGAGCTCCGCAACCGGCTCACGACGCGCCTCGGGGTGGTCGACCTGCCCGCGACGCTGATCTTCGACTATCCCACAGCCGATGCAATCGCCAGCTATGTTCTCGGCCGCATGCAGCAAACAGAAGAAACGCAGCTTGAGCCTGAGCCCGATCACGCCCCGATAAAAACGGAAAGACTCTTTACGATCGCAGAAGTCGACAGTCTGTCAGATGAGGCAGTCGCGGAGTTGCTGCGCAGCCGTCTGGCGCAATGAGGAAAGATATGGATAAGAGCGCGAACAACGAATCCTCATTGCTGAAGCAGGCGCTTCTCGCCATACAGGACCGCGAGGCCAGGCTGGAGCAGGCGCAGCGCGCGCAGAGAGAACCGATCGCCGTAATCGGCATTGGCTGCCGCTTTCCCGGTAATGCAATAAATGCTGATACATATTGGGATCTGCTGAAAAGTGGTCGCGATGCCATCTCTGTCGTTCCCGGCGATCGCTGGGATGCAGATGAGTATTTCGATCCGGATCCGGACAAGCCCGGTAAAGCAGTGACCCGGCGTGGCGGATTTCTGGAACAGGTCGACGAGTTCGACGCTGGCTTCTTTGAGATCGCTCCACGGGAAGCGGTCGCAATGGATCCACAACAACGCCTTGCCTTGGAGGTGGCCTGGGAGACGCTCGAAAACGCGGGCTACGCTCCGGCGAATCTGCAGGGCACACTGACCGGAATCTTTTTAGGCATCGCAAGCAACGATTTCAGCCAGATCACAGGCGCAGGGAATTCGGACGCGATGGATATTCACTATCCGTCGGGAGTAGCGCACAGCATAGCTGCCGGACGAATCTCTTATGTGCTTGGCCTCGAGGGGCCGAGCATTGCGCTCGATACAGCATGCTCCTCTTCACTGGTTGCAGTCCACGTCGCCTGCCAAAGCCTCCGCAGCGGGGACTGCCATCTTGCCTTGGCCGGCGGGGTCAATGTCATGCTTGCGCCGGAGACTACCTCCATGCTCTCGCGCCTACGCATGCTTTCGCCCGAAGACACCTGCAGAACCTTCGATGAGAGCGCGAACGGCTTTGTGCGCGGAGAGGGCTGTGGCTTTGTGGCGCTGAAGCGGCTCTCGCAAGCCGAAGCGGACGGAGACCGCATCCTCGCCATCATTCGCGGTTCTGCGGTCAATCAGGATGGCGCAAGCAGCAGTCTGACCGCGCCCAATGGGCCGTCGCAGGAAGCACTCATGCGAAAGGCTCTTCAAAATGCCGGCCTTTCCCCCTCCGCCATCGGCTACGTCGAAGCGCATGGAACGGGAACACCTCTCGGCGATCCAATTGAGTTGCAGGCCCTCGGTGCTGTGTATGGCGCCGGTCGCCCACAGATGCGGCCGCTGCTGGCCGGATCCGTGAAAACGAACATGGGTCACCTGGAAGCTGCTGCCGGTATCGCAGGGCTGATCAAGATCGTCCTCGCGCTTCAACATGGGCAGATTCCGGCGCATCTCCATTTGCAGCGGCCTACTTCTCATGTCAACTGGAATGCTCTCCGGATCGCAGTTCCACAAAAGCTGACCGACTGGGAGAGTGAAGGCAAGGCCCGCTATGCGGCGGTCAGCTCGTTCGGCTTCAGCGGGACCAATGCCCACGTCATTGTGGAAGAGAGTGCCGCGGCCAACACCAAGGCAGACGAAAACTACTGGCCGGTACAGGTGCTCACCGCATCGGCAAAGAGCGAACCCGCACTCAAAGCGGTCGTAGCCCAGTACTGCGCCTGGTTGGAGAAGCATCCGGAGGCTGATCTTCGCGATGTCTGCTTCACCGCAAATACGGGCAGGTCGCATTTCGCGTACCGCGCGAGTTTCATGGCGTCGGATATCGACGGCATGAGGAAAGAACTCGCCGCCTTCGCCGATCCTGCCAAACTGCGAGATAAAAGTGATCGCATCGGTTTTTTATATACAGGCCAGGGGAGCCAGTATGCGGGAATGGGTCGAGAGCTGTGGGAGAGCTCTCCGGTGTTCCGCGCGGCGGTGGAGCGCTGCGCCGCGTTCTGGAAGCAGGAGACGGGGGAGTCTCTAGAAGCAATGCTGTACGGCGGCGGCGACAGCCTCGAGCAGGCGCGTCATGCGCAGCCGGCGCTGTTTGCGCTGGAGTACGGATTATCCGAGCTGTGGCGAAGCTGGGGCATCGAGCCATCGGTAGTGCTGGGCCACAGCCTGGGCGAATATGTAGCCGCGGTAGTGGCGGGAATCTTCAGCCTGGAAGACGGACTGCGGTTGGTACAGGCGCGTGCGGAGCTGATGGACAGCCTGGCCGGGCGTGGCGTGAAGCCGGGCGCGATGCATGCCGTTTCGGCGATGGTGGAGCGTGTGGAGCAGGCGCTCCAGGGTCTGGAGCAGGAAGTTGGGATCGCGGCCATCAACGGCCCGACCAGCGTAGTGATCTCGGGTGCAGTGGAGGCGGTCGCGGAAGCATCGCGGCGTCTGGCGGGTGAGGGAATCAGGACGCGTCCATTGCAGGTGACGCACGCCTTCCACTCGCCGCTGCTGGAGCCGATCCTGGCGGAGTTCGAGCGACGCGCAGAGCAGATCACGTATCGCGAGCCGCGCTTGCGTGTGGTGTCGAATGTGACCGGGCGTGTCGCGGCGGCGGGCGAGATGAGCCATGCCGGCTACTGGCGTCGCCACATGCGCAGCACCGTGCTGTTTCACGCCGGGCTCCAGGCAGCACTCGCCACCGGCTGCTCCACACTGCTCGAGATCGGACCGCAACCTCACCTGAGCACTCTCGGCAAACTCGCCGAACCGCGCCCCGATCTTCTCTGGCTGCCGTCGCTGCGCAGGGGACGCAATGGGTGGCTCGATCTCCTCAGTACAGCGCGCGCGCTTTATGAGGATGGATTCGATATTCAATGGGCTGCCGTTCATGGACGAGCGGGGCGCAAGATCGCGCTTCCTACCTATCCGTTCGAGCGCCATCGGTATCCGGTGCCGAAGAGAGCTGCTGTGCTTTATGCTTCGCCGGCTTCTGAAACTTCATCGGCACATCCCCTGTTGGGCACCCGCCTGCCTTCGCCTCTGGAAGAGATTCAGTTTCAGTCACGCATCGGTCCAGATAGCCCCGCATATCTTGCGCACCATGCCGTGCAGGGCAAACCAGTTGTTCCCGCCGCCGCCTATCTGGAAATCGCATTGAGTGCTGCCAGGGCCATCGGTATGGATGAACCCGCAATCCATTCCGCCGTCATCCTCCAGCCGTGTGTCTTCGATACGCCACGCACCTTGCAATGCGTTCTGAAGAGTAGTGGCCCCGGCCGCACCTTCGCAATTTACAGCAGTGCGGAAGAATCGCAGGATGGCTGGGCACTCCACGCAACCGGAGAGATTGTCTCTCATGCCGGGGAATCGGCACGGCGACATTCCTGCGGCTGAACTCGCGGCCATTCGCGCTCGCTGCTCCCACAAGCTTGAGGTTGCAGCGTTCTATCGCGCCTTTGAGGAGCGTGGTCTCACCTTCGGTCCCGCTTTTCGCCCATTGACGCAGATCGTTCAGGGATCGCAAGAGGCCCTGGTCGAGTTCGAAATTCCTTCCGTAGCGCAAGAAGGCGCCGATCGATACCAGATCCATCCCGTTGCTCTTGACGCCTGTCTCCAGGCTGTTGCCGCTGCAGCGATGGCGGCAAATGGACAGAACGGCGGCCTCTATCTTCCATCCGGTCTGGAGAAGCTGCAGCTCCTTGGCGACTGCCGTGGGATGGCCTTTGCTCATGCCGCGTTGCAAGACGGAAGAGGCGAACAACTCCGCGCCGATTTCCATGGATTCAATCGCGAAGGCGTGCTCGTGTTGCGCGCCGAGGGTCTGATCGTACGCCCGCTGCCACAGCAACAGCCGGACGCGCTGCGGGATTCGTTCTATGAAATCGAATGGCTGCCGTTGCCGAACGATGCGCAGCACTTGGATCTGTCCGGAAGCTGCCTGGTGGTTGGACGCGAGGCGTCGTGCAGCCATTTCGCCGCCCTCTCTGAAGGAGAAGGGGATTGCCTGCACAACCGCACAGCAGAGCGATCTCTTCGTCAATGGCCCGCCGGCTGACACCGGCACGTATGTGAAATTCCTGGAAGGAGCTCGCCGCCCGCAAGCTTCTCCGCTCAGTGATGTCGTCTACATCGCGCCGGCCCCGCAAAAGGATCTGCTGGAGCTCTCAGGAGACGAAGCCGCGGAGCTGGAGTCCACGCTTCTGGAAGAATGTCTGCAGCTCTCTCAGGCTCTCGTCAGTCGCGGAGAGGATCGCGCTCCGCGGTTCTGGATTGTCACCCGGGGAGGCCAGGGACCGAAGCTCACCAATGTGTCTCACGCCGCGCTTTGGGGCTTCGGGCGGTCGATCGCGCTGGAACATCCCGAGATGCGCACGGTCCGCATCGATCTGGACGCCGCGGTTGATTTCGACGCACAGCAACTGCTTCAAGCAATGATTGCCGCCGGAGACGAAGATGAGCTCGTCGTACGCGGAGGCCGCATCTCTGTGCCGCGGCTTCGCCGGAAAGAGTCGCCTGTTCCTCCGGGCAAGCCTTCTGCCGACGCCAACCTTCAGCTCACACTCGTCGAGCCCGGTACGATCGACGGGCTACAGCTTCTTCCAGCCTTGCGCAGAGAGCCGGGCGAGAGCGAAGTGGAGATCGAGGTGCGGGCGGCGGGTCTCAATTTCCGTGATGTGCTCTGCGCACTCGGAATCTACAAGGGAAAAACCGGCCCGCTTGGTGGCGAGTGCGCGGGTGTCGTTGTAAAGGTAGGGCCCGGCGTCACCGGGCTGCAGGCCGGCGACGAGGTAATCGCCCTGGCCCGTGGCTGCTTCGCGCGCTTTGTCACAACCAAAGAAAGGCTGGTGTGGCGCAAGCCGCCGCATCTCAGCTTTGATGCATCTGTCACCATCCCGGTGGCATTTCTGACGGCGCGTTACGCGCTTGAAAACATCGCGCGCATCCGTCCAGGCGAGAGCGTCCTGATCCATGCCGGAGCTGGGGGAGTCGGCCTCGCTGCCATCCAGATTGCCCAGAGAGCCGGCGCGGCGATCTACGCGACCGCCGGAAGCGAAGAGAAGCGGGCTTATCTCCGCTCACTCGGCGTCGCCGGAGTCTTCGACTCGCGCTCGCTGGAATTTGCGCATGAGCTGAGAACGGCTACCGGCGGAAAAGGCGTGGATGTTGTTCTGAACTCGCTGACCGGACCTTTCATCGATGCCGGTATCGAAATTCTCGCTCCGGGCGGGCGGTTCGTGGAGTTGGGCGTCGCGGAGCTTCGTTCGCCGGCGTCGGTAAAAGCCATTCGTCCCGATGTCTCCTACCACGCAGTCCAACTGGTGGCGGAGATCGAAGCGGCCAGCGATCTGGTTCATGGCCTCATTGCCGGCCTGATCGAGCAGTTCGCAAGCGGCGCACTCCAGCCGCTGCCACGCGAAGTCTTTCCACTCGAACAGGTCCACGACGCCTTCCGATATATGGCCCAGGCCCGGCATATCGGAAGAGTGATCGTCCGCCCCGAGCGCAAGACGCGCGGCGCGGAAATCCGCAACGATGGCGCCTATCTTGTGACCGGCGGAATCTCGGGGCTTGGCCTGAAAGTTGCCGAATGGCTCAGCGCACACGGAGCCGGTGAAGTGATCGCGATGGGCCGCAGCCTGCCATCTGCCGAAGCGGCAGCGCTCTTCGAGGCCATGCGCATGCAAGGCACCGCGGTCACGGTTTGCCAGGGAGATGTTTCGCAGTCGGCGGATGTACAGCGGTCTCTTCGTTCGCAGCTTCCACTGCGCGGTGCCTTCCACTGCGCCGGCATCGTGGATGACGGCGTGCTCCTGCAGCAAAATCGCGAACGTTTCCAGCACGTGCTTGCCCCAAAGATCGGGGGAGCGTGCCATCTTCACCGCCTAACACGTAATAGCCCGCTTGATCACTTCGTGCTTTTTTCTTCAATTGCCGGCCCGCTGGGTTCCCCGGGTCAGACCAATTACGCATCGGCAAACGCATTCCTCGATGCCGTGGCGCACTACCGCCGCTCTCACCATCTGCCCGCCTTGAGCATTGACTGGGGTGCGTGGAGCGAGACCGGCATGGCCGTGCGACATAAGGTTGTCGAACGCAGCGCCGAAACCGGCATTCTCGGGATATCTACTCGCGAAGGATTAAGTGCTCTCGAAACCCTTCTCGGCGACAGCGGAGCGCAGACCATCGTCGCACCGGTGAACTGGGCACAGTATCTGGCAAACGACATACCGCCTGGTCAGCGGAAGTTTCTGAGTGGGCTGCAAGGCCCGCAAAAATCGCAAGCGGCCACAGAGAAATCCCCTGCCAAGCAGGAGTCCTGGCTGCCCAGGCTTGAGTCCGTCGCTAAATCCCGCTGGAAAGCTCTACTGGCACAACGGATCGAGGAGAAAATTCGACTCACATTGCGCCTTGACCTCACCCAACCAATCATCCCCGGGCAGCCATTGCAGGAGCTCGGTCTCGATTCTCTCCTTTCGATCGAGCTCCGCAATGCGCTCGGAGTCGCGGTCAATCGTACATTGCCGGCCACGCTGCTCTTCAACTATCCGACGCTGGACGCGCTGACGGACTTTCTCTTCCGCGAACTGGGCGGCGACGCCGTACCCGGGGCAACGGACCGTAAAGCGAAGCCAGTTCGCAGAAGCCTGGTCGAAGATATTGAGTCGCTCTCCGACGATGAGGTCAATCGGATGCTAGGCGAGAAAGCGATGGGAGGAGTCCTGTGAGCGATTTTCTCTCAAGAATCTCAAAGCTCTCTCCGCAGCGGCTTGCTCTGCTGGCAGCCGAGTTGAATGAGCGTCTGGAGATACTTGAAGCGGAGCGATCGGAACCCATAGCAATTGTTGGAATGGGCTGCCGCTATCCGGGTGGAGTGAATGATGCCGAGTCTTTCTGGAAGCTGTTAAGCCAGGGAGTGGATGCCATTCGCGAAGTGCCCTCCGATCGATGGAATGCCGACGCCTTTTACGATCCCAATCCGGATATTCGCGGCAAGATGACAACCCGATGGGGCGGTTTCATCGATGGACACGATCAATTCGATCCGAAGTTCTTCGGAATAGCTCCGGCGGAGGCTGTTCCGATGGATCCGCAGCAGCGCCTGCTCCTGGAAACAACATGGGAGGCTTTGGAAGACGCCGGTATTCCTCCATCGAGCCTCGCGGGCAGCCACACAGGCGTCTTCATTGGAATTTGTAACCTCGACTATGGCTATGTGACGCTGCGCGCATCGCGCGACAAGATCAACGCCTACTTCGCATCGGGTCTTTCCCATGCCATCGCTGCAGGACGCATCTCCTACCTGCTCGGTCTGGAAGGGCCGAGCCTCGCGGTCGACACGTCGTGCTCTGCTTCGCTGATGGCCGTGCATCTCGCGTGTCAGAGCCTGCGGCGAAAAGAGTCTCATCTGGCTCTGGCCGGAGGCGCAAATCTCATTCTCAAGCCGGAAGTCACGATCGCGCTTTCACAAAGCCGCATGATGGCGCCCGACGGCCGCTGCAAGCCATTCTCCGATGAAGCGGATGGTTTCGTCCGCGCGGAGGGCAGCGGCATGATTGTCCTGAAGCGTCTGCAGGACGCGGTACAGGACGGGAACCGGATTCTCGCGGTGATCCGCGGCACCGCGGCCAATCAGGATGGCCGCAGCAGCGGCCTCACTGCGCCCAATGGACGCTCGCAGGAGACCGTCATCGCAGCCGCCCTCGCAGATGCCGGGCTCGGGCCGGATGACCTCCAGTACATCGAGGCGCATGGCACCGGCACGGCTCTGGGCGATCCCATTGAGATTGGTGCGCTCGGGAATGTCTTCGCCGAAAGATCTCCGGCTGCGGGACCGCTGCGTGTCGGCTCTGTAAAAAGCAACTTCGGGCACCTGGAGTCTGCTGCCGGCATCGCGGGGCTGATGAAGCTGGTGCTCTCGCTGCAGCATCGTCAGATTCCCCCCAGCCTGCACTGCCGGAAGCCGAACCACCGCATTGAGTGGGATCGCCTGCCCATCCGTGTTGCGACTCGGACGGAAAATTGGCCGGAGCGCGCCGGCAAGCGCGCTGGCGGCATCAGCTCCTTCGGGTTCAGCGGCACAAATGTCCACGTCATTGTGGAAGAGCATCTTCGAGAGCCTGAAGCTCCGCAGCAAGCTCGGCCGCTGCTTTTTCCGCTTTCTGCGAAATCGAAATCAGCGCTGCACTCGATCGCAGCGCGGCTGGGCAGCCACATCGCCGAGCATAAAGACCTCTCTTTGGCCGGCATCGCGCGAATGCTCGAGGCGGGCCGCTCTCATTTCGAGCATCGCTTCGCACTCACAGCCGCATCACGCGAAGAGCTCCTGGAGGGGCTGCGCAGTTTTGCGAACAGCGACGCAAGCCGAAACCTTCAGGTGGGCAAAACCGCATCCCACGCTCCGCGGATAGGCTTTTTATTCTCCGATCACGCATCGCTGCGCGCGAACATGGGACGCGAGCTGTACGAGACAGTTCCCGTATTCCGCCAAACGATTCAGCGGTGCGAAGAAGTTCTGCTCGGCAAGACGCCGCGTCCATTGAGTTTGTTGCTCTATGCAGATCCCGCTGAGCCGGTGTCTGCGCTTGCTCCGGAATTTCTGCCCGTCGCTTCTTTCGCTGTCCAGTATGCGTTGGCGGAAGTGTGGCAGTCCTGCGGTCTCGAGCCAGCCCTTGTCCTCGGAACAGGTACGGGAGAGTGCATCGCGGCGTGCCGCGCAGGCGTCGTCAGCATGGAAGACGCGCTCTTGTTGTTGATCGAGCTCGGCAAAGGGAATTACCGGCAGGCTGAAGAACTCGCGCGCCAGATCAGACCGCAGGCAGCAGCGGTTCCGTGGTTTGCCGCTGAACCACAGCAGCAGAATCCCCTGACCACATGGCTACCAGGCGTCGCGTCTGCAGTTCTGTCGTTTTCCGAATTGCAAAAAGAGAACTGCGCCGGTTATCTGGCGATGGCATCCCCGTCGGCCTTCGAGGAATTCGACAAGTCGGACATCAAGCTGTCAGGCCGCCGTTTCTCCAGCCTGCAATGCGGTCCTGAGAGCACGCGTGCACTTCTCGAAGCCGCTGCAGGATTGTACGTTCTGGGCTGCGAGTTCGACTTCAGCACCCTCTATGGCAGCCGGGTACGCATGGTCAGTCTGCCCACCTATCCATTTGAGCGCGAGCGCTATTGGTTCGACGCAGAGGACAGCGATTCTCTCGTCGCCTCTTCTGTCTCGCAAACTCACCAGCCGGATCGCAACGAAGACTGGCTATACGAACTCGCATGGGAGCCACGCCCGCTTTCTGAACAATCCACCGCACAGAGTTTTTCCGGCCTCCTGAACGAGACCGCAGCACTGCAGCCTACACCGGCCGTTCTGCACGTCGATGGAGCGGGTACACGGCTTCAGGAAATTTGCGCAGGCTACGCGCGCACGATACTCGAGCAGCTTGGATGGAAGCTGTCAGCGGGCAAAGAGTTCACACTCGATACGCTTTGCCGTGAGCTGAGGATTGCTCCGGGGCGCGAGCGCATCCTCGGACGGCTACTAGGCATTCTTGCCGAAGACGGTCTGCTGAAGCGCAAAGGTGAGGTCTATCGCTGCACTGGCCGCATCGATGAAATGGATCCAGACTCAGAACTCTCCGCTCTGAAGGCGCTCTACCCGGAGATTGAGACCGAGCTTGCCATCCTGAAGCGCTGTACCGGCCGCACCGCCGCCGTTCTGCAGGGCACCTGCGACCCTATGCAACTGGTATTTGCCGAGGGCTCCATTCAGGAGGCGGAGCAGATTTACCAGAACTCCCCGCTGTGCCGCTTCTTCAACAACACGGCTCAGGAGATCATGGCGCGCGCGGTCGGGCAGAGCGCCGGCCGGTCGCTTCGCGTCCTTGAAATCGGCGGCGGTACCGGCGCAACGACGGCTTTCGTATTGCCCGCCATCGCACAAGAAAACATCGAGTACACGTTTACGGATATCTCGCCCGTATTCCTCACCCGGGCGCGCGAGAAATTCCAGAACTTCACCGGCGTTCACTACAAGCTGCTCAACATTGAGCGGTCCCCGCTTGAGCAGGGCTTTCTGGCGGGCGGCTACGACATCGTCCTCGCCGCCAATGTGCTGCATGCGACGCAGGATCTGCGGCAGACCGTCGCTCATGCCCGCCAACTGCTTCGGCCCGGCGGCCTGCTCATGCTGATCGAGGGCGTACGGCCCGATCGCTGGCTCGACATGACATTCGGCCTCACCGATGGCTGGTGGCGGGTTGCCGATCGTGAGCTCCGCTCGGAACATCCGCTGATCTCTTCCGTAATGTGGCAGGCTCTTTTCCGCGAGCAGGGCATGAGCGTCAGCCGCGCGCTTCAGTACGAGTCAAATGACGGCACGCTATCTCAGCAGGCTGTGATGTTGGCCTGTGTGGATGAGGTTGAAACTGCCGCGCGGTCGGCATCCGGTCCAGCTAAACGATGGCTGATCTTCTCCGATGAGTCCGGCGTTGGCGTCGCACTGGCGAAGTTGTTAACGAAGTGCGGTGAGCATTGCGAGCTGATCCCGGAGACTCTCGGAAAGCCGGACTCTGCATTGCAGGCTCTTCGCCAGCAATGGCCGGATATTGCCTTCGAAATCGTCTACCTCTGCGGAGTGGATGCGCTTAAGTTTCCTGATGTGAATCGCAACATTCAGCTCTGCATGCAGATGCCGGTTCGGCTGATGCAAGCCGTCGCGCAAGATACGCGTGGCATGACGCATCTCTGGCTGGTCACGCGCGGAGCGCAGGCCACCAATTCCTATTCGCCGGCCGCGGCTGCCGTCTTCCAGGCCATGCTCTGGGGGGCCGGGCGGGTCTTCAGTCTCGAACATCCGGAGAATTCGAGACGCATCATCGATATCGATCCGAATCGCACCGCCGAGCAAAATGCGGCCGATCTGCTGAAGGAACTACGGCATGAAGACGTTGAAGACCAGGTGGCCCACCGCCGGGGAGAGCGTCTCGTCCCGAGATTGAAACAAGCGCCCGGCACAATCCTCGCAAGCGCTCCGGAAAGATTGCGTGCCGACGGCGCCTATCTGATCGTTGGCGGCTTGGGAAGCGTAGGCCTCGAAGTCGCGAAATGGGCTGCAAAACAAGGTGCAGGCCACCTCGTGCTCCTGAGCCGCAGCGGTCTGGAGCAGGATGGAAACCGTACCCGTGCCGTCGAAGAAATCCAGGCCTCGGGAACCCCCGTCACCGTTATAAGCGGCGATGTTGCTTCCACGGAAACCATGCAGCGGGTCTTCGTCCTCTTTGGAAGCAAATGCCCTGAGCTTCGCGGAATTTTTCACGTTGCTACGACGCAAAGCGTTGCAGATATTGCAGAGCTTTCCGAACAGCAGATTGCAGAGATGTTGCGTCCGAAGGTCTTGGGGACATGCTTGCTTCACGAGTGGACCAGAGATCGAGCTCTGGACTTCTTCGTTGCGTTTTCTTCCACCACCGCGCTGCTCGGCTCGCAGGGGATGGCGCACTACGCCGCCGCAAATCAGTTTCTGGACAACTTCGCCTTCTCCCGCCGCGCACAGGGTTTGCCGATGCTGTCCGTGAACTGGGGCGCCTGGGAGCAGGTGCAGGACGGCGCGTCCACCGCCACCTCACGTCTCCGGCAGATGGGACTGCTCCCCATGAAGTCGGCGGCAGCCCTTCAGTGGATGCCGAAGCTGATTGCATCGTCGCACGCGAACATCATGATCGCGGACGTGAACTGGAAGATGCTCAAGTCCATCTATCAGGCGCGGCGGATCCGACCGATGCTGTCTGAGGTGGGGGAGACAGCTCCAGCGGCGCGGCCGGCCGCCGCTCCGCCGCCCATTCCCAGGATGGTCGGGGAAGAGCGCGAACAATTTGTGGAACAGTCGGTCATCTCGGCATCCGCAAAAGTGCTGGGCTTCCGTGCCGGCGAAGTTCCACCACTCGACGTTCCTCTCACCGATCTCGGCCTCGATTCATTGATGGCAGTGGATCTGAGAAACCGGCTGCAGACGGCGCTCGGGCGTGACCTGCCCCCCACCATCGTCTTCGATTACCCCACCATCTCAGCACTGACCGGGATGCTGGAGACGATGTTGTGGGCAACCGAGGGCAGCCAAAATCATGACTCCCTGCCCTTGCAGGATGAGATTCGCATATGAAACCCCTTATAGATTTCCTCGGCGAGCTTCGCGCGAAAGGCGTCGCACTCACACTCGATGGCGATTCGCTTCGCTGTGCCGCGCCGCCGGGAGTTCTCGATGCCGCGCTGAAAGCAGAGCTCTTGCAGCAGAAGCCCGGCATTGTCTCATTCCTGCGGGCATCGCAGCACTCGGTTCGCGCTCACGAGCCGGTGCTTGCCAGGGTGGACCGTGCCGGCGAGCTCCCACTCTCCTTTGCGCAGCAGCGACTCTGGTTTCTCCATCAGCTCGATCCTGAGAGCACGGTCTATAACATCGGCTCTGCGATTGAGCTTGCCGGACCATTAGATATTCCGGCGCTCGAAAATGCCCTGCGGACGATCATTCGCCGCCATGAAAACCTGCGGACCTCTTTCCTGCAAGTGGACGGCATGCCGCGAACCCGCATTGAAGAGGACGTCCAATGGTCGCTGAGAGTCATCGATGCCCGGCATCTTGCGACCGGCAACGCCAGGCCTGAGCTCCTTCGTTACGCGACCAGCCTGATCCGCGAGCATCTGGATATTGCGCATGCGCCGCTCTTCCGCGCAAACCTGCTGACCACGAGCCCGGAAAATCACATTCTCGTGTTTGCTCTCCACCACATCATCTTCGATGGCTGGTCCATTGGCGTCTTCGGTCAGGAGCTGACCGAGCTCTACCGTGCCTATAGCTCCGGCGGCACGCCGGCGCTCGCCCCGCTTACGCTTCAATATGTGGACTTCGCTGCCTGGCAGCGAAAGTGGCTGGAGGCAGGAGAGCTCGATAGGCAACTAGCCTATTGGAGGAAGCAGCTCGCGGGTTCTCCGCCCGTCATCGCATTTCCGCCGGATCACCGGCGGCCCGCGGCAGAGCTGTTTCGCGGCGCACGATCAAAGCTGGTCGTGAGCGAGGACATTACCTCCGCGCTCGAGGCCATCAGCCAGCGCCACGGCGTGACGTTGTTCATGACTCTGCTTGCTGCCTTCAAGGTATTGCTGGCGCGCTACACCGGCCTGGAAGACATCGTCGTCGGATCGCCCTCTGCCAGCCGCACGCGGACCGAGCTCTATCAGATGATGGGCTTCTTCGTGAATAACCTGGTTTTGCGCACGGATCTGAGCGGCAATCCCAGCTTTAGCGATGTGTTGACGCGCGTGCGCGAAGTGACGCTGCGCGCCTATGAGCATCAGGATGTTCCATTCGACCAGCTGGTTCAGGCGCTACGGCCGGAACGCTCGCTCGATCACTCGCCGCTCTTCCAGACCATGTTCATCATGCAAAATTTTCCGGTGGACCAATTAAAGCTTCCCGGTCTCGAAGCGAAACCTGTGGAACTCGAAGTGGATACGGCGCGCTTCGATCTCACTCTGGAAGCCTTTCCGCGCAAAGGTGAACTCGACGTCTTCTTCGATTACAACAGTGACCTCTACAACGCAGCAACGATTGCTCGCCTGCAGCAACACTATCTCACCGTGCTGCGAGTTGTCGTTTCGGACGCAAATGTAAAGATCGCCGATATTCCGCTGCTCTCCGCTCTGGAACGGGACAAGCTGCTCTATGAATGGAACAGGACAGAAAAAGACGTCCCGGCCGATCTATGTTTCCACCAGCAATTTGAGAAGTACGCCTGGGCAGCGCCGGATCGAGTGGCTATAAAGGCGGGAGATGCGGCGATCACCTACGGTGAGCTGGACAAAAAGGCGAACCGTATTGCCGCAGCGCTTCAGGCGAAAGGCGCCGGGCCGGAAAAGCTCGTCGCAATATTCGAACATCGCGGGATCGATCTCGTCGCCGCGATGCTCGGCGTCGCCAAGTCGGGCGCCGCGTACGTGCCCCTCGATCCCGCATATCCAAAGGGTCGCATCGAAAATATTCTTGAGGATGCGCAGCCCGTTGCGGTCCTCACGTCAAGTGGACTCACGGAGTTGCTACCTGAATCTGTACGAGAAACGCTTTGCCTTCTCGATGATGCGCTGCATCAGTCGGAACCTGCGCCTCTGACCTCCGCCGCTGTCAGGCAAAGCAACCTGGCTTATGTCATCTTCACTTCGGGATCAACCGGCAAGCCGAAGGGGGTACAGATTCCCCATCGCGCTCTCCTCAATTTTCTTGAGGCCATGCAAAGTGAGCCGGGCCTCTCCGCAGCGGATGTCCTGCTCGCCGTCACCACGGTATCGTTCGATATAGCCGGCCTCGAGCTGCTCTTGCCGCTCTACACCGGCGGCACCGTCTGTATTGCTCTCGAGCCCGGCAACCCGGAAGCTCTGCTCCACGATCTGGCGCGTTACCGGCCCACAGTGATGCAGGCCACGCCTGCTACATGGAAGCTGCTGATTGCTGCCGGATGGCAAGGCGATGCGCGCATGAAGATCCTCTGCGGCGGAGAAGCCATGGAGCCTGCCCTCGCGCGCTCGCTGCTCGTTCGTTCGGAGGAGTTGTGGAATATGTACGGCCCCACCGAGACGACGATCTGGTCGGCCGCATACCGCGTGGAATCCGCAGAGCACGCGGCGATCCCGGTGGGACGCCCCATCCAGAACACCTCGTTCTATGTCCTCGACAGAGCGGGCCAGCCGGTTCCGGAAGGAGTGGCCGGTGAACTGTGGATTGGCGGAGAAGGTCTCGCTCGCGGATATCTGAATCGCCCCGAACTTACCGCGGAACGGTTCCTGGTCTGTCCTTTTGATCAAGATCCGCATGCGCGAATGTACCGGACCGGCGATCTGGTTCGCTATCGAAGCGACGGGACGCTCGATTTCTACGGCCGCCTCGATCATCAGGTGAAGCTGCGCGGTTTTCGCATTGAGCTGGGTGAAATCGAAAATACCTTGCGTAACTGCGACGGCCTTCTGGATGCTGTCACGCTGGTCAGGGAAGATGGAGGCGAAAAGCGCCTCGTCGCCTACGTGATCTATGCCGGAAAAGAACCGCCGTCGCACTTCGCTGTGCGCGATCGGCTCCGCGAGAGTCTTCCTGAATACATGGTTCCCGGCACCGTTGTCTTTCTGAAAGAGTTTCCGCGCCTGCCCAACGGCAAGCTGGACCGCTCCGCGCTGCCGGCGCCTGAGCGCTCTACCAGTGAAGCGCGGGACGCCTTCCATGCGCCGGCCACCGGGCTGCAGCAGACCGTGGCTCAGGTCTTCCGCAATGTGTTGGCGATCGAACGCGTCGGTCTCGACGATAACTTCTTCGACCTCGGAGCGCACTCGCTCCAGATGGTCAAAGCACACGCAGATCTGAATCAACGGATTGAAAAACCTGTCTCGTTGATCAGCTTTTTCCAATATCCCAACGTTCGGGCCCTCAGCGCTTTCATTGAGCAGTCTGGCGAGAACGTATCCAAAGTCGCGGCCAAAGCCGCTGATATTTGAGGTGTAGCAGCGATGAAGCGAGCACAAACAGCAGGCGTAGCACTCGTCGGAATGGCAGGCAGGTTTCCCGGAGCCGATAATCCGCGGGAGTTATGGCAAAACCTCACCGAAGGACGAGAGGCCGTTGCCTTCGCCTCCCGCGAGGAGTTGATCGCTGCCGGGGTAAGGCCCGACCTTATCGATAATCCGGATTACGTACCCGCATCCAGTACAATACGCGATCCAGACTATTTTGATGCCGGCTTTTTTGGATTCAGTGCGCGCGAGGCGGAAATCATAGATCCTCAGCAGCGCGTCTTTTTGGAATGCGCATGGGAAGCGATCGAGGATGCAGGCTGCAATGTAGCGGAGTATGAAGGGGCGGTAGGCGTATTCGCCGGCGTGGGCATGAACGGTTACATCGTCAACAACCTGCTCAGCCGCCCTGAAATTATCGCCTCGGTTGGCCTCTACCAGGCAATGGTCGCCAACGACAAAGACTTTCTCTGCAGCCGCGTTGCCTACAAGTTGAATCTGAGAGGCCCAGCCGTCGCCGTTCAGGCTGCCTGCTCCACTTCGCTCGTCGCCGTAGAGATGGCTTTTGAGAGCCTACTGCGCGGCGAATGCGATATGGCGCTCGCCGGAGGCGTCTCCATTTCGCTGCCGCAGCCGCTCGGTTATCTGTATATGCCGGGCATGATTTTGTCGCGCGATGGGCACTGCCGCGCGTTCGACGCCGCTGCCTGCGGCACTGTCCCCGGTGCCGGCGCAGGCGTTGTTGTGTTGAAGCGGCTGCAAGAGGCCATCGACGACGGCGACCACATCTACGCCGTCATCCGCGGTGCGGCAATCAACAACGATGGAGCCGCGAAAGTCGGCTACTCCGCGCCCAGCGTCCAGGGGCAGCAGGCGGTCATCCGGAAGTCAATGGAGATGGCAAACTTCGATCCAGCATCGATCAGATATGTGGAGACGCACGGCACAGGAACAGAAGTTGGCGATCCCATCGAATTTACGGCACTCACCAAAGCATTCGAAGCAGCAGCACCGAACACAGGATCCTGCGCTCTGGGTGCGTTGAAGACCAATATCGGCCATCTCGATACAGCGGCGGGCGTCGCCGGCTTCATCAAAGCATCGCTCGCGATCAAGCATCGCTTGATCCCTCCTACGCTGCACTTCACCAATCCCAATCCCCTGATCGATTTTGGCAAGTCGCCCTTTTACGTGAACTCCACACCCGTTCCATATCGTGGAAAGGAACCGTTTCGCGCTGGCGTGAACTCCTTCGGCATCGGGGGGACCAATGTCCATGTCTCGCTCGAAGAAGCGCCGGTCGCCAGTTCCGATCCGGTGCAGCATTCCCAACTGATCGTGCTTTCGGCAAAGACCGCCAATGCGCTCGACCGGCGAATGTCCCAGCTTCTTGAGCACCTGGAGCAGACGCCAGACGCAAACCTTGGTGACGTAGCATTTACGTTGCAAGCCGGGCGGCAGCGGTTCCCGCATCGCCAAGTGCTCGTTGCGCGAAACGCGGATCACCTCAAGGAGCAACTCGGAAATCCACAGTCTGCCGAATTGAGAAAGCTTCGTGCGGAAGCTCCCCTCGGCGACGCACCTCAGATAGCCTTTCTCTTCCCAGGGCAGGGTGCGCAGTACATCAACATGGGACGCGACCTGTACGAAAGCGTGCCGTTCTTTCGCGAGCTTGTCGATCATTGCGCGGAGACGCTTCAGCCGCATCTCGGGCTTGATCTGCGCAGCGTGCTCTACCCGAGCGCCGGAGAGGAGAAGCAGGCAGAGCATCTTCTGGGGCAAACATCCATTACGCAGCCGGCAATCTTCACCATCGAGTACGCGATCGCACGCCTATGGCTGCAGTGCGGCATCACTCCCGCCGCCATGATCGGACACAGTGTTGGCGAATATGTTGCTGCATGTCTGGCCGGCGTCTTCCCCCTGGAAGAGGCGCTCATATTGATTGCGGAACGCGGAAAGCTTATCCAGGCAATGCCGTCCGGAGTGATGCTTGCTGTCTCACTCTCCGAGCACGACCTTGCTCCGCTGCTGTCTCCCGCGCTTTCCATGGCTGCCATCAACTCCGAAAACCAGACGGTTGCCTCCGGACCGGAGGAAAGCATTCAAGAGCTCGAAACCGTGCTGAATAAAAAGAAAATCGTCTGTCGAAGACTGAAAACTTCGCATGCGTTTCACTCGCCCATGATGGACGCGATCGTCGCGCCTTTTGTTGAGCGGGTACGCAAGGTGACGCTGCATGCTCCCACCCTGCGTTATCTCTCGAATGTCTCCGGCACATGGATAACCGCTGCCCAGGCGACAGATCCCGCATATTGGGGCGCTCATCTTCGGCACGCGGTTCGCTTTGCGGATTGCGCGCGAAACCTGTTGCGCGACTCCGATTATGTTCTGCTGGAGGTCGGCCCGGGAGAGACGCTGGGTTCCCTGATCCGCGCTCAGGCCGGACCGCAAAGTCAAAAAGCGATCGTCTCTTCCATGCGGCATGCGCTCGCCTCTGCGAACGATCATGACTACTGGCTCCTGGCACTTGGGAAACTCTGGCTGAAGAATGTACGCGTAGACTGGAAGGCCCTCCACGCAGGCGATCATCGGCTCCGCGTCTCGCTTCCAACGTATCCCTTTGAGCGTCAGCGGTACTGGATTGAACCCGCAAAGGCCACTGCACCATTCGCGTCAGAGTCAGCGATTCCACTTAAGAAGCCGGACATCGCGGACTGGTTCTACCTTCCATCCTGGAAGAAGACGCTCGCTAATCCGTCGCAGATCGGACGGAGTAGCAACTGGCTCGTCTTTACGGAGGGCGATGCGTTCTCCCGTGAGCTTGTCGGCAGGCTCAGTGCTCATGGCAACGTGGTCGAAGTACAGGCCGGGAAGGCCTTCCAGGCAACTCCAAACCACTACAAAGTTCGGCAGGACAGCCGCGAGGACCATCAGGCGCTCTTCAGAGATCGGATGGCCCGGCAATCGTGGCCGGAGCGGATCGTATACCTCTGGAAACCCAAGGCCCCGGATTGTGGCATTTCCGCTGCGATGGCTCTGCTGCAGACCCTGGAAGAGGAAAACCCCGGCACCCCGATCGAACTGAACGTCATCGCGGACCGAGCCTACAGTGTCCTGAACGAGCGCATCTCTTCGCCGGCCCATGCTGCACGGAATGCATTTTGGAGAGTTGCGGCTCTCGAATATCCCAACATCCGTTCACGCATTCTCGATCTCGACCTCAGTTCCGATCAATCAGCTGCAGCCGATCAGCTCATTCCAGAGCTTCAGCGCCGGCCATCGAACGAAACGATCGCCTATCGCGGCGCTTCTCGATGGAAGCAGATCTATGAGCCTGCGCGCGTAGAACACCCGGATCCTTCCATATCGCCCAGCAGCGTGTCACTACGTGACTGCGGTACATATGTCATCACTGGCGGGCTCGGCGGAATCGGATTGGTCTTGGCCCGTCATATCGCGGGCAAAACGCGGAGCCGAATTGTGCTGATTTCGCGGACTCCTCTGCCGCCAGAGGCAGAGTGGCCGTCCTTGATGGCATCGCCCGGCAGCTCTCGTGATTTGCAGGAAAAAATCCGTGGCATGCAGGCGATCGTCGAAGCGGGCGGCCAGCCTATCGCCATGCAGGCGGATGTTTCCAATGCAGTCGCCATGAAGAATGTCATGACGGAGATTCGTAACCGCTACGGCGCGGTTCATGGAATTGTCCATGCGGCTGGCGTCGCCGGATCCGGCATTATCCAGGTGAAGACAAAGGAGGAGGTGCATTCCATTCTTGCGCCCAAAGTCGAGGGGACGGAATGGCTGCGCGAGCAGCTCCGTGCCGCAGACCTGGACTTCATCATGCTTTGCTCGTCGATCAGCGCCACCCTACCGTATTTCGGGTTGTCCGATTATGCGGCTGCGAACGCTTATCTGGACGGCTTTGCCGCAGCGCACGACGATCCCGCCGGCACCCGGGTGTTCTCCGTGAACTGGGATACATGGCGCGAAGTGGGCATGGCGGTCAATGCGGAGGTGCCCACCGCACTCGCGTACCTTCGTGAAGACCGTCTGAAACACGCGATCCTGCCGGAAGAAGGCGCAGAAGTATTCGATCGGATACTCGCGCTTGGAGTCACGCAATTTCTGGTGTCCACGCGCGACGTCGCAACCCTGCAGCGGCTTGAGGCAGTGGCCGTTGCGAATGTCGCGCCGGCATTGTCCTCGCCGGCTGAATGAAAATGGCAAGAGCGGGCTCGAAGCGAAGGAAGAATTACCGCCGGGTGCCGAAGAAGAAATTGAAGGCTTCATCATCGGCCTCTGGCGGGAACTGCTTGGTGTGAATACCGTCGCGCTCCACGACAACTTCTTCCAGTTGGGCGGCCACTCGCTGATGGGCACACAGGTCCTGTCGCGAGTTCGCGAGCGCTTCCGCATCAATCTGCCCTTGCGCAGCGTCTTTGAAGCGGCGACTCCGGCCGAGCTGGCCGAGAGAATTCGAGTCATGCGCTGGGCCGTCAGTCCAAACGCTGCCAGTGCGGAAGTGGAGCGGGAAGAGATCGAGATCTAGCGGCTTGCGGCCGCCTCGTTTTCGGCACTTTGCGTTAGCGCGCATAACGGTGGCCGTGATCTCTAGTACTGGGTCAGCGTGCCTTCTTTGCGTCCCCGCCGTACTGCAGCAGCAAAGATCGCAACGCTGGCAGGCAAAAGAACCACAGCCATCACGGCAAGCGTACCAACCGGCTTCGCCACCGCCGCAATCGTGCCGCCTTTGAGTATCGTCAACCGCAGCGCATCCAGGGAATAGGTGATGGGGACCAGAAACGAAATCTTCTGCATCCACGTAGGCATCACATCGATAGGGAAGTAAGCTCCGCCCAGAATGCTGCCAAATCCGCCGAGCACCCAGGTGATAGGATCGCCTTTCTTGAGCCAGACGATCGCCGATGCGGACAGGACCCCGAAGGCTACGAAGATGGCGACCGACACGATCAGCACCAGGATGGTCGCCGTCACATTCATTTGAGTCAGATCGACATGAAACAGCAAGACGCCGCCCAGAAAAATGAGAAGCAGTTGAACGGCGCCGGAGATCAGGCTGTACAGCGAAGACATCAGCACAACGGTAATGCAGCCGGTCTGGCTGCAGAGCATCGCTTCCAGGCATCCGGTGACCTGCGCATTGCGGATCGATTCGGAAAACATCCGCAGCATGAGATCGAAATACCGCGCAAACGCCACACCCACCAGCGCAAACGGGAAGTACTTGGTGCCGTACTTGCCCAGCGATGCGGATGCCCGCGGGCTGATGAGCTGCCCGATAAAGTGAAACACTACCAGCAGCATGATCGCTTCAAACAGGCCCATGAGAAAGGCCGCCTGATAGCCCGATTCAATGCAGAAGTCCCGTTTGATGAAGGCCAGCGCTTTATGGAATAACATTTTCATAAGTCTGCTCATCGCTCATGCAGCGCCGGTAATACTGCCGCAGGGTGGTTCCATCCGACGTTATGCCTTCAATCGAATCGAAGCCTCGCAGCTGCCCACCGTCGATCACCATGACTTTGTTGCAGAGTGTCATGGCTTCCTCAATCCGGTGTGTGGCAATCAAAAGGGTCTTGTGCGAGTGCTGCTGGATGTCGGAGAGAATGAACTCCACCATTTCGTCGCAGGCAACAGGGTCGAGCGCGCGGGTTGGCTCATCTAGGATGAGTATGTCCGGATCTGCAATCAGGACACGAGCCAGCGCCAGCCGCTGTTTCATCCCGGAGCTATACGCGGACACAGGCTTGTCGCCGGCATGCTCCAGGCCAACAAGTTGCATCAGCTCGCGAATGCGGTTGCGAAGATAAGGCCCGGACAGATTATCCAGCGCTCCAAAAAACTCGAGGTTTTGCTGACCGCTTAAGCGCCAGAAGAAGCTCCGTTCCTCGTTGAACACAAAACCTACAGATCGTCGCGCGGCCCCATTCTGGGCGTGCGTGTTCAACCCATTAACGATGACCTCGCCTTCGGTGGGATAGAGCAGGCCACCGATGAGTTTGAGCAGTGTTGTCTTCCCAGCGCCGTTGGGTCCCATCACGGCTATGCGATTGCCCGCTTGAACATCGAGCGACACATGTTTCAATGCAGTGAACGACCGGCGCGGCGTAAACGGCGAAAGCACCCATTCCCGATATCGCTTCACGATCGGGAAGCGCATCGTCACATCGCGCACACGTACCACCGTCTCCTCCTGCGGCTGGCGGTCGGGCGTTGCCTGAGAGGGAAGTGCAGCGTTCAACACATCATCCAGGTCGTTCACACTGCATGGACCTCGGTTCGTTTTAGCTTCCCAAGGCGCGGTTCTGCAAAGGGCTGCTCCATCGATCGGAGAATCGCCTCGGCGACATCTTGCCCATAGGTCTTCAGCACGGTGGAGTGATCCCCGGGTACCGTGTACACATCCAACCCCTCCTGCGCAAAGCCTGCCCATCCCAGATCATGTTGCCGGCGGGCCGCTTGCTCATTGACGATGAGCGTAATGCGTCCGGGATACCGTCTCGGCCTGTGTGCATACAGTTGCCGCCGGTAAGCAACCTTCGATTCATAGAACGAGTCTGTCTCGTGGAGCTTCCGCCGAATCAGCCTGCGAATGATCGCACGTCTTTGAGGACCGGCGTGCGCTATTTCGGAGAGCACGTCAAGCATGTGACTCACCCTCAGCCTCAGGTAATACAGGTCCGTCAGAAGAGACCGCAGCCCGCTGGGCCGCTCCACATCCAGAAAGACCATCAGCTCTACCTTTTCGCCCTGCTCCAGAAGCAATTGCGCCACTTCAAGGGCCGCGATTCCGCCAACACACCAGCCGCCGAGCAGGTATGGTCCTTTGGGTTGTACGGCGCGCAGCTCCGTAACAAATTCCCGCGCCATCTCTTCCACTGTGGCATAACCGTCATTTGCCTTCAATCCAGCGTGGTCGTAGCCCGAACAGCGGCTGATCCATGCCGAGGTGAGGCGCCAGTTGCGATAACGCCAGTAGAGTATCGTCCGGATTCTGATAGCCAGCCACCATGAATAGAGGAGTGCGTCTGCCTCTCGGCTGTACCGGCACCACGCAGCTCCACTTCGGTACATCACTCGTATACCGATAGCTCTGCGCCGCCGCGTCGTAGGAAATGTGGCTGGCAAGCTCCGCAACCGTCGGATGAAGAAAGATACAGCGCAGCGGCAGATTTGTATCGATGGCTGCGCGCATGCGCGAGAGCAGACGCACCGCCGCCAGCGAGTGGCCGCCCAGATCAAAGAAGTTATCCGACACGCTCACCCGATCGACGCCCAGCACCTCGCGCCAGATCTCGGTCATCGTCAACTCGACATGGTTGGAAGGTGGTACATAGCGCGAGGAGTCCTCTCTGTTGGAGATGGCAGGATTCGCTTGCTCCTGAGAATCGGATGCCCGCCGCGGCCGGTACTCCGGGGCCAGCAGCGCCTTGCGGTTCACCTTACGATTCGGGCTGAGGGGAAATTTCTCAAGCTGCACAAATGACGAGGGGATCATGTACTCCGGAAGGAAAGTCAGGAGCCCGTTCCGCAATGCACCCGACTCCGGAACAGTGCTATCGGTCATCGTCAGATAGGCCGTCAGTTGCGGATCGTCGACGTTGTCCTCCCGGACAACCACCACCGCTTGCGAGACCCCGGGCTGCTTTTCCAGTGCTGCTTCGATCTCGCCAAGCTCTATGCGGTATCCACGAACTTTCACCTGGTGATCGATGCGGCCTTTGTACTCAAGGCCTCCGCCGGGCAGTCTCCGCGCCAGGTCGCCAGTTCGGTAGAGCCGCTTGCCGTTATGAAACGTGCTGGATACGAATCGCTCGGCCGTCAGTTCGTCACGCCGCATATAGCCTCGCGCCAGTCCATCGCCGCCGATGTAAAGCTCTCCGGCTACTCCTGGCGGCACTGGATGACCATATTTATCCAGCAGGTGGACCTGCGTGTTGCCGATCGGATGCCCAATCGAAATCTGCTCCGTCGGAGAGGAGAGCCGCTCCAGCGTGGACCAGATGGTTGTTTCCGTGGGACCGTACAGGTTCCAGACCTCTGCTCCGGTTGCCAGCAATTGTCGGGCCAGCGATGCGGTCAGAGCCTCTCCACCGCACAGCACCTTCAACCCCGGTGTGCCCCGCCATCCGCACTCCAGCAGAATGCGCCACGTCGCGGGCGTCGCCTGCATCAGGGTGATCCCCGCGTCCTTCAGCATCCCGCTCAGCGCGTGTCCATCCCCTACAGCGGCGCGCGGTGCAATCACCACCCGTGCCCCGCTCACCAGCGGCAGATACAATTCCAGCCCGGCGATATCGAAAGAGAAGGTGGTGACGGCCAGCAGCCGATCGGAGGCACTTATGCCCGGCTCGCGCTGCATGGAGGAGAGAAAGTTCACCAGCGATCGATGGCCGATCTCGACGCCCTTGGGTCTCCCCGTGGAGCCCGATGTGTACAGGACATACGCAATGTCATCCGGCGACGATAAAGAATCGGGAGGTCTTGCGCCTTCGCACTCGTGCCATTGCCGGTCGCGGTCCAGGCAAATCAAGGCTGGAACATTCGTGGGAAGTCTGCTCAACAAGCGGCTCTGCGTCACAAGCACACTGGCTGCCGAATCCTCGAGCATGAACGCCAGCCGGTCGCCCGGAAATTCCGGGTCCAATGGAAGATATGCGCCGCCCGCTTTCCACACAGCAAGAGGCGCAATCGCCAGATCGGCAGTACGATCCAGGCACAGCGCAACCAGACTCCCTCGCGTCACGCCCATCTTACGAAGCTGGTGGGCCAGCCGGTTCGACGATTCGCTCAATTCCCGATAGGTGAGCCGCTCTTCGCCGGCGACGACGGCAATGGCGTCCGGCGACGTGCTCGCTCGCTGTTCCACCCACTCGTGCGTGCAAAGGCCGGGAACCGGGAGCGCCGGACCGTCATGCCGTCCGAACCACTCTGCCTCCTGAGCAGCCGTAACCACCGGCAGTAGCTCGATTGCTGTGTCCGGCCGGACGGCGATCTCCGCAGCCAGCGTTTCGTAACATCCGGCAAAGCCGGCGATGGTTTCCGGCTCGAACAATGTGGGGTTGTATTCAAAACTGCCGCCAATCACACCATTCGATTCCCACATATACAACGTCAAGTCGAAATCGGTGCCCCCGCCGAACACTTCGTACTCAGAGGCTGCGGGGGTGTTCTGCAAAATGAAAGCAGTCTGAAACAGCGGAGACCGCGAGAGGCTTCGTTCCGTCCGCAGTTCATTCACAAGTCGTTCAAACGGCACGTCCGCATGACTTAAAGACTCCAGAACAGTAACCCGCACCCGGGCCAGCAGGTCCCTTGCCGTCACGCCATTCGGGAATCTGTGTGCGGAGCACATGCGTGTTGATGAAGCACCCGATGAGCTGCTCCAACTTGGATTGGCGGCGCGTCGATACCGGTGTGCCCACCACAATGTCACTCTGCTTCGTATATCGGAACAGCAGCGTTTTGAAGACCGCCAGCAAGGCCATGAAGAGCGTAGCGCTCTCATCGCTGGCAAGCCTCTTCAGCGAGCGCGAAGTCGATACATCGAGCTGGAAGCGATGCAGCCTGCGTTCATGCACAATCGACTCTGGCCGCGGATGGTCCAGAGGCAGGTCGAGCTGCTGAGGTGCGCCCTTCAGCTTTGCCTTCCAGTAATCAAGCTGCGACGACAGCTCTCCGGAAGCGTCGCGATCACGCTCCCACACGGCATAATCGGCGTATTGAATCGGAAGCGGCTGCGGTCGTGCGGAGCCGCCCGTCAGGCAGGCTTCATAGAAGGATTGCAGCTCTGCGAAGAAGATACCGATCGACCACGCGTCGCACAGAATGTGGTGCATCGTCAGGACAAGGTGTTGATCCTCCGCAGAGAACCGTACCAAAGCAATACGTAACAGCGGCCCAGCCAGCAGATCGAATTTCTGCGTCAAAGACGCTTCGGCGACCGAATTCAGAGCCGTCGTCCTGGCCGTCCGATCAAGCTCGCCGAAATCATGGACGGCTATTTCCGGATACACACCCTCACGAATTACCTGAACGGGAACCCCGTTCACTTCAGGGAAACTTGTCCGCAGCACCTCATGCTTGTCGATCACGGCATGGAGGGCGAATCGTAGTGCGTCAGTATCCACTGGTACGCCCACATGGCGGCACGCCGTGATGTTGTAAGCCGTTGTATCCGGTTCAAGAGTCTGCAGAAACCAGAAACGTTCCTGCGCAAATGACAACGGGATGTCGGCGCCAGGGACAGAGCGCCTCGGCATGGAAAGCCTTTGGGAGTTTGCAGAAGTCAGGGCTCGGATCAGTTCCGACTTATAGGCCGCAATGCGTTGTCCCAGTTCCGGCGTCAGCTGTCCCTTCGGAGCATTGCAACGCAACTGATCGCCTTCGACAGAAAGTCGAATATCGAGTGCGTGCAGCTCTGAAAGCAACGTTTCGGCGCTCACAGTGTATTCGCTCACATCTAGAGATCGTGCCTTCGAGGAGGAACGACAGTCATAGCCTGGAACCAAGTCTGCAATTTCAGCCTGCCTGCAACGTCAGGCCCGACCTAAATTGTAGGAATTGCCAACGAGCTTGACGTCCTGCTCGAAGACGGAGTGCAGAAACGGAAATCCTTCATTCGTACTGGTAACCTGACTTGCAATCCATCGCGCCCTGTCGGGTCGTCTATTTTCAGCCTGCGGTTCTCTCGGAATTAAAAATACGTAAAGTTACGTTACTAAACCTGGTCGCGAGTCTATCTGATAAATCGGCCCCCGGAACATCACTTTCGGGCTACGGCGCCTGGTTTCAGTAACCTTGCGCATCCGTCCCAAAGTGTTATGGTCCGTCGTTAAAACAGGCAAAAAAATGACGGCCAATGAGCCGCCCCCGAACCAGGCTGTACTCTAGCAGGGCCTCCAGCATGAGGGCAGTAACACTCTTGGTGTAGATAACAGCTATTAGTCTGCGCACAGCGCGGCTTATGGCGTGGGAGCATATCTGGTGTCCGCTTTCGATCCCGATGTGCCAGCTGACCCTCCCCGACTCCTTGGCGGCCAGGTCCACATATGGATCATGCCGACCCAGGCAGCGGAACCCGTCGTCGCCGGGCTGGAGCGGGTCCTCAGCCGGGATGAGTTGGAACGCGCCTCGCGATTCCGCTTCCCCCGCCTGGCCGGCGCCTATGTCATCACTCATGGCGTTCTTCGCCTTCTGCTTGCCAGATACCTGGATCGCGATCCCGCGGGCATTTCCTTCGAATATGGTGTCCAGGGAAAGCCGGCTGTTTCAAAACAACCTCAATTTGGCTTCAACCTGACGCATTCGGAGGGAATGGCGGCCGTCGCGGTGACGATAGGCTGCCCTCTGGGCCTCGACCTCGAACGCCTGCGGCCTATTTCCGATATAGAGGAGATCGCAGGCCGCTATTTCTGTCCGGAAGAGGCCGCGGAAATCCTCGCGCTGGCGCCAGGCGAGCGTGAGCAGGCGTTCTTCCGGTGCTGGACAAGAAAAGAGGCCTACATCAAAGCCGTTGGAGATGGCCTCTCCTGCCCTCTGGACAGCTTCCAGGTAACAATCCAGGCCGATATGCCGGCTCGCCTCGTTCACATCGGCGGCGACAGGGCTGCCGCCGCCCGCTGGACGCTCCACGACCTGTCCCTCGCTCCGGATTACATCGCAGCTCTCGCCTATCCCGATCGGCAGCGCGCCGTATCGCTATTCCCCATCAACGACCTCGCCGCCTTCTGGCGCTCGTATTCTCAAAGGTGACGCTATCTCGTCGTTACTGGAGCTTGTCCTGTAGCTGCAGTCTCATTCGGGTCAAATCCATATAGTTCCAGCCCTCGAGTATCTTGCCGTTTCCGCAAATAAGAAATGAAGATCCGGCAACGCGAACTTTCTTGGAAGTTGCGGGAAATCCCAGGCCGTCCCCAGTGTGTGTCATCACCGCGGTCCAGCGAACCGCAACCTTATCTCCTTCCGCGACAAGGTCATCCACTGTAATTTGCACATCGGGGAAGGCAGCACGAAAGCTCCTGCAGTTTTCGGCAAACTCTTCCGGGCTATGGATCACAGAATCCGGGTCAGGAAATCCATGCGCTCGTCCCGTCTCGTGATACATCTCCGGAATCGCCGCGAGCCGGCCCTTGTTCCACACCTCTTCAAACCACCGCCGCACAAGGTTCTTATTCTCTTCGGACATAGCTCCCTCCAGGCCGCGAACGTTACTTCATCGCATCCCGGGTTGTCAGCAAAGAAAAGCCTGTTCAATGGAGCTGGGGCATTTGATGCTACTTCGCAGCAGCCGGCTTCATCCCCAGGTATTTGTCATACCAGGCAAACCACCGTTCATAGCGGTCGCGAATAAAGCTCGGCCGTGTGAAGCCATGGAACTGCCCCGGATACACAATCAGCTCCGCCGGCACGCCCACGCTCTTCAGCGCCTGGTACATCTGCTCCCCGCCAATCAGTGTCACGTTAAAGTCCTTGTCACCGCCCATGAACAGTGTCGGCGTCGTGATGCGCTCCACGTGGAAGAACGGATAGGAGAGCTTGATATATAGCTCCGGATTCTTCCACGGCGGCCCAAGCTCGTTGTCGTACTGCAGGATGTATTCGTCCGCGCCATACATCCCGAACAGGTTCGCCGTTCCCGCGCCGCTCGATGCAGCCTTGAAGCGTGTCGTTGACGCGATCAGATAATCCGTCGAAATCCCGCCGTAGCTCCAGCCGCCAACCACCATGCGCTCCGGATCGATCTTTCCCGTCGCCACCGCCGCATCGACCACGGCCAGCAGATCGGCCACTTCCTTGTCGCCCCAGTCCGCGGTGATGGTCTCGCTGTACTCGCGTCCGCGTCCCGCACTTCCCCGATAGTTCACATTCAGCACCGCGAATCCATGCGCCGCGAATAACTGGCGGTCCACCGTGAAGCGATGCTCGTCCTGCGCCGTCGGCCCGCCATGAATGAACAGCAGCATCGGCGCCTTCGTTCCGGCCTGGTAGCCCACCGGCATCGTCAATAGCCCGTGCACGTCGGTGCCGTCCTTGCTTTTCGCCGCGATGTCTTCCGTCGTCGCCAGCGTGCGCTGCGCCAGCAGCGCATCATTGTGCGAGGTCAGCTTGTGCAGACTTGTTCCATCCAGACTGTAAACTTGCGGATCGCTCGAATCCGTAGACCACAACAGCGCCACATGTCCGCCCGCCTGCGACAGCGCGCTCGCCACGCCGCGTTCCGCCGTCACCCGCTTCGGAGCACCGCCCTGCAGCGGTGCTTCTTCCACATACACCACGCGATCATCTGTAACTGTCGTCAGCAGCGATTTGCCGTCCGCTGAGAACACCGGCGGCCCCACATTATTGTCGATGGAAGCAGCCTTCAGTTCAGGCGCGCCGCCATGCGCGGGCACAACCGCCAGCCGCGTGCTGCCATAGGCCGTATAGTGCGGCGATAGCCCCTGCCGATACGCAATCATCTTGCTGTCCGGACTCCACGCCAGCGGCCCGTGATCCTCACCCGGAAATGTCGTCAGCTTGCGCGCGGCCGATCCCGGCTTCGCATCCACAACAAAAACGTCATCGTTCTCCACGCGATCCGGGATCAGGCTGCGATTGATTGCTCACGAACGCAATCATCGTTCCGTCCGGAGACCACTCCGCCTCGTGCTCCTCGTACTTGCCTGGGTCAGAAGTCAGCTTGCTCAGCTTCTTCGTCGCCATATCGAACAGATAAAGCTGCGCATGCTTGTCCGTCAGATAGCCTTCAATATCCTGTTTGAAATGGTAGCGGTCGATCACAATCGGCTTCGGCGGCTTGGGCTTTGCATTCTTCTCATCGCTCTCCGGCTGATCCTTCTCACGCAGCGTCAGCAGCAGTTGCTTCGCATCCGGAGACCAGCGATAGTCGCTCAAGTCCTGCTTCACATCCGTTACCTGGCGCGCCTCGCCGCCCCGCCGGTCCAGCACCCACACCTGCGATCCCTTCGCCTTGCCGGGACGCGATGAAGTGAACGCAAGATACCGCCCGTCCGGACTCCACTGCGGCGAGCTCGCTGACTCGGTGCCATACGTGAGCTGCAGATTGTTCGAGCCATCCCAGTCCACCATCCACAGCTCGGTCACGTTCTTATCGTCTTCCGTATCGACACGGGACACCGTGTAGACGATCTGCTTGCCGTCCGGTGAAACTCTCGGGTCGCCCACGCGAACCAGTTGATTGAGGTCATCAATCTTCAAGCCAGGTTTTGCAGTTTGAGCAAAGAGGGAAAAGGTTCCAGCTACCAGAAGGGCAGAAAAAAGCAGGCTGCGGCGCATGCCCCGGAGTGTAACAGGCGTACGTCGCAGCCGATGTTTTCTCCGAAGAGTCAGCGCACGATCACGTTGCCTCTTCGAAAAATCTGGTGTGGACGTCCTCTAACGCGGAGTCAATCCGATGGAATCGACAGAAATCTTATAGTCGGTCGAGCTCGCATTTTTCCCCACCACCGTGAATCGGAAGGTATGGTTCCCGGCGGTCTTGATGAACACTGGTCCAACATCGAGATCAACGTATTTCTCGCCGTTATAAAACTCATCCTGCGGCGCGCCCGTGTTGACTCCATCGATCGCAAGCTGCCAGATCGCGCGCAAGTTAAAGTCCTTCGCCGTTACTTGAAGATCGTAAGCGCCGGCCGCCGGTATGTTTGCCGTGTAGGTCACAGAATCGCCCACCGCGGCGGAATCGAGCAGCGTCGCTGCACCATCCGGATATTCGCTCCAGTAGACCGTACGCAGTCTTGGTCCGGAGCTCACGCCGTTTAGCTTGTCCGATTGATACAGCGTCGCCGCGAAGCTGATGTCTGGCGTGTACGTCCAGCTCATGATCTTCTGGCTAGCCCCGACTCCGCCGCTCCCTCCCGTAAAGCCGACATACGCCGTGCTGCCGCCAACCGTCTTTGCAATGTCGATAGGGAAGCTGCGCACCGCCGTTGCCCCGGTCACCAGGTCGCGAAGCGTCAGGTAGAGCGTCTTCCCGTCGTAGCTGATGTGAGCGCTGAAGGTGTCCCCGCTGGTCAGATCGAGGCCGCTCCCGGTAAGGTCGACAGCCGGCACCGTGGGTGAGGCGCCATCCGTGTAAAGACCGGTCGAGTTATGGCCCTCTCCATTATTGTTCCAGAGGTCGAACTTGACCGCGACGCTGTTTGGAATTCCCAACGGCTTCCCCGGCGCGCCCGCTCCGTAGCCCAGTCCCGCGCCGATGGGCCCCAGCGCGGTTGGACTCTCATTCTGAATCGTGAAGGTGATCCCGTCCGCGATCAGGCTGCTGCCCGAAAGCTGGAAGTTGAAGTCCGTCGCAAAACTCTGGACACTGACCGGCGTGTTCCAGAAGACGCTGCCCGCCTGGTTCGTTCCGCCAGTCGTGAGCTGCAGGCGCGTGTCGTCCGCATTCACGGCGCTTCCGTTCAGCGTAAGTCCGTCGATGGAAGAGAATCCGTTGCTGAAGTCGATGGCGGCCGGAGTGCCGATAGTAAAAGTTCCGCGCACCACGCTGCTGTTGTTATATCCCTCCGCGACGGCTAAAGCCTGCAGCGTCGTCGTGGCGTCGATGTGGATGGGCGCGGTGTATCGGTTCGACGCCGTCGTGGGAATCGTGCCATCCGTCGTGTCATAAATGGTCGCCCCGGCCAGCGAATCGCCGATGGTGACATCGAGTGGGGATGGATACGTGGCCGCTGCCGGGCTGAACGTTGGGGTAGGCACGGCCGGCTGCGACGAGCCGAGTAGCCCGTACACATCCACCTCGTTTTGCGTGCCCAGGTAGACCCTTCCATGGATGACGGTCGGCACGCTGAACTTCACAGCGTTTCCGGCAGCATCGCGCGTGCTGTTCTGATTGCTCGCGTAGAGCAGCTTGCCGATATTGGTCGCGTCGTAAGCAAGCAGTATCGCAGGACCTGGCGTCTTGAAATCATCGGCGCGAATCGCCCACAGGATTGCATTGCTCGTGCCATTCGCGCTTACCACCGGACTCGGAGACGGATAGCCTCCATACAATGCGCTGTTGGCAATCGGGCTCGTGCTCAGCAGCCCATTGCTCAACCGGTATTGCAGCATCTGCTTGCCGCTGGACCAGAAATAAACATTTCCATTCCAGTAAGCCGGTGTGGACCACATGCCCGCGATCTCGCCGGTAATCTCCTGCACGACATTATTGGAACTGCTGGCCACTCCTCCCAGGTTGTCGCGGTCCAGCAACTCGATCTTTCCGTTCTTCCCGGCCTGGATGAGCTCGTGGACGTGCGAGCCGGGCTGGTCGGGCAGCAGCAGCACCCCTCCCGACCCCTGGTCCAGATCCGTCTTGTCCAGCGTCGCGTGATCGAAGGGTGTCCATGCATCCATCGGCTGCAAGCCGCTGCTGGTCAGGTCCAAGCGCTCGACGGCATCCCCGTAGTTCTGGCTGCTGGTGTATGGGGGTGCGGCATTGAAGCTGCCATTTCCATTGGAGAAGTAGATGCGGCCGTTCACTGCCGTATCCGCTGCCAGACCCGCTCCGGACATCCAGATGCCCCCGGCGGATCCGGTCGGGCTGACGTTGTAAAGCGCTGTCTGCTGCAGCGACGCAGCGTCGTATGCCATCACCCATCCGTGATACGGGCCGTTGTCGCTGTGTGAGCCAAACGCAACCACCACCTGTCCGTTCAGCAGTAGAAGGGCCGGACGATTCAATTCGTATTTCGCCTGGAAGGCAATCCGTCCCCCGGCGCTTCCTTCGCCGGTTCCCGCCACCGATCCCTGAATGAGTACCGGACTGTTCGGCCGTTCTTTGCCGGTCGCCAGGTCCAGTGCATGCAGGCGATATACAACCGCCCCGTTCTCTTCGCTATTCGCGACCAGATAAATGGTAGAACTGCCCGGGTCGATCACCGGTGTGGACGTAATGCCGTACTCCGGCGTCACGTCATACGCCGCCAGGTCAACGCTCGGCACGGTTGTGGCGCCGCTGGGCGCGCCGTGCGCAGTGTCAATCAGGCTCACCTGCCACAACTGCTGGCTGTGATCTGCATCCAGCGCATAGACACTGTCATGCTGCGTCGCGACGAAAATAACATTGTGCGGCCCGTCGGCCATCATCAGGCCGGACATGTACAACGGCTGCGTATAGACCTGCCCATCCACCGGGTAGGAGTACAGCTTGCCGAACGTCGAACTGTTGACATTCGCCGGCGTCAGCGTCGTCTCCTGGAGATTCTGTCCGGTACGGCCCACGTCGTAGCGCCAGGTGGTTACGTTGGTAGCGGCAAGCGCGCCAAGGGTGCAGATCCACAATGCATTGAATACGAGCAGTTTTCTACGCAGCACGGTCGAGGTCCTCCAGCGCAGGGCGCGCTGTCGTTCTGGCGCGCGACAAGGCGTCGCGCGTCCGGGGGATTTGTCAGGAGCGGGATACTGCACTCCGATGCAGCGTAGTATTTGTAACCTGCAATGCGTTCAGGAGCAAGATGAATCGGACGGGAGACTCGAACTTTTAACGAACAAACGCGGCATACACTGCCATCTGGCGATGGAGGTGTATGCCATTGCGCGGAATTCAACTGTAGATAGTAACTGTGAAAATGCTCTATCTCGCCGGCGGCTGCACAGCGGGGCCGGTGCGGCCCACCCGCCGCAGTTCGTCGCTCAGCACAATCGCTTCCGCCAGCTCTTTCATGGAGCGCCGCTTCTGCCGGCTCTGCTTGCGCAGCGCCGCGTACGCGCTCTCCTCATCAATCTTCAGATCGCGCTGCAGAATGCCTTTGGCACGGTCAACGATCTTTCGCGTCTCCAGTCGTTCGCTCAAGTCCGCGCTCTCCATCTCCAGCCGCGCCATCTCGATCTCCGCGCCCACCAGAAATCCGATCGTCGAGAGCAGTTGGATCTCGCGCTGCGTGTGCTCGTGCGGCTTCTTATGCTGCACATTGATCACGCCCACCAGCTTGCCGCGGCTCATCAGCGGAACGGAAAGAAATGCCTCGAAGCGATCTTCCGGCAGGTCACGAAAGGCCTTGAAGCGTGTGTCACCAGTGGCGTTGCGCGCGATCGCGACCGGTTCGCGATGCTCCGCCACCCATCCCGTAATGCCCTGTCCAAGTTGCAAATCGAGATTGTCGACCAGTTCCGCATGGGGAATCTTCGATGCTCGCAGCACCAGCTTTTCGCCCTGCAGCACATAGACCAGGCATGCATCGCAACGCACAATGGATGTGGCAAACTCCACCACCCGATTCAGCACATCATGCAGCGGATCGGCCGCCGCGATCCGGCTGCCAAGTTCATGCAGGAACTCAAGATGCGGATCCTCAGCATGCTGCCAGTTGGGTGCGCCATCCGGGGCGTCGTTGAGTGCATTCAGGGGTGCGTTCATAGATCTCTGCGTCTCCTCTCAGAGGCCTCGTTGCACTCCGGGTGCACGCGGCATGAATGTGTGAAATTCGGAAGACGGAAGAAAGTGTCTACGCGCGGAGGCAGCCTTCTTTTCCGGTTGCGTTTGCGATCGCTTATTCGTACAGTAAGGAATCCCAACCGTTTCAGCAAGCAGTAAGCAGAAACAAAGGCCTCGCTCCTAGCGGTAGCAGGCCTCGGGCGCAGTCCCTTCCACGTCGAAGCCTCATTCAGGCGCAAAAAATCTCTTCCAGGCGAAGAAACGATCCAGTACTTGGTCCATGCCCAATGTCGGGCCCAGGCCCTTGCAGCGATTCGTATTCCTTTGGAGGCTAGATATGCTGTGGCGTCGTGGTACGTTCTTCGTTCCTGTCGGACAGGCAGCGCTTGTCGCCGCCGTCCTCTCCAGTGCCTTCGCCGGCGCGCAGACCTTTCGCGGCGCCATCAACGGCACCGTAACCGATCCCGCGGGCGCCGCAATCCCCGGCGCTCAGGTGCAGATCACCGACGATGCCACCGGCGTCGCCCGCCAGACTGTCTCCGCCAGCGGCGGCGACTTCAATTTTCCCGATCTTCCCCTCGGCTCTTACACCATCACTGTCACCACTGCAGGCTTCGACACCATCAAGGTCACGAAAGTCAGCGTCTCCGCCGGTGCCATCCACACGGTTCCAGTCAAATTAGCCGTCGCGCAGCAGGCCACCACTATCGAGGTCAGCGGCTCGGGCCTCGCGTTGGACACCACCACGCCGGTCCAAACCACCACCATTCCCAGCAAGACCGTGCAGGACATCCCGCTCAACGGACGTGACTTCACTCAGATGATCGGCCTCGCGCCGGGTTTCGCCGGTTACTCCGCCGGTGGCTTCGGCTCCGTCAATGGAACGCGCGCCAATCAGGTCAACTGGCAGATCGACGGCTCTGACAACAACGATCTCTGGCACAACATTCCAGCCGTGAATCAGGGCGGCGTGGAAAACATCGCCGGCGTCACCTATCCCATCGATTCGCTCGAAGAGTTCTCGCTGCAAACGCAGTCCTCGCCGGAGACCGGACGCAATCCCGGCGGCACCGTCAATCTAGTAACAAAGTCAGGTACGAATACCATCCACGGCTCCGCGTACTACTACAACCGCAATGAAGCGCTTGCCATCGTCTCGCCCTTCCAGACCGGCAATCCGCCGCTGCGCAATGAGCAGTGGGGCGCCAGCGCCGGCGGCCCGTTCTGGAAAGACCACACCTTCTGGTTCGCGAATTTCGAAAAGCAGAAATTCCGCATCGCCACCGGCAACCAGGGCACGGAGCCGTCAGCCGCCTACCAGGCACAGGCTCTGACTCTGCTGCAGCAGTACGGTGTCGGCGTGAACTCCGCCACCAGCGCGCTGCTCAAAACGCTCTGGCCGGCCGACGCACTCACCGGCCCTGCGCAAAGCAACAACTACAGCGGTTCCGCTCCGGAAACCGGCTACAGCTACAACGGCGTCATCAAGCTCGATCACAACTTCAGCGATCGCCAGTCGCTGTCCGCGCGTGCCTTCCTCGGGCAGGGCAACCAGATCGCCCCGGTGTGCGGCACCTGCGTGCTCCCGTATTACTTCGAGGTCGCGCCCATCCACGTCTACAACTACTCGCTCGTGCATAACTGGACGCTCTCGCCGCGCATCACCAACCAGGTCACCATCGGCGTGAACTACTTCAATCAGCTCTTCAGCGATCAGCAAACCGGCTTTGACGTCAATTCGCTCGGCTTCGTCACGAATTCTCCCTATTCGCAGTCGCCCAACATCAATATCAGCGGCTTCGAGGTCATCGGCCAGACTCCGCCGGAAGGCCGCAACGACATTACCGGTCATCTCGACGAAGCACTCTCCTGGACCCTGGGCACGGCATCAGCTTCGCTTCGGCGGTGAATATCGCCAGGCGCAGATCGATGAGTTCTACCAGCGTCACTCCACCGGCACCTTCAAGTTCACCGGCGCTCAGGGCCCATGGTGCGTCGATGGCGGCGACTGCAGCGGCAATGCAGAAGCGCTCGCCGACTTTCTCGGCGGCTATCTCGCCTCCGCCTCCATTGCACGCGGCAATGCGGAGCGGCAGGTTTTCATCAACACCTTCGATCTTTTCGCGCAGGACAGTTGGCAGCTCACTCCCACGCTCAACATCAACTACGGCGTCCGCTACGACTACCTGCAGCCCATGCACTCCGACTACAAAAACCTCTCCGTCTTCCGCCCGGAGCTGACGGCCAGCCAACGGGCTCGCCTTCCAGGGCGATCAGATCAGCGAGGTCTATCCCAGCGACTGGGCGAACATCAGTCCTCGCCTCGGCTTCAGCTACTCCCCCGCGTTTTGGAAGGGAACTGTCCTGCGTGGCGGATTCGGCATGTTCTTTGACACGCCGAATGCCAACCCATTCCTCGACAACCGTCCCGGCAACAACGCGCCAAACGGACTCGAAGGCAATCCCGGCGGACCGGATCCTGTCTTCACCGTCGCCGCCACGCCGCAGGCCGGAGTCGTCTCCATCATTCCGGGCCAGTCCATCCTGCCCAGCGGCACAGTGGTCTGCAATCCTGCGAACCCATGCGGCGTCTTCTCCGTCGATCGCAATTTCCGCACCCCCTACAACTACAACTACAACTTCCAGATCGAGCAGTCGCTCGGCGGCAAGGCGCTCTTCCAGATCGGCTACGTCGGCAGCGAAGGTCGCCGCCTGCTCAGCATCCTCAACATCAATCAGCCGTACCTCGGCGGTCCCACCTCCGATATCACCTTCAACGGTGCGCTCTACACCGGTGTCACTAATCGGCCCTATCTCTCCTCCTATCCGCAATATGGCGAGATCAACCAGATCGAAAGCATCGGCACCTCCAACTACAACGCGTTGCAGGCCGTCTTCAGCGTGCGCAGCATGCACGGCCTGACCACGCAGTTCAGCTACACCTGGAGTCACAACCTCGATGAAGTCACGCAGTATCGCGGTCAGTTGCCCCAGGACAGCACCAACTTCAAAGGCGACTACGGCGCCAGCGACTTCGACACCCGCAACACCGTCGTCGGCTACGTCAACTACACCGTTCCAAACTTCCGCGGGCCATCGCTGGTCACGCACGGCTGGCAGTTGAACTCCGTCATCACGCTCAAAGGTGGACAGCCCATCAACCTCTTCACCGGCACAGATACTTCCGGCACCAACGAGTACACGCAACGTCCGGATCAGATCGCGAGTCCCTTCGCCGGCGTCAGCCACAAGGTTCAGAACGTCGACGGCTCGCGCTTCGTCCAATGGTTCAATCCCAACTCATTCGTCGACCCCGCTGCCGGCACATGGGGCAACTTCCGCCGCAATAGCTTCTACGGTCCGGGATTTGCCGATGCCGATCTCTCCATCTTCAAGAACACCCCCATCACCGAGCGCGTGAACACCCAGTTCCGCGTCGAAATGTTCAACCTCACCAACCGTCTGAATCTGGCCAGTCCAGGTCCCACGCAGCTCGGCAATGCCTATACGGATTCCAGCAGCTTCGGCCAGGTCGGCTCCACCATCGGCGCAGGCAACTACGCGCCCGGAATTGGCCCCGGAGAACCCTTCAACACGCAGCTCGCGTTGAAGATCATTTTCTAGGCCACTCGCTGTTGTCTCCCCAAGCGGCACGGCTGCGTCTCCCTGAGTAGTCCGTGTCGCCCTTTTTTATCGGACAACGCCTCGCTCTTCGCTGTACGATTCAGGACTCCCCGGAAAAAGGAATATCTATGGCACTCACACGGCGTCAGTTTCTTCTTCGTGTAGGGAAGGTAGGCGGCTACAGCGCAGCCTTCACCATGATGCAGACGCTTGGCCTCTTGCCCATCGCCGCAACGGAAGCGCAGCCCATCCGCGGTGTCGCCGGGCACGGCACACGCGTCGTCATCCTCGGCGGAGGCATCGCCGGCCTCGTCTCAGCGTATGAAATGACCAAGCTCGGCTACACCTGCACCGTGCTCGAAGCCCGCGATCGCGTGGGTGGCCGCAACTGGACGCTCCGCCGCGGCTCTCGCGTCAACTTCACCGACGGCACGGAGCAGACCTGCGCCTTCGACGATGGACTCTATCTCAATGCTGGTCCCGCACGTTTGCCTTCCATCCATACCCACATGCTGAACTACTGTCACGAGCTGGGCGTGCCGCTCGAAGTGGAGATCAACACCTCACGTTCTTCGCTCTTGCAGTGCGACCAATTCAACGGCGGCAAGCCAGTCCAGCAGCGCCAGATGGTCAACGACACGCGCGGCCATGTATCCGAGCTGCTCGCGAAATGCATCCGCCAGGGCGCGCTCGATCAGGAGCTCAGCGCCGAGGACAAAGACCGCATGCTCAAGTTCCTTACCCAGTATGGCGACCTCGCTCCGGACGGCCGCTTCCTCGGCTCAGAGCGCTCCGGCTACAAGACTTCGCCTGGCGCAGGCCCGCAGGCCGGCGTGCCGCGCGATCCTTTGCCCATGCACGCCCTGCTCGACGCCGATCTCTGGAACGGCCTGCTCTTTGAAGACATCATCGACTGGCAGGCCACCATGTTCCAGCCCGTCGGCGGCATGGATAACATCCCTCGCGCCTTTGAGAAAAAACTAGGCAGCGTTATCCGCCATAACGCTGAGGTCATGCGCATCCGACAGTCTGCCAGCGGAGTGCGCGTCTCTTATAAAGATCGCGTCAGCGGCCGAACCGAAACCGTTGATGCCGATTACTGCATCTGCGCGATGCCCCTCACCACGCTCAAGAACGTGGATGCAGACTTCTCTCCCGATGTCCAGGCTGTGCTCCAGCATGTCTTCTATGACTCGGCGTACAAGATCGCCTGGCAGTCGCGCCGCTTCTGGGAGCAGGACGACAACATCTACGGAGGCCTGTCCTTCCTGAGGCAGACCGTCGATGTCGTCTGGTATCCCAGCTGCGGACTCTTCTCCCCCAACGGCGCCATCATCAGCGGCTACAGCATCGAGAACGGCTCAGCCTTCGGCAAACTGCCCACCATGCAGGCCAAGCTCGACGCATCGCGTCAGGCCGTCGAAAAGCTCTTCCCCGGCCGGGGCAAGGAGCTGCGCGATCCCATCTACGTAAGCTGGGGTCAGATCCCCTTCAACCTCGGGTCATGGATCAGCGGTCCAGGGAGCACCTTCGGCATCGCCCAGCAGGACCCGCGCGATTACACCGTCATGACCCGTCCCGACCGCCGCGTCTACTTCGCTGGCGACCACACCAGCCACATCGTCGGCTGGCAGGAGGGCGCCGCATTCTCAGCCATCCGCGCCGTCAACATGATCGGAGAAAAAGTTCAACCCGGAGCAACAGTCGCCTAGTTTCGCTCCGCTGTTGATGTCGCCGTTCTCACTGCCGCCTTCATGGCCGGCGCACAAATCTGGGGTGCCCTCTCCTGAGCAGAGCGAAGGGTGGGATGCCACGGTCGTCATCAACTTCAAAACGTGAGCGACCAACGGGAGCGAACCCAACACACGCGCCGCAGGCGCCTTTGCCCGGACGGCAAGTCCTTAAGGAAACGGCTGCTCGCCCTTCAGCCATCGCATCGTGAAGCTATTACCCGTCTCGCGATAGGTCTGCTCGATCAGCTCCTTCACCTCCAGCGACTCGCCGATCGTCAACGCCAGCAACGATGGCCCCGCGCCGCTCAGGCACACGCCCAGCAGCTTCGGGTGCTCCAGCTCCAGCAGTTCCGCAAGCCCCGGTACGATGCCCTTCCGGTACGGCTGGTGCAGCTTGTCGACCATGGCTTCGCGCAGACTGTGCGGATGCTCGCTCTCGAGCGCGCACAGCAGCAGCGCCACACGCTGCATGTTGCTCACCGCATCGCGGAACGGCACCTGCGCCGGCAGCACCTCGCGCGCCCGCACTGTCGTCAGCGCATAATCCGGCGTCAGCACCAGCAGCCGTATCGCGGCTGGCCACGGCAGACTCACCGCGGTCACGCTGCCATCGTCGCACTGGCAGCTCACCGTCAATCCGCCCAGCAGCGCCGCGGCCACATTGTCCGCATGTCCTTCCAGAGCCGCCGCCACAGCCAGCAGCGGCGTCGGTCCCAGCGAAACACCGCTCACCACTTCAAACAGCCGCAGCCCCGCCACGGTCGCGGCAGCGCTCGATCCCAGCCCGGAGCGCGGCGGTATCTGGCTGCGCACTTCTACGTGGACCGAAGGCAACGGCCGCGCATACTCCTCGCGTAGCTGCGCGAACGCCGAGTGGATCAGGTTCTCCCCCATCGGATCGCAGCCCACGAATTCGAACGTCACCTGGTCCATTCCCTCGCGCCGCTCCACCAGCAGGCTCAGATACAGATTCACCGCGACGGCAAGCGTGTCGAACCCCGGCCCCAGGTTCGCAATCGATCCCGGAACATGGATCTCCTCCGGCTCAGCGCCGATCGGCAGCGACTCAATGAGGATGTCGTCAGGCATCGTGGTCCTCAGTGACCTTCCTGCTGGCCCTGATTGCCCGCCCCATGCTGCTCCAGGATGTACGCCGTGTCCTTCAGCCCATGCCCGGTCAGCATCGCAACCACCTCAGCATCGCGATCCAACGCGCCGGATTCGCGCAGCTTCTTCAGTCCAGCAAGCGTCGTTGCCGATGCCGGCTCGCACCCGATGCCGTCGCGCCCGATCGCGGCCTTCGCCTCGCCAATCTCCTCATCCGTCACATCCATGACCATGCCGCCCGTCGCTTCGACACCATGCAGTGCCTTGCGCCATGAGCGTGGATTGCCAATCCGTATCGCTGTTGCGCGCGTCTCCGGATCGAGCGGCTTCAGCACCGCCTCTGGATTCTTCTCGCGCTCCCGCCACAGCCGCGCAAACGGATTCGCGCCCGCCGCCTGCACCACGATCAGCTTCGGTGCCCGCTCAATCAGTCCCCAGCGCAGCAGCTCATCGAATGCCTTTCCGAAAGAAGCGCTGTTCCCCAGATTCCCGCCCGGCACTACAAGGTAGTCCGGCGCACGCCATCCGCGCTCCTCCATCACCTCGTACATGCAGGTCTTCTGCCCCTCGATGCGGAACGGATTCACCGAGTTCAGGAAGTAGACCTCCTCTGGAGGCAGCGCCAGCAGCGTGTTCAGCGCATCATCGAAGCTGCCCTTGACCTCGACAATCTCCGCGCCAAAGTCCAGCGCCTGCGCCAGCTTGTTCATCGACACCTGTCCCGCCGGCAGATACACGCGCCCCACCACGCCAGCGCGCGCTGCATACGCGGCCAGTGACGCCGCGGTATTTCCCGTCGACGCGCAGGCCACCACCTTCGCGCCCAGATAGCGCGCCTCGGTCATGCCCGTCGTCATCCCCAGATCCTTGAAGCAGCCCGTCGGGTTCCAGCCCAGATGTTTGAAATGCAAGCGTGTCACGCCGGCAAACTCCGCCGCGCGCTGCGCCCGCACCATCGGCACATTGCCTTCGCGCAGCGTGACGACACAATCCGGCGCGTACTGCGGGAGCGCCTCGCGGAACCGCCACACGCCGCTCGCATCCACCGCGGCAAACGACCGCCGCCGCTCCGACCACAGCGTCTTCAACGCCGCCGCATCCATCTCGGGCGCATCGAGCGCCACCTCCAGCAGCTCGCCACATTTCGGGCAAGCCATCAGCGGCGTATGCAGCTCAAATGTCGCCCCGCATGAGGGGCCAATGCAGTGCAGATGGGTCACGCGCGTTTCCTCAGGATAGGCAGGCACAGCGGCGGCTGCGCCAGGAAGTGCAGCTTCCCAATCTCCGCCATCGCCGCATCCAACGCTTGCTGGCTCGACGGCTCGAGCGTGATGGCGAACGGCAGCGCCTCGCGCGAATGTCCCGGCAACTGCAGCACCGCATCTACATTGATCGCATACGTCGCCAGCACCTGCGAGATCGCCGCCAGAATCCCCGGGCGGTCGCGCACCAGGTAGCGCGTGTAGTGCGGCATCACAAACTGGTTCGACGCCACCATCTTCTTCAGTGGCAGGCCCATCGATTCGGCGGACGTCGTCCCCAGCCGCGCCAGCGCCACCAGATCGCTCACCACCGCCACCGCCGTCGGCCCGCCACCCGCCCCGTTGCCGGAGAAGGTCGTCTCGCCGCCATACCGTCCCGTGCTCACCACAATGTTCTGCGGCCCCACCACGCGCGCATGCGGCAGCGCCCGCTCCACCAGCATCGGCTGCACGGCAATGTGCAGCCCGTCTTCCTTCACCTCGGCATGCGAGATCTGCCGGATGGTGCAGCCCAGCTCCGCCGCATAATGCAGATCCACCGCCGCAACCGGCCGGATCGACCGGCACATCACCGTCTCCAGATCGACATCCGCGCCCAGCGCCACGCGGCTCAGGATCGTGATCTTCGCGCGCGCATCGTAGCCATCCACGTCCGCGCTCGGATCGGCCTCCGCAAAGCCCGCGCGCTGCGCTTCCACCAGCGCATCGGCAAACGACAGCCCCGCCTCCTCCATGCGCGTCAGGATGTAGTTGCAGGTCCCATTCAGGATGCCGCTCACGCTCACCAGTGCATCGCCCGCGAGCCCCTCCTGCAATCCGGAAAGCACCGGCACGCCGCCTGCTACTGACGCGCCATACGCCAGGTGCTGCCGATGCCGGCACGCCAGCTCGCCCAACTCCACGCCCTCGGCCGCAATCAGCGCCTTGTTCGCCGTCACTACGGACTTGCCGCTCGCCAGTGCCCGCCGCACCCACGTTCCCGCCGGATCGAGCCCGCCCACCAGCTCCACGAACACATCAATGTCCGAGTCCAGCACCTCATCCACATCGTCCGTCCAGCGCACCGAGCCCGGCACCCAGTCCGCGCGCTTTTCGGCAATGCGCCGGTTCAGGATGTAGGCCAGCTCAAACGAAGAGGCGCCGCCCTGCTTCGACCAGAATGCGCGCCACCGCCGATCCCACCGTGCCAAACCCCGCAATCGCCACGCGCAACCGCCGGTTCGCCAAGCCTCGGTCCGCCGCTGCCATCTCCTACCCACTCCTCGGACAAAAAATATGTGTAGGAGTCATCTTGCCATCCTGTGTCGTGCCTTGTTGTGTCAGAGACGGCGCAGCACTCCAACCGACGCGGCCGGCGCGACCCGTAGCCGGGATGTGCCCGTCGCTCTACTGGACGATCAATGTATAGGTTTGCTGACACGGTGAACTGTAAGGCCCAGCGGTCGATTTGGCTTGCCGCGGGTTTCAGATTGGAAGGTGTAAGTGCCCGGCGGCGTCATTGTACCTGTGGTCGTCGATTTGCCGCTCCCTCCGCATCCAGTCAGACTAACGAAGACGCCGGCGGCGAGAACAAGACAAAGTCGTCCCAATCGCGCTTCGCCGTAGTCGGCCCACGAGAAGCAGGCCAAGAAGCGAAACGCCGCACCACTCCACCGGTTCCGGGAGGCGTGGCAGAATCGCTCACTTTGCCCAGTTACCGGCGCCGGAGAATGGAGCGTCACAATAATGCCGTAGTCCCTGAAGGAGTCAGGACGGCCGGAATCTGCGGAGTGAAGCTGCACGAGGCGTTCGCTGGAAGCCCGCTGCAGGTAAGTGACAAAGCCCACCCGGCTGTATCCGGCGACCGCATCGATCGTAACCGAGCCGAATGCAGCGGATCCGGAAGCTGCCGTCAGAGTGGTCGAGCCGGATGGTGGCGTCGGAAACGAAATAGGCGACTACAACGACCGATATGCTGATGCTTCCGCTGGACGAGGCGTCTCTTGGCGTCGCCACCATAAGCTGCCGTAATTAGTCTGATTGCCGAGCGTGGCAAATGTCGCCGTGTAGCTTGCGCTCCATTCTGATCGCGACTGTGACCAACGTCGTCGATCCTTGGAGAACGTCACCGTGCCACCTGCTCCGGCGGCTAAGCCTGCGACGTGGCGGTGAATGACAGACGTGCTGCCCACATAATGTCGTATTGCGGCAAGGCCGTGAGCGTCACGCTGGTTGTCGCCACCGCCGGAGCCACCGTGATGGTTACCGGCGCGCGAAACGCCCGCCGCATACGTGCTGTCTCCCGAATACTGCGCCGTGAGCGTGTGCGTCCCCACGCCCAGCGCCACAGTCACATTCGCGCTGCTGCTGTCCTGCGGCGTAAACACCGCATTCGCATCGCTCGTCAGATTCGAGATAAACAAGCGACGGCGACGAATGCGCGATAGATATCGCGTCTGCAGCAGCGGATAGTTCAGAGGAATCTGCGGATTCGGCCGGCTGCGGGAACAGCGGCGTCGAAAGCGCTGAATGTGCCATCGCCATTGCCCAGCGCCACCTCACCCGATCCGACGAACGCGTCCAGCTTTCCGTCTCCGTTGAAGTCAATGAGCTGAACCTGCGGATACGGAATCGGCAAGGTCAGATAATTGATAAGCACGAGTGGAGAAAAGGCGCCGAAAGTTCCATCTCCATTTCCGAGTGCGGCTGCCACGTAATTGCTGCCTTCATGTTCGAATATGCCACGACCAGATCCTTGCTTTCGTCGCCATTGAGATCCCCAAACGCAACGGCTGTGCTTTGCAGTGGTTCTGAGCGCATTGAAGTATCGATACTCTTGGGCGCGCCGAATGTTCCGTCCCCGTTGTTCAGCATGACGTTCAGATTGATTCGCAACTGACAGCATTGACCATCCGCAACCCCATTGCTCTGCGAGAGCACATCCACTTTGCCGTCCCCATTCACGTCCGCAAAGCTCAGCCCGAAGACGTTGTAGAGAGCACAGCACAGATTCACATCCAGTCTGGAACGAGGCGCGCAGCGGAAAACTGCCCAGCGAGGTAAATGTCCCGCCCCCGTCGTTGCGGAACACCGTAAACGTAAACTGCACAGTGCCTGGGTTATCGACTGGGCCTGGCGGCGTATTGACCGCCACGATGTCCAGCTTTCCGTCGCCATTCACGTCTACGGCATAGGTCTGGTTGAAACCGGTTGCCAGCACTGGCAGCACCGCGACACGCGAAAACGTGCCGTCGCCATTGCCATATGCCACCGTGTTTCCAATCAGCAGATCCAGCTTCCCGTCTCCGTCCACATCCAGTACCGCCGGCGTTGAGGTAGCCTGAAGCGAGAGGGCACAGCCAGCGTCTGCGCGAGCCATAGCCTCGAAGATTGCGCAGGTCACTGCCTTACTGCGTGAGGAAGACCTGCACCGCTATAGAGCCGAATGCATTCGCTGTCCCATACACAAGCAGATCGGCCTTGCCGTCCCCGTTGAAGTCGCCCGACCAGCTCGCCTTGCCGCTGCTGCCGACCATTCCGGGTCCGGCGTGCCAAATACCTGCGCGAAAGTTTGACTCGAGACAGGCTAGGATTCGCGCGTCAGCGCCGCGCCGCTCAGCATCCAGCACGGTCGCGCCATCAAGAAATGTCACGCGTGCCGCTCGGACGCGGCACGGCGTTCGCCAGACGTGCTCGCCGGCTGCACGGTGCCCGGTCAGCGCCACGCTATTCGCAGTAGGATTCGCGCCCACCGAAAGCGTGACATAAGGCTGGGCCGATCCGTGAGATTGCGCCAAGGCGGGCAGTGTCGAAAGACACGCCAGAGAAATCAGGGCAGAAACAAAAGAGCGGTTCAAGGAAATACCTCAAGCCCGGAGCCGGATTCACGCCGGCCCTCTGAAATTGCGCCCCGAGTATACCGAGTCGCCGAAGAATCATGTCTCGATAAATGTCTGTCTGGTAGTTACGCATTGCCGGCCGCACAAACAAAAGGGGAGAGCACATGTCGCTCTCCCCTCTCAGGCAACTCATTTCTGTTCTCGCCTAAAAATGGTTCCACAAGAACTGGTTGTAAACATCGTGGTGGTACTGCACCTCCGGCACCTTCACGAATGTCCCCAGCAGCCGCGGGCAGCGGTCCGCCGCCGCCTGCTTCAGGTCCGCATAGCGCGCCTTTACGTCCTCGCCCAGCAGCTTGGTCGTCCAGGTCGCGTTGCGGAAGTCCGCGAGCGCCGTATAGATATTGTCCGGCAGATACCGCTCCGCCTGGCGCAGGTTTGCGATCTTCGATGTCGTCCCATCCAGGCCCGTCTTGAAGATCGAATACAGCACCAGGTACGGGTTCGCATCCGGGCTCACCGACCGCACCTCCACCCGCATGCTCTTCTCGTTGCCGATCGGCACGCGTACCATCGATCCGCGATCCGTCGCCGACGCCTTGATCTGGTTCGGCGCTTCGAAGTGCGGGTCGAGCCGCCGGTACGCATTCACGCTGGCATTCAGCAGCAGGCACAGGTCGTTGCCGTGCGTCAGGACCTTGTCCACAAATCCCCAGCCGAAGGGGCTCAGCTTCTCCTGTCCCTTCGGATCCCACATCAGGTTTTTCTTGCCCTTGCTGACCGAGACATTGGTATGCATCCCGCTGCCATTCACGCCCACCACCGGCTTCGGCAGAAAGCTCGCGGTCAGCCCCATCCTCGTCGCCACCTGCCGGCAGATCAGCTTGTAAAGCTGGATCTGGTCCGCCGCCGCCACCACTTCGCCATAGCTGTAGTTGATCTCGAACTGCGACGGCGCCACCTCGGGATGGTCCTTCTCGTTTTCGAAGCCCAGCGCGCGCTGCACCTCGGCCGCCGTGTCGATGAAGGTGCGCAGCGGATCGCCCGGCAGCGAATGATAGTAGCCACCCGTGTTCACGTATTCGAAGTGCTGCTTCTGATAGAAGTGCTGCTCCGCGTCCACGCCCTGGAACAGGAAGCCTTCGATCTCATTCGCCGCATTCAGTGTGTAGCCCTCCTTGGCGAACTTCTCTTCGGCAAAACTCTTCAGCACGCCGCGCACGTCAGCCGCATAGGGCGTGCCCCCCTTGTCGATCACATCGCCAAACACCAGGACCTTGCCGCCGCCAAAGAAGTCCTCTGGCACCCAGTAGAACGCGCTCCAGTCCAGAAACAGCCGCAGGTCGCTCTCCCGCTGCGCGGTAAAGCCGCGGATCGAAGACCCGTCAAAGGTCAGGTTGTCCCAGCTCTTCAGCAGGAATTTCTTGTCGTAATCCAGCATGTGCAGGCGGCCTTCCAGGTCGCTGAACATCACTGTCACTGCCTTGATGCGCCGCTCGTCCGTCAGATACTTCAGCCGCTCCTCGCGAATCGTGTCCGCTGCCACCCGGTCCCGCCGCTGGCGCTTCGCCTTCAGATTCAGCTCTTCCAGCTCTTCATACGGAAGGGCAAGAAAATTCCGCTGTTCGTTTGACATTCCTCTCCTCTGACAATTGTGGTGGGGTGCGTGACCCCGTGCAGCGGCAACATGGGCGCTGAGGCTTTTCTCAAGCTCTGGCCGGCGAAGCTTTCCCCTGGTTGGGGTATTGGATCTGGCATCTTCAGGGCCACACCCACTCACGCCGGACAGCCTGTACGGATCGCAAAGATTGCTTGGCATCAGCATAAATGCAGTTGCCGCGACGCCAAAATGCTTTTGCCTCTCGCTCCACGACGAGTGCAACGCCTTCAGGGCATCCCGGTATTCCCGCAAGTTACGAACGATTTGCCCACCTGGCCCGATTTGCATGTCCTGCCCTGCATCGAATATCAACCGGTATGCACAAATTTGAAGTGCGCCGTCGCACGACCCTGGCGCTCACTCTCATGCTGCTGCTCATCCTGCCGCCGCAGCCGGCGCAGGCCTACTCCGTTCTCTCGCATGAGCAGGTCGTCGATCTCGCCTGGAAATCCCACATCATCCCCTTGCTCCGCCGCCGCTATCCGGACATCACCCCGGACCAGATCAAAGAAGCCCACGCCTACGCCTATGGGGGCGCCATCATCCAGGACATCGGCTACTACCCCTTCGGCAACAAGCTGCTCTCCGACATGCTGCATTACGTCCGCTCCGGCGACTTCGTTGATAACCTCATCCGCGAGGCGCAGACGCCGGACGAGTACGCCTTCGCGCTCGGCGCGCTCGCTCACTACACCTCCGATTCCTACGGCCACCCCGCCGTAAATCGCGCCACCGCCACCGAATATCCCCGCCTCCGTCGCCGCTACGGTCCGGTCGTCCTCTATGACCAGGACCCCGAAGCCCATCTTCAGACTGAGTTCGGTTTCGACGTGCTCGAAGTCACGCAGCAGCGCTACGCTCCCGAAGCCTTCCACGACTTCATTGGCTTCCAGGTCTCGAAGCCTGTCTTTGAGCGTGCTTTCCAGGACACATACGGTCTTCCTCTTAGTCTCGTCCTCACCAAAGAAGATCTGGCCATCGGCACCTATCGCCGGACCGTCAGCATGTTGCTCCCAAAAATGACCCAGGTCGCCATCGCCAACTATGGCAAGCAGATGGAGCAGGCCGACCCCACCTTCGTTCCCAAAAAACTCACGTACCGGCTCAACAAAGCCGACTATCAGAAGCGATTCGGCAACAGCTATCGCCGTCCTGGGATCGGTGCGCGCATCCTCGCCTTCCTGCTCAAGCTCGTTCCCAAGGTCGGCCCCCTCCGCGACCTCAGCCTCCGCGTTCCCAGCGCCGACGCGCAGAAGACCTTCCTCGCTGGCATGGATACCGTAGTCGATCATTACCAGCAGTCGATCAGCCACCTAAGCTCCGAGCCCGCGGACAAGCCCTCGCTGCAACTCCCCGCCGTGAATCTCGATACCGGCAAGCCCACCGCGCCGGGCTCCTACCCGCTCGCCGACCAGACCTACGCCCGCTATCTGGCGCTCCTGGTCAAACCGCGCAAGCCGTCTCCACCCCCCACCCCGCCCACGCCTGAAGCGGCCGGATCGAATCAAAGCTCGCAGCCCGCACCGCCTCCTCAACCAGCCGCCGCGCAGCCAGACGCCAAGCCCGGCCTGCAGCCCATCGACCCCACCATTCGCGCCGACATTGAACACTACTTCGCGAACAACCGCCGCGGCGGCATCCTTCACCTCAAAAAAGACCAGTGGAAGCATCTCGCCCAGCAGCTTGTGACCCTGCGCCAACTTCCCGCCGCGGCACCTGCGCCGGCAACCGCCGCGGATGCCCCATCCTGAACAACGCGAAAGCTGTCAATCCGGCAGGCCTAAGGCCTCGCCGATGCAAACCCGTAAAATAAGCACGTGGCCACCTTAGCCAACCCCGTCACGGATGCCATCGCCGCCAAGGTCCACGCCGCCCAGCGCATCACGCCCGAAGACGCCCGCCATCTCTGGCAGCACGCCACCGACGCTGAGCTCCGCGACACTGGCCTCCGCCGTCCGCGCCCGCTTCCATCCCGCGGCCCGCGCCACCTACATGGTGATGCGCATCATCAACTACACCAACGTCTGCGTCGCCCAGTGCGACTACTGCGCCTTCTACAAACTCCCCGGCCAGGAGGGCGGCTACGTCCTCTCCCGCGAAGCGGTGTTTGCGAAATTAGACGAGCTGCTCTCGCTCGGCGGCGACCTCGCCGCATTCAACGGCGGCTTCAACCCCCATCTCCCGCTCGACTACTACTGCGATCTCTTCTCCGCCATTCGTCACCGCTACGGCGACACGCTCGAGTTCTACGCCCTCACCATCGCCGAGTTCCTCTACCTCGCCGATCACGCAAAGCTGAGCTACGCCGAAGCCGCCGCGCGCTTCCAGGCCGCAGGCGTCCGCTGGATCACCGGCGGAGGATCGGAGATCCTCACCGAAGACTTCCGCCGCCGCCACTCCAAATTCAAATACACGGTCGCCGAATACTTCGCCGCGCAGCGCGCCATCCTTGAAGCCGGTCTCAAGACCACCGCCACCATGGTCATCGGCTTCGACGAATCCCTCGATGAGCGCATCGAGCACCTCGAGCGCACCCGCGCCTTCCAGGACGAAGTAAGCTCACTCGGCGGCGGCCTGCAAAGCTTCCTCTGCTGGACCTTCAAGCCCTACTTCACCCAATTAGGCGGAATCGAAATCACCACGCAAGAGTACCTGCGCCACCTCGCGCTCTCCCGCATTTACCTCGACAACATCCCGCGCATCCGCACCTCGGTCCTCACGCAGAACCAGGGCGCGCTCGAAGGACTCCGTTACGGAGCCGACGACTTCGACCTCCCCATCGAAGACGAAGTAACCCAGAAAGCCGGCGCCACCATCTCCCTCGACTTCGAGCATCTCCTCGACCACGCCCGCGCCCTCGGCTTCACGCCCGAATACCGCCACGTTGCGCGCGAGCTGACGAAGCTACGAACGGCCGATACTCTCGTTGTCATCGAGCGATCCAACGATCTCGAGCATCGGTACCCGACGTGCTCCGTTGCCTGAATGCAACGATCCGAATGCCCGTACTGCACTGATCGTCGGCTCGACCGGCATCGTCGGTGGCAACCTCGCCGCGCATCTCGTACGCAGTGGCTGGCGGGTCTACGGCCTCGCCAGGAAGCCTGCAACAGTGGACGGAATCATTCCGATCGCCGCCGATCTGCGTGACGAGGCATCCGTGCGAGCGCAGTCGCCGGCATCGATCCACACACGTATTCCTCTGTACCTGGTTGCGCCAGCCGACTGAAGCGGAAAACGTCCGTGTCAATGGCGCGCATGACGCGCAATCTCTTCGCGGCGCTCGAAGATGCAAAAAGCCTCATCCACGCCGCTCTCGTGACCGGAACCAAGCAATACCTCGGGCCATTCAGAGGCCTACGGACAGATCGCTGCCGAAACTCCCTTTCGCGAAGACACTGCAGGCTCCCCGGCGAGAACTTCTACTACACCCAGGAAGACATCCTCTTCGCCGCAGCGGACGCGGGCTGGATTCAGCTGGAGCGTGCATCGCCCGCACAGCATCGTCGGATACGCCCTGGGTAACGCTATGAATATGGGTGTGACGCTGGCTGTCTATGCAACAATCTGCCGTGAAACCGGACAGCCCTTCGTCTTTCCCGGCTCCCATCTGCAGTGGAACGCCCTTACAGATTAACTGACGCTCGCCTTCTCGCACATCATCTGGAGTGGGCCGCCGTATCTTCGCAAGCCCGGAATCAGGCCTTCAATGTCGTCAATGGAGATATCTTCCGCTGGCGATGGATGTGGCCACAAATCGCTTCCTACTTCGAGGTCGAACCCGCCGGTCCACCCGACCCGATCCAGCCGCTCGCTCCAAAGTTCGCCGAGGTCGCAAGCCTCTGGAGATCCATCGCGGACAAGCATGCTCTCGCGGAACGGGATGTCGACAAGCTGGCTTCGTGGTGGCACACCGATAGCGATCTGGGACGCCAACTGGAATGCGTAAATGACATGACAAAGAGCCGTCTTCTCGGCTTCAATCTCTATCAGGAAAGTCGCGCGTCCTTCTTCGATCTTTTCGACCGGCTGAGGCTCCAGAGCAATCATTCCCTGAAGGAAGACGTTCCGCTGTCTGGCCGTTGCTTCGCTGCTCTGCGATACTGGCTCGCCAGTTGTACTCAGGCTTTCGAACATGCCCACCCGCCGAACCATTCTCCACAGCCTCGCCCTCACCACCGGAGCCGCGTTCACCCGCAAACTCCGCGCACTCGATCTCACAGACGCGCAGATCGCCCGCGATCCCATGCGCCCGCAATACCATCTGCTGCCCGCGCACGGCTGGATGAACGATCCCTGCGGCCCGCTCTATTGGAAGGGCCGCTACCACATGTTCTACCAATACAATTCCGAGCCGGTCTCCGCCGTGAAGCTCTGGGCGCACGCCACCTCGTCCGACATGATCCACTGGCAGCGCGAGCCCGTCGCGCTCGCCCCCACGCCCGGCGGTCCGGATGCCGAAGGCTGCTGGACCGGCACCGCCGCCATCGTCGATGGCAAACCCACCTTCCTCTACACCGGCGTCGCCAAATGCACCCCCGAACAGGCCACCCTCGCCGATTCGAATCCGCCGCTGCGTGAATCCGTATGCATGGCGGTTGCAGAAGACGACACGCTGCTCCGTTGGCGCAAGCTGCCGCAGGCAGTCATCCCCGCACCACCTGCGGGCATGAAGGTCGCTGGCTTCCGCGATCCCTCCCCATGGCGCAATGGACCTGCCGGCCCGGGCAATGACGATCATTGGAATCTCATCGTCGCCTCTGGCGAGCGCGGCGTTGGCGGACGCGTACTCCTCTACCGCTCCATCGACTTCCGCCACTGGGAATACCTGCACCCCATGGCGCAGGGCAAACCTCTCAACCATTCGCAAGATGTCGTCGGCTCGGGCGAGATGTGGGAGTGCCCGGACTTCTTCCCGCTCGATGGCAAACACGTCCTCATCCACTCCACCGGCGGCCGCACTCTCTGGCAGATCGGCACGCTCGATACCGCGGCCATGCTCTTCCACGCCGAATCGGAAGGCCTGCTCGACCACGGTGCCTACTACGCGCCCAAATCGCAGCTCGATGCCCAGGGCAATCGCATCCTCTGGGGCTGGATCACCGATACCCGCCCGCAGGCCGAGTATGCCGCCGCCGGCTGGTCCGGCATGATGTCCCTGCCGCGCCGCCTCTCCATCACCGACGGTCAGCTCGTCATGGAGCCCGCACCGGAAACCGAATCCCTTCGCACCAAACCACGCACCGGCGATGCAGTGAAACGCCTGCCCACATCGGCGCAGGAAATTCGCCTCACTCTTCAGCCGCCAACCAGCGGCTCTCCTCGAGAGCAATTTCAGGAGCAATCGTTCGTCGACAACCAGGGCGCCGCCATTCTCCTCCGCGCCGCTCCCCAACTCTCAGCCGGCTCCGTACGCATCGGCGACAAAGAGATCACCGGCATCGCCTCCGGCCCGCTCGACCTCCACATCTTCCTCGACCACTCCGTCGCCGAAATCTTCCTCAACCAGCGCCGCGCCATTACCTGCCGTTACTACAAACGCGACCCCATGGAGCCCGCAGTCGCCATCACCCTCGGCGGAAACTGGCGCATCACGCAGCAACAGGCTTGGAGTCTCAAAAGCATCTGGTAAATGCTCGATGAAAATCCAGCATTAACTCATTACTGGCAGAGGGAGAACTTCGCAAATCGTGCCTGTTTTTCGTCTGAGTCCGCTACACTGGAAATAGAGCCATTCCTCAGCAATCGGAAAGGGCAGCGAGAGCACCTCACCATGCTGTGACGGCGTGCTTCCAACCCGAATGGAATGACGAATTTAGCGATAAGCTCTTTGGAAAGACGAATTTAGCCCTCCGGAGAGGGTCTAAGTGCCTGTATCGCAAGAGCTTACAAGCCAGCCTCCCGTACCGGGAGGGGGGAGGGTCCCCCTCCGTGTCCCAAAAAGAATCGCCGCAAGGAAGAGAGAACGCACCACCGTGTCCAGCACCATCCGCAACATCGCCATCATCGCCCACGTCGACCACGGCAAGACCACCCTGGTCGATGCCATGCTCCGCCAGGCCGGCACCTTCCGCAGCAACGAGACCGTCATCGAGCGCGTCATGGACTCGAACGAGCTCGAAAAGGAGCGCGGCATCACCATCCTGGCCAAGAACACGGCGATCCACTACAAGGACACCAAGATCAACATCGTCGACACCCCCGGCCACGCCGACTTCGGCGGCGAGGTCGAGCGCGCCCTCAAGATGGTCGATGGCGTCATGCTGCTGGTCGACGCCTCCGAAGGCCCGCTGCCCCAGACCCGGTACGTCCTCTCCAAGGCCCTCGAAGCCAAGCTGCCCCCCATCCTGGTCATCAACAAGATCGACCGCCCCGACGCCCGCGCGCAGGAAGTCCTGAACGAGGTCTACGACCTCTTCATCGACCTCGATGCGGAAGAGGATCAGCTCGACTTCCCCGTGCTCTACACCAACGCCAAGCACGGCACCGCGTCGCTCTCGCTCGACACCCCGGGCGCCGACCTGCAGCCGCTCTTCGAGACCATCGTCAACTCGCTGAAGCCTGCTCCCGGCGATGCCAAAGGGCCGCTCCAGATCCAGATCACCAACCTCGACTACTCGGACTACCTCGGCCGCCTCGGCATCGCGCGCGTCTTCAACGGCACCCTCAAGACCGGCGACGAGATCAACATCTCCAAGCGCGATGGCTCGCTGCAGAAGACCAAGATCACCAAGCTCTTCTCCTTCGAAGGACTCAAGCGCACCGACATTACCGAGACCGTGGTTGGCGACATCGTCGCCATCGCCGGCGTCACCGGCATCACCATCGGTGAAACCATCGTCGATCTCGAGAACCCGAAGCCGCTGCCGCCCATCGTCATCGATGAGCCCACCATCGCGATCCAGTTCTCCGTCAACAACTCGCCCACGGCAGGCCGTGAAGGCCAGTACGTCACCAGCCGCAACCTGCGCGAGCGTCTCGACAAAGAGTTGCTTACAAACGTCTCCATCCGCGTCGAAGAGACCGGTTCGCCGGACAGCTTCAAGGTTCTCGGCCGCGGCGAGCTGCAGCTCGCCATCCTCATCGAGATGATGCGGCGTGAAGGCTACGAGCTCATGGTCGGCCGGCCCGAGATCGTCACCCGCGTCGTCGACGGCAAAACCATGGAGCCGGTCGAGCACCTCACGGTCGATATCCCGGAGAACTTCGTCGGCACCGTCATCGAGCGCCTCGGACCGCGCAAGGGCGAGATGGTGAAGATGACCAATCACGGCTCCGGCCGCGTCCGCATGGAGTTCCGCGTGCCCTCGCGCGGCCTCATCGGTCTGCGCTCCGAGATGCTCACGGAAACCCGCGGCACCATCGTGATGAATGCGCTCTTCGACGGTTACATTCAGTACCAGGGCGAGATCCCGCAGCGGCCCACCGGTGCGCTCATCGCCGACCGCGCCGGCACCACCACCGCCTACGCGCTCGACGGCCTGCAGGATCGCGGCGTGCTGCTGGTCAATCCCGGCACCGAGGTCTACGAAGGCATGGTCGTCGGCGAGCACTCGCGCGACAACGATCTCGACGTAAACGCAGTGCGCGAAAAGAAGCTCACCAACATGCGCGCTTCGAGCGCGGATGAAGCCATCCGCCTCGTCCCGGTCAAAGCGCTCAACCTCGAACAGGCGATCGAGTTCATCGCCGAAGATGAGCTGGTCGAAGTCACGCCAAAATCGCTCCGCCTGCGCAAGAAAATTCTGCAAGCCAACCGCCGCCCCAAGCGCAACGCGCAGCCGGTCGCGCAATAACAGGTCAAGGCAGAGCTCACCTGCAGTTCTCTGCTGTGCCGTGTAAGCTTGAATGTTAAGGAGCGGCCAGTCCGGCCGCTCCTTGAACTTTGCAGGAAATGAATGGCGGACCAGGGAAATCTCTTCAGCACGCGCGACCAGCCGGCAACAGCAGTGCAGCCGGTTCCCGGCGCAGCGGCAAAGACAAATCCCCCGCTGGCTGCTGGTGATGGAGATCGTGCTGTTCGTCATCGTTCGCTTATACGTCGGCGCGTTGGTTGTTCTGCTGCCCTGGCGCAGTATTTGGACCACCAATGCCTGGATCATGCACTGGCCCACCGTCGCCGCCTTCCTCGCGCAGGGCTGGGTGCGTGGCCTCGTCTCCGGCCTCGGCCTGCTTAACATCTGGGTTGCGCTCAGCGTGCTGTTTCGTCCTGGACACCGCGGATAATCACTCCACTTATGCCGAATCGTCACACACCGCATCCGTTAGAACCCGCCTCGCTCGCTTACGAAAACCCTGCTTTCCTGAACAGTCCGGATGGCCGCCTCATCCGCATCATGGCCGAATACGCCGAGCCGCTGGCCCGCTTCCGGCGCGAGCGTATTCGCGACACCGTCGTCTTCTTCGGCTCCGCCCGCTTCCGCGCACTCGATGTCGCCAACCGCGAGCTGGAGCTGCTGGCCCGACCCTATGCCAACGAGCCTGCCCCTCACCACGAGCAGCCCGCAAAAGGCGCAGAGCTGGACGACTGCAGCGCGAACGATCTGAAGTGCCGCCGCGCCGAAGCAGCCGTCGAGATGGCTCGCTACTACGAAGACGCCCGCAAACTCGCCTTCATGCTCACCGAGTGGTCCATGACCTTGAAGGGCCGGCAGCGCCGCTTCGTCGTCACCTCCGGCGGCGGCCCCGGCATCATGGAGGCCGCCAACCGCGGCGCGCACGAGGCCGGTGGCCAGACCGTCGGACTCAACATCAAGCTCCCCTTCGAGCAGGCGCCCGAACCCCTACATCACGCCTGCGCTCAACTTCGAGTTCCATTACTTCTTCATGCGCAAGTATTGGTTTGCGTATCTTGCCAAGGCGCTCGTGGTCTTTCCCGGCGGCTTCGGAACCCTCGATGAGGCATTCGAAATCCTTACTCTCGAACAAACCGAGAAGCTGGCCAAGAAGATCACCGTCGTTCTCTACGGGTCCGAGTACTGGAAGTCGGTAATCGACTTCGATGTACTGGTGGAGAAGGGAACAATCGCCCGCCAGGACCTGGATCTCTTCCACTTCGCCGACACCCCGGAAGAGGCCTTCACGCAACTGCAGCAGGGACTTACGACCAATCACCTGGAACCGGAAAGCCGCCGAGCCACGCAGAACGAAACAGCGAAGACGCCGGACGGCGGCGGCGATCTGACGCCCGATATCGCCAAAACCCGCTGAATTCGTCCGAAACGGCCCGTAACCATTGCGGTTCCATTCCATTGTGGAACCACGGTTTGCACTGAAGTTACAGCATCTTCTTGTCTACGTAATGCTTCATTCATGGGACCGTCCTCATACTGTGCGTGCAGGTGTGAGGAGTAGCCATGAAGGGATCCCAGATCTCCTATCTATGGAAGAACCCCGATGCCGCGCGCACCTTCAATACCGGCGTCTCGCTGCATAGCCACACCAACCGCTCCAGGGAGACGCTGGACTTCGTTGTCAAAGTCGTAGCCAGCGATGGTTTCTTCGGTCATCTTTTTCGGTGGCTCGAACGCGTTCATGCAAAACATGCAATCGTAAAACTGGACTATCAGCGTGCATGGTGGACGCCGCCGCTCACTCCGCGCCTAGCCTTCGATCTGGAGCGTCGCCAGATCGAGAACAAGCTGCAGCGCGCCGCACTCGTCTCCATCACCGATCATGACAACATCGAGGCGCCGCAGTTGCTCCGCACCGTCGCCAGCGCCCGCCACATCCCTGTTTCGGTTGAGTGGACAGTGCCCTTCGCAGGCGATCAGTGCTTTCATTTAGGGGTTCACAACCTGCCCAGCGCCCAGGGCGCGCAGTGGATGAGGACTTTTGAGGAGTTCACCACGAATCCCTCCAACGCCCGATTGACCGAACTATTGAGCGCGCTCCACGCGCTGCCGAATGTGCTCGTTGTCTTCAACCATCCCATGTGGGACCTCTACGAGATCGGCGCCGCCCGTCACGCGCTGCGCGTGGAAGAGTTCCTGGAACAGAACGGCGACTTCATTCATGTCATGGAACTCAATGGGCTGCGCCACTGGAACGAGAACCGGATAGTCCGCGCTCTCGCCGCACGCTGGAACAAGCTGCTCATCTCCGGCGGCGACCGCCACGGGCTCGAGCCGAACGGCAACGTAAACCTGACTAACGCAACCTCCTTCAACGAATTCGTGAACGAGATACGCAACGAAGGCCGCAGCCAGATCCTCTTCATGCCTCAGTACGCACAACCCTGGAAGCATCGCATCATGCAGTCCACGCTCGATGCGGTGCGCGATTATCCGGAGTTTCCTGAGGGGTCGCGGCGCTGGGACGAGCGCGTCTATCATCCCGATGCGAACGGCGTTCCGCAGCCCGTAAGCGCCCTGTGGCCCACGGGTCATGCGCCGCTCATGCTGTCGCTCGCAATCCACTTCGTGCGCCTCATGGGCCGAGCGCCCTTCAGCGGCAGTCTGCGCATGGCATGGAACGAATCGCGGCAGTTGCACTTCGCTCTTGGAGAAGGCGAGGCCGTCTAACATCGCTGCTACTTCCCCCGCCCACAGTTACGCTCGCGCTATGTCTGCGACCGCGGATGTCGTCCCGTCTTCTGTGCCCAGGGTCGCGTATTTCCCCGATGCCTTCCATGAGGTCAACGGCGTAGCGCACACCAGTCGCCAGTTCGAGGCGTTTGCCCGCCGGCGAAACTTGCCGTTCCTCTGCGTGCGCGCCGGCCCGGCGGACTGCACTGCGAACCATGGCTCTGTCCGCACACTGGAGCTGCCGCGCAGCGCGTTGTCCATTCCCGTAGAAAAGGATTTGCGGTTCGATCTCGCATACTGGCGTCACCTGCCACGGATTCTTGACGATACTCGCCGCTTCCTCCCGGACATCGTCCACATCACCGGCCCATCGGAGCTTGGGCTTCTCGGTGCGTGGATTGCCCAGCGCCTCCGGGTGCCGCTCGTGGCGTCCTGGCATACCAATGTCCATGAGTACGCCGCCACGCGCTCGGGATGGTTCACCAGGCTGTTCGGTAGGCGCGGCCCGCAATTCAATCGCCAGATCGAATCCTCAGCACTTTGGGCGGCCGCGCGCTACTACCGGCGCGCGAGCATGCTCTTTGCGCCCAATGCCCAGCTCTGCACATTGCTCCAGCGCACGACCGGCCGGGCATGCTATCGGATGACGCGCGGCGTCGACACCGTCGCCTTTTCGCCCGCGCATCGAGACCGGCCTGCGGATGATCGCGATTTCGTCCTCGGCTTTGTCGGCCGCCTTTCCATCGAGAAGAACATAGCGCTGCTCGTTGCCATCCAACAGCAGCTTCAGCAGCAGAGCGCAAAACGATTCCGGTTTCTAATCATCGGCCACGGTGGCGAAGAAAAGTGGCTGCGCCAGCGTCTTGTCTACGCCGAGTTCAGCGGTGTGCTGCGGGGCAGGGAATTGGCGCGCGCATACGCCAACATGGATGCCTTCGTCTTTCCCTCGCACACCGATACCTTCGGCAATGCAGTGCTGGAGGCGCTGGCCTCCGGCGTTCCGGCGATTGTCACGCGGGATGGCGGCCCCGCCTGGATAGTGCGCGACGCGGAGACGGGCTTCATCCGCGCTGACCACGACTTTGCTCGAGCCATCGTGGCGCTGGCAAGCGACCCGGCCACGCACGCCGGTATGCGCGAGCGCGCTCGCCGGTATGCGCTCTCCGCCTCATGGGATGCTGTGTTCGAAAACGTCTATGCACGATACGAGACCGTGCGCAGCCTCCCAGTATCAGAGTTGCGCCGGTCGATTTCGTGATAGCTCGTACCTACTGCACCTGTCCGATATAAACGCCGAACGGCGGCAGGTTGACCGCATCAAGCGATGACGGATCGCTCGCCCCCGGAGTCTTCATCAGCGTCTTCGCCTGGCGGCTGCTGATGCCCTGTTTCGATAGATCGAAGCTGAACTTCTGCGGTTCCGCGGTGAAGTTGCATGCCACCACCACTGCAGGTGCTCCCGGTGCCAGCCGCATCCATGAAAGCACCTTGGTATCGTCCGTGTTCAGCATCGTCAGCTTGCCGGAGTGCAGTGCAGGATTGTCGCGGCGAAGCTGGATGAGCTGCTTGTACCAGTTCAGCATCGAATCGTCCTGCCGAACCTCTTCCGCCACGTTGACCGTCTTATAGGTGTCCGGAACCGGCAGCCAAGGCTTGTCGCTGGTGGTAAAGCCGGCTTCGGGCGAGCCATCCCACTGCATCGGCGTGCGCTCGCCGTCGCGGCCTTTTTCCAGAGGCCACCCTATCTTGCCGACCGGGTCCTTCACATCTTCCACGCGCGCAGGAGGCGTGGTCTTCATTCCGATCTCGTCTCCGTAGTACATGAGAGCTGTGCTGCGAGTGGCGAACAGGATCGTCGCCAGCATGCGCTCGATCGCTGTGTTGTGCCTGCCGTCGCCATACCGCATATCCATGCGCGGATTGTCATGGTTGTCAAAGACCAGCAGTGGCTGGTTGTTATCGATGTCGTGCTCCACCTCGTCAATGCGCCGGCGAAACTCGTTCACATCCAGCTTGTTGATGAACCCAACCTGCATGTCCATCGGCAGCTGCAGTTCGTCGTGGTTCTCGCCATACCACTTCTGCAATTCCTGAATGTTCGGGAGATACGTTTCGCCGATCAGCACGCGATTGCCGGGAAAACTGTTTGTAACCGTCGCGCAGATCGCGCATCACCTTGTGCACTTCCGGCAGGTTTTCCGTCAGCGAGCCATCGATGTTCGGGTCGCCATACTTGTTCGTGCCCGGCAGGATCTTCTCATCCTTTAAGGAGGGGTCCTCGAACAGCGTGGGCACCGCGTCCAGCCGGAAGCCGGCGACTCCCTTGTTGAGCCAGAAGCGCACCACCCCCCACATCGCCTGCTCCACCTTCGGATTGCGCCAGTTCAGGTCCGGCTGCTGGATGTAGAACTTGTGGTAGTACCACTGGTCGGTTTTGGGCGAATACTGCCATGCGGAATGCCCAAACGCCGACTGCCAGTTGTTCGGCGGCTGCCCCGGCCCCTTGCCGTTTGCCCAGACATACCAGTCGCGCTTGGGATTGGTCTTCGAGCTCTCCGACTGAATGAACCACGGATGCTTGTCCGAGGTGTGGTTCATCACCATGTCCATAATGACTCGTATATCGCGCTTCTTCGCTTCAGCAACCAGCCGGTTGAAGTCGGCCATCGTGCCATACGCCGGATCGATGGCTACATAATTCGAGATGTCGTAACCGAAATCGACTTGCGGCGAAGGATAGATCGGCGTCAGCCAGATAGCGTCCACACCCAGCGCTTTCAGATAATCCAGCCGGCTCGTGATGCCGTTCAGGTCTCCCAGACCGTCGCCGTTCGAATCCTGAAAGCTGCGCGGATAGATCTCGTAGATCACGGCATGCTTCCACCAGGTGGAGTCGCTCTCTGCCGCACTGGCTTTATTCACGGCCTTCGCCGTGGCTGTATCCGCTGCGGTCGCGGTGTGGCTCGCAGCCATCAGGCTCAGGCCCAGCAGTCCTGCCATGGTCATCCCGGTTATTTTCATCAGCCCTCCTATCGCCTGGCCGCGTCGCAGCATCGAAGCCTAACACACGCCTGCGGCGGGGGGCACGGTGGCATCAACGATGGTTCGGAGCGTTCCCTCGTGCTTGCGTGCTCACGCATGATAGGCTCGGGGCACGTTCAGCAGTCCCTTCTTTCACGATCATCAGTCGTTCGCAGGAGACATGATGCCTCGGCGGCTTCCCATGGAGTCCTGGTTTGAGCCTTGGTTACAGACCCAACGCCACGCGTGCACGACGCGCCCGCTGAGGTCCGCATGACCGGGCCCCGGTGCATCGTCGGTCTCGGAGAACTGCTTTGGGACATGCTTCCGCAAGGCCCGCAACTTGGCGGAGCTCCTTCGAACTTCGCTGTCATGGCCGCGCGCCTGGGCAACAACGGTGTGGCGGCCACTCGCATCGGCACCGACCCCCTCGGACGCGAAGCCATGGCGTTCCTCAATACCACCCCGCTGGATACGCAATACATCCAGGAGGATTTCAGCCGCGTTACCGGCACGGTAACCGTGGCGCTCGCGGACGGACAGCCGCGATACACCATTCACGAGCCCGTCGCCTGGGACTTTCTGGAGTTCACTCCGCACTGGCTCGCGCTGGCCGAGCAGGCAGACGCCGTCTGCTTCGGCACACTGGCGCAGCGCTCGCCGGCTTCCCGTCGAACCGTCGAGAGCTTTCTGCACGAAACCCGCCCGGAGTGCGTTCGCATCTTCGACGTGAACCTCCGCGCGCCTTTTTTCAACGCCGAGATTGTCGAGACCTCCCTCGAGCTCGCCACCATCTTCAAATTGAACGCTGATGAAATGCCACAGGTGCTTTCGCTGCTGGATTTTCCCGATGCCGCCGGTACCACGCCGGATTTTCTGCTGAATGGCGCACGGCAGATCGTCGATCAGTTTCCCGGTGAAGCTCGTCGCCATCACACTCGGCCATCAAGGCAGTCTGCTGGTCACACGCAATCAGGTCGACCGCCATCCGGGATATCCGACGAAGGTGGCGGATACGGTGGGTGCCGGAGACGCCTTCGCGGCTGCGCTCACGCACTACTACCTGCGCGGCGCGCCGCTGTCGCAGCTCAACGCAGCGGGCAATCGCTGGGGCGCCTGGGTCGCCTCGCATGCCGGCGCAATGCCGGCGTTGCCCGAAGCAGAACGCGAAGCTGTCACGCATCAGATTGCGCAAGCTTGATGATTGGCTAAGTCCGTGCGTTTTGCGCTGCGCACTCGCGGATGTATCGTCAACTAAGGTATGGCAGAGCCCATCTCGCCCGCGGAGCGGCACGCGCTTGGCCAGGCGCGGCGGAAGCAACTGCGTCGCCAGGATCATGCGCACTGGCGTCCCCTGGCGCATCGGCCATCGCCTGTCGCCACCATCGCCCGTTCGATGCACGGTCGCATCGCATCGCTTGTCACTCTTAAATACGAGCGCATGCTCGCCTCGCCCTTTGGCTTCTTCCGCGGCGCCGTGCCCGTCATGGCCGCGGACCTGGCGGCCCTCCCGAATACCGGCATCCTCTCCCAGATCTGCGGGGATGCGCATGTGCGCAATCTCGGCGCATACGCCGCCCCCGATGGACGCCTCGTCTTCGATATCAACGACTTCGACGAGACATGTGTCGCACCGTTCGAATGGGACCTCAAGCGCATGGCCACCAGCCTCGTTCTGGCTGGACGGGAGGATGGCCAGAAGTCTTCCCCCTGCCGTGACGCCGTTCACATCCTCGCGCTCAATTATCGCCGGCTGGCCGCCACGCTCGCGCGTACTCCCGTGGTCGAGCTCGCGCGCTATCAAGTCCACCGGCTGGAGCGCGTAACCCCGGTATCGGATGCGCTTGCAGAAGGCGGAACGCGAAACGCCTCTCGGTACGCTCCGCCGTTTTACAGCGAGTGAAGAAGGGCAGGCGCTCATTCCGAAGCGATCCGCCCCTGCTGACTCCCTTGCCGTCAGCGCAGGCGCGGGCAGTGCTCGCAAGTTTTGCGACGTATCGCAACAGTCTTCTGCCGGAGCGCCGCCATTTCCTCGATCAATATGTGCCAATAGACGTTGCCTTCAAGGTCGTCGGGCACAGGCAGCGTGGGACTTCGCGATTACCTCGTCTATCTCGAGGGCAATGGCGAAAACGATCCGCTCTTCCTCCAGATCAAGGAAGAGCCCGGCTCGGCCTACGCGCCGTATCTTGCGAATCATGGCTCCGCAACACGCACGGCAACGCATCAGGGCCAGCGCGTTGCGGAAGGCCAGCGCGCCATGCAGTGGCAGTCCGATCCATTTCTCGGCTGGACGACGATTGCGAACCGCGACTACCTCGTCCGGCAGCTCAATGACCACAAAGCGTCTGTAAATCCTGTAGAGCTGCAGGGCGGCGGCCTCGCAGAATATGCCGCCGTCTGCGGTGAGCTGCTCGCGCGTGGTCATGCGCGCTCCGGCGACGTCCATCTCATCACCGGCTATCTCGGCGCGGGCAGCAAGCAGGATAAGTTCGATCACGCGCTCGCCGCCTTCGCGGAAGCCTATGCAGACCAGACCGAAGCTGACTGGCACGCGCTCGTCGCTTCGCGGAAGTCCGCGCCGCGAAAGGCGAAGGCGGCCGCGCGATCCCGCACGTCAAAATGAGAAAATAGCAGCAGGGATAATCCATGCTGCAACTCAGCTCCGCCGGCCGTCGCTTTGGGCCACGCACTCTCTTTGAAAATGCAAACTGGCTCATCACGCCCGGCGAACGCACCGCGCTCGTCGGCGCAAACGGAACTGGCAAATCGACGCTGCTGAAGACGCTCGCCGGCCTCGAGTCGCTCGACTACGGCACGCTCGAACGCGCCCGCAACACCACCATCGGCTACCTGCCGCAGGATGGACTCGCGCTTTCCGGACGCAGTGTCTTTGAAGAATGCCTCTCCGTCTTCGACGAGATTCGTTCCATCGAGCAGGAGCTGGAGACGCTCTCGACCAGTCTCGCCGAGCTCGATCCGACCTCCAGCGCCTATGAGGCGGCTGGCGGAGCGATTCTCCAGCCTGGACGCCCGCTTTCGTGCACATAGCGGTTACGCACTGGACGCCCAGGTAGGCGCAGTGCTGGACGGCCTTGGCTTCAGCAAGCACGACTGGACACGGCAGACGCAGGAGTTCTCCGGCGGCTGGCAGATGCGTATCGCGCTGGCCAAGCTGCTGCTCGCAAAACCGAGCCTTCTGCTGCTGGATGAGCCGACCAACCATCTCGATCTCGAAACCCGTAACTGGCTCGAGGACTACCTGCACGGCTATCCCAACGGCTACATCCTGATCTCGCATGATCGCTATTTCCTCGACGTCACGGTGACCAAGATCATCGAGATATGGAATAAAGCGCTCCACGTCTATCACGGCAACTACGAGCGCTATCTCGAACAGAAGCAGGAGCGGCGCGCCCAGCTCGAATCCGCATATCGCAACCAGCGCGAGCACATCGAGCATCTGGAAACCTTCATCAACCGCTTCCGCTACCAGGCCACCAAGGCAAAGCAGGTCCAAAGCCGCATCAAGGAGCTCGACAAGATCGAGCGCATCGAGCTGCCGCAGGAAGAGCCCGTCATCCACTTCACCTTTCCGCAGCCGCCTCCGTCTGGCCGCACGGTGGTGGAGGTGCGCGATCTCGCGAAGAACTACGGCCCCAAGCAGGTGCTCGAAGGCGTCAACTTCACCATCGACCGCGGCGACCGCATCGCGCTGGTCGGCGTCAATGGCGCCGGCAAATCCACGCTGATCCGTATGCTCTCCGGCACCGAGGGCCCGTCCAGCGGCACGCTCAAATTCGGCCACAACGTTACGGCCGAATACTTCGCGCAGGACCAATACAAGGTCCTCGACGGCAGTGCCCGCATGCTGGATGACATCAGCAGCGTCGCGCCGCGCGTTCCGCAGGCTGACCTGCGCGGGCTGCTCGGCTGCTTTCTCTTCTCCGGCGACGATGCATTCAAGCCCCTCGGCGTGCTCTCCGGCGGCGAGCGAAACCGCTACGCGCTGGCCCGCATTCTCGTGAGTCCGGCGAACTTTCTCCTGCTCGACGAGCCGACCAACCATCTCGACCTCCGCGCCAAGGAAGTCCTGCTGGAAGCCATCCGCAACTTCAGCGGCACTGTCATCTTCGTCTCGCATGACCGCTACTTCCTCGACGCCCTGGCCACACGCGTGTTCGAGGTCGAAAACGGCACCGTGCACGTATATCCCGGCAACTACGAGGACTACATGCGCCGGAAAGCAGGCATCCCCGACCCGGTGGTAGCTGCTGCAGCCGCCGCAGCTTCTCAGCCCCTTATAGAGGCGACAGAGAACAACGGCCGCACGCGGCGCGTGAATCCGATCAAGCGAAAACAGATGCAGGACCGGCTCGTCTTCGTAGAACGGGAAATCCCACGCGTTGAGAACGCCATCGCGGAGACGGAGCAGGCGCTCGGAAACTTCGTCAGCGCCGATGAGACGCAGCGCCAGAGCGCGGCCCTCGAAGAGCTGCGCGCCCAGCACCTCAGCCTCTCATCCGAATGGGAAGAGCTGATGCAGCAATTGGAAGAGCAGGCCAGCGTCTGACACAGGCGTTCCGTTTCTGCATCTCACGTGAGAGCAATGAGCCAAACAGTACAACCATCGGATTCGGGTAACCCTCTCCGCATCTACGCCACTCCGTGGAAAGGCGAGCCCGTCTTTGCCTGTCTCAAGTGCCAGCGAAAACTGAAAAAGGGTAAAGGCCCGAAGGCGCTTCGCAAAATTAAAAAATGGTTCCGGAAACGCAGCTCCGAAAGTGCGCATCCGGTGAGCGTCATCGGCATATCATGCGTCGATCTCTGTCCGAAGAACGGAGTCACCATCTTCTCCGCTCGTCAACTCAAGCGTCAGCGGCCCAGGGTCTGCATCGCACGGTCCGAATCCGATCTGGAGCAGATTTACTGCGACGTCACCGACGTAGCCTTATTTCCCGAAAACGACACGCTGAAGTGATGCGTCTGGCCCTGGTCCACCGTCGTGTATTTCACCGTGCGGTTGCCCAGATCCTTCGAGTCCGACTGCTGCAGATTCCCCAGTGCCATCGTGGTCTGCTTCTCACTCATGCCCTGCCTCGCCGTGTGTTGCGCCACTGCCTGCCACACCTCCGGCGGCCAGTGGTAAAGGCTTCTCGGGTCCTGGTAGAAGAAGATGTCATCGCAGGCCCAGCTCGAATTCGCACCATCCAGTGAAGCCACCGGAGCCGCAAATTCGCCGCTCCGGCTGGGCTCGGTGAAGACGACAAATACGTTCTTCGGTCCGCGCGGTATGCTGCTGTTCCAGTCTGCCGGCGTCGCGACCTCGATGAAGTCCTTCACCTGCAATTCCTGCGCGGGCGGCAGCCAGCCCGCCTGCTCGGAGAAGCCAACGCGCCCGGTGCGATAGGGATAATAAGGAACGGTGTAGCCGGTCTTCATCCAGACGGATTTGCCGTTCAGCGCGCGCGCCGATTTCACGCTGTCGATGAGCATCTGGCGCACAAACACCAGGTCGTCATCGGTTGGTTTCTCCTGTGGCTGCTTGTTCAGCACAACGCCGGGCGCATTGCGCTCGCGTTCATAGCTCACAATGCGCCACGCCGCAATCGCCAAAACCAGCAGGGTGATTGCGCCAATGATCTGCCAATTCTTCATTCCATTCTTCCTCGGCCCGCATCAGGGCTAGATCGACGGCTGCTCCAACTGCTCTTCCGGCTGCATCAGCGACTCGGCCGTCAGCGCATCTGCATTACGCAACGACGGGAAGAGAACCGTCCACAGTCCGGTGATCATCAATGACCCGATTCCGCCCAGGACGACCGCTCGCACCGGCCCCATCCACTGCGCCGTCAGACCGCTTTCGTATTCGCCAAGTTCGTTAGATGCGCCGACGAAGAGAGAATTTACGGCGCTGACGCGGCCACGCATGGAAGGCGGCGTGGCCAGCTGCAGCAGGGAAGAGCGGATGACGACGCTTACCATGTCAGCCGCACCCAGGATCACCAATGCCGTCAGCGAGAGCCACAGGCTGCGCGACAGACCGAAAACGATCGTAGCCGCGCCGAAGATCGCGACGCAGATAAACATCATCCGTCCGGCGCGGCTGCGGATCGGCCGGAAGGAAAGCAGGATCGATACGATGAGCGCCCCGGCAGCCGGCGCCGCGCGCAGGATTCCCAGTCCGCGTGCGCCGGTGTGCAGAATGTTCTCCGCAAAAATCGGCATCAGCGCCACCGCGCCGCCCAGCAGCACCACGAACAAGTCCAGGCTCACCGATCCCAGCAGCAGCTTGGCGCGCCACACATAGCGAAGCCCTTCGAGCACCAGGTCGAAAGTGGTGGAGCGATGCTCCATCCTGCCCGGCCGCACTTCGAGCATGCCGATCAGCGTGAGATATCCCACCAGCGTCAGCAGCGTGAATAGGAACACCACCGGCGCTCCTGCAATATGTGGCAGCCCCCAGCGCGCCAGCGGGAGCGTGAACAGCAGCCCGCCGACCGCGGGACCCGTGATATTCGCAATCTGGAAAACCGTCGCGCCCCACGTGACTGCGTTGACGAAGTGCTCCGTCGGGACCAGATGCGGCACCAGAGCCGAGCTCGCCGGCCCACTGAAGGCGCGGCCCGTCCCGACAAAAAACAGCACTGCATAGATCGGCAGGATGCGGTGCATCCCGTGAAACGCAAAGAGAAATAGCGTCAGCGTCGAGACAAACTGCAGCGAATAGCAGACCAGGATGACGGCGCGCCGGTCGAAGCGGTCCGCCGTGTGGCCGGCCGGCAGCATGAAGATCAATCCCGGAAGGAAGAGCGCCAGCCCGGTATAACCAAGGTCGATAGCGCGATGTGTGATCAGGTAGACCTGCCACGCTACCGCCACCGCCTGCGCCTCCGCGCCCATAATCACCAGGGCGCGGGCCATCTGGTAGAGCCGGAAATCACGATAGGCAAACGCGGCTGCGCCGCGACTGTCAGGCTCCTCTTTCTTTCGGTCGGTCATGCTCTCAATTCTTGCCGTGTCCTTCTATTGTCGCAGCATCGTGGTGGGGGCTCGATTAATCTTGAATGTCGCTCGCCCATGTCCGATTCCCGCCGCACGCACGATTCCGCCGCGCCCGCGCTGCCGCTGGGCGAAGGCGCATCGTCCGCCTCTGCAGCGCTTCCTGATGCAGCAATCCGGGATCGTCATCCGCTTCACCCGGTCAGGGGCGTGGTCGGCGTATTCGTCTGCGGCCTCATCGCCTTCCTCACGCTCTATGCAACGCAACCGCTTCTGCCCTTGCTGGAAAACCTCTTTCACGCCTCGAAGTCCGCCGTAGGCTGGACGGTCAGTGCCTCGACTCTCGGTGTCGCGATCGCAGCGCCGCTGCTCGGCACGTTCACCGAGCGTATGAATCGCAAGCGCGTGATCCTCGTCTCAATTCTTCTGCTCGCCGTGCCGACCTGCGCCGCCGCCAGCTCCACCTCCCTCGGCTGGCTGGTCTTCTGGCGGCTGCTGCAGGGGCTCATCACGCCGGGCGTCTTCGCCACCACCATCGCTTACATCACGGAGAATTGGCCCCCTACCGCGGTCGCTCCCGTCATGAGCATCTACGTCAGCGGCACCGCCCTGGGAGGCTTCTCCGGCCGCGCCGTCACCGGTTTCATGGCCGACCATGTTGGTTGGCGGCCTTCGTTCGTCTTGCTCGGCCTCATCTCTCTGGGCGGCGCTGCTTTGGTCGCATGGCTGCTGCCGGACATGCCGCGCTCGCTCTACCCAGCCAAGCGGCCTCCATCCAGACAGATCTTCCTGCCAATGTTTGCTCACCTGCGCAACCCGCGCCTGCTCACCACCTATCTCGTCGGCTTCAACGTGCTCTTCTCGCTCGTCGGCGTCTTCACCTACATCACCTTCTATCTCGCGGCGCCTCCGTTCTCGCTGTCCACCGCCAAGCTCAGCCTGTTGTTCGTCGTCTATCTTGTGGGACTCGTCGCCACGCCGCTCGCCGGCGCACTCCTACCCCGCGTCGGCCTCCGGGCCGGCATCACCGGATCCATCCTGCTCTCTCTCGCCGGCGTGCTGCTTACATTGCTGCACTCGCTGCCGATCGTCGTGGTGGGCCTCGCCCTATGCTGCACCGGCGTATTTATTTCACAGAGCTGCGCCACCAGCTTCCTTCGCGAGGCCGCGCCGGAGTCTTCCCGTGCTTCCGCTGTGGGCATGTATGTCGCCTGCTACTACATCGGCGGGACGGTCGCCGGCGTCGCGCCCAGTCTGGTCTGGAAGCTCGGCGGATGGACCGCGTGCGCTGCCATGGTCGCAGCCATTGATCTGATCTCGATTGTGATCGCGCGTCGCGGCTGGCGCGAAACGCTTCCTGCGTAGCACAGTTCGGAATCATCACCGTGGTCATCTCGAACGGCACAGTGGAGAGATTCGCTTTTCAGTTCATTCAGAAGATGTTCAGCTTTACTTGCCGTGTAGGTAGGTCTTGTACTGCGTATCCACAATACCCAGGTTGCGCGCCAGTCCAAGCTTGGCCTGGTTGTAGCTAAGAGTGTCCGCAATGAGCTGCGACTGCGCCTGCGACAGAGTAGCCTGCGCCTGCACAACCGGCAGATTGTCGTCCACGCCGGCGGCAAATCGGTCGTTCGCATCGGAAAGCGCATGCGTTGCCAGGTCCACGTTCTGCTGCGAGACCCGCACCAGCGTCTGTGACGAATTCAGGTCCAGCATGCTGTCGCGTAATTGCTGATCGATCTGCTGCTTCAGGTCCGCCATGCGATTCATGGCGTCGCTCTGCTGCGCTGCGGCAACATCGGCATCGCCGCGGAATTGCGCTTCCTTGAAGATCGGAAGCTGCAGTTCGCCCATCGCCACAAACGTGCCGTGATATAGCCCGTGCGTCAACCCGGTAACGCCGTAGTTGCCGCCCGCTGTCAGGGTGGGCAGCCGCTCGTACTTGGCCGCAGAGCGTGAAAGCTGCGCTGCATGCACTTGGCGCTGCATCCCTTGATAGTCCTGACGGCTTTGATAGGCCAGCCGGCGAGCGTCTTCGATCGACATCTGCTCCAGGTCCGCATAAGGCGCAGTGTCCGTAAGCTCGATCGTCTGCTCCACCGGAACGCCGATCTCGCGCTTCAGCAGGATCTGGTCCTTCTCAAATGCGTTTTGTGCCGCGATCACTTTCTGCTGCTGTGTCTGGTATTGCACACGCGCCCGTAGCTCATCCAGTCGCGCCGCGGTTCCCGCTTCGTGCTCCGCCTGCGCCTGTTTCAGCAAAACTTCATCGGCGCGCAGCAGCGCGTCGGCGCTGTCAATTTGCGAATGGTCGGCCAGCGTCTTCAGATATTGATTGCCCACATTCAGCACCACCAGCCCGCGCGACGATTGCGTGTTGTAGTACGCCGCCCTTAGGCTCTCCTTCGCCGACCGGTAGCGCGTGATCGCCGCAAGATCGAATGTCGTCCAGTTCAGCGCAGCATCCGCCGTCGTCACGTCTACCTTCACGATCGGATTGAAGTTGGCAAAATTCGTGTCAGGAAACAGCGGCGCGATCTTGGCTACAAGGCCCGGGTTGAATCCAAAGGTCTCCAGGTTGTACTGGTGCGCTCCGGTAGATGCTTCGGCCTTCAACGACGGCAGCAGCGGATTCAGCGCCAGCAGCCGTTGCGCATCCGACTCCTGCTGCTGGATGCGCGCCTGCGTCAGCGCCAGATTCGCCTGAATGCCGCGCTGGATCGCGTCATCCAGTGAAAGATGCAGCGTCTCCGGCGAGACTGTGCCCATCGTCACGCTGCCGTAATAAGGATTCTGCGCCGAGCTGGGATTCAACAGCGACTGCGGCGACGGTGCGTTCAGACTGGCGGTCGTTGTTGGAGACGGCGCTGTAGCCGATGCGTTTGTGCTGCTGCCGGCGCCAATATCGCCCGTGCCCGCGCTGCTCGATGGAGTGGCACTCGCCGGGGCACTCGCGGCGGCGCTCGACTGCGAATTCTGTTGGGAACTCTGCGCACGCAGATGCGTCCCGCCGCACACCATCGCGGCGCACACCATCCCAATTGCAATCCTGTAGGTCACCCGACTGAGGCTCTCCGGAAGTGGTAACTGCTTTCTTTAGATCATCGCAGACGCCTCGGGTTGCCAAAACTTTGCGGATGGCGATCCCTCGGCCGTCACAAACCGAGCTTTTTCCATGCCTTACGTCATCCGGCTGCATACAATCATGCTATGCCTGCTGGCGAATCGCCATTGCGTGTGGTCCACGCAGTCTGCTCCCACGACTGCCCGGACTCCTGCGCCGTCCTGGTAAGCGTGGACACCGACGGTCGCGCGCAAAAAATCGCCGGCGACCCGAATCATCCGGTCACCCGCGGGTTTCTCTGCGGCAAAGTGGCCCAATATCTCGATCGCGTCTATTCGCCCGATCGCCTGCTCTACCCCATGCGCCGCCGCGCGGGCATCGCGAAAGGCCCGTTGGCCAGTGGCCGCGAGGCGGAAAGCTTTGAGCGCATCGCCTGGGACGAGGCGCTCGACACCATCGCAAAGCGGCTCGCCGCCATCGCAGAGCAGTACGGCCCCGAATCGGTCCTGCCGTATTCCTATGCCGGCAACATGGGCGTGCTCGGCTACGGCTCCATGGACCGCCGCTTCTTCCACCGGCTCGGCGCCTCGCAGCTCGACCGCACCATCTGCGCCACCGCCGGCGGCGACGCCTTCCTCTCCGTCTACGGCCGCAAGCTCGGCACCGATACCGAGCAGTTCCATCGCGCGCGTCTCATCATCGCCTGGGGCGCAAACATCCATGGCACCAGCGTCCATCTCTGGCCGCAGGTCGAAGAAGCCTGCCGCAACGGCGCCCGTCTCATCGTCATCGATCCCTACCAGACCCGCACCGCAAAACTCGCCGACTGGCACATCCCGATTCACCCCGGCACGGACGCCGCACTCGCGCTCGGCCTGATGCATGTCATCTTCGCCGAAGGTCTCGAAGACCGCGCTTATCTCGACCAGCACACCGTCGGTGCGAGGGAGCTGGCAGAGCGCGCCGCAAGAATATCCGCCCGAACGCGTCGCTGCCTGGACCGGCATGACCGCCGACGAAATCCGCGCACTCGCCCGCGAGTATGCGACGACCAAGCCCGCGGTCGATCCGCCTCAACTACGGCATCCAGCGCTGCGAGAATGGCGGCACAGCCGCGCGCGCCGTCTGCATGCTGCCGCTCATCACCGGCGCGTGGAAGGACCTCGGCGGCGGCCTGCAGCTCTCCACCAGCGGCGCCTTCCGCTTCGACTCGCAAACCCTCGAGCGTCCCGACCTCATGTACGCAAGCCCGCTCGGCCGCGCCGCTCGCGTTGTCAACATGTCGCGCCTCGGTCACGCGCTCACCGAGCTAAGCGATCCGCCGGTCAAGGCGCTCTTCGTCTACAACTCCAATCCCGGCGCCATCGCCCCCAACCAGAACACGGTTTTGCGCGGCATGGCACGCGCGGATCTCTTCACCGTCGTGCACGAGCAGTTCTGGACCGATACCGCCGACTACGCTGACATCGTGCTCCCCGCCACCACGTTCCTCGAGCACGCCGACCTCCAGGGCGCCTACGGCCACTACCATGTGCAGCTCTCCGATCAGGCCATCGCGCCGCTTGGCGAAGCTCGCTCCAATGTCTGGATCTTCGGCCAGCTCGGACAGCGCATCGGCTTTCCGGAAGCCTGCTTCCGCGATACCGAGCAGGAGATGCTGGCCCAGGCCATTCCCAATGCGCCGCAAGAATCGCATCCGCAAATGGACGGCATCACCCTCAACCAGCTTCGCGAGCAGCACAGCGTTCGCCTTCGCTGGGCTGGTGAGCCCGCGGCGCCCTTCCAGCCCTTCGCTGATGGCGGCTTCGGCACGCCCTCCGGCAAAGGCGAGCTCTACTCCGCCGCGCTGGCCGAACAGGGACTCGATCCTCTGCCATCCTTCAAGCCGCCCAAAGAATCGCGCCACAATGCCGATCGCGCCGTACCCGCTCGAATTTCTCGGGCGCAAAGCGGACAACTACATGAACTCCACCTTCGCGAATCTCGCCACTCACCAGAAAATGGAGAAGGCCCGCATCGGCAAACTTGAAATTCATCCCGACGACGCAGATCGCCGAGGCATACACGAAGGCGATACCGTCGAGGTCTTCAATGATCGCGGACGCATTCGTCTGGTCGCACAGGTCCACACCGGTGTTCCCGCGGGCGTCGTCGCCTCGCGGCTCAACTGGAACAAGCTCTCCGCCGGCGGCAGCAACGTGAACGCGCTCACCTCCGAGCGCCTCACCGACATCGGCCGTGGCCCCACCTTTTATTCCACGCTGGTTGAGGTGGCGCGGATCCCGAACATTGGCTGAAATTAGCTATCAGTGCGCCGGCTGCGGCGAATGGATCGAAACCTTCGTCGACGAATCCGGCGGCGCCCATCAGAACTACGTCGAGGACTGCCAGGTCTGCTGCAAGCCCAACGTGCTCGATGTGCGTTGGAGCCCCGCCGAACATGCCTTCGTGGTCCATGCCGAGCTCGAAAGTTGAAGCCGTCCAGGGCTCGTTCGCACCCGATTCGTGGCCCGCTGTTGGTCGTCGCGGCCCCGCTTGCTATAGAATCGGCTTTCCAGCACGAAAGAGCGGAAGTTCGATTTTGGTTGCAGTGAGGGTGTGCCTATTTTTCCCGTCATTTGGCGGAGCATGAGCTCCCAGATCCAGCAGGACAACACCATTCGTCCACGGATCCTTCGTAAATTGATGCTCCAAGGGTTGGGTGCTCTGGCCGTACTCTTCTGCACGGTCGCGCCCGCGTTCGCACAGAACGCCAATGTGATCTCCGAAATCCGGGTCATCGGCAATCGCCGCATCCCCAAGGAAACCATCCTCGCCCGCCTCTATTCCCACGTCGGCGACAACTACGATCCAGCTACCGTCGAGCGCGATTTCAACTCGTTATGGAACACCGGCTATTTCGAAGACGTCCGCATCGAAAAAGAGGACACCGCCAAGGGCGAAGTCCTCGACATCTTCGTCCGTGAGAAGCCGACCATCCGCGAGATCAACTACAAGGGACTCAATTCGGTTACACAATCCGATGTCCTCGACCGCTTCAAAAAGGAGAAGGTCGGGCTCAGCGTGGAGAGTCAGTACGACCCCACACGCATCGCCAAAGCCATCGCCGTCCTGAAGGCGCTGCTGGGCGAGCACGGGCACCAGTTCCCGACCATCACGCCCGAGGTCAAAACCATCCCGCCCGCATCCGTCGCCGTCACCTTCAATATCAAGGAAGGCCCGACGGTGAAGGTTGGCAACATCAAGTTCACCGGCAACAAGAACCTGAATGCCCGCACGCTGCGCTATGCCATGCGCAACCTGCGTCCCATCGGCATTCCGCACTCCATCTTCCTGGAGAACCTCTTCGCCCGCACCTACGATGCCAGCAAGCTCGAAGAGGATTCTGAACGCGTCCGCCAGGCCTATCAGAACCACGGCTACTTCAAGGCCATCGTGGGTGAGCCCTCGACGCACATCCGCAACGAAGGCGGCCTATCGCTGCTGACCTTCCGGCCCAAGAAGGGCAAGCGCATCGACATCACGTTGCCCATTGAAGAAGGCCAGCGCTATCGACTGGGCGGCATCACCTTCACCGGCAACGAGCATGTCAAGAACGTGAAGGCTCTGCGCGCCCAGTTCGCTATCAAGGATGGCGACTACTTCAACTACACCGCCGTCGCCAAGGGCCTCGAAAACCTTCGCAAGGCCTACGGCACGCTCGGCTATATCAACTATGCCGCTGTCCCCTCTCCCCGCTTCGACGAAGCCAAGAAGCTTCTGTATCTCGACATCGACATCGATGAGGGCAAGCCCTTCTACGTCTCGCGCATCGAGTTCACCGGCAACACCGTGACCCGCGATTCGGTCATCCGCCGCGAGCTGCTGCTCGAAGAGGGCCAGGTCTACAACAGCAATCTTTGGGAACAGAGCCTGCTCCGCCTCAACCAGCTCGACTATTTCGACCCGCTCAAGGTGGACCAGGATTCCACCGCGACGCAGGACCAGACAAACAATACCGTTTCGCTGCTGCTCCGCGTGCACGAGAAGGGCAAGAACTCCATCGGACTGAATGGCGGCGTCAGCGGCCTCTCCGGCTCATTCCTCGGCCTCAACTACCAGACCAACAACTTCCTCGGTCTGGGCGAAACGCTGAGCCTGCAGGCCAACCTCGGCAATCTCCAGCGCAACCTGCAATTCGGCTTCACCGAGCCCTATTTCCGCAACAAGCCGATTTCTCTAGGCTTCCAGGTCTTCTCCAGCAAGTACGACTACAACGCCGCGAAGAACTACCAGATCTCGACCGGCGGTGGAAACCTTTCGGCGGCGCAGCAGTCGCTGGTGCAGAACTACAACCAGTCCTCCACCGGCCTCACCGTGTCCTCCAATTACCTCTTCCGGCACAGCTTCCACCGCGTCGGCCTTACGTATTCATTCCAGAAGAGCTCGATCACCGCCTTCAGCCCCGCGTCTACCTCGCTCTTCCAGACCTTGGCGTTCCGCAGCGGTATCCAGTCCAACAACGCGCTCGAAGGCATCTACTCCAGCACCGCGTCGCTCTCTTACACGTATAACAAGATCGGGAACCCCTACAATCCGCACGACGGCGTTTCCTACACCGCGCTCTTGCAGGTAGCCGGCCTCGGCGGCAACGTCAAGTACTACAATCCCATCTTCGAATACCGCCACTTCAACGGCATGCATTTGTTCAAGCCCAGCAGGGAAGGCCGCAACGTTCTCGCCTTCCGCTTCCAGGCGCAGTACATCCAGGGCCTTGGCGGCAAGGTTGCGCCGCCCTTCCAGCGCTTCTATCAGGGCGGCGAGGCCGAGCTTCGCGGCTTCGACATCCGCTCCGGCACGCCGTACGCCTTCATTCCTCAGCGCACGCAATTCATCCTCACCAATCCGGATGGCACGCTGGTCCCGCGCGATCCCACCAACCCGACGCTGGGCAACATCACCATCCCTATCCCCACCTACGGCATCGTCTCCGTCGGCGGCGATACCTCGTTCACCAGCAACATCGAGTACCGTATCCCGCTCGGCGGACCGGTCATGTTCAAGCTGTTCGACGACTTCGGCATGGCCGTGGCGACCCGCCAGTCGCAGTTGCTGCAAAGCGTGCTCTCCACCGATCAGCTGAACGCGCCGCTCTACGGCTGCCCGGTCTATGTCAATGGATCGTGCCAGGGCGGACAGCGCATTGCGTTCACACGCGAGATTCGGCCCATCGAGGGCACCAACACCGTTCCTCGCATGTCCACCGGCGCGGAGATCTCTGTCATGCTGCCGATCGTTCGTGCGCCCTTCCGTATCTACTACGCCTACAACCCTCTGCGTCTGCTGGAGCAGGTGCGCGGCGAAAATCTGATCACGCGCGATATGTTCCCCGCGGGCGGGGCAGGCGATTACAGCTATGCCCAGTCCCAGCAGCTCTATGGGTCGCTCTACCAGTTGCGGGAGCCGCGCAAGACCTTCCGCCTCGCCGTCAGCACGACCTTCTAGCGCAATGAATCGAAAGTTGTTGCTTGACTTGCCGTCCTGAACGTAACCGAAGGTGGAGTGAAGCATCTGTTGTAACTTCCGTTCGATAGCGGCGCGAAGCGCCGCTCAACCAGCACCCGTGGCCGCGTCTTCATTGACGCTGCTCAGAGGGCGTCCCTGACCGTTTTCACAAATGAAGTAAAGGCCTATAACAGTCGCTGACGCAGCTTTTCCGTCAAGAAAAGCTGCTCCGCGCGAATGTCGGAGAGACCACTGTATTTGTGAAAACGGTCTATAATCATTCGCAAGTTCCTGAGATGTCCTCTGTTCGTGTCTCTTGTGCGCAAACCGCACCCTCTCACCGGGGGCCCGTGGCATTCGCATCGGAATTGCGCAAGGGGGAGAGCACAGGGCAGCGTGCCCGCAAGTGCCCTCGAAACGCAATCAGGACAGCCAACAAGAACCAAGGAGTTTCCTAGCCAAATGAAGCGTTCTTTGTCACTCGTCTGCATGCTCGCGTCCACCCTGGGCGCCAGTGCGCTCGCCCAGACCGCAGCAGAGCCACCCTCCGCACCCGGCGCGCCTGCCGCCACCGCTCCCGCCGGCCCCACCAAGATCGCGGTCATTCAGTTTGAGGCTGTCGTCGCGCAGACCAACGAAGGCCAGCGTGCCTTCGCCGAGCTGAACACCAAGTACCAGCCCAAGCAGCAGCAGATCAAGGCTGAGAGCGACGAGGTCGACACGCTGAAGAAGGATATGCAGACCGCGGGCGACAAGCTGAGCGACGCAGAGCGCCAGAGCCGTCTCCGCACCATCGATGAAAAGGAAAAGACGCTGCAGCGCAACGTGGAAGATGCGCGCAACGACTTCTCCGGCGAGATGAACGAGAAGTTCGGCACCATCGCCCAGAAGGTAGCCGGCGTCATGACCCGCTACGCGCAGGAGAATGGCTACACCCTGGTCCTCGATGCTGGCTCCCAGCAGCAGCAGCAGTCGCCTATCCTCTGGGCTGCCGAGTCCACCAACATCTCCGAGGCGGTCGTCCAGGCCTACAACAAGCAGTCTGGCGTTCCGGCGCAACCCGCATCCGCCGCGCGGCCCACGGGAACCACCCCTCGCGTCCCCGCCCGTACGACCACCACTCCGCGCACCACCACGCACTAGAAAACACTTCCCGCCGGGCTCCGCTTTCCGGAGCCCGCACGGCCTGTACCTCCGTCCCTCTGGCTGTGGAAATTTCTGTGGATCGCGGGTCGTGCCACTAGACACAAATCCCTGGCTGCACAATATTCACGGCAGCAGAGACGCTTCTTTGCGGCGTAACCGCCTTTGTGTGAGTCGTTTACCGGAAAAAATTCGTCTTGTGCCCAGATGAACAAACGATAAACGCCGGTGACCTCTTTCGGATGCTTTCCACAGATCGCATCCCCGGTTGAAATCCGGCAGCGTTACTTCGCGCTATCTTCGCCCACCTTCAGCACGGCCAGAAATGCCTCCTGCGGGATGTCCACTTTGCCGATCCGCTTCATCCGCTTCTTGCCTTCCTTCTGCTTCTCCAGCAGCTTCCGCTTGCGGCTGATGTCCCCGCCATAGCACTTGGCCAGCACATTCTTGCGCAGCGCCGCCACGGTCTCTCGCGCGACGATCTTCGACCCAATCGCTGCCTGGATAGCCACTTCAAACTGCTGCCGCGGAATCAGCTCCCGCATCTTCGACACCAGCGCCTTCCCGCGCTCGTAGGCAAAGTCACGATGCACGATGATCGAAAGTGCATCCACCGGCTCGCCGGAGACTAGTATGTCCAGCTTCACCATCGGCGAGATCCACGAGCCGGAGAGGCTGTAATCCAGCGATGCGTACCCGCGCGAGACCGACTTCAGCCGGTCATAGAAATCCAGCACGATCTCGTTCAGCGGCAATTCATAGGTCAGCATCACGCGTGTCGGCGTGACGTATTCAAAGTTCTGCTGCCGCCCGCGCTTCTCCTCGACCAGCTTCAGAATCCCGCCGACATATTCCTCATTGGTCAGGATTGTGGCCTTGATCACCGGCTCTTCCACCTGCTCGATCTCGCTCGGGTTTGGCCAGCGCGACGGATTATCCACCTCGATCTCACTACCATCCGTCAATCGGATCTTGTAGCGCACGCCCGGCGCCGTCGTGATCAGGTCCAGGTCGAACTCCCGCTCCAGCCGCTCCTGGATGATCTCCATGTGCAGCAGGCCGAGAAATCCGCAGCGAAAGCCAAAGCCCAGTGCCGCGGAGCTCTCCGGCTCCATCGAGAACGAGGAATCATTGAGCCGCAATTTTTCCAGCGCCTCGCGCAGCAGCGTGTGCTCATGCGAGTCCACCGTGTACAGCCCCGCGAAGACCATCGACTTGATGTCTTCAAAGCCCGGCAACGCGGCCGCCGCAGGGCCGTCCATCCTCCGTGATGGTGTCGCCGATCTTCGTGTCCCCAACGTTCTTGATCGTGGCTACGAAGAAGCCGACCTCGCCGGCAGCAAGCTCCGTGACCTCCACCGGCTTGGGCGTCAGCACTCCCATCGATTCCACATCGAAGACGCGTCCATTGGACATCAGCCGGATGCGCGCGCCCTTGCGCAGCGTGCCCTGCATCACGCGCGTCAGCACAATCACGCCGCGATACGCATCGAACCACGAATCGAAGATCAGCGCCTGCAGCGGCGCTTCGGCATCGCCCGCCGGCGGCGGCAGCCGATGCACAATCGCCTCCAGGATCGCTTCGACATTCTCGCCCGTCTTCGCGCTCACCGGAATCGCGTCGGTAGCATCGACGCCAACGGTGTTCTCGATCATCTCCTGCGTGCGCACAACGTCCGCGCTCGGCAGGTCGATCTTGTTGATCACCGGGATCATGTCCAGCCCGTTGCTGATGGCCAGGTAGGCATTCGCCAGCGTCTGCGCTTCGACACCCTGCGTGGCATCGACCACCAGCAGTGCGCCCTCGCAGGAGGCCAGCGAGCGTGACACTTCGTAGGAGAAATCCACGTGCCCCGGCGTGTCGATCAGGTTGAGCTGATAAAGCTCGCCATCCTTCGCCTTATAGAGCATGCGGACGGCATGCGCCTTGATCGTGATGCCGCGCTCGCGCTCCAGGTCCATGTCATCCAGTACCTGAGCGTGCATCTCGCGCGCGCTCACCGATCCGGTCAGCTCCAGCAGTCGGTCGGAGAGAGTGGATTTCCCGTGATCGATATGCGCGATGATCGCGAAATTGCGAATGTGCTTGGTGTCCATGTGTGCGGTTCGTTGTGCGGATTCGTCGTGTGCCGGGTGGGTGAGCAGTATCTGGCAAGAGTACCGAAGTCCGCTCGAACCTTGAGTTTATCATCGGCACGCTGCCTGCCTGCGCTCTACAATGACGCCAGACCGTTTCGCAAAAGCATAGCCACCGGGAAGCACTTATCGCAGCTTTTCCGTTAAGAAAAGCTGCTCCTAAGGCTCGCTGGCAGGATACGGTATTTGTGAAACGGTAGAGAACCTCCTCTGAACCGCATGGATGTCCCCAAGCCTTCTGCTCTTCCTCCTCCTCGCTGTCTTATGCGGCAGCGCTCGTTGCGGGCGCGGCAGCGCAGAAGAAAACGCAGTCCACCTCCATCCGCCACGCAGCAGGCGCCCGCGCCGGCCAATCCCCGGGAGCAGCAGGTGATCTCCGCGGCAGAGAACAGCTACGCCAGCGGTATGCGCAACTACCATGCCGGCAATCTTGCCGCTGCCAAGCAGGACTTCGACAACGCCGTCGACACCATGCTCTCCAGCGGCCTCGATCTCAAGACCAGCCCGCAGCTCGGCGACGAATTCGAGCACATCGTCGACTCCATCAACGCACTCGAGATGGATGCGCTCAAACAGGGCAACGGCTTTACCCCGCCCATGGAGCAGACGCCGGTCGGCGTTGCGAACGACGTGACCTTCCCCGTCGATCCCAACATTCGCGCCGCCGCTGAAGCCGAACTCAAGACCACGCAGTCCGACCTGCCGCTGGTCATCAACGACGCGGTCACCAGCTACATCGGCTACTTCTCCAACACCACCACCGGCCGCAATACCATCATCAGCTCGCTGCGCCGTGCCGGCCGTTACAAGGACCTCATCGAGCGCACCCTGCGTGAAGAAGGCGTCCCCGCCGATCTCATCTATCAGGCCATCGCCGAATCAGGCTTCCAGGTACAGGCCGTCAATGGCCGTTCCGGCGCAGCCGGCATGTGGCAGTTCATGGGTTTCCGCGGCGCCTACGGGCTGGAGCGCAATGGCTGGGTCGATGAGCGTTTCGATCCGGAGAAATCCACCCGGGCCTACGCGCGCGAGATCAAGAAAAATTACCAGCAGTTCGGCGACTGGTACCTGGCCATGGCCGCCTACGACTGGGGTCCGGGCAACGTGCAGCGCGCCGTACAGCGCACCGGGTATGCCGACTTCTGGGAGCTCTACAGGCGAAACAATCTTCCGCAGGAGACTAAGAACTACGTCCCCATCATCTTGGCCGCCGCCATCATGGCGAAGAATCCGACACGGTACGGCCTTACCGATCTCAACGCCGATCCACCCGTCGACGACGACACCGTGACCGTCAATGGCTCCATCGACCTCCGCCTCGTCGCCGACATCGTCAACGTGCCTGTACAGCAGATCGTCGGTCTCAATCCCAGCCTCCTGCGCATGATGACGCCTCCCGACGAGCCCTACGATCTCCATCTGCCGCAGGGCTCCAAGGCGGGCTTCATGGAGGCCATTGCCGAGATTCCTTCCGACAAGCGCACAGCATGGCGGTATCACCGCGTGCAGCCGGAGGACACCCTGCAGTCGCTCGCAAAGACCTACCACGTCTCCGCGACGGATATAGCCTTCGTGAACCAGCTCGATGCGGATACCGATATCTCCGGGGAAGATGCGCTCATCATTCCCGCGGCGGCGGTCTCCGGCACACAGCGCAGCAGCGCGCGCTATCGCGTGGAACGCGAAGACACCCTGGTCACGCTCGCTGACCGCTTCAACGTCACCACCGAACAGTTGCGCCGCTGGAACCATCTCCGTTCCGGCACCATTCGGCCTGGCCAGACGCTGTTTGTGGCCGAGCCGGCGCACGTTTCCGCATCCGCTCGAGGCAAACGCGGCAAGAGGCGTGGACGCGCTACGCACGCTGCGTCCAAGTCCGGACAATCCCATACCAGTCCCAAGAAAAAGCCGCATCAGAACTAAGCATGATCGCGAAGCAGCGCCAGGCAACGTGCCTCGATGCAGCGAAACGCGATCTGCAATGGTCGATTTCGCACCATGCGCAAGCGTTTCTCGCTTGCGTTCAGTAGCAGACCGTTGCATCCTGTTGCTATAATCCGCGCCGCAGGTGGAGTGGTCGATATTTGCGCTCGCTGCCCACAAGCGAAGCCAACGATGAGTGAAATGCCGGAGGCGAACAGATGCAGGACGAACGGAAGCTCTTAGCAGCGTACGACGATGGTGAACACGAACCCGAGGGCAAAGACTACTCGGATGAGTTGGAAGAGGAGATCGACGAAGACGAAGAAGATGAAGAAATCAGTGTGCCAGGCTCTTCGGACGAAGATACTCACGAAGATGAAGGCTATGGCGCACCTCCACCAGCACCATCCAGAGTGAGCACTCCTGTAGCGAAGACGCCCGCAAAGAAAGCGCCTGCCAAAAAAGCTGTAGCCAAAAAAGTGGCGAAGAAAGCTCCAGCCAAGAAGGCAGCAAAGAAGGCTCCTGCCAAGAAGGCAGCGAAGAAGAGTTCCAGGAAATCTGCCGCGAAGAAAAGTAGCAGCGCCCGCAGCGGCGGTAAGGCGGCCAAAAAGGCTGCCGGTAAAAAGGGCGCACGTAATAAATCCACGAAGCGAGGTACTCAATTGGCAGTAAAGAAAGCAGCAAAGAAGAAGTCGGCGAAGAAGTCGGCTAAGAAGGCAACCAAAAAAGCGGCAAAGAAGAAATCCACCAAGAAGGCCGCCAAGAAGGCAACAAAGAAAAAGTAGTTCAACCGCAGTACGAGGCAAGCAAAAGAGCCCGGCATCCCGCCGGGCTTTTTTGCGTCTGCACTCTGCCGCTTAGCTTAGCCGTTCTTCTTTTCCAGATCCGCCAGCGCCGCCAGCACTTCGGTGCTGTGATTCGAAGGATCCACGCCGGTCCACACCTTGGCGATCTTTCCTTCAGGATCGATCAGGAATGTGTTCCGTTTGGCGATCTTCATGCCCATGTAATTGCCGAGCGAGCCATACTTCGAAACCGTCGACTTCTGTTCATCGGAGAGCAGTTTGAAGCTCAGGCCATCCTTGGTGCAGAACGTCTTATGGCTCGCCACCGAATCCACGCTCACGCCCAGGATCACCGCATTGTCCCGCTGGTACTTCGGAAGGTCTTCCTGAAACTTGTGCGCCTCCATCGTGCAGCCGGAGGTCATGTCCTTAGGATAGAAATACAGCACTACCCACTTGCCGCGATATTGATCGAGGCTCACTGGCGTGCCTTCCTGTGAGGGCAGGGAAAAACTCGGGGCCTCTTGTCCCACCGTGGGCACCGCATCATCCGCCGCGCGCGCGCTGCGCACGGCAAACACACTGGCAATCGCGGCGATCACCAGAGCAGCCAGAACTGCAAAACGTGACGTGGACATCGATACACCTCCTCCAATGGGGGCGTACTCATTAGAGCATTTCTCCGCGGCTGCCTGCCGGGGCATCCGGCGAAAGTGACAATTACGTGAAGATTCGATCGCCGGGAGGCCCGCCCGCTTTATCTCAACGGCTCGGCCACGATTGTGATGCCTGCGGCATCGGCGGCCTCAACAACCGCAGCGCGATCGAAGATCAACGTCCGTCCTGCCTCCAGCGACAGGCACGTCGCGCGCGCCTCAACCATGGCCGCAATGGTGGATTCCCCGATCACCGGCACATCGAAGCGCATATCCTGCTTCGGCTTTGCGATCTTCACCACCGTCAGGCTGCGCTCCAGCGTGGAGGCTTCATCCTCCAGCGTCCGCATCAGCGCGCCCGCGCGTGCAATCGTCGCGTCTGTGCCCTCCATCGCCTCTACCGCCACACAGGCCTGGGCCGCGATCACCACGGTCTGCCCGATGTCATAGCCGGCCAGCGCCGCCGCTACCTCGCGGCCATACACCATGTCCTTGCGCTCCTGTTCGTTTGGGGCGCGCTCGGTCAACACGCCGGCCGGCGCCAGCAGCGGCTCCAGGAATGAAGTGGACGAGATCAGCTCGATGCCTTCATCGCTCAGCACTTTGGCGATCGCGCCCAGCAGCATGTCCGTATTGCGCGTGCGCAGATTCAGCAACAGTTTCGCCAGCCGCCAGTCCGGCCGGATGCTCGAAAAAATCTGCTTGTGTCTTCACCTGGCCGGCCATCACGGCCTGCGTTACGCCCTCGCTCTGGAATGTCTCGATCAGCCGCGACAGCTCGCCCAGGGAGAGCCAGTACACCGTCGTCCCAGCGTCCTCGGTAGCGCGTGCATTCATCGCCGCGTCGGTCTCTTCGCGGATCGCCGCCACCACCACCCGGCGTCCGTGAGCGCGCGCTGCATCGAGCAGCAGGAAAGGAAATCGTCCGTTGCCGGCAATCAGGCCCAGCGGCTGTTGCGGCCCCTGCGGCTCTTGCGAATCGGTGCAGATCGTTCGCCATCGCAACTACTTCAGCACACCGCGTTCGCTGCTTTCGACGAAACGCAGCAGGTACGCGACCTCTTCGCACGAGCTGGCTTCGGCGCGCAGAGCATCCAGCGCCTGCGAGGTGTTCCGCTTCGAGGCCAGCAGCAGCCGGTAGGCATGCTGCAGCGCGCGCAGTTGTTCCCGCGTAAAGCCGCGCCGCTCCAGCCCGACCTTGTTCAGCCCGTAAGCATGTGTCTCGCGCTTGGCTGAAGTCAGCGAGAAGGGCAGCACATCCTGTGTGATGGTTGTGCCGCCGCCGACATAAGCGTGGCGGCCGATGCGGCAGTACTGGTGCACGGGACACAGCGCGCCCACCGTCGCCCACTCCTCTACCGTCACGTGCCCGGCCAGCGTGGCGCCGTTCGCCAGGATGCAGTTGTCGCCAATCGTCGAATCGTGGCCGATGTGCGCATACGCCATGATCAGGCAATCGCTGCCGACGCGTGTCGTGCCGCCTCCGCCTGCAGTCCCGCGCGAGATGGTGACGCATTCCCGGATTACCGTTCGCTCGCCAATCTCTACAGCCGTCGGCTCGCCTGCATATTTCAAATCCTGCGGCGCAACACCCACGGCGGCAAAGCTGTACACGCGGCATCCCGCTCCCAGCGTCGCGTGGCCATCCAGCACGACATGAGACACCAGTTCGCAGCCCTCGCCCAGCACCACGTTGGCGCCCACCGTGCAGTACGGGCCAACGGTTGCGGAAGCGGGGATGACAGCGCCGGTCTCAACCAGCGCGGTGGGGTGAATGCTCACTCGGCAGCGGCCCCGGCCAGCGCAGCCGTCTCCTGCGACTCTGCCTTACGCGTGGCGCGCGGCACCACCAGACACTTGATCTCGGCCTCGCACACCAGCTTGCCATCCACGTGAGCTTTGCCGCGCATTGTGGCGCCGCGGCGGCTCCACTTCAGCACCTCTACTTCGATGCGCACCTGGTCACCTGGAACTACGGGCGCGGGGAAGCGTGCCTGATCGATCCCGGTAAAGACCATCAGCTTGTCGTCGCGGTCCGGCACCTCGGTCAGTAGCAGCGCGCCGCCCGCCTGTGCCATCGCTTCCACCATCAGAACGCCCGGCATGATCGGATACGTAGGGAAGTGCCCCTGAAAGAACGGCTCGTTGATCGTGACGTTCTTGATCGCAACGATGCGCTTCATCCGCACCAGCTCCACAACGCGATCGATCAGAAGAAATGGATAGCGATGCGGCAGAATCTCCATGATCTCGGTGATACCGAGAGGAGCTGCGGGGGGTATATTCTCCGTGGTCATACGGAGAACGATTATATATAGCTGTGTAGCGCATCTCTAAGCGGCAACGGCGCTTACTTCTTCAACTTGCGTACCGCCGCGTCAACATCAAACATCTCCGGCGGCAGCGCCCCTCCATACACCACGTTGTAGAGGAACCGCTGGTTCGTCATATCGCCGTTGTGATAGCGCGTGACGGAGAACGGCGTCGAGACGCCGTTGAATTTATGGTAGTCGTCGTACTCCTCGCCCTCGACGTTCTTGTCCTTATACAGCGGGTCGCGCCACTCAAAGCTGCGCCGCACCGGCAGATGCGTGCTCGCGTCCAGGTCCAGTGTCAGGTTGTCGTTGGTGGAGGAGAGGATCGTGATCTTGTCCGCCAGGCGGCGCTCCACCTGCTCTTGACCGCCGTAGAGATAAAGCGCTCCAGGGTCCTTGATCCACACCCGCGCCGCCGCATCCACAGAGTGATTGCGCCGCCGCAGGTAGTCATCCATCTCGTCTTTGGGCAGCACGCGTTTGCCCTTGTATGTAACCTCCCAGCCCTGGTCGCCGATGAAAAACTCGTAGACCTGCCGCTTCTTCCCCAGCTCCACCCGCTCTTTGTCCGGCGGCTGGTGGTAATCAAAGAAGTCCGTAATCGCGCCCGTAGGCTTGCCCTGGTAAAAGCCGGAAGTGCGCCCGATCAGCTCATACCCCGGCGCGTTCAGCCACGCATCGCCGCCCAGCGCCTGAATCATCTGCTGCAGCAGCGCCTTCGCCTTCTGTCTGCTCGGCCGCGGCGGTTGGATCGGTATCCGCCTGCGCGTGCAGCGCCAGACCGCCGCACAGGACCAATATCAGGAAGACTCCCGCTCGCCGTATCGTCATCCCACCAGCACCGCGCCACCGTTCACATTCAATACCTCGCCGCTGATGAATCCTGCCCATGGCGTGCATAGAAACAGGATAGGCGCCGCCACCTCCTCCACCCGCGCCACGCGGCCCAGCGGAATCGTTCCGAAGATCTTCGCCCGTCCCGCTTCCGTTGCCAGCGCCGGCGCTGCCATCTCCGTGTCCACCCACCCGGGCGCCACGCAGTTCACGTAGATGCCCTGCGGTGCCAGCTCGCTCGACAGGCTCTTGGTCAGGGAAATCAATGCGCCCTTCGTCACTGCGTAGTCGGCATGGAAGGCCTCGCCGCGCTGTCCAGCAGTCGAGCTCACCAGTACCACGTGCCCCCGCGCCTCTCCCTTGGACGTATCTTGCTGCTGCATGGCAGCGACGGCTGCCTGCACCAGCCCGAAGACGCTGTCCAGGTTCACATTCAGCGTGCGCCGCCATTGCTCGTCGGCCATCGCGGCAATCGGTGCATCGTCCGGCGGCCAGATGCCATGATTCACCACCAGGCAATCGATCCGTCCGAAAGCAGCAATCGTCTGCTCCACCAGCTTCCGTCCTGCCTCCGCCGAATCCAGTTCCATCGCGAAGGCGCGGCAGACAGTGTCGCCGCCGCACTCGACGGCCAGCGCCTCGGCACGGTCCTTCGCGGCGCGGTAGTTGAAGGCGACCTGCGCGCCCGCCTGGCGAAAGAGCCGCACCGCAGCCGCGCCGATCCCGCGCGCTCCGCCGGTGATCAGCGCAACCTTTCCATTCAGTGTCAGGGCCGGTACATCAGCGGATTGCATATCAGGACGCTACCGAACTCGCAGCGGCCACGCAACTTTGTTCGGCTAGGCCGACTTTCCCTGCTTCGCCAGTTCCTTCTTGCGTACAGCGATCAGCTTTCGCCGCTCGCCGCCCGGCATCGCCAGCACCTCGCGCGTGCGCTTCGGCAGCTTTGCCTCGACGATCTCGCGCGCACGCGCGCAGCCGCGCCTCCAGTTCGCTTTTTCGCAGCGCATCCCAGCGCTCCAGCGCCACCCAGTGCGCCCGCGCCAGATACGGCGCAGGAATGATGCCGTCCACTTCCAACAGCTCCGCCGCACCCTCCGGACCCGCTGCAAACGACATCACAGCCCGGCCATCACCGTCCAGATCGATCAGCGCAAACATCTTCCCGCCAACCGCCTTATCGCCCACCCAGAAGACCAGGTTGTTGCCCCATTGCAGCGTCTCCTCGACGAAAGGCAACTTCAACAAAAAGGCGCGTGTGCTCTCGGCATCCATGCGGATAGTATGCAGCGGGATGGCTTCCTTTATCCCGTATACACATCCCATCGCAGATCATCGCTTGCGCAATCGAATGGGGCCTTTGACATGCTTAGGATCAACAATTCTTCCGCGCTGCGTGATTGCGATTTGTCCTTCAGCTACTAGCCTTTCTGCTGCAGCGCGCACGGACTCCATCAACGGCTCCCAGGCGGCACGCACGTCGCTTCCCGAAATTGCCCGGGCTGCCTCTGAAGGGCAGATCGTCCGGCCCTGGCCACGCTGGTTGAGCAGCTTCAGGATGGCCTCTTCAACCGCATGGTCATTTGTCTTGATACGCCTGGTCCCCTGTAATCGTTAGATGGCCTTCGAAGCTGGGGCGTGACGCTGGCTGCCGCACGGGACCCTATACTGTCTGCACGCATGCCTGATAGCTCATCTCCCAATAGCTTCCTCCCCGTCGACGAACAGCTTGACTACCTCCAGAAGGGCGCGGCGGAGATCATTCGCGTCTCCGATCTGCGTGAGCGCCTCGAAGAGTCGCGCAAAACCGGCCGGCCCCTCCGCGTCAAGGCCGGATTTGACCCCACCGCGCCCGACCTGCACCTCGGCCACACCGTGCTCATGCGCAAGCTCAAGCACTTCCAGGACCTCGGCCACCAGGTCATCTTCCTGGTCGGCGACTTCACCACGCTCATCGGCGACCCCTCAGGCCGGTCGCTGACCCGCAAGCCGCTCACCCGCGAACAGATCGACGCCAATGCGAAGACCTACACCGACCAGGTCTTCCGCATCCTCGATCGCGATAAGACCGAAGTCCGCTTCAACTCCGAGTGGCTGGGCACGCTCGGCTTCGAGGGCATCATCCGCCTCGCCGCGCATTTCACCGTCTCCCAGATGCTGGAGCGCGAGGAGTTCCACAAGCGCTTCCAGGAAGAAAAGCCCATCGCCCTGCACGAGCTGCTCTATCCACTCTCGCAAGGCTACGATTCTGTCGCGCTGAAGGCCGATGTGGAGCTGGGCGGCACGGACCAGAGGTTCAACCTGCAAATCGGCCGCGAGCTGCAGCGACATTATGGGCAGCCTCCGCAAATCGTCTTGATGACGCCGATCATCGAGGGCCTGGACGGCGTGCAGAAGATGTCGAAGTCGCTGAACAACGCCATTGGCATCCACGAGCCGCCGGGCGAGATGTACGGCAAGCTCATGTCCATCTCCGACACCCTGATGTGGAGCTACTGGACACTGCTCACCGACCTGAAGCAGAGCGAGGTCGACCAGATGAAGGCCGCGGTCGAGAGCGGCGCCCAGCACCCGATGGACGTGAAAAAGCGCCTGGCGCGGACCATCGTCGCCGGCTTCCACGGCGAAGAAGCGGCTGAGCGCGCCGATGAAAACTGGGCAAAGCAGTTCCAGCGCGACGAGACCCCGGACGATCTGGAAGAAGTAGCAGTCGCGGCCGGCGACGCCGGCTGGACGGCCGAGACAGGCGCAATCCGGCTGGACAAGCTGCTGGTCCGGCTTGGGCTTGCGGCATCCGCCGCGGAGGCTGGGCGCCTGGTGAAGCAGGGCGCGGTCAAGCTGGACGGCGAGCCGGTGCAGGGCACGCATGCGCGGGTGAGTGTGCCGGGAAAAATTGTGGTGCGGGCAGGGAAGCGGGCGAAGGCCGCTCTGCTGAGCTAGGCGTTAAAGCTGCCGGAGTAGAGCTCGGTGAGCTTCTGGATCAGGTCGCCGTAGCCGGAAGCCTCTAACTGGACTTCGGTGCCGGTGTGGAGCTGGACAAAGGCGAGCTGCCGCTTATGGTCCATGGCGATCGAGGCGATCTGGTCTAAAGGGATCGCTCTGGACTGCTCTAGCGCGTGTGCGAGTTCAATGGCCTTCATCTCGGACTCTTCCCCCCACAAGTGCAGCAATCGAACAGAAGAAATGCGGCGGTGATGAACCCGCAGCACCTTGGTGCTAAGTCCCTCCCCCGAAAGACCCAGCACCAGTGCGCAGCGAGAACATCACCGCATGTCCACAACATACCCTGATATCGCCGCAGAAAAACATTGATGCGGTAACACTTACCAAACTACTGAGTAACTCGCGGTAACTTTTGGAATCATTTAGTGCAACATCTTGTCAGATGCATCGGCGTGGACCTAAAGAATCGTTTTTCTGGCCGCTCCTCCCCGATCCCGCCTAAGGAGGCTTCGAATTTCGCAACGAGATTGTGACCGGAGTGGGCGGGAAACAAATTCTCGTCGAGGATCCATCAGGCAATCCCATCGAGCTGTTCCAGCCCATTCTGCCGGAAGCGCGGCTCAAACAGACGCAGTAGTTCTGCCCTACCTCGCCGCCTCAATACCAGTATGCCGCTGTGACGCTTTCGAATCAGCATGAGCGGAAGGCTGAACGTCACGCACTCAACGAGACAAATTGGAGCTAAGACTATGAAACTTATCTCTTGAAGTCTTCCGAATGTATGGAGGACGAGAAGCGCGTGAAACGTCAAGAACAACATCCCCAGCACTTGTCCTGATCTAGAGCGAAAGACATCTCGATTCAGAAAAAATATCGGAACAAATACAATTCCAGTCCCGAAGATCGCTTTTCCTGCTGAATCAAGGTAGGAAGGGCCGAAACCGGCCTGCGCAAATACGACGAAGGCTGCAGCGCATACTCCTATCACTCTTGCAGATATCTTGATCGCTTCTTTGGCGCGGGTGCGCTCAGGGTCGTCCGCCATGTTGTTCGATGAATCAATCATTGCGCACGCTCCAGCCGAGATTGACCAGATTAAACGTAGCCTTAAACCCACACCTCTGCGAGATGTGGGGCACCCACTGTATCCCCGCGCGTCTACAGCTCGATATTCACCAGATCCGAAGTATGATCCGCATGATCGCCGTGTGGTGTCGTAGTCCGGTTCTGCGGCGCGCGCCAGTGGTCGATGTAGGAAATCTGGTGCACGCAGGAGACCGTGCAGTTGGGCGCGCAGGTCTTCTCGGTCAGGAACTCGCGGTCGAGGTCGGCCTGGGTGTAGTCGGCGAGCGGCGTGCCGGGAAAGCCGCGCTGCTGCGAGCAATAGTGCACCAGCCCGTCTTCGCAGACATAGATGTAGCGTGAGCCCGCGCGGCAGCGCCAGTCGTTGGGCTGGCCGTTCGCGATAGCTTCCTGAAAGTGGTTGAAGCGCGAGTAGTTCTTCTTTTCGAGCTTCGTCATCTCGTAGTAAACGCGCCGCTCCTCGCCGCCCAGCGGCTTCAACTGCCCGCTGCCGTCGTGGATGATCCCGATGGTCGAGGTGAACCCAAGCTCCAGCGCGCGGTGGCCGATGGTGAGCGCGTCCTGCGGGTTCTTGATGCCGCCGCCGACAACCGAGTTGATGTTGACGTGGAAGTCCGCATACTCGGCCAGGAACTGCAGCTTCTTGTCCAAAACTTTGAGCGATTTCTTCGAGATCTCATCGGGCTGCACGTTGTCGATCGAGATCTGCATGTGGTCCAGACCGGCCTGGTTTAGACGTTCGATTCGATCCGGCATCAGAAAGTAGCCGTTGGTGATCATGCCGGCAAGGCGTCCGTGGTGACGGATGCGCGCGATGACCTGGTCCAGATCGGGATGGGTCAGCGGCTCGCCGCCCGAAATGGTGATGATGCTGGTGCCCAGCCGGGCCAGATGGTCGATCCGGCGAAGCATCTCGTCGATGGGGACCGGCTCGGAAACCTTGTCGTACTCGTTGCAGTAGGCGCAGGAGAGATTGCAGAAGCGCATGGGCACGATCTGCGCCATGACCACGTGGTGGGTGGAGGCCAGCGCATGTCCCACAATGCCCAGCTCGCGCAGCTTGCGGGTCGCGGCTTTGATCCGGCTTTTGCCGTGGGTTCTAGGAATCGGTTGGCTGGCGGTCGCGGACATACTGGCTAGGCTGATTATAACGGCCTGAGAAATATGGAGTTTGCGCTACTGCGAACAAACTGCAGCCCTTTCCTGCGCCTCGCAGACGACACTTTCGAAGACGCGCAATCCTCGGCCCTGACGGAGCACCCTGAGACGAAGCGACCCAATGCCGGAACTTGCCTACTGCGTCGCAGGTCCACGGTCAAGTGTCATCGAGTGTTCCACGTGGAACACTTTTATATTTAAGTTCAGTCTTGACAGCTCTAAGATATATCTTGATACTACAAACCATGAGATACCCATTCGAACAACTCAAAGAACACTTCAGAGAAGCCCACGGATGCGACCGCGCCCGTGAGGAACGTCATTTCCGGGGACGCGGCCCCTTTACCGGACCATTCGGCGGTCCCTTCGGAGAAGGCGAGCGCTGGGGCAGACGCGGCGGCCTTGGACGCCTTTTCGGCTCCGGCGACCTCCGCTACCTTCTGCTCGACCTCATCGCCGAACAGCCTCGCCACGGCTACGAGCTCATCAAGGCCATCGAAGACAAATTCGGCGGCTTGTACTCGCCCAGCCCCGGCATCATTTACCCCATGCTCACCCTCTTCGAAGAGACCGGTCTCGCCACCGTTACTACCGAGGGCACCCGCAAGCTCTACACCATCACCGAAGAAGGGAAGCGGGAGCTCGAAGAGAACCGCAGTCTGCTCGACGCCATCCTGAGCCGTCTTGCCGGCATCGGCAACGCCGGTCGCCCCTCCGAGCGTGATCCGCAAATCATGCGCGCCATTCAGAACTTCCGCATGGCGCTGGGCATGCGTCAGGGCAATCTCACTCCCGAGCAGCGCAGCCGCATCGTCGAGGTCATCGACAACGCCGCCCGCGAGATCGAGAAGGCGTAACCCGATGCCGCACCACTACCGCATCACGGTAGATAAGCTGGACCCGCTTAAACCAGGCGAAGGAGGACTCGAATCCGTCTCCTTCTTCGCCGCAACTTCTGACGACATCCTCGCGGCGGCAAATAGTCTTCGCGAGTGCCTGGGCTGCAGCGCTTCGCGCGCCACCACTCTCGCTTTGGGGTACGGCCTGATTGGCGAGCCGCACGCGCTGCTGGAGGCGACAGAGAAACGTAAGCCGCGAAATATCAGTTGAACAATAATCCTGGCCCATCTTCGCCGCGGTGTCGACGAGTCAGGGCCTGGGGCTTGCATCCATCTCGGAGGCCCGCGCCAGTGCCTGCGTGTCGACGTACTCCCGGATGTTCGTCACTTTGCCATCTCGAACGGTGATGTCGAAGACCCAGTGGTCCTCAAACGTCCTATTCGTGGCTTTGATCTTCCCCGTAGCAAAGCCGACCACCAGAACCCGGTCTCCTTGCGCGATGAACTCGGGGGGCTGTGGGTATGCCGTCTCGACCTCTTCGTTGGCCTTCTGAAGTACATTCTCCAACCCCGCGTGCCCGCGGTGCGTGCCGGCCAGCGGCCAGTCCTCGCCCGGGACAATCCACTCAATGTCTTCGGCAACCAACGAAAGCAGAGCTTGCTTGTCGCGGCTGCCCAATGCTGAAAAAAAATCCTTCACGATCTGGACATTCTTTTCGATGCTCATCGAAATCTCTTTCCCTCAGATCGGATCGTGTCCGATCTGAATCGGACGTTTTGGAATCCTTCTCCTAGGGCCAAATCACGCGGTCGTAAATCGACTACTGCTGTTTCTTGAACAAATCCTGGAAGATGAGCAGACCCCAGGTCTTGCCGCGTGCGTGCACCAGCGCGCCACCTTCGTTGAGCTTTCCCAGCTTGACGGGGGCGAACCCGAGTTGTCTGGCCAAATCCGCCACGGGAGCGATCGCGTCCTCGTCGTCGCTCGACAGAAAGACGACCCGGTGGCCGCCCTCGACGACCGGATCGGTAGCCAGGGTGGCCGCAACCAGGTGATTGAAACCCTTCACGACCTTAGCGCCGGTGAACGACTTCGCAACGAAGGCGGAGGACGGAAGGCCGTCCAGTTCCTCAGGTGGGACTGGAAACGAGTTCATCGCATCGATGACCGTCTTGCCTTTCCAACTCGGCAGGGCCTTCGCAATCTCACGATGCTCCCCGAACGGGACCGCCAGGATGATTGTGTCGGCCTCGAGTGCATCCCGCAGCGACTTGGCGACGACCGTGGGTCCAATTGCCCGAGCCTCCGGCGCCAAGGCCTCGGCCGACCGACGACTCGCGACGGTGACTTCGATGTTCTTACGGGCAAAGGCGTGGGCGAGTGCCTGGCCTATCTTGCCGAATCCTACAATCGCATAGCTCATAATGTTTCTCCGATCTCGTGTAAGAACTAAAGTTCGAGAAGCGACCGCGCCGGGGTTAGACCTGCGCCATGCCTCCATCGACGGCGAGATCCACGCCGGTGATGAAAGAACTTTCATCGGAGGCGAGGAACGTGACGGCGGCCGCGATTTCCTCAGGCTTGCCCCTGCGACCCATTGGGATCTGCGAGGAAAACTGGGCGGCCGCTTGCTCGGCCTGTTCAGCGGTAAGGCCCGTCGTTGTCTCTAAGGCGGGGGTCTCGATTGGCCCGGGGCTCATCGAATTCACGCGGATCTTGCGGTCTTTCAGCTCCAGAGTCCAGGCGCGCGCGAAGTTGCGCACAGCCGCCTTACTCGCGGCGTAGGCGCTAAATCCTGGCAGCCCCAACACGTTCGAGACCGAAGAGTTCAGGATAATCGAACCGCCGTCTTTGAAGAGGGGAAGGGCCTTCTGCACCGTAAAGAACAGCCCCTTCACGTTCACGTCGAAGGTCTGATCAAAATGTGCCTCAGTAGCCATCGCGAGCGGTGCGATTGTCCCCGCGCCCGCGTTCGCGAAGAGTACGTCGATGTGACCATGTTTCTCTTTCACGACGGCATAGAGCCGGTCCAGATCTTCCAAGCGCGACACGTCGCCCACGACCGTCGTAACGTTTCTCTTGATGAAGGCTGCGGCCTCCTTCAGCTCTTTCTCTCGTCGCCCAGTGATCACGACGTGCGCACCTTCTTCCACGAAGCGCTTGGCCGTGGCCAAGCCAATCCCGCTGCTTCCGCCTGTGATAACCGCAATTTTTCCCGCCAAGTTTTGTCCATGGCTATGACTCATATGTTTTTCCTTTTTGTTTTTCGTTGTCTTTTATGTTGAATTTGCGGCCGGGCGCAGCGCGTCAGATTTGCGCCAGGCCGCCGTCGACGGCGAGCTCGCTGGCAGTCATGAAGCTGCTGTCATCCGACGCGAGAAAGGCCGCCGCCGCCCCGATCTCCGCCGGATCGGCCATGCGCTGGAGCGGAGTCATCGAGGCGTAGACCTTCTGGCCCTCCTCGCCCAGCGCTGCCTTCGCGAGTTCGGTCGCCGTCGCCCCGGGCGACAGCACGTTTACCCGGATGCCGGTGCCCTTCAGGTCCTCCGCCCAGGTCCGCGCGAGGTTGCGCACTGCCGCCTTGCTCGCGCTGTAGACGCTCATTGTCGGGGCGCCCGTGGTGCCGGCGCTCGAGCCGGTCAGGATGATCGAACCGCCCTTGCCCATCAGCGGCAGCGCCTTCTGGACCGTGAAGATCGTACCCTTCACATTGGTGTCGAAGGTTTCGTCAATGTGCTCGGCGGTGATCTTGCCGAGCGGAAGCGGGCTTCCCGCCCCGGCATTGGCGAAGACGATGTCGAGGGTTCCGCGCTCGGCCTTCACCGCCGCGTAGAGTCGGTCGAGGTCGGCCAGATCGGAGATCGAGCCCTTCACTGCGCGGGCGTTGGGCCCGAGGTCGGCCACAGCGGCGTCGAGCTCTGCCTGCCGGCGGCCGAAGATGAAGACGATGGCGCCCTCCTCGATGAAGCGCTTTGCTGCGGCGCGGCCGATGCCGGTAGCCCCACCCGTGATGACTGCAACCTTCCCTTGAAGCTTTCCCATACTTGCTCCCTTCGGAATGTGTGAAGCATTCGGTACACTAAGCTAGATTCTTTGGCGGCGGACGAGAACTGCTCTAGAGTCCTAATCTTTTGTCCATTCGTCCAGAAGAAGAGCTCAACTGAGCTGTTTTGCACCTTTTGATGGGGCTGGCACGCGCGGCTGGCGGAAAAGGAGTGTAGGAGTTGTGACGCCGGAAGGAAGGAGAGTGTCCGTGCTGGTTGAGGCCTCATCTACCTGAAGCTGCTTGTCCGACAAGCAAGCTGCGCAGTTTCGTACAGTCCTCACGGAACACTATGGCTTTCGAGTGCAGATGGAGGCTAAGTTGGACCCGATAACAGACATCTTCAGAACGATGCACGTAACCGCTTTCGGTCTGCACAGGCTCGAAGCCACAGCCCCGTGGGGCGTAAAACAGGAAAATCAGACCGAAGAAAAAGTCACGCCTTCCGACAAAAAGACGTCACCCACAGATTTGGCGCACTTCGCCATGCTTTCGCGCGGCAACTGCTGGCTGAGTGTGGAAGGGATTGCGGACCCGATTCCCCTCACCGGTGGCGATTGCTTTTTGCTGGCTAAGGGGACTTCGATTGTCTTGCGCGACAGCCCGCGGACGCGTCCGAAGTGGAGTTTCCGCGAGATCGGCGCCAGGGCCAACGGCAATGTCGCTCTTTATGGAGGTGGCGGCGCACCGACGACCATCGTCTGTGGTTCTTTGAGTTTTGATCGCGCCAGCCTGAAGCCGATCACTCAGTTGCTGCCGAGCTTCATTCTGATGAAGGCCGATGAGGCACGCACGCTTGCTCTTCACAACACAGTGCAGGCGCTGGCTTCGGAAATGGCAGAACAGGCGCCGGGATCTGAAGTGGTCGCGAGCCGGCTGGCCGAGGTTCTGTTTATCCAGGTGCTCCGGGCGCATATCGCGTCGGGATCAGAACGCAATAAAGGATGGCTTCGTGCGATCTTCGATCCTCAAATAGGCACTGCCCTGAGTGCCATTCACGACAGTGTGAATACACCCTGGACGGTCGAATCCCTGGCCGTAGCGGCGGGCATGTCTCGCTCCGCATTCGCAGCACGTTTCAAAGAGCTACTCGGACAAACACCACTGGAATATGTAACCGAGTGGCGGATGCAGAAGGCGATGCAGTTACTCGAACAGCGTGACAAAAAGCTCATAGGCGTCGCTCGGTCGGTCGGTTACGAGTCCGACGCTGCGTTCAGCAAGGCGTTCAAGCGAGTTGTCGGGGCCAGCCCTGGCGAATACCTCAAACGCGGTCGTCAAGACCAGGGGTAATGCGGGAAAGTCGTCCAGCGTGGGGACTCTCCTCCAATGGCTTCCTGGTGTTGCCTCCAGGCCAATGCACTCATCGGCCACGGCATGCCAATGACTACCGCTGCACGCGCTGCAGCACCATCGACACACTCTTCGGAATCCGCCACGAGCCGATCGACGGATCAGACCCATCCGGCGGCGGCCCCACTGCCGGACGGTTTGCCTCTTCTTTCGCAGGCTGCGGCAACTTGAAGGGAAACGTAATATTCCGCTCCAGCTCGATCCGATCCGCTTTCACCGTGCCGGAAAAGTCATTTCTGCCCGCCTTGAACGAGATCCGGTCGCCGTCAACTTTACCCTCAGTAATCGGCGTCGGCACATCGTTGCCGCCGGTGAAGCTTCTTCCAGTGCCTTCCACGGTGCCGGTCAGGCTGCTGCCGTCCTGGCGCAGCGTGAAGACCATGCTTCCACCCACTCCCAGGAACGACATCAGCTCATTCGTCTCCTGCGGCATCGGTCGCCACAGTCCGGTCACGCCGGATCCCGTCGGTATCTCGCGCTCCCACACCGGCGCTTGCGGGCGCAATGTCACGCTCTTCGCAGCAATCGTAACTGTCGCTGGAGCAAGTCCCGGCGATGTCGCCTCGACCGAAATCTCTCCCGCCGTCTTCGTCGCCTGCACAATCGCCATGCAATAGCCGGAGAACGCCTTCCGCGAGCTGCCTTTGTCCGACTCATGGTCCGTAGGATCGCCATTGCCCGTGCCGATCAGCTTTCCTGAACCGGAAACCCGGAACGTCACCTCGTTATCGGTGATCGGCGCCACGCGTCCCTGCGCATCCTGAACGGCAATCGCGAACATCGCCACGTCCTCGCCGTCCGCGGAAATCTCTTTGCGATCCGCGGTCATCACCAGCTTCGCCGCCGGCCCGGTGGTCTCGCGCTTCTCCGTCATCACGACCTGGCCGCCCTTGAAGCCGCGCGCCTCAATCGACCCCGGAGCGTACGGCACATCCCACGCCACGTGCGAATCCTTCTTCACATCCTTCGTGCCCAGGCTCTTGCCGTTGACCAACAGTTCCACCTTGTCCAGGTTCGAATACACCCAGACCGCAATCTCCTTGCCCTCCATCCCCGTCCAGTTCCAGTGCGGAAACAGATGCAGCACCGGCTTTTCTGTCCACCACGACTGGTAATAGAAAAACGAGTCCTTGGGAAACCCACAGGTGTCGACGATGCCGTACTGCGAGCTGATATTCGGCCACTGATTGGGCGACGGTTCACCGCGATAATCGAAGCCCGTCCACACAAAGCCGCCGGACATCCACTCGCGCGCATCGCAGAAGCTCCACCAGCCTTCCGCTGAAGCGCGGCCCGTCGTGGTGTACGGATCGTACGAGCCCACGTACCCCTTCTTGGGATCAGTAACGTAAATCCCGCGCGTGCCCACCGCGCTCACTGTTTCCGTGCCCATCACCGGCTTATCCGGATGCGACTTGTGATACGCCTCCGCCGCCGGATCCATGTAGTTGTAGCCCATTACGTCGCACACCGCGAGGCCGCCCGTGCCAATCGCTCCCGTCGGTGCAATCGATACCGGCCGCGACCCATCGAACTCCTTCGCAACTGCCTTCATCGCGCTCAGGATCAGCACGCCGCGCTCGGTATTCGCCTGCCCTTCTTCATTGCCCATCGACCACATGAAGACGCTGGGGCGATTGCGGTCGCGCCGCACCAGGTCGCCGAACTGGCTCAGGCCCTCCGGATTCGAAGACATCATGCGCGTCTCGTCGAAGACCAGCATGCCCAGCTCGTCGCAGGCATCCAGCAGCTCCGGAGTCGGCGGATTGTGCGATGTGCGTATCGAGTTGCAGCCCATCTCCTGCAGCTTGCGGATGCGGTAATACTGCACCGCGTCCGGCAGTGCCGCGCCTATGCCGGCGTGGTCCTGGTGATTGCAGGTGCCCTTCAACTTCACGGACTTGCCGTTCAGGAAAAATCCCTTCTGTGCATCAAATGCAACCGTGCGAATGCCAAATCGCGTCTCGTGTCGATCCACGATCTCGCCGCCGGTCTCGACCTCTGTCACCAGCCGGTAGAGGTTCCGTTCTTCAAGCGACCACAGCGCCGGCCGCCTGACCACGATCTCCTGCGTGTAGGTCTGCTCTCCCGGCTTCTCTCCGTCTTTGGCAATGGACGCCACAGGCGTCGCCGCCTTGCCTACTGCCTTGCCGCTGGGATCGAGGATGGTCGAGATCACCCGCGCGCTTGCAGCCTTGTTGCTGTCGTTGGTCACTTCGGTGCGGATCGAGAGGTTGGCGCTGCCGGACTTCACGTCCGAGGCGACAAACGTGCCCCACTGCTTCACATGCACCGGATGCGTCTTCACCAGCCAGACGTGGCGGTAAATCCCGGCTCCCTCGTAAAACCAGCCATCGCTCTCGGTCGCGTCCACGCGCACTAGCAGGACATTCCTGCCGCCGGGATTTGCGAAGTCGGTCACGTCGAAACTGAAAGGGATCGTAACCGCCGCTGTGGCGTCCGATGTAGAAGCCGTTGAAGACCACCATCGTCTCGCGGTAGGCGCCATCGAACTCGAGCGTGATCCGCTTGCCCGCATCCGCAGCGGGAAGCTCGAAGACCCGGCGATACCAGCCGATGCTCGTCGCCGGATACTTGCGCCCCAGCGGATAGAAGCCCTTGCTGGCCAGCGAAGGATCGTCCTCGAACGGCAGCTCGATCGCCCAGTCATGCGGCAGGTCGATGCTTTTCCAGTCGCTGTCGTCGAAGGCGATCTCGCCCGCCGGCATAAAGTTTCCCGTCTTCTGGAAATTGCCGGCCCGCGCGGTTCCGAATTCAAAGTCCTTCGCCGGATCGTCGGCGTTGCCGAAATGAAAGCGCCATCCGAAATCGAGCAGCAGCCGCTCGCGTCCCGCGCCGGGCATGGCAGCGGTGCCGGTTGCCTGCAGAGGACGGCAGCGGCTCAGGAGCGTTCCCGCCCGCCTGCATGGCAAGCCCCATCGGCCCCATTCCGTTGGCCACCGCCACTGCCGCTGGCGCCAGCAGCCCCGTCTTCAACAGATCGCGGCGCGATACCTTGTTCATCCCAGCCTCCAGCTCTGCAACCGTTTACATAGAGGCGAACAAAGTAGTCGATCGAGAAATCCTTTGTCAAATGAAGTTCAGCACCCGCGTACCGTTCAAATCGGCTAGTTCGCCGTAGGACGCGGCGTCGTCGAGCGCGGCACCGGCGGCGGCTCACGGTATGGCGGTGCCGGCTTCGCACTCTGCTGCCACGCCGTCACAATCATGTCGCGAAGCTCACTGGCTCCCGCGGCCAGCCGTTCCGCCGTAAAGCGCCGCGACTCCTCGGTGCCCGCGCCCACAAACCCCTGCGCTTTTTCAAGCTGATACACCCGCTCCACCAGCGCGTGCGAAGCGCGCAGGTAAGCGATGTAGTCCTCGAAAGGATCGCCGAGCGTCTTCAGCGGCGCCATCAGCGGCTCGGCATCCGCCGCCTTGATGTTCCGGTGGACGAAGGCGCTCTCAAACTGCGAATGGATGCCCGGCGACGTTACATACTGGTTCGGATTGTCTTTCTCCGTCCATCCGTTGTAGTCGACGGTGGTGTGCAGCGGCATCGCGCCGTCGCCGACGTAATGGCCAAGCCAGCCCGCGTAGAAGATCACCGCCGCCTCCACTGGCTTTGTATCTTCATGCCGCGCCGTCTGCTCGCGGTACTCGCGCAGCGCTGCCTGCAATCGCTGGTAGACCTCGTTCGTCACCCACGGCTGCAGCCCGACGTGCTCCGGACGCAGATCCCGCGCCAGGTCCGGATGCGTCAGCCCGGCGGCATAGAGCGCAGCCACGAAGTCGTACCGCCGCCGCGGCAGCGGGCCCACCATATCGGCCAGCTCCAGATCGATGTAATGCTCGGGCGCCTGCGCCGCATTCAGCTCTGCCTCGTTCGGGCTGCGCCAGCGATCAGGCTCCGGGCCCAGGTACTCGATCTCCTCGATCGCCGCCTTGGATCGCAGGAACTCCGGAAGACTCGCCGGCAGATTCTCCGCCGCCAGCCGGTTCACGATGCGGTGGCCATCCGGTCCCCACGCGAATGAGGGATTCGCAGGCAGAAGGCAAAGCAGGGCAGGAAGAGCAGACAGGAGCAGCCGGCGGGGAAGGAGGAGACATGGGCAGGAGTATAACGGCGCTCTGCCGCAATCGAAAATTCATCTCGCGCCCGCCGCAGACAGCTTCAGCAGGTTGATATCCTGAACGCTATGGCTACCAAGAAAGAACTGCTCCAGCAGCCCATTCAGCACATCGATATCAAGCAGCACAATGTGGTGCCGCTGGTCGACGCCATGCAGCACATGGCCTACAGCTCGCGCGATCTGGCACGCGCCGCCTCGATCTACGAGCGCATGCTGCGCGACCAGGACTGCGGCGTCATCCTCTGCCTCGCCGGCTCGCTCATCTCGCGCCGGCCTCAAGCAGATCTTCGTCGACCTCATCCGCAACAACATGGTCGATGCCGTCGTCTCCACCGGCGCCAACATCGTCGATCAGGATTTCTTCGAGGCGCTCGGCTTCCGCCACTGGATCGCCGATGATGTGATGAAGGCCGGCACCGAAGACGGCAAGCTCCGCGAGCTGATGATCGACCGCATCTACGACACGCTCATCGACGAGGAAGAGCTGCGCGAGTGCGACGAGACCACGCACAAGATCGCCGACTCGCTCGCGCCGCGGCCCTACAGCTCGCGCGAGTTCATCCGCGAGATGGGCGCCTATCTCGAGAAGAACGGCAAGACCCCGCAGCAGGGCGGCGTGGACAGCATCGTGCTCGCGGCCTACGAGAAGGATGTGCCCATCTTCTGTCCCGCCTTCAGCGACTGCTCCGCCGGTTTCGGTCTGGTTGCCCACCAGCACGCGCGCGGCGACAAGCCCAAGGTCTCGCTCGATTCCGCCAAGGACTTCTACGAGCTGACCCAGCTCAAGATCGCCAACCCCACCACCGGCCTGCTGATGATCGGCGGCGGCGTGCCCAAGAACTTCGCGCAGGACATCGTAGTCGCCGCGGACATCCTTGGCACCGAAGCGCCCATGCACAAGTACGCCATCCAGATCACGGTGGCCGATGTCCGCGACGGCGCGCTCTCCTCGAGCACGCTCAAGGAAGCCAGCTCCTGGGGCAAGGTAGACACCACCTTCGAGCAGATGGTCTACAGCGAAGCCACCCTCGCGCTGCCGCTGATTACCGGATACGCCTGGCACAAGCAGGCATACACGGAGCGTCGCGAGCGCCGCTGGGCTCGCCTTCTGGAACCTGTTACCGCCTGATCCCATCGTTTCTGATTCCCGAAACGGTCCATCCGCCCGGATGGGCCGTTTACATTTTCAGCACCTCACGCGATGCGGCGCATCCTTCCCGACGACGTACCCGCTATATAAGGTATGCACCACAAATAGTGCAGTAACCGCGAAAATTTTGATTACTTAGGACAATTCTTTTGACTATTGGTAAGAGTTACCTTCTATACTCACCAAGCGTTATCCCGAAACATCGTCCCGCCGGCGGGATAACGCGCACCAAGCTCGGGCCTGTAATGGGACCCGGCGATTGCTGGTGCCAGTGACGAAAGTTTGAAGTTGTAGATGTACATTTGCTGAATTTTGGGGTCTGCATGTCTCCCGCGACGCAGCCTCTGCCTCGAAGAGCATGTTCTCCCGATTTTTCCGAACAAGGTTTTGACCCTTGCATTCTCCGATGAGTCAGCACGAACGTCTCTTCGCGCATTGGCTGAGCGGCCGCCCGGTTTGGCTCGCCATGTTCGCGCTCACCTTGCTGTCCACCGCCTACACGGTTGTCGTGCTGATGTATTCCGGAAGCGGGCTGGTCTGGAGCCCGGCAAAGCCCGATCGTCATATTCGTGGTCTGGGGTGCAATGCAGACCTGCTTTGCCGCCGCCTGCCTGCTGCAAGCTGCGCTATGAGCGCCAGCTGCGCGCGGAGCTTCAGGAAGCGCTGGGCGCAGAGTCGGCGGAAAGCAGAGCTGCCGAAGCCGCACCGGAGATCCGCTATCAGGACTACTTTGAAAACCTGACCGAGATGATCGCGATGCTCTCGGCCGAGGGCAAATACCTCTACGTCAATTCCGCGTGGCAGCGCTATTTCGGTCGCGATGCTGCCTCCGCCCGCAAGCTCGAAGGCTTCGCATCCGCCTTTCCCTTTGCCATCCAGTCGCAGGCCGCCGCCATCTTCGAGCGCGCGCTCGCCGGCGAGCATATCGAGCAGGTGCATCTCCGGGTGGAGGATTCCGCCAGCCGCATCCGGGAGATGGAGGCCAGCCTCTTCGGCCTGCGCGAAGCCGGAAGGCCCCGCGCCGTGCGCTGCATCTTGCGCGATGTCACCCTCCGCAATCAGCGCGAGCGGCGCCTCGCCATGCAACTGGGCGTCGGCCAGGTAGTGCAGGAGGCGTCCACCGAAGACTCCCTGCCCCGCATCCTCTCCGCCCTGGGCAGCCATCTCGGCTTCGATCTGGTGGAGCTATGGCGGGCTGATGCCGGCCACCAGGTGCTCCGCTACGGCAGCATGTGGATGGCCGCCGACTGCGTCTTTCCCTCCACGCTGGCCAAAAGCTCCATTACTGAGTTTGCTCCGGGAGAAGGTTTGCCCGGCCAGGTTTGGGTGCAGGGCGCGTCCATCTGGGTCGAGGACATCCACAGCGATATCCGCTTCAACACCCGCGAGGGCGCCAAGTCCGATGGCCTTGTCACCTGCTGGGGCGTTCCGGTGCGCGTCGGCAATCAGGTCATCGCCGTGATTGAGTTTTTCAGCCGCAAGCGCATGGCCGCCGAAGTCGAGATCATGGCGACGGTCGAAACCGTCTGCGCCTCGATCGGCCAATTCCTCGGCCGCTCCGTTCAGGAGAAGCGGGTTACTGAGCTGAACCGGCAGAAGGAATCCATCCTCAATACCGTCGCGGACGGCATCCTCGGCACCGATCAGCATGGCCGCGTCACCTTCGCCAACCCGGCCGCGGCCCACATGCTCGGCACCGTGCCCAACGCGCTGACCGGCCGCTTCGTACATGCCATCGTCCATGAGGACATCTACGGAAGCCCTACCGCCTGCGCCTCCCATTGCTACATCCGGCGCGGCCTCTTCGCCAAGGATGGCGCGCAGGGGCAGGACATCTTCTATCGCCCGGACGGCACCTCGTTCCCGGTCGAGTTCACGCTCACCCCGATGCAGGTGCATGGCTCGATCACCGGCTCCGTGTTGAACTTCCGCGACGTGAGTCAGCGGCAGGCGCTGGACCGGATGAAGGACGAATTCATCTCCACCGTCAGCCACGAGCTGCGCACCCCGCTCACATCCATCCGCGGTTCGCTGGGACTGCTCTCCACCGGCCTGCTCGGCGAGGTGAACGACAAGGCCGCCAACCTGCTGCGCATCGCCGTCAATAACTCCGATCGCCTGGTGCGCCTCATCAACGACATCCTCGACCTGGAGCGCATGCAATCGGGCCGCGCACCGCTCAGCTTCCGCGCCTGCTCGCTCTCGGAGCTGGCGCAGCAGGCCATCGAAGCGGTCACGCCGGTTGCCGACAACGCCTCCGTCAAGCTCGCCCTGCGCGCCGAGGCTGTTGACTTTGTCGCCGATCCGGATCGCTTACAGCAGGTGCTGACCAACCTGCTCAGCAACGCCATCAAGTTCTCGCCGCCCGACTCGACCGTCACGGTCACCATTGAAAAATCCGAGGAAGGCGTTTCGCTCGGCGTCACCGACGAAGGCCGCGGCATTCCCGAAGACAAGCTGGAGACCATCTTCGACCGCTTCCAGCAGGTCGATGCGTCGGATTCGCGGCAGAAGGGCGGCACCGGCCTGGGCCTCGCCATCTGCCGCACCATCGTCGACCAGCACGGCGGCCGCATCTGGGCGGAGCAGAATGCCCTGCAGGGCGCCACATTCCGCATGTTCCTGCCCGCAGACCCGCAACAGCAGGCGCGTCCCGAACCGGTTCCCATCGCCGAGCGGGAGACCGTACTCGTCAGCACGACAGACAATGAGACGCGCACCAGCCTTGCGGCAAGCCTGCGCTTTCACGGTTACAACGTCATCGAAGCCTCCAGCGGGCGCGAGACGCTTTCCCACGCGCAGCGGCAGAACCCGCGCGCGGTGCTGCTCGATCTGACGCTGCCCGATATGTCCGGATGGGAAGCTCTGCGCATCCTCAAAGAAGAGCCGGCCACCTCCGACGTGCCGGTGATCATTCTCAGCGCGCACGCCATCAGCAAGTCCTCCACCCTGGGGCTGGGCGCGGATGGCTGGCTGCAGGTTCCTGCTCAGGAAAGCGATCTTCTGGAAGAGCTCGCCACGGTGTTAAACCGGCAGAAGACCTGGGCGGAAATTCTCCTCGTAGAAGACGACCTGGACCTGGCCCGCGTGATTAGCACGACCTTTGAGCGCGCCGGTGTCCACGTTCTGCATGCCGCCACGCGGCAGGCGGCCTTGGAGCTCTGCGCGTCCTTCACGCCCAATCTGATGATCCTGGACGTCGGCCTGCCGGACGGCGACGGCTTCGGCCTGGTGGAGCGGCTGCGGCTCAATCCGGATCTGCACTCTCTGCCCCTGCTCGTCTACTCGGCGCGTGATCTGAGTGATGCCGAACGCGATCAGCTTCAGCTTGGTCCAACCACTTTCCTTACCAAGGCCCGGGTGCAGGCACAGGAGGTGGAGACATTGGTACTTGCGATGTTGCGTGCCGCCTCTCAGAATGTGCACACATCCGGGTATACCGTTCCTGGCATGCCGCCGTTTACAGTTTCAAATTCCTATGACACGTCGCATACTCATCATTGATGACGAAGAAGACATCCGTCAGGTCGCCGGGCTAAGCCTGGAGACTGTGGCCGGCTGGGAAGTCGTGCTGGCCAATTCCGGAAAGCAGGGAATGGAGCGCGCCGAGCAGGACCACCCGGACGCGATCCTGCTGGACGTCATGATGCCGGCCATGGACGGTCCCACGACCTTCCTGCAACTGCAGAAGAATCCGAAGACGGCGAAGATTCCGGTTATTTTGCTTACTGCCAAGGTTCAAGGCTCCGACCAGCGCCGCTTTGCGGAACTCGGGGTCGCCGGGGTGCTTTTTAAGCCCTTCGACCCGCTCACGCTCTCGACGCAGGTCTCACAGACCTTAGGCTGGAAGCAGATACATTAACTGTTTTTACCGAGTTGAAGGTTTGTAGAAGTTCGGGCGCAGCTTTTCCATCGCGCAGAGCTGCTCCCCTCAGAAAGCGGGCCCGGTCACGGCATTTGCGACAATGGTTAGGAGACTTCATGGCAGAACACTCCCCTCACACCGTTCCTGAAGAAGTAACGGGCAAGCTTCACGACCTGCTCGCGACCCTCTGGGCACGCAGCAGCCAGACGATCAGCGATCGGCTCGACGTCCTGCGCGCTACCCACCGCGCGCTGCGCGCCCATCCCGCCGACAAAAAGGCACGTAGGGCCGGCGGAGACGCCGCCCACAAACTTGCCGGCATCCTCGGCACCTTCGGCCTGCCGGAGGGCACAAACCTTGCCCGCCGTGTCGAAGTGATGCTCGAGGCCGATGCGCCCATTCAGGCATTCGATCTCGAGGCGTTGCAGCGGACCATCGATCAGCTTCACCAGATGATCGAGGCCAAGTCGAAGGACGCAGGCAAGCGCCGCGCCTGAATTGCTTGGCGTAGCGGTGTAAACTCATCGTTTGGCACACCTGCTTTCAGAAAACGACGATTCCGGCCAGGAATCTCATGAGCAGCTGGGATTCTTTTTTCCAACCGAGCGGAAAACCGAGCCGCGCCGCATTTGGAGCGTGGGCGCCCTGGTCACCGAAATCCGCGGCCACATCGAGCGCGTCTATCCCGACTGCTGGGTCGAAGGCGAAATCTCCAACCTGCGCAGCGCCGCCTCCGGACATCTCTACTTCACGCTGAAAGATGAATACGGACAGCTTCCCGTCGTACTCTTCCGCCGCCAGGCGAGCCTGCTGCGCTTCCGCCCGGAAGCCGCTCTCCATGTCCTGGTGCGCGGCCGCATCTCCATCTACGAGGACCGCGGACAACTCCAGTTGATCGCCGAAACGCTGGAGCCCGTCGGCGCAGGATCGCTGCAGATCGCCTTTGAGCAACTAAAGCAGAAGCTGCAGCAGGAAGGCCTCTTCGATGCTGCGCGCAAGCGCGCCCTGCCGCCGTACCCGCGCTGCATCGGCATCGTCACCTCGTCGTCAGGCGCCGTGATCCATGACTTCCTCAACATCGTCGGCCGGCGTCACGCGGGTCTGGACGTGCTGCTCTATCCCGCCACCGTGCAGGGCGAGCAGGCCGCCGGGGAGATTGCTTCCGGCATCGCCTGGTTCAATCGTAAGAGAAACGTCGACGCCATCGTCATCGCTCGCGGCGGCGGCTCGCCCGAGGATCTTGCGCCCTTCAACTCCGAAACACTCGCGCGCGCCATCGCTGCCTCGGAGATTCCCGTCGTCTCCGCGGTTGGACACGAGACCGACTTCACCATTGCCGATTTCGTAGCCGACTTGCGCGCGCCCACCCCATCCGCCGCCGCGGAACTGCTGACCGCGCTGCAGCAGGGCGTAAAGGAGCGCATCGATGCCCTCCAGGCGCGCCTCCTCCGCGCCTGCCGCTACAACATCGCGCTCGCGGAGCGCCGCTTCGCCGGCGTATCGCCGGAGACCACCATCGCACGCCTGCGCCGGCAACTCGACCGCGCTCAGCAGCGTGTCGACGAGCAGCAGTTCCGCCTCGCCGGCGCAGCCCAGGCGCTGCTGCGCGCAAAGACGGACACCCTGCAGCAGCTTCACGCGCGCCTGCTGCAGCAGAGCAGCTTTCAGGCACTCAGTGCGCGCCGCGAGCAGTGCGCTCGCGCCACTGAGCGGCTGCATCGCGCATTGCAGCAGCGGTTACTCGCCGCGCATCGCGCGGCCGAATCGCTTTCCGGCCTGCTCCTCCTGCGCTCGCCCTCGCATCGTTGCCAGCGCCTGTTCCAGACCGTTGATCATCTCCAGGCGCACAGCGAGCGCGCCATGGCCGGCGCTATCGAACGGGCCTCTGCAACCCGCAACGCGCTCGATGGCCGCCTCGCCGCGCTCTCGCCGCTCGCGGTCCTCGATCGCGGCTACAGTCTCACATTTACCTCCACGGGTCAGCTTTTGCGCGAGAGTTCCGGCGTCAAACCGGGTCAGACTCTCCAGACCCGGCTTCGACGAGGCACGGTCACCAGTACCGCAGTCCATACAGAAGACGGGATATGAGAAAGCTTTTTGGAACCGACGGAATCCGCGCAGTCGCCGGCGAGGCGCCGCTCGACCGCCGCACGATCTACGCAGTCGGGCTCGCCCTGGCCCACACCCTCAGCCGCCACGGCGCGCATTCACGCGTTGTCCTTGGTATGGACACACGCGAATCGAGTGCTTGGATCAGCGCGATCTTAGCCGCGGGCCTGACCGAAGGCGGGGCCGCCGTGGAAAGCGCCGGAGTCATCACCACCCCCGGCGTCGCATTTCTGGCGCGCAAGCACGGCTTCAGCGCCGGCGTCGTCATCTCCGCATCGCACAATCCATGGCAGGACAATGGGATCAAAGTATTCGGCGGCGATGGTTACAAATTACCCGACGAGCAGGAGCTCGAGATCGAAGAAGAGATCTTCCGGCGTCTTACGGATGCCTCTTTCGCTCCCGCAACCGCCCCACCCGCCCTGACTCCGCAAGCGCGCTATCGCCTGGACTACGAGGCATTCCTGCGCCAGGTGGTGCCCGGGCTTAGTCTGAATGGCAATAGTGTCGTCCTGGATTGCGCCAACGGCGCCGCCTCCGCGATCGCGCCCGAGCTCTTCGCGACGCTCGGCGGCAAGCTGCATCTCACGCACTCGGATCCCGATGGCCGCAACATCAACGAGCACTGTGGTGCGCTGCACCCGGAGATCGTCGCCGCGGAAACCACCGCGCGCAACGCGGATATCGGCATCACGCTCGATGGCGATGCCGACCGGGCGCTCTTCGCCGACGCCAACGGAAAAGTCGTCAACGGCGACGCCGTCCTGCTGCTTGCCGCGCGCGATCTGCAGGCCCGCGGAGCGCTCCGCGACAACACCGTGGTCGCCACCACCATGTCCAACATGGGCCTGGAAGCGGCGCTCGGCGCGGACAATATCCGCATGCTGCGCGCGCCAGTCGGCGACAAATACGTGCTGCAGATGATGCGCCAGCACAACGCCATGCTCGGCGGCGAGCAGTCCGGCCACATCCTCTTTCCCTCGCACAGCACCACCGGCGATGGCCTGCTTACCGCGCTGCTCGTGCTCGATATCGTGCAGCGCTCCGGCAAGCCGCTGCATCAGCTCGTCGCCGATCTCAAGGTCTTCCCCCAGGTGATCGTGAATGTGCGCGTGCGCGAGAAGCAGCCGCTGGAGCAGATCCCCGAAGTGCGCGATCGAATCCGGGAGGCCGAATCGGCGCTTGACGGCAAAGGGCGCGTCGTCGTGCGCTATAGCGGCACCGAGGCGCTGGCCCGTGTCATGATCGAAGCCGAATCGCGCGAGGAGATGGAGAAGCACGCCGAGCGCATCGCCGAGGCCATCCGCAGTACCCTCGGCATCTAGTCGTAAGCGCCCGCGCAAGAGAGCGCTTAGGTGACGGCATACCTGCTGATCACCAAGAGACGGAATACCTGTCAATCACCCATAGCCACGTTCCATCCTTCTGGCGCCGCGCAACTTCCGAGGTCACGGTCCCATTACGGCTGCGCGTCGAAGTAAGGGCCAGATCGCCGCAAATGAGCGCTGGCCGCTGTTCTCCGAACTCGAACTTTCGTTTTTCCGGCCCAAACCCCGTAGCCTGGAGTTTAGTAAAAAACTGGAGAATGGCATCTTTGCCACGCAGGAACGTTCCATCGCCGATGTCGACTACCGCGTCTGGTTCGAACAACGCCGTCATGCCAGTGACATCTCCCGCGTTCTCTCTCTCTACCAACAATCGCTCCAAATCCTGGGGATCGTAGGCAGGCTCTCTTCTCGTTGAATCATTCATAGTGACAGTGCCAACTGTTGTGGGTTGCTCGACCTTCACTGAAGTCTATCGTCGATCCGTTCCGACTACTCCTCGGAAAGATCGCGCCATAGGGCTCTCGTGCGCAGCTGCCAGAGCAAGCCCGGTTGGATGCCCAAGGTCGACCGCGGCCATCTCTCATCGCGTCGTTCAGACAGCCTCACCGGAAAGCGGGATGGGCGCGGTCAGTATCTGTCCGTACCATGCAGTGCATGCCCTACCGTTGCACCATGCTGCTGGCGCTCTGCTGCCTCTCTGCCGGCGCTCAGGAGCACACGCCGCTCATCCTTGGAAGCGGGACCTATGCTGCGCCGCAGGATGGTCGCCACGATGGGCAGGATCATGGCCTGCAGGCGACCATGTATTGCGGCGCCACTCCGGAGAGTTGGGTACGCGGCTCCGCTGCATTGAGCCCGGAGACAAGCTGGCTCAGCCTCACCCTGGAGTTGGAGACAGATTCGCCACAGGCAGGCCCGAAAGGGCGGCTGGATGTCACGCTCAGCACAGGTTGCTTACATCCAGTGCACGGCGCCTGTGATGCCGTGCACGATCCTTTGGTGAAGCTTTACACCGTGGAAACAGATGAGGTCAGCATCGGCGGCAGGAGCGGCGACGATACGGGCGTCATTCGCAGAAGCGCGTCTGTCGATATCCCCGAAAATGTAGCTCGCCGAGTGACTCACGTCGCAGTGCAGGCTGTCTGCACTGGCAGCAGCACCCAATGGTCCGGCTGGACATCTCTCCAGAACGCACAGGATGCGTTTGAAGCGACCGGGCGGCCGGCAGGTGCTAGCCAGCTGGAGTAGCCTTAGCCTTTCAAATCCCGCCAGTTCTGCCCAACGCCCACCTCGGCCACAATTGGCACCTTCAGCTCGATGACGTGCTCCATCTCGTGCCGCACCATCGCGCGCACCGCATCCACCTCGTCTTGCGGCACGTCGAACAGCAGCTCGTCGTGGACCTGCAGCGTCATCTTCGTTTCGAGCTTCTGCTCGCGCAGCTTGCGGTCGATGCGGATCATCGCAATCTTGATCAGGTCCGCCGCCGTTCCCTGCAGCGGCGTGTTTACCGCAGTGCGCTCGGCAAACCCACGCAGGTTCGGATTGCGGCTCTGGATATCCGGAATCGGCCGCACCCGGCCGAACAGCGTGCGCACCTGCTGGCTGGTGCGCGTCTCCTCCAGCACGCGATCGATATACTGCCGCACGCCTGCATAGCGCTCGAAGTACCTCTCGATATACAGCTTCGCCTCCGACTGCGGAATGTTCAGGTTCGCCGCCAGCCCGAACGGCGAGATGCCATAGACGATGCCGAAGTTCACCGCCTTCGCGCGATTGCGCGTCTCCTTGCTCATCGACTCGGCGGGTACGCCGAATACCTCTGACGCCGTCAGCGTGTGAATGTCCAGGCCCGTGCGATACGCCTGCATGAAGCAGCGGATCTTCCGAGAAGTGCGCCATCAGCCGCAGTTCGATCTGCGAATAATCCGCCGAGAGCAGCACGCGCCCCGGCGCCGCGATGAAAGCCGCGCGTATCTCCCGGCCCTTCTCCGTGCTTGATCGGAATGTTCTGCAGGTTAGGATTCGTCGACGACAGCCGCCCCGTCGCCGTGCCCACCTGGTTGAACGTGGTGTGCACGCGGCCTTCGCTGTCCGCGAGCAGCGGCAGGGAATCGACATAGTTCGACTTCAGCTTCGCAAGCTGCCGGTAAGCCAGCACCTGCGCCGGCACCGGATGGTGCACCGCCAGCTCCTCCAGCACATCCTGCGCCGTCGAGATCACCTTGCCCTTGCCGTACTTCAGAGGCTTGGGCAGATTCATCTTGTTGAACAACACATCGCCAAGCTGCTTTGGCGAATTCAGGTTGAAGCGCTGCCCCGCCTGCTCAAAGATCTGTTCGCTCACCTGCGACATTTCCGCGTCCAGACTTTTCGCCAGCCCGCCCAGGACGCTCACATCGATCCGAACGCCCGCCCGTTCCATGTCGAGCAGCACCGGCACCAGCGGCAGATCGATCGTCTCGTAAACCTCCCGCCCGTGCATCGCCTCCACATCCTGCCGCATGCTAGCTGCCAGCGTACGAATCGCAGCCGCCTGCTCCGGCAAATGCTTCTCGCCCGTCTCCGAAAGCGGAGAGCTCGTAAAGCGCGCCACCACGTCCGCCAGCCGATGCGCCGCATGTGTTGGGTTGATGAGGTACGAGTACAGCATCAGATCATCGTGCACGCCCCGCAATCGCGATGCCGTGCGCGTCCAGCGTGCGCATCGTCGCCTTCAGGTCATGCACTATCTTCGGAACCGACGCATCTTCGAGCAGCGTCTTCGAGCCGCGCGCCCTCCGCGGAAGTAAGCGACAGCCGCAAGCGCGCGCCCCTCTTCGGCAGAAACAGCAACGAAATGCTCCCGCTCTGCCACCGCTTCCGCGCGTTCTGCGTCGCTCGATAGCATCCAGCAGCGACAAATTCTGCAGCATCGGCGCTTCTTCTTCCACCGCCTCGGTCTGCGATTCGCTTACCTGCTCGGCCAGCGCTTCCAGAAACGTGACATCGACAGCAATGGCAAAGCCGGCCCGCGCCGCGGAGAAGAAGTTCGCGCACTGCTCCTCGGTCGGCGCAGCGATCAGCTCCGCGCGCGCGGCATCCAAAGCGGGCGCAAGCTCCTTCAGCAGCGTCGTGAACTCCAGCTCGTTGAACAGCGCGCGCGCCGCCGCAACGTCCGGCTCCTGCGTCTGCATGCGATCCAGTTCCAGCTCCACCGGCACGCTGCAGTGGATGGTCACCAGTTCCTTGCTCAGCAGGATGTTGTCGCGGTTATTCTCGAGCGACTCGCGATAGCTCTTTCGCTTCACTTCCGCGGCGCGATCCAGCGCCGCTTCCAGCGATCCAAACTGCTGGATCAACTCCACCGATCCCTTGTCGCCGATCCCCGGCGCACCCGGAATGTTGTCGACCGAATCGCCGCGCAGCGCCATCACATCAATCACGCGCTCCGGCGGCACGCCCAGCGTCTGCTCCACGGCGGCCCGGTCCAGCACCAGGTTGTCCTTCGCCGGATTCAGCACCAGCACCTGCCCGGTCACAAGCTGCAGCATGTCCTTGTCGTTGGAGACGATGTACACCTTGTGCCCTGCAGCCTCCGCCTTGTGCGAGAGCGTGCCGATCACATCGTCGGCTTCAAATCCCTCGTACTGAATGATCGGAATGCGAAACGCTTCCAGCGCACGGCGGATGTACGGAATCTGCTGCCCCAGGTCGGGCGGCATCTCGGTGCGGTTCGCCTTGTAGCCCTCGTATGCGACTCTCATCAAACTGCTGCGTCTTGATGTTGAACTTGCGCACGCTGGTCATCGCCTTCGCGCGCTCATCGCGGAAGACCGGCGCCGTCGTGTCGAAGATCGCCGCGAAGTAGTGCGGTGCAAAATCCTTGCGCAGCTTGTTGATCATGTTCACGAAGACGTACGTCGCTGCCGTAGGCACGCCGCTGCGTGTAGACATGGGCCGCGAGCGCTGCATCGCGTGATACGCGCGGAAAATGAAGGACATCGAGTCCAGCAGGAAAATGGGCGGCTTGTTTCGGTAGTCGGCATGGAACTCCTGCTTATGAGATGAACATGCAATCGCCGTAGGAAAAAAATCTGTAGCGGGTTTCTACGGCATGGCGATAGGCCGCAAGTATAGGGTCGCGTCCCGCAAAGGCGGCCACCAGCATCAGCAGCGTCGACTGCGGCAGATGGAAATTCGTCAGCAGCGCATCGACCACGCGAAAACGAAAGCCGGGCGAAATGAAAATGTCCGTCGATCCGCGAGTGCGGATGCAGCTTTCCGTTCTCGGACACGGCGGCGCAATGCTCCAGCGTACGGACAGTCGTAGTCCCCGCAGCCACCACGCGCCCGCCCCGCTCGCGCGCCGCGTTGATCCGCTTCCGCGCACGCCGCGGAGAGCTCATAGCGTTCGCTGTGCAGCCGGATCGCCGCCGTCTCCGCGACCCGCACCGGCTGGAATGTCCCCAGCCCCACGTGCAGCGTGATGGTGCAAATATCCGCACCGCGCTCGCGGATCTGCGCCAGCACCTCCGGCGTAAAGTGCAGCCCCGCGGTGGGTGCCGCTGCAGACCCGCGTCGCGCCGCGTAGACCGTCTGATAGCGTTCGTGATCCAGCGGCCGGTCGGCGCGATGGATATACGGCGGCAGCGGCATGTGTCCGAGCGCATCCAGCCGCTGCTCAAAATCCGCCACCGGCGCAAAGCGCAGCGTCCGTTCCCCGCGCTCGCCGGTCGCCACCACCTCCGCGTGAAGACTCACATCCTCGGCCGCGCCCGCAAATTCAATCCCATCGCCCACGCGCAGCTTGCGTCCCGGCTTCACCAGCGTGTTCCACTCCCACGCATCCGTCTGTTCCGTCAGCAGCACTTCAATGCGTCCCGGCGCGGGCTCCTGCTTCATCCGGACGCCGCGTTCGAGTACCGTACAAGCGCGCGGGAATCACACGCGAGTCGTTTAGCACCAGCACGTCGCCCGCGCGCAACTGCTCCGGAAAATGCCGGAAGACATCATCCCGCCACGCGCCGGTCCCGCGATCCACCAGCAGCATGCGCGAATCGCCGCGCTTCTCCGGCGGCTCCTGCGCAATCAACTCGTCGGGCAAATCGAAATCAAAATCCGAAACCAGCACTCACCGATTCTAGTTGTGATTTGGCGAAGTACCCTTCCGCCAGCGCACGCAGCCGTTCCAGCGTCGCCTCTGTTTCAAGCCGAGCCGTCTTCGCCCGAATCTCCAGACTGCGGCGGCGCAACCGGACGCCCCCACACCATCACCACGCGTGAAAACGGCTTCGGCACCAGCAGCGCATCCCACGAGCGCAGCACCCACGCGCGCTGCGGGCAGCAGATAGAAGCTGTGCACCGGCAGCCCGGTCAACTGCGCCAGCTTTGTCACCCCCGGCTTCAGCAGGTAGCGTGGTCCGCGCGGTCCGTCGCCGGGAATTACCGCCGTCGCGCCTTCACCAACTGCGCGGGCCAGCGCCCGCAATCCACTGGAGCCCGCGCGCGAGCTCGATCCGCGCACCGTCTCGTAGCCCAGCCGCTCAATCGTGCGCGCGATCAGCTCCCCGTCAAAGCTGGCGCTGATCAGCAGCACGGTCCGCGGCCGCCCATGAAAGAAGCACGTCGCCGGCAGCAGGCAGCGATGCCAGAAGCACCAGACGCTCGCACCATCGCGCTGGTCCGCTTTCGCCGCCTTCATCCAAGATCTCTTCGTAATGCAGCGTCGCAGCCAGCATGCGCAGCAGCGCCGCCACCAGCGGCGGCACCACCCAAAGCATCAGCCGCTTCCGCCAGCTCAACCCGCGCTCGGTCGTCTCATCCATGCCGTGGAATCGCAGTGTAGCCGATCAGTTAGCATCAAGAGCGTGCTCGCGATCGATACGCCCGTTCAGTTCATCAAGGGGATCGGCCCGCGCATCGCGGAATCGCTCGCGGAAAAGGGCATCAGCACCGCGGAAGACCTGCTCTACCATCTGCCGTTCCGCTATGAAGATCGCGCCAACCCGCGCACGCTGCATGAGCTGGTGGCCGGCGAAACCGCCAGCGTCATCGGAGAAGTGCGCGGCTCGGTGCTCTTGCGCACGCGCGCCATGCCCATCTTCGAGATGACCCTGGGGCAAGGCACCGGCACGCTCAAGTGCATCTGGTTTCGCGGCACCTATCTCAAGGACCGCTTCCAGTCCGGCCAGACGGTCGCCGTCTTCGGCAAGGTGGAAGCCTCCCGCTCGTCACGCGGCTTCAAAATGATCCAGCCGCAGTTTGAAATCCTGCCTGAAGCGACTGAGGAGTTCTCCAGCCTCGAAATGGGCCGCATCACGCCCATCTACGAGACCCTCGGCGGCACCAAGCTTGGCCCGCGCTGGCTCCGCCGCCAGCTCTTCACGCTTCTCGGCGAGCTGCGCGGCCGCATTCCGGAAACGCTGCCCGCCGCCGTACTCGCACGCCTCGACATGCCATCGCGCGATACGTCGCTGCAGCAGGTGCATTTCCCGGATGCCGGCGTTCCGCTCGGCCAGCTCCAGGCCGCCCGCACGCCGGCGCATCGCCGCCTCATCTTCGAAGAGCTCTTCTATCTGGAGCTCGGCCTCGAAATCAAGCGCCGCAAAGCCCGCGAGCGTGCCGGCATTGCCTTCGCCCCGAACGAGCAGGTTCGCGCCGCGCTTCGCGAGGTGCTGCCATTCCATCCCACAAAAGCGCAGAAGCGCGCCCTCGGCGAGATCGTCGAGGACATGAAGCACCCCAGCCCCATGCGGCGTCTGCTGCAGGGCGATGTCGGCTCCGGCAAGACCATCGTCGCGCTGCAGGCCATGCTCATCGCCATCGAAAACGGCTACCAGGCCGCGCTGATGGCGCCCACGGAAATCCTCGCCACGCAGCATTATCTCGGCGCGCGCAAGCTGCTGGAGCGCGCCACGCGCGACTACCGCATCACGCTGCTCACCGGCTCGCTCGATCTGCATCACAAGCGCGCCGCCCGCGGACGCATCGCGCGTGGCGAAGCTGATCTCATCATCGGCACCCATGCCTTGATTGAAGAGAAGGTCGAGTTCGACCGCCTCGGCCTCGTCGTCGTCGACGAGCAGCATCGCTTCGGCGTCATGCAGCGCTTCCGCCTGATGAAGAAGCCCGGCCAGGGTGAGCCTGACGTGCTGGTCATGACCGCAACGCCCATTCCGCGCACGCTCGCGCTCTCGCTCTACGGCGACCTCGATCTCAGCATTCTGGACGAGCTGCCGCCCGGCCGCACGCCCATCGTCACGCGCCGCGGCAGCGACGACCGCGCCGACGAGGTCTGGCAGTTCGTGCGCAAACAGGTCGCCGCGGGCCGTCAGGCGTATATCGTCTACCCCGTCATCGAAGGCCCCAGCGACGACCAGCCGGAGCTGGACTTTCCCGCGCCGCAGGAAGAAGAGCCGGCAAAGCCCGCCAAACGCGGTGCCCGGAAGTCCTCAAAACCGCCCTCGCTCTTCGAGCGTCCAACGCTCAAGGCCGCCACCCAGATGTACGAAGAGCTCCGCGACGGCGCGCTCGCCGGCCTGCGCCTCGGCCTGCTGCACGGCCGTCTCAGCGCAGATGACAAGGAGATCGTGATGCGCCGCTTCCAGCGCGGCGAGCTGGACGTGCTCGTCTCCACCACCGTCATCGAAGTCGGCGTGGATGTGCCAAACGCAACCGTGATGGTGATCGAACATGCGGAGCGCTTCGGCCTGGCCCAGCTTCACCAGTTGCGCGGCCGGGTCGGGCGCGGCAGCGCGAAGAGCTACTGCATCCTCATGACCGGCGGCAAGGTGTCGCCCGACGCCGAGCAGCGGCTGGATGCCATGGTCCGCACCCAGGACGGCTTCGAGCTGGCCGAGCTGGACCTGCAGCTCCGCGGCCCGGGCGAATTCTTCGGCACGCGCCAGGCCGGTCTGCCGGACTTCCGCATCGCCAACCTGGTCCGCGACCGCGAGCTGCTGGAGCTGGCCAAGCGCGAGGCCTCGGCATTTGTCGCCGCCGGCGGAGCGGAGGCCACCGAAGCCGAACGCGCCATCGTCGCCGCCCGCCTCAAGCAGGCATGGCAGCGGCGCTATGGTCTGGTGGAGGCTGGATGATGTCTCTACGTGGAGGGCAGCACCCGTGATTGTCGGCACCGGCATCGACGTCATCGACATCGACCGCATCGCCCGCTCCATCGAGCGCTACGGAGATCACTTCCTCCGCCGCATCTACACCGCCGGCGAGGTCGCCTACTGCCAGCGCAAGCGCCGCAACGCGGCCGAGAGCTTCGCCGCCCGCTTTGCCGCAAAAGAGGCCGCAGCCAAGGCGCTGGGCACCGGTATCGGCTTCGGCGTGACCTGGCGAGAGATCGAAGTCGGCCGCGAGCCCGGAGGGCGGCCACTCCTGCTGCTGCACGGCCGGGCCGCGGAGATCGCCGGGCAGATGGGCGTCCGGAACACCTCGCTCTCCATTACCCACACCGGAACGCAGTCCTGGGCAATGGTGATTCTGGAAAATTGACATCGACGCGACGGCAGCCCGGCTCGGATCATCCAACAAGGAAGTCGCTTTCATCGGCGCTTTCGGGTGCCATTTTGGTACTCTCATCGTATTGTTGTGCTTGATCCGAGGGTCCTGCTTCGGGGAATGACCAGCGAGGTTTCGTGCCCAGTCAACAGGAAGTGCAGTGGTCACAACTGAAGGTAGGAGTGCTGGTCATCGTTGCGCTTGCCGCGCTGACCTCCCTCATTTTCCTCATGTCCGGCAGTACCGGCGGCTTCTTCACCGGCAAGATCACCCTTCGCTCCTATTTTGAGAACGCCGCCGGCCTCAAGGTCGGCGCGCCGGTCAATCTGGAAGGCGTCACCATCGGCACCGTGACCCACATCCGCATCGCGCCCGATCGCAAGCTGACCCCGGTTGAAGTCATCATGAAGGTCAGCAAGCAGTTCACCTCCGACGTGCATGAAGACTCGAAGACCAGTCTGGACACCATTGGCGTGCTGGGCGATACGGTAGTCGATATCGACTCCAAGCACGCCATCGGCCCACGCGTAAAGGACAACGACGAGCTGGGCACCAACGAGAGCCCGAACCTCTCCGACGTCATCAAGTCCAGCCAGGGCACGATCGAGCAGGTGAATACGATTCTCGCCAAGCTCGACAGCCTGGTCGATTCGCTGAACACCGGCAAAGGCTCCATTGGCCAGCTCATCAACGATCCTGCGCTCTATAACAAAGCTGTCCAGACGGTGGACCAGCTCTCCAAGCTCAGCAACAACCTGAGCCAGGGCAAGGGCTCCATCGGCAAGCTGCTCAATGACGACACGCTCTACAACCACCTGAGCGACACCACGGCGCGGATTGACCACATCACGACAGAGATCGACAACGGCCAGGGCTCCCTGGGCAAGCTGCTGAAGGACCAGACGTTCTACGACAACCTGAATCGGACCGTGACCAACGCCAACGCCCTGATGGCCGAGATCAACCAGGGCAAGGGCACCATCGGCATGCTGGCCAAGGACCCCGAGTTCCAGGCCAAATTCCGCGACACGGTCGAGAATCTGGACGCGATTATCGGCAAGATCAACAGCGGCCAGGGCACGCTCGGCCAGTTAGTGGTGAACCCCTCGCTCTATAACAATGCCGACGCAATGCTGAGCGAGAGCCGCAACCTGGTGACCCACATTCGCGAAAATCCAAAGAAATACCTCACCTTCCACGTCAAAATCTTTTAGCTTGAGGGTCGCTGGCTCGTCACACCGGAACGTGTCATCCTGAGCCCAGCGAAGGATCTGCTGTTTGCCCGCACAACCACCAACCCCTTCCGCCGGCAGCATCCTGCTGCGCAAGCTGAAACGGCGCCTTGCCGATGCAATGCTCTGGCTGTTCGCCGCCGCGCTCCTGCTATGGTGCGGCGACTGGGCCGTCTGGCACCTTCGCGTGCGGCACGGCATGGGCTACAGCAGCGTGCAGGTTACGCAGCTCCTGCTCACCCCGCTTAAAAACCACCGGATGAAGGCCGAGGAGCAGAGCACCACGGACCAGCCCTGTGTCCGATCGCTCTTTCCTCACAATGGCGAAGACCCATGTTGGTGGCTGCGCCGTCATGCCACGCAGTCGCAGTCTGCCTCCTATATCGGAGCCATTCGGGCAGAGTGACTCCGCCAGCTCCATTAACTGGTTGGTTATTGGTAACCGAACTATGTACACATTCGCGTGTTTACCGCCGCGCTAATTGCCAATGGGCTTTCTTCGCGGTTACGTAAGACACCGCTTGTAGACAAGATTTAGTACTGCGCAGGAAATAAGTTGATCTGCCACTTGGCATTTCTCAGAAAAATCTTCCAAATCCTACAATTTCGCAAAAATTATGTGCGTTCCGCAGTGATTTATTAGATACTCTCCTTTCGATTCTCCTGATTTCCTTTAGGGAGCTGGTCTAGGATGTTGCGCCGATCGGCGGTTCCTCTCTGCTTGGTTGTCCCCGCGCCCTCCTCAAGGGAAGCGGTCCCCGGTATTCCAGCCCCTGTCGCTTCTCCGATCGCAGGCGTCTTCCTGCCGGTCTTCCACAACAACTGCACGGACCCACTCACCCCCCAGATTGGCCCGCACGCCTTTTTCGGGAGTGATGTGTTTCGTGAAAACCAGATCCACTAACATGGCACAAGTCTTCGGCATGGTCATGATCGTGCTGGTCAGCGCGTGGGATGTAGACGCCATGCGCCCGCACATTGCCGCGCACTCCTGGTACACGCTGGCCTTTGTCGCGCTTTTCCTGGCCGCGCATCTCGGCGACTATCTCACCGTCGGCCGCCTGATTCACCGCTTCGATCCGCTGCTCTTTGCAAAGACGGATGAGGTCGCTTCCACCGGGTTGTTCCTGGTGGAGAACGCGCCCGCGCAGGCCCGGTTCTCTTTCCCGCAGGCGCTCCACGCCGCCTGGCAGAAGCTCTTCGACTATCAGCAGCCGCCCTCCCTGCTGCCGCGCCAGACCGCGAAGCTCTACGCCTTCGCCATCAATAGCGCCGAGGCAGCGCAGGTCTCCGGCGCGCCCGTCGTCATCCGCCCGCAGTACAGCGTTGTTCCCATCGAATAGATCGGGCCGCGCCATCCGCCAAACCTCGTCATGCAGGCGCAAATCGCGCCTATAGTTATCCTCCCGGGGTCATTTATGCCTGCACCGGTAGATCTCTACAACAGCGCGTACGGCAACTTCGCGGCGGATGTCTACCGCCAAGTCCGGGTTGCCACCTACGGAGAAGATCTCGGCCAGACCAGCTGGGTCACCAATGAGGAATCGGCCGAGATACCTCGAGCATTGGAGCTTGGGCCAGCTTCCCGTGTTCTTGAAATTGGCTGCGGTTCGGGCGGCTATGCTCTGCAGGTTGCCGCGACGACTGGCTGCACTGTTATCGGTGTCGATCTCAATCACGCCGGTGTCAGCAACGGGAACTCTCTCGCCACTGCCCAAAATCTTTCAGACCGCGTCGCCTTCGAACAGTGCGATGTGTCGAAAGGGCTGCCATTCGGGGATGCGGTCTTCGACGGGGTTTTCGCGAACGATGTCTTGTGTCACATCTCCGGACGGCACGCAGTCCTGCGCGAAGCATTTCGCGTCTTGAAGCCCCTCGGCCGCCTTCTCTTCAGTGATGCTCTCATCATCGGGGGCGCCATCTCTCACGAAGAGGTCGCAACCCGCAGTTCTATCGGCTATTACATCTTCACGCCGCCGGGATACAACGAGCGGTCCATCGAGGACGCTGGCTTTCGCCTGCTCGGTGCGGATGACACCACCGCGAGTGCCGCCGCGATTGCGCGGCGCTGGCACGGCGCTCGAGAGCAATGGAGAGAGGCGTTGATCGCCATGGAAGGAATCACGAACTTCGACGGCCTGCAGCGGTTTCTTTCCTGCGTGTACTTACTGAGCAGCGAGCGGCGTCTGCTGCGTTATCTCTACAGGTCACAAAAACCCGAGTAGCTCAGCACAGTGCAAATACGCAAAGGCACCCATCTGCTGTTAAAAAGCAGGAGCACGATCAAAAATTCCGAACGCCAACGCAAATAATCCGAGCAAAATTCCAACTGCAGCGTCCTGTTTAGCGTCGTCGCAAATGTAACCGGCCCGGATCGAATTGCTCCGGGTTACAGCCCCTCTCTGTCCGCACATCTTTGTGAGGTAACACATGACGCTACAAATCTCTGAGCCGCCAAAATCCATGCGCAGGTGCGCAGCCATCGTTGCTCCCATGCTGCTGCTCTCGCCGCTCGCAACCCACGCCTACGCCCAGGCGCAGACCGCGAAGTTAGCCGATCTCACCTCCGCGAACGAAAAGCCCGCTTCGCTGACTTACAAGACCTTCTATCTCAGCAATCTCACTGCGCCGCACGATGCCAATGACATCCAGACCGATCTGCGCAACATGCTTCCCGACGCGAAGCTCTACTACGTGCCCGCGCAAAGCGCTATCTCCATCCGCGGCTCGGCGGAAGACATCGCGCTCGCGCAGAAGATTCTCGCCGACCTCGACCGCACCCGGAAGGTCTACCGCCTCACCTACACCATCACCGAAACAGACAACGGTCAGCCCGCGGGCAAGCAGCACGTCGCGCTGGTCGTCGTCTCCGGAGGCAAGTCGGACGTCAAGCAGGGCAGCAAGGTGCCGATTCTGATCGGCGTGGACCCCCAGGCCAACGACCCCCAGCGATCCAACGTCCAATATCAGGACATAGGGCTGGAGATCGAGGCCACGCTGGACAGCTATGCTGAAGGTGCCGCCCGCCTGCGCACCAAGATCGCGCAATCCAGCGTTGCGGATGAAAAGTCCGGCATCGGCATCCAGGACCCGGTCTTCCATCAGAGCACGTTGGACAGCACCGCCATCCTTGTCCCCGGAAAACCAGTCGTCCTCGGCTCCCTCGATCTTCCCGGCACCAACCGTCGCCAGCAGGTCGAAGTCGTCGCAGAAACCATCCCCTGATCGCAGCCTGCACAAACAGGTCCACCCCCTGCGGCGGCTGGACCTGTCTTCACTGCTTGGCGAAGACTGCATGAGAGTGCCGGTGCACTTTCGCCTTGCCTTCGAACACCGCATACACCGTCGGCAGCAGCAACAGCGTCAGTCCGGTTGAACTCACCAGCCCGCCGATCACCACAATCGCCAGCGGCCGCTGTATCTCCGACCCTGGCCCGCTCGCAAACAGGAACGGCACCAGCCCCAGAGCAGCCACCGTCGCCGTCATCATCACCGGACGGAAGCGCAGCCGCGTGCCCTCCCGCACCGCATCGATCTGCGACATGCCCTCCTCGCGCAGCTTGCGAATGTAAGAGACCAGCACCACGCCATTCAGCACCGCAATGCCCCACAGCGCGATAAATCCAACCGACGCCGGCACCGAAAGATACTCGCCGGAAAGAAACAGGCCAAGGATGCCGCCGATGGAAGCCAGCGGAAGCACCGTAATGATCAGCGCGGCGAAGCGCACCGAATGAAAGAGAACAAACAGCAGGAAGAAGATGGCCGCAATCGTGATCGGAACAATAATCATCAGGTGCTTCAACGCGCGCTCCATGTTGTGGAACTGCCCGCCCCACTCAATGGAGTAGCCCGGCGGCAGCGGCACTCTGCCGCTCCACCTTCTCCTGCAGCTCCTTCACATAGCCACCCAGATCGCGGTCCTGCACGTTGACGCCGACCACGATGCGGCGCTTGCCCATGCTCCGGTTGATCAGCGCCGGTCCTTCCACCACCTTCACCGCCGCCAGGTCTTTCAGCGGAATGCGCGGCCCGTCCGGAGAGCTGATCTGCAACTCGCGGATGTCCTCCACGCTGTCGCGCAGATCGGCAGGCAGCCGCACCACGGCAGAGAAGCGCCGTTCGCCCTCGTAGATCTCCGTCGCGGACTTTCCCGCGATCGCCGTCTCGATCACATCGTTCACATCCGCCGCGTTCAATCCGTAGCGGGCAATCGCGCCGCGGTGGATATCGATCGTCAGGTACTGCTGTCCGCCCACGCGATCCACGCGCGTGTCCTGCGTACCCCGGATGCCGGTCGCCACCTTGGCAATCTCGTTCGCCTTCTCCACCAGCATGTCTAGATCGTCGCCATAGAGCATCACCGCCACATCCGCGCGTACGCCGGAGACCATCTCGTCCACGCGGTCGCTGATCGGCTGCGACATCACCAGGTTGATGCCGGGCAGTGCAGCCAGCTTGCTCGCGGATCTGCTCCGCGATTCCTTCCTGCGTCATGCCGCGCGGGCGCTTATCGAAAGGCGTCAGCGAGGCCAGCACATCCGCCTCATTCGGTCCCGCCGGGTCGGCCGGCGACTCGCCGCGTCCCACGCGCGACACTACATTGTCCACTCCCGGCACCTGCATCATCAGCCGCTGCATCTCGCATCTCCATCTTCAGCGACTCGTCCAGCGAGATGTTCGGAACACGGTCCGCATTCGGCGAAAGCGTGCCCTCCTGCATCTCCGGAATAAACGACGTGCCGAGAAAGGGAAACAGGCAAAGCGAGCCGAAGAACAGAACCACAACTGCAGATACCGCAATCTTCCGATGATGCAGCGTCCAGTGCAGCAGCCCGTCATATGGCCTGCGCAGCAGCCGCACCAGCCATGTGTCCTTCTCCGATCCGCCCTTCAGCAGATACGAAGAGAGCACCGGCGACAGCGTCAGCGAAAGCACCAGCGAGATGCGCCAGCGCGATGGCGATCGTGTACGCCAGCGGCGCAAACATCTTGCCTTCCATGCCCTCCAGCGTCATCAGCGGCAGAAAGACCAGGATGATGATGGTGACACCGAAGAGCGTGGGCGTCGCCACCTCCTGCACCGCGGAGAGTACGATGTGCAGCTTCGCGAACCGATCTTCCGGATGATGATCGTGCTTCGCATGGCTCAGCCGCGCGAAAATGTTCTCGACCACCACCACCGACCCATCCACCATCAATCCAATCGCAATTGCCAGTCCGCCCAGCGACATCAGGTTCGCCGACAGACCAACGTGGTTCATCACCAGAAAGGTCAACAGCGGCGTCAGCAACAAGGTTCGCGCTCACGATCAGGCTGGAGCGCAGGTCGCCGAGGAAGAGAAAAAGGATCACGACGACAAAGACGATGCCTTCTGCAAGCACCTCGGTGACGGTATGGATCGCCGCATCCACAAGTTGCGAGCGGTCGTAGTAGGGAACGATCTGCAGGCCGCCGGGAATCATGTGTTTGCGGTTGATCTCCGCAACCCGCGCCTTCACCCGGCTCACAATCTCCTTCGCGTTGCCGCCGCTGGTCATCAGCACCACGCCGCCCACCGCTTCGGTGTAGCCGTTCTTGATCATCGCGCCGTAGCGCACTTCCGTGCCCAGCCGCACCTCCGCCACATCGCGGATGTACACCGGCGTCCCCTTCGTCTCCTTCAACACGATGTTGCGGATGTCATCCAGATCGTGCACCAGGCCAACGCTGCGGATCAGGTACTGCTCGGCATGCTGCGGCAGCACGCCGCCGCCCGCATTGGCATTGTTGCGCGCCAATGCATCGCGCACATCGTTGATGGTCAGGTTGTAGTAGTGCAGCTTCTGCGGATCGACCAGCGTCTCGTATTGCTTCACGAACCCGCCGGTCGAGTTGATCTCCGCCACACCGGGGATGGATCGCAGCAGCGGCCGCACCACCCAGTCCTCCAGCGTGCGCCGCTCGACCAGCTCGTCGCGCGTCAGCGGATGCTTCTCCGCGCTCTCACCCGGCAGCTCCAGCGTGTACTGATACACCTCGCCCAGCGCATTTGTAATCGGCCCCAGCACCGGCGTCACACCCTCCGGCATGCGGTCGCGCAGTTCCGCCAGCCGTTCGGAGACCATCTGCCGCTCGCGATACAGATTGCTGTCGTCCTGAAAACACCAGCGTGATCAGAGACAGCCCCGGCTTGTTCAGCGAGCGCATGTCCGTCATGCCCGGCAGCCCGGTCATCGCAATCTCAATCGGGATCGTGACAAACCGCTCCACCTCTTCCGGCGACTTGCCCGCCGCCTCGGTCGCGATCTGCACCTGGATGTTGGTGACATCCGGAAACGCATCCACAGAAAGATGTTCAGCGGCGTGGATGCCGAAGCCCAGCAGCACCAGTGCGACCACGACCAGGATCAGGCGTTGCCGCAGCGCCGCCGCTATGATGGCGTGCACCATCTACTCGCCTCCCCCACGCTTCTCACGGATCGCGTTCTGCTTGCGCTGGTTGTTCAGGTGGAAGGCGCCGTCGGTCACGATGCGCTCGTCCGCGCGCACGCCGCTCAGCACAACCCGGCGATCGTCTTCTTCCTGGCCCAGCGAAACCTCCCGCAGCAGAAATTTCTTCGGGCTGATCTGCACGAACACGTAATCCTTGTTCTCCTCGCGCACCACGGCCGCGCTCGGCACGGTCAGCTTGTGTTCCGTTTGGCCTGTGAAGGTCATGCTCGCCAGTTCATCCGGCTTCAGCAGCCCCTTGGCGTTCGCGACGTCCATGTGCACTTCCACCGTGCGCGTCGCCGGATCGACGATCGGCGACACAAACGAAAGCCGCCCGGTGAGCGTCTGCTTCGGCAGCGCGGGAATGCGGACCTCCACCTGCATGCCTTCCTTTAACTCGCCCGCGTCCTCTTCCGGCACATTCGCAACAATCCACACGCTGGAAAGGTCGGCAATGGTGAACGCCGGATCGGCCGGCTGCACCACCTGTCCGATCGTGATCTCGCGTTTCAGCACTGTTCCCGTCTTCGGCGCAACGATCGGATAGTCCGCGCTCAGCTTGTGCGTCGTCTCCAGCCGGCTGGATCTGCGCCTCCGTCATGCCCAAACCCAGCAACTGCGTGTGGTACGACTCCGCTTCCGTCGCCGCCTGCAGCAGCTCCGCCCGCCGCCGCTCCAGTTCCGCGCGTCCCATCACATCCGCCTGCACCAGCTGCTCCGCGCGCTTTTCCGCCGCGGCAGCCAGGTTTTGTTGCGAGGCTGACTTGATCAGTGCAAACTGCGTGTCCGACAGGTCCGTGCTGTGCAGCGTCGCCAGAACGGTGCCTGCCGCCACATGTTGCCCTTCAAAAACCAGCAGCTTCAGAATGCGTCCCTTTACCGGAGAGCCGACATGCGCAACATGTTTCGCATTCGTCTCCACGTGCGCCGCCACCTGCAGCGAGCCGGTCACATCCGTCATCTGCGGGTTGCCGAACTTCAGATTTTCCTGAAGCGCCGGCGTAATCGCGACTTCGCCGGCGTTCATCGGCTGCTGCGCCGCCGCCGCAGGTACTTCCTGCTTCGCTTTGCAGCCCGCAATCATCAGCATCGTCAGCGCCGCAAGACTCAGCAGCAGTCGTCCGCCACGCGCGCGGCGCACGGCAGGCAGAAAGAGAAGGGAAGAGTTACAGAGTTTCATTCAAGGCCTCACGCCGAGAGATTCCAGATCCACCATCGCGGACTGCCGCGCGAACTGCGCATCCAGCAGGTCGCCGCGCACACTCTGCAGCACGCGTTGCGCGTCCAGCACTTCCACAATGCCGCGCTCGCCAAAGCGGTACGCAGCCTTCGCCGCATCGACGGCGCTCTCCGCGGCATGCAGCGAGCCTGCCTCGAGCGAAGTCGCTTGCTGGTCCGCCAGCTGATACTGCTCGTACGCGCGTTCCAGCGCCGCAACCAGCTCCAGTTGCCGCTGGCTCAGCACCGCATTCGATTGTGAAATTGCCGCACGCGCATCCGCGATCTGTCCGCGTTTCCGGTCCCACAGCGGAATCGCGATGGTTGCGCCCACACGCCAGAAGCGCAGGTCGGGCTGGTTTTCAAATTCACCAAACGCCACCGGCGCGGGAATGCGCAGCGCTCGCTCGCGGTCCAGTGTCGCTTCGGCCGCCTGTGTGTTGGCTTGCGATGCAGCAATCAGCGGATGCGTGTCGAGCACCTGCTTCCGCAAACCCGGCAGCGGCGGCAGCAATGTGCGCGGCTCGAAGTCGCCCTGCGGATCGATGTTTGACTCGGCCGGCGCCGCAATCGTCACCCGCAGGGTTGCAATTGCATTTGCATATTCCAGCTCGGCGCTGCGCACTTGAAATCGCGCGCGCGCCAGTTCCGCCTCTGCGCGCGTCAGCTCCAGCCGCCCCTTCTCGCCCGTCTGGACCTCCACCTCCACGCGCCGCCGCAGGTCCTCCACCAGTTGCAGATTCTCCTCGCTATGCTGGATCTCCTCCCGCTGGCGCAGCGCGCTGTAAAAGGCGTGCTTCGCATCGGCAACCACGGACAAGCCAACCCCTCGCTCTCCCGCTCGGCTGGCCTCCACGCCAAACCTCGCCGCCTGCTTGCGCGCGCGCCGCTCCATGGGAATCTCAATCGTCTGCGACGCGGCATAGTGCTGCAGCAACCCCGGCGTGCCCGGATTCGTCACCGGACGCGAATACTGCTCTCCCTCGTAGACCTCCACGCTCGGATTGGCATACGCCTTCGCGATCAGCGCGCCCGCCTGTGCGCGTCCCGTCATCGCCGCGGCCTCATGAATCCGCGGACTGTTCCGCCGCGCCATCGCGATCGCATCGTTCAGCGTCAGCACCATCCGCGGCCCTTGCGCTGCGGGCAGCTGTGTGGTTTGTAATTCTTCCTGTGGAACAGGTGCCGCGGGAAGCGCTTCCTTCGTCGTCTCAAGATGCTTCTGCGGATGCGCCTCGCCGGCCGAAGAAATCGCTGCGGCATCCCGGGCCGCTGATTGCGCAAGCAAGGCGCATCCCGGCAGAAGCAGCGGAAAAAAGAAAAGAGCACGGCATCTCACGACGTCGCTACCGCAATTCATGCGCCAAACGCAAATCCGCGCCAATCCGCGCATCTCACGCAACGCGCGCCTGCTGCTGTCCCATAAGGGACAGCAGTAGTTCCGTATGGGACACTCGCTCTGAGAATTCCAGCCTCAGTGTTCAGCGATAGAGACGCCCGCACTGCGGCGCGTCAATTGCATGTATGTCCGCGAATGTCACCGGCGTCCACATCCATCGCTCTCGAGGACTGGCTGAGCCGTCCCCCGCGCCCTGCATGGGAAAATGAAGGCATGGCGCCACTTCCATCAAGCCTGCGGTCCACGCGCGCGAAAGCGGTGATCATCGTGGCCCTGGTGATTGCCCTCGCCGTCTTCACCTGGATCGCGCCGCCGCACGCCCTGGTGCTGCACAACGTTCTGCATCACCTCAACATTCTGCCCTTCATGCTGGCCGGCATGTTCTTTGGCTGGCGCGGCGCGCTCAAGATCGTTCTACTCGCCGTCGTGTTACAGGCGCCCTCCATCTACCGTCACTGGTTCCGCATGCCGCTCGATGCGCAGGACCAGGTCGTCGAGCTCAGCACCTTCGGCGCCGCCGGGGTCATCGCCGGGCTTCTCGCCGATCGCGAGCGCATGCAGCGCAAGCGCGTCGAAGACACCAAGGCCGAGCTGGAGCAGGTCTACATCGAGTTGCGGCAGAACATCGAGCAGCTGAAGAAGACCGAACGCCTCACCGCCGCCGGTCAGCTCTCCGCGAGCCTCGCGCACGAGATTCGTAATCCGCTGGCTAGCATCAGCGGCGCCACCGGCATCCTCTCTCGCGGCCAGGCCTCTCCCGCCGATCGCGCAGAGTGCCTCGACATCCTCGCGAAGGAATCGCAGCGCCTCAACAAGCTGCTCACCAACTTCCTGGACTTCGCGCGCCCCCGCCTGCCGCGCATGCAACCCACCGAGCCTGCCGAGCTCATCCGCTCCGTCGTCACGCTTGCGCAGCACAGCGCTGCCCAGCAGCATGTCACTCTCGAAGTCCACGCCGAAGATCGCGACCGCGAAATCGAGTGCGATCCGGAACAGATCAAGCAACTTCTCCTCAATCTCATCCTCAACGCGGTGCAGGCCGCAGGCGACGGCGGCCGCGTCACGATTCGCAGCTTCTTCTCCGCCGATGCGCTCGCCATGGAAGTCTCCGACAATGGCTCGGGCATTGCTCCGGAAGATCGCGATCAGATCTTCGATCCTTTCTTCACCACCAGGGAAAACGGCACCGGCCTCGGGCTTGCCATCGCGGCGAACATCGCCGATCAGCACGGCGGCACGCTCACATATCTGCCCGAATGCGGATCGCGGCACCACCTTCCGGCTGCAGTTGCCGCTCTCCGCTTCCACCGCGATCAGGAAGGCGAAAGCAGCCACCGTATGAAGCCAAGCCGCATCCTCGTTGTCGATGATGACTCGAGCCTCCGCCGCGTCATGAAGATGCAACTCGAAGAGGCCGGCTATCAGGTATCGCTCGCGCACGATGGCAATGAAGCCTGGGCGGTGCTGAAGGAAATCGAGCCGCAGCTCGTCATCACCGACCTCCGCATGCCCACCACCGGCCTCGAACTCCTTGGCCGAATCTCCAGGGAAGGCCTGCAAACCACCGTCATTGTCATCACCGCCTTCGGCACCATCGAGTCCGCCGTCGAAGCCATGAAGATGGGCGCCTACGATTACGTCACCAAGCCCATCGACTTCGACGCGCTCGTCCTCGTCGTCCATCGTGCAATGGAGCGCCAGAACCTCATCGAAGAGGTGCGCACCCTCCGCTCCGCGCTCGATAGGCGTTACGGCTTCGAAGGCATCGTCGGCAACTCCAAGCCGCTGCTCCGCGTCCTCGACCAGGCCGCGCGGGTCGCTCAGCGCGACGCCACTGTCCTCATCCTCGGCGAGACTGGCACCGGCAAGGAACTCGTCGCCCGCGCCATCCATCACAACAGCCGCCGCAGCAATCGCCCCTTCATCCCCATCAACTGCGGTGCCATCCCCGCGGATCTCGTCGAATCCGAGCTGTTCGGCTACGCGCGCGGCGCCTTCACCGGGGCGCTCACCAGCAAATCCGGCCGCATCGAATCCGCCGACGGAGGCACGCTCTTCCTCGATGAAGTCGGCGAGCTTCCGCTCAATACGCAGGTCAAGCTGTTGCGCGTGCTGCAGCAGGGCGAAATCGCCAAGCTCGGCGAGAGCGCGCCGGTCAAAGTCGATGTGCGCGTCATCGCTGCTACTCACCGCGACTTATCGGCCATGGTTGAAGATGGCGCCTTCCGTGAAGACCTCTACTACCGCCTTGCCGTTGTGCCGTTGAAGATTCCGCCGCTGCGCGAGCGCCGCGAAGATATACCCGGGCTGATCGAAGCGCTGTTGCATCGTATCCGCGAACGCCATAGCCTGCCGGAGATACGCCTCTCGCCCAATGTCCAGCAGCGGCTCATCTCCTACTCCTGGCCGGGCAACGTACGTCAGCTCGAAAATATTCTTGAGCGCCTGCTCGTCCTCTCCTCCGGCGATCTCATCACCGTCGACGATCTGCCGGAAGAGCTCATTTCGCCCTCGGCGCCAAGCGCCACGCTCTGGCCCAACCTACCCGAAGAAGGATTAAGCCTCGAAGAGATCGAGCGCGAGCTCATCAGCCGCGCCTTGGATAAGTTCAAAGGCAACCAGACCCAGGCCGCGCGCTATCTCGACATAAGCCGCCGCACCCTGATCTACAGAATGGAGAAGCACGGCCTCGCCGCCTCCGATCAGGAGACCAGCGAAAGCTCGGCCTCTTAAAGGAATCTATACGGTTACGAATAGCCGTGCGATTGCTCGGCGAAGCCATGGATGAAGCTATTCCACCTGAGAACTCTGGAGCACCGGGCGGGAATTGAACCCGCGAATGCAGGTTTTGCAGACCTGTGCGTTAGCCACTTCGCCACCGGTGCTCTACAAAAATTCGATTGTCAGGAAAGCCGACAGTTCCGGACCGGAACCGCAAAGCTAGCGACGAGCTAACGACAACAACAGGCGGAGAGCCTGCGCGCCATGGTCATAACATCGAATTGGACGCGGCGATTCATCGACTGTATTTTCTTGTAACACGTATCTTGCGAGGACTGCAACCAGCGGTCGGGGCTGCCAATCAATGCTCAAGCTCCCGAGCGAAGACCGGAAGAGTACTGCTCATCGCTCACCTGCTCCAGCCAATCGACAGTCTTCCCATCCAGCTTTTCCTGGATGGCGGTGTGCGTCATCGCCGTCGTGGACGCGGCGCCATGCCAATGCTTCTCGCCCGGCGCAAACCACACCACGTCGCCCGGTCGAATCTCCTCCACTGGACCGCCCCAGCGCTGCGCCCGCCCGCAGCCTGCGGTCACAATCAGTGTCTGGCCCAGCGGATGCGTGTGCCACGCCGTTCGCGCTCCGGGCTCGAAGGTCACGCTCGCGCCCACCACACGCGCCGGATCGGGCGCGCTAAACAGCGGGTCCACCCGCACCACTCCGGTAAACCAATCCGCCGGCCCTTTACCGGAAGCCTGCGAGCCGCTCCTCTTGATCTCCATGTGCTCTCCCTGACTCGATAGGTTGCCGTTCAAATTTGTTTAGATGTTTTAGCGGAGCGTATCGAGGATCATGCATTCGGCTCGCGCGGGATAATCCTGACCGTCGCGGCGCGGGCGCGTTTGCCGATCATCGGCTTGAGGTACGGGCTGTCATGGTACTTCGTCCGGTAGGCCTCATCGATGCGGTCGTTGATCGCTCCATCGATCGGCTCGAAGGTGACCTCCCTGGTCATGCCGCCGGCAATGATTCGCCCCGCCTTCTGCCGGATCGCCGCCTGGTACCAGCGAGAGTCCTGCCCGTTGTAGCCGCGCACGTACAGAGCATCATCGACTGCGACGGACCAGATCCATGTCGGCGTGCCGTAGGTCACGCCGTCCTCACGGAATGGTGAGATATGCAAATCATCGGCATTAGCAATCTTGCGAAGTTCGTCTTTCGGCCACATGCTCATTTCCGGGGTCCCCCTTGAATCCTTTAGCGCATAACATAGCCGCCGTCGATCGAAATCGATTGGCCAGTTACATAGCTGGCGGCCGAACTGCAAAGCCACAAGACAGCGTCGGCGATCTCCTCCGGCCGCCCCAGCCGCCCCATCGGAACGTATGCCTTCAACATCGCATTCAATTCTTCTCCCTGGCCCCCAGCAATCATCTGGTCGGTCATAGGCGTCTGAATCATGCCCGGGCACACATCGTTCACACGAATGCCGCGCGTTGCATATTCAAGAGCAGCACTCTTGGTGAATCCGATCACTCCATGCTTTGCAGCGTGGTAGGTCCCGCGCCGGGCGCCACCGATAAGCCCTCCAAGCGACGAGCAATTGACGATGGCGCCGCTTCCTTGCTCGCGCATCTGCTGCAGCTCGAACTTCATGCAGCTCCACACACCGCGCAGATTAATCGCCATCACCCGGTCGTAGTCGTCACGAGGAGAATCCGCAGTCTCAGCTAAGACATTTTGAATGCCCGCATTGTTGTAGGCAGCATCGAGTCGTCCGAATGTGGCGACAGCCTGCTTCACCATCGCCTCCACCTGGGCATCATCGGAAACGTCACAGCGGATGGCCAAAGTCTTGTGCCCTTTGTCCGCGAGATCCCTTGCTGCGATCTTCACTTCCTTCTCATTCCAGTCCGCCAGCACCACCGAGGCGCCTGATTCAGCAAAGGCCTTCGCTGTCGCCAGACCCAATCCAGATGCAGCGCCTGTGACCAGTGCAACCTTGTCTTCGAAAGATATCTTCATCGCGAGTTCCTCATAGTTCGGCGAACCGATCGAGCCCCCAGACCGCTCATCGCTCGATCATCTGCTGCAGATGTTCCGGGTATCGAGCCCCCTGCACCGCGATCTTCGAAGCCGCGCTTTCAATCTCACCAAGATCATCCCGCGTAAGCTCCACCGCGACCGCGCCGATATTTTCCTCCAGCCGAGACAGCTTGGTCGTTCCCGGGATCGGCACAATCCATGGCTTCTGCGCCAGCAGCCACGCAAGCGCAATCTGCGCCGGCGTCGCCTTCTTCCTCTTCGCAATCGTGCCCAGCAGATCCACCAGCGCCTGGTTCGCCTTCCTCGCTTCGGGCGTAAAGCGTGGAACGATGTTGCGGAAATCGTTGCTGTCGAATTTCGTGTCCTGGCTGATCGCCCCCGTAAGAAAGCCCTTGCCCAGAGGACTGAAGGGAACCAACCCGATCCCGAGTTCTTCCAGCGTCGGCAGCACCTCCGCCTCAGGCTCTCGCCACCACAGGGAATATTCGCTCTGCAACGCAGTCACCGGCTGCACAGCATGCGCACGACGAATCGTCTTCGCGCCTGCTTCGGAGAGGCCGAAGTGCTTCACCTTTCCTTCATGGATGAGCTCCTTCACTGCACCCGCAACCTCTTCGATCGGCACGTTCGGATCGACGCGGTGCTGATAAAAAAGATCGATGACGTCGGTGTTGAGGCGCTTCAGAGACGCCTCGGCAACTTCCTTGATGTGCTCAGGCCGGCTATCCAGGCCCTCATTTGGCTTGCCGTTTTTGAATCCGAATTTGGTTGCGATCACCACTCGTTCGCGAACCGGCGCCAGAGCCTCGCCCAACAACTCCTCGTTCGTGAACGGGCCATAGGCTTCGGCGGTGTCAAAGAACGTCACGCCCCGGTCGACCGCCGCGCGTATCAGTGCAATAGCCTGCTGCTTCTCCGTCGCCGGGCCATAGCCAAAGCTCAATCCCATGCAGCCCAGCCCCAGAGCCGACACTTCCAGTTTGCCTTTTCCCAATGTGCGCTTCTGCATTTGTTTCTCCTTACCGCCTCGAATTCAAGGCTACGAAAGCGTCTCGTCGGAGCGGTATCCTGATCCTTCCGATTGATTGCCTGTTTCTGTCGCTGCACAGATGTTTATGCACACGCCCACGCCGTTCAGCGATACGCTTGCGGAAGGTGACAGCATTCGTCAGCACGCTCGAAAGGAGCAATCCACATGGCAACGAGGAAAAGCGCAAACGGCAACCAGCACGCAATCGACTTGCGCAAAGACCTCGCCCGCAGGATCGCTGCCCACACCAGCGCGGAAGGAGAACATCCCACCGGCATACCGGGTCTCAGCCTCTACCGCCGTTCCGCGCCCACCCCCTGCGCCTCCGCCGCCTACATGCCCAGCCTCGTCGTTTTTGTGCAGGGACAAAAGCGCATCAACCTCGGCCGGGATACCTATCTCTGCGACGATTCCACCTTCCTGCTCACCTCGGTCGATCTGCCGGTCGTCAGCCAGGTCACCGCGGCCACTCCAGAAATCCCCATGCTCGGTCTGCGTTTCGACGCTCGACATGCCCGTCATCCGCGAAATCCTCAGCGAGCACGAATTTCAGTTTGACGAAATCTCCTCCGCCACCCGCGGCATGGCCGTCGGCGTCACTTCGGTCGAGCTGCTCGACGCATGCTCCCGCCTCATGGATCTCCTCGACACGCCGCAGGACATCCCATTCCTCGCCAGCCTCATCCGGCGCGAGATCATCTATCGCCTCCTGCGCAGTCCGCAGGGCAGGCATCTCCGCACCATCGCCACCATCGGCGAGCAGGCCCACCGCACCGCCCGGGCCGTCTCCTGGCTGCGCGCCAATTACGCCCGCCCGCTCAAAGTCGAAGAGCTCGCAGCCATGGCGCGCATGGGCGTCTCCACCCTCCACCATCACTTCCGCTCGCTCACTGCCATGAGCCCGCTGCAATATCAGAAACATCTGCGGTTACATGTAGCCCGGGAGCGCATGCTCCACCACGGCCTCGACGCCGCCAGCGCCGCCTTCGAAGTCGGCTACGAAAGCGCCAGCCAGTTCAACCGCGAGTACAGCCGCTTCTTCGGCCAGCCGCCCATGCGCGACATCAAATCCCGCCTCGCCGCCGCAAGCTGAGCAGGATGAATCGCGTTGGCCGGAATCCCCCCCATGGCGCCGTTGCCTCGATCTGTCGATACTGGATCTGTAGATAGAAGTCACAACGCGCGAGTCGATAGCCGGGCACTGCAGCGGCAGATAGCTAAGGGGAAGCGATTCTCATTACCAACTCTGCAATCCGGCGTTCGGGTCCATGAGAAACTTGTCTAGGGACGTATGCCCCGTGAATCCCTGCCCATGCCCCCGATCTGCCGTATCTCCTGGCTCCCACACCGGTGAGTCCCCATGTTGAGGTGGTGCGCCTACTGCCAGGAATTCCAGGGCGAGATCGCCCCGCTCGACAAATTCACCACCACCCACGGCTTGTGTCCGGCCTGCCAGGCAAAGGGCATGAGCCGGCTTGACTCCGAGATCGACAACTCTCACCGCCTCCGCGAAATCCAGGGCTTGCTCTATGCGGCCGGCAAGGCCGGAGACCTGGCTGCTGCCCCCGGCATCGTCCAGCTTGCGCTCAACGCCGGGCTGCGCCCCGTTGACATCCTCGTCGGTCTCATCACTCCACTTCTCTATCTCATCGGAGTCGAGTGGGAGAGCCAACTCATCAACGTCGCCGACGAACACCGATTCACCAGCTTCTGCGAGCGCGTCTTCGAGCTCGTAGTGCCTGAGGTCAAGGCCGCCGGAGCGAGCATCCCCGGAACCCGCGACGCCCTGGTCTTTCTCATGAACGCCCGTGGCAACAACCACACCCTCGGCATCCGCATCCTCTCCCTCTGGCTGCAGTCCAAAGGCATACGAAGCCGCATTCTCCATCCCCCGCCTTCGCCGAAGACTCTCTTCCAACTCGCTACGGAAACCAGACCTCAGGCAATTCTGATCTCGATTGCGCTGGAGAGGCAGAAGACGTACGCCTCCATCATCGCTCGGCAGATGGAGGCCCTTCGCCAACCGCGACCCACCCTCATCATCGGAGGCTATGCCATCAAGCACCACCAAATCCCACCTATCCCCGGCGCCCTCTTCCTCGAAACCATGACCGGCCTGGACGACCTCATCTGGACTCTCGAGTAGTCGAATCGGCCCTTCATCACCACGCCGGAACGAAAGAAGGCATGGAGCGAGGGACGCAAAGAACTCTTCTACCCGCACGGCAAAACCTACGCCCAAACCCTCGGCGAACAGGATTGAGCGCGGTGGTTGTTACGAGTGCCACGGTCGTTGCCAACTATAGGAACTCAGTTTCACATTAGCGCATTCCAACGATCCAGATTTACAATGACCTTCTTTTTTGAAGAGAGGAGAAAGATGACTGCTTCCGCAAAGAGCGGGGAAATCTACGAGCAAATTCTTGCCTCTAACCTGCAAAGGGCCGTAGATTTCCTGAAGTTCGCAGAAGCCAAGAACGCCGCCCTATTGGCGTTGTCTTCGGCTTGGGTAGTGGCTTCGATAAACCTAGTATGCAGCGGCAAATCGGTACGGAGTCAACTAGGAACGGGCATACTTGTTGCCCTGTTCTGCTCCCTTTGCGCGGCCTTGGCGGCAATGGCATCGTTTTTCCCAAAGTTACATTTGCCGGGGTTCCTCGGGGGTAAAAAGGCCGGTCCTCATCCTAAGAATCTGCTCTATTTCGGCGACATTAGCTCACTGCCGATACGAACTCTAGAAGCGGATCTCTATAAGCGTTACTACCCAAGTGGGGGGTCTCATACCGATGAGTACCTTCACGATTTGATTGTTCAGATTGCCGTGAATAGCCAAATCGCCAACCGCAAAATGCGATTATTCTCGCTTGGATTGTGCTTCATCTTGAGTGCTAGTGCTGCACTGTTTCTTCCCGCTCTGAACATGCTGTTCACGAGCATAAAGCCTATATGGTAAATATGTTTGACCTCAGGCAGGACATAGACGAAGAAGTGTCGACGATTCTCTCGTCCGACTTCAAGATCGGTGTCACGAGAACTACCAGCGTTCCTCATTCGGATGACGGCGCGATCACGTTCCCGAACCTAGATCAAAAGAGCCAGAGTGCAAAGATTATCGAGACAACAGTTCTGTACGTCGATATGCGACGATCTACCGCCCTCAGTCTTAAGCACCGGCCTGAAACGGTTGCAAAGCTTTACTCTGCCTTCGTACGTGCCATGACCCGTTGCGCCGTTATTTTCGGTGGCGAGGTGAGGGGCATTATCGGGGACCGCGTCATGGTCCTTTTCGAGACTGCGAATTGCTTCGTCAATGCCGTTGACACCGCGGTTTTGATAAACAGCGTCTGTACGCATGTGCTGAATAAAAACTTTACACACAATGAGATCACGTTCGGTATCGGTATCGACTATGGGAACATGCTAGCGACCAAAACGGGGATCCGGCGACACGGCTCTGCGCAGCAAAGCTACCGCTCTCTTGTGTGGCTGGGTCGGCCGGCGAACGTCGCATCAAAGCTGACTGATCAGGCTAACAAACCAGAAGAGAGTTTTGATGCGGTTATCGTGAGAGTCGCTTATAGGAGAGGAGCTCTCTTAGGCGGAACGAATCTGGTTTACATCGATGAATGGCCCAGCGAATTCATCAAAAAGTTCAAGCGCAATCCGCTATCTGGGCTCATGATTCACGACGACCCGACATTCCACTCCTACACCTACAAAACAGAACGAATCACAACGCAAACGGCTGTTCCGCCGATATTGATGACGAAGGTAGTTTATGACGGATATCGAACTCAAAGACCCACTGCTATTGAATTGGCGAATGCCTGGTACCGAGAAGTAAGCATTGATATTCCCGATTACCGAGATAAGATCTTCGGTGGCAATGTAGTTTGCGTTGATTTTCTTCCATAAAGCCGGATGACCCATCGTGACGTAGTTAGAGCAGATTACCTGTCGAACGACTAAAATATATCGCCTGGATTTGGTGACAAGGATATTATTAGGCGCACAGTTTCCGCGGCTGGGGCACGACCGATGGTTATCAACAAATACGAGCGAATGATCCAAATCTATAATTGGTACAGGACGGCTCGTCTCAATGTTCTTTACTACGAAGAGGCCTTGAAACGATGGGCGTTCGCAGTTCGCGCACACGATATTGTGATCGCTCTTAGCGGAATCGGTTCCCCATTCGCTTTTTGGCAGCATTCATCCCAACCTCTGATGCGGCAGGCATGGTTTTACCTAACGATAATTGCTGCGATTTCCGCACTATTGAAACCGATTCTGAGGTGGGAAAATCAACTTAGACTATACGCAGAGTTGCACACTCACTACTGCGACCTTTACATGGACTTGAAATGCCTTGTCGAAGACATTTCCGCGGATGGCGACCTCACTCCAAAGTCAAACACCGCATTCGAACACTGCCGGACAAAGTTCAAGGATCTGGAGCGGAAAGAGCCTCCTCCAAATATGAAGAAAATCAAAAGGCTCGAAGAGAGAGTAAAACTTGAAATTGATGTCAACAAATGCTGGTTTCCAGCAGAACACGAGGTAGCAAATGCCTGAGGATAAGAATAGATCTCCGCAACAACCACCCAAACCATCGCCTAAGCCGGAACCGCTGCGAAAACGTGGGGACTACATCGGCGACAGCGCTCCCGAACCGCCATCGCGGGTTCAGCCAACACAAGAATGGCCGCGGCCAGATAAGAAGAAAAATAGATCTCCTAGTCCCTCTGGAGATCTAGTGTCAGAAGTTGTCCGCACCGCGGCTACCAAAGCGGGACAAACCACAAAAAACTGCCAAATCCACCCACCGAACTCGCCACCCTAGAACAGAGTAAAAACCCAAAACGCCACCAAACCGGTGGCGTTTTCCATTTAAGCCGGCAAACCGGCCCACCCGCTGAAACTGCGCGGCCGTCACGTGAGGCATCCCAAACCCCTCATCCCCGCCGGTCTACAATCCCTGCAAGGCGCGGCATGAAGATAAGAGCTTTCCCGGACATAACCATCCTCCTCCTCGTGCTGCTCGGCGCGCTGAGCCTGGCCGCCGAAACATGGCCAGCACGGGAACCTCTGCCCCTGATTCTGTTTCTGCAAAAACATCATTTATGGCATCTTTGGAGCGAACTGAGGTGGCAAGGTATGTATTCGCACGAAATTCTCCACTTTCTTTCCGGCGTGGTCGGCTCGGTGTTGGGCTGCTGGATTTACTTTGCAATCCAGAAGAGAAGGACGTGATCTCTTTCAGGCAACGCCCGCGAATCTTCCCGAAAGGGAAATACCGCGGAATCGAATCGGCAAAAATCTGCCGATTTCATCCACCCGATTCGCTACAATAGAAACAGAGCAGGAAAACCAAAACGCCACCTAAACGGTGGCGTTTTCCATTTAGGGCGCAAAACCGGCCCGTAAGTCCTTATATATGACGATTTTGAGGGTTAACTCCTTTGGAATGACGATTTTGAGCGTAGGCCAGTGAGTCTATGTAACTGATTCCAAACGGACTTCCCCGGCCACACAGAACCAGGAGGGGGGAGGGGGGTAAGGTAACGGTACTGAGCCGCCGCAGGCATGACAAAAACTCCGGATAGCACAACGGAGGCCATGAATATAATGTCGGCGATGCACTCTTCTCCCCGCCATCAGTGCCTCATCTACCAGGGTGCCCCATCGAAGCATCTGTCCGCGCTCGCCCAGACGATGCGCGGCAAGCTCGCGCACAACTACCGCTGTCTTTATCTCAATAGCCCGCCCATGGTCGCCGGCCTGCGCTCCTATCTAGCTGCCGCTGGTGTCGATGTAGCGCAGGAGGTCGCCAGAGGGCGCCTCATCCTCTCGTCCGATCAGCAGCACCTCGCCGATGGGAGCTTCGATATAGACCGGATGTTGAACACCTTGGAAAACCTGCTCAGCAACGCGTTACGCGATCGCCACCCGGGTCTTTGGGCCGTCGGCGACATGACATGGGAGCTCGGCCCGCTAAAGGATCCCGACCGGCTCCTCGAATACGAGTGGCGTCTGGAGAAAATGTTCCATCAGCATCCCCAGCTCAGCGGCATCTGCCAGTATCACGCCGATACGCTGCCGCGCGGGTTGATGCGGCAAAGCCTGCTCGTTCACCCGTCGATCTTCGTCAATGAGACGCTCTCGCTCATCAACCCGTACTACCTGCATTCCGAAGCGCACCCGAACATCGCCGATCACAGCGCCAGTCTCGACCCCGTGATCACGCGCCTCTGTGAGTCCGGCGATCTCGGCCAGGCATAAGCTAAGCCGCCGAAGGCGGAGGAAACATCTCCCGCACCAGCGCCAGCCCTTCGTCCTTGGTCGTGATCGTCCCTTCCAGCTGCGCATCCTCTGCCGCATCCAGCATCGCGCGGAAGCCCGGCCCCGGCCGATAGCCGGCCGCGATCAGGTCCGCCCCCGTCACCAGCAGACGCGGCTTCACCTCCTCCGCCGGGGCCGCCTCGTAGCGTGACTTCGCAAAGTCATAAAGCTCCAGCCGGTTGTGGCTGGAAGTCACATCCAGCCGATGCAGCTCCAGATGCTCGGGAAACTTCGGCAGCCGGAAGAAGCGCTTCAGCGTCGACTCCTTCATCTTCCCCACATCGCCAAAGCGCATGTGGTTCGCCACCAGCGACAGGATCTGCTCCGTATCCTCATTGGAGAAGCGCAGCCGCCGGCAGATCGCCGCCGCCATCCGCGTCCCCACCTCCGCATGCCCGTTGAAGCGGATGCGGTCCGCCACCATATAAGTCGGCGGCTTGCCAACATCGTGCAGCAGCGCGCCCCATGCCAGTGTTGTCGCGCACCCCGCCGGCAGCTTCTCCAGCAGCAGCAAGGTGTGCACCCACACATCGCCCTCCGGGTGCCACTCCGGCGGCTGCGCAACGCCCGCGCATCGCCGCCACCTCCGGCAGCACCTGCTGCAATAGCCCGGTGGCATCCAGCATTTTGAAAGCTTCCGCCGCCCGCCCTTCCGTCAGCATGCGGTTCAGCTCATCCCGCGTGCGCTCGCGGCTCACCTGCTTGATCTCCGGCGCCAGCACGCGGATCGCCGCAAACGTCTCTCGCTCGATCGTGAACCCGAAGCGCGCCGCAAACCGCACTGCGCGCAGCATCCGCAGCTTGTCTTCGGTAAAGCGCCGCATCGGCTTCCCGATCGCGCGCACTACGCCTGCCGCCAGGTCCTCGCGCCCGCCCACGTAATCCAGCACCGCGGCCGCCGCATCGCCCGTCGCCAGATAGCGGTCCACATCCAGCAGCATGCCGTTGATGGTGAAGTCCCGCCGCAGCACATCGTGCTTCGGATCGCTCGTGTACTCGACCTGGTCCGGCCGCCGTCCATCCGAGTACGCGCCGTCCGACCGGAACGTAGCCACCTCGGTGACGATCTCCCGCCCATCCACCAGCATCGGCACCAGCACCACGCCGAAGTGCGCCCCCACCCCAAACGCCCGCGGAAACAGCCGCATCACCGCATCCGGATGCGCGTCCGTCGCCACGTCATAGTCCTTCGGCGCGTGGCCCATCAGCAGGTCGCGCACGCACCCGCCCACCAGGTACGCGCGATGTCCCGCCCCGGCCAGCGTGTGCACCACCGCCGCCGCCGCTTCCAGCCCGCCGCTGAACGCCACACTCATCTAGGTATGGATACTCCGTCTTACGCGCCGGTGAAGCACCGGCGCTCCTCTAGTATGGAGGATGGTGAACGACGCGACATACACCGGATCCGGCCTCATCTTAGGTATAGAGAGCTCCTGCGACGAGACCGCCGCCGCCGTCGTCGAGCGCGGCTCACGCCAGCTCTCGAACGTCGTCGCCTCCCAGATCGCCATCCACTCGCCCTACGGCGGCGTCGTCCCTGAGCTCGCCTCCCGCGAGCACCTTCGCGCCATCGTGCCTGTCGTCGAAGCCGCCCTCCGCGAAGCCGGCGTCACCATGTCGCAACTCGACGCCATCGCCGTCACCGAAGGCCCCGGCCTCGCCGGCGCGCTGCTCGTCGGCATCGGCTACGCCAAGGCCCTCGCGTGGGCGCTCGGCAAGCCGCTCATCGCCGTCAACCATCTCGAAGGCCACATCCACGCCGTGCTGATGGAGCACGCCGCCTCACTGCCGACCACCGGTCCACTGCTCGCGCTCGTCGTCTCCGGCGGCCACACCCACCTCTATCTCGCCGAGCGCCGCGACACCGCCTGGCACTACCGCAACGTCGGTCACACCGTCGACGATGCCGCTGGCGAAGCCTTCGACAAGGTCGCCAAACTCCTCGGCCTCGGCTACCCCGGCGGCCCCTGGATCGACCTCCTCGCCCCCCACGGCAACCCCCGGGCGGTACCCTTCGCCTTCGCGCAAATCAAGCCCAAAGCCCATCGTGACGGCCGTCGTGTCGCCGAAGCGCCATTCCTGTTCAGCTTCAGCGGCATCAAGACCGCCGTCCTCCGCTACGTCGAAACCCACAATATGGCCGAGTCGATAGCCGCGCGCCGCCAGCAGGTCACCGCATCGATGAAGGCCGCCGACGCCCTCCCGTTCTGTGATCAGCAGACTCTCGACCTCATCGCCAGCTTCCAGCGTGCAGTCGTCGACGATCTCCGCCGCAAGACCTTCGCTGCCGCCGAGCACTACGGCGCGCACGGCCTGCTCATCTCCGGCGGCGTCGCCGCCAACCGCGAGCTCCGCGCCCGCTTCACCGCCGCAGCCGCGGAGCGCAACCTGCCCATCGCCTTCCCCACGCTCGCGCTCTCCACCGACAACGCCGCCATGATCGCCGCCGCCGCGTGGCCCAAGTTCCTCGCCCAGGACTTCGCCCCGCCGCAGTTATCCGCACGCGCCAGCCTCGCCCTCGGTTCATAAGTGAGCTAAAAACTGGACCAAGGATGGCTGACTCGCAGCCTCGCAGCCTCGCCACTTCCCACCACTCCCGTAGAATCAAAGGACGCCACCATAATTGGGTGCCCCATCCTGAGCGCAGCGAAGGGTGGGTTTTGCCGAAAGCCATTCACGACGAACGCATGACACTTCAGCTCTTCAACACCCTCAGCACACAAGTCGAACCCCTCACCCCGGCCGACGGCAAGACGCTCACCCTCTACGCCTGCGGGCCCACCGTCTACGACTACGGCCACATCGGCAACTTCCGCACCTTCGTGCATGTCGATCTCCTGCGCCGCTTTCTCGAGCAACAGGGAATTGTCGTCAAGCACGTCATGAACATCACCGACGTCGACGACAAGATCATCCGCAACGCCGCCGCGCAGCACGTCTCCATCGCCGAGTACACGCCGCGCTACGAGCAGGCATTCCTCGAAGACCTCCACGCGCTCGGCTGCCTCGCGCCCGTCATCATGCCGCACGCCACCGAGAACATCCCGGAGATGGTCGCGCTCATCCAGAAACTCGAGCAGCGCAACCTCGCCTATCGCACCGAGGACGGCTCCTGGTACTTCCGCATCGCCGGCGATCCCGACTACGGCAAGCTCTCCAAGAAAGACCTCAGCGGCAACACTGCCGGCGCGCGCGTCGATGTCGATGAATACGAGAAGGACTCCGCCTCCGACTTCGCCATGTGGAAGGCCGCCAAGCCCGGCGAGCACGCATGGGACACCGCGCTCGGCCACGGCCGCCCCGGCTGGCACATCGAGTGCTCGGCCATGGCCATGAAGTACCTCGGCGAAACTCTCGACCTCCACGCCGGCGGCGAAGACCTCATGTTCCCGCATCACGAGAATGAAATCGCGCAATCGGAATCCGCCACCGGCAAAACCTTCGCGCGCCACTGGATGCACGTCCGCTTCCTGCTCGTCGAAGGCCGCAAGATGTCCAAGTCGGAAGGGAACTTCTTTACCCTCCGCGACCTCCTGCTCCGCGGCTACAAGGCCTCCGCCATCCGCTTTCTGCTGCTATCGGTGCCTTATCGCCATCAGCTCAACTTCACCTTCGACGGCCTAGCAGAATCCACCTCCGCCGTCGATCGCCTTCGCACCTTCCGCCAGCGCGTCCAGCATGGCCCCTGGCCCGCCGGCGAAAACGCCGAGCTGCTCGCGCAAACCCGCGAAGCTACCGAGGGATTCACCCGCGCCTTAGCCAACGATCTCAACACCGCGGAAGCCCGCGCCGCCATCTTCGATTTAGTTCGCCACGCCAACACCGCCGCCGACCACGGCAAGCTGCAGCAGCAAAACGCCGCGCCCATTCTCGATGTGCTCAAGCAATTCGATCAGGTCTTCAACGTAATAGAGGATCACGACACCGAGATAGCGCGCGAAGCCGTCAACTGGGCCCGCCAGGCAGGCAAGCTCACCGAAGAGTCCGCCAACCTCGAAGCCTCGCTCGAACTCACCGACGCCGACATAGACAAGCTCATCGCCGAACGAGCCAACGCCAAGAAGTCCCGCAACTTCGCCCGCGCCGACGCCATCCGCAATGACCTGGCCGCAAAGGGAATTCTGCTGGAAGACTCGAAAGACGGAGTGCGCTGGAAAAGAAAGTAATATCCTGCTGAGTTCCTGGAGGGCGTGATGAACCCCGCGATCGCTGATTCCGCACAAGTGCCTGTGGCTGCTGATTCCGGGCGCGCTCCGGTTTCAAACACAGTCGTCGCTCCCAGACGCAATCTTGCGGTGGACGCCTACCGCGGGCTGGTCATGCTGCTCATGATGGGCGAGGTAATGCAGTGGGCCGCCGTCTCTCACGCCTATCCCCACAGTATGTTCTGGCACATCCTCGCCTTCAACCAGACGCACGTTGAGTGGGCAGGTATGTCGCTGCATGACACCATCCAGCCCGGCTTCACCTTTCTCGTCGGAGTGGCGATGCCGTACTCCATCGCCAGTCGCATCCGCAAAGGCGAAAGTTTTCGGCGTATGGTCACGCACGCCTTCTGGAGAGCTCTGCTGCTCATTGCGTTGGGAATATTCTTGCGCTCCACCCACAGCAGCATGACCTATTTCACTTTCGAAGACACGCTAACGCAGATCGGCCTGGGCTACCCGATCGCCTTCTGCCTCGCCTTCGCGCGTCCCCGCTGGCAGTGGACCGCGCTTGCCGTCATTCTGGTTGGCTATTGGGCCACATGGGCTCTCTATCCCGCGCCGCCGCCGAACTTCAACTACGCCGCCGTCGGCGTCCCTGCCGCGTGGCACCACAACTTCACCGGCTTTCTCGCGCACTGGAACAAGAACAGCAATCTGGGTCAGGCCTTTGATCTCTGGTTCTTGAATCTCTTCCCGCGCGAGCATCCGTTCCTCTTCAACGACGGCGGCTATCTCACACTCAGCTTCATTCCGACGCTGGGCACCATGCTCCTTGGCCTGGCCGCGGGGCGCTGGCTGCGCGCCGTTGCCCCCGCGGTTCCCATCAAGCGCTTCCTAGTGGCCGCCGCCCTACTCATCGCCGCCGCCCTGCTTCTCCATTTCGGTCATATCTGTCCCATCGTCAAGCGCATCTGGACACCGGCCTGGACTTTGTTCAGCGGCGGCGTCTGTTTTCTTTTCCTCGCCGCCTTTTCCTGGGTGATTGAGGTAAAGAACTGGCGCCGCTGGGCCTTTCCCCTGGCCGTCGTCGGCATGAACTCGATTGCCGCGTACCTCATCGCCCATCTCGCGGAAGACTTCATCATCCGCAGCTTCCACATCCACCTGGGTTCAGGGCCGTTTGCGTTTCTGGGCTCAGGGCTCGAACCGTTAGTCCTGGGCATCGCCGTCATGTTGACCTATTGGCTTGTTCTCTTCTGGATGTTCCAGCGCAAGCTCTTCCTGCGTATCTGAGGAGTCCGCCATCCGCGTGCCGCAAATTTGCCCGCGCCGACGCCATCCGCAATGACTTAGCCGCGAAGGGATTCTGCTTGAGGATAGTAAGGATGGCGTAAGGTGGAAGCGGAAGTAAGAGTCGACCGGTGCTCTCCGCCGCTGAAGCCGTGTGCGTTTGAGAACGCATCCACTGGAATTACAGGAGACCGAAAATGATCGTAGTGACTGGCGCAACCGGGCGCACAGGACGGCGTGTAGCGGAAATATTACTCGCAAAAGGCAAACAAATTCGGGCGGTTGGGCGAGACGCGAACAGGCTTGCACCACTCGTGAAGCTAGGCGCGGAGCCCTTTGTCGGGAACGTCGAAAGCGTCGATGCAATGACACGTTGCTTCAAAGCTGCCTCAGCGGTCTATCTGGTGTTGCCGGAAGATGTCTCGCAACAAGATTTGCGCGCGCATCAGGAACAAGTTTCCGACTCCTATGCCGCTGCAGTCTCCAAAGCCAATGTGCAGTTCGTCGTCAACCTCAGCAGTATTGGCGCTCAGCATTCAAAAGGCACCGGCCCCATCGTCGGATTACACAATCAGGAGCAAAAGCTCGATCAAATCGCCGGGCTCAACGTGTTACACCTGCGCGCAGCCTATTTCATGGAAAATCTCTTCATGAGCGTTGGTCCGGTCCGCACGATGGGACTGCTGCCGGGCGGTTTACGTGCCGGTGCGCCAATGCCTTGGATTGCCACGCAAGACATCGCCGCGTATGCAGCGACTCGCCTCTCTGCTCACGACTTTTCCGGCAGCTCGACTCAGGAGCTACAAGGGCAACGCGATATCTCCATGAAGGAGGCCGCTACCGTCGTCGGCAACTCAATCGACAAGCCCCACCTCGAATATGCCCAAATGCCGAGCGCGATGCTGGAGCAGGCTCTATTGCAGATGGGTCTGCCTAAAAAGACCGCGGAATTAATTATTGAAATGTGGGACGGAGCGAACGCCGGACTTATCGTGCCTCAGGAAAAGCGCTCGGCAATAAATACGACACCGACGACCCTCGAATGGTTCGTCAAAAACGTATTCGCTCCCGCCTATCTCCAGACAACCTAGGTGCGGCCTTGAATGGAGGTGGCTGCTAAATCAACGAGCTTTTTTGTTCGGCAATCGCCCGCGCCGATGCAATCCGAAACGACTTATCCGCGAAGGGAATTTTGCTCAAAGACGGCAAAGACGGTGTGCGCTGGAAGAGAAAGTAACACCTGCTGCTGCATATCGCTGCTGCTGCAAATTCTGCCTGGTGACTGTCGTCTGAACAGACAATGTCTTGCGCAGGCCAAATCCGAGTACCGTCCCTAGCATCGCCATTTGCTTCCATGAGCACAACCTGCCCGGCCTGCAGATTCATCTACTGCGGTGGTAGCATCGGTTCGCCGCGAAGTTACGTCTTGCGAAACTAAGTATCCTCGCTCCCACGCCTCACGGAGCCTCTGGCACCTCACGGGCTCCTAGTCTCCACTCTCCACCGATTGGACGGGACCCCATGTCATCGCTTCAGCGCATCACATCTCTTTCGGCGCTTCTTGTCGGCTGCGCCCTTCTGCCAGTCAGTTCCTTCGCTCAGCTCTCGTTTCAACCTCGCCAGGTCGCGCAAGTTGCAAGCGGCTCGAATGTCGTCGCACACGGAGACTTCAATAACGACGGCCGCGAAGACCTGATGGTGATCACCTACAACGCCACCAGCCAAACCTACATCGATCAACTCTATCTCTCCAGCGGAGATGGTACCTATGAGGCGCCGAAAGCTCTGCCTACATTGGTTCAGGCCGTCGGCGATTTCAACCATGACGGCAAACTCGACTTCGCCGCTCTTGGGTCTCCTGGAGTCGTCTCCGTCTACCTGGGCAATGGCGACGGCACCTTCCAGGCCCCCAGGACTTCGACAGGGCTGGGTTCGGCCTACAGCTCTCTGATTCCCGTCGATCTGAATCACGACGGCAAGACCGATCTCGTCGGCACCTACTTTGGTGACGGGGCTAATTCCCCCGCCACCCTGCAACTCTTGATCAGCAATGGCGATGGCACCGTCAGCAAGGGTCAGACCATCGTCGCCTCGACTGGCTCACTCGCCAAACAAGCCGCCAGCGGCGCCGTCAGCGGCGATTTCGACGGAGACGGCAAGCCGGATATCGCTCTCGTCTACGGCATCACCTACGACAGCGCAACTGCAAAAGACAATTCGCTTCCAACCACCGTTCAGGTCTGGTATGGCGATGGCGCCGGGCACCTGGGTTCTCCCTCTCTGACCACCGATCCCAATAAGTATTACGACTTTTCCGCAATCGCCGCCGACCTCAACAATGACGGTCGGAGCGATATCGTATCCGTCGCCAGTACACCTGGAGTGGGGGGCACCAAGTTCCTTCCCGTTTTGTCTGTCTTTACTGGCAACTCGAACCGCACCTTGAGCTACAAGACGATCGCCACCAGCGAGTGCGCAGGACAAGGCGCTGAAAACATCGCCGTTGCTGACTTCAATGGGGATGGCCTCAATGACCTTGTCTATGACGAAAGCACCTGCAGTACGTCCTCTGCGAACACCGAGGTTGCCGTTCAACTTGGTACAGGTTCCGGTAACTTCGGCCCGGAGCAGTTCATCTATCAAAATCTTCAACAGATCAGCCTGCTATACGCGGTTCGTACTACCTTCGACACCAAGCCCGATCTCGTCTTCGATCAATTCAATGGGGGATCAACCGACAACGTCGTCTTGCTCACCAACACCAGCACGGGAAGCTTCCCCGGCTGCGGTCTCAGCGGCATTGCAGAAGGCGTCGCCGTCTGCACGCCCGGCGCATCTGCCACGTCTCCGGTGAAGTTTTCCGTTGCTACAGCAGGCCCCACACCTATGCGTACCGCGGCTGTCTGGGTCGATGGCAAGAAGGTCGCCGAACAGCTCACCCACGCCTTCTCTAACTATTCCTTCCTCGATGCGTCGCTCTCCCTCGCGGCCGGCAAGCATTCCATCACCGTCTACGGCACCGGCTGGGACGACACGCTGCAGAAGAAGTCCTTCACCCTCGCCGTAGGCAGCGGCAGCTCGTGCTCCGTGCCTGCTTCGCCCGGCGTCCATGTCTGCCAGCCGGCCGGCGGAGCGACGGTTACGTCACCGGTGCAGATACAAGCCGCGTCCGCCGTCACCGGCACCTTCGCCCGCGGGGAGGTCTGGGTCGACGGAGTAAAGAAGTACTCCGAAACCACCAGCACCTCGCTCAACACAACGCTCACCCTCGCCGCCGGCAGCCACCGCTTCGCCGTCCTCGCCATCAACACCGCCGGAACCAAATGGGAGCAGGTCGTCACTGCAACCGTGAAGTAATTCGAACCACCGCGATGCCCATCCTGGCGCCAGCCAGGATGGGTGTGCTTCCACGATGCCGCCATTCGAAGGTCAGAGGGTGTCGTTCCTGGCTCGGCGGGGTGATTTGATCTCAGCTTCCATCACTCCGCCGCTTCACCACCAGCTCATCCACAGGAAGCTTTCCAATACTCAACGTCCTGGCCCGGTCTCATCCACGAATTGCCCGCCAGCCATCAACGAATGTCCACAGCCGGATAAGCCTCCACATACTCCTCACCATCGCATCCTTGATAAGTAACCGTGCGCGCCGCAAAATCGACCTCATAGCGAACCACACCCGCACGCCATGTTGCTTCCAGAAACTCCGGGAAGCTGCTCTCGCCCGCCTGGTCCGTCCGCAGCGCCTTTATCAGCGCCTCACGGTCAAACGGCGGAATATCCGCCGCGCCGCTCACTAGCGGCTGGCCCTGCATCACCACCGGCCCTTTCTCCGTCAAAAACAAACTCTGGCACGCGGGCAGCGACCACACATTCCGCGTGACGCCTGCTCTTCGCAGCGTCTCAGCCAGGTAAGGGAACCCGCCCACCTTCGGCCGTCCCGCCGCCGCCCGCTGCATCGCCGCCTGCAAATTCTCGATCGCTTCACTCATATTGTCTCCGTGCGTCATTGGGAAAATCTGCAGCCGTGGGCTTGATCCCGCGATGGTTGACGTTAGTCTCTTGCATCAACTCCCGTCACCATGCTTCCTCACCACCAACTCATCCACGGTAAGCTTCCCAATACTCAACTCCTCAATCCGCCCAGTCCCCATCCCAAGACTGTGAATGCCCAGCGCGCCGATAGCCAGCGCACCAATCGCCATCGCGCCGATCGCGGTTGCAGCCACGGCCAGCCCGAAGACGGAAAAGCCCACAAGAGCAGCGGATTTGGAAGAACGTTTCGTCAGCATGCGAACGATCTTACCGCCCTGGTCATCCATCCCGATCCGCGCATGGCTGACTCGCTGACTCGCCGACTTGCTCACTCGCGAAGCCACACCGGCATTCGGGCACATCATTTGACCATCCCTCAGGTACTGATTGACGGCGCCTGACTCTCCATGCAACTGTTAGAGTCTCAATTTTTCAGACATCCTAGAAAGCCAATCAGAGACACCATCGGTGCGGATCGCTGACCTTATCCTTCCTGTATTTGCAGTGATCCTGACTGGCGGGATCGTTGGCTATACGGGCTATCTCCCGCGGGCCTTGTCTGAGGCGTTGATTCGCTTCGCCTACAACATCGCAATGCCCGCGTTGCTGATCGTCACCATCGCGCAGGAGCCAAGTCGTTCGCTCATCCGTTGGCGCTTCCTTCTTGCCTTTGGTGGTGGCTCCCTCATCTGCTTCATCCTTGTCTTCGGCATCATGGCGTTCGGCATCACGAGCATTCGTACTTCACGAACTCTCGCCAGCCGGACGATGTATGGCATGGCGGCATCCATGACCAATACCGGCTTCGTCGCCTTGCCCGTTCTGGAGGCGATCTATGGTCCGCGCGCCGTCTTGCCGGCGGCCATCGCCACGGTATTCGTGGCCGTTGTCATGTTTCCCCTCGCGGTGGTCCTGCTCGAATTTGGTCAGCGCGATGCGGATGGCGCGCGCACGCCCCCCATGGTCACCGTCAGGCACGTCGTTCTGAACCCGCTGGTTATATCCACCCTGATCGGCATACTTTTATCGGCCCTCGGGCTCCGCTTGCCCGGGCCGGTCACTGCTTATTTGGGCATCATGGCCGATGCGCTCACGCCGTGTGCTCTGTTCGCCATTGGACTGGGGCTGTCGATCGATGGAGTGCGCGCCAGTATCGGGCGAGCTTCGCTGCTCTCGGTCGTCAAGCTCGTCATCATGCCTCTCGTCGTGTACGGATTGTGCATGTACCTGGGGATGGATCCCCTCTACACCATCGCGGCCGTCATCTGCGCCGCGGTGCCCACGGCCAAGACGGTCTACATTCTTGCGGGAGAGTATCACTGCGAGGAAATGATGGTCGCGTCCACTGTCTCGCTGACAACGCTCGCTTCCGTGGTCTCGCTCGTGGTCTGGCTCTATGCGTTGTCCGGGCTATCAGCCCGCATCGCTGCCGGATAAGCGCAGCAAGCGGTCAGCTGTGCCTGGATTCTGGCCGAGGCGCGGTTCACGTATCAAGACTCGATACTCCGCCCCTTCACCGCCAGCTCATCCACAGTAAGCTTCCCAATACTCAACCCCTCAATCCTGGCCGTCCCATCCCAAGATTTTTGATCCCGAGCGCACCTATAGCCAAAGCACCAATTGCTCTATCGCGCCGATTGCAGTTCCAGCCACCGTCCACCCGAACACGGCAAAGCCCACAAGAGCAGAGGATTTGGAAGACCATGTCGCGAGCCTGGGGATCTTGCTGCGCCACCGAGCCTATCGCCGATCCGCCGCAAGTGAAGGTCGCGGACCGTGATGGCCACCTATTCAAGTGTTGGAATACTGGGAATGCTGGTCGAGGAGACTCTGGTGCTCGCCTTCGGTACCGCCTGCGCCGCAACCGGCGGCCGAACCGGAATCAGCATTAGGCCACCGAGCAACAGCAGGGCTCCAAAAGCCAACAGCGGGAGCGTCACCACAACGGCCGCGAGAAGGCCTCCGAGCAATGCACCCGCCGCCTCAGCTCCCACCTGCAAAGCCTGGTTATTTCCCATCACGCTCCCTTGTCGCTCGGGTGCTACCGAATTCGACAGCAGTGCGGCGCAGCTGGCAAGCGTCAATGTGGCAATAAGGCAGCAGGGTCCTGCCGTGACCCAAAGAAAGTACCGGCTCTGAGGCAGCACCACGATCCACATGAGCACCCCGGCAAGCACGGCACTAGAAATGGCAACGGTTTTTAGATTCACGCTTCGCAGAAGCGGACCAGCGACGAACAGGCTGGCCACAAGCGACATCGCAGAGAAGTAGGAGTAATAGATTCCGGATTGATGTACCAGCATGTGCCACTTATCAGCCATGTAGATCAAGATCACTCGGAAAAAACCGAAGATAGTGAGATAGAAGATGAAATTGATCAGGTAGAGGCGGCGGATTGGGCGATCGGTAAATACCTTCGTCAGGTTCATCATCGTGGACCGGTAGTCAAGAGCTCGTGAGCGGTCGGCAGGATGAGTTTCGCGGAAGGCGATGAGAGTCCACACAATCGCCACGGCAAGCAGCACAACGACACCCCAGAAGGGCGCACTGAAGCCGGCATGCACCACCACCTGGCCACCTATCAGCGGGCCGCTGATGTAACCCAGGCTGCACGCGGTATAGATGTAAGCAAAAAGACGTCCTCGGTCATCTGGTTGCGCGACATCCGCCACCGCGCTTTGCGCGATCGCAATATTGGATTCGCTTAAACCGCCTATAAGGCAGGCAAATCCCAGGAGGATCAGGTTGCGTTCCTGAATGGCGATGGCGATGATCGCGTAACAGATGACAGCGATGGCAAGAGAAACAAGCAGGATTGGTTTACGCCCGTAGCGATCAGATAGCGCGCCCAGAATGGGTGAGCCGAAGAACTGCCCCAGCGGGTAAATGGCAAGCAAAATGCCCACGGCAGTCGTTCGCTGTGCCGTGGATGCCGTGACAGATAGGAAACCGTGATCGTGCATGAGCAGCGGAACAAAGAAGTTCACCATCATGGCGTAGCCGATGAAGGCGACAAAGATCACGAGGTAGATGGGCAACAACGGGCGGATATCAGTCGAGCGCGGCGAAGGCTTTTGCATCGTTATGCTCTCTATTTTTTGGGAGGCAATACCACGGCCTAGCATCTTGGGCCAGATTCGGCGCAAGTTCAACTCGTTTTTTCGCTCGTTGTCACAGCAATCAGGATTGAGGCCCTGGTGCAGATAAGAACAAGATCTTGTTCGTTGCTACTATTCGCTTCATCCACGGACGCGATATGCAACAATCGCTCGACGCGATTTCCAGCTCCCGATGGAATTGCAAACGAGGCCAACCATGCCCGACGACCTCAAAACCTTAATGCTCGAAATCGACCGCAACGCCGACCCCATCGTCGTGCGTTGCCATGGCAAACTTGTCGCCGGTGTCGGTGACATCCTCTACAGCCAGGTCAAGCCGCTGCTGCCGGATCACAAACGCATCATCCTCGATCTCACCGACCTCACCCGCATGGACAGCATGGGCCTCGGCACCCTCGCCCGGCTCTACGTCTCTGCGCGCACCGCCGGCTGCAGGCTCGAGCTCATCAATCTCGGCAAACAAGTCCGCCTCCTCCTCGAGACCGCCCATATGCTCGAGGCCTTCTCCTCGCTATCGACCACAGCACTAAGGTGAACTGACCATGCCCGACAACCCCAATACTCTGACATTGGAAATCGACCGCAACGCCCACCCCATCGTCGTGCGTTGCCATGGCAAACTCGTCGCCGGTGTCGGTGACATCCTCTACAGCCAGGTCAAGCCGCTGCTGCCGGATCACAAACGCATCATCCTCGATCTCACCGACCTCACCCGCATGGACAGCATGGGCCTCGGCACGCTGGCCCGGCTCTACGTCTCCGCGCGGACCGCCGGGTGCAATCTTGAGCTCATGAATCTCGGCAAACAGGTCCGACTCCTCCTCGGCACCGCCCACATGCTCAACGCCTTCACCATCGTGGGCGAGCACGGCATCAAGATGAACTGACCTCGTCTCGTGGGCTGAGCAAAACCAAGCTGAATTGGTTACCAAATCCGCGTCAATTACGCCATCGACTGTCATATTTCAGGAAAATCGCCAGGCATCAGGATGCCCGCACGGACCGGATGACCACCGCTCTGGCTGCCAAAGCATCGTCACCCCCGTATTCCAAAACGGGCCATACCTGCATCCGTCACGCAAAATCCTGCCACTTTATTTCCTTCGATTCGCTACACTGGAAATAGAGGTTGGAACAAAAAGCCACCACGCCGGTGGCTTTTTCCTTTTCGTGGCCTTTCCGTTTTTAAGGACCGACACAGTCATTTGCGGGGCAGCTAAGTCCAATACCTGGACGAATTTAGCGATAAGTCCAACAGATAGACGAATTTGGCCCTCGGGACGCGCCCTAAACTGCCGGAAACAAAGCCACTTACACGCCAGCCTCCGGTGACGGGAGGGGGAAGGGGGTGGGGTCACGTTACCAGGCCTCCGAGTTGAGATCAACCAGACGTGAGCGACCTTACGGAGCGAACCCGGCAAAACGCGCCGCAGGCGCCGTTGCCTGGACGGCGAGTCCCGCTCTGCGGGCGCCGTTGCCCCGGACGGTGAGCCTCGCTGTGCTATGCTCGGGTCAGAAAGCCAGCAGATGCGGAACAGTTTCCATTTCGTAGCGGTCCGCCGGCGGATGCCCGCCGCGCAGGTGCTGCCCTCTGCCACACGACCGCGTCTCTTCGCGGGCGACTAATTCTCGCCAACCCCGCTTTCTCTTCCCGGACCATTTTCTCCCTAAGCCGCTCCGGGTGCGCTTCTATCTACATGTTTCTGCCACATTTCCAAGAGGAGGAGCTTCCATGCCGACCCAAGATCTTGCCCAGACTTCCGTTCCCACGTCCGCTCACGCGCCGCGCATCTCCGGCCCGCTGCCCGGCCCCAAAGCGCGCGCCATCGTGGAGGCCGACGATCGCTGGATGTCTCCCTCCTACACCCGCAGCTATCCGCTGGTCGCTAAACGCGGCCGCGGTACTCGCGTGGAAGACGTGGACGGCAACGAGTTCCTGGACTTCGCCGCCGGCATCGCCGTCGTCTCAACCGGCCACTGTCATCCGGAGGTCGTGAAGGCCATCCAGCAGCAGGCCGGTGAGCTCATCCACATGTCCGGCACCGACTTCTACTACGAGGGCCTCGTCACCCTGGCCGAGCGCCTCTCCGCCGTTGCGCCCATGCCCGGGCCGCACCGCTTCTACTACGGCAACTCCGGCGCCGAAGCCATCGAGTGCGCGCTGAAGGTGGCCCGCTACCACACCGGACGCCAGAACGTGATTGCCTTCCTGGGCGCCTTTCATGGCCGAACCATGGGCGCGTTATCGCTCACCGCCTCAAAGCCCCAGCAGAAGCGGCGCTTCGCGCCGTTGGTCCCCGGCGTCACCCATGTGCGCTATCCCTACACCTACCGCGGCTGCCCTGGGGGCACCGCGCAGGAGCAGGAGGCCTTCGCACTCGAGTGCGCACGCTATATTGAGGACCGCCTCTTCAAGACGATGCTGCCGCCGGAAGAGGTGGCCGCCATCTTCGTGGAGCCGATCCAGGGCGAGGGCGGCTATGTCGTGGCGCCGACCATCTTCATGCAGGAGCTACGGAAGATCTGCGATCGCCACGGCATCCTGCTGGTGGCCGATGAGGTGCAGTCCGGCGCTGGACGCACCGGCAAATGGTGGGCGATTGAGCATACCGGGGTGCAGCCCGACATCGTCTGCATAGCCAAAGGCATCGCCTCCGGCATGCCGCTCGGTATCTGTATGACGCGCGCCGAGATCATGGACTGGAAGCCGGGCTCGCACGCGTCCACCTTCGGCGGCAACCCGGTAGCCATCGCCGCGGCGCTCGCCACCATGAACGTGCTGGAGCGCGAAGGCATCGCCAACGCGGCGAAGCTGGGCGAGGCGATGATATCGCGCCTCCGGGGGTGGGTAGCAGAGCACTCCATCGTAGGCGACGTTCGCGGCCGCGGCTTAATGATCGGAGTCGAGATCGTAAAGGATCAGAAGACGCGCGAAGCGGCGCCGCAATTGCGCGACCGCATCGTCGATCTCGCCTTCGAACGCGGCCTTCTGATTCTGGGCTGCGGCGAGACATCGATCCGGCTCGCGCCGCCGCTGGTTGTCCAGCAGGGTGAGATCGATGCAGCGCTCGCCATCCTGGAAGAGTGCATCGGCATTGCGCAGCGCGAGGGCGAAATCAAGGAAAGCAAGCATCAGCAGAGCGTGCACGCGTCTCAAAGCTAGCTCATTCTGCGATGGAGTGTCATGAACAGCCGCTCGCCAGGGCGGCTGTTTCTGTTACGCAGGCAAGATCTTCTGCATCAAATCCGTAACCACAAAAAACACTCCTGGGCTGTTGCAAGCGGTCCGCTTTTGAGGAACGGTTTTGGATTTGTATGTGCCGCGCGCCCTCACACGCGCATTTAGTTGGATTGTTGCCGCAGCATTGGCGCTGACACCGGTTTTCGCGCACGCAACATCAGTTACCTTGTCAGATCTCGATCTGCCGGAAGCGCCCACGTTCGCATCCGCAAGCCCCGAGCCATGGATCGTTCCGGAACAAACCCATCCGGCGCGGAAGGCGAAGTATCACTGGAAGGGCCTGCTGACGCAATCGCTGGAATTCAACCTCATGGAGAACGGCTTTCGGCTTGCGACCGATGAGACCATGCGCTTTCAACTCGCGCATAAGCCGTTCTGGCATGACTATGTGGCCTCCATCAAGCAGTTCAACATGGGCCGATGGAACGATGGCGACAATTTCCTGGTCAACTACGTCGGACATCCGCTGCAGGGCTCCGTCGGGGCGTTCATCGAGGTGCAGAACAGCGAAAGTCAGTCGCGGCTTCAGTGGAATGAGCCGGGATACTGGCGATCGCGATGGCTCGCCTTTCTATGGACGACGGCGTACAGCACCCATTCGGAGATATCGCCGCTCGGCGAGGCAGGCATCGGCTCGGAGGGAGGCTTCACCTATGGCACCCAGTGCATGGAGCATTGCGACGCCACGAACTTCCATCCCGGAGACCACTACACCAACAACACCGGATGGGTGGACTTCATCGTGACACCAACCGTCGGCATGTTGTGGGTATTCACCGAGGACTGGATTGATAAGGATATTGTGCCGTGGGTGATTGGTGACGATCATCCGTTTGCCAGAAAAGTCGTGCGCGGCTCGCTGAACCCGTCGCGCTCGTTCGCTAACATGCTCCGCGGGCGGATGCCCTGGTACCGAGACTACGAACATCCGGTGCCCTCCGTGGCCTATGACGGCGTGGGAGAGCACTTCCTGCCATCCGATGAGGAGTTGCAGTGGCGGCGAAGCTTACCGCGTTTTCAGGTCGCGCCGCACCTGAACGGTCTGTCGATCGCCACCACTACGGCGGGATGCACATACTGCCGTGCGTTGACGGCGGGCGCAGGTGTGGAGTTCTCAGCCCGGCTGCTGCCGTTTCTCGACTTCGATGGGGATCTAAGCTATCAGCCCGGCGCGAGCGCAGAGACAAGCGATCGTGCGGGCGGAAACGCGCTGCGCGGCGTATTCGGATTCCGAGCCGGCTATGAAACGCCGCACTATGCCGTGCGGCTGGCGATCCGGCCGGGCTTTCTGCGATGGGACCGTGCCTACACGACAAGCCCTACAACGGTGGTACTGCCCAACAACCAGCTCGGCCCGAATCGTTATGGAGAAACCGGGATGGTAAGCGACAATTCCCCGCCAAAGCTGGGGCCGATTCTGCATTTTGATTGGAATGCGAACCTAACCGGAGATTACAAGTTGTCCGATAAGGTGGCATTGCGAGCGGGCATTGGAGAGGACCTCGTTCGCTACCGAACGAACGTTGTGGCAGCACCGGGAATCGGCGATCCGCCATATGTGAGCTGGCTCTCCCACGAAAATTTCATCAATCGCGGAAACTGGTCGTATCAGCTGGGGCCGGTATTTTCGTTCTAGCAAAACGAAAGGCGTCGCCGTTCGTTCTACTCGGTATCACTGCCGGCGCTGCAGGAAGTCTCATACGCTGCGACTGCGACCCATGCGACCTGCTTGGAATCGCGCCCATAGTAGGAGAGCCAATAAGGCCTGCTGACTACGACGGTGTAGGTCTTGTTTTTGCCGGACCACTGGTATGTCTTGCGTGGCGTCGAATCTAGGGTCAGCTTCACGTCTGCCGCTATCAAAGACTTCTTTTTCGTAAGATGCGACAGAGCATCGGCGGCGACCCGCGCAGGATCGGTCAACGCCCAGGCCCGCGCTCCGCTATCGGCGTCATGTTGCGCCTGTATCAGCGCTGCGTTCTGCTCATCGGGAAGCAGCATGCGTAGTGTGCAGTCAGGACTGGGCAAATCCAGCTTCTCGTTCGACTCGCCATAGTCCAGGTCAGACCGCCTTTGCGCGTCGGCATCTTTTACCTCCTGAATGGCGAATAGGCTGCAGCAGCCCATGTACCCGTAACCACCCCAGTAGTGCTCTGTCGCCGTCTCCATCTGCTGGCCGGCGAAGAAGGTGCCGATCAGCGTTGCGTGCTCGACAGCACCGGATTGGCCCGCCCTGAAGGGCGGCTGAATGGCCTTATCGAAGTCCCGGAAAAGCGGATTGTCGGTGAGCGGAAGGGGGATGTTCTCGATGACGAGTGACTGTGGCCGCCGGCGGTCGCTCAATGTCTTACAGCAGGCGACAGTACCTGAGTTGATCGATCCGCCGTATTCAAGCCAGATGGCGGGCCATGACGGACATGTCGGATCATAGATGGTAAAGTTGCGCGCGGCATGGGTGACGAAGCCGGTGACCTCGACGAGTTTGTGATTGTACGCGGCCGGATCTTTCTTCAACTGACACACCGAGACTGTAACGGGCTCGTCGGCTCTGGAGATGGTAACTGTTACGATGGCAATCAGGATGCACGCAAGGCATCGGAGAATAGTCGCGGGTTTTCTCAGGGACTGGCCCATGTGCTCCTAACGATTAGACCAGAAAGCACAGACGATGTACGGCAGGCCGGCGCTCTCTGGCACAACCCTACTCGGAAGAACAGCTGCTCAGGAGCAATCTCTCCGCGTTACGTTATCTGCGCTTTTGCCTTCGAGCTTAGCCAGAGCTGATAGCTGCCCCAGGCCGCTATAGTGCAGACGTCGCGGATCTGGCCAGTACGAAGTTTCTCTTCGAACTCTGTAATGGGCATCCGAACAATCTCCATGTCGGCTTCTTCGTAGTCGCGCTCGTGTGGACCGGGAGAGAGGTCCTCGGCGACGAAAATATGCTGTCGCTGGCGGGCAAAGCCGTAAGCGATCCACATCCAGGGTAGTTCGGTCATGCGGCCAGCGACGAGTCCAGTCTCTTCCCGCAGCTCGCCGCGTGCCAGCTCTTCCGGATTGTCAATCTCGGACTCCCAGCCGCCCTGAGGCAGTTCGATCGCGCGTTCGCCAATGGTGTAGCGATATTGTTCGACGAGCCAGATGTGATCGCCATCGATGGGCAGAATCGCGGCGCAGTCGTGTTTGTCGACCACGCCGTAGATGCCGCGAGTGCCGTTGGCGCGCTCGATGTTGTCCTCACGGACACTGAGCCAGGGATTGCGATAAACCTCACGGGTAGATAGAGTGCGGATCGCCATGCCGTCAGGATGGCAGGGGACTGGCCGTCCGGGCAATAGCGCCTGCGGCGCGGGTGGCGTTCCTCTGATCGCTCGCGCCTGGCACCGATGGCCGGAGTCGGCGCCTTGTTATCGCGCTAACAACCATCTATTTCGTTGCGATACGCCACATTTTGCTTCGCTCCGGGTTTCCATTCGCAGATGCTGCCGCTTGCAGCGGGTTTTATCCATGTAGGTACAACGGCTGCAGGGGCAGACCCATCGTAGTCCAGTGCAACGCGAGTTTTTCGCGGCGATGGATATGCACCAGGAAAGGCAAGGAGGGTACATGCGAGCACGATTGGGAACGATGGCGATACTGTTCGGTCTGGGATTCATGACACTTGGAGTGACCGGCGCGAAGGCGCAGGAGGGGCCGCCGCCTCCGGGGTATTACAACCAGCCGTGGACGCAGGCTCCGGGCAGCTACCGGAGCGACGTTGGGCGAAGAGGATTTCACGATGGGGTTGAAGGGGCACGGAGAGATTTCCAGAATCATCGTCCGCCGAACGTGAACAACCGCGATGAGTACCGGCATCCGAGCTATTCCGGGCCGGCGCGGCATGAATATCGAGAGGCGTTCCGCAGGGGCTACCAAGTGGGCGTGCAGAACATTTACAACGGACGGCGCTGACCCGCAGTCATGATCGGCTGAAATAGGCCCGCGTGATCCGCGGGCCTTTCTGTGTCTGGCCAAAATCCATTTCTTGAGCTCTAGAATAACGATTCTCTTACGCCGCCGGCGTGGTATCTTCGTGAGCGTGACGAAGGACGAGGATCGATGACGGAACAGATGTCGAGGCGAAAATTTGGGCAGTTTCTGGGGCTGGCGGCGGGTGCGTCGGCGTTTTCGACAACGCCGCGGATGGTGCAAGCACAGGCAGTACCCGAGTTGAGCAGCGCCGAGCAGAAGTTTCCGGATGGATTCCTCTGGGGCTCCGCGACAGCTTCCTATCAGGTAGAGGGGGCAGTCCACGAGGATGGCCGGGGGACTTCGATCTGGGATACGTTTTCGCACACGCCGGGCAAGACGCACAACGGTGACACCGGCGACGTAGCGGATGACCACTATCACCGCTACAAGGAAGATATTGGGCTGATGTCAGACCTCGGCCTAAAGACGTATCGCTTCTCGATTGCGTGGCCGCGGATTTTCCCGGAAGGCACAGGCGTGCGCAATCCAAAAGGTTTTGATTATTACGATCGCATGCTCGACGTGCTGCTGGATGCGAGGATCGCCCCCTACTGCACGCTCTATCACTGGGATTTACCGCAGACGCTCCAAGATAAGGGCGGCTGGCAGAACCGGGATACGGCGAAGGCCTTTGCCGATTATGCGGCGATTGTCGCAGAGCATCTGTCGGACCGGGTGAAGTACTTCATGACCGTCAACGAGCTAAGTACGTTTGTGAACCTTGGCTATCGCGACGGGACACATGCCCCGGGGCTCAAGCTGGGACGCAAAGAGCTGGCGCAGGTGGCGCACTATGCAGTCCTGGGACACGGGTTGGCGGTAGAGGCGATTCGCGCGCATGCGAAGCCGGGGACGAAGGTTGGCTTCGCAGACAATCCACCAGGCACGGCACCCGTGATCGAGACGCCGGTGCATATTGAGGCGGCCGAGCGGGCGATGCGCGAACAGAACGCGATGTTCGGCACGGTCATTCATGAAGGCAAGTACATGGATGAGTATTTGAAGTGGCTGGGAGCGGACGCGCCCAAGTTTACCGCTGAGGAGATGAAGGCAATTGGCAGTCCGCTGGATTTTCTGGGACTGAACATCTACCAGCCGAGCTACGTGCGCGCCGACAGCGGGCCGCGGGGATATGCGGTTGTGCCACCGCCGGTGTCTTTCCCGCACATGTACAGCGACTGGATCACGGTGGGACCGGAGGCGATCTACTGGGCGCCGAAAATTGCCGCGAAGATCTGGAACCTGAAGGAGATCTACATCACCGAGAACGGGTGCTCGTCGGCTGACGTGCTGACGGCGGACGGGCACGTCTATGACTCAGACCGCATCATGTATCTGCGGAATTACATGACACAGATGCATCGCGCGGTGAGCGAAGGCGTGCCGGTGAAGGGATATTTCCTGTGGAGCCTGCTGGATAACTACGAGTGGGCAGATGGATATTCGAAGCGGTTCGGGATCACGTATGTGGATTTCCAAACGCAGAAGCGGACGCCTAAGTTGAGCTCGAGTTATTACCAGGAAGTGATCCGGCGGAATGGGCTGGCGTAGTTCCAGCTCTGGTTTGCTCCCGCTATCGGCCTGGACACCCCCTCCCCCTCCCGTCACCGGAGGGCGCCTTGTAAGTGGCCTGTTTACATCGGTTTAGAGCCGCTCCCGCGAGCCAAATTCGTCATATCACGAGACTTACCGCTAAATTCTTCTTTCTAAAGAAATTACGTGCCTGATTCTGCACGGAATCTGGTGCAGACCGGCCTTCCGCGGTTCTAAGTAGCTGATCGGAAAAATGAGTTATAGCCAAATTCGTCCAAGCAAAGTGGTTTGGCTTCTGATTGGGTAGGGCGATTCACTTAAAAGGCCCGCGTTGCCGCTTCTGACCTCTATTTCAAGTGTAGCGAAATGGGTGGAATTAAATGGCAGTTTTTTGAAGAAACGTTCCTGTCTCAGTTTCAAATTGAAACATGACTCGATCGTTGACCGTTCGTGGTTCGATACGAGCTCTATGTTTGCGAGCTGTGTCCGTCACAGTGCAGCACGCCGAGGAAAGCGTTCCATGGTCCGACGGCATCGCGGTACTGGTAAGCAAGAACGCGGGAGATTTGATGGAGATGGGTCATGTCGTGCGCGGGCCAGGTGGCGAGCAATTGAGAGAGGGTAACAGCGCCAAGCGAAGGATGACGCCCGCGACGGTTCAAATCGTCAGGCTGAAGATTGAGTGCACGCAGGGCATTCAGGTTTTCGGACCGAAGATGCGCGAACTCATCGAGTAACTGCGAGAGTGACGTGTTTGCAAGCAGATCGCGAAAGCCGGTGCGGTTGAATGGCTCGAAGGCTCGCGTTTCGCCGAAGTCGAGGATCATTCTCATGCGCGGCAGCCAATCAACCTTTTCTGCATGCACCAGGTGGCCGACGATGTCGTACGGGCTCCAGGTATGTTCGCCTTCGTTGCGAAGCGTCCACTCTTCGGGCAGATCGCGCAGGAGTGCGTCGAGGGCCGCCGGAGTACGGGTGAGGAGCGCAATGGTGTCTTGCAGGTTATGTTCCATGGGCTAAGAACAATGTAAGCCTCCGCTCGAAGCTGCCGCGCGCTAGCTCGATCCGCTCAATTTAGCGAAGAAGGTCGCGTCATCGCCGGCGTTCATTTCGATCCAGTCTTCATCGGACATGCCTTTGCGCCAGTCCAGGAATCCGGCGGCGTCCGGTCCTACCGGGTGGCGCAACTGCCAGCTTTCACTCTGAGCGACTTCCAATATTTTTTCGGCGACCAGGGATGGTGGCACCGGGTTCTCCAGCGATTTCGAGAAGAGAACTGCGAAGCGGGCAGTCTGACCGTAGGGCGATCCGGGCGCCGGGTCTCCGATGCGCTGCGCCATTGCCGTGTCGATGATGCCGGGTTCGACTATGGCGACGCGAACGTTGAATGTCTTCAGTTCGCCCGCGAGTCCTTCGCTGAGCGCTTCGAGCGCCCATTTGGAGGCGCAATAGGAAGTGAGCGGCGGGTTGCAGATGCGGCCGGCTACGGAACTTACATTGATGACGGTGCCGCTCCGACGTGCACGCATCCCGGGAACGACTGCCTGAATGCAGCGCAGTACTCCGAAGTAATTGGTTTCCATGATGGCGCGAAATCTGGCCAGTGGAAACTCTTCGACGGGGCCGACGCCTTCCACGCCGGCGTTGTTGACCAGCACATCGATCGATCCGCTTTTGAGGATTGTCGCGATGGCACCGTTCACCGATGCATCGGAATCGACATCCATCGTAGAGATTGCGATTGGCAGGTTCTCGCGTGCGGCGATTTCCGCCAATGCAGGCGATTGCGACGGGTTGCGCATGGTGGCGTGGACATGGTGGCCCGCACGGGCGAAGGCTAGCGCCGTCTCCAAGCCAATTCCTTTACTCGTTCCTGTGATCAGTACTGATGCCATATTTCCTCGCTAGTGATGGCTGGGGGAGGATGTTTGGCCCTGATACCAGTCCATCAAGCGTACAGGAGCCGCTTGTACATGCGCGACATTGCAGGTCTTTTTCTAAGATCCGTGGCCTGCGCACTTAAGTACGCCGAGATGCTCGCTCCACAGGCCGACTGCTTCGTGATATTGGTGGGCCATGACTCTGGATATCTGATGGAGGTAGGTACCTTAGCTTCCGCAAGGGCGGACACTGAGTTGCTTGTGCAGCTCACTCGTGTTTTCGAGCCATGTCTATTGCGACGAAGAGCGGCCTTTGGAGTTGCCAAGGGCGTCTCCGGTCCGCGTGCCTGCGCTTCCGAGAGCTTTGCGTACGTTGCGGTAGCTTTTGCCGAGGGCGCTTCCGGTGCTTCGCGCCGCTCCGGAGAGAGCGCTTCCGGTGTCGTTTCCAGCAACCACGAGCGCCGTGTCGGTGCGTCGATTGCTGAGTGCGAGCGCGTTTGAGGTGGAGCTGCCGCCGAGGAGGGTTGCGTCGATGGCGGCGTTCCCGCCAGCAATCGCGGCCTCCTGGGGACGCAGAGTGGGATTGGCCCAGGCGATGTCAGTCATGGGAAGGGCATCGACCCGGCCGGTCCGCGTGTCTGTGAAGTCGGTGCGCGCCATTTTTTCAGCAAGGGGCCAGCGCGGCGACTTCACCCAAGCGGCGCCGTTCATGGCTGCTTTCAGCTCGCCGAGATTGATGAGAGAAGCGATCGCCATGGGCTCGGGATCGGTGCAGCGATCGCCTCCGCAGCCGCGACGGCACAGCTCTTCTTCGAGGAAAGAGGCGTGCTTTCCCTGAGAGATCCAGACGGTTGCCCCGCGGTCCTCCGCGTGCAGTGTCGATGCGCGGGTGATCTGGCTTGCGTCGCAAACAGTATCTTCATGCGCCGCCGCGTACCAGTAGATCGCATGCCAGTCTTTGACGTTCGTACCGTTCCCGCTTAACAACGCCGAAACGTGCTCGGCGTCCAGCGGATGTCCCATGCGCCCGCAATCGGTGCGCCAGAGATGGTAGAAATGCACCTCGATTTCAGTATCGGAACGCTGCGACGCAGTGAGACTTCGGGGAAAGGCTTGCGCGTAGATGGTGCCATCCTCGCGAAATGGCTGGGCAGTGGCGGAGCGCGGCGCAAACGATGCCGGCTTGCCGGAACAGTCGTGACTGTCGACCATGAAACGAGGCTCGAAGCGGTGCAGGAGCGCAGCTTCGAAGGCATCGCTCAACCCGTCATGGTCGGTATCCTGTGGCGAAGCCAACGCCGGCAGGCCGCATAGGGCCAGTACAAGGAGAGCACGCACGCCGGAAGAAGACAGCAGCAGGTTTATTTTCATCCGCGATGAGGAAAGATTGTGGGACCGGCTGCTGCTTAGGAGGAGGCCCGGATCTCGCCTTTGAAATCCGGGCCTGCGGTGTGGACGGTTAACTCTTCTGGGCTTTCGCGAAGCGCTCGTTGACCTTGTCCCAGTTGACAGTGTTCCACCAGGCTTTCAGGTAATCGGGGCGCTTGTTCTGATACTTGAGGTAGTAGGCGTGTTCCCAGACGTCGTTGCCCAGCACGGGATATTTGCCATCGGTGATGGGATTGTCCTGGTTGGGCGTGGTGACGATGGAGAGCTTGCTACCGCTCCAGACGAGCCAGCCCCAGCCGGAGCCGAACTGCGCGGCTGTCTTTTCTTCGAACTGCTTTTTGAACTCTTCGAAGCTGCCGAAGTCTTTCTTGATCTGGTCGCCGACGGGGCCGGTAGGATCGCCGCCGCCCTTGGGCTTCATGATCTCCCAGAACATGGAGTGGTTGAGGTGGCCGCCGCCGTTGTTGCGGACGACGCCGCGGACGTCCTCGGGGACCTTGGATAGGTTTTTGATGAGATCTTCCGGGCTCTGATTGCCGAGCTCGGGATGCTTCTCGACGGCGCCGTTCAGCTTGGCGACATAAGCGGCGTGGTGCTTGTCGTGATGCAGCTTCATAGTCGCTTCGTCGATATGGGGTTCGAGCGCGGCGTAGTCGTAGGGTAGGGGCGGAACTTCGTAAGCCAAAGCTGTGTCCTCCTCAGGTCAGGAACTGTTATTGGCCGGAGTTTGCGGCCGGGAATATGACTCGTCATTGCCACGCCCGGCTCCGCGTTGCGTGAACAGCAGGGGAATGGGAGACGAGCCGACAGGCAAATTCTGTATACACGAGTATGGATGCACTGCGGGGCCGGGAGGTTCCACGAGGCAGGATGAAGGCAAGGCCAAGCTGCAAGAAGATGAGGTTCCGTGCGAGTCTAATGAGGAGTCAAACCACTTCCATTTGGCAAGACGACGCATAACCCGACGCCAATTGCTGCGCGAGGCCGGCGCGGCCGGCATGCTGGCCCTGAGCGCGCCCGCGACGATTGCGGATGCCATGCAGAACCAGCCTACGGCGCCCGCCGCCAGCCAGGCGCCCAAGACGCAGGAGCAGGCAGCGGAGCAGTACCGCCATCAGCCGGGGCAGTTCATCAATCGCCCGCTGACCCAGGTACCGAAGGCGGCCGAAGACCTGCTGGACGACATGGAAGGCCGGAACTGCGATTTTTTCTACAACGAGGCGCATCCGAAGACGGGTCTGGTGCGCGACCGGGCGCCCTCGAATGGGCGCTCGCTGAGCCGTGCGGCGTCGATCGCCTCCACCGGCTTCGGTCTCAGCGCGCTATGCATCGCGCACAAGCGGCATTATCTGCGGCCGCTGGACTGCGAACAGCGCGTGGAGCGCACGCTTTCCTATCTGCTGAACGAATGTCCGCACGAACACGGATTCCTGTACCACTTCATCGACATTGAGAGCGGCAAGCGGATGTTCGGATCGGAGTTGTCATCGATCGATACTTCGCTGCTGATGTGCGGAATCCTGCACTGCAGGACTTATTTCGAAGGCAACAAACGGATTGAGAATCTGGCGACCACGCTTTACCGGAGGGTGGACTGGCAGTGGATGCTGAACGGAGCGGATACGCTGGCGATGGGCTGGCTGCCAGAGCAGGGCTTCCTGAAACATCGCTGGGACATTTATGCCGAGCTGACGACGATGTACCTGATGGCCATCGGATCGCCGACGCACCCGATCTCGACCAAGAGCTGGGAGGTGCTGCAGCGTCCGATCGTGCCTTATGGCGGCATCGATTACATCACCGGTGTGGCGCCGCTCTTCATTCATCAGTATCCGCAGGCCTGGTGTGACTATCGCGGCCTGCGCGACAAGCACGCGAATTACTTCGCAAACTCGATCGCGGCGACGCGGGCGCACCAGTTGTGGTGCCTGGTGCTGGGCCAAAAGTTTAACTGGATCGACCAGGACCTGTGGGGGATTTCCGCATCCGATTCGCGGCAGGGCTACCGGGTGTGGGGCGGACCGCCGTCGATGGGCGATCCGGATGGCACTCTGGTTCCGTGCGCCTGCGCCGGGTCGGTGGTGTTCCTGCCGGCGGAGTGCTCGCATGTGCTGTTGACGATGCGCGATCGCTACAAGGAGCGGATATACCAGCGGTACGGATTTGTCGACGCATTTCAACCGAAGGCGGGCTGGTTTGCCGAGGATGTGATCGGGATCGATGTGGGGATTGGGCTGCTGATGTCGGAAAACCTGCGTACAGGGTCGGTGTGGGAGTCGTTCATGAAGAATCGGGAGATCACGCGGGCGATGCGGGATTGCGGCTTCCGGCCTGATCCGGATGCGAATTCGCAGGTGCTGTAGGGCGGTTTCTTTAAGGTGCCTTGAATTTCGCGGTGGCCTCTTGTGAGCTGAGCTGGCAAGGGTTCAGGATGTGCACGGCGTTGGAGGAGCGGGTGAACGAAGACCATGGGATGTACCGGTGGATCGATGGGCATGGCGAGGCGCCGGGTGCGCCGGGGCTGGAACCGCGGTGGACATCCAGTCAGAAATCGGTAGTTGGGACGGCGTACTCGACTTCGAGCAAGCTATGGTGGACGACCTCGCATGGGACGGTGAATGAAATCTACAACCCGACCATCGACAAGCCGCAGGTGCGCGACCTGGAATTGCTGGTGACGGATGGGGAGAGCTTCGCGCACGAAGAGAAACGCGACCTGAAGTACAGCTTCTCGTACCTTTCGCCGGATGCGCCGGTGGTGGGAATTGAGAATTGCGATCCGGCGGGGCGATACAAGATCCAGAAGCGAATCATCAGCGATCCGCATGCGCCGGTGCTGCTGATGCACGTGAAGTTCACGGGCGAGGCGGAGGTGCTGCGCAAGCTGAAGGCATATGCGTTGCTGGCGCCGCACCTGGATGGCGGCGGGGCACACAACAATGGCCACGTGCTGGATGTGGCGGGACAGCGGGTGCTGCTGGCGTGGCGTAATGGCTCGGCGCTGGCGATGGCGGCAGATTGCGGGTTCACGAAGGCGAGTTGCGGTTTTGTGGGCACGAGCGATGGCTACCAGGATGTGATGAAGCACTACGGAATGGAGTGGACTTACGGGTCGGCGCTGGACGGCAATATTGCGCTGACCGGTGAAATTGATATCGCCGAGCATCCGGAGTTTCTGTTGGCGGTGGGGTTTGGAGGGACAGCTCATTCGGCGCTGACACGGACAGTGGGGTCGCTGAATGTTCCGTTCGAGAAGCAGACGGAACGGTTCATTGAGCAGTGGGAGCGGGTGAAGCCGGTGGTGGAATTGCGCGGCGCGGCGCAGGACGGCGGAAAGCTGCTGAAGTCGAGTTATGGCGTGCTGCTGACGCATGAAGACAAGACCTACGCGGGGGCGTTCATCGCGTCGGCATCGATTCCGTGGGGGCAATCGAAGGGCGACGCCGACCTGGGCGGGTATCACCTGGTGTGGACGCGCGACATGGTGCAGACGGCCACTGCCCTGATGGCGTTGGGGCGGACGACCAGCGCGATGCGCGCGCTGATTTATCTGGCCTGCACGCAGAAGTCGGACGGCGGGTTTCCACAGAACTTCTGGGTGAGCGGCGAGCCGTACTGGACCGGGATGCAACTGGACGAGACGGCATTTCCGATCCTGCTGGCTTACCGGCTTTGGAAACTGGATGCGTTGGGGAATTTCGATGTGTTGCCGTTTGTCGAGCGAGCGGTGGGGTTTCTGGTGCGGCATGCACCGATAACACCGCAGGACCGCTGGGAGGAGAACGCGGGGTACTCGCCGGCGACGCTGACGGTGGCGATCGCTGGGCTGATTGGCGCGGCGGAGATTGTGCGATCGCGGCACCAGCCGGAGCTGGCGACATTTCTCGAAGAACAGGCGGACTGGTTGGAGTCGCATCTGGAGGAATGGACCGTAACCAACGACGGCGTGCTGGTGCCGGGGGTGAAGCAGCATTACATGCGCATCCGGCCCCCGGAGGCGCCGGGGGCGGAGCCATGCATGCACATGGGGCCAGGGACGGAGAAGCTGATCCTGGCCAATCGCGAGCCGGGGGAACAGTATGAATTCGAAGCGCGCGAAATTATTGACGGCGGCTTTTTGGAGCTGGTGCGATACGGTGTTCGGCGGCCGGATGATCCGATGGTGCTGGCAACTCTGAAGGTGGCCGACGCGATCCTGAAGCGGGACTTGCCGCAGGGGCCGGGCTACCGCCGCTACAACCACGACGGCTATGGAAACCATAAGGACGGTTCGCCTTTTGACGGCTGGGGACAGGGGAATTGCTGGCCGTTGCTGACGGGGGAACGCGCGCATTACGAACTGGCGGCAGGGCGTGATGTCTCCAGGTTGATCCGGACGATCGAGGGCTTTGGCTCGTCGGGCGGCATGTTGCCGGAACAGGTATGGGATGAGGACGACCTGCCAAACTGCGGCATGCGTAAGGGACGACCGTCAGGGGCGGCGATGCCGCTGGTGTGGGCTCATGCGGAGTACGTAAAGCTGCTTCGGTCGGCGACGGACGGGCACGTGTTCGACCGCGTGGATGCGGTGGCGGAGCGCTATGCGAAACCGCGGGCACGAGGCGTGATCGAGGTATGGCGGCACGATCGGCAAGTCATGCGAATGGAGGGAAAGCGCCGGCTTCGTGTGGAATCGGAGGAGATCTTTGAACTGCGCTGGAGCGCGGACGGCTGGAAGACGGTCGAGACAACAGAAGCAATCGCTATAGGCTCCTGCGGGTTTTACGCGGACGCCGTGCCGGGTGCCGGGGACCGGCTTGAGTTCACGATGTACTGGCCCGCGCGCGGAGTGTGGGAGGGCACGAATTACTCCGTTTTGATTGAGCGGTAAAGCAATTTCCGCGACCGGGCGTTCACACAGTCCCACATCCAAAGCATGTAGAGTGGAAGGGACGCGCTGCGAGTGGCAGCCGGCCCGTACCACGATGTACTGGCGCAGCAAACAGGGATTTGATTTCCGCGTACCCGAGACCGATTCCGGCGGCGCGCGACCCATGTCTTTGCGAAAGAGAGGCAACCCAAACACATGAGTGACATCCAGCAAACAGCGATCAACGCACTGCGCTTCCTGGCAGTCGATGCCGTGGAAAAGGCCAAGAGCGGCCACCCCGGCGCCCCGCTGGGCGATGCTCCGATGACGTACCTGTTGTTCCACAAGTACATGCGGCACAACCCGAAGGATTCGAAGTGGCCGAACCGCGACCGCTTCGTGCTGTCGAATGGGCATGCGTCGGCCATGCTTTACAGCGTGCTGCATCTGACCGGCTACGACGTGACCATCGACGACCTGAAGGGCTTCCGGCAGTGGGGCTCACGGACGCCGGGGCATCCTGAGTACGGCGATACCGACGGCGTGGAAGTGACGACGGGTCCGCTGGGTCAGGGTTTCGCAATGGGCATCGGGATGGCGGTGGCAGAGAAGCATCTGGCGGCTGTCTACAACAAGCCCGGTTACGACGTGGTGGATCATTACACGTACATCATGTGCGGCGACGGTGACCTGATGGAAGGCATCTCGCACGAGGCCGGATCGCTGGCCGGGACGCTCGGGCTGGGCAAGGCGATTGTGCTCTACGACGACAACCTGATCTCGCTGGATGGGCCGACGGAGCTTTCCTTTACGGAGAACGTGCTGGAGCGATTTGATGCGTACCACTGGCATACGCAGATCGTGGAAGACGGGAACGACCTGGTGGCGATTGGCAAAGCCATCGACGCAGCGAAGGCGGTGAAGGATAAGCCGTCGTTTATCGCGGTGCGGACGGTGATCGGCTATGGCAGTCCGAAGGCGGGCACGAACAAGGCACACGGCGAGCCACTGGGGCCGGAGGACACGAAGAAGACCAAGGAAAACCTGCACTGGCCCGCGGACAAAAGCTTCTGGGTGCCGGAGGACGCGGCGAAGCACTGGCTGGAAGCGGTCGACAAGGGCGCCAAGGAAGAGCAGGAGTGGAAGGACCTCTTTGCGAAGTACGAGCAGGAGTTTCCGGAGCTGGCGGCGCAGTTCAAGCGCACGATCTATGACCAAAAGCTTCCGGATGGATGGGAGAAGTCCCTGCCAGTGTTTGAGGCAGGCGCGAAGCCGGTGGCGACGCGCAGCGCGGGCAACACGGTGATGAACGCATTCGGCAAGGTGGTGCCCGAGGTATTTGGCGGCGCGGCGGATCTCACGACCTCGACCAAGACGATCTTCAAGGACGGCGGGAATTTCCATGTGGATCCGGCGGGACGGAACCTGTTCTTTGGCGTGCGTGAGTTTGCCATGTGCGCGATGGTGAACGGCATGGCTGTGCACGGCGGGGTGATTCCGTACGGATCGACCTTCTTCAACTTTGTCGATTATGCGAAGCCGGCGGTGCGCATTGCGGCGATCATGAAGTCGCATTCGATCTTCGTGTTCACGCACGACTCGATCGGGCTGGGCGAAGACGGGCCGACGCACCAGCCGGTCGAGCAGTTGATGATGCTGCGGGCGACGCCGAACCTGATCGATCTGCGGCCGGCGGATGCGAATGAGACGGCGGCGGTGTGGAAGGTGGCGCTGGAGACGAAGGCGCCGTCGTTCATGGCGCTGTCGCGGCAGGACCTGCCGATCCTGGATGCGGCGAAGCATAACGTGCAGGCCAACGTGGCGAAGGGCGCGTACATCGTGGAAAAAGGAAGTGATACGCCGAAGCTGCTGATTGTCGCGACGGGCGCGGAACTGTGGCCGGCGCTGGAAGCGGCGAAGCGGCTGAACGCGGAAGGCACGGCGACGCGCGTGGTGTCGATGCCGAGCTGGCGCTTGTTCGAGCAGCAGGACACGTCGTATAAGGCGTCGATCTTCCCGGATCATCTGCCGAAGCTGGCGGTCGAAGCCGGCGCGCCGCTGGGCTGGTGGAAGTGGGTAGGGCGGCACGGCGACGTGATTGGCCTCGATCGCTTTGGCGCCTCTGCCCCGGGGACGACGGTGCTCGAAAAGCTGGGCTTCAATGCAGAGGGCGTTTACGCTCGTGCAAAGAAGCTGTTGGAGAACTACGAGAAGGAAACGACGGCGTCCTCAAAGAAGGGAACGCCGGAACCGGTCGGAACGCGCTAACGCTTCCACGCCCACGAGGGCCGCTTCCCCGGCGGCCCTTGCTCAACTCACAACGGAAGCACGAACGAACGCGAGCGTCATGCCATCCGCAACTCCGGAAATCCGCGCAGTCTACTGGGACATTGGCGGCGTACTGCTGACCAATGGTTGGGACCACGAGGAGCGCGCACGTGTTCTGGCGCAATTCGCAATTCCGCGTGAGGAATACGAGTCGCGTCATGAAGAGGCGAACGACCGCTGGGAGAAGGGGGAGCTCAGCGACGACGAATTCCTGAAGCAGACCGTGTTCTTCAAAGAGCGCAGTTTTACACCCGCGGACTTTCTCCAGGCCTTGCGTGCGCAGTCGAAATGGCTCCCGGGTGGAGCGAAGAACGTTATCGCTGCGTTGCGCCAGGGCAATGGACTGAAGATGGCAATGCTGAACAACGAGTCCGGCTCGCTGAATGATTACCGCATCGCAACCTTCGGGCTTGCAGAATATTTCGACGCATTTTTCTGTTCTGCCTACATCGGCATGCGCAAGCCTGATCCGCGGATGTTCCGTGCTGGGGCGGAGATGCTGCACTTCCGTCCGGAGGAGTGTGCGTTTGTAGATGATCGAGAGAATAATTGTGCGGCGGCGGCACGGGTCGGGATGCGGGCGATTCAATACAAGGGTGAAGATCAGTTGCGCGAGGCGCTTGGCGCGCTGGGCGTAAAGGTGAGTTGAGTTTTTTGATTCTTTGGTGAGAGAGAAAGCTCGGGAGGAGACGCGATGGAACTGGGATTGATCGGTCTGGGAAAGATGGGCTTCAACATGGCAACCCGGCTGCGCCAGGGCGGCCATACGGTTGTGGGATTCGACTTTAACGCCGATGTGGTGAAAAAGCTGACCAGCGATGGATCGAAGGGCGTGAACTCGCTTGAGGACCTGGTGAAGAGTCTGAAGGCGCCCCGTGCGATCTGGCTGATGGTTCCGTCGGGCGATCCGGTGGACGAGACGATTGCAAAGCTCGAGCCATTTATGGAGAAGGGCGACATCTTCATCGATGGCGGCAACTCCAACTACAAGGATTCGCAGCGGCGCGCGAAAGCAGAAGAAGCCAAGGGCTTTCACTTTCTCGACTGCGGCACTTCCGGCGGAGTGTGGGGATTGAAAGAGGGCTACTGCATGATGGTGGGCGGCCCGAAGGAGGTGGTCGACTATCTGCGACCGATCTTCGAGACGCTGGCTCCAGCAAAGGACCAGGGATGGGGACGCGTAGGGCCATCGGGCGCAGGGCATTTCGTAAAGATGGTGCACAATGCCATCGAATACGGCATGATGCAGGCCTATGCAGAGGGGTTCTCGATTCTGCAGCATAAAGAGGAGTTCAACCTCGACCTGGCGGCGATCGGAGAGATCTGGCGGGTGGGCTCGGTGATTCGCTCCTGGCTGCTGGATTTGGCAACCGACGCGCTGCACAAGAATCCAACGCTCGATGGGTTGGAAGCGTACGTGGTGGATTCCGGCGAGGGACGGTGGACAGTGTTCGAGGCGATCGACCTGAATGTGTCAGCGCCGGTGATTACCGAGGCCCTGATTCGCCGGATCCGCTCGCGCGAGGAGAACAACTTCTCGGACCGCATGCTGGCAATCATGCGCAATGAGTTTGGCGGACATGCGGTGAAGAAGAGCTGACGAACAGGGAATAGCAAGGAGGACGCGATGGCAGCAGCAGTGACGCATGCGCAGGTGGATCTTGCAGGCCTGAACGAGCGCCGGTCGAAGGAGCGCACCCCGGAGCCGACCGTGGTCGTGATCTTCGGGGCGTCGGGCGATCTGACGAAACGCAAGCTGCTGCCAGCGCTGTTTCATCTGGAGCAGGCGGGCCTGCTACCGCAGCAGTTTGCGGTGGTGGGCGTGGCACGGCGGCCGCTGGGCGATAGCTTCGCCAAAGACATGCGCGCGGGGATCACGGAGTTCGGCGGTGTGAAAGAAGGCGACGCCAAGCTGGATGAATTCATGCGCAAGGTGAGCTATCACCAGATGGACTTCGACAAGAGCGAAGGCTACGGTGCGCTGAAGCAAACGCTTGAACAAATCGACCAGGAGCATGGCACCAAGGGCAACCGGCTGTTTTACCTAGCGGTAGCACCGGAATATTTTGCTGACATCATGGAGCAACTGGGCCAGCACAAGATGGCCCAGCCGGAGCAGGGCACGGTGCACTGCATCATCGAGAAGCCCTTCGGTCACGACCTTGAGTCTGCGCGCAAGCTGAATGATGATGTGAACGCGGTCTTTCGCGAAGAGCAGGTCTTCCGCATTGATCATTACCTGGGCAAGGAGACAGTACAGAACATCCTGGTCTTCCGCTTCGCGAATGGCATCTTCGAGCCAGTCTGGAATCGTAACTACATCGATCATGTGCAGATCACGGCGGCAGAGGAGATCGGCATCGAGGGTCGAGGGCCGTTCTATGAGAGCGCAGGTGCGTTGCGCGACGTGGTGCAGAACCATGTGATGGAGCTTCTATCGTTTGTGGCGATGGAGCCGCCGATCTCGTTTGGCGCGGATGCGCTGCGGCGGGAGAAGATCAAGGTCTGGAAGGCAATCCAGCCGATCAATGTGGAAGACACGGTGCGTGGGCAGTACGGCCCAGGCAAGGTGAAGGGCGTCGAGGTGAAGGGCTACCGCCAGGAAGACCGCGTCGATCCCAAGTCCAGCACGGAAACGTATGCGGCGCTGCGGTTGACGATCGAGAACTGGCGGTGGGCCGGCGTTCCGTTCTATATCCGGGCCGGGAAGCGGCTGGCGAAGCGGTCGACGGAGATCGCGATCCAATTCAAGCAGCCGCCGCAGTTGCTTTTCAAGGACCTTTCAGGCAGTTGTAGTGATATCCAGCCCAACATCATCAGCATGCGTATCCAGCCGGACGAGGGCATTTCGCTGCGATTTGGCGCAAAAGTGCCGAGCCCGAATATGGAAGTCTGTCCGGTAATCATGAACTTCAATTACGCGGAGGCATTCGGTACCAGCTCCGCAAATGGCTATGAGCGGCTTCTGCTGGACGCGATGATCGGCGATGGCACGCTGTTTGCGCATCGCGAGGGGGTGGAGGCGACATGGTCGCTGCTGACGCCGCTGCTGGAGCAATGGGCGGACTGGAAGCCGACCGGGTTTCCGAATTACGCGGCCGGCACCTGGGGACCCAAGGCGGCAGATGAGCTGCTGCGCCGCGACGGGCGCGCGTGGCGCAGGGAGTAAGACAGTGCCGAAACCAATCACGGTTACGTATCGGGTTTTTGAGAACGGCGATGCCTTCGCCGAAGGCGCGGCTGCCTATTACGCCGACAAGCTGGCCGAGTTCGGAAAGAACATCGACATCGCCAAGAATGTAAACGTTGCGTTCTCCGGCGGCACGACACCCAAGGCGATCTTCGATCTGCTGGCCGATGACTCGAAGCCGTATCGCGCACTGGTACCGTGGGAGCGGCTGGGATTTTTCTTTGTGGACGAGCGCAGCGTTCCGCCGGACAACAAAGACAGCAATTACGGAATGGCGAAGGCCGCGCTGCTGGACAAGGTGCCGATCGAGCCGTCGCAGGTCTATCGCTTTCAGGGCGAGCTGGATCCGGAAGAGGCGGCGGCCAAGTACGAGTCGGCAATCCGCGCAGCTTTCCGGCTCGAAGGCGCGCAGATGCCGATTTTTCAGCTTGTTTCGCTTGGGATGGGTGATGACGGGCACACGGCGTCGCTGTTTCCTCACACGGAAGCGCTGCACGAACTGGGACGCATCGCAGTCGCCAACCAGGTGCCGCAGAAGGACACCTGGCGGCTGACGCTAACCTGGCCGGTCATCAATCAGGGGCAGGACGTCTCGTTTCTGTTGAAGGGGGCGGCGAAGGCGGAGACCTTGCGCCGGGTGTTTCTTGGCGGATACGATCCCGAAGCACTCCCCTCGCAGCTCATCCGCCCGGCATCGGGACGGCTCACGCTGCTGCTGGATCGCGATGCGGCTGCGCTGCTTCCAAAGCCAAATGCGGACGGCGTGGGCGTGCTGGAGGTTTCCCGTTGATCCTGGCTGGCGATGTCGGGGGCACAAAGGTCGCGCTGGCATTATTCGATTTTCAAAGTGGCGTGCTACACCATGCGGCCGAGAAGCGCTATCCGGCGAAGGACTATCCGGGCCTGGAAGAGATCGTGAAAGAGTTCCTGGGCGAACAGCAGCAGGAGGGGAAGATTTCCGCTGCATGCTTCGGTGTGCCCGGCCCGGTCCGGCATGGAGTATTGCGGCTCACCAACCTGCCGTGGACATTGGATAGTCGAAAGCTGTCGCTCGATCTTGGGATTGACCACCTGTTTCTCATCAACGACCTCGAAGCGAATGGCTATGGGATTCCGGAGTTGAAGTCCGACCAGATTTTCACTCTGAGCGCAGGCGATCCGAGCGTGGCGGGGAATCGCGCGCTGATCTCGGCAGGCACGGGGTTGGGCGAAGCGTTTCTGGTTTGGAACGGCAAGCGACACATCCCGATGGCGTCCGAGGGCGGGCACTGCGACTTCGCGGCGCGCAATGAAGACGACATCGATCTGCTGCGGCACCTGCAGAGGAAGCTGGGCGGTCGCGTGAGCTATGAGCGTGTGATTGCCGGTGTCGGGATGAAGGACGTCTACGATTTTCTGCGCGACGCGCGGAAGATGGACGAGCCTGCGTGGCTGCGGCAGCGGATGGAAACGGAAGATCCGAACGCGGTAATTGGCGAATTGGGCGAGGGCGGCAAGAGTGAGATCTGCGCGAAGACACTGGACATTGTGGTGGGCGCGTACGGAGCCGAAGCCGGGAACCTAGCGCTGAAGGTGCTGGCGACGGGCGGCGTGTATGTTGGTGGCGGCATCGCGCCGAAGATTTTGAAAAAGTTGCAGGACGGCACGTTTATGAAGGCTTTTGCAGACAAGGGCCGGCTCAGCGATTTGCTGGTGCAGACACCGGTGCGCGTGATTCTAGAAAGCCGCGCGGCGCTGATGGGGGCGGCGGCTTATGCAGAGGCGCGCGCGACAGAGATGAGCGGACACTCGGAACGTGCGGCTTCAGTTTAGAGGCTGGCCGTCCAGCGCAAGGGCTTCGTGCGCAGTGCGCCGGCTCTCTCTCGGAAACCGGCGCCACGACTTCATTGTGTCGCATATTTCAAGTAACCCGTGGAAAGCTTCTTTGCGAGGTGGTGTCCGCGCGTGTTTTCATCTCAACATGACGACCATTCCCAACACCCGACTGAAAGCGAGCGTTGTAGCGCTTGCCGTCGCACTTCTCCTGCTGCTTCCGCACGCGGCATTTGCGCATGCTGTGCTGGTGAAGTCTTCGCCGGCGCAGGGCGCGACGGTGAAGGCACGAGACGTGGACATCACGCTCACCTATAACTCGCGTATCGACGCTTTGCACTCATCGCTGCACCTGGTCGGCCCGGATGGCAAGGCGCAGACACTGGCCGTGGATGGCCATGCTGCGCCGAATCTCTTGGCCGCTAAAGCAACCTCGCTGATGGCCGGCGCCTACAAGCTGGAGTGGCAGGTGCAGGCCAGCGATGGCCACATCAGCCGCGGCGTCGTTGCGTTCCGCGTCAGTTGACGATGCACGCATGAGACGGGACTGGCGCGCGGCTTGATCTGGCTGCTCAACGACTTCGACTTGCTTTCGACGCTGCTGCATGCGGCCACGCTCTCGCTGGAGGCGTTGCTGGCCGGCGGAGTGTTTTTTCTGCTGATTGCCGCGCTGCCCGGCGAGGCGGATGAACGTGCTCTCCGCGTATGCCAGCGTGGCATTGAGTGGGCTGCACTGGCAATGTTTCTGGCGGAGGCTGCGTCCATTGCCGTCGAAACCATGCTGGTAGTGGGTAACTCCGGCATGACGGTGTCACAGGCCATGAACGGTGGGCCGCTGGTTCCACAGTTGTGCGCAGCTTTCTCCGCACTGCTGCTGTTGCTGCTGGCGCGCTTCTCCCGCGGCACATTGCGCGCGTGGACAAGCCTCACCATGCTGGCGAGCACCCTGGTACTTGTGGGAGCTGCAGTGGCGCTCAGCCATGCCGTGTCGCGCATGGATCATCGCATTCTGCTCACGGCGTTCACTGTACTGCACCATTTGGGAAGTGCGGCGTGGATCGGTGCGATGCCGTTTCTGCTGATCACATTGAAGCGCACAGACGATGTCACGGCGGCGCGACGGATCGTTGGGCGCTTCTCGCGTATGGCGATGGTCTCTGTCGCGTTGCTGCTGGGCGCGGGTATCGGGCTGGCCTGGTTTTATGTTGGGTCGCCTTCGGGGCTCTACGGCACGACCTACGGCGTGCTGGTGATGGTGAAGGCTTGCCTGCTACTGCTGATCCTGTTGCTTGGCGCGTCGAATTGGTATGTCCAGCGCGAGATCGAACGCGCCCCGGTGCGGCTACTGATGCGCATCCGGCGATTTGCAGAAGTCGAGATCGCGCTGGGTTTTACGGCCATTCTGGCAGCGGCGGCGCTGACTTCGCAGCCGCCGGCCGTGGATGTGCCGATGGATCGTGCGACGCTGCCAGAGATTCAGGCGCGCATGCGATGGGAAGCGCCGCGGATGAAGAGTCCGCCATATACGGCCCTGGTGCCGGCGACTCCTATCGATGTGGCGGTGAAAACGGCCGCGTACCAGCCGCCTGCAGCGAGCGACGCCAATGACATGGCGTGGTCGGAGTACAACCATCACTGGGCCGGCCTGGTGGTGCTGGCGGCGGGGGCTCTTGCGCTATTGAGCCGCTTCAAACGGATGCGCTGGGCGCGCTTCTGGCCGGCAAGCTTCGCGGGGTTGGCGGTGTTCATCCTGCTGCGCGCCGATCCGGAGAACTGGCCGCTGGGACCGCGGCCGTTCTGGGGCAGCTTCTTTGAGCCGGATGTGTTGCAGCATCGCGCAGCGGCTGTGCTGATCCTGGCCTTTGCAGCATTCGAATGCGCGGTGCAGGCGGGGAAATTGCGAACAGCATGGGCGCGGTATGCATTTCCGCTGATGTGCGCAGCCGGCGCGGCGCTGCTGCTAACGCACGGCCACTCGATGGCCGATGGCAAGGACGAGGTGCTGATATTGATGAACCATGCGGCGTTGGCGCTGTTCGCCGTGGTCGCAGGATGGTCGCGATGGCTGGAGCTGCGGCTACCAAAGGAAGAAGAGGGCGGCCGGCGGCTTGCCGGATATGTGTGGCCTGTGGCGCTGATGGCGGTCGGAATGATGCTGCTGGATTACCGGGAGATGTAAAACGGGCAATCACGGCTTTGACGTTCGTCTAAGAACCTCTCTACGCATCCACCTGATACTCGCTGCTGACGAGACCGCTGGGATAGTGGCGCGTGGCTATGTGACGGAGCCGAATGTCGTGCGGCAGGCTGCCGAAGAGAGGAATACCCTCTCCAATGAGCACAGGGACACGAGTGATGATGAGGCGTTGAATGAGCCCTGCACGGAGGAACTGTTGAATCGTAATGCCACCGTCGATATAAAGATGTTGGGCACCGGCGGCGGCAAGTTGCGAGACGATTTGATGCGGAGGGCCGGCCATCTGTTCGACGACACCTCCGCTGACGCCGGATAGTTCGAGGGGGCGGCTACTCAGGACGATGACACGCTTGGCTCCATAGGGCCAGGCGCCCAGAGTGAGAATTGTCTCGAAAGTGTTGCGGCCCATCACGATCGCATCGACACTTGCTATGAATTCGTCGTAGCCGTGAGCTTCGCCGCCGTCAGTGGGCAAGAAATCGAAATCGCCGTTCGGGCGGGCGATGAAACCGTCAAGGCTGGTGCCGACAAACACAGATGCGGTCATTGTGCGCTTTTCCTGAGGTATGCCGGTTGCATTCAAGGCGGCCCGTGAAGTTGGTTTGTGCATAAGCATAGGCTTAGCGAGCTGATTTTGTAATGCGGAACTATTCCAGTCCCGAGTGCGTTCTTATAGCAAGTCGTCCCAAAGCTGTGCTCTGACCGCTTTGTGTGAGTTAGAGTAGTAAGTTGCATTTTTCGCCACCCGGCTCCCATACCGAGCCTATTTTCTGTAGAGGTCCCTATGACATCGACACGGTCTCTCCTGCGTCGTCCAGCTACCCGGCTGGCAGGCGCCATCCTTCTATTGATTGCTGCTCCACTTCTGTTGGCGCAGCGGCTTCCCACGAACGTGCGGCCGGATCACTATACGCTGCATCTCACGCCGGATCTCGACAGGGCGACGTTCGCGGGCGACGAGACGATCGATGTGACGCTGGCGCAGCCGGCAGACTCCATCACCCTGAATGCGGCGGATATTCAGTTTCAATCCGTAACAGCGAATACCGGCAAGCGCCAATTGAAAGCGGATGTCTCACTGGATGAGGCCAAGCAGCAGGCGATATTTGCGTTTCCTGGAACGCTGGCCGCCGGACCGGTGAAGCTGAAGATTGCTTACACCGGTATCTTGAACGGGAAATTACGCGGCTTTTATCTGTCGAAGGCGGAAGGGCGTCGCTATGCAGTGACGCAGTTTGAATCGACGGATGCGCGGCGGGCCTTCCCATCCTTCGACGAGCCTGACTTTAAGGCAACCTTCGATGTGACGATTGTTGCGCCGAAGCAAGACATGGTGATCTCGAACACGAACGTGATCTCCGATACGGCGGGGCCGGCGGTGGCCGAGCATACCGTGAGCTTCGCGCGCACGCCGAAGATGTCCACTTACCTGCTGGCATTTCTCGTGGGCGACTTTAAGTGCATTGAAGGCTCTAGCGACGGTGTCCCGATTCGCGCCTGCGCCACGCCGGAGCGGGTGCAGTATGCGCAGTTCGCGCTGGAATCGTCGGAGTACATCCTGCACTACTATGACAACTATTTCGGGATCAAGTATCCGATGCCGAAGCTGGACATGATCGGCATACCGGATTTTGAAGCAGGCGCAATGGAGAACTTCGGCGCCATTACGTATCGCGAGTCGGACATGCTGGTGGATGAAAAGAATGCGCCGGTGAGCGCGAAGGCTGAAGTGGCATCGGTCGTGGCGCATGAGATGGCGCATCAGTGGTTTGGTGACATGGTTACGATGAAATGGTGGAACAACATCTGGCTTAATGAGGGCTTCGCCACATGGATGTCGAACAAGCCCCTGGAGGCATGGAAGCCGGAATGGCACATCGATGAGCAGGTGGCCAGCGACCTGAACGGCGCCATGAATCTGGATGCGCAGAAGGTGACGCGCACGATTCGCGCCGAGGCGAATACCCCGGACGAGATCAACGAGATGTTCGACGGCATCACTTACGCCAAAGGCGGTTCGATCCTGCACATGGTGGAAAGCTACCTGGGCGAGGAGACCTTCCGGCAGGGCGTACATAACTATCTGCAGGCGCATATGTACGGCAATGCCACTGCGGAGGACTTCTGGAACGCGCAGACGGCGAACAGCCATAAGCCAGTCGACAAGATTATGGAGAGTTTCATCACTGAGCCGGGCGTCCCGCTGCTGACATTTGGCAAAGAGGCGAACGGTGTAGTGCAGGTGACGCAGAGCCGCTTCTTTCTCAATCCGAAGACCGCGCCGCAGGGCACCGGCGATCAGGTCTGGACGATTCCCGTATGCTTCAAGACGGAGGGCACCCAACGCGAATGCGAGCTTGTGACTGGCAAGCAGGCAGCGCTGAAGGTGCCGAACGCGCCAGTCTTTTATGCGGATGGCGGTGCAGCGGGCTACTACCGATCTGAGTACGCTCCCGAAGACTACAAGACGCTCTTATCGCATGTGACCGGACTGACTGGAGCAGAGCGCGTCAATGTGGTAGGTGACGAGCTGGCCCTGATGCGGGCGGGCAAGAGTAAGGCTGGAGACTTCCTATCGCTGGCCGCGAGCCTGAAGAACGATGACAGCTCAGCGGTGATGGAGAACGTCATTGGTGGTATCCACACGCTGTGGACCCGCGTAGCGGCTACCCAAGCTGAACGCAAGGAGCTTTCGAATTGGGTGGTGTCCACCTACGGTCCCCGGCTGACGAGTCTGAGTAAGCCAAAGGACAATGACACACCTGAACAGCAGGAATTGCGCGCCGAGCTGTTTGGGCTGGTAGGCGATATTGGAGAAGATCCAAAAGTGATTGCCGAAAGCAATCGGCTGGCGGAGACCTACTTGGCCGATCCGAGCAAAGTGAATGCCACGCTGGCCGAAGCAGCCGTGGCTGTTGCGGCGACGCACGGCGATGCGGCGTTTTTTGATCTGCTGCAGAAGACCGCCGAAAGCTCGAAGGATCCTGGAATGGCCAGTAATGCGCTCTACGATCTGGCGAGATTTAAAAAGCCGGATCTGACGCGGCGCGCACTAGAGTATGCAACATCGGGCAAGGTGCGCAACCAGGACTCCATCTTCCTGTTTGCGATCGCGCTGCAGAGCCCCAACACTCAGGACACGGCATGGAACTACATTCAGCAGAACTGGCCAAAGGTGAAGGCGCAGTTCACGATGTTTACCGGCGGCGAGTTGGTGGGCTCGACTGGCGCCTTCTGCACGGCGGAAAAGCGCGACCAGACGAAAGAGTTCTTCGACGAGCATAAGGTGCCGGCGTCGGCTCATGCACTGACTCGAGCGCAGAACTCGATCAACGATTGCGTCGATTTGCGAGCAGAACAAGGTCCGCATCTGCAGCAGTGGCTGAGCTCGACCGCAGCCGGTCAGATGTAGGAACGAGGGAGTATCGACTTACCATTGAGCGCGAAGCTATGCTTCGCGCCAGCTTTTTATGGAGGAGACGTGCCTATTTCCTGCTTCTCTGCCTTCTTTTCGGTCTTATGACGGGAGTGCCAAAAGTCTTCTTGCATATGTGCACGCTCTGCGGCGTATAGCTCGTCATAGCGCCGACGAGCGAGCTGCAACGGCATCTCCTCCACCTGGGTCACTTCGATCCCCTTTACCTGGTGCCAGGGATAGATGAAGCGTCCGTGGACGAGAAAGCCGGATTCCGCCCAGCTTTGGATAAGCGATTCGACTTCGCTCTTCACGTCGTTCTCATGCTTGATGGGTAGTAGATCGAAGGTCTCGCCACTGACCAAGTGCGCGCGCATCTGTGCGATGAGCAAAACTTGAGCTTCGTTACTACGCTTGGGATCGGATTCGTTCGCCACGCTTCTCTCCTGTTGATCTCATATGTAGGATGGCAGCGCGGCGGGAACCGATGCTGGGTCTATTGGCGATGCGCATGCCGGATACTGGGTTATTCTGCTGTCACCGATTTGACGCTGCATTCCGGAGGCTCCGATTGGCTGTATTTTCACGGTTGTTTGCCGCAGTCTGCCTGTCACTCACGATTGCTTTTGGCCATCTCGCACTGCATGCCCAGGAAGAGAAGAAAGACGATGCGAAGACGGAGCATAAGGATGAGAAGCAGACGCCGGTTCCGCCAGAATCGACCACAGTCACACATCATGTGTGGAAGGCGGCAGGGACGCCCGTCTCCTACACGGCGACGGTTGGCAATCTCGTCATCCACGATGACGATGACAAGCCGTACGGCAGTGTCTTCTATGTGGCATACACGGAAGACGGAGCCAGCGAGGCCACACGCCCGGTCACGTTCCTCTACAACGGCGGGCCGGGATCAGCGACCATCTGGCTGCACATGGGTTCCGTGGGGCCGGTGCGTGTTGTGACCGCGAGCCCCGATGCGACTGGCGCGCCGCCCTACAAGCTGGTGCCGAATGAGGACAGCTTGCTGGGAAAGACGGATTTGATCTTCATCGATGCAGTGGGCACGGGTTTCTCGAAGCCAGTTGGTAAGGCGACGGAGAAAGATTTCGCCGGCACGGATGAAGATGTGAAAGCGTTCGAGCGGTTCATCGAGCGCTACATCACGGTGAATCGGCGCTGGAACTCGCCGAAATACCTGATGGGCGAAAGCTACGGCACGACACGTTCCGCGGCGCTGGCAGATGCGCTGCAGGAGAAGGGAATCGAGCTGAACGGCGTTGTTCTGATTTCGTCGATCCTGAATTATGGCGTGCGGGTCCCCGGCTACGATACCGAGCCCATCGTGTACCTGCCGTCGTATGCCGCGATTGCGTGGTTCCATAACAAGCTCGCGCAGAAGCCGGCGGACTTGAAGTCCTTCCTGGAAGAGGTGCGGCGCTACGCGCGCGGACCCTACGCGGAGGCGCTGGCCCAGGGAGATACGCTTTCGGATGCGGAGAGGGATGCCGTCGCGCAGAAACTGAGCGCATACACGGGACTCAGCGTCAATTATTTGAAGCAGACAAACCTGCGGATCAGTCCGTTCCGCTTTCGCAAGGAACTGCTGCGCGGCGAGCGCGAAATCATGGGGCGGTACGATGCTCGCTTTGAAGGCACCGACACGGATGCCGCGGGAGAGACGCCGGATTATGATCCATCGGATACCGGGATCTCCGGCGCATTCATTGCCGCGTTTCACGACTATCTGTCACACGACCTAAACGACTCCACAACGGATACGTATTATGTGGCAGGGCCTAAGGTGAACGAATCTTGGGACTGGAAACACAAGGCTCCGGGACGGGGACGTCAGATGCAGTTGCCTTACGTCGCCGGCGACCTGGCCGACGCGATGCGCAAGAACCCGAAGCTAAAAGTTTTTTCCGCGAATGGCTACTTTGATCTGGCCACACCGTTCTTCTCGACTGAATACGATCTGAGCCATATGTATCTGGAGCCCGCTCTGCGCGGCAACGTGGAGTTCGGCTACTATCCGGCCGGCCATATGATCTATCTCAATGTCGAGGCGCTGAAGGAATTTCGTGACGATATGAATCGGTTTTATTCGGAGACAACACACCCCTGATTGTCACCTAAATATCACGAATCGACGTATCACTAAACGCTCTGTCGCCGCGTATGCACGGCTCACCGCATCACCGCGCTGTCCTGTCACTCTGCTGCTGACGCAGCCAATCCTCACCGCTTAGGTTCAAACCGAAGTCGCTGAGGAGGGAGCATGAAAGCCAGCTCTCGCGTTGCGTTCAGCGCCGGTTCCATTACTCGTCGGACTGGCACTCGTATATGGAGCCTTGGCCCTGCGCGTTGTTTTTCCGTCCTTCTGGTGCTGCTGCTTTATCTCGTTTCGCGCTCATTCGCAGACACGCCCGAGCCACGCCAGGCACGCAGCTTAGTGCCGTTCCGTCTTGTAGGTGGTTTTGCCGTCATCATCCCGGTGGTGGTGAACGGGCATGGTCCGTACGATTTTATGCTGGACACCGGAACCACGATCATGGTGGTCGATATCGAACTTGGCCGGGAACTCGCGCTGGAGCCACAGGCACAGGGAACCGTAACAACGCTGACCCAGCAGCTTTCGGCCTCTATTGCCGTTGCGAGGCGAGTGGACTTCGGGCCAATGACGGAGCAGAATGTCGAAGTGATGGTCCGTGAGCTGAGCGGACTACGTAAGATCGCTCCTACTGTTCGCGGAGTCCTCGGACAGAACGCGCTGAACCATTCGGATTTTCTGCTGGACTATCAACACAAGCAACTGCAGTTCGACACCGATGGTGAGCTAACGCGCTCGCTGGCGGGGCATCACATTCCTCTGCGTCGAAACGCCGCCGCGGACAATCCGCGATACGGCAATCTGGTTGTGCATGGAAGCGTAGCCGACGGAGTTGTTCATCCCATGGACTTTTTGCTGGATTCCGGCGCGGCATCTCCGGTCATCTTTGACAGCTTCGAACGCGAAACTATCGGATATCCGGAAGCCTTCGTAGCGGATACAGCAGGACGGCAGTCGCCGGCCGGTGTTCGGGACCTTCAGTTCATGCTCGATGGCAAATCCAGAGAGATGCCGACACAGGTAGTGGTTTTCAAAGGTGTGGATCGGAACATCGGGGGCCTGCTGCCCACCCGAATGTTCACCCGTATTTACATTTCCAATCACGGCGGATTCGCGATCTTCGAGCCGAAAATGAAGAAGCCAGGCTCGCCCGGTCGAATGATCGCAGTCATGCCGCCACAGCTTCCCGGGCATGGTGGAAAATCTTGATTTCTAAGATTGTTTAGAAAGATGCGCGGTCCTGAATTGTTGGGGCAGAGGGACGACGTCTGAGTTCGGCTACTATCCACCGGGCGCGTCATCTATCTCGATGTCGATGCACTGAAGGAAGTTCGCTGCGTCTACACGGAGACGAGTCGACCTTGATGACTGCGTTTTCTGTGCAGCGCGCCCCCATTTTCGTCAACCTCCCGCGCTATTAGAGTTTGCCTTTGCAGCCCGGATGACCGCAGTCGCAGGCGATCTCAGATGTGTTCTTGTGCTCTTCGCAGTAGGTGCTGCAGTACTTTTTGTCCGTCATGCAGCTACAGGAAGCATGGGCGCATTTCTTCTGGTCGGCCACGGAACTCTCCTCGGAAGGCAGGATGCCTTCTTTCGGTTGGATGCCGGTTTGCGGAAGCGGAGGCCTTCGCGGGGTCAAATGGGGGCATCCAATATTGGGTATGATTCGCAAACTTAAATCCGGTGAATATCGCATCTACAGCCGCTCCGCCGACAAGAAGACGGGCAAACGGAAAAACCTGGGAACTTTCCGGACGCGCGTGGCTGCTGAAAGGCACGAGCGGGCAATTCAGTATTTCAAGCATGGATGAGGGGAGTTCCGGGAACGCAGACAGCCTCGCCGACAAGCGTGAGCCTTCGATTCTCCTACTTAGGGACGAGGCAGGCGGCAGGGTCGGCGTGGTATAAGCTGCAGAGTGCCAAACGAAGAGACCAAGATCAGGCTGATTGAGGATGCCGACGCCACCGGCGAGGTGGCCGCGGTCTATGACGAGTGGCGTAAGAAGTCTGGCCGGCAGATGATGCCGGGCATTCTGAAGTGCATGAGCCATCGTCCCGACTTTCTCCGCCAAGTCATGGAATTTAGCGATACTGTGCACTTTTCTGAAGGGCACCTGAACCGGCGCCAGAAAGAAGCGATTGCCAGTTGGGTATCTTATTTGAACCGATGCCCGTATTGACTGGACTCACATGCTTACTTCCTGCGGGTTCAGGGAGCAGAAGAACAGACGGTACAAGCGCTGGCTGAGGGCAAGCTCGATGAGGCGGGCCTCAGTGCGGGGGAACGGGCACTTCTCGCCTACGTGACGAAAGTGACCGAAGCGGCATATCGCACCACTCCAGAAGACGTACAGGTGTTGCGCGACCACGGATGGGCAGAGCCGCAGATTGCCGAAGCAGTCTATATTACTGCCATGTTCGCGTTCTTCAATCGTGTAGCGGATGCGTTCGGAATATCACCGCAAGGCTATCTCGAAATGAATGGGCTCACGAAGTGAGTGCCAGCATTTATCGGTTCTGTCGCCTATTTTGGACTCCACGGAGAAGGGCAGGATAGCGGCGATACAAGTGGCATATCTGAACTTTGGAGGCGGTTCCGCCAGACTCTGCTGGAGATCCATTTGACGGCCAAGTCGGAAGTTCTCACGGATTGCCAGAGGCTTTTTCGGCATCGCAACCCGCGAACCAGGAATGATCGACTACCAGTCGCTAGCGTTCGAGAGGGATGCCTGCGCTTGCGGTCAATTGCCGCTCAGATGCAATGCTCTCTTTGTCGGATTGCAAGAAGAAGCTGAGAATCACCGCTCCAAATGCAACTGCCGCAAGATAGACGATGAATCGCGGCAGATAAGCGCCGGCACGATCGTAGAGATGCCCGACCCAGAGGGGGCCAGTAGCGCCGCCGATGGCATAAGCGGTCCAGGTAAGGCCGTATAGCACTGAGAAATGCCGGCGGCCGAAATAGCGCGCGAGCAGGTATGGTCCCACATCCGCTTCGCTGCCCAGCCCCACGCCAAGGACGGCCGCCCCCAACAGGGCTGGCCATGTGCTGCCGGCAAAAGCAAGAATCAGTGTTCCCGCGGCTGCCAAGGCGAGAACAAGGGACTGAATGCGTTCTGGAGAGACGCGATCGATTGCGAAGCCGACACCGAGCCGGCCAATGATACCCGCCCCTCCGCGAACCGACAAAGCGAGCGCCGCGCTGGCGGCAAGAATCCCATGTTGGGTGAGGATGGAAGCAAGGTTGGTCACCAGGCCGTTCTCGCTGAATGCGGAGAGGATCGTGATGAAAGCAAGGATCCAGAATGCGGCCGTCCGCAACGCTGCTGCGACAGTCACGCCTTTATCTTCGCGGTGTTCAGTGCGGAAGATCGCGGCCTCGGGCCGATTACGGACCAGCAAAGCGGTGAGCGGAAAGCCGAGGGTCGCGATGCCTCCCAATAACAGAAAGCCGCTGCGCCAGCCGTGATGCTGAATCATCCATTCGGTGAGGGGTGGAATCAGAATGGAGCCCACACCGCTTCCTGTGAGGAGCAAGGCGAGCGCAAATCCTCGGCGGGTTGTGAACCAGGTAAGAATCGTGCGAGTGTACGCAAATTGCGCGGTAGCGTTGGCCACTAACCCGATTACTAAAAACGTGGCATAGAACTGAATAATATTCGGCGTCAAGCGGCTTAATGCGGCAAGCCCGACGGCGAAAACCAGAATCCCGGGGAGGATAGTGCGGCGCGGTGGAAAGCGGTCGAGCAAAATGCCGATCAAAGGTGAAACCAATGCGACCGTAATGGCGGCTAGTGCGAATGCACCGCCCATCGCTTCCCGCTTCCAGCCAAAGGCCGCATGCAACGGATCGAGGAATAAGCTGAAAGTGTAGGGAACGATCGGAGCAAAGCTCACCATGACGCCGGTAAACGCGGCGGCGAGTACACTCCATCCCGGATATAGAATCGAGCTCTCTTCGTATATGGGAGGGGAATTCGTTTTCATTCTTTATCGATTCTTCGATCGTGGTGAGCAGTTTGGGCCGCAGCGAAGGACCAGCCCAGGGGCACTCGGCGATGCAGATACCGCAGGATGCAGTTTCAGCGAAATAGGGAATGCATTTGCTGAAGTCGACCTACCGTTCGACGCGGTTCAAGCACCTCCACCCGGGGCACAGAGTTGTATCATTTGCTCCACGACAGCGCCGTCTTCTGCTGACACTCATCTATTGATTTAGACCTGCTAATACATGAACTTCAACGCAAACTGCACTTGGCGCGGAGCTTGCGCCTCAAGGATATGGTTGAACGTTGGCGAACTGATGTCGCTGTCGGGCAATCGGAAGTTCGTACGGTTCAGGATGTCAAACAGCTCCGCACGGAACTGGAGCTGCGTTGATTCTGTCACCTTGAAATTCTTAAGGGCAGCGAAATCCCAATCCGAATAGGCGGGCCCGAAATTCACGTTGCGTCGTTCTGTGCCAAACTGCCCCGCGTTGGCTGTGGGATCCAGCCGATGGAAAGCGCTGGTATTTAGCCACGCATTGACCGCGCGCGGTCCGCTATTGGGGTTGCCGACAAGATCGGGTCGCTGCGCGGAAAACCCTGTGACCTCCGGCGCGGTGCCTTGCGCTGCAACGTCGTTGGAGTCGAAGACGGTGAATGGCGTGCCGCTCATTAACGTGGCAATGCCATTTAACCGCCATTCTCCGAGGCCCCACTGGTACCAGTTCCTCGCATCGTTCCAGAAGGGAAGCGCCCACTCGTAGCTCCCAACGAATCGGTTGCGCGCGTCGAACAGCGAAAGCCCACGCTCTGCTGCGAGATTGAACGGATCCTGGGCGAGATCGTTTTCGCCTGCGACTGGTTTCGCCGCCGATCCCGTTATGTTGAAAGACGACACATCGTCGATGGTCTTCGACCAAGTGTAGGACGTAAGCAATGAGAGGCCGTGGCTGAACCGTTTGCGCATCGACGCTTCCAATGCGTTGTAGGAGGAGTTGGCGATGCCGGCGATCTCGCCGGTCGATGAAAACTGGCAACTGCTCGGTGAGTCGGCGAGGGTGCAGCCGGAATAGAGCCGCCGTTGATCGGCGTTGCTGGAATTCGAAATCGGCTGGCCGTCCACGGTTCCGGGAACGAAAACCGCCGGGTTCGCTTCGATAAAGCGCGGCAGGCGCGTGCCTTTGGTGCCGACGTATCCGATCTCGAACAGCCAGTCGGACCCGAACGAGTGCTGCAGGTTCAAATCCCAATCCTGCGTGTAAGGGAGCGTCAACGTCGGCGAGAGAGTCAGATTCGTGAGTGGTTTGGAGAATGTCCCTGCGGCCGGAGGATTGCCGTTGAACGGATTCGCGAAGTCCGGCAGGCTCACCTGCGGGGTTCCCAGATAAGGAGGCGCACTGATCGGCGACTGCAAAGGACCACCCTGTCCGGTGTAATAGGGCTCATAGAAGATACCGTATGCGGCAGTCACCAGCGACTTGCCATTACCGTTCGGGTCCCACGCGATGCCAAGGCGCGGCGCAAAGGCCTTCTTATCGGTGGGGATCAGGCCGGCGGGCACGCCGGAATCGCCCGGATACAACAGTCCCGCCGGCGCATTCGATAGCACCTGGGACTTCTTCCCCGGCTCAAACAACGACATCCGGTTATGAATTTCGGTGTACGGTTCGGGCAACTCGTAACGCAGTCCGGCATTGATTGTGAATCGCGACGTGACCTTATACGTATCCTGCACATACACGTTCGCATTGTTGCCACGAATGCCACGCGAGAAATCGCCGATACCTTGCAGGAAGACAACCGGCGACCCGGTGAGGAAGCTGGCGAACGCGTCCGTTACCGGGAATGGCGCGAATACGAAGAAGCCGTTGGTCGCAATCCCTTGCAGCACGTTGATCTGCTGACGCTGGTATCCGCCGCCGAATTTCAACGTGTGCTTGCCGCGCACCCAGCTCAGCGAGGCGGAGTAATCGAAGACGTCTTCGTAGGTGTTGCGCGGGCCGGTGATCGGATCACCAACCGTGGAATAGCCATTCACCTGGATGAATGGCGGTCCAGTGGCGATATCGAGACTCGGCGTGTATTGGAATCCAAGGCTTGAGGGCGGCTGATGATTTTCGTGCTCGCCGAAGAGGAACTTGTTACGGAGAAACGAGAATCGCGCCACACCGATGAGGGTTGGCGAAAAGGTGTGCGTCTCTTGCGCGACAAAATTCTGCGCGCGCTGGTCTTCGCCTACCGGGAAGCCCTGGCACGCTGGCGCCGCCCGGTGATAGCGGATCAACCTGGGAGAGCTGGTTGAACATGTAACGGAAGTTCAGCGTGTCACGCGGAGTGAGGTAATGGTCGATCTTGATGCCGAACTGATCGGTATTATTGCTTAAAGTTTGCGTTGTGGAGAACAGATTGGTGCCGGCGTTTGGAAGCGGGAAGAAGCTCAGCAAATTTTTGGAAACCGAGTTGATCTGGTCCGGCGGCACCTGGTTATTCGGGTACGGTGCATTGGCGAAGACGTTGAAAAGCTGGTGCGCCGGATTGTTGCAGAAGCCGCCCGTGAAGCCCTCCGGGCACAGTTCGGAGAAGTCGCCGGTACGCTGCTTCAGTGACGGCACGGTGGTCAGCGCTGTCTCGCCTTGGCGATTGCGGAAGCCTTCATAAAAGCCAAAAATGAAAGTTTTATCCTTTTTGATCGGCCCACCGACCTGTGGCGCCAAACTGGTTTTGCTTCAGCGGCTCCTTCGTCTGCGCGAAATAATTGTTGGCATCGAGTGCGTCGTTGCGGAGGAACTCCCACAACGTGCCGTGTAGCTGATTCGTGCCCGACCGCGTGATGATGTTCGTCGTCGATCCTAGCGCGCCTCCGAACTCGGCATTCGCGCTGTGCGTGATGATGCGGAACTCGCTGATTGCGTCCACCGGCGGCTTGAGGACGAATCCGCCGTCAATGCCGTTGAAGTTGTTCGCGCCGTCGATGAGAAAGTTGTTTGATTCAGGTCGCTGGCCATTGACTGCATATGCCTGTCCATTGCGCAGCGATCCACCAGCTTCGGCTATCCCCGGCGTCAAGGGAACAACGCCGGGCTGTAACAGGCCAAGTTGCGAGAAATTGCGCCCGTTCAGTGGCAGATCCTCCAACTCGCGCTGTTGCACTACCTTACCCATGCTGGTGACGGTTGGCTCAATCAGCTCCGCGTCGGCGCTTACCAGCACCTGCTGCTTTTCCGATCCGACCGCGAGATGTGGCGAGACAGAAGCCGTCTCGTTCACGTTCAGCGTGATGCCATCCTGAACGTATTCCTGGAAGCCCTTCGCGGCGACCTGCAGGCGGTAGTGTCCAACCGGGAGTTCGAGAAGAACATAATTACCGCTGCGATCGGTGGTCGCACTTCGTGACAGGCCCGTTTCCGCCTGCCGCGCTGTGACCACGCCGCCCTGAATGACGGCGCCGCTCGGATCGGTAACTGTTCCGCGAATGTTTCCGGTGATCTGCTGGGCAGACAAACTGAGGCAGGCAAGCATTACAAATGCCAGCACATTGCGAACGTTCATATTATTTTCGAGTCTCCCAAAAGACTTGGCACTACAAACAGAGTGACGCCGGTGGCCCATGTGACGCTTTATTGATGGATCGCCTTGACATGTGCGCCAGAGAACATGCCGCATTGTCAAAAGCTCCGTGAAAATTAGAGAATTCTCGCGGGGAATACCAGTAGCCGGGGCCCACCGACGTTCGGAAGAAAAAACGCTCGCAGGCTGCACAGATGAACAGTAGTGGCTCAGTCCACGTACTGTCCTGCATCGGTCGATGGGTAACTCACCCAATCCTTCGGTGGAGTCTCAGGATAATCGGCAGATGTGTTACGCAAGACTCTGAGCGATGTCGCGGGGCACCGAGGCGGCATTGCTTCCTACTCGGTAAAGCGCGGGAATTACTCGCCGCCGGTGAACCAAATGCTCGCGGTTGCAAGCGAGCCAGATAGACCTGTCGTCGGCGATGGCGCCGCACCAGGATTGTTCACCGTATACTCCCGAACGTGTACGTCGGATAATTGGAGTCGCAGGGTGACGCGCCTGCCACTCATGTGCGCCGGCGGGTGGCCACGAGAGGGTATAGGTCTCATTATGTCCGGTCACGATCAAACTTTTTGTTGTGTAAGGAACGTCGCTATCACATAGCGATCTTGGAGGGGCACAAACCCCACTCTATGAAGGAAAACGTGGCGGAGAGGATTCCCAGGCTGGATTCAACTCAATGATTCGAATGGTCGGGGCGGAGGGATTCGAACCCCCGACCCTCTGCTCCCAAAGCAGATGCGCTACCAGACTGCGCTACGCCCCGACGCCATGCTGATTGTATCAAGTTGCCATCGAGAGACAGAGCAGCTGCGGCGGCCGCTCTATCCAATTCCAGTGGCTACATCCGCAAAATAAACAACGCGTGCAACAGCCACGCCACGAACAAGACTGGCACTGCGAAGATCGCGGCGGCCACCAGAGCTACACCGGCCAGGAAGAACCAGTCGCGCCACTGATGACGGCGCGGATGTTCCAGATGCCGCGTCAGGAGCGCGTAATTGCGGCGATTGGCCTTCCAGGCGATATCGAAAAGATCGCCAAAGAGCGGTACCGTGCCGATGACGACGTCGAGCGCCAGATTCACCAGCATACGTGCGATGGTGACGTACCGCGCGCCACGCGCCCACGCCGCGAGGATGATGATGCATGAGGCAAGGCCGGCGAGGATGTCGCCGACACCGGGAACCAGGCCGATGATGCCGTCCAGGCCGAAGCGGATGGATGTTCCGGGGATGCGGAACCAGGAGTCGAGCACGCGGCTGAGCAGGTCGAGGTTCTCGTCGCGAAAGATGCGCCCTCCCGCGCCAAAGCGCGCGACCGGCGGCAGGATTTCGGGTTCGCGTTGGGTGGCCATGCTCAGCGTTCAGTGTGATGCGCCGCAGCGATTCGATGAATCCGCAAATGCTACAATCTCTAATGGCACGGCGGCTATAGTTCAGAGGCAGAACGCCTGACTGTGGCTCAGGATGTCGTGGGTTCGATCCCCACTAGCCGCCCCAGCAAGTCACTTACTTCTCCATCATGTCCACCCACTCGCACACCGTCTATGCCGGCACTTCCGGATGGGCTTACGCGAGCTGGAAGCCGGGATTTTATCCGGCAAAGACCCCTTCAGCCCGCATGCTGGCATATTACGCGTCGCAACTGAACTCTGTGGAGGTGAACTTTACCTTCCGTCAGTTGCCCTCGGAAAAGCAACTGAAAACGTGGCTGGACGCGGTGCCCGAGGGCTTTCGATTCTCCTTTAAGGCGCCGCAGGCGATCACGCATCTGAAGCGTCTGCGCGATTGTGACGATGCGGTGACCGCATTGAAGGCTGCGCTGCTGCCTGCCGAGAGCGCAGGCAAACTGGGCGCGGTGCTTTTCCAATTGCCGCCGAATTTCCGTGCGGATGTGGAGCGGCTGCAAAAATTTCTGAATGCTGCGGCGCCATTGAAGATGAGGCTGGCATTCGAGTTCCGTCATGAATCGTGGTTTGAAAAAGCAACGTACGCGGTGCTGGAGCAGAACAACGCAGCGCTGTGTATCGCGGAAAGCGACGATTTGCAGACGCCTGAGCGTAGGACGGCCGATTTCATCTGCCACCGGCTCCGTCGGAGCAGCTACAGCGAGGCGGACTTGCGGCGCCTCGGAGATCGGCTTGCGAAAGATGCGCAGCAGGGCGATGTCTATGCGTATTTCATGCACGAAGATGCGCCAGATGGACCGCTGCGCGCACGCGCAGTGCTGGAGGCACTGGCGCGGTGACATCAAATTTGATTGAAGCCGCGACGAAGGAACTGGCGGAGTGGCGAAGCACATTTGCGCCGCGCAGGTTCTTGCGCAATGCACACCTGCAGACGCTGGCGGGAAATTTTCTTCCGCGCAAAGCGGTGCTGCCGATTCCGGAGAACGAGCTGGTGGAAGTTGAGCCTGCGCACGATGGTCTGCCCCGCAGCAGGGTGCTGTGCCAGACCCACTGGCAGCGGGAGCCGGGACGCGCGACTATTCTGCTTCTCCATGGGCTTGAAGGCTCCTCGACGTCGCAATATGTGCGCGGCAATGCTGCGCGATTCTATGCCGCGGGGTGGAACGTAGTGCGCATGAACATGCGCAACTGCGGCGGCACAGAGCACGAGTGCCCGACGCTCTACCACTCAGGGTTATCGGGCGACGTGCATGCCGTCGTGTGCCACTATCAGCGCACACGCGATGCACAGCGGTGGGCGCTTGTGGGCTATTCGATGGGCGGCAACCTGGTGCTGAAGCTGGCCGGCGAACTGGGCGAAGCTGCGGCGCCGCTGATCGCTGCGGTTGCCGGCGTCTCGCCAGTCATCGACCTTGCGCCATCGGCGGATGCGCTGCACGAGCCCGCAAATCGGATCTACGAGTGGAAGTTCCTACGTGGACTGGTGCGCAGGTACGCGCGGAAGTGTGAGCTCTTTCCCAAGATTTTTGATCCGAAGCGGAGCCGCGGCATTCGGTCGCTGCGCGAGTTCGACCATCGCGTGATGGCTCCGAACTGCGGTTTTGCGGGCGCGGACGACTACTACTATCGTGCGGCGAGCGCGCGTGTTGGGGACCGGATTGCGGTGCCAACACTGGTGTTGCATGCGATCGATGATCCCTTCATCCGGATGCTGCCGGAGACGCGTGCCACCCTGCTTGCGAATCCGAACGCACACCTCATTGAAACCGCGCACGGCGGCCATTGCGCGTTTCTTGCGCCGGCAACGGGGTATGACGGCTACTGGGCGGAGCGACTGCTGTTTGATTTCCTGCACGCGCAGACGGGATCTTTGTAGTGGAGAGCGACTGGAGCGTGGCCGCCGGGGCTGATGATCCGGTGATCGAGACGCATTGGTCGGACGCGGCCAGCGGGCTGGCGTGGGTCGATTTGCGCGTCGATGACGAACTGCAGCGGAGCCGCATCGCGGCATTGCCGGAGGCTACTGCTTCGCCAGCAATGGCCCGAGCGCTGGCGCTCTTGAATGCTCCGCGTGGCCTGCTGATGACTACGAAATGCGATCGCTGGTCAATGAGCGAGGCAGAACTGGTGGAGCTTGCGGAGGCTCTTGATGCGCCTTTGGCTGTATGCGGATGTGGTTCCTATATTGATGTGCTGATGGTGCACGCGATCCCGCTGGCGGATTTTCTGCTGCATGAGGAGTGGGCGCGTACGGCGGCTCGGCGCTGTGCTGCATTGAATGTCCCCGATGGCCGCGTCGAGATGGTTGTTCGGCCGGCACGCAAGGATGGAATGTGGGGCTTTGGGATGTCGGTCTACTGTTATGTATGCGGCAGCGACGAGGCTGCTGCTGGAAGATCGTGGGCGGAAGCTCTTGAACAAACGATCCCTGTCGTGATTGCAGCGGCGGAAGAGTCATTCGTATCGCCGGAAGAGCTCGGCAGCGGAGACCATCCTGATCGATGTGAGAGATAAGTCGAGGAGCAGAGGTTGGCTGCGCGTCGTGCTGTGCGCGGCGTTGCCGGTAGCGATGGCGCCGATATGCGCTGGCCAGCAGATCGAGACGCTGACGCCCAACACATCCACAAAGGCGAGCTCGCTCGCAGCAGCGCAGACCCTGATGCACGAGGGCAAGTTTGCGCAGGCGGAGGCCGCTCTGGGGCCGCTGATTGCCGCGGATCCGAAGGCAGCCGAACCGCATTATCTGCTGGCCTACGCGCTCTTGCGAGAGGACAAACCGGCGGATTCGCTGAACGAGTATACGAAGGGCGCGGCACTGCGCTCGCCTACTGCTGCCGATCTGCGGAACGTCGCGCTTGATTATGTGCTCCTTAAAGATCTGACGGACGCCGATCGGTGGATGAGCCGATCGTTGGCCATGGATGGACACGATGCAGAGACCTGGTATGCGATGGGCCGGCTGCGTTACACCCAGGGCCGGTACAGCGATGCGCTGACGTGCTTTGAAAAGACGCTGGCGCTGAACCCGCGCAGCGTGAAGGGCGAGAACAACCTGGGGCTCGCGTATGAGGGATTGAATCGCAATGACGACGCCGTGCACGCCTATCGCACTGCAATCGCGTGGCAGAAGGACGATCCATCGCCCAGTGAGCAGCCGCTGCTGAACCTGGCAATTCTGCTGCTGCATCGCAATCAAACGCAGGAGGCGCAGCAGCTTTTGGAGCAGGCGACAAAGATCGCTCCGAAGGAACCGCGTATTCACGAAAACCTGGGACAAATCTATATGCATACGGATCGCGTGCCAGACGCCGTGTCGGAGTTCGCCAGTGCGGTGGCGCTCGCGCCCGAGAATCCCCGGTATCACTATCTACTGGGTCAGGCATACAGGCGCAGCGGAGATGACAGCCACGCGAAGCAGGAGTTTGCGCGATCGGCTGCACTGAACGGCACGCACTCCACGCCGGAGCGGCAGTGACGCCGCATCGTGCTGGGCCGGGCATGGCGGCCGAACGCTACAATGAGGAACACTTACCTGGGTCGGGCGAGTAGCTCAATTGGATAGAGCATCAGCCTTCTAAGCTGAGGGTTGTGGGTTCGATCCCCGCCTCGCCCACCAATCCGTTCCGGGCAAGTATTCCATTCTTGCAACCTACAGCCGGCAAATCAGTCGCTTGCATGCATCCTCCTACTTAATTTCGGCACGTTGCATCTAAGACATCGTGAAGATCTCTTTCCTGATGAAGTCGCATGCCCTGTCGCGACTGCTTATTCTGCCTTTATTTTGTGTAACTCTCTCATGGCCTGCACTAGCGTCCGGCCAGGGCAAGGATGCTCGGGGATTCGTGCGGGCGGTAGTTGCCAATGAAGTTAAGGCCGATGCGAATGACCACAGCAAGTGGATGTATCGGGACGACAACAAGGTTTCGGGCAGTCGTACGTTGAAGATTGTTATCCAGACGGCTGATGGTGATCTTTCCAAGACGCTCAAGAAAGATGGTCATTCGCTCACTCCCGAAGAGCAGAAGGCTGATGAGAAGCGAATGGACGACTTCGTGCACGACGCGAGTGTTCGCGAGAAGCAGAAGCGAGGTCACGCGCAGGACGCCCAAAGGGCGAGCGCGCTTACGAAATTGCTGCCTGATGCGTTCCTATGGACCATTGCAGGAGAGAACGGGGGACTGACGACATTGAACTTTAAGCCGGACCCGAAATTCAATCCACCCACCCGGGCGTCCCGCGTCTTTGCTGCCATGCAAGGAACGATGGTGGTGAACACAGAACAGAAGCGCATCCAGCAGCTGAGGGGAACGCTGACGCACGACGTCAATTTTGGCTATGGCCTGTTAGGAAAGCTCAAGAAGGGCGGGACATTTGAAATTGAACGGCAGCAGATCGCTCCTGGCATCTGGGCCATCACGACGACTCATATTCATATCCACGGACATGCGCTGATTTTTAAGAGCATCAGCGAAGAGCAGGACGAAGTGACCAGCCAGTATCACCGGACGCCAGCGTCCTTAAGCCTGGCCGATGCCGCCAAGATGTTGAAAGACGGCTCCGCCGAGCGGACATTGCAATAGGTGCAAAATTCGATCCGTAGTCTAGCGGTCAGGCTGCCGACTTGGACCTGCTGCCGGAACGCATCGCATCGACTTTGTGGATCAGACGCTCGTACTTGCTCCACTCCATCCGATACGCTTCGAGCTTGTCCTTAAGAGCTTTGGGATCCAGGACTGCCGATTTGCCCATGAACCATTCGTGGCGGCGAATGTGAAATTCCAGCTCCGCTTGACGATTGCGCCAGCAGGTGACTGCGTCTGTGTGATGCATGGCTGCACCTCAACGTGGGGATGTCGAGACGCCTCTATCTTGGAACAGTCGAGGTGAGTTAGGCAAGCAAGATCGTGCCAGAGCGCTTACATGCTCTTTGCCCGGTGCAACCCGGGGTCTGAGATCGCAGTGAGGGCGGAGAGCGAAGGCCGCTTCGCTCCTCGACTGGATTCCGGGGAGAGCTGCCCTGCGCTAGCTTGCCAGCTAGAACAGGGCACCTTTTTCTTCAGTCTTCCAGGTCTTCGTCTTCTACAAGTCACGGCCGTGGCGCTGGGGTGCGAGCGGGAGACCTTCGTCGGAATAGGTGATGGCGCGAACGCCGAATTTGGAGAGGTTGAGGTCCTTCGCATTGGCCGAGGCGACCTGGAGGGCGTAGAGGAGGAGGCCGGCTCGCTTGGTGTCAATGCGGTTGGCGGCGAGTGCCTGTGCGACCTCGATGAGCGCAAGCTGGATGGAGGCGGCGTCCTCAAGAGGCGGCAGATCGAGCGATGTATCCGGCAAGGTACCTGATTGGCCGACGACCGGCTGGGGACGGTGGTCGGTGGTCTTCAGGGACACAGCCGATCCCCCTACCGCGCTTTGCTCCAGCAGGGATGAGGAATCACTCCCATCGACAGCTTCGGTCTGAGTTCTCTGGATCGCGATTTGGCGCTCGTGAAGGCGCTTGTGGAAAAAACACCAGTGGCTGCCGCTGAGCGCGGGCGAGTCGCAGAGGCTGCCAGAAGACTTGACGTGCCGGCATTCCGGATACATAGGAGTTCGAGTTCCTTTCTAAGTTGACGGCGGGCGTGCCCGCCAGACGCCGGTGGCTGGTAACGTGACCTGACCCCCCTCCCCCCTCCCCCTTGCGGCGCGGCGCAAGCGAAGTGCAACAGAATCAAACAGATGCCGATTTTATCGGGAGCGTAAAATCGTCATAATAAAGGACTTACAGGTCAAAATCGTCATTACAAAGGACTTAAGGGAGCAAATTGGCCAGTCAGCGAGTTAGCCATCCAGCCGTGATGGGTTCGACCAACCGGTTTCCATTGCCTCCGGAAATGAAAAAAGCCACCGAAGCGGTGGCTTTTGCGTTTCTGTTCTCCGGATGGAGGTTGATCTATTTCCAGAGTAGCAAATCAAGGAATATTAAGTGGCAAATTCTTGCACCCTTTTGCCGATTCGGGAATTACGTCGGTCGAGGCGAGCTAGGCGGCGCGGGGAGACAGCAGATCTCTCCACCGCGCGGCTCCGCCGCTGCGGTCGAGATGACGAGGGTTTAGTGGGGCTTTGCCGTTCCGGTCGAGATGAGGATTAATGGGGGCTGGCCTAAGTGGTATCCCACCCTTCACCCCTTCGCGCTGCTCAGGGTTCAGGATGGGGCACCCGCGATGTCGGCTTCACCCGCGTCTGGGTCCGTTAGCGTTCCTGCAGCAACGAGAACAGGCTGGCGTCTGGGGGTATCCCACCCTTCACCCATTCACTCTGTTCAGGGTTCGGGATGGGGCACTCGCGATGTCTGCTTCACACGAGTTTGGATTTGCTAGTGGTGCTGCAGCAAGGGGATGAGCAGGGCGCTGATGCCCTTCCATGCAATCTGCACGCCGATGCAGAGCAACAGGAATGCGATCACGCGGACGACGCCACGGGCGGTCTGCGGCGAGATCTTGCGTGTGATCAAGGGCGCATAGGCGTAGGCGAAGTACACCAGCACGCAGAGGATCATGACGGCGATCAGGATGCCGAGATGAGAGAGCAGGTTCCCTATGAGGCTGTGGGTGGATGCGTGGGCGGTCAGCGTCAGCATGATGACGATGCAGCCGGGGCCGGCCGTTACCGGGAAGGTGAGCGGATAGAAGGTGCGCTGGTAGAGCGCGTCGACGTTGGCGACCGGCGCCTGATCTTCCTTCTCCTGTTGGTGCGCATCGGCGCCCTGCTGATTGAGCAGCGACCATCCCATGGAGGCCAGGACGAGGCCACCGGCTACCTCAACGATGGGAAGGGACACTCCGAAAAACGAGAGGAGGGCCGCTCCGATGAGCTCGATGACCAGGAGAAAGAGGACCGTGTTGATGGCGATCCTGCGCGCCAGACGGCGATAGACCTCAGGAGGGGCCGCTCCGACCAGCCCATAGAAGACGAGTGCCGAGCCGAGCGGATTTACCAGCGGCAGCAGGGCGCTGAAGGCGATGCCCAACTGGCTCCAAACAAGGCGGATCATCGGTCTGCATTATTCAGCAAATTCGCTGGCGGGCCAAGAAAAGAATTTGAGGACATAGCTTTGCCCTGGCCCGGCGAATGGTCTACATCGGCAGGCGCGATGCTTTAGGCTTGCGATCAGGCGATGATGGAATTGTGGAGGTCGAGCAGGAGTCGAGCGTGCTGGCCGTTGATGGCGCTGCTGCTGGCGGGCTGCTCGCGGGGGCATTCACACACCATTGCGGTGGTGCCGCAGACCACGGCTCAAGAGATATGGGAGGGAGAGCACGCGGGCGTTGCAAAGGCGCTGCTGGGCACCGACTGGAAGGAGCGCTGGAACGGGCCAAGCAGTGAGATGGAGGTGGACCGGCAGATCGCGCTGGTCGAGCAGGCGATTCGGCAGCGGGATGGCGGGCTGATCCTGGCGCCGGACCATCCGATTGCGCTGACGACCGCAGTGCGCAGGGCCGCAGAACAGGGCATGCCGGTAGTGGTGGTCAACGCGACCCTCAATCTTCCGGCGTCTCTGGATGTGGATTATCTCTTGAATGACGAGCAGCAGACCGGCGAGCTGGCTGCGGACCGCATCGGCGCAATTCTGCATGGACACGGCACGGTGGCGGTGTTGGGCTCGACTACGGCGTTGATGGAGACCATGGCGCGATCCGAAGCATTCCGGCGGAGGATGGCGACGCAATATCCCGGCATCACGGTGCTTGATCCGCTGCCCGGCGTCTTCCGCACCAACCTGGCGGAGCAGGACACGGAAGAGCTGCTGGCGAGCCATCCGGAGGTGAATGCGATATTCACGCTGACGGTGGGCGCGACACGCGGTGTGTACCGCGGACTCAAGCTGAAGCAGCGCATCCAGCAGGTGCACCTTGTCGCGTGCGATCAGGACCTTGATCTGATCTATTACCTGCGGCGGGGTGAAATCGATTCGCTGGTGGCGGAGGATACCTTCGCGATGGGATACCAGGCGACACGGCTGATTACGGAGCATCGGCCGCGCACAAGCGGCATGCCAGCGGGACGGGTGTTGCGCTTTGCGCCGCGCCTGGTGACGCGCGAGAACGTGGACACGCCGGAGATCCAGCAGATGCTGAACATGGATTGGAGGCCCACCGGGTGAGAGGTGGCCGCAGAGTCGCATGGTGGATCGCCGGTGCCGTTGCGCTCGCGCTGCTGGCGGGCGGGATGATGGCGTGGCGGTGGTTGCCGGCTGCGCGGCCTTCCTATCATGACGATTTCGCGCACAACCGCGCTGACGAATGGCATGCCGTAGGCGGGGCGTGGCGCCTGGCCGGCGGCGCGATGCATAACGACTCGGACGAGCGCGGCGCGAAGATGCTGACCGGCTCCTACCGGTGGCGCGACTATCGGCTGCAGGCCGATGTGGAGCTGCTGGGCGAGGGCGGCGATGCCGGCGTGGTGGTGCGCTCGAATGATGAAGAGCCAGGCGTGGACGCGTACAACGGCTATTACGTTGGCGTGCGCATGTACGACAGCTCGCTGCTGATTGGCCGCTCGGACCACGGCTGGCTGGAGGCAGCGCCGGTGCCGCTGCCCGAGCTGCGCAGCCATGTGTGGTATCACCTGGATGTTGCGGTCGTGGGATGCAGCATTGCGGCCGCTGTGGGCGAGACGGGCTCGAATCGAGGTGACGCGCGCTTTTTTTGAGGAGCCGGATTGTGTGCGCAGTGGACGGATTGGTCTGCGTTCGTTGGCGACCGGCGCGGCGTGGCGCAACGTGCAGGTTGAGCCGGCGAAGAAGGCCGACCTGATCGCGCTGGCCGGCCCTTCGCCGCGTGTGCTTCACCCGGACTATCCGAAGAGCGAAGCGGCATTCAATGCAACGCATAACTTTCCTACGTTTGACGATCCGGATCTGCGACGGCGGTTCTTTCATGAGCCGGGGCCGCAGGGCGAGACGATTCCGATCACCCGCGTGTCGGAGCTGGTGCGCGCCAGTCAGACGCCAATCGTAACGATTCGCGGCACAGTTTCGCTGATGTCGCCGACACTTTTTCTCCAGGACGACAGCGGCGGCATCGCGCTGCCCGAACCGATCGCACCCGCACTGAACCTAGGCGATGAAGTGGAGGCCACCGGCGCTCCGTCGGCTTCCGGCGATCCGATCGGCGCCACCGCGATGCTGCCGCATGCCCGGGTTCGGCTGCTGTGGGACCATACTCCGGCGGCGCCACTGTCGATCACGGCGGGGCAGGCGGCGACCGGAAATTACGATGCCCGGCTGGTGGAGCTGCAGGGGGAGCTTACGGGCATTCGCAAAGACGCGCAGAACGCAAATGGTTGTGTTGGATCTGACGAGCGGAGCGCAGGCCTTTCGCGCCTTTCTGCCCGCAGAGCAATCGGCGCAGTTCTATCGCCGGCTGACGCCGCGCAGCGTTTTGAGTCTGCGCGGCGTCTGTACGTTGGACCGGCGGTATACGCAGGGCGTGAGCTCGTTTGCGCTGCTGCTGCGTTCTACGGAGGACATCGACCGTCTCGCAGGGCCGCCGTGGTGGACGCCATTGCGGCTGGGCGAGATTGGGTTGGGCATTCTGTTGCTGTGTCTGTTGGCGCAGTCTCTCTACAGCCGCGCCAAGCAGTGGCGCTGGCGCGCGATTGTGCAGGAGCGCGAGAGGCTGGCGCATGAGCTGCACGACACACTGGCGCAGAGCTTCGCCGGCGTGGCCTTCCAGCTGCAGGGAATTCGTAACGGGTTGGAGCACGCGGACGCCGCGGGCATCGAGCGGGCGAATCAGCAGATTGACCAAGCTTGTGAAGTGGTGCGGCAGACGCATGAGGAGGCGAGCCTTAGCATCGCGATGTTGCGCGAGGAATGGCCCGCCGGCAGGGAGCTCGGCGCCGCGCTCGAACAATGTGCTGCAAGCATGGTGACCGGCGGCGACATCCGTATTGTGCGGAAGGGGCGCACAGATGGCCGCGGAGGGCCGGGGCATATTCCGGTGCGTGTCGCAGATGCGCTGTTTCACATCGGCAGGGAAGCTATTGTGAATTCGGTGCGGCACGCCGATCCGAAGCAGATTGTGCTCTCGGTCGAATACGAAACGAAGTGCGTCCTGCTGACCGTGGAAGACGAGGGGCGAGGTTTCGACCGCCGACAGCAGACGCGAGGCTTCGGCTTGCGCGGTATGGAGAAGCGCGCGCGCAGCATCGGCGCACACCTGGCCCTCACCAGCCAGCCCGGCGAAGGCACACGCGTGCAGGTGAATGCGCCGCTGGATGAACACATGAGCACACGCGGACTGTGGGAAATGCTGCGGAGCCGATTGAGGCAGAAGTATGACAAGCGCAATGTGGCAGGCTGGTCAGGCGAGCCGTCAGTGCGGCGCAGCGGCCGGTAGCGGGTCATTTTGAATTGTCGCTCTGGCCGAATTCCCGCCTTTCCGCTCTGTGGCCCACACTCGGAGTATCTCGGCGCGGCCCTCGTGCGCCGCAGCGCACGCTCAATCGCAACTCGAGGAAAATGACGAATGCCGAATGACGGTCGCACCAAGGTGATTTACAGCAGGACGCCGGAATCAGCGGCCATGTTGGCAAATGTCAAACGAGCGATGGCGATCACCGCCGCACTGAATCGTTTGACGTTCAACGATGCGGATGAAATTCGGGCCTTGTTCAGCGAACTTATCGGTAAAGAGGTAGATGAGAGCTTTTTACTAATCCCTCCATTTTTTACTGCCGGCGGGGGCGAAATCCGCGTCGGGCAGAATGTCTTCGTCAATCAAAACTGCACTTTCTATGACCTCGGCGGCCTCGACATCGGGGACGATGTGATGATCGGGCCAAACGTGAGCATCATCACGACAGGCCATTCTCTTGAACCCCTGCAGCGACGCACCGTCACCATCGGAAAGCCTATCGTGATTGAGAAAGGCGTGTGGATCGCTGCCGGCGCGACCATCATCGGGGGCGTAACCGTAGGCGAGAATTCGGTGGTCGCGGCGGGCTCGGTAGTCACCAAGGATGTTCCCCGCAACACTCTTGTCGGAGGAAATCCGGCGAAGGTGATTCGTCCGATTGGTAAATAAGGAACGTCCGCAAGGGGGTTGAACCGGAACTTCAAATTGACCCATTACCCGCTGCCGTTGAGTTGACACATTTCCGATCAGCCGTTAGCGTAGGTGCTACGGAGTATGACTTTCCACCGCCACCATCGCCATGCCCATCATCACCACGTGGCGAACGTGTCGGCGGACTCCTCCGGGAAATAAGCAACAACCGAGATCAGGTCCAGCGCCCGCCGATGCCAAGCAACGGTGGGCTTTTTCATTTTCAGGCAAACGCAATGGAGAGAGACACGTGAGCAGCGACCGAACAATCGATTTCGCAAAGATGGACGGCCTGGTGCCGGCCATCGTGCAGGATGCCGCCAGCAAAGAGGTGCTGATGGTGGGCTTCTTCAATGAGGAGAGCTACCAGCGCACAGTGGAGAGCGGCTTCGTCACCTTCTGGAGCCGCACGCGGCAAAAGCTGTGGATGAAGGGTGAGACGAGCGGCAATCGGCTGCGCGTGGTGAAGGCGTTTACGGATTGCGACCGGGACACATTGCTGTTTGAGGTGGTGGTGGAAGGCGATGGCCTCGTGTGTCACGAAGGCACCGTGAGCTGCTTTACGCGGCCGATTGCGATGGAGACAGCAAGCGAGGTGCGCGCGTGACTGCACCGGCGAAGAAGCTGAAGCTCGGCATTCCCAAAGGCAGCCTGCAGGACGCGACGGTTGCGCTGTTTGAGCGTGCGGGCTGGCGTATTTACGCGAATGGCCGGTCGTATTTTCCGCAGATCGACGATGCCGAAATAGAGTGCATGCTGATTCGCGCGCAGGAGATGTCGCGCTACGTAGAGAAGGGCGTGCTGGATGCCGGACTGACCGGTGTTGACTGGGTTGTCGAAAGCGGGCTTGACGTGGAGAGCGTGACCAACCTGACCTACGCAAAACAGAGCCGCAATAAAGTGCGCTGGGTGCTCGCGGTGCCGGAGGATTCACCGTACAAACGCGCGGAAGACCTGGACGGGAAGACGATTGCCACCGAGCTGGTCGAAGTATCGAAGAGATATTTCGCGGCGAAGGGTGTGAAGGTGCGCGTGGAATTCAGCTGGGGCGCGACCGAAGTGAAGCCGCCTACGCTGGCCGATGCGATCGTCGAAGTAACAGAGACTGGAAGCTCGCTGCGCGCAAATCGCCTGCGCATCATCGATACGGTGATGGAGAGCGAGACGCATCTGATTGCGAACCGCGTTGCGATGCAGGATGCGTGGAAGTGCGAGAAGGTGAAGAACCTGGCGCTGATGTTGAACGGAGCGATTGCCGCGCAGGGGCAGGTGGGGCTGATGCTCAACGTGCGTAAACAGCACCTGGACGCGGTGCTGCAGGTGCTGCCGGCGCTGAACTCGCCGACGGTTTCGCCACTGCGCGATGCGGAATGGACGGCGGTAAATACCATTCTGGAAGAGGGCGTTGTGCGTGATGTGCTGCCGCGGCTGAAGGCGGCCGGCGCAACCGGCATCGTGGAATATCCGCTGAATAAGGTGGTCATCTGATGCGGGCGTTGGTCCGGGAGGAAGCACTTTGGAACTGCTGACAGCGAGCGGTAGGGGAGCCAAGAAGATCGAGCGGCTGATCGCATTCGCTGGAGCGGCGCGGCGCGGCGAATCTGGATCGCGTGGAACGGCCGGTGCGACGCATTGTGGACGATGTGCGCCGCGGGGGCGATCGCGCGCTGCTGGCCGCGCGTGCGCATTTCGACGGCGTTTCGCGAAAGCAGCCATTGCGCATTGCGCCCGGCGAGTTGCATCGCGCGTGGGAGGAGACAAGCCCGGAACTGCATGCGGCATTGAAACTGGCTGCGCGCAACATTACCGAGTTTGCGAAGCGCCAGTTGCCGCATGAGTGGGACACGGAGCCGGTGCCCGGCGTGAAGACGGGGCAGCGCGTGCGGCCGCTGGCGTCGGTGGGGTGCTATGTGCCGAGCGGCAGGCATCCGCTGCCCTCGTCGTTGCTGATGACGGCCATCCCGGCGCAGGTTGCCGGCGTGCGGCGGATCGTGGTGGTGTCGCCGCGACCGGCACGGGAGACGCTTGCGGCCGCGGCGCTGCTCGGCATCGATGAGGTGTACCAGGTAGGCGGCGCGCAGGCGATTGCTGCGCTGGCTTACGGAACGCCGACGCTGCCGCGCGTGGACAAGATCGTCGGGCCGGGAAACTTGTATGTGACGGCGGCAAAGCGGCTGGTGGCTTTTGACTGCGGCATCGATATGCTGGCCGGGCCGACGGAAATCGTGGTGTGCAGCGAGCGCGGGCATCCGGAGGCGATTGCGGCGGACCTTGTAGCGCAGGCGGAGCACGATACCGAGACGCTGAGTGTGCTGGTGACCTCGCAGGCCGCGCTCGCGAAGCTGGTGATGCAGGAGGTGAAGGAGCAGTCGCGACGCAACCCCGTGGCGCGCGAGGCCTTGCGCAACCACGGATACGTGATCGTCACGGATACAAAGGAACAGGCGCGGGAGATTGCCAATCGGCCTGGCGCCGGAACACCTGACCGTGGATACGGAAGACGACCTTGCGTGGGTAGAGCATGCTGGCTCGGTCTTCATCGGCAACTGGTCGTCGCAGGCGCTGGGTGACTACGTTTCCGGGCCGAATCACACCCTGCCGACGGGCGGAGCGGCGCGCATCCGCGGCGGCCTGAGCGTGATGGATTTCCTAAAGCTGGTGACGGTACAGAGCTACAACGCCGACGGTGTGCGGGCCCTGGCGCCGGCCGCAGCGGCTCTCGCCAAAGCAGAAGGTTTGAGTGCGCACGCAGCAGCGGTCGAAGTGCGGCTGACTCGCGCGGAAGGAGTTGCCCGTGGGTGAGCCTGTGACAGTTCGCACACCTGAGCCACGGGCCGGCGTTCGCCGCATGAAGGAATATCATCCGCCGGTTTCCGGGCGCGATGGGCTGCGGCTGGACTTCAACGAAAATACGCTGGCATGCTCGCCGCGCGTCATTGAGGCACTCAAGAAAATTACTGCCTCCGATCTGACGCGCTACCCCGAGCGCGGCAGTCTGGAAGCAAAAGTAGCGGACTCGCTGGGTGTTGCGCCGGCGGAAGTTCTGCTGACCAACGGCGTGGATGAGGCGATTCACGTGCTGTGCCAGGCATTTCTCGATCGCGGCGATGCCATGCTGTTGCCGGTGCCGACCTACAGCATGTATGAGGTGTACGGCTCGGCGGCTGAGGCGCAGATTGACGCGGTGCCCGCGTGGCAATCCGCATCGGAATCGAAGTCCGATGCGGTGCTGGCGGGCGATGGCTTCCGCTTTCCGCTCGATGCGATGCTTGCCGCGATTCATGAACGCACGCGCTGATCGCGATTGCGAATCCAAACAGCCCGACCGGCACGACGGTAAGCCGGGATGCAATCATCGCAGTTGCAGAACGTGCACCACAGGCGGTTGTGCTGGTGGACGAAGCCTATTACCACTTCTACGGCGAGACGGTGCTGGACCTGATCGGCAGGGTTCCGAATCTCGTCGTGGCGCGGACATTTTCGAAGGCCTACGGGCTTGCGGGTCTGCGGCTGGGCGCGCTGATCGCGGCAGAGGAGACGATGCAGTGGCTGCGGCGCGTGATCTCGCCTTACAGCGTGAATCAGCTCGCGCTCCTCTGCCTGCCTGCCGCCCTTGAGGACCAGAGCTATCTGGACTGGTACGTCGCTGAAGTGAAAGCGGCGCGCGCGGAGCTTGCGAAGTGCGTTAGCCGACTTCGGGTTGGAGCATTGGCCGAGCGAGGCGAATTTTATTCTGACGCGCATCGGCTCCGAGCACGGTGCGTTTGTGAAGGCGATGCGCACGCGCGGCATTCTGACGCGTGACCGTTCCGCCGATCCGGGTTGCGATGGGCTGGTGCGCATCACGGTCGGAACGACGGGAGCAGATGCGGCAGGCGAAGACGGCGATTGAGAGCTCATTGAAGGAGATTGGATGGCGCGCATAGGCAAAGGGAAGCCGGTTGGCAGGGAGAAGGGCACGCAGGCTGTGCGGACGGCGGAGATCGTTCGCAATACAACCGAGACCAAGATTGCGCTGAAGCTGGCTATTGAAGGCCAGGGTCGCTACACCGTCAGCACGGGCATCCGTTTTTTCGATCACATGCTGGAGTTGTTCACGCGCCACGGCGCATTCAATCTGGACCTCGACTGCAAGGGCGATCTGGATGTGGACCAACACCACACGGTCGAAGATGTGGGCATTGCACTGGGCGAGGCTTTCGACAAGGCGCTCGGAGATAAGAAGGGCATTTTGCGAGCCGGCTATTTCGTCATGCCGATGGACGAGACGCTGGCAGTTGCGGCAATTGATCTGAGCGGACGTGTTGCGTGTGTAGTGAAAACCAAAGTGAAGACGAGGCTCGTAGGCGATCTGCAGAGCGAGCTGGTCGAGGATTTCTTTGACGGCTTTGCGCGCGGGGCACGGGCGAACGTGCATTTGAAGACGCTTTACGGCAGGTCGAATCACCACAAGGTGGAGGCGCTGTTTAAGGCGTTTGCCCGCGCGTTGCGCGTCGCCTGTTCGCGTGACAAGCAGCTTGGCGAGATGCTGCCAAGCACGAAGGGTCTGCTGTGATCGCAGTGATCGACTATAAGGCCGGCAATCTAGCGTCCGTGATGAAGGCGCTGACCGCGCTGGGAGCCACGGCGCAGATCACGGAAGACCCGGCCGTGGTGCGCGCGGCAGAGCGCGTCGTGCTGCCGGGCGTAGGTCATTTTGCGGCAACGGCGAGGCTGCGCGAGACAGGAATCGAAGCCGCCGTGCGGGACATCATTGTTCGCGGCGTGCCGTTCCTGGGGATCTGCGTGGGACTGCAGTGGCTGTTTGAGGGCAGCACGGAGGCGAGAGCAGTGCCGGGGCTGGGCGCGATGCGGGGTTGCTGCACGCGCTTTCCGGATACGCACAAAGTACCGCACGTGGGCTGGAACACGATCGAGCCGGCATCGCAATCGCGGCTGCTGGCTGGCCTATCGAATCAGGCGTTCGTGTATTACACGCACAGCTATCGCGCGCCTCTGGTAGATGAAACCGTTGGTGTTACAGAATATGCAGGGCCGTTCAGCGGCGCTGTCGAGCGCGGCAATCTGTTTGGGGTGCAATTCCATCCGGAAAAGTCCGGAGATACCGGATTGCAGGTGTTGCGTAATTTTCTGGCGGTGCCGCGATGCTGACCCGGCGCATCATTGCCTGCCTCGATGTGACGGCCGGCCGCGTGGTAAAGGGCGTTCGCTTTCTCGATCTGCTGGATGCGGGCGATCCGGCGGAGCTGGCGCACCGTCACGCATTGGCCGGCGCCGATGAGATTGTGCTGCTGGACATCACCGCCACGCACGAGGGCCGCAAGACGCTGGTGGACACGGTGGCCCGTACCGCTCGCGAAATGTTTGTCCCCTTCACGGTGGGCGGCGGTGTGCGGACCGCGGATGACGCAGCCGCACTCTTCGATGCCGGCGCGGACAAGATCAGCGTGAACTCGGCCGCGATTGCCGATCCATCGCTGATCGAGAGGGTCGGCCGTAGCTTCGGCTCGCAGGCCGTGGTCGTCGCCATCGATGCACGTCGCAGCAGCGGCGACGTGGAATCCGCCGAGGTGTATGTGAATGGCGGGCGGAAGCCGACGGGCCGCAGAGTACTGGACTGGGCGCGCGAGGCGGAAGAGCGCGGTGCGGGGGAGATTCTGCTGACTTCCATGGATGCCGATGGCACGCGCAACGGATTCGATTGCGAACTTACCGCGGCAGTCAGCACCGAGTTGCGCATCCCGGTGATTGCCTCCGGCGGCGCGGGCAATGCTCAGCATTTCGCAGAGGTTTTCAACGCGGGCTGCGCCGATGCAGCGCTGGCCGCGAGCATCTTCCACTTCGGCATTGCCGACGTGCGTGCGTTGAAGCAGGAGCTGGCGGACCAGGGTGTACCGGTGAGGCTGCCATGCTGATTCCTTCGATTGATCTGATGGGCGGCCGCATCGTGCAACTGGTGCAGGGCAAGGAGCTGAAGCTTGCCTTCGATGACTTCGAGCACTGGATCGAGCGATTTTCCGGCTATCCCATCGTGCAGCTTATCGACCTGGATGCGGCGATGCGCCAAGGCAGCAACCGGGCGCTGATTGAGCAGATTGCCCAGCGGCTGCCGTGCCAGGTGGGCGGCGGCATTGGCTCGATCGAACGCGCGCAGGAGATGCTGGCGGCGGGTGCGCGCCGCGTGATCATCGGCTCGGCGCTGTTCGATGCGTCCGGAGTCGGCTCCGGAGGGTGACACGCAAAATCTGGTGCGCCGCGATTTTGCGCAGGAGCTCGCCGATGCGGTTGGCGCGGAGCGGCTGGTCTTCAGTGTGGACACGCGCGAAGGACGCATCGCCATCAAGGGATGGAAGCAGCAGGTGGACCTGACGCCGGAGATCGCGATGGCCGCGCTGGAGCCGTTCTGCACCGCGTTCCTTTACACCCACATCGATCGCGAGGGAACGATGCAGGGATTTCCGATTGAGGTAGCGCGCAGACTGCGCGAAACGACGAAGCGGCAACTGATTGTGGCTGGCGGTATTCGCGAGCAAAAGGAGATTGATGCGCTCGCCAAGCTGGGCGTAGACGCTGTGGCCGGAATGGCGGTCTATCTCGGGCGTCTTGCGGTGTAGCGCGCTGCGTCCCGCCGCTTCACGAACAGGCCGATGACGACAAACAGGAGAGCAAAGATGGCCTCCAGCGCGGCATTCGCGGTGCGGTGGCGTACCAGGGCGGCAATTGCAATGGCGCCCCACAGGCACGCCAGCACATACCAGATCATGTAGCGTTGCATCGGGATTCAGTATATGGGTCGCTGCCGCAGGCAGCGAGACGGCAGTCGAGATTGCTGTATCCTGAAAGGTTTGCATCAGAAGAAGTTTGCATTAGACATTTTCAAGCGGCACAGGACAGGGTGAACGGATGGCGGCGACGTCGGCCAGGGCGAGTGGATTCCGGGTGGCGAAACGGCTGGAGCAAGTCGGCTTCTCCGACATTGTGGTGATTCGCAATAAAGTGCTGGAGCTGCGCGCCGCGGGGCAGGCGGTACATGCGTTTCATGGCGGCGAGCCGTTTTTCGAGACGCCCGAGGTTGTGAAGCAGGCGCTGTTTGCCGCCGCGGAGGAGAACAAAACGCGATATGCGCCGTCTTCGGGCATTGCGCCGCTGCGTACCGCGTTGGTGAAGAAGCTGCGCGAGCGCAATGCGATCGACGTGACGGCAGACCAGGTGTTAATCACGGTGGGCGGCGCACATGCGTTGTACTGCGCATTCCAGGCGGTGCTCGACCCCGGCACGGAATGCATGCTTTTTTCGCCTTACTGGACACCCATCGCCGACATGATTCGCGGCACGGAGGCGCATCCGGTCTATGTGCCCACTTCGGCGGCGCGGCGCACCGGCATCACGGCGACGCTGGAACAGCTTGTGACGCCGGCGACGCGCGCCATCTACTACAACACTCCGCAGAACCCGAGCGGAGTGGTGTTCACGCGCACCGAAGCGGAAGAAGTTGCGGAGTTCGCAAAGCGCCACGACCTGGTTGTGATCTCCGATGAAGCGTATGAAGACCTGGTATATGAAGGCGAGCACGTTTCCATTGCGTCGCTGCCCGGCATGGCGAAGCGGACGATTTCGACTTACACCTTCTCCAAGAGTTATGCGATGACCGGCTGGCGCATCGGCTATGCGGTGGCGCATGAGCCATTCATGACCGCCTTGAGAAAGATGGTGCTTTACTCCACGAACGGGGTGGCCACCATGGTGCAGTGGGCGGCTGTCGAGGCGCTGGAACTGAGCGCGGAGTTCCGCGAAAAGCGGCTGGCTGAATACCGCGAGCGGCGCGACGTACTGGTGAAGGGCCTGAATGAGATTGGTTTTGAATGCGAATTGCCGGCCGGGGCCTTCTATGCTTTTCCGTCGGTCAGGAGGCTTTGCGAGGACAGCCGTAAGGCCGCGGCCATGCTGCTGGACAAGGTGCATGTGGCCACCATCCCGGGCGCGGTATTTGGCGCCCAGGGGGAGGGGCATCTGCGCTTCGGTTATTCCGTGCCGATGACCACAATCCATCAGGGGCTGGAAGCGCTGCGCCACCTGACGTAACTGCTGCAGATGAAACGAAATGCACGCTGCTTACGTCTGACAGGGAGCAATCTTTTGCACCCACGCATGCTGGGGCGGAATCTGATCAGGATATGGACATCCAACGTCTTTTGGCGGTTGCGCTCTTCGTGTGTGCCGGCGCGATGACGCCGTCCCTTGCAATGGCGACGTCGGATCCTCCAAGGCCCGTGGCGTCCGCATCGGCGGCTTTGCCCGATGCGCCAGTGCCGCAGACGCAGACGTCGCCGGGCGCTTCCACCGCAGCCAAGACAGAGGCCACCCCGACGGCGAATGGGAATGAGGGCAAGCAGACCAAACGTATTCTCGGCATCATTCCGAATTTCCGTTCCGTGAGCGCGGATCAGAAGCTGCCGCCGGAGACCGCGAAGGAGAAGTTCAAGACTGCGGCGCTTGAGAGCTTTGACTACTCGGCGGTTACGTTCGCGGCCGGGCAGGCCGGCGTAGCCCAGGCGCAGGACTCTTATCCGGAGTTTCGCCAAGGCGCGGCTGGCTATGGCCGCTATTTCTGGCACACCTTTGCTGACCAGACGGACGAGAACCTGTGGGTGCAGGGTATTCTTCCGGTCGCACTGCACCAGGACAGCCGATACTACACACTGGGTCATGGCGGATTTATCAAGCGTGGCGCCTACTCGTTCACGCGGGTGCTCGTCACCCGTACGGACGATGGCGGCCGCGCGCCGAACTACTCTGAAGTTGCCGGCGCGGGAATCGCCTCGGCTATATCGGCGGCGTATTACCCTTCGGTGTACCAGACCTGGACCAAGATCGGCCAGCGCTGGCTGACGAATGTGATCATTGATGGTGTCACGTTCTCGGTGAAGGAATTCTGGCCGGACGTGAACAACGCCATCTTTCATCAAAAGGATTAATACGCATGCACCTCGGGCTCCCTGAGGAGATCGACCCATCTCTGTTCCGTTATCTTCCTGAAGGCGTTGATGTGACCCGCATAGGCAAGGGCTTGAGCGGAGACTTGCATCTGGACATGTGGGTGCTGCCGCTCCATCCAAAAGAGGCGGCCGCGGCGCGAAGGCATATTCCGAGCGTACGTGTGGTGCAGTCACAGTATGCCGGCGTGGATGCCTTTCTCTCCTTTATCCCTCCAGGCGCCACATTGTGCGACGCTCAGGGCGTTCACGACATTCCGGTGGCCGAGTGGATCCTTACTGCAATTCTCGCCTCACTCAAGTACATCCCGTTTTATGTACGCATGCAGGATGCGGGCGACTGGAAGCGGCGTATGGGAGCGGAGGCGCTTTACCTGGGAACACATCCTGGCGAGCAGCCGAAGACGCCGCCGGCGCTCGAAGACGAGCTTGCGGGCAAGACCGTATTGATTGTCGGCTACGGTTCAATTGGCCGCGCGACGGAGGCGCTGCTGCAGCCATTCGGCGTGAACATGCTGCGGATAGGAAGACGGCAGCGCGAGGGCGTAGAGCCTGAGGACCGCCTGGACGACCTGTTGCCACAAGCCGATATCGTTGTCCTGCTGCTGCCGCTCACGAGTGAGACGCGTGGAATCATCCATCGCAAACGGTTGGCTGCGATGAAGCAAGGAGCGCTGCTGGTAAATGCAGCGCGCGGACCAGTGGTCGAGACGGATGCACTGGTTGAAGCATTGCATTCGGGCAGGATTCACGCCGCCGTCGACGTTACCGATCCGGAGCCGCTGCCTCTGGGGCATCCGTTGTGGTCGGCGCCGAATCTGCTGATCACACCGCATATCGCGGGTTCCAGCCCGGGAATGATGGATCGTGTCATGCGACTGATCGGCGACCAATGCCGCCGCTATATGGCGGGCGAGCCACTGGCGCATGTGGTTACCGAGGGGTACTGACGAGAAGTGGTTGCATAGATGGATTTTCGACTTCGACCGGCAGCATGAGACCCGCTTTGACGGCGGGTCTCACCTTTACCCTCACTTAACGACGCTGGTTTATGCAACCACTTCGAGTCTGCTTCCGCCGCTTGCCCGGATGCTGTACAAAGGTCATTCGCCACGGAGGACCTTTTTCTTGAATCGTCGCCTGCTATGTTCCGTACTGTCCTGCCTTCTCTTTGTTTCCACGCCACTGCTGGCGCAACATGCAGACGCGTCCAAATCTGCTGCAAAGCCGGCTGCTGAGAAAGCGGTGGAAGAAAAGCCGCAGCCTGAAGCGCCACCGGTGCAGACGCACCACACGCTCCACGTCAATGGGCAGACGCTGAATTACACGGCAACCGCGGGCATGATGCCGCTGAAGAATGACAAAGGCGAGACGGAAGCCAACATCTTCTTCATGGCGTATACGCTGGACCAGCCGGCCGGGCAGCACAACAAACGGCCGCTGATGTTTGCGTTCAATGGAGGGCCGGGATCAGCTTCGGTGTGGTTGCATCTGGGAGCGATCGGTCCGCGCACTGTGCACATGCAGCAGCCCGACGGCGCCATGCCCGCGCCGCCCTATCAGGTGGAGGACAACGAGAACACCTGGCTTACGCAGACGGACCTTGTCTTCATCGATCCGGTGGGCACTGGCTATAGCCGCGTGACCAAGCCTGAGCTGCTGAAGGAATATCTCGGCCTGCAAGGCGACACCGCCGCCGTGGGCAAATTTATTCGGATGTATCTGGACCGCTACGAGCGGTGGAACTCGCCGCTTTTCCTTGTAGGCGAAAGCTACGGCACGACGCGGGCCTCGGCGCTTTCCGGATACATGCTGCAGAAGTATGGCGTGGCCTTCAACGGCATCGTGCTCATGTCCACGGTGCTGAATTTCGAGACGCTGGAGTTCGCTACCGGCAACGACCTACCTTACATTCTGTTTCTGCCGTCGTATACGGCAACGGCGTGGTATCACAAGAAGCTTGATCCCGCGTTGCAGGGCGATCTGCAATCTGCGCTGCGGCAGTCGGAGGCCTTCGCCGACGGCCCGTATGCCGATGCGCTCGCAAAGGGCGACCGGCTCAGTGCCGCGGACCGCGACCTCGGTGATCGCCGGCCTGGCGAAGTTCACCGGACTGAGCACGCACTACATCGAACTGAGCAACCTGCGCGTGGACGAGCCGCACTTTACCAAGGAGCTGCTGCGCGACGAGCACCTAAATGTAGGCCGGCTGGATAGCCGCTATACCGGATACGAGCCGTCGCTGGTGGATTCCGAAAGCCAAACGGATCCCACCATGTCGATCATTTCGCCGCCGTTTTCGGCGTCCTTCCATCAGTACATTCGTACCGAGCTGGGTTACAAAACCGATGAGGACTACTACCTGCTGGGCGGAGGGTTCTCTCAGGGCCGGGACTGGGACTGGGGCTCGGCGGCGGAGGGCTTCCCCAACGTGACGGAGTCGCTGGACAAGGCGTTTGCCGGCAATCCGTATATGCGGGTGTATGTTGCGTCAGGATATTTCGACCTGGCGACGCCCTACTTCGCCACCGAGTACACGCTGGCGCATCTCGGCCTGGAGCCGAGCGAGACCAGCCGCATCTCCACTGGCTTTTACGATGCGGGGCACATGATGTATCTGAAGCCCTCGGCGCAGAAGAAGCTGCACGACGATGTGGCCGGTTTTATTGCTGCGTCGCTGCACTGACGTCTTGCGCCAGTACCTGCGCGAGGTGAACGGCGTGGCGGCTGGTGTTCTGCGCGATCTGCTCGCGGCAACTGAAGCCGTCGGTGACGAGCGATGGTGTTCGCGATCGGCAGCGCGCACCGCAGGCAGCAGGACACGCTCGCCAAGCGTCTGCGAGACCTCGTATTTGTCACGCTCAAAGCCGAAAGGCCCGGCCATGCCGCAGCAGCCTGAGTCGAGCATCGTCACCTGTGCTCCGGTCTGTTGGAGCAACGTGTGCTCTGCCTTCATGTTGAAGATGGCTTTGTGATGACAGTGGCCGTGCAGCACAATGCTGCGTTCCATGAGCGATGGCGGCTTCCATTGCGGCGCGTGGGCGGCAAGAAAATCCGCCAGCAGATAGGTTTGTTTTCCTAATCGCTTTGCGCGCTCGCTATCCGGGTAGAAATTCCGCAGCTCTTCGAGAAACACACTGGCGCAGCTGGGCTCCAGCACGATGAACGGCATGCCGGCATCGATCTGCGGCGCGAGGCGGGCGAGCACATCATCGAGATAGCGCCGCGCCTGATCGAGGAAGCCGAAGTCGTAGAGCGGCCGTCCGCAGCAGATGTGCCGCCGCGGAAAGACGACGCGGAAGCCGGCGCTGCGCAGCACGCGCGCTGCTGCATCCAGCACCTGCGGCTGCAGGTAGTTGTTCCAGGTATCCGGCCACAGCAGGACGGTTTTCTCATCGTTCTCGTGGAGCGCGGGTGCGTCCTGCTGTTTCAGGAAGCTGCGCGAAGCAAAACGCGGAAGCGAGCGTGCCGGCGCGACATCCGCGATACGTTTCGCAATTGCCTCCACGCCGGGCAGCTCCATCGTGGCATTTGCGAGCGATGGCGCGATCGATGCGAGGCGTGCCCAACGATCCATGAAGCCGAAGAGATAGTGCGGCAGCGGATGGAGACGGTCCTTGTAATGCTGTGCGAGGAATTCGGCCTTGTAGGTGGCCATATCTACCCGGACCGGGCACTCGTGCTTACACGCCTTGCAGGAGAGGCAGAGATCCAGCGCCTCGTGCACCTGCTGATTGCGCCATTTGTCCGGCAGCACATCGCTCTGCATCAACTCCCACAGCAGATGAGCGCGGCCGCGCGTGGAGTGCTGCTCTTCGCGTGTGGCCATGTAGCTGGGGCACATTGTCGCGCTTTCGGTTTTGCGGCAGGCGCCCACCCCGACGCAGCGCATGGTTGCGTGTGAGAACGCGCCGTCGTCATCCGGAAACGCGAAATGTGTATGAGGGCGCGCGGCCTCATAGCCCGGCCCTACGCGGAGCTTCTCGTCCGGCTGATAGATTTCAGGCTCGCCGGGCGTGCCCATCATCTTGCCGGGATTCATACGGTTGTCCGGGTCCCAGAGCGCCTTGAACTCGCGGAAGGCCTGCATCAGCTCCGGGCCGAACATCTTTGGCAGCAGCGCGCCGCGCGACTGGCCGTCGCCGTGTTCCCCGGAGAGCGAACCGCCCAACTCGAGCACGAGATCGGCGGCGCGATCGATGAACTCGCGATACGCTTTTACGCCTTCCACGGAGCGCATGTCGTAGCTGATGCGCGTGTGGATGCAGCCCTGCCCGAAGTGCCCGTAGATCGGCATGATGTAGCCGAACTCGTCGACCAGTCGCCTGGAGTTTCCGGAGATACGTGCCCAGATTTTCCGGCGGCACAGCGGAGTCTTCCCAGCCCTCCCATAGCTCCGGTATGCCAGGAACAAACGTAACCGCGCCAAGAGCAGATTCCCGCACACGCCATACGCGCTCTGCCTGTTCGCCATCCACACGTTTGGCCTGTGGCGGTGTGGGCCAGCCTTCGACTTCCTTGACGAAGCGCTCCGCCTGCGCACGCGCCTCGTCTTCGCTGTCCGCGCCGAACTCCACCAGCAGGAAGCCACGGCCGTTGGGAAGTAGTTCGATGTCTTCGAGCGCCATCTGCTTGCGGCGCAGGAAGTCCACCAGCAGGCTGTCGAATCCTTCGAGGCCGATCGGCTTGTACTTCAGAATTTCCGGGACGGCATCCCCGGCGACGAACACATCGGCAAAGCCGAGCACCACGAGCTGACGATGCTGCGGGCTCTTCATCAGCCGCACCGTGGCTTCGAGCACGGTGACGCACGTCGCCTCCGTGCCGACCAGCGCGCGCGCAACGTGAAAGCCATTCTCCGGCAGCAGTTGGTCAAGGTTGTAGCCGGAGACGCGGCGCGGGATATCGGGGAAGCGCTCGCGGACGAGCGTGGCGTAGTTGTCGCGGATGCGCTTCAGGCCGGCATAAATTTCCCCAGCGCGGCCGCCTCTGGCGATGGCGGTCTTCGAGCGCATCCTCGCTCATCGGCCCCAGCGTCATGCGCGTGCCATCATAGAGCAGCACGTCGAGCGATTCGATATTATCGACCGTTTTGCCGCCCATCAAAGCGTGCACGCCGCAGGAGTTGTTGCCGATCATGCCGCCAATGGTGCAGCGGTTGTGGGTCGCAGGATCCGGCGCGAAGGTCAGCTGGTGGCGCTCGGCTTCGACGCGCAGTATATCCAGCACAACACCCGGCTCTACACGCGCGCGCAGATTGTCGTAATCGATCGACACAATGCGGCGCATGTACTTCGAGAAATCCAGGATGACGGCCACATTGCAGCACTGGCCGGGGATGCTGGTTCCGCCACCACGCGACAGGACGGCCGCGCCGAACTCACGGCAGGCGGCCACGGTGGCGACGACGTCATCGGCATCCAGCGGCAGCACCACGCCGATGGGAACCTGGCGATAGTTTGAGGCGTCGGTGGCATAGAGCGCGCGCGATGCCGGATCGAAGCGGACCTCACCGCGTACGGCGGTGCGCAGCCGCGCTTCAAGAGCAGCGTGGGCAGCAAAGTCCTCATGCGGCAGATGAGTATTGGGCAGCGTATTCAGGATAGGAAAAGGCGAACCGCCGTCCATCGTCAGACCTCGTTGAGTGTAGGTGGTGGCAGCGACGGAATCGTCTTCGCCTCAGTTTCTGTATCACGGCCGGTCACCGTAGAGACCAACGCCGTCACAACCAGATTGATGACGACCGCAGGGAGCGCCGCGTAGACGGCGAAGGTGTGGCCGGACAGGTGTAAGGGAAAGACTGACGTCTTCATGCCCATGGAGATGACCATCGCGGTGCCGGTTGCCATGCCTGCGGCCCATCCGGCAAGCAGCGCTGCGCCGCCGAACCAACGCGTGAAAAGCCCGCAGATAATAGCGGGCACCATTTGCACGATCCACACGCCGCCCAGCAACTGCAGTTCGATAGCATAGCGTGCGCTGCTGGCGAGGATGAACGCCAGCGCGCCAAATTTGATGACCAATGAGACCAGCTTGGCCATGCGCGCCTCTTCCGGGGGCGTCAGCGGTGTGCGGACAAACTCACCCCACAGATTGCGCGTGAACAGGTTTGCGGTGGCAATGGACATGATGGCTGCCGGCACCAGGGCGCCGATGCCGATGGCGGCCAGGCAGAAGCCGGCGAACCATTCAGGAAACATTCGCAGAAAGAGCAGCGGCACGACCGCCGAGGTGTCTTTCGATTGGATGCCGGCGGCCAGCGCCATGAGCCCCAGCAGAGCGATCAGCCCCAGCAGGAGGTTGTAGGCAGGCATCAGCGCCGTGTTGCGCCGGATGACATTGGCGCTGGACGCGCTGAGGACGCCGGTGAAGGTATGCGGGTAGAAGAGCAACGCAAGGGCGGAGCCAATCGCAAGCGTGGAGTAGCTCCAATACTGCTGTGGCCGCAACAGGATGGAGGACGCAGGCGTGTGCTGCGAGAGAAGGTGCGCGGAGTTGGCGAAGATAGTTGAGTAACCGCCGAGTTTTGCGGGGATCACGATGATGGCCGCGATCACCATGATGTAGAGCATCAGGTCTTTGACGATGGCGATGGTGGCAGGCGCGCGCAATCCGCTGGTGTAGGTATACGCAGCCAAGATGGCGAAGGCCACGATGAGGGGCCACTCGCCGCGGATGCCCATGGCTGCAATCACCTCGCGGATGCCGACCAGTTGCAGCGCGATATAGGGCATGGTTGCCAGGATGCCGGTGACGGCGAAGGCGACGGAAAGCCACCGGCTGCGATAGCGGCCGCGCACGTAGTCGGAGAGGGTAACGTAACGCTCGCGGTGGCATATCTTCCAAAGCTTGGGAAGAATCAGCATCATCAGCGGATAGGAAAGAATGGCGTAGGGTATCGCGAAGAAGCCAACCGCCCCGCCGCCGTAGAGGGCTGCAGGCACCGCGATCACGGTATAGGCGGTGTAGCAGTCGCCGCCGATCAGGAACCAGACGATGAGCGTGCCGAAGCGCCGGCCGGCGAGCCCCCACTCCTCCAGACTGTGCAGGTCCGCCTGCCGCCAGCGCGCGGCAAGGAAGCCTGCTGCTGTCACGACGACAAAGCAGAAGCAGAAGACCAGAAGCGCGGTCGTGCGAATCGCCGGTGGCATCGAGTGAGATTGTACGATGCGTGCGGCTCCTATTTGCCGCGCATGCTGTCCACGCTGAAGGGAGTTGAGCCGTGGATGACCAGCGTGAGCAGTGCGACCAGGTAGAGCACCATCAACTCGCCGTGATCCGAGCCCGGGCCCCTGCCGAAGAAGGCAAAGCGGTGCACCATGGCCCATGCGACCAGGATGTTGCAGAAGCAGAAGAGCGCGACCCAGCGCGTCCAGATGCCGAACACCAGGAGCAGGGAGCAGACGAAGTCCGAGACGAAGGCGATAAAGAAGGACGGATGCGAGCCGATGTGGATGGGGTCGGGAAAGTGGGCCAAAAATTGCGGCCAATGCATGGGCTGCTTCTCCCAGCCGTGTCGCAGGAAGAGCGTGGCGCCGGTGCCGATGCGCAGGATTGCGAGCCCGGCCTGTCCTCCGCCTGCAGACTGTTTTGCAAACGCCATCGTGCGTTCTCCTGGGTCTTTCGAGTTAGTGAAGCAGTCCGTTGCCGTTAGGGGCTGTCCATTCATCCACCACGACATCCAGATCGTTCACGATCCGGATTGCCTGCTCCACGTTGCGGCGTATCTGTACTCTGTCCTGCCGGGACGCGGTGGGCGCCTCTTCAATGGCGACCACGCGGCCATAGGGCCAGGAAAACTCAGGAACTGCAGACAGTGCCTCGGGCAGATCGGACATGCGAATCTCCAACTGCTGCCTGCGCGCGGCCGCCGGATGCAGCAAGGTGCCCGCGTCCAGCGCGCTGCTGGTTTGCTGCGGGAAGATGATGCGCAACGTCAGCGTGTCGTGGCGCACAGTCAAGAACGGGTTCTGCCATGCGTCGGTGCTGCGGACGTTGACGTAGAGATGTTTTGAGGGCGGCGGAATCTCCGCAAGCTCCGCACGCGCGGCAGCTTCCTTCTTCATCAGCGCGTGTGCCTGTTGTTGTTGCAACTGCCGGGCAGTCGGCTGCGCGGCGCCGGATTGCGTGCTGCGGTGGCAGCCGGCGCCGAAGAGCGTCAGGCCAAGCAGGAGGAGGGTCGCCGGCTTCGAGAAAGCCTGGAAGGGATCACCAGAAAGGGCGCGTTGCACGCACCTAGGATACCCAATCCGATATCCATCCACCTGCGACGAACAGCCTTTGCTCATTGCCGAGTTAGCGTCCCTGCCAGACGGGGGCCCGTTTTTCCAGGAAGGCCCGCGTACCCTCGGCCTTGTCCTCCGTGGCGCAAGCCAACCCGAAAAGCGATGCCTCGAAGTCCAATCCGGCATCGAGGGGGAGATCGTTGCCGCGGTCCACGGCACGAAGGCAAGCGGCCACGGCGAGCGGCGCCTGCTGCGCGATGGCACGCGCCAGGGTCTCGGCGCGCGACATGAGCGCTTCGGCGGGCACCACCTCATCTACCAGGCCGATGCGGAAGGCTTCTTCTGCGCCAACCATGTCGCCGGTCAGCAGGAGCTTCAGCGCGGCGCCCTTGCCAACCAGGCGCGGCAGCCGCTGCGTGCCTCCGTACCCGGGCAGCAGGCCAAGTTTTACCTCCGGCTGGCCCAGACGCGCCCGCTCGCTCGCAATGCGGATGGTGCATGCCATGGCCAGCTCGCATCCCCCGCCGAGCGCGAAGCCCTGGATTGCTGCGATCACCGGCTTGCCGCAGGTCTCGATGCGGCGGAATACGGCCTGTCCTCGCTGCGCGAGCTTCTGGCCTTCGATGGCGGAGAGCGATGCCAGCTCGCCGATGTCTGCGCCTGCGGCGAACGCCTTCTCGCCTGCGCCGGTCAGAATAATCGCGCGTATTGCTGAATCACCGGCGAGTGCGGTGAAGGCGTCGTCGAGCTCAGAAAAGAGCGCGCGGTTCAGCGCATTCATCACTTTCGGGCGATTCAGTGTTACGACAGCGTATGCGTCCGCTCGTTCCAGCAGCAGGTTCTCGTAAACCATTGCGTCTCCTTGTGAACTCACTATCATCCATGCGGCGCGCGGAGGCTGTCACCTGATCGCGGGCAATAGGGTTTCCGTTCTTCACGATGGTAGATTCAAAGAGGAATGATCCAATGATTAAAGGAATCACCTTTGTGCACGCGGCGAGCACGCCTGCCGTTTACGACACGCTCTATGGCTTCTTTTCTGCCGTTGGCCTTGAGCCGGGTCGCAGTTGGGAGACGGACACGAGCCGCGGGGCGCCTTTCCTGGCGCCTGTGGGCAGCTTTGAGCTGCTGGACGGTTTGGCGCACATGTCCGCTGAGGTGCTGATCGAAGTCACCGCCATCGACGACGTATACAGGGCGGCGAAGCAGTGGCTGGAGCAGACAGCCGGCGCAGAGGAAGCGGCAAAGCGCATTACGGATGTCGCGCGTACCACGTGGAAGTCGCTGGCGTTCACCATCGAACCTGTGCCCGGCATCGCCTTCGGTTTCTGGCAGTGGGAAGACCCGCTGCGCGGCAAGCCGCTTGCCATCGAAGGCGATCTCTCAGCTGCCGGTATGCGGTTCGCTATTGTCGTGTCGCGGTGGAATGCCGTTATCACCGAGCGCCTGCTGCAGGGCGCGCTCGATGGATTGCTGCGCAGCGGGGCATCGCGCGAGCAGATTGAGATTGTCCGCGTGCCGGGAGCATGGGAGATTCCTTCCGCGGCGCGTGCCCTCGCGGTTACAAAACGCTTCGATGGAGTGATTGTGCTCGGCTGCCTGCTGCGCGGAGAAACGGCGCACTACGAGGCGATTTACAACGAGGTGAGCCGTGGGATTGGCCAGTCGCAGCAGGAGACGGGCGTGCCGCATGGCTTCGGCGTGTTGACCTGCGAGACGCTGGAGCAGGCGCTGAACCGCGCGGGCATCAAGGCGGGCAACAAGGGTTTTGAGGCTGCGGTCGCCACCATCGAAATGGTAGACGTGCATCGAAAGATTGCTACAGCACCGGCTACAGACAGGCGGCCGGCATGAGCCAGCCCACAGGCAAGCGCCGCAAGTCCCGCGAACTCGCCATGCAGATGCTCTTCCAGATGGATGTGGGCAAGCAGACGCCCGAGCAGGTGCAGAAAAGCTTCTGGAAAGCGCGTGAAGAGGCGATCGACAACGATACACGCGGTTTTGCGGAGGACCTCTTCCGCGTGGCCACGGCGCGCGAAGAAGAGATCGATGCGCTGATTGAGCAGCACTCGGCGCATTGGCGCATCCCGCGCATGCCTGCGGTGGACCGCAACCTGCTGCGCCTGGCCGTGGCGGAGCTGACGGGCTTTCCCGGAACGCCGGTGCCCATCGTCATTAACGAGTCGCTGGAAATCGCAAAGCGCTACGCGGCGCCCGAGTCGCTCGGCTTCCTGAACGGGATTCTTGACGCGATTGCGAAGAGCCGGAAATAGAGAAGAGACAACAGCAGAGAACTGCAGACACAAACAGGAAATGGCAGAGCCCCGATTCAATCGTGGGGTAGTCTGCCGTTATCTGTTTCTGCCTGCTGTTGTCCTGCTTACGGAATCGCCCTCGGCTTCACCGCCAGGAACTGCGCCGGCGTGATGCCGCCATTGCCATCCGGAAGGTTCGAGGTGAACTGCTCCGTATCCGTCAGCGTGCTGGTGGACACGATGTGCATGTTCGAATCGCCGGCTGTCGAAACGAAGATGTCCGCATAGTCCGGGCTGAAGATCGCGGCTACGGGAGTGGTTGCCTGGGCGCCGGTCAGCTTGACCGGCGTCAGCGCGCCCGGCGTACCGGGTGCGGGAATGGTGTACACCGGCAGTTGCGCGTTGCCCGGTGTCGCAGTTGCCGATTCATAAGTGACCACCGCAAGAGACGAGTTGGGCGAGGTCACTACCTGGTGGATCAGGGACGGCGCGAACTGGGCCAGTGATGAGGGGTAGTTGTTGGAATTTGTGATGGTCAGCGGGATGTTCTGTTTTGTTGTTGGATCGGTCGGGCAGGCGCCGGATGGAACCGTATCTCCTGCCGGCGGCGGCGCGTTTGTCGGTACGACGACGTTGGAGTCCGTAAGTTGCGCTGTTGTCGCACTGATGATGTGCTCGCCATTGGTGGTGCTCGCCAGGTGGTCCGCCGCAAAGCCATATCCCACGGCACCGCACCGGGCACTGCCGATGGATAGTTGTCGGCCGGAGTGATGCGTGTATCGGGGCAATACCCACGCGCGGTTGTGTTCTGTCCGGAGATAAACGCGCCGAACTGGGGTACAGCCAACGCGAGATCGGGCGAGCAGAAGACGTTGTAGGAAGTATTCGCATCGCTGCCCGCGGCGCCATTGGCGGGGCACGACGCCGATGGCGAGCCGTTCGTGGGATCCAGCTTTTCCGTGCTCCATCCGGTGAAGGTGTTGTAGACGAAGAGTGTATTTACCTGCTGGGTGGGATTCGCCGGATTGGCAGCGGTGCCGATGATGTAGATCGTGCTGCCATCCGGCGAGAAGGTGGCACGCTGCCCGATACCGCCGTACTGCGTCACGATGCTGGCCGGAGTTCCCGTGCTGCCGGAGCTTCCCGAGCCGCCTGTCGTCGTCGAGCCCGCAGTGGCGGGCTGATAGACGTAGATGATCTGACGATCGCGATCGTTGATGACGACCTGGTTGTTGGTAGGCGAAACGGCCAGCACAACGCCGGGGACCGTGATGTCCTCCTTGGTCAGCGTGTTGCTCGTTGCCGCGACAATCATCAGCTCGCGATAGCTGCCGAAGTAGAGGCTGGTACCGGTCTGGTCAAGCACCATGGAATTGGGCACGTAGGGCAGCCGGACCGGCGTTCCAATGGTGCTCTGGCTCAGGTCCAGCGGGGTGAAGTACTGGGAGTTCGGGCTCGCCATCCAGAGATAGCTGCTGGCGCTTCCCGGCGAAGTCACATCCAGAGTGTTGCTGGCAATGGGCGTTCCATTTCCGTTCACGCCAATCTGGTTGATCGGAGCTGGATTGCAGGTCGGCGGCGCGCACACGGCGTACACCGCGCTCGATCCAGGGAAGGTCGACGTGATGGAGCCGGTGCCGCTCACCCCGATGGTGCGCTGGTCAGTGGACGTGTAGCTCAGCGGTAGGCCGGTAATGTTGTTGCCATTTGTGTCGATCACCGTTGCCGTTGTGGGCTGCGGCGTATGCGGATTTACGCTGACGGTCGTGCCGCCGTTGGCCGAGAGTGTGATGGACTTGGGCGGGCAGGTATAGAAATACCCCGCACTGGAGCTTGTACCGGAGATGCTGGCCGTGATCAACGCCGAGCCGGGCTGCTTCGCCGTAGCGACGCCGTTCTGGTCAATGGACACAACGGTATTCGTCGAGCCGGTTCCGGAGATCGAACTGGTTGTCTGTGCCGCGTAGGAAAGGTGGCCGAGAACCGACGAGCAGTTGGGAACGCCAGCGATGTTCGGTGCGCAGTAGGGGGTTTGGCTGCTCGACACAAAGGCTGTTGCATCCAGTTGCGCAGTCTGGAACTGCGAAAGACAGCCTGTGACCGGGCCGCCGCTGCTGCTGGTTGTATCCAGCGTCACGTTCGTGACCGGCGGATGAATATATACCTGCACCGCATTGCTGGTGGCGCCGCCGGAGCTCCCGGTCGCCGTAGCTACTTCAGAGACGCCGGTCGGAATGCAGGTGGTGTAGGCTGCCACGCCGCTGGTCGTCAGCCGGTTCCAATGTCCCGCGCAGACGAGGCCGGAAGGCGACACATCCACGTTTGCGTGCGCGGGATCCGGAGTAGAAGCGACGATTCCATAACTGACCGTTCCCAGACTTACGGACGCGCCGGTGCAGTCCTTGCCGCTGCCTGCGGTCAGAGTTCCAATCTGGCCATAGGACAGCGAGATGCCGGTCACCTGCGGCTCCAGGGTGAACGACACCAATGTCCCCTTCTTTGTCGAATAGCCGGCACCGTTGCTGTTGCAGTAGTTGTTAGGGTTCGATCCGCAACCGAGAACGGAGAGCTGAACGGGAAGAGTAATGACAAAGAGGACAACAAGAATCAGGTACCGCCGCATGAAACCTCCCCGCAACGGCCTAGCGGCCATCACGGTTCACTGCCAGGAAGATCACTCTGGACCATCTTCACAAAGCGACCCAAGCGATCTGAGAGACTCGGCGCCGCATTTCAGTTTGAGAAAGCGGCACTTCGCGAAGAAGCGCTCATTCGCAGTGTTCGTGAAAACGGTCGAAACGTGTGTCACGAGTGTAAAGCAGGACAGGAGGGGCGAGCCAGCGCCGGCCCCTCTCCGGAGTTTGCGCTCAGCGCCCCGTGCTCGACCGGCTGTCTGATCCGGCCTGCTGGGAAGCGCTGAGGTAATGATCAAACCAGTCCAGCGTCCGCTCCAGCACATCGACACGGTGCTCGGGACTGCGGAAGCCGTGGCCCTCATTGGGATAGACCACCAGCTCCGTCGGCACGCCTTCATCTTTCAGCGCGTGCCAGAACTCGAAGGATTGCGGCGCGGGGCACTCGCCATCGCGATCACCTACGACCACCAGCGTTGGAGTCTTCACCTTGCGGATGAAGTCGATCGCCGAACTCTTGGCGTAGACCGCCGGATCGTCATAAACGCTTGCGCCGAAGAATGGCAGCATCCACTGGTCAATGGAGTTCTCGCCATAGTAGCTCTGCCAATTTGCGATGCCGGCACCGGCCACCGCGGCGTGGAAGCGCTGCGTCTGTGTGACACCGAACATGGTCATGAAGCCGCCATAGCTCCAGCCCGTCAGACCGAGGCGACTGTCGTCGACGCTGGGATATTTCTTCTCGACAGCGTCCACGCCGGCCAGAATGTCCTTCAGGTCGCCGTAACCGAAATCCTTACGATTGGCCTGGGTGAATGCCTCGCCCTCCCCGTAGCTGCCGCGCGGATTGGGCTCGAGCACGAAGTAATCCATCGCGCTGAGGGGCGCACCGCCGAATCCGGCGCCCGGCCAGCGGGGCAGTACCGCGGCCGAGGGACCGCCATGCACCATGACGATCAGCGGGTACTTCTTTGCCGGATCGAAATGCGCCGGCAGCATCAGCCAGCCCTGAATGTGGAAGCCGTCGTTGGTCCACTTGACCGATTCGACTTTTCCCCATGCCGGCTTCAGGGTGTCGTTCACGTGGGATACCTGCATGAGCTGTGATCCGGGCTTCAGCTCGCCGACATAGACCTCCGGCGGCTTCTCGAAGGAGCTGCTTTCGACCGCGAATGCGCCGTTCTTCGCGATCGAGAGGCTCATCGATTCGCGTCCATCGCTGATTCCTGCCGGCACCTCGAGCAAGGTCTTTTCATCCGTCAAAGCAGGCGTGCCACCCGCTGCCAGGTGGTACCCGGCAATCCGGCTGATTCCTCCAGAAACCTCAGAGACGACCAGCGAGTGATCGTCCACCCAATGCGGCCATACGGAGGTCACGTCAGCATGTGGGGTGAGGTTCACCGGACTACCGCCGGTTGAAGAAACCAGATACACATCGCCGCCGGTCGATCCCTGGTCGCTCATCAGGCCGCCGATGAAGCTGATTCGCGAGCCATCCGGCGACCATCGCGGCACGGCGATCTGAAGCCCGTGCAGCGGTCCCGATACCTTCTGCGGGTCCACGATGCTGGCCGGTTGGGCGTTGGGGGTGGCTGCCGCGGTGTAGAGCTGGGCGACCCACCAGTTGTTCTCGCCGGGTGGCGGGGCGGCGACGTAGGCCAGCTTTTCGGAATCCGGCGACCAGTCGAACTCATAGACGTGCAGCTTCTCCGGAGTGAGTAGCTGGGCCTTGCCGCCTCGCGCATCCACGGCCGCAACTCGTTGTACCTCAAGGCCTTCCACGCCAATGACTCCGGACGGGGGCTTCATGGCCGCGAGCGCTCCAGAGGGGCGCGTGGCTCCAGGGACATAAAGAAAGGCAACTCGCTGGCCATCCGGCGACCACGCCGCGTGTTGCACGTATCCCTGCAAATGCGTGATCTGCTGCGGCTTTCCGTTCAGGCTGGTAACGAACAGGTCGGTCTGGCCGCTTTTCCCGCATTCGCCCTCGAAGAGGAGTGCCCGAGAGTCCGGCGACCACTGGGGATCGCTCGCCGTGCAGCCCTCCCCGGTATTCAGTTGCTCCGACGCCTGGCCGTGCGCATCGCTGATCATGATCCGGCTCTGACTGCCATGCTCACGCTCCGTCCAGGCAAGGTGTGCGCCATCGGGAGAAAGCGATACCTGCCCAACGGTTTCCACCTTGCCCAGATCGGCCAGAATGGCCCGGACTTTTGGGTTGGCCGGCGGCCGGGTGCTTGCCGAATCGGCGCCAGTGGCGGGCAGAGACAGGAGCGAGAGACAAAGCAGAGCAGGGAGACTGAGGCGGCACGAAAAACTCATGCGAGGGATGCTATCAGTATTTTGCGCGCTCGAGCGGGCTCCTCCAGCTGCGAAAAGCATCGATTCAGCGTGGAACAGCAAGCGCGGGGCTTCGAATGGGCGGCTTCGCGCACAATTTCACCACCTTTTGTTGACCGCTTCCCTAACGCTTGTTATTGTTAAAAGGTTCCCCGAGGCACGTCTTTCGCCTGCGTTGAGCAGAGCGCGAGCCGGGCGCCAGACGGGATCCCCACAGAATGCAAGGCCTGCAGTTATGGATTCGGCCGCTTCTGCGGTTCCTCTGAAGTCGAGAGGACGAAGATCGCATCGGTGCCTGCGACACCCTTCACCTGGAAGGGCTATGCGGGCCGGAACTTCGAAACGGAGCTGAACTGAGTACAGGATTCCGGGGCGACCTGGTCTCTTGTTGCGTGCGGCCACCGTCGCGGTTCCTGTCTGAGATAGGAAGCGAAGCAGACGCGAAGCGGACATGCATGAGTCATGCCCCGGGTTGCATCGTGGGCGGCGCGTAGTGTGCGTGCGGGCGTGGCGATTGAGTGGCCGGTCGCGAGTTGAGTTTGAGAAACGGGTAAGGAGTACTGGATTGCCGACATTCAATCAGCTGGTGAAGCAGGGTCGCACGGCGCCGCGGTATAAGACCGCGAGCCCCGCATTGCAGGGTTCCCCGCAGCGGCGCGGCGTATGCACCCGCGTCTACACGCAGACGCCCAAGAAGCCGAACTCCGCGCTCCGTAAAGTGGCCCGCGTCCGGCTGACCAACGGCATTGAGGTGACGACGTACATTCCCGGCATCGGCCACAATCTGCAGGAGCACTCGATTGTGCTCATCCGCGGCGGCCGTGTGAAGGACCTGCCCGGAGTGCGCTATCACGTGGTGCGCGGCTCGCTGGATTCGGTGGGCGTGGCAAATCGCAAGCAGGGCCGTTCGAAGTACGGCGCGAAGCGCGCCAAGACGGCTGCCAAGTAAGTAGAGACGGAAGTCAGGAAGAAGTCAGGAAAAGGTTAGGAAGCGATGCCTAGAAAAGGACACATTGCCAAGCGCGAGGTAGCAGCCGATCCGGTCTACAACTCCTCGCTGGTGACCAAGTTCGTGAACTCGATGATGTGGGGCGGCAAGAAGTCGACCGCGCAGGCCATCTTCTATACCGCAATGACCAACCTGGAGCAGAAGGGTGGCGACGAGGCCCTGAAGCTGTTCAAGAAGGCGGTCGAGAACTGCAAGCCTCTGCTCGAAGTGAAGACCCGGCGCGTGGGCGGCGCGAACTACCAGGTGCCGATCGAAGTGAATCCGGATCGCCGGACCTCGCTCGCGATCCGCTGGCTGGTGACCTACGGCCGCGCCCGCGGAGAAAAGGGCATGGTCGACAAGCTGACGAATGAGCTGCTGGATGCAGCCAACGGCCGCGGCGCCGCGATGAAGAAGAAGGAAGACATCCATCGCATGGCCGAAGCCAACAAGGCATTTGCGCACTATCGCTGGTAGGGCTCATCCGTCCCAGGCAATGGCGCCTTCGGCGCAGCATGAAGGGTTTGCCGGGATGGTGGGTTGAGAAGGAACTGAGAGTGGGAGCGGAAGCTGCTCCCGAAAGAAATTTGAACCTTGGGCCTTCAAAGCCTGAGAGAAGCAGAGAGAAGAAATCGTGCCTCGCCAAGTACCTCTAAATCGTTGCCGGAACATCGGAATCATGGCGCATATCGACGCCGGAAAGACGACAGCGACCGAGCGCATCCTGTTCTACACGGGCATCACCCATCGCATCGGTGAGGTGCACGAGGGTACGGCCACGATGGATTACATGGAGCAGGAGCAGGAGCGTGGTATCACCATCACCTCCGCTGCGACGACCTGCACCTGGAAGAACATCCGCATCAACATCATCGACACGCCCGGCCACGTGGACTTTACGGCTGAGGTGGAGCGTTCGCTGCGCGTGCTGGACGGCGCGGTGGCGCTGTTTGACTCCGTCTCCGGCGTGCAGCCGCAGACCGAAACGGTGTGGCGCCAGGGTGATAAGTATCACGTGCCGCGCATCTGCTTCGTGAACAAGATGGACAAGGCCGGCGCGGACTTCGAGCATGTGATCGAGACCATCCGCAAGCGGCTGGGCGCGCGTCCGGTGGCCATTCAGATTCCGATTGGCGCGGAGGCGAATTTCAAGGGTGTCATCGACCTGCTGGAGATGCGCGCGATCGTCTGGAATGACGAGACCATGGGCGCCGAGTACACGGTCGAAGCGATTCCCGCGAACCTGACCAAGAAGGCAGAAGCCTTCCGCATGCAGCTGGTCGAGACGGTTGCCGAGTATGACGACGACATGCTGCACAAGTTCCTCGAAGGCGAGATTCCGACGTCGGAGGAGCTGAAGGTATCGCTGCGCAAGGCGACCATCAGTATGAAGGTGTTCCCGGTGCTGTGCGGATCGGCATTCAAGAACAAGGGTATTCAGACGCTGCTCGATGCGGTGGTCGATTATCTGCCGAGCCCGCTCGATGTGCCGCCGGTCGAAGGCATCGATCCTGCCGATCATTCCAAGATCCTCATCCGCAAGGCGGATGACTCCGAGCCGTTTTCTGCCCTGGGTTTCAAGCTGATCAACGATCCCTACGGCAAGCTGGGCTTCATCCGTATTTACTCGGGCTCGCTGAAGACGGGCGACACGGTGGAGAATCCGCGCACCGGCAAGACGGAGCGCGTTGGCCGTCTGGTGAAGATGCACGCCAACAAGCGTGAAGACATCACCGAGATCTATGCCGGCGACATCTGCGCCTGCATCGGGCTCAAGGAATTGAAGACCGGCGACACGCTGTGCTCTCCATCGGCGCCGATCGCTCTCAGCGCCATTACCTTCCCGGAGCCGGTCATTTCGGTTGCAATTGAACCGAAGACCAAGGGCGATCAGGAAAAGATGGGCGTTGCGCTGGCACGGCTGGCCGATGAAGATCCGACCTTCAAGATTCGGACCGACATCGATTCCGGGCAGACCATCATCAGCGGCATGGGCGAGCTGCATCTGGAAATCCTTGTCGATCGTATGAAGCGCGAGCACAAGGTCGAAGCAAACGTCGGCGAGCCGAAGGTAGCCTTCCGCGAGACCATTCGCAAGACCGCCGAAGCTGAGGGCAAGTACATCCGGCAGACGGGCGGCTCGGGCAACTACGGTCACGTGAAGATTCGCCTGGAACCGAACGAACCGGGCAAAGGCTTCGAGTTTATCGACGAGATTCGCGGGGGCGTGGTGCCGAAGGAATATATCAAGCCCACCGAGCAGGGTATCCGCGAGGCGCTGCACAATGGTGTGCTCGCCGGTTACGAAATGGTCGACTTCAAGGCCTTCCTCTACGACGGCAGTTATCACGATGTGGACTCGAACGAAATGGCCTTCAAGATCGCCGGCTCCATGGCTTACAAGGAAGCGGCGAGGAAGGCGAGCCCGGTGCTGCTCGAGCCTGTGATGGCGGTAGAAGTCACGGTGCCGGAAGAGCACATGGGCACCATCATCGGCGACATCAACTCGCGCCGCGGCCGCATCGAGGGCATGGAGCACTCGGGCGGTTCGCAGGTGATCAAGGCAATGGTTCCGCTCAAGGAGATGTTCGGTTACGTGAACGACATTCGCTCGTCCACGCAGGGCCGCGCCTCCTACAGCATGCAGTTCGCGCGGTATGAAGAGGCGCCCCGCATGATTTCGGAAGAGATCATCGGCCGCAATCAGGGCAAGTAGTTCAAGGTAAGTAGTTCCGACAAGAGTTCGCGCGGCGTGATGCCGCGCCGGAGAGTTCAGGAGAAGCGAGATGGCGAAGGAGAAGTTTGATCGTTCGAAGCCGCACGTGAACGTGGGGACGATAGGACATATTGATCACGGGAAGACGACGTTGACGGCGGCGATCACGAAGGTGTTGTCGAAGCACAATCCGAACAACAAGTTTCGCAGTTTTGACACGATTGATAACGCGCCGGAAGAGCGGGAGCGCGGTATCACGATCGCGACCGCACACGTGGAGTATGAGACGGCAAACCGTCACTACGCACACGTGGACTGCCCGGGTCACGCGGATTACATCAAGAACATGATCACCGGCGCGGCGCAGATGGATGGCGCGATTCTGGTGGTGGCGGCGACCGATGGGCCGATGCCGCAGACCAAGGAGCACGTGCTGTTGGCGCGCCAGGTAGGCGTGCCCTACATCGTGGTGTTTCTGAACAAGTGCGACGCGGTGGAAGATCCGGAGCTGACCGACCTGGTGGAGATGGAAGTACGCGAGCTGTTGTCGAAGTACAACTTCCCGGGCGACGATGTGCCGGTGATCCGCGGCAGTGCTCTGGGCGGGTTGAACGGCGAGGCGCAGTGGGAAGCGAAGATCGACGAGCTGATGGAGGCGGTGGATAAGAACGTGCCGCTGCCGGAGCGCGCCATCGATCAGCCGTTCCTGATGCCGATCGAAGACATCTTCTCCATCTCGGGCCGCGGCACGGTGGTTACGGGCCGTATCGAGCGCGGGCAGGTGAAGGTGGGCGAAGAGGCGGAGATCGTAGGCTTCCGCGAGACGCGCAAGACAGTGGTGACGGGCGTCGAGATGTTCAAGAAGCAGTTGGACGAGGGCCGCGCGGGCGACAACGCCGGGCTTCTGCTGCGCGGCATCGCGAAGGAAGATGTGGAGCGCGGGATGGTGCTGGCCAAGCCGGGCTCGATCACGCCGCACACCCAGTTCAAGGGCGAGATCTACGTGCTGTCGAAGGAAGAGGGCGGCCGTCATACGCCGTTCTTCAACGGCTATCGTCCGCAGTTCTACTTCCGGACGACGGATGTGACGGGCACGGCGAAGCTTCCGGCGGGCACCGAGATGGTGATGCCGGGCGACAACATCAGCGCTGGAGATCGAGCTGCATACGCCGGTGGCCATGGAGAAGGGTCTCAGGTTCGCCATCCGCGAAGGCGGCAGGACCGTCGGCGCTGGGACCATTACCGAAATACTGAAGTAGGACTGGCCGTCCAGGCACACGCGCTTCGCGCCAGGACATAACGAGTGGGTTGGCAGCGCAGGCTGCTGACCCGCAGGGAAAGATGAAATCAAGATGGTAGGACAGAGAATTCGCATCCGGCTGAAGGCGTACGACTACCGCGTGCTCGACACCTCGACGGGCGAGATCGTGGAGACGGCGAAGCGCACCGGCGCGCAGGTGGCGGGGCCGATTCCGTTGCCGACGGTGAAGAACAAGTACTGCGTGCTGCGTTCGCCGCACGTGGACAAGAAGTCGCGCGAGGCCTTCGAGATCCGCACGCACAAGCGGCTGATCGACATCCTTGAGCCGACGCAGCAGACGGTGGACGCGCTGATGAAGCTCGATCTGCCGGCCGGCGTGGATGTCGAGATCAAGGTGCGTGAAGAGAAGGCTGCGGCAGCAAAGTAAACGGCAGTGCCTACAGTGCCCGATGGGCATGATGGGGAGAGGAAGCAAGCGATGGCAGTTTCAGGAATTCTGGGCAAGAAGATCGGCATGACGCAGGTGTTCGATGAGAAGGGTGAAGTGCACCCGATCACCGTCCTGCAGGCCGGCCCGTGCGTGGTCACGCAGCTGAAGACGCTGGCCAGGGATGGCTATGAAGCTGCGCAGATCGGCCTGGTTGAGTTCGTGAAGAGCTCGAAGGTGAACAAGCCGATGGCCGGGCATTTCGGGAAGTCGAATGTGCCGCCGGTCAAGCTAATGCGCGAAGTTGCCGTGGAAGCGGCTGCGCCAGCCAAGGCTGAAGCAGCCGAGGGCGAGGATCGAGCGGCTAACGGCAATGGATTGAAGGCGGGCGATCGCATCCTGGTGGACATTTTCTCGGACCACAAGTATGTGGACGTGATTGGGACCAGCAAGGGCCGCGGCTTTGCGGGCGTCGTGCGGCGTCATAAGTTCGGCGGTGGTCCCAAGGCGCACGGCCACATGTTCCAGGTGCAGGGCTCGATCGGCGCCTCATCGTTTCCGTCGCGTGTCTTCCCCGGGCAGCGGATGCCGGGTCATTACGGCGTGGACCAGGTGACGGTGCGCAACCTGCGGATCCGCGGCATTGATCTGGAAGAGAATCTGCTGATGGTGGAAGGCGCGGTGCCGGGTCCGCGTGATGGTTATGTGCTGATCTCGAAGGCGAAGGCTCCGCCGCGCGAGCGTCGCGGCTTTGCCGGCGCGAGCACGGTCGATCCGCTGAAGGCGTCGAAGAAGGCGTCGGCGAGCAAGAGGAAGTAGTTGCCGAGGCCCAAGACCCTCGAAGAAGAAGAAGAGAAGATGATGCCAAACATTGACGTATTGGATCTCGGCGGCAAGAAGGTCGGCTCCCTCGAGCTGGCGGAGGAGATCTTCGCTCCGGGCGAGGTGAACGAGGCCCTGCTGTGGGAGGCGGTGAAGCACTACCGCGCCGCACTGCGCCAGGGCACGCACGCGACGAAGAACCGCAAGCTGGTCTCCGGGTCGGGCAAGAAGCTGTGGAAGCAGAAGGGCACGGGCCGCGCTCGCGTGGGTTCGGTGCGTTCGCCACTATGGCGCCATGGCGGCACGGTGCATGGACCGCAGCCGCGCTCCTATGACTATGCCTTCCCGAAGAAGAAGCTGCTGGGCGCGCTGCGCGCGGCACTGGCGGCGAAGCTTTCCGACGGCAAGCTGACGGTGGTCGAGTCGCTCGAGCTCGGACAGGCGAAGACCAAGGCCTATCGTGCAGCGCTGAATGCAGTCGATGCCAAGCGCACGGCGCTGATTGTCGAGAACTCGCAGTCGCTGAGCCCGTCGCTGGTTCTTGGCGTGCGCAACCTCGAAGGCGTGGAGCTCCTGCTCAACAACGAAGTGCATCCCTACGACCTGCTGCGCTATGACCGCGCGATTTTTTCGCGCGCCGCCATCGAGCAACTGCAGGAGATGTTGAAGAAGACTGTTTCGAAGCGCAAGCAGCGCGCGCGTGCTGCGCAGGTGGAGGTGGCCTGATGCCGACGACCTATAGCGTAATCCGCAAGGCCCTGATTACCGAGAAGGGCATGGGCGTGAAAGAGACCGAAGGCACGCTGGTTTTTGAAGTGGCCGAAGCCGCGACCAAGACCGAGGTGAAGCAGGCGGTCGAGACGCTGTTCAAGGTGAAGGTGAACAGTGTCCGGACAGCGAACTTCGCCGGGAAAGAGCGCCGCCGGGGCAAGTTCACCGGCTATCGGCCGGACTGGAAAAAGGCGTATGTGCGCCTGAAGGCCGGCGAGAAGATGCCGGACTACGTGAACAATCTGTAGCCGACGGAGTTACAGAAGGTAGCGGGAGTCAAGTTAGAGACGTAGAGCGAAAGCAAGCGGTGAATTGCATGCCGCTGGAAGCAAAGAGCTAAAACGATGCCGATTAAGACATATCGACCGATCACCCCGACGCTCCGGTTCCAGACGACGCTGGTGAACGACGACATCACGACCGACAAGCCGCACAAGCCGCTGCTGGTTTCCAAGCAGCGCACCGGCGGACGCCGCAACTCCGGCGACCTGACCATGCGGCACCACGGCGGCGGGCACAAGCAGAAGCTGCGCCTGATCGATTTCAAGCGCGAGAAGTTCGGCGTGCCGGGCAAGGTGGCAACGATCGAGTACGATCCGAACCGCTCTTCGCGTATCGCGCTGATCCACTACGCGGATGGCGAAAAGCGCTACATCATCCAGCCGGTCGGTCTGAAGGTCGGCCAGACGGTGATGAGCGGCCCGGATGCCGACATCCTGATCGGCAATGCGTTGCCGTTGAAGAGCATTCCTGCCGGCACCACGGTGCACAACGTCGAGCTGAGGCCGGGCAAGGGCGCGCAGATGGTGCGCTCGGCCGGCGGACAGGCGCAACTGGTCGCGAAGGAAGGCGACTATGCACTGCTGAAGCTGCCTTCCGGCGAGACGCGGCGCGTGCTGGTCGAGTGCATGGCGACGGTGGGCCAGGTGGGCAACACGGACCACGAGAACGTAGCCATCGGCAAGGCGGGACGCAATCGCTGGAAGGGCATTCGCCCGACCAACCGTGGTGTGTCGATGAATCCGGTCGATCACCCGCACGGCGGCGGCGAAGGCAAGACCTCGGGTGGCCGTCATCCGGTGACCCCGTGGGGCCAGCCGACGCGCGGCTACAAGACGCGCAACAACAAGCGTACCGACGCGTTCATCGTCGGTCGTCGTAGCAAGTAGGAGAGACTGATGGCACGTTCGACCAAGAAGGGCCCGTTCATCGACACCCACCTGATGGTGAAGATCGACACGATGAACCAGGCGAATGACAAGAAGCTGGTGCGCACCTGGTCGCGCCGCTCGACGATTCACCCGGACATGGTGGGGCACACCATCGGGGTGCACAACGGGCGCAAGTTTATTCCGGTTTACGTGACGGAGAACATGGTGGGCCACAAGCTGGGCGAGTTCGCGGCGACGCGAACCTTCAAGGGCCACTCGGCAAAGGCCGCCGAAACGACATCGAAGCCGCGGTAAGCGTCAGGCATAAGGATCGAAGGCAGGGAAGGCAAGGGTATGCAACAGACACAGGAATTTCGAGCTGAAGCGCGCTTCCAGCGCGTATCGCCGCAGAAGGCGCGGCTGGTGCTCGATCTGATCAAGGGCCGTCGCGTGGGCGAAGCGCTGCAGACCGTCGCCTTCACCAAGAAGGGTGTCGCGCCCCTGGTCGAAAAGGTGTTGCGTTCGGCGGTGCAGAACGCGAACTACCTGAGCCAGGAGCAGGGTCTCGATGTCGACGTCGACAACCTCTACGTCAAGCAGGCGCTGGCGAACGATGGGCCGCGCATGAAGCGCATCCGCCCGGCGCCGCAGGGGCGCGCTTTCCGCTACCAGCGTCGCATGTCGCATATCGTGATCGCGGTGGCCGAGCGCAAGCCGGTGGACGGCTTGGTGACCACGGCCGAGTCCGGGGCCAGCGCTGCTGCGAAGGGCAAGAAGTCCGCAAAGAAGTCAACCAAGCCGGCTGCAAAGAAGTCTGCCGTCAAGAAGGCGCCGGCCAAGAAGGCCGCCGCCAAGGGAACCAAGTCCGCGAAGGCGGCTAAGTAAAGGAAGCGTATGGGACAGAAAGTCCATCCTTATGGATTCCGGCTGGGTGTCAACAAGCCGTGGCGGTCGCGCTGGTTCGTGGTTCGCGACTATGACAAGCTGCTGATCGAAGACGTTCAACTGAAGCGCGAGCTGAAGGAGAAGCTGAAGCTTGCGGGCGTGAGCTCGGTCGAAGTGGAGCGTCCCGGCAAGAAGCTGCGGCTGATCATCCGCACCGCGCGTCCGGGCATCGTCATCGGGCGCAAGGGCGCCGAGATCGACAAGCTGAAGGCCGAGATCCAGGAGCGCACCAAGCGCGATGTCACCATCGACATCGTCGAGGTGAACAAGCCTGAACTCGACGCGCAGCTGGTGGCGGAGAGCATTGCGCTGAAGCTCGAAAAGCGGTCGGGTTTCCGGCGGGTGATGCGCATGGCGGTCGATTCGGCGCTGCGCTTCGGCTGCAAGGGAATCAAGGTCCGCGTTTCCGGTCGTCTGAACGGCAATGAAATCGCGCGCTCCGAGTGGTATCTGCAGGGCCGGTTGCCGCTGCATACGCTCCGTGCGGATATCGACTACGGCTTTGCCGAGGCGCGCACGACTTACGGCGTGATCGGCGTGAAGGTATGGATCTATCGCGGCGATGTGTACGAGCAGAAGCGCCGTCAGCCGAAGGAGATCGGCAGCTCGGTGTTTTAAGCAGCTTCCCGCTACTAGCTTTTGGCTAGCAGCTTCAAAGAGATGCGACCGGGTGGGACGAGATACAAGCTAGCGGCTAGGAGCTAGCAGCTAGAAGCTAGAGGTTTTCTTATGTTGATGCCGAAGAAGGTGAAGTACCGGAAGCAGCAGCGCGGGCGCATGCGCGGCAAGGCATGGCGCGGCTCGGAGCTTTCGTTTGGGGTTTACGGATTGAAGGTGATGGAGTGCGGCTACATCACGGACCGCCAGATTGAGGCGAGCCGCGTGGCGATGACCCGCTTCATCAAGCGCGGCGGCAAGATCTGGTTGCGTCTCTTTCCGGACAAGCCGGTGACCAAGAAACCGGCCGAAACCCGTATGGGCAAAGGCAAGGGCGCACCGGACCACTGGGTCGCCGTAGTGCGGCCGGGCAAGATTCTCTTTGAGATGGAAGGTGTCGCTCCCGACGTCGCGCAGGAAGCGATGCGGCTGGCAGCGCACAAGCTTCCACTGAAAACCCGCTTCGTGATGCGTCACGACGTAACGGTCACGGCGGCGGCCAAGTAACGAAGTAAAACTCCGCCGGGCTCTATAGCGCGGCGCGAACAGACGATGAAGGGCCTGCCCGTTGAGAGCGGTCCGGAAGATGAGATTCGAGATGGAACTGGACAAGATTCGTAACCTGAGCGTGGACGAGCTGAAGCACGAGGAGCAGCAGGCCTCCGAGCAGCTCTTCCGTCTGCGCTTCCAGATGCGCCTGGGGCAGACCGAAGGCGTAAAGAAGCTGCGCGGCATCAAGAAGGACATTGCCCGTATCAAGACCATTGGCCGTGAGCGGGAGCTGGGACTGAACACCGCGCTGCACGTCCAGTCGGGCGAAGCTGCCCCGGCGAAACCGAAAAAGACCGCACCCAAAAAGGCAAAGAAGGCCGCGCCGAAAAAGGTTGCGAAGAAGACGGCTGGGAAGAAGATCGCGGCGAAGAAGGTTTCAAAGAAGACTACTAAGAAGAAGGAGGCTCGGTAAGCGATGAGCGAGCAGGTAATGACGAATGAGCAGCTGGCCGCGACCGAGCGCCGCAATGAAAAGGTAGGCCATGTGGTTTCGACCAAGATGCAGAAGACCATTGTGGTCGAAGTCGAGATGCGCAAGGCGCACCCCAAGTACAAGCGGACCGTACGGTCGACCAAGAAGTTCTACGCGCACGATGAGCAGAACACGGCGCGCGTCGGCGATATGGTGCGGATTCGCGAGACGCGTCCGTTGAGTAAGCTGAAGCGGTGGCAGTTGCAGGAGATCCTGCGGCGCTCGACGCTGGCGCAGGTGCAGGCGGCCGAGGCGGCAGCCGCGCCCGAACTGGCGGTCTAGGCTACGAGTTTCTGTTGTAAGGTTCATTAGATTCGCCACGCACCCGGCAGGGAACGGAGACAAGAACGATGGCAGTACAGATGAGATCGATGCTCGAGGTCGCCGACAACTCCGGCGCGCGCAAGCTGCAGATGATCCTGCCGCTGGGCGGCGCCAGCGGCAAGAAGGCCGGCCTGGGCGACGTGATCACGGCCGCGGTGAAGGAAGCGTCACCGGATGGCCAGGTGAAAAAGGGAAAGGTCGTCAGGGCGGTGGTGGTGCGGTTGCGCAAGGAAGCGCGCCGCCGCGATGGCACCTATATCCGTTTTGATTCGAACGCCGCGGTGCTGATCAACGAGGCCGGCGAGCCGGTAGGTACGCGCGTCTTCGGACCGGTGGCGCGTGAGCTGCGTGAGAAGAAGTTTCTGAAGATTGTGTCGCTGGCCCCTGAGGTTCTCTAAGCGAGACCTGGGCTGGAGGAGTTGGGAGAGACGAAATGGCGGGATTGAAGATTCAGCGCAACGACACCGTGATGGTGATCACCGGCACGGACAAGGGCAAGAAGGGCCGCGTGCTGCGCGTGATGCCGGACGAGCGGCAGACTGCTGGTCGAGCATGTGCGTGTGATCAAGAAGAACGTGCGGCCGAATCCGCAGCGCAACATCAAGGGCGGGATCGCGGAGCAGGAGTCGCCGATCCAGATCTCGAATGTGATGCTGGTCTGCTCCGAGCTGTGGGCCGACGCGCGTGGGCTACAAGTTCGAAGGCGATACCAAGGTGCGGGTCTGCAAGAAGTGCGGCCAGGCAATCGCGCCCAAGGGCAAGAAGTAGAAGAGATTTGTAACCGGCTACGTAACGGTATACGGGCCAATGTAGAAGGCCCACTCCGGGACCGTGGCAGAGAAGCAGAGAGATTCGACGATGGCAACAAGAATGCGTGAGAAGTATCTGAAAGAGATTCGGCCGGCGCTGCAGAAAGAGCTGGGATTGAAGAACACGATGGCGGTGCCGCGGCTGGAAAAGATCGTGCGTGAACATGGGGCTGGGCGAAGCAACACAGAACCCCAAGATGCTCGATCCGCTGATCGCCGATTTGACCTCGATTGCCGGGCAAAAGCCGGTGTCCACCAAGGCCAAGAAGTCGATTGCCGCCTTCAAGGTGCGCGAGGGCATGCCGATTGGCGCGATGGTGACGCTGCGCGGCGACCGCATGTACGAGTTTCTGGATCGCCTGATCTCGATCGCGCTGCCCCGTGTGCGCGACTTCCGCGGCGTTTCGACCAAGAGCTTTGACGGGCGCGGCAATTACACGCTCGGTGTCCGCGACCAGCTTATCTTTCCGGAAATTGACTATGCACGGGTAGAGAAGCTGAAGGGCATGAACATCACCATCGTCACGACGGCGAAGGACGACAACCAGGCGCGCGCGCTGCTCAAGCAGTTCGGCATGCCATTCCGCACGGCTGCGGCGTAAGCGGAAGAGAAGAGGATTCAGGAACGATGTCGACTACTGCAAAACGTGTGAAGGACGCAAGGAAGCCGAAATTTTCCTCGCGCAAGCACAACCGCTGCAAGCTGTGCGGCCGCCCGCGCGGATTTCTGCGCAAGTTCGGCGTGTGCCGCTTGTGCTTCCGCGGGCTCGCCTTGCGCGGCGAGATTCCCGGGGTGGTGAAGTCATCCTGGTAATTGTGAAGTCGTCCCGGTAGGGACGGCCACGCGAGAACAGCAACTCGCCTGACCGGGGCCTCTAAGCAGGCACACCCGGCAGGCCACACCATCTTCGCTGGTTCTCTGGACTCGATCGATTCACGGTCCAGAGCGAACGGAGGATGAAGGAGAGAGCATGAGCTTTACCGACCCAGTCGCCGATTTTCTGGCACGCATCCGCAACGCGATCCGCGCCCGTCACCAGAAGCTGGATGTCCCCGCCTCGAAGCTGAAGGCGGAGATTGCCCGCATTCTGAAAGAAGAGGGCTACATCGCCAACTACAAGGCCACCGAAGAAGAGGGTCGCCAGGTGCTGCGCGTGTACCTGAAATACGGTGCGAACAACGAGGCCGCGATCCGCGACCTGCAGCGCGTCTCGCGTCCCGGCTGCCGCGTATATGTCGGCCGCGACGAGATTCGCCGCGTGCAGGGCGGTCTGGGGATCAACATCCTGACCACGCCGCGCGGTGTGATGACCGGCCGCCAGGCGCGCCGCGAAGGTGTGGGCGGCGAGATTCTCTGCGAAGTCTGGTAAGTATCGCAGGGCATAGTTGTGAAGATTGGCAGTACGGGCTGCAGTGGAACGCGCGAGGCTTTTAACGCGGGACTCGCAAGCCGATGAAGGATTGAAAAGATGTCACGCATTGGAAAACAGCCGATCGCTCTGCCCAAGGGTGTGAAGTACACCGTGCAGGGCAAAGAAGTGCTGGTCGAAGGTCCAAAGGGCAAGCTGAAGACGCCGCTCCCGGAAGGCATCACGCTTGAGACCAAGGACGACCACCTGATTGCCGCGCGCAAGGACGACACGCTCGCGCCGCTGCATGGGCTGACCCGCGCGCTGCTCTTCAACGCGGTCGAGGGTGTTACCAAGGGCTGGACAAGGGAACTGGATATCGTCGGCATCGGTTACCGCGCGGAACTGAAGGGAAAGGGCATGGTGGTTTTCACCCTCGGCTACTCGCACCCCATCGAGTTCCCGTTGCCCACCGGCGTCGAGGCGGCCATCGATCCGAAGCAGACCAAGGTCACCATCAGCGGCATCGACCGGCAGAAGGTGGGCCAAGTGGCGGCTGATATGCGCTCGCTGCGCAAGCCCGATCCGTACAAGAACAAAGGCGTCCGCTATACCGATGAGAAGTTGAAGAAGAAGGTCGGCAAGACCGGCGCGAAGTAGGCCGGCGCGACGTAAGAGTAGCCAGATAACCGAACGGGGCCGCAGGGCGGTCCCGCTGTTAGGAAGAAGAGACGATGATTCCGCAGAGACAGAGAAACACGATCCGGCAGCGCGTGCATGCGCGCATCCGGCAGAAGATGCAGGGCACGGCGGAGCGGCCACGGCTGAATGTCTATCGCTCGCTCAACCACATCTACGCGCAGGTGATCGACGACGCGAGCGGCACCACGCTGGTTGCAGCCTCCACCAAGGCGGCCAAGCTGAAGACCGGCGGCAATGTGGCGGCGGCCAAGGAAGTGGGCAAGCTGGTGGCGGAGCGCGCCAAGGAGAAGGGCGTCAAGAAGGTGGTCTTCGATCGCGGCGGCTACCTCTATCACGGACGCATCAAGGCGCTGGCCGATGCGGCGCGCGAGGCGGGTCTCGAGTTCTAGCGGGTTAGGGGCGCCAGGCGCCCGGAAGGAAACGGAATGGCAATGCTGAAGAAGAAGATTGATGCCGGACACTACAACCTGAAGGACCAGGTGGTCGCCATCAACCGCGTGACCAAGGTCGTCAAGGGCGGCAAGAACATGTCGTTCGCCGCGCTGGTTGTGGTCGGCGATCCCAGTGCCGGCGTGGTTGGCTATGGCTCCGGCAAGGCGAAGGAGGTGCCCCAGGCGATTCGCAAGGGCATCGAGAGCGCCAAGAAAAATCTGGTGCACGTGCACCTGACCGACACGTCGATTCCGCACCAGGTGCTGGGCCGCTACGGCTCCGGCCATGTGCTGCTGAAGCCGGCGCCGGAAGGCACGGGCGTCATTGCCGGCGGCGCGGTGCGCGCGGTGATGACTTCGGTCGGAGTACAGAATGTACTGACCAAGAGTTTGGGCACCGCGAATCCGCACAACGTCATCAAGGCCACCTTCGACGCGCTGACCCAGTTGCGCGACAAGGCCGATGTTGCGGCGCTGCGCGGCAAGCAGGTACAGGAGCTATAGTCATGGCAGAGGCGAAGAAGACACTGCTGATCGAGTACTACCGCTCGAAGATTGCGACGCCGGAGAAGCACAAGAAGGTCGTCAAGGGCCTGGGCTTCACGCGGCTGAACCAGATTGTCGAGCGCGAGGACACGCCCTCGATCCGCGGCATGGTCAAAACCATTCCGCACCTGGTGCGCATCGTCGAGTAAAGGTTGGCGAGTAGTTCGACACAATAGAATCATCATGCGAGTCGGCCTCTTGTAAGGCCGGCGTTGAGCGAGGAAATCATGGCAACGAATCTCTCCAATCTGCGTGCGCCGAAAAAGGCGAACAGCAACCGCAAGCGGGTGGGCCGCGGTATGGGCTCCGGCATGGGCAAGACCTCGACCCGCGGCCACAAGGGCCAAGGCTCGCGCTCTGGTTCGAGCCTGATGCGCGGATTCGAAGGCGGCCAGATGCCGCTGCATCGCCGTCTGCCCAAGCGCGGCTTCACCAACATCTTCCGCACCGAGTACAACGTGCTCAATCTGGACAGCCTGGCCAATCTCCAGGAGACTGAGTTGACACTCGAAAAGCTCGCGGAGCTTGGTCTGACCAAGAAGAAGGGTCTGTTGAAGATCCTCGGCAACGGCGAGATCAAGACCGCCATTACCGTGCACGCGCACAAGTTCTCGAAGTCGGCGCAGGAAAAGATCGAGCGCGCCGGCGGCAAAGTTGTTGTTCTGGGTCAGACGCCGGCCCAGGCATAAGCTGTAGCAGCGGAGATCAGGGTAGGCTGACTTCATATGTGGGAAAAGTTTTCGAATATCTTCCGTATCCCGGACCTCCGCAACCGCCTGCTGTTCACGCTGGGGATGCTGGCGGTCTACCGCCTTGGGGCGCACATTCCAACGCCCGGCGTCGACACCAAGGCGCTGGAATCGTTCTTTGACTCGCAGAGCGGTTCCGCCCTGGGGCTGGTCGACCTGTTCAGCGGCGGCAACCTGCGCCGGCTGACTGTCTTCGCGCTGGGTATCATGCCCTACATCACCGCGTCGATCATCTTCCAGCTGCTGACCGTGGTCTACGAGCCGCTGGCCAAGCTGCAGAAGGAAGGCGAGATCGGCCGCCGCAAGATCACGCAATGGACGCGCTACATGACGGTCGTGCTTGGCGTGGTGCAGTCGTTCGCCATCGCGCTCACGCTCTCCCACAGCACCGGTGGCGGGCAATCCTACGTGCTCAATCCGGGCGCGGGATTCGTCGCCATGACGGTGCTCACGCTGACCGCAGGCACCACGTTCGTTATGTGGCTGGGTGAACAGATCACCGACCGTGGCGTCGGCAACGGCATGAGCTTGCTCATCTTCGCAGGAATTGTCGATGGACTGCCGCGCGGCATCTTCGACCTCTATGACAAGGTGAAGACGCAGGCCTTTGGCGCATTTACCGTTCCTGCGATTGCCATCCTGGTCTTCGGCATGATCGCCGTCGTCGCCTTCATCGTTTATGTCGAGCGATCGGAGCGGCGCATCCCGGTGCAATACGCGAAGCGCATTGTGGGCCGACGCCTGATGGGCGGCCAGTCCACGCACCTGCCGCTGAAAGTAAACTCCGGCGGCGTGATGCCGATCATCTTTGCCAGCTCTATCCTGTCCGCGCCGATGCTGTTTGCTACATCGAACTTCGTGCGCAGCCACACTGTGCTCAACCGCATCTTCGACGCGCTGCGTGCCGGCGAGCCCTGGTATGAGCTGCTTTCCATGGTGGCGATCGTCTTCTTCGCGTATTTCTATATCTCGATCGTCTTCCGTCCCGACGACATCGCCGACAACATGCGCAAGTATGGCGGCTTCATCCCGGGCATCCGTCCCGGCCGCCGCACCTCGGATTACATCAACGACATCCTGACGCGCATCACGCTAGTCGGCGCGATCTACCTGATCGTGGTCTGGCTGATTCCGCAGATCATGATCAACGGCATCCACCTGGAAAACCTGTGGCTGATCGGACCGGCCTTCGAACGGATGCCGACCTGGGTCACCCACGGTCTGGGGCTGAACTTCTACTTCGGCGGCACATCGCTGCTGATCGTCGTCGGCGTAGCCATGGATACCGTGAACCAGATCGAGTCGCAGCTCATCATGCGGCACTACGAGGGCTTCTCGCCAAGAAGCGGCCGGGTGCGCGGACGCCGCGCGTGGTAGCGGGACAGCAGGAGTTGGCCTCCGCAGACCGTATCGCCGACCACGCCGCGGGCATCAGCTTTCATCCTGGCCCCGTGCTGTTGCTGGGCGCGCCCGGGGTAGGCAAGGGAACGCAGGCCAAGGCCATCATGGCCGCGTGGGGCATTCCCCAGATCTCGACGGGTGACCTTCTGCGCGAGGTCAAGAACCGCGACCTCGAACCCAGCCTGATCGCCGACCGGCTGCTGCGCGAAGGCAAACTCCACGAAGCGGATATGGAGCAGATGGCCGCCGGCAAGCTGGTCTCCGATGGCCTGGTCAACGACATGGTGGCAGCCCGGCTGGAAGAGCCAGACACCACCCGCGGCTACATTCTGGACGGCTTTCCGCGCACCCTGGTGCAGGCCGACTGGCTGGACGCGCAGCTCGCCTCGGTCGCTAGCAGCCTTCCGGTGGTCGCAGTCAGCCTGCGGGTGAATGAACAGCAGTTGCTGCTTGCGCATCACCGGGCGGCGAAGCTGTCCGGTCTGCAAGCGCATCTATAACGTGTACCTGAAGCCGCCAGTCGCCGATACGGTCTGCGATTTCGACCAGACCGTGCTCGAACAGCGCGCTGACGATACCGAGGCGGTCTTCGCCGAGCGGATGCGCGCCTACGCCGAGCAGACAGCGCCGGTGCTTGAGCACTATCGCACACTGGGCCGCTATGCGGAAGTCGATGGCGACGCGCCCGTGGATGTAGTCACCGAGAGCATTCTGGCGGCAGTCGAACGCTTGCGGGCCTAGTTGGAACAAGAGACCACCATGGCGATCATGATTAAAACCGCGAAGGAAGTGGAGAAGATGCGACGCGCCGGCGGCATCGTGCGCGAGGTGCTTCACACGGTCCGGGCCATGGTGAAGCCGGGCGTGACAACGCTCGAGCTAGAAGACGTGGCCGCAAAGCTGATTGAAGACGCGGGCGCGAAGCCGGCCTTCAAGGGCTATCACGGCTTCCCCTGCGTGCTCTGCACCTCGCTGAACGAGCAGGTGGTGCACGGGATTCCTTCCGCGAAAACCGTGCTGCGCGAGGGCGATATTCTCTCGGTGGATTGCGGCGCAGTGATCGATGGCTACTACGGCGACTCGGCCATCACCATCCCGGTGGGGAAGGTGTCTCCCGAGACGCAGCGGCTGCTCGACGTGACTCGAGGATCGCTGGAAAAGGCGATTGCGACGGTCCGGCCCGGGGCCATGCTGGGCGATGTCGGGGCAGCAGTACAGGAGATGGTGGAGTCGGAGGGTTTCAGCGTGGTCAAGGAGTTTGTAGGCCACGGCATCGGGACCAAGATGCATGAAGACCCGCAGATTCCGAACTTCGGGCAGCGCGGGCGGGGCGTCCGGCTGCGGGAAGGCATGGTTCTGGCCATCGAGCCCATGGTGAATGCCGGCGGGGACGCGGTCCGGGTCTTGAAGGACGGTTGGACGGCGGTCACCGAGGACGGCAGCCTGAGCGCGCATTTTGAGCATACAGTCGCCGTCACCAAGGATGGCGCGGCGATTTTGACACTGTAACCGCCCTGAATCAGGTATCATAGGGGTTGGCACATACGTGGCCGGAGGCTTTGCCAGAACAGTCTGGCGGGACGAGTCTGGCGGAACCAGGAAGATTGATTGTCGAAGGAAGACGCAATAGAAGTTATGGCGACGGTTCTCGAGACGTTGCCGAACGCAATGTTCAAAGTGGAGCTCGAGAATAAGCATCAGGTGCTGGCCCACGTATCCGGACGTATGCGGAAGAATTTCATCCGCATCCTCCCCGGCGATCGTGTTGCGGTGGAGCTGAGTCCGTACGATCTGAACCGCGGCCGCATTGTTTACAGATACAAGTAGCGCGCCGGTCTGCCGCCAGAAAGCAACCAGCCTTTTCAGGAGGCTCGTTGCTGTGGGCGTGCCCTGCCGGAGCATTCGAACTTGTGAGTCGAGAGATTGAGGGGTTGTCGTTATGAAGGTACGTGCATCGGTTAAGAAGATTTGTGACAAGTGCAAGGTCATCCATCGCCGCGGTGTGGTGCGGGTGATCTGCGAGAACCAGAAGCATAAGCAGCGCCAGGGCTAAGCGCCCGGGCGTACTCACAAGCGGTTCCGGGGCGAGTTAGCCGCAGTCAAGGCTTGCGATGAACCCCGGCTCACGCGAAACCTGCCGGTGGATTTCCAATTCCGGCCAGACGTTCCCGGCGGCGAAGCTGCACTGGAGCAAGCGAAGGACAGAGCATGGCACGTATTGCTGGCGTCGATCTGCCGAGAAACAAACAGGCACGCATCGCGCTCACTTACATCTACGGCATCGGCAATCCGCGCGCGGCAAGCATTTTGACCAGCGCGAATGTCGATCCGTTCAAGAAGATCCAGGATCTGGGCGAAGACGAGGTCAACCGCATCCGTCAGGTCATCGAGCAGGAAGGCGGCATCGAGGGCGACGCGCGCAAAGACGTTGCGATGCACATCAAGCGCCTGATCGATATCCAGAGCTACCGTGGCAACCGCCATCGCCGCAACCTGCCGGTCCGCGGCCAGCGCAGTCACACCAACGCGCGCACGCGCAAGGGCCCGCGCAAGGGCACCATCGCGGGCAAGAAGAAAGCGACGAAGACCTAAATGGCAAAGGCACAGCAGGCGGCGACCGGCAAGGCCGGCAAGAACAAGAAGTTCAAGAAGCGCGAACGCAAGAACGTGCCCTACGGTCTGGTGCACATTCAGGCTTCGTTCAACAACACCATCGTGACCATCACGGACAACATGGGCAACACGCTCTCCTGGAAGAGCTCGGGTTCGCTTGGTTTCCGTGGATCGCGCAAGGGCACGCCGTTCGCGGCGCAGCAGGCCGCGGTGAACGCCGCCAACCAGGCGCGCGACCATGGTCTGCGCTCGGTCGATGTGCGCGTCAGCGGGCCGGGTTCGGGCCGCGAGTCCGCAGTGCGAGCACTGGCTGCTGCCGGCATCGAGGTGCGTTCGATTCGCGACGTCACCCCGATTCCGCACAACGGCTGCCGTCCGCCGAAGCGCCGTCGCGTGTGATTTACCGCTGCCTGCTTGAGTTCCGGCAGGCAGCGACCGATAGTTGAGAAGTACGGACTGGGACGAAGGGTAACCGGATTCTGATTTCCGGACCTGTAAACCAGTCGACACCTGAAGTTGAGGAGAGAGATACGTGGCACGTTATACCGGAGCAGTCTGCCGCCTTTGCCGTCGCGAAGGCATGAAGCTTTTTCTGAAGGGCACCAAGTGCCACACCGAGAAGTGTCCGGTGGACAAACGCAACTTCGCCCCCGGCCAGCACGGCCGCGACCGCAAGGTGAAGATCGTCGGTTACGGTCTGCAGTTGCGTGAAAAGCAGAAGGCAAAGCGCATCTACTTCACGCTGGAAAGCCAGTTCCGCGAGTACTACGAGAAGGCGAACCGCTCCTCGGGTGTGACGGGCGAAATCCTGCTGCAGCAGCTGGAGCGCCGTCTCGACAACGTCGCCTATCGTTTGGGCTTTGCTTCCAGCCGCCGCCAGTCGCGCCAGATCGTGCGTCACGGCCATGTTGAAGTGAACGGCCGCAAGGTGAACATCCCCTCCTACCAGGTGCAGGTGGGCGATGAGATCAAGATCCGCGAAGGATCGAAGGCGATGACGGTGCTCGAGAGCTCGACCGAGTTCGCGAGCCACCAGCAGTCGCCGCAGTGGCTGCAGGTCGATCACAAGAACCTCTCCGGCAAGGTGCTGGCGCTGCCGAAGCGCGAAGACGTGAATCTGCCGGTGAACGAGCAGTTGATCGTCGAACTTTACAGCAAGTAGGGAACTGTACAGCAAGTAAACAGGTTTGCCCGGCAATCCATCGCCGGGACGCTTTACCCGCGCAAGCGGTCACATCCACGCAACAGGAGAAACAGGCACAGCCGCTGCAGAATGCTTCGCGGCGCTTGCTGTGCAGGAGATACACGCATGCTTTGGAGAGGATTTCAAAAGCCCAAGCGTCTTGCACTCGATACCGAGACGCTCACCGAGAAATACGGAAAGTTCAGCGCCCAGCCCTTTGAACGCGGGTTCGGCACCACGGTCGGCAATGCGCTGCGCCGCGTGCTGCTGTCTTCGATCGAAGGCGCCGCGGTCACCGCGGTCAAGATCGAAGGCGTGCTGCACGAGTTCCAGTCGATCACCGGCGTGGTGGAAGACGCGACGGACATCATCCTCAACCTGAAGCAGATTCCCTTCAAGTTGAATGGTGAAGGCCCGAAGGCGCTCTATCTGCGCGCGGATCAGCCCGGCGTTGTCACATCGGGCATGATCGAGGCAGACGGCGATGTGGAGATTCTGGATAAGAACATTTACATCGCGACCGTAAGCGAAGGCGGCAAGCTGGACATGGAGATGCGCCTGAAGCGTGGGCGCGGATACATCTCCGCCGACAAGAACTTCGACAGCGATCTCGGCATCGGCTTCATCCCCGTGGACTCGGTCCACTCTCCAGTGCGTAAGGTCAACTATGCCGTCGACGCAGCCCGTCTCGGTCAGATCACCGACTACGACAAGCTGACGCTCGAGGTGTGGACCAACGGGTCTGTGCTGCCGGCGGATGCCATCGGTCTTGCGGCCAAGCTGATCAAGGACCACATGACCATCTTCATCAACTTCGAGGAAGAGATCGAAGCGGAGCACCAGTCGGAAGAGGGCCGCATGCAGTTGCGGAACGAAAACCTCAACCGTTCGGTCGAAGAGCTCGAACTGTCCGTGCGCAGCTACAACTGCCTGAAGAACGCCAATATTCAGACCATCGGCGAGCTGGTTCAGAAGACCGAGCCCGAGATGCTGAAGACCAAGAACTTCGGCCGCAAGTCGCTGAACGAGATCAAGGAAATCCTGGCGCAGATGGGTCTGTCGCTGGGCATGAAGATCGACGAGAACGGCAATGCCGTGCCCGGACCGACCTCCATCCTGCCCTCGCAGGCGCTGGCGCAGAGCTACAACAACCGCTTTGAGGACGAAGAAGACGATCTCGACGTGCTCGAACCGATGCAGAACGAGCCGGAGAACTTCTAACCACTTCCGCCGGAGGGAGACATCTCTCTCCGGCGCTTGATTTTAGCGGCCCCGCCGCACGTAAGCGAGAGATTTGCCATGCGCCATCGCAATGCTGGATACAAACTCGGACGCAACACCAGCCACCGCCGCGCCCTGCTGCGCAACCTGGTCACGTCCATCCTGTTGGAAGACCGCGTCGTGACCACCGTCACCAAGGCGAAAGCCGCGCGTCCCCATGTGGAGAAGCTGATCACCCTGGGCAAGCGTGGCGATCTACACGCTCGCCGTCAGGCTCACGCTTATCTGATGACTGATGACGCAGTGAAGCGCCTCTTTGAAACGGTTGCGCCGCGTTACGGCGATCGCCAGGGCGGCTATCTGCGCATCGTCCGCACCGGATTCCAGAAGGGCGATGGCGCCGAGAAGGCATTCATCGAGCTGCTGGGCGCCGAAAAGCTTCTCGACGAGAAGCGCTCCAAGCGCGCGGAAGCCCGTGAGAAGCGCCGTGAAGAGATGCAAAAGGCCATGGCCGAGCAGGCCCCGGCCGAAGGCGAAGCCGGCGAGTAAGTTTCAACTGCTCCGAAATGTAACAGTAAAACGCACCCATTTTGGGTGCGTTTTACATTTGCACGGTCAGCGGCCTCGCGTCCAGGTGAAGGCTATTCCGCCGGTCACGCTGCGTCCCGCCATCGGCACCCCGGGCAGCTCCTCATAGCCGGTGTTGCTCAGATTTTCGAAGCGCAGATATGGCTGCACACGCCCGCCGCTGCGCGCGACCGCGGCGTTCCACAGCGGGTACGCCGTATGGCCCACACGTTGCACCACCGCCACCTGAGTGCGCGCGACGATCTGATGTCGAATCGTGGCGGACCAGGAGAACAGCGCGTTCTGCGTCGCGTAATTGAACACGTATGCCGAGATGAGTCCGCGGGGCAGGTCCCGGCTGGCGTGGACACCGGTGTATGCAAAATCGAGCTGCTGGTTGGCGCCGAGACGCATATGCGCCCCCGCCTCTGCTCCGGTAAAAGCCAGTGCGCCTGTGTTGGTCGCCGTGTAGCGAGCCGATGGCGAATCCTTTATGTAGTCGATACTGTTGCCGATTCTATTCTGAAAACCAGTAAGCTCAAGCGACACGCGGCCGTGCGGCATCCATAGCAGCCCGGCTTCATAACTCCAGGCTGTCTCCGGCTTGAGCTGCGGATTGCCGATCGTCGTCGGATCGCTGTAGTAGAGATCGGTGTATGTAGGCAGCCGGAAAGCATGACCGCCGGAAGCGCGCAACCGCAGGCCGTTGCGCAGCCGATAACCCAGGGCCAAGGTGGGCGAAAAGTCCTGTGATCCGCCGCTGAATACCTCTTCCCGTCCTCCGATGGAAAGCGTGAGCCGGGACGATCTGCGCAAATCGAGCACCGCATAGCCGGCGCCTTGATTGCGGCCATGCCGTCCCAGGCTGGAGCTGCGAATCGTGTCCGCCGAGCCGTCCAGCCCGGTGGAAAGTTGCACGCCCCTGGCCAGAGTATCAGTGCGGCGAACCACTCCCTGCCATGCCTCGTCGATATGGTTGTTCTCGTACAGCGCAGGATCGGTGACCTCGAGGATGTAGACATCGCTGTGCCTGCGATAGCCGAAGCCGGCTTGCATCCGCTGGCCCAACTGCTGCTGCAGCATCGCGAGCCAGCCCTTGGTGTGCTCGAAGGACTCGTATGGTCCGTAGAACTGGTTCGCGCCGAAGGGCCGATCGCTCCCGGCTAGCAGCACGTCTGTCGTACCCAGAGCTGTATGCAGCCAGCTTTCCGAGGAGAGAGCCTGGCTCCGGTAATTCCGGTCTGTCGTGAACCCGCTCGATGTGTCACGGCTGCCGGCCAATTGCTCGGAGAAGCGCGCGCCGGCATAACTCACGATCCCATGCTGCTCCGTGCTCTGGAAGCTGCCATATCCTGCGTTTGCACGGATTGAAAGACGATCTCCGCTGGCGCCTGGTGGCCGCTCCGGCTTCTCTGTGATCAGGTCCACTGCGCCCGCAATGGCGTCGGAACCGTAAAAGGCCGATCCGGCGCCGTGCAAAACTTCGGCACGATTCACAGCGTCCAGCGGTACGGGGACGTCGAGATTGAAATGCCCCGTCTGTGGATCATCCACGCGCATTCCGTTGAGGAGGATGAGCGATTCTTCAAACGTGGCGCCGCGAATCGAGAGATCTGCCTGCACGCCATCAGGTCCGCGTTCCTGCAGATTGAGAGAGGGGTCGAGACGAAGAACATCCGGCAACGCTCCCAAGAGCAGCGATTCATTCTGCGTATCGAGAACGATCACGGAGCGATCGGAGCCGGCGAGCGCCAGCGGATTCGATTGGGCGGTGACGACGACCGTCTGCGTGGTAGACGGCTGCGTCACGGCTGGTGGGGATTGCTGCGCGAACAGTGGCAGGGCTGCACACGTCGCAGCAAGCAGGGGAGAAGGTCGCATGGATCTGGAATGGTATTCCGAATCGCGTGATCTGGACCGAGTATAAAGACTCGGCAATCGCGTCCCTCGAAGCAAAAAGAAGGGAGGCCGTCTCGTGAAGACGCCTCCCGGCACTGAGGGAGGCCAGTGCCTCTAACAAAATCGTGACGGGACCGTTTCGGCCCGGGACTTGTCGATCAGCCTCGATTTTTGTAGCAATCCCTGCTCGTGTGCAACAGAACGGGTGTAGACAAACGTTCGTCTTAGCTCGAGGAAATCTGCCGACGATGACACATGACCGAAGACATGCTTGTCAAGCAAATGATCGTTTTCCGTCGATTTTGTCAGTTTCCCGATAGGCAAGCCAGCGCCTAGTATCTTGCTGGTGGAGTATTGCGTGCGGCGGGGCCTGGAGCGGGAACGAAGTGGTCGCCGGGGAAGCGCGGAATGCCGAAATGCCCACGCAGGTGCAGCAAGTCCAGCGGGCTCAGGTTGCCGGAGAAGGCGATCAGGTTCAAATTCGTAGGGCTCTGAAACAGGACCACGGCACCGGTCGCGCGCATGTGATTGAAGCTGATCCAGAGATCGGTAGCTCCGCCGTTTGCAGTCGAGTGCGCTGTGACCAGGTGTTGCCAGCCCAGTGCGCTGTACTGCCGTCGAACGGCGTCCAGCAGGCGGGGGTCGTACATTCCGGGCGCGGCGTAGTGATAGCTGTGGATCGAAATCCCATCCAGCCGGTTGATCGCATCGCTGAACGCGGGATCACCGGGGCCTTCCCACAGCCCGCTCGCCAGTTGCAGCATGGAGCGGTCAAAGGTGAAGTCGGTGTGGAAGGCCGCGGTGCGCCCAAGTGCCTCCATGCCCCGCGGCACCCAGCCCAGAGGGTTTCCGTTTTGCGGATAAGCCGGGGCACTCTGCTGAGGGTACGGCGCGCTTTGCTGTGGGTATGGCTGCGCGGGTACCGGCTGCTGGCCATAAGGCTCCCCGCTCTGCTGCTCATTATTTTGCGGGTAGGGTGAGGGTTTCTGCGGCGCCTGATTGACCTGATCCGGTTGCTGGTCCTGCTGCTGCTGAGGGTAGCCCTGCTGGTCGGCCTGGTCCGGTGGCTGGGTGTGCGGCGCGTTTTCTCCCGAAGGCGGGGGTGGCGGGGGATAGTTCGGGTACACCGGCTGTTGCGCCAGTGCAGGAATCGCCAGGGAAAGCACAGCAGCGGCAAAAACGGCGCGACGAGCCATAGTGCTTATGAGAACGCCAGAAGCCTCGGATAGTTGCGTATTTTCCCGCAACTGCCGCGCATTATGGGCAGTCCGGAGCCATTCTTGACTGACTATTCCACGTGATAGTTCGGCGCCTCACGGGTGATGATGACATCGTGCACGTGGGATTCGCGCAGTCCTGCATTCGAAATCCGCATAAAGCGCGCATTCTTCTGGAGTTCCTCGATGGTGCCGCAGCCCAGATAGCCCATGCCGGAGCGCAAACCGCCGACCAGCTGGTAGACCATGGACTCCAGCGGCCCGCGATGCGGCACACGGCCTTCGATTCCTTCGGGAACAAACTTGGCCAGGCGGTTCTGGGTGGCGCGCTCGCGCTGCACCAGGTCACCCGTTTCCCGCGGTCCGGATTCTTCCAGATCCCGCGAGCTTTGGAAGTAGCGCTCGCCCGAACCCTGGGCCATCGCGGAAAGTGAGCCCATGCCGCGGTATGCCTTGAACGAGCGGCCCTGGTAGAGGATGGTCTCCCCCGGGCTTTCATCCACGCCGGCGAAGAGCGAGCCAATCATCACGGCGGATGCGCCCGCTGCGATGGCCTTCGTGACGTCGCCGGAATACTTGATGCCGCCGTCGGCGATGATGGGTATCTTGCGCTCGCGCGCTGCCCGAAAGCACTCGGAAATTGCCGTGATCTGCGGCATCCCCGCGCCCGTGACCATGCGGGTGGTGCAGATGGAACCTGGTCCGATGCCGACCTTGACCGCATCCGCACCCGCATCCATCAGCGCGATGGCGCCCTCATAGGTGGCGACGTTGCCGGCCAGCAGATCGGTATCTGGAAAGCGCCGTTTGATCTCGCGGACTGCCTCCAGCACGCGCGAGGAGTGGCCGTGCGCGGAATCGATGGAGAGCGCATCGACGCGGCTCTTGATCAGCTCCGCGGCGCGCTCCAGGAAATCGCCGGTCGCGCCAATGGCCGCGCCCACGCGGAGGCGGCCCTGCGCATCCTTGGCGGCGTTGGGATATTTCAGCTTCTTCTGGATGTCCTTGACGGTGATCAGGCCCTTGAGCTCGTAGTTGCCGTTGACCACCAGCAGCTTTTCGACGCGGTGCTGGTGCAGGATTTTCTCTGCTTCCTCAAGCGTGGTGCCCACCGGGACCGTGATCAGGTTGTTCTTGGTCATCACGTCGCCGACCGGGATATCGGTGCGCGTCTCAAAGCGCAGATCGCGGTTAGTCAGGATGCCGACCAGCCGCTTGCCCTGGGTCACCGGCACGCCGGAGATCTTGTAGCGGCGCATTACGTCGAGCGCGTCGGAGATGAGCTGCTCCGGGCCAACCGTCACCGGATCGACGATCATGCCGCTCTCCGAGCGCTTTACCTTATCCACCTCGCCGGCCTGCTGTTCGATCGACAGATTGCGGTGAATAATGCCGATGCCGCCCTGCTGCGCCATGGCGATGGCCAGACGCGATTCGGTGACTGTATCCATGGCGGCCGAGAGCAGGGGTGTGTTCAGGGAGATGCGTTTGGTGAGGCGGGTCTGTGTCGAAACCTGGGCAGGAACGACTTCGCTATAGGCAGGAACGAGGAGGACGTCGTCAAACGTCAGGGCTTCCGGGACAGGGCTCTCAATCATATATGTCTTTGCGACATCAGGCCGGATGGTCTGCGTCTAGAAGGGACGAAGACAGCGGCGGATGTCTTCGTCCCATTGTAGCGCGGAGCCCGGCAGAGCAATTTTCGGGAACCCGGGCTGCCGCACGGGCGTACAGCAGCACAGATCGGGAGGGCAGGCGTGCGGGTAACAGGACGAATTGCTGCAGTTGTGCGGTGGACGTTGGGATTTGCTGTGTGCGGCTGCTTACTCAGTGCCGGAGCGCCTGCGGCGCGGGCCGGAAACAATAACTGCGGCGAGCCGCCGGAGCCGAGCCACTATGTGGCGCAACCGGGCGACAGGGAAGACGCGCAGCACTTCGCCGTCGAGCGCAGCTTTGCCGGACAGGGCACGCTGGAGCTGAATGTGTGCTCCGGTGAGTTGCACATAAGAGCCGTTGCCGGCGACAAGCTGAAGCTGCGCATCGAGACCGGCGCAACGCCATCGCTGAAGATGCGCGCGTATGTGAAAGAGCTCGATATCAGCGGCGACCACGCAACCATCAGCCTGCAGTTTCCGCACAAAGACCATCTGGTGGCGACTCTGGAAGTGCCCTCCACAACTTCGCTGAAGAGCGAGATCAATCTTGGAGCCGGAAAGCTTTACTTCGATGCCGACGGCCTCAAGGGCAATCGTGAGATCAATCTGGGCGCGGGTGAGGCGTACCTCACCATGGTGGGCGATCGCGACTACGCAAGCTTTGAAGCCAATGTAGGCATGGGCAGCTTCCACGATCATCGGCCGGGCGGCACCAGCTCGCACTTCATCATCAGCCGCGAGTACCAGGGCAAAGGCGAAGGCCGCCTGGAAGTGAACGTTGGCGCGGGCTCCATCGATATCGACCAGCGCAAAGGAGAGACGATATGAGCCGCAGCATGCGTATCTGCTGGATCGCGGTGTGCGCAGTATTTCTTCTTGGCAACGGGCGCGCTCTCGCGGACGAATTCACGCCCCTGGTGCGCGAGGCGTCGTTTGCGGCGGGCGGTGTCGTCATCCTCGATGCGAATGTCGGCGACGTTCGAGTGAAGCCGGCGGAAGATGGCAAATTGCGGCTCGTGATTACGTCGCACAGGCAAGAAGACGCGGCCGCGGCGCCGCACTGGGTCCGCGAGTTCGCCGTGAATGGCTCGCAGGCCAAGATCACGCTCGAGATGCCGAAGCATGGCAATCACAACTTCGACGTGACGCTCTTTGTGCCGAAGCGCAGCGACCTGCGGCTAAACCTGGAGGTTGGCGATCTCTCGATCGAAGGCATCATCGGCAATGCCGATGCGGAACTGGGCATTGGCGATCTGCACATGATGGTGCCCGATCCGCACGCCTATCGCGCAGTCGCGATGTCCGTCCACATCGGCGACGTGGATGCGAGCGCCTTCAACCTGGAGCCATCCGGCTTCCTGGGTAAAAGCGTCCACCGCAATTTCAATTCCGGCAGCTACCGGCTCAAACTGCATACCGGCATCGGCGATGTGAGCTGCGTTGCAGGGAGTGCGTAGACACAAGAGCACAGCAGATAAGTACACGCGAAGGCAGACAAGAATAGACCGCGCCCCGTGCACTATCTTTGAAGTTGTCTGTTGTGGTTGCCTTTCTCTGCCGGCGTCAGCAGCTTGCTGTAGGATGAGCAGCGTTCATTCACATACCGAGGAACGAAAGCCAATGAAGAGTCGCGTCTGGCTGGGGAGCATTGCGGCCACAACGATTTTGGTTCTGGGTGGTACAGGCTTGCAGGCGCAGGAAACTGCTCATCGCCACGCCTATGTCCATGTTGTTGTGGGCAACGAGTTGACCGGCCCGGTTAGCGGGCGCCTGCTGGTCTTTGCCAGAAAAGCCGAAACGGCTGCCAATCCCGAAGAAGACGGCAAAAATAAGGTCGACATCAACGAGTTCCATCCGACCGATACAGCGGTTGCCGCGCAGGAAGTCCACGACCTCACACCGGGCAACGCGGTAGAAATCGATCTGGATCGGGTCGCGTACCCGGCAGCCTTCTCGACTATGCCTCGTGCGGATTACCAGCTGCAGGTGGTTCTCGACAGCGACCACAACTACAACTACAGCGGCCGCGATCCGGAAGACTGGGAGAGCCCGGTCGTCGAGGCAAAGGCGTGGGAGCCGGGCGGCGGCGATGAGCCTGTCCTGACGCTGAGCGAGCATCCGGAGGCAGGCCGTCGCGCCGAGATGGTCACCAAGGCCATGGCGGAAGTGAAGCCGGGTGAGGTGGAAAAGGCAGAGTTCCAAAGCACGGTGCTCACCGCCTTTTGGGGCAAGCCCAGCTATGTTCGCGGGTGGGTCATTCTGCCGCCGGGTTATGACGCGAAGGCAAAGAGGCGCTATCCGACCTTCTATTGGACGCACGGCTTCGGCGGCAACATGGATTACTCGCTGATCACGGGCCTAGAGCTCCGCAAAGCCATGGTGGAGCGCAAGGCGCCGCCGATGATCTGCGTGATGCTCGACGAGTCGCTGCCCGAGGGCACGCACGAATTTGCCGACTCAGTGAACGATGGCCCATGGGGGACCGCGCTGACCAGGGAATTTATTCCGTGGCTGGAAGCGAAGTACCGCATGGATGCACGGCCGACAGGGCGACTTCTGAACGGCCATTCCAGTGGCGGCTGGGCCACGCTGCAGCTCCAGGTGAACTACCCTCGGGTCTTCGGCGGCACCTGGTCCACGTCGCCCGACCCCAGTGACTTTCATAACTTCACCGGCCCGGACCTGTATGGCGCGCACGTGAATCTCTATCGCAAGGCCGATGGAACGGCGTGGCCGATCATGCGCGATCACGGCCAGGTGCAGGCCACGCTGGAGCAGCTTGCAAAGCTCGAAGCGGTGCTTGGACCGTATGGCGGCCAGCTCGCGTCATTCGATTGGGTCTTCTCACCCAAAGGGCCAAGCGGGGCGCCAGAACCGATGTTCGATCGTGTCACCGGAGATATCGATCCGCAGGTGGTCGCATATTGGGGTGAGCACTACGACCTCGCCAACCTGGTGGAGAAGAACTGGGCGAAGAACGGCCCGACGCTGAAGGGCCGCATTCACCTGTTTGTCGGCACGGCGGATACATTTTATCTGGACGGTGCGGCGCATCTGTTTGAGGCGCGGCTGAAGAAGCTGGGCGCCGATCCGCACTTCGCCTATATTCCCGACCGGACTCACTTCGACCTGTACAAGATCGGCGATGACCGCATGGGGCTGATGTGGCAGATCATGTCGGAGATGTATGCCGTAGCCCGGCCGGGTGTGGACTGGAAGGCCGCGAAATAATCCTGGCGGGCGTAGCTAACTAACAGGGCCGTGGCCCGTCCGTTGAGCGTAGGATGCTTGCGGGTGACGCCCATGCGCAGATCAAGCTACGTTTTTGCACTGATGGCCGGGTTGCTGGTGTTGCCGTCTCTCGGCTTTGCGAAGGACAAGCAGAAAGCCACGCTGCCGGATTATGTGCTGCAGGCGCGGACGGTGGCTGTCGTCATTGATCCGGACGCCGGAGTCTCGCTCTACTGATCCGCAGGCGAACCAGGTGGCGCAGCGGGATGTGGAGACGGCGCTGCTGAACTGGGGGCGTTTCCAGCCCATCCTCGCGGGGCAAAATGCGGACCTGGTTATCGTGGTGCGTCGTGGGACGGGAAAAGTTGCCGCCGGGACGGTGCATGATCCGCGACAGAGCCGGCGGCCGGTGGCGATCGATCCCACGAATAACGGAATCGACGTCGGGATGCAGCGCGGCCAGGCTCCGCCGTATGCGGGCGATCTGCCGGATGCCTCGCAAAGCGGGATTCCGTCCGGATCACAAAATATGCCCGACGGTCGAATGGACGAACAGCCTCATCCGCAGGCAGAAATCGGGAACGCCAGCTCCGAGGACAGTTTCCTGGTGTATCGGGGGAAGGTGGACGATCCGCTGGAAAGCTCGCCGGTCTGGCGGTACGAGGCGAAGAACGCGCTGAAGCCGCACACGGTGCCGGCGGTGGATGCCTTTCGGAAGGCGGTGAACCAGGCGGATCAGGCGGCGGCCAAGCAGCCCTGAAGGGTTACCGGAAACGGTTGGCATTCCGTCAATAGCGGCGTATCATAGCAAATAGACACGTTTGCTTCGCGCGTGGGCACACCGCCGAAGGAGATGGTGGGCGAAAGCCCACCTTTTTCTTGCTGCAAAGGCGGACGCGGTCGGCGGATGGCAGCGAACCCGATGGCATTAGAGCTGGAAAAAATTCGGACGGCAGCGGAGCGTGTGGCGGGCAGCTACGGGCTTGAGGTTGTGGACGTCGAGTTTGTCGGCGGCGGCAAGCACCGGGTGCTGCGCGTGTCGATTGAGAAGGATGCAGTGGGGAGGGCGCGGCTGGCGGCCGAAGCGAAAGCCGCGGCGGAACGGGGAACAGCAGACGAAGAAGGAGTCGTTCCCGCGGCCGTGCTGCGCGGTGAATTAAGCATGGAGCATCTGTCCGGCGTTACGCACGAGGACTGTGAGCGCTTCAGCCACGATTTCGGCACGCTGATCGATGTAGAGGATCTCGTTCCCGGGGCGGAATACACGCTAGAGGTTTCCTCGCCGGGGCTGGACCGCAAATTGAACCGTCCGGCCGACTACGAGCGCTTCCGCGGAAGCCTGGTGAAGCTGCAAACATTTCAGCCGGTGGCAGGCAACCGGCACTGGCAGGGCCGACTGACAGAGGCCAGGAACGGCAAGGTCATGGTGGACCGTTCCGCCATCCAAACGAAAGTGAAGGCGAAAGGCAAAGCCAAACAGACGGCGACGGGTGATGCGCTGGTCGAGATCGACTTCGCAAACATTGAGAAGGCGCAGTTGATCCCCGAACTGTAGCCGTAGACAAACAAGACCCGAATGGTCGCGTGCCGGGATGCCGCGGCGCGAGATTGAACCCAGAGATTGAGCCGGGAGAAGGACAGAGACACGATGGCGAGTCAGCTATATCAGGTCATTGAAGGATTGAGCCGCGACAAGGGAATCGACCCGCAGATCGTGGTGACCGCGGTCGAGGATGCAATCGCTCTTGCGACGCGCAAGTACTACAAGACGCAGGAGAACATGCGTGCGGAGCTGGACAAGGAGACAGGCGAGATTCGCGCCTATGTCTATAAGACGGTCACCGCGACCGACGACGAGATTGAAGACGACCTGAACCAGATCGCGCTCGAAGAAGCCAAAGAGCTGGCGCCCGATGTCGAAGTCGGCGGCGAGATCCGCTACTACAAACCCACCGATGTGCTGGGCCGCATTGCCGCTCAGATGGCCAAGCAGGTCATCTTCCAGAAGGTGCGCGAAGCCGAGCGGGATACGGTTTTCAACGAATACGCGCACCGCACGGGCGAAGTGCTGACCGCGATGGTGAAGCGGGTGGAGCTGCAGGACGTGATCTTCGACCTGGGCAAGGCGGAGGCGCGCATGCCACGCCGCGAGCAGAGCCGGCTGGAGCAGTTCAGCGTGGGCGAGCGTGTGCGCGTGATTCTGCTGCGCGTCGATCGCGCCGCAAAGGGGCCGCAGGTGGTGGTCTCGCGCGCCGCGCCGGAGCTGGTGCAGAGCCTGTTCCAGAGCGAGGTGCCAGAGATTTACGACAGCACGGTAATGATCCGCGCCATTGCGCGTGAAGCCGGCGAGCGCACCAAAATCGCGGTGCAGTCGCGCGACAAGGATGTGGACCCAGTAGGCGCATGCGTGGGCATGAAGGGTATGCGCGTGCAGTCCATCATCCGCGAGTTGCGCGGCGAGAAGATCGACATCATCGAGTTCTCCGACGAAGTGACGACGTTCGCCGAGAAGGCGCTACAGCCCGCAAAGGTAAGCCGCGTCAGCATTACCGACCTGACCGAGAAGCAGCTTGAGGTCATCGTGGACGACACGCAGCTCTCGCTGGCGATCGGCAAGAAGGGCCAGAACGTGCGGCTGGCGGCGAAGCTGTTGGGCTGGAAGATTGACATCAAGAGCGAGGAAGAGAAGCGCCAAGAAGTTGAGCAGCAGATGCAGGCACTCAGCGGCGGACCTTCGACGCCGATCGAGCAGGTGATCGAGCTGGGCGAGACGATTATCCAGAAGTTGGTGGCGGCGGGCATCACCACGGTCGAGTCGCTGGCCGATATGACCCCGGAGCAGCTGGAAGAGATCCCGGGCATCGGCGAGAAGACGCTCGAGAAGATATCGATCGCCGTACGCCACTACTTCGGCCAGTACGAAGAAGGCGAAGAGCGGCCCGAGGCCGCCGCATCTGAATCCGAAGAGGGAGATGCGATGCGAGCCAATGAAGATGTGCGCGATGAGGCAATCCGGCCGGAGCAGATCCTGGTGGATCAGCGGCCGGGTGGAGAAGACACTGTCGAGGCATCTGTTCTCGGTGCGGAGGATGTCGCCGGCAAGACGACCGGGGAGCGCGAACGGTCGCCGAACCGACGAGACCTGGAAGCGATCGAGTCTGATAGTTCGCTCGATGAGGAGCGCGCGAAGGCCGATGCCGAACTGGGCGAAGAGCTGGACGCCCTGCAGGTGGATGAAGCTGACGGTGGCGAGGAACGGGCGGCCGAAGACGGGTCGGGCCATGTCGTGGACGAAATTGCCCGCGAGCGGATGGAAGAACTGACCGAGTCCGGCAGAGAGGCCGGAGAGGTGGGCGTGCTGCCGCAAGACGCCGGCCGGGATGATACCAGCCGCCGCCTTCGCAGGCAGAAGCCGGCTACGAGCGGAGAGGCGGAGGAAGAGGCCGTCCTCCCCGATGACCGGTCACTCAGCGACGACGAGGGTGTGTAACTGGAAGCGTGCCGCAGGGGCGGCGTCCGTGCCGCGTGTATCTTCACGAACGCGCAGCACGGATTTCCGGTTTTCAGGCGATAATCAAATAGAACGGCATGTGAACCCGCAGACCAAGAGGTTGCTATGAACAGCTGAGGGACGGCAGGCAGAGTGCCACGTAAAGGGACGGATGAGTAAAGTTCGCATCAACGATTTAGCAAGAGAGCTCGAAGTCAAGAGTAAAGCCATTCTGGATGTGCTCAAGGAAGTCGGCGTAACAGACCCGAAGACGCACTCCAGCTCGCTCGAGGCGGATGAGGCGCAGCGCGTGCGCGCGCACTTCCAGCGTGGAAGCAGCCGCAACGGCGGCTCGGCGGCCAAGGCAGAGAGCGGCACCGCCCCGAAGATCGACTGGTCGCGGGTGTCGAAGCCCGGCGACGTTCTGAAGGCGATCCAGCAGCGCAAGGAAGAGGCAGAGCGCCCGGCGCCGCGTACGCAGGCTCCGCCGCCGGCGGCAGTCGCAAAGACCGAGGCAGCTCCGCAGAAGCCCGCAGCAGCCAGCGCGCCCCCGGCGCCCGCAGCCGCGGCCACAACTCCTGCCGCACCGCCCAAGCCGGAAGCTCCGGCGCGCCGCGTCGTGATGCCGCAGCCGCGCCAGGCGCCGCCGATTGTGACTACGCCTCCGGCGCCGCCCCCGGCCATTGCTGCGAAACCGCCTGCCGGGCCCGTGGTGGCCCGTCCTCCGGTAACAGCAGCGCCTCCGGCTGCATCCACGACAGCGCAACAGCGTCCGGCGATTGCCGCCGCGGCCCCCACGAATCCGGTGGTCGCCCGGCCGCCCGTTGCCGCAGTAGCTCCGCCGGCAGCTGTGCCTGCACCCGTAGTTCCGCCGGCGGTGTCATCGGCTGCACCGCCACCCCCACCGGCTCCACCGGCCGCGGAAGTTCCGGAAGTCTCTACCGCAGCCGCTCCGCCAATCCGGCGTGTCATCATGCCGCAGACCGGCCCGCGTCCGGTTTACAGTGCTCCGCCACCGCGTCCCGTGGCGCCCGCAGGCTCCCGGGCCGTCCGGCGGTCCCGGCTCCATTCAGCGCGGACGGCCTATCTTCCAGCGGCCTGGTGGCCCTGGGGGCTATCCGCAGCGTCCTGGCGGCCCCGCAGCCGGACCTGGCGGTCCCGCAGGACGCCGGCCCATGCATCCCACGCGCTCCGCGCCCAGCGGCGCTCCGGGCGGTCGTCCGGGCTTCGGTCCGCGTCCGGGTGGCCCGGGTGGTCGTCCGGGCTTCGGCCCGCGCCCCGGAGTAGGCGCAGGTGGTTTAGTGCCGCCTCCGGGTGAAGCGCCGCGTCCGCAGCGTCCGAGCGGTCCGCCGCGCGGCCGCGGACGCCAGCAGTACCCGAAGACCAAGGAAGGCCCGATGAAGGGCTTTGCTCCGCCATCGCGTTTCGGTGGAGCGCAGATTCCGCAGGAGCCGCTGCCTATCACCCGTACCATCACGGTGACCGAGGGCATCAGCGTCAAGGACCTGGCCGAGAAGCTGGGAGTCCGCGGCAAGGACCTGATCGCCACGCTGCTGATGCGCGGCGTGCTGGTGACTGTGAACCAGTCGCTGGATACAGAGTTGGTGAAGGATGTTGCGCGGCAGTTTGGCGCCGACACTACGGTCATCAGCTTTGAAGACGAGATGGCGAACGAAGCGCTCGAAACGCTGCTGGGAACCGAACACGTTGGCGAAATCGAAGTCACGCGTTCGCCGGTGGTCACAGTCATGGGTCACGTCGATCATGGCAAGACCTCGCTGCTCGATGCGATCCGCGAAACCGACGTTGCGGCCGGCGAGGCTGGCGGCATCACGCAGCACATCGGCGCCTACAAGGTGCGCATCGCCAAGGCGGACTCGCCAGCCTTCGGGCGCGAGATCGTCTTCCTGGATACGCCGGGTCACGAGGCCTTTACCCGCATGCGTGCCCGTGGCGCGAAGGTCACGGATATCGTCGTCATCGTCGTAGCGGCGGATGACGGCGTGATGCCGCAGACGCTTGAAGCGATCGATCACGCGAAGGCGGCAAATGTGCCGATCATTGTTGCAGTGAACAAGATCGACAAGCCGGATGCGCAGCCGGATCGCGTGAAGCAGCAACTGGGCGATCGCGGGCTGGTTCCAGAAGCCTGGGGCGGCTCGACAGTCTTCGTCGACGTGTCGGCGAAGAAGCGCATCAACCTGGACCTGTTGCTCGAGATGATCTGCCTTACGGCCGATCTTGGCGACCTGAAGGCAACGCCCGACCGCTCCGGCGTCGGGACGGTACTCGAAGCGAAGCTCGATCGCGGGCGCGGCGTTGTGGCGAGCGTGCTGGTGCAGAATGGAACGCTGAAGAACGGCGAGAGCTTCATCGTCGGCAACACCTTCGGCAAGGTGCGCGCGATGTTTGACGATCGCGGGCGCTCGATTGACGAGGCGGGACCATCAACTCCGGTCGAGATCCTGGGACTCGAAGGTATGCCGGATGCGGGCGATAACTTCCTAGTTGTTGCGGATCGCGACAAGGCGAAGGGCATCGCGCAGTACCGCAAGATGAAGGAGCGCGAATCGCAGTTGGCGAAGAGCTCGCGTGTCTCGCTGGAAGGGCTGGCGGAGCAGATCAAGCAGGCCGGCGTGAAGGACCTGCCGCTCATCCTGAAGGGCGACGTGCAGGGCTCGGTGCAGGTGCTGTCGGACTCGCTCAGCAAGATGTCGACGGAGAAGGTGCGGATCAAGATTCTCCACACCGGCGTTGGCGCCATCACAGAGAGCGACATCCTGCTGGCCTCGGCATCAAACGCGATCGTGATCGGCTTCAACGTGCGACCGGAACGCAAGGCCGCCGATCTGGCCGAGCAGGAAGGCGTGGAGATCCGGATGCACTCGATCATCTACGAGCTGCAGGACGAGATCACCAAGGCGATGCTTGGACTGCTCGATCCGGTCTTCAAAGAGAGCTATCAAGGCCGCGCGCTGGTGCAGGAGGTCTTCCGCATCCCCAAGGTGGGCACCATTGCCGGTTGCCGCGTGACCGACGGCTCGATCCGTCGCGATGCGGAAGTCCGCGTGACGAGGGGCGGCGAGCAGGTCTTCAAGGGCAAGCTCGCGTCGCTCAAGCGCTTCAAGGACGATGCGCGCGAGGTGACCAACGGTATGGAGTGCGGCATGGGCTTCGCGGGCTTCAGCGACGTGCAGCAGGGCGACCAGATCGAGGCCTTCGTCACCGAGAAGGTTGCTGCGGAGCTTACGGCTCGCTAACGGCAGCTAGAACACGAAGAGAAGCCCGGCTTTGGCCGGGCTTCTTCTTTGCATCTTGCATCGAATGAAGTCTCGCTACTTTGCTGGAGCCGGCGTCGGCGTCATCGGCTTCAGGATGTCGTCCAATAAATCCGGCGCGCTTGCAACCCGTTCCAGCCGCGGATACTTCTCGCCGCCGTGATAGTCGATCTTCAGCGTGCGGAAGTGGTTGTCGTTCGACACGATGAACTCAATCGGCTCGCTCGTGCTCTCCGCCTTTTTCAAGGTTTCCTTGAATCCATCATCGGAGTAGCCGACGCTGTTGACTGCAATGATCTTCCACTGCGGTGCGAAGCCTGCCTGGTATGCGGGCGAGAACATCTTTACGTCGCCGATGGTGCCGTCTTTGCGCACGTGCAGGCCGAGCGAGTAGTACGCATCCACGCCCCCGCGACGGCCGATGGCAGCCTTTTCAAACTTCGTTGGCTCATCGCTATACACCAGTTTGTAACCGCCATGCTCGATGCCGCCGAGCGGCGCATGGTTCGCATGGGATGTGAGCCGCTCGGTCAGGAATCCACGCCAGTCGTAGGCGACCACGGAGTTGAGATCGTTCACGATGTCGTCGAAGGTGTAGGGCACCACCTTCGCCGGAGTATTTCCGCCGAGCGCGAGAAACTTCACGGCGAAATCGTTGAGCGATTTCTGTCCGTGCGTCAGTTGCCGGATCGTTGTATCAGCATCGAGCCATACCAGCTCGCCTTCCGGATAGTAGTCCTGGCTGCGACGCCAGTTGCTATAGTTGGCGGTGTTCCCACGCAGAATCTGCGCCGCGATGGCAGTGTCTTCCAGATTGCGCCAGGTGCGGCCTGGCTTCTGGTCGAGGTTCGCCGCGGTCGATGCCAGCGCTTCTTTGAATTGCTCCGGCGTCCACAGCCCGCTCCGTGTCGCCAACACGTTGCCCCAGTATTGCGTCATGCCTTCGTAGACCCACAACAGATCGCCGCGCATCGGCGTTGCGTAGTCGGGCGTTGCGAGTCCGATGGGACGCCGATACTTGCCATTCCATGAATGGGTGAACTCATGCGGCAGCAGGTCGGCGTCGAGCATCAGCAACGATTCATCAGAGAGTCCTTTCTCTGGTTCACCGTTGTCGCTGGACTGGTGATGCTCCAGCCCCTCGCTGCGCACCGTATCGCTGAGCGAGAGGATGAAGTGGTAGGTCTCATAGTGGTGCGACTGATAGAGCGCCGACGCTTCGCGCACGAGGCGCGAAAACGAATCGAGCACGGATTGCTTGATCTCCACGTCCTCAGGCGCCTCGCCCGCGACGTCAAGATAGTGCTTCGGCGTGATCTCCGGCGCCAGCGGAATCTCGCGAAAGTAGCGTCCGGTGATCAGCGGTGAATCGACCAGCGTGTAGACGGGAACGGTGGCGAAGCTGGTCTCGTTGCCGGAGTGTGAGGTCGGCGTAAGAGCGGTCCCGGAGTTCCAGCCTTCCGGAACGGTAATGCTTGCGGTGATCGGTATATCCAGGACCGGAATGTGTGCGGGATAGAGAACAACGGAGTTCCACTCGAGCACCGCCATGTTGGCGCTGGTCGCGTCGTCTTCATCGGAACCGGTGCCGCCTGGTACAGCGAGGAAGTCGTAGGAGACATCGAGCGACGTTACCCCGTCGGGCACGGTGAGATGAACGCCGTACATGTCGACTTCATCGCGCCGCCAGGGAATCTCCTGGCCATTGGCGCGGATGAAGAGGCCGGCCAGGTTGTCGATTGGACCAGTGGGGCGATGGTCACCGGGAATCCATTGCGGATATTCGAGTTCCAGCGGGCCGGCGGAGACGGGAATGGTCTCGCGCGCGTGCAGGATGTGTCGCGGTGCGTCGCTGAGATCCACGTGCAGCACGATGGGGCTGGTCATGTGCGGCGTTGCTTGTTCGTGCGCGGCGGTTTTGTGTTTGGCGGCGAGAGCGGGAAGAGTCAGTGAAGAAACCAGCAGCAGGGTGAAGAAGCGGGGAGCGGCCTTGACCATGGAGGAAATGATATCGCGATAGTGGATTTCTACCTGCCGGCCAGTGCATTCAACTGTGACGAAACGACGGCGCGCTTAGATGACGCTCGAGCGCGGCGCGGTCCCAGCCTGCCATGTTGGCCGCAGCCGCATAGGTGCTCTCCAGGAATGCGCGGACTTCCTTTCCCGGTGAAGAGAGCCTGCGCACATCGTTGTACTTCAGCAAAAACTCGCCGAGTTTCGTGTCGAAGTAGGCTGCTGCCGGCTCGACCTTGGCTTCCGCGAGCTTAGCCGGCGATGGCGCGGCATAGCAGTAGAATGCGGCTTCGCCGTAACCGCCATTGCCGGGCCAGAAGCCTGCGCTGATCACCTCGTGCGAGTAGGCTTCGCGCGTGATGGCATCGGCGCCTGGGCGCTCCGGTGCGCGCTTACCGTTAAAGCGGGTTACCGCAAGATCGAAGCTGCCCCAGAAGAAATGCACGGGGCTGACCTTGCCGACGAAGCCGGAAGAGAACTCCTGAAAGATCTGATCCGCCTGCACCAGCACGCGCCAGAAGCGATGCGCGTATTCGGGATCGTAGGAGGCGTGTGTCGTATCCAAATCGAAGCGAATCGGATCCTTGATTTCGACCGGCATGGGATGGATGGGTGCGTCGACACCCAGCAGCGTGAGGCACTGCTTAAATTCAAGATAGAAGTCCGCGACGGTTTGCGGACGCAACGGGATGGACAGGGATGCGCCCGTGCTGAGCCGGAAGTGAAGCTCATGGCTGACGAAGTCGAATTCGATATCGAGCATCTCGCCGCCAGTCGGCATGGCGGATGTGCCTAGCCCGCGCGCGCTCACATACAGTGGCACGTTCCACCACTGCGCTTGCATGGGGCTGAGGGCAAGCCGTACCTTGCCTACGATCTGGGTCCACATGTGGAGCGTCGCGGCGGTCGGCTCCCAGTTGGCCCAGTCAAGCTCCGGCCACGCGTTTGATTCGGCAGACAGGTGCACCTCGCACGAACGAGGCCATGTTGCGCCGAATCAGCCCTAAAGGGCAAGCTGCGACTTCTAGAAAATGGTGCGCAGCCGCGCGAGGATCGCATCCGTCGCCGCCGGCAGAGGACCGGACAGCGTGCAGCCGCTGGCATTCTCGTGACCGCCGCCGCCGAAGCTTTCGGCAATTGCGGCAACATTCACGGCGCCCTTGCTGCGCAGGCTGAGCCGCACGCGATGGTCGGGCAGTTCACGGAGGAAGACGGCAACCTCCACGCCGGCGATGCCGATGGCGTAGTTCACGATGCCTTCGCAGTCTTCCTCCGCGGCGTTAGTGCGTTCCATATCAGACGTAGTCACCCAGAGCCATGCGACGCGTCCATCGCGCCTCAGGTTGGCAAGCGCCGCGCCCAGGAGCAGCATCTTCGACATGGGATTGGAAAAGTAGACATCCTGCGCAATGTGCGCGGGACAGGCACCGAGCCGGACAAGTTCCTGCGCGAGTGAGAAGGTGTTTGCGTCCGTGCCCTCGTAGCAGAACGAACCGGTATCGGTGAGCACAGCCATGTAAAGGCAGGTTGCCATCTCCGGCGTAACGCGCACGCCAGCTGCGCAGGCCAGCATGAAGACCTGCTCTGCAACCGCGCACGCGCTGGTGTCGATCCAGTTGAGATGGGCGAAATTACGCCCGCTGGTGTGGTGGTCGATGTTGATGAGGCGGCGTCCTTCCAGGCCTTTCAGGCGGCTGCGCTCGATGCCATCGCACTCGAGCAGAATCACCAAATCGAAGTTACCCTCGACGCGCTGCCGGTGCTGGATGCTCTGCGCGCATGGAAGCCAGCGATAGATCAGCGGCACACGATCACTGAAGGCCATGGTGACCTGCTTGCCGAGCTGCTCGAGCATCATGCCGCAGGCCAGCACGGAGCCGACGGCATCGCCGTCCGGACGGGCGTGTGCGGTGACCAGGATGCTCTGCGCATCCTGAATCGCGTCGAGAATGGCAGCGATGGCCGCGTGATGCCGTTTGCCGGGCGCGCGCGGCGCGTCTTCAGCCAGTGAAGACTCCAGTGGACCGACCAGTGCTGGATCGAGCTGCCGCGACATGGAGGCAGACTGCTTCATGCGCCTTTGTTGGCCTCCGGAACGTGTGCGGCTGTCTGAGCGGAGCTGCTGCCCTTGCTGCGTCGCCTGCGGCCGAGCAGCTCATCGATGCGGGCTGTCATGCGGTCCGTACGGTCCAGGTGAAAGCTAAGCTCGGGAACGTGGCGCACGCCCATACGTTCCAGCAGTTCGTGACGGATAAATCCGCGCGCCGCAGCCAGCGCTTCCAGCATCGGCTCTTCATCTTCCGGAGGGCCGTCGTTCGCGACATAGACGCGTGCCGACTTGCCGCCGGCATTCAGCACGACTTCGGTGACGTGCGCGGACCCGATGCGCGGGTCCGAAAGCTCACCCTGGATCATGGTGCTAATCTCGTCGCGCAGGGTCTCGGCCACACGGTCCTGGTGATATTTGCGGGCGCGTTGCTCTGGCATGACAAACCTCCCGGGGTAAACCCAAAAGGATATCAGAACGGCCAGGGCGGCCAGGCGCTAGTTAGGTGTCAGGACTCGACGAAATCCCAGAATGCGTCCCTGACTTCGGCACCATTTTCGGCAGCGAGCCGGACGGCTGCCTGCTCCACCTCCGCCATCAGGCCGCGAAGATAGTCGCGCGACGAGGAGATTGCAGCGATGCCGAGGGTCGCGCTCTGCCAGGTGATCGCTTCATCCAGCTCGGAGACGGAGATGTTGAAACCCTGGCGGAGGCGGTCCTTCATGCTGCGCACCACCTGCCGGCGGTCTTTCAGCGAGCGCGAGAGCGGGATCGAGAGCTCGATGGTAAGGGCGGCGATGGGCATGGAAGAGAATCAGGCGACAGGGTCGCCGGTTGTCGGCTCAGCCGTTGGGAAGAAGGGGGCGACTTGCTCGCGGCGCGGTGCACCGGTACATGCGCTGACCACGACCAGACAGAGAAGAGACGCGATCAGCGCGGGAAAAATCGCGTCGCGCTGCGCGAGTATCTGCGGAAGATGGTGGCGGATGAAATCCGTGTCCCAGAAGACGGTGACAAAGGTGCCCACGCCGATGGCGGAGACAGCGCCGGCGGCGTTGGCACGGCGGGAGTAAAAAGCTGCCAGCACCACAGGCGTGAGCGCAGCGGAGTAGATGGTGTATGCGTAGAGCGTCTTCTGCAGAACCGACTGTGTGTGCAGCGCCTGGTAGAGCGCCCAAAGACCGAGGAAGACCACCATCAGCCGCGAGACGAGAAGCGTAACGCGGTTCGAGGCATTCGGGGCGATGTATCGGGAGAAGACGTCATTGACGAGATTGGTCGCGGGCGAGAAGAGATAGTTGTTCGCGGTGGAGATGATCTTCGCAAAGACGGCGCCCATCAGCAGCGGACCAAGCCATAGCAGGCAGTCCATGCAGTGCAGACCACGCGATGACCTCGCGTGGATGCTCGTGCACCTCGCCAGTTGGAAACACAACCGAAGCGATCACCGCCAACGCAACGATCACGCTTTCGAGAATGACGGTGCCGATCACCCAGCCCACTACTGCCTGCTGCGCGGCCTTTTCGGATTTGGCAGAGAAGAACTTCTGATACATCGACTGATTGCCCAGCATGAGCAGCATGGTGGGGAGGAAGAGCTCCAGCGCGCGGATGAAGGTGAAGTCGCCGAGGACTTCGAAGTGTGTGGCAGGCAGTGCTGCATGCACTTCATGCCATCCGCCAGCCCTGTGTATCAGAAGCGGCAGCGCAAGGATGAGCGTGACGGTGGCCAGGATGCCGATCAGTACGTCCATGTAGGCCACGGACGACATGCCCGCGATGGCGGTGAACACGATGACGAACGCGGCGATGATGTATTTGCCCGCATCGGGTGATATCGCGGTGGGAAAGACCATGTGCAGGATGTCGCCGCCGCCGATGAGCTGATAGCTGGTGATGGCGGTATAGGTAAAGAGGACCGCAATGACGCCCAGCACACGCGCAAGCTGGTTGTAGCGGACCTCGAGCAGATCAGGAATGGTGAACTGCGCGAACTTGCGCGCGCGAGGCGCGATGAAATAGATGAGCGCGAGCCCAGCCCATCCGCCGGCGGCCTGCCAGAGCGCCGCAAAGCCGTGGTTATAGGCATTCTCCGCCGCGCCAAGCAGCGAGCCGGAGCCGATCCAGGAGCACAGCAACGTGAAGACCAGTACGACAGCCGGGAGCGAGCGGCCGGCCACCAGGTAATCGGCCTTGGTGTGCGTCTTACGCAGGCGTGAGATGGAGACCGTAAGCAGGCCGAGAACGATGGCGACAAGGACGCCGGCGTAAAGAGGACTCATGAGCTAGGAAAAGCCTTTCGGATTACGAGCGATGCTACATGAACCGACAGCACTTAAGCCGTGCCATAGTCGCGCGCGCCGAAGAGCGCGGTGCCCAGCCGGATCTCTGTTGCGCCCTCTTCAATGGCGACCGCGTAATCGTGGGTCATGCCCATGGAGAGCGCGTCGAGCCGCAGCTTGGGATAACGGCGCGCATATTCGTCGCGCAGCTCGCGCAATCGGCGGAAGTAGGGGCGCACGGCCTCGGCGTCGCGCAGGTATGGCGGCACCGTCATGAGGCCGCGCACCTGCAAGTGTGTGAGGTCCGGCAGCGCGTTCCAGAAGCTGCTCGAGCTCGGAGCTGTCCGGCGCGATGCCGCTCTTGGATTCCTCGTCGCTCAGCTTGATCTCCAGCAGCACCGGCAGCGTGCGGCCGCTTGCCGCCGCGGCTGACTCCAGCCGCTCGGCCAGACGCAGGGAGTCGACCGAGTCGACTGCGTCAAAGAGCGTCGCGGCCTTCGCAGCCTTGTTCGATTGCAGATGCCCGATCAGGTGCGCTTGCAGCGGTTGCGTGGCGCGCAGCGCGGTCCACTCCGGCTGCTTGGTCTCGAATTCCTGCACCTTGTTTTCGCCAACGTGGGTGACGCCGAGCTCCGCGACTGCGGCGATGGCAGCCGCAGGATGCATCTTGGTGACGGCGATTAGCGTGATCGTCAGCACGGGACCGGTGAGAGCGGTGGCAGGCGGCCGCGATTGTCTCTTCGACCTGCGCCAGGTTGCGCTGCAATTCTTCGTGAGTATTCATGCTTCCGATGCAAGCTGGTCGCCGAAGCGCACGCAGTCCTCGGCCAGCGCGGTGAAGTCGTCCATCTGGCTGCGATGGTTGGTGATGGCAACGCGCAATGCGTATCGGCCGCCGAGCACAGTGCTTGAAACGATATAGCGGCCGGACTCCTGCAGCTCAACTACAAGGCGACGGTTCAGCGCGTTCAGTGCTTTGTCGTCCATATCCGGACGGCGGTAGCGAAAGCAGACAACGTTCGTCGGGCGCGGCGCGACCAACTCCAGCCGAGGCGATACGTCGATCAGCTCTTCGAGGTATGCGGCCTGCGCCATGTTCTGTGCGATCAGAGCGCCAATGGTCTCGACTCCGTGCACCTGCAGGGACATCCAGAGCTTCAACGCGCGGAAGCCGCGGGTCAGCTCCACGCCGCGATCGGCAAAGGGCAGTCCCCCGGCCATGATGCCACCCTGCGCCTCTTCGAGGTAGCTGGCGTGAGTGGCAAACGTCGCGCTGTGCAGCTTGGGATCACGCACCAGCACACAGCCGATCTCGAACGGCAGGTACATCCACTTATGCAGATCGAAGGCTAGCGAGTCGGCCTGTTCGAGGCCGCGCACCAGATCCGCGTAGTCCTTCGTAAGCCGCAACAGCGCTCCGAAGGCGCCATCCACGTGAAACCACAGGCCGTGCTTGCGGCAGAGCGCGGCAATCGCCGGCAGATCATCGATCGCGCCGGTATTCACTGTGCCGCAGTTGGCAATGACGATCGCAGGCCGATGGCCGGCTACCCGGTCCTGCTCGATCTGCGCCTCGAGCTGCACTAGATCCACCTGATGTGCGTCGGTCACCGGAATGCGTCGATACGCATCCCGGCCGAGGCCCATGAGCTCGACGGCCTTGAGCGCCCAGGAGTGTGTCTCGGTCGATCCATAAACAAGAAGCTGCGGGTGTCTGCATCCCTGCAGGCCGCGCTTTCGGATGTCATACCCGGCCTTTGCATGGCGCCCCACCGCCAGCCCGAGCACATTCGCCATGGTTGCGCCGGTAGTGAGCACGCCGGAGCTTTCCCGGGGCATCCCCATCAGCTCGGCGAGCCAGCGCAGGCAGGTGGCTTCCACGACCACGGGCGCCTGATGGCCTCCTGCGACATGGGCGTTCAGTCCCGACGCCAGCATGTCGGCGAGCATCGCCAGCGGCGTGCCGGTGCCGCGTACCCATCCCCAGGCCCGCGGATGCCGGTTTCCGATCGTGTATGGGACCAGATGCTCGATCAGTGTCCGGTAGACCTCGGCGGCGGGCCGGCCTTTGGCGGGCAGTGGCGCCGCGAGAGCCATTGCAGATGCTTCCGGCAGCGGCCGCCATGCAGGCTGTTCACGCAGCGTTGACAAGTTATCGAAGAGATCGTCCAGCATGCGATGTCCGAGGGCACGCAGCTCCTGCCATGATTCTGGCGTAGGCGGATCGAGCGTGGGCTGTTGCTGATGCTCTATGACTTGATTGGGGATGGCCTGGCTGACGGTGGAGTGGGCGGGCAAGGGCATAGGCGGGAGACCTCGCGGATCTGGATATCGGGCGAGGCACACCAGTGGGAGTGTCGAACGCTCGGGTCCACGTCTCCAGTTCAGGAGATCGCAGCGCCGTTAACAAGAATAACGCTTCGTCAGATAGAAGTCAGGGCAGCTCGCGACGCACAGCGGGTGCCCGGTTAAGCGAACGAAGATCTGGGCGGGGTGATTAAAGAGCAGAGCTGAGGCGGGGCAGCAGGCCGGCGTGGCTCGTCTCATACAGCGCGAGCAGCCGCTGCCGCATGAGGTAATACGCAGCAGAGGCTTCGTGGATATAGAAGGGGATGCGCATGCTGCCGCGGCGGAGCAGCATCGCCATTTCGATCTGCGTGATGGCCTTCTGCAGGCGCGCAGCATCGCGGCGCATGATTTCCGCGACTACTGTCGCATCTTCAAAGTTCCAGCGCTGGACGAAGACAGCCAGATCGAGCATCACGTCGGCGTTACGGCGCAGGCGGGGCAGACCATCGGCTCCGCCAAGCAGACGCCACATCGCCTGCGGCTGCAGCTCAAGCTGATTGCCACGCGGCTCAAGATACGCCTTCGCAATGCGCTCAAGATCGGCAAAGTTCAGCGGCTCGAGCCGTGCGACGAGCGTGTTCCAGGTTGTGGTCTGCTGGGCGCGGCGGCGCAGGAAGAAACGAAGCTGGATCCCGATGATTACCAGGAGGAGAAATGCGATAGTAGCGAGGCCGACCACGTTAAAGCTCCTTCTCCCGGGTACCCAAAACTTGTGCGAGATCGTAACTTACTTTGTCTGTCATTTGCAAGATGGCATTTCTCATTTCAGGTGAGGGCGATTCCTTTTCGGGCTCGTTCCGCCAAAGGGCAACGATCCAGTAAACGAGGATGGAAAGGTAAACGAACATGCGGACGTACTCAATGTCCAGATAGTGAACATACCTGCCCCAATAGCCATGCAGAAGTCCCAGAAGAAGGCCGAAGACTGCCCAGACCATCAGTCCATAGCCGATGGACATGACGTGTGAGCGCCAGTGAACGCCTTGTCGTTGCGACACAATCAACACGAGAGTAAAGATCTGGCTCACGATGAGGCTCACAAACAGGTCGCCGCGTATTTCCCACACACCGGCCCGGGTGACTGAGAGCGGGTGAACCCACCAGACGATCACGAATGAGATGACGGCTGCGATGGCGATGAGGGGGGGAAGCAGTATCGTCCTTTTCTTTCTGCCAGCGAGAGGAGAAAAGACGATGTGGGCGACTTCGGCGATGACACCAATCTGCAGAAGGGCATCCAGGCCGTCGGAAACCCAATAACCCGTCACGTACGCATGGTACGGGGCGTGGCGATAGATAAAAAAGAGCGCAACGGCACTGATAATTGTGAAAGTGCACCACGCTGCGAGCGCCGGGAAGGTACGAACCCGGCGCCGCACACAAAGGACGCAAAGAAGGACGGCATTCAGAACGGGTCCGGCCGCCCACAACGCGAGATCCAGGAAATGGAGCCTCATGGGATAGCCCCTATCCTCGATCAGTATCTACCGGTCCTAGAAACCGAAGAAAGACAAAATCACCGAAGATATAGATACTGATCCCCTTGGCGGAGGGTTGGTGCCACCCGGCATATCGGCAAACGCGGAACCGGTTGTCGCTACGAGAAGGGCTGCGGAAAGGGCGAGTGAACGGAAAGTACGTGACATGGTAATGGCTCCCGGGCGCAGATTGCGCTTTGAAAAGCGTAACCAAAGTGCAGCAAAATGGGATACAAGAATTACCGCAGGAATATCTATCACTAACGTTCTCTTGCCAAAATGGGCATGGCCGTGCTTTCTGTCCCGAATAACCGGTCTATCGTCCCTGCTCCTCCAGATATTTTTCCGCTTCCAGCGCCGCAGCGCAACCTGATCCTGCCGCGGTAATTGCCTGCCTATACTTCCGGTCCTGCACGTCTCCGCAGGCAAAGACGCCAGCGACCTTGGTATGCACATCGTCGTGGGTGACCACATATCCGTCCTGATCCAGCTCGATCTGCCCCACAAACGGCTTTGTGTTGGGCTCGTGGCCGATGCCGAGAAACATTCCGGAGACGTTCAGATCGGAAAGCGTGCCGGTCTTGACGTTTTTCAACTTTAGTCCAGCAACCTCTTTGTTTTCAACGCCAATAACTTCCTGAACCATCACATTGGAGACGAACTCGATTTTTTCGTTCGCGCGCGCACGTTCGAGCATGATGTGCGAGGCGCGGTAGTTGTCAGAGCGGTGCAGCACATAGACTTTGCTGGCGAACCGGGTCAGAAAGAGAGCCTCCTCCATCGCGGAATCGCCGCCGCCGATCACGGCAATCTCCTTGCCGGAGAAAAAGAAGCCGTCGCAGGTGGCGCAGGAAGAGACGCCGTGGCCGATCAATGCCTGCTCCGACGGCAGGCCGAGCCACCGTGCGGAGGCGCCGCTGGCGATGATGAGGGTGCGGGTACGGACCGTTTCGGAACCCAAATTCAGCACAAAAGGGCGCTGGGAGAGGTCGGCAGAAACCAGGCGGGCCATGCGGAACTCCGCGCCGAAGCGGCCGGCCTGCCTTTTCATGTTTTCAATCAGCTCGGGACCCTGAATTCCGTCGGGCCAGCCGGGGAAGTTCTCCACCAGGGTAGTGATAGAAAGCTGGCCACCCGGCTCATGGCCCTCCAAAACCAGGGGTTTCAAATTGGCGCGCGCCGTATAAATAGCTGCGGTGAGCCCGGCGCAGCCGGAGCCGAGAATGACTGTGTCGCGAACTATGTCTGTCATGATCGTTATCTGTGCATCTTTGATTCTAATCATGAAGAAATGACTCAACAGGGCACGTGAGGTACAGGGAGGGCGAAACGAATGGCAAATCTGGTGCTGGTTTATGGAATGCGGCTGCTGCCGGCCGATGAAGTGAAGCAGGTGGGCTCTGCTCCGGTGGCGCTGCAGAATGGCAACGAAGCGCAGGTCACGATGCATGTGCTGGAGGGCTCACGCGAGCAGATCGAGAATCAGTTGAAGCAAAGCATCGATGCCTTCTTCGACTTCTATCCTGAAATCTGATGTGACAACGGAGCGATGATGAGCGAGCGTTGGGCGGTTGCCGCAGCGGCATTGCTGGCCTTTGTGTTGGGGCCGCTCTCTATCCACGCACAGGATGCGGCCCGGGTGCAGCCACAGGCGACGGCTGAGGATGTGCTGGCGGCCCTGGTTCATCATTCCAACGTCATCTTCGCGGGCGAGGTCTACGCCATCCGCGTGCCCGCCGAGATGAAAGCAGGAACGGGAGTCAGCGGAGGGATGCCCAGTTCACGGTCCGATGCGGTGCAGGTGGAATTTCGCGTGGATGTGGGGATTCGAGGTGCCAGCGTCGGCAGCAATTACGTCCTGCATATGCCGCTGGCCGGCTGGCAGCAAGGGGCTCCCTTCACGCTGCACCAGCGGGCGGTTGTATTTTTTCGGCCGCCGGATGCCTCCGGTCTTTCAGGGCCGGTAGAGGGCGAATCCGATCTGCCCGGCATGGACATTGGCGTCATGCCGGTGGATGAGTCGAATCAGGTAGATCTGAGCCGACTACAGCGGCTGGTGACGAAAAAGATCATTACGACGGCGACAATGCTCCCGCCGCCCAATCCAGCTCACGTGCCATCGGTGACCGATGTGACCACGGCGCAGGGAGAAGACACGCTGATCTCCGGATCGAATCAGGGCGAGATGCCAGAACTGCGCAACAGCAAGGTTCCATTTCTGGCCCTGGTGCGGGATGTCACGGTGCTGACCGCGGCCGAAGGACAGCAGGGAAACGGGGCTGCAAACTAGAGCGTTTCGCCGCTTTGCGTGCAGCTTTGCGACCCCGCTCTCGTCTACACCAGCAGTGAAACGCCCCAGCCTGCGAAGCGCAGACCGCCGGTTGCGCATCTTTCATGTAGGGAATCTGACTTGCCGGGAGCGACGATGACAGCAGCGAATGGAAGCGCAAAGAAGACCGGAGCACGTCCCCGCGTTGTAGTACTGGGGGCGGGCTTCGGAGGTTTGAACGCGGCGCTGGCGTTGGGTGGCATGGCTGTCGACGTGACGCTGATCGACCGGCGCAATCATCACACCTTCCAGCCGCTGCTCTACCAGGTCGCCTCGGGCGTACTGTCGCCAGCCGACATCGCGGAGCCCATCCGGACCATCCTGCGCCACAAGCACAACGTAGAAGTGTTGATGGATGAGGCGATCGGCTTCGATCTGGCGAAGCAGACCGTGCAACTGCGCAGCAGCACCGAAGTCTCCTTCGACTATCTAATCGTGGCGACGGGCTCGACGCACTCCTATTTCGGGCACGATGACTGGGCGAAGGTCGCGCCGGGACTGAAGACGGTTGAGGATGCGACGGAGATGCGCCGCCGCATCATGCTGGCATATGAGCTGGCGGAGCGAGAGGCCCTGGAAACAGGCCATCATCCCCCGTTGACCTTCGTCGTGGTGGGCGCGGGACCTACGGGCGTGGAATTGGCTGGGGCCATCCGCGACATCGCCAGCCTCTACCTGCGGGAAGACTACCGTCACATCGACACCACCAAGACACGGGTTTTGCTGATCGAAGGCGGCCCGCACATTATGCCTTCGTATCCGGCGGACCTGCAGCAGAAGGCGGTAGAGCAACTGCAATCGCTCGGCGTGGAGATCATCACCGGCAAGACGGTGACGGATATTCAGCCCGGGTACGTGGTCCTGGGTAAGCCACCCGACACGGAGCGGATCGATGCGTTGGTGACGCTATGGGCCGCCGGTGTGCAGGCCTCGCCGCTGGGCAAGATGCTGGGAGTGCCGGTGAACCGTAAAGGGGCGGTACCAGTGGATGACTACCTGAATCCGCCGGGGCACAGAAACATCTTTATCTGCGGCGATCTCGCGGAGGTCACGGAGAACGGCAAGCCTGTTCCCGGGGTGGCGCAGCCAGCGATGCAGATGGGCACGTACGCCGCGCACATGATCGAAGCCGATTTGGATGGCCGGCCGCGCAAGCCCTTCCACTATTTCGACAAAGGCGACATGGCGACCATCGGACGTAATCGCGCCATCGCCGACGTAAAGTGGCCGTTCAAGGCGCATCTTGGCGGATGGCCGGCATGGCTTACCTGGGGCCTGGTCCACGTCTATTTCCTCATCGGCTTCCGCAATCGCATTGCGGTGATGTTTCAGTGGGCCTGGACGTACTTGACGCTGGGACACGGCGCGCGCCTCATCACGGGCAACCAGAAGCTCCCCGGCTGGGACGAGCGGTTGGCCGCCCACAAACCGGTGACGGAAAAACCACTCGACCTGGCGTCACCGCCGCAATCTGACTCGTCCGCTCCGACCGGTGCAACGCAGGAAACTGCGCCGCAGAAAGCCACCGCGTGAGGTAGAAAACTCGCGAAGTCGTCCCATCTTGTGCGTCGAGCCGTGCGAATTTCCGGTTATCATCGTGCCGCTACTCTTTTCTGACGCCTGTTTGAGGGAACTTCATGCTCTCTGCCCTTCCTCGTACGGTACGCCTGTGCCTTGCCGCTGCTGCCGTCTCCATGCTGACCGCCTCCTGCTTTGGGCAACCAGCAAAGCTTCCTCAGACGAAGCCGCTGAAGGTGCCATCGCTCACTTACGAGCGCTACACGCTGCCCAACGGCTTGACCGTGCTGCTGCATGAAGACCATCGTTTGCCGCTGGTCGCCGTGGACCTGTGGTACCACGTTGGGCCGGTGAATGAGGCGAAGGGCCGCACCGGCTTCGCGCATCTGTTCGAACACATGATGTTCGAGGGCTCCGAGCATGTGGGCGAGAAGGCGCACATCCGCTATCTCGAAGGCGCCGGCGCGACCGACATCAATGGGACCACGGATTTTGACCGCACCAACTACTTCGAGACCGTTCCCAGCAATGAAACGGAATTGGCGCTGTGGCTAGAAAGCGATCGCATGGGCTTCCTGCTGGAGAAGCTGGACCGCGAGAAGCTGACCAACCAGCGCGATGTGGTGCGCAATGAGCGCCGTCAGGGTGAGAACCAGCCATACCAGTTGAGCGAGGAGAAGGTGTATCACCTGCTCTTTCCAGAAGACCATCCCTATTACGCATCGGTGATCGGCTCCCATGCCGACATCGAATCTGCGCGCCTGCTGGATATTCGCAACTTCTTCCACAACTACTACACGCCGAACAATGCGAACCTTGCGATTGCCGGGGACTTCGACAAGGTCAAGCTGAAGCAGTTGGTGGAGAAGTATTTCGGCCCGATTCCGAAGGGCCCAGAGCCGCCGCCGGTCACGGTGAAGACTCCGCCCATCACGAGCCAGAGGACCGCCACTGTTACAGATACAGTACAACTGCCGGAGGTGAGCTTTGCGTGGCTGATGCCTCCGGCCTTTCAGCCCGGCGATGCCGATGCCGAGATGCTGATGGCGATTCTGGGCGGCGGCAAGGCCAGCCGGCTGTATCGCAAACTTGTCTACGACAAACAGATTGCGCAGAGTGCGGACTGCACGCTGGACTCGCTGCGCCTGGGATCTGTAGCGGAATGCGATGTGATTGCGCGCCCCGGTATCAAGCCGGAGGACCTGCAACGCGAGATCGAGATCGAATTGAAGGCGATCCGGGAACAAGGCCCCACACAGGCGGAACTCGATGGTGCGCGCAACACGCACCTTACCGGCCTGATTAGCGGCCTGCAGCGCCTGGGCGGCTTCGGTGGCGTGGCCGACCGCATGGACTACTACAACTACTACACCGGCGATCCCGGTTATCTCTCGAAGGACGTCGCGCGCTTCCAGCATGTCTCGGTCGCCTCTGTGCGGAAGCTGGCGCAGACTGATCTGGTCGATGCGAAGAGTGTGGTCGTGACGACTGTCCAGGGCGAGAAGGTGACGCAGGACGTGCCGCGCAGCCCGGCGGACACCGATGCCAACGTGAAGGTGGAGAATCCATACCCCGGATCATTCGAAACAGCGCAGGACTGGCGCAAGACGCCGCCCACGGCCGGACCGCTGCCTGCGGCACATTTGCCGGTGCCGAAGGTCTTCACGCTCGACAACGGACTGCATGTTTATCTGGTTGAGGACCACTCGCTGCCGGTGATCAACGCGAGTGTCATCACGTTGGCCGGAGGCGATGCGAATCCTGCGAACAAGCCTGGACTCTCCGGGTTTACGGCGCGAATGTTGACTGAAGGCACGCGTGACCGCTCGGCTACGGAGATTGCCGATGCCGCAGATCATCTTGGCGTGACACTGAAATCGAAAGCCGACGTGGACAGCGCCAACACGACCATCGACGCGCTGAGTAACACGACCGATGCGACCTTCGACCTGCTCTCGGATGTGATCGAACATCCCGCATTTGCGCAGGAAGAGGTCGACCGCGTACGCAAAGAGCAATTGACGGCGATCCTGCAGGAGGGCGACGATCCAATTGCCGCAACTCTGCGTGTGGGGGTCAAGGCGTTATACGGCGACTCGCCATATGGCTACCCTGCGGTCGGAACCACCGCTTCTGTCAAGTCCATCGCGCGTGGTGATTTATCTGACTTCTGGAATGCACATTACGGTCCGCAGACGGCCGCTCTGGTGCTAACCGGTGATATCACCGAGAAGGAGGCGCGTGAGCAGGCGGACAAGTATTTTGGGGTCTGGAAGGATGACTCTGCCGCTGCCGCCACATCTGTTCCCGATCCGATCACGCCGGAACGCAAGATCATCATCGTCGACAAGCCGGGTTCGCCGCAGACCGTGCTGCGTCGCCTTCGGGCTGGGCGTTCCGCGCTCCACGCCTGATTATCCCAGCATCCTGATCATGAACGACGTGCTCGGCGGCCTCTTCTCCTCGCGCATCAACATGAATCTGCGCGAGCAGCACGGTTACACCTACGGAGCGTTTTCGGACTTCGCTTCAATCGCTTTGGCGGGCCCCTCTATGCAGGAGCGCAGGTGCGCACGGATGTAACGGCGCCAGCGGCGAAGGAACTCTTCTCCGAACTCGATCGCATCACCGCCGATCCCCCCACTGTGACGGAGTTGAAGCTCGCACAGGACTCCCAGATGCGCTCGCTGCCCGGGCACTTTGAAGCAGCGAAGGGCACATCCGCAAGGATAGGCCAGCTCTTCATCTACAAACTGCCGGACAACTACTACGCGACATTGCCGGCGGAACTCGCCGCAAGTGAAACCACAGCAGGTCACGCAGGCAGCCGTCGATCACATTCATCCCAAGCAGATGATTGTGGTCGCCGTAGGAGATCGCGCCAAGATCGAACCGGGATTGAAGGAGCTGAACCTGGGGCCGATTGAGTATCGCGACGCCTCGGGGAATCCGGTTCAGTAGCAACTTTGCGGGAGTGTGAGCAGATCCCTCGGCTGCGCTTTGTCGGGATGACGCTCAAAACGAAAGGCCGAACATTCGATGGTGTCCGGCCTTTCATTTGTGATCTATGGCGATCAGGCGCCGACCGGCTCTGCTGCCCGCACATTCACCGGCGTAAGCCAGTTGTAGCGGTCCGGGCGCGTGCCGTTCACGATGCCGAAGAACTCCTCCGCAAGCTGATGGGTGATGGGACCGGTCTTGCCGTCTTTCACCAGGATGCGATCGACCGAGCGGATTGGCGTGACCTCCGCCGCGGTGCCGGTGAAGAAGACCTCGTCGGCGATGTAGAGGATCTCGCGCGGCAGCGCCTGCTCAACCACCGGAATGCCGAGATGACGCGCCAGCGTGAGCACTGAGTCGCGAGTGATGCCGGTGAGGATGGAGTTGGCAACCGGCGTGGTGTAGATGGTCGAGCCGCGCACGACGAAGAGGTTTTCGCCTGAGCCCTCGGAGAGATAGCCATTCACGTCGAGCGCGATGCCTTCGTTGTAGCCGTTCAGGTCGGCTTCCATGCGGATGAGCTGCGAGTTCATGTAATTTGCGCCGGCCTTGGCCATGGAAGGCATGGTGTTGGGCGCGAGCCGATTCCAGGAGGAGATGCAGACATCCGCGCCGGCATCGCCGGGAACGTATTTGCCCCAGGGGAAGTTCGCGATGTAGGTCTCCACCGGGCAGCCCTTCGGGTTCACGCCAATTTCGCCGTAGCCGCGGAAGGAGATGGGCCGCACGTAACAGGGCGCGATACCATTCGCCTCCACCAGCTCAACAACGGCTGCGTTGAGCTGTTCGAGCGTGTAGCCCAGGTCCATGCGATAGATGTGCGCAGAGTCGAGCAGGCGCTGCATGTGGTCCGACAGCCGGAAGATGGCGGCGCCCTCCGGCTGCTTGTAGCAGCGAAGGCCTTCGAAGACCGACGAGCCATAGTGCAGCACGTGGCTCATCACGTGCACCTGCGCCTTCTCCCAGGGAATCAGTTTTCCGTTGTGCCAGATGTTGGCCGTGGTCTGGATCGGCATGCGCACTCCTTGGTGGCGAACTTGGGGATCGTTCTGCCTCGATTATAGGGGAGGGGGGCGGCCTTGCGTCCGCCCCTGTAGGCTGCTGGTGGGAACGGATGGTGAATTTGAATCGCAGGAAATTTCTGTCAGCGGCAACTGCTGCTGCGTTCGGGCTAGCAATGCCGAGTGGTGCATCCGCTGCGCCGCCATCGTCCGATGTGGTTGAGACATCCTTGGGCAAGCTGCAAGGGAAGCGCACGGGAGATACCATCGCTTTCCTCGGCGTCCCATTCGCAGAGCCGCCGGTTGGACCGCTGCGCTTCCTGCCGCCGCGCCCGGTCCGTGCGTGGAGGGGCATTCGGCGCGCGTTGAAGTATGCTCCGGCGCCGGTCCAACTGCGCCGCGCGAACATCAGCGAGGACTGCCTCTATCTGAATGTATGGACGCCGGCCACACCGGGCCCGCATCCGGTCCTGGTCTGGATCTACGGTGGCGGGAACACGGCCGGCGCGACGGGCGGCATCGCGGATGGGTCGCACTTCGCGCGGAGCGGAGTTGTCTGCGTTACGCCCGCATATCGCGTGGGCGCGCTGGGCTTTCTCGACGTTTCTCCGGAGTTGGGCGACACCTACGCGGGCTCCGGAAACAACGGCCTTCGCGACCAGATTCTGGCGTTGCACTGGGTGCGCCAGAATATCGCGGCCTTTGGCGGCGATCCCGATCGCATCACGGTGGGCGGAGAAAGCGCTGGCGCGAAGGATACCTGCGCATTGATGGGCGCGCCTGAGGCTGCCGGACTTTTTGGGCAGGCGGTCATGGAGAGCGGGAGCGGCCAGACGTATCACACGCGTGAAAGCGCCAGGATGCTGACGCAGCAGTTCCTCGAATGCGCTGGGCTCAACGCCGAAAACGCCGGCACACTGCGAGCCATGCCGGTCGATCAGTTGCTGAATGCGCAGCGCGCCCTGATTAGAAGGCTCGGCGCTTTTCCATTTCGCGTGACGGTGGATGACGTCGTGCTCGAACGTTCGCCGCTCGAATATTTGCGCTCGGGCTCTTCACGGAAAGTGCGCCTGTTGATCGGCAGCAATCATGACGAGAGCAGCTTTTTCGTGCGTGGAGCTGCGCTCCATCAACCGGTCGGCCCGCGTGAAATCCAGAACGCAAAGATGGACCTCATCCATGCAATGAAGCCAAAGTACGACGCGCTCTTTCCGAATCTCACCGTAGAACAACGCAAGGTGCGGCTGCTGACTGCGGAAGAATATTGGATCCCTACCGTTCGTGTGGCGGAGGCGCGCGCCGGCAGCGGAGGAGAAACGTATCTCTACCGCTTCGACTATCCTCGCGCGAAGGGTCCGCTGGCGGGCGAAGTGCCGCATACGCAGGAGTTGAGCTTCGTCTGGGGCGATACAAACGGGGACGCCGCACATGATGCTCTGATGCATTCGGTGCACAGCGCATGGGTCGACTTCATTTTCGGCCGCGCGCCGTCGCTCGCCAACACGCCGGCGTGGCCGCGCTTCCGTCTCATGGACCGGCCCGTGATGGTGATCAACACGAAAAGCACAGTAGTGTTCGACCCGGATGCTGTGGAGCGGCACCTCTGGGATGGTTGGCCAGCGTGACGCTCTATTCGTCGCGCAGTGCTTCCACCGGCGGGATCAGCGAGGCGCGCCATGCCGGAATGTAGGAGGCGGCCGCGCCGATCAGGCACAGGCTGAGCAGAACGCCCGCGTATGTCCACACATCGGATGCTCGGACGTCATAGAGAAAGCCTGCGAGCAGGCGCCCGCTGATCGCCGAGAGCACGAGTCCCACGACGAGGCCGACCGCGATCATCGCCGCACCCTGGCGCAGCACCATTTGCAGGACGGATGCGCGCGGTGCCCCGAGCGCCAGCCGGATACCGATCTCCCGCCGCCGATAGCCGACCAGTTGCGCCAGCACTCCGTAGAGACCGGTGATGACCATCAGCGCTGCCAGAGCTGCAAATGCTGCAGTGACGTATAGGCCCAGCCGGTTAGTGAAGTCGCTCTGGTTCACTGTCTCGCTGAGTGTTTGGAAGTTGTCAAGCGCATAGTCCGGAGCCTGCTCGTGGAAAACTGAGCGCGCGATCGGCGCGACCGCAACGTCGCCCCGTGTCTTCACCAGCATGTTTACTACCGTCTTGAGCAGTGCGGGATAAAACAACGACGTGGTCGGGATCTGCTGGTAGGGGAGCAGTAGCAGGGGAGAGGCCGGTTTCCCGATCGCTGCGTCCTTCTGATCACCCAGCACACCGACAATCGTGTACGGCTTGATCATGCCGGTATCCTTGCCGCCGAGGTTGATCCGGTGGCCCAGCGGATCGCGTGTGCCGAAGATCTTCCGCGCCAACGTCTCATTGATCACGATGACGTACGGGGCCGCGGCCGTATCGCTCTGGGAGATCATGCGGCCGCGCAGCACCGGTGTGCCCAGCATGCGCGCATACCCCGGGCTCGCCGCAGTCATGCGCGCGTTGTAATTGTGCGCGTCGTCTTCCGGCTCGCCAACAATGCGCAGGCTGGTCCCCATCTGGATGCCGGAGAGCGGTGGCGCGGTGACGAGCGCGGCATCCTCGACGCCGGGTGCGTTGCGAAGACGGTCCAGCACTGGTCCATAGGTGGTGACGGCGTTGGAGACTGGCGCATGCTCGGTGTCGGCGGAGACGGACATGCCGGAAAAGCCAGCAGCATCGGAGGGCATTACGGTGAAGCCCGTGATGCGCTCTGTCGTGAAGCCGAGGTCAGTGTGCTGCAGGTTCCAGAGCGTATGGAAGAGCAGACCGGTCGCGATGAGCAAGAGCGTCGAGAGCGCAACCTCTCCGATGACGAGCGCGTGGGTGAGCCGGTTGGAGACGCTGCGCGTCCCCAGGCCGCGCGAGGCCGTCTGCAATGCGCGCTGCGGATGCGTGCGCGCCACCAGCACGGCCGGAAGAATGGATGAGAGCAGGGTTGTCAGGGTGGTGATTGCGGCGAGGACCAGGATCACGGTCCAGTCGAGCGTGATCGCCTCCGCGCGGGGGATTGTATCCGCGGGCAGCTTGTGAATCGCCGCGAGTATAAGCCAGGCCAGCGCAACGCCGAGACCGCAGCCGAGCGCCGAAAGCAGGCCACCTTCGACCAGCATGCCGCGGATCAGCCGTCCGCGCGGCGCGCCCATGGCCGAGCGCACGGCGAATTCCTGCTGCCGGCCGAGGCAGCGCGCGATCATCAGGTTTGCGACATTCGCGCATGCGATCAGCAGGACCATGCCGAGCGCGGCTACCAACCCGAAAAAGACCGGACGCACCTTGCCAGTGACCGTCTCCAGATAGGGAATTGCATGCAGCTTGAAGTCGGGGTGCAGCTTCTTGGGATTTGCCGCCATCATGCTGCGCGTCGTACGGTCGAGCTCCGCCTGCGCCTGCTCGATGGTGACGCCGGGCCGACGCTTCCCGACGATGTAATCGAAGGAGTAGCCACGCTCGCTCAACATCAGCGGTGTCGGCTGCATCGGCAGCCAGATGCCCTTACGGAGGTCCGAACCCATGCCTTCGGGAAAGCGGAAAGAGGCCGGCATGACGCCGACGACTGTACGCGCCTGGTTGTTGACGCGGACGGTCTCACCGACGATATTGCGGTTCGCATGGAACGCCTCGCGCCACAAGCCTTCGGAGAGCAGCACGACCTTCGGACCATTCGCTTCGCCTTCCTCTTTCGTAAAGGTGCGGCCGAGCAGGGGCTGGACGCCAAGCATGGAGAAGATGTTCGGGCTGACGTTCGGAGACACAACGGAGGTCGGCGCCACGTCGCTCGCGGAAGCCGAGGATGCGGCTGGGCCGCCCTCGACCACGCCCACATCCTCTGAGTACACACCCACGTCGGAGAAGGTATGGGTGGCCTGATCGCGGATCTCGCGGTAGTTCAGCCAGGAAGTGGAGGTGTGCTGCGCGTCGTTGGTGGTGTTGATGACGGTGAGCCGTCCCGCATCGGCATAGGGAAGCGGCCGCAGCAGAATGTCCTCAGCCACGGTGAACATCGCTGTATTGGCACCGATAGCCAGCGCAAGCGTGATGATCGCCAATGCCGCGAATCCGGGGGAACGGCGAAGCTGGCGTACCGCCTGGCGCAAATCCTGGACGAGACCGGACATTGACTAGCCTCCAGAGAGAGCATACGGGAACAGATTCGTATTGCACGCGAGAGGCCGCCGCTGCGCTGAATGCAACAGAGGCAATCAGTCTCGGGAGAGCAGGCAAGAGTGTCCGTTGCCATCGGGAACTGTCCGAAATCGAACATTGCCCGATAGCCAAGCGGATCATGGGCGACAATGTCGCCTGAGGGTGAACGATGCTCTTCGGTCCTGCTACGAGCGCGCTGCATGAAATCAGGGAGTCGGATTACGTACGCTTTTCGGTGCTGGCGCTCTCTTCGATCTTCTTCCTGGTCGATCCCTTCGCGGCCATCGGGACTTTCATGGCGGTCACCGCAGGCGAGGATAGGAAGAGCCGTGCCCGCACTGCCCGGCGGGGCGCGATTACCTGCTTCATCGTACTCACCAGCTTCGCGCTGATCGGCAAGCTGATCTTCCGCATGTTCGGTATCACGCTGCCGGCCTTCGAGATTGCCGGCGGCCTCATCCTGCTGTTGATCGGCATCGACATGCTGGAGGCGAAGCGCTCGCCCACGCAGGAGACTTCCGGCGAAACGGAGGACGCAGCGGCCAAGGAGGACGTGGGCATCATGCCGCTGGGCATTCCGATGCTGAGCGGGCCGGGTGCCATCTCCAGCGTGATGGTGCTGGTGGGCCAGGCAGCGAAGCTATGGGAGTGGATCGCGATTCTCGGCTCGATCGCCATCACGGCATGGGCCAGCTACGGCGTGCTGGTCGGCGCGGACCGCATCCGCCGCGTCATGGGCGATACCGGCATACGAATCCTGGTACGCATCATGGGCCTGCTGCTGGTTGCTCTCGCCGTGCAGTTCTTCGTCAACGGCTTGACCGACCTGGGCGTGATCGCAAGACAATAACTGCGAGCATCGAATGAGGGACATGACGTATTGGACGAAAAACGTACTGGCGGCCCTGTTGCTGCTGGTCTCACCCTGTGCCTGGGCGCGCTTCCAGCCGCGTCCCTGCAAGAACGCCTTTACCGAGCAGCAGGAGATCACCGAAGGGCAGAAGGTGGCGGCGCAAGTCTGGAAACAGATGCCCGTACTTCCGGACACCGACCCGGTGAGCCAATATGTCGAGCAGCTTGGGATGAAGCTGGTGAAGTACGCTCCCGGCTACAAATGGCCCTATAACTTCCACGTTGTGAATGAAGAAGACATCAACGCCTTCGCGCTGCCCGGAGGCTCGATCTTCGTGAACCTGGGCACAATCCAGGCCGCGGAGACAGAGGCGCAACTGGCCGGCGTGATGGCACACGAGATCTCGCACGTGGCGCAGCGCCATTCCACCTGCAACATCACCAAACAGCGCACGCCCAGTCTGTTAGCGGGTCTGGGTCAGATCGCTGCGGGGATTGCTCTTGGAGGAGCAGCCGGGGCAGTCGTCCAGCAGGGCATCGGTCTCACGGCGGGACTCTCGTTCCTGCGCATGTCGCGTGACGCCGAAAAGCAGGCCGACCTGATGGGCACCGACATTCTCTACGACGCGGGATATGACCCGCGGGCGCTGCCGCAGTTCTTCGAGGTGATCCAGGGCAAGTATGGCGAGGGCGGCTCGCAGTTCCTGAGCGACCATCCCAATCCCGGCAACCGCGTCGGATATGTGAACGACGAGATCGACAGCCTGCCGCCCAAGGCCAAGTACATCAAGACCAGCCCGGAGTTCGCGCGCATGAAGAAGATCGCCGCCGGGATGCATCCCTACACCGCGAAGCAGGTGGCGGCCGGCGTCTGGAAGCAGGGCGGCGGGAATGCGGCCGCGCCACCTGAGTCCCAGACCGCGGCAAACGCGCTGGCACGGCTGACGGCAGCCGATTGGACGCCCCAGGGAGACTGGCAGGTGCTTCAGGGGGACGGATTCACCATTCAGTATCCAGGGAACTGGAAGGGGGCGAGTTCGGGGACGTCCTCGCTGATAGCCCCGGAGGGCGGCGTAAATGCCAATAACGCGGTAGGTTATGGCATGCTGAGCGGACGATTCCAGCCACCAAAGCTGGGGGATACGTCGATGGAGATGGACCAGCTTCTAGCGCAGTTGCAACAGCAGAACCCGCAACTGAAGCCGGGTGCAGCTTCGGATGTGGTGGTGAACCAGGTGCGCGGGCGGGCGCTGGAGGCGACCAACACCGGCGGGGCAGGGGGCGGCACGGAGCGCGACTGGATCGTGGCGCTACCGGAACAGGGTGGGACCTTGCGCTATGTGATCTTTGTCGCGCCGGATGCGGATTTCCCCGCGCTGCGACCGATCTATGAGCGCATGCTGCGAACACTCAAGCTCACCCGGCAGTGAGAGCGGCTGAAGCTCGACGGCGTGATTTCAACAGCAAAGCGCCCTTTTCAACAACGCCGGAGTTGCGTTCGGTCCGGGGTGCCGGTAGTATCCGAATTGCTGCTCGTAAGTGAACTGAGTGCGATCCGACGCAGGTTGTCACGGAAGCAAATTCTTGGTACACTAACGAAGCAGTCGCAAGGAAGCTGGTTTCGAGATTGGCTGAAAGCCGATGGAAACCGGCAGTCATGTTCGCCGGGCAGTAGCCCAAGAAACCCGAACATCTCCTGCAGTAGTCAGCCGGGCTGAATGGCTCGCTGACGGCCCCATGGCCACTCCTCGCTTGAGAGCGATACGGAGCTACGATCTTTCAGAGTTTTGTGCTGTGCGCTGCTGAGTCGTCGATGAAAATCCAGGGAATGGGATTGACGACAGTGCAACACTAGGATAGTGTTGGCAAGTGCGCAAAAAGCGGTTCTGAGCTGCACTGAGTGCAGCGGAGCCGACAGCACGCAAGTTCGAGGGCCTGCGACGGATTCGTCGTAGATCTCGATCCAAAAGCGGCCCGCTAAGGCGGATACCGTTCCGGATCTTTGACAATCAGGTTGAACGTGCCAGTCGTGAGAGATCAGCAGGAATAGGCTTGATCATTCTCACAAGGTAAATCTCTCCGGACTTTCGAGCTCCGGAGAGTGCGTGCCTATCCCGGACCTCCGTCCTGGGATAGCACGGAATCAGTTTCAAACGAGAGTTTGATCCTGGCTCAGAATCAACGCTGGCGGCGTGCCTAACACATGCAAGTCGAACGAGAAAGTGGAGCAATCCATGAGTAAAGTGGCGCACGGGTGAGTAACACGTGACTAACCTACCCTTGAGTGGGGGATAACCTCGGGAAACCGGGGCTAATACCGCATAATACCTACGGGTCAAAGGAGCAATTCGCTTTAGGAGGGGGTCGCGGCAGATTAGTTAGTTGGCGGGGTAATGGCCCACCAAGACGGTGATCTGTATCCGGCCTGAGAGGGCGCACGGACACACTGGAACTGAAACACGGTCCAGACTCCTACGGGAGGCAGCAGTGGGGAATTTTGCGCAATGGGGGAAACCCTGACGCAGCAACGCCGCGTGGAGGATGAAGTCCCTTGGGACGTAAACTCCTTTCGATCGGGACGATTATGACGGTACCGGAAGAAGAAGCCCCGGCTAACTTCGTGCCAGCAGCCGCGGTAATACGAGGGGGGCGAGCGTTGTTCGGAATTATTGGGCGTAAAGGGCGCGTAGGCGGTCGGATAAGTCTTGTGTGAAATCTTCGGGCTCAACTCGAAGTCTGCACAGGAAACTATCTGGCTTGAGTGTGGGAGAGGTGAGTGGAATTCCTGGTGTAGCGGTGAAATGCGTAGATATCAGGAGGAACACCTGTGGCGAAAGCGGCTCACTGGACCACAACTGACGCTGAGGCGCGAAAGCTAGGGGAGCAAACAGGATTAGATACCCTGGTAGTCCTAGCCCTAAACGATGATCGCTTGGTGTGACGGGTACCCAATCCCGCCGTGCCGAAGCTAACGCGTTAAGCGATCCGCCTGGGGAGTACGGTCGCAAGGCTGAAACTCAAAGGAATTGACGGGGGCCCGCACAAGCGGTGGAGCATGTGGTTTAATTCGACGCAACGCGAAGAACCTTACCTGGGCTCGAAATGTAGTGGAATCCGGTAGAAATATCGGCGCCCAGCAATGGGCCGCTATATAGGTGCTGCATGGCTGTCGTCAGCTCGTGTCGTGAGATGTTGGGTTAAGTCCCGCAACGAGCGCAACCCTTGTTACCAGTTGCTACCATTTAGTTGAGCACTCTGGTGAGACCGCCTCGGATAACGGGGAGGAAGGCGGGGATGACGTCAAGTCCTCATGGCCTTTATGTCCAGGGCTACACACGTGCTACAATGGCCGGTACAAACCGTCGCAAACCCGTGAGGGGGAGCTAATCGGAAAAAGCCGGCCTCAGTTCGGATTGGAGTCTGCAACTCGACTCCATGAAGCTGGAATCGCTAGTAATCGCGGATCAGAATGCCGCGGTGAATACGTTCCCGGGCCTTGTACACACCGCCCGTCACATCACGAAAGTGGGTTGCACTAGAAGCCGGTGAGCTAACCGCAAGGGAGCAGCCGTCCAAGGTGTAATTCATGATTGGGGTGAAGTCGTAACAAGGTAGCCGTAGGAGAACCTGCGGCTGGATCACCTCCTTTCTAAGAGAGAAACGTATAGTTTGACTTACGTATCCGCGATCGCGGACTGCTCTGACTGCAAAGTCTGAGCAGCGCGTAGGTCCGGCTATCACCCTCTTGTCCTGGACCACCGGGCCAAAGAGGAGCTTGAATCAGGCCTTCTCTGCCTGTTAAGCCTTCGGGCTTTCGAAGTCTTCGGACTTTCAGATCTCAACATCGATGGTCACGAGCGGCGTAGCTGCTCAGCATGTTCAACCTGGTCCTCGAAACTTTTGGACAAGAAGAGACTAACCAAGTCGGGCTGTGTGCCTTTGGGTGCATGGGTCCGGACTGGGGCCTGTAGCTCAGTTGGTTAGAGCGCACCCCTGATAAGGGTGAGGTCGGTAGTTCGAATCTACCCAGGCCCACCATCCTTATCGGAATCTAGATGGGGCTGTAGCTCAGCTGGGAGAGCACCTGCTTTGCAAGCAGGGGGTCATCGGTTCGATCCCGATCAGCTCCACCAAGTCTTGTGTCCAATGCTCAAAGGTGAACTTCTTCCGGGTGGAAGAGGCTGACCTTTGAGCAGGCTCCTTCGGGAGTTATGTTCGAGAGCGCCTCATGGCGCGCGCTGCTTAGGAGCAGCGTTCTGTTATTTGACAACGAATTGCATTGGGTAAATTGCATACAAGGCTGAGCAGCTTACTTGCCCTATCAAGTTTGGGTTAAGTAAGGCTGGTTAGTTGAGTGTCTTTAGATAGAGTGCGTAAGCGGGGATCGTACCCCGTTAGGCGCACAGGCGGAAATATGCATGGAATCTCCAGCAAGAGGCAGCACGATCGTCTCCTGCGCGGAATTAATTCTATGGTCAAGCTACTAAGGGCGCACGGTGGATGCCTTGGCAGAAACAGGCGAAGAAGGACGTGGCAAGCTGCGATAAGCTCCGGGGAGCCGCACACAGGCGTTATATCCGGAGATCTCCGAATGGGGAAACCCACTTGAGCAAACCTCAAGAACACCCTGCTGAATACATAGGCAGGAGTGAGCGAACCCAGGGAAGTGAACCATCTCAGTACCTGGAGGAAGAGAAAGAAACCTCGATTCCGATAGTAGTGGCGAGCGAACTCGGAATAGCCCAAACCCGTAGCATTTCGGTGCAGCGGGGGTTGTAGGGTCCGCAACAGTAGAGTTACCAATCCAGTGGTTAGTCGAATCGGATGGAAAGCCGATCCATAGAGCGTGACAGGCGTGTAGACGAAAGCCATCTGGACTCGAAGCGGATACCTGAGTAAGGCGGGGCACGTGAAACCCTGCTTGAATCCACGGGGACCATCCCGTAAGGCTAAATACTCGTTTCTGACCGATAGTGAACCAGTACCGTGAGGGAAAGGTGAAAAGCACCCCTGCGAGGGGAGTACAAAGTACCTGAAACCGTGTGCCTACAAGCAGTGGGAGGGCTATGCGCGCAAGCGAATGCCTGACCGCGTGCCTATTGCATAATGAGCCGGCTAGTTATTCTTGTCAGCAAGGTTAAGCGTAAGCGAGCCGAAGCGAAAGCGAGTCTGAACAGGGCGTTCAGTTGGCAGGAATAGACGCGAAGCGGGATGATCTACCCTTGGCCAGGTTGAAGGTGGGGTAACACCCACTGGAGGACCGAACCGGTGTTTGTTGAAAAAAGCTCGGATGAGCTGAGGGTAGGGGTGAAAGGCTAATCAAATTCCGTGATAGCTCGTTCTCTCCGAAATAGCTTTAGGGCTAGCGTCGGGTGATTTGCACTGGTGGTAGAGATCTGGATGGACTAGGGGGCTTTCCGGCTTACTGAATCCAACCAAACTTCGAATGCCAGTGACAACCAGCCCGGCAGTCAGACTGTGGGGGCTAAGCTTCATAGTCGAGAGGGAAACAGCCCAGACCGCCTGCTAAGGTCCCCAAGTTACAGTTAAGTGGGAAAGGAAGTCGGAACGCCCAGACAGCCAGGAGGTTGGCTTAGAAGCAGCCATCCTTTAAAGAAAGCGTAATAGCTCACTGGTCAAGCGGTCCGGTGCCGACAATACAACGGGGCTAAAACTGTACACCGAAGCAGCGGATGCACACTTATGGTGTGCGTGGTAGGAGAGCATTCTCAACAGCATTGAAGCCAGACTGAGAAGACTGGTGGAGCGTTGCGAAGAGACCCTGCCGGCATAAGTAGCGATAATGAAGGTGAGAACCCTTCACGCCGAAAGTCTAAGGTTTCCTGAGGAAGGTTAATCCGCTCAGGGTTAGGCGGTCCCTAAGGCGAGGCCGAAAGGCGTAGCTGATGGACATCCGGTTAATATTCCGGACCTCCCAGACCATCGTTTGACGATGGGGAGACGCAGAAGGATAACCAGGGCCTCATATGGCTATGAGGTTCGATATGCGTAAGCTGGTTCCGATAGGCAAATCCGTCGGAGCTTAACAGTGAGGCGTAAAGCAGTAGGCCGTATGGCCGAAAGCTGGTGAGTTCACGCTGCCAAGAAAATCCTCTAAGGAGAAGGGCTGGGAACCGTACCACAAACCGACACAGGTAGACGAGGAGAATATCCAAAGGCGCTCGAGTGAAAGCTTGTTAAGGAACTCGGCAAATTAGCTCCGTAACTTCGGGAGAAGGAGCGCCCCGTTAGCGTGCAAGCGCGAGGGGGCCGCAGTGAAACGCGTACGGCGACTGTTTAACAAAAACACAGGTCTCTGCTAAGTCGAAAACGACGTATAGGGGCTGACGCCTGCCCGGTGCCGGAAGGTTAAAAGGAGAGGTTAGCCGCAAGGCGAAGCTTTGAATTGAAGCCCCGGTGAACGGCGGCCGTAACTATAACGGTCCTAAGGTAGCGAAATTCCTTGTCGGGTAAGTTCCGACCTGCACGAATGGCGTAACGATCGTACGACTGTCTTAACGAGTTGCTCGGCGAACTTGTAGTACCGGTGAAGATGCCGGTTACCCGCAGCTAGACGGAAAGACCCCGTGCACCTTTACTACACCTTAACTATGAATTATGACTCTTACTGCGCAGGATAGGTGGGAGGCTTTGATACCAGGCTCTTGGGCTTGGTGGAGCCACCGGTGAGATACCACCCTGTGAGTGTTGTGATTCTAACCTGCTCCCGTGATCCGGGAGAGGGACATAGTTAGGCGGGTAGTTTGACTGGGGCGGTCGCCTCCTAAATTGTAACGGAGGCGCGCGAAGCTACTCTCAGACTGTTTGGAAATCAGTCGTCGAGTGCAAAGGCATAAGAGTGGTTAACTGTGAGACCTACAAGTCGAGCAGATGCGAAAGCAGGCCTTAGTGATCCGGTGGTTCTGTATGGAAGGGCCATCGCTCAACGGATAAAAGGTACGCCGGGGATAACAGGCTGATCGGAGCCAAGAGTTCATATCGACGCTCCGGTTTGGCACCTCGATGTCGGCTCATCGCATCCTGGAGCTGTAGAAGGTTCCAAGGGTTAGGCTGTTCGCCTATTAAAGCGGTACGTGAGCTGGGTTCAGAACGTCGCGAGACAGTTCGGTCCCTATCTGCTGTGGGCGTAGGAGATTTGCGGGGGGCTGTCCTTAGTACGAGAGGACCGGGATGGACGAACCTCTTGTGTTCCAGTTGTCCTGCCAAGGGCACGGCTGGGTAGCGAAGTTCGGTTGTGATAACCGCTGAATGCATATAAGCGGGAAGCACGCCCCAAGATGAGATCTCCCAACCCAAAAGGGAAAAGAAGGGCCCAGGAAGACCACCTGGTTGATAGGCTGGAGGTAGAAGCGCAGTAATGCGCGTAGCTTACCAGTACTAATCGCCCGTTCGGCTTGTCCATAGAATTAATTCTGCGCAGCAAATCCGCTGTCAGAAGATACTCAACAAACAAGCCTTGAGTGCAGTTAGAGCGCACGCCCAATGCAATTCGTTCAAATGCAAGTTTGTGGCGCCAGTTTGCCATTTCTGTTCCGGGGAGAAACTGCCCGTGTGTACTGAGAGATGGCTGTGGGGAACCTCCTGCCAGGCGCTGCACCCAGCTTGCCGGTGAGCATACCGCGAGAGTCACACCCGTTCCCATCCCGAACACGGAAGTTAAGCCTCGTCGGGCCGATGGTACTGCACGCGAAAGTGTGTGGGAGATTAGGTAATCGCCGGCATTAGCATTGAAAAGCCCGCTCTTCGGAGCGGGCTTTTTGCTTTTCTGCACTTTTGCGGGAAACTCTTTCCTCACTTCCCCCCGTCCATTCAACTGGCAGACCGTGCTTGCCAAGGCTACTCATGTCTGAACGCGTCGCGCGCGGGTGTCCCGAATTCGCCTCATCCGACCGTGCGGTCAGCTCCGCAACCCAGAACGGCGGCTTGGGTTGATAGGAGTGTGGAGGGAAACCCAACGATGCACTGGCAGTTGTGTAATCTCGCCCTTACTGGATTGCTGGCAGCCGGCGTCATGTCCGCTCCGCAACGGCAAAGCACCCAGGTACCAGCCAGTGGTGGCGCCGCTGTCGTTGCTTCTCTCTCTGCGAAATTCGACAAGCGCCTTACCCACATGACACGGCGCTATAAGCTCACTGCGGATCAGCAATCCCAAATGCAAGCCATTCTCCTGGACCAGCAGCAGGACATGCAAACCGTCGGGGCAGATACTTACATGTCGGCCGCGAACAAGCGCGCGGAATTCGCCACACTCCATGAGGCGAGCCAGCAAGAGATCCGCGCGATTTTGAATGAGAAGCAGAAACGTAAGTTCGACGCTGACGAAAGGCGCCGTGCGTGGATGGACGGTCGTCTGCCGGAACCGAATCCCGGCCCGCCACTTGGGAGTTGGTAAAAGAACACGGAGGAAACACTAACAATGAAACGGCAACTGTGTAGTCTCGTACTTACTGGGCTGCTGACGACCGGCGTGATGCTTGCGCAGGAGGCAGGGTCCGCACCGGAGCAGAGCGCTCCGCAAACCGAAGGCGGCGGGATGGGGGGCCATCATGGCGGCCATCGGATGGATGCCGATCAGCGCCTCGCTCACATGACCAAGCGGTACAAGCTCACCGCCGATCAGCAGAGCCAGATCAAGCCCATCCTCCAGGATGAGCAGCAGCAGATGGAGACCATGCGCTCGGATACTTCCGCGTCTCGCCAGGACAAGATGGAGAAGATGAAGAGCATGCATGAAGCCGACTCGCAGAAGATCGAAGCGGTTTTGAACGACGAGCAGAAGCAAAAGTACGAAGCTGATCAGCAGAAGATGCAGGCTCGGCGCGGTCAGCGCATGCACGGCGGCCAAGGCGGTGCGGAGGGCGCACCTCCTTCTCAGCCCGACGCGGGTACACCTCCGCCGCAGTAGTGCTTCGCATCATCTTTACCCACGAAGAGAGGGCCGCACGCGCGCGGCCCTCTCTTCATTTCAGCGTATCAGCGTAGCGGTTAGAAGGTGAGCTTCAGCGCCGCCTGCACCTGCCGCTGATCGTTGCGCGTGCTCGTGATCGCGGCGAAGCCGCCCGGATTGCCCGGCTTGTATTGGTTGAATCCTGTCACGTTGCTGGGCTGGCCGAACTGCGGTGTATTGGTTGCGTTGAATGCTTCCAGGCGGAACTCAAGCCCGGCGCTCTCATAGATATGGAAGTTCTTGAAGAGCGAGGCGTCGAGGTTGTTGAAGTGTGGCCCGCGTGCCTGCTGCGGTCCGCCGCCTAGTGGCGAGAAGTCCTGCTGCCCGATCGCCGTCGCGGCGGGGGGGACGCTGAATGCTGCGGGGTTCAGCCACTGTGTCTTGTTGTGCGGGCCGGAATAGAGATCCTGTCCCGGAACGGTGAAGGCATTGCAGCCGAAGTTCGAGGTGCTGGTGGGGCAGCCGACGGTGAACGGCTGTCCGCTTTGGAAGGTGTAGATGAGATAGGTGCCCCAGCCGCCGAGCACGGCATCGACAGCGCCGTTGCTGTTGCCGAGCAGCGCGCGGCCATGCCCCACGGGAAGCGCATACGTGGCGCCCAGGTGAACAGCATGGGTGGCGTCGGTATCGCACAATCCGTAATCGCGATTGATGCCAAATCCCGGCAACCACTGTGCACGATACTGGGTGTTCTGCGACGCCTGCGTGTGCTGGTTGCTCATGCACTTCGCAAAAGTGTAGTTGGCCAGCATGGAAAGCCCCGCGCTCATCTGGTGCTCGTAGGTGGCCTGCATGGAGTTATAGCTGCTGGTGGCGTTGGTGGTCTCGTAAGTGGAGTTGCGCGCGAAGTTCGGAAACGGCACATAGTTCTGCGGATTGACGCTGGTAGGCAGAATCTCGCTGGGCGCGTTGTAATAGCCCAGGTTGTCGAGGTGCCTTCCTACGCTGCCGACGAAGCCCACCTGGACGGAGTCGTGGTTGCCCACCTGCTTCTGCACCGTCAGATTCATGGTCTGCACATAGGGCGTCTGGAAGTTCCACTGCCGACCGTACAGATTCACCCCCTGGCCGGAGTAGATCGAGGGATCCTGCAGATTGATGTTTGCGAAACCAGTTTCGAGCGTCGCTGTCTGGCCGTTCGCAACCTGCAGCGGATGCTGCGAGTCGGGGCTGTTGAAGGTCGCGGTGTAGACGAACGGGTAGTTGGTGCCCAGCGTGCCTCCATAGCCGAGGTTTCCGAGCGATCCGTAGGTGATACCATACCCGCCACGCAGTACAAGGTCCGGCCGCACGCGATACGCAAAACCGAGCCGCGGGCTGAAGTTCGTCTTCTGCGCCTCGCCCAGTGCCAGGCTGTCGATGCAATCGAGCGCGATGTTGTTCTGCGCCAGCAATGCATCGAACGACGCCGAACGCGTTACCGCGCAACCCTTCTTCGACATGTAGTAGGTGCCGGGAGCGCTGTTGCCGTTCGAGGGGATGAAGTTCGCCTGGTGTCCGTTGGTCTCGGCATATGGAGTGAAGTAATCCCAGCGCAGGCCGAGATTCAGTGTCAGGTTCGGGAGCACTTTCCAGTCATCCTGGAAGAAGGCGCCGATGTACCAGCGGTCATCGACCGTCGCAGCGACGTTCGAGCCGCCATAGGTGCTGAGACCACCCACATTACTGATGCCGTTGGGCACGGTTGCTGTCGTCGGAGTGAGCAGCAAATCCGCCACGCCGTTTAGGCTTTGGTTGCTGTTGGGGATATCGGTGTACTGCCCGCTGAAGGTGAAGTTTCCGCGTCCCTGCGGCGGCTGCGAGATGTTGCCGTTGAGGTAGTCCACCTGCACGCCCGTCTTAAAATTGTGGTTGCGGTAGACCTTGGTGACGTTGTCTGAGCCTTCGATGCTGTAGACATACTGCAGCGTCGGTGTGTAGTTGCCGACGCCAATATGCGTCAGCCCATTGATGTTGATCGGCGGCACGCCGCCGTTCTCAGCTACTTGCGGAATTCCCGGAATGCCGAAGCTCGCCGGGATGCCGAAGGTATTGCCGTAGACGGAGCGCTGCAGCTTGTCGGAGTGCACCATGCCGACGTGCATATCGTTGGTGAACGTTGGCGTAAAGACGTGCGTGTAGCCTACAGCCCAGGCATACGCCGGGAAGCTGTCATGGCGTCCGCCGGTCTCGCCCACCGCCAGTCCCGGCAAGGACGAGGGGACATCCTGATCGATCATGCTGCGATCGAAGACGCCGAACAGAACATTGCTTGGATTCATCGCTTCGTCAATGCGGATATCGTAAGTGTTGTAGTTCGTGGGCTCCTTGGGCTCCCAGTAGAAGTTATTTGCCAGTCCAGCGAAGGTAGGCGCTGGATACACCCCTAGCAGCTTGACGGCGTTCGCATCGATCCGGCCGGCAGGCAGCAGGTTGAGTTGAGAGACCGCGCCGGTGTAGTCCGTGATGCCAGCCACGCTGCCGTTGTAGAACGGATCGCGCACATAGCCGGTCTTGTTCGCCACCAGACCTGTGACTGGATCCACCTGGCCGGCGGTGACGGCGCGCGTGGTGGCAGGATCGAGAATGGTTCCGTGCGAAAATTTTCGGCCTAGAACGTCGGTTCCGGTGCCGCCGTTGAAGTTGATCAGGTCCTGCAGATTGGTAAATCCGCTGCTTACCATCGCGGCGGTAGGAACGGTGCTGGTGGCAGGCACTGGCGCGATCTGACGCAGTCCCTGATAGTCACCGAAGAAGAAGGTCTTGTCGCGCCCGTCATACATGCCCGGAATGCGCACTGGACCGCCGATGGTCGCCCCGAACACATTGCGGCGATACTCGGACTTCTTGCCTTTGTTGAAGTATGTGTTCGCGTCCAGATAGTCGTTGCGGAAGTACTCCCACGCATCGCCGTGGAACTGGTTCGTGCCGGACTTGATCGCGGCGTTGACCACGCCTCCAGTTGAGTGGCCGAACTCCGCGGTGAAGTTGCCGGTCTGCAGCTTGAATTCCTGGATCGCATCCGGCGGAGGTGTAATGGCTGCATTGCTGCCTACCGATGATCCGCCATAGAACTCGATGTTGTCGTTGATGCCGTTCAGGCGGAAGTCGTTCTGCCACAGGTTCACGCCATTCACGGAGAAGAAGGCGCTGTCCGTCGTTCCGGAATCACTGCTTGGCTGGCCCTTGGGCGCGGTGACCACGCCGGCTGAAAGCTGCGCAAGCGAGGCCCAATCGCGGCTCTTGAGCGGCATGCTGTTGATGACCTGCCCGGTGATCGTCTGGCCCACGGCGCCGTTTTCCGCCTGCAGCAAGGGCGCAGCTCCGGTCACCGTGACCTGTTGCGTGACAGCGCCCGTAGCCAGGTGGATATCGATGGTCTGGGTCTGCTGAATGTGGACCTGGACATTCTTATCGACGGTGGTCTGAAATCCCGGCGCTTCGACCTGCAGCGTGTAGCTTCCTGGACGCACGGCGTTGAACGAGTAGGCGCCGGTGGATGTCGAGACACCAGCCGAAGCAATACCGGTGGCCTCATTCACGAGCTTCACGGTGGCACCTGCCACGATCGCTCCGGTTGAATCTGTAACCGTTCCTGTAACACCGCCGGTGTCGAGCTGTGCGAAGGCTGGTGTAACGCAAAGCAACACGCAACAGGCGCAACTGAGGAGGATGTTACCTAGCTTTTGTCTGAATTTGGTTTTTGGGAATTTCATGGCTGGCCCTTTCAAGGTGTTCAGGCTTCCGCCGGGCACGGTGAGCCCGTGTCTTGCGGATGAATGCGGAACTAGTTGTGCAGGACTCAGACTGGAGACTTACCTGCGGATTCAGGCTGCCGTCCGTCTCAAGATTGGCTTGGACGCTCGCGGAATGCGTGCTGTCCGGTCCCGTGTTCCTACGCTGAAATGCTACCGTCCATCCAGCGAAAGAAGGTTACGTTAACGATAAAGTTTCGGCAAGCCAAGCGTTTGAAATTGTTTGGGTGGTGTCAACCTTTGAACGGGCCAGGTTATGCACGAACAAACGGCGCCGGGCGCGATCTACATGGAATCGTGATGAGTCGCTACGAACCGACGATGAACTAGGATCGCTCCGATTCACCGGGGCGGGGGCGCTGCGGTGTGCTCGGTCGTGCTGGCGCTGAACTTCTGATACTGATCGAAGCGGATCGAGAGGTCGACGTGGAAGCCGACGAAGAGTGCCGCCTTGCCGTCAAAACGCGCATCCACTCTCGTCGGCAGCCACACTTCGTTGTGTATGAGCGCCTGCTCGAAAGAAAAGTTGCTGCCCGCATCCACGGTAGCGAAAATTCCGAAGCCGATGCGCAGGGGCTCGTCGAAAGTGGCCCGCATACGCGTCACCTCGCGCGCTGCTTCATCGATCCATACGGTTCCGCGTACTTTCTTGATGGCATCCTCGTTCCGTCCATGTGTCTTCGCATGCGGATCACCAGTGAAGTCGACTGCAATCACCGGCCGGCCTCCTTCCACGACGCGGCGTGGATTCGAGAATCGCGTGATGGTCAGCAGACGCGAGACGCTCACATCGTCTTTGTCGGGCTGGCCATAGGGCTGCGCAGCATACTTCACGGCTTCTTTCGTAGCGCGGTCCTGCTGTTTCTTCAGATCGTTGGCGTTTAGCGGCTTGCCATTTTTGCTGGTCAGCGTTTCGATCGGCTGACCGTGCACGAAGAAGACATTGCTGACGCGCTCTTCCGTCCGCTGCACTTCGCCGCGCTTGTCGTAGAAGGTCAGCCGCTGCTGCTGGCGGAAGGTGTATTCCTCGCGAGCCCGATCCAGCTCCGCCTGGTTCGCTTCCACGCTGCGCAGCAATGCCGGCACATCCGGCAGCGGAGAGACCGGTTGCGCCGCAGTCAGAGGCGCAGCCCACGCGGGCGGGGCTGCGAGAGAGAATGCAAGAGGGATGATCGCGATGAGACGCAAGGCTCCCTTCATGCTAGAGCATCTTCGCCTATACACCGGCCGAGAAATGCTCTACCGTAGGGCTCATTCTGAAACGTGGAAAGAGGTGACGCTTGATGGGACTGCTGCTGCGCTGGATCATTGGTGCGATCACGCTGTTCGTGATCGCTTATTTTGTGCCCGGGTTTCACATCCAGAGCTGGGCCTCAGCGTTCATCGCTGTGGTGGTGATCGCACTGCTGAATGCGACGCTCGGGTTGCTGCTGAAGATCCTTACCTTTCCCCTCAGCATCCTGACGCTCGGTATTTTCCTGCTGGTGATCAACGCCTTCGTGCTGTTGCTGGCATCGCGCCTGGTGACCGGATTTCATGTGGACACATTCGGCTCGGCGTTTGTCGGCGCAGTCATACTGGCGGTTGTACACATGCTGCTCGGCATGGGCACGAAATCGGAACGCCGCGGGTGATGCGCCTATTGGTTGAGCGGAACAGCCTGAGGCCGGCCCGGTGCGACCGTTCCGCGCGGCAGCGGAACGCGGTCGTGCATGGCGCGAAACGAGCGATGCACGCCGCGATGCCGCGTCTTCGTCTTATTAGGCTCCAGCGGATGCTCGCTGACCGCAATGCCCGCAGCGGCAGCAGCAGGTTGCTGCGCTGGCCGCGGCAGATGCACAGCCACGGGAGCTGAAAGAGCCGCTGGGTGATGGCGGAACGTCGTCATGCTCACGCCACCGGCAAAAATTACAACCGATGCGGCGGCGAGCGCCCAGCGATGATGCCCAACAGGGATTGCGATCCACCGCCGATACCAAGGCAATTCAGGCGCAGAGGCGAGCCGGGCTAAGATGCGCTGCTCCAGGCCCTCCCGCGGCTGGACGGCTGCGAGTGCAGTCAGCGCGCCCTCAATTTCCGCCGTGTAGTCGATGGTTGAATGATTGGCAGAATCAGAAAAGCTCATGTCTTCAATCCTTCCTTGCGCAGCTTCTCCGCCAGATCGCGGCGTGCGCGGAAGAGGCGCGAGCGCACCGAGGATTCGGTGATGCCCAGCACCGAGGCTATCTCAGCATTGGAAAGCTCTTCGAGAGCGGAGAGCAGCAGCGCCTGGCGTTCTTTCGCCGGCAATTCATCGATCAGAGCGAGCACACGCGCATGGCGCTGCGCCGAGATGACAGTCTGGTCGGCGCGCAATTCCTTGGCAGGAAGCACACGAGCCAGCTCGCTGATGTCTTCATTTTCCGGACGAGTCTTCTGGCGGCGTTTGCGGTCCAGCACCAGATTCCAGGTGATGCGGATCAGCCAGACGCGCGCGTCGCGAATCTCCGGAAGCCGGTCCCGATGCCGCAGGACGCGCAGGAAGGTCTCCTGCACCATGTCCTCGGCTTCCGCGGCGTTTCGCGAGATGGAAAAGGCGACCCGGTAGAGCGTCGCGGAATACTCGTGGACCAACGTCGTCAGTTCGGCGGTGCGGTCGTCCGCTGCCGCGCCGGCGGTCTTCGACTCCGGCATCGGGAGCAGACCGGTCAGATTGCCCTCATAGCTGCCCATACGCTTCTTCTCATCACTGACGCGCGGTGGGTCGGTTTCGCTCACAGGGATTTCCCCAAATCTCGCGTCAGGGGAGGTGCAGGGAACAGACGGACGAGGCCACCCGACACGGGAGCCTGTTGAGAAGGAAACGTGCCGCTCCGGAGTTTAGTGCTGGCCGGCCAGCTTCTGTGCGGCGATCTGGCCTGCAGCGGTTGTTGTGTCCTTGGCCTTGAGCAGGGCATAGATCTTGTTCGCCTCCGCCGAATTGTGATTGGCCTCGTACAAAGCTGCGAGCTGCAACTGCGCCGTGGCTGCGGGCACGGTTGCCGTGGGATGCTGGATCAACTCCTGGTAGAGCTTGATGGCCTCGCCGGTCTGCCCATGCTGCGTCAGCAGATTAGCTAGTGCAAGCCGCGCCAGGGAAGCGACGTTCGCATCGTGAACATCGCCGGCCTTGCGGAAATCCCCTTCCGCCTCGGAGGTGTTGCCCATTTCCGCGGCCGTCAGTCCGGCAAAGTAGAGCGCATTGTGTCCGGCGGTCGTGCTGCTGTAGCGCTTTGCGACATCCGCAAAGAGCGGGTTGGCGGCCTTGGCCCGATCGGCTGCCGTGGCGAATGTCTTCACCCCCGGCGGCATCGGCTGGGCAGCATCGGCGATGGGAACGGCATAGACCGCTGCGGCGCGTCCAAAGGCATTCGCAGCGGTCTCGGACCGCTGCTGATAGATGATAACGGCTGCGACGACGACCGCGATAGCAACCAGCAACGCGATGGCGATACGGAGGGCTTTGGAGCGATTTTCGGCGATCCAGTCCAGGCCGGCCTGGGTGCTGTGGATAAAAACGTCGTCTTTCTTAAGCGCGCTGCGGGTCTGTGCGTCCACTGAATTCCTTTGAAGTCCTTGCAGAAAGAGCGGGCGCGGTAGCGCGCTGGCGGGCAGGCAGGTCCGCCGCTCTCAGAGAAGTTGATATCAAAAGTGTAGCAGTGGCGCGATTTGAGGGTCAAAAAAAGACAGAACTGCAGCCTGGTGTGCGGCATAGATAGCCGAACGAGGCACGCGGACGTGCCCCGTCGGGATCCCAAGAGGCGGCCTAGAATCAGGCGGCCCGTACCGGCATTTCCAGCTCGCCTCGTTCCACCTTTTCCTGGCAGGTAATGCAGAATGGCGTCCAGGGAAGTGCTTCCAGCCGCTTGGCGCCGATCATCTCGCCGCAGTTCTGGCACTCGCCAAAGCTGCCCTCGCGCAGGCGTTCCAGCGCCTGCCGCACCAGTTGCATCTGCTGATGGCCGTTGGTGCCCTGCGAGAACAGGAACTCTTTTTGATACGAGGCAACGGCCTGGTCGGCAACGTCCTGGGTGTCGTCCATTCCTGCATCCCGACCCTGCTCAACGGCGGACTGCATGGAGCGCACCAGCAAATCATGCTGCTGACGCAACTTCTTCTCATAGATACTGCGGGGGGTAGGGGTTTTGGGCACGACGTCTGACTCCTCTGAAAAAGCTCGGTAATCCGAAATGCAGACTATTGGACGCAGCAATGGGCAGAAGATTTGCTATTTTTTTCCTCAGCCCCAAGATTTTTGTTGCACAGGGTGAATCAGCCGTGTATTGCGATCCCGGTGCCTTGCCGTTAGGCTTAAGACACCATGTATGAGGAATTTGACGTCGTAGACCGCTGGACGGGCGAGACGCTGCACTGCCTCTGGCGCGCCAACATCGTAGCGATCGCGACTCGGCACGCGGATGCCATCGATGCCCGATTTGAGGTGAATGGGCGTCCCGTCTGGATCGCCATGCCCGCAGTGGCCTGGGTGGAATTCAAGAAAAGGACAGGCAATGTCATTACCGACCGCCTTGCCGCCCAGATTGCTGGCCACTACCTGAAACAGGCCATCGAAGAAGGCTACGACAACGGCCGCGAGATGTACGCCATGAGCGTGGAAGAGGTTCTGGAGCATCTGGACGCCGTCATGCAAGAGGCCAAGAACACCGCGAACCTGCCCATGCTGCCGGTCATCCACGAAGCGATGTCTCAGTAAGAGCGAACTGCGAGCTTTGCAACAAAGGCGGCCCAGACAATTTGTGAGCCGCCTTTGTTGCTGGCCGCGCTATCTGTCGCGAGAGAGTTCTACATCCGGCAGCACCGAAGTGCCTTCCAATTGCACGCCTTGCAGCGCGCGCGGATCGAGTCCAAGCGCCGCGAGGACGGTAGGCGCAACCTGCGTCGTCGATACGTCGGAGTAGACAGTGCGGGGCCGGAGGCCGGGATTCGAGAGCAGCAGCATAACGTTCGTGTCGTCATGCGAGAAGCCACCATGCTCCTCCTGCTTCGCTGTGCTGCCGGTGTAAATCACTCCAGGGTTTGGCGTCACGATAATGTCCGGCGTGCGTGGGTCGCCATACGGCGGCAGCCCGGGCGGGTTGTAGTTCATCGCGAGCGAGGGGCCGTAGAAGATGGTGCCGAGACCGATCTTGCTGCCGTTCTCTTCGAGTGTGGCGACGGCGGAAGCGGTCTGGCTGGAGTCCTTCAGCCAGAGGAGCGAAATGTCATCTTCGGTAGCGCCGATGCCGGTCGGATTCAGCGGCGATTCCGACAAGGGAAGCAGGTTTGCGAGCAGAGTTGCCGGCGTGGTGCCGTTGTCGCCGCTATGCCCCGGGATGGGGAAGAAACGATGTGGATCGATCGGCCCCTGCCCATGCTTTGCGGTGATGACGATCAGGGTGGAATCCAACGCTCCGGTATCCTTCAGGTCCTCGACCATCTTCCCGATGGAAGCATCGACGAACTGGATCTCCTGGATTAACAGTTCGCTTGGCGTCCCCGCCGCATCCAGATAACCGCCGGTTCCGGCACCAGATTCGATAAGCTTCTGACCTACGCTGACTGCCTGGAAATTCATCCCGAAGAGGTTGGGGACGCGCGTGTGTCCGTTGCCGTTATGGTTCTTGCCGCGAATTTCATTCAGAATCGCATCGACCTTGATGGTGTCGTAGCATTGAATATTCGTGAAGCTGTTGGTCCATGCGCTGAGATTCGAGGGGTCGGGAACCGGAGAGCAGGAGACGCCTGCGGGTGTGGTGATGCCGGGCACGGCGACGACAAGCGAGTTGATCTCCGGCGAGAAGTAATCATCGATGTTATTGCCGCCGGCTCCGGCTACCGAGGAATAGGCGGGATGCTTGTCCGACCACGCGGTGTAACCGCCGGCGCGATGCACCACGCCGAAGATGGTGTTTGTGCGGACGAAGTTCCAGGGATAGACAGGAGCGCAGCCGGCCCGGGGATCGCGAATCAGCCGCTGTGGATCGATGGAGGCAATACCACCATCCGTCAGGCTCGCACCCGGTGCGCCGCCGTTCAACTTGGTCTGATCCAGATCGATGCCCTCTTCGTATTCCGTGCGCGTGCCGGTGGGTGCGGCGCCCGGCGTGCAGGGGCCGGCGGCAACACCGTTGCCCGTAGTCTTCGCCGGCGCGTCAAGCGAGCGGTCATACGCCACATCGTAATAAATGCCCATGGTCCGCGGCGTCGCGCCGGTCACGATCGTCATCAGGCCGGGAAAGGAGTCGGAAGGACGTGAGGTGTTAGCGGCCACAAAGTTCACGCCGTCAGCGCCGAGCGCCCCGAGGTTGGGACAGTAGGGTGTGCCACCGTTCACGCTTGCGACACCATGGGCGCAGTTCTGGTAGTCCACTGCATGCATGCCGTCAATGCTGATCAGCAGCACGTGCTTGATATGGTTGCTGTGGCCCCAGTCATCATCGTCGGCGTGAACAGGCGTGGTGGCGGCAGCCAGCACAGCAGTGCCGGCCAGCAGAAGAGCAAGGTGTTTCATGGGAGAACCTCCACGACGGTCATAGCAAGGGCAATGTGTCGCGACGGTTCTCAGCCGGTGAATTTCGCATTAATGCGCCGTACCTTAAGTGAACCTTAAGACGCTCGGAATCAGCAGCTTAGCCGATAACGCCTTCTGCCGGCGTTCGCCTGCTGACATTCCGGGTAACCGCCGCTGGCCTCTCTTGCCTGCGGGGTGGCACAATAGACGGTTTTGTAGCCTAGGCCAAAACAGGAGTGATATGGGCGCGGCCATCGCGAGCACTGTGTCGAGAAGTCTGTTAGAGGGACCGCATGTCCACCGGAATCTGTCTACGCCGCAACTCGTGGAAGCGGCGATCGCGCGTGGTGAAGCGAGCCTTGCATCCAACGGCGCGGTTGTTGCATTGACGGGCGCGCGGACCGGCCGTTCGCCGCGCGACAAGTTTCTGGTTCGCGATGCGCTCACTGAATCCCGCGTCGACTGGGGCAAGGTGAACCAGCCCTTTCCGCCGGATCGTTTTGCCGAGTTACTGGAGCGGGTGGAGCGGCACATGCAGGAGCGCGACCGCTACGTGCTGGACCTCTACGCGGGCGCCGATCCGCACTATCGCCTACCCATCACCATCGTGGCGGAATATGCGTGGCATGCGTTGTTTGTGAAACAGCTTTTTGTGCGGCCGAATGCCGAAGAGCTGGCTGCCCACGCTGCCGAGTTCACCGTCATCGCCGCGCCGGAGTTCGAGGCTGTTCCGGAGCGCGATGGCACAACTTCCTCAACATTCATCATTACCGATTTCACGCGAAAGATTGTGCTTATCGGTGGCACGAAATATGCCGGTGAGATGAAGAAGTCTATCTTCGGCGTGATGAATTATCTCTTGCCGGAACGAGATGTCTTCCCCATGCACTGCTCGGCGAACATCGGCGCAGATGGCAAGACAGCGCTCTTCTTTGGCCTCTCCGGCACCGGCAAAACGACGCTCTCCGCCGATCCGCACCGCCGGCTCATCGGTGATGACGAGCACGGCTGGGGCGAGCGGGGCGTCTTCAACTTCGAAGGCGGATGCTATGCGAAGTGTGTTGATCTGAGCGAAGAAAAAGAGCCGCAGATCTATCACGCGATCCGCTTCGGCTGCGTGCTGGAAAACGTGGTGATCGATCCACGCACGGGGGATCCTGATTACGAAGACATCCGTTTTACGGAAAATACCCGCGCGGCCTATCCCGTCGAGTTCATCGAAAACGCCGTCGTTCCTGGCATCGGCGGCCAGCCCGCCAATGTTCTGTTTCTTGCGGCGGATGCTTTCGGCGTGCTGCCGCCCATCGCAAAACTGACGCCGGAGCAGGCGATGTATCACTTCCTCTCCGGCTACACAGCGAAGCTGGCTGGGACCGAGGCCGGGCTCGGATCGGAGCCGGTGCCGGAGTTCTCGACGTGCTTTGCGTCGCCGTTCCTTCCGCTGCCGCCGAAAGTCTACGCGGCGATGCTGGGTGAACGTCTGCGCCAGTACGGAGCGCAGTGCTGGCTGGTCAACACCGGCTGGACCGGCGGCGTGTTCGGCGTGGGCCGGCGCATGAGCCTGCCGCACACGCGCGCGCTGGTGACGGCGGCGCTCGACGGCAGCCTGGCCGGCGCGGATTATACCGCCGAGCAGGCCTTCGGGCTGAGTATTCCCACGCATTGCCCGGGGGTGCCGGACGAGCTGCTGAATCCGCGGAATGCGTGGCCGGACAAAGCCGCGTACGATCGCCAGGCTGCGGCGCTGGCGGCGCGCTTCGACGCGAACTTCGCTCGTTTCGATGCGCCGGCTGCCGTGCGTGCGGCAGGGCCTCATCCCCGGAGATAATTCAGTCCAGCCGCAAGGGAGAAGCTAGCCAGCCGATGTTTCTGCGCACATTGCGCGTCGAGTATGCGCACGAAGGCGAGCCGCCCCGGCCCTGCCCACTCGCATGGATCGACAACTTCGCCATGCGCAACTTCACTAACAGCGCGATCTTCGATGACACCCTGCCCGCCGGCGACGGAGCGATGGAGGTTGGGCTGCGTGTGCCGCTCGATGCGCTTGCTCAGGCCATGGAGGACTGGTTCCGCAGGAAGGGTTATCTCCACGAGGGAGACCGGCTGATCCTGCGCGAAGAGCCGAGGCCCGCGAGGATCGAGTAGATCAGGCCAGCCGCGGCATCAGGGCGGCGAGCACACGGGTGAGCGTCTGCTGGACCCGCCGGCCGATCTCGAGCACCTCCGCGTGGTTGATCGCCTCGTCCAGAACTCCGGCGGCCATGTTGGTGACCGAGGAGAAGCCGAGCACTTCCATGCCGAGGTGGCGCGCGGCGATCACCTCATGCACTGTGGACATGCCGACGAGATCTGCGCCGAGGGTGCGGAAGGCGCGGATCTCCGCTGGCGTCTCGAAGCTGGGGCCGGTGAGCCCGAGATAGACTCCTTCGGGCAGGGTGACGCCTTCGGACGCGGCGGCGCGATGCGCGAGCGTGCGCAGGCGGCGCGAGTAAGCATCCGACATATCGAAGAATCGCTCGCCGAGGCGCGGATCGTTAGGGCCGACGAGCGGATTCGTTCCAGTGAAATTGATGTGATCGGAGATGAGGACGAGCTGGCCGGGGGCCAGGTCGGTGCGGATACCCCCGGCGGCGTTGGTCACTACGAGGGTGCGCACGCCGAGGCGCGAGAGCACGCGCGTGGGGTAGATGACCTGCTGGGGAGTGTAGCCCTCGTAAGCGTGGACGCGGCCCTGCATGACGGCGAGGGGCACGCCGGCAAAGGCTCCGAGGACGAGACGTCCGGCGTGGCCTTCGATGGTGGGACGCGGGAAGTGCGGGATCTCGGCGTAGGGGATTGCGATGGCGTCAGTGAGGCGGTCGGCAAAGCCGCCTAGACCGGTACCGAGGACGATGGCGATCTTCGGTTGGAAGGCCGTGCGCTCGCGGATGAATGCGGCGGCGCGTTCCGCTTCGTGAAAGGCTGATTCGGTTTCTATTTCGGGCATGGAGTCAGGACAGTGTACTGTCTGCGAGGAAGGTAACGTGACCTTACCCCCTCCCCCCTCCCATTACCGGGGCCTGGCTTGTAAGCCTCTCCGTATCAGTGAATTAGAGTGCCTCCCGGAGGCCAAATTCGTCCAAACAAAAGGCTTATCGCTAAATTATTCAAAATAAATAACTTGCAGGGTGGAAAGCGAACGATTGACGGAGCAGATTGTTGCGGATTTCTCTCTCTATTTCCAGCGTACCAATTTCAGGGTAATTAACTGGCAGATTTGCGGACGGGCGGAGTTACGGAGGTGCTTTTGGCCTGCCTCTACTCTGCGCGAAGTACGGAGACGAGATTGGTGCGCGCGGCGTGCGATGCGGGAATGGTGCTGGCAAGGAGCGCGATTGCAGTCATGAGCATCCAGGCGAGCGCGAAGGAGAGGGCATCGTGCGGCTTGACGCCTACCAGCATGCTGGTGAGGAAGCGACTGAGCAGGAATGCGCCGCCTAGCCCAAGGACGCCGCCGACAGCGATGAGGCGCGCGGCCTGCGCGACGATGAGCCCGAGCAGTTTGCGGGGGGATGCCCCGAGGGCAAGGCGGATGCCCATCTCCTGCGTGCGCTGCGAAACGGAGTAGGCGAAGACGCCATAGACGCCAACTGCGGAGAGGATGACGGCGAGCAGCGCGAAGCAGGTGATGAGCAGCATGATGAGGCGGCGCCGTGCCACCAAAGCGGAGACGCGCTGGTCCATGGTCTGGATGTCGAAGACGGGCTGCTGGGGGTCGACGGCGAGGACGGCTTTGCGCATGGCATTCGCGAGGAGTGTCGGGTCGGCGGTGCTGCGGAGGGCGATGTAGATGCCGTCTGAGGGCGCCTGAGTTTCCGGAACGTAGAACTCTGGCCGGATCGGCTGTTCCAAGCCGTTGTGGCGGACATCCTGTGCGATGCCGACGATGGTGATCGGTGCGAACTGATCGCGTCCTACGATGTAGTTGAATCGCTCGCCGAGCGCATTGCCGGCGAAGTAGTGGCGGGCAAAGGCGCGGTTGACGATAGCTACTGGAAGCGAAGTTGCCGTGTCGCTGCTATTGAAGGCGCGCCCCTGGACGATGGTGGTGCCGACGACGTGGAAGTAATCCGGCGTGATGCTGATGCTGGGCGCAGTTTTCCAGGTTGCCGCAGCAGGCGGGGGTGTGGGCGATCCGAAGGTGATGGCTGTGTCGTGAACCCGACCGAGCGGCAACGCGCTGGTCATGGCAGCTGACTGAACTCCGGGTAAGGCCTGCAGCCTGGGAAGGAGATTGTTGATGAAGATGCGGATGAGGTCGGGCGAGGGTGAGGGATTGCCATGCTCGTCCGGACGGTCGTAGCGCGGTCCGGCGAGAAGCGTGGTGCCGGTAATCGTCGCGGAAGAGTCGAAACCGGAGTCGTAGCGCATGACATTGACGAAGCTGCGAACGAGCAAGCCGGCAGACGCGAGCAGGACCATGGCGAGGGCTATTTCGACCACCAGCAGACCGTGTCGGAGCAGTCGTTGTTCGCGTGCCTGAGTCACGTGCATGGCGGCGGATTGAAGCGCATTGCGTAGATCGAGACGCGTGCCGCTGATGGCGGGAGCGAGACCGAAGAGAAGCGTGGTGAGGAGCGCCAGACAGATGGTGAAGGCGAGCACCCATCCATCCACGTAAATCGATGCACTCAGCTTGCCGAAGGGAAGTTGCAGCAGTTGCGAGATTCGTGACGAGGATGGTGAGGTAGCAAGCGTGCCCGTGCTGCGGACGAACGCCGTGATGACGACGGCGATGGCAAGGCCGAGAACAGCGGCGAGCGACGAGAGCACAAGGCTTTCGACGAGGGACTGGCGGATGAGGCGGAGGCGAGAGGCGCCGAGAGCGCCGCGCAAGGCAGTTTCGTGTCGGCGAGAGACAGCGCGGGCGAGCTGGAGGTTGGCAACGTTGACACAGGCAATGAGCAGTACCGCGGCAACGCAGGCCAGGAGGATGAAGAGCGGCTTGCGGCTGTCGCCGGACAGGTATCGCTGTAGCGGCTGGAGGGTTATCTCGCGACCGGCGACGAACGGCCTGAACTCAGCCGGCACCTTTTGTAAGCGTGCCAGGTAAAAAGCCTGAAGCTCCGCCTGGGCATTTTCGATGCTGACACCGGGACGCAGCCGCACGATGGTGCGGATGCCGATTATGGGTTTGTCGATAGCGAGGGTTGTGTCGCGATCAAGGTCGGCGGTAGCGTAGACATCCGGTTCCAACGTGAGATCGGGAAAGTTGAAGCGAGCCGGCAACACCCCGATGACGGTCAGCGATTTGCCATCGATGACGATGGACTTGCCTACGATTGCAGGGTCGGCGTGAAAGTACGTGCGCCAGAGGTGATTGCTGATCACAGCGACAGGCGGTCCCGCGGGCCGGTCTTCGTCATCGGCAAAAAGGCGTCCAAGCTGGGGAAAGACGCCGAGCATGGGAAGAAAGTTTGCAGTCACATTGGCGCTGGCGATGCGTAAGGGTCCTGCCGGGCCGGTGAGGTTTTGATTGTAGTAGTCGTAGTAGCCGGCGAAGTGCTCGAACGATTTCGTGCTTGTCTGTCCCGCGACAAAGTCTTGTGAGCCAAGGGCGGCGTTGTGGGCGTTGGACGTTTGTGCCGAGACGTAGAGGAGCCGATTTGCGTCGGGATAGGGAAGCGGGCGGATGAGTAGCGCGTAGACGGCGGAGAAGATGGCGGTAGTAGCGCCGATGCCGAGCGCCAGCGTGAGGACGGCGGTGAGGGTGAAGGCGCGGTTGCGCGCGAGTTGGCGGAAGGCGTAGCGCACATCCTGCCAGAGGAGTTCGAAGCCGGTACCGGTGCGGCGGTCGCGGACCGATTGCTTGACCTGCTCCAGGCCGCCGAGCTCGGCGAGGGTCGTGCGGCGCGCTTCAGCAGGCGACATGCCGGCGACGATTTTTTCTTCCGTGATGGTTTCGGCGTAGCTCTGGAGCTCCTGGTCGAGCTCGCTTTCGATCGCTGGCTTGTGGAGGAGATTGTGCGCGAGGCTTTTGAGGCGGGATAAGAATTGCATCGCTGTTTCCTCTTAGGTGGGTACCAGTTGAGTGGTATCCCACCCTTCGCTCTGCTCAGGATGGGGCACCCGGACTTGTTTTCACTACTGACAAAGAGCAGATCCCTCCACTTCGCTTCGTTCCGGATGAGAGATTCGGGAAGTCCGGCCGGGATACTGAGGTAGTGTGACCTCCTAGGTTGCTTTGAGTGCGTGGGTCATGGCGGTGGCGATCCTCTGCCATTCTTCGGTTTCATGACCTAACTGGCGTTCGCCGGATTTGGTGATGCGATAGAAACGGGCGCGACGGTTGTTCTCCGATTCGCCCCAGAACGACGCAAGCCAGCCGGACTCCTCCAGACGGTGCAGCGCGGGGAAGAGCGAGCCGGGTTTGACCTGAAATGTGCCGCGGGTGATCTGGTCAATGCGGCGCGAGACGCCGAGGCCGTGCAATTCGCCGGTCTTGAGCGCTTTGAGGATAAGCAGATCGAGGGTGCCCTGGAGAAGGTTGGTCTGGCTGGGACTCATGGCCGTCCTATCGACATTCTGCAGGAATGGTGCACCCGGCTCATATCGAATGTCAATAGGAAGGATTGTCTTTTGCTGTATCTGCCCGCGGGGTCTCTGCGAGGCGCGCGGCCTGGGTGAGCAGGTAGTTACGCTCGGGGATGCTGGCGGTCTTCTGCGCTGCGGCGCGGTAATGGACGATGGCGGCGGCGGGATCGCCGGCCAGTTCGTGCAGGTGCGCGCGAACGGCGTCGAGGCGGTGGTGATTGGCGATGCGCAGGTCTTTGTCGAGCGCGTTGAGGAGGTCCAGGCCGTAAGCGGGGCCGTGGACCATGGCGGCAGCGACCGCGTGGTTGAGCAGGACCATGGGATTGTCCGACATGCGCCTGAGGAGCTCGTAGAGGGCGAGGATCTGCGACCAGTCGGTATCTTCGGCGCGAGGCGCTTCATCGTGCACGGCGGCGATGGCCGCCTGTAATGTGTAACTGCCGATTGAACCTTTTTTGAGCGCTCCGGTGAGCAGGGCCGTGCCCTGCCGGATAGCGGATTGATTCCAGAGCGAGCGGTCCTGCTGGTCGAGCGGGATGAGCTCGCCGGCGGGGCCGGTGCGTGCGGCGCGGCGGGCGTCGGTGAGCAGCATGAGGGCGAGCAGGCCGGCGACCTCGGTGTCTTCGGGAAGGACCGCCTGGGTGGCGCGGGCGAGGCGGATGGCTTCGGCGGAGAGATCGAGGCGCTGCAGCTCCGGGCCGGCGCTGGAGGTGTAGCCCTCGTTGAAGATGAGATAGAGGACGTGGAGCACGGCGCGCAGGCGCTCGGCGCGCTCCTTGCTGGATGGCGGTTGAAAGCGCACCTTGGAGGACTTGATCGTGCCTTTGGCGCGGGTGATGCGCTGCGCCATGGTGGACTCGGGCACGAGGAACGCGCTGGCGATCTCGGCGGTGGTGAGGCCGCCGACGGCGCGCAATGTGAGCGCGATAGCCGATGCCGCTGTGAGCACGGGATGGCAGCACATGAAGAGCAGGACGAGGGTGTCGTCCTGCTCTTCGCTTTCGGGATCGAACGAAGGGACGAAGAAGAACGGCGTTTCGGTGGCGGCGGCGGTTTCGCGGTTGAGGCGGGCGCGCTCGCTGCGGATGCGATCGGTCATGCGGCGGATGGCGACGTGGATGAGCCAGGCGCGCGGATTGTCGGGCAGGCCTTCCGCAGGCCATTGATTTGCGGCGGCGATGAGCGCGTCCTGCACGGCGTCTTCGGCGGCGGAGAAGTCGCGGAAGCGGCGGAGGACGGCACCGAGCACCTGCGGCGCGAGGTCGCGGAGGAGATGCTCGGTGGTGGTGTCGAGTGAATCAGGCATGCGGTTTCGCTACTGAACGAATTCATCCGGCGGGCCGCTCATGACCTGGCGCACCTCAATAGGGATGACGAAGGGCTTGCCATTGGGGTCGGGTGCGGAAGAAGCGCGCGCCGCGATCTCGTGAGCGCGTTTCTCGCTTTCCACATCGACTATCCAATAGCCGGCGAGGAATTCCTTGGATTCGGGGAAGACGCCGTCGGTGACCGGCTCTCCGTTTTTGCCGACGCGCACGATGATTGCCTGACGGGGATCAGCGAGGCCTTCTGCCGAAACGAGCTCGCCGGTTTCGCGAAGCTCCTTATTCAGCATGTGCATAAAGGCCATGTGATCCTGGACGGCTTTCTTCGGCCACGTGCCCATCAGCTCGTATCCGTTCCTCGGGCAATTCATCATCAGAATGTATTTCACGATTCTCTCCTTGATTTTTTATTGAGGCGTTTCTGCGCCGTCATGGGTATGTCGGAGCCGCGGGCGGATTCTCGACATTCGTTACTGAGATTCGCCTGCGGTCGCGAACCGCCGCACTTCAATCGGCATGTTGGTGGGAACTCCTCCGGGCCCAGGCGCCGCCGAAATCCGTCCCGCTATGGCATAGGCGCGTTCGGGAGTGGCTACATCCACGATCCAGTAGCCCAGCAGAAACTCCTTGGACTCGGGGAAGATACCGTCTGTAACCGGCAAGTCGTTTTTCTCACCGCGCACAAGCTTCGCTTCCGCCGGCTCGGCCAGGCCCTGCGTAGCCACAAACTCGCCGGATTCGGTCAGTTCTTTCACGATGGAATGGAGGGCGCCAAAATGCGCCTCGGTTTCTTTTGGCGACCAGGCGTGATAGGTGTCGACGCCTTTCCTGGTGCCGGACATCAGCAGAATGTATTTCATCTCGTCTCGCTCCCTTAGTGGTTTTACGTCATTGCAGCGCGCACTGGATAAGTGCGCGTTCATAGAGGGGTCGGAGCTGGGGGCGGGTTTTCGACATAGGCCCGGAGATTTTTTTGACCGGCAAAGAACCCAGGGTACGGTCCTTTGCGGATTGGTCCGCAAGCAGTCAAAGAAGATGGAGTTCAACATCTCGCCGTGCGCGATGAGTCCGGCCGGATCGACAGCTCGACGCTCTTTCTAGCAGCGATATTGGTGAGATCTCGCCGCGCCCAATGCAGCCCAATCCCCGAACATCTCCATTCAGACCATATAGGTCGCCTTTTAGCAGAACTTTTATGGTCAGACGATATACGACTGATTTAGTCTCTTTTAAACAAGGACTGAATCAGTCCTATTGAACAACTCCCTGGAAGGCTACCTGTTCGATGACCTACCCCCGTTTTGCTTTAGGCCGGAAGCTGGCTGCGTCCTGCTGTGCGCTGGCTAGTCTGATGTTTGTTGTTCCGGCGATACCATGTCTTGCCGATTCGACGCCGGAGGCCCCACTGAGCTCTTCGAGCAAACCCGGCACGGTGCGGGTGGAGGGCGTGATTCAGGACGACTCCGGCGGGCTGCTGCCGGGCGCGAAGCTGCACTTTGCCGGCGAGGCTGGATTTACGGCCGATGTGGTGGCGGATGGTATGGGCAGCTTTCACATCGACCTCGCGCCGGGGACGTATCGCGTCTCGGCCGTGCAAGCCGGATACCAGCAGCTTGAGCAGTCGGTGGCGGTGCATCCGGGGACCGAGACGCGGCTGACGCTGAGCCTGAAGATTCAAAACAACGTGGAGAGCGTGACGGTGACGGCGTCGGACGGCTATGCGAGCACGGTGCAGACGACAGCGAGCCGGGTGCCGATACGGGTGCTGGATCTGCCGCAGTCGACCTATACGGTAACGCATCAACTGCTGCAAGACCGCGGTGTGGACAGCCTGAAGGACGCGCTGGCGGGAGTGCCGGGTGTGCAGCCGACGCTCGGCGAGGGACGGCGCGACTCATTCGACATTCGCGGCTTTACGGCGGGGACGGACCAATACATTGATGGGGTGCGCGACGATGCGCAGTACTTCCGCGATCTGTCGAATACCGAGCAACTGGATATTGTGGAAGGGCCGGCGGCGGTGCTCTACGGGCGGGGATCGTCCGGGGGCCTGGTGAACCGCATCACCAAGAAGCCGACGATGGAGGGTCTGGAAGGCACGGTTGGCGTGACCGGCGGCAGCTACGGCGAACGACGTGTGGAAGCGGATGCGTCCGACTCGTGGCTGAACAACACGCTGGGCGGGCGGCTGACTGGCGCGGGCGAGGACACGGGCAGCCAGCGGCACTACTTCTACATGAACCGCTATGCTTTCGCGCCGACGCTGCGCTGGCGTCCGAGCGACAAGACGGATATGTACCTGCAGGTGGAGCGGCTGCGCGATGAGCGGCTGCCGGACCGCGGCATTGCTGCCATCGATGGGCCGCAGGGCGTGGTGCCGATCGGAAACTACTACGGATACATTCTGGGTACGCCGGCAGCCACCGCCCCGCATGACTACATGCACGAAGGCGCGACCGACGAGACCTTCGACCTGCGGCACGACTTCGACAACGGCTGGCACGCGCACGAGATCTTCCGCAACAGCGGCAATGTCGCGAACTGGTCGACGATTTATCTGAGCAAGCTGGACAACGATGGCACGATCATTGCGGGGCAGTCGTCGACGCATGCACATCCCGGCGGCCTGATCGAGAGCGATGCCGATGCGGTGGGCGATGCTGCTGCGGTGAATCCGGTGATCACGCGCGGGCAGTACAACGCGAAGACCTTCCAGCGAAATATCTTCGACCAGCTTGAGGCGTATCGCAGCCGGCGCTTTGCCGGCGTCGGCCATCTGCTGCTGATCGGCGCAGAGTATGGGCGGCAGACGCTCGATCGCGCGCAGTTCACTGGCACGGCTCCGTCGATCACGCTCTACGATCCGGTGCCCGATCTTGCGCCGACGCTGAGTACAACGCCTTCGGTGAACAACCGCTTCTGGGGCCAGACGGCGGGCGTCTACGTACAGGACCTGATGCAGCTTGCTTCGCAGTGGAAGCTGATGGCCGGCGTGCGCTTCGATAACTACAAGCAGTCGCTGGACCAACGGCTGCCGAACTCGCCGGACCTGAACCGTGTCGATAACAAGTGGAGTCCGCGCATCGGTCTGCTCTACCAGCCGAAGACGTGGAGCACGCTGTATGTGAGTTATTCGCGGAACTTCGATCCTTCGGGCGAGGGATTGAGCCTGGCGACGAACAATGCCGGCCTGGCGCCGGAGCGGACCCAGAACTATGAGGGCGGGGCGAAGTTCTCAAGCTTCGGCGACAAGCTGATCTCGACCGTGGCGGTGTACGACCTGGACCGCGACAACATCAAGACAACGAATCCGGCGAATCCGAACCAGCTCATCCTGGCGGGCGAACAGCGCACGCTGGGGGCGAGCCTCTCGTTCCAGGGCAGCGTGACGCAGCGCTGGATGGTGTATGGCGGCTATGCGTACCAGGACGCGGTGGTGACGAAGTCGAATGCGAGCTTCAACGGCATTTTGTTCCAGGGAAAGCGGCCATACGATATTCCGCTGCACAGCGGGAGTGTTTGGTCGACCTACCGCTTTGCGAACGGATGGGGTGCGGGTGGTGGCGTGTACTTCAACACGGACAGCTTTGCTTACACCGACAACCTGGTGGAGCTGCCGGGGTACACGCGGCTGGATGCGACCGTCTTCTATCACCGGCAGCACATGGAATTTGACGGGCACCTCTCGAACCTGACGAATACGCGCTACTACGATTCGTCGCACTCCGATCTGGAGCTGTTTCCCGGAGCGCCGATCAGCGGCACCGTGACGGCGCGGTACCGCTTTTAGAGACGGCTACTCGCTGCGCAGGACCTCCATCGGCTCAACCAGCGAGGCGGTACGCGGGACGCCATGCCGCGATGACCGCGATCACTGCAAACAGCGCGAGCACCGTGATGTAGGTGAGCGGGTCGGCGGGACTGGTCTCAAACAGGAAGCTGCGCATGAGACTGGTGAGTGCGTAGGCAACGGCAAGACCGAGCACCGCGCCAGTAGCGGTGAGCGTGAGGCTCTCGCGAAGGATGAGCCTGGAGATCTGCGCGCGGTTCGCGCCGAGCGCGAGGCGGAGACCGAATTCGCGCCTGCGCCAGCCTGTGGTGTAGGCGATGAGGCTGTAGACGCCGAGAGTACCGACGCCGATAGCCAGTACCGCAAAGAAGGAGAGCAACATTGCGAGGGAACGGGGCGCGGCGGTGGATGCCACCACCACCTCATCCATGGTGCGAACGCGGGTGACGGGGATGCGCGGATCGAGTTCGGCGACCATGTGGCGGAGCTCACCGGCTACCTCTCCCGTGCCAAGGTTCGAGCGCAGCAGGATGTTCATCACAGGCTTTTCGTTGGCGGGGCTGAGCGGCAGATAGACTTCCCAGTCGGTGCCCTTCTCAAGAGTCAGATCATGGGCATTACCGACGACGCCGACGACAACATCAGCGGTCTTCATGCTGGCGCGTGGCAGCGCGGGCCAGCATCAGGTTGGCGAGATTTGCGCAGGCGATGAGCAGCACCAGGGCGACGGCGCCGACGAGCAGCAGAAGTTTGGGGCGCATATCGCCGACGATCGAGGCCAACAGCGGGACGACGGAGACGTTGGCGACCCAGTCGTCCGGCATGCGCCCAGGGAAAGAGCGTGAGCCTGCTAACTCGAATTTCGACGCGGTTTTCCGTTGGATAATCCCAAACGGTTTCCGATTTCTCCAAGCAGAGGTGCGGGCTGGCCGTCTATGCTTCGAGAGCGGAGGATAGTGGATGCCGGAGCGGGGTGAATCGGGGACGGCGTTGGATCCTGAAATGACGGCCTCAGCCGATCAGCCGATGGCCCCTTCGGCAGGCTGCGCTGCGGCCGAGCACGAGCCTTCGCATTCTCATCTGCATCTTCCTCACCGCCGGCGCGCGGCCGCGACGTTCATCTTTGTCACCATCGCGCTGGACATGCTGGCGATGGGAATGATTGCGCCCGTGTTGCCGCAACTGATCACCAGCTTCATGGGCGGCAATACGGCGAGCGGCGCGGAGATGTTCGGCATCTTCGGGACGGTGTGGGCGGTGATGCAGTTTGGTTTTTCGCCGCTGCTGGGGTCGCTGTCAGATCGCTTCGGGCGGCGGCCGATTGTGCTGCTGTCGAACTTCGGGCTGGGCGTCGATTACCTGGTGATGGCGCTGGCGCCGACGCTGGGGTGGTTATTTGTCGGACGCGTGGTCTCGGGCATTACGTCGGCAAGCGTGCCGACGGCGATGGCGTATATCGCGGATGTGACTGATCCGAAGAAGCGCGCGGAAGCTTTCGGGATGGTGAGCGCGGCCTTCGGGCTGGGCTTTGTGCTGGGGCCGGCGCTGGGTGGCGTGCTGGGCAACGTGAGTCCGCGGCTGCCGTTCTGGGTGGCGGGCGGGATGAGCCTGCTGAATGCGATGTATGGATTGTTTGTGCTGCCGGAATCTTTGCCGCGCGAGCATCGCGGCATTTTTTCCTGGAAGCAGGCGAATCCGCTGGGCTCGCTGACGCTGCTGCGGCGGCATCGCGAACTCTTTGGCATGGGCTGTGTGCTGCTGCTGAGCTATCTGACGCAGCAGTCGCTGGTGAACACGTGGGTGCTCTACACGGACTACCGCTATTCCTGGAGCGCGCGGGCTGTGGGACTATCGCTGGCACTGGTCGGTGTGGGGTCGGTGATTGTGGGGGCGCTGCTGGTGCGTCCGCTGGTGAAGTGGTTCGGACAGCGCAAGACGCTACTGCTGGGCCTGGGAATCGGCTGGGTAGGCTTTGCCATCTTCGGCCTGGCTCCGGTGGGATGGATGTTTCTGCTGGGCATTCCGCTGATGAACCTGTGGGGGCTGGCCGGGCCGACGGCACAGGGGCTGATGAGCGTGCATGTGAATCCGCAGGAGCAGGGACAATTGCAGGGCGCGGTGCAGTGTATTCGCGGACTGACGGCGCTGGTCGGACCGGGGCTGTTTACGTTTGTCTTCGCCGCGGCGATCAAGCCGGGCAAGATTCATCTGCCGGGGGCGCCATTTCTGCTGGCGGCGGGAATCTTGTTGAGTGCTCTGCCGGTGGCTGCGATGGTGACGCGGCGGGAGGTTTGAGAGGGTCCCCGGATTCCGCCGATATCACAGAAAGCAAACAGGTCAGGAGTGTGGGTGACGCACACTCCTGGCCCTGGTTAGACCTGGCTGGGCGAAACCCTGCGTGTCGCCTTGTGAAGAATGAAACCGGCGGCAATCAACCACAGGTATCCGGGAAAACGCTTTAACGGAATCAGCATGCCGAAGATGGGCGCGAGTGGTGGAAAACGAGATCGCCAGCCACTTCCCCACGACAAATGGATCACGTTACGTTGCTATTCCGCGCGCAGCACAACGGCCGGCTGAATCCGTGCGATGCGCAAGGCGGGCAGCAGACTTGCCAGTGCGGCAAGGACAGCCAGCACGAACACCGTTGCGGCCAGCGTGACCGGATCGTAGCTGGAGATGCCGAAGAGCGCGCTGCGCATTGCACGCAGCACGACGAAGGCCAGCGCTAGCCCGGTTACCAGCCCGATGACGGCGGGCAGCGCGCCGGAGCGGCCGGCCACGAGCATGGAGTCGGAGAGCGGCGAGCCCAGCGCCAGCCGGATGCCGAACTCGCGCTGGCGATCTGTAACCACACTGGATACGAGTGCGAAGATGCCGAGCGCCGCGAGCAGTAGCGCAAGAGCGGCCAGTGAGGAGAGCAGCGCAACTTCAATGCGCTGCTGGGCCAGTGCGGTGGCCAGCAGCTCATCCATGGTGTGGAAGCTGGCGAAGGGCAGGTTGGGATCGACGGAGGCGAGCGCCTGCTGCATGGCGCGCGGGGTTTGCGCATCGAGGTGCGTGGAGCGGATGATCCAGCTTGGCTGGAACCAGACGTGGACCAGCGACAGGAGGTCGCCCGATACCTGAGTTGCCGGGATATAGAGCGTGCGCTCGGCGGTGATGGGGGCACCTGAATCGAGTCCTGGCTTGACCTGCACATCATTGACGACGCCGACGATGCGCATCGATGTTTTGCCGTCCGCAACCAATCTGCCGATGGGGTTGGGATCGTGCAGGATCTGGCGCGCGAAGCTCTCATTCACGATAGCAACCAACTGGCTTTTTCCCGTGTCACTGTCGCTGAAGGCGCGTCCATCGCGCAGACGCATGCCGAGTGCGTCGAAGTAGCCGGGGGTGATGTAGATCTCGCTGGTCATCACGTTCTGGCCGGCCTCCTTGCCGTCCTTGATCGTGATGCCGTTATTCAGTCCGCGCTGATAGGGCAGGCTGAGGCCGACCGCGGCGTTGGTCACGCCGGGAATGCGCTGCATGGCTGCGACGCTCTCGCGCATGAGCGTGGAGAAGCGCGCGGGATCGTGGTAGTCGGCTTGATCGAGCGAAGCCTGTGCCGTGAGCACGTTGTGCGCATCGAAGCCGGGCGGCAGATTCTGCAGATGGATCAACGAACGAATCAGCAGACCGGAGCCTGCCAGCAGGATGACGGTGAGGGCCACCTCGGACGCGATGAGCACCTGACGCGCGCGGCTGCCGCGTGCTCCGGCGACGGTGCGTTGCCCAAGGACGGCTGCGGGGTCCATGCGGAAGATGGCCAACGCAGGCAGCATACCGAAGAGCAGACTGGTGCCGACCGAGATCGCAACGGTGAAGAGCAGGACACGGCCATCGAGTGCGACACCACCGAAGGGAACAATCTCCGGCGGCAGCAGGGCCACGAGCGCGCGCAGCAGTCCGAAGGCGGTGACCAGGCCGACAGCGCCGCCGATGACGGCGAGCACCGCGCTCTCCGCCCACACCTGCTGCATCAGCGGCCAACGTCCTGCGCCCAGCGCCAGCCGTGTCGCCAGTTCATAGGAGCGGCGGCGCATCCGCACTAGCGTGAGGCTGGCGAGATTCGCGCAGGCGATCAGCACGATGAAGCCGGTGGCCAACAGCAGAGCGAGCGCGGGATCATGCTCATCCGCGCTGAGGTTCTGCTCCAGCGGAATGAACTGTAGCCAGCGGTGCTCCCCCGGACGCAGATCGTGCTCATGCCAGTCCAGCATCTTGGGGTGCAGGCGGCCCAGCGCGGCGTTCGCCTCCTGCCAGCTTGCGCCCGGCTTCAGCCGTGCCATGAAGCTCGTAGTTTGTGCCGCCGTCCTTCGCCCGTTCGCGAAGGACGGATGGGCGTGTAGATATCGGCGGCACCGGGCACGGTGAAGCGCGGTCCAAGCACGCCGATGACGGTGTAGGGCTCGCCTTTGACGAGGATGGACTTGCCGAGGATGTGCGGATCGCTCTGGAAGGCGGTGCGCCAGAGCTGGTTGCTGATGATGACTGCGTGAGGACCGCCATCGCGATCTTCCTCCGGAGTGAAGGTGCGGCCCATGACCGGCAGCTCGCCGAGTACCTCGAAGAAACGTGCCGATACGCGCAACGAGGAGACGTAGCGGATACCGGCGGGCGTACGGATATTTGTGGCATTGCCGATCGGCCAGCCGAGGGTAGAGACCGCAGCAATAACCTGCGGCACGTGATCGCGAATCAGCTCCCAGGTCTCGCCGTCGATCGACGCGGTCGGGTCCGGAGCATCCTGATTGGAGACCAGCTCGACCGCAGCCAGCCGATCCGGCTGTGGATAGGGCAGCGGGCGCAGCAGCAGGGCGTTCACCAGGCTGAAGACGGCCGTGTTCGCGCCGATGCTGAGGGCGAGCGTAAGGATGACAGCGAGCGCGAAGCCGGGAGATTGCGCGAGACGGCGGAGGGTACCGCGGAAGGAGACGAGGGACATGGCTTCACCCCGATAAAGTGCAGTTCAAAGCAGAGTACGACAGTAGTCTCAGCCACGTTCCAGCAAAAATCCAGCATAGGCCCGGACGTGAGGATGGATGTGCCAACGGAGGTTCGTCTTGCTCTCCGGGCAATCCCGGGCGTCTTTGATGCGATATCCCTGCGCTTCCATGCGGTGAGTAGCTCTTAGGTACTCTGCTGCAACTTGATGTGTCTCGGCGCACAACCCGGCGAATCTTGCAGCCGTCTATGTAGCTACCGCGGCAGCAATAGTAGCGGGCCGCAAGGAGCGTGTGCGATGTGGATTGGAATTGCGATTGTGCTGCTGGTGCTGTGGGCGGGTGGTTTCTTCGCGTTTCACGTGGCAGGATTTTTCATTCACATCCTGCTGATTCTAGCCGTGATTTCCTTTATCCTTCACTTTGTTATGGGACGCCGCGCGGCGGTTTGACGCCAGAGTAACCGGAAGAGAAGCGGAGGGAGACTTCCGCTTCTCTGTCTGTGAACTATTCGTCGTAGTGCAGCAGGCTGAAGACGTCGAACTCTTCGAAGCGGTCGCGGCCCTTGAGGAAGTCCAGTTCCACCGCAAAGCCGAGACCGGCGATGCGGCCGCCGAGTTGGCGCACCAGCTTGACGGTGGCCTCCATGGTGCCGCCGGTGGCGAGCAGGTCGTCCACGATGATGACATTCTGCCCCGGCTCGATCGCATCCATGTGAATCTCCAGCGAATCAGTGCCGTATTCCAGGTCGTAGGTCACCTTCGCGGTGGGCGCGGGCAACTTGTGGGGCTTGCGCACGGGAACGAAGCCGGCGTTCAACCGATAGGCGAGTGCGGGCCCAAAGATAAAGCCGCGCGCTTCGATGCCGAGCACCAGGTCGATGTCTCTCTCCAGATAATGCGCGGCCAGCGCATCGATGAGCATCGCAAAGCCGAGCGGGTCCTTGAGCAGCGTGGTGATGTCGTAAAACAGGATGCCGGGCTTGGGGAAATCCGGAACGGTGCGCACCAGGCGCTTCAGCGGCTCGCAGTTGACGGGTTCCGCGCTCTTCGATGTGGACATGCAGTTACCAGGCTCCTTCAATCTGAAATGGTCCCAGCTCTTCGGCTTCGCCGGGATCGAGATCGCGCTGCTCGATGCGGTCGACGCGGCTTCCGCGCGAGCCCTTGACCAGCAGGGCCTTGAGGCGCGCGAGTTCGTTCTCATCGCCCGCGGCTACAACTTCCACATGGCCGCTCTCCGTATTGCGGACCCAGCCGTGCAGACCGAGCGCTGCGGCCTCGCGGTGCACAAACCAGCGAAAGCCGACGCCCTGCACGCGGCCTTTGACGAGGTAGTAGCGGACCATGGCGGTTGAGAGGTCAGTGTTGCAGAGCGTGCGGGGGAGTGCAAGCTGGGCGGTGTCCATGGCGTAACTCCTCGGCAGCGTAGACTCCCGAGGATGGCGTACAGGATATGTCGAATCAAATTTAAGGAGCAGAGATAGTCATGAAGATGCGCGTGCATTTAAACTTCCAGGGAAATTGTGCTGAGGCGTTCGACTTTTACACGACGGTATTCAAGGCGAGCAATCCCTTCCGGATTACCTACGGTGAGGCGCCGGCAGAGTCGCCCGGTGCCTCCCGATTGGAAAGGCAAAGTGATGCATACAGCGATTCCAATCGGCGAAGGACTGCTGATGGGCTGCGATGCGCCGCCGGGAACATCGACGCCGCTTGGCGGATTTCAGGTTTGCGTGGAGACGAAGGACGAAGCTGAAGTCAGGCGAATGTACGAGGCGCTGAAAGAGGGCGGCAGCGTCCAGATGCCGCTGGCGCCGACGTTCTGGTCGCCGCTGTTTGGCATGTGCACGGACAAGTTTGGCGTGGGCTGGATGGTGGGAGTGCCGGGAGCCGGACAGTAGGAGCGTGTGTAGAGCTTCGGGGCGGATCTGTTCCGCCCCGACCTGAAGATTATGCGCGCGAGAGGTAAGCGCCCTCCGCAGTGTCGACGCGGATCTTCTCGCCCTCATTGATGAATGGGGGCACCTGTACGACCAGGCCAGTTTCCAGCGTGGCCGGCTTGGTCACCGAGGAGGCCGTCGCGGACTTCAGGCCGGGTTCGGTCTGTACCACTGTCATCTCGACCGTCTGCGGCAGCTCGATGCCGACCGCGACGCCGTCGAAGAATGAAACACGAATCTGCAGGTTGGGAATGAGGTATTCGACCGAATCGCCGAGCGTGTCGCGCTTCAGGTGCGTCTGCTCGTAATTCTCGGTGTTCATGAAGTAGTAGTCATCGCCGTCGGAGTAGAGGAATTCCATCGCGATTTCGTCGACGATGACGCGCTCGATCGGGTCGGGCGAACGGAAGCGGTGCTCGAACATGGCGCCGGTGCGCAGGTTGCGCAGCTTGGCCTGGATGAAGGCGCGCAGGTTGCCGGGGGTGCGGTGCTCCACGCTGAAGACCGCATGCAGCTCATTGTTGTGCTTGATGATCATGCCCGGACGCATCTGGGTGGCGGGAATCGCCATAACGGGTAAGGCTCCTTGCTGAGGGTTGAGGTATCTCGAGGGCGAGAGGAGGGCGGTCGGCAGGCGGGCCCGCACCTAAAGTTGAATTGTAGCGCAGCGGGTTCGCTGCTATGTTGGCGGCACCAAGCGACGGGGCTGGCGGGTTTCCATTTCGATCCCCGAGGAGCGCCAATCGATGATGCGGCGACGGGAGTTTCTGGGTTACGTGGGCCGGACGGCAGCCGCCGGTGGAGTTGCGCTGGCCGCCGGCCGCCGTGCGTGGCCGATCGGAGAGGCATCCCCGGGGACGGCAAGGCGCGCCTCCGTCACCGACTTCGGCGCCGATTCTACCGGGCAGACGGACTCGACAGCAGCCGTTCAGAAGGCCATTGCTTCGCTGGCCCGGCGCAATGCGCGACTGGTCTTTCCTGCCGGCAAGTACACCTTCGCCGCCTCGAATGCGGTCCTGATGGACTTCAACGGCTATGAAGGACTGGAAATCTTCGGCAACGGCGCAGAGCTCTCTTTTGCCGCCGCGACCCAGCCGCTGCGGTTGACGTCCTGCAAAGATCTGGAAGTGCACGACATTATCGTCGACTGGACGCGGCCGCCATGCTCGCAAACCGGGGAGCGAGGCATTGCAGATGCGGGAGCGCTTCGGCTGAACGGCTGCGAGCAGATACTGCTCGAAACCGTTGTCTTCCACGCTGCACCCGGCGCTGCCATCTCCTTCTCGGGCTGCCGCGATATCACGCTCGATACCGTGCGGGTGATGCCGCATCCCGGCAGTGGCCGCGCGATCTCCAGTTGTGGCGATGGAGTGGCGATTCTGGACTGCACCGGCACGGTAAGCGCGCAGCATGCGCTGATCAGCGGAACTGGCGGAGCAGGGATGCGTGTGCAGCAGTCCTACTGGCGCGTGAGCCAACTGGCGGACCCGCAGGCTGCCGTGCTCGCCAGCGCCGATGGCAAGCCGGTGCCGGAGTGGCTGCTTCCAAAGCCCGGCACCTACATGCAGATCAGCGAGGCGGAAAGCCTGAAGCTGCTGGGCGAGATTGTTGTCACGAAAGCAGAGCCGCTGAGCGGCGGCATGCGGCTGAGCTTCGCCGAGACGCTCTCCCCCGCGGTCGGCAAAGGCACGCTGTTCTGTCTTAGCGCGACCAACCAGGCGCAGCTCAAGATGGACGACTGCAAGCTGTCCGGCGGTCCGAGCGTCGGGCTAGTGGCGCAGTCGCGTGCCCGCATCGCGAGCAGTACCTTCCGCGGCTACGGCGGCCCGGCGATTCTGCTTGCGCCGGACCTGGAGCAGATGCGTGGCCCCGTGGTGGAGAACATCCATATCAACGACTGCACCTTTGCCGAATGCAATCTAGCGCCCGGCGATGAACGCGGCGCGATCACGATCGACACCGCGCCGCACGGTACTGGCGCCGCCACCCCGGCGGCTCGCGTCAATGAAGGCATCACGCTGCAGAGAAATGTCTTCAGCCGCCTGGGCGGCCCGGCCATCTACTGTGCCGGTGCTACGTGGCTGGATGTGGAGTCCAACCGTTTCTATGATTGCGACCGGCGGCGGCGCGGCCGGTGAGCAGCCGCGGGTGATTGTGCTGCGCAACCTGGACCAGAGCACGATCGCGAGCAACGAAGCGAATGGGCCGGGGAAGATCGTGATGATCGACTGCACGGAAAAGGTGAAGGTGGGCGACAACGGCGCGCTGACCAGCGCAACGGCTTAGGCTTACTGCTCGGCTCCAAACAATCGGGAGAAGAAGCGTCCTACGCGGTGGAAGAGGCCGCGCGCAGGCTGCTTCTGTCGCGGTGCCGGGGGCGGCGCCTGCGCGATCACTGGCTCCGCGGCGACCGGCTGCACGGGCGCGGGTGAGGATCCGGGCGGTGGCGCTGGTGGCTGAGGCGCGGGCATGTTGGAAGGCGATGGCGCGGGCGCGGCGGGGGATGGCGCAGGGATGGCGGCTGCGGCTTCCGAAGCTCCTCCGGCCGGGCGTGCTTCGTTTACGGCGGGAAGGTTGCCGTCGTAGCGGAAGGGCACAGCCACCTGCGCGTGCACCTCACCGGGAGCTGCCACAGGTGTTGTGGACGGCAAAGGCGCCGGGGCCAGGCCCTCGCTGACAGCCAACGGAAACGCGGTGTCGGCGGGCGTGGAGGACGGGCCTCCGACGGGATGGCCGGGCGCAGCGCCCTGGGGGCGCGGGTGTGCCGGCGGCGGCCACTGATACGGGCGCGGGGCAGCCGCAGGGCTCATGCTCCGTGTCCACCACTTCGCGCAGGCTGCCGTGCTGGAAGCTGACATGCTGGCCGGGCTGCACGCGGTAGAGCCCGCCCTCAAGCTGGCTGGTGACCGTGATGTAAGGCGCGTTCGGACCACGGTTGTCGATGCAGGTATCGCCCTGACGGCTGACGCGGATGGCGAGGTCCGCCTCGCCCGGCCCGGAGATGAGGATGCGCAGGTCTGGCGTCAGCAGCACGTCGGAGTACTTGCTGGTCTGGTAGTGCGCCTCGATGGCGCCGCGATCCAGAGCCAGCATCAAGCCGGAGGCGTCGGGCGCCTGGATGGAGCGGTCGCGCGACAGATGAATGCTGGTGGTGGCGCAGAGATTCAGCTCGCCGCCGCGGGCCAGCGTGATGGGCACGGTTTCGTTGCCGGCGGTGATGGTGCTGCCGTTGCCGAGCTCCATGTCGCCGTTCGCGACATGGACGTCCCCGGAGATCTGCACACCGGCCGCCGCGAGGGTCTGGGCGCGGGTGCTTGCGATGTATGGAGAGGCGGCGGGTGCCTGCCCTGCGAGCGGGAGTGCGGCGAAGAGCACTGCGAAGAAGCACCGCAGCCGAATGGCCTGCGCCTGCCACGAATTTGGCATGGTGTCGGTCAGAAAATATGTTTCTCTTACTATTGTAGCGACGCGCCAGCAGGCATTGCGTTGCAGCTTCGAGGAGCGCGAGACGTTGACGAGCGAGCAGAAGGGTGCAGTAGCCGATCGCATACCGGTGGGACAGACTGGGCAGTTCGTCCCCATCGAGGCGCGGTTCAAGCCCGGCGCAGCTCGTTACATCCAGTTTGGCTGCGGGGTCTGCGCGCCCGCGGCCTGGCGCAACTTTGATGCCGGGCCGGCATTCTGGATCGAGCGCCATCTGCCCATGCTGAAGCCGGCATTGCTGAAGCGTGGATTTCCCGATTATCCGAAGAACATCGAGTACGGGGATGTCATCAAAGGGCTGCCGGTGGCGCCGGGATCGGCTGCCGCGGTGTATTGTTCGCATGTGCTGGAGCATCTGGCGCTGGACGAATTTCGCGCCACCATCCGGAATGTCTTTACCTATCTCGAGCCCGGCGGAACATTCCGTTTTGTCTTGCCGGACCTGGAGGCGCTGATCCGTGCGTATGCGGCGTCGCCGGATCCAGAGGCGTCCAGCCGATTCATGCGCGAGTCTTATCTGGGCGTGGACTCGCAGGGGAAGGGCTTCTCGCGATTGGTGAAGATGCTCTTCGGGCGCAGCTCGCATCTCTGGATGTGGGACGAGAAGAATATGACCCTCGAGCTGGCGGATGCCGGGTTCACCTCGATACGGCGCGCCGAGATGGGCGACAATCCCGATCCGCGTTTCGCGGAGGTCGAGGATCGGGGACGCTGGGAAAATTGCCTGGGCATGGAGTGTCGCCGCCCGGCGTGAGCCGGCTGGGCAACGTTCGATCTCGCAATGGAATCTGTAGCGAGATGCGTATGAACGAAGCTTGCCGCAGTACCCGCTTCCTGCGGTCCGTGGCCGCCGGCCTGGTAATGATGGTCGCGATCAGCGGCTGCCACAAAAAACAAACCCAAGCCAGCAACGAGAACTTCAAGCGCGCGATCAATGCGTATTTCTACAACCATCGCGATGAATGTCTGTTTACGACGGCGCGCAAGTTTCCGGGCGAAGTGAAAGTCGCCGAGAAGAGCGACATGAAAGATATGGATGCGCTTGCGAAGGCGGGCTTGCTGACGCGCACCGAGGATGGCGCATTCCAACTGGTCCGCTACGACCTGACGCCGCTGGGCACGCGTGCGGGCGGCCGCTTCTGCTTTGGCCATCGCGATGTGACGGCGGTGGACAGCTTTACCCCGTTGCGCGTGGAAGACAAGCGCAAGGCAAGCGATGTTACGTATCACTACCGCATCGTCGATGCGCCGGTGTGGGCACAGGACGCTACGCTGACCAAACAGTTTCCTGAACTCGCTCGGAAGATGAGCGGCAACGCCGAGGGCAAGACGACGGTGATGTCGGCGTATGAAGGCTGGGAGGTTCCTGATTATGGGAAGCCGGTGTTGGAATAGGCCTCCGCGTAGCAGGCGGCTCTACATCTCCAGAAAATTCTGAATCAGCCGCTTGCCATCGTGCGTAAGCACGCTTTCAGGATGGAACTGCACGCCCTCGATGGGATACATGCGATGGCGCAGCCCCATGATGATGCCGTCTTCCGTGCGCGCGGTCACTTCGAGTTCGCGCGGCAGGCCATCCTCGGCGACGATCAGCGAGTGATAGCGGGTGCAAGTCATCGGGCTGCCGATTCCGTGGAAGAGGGAGCGTCCGTCGTGGATGACCTCGCTGGTCTTGCCGTGCATCAACTTCGGCGCTCGGACGACGCTGCCTCCGAAGGCTGCGCCGATGGCCTGATGTCCAAGACATACGCCCAGGATCGGTATTTTGACCGGGACCTTGGTGGAGAAGTGCTGGATGAGCGGCACGCTGATGCCGGCTTCCTGCGGCGTGCATGGTCCGGGCGATAGGAGAATGCGATCGGGATGGAGGGACTCGACCTCTTCCGGCGTCAGCTCGTCGTTGCGGCGCACGATCATCTCCGCGCCGAGCTCGCCCATGTACTGCACGAGGTTGTAGGTGAAGGAGTCGTAGTTGTCGAGAACGAAGACCATAAGGCAAAAGGAGCGAGAGGGCTCGCTCCTTTTTAGTCTACTGTGCCGCCGGCCGCGCTTATGCAGGAATGGTGATGGTCTGGCCAGCCTGGATCTTGTTGGCGTCCGCGATGTTGTTGGCCTGGGCGATTTTCTGGTACTTGTTGGCGTCGCCGTAGAAATGTTTGCTGATCTTCGACAGGTTGTCGCCGGACGCAATCGTGTAGGACTGAGTCGTTCCCGTGGTCGTGATCTCGTGGTGAAGGTCGGAGTAGGTCGGATCCACCTTCTTGATCGAATCCCACACGCGGTCGGCTACGACAGGTGAGGGTACGGAGGCCTGGAGGAGCAGTTTGTCGCCGTCCAGAGCTACATTTCCCACGCTGGCCCCTTCTGCGCTGAAGCTCTGGATGGTATCGATTACCGGCTGGTACTTCTGCTTGAGCTGATTGAGATCTGCCATGCAAGACTCCTTTTCAGGTTTTCAGGTTGGAGGCACAGACCCGCCGCGGGGATGCAAAGCGGGTGGGATGCGCGATCCGCTAGACGAGCTTGCTCAGGAATCCGGAGGCGAGGCCGCCGAGCGAGCTGCCCGACTGGTTCACACCGCCGTTCTGCGCAAAATGCGCGACCATCATCGGCAGAATCACCGCTGCGGCGCCCTTCACCATCGTGGGTGACAGCCCGGTGCGCTGCGCAATGGAGTCTATGACGCCGGAGCCCAGACCCTGCTGCGCCTGATCTGGCGTGATCTGTTGATTTGCCTGATCGGGCTGCTGCCAGGAGTTGACGTGATCCCCCATTCCGTTCTGTTGGAAATTCTGCAGGATACCTGAGAGTCCTCCGGGATGTTGCTGTACAGCATTCATCAGTTCAGAGGCGACGGAAGCATGCTGATCGCCGGAGAGACCACCGGTCATGGACTTGAGATTGTCGAGTAGACCCATAATGTAAACCTCGCTCGTACGAATTGGGTGCCAGGTGTCCTGGGTTGGGACGGCCTAGAAAGTTCGCCTCCACACTAATCCACCGGAGATGAGAAGGTCGCGCAAAGGGAGGCGAAACCTTAGTAATCAGTGGAGGAGCACCGTTCTCTGGATGGCTTGATGGCTTACGGGTTGCGTGCCCGTTCGACTGCCCGGATGACTGCCTGCGCCTTGTTCAGGCATTCTTCGTACTCGCGCTCGGGAACGGAGTCGGCCACAATGCCCGCGCCTGCCTGGATATAGCCGATGCCATTTTTGACCAGCATGGAGCGGATAGCGATGCAGGAGTCGAGGTTGCCGGAGTAATCGGCATAACAGATGCCGCCGCCGTAGATGCCGCGCCGTGTCGGCTCGAGTTCTTCGATGATCTCCATGGCCCGGACTTTGGGCGCGCCGGAGAGCGTGCCAGCGGGAAAGCAAGAGCGGAGCGCGTCCACCGCGGAGAGCTCCGGGCGAAGCTGGCCTTCGATCGAGCTGACCAGGTGCATGACGTGCGAGTAGCGCTCGACGATCATCAGATCGCGCACGCGCACGCTGCCATAGGTGCTGACGCGTCCCACGTCGTTGCGTCCCAGGTCGACCAGCATGACGTGCTCGGAGCGCTCCTTGGCATCGGCGAGCAGATCGTCGGCGCGGCGCTGGTCCTCTTCTTCATCCTGCGAGCGCGGACGGGTGCCGGCGATGGGCCGGTACTCCACCTGGCGCTGCTTGACCCGTACCAGAAGCTCCGGCGACGAGCCGACGATGTGGATGGGCTTGGCATCCTTCTCGCCGTCCACGTGTAACCGCAGGAAGTACATGTAGGGCGATGGGTTCACGATGCGGAGCGCGCGATAGACAGCGAACGGATCGCTGCCGGGATCAACCTCGAAGCGCTGCGAAATTACTGCCTGGAAGATGTCTCCCGCGGCGATGTATTCGCGGGTGCGCTCGACCGCGCGGAGGTAATCCACTTTGCGGGTGCATTTCTTGATGGCGAGCTTCTCTTCGCGCCGGTTCCGGGCCCGAATCCGTGCCCGCTCCGGCAGCGGCTTTGAGAGCTGACGCTCCAGCGCGGCGAGGCGTCTGAGCGCGGCGGCGTAGGCCGCCTTTGGCGACTGTGCGCGCACATCTGCGTTCACAATCAGCAGCAGCTCTTTCTTCACGTGGTCGAAGGCGACCACCTCGTGAAAAAAAGCCAGACAGGCATCCGGTACCTGCAGATCGTCCTTGGCGCGGGTAGGGAGGCGCTCGATCTGGCGCACGGCGTCGTAGGCGAAGAATCCGATCGCGCCGGCGGTAAAGGGCGGCAATCCAGCAACATGCGCGGGAGAATGGCCAGCCAGCGCGGTCTTCAGGGCGTCAAAAATATCGCCGTTGATGGTCTTCTGCCGCTTGCCCTGCCAGGTGGTCACTTTGCCGCCGCGGGCGACCAGCTTGCCTGCCGGCCTGACACCCATGAAGGTGTAGCGGCCCAGCTTCTCGCCGCCCTCGACCGATTCCAGCAGGAAGCACTCCGGCTCGTCGGCCGCCAGCCGCAGAAAGGCGGAGACCGGCGTCTCCAGGTCCGCAACGAGGCGGCGGCAGACCGGCACCAGCGTGTGAGCGCGCGCCAGCTTCAGGAACTCCGGGAGCGCCGGAAAGAGTGCTTCAGGATCGGCGGAGATGCGAGGCATGGGACATGCTCATGGTACATGGCGGCACGGTTGGCGGGCGCGCTGCAGACCGGCGTCGAGGATTCCCGGCGACAGATTACGGCATCCCCTTAAAGGGGTACTTCGACGAGTATTGAGCGGGTGCCGGAGTCGCTAACCTCGTCGGTTGTTGATGTATCTCCGGCGGGCCTATACTCGTGGGTTTGGCCGGAAGAATGCGGGCGGCTATGGCTCCGGTGCTTCTGCCTGTACCGGGAGGCGAGACCACCCATTCGTAGGATTTCCTGCGGTTCTCTGCGTGTTTCATGCTGGATTGTTCGCAGAGGGCAGCGCAACGTTCACTGGAACACTGGAGATATGCAATGCAGACACTTACCCTCGAGCAGGAGATCAACCCCTGGGAAGCCCAGGCTGCTCGATTCGATTTCGCGGCGCAAAAGCTGAACCTGGATGACGGACTCTGGAAGGTCCTGCGCTATCCGGCCCGCGAGCTCATCGTCCACTTCCCGGTCAGCATGGACGACGGTTCCATCGAGGTCTTTACCGGCTACCGGGTGCAACATTCCATCGCGCGGGGGCCGGCAAAGGGCGGTATCCGTTACTCGCCCGACGTCACGCTGGACGAAGTCCGCGCGCTGGCAAGCTGGATGACATGGAAGTGCGCGGTGGTGAACATTCCCTTCGGGGGGGCCAAGGGTGGGGTGATCTGCGACCCGAAAAAGATGTCGATCGGGGAGCTGGAGCGGATGACGCGCCGCTACACCGCGGAGCTGATCGAGTTCATCGGTCCGGAAAAGGATGTGCCCGCGCCCGGATATCAATACCAACGAGCAGGTGATGGCGTGGATCATGGACACCTACTCCATGCATATGCGCCAGACTGTCACCGCCGTGGTTACAGGAAAGCCGCTCAATATCGGCGGATCACGCGGACGGCGCGAAGCCACGGGCCGGGGCATCGGCATTGTGTGCGACGAGGCGCTGAAGTATCTCAACATACAGCGCGATGGTTGCCGCGTCATCATCCAGGGCTTTGGCAATGTAGGATCGAATGCCGCGAAGCTGATGATGGACAAAGGCTACAAAATCGTCGGCATCGCGGAATACGATGGCGGACTCTACAACACCAACGGCATCGACATCCACCAACTGATCGAGTACCGGCAGCGCAACGGCACCGTGCTTGGATTCAAAGGGGCGGAAGCAGCCGATTCGCAGGAACTGATTCTCGAGGACTGCGAGATTTTCATTCCGGCGGCGACGGAAAATGTGCTGACCAGCCGCAATGTCGAGCGGCTGAAGGCGAAGATCGTCTGCGAAGGCGCCAATGGACCGACGACTGCGGTTGCGGATGAGATTCTGGCCGACAAGAAGGTCTTTGTGATCCCCGACATTCTGGCAAACGCGGGCGGCGTCACGGCTTCCTACTTCGAGTGGGTGCAGGACCGGCAAGGCTACTTCTGGAAGGAGTCGGTAGTTAACGAGCAGCTGGAAAGCATTCTGGCAGAGAGCTTCGACGATGTTGTCCGCTACTCCGAGGCGCACGGTGTCAATAACCGCATCGCGGCCTACATGCTGGCTATCGATCGCGTGTCATTCACCATCAAGCAGCGCGGCATCTATGCCTGATTTGGTTGTATAGAACACCATAAGAAGGAAGGCGATTATGCCTTCCTTCTTTCATTTCAGCCCGCATTTCTGGTCGCGCTCGAACGCTGGTATACATCTTAGGATGGTGATGACTCGACCCTGTTTTATCGTGATTGACCATGAATTTCCGGATAGTATCTCCACCCGTAAGCTGGTGCTGGAAACCGCCAAATACAACGTGATCACCGCGTACAGTGGCCGGGAAGCGGTAGAGACCCTCAAACTGTATCCGAATGTCTCCGGCATCGTGATGAACGAGGCTGTCACGGGCATGGATTGCGCCTCGCTTGTAAAGGAACTGCGCGCGGTCCGCGAAGATGTGCTACTGATTGTGACGTCAAGCCGCGGCATTACAGACTGTGTCGTAGCGGACCATCAGCTCCAGAACTTTGATCCAGCTTCGCTGCTGCAACTGCTGCGCCGTCTGGTGCCCAACCCGCTGGAGCATTACATCTCTGAATCAGGAATCTAGGCCTTCCGGCCGCGCCGGCGACGCGCGATCTTGCCGCCGCCGATGCCGGCTGTGATTCCAGGTGCCCGCTCTCTCGACAAGCCGTTGAAAATACAAGTCACGCACGACTGACGGCCGCGTTGATTCTGTGAAATACCGGAGAATTTACGCCGCGGCTTTTTGTTACCGAAAGACCGCAAAGGTCTTGGGCAGCTGCTCTGCGTCTACAGGAAAGATGCTTTAATGCTGGTAGGGCGAATCGGAACCCTGCATGAATCTGCCGAATTCCATCACGATGAGCCGTATCGCCGGCGTCCCTCTGCTCATCTGGATGCTGTCCGCGAGCTTTCCCTTCCGCGATGCCTGGGGCGAGCAGGAACTGATCGCTTCCGTGATTTTTATCCTGCTGGCCATCACCGACGGCGTGGATGGCTACCTCGCGCGCAAGCGCGGCCAGATCACGACCATGGGGATGCTGCTCGATCCGCTGGCCGATAAGCTGATGATCTCGGCGGCATTCATCTCGCTGGTGGAGTTCACGCCGAGCATTATGAAGCCGTGGATCGCGATTGTGGTCATTGGGCGCGAGTTCCTGGTGAGCGGATTGCGGTCGATCGCAAGCGTCGAAGGCTTCACCATACAGGCCAGCAATCTGGGCAAGCTGAAGACGATCGTGCAGATTGTCGCAGTGGTGGCTACAATCCTGGCGCACCGCTGGTACGAGTGGCACTGGGGCTGGTACATCCTGCCCGTCCGCTGGACAGCCTACACGGCAATCTACTTCATGGTGCTGGTGTCGATTGTTTCGGCGGTGGATTATTTCCAGGCCTTCTGGCGGCAGATCGACCATTCATCTTCAGACCGGCGCCGGGCGACCGTGGTGCTGCGGCGCGACAAGAAGAATGCTGCGTCCCTGAACTGAAGCCGGCTAGCCCTTCCAATCTGCTAATGTTTTTCACGGAGAAAAACAATGAGCATTGGCGAGGAACTGCTGGCTGAGTTTCAGGAAGAACTGACGGCTACAAGAAGGATTCTGGAGCGAGTCCCGGCTGACAAGCTAGCGTGGAAGCCACATGAAAAATCCATGTCGCTCGGCCAGCTGGCCATGCACATTGCCACGGTGCCGGCCGGCATCGCCCGCATCACCAGTACCGATTCCTTCGATGTGCTCCAGGGCAACTTCACTCCGCCGCTTCCGAGCAGCACCGCAGAGATTCGGGCGGCGCTCGAGGAGAGTGTCCGAAGCGTGGAGACAACGCTCGGGAAGACGGACGACGCATGGGCGCAAGCACCGTGGCATTTGATGGCAGGAAATCGCGAATTGCAGACTAGGCCGCGCTTCAAGACATGGCGGACACTAATGTTGAACCACTGGTATCACCATCGCGGGCAGCTCACGGTGTATCTGCGGCTGCTCGGCGTTCCCCTTCCCGTGATCTACGGTCCCACAGCAGACGAATCACCGTTTGGATAAGGCACGCCAAATCACGACTACTCGACAAGATCTGTGGCCTTCCTGGCTACGGAACAATGACGGCGGGCCGGGTGAATTTGTTGTGGTGGATGGCTTGCAGTGCCTGGTTCGCGCGCTCCAGCGGATATGTGGTCACTGTCGGCTTGAGCCCGATTTCAGCAGCGATCTTCAGGAAGTCGCGGCCATCCTGGCGTGTCATGTTAGAGACGCTTCGCATCTGGCGCTCGCCCCAGAGTAGCGAATCATAATCGAACTCGGGAATGCGATCGAGATGGATGGCATTGATGGCTAGAATGCCTCCCTTGGCGAGCGAACGCAGTGCCGCGATCACCACCTCGCCGACCGGTGCGAAGGTGACAGCGCAATCAAGCGCAACGGGTGGCACTTCGGTGCCCCCGCCGACCCACTCGGCGCCGAGCTCGCGCGCGAGCTGCTGATGCTGTGGTTCGCGCGTCGATACATAAACCTTGCAGTCCCATGACAGCAGCACCTGAATGATGAGCTGCGCGGAAGCCCCGAAGCCGAAGAGGCCAACACGCTGGCCACGCTTCACCTCTGCCACGCGAACGCTGCGAAACCCGATGATGCCCGCGCAGAGGAGCGGCGCGGCATCGTTGTTGCTCAACTCCTCCGGCACGAGGGAGAGAAAATCCGCTCGCGCGGTGGTGTATTCGGCATAGCCGCCCTGGTGGGTGTAGCCGGTGTAGGTGGGATGGTCGCAGAGGTTTTCGCGGCCGCTGAGACAGAAGGGGCATATGCCGTCTGTGCCGCCGAGCCAGGAAACCCCGCTGCGCACGCCTCGCTGGAGTCCGGAGCCGCGAGGGTCTACGACTTCTGCAACGATCTGATGGCCGGGGATGACCCACGGCAGTCGCGGCGGCAACTCGCCTTCGACGATGTGGAGGTCTGTATGGCATACGCCGCACGCCAGCACCTTGAGCAGTACCTCATCTTGCGCAGGCACAGGCATCGGAAGCTCTTCGATCCGCAGTGGATTGGTGTCGACCGGGCCGGGGGATCTGAGAACTGCTGCTCGCATAGAGTCCTCCCTGCTGGAATGATAAGGCGAGGTGCAGTGCTCTTGAACGCACTGCGAACTTCAAAGTCCCAGTCGCTGAAAGTATTCCTCGTCCTCGTCGTCTGCGGGGATGAAGGGCTGGCTTCTTTCGCGCATCCGGCTCAGCGTGGTGAAGGCCAGGCCAGTGCAGGAGAGCAGGAAGGCGACAATGAGCCAGCTCTCAACCACGGAGGCTTCGAGGCATCGGATTACGACCATGGACAGCGGGAGTAGGACGAAGGTATAGACCAGCGCGGCGATGGGCATGGAACGCCGGCGCAGGCCGGAGTTGGCGAAGGGTATCTCGCGGAAGGAGTGGAAGAACAGCTCGACGAGCAGAACGCATGCGGCGACCAGCGTGATCAGCTCTCGCGCGAACGCAGCAGAGGCGAAATCCGCGGCATTCCGGAGAAGAAGACACAAGAGAGCGGCAAACACCGCAACACCGATTGGACAGATGACGAGAAATATCCATCGCCGCACACCGCTGGCGACACCTCGCTCCCAACGGCCGACGATGCAATCGAAGAGCCAGTTGGCTTTAGGTTCAAGGTTCGAGCTCAGCAAGAGGCGCAGGCTGCCCAGTGCCACGAACAAAAAGGCGACCGTGGTGCTGACCGGGAAGTGAGAGGAGATGCGGAGGTATGGCGCGACGGGGATGAAGCGGAGCTTCGCCATGACGGTTACGGCGAGTGCACAGCCGGCACATGAAGCGAAGATCGCAGAGGCGCGAAAGCGCTGCACGCGCAGGAGTGTTTGCCCGAGGAAGTAAAACGAAGCACGCTGGCTGGGCAGCGGCAGATACGGTGCGAGAAACGTGGAAAGCGGAGAGATGCCGCGGCCGGCGCGGGCTGGTCTCGCGTCTTCGCCTTCGAGCAAACTGGCCGCCCTTTTGCGATAGGCGAGCGGATACAGCAGCAGAAAAGCTACGGAACTGATCAGCGTGCCGGCCGTAGCGATGGCGGCGAGGTGTGCGAAAGCCTGTCCTACCGCAGACGTGTGCAGCACGAACTCGTAGATGCCGGTGAACCAGAAGGCCGGCACCCATAGCAAGAGACGCGATTGGGATGCGACCAGAGTTTCGAGCGACGGCGCGACGGTAGGCGAGAAGAAGAGTGAGAGCAGGAGAAACGCGATGAGCCCCGCCTGCAGCAGCGGCCCGGCGAAGCGGCGCGCGCGCCAGGGAAGTAGCGCAGTGAGCGACAGAAGGGCAAGGCAAGATGTGGCGGTGAAGTAGCCGGAGGCGCCGACGGCAAGTAGATGGGTAGCGAGATGACGCGCCAGGTGGTGCGAATTGGCGAACATCACGAGAAAAACGGCGGCCGGAAGGCTTGCGCCGATGAGAAAAGCTCCGGAGAAAAGAGCCATCGCGAGTACCTTGCCGAGGAAGAGCTGGCTCCTGCGGATGGGAAGAAAGCCCAGCACGCGAGCTTCCAGCAGAGTCGGGAGAAAGCGCTCCCAGGTAAGCACAGTGACCATGCCGATGACAGTGCATGCATACGTGATGAGAACGAAATGGTCCTGGGCCTGCAGCCACGGGGTTCGCGGTATGCCCCACGGGTCCAGACCGTAATAGGAGGGGATGAGGCAGAGGACGATCAGGGCGGGCGGCACGCCGAGCGATGCCGCCAACTGCATGGCGAGCGTCGCCGGCCCAAAGACCGAATGCGGAAGCTCGCTCGTAAAGAATGAGGAGAAGAGATGCCTTACGAGAATCCACAGGGAGGTCCGCTCGACGGGGCTGATCTCCTGCGACCTGCCGGCTTCCACTTGAAGCGAGGCGACGGGGTTTGCCCGGTCTATGAGGACGTGCCGAAGATTAGACGGCATCGGCATGTATCGCCTCCACCAGCGAGCGCGCAATGACACGCGTGTCGAATTGCTCCACCAAGCTGGCGAAGACGCTGTGCAGGTCCGGGAGGCTCATGCGGTCGCAGAGCGCCTGTGGCGGCGCGTCCGCGCGTACGCGGCCTTTTGCGATAACGAGGACGCGATCGCAGACCTTTTCGACAATTTCCAGTACATGCGAGATGTAGAGAATCGCTTTGCCGTCGGCGGCAAGTTCAGTCAGAAGGTCGCGGAAGATTTGCGCGGTGACGACGTCGAGCCCGGATAGGGGCTCATCGAGCACGATGAGCTGCGGATTGTGAAGGATTGCAGTTGCGAGGAGAATCCGCTGCCTCATGCCCTTCGAGTAGAGGCTGATTGGCGTGTGACGCCATGAGTCCAGCCCTAATTGTTCCAGCAGCACGGTGCTTCGCTTCAGAATCAGCCGCTCGCCGAGGCCGCGCAATCGCCCGACAAGCTGGAGGTGCTCCAATCCAGAGAGATGCGGATAGAGGTGCGCCTCCTCGGGAACGTAACCGAGGCGCGCACGAAAGTTAAGGATGTCCTCGAGGACGGGTGTACCCTCAAAGAGGACGCGGCCCCGAGTCGGCTGCACCATGCCGGTGATGATTTTTACGGTGGTCGATTTACCTGCGCCGTTGGGGCCGATGAAGCCCACGATCTCTCCGCGGGCGATCTGAAAACTTACATCGTCGACTGCGGGAATCCCGGTGTAGACCTTTGAGACATGCGCGACTTCAAGCATAAGGAGCCCCTACATGCAGCGATGCACGTTGGCGTTGCGACGAAACTGTGAGCAGACTTGCGCTTCTTACATCGGCTAGATGACCTGGAACAGGATGGACGTCAGCAGAGAGCCAAGCAGCAGCTTGGTGAGCAGAAACTCATACGGTCCGACCAGCGGGTACACGCCCGACAGCAGCCCGACCGCACAAGGGACAGCGGCTTCGAATTCGACTTCGGGTCTGCGAAGCAAGCGCTGCCTTACCAGCGATCCTGAAAGGTCCCGGATAAGCCACGCCGCTCCGTAATCCGCGTACGCTTCTTCGAAGATGCGCAGCATTTCGTCTCCGAAGTGGTTGCGAAATGGGCGCGGGTGAAGGTTGAGCAGCGCGGTGTAGAGAGCCCTTGCCGTGGAATGGGTCACTGGGCCTCCCCGGTGCGGGCCAGCCGCTTTCTTCCCGTCTGCACGACGGCGCGAAGTCGCTTCAACTCCGCATCGAGCACTGCGGCTCCACTGTCGGTGAGGTGATAGAGACGCCGCGCTTCACCCTGGGCATCCTTTTCAGAGAACTCCTTGACGACGCCTGCGGCGAGGAGCGTCTTCAGGTTGTCGTAAAGCGTTCCCGGGCCGACCTTATACTCGCCGCCGGAGATTGCGGTGATCTCCTGCATGATGCCGTAGCCGTGGAGATCCCGCTGGGCGAGCGCGAGCAGGATGTGAGTGACGGCGTTCGATAAGGGAGGAGCAAGCTGTGGCTTTCCCATAGTCAGAACACGATATATCGAATTCCGAGTATGTGTCAAGTATGTCGAATATGAATACGTGAAAAAGAAAAGGTCCGCGGATAGCGGACCTTCTGCTTGTATGCTTCTGCTTTCGCTAGGCCGGGATGCCTGGCGCGACGGTATGCGGCCGCGTCAGCCGGTGAACGAAATGATAGGGAGGCCAGGGGCCGGAGAGCTGCATCTGGCAATCCTTCAGCATTTCGCGCGTGGTGGCGAATTTGTTCTGGTAGCGCTCCACGCACTTCGCGTCGATCAGGTGGGAGATGTCCAACAGCATCTTGCCGTTGTCCATGGTGCGGCAGGTGATTTCCTCATCCTGCGGAGAGAACAGGCGCTGCATCTGTACGGAGATCGCGCGACCCTTGGTCTGCCGTTCGCGCTGCCGGGAGGCGGTCTCGCGCAGGTTGGAGAGATACTCCTTGCCGACGCTCTCCTTACGGGAAACAGCGCGTATGGGCTGCTGCAGGCAGCAGTCGTCGACCACGACCTTCAGATGCATCTCCGCTTTTCCGCGCAGACGCTCGACATGGGTCGTGTACTGGCGCTGATTGGAGCGGATGGAACGCCGGAGTGATTCGTCATCCGCGAAGACGGTGCCGAAGCGGAAGGGAAGCACGGTGGAGAGTTTGAAGCAGTCGCCAACTACGCGTGCGTGGTCTTTGGCTGCCTGTTGATCGAGATTTTCTAATGGATTGTGTTCAGAGACGATGACTGCGAGATCACTGGCTGGATAGAGGAAGATCTGATTCCCTGAGATGCCGGTTAAGGATTGCATTGGTACCGGTTTGCGGTGGCGGGCTAATTCAGGGAAAGCTTGCTTTTCACTGATGCAGTAGGCGTACCACGCCATAGAGACGGTCACTCCATTGACGCTGGCAGGACATCGCCAGTTGATTGGCCAAACATGCAGCGATAAAGCATCTTTCCTGTTGCTGTGAAGTAGTGCAGAGGGTCTCGGCGTGACTTTTCGTTGAAGAAAGGCCACATAAGCTTCTGCTGGCCGCCTTACACCTACAGGAAAAATGCTTACTGCACTGCGCTCGCCCTGGTACGCCTGTTACAGATGGGCTGCACCGAACTTACGGCACATCCTAGACCTCGCATGACACGGCTGGCAACTCGAAAGCATCGCATGCTGCCGCGCGTTCCGGAATGGGAGTCGATCCAAATTAGCTATCTCGTTGGAAACGTTACCGAACCAGTAGCATAGCGGCTCGCAAAAAAATTATGTGTGCGAGATGCGAACGAGAATCAACACGCTCAGCGCCGTGATGGCGACCAGCAGAAAGAGAATTGCGAAGAAGAGTCCCTTCAGCAATCCGGCAAGGCTGCGAAATGCTATGGCAAGCTCTTGCTGTTCATGGCGGCCACTCTCGATTGCGGAAGCCAGGCGCTCCACCTGCTCCTGAATGCGCCCGATCTGCTCGCTCTGGCCCTCTACACTCGATCGGAGTCCGCGGCTCGCGCTCTCGATCTCGCCGAAATGGCGGTTGAGCGCGGAGAGATCGGGCCGGTGCTGCAGAGCCGTCTCGCCGACGGCTACGCCGGTGAGAACGGGCAATATTTTGGCTGCATAGGGCAGCAATGCGCGAAGCTGTGCGAGTGAGCGGAGGTTAGGCAAGGCGGGATCTCTGGAGCGGCGGTTGCCGCCAGATGCAGGCTATCATCCCGCGGCTGCTATGCGGTCCGGGCAACCTCGGCGGTCTGCTGCTGCTGTTGCAGTGCATGTACCACGACGCGGCGCATGTCTGCTTCCGGAGCGGGCTTGCCCGTCCATATTTCGAATTGGCGTGCGCCCTGGTGAACGAACATTTCCAGTCCCGGGATGACTGCGATGCCTTTCTCGCGCGCCATGTGCAGCAGCGGCGTCTCGATCGGGTTGTAGACCATATCGAAGACCAGGCGCGCGCGTAACTCCTCCGGCTCCAGCAGTGACTGGACTTTGCTGCCGTGCATGCCGGCGGGCGTGGCATTCAGCACCACGTCGAAGTCGGTCTTGATGAGCTGCTCGCGTTTGAAGACCTTCGCTTTCGCCTGCGTAGCCAGTTCTTTAGCGCTCTCCGGAGTGCGGTTCAGAATGTGAACCTCCGCGCCCTTCTCTTTCAGCCCAAAGACTGCGGCACGCGCCGCACCGCCTGCGCCCAGGACGAGGACCCGCGCGCCCTTCAGCGAAAGGCGGCGCTCCAGGGGTCCGATGATGGCGTTGACATCGGTGTTGAATCCGAAGAGGCGGCCGTCGGGGCCGCGGACAATCGTGTTGCAGGCGCCGATGCGGGTGGAGAGATCGTCCATGCGGGCGAGCGACGGCAGAATCTCCTGCTTCAGCGGCATGGTGACGGCGATGCCGGCAAGCGGAATGCGTTCCACCAGCGTGAGGAGGTCAGAAATTTTGGCGGTTTCGAGTGGCAGGAAGACCGCGTTGACGCGCTCGCGTCGGAAGGCGGTGTTCAGCATCAGCGGAGAGAGCGAATGTGCGATGGGATGACCGACGACCCCATAGACGCGCGTCGCCGCATCAATCTCTTCGAAGCGGTAGAGTGAGCGCAGCGCGTCGAGCGCCATCTGGCCGGAGGCGGTCTCTTCACCCGCGGCCGCCGACGCAAAGGTAAAGGCGCTGCCGGTGCGGGCCCCCAGCAGGCGGCTTACAATGCCGGGCTGGCCCATCGCCATCGCGATCATGTTGGTGGTGTCGCCATATTGCCGCAGCAGATCGAGCACGGCGATGTTGTCGGAGAGCGAGCGCGCGGTGGAAACGATCTTGTAGAACTCGGGATCGAAGTGCTGCATGCGCTCGAAGGCCTTCTGCAGGCTGCGGGTGTGCGAGAAGTCGTGATAGCTGAGGATGAGCGCCGCACCGCTGGCGCGCAGACGCTTCCAGTCGGCCGGCCGCATGGTTTCCGCGGACTCAATCTCTACATCGATAAGCTGGCAGCCAGCCTTGGCCGCGCCTTCCAGTATTTCGGCCTGCTCGAAGAGCTCACCGACGAAGTTGCCGCCGCCCTCCGTGCGCCGGCACGTCGCAATCATGGCGACATGTCGGTTGGTCGCGGCGAAGGACTTGAGCTTGGGCAGGATCGCCTGCGGTTTGTTGAGCGTGTCCAACCGCAGCTCGATAAAGGGATTGCTGTCGGAGATCTGCTCCGCGCGGCTCAGCATTTCATTCGCGGTTGCGCCCGTCACGGAGACACAGATCTTCCTCATGCGTGTGCGGAGCTGATGGGCGGTAATCACTGGCGTCGTGGAGGTCATGTCGCCGTCATAGCTGAACTGCGAAATAGTAACCAGCAGGTGAGCTTAGCGCAAGATGCGATCTGCATGTAGCCTTTTCTTACGAGGAACGGATTCCAGAATGAATGTGACAGATGCAGCAATTTCAGGTCGCCATGCGTGGAGCCTGCCGCAGGCCACGGAAGTAACCTCAGAGATCACGCCGGAGCTGCTGGAGCGCTGGGCCACGCGCCTGCTTGATGGCCATAAGGCCAGCCTGGACCGGCTGCTGGCGGCCAAGGAGCGGACGCTCGAAACTACCTGGCGGCCCTACGATGACGCCATCGCTGCCTTGAGCCAGGCGGGTTCGGAGTGTGGGCTGCTGGACAGCGTGCACCCCAGCAAGCCGGTACGGGATAAGGCGCAGCAGCTTGCGCAGCGCGTGGCGGAGGAGGCGACGGCGCTCTCTTTGAATCAGGACGTCTATCGTGCGCTGGCGGCTGTGGATGCGGCGAAGGCGGATGAGGCGACGAAACACTATGTTGAGCGGACGCTGCTGCAGTACCGATTGGCCGGTGTCGACAAGGATGACGCGACCCGGCGCAGGTTGCGCGAGCTGCAGGACAAGGCGACTCTGCTCAGCCTGACCATCAGCCGAAATGTCCAGGAGGGCACGCTGAAGGTCGAAGTTGCCGATCTGAGCGAGCTCGAGGGGCTGCCGGAGGATTTCCGCCGGAATCATTCGGCAGACGAGACGGGCAAGGTGGTGCTGACTACCGATTATCCGGACTACCTGCCGGTGATGACCTTCGCGAAGAGCGATGCTCTGCGCCGCCGGATGTTTCTGGCCTACAACACGCGCGCCTTCCCGGCGAACCGGGAGCTTCTGCTCGACCTGTTCCGCACCCGGCACGCGATCGCGAACCTGCTGGGCTTTGCTAAGTGGGCCGATCTGGCGACGGCAGACCAGATGATTGGCTCAGCGGCGAACATGAAGACGTTCCTGGATCGGCTGGAGCGGTCCACCCGCGCCGGAGCGGAGCGCGAGTACGGCATTGTCCTGGATTTTGCCAAAAGCGAGCGACGCGGGCTGCAAGTGATTGATGCGGCAAGCCGTGGCTACTGGATGGAGCAATATAGACGGCGGGAATTCGCCTTCGACTCGCAGGCGGTGCGGCCGTATTTTCCCTACAAACAGGTTGAGGCGGGTGTGCTGGCGACGGCGGCGCGGCTTTTCAAGGTGGAGTTTCGGCCGGCAGCGAATGCGGAGGTATGGCATGCGTCGGTGTCGGCATGGGATGTCTTTGATAATGGGAAACTTGCTGGGCGGTTCTACCTCGACATGCATCCGCGCGAGGGCAAGGACAAGTGGTTCAGCGCCGCGCCGCTGGTGCCGGGCATCGCGGGCCGGCAGATCCCGGAAGCTGCGCTCATTTGTAATTTTCCGGGCGGCGAGGACAAGCCGGATGACCCGGGATTGATGCAGCACTCCGACGTAGTCACGTATTTTCATGAGTTTGGCCACCTGATGCATGCCATTCTCGGCGGGCAGCAGCAGTGGGCGGGCATCAGCGGCATCGCGACGGAGGGGGATTTCGTCGAGGTTCCTTCGCAGATGCTGGAGGAGTTCTTCCGCGACGCGAAGTTGCTGCAAACCTTTGCGCGTCATTACGTTACGGGCGAGCCGATTCCGGCGGAGCTGGTGGCCACGATGAACCAGGCGGGCGCTTTTGGGCGGGCGGACTGGGTGCGGACGCAGCTTTTCTATACCAATTACGCGCTCGATGTGCATGACCGCGACCCGGATACGCTGCGACCTCGATTGGATGCGCTGTTACGCGCTGATTATGAACGGTTTCTGCCTTACCGATGGATCGAAGGCAACCGCATGTATGCCAGCTTTACGCATCTGTGCGGCTACTCGTCGAACTACTACACCTATCTCTACGACAAGGTGATCGCGATCGATTTCTTTAACCAGTTCGACCGCGTCCGGCTGCTCGAAGACCCGGCGACCATGCGGTACCGTAAGTCGGTGTTAGATAAGGGCGGATCGGCCCCGGGCCGGGCGATGGTGCAGGGATTTCTAGGCCGCGATGAGAGCATGGAAGCCTTCGAGGAGTGGATCGGGGAGGCGCTGGCGACGATGTAGGGAGGCCCGTCAGGCACGCGTCCGAGCGCGCCCCAAAACCCAAAATCGGGGGCGCCCCAAAATCCAAATATGACAAGTCATGTCTTGTTTGAGACACGTTTAGTAACCCAAGAAACAGGCCCTCAAACGATTGGAAAATCTTCTTGACATCACCCACTCTAAAGCGCAGAGTGGTCTGTGTTGAGACTCTGTAATGCAGAGTGCTCTTCATTGGGAGGTGGTTATGAGCGAGGAAATCTTCTGTATGGAGCGGGCGAAGGGCGCAAGTATTGGGGCCACCATCGTGGGCTTCTTTGGCGCGGCGTGGTTGATGTTGGGCATGATGGGCGCCGGAGTTTCCTGGCAGACAGGTCTTGCGGCCGTGCTGCCGGTTTTCATCCTGATCGGGTTTCTCGGCGCGCTGGTGCGGCGGCGGCTTCCGAAGACCGCCGAGGTGGAGACACCGGAGAAGAAACACGCGATGCGCGTGTTCGTAATTGTGAATGTCGTGCAGTGGGTGGGGATTTTCGGGGTGGCGAACCTGCTCGCGAACCTGCACCTCAAGGCGTGGATCGTCCCCGCGATTGTGCTGATTGTTGGCGCGCACTTTCTTCCGCTGGCCCGGATCTTTCAGGCGCCACAGCACGTGAAGACAGGGATCGCGATGATGCTGTGCGCGGCTGCTGCTGTGGTGCTTCCGATTTCGGTTCGCGACACCGTGGAGTGCGTGACTGCCGGCTTTATTTTGTGGATCAGCGCGGCGGGTGCTCTGCATGCCGCGTTTCGGCTTTCCGCTCGAGGAAGCGCGAGCAACCCTGTCCTGCGTGCGGTGGGGTAAGGCAACGTCGGACCTTTCGGGAGCGAACGGTATGGATGCCACAGTGAAGAGAGCAGACACAAAACAAGCGGGAGCCGCGCTCTCGCTTATGCGCAGCGACGATCTGTGGACGCTGGCGGCATTCGGAATGCTGGCCTACATGATCTCGAATGTGCTGCATGAGGGTTTCGGGCACGGAGGCGCCGCATGGCTCTCGGGCGCACGGCAGATCACGGTGACGTCGACCTACATGGACGCAGGCTTCGACACGCGATGGATTCTGGCCGCGGGCACTCTGGTGAATCTTGCGTTTGGTGTGCTGGGGCTGATCGCGCTACATGCAATGCGACGCGCAGGCGTGGGCCTGCGACTGTTTCTGTGGGTCTTGACCGCTTTCAATCTGCTGCTGGGGACGGGATATTTTCTTTTCTCCGGCGTTGGCGGCATTGGGGACTGGGCCGAGTGGATGAAGGGGCTTTCGCCCGTGTGGGCGTGGCGCGTTGGCTTTGCGCTGCTGGGCGCGGTGAGTTATGTCGCTTCGGCTTGGCTGCTGGCGCTCGCACTCGCGGCCATCCTCGGGCTGAACGAAGCGCGAATGCGGCGCATGACGTGGACGATGTATTTCGCAGGCGGTCTGACAGCGTGCCTGGCGGGAGTGTGGAATCCGATGGGCTGGAAGCTGGTGTTGATCTCGGCTGCAGCGTCTTCGCTGGGTGGCGTTTCCGGACTGTTATGGATTCCGAGTATTGCGGCTCCGGCTGCGCGTCAACGACCTGAAAAAGTAACTGCTTCGGTGGCGATTCCGAGATTACCTCTGCTATGGGCTGTGACGGCCGTGCTCCTGATTGAGTATGTGTGGTGGCTGGGTTCGGGGATCACGTTCCGGTTCGGTGGTTAGGAGATGCGGCCCATCTCAGCTTGAGATCGATGAAGTGCGGCTGGTGGGCAGGTAGGAATGGGAAAGAGGGAAACGATGCGAGGCGGTGAACAAAGCTGGCTGATGGCGAGCGATGTGGAGTATCGCTTTCGCGTGTGGGTGATTGCGGCGATCTTCTTTGCGGCGTTCGAGATTTCCTGGTGGGACCATGTCTCGGCTGCTGCGGCGCTGGCGGCGCTGATGACGCGCGGCGGCGGCAATGCACATACGGTTGAGACGCTGATCTTTGCGGTTGGAGCGGCTGCGACGCTTGCGGCTGCGGCGTTGCGCACCTGGGCCGCGGCGTATATGCACAGCGATGTTGTCCACGATCCGCGGGTGCACGATTCGAGGCTGGTGGCGGATGGGCCGTACCGGTATGTGCGCAATCCGCTGTATGTGGGCACGATTCTGATGGCCTTCGGCATTGCGTTCGCGGCCAGCCGCAGCGGGTTTGTGGTGCTGGTGGCGGCCATCACATTTTTTCAGTATCGCCTGACGCGACGCGAAGAGCGGGCGCTTAAGGCTACGCAGGGCGAGAGCTATCGACGATATCTGGCAGCGGTGCCGCGGTTGCTTCCGAGCCTGCGGCCGCGGGTGGCGGCCGGCGCAATGCGGCCGCAATGGGGACAGGCGATTCGCGGCGAGCTCTTCATGTGGGGGTTTGCGCTGGCGTATGTGCTGTTCGCTGCGACGAGAAGTGCGCGCCTGCTGATGTGGGGCTGCATTATGGCGACCACGTTGGTGTTGTTGATGCGGCGGTCGGTTTTGCGCGATACGAAGAAACAAGTGACACAGTGATTGTGGCGAAGACAAGGAGCTGGCGATGAATGCAGAGGGAAGCCAAATGAACGAGCAGGAGATTGGCGAGCGAATCGCGCTGATCGAGTCGATGATGCGGGCGGGGCGGAAGAGTACTGAGGAATGGGGATGGAACTTCCTGCTGTGGGGGATTGCGTACTTTGTCGCTGTGGCATGGTCGAGCTATCTGCCGCATGGCGGCGGGTCGATGCTGGCTTGGCCGATCACGATGATCTTCGCAGTCCTGTTGACGATCGGGATCGCGCGCACGCGAACACGGAACAAGCCGCGGACGGAGAAGAGCCGTGCGCTGCAGGCCATTTGGACGGCGATGGGGTTTGGCATTTTTGTATTTGCATTTCCTGTAGCTTTCAGCGGCCACTACCAGCCGCAGTCTTTTATCGCGGCGATTGAGGTGATGCTGGGGATCGCGCATGTGGCTTCCGGCAGCTTTTTGCGATGGACGACGCAAGTTGTGGTGGGTGCGCTGTGGTGGGCGGCGGCGATTGCGAGCTGTTTCGTGAGTGGAAACGGCGTGGCTTATCTGTTTCTGGGAGCAACGCTGATCTGCAACATCGGCTTCGGGATCTACCTGATGATCCGGGAGGGGCGGGACAAAGCGCGGGCGGCCGAGGTGCAACATGCCTGAGTTGCCGAACCAGCTGCCAGATCTGGATCCCGTGGTGCACGGGAAGATGCGGCTGGCGGTGCTGTCGCTGCTCTCCGGCGTGGATGAGGCGGAGTTTACCTGGCTGCGGGAGAAGACGGGGTCGACCGACGGCAACCTGGGCGCGCACCTGCTGAAGCTCGAGGAGGCCGGGTATGTGGCGGTGGAGAAGAAGTTTGTGGCGCGGAAGCCGGTGACACTCTATCGCATGACCGAGGCGGGGCGGACGGCGCTGGAGCGGTATGTCGCATCGCTGAAGGAGCTGCTGGGGGCGGCGCTTACCTGAGGGGCGAAAAAGATTTCGAGCTTCGGCAACCTTCCTGCCGGAATGGCATTCCTATTTTGAACGTACAGAGGCTATTTTCCAGCAGCAGTAAATCCCATCTCGCAGTGTCCACCTCGTTTTTCGAGGGCCTAGCCCTCATCCATCAGCTAAATCTGACATCCCATCCCAGCCTCTAGAGCGGGCCCGCCGGAAAGCGGGCCCAATTGCTCGTTATGCCTGCCAGCGGCAAACCGTCGAGGGCGTCCAGATTGAAACCCTCTAAAATCAGGATGTATGCCGGATTCGGGAAAGAGCAAGGCGCACCCATCGGTAGCCGCCGTGGATGATCTGCTGGCAGGTGTCGGGCTGACGCATGGGCGGCGGTTGATTCGCCGGGAGAGCCCGCGATTCCGGCGGCAGAAACCGGAAGACATGGTGGCGACGCAGGCGACCGAGCTTGCTCTGGATCGCGACGGCACAGTGGAGATGCTGGTGGTGCCCCGGTGGCGGAATGCTCAGGTTCCGCATGGCTTCAGCACGCGGCGCGGCGGCGTTTCCACGGTGTACAGCCGTGACGAGTCCCCGACGGGCGAGATGAACCTGGGGCTGACTGAATCGGACGATCCGGCGAACGTCCGGGAGAACCGCAGGCGACTGATGGCGGCTGCCGGCGGCGAGGGGCGAGCTCTGATCACGCTGAAGCAGATCCACTCCAACCTCACGCGACGGGTGACACGCGCGGATGCCGAGCGCATGATGCGCGCGGATGGCATGATGACGGACGATCCGGAGGTGATGCTGGGCATCCAGACGGCGGACTGCGTGCCGGTGCTGGTGCGGGATCGCCGGAGGCGCGCGGTGGCGGCATTTCACGCCGGGTGGCGCGGCACGCTGAAGCGCATTGTGGAAGGCGGCATCGGGAAGATGCGGATGGAGTTCGGCAGCCGGCCGGAGGACCTGGAGGCGGCGATCGGGCCAGCGATCGGGGCATGCTGTTATGCGGTGGGTGACGAGGTCCGGAGCGAGTTTTTATCGCAGTTCAGCTACGCGCCGGAGCTGTTTTCCGAGGTCTACGATTCGGACCCGGTGAAGGAGAAGTATCCGCTGCTGTTCTTGACGGCGCGGGCGCCGGGACATAGCAACATGGGACCGAACCTGCACCTAGACCTGATTGAGGCGAACCGGCGGCAATTGCTGGACGCGGGAGTGCGCGCGGAGTCGATTGCGACGGCGCATCGCTGCACGAATTGCGAGCCGGAGGTGTTTTTCTCTTATCGCGCGGAGCGGGGCTTTTGCGGGCGGATGATGAGCGTGATTGGGACTGGCCGGTAGGGAAAGGGTCAGGGTCAGGAATCAGAAACAGCAGATCTTTCCACTGCGACGATCTAGCTGCCGCGAGAGCGACTCCGGTCGAGATGACGATCTGTCAGTGACTGGTGCAGGCTTGGTCTTCAGTGATTGCGGGAGGATGACCCGTGATCCGTGCCCTCTGATCCCTCGTTCTTTGGGTTCACGAGGTCGCGCAGTTCTTTGCTGGGCTTGAAGTAGGGGACGCGCTTGGCCGGGACTTCGACCTTGTCTCCGGTTTTGGGATTGCGGCCGGTGCGTGGCTTGCGCTGCCGGATACGGAAGCTGCCAAAGCCTCGAATCTCGATTTTGTCTCCGGCTTGCAGGGCCTGGATGACGGCGTCGAAGACCGTGTCGACCACAACTTCGCCATCGCGGCGGGTCAGATCTCCAATTTGGGTGACTTCCTCAACAAGATCGGCTTTGGTCATGTCTCTGGCGGCTCCAGGCAAGTTCACACACAAACGCTGCAATCCAATGATAGATGCGCGATCGCCGGTTCAGTAGTACAAAAATCAATCCGTTTGATTTTGTAGCGGCGATATGTTGTTGAATTCCAGAGATTTTGCTGCCCCAACCACGCGCGTACGCGTCGGTTCTCGCTACTATGAGAGGAAGAGTTGAGGGCCTGGGGAGCCGACCGGTTTGAGCCATCCACAGTACAGCATTGTGATTCCTGCGTACAACGAAGCGGCGCGCATTGAACGGGCGCTTTCCTGTGTAAGCGGATGCATACGGCAATCCGGGTGGGACGCCGAGGTGCTGGTTGTGGATGACGGCTCGGCCGACAATACCGCGGCACTGGTCGAGTCGTGGGCCCGGGAGCACCCCGAGGTGCGGTTGATCCGCAACGGGCGCAACCGGGGCAAGGGATACAGCGTCCGGAACGGGATGCTGCGGGCGGCGGGCGAGATTGTGATGTTCACCGACGCCGACCTGTCGTCTCCGATTGAAGAGGCGGAGCGGCTGTTTGCCGCGATAGCCGAAGGTGCGGACGTGGCGATCGGGTCGCGGTGGCTGATCGGCAAGCGGATCGTGCACAAGCAGCCGCTCTACCGGCGGATTTTTGGGCGGTGCTTCAATGCGCTGACGCGCACGATCATGCGGCTGCCATTTGCGGATACGCAGTGCGGCTTCAAGGCGTTTCGCCGGGAGGCCGCGCAACTGGTCTTCGGCCTGCAGCGCATTGAGCGCTGGGGATTCGATCCGGAGATTCTGTTCATCGGGATGAAGCGCGGGCTCAAGATCGCCGAGGTGCCGGTCACCTGGGGGCACGACGAACGTAGCCGTATCAGTTACTTGCGTGATGGGATGCAGATGCTGCTGGAACTGGTGTTCATCCGCTGGAACGCCCTGACGGGACGCTACCGGCAACCTGTGGGGCTGATGCACGGAGTTGCAGCAGGCGCATCGCAAAAATAAGACGATTGACCCTCGGGACTACTTGGGGAGCCGACCTTTGGAGGGCCTTCGCTTCGGTTTTGTAGCCGGTTCAGGATGCAATGGTGTGCGGCGCCTTGAAGGGCACAACGTTTGCAGTGATTGGCGCTTTCGGCCGCGCGCTGATGCGCACTGTCCGGTCTTCCACTTGTTCCAGAAGATAGATTTCACTACACGCGCCGCAGAGCCAGAAGTGTTCCATGCGACGCGGTGTCCGTTCGCCGTTGGCTGCCGGCCTGGTCACGTCGAACACATAGACCCGGCCTTCACGCAAGTAGTGAAGCGGCTTGCAGCATTGTGGATTCGCGCAGTGGTTGACCATTGGGGGACCCTTCGCCGGAAGTACGGGGGTTGACCGCGTTCCGTGGTTTGACTTTCAGCGTGTTCGCAATCGCGCGCTCGGGAGAGGGGGGCGCGCCGTACGACTTTTCAGCGGTTGCGATACATGACATAGGATGCGCCTCCATTGGCTTCGTTGTCTCCAAAAATCGTAGTCACCCTTTCAGTTACGGATTACTGGATGACTGTAAGCGCAATGCAAATTCAGCCACTGCTTTTGCAGAGGAGCGGTGACCTGTGCGAGGATCACGGGTTGCACTTTGCCTCCATGCCCTTCTTACGAAGCACATTCATTGCTCTGTCACGAAACGCTCCCATCCGCAGGTTCTCTGAGGCTTCTTCTCTGGGTCGGCGGCTCTCGTCCCGCTTTGTGGCGGGGCTGCATACAGAAGACGCGCTGAATGCGGCGGCTGCTCTGAACGCCGAAGGAATCTCCGTCACGCTGGACAGCCTGGGCGAGAACGTTTCCTCGCCGGAACAGGCGACCCACTCCGCCTCCATTTATCACGAGCTGCTGGATGCGATTCATGAGCGCAGCCTGGACGCGAACGTGAGCGTGAAGCTCACGCAGATGGGCATGGACCTCGATCCGGCGCTGGCGGAGCGGATTGTTCGGGAGATGACGGAGCACGCGCGGCGGACGGGAAGCTTTGTGCGCGTTGACATGGAAGGCAGCGAGTATACGCAGGCGACGATCGACATGGTGCGGCGGATCCATGGCGGGCCGGGCAACGAAAACCACATAGGCATCGTGATCCAGGCGTATTTGTATCGGAGCCAGGCGGACATCGGGCTACTGCTAAAGGATGGCATCCGCATCCGGTTGTGCAAGGGAGCGTACCAGGAGCCGCCGGACAAAGCGTTCCCGGCAAAGTCGCAGGTTGACGAAAATTTTGTGCGGCTGGCGGAGATCCTGGTGGCCAGCGGTGTGTATCACGGGATTGCGACGCACGATGAGGCGATGGTGGAGGCGACGCGCGCCTTCGTAGCGAAGCAGGCGATTGCGCGCTCCGCCTTCGAATTCCAGATGCTATACGGGATACGGCGCGATCTGCAGCGGGCTCTGGTGCGGGACGGCTTCCGGGTGCGGGTGTATGTGCCGTTCGGGGCGGAGTGGTATCCGTATTTCATGCGTCGGCTGGCGGAGCGGCCGGCGAATGTGATCTTCCTGGCAAAGAACCTGCTGAAGAGCTGAGAGTCAGCGCGCCTGCGTCTCGGTGCCGGTTTCAGAGATGTTTCGCGGCTTCGCGATAAATGCGGAGGGTGCAAGCGGCCGGCGGGTGATGTGTACAGGGCAGGGGTCTCTAGGTGCAGTTTGGGCAAGGGTGGTTCAACCCCGCGTCGCGCGCCACCTCGGCGAACTAGATGGTGGTTTTTACCTGCGACGGCAGTTTCCGAAGGCGCGAATCAGTCTTCTCCGACGGAGGCCGACTGGCCGCGGCGACCAGATACCACACTGGGAAGAGCAGGAACCAATTCAGGTCCCAGAGTGAGTTATGGATCCATGCTGCAGTCGTCAGGACCGTCATGGTGGCGGCGAGGAGCAACGCCGTCCTGAGGCTGAGGCGGCCAGTGAGCTTGCCCTGGCGAAGTCCCCAGATTGCGGGCGCCACAAACAGAAGTGAGAAAAACGGCGAGATTGGACCGAAATCGAAATGCATTTCGAAGGACAGCAGCTTCACGCAGCACAGGGCGATGGTCACGCAGAGTGTTCGGGGGGAGAGTGAGCTTACGGCAAAGCCGCTCGTCCAAGCCCACGTGACAAGCAGAAAGATGTGGCACAGAAGCATCCAGATCCCCTCGTGCCCGGTGGGCGCCCAATGGCCGACTTTCATCCCCATCAGCCGCTCGGAGGTGCAAGTTACAGACATGGATACATAAGTGAGGAGATAGCCGGCGGGCAGCGCCAGCAGAAAGGTGGCGAACCATGGGCGCCAGCTTCTCCAGCGCAGAAATTGACGGCGAACGACCAAGCCGAGCACGCCGGCGAGCGCCTTCCAGAAGGTATCGCCGGCCTCGAGCGAGTCGCCGATAACGGCTTCGCGCTCCTCCCGAGCAAGCGGGGCGGCGGCAAATTCTACGAGGGACCACAGAAGGGAAGTCATGAGAGTCTCTCGCTCCGGTTTACGGCCCACGATGCGCCGCTCGAGACGCGCAGCATGGTTTCATAGAATTCTTTTGCGGCGCGGGTGCCTTTGCCGGTGACGCGGACCATGCGCTTGGCGCGGCCGCCGCGCTCGGGCGTTGCTTCGCCCATCCAGGTGGTGATCAGGCCTTTTCCTTCGAGGCGCTCGATGGTGGTGTAGAGGGCGCCGATGGAGCACTTGCGCTGGGCGACTTCCTCGATGCCTTCGCGAATGGCCGCGCCATAGGCGTTGTCGCCGAGGCGGGCGGCGGTGGTGATGAGCAGGTATTCGAATTCGCCCAGCATGATTAGAGACACATTGTGGTACTAATGCGGTGTGCCTGTCAACTATGCGTTGACGAGCTCGGTCCGATCGCCGGGAATCACATCGAGAAGCGTGATGCCGTCGAAGGTGTGCTTCCAGTGAACGACGAGGAAGGCGGAGGGCTCTTCATTGAGGTAGAGGTCCTGGCGCAGGAGACACCAGAGTGGGAGTGGCCTGGCGCCGGCGGCTGAGGGGTCGGAATTTTCCGGGTTGTAGCCGAAGGCCTGGATGTCGCTGACGGCTCCCTGGTCGACGGCGAGAAGCTTTTCGAAGGGAGGGCGGGGATCGAGGCGGCTGTCGTGATCGATGGTAAGGACGCGTTCCCGCAGAGTGAGCGGCATGCGCGCATGGCGACGGGAACGAAAGTGGTAATGCGCAATGGCAAGCGAGCCGGAAAAACGCTCCAGGCAGTTCGGATCTTCGGTTCCGTTTGCGGAGAGGCACAAGGCATGGTGACTGAGGAAATCGCGGAAGCGAAGGCTTTGTACTTCCGAGCTGCCGAAGTATTCGACGCTCATCTGCACTTCGCACTCGGGGGTTGCAAAGCGGTAGACGGTTTCGGAGTCCTTCTGTGGCTTCATCGTCCACGTTTTGCCGGCGACGCCGAGGCTTGCCATGGACCAGAGGAATTCGCGGCGGTCGGGAAGCAATGGTGCTGAGGCGGTTGGCTGCATGGCGGGATCCCGTTATTAGAACTACAATGTAGTAGTAATTAGGAAACGTGTCAATGCAGACGGGTCAGACTTGGCGGCTGCAGGGTTGGGATGCGGATGCAGCGGGTCGAAGAGGTTCCTGAACTTCGTGGAAGCGGGCGCCGTAGGCTTCGCCCAGATAAGCTTCCGTGTTTGTGGTGTAGCTGACGGCGCTTAGGAATCGCGACCGAAGTGCGGGTTCGCTTCGACGCGCTCAGGAGGACTTGCGGAGATGCGCGGAGAGCCGGCGCCCGGCTCTCCGCAGCGTTGGGGTTATTTCAATCCGTAGACGTCGATTTCGCCTCTTGGATTGGTTGCGGTGACAGGATCGGTACCGGTGGAGATGTAGACCTTGCCGTTAGCGACGATCGGTGAGCTGAATTTGATGCCGATGCCGGCCTGGTCTGCGGAGATGGCATCGCTGCTGTACAGTTCGTTGCTCAGATTCGTTGCATCGTAGGCGTACAGCGTTGCGTGGGTGACGGCCTGCGGGCTTTGCAGCGGCTGGCCCTGATCGATGGTCCAGAGGATGCCGTCGCTCGTGCCGTTGGCGGAGATGAAGGGGGTAGTGCCGCGGGTGTTTTGCGGCTGCTGCTGGTTGAGATTGAGGGGCGTAGATTCATCTGCCGCTAACTGCCCAGAGGCGGACGTTGAACCAGGAGTGTAGGTAAAGCGGCGTATTACCCCCGTAGGGTTTGCTGTCGTAGTCGGCGTGACACCGAGATAGAGCGATCCGTTGAAATATGCGGAGGTACCGAATATCTCGTACGAATTGATTCCGTTGCTGGTGTCGCCGTTGGAGTCGTTGGGGCCTCCGACGTACCATGTCTTTCCATTGGGTAAGGGATTGCCACTCGCGTCGCTGTCCGTGCAGGAGCTGGGATAGGGCTGCGAACTGGAGACTCCCTGCTCGACAAATAGTCTCTGCACGACACCCGCGTCGAAGGCTTGTTCGCCGCCCATCTTCGCGGTGTTGACGAGATAGATCCTGCCCATCTTGCCGCCGCCGATGACCTGCCCGGAACCCGGGATCATCAGCAGGCCACCCGCGGCCAGGTCCGAGTCCTCGCAGTTCATATAGCCGTAGTCCTCGGGCGTGAAGGAGTCCGCGACCTGCAGCATTCCGCTCACTGGGGTGGGGTTGAATTTCAGGATCGAATCCGCATAGGAACCTCGCGTGGGGTTCCATGGGCCATTGCCTGTGGATACGTAGACGTAGCCGTTGGGATCTTCGACCGGACCGCCGCTGCCCATCCAGATGCCGCCTGCGCCGCCGTAGGTACCTTCGCCGTCGATGTTGGGGCTGGCATTGAAAACGCCGGTCTGGGCCAGAGTGGTTGGGTCATAGGACAAGAGCCATCCACTGTGGCAGCTTCCGATGCCGATGAAGAGCGTTTTACTCGGTCCATTCTTCGTCAGCAGCAGTGCGGCCCTTTGGACACATCCCGCGGGCAGGGACACAGTCCCGCCAACATTGGTGGAATTGCTTCCTTGCACTGAAGCGGTGATGGTAACCGGGCTATGCTTGGCCGCTCCGGTCGTAATGTCGAGTGCGCTCAGCCGATAACTCGCGCCTCCGGAAGACTTCTGTGCTGAGACTACATAGATGGTGTTCGTCGCCGGATCGATAACCGGCGTGGATGTGATGCCTTGAACCGGCTTCACCGTGCCGCTGATCGGAGTCTCTCCTGACTGCAGCACAGAGGTCGTCCAGAGCGGCGCTCCGGCGATGTCGGCGTCGAAGGCGTAGACGGTGTCGTTCTCGGTGGCGACGTAGAGGACGTTATGCGTACCGCCACTGATGGCGACGTTGGACATGAGCAGCGGCTCGGCGTAGGCGTAGCCGTCTACTGAAAGCGAGAAGAGCTTGCCGAATTTTGCCGATGCGACGTTGGCGGGAGTGAGTGAGATCTCGTTTGCATTGAGGCCGCTGCGGTTGTTGTCGACGTGCCAGGTGGGGATATTGACGCCGGTGCCGACGGCTGTTGTGACGGTTGCGATCGTACTTCCGGTTTTCCCTTCGAGCGAGGCGCTGATGGTGGGGGAGCCCGCGGCGACACCGGTGGCCAGGCCACTCGCATTGATGGTGGCCACGGCGGTATTGGAGGACTTCCAGGTTGCCGTCGATGTGATGTCGTTCGTCGTTCCATCGCTGTTGGTAGCGGTGGCGGTGAACTGCTGGGTGGCTCCGACGGCGAATGACGGAGAAGCCGGCGTGACGGAGATGGAGGCAATGCCGGTGACGGCCAGGGTGGTGTTGCCGCTGAGGCCGTTAAACGAAGCCGCGATGGTGGTGGAACCGGCGGAGACGGCGGTGGCGATGCCAGCGTTCGTGATGGTGGCGACGGCTGTCTTTGACGAGCTCCAGGCGGCGGTCGCCGTGACGTTCTGCGTCGAGCCGTCGCTGTAAGTTGCCGTAGCGGTGAACTGCTGCGTCGCTCCGTAGGCGATGGAGGGGCTGTTCGGCGCGACGGAGACAGAAGCGAGGCTCGGTGGGGGCGCCATTACGTTGAGGGCCGCGGCGCCGCTGACGCCGTTCAGGGCGGCGGTGATGGTGGAGGAGCCCGCTGTTATTCCCGTCGCGAGACCTGTGGAACTGACGGTTGCAACGGTGGCGCTCGAGCTTGTCCACGATACCGTTGTCGATACGTCGGCTGTCGAGCCGTCGCTATATGTCCCGGTGGCGGCGAATTGCTGGGTGGCGCCGATGGCGAGAGTGGCGCTGCCGGGCGTGAGCGCGATCGAGCTGAGGGTTTTTACGGGCGCCGGCACGGTGAGGGTTGCGCTTCCGCTGACGCCGTCCAAAGAGGCAGTAACAGTGGTCGATCCGGGGGCGAGTGCCGCGGCCATGCCGGATGAGGAGATGGTGGCGACTTTGGCATTCGCGTCTGTCCAGGCTGCCGACTTGGTGACGTCCGCTGTTGAGCCGTCGCTATAGGTTGCAGTCGCGCTGAACTGCTCCGTCGCTCCTACCGCAAGGTCTGCCTGCGCAGCCGCGGCGGCAATGGATTTGAGCACCTTCTGAGCCGTGCCGCCCCCGGTGGTGGACGGGGATGACCCTCCGCAGCCGGCGAATGCCGCAAGCAGGGACAGGGTGAGCGTGAGAGCGAGCGAACGAGCGTGGTTCGCACAACGAGAGCGGCAAAGGCTCATGGGACCCCCAAAGCAGTGAAAATCGTCACGACCTGACCTGAAACGCGATGGACGCTTCATGCCGGCAAAATTTGTCTCGGACTCGAACAGGCTCTTCCGCCAGGAGGCGGTGACGGGCAGTTTGGGGGAGACCACCAGCAAGAACCAAGGAAAATGTAACTAAGACTGCAATGAATTTCGGCTATCTATTTTCTTAACTCGCGCTCAGTTGGCGGCGCGAGTGATTCGTGGTTAGTTTAGTGACAAGTAAGCCCACAAGGGTTGTGAAAAATGCAGAAAGCCAATTACCTGGCGTGGTTACCGGCTGGGCAGAGCGGGGCTTCGAGGAGTTACTGCCGGCCGCGAAAATAAAGAAATTGCCAAGAAATTGCTAAACGAGATATCCGGTCGAGAAGTGGTATCGGGTCTATGTGAGGTGCGGTATCCGGTTGAGATAGCAGGAGTTATTATCTCGGCGCGTAGGGCTCGACGGAGAGCAGGTTTCCGAGTATCTGGCGCTCGTGGTCGCTGTACATGGAGCGATAGGCGGGTGAGTTGAGCACATGGTCGCGCTGTGCCGGAGGCATGTCCCGGAGTACGCGCCAGGCGCCCTGCACTTGCTCTTTGCGTGCGGGATCCATGCTGCGGAGATCCTGAACGGAATTGCGCACTTCCTGGCGGCGGTCGGGACTTAGGCGCTCCATGTTCTCGATGCGGCCGAGGGTGCGCTGGCGCTGTTGTGGAGGCATCGAATTGAGCTGGTGGAGGCGGTCAATGAGCCGCTGCTGCTGGGGCTGCGGCAGGCGGTTGAAACCGGGCTCGTGACGCAGTGCGTTTTCCTGGCCAACAAAAGATTCGCCCTGATGACTCTGGAGCCAGCTTCCGAGATGCGGGCCGTTCGAATTCTGCGGCGGCCCGTAGGGGCGCTGCACAGGATACATGCCACCCGGTCTATATGCGGGAGGCGGACCCGGAGGAATGGGCGCGGGCGTAAGGCGATTGGGCGCGCCCGGGTAGGGACGCGGCGCATAGCCCGGCCGGGCAGGGCCGCGGTCTGCAGGGCCACCGCCGTAGGCGGGTGCGCGATACCCCTGGCGCGGAGCCTGCATGGGGTGCGGTGCCGACATGTGCGGTTGCGACATATGCGGCGCGGACGGATGCGAACCGCCGCCGTGACCGGTGTGCTGTGCATATGCGGGCAAAAGAGCGGCGATGCCGACCAGCGAGGCCTTCAGGAGAATAGCGGCTGCATGACGCACGAAACGAAGTGCCGGAGACACACTGGCGCCCCCGGACGCAGCGAGGCCGACGGCCGTGCTGTTCGATCGTTTTGCGCCGCACCCGTACCGAGGCATGGAAGTGTGTCTTTCTGATTCAAGGAACGAGGCATGGCCCCGTCCCAAACGTTCCGGGCAGCGCCCTTCCGGCGGCGCGCTCCGCTTTAATTCGTGGATGGATTGCCGGAGTCATCCAGATCCGCATCCAGCGAGTTCAACTGCTGGTAGACCTGCGCATTGCCATCGAGCAATTGCAGATCGTGGACGGTAGCAGATTCCTGCGGCGCGCGTCGTGGCGTGCTCTGCTGCATCCAGAATGCGGTGCCGCCGCCCATCATCAGCAGCAACGCAAGCGCTCCGGCAGCCACGGGACGCAGATGCAGATTCGAGCTGTAGAGCAGCCGCGCGCGTATGCCTTCCCACCAACCGGCAGGCGGGTTAGCCTGCTCCTCGCGGAGTCGCGCCTGGAGCCGCGTATTGAAATACGGCGAGGGCTCCGGCGCCTCCCAAGCGTCCAGCGCCTGCATGGTCGCCTGCAGCTCAGCAAGCTCCTGCCGGCAGTCCGCGCAGGCAGCGACGTGCTCGCGGGCAGCAGGCGACGCAGCTGCCGGATCGAGCAGCAGGTTCATCAATTCCTCTCTGGGCAACTGCTCCTGAGCCAGATGCGTTTTTGTCGCTTTCAAAGTCATGGTGCCACTTCCTTGTTCCGATGCTGGTGTTCGCTTGGAGTTAAGCATCAGACGAACTCCTTGAGCCGTTCGCGCAATGTCTGGTAGGCGCGGAAGAGCAGCGACTTGGTTGCCGACTCGCTCAGCTTCAAAACAGCGCCTATCTGTTTGTAATCCAGGTCCTGATATTTGTGCATCAGGACGGCTGTGCGCTGCCGTTCGGGGAGCGCCATCACGTGCTTGCGGATGGCGGCGAGCCGCGCATCCCGCAACATATCCTGCTCCACCGTCGGGGTGGTGTCGGCCACGTCCGGCGTGGTGCCGGTTTCGGGGTCAGGCTGATCCAAGTAGACGGCCTGCGCTCCGCGTTCGTGGCGCGTATCCCGCGCGTGGTTGACACCCAGGTTGGTCGCGATGCGATACAACCAGGTGCTGAACTTGGCTTCCGCGCGATAGCTGGCGCGGGCGCGATAGACGCGGAGAAAAACCTCCTGCGCGAGTTCCTCGGCGATGGCCTGGTTGTGCACCATGCGAAACATGTAGTGCACCATCTGGCGGCGGTATTTCTCCACCAGGAAACCGAACCCGGCCTCGTCCCCGGCTGCGACGCGCAGCATGATCTCCGCGTCGGAGATCTGCGTCCAGCCGCCCGGGGGCAGAGTCGCGACATCCGAAACCGGTCTACCTATACCGGCACGGGTTTGGGGACGAACCGCTGCGGTAGCCATATCTTCCTTAACACTGTCTTCAGCAAAACGTTGCGCATCCTCGACGTCCTCTTCTGCATCGCCGTCGGCGACGAGGTCCGGATCGTCAGGATCTCGTGGAAGTGCCTCATTTTCGGGAGATTCCAGCTCGTCGATGGGATCGTCCTCGTCTTCGGGAGAGTGAGGAGTCGCCTCCCTGGCGCGAGGCCGGGCATCCTCAGGACGGTCTGACGGGCGAAACGGCATGAGCTACCGCATTTTAGATGGCCGGGTGGAGTCGTGAGCAGCGCTGGGCGTTGCTGCGGGTTGCGGCGGGAGGACGGAGGGATGGTAAAGTGGGGGAGTCCCGCCCGATCGGGGCGCATAACTCAGCGGTAGAGTGCCACCTTCACACGGTGGAAGTCGTAGGTTCGAATCCTGCTGCGCCCACCATCCAATCAACAACTTGCAGTCGCTCAGCGGACTCCTCTGCAGCCAATAGGTCCCAATGGAGAGACGCCCCTACTTGTGGCGGCTCCCGCATCTGACTTGCGCGCTCGCGCAGAGGCTAATGCCTAATCAACGCCTCGCCCTGACGCTGCCGCCAGTTCTCTGCCAGCTATTGCAAGTGTTATGCGCTGTCACAATCAGACTTCGATGCCTCGAATTTTTCCGCGAGGAGATTCAGAAGGGCCTGAGGGTCGTGGCTGGTGATGAGGTGATCCGCTCCATCCTTGTCTGCATCCGCTCGCGGCGAAATCCCTATTACAGGCAGGGTGGCCCGAATGCGCTTTAGCTCGCTCACCGTCTCTTTAAACGAAGCGTCGTCAAGCTCGCTGTGGACCACGGCCAGATCCACGTTCGGGAATCGGCGCAAAAGTTCTGCGCCCGTATCTTTGGTGTAGGCAGTGATCACATTATGGCGCGCGGTCTCCAAAACAAGCTTTCGCGTTGAAATGCCCTCCAACTGCTCCACTTCGATCATCAGCACGGCAAGTCTCAATTTTCCTCCTCAGGCAACCATGCATTTGATGCGAATTCACTTAGGCGTGTCGTCACCGTTGGGCATGAACCATGGCACTGCTTTGCGCGGAAAAATCGTCTCATGTCGGGAGACAAGCGTGCTCAGTACACGGCCAGCCAGATGAACCGCATTCTCAATCTCCACATCCAATTCACGGTCCGAGGCTGTCCCTCCGCGGCTACGAGGTGGCCACTTCGCGGTCCGTACCGCAAGTATGAGACAGGCTCCGATCAGCAGGGAAGGCCCGATTTTCGGCCAGTCCGGGCGCTGCTCGTATCCGCCGATATCCAATCCCGCCATCACCCTCTCCCCTGTAGTGTCCGCATGACTTCCCAAGACGGCTGTCCGAGGAACACCTCGGTGCAAACGATGTAGGACCTTCGCTCCATACATACCGGGCAGAGGACTGTGATGGAACCAGCGGAGGCTTCCACACGAATCGGCACGCAGCGTTTGCATCCCTTGCAGCGCACTACCTGGACGTGATTTCGTTCGGGCGCGGGCATATCAGCGCAGTGCCTCGCCTTTCCAGACCTGTGGCAAAGAGCCGATGAAAACTTCGGATGGCCGGTAAACCTGCTTTGCCCCGCAAACGTTACAAGGCACGCGCGCCGGTAGGATAGGAACTCCGCGCGTCAGACTCGGCGTCTGTGCTCCGCAGGTTTTGCATGTGACCAGTGCTTGGCGGGTTCGGATCAGGACTGGCATTTCGGCAGCCTAGCGCGGCAGGCTGTGGAAAGGCAAAGAAAAGGCGAAAGTCATATGTCGACGTTCGTGCGGCAGCTTTGGTTGCAACAGCCCGGAGCGGCACGCGGCCGATCCGGGCGTTGTTTGCGTGAAAAACTGCCGCGGTTTTATTTGCCTGCCATTGGGGAAGTCACCTGCTTGTACCCGGCTGGTATCTCGAAGGTGGTCAGATCGGCCGGAGCCGTTGAGAAGTTTGCGACCTCGGTCTGGCTTTCCATCAGCACCCCTGCGGTCGCGGAGTTAGCCGCGGAATTGTCTGCCGAAGCGGGCGCGGCTTTCGGCGGGTTTGCCGGCTTGTGCCGCATCAACGCGCCCATGCTGGAGCCGCCGAGCGCGCGACCAAAGGTGCCGAGCTTGCCGATCTGATTGTCTGCTTCCTGCGTGCCGGTGTCGGTTGCAACCTCTTTCGTTATGGTTCCCGCGCCGGATCCGTTGCCCTGGTTATGCGCCAGGGGCGCTACGGAGGGAGCAGGCAGCGGCTGTCCATCCGCCGAGACGCCGATTCGCGTGACCTGCAGGACGGGGAAGCCGCTCATGGCAGCGGACTCCTTTTTCAGCTCGGCCATAGCCTCGGCGCCGCCGGGCTGCGCGGAGAGAAGTCCGGACATCGGGTTCGCGCTTCCGTCTACGGCGAGCTCCTTTGCCATTCGCTGATTGAAGGCGCGCAATTCGTCGACGCCCGGCACATCGTGCACGAGCCACATCTCGCTGGTCGCCGCCATGCCCGCCTTCGTGTTCGAGCCGTCGGTGGCGTTGCTCAGCATGGTGATGGTGAGAAGAGCTTCCTTTGCATCCTGACCGTCGATGTTTCGGCTGCTGCCGTTGGAGCTCACATGTGCTGCAAAGGTCATCTGTGGACCGGATGAGGCAGGGGCGGCGTTGGAAGAGGCCTGCTGCTGTTTTGCTTTCGCTGCCGCATTCGCCATTGCCTGCTGCATCTGCTGGAAGGTCATGACGGAATAGGTGTGCTTGTCATGATCGATGAAAGTCATGGTCTGTTGATCTAGGTCGATGATCTCGGTGGAGTGAGGGTTGGAGCGCACCATGCGGTTGCCATGGAGCGCAACTGTGGAGGTGATCGGCGCATTCGCCTGCTTGGCCTGCGAGCTGAACGCTCCCGCAAGTTTGAGCATGCTTTGCAGCGAACCACCGGTGATCTGGGTCGTCTCCTGATAGCTCACGTCCGCGAACGCGAGCGGCTGCAGAAGCATTCCGCCGATAACAATGGGTAGCCAGGTCGTTTTCATTCTGTTTCTCCTCGGTAAGTGAATCCTGTTTCATTCGCACATGAGTTGCATGCGTCGATTCCGTGCGCGATGCTGGTGACTTGCTTGAAAGATTCGTAGTCGCATTTATATGGCCGACGATCGGCTTTGGAGCTTAGAGCTGGCTTGCGAGTTTTGCGGCGAGCGGCTTGACGGCGACGGCGCTGCAGGGGCAGTAGGGGAACATGAAGTGAGCAACGACGTTGCCCTTGCGCATGATCAGGCCTGTTCCACCCATTTCGTAGGCGTCGTCGCCGATCCCACTCAGATCACCGGTCGCTACCTGGTCGGTGGACTTTTCCTCGGTTGAGTCCGTGCCGCGTTGCGCTATGTGGTTGAATGCCATCCGGTTCATTTTCATTTCGAGTTCGGCGTTGCCAGAGCTGAAGCTGACAGTGAGAACCGGGACCTCTCCAGTGGCCGCTTGAGCGGAGAGATCTTTATCGGAAGCCTCCTGCTGTTTGAAAAATGCGCCGGTGATCTGCTGCATCATCTGCTGTTGCTGCGCACTCGGCGGCTTCTCTCCCTTGGCGGTCACCTGGCTGTTCACCATGGCGGCTATGTGTTTCGAGGTCATGTCTGCGGGATCGCCATGCGCGATATAGCTGCAGCCGGCGTCCTGAGCCTGCGCGCGGACGATTACCACACCGACAGCGTGTGAGACATCTTCCGTGCTGAGGAAACGACAAGGATCTCCCTTGTATTTGCTCTCGTCGTCGCTCGAGCCGGCAGCATTCTTAAGCATCGACGCGAGACCGCCTGCGGCAGAAGGGTTGTCTCTCAGCACCTGGCGCGAGGCCACATGTGCTTTCTCACTCACCTTGTGTGCGACATACATGACGGCGGTAAGAGCGAGCACGCCGCCAATCGCAACCACGGCAACGACGGCGATGCCTACCTTCAGCAGCGTGTTTGACTGCCGGACGGGTGGCGCAGCCGGCTGAGGGAATGGCGCGCCCTGAGCTGGTATCGCCTGCGTGGAAGCAGGCTGAGGTGATTGGACTTTGGCACCGCATTTACTGCAGAATGTCGCCGATTCCGCGACAACCGATCCGCATTTTGTACAAAACGAAGCCACGGTGTTCCTCCTGAAGGAGCCCATGTTTGGCCGGAATTCCATTCGGGGGGAGCCATCCATCCGGCACACGATTGCTTAAATCAAATGGATAGTGGCCCGTGTGCGGCGAACGTAACATAGGAAGCGGCCGCCGGCACGACAAAGTCAAGTAGATTGGCGATGGTCTCGCGAATCATTGAGTTTCGTCGTTGGAACGAATTCCGAAAGAGGCTTACCGCACAAGATTCGGGCGTCAGGGCAACGGACGGGCGTATATACCGCGTGCTATGCTTTCAGCCGTTTCGCTGGCAGATGTTTCACCGGCGGATTGTGATGTTCAATTTTGGGAGCCTAATCATGACGCAACTTCTTCCCCTCAAGCCGTTCTTCCGCAGCATTCTGCTCGGTGGCGGTTTGCTTGCCCTTACGGCTGCGCTGCCGGCGCAGGTGGTAGTGACGCATGGTCCGCAGATCGGGTCTTCGAACCCCATCACCGCCGATCCCCCGGTCACCACGCCACACACCAAGCCGTGCACCGTGCAACTATTCACCAACCTGGCCTTCGCCGATTTCAATACTAAAGATTTCAACTACGCGCCGCCCTCTGACTGTCACGGCCCGTGGGCGAAGGTTGTCTTCTCGGCCGACTTCACGGTCACCGCGGGACGCCAGTTCGATCGCACTGCGCAATTCCTGATCGGGAATATGAACATCTACTACGGCACGACATCGGAGCCGCGCGCTACCCTGAGCCCGTCCTGGCATGTGGAGAGCGATGTCACAGACCTGAGCGCTGGCCTGAAGGCTGCGCAGACAGGCCACGCGATTCTGGGCAACTTTGTCGGTGAGTCGGGTGGCGTGGACTACACCGGCATCATCTATGCGAACGCGCAGCTTGATTTCTATCCGGCTGACTTCCGCGACCCGGCGCCGCGGGTGGCGGATGAGGTGGTGCCGCTGCCGACCGCGAGTCTGGGCGCCTTCACGTTGAACACGACGGCGGACCAGTTAAGCCAGAGCGTGACCCTGCCACGGAACACAGAGGAGGCATACCTCGATGTGTTCGCGCAGAGTCAGTCCGGGGATGAGTTCTGGTGGACCTGCGTGCCGAGCGATGTCGCGGGTGAGCTAGAGAGCTGCGGCAACACAGCATTCCGCGAGACGGAGATCACCATCGACAGCAAACCGGCGGGGATTGCGCCGGTCTATCCGTGGATCTATACCGGTGGCGTCGATCCGTATCTGTGGGAGCCGATTCCCGGCGTGCAGACGCTGAACTTCAAACCCTTCCGCGTGAACCTGACGCCGTTTGCCGGCATTCTTTCCGATGGCAACGCGCACACGGTCGGGATCAGCGTCTACAACGCGAACAGCTACTTCCTGGCAACGGCGAACCTGCTGGTCTTTACCGATCCGCGCGCGGAGCGCACGAACGGCGGCCTGCTCTATGACACACTCTCGGCGGCGCCGAGCCCGGTGGTTAGTGAGCATCTCACGACCGGTGCCAGTGGCAGCGTCACGGGAACGGTTGGCGTGAGTTCGAACCGCAGCTACAGCATCAGCGGATGGACGACGACGTCGCACGGCCGCGTGACGACTACGGTTTCGGGCCGAGTGAACTTCAGGAACGATCAGAAGTTCACCATCAACGCAACACAGTATGTACAAGACATTGCGCAGTCGACCACGATGGATGTTTCCACCACGCAGCGGCAGGGCTTTCTCGCGACGACCGAGACAAAGCACTACGCATACCCGTTCAGCTTCCTGATCGATCAGGAGGTTGCGTCCGACGGCTCGAGCAGCGAGTTGAACACCTCCGACCAGCGTTACGAGGAGAGAACTGAGAAGTGGCTCGGCCCGTTACGGCTCTTCTTCGGCTCGGTGTCGAACGAAGTCTCATCGAAGGACACCGATCTCTTCAGTGCGAGCGGCGCCTTCCTAGGGCCGAGCGACACCTCCAGCACGCAGATCTACAAGGCGAGCGATACGCTGGGACGTTGCTATGGACGCAAGCTGACGTCGGCTTCGAACAAGCTGACGGCGGTTGACAACGTTAACTGCCGTTAAGGCGCAGCGCGACCATTGGAGCCCGCATTCCGAAGCCGGAGGCGGGCTCTTTTGCGTACCAGGCGCTCCGCTTGCCGTCGATTACCGCGACCCTTTAGTGTTGAGCGCGTATGCGCGGTTTTGGAATCGCCGCGCGGAGGATATTGGAAAGCATGGCCGAGACGGCAGAAAACCAGCACTTCAGCTCCACCCTGAACGAAACGCGTGTATTTCCGCCGCCTGCGGATTTCGCGGCCAAGGCGCATGTGAGCGGCATGGCCGCGTACGAGAAGCTGTATCGCCGCTCCATCGAAGAGCCGGAGGCGTTCTGGGCTGAGATTGCCGGTGAGCTGGACTGGTTCACGCCGTGGACCAAAGTGCTGGACTGGCAGGCGCCGCGCGCGCAGTGGTTTGTGGGCGGCAAGCTGAATCTTTGCCACAACTGCGTCGACCGCCATGCGCTGGGCACACGCGCGGAGAAGACCGCCATCCTGTGGGAAGGCGAGCCGGGCGAAGTGCGCAAGCTGAGTTTCCGCGAGCTGCATGGGGAAGTGCAGCGGTTCGCGAATGCGCTGAAAGACCTGGGCGTGAAGAAGGGCGATCGGGTCGCGATTTACATGGGCATGACGCCCGAGCTTGCGATCGCGCTGCTGGCATGCGCGCGGATTGGCGCGGTGCACTCTGTTATCTTTGGCGGCTTTGCGGCCAACGCGCTGGTGGACCGCATCAATGACGCGCAGTGTGTTGCGGTCATCACTCAGGACGGGTCCTGGCGCCGTGCGAATGAAGTGAAGCTGAAGAAGATTGTCGATGAGGCACTGGAGCATTGTCCGAGCGTGAAGAAGGTTGTCGTCTATCGCCGCACCGGCAGCGACATCGAGATGAAGGCGGGACGCGATCTGTGGTGGCACGAACTGATGCAGAAGGCCGCGCCGGAGTGTCCGGCCGAGCCGCTTGATGCGGAGCATCCGCTCTACATCCTGTATACCTCGGGCACGACGGGAAAGCCCAAGGGCCTGGTGCACACGACGGGCGGCTATAGCGTGGGCACGTACTACACCAGCAAGCTGGTCTTTGATCTTCGCGACGACGATGTGTACTGGTGCTCTGCGGATATCGGATGGGTCACCGGCCACTCGTATGTGATCTACGGCATTTTGCAGAATGGGGTGACGACGCTGATGTATGAGGGCGCGCCTACGTGCCCCGCGCCGGATCGTTTCTGGAAGATCATCGACGACCACAAGGTGACGGTCTTCTACACCGCGCCCACGGCGATCCGGGCATTCATCCGGCTGGGCAACGAGCACGTCGAGAAGCACTCGCTGGCATCGCTGCGCCTGCTGGGCTCGGTGGGTGAGCCGATCAATCCCGAAGCGTGGATGTGGTATCACGAGAAGATCGGCCATGGCCGGTGCCCGATCGTTGATACCTGGTGGCAAACGGAGACAGGCGGCATCATGATTGCGCCGCTGGCGGGCGCGATTCCGACCAAGCCCGGTTCGGCAACGCTGCCGCTGCCGGGAATTGTGCCTGAGGTTGTGACGAGAGACGGAAAGCCAGTTCCAAAGGGGCAGGGCGGACTGCTGGTCATCCGGCGCCCCTGGCCATACATGGCGCGGACGATCTATGGCGATCCGGAGCGGTACGAGAAGACTTACTGGTCGGAGTTTCCTGGAACTTATCTCACAGGCGATGGCGCGCGGCAGGACGAGGATGGCTACTTCTGGCTGATGGGCCGCGTCGACGATGTGATCAACGTGAGCGGGCATCGCCTGGGCACGATGGAAGTAGAGAGCGCACTGGTGGCGCATCCGCACGTGGCGGAGGCAGCGGTGGTCGGCCGCCCGGATGAGTTGAAAGGGCAGGCAATCTCCGCATTTGTCACGCTTGAGGGCGGACACAAACCGTCAAAAGAGTTGAAGGACGAGTTGCGCGCGTGGGTGGCGAAGGAGATTGGCGCGCTGGCGCGGCCGGACGATATTCGCTTTACGGATGCGCTGCCCAAGACGCGCAGCGGGAAGATCATGCGGCGTCTGCTGCGCGAGCTGGCGGCAGGCGGCGAGATCAAAGGCGATACAACGACGCTTGAAGATCTGCAGGTGATCGCCCGGCTCAGGGAGAAGGAAGAGGGCTGATACGGGAGTGGGCCGACGATCCCTTGGTCGCTCTTCATCACTGCATTCGCATTGCGATCAGGCGAGTTCCTGGGCGATTCCGATGAGAATCCCTTCAGGACCGCGGATGTAGCAGAGCCTGTAGGCATCTTTGTACTGGACTACTTCGCCTACGAGGCGCGCGCCGTGCTTGCGAAGCCTGTCAAGCGTCTCGTCGATGTCGTCAACGGCGAACATCACACGGAGATAGCCTAGAGCGTTCACCGGAGCGTTGCGGTGATCGGCGATGACATACGGCGCTTGAAAGCGGGAGAGCTCGAGGCGGCTATGGCCATCCGGCGTGCGCATCATTGCGATTTCGACGCGTTGATCGCCCAATCCTGTGACACGTCCCGCCCATTCTCCATCGACTGTGGCCCGCCCTTCGAGCTCGAGGCCGAGTTCTCGAAAGAAATCAATTGTCCCTTCGAGGTCATCGACGACGATTCCTACGTTGTCCATCCGTTTGAGCGCCATGTGTCGAATCTACAAGAGTCCCGCCCGTACAGCGGGACCTAGTTCATCGAGCGCGGCATGGTAAAGGTGAAGACGCTGCCCTGGCCGAGCTTAGACGTTACGCTGATGCGGCCGCCGTGCTGCTCCACGATCGCGCGGCAGATGGCGAGGCCGAGGCCGGTGCCGCCCATGGAGCGCGAGTCCGATGCGTCGACCTGCTGGAAGCGCTCGAAGATGATTTCGAGTTTTTCCGGAGGAATGCCGCGTCCGTGATCTTCGACTTCGAAGGTGACTTCGTTTTCGCCGGTGGCGGTTGCGGTCAGGCGCACCTCGCCGCCGGGATTTGAGAACTTCACCGCGTTGCTGATCAGGTTGGTCAGCGTTTGCAGCGTGCGGTCCACGTCCACCATTACGTCCACCGGCTGCGCGTCGATGCGAAAGGTGATGTTGTGGCTCGCAGCGGCGGTGTGCTGCAGGTCTGCGGCGCGGCGCAGCAGGTCGACTGCATTCGCCTTCTCGCGATGCAGCGGCAGGCGGCCGGAGCCGATGCGCTCGAAGTCGAGGATGTCGTTGACCAGGCGGACGAGGCGATCGCAATTGCCGATGGCGACGTCGAGCATCTGTGCGAGCTTCTCCGGACGCTTCTCCAGCACTCCGCCGGCGATGAGGCCGAGCGCGGCGCGCAGCGAAGTGAGCGGCGTGCGCAATTCGTGACTCACGGTGGAGATGAACTCGTCCTTCATGCGATCGAGACGGCGGCGCTCGGAGACATCCGCGAACGCGACGACGGTACCGCTGACGATGCCGTCGTGCACGAGCTGGCGCGCGACGTATTCCACGGGGAAGGAGGTGCCGTCCTTGCGCCAGAAGACTTCGTTGTCCACGCGCACCGGCTCCTCGGAGTGCAGCGCCCGTTGGATGGGGCAGTCCTCGTAGGGATAGGGCGTGCCGTCGGCCTTGGAGTGGTGGACCAACTGGTGCGTGTTCTTGCCGATGATCTCGTCCACCTTGTAGCCGAACATGCTGGCGCCGGTGTCGTTGCAGAAGGTGAGATTGCCGTGAATATCGAGGCCCCAGATGCCGTCACCCACGGAGGCGAGGATCGATTCGCGCTGCCGCATCAGCGTGTGCAGCTTCTCCTCGGCGTCGGTCTGCTCGGTGATGTCGATGCCGTGGCTGAGCACGATGGGGTCAGTGCCAGGCAGTTGCAGCAGCTTGTTGCGATACGCAACCACGGCGGGCTGGCCATTGGGCCGCTTGAAGTAGAAGAGCCCCTGATGCTCGTGCTGCTCGTTGAGTGCGCTGACGTACTGCTCGTAGTCGCGCTTGTGGTCGTCGGCGATGTAGTCGAATAGCGGCGTGCCGACGATCTCCTCCGGCGTGTGGCCGAGGATGGCGGCGGCGTGCGCGTTGATGGATTGGATATTGCCGTCGAGGTCGTGGGTGCAGATGATGCCGAGCGAGCCTTCGACGAGATGGCGATAGCGCGCCTCACTGGTGCGCAGGCGATCGAGCTCCTGCCGCTGCTCGGTGACATCGATGCCGGTGGTGATGACGAAGTTGATGTCGCCCTGCGGATCGTTGAGCGAGCTGGCGGTCCAGGCGATGCGGCGGGTTCCGCCGTCGCGGGTGCGCCAATGCATTTCGTAACTGCCGTCGAGCTTTCCGGCGCGCGCCTGCTCAAACATGCGCATGGCGTGATCGCGCTCTTCGGGAGGGAAGAGCTCTTCGGGAAACGAGCGGCCGACCAGTTCGGCAAAGCTGAAGCCGCTTACCGTCTCGCACGCGCGATTGAAGCGCACGATGCGCCCTGCGGTGTCGAGCACCAGCACGAGCGCGTGAATGGAATCGAGCACGGAGGTGACGAAGTTGCGCTCGACGGTGAGCGCGCGCTCGATGCGTTGGCGCGAGCGCACCACGCGGTCCTGCTGATTGGTTTTGGTGTAGAGCTCGAGGCGCGTGATGATCTGCCGCGCCAGCACTTCGAGCGTGCGGCCATGCTCGCGCGTGAACATGTTCGGCTCGGGCGAGCACACGGCGAGTGTGCCCAGCACTGCGCCATTTGGCGCGAAGATCGGAGCCGCTGCATAGGAGCGGCAGTAGGTCGTGGCAGCCAGCGGCACGCCGGACGGCGCAAAGCGATAGTCCTGCGCAGCATCGTCGATGACCATCGCGTTCGGCTCAAGGATGGTGTACTGGCAGGCCGATGTGGCGCGCGGCTGCTGCCGGCTCAGGAAGCCGATGCGCGATTTGAACCAGACGCGGCTGGCGTCGATGAAGGAGATGAAGGCGTAGGGTGCGCGACAGAAGCTGGCCGCAAGGCGAGTGATCTCATCCAGTGCCGGATCCGGCAACGTATCGAGGATTTCGTACTGCGCGAGAGATTTGAGCCTCTCGGCTTCATCTCTTTGCATCATGGTCGGACTGGCAATCTGCATGAATGAGGAGGAAGAATCGCCTGCAAGCATTGTTTCAAAGCGCGGGGTGTGAGCCACTGCCACAATTGGTGCAGAGGCACCGGCAAACCGGTCAAAATCCGTTACTTGCGTGATTCTCCTTTCTGGGTGACGTGGGCACATGCTAGCGAAAGGAGAGCGGTGGAATTCGTGGAAATAATTCTTGCCATCGACGGTGCGACCGAGAGACTGGCCCATCTAGCGACGGCCGACGCTTCTAATCGTCGCTCAGGCTGCGTGATCTGGCGATCCTTTTTCTGCCTCACGACAGTCGGCTGTGGGATGCAAAAATTGCTCGATGAGTTACTCCCTCAGGAGTAAGCCAGTAGACCGCTGGTTGCTATACTGAGACGGAGAGCTGTGACGCGCCGGCCCTGCAACTTTTGCCGGGTCGTTTTTCTCTAAGCGGCGTCCAATACGTGGTTCCCACGATGAGCGAACATCTTCGTTCTATTCAGTCGCCTGCCGACATCAAGCGAATGTCTGTCGCGCAGTTAGCGAGCTTGCGCAGGAGATCCGCGAGCTGCTGATCTCGCAGCCTGTCGAAGACCGGCGGCCACCTCGGACCAAACCTGGGCGTGGTTGAGCTGACGCTGGCCATGCATTACGTGTTCGACACGCCGGTGGACAGATTCCTGTTCGACGTCAGCCACCAGACCTACGTGCATAAGTTGTTGACGGGACGCGCGGATCGCTTCCATACCATCCGTCAGCCGGGCGGCCTTAACGGCTTCATGCTGCGCACGGAATCGGAGCACGATGCTTATGGCGCCGGTCATGCGGGCACCGCGCTTTCGGCGGCGCTGGGCATGGCGGTGGCGCGCGATCTGGCCGGCACGCGCGAGAACATTGTGGCCGTGGCGGGCGATGCCGCATTCACCAACGGCATCTCGTTTGAGGCGCTGAACAACATCGGCGGACAGACCAAGCGGCTGATCGTTGTGCTCAACGACAACGAGTGGTCGATCGATCGCAATGTTGGCGCTATCGCCAACTACCTGCACAAGGTGGTGACCAACGAGCACTACACCCATCTGCATGCGCGAGCGGGGCGCCTGATCGAACGCTTCGGCGGCAAGACTGCCACGAAAGTTGTACGGAAAGCAGAGGAGGCAGCGAAGGGATTGCTCTGGCCGTCGATGCTTTTCGAGGAGTTTGGCCTCAACTACTACGGTCCGCTCGATGGGCACAACCTCGAGCTGCTGATTGGGACATTCAAATTTCTCAAGCGCCAGGAGATGCCGGTTCTGCTGCACGTTCTGACGCAGAAGGGACGCGGCTTCCAGCCGGCGCTCGAAAAGGTCAAGAAGTTCCACGGCCTTGGACCCTACGATCCGAAGACGGGCGACACCAAGCCGGTGGGCAGCGGACCTACTCCGAGGTGTTCGCCGACACGCTGGTGAAGCTCGCCGACAAGGACGAGAAGGTTGTCGCGATCACGGCGGCGATGCCCAATGGCACGGCGCTTGACCTCTACCGGCCGCATCATCCCACGCGTTACTTCGATGTCGGCATCGCAGAGGAGCACGCGGTGATCTTCGCCGCCGGCATGGCGACTCAGGGGATACCGGCCGTTCTGCGCTATCTATTCCACCTTCCTGCAGCGTGCTTTTGATCCCATCGTGCACGACGTCTGCCTGCAGAACCTGCCGGTGATCTTCTGCATGGATCGTGGCGGGCTCTCCGGCGATGACGGCGCGACACACCACGGGCTTTTCGATATCAGCTATCTGCGCGGCATCCCGAACGTGATCCACATGGTGCCGAAGGACGAGGACGAGCTGGCGGACATGATGCAGACCGCGCTTGTGCACAAGGGACCGAGCGCGATCCGCTATCCGCGCGGGACCGGGACCGGCGTCACGGTGAAAGGCGCAGCCGGTCGCGCTGCCGATCGGCAAGGCGGAGGTGATCCGCGACGGTGACGAGATCGCGGTGCTCGGTTTGGGCGCGTTGCTTCCGATGGCCGCGGAGCTTGCCGATGCGCTGGAGCGCGAAGGCCGCTCGGCCGCGGTCATCAATCCGCGCTTCGTGAAGCCGCTCGACCGCGAGATGCTGGCGCAGTATGCGCGCAAGGTGCAGGCCTTCGTCACCTTCGAAGACCATGTGCTGATGGGCGGCTTCGGCTCGGCGGTGCTCGAAGCGCTGAGCGAGATGGGCTTCCATACGCCGGTGGTGCGCATCGGCTGGCCGGACCGCTTCATCGAGCATGGCAAGGTCGAAGCGCTGCGGGCGAAGCACGGCATCAGCGTAGAGGCGGCGCTGGAAAAACTGGAGCCGCTGCTCAAGCCATTGCCGAAGACCCGCCTCGTCGCGCGCTGAATCGCGACGTCGCCGGCGATCGTAGCTGCGCGCCGGGCTTCTTCCCCCCGAACGAGGTGAAGCTGCATGCCGGAGCAGAGTGTCCAAAGGGAACCAGCCTTCCAGCCGCAGCAGAAGGACGAACATCAGCCGCCGACCGCGGGCCTGACCGGGGCAGTCTTCGTTCTGATCCAGTTTGACGTCTGCGAAGAAATTCAGTTGGGCCGGCTGGGTGAAATGATCCGCGGCCGCACGGTGGCCCAGCCGAGCATGAAACATCCGGCTCCTGCCTACATCCGCTATCAGCGACCGCCCGTGGTTGAACCGCTTGAGCCTCTCGAACTCGAGAGCGGCGAGCGGCTGTATGGCGAGATCAAATATTACGACTACGGTGTGCTGAGCGTGGTCTTCCAGCTTCCCTTTACCGGCGACTGGGAGACGCTGGTGCGACTGGCCAGTCGCTGGGTTTGGGATGTCGATTTCTCCGCACACGCGGCGCAGATCGTGAAGCAGCGGCTGGAGCGCGTCGGGTCCGCGCTGGTGAAGCCCTATGCAGAGTGGCTGAGTGAAGATTACTTCGTCTTCCATGTACGCGAAATCGCGGGGATCAGCACCGGCACTGAGTTGCTGGAGCGGCACGGGCCGCTGGTGGCGCAGATTGTTCGCGGCGAACGATCGCGGCTTGCGGAAAGCGAATTGCATGAGGTGTTGCAGTCCCACATCTCCTTCTACCCGAACGATCTGGCCGTGATTGGCTGGAACGCTGGTTTTCTCTACGACACGACGGCCGGCGCGGAGATGGCGATTCAGCTGCTGGAATATGCGAACTCCCAGTTGCTGGAGTTCCGGCACTATGACGAGCTGCTTACGCGTGAATTGGAGACTGTTTACAGCTCGTTAGAGACAGGGCACAGGTCTGTTGAGCCGGTGGCGGATGGCACGATCCGCCACGGCGCTCTACAGCCGATTGCTGGAAGTGATGGAACTTACCGAACACGCGGACAACGCGATCAAATTCCTGAGCGATATGTTCGCAGCGCGGCTCTACCGGCTGGCCGCGGCCAAGATCGGCGTGCCCGATTACAAGAACCTGGTGACGCAGAAGCTGCGGACGGCCGACGACCTCTATCGTTTTATGGTGGACCAGTTCAATCAGAGCCGCGCGTTCCTGCTGGAGTCGGCGGTGGTGGTCATCCTGGTGATCGAGCTGATCTTCCTGTTTTATGGCAAGCCGTTCTAATCACTACCGGCTGAGCAGCCGCACTAACTGCCTTTGCCGGTAGCGGAAGAGCTGCCGTATCTGCAGCCGTCCTCCCAGCGCATCGATGGCGCGGTCCACTGAGCCGCGCAGCCACTGATAGTCCACGACATCGGTGATGCGGGTGCCCTCGGCGTCGCCGTGTGCCTCGGCACGCACCAGATGACAGTGGCGCCAGTAGCCGAAGGGCCCGGTGACCTGCAGGTCGCAGAAATGGTGATCAGTCATGTAGTCGTCGATCAGCGCGAGCCAGTGCAGCCGGATGGGCGAGAGAGGCACCGGGCGGAAGCTCAGAAGAATTCGGGATCCGCGCCCTGCTGCACTCCGAGTGCTTGCGCTCTGCGGCGCGTGCAGCTCGAGGCTGTCGATGCGTGCGTCCTGCCACGGCGGCATCAATCGCGGCAGATTGAGCGGATCGGCGAAGAAGGCGAAGACGCGCTCCAGGGGGAAGGGAACCCACTGCTCCGTAATAAAGGAGAGCCGCGGCCTGCGCGGTCTCTTCTCGGGGTTTGCTACTCGGCCGGTCACGGTGACATCGCCAACCATAGTGAAAGTGTAGATGCCGCTTGGCCGCGAGGCGAAAGCAGGCCGGTCGGGATAGGAAGACAAAAAAGAGGAAGACGGTGTGGCCGCCTTCCTCTATGGCTCTCGTTTCGTGTGGATTTGATGGTTGCCGGTATGAAACTTAGTTGGGCATCAGAACTGCGTTGACGACGTGAATGACACCATTTGACTGATAGACGTCCTTGATGGTGACGGTCGCTGTGCCGCCCTTTTCGTCGGTCAGCATGAGCTTTCCGCCCTTCATGGATGCGGTAAGAGTGCCACCTTCAACGGTTGTCAGTGTCGCCTTGCCGCCGCCTTCTTTGATGGCCTTTTTGATCGCCTTCGAGTCCATGGTTCCCGCAACAACGTGATAGGTGAGGATCTTTTTCAACTGATCTTTGTTTTCGGACTTCAGCAGAGTGTCTACGGTGACTGCCGGCAACGCTTTGAATGCTTCGTTGGTGGGCGCAAACACGGTAAAGGGGCCGGGGCCGGAAAGCGTATCGACGAGACCCGCGGCCTTGACAGCTGCGACCAGCGTTGTATGGTCCTTGGAGTTGGCTGCGTTTTCGACGATGTTCTTGGTCGGATACATCTGTGCGCCGCCCACGTTAGGGTCTTTCTTCGAATCCTGCGCGAACGATGCCAATGCAAGAAAGCTAAATACCACAGCAACCATGACTGCCGAGAATTGCTTGAATCTCATGTCTTTTTGTCCTTTCACCCTGTCCTACCGGCGGACGCTTGTTCGATTGCATCCGCACTTAAGGAACGGACTGCATTCAGGAACGGATGTTTTTGCGAGGAAATGCCGATATCCGCATCACGCAGGGCCAGTGAAGAGTTCGCAAACGGAACCCGGAGCGCTTGTTTTGCGTTGTCGCCATAAAGGCCGCGCAAACGCCCTAAGTCTTTCTGCCTGATTTCCGATGATTCAGGCGGCTGTGCATCTGATGGTCTAATACATAAGGGCGAATGGCGACAGAACAGACGAAGAGATTAGAGACACGGCATCGGCACGACCGCTGGCTCATCATCATAGGCGCATTCAAGATTCTTGAAGGCCTGCTCTTTGTGCTGCTGGGATTCGGCGTTGTCCGGCTTCTACACCGCGACATCGGTGACATGCTGTTGCGCGCGGCTCTGGCGCTGCGCATCGATCCGGAGAGCCACTTCGTCAATATCCTGCTCGACAAAGTCCAACTGCTGACGCCGCACAAGATGAGGCTGATCAGTGCCGGGATCTTTCTGAAGGCCGGGCTGGATTTCGTGGAAGGCATCGGCCTGGCGCTGGAGAAGACCTGGGCAGAGTGGCTCACCATCGGGCTGACCGCCTCGTTCCTGCCCTGGGAGATCTTCGAGATCGTCCGGCACTTCACCTGGGTGAAGGTTGGCGTGACGCTGATCAATGTGCTGGTGCTGATGTATCTGGTATGGGTCCAGCAATTGCGTCTTCGTGCTCATCGCCGCGCGCGCTGACGAATTTTTTTTTGCTGACCTGAGAGAGTTTTCCTCAGACGACCGCGAATTTCGGCCAGGTTTTCAACAGGGAATCCCCCGCTAGCGTCATTTTCATAACCATCGTAATGGCGAAGAAAAGGCGTATACAGCGAAATTTTCATCTGGCAAGCCGCCCAGGAATCCAGTCGATAAACACGACAGCTAGTGATTAGTAACAGGGAAACCGCATGATGTTGTGGTTTCGCCCTTCCTATGGCGTTGCCTGAATGGCTTTTCGCTTTTCTCATTTGACCGGGGGGAAAGGTGGGCTAGGATGTGGTTGGAAGTGGTCAAGAGTGGTCAGAAGTAGTCTGAATCACCTCGAAACCACTACGAACGCAAGCAGAGTAGCACCAAAGAGGCGGGTTCGGACCAGATGTTTCGTGGCAATCACCCAACCCGCGTGGACGAAAAAGGGCGGCTGAAGATCCCTGCGGACTTCAAGCGCGTAGCGGAAGAGAAGTACGGCTCGCAGTTCTTCATCACCAGCGTGGACGGTGTAGCGGGCGCAGATCTGGCCGATGCCGGAATGGGAGAAGAAGGAAGAGCAGGTACTGGGCAATGCCTTCGTTGCCGGCAAAGCAGAAGTGGCTGGACCGGACGAGTTACTACGGCCAGGTGGCGGAGATGGATGCGCAGGGCCGGGTACTGTTCCCGCAGGTCGCTGCGCGAGTCGGCGAAGATCTGGTGGCAGATGTAGCGGTGCTGGGCAAGTTGATTCACCTGGAAGTGGTGAACCACGGCAAGTTCCGAAGACCAAGCTCGAAGCAGCCCCGATGACGGGAGCGGATTGGGATTCACTGGCGGGACACGGTTTCTAGAGAAGGGTTTTAACCCCTCAAGGGGGTGCACATGACGGATGAACCCAGAATTGTATCCCGACATGTGCCGGTTCTTTTACAACAAGCGATCCGTAGTTTGAATGTGCGCGCGGGCGGCACTTATGCAGACGCCACGCTCGGCATGGCAGGACATTCGCTGGAGATTGCGCGAAGGCTTGGCGGGAGCGGCCGGCTCATCGGCTTTGACCGCGATCCAGAGGCGATCGCGATTGCGACACGCCGGCTGGAGGCGCTCCGCGAAGAGCTGGGCGACGCGATGCCGGAGGTGATTCTGCACAACGAGCCGTTCTCGATGGCGAAAGCGCTGATCGAGCCGGCAAGTCTGGATGGTCTGCTGGCCGATGTCGGAGTGAGCTCGCTGCAGCTGGATGAGGCGCGCAGAGGATTCAGTTTTCAGGCGGATGGGCCCCTTGGATATGCGGCAGGACACGCGCCGGGGCATCACCGCCGAACAAGTGGTAAATCAGGCCGGAGAAAAAGAACTTAGCCGACCTGATTTACGAATTCGGAGAGGAAAGGAGGTCGCGGAGAATCGCCAGAGCCATTGTCAGGGCGCGGCCGATTACGACGACGGGGCAACTTGCCCGGATCGTATCGGCTGCCGCCCCGGCGATGAAACAGGAGCGATTGCATCCGGCGACCAGGACCTTCCAGGCAATCCGAATTCGTGTGAATGATGAGCTGGGGGAGTTGAAGGCGCTGCTCGAGGCCGCACCGGGGTTGTTGAAGCCCGGAGGACGCCTGGTGGTGATCAGCTTCCACTCGCTCGAGGACAGGCTGGTGAAGGACGCCATGCGGGAAGGAGCCAGGGTAGGTATGTACCACCTTGATTCCCGCAAGCCGCTCACCGCCGAGGAGGAAGAGACGGATCGCAATCCGCGGTCGCGTAGCGCGAAGCTGCGGGCGGCGGAGCTCACAGGCCAGGCAGCCGAAGGCGCCGGCAGGTGAGCAGAATCAAGAGTTTAGAAGGATCGGGTCAGGGTCGTCCCACCGCAGCAAATGGCGAAAGTAAGACGACACTGCAGTGATGAATCCCTCCAGAATCAGCAACCCCGACCCGGTTGCGAGGAGGGCGCAACAGACAAGGTTGAGACGCCGGAATCAGGGTTGGTAGTAACTACTTTGGTTCCACAGGGTGTACTGCTTTGATTCCCCCGGCATGCACTATTATTGGTGCATGCCAACGCTGTACGCAGCAGACGGAAGGACCACTATGGCGACACAGGCGATGGCAGCGCAGACATGGTTTGATAGCCCCCGCGGAGGGCGAAGCGGGCTGGGCAATGTAGAGGACGTTGCCGAGCGCAATCAATTGCTGCTCGAACGGCAGCAGCGGGCACGCGCGCGGACCCACGCCAGAGGTCTTCTTCTTCAAGCACTTAGACAACTCACGGCTGGTGAAGGCGGCCGATCCGGTCCGGGTGAAGGAGATGCGCCGGTTCGCGATTGCGATGACCATCCTGTTCGCGATGGTGATGCTCTACGGCTGGCAGCATTTCTCTTCGATCGAGATTGGCTATCGGGTCGAGGCGGAGAAGCAGCAGCTCCACCAGCTCCAGGAGACAGAACCGGCAGCTGGGATTGAATGAAGCGCAGCTTTGCGACCTGAACCGGCTGGACCGCGAGGCGCGGCGGCTGGGCATGGATGCGCCGCATCCGGGCCAGGTGGTTCGTCCGGAGAATGGACTGGATATGGATCTGGGCCCGGGTACACCGGTGATGGCGCAGGTCCGCATGCAACAGTAGCTGTTACACGTCTGGCAGAGGGAGCCAGCTTCAGTTGAAAGGGTTCTCGTTCTTACCTGGCCAGCAGACCACATCGCGCAGTCGTCGCGGCACCGCGACGGCTGCGCTTTTTCTTTCTCACGGTGGTCTTTGCCTTCTGGGCGGTGGTGATCCTGTGCCGCCTGGTCTGGCTGCAGGTGGCTACGCACAGCGATTACGTGGAACTGGCGGTGCGTCAGCAGCAGCGGACCTTCGAAGTGGCGCCGCGCCGCGGCATGCTCTACGACCGCAACATGCGCGAACTGGCGATGACGGTGCTGGTGGATTCGGTCTACGGCGTGCCCACCGAAATCCAGAACAAGGATGCGACCGCTGCTGCCCTGGCGCGGGTGGTTCACACGGACCCCACCGACAACTTCACCACCGTCACGCCAGATCGATGCGCGCTTTCACGCTTCGCGGAATTTTGCGTGGATCGCGCGCAAGCTGGATCCGGCGACGATTGCGCGGGTGAAGGCGCTGAACCTGAAAGGCATTTACTTTCAGAAGGAATTCAAGCGCTTTTATCCGAACGATGCCCTGGCCGCGCAGGTGCTGGGCTATGTCGGCACCGACGACACCGGCCTGGGCGGGCTGGAGCGGCGCTTCGACAACGACCTGCACGGCACGCCCGGACATGATGTTCACCGCGCTGGATGCGAAACGGCATGTGCTGGGCAGCGAAGCGCGCGAGCCGGAGCCGGGCGACAACCTGATGCTCTCCATCGACGAGAACATCCAGTTCATGGCGGAGCGCGCGCTGGATCACGCGATGGCAAGAGTCAATCCGCTGAACGGCACCATCGTCATCCAGGACACGCACACCGGCCAGATCCTCGCGCTGGCGATCCGGCCCACGTATAACCCGAATGACTTTCGCCACGCGACAACGGGGCTGCTGCGCGACCATGCAGTGAGCGACGTCTACGAGCCGGGCTCGACCTTCAAGCTGGTGACGTATTCGGCAGCGCTCGATGCGGCGGGCGTGGAACCGACCGATATCGTCGATTGCGAGGGCGGGCAGATCACGCTCTACGGGCGCACCATCCACGACGACGTTTCGGACCGCGGATTGGGGCGCGTGACGATAGAGCGGGCGCTCGAAAAATCGAGTGACGTGGCGGCGGTGAAGATGGCCCTGAAGCTGGGGCCGGAGAGGTTCTACTCCTACATCAAGGCATTCGGATTCGGCGCGCGCAGCGGGATCCAACTGCCAGCCGAAACACGCGGGCTGCTGCGGCCGACGCAGCGCTGGAACGCGACCAGCATCGGCTACCTGGCTATTGGGCATGAGATCGGCGGTTACGCCGATTCAACTGGTGACAATGGTCTCGACCATCGGCAACGGCGGCGTGTATCTGCCGCCGAGCATCCTGCTGGAGACCTCAAAGCAACTGAGCCGGCGAGCAGACTGAAGCCGATGGCCGTTTCATCCCGAACAGGAACTGCCCGATCCGCTGCCCGCCGGTGCGCATCGCGTGATCTCGCCGCTGACCTCGGCCAAGATGCGCAAGATGATGGAAGGCGTGGTGCTGGAGGGCAGTGGACGCCCCGCGGCGCTCAATGGCTACTCTGCCGCGGGCAAGACGGGTACGGCGCAGAAGATCGATCCGTGACCCACACCTATTCGCACACCAAGCACGTTGCCTCGTTCGCCGGCTTCGCGCCGGTGAACAATCCGGCGATCAGCGTGGCTATCATCATCGACTCGCCGAATGGGCGCTCAGTCACGGCACTGCGGTCTCCGCGCCAATTTTCAAAGAAGTGGCGCAAGAGGTATTGGAGTATCTGGGCGTGCCGCACGATGAGCCGATGCAGGCGCAGCCAGCAACACCGCCGCTCGCTATCGCCGAGGACACGACACCGGAGGACTCGAGCGATCTACAGGCGATGTTTGCCGAGGTTAACAATCTGCCGGCGGACGATCCGTTGCGCGCAGGCGTGAACCCGCAGGCAGCGGCGGTTTCCGCTGATGGCGAAACGCACGGCGTCTCCACGACGGCAAGCGTAGCGCCCGCGCCCGCGCCGACGCAGGTGGCGAGCAATGCACCCGATGCCGGACTGCACGACGTGAGCCCGCCGCAGCCCGCATCGCAGGACAGCGCGCCCCCATTGCCTGAGCCGAAGCCCGAGAGCGGGACGCTGATTACAGACGCGAAGCATCGCGTAGCGGTGCCGTCGTTTGTGGGGGCATCGGTGCGCCAGGTGGTGGAGCGCGCCGGTACGGCGGGACTCGCAGTACAACCGCTGGGCAATGGCCTGGCGCGAGATCAGGCGCCGGCGGCGGGCACCCTGGTGCCGATGGGCACGCAGATCGTTGTCCGATTTGCGCGTTGACGCAAAAGGTTCGATTTGCGGGTTGGCGCAAAGGCCGGCTTCGCACGATGGATCGCTTTCCCATTAAGATTCCAGCACGATGCCGGTTCCCGTCACATGGAATGAAGCGCTGCGCGATGCCGATGTTCTTCGGCGTATCGATCGCGATGTCGTGGTTTCGGGAGTGGAGTACGATTCGCGCCGCGTCGGGCCGGGCTCGCTCTTTGTCGCCATGCGCGGCGAGACGACGGACGGCAATCGCTACATTGAGCAGGCGGTTGGGCGCGGCGCGGTGGCTGTCGTGACAGATTCTGCCGCGGCCTACGATGCGACGGCGAATGGTCCGCTCGATGTCGCGGTTGCTGAGGTTCCACATGGCCGGCGCGCACTAGCGATCGATCGCGTCGAATGTCTTTAGGCATCCCGAGCGGAAGATCCGGCTGAGCGGCGTGACCGGCACCAACGGTAAGACCACGACTGCGTACCTGCTGGAACAACTGCTCCGCGCGGCTGGACGTTCGACCGCTCTGGTTGGGACGATCGAATACCGCGTGGCCGGAGAGGTGCGTCCCGCACCGCATACGACGCCGGAATCGCGAGACCTGCTGGCGCTGCTGGCCGAGGGCGTGGATCGCGGTGTGACCGAAGGCGTGATGGAGGTGTCGTCCCATGCGCTGGAACAGGGGCGCGTGTGGGGGATTCCTTACGATGTCGCGATCTTCACCAACCTGACGCAGGACCATCTCGATTATCACGGCACGATGGAAGCGTATTTCGCGGCGAAGCGGAAGCTTTTCGACGGCTCGCAAGCCGCGGCGCCGCGGGTGGCTGTACTGAATGCCGAGGATGATACGCAGGCAGCGCTTGCGGAAACGGCGCAGGCGGCGCGGTCCGAGATTGTGAGCTATGGAATCGATCGCGGGGATCTGCACGCGCGAGAGATTACGATGCGGCCGAATGGAATGCGCTTCACACTCGTGTCTCAGCGGGGCGAGGCGCCCATCGACGTCGCGCTGACCGGCCGCGTGAACGTGCTGAATCTGCTGGCGGCGAGCGCCGCGGCGATGGCGCGTGGATTGTCGCTTGAACAGATTGCCGAAGCTGCGCCGAAGTTGCACGCTGTTCCGGGACGCTTTGAAGCTGTCGATGCCGGGCAACCGTTCACCGTTGTGGTGGACTACGCACACACGGACGATGCGCTGCGCAATGTGCTGGCGCTGGCGCGCGATCTTGTCGTGCCGCAACAGGGCCGCGTGCTTACCGTCTTCGGTTGTGGCGGGGATCGCGATCGCACCAAGCGGCCGCGCATGGGTCGCGCGGCGGCTGAAGCGAGCGAGATTGTCGTTGTCACCTCGGACAATCCGCGCTCGGAAGATCCGCGCGGCATCATCGATGAGATACTGCCGGGCACGGCGGGATCGCCGGCCACAGTCGAAGTGGAACCGGATCGCGCGAAGGCGATTGCGCTGGCGATGACCAAGGCGCGGCCGGGCGACATTGTCGTGATTGCGGGCAAGGGGCACGAAAAGACGCAGACCATCGGCAGGCAGGTATTGCCGTTCGATGATGTTGCGGTGGCGCGCGAGGCGCTCGCGTGGCTGAAAGGACGATCATGAAACTGTCGCTGGAGCAGATCGCGCAGTGGACCGGCGCGCAGCTTGCGGTGCCACATGGCGCAGCGCCGGTTGAGGCCACGGGTTATTCGATCGACACCCGTACGCTTGCGCCGGGCGATCTTTTCTTTGCCATCCGCGGGGAGCGCTTCGATGCGCATGATTTTGTTGCGGCAGGCGTTGGAGAAGGGCGCGTGTGCGGCGGTTGTTTCCGCGGCGAAGGCGCGCGAGCTGCTGCCGGAGGGTCATGCCCATCCGCTGCTTCTGGTCGAAGATCCGCTGGTTGCGCTGCAGACGCTGGCTGCGGCCGTGCGGCGTCACTGGGGCAGACGCGTGGTTGCTGTAACCGGATCAGCGGGCAAGACCACGACCAAGGAAGCGATTGCGACTGTGCTGGCGACACAGTTTCGTGTGCTGAAGTCGAAGGGCAACCTGAATAACCACTTCGGCCTGCCGCTGCAACTGCTGAAGCTGTCGCCGGAGGATGAAGTTGCCGTGGTGGAGATGGGGATGTCGGCGGCGGGCGAGATTGCGGCACTTTGCCACATCGCATCGCCGGACTGGGGCGTGGTGACCAACGTGGGCAACGCGCACGCGGAGGGCTTTGCCGACGGCATTGCCGGCGTGGCGCGCGCGAAGTACGAGCTGGTGGCAGGGCTTTCGCCGCAGGCACGCGAACGCGCTGTCGCCTTCCTGAATGCGGACGATCCGTACGTCTCTCAGTTTGGCCGCGATTTTCCGGGACGCGCTGTGTACTATGCGACGAAAGCCGTATCCGCCGCGGTGGCAGATGTTCACGCGGAGGAGATCGAAGAGCGGGGCCCTGCGGGATCGCGGTTCCGTGTGGTGACGGCGGATGGCGAATCCGCGACGGTACATCTGGCGCTGCTGGGGCGGCATAACGTCTTGAACTCGCTGGCCGCGATTGCGGTGGGTCTGCAGGCGGGCATTCCGCTGGCGCGCTGCGTGGAGGCCATCGCTTCGCTGAAGCCGGAGGACAAGCGCGGCGAGCTGATCGAGTGGCATGGCGCCACGATCATTAACGATTGCTATAACTCGAATCCCGAGGCGCTCCAGTCCATGATCCGGACGCTGGCGGCCGTGCCTGCGCAGCGGCGCATCCTGGTGGCGGGCGAGATGCTGGAGCTGGGCAGGCGGGCAGCGCAACTGCATCGCGAGTGCGGCGAGGCGGCTGTCGAGGCGGGCATCGATGTGGTGATCGGCGTTCGCGGGCTGGCGCAGGAGATCGTCTCCGCTGTCGAAGCCGGCGGGCAGAGCAAGACAAAAGCCATCTTCGTCGAGACGCCCCAGGCGGCGGGCGAGTGGCTGAAACGGAACCTGAAGCCGGGCGATGCGGTGCTGCTGAAGGCATCGCGTGGCGTGCGGCTGGAGCAGGCGCTGAGCAGTCCTGACTGCGCCGGCTGAACCACTCCTGCTAACCGCATGGCAGGCACAGCGGGCGATACACTAGGCCCATTCCACGGCGCAATTCCACTTCGGCGCCGATGCGGAGGATGTTTGCTTTACTGGCTGCTCTATCAGAAGCTCTTCCCATACTTCCGGCCCTTCCGGATCTTCCGCTATCTCACCTTTCGCACTGCCTTCGCGACGCTGACCGCGCTGCTGATCGGGCTGGTGGTGGGGCCGTATGTGATTCAGAAGCTGCGCGAATTCCAGATCGGCCAGTACATTCGCGAAGAGGGCCCGCAAGCGCACCAGAAGAAGGCCGGCACGCCGACGATGGGCGGAGTGCTGATCTCGATCTCTGTGCTGCTGCCTACGCTGTTGTGGGCTGACCTTTCCGATCCGCTGGTGTGGATGGTGACGCTTTCCATGCTCGCCTTTGCCGCGATTGGTTTCGCGGATGACTACATCAAAGTGGCGCACAAGCGGAACCTCGGACTTACCGGCCGCGCCAAGCTTGGGCTGCAGATCCTGGTCAGCGCATGCATCGGGGGGGCGCTGGTGTATCTGGAGACGCAGGGCAACTACTCGACGCGCCTGGTGGTGCCGTTTCTCAAGCGCTTCCGGCCGGACCTGGTGATCACGTCGCTGCAACACGTCCCGCACATGTATTACCTGAGCTTTCTGCCGTTCGTGCTGTTCACGATTCTCGTGATCGTTGGCGCGAGCAATGCGGTGAACCTGACCGACGGACTGGACGGGCTCGCCATTGGCTGCACCATCGTCGCCGCGGCAGCGCTGACGGTGCTGACTTATGTAAGCGGCCACGTGGTCTTTGCCGACTATCTTGAGTTGCAGCGGATGCCGCTGGCGGGCGAGCTTACCGTATTTTGCGGATCGCTGGTGGGGGCGAGCATTGGCTTCCTCTGGTACAACGCACATCCGGCAGAGGTCTTCATGGGCGACGTTGGCTCGCTGGCGCTGGGCGGGGCCATCGGCACGCTGGCTGTGATCATCAAGCAGGAGCTGCTGCTGCCCTTCATCGGCGGCATCTTCGTGCTGGAGGCGATTTCGGTGATTCTGCAGGTGGGCAGTTACAAGCTGCGCAAGAAGCGCATCTTCAAGATGGCGCCCCTGCATCATCACTTCGAACTGATGGGGTGGTCGGAGTCTAAAGTGATCGTCCGATTCTGGATCGGCGCTTTGATCTTTGCGCTGTTTGCGCTGACAACGTTGAAGCTGCGCTAACTGCGAAATACGAAATATCTTCCCGCAATATCTGCTTTTTGTCGCGATGGGCGTGAAGAGGATGACAAACACCTAACAAAGGCATGACAAGTGTCATGTTCTGAATCTCTAAGCTGCAACTCAGACAACAGTTCGAGGGAGCACAGCGCCCTCAATTCAGACTGCGGTCCTGGAGTTCAGCACCATGTTTAACCAACGGAGAGCCATCGCCACGCTGCGAAGCGGCGAACGCAGCTCACAACCTGGCCCCCTCGAGGGCGCTGCGCAGCGCGGCAAGTTCATTGCCGCTACCCTGATCGGCGCATTTGCAGCATTTCTCCTGCCTTCCACCATGCTCGCGCAGTCCGGTTCGTACGCGCAGACGAACATCGTCTCCGATGGTTCGGTGCCGGCGCAGAAGACCGATCCCACGCTCATTAATCCATGGGGAGTTTCGATTGGTCCTGCTTTCTGGATCGATACCGCAGGAACGGGATTTTCTCTGGTCGACGATGCGAGCGGAAATAAACAGTTCTCGGTTACCATTCCGCCTGCGGTTGCTACAGAGAAGAATGGCTCGCCGGCCGGCACAGTGTTCAATGCCGATCCGAGCGTCTTCACGATTCCCGGTAGCGGATCCGCACAGTTCATCTTCGGCAACCTGGACGGCAGTATCGCCGCCTGGAACACGACCACGGCGCAGCCTGTGACCGTGGTGAACAACTCCTCGGCGAAGGCGGTTTACACCGATATCGCGGTGGTGAAGAACAACACCGGCACCTTCCTGCTGGCGGCGAACTTTGCTGGTAAGAGCGTCGATGTCTTCGACGGCACATTCAAACCGGCAAAGCTGGCGGGCAGCTTCAGCGATCCAAATCTTCCGGCGGGATACTCGCCATTCGGTATCCATACCATCGGCAACAACGTCTACGTGGCCTATGCGCAGGTGGGCGCGAATGGTTTTGAGAGTGTCGGCGCCGGTCTGGGTGTCGTCGATCAGTTTGATCTGAACGGCAACCTGCTGGTGGAGGCGATCGTTGGCGGCAATCTGAATGCGCCGTGGGGCATGGCCCTTGCGCCTGCGGGCTTCGGCACATTTGGCGGTGACTTGCTGGTCGGCAACTTCGGTGATGGGGTCATCAATGCGTATGATCCTGCCAGCTTCGCGCTGAAGGGTCAGATCACGGATGCGACCGGAGCGCCCATCGCGAATCCGGGGCTGTGGGAGATTGTCTTCGGCGCAGGCAGTACGACGACGCGGCACTCCGGCAACAGCGGGCGATCCGAACACGCTCTACTTCGCTGCCGGCATCAACAACGAGAAGGGCGGCCTGTTTGGCGCGATCACGGCGGCTGCTGCAACCGGCGCCGGAGACTTCGCCATCACCGCTCCAACGACAAATGTGAGCGTCAATGCCGGCCAGACGGCGAGCGTGCAGGTGAGCCTTGCCGGCATGAACGGTTTCAAGGGCGCCGTGAATCTTTCCTGCTCAGGTCTGCCGGCCGGGGTAAGCTGCAGCTTCAATCCGGCTACAGTGAACCTTTCGGGCACAGATGCGACAACCGTGATGGTATCTATCGCCACGGCCACTCCGACGCCAACGAATCCTTACTCCGCATCGCTGGGCGGGCACGGAATGATTCTTGCCGGGATGCTGCCGCTGGGCTTGCTGGGACTGGCCGGCTTCCGCAAGCGGCTGATGAACACGCGGGGCGCGCTGCTGATGCTGGCTGTGCGTGCTGACGATCGGGGGCCTGGCGGGATGCGGCGGGATGAAATCCACCGCTCCGGGAAGCACGACAACCGGAACTCCAACTCCGACGATGTCGCAGGTCACGATCAACGCGACATCGGGTGCGCTAACGCATTCGGTGACCGTGGCCCTCAACCGTCAACTAACAACCGTACGCAGCGCGCCGAGAGACTCCAACCAGGGCTCTCGGCGCTTTTTTTTGGGCCACGCAAATTCGAGCCGTGGCGAACTTTCAGTTTCGATGCGCGGCGGTGAAGCGGCGCGCCTTTTCACGATTGCCGCAGGTTTTCATATTGCACCAGCGGCGCGTGCGATTCCTGCTTGTATCGAGAAACAGCCAGCGGCAGGTGCCGGAAGCACAGGCATGCAGGCGCGGCGGCTCGTCGGCGGTGAGCAGGTCCACGGCTTTCTGCGCCAGCAACAGCACAGGCGCGTTGGCCTGACCGTGGAACGGCTTCCATTCCCAGACTAGTCGTCCACCTTTCCATCGCAACTGCGATGCTCGATGCACCTTACCGCCCATCGCTCGACAGCCTGCCGGTCTTCCGCTGCCGGAGGCTTTCCGTCCAGCCAGCCATAGCAGATTCGCGCAATCATCTCCCGCAGTTCGAGGGCTTCACGCAACGCGGCGTTCTGCGAGGCCGTAGGCAGCGCATTCAGCCGGGTTGTTTCCGCGCGGCTGAGGAGTCCGGCCTGGCGGCAGAATCGCAGCAGCTCCGCATAGCTGGGCAGCAGTTCGCGGGGGCCGTCCGGCAGGAAGCGGTCGTCGAGCGTGTTCACAAGGTCCAGCGCAACATGCTCTGCGTCCAGCTTGAATGGGGCATTTTTCTCGCGGCAAATGTGACTAACCTCTCGAAACCAGTTTACAGGTTATGTCATCCTATGGCCATAGGGGTAACTGGTCATGACGGCTACAGCGGTTATTGAAAATACTCCTGTGCAAAGCCGGCGGCAAACTGCACGTCGCGCTTGCCTTTGCTGTGATCTACATCGCCTGGGGCGGAACGTTTCTCGCCATTCGGGTGGCTGTCGAAGTCGTGCCGCCGTTCCTGGCAGCCGCGATACGGTTCCTCACAGCCGGTCTCGTGCTCTACGGTTTCGTGCGATGGCGGGGCGCGCCGCCGCCCACATTCCGTGAGTGGCGCAGTATGACTTTGCTGGGCGCTCTGGTGATCTTTTTCGATTACAGCGCTTACTTCTGGGGCGAGCGCTACGTTGCCTCCGGAACGGCGGCGATGATCGCCGCCACCATCCCGCTGATTACCGGGCTGCTGGAGATGCTGGTCTTCCGGCAGCGTGCCTTCCGCTGGTCTGCGCTTGGCGCTATCGCCGTCGGATTCGGAGGCGTGGCGGTGCTCGTGTCGGGGCAGTGGAAAGGCGGCCAGCCGCTGCTGCCTTCCCTCGTGCTGGTTGCCGGTTGCGCAGCGTGGTCGCTCGGAATGGTGGTGTCGAAGTCGATTCCGTTGCCGTCGTCGCGCGCCGTTGCTGCCGGCGGCGAGATGGTCATCGGAGGCGCGCTTCTGCTGTTGCTCTCCGCATTGAAAGGCGAACTCGGGCATGTTCCGCATATCGGATGGCGTCCTGCGGTGGCGCTGATTTACCTGATTTTCATCGGCTCGCTGCTGGCGTTCACCTGCTTTGTGTGGCTGCTCAAGCATGTCTCTGCCGGCAGAGTTGCCAGCCATGCGTTCGTCAACCCCGTGGTGGCTGTTGCGCTTGGGGCCTGGATGCTGGGCGAACCAGTCACTCGGACGACGTTGGCCGGCATGGCCCTGATCCTAATTAGCGTGTTTTGCATTCTCCGATTCGGAGAGGCATGAGCTTCTGGAAAACGGGACGGCATAGGTGAATCATTTTCCGATAAGCTCTCTCTCGTGGAGCTTAAAGGCAAGAAGGTCCTTGTCGTCGGGTTGGGGGTTTCCGGATTTGCGGCGGCACTTTTCCTCCGGCGGCGCGGCGCGCAGGTCACGGTTTCCGACCTGCGCAGCGCGGAAGCATTGGCGAAACACATTCCGGCGCTGCTGGATGCCGGTGTGAACGTCGAAGCCGGCGGCCACGGCCATGCCACCTTCCGACGCCAGGACCTGATCGTGCTCAGTCCGGGCGTCGCGCCGAACACGCCGGAGATGGACGAGGCGCGCACCTTCCAGCATCCCGATCATCGGCGAGGTGGAGCTGGCGGCCCGGTTCCTGAAGACGAATATTCTGTGCATCACCGGTTCGAACGGGAAGACCACGACCACAGCGCTGACAGGCGAAATCCTGAAGGCGGGCGGACTCACGACGCTGGTGGGCGGGAATATTGGGCTGCCGGCGATCGAGCTGGTGGAGATGCCGGAGAATCAGCCGGACTCCTGGAGTGTGCTCGAGCTTTCGAGCTTCCAATTGGAATCGGTTGACACCTTTCATCCGAAGATCGCCGTGCTGCTGAACCTGACGCCGGATCATCTGGACCGCCATGGCAGCTTCGAAAATTACGCGGCAGCGAAGGAGCGGATGTTCGCGCGCCAGACCGCGGAGGACTTCCTGGTGCTGAACGCGGACGATGCGCGGGTGCAGCAGGCCGCCAGCCGGGCCGGCTCGCAGGTCTTCTGGTTCAGCCGGACGAAGCTGGTTCGGCAGGGCGCGTGCGTGCACAAGGGCGTCGTGGTCTTCCGGGCGTCGGAAACCTGCCTCGCTCGAACCAATCCTGCCGGTCGAAGCGATCCCGCTGAAGGGCGCGCACAATGTCGAGAACGTGCTGGCGGCGGTGTGCGCGGCGCGGCTTGCCGGCGTTACGGCAGAAGCGATTGCCGATGCAGTGCGCAGCTTCCGCGCGGTGGAGCACCGGCTGGAATTTGTCGCCACGGTGCGCGGCGTGGATTATTACAACGACTCGAAGGCTACCAACGTGGACTCCACCATGAAGGCGCTCGAATCATTTCCCGGGCGCATTCACCTGATCCTGGGCGGCAAGGACAAGAAGTCCGATTACACGACGCTGCGGCCTCTGCTGCACGAGCGTGCCAAGCGCGTCTACACCATTGGCGCCGCGGCGGAGAAGATCGAGGCGCACCTGGCAGGCGCGATTGAGCTGGTCCATGCGGAGACACTTCCCGCGGCCGTGGCGAAGGCGCATGATGCTGCAGAGGCGGGTGACGTCGTGTTGCTGGCCCCGGCCTGCTCCAGCTTCGACCAGTTCGAGAACTACGAGCATCGGGGGCGCGTCTTCAAGTCGCTGGTGGATCAGATAAAAGCAGTGGAAGGGAAGTCGAGGTAGATGGCGAAGCGCGTCGGGGTCGACAAGTGGCTGTTCTGCGTCACCCTGCTGCTGGTGCTCTTCGGGCTGGCGATGGTCTTCAGCTCCTCCGCTGTGATGGCAAAGGAGCGCTTCGGCTCCCCCTACACATTTGTGCTGCGGCAGGCCGGCTACGCTGTCTTCGGCCTGCTCAGCATGGTCGTCCTGATGAAAGTGGACTACCGCCGCTACAACAAGCCCAACGTGGTCTTTCCGGCGGTTGCGATTACGGTGCTGTGCCTGCTCGGCGCGTTTCTCATGCGCGATTCGCACAATACGCATCGCTGGATCAAGTTCGGCTTCTTCTCCTTCCAGCCGTCGGAGATCGCGAAACCTGCGCTGGTGCTCTTCCTCGCGTGGTTTCTGCAGGACCGCATGCAGCAGATCGACGACTGGCGCAACACTCTGTTGCCAGCCGCGCTGCCGAGTCTGCTGTTCATCGTGCTCATTTTGAAAGAGCCGGACCTGGGCACGGCGCTGGTCTGCGCGGTGGTGACGGCGATGATGCTCTACCTGGCCGGCATGGAGAAGAAGTATTTCGGCTACGCCGCGGTTGCGGCCGCGCCCGTGTTGTACTGGATGCTCTTCCGCGTGCCGTGGCGTCGCGCGCGCATGCTGGCGTTTCTGAACCCGTGGAAGGACCCGCAGGGCTCCGGCTTTCATACCATCCAGTCACTCATCGCCGTTGGCACAGGCGGACTGCATGGGCTTGGCTACATGGAGGGGCGGCAGAAGCTCTTCTATCTGCCCGAGCCCCACACCGACTTTATTTTCGCGAATATCGCGGAAGAGCTCGGGCTGCTGGGCGCGGTGCTCGTTATCGCGCTCTTCATCACGCTGGGGTATCGCGGGCTGCGTACGGCCAGCCTGTCGAAGGACCCGTTCGCGCGCTTCCTTGCCTTCGGCATCACCGCCACGATTCTCATCCAGGCATTCTTTAACGTGAGCGTGGTGCTGGCGCTGGTGCCGACGAAGGGCATTACGCTGCCGTTTGTCTCCTACGGTGGCACGTCCCTCTTCTTCACCCTGGCCAGTGTAGGCGTGCTGTTGAATCTCTCCCGCGAGACGGACTAGCTTGCCGGAAAACCTGCGTGTTTTGATTGCCGGCGGCGGTACGGGTGGCCACGTCATTCCGGCGCTCGCGATCGCGCGTGCCCTGCGCGATCATCACGGGGCAGAAGTGCGGATGGTGGGCACGGCGCGCGGCCTGGAGACGAAGCTGGTTCCGGAAGCTGGTTTCAAGCTGGTGCTGGTTGAGGCTGGCCAGTTGAAGAACGTTCGCCTGGCCACGCGGGTAAAGACAGCCTTCGATCTGCCGCGCGGTATCCTGCGCTGCATCTCGCTGCTGCGCGAGTTTCGTCCGCAGGTGGTGATCGGCGTCGGCGGATATGCTTCCGGCCCGGCGATGCTGGCGGCCTTTCTGCTGCGTGTGCCGATGATGGCGTACGAGCCGAATGCGGCGCCGGGTCTCGCGAACCGGCTGATCGGCAAGCATGTGGATGCGGCGGCGGTGAACTTCGAGCAGACGCGGCACTTCTTCCGCAACGCCGAAGTGACGGGAGTGCCGGTGCGGGAGGCGTTCTTCTCGCTACCTGAGCGGGTCGCAGATGGCTCGCAACATTTGCTGGTCTTTGGCGGGAGTCTGGGTGCGCGCGCGTTGAATGAGGCGATGCCGCGCATCGTTGCGCGGCTTCTGGCAGCGCTGCCGCGGCTGACCATTCTGCACCAGGCAGGTGCTAAACATGCGGAGTCCACGCAGGCTGCGTATGCGGCCAGCGGAGCAGATGCATCGCGATGGGAGGTGCGGGCGTTTCTAGATGACATGCCGGCGCGCTTTGCCAATGCGGACCTCATCCTGTGCCGCAGCGGCAGCTCCGTGGCGGAACTGGCCGCCGCAGGAAAGCCGTCGCTACTGGTGCCGTTTCCGTTTGCTGCCGACGACCATCAGCACAAGAACGCACAGATCTTTGCGAATGCAGGAGCTGCGGTGCTGCTGCCGGAGTCCGAGCTCAGCGATGCGCGACTGCTGAACGAAGTGACGGCCCTGTTCAACAATCCTGAGCGGCTGCGGGAGATGGGCGCGAAGGCGCGCACGCTCGCGCATCCAGATGCCTTAGAGCGGATCGCGGAGATGGCGGTTCGCCTCGCCCGCTGAATCTGCATAGGTGTGGGGCTCTATGGATCGCGTCTTGACAGGCCGAGCATCCATGCCTTCGGAGTGGTGCTGAAGGTGCGACGAAATGTCTCCACGAAGGCGCTCGGCTGGCGATACCCGATGCCGGCTGCGACTTGTTTCACGGAATAGCCGGCTACGAGCAGTTCTATCGCCCTGGTCAAGCGGAACTGGCGCCGCCAGGACTCGAAATCCGTTCCGACCTCTTTGAGGAAGATTCTTTGGATGGTGCGAACGCTGGCTCCTGCGTCCGCCGAGAGGCGCGCCAGCGATTTCGATTGGGCTGGATTGGCGAGCACAGCTCTGGCCACGAGCAACGCACGACTCTCACTGGGCAGCGTTACGAAACTTGGAATAGGCGAAGCGCGTTTCAGCTGCGCTATGACGAGATCACGCAATGCGGATTCGTAGCTGTTCCGGGTCCGAATTTGTCCGACACGCACCATTTCGAGAATCAATTCCCGCAGCAACGGCGAAACGTGAAGCACAGCGCACGATGACAGGCCGGAGACGAGGCCCGGGCGAAAGTAGAGAGTGCGCATGGAGACCGGACCGGGCATGCGAATGCGATGACGGGTTTGCGCCGGAATCCACAGCGCAAACTGTGGAGGAATGAGCCAGACGCTAGGTCCGGAAGCCACTTCCATGACGCCGCGTACAGCAAAGATCAATTGGTCGGATCCATGAGCGTGTTCCGTGACCAGGAATCCGGCTTTGTATTCCCACTCGAGGGTAGAGATCGAAACGCCGCGCTTCGGATCGTACTCCGTGAGTAGCGCGGCTGTGCGACGCATAAACGATATCTTATGGCGTAATGGTTGTCTTGCGTCAACGGTGATACCGGCACACTATAGCTCCATGGCTCAGCCATTCACGCCCGCCAAGTCCGACATCGTTGGGTTCATTCCCGAGGAGGCGGCGCGATGAATCTGGTCCATCGACTGATCTGCTCTTCTGAGAGATGGAAGCACAGCCTGCAAAATAGTGTGCTGCCCTGGGCTCTGGATGGGCTGGATCTTGGAGCGGAGCTACTGGAGATTGGGCCGGGATACGGCGCCGCTACGGAGCTTCTGCACAAACGGGTTGGCCGTCTCACCTGCGTGGAGGTCGATCCGAAGCTGGCCGCGGACCTGCGCGAGCGGATGCGGGGACATAATGTAACAGTGATGCGGGAGGATGCGACGGCAACGTCACTTCCCGAAGGCGCATTCGACGCGGCGGTCTGTTTCACGATGCTGCATCACGTGCCATCGCCATCGTTGCAGGATCGGCTGCTGGCAGAAGCGTTCCGGCTGCTGAAACCGGGAGGAGTCTTCGCGGGCACGGATAGTCTGGATGGCCGGATTTTTCGTTTCCTGCATCTGCTCGACACCCTCGTTGTGGTCGATCCGGGCACATTGCCGACGCGGCTGACTGGCGCCGGATTCGAAGATGTGCAGGTCGAGACGAATTCGCACGCGTTTCGCTTCCGTGCGCGGAAGCCGCTGACCGCAGTACCTCCCGCACAGGCATAGAACTGGGGAAAAGGAAAGGCCGGCAGCAGTTGCCACCGGCCTTGATTCAGCTAAAGCGGAGAGACTAGCGGTGTCCGCCGCCGCCGTGGCCGCCACCACCACCACCGTGGAATCCGCCGCCACCACCGCCGCCATGGAATCCGCCGCCACCACCCCCGTGGAAGCCACCGCCGCCACCGTGGAATCCGCCTACGCTTCCGCCATGGAAGCCACCGGGGCTTCCGCCATGGAAGCTATTTCCGCCACGGAAGGCAGTTCCGCCGCGAACGCCGCCATAGGGATGGCCGATCGCGTTACCACGGAAGCCCACTCCGGGACGGGCATACCCGTGACCGTAGCCATAGCCGCGTCCGTAGCCGTACCCGCGGCCATAGCCGTAGCCGTGACCCCAACCGCGACCCCAGTAACCGCTATGCCAGTAGCCACCGCCCCACCATCCGCGTCCCCAGTAGCCGTGATACCAGGGGCCGGCGCCGATGAAGAGACCGCCGATAAACCAGCTGGGACCGTAGAAGCCGTAAGGCGCGCACGCGTACGGGTAATAGTTGTAATAGCCGTAGGGGCAGACCGGGGCAGGGCCGTAATTGTAGCCCGCGGAATAATCGGGGGCATATCCGTCCTGGTCGTAGTAGCCGGAGTCGTCTTGTGCCTGGGCGCGCTGTACGAGCGCCAACGGCGCGGCAAGAAGCCCGAGTGCGAGTACCCATCCGAAAAACTTCTTCATAGAGCTTCCCCCATTCGGCCCCGTTCCTGCTGCTAACCCGGATGGCCGTGCGGTCGAGGGTGCCAGCGGTTAGTGCTGCATCACCCAACCGATATGACCCGGCTTCGACCATAAAAGTTGCGTAAAAGAACCGGCTGTTAGAGTAGCGACTATTGACTTATGTTTGCGAAAGCGCAGCGCGTTCATTTCATTGGGATTGGCGGCATCGGGATGAGCGGCATCGCCGAAATCCTGCTCAACCTCGGCTATCCCGTCTCCGGCTCGGACCTGAAGAGATCGCCGGTCACCGATCGCCTGGCTGGTCTGGGAGCAACCATCTTTGAGGGCCATGCGGCGGCAAACGTCGTTGGCGCGGCGGTGGTGGTGGTCAGCTCGGCGGTGAGCGAAGCGAATCCCGAGGTGGCTGAGGCGCGAGCCAGCAAGGTACCGGTGATCCAGCGGGCCGAGATGCTGGCTGAGCTGATGCGGCTGAAGTATGGCATTGCCGTGGCGGGGATGCACGGCAAGACCACGACGACATCGATGATCGCGGCGGTTCTGGCCGGCGGGGGCCTCGACCCGACCATCGTGGTCGGCGGCAGGATCGATGCCATGGGCTCGAATGCGCGGCTCGGCAAATCGCACTATCTGGTTGCGGAAGCCGACGAGAGCGATCGGTCTTTTCTGAAGCTTTCGCCGATTCTGGCCGTGGTGACGAATCTCGATCGCGAGCATATGGACTGCTATCGCGACATGGCGGATGTGGAAGCTGCTTTCATCGCGTTCATGGATCGCGTGCCCTTCTACGGCGCGGTGACGGCATGCCTGGATGACCCGCTGCTGGCCGCCGTGCTGCCGCGAGTGCAGCGTCGGGTCTACACCTATGGCTTTACTCCCGAAGCGGACTTTGTCTGCCGGCTACTGCCTACGGGCGAAGGCGCACGCTCCCGATTTGAAGTGGTTGCCGCGGGACAAGTGCTGGGCGCGTTCGCGCTGCATGTGCCGGGCCGTCACAACGTGCTGAACGCCACCGCCGCCGTGGCCATCGGAACGCAGCTCGAAGTCGCGCCCGCCGCTATTGCTACCGCGCTCGTCGAGTTTCGCGGGGTGGATCGCCGTTTCCAATTGAAGGGGATGGTGCGCGGTGTCACGGTGGTGGACGACTACGGCCACCACCCGACCGAGATCCGGGCCACGCTGGCTGCTGCGCGAGATTGCGGGTACAAGCACTTGCACGTCATCTTCCAGCCGCACCGCTATACGCGTACCCGCGACCTGATCGCGGAGTTCGCCACTGCCTTCGATGAGGCGGACTCGGTGGAGATGCTGGACATCTACGCCGCCAGCGAGGAGCCGATTCCAGGAATTGATGCGCAGGCGCTGATCGCGAAGATTGGCCGTCCGCAGGTGCGATATGCCGGTACCGTCGCCGATGCCATAGCTGCAGTTGCGGATCGTGCTCAGGATGGAGATTTGATTTTGACCCTCGGCGCGGGAAGTGTTTCGCAGCTCGGCCCGCAGGTGCTGGAGGCGCTTGGGAACAAGAGTTGATTCATCCCTGATTGCCGAAAGCTTAGCGGGGCGGAGTACAAGTCGAAGAGTCTAGCTCTAATATTCCACGGTGATTGTCCGCCGGGTTGCGCTGAGCCCATAACTGCATTGCGGGGAATCGGACGTATCGACGGCCTTGGACCAATTCTGGCTCGAGAGCGGATGATGCTGTTCGTCGAAGACGGTGACGTCCTGGAATGCGAGGCGTTCATCGGGCGGGTAATCGTCGCAGCGATCGATGTAGTATGCCTCCAGCACGCCGCCGAATGCCCAATTGAAGATCTGTCCTTGACTGGGCGTATTGCCCAAGGTGGTGTTTCCGCCAGTGGAGAGATCGACGCTGAGGACATCCCAGGTGGCGCAGGAAAGCGTGCCCGCGGAGCAATTGCTGGTTATGGCCCCGAAGATCTCGTCGCCAGCCTTCACTGCGACGCCGGGGCTGCTTGTCGCTATGCCGCTCAGACAGCAATTCCAGCTCGCGATGCTCCATTGCCCTTGATACCAGCCGAGCACGGGCTGAAGGATCGACGTCTGAGGATCGTTGATATCTTCGAATCCCGGGAAGAAATAAAGCACCTGTCCATCGTCGGCATAAGGCTGAGGCGGCACGGTCCATATCGCGATGAGCGCGCCATAAGATTTTTTGGCGGAACCGGTAGTGATGCTGGCGGAATCCACCCAGCCATTGATCGTGCCCGGAGCGGAAGACTTCCGAGCGGAGTTCGCGATTGCGCTTGTCATGTAGTGTGGATAACTGCATACGGCCGCCTTGGCGTTCACGGAGCCGTTTTCATGCATTACGCGCCCATCCGCCATGAGCCGCTCTCCTTTCGCCAGTCTTTGCACGCAGGAGGGATGGAAGTAACCGAACGGAGTGATGACATAATCTTCAGGCACATTCGCCGGGCGCTTGGGTCCGGCTGACGGAACAGGGGCGACTAAGGAAGATTTCTGGGATGTATCGGGTGCCGCAGAACAATAGAGGGGTTCTCCGAGCACTGCCAAGAAGGCAGCACCGAAAACAATGCTCCTGATGATTGATCTCATGGGGTGGCCTCTTCGTAAAAGGCTGGTTCTGCCGCGTTTTGCGGCAATGGTGAGGACTAGATCTACTTTGGGGAGGCGGCGAGATTCTACGCCGCGAATTCCGCGGCGTGTCAAGACAAAATGCGGCGGCCAAGTCCAGCCCTGATCGTGAAGTCCCGGTTACCGTTGCTGTGCGGATACCTCATTCGGCCCGAGTTGCACAATGCACAGGGCGGATCGGGCGGTCGCGGGGTATATTGGCCGAAGGCGATTCTCACGACCTGGCTCGGGCGTGGCGAAAGTAGAACAACAATTCAGCCGCGCGGCAGCGGCGCTGGAAGAGCGTTTCGATGACGTCTTCCGTCCGCACGCAGTCAGCCGGCCGCGACCTCTCCCCCCATTTTCGGAGGCCGATGCAGCGCGCCCTTTTCCGGCCGAGGATGAGGATGAAGAGCTGCCGGTCCTGCGGACGCGGCGTCGTGTTCCGGTAAAGCGCGGGAGACTGCCCAAGGGCCGGCTCGGCCGCATTCTGATCATCAGCGGCGTGGTGGGCGTCTTCGCGTTGCTGATCGCGATGCTGCTCGGCATCCACAATTTCTTCATGACCGATGCGCGCTTCCGCATCGACTCGGCATCGTCCATTCAGGTGCTGGGGAATAGCCAGGTGACGCGGCCGGAGCTGCTCTCGGTCTTTGGCAGCGACATCGGGCGCAACATCTTCCATGTTCCGCTGGCGGTGCGGCGCACGGAGTTGGAGGAGCTTCCCTGGGTGGAGCATGCAACGGTCATGCGCCTTCTTCCGAACCAGCTTCGCGTCTCGGTCACGGAGCGGGTGCCGGTCGCGTTTGTGCGGGCCGGAAATCAGATCGGCCTGATCGACCGGGGCGGTGTGCTGCTGGATATGCCGCCTGCGATGATGGCGGCCAAGCGTTATTCTTTCCCGGTGGTCACGGGCGTTACGGCGCAGCAGAGTGCCGATGAACGTGCCTCGCGGATGCGGCTCTATGCAGACTTTATGAACGCGCTGAACTCAACCGGAACGACGGCCGCCTCGCAGATCAGCGAAGTCGATCTGTCCGATCCGGAGGATGTGCGGGTGCTGCTGCCGTCGGCTGGATCCGACCTGCTGGTGCACTTCGGAAGCGAGGATTTCGCTGGACGCTGGCAGCAACTGGAGCAGAAGCTTCCGGGCTGGCGGCAGCAGTATCCGCGGCTGGCGGGAGTCGATCTGCGCTACCAGAGGCAGACGGTGCTCGAGATGTCCAAGGCAACGGACGAACGCTACCGGCGCGGCAACTTCGAGCTCCACATCGGCACAGAATCTGACAAAGCGCGCCTTCGAAAACGGCGGCAAAGCTGCCGACGCGCAACCATTCGACCATCCAACGAGCGAAAGCGGCGCCCGCGCACAAGACTCTGCAGAAGGCGAAACCCATCCGGAAGACCGCCCATAGCGCGGCCGCTTATCGGGAGAAGCCATGAACGCGCCCGAACGCAACGATGGCCTGATTACCGTGCTCGATGTAGGCAGCTCGCGGGTGCGGGTGCTGGTGGCCGAAGTGGTGGACGGCGCGCTGCGCCATCGTGGACACGGGGGAGCGTCGGCCAAAGGCATGCGCAAAGGATTGGTGGCCGAGCTGACGCCCGCGTCGCGGTCGATCATCCAAGCTGCCGATATGGCGGAGCAGAACGCGAATGCGATTCTGGCTCACTGCGTGATTGGCGTCGGCGGTCCGCATGTACGTGGGGTCAACAGCCGGGGAGGTATCACGCTGGGTACACGCATGCGCGAGATCACGCGCGAGGACGTACGGTCCGCCGTGGATCGGGCGCGCGCCGTGTCGCTGCCGCCGGAGCGCGAGCTGATTCACCTGCTGCCGCAGCAATTCATTCTCGATGAACAGCCGGGCATTCATGATCCGGTAGGCATGATCGGCAATCGGCTGGAGGTAAATTTGCACCTCTCGACATGCTCGGCCAGCGCGGCGCAGAGCCTTGTGACCTGCGCGAACAAGGCTGGGCTCGAGGTGACGGACACCGTCTTTGAAGGCGTGGCAGCGGCGGAGGCGACTGTCTCGGCGGACGAGCGGGAGCTGGGCGCATGCCTGATCGATATCGGCGCAGGCTCCTCCGAGGTGGTGGTTTTTTTCGAGGGCGCCGTCGCTCACACCGCGGTGATTCCGGTTGGCGGCGATCATTTCACCAACGACATCGCGGTTGGCCTTCACGTTTGCGTCGAAGAGGCGGAGTTTCTCAAGCAGCATTACGGCAACTGCTGCGTGACGGCGATCTCCTCTTCCGCCGAAGTGGAGATTAGCGGCACTCCGGGTCATGCCCCACACACCATCCCGCAACGGCAGATCGCAGAGATCCTGGAGCCACGGGCACGCGAGCTCTTCCACATGCTGCGCGACAATCTGCGCTCGGGCGGCGTGCTGGAGGCGCTGGGCGCGGGCTGCATTCTTACCGGCGGCGGAGCGCGGCTGGCGGGGCTGCTCGATTCGGCGGAGAGCCTGCTGCACGTTCCGGCGCGGCTGGGCTATCCGGCGGCGCTGTCGCGCATGCCGGACGAACTGGTGCAGCCGGAATACGCGGCGGCGATCGGGATGCTGCTTTACACGCACCGGACGCGGGTGCTGAAGGCGGCGGAAGACCACAGTTTGCGGGCCAAGCTGCGCGCGATTTTTGCTGGAAGTCTGTAGAGACTTCGGCCGGCAGCCCTGTAGGGATTTCGGCGAAAAGCCTGTGGTGGCGCGATTTTCCAAGCCTGTGGAGAAAAAGCAGTGGAAAACCCGAAGAAACAGGAATAAAAGCAGTAATAGTAAGGAATATCGCAGCGAGATGGGAGCAGTGAGCCGATGAGCAATCCAGAGGAGATCCGCATTCAGTACAACGACGAGATGCCGCGCGGCGCAAAGATCAAAGTGATCGGTGTGGGCGGCGGCGGCGGCAACGCGGTCAACCGCATGATCGCGGCCAAGCTGGAAGGCGTGGAGTTCATCGCGGCGAATACCGATGTGCAGGCGCTGCAGCTCTCACAGGCGCCCGTCAAGCTTCAACTCGGCGTGAAGCTGACCAGCGGACTCGGCGCAGGCGCGAACCCCGACGTGGGGCGGCGCGCTGCGCTGGAGGATTCGGAAAAGATCATCGAGGCATTGGAAGGCGCCGACATGGTGTTCGTGACCACCGGGCTCGGCGGGGGCACCGGCACCGGCGCGGCTCCGGTGATCGCATCGCTGGCCAGCGAGATGGGCGCGCTTACTGTTGCTGTGGTCACGCGGCCATTCAGCTTTGAAGGCAAGCGCCGTCAGCAGCAGGCCGAGCGCGGCATGCAGGAGCTGCTCGAAGCGGTCGATACCATGATTGTGATCCCGAACGAGAAGCTGCTGGTGGTGGCCAAGGACGCGGGCTTCTTCGAAAGTTTCCGCGTGGCGGACGACGTGCTGCGCCAGGGCGTGCAGGGCATTTCGGACATCATCACCATTCCGGGTATCATCAACCGCGACTTCGCCGACGTGAAGACCACGATGCACGGCATGGGTTATGCCGTTATGGGCACGGCGATGCGCAGCGGCGCGAACCGTGCGATCGAAGCGGCGCAGGCGGCCATGGCGTCGCCGTTGCTCGAAGCCGGCGCGATCGATGGCGCGAAGGGCATCCTGATCAACATCTCCGGCTCCAGCAACCTAAAGCTGAGCGAGGTCAACGAGGCTTCCACACTGATCCAGAACGCAGCGCACGAGGACGCGAATATCATCTTCGGCGCGGTGCTCGATGAGAGCATGGGCGACGAGGTGAAGATCACGGTGATTGCGACCGGCTTCCGCAAGGACCTGCCCAAGCGCGAGGATGCTTCGGGAGATGCGCGCTCCCTGAAGCCGGAGATGCCGCAGTTCCTGAATCTCGATGTCCGTCCGGCAGCGCCGCGCTTCGCGAGCGAAGTGGCTACGGAGGCTGCCCGCACGAATGGCCATGCTGCCGAGGCGGTGGCCGGAGCGCCGTTCGGGTCGGGATTTGGAAGTCAATCTCTTGCCCCATCGTTCGAGCCGATCCCGGTACACGCGCCCGCGCCGGCCGACCGCAAAGAAACTGCCACAACGCCTGAAGACTCGGCTATTGGCGGGTTTCTGGAGACGCTGAGCGCGGAAGAGAACCAGTCGCGGCAGCAACGGCGCAAGGAAGAAGCCGAGCTTGAGGAGCTAGATGTGCCTGCATTCATGAGGAATGGCGGGCGTTAGGGCGATCACAGTGGGCGCGGGCATACGGCGGGTTCTCACTTCGTCGGCGCGATGCGCGTCACGGCTCCGAGCCGGGCTGACGAGTCATTTGGTTACTAATTGCTGCGAATGGATGGGGAATCGTGCACCGAGGCAAGGCATCCCACTAAAGCTTGCGGTACCTTCCTCATTCCGGTACTAGTACCGAGGTAAGTACCGATGTTGTAATGTGAAGAACGCTCAACCAGCGGGACGGGTAAGCTACAGTCAGGCGCGGGGAATAACAGAGAAGGCGAATCTGCCACTTTGTGGTATCCCCGCGATACTGGACGCTTTTTCCCGGGTTGAATCCAGCAGGGGCATTCCTCAATGGGTCGGATCGTCTCATCGTTTCTCAATTTCGGAGTGGCCATCGCGCTTGCTGGCACCGTTCTGCCCGCGCAGGCTGTGGCGACCACTGCGGTCCATCACCGGAAGACGGCTCGCGTACACACGACGCATAGGGTGCGGCACCATGCGGTAGCTCAGACACGCCTGGTGCGTGGCAAAGACGGGAAGCTGCACCGCGTGGCGGTGCGCCATCGCTATTACGAGCACTTCTCCGCCGACTCCTATGCCACGACCGACATTACGGCAGGCGACATTACGGCGGGCGAGGATCCGGTGGTCCGCGCAGCGCTGATTTCGGCGCTGGGCAATATGAACGGAACCGCGGTCGCGATCGATCCGAACACAGGCCGCATCCTGGCCATGGTGAACCAGAAGCTGGCGCTTTCGAGCGGTGCGGAGCCCTGCTCGACGATCAAGATTTCCGTTGCGCTGGCCGCGCTCGAAGAGGGCATCGTTACCAAGGACACCCCGGTGAACCTGGGTGGCTGGTCGATGACCATGACCGAGGCGATCGCCCATTCGAACAATCTTTACTTTGAGACACTGGGCCGCCGGCTGGGATTTGAGCGGGTCCGCCACTATGCGAACCGCTTCGGCCTGGGTGAGCTGGCGGGCTGGAACATTCCAGGCGAGCAGCTTGGCGTGTATCCGAACCAGGCGCTGCCGGAGAAGCTGGGCGGCGTTGGCCGGATGTGCTCCTTTGGCCAGGGTGTTTCCATGACGCCGCTGCAATTGGGTGCGCTGACCGCCGCGATTGCGAATGGCGGGACGCTCTACTACCTGCAGCATCCGACAACGCCCGCAGAAGCAGTGAACCTTACCCCGCGGGTGAAGCGGGTGTTGAACATCAAGCCATTTATTCCGGATGTCGCCAGCGGCATGGGCGGCGCGGTGGCATACGGTACGGCGCGGTCGCTGCGGGCCAGCTTCAACGAGCTTCCCGTGCTGGGCAAGACCGGCACCTGTTCTGACAACGGGACGCGCTTTGGCTGGTTTACGTCGTATGCGGATACCAATTATGGACGCATCGTGACGGTGTTCTTCCTCGAAGGCGGACGGCCGACCTTCGGCCCGAAGGCCGCAGAGCTGACTGGTGTCTTTTATCGCGATCTGTGGGACCACAGCTACTTTGCAGAAAAGAATCCATCCGAAGCGCCAGCCGCGGGCTCGATGGGCCAGCCATCCACGGCAACTGGCGTCATTCAGTAGCCGGCAAAACTCTACGGATAACGGCCTCCCTGCGCGGAGGCCGTTATTATTTGCCCAGTGGAATCTGCATCCCAGTTCAGCATGAAGGTCCTAAGCGCGGCCGAGATGCGCGCCACCGATGCCGCGACTACCGCGGAATATGGTATTCCCTCGATCTCGCTCATGGAGAACGCCGGTGCGGCGGTGGCGCGGTTTGTGCTCAGAGAGCTTCCCGCCATGGCGAGCGGGAAAACCCGCATCGTTGTGCTCTGCGGCAAAGGAAACAATGGCGGTGACGGATTTGTGGCGGCACGCAAGCTGGCCGAGGCCGGCTGCGATGTGGCTGTGCTGCTGCTGGGGCAGACCGCCGATGTAAAGGGCGACGCGCGCATCTCGCTGGAGCGGCTCAGCGCTGCGAAGCTGACGCCGCTGGAGGCTCCTGACGAACCGGCATTGGCTGCTCCAGGGACAACTGCGCTGCTGGAAGGCGCAGAACTGTTTCTGGATGCGGTGCTGGGCACGGGGTTTCGGCCTCCGATGCGAGGTGCAGCGGTGGCGCTGGGCGAGTGGCTGGCAGCGCACTCGTGGGCGCCGGTGGTAAGCGTGGACCTGCCGTCCGGCTGGGATGCGGATAATCGTGGGATGCGGCAGGAAGGTGCGTACCGCTCGGATGCTGTAGTGACCTTTACGGCGCCCAAGCCGGCGCATGTCCTTGGGTTCCTGACGCGTGGGCCGATCCTGGTTGCGGAGATCGGTTCGCCGGAGGCGGCGATCCGCTCCGCAACGAATCTGCACTGGGCCGGCAGCGCGAAGCGGATCGCGGATGTTCCGCGGAATCCCGACAGCAACAAGGGCAAATTTGGTCACGTGGGCATCATCACCGGTGCGCGTGGGCGTGCTGGAGCAGCGGCGATGGCCAGCTATGCTGCGCTGCGCGCAGGCGCCGGGCTGGTGACGGCGGCGGTTCCTGCGTCCATTCTGAACACCGTCGCGGCAATCGCGCCCGAGCTGATGACCGATCCGCTGGCTGAGACGGAGCAGGGCAGCATCGCGCTCAGTAATCTGGATGGCGATGCGCGGCCGCGCACTCCTGGAGAAAAGGACGGTGGTCGCCATCGGCCCCGGGCTGGGACAGGAGCCGGAAGCGCAGCAGTTCGCGTTGAGGCTGATCGAGCTATGCGGCGAAGGCGCGAAGCCCATCGCGATGGTGCTCGACGCGGATTGCCTGAATGCGATCGCGCAGCACAAATTCAAGCTGGATGGGCGCGGCCGGACGATCGTGCTCACGCCGCATCCCGGCGAGATGGCGCGGCTGGTCGGTACATCGATTTCCGAAGTTGAAGTCGATCGTGAAGGCGTTGCGCGTGCATACGCGACGGAGCATCACATCACGCTGGTGCTGAAGGGCTGGCGTACGCTGATCGCGCATCCGGACGGGAGCATCGCCATCAACACGACGGGCAATCCCGGTCTGGCGAAGGGGGGCAGCGGCGATATCCTGACCGGCATTGTTGCCGCGATGCTTGCGCAATACGGTGGGAAAGATGGAGACCACGTGGCCGAGGCGGTCGAGGCGGCGATCTATCTGCACGGGCTGGCCGCAGATTTCGCGGTGGCCGCGAGCGACGAGCATACGCTGCTGGCAACCGAGGTGTGCGCGCATCTGGCGCCGGCGTTCCGTTTCCGCGCCACGCAAAGCGGAACTACCTGGCTGCAGGGATTGCCCGGTATGCTGGAACAGCGATTTGGGGAACGCCGATGACAGCGACCGCAACTGAGTTTGTAACTCACAGCAGTGCGGAGACGATCGAGGTTGGCCGGAAGCTCGCGGCCCTGCTGACGCCGCCGAAGTTCCTCATCCTGCGCGGCGACCTGGGCGCGGGCAAGACCACGCTGGTGAAGGGAATTGCGGAAGCGCTGGACGCGGCCGAGGCGGATGAGGTGACGAGCCCGACCTTCACGCTGATTCACGAGTACGAAGGCACGCGCGAGGAGAACGGCAAGCGCACGCCGGTGCGGCTCTACCACCTGGACCTCTACCGGCTCGAGAGCGAGCGCCAACTGGATTCGCTGGGACTCGACGATCTCGAGGAAGAGGACAGCATCGTGCTGGTGGAGTGGGGGGAGAAGTTTCCCAGCGTAGTGAAGCGCAGTCAGGGCGAGATCGTCATGACATCAATCGATGGGGATAAGCGGCGAATCGTACTCAACGTAAAGCCGGAATCCGCCGCGGCCAGCTCTAAAAGCCCATGATGTTGTAACCGCAGTCGACGTAGGTAATCTCGCCGGTGATGCCGCTGGCGAGGTCCGACGCGAGGAAGACCGCGGTTGTGCCGACCTCGGACTGCTGCACGTTACGCTGCAGAGGTGCGCGCTCCTCGTGCGACTTCAGCATCTCGCCCAGGTCCTTGATGCCGCGTGCGGCCAGGGTCTTGATGGGGCCGGCGGAGATGGCGTTGACGCGAATCTTTTTGCGTCCGAGCTCAAAGGCGAGATAGCGCACCGTCGCTTCGAGCGCGGCCTTGGCGACGCCCATCACGTTGTAACGCGGGATGACCTTCGTGGAACCGTAGTAGGTCATGGTGATAATGCTGCCACCGTCGGTCATCAGCGGAGCGGCCGCGCGGCTGACCGCAATCAGCGAATACACGCTGACGTCGTGGGCAATGCGGAAGGCTTCGCGGCTGGTCTGTAGGAAGTCATTGTGCATCGCATCCGCGGGAGCAAACGCGACGGAGTGGACGAGGATATCCAGCTTGCCGTGCTTCTCTTTCAGCATGGCGAACAGGGCGTCGATCTCGGCATCGCTGGAGACATCGCACTGATAGGCTTCGGCGCCAGGCAGCTCTTTGATCATGTCCTCGGCTTCGAGTTTGAGCCGCTCGTTCTGGTAGGTGATCAGCAGCCGCGCGCCGGCTTCATTCAGCTTCTGCGCAATGCCCCACGCGATACTGCGCTTGTTCGCAACGCCGAAGACGATAGCGGTGCGGCCTTTCAGATCGATCATGCCGAGATAGTCCTTCCTGTATCAGCAGTGCCCGCAAGCAAGAATAGCAGTTCACCCGCCCAGGTCGATCAGCTCAACGCTCTCAATGGCGCGGCCGAGGAAGCGTGTGCCGAGCGCGCGGAACTTTGCGACTGAATCCGTCGCGTAGAAGCGGACCGATGGGTCGCGTTCTACGGGGGATGCGAGCGCGAGGCGTGCGGCCACCTGCTTTGCCGTGACATGAGCGGAATCGATGACGCGGATGGTCTGGCCGCCGGCATGCTCGCGCAGAGTGCCTTCGATGACCGGCCGCAGCAGCGGATAGTGCGTGCAACCGAGCACCAGCGTGTCGGCCGTCATGCCGGCTGCGGCGGTGTGCGATAGAAGGTCATCGAGATAGATCCCGGCGACCTCACGTGTGACCGGGTGATCGATCCATCCTTCTTCGACCAGCGGTACGAGCAACGGGCAGGCTTTCTCGATGGCGCGGAGGCCACGCTCCCGGCATGCTGCCGAGTAAGCACGGCTCTCGACGGTCGCGGGGGTTGCGACGACCATGACATCGCCTGTCTCGGAGCTTTCGAGCGCCGCGGTGGCGCCGGTTTCGATCACGCCGATCACCGGCACATCGACGGCGGCGCGCAGCGCGTCGAGCGCGAGGGCACTGGCGGTGTTGCAGGCGATGACGAGGGCTTCTGCGCCTTGCTCGACCAGGAAATGCGCGCTGGAAACCGCGTATCTCGCCACGGTGGCCTGGGACTTTGAGCCGTAGGGCAGGCGCGCTGTGTCGCCCAGATAGATGTAATCCGCCGACGAGGCCTGTTCGAGGAGTGCTGCCAGCACGGTGAGGCCGCCGACGCCGGAGTCGAAGACACCAATCATGGGAGTGCGCGGTGGAGTACGCGTCATGGAGCCTCGGCGGTTGGCGGGGGTGGGGTAGCGCTGGCGGCGAGATAGGTGCGGGTCAGGTCTGCGTGTCCGGCGAGCGTGTCGCGTGGTGCGCCGTCTACCAGAAACCGCACCTGCGTGATCTCCGGCATGTTCGCGTGCAGCGTGCCGATGAGCGAGAGCAGAGTCATAGTCTCAGTTTCAATGCCCGATGGGTGCGCTTGCAGCAGGCTGCTGCTGAGGTTGACGACTGCGAGCGTGCCGCCGCCCGCGGTGCCCGCCGGCAACGGCACGAGGAAGACATCGTCGACGCCGGCATTGGCCGCGATGGGGTGGGCGGAGCCGGGCCTGGCGTACTCGGCGAGTAGCTGGTTAAGGAGATACCGCGCGCGCGCGTGCGACTCGGCCGGAAGCGCGATGCGCTTTTCCGTGTTGACCAGTGAGCCATCCGTATCGTTTGCCAGCATCAGCGTGATATCGCTGGTCGGCATGGCGCTGGGCGGCGTCAGCGGGGTGGAATCCGCGGCGGCCTGCAGCTTGTCGGAGGCGCGCTCACGCATGCGGATGAGGAAGACGGCCATGACCGCGGACACGAGCACGAGCACCCACAGGATCACGCGCTGATAGCGGGGAATCATGGCTGCGCACCCCAGTCGCGCCGCCAGGCTTCGACTGCGGCGGCCAGCCCGGCCAGGATGCGGGATTGATAGTCGGGATCGGTGAGCGGGGCGGTGATGGCGCCGTCCTTGGTGAGCGGGGCAATCTCCACTGCTGCGGCAGGGCAGGTCATGTTATCGAGCGGCTGCATCGCGGTGCGGCCCAGTGTCACCGGCACACCTGCATGGGTCATCGCGGTGTTGATCTCACCAACCCAGCGCAGGCTCTGCGACAGGTAGGCAGCCTGCGCCTGGTCCCAGGGCAGAAATGCGGCGGGGCTGGCAGGCGGAAGAGATGACGCAAAAAGGTGGATACCGCTGCCGCTGTCGGATGCATGCAGGATGAGGCATGCCGTGGCCTTATGAGCGTTTGCCAGAGCGGCGCGCTGAGCCGGCGGGAGAGTGATATCGCTCTCTCGCGTCGTGACCACGGACACGCCGCGTGCCGAAAGCATGGAACGCAGGCGGATAGAAAGCGAAAGGACCAGGTCCTTCTCCTCGAGATGCGCTCCGAGGTGAGCGCCTGTATCTGTGCCCCCATGCGCGGCGTCGAGGACGATGAGAAATTGCGGCTGGACGGCGGCCGAAGCGCGCGGCGGCAGCGTGGGCTGCTGCTGAGGCGGCGCGGCAGCTACGGCAACGGAGGGAGCGAGAACGCAAATGACGAATGAAAGGCAGCGGGCGCGTGAAGCCGCGGCCCGCGGGCCTTTCTCAGTCCAGCGCATAGATGGCGAGGCCGCTCAGCAGCTTGGGAAAGAAGTCGGTGGACTTCTGCGGCATCACCTCGCCGTTGAAGGCGATCTCGCGCAGCTCCTGCAGGGTCGCCGGATTCATCAGGAAGGCTGCCTGGGCCGCGCCCTTGGCCACCTGATCGACAGCTTCGGCTGCGTCGCGGAGATAGCGGAGGTTGCGCTGCTCGCGAATCGATTCCTCGGAGAGCCCAAGTAATTGCTCGAGCACGAGACTGTGAAGCTGCGCCACGTCTAACTGCCCCTGGCGCTCCGGCAAATGCGCAAGCGCCTGTTTTACGGCGGCGGGCCGGGCTTTGAGCAGAGTCGCGCCTCCGGGCAAAACGGCAACGAAGGCCGTGATGTCGTTTCCTGCATCGGCGAGCTTGCCGGTAAGTTGCGGCGCCTCGGTCGCGCTGAGCTTTTCGATGTCGAAATAGGGTGCAGCGCGTTGCAAAAAGGCGTCGGAGTCGAATCCTTCCAGGCCGAAGACGACGCGATGGGTGGGCAGAATCACCAGGCCCTCGCTGTCCATGTTGACGAACGTCATCATCGCCGCGGCTTCAGGATAGGGCGGGTGCGGCAGGGTGGTAGCCAGGTCGCGCTCGCGGGTGTGGCGCACATGCGCGGGCGCATGCTCCCTGCTGTAGTTCAGCGCAGTCTCGTAGCGATGATGGCCGTCTGCGATGATCAGCTTCTTGTCGCTCATCGAGCCGATAACCAGCCGCAGGGCATGCGGGTCTGTGATGCGAGCCACGCGATGCAGCACGCCGTATTCATCGGTCACTTCGATCTGCGGCTGGAAATTCTGGAAGAGCTGCTTCTCAATGCTCTGCGCGGGATCGGAGTAAAGCATGAATATCTGGCCGAAGTGCGCGCGTGTGGCCTTGAGCAGGTTCAGGCGATCGCTCTTGGGCTTGGAAAGCGTCTGCTCGTGGCGAAAGACCACTTTTGCGGTGTAGTCCTCGAGTCCGCCGAGCGCGATGAAGCCGCGACGCTCCCGCATTTCGCCGGGCCGGCCGGGAATCTGGAAGCGCTGCGAGTAGGCAAAGATAGACGGATCGTTGTCCGTCTGGAGGACGCCCTTGTCGCGCCATTCACGAAAGTCTCTCGCCGCGCGGGTGTAGACGTCGTTTACGCCCGGCTCATCAAAGAGTTCAGGCAGACCGAGGATGATGCGCACGAGGTTATAGGGGCTTCGTCCGTAATAGACCTGCTGCATCGCGGGCGTGATCTTGTCGTAGGGCTGAGTGACGACGTCTTCGATGCGAACAGCGGTTGGATTGTAGCGCGTGGCGTGGAAGGGATAGATGCGTGCCATCAGTTTTTGCGATTGTACTAGAGAGCGCGTGCCGACCTGCCTGCAAGGCGTATCGCGGGTTGTTCGTTCGATTGTGGCCCCTTCCGGGAGGTGACAATCAAGTGACAACTGCGTCCTAAATTCGGGGTGGGTCAGGAAGTGCGCCATCGTGTAGCATGGCGCTCACAGGAATGCCGCATGGTGCCCATGTCTGAAGGCTGGTCCATGTCGCGGCTAGTTTGCTTCGGCCGAGGACTCAGAACGCTGCTATTTGCGGTGCTGGCCCTTGCTGTTTCGGCGCTTGTCTATTCCTATCCATTGCATGCGCAGGACGATCCACTGAACCAGATCCATGTGACTCCGCCGCCGGTAAAGCCGGCGCCGCCACCGGGACCGCCACCACTGGAAGGCAAAGCGGCGTTGAGTGCGCGGCCGGGGTCGAGAATCCGGGTGGACGTGAACCTGGTCCTCATTCCGCTGACAGTGACCGACCCGCTGAACCGGCTGGTGACCGGGCTCGAAAAGAACGAGTTCTTTCTGTACGAGAACAATCAGCAGCAGCAGATCAAGAGCTTCTCGTCGGAGGATGCGCCGGTCTCGATCGGCATCATCATGGACCTGAGCGGCAGCATGACCAACAAGGTAGTGCGCGCGCGCGAGTCGATTATTGAGTTTCTTCGCACGTCCAATCCGCAGGACGAGTACTTCATTATCGGCTTCAATGATCGTCCGGAGCTGATCGAAGACTTCACTTCGTCCATCGACGACATCGAAGCCCGCCTGCAGACTGTGCGCGCGGGACGGCGTACCGCGCTGCTCGATGCCATCTACTATGGCGTGAACAAGATGAAGCAGGCGCGCTATGACCGGAAGGCGATCCTGATCGTCTCTGATGGCGGCGACAACCGCAGCCGCTATACGGAAAACGAGGTGCGCAACCTGGTGCGCGAATCGGATGTGGAGCTGTTTTCTATCGGCATCTTCGACGCGTATGCCGCGACTACCGAGGAGCGCAACGGGCCGCTGCTGCTGCATGACCTGAGCGAGGAGACGGGCGGTCAGCTGTTCCGCGTGGACGATATCTCGGACATGACCGACATCGCCACCAAGATCAGCGCCGAGCTGCGGAACCAGTACGTTGTCGGCTACAAACCCTCGGACGCAAAACGCGACGGGAAATGGCGTAAAGTGAAGGTAAAGCTGGTGCCACCCCCCGGGCTGCCGCCGCTTACCGTACACGCCCGAAGCGGATACTATGCGCCCGCTCAATAACGGACATTTGCCAACCTTACTGACGTTTTTTCTTTTTCTGAGCTCGGGCGGCGTCCTGCTGGCGCAGCAGGCTCCGGCACCCTTGCCCGCCGAGCAGCAGCCGGCCCTGAACGTCGATCGCGACCCGGTCCCTTCGCCAGGACCGATGCCGGGCGCCCGCCATTCCACAGACCCAGCAGCAGGGACAGATCGCCAAGAGCAAGAATGGCGGTTACACCCTGACGCGCAACGTCGATGAAGTGGTGCTGAATGCCACCGTAATTGACGGCCATGGCAGCCTGGTCAACGGCCTCACGGCGGATGACTTCCATATCTTCGAGGACGGCAAGCCGCAGAACATCACATCCGTTCAGGAGCAGGACGTTCCGGTTTCCATCGGCCTGCTGATTGACAACTCCGGGTCCATGCGCACCAAGCGGCAGGCAGTGAACGAGGCGGCGCTGGATATGGTGCGGGCGTCCAATCCGGATGACGAGACCTTCGTCGTGAACTTTGCCGATGAAGCCTACATCGACCAGGACTTTACCAGCGACATCAACCGGCTGCGCGAGGGCCTTTCGCACATCGACTCCAAGGGTGGCACCGCCCTCTACGACGCTGTGATCGCGTCGGCGGACTACATGTCAAAAAACGCGAAGAAGGCGAAAGATGTCCTGCTCATCATCACGGATGGCGAGGACAACGCCTCCGGCACCAACCTGGAAGAGACGGTGCGCCGCGTTCAGGACCTGCAGGGACCGGTGGTGTACTCCATCGGACTGCTCTTCGATGATATGGGCGGCGGAGGGCGTGAGTCGCACCGCGCCCGGCGCGCGCTGCAATTGCTCTCGGATGAGACGGGCGGCCTCGCCTTCTTCCCCAAGAACCTGGGCCAGGTGGACCAGATCGCGGCCGAGGTGGCGCGCGACATCCGCAACCAGTACACGATCAGCTATCACTCCAGCAAACCGGCAAGCCTGGGCGGCTATCGTGTTGTCCACGTAGACGCCAAGGCGAAGGGCTACAACAAGCTTTCCGTAAGAACGAAGCCGGGCTACTTCCCCCATCCGCAGACGCCGACGGGCAAGAAGCAATAACGCGATCGGTCTTACAGCATCCGCTTCAGCCGGAGTGCGGTCCCTACCGGCTTGCCGTTGCGCTCCAGGCATACAAGGCAAGTATTCGCCCTGCTTTCGTGCGGCGGCGTTACACCGACCAGGGTGAATCAGGCAGCAGGGGGCAGCGGCTCGACCATGAGCGTGAGCCCATCGACAGCGGTGATGCGCACGCGCGCATCGCGGGGGGCTGGTGTGCGAGAGTTCGCCTCCCACAGTTCACCGTGTACCAGCACCTGTCCGACGGGGTCGAGCGGCTTGATGACGACGGCGATCTGGCCGAGGAGCGCGTCGACCCCCACCATCGACTTGTTGCGCTTTGCACGCACCGCTAGCCGAAGCAGAAAGACGGTGATGATGCCGAAAGCGACGCCGGCAGCGATGGCGGTGCCGGCGTGGACGCGCATCTCCGGCACCGGGCCGGCGACCAGCGTCATCATGCCGATAACGAGGCAGATGATGCCGGCAAGCGCGAGTATGCCGTGGCTGGTGAATTTGACCTCCAGTACCAGAAGCACAGCGGCGGCCAGCAGCAACATGACGGCGGTGTAGTGGACCGGCAGCAGATTCAGCGCGAAGAGCGAGAGCAGGACGAGCAGCGTGCCGAGCGCACCGGGGACGATGGTGCCGGGCGCGTTGAACTCCAGATAGATAAGCAGGCCGCCGATGACGAGCATGAGGACGGCGAGATCCGGATTCATCAGCCGGTCGAGCACACGGTCGCGTAGCGTGGGCACGACTTCATCGAGTGAAGCGTCTTTTGTATGCAGGACCACCTTTGCGCCGCTCATGCGCGTGATGGTGCGGCCGTCGATGTCGTTCAGCAGAGTTGCGCGGTCGGGCGCAATGACGTCGATGAGGCCAAGATCTTTGGCTTCCTGCACGGTGTAGGACTTGGAATTGCGGACGGCGTCTTCCGCGGCCTTGGGATTGCGCCCGCGTTGCGCGGTGTAGGAACGGAGCAGCGCGGCAGCATCGTTCTCGAGCTTCTGCTTCATGGTGTCGTCGATCTTGGCGCCTTCGACGACGGGATGCGACGCGCCGGCATTGGTGCCGGGGGCCATGGCGGCGATGTCTGCTGCTTCGAGCAGGAAGAAACCGGCCGAACCGGCGCGTGCACCCTCCGGAGCGACGTAGACGATGACGGGCACGGGCGATGCACCAATGCGGCCAACCATATTGCGCGTGGTCGAGAGCAGACCGCCGGGCGTGTTGAGCTCGATCAGCAGCGCGTCGGCCTTGATATCGGCGGCATGGTCCAGCGCGCGGTTGAAGTAGTCCTCGGCGATGGGCTGGATGGTGTCGTCAAGGCGAAGGAACACGACCACCGGACGTGCTGCAAATGCGAAAACACTGTGCAGCATGAGCAGTAACAGCGAGGCGAGCGCAATACGAAGCGGTTTCATGGTTGTGGTGTGGCGGAGGGTTGAGGAGCGGGAGCGAGCGCCTGCTGGAGACCGCGGGCATCGGAGTTGGCGGGCTCTATCTGCAGGGCATGACTGACGTCCTCGCGTGCGGCGGGGAGCTGGTGTTGCGCGCGATCGAGCCGGGCAAGCGTGAGCCACGCGGCGGCGCTAGGACGGAGTTTGAGGGAGGCTTGCGCTTCGGCACGGGCCTGCGCATCGTCGCCATTACGTCGGCGGACTTCCGCAAGTCCGGCGTGGGCCTCGGCATCGTTGGGATTCGCAGCCAGGGCGAGCTGGAACTCCCGCTCCGCTTCCAGCATCAGGCCGCGACCGAGATAAGTATTGCCGTTCTTGCTGAGCGTGGCGGCCTGCTGCTCAGGCGGCAGAGAGGCGATCCGCTGCGCTTGCATCTCTTCCATCTCGGAGGCGGCCTGGCGGAAAGAGGCGTCATTGTAACTGCGTTTGATACGTTCGAGAGGGAGATTGCGGCGGCCTTGAGAGTTGTTGCTGTTATCCGCGTTGCTCTGCGCGCTGGCGGGGACCACCGCAGGAGGATTGGGCTGGCGCAGCATGTTCTCGAGACTGATGGCTTCGGAATCCTGCGGACGAAGCTTGAGCGCCTGTCCCACCGCACCGAGAGCGTTGCTGGTATCGCCGCGGCGGGCGAGCGCGATGGCGAGGTTGAACTGGTAATCCGGATCGTGCGGATCGCCGGTAATGGCTTCCTGAAAGAGGGCCCCACCGTCATGGCCGCGGCGTGATGCAGCAACGCCCTGGTTGTTCACTACTTCCGGCAGGGGAAGCTGTCCGGCGACGAAGGCGAAGGCTGCTTCCGCCTCGTCGTAATGGCCGGTGTAGAAGAAGGCGAGGCCGCGATAGAACTCGGCTTCGAGCGCGGCGCGGTCGGTCTTGCGCAGATGGCCGAGCGCGGCGGCTGAAGCGTCGAACTGCTGATCGGAGAAGTAGGTCATGCCGAGCGCGAGCCAGGCGGGCGAGTAGCTGGGGTTTTCTGCCACCGCGATCTTGAGGTGGCGAATGCGTTCGGCGGGTTCGGTCTCGATAATGCCGCGCACGTAGTTCTCAAATCCGTTCAGGTGCAGATTGGCGCTGGCGGCGTGAAAGCTGGCTTCCGGCAGAGGGAACTTCGGGTCGAGGCTGCGGACGACGTGCCAGGCGAGCGAATCCAGCGTATCGAGCATGTGCTCGAGCGGGCCATCCTGGGTCAGCGGCGGGCTGAGACGCAGCGCGTTGACATCCAGCAGTTGCGCGGAGACGTGCAGATTGTTGTTCTGCATGGAGTAGAAGCCCACGATGATGTCGTCCGCATCGAGGGTTTCTCCAAGACGGATGGCGGTGGCGCGTGAGGGCTGAAAGGTTCGGGGCAGGCCCAGATGTTCGAGCGCATACTGGCGATCGTCGCGACTGATGATGTCAAAACCGGATGCGCCGAGGCGCTGATTGAAGAGCTCAGAGACAGCTTCGCCGATCCAGTCCAGGTTCGGCCTGTCCGGTCCGGTTGTCGAAGGGAAGCACGAGCAAGAGCTGATGATGCACCTTCGCGGGCAGTTTGGCAGTTTCGGCTGCGGATTGATCGGAAGCATGCCCGATCAGCGGGAAGCCGCAGAGCAGCAGAAGAGCGAAAAGGAGGAGCGAAGAGCGCAGTGGAGGGTATAGGCGCACGCAGCAGTGATTATAGTGCTCGCTCGAAAGTGTCCCCGATGACCATGATTCCGGTCCTTATCAGTGGAGAAGCGCTTCCTGTGGGCGGTCGAAATGCAGGATGGCGGCCCATTGGCCTTTGCGCTCCTCGCGCCAGACAACCTTGCCGCCAAGCAGGCCGGCGATGGCCTCCGGCGGCAGATCGCGATGGAAGTCGAAGTAGCGGCGGTCCAGCTTCTCGTTGCGCGCACCGAGGCTGAATGGCAAATAGGGCGGGTCGTACTTGGTGGAGAAGATGAGGCCGACCGTGTAACCGGAGAGCGTGGCAGCACGCTGAATCTGCGGCAGGGAGAAGTTGTCGACGCTGACGACGGACACGGGCCGGCGCATGTAGCCCAGCTCGGGGCGGGTGAGCTCGTCAGAGGCCGGCCACGCGGTGAGGATGGTTTCGCCCGGATAGCGGGTGACCGCCTGGTGGATGGCGTCCTGCTGCAGACGGATCGCATCGGCGTAGCTGAGATTGTCCTCGGGCGCGAAGCGATAGGGCGGATTGATGAAAAGCCCAAGGCAGAAGGCGAGCGCGGACAGGGCAACCATGCTGCTCCATACCGGCACACGCCGCCAGAAAGCAGCCACGCAAACCAGCAGGACAAGCGGATAGAGCGGCAGGAGATAGCGCGTGAGCAGCGCGCCACCCAAAACGGAGAAGAGCAGAGCGTTGGCGGCAAAGACCCAGGCAAGCGGGACAAGGAAATCGCGCGAGAGAGCGGTACGAACGCGGCCATCGGGCAAGGTGCCGCGGGAACTAGAAAGAGCGATGCGCAGGCGCACAGCACGGGCACGAAGAGATTCATGTGCACCGTAAGGTGCACGACGCGATGGAAGAGCGCGAGAAGGATGCGCAGCGGGGAGAGCGTGGCGGTCGCGTTGTAGCGAAGGAATTCCGGGTTGCCGAAGACGTATCCGGTATGACGCCAGTGATACGCGTACCAACCGCAGAGGGGCAGGAGTGGCGTTAGCAGCCATCCGAGATTGCGCAGGGCCGGTTTGCGGACGGATCTGTCACGTACTGCACGCCAACCTTCATAGGAGGCAAGCGCCAAGGGGGTACAGATGGCGGTCTCTTTCGATAACGCGGCCAATGCAAAACAGAGCGCCGCGATCAAGATGCGGGAGTCTTGCGCCGGGCAGGTAGAAGACGAGTCCCCATAGAGTCAGAGCGGCGGCGAAGAGATCGGCATGCGCGAGCGTGCTCTGCGCAAACCAGACCGGATAGAGCGCTGTGAGCAGCGTGGTTGCCGCGGCGACCGATGTCTGACCGGTGACTCGCTGGGCGAGACGGTAGACCCCTAGCAACGCGAAGGAAGCGACGATCAGCTCGGCCAGGCGAGTGGTCAGCGGACTGAAGCCGGAAATCTTCCACCAGCAGCGCGAGGTAGAGCGAAGGCAGCGGCGGGTGCGCGTTGGAGAGCGTGCTGTAGGGAATCAGCGCGCCGGTGCGGAAGAGATCGTAAGCGGCGGGAATGTAGTAGCCGGCTTCGTCCCAGTAGTAGGGCAGGTGCAGCAACGCGAAATGCGATAGATAGAGCGCGACAAAGATCAGGGGAAAGACCAGCCACAGGGGGAATTGCTGGTCTCTCGGCTGAGTGAACGGCTGCGGTCGGGAAGATCGGAGGAAGGAGACGATTGCTGCCTCCGCGGAAAAGTTCCTTCGCGAAAGTTAGTTGAGCGGACGCTGTGAGGCGGCGGTGGGAACGGGTTCCAGCGAAATCGAACCGAAGGCCTGCTCATACTGCGCCAGGTTCTGACCGAGCACGTTGAAAAGCGCCTTGGCCTGCTGCGGACTGAGATAGATGCCCTGGAAGCCGCGGATGGTGACCTGGTCGGGCGAATCCTGATGCGCCGTGCCGAAGGAGAGGAAAAAGTCCCACACGCTGGCGCGTACCTGCACGCTGTTGGCGTAGCCTTCGCGGTAATCGGAGGCTTCGGTGACGGTGATTCGCGGCTGATTGTTGGGTTGATGGATGTCTGCCATGCTTGTGCTCTTTTACTCTGCCTCGATAGGAATTCAGGAGCTACAGGAGATCTGGCGCAAGCGCGTGTGAATGGACCTGCCCTGCCCGGAAATCCTGCGTTTACGGTGACGAAAGCGCCGATCCGGCCAGATCAGGCAGGACGGGCTTCAATCCCTCCTCAGTATAGGGGATGAGTGCGAGCGTTGATCGTTGAGCGCGTCGCGGCCGCTGCCGCCGGGTGAAGAACATTTCCGGGCCATGAGATCAGACGTGTCACCGGAAGGTGGTATGTACTGGCGCTTGATCTTGAATCGTCGCGATTTCGCTGCCCCGGTCGCGTAAGAAAGAAGCGATTCACGAAGCATTTTGCGTCCGCTGCAGCCGAGTATTTACATAGTGATAATTCTGCAACTAACACAAAATAGGGAGTTTATCTCTCCTAGCTTACCGGTACTATCCCTTTACTGAATCACCTATGAATTGCCCCCTAACGTCACGTTACCGGGCACACAGAGTGACACTGCATCCCTGCACGCCCGGAATGCAGATCTCCTCAACCCACTCGCTGGGGATGCTGGACTACGGTCCAGACCGTGGGCGAGCTGCGGCATGAAGAGCCATTGCAGCTACTGCCGAAGCGACACGCAATGTGAAACATAAATTCCCCTGCAGGAGATCTACATGCAGCTCGTCCCCCGAACCGGTTCCGCACGCCTCTTTGTCTCAATTCTCGCAGTCCTTGCTGGAGCCGCCTGTGCGCAGCCGGCTCTCGCGTCGAATATTACGGTAGCCAGCCCGACGAATGGGGCAACGACGCCCTCACCGGTGCTGATTAAGGCTCATAACATTGGGTGCAACGGGGTCGCGCCGTCGGCCTTCGGCTTCTCGATCGACAACAGCACCACGACCACGTGGGGTGCAACGGCATACGACATCGACGTGGCAAACCAGGCGATTTCGACCGGCAAACATGCCATTCACTTCAAAGCATGGGCAAACGGGCAGATCTGTCCGACGGTCACGAGCAACATCACCGTGGGCGGGTCTTCTTCGTCGGGATCGGGTTCGTCGGGATCGGGCGGCTCGGGGCAATCCGGCTCACCCTCATCGGGGAGTACCTCCGGGAGCATTCCCTCCAATGCCGCGGCATCCGCGGACCTGGATACCGCCAGCAACTGGGAAAGTGAGCACGACACAGGCACGCCGGGAAGCTCGAAAGGTTCGACCGTCTACCCAGCGACGACACCTGTCTATGACAACGCTCGCGAGTTTTATATGACCTATTCGAGCGGCGGCGGCCAGCGCTGGCACAACTCCTTTGCCAAGGACTCATCGGCGACGCACTTTGTTATGGATACGTACGTTTATGTTCCGAATCCAGACAAGTTGGCCAACCTGGAACTGGATCTGAACCAGGTGATACCGAACGGGAAGACGGTGATCTACGGCACGCAATGCTCCACCTACTCGAAGAGCTGGGAGTGGACGTACTACACGGGCAATTACCACTGGCACTCTTCGAATATCCCCTGCGATCCGCGGAGTTGGTCTGCCAACACGTGGCACCACATCCAGCTAGGCTTTCATCGCGATAGCAACGGTGTGGTCACGCACGACTGGGTGAACTTCGATGGCACGCAGAGCTCGTTTTCTGGAGCAACCGCCAACGCGGCGAAGTCGATGGGCTGGGCGGGCAGCACGCTGCTGATGAACGTGCAACTCGACGGCTATAAGTCGGGTGGCTCAGTCACAACCTATTTGCACAAGACGACCTATTATTGGTGGTAAAAGCGTGGCCGGAAACGGCTGAGAAAATCCAAAACATCCTTGCTCGTGTCACTTCTTTAAGGCTGGTTCCAGATGGGAACCAGCCTATTTTTTGATATCTGGACTGCAGAGGAATCGGCACGTATCGCGCGTGCCAGCAGGAGGATGGTGCGAAAGGGGGGACTTGAACCCCCACGGGTTTCCCCGCCAGATCCTAAGTCTGGTGCGTCTGCCAATTCCGCCACTTTCGCGTGTTCATAAATCTAGTTATCTCACGTTCAGCGAACCGCATTCAGGGTAACACCGGCCATTGGCTTGCACTCTTCTGAACGGCTCACGCAAGCTTCTTCAGCTCCGGATACTTTGCGTAGATGCGCCGCTGATCTTCGGGAGCAAGCTGTGCCAGCCGGATCGGCTTGTCCTGCGGTCGGGTGCCTTTTTGGTTTAGCACGTTCATCAGGCTCCATTCCCGCTGCAAACCTTTAGGTTCGCTCGCGGGCAGATCATAGCGGGTAAAGTCGATCACCATGACAGGACTGTCTGTTGTCCAATTGTTGAGCAGCGCCAGGCGAAACTCCTGGTTCATGAACCATCGAATTTCCAGATCCTTTTCTGAACCGGGCGCGCCGGTCCCTTTGGCATCGAACCGGTAATCGAGCAATTGGTTGTTGGGGGTCTGCTTCCGCCATTCCATGCCAAACGCGCCTTCCGTCAGAACCTGTGTGTCCGGCCAGCGTTCCCTGACGGCCTCGAGCCACCAGGTGAGATCTTGATCGTGGCCAATCGATACCTCCCAGATTGCCGTCACCCAGCCGAATCCATTGAGTGCGTGGCCCTGGTCGAAATGCATGGCGGTAGTGGCCATCATCTCTTTGCGACCCGCTGCTTCTCCAAGATTTCCTACGGTCTCGATCGGGCCGACGCCCATGCGGCTGTTGAAGCCTCCCTCGAAACCATTCCGGCGGGCGGCCAGAAAATCGCAGGTCCATCCGTCGAGGCAAACGCAGTCGATAAAATCGGCCGGTCCCTGAGCCGGCTTCAGGTAGTGCTCACGACTGGGGTAGTAGGGATAGCAGATGCCGCCGTCGCCATCGCCGTTGTCGATACCGTGCTGGCTCCAGATCTGGCCCTGGCAAACATGAATACCCTCGTCGGTGGCAAGGAATCGCTGGTTCTCCGCATCCATAAATCCGGCGACCAGGCACTGCGGACGATATCCGTTCCCCACGAACTGCGAGACCAAGTGAAGCGCTTTATGAATTGTTGTCCGGTTGTGTTCGCGGGTGTCAAACATGGGCGCGAAATAGCCGCCGGGAATGAAGGTGATCTCGTCGCCATATTTATCGTGATAGGAAGCGAGCAGGCGCCGCGCATCCTTGTAATGCTGCCGTGAGTCATGCAGCGCCAGCCAACTGATGGCCCAGGTCATTTTCCCGTCAGGACAGCCGCGCGCAAATGCTTCCCGCCGCGATCGAATATGGTCCGGACTATTGTCCGCTACCTCGTCCTGGCCGATGGAACGGCTGGGGGTTACTTCGATCTGGTTTACGCGCACGATCGAGACATGGGTGAGGAACCGGCCGTGCAAAGCCGATTTGCGGGTGCCGTAGGCTTGCGCACCCGTTGCCAGCGGCGCAAGCGCTGCCGAAGCTGCACTGCCCGCCGCCCGCTGCAAGAAACTTCGTCGGGTCCAGAGAGAGTTCATCATCCTTCACACTTTTCTAGAAATAAATTTCCGGAAATAAACTTATTGATGTGTCGAGATCGAGATTCGCCAACACGGAATTACGCAATCCAGGGATAAACAGCAGTGATTCCGGGCTGCGTGTAATCGAAAGCCGCAAAAGGCCAAGCAACTCCTGTGCCAGAATACAATGCTGATCGTGAAAGTCTCCGCATCAACCTGGCAACGCGGACTGTTTGGTTATGGGCTCTCCATAGCATTCTGGATGCCGCTTGCCGCGCTGTTGGCGTGGCAGCAATATCGCATTTCAGAAGAAGAGCACCTGAGAGTATCGCTGGCGAGCGTTGCGCTTCTGGTTGCGGTTCGCTTCTTCACAGTTGCGCTGCTGACGCCCCCCATTTTCTGGATCGCTGCGAGAGCGCCGATCGGCGCGGGAAATACGGTCCGCCGGGTGATCTATTATCTTGCCGGCTTCTTGCCGTTTGTGCTGCTCTTTGCGGCGATTCGATGGAGTCTGCTTCCGCCCTGGTATCCCGAGACACAGCAGTGGGGCCATCGCACCCTTGACGCATTGATCGGGCTGACCTATACCACGTTTGCCGATGAGCTTGTGGTCTATCTCGCGATTGTTGTCGCCGCGCACGCTGCGGTGTATTTCAGGCGCGTCCAGCGGCAGGAATTGGAACAGCTTGAGCTGAAAGAAGCGCTGACGCAAAGCGAACTGCACACATTACAGATGCAGATTCAGCCGCACTTCCTTTTCAATACGCTGAACGGCATCTCCTCACTGATTCACAGCGATGCGGGACGCGCGGAGGAGATGATTCTGAGACTTTCCAGCCTGTTGCGTCGCACCTTGCAGCAGGAGGGCTCAGATCTCGTACGGCTGGCAGATGAGCTCCGCCTTGCCGAAGACTATCTCGATATAGAAGGTATGCGGCTAGGAAGCCGCATGTCGGTGCGCTGGGACATTCAACAGGAAACACGCGACCTGCTGGTACCGCAGTTCATGTTCCAATTGCTGATTGAGAACGGCATAAAACACGGCATAGCTAACTTCCGGGGACAGGGGTGGATCGAAATCAGTTCCCGCCGAAGCCAGCAGCAGCTTTTGCTCGAAGTGAAGAATAGCGTGGGCGGCGAAGCGCGCCAGGGGATGGGAGTGGGCCATCAGAACATTCGCACCCGCCTGTCGCTCCTGTATGGCCCCGATGCACAGCTTTTGTTCGATCGCAAGGACAAGATTGCCGTGGCGACTCTTAGCCTGCCGGTCCTTTCCAGTACGAAATCCGAAGTGAAGGCAAAATCGGTTCGCGAGCTTGAACCTGAAATGAGGTCATAGATTATGCGCATTCTGGTTGTTGATGATGAGCCGCTGGCTCGCGAGTCGCTGACGCGTGTGCTGGGTGAGCGTTCGGACATTGATGTGGTGGATGTGGCCGCCGACGCAATCGAGGCGTTGAGCCGCATTCGTGAGAACGCATACGACATTCTGATGGTGGATATCCGGATGCCCGAGATGTCCGGCATGCAGTTGGTGGATACGCTACGCGCGCAGGGCAATGGCATGCCGGCGATTATCTTTGTGACCGCATTTAACGAGCATGCAGTAGCTGCTTTCGAGCGGCACGCGACGGACTACATTCTGAAGCCGTTCTCCGCCGAGCGAGTGCATCGCGCGATCGACTACGCCAAGCAGCATTCCGTGGAGGACCGCGAGCGCCGGCTGGCAGAGATTCTTCCGCACCTGCAGACGCTTGCCAAGACAACGCCGCGGATTGCGATCAAGTCGAAGGGGAGAATCCTGTTCATCGATGTTGCCGAGATCGTGGTTGCGGAAGCCGAAGGCAACTACGTGCTGCTGCGGCAGGACTCCGGCTCGCATCTGCTGCGCGAGCAAATCTCCGTGCTGGCCGACCGCCTGGCGCCGCATGGATTTGTTCGCATACACCGCTCGGTGCTGGTGAATGCCGCGCACGTGGAGGCGGTGAAGCCGCTGCTGACAGGCGAGTATCTGCTGCGGCTGAAGAACGGGAAGGAATACAACGTTACCCGGACTTACAAGAAAAACCTGAAACAGTTCGCGACCTTCTGGCTGGGGATGGACGCGATCGCCGGATAGTTATTTGTGCGCGGCTGTGTCGACGGGTTCGTCTACCTGCACGATGCGGTCGCCCTTCACGTCTGTGAGCGTTTGCCTGATTCCGCTGGGCCAGCGAATTTCGACTTTGCCGGCGACGGCGTCCTTCCCCAGGCCGAAGTGTGCGCGCTTGTCGTTTGAAGACAAATAACTCGCCGCCGTCGATACGGTGAGCATCTGCGTTCCGGCACTGGTCGTCACATGAATCTCCGCGCCGATGGCATCGCGATTGCTGCGGTGGCCGACGAGCGAAAGCGTGAGCCAGTGATTCTTCGTGACGGTTTCGTTGCGCAATATATAGGCTGGCCCGTCGTTGGTGGTGACGACAGCATCGACGCGGCCGTCGTTGTCCAGATCTCCCACAGCCATGCCGCGGCCCGCCCAAGCCTGCTGGAAGACCGCGCCCGATTGCGATGACACATCCACGAATCGCTTGCCCGTATTGCGGATGAGCAACATCGGTTCTTTATAGCGAAGCTGCGGGAACTGAAGCTGGATCGTATCGAGATCGTGCCCCTGGGTGATGAGCAGGTCCTTCAGGCCGTCGTTGTCGTAGTCCAGAAAATGGATTCCCCAGCCGGAGTGCAGCAGCGTCATGCCGCCGATGCCGCTCATGTAGGTGTCGTAAGTAAAGCTGCCGTCGCCGTTGTTTTTGTAGAGAGCGTATTTCTGGTTGGCGAGATCGGTGATCACGAGGTCAGGCAGGCCGTCGTTGTTGTAGTCCTGGAAATCGACGCCCATGCCGGCGAAGGTGCGGCCGTCGCCGTCGACCGCTACTTCAGCATCGAGGCCTTCTTCCTCAAATGTGCCGTTGCCCTTATTGCGATAGAGAAACTCGAGCATCGAGTCGTTGGCAACAACGATGTCGATCTTGCCGTCGCGATCGAAATCGGCCAGCGCGATGCCAAGCCCCTTGCCTGGCTTGCCCATCCCGATCTTTGCCGCCTCTTCCGTAAAGTGGCCGTTGCCATCATTGTGGTAAACGAGCGCGCTGATCGGTTGAAAGAGATCCGGATGGCAGTAGGCGCGATGACCGGGGGCATGGTCTCCGCAGAAGATGTCGTCGAAGTCCCACTGCATATAGCGCAGCACGACCAGATCGAGCAGGCCGTCATTATCCAGATCGACCCAGGCGGCGGATGTAGACCATCCGCTGCCGCCGGTGCCTGATTTTTCCGTAACGTCGGTGAAGGTGCCATTGCCGTTGTTGTGATAGAGGCGGTTGCCTCCATAGGCGGTGACGTAGAGGTCTTCGTAACCGTCGTTGTCGTAATCACCGACGGCGACACCCATTCCGTAGCCGATGCCCTGGAGGCCGGCCTTTTCGGTCACGTCTTCGAAGGTGCCGTCGCTCTTCTGGTGATAGAGGCGGTTCCAATACTCGGGACCGGTCTTCTGCGGGATGGTGCCCTTCGCGGTGGGATCGCTCAGCGGCGCGCCGTTGACGAAGAAGATATCGAGGCGCCCGTCATTGTCGTAATCGAAGACCGCGACGCCCGAGCCCATGGTCTCGATGAGATATTTTTTGGCCGTGTGTGAGGCGCGTCCCTGAAAGTGAATGCCCGACTGCGCCGTGATGTCGACGAAGTTGCCCGGGACGATATCGGGTTGGGGCGGTTGCGGCTGCTGCGCGATGACGGGGAGCGCCACGAACAGTAGGTAAAGGATATAGGTGCGGACCGGCAAACGCATAGGAGACGCGCCGCGAGATGCTGGCTTCGCGGGATAGCACCACCATACGTGAGTTCCGCCGGTTGCGGTACTCGCTTGTTGGCTCAGGCGGTAGCCTTAGCAGGCGCGGGTGCAATGGCCAGGAAGTCCTCGGCAAAGCGGCGTGCGTATTCCTCCGTCAGCGCTTCCACGCGAGCGGGGTCGCCGGAGCGCACGATCAGTCCGGCGTGGTGATGCTTCTGCATGCGGTGAACGATCTCGGGAGCATCGTAGCGATCCGTGACGGGCATGGCATCGCGCGCCAGGCACAGCACGCTGCCTGCGTAGTCGGTGCCGAGCTTCGGCAGGCTGTATTGCTCGCCGCGCGCGAGTGCAACTTCAATGCGGGCCCACTCCACCCACGGATTGAAGCCATTGGCCTGCTCGATGACGTCGGCGATGAATGCGCCGCCGACGCGAGCCGCGGCTTCAAGAAAATAAAACTGGCCGTCTGCGGCGGAGCGGATCCATTCTGTGTGGGTGACGCCGTTCGACAACCCGAGCGCCGCAATCAGCTTCTGGTGAAGTTCAGGAATTTCGTGTGCAGGGGCAGAAGCGCGGTCGACAGTGCGGGTGGTGAAGACGCCGCCCTGGTGCATGAGCTGAAAGGGCGGCTTGCCGTATTGATGCACGGGGGCGGTGAGCGTGCGGCCGTTCCATACGACACCATCCGCGTGGAAGATGTCGCCGGCAACGAATTGCTCCAGCAGATGGTGCGACTGGCGGTCGCCGAGCTCATCGAGCAGCGGCCACAGATCGTCGGCAGTGTGGAGTTTGCGAATGCCGATGGCGGAGGCGTCGGTGCGCGGCTTCAGCATCCAGGGAGCCGGCGTCTGCTGCATCCAGTGGTGCAAGTCGTCGTGGTGGAAGATGCCGATGAACTCCGGCACAAGCAAGCCAGCTTCGCGCGCGCGAACACGCATGGAGAGCTTGTCGCGGAAGAAGCGTGTTGCTGATTCGCCCAGACCGGGGAGGCGCATGTGCTCGCGCAGCGTGGCGGCGGTCTCCATATCGAACTCGTCGAGCGCGACGATGCGGTCGATCTTGCGCGAGCGCGCGAGATAGGTGACGGTGTTGACCACCTGCCAGGACGCCATGTCTTCCGGCATGGTGTGGATCCCGGCGAGGATGTCGCGCGGCCAGTCCGCATCGCGATGCTTTTGGAGCGTGAGAAGCTCAACACGGCAGCCGAGGCGTGCGCATTCGCGCATGAAGGCCTGGCCTTTGACGTAGGTCGAGAGGCAAAAAATCAACGGCTGTGACGAATCGCTCTGTGTCATACAGTCACTCCTCTTTGGGGCAGAAATCCGGCGGAGGCCCCAACCCACTCCTGATTGCGATTGTGATCGACGCCCATCATCTTGCCGCGGCCCATGCGGATGAGGCTGATGACCGGTTCGAGTGCGCCATCTTCGGGCCACACGTACATGATGCGAACCTCGGTCTGAGTGGGGCCATAGGGAGTTTCGATGACAGGCTCGAACTTCACGCGCTGCTGCAGCAGAAAATTGTGCCGTTGATCTTCGGGGATGGAGGCCAGCTCGGCATCTGTAGGCGCGAATTGCACGCCCTTGCCGGCGAAGGAGTAGAGCGGTTTGAAGACCCACTGCTCACGATCCTCCGGCAGCAGGTCGGGTCCTTTGCCCTCGTACCAGTCGCTTAGAAAGACGGCAGGTGGCACAGAGGGATGCTCAAGCCATGGAATGGCGAATTTGCTGATGCGGAAGTACCAGTTGGGGTGGCCGGCCCACTCTACGTCGAGATCGTCGCGATAATCGAATGGCAACGCGACGCCTTTGCGCTCCAGCTCATCGACGATGGCGCGATTGTAGATGCGCTCGATGGGAATTTCGCGGCTGCCACTGCGATAGAAGAGCCGGCGTCCTTCGCGCTTGAGTTTCGCGATGTCCACGGTGCGAATGTTGAGCCGATCTTCGTGGATGTGGAAGTCGGGCAGCGTTTTCTGTGCTTCCGGCTCGATCTCGAGCAGCACAACATTCTCCGGCGCGTGTTCGCCGACGATCACCTTGCGCAGTAGCGCCCAGTAGCTTGCATCGTCATGGCCGCTAAGAAAGCGATCGAGGCCAGCCGGTAGATGAAAGATGCGCGCATAGCTATCCGAGACCATGGCCTGAAAGCCGAAGATGGAAGGGAAGGCCTGCAACTCGACCAGGCGCGGCGCAAGCGAGCCATCTTCTTCGCGTACCAGGCCGAAGTCCGCCGTCATGAAGTGAGGATGCGCAGGGCAATGCGGTACACGGAAACGCTCCGGGACTGCTTCTTCAGATGCCTTGAGGAACGCGGCATTGCCGAGTAGCTTGTGTGTGAGCTCAGCGCCGGCATCGGCGACTTTGTCCATGAGCACGCGCGGGAAAAAGCACGGCGTCTCCGAGATGCGAAATTCGAGCGGAGCGCGTGCACGGCGCGCGCAGTCTTTGAGCAAGGCCTGGTAGTTCTCCGGCCGGTAATTGCGGTTGAATGCCTGCCGCAGTTCTGGCAGCACGATGCCTCCTCGCTTCAGGATTGAATCAGGAAGTGGCCCTCGCGCATGATCTGCTCTTCGCCCGTCGGGCTTTCGAGCCAGATGTTGAAGTTCAGGCCGACAACGTCGATGTGGGTGGAGGAGCTCCACTTCGCACCTGTATGTTCACCATATGGGTCGCCGAAGGCGATGTGGATGCCGGGGAATTTTTCATCCTGCAAAATGTTGCCGATGACGCGCGTCACGCCGATGTTGGTGCCGATGGCGAACTCACCCACGCGATCGGAGTTTTCATCACGATGCGTGTACTCCCAGAACTCGTCCTGCAAGCGGCTGTTGCTGGAGGTACAGGCGACGATGCGGTTTTTCGCGATGGAAAGAGTGAGCGGCGAAGATGCAAGCGAGCCATAGCGCTGGCACAGATAATCGCCGACCACGCCATCCACGACGAAAGTGCCGTTTACTTCGCCGGGGGCCGTGAAGACCTCACCACCGGGCAGGTTGCCCCATTTATCCGGGCTGATGATGCCGCTGGTTTTAAGCCATTTGTAATTCGGGTCCAGATCTGCGCGGATGTCGGTGCCGGCGGCGGTGGTGGCGCGGACCGCGGTAGCCCTGGTTGCCCGTTCCAGTACGCGCTGGCTCAGCCGATCGACGGCGAGGAAGTCTGCACGCATGCCTTCCATCATGATCTGCGGTGTGATGTTGACCATGTGCGCGTGGCGCATGCGGCGGCGATTCACGACATCGGTCATCTGCCGGCGGGAGAGCAGCTCGTTCTGCTGTACCTGCACAGCAAAGATGGAGACCTGGCTGGTTTCCATGTCGGCCAGCACGTCGGCGGGCATGCCGATGAGGGGCCGAGGCGCGAGCTCTTCAAGGACAAACCCATTCCATGGACAGCCGAGCGCCCGTAGTTCGCGTGCGATCGAGGCCGCGATCTCGATGGTCGCCTGATCGGTGATCAGCGTGACCTTCTCACTCGGCTGAACGCGCAGGCAGGTAGTGACGGCGCTGCGCGCGCCGGGCGTGAAATCCGCCGGGAAGGCCACGTCAAGAAGCGGGGTGCGGGTGATGGTCATGGCTTCGAAAAGGATGTTGCAGTGTATCGCGTTCCGGCCTGTGTGAAGCGCGGCTAAAAGAGGCCGGCGCGCGTCTCCTCCACCATGTAGTCGACGACAGCATTCAGGTCTCCATTGCTCTCCTTGAATTTGCGCACCTGCCGCTGGGCGCCGGAACCGTTCTCGAGAATCGTTTTGATATACGCCGACCGCATCGCGGCTGCCCAGGTCGTCCACGCAGTCGTCGACGAACGCCAGATATTCGAGGATCAGTTCGCGCTCGTCTACCTCCGCCTCTTTGCCGAAGTCGATGAGCTTGCCTTCGAGCCCGTAGCGCACGGCGCGCCATTTGTTTTCCATCAGCAGCGCGCGACTGTACTGGCGCCAGTCCTGGTTGCGTAGCCTGCAGCTTCCACAGCTTGCAGGCCGTGGCCTGAATGAGCGCGGCGATGGCGATGGTCTCCTCGGCTCGCATCGGGATGTCGCAGATGCGGACCTCGATGGTGTTGAAAAAGGGATGCGGCCGAATGTCCCACCAGATCTTCTTCGCGTTATCCATGCAGTTGGTTTTGACGAGCAGGTTGCAGAACTGCTCATACTCGCCCCAGCTTCCGAAACTATCCGGGATATTGGTGCGCGGGAATTTGTCGAATACCTTGGCACGGTAGCTCTTGAGTCCCGTGTCGCGGCTGCGCCAGAAGGGCGAGTTGGTGGAGAGCGCGAGGATATGCGGCAGGAAGTAGCGCATGGAGTTCATCACCCGAATGGCTGCTTCCTTGTCCTCGATACCGACGTGCACGTGCAGGCCGAAGATGAGGTTGGCGCGCGCCACCTGCTGCAGGTCTTCGACCACGCGCTCGTAGCGCTCGTCGGGGTAAATGTCCTGTGCGCTCCAGTCGGCAAATGGGTGCGTGGCGCCTGCTACCAGCACCAGGTCGTGGTCCTGCGTGATCTGGATCATCTGCCGTCGCAGATCGTAAAGATCTTCGCGCGCTTCGTCGATGGTGCGGCAGATGCGCGTTCCCACTTCGATGACGGACTGATGCATCTCCGCCTTGACGCGCTCTTCGAGCCGCCGCTTGCCTTTCGCGAGCAGCTCCGTCTTGATGTGCGAGCGCAGATCGCGCGTGGCAGGATCGACGGTCTGGTATTCCTCTTCAATGCCGAGCGTGAATGATGGGCGCATGGTGCGACGCTCCAGTTACTGACTGTCGTTAAGCGGGCCCTGTGGACTTGGTTGATTTTGCGGCGGACTTCTTCGCCGGCGATTTCTTTACCGCGCTCTTTTTCGGAGCAGACGACCCGACAGCCTTGGTCACCGGCCGGCCGGAGAGGAACGACGACCACACAAAGCCGCCCGCAGGCGTTCCGGCGTGCTGCTGCGCTTTCTCGACGGCCATCTCGGCCACGGCATCGACGATCCAGCGGAAGTTGGCCTCACCGACCGAGTGCACGTCTGCGTCCGGCGCGGGATTCATGAAGTCGATCGCGTAGGGCACGCCGTCCTCCACGGCAAACTCGACCGTGTTCAGGTCGTAGCCGAGCGCGCGGCACAGCGTCAGCGCATCGCGCTCCACCCGCGCGAGCAGTCCGGAAGAGTATGCCGGCGGATCCTTGACATAGCGCTCATGAAACGGACGCCGCGGATCGTAGGGCATGATGTGGACTTTCTTCTGGTTGATGACATAGCAGCGGAAGTATTCCTGGAATTTCACGGCGCTCTGCAGCGTCATGCACAGATCGCCGGTCTGGTCATAGGCCTGAAAGAACTGCTCCCAATTGTGCACGTGGTAGACATCGCGCCAGCCGCCGCCGTCGAAGGGCTTCAGAAAAGCAGGGAAGCCGACGTACTCGAAGATGCCTTTCCAGTCGAGTGGATATTCCAGATTGCGCATGGAGCGGTCGGTAGTGCCGGCGGGATATTGCTTGTGCGGCAGCAGCACGGTGCGCGGCACGGCGACGCCGAGCTTGCGGGCCAGCGCGTAATTAAAGAATTTGTCGTCCGCTGACCACCAGAAAGGATTGTTGATAACGACGGTTCCAGTGAGCGCCGCATTTTTCAGAAAGCCGCGATAGAAGGGGATGTCGTGCGAGATGCGGTCGACGATAACGGCGTAGCCGCTGGGCGTCGCCTCGCGCACGCCGCCAACCTGGAGCGACTCGGCTTTGATGTCGGGAAGACCCATACCGTTGATGCGCTCGACCAGGGCTCCGGGGAAGGTGTTCTCCATGCCGTATAACACGCCGATCTTTTTCATCTCTGCTCCCTCCGTCGCAGGTTCATCTCTGCTCCTTCCCTTGCGGGGTTCACCGCTGCTGTTTAGTGTGCGCCAGAATCATGCATCAGAGGTAAACGTTCATCATGCGCTGCCAGGTCGGCCAGTCGTGGCTGTTCCAGCTATCCCAAATTGCCAATTGGTGCTGCACCGCGCGGCTGGCGAGCAGATGGGAGAGACGTTGGTTTTGAGGGAGACACTGGTCGTCCCATCCGGTGGCCAGCACATAGGTATTTTGGCGGTATCGATCGAGAAACCAGGGATCGCTCATGTTCGCCAGATAATGCGGCGGGATGTTGAAGTAGACATCGTCATCGTAATAGCCGTGCAAAAAGTTAGAGATGTCGAACGCCCCGGACATGGACAGGAAGCCGGTGAAGACATCCGGGTGTCGCAACGCGATATTCACAGCGTGATAACCGCCAAAGCTGCAACCTATCGCGATCAGGTGTGGGTCCTGATTTTTCAGGCGCACCAGCAACACCAGCTCATTCAGGATGTACTCCTGATACTGTATTTGCCGGGCGATACGCCAGCGCGGCGGCACTCCGCGGTTGTACCAGCTCTCGGCGTCGAGCGAGTCCACGCAGTAAAGCTGAATTTCGCCGTTGTCAATTTTATGGCCGATCGAGCCGACCATGCCGCGGTCTTCAAATTCGTAGAAGCGCGCCTGCGAACTGGGAAAGACAATGGCCGGCACGCCGGCATGCCCGAAGACCAGCAGTTCCATATCCCGGCCCAGGCGCTCTGAATACCACTTGTGATACTCGCGATTCATGCTTGCTGGCTGTTCTTCCCCTCATCGTTTCGCAAACGCTCAATTGTGGCATCGGGCGCCTGCCCTTGATAGGCTCTTTCAGAGCCACCAATGTAGCAGAGCCGCGGCCGCGTGCCCGCGAATTCAGGAGACGCGTGTACGAAGCAGAGCAGCTTACTCTCGAGCCCTCAGATTTGAAAATTCCCACTCGGAACGCCGCACGTCCGCCGAGAACGATTGCCGACCGGGAGGAACCGATCAGCTTTGAAGAGCCTGTCCTGGTGGGTGGAAGCGAGCGTCTGCGACTGCACAGGCAGTTCGTCTCTACCTTGCTGCCGGCACGGCGGGATGTCATCGTCGCGCTGCCCCCGGACTACTTCGCCACGTCCAGCGGCGATATCCGGTGCTTTATCTACAAGACGGGCAGAACCTCTTCGATCCCGAGACCAGCTTTATCAAAGGGAGCTTCTGGGATGTGCAGAGGACCGCTGACGGGTTGATTGGCGAGAAGGCAATAGAGCCACTGATCGTGGTCGGCATTTACAACACCGGCATCGAGCGGATGGAGGAGTACACGCCCATGCCCGATCGCAACCTGGGCGGCGGCAAGGGCGAGCTGTATGGGCGCCTTCTGGTGGAAGAGCTGAAGCCCTGGGTGGACCGTTCCTATCGCACGCTCGATGGAGCGACGAATACCGGCGTCGGCGGCTCATCCCTGGGCGGTCTGGAGTCGCTCTACATCGGACTGACGTGGCCCCATGTCTTCGGGCGGCTTGCGATTCTTTCGCCTTCTGTGTGGTGGGCGCAGGGAGCCATGCTGCAGTACGTGCGGCGCACGCGTCCGGAGCCACGCCCACGCATCTGGCTGGACATGGGGCTCTCCGAGGGACCGACCATGATTGAAAAGTGCGACGCGCTGCATCGGCTGCTGGAGCGGCGCGGCTGGCATGATGGGAAGGACATGCAGTATCTCCGCGTGCCCGGCGGCCGGCACAACGAGGACGCATGGGCCAAGCGCGTCGATCCTTTTCTGCGCTTTCTTTTTCCTGCAAAGTAGTGCGGACGGGAGTCCGTTAGCATAAGAGCATGGTTAAGGTTTCCGCTGAGGCCCTGCTGTTCGATCTGGACGGCGTGCTCATCAATTCGATTCCCGCGGTAGAGCGCGTCTGGTCGCGCTGGGCGGAAGAACGCGGCTTCAACGTGCAGGAGGTTCTGCATCGCGCGCATGGGCGGCCCAGCATTGAGACGCTGCGTTATCTGCTGCCCGATGCCGATCATGAGGCGGAAAACCGCCTGGTAGAACAGGCGGAGATCGAGGATGTACACGGCATTGTTCCGCTGCCCGGCGTGAAGGAACTTCTGGAGGCACTGCCGCACGATCGCTGGGCCATCGTTACTTCCTGCACACGGCCGCTCGCCGAAGTGCGCATCCGCGCTGCCGGCCTGCCGACGCCGGGGCTGTTCATGACTGCCAATGACATCACGCATGGCAAGCCCCATCCGGAGCCGTATCAGAAGGGTGCAGCCGGACTGGGCTTTCGGCCGGAGCAGTGCATCGTAGTCGAGGATGCTCTTGCCGGCATCGCTTCAGGCAGAAACGCGGGCGCACGGGTCATCGCGTTCACTACTACGTCGTCGATCTCGGACTTGGTTGCGGCTAAGCCGGACTGGATTCTGAAAGACTGTTCGGCGATTCGGCTCGAAGCGGGCCAGCCGCAATTGCAATTGGCGCTGGAAGAGGTTACGGTCAGCGCCTGATCGTCCGGCCCCGCGTTTTCCCCCGTAGTTCCACTGACATCGAAGCTGCGATGCCGGGTAGTGCTGCGCGTCCCTAGGAAGGTAGCGGCGTCCCACGCGCATCGAATGAGTGATCGTGACGACCACTGGCCTGACGCATGAGCTTCGACGTGTCGACTGGGAAGCAGCAGAGTGGCGCGCCAGCCTGCTCTGTCTTCCGGCGATCGCCATTGCGCTTGCCGGGGCCCTCGGAGCCGGGCATCGCTTTGCGGCACTGGTCATCGCCGGCAGTGCGCAATCGGTGGGTTTTGGCGCCTTTCAGCGGCGGCTCTGGTTTCGTGGCGGCGCGATGGTGCTGGCGACGCTGGGCATGGCGCTTTCTGCAGCCTTGGGCGAGCTGGCAGCGAATCTTCCATGGATACTGCTTTTGCTGGTGACCTTCTGGGCGTTCTGTTACGGAATGTCCGGCGCCATCAGTTCGCCGGCTTCATGGGTGGGGCAGCAATGCTGCGTGTTCCTCGTCGTTTCGAGCGCCGTGCCGGGCGCGCCGTCGCAGGCGGCGTTGCGCGCTGCTGGCGTGCTCGCAGGAGGGTTTCTGCAATTCCTCTGCATACTTGTCCTGTGGCGCTTCTTTCCGCCGGCACAGACTACGTACTCCGATCCGGTAATTCACACGCCGGGCTGGCAGCGGCGCGCGGTCCTCGAAAATCTCACCTTCCGCTCGTCCACGTTTCGCTACGCACTGCTGCTGGCGCTGACTGGCCTGGTAGCTCAGGGAATCGCGGAGCGAGTGCATTTCCCGAATGCGTATTGGATTCCTATGACCGCGCTGATCATCATGAAACCAGATCTGCTGCTGACCAATGCGCGCTCCATCGCGCGCATTGGCGGCACCCTGGTGGGCGGCGCGCTAGCGACGCTGCTGGCCATGACGCTGCAGCCTGACGGCATCTGGCTGAGCCTGCTGATTGTCGGTTCTATGTATCTTGCCTACGCGCTGCAGAACGTAAACTATGCGATCTATGTCATTCCGCTGACCGCGTATATTGCCTTCATTCTGGCGGTGGGCAAAACGCCGGAATACAACACGGCGGAACATCGCGTCATCGCTACTGCAATTGCGGGAGCCGTCGCAATGCTGATTCATTCGCTGTATGTGCGGAGCGAGCTGCGGCGCATCGCGCGCGCATTTTTCCCCAGGCCGACGACGTGATCTATTTCTTCTGCCTCAGCGAACTGGCGGCGGTGACGGCGCTCTTTTTTGGTGTGGCGCGTGGCGGCTTCTGCTCGTTTGGCATCGCGCAACGAATACTACGGGTGCTGGTAGCATTGCCGCTCCTGGTCAGCGGAGTCGCGCATTTCAGCATCACGACAGCAATGGCGCAGATCATTCCGCCAATCTTTCCCGCTCGCACGCTGCTCGTCATGGTGAGCGGCGTGGCCGAACTGGCGGGTGCGGCCGGATTGTTTTTCCGGCGCACGGAACGCCTGGCATCGCTGTCGATTGTGCTGCTGATGATCGCAGTCTTTCCCGCGAATATTTATGCTGCCGGACAGACACTATACGGGCTCCGCATGCCCATGGTGCCCAGCCGCCTGTTCATGCAGTCGATCTATATCGTGCTGGTGCTCATAGCTGGCTGGGGCCGGCCGGTCCTGCGGTCTCAATAACGGCGGATGCTATTGCGCGGGTAGAAGGTGAGCTGCACGGCGATGCTGGTGTCGTTCTGCGCCGCGGTGTTGCCATTCAGGAGGAAGGGCGCCTTCCATCGCTCGTACTGCACCCATCCGTTGACTTCCACATCTTTGCCGAGCCGCTTCACGGCGTTGACCGTGAAGTCGTTCTGCGTGGTTCCCATGGGGATGAAATCCTTTGCCGATTTCACGTTCCGGTACTGGAACTCTACCCACTCGTTGCCGCTCAGGTGATACGTAAGCCAGGACTGGCCGCCTTTGGCCTCGCGCCCGATCCAGTCGCCGAAGGTGAAGCCCTTGTTGGTGTATGCCTGCCGCTGCTCCGCCTCCCAATACATAAAGCTTCCGTGGATACTGCGTCCGGTTGGCGGATCAGTAGAAACCGCTTCGACACGCCAGGAGAGCTTAGGCGCGCCGGGAAAATGTGAAAGATAAATGCCGGGCCGCATGGCGGCGCGCCGCGGAGCGCTGATCGGCGTCACATCATCGTGCGCTTCGGAGTCGCTGTAAAACGTAAGCCAGTTGCGCACAAATGGCACGCGGTAAGAAAAGTTGAAGGCGGAGAAGCGGGCCCCGGGATCGTTGCGGCCGATCTTTTCCGGTTCGGTGGTGTCGTTAATATCGAAGAAGCCTTTCAGGAAGGTGTGCCACGTGACCGGCTCGTGGCCCTTGCCGCCAAACACGATCGTTCGCTCGAAGCCGAACTCGAAGTTCGACGTCGGCTTAAAGCTGAAGCCTTCTGAGTGGGTGTAGGGCGAGTTGTAAGCTGTATGTCCCTGGAGGCTGCCGTAGAGGAAGTCGTAGCGGATGGGCCCGAGAAAGCGGGAGACGAATGGGATGTACGCCGGCTCGACGCGATTGATGCGGATGGAGTAAATATTTTCCGCGTTGTTGCTGTAGCCCATGCCGCCGCCGCGTCCCGGCCCGTACCACTCATCGCTTTTGCCGATGGAAATCTCATGGCTGGCGAAATTTGCCGCGAGGTAGGCCTCCTGAATGCGAAAAGTATCCACGCCCTGCAGGGTCGCGCCGTAGGGCAGCGTCGGATTGTAGTAGGTGAGCGGGAAGACTTCGTCCTGGAAGGAAAGCTGACTGGCCACTGCAGTTGAGTAGCCCCAGAGTGTGGGAGCGTGCTGATATTCGCCGCGGAAGTAGCCTGAATAACGGCCGAGCGTCGTGCGAACACTGAGGCCGGTGATGTTGTTGAAGCCCTCGGCATAGGGGCGGCCGTAGTCGTTCACGATCGTCTGGCCGGCGTGGTAGGGATCGCGAAGGGGCGGCCCGGTGATGCCGAGCATGCGGGTGTAGACCGATTCGATTTCCGAGTGGCCGCGGTGGGCATCGACCGGGATCTCTAGATCGGGAGCCAACTCGCGGCTCAAGGCGCTATAGATATCCTTTGCCTCGTCGCTGTCGCTGTTGTAGATTTCGCCGGCCGAGGCATCCAGCATGTGGGCAACACTGGTACGCGTGTATGGCCGCATGCCGAGAAAGACAGTGTCGATGAATCCCAGCGAGTAGAGGCGCATGATCTCGGGGTACATCCAGCTATCCAGCGGAATGTAGGTAGACCCGAGGCTGCCGGAGTAGCGGACAGGCGGCACCGGTATGGTTCGTGTGAATTGGACCGGCGGAGCGGGGGCTGGCGGGGGGGTGGGCTGTCCCGTTTGCGTCCCCGGCTCGCCGGGGGTCTGCTGGGTTGCCGCAGGTGCACCGGCGGGTGCCGGCTGGTCATTTTCCCCCTGCGCCAGCAGTGGAGGTGTTGCGAACAGACACAGCGCCAGCAGTGAACAGGGGAAAGAAGTGAAACGCATGAGATGTGCAATTGTCTCCCATTGCAGTCGAGTGCGGAAGTCGAAATAGGGGTACCGGGCAGCGACCGCAGGGCTCACGGCAAGGATGTCGGGATCGCGCCGCCCTGATTTGTCATCGAATGTGACAGGAAGGGGCGGCGGAAACGTCCAAGAGAAATAGAGAGGACACAATGAACAGAACGGGGACACATGGGCCGCTGGGCTGAAATTGGCCGCAGGTTGCGGTACACAGGACGTCTGCTCTGGCGATCGGCGGTGACGCCGATGCAAGGCACGCATCAGCGCCCGCGCCTCGCAGCCCCGGACGAGCTGGGCATCACGTTCATCGGGCACTCCTCGTTCCTGGTGCAAGCCGAGGGAAAGAACCTGCTCTTCGATCCCGTCTTCTCTACCTGGCTCATCCTGCTCCGGCGGCAGCGGCGTCCCGGCGTGCGGGTGCGCGATCTTCCGCCTATCGATATCGTGCTGCTGTCGCATGCGCACATGGACCACCTGGACCGCTCTTCGCTGCGGCGCGTGGTGCGTGCGACGCGCAGGCGCAGCGGCCGCGCGCCTATTGCCGTGGTTCCGAACGACGTGGCGGATGTAGTGCGCGGCCTGGGTTTCTCGCAGGTCGTCGAGCTGCGCTGGTGGGAGAGTCACACGGCCGGCAGCCTCGACATCACCCATACGCCGGCCAAACACTGGGGAACCCGCTGGATCACCGATGGACATCGCGGATACGGCGGCTACTTTGTCGAAGGCGGCGCCCGGCGACTCTACTACTCCGGAGATACGGCGTACTTTTCAGGCTTTCGCGAGATTGGCACTCGCCTGTCGCCCGACATCGCGCTCCTGCCGATCGGCGCCTATACGCCGGACAGCTACCGCGCCGTTCACACCAGCCCGGAGGATGCCCTGCGGGCGTTTCAGGACCTCGGAGCGGAGCGCATGGTGCCGATGCACTACGGAACCTTCTGGCTCTCAGAGGAGCCAATGGAGGAGCCACTGCCGCGGCTTCTTGCGTCGGCGAAAAGACTGGGGCTGGCGGAGCGGGTTAGCGTGATCCGGGAGGGCGAGACGCAGGTCTTCGGCCGCGCCGGTGAGGCTTACGAGGATGATCGGAAAACGGACGGCTCCCGCTCCGTTAAAGGAAAGAGCCGCACGGTGACAGGCGAGAGCTTCGCCTACTGATTCGCGTGCTCCGGCTCCGGTGAGTCGCCGGATTTGCCTTTGCGCGGCGCCCGGGCCAGGTCACCTTCCTTATCGATGAAGTAGAGATAGCCCTTCTCGCGCTGCAGATGGGTCTCGGCGACGACCTCTTCTGCGCCTTCGCCGCCCTTTTTCTTGCGCGCGACATTGCCTTGCTTATTGATGAAATAGAGGTACTGCTTGTAATCGCGTTCGAGACCGAGCTTTTGGACCTTCTCTGCCATGATCACTGCCCTCCGCGAGTTGAGATGGCTCGCCGCGAGCACAGGGACGAGATCAGGAGAAGATTATTGTTGATCCGCGTGCAGGGCAGCGGTGGCGCGCTGCTCATCCGCCTTCTTTGCCTGGTCCTCGAGTGCCTGGGCCTGCGGTAAATAGCCGATGGCCTGACTGATCATCGGGTCCCATTCGGCGCGGACGTGAAGTCCCTGCTCCTGGCCGAACTGGCTGGTGAAGATGTCCGCTTTGATGTTGGCCTTCAGCCAGTCCGAGACGCCGCTGAGGTCCTGCTCCGTGAACGCGATCTGCTGGCTGTTCAGGAACTGCCGGAAATCGTTCATGACCGCATCGTCTACCTGGAAACTCTTGTCGACCGTGTGGTTGGCCAGGTAATGGGCGGCGAAGTTGAAGAAGGCGTAATGCTCCAACAGCACGTCCTGGAAATGGTTTGACTTGGGCGTGTCGATCTTGTCGTCCGGAGTTATGCCGCCGCCGCCGTACACGGTGCGGCCGGAGTCCGTCAGCTTGACCTCGCGGTTCTTATCGCTGGAGGGCTGATCGTGGTTGTAGTAGTAGTCGTACAGCGAAACACCACTGTAATTGCGCTGGATGAGCCGGCCGCTCGGTGTGTAGTAGTGATAGGTCGTCAACGCCAGACCGGTGTTTTCCGAGAGTGGATATACGGTCTGGACCAGACCTTTGCCGAAGGTGGTCTCGCCGACGACCAGAGCGCGATCATGGTCCTGCAACGCGCCGCTGACGATCTCCGCCGCGGAAGCCGTTCCGTGATTCACCAGCACGACGATGGGGAAGGTCCGGCCGCCATTTCCGTGCGTGGCGCGCTGCACCTGCTCCGGATAGGCGCGTCCGCGCTGCGAAACAATGACCTGGCCCTTCTGCAGGAACTTGTCGCAGACCGAGACCGCTTCGGTCAGCAGGCCGCCGGGATTGCTGCGCAGATCGAGCACCAGGCCTTTGATGGGACCAAAGTTATCGAGCGCCTCGGCGACCTCGTGACCGGTGGTCTCCTGGAACTGCGTGATGTGGATGTAGCCGACTCCGGGCCGCACCATGAAGGCCAGATCGATGGAGCCATGCGGAATCTCATCGCGGACCAGGTCGAAGTTCAGCGGCTTGGATTGCCCGTAGCGCGTCACTGTGACCTGCACATGCGTACCCTTAGGGCCTTTCAGCATGTTCGCGACTTCGGTCGAGTCCATGTTGTCGGTGGATTTGCCGTCGACCGCGATGATGACATCGGCAGGCTTCAGTCCGGCGCGATAGGACGGGGTCCCCTCATAGGGGAAGAGCACGACGATCTTGTTGTTTTGCGGCTGGATGGTCATACCCACGCCGTAGTACTTGCCGTGCTGGTCCTCGCGCATCTTCGCGTAGGACTTGGGATCGTAGAAGCTGGAGTGCGGGTCGAGGACGCGGAGCATGCCGGGAATGGCGCCGTCGTAGATCGCCCGCTCCGCCTTGTCGCCAGTCAAGGGCTCGGCGTAATTCTGCTCTACCAGGCTGTAGACCGTGGTGAAGGATTTCAGGTCGTTACGCAGAGTCGATTCGTCGGCCTGAGCCTGGGCGCCGACAGTACGCTCCACAAGGGTGCCCCCGGCAGCGCAGGCGGCGAGGAAGACAGCAACAGCAATAGCGGAGCGGCGTGGACTGGATGCCATGGGAAGTTTGCCGGCGGCAGGCTCACGCAAATAAACAACAGTCCTGGCGCGTGGTTATTAGACGCGAGTATAGCACCGGAGGTAACAATTCCGGCTCCGCGCGTCCTGCCACCTAGGTGTGAGCAGGGGCAGTCCGGACTGGGCAAATTTTGCCTGAAAAAGGCGCTCCGGAGCCTTGCCGCGGGAAAGTCGCGGCCACCGGTGCAATGCACCGTCTGTGGTGAGTAGAATGAATACCGACAAGCCGATTAAGGCCGAACGTCACACGCACCTTGCGTACGCCGTATTCTGATCCGAGACCCCGGTCTGCAAGCCGCACCGGTATGTAGAGAGATTCATGACCCTTTGCCGTTCCTACGTTTGTACCTGGCTGCTGGCGGGCTCCTTGCTTGCGGCCACTCCTGTCCTCGCCCAGAAGAAAACCAACAAGCCCCTGACCCCGGCACAGCAGGCGGAGCGCGCGAAGTTCGATCCCAAGGCTGAAGCTTCCCCGTTCGGCGGCGCCGTGGTCGAGGAGAGTGTGGCCCAGGTCAACGACCAGATCATTAACACCTCTGACTACAACCGCGCCGCGACGCAACTGGAGCAGGAGGGGCGCCAGCAGGGCTGGAGCGAGCAGGATCTCGAAGACCACAAGCGCGATCTGCTGCGCGACCTGATCGATCAGCAACTGCTGCTCTCGCGGGGCAAGGACCTGGGCATCACCGGCGAGACGGAGCTGGTGCGCCGTCTGGATGATATCCGGAAGCAGAACCATCTGGACACGATGGAGGACCTGGAAAAGGCCGCGTCGAGCCAGGGGGTCTCCTATGAAGATTTCAAGCAGAACATTCGCAACAGCATCATCACGCAGCAGGTCATCCGCGAAGAGGTGGGCCGCCGCATTCAATTGACCGACGCGCAACTGCAGCAGTACTACCGGCAGCACATCAACGACTTTACGCAGCCGGAATCGGTGCGGCTCAGCGAAATTCTCATCCCGGTCAAGAGCGGCGGAGATGAGAATGCCAATCTGGCCGCTGCGAAAGCCAAGGCCGATGAGCTGGACGCAAAAATCAAGGGTGGCGCGAGCTTCGAGGATCTAGCGAAAGCGAACTCTGCCGGTTCCACCGCGGCACAGGGCGGCGATCTGGGCGTGTGGAAGCGCGGATCTTTGGCGAAGCAACTGGAAGATGCGACCTTTGCACTGCAAGCAGGCCAGTCTACGGAACCGATTCGTACCCGGCAGGGTTACGTGATTCTGAAGGTGGTCGACCACACGCCGGGCGGTACGCAGCCTTTCGCCTCGGTACGCACGCAGGTGGAAGAAGCAGCCTTCATGGCTGACATGCAGCCGAAGCTGCGCGAATATCTGGGAAGGCTGCGGCAGAACGCTTACATCGATGTCCGCCCGGGTTACGTGGATACCGCAGCCGTGCGCAACAACGCCAAGCCTCTCTACAGCGCATACACGCCTCCGGGACCGAAGAAGAAGGTGCACTTCAAGCGCCGGCGGTATACCGGTCAAAACCGCGGACGCCACGCGAACAATACCGCAACCGAGTCCGCAGCGAACACGAACGCAACGGGTGCTGCGGGTTCAACAGCTGCCGCGACCAAGACCACTGCGGGCGGTACGACGACTGCTGTTGCCAACACGCCGACCGTAGAGAAGCCGGGCAAGAAGGAAAAGATTCGCTTCGGCCAGGCACCGCGCGAGGCGCTGCCGCCGGCGGCGCATCCGGAGAACGGCCCGGAACAGACAGCGGCCGGTACAGAAGGCGGCAGCGAGGCGCAGGTAGCATCGAACTCCAGCTCCGCCGACGTTCCCAGCAGCGAAGAGGCGGCTCCCGTAGAACGCAAGACGCGCTTTTCCGATCGGGCCCGTCAGCCGAAGGCGAAGAAGGCGAAGACGCCCGATCAGCTAGAGAACGAGCGCGTCGCAGAACAGGCGACCCCGGAAGAGGCCGCGGCGGAAAAGACGCAGTCCGCCCCGCTGGGTTTGGCCGGCGATACGGCGTCCAAGAAGAAGGCCGCAAAGCCGAAGGGTGAGAAGAAGACCCGCTACTCCGACGAGGTCAACAAGTCGAAGGAGCCTGAAGCCGCACCATCGCAGCCTTCCACTCCGTCACCGTTGGCGACTCCGGGAACGGCGCCCGCCTCCACCGACAGCGGGACCGTGCCAGCACAGCCCAACGGCGGAAGTCCGACCGCGCCGGCACAGCCGCAACCGTGAGTGAGGGCGCGCCGCTTTCCAGGCACATCAAGACCGTCTTCCTGGGTGAGATCGCGAAATACGAAGGGCAGACGGTAACCGAGTACTTTGCCGTCGCGCAGAAGCAGTTCAGCCGCAAGCGCGACGGCGCTGTCTACCTCTCGTTGCGCCTGACAGACCGGACCGGTCAGTGCGAGGCGAAGATGTGGGACAGCTTCGAGCTTTGCGCGGACGCTTTCGAGGCTGGCGATATTGTGAAAGCACAGGTTGAGGTTTCCGGCTGGAACGGGCGGCCTCAGCTGACGATCAAGCGCCTGCGAAAGGCGACCGTTGAGGAATATTCGCTGGCGGATTTCCAGCCGCACACCACGCTGTCCATTGATGAGCTGTGGGCAAAGCTCAACGGCTTCGTCGAGACCTTCACCGATCCCTTTCTGCAGCAACTGATCCGCAGCTTTCTCGACGATCCTGAGATTGCATCCCTGCTGCGCAGCGCACCCGCGGCCAAGTATCTGCATCACGCGTGGATCGGCGGCCTGCTGGAGCACATTGTCTCCTTGCTCGGATTGTGCGAGCGCGTTGTCCCTCATTACTCCGGGGTGCATCGCGACCTGGTGATGACGGGCGCCATCCTGCACGACATCGGCAAGCTCGAAGAGCTGCGCTGGAGCATGAGCTTCGACTACACGCTCGAAGGCCAACTGCTCGGCCACATCACGCTTGGCATCGCGATGATCGAGAAGCGGATTGCCGCGATCCCCGGCTTCCCGCCGCGGCTGCGGCTGCTGGTGGAGCACATCGTGCTCAGCCATCACGGCAAATACGAGTTCGGCTCGCCCAAGCTGCCGATGACGCCCGAAGCGATCCTCTTCAACTATCTCGATGATTTAGACGCAAAGATGTACTCCGTGCGCACGGAACTGGATCGCAGCGCACAGAACGGGCGCGGCCCGGACGAGATGACCGAATGGGTGCGCGCGTTGGAACGGCCCCTGCTGGACAGCCGGGCGTTTCTGGACAGCGGAGCTTCTTTGGGCGAAGCTGGCAAGGATCAGAACGAGACCGTAGTTGAAACCGGTGGCGAGGTGACAAGCGATGCCTTACCTGTTGAAGAGTGAGCCTGAGTCTTATTCCTACAGCGACCTGGAACGCGACGGCGAGACAACCTGGGACGGCGTGAAGAATCCCGCAGGCACTGATGAACCTTGCGGGCATGAAGAAGGGCGAGAAACTTGTCATTTATCACACGGTGACTGAGAAGGCGGCGGTGGGCACGGCGCATGTGGTTTCGGTCGATGCCTCAAACCCGAAGAGTCCCATTGTGCGCATCGCGCCAGGCAAGCGTTTGAAGCAGCCGAAGACGCTGGCCGAAATGCGGGAGGCGCCAGCGTTTCGCGGGTCGCTGCTGTTTCGGCAGTTCCGGCTTTCGGTCGTGCCGCTGACGGACGCGCAATATGAGTGGCTGGTCGGATAACCAACCGGCTGACTCCTATCGTGCGGAAATGCGCTCTTCTTTTCCCATGCAAAGGGTTTTCGCAACCGCGCTCTGTTTCCTTCTGCTGATTCCATGGTGCTCGGCCGCCCAGTCCCAAGCTGGTCCGGGAAAGCAAGACGACCGCTCCGCCATCGATGAAGCGCTTCAGAAGCGGATCGATGCAATGGTCGCTATCGACAATCACGCGCATCCGGTGCTTCCACCGCCCAACGGAAGAACGGATCGCGAGTACGACGCGCTGCCCGTGGATCACCTGGATCCGGAGACGGATCCCGTAGGATGGCGCGCGGACAATCCTCAGCTTGCGGATGCCTGGTCCCACCTTTGGGGATTTCACGCAACTGTGCCGCTCGATCAAGCCGGTCAGGCACGCCTCGACGCGGCGCGAGAGCGAGTCCGTGCGCGCGAGGGCACTCATTACGCAGAATGGCTGCTCAATCAAACGCATATCGGCACCATGCTCGCGAATCGCGTGGCGATGGGAGCCGGTTTGGAGAGGCCGCGCTTCGTTTGGGTGCCGTATGTGGATTGTCTGCTCTTTCCGCTGGATAACACCCCGCTTGCCAGCAGGACGCCGGACCGGAGTGCTTTCTTTCCGCTGGAAGACAAACTCCGCGCGAGATATCTCACGGAATCCGGTTTATCCGCGCCCCCCGCGACCCTGCCTGACTACCTTCGCCAGGTTGTCACCGCGACGCTGGAGCGCCAGAAGGCGGGCGGCGCGGTTGCGGTGAAATTCGAAGTGGGCTACCTGCGATCGTTTGCCTTCGGCGATCCGAATGAGGACGATGCTGCGCGCGTCTACGCCGCGGCGATCTCCAGCCACAGGCCGCCGCGTGATGAGGACTACAAGACGCTCGAGGATTTTCTCTTTCGCTATATCGCCCAGGAGTGCGGCAGGCTCGGCTTGCCCGTTCTACTTCATGGCATGGCCGGGGCCGGAAGCTATTACGACGTTGCAGGCTCAGATCCGCTGCTCCTCGAACCCGTCTTCGATGACCCGCGTATGCGGCAGACCAAGTTCGTCATCCTGCATGGCGGCTGGCCTTTCGTGCAGGAGATTGGCGCCCTACTCCAGAAGCCCAATGTCTACCTGGATATCTCCCAGCAGGCGCTCGTCATCCCGCCGCACACACTTGCGTCGTGGCTGCGTGAATGGCTGGAGATGTATCCGGACAAAGTGCTCTTCGGCACCGATGGTTATCCTTTCTCCGAGTACCTGGGTTGGGAGGAGTCGCTCTGGATTGCAAATGAGAACGCGAGGAAGGCACTCGGCTACGCGCTGACCGGAATGATGAAGGATGGCGAGATCGATCAGACGCGCGCCACGCACATCGCTCAGGACGTTCTTTCCGGCAATGCGGCTGCCCTCTATCACCTGCCTCAGCCGTAACAGGCATCCAGTCCTTTACAATCAAGGTTTGAGCGGGAAGGCACATGCTACGTTTTTCAACTGCGGGTGAGTCGCACGGCGAGGCTCTGATTGCGCTGGTGCAGGGGCTGCCTGCCGGGCTCGAAGTCGATCAGGCATTCATCAATCGAGAGCTATGGCGTCGCCAGCAGGGCTATGGCCGCGGCGGACGCATGCGCATCGAGACGGACACCGCGCACATTCTCTCCGGCGTGCGGCATGGGCACACCATCGGCGCGCCGGTTGCCATGCAGATTGCCAATCGCGACTGGAAGAACTGGGAAGAGATCCTGCCGGTGGGCGCGGGCGATCCGGCGAAACACAAGGCCGTGGCCTCGCCGCGTCCGGGGCATGCGGACCTCTCCGGATCACTCAAGTACAACTTTAAGGATGCCCGTTATGTACTGGAGCGCGCATCGGCACGCGAATCAACCGCACGCGTTGCGGCGGGCGCGCTGGCGAAGACACTGCTGCGCTTCCTGGGGATCGAAGTGACCAGCCATGTCATTCGAGTGGGCCGCGCCGAGCTGGAGGAAGCGGTCACGTGGGAGCAGATTGCCGCGCTCGCCGGCAAGGACGAGGTTCTGCTGAACTGTGCTTCTCCGGCGAGCGAAGAGAAGATGAAGGCCGAAGTCGATCACGCGCTGCGGACGGGCGATTCCATCGGCGGTGTCTTTGAAGTGGTCGCGCACGGCGTGCCGCCGGGGCTGGGCACGTATGCCAACTGGGATGAGCGGCTGGATGGCCTGCTGGCCTGGGCGGTGATGTCGCTGCAGGCGGTGAAGGCGGTCGAGCTGGGTCGCGGTGTCACGGCGGCGCAGTCGCTGGGTTCGGCTGTCCATGATTCGATTCATTACGCCGAGAGCGGCGAGAACGGGCCGCCACACTCGCTTTGAGCGGCAGCAGAACAACGCCGGCGGCATCGAGGGCGGCATCTCGAATGGCGAGGACATCGTGGTGCGCGGTTATCTGAAGCCGATCTCGACTTTGCGCCGTCCACTGGAATCCGTTACCTATGAGACGCGCGAGACGACCAAGGCGGCTTATGAGCGCTCAGACGTCTGCGTGGTGCCGGCAGCGGGAGTCGCGGCGGAAGCGATGGTGGCATTTGTGCTGGCGCAGCTCGCGCTGGAGAAGTTCGGCGGAGACTCCGCGACCGAGTTGAAGCGTAACTATGATGGGTATCTGGAGCAGATTCGCAATTATTGAGCCGCGGCACGGCGGCAGAGCAAGAACGAAGCACGCATGATCTACCCTATCGTCAAGTTTCCCGACCCCATTCTGCAACGCGCCAGCGCTCCCGTCACGGAGTTCAATGACGAGCTGCGCAAGCTGGTCGCGGATATGTTCGAGTCGATGTATGCAGCGCAGGGGATTGGCCTGGCCGCGCCGCAGATCGGAATTCCGAAGCGCATCACTGTCATCGACCTGAGCAATAAAAAGGAGCCGAAGGACAAGATCGTCCTGATCAACCCGGAGATCACGCTCCAGGAAGGCAAGCAGCTTGAGGAAGAGGGCTGCCTGAGTCTGCCGGAGATTCGGGAGAAAGTGCGGCGGTCGGCGCGCGTGGTGGTGAAAGCGCAGGACGAATATGGCAAGTGGAAGGAATACGAGGGAACGGAGTTGCTGGCGCGCGCCTTCCAACACGAGATCGATCACCTGAACGGCGTGTTGTTCATCTTTCGCATCAGCGCTCTCAAGCGCGATCTGGCCCTGCGGCGCATTAAGAAGATGCAGCGCGCGGGCGAGTGGTAGAAAGCGGATCGAAGATGAGGCTGGTCTTCTGTGGTACGCCGGCGTTTGCCGTGCCCACTCTGCACGCGCTGCTCTCGGCAGGCCACAGCATTGAACTTGTCCTGTGCCAGCCCGACCGCCCCAGCGGCCGCGGACTTGCTCTGACTGCTCCTCCGGTGAAGCGCGCTGCGCTCGATGCGAGGATCGAAGTGCTGCAGCCGGAGAAGATTCGCAACAACACAGAGCTGCAGGCACGACTGGAAGCAATCCGGCGCCGATGCCATCATCGTGGTTGCTTATGGCCGCCTGATTCCGCGCTGGATGCTGGACCTGCCGCGCTACGGAAACCTGAACCTGCATGGCTCGTTGCTGCCGAAATATCGCGGAGCGGCGCCGATCCAGTGGGCGGTGGCAAACGGCGAGACGGTCACCGGCGTGACCACGATGCGGCTGGACGAAGGCATGGACACAGGGGAGATGCTGCTGCGGCGCGAGCTGCCCATCGGTCCCACGGACACAGCGGAAGATCTTTTCCCGCGGCTTGCCGAGCTCGGCGCGCCTCTCATGGTGGAAACGCTGGCGGCGCTGGAAGCTGGAACGATCCGGCCGCAGAAACAGGACAACAGCCTCGCAACGAATGCGCCGATGCTGACGCGTGACGACGGCCGCATCGACCCGGCACGCACGGCGCAATCCATCTATGACAGGTGGCGCGGCTTTCAGCCGTGGCCGGGCGCGTGGACGTCAGTCCGCGGTAAGAAACTGACGCTGCACCGCCTGCTGCTCGCATCCACGACTGGCGGTGAGCCCGGAGTCTTTCGCGTCGATGGACGATCGCCTCTTTTTCACCGCGGCTGACGGCGGCGTCCTCCAGGTGACGGAGGCGCAGATCGAAGGCAAGCGCCGCATGCCGGCAGCCGATCTGCTGCGTGGGCATGGCGTGGTCGATGGCGACCGCCTGGGCTCCTGATGGCCGCTCGCGTTTCACCCGCACGCATGGCCGCGTTCCGTGTGCTGCTGGCAATGGCGCGCTCCGAGAACACGCATGGTGACGAATTGCTGCGCGCGCCCGCGATGGAGTCGCTGTCGCAGGCTGACCGCAACCTGACTACCGCGCTGGTCATGGGCGTGCTGCGTTGGCAGCTTGCGCTCGACGCGATTCTCGCAGGCTATCTCAAAAAGAAGTTCGCCCTGGATGACGCAGTAGCCATCGCACTGCGGCTGGGCGCATGGCAGCTCCTCGGGATGGACCGCATTCCGCCCCATGCCGCGCTTTCGGAAAGCGTGGAGTTGACAAAGGTGAGCGGCCACACCTCCGCGTCGGGCATGGTGAATGCGGTGTTGCGCCGTGTAGCCGAGGCCGCATCGAAAATCGTCCTTCGGCCGGAAAGCGCGCATCCGGCGTGGATGATCGAGCGCTGGACCCGCCATTTCGGCAGCGATGTCGCCGCGGCAATTGCGGCTTACGATCAGCAGGAGCCGTCGCTTGCCGTGCGATATAGCGAACTGACACAGGAGTTGCCGCCCGGCATCTTTCTGACGAGGGCGCGCAGCCTGAAGGGTGGCGTGGTCCCCGAGACCGCGCGCATACAGGACGAAGGATCGCAGCTCGTGGCCGAGATCGCAGGTCGCGGCAGCCGCATCCTCGATTGCTGCGCCGCGCCCGGCGGCAAGGCGGCAATTCTGGCGGAGAACAATCCGCAGGCGGAGATCACCGCTGCTGATATCAGCCGTTCGCGCCTCGACGCCATGCGCCGCAGCTTTGCGCGCGAGCCATTGACGGCAAGAATCCGGTGCGTGCTCGCCGACGCAACTGCGCTGCCACTTCGCGACGGCGTGGCGGTTTTGGGCAACTTCGATCTGATCCTTGTGGATGCGCCGTGCAGCGGCACGGGCACGCTGGCGCGCAATCCAGAGATCAAGCTGCGGCTCACGGTGAGCGATCTCGCCCGGCAACAGGAGCGGCAGATCGCGATCCTGCGCTCGGCATATCAGATGCTCGCGCCCGGAGGCCGGCTTGTCTACGCAACGTGCTCGCTCGAGCCAGAGGAAAATTCGGCTGTTATCGAGAGTTTCCTGGGGGCAGAGCCGTCTGCTCAGCCTACTCGATATAGGCGAGCGCCTGAAAACGATGCAGGATGAAGGAAGCCTTCATCCCAGCGGCGCTGAGCTTCTGCGCGAACGCGCGCTGCGCGGCCGCTATCTGCAAACGCTGCCCGGCTCACTGCAGTGCGATGGATTCTTCGCGGCCCTACTGACGCGGCTGACTTGACCGTTTTCACAAAGCTCTCGCGTTTACTGCGCCAATGTGAGCTGAATCGTGCCGCCGGCTTCCACGCGCTCACCTGCGGCGGGCTGCTGCGCGGTCACAGTGTCCGGCACCACGGGCGGCGTGGGCGGCGCAGGCGCCTGGCCGGGCGTGGCAATCGCGCCAACCGCCGGAATTTCCGCCGGGCGATAGAGCGGCGGTGCCAGTTTCAAACCAGCCCTGGTCACCGCGGCCTCTGCGGTTTTTGCCGGCTGGTTGATGAAGTCAGGCATGACGTATCCGGCTGCCTCCGGTGGCACGGGCGCGCTGAGCAGCAGCGCCACATTCGGCCGGTCGACAGAGGCTGCTCCCGCGTCCGGCGACTGCGCAATGACAGTGCCCGGATCAGCGAGCGCATAGGGCATGTGCGCGATGGTCCCGAGCTGCAGGTCGGCGCGGCGTATTGCGAGCGCCGCGACGCGCTCCGGATCGTGGACCAGCGAGGGCACGGCGACCTTCTGCGCCCCCAGGCTCTGACCAAGCCTTACCTGCCAGCCGGAGCGCACTACTGTTCCTGCCGCAGGCGACTGCGTTACGATGCGCGACTCCGGCACGACGGCGCTGTAGAAGTGGTCATCGATGCTGATTTCGAGGCCATCCGCCGCAGCTTTGTGGCGGGCTTCTGCTTCGGTCATCCCGCGGAAGTCCGGCACCTTCACCTCAGCGCCGTGAATGGCGAAGTGCATGGTGGTGAGCGCGGAGACCATGCCCACCACAAGCAGGAGCACCAGCACCAGCGCGAACTGGAAGAGGCGTCGGATCATGCGTTGGCGTACTCGATGGTGTAGGTGATCTTCGCAGTCTTCTCCAGCATGGCGGAGACGGAGCAATACTTTTCCTTCGAGAGCCGTACCGCATCTTCCATGCTCTTCCGGTTGACCTGCCCACTAACGCGATAGATAAGCTCGATGCGGGTAAAGACACTGGGCGATCCTTGCGCTTTTTCTGCCGTGGCAGAGACGGTCAGCGCGGTAAACGGCTCGCGCTTCTTGGTGAGGATGCTGATGACATCCACGGAGGTGCAGCCGCACAGGCTCATCAGGACGCACTCCATCGGCGTGGGACCTTCCGCGTGCGCGGAGTCAAGCGTGAGTGTGTGGCCGCTATCCGATGTGGCTGCGTAGACCTGATCGTGCTGCCACTCCGCCTTCGCGATCATTCGTATCCTCCGTGTTCATGTCGGGGCTTTCTGTTCGATTGCATCGCCGGCCCTCGTGCCGGTTGTCCGCCTGCGGCTCCGGGTGCACGAGCATGCGATAGACCTCTGGACGTTTCAACTTCAGCCGGTCCTCGAGAGAGGTGATGACTTCATGCACCCGCTGCATCGGCAGGTTGTCGGGCAGCGTGCAGTGACAGGAGAGATGCAGGCGATCTCCTCCCATGCGCGAGACGGCCACCTCGTGAATATCGATAATCTCCGGTAGCGCGCGCGCGACGCGTCGCAGATCGTCTTCAAGGCGGCGGTCCTGCTCAATAGTCTCAGCGGCCTCGATGGTCGCCGGCTCGCTCTCGATATGCGTGAGCACGTTGCTGATTTCAGGCGCGGCACGGTACATCTGCTCTTCCAATTCGCAGACGAACTGATGTGCCTCCAGCAACGGCAGCGACTCTGCAACCTCAATATGCTGCTCCACGCGAAGCCCGGTTTCTTCCTGCTCCACGCTCAGATCGTGCAGCGTGACGTTGTTGAGCGCCGCTACGCCGCGGATGCGGTCGAAGATGCTTTCGCCGAGCATCTGGCGGGGAACCGTTCGGATCGTGACATCGGCACCCGGCAGCACGGCTTTCACCGCCGCTGTGACGCGCTGCACCAGCACTTCGATGTGCTCTGCGGTATCGAAGCGTGGCACGGCGACGCGCAGATCGGCAAAGATACGGTTGCCGGAGCGGCGCACACGCACCTGCTCCAACTCGATCACTCCCTCGACGTGTTCGACAGCGTGGGCAATGCGCTGCTGCGCACCGGCGGGCGCTGTGTCGAGCAGCTCGAACGTAGTGCGCCGCGCCAGCCCCCAGGCAAAGCGGAGGATGACGGCGGAGACTACGAGGGCAGCCATCGGGTCCGCATAACGCAGCCAGGGAATGCCGAAGTGCTGGCCGGCGTAGGAGGCAGCGAGGCCAATCGCAACCGCCACGCTGGACCAGATGTCCGATGCGAAGTGAAGCGCGTCGGCTTCGAGCGCTTGCGAGCCGGAAGCCTCCGCGACGTGCTTCAGCGCGCGCGAACGGCTGAGATCGACGGTGATGGAAAGCGCGAGCACCGCGAAGGGCCATATGGACGGACGGACCGTGACCGGGGCGACGAAGATGCGGATGATAGCCTCGACCACGATCCACACGCAGGAGGCGCCCATCAGGAATGTTTCGGTGAACGCGGAGAGCGTCTCAACCCGCGCATGGCCGTAGGGGTGGTCCTCATCGGCCGGCTTGTCTGAGATGCGGACGGATATCAGCGTCAGCGCAGTGCCCAGTAGATCGAGACCGGAGTGCGCGGCATCGGACAGCATACCGAGGCTTCCCGTCAGCAGGCCTGCGATCAGCTTGAGCGCAGTCATGCCACATGCCGCCAGCATGGACATCAGCGCCGCGCCGCGCTTTCGCTTCACAAGAGCATGTCCGATTTGCGGGTCTGCTGCAGTCCGCGACATGCACACAGCCTACACGCCGATATGCGCACCCGGCCAGCGAGAGGACTTATGCTTTGCGTGCCGTGTAGAGGACCGCGATGCCGAAGGTGTAGGGGATCCAGCACGCGTCTCGGAAGCCGGCGCGCTCGAGGCTTTCGAAGCATCTCTGCCGGCGCAGGGAATCGATCGACCGAGGCGGGAAGGTACGCGTACGCGCCGCCGGAGCCGGAAAGCATGCGGCCAACGCGGGGAAGCACCCGGCGAAAGTAAAAGGCATAGAGCTTGCCGAGAGTGCCGCTCGGTTCGCTGAAGTCGAGAATGCCGAGTTCACCACCGGGAGCCAGTACACGATGGAACTCAGCGAGGCCGGCTTCGTAATTGGCGAGGTTGCGAAAGCCGAAGGCTGTGGTCACAAGCTGGAGCGTGTTGTCGCCAATAGGCAGATGCAGCGCATCGGCTTCCACGGCGATGGCGCCATGCTCCTGGAACTTCGCCGCGCCGCGCAGGAGCATCTGATGCGAGAAGTCGATGGCGAGCAGCGGCACGGATTGTGGAGGGCGACGCCGCAGCAGCGCCATCGTCATATCGCCCGTACCGCAGCAGACGTCCGCGATACGCGCCTCTGGCTGCGACAGAATGTGGCGGAAGCGCCGTGCGGTGCGCCACCACCACAGCCGGTCAACGGATCCGGAGAGGACATGATTCAGTAGGTCGTAGCGCGGCGCGATGGAGTCGAACATCGCCTTTACGGCCGCGGCTGCATCGTGTTCGCCGGTGGTGCCGGCGGGTTGCGCGCCTCGCGTCTGCAGTGCTCATCTGCCGGTGTGCAGCCCGCGCTGAATTGCTTCGAGGAGCTCGGCATCGGCGATGTCCTTCACCACGCGGGCCTGCCCGATGCGATCGAGCAGCACGAAATGGCGCACTCCGCCGATGCGCTTCTTGTCACCCGCAGCGGCGTTCAGCAGACGGCGCGGAGTCAGGCGGGGAAGTGGCGGCAGTCCCAGCGCATCAATCGCGGCAAGGATGCGGTTCGCGTCGGCGGCGGGAAGCCCGCGCATGCGGCTGGCTTCGACGGCCACCCGCATGCCCCAGCCGACGGCCTCGCCATGCAGTAGCCCGCGGTAGTGGGTCAACGCTTCAATGGCGTGTCCGACCGTGTGACCGAAGTTGAGAATCATGCGCAGGCCGGCCTCGCGTTCGTCCTTGCCCACAACATCTGCCTTGATGCGCACGGACTCCGCGATCACGTGCGTCAGCGGCTCTGGCTCCTGCCGCAAGAGGGATTCGGCATGCTGCTCGATATAAGCGAACAGATCCGCGTCGTAGATCAGGCCGGCCTTCACGCTTTCGAAGAGCCCGGCGCGCAGCTCCGCCAGCGGCAGCGTGCGCAGCACGGCGGTATCGGCAAGCACCAGGCGCGGATGATAAAAGCTGCCGATCAGATTCTTGCCGGCGCTCAGGTTCACGCCCGTCTTGCCGCCAACCGAGGAGTCGACCTGCGCCAGCAGCGTTGTGGGTACCTGGATGAATTCGATGCCGCGCATATAGATGGCTGCGAGAAAGCCGGTTACATCGCCGATGACGCCACCGCCGAAGGCGATCAGGATGGAGCCGCGGTCGGCACCGGCGACCGCCAGTTGTTGCGCCAGCCGTTCGAGGGCGGCGAGCCGCTTGTGCTGTTCACCGGCAGGGAGAAGCAGCACCGACGGCTGCATCTCCGCGGGAAAGCCGCTCAGGAAAGCTTCTGACCATAGCGCCCATATTTCCGGGGAAGTCACGACGAAGGTGCGGCGCGGGCGCTCGCCGAAGATGCGGCATATCTGCTGCGGCAAGGACGCCAGCAGGCCCTGGCCGAGCAGCACATCATAGGCAGCCGAGGCAGTCTGGATGGGGAGAGTATGCACTCGGCTCATCGTACCGCAGCCACAGTGTATGGAATGTGAATGATAGCCTCAGGCGTATGGGGAGAGCTGCCGTTCCGATTCCGGCTGTTACAGATTTCCTGATCATTGGCGCGGGGATTGCCGGCCTTCGTGCCGCTATCACGCTGGCGCAGGCCGGGCGAGTCCTGGTTGTCACCAAGGAAGCGCTGGGCGAATCGAACACGCAGTATGCGCAGGGCGGCATCGCAGTGGCGATCAGCGGTGCGGAGGATGTAGCGCTGCACTTTGAGGACACGCTCGCCGCGGGCGATGGTCTGGTGGACCCGACTGGCAGCGCGGGTGCTCGTCGAAGAGGGACCGGCGCGTGTGGAAGAGCTGCTGCACTGGGACACGCATTTCGATCGCTACATAGCCGGCCAACACGCGGGCGAACTGATGCTGACGCGCGAAGGCGCGCACAGCCGCAACCGTATCCTGCACGCCAACGGCGATGCGACCGGCCGAGAGATCGGCCGCGCGCTGCTCGCTCGGGCCTCTGCGACGCGCGGGCATCACGCTGCTGCCCTGGACACTGCTGACCGATTTGCTCACGACAGACGGCCGCGTCTCCGGGGCTCGTCTGCTGGACGAGAATGGCGAAATCCGGACGGTGCAGGCGCGCGCAGTGCTGCTGGCAAGCGGCGGCGCGGGCCAGGTGTACAGCGATACGACAAATCCCGCCGTAGCCACGGGCGATGGCATTGCCGCCGCGCACGCTGCGGGTGCTGAGCTGGCGGATATGGAGTTCTACCAGTTCCATCCCACCGCGCTGAGCCTGCCCGGCGTGCCGCGTTTTCTGCTCTCTGAGGCGCTGCGCGGCGAAGGCGCGCGGCTGGTGAATGCCGCAGGCGATCGATTCATGCAGCGCTATCATGCGCTGCTGGAATTGGCGCCCGCGCGACGTGGTGGCGCGCGCGATCACGCGCGAAGGCACGGGAGGAAAGCCCGTGTACCTGGACATGCGGCACGTCACCGATATCAATCCTGACGCGCGCTTTCCGGGCATCTCCGCATTCCTGCATCAGCACGGGCTCGATCTTGCACACGATCTGATTCCGGTGCGCCCCGCGGCACATTATCTGATGGGCGGTGTGCGCACCGATGTGGACGGGCGGACCTCGTTGCCCGGCCTCTATGCGGCGGGCGAGGTGGCCTGTACCGGTGTGCATGGCGCAAACCGCCTGGCCAGCAACTCGCTGCTGGAAGGGCTGGTCTTCGGCGCGCGCGCCGCGGAGAGCATGCGGAACGAGAACGATGCTCCCGTGAGAATAGACGCTGTAGCGGCATCGTCGCCGCTGCGAAATGAGGCTTCGCTGCCGCCGGTCGAAGAAGCGATCCAGCGGCTACAGCAGCAGATGTGGGAGCATGCAGGCCTGCTGCGTGATGCCGCTCTGCTCCAGAGCATCGATATCTCAGCCGCGGAAGCCTACGTCAACGCATCGCCGTCGCTACAGTGGAGACGTCGCGAATACGAGGGCCGATCCCTGGCACGAGTGGCGCGGGCGATCGTCGCTTCTGCGCTGGCGCGTGAGGAGAGCCGGGGCGCGCATTACCGGAACGACTTTCCGCAACGGGACGATCTCCGGTTCGGAGTGCACTCGCATCTGGTGGGCGATACCGTCAGTTTCGGACCGCTGCTTCCGGCTGAAAGCGAAACACCCGCCACAAAATTCAGCTAATGTTGCTGCTGGCGCGGCGGTATCAGCAGGGAAGCAGCCGAGAAGATCGCCACCGTGCCGAGAATGATCGCGAGAGACCAGAGCGTCGGCACCTCGATCCAGCCCGCGGCGATCATCTTTCCGCCTACGAAGGCCAGGATCAGCCCAAGACCGTAGTGCAGCAGGTGCAGCCGATGCAACAGGCTCTGGAGAACGAAATACAGCGAGCGTAGCCCCAGGATCGCGAAAATGTTCGAGGTATAGACCACGAACGTGTCGTGGGTGATGGCGAGCACGGCAGGCACGGAGTCGATCGCGAAGATCACGTCGGTGATCTCGATGGCGACAACGGCGAGCAACATCGGCGAGACGCGCCAGCCCCTGTTCTGCACCCACTGCGAGATAGTCGGCGGCGCGTGGCCCTTCTTTTGACGCAGCAACCGCCACGCAGCATAAAGCAGCACCGCGCCGAAGATGTACTCCATGGCGGCAAAGCGTTCGAGCAGCGCCACACCGGCGACAATGAAGCCTGCGCGCAGTACGATAGCGCCCAGCACGCCATAGAACAGCGCCCGATGCTGCTGTGCCACCGTGAGGCCGAAGCTCGAGAAGAGAACGAGAAAAACAAAAAGATTGTCGATGGAGAGCGAGCCTTCGAGCACGTAGCCGGAGACGAACTCGAGCGCATGCTCCGGACCCTCGGTGTGCAGCAGGAATCCGGCGAACCCCAGCGCCAGAACGACAAGAAAGACTGTCCACCCGAGCGCGCTGCGGAAGCTCGGGCCCTCCGGCCGGCGGCCAAGCAGAACCAGATCGACCACCAGCAGCAGCAGGACAACCGCATGAAAGCCGATCCACCAGGTGAGCGGGGCGCCGGCGATCAAGTGGCTAGAGAGCATTCACCAGCCGCATCGCTTCCAGAAAGACTTCGCCGGAGATGGTCAGGCTTTTCGCGCTGATCTTGTCCATGGTGTCCTCCGGCGTGTGATGCCAGCCGTCCGGGTGCGCGGCGTCATGCGGACCGTAGTCCATCATCGATCACATCGGCGGACGGGAACGCCGCGCTGCACGAATGGAATGTGATCGTCCTCCTCCGCGGCTTCGTGTCTTGAAGAAGTGGCTTGCGTTGCCGGTCTTCTTCGCGGCCTCATAGACCAGGTCTTCGATGGCAGGAGTCGCCGTGGTCACCCGCGCCACGTCCAGGTCGCGATCGCCGATCATGTCCGCGAGCAGAAAGGCTCTTGATTTTTTTCACGGTGCCGTCCATCTGCCATTTTGCCGCCAGATGCCGGCTGCCGTAGAGCGAGTCGGACTGGACTCCAGCTCTCGACGGCTTCTTCGCCGTCGAAGAAGACGAGCCAGACGCTGTAGCCATCGAGCGTGCGGCCGCGCAGATGGTTTGCGATCTCGAGCAGGAGACCGGTGGTTGCGGCGCCGTCGTTCGCACCGACGAACGATGTGTTGCGCAAGGGATAGTTCGTCTCGTAGTGCGTTGCCAGGACGATAATGCCGTCCTTCTTGCCGGGAAAACGGACGATGAAGTTGGTCATCTGCTGCGGTCCGACAGGGGTGGAGGCGACGAAGGTGTCCGCCTGCAGGTTGTCGTGGGCAAACTGCTTCTTCAGGTAATTTTGCGCGCAGAGCAGACCGGCCGAACCATTGAAGCGCGGTCCGCAGGCGACAAACTGGCGCGCATATTCGAGCGCCTTTGCTCCATTGAACTGCGTGGGCGATTGCGCGTGCAGCAGCGGAAGCTCGAGCAGCAATACGGCCAGAAGACAGAATCGGCGGATCAGGATGCAGCCTCCTGCTTTTTGCGGTCGCGACGCGATGGGTGGACCAGGTACGCGACTCCGATGCTGATTACGTACAGCACCAGCATGGGCGCGGCGAAGACGCACATGGTGAGAATGTCCGGGGTCGGCGTAATGATGGCCGCAATAATGAAGATCACCAGAATTGCGTAGCGGATATTCCGCCACAAAAAGCGCGGGGTGATGAGGCCGAACAGAGCCAGGAACATCACCAGTATCGGAAGCTCGAAGGTGGCGCCGAGCCCGAGGATCACGGTCATGAACAAATCGCAATATTCATTGATCGTGACCATGGGCGTGAATTGCTTGCCGTAGCCGAGAAGGAAGTCCAGCGCGCCCGGATAGACGTAGTGGTAGCCAAAGAACGCGCCAGCCAGAAACAGAGTGATGGTCGCACTCATGAACGGCCAGACGTATCGCTTCTCATGACGATAAAGGCCGGGCGAGATGAACAACCACACCTGGTAAAGGATGAACGGCGACGCCATGATTGCGCCGGCGATAAAGCTGAGCTTCAACGAAAAGTTGAACGGCTCGATCGGGTTGAGGATATACGAGTCCGGTAGGTAGATGGTGCCGTGTCAGCGCGGTGTTGAGCGGCTTTTCCAGCAGGTCGGTCAATCGGTTGTGAAAGCCATACGCGACAAAGAAGCCGATGACCAGGTAGACAGCGGTATGGATCAGGCGGCGGCGCAGCTCTTCGAGATGCTCGATCAGGCTCATGCCCGGCAGCTCGGCGCGCTCGGTCACCGCGTTGCGCGCGCGCTCGACAAGGTCTTCATCCATGATGAGTGGGTACGGCGTCTCCCGATTGAGTGTAGGAGTTCTCGGCTGCCGCGGCCTCGACGGCCTCCTGCGCGTCGGCGCGCATTTCATCGAGCGCCTGCGCCTCGTTTTCGGGTCCAGCGGCCGGTATCGCTTCGGTATTCTCGAGCGCTCGATAGGGCGAGCGCGTGCTCACCGGCAGCCCGCTCGCAGGTGGGAGGATGGTCGGGGTCTTCATGGCGTTTGCTTCGGTCGCCGGCGTTTCTGCTTCGGGAGCAGCGTGCTCGGCGGCCAGGTCGGGCGCGATCGTCTCCGGGGCATGGACTGTTTCCGTTTCCGCCACTGGTTCGGCGCTCACTGTCTCGCCTGCGGTGATCGCTATCGGGGTCGCCGGCTGTGCCGTGGCGGCCTGGGCGGCAAGTTCCTTCTGGCGCTCGGCCTGCTCGGAGGCGCGCAGCTCCTCTTCGATCTGGAATTTGAAATCGTTGGAGGCTTTGCGGAATTCGTAGAGCAGCTTGCCGACCTGGCGGCTGATCTCCGGCAGCTTTTTAGGCCCGAAGACGATCAGCGCGAGCACCACAAGAAAAAGCGTGTCGGGAATGCCGAAAGTGGCCAGCTGGACCGGCGGCAGCGGAGCGCCCGCTATGTGCGCCAGAGGGGGAAGGCTGAGGATCAAGATGGCTGGCAGCGGCATTTCTTCTCCAACTATACCTGTCTGCCCGCGAGACATGTCTCGGGCTTCACGGTGGTGCGATGATGCAGCCTCTCCCCCGGTGAGGAGACTTTGGAAAGCGCCGCGAGGGACCACTCTGGAAGAACGCATCGGGAGCCGCCAGCGGTTTGCTTCCTTGCGCAACTCTTTGTATTAAACTGGTTTTACAGAGGTACTGTCTCGTCCCGGTGGAATTTGAGTCCCGCCGAAACCGACGCGCATCTCGTGTAACAGGATTGCAACATCCCCGCAGGCTGGGCGACAGGCGAAAGCCGTCGTAGCGAGCCGGCTGCAATCCCGAAAGTGCTTTCAACATCCCCGTTCGGCGCCCTCGGCGGCCGGACTGAAGGCGGAAGACGATGGAACTGCTGGTAGAAGATGCCCCTGCCACGCGTGTAGCTGAAAGCTGCTCGCTTGAGAACTATCTCGCGCTCCCCGACCACACCATGGACGATCGCATTGCCGCGGCCCGAAGGCAGCTTGGCAAAAGCACAGTGCTGCTCGGTCATCATTACCAGCGCGATGAGGTGATCCGCTTCGCCGATTACACCGGCGACTCGTATCGGCTGTCGAAGATCGCAGCGGATACCGATGCGCGCTACGTCATCTTCTGCGGCGTGCACTTCATGGCGGAGAGCGCCGATGTGCTGGGCAAGCGAGGCCAGCAGGTGATTCTGCCCGACCTGAATGCCGGCTGCTCGATGGCCGATATGGCGGAGATCAGTCAGGTCGAGGATTGCTGGGAGTCGCTCGGGCGCATGGGCGTTGGCGAAAACAAAGTGGTCCCGCTGACGTACATGAACTCCACGGCTGCTATCAAGGCCTTCTGCGGCGAGCGTGGAGGGCTGGTCTGCACCTCGTCCAACGCGGCCGCCGCCTTCGACTGGGCCTTCGCACGGGGCGAAAAAATTCTCTTCCTTCCCGACCAGCATCTTGGCCGGAACACCGCCTACGCGATGAACATTCCGCTGAACGAAATGGTCGTCTGGGACCCGTGGCAGATCAATGGCGGCGTTGCGCCGGAGCGGCTGCGCGCGGCCAAGGTGATTCTGTGGAAGGGCCACTGCTCCGTACACCAGCGTTTTCTGCCCAGTCACGTGGATGCCATGCGGGCGAAGTACCCGGGAATCCAAGTGATCGTGCATCCGGAGTGCCGCTGGGAGGTCTGCCAGAAGGCCGACGCATTAGGCTCGACCGAACGGCTGATCAAGCTGGTGGAAGAGGCGCCGGAGGGCAGCACGTTTGCCATCGGAACGGAAATCCACCTGGTGAACCGGCTGGCGAAGCGATACGCCGGGAAGGGCAAGCATGTGATGACCCTGGACGACACCGGCTGCCTCTGCACCACGATGTACCGGATATCCCCTCAGCACCTCGCATGGGCGCTCGAAAACCTGGTAGAAGGCCGCGTGGTGAACCGCATCCAGGTGGACGCAGATGTGAAACACTGGGCGAAAGTGGCGTTGGACCGCATGCTTGAGATCGGCACGGCCGGGTCCAAGGCCGCTCCGGCGGAGGCAACGGCGCCGCTGACGGTGCAAAGGAGTGCATGAAGACTTTCACACTCGAAGAGGCGAATGGGCTGCTTCCGGTAGTGGAGTCGCTGCTGGAACGCGCGATTTCCGCCAAGGAAGAGGCCGAACGGCTGGAGGGCGAGATCCAGTCGCTGCGGCAGCGTATCTTCCTCTTGGGCGGTATGACAGTCGACATCGCCGGCGTGGGGCGCAACCGGGCCGAGGCTGAAGCGCAGGTTCAACGAGCGAAGGAAGCACTTGGAGAAATCGATGCCATCGGCGTGCAGGTAAAGGACTTAGATACTGGGCTGCTGGACTTCCCCTGCCGCGTCGATGGAGAACTCGTGCTGCTGTGCTGGCGGCGCGGCGAAAATCGTATCGAATACTGGCATACGCTGGAGGCCGGCTTTCGCGGCAGGCAGCCGCTGGATGAGCGCTTCGGCCGCGGCTGGCGGGACCGCCCGAACTAAGGGCTCGCCGTCCAATCCATTGCGCCGGCTCCCCCCTTAGTTATTCGGTGGATTAACCAGCAATTGACACTTTTCGATAACTATTTTCCAATAACAGTAGGTATGCCAACTGCACACAATGCGGTTCAAAAGGGTTCTTTCCGGGACCTCTGCGGCGCGCATGGCATCGCCGTCACGCACCAGCGGCAGGTGCTGTTTGAGGTGATGCAGAGCATACCGGGCCATCCCAGCCCGGAAGAGGTGTACGCGCGTGTGCAGGAGCATATTCCTTCGATATCGCTCGCCACGGTGTACAAGAACATCCATCTGTTCATCGCCAGCGGCCTCTTTCGCGAGGTCAGCATGCACCACGGTTCGCTTCGCGTCGAGATGAATGACCGACCCCACCACCACATGGTCTGCACGCGGTGCAAGGCGATCTACGATCTGGACGAAGCGGAGCTTGGCGATCTGCCTCGTCCGCACCGGCTTCCCAACGGCTTTGCCGCACAGCGCTACTCCGTGGATGTTCTGGGCCTTTGCGCGGCCTGCCAGGATACTGAGCAGCCAGCGTCGTAACCTCCCTCAATCCAGAATCCATAGGTCACGTAATCTTGAGCGTTCCGGTTGCGCGGCGCGTCGATGCGATTGTGCCCGCGCGTTGCTGCGCGTGCAGGTGAAAAATCTCCGTGCGCGTATAGGATGTGAGGGACATGCTTGGCAGACGGCAGTGGAGCAGGTATTTCATCGGCGCGCTATGCGGCGGCGCATTGCTGCTTGCCGGATGCGGCGACTTCTTTAACAAGGACGGTGGCGGTGGCGGCGGGGGCAACACGGTGGGGAGCTACGCCTATGTCGGCACCCAGAACGGCATGCTGACAAGCTATTCCGTCTCCGCCACCGGCGCCTTGGCTACTCTTGCCAACTCGCCACTCCAGCTTTCCACGGCAGCGATCAATGGGCTCGCCGTCACTCAAGGCAACGGAGTTCTGTACGCGGCGGTCGCGGGAAGCGGGATATTCGGACTCAGCATCAACGGCAGCTCAGGTGTGCCCTCGCTCGTGAACACAAGCGCTCTAGTGCAGGATGTTGCGCCGATTGCATTGACGATTGATCCCTCGGGGAAATATCTGCTAGTCGCCGGCCTCGCGAATGGCGCAGCCGCCGTGGCGGAGTACACGATCAACTCGGACGGAACGCTCGCCGAGGTGGGCGGCTCGCCTGTATCGATCACCTTTCCCAGCGGCACTGACACGACCAATCTTTCGATCACCAGTATGGCGGTTGCGCCGAACAGCAGTTACGTGTTCGTCACGATGGGACAGCTTGGCGTGGCGCCGATGCCGTTCAATACTAGTGGGAGCCTCGCGGCGAACGCAGTGCTCCTAACGCCCAAGCAGACCAGCGGCGTCTCGAACCAGGACCTTGGAGTTGCAGTCAACCCCACCAGTTCGGCGCTTTTTGTCGGCGAGACCAACGCCGGCGTGCGCGTGTTCACGATTGGCGCCAACAACACGTTCACGGAGATCAGCGGCTCACCCTTTGCAGCCGGCGGCCAGCCGCGGTCGCTTGCCTTCGACAGCACGGGCGACTACCTGTATGTCGCAAACTCTTCCGACAACACCATCAGCGGCTACTCCGTGCTGGCCTCCGGCTCGCTGACACCGCTCTCCGGCTCGCCTTTTTCGTCGGTCGGCAGACAGCCGAACGCGCTGGCGCTCGACAAGTCAAAGAAGTTCTTGATTGAGGCGAACCTTAACGGTACTCCGACGAACACTCCGGATGTACAGGTCTTCTCCTTTGATGCAACGACAGCGGGGAAGATCGATCCAGGCGCTACCGCCACGAACGCGACACTGGCGTCGTCAATCGCGACCACGCACTGACCAAAAAGAAGGCCGGGATTGCTCCCGGCCAAGTGGGTTGTGGCATCGGTGCTTACTTCACATTTCCATTCAGACCGTTGGGGAAGAAAGCTCCCCCACCCGATTTACCGCCATAGACGATATTGAGCACCTGCGCCGGGGTGCGGACAAAGGTGATGGCGTTGGAATCGGCGTCGACAATCGTCGCATTTCCGTTAGTGGCTGTGCCCACGCCGATATCGTCTGGTGTGGAGGGCGTCGGCGTGACCGCGGCCGCTGAGAGCGCCGCCCGCGTATTGGCAATCTGCTGCGAAAGACCCTGAGCTGCCGCGCCTGCAGCGTAAATGCGGGTACGGATGCTGCCGGCATGGTAGGCCTCCACGGCAAGAATGCCGGCGGCATACTGCAGCAGATTGGGGTCCTTCAGTAGGGTCGCGCCCCCGTTGTAGGCAGAGACGCCGACATCCTCGAAGATGAACGCGCCCAGCAGGAAGCTGGTCTCATCCGCGAAGGGATCGAAGGTGGGCCCGATGCCGGCCGCGGCGGCCAGCGCGTTGAAGCTGTTGTAGAGGTCGAGGTTGGGCATGGCGACGGAGACCGCGCCCGCGCTCTTCAGACCAGCCTGCAGGAAGGAGACGTGGTTGCGCTCTTCCATCGCCGTTTCGTTGGCGTAATCCTGCAAGGCCGGGGTCGCAAAGGGAACGGGCGTGATGCCCGTGTTTGCGCCCGCCTTAGTGGTGACGGTGCCACCTTTAACCGACCCATCCCCGCTGTCAATCGAGAGTCCGATGGTGGAATCATTGATGAAGACCCCGGCGGTGGCCAGCGTGTAGAACTGCGCTTCCAGATATTCAAGGTTGAGCGCGAAGTTGAGAACGTCCGCATCCGTAACCCCGGACTGCGCGCTGGCAAGCCGCGTGGACAGCATGAGACCGGCCAATGCGGCGCCGCCCATCGCGATGGCCTTGCGACGGTCTGCGCGACGCTCGGCACGACGCTCCAGGTTTTCCATCACTTCATTTTCGAGAGTGGTATCCATGTGATCTCCGTCCTAGCCTTTCCTGCTCGCCGCTTTGGTGGAGGCGGTGATGGCGCCGTTCATGCCGTTGGGATAGAAGCCGCCCTTGGTGGCCGCCATGCCGGTTGCGTTCAAGTACACGATGTCCAGCACCTGATCGGTGGTACGCGGGAAGGCAAGGGAGTTTCCATCGCAGGGCACGATGGTCTTGCTGGTGGGCGCGACCTCGGCCGCCTGTCCGCCGGAAGCGGAACTCGCGGCACCGCGCAGCGCGGAGATTTTGCCGGCTGTGGCGAGCAGACCTGCACTGGGGCTCGCCGCGTCCATGTAAACAAGCAAGGTGCGGATTTCGGCAGCGTGATAAGCCTCGGTCGCGTGAATGGCCGCTGCCGCGCTCAGAATGGTTGTGTTGTTGTTGGCGAGCAGGTATTTCACGGCGCCGTTGTATGCGGTAACGCCGACGTCCTCGAAAATAAATGCGCCGAGGATGAAGCTGGTCTGGTCCGCGAAGGGATTGAAGGAGGGCCCGATCATTGCCGCGGAGGCGGCGGCGTTGAAGCTGTTCATCAGGTCGATGGCCGGCTTGTCTACCGGTGTAGCGCCTGCCTGGGTAAGAGCCGCGCGCAGAAACTGGACGTGAGCCAGTTCGTCCGCAGCAATCTCCATGGCGTAGGCCTTGATCGCGGGATCGGTGAAGTTTACCTGCGAGCCGCCGGTGGTGGCGCCGGGACTCGTACCCGAGTCTGCTGCGGAAAGCCCCATGCCGGTGGTCGCACGCAGATAGAATTCGGCTTCAAGGTACTCGAGATTGAGGGCGAAGTTGAGAACATCTGCATCGGAAGGACCGGTAGTGGTCCCCCCTCCGCCGCCTCCGCTTGGCGGTGAGACTGGTTGCGCGGGGCCGTTGCCGCCGCAGCCAGTCATAACAGCGGCCGCGGCGGCGGCTGCGCCGGCGCTGAGCCCAAGTCCCGAAAGAAACCGTCTGCGGGAATGGAGTTTCCTGGTGAGCAGTTCGCTGACCGTATCGTTCATATCGCTGGAGTGCCTCCTGCAGGGGAAACGACCCCAGCAGGCAGTTCGGATTGCAAAAAAATTCGATTTGATCATCGAGGTTGGAAAAGAACCGCCTGCGAGCACGCGAACTAAGAGGTCCCACCACTGGGGACTCGCCAGCGTTCGCCAGCGCCTGTATACCTGAAAGAGATCGTGGCCCAGACACTATGGAGCAGGCGCATTCTCCCTCTCGCTTCGCGCATTGCGGTAGCGGGGGCCCTCGCATTTCCAGCCGGGTGCCATCACGCTGCGTCGAATGCGCCGGATGTGGTGTATGTGGTGGCCAAGCAGGCATGGCTGCGTGACCGGGTCGCGCCGGTGTCGACAAAGATCGCTCCGGTCGCGAATGGCGAAAAGCTGAAGGTCCTCGATCATGAGCGTCGCTTTTTTCAGGTGCTGACGCCGGATGGCAAGACCGGCTGGATCGAAGAACACTTCGTCATCGATCAACCCACATACGACAAATTCCAGGCGCTGGGGCGGGAGCACGCGAAAGATCCCGTCGTCGCGACCGGCGTGCTGCGGGACGAACTCTATGCGCATCTCTCTCCCGGGCGCGACACGGAGCGGTATTTCCTGTTGCCGGAGGGTGAAAAGCTGCAACTGCTGGAGCGTGCAAGCATCCGGAAACTCACCCCTGTGGAGGCTTTCCGCGCGCAACAACGCAAGGCTGCAGACGACCGCGCCGCCGCTGCAGCCGAGCGGCTATGGGAGCTGATCCAGAAAGGCAAAGGACCCACGCCGAAGGGACCGATCGAACTGGGCAAGGCTCCCGCGCCGCCGCCCGCGCCGGACAGCGCCTTCTTGCCCACCCCCGTGCCGGTCGATCCCAATGCGCCGCCTCCGCAGTACGAGGACTGGTGGCTGATACGTGACAGCCGCGGGCACGTTGGCTGGCTGCTGGCACGCCGGCTGGATGTGGATGTGCCGGACGAGGTGGTGCGCTACGCGGAGGGGCAGAGGATTGTCGGTGCCTACCTGCTGGCGAAAATCCCGGACGACTCTTCGCCCTTTCCCGATCACCAGGCGCCGGAGTACGTGATGGTGCTCAGTCCCTATCAGGACGGATTACCCTATGCCTATTCGCGGGTCCGCCTGCTGGTGTGGAATGCGCGCAAGCACCGCTACGAGGGCGGCCTGCGCATGAACGATGTCGCCGGATATCTTCCTGTAGCGGTCGGGCACGAGGTTCTCGACCCGAAGGGCGTGGCCGTACCTACGTTTACCCTCAAGCTGGCCGCCGCCGGGGCCACGCCGGCGCTCGATCCGGATACGGGCAGGCTGGTGCCGGTGCCGACCGTGTCCATCAAGTACCGGCTGGATGGCGAGACGGTACGGCGGGTGGCGTTGGGCAGCGAGCCGATGCCGAAGCTGGCCTCGAGCGCCGGCGCTGAGGCAGAGCGGCGCAAGGCTGCGCGTGCCGCACGGCGGCATCATCACTGATCGGGAAATTTGATCCGCTAATTGAAGAAATCGCGGACGGCGGCAACGACCCGCTCCTGCTCTTCGTCGCGCAGCTGCGGGAAGATGGGCAACGCCAGCACCTCGCGGGCGGCGCGCTCGCTCTCCGGAAAATCGCCTTCGCGGTAGCCCAGGAAGGCCAGTGCCTTCTGTTGATGCAGCGCTAGCGGGTAGTAGACCTCCGACCCGATGCCGCGCTCGGCGAGCCATGCCCGCAGCTCGTCGCGGCGCCTCACGCGGATCACGTACTGGTGGAAGACGTGATGCGCTCTGGGGTCGATCCAGGGCAGGATCACGCCGCGCTCCGGATAGGGTCCCGCCTCGACGACTCCGGCGACCGCGAATAGCTCGTCGTAACGTGCGGCGAGGGCGCGGCGGCGCTCGGTCCAGGCATCCAGGTGGCGGAGCTTCACCAGCAGCACCGCTGCCTGCACGGTATCGAGGCGGCTGTTCCAGCCGATTTCTTCATGGTGATAGCGGACTTCCATGCCGTGGGCGCGCAGGCTGCGGGCACGCCGGGCGATGGCGGAGTTCATTGTGGTGACCATGCCAGCCTCGCCGGCCGCGCTCAGATTCTTGGTGGGATAAAAGCTGAATGCGGCTGCATCCCCCAGGCTGCCGGCGGGAACGCCATCCCACCTTGCGCCAATGGCCTGCGCGGCGTCTTCGATGAGCAGACAGTTTTGCAACTTTTTAACGGCTGTGAGGGCGGTCCAGTCGGCGCACTGGCCATAGAGATGAACGGGGAGAATCGCGCGAATGGCGGGGTGCCCTTCAAGGGCCAGAGAGGCGGCTGCGGGATCGAGATTGCAGGTTCGAGGATCGATATCCGCCAGCACGGGAACGGCGTCCAGCCGCAGGATGGAGCTGGCGGTGGCGAAAAACGAGAAGGCCGTGGTCAGGACGCGGTCGCCCGGCACGACTCCGGCGGCGGCCATGGCCAGCCACAGGGCATCGGTTCCAGAGCCGCATCCGACGGCCTCTGCGGCCCCGCAGCGGAGCGCGGCGGCCTGCTCGAAGGCTGCTACCTCCGGGCCCAGCACAAAGCGCTGGCTGCGGAAGACGGCTTCCACGGCGGCCATGATTTCCGGACCCACCTCGGCATACTCCCGCGCGAGATCGAGGATGGGGACAGGGGGCGCGTCGGCAGGCGCAGCAGGCTGTCCGGACGTGGTAACGTTATGCACCGGGGTCACCAGAGAAGCGTAGAGCATTTCCCCTGTTGCTGTGTAGCATTTGAGAGTTGTTATGTGCAGCTTTTCCTGACGGAAAAGCGGCGTAAAGATTGTATTCGGCACCCCATACCTACAGGAGAAACGTCTATCGCAACCTCGGGTACGTTTTCTGCATCCGACACTCGTGTCCGACCGGAGTTAGGTCCTTTGGAATTCCGGCCGGTACTGACTTTTTGATGGCCATGTCACATTGCCCTGCACCGAGCCCACGCAGGTTCATTTTGCAAGCTCTGCACGGTATCGCTCGAACGTAAAAAAACAGTCGCCGCAAAGGCATCGGAGATCGGCACCATGGACAGTAAGCCGGCACAAAATATTCAAGATACTTTTCTGAATACGGTCCGCAAGGACAAAACCCCGATCACGATTTACCTGGTCAGCGGCGTGAAACTGACCGGCAGAATCCGCTCCTTCGACAAGTACTCGGTCCTGCTCGAAAACAACAGCCAGGAGCAGTTGATCTTCAAACACGCCATTTCAACGGTAGTGAGCAATCGCTCCGTAATGCACGAACACCGGCTCGGTCATCCGCCAGCCGCCGTGCCGCATCCAGGGGCGACGCCCCTGCGGCAGGAGGCAGAATCGTAGAGCGGCCGGCTATCTCCCCCTGCTTCGCCGTATGAACAGAGCCGCATCATCGCAGCCAGTGCGTACCAACCGCTGTGTGCTGGTGTCGGTGGAGTTTTCCGGGCGACGGCGCGCCTTGTCACGCGTGGCCGCTGCCGCCCGCGCGGCGGCTCAGTCCGCCGATGCTTTGGAGCATCTTTCCGGTGAACCCAATGGCACATCTACAGATGAGCAGCGGCCCCGCGCGCCGCGCTTCGCCTCATCTGGGTCTGTTTTCGACTTTGACGCTGCCCGGGAAGAATTCCGCGAGCTGGTCGTAAGCGCCGGTGGCGATGTGGTTGCGGAAGTCACGCAGCGGCGTCCTGAGCCGGATGCCGCGACGCTGATCGGCAAGGGCAAGATCGCGGAGGTTGCCGGCGTGACGGCCTCCGCCCACGCCGACGTTGTGCTCTTCGACCAGGACTTGTCGCCCACCCAGTTGCGGAACCTCGAAAACGAGCTGCCCGCGCGCGTCGTCGACAGGACGCAGCTCATCCTGGACATCTTTGCGCGCCATGCGCGGACACGCGAAGGCTACCTGCAGGTGGAGCTGGCGCAATTGGAATACATGCTGCCCAGGCTCGCCGGGCGTGGTGCGGCCATGTCGCAGTTGGGCGGCGGCATCGGCACGCGAGGCCCGGGGGAAACCAAGCTCGAAACTGATCGGCGGCGTATCCAGCGGCGGCTGCTGCAGTTGCGCAGCGACCTGGACGCGGTGCGCCGCGTTCGCGGGCAGCAGCGTCAGCGGCGCGAAGCCGTGCCCGTGCCCACCATTGCACTGGTCGGTTATACGAACGCCGGAAAGAGCACGCTGTTCAACCGGCTGACGCATGCCGATGTGCTCGAGTCGGCACGCATGTTCGCGACGCTCGACCCCAAGCTGAAGGCGCTGACGCTGCCGTCGCGGCGCAAGATTCTGCTCTCCGACACAGTCGGGTTCATCCGCGATTTGCCGCATACGCTCGTCACTTCGTTTCGTGCCACGCTCGAAGAGGTGCAGAAGGCCGAGGTGCTGGTTCACGTCCAGGACGCGGCAAGCCCCATGCGGGAAGAGCACCAGCGCGAAGTGGATCGCGTGCTGACAGAGCTGGACGTACGCAACACAAAACAGATTCTGGTGCTCAACAAAAGCGATCTGCTGACGGAGGCGGAACGCGCTGGGCTGGCCGGGCGCGCCGACGTGGTCGTGCTCTCGGCGAAGAGCGGCGAGGGATTGCCGGAGTTGCTGGCGCGGATGGACGCTGCTCTCTCGGCCGATCCTCTGGAGACGCGGGCCATGACCGTGCCGCAGAGCGAAGGCGGCGTGCTGGCCGCGCTGGGTGCGGGCGCGCGCGTTTCCGAGCGCAGCTTTGCCGGCGACGACGTGACGATGATTGTGGAAGGACCGGCATCGCTGCTGTCGCGCTATCGACGGTTCTGGCAGAACGATGGCGCAGGAGGAGCGGAGCGGGATTAGGCGCGGCCAGGGAACGCAGCAGTGCTGACTGCAGGGGAAGGGAAGCGGTGATACGTCCCTTCGACCCTGCGTTCAGCAGACCCGGATTGGGTCGAGATACATACCAGTGTACCCTTGTTTGAGCACCGGTCAAGAATTAGTCTCGGATATTCTCGATGATTTGAAAGTTCTGTCCAGACTGTTTCCGGGCGGTTTGACACCCGAAAATCGGCTCTGTTAGAACCTTAGTTTCCAGACGTATTTGCCGCCATCTCCCATCCTGATGGATGGCACCCTCGAGAACTGCATTGGACCTCATCCTTCATCAACTGGCCGATCTTTTCCTGCGTTCGATACCCACGGCTGTGCTGTTTTTGCTGCTGCTGGCCGCTTACCGGGTGCTGGTGCACGCACCGCTGATCAAGGTGCTGGCAGAGCGGCGGGAACGTACCACCGGCGCCATGGCCCGGGCGGAGGCGGCAATCCGCCAGGCGGCTGCCCGGACCCAGGAATACGAAGCAAAGCTGCGTACAGCGCGGGCGGAGATCTTCCACGCCCGGGAGCAGCGCATGCAGGCCATGCAGCGCGAGCGCGAACGCGTGCTGGAAGAGGCCCGGCACGCAGCGCACGAACGGGTGCGCGCAGCACGGGCGAGTCTGGAAGGCGAAGCGGCGGAGGCACGCGGCGTTCTCGACAGCAAGGCGGATTCGCTGGCAGCGGAAATCCTGCGCGTCATTGTTCCGTCCGCGGTCCCCTCCACGGCGGCCGCAGGGGCGGTTTCCGGCCGCCCGACTGGGAGTGCGTCCTGATGCGAGCTTTGCGTTCCACGCGGTCGCTGACCGCAGCCCTTCTGCTTGCCACCGCGCTGACGCCGGCATTTGCGCAGATGTCCGCTCCCCCGGCACATCCGCCCGCGGCCGCTGCGGCACCCCAGGGCCACGGCAATCGCGGCGTTTTCATCGATAGCCGCACGGCGACGTCACAGAATCTTGCCAAGGCAGAGCAGGAGGACGAGGAGTATGTCTTCAAGCACTCTGCGTCCGTGCGCGCCTTCGCGAAGCTCTTTCATCTTTCGCCCGATGCCGCGTCGCTGGCCTTCTGGGCGCTCAACGCGACCATTCTTTTCGTTTTTGTGGGCTACTTCGTGGTCACCGGGCTGCCCAAGGCCTTCCGCAGCCGCCGCCAGCAACTGGATCGGCAGATCGTTGAGGCCAAGACGGCCACCGAGAAGGCTGAAGCACGTCTGCGCGCGGTAGAAGAGCGGCTGGGCCGCCTGGATTCGGAGATCGCCGCGGTACGCGAGCAGGCGGAGCGCGACAGCGCCAACGACGAAGTACGTATCCGGCAGGCCATGGAAGAGGAGAAGCAGAAGATCGTCGTTTCCGCTGAACAGGAGATTGCCGCCGCCGGGGCCGCGGCCGAGCGCAGCCTGCGCAAATTTGCCGCCGAGCTTGCCGTGGACCGCGCGGGCTCCCGGCTGCGCCTGACAGAAGGCGATGACCGCACCCTGATTCAAGAGTTTGCCGCGAGTCTGAATTCGAACCGCGGTGGCTCGAACGGCAGCCAGGGGGGCCGGAACTGATGGCGGATTTTGCCGCGCGGTACGCACGGGCTTTCGCGGATGTCGTTCTCGGCGCCGGTGTGCCCGCGGACCAGGTGAATGCGCAATTGAGCGACTTCCTCTCCACGCTGGTGGAAAGCGCAGACCTGCGTCAGGCGCTCTTCAACCCCGCGCTGGCGGTCGATGTGCGGGTAAAGGTGATTGACGCGCTGGCGCCGCGGCTTCATCTAGGCCATGAGGTGCGCAATTTTCTGGCGGTCTTGCTGCGGCACGAGCGCATGAATGCCATTGAGGAGATCGTTGCCGCGTTTCGTGCGGAGATGGACCGGCGGCAGAACATCTCAGAAGTAGAAGTGATCTCCGCCCGGCGGCTGGACGCCGACGAGCGCCACCAGGTGGAGCAGCAGGTGGCGCGGCTGGCCGGCACGCAGGTGCGCGCGCGCTTTCGAGAGGATAATGGCCTGATTGGCGGCGCGGTGGTGAAGATCGGCAGCACCATCTACGACGGTTCGGTGCGCGGGCGCCTGGATCGCATGAAACAGGAACTGATGGCGGGCTGAGGCAGAGCCGACAACTGCCACAACGACAGACGCGAATTTTTCCGAGACAGAGAGACTAGACGAGCATGGCCCAGATCAAGGCAGACGAAATTACACAACTGCTGCGCGAGCAGATTCAGAACTACGACTCCGAGGTGCATGTCGACGAGGTAGGCACCATCATCTCGCTGGGCGACGGAATCGCGCGCATCCACGGCCTGGAAAAGGTGATGGCCGGCGAACTGATCGAGTTCCCGCACGGCGTGGCCGGCCTGGCCATGAACCTGGACGAGAGCGAAGTCGGCTCCGTGCTGCTGGGTGACTATACCGAGCTGCGCGAAGGCGACCAGGTGAAGCGCTCGGGCAAAATCATGAGCGTGGGCGTTGGCCAGTCGCTGGTAGGCCGAGTGGTGAATGCACTGGGCCAGCCGATCGATGATAAGGGGCCCATCGAAAATACCGTGGACTATCCGGTGGAGCGGCTTGCTCCCGGCGTGGTGGATCGCCAACCGGTGCGCGAGCCGATGGCGACCGGCCTCAAGGCCATCGACAGCATGATTCCAATCGGCCGCGGCCAGCGTGAGCTGATCATCGGCGACCGCCAGACGGGCAAGACCGCGGTGGCGCTCGACACCATCATCAACAACGCGAAGAACAACCTGATCTGCGTCTACTGCGCGATCGGGCAGAAGCGCTCCTCTGTCGCGCAGGTGGTGAAGACGCTGGAAGAGTACGGCGCGATGGAATACACCGTCGTGCTGGCGGCGACAGCTTCGGAGCCGGCTCCGATGCAGTACATCGCTCCCTATGCAGCCACGGCAATCGGCGAATACTTCCGCGACAACGGCAAGCACGCGCTGCTGATCTACGACGATCTTTCGAAGCACGCGGTCGCTTACCGCGAGATCTCGCTGCTGCTGCGGCGTCCGCCGGGCCGCGAGGCATATCCCGGCGATGTGTTTTATCTGCATTCGCGCCTGCTGGAGCGCTCCGCCAAGCTGAGCGATGCCAAGGGCGGCGGATCGCTGACGGCGCTGCCCATTATCGAAACGCAGGCAGGCGACGTCTCCGCCTACATTCCCACCAACGTTATCTCGATCACCGATGGGCAGATTTATCTTGAAACAGATCTCTTCAACTCCGGCGTGCGGCCGGCGGTGAACGTGGGTCTGTCGGTGAGCCGCGTCGGCGGCGCAGCGCAGATCAAGGCGATGCGGCAGGTGGCCGGCACGTTGAAGCTCGACCTGGCGCAGTATCGCGAGCTGGCAGCGTTCGCACAGTTTGGATCGGACCTCGACAAGGTGACGCAGAACCAGCTCAACCGCGGCGTGCGCCTGACGGAGTTGCTGAAGCAGCCGCAGTTCTCACCACTGCCGACCGAGAAGCAAGTGATGATCATCTTTGCCGGCACCAATGGCTACCTAGACGACTTGAAGGTGGAGGATATTCGCGGCTTCGAGGAAGGGTTGTACAGGTACCTCGACGCTGGGCAATCGCAGTTGCTGAAGGACATCATCGAGAAGAAGACGCTCGATGACGACCTGAAGAACCGGATGAAGGCCGCGCTGAAGGAATACAAGGAGAACTACCTGGCTGAGCATCACGACGCAAAGTTGAAGGAATCCTCGGTGAAGCCGCTGGATGGGGATGAGAAGAAGCCGGAGGACAAGAAGAAGGCGGCGGCCGATCAGCAGCAGAAGGAAGTCGCGGCGAAGGCCTAACGAACGATGGCAAACGTCCTCGATCTGAAACGGCGTATCCGCAGCGTGAAGAACACGCGGCAGATTACCAAGGCCATGAAGATGGTCTCGGCGGCGAAGCTGCGCCGCGCGCAGGAGCGCGCCGTCACGGCCCGTCCGTACGCGCAGATGATGGCGAGCGTGATCCGCTCGCTGATGCGGCGCATCGATATCTACAATCCGCAGACGGGTGAGGTGCGGCATCCGCTGCTTGCGCCGCGCGAAGAGAAGAACGTTCTGCTGATCGTGGTCTCCGGCGACAAAGGCTTTGCCGGCGCGTTCAATTCCAACATCATCAAGGCGGCAATGCGCTTCATCGCCGCGCAGAATGGGGAGCAGGGCCGGAATGTCGATATCGAAACCATCGGCCGCAAGGCGCGCGACCTCTTCCGCCGCCGCTATCCCGCCGCGAAGATCACCAGAGATCGAGAAGCGGGCGATCAGAAAGCCGACGAAGCATCCGAAGGCATTCCTCTTGAAAGCGAGCTTGAAGAGAGGCCGCTGGTGCGGCAGCGCGGCGAGCGGAGCGCTCCAATCGAAATTACCGGCGATCATCCCGGCATGCTGGAGAAGCTGCGCTTCGATCGAGTAGCGGAGATCGGGCAGGACATCGTAGAACGCTACGTCAACGGCGAGATCGATGCGGCCTATGTGGTGTTCAACGAGTTCCGCTCGGTCATCTCGCAGCGCGTAGTAGTTGAGCGGCTGGTGCCGATGGCCGAGCCGGGCCAGCACGAAGTGGCGCAGGTGGAAGAGCCGTCGATCGAAGAGCGGGAGCGCGCGGGGGAAGCGGCACGGACGGCAGGCGTAAGCCTCGAAGAGCCGGACACGCACGAAGCGGATGAAGAGGCGCAGAAGTTCGGCACCGCGGACGTCGATTACATCTACGAGCAGCCGCCGGAGGAGATGCTTCGCAGCCTTCTGCCGCGCTACGTTGCGACGCTGCTCTATCGCGGCATGCTGGAGTCGGTCGCGTCCGAACACGCCGCGCGTATGACGGCCATGGATTCGGCTTCCAACAACGCCTCCGACATGATTGACTCGCTCACGCTGACCATGAATCGCGTGCGCCAGGCCGCTATCACCAAGGAGATCATCGAGATCGTGAGCGGCGCTGCCGCTCTTTAGGGATTCAGCATCAGGACAGGATTGATATGGCACAGATCGATATTCGGAATGACGCCGTGCAAGGCATGGGCGAGGGACAGGATGAAGGCGCGCAGTACCAGGGCGCCAAGATCAAGCCGGGAAAAGAAAATCTCGGCAAGGTGGTGCAGATCTCCGGCCCCGCCGTGGACGTGCAGTTTGATGAGAAGACGATGCCCGGCGATCTATCAGGCGCTGCGCGTGGTGAGCGAGGGCTTCACCGTTCCGTCGCCGATCAACGTGATCCTTGAGGTGCAGCAGCACATCGGCGAGGGCCGGGTGCGCTGTGTCGCGATGGAATCGACGGAAGGCATGGTGCGCGGCATGAAGGCGATCGACCTGGGCGGTCCCATCACCGTGCCGGTCGGCATTCCAACGCTGGGCCGCGTGCTCAACGTCATCGGTCTCCCGGTCGATGAGCTTGGGGCCGGTGAATGCGAAGGAGATGCGGCCGATCCATCGCCAGGCACCATCCTTTGAAGAGCAGGCGACTTCAGAGGAAATGTTCGAGACCGGCGTGAAGGTCATCGACCTGATCCAGCCATTCCTCAAGGGCGGCAAGATCGGCCTCTTCGGGGGCGCAGGAGTCGGCAAGACCGTTGTCATTCAGGAGCTGATCAATAACGTCGCATCGAAGCACGGCGGCGTCTCGGTCTTCGCCGGTGTCGGCGAGCGCACGCGCGAGGGTACTGACCTTCTGCTCGAATTCCAGGAATCGGGCGTCATCGACACCAAGAACCGCGAGAAATCGAAGGCCGCACTCGTCTACGGCCAGATGACCGAGCCGCCCGGAGCACGTCTGCGCGTTGCGCTGACCGGTCTCACGATTGCCGAGTATTTCCGTGACGAGATGGGCTCTGATACGCTGCTGTTCATCGACAACATCTTCCGCTTTACGCAAGCCGGTTCGGAGGTTTCGACGCTGCTCGGCCGCATGCCTTCCGCCGTCGGCTACCAGCCGAACCTGGCGACGGAGATGGGCGAACTGCAGGAGCGCATTACCTCCACCAAGCGCGGATCAGTCACGTCGGTGCAGGCCATCTACGTACCCGCCGACGACCTGACCGATCCGGCGCCGGCGACCACGTTTGCTCATCTTGACGCAACCACGGTGCTCTCTCGTCCGCTATCCGAGCTCGGCATTTACCCGGCAGTCGATCCGCTGGCCTCGACTTCCCGCATCCTGACGCCACGCATTGTCGGGCAGGAGCATTACGAAGTAGCCCAGGGAGTCAAGCGTATTCTGCAGCGCTATAAGGACCTGCAGGACATCATCGCGATTCTGGGTATCGACGAGCTATCGGAAGAAGATCAGCTGACGGTGAAGCGCGCGCGCAAGGTGCAGCGCTTCCTCTCGCAGCCCTTCCACGTGGCGGAGGTCTTCACCGGGACGCCAGGCAAGTATGTAAAGGTGGAAGACACGGTGCGCTCCTTCAAGGAAATCATCGAAGGCAAGCACGACAACATTCCGGAGCAGGCCTTCTACATGAAGGGTTCGATTGATGAAGTGCTTGAGGCGGCTGAGAAGCTGCAGGGAGCGACCGCCTAGCCATGGCCGATCAGGCACAAGCCGGCAAACTGCAGGTGCGTCTGGTCACTCCTGACCGGGAGTTGGTGGACACGTCCGCCGATGCGGTCGAGCTGCCTGGACGTACGGGCTATCTCGAAGTGCTTTACGGCGCCGCGCCGCTGCTGACCGAGCTCGGCACCGGATTAGTGACGATTCATGGCGGCGGGGAAAACAACGGTCGCTACTACGTGGCCTGGGGCTTTGCCGAAGTGCTGCCGAACCGCGTCACCATCCTGGCCGAAAGCGCGGAGAAGCCGGAGGAGATCGATGCCTCCCTTGCGCAGCGTGAGTTCGAGCGTGGCCAGAAGATGTGGGACCAGGCCGGCGAAGACCCCGCGCAGTATGAGCGCGCCAACGAGCTGATGCACGACGCGCAGGCCCGCATGGATGCCAAGGGCGGCGTGCCGTAGATTCAAGGGCACACGATCGCAATGGCCAGCAATTGCGCTGGCCATTTTTTTCACATCAGAAACATTCGTTGGCACGGCTATGTCATGCGGCCCGGCACGGCTTTGTCAGGGCACTCGATTGTCTGCGCTGCCCCGTCGATGAAAGGGGTCCGTCTCGCTGCTAACTATTTCGTTACTAAATGCGTAACCATCGTGGAGCTTCAAATTTCATTCACATTTTTTGTAAAACGGGACTTGCTTCTTGTTACTTCGCTGACTTACATTGCAGCGTTCGTCGGGGCCTCTTCCGCCTGACGACGCTAATCGAAGACGTTTTCGATTCAAAAGGAGCATCCCCGATGAGAGTTGTGCTGATAAGGCTGTCCGCGGCTCTGGCCATTGGCGCCTTGATCCCCCTCGCGTTGCTGGCTCAATCCAGCGATGCCGCCTCCAAACAAACGCCCAAAGGCAAGTACACTGTGCTGCCGCCGCGCCTCTACTCCGAGCAGGTGATGCCACGTGCGTCGAGCCTTTCACTGCAGACCTGGAACGGTTCTTTCACCTACAGCGGCACGAACTATACCTACAATATGGTGGGCGCCGCGCCTTCCAGCAATACCTCCGCATCGATTCCGGTCTACATCATCCCTGTGAAGATCGTTGTGGGCCGCAGCGGCCGCCAGAGCACCTTCGATCCAGCGCATGTGCTGAGCAATGGCAATAGCGTGACGCAAAACACGGTGGACTCGCCATTGTTTACGTCGAGCATCGATTACAAGCTGGGCACGATTGACGTTGGCACGACGCAATACATTGACGCGTACCAGCGGGCGAACTTCTGGGGTACGGTCAGCAGTCACACCAACTCGCACCTGCTGCTCGGCAATCCTACGGTGCTACCGGAGAAAACGCTGACAGTGCCCACCAACTACGGCAAGACGGGCTCGCCATTCGGATTTACGACCGGTCTGGTCGATATCAACTGGTTCGACGCGCAGTTGCCGAACATTATCGCTGCGGAGGGAATCCAGCCGAACGCACTGCCCATTTTCCTGACCTATGACGTGTACCTCACGCAGGGCGGAAGCTGCTGCATTGGCGGCTATCACTCGGCGGAGGGCAGCTCCTCCAACCCGCAGGCGTATGCGGAGGCGACCTACGTCGATCACTCAGGAACCTTCTCGCAGGATGTCTCGGCGCTATCTCACGAGATCGGCGAATGGGCGGACGATCCGCTGGTGGCGAACCCGAACGGCAACCAGACGCCGTGCGGCATCCTGGAGAACGGTGATCCGCTCGAGAACACGGCGAATTATGGCGATTATGCATACACGCAGAACGGCTTTACCTATCACCTTCAGGATCTGGCGATGCTGCCTTATTTCGGTGCGCCGGCCAGCACTTCCGCGAATGGGTGGCTCAGTTTCCACCACGCGTCGCTGAGTGTCTGCTCCAACGGCTCGTAGTTTCCTCGGAGCTCCGAGCTTGTCGGCAGCAAGTGCTGGCGGGCAACTCCTGAAAGTGCGGCGAAAGACGTGGGCCGCCGTCGGCAAAACCTAGCTCCGCGGAAAACGAAGCCTACTTTATGAAAGGCCAGCGCCTGGGCGCCGGCCTTTCTTTGCCTACCTCGCAACGCGAGGCGGCGCTCTGGATTCATTTGCGGCTGATTCCTCTCGCTCGGGTCGCACATGAAATCTGTAAGAAGTCGGCACCGAACTCATAGCGTATTGTGTAGCCTTGTCGTTTCAAGAACGTTATGTTGTCCTTCATTCATAGCGGGCAGCCTTGCGTAACGGACCGGATGCGCGAGTCGTTGCTGCGAAACTCGCACGTTTGTGAAAACATATAGGCGAAAAAAAGGCCCATTTCAGGAGACGAGATGTTACGCATCCTCTCGATCCGCCGCGCCTGTTCCTGCGTGGCTGGAATCTGCATGCTTACTGCAGCGTCTACATTGCCGGCGCAGGAAAAACCGGAAGTCCCCGCGGAAGATTACGTCAAAGCGCACTACACGAAATACGAGTACCGCATCCCGATGCGCGATGGCGTGCGGCTGTTCACGTCGGTCTACGTGCCGAAGGACCACTCGCGCCCATGGCCATTTCTAGTGGACCGGACGCCATATTCGGTGGCGCCGTACGGCGAAGACCAGTACAAGAAGTCGGTCGGGCCCTCGGATGAATTCGAGAAGGCGGGTTATATCTTTGTCTACCAGGATGTGCGCGGGCGCTATATGTCCGAGGGCAAGTTCCTCGAGATGACGCCGCACATCGACGAAAAGAAATCGAAAACGGATGTCGATGACAGCTCGGATATGAGCGACACGGTGGACTGGCTGCTGGCGCACGTTCCGAACAACAATGGCAAAGTCGGTATCTGGGGTATCTCGTATCCGGGCTTCTACACCTCTGCCAGCATCATCGACTCGAACCCGGCGATTAAAGCGGCGAGCCCGCAGGCGCCGATGACGAACCTCTTCGAAGGCGACGATGCGTATCACGGCGGGGCGTTCATGCTGTCGGCTAACTTTGGCTTCTACACCTTCTTCAAGCCATTCGATGAGCCGATGACGCCGGCGCAGATACCGCACGATCGCTTCGATTTTGGCACCCCGAACAGTTACGAGTTCTACCTGAAGGCGACGCCGACCTCGCTGCTGGACACGCGCGACCTGAAGAGCTCGAACCCGCTGTTTGCCGATCAGCTTTACCACACCACCTTTGACAATTACTGGAAGGTGCGCGACCTATCGCAGCACATGCACAACGTTCACTGTGCGGTGATGGTCGTAGGCGGATGGTATGACGCCGAAGATCTGAGCGGCCCATGGCGCACGTGGCACGCAATTGGGAAGGCAAATCCCGGCACGCCCGACACCATCGTCGAGGGTCCATGGGTGCACGGCGGCTGGGCGCGCGGCGATGGTGAGTCGCTGGGCGATATCCCCTTCAATGCAAAGACCAGCGAGTTCTTCCGCAAGGAGATTCAGTTTCCCTTTTTCGAGTACTACCTGAAGGGAAAGGGCGAAACGCCGCCCGAGGCCTATATGTTCGAAACGGGCACCAACGTGTGGCGCAAGTATCCAAGCTGGCCGCCTCCGGGCGCCCAGCCGAAGACGCTCTACTTCCACGCGAACGGGAAGCTCTCCTTCGATGCGCCCACGGGCGATCAGAGCAAATCCTATGACGAATACGTGAGCGACCCGATGCATCCGGTGCCGTTCGTGCCCTATGTCACCGATACGGTGCCACAGCGCTATATGGTGGAAGACCAGCGCTTCGCGGCCACGCGGCCGGATGTGCTGGTGTACGAGACCGATCCGCTGACGGAAGACGTAACCATTGCCGGGCCGATCACGCCAAAGCTGAAGATTGCGTCCAGCGGCACGGATTCCGATTTCGACGTGAAGCTCATCGACGTTTATCCCGGCGACTATCCGGACCCGGAGGGCACAAGCTCCGGCAACAAGCGCATCCTGGGCGCTCCGCCCCTGCACATGGGCGGCTACCAGGAGCTGCTGCGCGGCGAGCCGATGCGCGCCAAGTTCCGCAACAGCTGGGAGAAGCCGGAGCCGCTGACACCCGGCAAGGTGACGGATTTGGAGTTCGAAATGCCCGACCTGGACCACACCTTCCGCAGGGGCCACCGCATCATGGTGCAGGTGCAGAGCTCGTGGTTTCCGCTGACCGACCGCAATCCGCAGACCTTTACCGACATCCCGCACGCGAAGCCGGAGGACTTCAAGAAGGCCACCGAGCAGGTCTATCACTCGGCTGGTGAGCCGAGCGGAGTACAGGTAATGGTTGTGCCGCAACCATAGCAAGGTCAAAGGCGGCATCGTTTGACCCTCGCTGTGTTTTCCGGATGACTAGGCGTGCCAAACCCGCTCTGACCGGGTAGGATGGAAAATTGCGGCTCAGCCGTCAGCTGCTCCTGGAACACCCTCGGAGATACCTTCGCGCGCTATGCATCCTCGGACAGAAGAGCAGCAGGCCATCGTGGCCGTGAGCAGAGGAGCAGCATGGACCGCCGCGGCCGTTACGGATCGCGGGCGCGTGCGGCGTGCGAATGAAGATTTCTTTGTCATGCAGCCGGAGGCGGCTGTATTTGTCGTCTGCGACGGAATGGGCGGCGCTGCGGCAGGCGAGACTGCGAGTCATATGGCTGCCGAAACGGCCGCCGCCGCCATGGTAAAGGCCAAGCCCGGGGCTGCCGCGATCCGCGAGGCGGTGCGGCTGGCCAACAGCGCCGTCTACGAACACGCACGGCAGGACCGGCGTCTGGAGGGCATGGGGACCACTCTGGTGGCTCTCATACTGGGCGAGGGCACCGGCTGGCTGGGTCATGTGGGCGACAGCCGCTGTTATCGCTGGCGCGCAGGCATGCTGGACCGGCTGACGCAGGACCACTCGATGGTGGAGGAGCAGGTCCGCATCGGCCGCATGACTCGCGAGCAGGCGCGTCGTTCGCCCATGCAGAACGTCATCACGCGCGCAGTTGGGACACGCGCCGAGGTCGTCACGGATGTTCAGGAAGTCTTGCTCCAGCCGGGCGACCTGTATCTCATCGCTTCTGATGGCCTGACGCGCGAACTCACCGATGCCGCGATTGCGGGCATTCTGGAAGGCTCTGCAGAGGAGCTGGAGAAGGCCTGTGCGGCCTTGTTAGCGGCCGCTAATGCAGCCGGCGGTCGCGACAATATCACCTGCGTACTGGTGCGCATCAGCTCGTAGCAGAGCCGCATTCACCTCACGGCGGGCGTTCGCAGCGCCTGGTTCTGTGCGATGCAGCCCGTATAGGCTGCGAGAAAGCGCGTGCGCAGGTCGCGATACTGCTCGATGGTCTGAAAGCGGCGCGTCAGCGGCTTCTGGTTCAGCAGATACACGCTGGTCGCGATGTGCCGCGCGTTATCCAAGAGCAGATAGAAGCCGAGCGTACCACCCTTCAGTTCGCTGCGGTCGATGCCGTGCACTTCGAGACCGTGCATGGTCGCCGGTAGATTCGAATTGGGCGCGGTGCCCGGCTGCGATGCGAGCAAGGCAGAGATTTCATCGAGCAGGTTCTGCTTTTCCGTATCCCAGGTAGCGGCCGGAAGCGCCTCGGGCTTGGTGTTGGCGAAGACGTCCCCGCCGACTCCATAGGCAAACAGGATGCGGTCTCCGGCGAGCATGTGAATCGTCTTCGGTCCGTGACTTGTATTGACGACGCGCTCCTGCACGCCAGCCGGAAGGGAATCGATTTTGACGATCTGCAAACCATCGTCAAAGCTGCACGATTCATAGCTGCGCAGCGCCGCGGCGTATTCCGATGGCGAGCTTTCTGCGGCTGTCGGAGCGTTCTGCGCCGTCACGGAAGCTGAGGACAGCAGCACGGCAATCGCAACAGGCAGCAGTCGCATGGCGGCAACGGCAGTATATCCGGGCCGCCGCGCAGGGTGCCGGACGGTGCTCATTTAGAATCGGCATGTGGCGAATGCAAGCGCACTGACCTTTCAGGAACTCCTTTTTAACCTGCAGACCTTCTGGGCGGCCCGGGGATGCGTGCTGCAGCAGCCCTACGACGTGGAGGTCGGCGCTGGCACCATGTCGCCGGAGACCTTTCTTCGCGTGCTTGGCCCGACGCCTTTCAAAGTGGCGTATGCGCAACCGTCGCGCCGGCCGGCAGATGGCCGCTACGGCGAGAACCCGAACCGCCTCTACAAGCACACGCAGTTTCAGGTCATCCTGAAGCCGCCGCCGGAGCGTGTACAGGAGATCTACCTTGAATCGCTGGCCGCGATGGGTGTCGATCTGCGCGAGCACGACCTGAAGTTCGAAGAAGACAACTGGGAGTGGCCGGCGGGCGGCGCGTGGGGCGTGGGCTGGCAGGTGATGCTCGACGGCCTGGAGATCACGCAATTCACCTACTTTCAGCAGTGCGGCGGCCAGGAACTCGATCCGATCTGTGCGGAGCTGACCTATGGTCTGGAACGCATTGCAGCCTTCCTGCAGGATGTCGATTCGATCTACGACATCGTGTGGGCGCGTGATCCGGTGACCAAGCGTGCCATCACCTATGGCGAGGTGCGGATGCAGGAGGAGATCCAGTTCTCCGCATATAACTTCGAGCGCGCCGATGTCCAAAAGCTGTGGGAACATTTCCGCCTGTATGAGCAGGAGTGCCAGGGGCTGCTCTCGCTGGTGCGGGAGGATGAGGCTGCACATCGAGAGCGCGACCGCGTGCCGGTGCTCGCGGCGTATGACCTGTGCCTGAAATGCTCGCATCTCTTTAATCTGCTCGATGCGCGGGGCGCCATCAGCGTTACGGAGCGGGTGGGCATCATCGGGCGCATCCGCAATCTCACGGTCGGCGTCGCACGGGCCTACGCCGCATCTCTAAACGCACAACACGCAGGGCTGACTGCCTGATACTTACGAGAGGAAGAGAGATGGCAGAGTTCCTGTTTGAGATTGGTCTGGAAGAGATTCCTGCGCGCATGATCGCGGGCGCGGAGCAGGAGCTGGCCACGCGCGTGAAGGATCTGTTGGCGGCCGAGAGGCTATTGGATACGAATGCCGCGGTGCGCAGCTACGCCACGCCGCGGCGGCTTGCCGTTACGGTCAGCGGCGTGCTCGAGCGGCAGCAGGATGCGACCGAGCAATTGACCGGTCCGGCGTGGAAGATCGCGTTCAAAGACGGCCAGCCCACGCCGGCGGCGCAGGCCTTTGCCAAAAAGGCCGGAGTCGGGGTCGATGCGCTGGTAAAGCAGACCACGCCGAAGGGCGAATATGTATCGGCTACGAGTGACAAGGGCCGGACGCAGCGCCGCGGAGATCCTGGTAGAAAAGCTGCCGGCGGAGCTGGGGAAGATCTACTGGCCCAAGAACATGTACTGGCGGCCGGGGAAGCCGGAGCGCTTTGTGCGGCCGGTGCAGTGGATGGTTGCGCTGCTCGACTCGGCTGTGGCGCCGGTGGAGTTCGGTGGCAAGACGGCGAACAGCGTCAGCTATGGACATCGCGTGCTGCATGGCGATGCGCCGATTACGATTGGCAGGCCGACGGAGTATGCAGCGAAGCTCGAAGCCGCATATGTGATCGCCGATGTCGCGATGCGGCGCGAGCGTATTCGCAAGGCGCTGGATCGCGTAACGCGCACGGTTGAGGGCGCGCGCTGGCGCGAGGACGAGCCGCTGGTCGAGACGGTAACGCAGCTTACCGAATGGCCGAGCGTCGTGCTGGGCACCTTCGAGCGCGAATACCTCGATCTGCCGGATGAGGTGCTGGTGACCGTGATGCGCGATCACCAGAAGTACTTCGCGGTGGATGATGCGACAGGCAAGCTGGCGCCGCATTTCCTGGCGGTGCTGAACACGCAGGTGGATGCGGCCGGCGAGGCGATCATCCGCCACGGCAACGAACGCGTACTGCGCGCGCGCTTCAACGATGCACGGTTCTTCTGGACCTTCGATCAGAAGACCCCGCTGGCCGAGCGCGTGGAGCTGCTGAAGGCAGTCACCTTCCAGAAGGACCTAGGCAGCTACTACGCCAAGACCGAGACGAACCTGCGGCTCGCAACGGCGCTGGCCACGATGGTGCGTACGCGCGGTGTCGCGGTGGACGAGAGCGCGCTGCTGACCGCGACGCGGCTGGCGAAAGCTGATCTGACGGCGGAACTGGTGAAGGAGTTTACGGAGCTGCAAGGCATCATCGGCGGATTGTATGCGCGCGCCGAAGGCCTGCCGTGAGAGCGTCGCGCAGGCGATCTATTGGCAGTACCGGCCCGCAGCGGCGGACGATGCGATTCCGCCGACTGTGGAAGGGCAACTGCTCGGACTTGCCGATCGCATGGCGACGATCGTGGATATGTTTGCGCTGGGGCTTGAGCCGACGGGATCGAAGGACCCGTTTGGACTGCGGCGCGCGGCCAATGGCGTGATCCGCATTCTGGCGGAATCCGGCCTGCCGCTGAAGCTGAGCGAGCTGGAGCGGCTGGCGACGAGTCCGGAACAGGATGCGCTGGCGGAGACCGCGACCTCTGCTGTTGCGGCGTTCTTCCGCGAGCGGCTCGACTTCTACCTGCGTGAGGTGATGGGTTTCAGCTACGACGTGGCGAATGCTGTGCTGGCTGCCGGCGCCGACGATGTGGCCGATGTCATCGCGCGCGCGAAGGCGCTGACCGCGGTGCGCGCCTCCGACGCCGAAGGCCACCTCGCCGCGATCTCGGCCGCGTTCAAGCGCATCCAGAACATCCTGCGGCAGGCGCGCGAGAAGGGCGAGCCTTACGATACCGCTGCAGTTGCAAATGCGCTGGCGGAGGCCGAAGAGCGTGCGCTGCATGCAGCAGTTCAGCGTAGTCGCGCCGGAAGTAGAGCGGCTGCGCCAGCGAGCGCCGCTACGCCGAGGCGCTGGAGCGCATTGCCTCGCTGCGCCCGGCGGTGGATGCGTTCTTCGACAAGGTGATGGTGATGGCTCCTGACGCGGCGCTGCGGCGCAATCGTTTGTCGCTGATTGCCGAGGTCGCGGCGCGCTTTTCGAGCATCGCCGATTTCTCGGAAATTGTTTCGAGCTGAAGGCTCCAATTGTTGCGAGTTGATTGCATTGGCCAATTGGGTATGATGGTCGGCCTATGGCTCTTTACACTCGACGTCGTTTTCTACAGACGAGCGCGGCGGTTTCCGCTTATGCGCTCATGGCCACCCGGCAAGGGCTGGCTTCACCCTTCGGGCTCCCGCTCGGGCTCCAACTCTACTCGGTGCGCCAGGAGCTGCCGAAGGACTATGCCGGCACTCTGAAGAAGTTAGGGGCGCTCGGCTACCGCCAGGTGGAGGCAGCCGGCTTCTACGGGCACTCCGCCGGCGATGTGAAGCAGGCGATGGCCGATGCCGGCCTGCGTTGCGTCAGCGCGCACTATTCGTCAGACGTGCTCTCGAAGACGCTCGACGATATCCTCGCGTTCCACAAGACGCTGGGCGCGGAGTACATCGTGTGCTCGTATCCCGGCCACAAGAACCCGCCGGCGCAGGGCGCCGAGCACAGCTTCTCGCTCGACGACTGGAAATGGAATGCCGAGCAGTTCAACACCTGGGGCAAGAAGGTGAAGGCCGCGGGCTTCCGCTTCGGCTATCACAACCACACGCCGGAGTTCGTCGCAGTGGACGGGGTGACTCCTTACGACGAGCTGATGAAGCTCACCGATCCCGCGCTGGTTACGTTTGAGATGGATTGCGGCTGGGTGGTGGTGGGCGGCGGCGATCCCGTCGCGCTGCTGAAGAAATATTCCAATCGCATCTCCATGCTGCACGTGAAGGACTTCCAGCCCGGCGTGACGCCGCCACATGCGGCGCAACTGGGCCACGGCCGCATCGACTACAAGCCGATCTTTGCGGCGGCGAAGAAGGGCGAGATCAAGCACTACTTCGTCGAACAGGAGGAGTTCGACATTCCCTGGCAGGAAGCGCTCAAGATCGACGCCGATTATCTAAGGGCAATCAAGTCGTAAATAAAAGAGCCGGCGATTTGCCGGCTCTTATTATTTTCAGTCGGGACTTCTTCAGAACGGGATGTCTTCGTCGGTGATGCCAGTGTCGCCGTAGTCCGGAGCCGGCTGCGCGTAGCCGCCGCTCTTGTCGCCGCTGCTCTGGCGGCTGTAGCTGCCACCCCCGCCGCCTTCGCCGTCGCCACGGCCGGAGAGCAGGGAAATGTCATTGACGATGACCTCGGTCTTGTACCGTTTCTGGCCGCTCGTCTTATCGTCCCAGGACGAGGTGCGCAGGCTGCCTTCCACGTAGAGCTTGGCGCCTTTCTTTACGTAATCGCGAATGATCTCCGCCACTTTCCCGAAGGCGACCAGGTTGTGCCATTCCGTGCGGTCCTGCCACTCGCCGCCCTTGTCCTTAAATCGGTCGGAGGTAGCAAGTCCAAACTTCGCGACGGCGGCGCCGCTGGGTAGGAAATTGACCTCGGGATCTTTGCCGACGTTGCCGAGCAGGATGACCTTGTTAACGCTCTTTGCCATGATGATTCGCTTCTCCGTGAGACCTAAACGACGAGGATAGCAGAGGGGTCACGTTACCCTGCCCCCTCCCCCCTCCCGGTACCGGAGGCTGGCGTCTGGAACTTGCCTGGAATCATCTGCTTAGGGACGCTTCCGAAGGCTAAATTCGTCCATCCAGGAGACTTACCGGTAAATTCGTCTATCCATGGAACTTAAGAGCGAAGGACCGGCCCGTCCGGAGGTCATTTGATGCTCCGGATTTCTCCCTATTTCCATGGTAGCGAATTGGGTGGGTGAATCTGGCACTTTCTTGCGGTCAGCTCGGTTGCATTGGGTCGATTCGGGAATGCTGCGGGAACCCAGTCGATCCGAAAAGAAGGACGGTTCAAGCCACAGCGCGTTGCCCGGAAAATTACCGGCCGGAGAAATACGCGATAGGCTGGCTGGGAATGGGCGACGGGCCGGAGGTTGGCATGGCGGATAGATTCGTGGGCTTCTGTAGCAATGTTTGGCTCGATGTGCGGTATGCATTGCGAGGGCTCAAGAATGCACCGGGGTATGCGGTGACCTTGGTGGTGACGCTGACTGTTGGGCTGGGCGCCGTAACGGCCATGCTGGCGGTGGTCGACTCGGTCCTGCTGCGACCGGTTAGGCTGCCGCATCCGGAAGAGTTGGTGATGATCTCCGGCAAGCACGTGCACGATGGGCCGACCTTCCTGCTGTCCTTTGCCCAAGTAGAGCAGATCCGTCGCGAGACGCGGCTGTTCCGGGAGGTGAGCGGGTATCGGTCCGAGCCAGCGCCGGTTGGGACGGAGGACGGAACGCGCATGGCGGTCATGGTGGAGGCGACGCCAAACCTGTTCGAGATGCTGGGCGTCCAGGCACGACGTGGCCGCGTGATGAGAGCAGGCGATGCGGAAGCGCCGGTTGCCGTGGTAAATGCGGCATTTGCGCGCGAGCGAATGCACGCCATGGAGCACCCTGTGGGCAGCACCATCAAGGTCCTGGGACAGTCGCGAACCGTAATCGGTGTGCTATCCGATGGTGTGCACTTCCCGCAGGGCGTCCAGGCGCCGATGGTGTATGTGCCGATGTCGCTGCGCAAAGGCGCCCAGTCCGGGGTGTTTGATGATGCGGCAATGGTGCTGGCGCGGCTGAAGCCGGAGGTGACAAAGCAGCAGGCGACAGAGGAACTGCGCAGCCTGTTTCTGCATCAAGCGGGAGCGGGAGACCCGAACCCGCAGGTCCCGGATGTGTTTTCCTACTCCGATTACCTGACTGGCGGCCTGCGAACAGGCTTGCTGGCGTTGCTGGGCGGTTGCGCGGTGCTGCTGCTGATAGCGTGCGCGAATGCTGCGAACCTGCAAATTGTGCGGGCGGCGGGACGGATGCCGGAGATGCACGTACGCGCCGCGCTAGGAGCCAGCCGCGGGCGGCTGGTGCAACAGGCGCTGACGCAGAGCGTGGTCGTCTCGCTGGCGGGTGCGGTGCTGGGGGGCGGGATCGCATATCTGCTGGTGGGGGTGGCGCGAACGGCATATGCGGCGCGGTATTCGCGGTTTGAAGAGCTGACGGTGCATCCGCTGATATTTGGAGCCTGCGCGCTGCTGGCATTGGGAGCAGGGGCATTGGCTTCCATTGCTCCGCTACCCCAGATTCGAAATGCCTCTGCCGCATCAGCCATGCGCGCCAACCATGCAACGCGCACCTCCCGCGTCCCCGGCCTGCTGGTCATAGTGCAGGTGGGGCTGACATGCGTGCTGCTGATGGTGAGCGCGCTGTTTGTGAAGACGCTGCGCGCGTTGGAGGATGTGCCACTGGGCTTTGACCCGCAGAACGTTACTACGGTTGCACTGATGCAGCAGGACCAGCATCAGGATCCGGAAGTGACGAGGCAGACAGTAGGCAAGCTGCTGGCTACTTTTGCGGCGCTCCCGGGCGTGGACGCGGCGACGATGCAGAGCGCCGTGCCTTTTTCAAGTTTCAACATGGGACTTAACGGGGCGACCGATGTGAGCGGACGTAAACACCGCGAAGGCGACTCGGCTTCTTACAGCCTGGTGAGCTCGAATTTTGTACACGCGAGCGGATTACGTTTAATCCGGGGGCGCGATTTTTTGCCGCGGGACGATGGGAGCGGCGCGATCGTGGTGCTGGTGAACCAGGAATTTGTCCGGAGATTTTTTGGCAATAGAAATCCGATCGGGGCCACGGTGAAGTTCAGTCGCGGGCCGCATGACACCGATGCGGACATGCCATTCCTGCAGCCAATGAATGTTGTCGGCGTGGTGCAGAACGAGATGCAGGGCGGCGATCTGGGAGCGCCGTTCGAGCCGATGGTGTATCTGGATTACCGGCAGTTGCCGAAGGGGTCCATGTTTGTGCAGCTGTTCAACCTGACTTCGGAGTTTGCAGTTCGCTCGCGTCTGCCGCAAGGAACGCTGAATGCCGAGCTGCGAGAGGCGATCCAGAGGACTGCTCCCGGCATGGCAGAGATGAGCATGCAGCCGATGGAAGAATCGATTGCGGCGTCGCTGAGTGAGCGCCGGCTGGCGTTGCGGCTGGTATCGAGCTTTGGAGCCGTGGCGCTGTTGCTGGCGACAATCGGAATTTACGGTGTGCTGTCATACACCGTCACCCAACGGCGGAGAGAGATCGGCATCCGCATGGCGCTGGGATCCTCGCGCAGGGGCGCGACAAAGCTGGTGGTGCGGCAGGCGGCCATGATGGTGCTGCTGGGCGTCGCGATCGGATGTGCTGCCGCGTGGCCGGCGGGACGCGCCGTACGCGCATTCCTGTTCGGGGTGAGCGCACTGGATCCGTGGGCCTTCAGCGCGACCGCAGGGGTGCTGCTGCTGGTCAGCGCGATTGCGGCGATGGCTCCGGCATGGAGAGCAGCGCGTGTGAATCCGATGGAAGTGCTGCGGAGCGAATAGCGGGAAGGATCTTGCGTCTGGGCGTGGCTTACGGATGGGCATGCCGCATCAGAATTCCTCCAGCGACTGCGATCACAAGGCAGAGCGCTCCGCCCGTCGCCACTGCGAGCCACGGGATGCGGCGGGGCGCTTTGTCCGGTGCGGGGCGGCGCATGGTCCAGAAGATGGCGATCGCCGCGAGCTGAATCAGTTCGCGGATGGCGTCGGTGCTGTCGTTGAGTGGATCGCCGTTGTGTATGTGCGTATAGATGGCGCCGAACATATCGACAGTGAGTACAAGAATCGCCGGCATTACGGTAGCTGGTACGAGCATGGCGAGGGCGGCGAAAACCTCGACGATCATGATGCTCTTGAGAAAGGCCACGGAATAACCGGACTGATGGAAGAAATTAGTCATCCAGTCCATGGAGAATGCTTTGCCGACACCAGTCATGGCGAAGAAGAAGGCTGTGGCAAGGACCAGCGCCGAGAAGACCGCGTCTTCTGTGAGGAGTCCGCGACGACTCCGACGGAGTGCGAGGCCGAAGAGCGCGGCAAAGAGAAGCGTGAATATATCCAATGTTGTGCCGAGCGCCATATTCCATGCACTGGTTTGCGGCTGCATTGCATAGCCGATCAGGCAGACAAGGCGCAGTCCGAGCAGGACGAGAACGATTTCGAAGTACGTGCGCGCGACGACCTCAACGGGGAAGTGCGCGACTCGGCGGCCGGCTGCCAAGCCGATGAGAAAGCCGGCGAGCAGCACTGCGAGCGTGTAATCCACGCGATAGAGCACTCGGTCTCTCCAGAGAGCATGCGATTGAGTTGCGCGATCATTCTCCGGACCGGAGTGAAAGATATGCAATCAGGATTGCGCGGCGTTACAACGTAACGTGCCCAAGTTGCGTATTCGAATTTCGGAAAATGCGGCGACACATCTCATCGAGATGGGGGGCACCGGCGACGTCTCTTTCAGCGCGATGCGGTTTGCAGGGCGCTGCCGGGCTGGCGCATTACGTTTTGCGCGGCCTGGTTGAGGGTGACGTCGTCTCTGCTGTGCGGTGAAGCGGGAGCGATCGTCGTCCTCCTGGAAGGAAATGCTCTTGAAGAAAAGCGCGTTGCCTTCCAGATGAATGTGAATCAGCGTGAGCTGCCAGATCGACGGGGCGACCTGCTGCTGTTCGATGGCGAAGGAGCCGCCCTGCTTGAGGCGGCCGAGAAGGCCCGCTCCAAATGTGACGTCGTGGACCAGAGTGCCGTGCACGCTGCGAATGCGGTGCTGGTGATTGTCGGCGACGAGGTCGCCCGTGGCCGCGGCGAAGACACGCGCCTCATGCGTGGGCGGATGGAAGCTGGGATTGGGCACGAAATGCAGTGTGGTTTCGTCAGGCGTGCTGCGGACGACGGTCCAGACGAAGCCGTCGGGCAGGAGGCGGAGCAGGTCATCGACCTGTTGAGAGTCGTGCGCGCTCTCCGCGATCTGCTTCTTCTGCGCGTGTGGGTCGGCCAGGAATTTCTGGATGAACGACTGCTGCTCCGGCTCGGGCACCTCGCTGCCGTTTTTCACCAGGACGCGGTCGACATCGCCGTGCGGCGTGGTGGCGACCCACTCCAGAAGCTGCTCCTTCGATTTCACGGAGTGATCGAGATAGACCCACTGCGAGTGGTCGGTTTTGTTCTCGGCGCGCTCGGTGTCGACGACCTGCTGAACGATCTGCTGTGCGGTTTGCGCGTACGCGAGCGGGGACACGAGGGCGGCGATAGCAAGGGCTACGAGATGGCGGTGGCGAGGCACGAAATATGGATGCCGTAGGGGACAGAAAGGTTCGAAAAAATACGATTGGGAGCTGGGGACTGGGCTCGCGGCGCTGGCTTCATCCCACCCTTTCGCTTGCGGACCCCGATTTGTTTCTATGACCCGGGAACTGGCGCGGCGACGGGCAGCTTTGCCGCCTCCCATGCTGCGAAGCCGCCGGCGATCTCGGCTACGGAACTGAATCCAGCCCGCTGCAGCAGGCTGGCGGCCAGCGAGGAGCGATAGCCGCCCGCGCAGTAGATCAGCAGGGGGCGATCCTTGGGCAGCGACTGCATATGGTCCGCGAGGCGATTGAGCGGGATGGAGACGCTGCCGTCGATGTGCTTCTGCTCGTGCTCACGCGGCGTGCGGACATCGATGACCAACGGCGGCTGCGTGGACGAGAGGCGCTGGGCGGCGGATTGCGCGCTGAGGTGCTCGGTGAAGGCGATCAGGTCGGGGCGCGAATCGAGCGCGCGCAATCCGTTCTCCAGATAGCCGGCCACGTGATCGAAGCCGATGCGGCCGAGCCGGATGGCCGATTCGTGCTCGCGTCCGGGGGCCGCGATGATGATGATGGGGCGCGCGGGGTCGAGCACGGTTCCGGCCCATGTTGCATATTGGCCGGCAAGGCCGACGTTGATGCTGCCGGCGAGATGCGCGGCGGCAAATACCTCGGGATCGCGCGTGTCTAAGACCTGCACCCCGCCCTGCACGCCAACCTGTGTGCCTGCTCCGCCTGCATGGCCAGAACGGTGTCGAGCGCGAGCGGCTTCATCTCGCGCGCCAGCGTCTGGTCCAGCGTGGGCCTTTCCTGGCTGTTGAGAACAGCGTCGTAGGTGAAGTATGCCGGAGCCTCCGGTTGATCGGCAGTGACGACGCCGATGAAGGCTTCCCTGGTCATGGGCTGCAGCGCGTAGTTCGTGTGCCGCTGTTCGCCGAGCGTGGAGACCGTTTCCTTGCTGATGGCCTTGCCGCACAGCGAGCCCGCGCCGTGGGCGGGATAGATCAGGCTCTGGTCCGGCAGCGGCAGCAGCTTTTTATGCAGCGAATCGAAGAGCATGCCGCCGAGCTCCGTGGCCGACCAGCCAAGCGCGACGCGCAGGTCGGGGCGCCCGACGTCGCCGATGAACAATGTATCGCCGGTGAGCACGGCGTGAGGCACGGTATCGCTGGCGTCGAGGTCATAGACGACGATCGAGACGGACTCCGGCGTGTGCCCCGGCGTCTCGAGCGCCTTCAGGCGTACGCGGCCGAATTCGAGAATGTCGCCATCGTGAAGCGGCGTGAAGGCGTAAGCGGTCTTCGCCGTGCTGCCGAGATAGATAGTGGCGCCCACACGATCGCGCAGCTCCAGGTGGCCGGCGACGAAGTCCGCGTGCAAGTGCGTGAGAAAGACGTGCTTGATCTTCAGCCCGTGTTCGGAGGCAAACGCGATGTACTGGTCCGTGTCGCGTTGCGGATCGACCACGGCTGCCGTGCCCGTAGCTTCGTCTCCAATGAGATAGGAGGCGTGCGCCAGGCACGGCAGATAGAACTGCCTAAAGATCACTTAGCACCCACGGGCTCGGGCTTCTTCTCCAGGCTGACGAGCCGCATGTAAGGCTTGGGAGCCTTCCATCCCTGCGGATACTTCTTCTTGGCTTCCTCGTCGCTGACGGAGCCGGCGATGACGACGTCTTCGCCCGGCTTCCAGTTCACCGGCGTGGACACTTGCTCCTTGGCGGTGAGCTGCAGTGAGTCGAGCACGCGCAGGATCTCGTCGAAGTTGCGGCCCGTGCTCATGGGATAGCTGAGCATCAGCTTGATTTTCTTGTCAGGACCGACAACGAAGACAGTGCGCACGGTGGCATTGGTGGCCGGAGTGCGGCCTTCGCAGGTGTCGCCGGCTTCGGCGGGCAGCATGTCATAGAGCTGGGCGACCTTCAACTGCGTATCGCCGATCATCGGGTAGTTGACCTTGTGCCCCTGCGTCTCTTCGATGTCGACGAGCCACTTGGCGTGGCTGCTCACCGGATCCACGCTGAGCCCGATGATCTTGCAGCCGCGCTTCTCAAACTCAGGCTGCAGGCCAGCCATGTAGCCCAGCTCCGTGGTGCATACCGGGGTGAAGTCCTTGGGATGCGAGAACAGGATGGCCCAGCCGTTGCCGATCCAGTCGTGGAAGTTGATGGTTCCCTGCGATGTCTCGGCAGTGAAATTGGGAGCTTCGTCGTTGATGCGCAGCATTGCTTCTCTCCTGTTGGCTTAATTTGTCTGGCCCTTTTGACGACCATTCGCCCCGGGGCCGGGAACAGTGTCGGGAGGAGTCGGAACTTTCGTGGTGGATACTACTCTGACTGCACCCTGCGCCGAATGAATGCGCCAGGGCAGGCGGACGCTGCTATTTTCGCTCGTACTCTTCCATTTTGACTCTCGGAGAAGCCGGCCCGCAAGCCTTCGCGATGCGGGAGCGGGTTTTTAGGCGACATAAGTGATGAGCGGAAAGGATTTGGCTCTTTACCAGACGTAAGTGCCGACGGCGCCGGCATCGAGCGACGTGGTGAAAGCACTGCCCTTGTCACGGACCGCGAAGTTCTGGGTGCTGCCGGTCGGGTTGGAGACGATCAGGGCAGTCTTTCCCTCCGGCGTCTTGAAGGCGACATTGGGAAGCGTGTCGAGCTCATTGGAGTCGATACGGACAGACCCCGGCGGCACGAACTTGGACGCATGGCCGATGACGTAATACGCGACGAGGCGGGTGACGTTGTCGCCGTCGATGGTGAGCGCTCCATAGCAGACGGGACAGCCGCCGTTGTCTGTGTGGGGACCGGCGTTGGGATCGGCGGCCAGGTTCCAAAGGAGAACGTTCCTGCTCCAGTTACGTGTTACGCCGATGAGAACGCGTGCGACCGGCCCTGCAATATCCATGCTGGTCGCGCCGGGGCGATCGTTGATGGACTGCTCGCTGAAGTAGATGTTCTTCGCCGGGAAGGCATCGTGCACCTGAGTCATCGCCTCGACCTTGCCACCGTAGAGATGCCAGGCGGAGCCGTCGACGTATTTGGCGGCCGCAGGATCCTTGAGGATGGAAGTCACGTAAGCGGGGTGGTCGAGGTTGTGGTCATAGAGGAGAATTTTGGTCTGGATACGGGCCTTCTGGAAGGCGGGGCCGAGATCGTGCTCGATGAAGTCGGCCTGCTCGGGGGCGAGCATCACCATAGATGGCGTGTTCTTCTCGTTGAGCGGCTCGTTCTGAATGGTGAGCGCATCGATGGCGATGCCGTGGGCCTTCATGCCCTCTATGTACTTGACGAAGTACTTCGCGTAGGCGGGAAAGTATTCCGGCAGCAGCACGCCGCCCTGCGCTTTGCCCGTAGTCTTCATCCACAGCGGCGCCGACCAGGGTGAGGCGAGGATTTTGATTTTCGGATCAATGGCGAGAATTTCCTTGAGTATCGGGATGACATCAGTCTCGTCGGGCGCGAGCGAGAAGTGCTGCATGTCTGGGTCGGTCTGGCCTTCCGCCAGGTCGTCGTAGGAGTAGACGTGGTCGTTCATGTCCGACGAGCCGATAGTGACGCGGAGATAGCTGACGCCGATGCCGTCGCCTTCCGTGGTGAAGAGATTGTGGAGCAGCGCGGCGCGCTTGGCGGCGTCCATGTGGTGAAGGAGCATGGCGCTGCCGCCGGTAAGCGCGAAGCCAAATCCGTCGATAGTCTGGTAGGTCTTCGCGCTATTGACGTCAATGACCTGCCCGGTGGGGGCTTCTTTGTTGAAGGCGAGTTTGGGCGACTGTTCGGCGAGCAGCGCGGATCGGTCGGGTTTGGTGAGCCAGAGCGTGGCGTCCTTTTGCGCGAGAGCGGGCAAGGGCAGAAGTGCTGCGGCGGAAAGCAGAAGCGAGCAAAGGACTTTCGAGTACATGGCGCCTCCGGATGGCCGGGCCATTGTAGACAAGCGTTTGTTTCATTGTCCATCGAGAAGCAAAGTCCGGTCGGATGTCATCGCAACGGGTTTGGTATAGTGGGAGCCGCAAACCAGGTTGCTGCCCGTCCGCGGAAAGGGAATATCCCACCTGAATGCGTCTCTGAGCAGCGAGCATTCGACCTCTCTTCTGCCCGTCAGTAGCGGACCGCGGGCCATAGAAGGAGGAGTTATGTCTCGTGAGCTACCGGAAAACACCCAATCTGGAATTTCTGAAGAAGCAAGCCAAAGCACTGCTGCGCAAGATGCAGCAGGGCAAACTGGCCGACGCGCAACACACGCTTGCCAACGAGTACGGCTTTGCCACCTGGGCAAAGCTGAAAGCGCACGTGGAGGCGCTAAGCCTTAGTCCGGCCGAGGCACTGAAGGCTGCGGTATGCGACAGCGATGCTCCGCGGGTAGGGGAAGTGATCCAGCAGCATCCGGAGCTGCGGGCCAGGATCAACGATCCGCTGCCCGACTACGGATTCGGCGCAGCAGGCGTTGTTTGCGGCGGTGCAGCGGAGCGATCGGGCGACGATTGATGTGCTGCTGCAGGCAGGCGCTGACATCCGGAAGCGAACCGACTGGTGGGCCGGCGGATTTGGCGTGCTGGACGATTGCGATCCGAGCCTGGTGGATTTTCTGGTCGAACGCGGCGCTGTGATCGATGCGCACGCTGCGGCGCGGCTGGGAATGATGCCGAAGCTGCGTGAGCTGGTGGCGGCGGATCCAAGCGTGGTTCACGCGAAGGGCGGGGACGGTCAAACCCCGCTGCACTTTGCCTCGACGGTGGAGGTGGCGGAGTTTCTGCTGGCGAACGGCGCCGAGATCGATGCGCGCGATGTGGATCACGAGTCGACGCCGGCCCAGTACATGCTGCGTGTTGATCAGAAGCGGCATTATCCGAAAGACCGGCAGGATGTCGCTCGCTACCTGGTGTCGCGCGGATGCCGGACGGATCTGCTGATGGCGGCGGCGCTCGGCGACATGGATCTGGTGCGCCGTCATTTGGACGACGATCCAGGCTGCATCCGGATGAGCGTGTCGGAGGAGTGGTTTCCGAAGCAGGATCCGCGCGCGGGCGGCACGATTTACATCTGGACTCTGGGGTCGCATCGCACGGCGCACTCTGTGGCCCGCGACTTCGGCCACGAGGATGTATTCCAGTTGCTGATGGAGCGGACCCCGGAGGATCTGAAGCTGTCGTTGGCATGTGAACTGGGCGACGAAACAGTGTTCCACGAGTTTCTGGCGAAGCATCCGGATGCGGCAAAGACACTCTCCGAAGCAGAGCAGCAAAAGCTGCCGAATGCCGCCCAGAATAACAACACACAAGCGGTGCGGCTGATGCTCGAAGCGGGTTGGCCGGTGGATACTCCGGGAGAGATGGGCGCGACGGCGCTGCACTGGGCGGGATTCCACGGCAATGTGGAGATGGCTCGCGAGATTCTGCGGTTCCATCCGGCGCTGGAGTTGAAATCGATCGAGTATGCGGGGACTGCGCTCGCGTGGGCACTGTATGGCTCGGGGAATGGCTGGCATCGAGAAACGGGGGATTATGTAGGCACCGTACAGGCGCTGCTGGAGGCTGGGTCGCATTCTGTCTCCGGACGCCGAGGCTATGGAGCCCAGCGATGCGGTGCTGGAGATGCTGCCATGAAACGCCCGGTCTCGGTAACGATTCTCGCTTGCGTGTATCTGGCGGTTGGCGCAATCGGCTTCGCTGCACATTTCCGCGAGTTGGTGACGTGGCAACAGGACGCTGTATGGGTGGAACTCACCGAACTGGCGGCGATTCTTTGCGGAGCATTGCTGCTGCGCGGGCAGAACTGGGCACGCTGGCTTACGCTTGCCTGGATCGCATTCCACGTCGTCCTGAGCACGTTTCATCCGATTCCGGAATTCGCGATCCATGGCTGTTCTTTGCCGTGATTGCGTGGATTCTGTTTCGCTCCGAAAGTGGCCGGTATTTCCGCAGCGTGCAAGTGGACCCCTCTTAGCGACAGTGGGCGAGGAAGCGCTTTCAGAATCGACGGCGGACACAAAAACAAGACCGACGGGGAGGCAACTCGCGCGCTCCGCAACTGCACCTAGCTAAAAGGCAGAGTCATTCCTGGCATCGGCCGGTCTAGACGTCAAAGATGGCGTATTTACTGCGCGAAGCCAATCATGAAGCCAACCGTGGAAAGGAGATTCGATGGCTACATCAGGAACAGTGCAACCAGGCGACGTCACGCAGCGGGTGGGCGTCGAGGTCATCCGCGCTCGTGGTGTGGATGTAGAAAAATTGATCAAGATGCTGGTGGCCAACGCCGCCGCGGAGTTCTCGAGCACGTACTACTACTACACGATCCTGCGCATGCATCTGGCTGGACACGAAGACTATAAGGAAATCTGCGAGGATGCGCGGCTGGAAGACCGCGCACACTGGGAGCTAATCGTTCCGCGCATTTATGAACTGGGCGGCAACCTGCCCAATAGCCTTCCCGAATTTCACGACCAGGCCGGCTGCACTCCCGCCAAGCTTCCCGATCCGCCAACGGCGGTGAACATTCTCACGCTGCTGCTGGAATCGGAGCGGTGCGCGATCCGAAGCTGGACTGCGATCTGCGACATGACTTTCGGGAAGGATCCGCGGACCTACGACATGGCGGCGCGCATTCTGAACGAAGAGGTCGAGCACGAAGCGTGGTTCATCGAACTGCTGGCTCATGAGCGCGATGGAAAGTCGATCCCATCCGGACACTTCCGCCGCGGCGAACCGGGCGAGGCGCCATACAGCAAGAACCGCCGCTTCTATAACCCATAAGGATTTTTGTATTCGCGCATCGAAGCTGAAATGACAGGACGACGGGTCCAGCAGGTTGCTCTTGAAACGCCGGAGGGGACCCTTGCGATCGAGTGCGGCGAGGATGAGCACATCTGGGATGCAGCCGCGAGGCAGGGCATACTGCTGCCGGCGATCTGTCACCAGGGGCGGTGTCTCACCTGCGCGGGGCGGCTGCTGGAAGGCAGCGTGGAGCACGATGACCCGGCCTCATACTTTGCCGAAGATGAGGCGGCGGGGTTTGTGCTGCTCTGCCGCGCCATCCCGCAAAGCGAAGTGCGCATTCGCACTCATCAGGAATGGGAGATGCGGGAGCATCGCCTCGGCGCTCGGTCTGCCTGCGCCTTATGCGTAGGCGCGCGCAGTCCTAGCGGGACGTGCGGGAGAGGCGGCGGTTGCGCAGATATTTGGCGCCGCCTAACACCAGGAGCATAAGGCCGAACGGCAGACACATCATGGTGACGATCAGCGCGATCCAGCCGGCATTGGTATGCGGGCCGTGGATGCCGAGGCCGCCGAAGAGGAAACGTGTGGCAAGCGCGGCAAGGATGCCGGTAAGTAGGGTCCAGAACGCTCCCTGTAGAAGCTGGCGGGTACCATCGTCGGGCAGCGGAGGGCGGCTGGCGCGAACGCGCGGGACGGCCTGCGTGTTGGTGTCGCTATCGTGGGCCGGATTGGTGACGGGCGTCGACATGATGCGTTATCCGTGCCAGCCGGCGAGCATGGCGCCCACGATCACGCCGGTGACGGAGACATAGAGCCAGATGGGGTAGGTCCAGCGGGCGACTTTGCGATGCGTTGCGAAGCGCCGCGTGAGCGCGAGGAAGAGCGTGATGAGCACCAGGGGCAGCGCGACGACCGAGAGCAGAATGTGGCTGACAAGGATCGCGATGTAGGCCATCCAGATGGCGTTGTGCGGGCCGGGAAAGCGCATGTCGCCGTGCAGCCAGTGGTTGGTGATGTAGCTGATGAGGAAGAGCGTGGAGAAGGCGAAGGCCGTCAGCATGGCGGCGCGGTGTGCGGCGACGCGCTTGCGGCGGATGAGCAGAAAGCCGGTGATGAGCGCGATGGCGCTGAGGCCGTTGAAGAGCGCGTTGAGTGCGGGCAGGAAGCGCAGGCGCATGTTGTAGGCATCCGGCGCATGGTGGGCATAGACCAGCCAGAAGAGAAATGCGGATGCCAGCGCGGAAACCGCGAGAATGGCGCCGACGGCGATGCCGGTGGGGAAGGCGGCGGGTTTGTTCGCGGACTCCAGAGCAGTGGCCATGGCTTCAGGCAGCAGGTTTGTTGGTGCGGCGGTTGACGACTGCCCAGGAGGTCACGAAGGTGACGAGGCAGAAGGCTACCGTGACTGCGACGTTCACCAGCACGGTGTGGTCGGTGTGCGCGGCGGGATCGAGGCCGTTGCGCAGCGCGTCGACGCCATAGGTGAGCGGGTTGGCGAGCATGATGTCGCGCAGCCAGCCGGAGGCCTTGTCGGCCGGGAAGAGCGCGCCGGAGAGCAGCCACAGCGGCAGCAGGATGAGGTTGACGATGGCGTGGAAGGCCTGCGTCGAATCCATTGGCCACGCGATGGTGAAGCCGAGCGCGGTGATCTCAAAGCTGATGAGCAGGACGACGGCGGCCGCGAGGAGCACGCCTGCGAACGTGGGGTGAACACCGGCGAGCGGCGAGAAGAGCAGGAAGATGAGTCCCTGAATCGCAGCCAGCGTGGCGCCCCCCAGCACTTTCCCGAGCACGATGGCCGAGCGCGACGCGGGCGAAGCAAGCACGGTCAGCAGAAAGCCTTCGTTGCGGTCCTGGATGAGCGACATCATGGAGAAGATCGCGGTGAAGAGCACGATCATGACGATGGCGCCGGGAAAGAAGTACCCGAAGGCATGGCCGCTGGCGCCGGAGTTGCCGGACGAGAACGAGTTCGAAAAGCCCGCTCCGAAGGCGACCCAGAAGAGCAGCGGCGAGGCGATAACGCCGATGACGCGCGCGCGCTGGCGATAGAAGCGCACGATTTCGCGCTGCCACAACGAGTAGGAGGAGATCCAGAGGCTGGGACGCGCGGTTCGAATTGCGTGCTGACGGGGTGCGGTTGTCGCGATGGTGGCCATTTAGTCGATGCCCTCCTTTTCCTTCACGCTGCCGTCGGTCGCTTCCGTCCAGAAGCGGTGTCCGGTGCGCTGGATGAAGACATCTTCGAGGCGCGGACGCGACACGGAGACAGCGCGGACCTCGCCGGGAAAGGCGTCGAGCACGGCGGTGAGGAAGCGGTGTCCGTTCTCGCGCTCCAGGCGAACGGTGTTGCCGAATACGGTTGGCGCCACTTCAAAGCGGCCGGCCATGCGTGCGGCCAGTGACTGCGCTGCATCTTCGCTTTCGGTTTCGAAGAGGACGACATCGCCGCCGATAGTGGATTTCAGCTCTTCCGGCGAGCCGAGTGCGACCAGCTTGCCTTCGCTCAGGATGGCGAGGCGATCGCAGTACTCCGCCTCTTCCATCAGGTGCGTGGTGACCAGCACAGTGACGCCTTCCTCGTCGCGCAGCATGCGGAGGTATTGCCAGAGGTCGAGGCGCGCGCCGGGGTCAAGGCCGGTGGTGGGCTCATCCAGCAGCAGCACGGCGGGCGAGTGGATGAGGCCCTTGGCCAGCTCGACGCGGCGCTGCATGCCGCCGGAGAGGGTCTCGACGTAATCCTTGCGGCGATCGCTGAGGGCGACGCGGCGAAGCACATCGTCGATGCGCAGGCGGAGATGCTTGCCGCTGAGGCCGTAGAGATGGCCGGCGTGGCGCAGGTTCTCTTCGATGGTGAGCTTGATGTCGAGCGAGCGCGACTGGAACACGATGCCGGTCTGCTGGCGAACCTGCCCGGGTTCTTTCGCGACATTGAAGCCGCGGATGGTGGCGGTGCCGCCCGATGGAACCATGAGCGTGGAAAGAATGCGGAAGAGCGTGGTCTTGCCGGAGCCGTTAGGACCGAGCAGGCCGAAGATCTGCGCCGGCGCGACCGAAAAGGAAAGATGATCCAGCGCGACGCGTGTGCCGTAGTCGTGAGTAAGCGACGAGAGCACGATGGGGTCGCTGGGAGTTGCGGCGACGGCAGCTACGGTGGCGGGCTCCAGTGTGGCCGAGGACATGGGAACGGCTATCTCCTTCCTGCTGTGGCATCCAGCATCATGATGATGAGCAACAGCGGCAGATACAGAACGCTGGCCTTGAGCAGCGCGCGGGCATGGGGGCGCGATGCTGCGAATGAGGGAGCTTTCAGAATCTTCGCGAAGCGGATCGTATAGAAGAGATAACCGAGCCCGAGAACGAGCGCGGCGACGGCATAGATGCGGCCGGAGATGTCGAAGTACCACGGCAGCAACGAGACCGGAATCATCAGGACGGCGTAGATCAGCGCCTCGACGACGGTCGACCAGCCATCGGGCTCGACCACCGGCAGCATGCGGATGCCGGCGCGGCCGTAATCCTCACGATAGAGCCAGGCGATGGCCATGAAATGCGGGAACTGCCAGACGAAGAGGATGGCGAAAAGCGCGACGGCGGGCCATTCGATTTGGCCGCGTGCGGCGGTCCAGCCCAGCAGGGGACCCATGGCGCCCGGGAATGCGCCGACGAAGGTCGCGAGCGTCGAGCGATATTTGAGCGGCGTATAGACCGCAACGTAGGTGAAGACAGTCAGCAGGCCGAGTGCCACGGTGACCAGGTTGGTGAAGCGCAGCAGAATCAGCGAGCCGAGAAGGGTTGTGGCGAACGCAACCAGCAGGCCATGGGGCAGGCTGATGCGTCCTGTCGCCAATGGCCGCCCTGCCGTCCGAATCATGCGGGCGTCGGATTTGCGCTCCAGCACCTCATTGAGCGCGGCGGCGCCGGCGGAGATGAGTCCGATGCCGGCCAGGGTTTCGAGCAGGCCGATGTGGAAACTGGGAATGCCGGAGCGGACGGAGCCGAGATAGAAGCCGGCCCACGCGGTGATGACGACCAGGGCGGTGACGCGCGCCTTGAAAAGTTCGATGTAGTCGGTTAGCAGGTTCGGCGCGGCCTTGGCGCGCCGGCGCGGCTGGCCCTCTGGAACAGACTCCGGCGCCAGGCTGTCCTGCGTCAGGATCGCAGCGTCCTGGTCGGGAACGGCGGGAAGGCCGACCTCAGCGGTGCTCAGGGGCACAGGAGACTCGCGGCGAAGATTCGGGGCAGCTGCATGAGCGAGAAGGGCGCTGGCTTGCCGGGACCGGAGTTGGCCAACGTGGCATGCGCCTGCCTCCATGATAGCAAGTGGAAGTCAGCGTCCCCCGAGCAAAGTACCTGCAAGGCGCCGGTGCGCGGTGGTTCCGGGCCGTGCCGAGGCCGGCCCGGATTTCGGATGAGCCTAGAACCGAGTCCCCCGCGCGGTCGCGCAGCCTTTGCGGACGAGCGTGCCGTCCGGTTTGTAGAACTCAACCGATGCGGACGTCGTCTGTAAAGTATTAGGGTTGTTGCCCATCTGGATGTTCTGCCGGATGATCTGTTCCTGGGCGAGAACGCCGTTGACGGTGATCAGGGCCAGCGATCTCGCCTGATAGCGGCGATCGCTTGCATCCCCGTATCCGCCGCCTTTCACGTGCGACCACACCCCGTGTCCCGGCCCACGCTCTGCGGGATAGAACATAGGGTTGGCGGTGGTCTCCGTCATGGTGCCACCCTCGTTAAAGGTGAGCAGGGAGTAGAACGGGGCACCTAGCTGCGCTCCGGAGGAGCAGTCGCGCAGCGTGATCTGGAAGGTCCAGGTTCCTACCAGCGCAGTGCCGGCGGCGTGCCGGTCATTATCGTTTTGCGCCCTGGCGGTAAAGGGCAATGCGGCCAGGCAGGCGGCCATCAGTACCACCGCTGCGGTTGTTTGTTGGATACGATTCACACTCAAGGTCAATTTCATGGCTGTTTTCTCCTCGCGCTTCGCGCTCGCTCCGGCTTAATCTCCGGTTATGCAGCCACATCCTCCATGGGGCGGCATGGCAATGTCTTTGGCATAGCGCTGAAGATTTCTGAATTCTTCTGAAAGGGACCACGGGCGCTATGCATAAGGCGGGAGGCCCCATCTACGAGTTCGGTGGCTTCCAACTCGATACCGGCAAGCGTGTGCTGCTCGAAGGCGGAAAAGTGATTCCGCTGACTCCCAAAGTGTTCGACACGCTGCTCTACATGCTGGAGCACGCCGGCGAGACCTTCAGCAAGGAAGCGCTGATGCGGGCGGTGTGGCCGGACACCATCGTTGAAGAGAACAACCTGAATCAGAACATCTCCACGCTGCGCCGGCTGCTGGGTGAGAAGCGCGGAGAGAACCGCTACATCGCAACGATTCCGGGCAGAGGCTACCAGTTCACCGCGACGGTGGTCAGCGTTGGCGGCGCAAAGGCGGAATCCTCGACAAACCACCGGACGCGGGTGGCGCTTGCGGTGCTTCCCTTCGAGAACATGACCGGCGACGCGGGACGCGCGTACCTGGTGGATGGGCTGACGGAGGAGACGATTGCCGCAATGGGACAGGTAGCGCCGGACCATTTCAGCGTCATTGGGCGCACATCGGTCATGCGCTATCGCGACACGGCGAAGTCCCTGGCAGAGATCGGCAGCGACCTCGACGTCGGGTATCTGGTCGAGAGCTCGCTGCGCGCGGAGGGGCCGCGATTGCGCATTACCTCCAAGTTGATCCGCGTGCGCGACCAATCGCAAATGTGGTCGGGGTCATACGACAGCGAGCCCGCAAGCATTCTGGCGTTCCAGCGCGAGCTCAGTTTCACGATTGCCGAGCAGGTGCGGCTGCGGCTTTCACCAGCGCGCCTGGACGCAATGCTGCGCCGCCAGACAAGTCACGCCGAGGCGTATGACCTTTACCTGCATGGGCGACACTTCTGGTACCAGCTCAATCCCACGGGCACGCGCAGCGCCGTCGAGTATTTCCAGCGTGCGACCGCGCTCGATCCGGAATACGCGCTTGCCTGGTCGGGGCTGGCGGATGCTTATGCCTCGAACCCGGTAAGCGGCGACGGAGACCCGCGCATCGTCTGGCCCAAAGCGCAGGATGCGGCCGGTCGCGCAGTGCGCCTGGCGCCCGATATGGCAGAAGCCCAGACTTCGCTGGCGTTTCTCAAATTCTGGCTGGACTGGGACTGGCCCGGCGCGGAGCAGGCATATTTGCGGGCGATCGAGCTGGATCCGAATTATCCGCTGGCCCACCGCATGCTCGGAGTCGTCCGCTCACACATGGGCCGCCACGCGGAGGCAGAAGGCCCGATGCGCCGCGCCCGCGAGCTTGACCCGCTGTATGCGATGCATCACGCGCTCTCCGCGCAGGTGGCCTATGGAGCGCGGGACTTTGCTGCCGCAGCGCGCTGGGCACGGCAGGCGATCATTGTGGACCCGGTGTTCTGGATCGGGCACTGGCAGCTTGCGCAGGCCTGCGTCTCACTGGGACAACCAGAGCAGGCGCTGGAGGCGTTGGCGGATGCCGCACGCTTCAGCCACAACAATACGAAGACCATTGCGCTGCGCGCTTATTTGTTTGCGCGGACAGGCCGAATCGCGGAGGCGCGGGAGATTCTTCAGGTACTGGAGGAGCTCTCCCGCGAGCGATTTTTGGCGCCCTACTGTATCGCTCTGGTGCATCTGGGCCTGGAAGAGTACGAAGCGGCGCTGGATAAGTTGGAACTCGGATACGCAGTGCGCGATACCCATCTGGTATTCCTGCCCATCGACGCGAAGTGGGATCCGCTGCGCCAGCATGAGCGCTTCAAAGCGCTACTGCGGCGCTGCGGGTTCGCCTGACGATGCGAAAAGCAATGTAACGCGGATCACTCCCAGCTCGTGTAGCGCTTTGCCCATACGCTCTTTGGATATTGCGTCTGCACAATGACGAAGAGGCGGTGGTTGAGGTCCGGCGTGGCCTTCGTCCGGCAGCCGTTGCGGACGGCGCGCTCGGCGAAGCCGAGAAGGTCCGGGGTGCGTGGGTCGGCCGGATGCTGCTTCTGCCAGTCGAGCGCGGCGGCAGCGAAGTAGTCCGACGCGCAGGGCGTCTCGCGTAAAGCGGCGATCTCGCGCTCCGCGACGGCGCGGTCGGCTGCCGTGAGGAAGGGTGGGTCGGGGAGCACGGACGGGCTGGCGGGTTGCGTGCCGAAGAAGGTGGCGGCCCTGCCGTTGGGGTTTTCCGAGGAGGCGGGCTGAGCGGTATCGCTGGCAGACCACCAGTTGTCTCGATACATGCTGTAGCCGGCGAAGCCGTCTTCGCGCTCGATGCCCGCCCGGACCAGCGGCGCGTTCGAGGGAAAGCGCATCAGCGCGAGCAGGCCGGCGGCGCGGCGGTCGCTTGTGCTGGCGGCGGAGTTGTAGCCATCCAGCCACTGCTTCCATGAGGGGTAGCAGCCGATAAGGATGGGCGACATGCGTTTTGCGATGTCAGTTTGGTTGAGCAGCACGGCGCGAGTCCACGTGGATTGCGCGATCTGGAAGCTGAGATTGCGGGGAAGATTTTTGTCTTCTGCCGCGTCGGCGAGCAGCGCGAGCGGCATGCGCGTGTTCAGGATGGTGGCCGCGTCGGGATTAAAGAGCAGCGTCGTGGATTGCGAACCGTTCACACCACACAGGCCGTTCGGGTTGGGCTTGGTGTCCGGCGGCTCGGGAGTGTCGGTGTCGAAGGTGACGCCGGCGGGGAGCGCTGCCGCATCGTGGAGGAAGTCGGCGAGTGTGGGCGCGGCGCGCTGGTTGAGCAGCTTGAAGAGATTGACGGTAGAGCGTTGCGGTGCGTGCTGCACATCGGGCTCGATGGCGGCGAGAGCGGCGCGCATGGCGACGGTATTCGGCATGAGGCGTAGCCGGTTGTAGGTAGCGGCAGCCCATGACGGTGAGTCTTTTGGGATATTCGCTGCTGCCTCGATCAGTTCGGCTGCTGCCGCGTCGCCGGGCTCTGCGTTCGAGAGGGCTGCGATGAGCCAGGTGTCGGAGTGGGTCGCGTGCCATTGCGCGAGAGCTTCGGCGGCGGCTGCTTCGTGTTGGTGCGCTTTCGCGGGATCGGCGCGCCCAGCGAAATCTAAAGTCATGCCCTGGGCCGACGCGGGGGCTTGCATGGCTTGCATCCATGGGAAGAGCGATGAGTCTGGCTTGGCATGTGTAGCGGATGAAGTGACGTTTTCGCTATCGGGCGGATAGAGGTAGTAGCGAAGATCGATGAGCGCCTGCTGGAATCGCCCAGGTGTCTGTGCGCGGTCAGGCGCGGTGAGGCGCGCGGCGAGCGCGCCGGCCTGTGCCGAGGGGTCGATGCGGAGGTTCACGAAGTCGAGCAGTCCCGCAGCATCGGCGTGGTATGGCTGCATCTGCGGATCACCGAGGATGGCATCGAGCGCGTCGCGTGCTTTGGCAAGACGCGCGGGTTCCTTCTGCTTGAGCGATATCGGCGTAGGCGCGCTGCGCTTTCTCGCGCTCTTCGCTGTAGGGCTCGCCAGGCGCCGCGACAGCGGCAGGCGGGAGATCGGTGATCTGGCCGACGGTGGCGCGGCGGATCATGGCGCGCGCTTCGACCAGGCGCGCGATGAGATGCCAAGGCGAGGATGTGTCGGCGGCGATGGCATTGAGGCGAGTGATGGCGCCGTCGTAGTCGGTCTGGTAGAACTTCGCCGCGGCCTGCTGGTAGGCGCGGTCCTGCTTGAGCCATTCGGGTGCGTTTGGGGGGACGTCGGCGGGCATCTTGTCACCGCTTCCGTTGCAATTGGCGAAGACGGCGTCCTGGCCGTGAATCCAATCAGCGAGGCTGGTGGATTCGGCCGCGTGTGCGGCTTTGCGGTCTTGCCATGTACTGGCGGCGAAGGCAAAGGCCTGGTCCAAGCAGTTGGTGAAATTTTGGTAAGACTCACCCGGGACCGGTCGGTCGCCATTGAGGTTGGGATTGGTTTGGAAGCTGCCCTCCGGCGGCTTCGGCGCAGGCGGTTCGGCGACTCCGGAATCTTTGCGGGCAGTCGACCCATGCGACGAATCCCGGCCGCTTGGATGGATCATCGTAATCGTTGCTGTTGCGTATGCGGTCGAGAGCGACCGCCTGCTGCTGCTCGCTGGCGCTGAGGCCGTGGCCGTTGAGCCAGTCATAGGCGACGACGAGGTCCTGGACACGATAGCCGGGCTGTGGAATGCCGATTTGGCCGCCGGCGTAGGCCGAATAGGGGCCGTCGGGCATGGAGTTCTGCACGAAGACTGCTTCGGGAAAGAACGGCCCGCAGCTATTGCCGGGAATGGCGAAGACGAGAACGGTACATGCGGCAGCGAAGACGAGACGCGAAATTTTCATCGAGCGGATTCCGGCGCGAGTGCGGTGAGCGGCGTGGTGGAGATCGCGGCCAACTCTGCGGGCCGCCAGGGGTGTGGCGAGAAGAGATAGACGCGGGTAGCGGGATTGAGCGATGAGATCGATGCGGGCCACGGCTCATCGGTGGAGAGGCCGAGGCTGGTGCGGCAGAGCGGTTCGGTGATGGGATAGCGGATGGCGTTGCGCAGGCGCGTGCTGTTGGCGAACGCAAGCGCGCGCGGGCCGCCCATGCGAAACTCCATCGGCACCGCTTCATCGATGGGCAGCGTGTGCAGCCACGAATGCGGGCCGCACCAGCTGACGAGCGCGGTGATGGAGAGTGGCAGGCTGCGCGGGAGTTGTGGTCGGAGGGCATCGAGAACGCCGCGATAGAAGTCCTGCTGCGACTGGGTCGCGTCGAAGTCAAGCTGCAGCGCGTGAACATTCCGATGGAGGCCATAGGCGGCGAGATGGTTCGCCAGCGCGGCGCGGAGTTGTGGTGTGTCCGCAAATCCTGGGCGGGTCTCCATGCGGACGACGGCAATGAGCGGAGCGGCGGGCGCGGGCCAAAGCGGCTGGTGTCGCGGCAGGACGGCGATGTGGTCGGTCAGGATGTCGGTCTCGGCAAGATAGGCGACAGCGATCGACGGCGGAAGCGTGTGCAGGTCTTCGGGCTCTTCCCAGGCCCACAGGACGCGCGTTGGAATCTGGGTGGCGAAGGCTGCGGGTAGCGAAGGTAGTGATCGCGTTGCAGTGCGGTCGCGGCGCCAGTGAGAGAGGGCCGCGAGCGCGCAAATCAGAACGCCGATCAGGGCAATCGCGACTGCGGGGACGATCCAACGGCGAGCGGATGTGGTGAGGCGAGCCACGGTGAAAGATGGTACCGCGGGAATGTTGCATTCAGGGAGAGAATGTTGCCGATACGTAACGCCGGGTGTGCCGAAAGCGGATGAAGCTCAGGGATATGCCGGGTTCACGGTGATGACTTTGAAGGGATACTTCTTCCAATCGTCCGGCGCGGAAGGGTCGGGATGCGCGTTGCGGGGAATGATGCCGTCGAACCAGATGACGCCGCGGCCGATCATGAAGCCGTTCTGATTGCCCCAGACATCGTCGGCGGTTGCACTGAGGATCGCGGCACGGACCTGCGCATTGAAGATCGAATCAAACTTGGCGAGCAGCCCGGCTCGCGAGCGGATCTGCTTTCTGCCGCCCTCGGTCACCAGCAGCGGGTAGCGGACGAGCACGGCCACGGCCGGGTGATCGTTCCGCTTGAGCGCGTCCTGGAACTTCGCGAGAAACGCGATCGCGCCGGGGCAGTCAGGCCGGGTAGCGGGATCAGGATGCGTGCAGTTGCCCGTCGGCTGCGGTGTCGCGGGAACAGGCGCTTTCTGCGCGCGCGCCGGTGGCAGGCCAACCATCAGGCAGAACAGCAGAGCACTCGCGAGCGCTAGCCGTCGAGCGCGAAGCTGCCGGCGGATCATGAACATGACGGTGGCGTCTCCTTTATGGCTGGTCGCGTTGGACCGCGTACTCATCGAGGATAACGGCGACGAGAACAGCGGTGGGAACGGAGACCATGGCGCCCATCACACCGTCGATGGCAGATCCGATCAGCAAGGAAACGATGATGGCGAGGCCGGGGAGGTCGACCGAGCTCTGCATGATCTTGGGCGTGAGATAGGAGTTCTCCACCTGCGCGTAGATGCCGTAGGCGATGCAGACGTAAAGGACGCGCATCCAGGAGTCCATCGCCGCGGCGACGATGACCAGGGCCATGGAGATCATGGCCCCGATGACGGGAATGATATTGAAGACGCCCATCACAACGCCGAGCGCATAGGAGTAGCGGACGTGCAGCAAAGTGAAGACGATGGTTGAGTAGAGCCCAAGGATCAGCATCAGCGTGCCCTGGCCGAGCAGCCAGCGGCCCATGCGAACATCGGCCTTGAGCAGCGTCTGGTTGAGACGCTCGCGGCGCAGGGGGGCGAAGAAGGAGAGCATCCAGTTGTAGGCGACCTCGCCTTCGAGCAGGAAATAGATGGTCAGGACGATGCCGGCGATGATGTTGAAAAGTCCGCTGGCCCACGTGCTGACGGAAGTGACGAGATAGGTGACGAAGTTGGAAGCGTAGTCCTGCAGCTTGGCGTTGAGCGCGGTGACATCGAGCCTTGAGGCGAAGGGCAGGCGCTTGATGCGGATTAGCATCGCAGGCCCGCGCGTGGGAAGCTCCTTGACGAACTCGCGCATGTCGCGGATGACCGGCGGCAGCGCGAACATGACGAATAGTGTGATGGCGCCCCCGACAGCGAGCAGGATGATGGCAATGGCCGAGCCGCGCCCGGGACTCCATTTGCCGATCTTGATCTTCTGCACGCCGCGGATGACGGGGGTGAGCACGACGGCAAAGAGAGCACTGATGTAGAGCAGCGCGAGTTCGTGCCGGAGTTGCCAGGCGACGGCCAGCCCGATGCCCAGCGCGAAAGTGAAAACGATGTCGCTGCGCAGCGTGCGCGCGGGACGCTTCCACTCCTCTGGATGCTGGAGGTTCGTGGTCTGGAGATCGTAGCGGCTGATCTTATCGGGCATGGGCTTGCCTACCTGAATGACAAATGACAACTTATTATGCGGTCCGTACCGGGTGGCGGAGATTAGCGATCCGGGTGCGGAGGATCGTAGGCCGACAGCCAATCGATAACCCGGTCGACCACCACGGCCGGCGGGACGCCTGCGGTATCGACAGTGAGATGCGCACGGCGGTAGTGGGGCAAGCGGCGGGCAAGGCGGTCTTCCGGCGGCTCGGCCGCGGTGAGCAGCGGGCGGACCGGCGCAGGCTCGCCGGGCTGGGCGGAAGGGCTGCTCGCGGATGGGGCGGCGCCCCCGTGACAGCGGGCAAGCAGTTCAGGAAGCGGGGCGGAGAGAAAGATTGTCACCGTTGCGGGCACGGACGACGGCCCGGGGAAGAGGAGCTGGCGAACTGCTTCGGTTTCGATCGCGCCTCCGCCCAGCGCAATGACGGCCTGCTCGTAGTCATGCGCAGGGTCAAGCACCCGGGCGGTGGCCTCGGCTTCGAGGCGCCGGAAGTGCTCCTCGCCATGATCGGCGAAGATCTGGGCGACGGTGCGGCCGTGTTCCGCGGTGATGAGCGAATCGATATCTATAAAAGGCCAGCGCAGGCGCGCCGCAAGGATACGGCCCACGGTGGACTTGCCCGCGCCCATGAAGCCGGTAAGGACGATGCGGCGCGGCAGAACTGCTGGCCCCGGCGGGCCCTGACTCATTTTGTTGGACTCGAGCCGGGGTTCTTTTCCGAGGAGAGCGAAGTCTGAATGTTCTCCCACACGGCCGGGCTGGGGTCGTGGATGGGCAGCAACAGTTTGGCCTGTTGGGCGATGTATTCAAGGTCGCCGACCAGGGCAGAGCATTGCTCGCAGGTCTTCAGATGTTCCTGCTCTTTCAGGTCGGCTCCAGATTCGAAGAGCTCCGGAAGCTGATCCTGAAACGCGGCGCAGGTATTGTTCTCACCGGTCGTTTTCATGAATTGGTTATTCTTGCCGCCTGCGTTCATAGCAAGGCCTCACGCCGGGCACTCGATTGCCCGGTGCGCAGCAGGTCGCGCAGCTTCATGCGCGCCTTATGCAGTTGCGACTTGCTGTTGCCGATAGAGCACTCCAGCATGTCGGCGATCTCGTTGTGCTCGTAACCTTCGACATCGTGCAGGACGAAGACGAGCCGGTAACCTGGGGGAAGGTCGGAGACAGCGCGTTCCAGGGTAACCCGGTCGATGGACCCGGAGAGCATGAGGTCGCGCGCGCCGATGTCCTTGCGCGGGCCGTCCTCCTGCGAGGGCTCCAATGTCTCTTCGAGCGATACCTGGGGCAGGCCCTTTTTGCGCAGGTGCATCAGCACCACGTTCACCGCCAGGCGATGCAGCCAGGTGGAGAAGGCGGAGTCGCCGCGGAAGGTGCCGATCTTGCGGTACAGCTGCAGGAAGGCCTCCTGGGTCAGGTCCTCGGCTTCGGCCACATTGCCCAGCATGCGCAGGCACAGGGAGTAGACCCGGCGCTTGTGCAGACCGTAGAGGCGCTCAAAGGCCGCGCCGTCACCTGCCTGGGCGGCGGCAATCGCTTCGGCCTCGCCGGCGATGGGCGGATTGCGGCGCAGATGCTGGTTGGTCTTCTGCCGTTCCGGTTCAGCTGTCGCGGTGCCTTTGGCAGGCGGGGAAAAAACGCCGTTGGTTACAGATTTGCTCATGTTTGTACGTTTGCCGACTGGCGCAGTGCTCATAGCAATCCTACTCGTCCTTCGCTGTGCGTAGTCTGAGCAATGCCTGTCGGACGCATGGACGCAGGAGACGGTTGCCTTGGCATTGAAAATCAGTGGTTTAGCTTTGCTAACCGCCGTCACGGCTCGGGCCGGAAATCGCGCACGGCGTTATGGCTTTACCGCGACAGCGAAGTCTCCGGACCGGCCGTGGTGAAGCACCACGCGCACCGTTGCGCCGGGCAGATGCTCCCACGTCTCATGATTCGGATCGTAATCCGCACAGGCGACAAGCTTGAATAGGCCTCCGCCGAGTTTCAGGCCGCGAGTCGGGCGGAACGTATCGGCACCTTCGTTCAAAAGGCGTACATGAAGCTCAATAAACGACCGGGAAAAACTCATATATCTAGCTTCCCACGAAAACGGCATGGAGAGCGCGGGCGACAGCCAGGAACAGGGTCAATTGGTCGCGAATTGAAGCGTTTTACCGCGAATAGAGAAAGTCGGGCCCCGCGGGAGCCGAAATAATCCGGACTTCCTGCTCCGCCGTCGCCGGACAGCCCATGAGCGTGCTGATTAGCACGATGAACCATAAAGGGAGCAGCAGGTCGAACGGTTCAGCCTCAGCGAGTCCGCGTGTGACGACAAAAAGCAGGATGCTGAGGAACATCACTCTCACAGGGCCGCGCGGAAGCTTGCGAATCTGTCGATAGACGCTGCCGTATAGACCGGTCAGCATAACGATTCCCATGACTCCGTAGACATAGACCTGCTGCAGGACTTCGTTCTCCGCGTGCCGTGCTTCAAAGCGGTCCGAACCAAACGGAGGAACGACCTTCCATAACGAATCAAAACCGTGCCCGATCCAGCGATGCTCGGGTAAAGCATTCAAAACATAGGCCCAGATGGCGATGCGGCCGGTCAGGGTCTCAGCCTGGTTTCCGGCGCTCGTGTAGATGTCGTAATAGGCCTCAAACAATCCCCAGAAGACCAGGATGACCATTATGGCCGTCGTCATGAGAAGGAGTTTGGTTTTCCGGCTGATCGATCGGTCCTGAATCAGGATGAAAGCTTCGCTCAGCAGAAACGCGACGATGGTCGTCTTGCTGAGGCTGCGAACCAGACTGAACGCCAGGAACGCTGTTGCCAGTCCCCATTTGCCGTCTTTGCGGCGCATCAGATACTGGGCCAGCAGGATCGCGAACGCGCAAAGATTGCCGATCTGGTTGGTATTGAAGAACTCTTCATCGCCCAGCCGGAGATCGGGCTGGGCAGGCATGATCCACGCAATCAGCGCCATGCAGCAGGTGCTGCATAGGAAACCCTTCATCAGGGAATGCGAGACGCCCGTCGTCGATCCGGTGCGCAGCAGCAAGGCCACGATCGCGACATCGGCCGCGATACCGCACCAGTAGGCAAAGGAAGTCGAGAGGGAAACGGTTTCGCTCCACGCCAGGCTGCAAAAGGAAAAGGCCAGGAAGAAGAGCACCCATCGACTGCTCGGCAGCGCCAACAAAGAACGCAACGAACGGCTGCCCGGACCCAGCGAGTGAAAGCAGACCAGCCCCAGCAGGAAGAACGACAACGCAAGGCTGACCTCGGCGCCCGTGCGCGGCTCTGTGCCCAGGAGACGCACGCAGAACAGCGGAATGACCGCGCGGAAGGAGAAGAAGAAGCCGATGGCGCATGCCATCGCCGAGCTTGCCGGCGGCTGAAGATCGTCATCCATGGGCTTTGTCCATGGATAGCCGCAACGCGCAGGCGGATTGCCACAGCTATGTCAACGGTTTGTCACCAGATTGACTAGCTACCGACGAAGCGCGCGTAGAGGGTGCGGGCGAGGGCGATGTCTGTGGTGCCCTGGATGAGTGCGCGGCCGTCGGCAAAGAGAGTCAGCGTGTGCGGTCCGCGGCGGAACTGGAGCAGCAGGCCGTTCTGGCGGACCTCGCCGTGCGGACGCAGACGGTCGGCGGCGGCGGCCAGATCGACGGGCCGGTGATGCTCGTGAATCTGGACGGAATTGCGGCCGCAAAGCGTGATGTGCGGACGGCCTTCGCCGCGAAGATGGGCGAAGTCGCGCAGGCCGCAGACCTCGCAGCCCGGGCGTGGGGCGGCGGCGGAGATCTCCGATCGCTCGTTCTGCCATAAGTCCCAGGCGAACAGGCTGCGGCGCATCTCTTTGCTCGCGCCGGTCAGATACTTGATGGCCTCGGTGACCTGGATGGAGGCAGCCAGGTTGACGGCGGTGTTGAGAATGCCGGCAGTGTCGCAGGTCTCGACCGGGCCGGTGGGCGGCTTGGGAAAGAGGCAGGCGAGGCAGGCGGTCTCGCCGGGCAGGATGTTCATGGTCGCCGCGTAGGCGCCGACGGCAGCGGCGTAAATCCACGGCAAGGGTTTCCCTGGCCGGCTTTGCTCGACCGCGTAGTCGTTGATCAGATAGCGGGTTTCGAAGTTGTCGGTCGCGTCCAGGATGAGGTCTGCGCCGGTCAACAACGCGTGGATGTTGTCCGGGACCAGGTCGGCTACGTGCGCATGGACCTGGACCTCGCCGTTGAAGCGGGCGATCTGGCGGCGGGCGGCCTCGGCCTTGGGCGTGGCAGCCTCGGCATCGGCCTCATCGAAGAGCACCTGCCGCTGCAGATTGCTCTGCTCGACGAAATCGCGGTCGATGAGGATAAGCGTACCCACTCCGGCGCGGGCCAGCAGCGCTGCCGCGGCGGCTCCCGTGGCCCCGCAGCCGACAATCGCGACGGTCGCGGCGGCAAGGCGCCGTTGTCCCGCTTCGCCGATTGGCGCGAAGAGCACCTGGCGCGAGTAGCGATCGGCATCCGCGCCGGGCGGGACGTGATCTTCGTCGAGAGTGTTGGCGCTCTGCATTGTGTCTAGTATAAGAAGGCGGGTAAAAGTTCGTCCCCCGCATCTCACCCAACATGATGCGTCCGTGGACGATTCCAATGGCGCACTCCGCTGAGAGGCTCTTTGATCGCAGTGCGTAACTGTCCTTCGCATCCAGAGCGAAGGAGCCGCAAGGTCAGAACGAAATATTGCCGCGCGGCATGGGCACTCTTGCTGGCCGCGGCCGGTCTCTGCCATGCGCAGACGAGTTCGTCTGCGTCATCGTCCGCGTCCCAGGAGGACGGCGATCCGGCGCAGTTTCTGCCCCAGGCCGCCTCGTCTTCGCAGCCATCCAGGCAGGGTCCCCGGGCACGGAATTGCCGGGCATGGCAGCCTTTGTGGGCAGCAAGGTGACGGGGATCCGCTTCGACGGAGTGAAAGCCTCGATGCTGGGGCCTCTGCCCGCGCAGCTTGAGCTACAGCCGGGTGGCACGCTGACCGAGGACAAGGTACGGGCCAGCCTGCGGCGGCTCTACGATTCCGGCCTTTACGACACCATCCAGGTGCAGGGACTACGCTCCAATGGCGGCGTGCTGGTGATGTTCACGGGCCGGCCCCGCCTGTTTGTCGGACGGGTGCAGATCTTTGGCATCAAAGATGACCGGCTGCAGAGCCGCCTGGTGGGCTCCGCGCGTCTGCAGCCCGGCACCCGCTACACGCAGCGGAAGCTGAATAATTCTCAGGCCTCGATCGAACAGGCTCTGACTGACAACGGCTTTTACCAGGCGAAAGTGGAGCGCCGCGAGCAGCTCGATGCCGCCGAACTCGCAGGTGAATGTGATCTACAACATCGATCCGGGCAGGCAGGCGAAGGTGGGCAACGTGAAGGTGGACGGGACGCCCGGCATGTCTCTGGAGCAGTTCCGCAAGACCAGCAAGCTGAAGGCCGGCAGCAAGGTGAACCGCCAGACGGTGAGCCGCGCGCTCACTCGCCTGCGCAAGTACTACGACAAGAAGAAGCGCTGGGCCGGCGCCGTGACGCTTGAAGAGCAAGGAGTATCACCCGAATACCAACCAGCTTGACTACGACTTCCAGGCGAGGGAGGGGCCGCTGGTGAAAGTGCAGGTGGAGGGCGCCAGGTACAGCCGCGGCACGATCGAGCGGCTGGTGCCGATCTACGAAGAGGGCACGGTCGATCTGGACCTGGTGAACGAGGGCGCGCACAACCTTCGCGCCGATCTGCAGGGCAAAGGCTACTTTGACGCCACCGTAACCCACGAGCCGGTACACAATGCCACGGACCAGATCACGGTTCTGTACAAGGTGGACCGCGGGGCCGAGCATCGCGTGGACTCGGTGCGCATTACCGGCAACAAGTATTTCGATCGCAACACGCTGGAGGAGCACATCACCGTGCGGCCGGCAAACTTTATCGAGCGGCACGGCACCTACAGCCAGGCGATGGTGAACAGTGACGTCAGCAATCTGACCGCGCTCTACCAGGGCAACGGCTTCAGCCACGTGGTGGTGACGCCGTTGATCAAAGACGTCGATACCGCGGGCCGGAATGGGAAGACCTCCGCGCATATCGATGTGGTTTACAAGATCGAGGAAGGCACGCAGCAAAAGATCGGCAGCTACACCATCCACGGCATGCACAAGATCCCGGTCGAGACGGTGCGCCCCTCGCTGAACACGGAGGTGGGTCAGCCCTACTCGTCGCTGAACGTGACCGGAGACCGCGATCTGATCCAGACTTACTACCTGAGCCACGGCTACCAGAATGCGCAAGTCAACGTAGAGCAACGGAACGATCCGAAGGACCCGGAGCTGGTGGACGTGACGATGAATGTGGACGAGGGCCAGCAGGTGTTCATCAACAAAGTGCTGGTCTCGGGGTTGCATTACACGAGGCCCGCCGTGGTGACGCCACGCGTGATGGTACGGCCGGGCGAACCGCTGGATCAGTCGGCGCTGCTCGATTCGCAACGCAAGCTGTACAACCTGGCGCTGTTCAACGAGGTCGATACCGCGGTGCAGAACCCGTCGGCGGACCAGCCGCGCAAGAACGTGCTGCTGCTGACGACCGAGGCCAAACGCTGGGATGCGACCTATGGCTTCGGCTTCCAGGCGCAGACCGGCACGCCTTACCGCAACACGCCGTCAGCGGCGTACCTGATCCAGCAGGGCATCAACCCAAACACATTCTCGGGCGGCGCGAACGGACACTTCGGCGTAAGCCCGGACCTGATCTTCGATCTGTCGCGCATCAATCTCTTCGGCACCAACCAGTCGGTGACGCTGCGCACCGAGTACGGCACGCTGGAGCAGCAGGCGGTGCTGCTCTATCAGTATCCGGAGCTGTTCAAGAACCCGAACTTCAATGCGTCCATTTCCGGCGGTTACACCAGCAGCCAGAACGTGACCACCTTTTCGGCATCGTCGCTGTTTGCGACCACGCGCGTCACGCAGCACGTCACCAAGCCGACCACGCTGATCTATTCCTGGTCGTACCGCGAGGTGAAGGTCAACCCGAACAGTATCCAGGTGAGCCTGGCGCTGATTCCGCTGCTGTCGCAGCCGGCGCGCGTAGGCGGCCCGGGGTTTAGCTGGATCCGCGATACGCGGGACGATCCGCTTGGACGCGCATCACGGCACCTTCAACACGGCGCAGTTGTTTCTCTCGTATGCGAGGTTCGGATCGCAGGCGAACTTCAGCCGCATCGACATCACCAACTCGTCCTACTACGACGTCGGCAAGCGGCACTGGGTTCTGGCGCGCGAAACGCGCTATGGCCAGGAGCGCGCGTTTGGCGACGGACGGCAACTCCTGATCCCGCTGCCGGAGCGGCTCTACGCCGGCGGCGCGACCTCGCACCGCGGCTTTGCCATCAATGCGGCGGGCCCGCGCGATCCGGAGACCGGCTACCCCATCGGCGGAGCGGCAGTGGCGGTAAACACGCTCGAGGTGCGTACGCCGTATCCCAACCTGCCGCTGGTCGGTAACAATCTCGGTTTCGTATTCTTCCACGACATGGGCAATGTCTTCTCGCGCTCCCGCGATGTCTGGCCGAGCTTCCATAATTTCCACCAGCCGAATGAGAAGAGTTGCAAGACGCCGCCCATCGTAAACACCAATCCGGACGGCTCGCTCAATGTGGAGCAAGCGGTGCCCACGTGCAGCTTCAACTACTGGTCGCACGCGCTGGGACTGGGCGCTCGCTATCGCACGCCGATCGGGCCGATTCGCGTCGACCTGAGCTACAATCTCGATCCCCCGTCCTTCCCCGAGGTGTACGACTACCAGAGCTCCACTTCCAACGTGCCGCAGCCGACCACGGGGCAGGCAAACCACTTCAACTTCTTCTTCTCGATCGGGCAGACGTTCTAATGATGACGCGGGCAAGGGCGGCGTGGTGGCTGGCGATGGCGCTGGCGACGATGACCTGCGCCGCGCAGCAGCAGCCGACCGGTGGGATTTCCCCGTCAACTGCGGGGACGGCAACGCCGGGTTCCGGAGCGCAGCCGGCGACCACCAATACGCCGGCAGGGCAAATGCAGGGCTCTACCGACCAGGGGCCAGTGACGGCATCCACCGGACCGGACAAACAGGGTCCGGCTCACGTGGAGCAAAAGCCGGCGAACCCGGACCAGAACAAGCTCGCACCGGCGAATGGCGGCCTCACGTTTCTGCCGGAGCTAAAACCGACCGATGGCGTAGTCAACTTGAGGGAGGAAACGAACGGCGACACACAAGTGGCTGCCGACGCTGCGGCGATGCGCGAAAAGCCATTGCTGCTTGACCGCGCCGTGGCGGTGATCAACGGAGAGGTGATCATGGCCAGCGACGTGGAGGAGCAGCGGCGATTCGCCGTGTTCGAGCCGCTTACCATGCCGGGCGGCGAGTTTACTCCGATGGAGGCGATGCAGCAGATTGTGAACCGCACGCTGCTGCTGGACCAGATGGACGAGCAGGAACTGGTGACTCCCCCCACCGATGCTGATGTGGACAAGAGATCGCGGAATTGCGCGAGCACATTCCGGCATGCGCCGGGCAGCACTGCGAGACCGGGGAAGGATGGCAGCGCTTCCTGGCGGCGCACGGATACACCGAGGCGCAACTGCACGATCGCTGGAAGCAGCGCATGCAGATTCTGGATTTCGTCAGCGCGCGCTTCCGCACCGGCATCCGCATCACCAAGCCGGAGATCGAGAGCTACTACAAGGAAAAGCTGGTGCCGGAGTTCGAGAAGCGCAAACTGACCCCGCCGCCGCTGGAGCGGGTTTACGACCGTATCGATGAAGTGCTGCTGCAGCAGCATGTCAACGTGCTGCTTGGCGACTATCTGCGCAGCCTGAAGGATGCCGGCAGCGTGCAGATCCTCGATCCGCAGTACAACACTCTGGGCAACTCGCCTGCGACCAACGCGAACAACAGCGGTGGCGATGTACCCGGCGTGGCGCGTCATGGAGGGGAGCAGTGACAACTCCGGCGAATCCGCTACCACCCTCCGCGCCGCCGCCGCGATCCGGCTGGTGGCGCCTGGCGCGCGTCGTGCTTTATGGCTTCCTTGCGCTGGTGGTGCTCGTTGGAATTGCGTACTGGTACGTGAATACGGCTTCCTTCGCAAACTACGTGCGTGGCAAGCTGATCGACGTGCTCACGACGGCGACCGGCGGCCGCGTGGAGGTGGCGAATTTCCGTTGGCGTCCGCTGCAGCTTGCAGGCGAGGTGGATGGGCTGACGATCCACGGGCTTGAAGCGCCGGGTGAGGTGCCCTATGCGCACGTGGACAAACTTGCGGTGCGGGCGAAGATCATCGACTTGTTCAAGGCGCAGGTCGGCTTGCGGTCGCTGGAGGTGGATCACCCGGTCTTTCACCTGATCGTCTATCCCGATGGCTCAACCAATCAGCCGGTGCCGAAGCAGAAGACCGAGAACAACAAGCCGGTGACGGATACGATCTTCGATCTCCAGGCGAATCGCGCCGTTGTCAACGACGGCGTGCTGCTCGTGAACCAGCGTGCGCTGCCTTTCAACCTGGCGGGAAACAATGTATCCACACTGATTACGTATCGCAAGAAACCGGAAGCCTATCTGGGCACGGTGCACATCGAGGACCTGACCGCGGAGCGCGGCAAGGCGCCGGCGGTGCACTCGAAGCTCGACCTGAATGTCGAAATGGCGCGCAACGCGTTGAAGCTGGACGGGCTGCATTTCGTCTCGGGCCAATCGAAGCTGGATGCGTCGGGCGCGCTGAACGATTTCACGAAGCTGAACTGGCAGCTCGGCGCGAACGGTTCGGTCGACCTGCGCGAGGTGGCGGCGCTGGCCCGGTCGAAGGCCTCGGCGGGGGTGAAGTCGGGCTGCAAATCCAAGGGCAGGGAACCAAGGCCGCGGCCTTCGACGTGACCGGCAACGTGCAGTTGAAGAACGCGACCTATCGGCAATCGTATCTGCTACTGAGCGGCATCAGCGCGACCACCTCGCTGCACGCGACGCAGGATGAGATCACGCTGCCGAACGTGCGAGTGCGTCTGCGGCGTGGCGGCGGTGTGGATGCGAATGCGCGGATCGTCAACTATATGGCGCCCGCGCCGCCGGTCGAGCCTGCGGCGGCGATGCACTCGTCAAGGACAGCGCGGACCACTGCGCCCAGGAGCGGACCGCAACAGGAGGCCGCGATTCATGCGCGGATCTTCGGCATCCGGCCGGAGATGGTCTTCGAAATCATCGCTGTGCCGAAGTACGAAAATCTGGGGTTCGATACGCAGGCGGACGGCAGAGCCGACGTGTGGTGGAAGGGATCGATCAACGATCTGATGGCGAGCGCGAACGTGGCTCTCGCGCCGCCGCGGCCGCCGACGCCGAACGAGATTCCGGTAAGCGGCGCGATCGATGCGGGCTTTGCGCTGCGCGGCGGCAGGCTGGACGCGCGGCATATTGAAGTGCACACGCCGGCGTCTTCTTTGAATGTAACCGGCATGGCTGCGTTCATACCCATGACGCGACCGAGTGCGCTCAATGTCGATTTCACGACCAGCAACCTGAACGAATTCGATCGTGCGCTGATTGTCTTCGGGGTGAAGGCAAATGGCAAGAAGGGCGTGGCGGCCCTGCCGGTGCAGCTGCATGGGCAGGCGAGCTTCCATGGAACAGTGAGTGGTTCGCTGCTGAACCCGGATGCGAAGGGGCATGTGAGTGCGAAGAACTTCGCAACCATCATTGAAACAGCGGCGGTAACACATCCGCCGCCCCAGCCCGAGACGCCGGTCAGCGCGGAGCCGCCGCATCCGCCGCCGCCTTCCCAGGGCACGCGGCAGACCGTGCAATGGGACGACCTGGAGCTGGACGCCGAGTACAGCCCGGCGTTGATCTCGGTTCAGAACCTTTCGCTCACGCGATTGAAGACGGCGATCCATGGTTCCGGCCAACTGCACGCCACGCATGGCCGGCACGGCAAGCTGCTCTTCAACGAAAGCTCCACGCTGAACGCGCAGGCGAACATCAGCGACGCTAGCATTCCTGACTTGCTTTCGATTGCCGGGGAGAGCCTTCCGGTGACCGGCACGCTTAACCTGCAGGCGCACGCAGGCGGCGCGCTGAATGCGCTCAGCGGCGGCGGCCATCTGTCGGTTGCGGGCGGCGAGATTTACGGCGAAGGCTACAAGAGCCTGAATACCGATCTGAAGTTTGCGGGCCAATCGGTGGGTGTGACAAACCTGGTGTTCGTGCAGGACGGCGGACGCATTACCGGCGATGCTGATTACAACATTCAGGCGAAGACCTTCCGCGGCGATGCGCAGGGTTCAGGCTTCGATCTGTCGCATATCCAGCGGCTGCAGAACGCGAAAAAACAGCTGGGGGGCGCCCTGACCTTCGACTTGCACGCCAGCGGCACCACGGCCGCTCCTCAGGTGAACGGGAAGCTGGCGCTCAAAAACCTGACCCTTAACAGCCATCCGGCCGGCAACGTAAACGCCGATGTACATACCACCGGGCACACGCTCTTGCTGAACGCGAATGCCGGCGCTGGCGCAGGCGCAGTTCCAGGCGAACGGGCAGATGCAGTTGACCGGCAATTATCCAATGCAGGCGAAGCTGACCTTCTCGCAGCTCGACTTCGCGCCGGTGCTGGCGCTGCTGGATGTGAATGGGGTGAAAGGGAACTCGCAGCTCGCCGGAGTGGTTCAGGTCTCCGGGCCGGCGAAGACGCCGCGGCAGCTTGACGGCACCGCGACCATCGACCAGTTCCACGTGACGCTGCAAGGAATGCCCCTGACCAGCAACGGGCCGATCCGCGCATCGCTCAACGATGGCGTGGTCAAGCTGGACCAGTTCGAGATCGATGCCCAGGACACAAACCTGATGGCCGGCGGTACGGCCGATCTTGCGGGCGACGGCGGCCTCAACGTGCAGGCTCACGGCGCCATCAATGCCAAGCTGGCGCAGAGTTTCAGTACGGAGATCTCCTCCTCCGGCCACATTGATTTTCATCTCACGGCGCAGGGTCGCGCTCAAGCAGCCGGATCTCGAAGGCCAATTCAATTTCAACAACGTGAACCTGGCCTACCAGCAGATTCCGAACGGTATCAGCCATCTGAACGGCTCGATGGTCTTCAACCAGGATCGGCTGGAACTCCGCAACCTTGTCGGAGCCACGGGGGGCGGCACGGTCACGCTGGGCGGATTCCTCTTCTACCAGCAGGGCATCTACGGCGACGTAACCGCGACGCTGAAGGACACGCGTTTCCGCTACGCCGGGCTCAGCAGCACCACGGACGCGAAGATCCGGGTGCAGGGAACCGGCAACTCGATGCTGGTCAGCGGCAATGTGCAGATCACGCGCTTCCTGGTGGGGCAGAACATGGATTTTGCCGCGCTGTCCGGCGGCGCGGGCGCGGTCTCCGCGCCACCCGATCCGAATGCCTTCGGCAACAAGGTGCGGCTGGATATCCATATCACTTCCGCGCCGCAGATGGATTTTCAGAACTCGTTTGCGCAAATCGCCGGCAGCGTGAACCTGCGCATTCGCGGTACGGTGGCGCAGCCGGCGGTGCTGGGCCGGATCAATATCACGGACGGGAAAGCCACCTACAGCGGGACAACCTATCAGCTCCAACACGGTGACATTTACTTTACGAACCCGGTGAAGATTGAGCCGACCATTGACCTGGACGCCACGACGCGCATTGAGGAATACGACGTCACCATCGGCCTGCACGGCACAGCCAGCAAGCTGACGCCGACCTTCCGCTCCGAGCCGCCGCTGCCGGAGGCGGACGTGATCTCGCTGCTGGCGCAAGGGCGGACGCAGGAAGAGCAGTCAATTTACAACACGCAGCAGCAGCAGGCCGGCGTGAACGGGACTGCCAACGCCGTGCTGAGCGGCGCGCTGAACGCCACGGTGAGCAGCCGCATCCAGAAGCTGTTCGGCGTGGGCAGCGTGAAAATCGACCCCACCTACACGGGCTCGCTCGGCCAGTCCAGCGCGCGCATCACGGTGACGCAGAACATCGGCCAGCAGGTGCTCCTGACCTACGCCACCAGCGTGAACTCCACGACGCAGCAGTTGATCCAGGCCCAAATAAACCTGACGCCGACCTTCTCGCTGACCGCGGTCCGCGACGAAGCGGACGTCTTCAGCCTGGTTTTTAAGGTGCACAAACGATATCGGTGACGAAAAGCGCCGTTTTGGCGTCTTAACAAATGCGTTGGGGCAATGGTAGGCTTCTGTCCTCCGGCTGTTCGGAAAATTTCAAGGAATCAGGCCCCCCGCGCTGTCTTGTTGTGTAAGGAGAACGATGATGCGCATTTTGCAAAGCATGATTGCGGCTGCATTGCTGGCCGTTCCGGTTATTGCCTATACAGCTGCCCCTGCCGCATACGCCGCGGTTGAGGACTCCACCAAGAACGACACGCAGATTCTGCGCGAAGTGCACTCAAAACTGAAGAACAAGCGCTTCAACGGGGTGCAGGTCGCCGTACAGAGCGGTGTCGTCAACCTGAGCGGCACTGTGGCGCTCTACGCCGACAAGCAGGACGCTGAGAAAAACGCCGGCAAGGTGAAGAACGTCGTCTCCGTGGTCAACGACATCCAGGTGCAGGCAGGCGAGACGACCGACCAGCAGCTGGCCGACCGCATCGGCAAACAACTGGCATACGACCGCGTGGGCTACGGGAACGCCTTCAACGCCATCACGGTTTCGGTGAGTAACGGCGTGGCCACGTTGGGCGGGCACGCGCTGGGGCCGGTGGCGAAGGAGTCCGCGCTGAATCTAGCAAAGCGCACTCCCGGCGTTCAGAATGTCGTCGACAAGATCCAGGTGGATCCACTGTCGCCCATGGACAACCAGCTTCGTATGCGGGTCGCTCGCGTGGTCTACGGCTATCCTTCGCTGAACAAGTACGCGATCAATCCCGCGAACCCGATCCGCATTACGGTCATCAATGGGCACGTCATCCTGTCGGGAGTCGTGGACAACCAATCCGACAAGGATGTCGCTGGCATTCAGGCAAATACGGTGCCGGGCGTCTTCAGCGTGACCAACAACCTGCAGGTCGCGGGACAGCCGGAAGAGAAGCGCCAGTAGGCTTGGACCCGGGCCGAGTCGAGCAGAGCGTTCGCTTCGTGCTGGATTGATGGTTAGAAAAATACGTGCGCCGCTTCGCCCATTACACTGGGATGGGAGGGGAGCGGCGCATGGCCTTTGCACGCAGTCTGGGCACCACGCTGGAGATGATCAAGTGGGAACACTCGATCTTCGCGCTGCCCTTTGCGCTGACCGGCGCGGTGCTGGCCGCCGATGGCTGGCCGCATGCCGCGCAGCTCTTCTGGATCATTCTCTGCATGGTAACGGCGCGCTCCGCTGCAATGGCCTTCAACCGCTGGGCCGATGCTGATCTGGACGCTGCCAATCCGCGGACGGCCTCGCGCGCGATTCCGGCCGGAATGTTGTCACGCGGCTTTGTGGGCGCATTCACGATTGCGATGGCGCTGCTGTTTGTGTTCAGTGCCTCGCGGCTGAACCGGCTCACGCTCCTGCTGTCGCCGGTGGCCCTTGTAGTGGTGTTCGGCTACTCCTACACCAAGCGCTTTACCCGCTGGTCGCACCTGGTGTTGGGGCTGGCGCTGGGCATAGCACCGGCGGCGGCGTGGATTGCGATCCGCGGCGGGCTGGACCCGCGCATCCTGGTGCTCACCGCGGCCGTGCTCTTCTGGGTGGCGGGATTCGATGTGCTGTATGCGTGCCAGGACGCGGAGCACGATCGCCGTGCCGGCCTCAAGAGCATTCCCCAGGCGCTCGGTCTAAAAAAAGCGTTCGGTATGGCGCGGGCGATGCATGGCGCGATGCTGATGCTGCTGGTCTGGCTGCTGCAGCTCTTCCATCTCGGCCCGATTGCCTGGTGGGGGCTGGTGGTAGTGATGGCGCTCCTGTTCTATGAGCACTCCATCGTGTCGCCAAAGGATATGCGGCGGCTGAATGCCGCGTTCTTCACGCTGAACGGGATCATCTCCGTGCTGTTCTTCGGTTTCGTAGCCGCCTCGGTAACGTTTGGCCGCTGAAACGATCAAGGCCCGTGCATCGCACAGGCCTTGGCTATGAAGAGACAGGTCGAAAGCTAAGAGTTTGCCGCGCGCTTGTCGCGCTCCCGGTCCTTGAAGTCGTCGATTTTGTCGTTCGCCTTTTTCTTCAGCTCGGAAACTTTGTCTGTGAAGCGCCCGCGATCCTCGCTCGCGGCCGTCTCGGTTTCCGCCGCCTGACGATCATGAGTGGTCTTCGCGGCGTCTTTCACGTTGCCCCATGTTTCTTTTGCCGCGCCCTTCACCTGGTCGGCAACACCCTGGTTTGCCAGCTTCTGATTGCCAACCGCGTCGCCAACCTTTTCCTTGGCCTTACCGACAGCTTGATCGAATTTTCCGGATACCTGATCTTTATCCATGATCTCCCTCCGCGAAATTGTTTTACGTTTTGTCACGGCATAGATGCGTACTATGCATGCCATGCCGCGAGACAATCCTGCTGACTACACGACTGTTCGCCGGCCGCCAATAAGCTGCAGGATGAGCACAACCAGCGCGACCAGAAGTAGAATGTGAATGTAGGCACCTAATACGTGGAAGCCTACAAACCCCAGCAGCCACAGCACCAGCAACACAACGAAAATTGTCCAGAGCATCGTGTATCTATCTCCTTACTAATAAGTGCGCTCCGGTATGGTATGGTGCGCTTGGCACCGGTTGAGTTGCCGTAATTCCACAAAATAAAACTCACAGATCTCTCTTTTCATGAAGATAGCGATTCAAGGCGAGCTTGGCTCGTTCAGTCATCAAGCCGCGCTTCGCGCCGTTCCGGATGCGACGGTTGTTCCTTGCATACTTTCCGCGGATGCATTCGATCGCCTGCGCAAAGGCAAAGTCGACGCGATCATGATTCCGATCGAGAACTCGCTCGCCGGATCCGTCGTGGAGCACCACGATCTGCTGCGCGAGCACGCCGTGTTCATCGAAGGCGAGACCGTGATCCGGATTGAGCATCATGTCATCGGCATGCCGGGTAGCAACCTGGAGGAAGTCCAGCGCATCTACTCCCACCCGGTGGCGCTGGCGCAGTGCCGCAGCTTCTTTGAGCAGCATCTCGGCATCGAGCCCATCGCGTTTTACGACACCGCCGGCGCCGTGAAGCAGATCATCCAGTTGCGCGACCGGCACTCGGCTGCCATCGCCGGCATGCAGGCGGCCGATATCTATGGCGGTGTGGTGCTGGTCGAAGGCGTGGAAGATGACGCGGCCAATTTCACTCGCTTCCTGATGGTTCGGGAGGGCACTCCGTCTTCCCGTCCCGAGGGCGCGCACAAGCTGAGTCTGTGCTGCCGCCCGCAGCATCGCCCCGGCGGGCTGGCCGCGCTTCTGCAGGTGCTAGCTTCCGCCGGCGGAAATGTGACCATGCTGCAGTCGCGGCCCATACACGGGCGCCCCTGGCACTATCACTTTTTCATCGACGCCCTTATGCCGGACGCGGCAGCCAGCGAGCGCGTGCTCGACCAGCTCTCCGGGCTGAGCGCCACCTGCAAGGTGCTGGGCCGCTTTTTGCCGGCGCCGGAGCAGCTCGCCTAGTCTTCCTTCCCCAGTCCGTCCGTTCGTAATGCACCGATGTGCTGCAGCCACATCAAAAAATCACGGCTCCCTGCGATTTCGCCGATAGACTTTGGGGCGGAGTGACAGGACTGGAATCGGAGCTCAGCATCCTACCAGTAGGGCCAAAGGGTCACGTCCGCCCAGGTACGCTGGATTTCTGCGACCTTTAGAAACCTGATGCGTCCAATGTACACAGATTTGATATAAGGACACTCATGGCAAGCGACTTTCTTAGCATTATCGAACCCGCCCGTCGCAATCAGCAGGATGAGGGCGGCCAATCCAGCGGCGGCCGGGTCCTGCCAGTTCTGCCGGTACGGGACACGGTCCTGTTTCCGCACGCCGTACTGCCTCTGACGGTGGGCCGCGAGAGCTCCATCCAGCTCATCCAGTCGCTCGGCGACGAAAAGACGGTGGTGGTGGTGGCGCAGCGCGATGCCCGCGTCGACGCACCGCAGCCCAGCGATCTGCACTCCGTCGGCACCCTGGCGACCGTACACAAAGTGGTGAAGATGCCCAACCAGAGCCTGTTTGTCTTCACCGAAGGCACGCAGCGCGTAAAACTGGGCGAATTCAATCAGTTTGAGCCGTTCATGACCGCCTCCGTCGAGCCGGTCCCGGAGATCACCCCGGCCAAGGGCACCGAGATCGAAGCTCTGCACCGCAATGTCACCTCGCAGTTCCAGCAGATCGTGACCTCCTCGCCGACCCTGTCGGACGAGCTGCAGACCATCGCGCTCAACATCGAAGATCCAGGCCGGCTGGTGGACTTTATCGCCTCCTCGCTGCCCTTCCTGCCGACGACCGAGAAGCAGGAGTTGCTGGAGACCCCGGACGTGGTTGCCCGCATGGAGCGGATCAACAAGCACCTGGCCAAGGAGCTTGAGGTCCAGCAACTGCGCAACAAGATCCAGTCCGAGGTGCAGGACCAGGTGCAGCAGTCGCAGCGCGACTACTACCTGCGCGAGCAGATGAAGGCCATCCAGAAGGAACTCGGCGAGATGGACGAGGGCCAGAAGGATATCCAGGAACTGCGCGACAAGATTGAAGCAGCCGGGATGCCGGAAGACGTCAAGAAAGAGGCGACCAAGGAGCTGAACCGGCTCTCGCGCATGTCGCCCATGGCCGCCGACTACTCGCTGACGCGCAATTACATCGAGTGGCTGGCCGTGCTGCCGTGGACCAAGAGTTCCGGCGGCACAGTGGACATCGCCAAAGCGAAAGAGATCCTGGACGAGGATCACTACGACCTGAAGAAGGTAAAAGACCGCATCCTGGACTACCTCAGCGTGCGCCGGTTGAAGCCGGACATGAAGGGGCCGATCCTCTGCTTTGTCGGACCTCCGGGCGTGGGCAAGACCTCGCTGGGCCGCTCGATCGCGCGCGCCCTCGGGCGCAAGTTCCAGCGCATCTCGCTCGGCGGCATGCACGACGAGGCGGAGATCCGCGGGCACCGGCGTACCTACATCGGCGCGCTGCCCGGCCAGATCATGCAGGCGCTGCGCCGCGCGGAGACCAACGATCCGGTCTTCATGCTGGACGAGATCGACAAGCTGGGGCGCGACTTCCGCGGCGATCCGGCCTCGGCGCTGCTCGAGACGCTCGATCCGGAGCAGAACAATACGTTCCGCGACAACTATCTCGACGTGCCGTTCGATCTCTCGAAGGTGCTGTTCATCTGCACGGCGAACATGCTCGATCCGATTCCGCCGCCGCTGCTGGACCGCATGGAGATCATCGACCTCTCCGGCTACACCGAAGAGGAGAAGGTGCACATTGCGTTCCGTTACCTGATTCCGCGGCAGGTGAAAGAGAACGGCATTCAGCCTGGTGAAGATGGCCGGCCGCTGATTGAGTTCCCGGAGGATGCGGTCCGCTTTATCGTGCGGCACTACACGCGCGAGGCTGGCGTCCGCAAACTGGAGCAGTTGATCGGCACCGTCTGCCGTAAGCAGGCGCGTCGGATCGCCGAAGGCAAGATGGAAACGCTGATCGTCGATCGTGCCACGATCCACGAGTTCCTGGGCGGCATCAAGGTTCGCGTGGACACGGAAATTGCCGAGCGCACGAAGCGCGCTGGCGTTTCCGTCGGCCTGGCATGGACGCCGGCGGGCGGCGATGTGCTGTTCATCGAAGCCAACCGCATGAAGGGCAAAGGCGGCTTCACCATGACCGGCCAGCTCGGCGACGTCATGCGCGAGTCGATGCAGGCGGCGCTGAGCTGGGTGCGCTCAAACGCCGCGGAGCTCGGATTGAGGGAAGACTTCACGGCCGAGCAGGACCTGCACATCCATGTGCCGGCGGGCGCCATCCCGAAGGATGGACCGTCTGCAGGCGTGGCGATGGCAACCGCGATCGTCTCGCTCATGACGGACAGGCCGATCCATCCCCTGACCGCGATGACGGGTGAGATCACGCTGAGCGGCAATGTGCTGCCGGTGGGCGGCATCAAGGAGAAGTTCCTCGCTGCCAAGCGCGCGGGGGTGCTGGACGTGATCCTGCCGGCGGAGAATCGTCAGAACGTAGAAGAGGACCTGGGACCGGATCAGATAGACGGTGTCACTATCCACTACGCGAAGACCATCGACGACGTACTGGCGGTGGCGCTGCCCAAGTCCACCAGCGAGCAGCAGCACGACAGCGAAGTGCGCGAGCAGGTGATCGAACACGCGACTGCATAAACGTCACTCTGCGAATAAGAAAGGCCTCACGTTTACGTGAGGCCTTCTCTTTTGGCCCGGAACCGATTAGCCCATGCACCTCATCCCGGAACGGTCGTTGGCATGGATGAGCTGGTTATAGCGGTCCCACTCGCGACGATAACTGCTGAGGATTTTCTGGATGATTCCGCCATCGCGCGCGGACCGCTCGGGTGATTGCTCCAGGTCGCGGATTTGATTCGCGATCGCGGCCTGTCGATGACGCCAGATTCGTTTCGCATCTCGCAGTTGCATTGTAGGATCACCTCTCTCGTCTATGGAGTTTCTGTGTCCCTGCTTAATGGGATGCGGGGGACCGTCCAAGGCTTTGCCATGAGGGACGAGTTTCACGTGGAAGACGTCGTTTCCCTACAAATTAACTTGTGTGCAAAGCAACCTCTGCGAGGAAGACTTACCCGCGTCAGCGAATTCACTTCGCCGGAACTTGCTGTGTTGCATCGGCCATCTTTTGCCAATGGTCGCCACTGATCAACTCGACCGCATGGCCGTCAGGATCTCGGAAATAGAGACTCTTGTCATTGTCTCCCCAGCGAACTCGGCTTTCGACGGCGATATCGTGCGTGGCCAGGTGCTTCTCCCACTGCTCCGCTTCTTCTGTTCGCATCGCGAAGGCTATATGGGTCGGGCCGGAGCCATCGTGCGGAGGAATGACCCCTCCCGGCATCGTGATCGGCTGCAGCGTCGCCTTCTCTTTGAAGAGCAGAAGTGCCTGGTCCTGGGCCACTTGTAGAACGCGAAGGCGGTTCTCCTGCGCGAAAATGATAGGAAACCCGAAAACTCGGCAGTACCATTCCGCCGCGCGATCCACGTCGGCTACATAGAGACACGTTTCAACAATTCTGCGAGTCCTAGGCGTCATTATTCTGCTTGGATGACTTGTATAGATTCAGGATTCTGTCGAAAATCCGCTCACCATGATGGCCCAGGTGAGTGCCTTATGGCGCATCCGCCAGCGTGACCTGCGTATACGTAAGCTGCCAGCCCTTTTCTCCCTTGTGCCAGATATCTGCGAAGCGGGCCTTCTGCTCGAATGGCTTTCCGCCATCCGTGCCCGTGATGCGCACCCAGCCGCCGAGGATCACGGTGTCGCCCAGGTCGCGCACGAAGGGCGCTTCGACCGTGTACGGATTTGTGTAGCTGCCGGGGTGACAAATCAGATCAATGAGTCCGGCCTTGTTCGTCACCCTGCCGCTTGCGCGCACCAGCTCATAATTGTCGGCGACCAGCTTTTCCAATTCCGGCCGGTTGCCTTTGCCTTCCTGCGCCCAGTCATAGCGTTGCGCCGCGCGTGCCAGCGCGGGGTCGCGCAAATCGTAATGGTGTGTCTCCTGTGGCTGAGCGAATGCAAAGAAAAGGCCGGGCAGGAGCACAAGCGCTCCCCCCGCACGGCGAAACCTGCGATCGAACAAAGTAGTAATTCCTCCAGAAAAAGTCAAAAAGCCACTGCCATCTTCGGCGTGAAGGATAACAGTGGCTTGAACGATTGGTGGAGTGAATTGGGATGAACGTCGAGAAGCAGTTGCGTGTACGGATTTAAGGCTTGGTCCAGCAGCATGAGACCCGCTTGGGCGGCGGGTCTCGTGCGTAGCTTCATGCAAGGATGCTGATTTTATGCTGCTGCTTCTAGCGATGCGGACGATCGTCACGCGGGGCTTCGCGGGGAGCTTCCCGCGGCTGCGCGCGTTGCGGCTCCGGCCGGGATACTTCGCGCTGGGGTTGCGGAGCGGGTCGCATCTCGGGCCTCGGTTGCGGTGCCTGGCGTTGCGGTTGCGGAGCAGGCCGCATCTCCGGCCTCGGCTGCGGTGCCGGGCGTGAAGGTTGCGGCTGCACGGTAGGACGCTGCTGCGGAGCGGGTCGCATCTCCGGTCTCGGCTGCGGTGCCGGGCGAGCAGGCTGCGGCTGCGCAGTAGGACGCTGTTGCGGTTCCGGTCGCACTTCCGGCCTTGTCGGTGCGGTGTGCGTCGGCTCCTGCGGACGGGCTACCGGAGCCGGCCGGTTTTCTGGTGCCGGTCGCGCAGTCGGTGCTGGCGTGGTGGGGCGCACGGGCTGTGTGTGGTTCGGTGTTCCTCCCGGCCGTGACACAGGTTCGTTGGGCCGCGCCGGCGTAGTGGGCCGCGCGGGCACGTTGGGTCTTACACCTGGAGTGGTCGTTCCCGGTCGCGCTCCGGGCTGGCCGGGCCGTCCAACGGTGGGCGTGGGACGCGTTGCTCCGTGGACACCGGGGTTCACGACGGTCGGGGCCGCTTTGATGGGCCGGACAGTCAACGGGCGCGTGGCTACCGCCATCGGCGGCCGTCCGTGGTTCACGTTCGCGAAGGCTTGGCGATTCTGCATGGCCTGGGTGCGATGCGTAACCTGCGCTGGCAGAGGACGCACATGCGGCTCCCGCATGGCGACAAACTCGCTGCGTGTCGGCCGCACGTTCAGGCCGCCGCGTCCGCCGTTGTAGCTGACGCGGTTCATCACTGCCGGACGCGGAACAGGTGCGTTGTACACGTTCACGATGTGGACGTTCGTGATGTTGGTGACCGACCGGTTGTACATAAAGCGGTCATGGTCCCAGTAGCCGCCGTGGTAGCCGGAGCCGGTATATCCGTATCCGTAGGGAATGCCGCCATAGAAGCCGATGTGCGATCCCCAGTAGCCATGGTGCCAGCGGTAGAAGCCTCCGAGAAAGCCCCACCAGCCGGGTGTCCACAGCGCGCCCGTGTAGGGAGACATCACCCACACACCAGGAACCCAGTAGTAGCCGCCGGATCCCCAGTACCAGTAGCCGGGGTTCCACAGATAACCCGGACCGGGGCAGGGTGGCTGCGCGTAGACGGGGAGCACTGGCGGAGGCTGGTTTGCCTGGATGCCCTGCTCGTAGCCCTGTTGATAGCCCTCGTTGTAGGCATCCTGATCGTAGCTCTGGTTGTCATAGGCATTCTGTGTTTCGTAGTCGCCGGAGTCGTCGCCATAGTCAGCAGGATTGGGTTCCTGATCCTGCTGGTATTGCGGCTGCTGTTGATACTGTGGCTGTTGCTGATACGCCGGCTCCTGCTGAGCCGGTTGCGGCGGGGGCGGCGCAGCGGCCGCCTGCGCGCTGCCGCCGGAAGGCGTGCTTCCCGCCGCGGGCTGCGGGGGCGCCGCGTCGGCGTTGCCGCAGGAGCCGTCGCTCATCAGCACCTGGCCGTTGGGGCAGGAGCTCTGGGCCGCGGCGTCATTGACGTCCGACGGATCGCCGCTGGGCGCATTCGTCGCCGCCTGGGCGCTTTGCGCATTGGAGCCGCGACATCCGGGCACGAACAGGCCAAGAGCCAGCGCCATGGTGGTTACGATAAGAATCCTCGGAAAAGAAGACCCCACACCTTGCGGTGCGGGTGAAGTGCCGGTCGATCTATATTTTGCAGTTCGTTCGCGCATGTCAGCTTGGACACCAAAAAAACGGCAGGGTTGCCCTTTCGTGCGGCAGATTACCAAAAGTGGGTGACCGTATCCGGAAGCCGTCGCGTCCTCCCGGCCTCTTTTCCCGTTTATGCTTCGCGGATATCAAAGCGGCGGACCAGCCCACCTTCGATCCGGAAGATGTGGCCGACCATCTGGTCCACAAGCAGTTTGCCCTGGAGATCGTGCACCACCTGGTGGACCTCCACCACAATTTCGCCTTCAGGTCCGTGGGAGAACCCGACCGGCTCGACATGCGGATCAACCATGGCCCACTGGCGGGTCCAATAGCTGCGGACTCCGTCACGACCATGAACGTGGCCGCCTTCCATGCCGTTTGCCCAGACGACGTTCTCATCCAGTTTGGCGAGCACGCCTTCCATATCGCGGGCGTTGAAGCGGTCGTAGAGACGTTTCAGAAATTCGATGTCATCCGCCATGTTGAATTCTCCCTTCAGCCTTCACTCGCGAATACCCCCAGTTTGCGCTCACGAAAGGTGAGGCCTTCGAGCTGAGTGTCGAGATCGCGGTACTCGGCGCCGAACTCCTGCTGAAATCGGCCGAAATCATCCTCCGCTCTCCACCGGTCGATGGTCACGAAGCTCGGCCCGTCCTCCGTATCCACCGAGCGCAGCAACTCCGTGCCTCGGTAGCCGTCGGCCCGCGCGAAAAGCTTCGCCCATGCGCCGCCGCTGCGGTAGGCGGCGACGAATGCGTCCACCTTCTCAGCGCGTACCCCGAACTCCCAGAGGATGACGTACATTTCCACTTTTCCGTTCCATTCTTGTCGAGATTCTCTCGCCATGAGCGACCGCGAAATCGCTGCCGGCGAGTGCGATACTAGCAGCCATGGAGAAGGCTTCGATGGCCGATGCAGCGGCAGATTGCTCACTGTGCGGCGGGACCGGCATGCGGATCACTCAGGACGCCGAGGGTGACCGTGTCGCCGCGGTCTGCAGTTGCCGGATGGCGCGGCAGGCGCTCCGCCGTCTGGAACGGGCGGGCATCCCGAAGCGCCATGAGCACGCCACTCTCGAGAATTACGAGTCGGTCGAGACCAAGGGCGCCAACGAAACCATGCTCCATGCCCACTTCAAGGCGCATCAGTTTGTGAAGGACTATCCGCACACCACGGACGGCCGCGGGCTGATGTTCATCGGGCAGGCGGGCCGAGGTAAAACGCACCTCGCGGTTGGGGTGCTGCGGGCGCTGATGGAAGAGAAGGGCTGTCAGGGTCTCTTCTGCGATTACGGCGACCTGCTGAAGCAGATCCAGAATTCCTACAACACACGCTCGGAGACGACTGAGTACGAGCTGTTGCAGCCGGTACTGATAGCCGAGGTGCTGGTATTGGACGACCTGGGTTCGACCAAGCCGACAACCTGGGTTTTGGACACCGTGGCCCACGTGCTGAACGCGCGCTACAACGACAAGCGGACGACCATCATTACAACCAACTTCGCGAATAAGCCGCCGGCGACGGGCGGCAAAGAGGACACGCTCGGCGACCGCATTGGCGAGCGCATGCGCTCCCGGCTGGTGGAAATGTGCGTGTGTCTTGAGATTCAGGGGGAAGATTTCCGTCAGACGGCGGGCGCCGCGCGCTTTGCCTGGTCAGAGGCGGAGTGGGTCCCAGGCAGCAATTCCTAGCGTCTTACGCGACCGTCCAAAGCAGAAGAATGACGGCGATCAGGATCCCGACCCGGTAAACGTACTCCGGCAGTGGGCTCGCCTTCGGATCGAGAGAAGGGGACGGCTGGGCGTTCTGACTCAGGTCTTGCGCCTGCATGGACTCGCTCCTGCCCAAAAAAAGATCAAATGCTTGCCTGATATGACGCCCAATTGTCGCAACAGTTGCGGAATATTTGAATGAAGAATCGATAAACACTCGATCGACCGTAATCAGCCGATCCACACCGCCGGCACGACAAAATCCAGTTCGAGACATCCGGACACAGTATTCGCGAAATCGGCTTAGAATCGCTGCCATGTCCAGTGCAGGCGAAAGCGGTCCGGGCGGCTTCCTCTCCCAACAGAAATCACAGCCGGAAGGCCGATCCTGGCTCCCGTGGATCATCGCCGGAGCCGTCGTGGTGGCGGTCCTCGTGTGGTTGACGGTTTCAAGCCACCAGCAGCGGGCAGCCCGCCAAGCGCAAAACGCTTCAGCTACGCCAGATGCCTACGCCAGCCAGCTCGCCATCAGCAACCTGCAGATGAGCGAGGCCGCAAATTTTGCCGGCGGCAAGGTCACTTATATCGATGGCACGATCGCCAACAAGGGAGACAAGACCGTGACCGGCGTGACCGTCGTAGTGACCTTCCATAACGATATTGGAGAGCCTCCCCAGATCACGCCGATGCCGCTTACGCTGATCCGGACACGGGAGCCCTACGTGGACATTGAGCCACTCTCCGCCGAGCCGTTGAAACCGGGCGACTCGCATGACTTTCGGCTCATCTTCGATCACGTTTCGCCAACGTGGAATCAGCAATTTCCGACCATCCAGCCGATGCACGTTCAGACCCGGTAAGGAATTGACAGCGGTGCAGTTTTTGCAGGCACCCTGTCATAAGCTCATTCTCCTGCCCATGTAAGCGCTTGTTCATTCATTACTTTGGTGTGTTAGGGGCCTGTGGATAAATTTAGAAAAACGTTATCTTTCAGTAACTTGCGATTATGTGCCGGATCGGAACCGGGTTTGGCACGCCCGTTGCTACTATCTGGGCAGAATGGCTAATAGAAACGCGACAGTATGTGCATCAACGGTAGCCGCCCTTATGCTCGCGGCCACCATGAGCCTGTCCGCGCAGACCTCCTCCCCCCAGGCGGCAGACACGCAACAGCAGCCATCCCCCACGGCGCAGAATCCGCAAGATAACAGCACCTATGCCACCGGCAAGCCTCTTCCAACCAAGACGAACGAAGGCTTCTGGGGCCACCTTAACCCGTTGGCCCGCAAAAAGTGGGTAAACCGGCAGGTTGGCCCGGTCAAGGATCGGCTGAACGAGCTGGATCAGCTCACCGGCAAGAACGCCAACGACATCAAGGATCTGGATGCCCGGGCGACAGCCGGTATCAATAAGGCGCAGACCACGGCTGACGGCGCGAACCAGCTGGCGACCACCGCCAACACGCAGGCCGGACAGGCTTCGTCGCTGGCGCAGCAGGCCTCCACCCGCACCGACAATCTAAACACCACGGTCTCGAACCTCGATCAGTATCAGCCGATCGCGGACACCGAGATCCGTTTCCGCAGCGGCCAGTCAGTCTTGAATGCCAAGGCCAAAGCGGCGCTGGACGACGTTGCCACCAAGCTGCAAGGGCAGAAGGGCTACATCGTTGAAGTGCAGGGCTACTCGCGGGCACGCGGGCAGGCCGGCATCGCAAACTCCCAGCACATGGCCGACGCGGTAGTGCGCTACCTCGTCGTCGAACACAACATTCCCGTCTACCGCATCTATCGTGTCGCTCTCGGCAATGCTCCGGTTGAGGAGCAGGGTGGCACAGCATCGCGTGGCAGCCTTGTCCACGTGACGTTGATGCACAACAGTTTAGCGGCTTTGGGCGGGTCATCCTCCGATGGCTCCTCACCCATTGGTGCGACGCAGCAGTCGCCAACGCAGCCCTCCCCCCAGGGTGCTGCGTCGCAGCCAATGGCACAGCCTCAGCAGTAAGGCTGGCCGCAACCAAGCTCTCACACAACGAGAGAACCAAGGCAGATTGGCCCCTCCAAAAGAGGGGCCCTTTTTTTGCTCCCGATAAGGCCGTTCAGACGCGCGTGGGAGCGCGATTTGGCCTGCCATACTCTCTGGCAGTTACGAACCAAGCAGAGCGACGGTGGCGAACTCGCGGGTACGGGTCGGCGGCGTAGCGAGTGCGGTATTCGAGTGGTGGAGCAGGCGTGGGTGTAGTGGAAGATGTCCCCCTCAGAATGACAGGACTTCCACGCAGGATATGGCACTTTCATCCCATCAACATATTGCTGGCATCTTCAGCGAGGATTCATGTTCGCATGTTCCGATGAGTGATTGCTTGTAGTAGTTTCACTTGCTTCATTGCGAATGCCTCGGTCCAAAGGAGGCAGACGCTTGAAGATATCCGCTCCCCCGAAAATTTCCACACTCCTGTTAGCAGTCGTTCTGGCGGCCCTTTCTCTCTCACCCACTCCGGTCCACGGCCAGGCTGACAAACCGATCGTCTTCCTCATCGTCCTTGAGAACAAGAACTGGGTTGGCACCGGTGGTATCGCTGGCAGTCCGGAGGCTCCGTACATCAACCACACCCTGGTGCCGATGGCGGCAGTCGCGAATAACTACTTCAATCCGCCGGGCAATCATCCCAGCCTGCCGAACTACTTCTGGATGGAAGCGGGCACGAATTTCGGAATCTATGCCGATGGATCACCGGCCCGCTATCACCAGGGCACGCATGCGCACCTGACAGAGCTTCTGCACAACGCGGGCATTTCGTGGCGCGCGTATGCGGAGTCGATCACCGGAACGATCTGCCCGCTGTCGCCCGAGGGCGCCCGGGACTCCAATGGTGGCCAACTCTACCAGCCGCACCATCTTCCGCCGATTTATTTCGACGACATGACGAACGCACGCAATGCTCACTCCTCCTATTGCATCCAGCATGTCAGGCCGCTGACGCAACTGGGCAGCGACCTGAAGAACAATGCAATCGGACGATACAACTTCATCACCCCAAGCATGTGCCACGACGGACATGACACGTGCGGCGGCAATGAGATCGGGCACATCGACACCTGGCTGCGGGACTTTCTGCCCCAGATCTTCGACTCCGCGCAGTACAAGGCCGGCCACGTCATCGTCTTCATTGCCACGGATGAGGCTCGGAACGGCGATGGACCAATTCCATTCCTGGCGCTGGGCCATGGCGTAAAGCGCGGATATAAGAATGAGATCCGCTACACGCACAGTTCACTGTTGCGGACGCTCGAAGAGATACTCGGTGTAGGTCCGCTGCTGGGACATGCGGCAGGCGCGAATGATCTGCGCGATCTCTTCTCTGCCTACCCATAAAGAGAGGCAGAGAAGAAAGATCACACAGTTGCGGACTAGCGGGTCTTCGGCTGAACGATGATGTTCTGCGGGTGCGCGATTGTATACGGCGAGCCGGCGGCCTCGGTGGCGCTGGTGGGCGTCACCGTGAACACATAAAGTTTCCCGGCCGAGCGGCTGATCGCGTAGACGTGGTTGGCGTTGTCCCAGAAGAACTGATCGATGGACTTGGTCGTGAGCAGGCCGGTATCGTGCGTGATCGGGCTCGCGCCGTTGAAATGAAAGACCTGCAGGCCGGCCGTTCCACCCACGGCGAGCAGCTTGCCGGAGGGCGACATCTTGATGTCATTGACACTGCCGACAGAGGTGGGCGGCATGTTAGCGAGCTTGCTTGTTGTGGTCAGGTTGCCGGATGCGTCGGCAGTGAAGGTGGCCAGCCTCGCCGGTCCGTCGGGAGTGAATCCGCTCTGCGTGACCCCCTGAAAAGTAATGGCGACGTGGTTGGTGGGATCAGCGGCGGCCTGTGAGGGACACCAGAAGTCTCCGGCCTTCGGCGCCGGGTTATTGAACGAGATATTGATCTGGTTCAGCACCCCGCTGCTGCTGCGCTTGAAGCCGGCGATCTCCCAGTACATGTTGGATAGGCAAACGGCTGTGTAGGCGTAGACGTTGTTGCCGATGAAGGTGGCCGGCAGATAGAACCAATCGCCGGATGCGCCACTGCCGCGATTCTGTAACCCACCGGAGTACTTACTCACCGCGAAGGACTGATAGGCGTTATTCGCACAGCCGTTGCCGTTGAACTCCAGGTCGTACAGCGAGGTGCCGGTGTGATCGAGAAACAGCGGGCCTGAATTGCCGCAGTCGCTCTGGTTGTAGCGCACGATGTCGTTCGATGCCGTCCAGCGCAGGGCCCCGTCCGGCTCGATGGCCATGCTGGTGACATAAATACCGTCGCGCGTGGAGCCGAAGAGATACTTGCCGTTCACTGCCATGCTGGTGACGTCGTGGGCAAAAGGAGAGCCGGTGACGGGGGTGAGCTTTCCGCTGGGTGCGGCGGCAAATCCGTTGATTTCGTTGGTGCTGCTGTTGTTGGGATTGCTGGAGACATACACGTAGGCGACAGGTGTCTGCGCACTGGCGGGTGCAGACGCGATGTTGGCACAGGCCGCGCTCGTTGCAAGCGCGGTAACTAGGCAGGCAGATGAAAAGCGAATCACAGCAGTGCTCCTATTCCGGAGGGCGGGAATGCCGAGTTAGATGCAAGGTTTTGCCTCGGCAGCGTTCATCTGTGTAATTTACTGGACGAAATCGCGAAAAAAAGTCGTGTACCCGTGTACGGAATGGTTCCCGCGACTCGGGCGAATAAGCGGGCCGCTGGTCGCTGTCCCGCTGCTTTCCGGATGGCCGCGGCCGCGGATGCTGGCAAAATAGGGTGATCCTGCAGTGCGGAAAGGAGGCTCCGTGAGGGAATCGCTGCCATCCCAGACCCGGGATGCCCTTGGGACGACGCTCGCCGGCGACGCTGCCGCCGCCGACACGCGGCGGGGCAGCTCGTATCTGCGCATCTTCAAGTCAAACGTTTTCGTGCGGGACCACGATCGCAGTCTGAAGTTTTATGCCGAGAAGCTTGGCTTCAGCGTGGTGGCCGAGGCGCGGTTTGAATTTGGCCGCTGGGTCGCGATGGCGCCCCCGGACGGCAGCACCATCCTGGCACTGGTCGCTCCGCATCGCGGCACGGAGAACTACAAGCTGATCGGGCGGCACACGCAGATCGCCTTCATCGCGGAAGATATTCACGCCACTTACGATCTGTGGCTCAGCCGCGGCGTGCGCTTCCTGCATCCTCCGCAGCCGCAGTTGTGGGGCGGCGTCTTTTCGAGCTTCTACGATCTGGACGGCAACGTCTTTGACCTGCTCGGCTCGGACGAGATGAGCCGGGACATCGAAGCGCAGCGCCGGGTGAATGCGGAAAAGCTGGAAACGGAGCGCCGCGCAGCGCAGGAGCTGGAGATTGCCAAGCAGGTGCAGGCGCGGTTGTTCCCACAAACCTTTCCGCCGCTGCGTACGCTGGATTACGCAGGCGCGTGCATCCAGGCGCGGCATGTCGGTGGCGACTACTACGATTTCTTTCCCCTGGGGCAGGAGCGGCTGGGGCTGCTGGTAGGCGACATTTCGGGCAAGGGGATTGCCGCGGCGCTGCTGATGGCGAATCTGCAGGCCAACCTGCGAAGCCAGTTTGCGCTGGCGCGCGAACAGCAGGGGCTGTTCCTGCAATCGGTTAACCGGCTGTTTTACGAGAATACGGTGGAGAGCGCATACGCCACCGTCTTCTTTGCCGAGTATGACGACCTTGCGCAGCGGCTGCGCTACACCAACTGCGGGCATCTTTCCGCGCTGCTGCTGCGGCGCGATGGCGAGGTGGAGTGGCTGCACTCGACCGGCACCGTGCTGGGATTGTTCAAGGATTGGCAGAGCCCTACGGTCGAGTGCCAACTCCATTCCGGCGATACCCTGGCGCTCTACACCGACGGAGTGACCGAGTCGTTCAACGGCGCGGGCGAGGAGTTCGGCGAGCATCGCCTGATTGACTCCATGCAGCGGCACCAGGAGCACGAGGCGCAGCGCATCGTGTCGTCGGTAATCGGCGAGCTCCAGACATTCAGCCCGCAGGAGCAGCACGACGACATCACGCTGATCGTCGCGAAGTGCCGCGCCAATGCGTGAGAAGTGACGGCACCGAAGGCGCGGGCTTCGCCGTCACGTCGTCCGCGCGGCAGCGTGGATGGCGAGCAGCTGCTCGAGCAGCGGCTTGAGCTTGTCGAGACGGAGCGCGTTTGCGCCATCGGACTTGGCACTGGCGGGGTCGTCGTGGACTTCGAGGAAGATTCCGTCGATACCAGCCGCGACCGCGGCGCGCGCGAGGACCGGGATGAACTCGGGCTGTCCGCCGGAGACGCCGTTGGCCGCGGAGGGTGTCTGGACGGAGTGCGTGCCGTCGAAAACCACGGGCGCCAGCGCGCGCAGGATGGGCAGCGAGCGCATGTCGACGACCAGGTTGTGATAGCCGAAGCTCGCGCCGCGCTCAGTAAGGAAGACGCGCGTGTTGCCGGTGGAGGCGATTTTTTCGACAGCGTGCTTCATGTCGCCGGGCGCGACGAACTGGCCCTTCTTCACGTTGACGGCGCGGCCGGTCTTGCCGGCGGCGACCAGCAGGTCGGTCTGGCGGCAGAGGAAGGCCGGGATCTGGAGCACATCGCAGGCTTCCGCGACGACCGCGCAGTGCGCGGGCTCGTGCACATCGGTCAGGACGGGGAGGTGCGTATCTTCCGCGATGCGGCGCAGGATGCGCGTGCCTTCGGCCAGGCCGGGACCGCGAAAGCTCGAGACGGATGTGCGGTTCGCCTTGTCGTAGGAAGCCTTGAAGATATAGGGGATTTTGAGATCGGCGGCGATGCGCTGGATGGCTTCGGCCATCATGCGCGCGTGCTGCTCGCTTTCGATGACGCAGGGGCCGGCAATAAGAAGGAGCTGGCCGCGGCCGACCGGCACATTGCCGATTTCGAAGTCGTGTTGGGGCATGGAAGAAAGGATTACAGCAAGTCAGCCGGTCGGCAAGTCAGCGAGGCGATATCTGCAGCCCGATGCTGCCGCTCGGTTCCGCGGACGCCTTGTAAGCTGGCAAACGGAAGTTGGGAATGGTGAAGTCGGACTGGGTGCGTTGCGCAACGCTGTACTCGGTGAAAGTGAGCGGCGTCCCCGGGCAGATGTGCCGCGGCTTCGTCAGGCGCCGTTGCCTGTCATCCCAGTTGTTCGAGAGGGGTAGCGACGAAATCGAGACGGCCGGAACGCTGAACTCTGCCGGGTCTGGATCGAGGCTTCCCGTCCAGCCGGAGCCCTCTATTCCAACGGCACTCGTTGCCGGGCCAGAGCAGGGATCCTCCGACCAGCGAGTGTCAACATAGGTGAGCCGCGGCTGGCGCAGCGCGTAGCGGCATGTGATTTCATCAATTTGAGTGCGCGTCGCCATCCAATTAACAGTCGGTGAGCAGATGCCGAAGCCGGGCACAACAAAATCATGGGTGGGGATGTCGATGCGTCGTACCGGACCGCCGCGAAACTGCGTCCACGCAAAAGTGAGATGCAGGGTAACAGGCGTGGATTTCAACTGATCGAAGATGGCGCGGCCAACCTGGAAATTGACGTTGAAGCCCGTCTGACCGGGAAGTAATCGGTTGGTGTAGATAGCCTGCCACGGGGAACTCCAGACGAAGCCCTTCGGCCCATCGATCGCGACCCTTACGTTCTCCGCGGACCATGCGTATCCGTCGCCCATGCCGGAGATCTGCAGCGGTAGCGTGATCTCAATCCATTTAGGGCTGCGTGCCGGGTAGGCGGTAGGCTGGTCCAGTGAACTCTCAGCGGGAAGAAATTGTAATGACGGCGGTTGCACTGTTTGTCCCCGGGGATATGCGCGGCGGATCACAGAGTCGTTGTCGTTGATAAAGAATGTGCCTAACCAGATGAATACGACAAATGCGACGAGCAGTATCCATGCGAGCTTCGTCCGGCGGCCGAAATATTGAAGGATCACGACGGCTGTGCATACCCCAAGTAGCAGTGGGATCGTGAGGCGATCCGGCAGCGGGTTTGAGATGCTGGTGTGGTCGACGATTGCGGAGAGTGCTCCAGTCGCGACGATACAGAGCATGACGCCGATGATGGTGAGGGTCAGGCGCGCAAAGGTGGAAGTGACGGTGGCCAGGGTGGCGAGCGGCAGGACGAGAACAGTGCTGATCAGGTAAAGATTGAAGAGCAGACCCGGAAGATAGGAGAGTGGAGAATAGCCAGCCCGCACAAGCAGGGAACATTGCGTGAGGAAGAGCGGCAGATAGAGGAAGCAGAAAAGGAAGAGCGCCTTTGCAGCGAGGAGCTTCTTCCAGTCGTAAGGTCGCGTAACCCAGAATTGGCAATCGCCCACCAGCTTTTCTTCATGAATGACGCGGCTGATTAGCAGCCACCAACTCACCGGCACCAGAAGGGTGAGAAAGCTGGCGAGCAGTCTCGGCTCGAAGAAAAAGCCGCCCGCTACGGCGCCCACATTCCGGGACCACAGCCATTCACTGGGGTAGATCCAGGCGAAGGCGATGGTGAGCGCGAGCGAGATGAGGATCTCCGGCAGAAAGTGGCGGGCATCCTTGGCGAAGATATGCAGTATCTGCTTCATGCTTCCGTCCTGTTGGAAGACTGGGCCGCCGCAGTGCGTCCGGACCTGGCGATGGCCAGGAAGATGGATCGCAGCGGCATGGGGCTGACAGAGATGTCGCGCGCAGAGGGAAAGAGCGCGGCAAGCTCCTGCGCGGTATCGGCATGGAATTCACTATGCACGAAGCGAACCACGGAATCGGCGGACTCAAGCTGCAGCCACGCCCGGGGCGGATTGGCCGGCGGAGGCAGCGCGGCGTCGAGCGTGATGGTGACCTCGCGGAAGCGATCCACGAGCGCGGACATCTCCTCGGAGAACAGCAGCCGCCCCTGTTCGACATACCCGATGTGACTGGCGAAGCTTTCGATCTCTGCCAGGTCATGCGAGGAGAGAAAGATCGTCGTCTCCGGAGCGCGGTCCAGCAAACCCTCGATCAGCTCGTCGCGTACCAGAGGATCGAGGCCGGAGAATGGTTCGTCCAGAACAATGAGAGAGGGCCGGTAGGCCAGGGCGCCGGCGAAGGCCGCCTTCATGCGCATGCCCCGAGAGAGATGCTTAAGCTTTCGTGTGAGTGGAAGATCGAACTGAGCGATGAGTTGCTGCTCCAGACCGCGATCCCACTGCGGATAGAAGGGACGGAGATAGTCGAGCAGGAAAGCGACCGTCATCCACTCCGGCAGTTCCTGATTTTCTGAGACGTATCCGATGCGGTTGAAGCAGGCTCCGGCGAGTGCGCCGGAGTCGATGCTGAGTACGCGCGCGTGCCCTGCCGTGGGGCGAACGATATTCATCAGCAGCTTGATGAGAGTGGTCTTCCCCGCGCCATTCGCGCCGACCATCGCGTAGATCGCGCCCTGGGGCACCGTGAGGGTGACGTTGCTGAGTGCGGATGTGCGGCCGTAGCTCTTCGAAAGATTCTCCGTGAAAATGGCGGGGTCCATCACTGTCGACCTCCAGGTTTCGATTTAGCGCCGCCTTGTGCGTCATCTCCGCTGAGCCGCTCCCAGTGGCTGGAGACCGAGGCGAGCATCTCTTCCCGCGTGATGCCAAGGCGCTTGGCTTCGACCACCAGCTCCTCAATCTCGTGACCAAGGAGTTGCGTGCGCTCCTTCCTGGTGGAATCCGGCAGCGAGGCGACCACCGTGCCAATGCCCGGACGAGTCTCAAGCAAACCTTCGTTGACCAGGTGCGCGACGACCTTAGCGGCCGTGTTGGGATTGATTTTTAGTTCCTTGCTGAGCGCCCGCACGGAGGGATAAGGATCGCCGGGACGCAGCTGGCCGGAGACCATGGCCTTTTTTGAGGCATAGACGATCTGCTCGAAGAGCGGAATACCGGCGCGGAACTGGACTCGAAACGGGACCACGCGCGTACTATAACGCGTAGTACACCTAGACGCAAGAAGAGAACTGCTTAGACCCGACGATTTGCTGAAGACCTAACGGGCGATAAAGACCCGGTACTGGCTCTCCCGCTTGCCGACCAGGACGAAGAACGCATCGCCTTCGCTGCGGAGTTTTACAGGAGTGCCGGCCATGTGGTTGGCCATGCTGCTCTGCTTCAGGAAGGTCGCGCTGAGAGGCAAATAGGAGGAAGCGCGCGCCACCCGGGAGTGGTCCGGGGTGAGTTCGTATTCCGTGGCGCCGACCTGGACGGTGTAAACCGCGCCACGGATATCCGAGCAGCGCGCGGAAGCATCCAGAGTGCGCCGAGCGGTGTTGCCGTAGGTTGCCGCGTCAGTCTGCGTAGAGCTGGAGCAGGAGTTGCCCACGACGATGGTGCGGACCCGGGTGAGCACGCCATCCTGATACCCGGCCGGATCGCTTGCGGCCGCAAGCGTAAGCGGCATGGCAAGCAGAAGTGCGAAAATGACCGGCCGGCGCTTCATCGGCAGACAGATTAGCAGTGCGGACAGTACAGCGAGAATGCCCCGGCGGCGGAGGCGAGGCTGACACGGAAGTACGACGCGCCGGCGTGCTTGCGTGGCCGGTCGCACGGCTGGCCACCAGCGCTTGCTGGATCGGTCTTGCTATCATGTACCGCGACATTGGGCCTCTCCCCCAGACGATCGAAAGACGGAGGTGTTTGGATGAAGGTTCAACGCTGCATCATCGCTCTTGGCCTGGGATTGGGAATGTGCCAGTTCGGTTTGGCGCAGGCTCCCGCCGGTGCGCCGGCGGGCTCAACCGGGCAATGCAAGGACGGCAGTTACACCAGCGCTCCGAAGAAGACCGGCGCATGCCGCGGTCATAAAGGAGTGCAGACGTGGTTTGCTGCCGATGCCAGCGCTCCGGCATCTTCCGCAAAGAGCACGACTACCGCTGCGGCTCCGGCAGCAGCGCCAGCACCCGCTGCAACGCCTGCCGCGGCGCCTGCACCGGCCCGCGCGCCGAAGGCTTCCACCGCCAACATGGCGCAGGCTCCCGGTGGCGGAGCAGGCATGGTGTGGCTCAACACGCCCACGAATGTCTATCACTGCCCCGGGTCTCGCTACTACGGCAAGACAAAGGAAGGGAAGTACGTGACGGAAGCGCAGGCGAAAGCCGCCGGCGCGCATCCGGACCACGGCAAAGCCTGCGGACAATAGCTGCTCACAGCCGCATCGCAAACCAACGGCCGCCAAGCCTCGGAAACTTCACTGAACTCCGGGGTTGGCGGCTGCTGTTTTTTGGCTTACCTTCGTTTCGGACAAGAATCACTCCGCGCGGCGTGCTGAACTCGGGGCGTGGACAATCGATTGAACCGGCTTTTGGAGGAGCGCAAACGATGAGCAAAGGTCTTTTATCGCGGCGTACGTTCTTACAGACAACAGCGGGTGTTGCGGGAGCTTCCCTTATTGGCGGTTCTACACTTTCTTGAGGAGCCCGCCTACGCCGCCGGCCAGGCAGCCGCGCCCAGCGATCGCGTTCGCTTCGGCATTGTCGGTGTCGGCATGGAAGGCTCGGGTCTGCTCACCACCGCCATCGAGCTTTCCGGCGTCGAATGCGTGGCCGCAGCCGATCTCTACGACGGCCGGCACGAGCTGGCAAAAGAGATCGTCGGCAAGCCGATTCGCACCACGCGCCGCTACCAGGATCTGCTCGATTCAAAAGACATCGACGCCATCATCGTCGCCGTGCCGGACCACTGGCACAAACAGGTAGTGGTGGACGCAATCGCCGCCGGCAAGGATGTCTACTGCGAAAAGCCGATGTCGCATAATCCAGCCGATGGGCTGGCCATGCTCGCCGCATGGAAGAAGTCCGACCGCATCGTGCAGATCGGCGCGCAGCGCACCAGCTCTGTCATCTGCGCCAAGGCGAAGGAGCTTTACGCCAAGGGCGCGATCGGGGACATCAATCTCATCGAGATGTCGCTGGGTCGCAACGACCCCACCGGCGCCTGGGAATATCCGCCGCCGCCCGATCTCTCGCCGCAGAACCTCGACTGGGATACATGGCAGGGCACCGTGCCGAAAAAGCCGTTTGATCCGCTGACCTTCGCGCGCTGGCGCTGCTGGAAGGAGTACGGAACCGGCGTCGCCGGCGATCTCATGGTCCACCTCATCAGCGGCATGCAGTTCGTGCTCGGCATCAACGAAGTGCCCAAGCGCGCGTCCTGCTCCGGCGGCATCTATCGCTGGAAGGATGGCCGCAACATGCCGGATGTGCAGGCAGTGCTGTTTGAATACATGGGCATCCCGGTCTATATACGTCTCTCACTCGGTTGCGAATCGGCGGAGGTCACGCGTTTCGAGGGATCGAAGGGCGTGATTGAGATGCGCGAGTTCAGCGTGAGCTATGAGCCGCAGTCGGGCGTGGACACTGCACCCAGCTACTATTCCGGTTCCTTCCCGGCGGCAATGAAGGCTGCGTATGTTGCGCAATGGCACAAGGAGCATGATCCAGTTCCCGGCCAGGAGCCGGCGCCCGAGACCATCTCCTATAACGGCAACGACTACGACGACCTGAAGCCGCACCTCTACAAATTCTTCCAGTCCGTGCGCTCGCGGCAGCCCGTCGTGCAGGATGCGCTCTTCGGCAACAACGCAGCGCTGGCCTGCCATCTTGCGAACGAGTCCTACTTCCGCGGAACGCCTGTCCGGTGGAATGCCTCCGCCGAGAAGATTGAGTCCGTTGCATAGCAGAGCGAAAGAGGAGAGATCAGATCGTGAAATTCGCCAACCTTATCGCCGCCGCCGTAGTTACATTTGGTTTCACCTCCGCCGCCCTCCCCCAGACATCGCCGTCCAGTCGCGCGTCTGCCGCTGCAAAAACTTCTACGTCACCGTTTCTCGGCCGTTGGGACCTCACGCTGCAGGCGCCGGATCGCGAATGGCCTTCCTGGATCGAAATCAGCGAGGAAGGTGGTCACCTGAAGGCGCGCTACACCGGCCGCTGGGGCAACGCGCGGCCGCTGCCCAAGGTCGAGGTATCCGACGGCAAGCTCACCTTCGTCTCTCCCAAGGCAGAAGAGGACAGCAAGGCAGACATGGTCTTTGAAGGCAAGCTCGCCGGCAAATCGCTCGCCGGTACCGTGAATGCGCCTGACGGCAGCACCTGGCACTGGGTCGGCAGTCGCGCGCCCTCGCTCGTCTACACGCGCACTCCGAAATGGGGTAAGCCTGTCGAGCTATTTGACGGCAAAGACCTGAACGGCTGGCATCCGGACAAGCCCGGCGCGCCTGAGTGGACGGTGCAGAATGGCACCATCGTCAGTCCCGGCCACGGCCACGAGCTGATCAACGATCACAAGTTTCAGGACTTCAAGCTGCACCTCGAATTCAACTGCGGCAAGGACGCGAACAGCGGCGTGTATCTGCGCGGCCGCTACGAAACGCAGATCGAGACCGAGTCCCAGGCCGAGCCGCCCAGCCATCACACCGGCGGCATCTACGGCTTTCTCGCGCCGAACCCTGAGCAGCCGCGCCGCCCCGATGTCTGGCAAACCTTCGACATCACGCTCATCGGCCGCAAGGTCACGGTGGTGCTGAATGGCATAACCGTCATCGACAACCAGGAAATCCCCGGCATCACCGGCGGAGCGCTCGACAGCCACGAGGCGATGCCCGGCCCCATCTATCTCCAGGGTAGTGAGAAGGGCCACGTTGCATTTCGCAACATCGTCGTGACGCCTGCGCTCTGAGCCTGGATAATCGCCGAGGACACCCGCACATGAATGCGATCGGCGCAGTGGATATCGGCGGCACCAAGATCGCGGTCGGCGTGGTCGACGACTCCGGCCGCGTGCTCGCCCGCAGCGAAGCAAATACGCAGACCGCCGGTGCGTGGCCGCAGGCACTTGCGCGCATCGCCGGCATGCTGCGGGAAACCGCGCACAAAGCACACGCGACCATTGTCGGTATCGGCATCGGTTCCACCGGGCCAGTCGATCCGCTCGCCGGAAAGTTCCAGCAACTCGACACCATTCCGCAATGGAGCGGCGCGTCGCCGGTCGACGACCTCGCGCGTGCGTTCGGCGTTTCCGTCGCCATGGAGAACGATGCCGACGCGGGCGCGCTGGCCGAAGCCAGCTGGGGAGCAGGGAAGAACAAATCGCGGCTCATCTACATCACAGTCGGCACCGGCATCGGCGGCGGCATGATCTTCGATGGCCATCTCTACCGCGGCGTCGATGGCGCGCATCCCGAAGTCGCGCATCAGGTGATCGAGGCGCAGGGTCCGCTGTGCTCCTGTGGGCTGCGCGGCTGTTGGGAAGCAATCGCCTCCGGCCCTGCCTTTGCAAAGTGGATGGCATCGCATCCCGAATACCGTGGTGGCTCCGGCCTGACCGCCCGGCATATTTATGAGCATGCGAGGGCAGGCGATCCGCTCGCCGCGCGCGCTGTGGAGCGCGAAACGTTTTATCTCGGTATCGGTCTCGCCAACCTCGTGAATCTGTTTGTGCCGGACGCCATTATCCTCGGCGGCAGCGTCATGAAGAGTGCCGGTGCTTTTCTGGAGGACATCCGCAACGTGATGCAGCAGGGATGCCGCTTCGTGCCTCTGGACAAAGTAGAAATGAGCCTGGCCTCTCTCGGCGACGACGCCAATCTCGTCGGCGCAGCGCGCGTCTGGCATCATCGCTTCGCGAAATAGGATCGGAGATTCATGGCGAGGAACCGGTTCCTGGTTGGTCTCATCCTGCTGGTGTTCTTCGTCATCTCGCTGCTCAGCAACATCCTCGGCCCCATCGTTCCGGACATCATCAGCACCTTCTCCGCCAGCATGGGGGCTGCCGGTTTTCTCGTGTTCGCCTTTTTTATCGCCTACGGCGTCATGTCCGTCCCCGCCGGCTTTCTGGTCGAGCGCTACTCGGAAAAACCGGTGATGATCGGCGCCTTCATTGGCGCGGCGCTCGGCTCCATTGGCTTCGCGCTTCATCCCACTTATAAGGTCGCCTTCGTCTCGCTGTTCGTCATCGGTATCGGGATGGCGATGCTCCAGGTGGCCATCAATCCGCTGCTGCGCGTCGCCGGCGGAGAGGAGCACTTTGCGCTCAACGAGACCCTCGCGCAGCTGCTCTTCGGCTCTGCGTCATTCGTCAGCCCATGGATTTACTCCTACCTGGTGTTGAATCTTCCTCAGGCTCAACCGCCAAATCCATTCCTGCGCATTCTGCGGCACGTCACGCCGGCCGGCATGCCGTGGGTCTCTCTCTACTGGATATTTGCCGCGGTCGCCGTCACCATGGTATTCGTCATCACGGTCTCACGCTTTCCCGCCGTCCAGCACACGGCCGAGGAGCGGCCCGGTACGCTCGCGATGTACAGCAGCCTCGCGCGGCGGCCGCTTGTCTGGCTCTACTTTCTCGCGATATTCGCTTACGTCGGCTGCGAGCAGGGGACCGCGAATTGGATTTCGCAGTTCCTAAGCCACTACCACGGTTACGATCCCCATACCGTCGGCGCGCGTGCAGTCTCCTGGTTCTGGGGACTGATGACCTGCGGCTGCTTCGCCGGAGCATTTCTCCTCCGCATCTTTGACAGCCGCCGTGTCCTCATCGGCGCAGCCACCGGCGCGCTGGCCATGCTCTCGCTCGGCCTCTTCGGCTCCGCATCGGTCTCTGTGATTGCGCTTCCGCTCGTCGGCCTCTTCGCCTCGGTCATGTGGCCTGTTCTCATCTCACTCGCGCTCAACTCGGTCGCGGAATACCACGGTTCCTTCACCGGCATTCTTACCACCGGCATCATGGGTGGCGCGATCGTCACCGCGATCATCGGCCGCATCGGCGACCACCTGGGGCTGCGCGCCGCGATGTCGCTGCTCTATCTCACCTTTGGTTATGTGTGGAGCGTCGGCTTCTGGTCCAGGCCGCTCATCAATAACGCGACCATACAGAGGAAAGATAGGAGCGCAGAGTCGGCGTAGACCCGTCTTTCACAACAGCGCGTCGACGCAAGGGGTTCCCGGCGCAGCATTTCCGTTAAGAAATGCTGCTCAACCCAGATGCAGGCGCGACCAGAGTACTTGTGAAAACGGCGTAGCGTGCCCGAAAGGCAGCGCGGAGTGATAGAGGAAGATCCCGCCAATCACCAGCAGCCACACCCACAGCGCGAACCGCAGCGGCCGCTTGGGAACGCTGCTGGCTATCATCGTGCCCAGCACCGCGCCCACCACGCCGCCGGCCACCAGATGCGCCAGCAGCGGCGCGTCCATCGCGCCCGCAAACCAGTGCGCTCCGCTGCCCAATGATGAGGTAAAAAAGCCGAATGCAATATCCGTTCCCACCACCTGCGCCGGTGCCAGCGGCGTCAGGGCCAGCAGCGCGGCAGAGCCCAGCGCGCCCGCTCCTGCGGATGAGAAGCCGACCTCCGCGCCCACCGGCAACATCAGCCACGGCAGCAGATGGGCGCGATCGCGCGGAATCGGTTGCCGTTCCACCGGCCGGAAGGAGAAGAAGATCTGCCACAGCGCGGTAAGCACCAGCACGACGCCCAACGTGCCGTTCACCAGTTGCTTTGCGCCCGTATCGACGAATCGGTGCAGGAGAAATGCGCCCGCCAGCACGCCCGGAACGCCGCCCACCAGCATGTAGGCCAGCGTGCGCCATGCACACCTGCTTGCGCCAGATCTGCGCCGGCAGCAGCACCAGCTTCACCGCCGCGGAAAACGTCAATCCCACGCTCACCGCCACGCCCGCAGGCACGCCCAGCATCAGCACCAGCAGCGGCGTGGTGATGGTGCCGGCGCCGACGCCGGTGAGCGCGATGAAGACGGCGATGATGAATCCGATCAGGTATTCCACGTTTCATCTCATGCCGTATTACCGTGCTGCTTCGATGTGAATGCCGCACTCCACCTTGCGCCCGCCCCAGCGCCCCGAGCGCGCATCGCCGCCCTCAATCGGTAGCGACGTGCACGGCTCGCAGCCGATCGATGAGTAGCCGCGCGCATACAACGGCAGCAGCGGAATCTCCAGCTGCTCGCACGCATGCCACACATCTGCCGTTGTAAAGTGCGCCAGCGGGCTCAGCTTCAACACCTGCTGCCCGCCGGGCAGCGTAAACAAAGCGGATTCCTCCAGCGTCGCGCGCGTCTTCGCTTGCTCCCGTCGTAGCCCCGTGATCCACACCTTATAGTTCGCAACTGCGCGAAACAGCGGCTCGACCTTGCGCGCGGCGCAGCACCGATCCGGAGCGGTCTGGTACAGCAGCCCGTACTCGGCCTCCTGCTCCGCTACTGTTTGGCGAGGCAGCAGGTTGATCAGCCGCACGTTCCACTCGCGCGCAATGCGATCGCGATAAGCGTATGTCTCGGCAAAGTGATAGCCGGTATCGAGAAACAACGTCGGCAACTGCGGCCGCAGCTCGAGAGCCAGCTTCAACAGCAGGACATCTTCTGCCTGGAAGCTGCACGTCAGGCACACCTCGTCGACGTTCGGAGCATCGGCAAATGCCTGCCGGAGCTGCTCCTGCACATGCGCGATCTTCGCGTCCAATCCGGCCAGAACGCTCATAGCACACGCTCCCCGCCCAGCTTTTGATCCAGCACCTTGGCCCGCCGCAACCGGTCCAGCAAGGCTGCGACCGCACTTGTGGTATCCGCGGCAGTTACGAGCTCCTCACGCGAGCTGCCAATGCGGAGGGAAATCGCATCCCCTTCGTGCGCAACAAGCACCAGCGCGCCCGCATCGGCCAGGACGCCCGGCGTCGTCGGATCGTCATCCGGCGGCCGCACGACGAACGCTCCCGCGGCCAGCAGCGCGCGCTCCAGCGCATGCGCCACAGCGGCCGGCGCATGCAGGCGCAGCACGACACCCGGATGTCCCCAGCGAACAGCGCGCTCCAGCGCCGTCACCGGCGACGTCACTCAATGTGCTTCGCTCGCCATGCAGAACCTCGCGGACCATGCCCGCGCCGGCGGTCGCGTTTGTCTCCGCGTCGATCAGCACGAACGCCCCCAGCGCTCGGTTGTCGCTGTAGCGTTCCAGCGCAATCGGCCGCCGCGTTTCAATCTCCGCCACGCCGATGCTGTTCATCTCCAGCGTCTCTGCCGGCTGCGTGCGCGAGCGGTCCAGGTCCACACGCATGCCGCAGCCGCACCTCCGCCGGCACCGTCTGGCTGGCATGCTTCAGCAGATAGCGCCGCGTGCCATCGAGCGCCCGCGCATCCATCCACACCAGCGACGCCGCAAATCGCCGCGCCACCGGAGCTTCTTCCGTCGCGCGAGTCAGCAGATCGCCGCGGCTGATATCCAGCTCATCTGTAAGCGTGACGGTAACGGACAATGGCGCATGTGCAACGGTCAGATCACCGTCATAAGTAACGATCCGCTCCACCTCGGACGTTCTGCCCGATGGCAGCACGCTCACGCGGTCGCCAACCCGAATCGCGCCGGACGCAATCTGCCCCGCGAATCCGCGAAATCCCTGGTGCGGACGAATCACGCGCTGTACCGGCAGCCGAAATGCCGCCGCCGTATGCTGCTCTGCAATCGCAGGCAGCGACTCCAGCAGCTCCAGCAGGGAAGGCCCGCGATACCAGGGCGTTTCCTCCGATGCGTGCACCACGTTCACGCCCAGCAGCGCGCTCACCGGGATGAAGTGCAGCTCCGCCGCGTGGCCGGTCTCCGTCGCCGCATATCGCGCAAAGCTCTCGAACTCCGATCGAATCGAGGCAAATATCTCCGCGTCGTAACCGACCAGGTCCATCTTGTTCACCGCGACGACAATGTGCCGCACGCCCAGCAGTGTTGCGATGTACGCATGCCGTCGCGACTGGGGCAGCACCCCCTTACGCGCATCCACCAGCACGATGGCCGCATCCGCCGTCGAAGCCCCGGTCGCCATGTTGCGCGTGTACTGCTCGTGTCCCGGCGTATCCGCGATGATGAACTTGCGCCGCGGCGTGGAGAAGTAGCGGTACGCCACGTCGATCGTGATGCCTTGCTCGCGTTCCGCGCGCAGCCCGTCTGTCAGCAGCGCAAAATCAAGCTGCGGGCCTGCTGTGCCCTTGCCGCGAATCGCGTTCACCTGGTCGTCGTACACGCTCTGCGTGTCGTACAGCAGCCGTCCGATCAGCGTCGACTTCCCATCGTCGACAGAGCCCGCGGTCGAGAAGCGCAGCAGGTCCTTCTCGCGCTCGCGCGCAAGGAACTCCTCGATCGGAAAACTCAGCTTCGATCTGTGCCCGCAGATTCGGGTTGTGTCAGCGTGCAAGCCATTTAGAAGTAGCCCTCCCGCTTCTTGATCTCCATCGAGCCTTCCTGGTCGTGATCGATCGCGCGGTTCGCGCGCTCCGATGAGCGGAACGACAGCAGCTCCGCGATGATCTTCGGCAGCGTGTCCGCGTCGGATCGGATCGCGCCCGTGCACGGGCTGCAGCCCAGCGAACGCAGCCGGCTGCGCACCATCTGCGGCTTCTCGCCGGCGCGCGCCACAAACGCCTGCTCTATCGGCAGCAGCGCATCGCCGCGCACATACATCGGCCGCGGCTTCGCAAAGTAGAGATCGACAATCGGAATCTCTTCCTCGTGGATGTACTGCCACACATCCATCTCGGTCCAGTTCGAGAGCGGAAAGACGCGGATGCTCTCACCGGGATGAATGCGCGAGTTATACAGGTTCCATAACTCGGGCCGCTGGTTCTTCGGGTCCCACTGCCCGGCGCTGTCGCGGAACGAGAAAATCCGCTCCTTCGCGCGCGATTTTTCCTCATCGCGCCGCGCGCCGCCAAACGCCGCGTCGAAGCCGTAGTGCTTCAGCGCATCCAGCAGCGCCTGGGTCTTCAGCAGTCCGCAGCAGCGTTTCGTATCCAGCACAATCGGGTTCGTGCCCGCGGCAATCGCCGGCTCATTTCGCCACACCAGCAGCTCCGCGCCTACGGAGCGCGCCATCGCATCGCGAAACGCCAGCATCTCCGCGGAACTTGAAGCCGGTATCGATGTGCAGCAGCGGGAAGGGAATCGGCCCGGGGAAGAACGCCTTCTGCGCCAGCCGCAGCATCACGGAGGAGTCCTTGCCGATGGAGTACAGCATCACCGGCCGCTCAAACTCCGACGCCACCTCGCGCAGGATGTGAATGCTCTCCGCCTCCAGCAGGCGCAGATGGCTCAGGCGCGCGGGACCGGACGACGGCTGCGGCAGTGTACTCGGGGACATTCTCGGTTGCCAGCATTGCGGAACCTCAGTGGCCTGGTGAATGCTGATCGCCGGGAATTACTGCCCAAAACGACGAACACCCGTGCTGATCAGCAACGGGTGTCTTTGTTAGAAGAGTTGTCGCGGGACTAAGTGCGCGCGAACTGCCACCCGTGGCTTGATGGACAAGCACAACAACAGGGGCGACAGGTGCTGGCGGAAAGTCATGCTACGCAAAGAGTAACAGAGAGCGCCGCGACGTTACAAGGCGGCTTCCGGTGCTTTGGACCCGGATTGCCGCACCATCAGACCGCAGACAATGGCGAGAGTCCCAATAATAATGCCCGACATGATCCCCACCACGGGTCCGGTAACCACCATCATGAGTCTGGGCCAACTGAATAACGGCACGGACTTCAGCATTGCCTCTTCCCGCGCATGGCCACCCATGTACCGAGCGAAGAAGAGAATATGCGTCGCGGTGATCCAGATGCTGTTGGCCACCCCCACGATCAATCCGTGGAGAAAACGGCGATGTAGGGAGTGCCGCGCAATCAGAAACGCGGAAATCAGGAAAATAGTCACCCAGAGATAGGGCTCGATTTTCGAGGATATGAAGAAGACAGTGCCAATTCCCATGGCCAGACCAAACAGAGATAAACCGAGTATTAAGGGCCAGTTCATCTCGTGCGGCATATGCAAGTGGTGGCTTGATCCAGACATGTCTAATTCCACGTTTGTCCGTCATGGACTTCGAGATTTGCGGGAGACTATACACCTCGCCACGCATTGCTGATAAGAAGGTAGATCTCAGTGCCGCTCGCCCAGTTTGCGGTCAAAGAAATCCGCCCCCAGCCGGTAAGCCGTCATCCAGTCGCGATGCAGCAGGAAATCGTGTATCTCATCCGGGAACACATGCTCCTCCACCGGCACGCCGCGCGCCCGCAGAGCATTCGCCAGCCGCACCGTCTGCGCAAACAGTACGTTGCGGTCGTCATCGCCTTGAATTAGCAGCACCGGCGAGCGCCACGTATCGAGCGACGCCATCGGCGACGACTCCCACGCCACCCGCGAGGCTGCTTCGCGGTCCCAGTTGAAGTCCGAGGACGGCTTCCACAAATCGATCTCCAGGCTCCAGTCATGTACGCCATGCAGGTCCACGCCTGCGGCGAACAGATCGGAAGCGCGTGCCAGCGCGAGAGCGGTCAGGTAGCCGCCATAGCTGCCGCCCCAGGCGCCAATGCGTTTTCCGTCCACGTCCGCGCGGCTGCGCAGATAGAGTCCCGCGCCAATTACGTCGTTGAACTCGCTGGCGCCGCCGGGACCAAAGTGCAGCGCCTGCCGGAAGTCCAATCCGTAACCGATGCCGCTACGGTAGTTGATCGACAGCACCACATACCCGCGGCTCGCCAGGTATTGGTTCATCGCGTAGGCATTTGAGTAGTAGCCCATCGGGTTCCAACCCAGCAGCATCTGCCGCCGCGATCCGCCATGGAAGAACACCACCGCCGGATGCTTCGCCTTTCCATCGCTTCGGCAGAAAGAGCTGCCCGTGAATCCGCAAGCCATCTGCTGCGCTGAAGATCACTTGCTCGGGCACAACCAGCTTCGTTGCCGGAAAATCTGCGGGAATCGTCTGCGGCGCCAGGTCACGCGGCCCGCTCGCTTCCAGCACCGCAGCGCGCGCAGGCACCTGCGCATCCATGCGCACCATCGCGATCGCGCCGTCTGAGGCAATCGCCGGCTCGGTTTCGATGCCATCACCGTGCGTCAGCGCCTGCGGCGCGCCGCCGGCAGGCGCCACGCTCCACAGATGCTTGCGGTCCTCATCCAGCGGATCGCTGCCATGCTGATTCGATGAATAAACAATGCGCTTGCGGTCCGCGCTGAGGGCAACGCGATCCACCTCAAAGTCGCCCGGCGTCAGCAGCGTGGCCGTGCCGCCGCTCGACGGCACCGCATACAGCCGCGTCCAGCCGCCGCGCTCCCACGGAAAGACGATCTCGCCGTCAGCGCTCCACCACAGCTCACTCGCGCCGCCGGTCTCATGAAAAATGCTGCCCGCGCCGCGCTCCGCATGCCACACCGCGTGCCCCTCGCCGCTTTGCGCATCGGCCACGCAGATCGACCATGGCACCGGAGCCTCGCGCATCCATCGCGACGCGTAGTCCGACGTGAGCGGCTGTCGCACAAACGCGATCTGCTTGCTGTCCGGCGACCACGCAGGATTGCTATCCGTATATGTGCCCGGAGCCAGATATTCGAGCGCCTTCGTCGCCAACCGGTATACACCGATAAAGCTGTGATCGTCGCGCGAGCTCACAAACGCCAGCGCGCTGCCATCCGGCGACCAGCGCAGGTCCTGCTCCTCACCGCGTGCCTGGAAAAGCTGCTGCGGCTTGGCCGCCGTGTCCTTCAGGCTGGCCGTCCAGATCTGCCCCTTTTCCAGGTACGCAATCACATCGCCCCTGGGCGAGATTGCCGGAGCATGCCCTTCGCCAATATCGCGCGGCGCGCCGCCGTTCGCAGAGATCAGCCATACCTCCTGCTTTACGCCCGGCATCAACAGCGCGGGATTCGGCGCCGGCCGCTCTGGCCACTCCGCATCGCCGCCGCGCGTGTAGGCCAGCCACTCGCCATCCGCCGACCAGGCGACGCCGCTGATCTCCAGCCCATCGTCGGCGTCATAGTGCGTGATCTGCTGCGCGCTCGCGTGGGAGCCAAGCTGCGCCACCCAGAGATTCCGCCTGCCTTCCGTGTCCGCGATCCACGCCACGCGCGCTCCCGCCGGAGCCGCGGTTAATTCGGAGACGAACGGAGCGCTCATCACCTGTTCCAGCGTGAACGATGATTCGGCCGGTGACGCATGCAGTTGTAGGGAAGAGCAGACCAGGGCAGCCACAGCCATCGGCACAAAACGCATCCAAGCATCCTCTCGAACAAATAAAACAGCCGCCGGAACATTATGCTCTCGGCGGCCGCGTTCCTTGTATATCGAAACTATTTGGATTGTTTCGCGATCACTTTGCTGGAAAACTTCTTGTAGGTCGCCGCCGGCACGATCTTCTTCGTGAGCAGGTCAGTTTTCTTCGTGTACGGACGCCCATCGACAATCTTCTGCGCGTACACGTCGCCAACGCCGGGTAGCGCCTTCAATTGATCGAGGGTCGCCGAGTTCAGATCAACCAGATCGGTTGCCGCTGTCGTCGAGCTGGCGTTCGCCACAGGCGTCCGGGCAGCAGTCTTGCTGGACTGCGCCGTCGCCGGCGACATCAGCATGGTGGCAGCCAGGGCAACGGGCAGGCAGGCAACGCGAATCCATCGGGTGGCTCGTATCATTCGGTGGTTCTCCTTTGCACGCGGCTGGGCTTGCACAGTTCGATCGCCGCACCGGGCAGGGCTAAGATTCCGCCCGCCATGGCGTCTTGTCAAGGTGTCTGTTTTTCCGCCGCCTGCTGCCTCTGCTCCGCCGCCACCGCGGCCTCGGCCGCCTGAAAGCCGATCTTCGAGTGCGTTCCGTCACAAAACGGCTTCTTGGTCGACGCCCCGCAGCGGCACAATGACACCGCAGGCTTGCCCTCCAGGTTAATCTCCGTGCCATCCACATCGATCAGTCGGATCGGCCCTTCTACCCGCAGTGGTCCGTTGGGCCTTGCCGTGATCGTCACATTTGCATCTGCCATTCGTTTCTCCTTTTGAAATTCCGATTGCTACTTCACTTCCGAGCGGCGCGGCTTCTGCATCGGCACCACCTGCACCGTCACATCGCGCACCTCCGCCAGGAAGCGGTTGATGACCGAGCCGCGCAGCAGAATGTCCATGCGCGACCGCGCCGATTGCCCGAAGACCACGTGCGAGATGCCTTCCTGCTTCGCAAATTGGATCAGCGCATTCGACACTTTCTTGTCCTTCAGCACCACCACCTTCGCACCCAGGTCGCGCGCCAGCCGCTGGTATTCCTCCATGCGCTGCTTTTCTTCCGAATTAGGATGCTCCGCCTCTTCCGGTGTCTCCACACGCACCGCATACCAGATCGTCGACAGCCGTGAGGCAATTCGCGCGCCGGCGCGCAGCAGCCGGTCGGTCCCGGTGCGCGGCGACAGGCACACCATCACCTTCTCCGGAATCGGCGCCTGCTCCAACCCCTGCGACCGCCGATAGTCTGCGGCCTGAGAGCTCACTTCCGCCGCCGTGGTGCGCAGCGCCAGCTCGCGCAGCAGGTTCAGATTGCCCTTGCGGAAGAAGTTCGCCAGCGACTGCTCGATTTTTTCCGGGGCATAAATCTTTCCCTGCTTCAGACGCGAGCGCAGCTCCTCCACTGTCAGGTCCACGTTCACGACCTCGTCCGCGCGCTTCAGCAGACTGTCGGGAACCGTCTCGCGAATGGTCGTGTTCGCCGAGCGCGCCACGGCATCGTTCAGCGTCTCCAGATGCTGAACGTTCACCGCGGTCATCACGTCGATGCCCGAGTCCAGCAACTCCAGCACATCCTCGTAACGCTTGCGGTTCTTCGAGCCCGGCACGTTCGTGTGCGCCAGCTCATCCACGATGCAGACCTGCGGATGCCGCGCCAGGATCGCGTCCAGGTCCATCTCGTGCAACATCACCGAGCGGTAGGGAATCGCGCGCTGCGGAATCACTTCCAGATCGCGGATCATCGCCTCGGTATCGGCGCGCTTGTGCGGTTCCACGAAGCCGATCACCACGTCGATGCCCTGCTTGCGCATCAGGTGCGCGTCTTCGAGCATCTGGTAGGTCTTGCCCACGCCGGGCGCTGCGCCAAGATAAATCTTCAGCTTCGCCGGCTCGGGCGGCAGCGCGCGAGCCTCCAGGTCCGGCTCGGAAGCAGGCAGCTCGGGCAGCTCCGGATCAGGCACGGGCGGCTGCGTCGGCTCGCTCATCAGCCCACCTCGATCGCGTGCCGCGTGATGCGCGTCGGCGCCAGCGGCAGCGTAAAGCTGAACGTCGTGCCATGTCCCACGCGGCTCTCGACCGACACCTGCCCCTGCATCTGCTCGATCAGCCGCCGCACCAGCGCCAGGCCCAGCCCGGTGCCATCCGGCCCGGCGCTGCCCACCGCGCCGCGCACCTCTTCCGCAGTGCGCGCGCCCTGCACGAATCGTCCAAAGACGCGCTTCAGCCGCTCCGGCTCAATGCCGACGCCTGTGTCGCGGACAAAAAACTGCACCCGCTTCTTCTGCTCCTCCGCCTCCAGCACGATCGTTCCCTTTGCCGGCGTGAAGCGCAGCGCGTTTGACAGCAGGTTGTCCATCACGCTCTTCAATGCGCGCCGGTCTCCGTAGATGGGCGACAGATCGCTGAACGCTTCAATGTGAATCTGCACATCACGCTTCCGCGCCTCGTCCTGAAAGCGCAGCGCCGCATCGCGCAGGATGTCGATGGGCCGCAGCCGCTCCATGCGCAGCTCACGCCTCCCGGTATCGAGCTCCGCCACGTCGATCAGGTCCGCCATCAGGTCGTTCAGCCGCTCCGCCTCTTCCTGCGCGCCGTTGATCAGATCGCTCTGCAGCGGCCGCAGATCGCCGGCAAAGCCTTTAGTCAGCGAATACAGCGCCAGCCGCAACTGCTCCAGCGGCGTGCGCAGCTTGTCGGATGCCACGGCAATAAAGCGCGTCTTGAACCGGTCCAGGTCCTGCAACTCGGTCACATCCTCCAGCACGCTCACCGCGCCCAGCAGCTTGCCGTCATTGTCGCGGATCGGCGTAGTGCGCAGCCGGTAGCTGCGTTCCGCCTGCCCGATCCACATCGGCAGCAGCGCCGCTTCGCCTTCGTGCGCCACCGGCCGCTGCATGGAGACTGCGTCCCGCACCGCCTTCAGAATCTTCTCGCCGCCCGGCGTACTCGCCAGCGCCGTGCGATCCACTGCCGCGTCGCGCAGCAGTTGTTCGGCAGCCGTGTTCAGCTTCAGCACCTGCCCCTTCGCGTCCGTCACAATCACCGGCTCGAAGATCGACTGCACCACCGCGTCCGAGAGCTGGTGCTCCATCTGCTTGCGCCCGAAATCTGTCTCGCGCAGGTCGCGCACGTGCACCGCCATGCGGTTCACATCGTTGGCGATCTTTCCCAGGCTGTCGTCCGCGCTCCAGTCCAGCCGCTGTTCCAGGGTGCCCTGCCCGATGGCCCGCATCTGCTCCGCCGCGCGACGCAGCGGGCCGAGCACGGCAATCGCGCACACGGCGGCAACGCAGAGGGCCGCGGGAATCGCGATCCACGCCACCAGCTCGATGGTGTGCGCCGCGCTGCCTTCCACCCCGTGCAGGGTGCTCAGGCTCAGCGCCGCAAGCGCCGCGACCAGGGCCACCAGCAGCAGTAATCCGGCGATCAATCGCTGATTCAGGTTCATCGTGTTGCGTCTGCCAGGGACGAAAGCGCCTTCCCAGTGTGACACACCGTCCTTATGTGACCTGATAGCGCGAGAGCACATCGGCCAGCGTCACCGTTCCCTCAATCGATCCACGGCTGGCGCGGTTCTGGATAGGCAGAATCGGCCACCGCGCCAGATGCGGCAGCGCCGAATCGAGAGGCAGATCGGGGAAGAGCAGCGGCGTGCGGTCCGGCTTCAGCACGCTGGTGATCACCGTCCCGGGCGCGCTCACCGCGGCAATACCCGCCAGTTCCGCCCGTGTCATCGAATACCATGCGTGGCCGGGCAGCTTCACCAGGAACACGTCGGCCTTCTTCGCCTCCAGCTCGGCCATGGCCGCGGTCACCGTCGCGCCTGCCTCAATCACCGGCACGGACAGCGGACGCAGCGCATCCTCCAGATGCAGCACCACCTCTTCGCGCTGTTCCTCCATGGACGGCAGATCGAGCCCATCCTGGTGCGTAAAGACTTCAAAGATCGCGTGTGGCTGCAGGCTTCGCGAAACGATGTACGCGATGGTGTTCGCCAGAATGACCGGCAGAATAATCGAATAATTGCCGCTCACTTCCAGCACCATGAACACAGAGGTAAGGGGCACGCGCAGGAAGGCCGCAAACAGCACCCCCATGCCCACCAGCGCATACGCGCCCACCGTGATGTGCAGGCCAGGGAAGTGGATCTTCTCGAAGGTCCCGATCGAGGCGCCCAGCATGGCGCCGATGAAGAGCGTCGGCGCAAACATTCCGCCCGGCGTGCCGCTGGAGAACGAGATGGTCGTTGCCAGAATCTTAAGGAGCGCCAGCGCCAGCAGTGTCGTCCAAAGGAACTGCCCGTGCATCGCCTGGTTCATCACCTCATAGCCCGGGCCCATGACCTGCGGAAAACCGAAGAAGGCAATCAACCCGACGCCGAGTCCCGCGATCGGCGACTGCACAAAAAACGTCCAGCGCGGCAGGTTGCGCAGCCGCGGACGCAGGTAGCCGAGCGCGTGCGAAAAGATGCTCGCCGCCAGTCCTCCGATCACGCCCAGCACCGCATACGCCAGCAACTCGCGCGAGTCGGTGACGGTGAGCGATGGGATCTGGAACATCGGCTCCGATCCCCAGAAGTGCCGCGCCACCACCACGCTGGAGATGGCCGACAGCACGATGGAGCCCAGTACCGCCGCGCTCCACCGCCCGATCACCTCTTCAATCACGAACAGGATCGCTGCAATCGGCGCGTTGAATGCAGCCGCCAGTCCCGCCGCGGCGCCCACCGGCGCAAACAGCCGCAGCCGCTGCCGGCTCATTCCCATCCGGCGGCTGATCACCGAAGCTACGCCGGCGCCGATCTGCAGCGACGGGTCCTCCGGCCCCAGCGAGAAGCCGCCGCCTATTGCCAGAGCTGACGTGATGAACTTGCCGATCACCGTCTTGAACGAGATGTAGCCGTTGTAGATGTAGAGCGCGGCCTTGGTCTGGTTCACGCCGCTGCCGCGCGCTGCCGGGAAGAAGAACTGCACCAGCGCCGCTACCACCAGGCCCATGATCACCGGCACAAAGATCAGCCGCAGCAGGCCGGGCTGCAGCGCAGAGCCAAGGGTAAGCGTCTGCACCCAGCTGATCGCGATGCGGAAGCTCACCACCAGCAGGCCGGAGATGATGCCAATGAAGATGGACAGCACCAGGAAAAGCCGCTCGTCGCGCGTCGGCGCGATCTTCAGCATGTCGATCTGCGACATCTGCAGCGGCTCTACCGAGGGCATCGCCTCCGTTACAGCGTGCTCTGGCAACTGCGGCGCCGCTGCTTCGGTCGCCGCCTTGGTCTCTGCTGTCGTTTCGGTGCTCATCGTTTCGATTCGCTCATCGGTCCCTTGCGCTACTGGTTCACTGTGTCCGGTGAAGCCGCAATGCGCAGCAGAGCCGCATCTTCGCCGCTCGGCTCTCCGCACACATGCTCGGTCACCTGCTCGGTGTCATAGACCAGTTGCATCGTCGCCTGTTCCAGCTGGGCGTCATTGGCCAGCGCCGCCACGGTCAGCCGCGGCCGCGCTGCCTGCCAGCGGTTGCCCAGCGCCGTCATCTCCTGGTTGTTCTGTATCTGCATATTTCCGTTCAGCGGCGTATTGTTCTGGCCGGCATTTCCGTTCGCGCACGCCATGTAGCGCGTGCGCGCCACCTCGTCCGCCCGCACCACGCGCCGCAGCCGCTCGCGCTGCGGAAGCGCCGGTGACGGGTAAATCGCCATCACTGCATTCGCCACCCGCAGGTTCTTCTCCACGCTTGCTCTGTCCGCCAGCGGATGTGCCGTGCTCGCCGCATTCAGCGCCCTTTCCAGATATTCGCGCGCCGTCCGGTAGCGCCCCAGCAGGAAGGCCATCTGACCCGTGCCTTCGAGCGCCTGCACCACCACCGGCCGCCTTTGTGCAACGTCGTGATACATGTGCAGCGCATCGGCCGGCGCATGCGCCTGGGCCAGCAGTCCCGCCACCTCCATCAGCGTGGCCGTTGTGGTGTCGTTGCCGGCGGCAATCAGCAGCTCGCCTCGCGCATCGTTGAAGCGCCCCAGCGAAATCTGGTAGCGCACCATCTCCAGCCGCGCCCTCCGCCCCTGCACCGCGCCGGTTCCGTTCCACACCCCGTAAATCGCCGCGTGGTAGTGGTCCAGCGCGCTCGTCACCTGCCCTTGCCGCGCCAGCACGCGCGCCAGTTGCAGATTGATGTTTCCGTTGCCCGGCTCCTTCTCCCAAAGCGTATTGAGGTAGACCGCCGCCTCCTGCAGGCTGCGTCGTGTATCCATCAGCGCCAGCGCGCGCGCCAAGTCCACTTCCGTCGAGGGATCGTCCAGCCCATAGCCCAGCGCGGTCCGCAGGTCATAGACGGCGGCCTTGGCGTTGCTGTGGGCCAGCGCGTCCTCACCCCGACGCTTCCAGCGTGCCGCCGCATCGCTTTGATGCCGTGAATAGGACCGGAAGATCAGCCAGGTCAGCACCGCCAGGATGCAGGTCACCGCAAAAATACTGAGCAGCGCAAGCGTATCCTGTAAGACAAGGTGTCGCTTCGCCAGCCGTTCGGCGGGTGTCAGCGGAGTGCTGGCTCGGAAGAAGGGGATCGTTCTCACTGCGGCTGTATTTCCCCTCCTAGCCTAATCTGGCCGGCTCAGTCCGCAAAGCGACCACGCTGGTTCGACTGGCATCGCATAGCAAAGGAGATGCAGGTCATGCAGAGACGAGACTTCCTTAAATCCGCCGCGGCCCTGGCCGCCCTCGTCGCTCTACGCGAAGAGGCCATTGCCGCCCCGGGCGAAATCCCGCGTCGCACCCTCGGCCGCACCGGCCAGTCCGTCTCCATCATCGGCATCGGCGGCTACCACATGGGCGCGCCGCAGGTCTCCGAACAGGAGGGCATCCGCATCGTTCGCACCGCGCTCGATGCGGGCGTCAACTTCCTGGACAACTGCTGGGACTATAACGACGGCGAAAGCGAGCGCCGTATGGGCCGCGCCCTCCAGGATGGCTACCGCCAGAAGGCCTTCCTGATGACCAAGATCGATGGCCGCACTCCCACGGCCGCGCAAAAGCAGCTGGAAGATTCGCTCCGTCGCCTCAAGACTGACCACATCGACCTGATGCAGATCCACGAAGTCATCCGCCCCGGCGATCCCCAGCAGGCCTTCCGTCCCGGCTACGTTGTCGATGTCCTCAAAAAAGCGCAAAAGGACGGCAAGATCCGCTACATCGGCTTTACCGGCCACAAGAGCCCCGAAATTCACCTCAGCATGCTCGAAACCGCAAATCGCCACGGCTTCACCTTCGACACCGTGCAGATGCCTCTCAACCTGATGGACGCACACTACGACAGCTTCACCACCAAAGTCCTGCCGGTCGCGCGCAAGCACAACATGGGCATCCTGGGCATGAAGCCGATGGGCAGCGGCCTGCTGCTCCAGAGCAAAACCGCTACGCCGGTCGAGTTCCTGCACTACGCCATGAGCCTGCCCGTCTCCGTCACCATCACCGGCTGCGACTCCATGCAGGTGCTCAACCAGGCGCTGACGCTGGCGCGCAACTTCCGCCCTCTGCCGCAGGAGCAGATGACCGCGCTGCTCGCCAAAACAGTCAACGCCTCCGTGGCCGGACAATACGAGAAATACAAGACCTCCGAAATGTTCGACGGCACCAACCACAACCCGCAGTACCTCGGATAATCAAGCAGTACGCCATGTCCGCCAACCCCACTCGTCGAATCCGCGTCGGACATCTTCCGCCGAGCTGCTGGCCAGGCAGGCCGCGCTTCACCGCCGCCTCGAGGAGCTAGAAAGCGTCATCGTCGCCTACTCCGGCGGCGTGGATTCCGCGTATCTCGCATACGCCGCCCACACCGTTCTCGGCAGCAACGCGCTCGCCATCATCGCCGACTCAGCCTCGCTCTCGCGCCGTCATCTCCGCGAGGCCCTCGCGTTCGCCGCCTCGCAATCCATTCCGCTCGTCACCGTCAACACCGCCGAGCTGGCCAGCGAAGACTACGCCCGCAACGACGCCACCCGCTGCTTCCATTGCAAGGACGAGCTCTTCACCGTCCTTGAGCGTGAGCGCACCGCGCGCGGCATCGGGCACGTGGTCTACGGCCTCAACGCCGATGACACCCGCGACTATCGCCCCGGCCAGCAGGCGGCTTCACAACATGCTGTACAAGCCCCACTCGCCGAAGCGGGGTTGACCAAGGAAGATGTCCGCACCCTCGCCCGCGCCGCCGCGCTCGATGTCTGGGACAAGCCCGCCTCTGCCTGCCTTTCCTCGCGCGTCGAATACGGCCGCCGCGTCACCCCCGAAGTGCTCGCCCAGGTCGAGCAGGCTGAAGATGCCCTTGCCGCGCTCGGCCTGCGCCGTTTTCGTGTCCGCCATCACGGCGCAGTAGCCCGCATCGAAATCGCGCCGGAGGAAATGGACTCCGCCCTCAACCGCGAGCTCTTCCAGCGCATCGGTGCCGCCGTCCGCGCCGCCGGCTTCCAGTACGCCGCCATCGACTGCGACGGCTACCGCTCCGGATCCATGAACGAAATCCTCCCGCTCTCGATACTCCAGGGCAACGGCAGATAGAAACCAAATGCGCATCGGCTATCTCGAATGCTTCGCCGGTATCAGTGGAGACATGCTGCTCGGCGCCCTCGTCGGCGCCGGAGTTCCGCCCGCGCTCCTGGCCGAGACTGCCGCGTCGCTCAATCTCGGCGCAACCCTCTCCTTTGAATCCGTAGATCGCAGCGGCATCAGCGCGCGCAAAGCCCGCGTGCTGGTCGGTGGCAGGGAAGCCGATGCGCCGGGCGATCATTCCCATCCACACGAACATGATCACGACCACCATCATGATCACTCTCACTCGCACGACCACGGACCCACACCCAGCCACTCCCATCCGCATAGCCGCAATCTGCCGGCCATCCGCGAAATCCTGAACCACGCCCCGCTCCCCGCCCAGGCACGCGCGCTCGCCCTCCGCGCCTTCGAGCTTCTCGGCCAGGCCGAAGCCGCCATCCACAATGTGCCACTCGATCAGGTACATTTTCACGAAGTCGGTGCGGTCGACGCTATCATCGACATCACCTGCGCCGCCGTCGGCCTCACCTCGCTCGCCGTCGATCGCTGGTATTCTTCGCCCGTAAATGTCGGCAGCGGCTTCGTCGAATGTGCCCATGGCCGCTTTCCCGTGCCCGCGCCTGCCACTGCGTCGCTCCTCCGCGGCATCCCCACGTACAGCGAAGGCCCCGCCATGGAGCTCACCACGCCCACCGGCGCCGCCATTCTTCGCGCGCTCGGCTGCGAATTCACCCGCCCTGTCGCCGCCTTCGACCAGATCGGCTACGGCGCAGGCACGCGCAATCCCGCGCGCTTTCCCAACGTGCTGCGCATCAGCGTCGGCGAGCCGGCTCGCGCAGACGACGAGTCCATCGCAGCGCGAGACGCGATCGACCGTGCCTGGAGTGCGCCATCGACGACCTCAGCCCGCAGATCGTGGCGCATACCGCGCAGCTTGCACTCGAGCATGGCGCGCTCGATGTCACCTCCGCCCCCGTCGTCATGAAGAAGGGCCGCAACGGCACGCTGCTCACCATCCTCTGCCGTCCCGCCGACGCGCCGCGCTTTGAAGAGCTGCTCTTCCGCGAGACCTCGACCCTCGGCGTCCGCAGCCGCACCGAGCAGCGCCGCGTCCTCGATCGCGCCCACGCCGTCGTCACCACACCCTACGGCGAGATCCGCATCAAGACCGCCACCCTCGATGGCGTCACCATCCACGCGCAGCCCGAGTACGAAGACTGCCACGCCTGCGCCGTCAACCATCGCGTCCCGCTCAAGCACGTGATAAACGAAGCGCTACACGCCTGGCAGCAGCAACAGGACACTGTTGCGGTTACAAAAGAGAAGGCCACAATCCATGAATAGGCACGACGTCCTCGCGCTGCTCGAAGCCGTGCGCGCCGGCGCGCTCGCTCCGCAGTCCGCGCTGGAGCGCCTCAGCACCATGCCCTACGAAGACGCCGGCTTCGCCCGCATCGATCATCATCGCGGCCTGCGCCTCGGCATTCCCGAAGTCATCTACGCCGAGGGCAAATCGCCCGAGCAGGTCGCGGAAATCTTCGCCCGCACCGCCGCCGCCGGTTCGGACGTCCTCGCCACTCGCGTCAGCGAAGCCGCATGGCAGGCCCTGTCCGCACGCGTGCCCGCCGCGCACTTCCACGCCACGGCACGCGCCGCCACGCTGCGTCAGCCGGCATCGCAGCCAACGCCCGCCGGCACCGTAGCCGTTCTCTGCGCCGGCACCAGCGATCTCCCCGTCGCCGAAGAAGCCGCCGTCACCGCCGAATTTCTCGGCGCGCCCGTCGAGCGCTACTTCGATGTCGGCGTCGCCGGCCTGCATCGCCTGCTCGCGCATCACGAAAGTCTGCAGCGCTGCGAAGTCGCCATCGTCTGCGCCGGCATGGAAGGCGCACTCCCCAGCGTGGTCGGCGGCCTCGTGCCCGCGCCCGTCATCGCCGTGCCCACCAGCGTCGGCTACGGCGCAGCCTTCGGCGGTGTCGCCGCGCTGCTCGGCATGCTCAACTCCTGCTCGCCCAACGTCACCGTCGTCAACATCGACAACGGCTTCGGCGCCGCCATCGTCGCCACCCTCATCGCGCGCAAATCCGCGCGAGCACATGTTGCTGTCGCGTCGGAGGCAGACGCCCTCCCTGAACGCAGCTAGTCCCTACGACTTCCAGAACGGAGAAGGCCCAATCCGCTCCATGTCGTAGCGCCGCATGACTGCCGCATCGCTGGGCTGTACCTTGGGATCCTGAATGTCACGGAAGTACTGCTCCATCTTTCCCGCAGGACAGAAGGCGATCAGCACCCGGCTGGGCGTCGCCCCAACCGATGAAAATGTGTGCGGCACGCGGCGCGGACCCAGAACAGATTCCCCCGCATGCAACTGCAGCCTTTGCTCGCCTACCTGAAAGGCCACCTCGCCTTCCATCACATAAAACCACTCGTCCTGGTACAGGTGCAGGTGGAGAGCCGGCCCGCCGGGAAGGAGATGCGTATGCTCCACGATGAACAGGGCACCGCCGACGGTTTCGCTCGTGGCGACTTTGACGGAAAGCGAGCTCGTGGGCATCCGGAAAGGATGGCCGAAGCGGTCCTCACCATTGCCAACAACATGCACAGCACCAGAAATTGGCGACGCCGCGGCATAGGCGCGTGCCTGACCCACAAGAAGATCCTGCAGACCCGCGGCCGGCGCTATTGCAGCCGCGGCTTTCAGAAAGGAACGCCGTTGCATAGCGCCTCCTTCAAATGTATGGGAGAGGAGGCACCACTCTAGCACGGTGATATGGAACCGCGTTATCTGGTTGCCTCAAGGACTGCAACGCCATACTTCTCCAACTCCACGTTCGAAGTACTCCCGCCCTTGAGCAAATCCGTCATCGCCGCCGGCAGCGCCACCTGCTTCGCTTCCGTCGAATGATTGATCAGCACCAGCACCCGCCGCCCGTCGCCCGCGCGCTCGCATACCTCCACGCCCTCCGGCACATTCGGCACCAGCGGTGCCACATCCGCATCCTTCACCCAGCCCGCCGTCAGCGCAGATAAGGTTGCCGCATCGGGCCAGAAGCCCACATACGTGATGCGTCCCTTGCCCACCTGCCGCGTCAGGATCGCCGGCTGATCGTCCAGCCATCCCGCGCTACCCGGGCTGGTCTTATATTTCGCAACCACCGCTGTGGCATGATCGGTCGGCTCCAGCAGCTCCGCCCAGACCTCGCCCTTACCTTCCGCACCGCCATTCACCACAGGCGTGGTCGTCACCGGCTGCTCCAGCGCGTAAAACTCCTCGACGCGTCCGCCCAGCAGCTCCTCCAGCGGCCCCGGCTGGCGGTTCGGCCACAGCCCGTCATATTCATTCTTCATCCCGCTGCGCGGCCCCAGCACCAGGTGGCCGCCCTGCTTCACATAGGCAATCAAATGATCTGCGGTTGCCTGCGGCAACACGTTGATTGCCGGCGCCACCACCAGCTTGTACCTATTCAGTTCCGCAGTGGGTGCAATCACATCCACGCCCTGCGCGTCCTCTTGCAGAGGTCGATAAAACGACACCAGCTCCGCCACGGGATCGAACTTCGCAGCGTGCCGCTGGAAATCGATCGCCCACCGGCTGTCAAAGTCATGCAGCACCGCCACGTTTGCCACCGGTGTCGTCCCGCTCAGCGCCTTACCTGCCTTCTCAAATTCCGCGCCAACCTGCTGCACCTCCGCATACACCGGTACCGGCTTGCCGTCCGGGCCAACCAGCGTGCCGTGGTACTGCTCCTGCCCGTTCAGCGCGCTGCGCCACTGCCAGTACTCCACCGCGTCCGCGCCGTGTCCGACCGCCTGCCATGCCATGTCCCGCACCTGGCCTTTGATCAGCGGAGTGTTCGTCTTCCGCCAGTTCACAAATGCCGGCTCGGTCTCCATCACCCAGAAGTTCTTCTGCTTGTAGCCGCGCGTCAAATCGTGCGCTGCGCCCATGTTTGCCCAGTCATAGTTGTCACCGCCGTTGTCGCCGCCCACATAGGCATCCCATGCCGCAATATCCAACACGCTGTGCACCACGTAGCTGTCAAAGCCATCGAACCATCCCATCGTGTTCGTCGTGATGAACTGCCGCGGGTCCGCGTTCGGCCGGATGGCCGAAATCTGGTTCTCCGAATAGCTCTTCCAGGTGTCGCTCACGAAGTGCTTCCAGTCCAGCAGCAACGCCGGATTTTCATCTTTTTCGTGTGCCGGTATCTCGTCAAAGTTGTCGTAGGTCTGGCTCCAGTACTGTGTGGTCCACAGCGTGTTCAGCCGGTCGATGGTGCCATACTTCTTCTTCAGCCACGCATGCCATTGCGCGCGCGCATCCGGGTCGAACGAGTCCTCTCCATACTCGTTGTCCAGTTGCCAGCCCACCACATTCGGATTGTGTCCATACCGCTTCGCCATCGCCTCCGCAATGCCGTGCGCCAGCTCGCGATACTTCGTGCTCGCAAACGAGAACTGAGCGCGGTTCCCGTGCTCGTCTCGCCGCCCACTGTCATCCACGCGCAGCGTTTCGGGATATTTCGTCGTCAGCCACGCCGGCGGTGCGGCGGTTGGCGTGCCCAGCACAATATAGATGTGGTGCTTCGCCGCCTCTGCGATCGCGTGGTCCAGCCAGCCCCACTCGTAGTGGCCCTCCTCGGGCTCCATCGCACTCCACGCAAACTCGGCCACCCGCGCCAGATGGACGTGCGCCGCCTCCATCGTGTCCAGGTCGCGGTCCACTGTCGCCTCATCCCATTGCTCGGGATACCACGCTGCGCCGACCAGCAGCGGCGGTGCATCCTTATACTGCGTCCCCTGCGCGCCGGCCATCGCTGGCAGCAGCAACGCGCCACACAGCAGTGCAGAAGCAACAGAGGCAATCCCCATAGGGAAGGGCAGGGCAGAGCGTACCGGCATCGGCTTCCTTTCACGTACAGCCACGGGTGTGTAACCGTTTACGGTTGTAGTGACAATCCGCGCCGCTGTCAAAGGCCTGAGCTCGCAGGCACTTGTCCGCGCAGCGCTCTCGGCCTACGATAGGAATCCCCCGCCGGAGACAGAACTCGCAATGCCAGACCCTGCGCCGCTCGAACGTGATCCGAGCCCTCGCGCCGGTCTGTTCCCCGGCTCCGACGGCGTCCTCGCCAGCCGCTTTCACATCGAAGCCCGCCTCGGCGCGGGCGGCATGGGCGAGGTCTTCCGCGCACGCGACACCACCCTCCGCCGCCTGGTCGCCATCAAGCGCACCCAGCGCGCCGCCACCGATGCCGATCGCCGCCGCTTCCTGCATGAAGGCCAGCGCGCCTCCGCGCTCAACCATCCCGGCATCGCCGCCATCTACGATGTCTTCACCGAGGGCGGCGAGGTCTACCTCGTCATGGAGTACATCGAGGGCGAAACCCTCCGCTCCCGGCTCACCCGCCCCATCTCACCCGACGAGTTCCGCCGCATCGCCTCCGAGTCCGCCGCCGCCCTCGCCGCCGCCCACGACAAAGGCATCCTCCACCGCGACATCAAGCCGGAAAACATCATGCTCGCCAACTCCGGCTCACATCCCGGCCAGGTCAAGCTGCTCGACTTCGGGCTCGCCCAGCAGGCCACCGCGGACGAAACGCTCGAAACCGCCACCATGCTCACCATGGCCGGCATGCTCGCCGGCACCCCGCAGTACATGGCGCCCGAAATCCTCAATGGCGAGCCCGCCGACCGCCGTTCCGACATCTTCGCGCTCGGCGTCGTTTTCTACGAGATGCTCAGCGGCCATCACCCTTTCGCCGCTCCCACCCCCACCGCGATGATCGGTCAGGTCCTCCACCAGCCGCCGCGGCCGCTCGGCCCCGGCGTGCCTGCGCCCTCGGCCGCCATCGTCACCCGTGCACTCGCCAAGTCCCCCGCCGACCGCTACCAGACCGCGCACGAGATCGTCTTCGATCTCAATCACACCGATCAGATCCGCTCCCAACCGTCCGCTGCCGTATCGACTCCCGCCGCGCCCGCGCCACGCTGGTTACGTTTTCTCAGTAGCTGGGTGGTCTGGACCATTGTCGGCGTCGCTTCCGTCTTCATCCCGTGGTCCTGCAATCTTCTGAAGACCCGCACTGCCCCTCACGCATCCTCCGCGCCCGCCGCTCCTGTCGTCGCCGGCACCCTCGCCGTCCTCCCGCCCACCGTCGCCGACGCATCCGACACCAAACTCGCCACCTTCGGCCGCGGCCTCGCCGACTCGCTCGCGCAGCGCCTCTCCGACCTCAGCGTCAATCACGACATCGCCGTCCTCACCGCCAGCCAGCTCCGGGACCGCAAAGCCACCACGCTCGCCGATGCCGCACGCGAGCTCGGCGCAACCTCCGCCCTCGCCATTCACCTCACCCGCGACGGCGACCTCGTCCACGCCGCCTACAGCGTCGCGCAGCCGGACAAACCCAACGCCCAGCCGCGCACCCTCGCCTCCGGCACCGTCACCGCCCCGGTCAGCGACATGTTCTCCATCGAGAACCAGCTCGCCACCGCCACCGCCACCGCGCTCAACATCCCCCTCCGCACGGAGGAGCAGCGCGCCCTCGCCGCCCACGGCACCACCTTCCCCGAGGCCTATCAGTACTTCCTCCAGGGCCGCGGCTATCTCCTCGAAGCCTTCACGCCGGAGACCTTCAAGAGCGCGCAGACCATGTTCAAAGAAGCCCTGCGCATCGATCCCAACTACGGCGCTGCCGAGGCCGGTCTGGGCGAAACGTGGTTGTACGCCTATCACATCAAACATCAACTTGCAGATATAGAGCAGGCGCGCAACGCCTGCACCGAGGCTGTAAGACTCGGTAATGCCGGCGCGGACGGCCATATCTGTTTAGGCACGCTCGCACAGGAGACCGGCAAGCAGACCGAAGCCGCAACGGAGTTTCAGAAAGCGCTGCAACTAGAACCCGCCAACGACCGCGCATCCATCGGCCTCGCGAAAGCCTACGAGTATCTTAATAAGCCACAGAACGCAGAAGCGACCTACAAACAGGCTATCGATCTTCGCCCCAATTACTGGCGTGGTTACGATCAGCTCGGCGGCTTCTACTTCCGTACCGCGGACTACGCCAAAGCAGAACAGATGTTTCGCACCGCTGCCGACAAAGACCCGCAAAGCTTCCGCTCCTACAGCAATCTCGGCGCGGCGCTCCTCTTCCAAGGCAAGGATCAGGAAGCAAGTGAAGCCTTCGAGAAATCTGCGGCCATTCGGCCCACAGGAGACGCCTATGGAAATCTCGGCGTCGCATTCTTCCGCCTCCGTCGCTTCTCGGAGGCCGCCGACGAATTCCGTCATTCCCTTCAGCTCTCTCCGAACGAGTACGACAAATGGGCCTCCCTTGGCGACGCCGAATACTATGGCGGCAATCATGCGCAGGCAATGAAGTACTACCAAAAGGCAATCGATCTCGCCACCGTGCAGCTGCAGGCTTCGCCCAATGATGCCAGTATCCTTGGCGATCTGGCCGCCTCATACTCGATGGTTGGCGATTCTTCGAAAGCCCTGGACTTTCTCAACCGCTCCCTCGCCATCAATCACACCGACAAGGAGCTGATGTTCAACGCAGCCGTCGTCTACAACCAGTTACATCAAACGGGGTCCGCACTCGAGTGGCTGGGCAAGGCATTGGCCGCAGGCTATGCATCCTCGGTCGTCGCCAAGGCGGCGGCGCTCGATAACCTGCACACCAATCCGCGCTACCAGCAGCTCATGCAGTCATCGCAGCACCAGCCTTAGTCGTCAGGAGAAAGTTGATGAGTAAAGTCAAGATCATGGAAGGTGGCACAGTTGCGCCGGGAGAAACCTTCGATTGGGAAAATCACGCAGAGAGCGAATGCGATATCTCGGGAACTGGCAGCTTTTTGACGCAGTCCTCCTACACTGTTCCGGCAAAGAACGGGTCCACGCCAGGGAGTACGCCGGCAACGGTCCTGACGAATGTAACCGATGGCGATTACAGCTATACCGCCGCTAACAGCAGGAAGAGGAGCAATCCAAAAATCACCGTACAGAGCGGCAAGTGAGAATCGATAAACAGTGCAAGTGCTATCAACGGATTCGATAAATTTAGGAGATCACGCATGAACGACAAAATCACAGGGAACCAAAGTCCGGCAGACCGGAACCAGTCTGAGTTGGAATCTGCACCGGAACAATCCGCCAATGAGCTTGCGGAGTTGGGTGCAACGGAAGGGGGCTTTCCGCCGGAAAAACCAGCGCCAATGAGCAATCCGAAGATTTCGGTTCAATCCTAGCCCGGAACTTAGTGCCCATCCCGGCTTCGCCGGGATGGGACCAGCATGAGCTATCGTCAACCGCTCGTGACGGTAGGCTTCGGATTCGAATCCGGCGTGACCGTTCCACCGATGAACATCAAAGCGATCGCCGATAACAAAGCAATAAAATTTACTGACATTCATCCTTCCCAAAAGATCGGAAATAAGTGCCAGGAAACGGTACGTATTCGCTCCGAAATCAACCGTTGCAAATCATCAGCCTGAAATCAAAACAAGTAATTGTCGTCATCCCAGCCGGAGCGAAGCGAAGTGGCGGGATCCGGCTGTGAGTCTCAGCAAAACGCGCCCGCAGGCACCCGGCCGTGCGCCCAGCACCTCAGAACTCCACCGTAGCCGCAAACTCCAACACCCGCGGCGCATACCCGGAAGCCGTCCCCGTCACTTGGCCAAAGTTCGTGCTCGTCAAACTCACGCCCGGATTCGCGAAGTTGGGATGGTTCAGTGCGTTGAACGCATCTGCCCGTAGTTGCAGGCTCAACCGCTCGCGCACGGGAATGCTGCGGGAAAGCGACGCATCGAACGTCGTCAGCCCCGGCCCGTAGAATCCGTTCTTCGGCGTGTTGCCGTAAGCCGCGGTCGTCGGCTGCACAAACGCGCTCGTGTCAAACCACTGCTTCGCACGCTCCGATGGATCCCAGCCTGTGGAACGGGCTCACCTGATCCGGCACCTGCGTATTGCCCGGCGCATTCAGGCTGTTCGCGCTCGCCGTCAGGAAGAGGGGCAGGCCGGTATCGGCAGCCCAAACCGCGCTTGTCTGCCATCCACCCAGCACAGCCGCACCCACGCCATGCTGCAGCCACGGCTTGTCTTTGCCAAAGGGCAGCTGGTAGATCACGCTCTGGGTGTAGGTCACGCGCCGGTCCCAGTTCAGCGGCGCATAGTCACGCCGCGGATCGAGATAGAAGTTAAAGCCGGCCAGTCCCGTCGTCGACGAGATGTAGCCCATTGCCTTCTGGAACGCCAGCCCGCTGGTCCAGCTCAGCCCGTTCTGGAAGCGCCGCGTCGCCTTCACCTGCAACCCGTTGTAGTTGCTGTTCGTGCCCCACGCCATGATATTGGTGGTCGCCGTCCGGCCAAACGTCGCATACTCCGGCTGTCCATTTTTGCCCGCGCCCGCCACCACTCCCGCGTTGATGTTGTAATACGCCGGAACGTGCCTGGCCTGGTTACCAACATAGGCGAAGTCCGCCACCCAGCCGCGGCCAAAGTCCTGTTGCAGCGCCAGGTTCCAGCTCATCACGTAGGGATCTTTGTAGTTCGGATTCACCACATTCCACGCGGAACTGATCGGCGCATTGGGAATGATTCCGTTCGCCGGAATCGCCGGCACTGGCGCGGGTGGAAATCCATTCTCCAGCGTCGCAATCGAACCGTCCGTGCGCACCGCAGGCAGATAGCTGCTGGGCGAGTTGAACGAAACGTTCTGCCGCACCGGATAGTTAAACGCGTAGTTGTTGTCCTGGAAGGGCGTGTGGCTGATGCCGAAGCCCGCCCGCACCACCGTGCGAGCTGTCGCGCGATACGCTGCGCCCACCCGCGGCTCAAAGTTCGCCCAGCGCACGGGCAGTCCTAGATCGTTCGGCACCGCGCCGTATCCGGAAACGTGCAGCGTGTTGTCCGCCGGGCTGTACTGCGAAAAGCCGCCCTTGCGGTCCGGATTCGCCGGCGGATAAAACTCCCAGCGCAGGCCATAGGTCAGGGTCAACTTGTGCGTCATCTGCCAGGTATCCTGCGCATAGGCGAAGAACAGCGATTGCCGCCACGACCCGGATCCCACGTTCACGTCGCGTCCCACCGTGTTTGGCACATCCAGCAGGAAACTTGCAAAATCATTTCCGAAGCTCGTCTTCTGCCCCGGCGCATTCAGTCCCGTCTGCCCTTCCGCATATTCAAAGATGCCGCGCGGCGAAAAGGTCTGCCCTTGTGTCAGATTGTCGCGCACCCGCCGAAACTCGAACCCGAATTTCAGCGAATGGTTCCCCAGGATGTCATTCCAATAATTCGCTGCGTCGATGTTGCTCTCGCCGCGGTCCCACGGAATGCTTGCGCTGTAGCCCACCAGCGGACTGGCTCCTGTCAGCGATGCGCCTGCGTAGCCGGGAATGCTGATCCCCGCCAGCCCGCTGGTAAACGCGCTCACGTTCACGCCGGGAATTCCGATCGCCGTCGAAGCATCCGTGCCGTAGTCCGTCTGCCGCGCCGTGTTGCGGTAATGGTTCACGCCTACGCGCACGCCGGTCAGCAGGCGCGGCGAAAACACATGTGTATATTCCCCCGCCGTGTTGTAAGTCGTATTCGTTCCCGTTCCCTGAAAGCCGCCGCCAATCGGTCCGCCCGCCGCGCCAAAGAATGGCTGCTGGAAGGTCGTCACCCGTTGCCAGCTATAGCGATAGGTCAGGTGGTCTTCCGCGCGCAGCCGTTGATCAAACTTCACATCGAACTGCGTCGAGTCCTGATCGAACCCCAGGTTCTGCTGGTAATTGTTCGCTGTGCCCGCGCCCGGAACATTCGGCAGCGGCACCAGATTCAGAATCGCCGTCGCTACCGGGCTGAAGCGTGTCGGCGAGATCTGATTATTGAGAAACGGTTGCCGCCCCGTTCCATCAGGATTCCCCGTCGCGGGATCGTAGATCGTTGTCGGGCTGGCGCTCAGGTCGCCGCTGCGGAAGGCCGCCGTCGGCACCGTGGTCTGCTGGAACTGGCTCTGGTGGTTGTTGTAGCGCAGGAAGTCGCCGAAAAAGAAGGTCCGGTCCTTGAAGATCGGGCCGCCGATCGTCGCGCCATAGTAATTGTTCGTGAAGCGCGGAAATTTTCCGGAATTGTTGAAGTAGCTGCGTGCGCCTGTCGTACTCACCTCGTTGAATTCATACGCGGAGCCGTGGAACTGGTTGCTGCCCGACTTCAGCACCACATTTGTCACCGCGCCCGCCGCCCGTCCAAACTCCGGCGCGTAGTTACTCGTCTCCACGTCCACCGTTTGAATCGCAGCCGCCGGCGGAATATACACCTGCAGCAATCCCGTGCGCTCGTTGTCGTCAATGCCCTCCAATTGCAGGTTGTTGGCCAGCTCTGCCTGCCCGTTCACCTGGAACGACTGCGAGTTCTGTGCGTCAAAGAACGATGAGTGGTCATAGATCGGCGCGCTTACGCCCGGCACCAGCGACTCCAGCGCCTGGAAGTTGCGGCTGTTCCCCACCGGCAGGTCGGTTACCTGCTTGGTCTCGATCTGCGCGCTCACATCGGCCCGGTCGGTCTGCAGCGTCGGCGCCATGTCGGTCACCGTCACCGTCTCCGATGCGCTCCCTGCCTTCAACTGGACATCCGTGCGGTTGGTCGTGTTCACGGTCGCGGCAACGCCGTGCGTTTGCGAGCTCGCGAAGCCCTGGTCCGTCACCTTGATCGAGTACACGCCGGGGGGTAGCAGAGTGAATTCATAGTTGCCGCTGTCATTCGTCTGACCGGTATACGTCTGCCCGGTGCTGTCATTGGTAATCGCGACCGTGGCATGACCCAGCGCCGCCCCGGTCGTGTCGGTCACCGTTCCCACCAGTGTCGCCGTCGTCGCCTGCGCCCATGCCCTCGTGCCGCTGGTTCCGCAGCACATCATGCCTGCCGCCAGCACGAGCAACCCGGCCGCCCGCCGGATGCTCCTCCCCGCAATCTTTGGTTCCTGCATCATCTGCCTCCCTCAAGAGAAGTCCTGACCGCACCATCCGGCCTATCTATGCCGCTTCAACAAGCGGTCTGACCGCCGCACAGCCATCGGACGCAGCTCTTCCGTCAAAAAGCTGCCACCGGCACAGAGAGCGTTACAACGTGATGGAATTCGCCTCTCTGCCTTCGCACCGCACCCTACGCCCCAAGAACTTGCCTCGTCAAATAGCCTTACACAAAACATGAAAAGGTCAGCGCGCCGGACACGTGCCCCAAGCGCACCACGAGCAATGCTCAAGTGCACTGATATGCGTGCAGATATATGACACGACTTGTCATATATGGGCTTAAAAGTTAACTCAAGCAATAACATTACCTTTTCAAGGAAAACATTTGCTCACAAGAAATATGCCGCACAACCATGCTCGAAACACCCCGCATCGCTGCTGAAGCGACCACTGAAACTGCTTCGGAATGGCTCCTGTTTGCATCCATTCGGCGCCTCAAATCGCCCGGCTGTGGCAGCATAGGGAGCGTGGCGCTCGAACCCATCGTCAATCAGCGGCTCTATCAGCAAGTCGCCGACAGCATCCGCAAACAGATTCAGAGCGGCGCCATGCCGGCCGGCTCACGCCTGCCTTCGGAGAAGCTTCTCGCCCAGCAACTGGGCGTCAGCCGTCCCACGGTGCGCGAAGCTATGATCGCGCTCGAGATCGCCGGACTGGTTGAGATCCGCACCGGATCGGGCTCCTACGTCCGCCAGCGCGACACCATCGCGGCGCCCTCGGTCGACACTGGTCCCGGGCCCATTGAGTTGCTCAACGCGCGCATCCTCATCGAAGGCGAAATCGCTGCGGAAGCCGCACAGCGCGCCACTTCCGATGACCTGCTGGCGATCGCCGAAACCCTGCGCGAAATGGAGTCGATCATCTCCCGCGGCGAGCACAGCCGCAGCGCCGACCAGAGCTTCCACGTCGCCATCGCGCGCGCGTCGGGCAACGATGTGCTGGCATCAATCGTCGGCGAGCTGTGGGCCGGCATGTTCTCGCCGCTCTTCCATCAGTTCAGCGAGCGCACCCGCCTGGTCCGCCGCCAGGATGCCGCGCTCCATGAGCACCGCGCCATCTACGCCGCGCTGCGCACGCACGACGCGCTGGGCGCGCGTGCTGCCATGCGCCAACACCTGATGCAGGTGCAAGCCGTCCTCTCCGACGCCGAGCTCTCGAAAGACTGAGCTAGTGCATCCAATCACCCTGAAAACGCCTCAAGAACCACGGACAGGGCCATATAACTGGGAGTACAATTTTCAGGTTACCCGCAGAAATAGTTGTCATATATGACATATATCCGGGCTCCTTTCATGGAAGACGGGCTTAAACGCTTTACATCGTCAGGTTGTCAGGCAGATTTGGGTTATAACGATCACTCAAGGTAGCGGATGCCTCTTCTCCATCCAGATCGACTCTTTCCCGCCGATCCCGAAACTCGCGCAATCGCGAGGCGAATCTTCGCCGAGATATGCGACCTGCCCATCCTGAGCCCGCATGGGCACACAGACCCACACTGGTTTGCGGAAGACGCCGCGTTTCCCGATCCCACCGCGCTGTTTCTGCTGCCGGACCACTACATACTCCGCATGCTTTACAGCCAGGGCATTGCGATGGAGGTCCTGCGCGATGGGGCAGACACGAAGAACGCGCGTGACGTATGGCGCCTTTTTGCGGCGAACTACCATCTTTTTCGCGGAACGCCGACGCGCCTCTGGCTCGACTATGCGTTTCAGGAGCTTTTCGGGCTCGACGTCCGGCTCAATAAGGACACCGCTGATCTCTACTGGGAAACGATTTCAAACCAGCTCGCCGCAGAAACCTTCCGGCCGCGCGCGCTTTACGAACGCTTTCGCATGGAGGTGATCGCGACGACGGACAGCGCGCTGGACAGCCTGGATGCGCATGCGGCGATCCGCAGCTCCGGCTGGAAGGGGCGCGTGATCCCGACCTTCCGGCCGGATGCGGTGGTCGATCCGGAATTCGCCGGCTTTCGCGGGAACCTGAAGAAGCTTGGCCGCTCTTACGGGCGAGGACACGGGAACGCTGGAGAGGTTATCTGGCGGCGCTTATCGCGCGAAGGCGCTTCTTCAAGCAGCAGGGCGCGACCGCAACCGATCACGGGCATCCCACGGCGGCAACGGTGAACCTGTCGCGCAGCGAGGCGGAAGCGCTGTTTCTCGCGCGTCACCCGAATGGAGGAAGTGAAGCCTGCGGACGCAGAGCTCTTCCGGGCGCAGATGCTGAGCGAGATGGCGCGCATGAGTGTGGAAGACGGGCTGGTGATGCAGCTGCACGTCGGCAGCTTCCGCAACTACAACCCGGTGCTGTTTGCAAAGTGGGGACGCGATCAGGGCGCGGACATTCCGACGCCAACCGATTACGTGCACGCGCTGCATCCGCTGCTGGCGCGCTACGGCAACGAGCCGGATTTCCGGCTCATCCTGTTCACGATCGATGAATCAACGTTCAGCCGCGAGCTTGCACCCCTGGCTGGGCATTATCCCTCGGTGATTCTAGGGCCGCCGTGGTGGTTCCTCGACAGCCCGGAGGGCATGATGCGCTTCCGCCAACACGTAACCGAGACTGCAGGTTTTTACAACACCGCCGGATTCAACGATGACACGCGCGCGTTTCTCTCAATCCCAGGGCGGCACGATGTGGCGCGGCGCATGGATGCGGCCCATCTCGCGACGCTGGTGGCCGACCACCGGCTGGAAGAAGATGAGGCGGTCGAGGTGGCGCGCGATCTCACGGGGCCGCTGGTGCGGCGTGCTTACAAGTTGGGGTGAGTACCAGCCGTTCTGATCCCGGGGGTGAGAATGGCCTTTGTCGCAACCGGCCCGAGGCCGAGGCGGACCTCGCTCACAGAAGTGTCCTCCAGGCAATGGAGACATTTTTCTTTATCAATCTCAGGATCGACATAAGCTTGTTGAGAACGGGCATAATCCCTGATCCATTCGATGGAAACCGACAGTCGGGAGTCAAGGAATTGGCCAAAAGATAGCCTCTGACCCTCACTCACCGCGGTTTCCTCTCCGATCGTTGCGTTTCAGGCAGCAGGCGGCCCGTTCAAAACCGCTTCCAATGCTCCAGCCCCTGCAGCACGACCATCACCGCGGTCCATCCCAGAAAAAGAATGACAAGTCCAACACCAAGGCGGAAGACTGCCATCACAAATCGATTTACGAATCGCTCTGCCTTTCGAGCACGGGCGGAGGTGGAATTAGTTTTCAAATTCTGTCTCCACTTGCGGAAGGACATCGTTCTCGCCGGCAAGCCATACGTATAGAGTGGGCAGGATAAAAACACTCATGACGAGACTGGCGATCAGGCCGCCGACAATCACAATCGCAAAAGGGCGCTGCGAATCTGAACCAATGCCATGAGACAGAGCGGCGGGCAGAAGCCCCAGCGTTGCTACGAGCATGGTGATCATGATCGGACGCAAACGCAGAACAGCGCCTTCGATCGCAGACTCTTGAATCGCCATGCCGCGTGCGCGCAGTTGGTTGATGTATTCAAGCATGATGACGCCCGTTTGTACGCACACGCCAAACAGGGCCAACAAACCGACATCGGAAGAAACGCTGAAGTTTGTACGAGTCATCAGCAATGCCATCAGGCCGCCGATGCTGGCCAAGGCCACGTTGGCCATGATGAGCATGGCCCACTTGAAGGACTTGAACATTGTGTAGAGGATCAGAAAAATGATCAGGACGGTGACTGGAAGCACCACGGCGAACCGTCGGTCGGCGCGCTTCTGGCTTTCATATTCTCCGGCCCAATCGAAGCGATACCCCGGTGGCAGCGCAACCTCTTTTTCGACGTGGGCGATTGCTTCTTCCACCGTACTGCCGAGGTCGCGGCCACGTACGCTGTACTTGATGGCTACATACCGCTGACCGCCCTCGCGATAAATCTCTTCCGCTCCGTCATCCGTATCCGCATCTGTGAGCTGCGAGAGAGACACCCGTTCTCCGGATGGCGAAAGTAGCCGCACGTTCTCTATGGCTTGCCGCGTGTCGCGATATTGCCTCTCGTAACGCAGGGTTACGTCATACCGCGCGTCGCCTTGCAGCACCTGGGTGATCGCTCCGCCGCCGACCGCCGTCTGGATGGCATCCTGAATGTCTGCAACATTGATGCCCCAGCGAGCCGCTGCCGCTCGGTTCACTTTCAGATTGAGATTTGGCTGTCCGATAATGCGAAAGAGCCCAAGGTCCTCGACACCCCGCACGTGGCTCATAACATTGACGACCTGGCGCCCTTTCGCTTCGAGAGTCTTCAAATCGTCGCCGTAGATTTTTACCGCCAACTCCCCTTTTACCCCGCTCACTGCTTCTTCCATGTTGTCGGAGATCGGTTGCGAAAAGTTCCAGATCACTCCCGGCATCTTCTCGAGCTGTTCATTCATCGCCGCGATCAGCTCTTCCTTGTTTCGATGGAAGACCGGACGCCATTGCTCTTTCGGTTTTAGATCTACGAAGTATTCCGTGTTGAAGAAGCCGGTAGTGTCTGTGCCGTCATCGGGACGTCCCACCTGGCTCACGACTTTCGTCGTTTCAGGGAAGGAGGAGAGAAGGATCCGGGCTCTATTCATCAGCTCCACGCCTTCCGTAGGCCCTGTGCTTGGAGCCAGCGTGCCGCGAATCCACAACGCTCCTTCATCCAAATGCGGTAGAAACTCCGAACCGATGGCGCCACCGAATGCGAGAAGACCGGCAGCCAGAAGTGCTACGACCGCAACGCCGACGGTGAATGCACGGTGCCGGATGGCCCACTTCACCGCCGGGCGGTATCGGACCGTGAGCCAGGTCATGACCGGGTTCACCCACTCGCTGGCTCCGCGCTGGAAGAAGAAATCGGCCAAGACGGGTGCAATCAACATGGAAAACGTGAGGGCTCCCAACAGGGCAAAGGCCACGGTCCAGGCCATCGGTTTGAAAAGGCGGCCTTCTACGGCTTGCAGGGTGAATATGGGCAGATAGGCCGTGATGATGATGGCGATGGCGTAAAACACCGGCCGCTGTACCTCATGCGCGGCGTCGCGAATCTTTTCTCTGGGGCCGCGCTTGTCCGCTCCGTTATGGCTCAAATGCCGGATGATGTTCTCGATCATCACCACCGCGCCGTCGACAACCATTCCGAAGTCGAGCGCGCCCAGGGAAAGCAGGTTTGCGGGAATATGCCGCAAGTCCAGGCAGATCGACGCAAATAGCAGCGCGAACGGAATGGTGAGTGCAACAATGAAGGCGCCGCGCACGTTCCCGAGAAAGAGGAACAGGATGATGGCCACAAGGATGATCCCGTGCGTCATGTTGTGGAGCACGGTATGCGTTGTGTAGTGGACCAGATCTGAGCGATCAAGGAAAGGAACAACCTTCACGCCTTTCGGCAGAATGTGATCGTTCAGTTCCTCGGTCATCTTGTGGATCCCCTGCAACACGGGGTCGGAATCATCTCCTTTTTGCAACAGGACGATTCCTTCCACAACGTCGCCGTTGTCGATGACCTTGCCGTCCACGCGGTGAATGGCCTTGCCGATTTGTCCCAGCCGGATCTTAGCTCCCTGCGTTACGGTTGCGATGTCCTTGATGCGGAGCGGCGTGCCATTTTGCGTTTTGATGACGGTATCGGCGATGCTCTCGATGCTTTGATAAAGGCCGACGGCGCGCACGTTAATCTGCTGGCCGCCTTCCTCGATAAAGCTGCCTCCCGCGTTTACATTGTTGTTGGCAAGCTGCTGCTCTACCTGGCTGATGCTTAAACCGTAGGAGATGAGCTTGTCCGGATCCAGCCTTACCTGGAATTCCTTGGTTGTTCCGCCGAAGCTCGAAACGTCCACGACGCCTGGAACATTCTTGTATGCCTTCTCAAGTGTCCAGTCCTCGAGCGACTTGAGTTCCATAAGGTCGTAGGATGGGTTGCTGCTTTCCAGCGTGTACCAATAAATCTGGCCAACCGGGCTCCAATCCGTACCCATTTGGGGTTGCAGGCCGGCCGGCAGCGTTACCTGCGACAGCCGTTCCAATACATGCTCTCGATTCCAGTCATTGGTCGAGTCGTCATCGAAGACCATCGTGATACTGGATAGGCCCGCCAGAGATACAGACCGCAGGTGTTGCATGTGAGGTATGCCCGCCATCGCAATTTCAATTGGGATTGTGACCTGCTGCTCCACTTCTTCGGCGGCCCGGCCTGGCCATTGCGTGATGACCTGCACGTAGTTGTTGGCGACGTCGGGGTAAGCCTCAATGGGAAGGTTGCGGAATGAAAGAATGCCCCAGATAAACAGCAGGACGGCACCACCGAGGACGAGCCAGCGGTTCCTGAGTGCAAAATCAACCAGCGCACGAATCATCTACTGTTCCACCGTGCTGTTCAACGCGAGTGCATTGCTGACAACTTGCTGGCCGACGCCAATACCCGCGATGATTTCCTGCTGATTTGTCTCGAGGAGCTTGCCGGGAACGACGGCTACCCGTCGGAACCGGTTGTCGCCGGAAGGTACAAACACCCAGTCGCGGTCGTGCAGGTGCAGCACTGCATCTGCTGGAACCGTTGCATGCTGGTCCAGATGCCTTCCATGGAACGTGGCCGTCACAAACATGCCAACGTTCATGAAGCCGGGGTTGTGAACTTGCACGCGCACTTGGGCAGTGCGGAGATTCGGATCGAGAATGGGGCTGATATTGCCGATCGTCCCGGTTAGAACTTTATCCGGCCATGCATTCAACCGGATATCTGCCTTCTGTCCAAGGTGAATCGAAGGGATGTCGTTTTCATATACGTTGCATATCACCCAAACATCGGAGAGGTTGGCGATGGTGAAGGCTGTCGAAGATCCGGAATAGGTCACACCGGCTGCCGCGGCGTCAGTCACATTCTGAGCGACGACTACGCCAGAGGTGGGCGCATACACATTCACGATGCTGCTGGGATGGTTTTTGTCGACCCCGAGCGTCTGCAACTGCTGTTCGGCCGCGCGAAGGTCGGCTACCGCGTCCTGTTCGGTATCCTGGGCCTGCTCCACCTGGCTCTGCGGGATGGCGCCGTGCTGAAACAGCAGCTCAGCGCGCTTCAACTGCGTGTTCGCCAGATGCTCGTCATTCACGGCTTTGAGGTAGGTATCGAACGCCCCCGTGATGTCGTTACTCTGCACTCTCATGAGCAGTTGTCCTTTATGGACCGTATCTCCAAGCCTGACTCGAATATCCACGACGCGCCCGGAAGCAAGAGAGATCACGGGGACCATCCGGGCTATATCTGGATTGACAGTGCCCGTCACGTTCAGGTCTGACGCGGCGTCGTAGGACTTCGCCGCAACCAGAGGAAATTGGTCGGGATGATCCACCATGACGACATTCAGATCGGGAACGTGAATGACTTCTGCCGGTGGTGGCGCGCCGGCTGCGGGATCGGATTGTTTTTCGCATCCGGCCAATAAAAAACAAACCAGCAGAAACACCGCAGCGTTTAAGAATCGTTCGTAATTCATGGAATCACCTCGCGCCCGACGGCAAGATTCAATTGACCGGCCGCGATCAGATACGAACCGATTAATTGCGCATAGGCGACCTGCACATTTCGGTAATCGCTCTGCGCGTTCAGGAAATCCATCAGAGACGCGCCGCCATGCTGCCAGGAAAACGTGATGGTGTCGCGGACGCGCGCGGCCTGGCCGAGATACTTGGACTTGTAGGGCCGCAGCAGAATCAGGCTGCTGTTTACCTGCGCGTATGCGGAGTCAACGTCGGCGAAGACCTGAGCATTTGTGGCATTGACCGTTTGTTGGTCTTTGCCGATATCCAGCTGCGTCCGCTGCTTCTCGCCCTGGTTGCGGTCAAAGATGCGAAGCGGAATGCTCACGCTGGCGCCGAGTGTTTGATTGTCATAGGGGTTGTTGAAGGATGGATTGTAGGTGTACCAGCCAGTCAGCGTCGGGTCGGTCGAGCCATTCGAAATGGCGAGCTTATGATTTGTCTTCGCCTGCTCCAGGGATTCAAGGGCGGCCTTCAGGTCGGGTCGTTCGGCCAGTGCGATCTGCCGAAAATCATCACGAGACTGCAACTGGTCGGAGAAATCGAATGAACCTTGAATGTCGAACTGGTCTACCGGCGTCTTGTCGTCCAGCAACTGAAGGAGCTGAATTTTTGCGGTCCGCAGATTAACTTCTGCTGTTTGCAGATCGGACTCATACTGCACTCGCTGCAGCTCAATTCGATCCAGATCCACCTGCGCCAGATCTCCAGCATGGAAGCGCTGCCGGCTGATATCGATGATGTGGTCGTAATAGTCCATTTCCGCACGCGAGAGTTGCAGCAGGGTCTTTGCTTCGAGCGTCTGGACGAAAGCGGAACGTAAATTGAACAGCAGGTTGCGTTCTAAATCGAGATGCTCCGAGCCGGCGATCTGCGTAGCCTGCTGTGCGCTCTCCAGGCGCAACTCACGCTTGCGATCGCGCTCGTGTAGATAGCTGAGGCTCGCTTGAACCTGTGTGCCGGAGAGCGGCTGCCACACGCCCTTGTACGGTGCGAGCTGAGTTCCGTCTGTGGAGAACGTAAAACCGGGATTCGGCCGGAGATTCGCCGTGATCTCCTCGGCCTTCATCTCCTGAACGTTGATGGCATCTGCCAGTAAGGTGGGATTTGTTGATTCGAATTTGCTTTTCACTTGTTCCCACGTAAAGGTTGTCTGGGCGTGCAGGGGCAAACTGGTTACGGCGAGGAGTGCAGCAGCAAAGGAAGAGAGACGAAGGCGCGACTTTGCGAGGATCATGAGAGGAACGGGATTCGAAACAAAGTGAGGGAATCCTTGGTTGTCTCCTCGCAAGTCAGCGCCGGATCTCAGGAGCGCAGGGGTCTGGGAACGTCTACCCTCAGCCTAGGAGAGCGCAGCGCGGGTTTGAGCCTATCGATCAGGCAAGCGCAGGCTATCTTTCGGTCAGCGTCCTCAGGGATAACCGGTGGTGTCGCGAAATGTCTTACGGTGGCGAGGGCAAGGCAACTGCCGCAGTGCTCTTCGGGGGCCGCACTGACTAGAATGAATCAACGCATTGTCTCATCGAGCGCGCACCCATGCTTTCATCACTCTTTCGCAGCAGCAAGACATCTGTCCTCATAGCCGCGGCCGCGTTGATGATCGTGATTGCGCTGATCGACTGGCATGCGATCAATGAGCTTCCTCTGGGCTTTCTCTATCTGCTGCCGATGCTTCTGGTCGGATGGGTCTTAGCTCCCTGGCAGATTGCCGCGGTCGCTGTTCTTTGCACCGTCCTCACCGAAACCTTTGACGAATTTGTCTGGAACATCAGAACCGGTGCGCCGCGGGACATCCTTTATTTCTTTGCCTTTCTCTGCACGGGCCTTTTCGTTTGCGAAATCAATCGGAGCCGTCGCCAGGCCATGGAGCATAGCGTCGAGATTGAAAGACAGAGAGATGCGCGCAGAGATGCGGAAGAGCAACTGAAGGTACTGATCGAAAGCAGCCCCGCCGCAATCATCACTGCCGATGCGACCGGCTGCATCCTGATGGCAAATGAAGCGGCGCATCGCATGCTCGCTATGCAACCTGGAGTTCTGGCGGGTCAATGGATTCACGACTATTTCCCAGCCCTCGGAAATGTCTCCCGGCGGGAAGCAACACCGCGCCTGTTTCGGACTGTCATGCAATCCCGCGGTCAACGCGGCGACGGGGAGGTCTTCCTCGCTGAGATCTGCTTTTCCACGTATAGAACGGGAGGTGGAACGCGCCTGGCAGCAATGATTCTGGACGCATCTGAAGAACTCCGCACTCGGGAGGAGGCCAGTCTGCACCAAATGCTCGCCGGCTCACGCGTCGCCGCCGCGGCAGTATCCCACGAGATCCGGAACGTCTCAGGTGCTATCGCTGTAGTCCACCAGAACCTTGCACGCAGCGGACTGCTCTCACAGAGCAAAGACTTTGAAGCGCTGGGGAGTCTGCTCCAGGCGTTGGAGCGCATAGCCGGCGTCGACTTGCGGCAATATACAGATCAAAGTGCGGAAACCGACCTGACGTCGATCCTTGACGACGTCCGAATTGTGGTGGCGCCTGCGCTGCGAGAAGCAGGCATCGAGGGCCGATGGGATATTCCCAACGAGCTTCCGGCAGTCTGGGCCGATCGGCAAAATCTTATGCAGGTCTTTCTGAATTTGACGACGAATAGCATCCGCGCCCTCGAAGGCAGGGACGAAAAGCTCTTGTCGATTGTCGTCAAGGTGTGTGATCAATGCGTACTCGTGGAGTTCACAGACAACGCGGGCGGCGTGTCCGCACCGGAACAATTGTTTCGGCCGTTCCAGGCGAAGGCGCAGGCGACCGGACTTGGTTTGTTTCTGTCGCGGGCCTTTATGCGCGCCTGCAGAGGCGAATTGCGTTACCGGCCGCACCCGGGGGGCGCCTGCTTCATCGTGGAGATGCCGACTGTTGAGCCCTCCAGGGGTTTGGTATGAGCAGCCAGACGCGGATCCTGGTGGTGGACGATCACAGTCTGTTTCGGGAAAGCCTTGTCCGTCTTCTCGATTCCGAGCCCGATCTCTGCGTCGTGTCGCAATGCGCATCGGCTGCGACTGCGATCGATATTCTCGGACGAACCGCAGTCGATGTTGTCCTGCTCGACTACGATCTTGGGGAAGAGCGGGGAACGGATTTATTGCATGGAATCAACACCGCCAAAAGCGCCGCCAAAGTCCTGATGGTAACGGCGGGTATGAGTCATCGTATAACCCGGGATGTACTGAGCGCCGGCGTGGCCGGCGTTCTCTTCAAACATAGCAACCCAGCACAACTGGTCGAGGCGATTCGAAAAGTTGCACAGGGCGAAGTGTGGCTGGACGGCGAAACGGTCCAGTTATTGGTCGCAAATGGTGAGAATGTCGAGGCGCAGCGTACGCGGGCGCTCACCCGCAGGCAGCAAGACGTTCTCTCAGGCATTCTTGATGGCTTGACCAACAAAGAGATCGCTTGGAACTTAAAAGTTTCGGAAAGCTCGGTGAAAGCAGTCATTCAGGAGCTGTTTCACAAGGCGGGAGTACGAACCCGAAGCCAGTTGGTGAGAATAGCGATCGAAAAACACGCCGCAGACTGGTTAAGTGAAACCGACTCGATATGAGAGTCGCATACGCGGACCGGAAGCGGATGAAGCTCGAAGTTGCATTCCATGGCGAATTCGCGCGCCGTGATTAAGATGGCAGCACGCGTGCGTTGCATCTGAGGAGCGCACTCAGGATGACGCCGGGGTTAAGGAGAGTTGAGTGAGTGAAGCGGGGAACAGTGCAAAGCAGGGTTCTGCATTATTCGATCTGAGCGGCAAGCGCGCAGTGGTGCTGGGTGGAACCACCGGCATCGGGCGGGCGTTGAGCGTGGGGTTGGCGGCAGCGGGTGCGGATGTTGTTGCCGCAGGGCGGCGCCTGGAGCCGCTGGAGGAGACGGCCGCGGCCATTGAGGCGCTGGGCCGGCGGACAGTACGGCAGACGGCCGACGTGGGCGATCGTGTGAGCCTCATTGCTTTGCGCGATCGTGTCGCGCGCGAGCTGGGACCTGCCGACATATTGGTGAACTGCGCGGGACGCATCCGGCGTGTGCCGGCGCTTGAGATTGAAGAGAGCGAGTGGAACGCGACCCTGGATACAAACCTGACCGGCACGCTGCGCGGCTGCCAGGTCTTTGCACCAGCAATGCTGGAGCGCGGCGCGGGTCGGATCATCAACATCGCGTCGCTGAACAGCTTTGTTTCCTTCCACGAAGTGGCGCCGTATGCGGCGAGCAAAGCGGGTGTGGCGGCGCTGACAAGGTCGCTGGCGGTGGAGTGGTCACGCCGCGGCGTGCTGGTGAATGCAATTGCGCCCGGGGTCTTTCGAACCGCGCTGAATCAGCAGTTGCTGGATTCGACGCCGCGCGGGCAGGAGCTGCTGATGCGCACGCCGCAGGGGCGGTTTGGGCGCGTGGAGGAGGTAGTCGGAGCGGCGGTGTTTCTGGCTTCCGATGCTGCCTCATACGTCACCGGGGTGGTGTTGCCGGTGGATGGCGGGTTTCTGGCCTCAGGTGTGAATCAGTAGGCTTACTCTTCGAGGATCTTCTTCGGACCTGATTTAAACCACCGCTGCCACAGCGGCGCTCCCCAGGTGGTGATGGCGAGCAGCGCCCCGAAGAGGACGATCGCATCGATGCTCTCGCGGCCCTGGCGCGACCAGTAGGCCATAGCATCGAGGTTCAGCCAGAGCGCGAATTCATCCAGCGTGAGCGCGGCGCCTACGCCGTAGCCGATCGCGAGCAGGCGGCTGAGGAAAATGGAGCCGGGCGTGCTCTTGGTGCCGGCTTCCGCGAGCGTGGCATGGCCGGTGATGAGCAGCAGCAGGATGCCCCAGACCAGATGGTGAATGTGGCGACCGCCCATTTCTACGTAGCCGAAGGGGCCAATGTGGTGCGTGATCGACGCGACCAGCAGACGTACGAAAAGGAATGTAATAAAGAAGCTGACCGAGGCCAGGAAGAGCCGGCGATGCGGCCGGTCGGGAATCTGCTGATGGATAAAGTGGCCGAGCCGCGTGAGATGCAGCAAAAGCAGCAGAACGGCGGCGATGATGACGGCGAAGAGGAGGAGTATCCATGCTCCGGCGATGTGCATGGCTCTGGATTATCGGGTGATCGCCGCGCGGAAGCAATCACTTCTATGTGCGCCATGGATACGCGCTCCAAAGGGCGTCCATCGGCCGGTATGCCTCCCATAGACTAATCAGCATGGCAACGCCAACAATCCGGCCTCGGGAGCAAGCGCGGCAGAAAACGCCACGCAGAGAGAAGGCGAAGCAATTCTGGCAACGTGTGACCGAAGGCATGGAGCTCAACCAGCTCTGGTCACAGTTCCGCAAGGACGCGCACTCCAGCTATCGGCTGTATTCGCAGGAGGTCGATCGCACACGGACAGAAGGTGTGTCGCGCAGCCATCATTTCTTTCACGTAGTGAGGCAGTTCTTCTGGGCGATCATCGAAAAGCTGACGCCGGCCCGCCGCGTCCTGCTGCTGATAGCGCTGGTGCTCATTTTCCTGCCCGGCGGTGAATGGACCCTGAGGACCCACTCCTCTCAGGTGAAGATCCTTGCTCTCGATACTCACTTCTACGGCGGGCTGCTGATGTTTGTTCTGCTGATCCTGGAGGTCGGCGACCGCGTGGTGATGAAGCGCGACCTTCAGATCGCCAAGGAGATTCAGGCGTGGCTTCTGCCCGCTGAGCCGCCGGCTGTGCCGGGCCTGGAGCTTGCGTTCGCCACGCGTCCGGCGAACACTGTGGCCGGCGATTACTACGATGTCTTTGCCCGCCCCGCGATTGACTCGCATAGCTCAACATTCCTGATTGCGATTGCCGATGTTGCGGGCAAGAGCATTCCGGCGGCGATGCTGATGGCGACCTTCCAGGCGAGCCTGAAGACGCTGAGCAGCACGCCCGGCCCGTTGACGGAGCTGGTTGCGAGAATGAATCGATACGCCTGCACCAACAGCCAGCGCGGACGGCGCTTCACGACTGCATTCATCGCGGAATACGAACCGCTGTCGCGGCGGCTCACGTATGTGAACGCGGGACACAACAATCCCATCCTGCGCCGGCAAACGGGAGCGATTGAGCGGTTGGACGCCGGGGGCATGCCCCTTGGCGTGCTGGAGGATGCGATCTATGGAGCTGGCGAATGCACGTTAGAGCGCGGAGACTGGCTGGCGATCTTCACCGACGGTGTGGTCGAAGCGGAGAATACGCAGCAGCAGGAGTACGGAGAGGCGCGCCTCATCGCGATGCTACACTCCGGCGTGATGACGACGCCCGCCATGCTGCTGAACAGCATTCTGGCCGACCTGGACCGCTTCGTCGGCAATGCTCCGCAGCATGACGACGTGACCTGCGTCCTGATGCGCGCTGTCTGATTCTCTGCTTCAGCCCTGCTCGAACATGCGGCGGATGCCGCGGATGGCCTGCCGAGTGCGCTCTTCGTTTTCGATCAGCGAAAAGCGGACGTAGCCGTCGCCGTGATCGCCGAAGCCGATGCCGGGACTGACCGCGGTCTTGGCATCGCGCAGCAACTTCTTTGCAAATTCGAGTGAGCCGAGCGGGCGATATGGCTCCGGAATGCGCGCCCACACAAACATGGTGGCCTTCGGAGTCTCGACCGGCCAGCCGACATGGTTGAGCCCGCGTACCAGCGCATCGCGGCGCTTGCGGTAGGTGTCGCAGATTTGCGCGACGCACTCCTGCGGGCCGTCGAGCGCCTGGATGGACGCGACCTGAATGGGCGTGAAGGTGCCGTAGTCGAAGTAGCTCTTGATGCGGGTCAGCGCGCCGACCAGCTCGCGGTTGCCCACCATGAAGCCGACGCGCCAGCCGGGCATGTTGTAGCTCTTCGAGAGCGTGAAAAACTCGACCGCGATCTCTTTCGCGCCGGGAATCTCCATGACCGAGGGCGCGCGGTAGCCGTCGAAGACGAGATCGGCGTACGCGAAATCGTGGAGTAGATAGATCTGCTCCGCGCGGCAGAAGGCGACAACGCGCTCAAAGAATTCGCGTGTCACGACCTGCGCCGTGGGGTTAGCTGGGAAGTTGAGCAGCAGCATTTTCGGCCGCGGCCGCATGGTGGGCAGCTCGTGCTGCAGCCGATCGAGAAAGCCGGAAGGGTCGTTCATCTCTACCGAGACGACCTGCGCGCCCGCGATGGTGGGCCCGTAGATGTGGATGGGATAGCTCGGGTTAGGAACCAGGATCGCATCCTGATCGTCGAGCGTGGCGAGGCAGAGGTGGGCGATGCCTTCCTTGGAGCCGATGGTGACGATGGCTTCGCTGTTGGGGTCGAGCTCGACGCTATAGCGGCGCTGATACCAGTCGCAGATGGCCTTGCGCAGTCGCGGAATGCCCTTCGAAAGCGAATAGCGATGCGTGGAATCGCGCGCGGCAGCTTCGATGAGCTTGGCGACGATGTGCGGCGGCGTCGCTCCGTCGGGATTGCCCATGCCGAAGTCGATGATGTCTTCGCCTCGGCGGCGCGCCTCGGCCTTCATCTCCCCGGTCGTGTTGAAGACATAGGGCGGCAATGAGGCAAGGCGGCGAAAGGTGTCCAAGAGAGTCTCCTGCGCTTTCAAGCGAATTTCTTCTCTATTGTGCATGACTCGGTGATACGAGCCGGGCCTGCCGGATATTTCCGCGGTGCCCGGCTTAGAATCGAAGCTGGGAGCAATATGTGGCGACAGGTGCGATACAGGCCAGCCTAACGAGCAGCAGCGGCGAGCGTGCCGCCGGCGGAGTCTGGTTGGAGCGGTATGCCTGGGCTGTAGTGGTCTACAGCGTTCTGGTGGTGCTGTGGGGCGTGGTGGTGCGCGCCACCGGCTCCGGTGCCGGCTGCGGCGATCATTGGCCACTGTGCAACGGGCAGGTGATCCCGATCCATCCCAGGCTGGCGACGGTGATCGAGTTCACGCACCGGATGATGAGTGGGCCATCGGAAGTGCCGCTGATCATTCTGCTGCTGGTGTGGGTTTTTCGCAGAACCGCGCGGCATCATCTGGCGCGGAGATTCGCGGTTGCCGGGCTGGTGCTGACCTTCACGGAAGGGTTGCTGGGCGCGCTGCTGGTCAAGCTGGGATTGACGGCGACCAGCACCTCTCCGCTGCGGCCGCCGATGCTGGCGCTGCATCTTTCGAACACGCTGCTGCTGTTGGGCTCACTCGCCTTGGCAGCGCATTTTCTCGGCAGAAGAACAGCGGTTCTTCGCGGATCGGTTCGTTTTGAGCACAAGACGCCGGCAATCATCGGGCTGGCGGCGGCCATGGTGATCGGCATCACCGGCTCCCTGGCCGCGCTGGGCGATACGCTCTTTCCTTCGACCTCTCTGCGAGCCGCATTCGCGGCGGACTTTTCTTCTTCCTCGGAGTGGTTGATACGGCTACGGATTCTGCACCCGGCGAGCGCGGTGCTTGCGGGTGCGTTCATCCTGTGGCTTCTGTGGCGTGCGGTTTTTGCCGCGTCGCATGGTGCGCATCGCAAACTGGGACTCTGGCTGGCGGGCCTGCTCACGTTGCAGTTTCTGCTGGGCGCGCTGGATGTGCTGTTGCGCGCGCCGGTGTGGATGCAGGTGCTGCACCTGGCGGGCGCGGATGCCTTCTGGTGTGTGCTTGGTGGTGCTGACTGCCGCGGTTACGGTGATTGCAGCAGACAAACCTGCATCAAATATTGCATAGCACACACATCGAAAAGGTCTGTGCCAGATGATCCCAAACAAATCAAGGTGTAGGATGAGCGCGTTGGGAATCGTTTGCCTCAACAGTTGTGAAATGAATGGTTGGAGGGCTCGATGGAGGTAACGCGACGGCGGTTGCTGGCGGGGCTGGCGACGGCGAGCGCGGCGAGTATGTGCTCGCCGCTGTTACAGAAGGCGGCGGCGGAGATTGCCGGGCCAGGACGGCTGTATCCGCCGATGGACCTGTCGCTCTTCGATACGCCCCTGGAACGCGGCGCGTGGAAGCTGCAGGTCGGTTACGCGGCGATTACCTGGGGAAGCAATATCGATCAGGCGATTGAGCAGATCTCCGCGGCGGGCTATCCGGGAATCCAGTTGCTCGGAAATGTGCTGAAGGCGCATCCCGATCCCGCGACAGTAAAGAGCGCATTGACGGAGCACAAGCTGACCTTCGTGGCGCTGTCGAGCGGGGGAACGCAGCTTGATCCGGCGAAAGAGAAAGAGATGCTGGAGGAGCACGCCCAGCACGCGAAGTATCTGCACGATGCCGGCGGCAAGTACCTGCAGGTCATCGGCGCCAACAACCCAAAGGGGACTCCACCGAAGTGGACGGCTGCCGACTACAAGCGGCAGGGATATCTGCTGACGGAGGTGGGCAAGCGCGCGGCGGAGTACGGCATTCAAACCGGCTTCCACAATCACATGAACACCATCGGGCAGGCACCGGAGGCGACGGACGCCATTATGGACGCAGCCGATCCGAAGTACGTGAAGCTGGAGCTGGATGTGGCGCACTATCTGCAGGGTGGCGGCGATCCAGCGGCGGCGGTGCGCAAGTACAAGCGGCGGCTGCTGTTCCTGCATCTGAAAGACACCAAGCCGTCTAGTACTCAAAGCGGTTACGAATTTGCGGAATTGGGACAAGGACGTGTGGACTTCAAGGCGCTGCTGGCCGCACTCAAGGAGACACACTTCCGCGGCTGGGGCATTGTAGAGCTGGATGGCGAACGGCCGGGATCAACTCGTACACCGGAGGAGAGCGCACGGATGAGCAAGCAGTATCTGGAGTCGCTGGGGGTGCGGGTATGAGCGCGTGTCCGTTCCGGCTGGCGGTGATCAACGACGAAATCACACAGGATTTTGAGAAGGCGTGCTCGATTGCAGCAAAGGATTTCGGGCTGAGCTGGATCGAGCTGCGCGGGATGTGGAACAAGAACATCACCGAGCTGAATGCGAAAGAAGTGGATGAGGCGCGGAAGATCCTGGAGGCGCATCGGCTGCGCGTGACCGACATTGCGAGTCCGCTCTTCAAGACCGACTGGCCGGGCGCGCCGTTGTCAAAGCAGAGCGAAAAGCGCGACCAGTTTCATGCGGACTTCGACATGAGCGCCCAGGACAAGCTGCTGGAGCGGTGTATCGCGCTGGCAAAGGCGTTCCAGACGGACCGCATCCGGTGCTTCGACTTCTGGCGGCTGGACGACCAGAAGCCGTATCGGGCGGCGATGGACCAGAAGCTGCGCGAGGCGGCGGCGCGATGCGAGAAGGACGGTCTGATCCTGCTGCTCGAAAACGAGATGAGCTGTAACACGGCGACGGGCGCGGAGTCGAAAAGGACACTCGCAGCGGTTACGAATAAGAACTTCATGCTGAACTGGGACCCGGGCAATGCGGCGGCGGCAGGGGAGTATCCGTACAGCAAGGGTTTTGACGAGCTTCCGAAGTCGCGCATCGGCCACTGTCATGCGAAGGATGTGCGTCGAGAAGCCGGGCGGCAAGCACGAATGGGCGCCGGTGAACGATCCGAACGGCGTGGTGGGATGGCCGGGGCAGATCCGAGCTTTTCTGAAGATGCGTTATCACTACGCGATCAGCCTGGAAACGCACTGGCGCGGCGCAGGCACGCCGGAGGCTTCGACACGCGTGAGCATGGCGGGCTTGAAGAAGGTGCTGGCGGGCGCAGGTGTGCAGTGCTGACGGACTGGCCGTCCGAGGCAATTACGCCTGCGCCGCGAGAGTAGGGTTAGCTCCGTTTTCGCTCGCGACGAGATTCGTGGATGGCGGACACTCACAATGACATCGGGAAAGGAATGAAGGATGACGACACGGCGGGAGTTTTTAGGTCAGGCTGGTATGGGATTGGCACTGGCAGCAACGTTGCCAACGGCGCGCGCGCTGGGCGCGAATGATCGCATTCGCTTTGGGCTGATCGGCGCGGGCGATCGCGGCACGGAGGATCTGAAGAACGCGCTCGCGCAGCCGAACGTGGAATGCGTGGCGGTGGCGGACATCTACAGCCGGCGGCGCGACATGGCGAAGCAGTTGTTGCCGAACGCGACCATCTATGACGATCCGATGAAGCTGCTGGAGAGCAAGGATGTCGATGCGGTCATCAACGCAACCCCGTTGCATTTGCACAAGAAGTATTTCCTGGCGACGCTCGCAGCGGGCAAGGATCTTTACTCCGAAAAGACGATGACCTGGGACATTCCCGAGGCAGTCGAATGCCGGAAGGCGGCGGCCGCGTCGAAGCAGGTGGTGCAGATCGGGCTGCAGCATGAGAGCTCCGGCGAATTGAAGGATGCGCTGCGCTGGATCAAGGACGGCAGAGTAGGTAAGGTGTGCAGCGTGGACGCATGGATGAGCCGCAACACGCCAATCGGCAAAGGGCAGTGGGTACGGCCCGTACCTTCCGATTGCGATCCCGATCACGTGAACTGGAAGCTGTTTCTGGATGGACGCAAGGAGCCGAAGTTCGATGGCTTCAAGTACATCAACTGGCGGCTGTTCTGGGAGTTTTCCGGCGGCAACAATGCAGAGAACATGGTGCACCAGGTTGCATGGATCATCTCGGCGCTCAATCTCGACCTGCCGAAGGCCGCGGTGATGACGGGCGGGATCTTTTCTGAGAAGGACCGGCGGCAGGTGCCGGACACAATCCTGGTCTCGCTCGAATATCCGGACATGCTGGTGAACTGGCAGTCGACCTTCAGCAATAGCCGCTATGGATTGGGCGAGCATATTCTGGGTGACAAGGGAACGATTGAGCACGTGTCCGGATCCACCGACATGGTGACCGGCAGATCGAAATCGTCGATTACATACATGCCGGAGAAGATCAACAATCCGGATGGTGCGGTGGAAAAGGGCGAGTCCAAAGACACTGACCACATGGCGAACTGGTTCGAATGCATCCGCGACCGCAAGCAGCCGAACGCTACCGTCGATGTTGGATATAAATCAGCCATAGCGGTCCACATGTCGAACCTCGCATATCGCCAAAAGCGGCGGATCACGCTGGAGGAGGCAATGGCAACGAAGATGGATGCGTATCTGTAAGCAGCTAAGAAACGGTCGGCGCAAAGGCGTTCAACGAATTTGGCTGGCGGTGATAGCCGTTGCGCTGGTTGTCAGCCGATGCTCTGCGGAGTCGGTCTTTACGCGCGTGCACCCCGCGATGGGGACCGACTTCACGCTCTATATCTATGCTGCCGATGCCGCGACAGCCGATCGCGAAGCGGAGCGGGTCTTCGCGATCGTGGATCAGCTCGATTCGCTGCTGAGCAACTACCAGCCGCAGAGCGAGCTTTCGCGGATCAACCACGAAGCCGCGGATCACGCGGTGACGACCGATCCGGAGACATTTCGCTTCCTAAGGAATCGCTTGCATGGAGCGCGCGTTCGGATGGCGCCTTCGATATCACGGTAGGAAAGCTGATGAAGGCATGGGGATTCTTTCGCAGCACTGGTCATGTGCCGAGTGACGCGGATCTGGCGCAGGTCCGCGCACAGACAGGATGGAAGCGCGTCATGTTGGACGCAGGCGCGCGTACGGTGCGGTTTACATCGCCGGGCGTGGAGCTCGATCCCGGCGGCATCGGCAAGGGATTTGCAGTGGACGCGGCGGTGAAGGCACTGCGCGCGGATGGTGTGCGCGCGGCGCTGCTCTCGGCCGGCTCCAGCACGATTTACGGAATGGGCACGCCGCCCGATGGGTCCGGATGGAAGGTGCGGGTGCCTGATCCGGAGCGTGCAGGTGCGGCGATTTCGACTGTCGTGCTGCACGATACCTCGCTTTCCACCGCGAACTGTTCGGAGAAGCACTTTGTCGTGAGCGGACATCTGTACTGCCACATCATGGACCCGCGGACGCTGCGTCCGGTGGAAGGGCGGCTGCAGGCGACGGTGATTGCGCCGTCCGCGACGGACAGTGATGCGTTGTCGAATGCGATGTTCGTGCTCGACGCGCAGCAGAGGGGACGCTTGATGCGCTCGCTGCCCGGTAGCGGATGCTGCGCTGGTGGTGCTTGCCGGCGGGGCGCAAGAAAAGTATCGCTGGCCAAGGCAGTGATTGCCGGCGCTTCGCGTGGCATGACACGTGAGTGAAGCGAAACAAGATTATCGTTGAGGGAAAGAAGGAGCAGGCTGAGTGAATCGACGAGAGTTGCTGGGTGGTGCCTCGGCGGCATGGGCGGCCATGGGGCTGGAGAGTGTTGCCGGGCTGGCGGAGCCGGCCAGGGCCGACGAGCTTCGCGTGGGCTTCATCGGGCCAGGGAGCCGCGGGCAGGAATTGATCCGGCAGTTGTTACATGTGCCCGGCGTGCGGATTGCGGCAGTGTGCGACATCTACGAGCCGCGATTTGCGCAGGTGAATCAGCTGGTGGGCAGCGATGTTCCGCATACGAAGGACTATCGCGAGTTGCTGGACCGCAAGGACCTGGACGCGATCTACATCGCCACGCCGCTGGCCCACCACGCCGAGCATGTGTTGGCCGCCTTGAAGACGAAGCGGCCGGTCTACGGCGAGAAGGCGATGGGTTTCACGCCGGAACAATGTGCGGACATCTACAAAGCCGCCAGCCTGCCGGGCGCGCTCTTCCAGATCGGCCATCAATATAGATATGCGCCATGGGTGCGGGCGGCGGTCGAAAAGGTCAAGCAGGGAAACATCGGCGAGCCGACCCATGTCTATGCATACTGGCACCGCAACAACAACTGGCGGCGCCCGGTGCCGAGTCCCGACCCCGGCGGCAAGCTCGAGCACCTCATCAACTGGCGGCTCTATCGGGAGACATCGGGCGGCTTGGTAACCGAATTGGGGTCGCACCACATCGACATCGCGAACTGGATCTTCGATGCAATACCCGAGCGCGCCACCGGCATGACCAGCATTGTGCGCTATCACGACGGTCGCACCGTGGGCGACAACGTGCAGGCGGTCTTCAGCTATCCGGGCGGGCGACGGCTGATGTTCAGCTCGATTACGGACAACGCGAAGATGGGCAACGAGCTGTGGGTGTACGGCACAGAAGGCAGCGTGGCGATCACGATTGAAGATGCCACCTTTTACTATGAGCCGAAGGCACATCCCAAGCCGGCGGTGACGGGTGCGGAGGTGGTGACGCACGGCATCGTGACCGGCGCCTCCTACAGCACGAAGGGCGAGATGCCATATCGCGGGCCGGGCGAAAAGCTCGCCGTGACCGCGACCGAAGATCCGACGCTGACAGCCTGCCGCGCGTTTATCGAGTGTGTGCGCGCAAATCGGCAGCCGGTGGCGAACGCGCGCGTGGGCTATGGATCGGCAATTGGCGCGGCCATTGCGAACCGTGCCGTATACGACGAAGAGGGAATCGTGGTGCCCCCTGTGCCTGCGTGACGCCGCCCCTCGCATTGCCGTTGGATGGCATAGATTGTGCTCGGCGCGCACTCGCCGCTGCGCGGTGGAGTTACCATTCCCTGTGCACTCCAGAATGACGTGCAGGTGAAGATGACAGACACGAACCAGCGCCCCCTCGAAGCCGGCATCGTCAGCGACTTCTCCAATAAACTCAGCTACTTTGGCTATCTCTCGCTGGAAGGCCTGCTCGCGCAGCAGCGTCCGCTCTCGCAGCCGCCGCACCACGACGAGATGCTCTTCATCATCCAGCACCAGGTGGCGGAGCTGTGGATGAAGCTCATCATTCACGAACTCTACCGCCGCCACCGACCACATCCGGCGCGACAAGCTGCCGCCCACGCTCAAGATTCTTTCGCGCGTCAAGCTCATCCAGATGCAGCTCTTCGATCAATGGGCCGTGCTTGAAACGCTCACGCCCTCCGAGTACATGGAGTTCCGCGGCGTGCTCGGCAACGCATCGGGCTTCCAGTCCTTCCAGTACCGCAAGCTGGAATTTCTTCTTGGCAACAAGAACGCCGACACGCTGAAAGTCTTCGCGCACGCCACTCCGATCTATGAAGACCTGCGCCGCACGCTCGAATCGCCCAGCCTCTACGATGAGTTCCTTCGCTATCTCGCGCGCCGCGGATACGACATCCCCGCCGCCTGCGTTGAACGCGACTGGGCAGCCCCGCACGTCCGCAATGAAGCGCTGATCGATATCTTCCGCGAGATCTATCGCAACGCGAAGCAGCACTGGGAGGCATACGAGATGTGCGAGAAGCTGGTGGATGTGGAAGAGTACTTCCAGCTCTGGCGCTTTCGCCATCTCAAGACCGTGGAGCGCATTATCGGCTTTCGTCGCGGTACCGGCGGGTCCTCCGGCGTAGGCTTCCTCCGTCAGGCGCTCGAGCTCACGTTCTTCCCGGAGCTGCTGGCCTCGCGCACCGAGGCCCCCCGCGACGTAGCGCGGACCGAGCCACCATACAGCGAAGCCGATATGCAGGCGCCCCACGAATGACCGCCACCACTCTACTCGCGGATGCTGTCGCCGCACTCGGCCCCGGCGCGCTTACGGAAGACGCGTTGCGCCTGCATGTATTTCCGCTCTTCTCACGCACGCTTGCGGCACCCGGCATCTATCTCGCGAACCACTCCCTTGGCCGCCCGCTCGACCAGACCGAAGACGATCTCCGCGAAGGATTTCAGCTCTGGCAATCGAAGCTCGGCGATGCATGGGACGCGTGGCTCGAAGAGGAAAACGCTCATCGCTCGCGTATCGCGCAGCTCATCCATGCGCCGCGCCGCGACTCCATCGTTCCCAAAGTCTCCGCCGGTCAGGGACTTCGCACAGTGCTGAACGCATTGTCAGGGACGCCGCGCGTCGTCACCACCGCATCGGAATTCGATTCCGTCGATGTCATCCTGAAGCAGTACGCCGCCATCGGCCGCATTCACCTGCGCGCGGTGAATTGCCACGCATCGGACGGCACGTTCGATCTCGCACCACTCTTTGAAGCCGTCTCCAACGATGCTGATTTGGTCGTCGTCTCGCAGGTTCTCTTCATGACCGGCCAGGTCGTGCCCGATCTCGGCCGGCTCGCGACGCTCTGTCATCAGCACGGCGCTCGATTGCTGGTCGATGCCTATCACGCCATTGGCGTTTTCCCGGTCGACGTCGCGGCGATGAAGGCCGACTTCGTCATCGGGGGCAGTTACAAATATCTCCGCGGTGGCCCCGGCGCGGCCTTCCTCTACATCTCGCCCGACGCGCTCGCCAGCGGCCTCCAGCCCATCGACGTCGGCTGGTTCGGCAAGGAGCAGCCCTTTCTCTATCAGCGCCCCGATCCGCCGCGCTTCGCCCCCGGCGGCGACGCGTTCCTTGAATCCACGCCGCCCGTCCTCACGTACTATCAGGCGCGCGCCGGCCAGCAGCTCACGCTTCTGCTCGGCGTCGCGCGCATCCGCGCCTACAATCTGGACCGCCTCCGCCGGCTGAAGCAATATCTCGCCGGCCAGCCGGCATCGCTGCCGACGGAGCGGACGAGCAACACGGCGGCTTCCTCACCATCGAACATGCTGAAGCTCCGTCGCTCGCCGCGTCGCTTGAAGGCCACGGCATCATCGCCGATGCGCGCAGCCGCTGGCTCCGCCTCTGTCCGGACTACCTCACGACCGACGCGCAAATGCGCGAAGCCGCGGAGGCCGTGCGTCCGCATCGCGCTAAATGGCATGTCATGGCAAATGCTGAGGATGAACCGGTTCTTTATCGGAATCCCGCTAGCTACCGCCACGGCAGACGGTCTGGCCGCCGATCGTACAGCAGCTTCTACGCCAAAGCGGCACCACAAGACTCCGCTGGTCCGCTCGCGAATCCTGGCACATCACGCTGCAATTCCTCGGCAGCACGAAACCAGAACAATACGACTGCATCACCACAGGCCTCCGCGAGCTACGCTATCCGCCTGTACGCATAGAACTCGGCGGCCTGGCAACGTTTGATCGCGCCGGCGTTCTCTACGTCGAAGTCCGCGTGACGCCGGACCTCGCTGCACTCCAGCAGGCGGTCACCGCCTCCACCTCCCTGTGCGGTTTCACGCCAGAGGACCGCCCCTACCACCCGCATATCACGCTCGCCCGCCGCAAAGGGAAAGGCGGTAGGGAATTGCGCAATCTCAAAATGCAAATGCAACAGCAGCCAAAGCTCGCCGCCTTCACCGCCAACTCCTTCATCCTTTACGAAAGCACTCCGACGCCCGAAGGCTCCCGCTACGACGTTCGCGAGCGCTTTCCGCTCAGCGCTTGATGAATTGTGCTCCGCCTCCAATCGCGGGTCCTTCACTAGCTCATCACGGAAGAGATCGAGGCGGCTCTCTGACCTGCTCCCCAGCTGTTAGTTCCAGCAGATAACCATATAGCTTCGGTCAAAATAGCTTGTGAGTTTTGGGCCAGCCATGGAACGCGGGCAGGGCTAAACTATCGTCGATCGGTTGGTAACAAGCAACTTTGATAGGTGGGAAGATCGGATGAAATTTTCTGTTGTTTTTCGGGATGCATTGTCCACTGTTTCTTTATTGCATCGGATCAGTACCTTGAATGATCCCGCAAAGCCAGCAGACCTTGTCCATATTTCAATGAAATACCCGGCAATCGCGCCTCTACAAAGGCATTCTGAGTTCCTGGAATTGGCGGAACTGGTCAAGACACATAATTGTGTTTGTATACTTGAAATCGGTACTTTCAGGGGCGGCACACTTTTCGTATTGTCTCGGCTCGCCGACGCTGATGCTACTATCATCAGCGTCGATTACCATTTCTCTCTTCGTGGAAAGTTTTGGCGCATTTTTCAAAACCCACTGTTTCATAGAATGATTCGCCGTGGCCAACACTTATTCTTGCTGCGGAAGAACTCTCATAAACCCGACACCCTAGCGAAGATCCAGGAGATATTGAAAGGACGCAAGCTGGACCTACTCTTTATTGACGGCGATCATAGCTATGCAGGAGTACGAAAAGATTTCGAAATGTATATGCCACTCGTGCGTAGCGGCGGCTTAGTAGCGTTTCATGATATTGCCCAAGACATGCCGGGAATCGAGGTGATCAAGCTTTGGAAAGAGATCAAGGATAACTACAAGCACGCGGAGTTCGTGAACCGAACCGACAATGACCTGATGGGTATTGGTGTCCTTTGGGTTTGACCTGCTCCCAGAGCTCTCTACCAAATGATGCCGGAGTTCTCTCGCAAATTGAATGGGAGGACGGAGAATGAAGGAGAGCCGTTTCAACGAAGAGAAGCCAGATGAGTGCTTGGAGACCCGCCTCAGGACTTCGGCATTTCGTCCTGACTGCGAACTTCAGCCCGCAAAGGCGTCATGTCACCCCTTCGAGATCTCCTGCGTCTAAAAGTTCAACGAGAATTTTCACATCACGTGCGTCCTGTCCAGCCGGATAATCAGAGGATAGGGCGAAAGCGACGCCAGCAGGACGATCCAGACCAGAGGAGCGCACGATGCCGCCAGAACCCGGCACACGATTCCAACGCCGCGGCTCTCGCGGACCCGTGTTCTCCATCGCGGTGCACGCAGCCATCATCCTTGCGTTCACGGTCTGGATACACCGCGCGCCCCGGATTGCGCCCTTCCGACTGCCGGGCACAGCCAAAGGACTCACGCTCCTTACCTACTACAGCCCGGGCAGCCTTAAGCCTGTTGCCTCCGACTCGTCGGTCCACTCCAGGCAAACCCGTAAAGCAACATCCGGACATCGCAAGACCATAAGCGAGCCCACGCCGCCCCAGCCACCGCAAGCCGACGCCGGTACAGGGAACACGACGGAGAGCGGTCTCGGCGAAGGCGATATCCGTATCGCGCTAACGCAGCGCTCTCCCTCACCGCAGCCGGATCTCTCAGCACTCGCGCGTGGGACCAGAGGTGACGTCGTGCTCGATGCCGTCATCGATGAGCACGGCAGAGTAACGCAGCTCACGCTGCTCAAGGGACTCGCGCCGGCCATCGACCACGCCGTCATCGCTACCGTCAGGCAGTGGCTCTTCACGCCGGCAACCAAGGACGGCGTGCCCGTCGCCAGCGAACAGGAGTTCCATTTCCACTACGAGCGCGGCTGACAGGCTTTCGCTAACGCGTTTCGCTCACTAGTACTGTTACGTAACCCACCCTCTTTTGCCGCCTGGTGGGTACCGCCGAAACGATCGCAAAGCATCCATTCATGGACTCTGCCGTGTCGTTCGGATATCTCTTTATCAAGCGAACCGGCGTCTATCTCCGAGGATTCAAAAAGGCGAGATAGGCCGGGCGCTGGAAGGCAGGCATTCGCCAACCGCTCCGACAGAGAGCGGCGCCTTCTAAGGGTCTTTCTGCTTTGGGAGCAAAGTCGGCCATGAATACGCCTCTGCGCGGGTGTGTCTATAGGATTTTCCCGCCTTTGGCGGCGATCGTGTTGCTTTCCCTGTTGCTTGCACTCGCGGGATGCGGCGGCGCCAAATCTGGCAATTTCTCCAGTGAACCGGCTCCTGCCGCGCCGTCGACGTCTCCCTCGGCACCGGCACCGGCAGTGACCATCGCGGCCGATCCCGCGTCTGTCCTTGCGGGCGGCGCAACGGCGCTGACCGTGACTGCAACCCATGCCACCGCTGTAAGCCTGTCCGGCACGGACGGCAGCAACTATACGCTGGCGGCCAATGGCGGTACGCAATCCGTGACTCCGGCCGGGACCACGACCTATACAGCCAGCGCGGCCGGGCCCGGAGGCAATGCATCTGCAACCGCAACGGTGACAGTAACCGCGCCACCCGCGCCGCCTCCTGCGCCGGTGGTGACCATCGCGGCGGATTCCGCGTCCATCGTCGCCGGCGGCTCGTCGAAGCTGACCGTCACTGCGACCCATGCCACCGCGGTAAGCCTGTCCGGCTCCGACGGCAGTAGCTATATTCTCTCCGCCAACGGTGGCACCCAGACCGTGACTCCGGCCGCGACCACGACCTATACGGCCAGCGCAACCGGGCTCGGAGGCAACGCATACGCAATCGTCACTGTGACAGTAACCGCTCCACCCACGCCACCTCCTGCGCCGGTGGTGGCCATCGCGGCGGATTCCGCGTCCATCGTCGCGCGGCGGCTCGTCGAAGCTGACCGTGACTGCGACCCATGCCACCGTAGTAAGCCTGTCCGGCACGGACGGCAGCAGCTATACGCTGGCGGCCAATGGCGGCATGCAATCCGTGACTCCGGCCGCGACCACGACCTATACGGCGAGCGCAACCGGGCTGGGAGGCAACGCGTACGCAACCGAAACTGTTACAGTAACGCCGCCTCCACCTCCGCTACCAACTGTCGCCGTTACGGCGATGCCCAACTCGATCATCGCGGGTGGCTCGTCGAACCTTACCGTGACCGCAACCCATGCAACGGCCGTGACCCTGACCGGTTCGGACGGCAGTAGCTATAAGCTCTCGGCCAATGGTGGCACCGAGACGGTCAGCCCGGCCGCAAATACGACGTATGTTGCCAGCGTGAGCGGCCCCGGCGGAACTGCGTCCGCGTCTACCGCGGTCACCGTCACCCAGCCTGCCGCCACCGTGATGATTGTCGCCAGTCGCAGTTCAATCACGGCGGGAGATTCCGTGACGCTCACCCTGACCGCAACCCATGCCACGGCCGTAACCCTGACCGGTTCGGACGGCAGCAGCTATATCCTCTCCGCTAATGGTGGTACCCAGACGGTCAGCCCTATCGCGACCACGACCTATACCGCCAGCGCAACCGGTCCAGGCGGAGCCGCGTCAGCGACAACCGCTGTCACCGTCGCCCAGCCCGCCGCCACCGTGATGATTGTCGCCAGTCGCGGTTCGATCACGGCGGGGGATTCGTTGACGCTCACCGTGACCGCGACCCACGCCACGGCCGTAACCCTGACCGGTTCGGATGGAAGCAGCTTCACGCTCTCCGCGAACGGTGGTGCCCAGACCGTCAGCCCGGCCGCGAATACCACCTATACCGCCAGCGCAACCGGTCCAGGCGGAGCCGCGTCCGCGACAACCGCTGTCGCCGTCACCCAGCCCGCCGCCACCGTGATGATTACCGCCAGTCGCGGTTCAATCACGGTGGGAGATTCGTTGACGCTCACCGTGACGGCAACCCATGCCATGGCTGTAACCCTGACCGGTTCAGACGGCAGCAGCTATACGCTCTCCGCCAATGGTGGTACCCAGACCGTCAGCCCAGCCGCGAACACGACCTATACAGCCAGCGCAACTGGTCCCGGCGGCAACGCATCGGCATCCACAATCATCACCGTGACAAATCCTGCCACCAGCGTGACCATCGTCGCAAGTCCCACCATGATTACGTCAGGGGATTCATCCACGTTGACGGTGACGGCGGCCAATGCCACTACGGTTACTCTGACCGGTTCGGACGGCAGCAGCTATCACGCTGGCGGTCACCGGTGGAACGCAAACGGTGACTCCGTCCTCGACCACTACTTACACAGCGGAAGCCACCGGAGCGGCAGGCAGCGACTCTGCCAGTGCGATTGTGAACGTAAGCGCGGCAAGCGGCGCGAACGCAATCCGCCACGTCATCGTCATGCTGCAGGAGAACCGTACGTTCGACAACTACTTCGGCATGCTGAACCCCTACCGCCGAGCGCACCAGTGGAACGTGGGCGATGACGGCAATGTGTACGACGTGGATGGCATCGACGATAAGCTGAACCTCGCCAACACCGACGACGAAGGCGTTTCGCACCCGCTGTTTAAACTCCAATCCACTTGCATTGACGATGCGACCACGCCATGGACGGAGAGCTATCTCAACGTCAATCGATCTGACTTTCTGGCGACGCGCTCTATCAATCTCGACGGATTTGTACACAATGCGGAAGCGTATGCGAAGGGCTGTATCGCATCGCCTTCGTCCGCATGTTCAGGCGCGTACACCGATACTGCCGGACAGCGCGCCATGGGTTACTACGATGAAGGATTTCTGAACTACTACTACTACATGGCCTCGCAGTTTGCCGTTTCCGATCGCTGGTTCTCGCCCATTGCCAACAAGACCCACCCGAACCGCATTGCCACCTATAGCGGCGGCACCACGCAGGGTCTGGTCTTCGATCCTGGCAGCGACGACAACCTCGGCACGCTCGACCTTCCCAGCATCTTCCAGGCGCTCGACTCGGCCAACGTCTCCTGGAAGGTCTATTACTCCGCTACCCAGGGCAATTGCGGCGACTCCGATGATTGCGGTTCGGGCCCAGCAAACTATCCCGCCACCACGCTGGGATATCATAAAGTACACGCACAACTATCTCTACCAGAACTCATCCGGGGCCGCGTGCACCGGCACCACCCAGCCCTCCAGCGTTGTCGGCGATCCATACAACTACTTCTGCATCGATCCCAATCACGTCGCGCCGCTGTCAGCCTATTTCACTGATCTCATCAACGGCACACTGCCGAGTTTTGCCTTCATCGAGCCCGCATACGGCAACAATGATGAACACCCGGCCTCCTATCAGCCCATCCTGTTGGGGCAGACGCAGATGGCCCGCATCATCAATGCCTTCATGGCTAGTCCGGAGTGGAAGGACGGCGTCTTCTTCTTCAGCTACGACGAGGGCGGCGGACTCTACGATCATGTTCCCCCGGTGCCGCAGCACTCTAATGACAACACCGATCTTTCACTGGGAACTATCCCCGACATTGCGAGCATCGCGGTGAATCCGGATGGCTACACGCCCTGCTTGCCCAGTTCCGCGACTAGCGACCAGCGCATTGCGATCTCAGGAGCGACAGCCCTGGCGCGCATGCCGGCGATGCTGCGGCGGTCAATGGCTTCGGCGCGCAGATCGGCTTCCGGGTGCCCAACATCGTTATTTCGCCCTTCACCCGGCGGCACTACGTCTCGCACATCCCCATGGATCACACCGCCATCATCAAATTCGTCGAGGACCTCTTCATCGGGAACGGGAAATACCTCACCGCGCGCGATGCCGCACAGCCCAACCTGCTCGACTTTTTCGATTTCAAGAACACTCCCTGGGCCACGCCGCCAATCCCGCCCGTTCCGGTCAGCAAGTCCTCGCTCGGCTCCAATCGATGCAGCCCGGCGACCATGTGAGATGGATTGACTTGGCCGTTACTTCCGGGAGCGCATCTTCTTCGCCCACTCCGGCTTGATGGTCTGCCGCGCGCGCCCCAGCGCCAGCGCGTCCGCCGGCACGTCTTCCGTGATCGTCGAGCCCGCCGCGATGTAGCTGCCATCAGCGACTTGCGAGCGGAGCCACCAGCGTCGAGTCGCTGCCAACAAAAACATTCGCGCCAATCGTCGTCAGGCTCTTCGTCTTGCCGTCGTAGTTGCAGGTGATGGTGCCCGCGCCGATGTTTGTGCCCGCGCCGATGTCCGCATCGCCCAGATAAGTCAGATGGTTCGCCTTCGCACCCGCGCCTAGCCGCGCCTTCTTCGTCTCCACAAAATTGCCGACATGCGCGCCCTCGCCAATCTCCGACTCCGGCCGCAGATGCGAGTAGGGCCCGATCAGCGCGCCCTTCGCGATCTGCGAAGACGAAATGATCGACCCGTTTCGCACCAGCACATCATCGCCAATCGTCGAGTTCTCGATCACCGAGTAGGAGCGAATCCGGCAGTCGCTGCCGATCGTAGTCCGCCCCAGCAACTGCACGAATGGCTCCAGAATCGTGTCCGCACCCGATGGTCACCGTGCTGTCGATCACCGAAGTCTCGGGCCGGTAAATGGTCACGCCTTCCGCCATCAGCGCGCTCGCTGTGCGCATCCGCATGGCCGCATCCAGCGCCATCATCTCTGCGATGGTGTTCGCGCCCAGCACCTGCTGGGACGTCGGCAATCTCCAGCGCCACCACGCGCTCCTTGGCCTTCACCAGCAGCGCCGCCATGTCCGTCAGGTAGTACTCGCCGTGCGCATTGTCCGTGGAGAGCTGGCCGATATGCTTGAACAGCGCCTCGGCACGGAAGGCATAGATCCCTGCGTTGATCTCCGGAGCGGGAAGCAGCTCGCGCGTGAGCGCCCTCTGCTCCACGATGGCCATGATCTCCGGCTCACCCGCGCGCTTGCGGATCACGCGCCCATATCCGGTCGGGTCCGGCGGCCGCGTCGTCAGCACCGTCATCGCCGCCTGCTGTACCAGGTGAAAGTCGCGTAGCTGCAGGATCGTCTCCGTCGTGATCATCGGCGCATCGCCCGAAAGGACGATCAGATTTTCGTACTGCTCCACCTCCGGACGCGCCGTCAGAATCGCGTGCCCGGTCCCGCGCTGCTCCGCCTGCACGATGAACCGCACGCCCGTGTGCTCCAGCGTGGCACGCACCTGCTCCGCCTCATGCCCGATGATGACATAGATGTCCTTCGGCTCCACCACCTGCGCGGCGGCGGCGATCACATGCTCCACCAGCGCCCGACCGCCAATCTGGTGCAGCACCTTCGGCCGGCGCGATTTCAGCCGCGTGCCCTTGCCCGCGGCCATGATGACGATAGCGATTTCCATTCTGTCCCTTGTGAAGTGCGGCTTACTGCGCGCCCGGTGGGCCCTGCATCCCCGGCGGCATCGGAATCGTGATGTCGATAGGATGCACCTGCCCCAGGTCGGAGAGCGGTTTGCCCGGCTGTCCTGGAGTGCCCGTGGCAATCTGCTGCACATTGCCCACCACCAGCACCGCCAGCTTCGAGCGGTCGATATACTTGCGCGCCACGCGCTCCAGATCCGCCGTTGTTACCTTTTCGACGGCCGCGCGATATTTTTCGAGGAAGTCTGCCGGATAGCCGTAGAACTCCAGGCTCGCGCGCTCGTTCAGCACCTTCTCCGGCGTGTCATAGCGGAAGACGAAAGAGTTCAGTAGCTCATCCTTGGCCTGCTTCAGCTCATCCGCGGTGAATGGCTCGGTCTTCAGATCGTCGATCTGGTCCAGCATCGCCTTGGTCGCATCCACTGTGCTCACGCTCTTGGTGGCAGCCACGGTATAGAAGAGCCCCGGATGATCATACGACGCGCCATAGGACCCGCCGACCGAGTAGGCCAGCCCCATCTTGGTGCGCACATTCTGAAACAGCCGCGACCCAAAGCCGCCGGAGAAGATCTGGTTCATCACGCTGAGCGCGTAGTAGTCCGGATTCGATCGCTCCGTTCCCAGTCCCACGATCCAGATGTTGCTCTGGTTCACATCGTTCTTATCAACGGAATACACGCCCGGCGTCGGCCCGTGAAAGTCTTCCTTCGCCGGCGGCAGCGGCGTGCCTTTCTTCAATCCGCCGAAAGCCGCGCGCAGTTTCTGCTCCATTGCCGCGCCGTCAAAGTCGCCACTGACGCCAATGATCATGCCGTTCGGAATCACGGTGCGGTCATGAAACTGCTGCAGATCCGCAACCGTGATCGACATGACCTGGGCCAGCTCTGGTGTGCGGCCATACGGATTCTTCGCGCCGTAGACCAGCTTCGCTGCCTCGCGGCTGGCGATCTCACTCACGTCATCGTTGCGGCGGACAATGCCGGCAGCCATCTGCTGCTTTGACAGATCGAGCTTGCCCGGATCGAACTTCGGATGCAGCAGCAGATCGGTGGCCAGTCCGAAGACGGTATCGAAATCCGTCTTCAGGCAGGACCAGCTCACGCTGGTTGAATCCACGTCGCCGCCGGTTTCCACCTTGGCGGCTTTGGCCTCCAACAGATCGTCCATCGCATCGCCGGACATCTTCGCCGTCCCGCTGGTGCGCCACGCGTCGCCATACAGATCGACCAGCCCGGTTTTCTCGACCGGCACATCGCGCCCGCCGCCGCGCATCTCCACGAAGCCGTTGATGAAGGGCAGCTCGTGATCTTCCTGGAGAAAGATGATCGCGCCGTTGTCCAGCACAATGCGTCGCGGCTGCTGCGGATGAAACGCAGGCAGCGCCGGAATCGGAATCTGCTTCCACGGCTGCGCCTGTTGCGTCTGCTGTGCGGGAGCAGCCGCCGGCATAGATACAAGCAGGGCCAGAAACAAGGAAGTTGGCGAGCGCATCACAGGCCACCCGCCTTCGGCGCAGCCGCGCCTGCAGTCTGTTTTGGCGGCACCGTTTCGATGATCGCGTAAGTCCGGTTGCTCTCCGTAAACACCTTGTTCGCCACGCGGCGGATGTCTGCCTTCGACACCTTGTCGATCTTGTCGAGTTGGCGGAAGAGCTCGCGCCAGTCGCCGTAGCGAAGCTGGTAGGTCGCCAGGCTCTCCGCCAGCCCCTGGTTATCGGCAAGCGAGCGCAGCAGGTCCACGCGGGCGCGCGTCTTGAACATTGCCAGCTCCTCGTCGGTCACGTCCTGGGTCTTCAGCTTGTCGATCTCCTTGTGAATCGCGGTGCGCATCTCTTCGGGCGTGTGGCCGGGCAGCGGCACCGCGTAAAACGCGAAGAGGCCGGGATACTTCACGCCGGGAAATCCGCTGAAGCCCTCAGCCTCCGCGGCAATGCGCTGGTCGCGCACCAGCGAGCGGTACATGCGCGACACGCGCCCATTCGAAAGAATGTCGGTGATCGCGTCATATACCTGGTCGTCCGGATCGAGATAGTCGCTGCGGTGATAGCCCTCGATATAGAAGGGCTGCGTAGCTTCGCGGATGATCACCGACTTTTCGGAATTCTGCTGCGGCTCGACCGTTGACATCGGCTCCGGCTTTGGCCCCGCAGGAATCGGATCGAAGTACTTCTCCAGGATCGGCATCGTGGTCGATGCCTTCACATCGCCGGCAACCGCGATCACGATATTCGACGGCGTGTAGTACTTCTGGTGAAACGCGGCAGCCTCGGTCGCGTCAATCTGCGAAAGCTCCGACTCCCAGCCCACGCCCGGCCGTCCATACGGATGCGCGACGTACGCCGTGGCCAGAAACTGCTCCACCATGCGGCCGATCGGATTGGAATCGATGCGCATCCGCCGCTCTTCCATCACTACATCGCGTTCCTTATAGAACTCGCGGGGCACCGGATGCCCGAGGCGGCCGCTCTCCATATACGCCCACAGCTGAAGGCGATTGGCGGGCATGCTCCAGAAGTATTCGGTGGAATCGAGCCCGGTCGATGCATTGATGCCGGTCGCGCCGTTCTCCTCCGCAATCTCGGTGAACTGGTTGGGAATCACGTACTGCTGCGCATCTTTCTTCGCCGCATCGAAAGCGTCGCGAAGCTGCTTCAGCTTCGCCGGGTCCTGTCCCACGCGCTTGCGGTATTCGCGGTCGTAGGCGGCATAGGTCTCTTCGACTTTCTCGAGCGCAACCTTCTCAGCCGGCCAGTTCGTTGTGCCGATCGTATCGGTGCCCTTGAAGGCGAGATGCTCGAACATGTGCGCGAGGCCTGACTGGCCCGTAGGATCGTTCGCGTCGCCCGCATCGACCAGCGTGTAGTAGGAAAAGACCGGCGCCTCCGGCCGTTCGATCAGCAGAACGGTCAGGCCGTTGGGCAGGACCTTTACGGTCACCAGCTTTTCGAACCGCGCGAGCTCCTGCTGTGCCAGATCGGAGGTGGAGCCGGCCTGGCTACCGGTCTGGGTGGTGGTTTGGGCGACAGCAGGCGGCAGACACGCGCAGGCGATCAGCGGAAGCGCAAGGGCAGCACGACTCCAGCGCGGTGGGGCGGATAAACCGCTTTCACCATGGGTGCAAGAAGGGCGAAGCTGCCCATCACGGCTGTCGGCGACCTCGTTGTGAAAACGGTCAAAAGACTCAGGCAACAAAACCTCCGCACCCGCGACAAATACAGGTGAACGAACCAGGCGAAGCTTGTCATCGAAGCTATCCGCGCTCTGCCGGTCAAGTCAAACCAATGGCGCTTCGGCAAAGCGAAACATCCGGTTGCACAACTTTCATAGCGCATCCGTGTTACGGCTTGGCATAATAGGCGGCACGCCTGCTCAAAGTTGGACCGGGCAGTAGACCAAAACCAGAACGGCGCGTCAGACAGCCACAATCCGTCAAGCAGCCTCCATTACCACCGGGCATTGCTGCAATCGACGACGAAAAGGATTTTCAGGAATGGCCATCATTCAGTTGTTCGAGCGCAGCGCACGATGCCTCGTGTGCCTTGGCGTGCTTGGCACATCTACGCTGAGCTTCGGTGCGGTTGCCCTGCCCCAGATCACGCAGCCAGTCAACAATCAGCAGCGGGTTGTGCTCAAGGGAAACGTGCGTCCCATGCCCAGGCGAGGCTCGCGATCTCGGCGCCGTGGCCGCCAGCACCCCGGCCAGCCGCATGCTGCTCCTGCTGAAGCGCCCTGCGGAAGAGGAAGCGGCGCTCCAGCAATACATTGCCGAAGCGCACACGCCCGGATCGGCAAGCTATCGCCATTGGCTCACGCCCGCTCAGCTCGGCAGCCAGTTCGGTCCGGCGGATTCCGACGTGCAGGCCGTCGTCGCCTGGCTCCAGTCGCAAGGGCTGGCCGTCGCCAAGGTCTCGCAGGCCAAAACGACCATTGAATTTTCCGGCACAGCGGGACAGATCGAGAGCGCCTTCGCAACAAAGATCCATTCCTTCCAGCTCGACGGCGTGACCCACATGGCAAACGTCATCAACCCGCAGGTCCCAGCCGCGCTCGCGCCGGTCATCGCGGGCATCTCGCCGCTCAACGACTTCCATCCCCGGCCAATGCACACCCCTTCGCGTCTCCGGATCGCCACCCCCGCGCCGACGAGCGCGAATCCCAGGGCGATGTCGAGCCGGCCCGCCGAAAATCAGCCTGATCTTACTTTTCCCAGCAGTAACGGCAACTTCTATGGCATCGTTCCCGCCGACTTCGCCACCATCTACAACACGCCCAACTCCGCGCTGAACGCGAACCACAGCGGCAGCCTGAACCTGACCGGAACCGGCATCACCATCGGCATTGCCGGGGATTCGAACGTGGATGGCCTCGGCAATGGCAGTAACGTCGCTAACTATCGCAGTCTTTTCGGCCTGCCTGTGCTGTCAGCGAATTCAAAGGTCGTCGTTGATGGCAGCGATCCCGGCGTCGGCAGTGATGATGAGGTCGAGGCGCTGCTCGATCTCGAAGTTGCCAGCGCGGTCGCGCCAGGCGCCAATCTCGTCCTCTACACCGCGCAGGACACCACCTTCCAGTCCGGCCTCTTCCTCGCCATCCAGCGTGCGCTTGACGACAACGCAGTCAACATCCTCAACGTCAGCTTCGGCGGCTGTGAAGCGTATCAGGGACAGAGCGGCAACCAGGAGATCCTGAATTTCTGGGAGCAGGCTGCCGCGCAGGGCATCTCCGTGACCGTCTCCACCGGCGACAGCGGCTCGGCCGGCTGCGACAACTCCAACACCGAGACCGCCGCTGCGCAGGGCCTCCAGGTCAACGGAATCGCCTCCACGCCCTTACAACATCGCGGTCGGTGGCACCGACTTCAACCAGACCGCCAGCAATGAAGCCACGTACTGGAACCGCCTCGACAGAACTCGACGCATCGGCGGCTCCGCCTTGGCACCATTCCCGGAAATCCCTGGAATGACTCCACCAGCACCATCGGCAGCTTCGTCGGACAATGTGCCTGTCACCAGTCCAGGGCAACACGAATATCTCCGGCGCCGGCGGCGGCGTCAGCGGCTGCCTCAACGCCATTGTCGACCCCAGCAACGGCAATGTCTCTGCCTATGCAGCGGCGCCGGATACGCCAAGCCCGCCTGGCAGTCTTCCTTCGGTACCGGCAGCACTCGCGAGCTTCCCGATGTCTCGCTCTTCTCCGCCACTGGCTCTCACGATTCCGCCTGGGTGCTCTGCGCCTCGAATCTGGGCCCGGCTTCGAACACGACGGATTGCGTCCCGGACTGCTCAGGGCAGCTACAGCTTCCTCACCATCGGCGGCACCTCCGCCTCGTCTCCGGCCTTTGCCGGTGTGCTCGCGCTGGTCGTGCAGCAGCTCGGCGGAAGCAGCGTCCGCCTCGGCCAGGCCGACTACACGCTCTACCCGCTCTCCAAGCAGTTCGCCGCGTCCTTCCACGACGTCACGACCGGCAACAACTCTGTGGTCTGCTCCAGCAGTCCCGCACGAGCCCGCATTGCGGTCAAATGGCTTCCTCACCGGCTACAACGCCGGCACCGGCTATGATCTGGCCAGCGGGCTGGGCAGCATGGATGTTACTCAGCTGGTGCAGAACTGGTCCAAGATCACCTTCACAGCCCACCACCACCTCGCTGACGGTGAACGGTTCGACCAGCCCGGTCAGCATCACGCACGGCAGCTCAGTCAGCGTCGGTGTCACGGTCACGAGCTCCGGCGGCACGCCCACCGGCGATGTTGCGCTGGTGGCCAGCGGCAACTCGCCGGCAGCGGCCGCGGTGCAGGGGACGACGGCCTCGCCCTCCATCCTGACACTGATCACTGGCACCGCCACCAACCCCGCCTACACCTACCTGCCCGGCGGAAGCTATTCGCTGATCGCCAACTACGGAGGCGACGGCACCTTCGCGCCCAGCACCTCCACGCCGGGCATCAGCGTCACGGTCAGCCCCGAGGCGAGCACGCTGGGTCTCTTTATTCAGAATCTCGCGACAACTTCGAACCAGGCTCCAGAATGTCACCAGCGTTCCCTACGGCACCTACGTCTCTGTGGCTCGCGGAGCCATCTCGAACGCGCAGGCAGTGCGCAGCAGAACGTGACTTATGTACAGCAGGCCACCGGAACCGTCACCTTCAGCAGCACGCCCGCTCTTGCCTCGCTGAACCAGAAGGCCAGCTGTGAACAGCAACGGCATCGCCGAGATCCCGAACCAGGTCAACGTCGCCTATCCACCGGGGACCTATGCTGTCTCGGCCAGCTACTCCGGGGATGCCAGCTTCTCACCGAGCACCGCGGCAGCCGCAGAGCTTCACCATCACCAAGAACAATGTATCGATCCCCACTTCCAAGCACGGCAGCAGCAGCCACCGTCATCGTCGAAGTAGATCCGGTCTTCGGCGACGTTCTATTTCAACAGCGGCTTCAGCCTCCCCACCGGCACCGTCACGCTGACCAGCAGCAGCGGCGCCACCGTAGGCACTGGCACCCTGGCTGTCGTGAACACCGCGAACGGCCAGGCCGCGCAGACCACCATCACGGTGACCGGCACGCCCGCAAATATCAACTATGCCGGAGACGGGAATTACAACTCCGGCACGGCCGTCATCGGCGGCGGTGGCACGGGCTCCTTCACCCTGAGCGGCGCCCCATCCACGCTCACCATCTCCAGCGGCGGATCGGGCAGCACGACCATGAACGTCACCCCCGCCGCGGGCTTCACCGGCACCGTGAATCTCTCCTGCAGCGCGGGTAGCAGTCCGTTGAGCTGCAGCCTGGCAGCGCCCAGCGTGGCAGTCACCGGGACCACTGCGGTCACCGACAAGCTCACCGTCAACTCAACAGCCAGCGGGGCACTGCATATCCCGGCTAATCCGGCCAATCGTTGGTATGCGGCCGGCGGAGCAGCGCTTGCAGGCATTCTGCTGATCGGCCTGCCCGGCCGCCGACGCGCCTGGCAGCGCATGCTCAGCCTCATGCTCTTCTTTATCGCTGTGGGCGTGGTGGGCTGCGGCGGCAGCAGCGGCGGTTCTCATGGCGGCAGCTACAACGTAACCGTGACTGCGACCAGCGGGACGCTGAGCCAGACCTCGACTGTTTCGGTCACCGTGCAATAGGCGACGGCCCCGATTAAGCAACGACAAAAGGCGGATGCCTACGGGCCTCCGCCTTTTCCTGGACCGCGTTACTCTGGACCGCGTTACTACTGTGGCTGGTTCGAGTTCGAGTCGTCGTTGAAGGTCTGCGCGGCCGGTCCATTGGCTGACCGCGATGTCGTGACGCTGACCGGCGATTGCAGCTTGAAGTTGATCAGCGTCTCGGCCGGAATCTTCACCTGCTCGCCCTTCGTCACGCCATTCACGCCCGCGCCAATTCCGCCGCCGGAAGCAGCGCCGATCGCCGCGCCCTTGCCGCCGCCGGCCAGTGCGCCGATGATCGCCCCCAGTGCAGCGCCTCCACCGGTCTTCATCGCCGTGTTCTTGCCGCGCCCCTTGCCCTGCTGGCTGAAGGCGCGTGGTGCTCACCGGAACCGACTGCCCATTCAGCTGGACCGACGTCAACTCCACCGATAAAGACGAGCTACCGGAGAAGTGGGTCGCATCCTTGGCCTCCCTCACGCGCCCGGTCACCGGTGTCCCGCGCGGGATGGCGATCATGTTGTCGGCAATGATGTCTGCTGCAAGTGTGCCGTGAATGACCTGGCCCGTCTGCGTCGTGCCGCTGTCCAACGCCTCGGTGATCCGGATTGGCAGCGAGGTGCCTGCGTCAACTGAGACGGTACGGGCCACCGGCTTCGGCGGACGCGGTGGGGGGGCCGGCGCAGCCGGGGACGGGGCCGGTTCTGCAGCAGCCGCCGGTGATGGCGGCGCAGGCTCGTTCATCGCCTGCTGCTGTTGTGCTGCTCGCCGTTCCTTCCGTCGACGCTCCGGCTTCGGCGGCTCCTGCTTTTGTGCGCGTTCCGGGGTCACCGTCAGGTTGTTAATCACCGTGCGCACCCCGGTTGCGGCCCCGCTGTCCGCGGCGGCCAGTGCGCGGGCGGCATCGTTGTTGACCGTGCCGTTCAACGTCGCCGTTCCTCCGTTCACGCTCACCTGGATGTTCTGTCCGCTCAATGCCGATTCGCCATTGATGCGGTTCTGAATATCGTTGGCGATGTCCTGATCACTGCGCGGCGCAGGCGCGGGGGCTGCGGCCGGCGCGGGCTGCGGCGTTTCATTCTTTGCGCCGGGCATAAACTGCTTGCAGCCGGTCGCAACCAGCAGCGATCCTGCGAGTAGCCCCACCTGCAACACGCGACGGTTGAATACGCAAGTCATGACCAAGGTCCTTTCAAACTGTTCAATGTTCTCCTATTGTGACTGCCTTTCGGTGTGAATGTCGCGTCGCGCGCAGGCAAATTCCGCCTGGCAGCACCCGACATCCAAACCGCGCTTTCCGAGAGGAGCCATCGCAGAAAGACGCCGCAGACCGGCCATTCGTGAGACCATAGTGCGTCCGCTGGCAGCAGTTGGCCTCCGGGGGGCATCTACCTGGTATGGCACATCGTGGACGAAAATCAGGGTCCTTGCTCAAAATGATGAGTGCTGTCTGTGGCACGAACTGCAGCAGCGCAAGGGGGAGACGGTACATGTCTGCTGACAGAAGTGGTGGTTTTGGTTGGTTTCTGATTGGTCTGGGGATCGGTGCTGTGGCCGGGGTGCTGTATGCGCCCAAGGCGGGGTCTGAGACCCGCGAGGACCTGGCGTCCTCGGCACGCGAGGGATCGGAATACGTGAAAGAGCAGTCGCGCCGGGCCGCGGAAAAGGTCAGCGACTTCACCGATCGCGGACGCGACCATCTGAACGAGTACGTCGATCGCGGCAAGGAAGCCGTCGACCGTGGCCGCGCGCAGTGGAACCAGTATGTCGATCGCGGCCGCGAGGTAGTCAGCGATCAGGTCGACCGGGTGAACGCCGCGGTCGATGAGGGCAGGCGCGCGTATCAGGACACGGCGTCCGGCGATGACGCCGACCGCATCTCGAACGCCGTCGAAGCAGGCCATCAGGCGTATCGAACGACATAGGCTGTCCTCGGGGATGGGTCGCGACGTCGTACACTATGCGCGGCCCTTCCCCGGCTGGACTGTTTCCACAAAAACGTCTGCGCAAGCGGTCTGACTCTTCTCGCGTAAAGGAAGCGGCACCATGCAGGATCCACTCAGCCCTCATATTGCTGGCGCTCACTATCATTGTTGGCGTAGGCGTCCTGTTCTTCATCGTTGTGCTGCTGATGCTCGCCGGTACTCTCCTCTATACCCGCAAGCGCATCCACAACATTCTGGATCACTACGAAAGAGAGATCGCGCCCGAGATCGGGCCGATGGTGAAGGGCGCCCGCTCCCTGGTCGATTCACTCTCGCCTAAGCTGAAGCACATCACCGAGAACCTGGTCGAGGTCAGCGACATCCTGCGCAGCGAGACTCAGCACATCACTGTTTCGCTCAGCGATGTCGTCGAGCGGACACATCAGCAGGCGGCCCGCGTGGACAACATCGTGTCCAGCACCCTGAACGGCATCAGCCACGCAACCGCAGCAGTACAGGAAGGGATCAGCGCGCCGCTTCGTCATCTCAGCGGCGTCCTCGACGGGCTTCGCGTGGGCATCGACTCCTTCCGCCGTAAGCGCCCTCATCCGAACGGCGCAAAGGCTGTTATCGTCCGCAAAGTAGAGCAGGACCCTTACTAGAGCAGCGAGTCATTCGGCATCCTTTGTGGTCCTCACCGGGTGGTGGTCGAGTATGACAACTCGACAAAACCATTTCTGTAAGCGACCACGTTCTTCAAATCCCACCGCTCCTCCGTCAGGGAACCGCCGAAGAGCCGGAGTCCGTCACTCAACAGGACAGGGGCTATAGTCAACCTGATTTCGTCCACCAGGCCGAGTTCGAGAAAACGCTGACTTAGCATGGCCCCTCCCACCAGCCAGATGTTTCGAAATCGCGGTGCGAGTTTCGCGTCAACCAGCGTTTTGAGATCGCCCGCATAGAATTCGACGCTCTCCCTCGCCCGTGGCAATTCTCTGCTCGTCACCACTACGGTCGGGGTATCGCCATAGGGCCAACCCAGCTCAAGTGCGTGTTCATACGTGCGAGAGCCGAGTACATAACAGTCGATGGCTTTGACGAAGGCCGCGGCTTCTTCCGCCGAAATGGAAACGCCGCGTTCGTAGATGGCCCCCTTGATATCCAGCCAGGAGACAGTGTTGTCCTTCCTCGCGATGAACCCATCAAGGCTTGAGACCACGTGTAAGGTCACGCTTGATCCCGTTGCATTTTCTTCGCCCGACATGATTCCTCCTGCCCTGGGATCATCCATTATGACGCGATACAGGAGAGACGACTTAGTTCCGCGAACAGCAGCAGGACTCCGCAGCGTTACAGCGCGGATCAACTCGCAGCCCTCTGCGGTGATTCTGTATGTCGTCCGCTCGGGCCGCCGCCGCGCCCGAAGCGGACATTGTGTTGGATCCGGACTGGAGCGTTACTGTCCTATCGCTGTTGCGTCGTCGGCGCGTACCGATTGCTTGAGCGCGGAGGGATCGACACCGCGACGTCCAGCCCATTCCAACAAATTTCTTGGGCGGTAGGTTGCATCGCTGCGCCAGCGCTCGAACACACTTACATCAATGGTTTCGTTGATCATCGTCCTCACGGCATCGCCGGTATCCACCGCTTCGGCTCCAATAGGCCTGTAGTGCTCTTTTCCAAGGGTGAGTATCTTATAGACGCCGTGTGCCATCTCGGAGTAAGAGTCGTGGATCGCAGAGGCATTCACATTTCCGTCAATGACAGCACTGTGCCTTAATTCAAGACCGTGTGCGCTGGCTTTGCTCATCACCCAGCAGAGCGGCACCTCAGCAAGCAGGTCGTCCTCGTAACCGCCGCCGACATTGGCGTGGGCTCCCGCGAACCAACGCTGCTCTACGTGGTCAAGATCGCGGGCCGGGGGACACTCTCCTTGTTTTGGCGTGCTCTTCACCCAGAGTGTGGGCACGAAGGCTTCCCGATGCTCGTCGATAGCCATTGCATGGTACGCATGCGTATCGTTGATCCTCAAGTCCGTCTCAAGGAACGCGAAATCTTCATGACTGACTTTCGGGATAAATGGAAGCGGAATGCCCAGGGATCCAACGGTATCCCATACGCCTTGGAACCAGATCGGGATCGATTGAGAATAAACCTTGATCAATTTGTCTTCCTGGGACAAATTACTCTCCGGCGCATTGGCAAGCTTCAAAATGGAGATCGCCATGCCCTTGCGATAGCGTTCAAACATCTGCTTGATCGAGACGGGCGATCCTGCCTGCAGCAAACCGCATTTTGAGATGAAGCCCGCCAGACTACGGGCAGTAAATGCTCCCCGACTGAAACCAAAAATGAATAACTGCGCACCCGGCTGGTAGTTTTCGATCAACCACTCATAAGCGTCGATGACCTCTTCATCGATACCAATGCCGAACATCCCTCCTGATAAATGCTTGTCGTGTGTGCCGACCCCCGCGCTGTAATACACGAGCTGCTCGGGGAAGAATCGCAAAGGGATTTCAATCGCCAGACGTTGGTATTTGCGCTTATGTTGTTCCACGTACCGTCTAAGAACAGGGCCATACGCTTGACATCGGGCATCTCGGAGGCTCCATCGAATACAGCTATCATCGGCGACCATGCTCCAGCCGCCGGCACACGAGCATACATGTTGAAGATCAGTCCTGATAAGTCGAATTGTCGGAGGTTATAACCGCGCCCGAATGATGGGCAAACTCGGAAATGGACGCGGGGCGAGCAAAGCCGGCTAGAGTCGTTTTACGAGATAGGTCGAGACAGGTCCTGAGAATGGACCGGTTCAAAAGGATCCAAGCGACCTCAATTTGTGCACTGATCCCCTTTCGGGAACCGGTCCGAAGAAATGTGCCACTTCGTCCGGCACAAATTGCTACACTGGACATAGAGCAAACAACAAGCCGCGGAACTATCCGCGGCTTTTGTCTTTTCGGGGCCGAACCCGCGCACAGTTGGCTGATAAGTCCAATGTTTGGACAAATTTAGCGATAAGTCCTTTGGAATGACGAATTTGAGTCCCGGGAGCCCATGTAAACCGAAGAAAGTGAACGGCTTTGCAAGCCAACCTCCCGTGACGGGAGGGGGGTGGGGGCAGAGTAACGTGACCGTCCCAGTTCAGCGCTGGGCCGCGATCCAGCCGCCCCCCACCACCACATCATCCTGATAGAAGACTGCGGCCTGCCCGGGCGTGACCGCGCGCACCGGCGCATCGAAGGTGGCGGTCACCTCATCCGGCCCGCTCTTCCGGATCGTCGCGGGCGCGGGCTCGTGCCGATGTCGGATCTTCACCCGGACCCGCATCGGCTCGATGAGGTCGGCGACCGAGATCCAGTTGAGCCGATTCGCTCTGAGCGTGGTACTCAGAAGCTCGTCCTCGCCGCCGACGGTGACGCGATGACTATCCGGGTGGATCGAGAGCACGTACAGCGGCGAAGGCGACGCCACCCCCAGCCCCTTGCGCTGCCCGACGGTGAACTGGTGGATCCCGCCATGGTGCCCGGCAATTGCGCCTCCAGCGGTTACAATTTCGCCGCTCGAATCCGGCATCGTCTCGCCCTGCTCATCCAGATACGCATCGATGAAGCGCTTGTAGTCGCCGCCCGGGATGAAGCAGATCTCCTGCGAGTCGGGCTTGGTCGCGATGCCGAGATCGTAGGCACGCGCCTGCTCCCGCACCTCCGGCTTGGTGTAGCCGCCCAGTGGAAACAGCGTGTGCGCAAGCTGCTCCTGGGTCAGGCCGAAGAGGAAGTAGGTCTGGTCCTTGCTCGCATCGGCAGGCCGCTTCAGCAGCCAGCGTCCGCTCCGCTCGTCGTACTCGTTGCGCGCGTAGTGACCGGTCGCGATCCGCTCCGCGCCGATCTGTCGCGCGGTCAGCAGCAACTGGTCGAACTTGAGGTGGTTGTTGCACAGGCTGCAGGGAATCGGCGTGCGCCCCGCCAGGTACTCCGAGACAAACGGCTTCACCACCTCGCGCTCGAAGCGCTCCTGATGGTTCACCAGGTAATAAGGGATGCCCAGCCGCTCCGCCACCCGGCGTGCGTCGTACACATCATCGACCGAGCAGCAGCGCCCCTGCACCTCCTCCGGCATGCCCTCGCGCCCGGCGAGGCGGCGCTGGTTCCAGAGCTGCATGGTCAGCCCGACGAGCGTGTGCCCCTCGGCCTGCAGCATGGCGGCGACCGTGGAAGAATCCACCCCGCCCGACATGGCGACGGCAATCACCCGGCCCGGGGTGGAAGGAGCGGTCTGCTCCTGCGTCGAATTGGAAACTGTTTCGATCACAAAATCCATCTGTTGCAAACGGGTATTCCTAAATCGAGCTTCCGGCTTCGGCAGTCGCGCTCGGCGCAGGCGCTTTCGCGGTCACCTGGTAGAACGGCGACAACTCCCGCAGGTGCGCCACCGCGGTCGGCACCAGTTCCAGCGCAAAGTCTACGTCCTTCTCGGTTGCGCTCGTATCGAGGCTGAAGCGCAGGCTCGCGCCGCGCACGCGCGGACGCCACACCCATCGCTTTCAGGACATGAGATGGATCCATGGCTCCGGAGGTGCACGCGGAACCGCCGGAAAGCGCCAGTCCTTTCAGGTCGAGCGCAATCACCAGCGCCTCGCCCTCCAGATGGTCGAACCAGATGTTGGTCGTGTTCGGCACCCGCTGCGCATTGCCGCCGTGCCTGCCGGCTGCGCTGACTCGAGAGAGAATGCCTTTCTCCAGCCGGTCGCGCAACGCGGCCAGCCGCGCCGGGCCATCGCTCTCGACGAAGGCCACGGCCATCTCCGCTGCATGTCCCAGGCCGACGATGCCCGGCAGGTTCTCCGTGCCGGCGCGCCGTTGCCGCTCCTGCGGACCGCCGTGGATCAACGGCTCCGGATGCGTGCCCCGCCGGATATAGAGCGCGCCCGTCCCCTGCGGCCCATGGAACTTGTGTCCTGAGATGGTGAGCAGATCGCAGCCGATCGCCTTGACGTCAATGGGAAGCTTGCCCACCGCCTGCACGGCGTCGGTATGGAAGTAGACATCGGCCTCCTGCGCGATGGCGCCGATCTCCGCCACCGGCTGCGACCGTGCCGATCTCGTTGTTGGCCATCATCACGCTGATGAGCTGCGTATTCGGCCGCAGCGCCCGCCGGACATCCGCTGGATCGACGACACCGGCTGCATCGACCGGCAGAAACGTGACCTCGACACCACGGTCGCGCAGCCGCTCTGCCGTGTGGAGGACGGCGTGATGCTCGATCGAGCTGGTGATGAGGTGGTCGCCCGGCTTGAGGATGCCGGCGAGCGCAAGGTTGTCGCCCTCCGTGCCGCCGCTGGTGAATATGACCTCGCCCGCCCGGCAGCCTCAGCAGGCGCGCCACCTGCTCCCGCGCGTGCTCCACCGCACCCCGGGCCCGCTGGCCGTGGAAGTGTATCGACGACGCGTTGCCGAACTGCTCGGTAAACCACGGCCGCATGGCCGCGAACACCTCCGGCGCAAGGGGGGTGGTGGCATTGGCATCCATGTAGACGCGATCCATAACTATCTCCAGTTTACGCTGCCCTGGACTGCTGCTTCGCCCTTCTGTCCCAAAGCTGTCGCGTGTCTATGTCGTTCTGCTAGGCTTCTGGCGGTGCCGAGAGCACGGGAGGCTTTTCGAGATGAACTGTAGAACGATCCGAGCGTTGGGAATGGCAATGGCAATGCTGGCAGGCGGCATGATGGTGCAGACAACAGCGCAGGCGCAAACGGCGGCGAAGGCCAAGGCGGCAGCCTCGAGCGAACTTGAACAGCCATCGGCCGTCTACGGCCAGATGCTCAAGGGGTTGTCGAGCGAACTGGTGGCAGCTGCGGAAGCGATGCCCGCCGACAAGTATGACTTTGCCCCGACGAACGGCAACTTTGCCGGCGTGCGTACCTTCGGCGCAGAGGTGCAGCACATCGTGCAGGCGAATTATTTCTTCTTCTCTGGCTTCGGTCTGAGCGGAGCGCCGGACCAGGCAAAGCTCAAGAGCCTGAAGAGCAAAGACGAATTGGTGCAGGCGCTGAAGGACTCCTTCGACTATTGCGCAGAAGGGCATCGACACCATCACGCCGCAAAATGCCTTCGTGGTCACAGGCACCGGTCCGATGAACATGAAGATGACCCGCGCCGGCGCAGCGACCTTCTGCCTCGCTCACTCGATGGATCATTACGGGCAGATGGTGGAATACCTGCGCATGAATGGCATCGTGCCTCCAGCGAGCCAGAAGCAGCCCAAGGGCGGCGGCAACGACTAGGTTGCGCGAACATACAAAAGGCGCAGCTTTCTGGCTGCGCCTTTTCCGTATCTGTTGCGAACTATCGCTTTTCGATCGGCGTGTATTCGGCCGGGTACTCCGGTCCGATGTAGTCGGCGCGCGGGCGGATCAGGCGATTGTCGTCGTGCTGCTCGATCACGTGCGCTGCCCAGCCGGCGATGCGGCTCACGGCGAAGATTGGCGTGAAGAGATCGATGTCGATGCCGAGCGTCGTATAGGTCGAAGCGGAGTAGAAATCGACATTCGCGTTCAGCTTCTTCTCCGCGTTGATGTACTTTTCGATGGCGCGGGACATGTCGAACCATTTGGTGTTGTTTGCCGACTTGCCCAGGGCCTCGCTCATGCGCCGCAGATGAGTCGCTCGTGGATCCTCGGTGTGGTACACGCGATGCCCGAAGCCGGAGATCTTCTTGCTTGGCGGCCAACATTCCCTTGACGTGCTCAACCGAGTCCTCGCCATTCTTATCGATCTCGAAGAGCATGCGCATCACCGCTTCGTTTGCGCCGCCATGCAGCGGGCCCTTCAGCGCACCGATGGCGCCGGTGATGGCGGAATGAATGTCCGAAAGCGTTGCGGCAATCACGCGCGCGGCAAAGGTGGAGGCGTTCAGCTCGTGGTCCGCATGCAAGATGAGCGCGACGTCCATGGTGCGGGTGGCGGTTTCGGAGGGCTTCTCGCCGTTCAGCATCCAGAGGAAGTTGCCGGCGTGGGAGAGCGATGGATCGGCATCGACCAGCGGCTTGCCCTTGCGAATGCGATCGTAGTCGGCAACCAGCATGGCGATCTGGGAGGTCAGCCGGAAGCTCTTGCGGAGGTTCGCGGCGTGCGAGTTGTCCTTCTCGTCCGGGTCGTAGCAGCTCAACGCGGAGACAGTCGGTCCGCAGCACCTCCATCGGAGTAGAGTCTTTGGGGAAGGTGCGCAGCATCTCGACGATCTTCGGATCGAGCACCCGGGCCTTCGCCAGCTCCTTGCGGAAGGCATCGAGCTCAGCAGCCTTGGGAAGCCGGCCATTCCATAGCAGGTACGTGGTCTCTTCAAAGTTAGACTGCTCGGCCAGCTTGTGGATGTCGATGCCGCGATAGGCGAGCACTCCCGCGTCGCCATCAATCCAGCAGATGCTGGAGGTGGTGGCTACAATGCCCTCCAGGCCTTTCGCAGCAACAGCAGTCGCCATCCGTCAATCTCCTTCGCCTTAACCCGGCCTTACGTATTTGTGTGATGCTCAGCGCCCGACGTGATGTGTTTTGCGACTGAGGGGGAACTTATCGTTATAGCGCAGCCGCAAAGTGGTTGTCACATGCTGGCCGATAGAGACGCGCGACGCGGCGCAAATGGCGCGAGATCAATCGCCGGCATTCTGTCGCAGACAAGGTCCGCAATCACCTGAGCGGTTCCCGGCGCGAGCAGGATGCCGTTGCGAAAGTGGCCGGTGGCTACGAACCTCACGCGTCATTTCCAGCGGTGCAGCGGCCAATCACCGGCAGGGCATCCGCCGTGCCCGGACGCAGGCCAGCCCAGCTATCCACTTGCAGAGCATCCGCGGCCGGCGGCCACAGGCGGGCGGCGCGCCTGCGCAGGAGGGCCAATGCAGTCCGCTTCCACCTAGTTTTGAATAGCCGGCATCTTCCACCGTGGCACCGATGACGATCCTTCCGTCGCCGCGCGGAATCAGATAGACCTCGGGCGAGCGCAAGACGCGCGTGAGCAGCGGTGCGCCCTCCGGCTGCGCGACGACCAGCATCTGCCCTTTGCGCGGTACGACCTCAGAGAGGCGTCCAGCTGCACCTACCCAGGCGCCGCAGCAGTTTACAAAGGCATCCGCCCGCAGCGTGCGACGCTCCGACGTCAGGAGGACGCCCTCGTCCTGAAGGTCGGCGGACCGCACGCGCTCCTGCTCGTGTAGCTTAACGCCAGCGGCCAGGAGCGCAGCGCGCAGGGCCGTGCACAACTCACGCGGATCGAGGCTGGTCTCTTCCAGCAAGAGATAGTTGCGTTCTGCGCCGTCAAGTCCGGGAATAAGCTTCGCGGCCTCCTCGGGTGACAGAGACACGCCTCGGGCAAACCGTGGGGTCGTGGTTCAGAACCTGTATCGTCTCGTGTGTGCGGAGGGGGACGCGTTGCCCGGACAGCGTCTCAATCTCCCGCAGAAATTCGGGGTAGAGGCTGCGACTGTAACGGGAGAGCGGAAGCAGCGCAGGAGGGTTCTCCGGATCCTCGGCGGCCAGCATCCCGCCTGCGGCCCAAGAGGCTTCTTTCGCGGCTTCAAGCGCCTCCAGAACGGTGATTTCCAGGCCGCTCTGTCGCAGTACCAGGGCGCAGGAGAGGCCGATGATTCCTCCGCCTGCAATCGCAATATGGCGCGCTTGCCCCATGAATTCGATTGTAGCGGGACGCGGGTGAGGTAATCTTCTGGTAATCAAATTCACAGAACTTTGAATTCCGGGCTGCGGATTGCCGTCCGCGGACATCCCAGGGGCCGAATGGCTTCTTCCTAACTGGGTAACTACCCGGCACATTGGAATCTGCAGGAGGGCATCGCTGCATGCGACAACTTGGCGCACGTCTACCGGAACTTCCCCCGGTGAAGACGGATGTGGAGACGCCTTCGGAGATACTGCCGCACGAGCGCCATCCAGTGGGAGCGCCCCAGCCGTATCCGGTTGAGGTGCACCGGATCGAGCGGCGCCCGATAGAGGCGGCCCCGGTCGAGCCGCTGCCCGTCCCTGAGTCCACGACAATTCGGGTGTCGCCAGAGCCCATCGCCCGTCCGGTCGCTTCGCCGCCGGCGATTCTGGAACCCACTCCAGCACCGGCCGCTGAGGCTCAAGGGCCGCTAGCAGAGCCAAGTGTCGAGCCGGCTGCGGCACCGGCAGCGGCTGTCGCTGAGACGCATGCAGAGGAAGCCATTGCTGAGCCTGTTGCTTTGGCGCAGGCGCCACCGCCGCCGGCCGCCGCGCCGGTTATCCCAGCGCAAACGCCGCCTGAGCCCATTGCCGAGAAGGCCGCCGTGACCCAGGCACCGCTGGAGGCCGAGGCAGAGCCGTCGACCGCAGCGCAAGCAGCGCCGGAGCCGATCACGGAACCGGTTGCCGCGCCACAAGGGCCGCCCGAGCCCCCTGCCGAAACTGCTCCTGTAGCGCAGGCACCGCCGGTGTCCATTGCAGGACGGCCGGCTGAAACGCATGCGGCGACGAAGGCCGAGCCGATTGTTGCCGCGCCAAAAGTGCCGCCCGCGCCTGTCTCCCCTGCTCCTGCCATGCAAACCCCGCCGGAGCCGGTTTCCCCGCGCATTCGCATTACAGAAGCGCCACAGAGTATGGCGGAGCCACCGCTCATACGACCGCCGGAGCCCCGGCCCGAATCACGGCGCGAACTTCGGCCGATACCGGATGTTGCTCAGGAGTTTCCAGAACCGAACCTGAACGGCCGCTGGGCAGAGTTTCATGATTTCCGACGGCTTGAGCCGGGACACGAGGGCAGGATCAGTCTGGAGCCCGTGCCTCCTCCACCGCTCGGGCAGCGGGGGCTGCTCTTCGCCGATCGCGAGCCTGAGCATCGCTCTTCATTTCTTACCATTGCGGTGCCGGGAATTGCGGCCATTCTTGCCGTTGGCGCGCTGCTGTGGAGTGGATCGCTGCGGGACCGCGTGCTGCGGCAGGATGCGCAGATGACCGCGCTCCAGCAGCAGAATCGAAAACTAGCGGACGCGCTGGCCCAGAGGAACGTGGACCAGAAGGTGGTGGGCGCGTTGAACGCTTCGGGTTCGGCTCCGACGAACGCGGCGGACCAACCAACACAGAATCCCACGAGTCAACCGGCAGAGCCAACGCAGGCGCCGGCTCCGCCCGGGAACGACAGCGCCCAGGCCGCGAACAGGGCTGCGGCTGCGCCAGCCCCAAACACAGCTGCGTCACCCAAGCAAGCCGCGTCGAGCGCGGGAAAACGCGAGGGTGTCTCCGTCCCTCCCTCCCTGCAATCGTCGGCGCAGCGGAGGGGTGCGCACCCGCCGGTGGATACGGGGTATCACCCGGAGATTGTGCCACCCTATCCGACCGTCTCCCAGACACAGAGCGCTGCTCAGGGGGCATCCAGTTCGCCACCTCCGGCGCAGCAAACGGATCGCGCGTCCTCCGCGGTCAACTCCTCGGCAAGCCCAGCCGCGTCTTCGACTGTACCGATGCCTACGCAACACCCATCTGCGCCGGCGCAACCATCTGCGCCGGGCACAAATCCGGCCCCAAGCTACGGAATCGGTTCCTCACCCACGTATAGCGCGATGGGCAACGGTGTGTATGCCAGCGCGCTGGCTCAGAATATTGAGGCCGTCGAGGGCTTGCAGCGGCAGAGCCAAGTTCCGCTGCGCGAGTTCCACGCGCGCAATGGAGTGCAGATGAAGGTCACGCCGGGCCTGTTTGTTACGGTGCGATCTCCAGACCAGACACACGGCACGTATGCTCTGATGGTGAACGGCGGCGCAGGAAATTACCAGCTTCGCGGATATATCAACGGCCCGCTCGCCTTCGTTGACAACGCCACGCATCGCGGCTACCAGTTGGTGATCCTGCGCATTGCCGGTGAGGAAGTCTACGGATACATACGCCCGGTGCAATAGTGGACGGAGTTAGCTGGGTGGAGCGTTCAGCGTCACGTCCTTCGCGCCATCAAACGAGACGGTCACCTGCATGGACTTGCGCTTGTCCCAATCCTCGCGCGATAGCGGGTAACTGAAGACCACCAGCCCATCGACCGACTGGCCGGGCTGGATCTTTATATCTCGACGCAGGGGATCCATGCGGAGCGGACCCAGTTGCGGATATGCCTGGAAGACCTTGGTGAAATCGGCGGTGCTGGCGCCGAGGCTGCGACGTGTATCGCCATCCGCCAGTGTCACGATGGCCCAGTCGTCCTGAAGAGTGATGGGGGTCTGGTTGGGATTGTGCAGGCGCACGTGCGCGAAGACGAGTAGTTGATTGATGACTTCGTCCTGACCCTGCTGGCCGGCCATACCTGCGGCGCCTCCGGCGATCTTTGCCTGGACAGGGTAGATGGCGATGCGCGCGATGTCGCCCGTAGCCACTGGGGTTTTGCGCCCGAAGTGCACCCATATGAAGACGATAAGCGAGGAGAGCACGAGGGCGATGAGCACGCGAAGTGCGAGCCGTCCGTAATTGGTCGGCTCGTCGACCTGGGCTAGGTGCAAATCGCTGGATGGGGGGGTGCCAAACGAGTCAGTCACGGTTTGCCTGCATTCTATAGTGAGCGAGTTAGCTGCCGGACCCGGGCGGCCCAGGTGCCCTTTGTCCCAGAAATACGATCAAATCACATACCGGGCCGCCTAATGTAGCACAAACTGATCGTCCGGCGGCAAGCAGCCCAGAGTAACGTGACCTGCGAAAAGGTAACTGTCTACAAATAAAAGACTTATGACCAAATCCTTCCGCGTGGAACATTCGACGGGCACAATATGCCAAGATCGGCAAAGGGTTTAGGATCAGGTTATCTGACCCTGCAACGCTCCTGCTTTCTGTGAGATACGACATGTCTAAACGAGGAAGACCGCTTCGCCTGGCCTACTTCGTCAGCCATCCTATCCAATACCAGGCCCCGCTGTTGAGGCGGATTGCCAGAGAGCCAGACATTGAGCTGGAAGTCTTTTTTTCGAGCGATCGCTCGGTCCGCGGCTATGTGGACGAGGGTTTCGGTGTGAAGGTGGAGTGGGATGTTCCGTTACTCGAAGGTTATTCTTCACACTTTCTGCCTCGTTGGATAGACGACGCCAAGGAGCCGGGCCCTTGGCGGCCTCTGAATCACGGAATCTTCCGCACACTCGAGCAGGGGCAGTTCGATGCCATCTGGAGTCACGGCTACAGCACGGCGAACAGCCTGCGGGTGATTGCCAGCGCATCGATGCTGGGCATTCCGGTGCTCCTCCGGGCCGAGTCGACCTTGCATGACCGCGCGCGCAGCGTGCCGAAACTGCTGGCCAAGGAGTGCTTCTTCCGCATGCTGCGCCCGCAGATCAGCGCGGTGCTGGCCATCGGCGAGTCGAACGCGCGTTATTGGCGGCACTACCTGGGCGAGGATGTGCCCATTTTTCGTATGCCCTATGCGGTGGACAACGACTTCTTCCAGCGGCGTGCAGCGGAAGCCGCTCCAGGCCGGGAGGCGCTGCGAGCGGAATTGGGGTTCGAGGCGGGACGTCCGGTACTTCTCTTCGCCTCCAAGCTACAGCATCGGAAGCGCTGCGGCGACCTGCTGTCGGCACTCGCATTCCTGGGGTCACCAAAACCGTATCTCATGATTGTTGGGGATGGCGAGGAACGGCAGAAGCTGCAGCAGGAGGCCGCCGGCGATCCCGAGTTGCATAGCCGTGTGCGGTTTCTGGGCTTTCGCAATCAGACGGAGCTGCCGCGTTTTTTCGACCTTTGCGATGCATTCGTCCTGCCCTCGCGCCACGAACCGTGGGGGCTGGTGGTGAATGAGGCGATGAACGCGGGGCGGGCTGTGATCGTTTCAGAGGACGTGGGATGCCAGCAGGACCTGGTCCGCGAGGGCGAGACGGGAGCGGTGTTTCCAGCCGGTGATGTTCGAGGGCTGGCGGCGGCGGTCGAGAGGGTGCTGGAGACTCCGGAGACCGCGATGCGAATGGGCGCGCGCGGTAAGGCACACATTGCGCAATACAGCTTCGATCAGGATGTGGCCGGCCTCCGGGAAGCACTTTCCTCTTGTGTTTCCGGTTTCAATACTCATGGCCCAGAGAGGGGATAGCCGAGGCAAGAGCAGCAACTATGATGAGGCTCAATGAGCCGTAGCCCCGAGTACAACGCCGCACAGGTGATCTCCGCGGGAAACCCGGATGCTTATCTGCGGCCGGCATTCCCGCTGAGCGTCCGCTCCAGGCGGCTGGCGTGGAATATCGTGCGGGTGCTGCTGTACCGGCTTTCGCCGCGGCCCTTTCACGGCTGGCGCGCGATGTTGCTGCGAGCCTTCGGAGCGCGGATGGGACCGAACTGCCACTTCTATCCGAGGTCGAAAGTGTGGGCGCCGTGGAATTTGATTTGCGAGGACCAGGTGACCGTTGCCGATGGAGCCGAGATCTATAACCCATCGCCGATGAGCTTCGGGTCGCATGCGATCCTCTCGCAGGAGAGCTATCTTTGCGGGGCGACGCACGATTACGACGATCCCGCATTTCCTCTGATTGCATTCGCCATGCAGGTGGGCGCGTATAGCTGGATTTGCGCGCGTGCAGCCGTGCTCCCCGGTATCAATGTCGGAGAGGGTGCGGTGCTCGGCCTGGGTGCGGTCGCGACACACGACTTGGAGCCGTGGACGGTCTACGCCGGCTCGCCGGCGGTGAAGGTGAAGAGTCGCACGCCGCATGCGGTCGCACATCCTGAGGTTTCGGGCGCGTGATCTCTGTTCTGGTCTTGACCAAGAATGAGCAACAGGACCTGCCGGGATGTTTGGCATCGGTTGCGTGGTCGGACGATGTGCATGTGCTCGATTCGATGAGTACCGACAGGACAGTAGAAATCGCACGCGACCTTGGCGCGAAGGTGATTCAGCGGGAGTTCGACAACTGGGCAGCGCATCAGAACTGGGCGCTGGCGAATGTGCCATTCCGGCATCCGTGGGTCTTTTACATCGACGCCGACGAACGCGTGACGCCGGAACTGCAAGACGCAATGATGGCCGCTGCCGAGACGCCGGGCGATGCCGTTGCTTTCAAATTGCAGCGGCGGGATTTTCTGTTGAGCACCTGGTTGCGGCACGTGCAGGCCTCAGCGTTTTACGTGCGGCTCTTCCGCCCGGAGAAGATGCACTACGAGCGACTCGTGAATCCGGTATCGATTCCCAATGGGCCAACGGGAACGGTCAGCGGCTACCTAGATCATTACCCCTTCTCCAAGGGCATCGGCGTATTGGATCGAGCGGCATAATGCCTACAGCACACTGGAGGCGCGACAGATTCTTCTGAACCGGCGGAGCGAGACGGAGTTCTCCGTGATGGCTGCGCTTGCGGAGAAGGACTTCCATAAGCGGCGCTATCACCAGAAGGAGCTGTTTTACCGGCTGCCGGCGAGGCCATTCGCGAAGTTCCTGCTGCTCTACTTCGTGAAACGCGGCTTTCTGGACGGGCGGGCAGGGCTAACCTATTCGGTGCTGCAATCGATCTACGAATACTTCATTGTGCTGAAGACCCGGGAGCTGGAAGAAACGGAGTTGCACTTGCCATAGAAGCGCCAGTTGTCGTCTGCCCCTTTTGTGGTGCATGAAACCTATTGGGGCCGTCGTGTTTACTGAGGTAGTATCGGATCACCGGCACGCCTGCAAGGCCAGCTTTGTTGCATTCCACGAGGTTTGCTGGAAGTCATTGAATCCGGGAGTGCCCGGCGAGAGTGGAAGGAAACGGCCGAGAGACGCCGCAGATGGTGGATTCCCCGCATCAAGTAGCGCCGATCGCAGTAGAGACGGAGGGTCCCCTTGCGCTGGCTTCGGGCAAGGATGGGCTGTCGCTGTCCGATATCGGCGCAATCCTGCTCAAGTGGAAATGGCTGGTGTTGGGATGCCTGCTGATCGGGTTCGTCCTGGGATATGTCTATTCGAAGACGCGCATTCCTCTGTATGAGGGAAGTGCAACGATCGACCTGAATCCTTCGCAAACCAATATGGGGCTCAGCGATTTGATCCAGGAGAGCCTTTCGTCCGAAGACGTGCGCATGCCCACCGAGGTGGCGCGGATGCAGAGCAACCTCGTGGTCTTTGACACGATCAAGGAACTGTGCGCAGCAGCATCGCGGTCCTTTTCCAACTGGGTTCGACGGCCTGTCGCCGGATGCAGGCATGGACGCATTTCCGGCCGCGAAGCTTCAGGCAATGATCGGATCGGTACGCGGCTCCCTGAAGGTGACGACGGTCACGGGCACGGACATCGTCGCCATTAATTATCGCGATCCGCGTCCGCAGGTCGCTAAGGACGTGCCGAATACGATCGTCGAGGTGTACCTGAAGCGGAACCTTGACGACCACATGCAAGGTACGGGCCGGGTGACGCGCTGGCTGGCCGCCGAGATGGAGGGTCTGAAGCAGCAGGCGACCGATGCGCAGGCGCGGCTGGGGCAATATCAGAAGGAACACAATCTGATCGAAACCGGCGGAGCGGGTCCGAACTCCGGCGGGACCGACAGCCTGGAAATCGACCGACTGCGCATGAGCAACACCGGACTGGCCAACGCGCAGGCCGACCGCATCGTGCGCGAAGCCAAGCTGCGGCTGGCAGAATCGAACGATCCTGATCTTGTCGCCAGTGTGGCACCCAGCTCCACGCTGATGACTCTGCGGGCTGAATTGCTGAGCCTTACGGCGCAATACACGCAACTAACGACAAGATTCGGAGAGAATTACCCACGCGTTCATGAGCTGCACAACCAGATTCAGAATGTCCAGAACCAGATCAACATCGAGATGCGCAACGTGCAGCAGCGCATCCGCGAGGAATACAACACCTCTACGCACACGCTGGACCTGATGCAGGCACAGCTCGATAAGCAGATGCAAGAGACTTATCGCCTGAATGAGAGTGCGGCGCAATATGCGCTGCTTCGCCAGGATGCGGAATCCAGCCGGCAGCTGTACGACCAACTGCAACTGAAGCTAAAGGAATCGAATCTCGCAGCGGGATTGAACACGGCATCGGTGACCGTAATCGATGAGGCGCTACTGCCTCTGGGGCCCGTATCGCCGGATGTTCGCACCAATGTCATGATCGCGGCCGCGCTGGGGCTTCTGGTGGGTATCCTTGCCGCGTTCATTCTCGATTCGCTCGACGATACACTGCGGACGACCGACGACGTGGAGCTGTTTTCCGGACTGCTCTCGATCGGCGCCATCCCGCACTTTCAGACATCAACCCGAGCGAACCGGCCGGAGGACATGGGCGAGGAACCGGGCGAGCGCCGCCGGCTCATCTCGATTACGGCTCCTGCTTCGCCCACGGCGGAGGCTTATCGTGCCTTGCGATCCTCGATTCTGCTAAGCGCGATTGACAATCCGCTGCGTACATTGGTGATCACCAGTGCGTTCATGTCGGAAGGGAAGTCGACGCTCTCGGCGAACATCGCTGTGATGCTGGCGCAGCGCGGCGAGCGGGTGCTGATTGTGGACGCGGATCTGCGGCGCAGCACGCTGCATTTGCTCTTCGGGCTTCGCCGTCCGGCGCAGGGACTTACCAATCTGCTGAGCCGTCAGACCGACGAGTCGGTGATTCTGCACCCCGTGGCGCAGGTGCCGAGCCTGGCGTATCTGCCGGCCGGCGCGGTGCCGCCCAATCCGGCGGAGTTGCTGGCGTCACACCGCATGGCCGAGATGATGCGGATATGGTCGGAGCAATACGACCGCGTCATTATCGACACGGCGCCCATCCTTGCGGTCTCCGATTCGCTGGCGCCGGCCGCGCGTGCCGACTCGGTGCTGCTGGTGGTACGAGCGGGGGTGACCCGCAAAAAGGCGCTGATGCGGACTCGGGAAATGCTGCGCCGCGTGAATGCTCATCTGCTGGGCGCGGTGGTCAACGACATCGATATGCGTAAGGACAGCTATTACGATTATTCGGGGCCGTACACCTACGGCTACGGATATACGAGCGAAACGGTGCATGAAGAAGTCAAGTAACTGCTGCTCGCGCTCGCGTGCCTGTGGCTGGGTCTGGCCGGCATTGCCCCCGCGGCGCTCCATGGACAGACCATGGGTCAGCAGGTATCACCGCAACCATTGGGCGGTTCTGGCGGCACGCAATCGGGTGGCCAGAGCAATGCAGGCAGCCGATTGAATGACCAGTCTGGCGGTAACGGAGAGCAATCTCCAGCCGCGCCGATGAATGTGCCGGGCACGGGGCCGATGAACGAGGGACGTGTCGGTATGTTCGGCACGGGATTGGATATTCCGCAGACCAGCCCGAACACGCAGATTACCGAAGGCGATCTTCTGGACATCGTGATCTTCGATACACCGGATCTCTCCGGCCGCTTCCGGGTGAATCTGAAAGGAGACATTCTGCTGCCATTGGCAGGCACGCTGCATGTTGCGGGCATGACCCTATCGGAAATCACCGAGGCAGTCGCCCAGCGCTATAAGGATGCGAAGATCCTGATCGACCCCCAGGTAACCGTATTTGTTGCGGAATTCAACCGCCGCACCATTACCATCACCGGCGAGGTGCGGGCGCCCGGAGTGTATTCGATTACGGCACCGCGCACGCTGACCGATACGCTGGCGATGGCCGGCGGACTGAACGATTCGGCTTCGCGCACGGTGAGCATCGTGCACGCCGCGAACCCGAAGGAGATCGTTCATGTCACGCTGAACGTGGGGGCGCAGACTCCAGAGTCGATCGAACAGGGACGCATGGAAATTCTTCCCGGCGACAGTATCTTTGTAGCCCGTTCCGGTGTGATTTATGTGGTGGGAGAGCTGGTTCGGCCGGGCGGATACCAGGTGGAACATAATAATCGGCTAACGCTTCTGGAAGCGGTCGCCCTTGCGGGAGGGCTGACGCGCAACGCCAAGGCGAGCCAGCTCGCGCCTGATCCGCCGCTCCCAGACGGGCAGGGAAGAACTGAATGTAAATCTGCAGAAGGTGCTCTATGGCGGCGGCCCGGACATGCTGCTGACCGACGGGGACATCCTGTATGTGCCGACCAGCATTCGCAAGGAGTACACGCAGCAAATCATCGCTGCGGGAATCGCTTCAGCGACGACGTATGGCATCTATCGCGTCTCCACGTACTAACGAAGAGACGCAGACGGCCAAGGCGATTTCCCGGGCAATTGATTTCTGAAAGGCTACGGTCAGATGCGCGTACTTCTTTTAGGCAGTAGCGGGCAGGTGGGTCATGCTTTTGAGACCAGTGACGCCTTCGCCGGCGAACGGAACGAGCTTGTGGTGGCAACGCGGCGGGAGTGCGACCTCACGAACGCGGCGGGTCTGCGGCTTCTTCTGAGACGCGTGAGGCCGGATGTAATCGTGAACGCCGCGGCTTATACAGCGGTGGACAAAGCAGAAGAGGACCGCGAGACGTGTTATGCCGTGAATGCGACTGCTCCGGGCGTGATGGCCAGGGAGGCCGCGGCGCTGGGCGCCAAACTAGTGCATTATTCGACCGACTACGTCTTCGACGGAACGAAGGCGAGGCACCTATACCGAGGGCGACCCGACTGGTCCCCGCAATGTGTATGGCGCATCGAAGCTGGCGGGAGAAGAAGCGATCGCGGAGGCGGGCGGCGAGTTTCTGATTCTGCGCACGAGCTGGGTTTACAGCAACCACGGGGCGAATTTCCTGAAGACCATGCTTCGCCTTGGCGCGGAACGGCCGGAACTGCGCATTGTGGCCGATCAGCATGGCGCGCCGACTTCCGCAGATGCGATCGCGGACGCGACGGCGAAGATCCTGAGAAAAGCAACGGCAGGGCAGTGGACCAGCGGCGTGTTTCACATGACGGCGGCGGGCGCGACCACCTGGTATGGATTTGCGAAGGCAATTTTTGCGCGCGCCGCAGACGTGAAACCAAACCTTATTCCGATTACGACAGCCGACTATCCAACGCCAGCGGCGCGCCCGGCGAATTCGGTGCTTTCGAACGACAAATTCGCCGTGACATTCGGATTCAGGCTCCCGAATTGGGAGCAGCAGCTTGATGCGGTGATGACAGCACGCGCAGCGGAGGTCCATGCAGATACGTGAGACGAACCTGGCGGAGGTGAAGCTGCTGGAACCGCGAGTCTTCGCCGACAGCCGGGGTTTTTTTCTGGAGAGCTATAACCAGCGCACATTTGCAGAGCTTGGAATCCGCGAGAGCTTTGTTCAGGACAATCACTCGCGGTCCGAAAGGGGCGTTCTGCGTGGGATCCACTACCAGCTCATTCAGCCGCAGGGGAAGCTGGTCCGGGCGGTGCGGGGTGAGATTTTCGACATTGCCGTCGATCTGCGGCGGAGCTCTCCCAGCTTTGGGCGATGGACGGGACATTTCCTGAACGAAGAGAATAAGCAGATGCTTTGGATTCCGGCCGGGTTCGGTCACGGATTCATCGTTGCTCTCGGCAGTGGCCGAGGTGCTTTACAAGGCGACAGATTTTTATGCGCCGCAGGGCGAGCGCAGCATTCTGTGGAACGATCCGCGGATTGGGATTCGAATGGCCGGATACGGGAGTGCCGCCGATTTTGTCCGCCAAGGATGCCGCAGGCAGCACGCTGCTAGCGGCAGAGGTTTTTGCGTAATGAAGGAATTGAAGGAGTGCCTGTAAGTGACAGTGATACTTAGCGGAAATCTACGATGACCCGTCGCCTTTTAGTGACTGGGCGGAGCCGGGTTTATCGGCGCCAATTTTGTGCTGGATCGGATTGCTGCCGGCGACGAGGTGATGGTCCTGGACAAGCTTGACCTACGCCGGCAACCTGCAGAGCCTGGCGCCGGTGGAGCATGCCGGAGGGTACACATTTGTGCGGGGCGACATCGCCGACCGCGAGCTGACGGGGCGGCTTCTGGCGGAGTACCGTCCGGAGGCCGTGGTGCACTTCGCGGCGGAGAGCCACGTCGATCGCTCGATCCTGGGGCCGGAGGCGTTCGTGATGACGAATGTGGTCGGAAGCTTCCGCCTACTGGACGCCGCGCTGGAGCACTGGCGGTCCCTTGTTGGTGCAGCCCGCGAGAGTTTTCGTTTCCTACACGTCTCGACCGACGAAGTCTATGGCTCGCTTGCGCCCAGTGATCCGGCCTTTCATGAGAGGACACCCTACAGCCCGAACAGCCCGTATTCCGCATCGAAGGCGGCCAGTGATCACCTGGTGCGCGCCTATCACCATACCTATGGGTTTCCAACGCTGACCACAAACTGTTCGAACAACTACGGGCCGCTGCAGTTTCCTGAGAAGCTGATTCCGCTGATGGTGCTGAATGCGCTCAAAGGGAAACCGCTGCCGGTTTACGGCGACGGCCTGAATGTGCGTGACTGGCTCTACGTGGGCGATCACTGCGCGGCCATCGCGCTGGTGCTGGCGAAGGGCCGTCCCGGCGAGACGTACAACATCGGCGGGCTGAATGAGATGTCGAACATCGCGGTGGTGGAGACGATCTGCGACATTTTGGATGAATCACGGCCTCAGACACGTTCGCGCCGCGAACTGATCACCTTTGTAAAGGACCGGCCCGGGCACGACAGGCGCTACGCCATCGATTGCAGCAAGGCGACGACCGAACTGGGATGGAAGCCTCAGGAGACCTTTTCGAGCGGTATCCGAAAGACTGTCGCGTGGTATCTGGACAACACACCTTGGGTCGAGGCAATCACCAGCGGTGCCTATCGCGAGTGGATCGACCGGAACTATGCCGACCGGGAGACACATGCCGCTGCGACAGGGAGAGCACAGTGAAGGGCATTATTCTCGCCGGCGGCTCGGGTACACGGCTTTATCCGGTGACGCTCGCTGTTTCCAAGCAGCTTGTCCCGGTTTACGACAAGCCGATGATCTATTTCCCGCTGAGCACGCTAATGCTGGCGGGCATACGCGAAATTCTGGTGATCTCCACACCACACGATCTGCCGCGCTTCCGCGATTTGCTGGGCGATGGGAGCCAGTGGGGACTGGCGATCTCGTATGCGGAGCAACCGAAGCCGGATGGGCTGGCGCAGGCATTTCTTATCGGCGAGGCTTTCGCGGCGGGAGATCCCTGCGCGTTGATATTGGGCGACAACATTTTTCACGGCCACGACCTGGCCACGATGGTGCAGGAGGCCGCGAAGACGACGGACGGAGCGGTCGTATTCGCGTACCCGGTACAGAATCCGGAAGCCTATGGCGTAGTCGAGTTTGACGCCCAGGCAAGAGCCATCAGCCTGGAAGAGAAGCCGAATGAACCGAAATCGCGCTTTGCCGTCACCGGGCTGTACTTCTACGACGCCAAGGTGGTTGAGTATGCGAAGACGCTGAAGCCTTCGGCGCGCGGCGAGCTGGAGATCACCGATCTGAACCGCATTTATCTCAAGAAGGGCAAGCTGAAGGTCCGCTGTTTCGGCCGGGGCATGGCATGGCTGGACACGGGGACGCATGACTCGATGCTGGATGCGTCGATGTTCATCGCGACACTGGAGAAGCGGCAGGGGCTGAAGATCGCGTGCCCGGAGGAGGTTGCCTATCGCATGGGGTATATCTCCGCTGATCAGCTTCAGTCTCTGGCGGCACCGTTGGTGAAGAGCGGCTACGGGACCTATCTGCTGCAGATATTGAAGGAATCTGCATCGACGCCGCTGATTGATTAGTTTTGCCAAATACGTAACAGATACTGCACATGAGCAAGTCCACTTGCCTGGGTACCGCGCGATGAAGGTCTTGCTGGTTGGCAACTATCTGCCGGACCGGCAGGACAGCATGCAGATTTACGCCTCCATGCTAGAGGCGGGCCTGCGTGGGCGCGGCCACGAGGTCCGGCTGCTGCAGCCCCCGGCGATCCTAGGAGCGCGGGTTGCGGAGACGTCGCCCCTGTTCAAGTGGTCCGGGTACGCAGACAAATTTCTTCTTTTCCGCCGCGAGCTGCGACGTGCTGCCCAAGGCGTCGACATTGTGCATCTGTGCGACCACTCGAATGCCATGTACGTGCCTTCCGTCGCCCATAAAGCGCATGTCATCACCTGCCATGATGTACTTGCGATTCGCAGTGCGATGCGTCATTTTCCGGAGAATCCGGTGGGCGTTACGGGTCGTACCTTCCAGCAGCTTATTGCGCGAGGGCTACGGCAGGCGCAGGCGATTCTGTGTGTTTCCAGAAAGACTCGCGATGATCTTCATCGGTATCTCGGCGTGCCTGAGGAGCGGCTGCATGTTGTGCCCAATGCATTGCCCTGGCCGTATAAGCCTATGACCCGCGATGTGTGCACGCCGCTGTTGCGCTCCGCCGGAGTTCAACCGGGTGAGCAGTACTTCTTTCACATTGGCGGCAATCATTGGTACAAGAATCGCGGGGCGGCGATCCAGATATTCGCCGAGCTGCGCAAGCTGCCGCAGTATGGGGGCACGAAGCTGGTGATGGCGGGCGGGCCGCTGACTGCAGCGCTGCGGGAGATTGCGGAGAGGCATCAGGTTGACCAGGCAGTGGTGGAGGCGGTGGGGCTCAGCAACGAGTGCCTGCAGGCGCTTTACAGCTGCGCGCTCGCGACTTTGTTCCCCTCACTCGAAGAAGGATTTGGCTGGCCGATTTTGGAGGCTGCAGGCTTGCCGATGCCCGGTGGTGACGACGGACCGGCCGCCGATGAACGAGGTAGCTGGAGGCGCTGCGATCCTGATCGATCCGGCAAAACCAGAGACTGCAGCGCAGACGGTGGCCGATGCATTACAGGACACGACTCAAATGTGCATCGAAGGCCTGAGAAATGCGGCGGGTTATTCCGCAGAACGGATGCTAGAGAGATGCGAGGCCTTGTATCACGAGGTTGTGGCAGGGGTCCGAATGCCCAGGCGCTGAGCGGTTTTTCGAGCAGGCGAAGTTGTAAATTCATCGCGGTATACTCGGAGCCAATGTACATAAAGACGGAAGGATCCTAGAAGTGACAGCGAAGCCAGTGTCGATAGCCGTGGTGGGCTCGGGCTATGTGGGTCTCGTCGCAGCCGTGTGCTTTGCGGAGATCGGCCACTCGGTCGTATGCGTCGATAACGACGAGCAGAAGGTGGCCATGCTGCGCGAGGGCGGCGTGCCGATCCATGAGGATTTTCTGCCAGAGCTTTTGGGCCGCCATCGCAACAAGGGGTTGAAATTCACCACAGACCTGCCCGAGGCTACGCGGAATGCGCAAGCGATTTTTATCGCGGTGGGCACGCCGCAATCCGACACAGGGAATGCCGATCTATCGTATGTGGACGCGGTGGCGACGCAGATTGCGCGCTGCATCGGCACCTACAAGGTGATCGTCGAAAAGAGCACCGTGCCGGTATACACAAACGAGTGGATTCGCCGCGTGGTGGAGCGTAATGGCACTTCCAGCACCAACTTCGACGTGGCTTCGAATCCCGAATTTCTGCGCGAAGGCACGGCGGTGGCAGACTTCCTGCATCCGGATCGCATCGTGATTGGCGCGGACAACAAGCAGGCTGCCGAGATTTTGAAAGACATCTATGCGCCGTTGACGTCCGGCGATTACTACAAGAGCGACGGCGCCATCATTGGTCGTTGCACGATCTCCGATCCGCCGCCCTTGCTGCAAACGTCCACCAAGGCCGCAGAACTGATCAAACATGCGTCGAACGCGTTTCTCGCGATGAAGATTTCCTTCATCAACGCGGTGGCGAATGTCTGCGAGGCGGTGGATGCCAACGTGGAAGAGGTGGCGCGGGGCATGGGGCTGGACAAGCGCATCGGCAGCCAGTTTTTGCGCGCCGGCATTGGGTATGGCGGCTCCTGCTTCCCCAAGGACGTTGCCGCATTCCGCTATGTTGCCGAGCAGTTGAGCGTTGATTTCGGCATTCTGAGCGAAGTGGAAAAGATTAACGAGCAGCAGAAGCGGCGGTTCTTCAACAAAGTGCGCTCGGCGCTGTGGACCTTCCGCGGTAAACGGCTGGCCGTGCTGGGGCTGGCTTTCAAGGGCGGCACGGATGACGTCCGGGAATCGCCTGCATTTGAGATTATCCGCATGCTGCTCGCGGAGGGCTGCACGGTTGTTGCTTTCGATCCGGCAGCGACCGAACGGGCCAAGGCTGAGCTGCCTGCCGGCCCTGCGATGCAATATGCAGAGGACGTCTACTCTGCGGCGAAGGATGCCGATGCGCTGCTCATCCTGAGCGACTGGCCGCAGTTCGGCGAGCTCGATCTGGAAAAGCTGCAGGCGGCGCTGCGCTATCCGATCGTTATTGATGGAAGAAATCTGTACGATCCGCAGGAGATGTTGGACCGCGGCTTCACCTATCTGAGCGTCGGCCGGCCGGCGATGTATCCGGCGCGGGAGAGAGCGGGAGCGCGGCACGCCCCATGAGCGATTGCGGAGGCTGTTGCGAGATTCAATTGAGGAGCGACACCCGTTGAAGAAGATGCGAATCCTGGTGACGGGTGCGGCGGGCTTTCTCGGTTCGCATCTGAGCGATGCGTTGCTCGGCGAGGGGCACACCGTCATCGGTGTCGATAACCTTGCCACCGGCCGGCTGGCGAACCTGGAGCATCTGCAGAGCGAATCACGCTTTTCGCTGCTGGAGCGCGATATCTGCCAACCATTTGAGCCAGGGCAGGTGGATGCGATCTTCAACATGGCCTCGCCGGCGAGTCCTGCCGATTACTTGAAACTGGGGCCGGAGACGCTGAAGGTGGGCGCATATGGCGTCTTCAACACGCTCGATATTGCGCGCCGCTATCACGCCGTGTATTTGCACGCGTCGACGTCGGAGTGCTATGGCGATCCCGAGGTGCACCCGCAGCCGGAAAGCTACTGGGGGCACGTGAATCCGATCGGGCCACGCTCGGTGTACGACGAGTCGAAGCGTTTTGCCGAGGCGACTGTGATGGCGTATCACCGCTACCGAGGCGCGAACACACGGATTGTGCGGATCTTCAACACGTATGGGCCGCGGTTGCAGCCGAACGACGGCCGTGTGATCTCCAATTTTCTGATGCAGGCTTTGCGCGGCGAGGACCTGACGATCTATGGCGATGGATCGCAGACGCGTTCGTTCTGCTACGTGACGGACCTGATCGACGGCATCATCCGGCTTGCGCGCAGCGAGGAGCATCAGCCGGTGAATATCGGCAACCCGGTGGAGTGGACGATTGCCGAATGCGCTCAAGAAATTCTTGCGGTGACCGGCTCCGGGAGCAGGCTGCGATCGCTTCCCCTGCCGGAGGATGATCCGGCACGGCGGCGTCCGGACATCACGCGCGCGCGTATGGTGCTAGGCTGGGAGCCCAAAGTCCAACTGCGGGAGGGTCTGAGTCTTTGCATCCCATACTTCACACAGGCGGTACAGGAGAGCGCGAGCGCATCGTCCGTCGACTGAGCGCGTTCGTCATCCTGATTCTTTTCTCTGCTTCGTGGGCGCGCGCGCAGGAAGCCGCGGGGCCACTGCTGCGGCTGCATGAGGGCTGGTGGCTCGCCTCCGGATGCAAGGTCACGGCGAGTGGGGCGGAATTGTCGTCGGCTTCGTATCAGCCGACGGCGCATGCATGGCAGGTGACAGTTGTGCCGTCGACGGTGCTGGCCGCGCAGGTTGCCGACGGAGAGTTCCCTGATCCTTATTTCGGACGGAACCTGCGCAACATTCCGGGGACGGACTATCCGATTGGGAAGATATTCTCGCGGCTGCCCATGTCTCCGAACAGCCCCTATGCGTGCCCATGGTGGTATCGCACACGCTTTACGGTGCCGCGCGCGGCGCGGGGCAGGGCACTGTGGCTGCGCTTTGCCGGCATCAACTATCGGGCGAATATCTGGATTAACGGGAAGCAACTGGCTGCGTCGAGCGATGTCGCGGGCGCGTACCGCACGTATGAATTCGATGTGACAAAGCTTCTCTCGCCAGGCCGGGAAAATGCAATCGCGGTGGAGACATTTGCGCCGACGGAGCACGATCTGGCGATCAACTGGGTTGACTGGAACCCGGCTCCGCCGGACAAGGACATGGGGCTGACCGGCGACGTTGCCTTATACGCAAGCGGGCCGGTGAGTGTGCGCTCGCCAATTGTGGACACGCATCTGACCGGCTCCTCCGGAGAAGCTGCAGATCTGACCATCTACGGCGAGCTGCACAATGCGAGCGCAACCGGGGTGCACGGTATCGCATCGGTTTCGATCGCCGGCGTTCATGTTGAGGAGCCGGTATCACTCGATGCCGGGGAAAGCCGCACCATTGCTTTCACGCCGGCGCAGTTTCCGCAACTACACGTTTCACACCCGCGGCTCTGGTGGCCGTATCAGATGGGTGATCCGCATCTGGAGACGTTGCGGGTGAACTTCCGTGCAAATGGCACGATGTCCGATGAAGCGGTTGCGCGGGTGGGGCTTCGCGAGGTCACCTCCGAGCTGACGGACAAGGGCGCGCGCCTGTTTCGCGTGAATGGGCGGCCGATACTGATACGCGGAGGCGGATGGTCCCAAGACATGCTGCTGCGCGAGCAGCCGCAGCGATTAGAACAACAGTTTGAGATGGTGCGTGACCTGCATCTGAACGCGATTCGCCTCGAAGGCAAGTTGGAGACGGACGCTTTCTACCGGCTGGCGGATGAGCAGGGAGTGTTGGTGATTGCCGGCTGGTGTTGCTGCGATGTGTGGGAGCGGTGGGCGCAGTGGTCGCCGGAGAACTACGCGGTTGCTGAGGCGTCGCTGCGCTCGCAGATGCTGCGGCTGCGCGTCCACCCCAGCCTGCTGGTATGGCTGAACGGCAGCGATAATCCACCGATACCAAAGGTGGAGCAGATGTATCTCGCCATCGAGCACGAGTTACATTGGCCGAATCCGACGCTCTCTTCGGCTACCGCGCGCGCCACCACGGTGAGCGGAGAAACCGGTGTGAAGATGAGCGGCCCCTACGACTATGTTGCTCCCTCGTACTGGCTGACTGATCCGGGAAAGCACGGTGGCGCCTGGGCCTTTAACACGGAGACGAGTCCGGGGCCGGCGATTCCAGTGGTATCGAGCCTGCGCCGCTTTCTGCCCGCCGCAAGCCTGTGGCCGCGTGGCGAGGACTGGCAGTACCACAATGGCAGTGGCGGTTTTGCTACGACAGACGTTTTCGATGCTGCGATGCAGCACAGCTATGGGGAGGCCCACTCGCTCGCAGAGTACGAGCGATTTGCGCAGGCGATGGCTTATGACGGGGAACGCGCGATGTTCGAGGCGTACGGGCGCAACAAATACAAGTCGACGGGGGTTGTGCAGTGGATGCTGAACAACGCGTGGCCGTCGATGATCTGGCATCTGTACGACTACTATCTCGCCGCGGGTGGAGGCTACTACGGTGCGCGAAAGGCATGCGAGCCACTGCACGTGCAGTATTCGTACGATGACCACAGCGTGGTCGTGGTGAACAGCACCTATGCGGCTGCTCCGGGGCTGAATGTTGCCAGCACGGTGTACGACCCTCAGCTTCATCCGGTGTATCAGCATGAGGGGGAGCTCGATGCGGGTGCGGACAGCTCAAACCGTGTGTTCGAGATACCTGCGGATGTCCTGACGGGCGGCGGCGCGCTTCATTTCATTCGGCTCACGCTAAAAGACGCTCGCGGACGCGAGGTGAGCGAGAACTTCTACTGGATTCCGGCGAAGCTCGCGACGTTTGACTGGGGGCACGGAGACTATCGCACCACGCCGATGTTGAGCGATCCGGACCTGACGGCGTTGAAGAACCTGCCGCACGCGCATGTAGCTGTAGAAGCGGTGAAGAGAGAGGCTGATGGGCGAGTGACGCTTCGGCTGCGGAACGATTCGCCGGCGCTGGCGTTTCAGATTGCCCTTCAGGCGATCGATGCGCAAAGGGCGCCAGTGCTGCCGGCATTCTGGTCCGAAAACTACATTTCGCTGCTTCCGGGCGAATCACAGATGGTGACGGTTCGCGCTTCTGAGCACAGCGGCATGCGAATCTCGGCGATCGCCCTTACGGGATGGAATATCAGCGCACAGCACATTCCTGTGGGGAGTGGAACTGGTTCGCATGGCCGCGGTCAGGAGGCTGCCTTGCTGCCGTTGCGGGCCTCTGCTTCCGCCAGCCAGCCGCGCCGGATCGATTCCGCGGGGACGCTGGAGAGATAAGGCTTGATATCGAGGATCGGCGTTTTATCGAGCATGTCGACGCCCCGTACATGCAGGTCTGCCTTATCGCGGCGGAGCAGTTCGACGACGGTGAGGCCGATGGGATTGGGACGACGTGGCGAGCGCGTCGCGAACACGCCATGCGGGCGAGTGTCCGCCGGCGGCGTGCCCATCAATTCGAAATGGCCGCCTCGATCGAACTCCCAGATTACGTAGAGGTGCGAGAAGCCTTCGATGTCGGTGAGACCGGCCTCAAAATCAGGCAACAGGGTAATGATGCCTTCAGCATCGTGCCGGGCGCCGAGCCCCTTGGGTACATCGCTGGTCTCCTTGTAAGGAGTGCTGACAAAACCGATTGGCCAAGGCGTAAACATTGAGGTGGAACCTCCGTCCATGAGTACTTTTGGGCCCATACTGATTTGACGTAAAAGACCGGGAGCGGTAGCTTAAAAGTAGTGTTGCTCATCTCCATCCCGGCCGCCTGTTGCTGCAGCTGTTGTTGCGCACGCGGCTGCGTGGGTGCCGTTCGATGAGCCAGTGATCTAACTTCATCACTATCAACGAATCAGAGCCCAACCGCAGTCATTCTGCAGTTGGGCTTTCCTTTTTTTACCGTGCGGGCACAACAGAAGGGACGGGCATGACCCAGGCCATTCAGCCGAAAGAGACAAAGGCGCAGAGAACCGAGCGCCTGAAACGGGAGAAGAATCCGTGGGCGGCGTTTGACGAGGTGCGCCGCTTTGCCGCGGAGGGCCGCGGGAGTGTGCTGCCGGAGTGGGCCAGCCTGTACTTCAAGTGGTGGGGCATCTACACGCAGGGCGATGGAGCGGGAGCGCTGGGCGGCGTAGGCGGCGAGGGCAAGCAGAGTGAATATTTCATGCTGCGCATTCCGGCGACGAACGGGATGCTGACCGTCCGCGCAGGCGAGCGGCGATTGCAGAAATCGCACGGCAGCATGGGCGCAACCTGGCTGATATCACGGTGCGGCAGGCGATCCAACTTCACTGGCTGACGATCGAGAGCCTGCCGGAGATCATTGATCGGCTTGATGCAGTTGGGCTTTCGCCGCGCGGCGCGTGCGGCGATGTGGTCCGTAACGTGACTGGCTGTCCGCTGGCTGGGCTGGCGTCGGACCAGCTTTTTGATGCATCGCCGATCTCGCGATCGGTGGCGCTGGCGCTCGCCGGCAATGAGGAGTTCTACAACCTGCCGCGCAAGTTCAAGGTTTCGGTGACGGGCTGCGGCTCGTGGTGCTCGTATCCGGAGATCAATGATGTTGGGCTGTCGCCGGCGCGTCGGGGGCTGGAACTGGGCTTCTCATTACGTGTGGGCGGCGGACTGTCAAAGGATCCGCACCTCGCCGTGCGGCTGGATGCCTTTGTGCGGCGTGAGCAGGCTGTGGAAGTCGTGAAAGCGGTCACGACGATTTTCCGCGAGCAGCAAGGGCTGCGTGAGAGTCGCGATCGAGCGCGTCTAAAGCACCTCTTTCTGAAAGAAGGGTGGACTGCCGAAAGCTTTCTGAACGAGCTTCAGGCGCGATTGCCGTTCCAGCTCGACCCCGCCGGCGAGGAGACGATTCCGCAGGATACGTTGCGTGACCATGTGGGCGTTCATCGGCAGCGGCAGGCGGATTTGTACTACGTCGGAGCATCTGTGCTGCGCGGGCGGTTGACCGGCGATCAGCTTGCCGCCGCGGCAGAGCTGGCCGAGCGATTCGGTTCGGGCGAGCTGCGGACAACGACGATGCAAAACCTGCTCTTCGTCAACGTGCCGAAGCGGAATGTGGACGCGCTGGTGAAGGAGCTTGCGGAGATCGACCTGAAGGTCGAGGGTTCGCAGTTCTGGCGGGGCGCCATTGCCTGCACCGGCACCGAGTTCTGCAAGCTCGCGATCACGGAGACAAAGGGGTTTACGCGCTGGCTGGTGGAGGAGATGGAGACCCGGCTGCCGGAGTTCGATCAGCAGTTGCGGCTGCACGTCACGGGATGCCCGAATGGCTGCGGCCAGCACTGGATTGCCGATGTCGGCATTGAGGGCAAAAAGATCAAGCACAACGGCGCGCTGGTGGACGCTTATTATTTCTGTGTGGGCGGCAGCGCAGGCGGAGATGCGGCGATTGCGCGTACGGTGGGCTATCGTTGCCCGGCAACGCAGGTGCCGGAGTCGCTGGAGCGCCTACTTGCGCGGGTATCTGGACGAACGCTGGGACGATGAAAGCCTGCGATCGTTTCTGACGCGGCATAGCAATGACGAGTTGCGCGGTTTTCTAGCTGGGGATGCCTCTGCTGCTGCCGTAGAGCGGGATAAACCGACGGGCCGTGTTCCAGTCGAGGTGGGATAGTGAGTGTTCCGCTGCTGCCAATATTCGTGAAGCTGGAAGGCCGTCCGTGCCTGGTCGTCGGAGGCAGGTGCCGTCGGTCTGCAGAAGGTGCGCAGTCTGCTGGAATGTGCAGCGAAGATCACGGTGGTGGCTCCGGAGGCGCGAAGTGAGATTCGGGAGCTGGCGGAAGATGGAAAGCTCGAATGGCGGCGACGGCGCTATGCGGCAGAAGACGTTCGGGGGCAGCAACTGGTGATTGCGGCGACGGACAAGGTCGAGGTAAATCACGCCGTCTACGCCGATGCCGTGACTGCGGGTGTGCTGGTGAATGCTGTAGACGATCCGCCATTCTGCGATTTTTATTTTGGCTCGGTGGTGCGGAGAGGCCCGTTGCAGATCGGCATCTCGACGGCGGGGGAAAGCCCGGCCTTTGCGCAGCGGCTGCGGGAACAGTTGGAGCTGTTGCTGGATGAGGGAACCGGACCATGGCTGGAACGGCTCGGCGCGCTGCGGCGCGAGGTGCTTGCGACGCATCCGGCAGGTGCAGAGCGCAATCATCTGCTGCGCGCGCTGGCGACCCGCGATGTGTGCGACTCGCCTGAATGCCCATCGCGCGCCATGGCGTTGGAAACGCCTCGGCAGGATCGAGGATCATGGTGGCTGACATGACCGTTGCGGAAAAGGGAACTGTCTATCTGGTCGGCGCGGGTCCGGGCGACCCGGAACTGCTGACGGTGAAGGCTGCCGCACTATTGCGGTCGGCGGACCTGGTGCTTCACGATGATCTGGTTCCGGCTGCCGTGCTTGCCATGGCGGGCGGCCAGGCGCTGGTGGTCAGCGTAGGCAAGCGCTGCGGCGTGAAGCGGGTGCGTCAGTCGGAGATCCATTCGCTGATGATCGACTCGGCGCGGCAGCAGTTGAGCGTGGTGCGGTTGAAGAGCGGAGATCCTCTGGTATTCGGGCGGGCGGCGGAGGAGATGGATGCTCTGCGCGCTGCGGATATTCCGTTCCAGGTGGTGCCCGGCATTACGGCTGCATTTGCTGCCGCGGCGCAGATTGGCTGCTCGCTGACAGACCGCCGCAGCGCATCGAGTGTCGAACTGCACACGGGCCATAAGGCGGCTCTCGCGGATCAGACTGCGCCGGAGGAGTCGGTGACGCGAGTGGTGTATATGCCGGGCCGCAGCTTTCGCGCTTTCGCCGACGAGCGCCTCGAGGCAAGCGATGCACCCGCCATGCCCTGCTGTGTGATCAGCCGTGCGGCACAGCCAGACCAGAGTATCCAATGGAGCACGCTGGGGGAACTGGCGGACGTTGTGCCTGGGCCCGCGCCGGTGCTGCTACTGACGGGATGGGCTCTTGCCGATGCGGCGGCACGCCACACCATCGAACGCGCCGAGGCTGCCCCGCATCTCTCAGCAGAACAGGCGAATTCCGCGCACGACTTCTAGATTGCAGCGCGTTGGTGGGGTTAGAGTGGTGGACATCCTTGGAGGATGTCCTTGAGAAAGATCGCATTTTCCTGCTGGTCAGATCGCCGCCGCCATATTGGTTGCCGCTATGTCCGTTTCTGCGCAACAGGTACCTTCCTTTCCGTTTCAGAATCCGTCTCTACCGGTGTCGCAAAGGGTCGATGATCTTGTCGGCCGCATGACGCTGGAAGAAAAGGCATCGCAGATGCGGCACCAGGCGCCGGGATTCCGCGGCTGGGGATTCCAGCGTATGACTGGTGGAGCGAGGGTCTGCACGGCATCGCGCGCTCCGGCTACGCTACGGTCTTCCCCCAGGCGATAGGGATGGCTGCGACGTGGGATCCGAACCTGGTGCATCGCGTGTCCACCGTGATTGCGGAAGAGGCGCGCGCGAAGTATGAAGAGGCCGTTCGCGCAGGATATTCACTCGATCTTCTTCGGGCTGACTATCTGGTCGCCAAATATCAATATCTTTCGCGACCCACGCTGGGGTCGCGGCCAGGAGACATACGGCGAAGATCCATACCTGACCTCCCGGTTAGGGGTGGCGTTTGTGAAGGGGCTGCAGGGCGACGATCCGAAGTATTACGAGACGATCGCGACGCCGAAGCACTTCGCGGTGCACAGCGGGCCGGAGTCAGCGCGACACCGTTTCAATGTCACGCCATCGCCTTTTGATCTTGAGGACACGTATCTGCCGGCCTTCCGCGCAACTATCACCGAAGGCAAGGCGGATTCGATTATGTGCGCTTACAACGCGATCGATGGGATCCCGGCGTGCGCGAGCCCGTTGCTGCTGGAGCAGAAGCTGCGCGGCGCATGGAAGTTCCAGGGATTTGTCACATCGGATTGTGGAGCGATCTCCGACTTCTTCAGCACGACTGGCCACCACTTACAGCCCGGATGCAGCGCATGCTAGCGCGAAGGCCGTGCTGGCCGGCACAGATACAAGCTGCGGCGACGAGTACGATTCTCTGCCGCAGGCAGTGAAGCAAGGCTTGCTGCCGGAGAGCGCAATGGATACGGCCGTAAAGCGGCTGTTTACGGCGCGTATGCAAGCTGGGCATGTTCGACCCGCCGTCGTCAGTCGCGTACGCACGCATCCCTTTCGAACAGGTGGATTCTGAGGCACATCGCGAGTTCGCGCGTGAGGTGGCGAATAAGGCGATGGTGCTACTGAAGAATGATCATGAGACTTTGCCTTTGCGGAACGTGAAAACGCTTGCCGTGTCGGGCCGAATGCGGCTTCGCTCATCGCGCTGGAAGGAAACTACAACGGAACACCATCGCATCCGGTGCTGCCGGTGGATGGCATCGCGAAGGAGTTCGCGGATGCAAAGGTGGTCTACGCGCAGGGATCGCCGTATGTGGACGGGGTTTCGCTGCCGGTGCCTCGCACTGCCTTGCACGTGAAGGGCGAATATTTTGCAAATACGAATTTCTCCGGCACACCGGCCTTGACGCGCGAAGAACACGGCATCGAGTTCGACTGGAATGCGGCTTCACCAGCACCGAATGTGCCGGCGAAGGCCTTCAGCGTTCGCTGGACCGGCACGCTTGCTGTGCCTGCTCCCGGCGATTACACGTTCAATGTGGACACAGGCGATTGCTACCCGTGCCACGATCGCGAGACCTATGCCGTCACCTTTGAAGGCAAGATTGTTGCGAAGCACGACACGGGCGAGCCGAAGGAGTTCCGCCGCCGTGACCATCCGGACTTTGTGCTGCACTTTGCCGACACGCAGCCGCATGCCTTCCAGCTTGAGTACACGCACCAGTCGCCGATCTTTGGCGCGGGTATTTCGTTTCGCTGGAAGCCACCGCTAGAGCCGCTGCGCGCGGAGGCTGTCACCGCCGCAAAGCAGGCAGACGCTGTGGTCGCCTTCGTCGGACTCACCTCGGAGCTTGAAGGCGAAGAGATGCCGATACAAGTGAAGGGATTCTCCGGTGGCGACCGCACGGATATCGATCTGCCCGACGCGCAGCAGCAGCTTCTCGAGTCGCTGGCTGCGACCGGCAAGCCGCTGGTGGTGGTCCTGCATGAACGGCAGCGCGCTGGCTGTGAACTGGGCGCAGCAGCATGCTGCGGCGATTCTCGAAGCCTGGTATCCGGGCGAAGAGGGTGGCGCGGCGATTGCGGAGACGCTCTCCGGCAAGAACAATCCTGCCGGCCGGCTTCCGGTGACCTTTTATGCATCAACGGAGCAGTTGCCGCCGTTTGAAGACTATTCGCTGCAGAACCGCACCTATCGCTACTTCAAAGGCAAGCCGCTGTATGGCTTTGGCTATGGGCTGAGCTACACGCATTTCTCGTATTCGGAGCCTGGAGCTATCGACGGCCAAGGTGAAGGCTGGCGAACCGGTGGATGCGCATGTCACGGTACGAAACGATGGAAAGGTCGCCGGCGACGAGGTGGCGGAGCTTTATCTTGCTGCCGCAGGCGGAGAAGGCAATCCAGCGCTGAGGGGCATGACGCGTGTGCATCTTGCGCCGGGCGCTAGCCAGTCGGTTTCGTTCACGCTGACGCCGCGCGACTTGAGCACGGTGGACCAGCAGGGCAAGCGCAGCGTCCGGCCGGGGAAGTATTCGGTGATGATTGGCGGGGCGCAGCCCTCGGCCGCGGAGCACGTGACCGGCAGCTTTGACGTGAGCGGATCGGTGGCGATGCCTGAATAGGCTCTCGCTCTAGCGGACGAGCACGCCGGCGGATTCTACGATGCGTTCGCCGGCGCTCGTCGAAACCACGGGCAGATCGGGTGTGCGGGTGAGCAATTCGATTTTGCCGTTGCGCAGCAGAACGGTATCCTCTGCCTTTCCGCCGGCGACGGAGGGATTCCAGGCGAAGGCCTGATTGTTGACAACGCGCTCTGTGCCCGCGGGCTTGGCTAACCACTCGCGTTCCGCGTAGCCAGTGGCACCGCCCTGATGGTGGCGCAGTTCCTCGCCGGGATGACCGAGCGCAGCATAAGCGTCTGCTGCAACCCGAAAGAGCTCTGCTGCAGACGCGCCTTCTTTCGTCGCGGCGAACGAGACGCGCATTCACCTGGGCCGCGACTCCGAAGGCGTCCTGAAGAGTCTGCGGCATGGCGCCGAAATGAACGAAGCGGGTGATGGAAATCGAGAGACCCCAACGGCGCGCGCAGAGGTTCAGCATGCCGAAACGCTGGAGGGTCGCGTTCTGTGCCACCGCATGTTTGTAGCGAAAGATGCGGTCGTCGGCGGCGATGAGCAGGACAGAGGGCTCGATGCCGCGCTCCAGCAGGCCCGATGCGACGCGCGCAGCCATACTGCGCTCGGTCATTCCCGGCTGGAGCGATTGCAACACACTGGCGGCAACCTGCGCGGTGTTTCGCCCGAGCCAGTGGTATCGCTCTATCTCCGTGTCTAAGAGAGAGGCGCGCTGGTTTAGCAGGAGTGAGGCTCCTTCCGGCGTAGTGTCCGCGGCGATGCGGCCCTCGCCGGCGAGCGCGTGAATCTTCATGGAAAAGTCCGCGGCGTACCACGGCGCGGTGATGGCGGTGAAGGGAAGTCCTAAGTAATCCTCTTCAGCCAGGCGGCGTGCTTCATTGTCGGGCGCCAGATAGAAAGCCTCTCCGCTGCGGAGCAGAAGAATAGTGGCGATGCCGAGTGCCGAGGGCAGGAGAACGCGGCGATCGACGCGGCCGGCGGTGAGCCAGGCGATGTTCTCTGTCCGCTGCAGTTGGACGGCGCCGAGACCGGAGGCGGCCATCTGGTCGCAGAGCCGCTTCCGCTTGGCATCGAACTCGGCAAGCAGGATTTCGGGCGATTGCTGCAGATGCTGGATTTCTTTTGACATTTTTCAAATATCCGCGATCGAGCAGGATTGCACAAGCCAAACGATCCCTATGGCGGCAGGATGGATGCGGAGAGGCCAGATCAGCCGTCTTGATGATTGCAGCCGCAGGACGAACGCAGTATCAGCTCTGTGGGTAACACGATGCGCCGCTCCGGTTTACGCCTCCGTGCCCACATCGTGAGAGTGGCGAATCATATCGAAGAGCATGCGGGCCGCGCTGCGTCCCATCTCATGTGCGGGCTGGCGAACGGCGGTGAGCGGCGTGTCCAGCAGGGGAGCCAATTCGAGATCGTCGAATCCGATCATCGCCAGATCGGAGGGCAGGTGCAGATGCATGGCGCGGATGGCCTGCAGCGCGTGGATGGTCGTAACGTTGTTCAGTGTGAAGAGGGCACTTGGCCGCTCAGCTTCGCTCATCAGACGTCGCAGCAGTATCTCGGTGGCAGGAGCCGTGGTCAGGTTGCTCCAGACTTCCGGTTTCAGGCCCGCCTCCTTCATGGCGCGCCGGTAACCCTGGATCCGCTGATTGATGGTGTAAACCTTCGCGTCGTAGCCGATGCACGCGATACGGCGGTGGCCATGCGCGATGAGATGCCGGACAGCTTCTTCCGCGCCCCCGGCATTCTCAACAATGACCTGACCGGCATCGACGCCATCGATGGTGCGATCAAGCGCTACGAGTGGGATTTCCGACTGTTGCAGCTCGCGCAAGCGTCGATCTGCGTCTTCGCGCGACGGCACGATGAGCAGGCCGGCGATGCGGCGCGCGGCCATCATCGCGATCTCGTTCGACTCTCTCTCGACGCTGCGTTCCGAGGTGACGATCAGCGTCATGTATCCGTGGGTTCCAGCAACTTCCTGCACGGCATTGGCGCAGGTGGCGAAGAAGGAGTCGGCCAGGTCGGGAACCACGAGGCCGATCATGCGCGCTCGCTGACCCTTGAGCATGCGCGCGGCCTCATTGGGCGTGTAACCGAGACGCCGGATCGCGGCTCGAACACGTTTTTCGGTCGCGGGACTGACATAGCTGCCGCCGTTGACGACGCGAGACACGGTCATAATGGCGACGCCGGCTTCGCGCGCGACGTCGGTGATGGTGGGTCCAGATTGGCGGCGCTTTGGAGCCTTCCGTGGAGGTGGCACGCAACCTTCCTTCCCTATGCCCTGCCCTTGTACGCCGGGCAGTCGGCGCTGTCAGAACAAGAGCGTATCACCGGGCCATCGCGGTTGAACAACCTGGCTAGGAATGGAACGTAGAGAGCTCCTGCGCAACACGGAGGTGATCTGCCACCAGACGCCTCCGGTTAACGTTATCATTCTTCGCGCATGAAGCCAATAGTTTTGAACTCCGGCGCGCACGTCCTATGCTTGTCACGCGAAGCCGCCGCCTTCCTTCCGGTAGTATGGCGGCTTGTTCGCCATTTATTCCATAACGACGAGGTGAAATGGCTGTGTGCATCCGAAGTTACCTTTCCGGAGCGCTGCTTCTTATGTGCGCTTGCATTGGCATGGATCTGCCCGGCCAGACACCTGTACATGTTTCGGCGCCAATTCTGGCCGCGACACCTCCCATGGGATGGAACAGCTGGGATTCTTATGGGACAACCGTGCGCGAAGAGCAAGTGAAAGCGAACGCGGACTGGATGGCTGCAAATCTGAAGCAGCACGGGTGGCAATACGTTGTGGTGGATATGGAATGGTTTGTCACCAACCCAATTGCTGAAGGCAATGCCAGCAATTTCAAGTATGCGATGGATGACAAGGGCCGTTACACGCCGGCTCTCAACCGCTTTCCGTCCGCGGCGCAGGGAGCCGGATTCGCCCCGCTTGCCGCGTATGTGCATGCAAAGGGTCTGAAATTTGGCATTCATATCCTGCAGGGCATTCCCCGCGGGGCGGTTCGACGGAATTTGCCCATTGACGGCTCGAGCTTCCGTGCCGGCGATGCGGCAAACACCGCCGGCACCTGCAACTGGAACCACGACAATTTCGACCTGAAGGGCACGGCGGCGGGACAGGCATATTACGATTCGATTGCCCGACTGTACGCCGGATGGGGCGTCGATCTGATCAAGGTGGACTGCATCGCATCGCGTCCTTATAAAGGCGCGGAGATCCGGATGCTGAGCAATGCGCTTCGAAAGACCGGCCGCCCGATTGTGCTGAGCCTGTCGCCCGGTCCGGCGCCCATCGACAAGGTCGATGAGATGCGGAAGTATGCGCAGATGTGGCGGATTTCCGATGATGTATGGGACGAATGGCACAGCAATGTCGAGTATCCGCAAGGCGTGGGTGATCAATTTCCGCGCGTCGCGAAGTGGGCGCCGCTGAGCGAGCCGGGTCACTGGCCGGATGCGGACATGCTGCCCTTGGGCTACCTGGGGCCGTCCCCGGGTTGGGGTAAGGCGCGGCAGACACGTCTTTCGCCTGCGGAGCAGCGCACGCTGATGACGCTGTGGTGCATATTCCGATCGCCGCTGATGATGGGCGGCGACCTGCCGCACAGCGATCCGGCGACAACGGCGCTGCTAACCAATGATGAAGTTCTTACCGTCAATCAGCATTCGACGGACAACCGCGCCGTGATTCAAACGGCGAATACAAGTGTCTGGACGGCGGCAGCGCTGCATGGAGGCGGCCAGTACGTCGCGGTATTTAATACAACCGATCATCCGGAGGAGTTGAGCTATTCCTGGGCACAGCTTGGATGGACTCCGGGCAAATATTCATTGCGCAATCTTTGGGAACACACCGAAAGCAAGCCCGCAGAGCGGCTGACGGTGCGGCTGGGGCCGCATGCCTGCGTTCTTTATCGCGCGACAACCGCACATGAGAGATAAAGGAGAGATCTTCGATTTGGACAGACGAGACTTTCTGAAACTCCTTTCCGCGGCGGGAACCGCGGGCACGCTGAGCTCTGCCCGAGAGCTGTTTGCCGTGCCACATCCGTCGCGCGCGTATCATCCGGGACGCATTGTGAACGAGTACAGCGCGTTTCTGCCCGAAGAAAAGGCGGCACTGGCGACGCCGCCGAATGTGAGCGCCATCGATGGGAAAAGCGCGACAGCGAGCCGTGGCGCCGCGAACCAACGTGTCGCGCACGGAGAAAACATTGCGGGCTGGGTGCTGCTTACGACAGTGGAGATGAACGGCGTGATGACCGCAGTCTTTGAAAAGCATGCGACGCACCGCGGAGCAATCGCCTATGTGACGGAGCGCGGGGGCACGATTGCTTTGATTCCGAAGCAAATTGGAGACTTGAGCAAGGTGCGGCCGCGGCCGACTGATACGCCGCATGGTGTGAAGCTGGAGCGCCCGCTGCGGGTGCCACAAGGCCCAGATGTGACGGGTGACTACATTCTGAAGTCGAATGAGGACCCCTGTTACGAGAATGTGGCGGCATTAGGAGCGGAGTTCATCGGCTGGACGCTGGTTGCGAATGAGGAAGCGGGCCCATTGGGCTCGGTGTATCTGGAGGCGGATGGCACGAGCCGGCAGCCGAAGAAGAACCCGCAGGCGGAGTGGGCGCCCGATCTGGAGGGACGGCTCTTTGATCCCTCCAATTACTTCCCATTTGCCGGGCCCGAGCGGTACGCATATCAGCACGGGTATAGCAAGCGCACGCTGCTCGGCGGCTATCTTCCGGTGGCGGATATTGCAGTCTGGAATCCGGAGTACGGCTGCGGTTATGAAGTGATGATGCTGCTGCCGCCGGGCGCGGAGGCGCAGCCCATCGCGCGCATGCGGATGACGATTCCGGCGGAAGATGTCGCAAGCTACGACGGGCCCGGGATGCTGGTGCATGATTCGGATGGACGCGCCTATGCGGAGCACTACTGGAACACCTCGTCCGGGGGCTTCTTCAGCGCGCTGGCGGGCATATGGAACCGCTGGCACAGCTTCTACGAAGACACCATGCAGGTGGAGATTCCCGACCCGTGGCTACTCGACTCTGCGCGCGCCGGCATTACGCTGTGCCGATGCAGCTATCGCGGGCTGGAACCGACGTATCAGATCGGTGAGGGCGGGTACACGAAGATTCCAGAGCGGAGCCATGCGCTGTTTCCGGTGGCTCATTATGAGTTCATCTGGGCGCAGCAATTGTGGGGTCTGACTGGTGCGAGCCGTCCTTACATCCAGCACTATCTCGACAAGTATGTGCTGGCGGATGGGAACTTCCTCTACAACACGCAGGACCAGGTGGAGGCGCCGCTGAATGTCGGCATCTTCCTTTCCAACGCGGCGCGGGACTATTGGTACACGCGAGAGGCAAATGGTTTGCTCCAGCAGCAGCCTGCGCTCGAGCGCATGTTGGGTTACGTGCTTGCCCGCTACGAGTACGGCAAGCAGCGTTTTGCGAAAAACGACCGACGCTATGGACTGATCTGGGGCTCTCCGGAAGCCGATCTGGGCGATCCTGCGAATGACTATCCCGACTCGCATCCGTTTTACTACCAGAACGCCGCATGCGTCTGGCGCGGCTTTGCAGACTATGCAAAAGCGTTGGATGCAATAGGTGCTGCGAACAATGATCGCAGTCTCAGCGCTCTAGCAGATCGCTATTCAGCGGTTGCGGCGGAGATGCGTCAGAATATCCAGGCTTCGATACGAGGCGACGATTGCTGCGTCCACTCAGGAGATGCGTGCAGCCGGAATTACACCCTTCGAGCCGAACGATATCTCGCGCAAGCCGACCGACCTGTCGAGCTACGAAAATCATCGCTTCATGATGGACTGGTTCCTGGCGGACTGGGGTGTGCCGGCTCTGGACCTTGGTCATCTGAAACATCGCGAACTGGCCGGAGAGCAGATCTGCGGACTGAGCACAGATGGCGATGTCCCGCGCTGTTCGAACTTCACGGAGCACGGGACGCTTGCGGTGAAAATTCGCCAGGAGGACTACCGCCCGTTTCTGCTGACTTTGTATGCGTTGGTGTGCTATGCGGCCGATTCAGGGAGTCGCTACTCGCCGGAAGATGCATACATCCCGGGCGGCTATCCAGGCGACGGAGCGCCTTGGGGGTGGTCAGCTGTGGTGAATAGCGCGTTGCAGCCCACGCTGGGCTTACGCTGGCTGCTTTGTTATGAGGAGAATCACCGCGAAGTCTGCCACCTGCAAAAAGCGGCACCGAAGCACTGGTTTGCGAAAGGGGAACGGATCGTGGTGCGGAAGTGCCCGACGCGTTTCGGAATAATTGCCTGGACGACGGAAGCGACCAGCGACAGCAGTTGGCACGCTGTCATGGAAGCGCCTGCCGGGTTCGGCGGCGAGGTTCATCTGCACATCCATCCGCCGGCGGGAGGAGTTCTCCGTTCGGCATCTATCGGGACGATCGAGGGCAACGCGGTCTTTCTGCCGCGGGCTGTCTTCGCAAACGGCGGACGCGTCGAACTGGATGTGCATGTGTAGGGCCGTGACTGTCCACGCGTCGCAAATTGCATCGTATTTGGGGTTTCCAAGGCATAGATGAGGGCTAGCGGGTCACTGTTCGGTGTTGGACCTCATCTCTAGTATGAAGAACCGTGTAGAGTCGAGTTCTTAGTGCACCGGGACGGTGCAGCGGCCCGAGCGTGTAAAGAAAAGGAAAGCAGGCACATGGTCCTGATGGAATTCCATATCTCGCGTGCAGCTCGCGATCGTTACCAGACCGATCAGGCGCTGTTCTCTTTTAACGGCAACGTCATCTTTGCCGACGTGAAGGCCAGCCGTGAGCTGGCGCACCGCATGAACGAAGTGCGCGGGGTCGGACAGAACATCGCGCAGGATCCGGAGCGCGTCGTCAATCCAGGCGCGCTATTCGCCATGGGACTCATCGACGAGGCGAGTCATCTGCTCATCGAGCACTACCGCAGGTCGATTGCGCCCCATGCTATTTCCGAGGCGCTCGAGTGGTTTTCTACGCGCGTGGGTGCGGACCGCTTCGATCAGTTACTGCTGCGGTTCGTCACGGAGTTCCCCGGATCGAGGGTTTATCGTGGCGAGGAAACGGCGAAAGAATGGCTGGCAGGGAGCACGGATGGCATTCCGCACCGCGAGGCGGCTTTCGAAGAGATGATGATGCTGTGGTTGGCGAATGCCAATCCGGCATTTCAGCCGTTCCTCGAACTCTTCGACGATGCGCCACTAGGAGAGCAGACTCCGTATCCCCATGTCACCGGCGGTCTGAAGGATTTCTTCGCCACCAAGCCGCCCGTCGGGGATGAGGCCGCGAACCTGATCGATTTGCTGCGGGCTCCTGCTCTTGCGTCCCCCGATTCGCTGAGCGGGCAACTTGCCTTCATCCGCAACAAGTGGAGCCGGATCATTGGCGATGTTGCGTTGCGCCGTCTGCTGCTTGCGATGGACGTGTTGAAAGAGGAAGACGTCGCCATCTGGATGCGCTTCCATCCTCCCGACGAGATGGCGGAGCGACGGCGGCGGGGACGGCGCGGTCATGCCGGCGACTTCGGCGGCCGTGTGGATCTGCCAGATTTCGCGGTGATCCAGCATGAATACGAGCGCTTCAGTCCCGATCAGGACTGGATGCCGAGCGCCGTGCTGATTGCGAAGAGCACCTATGTGTGGCTTGCGCAACTGAGCAAGCAGTACGGGCGCTCTATCACCCGGCTCGATCAGATACCGGACCAGGAACTGGCAACGCTCGCCAACCGCGGCATGAACTCACTGTGGCTGATCGGATTGTGGGAACGGAGCCGCGCCTCGCGCACGATCAAACATTTGTGCGGAAAAGAAGATGCTGTCGCGTCTGCTTATTCGCTCTATGACTACCGCATCGCAGACGATCTCGGCGGCTATGAGGCCTACATTCGGCTGCGCGACCAGGCGTGGAGGTTCGGCGTTCGGCTGGCCAGCGACATGGTGCCGAATCACATGGGCATCGACTCTACCTGGGTGATCGAGCACCCGGAGTGGTTTCTCTCGCGCTACGACTCGCCATACCCGGCCTATAGCTTCAACGGGCCTGATCTGTCGAGCGACGGTCGCGTGGAGATCAAGATCGAAGACCACTATTACGAGCAGACGGATGCCGCGGTGGTGTTCCAGCGTCGCGATAAGTGGACGGGCGATACGCGCTACGTCTACCACGGCAACGATGGCACGAGCTTTCCCTGGAACGATACGGCGCAACTGGACTATCTGAATCCCGTAGTGCGCGAACAGGTGATTCAGACCATCCTGCATGTGGCGCGGCTGTTTCCCATCATCCGCTTCGATGCGGCGATGACTCTGGCGAAGCGGCACATCCAGCGGCTGTGGTATCCGGCGCCGGGTGCTGGCGGCGCGATTCCGTCGCGGGCGGAGTACAGCATGCCGACGCCGGAGTTCGATGCGCGCATCCCGGTGGAGTTCTGGCGCGAAGTGGTAGATCGCGTCGCGGCTGAAGTGCCTGGAACACTGCTGTTGGCCGAGGCCTTCTGGATGATGGAGGGCTACTTCGTCCGCACGCTGGGCATGCACCGCGTGTATAACAGCGCGTTCATGAACCTGTTGCGCGACGAAGACAACCAGCATTACCGCGGGCTTCTGAAGCAGACGATGGAGTTCGATCCGGGCATCATGAAACGCTATGTCAATTTCATGAGCAATCCGGATGAGCGCACGGCCATCGATCAATTCGGCACCGGTGACAAGTGCTTCGGCATTGCGACCTTGATGGCGACGCTGCCGGGTCTGCCAATGTTCGGTCATGGGCAGGTGGAGGGCTTTACCGAGAAATACGGAATGGAGTACCAGCGGCCGCGCTACGACGAGACGCCGAATCAAGGACTGGTTGAACGGCACAATCGGGAGATCGCGCCGCTGCTGCACACTCGCTGGCTCTTTGCGGAGAGCGAAAATTTCCTGCTCTACGACTTCTGGAAAGAAGATGGGACGGTGGACGAGAACGTCTACGCGTATTCTAATGCGCGGGGCGGTAAGCGGGCGCTGGTGATTTACCAAAATCGATATGCGGAGACGCGTGGCACGATTCATCAGTCAACCGGGTTAGTGGACAAGGCGAATGGCGGGCTAAGGCAGAGGTCGCTGCAGGACGGTCTCAATCTGCCTACCGGCCACGATGTCTTCCTCGCGTTTCGCGATGTCAGCAACGGGCTTGAATATTTGCGTCGCGCATCCGATCTGCATCAGCGCGGATTTTCCATTCATCTGCAGGCTTACAAGTATCACGTGTTTCTCGACTGGCGTGAGCTGCGTGCGAGCGCTGAATATCCCTGGGACCGTCTGCACGATTCCCTGCATGGCGCGGGCGTTCCGAACCTTGATGAAGCACTCGATCAGTTGCGACTGCAGCCGTTGCATGAGGCGCTGCGTGCTGCGCTGGAGCCCGCCCTCCTTGCCCGGATCATCGATGCGGCGGAGATGGAGGCTGCCGGTGGGCTGGCCGTGCGGCAGCGAGAGAGGCGCATCCTTGAAGCCGTAGAGCCGTTCATTGAACGCGGGAACCGGTTCCAGAAGATTGCGAAGCAACTGGAGATGGAGCGCGGGAGCATGCAGCAGATCCCTGAGAAGGCAGGACCGGAGACCAATCCAAGCACGTTGCTGGCTGCTACCCTAGCGCTGCCTCGCTACGAGGCGCTCTTTCCGGAGCGGTGGCCGAAGACCGCGCGGAAGGTGCTGCCGACCGATTCGCCAGGCACGAGTGGTACGGCGGTATGGGCGCCGGTATTGGCGTGGTCCCTGCTGCGTAGCCTGCCACTGGACGGCAAATCGATGTTCGACCGGCTGCGACTGCGACATGCATTGGCAGATACGTTCCATGCCCTCGGCCTGAGCGGAGAAGATGGCTGGAGAGCGGCTGCCCGCGTGCGATTCCTACTGCATCGCTCGAATCCGCTGTCGCGAGAACTGACGCGCATAGAGTGGGACGAACCGGATGTGCAGTGGCTCACCGGAACGCACACTGCGGAGAAGGTGCGCTATTTCAACCAGGAGAGTCATGAAGAACTGCTCTGGTGGATTCAAGTGCCGGCGCTGGTTGCGGCGCCACCAGCGCAGCAGCGAACCGCCGCGCGGGAAAGCCTGGCGGCAGTGAAGGCGGCCAGCGAGGCGGCGAAGGATGCAGGATTTCGTGTGGATGTGCTGCTCAACACAGGAACTGCTGTGACTTCGGACCGGCTGAATGCTGCTGCATCGGGAAAGCCGCTCAAGGCGAATACTGGCCGAGCTCCAATCAAGGTGAAATCCGCTACTGCACGGGATGGCGGAGGCGAGAGTGCTGCGGAAGAAAAGGCAACCACGAAGAAACTGAAGAAGCGGATTACAAAAAAATCGACATCGAGCAAGCGCAAACCGTGAAGATTCGGGCTTCTTTTGGCTCTTTTTCCGGTCAGCGAATTTCGCCCGGTCAGCCTTTTGTTTCGAGCAGGGAACGAACGTGATCTGCGATGCGGCCGTCCTCGTCGGCGGGAATCACTTGGACCCGAATGGGGCTGGTTTTCTGCGAGAGCACGGCGGAGTTGCGCTGGTTGGCTTCGCTGTCGAGTGCAATGCCGAGGAAGGCGAGCTGGTGGCAGACCTGCTCGCGTACGACTGCGGAGTGCTCACCAATGCCGCCAGTGAAGACGAGCGTGTCGAGGCCGCCGAGAACGGCAGCGTAGCTGGCGACGGTCTTTGCGATTGAACGGCAGAAGATGGCGATGGCCCGACGTGCGTTGGAGGAGCCCTGGTCTGCGGCGATGGTGAGCTCGCGCAGGTCCGATATGCCGGGCGCCGGCGCGCCATCTGATTGCCAGCCACTGGATAAGGCGACCAAGCCAGATTGGTGATTGAGAAGGGATTCCAGATCGTTCGAATTCAGGTGGCCGTTGCGAGCGAGGTAGAGGACGACCCCGGGGTCGAGGTCGCCGGTACGCGTGCCCATGGGGATGCCGCCAGTGGGAGTGAGACCCATCGAAGTATCAACCGAGCGGCCATTGGCGATGGCACACAGGCTCGCCCCATTGCCGAGGTGTGCGACGACGAGACGCGGGGGGACAACGGGCTCGCTTGCGGCGCCGAAGAAAGCAACGATCGATTCATACGAGAGGCCATGGAAGCCGTAGCGTTGGACTCCCTGTTCGCGGAAGTGTAGCGGGATGGGATACATGCTTGCCTCAGGCGGCATGGTGATGTGGAAGGCAGTGTCAAAGCAGGCGAAGGCCGGCGTGTCGGGGTAGAGCCTGGCCGCGGTTTCGATGAGCGCGAGTGCAGCCGGGATGTGCAGCGGCGCGTAGTGGATCGCCGCGCGGAGCGTGTCAAGGACCTGGGGGGTGATGCGGCAGTGCTCGCGCAGATGCGGGCCGCCGTGGACGACGCGGTTGCCGATCGCGTCCGGCTGGACGCCTGAGAGGTCGTGCAGTTTTTTCGCGGCATGCGTAAGGGCGGTGGATTGTGAATCGTGCGAGGCGTCTTCTCGGCGAATCGTTTTGCCGGCGCTGTCGGTGATGGTGAGTGAGCCGCCGGATTTGCCGATGGCGTCGGTGGCGCCGCGGTAGAGGAGTTGCGGGCTGGCGCTGGCGGTATCAACGCGATAGAGGGCGAGCTTGAGGGAGGAGGAGCCGCTGTTGATGGTCAGGATGGTTGGCATGAGTGGTTCGGTATTGCCGACTGAGCGGCGCGCCTGCGGCGCATCTGTGTGGTCTGCTTCCTCCGGTCGTTCACGTGGTGAGAAGCGCACCGGCTGAGTTCTCCCATGGACTGCTTTCCGTTTCTTTATGGTACGGCCGCGGGTCGTCGGAGATCAGGGGACGCGGGCGCTTTGGAAGAAGCGGATGCGCCATATGCCCTTCTGCTTTTCGAGGGCGGCGGATTCGAGCCAGGTGGTTGGCTGCGGCGCTCCGGTCTTGGCCCGGATCGAGCCTCGATTGGTGTAGGTGATCCAGGCGAGACGACAGTCGGCTTCGACGTGGGGGTCGGTGACTGTCCACACAAATGTGTAGCCCTGGGAGTGGAAGCTTTTGACCATGTTCATCAAGGCGTCGCCGTTATAGCGTTTCCCGCCATCGAAGGCGTAGAAATCGGGAGTGGCGACGGTGTGGAATTTTGCGAGACTATCCGCAGTAGCCGCGGCGTACATGGTGCGCATGGTCTCGGCGATCCGTGTTTTGTCTGCAGGTGTGCTGACGCAGGAGCCGGCATTGGCGGCGAAGGCTGCGATGAGCGCGCCGAGAAGAACAGCACATGGCGCGAAACGTGCGAGCTTGTGTGGGGAGAGCAAGAAACTGACTCCTGGATAAGCATCAGTGAGGGAATGTCGCCATTGTTGCATAGGTGTAATTGAGCGATGCAACAATCAAATGACAATGGAATGACAGGCCGTACACCTTTGCCGCCCGCGCGGCGACTAGGCTGGCCCCTGCCTGCTGAAGGGAATGGTCGGTGCGTCCCGGAGCGGAGATTTTTCCGAGGAGGTGCGAGATGCTGGATAACGGTATTTCGTCACATGGCTGGCGCAGGGCGGCGATTGTGGGTGCGCTGATGGTGGGCGCGGCAGGGATGGGCATGGCGCAATCCTTCGATGCTGATGACGCATTCCTGCCGAGCCCGGTGAGAAGCGTATCGACCGTGCCGATGAATGGCGACGTGAATCCATACGGTGTTGCGTTTGTGCCGGACCACTTTAACGCGGGAGCAGGGCCTCTGAAGACCGGAGACATCCTGATATCCAATTTTAATAATGCGAAGAACCTGCAAGGGACAGGCACGACGGTCGTGCGAATCGGGCAGAGCGGCCCGGAGAAGCTGTTCTTTGCGGGCAAGGCGCCCTTGGGACTGACAACGGCGCTGGGTGTGCTCCGCGCGGGATTCATCGTGGTAGGCGATGGGCCGACTACCGATGGTTCGTCAGGGACGGCGACGGCGGGCTCGTTGCTGGTGATCAACAGTCAGGGCAAGCTTGTCGATACGTTTGCGAATGCCTGGATTCAGTATCCATGGGACATGGCGCTGGTGGACGACGGCAACTCGGCAATCGCCTTCGTGACGAATGCGTTGACCGGTACCGTGAGCCGGTTGAAATTCTCGGTAAGCGCGAGTGGGTTGAAGCTGCTGAGTTCAAAGACCATCGCGTCGGGATATGTTCATCGCGGCGATCCGGCGGCGCTGTTTGTTGCGCCGACAGGACTGGTCTATAACAGCCGGCTGGATGTGCTGTATGTGGCATCGACTGGGGACAACGCGGTGTTTGCGGTGCGTCATGCCGCGGAGCGCACGGACGATGGCGGCAAAGGCATGATGATTTATTCGGACGATGTGCACTTGCACGGAGCGCTGGCCATGGCGATGGCACCGAATGGACACCTCCTGGTGTCGAACAACGATACGGTCAATTCGGATCCGAAGCAGCCAAGCGAGATCGTCGAGTTCACGGTAGGTGGACAGTTTGTAAAGCAGCTTTCGGTCGATCCGGCGCAGGGCGGATCATTTGGCCTGGCAGTGCGGACGACGGAGGACATCGCAACGTTTGCCGCGGTGGACGACAATGCGGCGACCTTGCTGATCTGGACGTTAAACAAGACGGAGTAGTGCACGGGAGAGTGTCTATCCGATGGACGCGACGGCGAGCGCAAAGCGCCGTCGCGTATTTTTTATGATTCCAGAGGATGATTTGTTGCCCGTTTGACGTTAATGCTATGCCGTTTTCGAGCTCACGGCGCTCCGAATCTGCAGTCGCTATCTGCTGCTTTTCTTAACGAAAAGCTGCATCGAGAGCGCTTCCACTCGGATACGTCTGTCGTGAAAGGCGCTATGCTTCGAGTATGAGCGAGGTGAAGGACGAGGCGGAGTTGTGGACGGCGGTGGATGCGTATCTGGCAGACCACCTGATGGAGAAAGACGAGGTGCTGGAGGAGGCTCTCCGGAACAGTGACGCGGCGGGGCTGCCGGCCATTCAAGTGACGGCGCTGCAGGGGAGAATGCTGCAGATGTTTGCGCGAATGGTGGGCGCGCGGCGCATTCTTGAGCTGGGGACGCTGGGCGGCTACAGCACGATCTGGCTGGCCCGGGCGCTGCCGGAGGGCGGCCGGCTGATCACGCTGGAGGCGGCGGCTAAGCATGCCGCGGTGGCGCGCAAGAACCTGAAGCGCGCAGGCGTGCTGGATCGCGTGGAACTTCGCGAGGGGCCGGCGCTGGATTCGCTGCCCAAGCTTGAGGCCGAGGGCGCGGCGCCGTTCGACTTCATCTTTCTGGATGCGGATAAGGAGCATAACGCGGACTATTTGCAGTGGGCGCTGAAGCTGGCGCGGCCGGGCACGGTGATCGTGACGGACAACGTGGTACGCGAGGGCGCGGTGCTGGATGCGAAGAGCGACGATGTGGGAGTAAAGGGCACGCGGCGGTTCTTTGAGGCATTGGCGGCCGAGCGGCGCGTGACGGCTACGGCGATCCAGACGGTAAGCGGAAAGAAGTATGACGGATTTGCGCTGCTGATCGTAAACTAGGGATTGGCCGTCCCGGGCACTTGCGCAGAACTGGTCGTGCAGGCCGATCATGATTTGTCGGTAATGGCGTGAGATTTTCACGAACCCCATGGCCCTGGGCGGCATCTAGCGTTCTGTGGGCCGGCCGCATGAGCGGCTGGCCGAGGAGTGATTCGATGAGCGCAACAGCAGCAGCCACGAGCGTCGAGCAGTTGGACAAGCAACTGAATGACGATGTGCTTTCGGGAAAGATCATGGAAGCGTTCGAGAAGTACTATGCCGACGATGTGGTGATGCAGGAGAACTCGGAAGAACCGCGCAAGGGCAAGGAAGCGAATCGCAAAGCTGAAGAGGAGTTCATGGCGTCGGTGGAGGCGTTCAACGGTGCGTCGGTGAAGGCGAGTGCGGTGAATGGCGATGTGACTTTTTCCGAGTGGGAGATGGACATCACATTTAAGGGCGGTCACCGCGTGAAGATGAACCAGGTTGCGGTGCGGAAGTGGAAGAACGGCAAGATTGCGCACGAGCGGTTTTTCTACAACAAAGGCTGAAGGCACGGCGCAAGATAACGGGCGGGACAGGCCACAGGCTTGTCCCTTTTTGCTTTTTAGTGCGAGGACTCCCGTGTGAATTGAGGTGTGATTTTTTCCGGGACTGAGAGGGTCAGGGCCGGGATGTCGTCGTGGACATTGAGCGGCTGGTCCAGAGTGCCGTAGGTGCGCAGTGTGTGGAACTCTTCGCGGGTCGGCGGCATGCTGCCCGGAGGGTTAGGAACATCCTCATACGTGACATCGGCCGCATTATCGACATGGAGGATGTAGCTGCCCTCCGGTATGAAGAAGAAGTGAAACCTGTTGTCTGCGCGGTCGAGCCGGGTGGTCTCTATCTCGGTCTTATCTTCGGCGTCGAGCAGTTGCAGGTTGCCACTGGTCAAGACGTGGCCATCGTGTGCAGCTAGCAGCTCGCCGGAGATGGTATTCAATTTGGAGATAGGGATGGTGATGTCTTCGCCGGTTCGCTCTTCGCCTGCTTCCAGCTTGAAGGGCATTGCATCGCGTTTTCGAGTTGTGCCACCGGAGAAGAACGCGATCTGAGCTCTCGATCGATGCATCGCTGATTTGCCGACGGCGCCGATCGTCACGCCAAAATCAGTATCCTGCAATTGGAGATCAACCTGAACGGCGTAGTCTCGCGGCGCGAGGCCGGCAATACGATAGCGACCCAGATCGTCTGTGCGGACATCACCAGCCATCACAAGAGGTGTGGACGGCAAGGTTGACCACGTCTCTTTCTGGGCTGTCGCGTGACGGATAAGCGCATGCACGACGAGATCGGCGGCGGGAGAGCCATCGTCAAACAGGATGACGCCGCTGATGGCTGCGCCTCGTTCCAGGCGTAGATCGATGGAAGCGGGCAGGCCGGCCTCAACGGTGATTTTTGGAACTGTGGCGGCGATGCGCTTGCGATCTTCTTCAGAGGGATGATCGAGCACGTCCGCCGGGAAAGTCGCGAGCGGTGAGAGATATCCCGGCTTGTATGCAATCACATAGTAGGCGCCGGGGCTGACCTTGGGGATCACAAAGCTGCCGTCCAGACCAGTCTGCACCGCGGTCATCATGATCTGACTGTGAGAGCCGCTCGTGACAATGCCAGCTTCATCGACGACACGAACGGGTTCAAGCATGACGGAGGCCATGCGGGCGGGCGCGTTGGTGTCAGCGCAGTAGATGTGGCCGGTGACGGTGCTGGTGGCTGGTTTGGCAGAGTTGCTCTGCGCCGTAACGGCGAGAGTAAACAGCGACAGCAGCAGCAAGGGCCAGGGGCGCATGGTGATTGCGGAGACAAGTGTAACGCCGGAGTTTACGGTTGCGGCGGCGGGTGGCCGGGTAGCCAATATGGCTCGCCGGAGTTGACATACTGGACGGGGAACGTGGGGAAGATAGTCCGGAGCCAGGTGGCCGCGGTTTCCATTCCGTCGGTTTCCGAGGTGCTGTGGCCGAGAAGGATAAGGGCCTTGGGGCGATGCTGCTGCTGGGCGTCCTGCGCGTACATGACAGCCTCCCACTCGGAGGCTTCGCCGGCGACGAGCACCTGTACATCGTCGCGCTCAAGCGCTGGAATCTGCATTGCTTCGCCGGATGCGCCGGGGCGATAGGCGACGCCGGTGACCGCGGAGGTTGGGATCGCCGACGACGCGGAGGATGCGGGCGTGGAGTTTCTGCTGGATGTCCTGTGCGAGTTGGTTGACAGTCGTGGGCGGCAGTGTGAAGAAGAACGGGTCATCCGGGTGTTGATATTTCTGCCAGCCGACAGCAGCGGTGAAAGCTTCCGTCATGGGCTCGGGCACGCGGCGATGCCACTGATCATGGAAGCGCCAGACAACGAGGTGATGCTCGTGAATGTAGGCGAGCTTCTCCTTGTAGACGGGGTCGTTCACGAAGAGGGTATTTTCGTCGCGATGATTGTAGAAGGTGGGCTCGTGGGTGACGATGAGGTTGGCGCGCAGAGCGACGGCGCGGCGGAGGACGTCCATTGTGTCGGTGAAGCATGTCACGATGCCGGTGACAATTGTGGCTGGGTCGCCGCCCTTGATGGTGTCTACCGTATCCGCCGGCGGCTTTTGCGGAATGGCCTGCTGGATGCGCGCGATTGCCTGTGCCGCGGTGAGCTGTTGCTGTGCGATGAGCGGGAGAGGCGCGAGCGCAAGGGCAGCCAAGACGAGAGGTATCCGCATGGCACTGAAGATAACAGGTGCTTGCCACACGGGCGGATGCGCCTGTGGCGCATATTGCTAGGTTTCGCTAGAGCGCGATGACGACCTTGCCGACCTGTTCGTTGGATTCGAGGTATTGGTAGGCCTTTACGGTTTCGGCGAAAGGAAATGTCTTGGCGATTTTGATCGGAAATCGGCCGTCGGCAACGCGGTCGAAGACATACTCGCGGGCGGTACGGGAGAGGTCAGGGTCGTCGTTGATCTCCCGCAGTGTGTAACCGCGCATGGTTAGGTGCTTTTGTAATGCGACGACCAGCGGGAATGGTGTGGGCTGCAGGGAGAGCGATCCGTATTCGATGAGGATAGCGTGCGATGCGGCAGCAGCGGCGAGCTGCTCGACGAAGGGACCGGCGACAGGATCGAAGATGACGCGTGCACCTTTTCCTGCCGTAATCTTGTCAACGCGAGCGACGAGGTCCTCCTCGGCTGTGGCGATGACGTGATCAGCGCCGAGTTCATGGAGCTCTTCTCGTTTCTGTGAGGTTCGTGTGGTGGCGATGGCGATGGCGCCTACCTGTTTCGCGATTTGGATGGCTGCGATGCCGACGGAGCTGGATGCGGCGGAGATGACGACGAAGTCGTCTTTCACGATACGAGCAACGTTGACGAGTCCGCCCCACGCGGTGAGGTATTGCATCCACATCGCCGCTCCTTCCACGGGCATGAGCTTTTCCGGATAGGGCGCAATATTTGCAATGGGCACGATCGCCTCTTCGCCGAGAACGGGATAGTCATTGATGGAGAATCCGGGGACGGTGGCGACGGGACGGCTGATCCAGGTGGCGTCCACTCCGGGACCGACTGCTTCGACGACTCCCGCGGCTTCGTAGCCGAGGCCGGAGGGGAGGCGGGGCTGTTCGAGATACTGTCCGCGGGTGTAGAGGGCTTCGGCGCGATTAAGGCCGACGGCCTGGACGCGAATGCGGACCTCGCCGGCTTTGGGCTGGCGGGATGGGTGATCTTCAAATTGCAGAGCCTCGGGGCCGCCGAGCCGGTAGAAGCGCACAACCTTGGGCATGGAGGTTCTCCTCAACGTTGGATGGAAATGGAGGAAGGAAAGCTGCAGAGGGGAGTACGACGACAGATGCGCGGTTGCAATTTAGGCGAAAATCAGGAGAAGAGAACTACTACACTCAAAGTAGGAGCAGATTTTAGGCGCTGTCGAAATAGAATCTGCTCTGGCCCAGGGAGGGCGTACGGCTGGGATGAAGCATTGGAGTTGGCATCTGGGTTGGAAGTGGATCTGGATTGCGGGCACAGCCGCACTGCTCCTGGTGGGCGGTTGTCGCAAACTGCAGAAAGAGGCGCAGCCGAAGCCGCTGTCGCCGGAGAGCGTTGCACTGCACGCCATGGCCGACCACGCGCGGCTGGACACGATGCGCTGGCCGAATTTTGCTGATTTGAAAAAGCCTGTCGAGGATTTCTATGCCGCGCATAATTTTGAGCCAGTGTGGCTGAACGGCAAAACGCCGACCGAGCAGGCGCGGCAGATGATGGCGGCGTTTGCGGCGTGCGGGAAAGATGGGCTCGACCCGGAAGACTATGACGCGTCACGGTGGGCGGGACGCGCGGCGGCGATAAGAACGGAACAGGATCGGGCAGCGTTCGATATGGAGATGACTGTCTCCGCCATGCGTTATCTGAACGACGAGCATAACGGACGCGTGGACCCGAAGCGATTTAACTTCGGTATCGATACCAATCAGAAGCGCTATGACCTGGCGAAGTTTCTGACAGAGAAGATCATCACGTCGAATAACGTGGGCGGGGTACTGATGACGGTCCCGCCGCAGAGCAATGAGTACAAACGGACGCTTGCCGCTTACCGGCACTGGGTGGAGCAGGCGAAGCAAGATGCGGGTGGCGGGCTGCCGGAGGTAGCACGGCAACTGAAGCCGGGTGATGCATACACGGGCGTTAAGCGGATGCGCGAGCTACTGGAGCTAGATGGCGATTTGAAGCCGGATGCGCCAGAGACGAGCGCGACACGGTACGATCCGGCGCTGGCAGCGGCGGTGCGGCACTTCCAGTTCCATCACGGTCTGCAGGCGGATGGAAAGATCGGACCGCCGACGATCGCAGCGTTGAATGTGCCGACGGCGGCGCGTGTACATCAATTGGCAATTGCGCTGGAGCGCTGGCGCTGGCTGCCGGAGCTATATCAGAACGCGCCGATTTTTGTGAATCTACCGGAGTATAAGCTACGAGTGTATTCGAGCGAGCCGCCGCCGCCGCTCGACTTGACTCCTCCGCTGGTCGAGGAGGCAGGTGTGGTGCACGCGAGCGAACGGCCGGCACCTGCCGATATGACGAGCGACCACACGACCATCGCGCTGGAGATGAACGTGGTGACAGGTAAGGCGGGCATTCTGCCGCCGAAGAAAAAGGGCGAACAGCCTGAAGACCACCAGACGCCGATGCTGGTGAACCTGATGCGCTATCTCATCTTCCGACCGTACTGGTCGGTTCCGATCGATATCACGCAGCGTGAAGTGCTGCCGGGCATCGCGAAGGACCCGGACTATCTCACGGAGCACAACTTTGAAATTGTCGATCGCCACAAGAAGACGGTGGAGTATACGCCGAAACTGGATGCGAAGCTGCTGCACGGCGATCTGATGGTGCGGCAGGATGCGGGCGATGATAACTCTTTGGGGCTGGTGAAGTTCATGTTCCCCAATCCGTATTCGATCTATCTGCACTCGACGCCGGCGGTGGGGCTGTTCAGCCGCACGCGGCGCGACTTCAGTCACGGATGTGTGCGGGTGGAGAAGCCGCTGGCACTGGCGGCATGGATTCTGCGCGACCGGCAGGAGTGGACGCCAGACAAGATTGACGAGGCGATGAATACCGGCGATGACAACAAAGCGGTGGGGCTGAAGCAAACCATCCCGGTGACGATCTTTTATACGACGGCCTATGTCGAGCCGGACGGCACAGTGGATTTCACGCATGACATCTACGGCTATGACAAACTGCTAGATGAGACGCTGGCGCTGGGGCGGCCGTATCCAGTGAAACCGATTGCTCCTGTCGTGGATGTGCACGACGAGAGGTAATGCGGATGATGTTGCGTGGGCATGTCGTCTCAGGTGTCGGCAGCTTTTCATACTGGATAGAACGGCTACAGGAGCACTATCTCCGCAAAACCGGCATGAAGTTTTATCCGGGAACGTTGAATGTGCTGCTCGAACGCCCCTATTCGCTGCCGAAGCAGGTAATCCGCCTAGAGGCGAGCGAGTATGGAGGCACTGTGTCAGTGAACATACTGCCCTGCGCAATCGGAGGAAGAAAAGCGTTTCTGCTGCGCACCGATGCCAATGAAGAGGGGCGGGGACACCATCCCAGGACTATCGTCGAGATCGCGACCGATGTGCGGCTGCGCGATTTCTTTGGATTGCGGGATGGCGACGTGGTGGAGATTGAAATTGAGCCGTAGCTTCTGGCTGCCTTTGGGAACGATTTCGCCCACACGAATGCGTCTTGATTGAGCTGTCCCGGCCTTTAGATCATCAATTTCGTCCGATTGGAATGGGAGGTTAGCGATTGCCTGTGCTCTGCATCATGGTACGAAGTACCTGGACTGCAGTAGTCAATTGATCGAGTGGCACGCATTCGCGATCGCTGTGGGCCGTTCGCATGTCTCCCGGACCAAATACGACCACCTCTTCCACAATTGCCGACCACGCGCTGGCCTCTGAGCCAAATGGAATAGAAGTTGCCGGTAAGCCAGTTTCCTTCTCAATGGAGCGGACCAGAGTGCTTTCGGATGTGGTTTCGAAGCCTGCCTCTTGCCTGAGCAAAGTCAGCGACGCCCGCAGGCCTGGATATTGTGCCTGTAACTGTATCATAATTTCCTGGATAGCCAGGGGAATGCGACCGGGCGAAACTCCGGGAGTGGGCCGCCATTCTACGAGAAGCTCGGCGTGTCCGGGAATGATGTTCTTTGCGGAGCCGCCTTTGATGGTGCCGACGTTCATCGTAGTGAACGGCGGATCGAAGAAGGTGTGAATCTCGGCAGCGAGCTCATGGCTTAGCTGCTCCAGTGCTGATACGAGATGCGCGGCGGCATAGATGGCGGAAACGCCCTGACCGGGAAGCGCACTATGCGCCTCTCGACCGAGAATGGCGACGCGTGCGAGGCAGTAGCCTTTGCCTGCACGCGCAACTCGCAGCGATGTCGGCTCGCCGACAACGAGTCGCTTCGGTCTCAGAGTAGCGGCTGAGATGAGGTACTTCGATCCGATGCATCCGATCTCTTCATCCGCGGTCAACACAATGCGCAGGCCCTTCAGCCACTGCACATTCGGTGACTTAGCAGCCGTTAACAGGCACGCCAGAAATCCCTTCACGTCACACGCGCCGCAGCCGTGCAGCAGGTCGCCGCGAAGCACTGGGTGAAGGGCCTGTGTCCACTCCTTTGCGTAAGGGACGGTATCGGTGTGGCACAAAAACGCCAGATCGACCACGCGCTCTGTTACTGGCTGACCGGGCGGGGCAGCGATGAGGTTTGATTTTTCCGTCCCGGATTCGTCCACGTAGGAGATTTCATGTGTCGACCAGCCGTGCGTGGTCAGAACAGATGCTGCATAGTCAATGACAGGACGATTAGAGATTGCAGATATGGATGGAATCCGGATGAGGTTAGAGAGGTGATCGACGACCGCACTCAACGGGTGCTCCGGACGGCCTTCTCCTGGCCCCACACTTTGCGATAGACCTCCCGGTATTTCTGGACGATCTCTTCCTGCAGAGGATGATGTCCGTCTTGAAGGATGATCCGGCCGTTGACCACAACATCGCGGATGGCAGAGCGATGTGTGCCGAAGACGAGCTGCGGCAGAAGCGTTTCCGGGGTGTTCCCGGCGATGGAAAGATCATTCAGATCGACGGAGATCATGTCGCCAAATTCGCCGTTCCGCAGCGATCCGGTATCCACGCCCAGTGCCTGCGCGCCGTAGGTGGTTGCGCAGTCGAAGAGGCGCGCAGCGATTGGGCGTCCGTCGATCTGATCAAGCACCGCCCGCTGCTGCTGTACCAGGCGAAGGTGGTAGTCCAGCTCGCGGGCGTCCTCCAACGGATCGATCTGTGTCTGACTATCCGAGCCAAGCGCGAGACGCACACCGGACATCATGAGAGCGTCAACGGGTACGATGCCATCGCCAAGGTTGCGCTCGGTCGTCGGGCAGGAGCAAACGATGGCTCGCGATTCTGCGAAGGTGGCAATCTCCTTTTCAGTGAGATGGATCGCGTGGACGGCGACGAAATCTTTGTCCAGCAGCCCTTCTCGGGCGAGTAGATCGACTGGCGTGAGTCCGTATTCGCGCTTGCATGCAATGTTCTCTGCAACCTGCTCCGAAACATGCATGTGGATGGGAAGGGAATTGCTGCGTCCCCACGATACGATGTCATGCAGCGCTGCGAGCGGAACCGCACGGATGCTGTGCGGAGCAACCCCGATGCGTACCTCTGCTGAATCCTGCGGATACAGGGCGTGCAGCGTGGCAGCATTGGTGAGGAATGCGTCGGGTTGCTCGAAGAACCGCTGCTGGCCGGGATCGGGCGGCAGCTCATAGCCAGAGCGAAAATATGCCGAGCGGAGCAGCACGATGCGCAGCCCGACGGACTGCGCGGCGGAAATGACTTGCCGTACCAGAAGGTTGGGATCTTCGTATGGTTTGCCGTCGGTTGTGTTATGGAGATAGTGAAATTCACCGACGGTCGTGATCCCGGCACGTACCATTTCAAGAAAGCACATCCGCGCCACATCGTAGACATCTTCCGGAGAAAGCCGAGCGGCAGCCTGATACATCGTATTGCGCCAGGACCAGAAGTCATTGCCGCTCACAATGCGTGATTCTGCCCGTCCACGTATCAGCCGCTGAAACGAGTGGGAGTGCGCATTGACGAAGCCCGGGAGCAGCGCTTTGCCTGAAAGGTCGATCTGCGCGTTTCCGTCTCTGCCTTCGACGATCCGGCCTGCATCGTCGACCGAAATACTTTTTCCGGAGACGAAGCGGCCCTCCTGATACAGCAGTGACGGCTGAAATGAGCTACGCATCGTGATTTTCCTTCCGACCCGCGGAACCGGCAATCCGCCTGCCCCGGCACCAGACTTCACGGATAGGATTCGCACCCATGGTGTAGATCAGATCGCGCCAATCGGGCGATTCGAGTACTGCAAAATCCGCTTGTGCACCTGCTTCAATGCGCCCTGCATCATCGAAACCAAGCGCACACGCGGCATTCACGGTGCCTGCGATCAGCGCCTCATCGCTTGTCAATCCATTCAATCGCACCGCCAGGCCCAGTGCTGCGCTGATGGAGAACAGCGGGCTCGATCCAGGATTCAGATCTGTGCCGACAGCGACAGCGGCTCCGGCGTCGATGAGCGCGCGGCCTGGCGCTCTGGGGATGCCGAGATGCAAGGATACGCCCGGCAGTACGGTAGCAATCGTCGAGCTGTTGCGAAAGAGTGCGTATTGCTGCGATTTGCAAGCCTCGAGGTGATCGATGCTGAGTGCATTGAGGTGCAAGCCCAACTCCACGCCTCCGACCGAATGAAACTGCTCCGCGTGCAGTTTGACTCGCAACCCATGCTCAAGGGCACAGGTGAGCATTGATGCAGCTTGCGTTGTGCTCCATGCTTCTTTCTCTACAAAGACGTCTACCACGGTTGCGAGACCGCGTCGAGCGGTCTCCGGAATCAGCTCACTACAAACCTGCTCAACATAGGCCTCCCGCTCCTTTGGGTTGCTCGGCGGAATATGGATCAAGAGAGTGGGAATGACCCGAATCGGCAGCCGCGACGCGACAACCCCAATCACTTCCAGCAGGCGCAGTTCAGCGGCTACGGTGAAGCCGTATCCCGACTTTACTTCTACGACAGTTGCGCCCGAATGAATCAGAGCCCAGATGTGCTGTTCGGTAAGGGAAACCAGTAGATCGTCCGACGCGGCCGCGGTGGCGCGGATTGTGCTCCAGATGCCACCGCCCGCGGCGAGGATCTCTTCATAAGTGACGCCGGAAGTCCGCGCATCAAAATCCTGAAGCCGGTCGCCGGCCCACACTGCGTGCGTGTGTGGATCGATCAGACCAGGAACCACGGCTCGTCCGCCGAGATCGATTGTGCGTAGATGCTGTTCCGCGCCACTCCGTCGCACGCCCGGTCCATATGAACTGGCCGCCACTGATCACGATCGCCGCGTTCTCGATAATGGACACATCGCGCATCTGCGCGCCGTATTTCGGTCCCGTGCCGGTTGCGGTCGCCAGTTGCGAGATGCCGGCGATGAGAAGGTCTGCGTTCATGGGAGGCTTGGCATGTCGAGACCGCGATCTCGCGCCACTCCTTGCGCCTTTGCATAACCCGCATCGGCATGGCGTATCACGCCGAGCGCAGGATCGTTGGTCAGGCAGAGGCGCAGCCGCTCCTCCGCTTCGTCGCTGCCGTCGGCCACAGCCACCAGCCCCGCGTGCTGGCTGTAACCCATGCCGACACCGCCGCCGTGATGGAAGCTCATCCACGCGGCACCGCTGGCGATGCCGGTGGCGAAGTTCAGCAGCGCCCAGTCGGAGACGGCATCTGATCCGTCCAGCATGGCTTCCGTTTCGCGATAGGGGCTAGCCACGGATCCAGCATCGAGATGATCTCTGCCGATGACAATGGGCGCGGAAATCTCTCCGTCGCGAACCATTTTGTTGAAGAGCAGACCCGCCTTGTCGCGTTCGCGATACCCAAGCCAGCAGATGCGTGCGGGCAGCCCCTGAAATGCAATTTCCTTCGCGGCGAAACGTAACCACTGCTGGAGCCGTTCATCGTCGGGAAAAAGCTTCAGCAGTGCTGCGTCGGTCTTCGCGATGTCAACGGGATCTCCAGAAAGAGCTACCCAGCGGAAGGGTCCGCGGCCTTCGCAGAACGAATCGCGGATGAATGCAGGCACAAATCCGGGATAGCTGAATGCATCTTCCACGCCGGCCTGTTTCGCCTGCGTCCGCAGATTGTTGCCGTAGTCAAAGGCGACGGAGCCGCGCCGTTGCAGCTCCAAAATTGCCTGGACGTGCTGCGCCATCGCAGTGCGCACGCGCGTCATGTAGGCCGCGGGATCGTGTGTGCGTAACGTGTTCAGGTCTTCATCGACCAGCGCGGGCGGCAGGTAGCCCCACATTGGATCGTGCGCACTGGTCTGATCTGTAACAATGTCAGGGATAAACCCCGCGTGCACCATCTTCGGCAGAATCTCTGCCGCATTGCCTTGGAGTCCGATGGAGAGCGCAGCTTTGTCGCGCTTCGCCTCTTGCGCCATGCGGATTGCCTCATCCAGAGACGCGGTTGCTCTGTCCAGATAGCGGGTTTTCAAACGGCGCTCGATACGCGTCGCGTCGACCTCCACGCAGATGCTGACTCCGCCGGCAAGCTTGATCGCGAGCGGTTGCGCGCCGCCCATGCCGCCCAGTCCTGCGGTCACACTGATGGTGCCGGCCAGCGTGCCATGGAAATGCTGTTTAGCAGCGGCTTTGAAAGTTTCGTATGTGCCCTGGAGGATGCCCTGGGTACCGATGTAAATCCAGGAGCCTGCGGTCATCTGGCCGTACATCATAAGACCTGCAGCATCCAGGCGATCGAATTCCTCCCACGTAGCCCAGTGTGGTACCAGGTTGGAATTTGCGATGAGGACACGCGGCGCCAGGCGATGTGTCTGTACGACGCCGACCGGCTTGCCGGACTGAACGAGAAGTGTCTCCTCATTGCCGAGGCGATCCAAGGTCTCCACGATCTTGTAGTAGCAAGCCCAATTGCGCGCCGCCTTGCCGCGGCCACCATACACGATCAGTTCCTCAGGCTTTTCGGCAACCTCGGGGTCGAGGTTGTTCATCAACATCCGCTTGGCTGCTTCCTGGATCCAGCCCCGCGCGGTTTTGTTGCTTCCATGGGGTGCTCGAATCTGTGCGTGTGCGGTCATCTTTGGTTCACCATAGGCAAGACAGAGTAGGGTATCTCATCCGGGGTATTTCGATCTGAGAAACAACCGTCACAGCAGCGCCTTCTTCAGCGAAGAGGAGGCGTGCATTTTGCATTTCCACCCTTCTTGGCTGAGACTGGCGTACGCCGCATCCAGCGGACATCACCCTCTCGGGGCCACATGATCATGTATCTCTCCCGCACCATGCTGTTTGCTGCCACCACGTGCCTTTCGTTCTCTTTCTGTCATGCGCAAATCTCCGTCATCAAACCGATCCCTTCCAAGGCCACGATTGCTGTGGATGCCGGCAAGAGCGCAGGCGCGCCGGTCCCGCCAACCATCTTCGGCAGCTTCCTCGAGCCGATTGGCAACTCTACCTATAACGGCCTGTGGGCGGAGCTTCTGGTGAATCCATCGCTCGAAGAGAATCTTTGGAGCGCCAGAAATCTGGAAGCGATGGTGCACGAACGCCCCGAACTTGAGGAGGCTTCGTCGCTTGGCCTGCCGCTGCCATGGGAGCCTTTGGACACTAAGCAAGGCAATCGTTACGAGCCACGCTGGGGACATGCGGCAAATTCATGGCGCTCGCTGGTGGTGATGGGCGTGCCTGGCGAGCCTACGGGCATCAAGCAGGAGATATATCTGCCCATCCAGCGCACGCTCTCGTACAAGGGGAGCTTTTTCGCGCGCCACATCAGCGGTCCTTCGACACTTATTGTTTCGCTTCGAGTGCGGAACAGCCGCGAAGTACTCGCTTCCGCGACGATCGATGCTACTGCCGGCGAATGGAAACAGTACGACTTTCAGCTGCAAGTGCCGGCCGGCAAGCTACATCGTTTGCAGCCGGCGGACTTCGTCGTCGAGCTTACTGGGGATGAGCGCGTCGATCTGGATCAGTTCTCGCTGATGCCGGCGGATGCGCTTGATGGGCTCGATCCGGACGAGGTGGCGATGGCCAAATCGATGGAGACGCCACTGGTTCGTTTTGGAGGTAATTTCACCTCGTCCTATCACTGGCGTGACGGCATCGGCCCGCGGCAGAAGCGCGTCAGCATGCTGAACATCGCGTGGGGCATTCCGGAGTACAACACTTTCGGCACGGACGAATTTCTGCACTTCTGCGAGCTGATCGGGGCGGAGCCGCAGATCGCTTTGAATCTGGGCAGCGGGACGCCCGAAGAGGCCGCGGACTGGGTCCGATATGTCGATGCGCATTGGCATCAGCACAGCGGTCTGTTTTGGGAACTGGGAAACGAGTTGTGGGGTGATTGGAATGTTGGCTGGCCGACGGTAGATGAAGTCGCCGGCCGTACGATGACCTTCAGCAAGGCAATCCGCGCTGTCGATCCTGCGGCAAAACTGATTGCCACGGGCGCCGATCCTGATGGGTTCCGCGAATGGAATGCGCATCAACTGACTAACCCCGGCGGCACCTTCGACTATCTTTCCACGCACTTCGTCGTTACCAATACGCGGACGAAATTGCCGCATGCTTCGACCGACTTCATGACGCAGGCTGCCTTCGCTCTGCCCGTGGAACTTGGACGCAAGCTGCATGAAGACCAGCAGCAGATCGATGACCATTCCGCCTTCGCGCACCGCGCGCATGTGGCTTTCACCGAATGGCTCTTCATTGGCAATCGCGATGGTGTGCCCGGCTTTCGCAACATGGGCGGAGCTGTCGACACGGCTGGCTTCTTCAACATGCTGATGCGCAATGCCGATGCTGTGCCTGTCTCCGACATGACTGGCATCATGGAGTTCGCGGGTATCTGGAAGAGCCGCGGCCAGGTGTACGGCGCGCCGGGCTACTACGCCTTCCGCATGTACTCGACTGCACATCCAGCATTGCCGGTGGAGGCAGTTGCCGATGCGGGCAGCTACTCGGTGAAGAATGGTGTTACACGACTTCCCGATATTGATAACGTGCCGTATCTCGACGTGACGGCGGCGCTGGATGGTTCGAAAAAGTCGCTGTCGCTCTTCTGTGTCAATCGCAGCCTGGACGTAGACATCCCCGCGGACATCGCAGTTCGGGATTTTGCGGCGACAGGAAATGCTGACGTGCAGACGCTGCGCAGCGCAAGCATCAGTGACGAAAACGATGATGACCGGCCCCAACGCGTGTTTCCGGTATTGAATCAGGAACGCATCGCGAGAGGCCACATGGAGCACATCTTTCCCCGCGAGAGCGTTACGGTGATTACGCTGCATGCGGCGAAATAATTCGGTCACTAATCCGGCATGCGCACCAGGCCCTGCTGGATGGCGGCTGTTGCAGCTTCCGTCCGGCCGGAGACTTCGAGCTTCCGGATGATGCTGTTGATGTGATTGCGCGCGGTGTTTTCGCTGATACGCAGAGCGTTGCCGATCTGCTTGTTGGTGAGCCCACGCACAACCATCTCCAGGATCTCCAACTCGCGTTGCGTGAGCGCGGAGCGCACCATGCGCTCTGCCAACCGCGCTGCAATGCGCGGTGGAATGTAGTGCCTGCCGTTGTGAACAGCCTGAATGGCCGCTACGATTTCCGCCTGAGGGGTGCTCTTAAGCAGATATCCCTGTGCGCCTGCCTCGATCGCGCGATAGATCTCCTCGTCAGATTCGTAACTCGTCAGCACAAGTGTCCTGGGAGGGGAGGGCACTGCGCGAATCAGTTTGAGAAGCTCGATGCCTGTCATTCCGGGCATTCGTAGATCGAGCAGCAGCACGTCAGGCTGTTCGGCATCGATGAACTCGAGCGCTTCTTCGCCGCTCGATACCGCTCCGCAGACTTCAAAACCCGCGATGGTGGACAGCATACTGGCGAGGCCGGCGCGCACGACGGGATGATCGTCTACCAGCAGGATGCGGATAACGTCGGCTGTTTTTGTAGCGGCCACAGACTCCTTCGGCGATGAAGTATCCCGGCTCCTGCGTTGGGAGCCGTGGTCGATAACTTGTGACAGTGTCACCTTTTGACGTCGCGAAACCATAGTTCATATGTACTAGATGTGGATGGTCTGGTGCACCCATGGCGCATCCCACATTGCGGCGCCTAGAATTCTGACCGTTGCGCTGAGTGACGCTAGCCGCGCGTTGAAACCGGTTTCATCACTAAGAGCGACCCATAACAGATGAGTCGGAGAGACAACGAATCTCTCCCTTTGCAAGTGTGTCGCGTTTGAGGAGGCAATATGAGGCTTTTCAGGTTCTGCGCGGGTCTATTTCGCACTTCTTTGGTCTGCACTGCTCTGGCAGTTCTGATCGCCGTATTCGGCTTGACCGTGGGAGCTTTCGGACAATCTGTCCGCGGCGTACTTTCCGGAAGCGTCACAGATCCCACCGGGGCGGTTGTCGCCGGGGCAAATATTGAAGCGAAAAGTATTGGAACGGGAGTTTCCTCGACCACGCTTTCCACCTCCTCCGGCAGCTATCAGTTTGCCGAACTGCCACTGGGCACGTACGACGTGACGGTGACGGCTGCGGGCTTCAAGACGGCCTCTTACTCGAATGTCGTCGTGCAGGTGAACACGACGACGGCACTGAACGTAAAGCTGGCGCTGGGCCAGAGCAGCGAGTCGGTCACGGTGACCGCGGCGGCGACCGGAATCCAGACAGAATCGTCGGATATCGGCGGGGTGGTTACGGATCGCCAGATCACACAGCTGCCGCTGGCACTGGGCGGCGTCGGCAATCTGCGTTCGCCGGAGGCATTTACGTTTTTGCTTCCGGGCAGCACGGGCCCGGGCGCAGCGAACAGCAATAACGGCATCTTCATTTCAAAGTTGGCAGGCGGACAGAATTTCGGCAACGAGGTTCTGCTCGACGGCGCGAGCCAGACTCGCAGCGAGAACGGATCGTCGTTCGATGAAGAAGCTCCTTCGGTGGAAGCACTGCAAGAGTTCAAAGTCACGACCGCAATTCCTTCGGCCGAGTTCGGTAGAACGACCGGTGGGGTCGAAAACTTCGTAACCAAGAGCGGCACGAATTCATTCCACGGCACGGCCTACGACATCATCCGCAACGGTGCCTTCGACGCGAACACCTGGTTCAACAATGGCCGTAGGGCAATGCAATGCGTCGGGGCCGATGACACACCCGCCTGCCGCGCGAACTTTGCTCGCGGCCCTGATCGTCAGAACGACTTTGGCGGCACACTGGGTGGCCCGGTTTGGATTCCAAAAATTTACAACGGCCACGACAGGACCTTCTTCTTCTTCTCGTGGGAGCAGTTCCGCCAAACTGTGGGTGGCCCTGTGACTTCGACTGTGCCGACTGCCGCCGAGCGTACCGGCGACTTCTCGCAGTTCCTGCAGACCAATAAGTTGCTCGGCACCAATCCATGCGATGGAACTCCGGTCTACTTCGGGCAGATCTTCGACCCGTCGACGACCCGGGTTGTGAACGGCAGGCCTTGCCGTACGGCATTTCCCAACAATCAAATCCCTACCACGAGCATCAGTCCTGTAGCCAGCAATGTTCTCAAGTACTACCCGGCTCCACAGAACGGCAATCTAGTCAACAACTACACGATCAACTCGCCCTACCCGATCAATAACACCACCTACACCGTCCGTATCGATGAGAAGTTCCGCAGGAGTTCGATCTACGGCTCCTACTCTACCCGCGAGAACACGAGCCTGAAGGCGAACCGCACCCTGCCCGATCCGGTGGATCCGAACCAGTGGGCGCAGGACTTCATCACGCACTTTGGGCGTTTCGGCTGGGACTATGACATTTCTCCAAGCCTCCTGAACCACTTGAACTTCGGGACCAACCGCAGCAACTCGAAAAACTTCACGGTAGCCGCTCTCGGCAATACCAACTACTCTTCGCAACTCGGAATCAGCAATATCGATTCCACGAACTTCCCGATCATCAATGTCGGGGAGAGCATTGTGAATCTCAGCAATGGTCACAATGGGGACAACATAGACAACGGTCTCCGCCTGAACGACAGCATCTTCTGGCAGAAGGGACGTCACGCGCTGAAGTTTGGCACCGACATCCGCTTCCAGCAGTACTCGCCCATCAACCTTCCTAACCCGACGTTCAACTTTGCCCGTGCAGAAACCGCCGCAACCAACGATCCCAGCGTCGCGAACGGCGCGGGCAACGGTTTTGCCAGCCTTCTGCTGGGCACAGTCGACAATGGTGTGACCCAGCAATATGCGCACCAGCCGCGCTGGACCTCATGGTTCTGGGGCTTCTTCGGCCAGGACGATTTTAAGGTCTCCAACAACCTGACTCTGAATCTTGGCCTGCGGTGGGACGTGGATCAGCCGCGCAGCGAGGCCCTCAACGACACCGCCAACTTCGATCCTAACGCCATCGATCCGCGTTTCAACATCAAAGGCGCAGTAGTGTATGGGTCCACTTGCAGCGGGTGCAATACCAAGTGGGCAGACACGTACTATAAGGATTTTTCGCCGCGTATCGGCTTCGCTTATTCGCCGGCGATGTGGAATAACAAGGCGGTCCTGCGTGGCGGCACGGCAATCTTCTACGGTCCTCTTCAATACAGCGACTTCGGCGGGTCCATGGTGCAGGGTTATTCGGTGAATCCAAATCCAGTGAGCACCGACGGCTTTACGCCGGCCTTCGATATCGACAACGGATTCCCGGCTTTCCAGCCGCCTCCAAATCTGAACCCCAGCATCTACGACGGTGCAGCAGTGAATGGCGGTTATATCAAGCCATCTTTCGGACGTCCGGCTACCGTTTACAGCTGGAGCCTGCAGCTACAGCAGCAGGTCACGTCCAATACGGTACTGGCCATCGGCTACCTGGGGAATCGCGCTACGCATCTCCATTCCGGCTTCCTCTCCAATGACAACAACATGCCCAAAGCAGACTTTGCGCTGGGCAATAACCTGACAGACCCAGTAGACGGCAACACCGTCGGCGTGTCGCAGCCATTCAATGGCTTCGACGCTCTATGGGGCAGCGGCGCACAGGTTCAACGCGCTCTGCGTCCATTCCCGCAATTCACTTACATCGCGGGAGACTGCTGCCTGGAGAATCTGGGCCACTCTAGTTATGACGCTTTGCTGGTCTCACTGCAGCGCAACTTCACGAACGGTCTACAATTCCTCGCGTCTTATACCTGGTCCAAGACACTGACGGATGCCGACAGCGCATTACCCTTCACGAACAACGGATCCAATGCAGCGATTGCACAAGGTGAGGACCCGACGAATCTGAAGCTGAACAAATCTGTCAGCCTGCAGGATATTCCGCACACCTTTGTGCTCAGCTATCTCTACGAGCTTCCATTCGGCAAAGGGAAGCGCTTCCTCGATCACGGAGGCCTGTTGAACGAGTTGATCGGTGGATGGCAGGTGGGCGGCATTCAGAGGTACCAGAGCGGATCTCCGGTCTCCTTCGGCTGCGCCAGCGGCATTCCCGGCTGGGATAATTGCATTCGCTATGCTTACACCGGCAAGAGCGTTATGAGTTCCGCGGCGAGATCGCATCGTGTAAACCCGCTCATCAATCAGAATGCGTCGGATCCAAACTCGAACAGCTACTTCAATGGCCTGACGGTTGAATCAGGCAGCGCGCAGTACCCGGCGAACGATACGACCGCAGCATTCTTCGATCAGAATCAACCGGCCTATCGCGGCGCCGGAGCCTACAGGTTCGGCAATGTGCCACGTGTGAACAGCGATGCGCGGCTGGATCACTACTTGAATGAGGACTTCAGCCTGCTCAAGACCTTCCCCATCCATGAAGGAATTGGCTTCACGCTGAAGGCGGAGGCGTTGAATGCCTTCAACCGGCATACCTTCGATGCGGTCGACACAACGCAGAGCGATCTGCTTTTCGGTATTCCCACCAACACGGTCAACACGCCACGCAATCTGCAGCTCACCGGGCGCATCACGTTCTAGCTGCATCCGATCGGAGATACCATGGCCTGGGAGCGCAGTACGCGCCCCAGGTCTTCTTTCTGCTCATGTTGCGACTTGCGAATCTCGTTCTCAGCTGGTCTGCGATCGGGCTGCTCGTGTTTGCTGTTACGTCGGCAGCCCAGGCCCCGGAAGCGCTCCAGCGGGCACGCGCCTTGCTTGAGCATGGTAAAGCGATGGAAGCCGGCCGCACTCTTGAGACCTTTCTGCAGCAGCATCCGCGCAGCTCGGACGGCTGGACGCTGCTGGGCGTGGTTCACGCGCAGCAGAACGAGCCTGGGAAGGCGGAGGAGTGTTTTCATAAGGCGCTTGCTATCCAGCCGCACCTCACATCGGCGCAGACCGATCTTGGCCATCTGCTGCTGAGCGAACATCGCGGGCCGGAAGCACTTCCATACCTTTCCGACGCTATGCGGAGTGACCACGGCAATAGCGAGCTTCGCGACATGTTGGTCGCTGCCGCAGAGGAGAGCGCGCTCCAGCAGCGGGCAAGCGGCGATCGCAACGCCGCGCTGGCGACGCTTTTATCGGCAAAGTCGGAGGCTCCTCACGATTTTCATTTGCTGCTCGATCTCAGCATCCTGGAGGACGAGGCTCATCTGCTGCGCGATGCGGAGCGCGACGTCGCGGAGGCGCGAACCATCCACCCGGAGGATCTGAAGGCGCTGTATGCAGAGGCGCGGGTCAAGATGGATCTGCAGGACATGCCGGCCGCCGAGCGGGACATGCGGGCGTACCTCAAAGCCCGGCCGGAGGATGCGACGGCGCATTATGGACTAGGCCGGATATTGCAGATCACCCAGCGCTCCGATGAGGCGAAGGCCGAGTTTGAGCGCTCCATCGCGCTCGCGCCCAACCAGGCGGAATCCTACTACCAGATCGGGCAGATGGCGCTCGATCATGGCGACTATGCCGCCGCGCAGGAGGAGTGCAGCAAGGCTTTGCAGCACGATCCGAAGCACGGCGGGGCACTGACGGCTCTGGGCATTGCGGCCTTCCGGCTGAAGCAATATCCGCAGGCGGTCGAGTCGCTCAAGAATGCGATTGCCGCGGCGCCTGATTACCAGCCTGCGCACTACTACTATGGGCTTGCGCTTCGGAAAGCCGGGCAAAAGGAGGCTTCGGAGCGGGAGTTGAAGATCGCGGCTGCGATGGCCGACGAGCAGAACCGGCGCGAAGCGCAGCATCTGCAGCTTGCTCCCGGCGCATCGTCTGCCTCGCCTCAGCCGTAATTCAGATTCCTCCGGTGATCTTGATATGCTTCGAGCCGCGTCAGGCCGTAAGCTTGAACATTCGCGCTACGTGAGTTCATGAAACGAGGGATACCGCACGGATGCAGCCAACCACGCCGCCGGCGCTGAAGCAGGGCGCAGCCAATCCGCCCACAGAATTTCACCGGGCCCTGGGGCTGTTCGATTCGGTGATGGTGGTGGCCGGCATCATGGTGGGCTCCGGCATCTTCATCGTCAGCGCGGAGATCTCGCGGCAGGTGGGCAGCGCCGGGTGGCTGCTGGTGGCCTGGGTGATCACGGGCGTGCTGACTTTTGCGGGCGCGCTCTCCTATGGCGAGCTGGCTGCGATGATGCCCGAAGCCGGCGGCATGTATGTCTACCTGCGGGAGGCCTTCTCGCCGCTGCTCGGGTTCCTCTATGGCTGGACGATGTTCACCGTCATCCAGACCGGCACTATCGCCGCGGTCGGCATTGCGTTTGCCCGCTTCAGCGGCGTGCTACTTCCTGGTATCCGCGAGGACAACTATCTCATTGCGCCGGTTCAGGTGGTGCCGGGCTATGCTATCTCGCTCTCGACTGCGCAACTGCTGGCCATCGCAATCATCGTCCTCATCACGGCATTCAACTGCTATGGCGTGAAGTGGGGCAAGCTGATCCAGAACGTTTTCACCGTCGCCAAGCTGGGTGGCATGGTGGCGCTGCTGGGGCTGGGCGCGATGGTCGCATTTCTGCATCCGGCGGTGCTGCGCGCGAACTTTGCGGCACCGTGGCACCCGGTCAACGTGACGGCGATCCACGGCCTCGAGGCGACCACTGCATTCGGGCTCTTTGTTGCGCTCTGCGTCTCGCAGACGGGCTCGCTGTTCTCGGCCGACTCATGGCACGACATCACCTTCGTCGCGGCGGAGGTGAAGAATCCGAAGCGGAACCTGCCGCTGGCGCTGGCGATCGGCACCTCGTCGGTCATCATCCTCTATCTGCTCTGCAACCTCTGCTACCTTGCGGCGCTGCCGATTCACTCCATCCAGACCGCTCCGCAGGACCGCGTGGCGACGCTCACCGTGGATGCGGCTTTGCCAGGAGTGGGACGCATCGCGATGGCCGTCCTCATCATGGTGTCCACGTTCGGGACGGTGAATGCACTGGCGCTGGCCGGCGGCCGCGCGTGTTTTGCGATGGCGCAGGACAAGCTGTTCTTTCGCCGGGCCGGGGTGTTGAACCGCGCCCGCGTTCCGGGCTGGGCGTTGGCAATGCAGTGTCTGTGGTCGGCATTTCTGGTGTTGCCGCGCACGCACGACCGCGTCACCGGAGCGTACGGCAATCTCTATAGCAACCTGCTCGATTACGTAATCTCGGCGGCGCTGCTGTTCTATATCCTCACGGTCGCTGGACTGTTTCGGCTGCGGCGCACGCGGCCGGATGCGAACCGTCCTTACCGTGCCTGGGGCTATCCCTGGCTGCCCGCGCTCTACATTGCCGGGGCAGCGGTGATCCTTGCAGTGCTATTTGTCTATCGGACCACGACGACGTGGCCGGGGCTGCTGATTATTGCCAGCGGGCTGCCGATCTACTTTGCTGTCCGGCGGCGTAACGTTACCGGACCCCCTCCCCCCGGGGGTCCATGACGGCGGGATATAAGCCTTGTGGAATGAGCGGGTTAACCCATCTGCCGAGCAGGTAAAATTCGTCATTCGAAAGGAGTTACCCCTAAAATCGTCTTTTCAAAGGACTTATACGCCAAAAGTTAGAGCCCACTCTGAGGAGTGGGCTCTTCTATTTCCAGTGTATCGAATTGCATGGGGTGAAATGGCACAATTTTGCTGGTTGTTCCCGGAATGGAATTCCGGGAGGTGTGCTGCTACGTAAACGCGACGAGTTGCTTCGGATGGGAAGCAACTCGCCGCACTTTATTCCTTGAGCCGCCTAAAAAGCGTAGCGGAGGCTGAACTGGAACTGCCGTTCTGAGGGGTAGGTATTGCCTTTTCCAGTGATCTGTCCAAAGGTTCCGCTGGTCGGACCCACGTCCGGATTGTCGTAATTGGGGTGGTTGGTGTAGTTGAAAGCCTCAGCCCTGAAGAGCAGCTGATGGTTTTCATGGCCCGGGATGACTGCGAAGGCCTTTTGGAGCGCCGCACTGAAGCTCTGGAAGCCTGGGCCGTAGATCAGCCCGCGGGTTCCGGCTGGAGCGAAAGTGCCAACCGGGGCCGGGGAGAACGCTCCCGGCTCGAACCACAGGTTCTTGCTTTTTCCGCCCGCGAACTTATGGTAGAGAGCGGGACTCCTCGTGGCGACCCAGAACTGGTTGCCCGATCCGGGGCCAACGCCCGCACGGTCGTTATTCTGTGAGACTGTCTGCGGACGACCCGATTGTCCCTGGAGGGTTCCGGAGAACTGCCAGTTCCCGAGCGCGTTGCGGACAAAGCCATTGCTTGCATGCGTTCCGTAGGGAATGTCCCAGACGTAGTTCGCCACCAGTACATGGCGTGTGTCGAAGTCACTGGGACCGTACATGACACTGTTGTCAAATGCATTGACGATGTTGGTGCCGTTCGAGGATCCGTAGTCAAGGCTCTTTGACCAGGTGTAAGCAATGCCGAAGAGCAAGCCGTTCGTGAGGCGGCGCTTCAGGTTGGCCTGCAGGGAGTGGTAAAACGATCCGCCGACATTCTCGGCTTCGATAATCGTCGAGTAGCCTTTGTAGGGGCGAAGCGCATCCGGATTGACGCCGGGGTTTGCCTGCACGGTCCCTGGCCGGAGCGCGTTGACGTTTGCGAGTTGCTCTAAATGGATTCCACGCCGGCCGACATAGCTCACCGTGAAGACGCCGATCTTCTGGAAGTCCTGTTCAGCCGTCAGGTTCCATCCCCACGCCTCTGGACTGGGATAGGTGTGGGCATGCGAAGTGAAGGCGAGTGGCGTGGCATTGGTACCAATGCCGCCAGGATCGTCGACGCTGCCGCGAGTTACGTTGGAAGCGGGCTGGAAGGGAGCATTGCCACCAACGTGAACCGTGTCGCTGATGCCGAGGCGCTGCATGTACCGGCCTCCTCCGGCGCGGATGACAGCCCCGGGCCTGACCTGATAGGCGAATCCCAGCCGTGGCTGGATGTTGGTGTAGACAGTGGGAGAATAGCCGCTGTTATAGCCGCGGAACAGGCGCTGATAGTTGCCGTTCAGAATGCTGTCAGGGACGTGTCCCTTAGCTGCACTCGGGAATCCGCTGCCAGGGATGACGACACCGTTGAGAGGATCGCCCCCAGTGATGAAGCCGGTGGTGGGATTAACGGAAGGAGCCAGCGCCGGGTTGTAGTCCTTCTCGCTGAAGAAGGCCTGGTTACCCCACAGCGCGTGATACGGCATCATGACGCTGTAGCGGGCCCCATACTCCAGCACAAGCTTTGATGAAACGCGCCACTGATCCTGCGCAAAGCCCTCGAACATATTGCCGCGGAAGAGCGTATAGGAACGCGTGCCGATCTCACCATAGGTATCGAAGAGGCCGAGCGCGGCATTGGCGATTGCCGCCTTGGATGTCGGAACAGGCGAGGCCGAGCTACCGCCGCGCGCATCGGTAAAGACAAACAGACCGTTCTGGTTGTTGGTTGTGCCGGGCCGCGTGTTATCGACACTGATCTGGTCGTAGTTATTTTCTCCGGCGTACTCCCACAGTCCACCGAACTTGAGAGTGTGGTTTCCCCACACCTTCGTGATGGTGTCGCCGACGTCGTAAACAATGCCGCCGGAACGTGATGGATAGGGGCCGCCGTCAAGCGTGCCGAAATTGGATAGCTGGATGGTCGGAATCTTGTTGGGAACGACCTTGGTAGCGGAGCCGAAGAGATATGGGTAATTAATCCCGTATCGGGTGCGGTCATAGAGACCCGACGATGTGTCGATGTTGATATCGACGTGGTCAGCCGCACCAGAGACATAGGCGTCGTTGACCGTGGTGGGGTTGACGGTCCAGGTGTAGTGGAAAACGGCAATCTGGTTCGGCCGGTTGAAGATGCGCGGGTTGGTATTGAAGTTGCCGAAGTGCGGCTCGTAGTCGTTGTAGTTGTAGTTCAGAAGGCTGAAGCGGAAGTGATGTGCATCGCGCGGAACGAAATCGACGACCAGGCTGTCCTTGCGCTGCTTTTCTGTGTAGGGTGCAGAATCGATCCAGTTGTTTGGATTGTTGGTTGCATTCGGCGCCGGATACGCTCTGAGTAAACCTGTGCCGTTGGGACTGAGTTGGTCTGACGGAATGATGTTGCCGGCGTAGGGAACGCCCGTCGTCGGGTTCACAATCTGCACCGGCGAGTTGTAAAAGATATTAGGCCCGAGCAACTCGCTGAAGTTGCCGGTACGCATGAGTTCCGTAGGAACCTTCTGCTGCGATAGATCGTCGTGGTTGTAGCGTGTCCACTCCTGCCCGGCAAGGAAGAATAACTTTTTGCGGTCGCTATTGAAGTGGCCAGGAATGTAGACCGGACCGTTTACATTCCATCCGAACTGGTTGTAATGGAAACCCTGTCGTTTGAGATGTGCAAAATTGCGGGACCAGGTATTGGCATTGAGCGCGGTGTTGCGGAAGTATTCAAAGGCGCTGCCGTGAAAGTCGCTGGTTCCGCTCTTGGGAACCATGCGAATCTGGCCACCGGATGTACGGCCGTACTCCGCCGGATAACTGGTGGTCAGCACCTGCACCTCCGAGGTGGAATCCACATCGGCTACGCCCACGCTTGTGCCATTTGATCGCGTGCGCACCATCGGCGCACCATCGTAGGTGATTACGCTCTCCTGTGAGCGCGCGCCGTTCACATTGATGCCGTTATCAAGTCCGAAAGCAAATGACGCCATCGGGTTGGTGCGCACCACACCCGGCTCCATCTGCGAAAGGTACAAAGGATTGCGGCCGTTAAGCTGGATGCTCTTCACCTGCTCCGGCGTGATCAGCTGGCCCACCGACCCGCTCTCCGTCTGCACCGTGTTGGCAAGCGCCTCAACGGTGACGGAGGTGGTATTGTTACCAATCTTCATTGCGACATCAACGTGGCGTCCGATGTTGGGGTCGAGGTGCAGATCGTTGAGAGTTGTCGTCTGAAAACCGGCGCCTTCTACGTGCATGCTGTAAACGCCCGGCGCGAGATTGGTGATGGTGAAGTTGCCGGCTTCGTTGCTGATAGCGTCCCTGTCGGTGAGGGTAGCGTTGTTGTGTACGGTAATCTTTGCGTTCGCAACGACAGCTCCGGATGAATCTGTGACGGTCCCGGAAAGAGACGAGCTATCAGATTGCGAAAACCCCGGAGCAACGCCTATGACGCCGATCGCTAGAAACAACACAAGCGCACGAATGCTTACGAATGTATTCTTCAACTTCGCCTCCGCAGTTGAAAAGATGAGTGTTGATTGCCAACCTTTTTCTCTGGGTGAAGCTGGGACACATATTTTTCGACGAGGGCTACCTTGCTCCGTTTTCAGGAAGCAGGTTTGCGCGAACCGTCAATGTTTTAACTGAAATAGAAGAGAATTAAGGTTGACAGACGCCACGATGCAAGTGGGGCTGGACGAACGATTTACGGACCCTCTATCGACTCGGAAAATGGAACTGTGTTTAAGGACCCGGGACAAAATCCCGGGCATCACTGTCTAAGCAGTATCAAGTTGTGGTTACGCTACCACAAACTTCGTAAACCTATGTACACAGTCACGCCTTGTGATGTCAATCGAAAATGAAACATAATTCGTCGCAAATGCGGCGGCATATGATGTGATGAAATCCGATATGCCGTCAGACGGCATATCGGAACGGGACTGCTCCCCGGATAGAGCCCCTAGGGATTGTGCCGAGTGTAGCGTGGCCTTCATAAAAAAGTCTTTGGTGCGCTGCACAAGGTGAGGCTTCCGCTCATCGCGTTGCTGTCTTTACAAAGTTCCCATCGACCACTCGTTCAGTATCAGCAGACACGTTGACGACGTTGGCGGTTACGTGTATTCGGATTTCCGCAACCCTCGGGGCGTTGTGCTAAGCGCATCGGTCCACGCGCTTTCGTGGGGTACAGGAGTTTTGCCTAGCGAGTCTTTTCGAATCCAGGCAGAATGCGGGCTTCCGATCCGAACTTGTGGTATCCGCCGAAAGTCACGTCGTTGATCATGGTTTCGAAGTAGCTGTAGAGGCTGAAGACCATGCCCCACTCGTGGAGTTCGCGCTCGGAGCGGCCGCGGGAGATCTCCACGCTCCGCTGGGGACAGATATAGGTCTTGCCGCCCAGTTCCACCGGCCCGTACTCGACCATGACTTGCGACCGGATAAGGGGCACGTCAGGGTCCCGTTCTTCGTTGAGATCTGCATTGATCACGATCCGCATGATGGCCCCGGTGTCGGGGTTAACCGCGAATTCGCCGTAGGTGTCGGCCTTGTTTCGGTAGAGAGTGGTCCCGTCACCCTCGGGAAGGCAGCAATACGTGATCTCGGGCGCGATAGTTCGTGCTGGCAGCTCTATAGGAGAACACCGCCAGATCTCCATACTTGCCGCGCTCCCAGCGCTTCCACCTGAGGGTGCCTGGGCTGGCAGCGGCCGCCGTCAGCACATAAGTAAGAATGGGACCGAACGTGCCCCATGATTTCAAGATCGCGTGCTCGCACCCCGCGGACGGCGCGGTCTTTGCCAAGTTTCTTCTTTTTCTCAACCACCTCGTGCCCGTTTCGATAGAGAACAGTCGCGTGCTCCCCGGTGGCAAAGTGGAGAGTTCTGGTCCTGGTGCGGCATCTTCCAGATCTCGTTGTCGCGTTCCGGAGGCTCTTCGAAGCGCACCGTGTTTCTGAAGGCATAGAAGTCGGGCAGTTTGGGAATGGCATTCTGCAGATAGTCGAACGTGCGCTGCAAAATGGCGCGCTGCTCCTCCATTCGGAGGCGGCGGGCGATTCACAATTTCGTCGGCCGGGGGCGCAAGCGCGATCGACAGATCGGCATCCGCCGTCAGCGCCTGGCGTTCCCGTTCGCCGTGAATCACGCTCAACAGCGCATCGAGTCGGGGCGTGCTTAGCCGCTCGGTGAGTTCCAGATTCGCGAGCTTTCGCAGCAGGTCGGTCTGCGAATGCACCAGTTCTTCAAGCTGCGCGACGGTGACCTTTTCTATCCCCGGCCGGGGATTGTCGAAATACACTGGCTCGTTGTAGTAGCCCGTGGGCGCGCGGACCGTCAGGGCAGGACGATCCACCTGCACACGGAGGTCGTGGAATTCGTCCACCTGGTAGGTGTGCGGGGGATTGAAGGTGAGAGTGTAGAAGCTCCGCTCCTCTTCGACGCAGCGCTCGATCTCTCGATCCAGGTCGCCCGACGAGTCGAGCACCAGGCCTCCTGTGTGGGTCGCGATCACCTGCAGTGCCATTTGGGCCGGTTGCATATCCTTTTGCGACCGCGGCGCCTCGAGGTAGTCGCGATAATTGAATGACTGCTCTGGATTCGGCCACACGTTCACGTTGTCCAGCGTGATGCGCGCTTCCCGCAGCCGTGTCGACAATTCCGTTGCCTCGTCGAATCCGATGTCGCCGCCATTCACAGGCCAGCCCGGACCGATCCACACCACGACTTTGCGGCCTGCGGATCTCTCTCTGATCAATGGCAATCGAGCCCAGGGCGCGCAGAGAGAGTGAATTGGGCTGCGAGCTGCTCACCCATGCGCGAAATAAATTGGGCCCATCATTTCGAACCGACCTCCATACCGTTCGCGGAGACTTGTGCTGCTCCACCTCTTTGGCCAGCAGATTTCCATCCCGAGTAGGCCGCAAGGAGGAAAACAGTCCGTCGCGCGTGAGCCGGTAGAGGAAACATGGAGATTCCAGACGGCCGTTGTTGCGCCGCAGGAAATGAACAATCGCGCTTTCGGTTTGCGTGAGTTGCTGGGGCGAGAGATTGATGGCGTCGAGGACGAAGATCAGTTCGGGCGCTGGTTCGATCACCGCCCGAGAGCCGTGGAAAGTGCGAATCACTGCAGGTCGCCCGTTATCGAGAAGAGTGAAATTCGAAGGTGTCAGGTCCGAAACCGGTTTTCCTGCCGCATCTCGTTACGTTGACGTCAATGGTGAAGAGGCCATCCCGCACCACGGGATTGGTGGCGCTCAGGGGCGCCAGTGGCTTTTGCGCAACGGACGGATATCGCAAAGGAGGGGTTTGCCCGCTGCCCCGCAAGTCCCAAGAACAATCATGCATGCGAGAAAAGCTGTGCGCTGCGGTTTGAGTCGATTCACCACGATTCCACGTGCCATAGGTTCCACGTGCCATCGGGAACTCGCGGCGTGCATAACCGGCGCACCCTCTGGCAGGGTCCAGCGAGTCCGAGAAACAATGCACGGACAAAGTCACGCATGCGGCCCTCCCGTAGATGCTGACGGTTTCCGGCCACTGAGGGTTTCCGCCCACTGCCGGTTTCCGTGCATGCAGATTCAGTAAGCTGGTCGAATCACCGCCCACACGGAAGTTGCCATTCGGTAAAACGTCGAACAAGGCCAAACAACTGGCTGGATTGTTGGGGAACTGTTCCGCCCTCGAGTAGGGGACCTGGTCTGTGCCTGTGGGGTTCGTTCTGATGGTTACAAGGTGGGCAGAAAGAGCTCGAAGGTGGTGCCGTGGCGGGCTGGCTGGGTGCTGGTGCGCATGCGTATCCAGCCTTCGTGCTTTTGCACGATGCCTCTGCTTACCCACAGGCCCAATCCGGTGCCCTTCTCATCTTTGGTGGTGAAGAAGGGCTCAAAGAGTCTGGCGACGGAATTGGCGGGAATTCCCGAGCCATTGTCGGCGAAGGTCACACGCACGCCGGGGCGAGCCTGGTGCTTCCAGTCATGGCCGGGTGAGACGCGTATCTTGATGGCAGTGGCACCCGCTTCGAGCGCGTTTCCGATGAGGTTTGCAAACACCTGCCGTAGTTCTCCGGCGAAGCCGAATATCCTAGGGGCTATCCGGTAATGGGTTTCGATCGTCGTTCCGGCCGAAGCCGATTTCAGGGAGAAGAGGCTCACGGCAGCGTTGAGCGGTTCAGCCAGATCCACCGGGCCGGGCGTTTTGCCGTCACGGTAAAACTGAAGCGTCTGCTTGGTGATATGCGAGACGCGGCTGAGCTCCCCGCCCAGAGTCTTCAATAACTCCTGGGCATCGGCCGACAAACTCTGGTCCTGGCTGAGTAGATACCAGAGGTTGACGATGGCTTCGAGCGGATTGTTGATCTCGTGCGCGATGGTGGCAGCCATGCGTCCCGCGCCGGCAAACTTTTCCGATTTGCGCAGTGCGGCCTCGGATTGCTGTTGGCGCTCTTCGGCCTGTTTGCGTTCCGTGATGTCCACCAGGACGTTGATACCGCCGGTGATGTTGCCCGAGGGGTCCCGCACAAGCGTGGGATGGGGCATGAACCAAGCGCGCGTGCCGTCCGGACGTTCGGCAATGGCTTCGACTCCATGCTGCGGCTCGCCGCTACGAAGGGTAACAGCCATGGGGCACTCGTCGTGGGGAAGGAAGGTGCCGTCCGGGCGATAGAGGCGATGGGTGACGCACCACCGGTCCTTTTCGGGCTCGGCGCGCCTTCCGGCGAAGGCGGCAGCGGCTTCGTTGTAGAGCGTGATCCTACCCTCGGCATCGGTCGTATACACGGCAACGGGCAGCGCGTCGAGCAGCTCACGATAGCGCTGCTCACTCTCGCGCAGGGCATCCTCCATGTTGCTGCGATCTGTGACATCGCGCGTACTGCCGCCGACGGCGACCACTTCACCATGGACGCCGAAGACAGGGAAGAAGATGTAGTCGTAGACGCGGCGGCCATTAGTGCCGGTGAAGGGAACATCGCCCCGCACTGGCTTGCGGGTTGCAATCACTTGGTCAATCTCGCGATCGTGCAGGGCGGCGTGCCAGGGCTCGTAACCGAGCTCCAGGCAATTTTTTCCGATGGCCTCTTCCCAGGTGCGTCCCCACATGGCGAGCAGGGCGTCGTTGGCGTAGGTGAAGCGGTGGTTCAAGTCGAAAACGTAACCGAGGTCTGGTGTATTGGCCAGCACTGCTTCGTAAAGCTGGCGCCATGAGACCGATTCCGCTGATAAACGGGGTGTCTGTTCTAATTCGCGGGCGGAGGCGCCATCCGCTGATAGATGACGTGCGTGTTCTGCGTCGGCGGCGGAGGCGCCATCCGGGATGAAGCGAGGATCCGGCGCGAGTGAAGCCATTAAGGACCTTTGTGAGCAGTGTAAATCCCCATGCCGAGGAGAACCAGCCAACGTAGACAAATCGATGGGGCCCGGACCAAATTGGCTGGTGATGAGAGCGCACGGCTATGGATTCAGTTGCCAGACCCCATTCCATAAACGCAGGATTTTGCGCGGGTTGGTGTCCTTGAGCTCTGCAGGTAGCGCGTGCTGAGGGAAGTCCTGGTAGCAGACGGGACGCGCGAAGCGCAGGATGGCCTGGCTGCCGACCGAGGTGGAGCGGCCGTCGGAGGTGGCCGGATAGGGGCCACCATGCACCATGGCGTGGGTGACTTCCACACCGGTGGGAAAGCCGTTGAAGACGATGCGGCCGACTTTGGTCTCCAGTATGGAGATGAGCTCGGCGTAATCGCGCAGGTCGTCATCGGTCCCGAAAATGGATGCGGTGAGGTGCCCGGTCAGCGCGCGGGCGGCGCCGATTAGCTCTTTGTGGCCGGCGCCGGTGATGAGCAGGGTGGATGGTCCAAACAGCTCCTCGTGCAGGCTGGGGTCATTCGCGAAGGTGGCGTAATCCATTTCCAGCAACGCTGCCTGGACGGCGAAGCCTGCGTCCTTTTGGGGGCCGGTGGTTGCGGATAACGCGGATCGCTTTTGGAGACCGGCGGTGTAGGCCTTGGCGATTTCTGCGGACAGCAGTGAGAAGCCGGGACCGTTTGCCGTGAGCGCACGGAGTTTTGCGAGGAAAGGCGCGTCGGAGTTGTTGACGAAGACGAGGCCGGGCTTGGTGCAGAATTGTCCGGCGCCGAGGGTGAAGGAGGTGTGCAGGCCCGTGGCGATGGATTCCCCGCGCTCGCGGAGTGCGCGCGGCAGGATGAAGACGGGGTTGGCGCTGCCCATCTCGGCGTAGACGGGAATCGGCTGCTCGCGTGAGGCGGCGAGATCCATGAGCGCGCGGCCTCCCTGGAAGGAACCGGTGAAGCCTACGGCGCGAATCAGCGGATGACGGACAAGAGCCGATGCGATGCGTATTCCGGCATCGAAGAGCAACGAAAATGTGCCGGCGGGGAATCCGCATTGCTCGATTGCGCTGGTGAGCGCGCGTCCTGCGAGCTCGCTGGTGCCGGGATGGGCCGGGTGGGCCTTGACGATGACGGGATTGCCGGCGGCGAGCGCCGACGCCGTATCGCCGCCAGCTACGGAAAATGCGAGGGGAAAATTGCTGGCGCCGAAGACCGCTACGGGGCCAAGCGGGCGCAGCATGGAGCGGATGTCCGGCTTGGGGAGAGTGCGCTGGGGATCGGCAGTGTCGATGCGGGCCATGACCCACGAGCCTTCCTCTGCGACATTGGCGAAGAGACGGAGCTGATTGCTGGTGCGGGCGACTTCGCCTTTCAGCCGCTGGTCAGGGAGTGCGGTTTCGAGGTGTGCGCGCTCGATAAGAGCGCCGGCTGCGGCGTCGATGGCGTCTGCCATGGCGCGGAGCAACTTGGCGCGATCAGCGCCGGACGATGCTGCGAGGAAAGGCGCTGCGGCGGCTGCGCCCTCGACCGCGGCGTTGAACTCCGGTTCGCTGGCACTGTAGTAGGCGGGATCGATGGGCTGTCCATCGGCGGGATTGTATGCGCGGAAGGTTTCGCCGTCGCGGCTGCCTGGCTGGCCGGCGATGAGCGAGACTCCGGTGAGGCTCTGCTGATGACTCACGCGCGTGCTCCTACAGACTGGGCGAAGGCAACGGTCGCGACATCTGGCCGCGTTCCGAGTGCGTGGTCGACGATTCGTTGCGCTGTGAACAGCTCGTCGCCTTCGAGCTCCAGCCTTGGCTGGCGGACGCGCGCGGAGCCAACGCCGACCTCCTGCTGCACCAGCTTGATGAGCTGCACGAATTTGGGGACCGTATCCATTCGTAACAGTGGCAGGAACCATCGGTACAGCTCGAAGGCTGCGGCCGATTTACCGGCGGATGCGAGGTTGAACAGCGCGACCGACTCGGCGGGGAAGGCATTGACGAGGCCGGCGATCCAGCCGGTTGCTCCCGCGCCTATGCCTTCGACGATTGCGTCATCCACGCCCACCAATATGTTGAGACGCTGGCCAAGCAGGCTGCGGATGGCAGCGATGCGGCGAATGTCGGTGCTGGACTCTTTGACTGCGTGCAGATTTTCGTAGTGTGCGGCGAGCTCGGCGATCTGCTCGGGAAGAAAGTCGGTCCGGTAGGCGATGGGATTGTTGTAAAGCATCGAGGAGAGCGGGGTGGCGCTGAGGACGGCGGAGATATGCGCGCGCATCTCGCGCCAATCGCTTGAGTAGACGTAGGGCGGCAGGACCATCAGGCCATCGCAGCCTGCCTGCTCTGCCTGTTTCGCAAGCGTTACTGCGTTCGCGGTGGAGAGGGACGAGATGGCCGCGACCACCGGCGCGCGGCCGGCAACTGTCGCGATGATGTTGCGCAGGATGGCGATCTTCTCCTCGTCGCGCAAGGTTGCGCCTTCGCCGAGGGAGCCAAGCACGACCAGGCTGGTGCAACCGTTTTTGAGGAGCCAGTGGGCGTGCTGCGCCATGAACTCGTGGTCGATGGAGAGATCGGGGAGAAACGCGGTGGTCATTGCCGGCATGACGCCATTCCATTGCATAAAGCATTTCTCCCGCAGGTGGTGGAAATCGAGCAAACGCTCGTGTGGCCTTTCATTGAGGAAAGGCCACGTAAAGATTATCTCCCCATTCAACAGAACATTTCGCTTTAGTCGGCACAGCGAAGAAAATCGTGAAGTGTGACGAGGGTGCGAAGACGGCCCCCCTGACCTTTCACCGGATCTTGCCGACTTCCGACTATTCTTATTTCGGAGGCAGTGTGGAGGTGAGGGGAGATGGTGATATCGTCTATACGCTGTGCACATTGGCGCATCCGCAACTTACTCCGCCCATTGTCCGTATATAGAGCAGCAGACGGCTGGAATGCCGCCGAGCACCTGAGGAAGATACTTGCTTCAGCGATCATGCTTTTCCGTTGCTCTTTCGCTGTTCGCCTTCTCCGCTCTCGTCCACGCGCAATCTTCCTCCCCACAAGAGCCCGAATACACCTTTCACGTTGGAAGCCGCATCGTCCTCACCGACGTCACGGTCACCGATCGCAGCGGCAATCCCGTTCACGGCCTGAAGGCCTCCGACTTTCAGATCCTCGACAACAACAAGCCACAGCTGCTCGCCTCATTCGAAGAGCACGCCACGCCCGTCGCGCCGATGGAGCAAACCTCTGGTTCTCCGGGGGTATACAGTAACGACTTCCTGCAGCACCTGCCTCCCGCGCTCAATATCATCGTCATCGACATCACGAACCTCGATCTCCCCGACCAGATGTATCTCTCTTACGAGCTCAACCGGTTCATCAGGAACCTGCCGGCTGGCCAACCGCTTGCCATATTTTGGCAGTCCGGGGAATCCAATCTTTTGCTCCAGAGCCTTACAACCGACCGCAATCTGTTATTGGCAGCCGTACGCAAAGCCATCCCGCGTTTTCCGCCGCCGGATCGGGGAACCTACACCGAAAGCGGCTATGTCACCTTGCAAACGATTGAGAACAATCTGGCGCAATATCCGGGCCGAAAAAACATTCTCTGGTTTTCCGGAGGATCCTCGCTCTTTCTGCACACCGATCCACTGGATCCCCAGGTGGCTCTGCCACTGACCTACCCTGACCCAGCCTTGCTGCGCGACATCTATGACGAACTCGAAGCCAGCCGCATAGCCATCTATCCTGTCGATGCCCGCGGCCTGCAATCGGCCGGCATCGGCCCTTATCCCAGCGGAGCAGCCTTTGCAATCGCCGGACAGCAGGGCCTGATGAAGGACATAGCCAACGCTACGGGTGGCACAGCTTTTTATAACAACAACGCACTCGATAAAATCGCCGCTCACTGGATCGACAACGCGGGCAGCTTCTACACCCTCACTTACTCACCCAAAGATTTTCGCTTCGACAATAAGTGGCACACGGTAAAGGTAAAGCTGTCGGCCGAATTTAGCGGCTACACCCTCAGCTATCGACGCGGATACTTTGCCGATGCTACGACCGCTGCCCGGCGAAAGGAGAAGAAGCCGCGAGTCTTCCTCCGCTCAAACGGCGACACCCAGATCGAACCGGACCGGCGAAGCGTCCCGATTATTTTTCAAGTGCACGTTGCGCCGGCATCTCAGAAACGGGCATCTTCTACAGGTGATGCAACAGCCTCAAAGGTGAAAGCACCCGAAAAGGGAACTATTCCGTATTCCATTCACTACTCGTTGCCCGCATCCGACTTCACGATCAAGACGGTTCACGGCCAACCAGAGGTCGAAATCGGAGTCGCGGTGCTCGCCTTCAATGATCAAGGTTCCTCCGAAACACGCCTCGCAAACCAGCTCACCTTCGCAATCAACGAAGACAACTTGCGTCTCCATCCCAAGGCACTCATTCCTGCCGACCAGCAAATCGATCTTCAAAAGGGGCAGAAATACCTCTATCTCGCCGTCTGGGACATGACCAGCGGACGCCTCGGCACGCTTCAGATCCCTCTGAAAGTAGTGCCGGAACCCAAACAACCAAAGCTTTGATCGCGCGCCGGAAAAGCCACGACGAGTTTGTAGCGTCGGAAGAAATGCTCCGGACTCCTGTTATCGATTGGGGTTTGCGCTCATTGCGGAAAGCGGAACGGGTGTGAGCGGCGGCCGCACGGACGAGGTGTGCCAACCGAAGAGCGCTTCTGTTGCCGGTCCGCATACGCGACCCTGGCACGGGCCCATGCCGCATCGTGTCTGCAGTTTGGCTTCGTTCCAGCTTTGGTAGGTGGTGAGTGCGCCGTAGGGGACATCTTCGCAGCGGCAGACGATTGTATCGGGCTGGGCGAGCGAGAGCAGCTCGGGGCGCAGGGCGAAGGCGGCGTTGAGGCGCGCGGCAAATCGCTCGAACTTTTTCCGGCGCGGCAGCAGCGCCCTGGCTTCGTCGAGCTTGCCTGCGGCGGCGAGGCCTGCCATGGTGCCGGTGAGCAAAGCGGAGTCCAGCCCGGCGATGCCTGTCGGCTCACCGGCAGCGAAAACGTTGGCAATGGAGGTCTGCTGGACCTCGTCTACTTCGATGTTCGCGTCCCGCAGCGTGCAGCCGAGCAGGGAGGCCAGCTCGGTGTTGGGCACGAGATGGAATCCGCAGGCGAGCAGATTGGAGGGTTCATCCCATGTGCGCTCGCCATCGGTCAGACGGACGCCCTCTAATTTTTCCGTGCCCAGTGCAGCGACAGGCCAGCAGCCGAGCCGGTAACGGCTGCCGCCTGACGCGGCGCGATACTGCAGACCTTCGAGCAGCTTGCCCGGCTGGCGGGATAGCGATGCGCTGAAGCGCGCGAGCTGGCGGCGGCTGGCCTGCTCTGCGACGGTGGTAACGCGGCCACCCATTTGTCGAAGATGCGCTGCGACCGGCAGCAGCAACGGGCCGGTGCCGGCTACGACGATGCGCTTGCCCGCGACGGGAAATCCGCCGCGCGCCAGCGCCTGCAGACCGCCGGCGCCGAAGACGCCGGGGAGCGTCCATCCGGGGAAGGGAAGGAATCGCTCTCGCGCGCCGGTGGCGAGGATGAGGTTTTCGTAGGAGATGTCGATGGTGTGAGTATCGGAGCCTGTGTCCTGAATGGCACGCAGGGTCCGCTCACGCGGCGCGTCGAAGACGCTCCAGCCGGAGAAGATGCGAGCTCCGGAGACGCGCAGCGCAAGCAGCGCTTTTCTCTGCATGTCATCCGGTTCTTCTGGCTGGCCGACGATGCTCTCGCGCCATATTTGCCCGCCGGGCGCGGCGTTGTCGTCGAGCAACAGGACATCCATGCCATGCATGGCGGCGGTGGCGGCGGCGGTGATGCCCGCGGGGCCGGAGCCGATGACGAGTACCTGTGCGTCTGTGCTCATGTGTTCGTCCTCATCGGGTTTCGATCACCATGCCGGGCTGGCACAGCAACTGGCAGGTGCGGCGATGCGGGACGCCGTTGACGGTGGCGCGGCATTCGAAGCAGATGCCCATGCCGCAGAGCGCAGTGCGCGGTTGGCCGGTGACGGATCTGCGGCAGGGAATGGCAGCCATCAGCAGGGCCGCGCTCACGACGGTGCCGGGTTTTACCTGCAGGTTCCGGCCATTGACGGTGATGGTCATCTTTCAGGCAAGGATACCTTCTGTACGCGCTGCGCGCTGCGGTAGATAGGGAGCGGGCTCGATGGCGGGTTTGCGCGCCAGCAGATGATCGACCAGCAGCCGCGCGGCTGCCGGCGCTACGGTAATGCCGAGGCCCTCAAAGCCCGCAAGCAGGTAGAGGGTGGGATCCTGCGTGGGGCCGATCAGCGGAAGCTTGTCGGCGGTGGCTGCGCGAAATCCAGTCCAGACGCGGATGGCCGACAGCGAAGCGAGCTGCGGCATGTACTCGTAGGCACGGCGGAGCATTCTATCGATGATGGCAGCGTCGGCGGTTGTGTCTTCCTGCTGATATTGCCGCGATGAGCCGATGAGCAGTTGCCCGGTGATGCGGGGCTGAATGTTGAATGCGACCGAGTCGCTGGTGGTGGAGTGGGCGCTCCTCAGATAGCCGAGCTCAACCAATTGGTGGCGCACGAACCCGGGGTAGCGATCGGTGATGACGAGGTGCCCTTTTCTTTTCTTGAGGCGCAGCCAGGGAACGAGATTTGTATCTGCTCCTGTGGCAATGACGATGTGATCGCTGGCCAGCGTTGTGCCGTCGGCCAGCGTGACGACGCCTGCGCCTGCGCGCGTGACGGCTGCATGGAGCACACGCGCGCCGCGGCGCTCGGCAGTTTGCAGCAGAAAGCGGGCTGCCGCAGGAGGGTAGAGCACGGCGTCATCCGGCACCAGCAATGCACCCGACAAGCCGCGGCGGAGATGCGGCTCTGCTTCGGCCAGCGCCGGGCCGTCCAGCACTTCGCTGGGAATGCCGGCGCGTGTGCAGGTGATGTGCTTTGCATGGACCTGCGCCATCTCTTCGTCGTCTGCGGCAATCCAGAGTGTGCCGCGCTCTTCGTATTCCACTGCGGCGGGCAGCTCGGCGGAGAGCTTCCGCCACAGGGACCGCGCGTAGTGGGTCAACGCGAGCTGCGCGGGCGAATCGTCCATGGTGACGATGTGGCCCATACCCGCGGCCGTGACTCCGCTGCCGGGCGGGCTGTGATCGATGATGGCAACCTGCACGCCGGCCTCTGTCATCTCGCGCGCGCAGGCGCATCCCGCGATGCCGGCGCCGACGATCACGACGTCGAATGCGCTGGTCAAAAGCGAATCCCTTGCTGGAATGGGTCGCGATCGTCGAAGAGCAGCGTGCTCTCCGCCGTGATCCAGGCGGACCCTTTGATGGTTGGAGTCAGCACATCGTCTTTGACGGAGATGGAGCCCTCAAAGACCGTGCCGAGGATGCCTTCCTGACGCCACACTTCGCCGCGGCTGAAGTTTTCCGTCGGCGTAAAGGCAGGCCATCTTGGCGCTGGTGCCGGTGCCGCAGGGGGAACGATCGAAGGCGGCGCCGGGGCAGAGGACGAAGTTGCGTCCGGAGTTTGCGGGGTCTTCTGCGGGACCGGTGAACTCGATGTGATCAATGACGGCGCCATCTTTGCCACGGATGTTGGAGGCTTCGAGTGCGCGACGCACGGCATTGGTGGCTGTCATCAAGGTATCGCGATTGTCGGTGCGGAGCGCGAGATGGTGGTCGGCGACGAGAAAAAACCAGTTACCGCCCCACGCGATGTCGCCGTGCATAGTGCCGTAGTCCGGGACTTCCACCGGTACGGCGCTGCGATAGCGATAGCAGGGGACGTTGGTGACGGAGACTGCGCCGTCAGAATGCAGCGTTGCGTTTACTGATCCGACAGGGGTTTCGATGCGATGCTGTCCGGGCGCAATGCGGCGACGGTGCGCGAGCGTGGCGATCAGTCCGATGGAGCCGTGGCCGCACATGCCGAGATAGCCCACGTCGTTGAAGAAGATAACACCGGCGGCGGCGGAGGGGTCCTGCGGAGTGCAGAGGAGGGCGCCGACGAGCACATCGGAGCCACGCGGCTCGGCGAGGACAGCGGTGCGGAAGCTGTCATGTTGCGAACGGAAGATTTCGAGGCGGGACGCGAGGGTGCCTTCGCCGAGTGCCGGGCCGCCTGCGATGACCACGCGCGTGGGCTCGCCCGCGGTATGCGAGTCCACAACCTGAATGCTGCGGGGACACATGCGTGGATTGTAGCCTGCGGGTGTTGGGAGGCTACTGCTGGTTTTGGAGGTCGCTTCGCTCCGACTGGATACGCCCACCCTGGCTTGCCAGAATGGGGCACCCGATCTCTCGTGTACTGCGGCTATTGTGTCTGGATGTCGAGCACCTGAATGCTGTAGGCGGGCATGGTGTGCTCAAACGTAGCTCCCGCGTTGTGAATCGTGGTGGTCACAGGCAGGATGTGGTTCGGGTCGCGGATGCTGTTGGTGTCCTCTGGCGTGGCGCCCCGGAGCGTGATGAGCGCTGCGTCCCGCTTCACGTTCGAGACGCCATTCAGGTGAATCTGGACCGGCTGCGGAATCGACGAGCCATTGACGAGCTTGAGATGAATCGTTCCTGCATCACGGGTGGCAGAGACGAAGAAGCGCGGGCCGGCATCAGCGATCTGGGTGCTAAGGATCTCATTGCCCAGATGCTGGCCGAAGATCATCTGCGCGTAGTAGCTGGGTGAGCCGTAGCTCTTCACGGCGTCATAGCCGATCAGGTCCGTGTCCCACTGCAGTGCGCCGGGGTTGATGTTGGTGAGCAGCGGTGCGTAGGAGGCCATCACGATGAGGTCGCTGTTGCGCTCGAGGCCGGTCATCCATGCAGCATCGCCCAGAGCCGCGCCCATGTTCGGCGTGGGTGCGCCCTCGCGAGTGGCCCATTCGCCTACGAAGATCTTCGGTCCATTGCGATCGGTCTTGTCGTAGTGGTGCGTGTCGTTGAAGAACTCGGTCGCGCTGCGGTAGTAGTGATCGTCGATGACGTCGGGCTTGACGCTGTTGACCGGCGTGGTCGCGATGAGCTGAAGCTTCGGGTAGTGCTGCTTGATCGCCTTGTAGAACTGCGCATAGCGGCCGTCGTAGCTGCCTGACCGGTCGAACCAGTCTTCGTTGCCGATTTCGACGTAGGTGAGCGGGAAAGGCGCGGGGTGACCGTCCTTGGCTCGCTCTCCGCCCCACCTGGTGCTGGTGTCGCCGGTTACGTATTCGATCTCGTCGAGCGCATCCTGCACATAAGGCTCAAGAGCGGGGCCGGGATCGACATGCTCCTGCTTCATGGAGTAGCCGGCATAGACGGCGAGTACGGGCTGGATCTTGAGGTCTTCGCACCACTCCAGAAATTCGAGCAGGCCCATGCCGTCGGAGGAGTGGTAGTTCCAGGGACTGATGTGGGTGGGGCGATCGACCCATGGACCGATGGTCTTTTTCCACTCGAAGCGTTCGGAGATGTGATCGCCCTCGAGATAATTGCCACCGGGCAGGCGCAGAAACTTTGGATGCATCGCGGCGAGCAGGTCCATCAGATCGGGGCGGAGGCCGTCCTTACGATCGCGGTAGGTTGGCGGGAAGACAGAGATGAGGCTGAGATGGAGGGTGCCGGGCTGGTTGGCGATTAGCTCGAAGTGGTTTTCTGCGCTGACGGCCGGGACGGCGCTGGTCTTCAATGTGAGTTTGTACTGCTGCCAATCGCCGGAGATGGCGGGAACGGAAGCCTGGGCCAGCACGGCGCCTGTGCGGTCACTGACCAGGCGCGCTGTGACCGGGCCGGTGAACCCGGTATCGGCTTTGGCATAAAAGGAGCACTGATAGGCTTCGTTGCCGCGCACGGCCATGCCCCAGTAGCCGCTGTTGGCGACGCCGGCCTGGTTGGTCGCGTCGGCCTTCTGGATGGTGACCTCCAGGCTGCGTGGGATGGCCTGGCTGGGACCGGTGCTCTTGTCGATCTCCATGGCGGCCAGTGCGTTGCCCTGCTCCACGAGCACCCATCCATGCGGGCCGTAGGAGTTGTCCATGAAGGCGCGGTTGCGGATCAGCTCGGGATAGAGGCCGCCATCGTAGGAGTGATTGATCTCCTCGGTCATGAGGCCGTAGAGGGTTGGGCTGACCTGGGCGATGGGCTTTTGCGCATCGATGTCGAGCTTCGCCGCCTGTTGCGCAGAGGCGCAGGTGGCGGCGACGAGCAGTGCGGAGAGCAGTGCGCTTTGTCTGGTTGCGTGCATGGTTTTCCCTTCGCGAAGCCGGCTCCAGAGAACGTTTGCCGGAAGCCATTAAAACCGATTCTGTCGCGTGTGGGCAAGGATTGTTTCGGCTGATTTTGGCTTCTGCCGGATTTTGGTTTTGTCGCGGGACGATACGCGGGGACGATATAAGAGGAGCGTCACATGAATCTGAACTTCGGGCGGGAGAGCCGTGACTACAACGCCAGTTCGCATCGACGCGCACCATCATCTTTGGCGGTATACGCCTGAGGAGTATGGCTGGATCAACGAGCAGATGAGTGTGCTGCGGCGCGATTTTCTTTCCGACGATCTGAAGCCACTACTGGACCGCGCGGGGATTGCGGGCGCGGTTCTTGTCCAGGCGCGGCAGACGCTCCAGGAGACAGAGTGGATGCTGCAGCAGGCGGACGAGGCTTCGTGGATCCGCGGTGTGGTTGGATGGGCGCCGATCGCGGCGCCGGAATTTCCGGAAATGCTGGGAGAGCTTGGGAAGAAACGGAAGCTGAAGGGTCTGCGGCACCTCATCCAGGATGAACGGGATGATGAGTTCATTCTGGACCCTGCCTTCAACCGGGGCGTGCGAGCGCTGCGGGATTCCGGCCTGGTGTACGACATCATGGTTCTGGTGCGCCAACTGGGGCCGACGCTGACGTTCATGGAGATGCATCCGGACCAGCAGTTTGTACTGGACCACTGCGCGAAGCCGGTGATCCGCAAAGACGAGCGTGAGCCATGGGCGCGGTATATGCGGGAGCTGGCGCGGCGGCCGAATCTGGTCTGCAAGATTTCCGGATTGGCGACGGAGGCGGACTGGCGGCAATGGACGCCGGCAGCGCTGGAGCCCTATTGGCAGGTGACGCTGGAGGCCTTTGGGCCGAGCCGGCTGCTCTTCGGCTCAGACTGGCCGGTCGCGTTGCTGGCGACGGAGTATCAGCGATGGGTGGACACCGTCGCCGAGTGGACAGCGCCGCTTTCGGCGAGCGAACAACAGGCAATCTGGGGCGGGAATGCCGTTCGGGTGTATTCGCTATGACATTATCTGCGTGGCTTGACTGACTTCTTCTTCGATTTTGCCGGCGGGGTCTGGCTGCCGGTGGTTGAGGCGCGTACCACCAGGGCGGGTTCGAGGACTACGTTTTTCGGTTCCGGCCACTCGCGTCCTTCAATCATGGCGAGCAGGATTTCGCCGGCCCGCTGGCCGATGAGGTGACTACGCTGGTCAATGCTGGTGAGTGGAACGCGCAGCCACTCGTTGTAGTTCAGATTGCCGCAGCCGACGAGGGCGACGTCTTCCGGGATGCGCAGGCCGGCGTCGAGGATCACGTTCATCGCGCCGATGGCGATGGGGTCGTTGTAGCAGAAGACAGCATCCGGCCGCGGCGTTCGGTCGAGAAGCTGCCGCATGGCCTCGGCGCCTTGGCGCTGGCTGTCCGTGTCGACGAAATCACGGCTGAGGATGTAGTCCTCGCGAATGGGCAGCCGGTGGGCGCGGAGAGCTTCCATATACCCCTGCTTGCGGCGAATGCCGGTGCTGTTCTCGCGGCCGCTGATATGGGCGATGTTCCGGCGGCCCATCTCAATCAGGTGGTTAGTGGCAATGCGACCGGCGGCCACGTCGTCGATGCCGACGAAATCTGCCTCCAGGCCATCGAAGGCGCGGTCAATCAGAACAAAGGGCTGCGACTGGGTCCGCATGCGGCGGAATATTTCTGTGCCGGTGCCGGAGGAGGCGATGACGAGCGCGTCCAGACGCCGGGCAAGAAGGTGGCGAATCTCGCGGGCTTCGAGCTCGGGGTCTTCTTCGGAAGAGGAAACGATCAGCGAGTAGCCCTTGTCGACGATGGTCTTCGAGAGCGCTTTTGCGACTTCGGCAAAGAAGGGATGGATCAGCCCGGGGACGATGAGACCGATGAGATAGCTGCGGCCGGTGACCAGGCTGCGGGCCAGGATGTTCGGCTCGTAGTCGAGCTCCTTGACGCGCTGGAGCACGCGTTTGCGTGTTTCTTCGCCGATATCTGGGTGATCGCGCAGGACCTTTGATACGGTGACAACCGAAAGGCCGAGGTCCTTCGCAATGTCTTTCATGCGGATCGTCATACGGTGACTATATCGTTACAGGTTTTCACAGATACCGGACTTCTTGCCGGCAATTGGCAGAAGCGTTTTTCGCAGGCATGAAATCCTCGGAAAACGACTATATCGCTTCAGTCACGGAAAGTTGTCCCGGAAGTGTCTACGCGCGTCTTGTTCATCATTGAAAGACTTTTTTCACCTACAGCGCTTACTGTAGCGAAATAGGCTAAGCTGGGAAACGCGAGAATGAAGTCGCTGAACAGATTTTCGATCGGGGTTGGAGACCGCTTTGCGCATCAGGCGCAGGCGCAGTTGCGCGCCTGTCTGCAGGCGGCGGAGGCGGGCGCGGTGGTGACGCCGGTGTGGAACAAATCCAACCGCGAGCACACGATCATCGGATCGGAACCGTCCGAGACCCGGGCTGCGGCGGACGCGGCCGTGCGCGAGCTCAGATGGCATCAGCCGTACTTCTGCGACGCCGACCATATCAACCTGCGCACCGTGGATCGATTTCTGGAGCCGTGCGATTTTTTCACCATCGATGTTGCGGACCAGATCGGCCTGGTTGCGGCGCAGGCGGAGCTGGATGCCTTTATGCATCGGCGCAGCGGCCTGATGGGCAGGATGGAGCTGCCGGGAATTTCCGAGCCTCTGTCGATCACGCGTGCGGATTTGGAGCGGGTGGGGCGGCATTATCTGGCTGCGGTGCTGGAGGCGGCGAAGACCTATCGCTACATAGAACAGGCGAAGGGGCGTGGCGCGTTTCTGACGGAGGTTTCGATGGACGAGACCGATGCGCCGCAGACACCGGTGGACCTGCTGCTGATCCTGGCTGCGCTGGCGGATGCAGGTGTGCCGCTGGCGACGATTGCGCCGAAGTTTACGGGCCGGTTCAACAAGGGAGTCGACTATGTTGGCGATGTTCGGACTTTCGCGCGGGAACTGGAGCAGGATATGGCGGTGGTTCGCTACGCCGTCGGCGCATTTGGGTTGCCGGCTGAATTGAAGCTGAGTCTCCATTCGGGCAGCGATAAGTTCTCAATTTACGGCGCGGTCCACGGGGCGATCACGAAGATGAACTCCGGCTTGCACCTGAAGACGGCGGGCACTACGTGGCTGGAAGAGGTTATCGGGCTGGCGGAGTCGGGCGGCGATGCGCTGGCGCTGGTGAGGGAGATTTACGCAGAGGCGTATGCGCATCGCGACGAGCTGTGCGCGCCTTATGCCGCAGTGATCGACATCGATGCATCTCAACTGCCGGCGCCGGCAGAGGCGCAGCAGTGGACCGCCGGACAGTGGACTGGCGCGTTGCGGCATGATCCGCGCTCGCCCGCATACAACAGCAGCCTGCGGCAACTGATGCATGTTGGCTTCAAGGTTGCGGCGAAGATGGGACCGCGATATACCGCAATGCTGGAGCAGTGTGAGGAGCGCGTAGCGGAGAACGTGACGCGCAACCTGTTCGAGCGGCACATCCGGCCGGTGTTTCTTGGCGCCGACGTGGCGACGGCTGGACCCGAAAGGGGCAGGAACTAGATGGGCATGATTGCACCGACGACCACGCGCGACAATGAGGGCAGCCATGGGCCGCTGGTGGCGCCGGGGCAGCTTCTGCCGTTCAGCCTGGTCACATCGTTGTTTTTCATGTGGGGGGTCCCGAACAATCTGAACGATGTGCTGATCCGCCAGTTTATGAAGAGCTTCACGCTGAACCGCGTGGAAGCGGGCCTAGTCCAGTTTGCCTTCTATCTCGGTTATTTTTGCCTGGCAATACCGGCGGCGCTGATCATGCGGCGCAAGGGATACAAGACGGGATTAATCATTGGGCTGTTGCTCTACGCTACGGGCGCGGCGCTCTTCTGGCCTGCGGCGATCGTCGGCAGATATGGATTCTTTCTGGCGGCGCTGTTTGTGATTGCATCGGGGCTGTCGTTTCTGGAGACGGCCTCGAACTCGTTCGTCACGCAGATGGGCTCGCGGGCGACCGCGGCGCGAAGGCTGAACTTTTCGCAAGCCTTCAACACTCTGGGCTCGATCGCCGGAGTGCTGGCAGGGACGGTTTTCATTTTTTCAGGCGTCGAGCTGAACTCTACGCAGGTTGCCGCGCGGAAGGCGGCAGGTACCTATGCGACGTATTTGCAGCACGAGACGATGCGGGTGGTTGCGCCGTACCTGGTGTTGGGATGCATTGCGCTGACCCTGGCGATCGTCTTCATGCGTACACGGTTTCCGGAAGTTGCCGCAGGGAGCGAAGAAGCTCTGCCGAGCGCCGGCGCACAAGGGATGGCCTCGCTCTTTCGGCGGCCGCATTTTCTCTTTGCGGTGGTGGCGCAGTTTCTATACGTGGGCGCGCAGGTGGGGACGTGGAGCTGGTTCATCCAGTATGTGCAGGAGTACACGCACCAGCCGGAAAAGCACGCCGGGCTGTTGCTGACGGGCACGCTGGGAGCGTTTGCAGTGGGGCGCTTTTCCGCGCCGCTGCTGATGAAGCGCATCGCCGCGGCGCGTTTGATGCTCATCTACGCAGTCGCCAATGCGGTGCTGCTGGCCTATGCGGTCGCGCGGCCGGGATGGGCGGGGATGTGGGCCGTGTTTTTGACGAGCTTCTTCATGTCGCTTATGTTTCCAACGATTTTTGCCCTTGGCCTGGAAGGGCTGGGCTCTCTGGTGAAGCTGGGGGGATCGCTGCTGGTGATGGCGATAGTGGGCGGAGCATTGCTGCCCTACATCATGGCCTGGATTTCGGAGCGCGGCGGCATCGCGCTGTCCTACACGGTGCCGCTGGCGAGCTATGTGGTGATTGCAGGGTTTAGCTGGTATCACGTGCGGCGGGGTATTGCGTGAGAGCGGAGAGGGAAGAACGACGCATGAACGGGACACGGAATTTTCAAAGCAGCATTTGCCTGCTGGCGATGGCCGGGCTGGCGATGGCCGCCGCAGCGCAGGCCAAACATTACGAACCGACACTGGATTCGCTGAACACACATCCGCTACCGCAGTGGTATGCGGATGCGAAGCTCGGCATCTTTGTGCATTGGGGGCTCTACTCCGTGCCGGGCTGGGCGGAGGTCAATCGTCCGAAGGTCGTTCCGAAGGACGAAGAGGCGAAGTGGAACGCCTATGCCGAGTGGTACTACAACACGATGCGCATTCCGGGCTCGCCGACGCAGGCCTATCACCGGGAGCACTACGGCGCGAACTTCAACTATTACGACTTTGCGCCGATCTTCGATCGTGAGGTGAAGAAGTGGGACCCGGCGGTGATGGCTGCGGTCTTTCGCGATGCGGGTGCGCGGTATGTGGTGCTGACCAGCAAGCACCACGAGGGTTTCACGCTGTGGCCGAGCAAAGTGGTGAATCCGAACCAGCAGCATCTGCAGGCGGACCGCGATGTTGTGGGCGAGCTGAGCGAAGCCGTGCGCAAGGACGGCATGAAGATGGGGCTTTACTACTCCGGCGGTTACGATTGGACTTTCAATCGGGGTCCCATCATCGGCGGCAACGACTGGCAAGCGGTGAAGCCCGAGACCATCGCGTACGGGAATTATGCCTTCGATCAGATCGAAGAGCTGATTGCGAAGTATCATCCTGCAGTGCTGTGGGATGACATCGACTGGCCGAAGACCGGCAAGCCCCTGCAGGTGATGGCTGATTACTACAACGCGATTCCGGACGGCGTGATTGACGACCGCTTCGGCGTAAAGCACTCGGATTTTCAGTCACCGGAATACGAGAAGCGCAGCACGATCAGCAAAGTGAAATGGGAGGAGTGCCGCGGGCTGGGCCGCTCCTTTGGCTACAACCGCGCGGAGGGCGTGAAGGAGACGATCGCGCCGGACGAACTGATCTATCTGCTGGTCGATATCGTGAGCAAGAACGGCAATCTGCTGCTGGATGTTGGCCCGGAGGCAGACGGCACCATTCCGCCGATCCAGATGGACCGGCTGAAGACGCTGGGCGCGTGGCTGCGGCAGAATGGCGATGCCATCTATGGCACCGAGCCGTGGTCGCGAGCAGAGGGCGAGACGGACCAGAAGATTCCGGTGCGCTTCACCCAGAAGGATGGGCATCTCTACGCGACGTTGATGGGCGTCGCCGAAAGGCAGCGCGATCCTGCTCAAGGATGTGCGCGTCGCGAGTGGATCACAGGTCCACCTGCTGGGCGATGACAAACCGCTGACGTGGACGCAGAAAGGCACGGACCTGGAGGTCGAGCTTCCGGCGACGCTTCCCGGCAAGTACGCCTATGTGTTGAGGATGGAATCTGCGTCGTGACTGCGGCGAATGGCTCCGTGGGATTGCGAGGAAGGCCGCTGCCGATCGTGCTGATTGGCGCGGGCGGTATTGTGCGCAACGCTCATCTGCCGGCTTATCGAAAGGGCGGTTTGACGGTCGCTGGGATTGTCGATCGGTATCCGGAGCGGGCAGAGGAGCTTGCGGCGGAATGGGGTATCGGGATGCGCGGCGCGACACTCACGGATGTGCTGCCGCAGTTGCCCGGACCGCTTGTCTTCGATGTTGCGGTGCCGGGCGCGGCGGTGCTGGACGTTCTGCGGGAGATTCCCGAAGGCGCTGCTGTGCTGATTCAGAAGCCGCTTGGCGGAACGCTCAAGGAGGCGGAGGCGATCGTTGCACTGTGCCGCGAGCGGGGGCTGAACGCGGCGGTGAACTTTCAGTTGCGCTGGGCGCCAAACATGGTGGCCGCGCGCGCGATTACGGATGCGGGCGCGCTGGGTACGCTGCATGACATCGAGGTGCAGGTGAGCACATACACGCCGTGGGAGCTGTGGAGTTTTCTGAAGACAGCGCCGCGGCTGGAGATCGTCTATCACAGCATTCACTATGTCGACCTGGTGCGCTCGTGGCTGGGCAACCCGCAGCGAGTGTATGCGCGGACGGTGCGCAATCCGCGTACGCCGGAGTTTGCCGCGACCAAGAGCGTGATTGTGATGGACTACGACGAGTGGACCCGCGTCTTCATTGCGACGAATCATGCACTTGATGTGCCGTATCCGGAGCTGCAACACAGCTATGTGCAGTGGGAAGGAACGGAAGGGGCGATGCGCGCGCAGATGGGCGTGAATCTCGATTATCCGAAGGGTCGCGGCGACACGCTGGAGTTCTATCCGCGGAGGCCGCATGCGACGCTGGCCACCGGTGCGCAGCCGATTTCGGGCGAGTGGTTTCCGGATGCGTTTTTGGGATCGATGATGTCGGTGCAGCGATTCGCGCTGGGGGAGGCGGATGCGATGCCGACGCGCGTGGAAGACGCGCTGGACACGATGCGGGTAGTGGAGGCAGCGTATCTCTCCTCCGAACGAGGGGGTGAGCCGCTGCCGCTCACGCATGTGAGAGCAGCACATTAAATGGATGGAGAGACTGTGTTTGATTTGAATGGCAAGGTCGCGCTGATCACCGGAGGAGCCAGCGGCATTGGCGCTGCAACGGCGAAGCGGCTGACTGGCGCAGGCGCGAGCGTGGTGATTGCCGACCTGAACGAGCAGGCGGCACAGTCGCTGGCAAAGGAGCTGCCGGGGGCGAAGGCCGTGGCCATGGACGTGACAAGCGCAGCTTCGATTGCGGCGGCGGTCGGAGGGCTGAGCCGGCTCGACATTCTGGTCAACAGCGCCGGCATTGGCCTGGTGGGCGGCATCGCGCAGACGGAAGAGGCCGACTTCGAACGCATCATGACGGTGAACGCGACGTCGGTGTACCTGGTGACGAAGGCAGCGCTTCCACTGCTGCTGGCGGTGCGCGGATCGATCGTCAATATCGGATCGGTTGCCGGGATGATCGGCATCAAGCAGCGGTTTGCGTATTGCACCAGCAAGGGCGCAGTGATCGCGATGACGCGCCAGCTTGCGGTGGAGTATCCGAAGGAGCTGCGCGTGAACTGCATTGCGCCGGGGACGGTGCAGTCGCCGTTTGTTGAAGGGTATCTGCAGAAGTATCACGCGCACGAGATCGACAAGATGCGCGTGGAACTTGCCGCGCGCCAGCCGATGGGACGGCTGGGGACGCCGGAAGAGATTGCCGCCATGGTGCACTACATCTGTTCGCCGGAAGCAGAGTTTATGACGGGCTCCGTTTTGACCATCGATGGCGGCTGGACCGCTGCGTAGCCAGAAATAGAAGAAGGAGCCACACTGATTTTGATCGATCCTGTCATCACACGCGTAGAGGTGCTGGACCTACGTTTTCCGACTTCTCGAGAGAGCATCGGCTCCGACGCGGTCAATAAGAATCCGGACTATTCGGCGGCCTATTGCATTCTGCACACGGACAGCGAGCTGAAGGGCTACGGCCTGACCTTTACGCTGGGGCGCGGCAATGAGCTATGCGTGGGGGCGGCGAGATATTTGGCCGGCTTTGTCGAGAAGCGGCGGCTCAGCGCGCTTACAGAGGATATGCGCACGTTCTCGCGCCAGCTTACGGATGACAGCCAGTTCCGATGGCTGGGTCCGGAGAAGGGCGTGACGCACCTGGCGGCAGCGGCGCTGATCAATGCGGTGTGGGATCTCTACGCCCGGCAGCAGAGTAAGCCACTATGGCGGTTGCTTGCAGATATGAGTCCGGAAGAGATCGTCCGGCTGGTGGATTTTCGCTATATCGATGACGCGATCACAGAAGAGGAAGCGCTAGACCTGCTGAAAACCGGGCAATCGGGAAAGGAGGCGCGCGTTGCCGACCTCGAACGGGCCGGCTATCCGGCGTACACCACTTCAGTGGGGTGGTTTGGATTTTCGGATGAGAAGGTGCGCTTGTTGTGCGATGAGGCGCTGGCGCAAGGGTGGCGGCACTTCAAGTTAAAGGTGGGCGGGGAGCCGAAGGACGATCTGCGCCGCGCCGGACTGGTGCGCCGCGAGATTGGCGATGACGCAAAGCTGATGATGGATGCCAACCAGCGCTGGGGTGTGAAAGAGGCGATTTGCCGCACGCGCGAGCTGGCGGAGTTCGATCCGTGGTGGATGGAGGAGCCTACCAGCCCGGACGACATTCTGGGACATGCGCGCATTCGCCGCGAGGGCGGAGTGCGGATCGCAACCGGCGAGCACTGCCAGAATCGCGTCATGTTCAAGCAACTGCTGCAAGCTGGCGCGATCGACGTGTGCCAGATCGATAGCTGCCGGCTGGCGGGCGTGAATGAGAACCTGGCGGTGCTGCTGATGGCGGCGAAATTTGGCGTGCCGGTCTGCCCGCATGCCGGAGGGGTGGGTCTGTGCGAGTATGTGCAGCATCTTTCCGCGTTCGATTACATCGCGGTTTCGGGCTCGCTGGAGAATCGTGTGACCGAGTATGTCGATCACCTGCATGAGCACTTTGTCGATCCGGTCCACATCCAAAATGCGCATTATGTGCTGCCTGCAAAGCCAGGTTACAGCGCGGAAATGTATCCGCAGACCTTCGAGGACTACAGCTTCCCCGAGGGCAAAGTCTGGAGGGAGTTGCCGTGAAGCTAGTTACGTTTCGTCGGAGCAGTAATGGAGCGCCGGAGGCTGGGTTGCTCGAGGGCAGCGAGGTTTATCCGTTGCAGCCACTGGGATATGCGGATGCGGAGAGTTTTATTGCAGCCGGCCCTGCTGCGCTTGCGGCAGCGCGGTCGTTGATTGGACAGCGCGGCGGGACGCCTCTCTCCGGTGTTGAGTTGCTGGCGCCGGTGTTGCATCCGCCGCGCATTTTTTGTGTGGGTCTTAATTACCTGGATCACGCCGCGGAATCGAAGATGGCGGTGCAGGCGGTGCCTACTATCTTTATGAAGCTGGCCTCCGCCATCACCGGACCGGGCAGCGACATTGTCTTGCCGGCAAACAGCATGCAGCCGGATTATGAGGCGGAGCTTGCCGTCGTGATCGGCCGCCATGCGGCGAACGTGACGCGCGACAACTGGCGCGAGTGCGTTTTTGGCTACACCATCCTGAACGATGTAAGCGCACGCGATGTGCAGCTGGCAACGTCGCAATGGACGCTGGGGAAAAGTTTCCCAACATTTTGCCCCATCGGGCCGTGGATCGTTACTGCGGACGAGCTGACCGATCCGCATCGTCTGGATGTGCGGCTCACGATTGATGGCGAGATTATGCAGCAGGCGAACACGCGCGATTTCATCTTCGATATTCCGGCGGTGCTGGGGTATATCTCGGCCGTTGTTCCGCTGGAGCCGGGAGATATTGTCAGCACCGGGACACCGCAGGGCGTCGGACTAGGGCGCACACCGCAGCGGTGGCTCCACCCGGGCGAAGAGGTAGCGATTGATATAGGCGGCATCGGGCGGCTGGTGAACAGCACCGTGACTGCGCGCCCGGCTTAAGGCCGGTGCTGCTCCTGCTGCTACGTTAGCGTTTCGAGGCGGATCGCGGTTAGCGCATGCGGACTGCCGGTTGCCAGTACATGCAGCCCGTCGCATCTATGGATCAGGAGCTTGTCTCGAATCCAATCGCGAGCTGGCTGAGGGAACATCGCAACCTTGCAGCCTTTGCCGTTGGCTTTGCCTCGTGCTGCGCATGGATTTGGTCGCTGCCCATTTTTCCTTTGGAGACGTGCCTCTGCATGTGCACTATGCGACGGTGATGACCAGGCTGTTGAGCGGTGCACAAGGTCCGCTCGGCGACGCATTTGAGCGGTGAGTTGGTCTACTTCTGGTTCTGAGGGAACGGCTCGGGCTTTAGCGAGCCGTCGCGCTGCTTGAGCAGCACCTGCACCTTGCCCTCGGCGGCGTCCAACTCTTCTTTGCAGGCGGAGGATAGGCGGATGCCTTCTTCAAAGAGCTTGATCGAATCTTCGAGCGGCAGGTCGCCCTTTTCGAGCTGGTTGACGATGGTTTCGAGCTGCTTGAGCGAGTCTTCAAACTTGGGCATGGTTCTGGCTAACAGTGTAAGCCCCTAGGCGCCCGGCGCGAAGAAGTGGTCGATGAGGTAATCGCGCAGCTCGATGTTGAAGCGGCGTGTGTTCTGTTTTGCGTCCTGCGCGTCGGTGTTGTAGACGACGAGATAGCCGCGCTTCGCCACGGGGTCGAAGTTGAGCTGGCTGCGGAAGCCGTTCTGCCAGCCGGGATGGCCGATCGAGACGCACTGATTTGATCGGTATGAACGAAGAAGCTGGCTGCCACGTCGTCTTTTGCGCCCGCGCGGGAGGGGAAGTCGTCGTCCGGCGGGACGGAGTGGATGGGCCGCCACATTTCTTCGAGCGAGCTGCGTTTGAGGATGCGGTCGTATTCCGCCTGATGCGCGGGGTCGCCGAGGAGGAAGCGCAGGTAGCGCACCATGTCCGGCAGCGGCGCGTTGAGGCCGCCATTGGAACGCGTGATGCCGGTATTGAAGTTGAACTCGTCCTCGGTGAGCTTGCCTTCCTTCAGGTCCCAGCTGTGCGAGCGGTAGGGAAGCAGCGTCGCGGGGCTGCGGTCGTAGTAGCTGTGCGTCATGCCGAGCGGTCCGAACACGTTCTTCAGCATGTAGACCTCGAAGTTGTCGCCGCTCAGGCGCTCGATGATCTCGCCCAGAAAGACGACAGCGAGATTGGAGTATCGATACTGCGTGCCGGGTGCGAAGTCGACGCTGGTGTAGGGCATCATGGCTACGAGCTGCGACCATTGGGTCGGCTCGAAGGTCTGCCAGTCCTCGGTGCGCCATGGCCAGGTGGCGTCGCGGAATCCGTTGGTGTGCGACATGGCTTCGCGGATGGTGATAGCCGAGACAGGACCGAAGGGATCGTGGACGGCGTTGAGCTCCGGGATGTATTTCACCAACGGATCATCGAGCGAGAGGAGCCCGCGATCGCGCAACTGCATGATGGCGATGCCGGTGAATGTCTTGGTGACGGAGGCCCAGTGATAGGTGGTTTGGTCGTCCACGGGCTCTGGCGGCGTGAGGCTTTGTTTGCCATAGGGCTCGTCGAGGATGACGCGGTCCTTATCGAGGAGCACCAACGTGCTGCCGATGATGCCGTTGCGTTCGAGGCCGGTGCGGTAGAAGTCGCGTATGGCTGCGACGTCAGGCGCGGATGCGTTCGTGATGGCCGCTTGTGCCGATTGTCCATGTGCCGGGGTGGTGCGCACTGCGGAAGCAATCATGACGGTGGCGACCAGCAACAGTGGCGCAATGCGCATCAGCAAACCTCGGTGAGCAGGAGTAGCGGAATTCTATCCTGCTCACGCGAGCAGCTATACGGCGGAAGTTTCCGGCACCTGCGGCAGCACTTGGCGAACAATCTCGACGGCGAGCGCATAGCGGCCGAAGGGCGCGCTTACCTGCACGCCCTGCACCATGGGGCGTACCGCGGCGAGCATCTCCTGCGCGATGCGGATGCCTTCGGCGCGGGCGGCCTCCGGGGTTTCGGCTGCGGCCATGCGGGCCATGATCTCGTCGGGCATGGAGACGCGGAGATCGTTCTTCATGAACTCGGCGTTGCGCAGGCTGGTCAGCGGCCAGATGCCGGCGATGACCGGGATGCGGAAATCCTCGATGCGGCGGAGAAAGATTTCCAGCAGCCGCATGTCGAAGACGGGCTGCGTGATGGCGTATTCTGCGCCGGCTTCGACTTTGTAGGCGAAGCGGCGGACCTCGTTGTCGATGTCGGGTACGCCGGGATTAGCCGCGACGCCGAGCGTGAAGCCGGTGGAGGCGCCGATGGGATTGCCGCCGATATCGAGGCCGTGGTTGAGGCGGTTGACGACGTTCACCAGGCCGATGGCATCGACGTCGAAGACCGCGGTTGCGTCGGGATAATTGCCGAGCTTTGGCGGATCGCCGGTGAGGCAGAGGATGTTGCGCAGGCCGAGCGAGGACGCGCCGAGCAGGTCGGACTGGATGGAGAGCAGGTTGCGGTCGCGGCAGGTGTAGTGCAGCACCGTCTCGATGCCGGTGTGCTGCTGGATCTGCAGGCAGAGGCTCTGCGCGCTCATGCGGGCGGAGGCGCGCGGCGAATCGGGTATGTTGATGGCGTGAATGCCGGTGCCGGCCAGCATGCGCGCGCCTTCGATCTCCTTGCTGCAGTCGATGCCGCGCGGCGGCACGATCTCGACCAGAGTGATGAACTCGCCGGCGGCAACCAGGCTGCCGATCTTTGAGCGATCGGCCAGCGGCGCAGGCGGCGTCTCGGTGACGATGGCGCGTGCGCGCCTCGCGCGGAGCCGTGGCCTGCTGCGCGTCCATGGCGCGGATGGCGGACTTCATGGCGCGGATGTGGTTGGGCGTGGTGCCGCAACAGCCGCCGACGAACTGCACGCCGGCGCGAACGAATTTGCGCGCGAAGCTGGCCATGTACTCCGGCGAGCAGAGATAGATGTTGCGGCCGTCCACGTTGCGCGGCATGCCGGCATTGGGCATGGCGACCAGGGGAAGCTCGGTAACGGCGCGCATGCGCTCGATCGCGGTGAGCACTGTGGCCGGCCCGGTGGAGCAGTTGACGCCGATGGCGTCTGCGCCGGCGGCTGCGAGACGCGCCGCGGCGACGTCCGCCGGTGTGCCGTCGAGGCAGTTCGCGTCTTCATCCACGGTCACCATGGCCAGCAGCGGAATGTCCGGAGCGACCTGCCGGGCAGCGGCAATGGCCTGTTCGGTTTCGTTGATGGCCATCATCGTCTCGATCGCGAGCAGGTCCACGCCCACGCCCGGTCCACCGGCGATCAGGCCTTCGATCTGTTCTGCGAAGGCGGCGCGCGCCTCTTCCAGGGCGGTCTTGCCCAGAGGTTCCAGGTGAATGCCGAGCGGGCCGACCGAACCGGCGACATACGCGGTGCCCGCCTGCTTGTCTGCAAGCTGGGCCACGGCTTCCCGGGCCAGCCGCGCGCCTGCCTGGTTGATGGCGCGGGTCTGGTCCTGCAACCCGAAGCGCTGCAGGCGAAAGCTGTTCGCCCCGAAGGTGTTGGTTTCGATGATTTCGGCGCCGGCCTGCAGATATTCCTCATGCACGGAGCGGACCAGTTCCGGCTGGGTCAGGTTCAGCTCGTCGAAGCACTTGTTGAGGAAGACGCCCCGCCCATAGAGCGAGGTTCCCATGGCCCCGTCACAGAGGACCGTCCTGCTGGCGAAGAGTGACGACAGGCGCGACATCTTTCTATGCTAGAGCATTTTTGCTGCCAGGCAGTACAGCGAAGGCTCGCGAGGTGTGGCATTTGTAACGGGAGAACGCCAACGAGGTGGATTGTCTTGCATGTGCCGGAGGCGAAAACGCCCCAGGGGACGCGAGGCAACGTCACCAAACCCTTTGCTATACTTCAGTTTCCCGCACGCAGACGAAAGCTTTTGAAGATTGAGGTCCGAAGCGTTTTGAAGAAAAGAAGTCGCCTGTCCCTGGCCGTTGCTGCGTTCCTCGCTGTTGCGGTTTCCTTCGTTGTCCTCGGTTGCGGAAAGAACTTCTATTTCGCGGGCCGTACGCTGCCGCCGAGCGGCCTTACCCAGCGCGTTCTGGTGGCGATAGATAATCCTGCCGGCAGCCTGCAGTTCATGGATGCCTATTACGATATCCGCCACCCGTTCAACAACCCGAACGGGCAGTTTTCCATTGGCGGGTACAGCGGCGTGAATCCGGCGACCATCCAGAACATGCCGGAGGAGCAGTCCGGGCTGGTCTATGGCTCCGGTGACGGCAGCCTGGCTTCGATCAGCTATGCGCAGGAAAAGCTGAGCAGTACTGTCGTTCCCGGCGGAACCATCTCCACCAGCGTTTTTGGATCGCGCAAGCAGGATTACTTTGCAGCAGCCGACCAGAACGCGCACGCTTTGATGATGTACGACGTCTCGCTGGGCAGCCAGTTGCTGCTGGACGTTCCCGGCATCTATCGCATATCGATGAACCCAAATGCGACGCTGGTGCTCGGCTTCGTGCAGAACAGCAATGACGTGTTTACCGTGATCAAGCTGACGCCGGCGCAGCAGACACAATATGCAACGCAGTCGGCGTGGACGTCGGCCGGTTTCCAGGACTGCGAGCCGCAGACGCTGCCCCGGTATTGCGTGGGCAAGGTGGGCGATCCCTCAGTGCTCTTCGATCATCCGACGAAGGCCATTTTTTCCGCCGATGGCCAGAATATCTACGTGTTGAACTGCGGCCCGGAGTGCGGGGGCACGAAATCGGGCATCGTGAGCATACCGCTGCCGAGCACGGTATTTAATGGAAACCCAGCTGGTCCCGCGGGTCTTCCAGTGATCAATGGGGCACCAGGCCTGACCGCGACTTCGTTACTGGCGGTGCCTGGGGGAGCCACAAACGCTGTACAGAACGGATCGACGCTCTATGTGGCGGGCCAGCAAGTGCAGCCTGACAGCCTGCTTGCGGGCTACCTCAGCGTAGTGAACCTGGCGAACTCCACGGTGACCGCGCAGTATGCGATTAGCGACGGGACCCATAACAAGATGCTATTTGCCGACGACAATACTTTATGGGTGGGATCGGTGCACTGCCAGAGCGGCGAGCGCTTTGCGCAGAACCAAGCGGGACAGAACGTGCAGTTCGGCTGCCTGACCAGGTTCGACACGTCTGCGAATACTGTTACGGTCGACCGCTATATCGGCGACCTGACCGGCATCGCGGATGTCGAGGGGCTGCACAAGATTTACGTGGGCGAGGGCGGCCAAGTGCACATCTACCGCACAAGCGATTTTGCCGAGCTGGACAACAGCCAGGTTACCGTCACCGGCACCGTCTCCGATGTGGCGTATATGGACGGCTCCTCGGACGGCAACAACACCACCTACTGAGTGACCTCGAGGCAAGGCGGGATGGCGAACAAGCAAGGCGCGATCCAGCCCGGCCAGATCGACATCCTGGCGATCGCCGCGCATCGCGACGACGTGGAGCAGACCTGCGGCGGCACGCTCATGAAGATGCGCTCCCTGGGCCTTGAAACCGGCATCCTGGACCTGACCCAGGGCGAGGCGGGAACTCGCGGCTCTGCCGCGGAGCGGGCGGCGGAGGCTGAGGCCGCCGGACGCATTCTGGGTGTGCGGTGGCGGAAGGCTCTCGACCTGCCCGATGGCCGGGTGGAGAACACGTACGAAAATCGCCTGAAGATTGTCCGCGTGCTGCGCGAGCTGCGCCCGCGTGTCGTCATCCTGCCTTATTGGGAAGGCAGGCATCCGGACCACTACACCAGCGCGACCCTGGGCTACGAGGCGTGCTTTTTGAGCGGCCTGGCGCGCGTGGAGACCGGACTTGCCCCGCATCGCCCGTACAAGATCCTCTATGCCAGCCTGTACGCCGACGTCCGCCCCACATTCGTCGTCGATATCACGTCGTTCGTCGAAGAACGCTACCGGGCGCTGATGGCCTATCGCTCGCAATATGCAAATGCGCAACAGGGAAGCGGGCTGTTTGTGCCGGAGGAGGAGATTCGCGAGCGGACGTTTGCGGAAGCGCGGCACTATGGCCAGCTTGCGGGCGTCCGCTATGCCGAGCCGTTTATCCAGAAAGAAGTGGGGCTGGTGGAAGACCTTATGCTGCTGCCCGTGGCGTCGCTATAGACGAGTTTCGGTCCGGATTCAGACCGAGAACGGTCGGAGGGCCCACTCCTCGGAGGTTTCGAATGGCGGCGCGATCAACGGCGCGTCGCGATCCTCTTCCGCTTTCGCCTGCGACGAGCGTTCCGGCAGATAGACCCGTACGACGGCTCCCCGGAGGTCGCCCTCGGTACTGTTCGAGATGCGGACGGTGCCGCCGTGCTTCTGCACGATACCCAGGCTGACCCAGAGACCAAGCCCTGTGCCGCGCTCACCTTTGGTGGTCATAAAGGGCTGGAAGAGCTTCTTCTCCACGTGTGGGGCAATACCACGGCCGCTGTCGGCGATCTCTATGATCGTGCCCGCGCGGCCATCCTGCGGGCTGGCGGGACGCACCTGGATGCGCACGTGTCCGCTGGGCCCCGCCGCCTCGCCTGCATTGGCAATGAGGTTGGTGAAGACCTGACGAAGCTCTCCGGGAAATCCGTAAACATGCACCGGGTGCGTATAGCTCTGGTCCACCTGGATGTTCTGATCGCGCATCTTGCGGTCCAGCAGCAGCAGTACGCTGCCGATCAGCTCTTCGAGGTTTACCTGCACGGGTATTGGCGACTCGCGATAGAGGCTGAGCATGGCGCGGCTGATCTGCAGGGTACGTCCCAGTTCCTGTTGCGCCAGCTTCAGATAGTCGCTGCGGCGCTGCGGGTCGGTTTCCTGAGAGATGAGGAAGTGCAGGTTGGCAACGGAGTCCAGCGGGTTGTGGATCTCATGCGCGATGCTCGCGGCCAGCCGCCCGGTGACGGCGAGCTTCTCATTCGCGATCAGCGTGACCTCTGCTTTGCGGAGTTCCGTAACGTCGCGGAAGACGACGACTGAGCCGTCGGAGTGTCCTTTTCCGTCGACGATATTCGAGACCTTGGCATCGATCGCGTACTCCGTCCCGTCCCGGGCAATCAGCGTTCCTTCCTGATGCAGCCCCATTGCGCCGGAGCGGTCCAGATCATCCAGGATGTCGCCCATGGGCTGATGGGTCTGGGGATGGACGAGTCGCAGCACCTCGCCTACCGGCCGATCTGTGGCGTCATCGACCTGCCAGCCGGTAAGTTTCTGAGCAACGGCATTCATGAAGCGGATGCGGCCCTGCCGGGTCAAAGAGATGACAGCATCCCCGATGGACTCCAGGGTAGTGGCGAGCAACTGCTGGCTGGCGGTGACGCGCGCGTTTTGGTCCTGCAGTTCCTGCAGGGCCAGCTCATAGGTACTGGAGACTCGCTGGAGGCGGCTGCTGGCGAAAATTCCAATAGTGATGCCAGCCGCAAGTGCCAGTGCAAGAATGAATTGCAGAAATCTGCTCACGCGCATGTTGAGCTTTGCGTCGTAGCCGTCGCGCTGGTGTGTCGCACCTCCGAGAGCATCCTGAAAGTCCTGGCGCACACCGTCCATCAAAGCTTTGCCCTGCTGGGTCAAGGCAGCGGTTACTGCCTCGGGCGCGGGGGCGGGCTGTGCGAGTACCCCACCAGCCCATGCCTGCCAGGTGCGTATGTCCTGTTCGAGCTTCTGCAACTTGCGGGCGGGAATCACGGTAGCTGCCGGAGGCTGCCGCAGCGTCAGCCAGCGTGGCGTCGATCTGCGGCTGGGCGCTGTTGAATGGGAGCAGCACAGAAGGCAGCCCGGTCATCTGATAGGCGCGCAGGCCGGTTTCCTGATCGGTGACATGCTGCTGCAATGTCAGGACCTGGTCGATGACCCGTGAATCGACGATGGAATGCTGGCGCTGATCGAGCGCCTGCTCCACCTGCCAGACCAGCAGTCCGGCCAGGATGGCCAGCACCGTGACCGGCACCAGCAGGGTTATACGAACGATGCGGTTAAATTCGTGCAGTCCGACGGGGGAGCCGGTCATCGCTGTTCTCCACTGCTGTCGAGAATCTTCCTGACGTTCTGTAACAGCGCAACTGCGCCATCGCCTTTATTGGCCACCAGCGTGACCATGCGCTGCACGTCTTCCGGCAGTGTCAGATATGCCGAGAGCAGAAGGATCGGAATATTGGGGCGAATCTCCCTGAGAACTGTCGCCACCGCGCCACCATCCATCCCGGGCATCGCGAAGTCCAGCACTACTGCATCGACGGGGTGCTGCCGGAAGACACGAATGCCGGTAGGCCCATCAGTAGCGGTATGAACGACGTACCCTTCTCTCTCCAGAACCACCTTGCGGATCTCGAGGCCGAGTACTTCGTCGTCGATACAGAGAATAGTCGGCACCCGCGGCACATGGGACCTCGTCCTGGTTCAACCCGCGAACCGTTCATCTAGAGCGTTTTCACGGTTACTGATACGGCCAGACTCCGGAGGGCCGCTTGTCCTGACGAAAAGCCACGCGGACAGTGGCGTTTTGGTCTACGCCTACAGTGAAAACGCTGTAGTCTGCGGAGTATAACATTCGCCATTTGTTCTTCATCTGACACTTCCGTGCCAGACCTGGTGCCCCGGGGAGGGCGCGATTCACGGTTCTTTCTTCTTCCATTCACCGTCCTTTCTCATTGCAGGGCGTGGATGCATGTACTCTGAGCGCGGCACCACTCTGTCCGGCGGTACATGTACCGGCCGGCGAGCCACAAGCAAGGACGGTCCTTGAGCCAGACGATTTTCGTTCTCGAAGATGATCCCGATATCTCCCGGCTGGTGCAGCACCAACTGGAGAGCGCCGGGTTTTCCGTTCGCACCTTCTCCACGCCGACCAACCTGATTCCCGACGCCGAGCGGCAGGCGCCTGCGCTGTTTCTGCTGGACATTATGGTGCCGGGCGGCGACGGCCTTGAGGTGTGCCGCAAGCTAAGGACGCATCCGGGGCTGAGCAGTGTGCCGATTATCTTTGTGACGGCGCGCGCCGGAGAGAATGACCGGGTCCTGGGCCTGGAGCTTGGGGCGGATGACTACATCACGAAACCATTTGCCATGCGCGAGCTGGTCGCACGGGTGAAAGCCGTGCTGCGGCGGTTTGAGCGGCCGTCCGCGCCATCGGTGGTGAGCTTCGAAGATGTCGTTATCGATGCCAGCGCCATGCAGCTGAAGGTGCGCGGCGAGCTGACGACCACGACTGCTACGGAGTTCCGCCTGCTGGACTACCTGGCGCGGCATCCGGGCCGCGTCTTCAGCCGCGACCATCTGCTGGATGCGGTGTGGGGCGATGCGCGCTTCGTGACGCCGCGCTCGGTCGATGTCTATGTGCGGCGCATCCGTGAGAAGATCGAAAGCGACCCGGAGAACCCGCGTTATCTGAAGACAGTGCGCGGCGCCGGCTATCGCTTCGAGGTGCCCAAGGCTGTTTAGGGCATTGTCGGTAGAGGCCCCGAGGTGCTCTGCTCATCGAGCAGGCCGCCGTCAACCGCGATTCTCCGCTGGAGCCTGAGTGTGACCGGACGGGTCTTCTCCAAGCTGCTGCTTTCCTTCGTGCTGGTGCTCACCATCTGCACCGCCATGCTGGACTTTGCCGTCCGCAAGATCGTAGACCGGGCGCTGCATCAGCAGGTGGAGCAGTCGTTGGCCGGCGAGGCGCGCTTTCTGGCCTCGGAGCTGAATGCGACATCGCCGGAAGGCGCTGCGAAACTACTCGCTGCGGCTTCTTCCGCTTCGCCGTCCGGGGTCGCGGTCTTTCGCTCGGATGGCTCGTTCTACGCGAACTCCGATTCGGCGGCGCGCTATCCGTTCGCGGCGCTTCCCGGCATGGCCGTCCTCACGCAAAAAGATGGAGCTACCGGGCGTGAAGTTCGAGACGGCACTCTGTTTGTCGCTGTGCGGCAGGGCGGTCTGATCGTCCGACTCGGCTATCCGCTGGCGGAGATTACCGGCAAGCTATATCTGCTGCGGCGAGACATCCTGCTGGCGTCGCTGGTCTCGCTGCTTCTCGCAACGATGCTGGCGGCGATCATGGCGCATCGTGTCGCCGAGCGTATGACACGCATCGTGACATTTGCCCAGCGCATCGCGGCTGGCGACCTCTCGGCGCGCATCGAGGAAGGTGATCTGGACGAGCTTTCTGCTTTGGCGCGCGCTCTGGACGTCACGGCGAGCCGGCTGGAGTCTACCTTTCATTCGCTGGAGAGCAGCCGTCGCGAACTCACCGCGCTGCTCGACAGCATGCAGGAAGGCGTTATTGCGATTACGGGCGCCGGTCTGGTGAGCTGGTCCAATGCTTCGATCGCGCGGCTGACACAGCAACCGATCCGGGAAGGGCGCGCGCTGGTGCAGACCATCCGCGATCCCGATGTGCTGGTGTGTGCGACTACGGCGCTGCGCGAGCGGTCCGTTGCGCGGGCGCGCGCAACTGCGCTTTCGCCGGGCCGGGTCTTCGAGGTGCACGCTGCGCCCATGCCGGGGGGTGGGGCGGTGTGCGTGCTGTCGGATGTTACGGAGATCGAGCGCGCGGAGACGACGCGGCGCGATTTTGTAGCCAACGTCTCGCACGAGCTGAGAACTCCGCTGACATCCATCTCTGGTTATGTTGAAGCCATGCTCGACATGCGCGGGCTAGACCCGGTGGTGCGCGAGTTTCTCGGAATCATTCTAAAGAACGCCACACGCATGACGCGGCTGACGGAAGATCTGCTGGCGCTGGCGCAGGTGGAATCCGCGGATTTCAAGCTGGCGCTGCGACCCTTGCGTGCCGCAACGCTGGTACAGGATGCCGCAAACTCGCTGATGCCTGTGGTGCAGGATGCGGGGATGGCGATGGAGATTGCCGAAACCGCTTCAGACACCGTTCTGGCCGATCCGGATGCGTTGCAGCAGGTCTTCGGCAACCTCGTGGAAAACGCGACGAAATACGGACGCAGTGGAGGCAAAATCCGCCTGGGCGCGCGGCGCAGGGAAGAGCAGGTGGACTTCTACGTGCAGGATTTTGGCGCCGGCATTCCGTTTGAACATCATCGCCGGATTTTCGAGCGCTTCTACCGGGTGGACAAGGCGCGCTCGCGGGATTCCGGCGGCACCGGGTTGGGATTGTCCATTGCGCGCCATATTGTGAATGCACATGGCGGCGATATTCGCGTGGAGAGTGAGCTGGGCCGCGGATCGAGGTTTATCTTCACGCTGCCGGTAGCGGCACCGCCTTCGGAAGCAACAAAGCCGAAGGATGAGTTGCCGGACACGGTGGCGGGATAGAGGCCTTGTCACCGGAGCGCCCGAAATGATCCTGAAACACTCCATTCTTCGGCTTTTTATCGCTGCGTAAAGCGGCGTTCACACAACCCCGAAAGAATCGCGACGGCAGTCATTTCCGAGGGGGAATTCGAGTGAAAAAAATCTTAGCGGCAGCCGCAGCGCTGGTTCTGTGTGCGTCGGCAAATGTAGCGGGCGCCCAGCAGAAGCTGAACGGCGCCGGCGCGACCTTTCCATATCCGATCTACTCCAAATGGTTTAGCGAATATAGCGCCAGCCATGGCGTGCAGATCAATTATCAGTCGCTCGGCTCCGGCGCAGGCATTCGCCAGGTGACGGCAGGCACCGTGGATTTCGGCGCAAGCGATGGTCCGATGTCCGATGCGCAACTGGCCGCATCGAAGGTGAAGATTCAGCACATCCCGACCGTATTGGGTGCGGTCGTGCCGGTCTATAACCTGCCGGGAGTGGGGGGCAGTTTGAAGTTTTCGCCGGATGTTCTGGCTGACATCTACCTCGGCAAGATCACAAGCTGGAACGATGCTCGGATTGCGAAAGACAATCCCGGCGCGAAGCTGCCGAATTCCGAGATATTCGTGGTTCATCGGTCGGATGGAAGCGGCACCAGCTACATTTTCACGGACTATCTCTCGAAGGTCAGTGCCGACTGGAAGAGCGGGCCGGGCACCGGCACTTCGCCGAGCTGGCCGCGCGGCATTGGCGCTAAGGGCAATGAAGGCGTGGCCGGCATGGTGCGCCAGACACCCGGAGCGCTGGGCTACGTGGAGCTGATTTATGCGCTGCAGAACAAGATCGAGACGGGGCTGGTCAAGAATGCCGCCGGGGTCTTTACAAAGGCGACGATTGAATCCGTCACGGCAGCCGCCGCGAGCGCTGAAACAGATGCCGGCTGACTATCGAGTCTCCATCACCAATGCGCCGGGCCGGGATACATATCCCATCTCGAGCTTTACCTGGCTGCTCATCCCAAACCCCGCGCCGGACAGCGCTAAAGGCAAGATCATCAAGGACTTCCTGAGCTGGATGCTGGATCACGAGTCGGAGGTGACGGCCCTGAACTATGCGCCGCTTCCGGCCTCCGTTCAGGCCAAAGTACGGGCTACGATCGCTCAGTTGAAGTAGGGCGGCAGGCAATCCAGGAAGGCGCTTGCAGCGACGGCGCCTTCGCCTTTCCTGCGCCTTGGCTTGCGCAAATCGTTCATCTTCTGTTCACGCTGGCCCGGTACTCTTCTGCCTGAGTGGCCGAAAAACTACAGGATCCTGCTTTGACGCAGCCTGCAAAGATACACGTGCCTGAATCCGTTCCCTGGTCTGACGCAAAGCCATCTGCCGAGCCTTCCGTGGTGCGCAGCTTTCTACGCCGCCGCGGCAGTTCTGCCATTGCCGATGGCACTTTCAAGACCTTGGTCTTCCTGTGCGCGCTCAGCATCTTCGGCATCGTATTTCTAATCGCCTTTGAGCTGGTCTCGCGCTCGCAGCTCACGTTGTCCAAGTTCGGCCTGGGCTTCTTCTTCCGCTCGGCATGGGACCCGGTCAACAGCAACTTCGGAGCGTGGCCGTTCATCTACGGCACGCTGATGTCGTCGCTTCTGGCTCTGCTGATCTCGGTGCCGTTCGCGCTCGGTGTGGCGATCTTTCTGACCGAGATGTGCCCGAAGTGGTTGCGTGCGCCGCTCTCGTTTCTTACCGAGCTGCTGGCGGCGATCCCGAGCGTTGTCTATGGGCTGTGGGCCATCTTTGTCCTGATACCGCTGCTGCGTGATCACCTGAACCCAAAGTTAATGGCCACGCTGGGGTGGACCGGCTTCTTTAGCGGGCCGAATGCCGGTTACAGCATGCTGGCTGCGGGCGTGGTGCTGGCGATCATGATTCTGCCGATCATCTCCTCGCTAACCCGCGAGGTGATGACGTCGGTCCCGATGGTGCAGCGCGAAGGCGTGCTGGCGCTGGGCGCGACGCGCTGGGAGATGATCCGCATCGGCGTGCTGCGCAATGCGCGCATCGGTATTGTGGGCGCCATCATTCTGGGGCTGGGCCGCGCGCTGGGCGAGACCATGGCGGTGACGATGGTGATCGGCAACCGGCCGGAGATCGTCAAATCGCTTCTGGCGCCGGGATACACGATGGCCAGCGTGCTGGCGAATGAGTTCAGCGAGGCCACCGACGATATGTACCTGAGCGCGCTTGATCGAGATTGGGCTGGCGCTCTTCCTGGTCACCATCGTGGTCAACGCATGCGCCCGCCTGCTGGTGTGGGCGGTGACACGCGGCGCGCCGGCGCGGGTGTCCTGATGGCAAGCCAATCCCTTCGCCCGCCGTTGCGGGCTTCCAGAACAAATGTCTTCAGCAGGCGCCTGAAAAGCAACGTGGTGAGCGGACTGGCCGTGCTGGCGACCGCCATCGTCATCCTGCCGCTGGTCGCGATCCTGTTCTACCTGCTAAAGCAGGGCTTGTCCTCCCTGAATTGGGACTTCTTCACCAAGATTCCTGTGCCGGTTGGAGAGAAGGGCGGCGGCATGGAGAATGCCATCGTCGGCTCGGCCGTGATCCTTGCGCTGGCCAGCGCCATCGGCATTCCTCTGGGCATCGGCGCGGGCATCTACCTGGCTGAATATGCCGGCAGCACGCGCATGGGGAACGCAGTGCGGTTTACAGCCGATGTGCTGAACGGCGTGCCGTCGATTGTGATGGGCATCGCGATTTACGCGCTGATCGTGCTGCCGCAAAAGCATTTTTCTGCGTTTGCCGGTGGCGTGGTGCTGGGCGTGATGATGGTGCCGACGGTGACGCGCACCACCGAAGAGATGCTGCGCATGGTGCCGTACTCGATCCGCGAGGCAGCTCTGGGGCTGGGAGTGCCCGCGTGGCGTTCGGTGCTGACCATCACGCTGCGCACCGCATCGGCGGGCATCGTTACGGGCTGCATGCTGGCCTTCGCTCGCGTGGCAGGGGAGACCGCGCCGCTGCTCTTCACGGCGTTCGGCAACGCCTTCCGGAGCACGAGCTTGAACGAGCCTATCGCCGCGCTGCCGCTGCAGATCTTTGTCTACGCCGTTTCGCCCTACGATGAGTGGCACCGGCTGGCATGGGCCGGAGCACTGGTGCTGATCGTGCTCATTATTGCCTCAGTCGCGCTGGTACGCTATGTCGTCAGCCGCGGTACTTTGAAGGGAGCAAGTTAGCTTGGGCGTCGGCATCGAAGTCAGCGACCTGAATGCGTGGTACGGCAGCAATCACACGCTTCAGGACATTCAACTGAATATTCCGGCGAATCACGCCACCGCGCTGATCGGTCCCTCCGGCTGCGGCAAGTCGACCTTTGTGCGCTGCCTGAACCGCATGCACGAAACCAACCCGATTGCGCGCGTCACCGGCAAGGTACTGATCAATGATGTCGATATCTATGCCGAGACCTCGCCGGTGGAGATACGCCGGCGCGTCGGCATGGTATTCCAGCGGCCCAATCCGTTTCCCACGATGTCGATCTATGACAATGTCGCCTCGGGGCTGAAGCTCAACGGCTTTCGCAGCCGCCGCATCCTGGACGAAGTGGTGGAGCGGTCGCTGCGCCAGGCGGCGCTGTGGGATGAGGTGAAGGACGACCTGAAGAAGAAGTCGGGCGCCTGCCTCTCCGGCGGGCAGCAGCAGCGGCTTTGCATTGCGCGCGCGCTGGCGGTGGACCCTGAAGTGCTGCTGATGGATGAACCTGCGTCCGCGCTCGATCCTGTGTCGACGGCAAAGATCGAAGATCTGATCTTTGAGCTGAAATCGCAGTACACGATCGTGATCGTGACTCATAATATGCAGCAGGCCGCGCGCGTCGCGGAGAATACCGGCTTCTTTCTGATGGGTAAACTGGTGGAGTTCGACTCCACGCACAAGATCTTTACGAATCCCCGTGACAAGCGCACGGAGGATTACATCACCGGGCGGTTCGGCTAAATGCGAATACGGTTCCATCAGAGTCTCGACGACCTGAAAGAGAAGCTGCTCGTGATGGCCGGCATGGCCGAGCAGGCGATCCAGCGCGCCATCGAAGCCTATCGCACACGCGATACTTCCATCTGCGACCTGGTGATGCATGGTGAGCTGGCGATCAACAAGCTGGAGCGGGAGATCGATCAGATGGCGCTGGACCTGCTCGCGATGGAGCAGCCGATGGCCATCGATCTGCGTTTTATTCTTGCCGTGATCAAGATCAATGCGGACCTGGAGCGCGTGGGCGATCAGGCGGTGAACATCGCGGAGCGCGTCTGCGACCTCAATGCGTTTGCGGCGGCGGAGATGCCGGTCGATATCCCGCACATGGCGTCGGTCGCATCTGGGATGGTGCGGAAGGCGCTGCAGGCATTTATTGAAGGCGATGCGGAGATGGCGCAAACCGTGCTGGCGATGGATGACCAGGTGGACAAGATCAACGAGACCGCTTACTACTCGCTCTCCATCCTGATCAAGGATCAGCCCGCTCTGACCGCGCAGGCGTTGAATGCGCTGGTGATCGCGCGCAACCTGGAGCGCGTTGCCGACCATGCAACGAACATTGCCGAGGATGTCATCTTCTGGGTGCGCGGCGCTGATGTGCGGCATCACCAGAGCGATGCGCAGAACGCTGCGACGTAAGGGCTAGCCGGGCCACCAGTCGAGCCAGGGCAGCATGGGATGATAGATCGCGAGGCGATGCTCGCGCCGGTTAGCGACCACATCCACATCATGCAGCTTGCGAAAGAGTTCGCTGTACGACTCTAACTGCCTGCGGTACTGTTCTCGGCCGGCGGCGAGAAACATCTCGCGATCGGAGCTGTCGGGAAGCGCGGCTGTTTTGTAGTCAACGATCCAGAGGTAGTCCATCCCGGGGGCGCCGGGCGATTCTCCAGCCAGAAAGACGCGGTCCGGGCGTTGCCCGATCACGTGGCCGTCTTTTGCGACGCTCCAGGATGTCTCGGTCCAGGATCGAGCACCCGGCGTAGAGTCGCGCGCCATCAGCAGCCAGCGGCCCTCCTGGTGTGCCAGGGCGTTGCGCATTCCATGCAGAATGGCTGAGCGCGCGGCCGCGGTGTTGGCCCGCGTCAGCCCGTACTGTCGCAGCAGCGCGTCAGTGAGGCGTTCCCAGTCAGGACGGTCGCCGCTGGTGCCCGAGGCGGCGCGCTCCAACAAGGCATGCAGCACGATGCCCTGTATCCGCGCTAGCCGGCTGGCGATACCAGCGTCTTCGATTCGGCCCGATGTTACAGCGGAGGTATCATGTGCCGGTCTCGCCTCTGGAGCCGTGTACGTAAACCATGCAGAAGGAAGGCGATGAAGCACCTGGCGTTGTTCCGCCGCAGCTGCCATGGATACCAGCACGCCGTTGCTGGAGGGCAGGGATGCAACGGAGGGGTGAGGCATCGAGAGGATATTCGAAGAGGGCGACGGCGGTGCGGCCTGCGTAATGCGGTTCTCCAGGCCCGGCCATCCTGCGGCCAGCAAAGTGTTTTTCTTTGGACGCGAGAGTTCGCCGTTCTGCTTCAGTTCAAGGGTTGCGAAGAGGTGCAGCTCGTGAATCGCGCGCGAAGCACGCCACATACAACAGCCGCTTTTCCTCCTGTTCAAATCGGCGCAATGATTTCTTCCCGACCCAGTCATACAGGCGCGGTTTGTCACCATGTTTGTAACCAATGGGCGCCAGCAGGAGCTCCTCTCCGGGTTCTCCTGGACGTCTCTGGATGAGCCAGTGAAATAGGGGAGGATCGTCACGCTTGCTGATTCGCTGAAGCTGCGGCACCAGGACGACTTCGAACTCAAGCCCCTTGGCGGCGTGAATGGTCATCAACTGCACGCCGCAGTTTTCCGAGACAGCGGGGTTCGGCTGTGCGTAGAGCTCCTTGAGCCGCTGATTGAAGCTCTCATCGAGCGTGCCAAAGCAGCTTGGCGGCATCTGTGCCAGCGTAGCGAAGAAGGCTTCGCAGTTGGAGAATGACTCTGCATCGAGAAACTGCGGCGCGCCGAGCGCGTGCCAAGTGCGCTCCAGCCACAGCGCCAACCCTGCGGGTGAGCCGGCGAGTGCGCCCGAAGCATAGGCGGCTTGCGCCTGCTCCATGATGGAGAGCAGGTGAAGCGCCCGGCGGCGGCTCTCCGCATCGAGGCGATCCTGATGCGCGCGAATGAGCGCTGGGATGGATTGCTTCTGCTCGGTGCTGTCGGGGTCTCCGCAGATGGCGTGCAATGCGGGAATTGTCAGGCCGCACCAGGGAGCGCGCAACACTGCGAGCCACGCGATGCGGTCGGCAGGATGCAGCAGCGCGCGAAAGAGCGAGAGCAAATCGAGAATCTCCTGCCGGTCCTTCAGCAGGTCGATCTTGACGCCGCGAAAAGGAATCTCCTCCTGCTGCAATCTCGCGATGATTGCGGCGAGATGCGGGCGGGCGCGCGCCAGCACGGCGACGCGGTACTTGCCGCCTTCGCGCTGGGCCTGCTGGATGGACGGCAGATGAGCACGGATGACCGCGATCATCGCGTCCGCCTCCGCGGCGTCGAGCTCATCCAGAGATCGTGTGCCCTTCTCGTAAGTCTGCATGTGCAGGTGCATCGCATCGGTACCCTGATTTGAGCCCTCCCGGTGCGCGCCGTCTTGGCTCGAAATCGAGGCCGCGTATTGCACGTCATCCTCGAGATCGTCGGCGAGCACCCGTTCGAAGACCTCATTGAGCGGATTGACGATCGAGGGGACGGAACGGAAGTTCGTGGAGAGCTGCAATGGCGTCAGCGGCAGAGGCGCGCCTGGCACCTCGATTCCATGCTCACGCACCTGGCTGAACAAGCGCGACTCCGCATCGCGAAAGAGATAGATAGATTGCATGGGATCGCCGACGAAAAAGCAAGTGCGGCCGTCGCCGGCCTGCCAGTCATCCAGCAGCGCACGGAGCAGACTGAAGTGCGGACGCGAGGTGTCCTGAAATTCGTCGACTAACAAATGGTGCACACGCTCGTCCAGCCGCATCAGCACGCTGGGGTTTTCGAGCGCCGTATGTGCGGCGATGCCAGCCTCGGCGAAGTCGATCACATCCTGCTCCACGAAGACGACGCGGAGTTGTGCGATGGCATGGCGAAGAACCACAAAGATGCTGCGCACCGTGCGCCATTCTTCTTCGCTGTAGGCGGCGGGAGGAATCTTCCGCACGTTGCGGAGTTCTCGCAGCAGCGTGTCGTTCGAAGAAAGCCTTTCGATGAGGGACTTCAGCTGTGCCGCAGATTGCCGGTGTGTGCTTGCCGGGAAGCCGGCACGGGCATTGATCGCAGTGCGCCAATCTCCATCATTCTTGAGTAACAGATGGCAGAGGCACTGCCAGTGCGCGACGTCGGTGAGATCGGCGGTAGTACGAACGCCGCAGACGTCCAGAAGCTGCTCCTGGCCGTTGGCATAGGCGATCCGGGCGAGATCGAGCAGATCGTCCAGCACGACGTGCGTGCGTGCAAACTCCTCATGGAGCGCCTGCACGCACCGCTGATGTTCGCGGCGGAAAGGCTCTTCGAGCGTGGCTTGCAGTTCTGTCCATGGTGGATTTTCGAGGACGATGCCGGGAAGCAGCAGCAACCATTGATCGCGGCGGGCCAGCATGCCGGCAATCAATGATTCGCAATCCATCAGGCTGGCGTCGCGCAGCTTGAGAAGGTTGGCGAGCGCTTCGGCGAGCTCGGGCTGGGACTCGCTCCCAAGGTGCGCGAGTGTGCGCTCCGCCGCGAGCGCATAAAGCGGCGTTGCATCGTCAATGGGCGTGAGCTGGCCGCCGAGGCGCGACAACAAAGGCAATTGACTGGCGACGGAGAGGGCAAGCGAATCGATGGTCTGGATGTTGAGCCGCTGCGGCTGTTCTGTGAGCTGCCAGCCGCGCGCTTCAGCGTGAGCCAATGCAACATGGGCAAGCCTGCGCACCTCCTGCTCGTGCTCGCTTGCGGATGGGTCTTCAGGCTGTCTCCCCGATTCAAGCGCCCGCAGAACGCGGACGCGCATTTCCGCAGTGGCTTTACGCGTGAAAGTGATGGCCAATACCTGTTCCGGCTCTTCGACGTGCGGCAGCAGCGCGAGATATCGCAGTACAAGCAACTCGGTCTTGCCGGAGCCTGCGGGCGCCTGCACCAGGAAGGACTCGCGCGCATCAAGCGCTCGTCGGCGTTCCGCTGCATCGGAGACAAGAGGCTGAGTGCGCGTCGCGCTCATTCCGTATCCTCTTCGTCCGCCGTATCTGGCGGCACAGGCGTGCCGCGCAACTCGATCACACGGCAGACGCCATCCAGCGGACAGTACTGGCAGCTCTTGGGGTAGACGTGTGGATCGACCTGCGCCTCGCCGCGCACGAAGCTCTCCGAAAGATTCAGGAGAGTGCCGCGCCATTGCTCAACCAGCTCGGGGTTGTAGGCGCCGATCAGCTGTGCCTCCTTGGTCGCAAGCTTGTCGGAGAGGTTGGTGCGCGGATCGTCGACTCGTCCTTTGAAGACCAGCTTCGAGGGGCGCACCTGGGCGAAGACCGCGCCGACGAGATCGTCTGCGTGGCCGAATGCGGCATAGAGTGGCAGTTGCGGCTGCTCAGGACGAGGGCCATCCCAGCTTGCGGTAGAGACCTCGCCGGTTTTGTAGTCGATCAACAGCTTGCCGCCCGCGACATCGTCGATGCGGTCCGCGCGGACAGTCAGCGCAAGCTCTCCGACAAAAATATTGCTTCTTTCCTCTACCTGAGCGACTTGGAACGGCTGGCGAGTTGCCTCTATGGCGAGCCAGTCCATCACCAGATCGATTGTGCGCTCCTCCTCGGCCTTTAGATAGGCGCGCTGCCAGGGATCTCCGAATTCGGCGCCGAGCCACCGGATTGCCGCGGCTGTGTGCCCGGCGACCAGAGGTCGAAGTGTGCCCGCGGCTATCGCGTCCAGCAGATCGGCATGGCTGGTGAGGTGTGTGAAGGTGCCGACGTCCTCCGACCAGACGCCCTGCATTGCCTTGTGGAAGAGGTTGCCGCGGTCCGCAGGCGAGAGGCCGCGGCCGGCGACTGCCAGCTCACGCACGGCCAGCCGTTGGAAGACAAACGCCTGAAACGGGCACTCTGCCTGCCGCTTCAGCGGCGTATGGCCGCCGGAGGAAAGGCCAGCGTTGAGCAAGGGGACCCATGTGTCATCCGCGACCGTCTCAAGCGAGATGGTATGCGGAGCTGAAGCCGCGAGCGCGAATGTTGCCGGAGCGAAACTACTCACCAGCGGCGAAGGGCGCTGCACGGATTCGTCGGACATCTGCGCATAGGAGTAGACGATTGCGCCTGAGCTCTCGGCGATGCGCGCCATCACGCGGTGGGCAAGTGCGGAGTTTTCGGCTGCGGATGCGTGCGGCATGCCCACCTCGCGCTGAAGTGCGATGGGCAGCAGCGGATTTGGACGACCGGCCGCGGGCCAGGCCGTGTCGGTGGCTCCAAGAAACCAGATGGCATCAAACGACTGGCCGGAAGCCGCGTAGGCGCCCATCACCTGCACGGGCGCATCTTCCGACTCTGGCGCGAAGATCGTCTCCTGCGCGGTGCGCTCCAGAATTTCGAGCAGCTTGTTGTATGGAAGAGGTTCTTTCGCGAACAAGTCGAGCGATGCCACCTGTTCAAGCATTCGCTCCCATGCTTCGCGCGCCTGGAAGAGGATGCTCGATGCATCGGAGCGCTCGCCCCATCGCGCTGCCTCGAGCAGCCGGGCGATGCGACGCAGCCATTCGCCCGCAGTGGCCTGTCGGGGGCTGCGGCGGTGCAGCTGCAACATGCTGCTCAGATCGCGATGTAGCGCGGATGCCGCCGGAACACCGCCCTGCGGCTGCCGAAGAAACGATTCCAGCGTCAGCTCAGGCGGAGCGCAGCGCTGATTGCGTAGTTTTGCGTCGAGCTGCGCCAGCGCGTCGCGGGCGACTTCGCCTCGCGCTGCGCCGAGTGTGCTGGAGAGGAGCAGCCACGAGAGCTCCTGTTGCATGAGCGGCGTATGCAGCCAGCGTAATAGGAGCAACGCGGCATGTACCAATGGCACCTGCGCAAGCGGCTGGCCGAGAGAAAATTCGAACGGGAGACTCGGCGCGGCCCCGAAGCTTATCGGAAATCGCTCAGGGCTCAGGATGCGATAAAGCTCGCGCTCAAGTTGCGGACGACGGGCCGCGAGGTCGGGCATCAGGATTCCGATGCGTGATTCGGGGTGGGTGGCCAGTTGCGTCTGTACCCACTCCGCGCACGCTGCGATCTCGTCACGCTCGCTTTGCGCGGCATACAGAACCGGCGGGGTGGGTTGATCGATCTCCCAACTCAGGTCGCGCTGTGTCGCGCCGCGGGCTGCGAGTGCTGTGCGCAGTGCTTGTTCTGCCGGTGTTTCGCGATCGAAGCCGATCCATCCGATCTCCTTCGGCGGCGCGAGCGCGCCCCACTCGAAGGCATGCGTCACGGCTTCGATGAGTTCGCACCGCGCTATCCAGCGTTGACGCGTGCATTCCTGCTGAAATGTCTGTGCCCATCGACGAAAAATTTCTGGCTCGGCGGACGCATCCGCCATCCACATCGACTCATTCAGCCGGCCCAGGCTGCGGTAGTTCGCCAGCAGCCCATAGGCGTTGTGGGCGAGCTCGGCCATGCGTGCGGGGTCGACCAGCGAAAACTTCCTGATCGCCGGGGCAATAAGGCTTTCCCACAGCGCCCGCTCTTGAAGGTCGTTCAGCAGCAGGCGGTCCTCGGTCCCGGTCAGGAGCAAGGACTTCCACTGTTCGGCGAGCCAGGAATGGAGATCGAGGATCTGCGGAGCGGGCCAGGCGACTATGCCTGCTGCCTGCATCGTCTCCGCATACAGCCGGTGCAGTGCGCGCGCGGCACGCGCGTTCCCGGTCAGGATGATGCCGCCCCGGCCCAACAGCTCGCACATACTGACCGGCAGTCCCGTTCCGCGTCGCATCACGTCCCGATAGTAAGTGTAACGGCGCTGGCGGCTGCGGGATATTGCGGAAATGGACTAGACTGCAGAGGATGCAGCGGCTTATCGCCAACCTGCTGATGTACTGGATGCTGCTGCTGGTTCCGGGCGCGACTGCGCTTGAGCTGGCGCGGCCGCAGTTGCTGCTGCCCGCCTGCTGCCGCGTGCACGGCGCACATCACTGCATGGCAGGACCGCAGTCGGGCAACACTCCCGCGTGGCGCGGAGCAGGCTGCCCGTTTGCCAACCTGTCGCACGCCGCTATTCTGCTGGCGCCGTATCTGCCGGCGATGCTCCCGGGGCTTGCCTGTGCTTTGCGGACATTGAAGACGTCCTCCGCAGAACACGCCGTGTTGTCGGCATTTCTTGCGGGACTTCCGGCATCCCGCGCGCCTCCTTCCCTTGACTGACATTCCTTCTGCGCAGGTCAATTTCCGCCCTCAGCCGTGAGCGGCCTGTGCCTGCGTGAGTCAGCAACGGAATGCTTGAAGGAGAGAGGCTGTGTTCGAAGGAAGAGCAGGGCGAGTTGTACTCGCTACGGCGTCGGTGTGCGTCATGTTGTGCTGTGTACAGAGTGCCGATGCGACAGTTCTGGCGACGCTGCGCGGTATCGTGCATGATCCTGCGCATCGGCCGATCGCCGGTGCGCACATAGAAATTGCCGCCGTTACATCGCAATTCCGGACCCAGGTTGAGAGCGATGCGGCCGGCGCATTCGAGGTCACCTCGCTGCCGATTGGCGAGTACCGGCTGACGGTAACCGCGCCAGGATTTGCCACCGGGCAACAGCAACTGCTAGTGCACAGCGGGAGCGCGCCGGTGCTCCACTTTGAGCTTGCTCCGGCTGGGCCGCATGAAACCGTGCGTGTCACCGATGAAGCGGCTCCGCTGCAGACGGTGACCCCAGCGACAGAGACGACGATCGCGCGACGACAGATCGAAAGCTACGCCGGCATGGACCAGAGCAACAGCCTGCGTGTCATCACGCAGTTCGTGCCGGGCTCCTACATGGTCCACGATCAGCTTCACGTACGCGGCGGACATCAGGTGACCTGGGCGATCGACGGCGTGCCGCTGCCCAACACCAACATTGCTACCAACGTCGGACCGCAGTTCGATCCCAAGGATATCGATTACCTGGAGGCGAGCACGAGCGGCTACAGCGCGGATTACGGCGACCGCACCTATGGCGTCTTCAACGTAGCGACCCGGACTGGTTTTGAGCGCGACCGTCAGGGAGAACTGGTTGCCAGCTTCGGCACCTACAACTCGACCAACGACCAGGTCAGCTTCGGCAATCATTCCGAGCGGTTTGCCTGGTATGTGAGCGGCAACGGCAACCGCACGGATTACGCGCTTGCCCCGCCAACATTCAAAAACCTGCACAACATGGGCAGTGGGGGCGGAGGCTTTACTTCGCTGATTTTCAACAAAACGCCGCAGGATCAGTTCCGTTTGGACGGAGGGTTTCGCGGGGACTTCTACCAGGTGCCGAACGATCCCGATCAGCAGGCCGCGGGAATTCGCGATCGCGACCGCGAGCAGGATGCGTTTCTGATCACGCTCCTGGACGCACTCCTTCGGGCCGGGCACGCTGCTGACCGTCTCGCCGTTTTTTCACTCGAATCGCGCGGCATACGTGGGCGGCGTGACCGATCCGCTGAGCACAACCGACGATCGCGTCTCGTACTACGAAGGCGGCCAGGCGGTGTTCTCGCAGGTGAAGGGTCCGAGTAACTTCCGCGCCGGCGTGTATGCCTTCGGCCAGCAGGACAATAGCTATTTTGCTGTTACATCGACCGATGCCAGCGTAACGCCATTCCGGCAGACCATCACCCCGCACGGCCAGGTGGATGCCGCATTCGTGGATGAGCAGTGGAAGGTGACGCCGTGGTGGATGATGAACGGCGGCGTGCGCTTCACCTACTTCGACGGAAGCTTCAGCGAGCATGCGTGGAACCCGCGGGTGGGCACAGCTATCACGGTGCCGCGGCTTGGCTGGGTGCTGCGCGGCTCGTACTCGCGCTTCTACCAGGCGCCACCGCTCGATACAGTGACGGGGCCGGTGCTGGAGTTCGCCCAAACGCAGGATCTCGGATTTCTGCCGCTGCACGGCGAGAGGGACGAACAATACGATGTGGGAATTGTGATCCCGTTCCGCGGATGGACTGCGTCGTTCGATAATTTTCAAACCAGAGCGAAGAACTTCTTCGATCACGATGCGATCGGCAACTCCAACCTGTTCTTCCCGCTCACCATCGATCGCGCGCGCATCCGGGGCTGGGAGGCGAACGTCCATTCGCCGGAGCTGATGCGTCACGCGCATGCGCATCTCATCTATTCCAACCAGCAGGCCGCGGGCTTTGGAGCGGTGACGGGCGGGCTCACCGACTTCTCGCCGCCGGAAGAAGGCTTCTACCTGGATCACGACCAGCGCAACTCGCTGACCGCCGGCTTCGATGGCGCGTTGCCATGGCGAACGACGGCTGCCTTTGACTTTGTGTATGGCTCGGGATTCCTGAACGGCGATGGCCCGGCGCATCTGCCGAGCTATCGTACCTTCGATCTTTCGCTGAACAAGGACATCGGCGAGCGGTGGACGATCCGCGCCATCGGCACCAATATCACGAACAAGCGCTACCAGGTGGATCTGAGCAACACCTTTGGCGGCAGCCACGTGGGCGATCCGCGGATGCTCTCGATGGAGGCGCGCTACCGTTTTCATTTTTAAACCGTTTTCACAAATAGGGGGCTCTAGCCAGCATCGCAGCGGAGCAGCTTTTCTTAACGGAAAAGCTGCGTCAACGGCACCTGCAAGCCCAGACCGTTTGTGAAAACGGTCAAGTGGCACAATTAAAGAAGGAGATGAGATGAGACAAGTTGTGCGGAGCCTGCTGTGCGGGCTGGCGCTGGTGCTGCCGCTGGCAGGATGTCATAGCAACTCTCGGCCGCAGGCCACTGCGCCGAGCGGGCCGGTGAAGCAGTATGCGGTGAAGGGGATCATTGTCGGAACTGATCCGGCACATGGCGAGGTTACGGTCGATTCGGAAGCCATTCCCGGGTTCATGGAGGCCATGACCATGCCCTACAAGGTGAAGGACGCAAATGTGTTGCAGGACCTGCATCCGGGCGATCACATGACGGGCCTTCTGCTGGTGGGCGATGACAACACGGAGCTCGACCAGATCGTGATCACCGCGCAGGCGCAACCGGACTACAAGCCACAAGCACAGTATCATGTTCCCGCGCCGGGCGATGCCGTGCCGGATTTTCATCTCGTCAACCAGAGCGGGCACCAGATCAGCTTCCGTCAATTTCGCGGGAAGGCACTCCTGGTCACCTTCATCTACACGCGGTGTCCACTCTCGGATTACTGTCCGCGTATGAGCCGCAACTTCGCTGCGATCGACAAGAGCCTGCAGGCCGATCCTGCTATGTATAAGAAGACGCATCTGCTGAGCATCAGCTTCGATCCGGCGTACGATTCGCCGGCGGTGCTGCGCAGTTATGGTGAGGCGTACACCGGCAACTACACCAAGGAGAAATTCGGGCATTGGGATTTCGCGGCGCCGTCGAAAGCAGATCTGCCGAAGCTGCTCCAGTTCTTCGACGTGGGCGCTACGCCGGGGGAGAATCACACCATCACGCATTCACTTTCGACTGTGGTCATTGCGCCGGATGGAACGGTCGCGCAGTGGTATCCCACCAACGACTGGAAGCCGGAGGATGTTTTGAATGAACTGAAGAAGGCGGCCGGGGGTGCGAAGGCGTGATTCTCGTTCTGATGGGGGTAACGGCGAGCGGTAAGACGACGATCGGCACTCGGCTGGCTGCGGCCGAGCACTGGGAGTACGCCGAAGGCGACGACTACCACTCGGACGCGAACAAGGCGAAGATGCACGCCGGCATCCCGCTGACGGATGAGGACCGCGCGCCGTGGCTGGCCAGCCTGCATGAGGTGCTGCTGGGCTGGTACCGGAGCGGAACCAGTGGCGTTCTGGCCTGCTCGGCGCTGAAGCAGGCGTATCGGGATGAGCTGTCGGCAGGGATTCCGGGCACGGCGCTGCACTTCGTGCTGCTCGAAGTGTCGCGGGAGATACTGGAGCAACGGCTGGCTGCACGGAAGAACCACTACATGAGCCCGGCTCTGCTGGACAGCCAAATCGCAACGCTCGAAACGCCGCGGGACGCGATCCACGTTGCTGCCGACCGGACGCCGGACGAGGCTGTGCGGGAGATCATGGATGCGGTTCGCGCTGCGGAATCGCATCCTTAGCTGCCCCCGGTTCATCTATCCTGAAGATCTATATGGCTAAACTTGCGATGGTCTTTGGCGTCCTGATTGCGCTGGTCGGTGTGTACGGCTACGTGGAGACGCATTTCTGGCACGCATTCATCCCGGTTGTGATCGGCGGGCTGCTGATCGTGCTCGGGTGGATCGCCAACACGGAAGACCAGAAGCGGCGCATGCTGGCGATGCATATCGCCGTCACGCTGGGGCTGCTGGGCTTTCTGGGCACGATTCCCGGGCTGATCGCAATGGGCGGCTATCTCAGCGGACATCACCAGGACGCAGTCGCGGGCATCGCGGTTGGGCACAGAATGGCGGCTGAGGTGCAGTCGGCGACCAGCATTCTCTGCCTGATCTTCGTGCTGCTGTGCGTGCGCTCCTTTATTGCGGCGCGACGCGCGCGGGCATAGGCGCTCCGATGCAAAGCATGCGGCACGGCGGCGGCATTTCCGGCAGAGCGGAGCGCACCACTTCGCCGCGCAACGCGAATCGCGCCGGAGACACCGGCCCGCCCGCGAAGCCGAAGCTGACTGAGGCGTGGCCGCAGGTGTGGCAGCTCATCCGGCCGCGGCGCTGGCTGCTGGCGCTGGGCTTCGTGCTGATGATCATCAACCGCATCTGCGGCCTGGTGCTGCCCGCCGCGTCGAAGCCCTTTGTCGATGGCGTGCTCTCCAAGCGGCACGGACATCTGCTGCTGCCGATTATCGCCGTGGTGCTGACGGCCACCGCCGATTCAGGCCTCCACCTCGTTCGCGCTCACGCAGTTGCTCTCCAAGGCGGCGCAGCGCATGATCGCCGAACTGCGCCAGAAGGTGCAGCAACACATCGGGCGGCTGTCGGTCAGTTTCTACGACGCGAACCGCACCGGCGTGCTGGTGTCGCGCATCATGACCGACGTCGAGGGCGTGCGCAACCTGATCGGCACCGGACTGGTGGACTTTGTCGGCGGCATCATCACCGCGCTGATCGCGTTCGTGGTGCTGATGAGGATCAGCCCCATGATCACGCTCATCATCTTCACCGTGATCCTTCTGTTCGCCACGCTGCTGCAGAAGGCGCTGCGCGTTATGCGGCCGATCTTCCGCGAGCGCGGCAAGATCAACGCCGAAGTCACCGGGCGGCTGACCGAGTCACTGGGCGGCGTGCGGGTGGTGAAGGGCTACCATGCCGAGGGCCGCGAGGCGTCTGTCTTCTCCGGCGGCGTGCAGCGCCTGCTGGACAACGTGATGAAGTCGATGACGCTGACGTCGGTGCTGTCGCTTGCCTCGACCGGCGTGGTGGGCATGATGGGCTCGCTGGTCATGTTCCTGGGCGGACGGCAGGCGCTGGCCAACAAGATCACGACCGGCGGCTATGTCGAGTACACGATGTTCCTGGCCTTCATGGTGGCTCCGATCTTTCAGGTAGTGAATGTCGGCACGCAGCTTACCGAGGCGATTGCCGGCCTGGACCGCACCGGCGAAATTTTGAGCGAGCAGCAGGAGTATGACGAGCCGGGGCGCGTCATCGACCTGCCCCCGGTCAGCGGGAGATGTCCGGTTCAACGATGTGCGCTTCGCCTACGAGGCGGACAAGCCGGTGCTGCACGGCATCTCGTTCCATGCCGAGCCGGGTACGGTGACGGCGCTGGTCGGTTCTTCGGGTTCAGGCAAATCCACGATCATCAGCCTGATCTGCGCCTTCCACGCGCCGGACTCGGGCTCGATCCTGGTGGATGGCGTCGATCTCTCGACGGTGAAGCTGGACAGCTACCGCAGCCAGCTTGGCGTGGTGCTGCAGGAGTCGTTCCTGTTCGACGGCACGATTCGGGAGAACGTGATGTTCTCGCGGCCCGATGCGACCGAGGAGCAGTTGCTGCATGCCTGCGCCGTTGCGCGCGTGGACGAGTTCGCCGAGCGCTTTCCGGACGGCTACGACACCATCGTGGGCGAGCGCGGGGTGAAGCTTTCCGGCGGCCAGCGGCAGCGGCTTTCGATTGCGCGCGCGATTCTGGCCGAGCCGCGCATCCTGATCCTGGACGAGGCGACCTCGTCGCTCGATTCAGAGAGCGAGGCGATGATCCAGCATGGGCTCAGCTTCCTGATGCAGGGGCGCACCACGTTCGTGATCGCGCATCGGCTTTCGACCATCCGCCGCGCCGACCAGATCCTGGTGGTCGAAGCGGGGCAGATCGTGGAGCACGGCACGCACGAGACGCTGTACGCCCTGGGCGGCCGCTACTACGACCTGTACACGCGGCAGCATGGCCTGGATGCGAACCGCTTCCTGGCGCCGGGCGAAGGCGACACGGTGATGGAGCCGGTCTGAGGAGGGGACCCCCTCCCCTCACCCCTGCTGTGGAAATCGTCCTAACGGATTGATTTTGCAAACCTTATGAGCTGTCTGGTGACCTAAGTCTTGTGATCTAAAGGACTTAAGGCCTAAAGATGTCCAAACAAAGGACTTAGAGACAGGAAGAGCCACGGTTTTCAACCGTGACTCTGGTGGATCATTTCCAGGGTAGCAGAATGCAACGGTGTAAGTGGCAAATTGTCGACCCGCGAGCGGCACGGTCGCGCCGTTTCGGGAATCGTCCTGCCGGATGCGCAAAGTACGGACACAATCGTTTGTTTCTATGGTTGGTTGTTGCAACGGCCGTAGCGTTATCGATTGCATAAAGAATCGTGAATTCCTCTACAAAATCGTTCTTGTAATTTGCGAAAAGATGAGGCATGATGCCTGTGTAACTTTCGCGTCTCCTGGAAACGCATGCGGCGCTCCTCATATCGGGAGCGCCATTTTTGTTGCGACCGGGTTCCATCCAGGGATGGAGAACAAAACCATTCGCTGGGCCGAAGACACCAGCCGCGGCGGCCCGTAGTCTGGTTTGCGAAAGTCTCCTGAACCCCCTTGGCGCTCTCTACTGTAGAGCGCCTTTTCCTTTGGGGTCGGCGACAGCATAACGAGTTCGGATAACGAGTGGCAGCAATACCAGGTGCGCGTTTCGCAACGGTGGAGAGCAGGGCATGCGCTGTTCATGGACGAGCCGCAGCAGTTTGACGGCGGCTTGAGACAGTTACTCAAGCAGGCAGATGCGGTGCCGAAGCCGACCGGCCATGAGATCTTTCACTCGCGGCTTGCCGCTCTGACGGGGATGACTTCCGTTTGGGTCCCACTTACCGCCGAGAGGTTGAAGCGCTCAGGGAGGACGAAGTCAGTCGCGGTGGGAGATGGCTTTGATCTGCGGGACAATGCCGGACTGGCGGCCGTTAGAAATGGGAACGATTTTGGCCTTGCGGGGGCGGGGTTTGCTTTCGCGGGGTCCCCAGTAGTTTGCGATGGAATAACTGTGCACATCGGGGAAGGTGCGGTCGAGGCTGGATCCCAGACCGAGGCCGGCGAGCAGGCCGCAGAGGCCGGCGATGAGGAGAACAACGCCCTGAACGATGCCGGAACTGAGCGAGTGCTCGAGGTGGCCATGCTCGATCCAGCGCAACAGGTGCTGTTCTGCGGAAATACTGATCCCACCGCATACGACGAACCCAAGCGGCGCCAGCATGAGCCGGTAGCGCCAAGGATGCAGGGAACGTACGAAGGTCCCTGCAAAGCCCGCGATGATGAACGCGACGACGCCACTAAACAGGATGGCGGCGTTCAGCAAAAAGACTGAAGGCACGGCAAAATTCCTCATCAGCCCCGGGGGACAAGGACATCTAGAAGATTACGGCTTCTTTCGTAATGCTTCAACCCCAGGAAGCGCTTTGCCCTCAAGGAATTCGAGAGAAGCGCCGCCCCCTGTGGATATATGGGTAATACGATCTGCTACCCCAGCTTGTTTGATGGCGGAAACGGAATCCCCGCCGCCTACGATTGAAATAGCGTCCCGATTGGCGGCAACCAGTTCGGCAATGGCAACTGTGCCATGAGCAAATGCTGGCATTTCGAAGACGCCCATAGGGCCGTTCCATACGATGGTGCCGGCTTCGGCGATCTCGCCGGCGAAGAGGTCCACGGTCTTGGGGCCGATGTCCAGACCCATCCATTCCGCGGGAAAGGGCTCGTCGCCTTCGACGGTTTTGGTCTTGGCGTCCGGAGCGAAGCGATTTGCGAGCACATGATCAACCGGCAGTAGAAACCGGACGCCGCGGCTCTTCGCGTTGGCCATGACCTGCCGCGCGAGGTCGAGCTTGTCTATTTCGACGAGCGATTTGCCCACTTCGAGGCCCTGGGCCTTGAGGAAGGTGTAAGCCATGCCGCCGCCGATGAGGATGGCATTCGACCTTGGTGAGCAGATTCTCGATGACTTCAATCTTGTCTGAAACCTTTGCGCCGCCAAGGATGGCGATGAAGGGCTTTGCCGGGTTGGTGAGGGCCTTGCCCATGTAGTTGAGCTCTTTTTCCATGAGCAGCCCGGCCACCGCGTGCTGGACGAAGTGAGTGACGCCTTCAGTGGAGGCGTGGGCGCGATGGGCGGAGCCGAAGGCATCGTTCACGTAGACCTGGCAGAGCGCGGCCAGCTTCTTTGCGAATGCGGGATCATTGGCTTCCTCTTCGGGGTGGAAGCGCAGGTTCTCCAGCAGCAGCACCTTGCCATCCTCGAGCTTGTTCGCCAGCTCGCGCGCGAGATCGCCGACGCAATCCGGCGCAAAAGCCACATTCACCTGCTCGCCGATAGTGTGATCGAGCATGACGCGGAGCCGGTCCACGATAGGCCGCAGGCTGTATTTGGGATTTGGCTTGCCCTTGGGGCGGCCGAGGTGCGAGCAGAGGATGACCTTGCCGCGGTGGCGGAGCACGAACTCGATGGTAGGCAGCGTCTCGCGGATGCGGGTATCGTCGAGGATTTCGGTGCCATCCTCAGAGAGCGGCACATTGAAATCGACCCGGATGAGCACATGCTGGTGCTGCAACTGGTTGGTGCCGTCGGCGAGGCTGCGAATCGAGGGAATCTGCATGGTAGCAGTTTAGCTTTCTGCGCGATCGAGAACGGCTTCGACTTCGATTTCGATGCGCCATGAGGGATTGAGAAGTGCGGCGACGACCACCATGGTCGCAGCGGGCCGGACGTTGGCGAAGAGTTCACCGTGGACCTTGCCCACGATTTCCCAGTCTGCGGCGTGGGTGAGGTACATGCGGGTGCGCACGACATCGCGGAGTGTGGCGCCGGCCCCGTGGAGCGCCTGCTCGATGATCTTGAAGACCTGGCGAGTCTGTTCTTCGACGGAGCCCTGGTCGGCACCGACGGGGCCGGTGCCGGAAACATGCACGGTATTGCCGATGCGGACCGCGCGCGAGAAGCCGATCACCGGTTCGAAGGGAGAGCTGCCCGAGATGTTCTGTCGTGCCGGCATTGGTGGTCGATGTGACAAATATGCAGCGGAGCGCCCCGGGAGCGCTCCGCCTACTGAACTGCGGCTGGGTTTACAGGCCCTTCTTTTCGAGGAAGAGGACCAGGTCGCGAACCCGGTTGGAGTAGCCCCACTCATTGTCGTACCAGGAGATGACCTTCACCATGTTGCCGATCACCTTGGTGAGCGGCGCGTCGATGATGGAGGAGAGCGGGATTGCCCTTGTAGTCGGCCGAGACGAGCTCGTGCTCCTCGACACCGAGGATGCCCTTGAGCGGGCCGGCGGCGTGCTTCTTGAGCGCATCGTTCACGCTCTGGACGCTGACCGGCTTCTCCACCGTGACGGTGAGATCGACGACCGAGACGACCGGGGTGGGAACGCGCAGCGAGAAGCCGTCGAGCTTGCCCTTGAGCTGCGGAAGCACCAGATGGAGCGCCTTGGCGGCGCCGGTCGATGTCGGGATGATCGACAGGGCGGCGGCACGGGCGCGGCGCAGGTCCTTGTGCGGGAAGTCGAGCGTGACCTGGTCGTTGGTGTAGCTGTGGATGGTATTCATCAGGCCGTTGATGATGCCGAATTCTTCATCCAGTACTTTCGCTAAGGGCGCCAGACAATTGGTGGTGCAGGACGCGTTCGAGATGACGTGATGCGCCTTGGGATCGTACTTGTTCTCGTTGACACCGAGGACGACGGTGAGGTCGTCATTGGTGGCCGGAGCGGAGATGATGACCTTCTTGACCGTGCCCTGCAGGTGGGCTTTGGCCTTGGTGGCGTCGGTGAAGTGGCCGGTGGATTCGACGACGACCTGCGCGCCGACGGAGGACCAGTCGAGCTTCGCGGGATCGCGCTCGGCGAAGACCTTGATCTTCTTGCCATCGACGGCGATGAAGTCTTCGCCGGCGGTGATGTCATGAGGCAGGTTGCCGAGGATGGAGTCGTACTTGAGCAGGTGCGCGAGAGTCGCGGGCGAGGTGAGGTCGTTGACAGCGACGAATTCGAGTTCGGAGTTGCCAAGCGAAGCGCGAAAAACGTTGCGGCCGATGCGGCCGAAGCCGTTGATGCCTACCTTCACAGCCATCTAAATAAGGTCTCCTCAGGGGGGTCGATGGGAAGTGTCGCGAAGCCAGCCTGCAAATGCCGGCAATACTGCACGATGTTCACGGTTTCCATTTCGATGCTAGCACTTCACCTGAACGGACGGTGTGATTGCACAGTTATTGCGACAGCCGCGCGACCTGTGTACGATTCACGCAGAGCATTTCTCGTTGCCGTGCAGTACCCGAGGTCTGTTCTGCGCAGCGCTTCTTGCACGATTATTGCGACAGAGCCGTTGACCTTGTACGATCCTACGTAGGCGAAATGCTCGAGGCCGATAGACCGATGAGACGACGCTCCAAACGCGCCCCCAACCTCTCCGAGCAAACCGGAAAAATCGGGCAGGAACTGCCTGCGAACCAGCCTGCACCTTTGCAGCCCAACTACGCGAGCGCGGACTACCCGCCTCCTGCGGCGACGCAGCCGCGCGCGAAATCCGATGCGAAGCCGAGCGGAACGGGTGAAGGAAGCGCCCGTGGTGGGAGCAGATCTGGACGATGTCGCTCGCGAAAGCGATGCTGCAGCCGACGGTGACTGCGGGATCTGCCAGCTGCAGTGCGAGCCGCTCCGGTACCCGGAAGGCAAACTGGTTGTTGGAGACGCAGCCGGAATCGCCTTCGGCGGTGCCGCCGGAGCCGCCCAGTGCGGCGCGGCCTCGCGCGGCTTCGTGGTGCTGACGATCGGGCTGCCGGGCTCCGGCAAGACGACGTGGTTCAAGCGGCGCGGCGTCACGCCGCTGTCCAGCGACCTGCTGCGCACGATTCTGTTTGACGACATCACGGAGCAGCGCTACCAGGGGCTGGTCTTTTCCACGCTGCGCTCGCTGCTGCGTGCGCGCCTGATCGCGAAGATGCCATGGAACTACGTGGACGCGACGAACCTGTCACCGCATGAGCGCCGGCAGTGGATCAAGATGGCGAAGAGCTTCGGCTACGATGTGCAGGCGGTCTTCTTCGATGTGCCGTTCGAGGTCTGCATGGAGCGGAACCAGCGGCGCGAGCGCACGGTGAGCGACGAGACGATGCAGAAGATGGCGGAACGCCTGCGGCCGCCCAGCTTCAAAGAAGGCTTCTCGAAGATCACCGTGGTGCGCGTGAAGGGTCAGCCGGCGCCGACGCCGGAGAGCGCGATGAGCGCGCCGGTTCCGCCGATGCGCTGGAGCGACAATACCGACGGAGACGATGAGGGCGATGACGGCATGGAGTAGTAGCTTCGCCGAAATTTGTGAGATGAATGAGGCCGGGAGTGTCCCGGCCTTTGCTAGTTCAGGAGGCAGGGCATGGAGCGCGCCGGCGGCCATCGAGTTCCGCAATGTGAGCTATCGCCTGCCGGATGGACGCGCGCTGCTCGAGGATGTTACGCTGGCAGGTGGCGGCGGGCAGCACGGTCGCGTTGCTGGGGAAGAGCGGATCCGGCAAGACGACGCTGCTGCGGACGGTGAACCGGATGCACGGCATCAGCAGCGGCGAGGTGCTGGTGCGCGGGCGTTCCGTGGCCGAGCAGGACCCGATCGCGCTGCGGCGATCGATCGGATATGTGATCCAGGAGACGGGGCTGTTTCCGCACTTCAATGTGGAGCGCAATGTCGGACTGGTGCTGGAGATCGAGGGCAGGCCGCGAGCTGCAATCCGCGAACGCGCACGGGCGTTGCTGGAGATGGTGGGGCTTGAGCGCGGAGAAGTTCGCCGGGCGCATGCCGCACGCACTATCGGGAGGACAGCGGCAGCGTGTGGGACTTGCGCGGGCGCTGGCCGCAGGGCAGGACATCCTGCTGATGGACGAGCCGTTTGGCGCGCTCGATCCGCTGACGCGCGCCGAGATGCAGGATGTGCTGCGCGGCCTGACAACCAAGGCGCTGGGGAGCGGCGCGCGCACGACCGTGCTGCTGGTGACGCACGATCTGGATGAGGCGCTCTACCTGGCGGAGCGCATTGTGCTGATCGAGGATGGCCGCATCGCTGCGAATCTGCCGGCGGAGCAGTTTCTCTCCTCGACCGTGCCGGCGGTCCAGGCGTATGTGCGGGCGGTGCATCGCGGAGCGGAGGCGCACGGTCGTGATGCGCGACGGCGCGGCTTCCTTGCAGCAGCACTGGGATGAGATCACGACGCTGACGCTGGAGCACCTGTGGCTGACCGGCGTCGCGATGCTCTTTGCGACGGCGATTTCGATTCCGCTGGGCATTCTGCTGGCGCGCAAGCGCGGGCTGGCGCGGCCGGTGCTGGGCGTGGTGAATACGCTGCAGACGATCCCAAGCCTGGCGATGTTCGGTTTCCTGCTGCCGCTGCCGTTTATCGGCGAGCGCGCGGCGCGCATTGCGATTGTGGCGCTGGTGGCCTATGCGCTGCTGCCGATCGTTCGCAACACGTATGCAGGCATCAGCGGAGTGGACGCGACGGTGATGGATGTGGCGAGGCCGTCGGCATGACGAGCTGGCAGCGGCTGCGCAAGGTGGAGCTGCCGCTGGCGATGCCATTCATCCTGGCGGGGCTGCGCACGGCGACGGTGACGTGCGTGGGCATTGCCACGATTGCCGCGGCTGTGGGCGCGGGCGGGCTGGGCGAGTTCATCTTCCGCGGCGTGGCGTCGGTGGACAACCGGCTGGTGCTGGCCGGAGCGGTGCCGGCGGCACTGCTGGCGCTGGCTGCGGATGGGCTGCTGGGGCTGCTGGAGTGGAAGCTGCGCGTGCCGGGCGCGGGGCGGCCGTGAATCGCAGAGCATTTTGCTTGCCGCAATCTTGGCGCCGCGGTGCTGGCAGCGCTGTGGGCTGCGCTCCGCCACGGCCGAACCGTCCGGTGATTGGCGCGAAGAACTTTACCGAGCAGGTGGTGCTGGGCGAGCTGCTGGCGCAGCACATCGAGGCGCGGACGGGACTGAAGGTGGACCGGCGCTTTTATCTCGCCGGCAGCTACATCTGCCAGCAGGCGCTGGAGGCTGGGCGCATCGATGGATACGTGGAGTACACGGGCACGGCGCTGACCGCGATCCTGAAGCAGCCGGTGGACAAGGACCGGGCGCGGGTCCTCACGACAGTGCAGCGGCTCTACCGCGAGCGGTACGGCGTCGATGTCGGGTGACTCGCTGGGATTCGAAAATACGTTTGCGATGATCGTGCGCGGCGACGATGCGAAGCGGCTGCATGTTGCGACCCTGAGCCAGGCTGCGCGCGGTCGCGCCGCAGTGGAAGCTCGGCGTGGGCTATGAATTTGAAGAGCGGCCGGATGGTCTGCGTGGGCTGGAAGCAGCCTACGGATTGAAATTCGACGGGATCGCCGCGCACGCATGGACCTGGGGCTGCTGTATCGCGCGATCGAGCAGCGGCAGGTGGACATCATCGCGGGGAACTCGACCGATGGGCCGATCCGCGCGTTGGGACCTGACCGTGCTGGCGGATGACCGGCACTACTTTCCGCCTTACGACGCGGTGCCGCTGTTTCGCGAAGATGCGTATCGGCGCTGGCCGCAGATGCGTGCGGCTGTCGCTGAGCTTGCCGGGAAAGATCAGCGCAGAGGAGATGCAGGCGATGAACGAGGCGGTGGATGGACAGCATCGCGATCCTGCCGATGTGGTGCGGGAGTTTCGGGCGAAGAAAGGACTGTAACCGACATGGCGACGACAGGGGCACACACTTCCGGAGCCGTGGCTGCGGGGCACGCTCGACCGAGGTACCGGCGGTGATCCGTGCGGTGCTGCATGCGCTGGAACTGGCGCGCGAAGATGCGGAGCGCTGGTGCGGCGACCTGACTGGGCTGGAGCTGAACGCGCGACCGATGGGTTTGCCGTCGGTCGCCTTTCATCTGCGGCATATCAGCGGCAGCGTGGATCGGCTGCTGACTTATGCTGAGGGGCGCGAACTAAGCGAAGAGCAGGTGGCGGAGATGAAGCGGGAAGCGGAGCCGGCGGGCGCCCTGCCTCGCACGCTGTTGCTGCGAATTTGGAGAATCCATGGAGCGGGCGCGGAGCGTATCCGCGCCTTCGCCGGAGCGGACCTGGAGGCGGCACGCTTTGTCGGACGCAAGCGGCTGCCCACGAGTGTCGGCGGTCTGCTGGTGCATGTTGCCGATCACACGCAGCGGCATACTGGGCAGATGGTGACGACGGCGAAGATTGGTGAGGGCTTCGCGAGTACTTTGCCTGAGCCTCGGTGAAGAGGTGGCCCATGCGCGCCTGCTTGGTCTCGAGGTAGCGCTCGGCAAGCGGCGATGCGGGAGGGACTTCGGCGGAGATGCGCTCGACCACGCGAATGCCTTGCTCTTCGAGCGCGGCGATCTTCTCGGGATTGTTGGTCATCAGACGCACGGCGTGCACATTTAGCAACTTGAGCGCCTTTGCCGGAATTTCGAAGATGCGGCAATCGGCCTTGTAGCCGAGCTCGAGATTGGCCTGGATGGTGTCGAGACCCTTGTCCTGCAGCTCATAGGCGCGGAGCTTGGCCATCAAGCCGATGCCGCGGCCTTCCTGCTGCTCGTAGATGAGGATGCCGGCGCCTTCGTCGACGATGCGCTGCATGGCGAGCTCGAACTGCTGGCGGCAGTCGCAGCGCAGGGAACCAAAAACATCGCCTGTGAGGCACTGCGAATGAATGCGGACGACGGGAGGCGCGGCGTGGATATTGCCCAGCACAAGGGCGACGCAGCCTTCGACGCGACGGACCGGCGGAGGATCGCCCGGGCCGGCAGGGCTCGGGCTCTGTGATGACGCCTTCGAAGCCATGGATGCGGAAATGTCCCCAGCGGGAGGGGAAGTCGGCCTCCGCTATCTTGCTGACCATGATGGAGGACATGCGTAGATTATAGTCGAGGAGCCCGGGACGACTTGAGCAATCCACTTGCTCCATATGTACGAACCACGAAGCTGGTCTGGATTTCGCTGCTGATCAAGCTGGGCATCGCTGCGGCGGTGTCGAGCGCGCTGGCGCGGTCGCGCGTTTTCAAGCGGCTGCTGTTTTCAGAAGATCGCACGCGCCGGCGAGACGATCGGATTGCTGGCCTGCATCTGCATTCCGCTGACGCTTGGCGTGTGGGCGCGCGTGACGGTGCCGAACTTTCTGGCGGCGGACATCGGATTTGAGACGACGATCATCCTGGGCGTGCTGCTGGGGCCGTGGTGGGCGCTGGTGGGCGGCACCGTTCTGGCGATTCCGGCCATGATGCATGGCGAGTATCTGACGCTGCCATTCAATCTTATGCGTGGCGCTGGTTGCGGGGCTTTACGGACGGCTGGTGGATCCGGAAGATGTCTGGTCGTTCTCTCCGTTTATCGATCTGAGCATCTACCGCTGGGTGCGGCGCAACCTGCGCGCGGCCGCGGCTGGACCGCCAGATCCTGCTGTTGGTGCTGATTGTCGTGATGCAGATGGTCCGGATGGAGATTGCGAAGGTGTATCCGCACCTTCTGTTCGTGCTCAATACGCGCAGCTGGGTGGTGCGGCTGGCGATTTATGCATGTCCCGCGGTGGTGGTGGGCATTCCGCTGAAGATATGGAATGCGATCCAGATTGAGCAGAAGCTGGAGGAGCAGAAGCGCCTGCTGCTGGAGGCACGCCTGGACGCGCTGCAGCGCCAGATTAATCCGCACTTTTTGTTCAACACGCTGAACTCGATTGGTTCGCTGGTGCGGTTCCATCCGGAGATGGCGCGGGAGATGATTGTGCGACTGGCGAATATCCTGCGTGCCTTGCTGCGCGATCATGACAGCTTCGTGCCGTTTCGCGATGAGCTTGCCTTCACGGATGACTATCTCGGCATTGAGGTGGTGCGCTTTGGCGCGGACAAGCTGCGCGTGGAACGGGAGATCGAACCGGAGACGCTGGAGGTGATGGTGCCGAGCATGGTGCTGCAGCCACTGGTTGAAAACAGCATCAAGCATGGACTGGAGCCACGCCTGGAGGGCGGTACGGTGACGCTGCGCAGCCGGGTGCATGGGGGCAGGCTGGTGGTGGACGTGGAAGATGACGGCGTGGGCATTATGCCCGCCCGGGCCGCGGCCGTCGGGGCCGTGACGGCGCAGAGCCATTCGGGCAATGGGATCGGGATGAAGAACGTACGCGAGCGGCTGGAAGTGCTATACGGGGGCGAGGCGCGATTCGAAGTGGAGAGCCGGCCAGGACGCGGCACGCGGGTCACGCTGGAGATGCCGATGATGTATTACTCGGCGGATGGAAGCAGCGCTTCGCCGGCATAGACTCATTGCGGATGCTTCGCACCGGCCAACTTGAGCCATCCAGTGGTAAAAGCTATCGCTGCGATTTATTTACACGGAAATACAACAAAGGATGTATTTCTTGTATCTCGAAAGGCACCTATGTTCTTTACCTATAGATGTAGATGGGACGAGTCTCCCGGTGGAGAGCACATGAAAAAGCCTAGTCGACTATTAGTTGTTCCTGCCCTTGCCGTCGTAACACTGGCTGCCTTCGCCGCCGGTCCTGACGGTCCACAGCAGCCGCAGCCCGTACCACCGATCGTCCAGCCGTACCCGGGACCCATAGGGCCAGATAGCGGCCCAGTGGATCCGACCCCCGTTGAGCCCCCGCCCAGCTAGGACAAGCCAATGCATCTGGGAACGTGGGACTATGTGCTCTGGCTGACCGGATTTGCTTTGAACCTCGGGCTGCTGTGTGTTCTGCTGCAGAAGCGCCGGTTTCAGAGATTTCCCTGGTTCACGCTGCTGATCGCCCAGGACGCGGTGCAGACCGTTGTGCTCTTTTGCGTCCACGGGTATCCGCGGATCAATTTTTATACCTACTGGAGCTTCGAGGCGCTGGACGCCATATTGCGCCTGCTCGTGCTCTATGAGGTCGCGCACGTTCTGCTTGCCCAGTGCGGAATGAGCCTGGCGGCCCTGGTCCGGCGCTATTGGAGTTTTTTCCTGGTGGTGGCTGGTGTGCTTGTCGCAGTTGCGTTGCTCTCCCCGTCGAGCCCCTATCTGCCGGTTGAGATTGCGCTTCGCATCGGGCAGATGTCCTCGATCTGTATCGGGGGAGTGACCTCACTGCTGTTAGTGACCACGTTCTTTTTCGGTCTTCGTTTCCGGATCCATGCTCAAGCCGTGCTTTATGGACTCGCTCTCTACATGTTTGGCAAGCTGTGGGTGCACACGCTGCTGCTGCTGCTGGGCGATCTCCAGCAATGGTCGGCTCTGGAGGTCAGTCTGAAGCCGGTGTACCACATGACCTTGCTGATCTGGATCGCGTGTCTCTGGTTTGAGGAACCGGCGGTGAGACCGACGCCAGAGATGCAGGGGCTGATGCGTCCCGGGGCTGCTTAACGCAACGCCGCGTTACGAGATCAATAGGGCCGGTAGTTCGAGGGCGGGTAAGTCGGTTCCGCAAGATCGAAGAGCTTCAAGATACCCAGCACGAGCAAAGCGATCACACCGCCCATGATCGCAAGCCCAAGCAGCTTCGCAAAGATGATCAGGATAGGGATGGCGATCAGCACGAAGATCACCAGCAACACGAGACCGAGGAAACACGCGACGGAGTGCATCACAGATACCTCCACCATCCTTGATACGCAAATCAAAGGTAGTTAGTTGCGTATCCCTGCTTCGCCAAAAGTTCGCCTTTCACGGCGCAAGGCATCATCGTAGCGTCTACCGCGGATCCTGCGCGAGCACCTGCTCGTAATACTTTTCGTAAAGCGGGATGATGCGCGAGGCGCAGAAGTGATCCTGCGCGGTCTGGCGGGCCGCGGCGCCCATTGCGTCCAGCTTCTGCGGATCTTTCAGTAACTCAATTGCGCGCTGCGCCATGTTGTCGATGTCGCCGACGGGGAAGAGGCTGCCGTTGACGCCGTCCTCGATGAGCTCGGGCACTCCGCCTACGCGGGTGGCGATTGCAGGAACGCGGCAGGCCATTGCCTCCAACGCTGCCAGGCCAAAGGATTCCAGCTCGCTCGGCATCAACATCAGGTCTGCGAGTGGGAGCAACTCGGTGACGCTGTCCTGCTTGCCAAGGAAGTGGATGCGGTCGCGGATACCGAGGCTGAAGGCAAGCATCTCGGCCTGCGAGCGGTCAGGGCCGTCGCCGACGAGCATCAGGTGTGCAGGAATCTCTTTCACCACACGGGCGAAGATCTGTACGCAGTCGGTGACGCGCTTGACCGGGCGAAAGTTGGATAGGTGGATGAGCAGCTTTTCGCCATTCGGCGCCCACGCCTTGCGCGCTTCGCTGCGAGCGTCCGCTTCCATGGGCATGTAGACGTCGCAGTTCACGAAATTCGGAATGGTCTCGATGGGCCGCGTGATGGAGAAGTCGGTGAACGTCTTGTCGCGCAGGTAGTCTCGAGATTGCCGTGACACCGTCGCTCTGCTCGATGCCGAAGCGGGTGATGGGTAGATACGAACGATCCATGCCGACGAGGGTCACGTCTGTGCCATGCAATGTGGTGATGAAGGGCAGGCGACGCCCCTGCGTGGCGCACATCTGCCGGGCGAGCAGTGCGCTGATGGCGTGCGGGATGGCGTAGTGCACATGCAGGAGATCGAGATCGTAGTAGGTTGCCACTTCCGCCATGCGCGTCGAAAGCGCCAGGGAGTAGGGCGCAAACTCAAACAGCGGATAGTTGGATACGGGGACTTCGTGATAGAGAATATCGCGCTCCCGGCCGCCCAGGCGAAAGGGCTGCGAGTAGGTGATGAAGTGCACCTGATGACCGCGCGCGGCGAGTTCAATGCCAAGTTCTGTGGCGACGACGCCACTGCCGCCGTAGGTGGGATAGCAGGTGATGCCGATCTTCATGGTCGTTTTCCCTGTCGGAAGTTTTTGAAGCAGGCCGGCTGATTGGACGCGGCAGGATGCGGCGGCGATTCATCCCGTGAACTCGCCGTAATGCATCAGGTCGATGCGCGGCAGGTCGAGTGGAGGATCTTCAAGAGCGCTGAGGAGTGCCTTACGCTCTGTTTCGCGGGTCTCGATGAGCCGCGTGCCGGCGCGGCGAAGCGCGCCCTCGACATAGCCCGGATGGCAGACCAGCTCCCAGCTGCCCGGGGGCATGTTGCGCAGCAGGCGCAACACATAGTCTGCGTCGAAGGTGCCGGTGGCCAGCACGCCAAGCGCACCATCGGTGGTGTGAAGCCGCGCGGCGCGCACGGATCGCAGGAACTGTTCGCGAAAGAACCGCAGCGTGCGCACCTGCAGACGGCGCGCCGGCGGAGCGTTTTTTGTCAGGCGAAGTGACCAATCCGGCTCGAAGGGATTGCGGATCGCCGGCACATTGCACGCGCGCGCGGCGCGGATGATGGGGCCCAGCACGCGGGGAAACATATGGGTGTGCTTGTGCGTGTCGAGGTGCGTGACGGTGATGCCCGCGGACTGAACTTTACGAATCTGCGCGATCGCTTCGCGCTCCATTTCACGGGATGCGATGCGGCCGCCCAACAGGTCCACCATGAACCCCGCCAGGCTGGAACGCAGGCGTCCTTCAGGTGCGAGGGTAGGAAGCTCGGCCGGGTGCAGCTCCGAGTGGCCGTCAACAAGGACGATATGGCAGCCGACGCCGAGCGAGGTCTGCTTGAACGCGGAGTGCACCGCATCGCGGAAGGCGCGCCCAGTTGCCATGAGAGTTGTAGAGGGCACCACCTCGGCGGTGTTCAGCTCGAGAATCGCTCGGTTGACCCCCTCTGTCAGCCCGAAATCGTCGGCATTGATGATGAGGCGGCGCTCGGCGGGCTGCAGGGTGTCCACGCCACGAGTCTAGCAAGTTGGAAGGTTGCGCGAGGCGGCATTGACCCGGATTGCGGCAGTTCCATAGACTCGGAAGAGCCTCCACGCAACAGCGTCGATGGGCGGATAGCTCAGTTGGTTAGAGCGCCTGCCTTACAAGCAGGATGTCGGGGGTTCGAGTCCCTCTCTGCCCACCAAATCACTTCCAAAAAACATGGGATGCGCCAGGCTCCGAATAAAAAGAAACGGGGCGCAATCATAGCGCCAAGCCCCCTTCGCTGGTGAAGTCTTCGGGCGCTTGATCAGGAGAAGCGCGGTGGTCTTCGGATCAACTGGCGCACTCTGCTTCCTCCAGATGAATGGCCATGTGAATTTGATCCAGCGAACACCTTGCGAGAAAAACTCGTGCTTCGTTAAATAGCGACAGTCGCTCCGAGCAGATGTTCAATCCGTACAGGCAGCTGTCGCACTCGTACACCCGTTGCGTGATAGACCGCAGCGGTAATGGCAGGTGCTACACCAGCCAAACCAATTTCTCCGATGCCTCGGGCGCCATATTCGTTTAAGAGCGGATCGGGAATGTCGAGAAAGTGAACGTCGATCTGCGGCGTATCGGCGATGGTGGGAACAATGTAGTCAGCATAATTGTCATTGATGGGATGGCCATTGCGTGGATCGTAGACAGTCTCCTCGAATAGCCCCATGCCAACTCCCATTACGATGGCGCCTGCCATCTGATTGGTCGCTGTGGCTTTGTTCATGATCCGCCCGCCGTCGACGACGCTGACGACGCGACTCACACGCAACCGCGCGATGCCGGGATCCCACTCTACTTCTACAAATTGGGCGCCAAAAGAATGGGTCGAGTAATTGTGAGATCTGGGATCGGCGCCCAGGCCGCCACTCTTTCCGTCACCATTGGCGCTGGCGAGATTCGCCAGGCGCAATATCTCCTGATACGGAACTCCAGCTGCAGCAGGCTCACTCCTTCGCATGTACGCGACCGGCAGTTATCGCAATAGATTCTGGTTCCTTGCCTTGAAACGGCGACCCTTTCGTGCTGGAGGCGACCTTTAGAACAACGCTGACGGCCGCATTGGTGGCATCGCTGATCGCCGGTATGAAAGTAGCGGTAGCAGTAGAGCCGCCAGAAGTAGGGCCGGGCGGCAGCGAACTGCTACCCAGAACGACATCCACTTTGTCCACCGGAATGCCTGTCTTGTCGCTCACAATTTGAGCAATCACCGTGTAAGTGCCGGTGCCTATGTCCTGGGTCCCGCACATGACGAGTGCAGTGCCATCGCGGCGCAGGTTGACCGATGCCTCGCAAACGCCGCGATTGGCGCCCCAGGACGCAGCAGCTACGCCCCATCCAAGGATCAAATCGCCTTTTCGCATCGACCCAATTTCCGGCGTACGCCGCGACCACCCGAAGCGCTCCGCACCCACACGGAGACATTCTTTGAGGTGCCGCGAGGAGAAGGGTCTGTTTTTCTCCTCATCCATGAGGGTGTCCAGCGAGAGCCGAAGTTCTACAGGATCTTTCTTCAGCTTGATCGCGAGCTCGTCCATGGCGGATTCGAGCGCGAACAGACCCGGGAACAGCACCCGGGCCGCGCATGGGCGTAGGCGTGCCGACATTGCGGCGGATCAACGCCGAGGTCACCTTGAGATTCGCAGTGCTGTAGAGGAAAGGCGTCGCTTCGCCGCAGTTCTCGCGAATGTCGTCGATATAGCTGGTGTGATTGCGATAGTCCTGCTGCAAAGAAAGCAGCTTGCCGTCGGGGGTTGCGCCCAGACGCATTCGCTGCTGCGTGAGCGGGCGATGGCCGGAGTTCGAGAACATCATCTTGCGACTGAGGGTGAGCTTGACCGGCCGCTTGAGTTTGCGCGAGGCTGCTGCAGCAATCGCCGAATGTGGCCAGGGGAACAGCTTGCCGCCGAAGCCCGAACCGATGAACCGTGATACGACTTCGACGTTTTCCTTGGGCTCGCCCAGCACCTGAGCCATCACATTCTGATGGTTCATCACACCCTGCGTGGATTCGTACAGCGTGTACCGCTTGCCATCCCATACTGCGACCGTGGCATGCATCTCCATCGGGTTGTGAGTCTCTACCGGCGTGACGTAAGTCTCGTCGACCTTGACTGGCGCAGAGGTGAATGCCGCGTCGGTGTCGCCACGATTGCTCATGACGCGCGGGCCGCCAGGCTGTCCCTCGGCCGGCAAGCTATCGGACAGCGAAGTATCGACGCTGAACTTCGAAGGTTCGTATTCCACCCGCACCGCCGCAGCAGCTGCCTGCGCCTGCTGGAGAGTGTCTGCAACGACGGCTGCGACATACTGTCCCCAGTAGTAGACCGTTTCGTCTTCAAACGGAGGACGGCTCTCGCTGTTGCGGCCATCACCCGGGGCGTTCCGATACAGCGGCATGATGTTGCCGTGGTGCATCACCAGCAGCACGCCCGGCATTGCTTCGGCGGCGGTGCTATCGATGCGCAGAATCCTGCCGCTGGCCACGGTCGCGCGCACCGGCACTGCATACACCAGGCCGGGGAAGTTGTAATCCGAGGCGTAGCGCGCCATTCCGGTCGTCTTCAGAGGACCATCGATGCGCGGCACCATCGCGCCGATGACGGCGGACGGCGGTGGCGCATTGGGATCGATCGCCTTTGGTGCAGCACCGTCCTGGCTGCCAATGAACTCAACTAGCTCTTCAAACATCATCGGGATTGCCCTCCGACCGACTGTGGCTACTTTTCTGTTCAGCTATGCAGACTGTGTGGACGCAGTGAGTGCACGCACGATGCAGCGCTTCGCGAGCTCAACCTTGAAGCCGTTTTCGCTCGCGGGCTGCGCGTCCTTCAGTGCCGCTTCCGCCGCGCGGTGAAAAGTTGCTGCGTTTGCGGCGTGGCCCAGCAGCTCACGCTCGGCTTCGTGAGAGCGCCAGGGAACCGTCCCGACGCCGCCCAAAGCGACACGCGCGTGCTCGATTCTGTTGCCGTTTACCTTGATGACGATCGCGGCCGAGGCGAGCGCGAATTCGTAGGCAGCGCGATCGCGCAGTTTCAAGTAATGCGATCGAGAGCCGGCAATGGGAGCCGGCAACGTGACGCTGACGATGAGGTCGCCGGGCTCTAGAACATTCTCGCGGTTGGGCATTGAGCCGGGCTTGAGATAGAACTCCTGAATGGGAATGCTGCGCTTGCCCTTCATCCCCTGCACCTGAATCGTCGCTTCCAGCGCCGTAAGCGCGACATTCTGATCCGATGGATTCGAAGCGATGCAATCTTTGCTGGTGCCCAGGATGGCAAGCATTCGATTGTGGCCGCCGATTGCCGAGCAGCCGGTGCCCGGCTCGCGCTTGTTGCAGGCATGCGCCGTGTCGCGGAAGTACATGCAGCGCGTGCGCTGCAGCAGATTGCCCGCCGTCGTTGCCATATTGCGCAACTGTGGCGAGGCGCCGGAGAGCAGCGCCTGTGAGAGTACCGGGTAATCGCGCTGAACAACCGGATGCTGAGCCACGGTGGAGTTTCGCACCAGCGCGCCGATGACCAGACCGCCGCCCGGTGCGGGCTCGATCCGCTCCAGCGGAAGACCGTTGATGTCGATGATCTGCTTCGGCTGCTCGACATCGAGCTTCATGAGGTCTATCAGAGTGGTGCCACCTGCGGCGAAGCGAACATCGGCATATTGCTGGGCTGTTTTGGATCTGGCTCCCGCCCGAATAGCCTGGTCCACGGTGGCTGGTCGGCTGTACTGGAAGGTTTGCATTGGCTTCTCCGTTGCGCTGAGAAAGAGATAAGGTCTTTGATCAGGAAGAGCTGATTAAGAAGTGCGGCGTACTGCTTGTACGGCCGCAATGATGTTGGGGTAGGCGCCACACCGGCAGATGTTTCCGTACATCGCCTGCTTGACGTCTTCATCGGATGGGCCGACAGGTTCGCGCAGTAGAGCTACCGCGGACATAATCTGACCTGAGGTGCAATAGCCGCACTGATATCCATCGTGTTCCACGAAGGCGGCCTGCATCGGATGCAGATGGTCCGGCTGGCCGATACCCTCGATGGTGGTGATTTCGTCGGCGGAATGCATCACCGCAAATGACAGGCAGGAGTTCACGCGCCGGCCGTTCACGTGTACCGTGCAGGCTCCGCATTGTCCGTGATCGCACCCCTTCTTGGTGCCGGGCAGGTCCAGATTCTCGCGCAGGCAATCCAACAGGGTGGTCCGTGGGTCGAGGTGAAGGGCATGATTTTTCCCATTCACCCGAAGGGTTACTGGTACTGTTCCCGCCGCTGCCGAAGGGCCCGACGCTTGGTCTAGAGCCGGCGGCTCTTGGGTAGCCGCCGCCGCAAGAACGGGTGAGGCGGTTGCTGCGATTCCGGCTGCGCCCAGGTGTGACAGAAAGGAGCGGCGGCTGACTCGCCCGAAGAGCGACTGTTCCGCGCTGATCTCGTGCTGTTCTTTCTCGGAAGTCTCGGTTGTGGGTTCAGGCTTTCCATCGTTGGCCAAGAGCGCACCTCTTATCAGAAAGATTTTCAAAGCCGCCGATGAGCTAAGGTCATTCGCAAATCAGTCAGCGGCAGCGGTGATTCGCAAGCTTCAACGGCGCGGGCTTGCTGGTGGATGAGCGGTCTTCGAGAATGGGAGCGAACTGCACAATACATCGATTCCGGTTCACCGGCTGCTATTGTTGACGTATTCCTTGCGATGAAGGATGCCAAGTAAAGCCATCCGGTGAATCCGGTCCTGGGCGTTGCGTCAGTAAAAGGATATTCGTCTGAAGCAAACGAAGACACTATGGCGTCTTTATCAAAGCTTCGCAAGAGCGACGTTGGCGAGAATCGTACAATGGTCGCACTGCACGGCCGGCGGCGCTGCAGCCATTCCATGTTTATGGCTCGAAAGCCAAAACGTATAGCAGATTTCTCTCTGCCCATCATCCGCCTTCCTGATCGCGATGTGATGCGAACCCCCCAGCCAAAGAGGAGCCAATGATGGCGCTTCGCCGCATCGAATATGCCCACGAACGTAAGATGCGGGTGCGCAACACGGTTCGATACCGCGCGGCCCATTGGCCTATCTGGATCTTCGTATTTTTCCTCGCGCCGGGACCGCTGGTCTTCGACATTTTTGCCGGTCGCGGCAATCGATGGAATGTGCTTTGGCTGATACTGGTGATGATCGGCACTGGCATTGCTGCATTGCGCGGGCGCTTGCCCGGCGCGGAGCCGGGGCCTTACATTCTTCGGTTCACGGAGGATCGACCAAACCCGCTTTATCGTCGTGTCTGTTACACCTTCGGTTGGAACGCCGCGATCAACTTTGCGCTGATGAATCTGCTGGGGTTGGTGATCGCAGTGACAACTGGGCGGTGGTATATGCAGCAGATTTACGCGCGTGTCTATGCTCCTGTGCTGGCGACGATTGTGCTGCTGGGCATTGCCGGAGCGCTGCCACGCGTGCGTCGTTCGACGAAGGGCGAGGGCTCGGAACGGCGATATTTCTATGGAACTGTGTGGGCAGTCACGCTGGGCCAGACTGTGCTGCTGATTCTATGGAAAATGCTGCCACGCTCACATGCTGCCGACGTGACGAAACTGGTCGTCTACGGCGCGATTCTGCTGGCCGTGGGCGTTGCGGCCGTTGCGGGACTACTGCCACGTACCCGTCCAATATTGCCCGGAGAGATGGTCGTTGCCGATTAAAAAAGGGCGGATGAAGAGAGTCACAGCGACCGCGCTGCTTGCGCCGTTTGCGGCTGCAGGGCTGGGGTGGCTGTTCCAACGCGCCGGGTTGAAGAGAGATGCGCGACGTTATCCGCCGCTGGGGTTGCTGCTTTCACGGCGTGGACGTTACCTGCACCTATTGCGCGAAGGAACCGGCCGTCCGGCGGTGATTTTCGAAGCGGGGCTTGCAGCAAGCTCGTTGAGCTGGGCGCGCGTGCGGCCGTTGGTCTCCGCATTCACCAGCACGTTTAGCTATGATCGCGCGGGACTGGGATGGAGTCAGCCGCTGCGGTTACGGCCGACGCTCGACCAGATGCTCGACGACCTGCATGGGGTGGTGATGTGGGCTGGAGGCGGTGAGCCGGTGGTGCTGGTCGGACATTCCTTTGGCGCGCTGCTGCTGCTTGCGTATACACAACGATCCCCGAAGCATGTGGCAGGGCTGGTGCTGCTAGAGCCGATTTCGCTGTCGACCTGGTCGGAGGGCTCCGAAGTCAATCAGCACAAATTACAGATCGGAGCCGCTCTATCGCGACGTGGAGCTTGGCTGGCGGAGTTTGGCGTGGTGCGTGCCGCGCTCACGCTGCTGCTTCATGGCGGGCGGCGATGGTCGCGGCAGATCGGCAGGCGTGCGGCCGGGCCGGGCGCGGCAACATTGGAACGGCTGACTGGCGAGGTGAGCAAGCTGCCGCCGGAACTATGGCCGGTGATTGCGGCGCAGTGGAGCCGTCCGCAGAGCTTCCGCGCGATGGCCGGCATGCTGGAAGCGTTGCCTGCATGCGCTGGGGAAGCGAGCCATCCGATGCTGCCGGCAGAGATGCCGGTGGCAATTCTGTCTGCTGCGTCTGCGACTCCAGATGAGTTGCGCGAGCGGGACGGCTGGCTCGTCGGGCTGATCGAGAAGGATCACCGCGTGCTTTCGGAGACCGGGCATTGGCCGCACCTTGAAAAACCAGATGAGGTTGCCGCGGCAATACGGTGGTGCGTAGAGCGGGCGCTGAGGCAAGAGAACTAGCCGTACGGCACTCGCCGTATTCAGATTCGATGGACCTTATTCCTGCGCCTGAAGCATGGCGCGCCGGCGTGCCGGCAGATAGGGCCAGATGAGCAGCTGATACGCAGCGCCGCCCACGACTCCTCCGAGCAGCGGGCCGAGTATCGGCACCCACCAGTAATTTCCGGGCGAGGGAAGAGCAGCGGTGCTCCATCCGGTGAAGAAGCAGAACAAGCGCGGTCCGAAATCGCGTGCCGGATTGATGGCCCATGCCTCCAGGTAACCCATCGAAGCGCCAATGAGTGCCACGAGTAGTCCGATGATGAGCGCGCCGGCATTTGCGCCTGGCGCCATCTCGTTGAACCGTTCGGTGACGGCAAAGATGCCGAAGATGAGAAATGCGGTTAGTACTATCTCATCGAAAAAGGCATGTCCCGGCGTAATGGCGAGCCCGGGATGCGTAAAGAACACCCCTGCTGCTCCGCCCGCCGCGCGCGTGAGCTGGTGGGTGGCGTTGTAATTGTTGATGACCGGCACAAAGAGCATGTAGACAAGCGCCGCGCCCACGATGGCGCCGATAACCTGGGCGATCCAGTAAGGGACTACCCGCTTCCATGAAAACTTTCGGTAGATGGCCAGCGCCAGGGTGACGGCGGGATTGGCATGGCAACCGCTGACAGCGCCGGTGGTATAGATGGCAAGCGTGACGGCCAGCCCCCATGCGATGCATACGCCCCAATATGCCTGCTGGTATGGACTGGGTGCATACAACGTATACATGGCCGCGACAGAGTCGCCGAAGGAGATGATGATGAACAGCGCCACCGCCTCCGATATGAGTTCTCCCACGACTCCCTTGAAGACGTTGTCTGACATTGCAGGCTGCTTCCTTTCGCAAGAGTTCTTTTGCTCTACACTCGCATCGACTCACGGGAACATCTGTTTTCGTTGGACACCCGGTTTCAGCCACCACATCAGAAAACAACATACTTCGCAGCAATTGCGGACGCAGATTCGATCTGGTTGCGCCGCCACGCGTCGTCGTGGCCCAGCTCACGCGCCAGCAGCGCGGCAACCGGACCAATCATGCGTTGCGCTGCTTTGGCGTTCAGAAAGAGAGCGCGCGTGCGCCGCGAAATTATGTCGTCCACGGTACGCGCCATCTCTTTGCGCGCGGCCCAGACAACTTCGGCGCCGATGTACGGGAGCGCCGGATCGAGCTGTGCCGCGAGCGAAGCATCGCCGGCCGCGAGGGCCTGTATCGCTTCCGCATCGCTGCCATAAACAGCGAGATGGCCGAGCGCGTCGATCTCTTCGCAGTATCCGTGAATGTGCAGGTTGCGTGTGACGCAGGGTTTTTCATCGAGGCGGCCCAGGGTGATGGCGTGGTCTACGCAATCCTCCGCCATATGACGATATGTCGTCCATTTGCCACCGGCGATTGTGAGCAGGCCGGAGTTGTCGAAATGAATCGTGTGGTCGCGCGAGAGGGAAGCGGTTTTACCGGTGTCCGATCCGGCGGCTTTGACCAGGGGGCGAATGCCGACGTAGACGCTGAGAATGTCCTCCCGGCGCGGCGGCCGGCTGAGATAGCGCTCGGCCGTTTCGAGGATGAAGTCGATCTCCTGCTCCATGGGCAGCGGATCGTACGAGGGCTTCTCGATGGGCGTGTCGGTGGTACCGACGACTACGTGGCCGTGCCAGGGAATTGCGAAGAGCACTCGGCCATCGCTGGTGTGCGGGACCATGATGGCGGCGTCGCCGAGTAGGAAGGAGCGCTCGAAGACCAGGTGGACGCCCTGGCTGGGCTCGATCATCGGTGCCGCAGTGGGTTCGGAAAGCCGCCGCACTTCGTCGGTGAAGATGCCGGTGGCGTTGATGACGACCTTCGCTGCTGCGTGGAGACGCCGTCCGCTTTCGCTGTCCAGAGCGATGACACCGTTGACGAAGCCATCCTCATCCTTCGTGATCTCCGTGACGCCCGCGTAGTTGAGGAGCGTGGCGTTGTGGTCGGCGGCGGTCTGCGCGAGATGGATGAGCAGCCGCGTGTCGTCGAACTGGCCGTCGTAGTAGACGACGCCTTGCTTCAGGCCATCCGTTTGGATGTTGGGCAGGCGTTCCAGCGTCTCTTCGCGAGAGAGAATGCGCGACCGACCGAAGCCGTACTTGCCGGCGAGCAGATCGTAGATCTTGAGGCCGATACCGTAGAACGGCGTCTCCCACCAGGAATAGCTGGGCACGATGAAGGCGAGATCGTGCACGAGGTGCGGCGCATTCTGGCGCAGCAGGCCGCGCTCCTTCAGCGCTTCCATCACCAGCGTGACATTGCCTTGTTCCAGATAACGCACGCCGCCGTGGACCAGCTTGGTGGAGCGGCTGGAAGTTGCTTTGCCGAAGTCTTCGCGCTCGAGCAGCAGCACGTCATAGCCGCGCGTTGCGGCGTCGACTGCGATGCCGATGCCGGTAGCGCCGCCGCCGATGATCACGATGTCCCACGGTGTGGTCCGCGCTTCGACGCGCGCCAGCATCTCTTCACGCTTCATGCAGAACCTGCCTTGCACGGGAGCCTTCTCTGGCTGATTCCAGCCGCGCGCGCGTGTGACCGCCTCACGCCATCGCTCGCGCTGCTGTTGTGCTTTGCTGCGGTCCGGATTCGGATCGAAACGCCGGCTTTCACCACGCAGCTTCTGGATTTGTTGCGGGCTTTCCCAGAAGCCGCTCGCCAAACCGGCGAGGTAGGCTGCGCCGAGCGCGGTGGTCTCCACCTGCTGCGGTCGCAGAACAGGGATGCCGAGGATATCGGCCTGGAATTGCATGAGGAGATCGTTCGCCGCCGCGCCGCCATCGACGCGCAGCTCGCGGAAGGGATTCTTCGTCTCCTTGTCCATTGCTTCCATGACATCGGCAACTTGAAAAGCGATGCTCTCCAGAGCGGCGCGCGCGATATGACCCGGTTGCGTTCCGCGTTCCAGGCCGATGAGGAGACCGCGTGCATAGGAATCCCAGTATGGCGCCCCTAAGCCAACGAAAGCGGGCACAAAGACGATGCCGCCGTTGCCGGAAACAGACGCGGCCAGCGCTTCGACATCGGACGATTTGCGAATGATGCCGAGGTTGTCCCGGAGCCATTGCACGACAGCGCCACCGATGAAGATGGAGCCTTCGAGCGCATATTCGAGTTTGCGGTTGAGGCTGCAGGCGAGCGTGGTGATGAGCCGGTTCTGGGACAGAACAAATTGCTCACCGATATGCTGCAGCAGGAAGCAGCCTGTTCCATAAGTGTTCTTGGCATCGCCGGAGGAGAAACAGAGCTGCCCGAAGAGCGCCGATTGCTGATCGCCAGCGATGCCTGCGATGGCAATGGCACCGAGTCCCAGAGTGGTGGTCACCTCGCCGACGCGATCGTTGGACCAGACCACCTCCGGCATCATGCTTTCCGGAATCCTTAACATCTGCAGCAGCTCGGAATCCCATTTGCCCTGGACGATGTTGTAGAGAAGGGTGCGCGAGGCGTTAGTCTGATCCGTGACGTGGCGCTTGCCACTGGTGAGATTCCAGATGAGCCAGCTATCGACGGTGCCGAAGGCGAGCTTGCCGGCGTCGGCTCGGGCGCGTGCGCCCTGCACGTTGTCGAGAATCCAGGCGGCCTTGGTTCCGGAGAAATAGGAATCGAGCAAGAGGCCGGTTTTTCCGCGGACCATTTCTTCGGTTCCGTCTTCGCGTAGCTGGTTGCAGAGCGGTGCAGTGCGACGGTCTTGCCACACGATGGCGTTGTAAACCGGTTTCCCGGTCTCGCGATCCCAGACGATGGTGGTTTCGCGCTGGTTCGTGATGCCGAGTGCGACGACATCGCGAGGCCGGACGCCGGCGCGGGTCAGCACTTCTACCGCAGCTGTGAGCTGGGAGGTGAGGATGTCGTAGGGATCATGCTCGACCCAGCCGGCATTGGGGAAGCGCTGTTCGAATTCGTGCTGCGCTTGCGCTACGTTGTTGCCCTGCTGATCGAAGAGAATCGCGCGCGAGCTGGTCGTGCCCTGATCGAGAGAAAGGATGTACGGCATACGGCGGCCATTATATGCAAGGGCTCAGCGAACTGTTGGCTGGAAAAGATCAAGAGAGGCGCGTGCGCGCAGGGCTAGACCGCTTGCTACGGACGTGAATTCATCGCCGGTGCGCACGCAGTCCGCGCCGTATCGATGTTCGAAGATGCGGCGCACGGCAGGCACCAGCGACGAGCCGCCGGTGAGAAATACGCGGTTCACCGCAGCGTCTTTTATGCCTGATGCGGCCATGACTTCCTGAACGGCCTGCTCAATGGATGCGAGGTCTGCTGCTATCCACGATTCAAACTGATCGCGCGTGACGGATGCCTGCAGAGTGATTTCGTGGTGATGGAAACGGAACTCGGCGTGGGCGTGGCTGGAGAGCGCGATCTTGGTGCTTTGCACCGCCTGGTGGAGCTGATAGCCGAGATCGGCCTCGATCAGCTCCGAGAGGGCTGCGATCTTCTCCGGCTCGAAGGCGCGGACGCGGGCCGCGCGCAGCATCTCGCTGACGGCGCGGGTGCGCAGGAATGAGAGATGGTGCCAGTGTTCCAGGCGGCGATAGACCCAGCTTGGAACCGCGACGAGGGTCTTGTCTCCGGATTTTTCGAGCGTAGCCGCGCCGAGGTGAGGTGAGACGAGATGACGGACAAGGCGCGCGTCGAAGGCGTCGCCGGCGAGACCGACACCGCTGGTGGCGAGCAGCTCCGTCTGCAATTCCTGCTGTACGGCATTGGGCCGTAAGCGCAGGAGGGAGAAGTCGCTGGTGCCGCCTCCGAAATCACCGATGAGCACGAGCTCTTCATGGCGGAGCGTGGATGCGTAATGATAGGCGGCCGCGACGGGCTCGAATTCGAACTCTACGTGCGTGAATCCGGCTCGTGAGAAGGCATCACGCAGGCGGGCCATCGCGAATTCGTCATCGTCAATGGAATCGGCGCCCACGAAATGCACCGGGCGTCCTACCGTGACGGCGTGGATGGGACAGCCGAAATAAGCTTCTGCATGCTTGCGCAGGTCGGCGAGAATGCGTGCGACCAAATCTTCCAGCATCTGCCTCCTGCCAAAGACCTCTGTGCCGGTGAGGGTTCGGCTGGACAGATAGGACTTTAGCGACTGGATAAGTCTGCCCTTAGGCTCGGCCGCGAGGTAGCGCTCGATACCCTCCGGGCCGCTCCAGGAGTGCAGGTGGGAACGCCCTTTGGATTTTGTCTGTTCCAGGTACAGAAGCGAGCGATATGCGGCAACAAGGCCGCCGGCGGCAGGGAACTGCACCAGACGCACACGTCCCTGCTCGTCGGCCCTCGCAATGGAGCTGTTCGTTGTTCCGAAATCAATCCCGACCATAAAAGGCGCACCGAACCTAGTGTTTCATGTGCGGAGCCTTTGGTGGGCGGTTACTCCATGGGTGCTGCGATATAGGCCCCTCGCCGAGACTGAGCATCGACCGGGCTGGCATAAAAAGCCGGCCGGCCGGCAATGGAAAAGGTCGCCGGGGTGTCCTCGAAAAGATTGAAGGTGAGAAGGTCGCCCGGGCTGAGCGTGCGGACAACGCTCAATGGGATGCGCACATTTGGCAGCTGCAGCGTTGCCGTATGCGTTGTTCGCCGCAGCCGTGTCAGCAATCCATTTCGCATCTCGGGCGATGTCTGCCGAGACGTTTTCGGCGGTCCGTCCAAAGATCGGATCAGGACTTTGGCCGTTTCCGAGGAAAGCGTGAAGGCGATGCGTCCACGCTGGGTGCCGCAGGTCAGGTCAAAGGAGAGAGACAGTGTGCTATCGATGGTGGGCATGAGCCGGTCGATCGAGCGCGACGGGAGGGAAGGGTCATTGCGGATTTCCAACTCTGGCGCGGAAAGGGCCGTGCTGAAATCGCGGCAGATGAGATCGACGACGCTGTGCACGATCGAGCCTTCGATCTCCGTGGGCTCGCGTTCCAGCGATGTGCCGCCCGGGCCTCCGAGAAGGAGTTCCACGAAGAGATAGACCAGAGGCAAGTCCATCTGCAGCAAGGCCGGCTGGGAGGCAGGGCCCACCGTCAGTGGGGTTATGTGGTGAGTTTCCGCTTCAGGCGAGTGGATGATCTCATAGAAGGGCGCGCGCTCCACGCCGGCAAGGCTGGCGGTGAAGGGCACGCCAAGCCAGCGGGTCATGTTCGCATTCACAGCTCGTGTGAACAGCAGGCACAGGCTATGCAGGCTGAGCCGCTGAGCCTCGCTGAGTGCGGTTGTTGCAATGAGCCGCGCGCGCAAGGGTACAGGACCATCATCGGGGGCGTCGGTGTGATCGGAATTCGGTTGCATAGAGCACCTGATGCCGTCTCCATGTGCAACCCGGATTCCAAATTGCGGCCGTTTGTCTTAGAAGGTTCTAATGAGCGCAAGTCGGGATGTCGTTCTGACCTCTTTCTCTGCCGTTCTGGCCTGAGCTGGACGTTCTTGGGGAGAAAGTGAGGAGCGCGTTGCTATGGGAGAAGATAGCCGAATGGCAGCACTCTTCGCCTTCCAAGGTCTTCGTATCGGGATGTCGATCCTTACTTTTCTCCGCGAGTTCTCCGGACCCTTCCAGAAAGTAACTACGGTTAGCTTCATCGCGCTATAGCAGCTGACCTTTTTCAACGAATTGTGAGGCCGTTAGGACCACCACCTGACGTTGTCATTCCTACTTTGAGGTTTTACTGTGGTTCCTCATCGGCCGGACAAAGGTGATACAAGGGGTTCCGCAGACCATCAACAGCTTCCGCAGCGACGCTTCAGGGGTGAGACGAGGATGAATTGTGCAGGCAGCCTAGCTCTTGCGGGCATTCTGGGAATTATCACGGCAGCTGCTGCACAGACAGCGAAGCAGCCGGTCGATTATGTGGACCCAAATATCGGCGGTATCGGCCAGCTTCTGAAGGCAACCATCCCATGGGTGCAATTTCCCTATGGCATGGCCCGTGTGGCCCCGATTACCACGCCAGGTATCACGGATCGCTATCTTGCTGACAAGATCTACGGATTTCCCGCGGGCCCCGCCCTGCTGATGGTGTCCGTTGGACCGGAAGAGACGAAGTCGGCGGGTTATGCGTCAGACTTCGATCACGATTTCGAGAGGGCAACGCCGTATTACTACGAAGCCGATCTGCAGACTTGGAAGATTAAGGCCGAGGCGACCACGACCCAGGAAGCCGCGTATTACCGCTTTACTTACCCGACGGCCCAGCACGGTCATCTGGTGCTGAGCCTGCATAACCACGCGAGGTTCACTGCCGTCGGACCAGGCGCCGTGCAGGGCAGTGAGCAAGTGGGGGGAGACGTGGCCCCGCTGGCCGATGCGGGCGGCGAAACGCGAGAGTATTTCTACATTGAATTCTCCTCTCCCCAAAAGACCTGGAAGACCTGGCAGAATGGTGCGCTCGGCCACGAGGCAAACGTTCATGGAGATGACATCGGATTCGTCACCGACAGTGCTACAACCGCTGGCGAGCAGCTCGAGGTGCGGGTTGGCCTTTCATACATCAGCACGGATCAGGCGCGACGCAACCTTGAGCGAGAAATTCCAAAGTGGGGCTTCGACGCAGCAAAGGAGCGAGCTCGCGCCGTTTGGAACAATGCTCTGGATGCCGTCGCGATTGAAGGCGGAACAGAGCGGCAGCGCACCATCTTCTATACCGCTCTTTACCGTTCGCTGAATCGCATGACGGACATCACCGAAGATGGTCGCTACTTTAGCGGGTATGACCATAAGGTGCACGCCTCCGAGGGTCACGATTTCTATGTCGATGACGGCTTGTGGGACACATATCGCTCACTCCATCCGCTGCAGACGCTGCTCGATGCGCATCGGCAGCAGGATATGGCGCGCTCCTACATCCGCATGTATCAGCAAAGCGGATGGATGCCGTCCTTTCCCTCAGTCGCCGGCGAGCAGGCGGTGATGATCGGGCACCATGCGGCCGAGTTCATCCTCGATCTTTACGAAAAGGGCTACCGTGACTTCGATGTCGAGCAAGCGTATGAGGGCATTCGTAAGAATGCCACCGAGGCAACGCTGCTCCCGTGGAGCCGTGCCCCTCTGACTCCGCTTGACAGAATTTATTTCGAGAAGGGGTTCTTCCCGGCGTTGGCTTACGGAGAAAAGGAATCCGTTTTGGAGGTGACGCCGGAGAAACGCCAGGCGGTTTCCGTGACGATCGAGAATGGCTACGACGATTGGTGTGCAGCCCAGCTAGCTCGCGCGCTGGGCAGATCGAAGGATGCCGCGCACTTTGTCCGCATGGCGCATAACTATCAGAACCTCTTCAATCCGGCGATCGACTTTATGGCGCCAAAGAGCGCCGATGGGCAGTGGGTAGTGCCCTTCGATCCCAAGTTAGGTGGAGGACAGGGCGGGCGCGATTATTTCACGGAAATGAACTCGTGGGTTTACACATTCGGCGTGCAGTACGACGTGGCGGGCCTGATCGATCTCTTCGGGAGCCGCGATGCCTTCAATCACAGGTTGGATCAACTGTTTGTAGAGCAGTACGGGACCTCGAAGTTTCACTTCCTTGATCAGTTTCCGGACGCCACGGGTCTGGTTGGCCTGTATGCGCAGGGCAATGAGCCCAGCTTCCATATTCCTTACCTGTACGACTTCTCCGGACAGCCGTGGAAGACCCAACGTTGGGTGCGCCAGCTGATGGATATCTGGTATGGCGACGGCCCGTTGGGCATTCCAGGAGATGACGACGGCGGCGAAACATCTTCCTGGTATGTGTTCAGCGCTATGGGATTTTATCCGGTGTGCCCGGGAAGCCCGGTCTATGAGATCGGCAGCCCCCTCTTTGCCAAGACAACGATCCGCATGGGTAATGGCAGCGAATTTACCGTCGTTGCGGATCATGTCTCTGCGCAGAACAAGTACATCCAGTCCGCCACTCTCAATGGACGGCCTCTGGAGAAGGCCTGGTTCCGACATGCTGATATCGCCAATGGCGGCAATCTGACTCTCCAGATGGGACCTGTGCCCAATACGCAGTGGGGCAGCGCACCCCAGGATGCTCCGCCTTCTATGTCGACGGAGACAGCCACGGAGTAGGCGCCGGGCGCTTGGAATCCGCAGACTATGCGCCCAAAGAGCATGAAGCCCCTTGAGTGCGCCCGCTAATCGTTTCTTGTCCGGTTCACTTATACGGGCTCCGACGACTGCATTTGCCCTGACGCCTCATTGAGCTTCAGCTTGCACGTAAACTAAATCATGTCCCTCTTGAACGGGAAAACGAGCCATTGCCGGCGCCTCGATGCTTCAGCCCACGCCGTCAACAGAGACTCGAAGCCGTGGAAAGGAATGGTTCAAAGGCCACGAAAAGTGGAACGTTCCTTTGCTATAATTCGGCCTGTGACCAGTTCACGATTTCTTACCGGCGGTTTATGAGCGGTAAGGGCCGGGAAGCGCCACCATTCCGTGCGAAACGTGCACTGTATGCAAATCTGCAGTCGTCAAATAACGACGCGGGTTTTGCGTAAACCGTTCAGTTGCATAGCGGGGACGTAGTTCAGTTGGTTAGAATGCTGCCCTGTCACCGTATCCCATAATTATCTTGCACTTACGGGGCTTATGGGCGATTCTACTGGCGGTTTCGCCGGAGAGCCGCCAAGATGCCCAAGAATTTCCCGCGTCAAACTCCTCAAAGCAAATCAAGATTGATAGTGCGTGGGTTCTTGCGCCGGCGCTGTTCGACAGCAAGGGCCGCATCCGCCGCGATCACGTCATGATCGAGGGCAGGGATGAGGCCCATCCCGAAGGCAGCTACTTCCTCGAATTCTGGGATCAGGGCAAGCGCAAGCGGGAGGCGGTCGGGCCCGAAGCGTTCGTCGCCGCTGAGCGTGCCAAACATCGCCAGGCCGAACTCTCTGCTATCCGCAGCGGCCTGATCGAAACTCCGGTCATCGTCGAAGCGCCGGAACGCACCAAGCTCAGCGATGCGCTTGAGAAATACACGGACTACATCCAGTACCATCGCTCTCTGCGGACCTTCCGCACCTACCGGCCTATCCTCAAATCCTTCGGCGAATTCTGCAATCACACCTACGTTGACGAGATCGATCGCGCCACCATCATGGAATTCGCAACGCACTGCCTAAAGCAGGGGCAGAACGGCAAGACGATCTACAACAAATTGGTGGTCATCTGCCAGTTGCTAAAGCAGCACGGCCGGACGAAGATACTCAACGCGAGCGACTGGCCGAGCTTCGTCCAGACCGTCCGTCCGATCTATGAGGATGGCGAGCTGGCGAAGCTTTTCAAGGCGTGCACTCCGTCAGAAGAAATTCGGTTCAAGTTTTACTTGATGTCCGGTTTCCGTGACGCAGAGGGCCGTTTCACAACCTGGCGCGACGTCGACTTCCGCCACACGGCCGTCCGCGTTACCGCGAAGCCGCATTGGGGGTTTAGTCCGAAAAACTGGGAGGAAAGGGAAGTCCCCGTTCCGCAGCGCCTAATCGCCCTACTGGAGAAATTCCGCCCCACCGGCGCTTCACCTGATGATCCCGATCTTTCAGAGCGCGACCGGCAACCCTGACGGCGCGATGTTGGAGAAGCTCAAAGCCGTAGCCTGGCGTGGCAAGCTGAATTGTCGCCACTGCGTCATCAAACATGAGCTATCCGATGGCAAGATCAAGACCAACCATTGTGCGAACGGCCCTTACTGCAGCCGCTATTTCCTGCACAAGTTCCGCCATACCTATGCCACGCGACACCTGCAGGACGGCATCGACATCCGCACCCTGCAGGGATGGATGGGGCACCGTGACATCGCCTCGACCATGATCTATCTGAAGGGCGTCCGGAACAGTGACATCCAAGCCCGGTTGAACAAAGGCAGCCTCGCGGCTTTCGCCTAGAGCACGGCAAGTTGCGGCAGTCTTACAGGTTTCCGCGCGATGCTGCGGATTTTAAGTCCGTTCAGACGATGTCGCAGAAAATTGCACCCCGTAGCACCATCCTGCAAATTGTTTTCGATGAACGCCAGAGAGGCGCATCCGATATCAAATCCACTGCGACCTAACAGACATGTACCTATTATTAAATTACCCGAAGTCCAAGAGCGAGTTTGAAAAAGCTAGCTCGGCCTTCCTTGAAATGAACGATCCGTCGCAATCAAAAGATACAAAACCATTCAAGCAGATCTACAGAGTAGCTCAAACAACGTCCCGCGAATGTCTCCATCGAAAGGGCCACTCTCCAAAGAAACCATATCAAATAAACCTAGAATATAATCACCATCCTTCAGACCTAAATTCATCTGGAACATAAAGAGTCTCGCTGCCCCTCGTCTGAAATTCGATGCTCATCCCTGTGAGTCCCATAAAGGGACTAGATAGCGACAGGTGACTCACGCTTGACGGAAGGTGATCAAGCCACGTTTCCGTAACGTTGTCAAGTACGACTTCCTGCGGTCGAGCGTAGTCGAGAAACCGCGAAAGCCCCTTTGGCTTAGGATCGTCCGGCAGCCCCCCGTAACCCGCCTTAAGGGCTATCCCCCTTAAGCGCGTTGGATGGGCAGCGAGGTAGTCAATTGTCCTCGAGTTAACGTCATACATAACAATAAATTGTAGTCTGTTTAGAGTCGATAGTGTATCCCTTCTCAAGCTCCGGCCGCTCATTGCGATCACCTTAAGTTGCGGGTCATTTTTTAAGTCGATCGAAGTGCCGACGGGTCCGGTAACTGCGAAGGCTTCCAGGTTGATTGCCAAGCTATCCAGCGCCGGCATCGACGGCACCACAACTGTTTTGTCAGATGACTCCAACCTCCCAGTTATGCCAAGTGCTTTCAGCCGCGGGTAGTTTGCCGAAATGTCGCCGAGCAGAGTTACTAGAGAGCCCTGTGTCCATTGGCCAGATAGGTTCAATGAAAGCATCGCCAAATTGGGAAACTCATCGTAGATCAGAGTCGCGTCGCTTAACGTTTCAAGCGAGCAAGATAAGGACTTTATGTTGGGGAAAGCATACCCTCGGAAGAGCGTAACCTTGTTTGGCCCCAGGTGTGAGTTTGTAACTCGGTTGAGGATCGTGACCGTTGGGGTCACGCTCGCCTGCACAACTACTCCATTAAAGTAGATGCTGCGTAAATGCGGCGCTCGCTGCAACCAATTAAGATCGGCCGCTGTGACATGTCGGTCTCCGCTTCTACCTGCGACGTAGATCGAGACGAGTCGCTTGAGCACATTCTCCGACAAAGTCGCACAACATGCACCCGGGACAAGTACCATCTCATTTAGCTGGCGGCCGTTGCCGAGTCCATCTAGTTCAATAGATCGCGAATTTATAGCCCGAATGCTTAGACGCTCCAAACTCTCTGCTTTATCGACGTGGGCGAGTCTTAAAACATCAACAATGCCTCCGGTCCCGAGGTCCAGGGATTTTAAATTCTGCACGCCTGCTATTTCTTTAACATCGATGGAGGTCATTAAACCGGACAGGCTAAGTGACGTTACACTCGATGGAATACTCGCGAGGAGTTTCTTCCTATCTGTTTCGAGAGTAGGTAGGCTCCCAATCTGTAGATCAGAGACGCGGGTGCCCTTCAACCAGCCCAGTGTTTTCGGGAAGTGGTAACCCATTGTCAATGAAACGAGTTGCATGCGCTGATCATAGACATAGCTTGGGAGCATAGATTCGACGAAAATCTCATGCTGGAAGGAGGCCGTGGCTTCGTTGGCGTCCCTCTGCGCGACCTGAACATCGTGTCTTGCCTTATCGATGTCGCCGCGAGCCTTTGCGACTCGAGCCGCGGCGATTGCGGTGATCGTCTTGGCGGTATCCTCTTTTCGCGTTGCATCGGCCATCTCCTCATTCGCCTTCCTTGTGAGATCGTCCGCCTCTCGTTTCCTGGCTTCAGCATTCTCTTTGACTAAATTGCCTGTTTCCTTGATCTTGTTGACGTAACCAGTTTGGACAGTGATCCAGATGCCGGCTAATGCCCCCAATGTGGCAATGAAGGCCGTAAATATCTGGGGGTTTCTGAGCAGGTAAGGTCGCGATGCGTCACGTTCTTGAATCTCAAGCTGGCGCAGCTCGAGGGCCTGCTTCCGTAGCCTAAACTGCTTTTGCTCCGTGGCGTTTACCACACTGTCTATCGTGTTCTTTTGAATTGTCATAAAAACTCCCACCTGCATTGCAATGGAGGTGTTCCGACTGACCCTACTCGTGCTGATCAGTAGGCTTGAATTCTTGCGCGATCAACAGGCGAAGTGGGCAAAATGGTGCTGTTAGCTGGAATCGTGGTATAGCACAAGTGGGTGTTTAGGAAAAGACTTGAGTTTTGAGGCGTCACGAAGTACCGTATTGCGGATGCCGGGTGGGGGTCTGGATGCTTCGAGCAGCGCCGATCGTCTACGTACGTGGCTATGCCGGTACTCAATCTGAAGTTGAGAACACAGTCGATGATCCGACCTACGGGTTCAACGCTGGATCGACACACATTAGAATAGGTCAAGATGGCAAGGCCGATTTTTATATGTTTGTGAGTCCTTTCGCCCGTCTATTCAGAGACCATGGCTATCAGGACGTGATCGACGGGGCTCTTCAATCGATGCCGCGAGGAATAGATCCGGATCGAACGATCTGATCTACCGATACTATGACCCCACGTCAAAGACATTCGATAGGCCCGGTGGAAGACGGCTGTCGATAGAAGAGGCTGCGGCGGGCCTCCTGGAATTTATCGAGTATGTGCGCACCGAGGTCGATAAAGCTCGAGGGCGCGATGACTTGCGACCAACCAGAGTTCACGTCGTTGCGCACTCCATGGGTGGACTCGTAGTTCGATGTCTGATGCAAAAGATCGCTCCCCAGGGAGCAGCAAAGCAACTGATCGACAAATTTGTCACATACGGCACTCCTCATGGCGGCATTCACTTCGATGTCGCGGGGGCGGGAGTTATGGAAAAGCTGAGGGATTTTATCGGCTTCAATGATTCAGATAATTTCGGCCCTCAAAGGATGCACTCCTTCTTGACCCGAAACCCAGGTCTTTCTCCGCCGGTTGACTGGGAACCAAGAAGACTTGATCCAGATTCCTTTGAGGTAGATCGCGTGTTCTGCATAGTTGGAACGAACGCTGAAGACTACTTAGTCGCAGGAGGGTTATCTAGAGGCGTTGTAGGCCCGCAGAGTGACGGGCTAGTGCAAATCGAGAACGCCTACGTTCATGGTTCACATAGAGCTTACATTCACCGCAGTCACAGCGGTCGATACGGAATGGTCAACTCCGAGGAAGGCTACCAAAATCTGCAACGTTTTCTCTTCGGCGATTTTAAGATCACGGCCTATTTGGTGAACTTTAGCCTACTCTTCGCACCTGATGAGGCATCAGGACAGTCTATTGACAACGATGAATATCAGGCAGTGACTTATTTCGTTGAGAGTCAGATCGCCGTCCGTGGGCTACCAGTCTTGATGCACGAACGCACGCTGAGGCACTACTGCGCGGAAACGGTCACAAGGGACATATACGAGACAAAATATGCGAGGGCACATAGGAGGCTTCCCTTATTTACGAACTTTCTGTTTCGTGGCCGTAGAGATGACGGGACGATGCGATATATGATTCGCCTTGCACTTTTCAAGCAGGTTTACAAAGATGGCCTGCTTCTATTCGCGGACCATTTGGAGTGCCTTCCCGTGTGGTCGGATTATTTGATAATAGAAGTGAAGGCGGTCGACATTCCCAGCGTCGACAAGGGTCGGCAGTTAGTTGGGGAACCTAGTCAAACACACTACACCGCAAAATACAGTTGGGCATCAGTGTCACTAAATCCCATAACTGAACTTGGGAGCACTCTGCAGGGTGACAAGGTAGGGTCAGCTCCGACTTCTTGGCGCGCCCCATTAGCCGGGCCTAAATCCGCTAGAGTGCTTGGTCCCGAAGCTGCGATCTTGTTTGAAGCAGTGACGTGGACTTGATTCTTGGCGCTTTAGCTGCACCGTCTCATCTTGCTAAATAGAAGCTTTTTGATTGTGAAGCCTTTTCTTGTAGGCCCCAAACAGGATTCGATCGGCAAAACTACACAAAACTTGGAATTCACTTGGGTTGCGGCAGCAGGCAACCTAAAGCGGCTGCCTTTAGACGGCCGCCTTGTAGCACAGTCAGAGGTCAGACGGGGATATTAGCAATTGTCTGATAGCCAATCTTATACGGTGGCTCACCATAGCGCGATTCGCAATCGCCGGGCTAGGTTTCTGATTTGTTAGAGGCTGGCAAGTTGTTGCCTGGTCGGTCACCAGTGCTCGACTGGGTTCGGCGGCCCCAAGCTGTCTTTATGTGATCACCCTGAATCCAGGAATTCCGGATCTTCTTCATCTTAAAGGGCTGCAACGATGGTACTTTGGACGGCCAGGAGATCTATCCGATGGCGCTATGGATCCCTTGCAAAGTGGGTGGTGCATTGGTCTTTCAACACGTCTCATTACCCCGATTGCCCCGTCCAGACCCACACTCTCCTACCCGCCTACATTCGACCCTTTAGGTTTACCTTGCAATGATCGATACGTGAGCCAAATTGGGTCCAGTGGCCGAATGCCAGTAAAGGATGTTGCCGCTCGGCGTAGGAAACGTCCGGACATCAAGAGCGTAAAGGTTATGTTCGCCCCGACTAGGCCCGGTGAGAAATGCTTTAGAAACAGCTCCCCGAATCTAATCTAGTTCACAAGCAGATCGATCACTTACAAGACGGGCTAGGCAGGCCGTTGCACTGGAGCGATCGCGGGCGTTCTATGCAGCTCAGAAGAAGTGCGTGCCCTTGCTGTTCCTGCACTTTTTCGCGGGAAGATCGAGACCTCAAGATTGGCCCCGGAAGACGAAGGGCCGTCACCGCCGCGGCAGATGAGGAGAACGCACTCGGGCCAAATCACGTGAGTCATCCAGGCGCGAAGATTAGCAGTAGAAATTCTTATGAGGTTGCAGCGCGTGCCTAATCGTTCCGTCGGCACCCGGTGTTTGCAATGACAAGATCTTAAGCTCCACATCGCTGTCGAGTCCCTTCCACTGGATGTATCGCGTGCCTTGACCAAGTGGGTGCGGCAACCAAAACCGTCCCTAAAACAAGAATTATAAAGGATTATCTTCCCGCGCTGATCCGATCGCAGCAGTTGCCGTCTCATTCGCAATCGGCTACTCCACATATCAAAATAACCGAAGAACATCGAATGCCGCATCTTTGGAGACCCGAAGTAAGTTGATCGAATTGGGTGGATCAATTGTCAACGAGAATGAATGCGCCTTGGAAAAGCCTAAGAACAAACACGATAACATCATCGCTGCCATGAAAATCGCAGTCTATGGAGAAGAGGCATTACCTGCTGTCAAAATGGCCTTGGGCTCGGATGATCCCTGCATGCGAACAGGTGGGGTATATGTAGGCCAACAAATCTATCGCTTAGGGACCATCGAACCTGAAGAATTAACCAAGGATATGCTGTCATACTACGCCGATCATAAGGCGTTACGGCTTGGCGTCCTTGAATGGCTGAGCGCTACGGATCAATCCCACCTGCTTCTTCAACAACTGGGCAAGGACTTCGGGCTCACAGGAGAGCTCTGTGCTGGGCAGGATCAAAATTTCGCCCGCGATACTGCGGCAGTGTTTCAGGCTTAGCCTGAGCACAATCAAGATGCATTGAAGCTCACATTGGGCTTGGTCGAGCACTGCAAGAGCGAGGGCGCGCGTAATCAGGCCGTCTTTGCCCTCCAAGAGATTGGCAAGTTACTACCTCGAGGTGAACGTCATGAGATTTCTGCACGACTCAAGGAGGTTTCATCAGAAGGAAGTCCACGTCTGAAGCTGATCATCGATAATGCGTTGGTGGAACTTAACAGCGATCCAGCACAGAGATGAACGCATGAAACTTCCATTTCGGAACCAGTCACAAAAATGGGCCGCGCTTGCAAGCATCCTGTTCGTCTACGCCGGAACGGTAAGCGCCTCTTCAGCGCAGGTTGAAGCCGCGGTCGGGGGAAGGTAGGCAGATCCAAGCGGTGTAACAGTGCCAGAAACAATCATCCGCGTACTTAACCCGAAGTCTCGCGCACTGGCTCACGATGATGTAGAGGCAGAGAATGGCTCTTACAGAATTGAAGACCTCGATCCGGGCACATACGATTTTGTTGCCTGTGCCAAACCCTACCTCCCAAGTAAGAAAGAGGAAGAAGCTAATGAGCGGCCCAAATCCAGAAATGGACTTTCGCCTAGAAACTCCAGTAGAGAAAGTATTATCATCAAATATAAACCGGAGGATCTCAAAGACACAGACAAGTTCGCGTATTTAATAGACGACGACACGAAATGCGTGATCAGAAAATTCACTGGCGACCACGAAGGACGGTATGTCATCGAGGGAGCAGCGATCGGTCGTGAAATTTGCCTTCAGAAAAAATCGGGAGGACAGATTTTATGCTCGCAATTCGAACAGTGATTTTCGTTCTCTTCGTGAGCGGATGCGCATGCGCCCAACATGAGAGCCGCATCGCCAATGATTTCCGCCGGGAAGCTGAAAGCCTGAAGATCTGCCGGGATGTCAGTTTTTACACCCTCATCAACTGCGGGCAGACACTCGTGACTGGTCAGCCTATACATCTCGCACTCGGCAGCATGGCCCCTCAGAACGGATTTGCCGTCGGTGGGGCATTTGTGGAAAACAAGAATTACCGCAACGGGTTGCGGCTGAACCTGAACATTGATGCCGTCGCAAGCGTGAATGGCTCCTGGCGAGGTGGTGCGTATCCAAAGGCTTTCCGCCTAACGGGTGGCACAATCATGCCGATCACCTCAACAGGTTCCGGCAAGGCGAGTAAAATCAGATTGTCTGATTTTGTACAGGGCTTCGACAGTTATCAACATCTACGCCGGAAGAAAACTCTCTCAATAAACTGTTCTTCTGGCCTCGCCCAAACTCAAGTCTCGAAAGACGCAGCGTGTTTGGCCTCACAGAGCCGGTGATTGGCACCAGCATCATCTACCCGTTAGCTAGCAGATTCGGCATTTCTCTACTAGGTGAGATCAACGGCCGCTTTCCTTCAATACGCGGTGTCAACAACGGAAGCATTCCGTCCATTGACCAGCTGTACTCTAATGCCTCCGCTCCGGGTATCTCGCGACAGCCTGCGACGCTCCAGATAGGCGAGGGTCTTCGCCTCCACACGTCGCTATCCGTTGGCAGATTACGTCTGAACTACGCGAGCCAGTTCCATCAGTTTGTCGCTCCGAGTGATAACCGCTACTCGTTCAGACGCTGGACCGCTGATTCAACCACGAGATACCTTTTCACCGAACCGTCCCGTCGAGGCATAGCCTGGACCAGAACGGGCCGGACAGTTGCGCCACGAGTCCTGCTGCAATCACGTGCAGTCCGGTCTCCCTGACGCCTTCTCAGTACGGTTCCATCAGTATGCGCCTCTTTATGATCGGCTCCATAGCCGGCTCGGGCAGCACCGTGCCATTTATTTCCAGCCGACCATCGAGGCTCAGACCTCAACGGGCGCGCCATCCTCCCTAGCTACCCTGATTATCGGTTCCGCGCTCCGAATATGTTGCTGCTTCGAGCCGCCTTCGAGCATTCTATCTGGAGGCTGCCCCTCAGCTTTCTCTTCTCTGTGGACGAGGCCAAAGTCGGCCCTCCGCCGAAACGACATAAGCTTCGATCACCTGCGGCACAGTTTCACCGCAGGATTCACAGTGCACGCGGGTGGGCTCCCAGCAATGAATCTCCTATTCGCCTGGGGTGGAGGCGAGGGGCCTCATACGATTGCAGACGTCAGCTCGGAACTGAGCGGCGGATCTTCCAGGCCGTCGTTGTTTTGAGGCAGCGCGCGTGCAAGTGTGGCCGGAATTGCGTGCACTTTGACGCACAGTAATGTCTCTCGGAGAGTTTCACTCACTTGATCAGTGGTTCAAATGGGCGCCCACTTCCTGCTGTAAGTCATCAGCGAAATTCTGCCTTCTCCCAGGCGCACCCTTGACCTTCGACCACACTAACCATGGCTCATTCCTCCGTGTCAGGAACTCTTTGATGGAAAGAGCGAAACGGCGTCGCTTCGAAATCACCGGGTTGCAGGGTAGAGGGAATCGCTCTCGACCGAGACTCGCTCTGGGACTTTGTTGCGGGGATTGCGAGACCTCGAAGCGTGTTGATTTGACATGAAGGCTGCGCAGGATCAGCGCTTCAAGTGTCCCCTGAAGCAGTCCGAGCCTATCGCCTTCAGATAGATTAGCGGCGGTAGCTATGGCTGCCTATATGCGACGGGTAATAGGGTCTATCAAGCGAGCCCGGCAAAGCCGATTTCTGGAGCGTAACTGGCAAGGAGGCTTTCCTTCAAGCCGACCTGGGGATTACCTACGACAATGTGCCTTGTCGGGGGCTATACTGGCTGCGCTGGAAAAGTGCCACAACTGTGGCACTATCGGCAAAAGCGATGGCCAAAGCTGACATCCTCCCCACCGGGTATCGGGAACTGCTGGACGAGATCGCGCACCGCATCGCCCGTTCCCAGGTCCGGGCGGGCCTGGCGGTCACCCGCGAACTGGTTCTCCTTTACTGGTCGATCGGCGCCGAGATCCTCCTACGCCAGCGGGCCGAGGGCTGGGGCACCAAGGTCATCGACCGGCTCGCCCGCGACCTGCAGGCGCGCTTTCCCGGCGTGGAGGGCTTCAGCCCCCGCAACCTCAAGTACATGCGCTCCTTGGCCGAGGCCTGGCCCGACCCGCAGGTTGTGCCACAGCGTGTGGCACTTTTGCCCTGGGGTCACCTCCGGCTCCTGCTGGACCGAGTCAAGGATCCAGCTGCCCGCGACTGGTACCTGGCGGTGGCGGTCCAGGAGGGCTGGAGCCGCGACGCCCTCGGCCACATGATCGAGGGCCAGCTGCATGCGAGGGAAGGGAAGTCGCTGACCAACTTCGCCAGACGCTGCCGCCCGAGAACTCGGAGCTGGCGGTCCAGGTCCTGAAGGATCCCTACAACTTCGACTTCCTGACCCTCGCCCATCCCGGAGAGCGGGAGCTCGAACGCGGCCTGCTGGACCATCTGCGGGATCTGCTGCTGGAGCTGGGCCGCGGCTTCGCCTTCGTCGGCAGCCAGGTGCCGCTCGCGGTCGGCGAGCGAGACCTTCTACCTCGACCTGCTCTTCTACCATGTACGGCTGCACTGCTACTTCGTGATCGAGCTCAAGACCGGCAAGTTCAAGCCGGAGTACGCCGGCAAGCTCAACTTCTACCTGTCGGCGGTGGACGGCACTTCCGGACCGAGCGGGACGATCCGACGATCGGCCTGCTCCTGTGCGAGAGTCAGAGGCCGGTCGTCGATACGTTCCAGGACATCCAGAAG
>CAVWVY010000003.1:0-953095 GCA_963758545.1 uncultured Acidobacteriaceae bacterium | reverse complement strand
AACCGTCGGATTTTCCCTTAAGGCTTGTTGCATGTCACGCCGCAAGGCTATGCACACGGCTCAAGACGCGAGCAGATGCTTGCCAGAGGCTGCTCAAATAGGGCTCACCTCTCCATTTTCGGTTCTGTCCGAAATTGAAAATAGTGGGCTCTCCCATTTGCGGCGAACAAGGGCGTTGGGGTCCAAGAAATTAGGCACATCCCCACGGCTCAGCCCATATCCGCTCGGTTACTTTGATAGCAAATTGGTGCTATTGGGTAACAAACTGGCCGGTTTATCAACCTCACCGACTCATAAGTCATTTGCCGTCAATGAATTCTCCGCTAGTCGTTTCGATCTCAAGAAACTGGGCATTGTAAATTATTGATGGCCAAGCGGTTATCAACCCGGACGAGATCGGACAAGATCTGCACGATCAGGAGAATTTACAGCAATCCTATAATGAATTTGCTTTAGGGCGCGTCGCTACAAGGGAAATGATTCTACCGAGGCAATAAAGCCCTTATCACTTGACGGATTTGACTTTGTGTCTACCTAACGCTCCATACGTGTAAGGTAGGGTCAATGCCGAGATCCAATGTGTCGTAGACCTCTTCATCGGGTGGCTATCTGCGCGCCCAAATGGAGGAATCGAGAGAGACCCGTGAGAGTCGCCGACACGCCGGAGCAGGTCGCAGGAATCGATCAATCTGAGCTGCCCATTTTCAGTCAGGATTGGTGGATTAATATTGCGCGCGGATCTTCGATCCATCGCGAATTGAAGGTGTTCCGCCTTGGCGTCGTTGTCGGACGACTCCCCTTTGTATTATTAAGAAATCGAGTGGGTCTTCTTCGGGTTCAAGATCCACACTGGTCGCATCTGGGTGGCCCGGTTGTCGATGAACGGTTAAGCCGCACAGAACAGGCCGACGTGATCCGCTCACTGCTCGAGCAGTTGCCGCGATGGGCCTCTTTTAATTTCGTCTGCAATCCTGATTTGAGTTATGCCGACCTTGTGAGGAGTGCTTTTAAACAATCAGGCTTTGACCACGCGACTCAAATAACCTATGTGCGTCTCCCCTCCGAGGGCGATGTCTTGAATACCCGAAAAAGCAAACATAGGGGACACATCAGAAGGGCAGCCAAACAACTGGATTGCGTGGAAGTTAGCGCAAAGGAATTCGTCGAGTTCTTCGAAGCGAATCTGAAGGCCAGTAAGAAGAGGAGTTATTCGCCTCTTGACGCTATGACGTTCTTGATCGAAGAGGCCATTTCCAGGGGCCACGGGCGTGCCATTGCCGCAAGGCCGACTTCCGGCAGTCAATCAGTCGATCATAGCCAATCGTCCCCTTATGACGCGGCAATTGTCTATGTTTGGGACAATGAGCGTTGCTATTACTGGCTTTCAACGCGTCGCATTGCTTCCGCAGGCGAGGTGAATGCAAAGCCCCATCCTGACGCAACCAAGCTTCTTGCCGTCAAAGCGATGGAAGACGCCCAGATGATGAATCTGATTTTTGACGCAGACGGCGTCGCGACTCCCGGGGCGGAGAATTTCTATCGTAATATGTTCGGACTCAGTAAAGAACAGCGTCGCGACGTCTTTAATCGTGAAACCTTATTAGAGCGCTTCTACCAGAGATGCCGGCAACAATTCAAGACAGCGATCGCCAATTAGATCCTTTTGGTGGAACTCAAATTGCTGATTTGTGACTTCTGTAAAGATTGCTACTTCGTAGCTATTCAGCACTCCGGTCTCGCCTTTCAGAAGGAGCACGACGCGCAAGTGCCAGACCGTCAGTCTCGGCGCCGCTTTTGATTTTAATGCGTCCTCGATGCTCTTGTACGATCGTCGAGCTCAGCCACCGCCCGATGCCGCTTCCCTTCAATGCTTTCGTAGTGAAGAACGCGCGTCATAGACTTTGCTGAGATCTTCGTTGGCAATACCTACCCCTATCCACTATGGTGGCGCGGGCGCCAGATTCTCGGCGGTCGTGACGGAGGGTCACGAGAGTAATTCTGATCCGGATCCGCCCCCAGTGACCGACGCATCGATTGCAGTATGTTCGAAAATACCCCTCGGAGTTGAGGCGGGACTCCTTCAACGCAAACGTGCGCATTTTCACTCTCTGCTGACTAGCAGACTTTTCTCCAGAGCGAGCTTGTTCAGGGCCACGACATCTTCGATCAGGGACTCAAGATCGACCCAGACAATGTGGCCGGCTTCCGATGAAAAATGAGGATATGAAAAATTCTGTATCCGCGTTTAGCCAGCGCTCCACCGACGAGATCTCGAGTCACTTCTTCGTCGTCTACGAGAGGATCGTCTTGGATGGTGTACCGTCAATCAATTCACGAATAGTATTGAGCAGCGTAAAACGGGGAAAGCGGCTTGGCGAGAAAGGCGGTTGCCCGGCGCCCACCGCCGACTTTGAATCGTCGACGACACTCACAAGCAAATAGGCCCTGAGTACTGCTTGGACCTCATTTCTTCAATGTAATAGAGGCGGTTCTTTTGATCGATCAGTCGATCCAGCACAACCAGTGCGGGCTTTATTTGCTGCACGATGATAGGAGCCTCGGAAATGTTTACAGCGAAACAGCTCGACGGACTTTACATGGGAGAAAGCGGCACCTTCCTCCGCGATGCGGCCGGTCATCCCACCGGTGTCAGAATCGGAGTTGTTTTTCCCCGCAGGCACACCAATCGCCGCGGGAGAAATCTTCCAGATCAAGCCGCTGAAACCGATCGAAGAGCTGCGCCGCGAAGCGCTTCTCGCCAAACCTCCGACAGAGAAGGGACATCTTCGGACGCCCGACCTCGTTGACGTCACTACGCTCGATCCAACCATTCATCTGAACATCCGTTATGCAACGGACCGTAACTTCCTGAGCACGCCTCTCTATAAGGAAGCGCGCGCATTCATGCAAAGGCCGGCTGCAGAAGCGCTGGCGCGCGCCGCTGAGGCGTTGCGCGCCCAAGGTTATGGACTGCTGATTCACGACGCCTATCGGCCCTGGTATGTCACGAAGATGTTCTGGGACGGGACACCGGACGACAAAAAGATTTCTGTTGCGAACCCGAGTGATGGCTCCCGGCACAACCGCGGCTGCGCCGTTGACCTGACACTCTACGATCTCGCTACAGGAAAGCCCCTCGTCATGACGGGGGGTTACGACGAGATGTCGGAGCGCTCCTATCCCTTCTATCCGGGCGGAACGTCCTTGCAGCGATGGGACCGGAATACGTTGCGCAAGGCAATGGAGGCCGCTGGTTTCACTGTATATACGTATGAGTGGTGCCACTTCGGCTACAAGGACTGGCGCGACTATCCAGTTCTAAACCTGACATTCGAACAACTCGACCACCGGAAAAGCCTGCCGACGAGCGCTGAGGCAGCTGTCCATTAGGCGGTGTCGAACTCGCGAAGATGCAAACCAGCTCGCGAACGCCGCCTTAGGGGGGCGCAGCTTTGGAGAGTCGCGGAAAGAAGGTGCTTCTAACGATTGGCGTAATTGGTGGACCTGGTCGGGATCGAACCGACGACCTCTTCCATGCCATGGAAGCGCGCTCCCAGCTGCGCCACAGGCCCACTTTGCGGAGGGGAAAGACTCTCTTCATTTTCGACGAGTAAGATAGATTCGTCAAACATCGTTAACCCTTCCGGAGTCGTTCCTCTTGCCTCGTCGCATTGCCATCGCAGTACTTCCTCTCGCTCTGCTCTTTGCGCCCGCGCGGCCTGCCCGCGCCGCCTCGACTCCACAACAGCCGCCCGCGGTCAATCCTGCCCAGCCACGCACCCAGGCCAGTCTCGCGCTCGGCAATTCCCTGCAGCAGGTCAACATCGCCGCCGCCCATCTGCGCCGTGCATTGGAGACCATCAACGTTCCCAAGTGGAAGGCCCCGGGCGATGTCCGCCAGACCACCGCGGACGACGTTGATTCCATGCAGCGCGATGTCGCTGACACTCTGCCCGGCCTGATCAATACCGCCCTCGCCGACCCGGCAAAAGTCTCTCCGGCCTTCTCCGTCTATCGCAACGTGGACGCCCTCTACGACGTGCTGCTGCGCGTTTCTGAAACCGCTCAGTTGGCCGGCGCCTCCCGCGATGCCGCGCTGTTGGAAGATCAACGCGCCACGCTCGAAGACAGCCGGACAAAGCTGGGCGCTGCTCTCCTGCAGTCGGCGCAGGCGCAGGACGCCGAAGTCGTCCATCTCCGGGCCACGGCCGCTCCGGCAGCGCCACCGCCGCCGCCCGCCAAGACCGTCGTGGACGATGGACCTGCCGCCAAACCCAAATCCACTAAAAAGCGCGTCCACAAACCGGCCCCGGCGAATCCACAACCGTCCAATCCACAGTAACGTCGCCCTTCAGGAACCTTTGCTCTTTCGCGGGTGTCTATAGCAGGTAGGTCAGGCAGATTTCTGAGTGAGCGCTGCCTGATTCTGTCGCCGGCGGCATCCAATTTTTTGGCGTTTGGACACCCTTCCGGCGGCGGGCCGAAGGCTCGTATTTCCTGTTACTGTATGGGGGACGTCGGAGTGCAGGCAGGAGCGGCATTGGGAAATTTCGCGAACGTATTCGGTGCGCAGGCGGCAGCAAGGCCGGAAGAAACCGCGGTCATCGCCGAGCTGAAAGCCGGGTCGGAGGAGGCCTTTGCCTCGCTCATCGCCCAGTATCACGCGCCGCTCTACTCGCTCATCGCCCGCACTATTCCCGATCCCTGTGAAGCCGCTGACATCACACAGGATGTCTTCATCAAGATCTACCGCGGCATCGGCAGCTTCCATGGTGATTCCAGCCTCCGCACTTGGATCTACCGCATCGCCCTGCACGAGGCCTCCAACCAGCGGCGCTGGTGGTGCCGCCACAAGCGCAAGGAAATCACTATCGAGCAGGAGATCTCCGGCCAGGATGGCGAGGCATTTCATCTCAAGGACACGCTGGTCGACCAGCACGAATCCCCCTTCGATCTCGCCGCGCATGCTGAGCTGCGCGATCAGGTGGAGACCGCCGTCCGCGAGCTGCCGGAGCCGTTCCAGACCGTCGTCGTCCTGCGCGATATAGAAGGATTCGGCTATGAAGAAATCGCCGAAATCCTCGGCATCAATCTGGGCACAGTCAAATCGCGCCTCATGCGCGGACGTGCTCATCTCAAAGACCGGCTGGCTCCCCTCGCCCGCGCTTCTGCTGCGTCCCCCGACTGCTCATCCACCGCCACGTTCCGGGCCCCCCTGGCAGGGCTCAGGGAGGCCAAATGAGCGCCTGCAGTCACATTCAGCATCAATTCTCCCGTTATCTGGATGGGGATGTCCCCGGCACCCGGATGCTCGAGATCACAAAGCACCTGGAAACGTGCGCGAACTGCTCCCATGAGTTTGACGCCTGGAAGAAAAGCCAGGCTATGGTCGCGGACCTCGGCACCACCCGCGTCCCGCCCGATCTCGCGCTGCGTCTCCGGGTCGCCATCTCGCAGGAGAGCCGCAACTCCACCCGCGAGCGGCTGGGCCGCTTCCACATCCGCTGGGAGAACACCTTCCAGCCCTTCCTCCTGCGCGCGGCAGCCGGCTTCGCCAGCGCCATCTTCCTGGTCGGCACCGCCGCCATGCTCGTCGGCACCTTCACATCGCCCGAGCCGGTAGAGGCCCGCGATGTCCCGCTCGAAGTCTCCAGTGCGCCCCGCCTGCTCTACTCTTCGTTCCAGCCGGCCGAGGATATCGGCGGCCTCGATAATCCCGTAATGCTGCAGGTCTTTGTGGACAGCGACGGCCGCGTCTACGACTACAAGGTCCTCTCCGGTGCGGTGGACGCCCAGACGCGCGACGCGATCAACAACCTGCTGCTCTTCAGCGTCTTTTCGCCCGCCCGGTCCTTCGACCAGCCGGTTCGCGGGACTGCGCTGATGTCCTTCTCCGGAGTCTCCGTCAAAGGCTGATCCCCCAATTTCCCTTTCACCGGCTATAGTGCTTTGCATGCGAAAGCCGCCGGTATTCTGTCTTCTCGTCTGTGCTTGCTGCCTCGGAGGGTCGGCAGCCGCTCAATCGCTGCTCGTCGTCAACCAGGGCGACACCAGCCTCAGCATCGTGGATCCCGCCTCCGCAAAGCAGATCGCCGTCATCGCCGAGGGCACCCCCACCATGCATGGGCATGAGATCGCAACCTCTGCCGACGGGCGCGCCGCCTACCTGCCCATCTACGGCAACGTCGGCGTCGGCAAGCCAGGTCTGGATGGCCGCCAGATGCTCTTCATCGATCTGCCTTCGCGCAAGATCGTCGGCACTCTCGACTTCGGCCACGGTGTCCGCCCACACCAGCCCGTTTACGATGCCAGGCGCAAACTCCTCTACGTCACCACCGAGCTCGATCGTTCCGTCACCATCATCGATCCAGGCACGCGCAGGATCATCGGCTCCATCCCCACCGGGCAGGCCCAGTCCCACATGCTCGTCCTCTCCCACGACGGACGCCGCGGCTACACCGCAAACGTCGGCCCCGGCACCGTCTCCGTGCTCGACATGATCGGCAGAAAGACGGTCGCCGTGATTCCCATCTCGGGAGAAACGCAGCGAATCTCCATCTCCAATGACGATCACTGGGTCTTCACCTCCGACCAGACCCAGCCCCGGCTCGCGGTCATCGATACCGCCACCAACAATCTGAAGTCCTGGGTACCGCTCCCCGGAACCGGATACGGTACAGCTCCCACGCCCGATGGCCGTTTCCTCCTCGTCGCCGTACCGCCCACAAATCAGGTCGCCGTCGTCGATCTCGCCAGCATGAAGGTCGTCCGCAACATCGGCGTCCCCAGCACTCCGCAGGAGATTCTCATCCGTCCGGACGGCAAGGTCGCCTACGTCTCCTGCAACACCAGCGGCCAGGTCGCGGCCATCGACCTCGCAGACTGGAAGGTCCAGAGCCTCATCACCGCCGGCAAATTCGCCGACGGCCTTGCCTGGGCGAATTGATCGGCGCCCTCCTCAGTTTCCGAACTGCAGATCGTGCCGTGCGATGGCTTCTTCCAGTGTGGCGAAACTAGTGAAACGATCATCAGGCGAATTCTCCAAAAAAAGCTCCACAAATTGACGATCTAAGAAATCTGCTCTAGTCGACGGAAGAGCCTCTCGGTAGAAATCAGCGCTCTGCACGCAGAAGCGTCCACCTGGAATGAGCTCAAAACAGCGGTAACGGATAGCCCCAGCATGCGTTCGTCGCCAAACATCGATCACTTTATAAAGCATGGAGGCAACAATAGCAGGGCCTTTTGCCCTGAGCTTGACATAACTGACGACGCCGGTTGACCCTGCTTCCTCCCCTTCCGTAGACTGAGCCGCAGACCCTTTTCCTATGCAGTCTTTTCGCAGTCTTCGCTCGCTGGCCTTCCGGCTTCTTGTCCTTACTCTTCTGGTTTCCGGGACTGGCGTTCTCCGCGCACAGTCGTCCTCATCGTCTGCGCCCCAGTCCTCCTCTTCGTCCTCGTCCGCAACGCCGGCCCAGCCTGAGGTTCAAAAGCCGCCTTCGCTCATCGATCCCGCCGGCCCGCAGATCAGCCTCCAGACCAGTGAAGCCGTCTTCGACATCGCTGTCGCGCTGAACGCCTGCGGTTACGACGCCGGACTCGATCAGTCCGCCCCCGTCCGTCAAAAGGTTCGCGATCAGGTCAACGCCGCCATTCAGGCCTCTGCCGAGGCGCAGAACACCCGCGACCAGCTCTGCACCTACGTCCGCCAGCACGAGCTCTCGGACACCAGCCACAACCTCTCGCAGTACGTCTCGCTTGGCCTCTACGTCACGCCGCCGCCGGAGCTGACCAACAGCGTCCCGCTCACCGAAATGCCGCCGGACTCGACCCAGGTGGTCGAAATCCTGCCGCTCATTCGCAACCTGGCTCGCGAAATCGATCTCCACTACATCTGGATCAGCGTGCGTCCCCAGTACGACGCCATCGTCAATGGCCTGCACGACTCCCTCACCAGGATGATCGTCAGCACCAACGCCTATCTCAAAATGCCCGCCAACACCACCACGGACAGCCGCTTCGCCGTCGTGCTGGAGCCGCTGCTCGACCCCGGACAAACCAACGCCCGTGTCTATGGCGCCGATTACGTCGTCGTCACTTCACCCACGCGCGATGAAAAGATCCGCATGGACGAGATCCGGCACACCTATCTTCATTTCGAGCTCGAGCCGCTGCTCTATGCCCGCGCCTCCTCCATGGACCGCCTGCTGCCCTTCCTCAAGGTCGTGCGTGAGGCGCCGCTCGAATACACCTTCCGCAGCGACATCGTCTCGCTCGTCACCGAGTGCATGATCCGCGCCATCGAAGCGCGCACCATGAACACCGGCATCGCGCCCTTCAAGGCTCCGGCCATCGTCACCCACTCGGAATTCGCGAACGTCGAGCGCGAGCGCCACGCCACCGAGCAGAAGGCCGAAGCCATCCGGCAGGCCGCGGTGAAGCGCGATATGGAAGAAGGCTACGTCCTCACCGCCTACTTCTATGACCGGCTGGTCGCTTTTGAAAAAGAGCCGCAATCCTTCAAGGAAACCATCGGCGAGATCGTCTATGGCATGGACGTTCCCTCCGAGGTCGGCCGCGCCAAGCACGTCACGTTCTCTCAGCAGAACGAGGGCGATGTTGTGCGCCGCGGCACGCGCCAGTTGCACGGTCTCGATCTGGCCGAGATGAAGCTCATGCAGGGCGACGTGGCCGGCGCCTCTGCGCTGGCGCACCAGGAGCTCGACCGCCACACCGGCGACACCGCCCGCGCCGACTTCCTGCTCGCCCGCTGCGCCGTCATGCAGCGAAATGTCGATGAAGCCCGCCACTACTTCGAAGAAACCATCCGGCTCGGCAAAGACCCGCGGCTGCTCGCGTGGTCGCACATCTACCTCGGCCGCATGGACGATCTGGAGCACAGCCGCGACGACGCCGTTGCGCAGTATCAGCAGGCACTCCTCAACCGGGATGGCCAGCTCGATACCAAGGAAGCCGCGGAGCACGGCCTGAAAGAGCCTTACGGGCCGCCCCCCGGCGTCCACCAGCAGAGGACGACTCCGACGATGACAGTACGACGCCGGCAGAGAAACCAGCTCCTGCATCTCCGACCCCGGCTCCGCCTGCGGCCGCCACTCCGCAGCCCTGAGGATCGCCACCCGACCAGGAGACCCCGTCGAGGAACCTGGCCTGGCATGGACTCGATAAAAGATAGAAACAACGAATCTGCTCTAAGCTAGAGCAAGGGAGACCCGCACCCATGGGCCACCGCGCGCTGGATACGCTCGAGCACACCCTCAAGCACCCATTCCATGATCGAGCCCTGCTCGAGCAGGCGGTCACCCATAGCTCGCTCGCCTTTGAGCAGGGCGCCCACGACGGAACAACTCCAGCCGACAACGAAAAACTCGAATTCCTCGGCGACGCTGTCCTTGGTCTGGTCGTCGCCCAGTCTCTGTACGAATCCTTTCCCGACCTCACAGAAGGCGACCTTACCCGCTTGCGCGCCGCGCTGGTCAGCCGCCGGCATCTCGGCAATGTAGCGGAGTCGCTCAAACTGGGCGACTATCTCCGCCTGGGCCGCGGTGAGGAGCGCAACGGCGGCCGCACCAAAGCCGTCCTGCTTGCCAACAGCTTTGAAGCCATCGTCGCGGCGCTCTATCTGGATGCCGGAATCGGCACCGCGCGTGCCTTTGTGTGCCGCACCGTCATCGATCCCACGGTGCAGCGTCTCTACAAGGGACTGGAGCGCGGCGAGAGCATGGGCGATCACAAATCCGCACTGCAGGAGATGCTGCAGGCCCGCGGCGCCGCCGCCGCCCGAATACGAAGTGAAAGCGGAGACTGGCCCGGACCACCGCAAGCGCTTCCTGGTGGAAGTGATCGTCGCCGGCGCGCCTGAGCTGCCCACCGTCACCGCGCAGGGCACAGGAACCACAAAGAAGAAGGCCGAACAGGAAGCCGCGCGTGTCGCCTTCGTTCAGTTACAGGAACAGACAACCGCGCCGGACGCCTCGCTCGCATCGCCCAAAGCGCGAAAGACTCCGAAGCAGCGGCGGGAAGGAACCCACCTCACCCGGCACGCCAGAGAGTGTCTCGGCTTGAGCGCATCCTCCGCCCCGGCACCGGCCGCCGCACCAGCGCGCCACCACCATGTCCACTTCGTGCTTCCGCACCTGCTCGATACCATCCGCTCCGCCCTGATGGTGATCGTCACCGCGTTGTTCATCCTCGCATTTATCGTGCAGCCCTTCCGCATTCCCTCAGAGAGCATGGAGCGCACGCTGCTCGTAGGCGACTTCCTCCTCGTCGACAAGGCCACGCTGGCCAACGCCGGCATCTGGGGATGGCTGCTCCCCTACCGCAAAATCGCGCAGCACGACATCGTCGTCTTCCACTTCCCTCTCGACTCCGAGGAACACGTCGTCAAGCGCGTCATCGGCGTGCCCGGCGATGAAATCGAGTTGCGGGACGGCGTGGCGGTCGTCAACAACACCTCGCGCCCCGAGCCTTACGACGTCTTCGAGCGCGCCGACCGGGATGCTTACCGCGACCAGTTTCCCCGCTACACCACGAGCGATCCGGCAGTCGATCCGCACTGGCGCATTCAGATGCGTGGCCTCGTGGAGAATGCGCATCTCCGCGTCCCGGCAAGCACCTACTTCGTCCTTGGAGACAATCGCAATCACAGCCGCGACAGCCGCTACTGGGGCTTCGTTCCACGCCAAAACATCGAGGGCACGCCTCTGCTCATCTATTTTTCAGTACGCGAGCCCTCGGCAACCGATACCGCGCCGCCGCTGCCGGATGGTAGACTCGGCAACAACGTTGTGGATCGGCTGATCGATTTCGCACGCTGGGACCGCATCCTGCACGTCGTCCGTTGAGCGGGCTGGATAACCTGATGGCCGAGACGACAACGAACTCCTCCGCCGCGCTGACTGCAGAAGCAGTGCCCAGCAATACGAGGCACGAAAGCGCTCTTGAAGCCGTGGCGTCCTATTGTGCCGTCATCGTGGTGGGCCTCTTCATCCTCGCCTTCATCTTCCAGAACTTCGTCATCCCCTCCGGCTCGATGGAGAACACTCTTCTCGTAGGCGATCATGTCCTGGTCGACCGCATCAATCTGGCGCCACCTGCGCACTGGGCGCCCTTTGTGCGCTACCGCAATGTGCACCGCGGCGACATCATCGTCTTCCTGAAGCCCGGCTATCCGGGTATGTTCCTGGTCAAACGCGTCATCGGAATCCCCGGCGATCATCTCCATCTGCACGAGGGCTACGTGTACCTCAATGGCCAGCGCCAGGACGAGCCGCAGGCCGGACATCCGGACTACAGCAACTACATTCCCTATCGCGACGAATTCCCCGACATACCCACTTCCCAAGGGCAGAATGTTGAACCGGTCTGGGCCAACGAGCTGCCCAGTCACATCCAGAACGGCGACCTGGTGGTGCCCCCCGGCTACTACTTCGCCATGGGCGACAACCGGCTGCCCAGTCTCGATGGCCGCTACTGGGGCTTTGTGCCGCGCGAAAACATCGTGGGCCGTCCACTTTTCGTCTACTGGTCATTCAACTCGCCGGAGGAGGGCAGCGAGCACATCCCTTTGGGCATTCGCATGCAGCAGTTCGGGCGCGTAGTGCTCCACTTCTTCGATCAGACACGCTGGAGCAGAACCTTGCATGTGGTGAGCTGAGACCTCGGCAATCCGCTGCCGGGTGATAAACTCGGCAGCAGCGCTGATGGCCGAAACGACAACCAACCCCACCTTGGACGCCCAGACCGCTCCGGCAACAGAACCGTCCGCGAGCACCGCGAAGCACGACGAAACTCCGCTTGAGGCCCTGGCGTCCTACTGCTCCGTCATTGTCGTCGGCCTCTTCATCCTGACTTTCATTTTCCAGAACTTCGTCATTCCCTCCGGCTCCATGGAGAACACTCTGCTCATCGGCGATCACGTCCTCGTCGATCGCGTGAACCTGGCGCCTCCCGCACACTGGGCCCCCTTCGTGCGCTATCGCACCGTCCATCGCGGCGACATCATCGTCTTCCTCAAGCCGGGCTATCCGGACATGTTCCTGGTCAAACGCGTGGTCGGCATCCCCGGCGATCGCGTCCACCTCCACGAAGGCTACGTCTATCTGAACGGCAAACGGCAAGACGAGCCCCAGGCCGGCCACCCGGATTACAGCACCTACCTTCCCTATCGCGACGAGTTCCCCAACGTCCCCACCTCGCAGGGGCAGGACATCGAACCCACCTGGGCCAATGAGCTACCCAGCCACATCCAGAACGGCGACCTCGTCGTGCCGCCGGGCAACTACTTTGCCATGGGCGATAACCGCCTCAACAGCCTTGACGGGCGCTTCTGGGGCTTTGTCCCGCGCGAAAACATCGTCGGTCGGCCGCTCTTCGTCTACTGGTCCTTCATCTCGCCGGAAGAAGATGAGGAGCACGTCAGCATGGGCGATCGCATGCACCAGTTCGGACGCGTAGTGCTCCACTTCTTCGATCAGACACGCTGGCGCAGGACCTTCCACATGGTGCGTTAAAAGCATTTCTCCTGCGCATATAGTGCGCAAAGATACACTTGGCGTGGTCTTTCCCAGGCCACACGCGCTGGCGCTGGGTCGTCCCATTTACAGGAGAAATGTTTCTAGCTATGCACCCGAAGGCCACTCCGATCCCCAGGGCAGCTCTGCCGTCCAGGTTGGAAACCACCCCACCGCAACGCCCGCGCCGTCGGCCTCTTTTTCTCCTGATCACGCTCATCGTGCTGCTGATCGCGGCCCTGGTGCTGCCTCCGCTCATCAACATCAGCCGCTATCAGCGCCAGATTGCCGCCAGCCTCGCCGCCGGCCTCGGCCATCCGGTGGAGGTCTCCGGCATCACGCTTCACCTCCTGCCCCGCCCCGGAGTCCAGATCGCCAACTTCGTCGTGGACTCGACCGCCGGTTACAGCGCGGAGCCCCTCCTCGAATGCACCAGTGTCACCGCCGCCTTCCGCATCACTTCGCTGTGGCGCGGCCGTCTGGAGATCGCCCGCATCTCGCTCGATGAGCCCAGTCTCAACCTGGAGCGCGCATCCAATGGCCAGTGGAACTTCGCCTCCGTGCTTCTGCAGGCCTCGCGCACGCAGCAGGCGCCCACCGGCCGCCCGGTCGCCCGCGGCCAGAACCGGTTCCCCTATATCGAAGCCAACAACGCCCGTATCAACTTCAAGCATGGCGCGGAAAAGCTGCCCTTCTCCTTTCTGAACGCCGACGTCTCCGTGTGGCTCGAAAATCCCGACGAGTGGCAGCTTCGCTTCTCCGCCCAGCCCATGCGCACCGACATCAATCTCTCCATCGCTGATACCGGGCAGGTGCAGGTAAGCGGCAGTGTGCATCGCGCCTCTTCCGCGAATGAGCTCCCGCTCAACCTGCAGGCCGAGTGGCGCGGCGCTCCGCTCGGGCAGGCGACCCGCATGCTCTTCGCTCACGATCTCGGCTGGCGCGGCAGCACGCGCGTCACCGCCCGCATCACCGGTGTGCCGGATGCGCTCGGTCTGCGATTTGTCGCCGAGGCCACCGACTTTCATCGCGAGTCCTTCGCGCCCGCGCATCCGCTCAACCTTCACGCCACCTGTACTGCGACATATCGTCACTGGCAGGGATCGATCGACGGCATTCATTGTGTCTCTCCGGTAGGCAACGGCGCTCTAAGTCTTCGCGGAGCTGTCCGCGAAATTCACGCCCCAACGCTCGAGCCGGACCTCAGGCTTACCGCCACGCATGTGCCCACCGATGGCGTGCTCGAGCTGCTACGCCATACCAGCGGCCGTCTTCGCAACGAGATCACCGTCAGCGGCGCGATTGACGGCGAGCTCTCCTATACGCAACAACCCGGCGCGGACGCGGTTGCCGGCGGCTCGCTTGTCGCCACTAACCTGCTGGCGCGCAGCAGTGACATGAAACAGCTCCTGCCCGATCTCCGCTTCGTGATCCAGCCCTCCAGCCAGCCCCTGGCCCTCGTCCTTGAGCCGGCGCACATGGACCTCGGCGGCCCCGCCCCACTTCTCGCCAACGCACGGCTCACCCGCCAGGGCTATTTCCTGCACTACAGCGGCAGCGCGCTGCTCGAGCACTTGCTTCCCCTCGCGCACGCATTCCACGTCGTCCCCGCCGGCTTGGAAGGCATGCAGGGCAGCGGCTCCGCCGACTACAACCTCACCGTGCAGGGCGACTGGCTGCTGCCCTTCGCCGACACTGACCATCCAGCTCCGCTCTCCGCCGTGAATGGCTCTCTCACCCTGCACAACGCCGGCTTTCAACCTCTCTATCTCGCCGAACCCGTCCATATCGTCACCGCCACGGCGACAATTTCTCCCGCCGAACTGCGCTGGAACGGCATCACCGCTACCCTGGGCGCCACTCGCTTCACCGGCAGCCTGCGAATTCCGCTGCCTTGTCTTGCAGCCTGCCAGCGCCGCTTCGACCTCACCGCCGCAAGCCTCAACCTTGGCGCACTCGCTGCATCGCTGCGCGGCGAAGACCAGGGCATGGTGCAGGAGCTTCTCAACCGCGTTCGCTCCCGCAGTCCGGATTGGCCGCTTCTCGATGGCGCCGTGCACGTCGCGCGCCTGACCCTCGGCCAGGTAGAAGTGGTGGGCGCCTCCGCGGATCTCGCCCTGCACGACGGCAAACTCGAAGTGCGCTCACTCGACGGCCGCACGCTCGGCGGAACGCTGCATGCCACCGGTGCGGTGGATCTCGCGTCCTCACCCAGCTACGACGCGGAGGTGCAGTTACGCCGCGTCAGCGCGCCCGAGCTGGCCGGACTGCTCAAGGAACACTGGGGCCCCGGCCTGCTCGACCTGACCTGCGATCTCACCATGAACGGCGCCAGCACATCCAGCCTCAGCAGTTCCGCCAAAGGCATGCTGCACTGGGACTGGACCAACGGCGCGCTGCCTCAGCTCACCAGCACGCCCTTCCATCGCTTCGATCGCTGGAGCGGCAACGGAAAAGTTGCAAAAGGCGAGATCACCCTGACCAGCAGCGAGATCACCGGCAACAACACGACCGCCACCGTCACCGGCACCATAGATCGCGACCGCTCGCTCGATCTGAAGATCGCCGCTCCTGCCACACGCGCAGATCCAGAGAATGAAACCGCCACCGCCGCGCCCGTCACTTCAATGACCGGCACTCTCGCGGCTCCCCAGGTGGAAAGGCAGTAGCGACGCATTAAGGAGACTTGAGTGCCCTACTCGCAAAGTAGGGGGCATCTATCCACACGAGTTATCCCGGCGCGGTGTAGGAAATATCCTTCCGATGCACACTGGCCTCAATCTCCGGCGTGGTGCCGTCATTCACCTGCACCTGCTGCGGACGTCCATGCACCAGGAAGCGTCGCGTCGCCCGGCCTTTCGCCTCGATCCGCATCCGCTCCGTCACCGTCGCATCGGCGGAGGAGATCGTCACCGGCACGTCCGCCACCGCGGTCCCCGAGTTAGACACTGTGACTGCGACAATATACGTGTCCTCTTCGCTGCCCTTGCTCGGCGTAATGGCCTCAATCGCCAGATCGGGCAGCCCGCGATCGCGGTCCACCCAGTCCTCAAAAAACCAGTCCAGCTTCTGCCCGCTTGTCCGCTCCAGCAGCCGCTCAAAATATTCGGGCGACGTATCCGCGGCCGCGTCATACTGCTTCAGCGCAGCCGCCAGCGGCTTGTCGCCGACAATGCCGCGCAGCATCCAGAACACATACTGCGCCTTCGTCCGATAAAAGACCGGATCGTGGGCCGCAACCAGCGGCTGCCCTGGATCCTGAACCGGATCGGCCGTCTCCGCCAGGCTCAATGCCCCGCGCTGGTTATCCATCTGCGCAATGGCGGTATCGCGTCCGTCCTGATGCTCGGTCCACACCGAAGCCATGAACTGCGCCGCGCCCTCTTCAAGCCACGGCCGCGGCGACTGAAAATACGCATGCGTCAGCGCGTGGCTCATCGGCCCCAGCAGCCGTTTCGGGTCCACGTTCGCGATGTTGGTCACCAGCAGCGACCGCTCCTCAAACGGGGAATCCTGCGCCTCCGCCGGATCCAGAACGCTCAACTCCGTTTTTACCTTCGCGCCAAGCCAGTCCGCCATCTGCGAGCTCAGAATCGAAGCCGCCGTCATGTACGACTGGGTGCCCGCCGCATTGCTCTCGCCGCGCATACAGCTTCAGACCGTTGCCTGTCTCCAACGCGCGGTGCGCCAGAAACAGCGCTCGGCGTCGCAAACCCCAGCCTCGTCTCCGGCAGCTTCGCCGTCGCAATTCCCGGCACATCGCTTCCCGCCGGGGCCGGCGTCGTCTCGATTGCGACCGGCACGCCATCCAGAAAAGCCACCGTAGGCGCAGCCCCGGTAAACTCTTCTGTCACTGTCATCGATACATTCGCCGCGCTCTCGCGCAGCTTGGTCATGCCGATCTCGCGGAAGAACCGGTCGCTGTCGCCCAGCGCCACCGGCACGCTCGATACCGGATACCACAGCACATTTCCGAAGCCGCGCAGCCCTGTGAACTCCTCGCGAATCCCATCCCAGTCCGCATGCTCCGCCACATCAGGCGGCGTCCCGATCGTCGTCAACCGTGTCGCAATCGGAGCAACGGTCCCGCCGTAGAAGACCGTCAGCGTCTGCTCGCCGCCCGGCGCCAGCGGCGACGCCAGTGTCACCAGCGCCTCGTTCATCGCCCCGGTATGGTCAGCATCCGTCGCCACCGTGTGGTGCGCGAAGCGCAGCGGCTTGCCATCCGCATTGATCGCCTCCCACTGCAGCGACGATGAAATCTGCAGCGGAATTGCGTCCAGCGCCGTCGCGCTGGCGTTCCTCACCGTCACGATGGCGCGCGTGTGCATCGTCGTGTCGCGCGTCTCCAGCCGCACGTCCAGCGCATACTTTGTGAACAGGATCGCGCGCCGCGTCGCCTCCGGCACATCGAACTTTGTCTCCGGTATCGACGCCTGCGCGGCGGTCTGTCCCGCGCTGCTCGCCACGACGCTGCCCTGCTGCGCAATTGCCGGAGCGCAACCGCCGCATCCACGCCAGCGAAAGCGCAATCGCATGCCGGCGCATCAGGATCCCAGTCCTTTACGCGGCTTCCCCGTCGCGCGTTCCTTCTCGGTTGTTTGCAGCTGGCCCCGCCGCCGCTGGCGATAGGCCTCATACAGCACCACCGCACCCGCGGCCGACACATTCAGCGAAGCCACCTTCCCTGCCATCGGAATCCGCAGCAGGTGATCGCATGTCCGCCGCACCAGGTCGTGCAGCCCCGCGCCCTCGCGTCCCAGCACCAGCATGCATGGCGAGGTAAAGTCATACTCCGTGTAATCCATCGTGCCGCGCTCGTCGAGGCCAACGCACCAGATGTTTGCCGCCTTCACCTGTTCCAGCGCGCGCACCAGGTTCACCACGCGCGCGATCCGCACATGCTCCGCAGCGCCCGCGGAGGCCTTCAGCGCCACCGCGCTCAGCGGAGCCGAACGTCGCTCCGTCAGCACCACGCCGGTCACTCCGGCGCCATCCGCCGTCCGTAGCAGCGCTCCCAGGTTTTGCGGATCTTCCACGCCGTCCAGCGCCAGCAGCAGCGCCGGCGTGCTCAGTGCCAGCAGGTCCTCCACATCCAGCATCGCGCGCTCGCGGACGAACGCCACCACGCCCTGATGGCCGGGATTGCGCGCCACCAGCGTCAACTGCTCGCGGCTCTCACTGCGCACCCGCACCCCGCGCTCCCGGCACAGTTCCACAACCTTCTGCAATCGCTGGTCCTGCCGCTCACGCGCCACCACAACATGGTCAAAACGCCGGTTGCCGGAGCGCAACGCCTCCTCCACCGGGTGCAGACCGTACAGTATCTCCATTAGTTCGAGTCTACCTTCCGCCGCCAGTGCGCTTGGACTGCTAGTGGCAAGAAGGGGCCTCAAGCCCTCATCTGCCTGATAAATAAGCATCTCTGGACTATTGGGGACACAACAACTCACGGAGCGCTATCATAGGAAAAACCGCCTCGGGCGGACCGGGCCGATCTCAGACGGAGAGGTTTTTCTGACAAAGGCGAGGAAAGATCGCGTCCTGCCGCAGCAGTCACTCGTCCATCATGGCGAGGGATCTGCCGTGGCTCAGGGAATCGCACTCCCGCTCGCTTCCGCTGCACAGCACGAGGAAAATCTCGCCATCGCGCGCGGGCTCAAGCAGCGCAATGTCGAGTTGCTCGACAGGCTCATCCTCACCTATCAGCATCGCCTCTTCCGCTACCTGCTCTATCTCACAGGCAGTCGCGAGCTTTCCGAAGATCTCTTCCAGGAGACCTGGATGCGCGTGCTCCAGCGCGGCAGCCAGTACCACGGCTCCGCCCGCTTCGATACCTGGCTCTTCACCATCGCGCGCAACCTGGTCATTGACGTGCGCCGCAAGCGCACCATGGCCAGCCTGGAAGAGCTCTACGATGCCGCGGACGACGAGCGCCCCTTCGAGCCGGCAGCCAGTGATCCCACTCCGCTCGACAACTGCCTGATGCGCGAAAACTCCGAGCGTGTAGCCGAAGCCCTGCTCACGCTTGACCCGCTCAGCCGCGAGGTCCTGGTGCTGCGCTTTCATGAGGAGTTGTCGCTCGAAGAGATCGCCAAAGTCACGCGCGCCCATCTCTCGACGGTGAAGTCCCGCCTCTATCGCGGGCTCGCCGCGCTCAAGCCGCGCATCCTGCAGCCGAAAGCAGCAACCGGGGAGGTGCGCTGATGCCGGAGCGCATCCAGAATCGTAAGGACGAATCCGCCGAGGCTCTGCTGCGCGCCGTTTCCGGCCGCGATGCCAACGCCCAGTTGCCGATCGTGGCCAGGACGCGCCGCGCTATCCGCATCGCCAACGACACCCGCCGCGAACAGGGCAGGCTCGGACGCCACCACATCGGCATCACACTCTTCGCGCTCGGGGCCATCATGCTGGTGCTGGCGCCGGTCCTGTGGAGCAGCCTCGATGACTTCTTCGGCGGTGAGCACTTCGGCGATCTGTCCGCCCAGCTCAGCCTGCTCTCCAGCTTCCTGGTGCTGGCCGTGGTCGGTGCGCTCGCGGTGGTATGGCGCAACCGCGGCAACCAGGATGAATACCGGCAGGACCACTGAACGTTTTTTGCGAGCCAGCTTACATTTTCAGGAAACTTTCAGGCAATCTGGTTTCGTCATAGATGAGTCAGGTTCACAATCATGGCCACCATGGGCACATCCGATAACTCCGGCCAATCACCAAAGCTCAGCTCCGAGTTGAAGCTGATCCCGCGGTGGTCCGTGGTGCTGGCAGCCGTTGCCTTCGTTGGCGTCGAATATCTCTTCTGGATCGTGCTCCCGCAGCACCGCCACCATCCCGGGCCGCCAGTAGGCATGCGCATCTACTTCGCGCTGACCTGGGGCGCCCTCACTGCGCTCTACATGCTGATGATCGGCTATGTCAGCAAAGACGCGCCCCGGCGCATGATGAGCGCCCAGATCTGGATGCTGGTCTGCTTCGTCATGCCGGCCGGGGTCGGCGCGGTGCTCTACTTCCTGCTCCGCCAGCCGATCGTCTCCAGTTGCCCCGCCTGCGGCACCCGCATTCAAAGCGACTACCACTTCTGCCCCCAGTGCGCCTGCCAGGTCTCCGCCGCCTGCGGCAACTGCCATCGCAGCGCGCGGCCTACCGACCTCTTTTGCGTCCACTGCGGCCACGATCTCGCCGCCGACAGCATGCCGGAGCGCGTCCGCCAAACCCTCTCCTGAACCACCCCGCCTCCGCGTGGGCCCCTTCCTGCGCGAAGGGTGGGATGCTACGACGTAAGTACCCGAATAAACGATCTATACTCAACATGGCCCATGACCCTGAAAGCACTCATCGTCGATGATGAAAAGTTGGCGCGCGACGAACTGGAGTATCTGCTCGGCTCCATCGACGATGTAGAAGTCGTGGCCCAGGGAAAGAACGGCATCGAAGCCATTGCCCTCGTTCCCCGCCTCGAGCCGGATGTCGTCTTCCTCGACGTCCAGATGCCTGGCCTCGATGGCTTCGCCGTATTGCGCAAGCTGCTGGAGAAAACCGGGCCGGAGACGCTGCCGCAGATCATCTTCGCCACCGCCTTCGACAAGTATGCCGTCCGCGCCTTCGAGGTGAATGCGGTTGACTACCTGTTGAAGCCCTTCGATCGCGGCCGCCTGGAACAGGCCATCGATCGGGTGCGGGCGCGCCTGCAGAATCCAACCCTCCAGAATTCAGCTCAGAATCCACCCCAGGCCGGCCACGAGACAGCGCCATCCAGTCCGCGTGCCCCCGCCCTCTCACGCGAACAGGTCGATTCGCTGATTCGCCTCATTGAGCAGCAGAGCGGCGGGGCGCAAGCCAACGGCCGACAGCAGCAGCAAGATCGTCGTCCAGGCCGGCACCCGCATGTTGCTGGTGGATCAGAAGGAGCTATGCTTTGCCGCCATCGATGAAGGCGTCATCTCCGTCTCCACGCCCACGCTCGAAGGCCAGTCGAAGTGCCGCACGCTCGAGGAGCTGCTCGACCTGCTCGACCCGCACATCTTCTGGCGCGCGCACCGCTCCTATGTGGTCAACATCAACCACATTAAGGAAGTCGTGCCCTGGTTCAAGTCCAGCTATCAGCTCCGCATGAACGACCGCAAGAACACCGAAATCCCGGTAAGCCGCGCGCAGACCCGCCGCCTGCGCGAGCTCTTCAAGCTTTAGCCACGCGACCAGATCGGCACCCAGGCATGACCTTCGATTTAGGCCGCATTGGAAACGTGCCGTTTTAGCCCATTCAAATTGCTACTCTGGAAATAGAGCGAACAACGCCGGGGAACGTACATCGGGGTGCACCCGCGCCAGTTGGATTTTGATCGTTGTAAATGTAAGAGAATGACTAATTTAGCAATAAATCCAATAGAAAGACGAATTTAGCTCTCGGAAGAGGCCGTAAACCTCTCAATCCCGGCGACTTCCACGCCAGACTCCGGTGACGGAGGGGGAGGGGTCCCCCTTAGCCCCACTGCTTCCTCAGTCGTATCGCTCAAAAATGACTTGCTTCTTGTCCCAGCCGAGGCCGGTCAGCCGCTCCCGGTTCGCGGAAACCATGTCGTTCAGCCCGCAGATGTAGGCGTGGATATTGAACCCGGGTGTACCCTCCGCTGCAGTCGACGGTGTTTTGCGCATTCTGCGCAAGGTGCTCGGTCGCAATCTTCGCGACGTGCTCCTGCACATAGCCGCGCTGTCCCGTCCAATCGGCCTGCGCACGGCTGAGCGTCGTGATGTATTCGAAGTCCTCATGCTCGGCGGCCTTCCGCGCGAAAAAGTCTTGATAGTAAAGCTCGGTAGGATAGCGCGTTCCGTAAACCAGCCAGATCTTCCGGCCGGCGTTGAGCGATGGCCCGTTGTCCGGAAACAGATGCTCAATAAACCCGCGCATGGGCGCGATCCCGGTGCCGGTCGCGATCAGGATCGCATCGGTAAGCGGCTGGCGCAGCGTGAACAAGCCGTGCGGGCCATGGAAGCTGACCGTCTCCCCCGGCTCCATGTCCGCAAGCAGGTTCGAAAAGAACCCGCCCTCCACGCGGTTCACGCACAGATCGAAGGCGTTCGCACGGGGAGCGGAAGCGATGGAGTAAGCGCGCGTCTGCATCTTGCTTCGAGTGTCTTCCCTGACGAGCGAGACGAACTGGCCCGGAGTGAATGCAAATTGATCCCGGCCCTCGACTACATATTCCAGGTGAAAGCACTGCGCCGATTCGGAGATGCAAATCTTCTGAGTAAGCCTTGCTGTATGGAGTTCACGTGCCATAGTTAGTTGTCTGTCTATTCTACCGTCACGGATTTCGCCAGGTTGCGGGGCTGGTCCACATCGCATCCCCGGCGCACGGCAATGTAATACGCCAGCAATTGCAACGGCACGACTTCGAGGATCGGCAGCAGCAGCTCCGGCGCTTGCGGAATGAAGAGCACATGCTCCACGAGTTGCGCGATGTGCGTATCGCCTTCCGTGGCCACAGCAATCACCTTGCCCGCACGCGCAGTCACCTCCTGGATATTGGAAAGCGTCTTCTCATAGCGCAGCACGGAATCCGGATTGGCGTCGTCTTTGGTCGCCAGCACCACCACCGGCAGCGTCTCGTCGATCAGCGCATTCGGCCCGTGCTTCATCTCGCCCGCCGGATAGCCCTCGGCGTGAATGTACGAGATCTCCTTGAGCTTGAGCGCACCTTCCAGCGCGATCGGAAAATGAATACCCCGCCCGAGATAGAGGAAGTCGCGCGCAGTGGAATACGGCAGTGCAAGTTGTTCGCACTCGGCTGCGCGCGTCCGCAGGATCTCCTCGATCTTTCCGGGCACACGGTTCAGAGCGTCTGCCAGCATCCTGCTGTCGGTTGCAGAGAGTGTCCCGCGCCTCTGCGCGAGGTGTATGGCAAAGAGGAAGAGTGCCGTGAGCTGTGCCGTGAATGCCTTCGTCGATGCAACGCCGATCTCCGGCCCGGCATGCGTGTAGATGATCCCGTGCGCCTCACGCGCCACCGCTGCTCCGACAACGTTGCAGATGGCGATCGTCTTCGCGCCTTTGGCGATCATCTCGCGTTGCGCCGCCAGCGTGTCCGCGGTCTCGCCGGATTGCGTGATCAACAGACCGATGGCGCCCGGGTCCGCAATCGGATCGCGGTAGCGATACTCGCTGGCGTAGTCCACATCCACCGGCACCCGTGCCAGCCGCTCAATCATGTACTTGCCGGCTAGCGCAGCGTGCCAGCTTGTCCCGCAGGCTGCGATGTTGATGCCTGACGCAGCGCGGAACTCATCGTCGGAAATCTTCATCTCGCTCAGATACACTTCTCCCGTGTCCAGCGAGATGCGGCCCAACGTGGTGTCGCGAATCGCCCGCGGCTGCTCGAAAATTTCCTTCAGCATGAAATGCTTGTAGCCGGCTTTCTCCGCCTGGACCGGATCCCACAGCACGCGCGTGACCTCGCGCTCGATGTGCTCGCCGTGAAAATCGGTCAGCGTGACGCCCGAAGGCTCGAGCACCGCAACATCGCCATCGCCAAGGAAGTAGATATTGCGCGTGTGGTGAAGGATTCCCGGCACATCGGAGGCGACGAAGTATTCGTCCTCACCCAAACCGACCACCGCAGGAGGCCCGTTGCGCGCGACAACGATCTTGTCCGGCTCGTCGGCGGAGATAACGCTCACTGCGAAGGCGCCCGTGAGCTGCCGCGCGGCACGGCGCACGGCGTCTTCCAGCGATAACGTCTTGCCGGAAATAGCAGCGGAGCGAATCTCCTGCTCGATCAGGTGAGCGATGATCTCCGTATCCGTCTGCGTGACAAACGTGTGACCCTCGGCAGTTAGTTCCCTCTTGAGCGCCAGGTAGTTCTCAACAATGCCGTTGTGCACCACGACGATGCGTCCGGTGCAGTCGCGGTGCGGATGCGCGTTCTCTTCCGTAGGACGGCCATGCGTGGCCCAACGCGTGTGGCCAATGCCATAGGTACCGCGTATCGGATGCTGGCGGATGACCTCTTCCAGATTGCGCAGCTTGCCCGGCGCACGGCGCAGCTCCAGCGATTTCTCGCGCGTGCCCACTGCGATGCCGGCCGAATCGTACCCGCGGTATTCCAGACGGCGCAGTCCGTCAAGGATGACCGGCACGGCCTCCTGCTTGCTACCCACATAGCCAATGATTCCGCACATGCGGCCATTGTACGGGGAGGGTCACACGCGGCTTCGCGCCAGCTATTCTTCCAGGCGGAAGCTGTACTCTTCGATCACCGGGTTGGTCAGTACGTCGCGCGCGATGCGGTCCACTTCTTTCTGCGCGGCATCGCGGCTCGTGCCATCCGCCAGCGTCAGCAGGAAATACTTCCCCTGCCGAACATCGGAAACGCTGCCGAATTGCAGCTTCTTCAGGGCGCCCTGGATGGTCTGGCCCTGCGGATCGAGCACGGTGCGCTTCAGCGTGACGTAGACATGTGCCTTCATCGTGCATGATTATAAAGCTTTGGCCGCACCTGTACGGCGGCTGGAGTCTATCAGCATGGTCAACTATCTGGAACTGCCCATCGGCGACCGTTGTCCCGAGGTAATTGAAGCCGTCATCGAGATTCCCTTCGAAGGCATCAACAAGTACGAATACGACAAGAAGCTCCACGTCTTCCGCCTGGACCGCAACCTCTATTCGCCGGTGCATTATCCGGGGGACTATGGTTTCATTCCCTCGACCCTGAGCGAAGATGGCGATCCGCTGGATGTGCTGGTGCTGGTGGACGCTCCGAGCTTTTCCGGATGCGTCATGCAGGTGCGCCCCATCGGCGTGCTCGAAATGCTGGACCAAGGCATCCCCGACGAGAAAATCCTCGCCGTCGGCAAGAACAATCCGCGCTACACCGACGTGTGGAATTACTCAGAGATCTATCCGCACATCTTGAAGGAGATCACCCACTTCTTCTCCATCTACAAAGACCTCGAAGGTAAGCGCGTCGAGATCAAGGGCTGGAAGGATGCGGAAGCGGGGCGCCGGGCCGTGACGGACTCCGCAAAACGCTACATCGAAAATCGCGAGAAGAACGAGAGAAAGAAGACCGAAGTCACCGTTTGAGCACCGTGTTTAGCCGGGGGTTTCGCTAGTTTCTCTTCGATTGGCGAATGCCTCCTGACGCCCTCGTGACCATGGCGCCTGGATCGCGTATGCGACGGGCCCCAGCAGCGCAATTGCAGATGCAAGACCCAGCGCCGGCACATCGGCAATCGTCTCGCCGCGCGCCATATACAGCGCGATTGCGATCAACACAGTTGGAGGAATTCCAAGCAACACGCATGCCAACGTGCCGCCCGGAATACGGAACGGCCGCACAAGTCCCGGTTCGCGCCACCGCAACACCACAAGCGCGACGAACTCCAGAATCAAGCTGCCGCCGTAGAGCACAAGATCAATCGAGATCAGACGCTCAAAAGTGAGATTCACAGCGAGCGCCCATCCCGCAGCACAAACGATGATGGCCACCCAGGGCGCGCCTGCGCGGTTGTGGCGCGCCAGCAAGCGAGGCAGAAATCCATCCTGCGCCAGCGCGACCGGCAGCCGCGTGTATGAAAGCATGAGCGCGTTGCACATGCCAAATCCATTCAACATGCCGCCCGCGACAATAGCCAGACCAAGCCACGGCCCGACGAGTGTCCGCGCGGTATCTGCCCAGGAGCCGGTCGAAAACGTCTCCACAGGTAGTCCGGCAAGCCGCGCCGCCAGCGTGGGCAGCACGTAACAGACCGCCACCAGAACAGCGGCGCCCAGCATGGCGCGCGGATAGTTGCGCTGCGGCCGCTCCACTTCGCCGGCGACAGTCGAAGCATTGTCCCACCCCATGTAATTCCACAGCGCGACCAGGAAAGCAGTCGCGAAATCGATGCTATGTGCTCCGGATGGTGCCGCAGCGAGCGCGCTATGTCGCACCCCGGCGACCACCAGCACGGCGAATGGAGCCAGCAGCAGGCACATCAGCCAGACCGACCCGGAGCCCACACTCGCCGCACCGAGCAGGTTCCAGAGCAGGCAAGCTGCGAGCACCGCGATCGACCACCAGACTGCGCGATGTCCCGCGGTAAGCGATGGCGCCAGCCGCCCAAGGTACAGCGTGAACAGCGTAGGGTAGATAGCCATGTCAAAGATGCTGGCCGCCAGCGAAAGCCACGCCTCCTGAAAACCCCAGAATGGCCCCAGCGCGCGACGCACCCAGACATAGAAGCCGCCTTCGGCCGGGATCGCGCTCGCGAGTTCACCGATCATCAACGCCGTGGGCATGCTCCACAACAGCGGAAGACACAGCAGCAGCACGAACGCCCATGTGTATCCGGCGCCACCGATAATGTCCTCAATGCCGTAAGGGCCGCCCGACACCATGAAGAAAGTCGCGGCCATCAAGGGCACGAGCCGCATCCGGCGAAATTGGCCGGCACGACGCGGACGCCCTGAAGATTGTTGCGCCATGGCGTCTACTGTAAATGCAATTGCAGCGAGACCAGCCTCCATCGGGCCGGTACGTTATAATCCGGCATAACGTCCTCATCCCAGCCGGAGAGATGGCCGAGAGGCTGAAGGCGGCGGTTTGCTAAACCGTTATAGGGTCAAAAGCTCTATCGAGGGTTCGAATCCCTCTCTCTCCGCCACAGAGTCTATCTCCCTTAGAAGCTACTAGTTAAATTGCTTCTATCATCCGCATTTGGCCGGAAAACCGCGATTCTGTCTGCATTCAGAGAATCAGGCTCACCGCGACATTCCGGCATACGCTCGGGAAATCTCTTAACGCAACAGCGGCAGTTTCTTTTTTGAATGAAAATGGACCGCAGGTTCGACGTCTCGCTTCGTTGGAGAGGTAAACTTGCAAACCCTATGCTTGAAAAATGGATGTAAGGTTCGAGATTCCGCTCGGACTAGCAAGGTGGACACACCCGGTCTTCCCAGTAGCGAGTGTCTTTGGTCCGAGCCCTATTTCATGCCATGATGATGGGCGTCGAGATCAACGCGCGAAATTGTGAAGGCGCGAAGCGCAGGCTGGAAGGAGTAGCTAGGCGCCTTTGCTTAGAACCTTACAAGGCATCTCCCACAGATTTGAGAGCGGCTCTTCAACTGCCGGAACTTCGAGCTGAGCTCCATGTTGGATCGGATACACCAATTTGCCGCCGATAAGGGTGTTGTAGGGGGCGATGGCGCCACAAATGGAAATGTCCATCATGGCGATACCTACTCTTTCAGCTTTCACCATGCGGGCTATCTGCCGAACTGCTTGCCGAAATCCCGCAGATTTGAAGAGTTCCTACCATCTAGCCGCGGAAACGCCGTCGGCCAGTTCTGCCCGAGCAGCTCCTTGAAACGCACTGCGAATGCGGAGCGAGACATCCCCGCTGCGTCGGCCAGAGATTCGACCGTCCATGGCACGTTCACACCCTCGTGAAAGGCAGTCAGGGCAGTGCCGATCTGAGGATCGAATATGGCGCGAAGCCATCCCTGGTTGCGTTCCGGTTCCGACGCAATATACGACCGGAGCACCTGAATAAATAGAATCTCGGCTAGTCGCGTCGCGACGATCTCAGACCCCCGCACCTGATCTGCCATCTCCGACGCTAGCGCCTGCATAGCGTTGTGAAGAGAAAACGTGCGTGCCTGATCTGCCAGTGGTTATTCGCCCTTCGAATTCCCAGTAGTGGCGGCCTACCCAAAAAACTGCTTCCAGCGGCCTTGTTTTCAGGGGCCGTGAGGTTTGTGAGTAGCCCGCCAGCCACGGAAGCCCGCGTGGCGGCATTCGCACGCGATTGTGAGCCATGTGAGACGGTTGGGACGGAGCACGAGCAATTTCTGAATGGCTCGACTTCGCCGCTCACCTGACCATACCGGAGCTGCCTTTCATTCGTAACAGAGAAATAACATGGATCGAAATGATAGAGCCGCGGAAAATTTCTGATTTGTACGACGCTAATAGTGAGGTGATGGGCTGCGCGTCATCGCCATGTTGTGACGTATCTCGGTTCGATTTACTTGATCGGGTCACCCGTGATAGGCATGCGCATGCCTTCGGGGATGGGACGCTCCGGGCCGAGCGGTAGCATCCGGCGCGTGGCGCGGTACATTGCGTTAAGAAGGTCCTGCGAGTGGCCGTCGTAATCCTCGTCGAGCGCCCACATGAAAGTGCCTCCGAGGTTCTGCACGTAGTCCGAGTAGAGGACGCGGAAGTAAGTCGATTCGAAGTCGTCGAAGGTGATATAGCCCGGCTTGCCATCCTTACGCAACAGATACGGTACGAGCGCATAGGGATCGCGGTGAAGTTCCCAGCCCCGCTTGTTGATGAGTTTCTTGATATCCGAGCCGTAGTTGAGGGTGAGGACGGTATCGTCGCAAGCGCCGTCTTCGGTGGTGGCGGCATTGGGGCAGAGGCCGAAGAGCTGCTTCACGTTTGTGTATTCGTAACCGTAGAAAGGCGTTCCCTGGTTGAGCTGCGAAGCAGGCACTTCAGCGAGAAAGATCTTGGCCGATTCCTGGTCACTGCCGCCGGGCTGGCACTCCTCGGGCGCGGGATTTCGATTATCCCAGAAGATGGGCGAGTTGAGCTGCGCGTGGGCGGTCCAGGGGCCGGCACAGTCATATGTCATGATGTTGAACCAATCAATGACCTTGCGGAGCGTGCCCGCATCATAGGCCGAAGCACTCCACGGCGCTGCGTCGATGGAGAGGGTGTAGCGTGGGCTGGGAAGCGCGACGCGAAGAGCTTTCTCGAACTTGACCAGGATTGCGGCGTCCGCCGTCGTGCTAGGGTATTCCCAGTCGAGGTCGACGCCATCATAGTCGTGATCGCGGACGAACTCGTGGATGTTGGCGACAAGCTTGTTCAGCGAGGCCGCGGGCAAGGATTCGTATTGGCTGAGATCGCCGCCGACGAGCAGGATGACATGGTCGCCGGCATCATGGGCGCGCGCGTTGAGCTCGGGCTCGATAAAGCCCTCGGGGACCTGGAGGTTGCCATCATTGTCGAACCCAAGACCGGCGTGGATGATGTCCGTGAGTTTGTCATAGGGGATTTGCTCGGCGGAGTAGGCATAGGGCGGGGAGGAAAACTTGCTGCCTGAGTCATAGTCGGCCACCAGTCGTTTCTGCCAACGCGGGTGGCTGTTCGCGACATTTTGAGCTGGAGCAGCTGCGGAGTTCAGAAAAGAGAAGACGACAAACAGCAAAGGCGGCAGAACAGCAATAGGTGTCCGGCAAGGACGGCGCATGAGATGCCCTCTTCAATGCTTCAATCGATTTAACCGATGGCAAAAATAATGGATGCCTAGCACGCCATTGTCAATAGGACAAACATTCGGAGGTCTAAAGTGAATGATCGAAACTGAGAGACAGCCAATTGCCTTGTTCCTATGTTCTCGCTAGCCCCTTCGCGGCCTGGCTCTATTCGAGCCTGTAACGGTGCGTGTCCGCGGACTCTTCGCGCGGAATACGTGCGGACGAAACTCGATGCCCCTCTCTAGGGCTTGGGCGAGGCACCCACGATTTAGAAGGTGTAACGCGCGCCGAACTGGAATTGCCGCGGCGTGTTGGCTGCGTTGGTCACCTGGCCAAAGCCGGCCATGACGGTTGGGTCGGAAACCTCGTCGGGATTCCAGAACACATTCGGGTATCCGTACTGCACTGTGTTGCTGACGTTGTAGGAAGAGATCTCCAGACGCAAGTTGTTCTCATGCGGAAGCTGGAACGCCTTGTAAAGCGAGACATCCGCGCTGTGCGCGCCGTCCGTACGCAAATTCGCCAGGTAAGCCGGCGCGGTGCCCGGCTGGAACATGCTGCCCGGCTGCGAGAAGCATGTGTAATTGAACCACTGAGCGGCCCTGTGTGGCGCGCCGCTTGCGGGATTGCAGCTGAGATCAACGCGCTGGTTGAAATATGGATTGCCGGTGCCCGTCGGAGGTGCGATTGGCACACCATCGCTCAGATACACGATCGCGTTGACCGTCCATCCCCCCAGGAGGGAGTTAAAAAGCCCCTGCAGATTCAGCGCACGGCCCGTGCCGATGGGCAAATCGTAGGAGACCTGTGAGTTGAACTGGAAGCGAACGTCCTGCGAACTCACGGCGCGCTCCAGATTGAGGTTGCGCCAGTCCTGTGGGCCGGCGGAGTGGTAGCCGACGAAAGCAAGTGGAGTTTGGCTGTCATCCGTCAGCAGCTTGCCCCAGGTGAAGCTGGTGATGCTGCTCAGGTGATGGCTAAGGCGCTTCTCAAACTTCGTCTGCAGCGAGTTGTAAGTGGAGCTCGCGCCGGGATAGCCGTTGATGCCGACACCGGTACCGAAGCTGCCATTGTTGAACTGCGGATATGGGGAAAGCGCCACCCACAGGGGCACCTGGCTTTGTCCGTAAAAAGGATTCGTCGCAGGCAGCACCGGTTCCCACGTGTTTGGAACCATCTGGCAATTGCCGTCGCCGGTCACGCACAACGCATCCTGGTACTTGGCGATCGTCTGGATAGAAAGCGTGTTGTAGTCGACGGAGCCCAAGGGAAGAAAGAGCCCATGGCTGCCGACGTAGGCCAGCGTGAAGACGGAGCTGCCGGGCAACTGCTGCTCGATGCCGAGATTGTAGTTATAGGTAGTGAGAGTGCGCGGGTTGTGGAGCACGGAGCCCAGGCCAACGCCGATGTTGGTAGCCGGTCCAAGGGAGCTGCCGATCGGCTGCACCACGCCGGATGGAAATGGATTGCTCAGGAAATCTATCGGTACGGAATTGCCATCTGCGTTGTACTGTGTGGCATTCCACGTGGTGGAGGACCCGAAACCGTCTGTGTTAAAGCCAGGGTTGGCCACCATCTTCGTGCTCGGTCCGTAGTAAATGCCGCCGCCGCCGCGGAGCACCATGCCCGGCACCGCCTGCCATGCGAAGCTGGCGCGCGGTCCGATGTTCTTGTAATCGGTGGCGAAGGGGCTGCGGTTGCCGGAGCTTGCAAACCTCTCGCCGCCGGTCATGCCGACACCGTTTACGCTGAAGGTCTGAGTCGGATCGAAGTACTCCTGGCGATTGAAGCGCTCTGTACGTCCGCCGAAGATCTCCCAGCGCATGCCATAGGTGATCGTGAGATGCGGCGTGACGTGATAGACGTCCTGAGCAAAGGCAGCATAGTAGGGGCTGGCCTCGGCGGCAAAGACGTCCTTGGTGAAGTTGCTGCCCTCACCACCCGGGATCGAACCCACGCCCAGCAGGAACCCGGCGAACTCGCTGCCGTCGCCGGCAAAAGTGGTGGAGCTGGTTGCCGTGTTGTCGAAGTTATATGAGCCGGCGGGAGAGACCGGCTGTCCGATATTCATGAACAGCTTCTCCCACTCGGCGCCCACCGTGATCTGGTGCTTGCTGAAGACCTTAGTATAGGAGCCGTTCAGGTCGCTGTTCTCGCTGGCGAAAATGAACACATCCTCATTGCCGGTACCGCCGATTACGGGACTACCGTCGAACGTGATCACTGGAATCTGCCTGTACAGGACCTCTTTGTCCAATGACGCGGGGAAGCCGGCCGTGGTGATGTTGTAGCCGTTCTGACGCGGGTCGCCGGTCTGATTCTCGAAGTGACGCGTGAAAGAGTAGCGCAACTGCACCATCGACGTGGACGAGAGCGGTATGTCATCGCCCAGCAGTACGTTACGCGTGTTCGTGACGTTTACATAGTACAGAGGGTCGAACATGTTGCTGCTGCCGTACAGGTCAGCATTGCCGAAGTTGAGCCGGCCGAAGGAGAAGCGCCCGAAGATGCGGTTCTTCTGGTTGAGCGCGTAATCCATGCGCACGTCGAACTTCTGCGAATGCAACGGGTCCAGGCCAGAGCCGCTGTAGTTGTTCACGTGGAACGGTCCCTCGCCAGTCTGGTTGGGCAACGGAAACTTGGACGCAAAATAAGTCGCTACCGGGTCAATGTTCTGCTGGGGGATTATGTTGCCAGCAAACGCCTGACGTGTGCCGTCAGGATTGTCCGGCACCAGCGGGTTGTAGACGGTGAAGCTGTCTGCGGAGAAGTCGCCTGTGCGCTCCGCCGCCGTGGGCACGGTGAAAAGACCATCCTCAAGCTGCGTCTGCTGGGTGGCTTCGTAGTCGCCGAAGAAGAAGAGTTTGTCTTTGATGATCGGACCGCCGATCGAGGCACCTTCCTGGTAGCGATGGAAGTCAAGCGGCGGCGCGCCGGGGTTCTGCTGCTTATAGAAGAAGTCGTTCGCAGCCAGTGCGTTTGGACGGAAGTAACCGAAGAGGTCACCATGAAAGTTATTCCCGCCCGACTTTGTCACGAGGCTGATGACGCCGCCGCCGCCCGCGGCGTAGGTGGCGGGCGTGTTCTGCGTCTCAACGCGGAACTCGTCGACCCCATCCTCCGGCACCTGGAAGGCGGGTAGGATGGTGGCGATGTTATTCTCCGCGATGCCGATCGGGCTGCCGTCCAGCATGTAATACACGTTACCCTGCAGTGAGCCATTGATCGTGTAGGCGGAGACGTCGATGAGCGAGCGCGCGTTGTTGATGCCGGGCAGGTCGGACGAGTTCGGAGTTCCATTGGCCGGCAGCACACCCGTGCTCAGCTGAACGAGCTGGTAGACATCGCGCGTCAACAGCGGCACGCGATCAATGGTTTCGGCAGGGATCAGCTGCCCTACCGTAGCGCTCGAAGCATTAACGGGCGTGTTGACGGCCTCCACGGTCACCGTCTGGCTGGCAGCACCCACCTGCATCTTCACATTGGCATTGGTGGTCTGGTCGACTGTTACGCGGATGTTCTTCTGGGCGATGGCTGTGAATCCATCATGTTTGACCGTAAGGTCATAGGAGCCCGGCGCCACCGAGACGAAGGAGTAAACGCCAGCTGCCGTGGTAGTACCGGTCTGAGTGATGCCGGTCTTTACTCCGCGCAACTCTACTGTGGCCTGAGGGATGACGGCGCCTGTGGAGTCGGTGACTGTGCCACTTACCCCACCGCGGCCTGCTTGAGCAAAAGCGGAAGGTGAGAGCGTCATGCTGCAGACCACAGCAACAAGAGGTGTGAAGAACTGCGCCTTATACCGAGCCATGGAGCCTCCGAAAAGATGGACCTGCGCTTTTCTTGTATTCAAACGTTCGAATAGTGAGTAGAAGATATATTTCCGCTTGGAAGGCATGTCAAGCGGTTCCTTACGAGAAGATTTACGCCGCGATGCTGTGAAGGCAAGCTCGACCGCAATAGACTCCAGTATCAGGGTGTGCCGCTACGTAAATCAGCCATGTCACACTCAGCGACGTCGCGCGCGCTGCCTGGTACTCCGTCTCGACGGTGTTTATTACGCTGAGCGAGGCGCCGCGTTCTGCAAGCATCGCACGGTCAACACGCGAGCGCATCCGTTCATCGTCGCGAAGCTTGGCTATTATCCGGATGCACACGCCCTCTCTTCGCAAGGGAGCTCCGGCACGATCGGTGTGCTCGTCTTCGATCTCTCCGATCCCTTCTGTATGCCTCTCGTGCGCGGCATCCAGTCGGGCCTGCAGCACTCGGATTACCTGCCGCTCGTAATGGATGCTCAGACGGAGCGAAAGATCTTCGATCACCAGGCGGCCCTCATGCTGGAGCGCGTGTGGAAGGTGTGATCGTAATCGCAAGCTGGATCTTCGATGAAACGAATTTGCTGGCCAACGTGAAGAAGAACGCGGTGCCGCTCCTGATCGTTGGTCGCGATCTCACGTCCCGGGGCATAACGTCATACTTGCTGAACGCTACAATCGAACCGCGATACCGCGGGCATGCACAATGTCTTTTGACAGTCCAAACCGTACATTGTCGCCATCTAGGCTGCTCAGCGCCACCCGGGGCGCGTGTCAAATTGAACTTCGTTTTAATAGGTAATCCAGGCCGCCCACACGATACCAGCGGTAGCCGTACGCCTCGAGCAAAACACGATGAGTGCCGTCCTTTTCAGCTTGACTATGGTCATCGGACAACAGATTCACGAACTCACAATCTGTTTCACCGTCAGTAGCTAATTTAATCCGTACTTCGCGCGGTTCTGCGCTGAGATTGTGGACGCACAATACCGAGTTGTTGCGCCAGTGATATCGCATCGCCAGGACATGCGGTGTTCCAGTTGAGACGAATGAGAAGTCGCCCCAACCGATCTCGGGCACTTCCTTGCGCATACGGATAATACGTTCCATCCAATTGAGAAGAGAATTCGGGTCACGCCGTTGATCGGCGACATTCGTATGGGGAAAACCGTAGGGGCCATCGCTTATGACTGGCTGGCACGGCCTGTCGCTTTTGGTGAAGCCGGCGTTCGGCTCCGTTGACCACTGCATCGGAGTTCGGGCGCAATTTCGTTCCGGCAATTTCAGATTGTCTCCCATGCCGATCTCATCGCCGTATCGGACTACAGGCGTACCCGGCAGCGTCATCATCAAACTATAGGCAAGTTCCAGTCGCCGACGGTCGCCTTGCAACATGGGTGCGAGCCTTCGCCGAATTCCGCGATTGTAGAGTTGCATATCTGGGTCCGGGCCAAACGCTGCGAAGACGGTTTCGCGCTGTTTGTCCGAAAGTCGACCCAGGTCGAGTTCGTCGTGATTTCGTAAAAACTGGCCCCATTGTGCCGTGCCGGGCCTGCGCTTCGTTGCTTGCATTGCCTTTGCAAGCGGCCGCGCATCGCCACTGGCCAAGGCGAAAAACAGGTGTTGATTGACCTCGAAGTTGAACATCATTTGCATCCTGTCGCCTGAGTCACCGAAATACTGCATGTCGGTTCCGGGCAGGACGTTCGCTTCTCCGAGAATGATCGCGTCGCCTTCCCGCCATGTCAGGAACTGGCTGAATGTTCGGAGCATGTCGTACTGCTCTCGCGGCTTGGCGATGCCGGCGCCCTTCTGTGCGATCACAAAGGGAACGGCATCCATCCGGAAGCCTGAGACGCCGAGTTGCAGCCAGAAACCCATGATTTTGAGAATCTCCGCCTGGACTTCGGGATTGGATGTATTGAGATCGGGCTGGAAGTCGTAGAAACGATGAAAGTAGTAAGCCTTCGCGACAGAGTCGTAGTTCCACGTGGATTTCTGCACTCCCGGGAACACGACTCCCGAGTCCGCATCTTTTGGTTTTTTCTTTGACCAGACGTACCAATTGCGATACTTCGATTGAGGATCGCGGCGAGCTTCCTGAAACCAAGGATGCTCGTCGGACGTGTGGTTTACGACCAGATCGATGAGCAGACGCAGTCCACGCTGTTTACAACCTTGCGCGAATTCAACAAAGTCCCCCAGCGTGCCATACCGGGGATCGACTCCGTAATAGTCAGCGATGTCGTATCCATCATCCCGACAGGGAGAAGGCTGGAAAGGCATGAGCCAGATGGCTGTGACTCCCATGCCCTGGAGGTAATCCAGACGCCGCATCAGACCCTCGAAATCCCCAATCCCGTCGCCGTTTGCATCCATATAGGTGGCGACCGAGAGACAGTAGATGACGGCGTTCTTGTACCAGAGATCATTGATCATGGGCGGCTATTTCAATCGCGACTTTGAATTTGGGGAGCTATTGGTGGGATGCAGGCAACGAGCTTGGTGGAAACGCGGGATCATTTATGAGGTCTATCCTCGATCGTTTCAGGACAGCAACGGCGACGGCATCGGCGATCTGAACGGCATTCTGCAGCGTCTGGATTACCTTGTAAAGCTTGGGGTCGACGCACTCTGGATCTCGCCCTTCTACCCTTCGCCGATGGCCGATTTCGGCTACGATGTTGCCGACTATTGCGGGATCGATCCCCTCTTCGGGACGATGGATGACTTCGATCAGCTCCTGGAAGCAAGTCACAACAAAGGCCTGAAACTCATCCTGGATTTGGTTCCAAACCATACCTCCGACCAACATCCCTGGTTTCTCGAGAGCCGCTCTTCTCGTGAAAATTCGAAACGGGATTGGTACCTATGGCGGGACGAGCCAAACAACTGGCAGAGCAATTTTGGCGGATCCGCCTGGGAGCGGGATGACATTACCGGGCAGTATTACTATCACTCATTCCTGAAGCAGCAGCCGGACCTGAACTGGCGCAATCCCCTGGTACGCAAAGCGATTTTCGAAGCAATGCGATTCTGGCTCCTGCGCGGCGTTGATGGGTTCCGCGTGGATGTGATTTGGCTGCTGATCAAGGATGATCAGTTTCGAGACAATCCGCCCAATCCGTACTATCAAGCCGGTCAACCTTCCAGCCACCAGTTTCTGCCCGTTTTCAACTCTGATAGACCGGAAGTCCACGAAGTTGTGTCAGAAATGCGCGCGGTTATCGACGATTACAGGGACCGCGTGTTGATCGGTGAGATCTATCTGCCAATACCGCGATTGATGGCGTATTACGGCAAGGAGTTGGGTGGCACTCAGTTGCCCTTCAATTTTCAGCTGCTTCAGACCGCGTGGACCGCAGAGAATCTGGCAAGGGCGATTTCCGAGTATGACAATGCGCTTCCGGCTGGGGCTTGGCCGAACTGGGTCCTTGGAAATCACGACAACGCGCGCATCGCAACGCGAGTCGGCCATCGCCAGGCAAGACTGGCTGCGATGCTACTGCTCTCGCTTCCCGGCACGATCACGCTGTACTACGGTGAAGAGATTGGGATGACGAACGTGCCCATTCCGCCAGATCTTGTACAGGATCCTGCGGAGAAGAATGAACCGGGAATTGGCCTCGGACGCGACCCGGAAAGGACGCCGATGCCATGGGACAATTCGCCGCTCGCCGGATTCACTACCGGCCAGCCATGGCTCCCGTTGGGCGAAGATCATGCGTCGTTGAATGTTACTGTTTTAGATCAGGACCCCAATTCTATTCTGCATCTCTATGCCGCTCTCATCGCGTTACGAAAAAGCCATCCCGTGCTCGTCACGGGCGAGTTGCGTTCGATTGCCGCAGCAAACAACGTTCTCAGCTATGAGAGGCGCGGGGAGGGCGAGCGGCTACTGGTCCTTTTAAACTTGGGTGATGCCCCGATAGCTGTTCCATCAGTGGTCGGAGAAATCCTTGCAGTGACGTCTCCCTATTGTGCGAGCGCACAACCGAATGGAGTGATGCAATTAGGCCCAGCGGCGGGGCTGATCGTGCGGTTGCGCAATTAACGTGGCGCGGACCCATCTGAAGGCCGTGCAGGATGGAAGAGCGGAAGAAGCTGGAACTCCGCCGCGGCTATCGTGTGCGGGCAGGTGAAGACGAGCGAGTGGAAGTGGGGCCTAAAGTACCGCGGTCCAGCCCGGCTCCGCGGCTGCCGAAATTCAGCGTCCCAATCGACGTCCTACAACTGACGAATGAGGTCACTTCAAGAAAGTTTTCAACACCTCAGACACGTAAGAGCACCGGAAACACCGTACATCACGTCGAAACAGCCGATTGCTAAACCGTTATAGGGTGAAAGCTCTATCGAGGGTTCGTACCCCTCTCTCTCCGCCACCCTGAAATAATTCAATCAGTACGGACCTCGGATCCAGCATGGGCGCACCTGATGCCTCATAAACCGTCTAGTTCCACCAGCACTCCTGCGCCCGCTGCTTCGGATAATGCCGCAACGGCCGGCGTGTCATTGGAGAGTCGAACCGAGACTGGGAACTTCTCGACTGCTGCGCTGGACCAGAGCAGCTTCGAGATACCCGCAGGATACAAACAGGTCACTTCGCCGATGGGGCGATGGAGACAAATCAAACAGCGGATTTGGAGTGCTTTCCAAACCGCTTGTAAGAAAAAAGCACGCTGAGGCTGCCACGTGCAAGAAGGAGTCAACGGTGAGTCCTGAATCCGCTTCTCTCAAATTCGCTTGAGCGATGACTACGTTGTTGCGCAGACAACGAGGGCTCCGGTCCTCCCCTTGCGATAGCCGGCTAACGCTCCAGCTTACAGAGAAAGTCGCAGATGGAAAGATTTCGGTTGCGTGAGCGAGACATATCCGTGTCGAGAGAGGCTACATCCGTGACCAGAATCCTTGATACCAGTCCAGGGAAGTGCAGGATCAACATAATCACAGCGGTTCATGAACCAAGTGCCGCTTTCTATACGGCTTCCAATTCGTACGGCGGCATCAACGTCCGACGTCCACACCGAAGCAGTGAGTCCATAATGACTATCGTTCATAAGGGCCACTGCCTCCGCATCACTCTTTACCCGCATCAACGGCGCCACTGGCCCAAATGTTTCCGCTGTCATCACTTGCATTCCGTGATCGACGTTCGCAAGCACTTGGGGAGCCAAATAAGGAGTGCCTTGCTTGCTATTCGGGAAAAACGAAGTATCTATCAAGAGTTGCGCCCCCTTGCGAATCGCCTCTTCCACTTTTGTACGAACGGAGCCCGCAGCCCGCTCATTGATCACAGGGCCCAGAGTTGTAGCAGGATCTAGAGGATTGCCCAACACATATTTCTTCGTGAGCTCGACAAACCCCTCACGAAACTTCTCCCAAACATCCTGATGAACATAGATCCTTTCGACCGCACAGCAGGATTGACCCGAATTGAAGAACACACCGTCCACCAGGTTCTCGATGGTTTGCTCTAGAAAAGCATCCGCGCGGACGTATGCCGGATCTTTCCCACCCAGTTCTAAGCCTGTGCCGATAAAACGCTCTCCTCTCGCGCGTTGTATGCTGCGTCCGCCATCTACTGATCCGGTGAACGCTACGAAGGCGATCCGTGGATCGCGAATGATCCGTTCCACTTGATCATGAGCCAGGTGCAGGGACTGGAAAATACCCTCTGGCAAGCCGGCCTGACTGAACGCTTCAGCATATCTTTCGGCCACGAGCGGCGTTTGCGGCGAAGGCTTGAGAATCACACTATTGCCAGCCATGATCGCCGGGATGACCACATTGCCAGAGCACAAGTAAGGATAATTCCACGGCATGATCGCCAAGAACGACACCTACAGGCTCGTTGCGAATGAAGCGGCGAAAATTTTCCTTTGGCTCAATTTCATGATCTGCGAGCTCCGATTCCGCGACCTCGATCATGTACAGCGCGCGCTCCTGAAAGCCGTTCCGAATCTCCATCGGGCTGTAACGAATCGGGCGCCCCATCTGCCAGGTAAGCTCGGTTCCTAGTTGGGCGGCACGTTCAACCAGCGAGGCCACAGCTCGCCTGCAGATAGAAGCCCGCTCGGGGATGGGGACCATCTTCCACTCGCGCTGTGATGCCTTTGCTCTTGCCAGTTTGGCATCGATTTCCGGGTCAGATGCAAACGGAAGTTCTACATAGACGGACCCATCGACAGGGCTGATAGTCCGGATTGAAGCGAAATCGGAGGCAGCGTTCTGCGGCATGATCACTCGGGCGTTACGTATGCAGCAGCAATACCGCCGTCAACAAGGAATTCCGTGCCTGTTACAAAAGAAGACTCATCCGATGCCAGAAACAACGCGGCCCGCGCGATCTCTACCGCCTCGCCGAAACGGCCGACGGGAATATGAACAAGCCTTCGCTGTCGTTTCTGTTCTGTGTCGAGGAACTTCATCAGCAACTCGGTTCGGAGCGGACCTGGACATAATGCGTTCAATCGGATGTTTTCTCTCGCATGGACCACTGCAAGTTCACGAGTCAATGCCAGCACAGCACCCTTACTTGCCGTGTACGCAACCTGTGGCGTCGCCGCTCCGCGGAGCGCCACGAACGAAGCTGTATTCACAATGGAGCCACCACCTGCTCGACGTAACGCGGGAATGCCGTATTTGCATCCGAAGAACACCCCCTTGGCGTTGATGTTCATCGTGATATCCCAAACCCTTTCTTCCGTAGAAATGGCGTCATCATCCTGGGCATGCATGATCCCGGCGTTATTGAAGAGCACATTCAACTTGCCAAACTGTTCTTCCGCAAATGCGACCATGCGCTCACAATCCGCTGCCTGGGAAACGTCCGCGCGAACGTAAGCTGCTTTTCCATTCTCCCGCTGTATCATTTCCGCCGACTGCTGCCCGCCTTTGTCATCCACATCGGCCACGACTACACAGGCGCCCTCACGCGCAAACAACAATGCAGCCTCGCGGCCAATGCCGCTGGAGGCACCTGTAATCAGAGCAACTTTGTTCTCGAGCCTCACGGTCGCCTTGTCCCCTTCATTGGTGCTTCGCTTTTCTCTTCAGATCCTCTCGAAATACCGCCTGCGCTCCCAGTCTGTTACCGCGCCGTTGAACGCACTTTGTTCAGTCTGGAAGAAATGTGAATAGTGCGTCACCACGTCTTCACCAAACGCTTGTTGCGTGAAGTCGCTATTCGCGAAGTGCTCGACAGCGTCGCCCAAGGTTTTCGGAACGCGGTGAACATCGGTTGCTCCATAAAGATCGCCCGAGACGCTTTCCGGGGGCTCGATCTTTTCGTGGATCCCGTCAAGTCCCGAAGCCAAAGCCGCGGCAAAGGCTAGGTAAGGATTGCAATCCGCGCCTGGTATTCGGCATTCAATGCGAAGGCTCTGATCCCGGCCGACGATCCGGAAGCCTGCAGTCCGATTGTCATAGCTCCACGCGATGCGGGTTGGCGCCCATGAGCCTTCGACATATCGCTTATAAGAATTTACCGTTGGCGCGTAGAATACCATCACTTCCGGCACGCGGCGGATCCAGCCGCCCAGGAACCAACGGAATATGTTCGAGCACTTTACCGGACCACACGACTCGTCACCTACAAAGGCATTCATGCCGTCCCGCCACAGACTGAGATGAATGTGGCAACTGGATCCAGCGGCACCGGTGGCAACTTTCGCCATGAAGCTAACGCTCAATCCCATCTGTTCCGCCACTTCCTTCAGGCACTGCTTGTAGATCACGTGCCGGTCCGCCATCTCCAGGGCTTCTGTGTGAAGGATATTCAGCTCATGCTGGCCGATTCCCCATTCGCCCTTGGAACTTTCCACGGGAACTCCAGAATGCTTGAGATGATGCCGCACCGACGCCGTGTAGTTCTCGTTCCGCGTTCCTTGAAGGATGTGATAGTCCTCTGAATACCAGCCCGCTCCTTCTAAACCGGAATAATCCTTCAGCGCGGCCTCGCGATAGCTATTCTGGAAGAGGTAGTACTCCAGTTCGGACGCAAGAACACTCTCGAGCGACAACTCACGAGCCCGCTCCAATTGCCGCTGCAGGATCGAGCGGGGCGCGATTGCGACGGGTTTTCCGGTCTTTTCGCTCTTTGCGTCGCATAAAACCAGCGCCGTCTTCTCCAGCCAGCTGGTGATGCGCAGAGTGTTCATATCAGGCAGGAGAAGTAAATCGCCATAGCCGCTCTGCCAACTCGTAAATCGATAGCCGCTGACCGGCGTCATCTCCATATCGTTTGCCAGCAGATAGTCGCACACATGCGTGCCATGCTCGGTCACGTTTTCAAGGAATGCTTCCGCGTCAAATCGTTTTCCAATCAAGCGGCCGCAGTGATCGGTAAAAGCGACGATCACGGTTCGAACCTGGTCGCGCCGCACCAGCCCTTCCAGCTCATCCAGTCCCAGCATTCCGGATAAACGAGGTGTGTCACTCAGTTGAACACCAGACATGCAGCATGCCTTTCTATGCTTAAATGCGACAAAACGTACGCCATCTCGATTGGAAACTTCTGCATGGACTCACTCATGCCATCTCGGTCGGCAAAAGGACGTCAACGATTCACCATACTAACAACCGCGATTTCAGTACCGTTATCGAATTCCGGCAAAGCCGCGGGATGGATTGCCGGTTTTCGATGGGCGGTATCAGCTGCCTGGAAGGTGCCCTCAACTGTGCGACGCAAAAAGCCGGGATGTCAACGAACTTCGCCAATGGTAGCCTGCGGTTCTGTCCCAGGGACTAACCTGCACCGCAGGCGGAATAGGATGTAACCGATCGCAAGCAAGAGAACGAAGAGCAAAGACACCAGACGGTTGTAATACACCAGGCTGCCCAGAGCAATCGACGCGCAGATTAGAGTCCATGCGGGCGTATATGGATATCCGATTGCGCGAAACGGCCGCGGCAGACCGGGTTCGCGCTGACGTAATCGGATCAGTGAAATCATGCTGACGATGTACATGAGCAGAGCACCCAGCGCTGAAACGGTCACGATATTCGCCGTCAGCGGTTGTCCGCCAAAGTGAATTACGTTGTCACTGAAAATGGCAGCGATCCCAACTACTCCTCCAGCGAGGATGGCAAGCCATGGCGTATCAAATCTGGGATGAATGGCCGCCAGGAACTTGGGTAAAAAGCCGGCGCGCGCCAACGCAAATATCTGACGTGAATACCCCAGAATGATCCCGTGAAATGAAGCGATGAGGCCGAAGAGGCCTAGCCAGACCAGCATATGCAACCAGCCGCTGCGAGCGCCGACGATCAGCTTCATGGCTTGCGGCAGCGGGTCATTGATGTTCGCTAACATGCGCCAGTCTCCAACAGAGCCGGCGAAGCACATGACACCGAGCGCAAGCAGCAGCAGCGTTCCGATACCTGAAAGATAAGCGATCGGTATGGAATGCTTTGGATCTCGAACCTCCTCCGCTGCCATGGCCACACCCTCAATGGCCAAAAAAAACCAGATGGCAAACGGAACTGCTGCAAACATTCCTCCGATGAGATGTGGGGACAAGTGATCACTGCCGGCCCAACCGTGACTCAGGAAGTTATGAAGATGCGAGCCGGGTGATACGACCGCCATGAAAACGAGCAGTTCCACAATGGCCAATATGGTGACAATCACTTCGAAGGTGGCGGCAATCTGGACTCCTAAGATATTGAGCAGCATGAACACCAGATAGGCCAGCACGGCTGCCGATCGGGGAGATAAAGACGGAAATTGCACATTTAGATATGCGCCGATGGCAAGCGCAATAGCCGGGGGCGCAAAAACGAATTCGATCAACGTGGCCGCACCGGCGAGGTAAGCGCCTGTCGGACCCAGCGCCCGCTGCGCGTAGGCAAACGGGCCTCCCGCGCGCGGAATGGAGGTCGTCAGCTCAGTGAATGAAAAGATGAAGGCCGTGTACATCGCGGCGATGAACAATGTCGTGATCAGAAAACCGAGCGTACCCGCGTGCGCCCATCCATAGCTCCACCCGAAATACTCACCCGATATAACGAGCCCGACAGCAATGGCCCATAACTGAAGAGTGCCCAGTGTGGCCTTCAGGTGCTTTTCGTCGTCCAAGCGTCGCTACCCCCGATATCGCAACCGTTTGCCTACCCTAGCGGAATTCGCCCAGAATAGGCGGATTGACGTTCATTCCTGTAGTGGAATTCGGCAAAACACTTCATACTGTCGGCTCGCGATTAACCGAGAAGGCGACTTTCATGAGCATTGAGTTGCCACGGCAATTGACCAGGCTGCCACAACCCAATCGTGCCTTTTCGACCCTGCAGCAGAAAACGAGCATTCGGCCTACCGTGGGACGCAACCGCTCTGTGGCATAAGGCGCCGATATCGCCGCCCTTCAGCCGGTTCACTATAAGTCCGCTCTGGGTATCCTCGAACTCCGCGAGCATATTAAAATCCCCGTCGCTGTCGCCAAAGACAAGCGCGGAACCGCTACCAAAAACGAGGGACCAATTCGCGCCGGATAAGTTCGACCTTGACCGGACCGTTCACCAAGGGCCATCCCTCAAGGTAGTGCGCAGCACGCCGCCCGTCCTCCTGCGCCAATCTCAGTCCAAAAACGTGATCTCGCGGCAGTCTATAGCCATATTTCGGTAATGTAGCGAACGCCGCAACCACATCTTCAAGAGACGCGCTGACAACAAAGACTTCAAAACCATTTCTGCGCAGTGTGTGCATCAGACCCGCGATCTCTCCGGTAACCCGCAGTCCCCCGACGATGCGCGATCTCGACGACGCGTGCTTTGCCCGGCTGCCTCTCTGAACTGGTGAATGTGCCTCTTCCAGAGCAGAGCCAAGACCCCGATCGTTGGATCGTGCGGCAAGCTGCTCCACCTCGTGAGACGTATAACCGCTCAACAGGTAAATCACCCATGGGTAAGCCACGCGCGGACCAACTCGCGTCAACGGCGGCCTAGAAGAAAAGGAGTTTCGCTCAAAATATGGCAGCTGAGTGGACTGCGCAAAGGCCGCCGCCGGAACCGTTGCCAATTCGCGGTAGTCACCCGCAATGTCGTCGACCAGTGCATCGCGATCCAGTGGATGACCGGCCATGTTGTGAACGGACGATGAAAACGGGCCTGCGGGAACCCCGGAACGCAGCACCTCGGCAAAGTGAGAGGGTAAGCGGAAAGAAAACGTTTTGATCTCAAAGAGCAACAACGCTTCTTCAGTATCGTTCACGATCGAAGTGTTGTCTCAGTCGAAGACCGCATAGGGCGGATGATCGCGATCATAGCTCGGACTGCCCGCGCCAAGCCGGCGCACCACTCCTTCGATTCGCTGGCAGGCAGCTTCCTCCCACCGGCCCGCGTCAAGAGTGGCCCGTCCCTCGATGTTCGACCGGGGTGCTGTGCCCATGCCGATGGTGTCACGGCGGCGGCGCCGGCAAATTGCAGAAACTCGCATCGCAGGAACAACTTACTCACTCGCGGGCTGCCCTTTGAAATCTTTCGCGGACGATTTCATTTGTTTGTTAACGAGGTGAAGGCATAATCTTCGCACACAATCCTCCTTGAGGAGACGTCAGGAATGCTCTGGGCGGATAAGCCTGTTTGCGATGGTGCGCAACGACGATCTATGGATGGCGTCCGAGTCTCGATTGCCACCGATGCAGATGACCATGCGGCCAATCTGACTGGGTGGAAGCAGTCTTATGACCAGTTGGCTCCAGGACGCTTTCAAGGTACCTTGCGCGAACTCTGGCTTGATTCGCAGTTGCAGATCTTCGAGGAGACGACCAGTCATGCTGTTCGCCAGAGCTGTGAGGTGTGGAAGGGCGCGTTTTGGTTCGGAATTCCGGTAGGTGACGGACCGCCGGGCCGGATCGGACTACGCGCTCTCGAGCGACGCGACATCGCAGTGCGTCCCGGCGGAATTGAATTTGAGCTCATGACTCCTTCCTTGTTCCGCATCCTGGGACTGGTAGTCGAAAAGCAACTCCTGCTCAATTACATCGCCGAAATGGAACAAACAACGCTACCTCCTTCGGTGCTGGATTGCGAGATACTTCACACTCGCAACACTGAGCGCGACAGGCTGGAGGACCTACTGCTTCCCCTGTTTCAGCACGGACTGCGAGTGGATCGCAAGCAGGCCCGTGACGCACTGCGGGACGCGCTGCTGGCCGTCATTACTTCGAACTGCATGGCCGGCATGCCGCCGGAGATTCCTTCTCTTACCTATACCGGTCGCCATCGACTGGTGCAGCGGGTACGCGATTTTGCGCTGGCGCATAAAGACGAGCCTCTGTCCATTCCTCAGCTTTGCCGCGCCTTCCATGTCAGCCGCCGCACCTTGCAGTATGCATTCCATGAGGTGAGTGGCATCAGTCCCGGCACGTACTTGCGCACGCTGCGGATGAATGGAGTACGGCGGGCTTTACGCGCGCCACAACGCCCGCTTATCGATGTGCAGGACCTTGCCGCTCAGTGGGGCTTCTGGAACCCGAGCCAGTTTGCCTGTGACTACAAGAAGCTCTTCGGCGAAAGACCCTCCGATACCTTGCTTCGCCGCTCCTGACTTCATTCCTTTTGCCAAATCTCGATAACGGGCTTTAGCGGTAAAGCGCTATGTTCCGTGTGGGAAGGCCTTGCATCTGCGCGGACATTCACGGTCCGTGGCCAAACAGGCGGATGGAATGGTCTGCAACATGCATCACGACCATACGCCACATACGGCTCACGCGCCGGTTTGCCCTGCTGACTTAGTCAGGCAAGTAGGCTGCCGCGGTGTGCGGAGCTACACAAAATCAAGGGCTATATTGCTTAACTTCCAGGAGGAACCATTATGCCGAAAAAATCAGGCACGCCCCGCCTACGATGCTTGCAGTTACTGTTGCCGATGGCCTTGCTTTTCATCTCTCTGTCTGGCGTAAACGGCTATGCGCAGTCCACCCAGGGCAGCATCATTGGCACCGTGAAAGACACTGCCGGCGCCTTGGTTCCAGACGCCACCGTCACCCTCACCAATAACGGAGAGGGGACCGTGCGTACCGCGAAGTCCAACGCACAGGGCGACTATGCCTTCCTCGATGTGAAAGCAGGGCGGTATACGGTCGAGGTCTCGCAGCCTGGTTTCCAGAAATGGTCGGTTACTGGAGCCGTTCTCAACACTCAGCAACAGCTCCGTATCGATGCGTCGCTGTCCGTTGGAAGCTTCGATCAGGTTGTGAATGTTTCGGGTGATGCGGTCAGCGCCATCGACACAGACACGCCCTCCATCAGCGCAACCTTCTCTTCCACGGACGTTTCCCACTTGCCCGTGAACACCCGTGCCAGCGCCGCAGGCACCAGCGCCTACAACATACTTGGCACCCTCCCGGGGGTTCAGGCAGACGCCTCGGGTGGGTCTCTTGTTTTCTCGCTCCAGGGTGGACTGCCATTTCAGAGCGAGACCGCGGTCGATGGCATCACCGTCCGCAGCGCTACCGGCGGCAATAGAGCCATTGGCGACGCATTTCCGTCCAGTGAATCGATCTCGGAGGTGCGCGCGGATGGGGTTCTGAACAATGCGGAATACGGTCAGCCCGGGCAGCTCACGATCACCACGAAGGGGGGGACCAATACCATCCATGGAGCTGCGTTCTGGTACCACCAGAATGCAGCCTTCGATGCGATTCCCTACACCTTCCCCACAACGAAAGTGAAACCCAAGCTCATCGCGAACACCTTCGGCGGCAGTTTTGGCGGCCCGGTCGTCATTCCACACATTTATAACGGTCACAACAAAACCTTTGTCTTTGGCGCGTATGAAGGATGGCGACACCCTTCCACCACGCCCTACACATACAAGGTTCCCAGCACTCTGATGAAGCAGGGAGACTTCTCGAAGTACAGCTCTCCGGATTTCAGCGGTGCGCTGCATAACCCCTTCACCGGCGGAAGCTACGGAACGAAGCTGCCGTCCATAAATTCTGCCGCGCAGAAGCTGCTCTCCTTTTATCCCGATCCAAACGTTGGCGACCCGAGCGTCTACGTGGATGACGGTAGCCCCAACTACATCGTGAACAAGGACTCCAGCGGTACGTCGGATCAGTTTGATATCCGTGCCGACCAGTACTTTGGAGCGAACCAGAAGTTTCTTCTCTGGGGGCGGTTTACCTTTAAGAACTACCCCACCACCAGCCCCGAACCGTTGAACGTTCCCTCCGCACAGAACGCCAACAAGAGCCGTGTGCTGAAGATCAGCGCGAACTACTCCCTCACCCCCTCGCTCATCAACGAATTTGGCTTTGGTTTTGTGCGCTACAGCACCGGTCAGACCAATAGCTTCGATGGCACTGCATTTACGAAGGGTCTGGGCTTGAATGGCCTTGAGAACCTCTTCTACAACGGCATTCCGGAGTTGGATTTCAACAATCTCAGCGCGCTGAATGCGGACCGGCTCAGCTCCGTCACGAAATCTAATACTTTCGTGTACACAGATCAGTTGAGCTGGTCCAAGGGAAGCCACCAGATGAAGTTCGGTCTGGACATCAGCACTGTCGAAGCCATCACGCCGCTGGGCTTCAATGGTTCTGACAACTATGGCACGTTCCAGTACAACACGTCAGGTAGCGCAGGCCTGTTTACCGGCGTCGACTTCGCTGACTTCCTCACCGGCCTTCCGTATCAAACTTTCTACGACGTCGTTGCGCAAGATAATGATGGCAAGTCGACCCACTACGCCTTCTTCGGCCAGGACCAGTGGAAGGTGAATCCGAATCTGAGCCTGAGCTACGGATTGCGATACGAATTGTTGCCCGGCTACTATGACCCTAACGGTGATATCGGCAACTTCGACCCAAGCCTTCAGCTGGCCGGACGCTCCATCTACCCCAATGGCAAGCAGCATCTGCTCGCGCAAGCATTCCTTGCCAGCGCCAATGCCTGCGATCCGGACGGAGTGAACAACACCAACTCCGCTGTCGTCAATGGTGCGCCATGCATGCCCGTCCTCACCAACAGCCAGGCGGGATATCCTGCAGGACTGAAGAAATATCCGCACCTGCGTTTCATGCCGCGATTCGGCTTCGCTTATCGCCCTCTCGGCGACGACAAGACGGTCGTCCGTGGTGGCTTCGGTCTCTATAACATCACGCTGCTAGGCTCCAACTTCTATTCACTCACTGGCACGCTGCAGGCGCAGACCACGCAGTACACGAATACCTACGACACCGCGACCAACGCCATTGGCTATCAGTGGCCGCAGATCTATGGTGGCGCCGGCAATGGCGGCTGCACGACATGTTATGGGCAGGACTATTTCGGCACCGCCAACAGCACGAACTGGAAGGACCCCTACACCGAGCAGTGGTCGCTAAGCGTCGATCGTGACTTCGGTTCCGGTTATGCCGGCCGACTCTCTTACATCGGTTCGGAGACGCACCAACTGGTATGGGCGCCGGATGAAAACACGCTGCCCTTCTCCAATACCGTCTCTGCTTTCAACCAGCCGATCACTGCGCGCCTGTTTCCAAACTGGGGCCGCATCAATACGCGTGCCACCGGCGCAAACGCCAGCTACCATTCGGCACAGGTGGACTTCAGCCACCGCTTCCAGAAAGGCCTGCAGATCGACTCCACCTACACCTTCGCGAAGGCGCTCTCTGACAACCAGGGCCCTGCCAACAATGGCTTCGCCGGCGAGAGTGGCGGCGCGCGCGCCACCTCCATCCTCGACCGTGCAGAAGACTTCGGAAACGTCTTCGGCACGCGGCGTCATCGTTGGAACACAACCTGCCGTCTACGACCTTCCCATCGGACGCGGACGCCAGTTCGGCAGCTCTATGTCTCGGCTGGCTGATGCCTTCGTGGGTGGATGGCAACTCTCCAATATTTTCCTGTGGCAGACCGGACCCTTCGAATCGACCTACTTCCCCAGTGGGCAGGGCGACCCCTCCGGCACCGGCTCCGGTCTTAACGGCGCAGCCGCCGGATTTGACGGCGGCCACCGCAACCAGGCTCCGGATCGCAACTTCAACGTCAGCGTCAAGCCCGCAGGTCGCAGCCGCACCAACTGGATCAATCCCGCGGCATTCACCTGCCCGGGTTATTCCGGGCTGGACGCCCGGAACCCCTTGCACCACCGGCGCCGGCTTTGACCCCACGACAGGCCAAGCCCTTAGCCCGGTACCAAATCCCATCGGCCGCTTCGGCAATGCGCAGGTCGGTTCCGTAGTTGGTCCCGGCACCATCAACCTCTCGAGCGGTCTCAGCAAGACCTTCCCCATTACGGAGCGAGTACACCTGCGGGCCGAGGGTACTTTCACCAACATCCTCAACCACACCAACCTTGGGCGATCCAACAACCAACATCAGCAACACGAGCTTCGGCCTGATCACCAACACCATCGGCTCCGACTTCGGCGGCGCCCGCTCCGGTCAGGTCTCCATGCGGCTGGAATTCTGAGGCGCAGTCCACTAGGTCAACTGCGGTTGCGGGAATTTACTTAGCAATTCCTGCAACCACATACCTTTATCCAGCTGCCGAAAAGTGATGGAATGCGATAGAGGGCGTCGAAATCCTTCGGCATTTCTCTCGCTGTCACCATCCGAAAACACCGCGTTACATACACGGGTCAGCGTTCCATGACATTGAAAAATAGCCGACGTGATTTCCTTCGCATGACTACAACCGCGGCTGGAGCGGCCATGCTGCCCGCAAGCATTCGCAAGGCCTTGGCAATTCCTCCTGACAGCCGCACCGGTACCATCCGCGACGTGGAACACGTCGTCATCCTGATGCAGGAGAACCGCTCCTTCGACCACTACTTCGGCACGATGCGTGGCGTGCGCGGTTTCAGCGACCCCCGGCCAGTGTTGTTGCCGAACGGTAAGCCGGTCTGGTATCAGGCTCCGGCCCACGTCCAAACCAAACACTATAAAAATCGCGGCCTCCGCTCCGATGCCACGCATGTGCTCCCGTGGTACATCAATCCGAAGAGAACCACTGAGCACCAGGCTGGAACCGATCACGGTTGGGCAAGCGGGCACGGGGCGTGGAACCATGGGCATTGGAACGAATGGGTGACACAAAAGCAGGATGTGCTCACCATGGGCTATCTCAAGCGCCAGGATGTAAGCTTCCATTTCGCGCTCGCCGAAGCATTCACGTTGTGCGACGCCTACTTCTGTTCGGTACACGCGAATACTTGTCCGAATCGCATCTATCTCTGGAGCGGTACATGCGATCCACGCAACGTCATGGGACGCAAACCGAATGGCCCTGGCTTATGGGAGCGCTCTAATACCAACGGTTACACATGGACCACGTATCCGGAACGACTGGAAGCAGCCGGCGTCCGCTGGAGGCTCTACCAGGGAGGAACTGGCGAGCCAGGGACGCCCACCGATAACTACACTGACAATTCCCTTGAATTCTTTGCGGCGTACCAGTTGAAGGAAGGCGCGGATCCCAACGGTCCATTGGTACAAAAAGGTGTCACCAATCACACGCTGAAGGATCTGCGCGACGATGCCGTCGCCGGAAGGTTGGCACAGGTGAGCTGGATTGTTGCTCCGTACAAGTATTGCGAGCATCCGGAGGCATCGCCAACGGACGGCGCTTACTTTATTCACAAAGTGCTCGAAGCACTCACAGAAAATCCGGAAGTTTGGAGCCGAACAGTCCTGTTCCTGAACTACGACGAAAACGATGGATTGTTCGATCACGTCGTTCCCCCCATGCCGCCCTTGTCCTGCGAGCCGGAAGCCGGGGGCATGGTCTCCAGCGATCTGGAAGCAAGTCTCAAAGACGAACTGCTCGACCTGGATCGCTTTCCTGCGGAGGAGCATCCCCTTCTTCCCGGCTCCAAAACCGCGGGGCTACAGCCGATTGGGTTAGGGCCACGCGTTCCGATGACCATCGTCTCTCCCTGGACGCAGGGCGGCTGGGTTTGCTCCCAGGTATTCGACCACACCTCTGTTCTCAGGTTTCTTGAGGTTCGATTTGGAGTGAAGGAGCCAAACATCAGCGCATGGCGTCGCGCTGTCTGCGGCGATCTGACGGCAGCCTTCGACTTTTCCAATCACGCTGAGACCGCCATTGCGCATTTCGCGGTTCCAAAGCCAGTGGCCACACTGCACCATCCGTACCATGTGCCCGAGGAGCAGGCGATGCCACAGCAGGAACCTGGCACGCGCAAATCACGGCCGCTTTCTTATCTCCTGATGGTCGATGGTCATGCTGACGTCGATAAGTTCCATATACAGTTCACGAACGCCGGCAATGTAGGTGCGGCATTTTCCGTGCACGATGGAGTGCAGCCTGGAATCTGCACCGCGCCGGTATGCGGTCTCAGCTGGAGACCGACTCGCCGACAACTGGCGAGCCGAAAGCGACATGCGAGCCTACGACCTGACAGTGCACGGGCCCCACGGCTATCTCCGGCATTTCCGTGGAGATCTGGCGAACAGTGGCGCAGAAGCAACAATCATCTACATCGCCGGGCAGGAAATCGTGTTGCTATCGCTCACCAATGCAGGCACACAGCCGGTCACCGTGACGGTAACAGAACGATACACCGGTATACGTCAGGAAATTGTCGTTGCGTCCGGAGAAGAGCAGCAACACGAATACCATCTGGACAGCAGCTTCGGTTGGTACGACTTGAGCATAACGTCCGGCGAAGCGAGATATCTGCGCAGGTTTGCGGGGCATGTGGAGACCGGGCGCCCGAGCACCAGCGATCCCGCCACCTACTCGGCGTAGTTAATTCGTCGTTGGTGGTACACGGAAAGAACCGCGGCCACTACTCGCTGACTGTTGTTGAGCCATGAACACTTATCTTTGTGCATGTCGTGGCCAATGCCGAAGACGTTTCAACAGGCAGCGAATCGAGCTACTCTCGACAACTCGCCTGCCGTTAGGCTGGCTCTACGCCGTGTTCTGATTGCTCTCCGACGCTTAGTGCTGCTTATTCGTTGGCCGCCCTGATGGCCGAACGTGTGAGGTTCATGGCGAGAGCCATTTCTATCGTTAATGCTGTGTTGGCTTTGTCGGTGAAAACGGGTTCGGCACTTCGGTCGAGGAATGTGCGCCATTCAATTTAGCGCAGATTGCGAACTCCTGTTGTGCGCGTTCATTCAGTCCCCGACGACGATAGATCTGCCCCAGTTTAAAATGCAATCCAGCGGCATTCGGCGCGAGTTTGACTGCTCTTTCAAGCTGGACCTGCGCGCCTTCGATATCGCCCTTGGCTTGCAGCGCGCGGCCCAGTTCCTCGTGAATCTTTGGATTGTCGGGAGCCAATGCAGCAGCTTTTTCCAGTTGCTCGACTGCTCCAGCGAGCTCACCCTGGTCGGTCAACAGGATCCCAATATTCAACAGCGGCTGCGCATCTACCGGGGTGCTGCCTTGCCATGCAATCGCATTCTCGAAGGCGCCCTTTGCTAGGTCTGTGTGACCCAATCCCTGCTGCGATAAGCCCAGGTTGTCTTCCGCCTGAACATCCCGCGGCCGGAGAACCAGAACACGCTCAAAGCTGTTGATAGCTTCCGCAAACCGATTCTCGTTGTATTTGGTTCGTCCGAGCAGATACCAAGCCTCTGGATCATTCGGCGTGTCCCTCGTGACCACGGAAAACCATTTGTCCGCATCTTCCAAATCCCCAAGCAGAACATAGTCCGACGCCACGGTTTTTAGTTCGCGGGGGCCGGGGCGCTCAAGCTTTGCTCCGGCGGTGAACTCGGCAAGCGATTCACGTGCTCTTTCCTCGCGAAACAAGATATCTCCGAGCAAAAAATGACCTTCGACAGAAGATGGATTCTCGCTGAGATACGTCCGAACTGTTGTTTCTGCCTCCTGGACCTTATCCGTTGCCAGGAGCGAGCGCGCCGTCTGCAAAGCCGCAGGCTGCGGTTGAGCGGGTGCAGACCCTGTACTAAGCAGCACAGAATAAACGACGCTCATGATGACACGTTTCATTGCCCTGCTCCCGCGTGACCGCCCGCTTTGCATTCTGACAGGTGTTCGCGCATGCGCTGCAAGTCCTGCAATCCCGGACCGTAGGCGAGGGCCTCGTCAATCGTGGCGCGTGCGCCTGCCGCATCACCTGCCATACACTGCACGCGCGCCAAATTCATCGCCAGGCCGGCGACATCCTGATTTGCATCAAAGGCCGACCGCAACAGCTTAAGGGAGGCCTCCAGGTTGGCCTGCTTTGCCTCCAATATGCCGAGGTTGGATAACGCCGTAAGGTCGCGTGGATCGAGCTTCAAAGCTTGCTCAAATGACTGCCGTGCAGTCGGGGTATCTCCGCGCTCTGCGCTGAGATTGCCGAAGGCATCGAGTGCCGCCCCGTCGTTCGCTATTGCGCTTCCCTGCTGTCGCAGTAAGTCCCAAGCCTTGGGCTCGGCCGACCTATCTCCTTCCAGCAGCGCTTGGTAATACGCCATAGCAAGATCTCGCTTTGTAACGTGGGGCGAAAACACCGGCACCAACTCCCCACCCGTTAGGCGCTCTTTATCAACGGAGGACGCTGAGGGCAGTCTGAGAATCCGGTGATCCGTCCACGCAACGTGCGGGATATTTTGTGCTCCAGTGTGGCGCATGTGGCAGCTTGTGCAATCGGGGTTTTCCGAATGATGCGATGCGGCGAAACGCGGCTGGCTGTGGCAGGCGAGACATTTGGCCCGAAAGAACGCGACGCGTTGCTCCGGAGGCGGCGTAAAGTGGGGATCGTGACAGCTCGTGCACGACATTTGATCCCCACTCATACGTTTGCAAGTACTCTGCGCGAGTTGTTCAACTTCGCTGACACCACGAGCGGTCAGGTTGTTGCCCGTATAGACATAGAAAGCTAGATAGTCAGAGATAGGGTCGCCGGGACGGTAATTCAACGCAGACCGCCCCGCTCGCTCCACAGAGACATCCCCTTCTAAATGGCAACTGATACACACAGAATCGCGGCGTTCGGAAGACAGGCGTGCCGGATTGACGATAGGCTTTTTGCCGCGGCTGCTTACATGTTGTTGCGCATCTCCGTGGCATGCCTCGCACGTAATGCCCCCGTGAAGAAAAGGCGCGCCTGTGTAACGATTGATTGTTCCGGGGTCGCTAGGCTGAACAGCACTCATGTGGCATCGCAGGCAACTGCTCTGTATTGGCAGAGCGGGCGGCATCTGCTTCATCTCTTCCAGACCCGGCTTCATGTCATACCCGTGGGAGGCCGAATACCAGGCCACCGGTGATTCAAAGAGATATCTGTCAATTGTGTAGAGATATGTTGTACCCAGATGACCTGACCCAAGAAAATAAGCCAGCCGATATTGCCCAGAAACACTGGCATCCTTTTTGCTTCGGAAAGAGAGATACGCGTTGCCGTTTTCGTTTGAGACCGTGTACTCCACATTGCTGCCTGCATGGACAAACATGCCGGGGATGAGATTCTCCGCAGCAACTCCGCTGGCATGGGCCATAGGAGTGGGCAGATATCGCTGATAAATGTCTCTGTGGCAGTGTTCGCAGACTGCATCGGCCACATGGGCCGGCATCGGCTGAGGCACCTGCGCGCCTGCTAGCACCGAAAACAGCAGCAGAAGCAGACATACAACTCTAAATCGCATCTTACTTATGCTTTTCCGTTGAGCACTTGGGACAATATTCGAGAGTAACACCGCGGCCCTGCTGCACCGTAAAAATGCGATCCACTCCAGGAACGGCAAGCTTTTCGGTCGGTCCTCCTCCCGGCCAGCGGACTACTACAGAATCGATCGTTGTGGCGGCCGCCCAGCCCGAAGTGCACGCGTGGATCATTCGAAGATGCGAAGCTGCCCCCGCTCAGCACGTCGCCGCGCTGTGTGATTTTGCCCGTAGTCACGAATACGGCAGCACCGACCGCGTCGCGCGGCTTGCCAGCTCCGCCTATGAGCCGGAACTCGATCCAGTGATGCTGATCAGGATTCACATTCCGCAGAAGGGTCGGGCTGGAATCCAGATTGTTCAACACAACGTCGATCTTGCCGTCGTTGAACAAGTCGCCAAATGCCGCCCCGCGCGCCGAGGTTACTGCCGCCAGTCCTGTACCCTTAACCGCTGGCACGAGCGTGAAGCTGCCGCGACCGGTGTTCCGTAATAGTAGAGGGCGCTGCGCAAAGCTGGTACCCCAGTCGTGCTGGTCGACCTGTTTGTACACGTGGCCGTTGGCTATGAAGAGGTCCTTCCAGCCGTCGTTGTCGTAATCGATGAAGCCGTCTCCCCAACTGAGAAATGGAATCCCATACTGTGCGATTCCAGCTTCATAACTTTCATCAACGAAGTTCAGATCGCCTTCATTTCGATAGAGCACCTTGTAGTCGTCCGAGAAATCCGTGTTGACGATGTCCAGACGTCCGATATTTCTGTCGTCGCCAACCGCAATACCCATCGACGCCGTTTCTCGTCCATCACGATTCACTGCATAACCTGACTCAAAGCTCAGATCCTCAAAGGTCCCGTCACCCTTATTACGATAGAGATAGTTTGGTGTTGAGTCGTTGGCCACCAAAAGCTCGGGCTTTCCATCATCGTTAAGGTCAACGAACAACGATGCCAGGCCAAAATAACCAGGCGCATCGGCGACTCCCGCTTTTTGGCTTACATCGGTGAAGCGGCCGCCGCCGTCGTTATGAAAGAGGTGATCGTGCTCCCCCCTCAATCCGCGCGGCCCGCAGAACACACTTGTACCTCGATACTGACAGTAATTGGACACAACAGACGTAGAGCCGGCGGCAGGCGGATTATGGAAGTCATAATACGTATAGCCCGGCACAAACAGGTCCAGCCGGCCATCGCCGTCATAGTCGCCAAACGTAGGTCCGGTCGACCAGCCGCCGACCGTAACGCCCGCTTTCTCCGCGACGTCCGTGAAGGTGCCGTCATGGTTGTTGTGGTAGAGCCGGTTCTTCCCCACATTTGTGACGTACAGGTCAGGCCAGCCATCGTTGTCATAGTCACCCACGGCTACACCAACGCCCCAGCGGTCATTCGTGACGCCCGCCTGGGCCGCGACATTCGTAAATGTGCCATCGTGATTGTTATGAAAGAGCGCCGCATGAGGCGCTTCTGCTTTGCCGTTCATCGCGTCGTATGTCATGCCATTGACAAGGTAGATGTCGAGCCACCCATCGTCGTCGTAGTCCAGGAGTGCCACGCCGCCTCCAAGTGATTCCACGATATAGCTCTTGTCCGGGGAGCCAGCGGCATAGTGCCAGGCAGTCAGACCGGCCTGCCTTGAGACGTCCTGAAATACAATCGGTCCGTCCTCGACAAAGCCGCCTGCCGTGATCGGCCGATGCTCCGCATCGTGCACGGGCGCATAGACACCTCCGGTGCTTGCCCCACCCTGAGTGGATTGAACAGGCATAGGCTGCTGCGCTGTCGCGAAGTTGCAGAAAAGCGCGAACACAAGCACGCCGGCAGAGAACAATTCACATGCAGCCGAATCCTGCGCAATGCACGACCGGCGCTGCTTAATGAGCGGTGCTCTTGATATCCAGCGATTCATTTGCTTGTGCGGCGACTCCTTCGCTCTGTCGCCGCTGCAGGCGCCCGTAGGTATGGGTCTCCTCCTGAGCGGCTGCCGTGTTGCCCTGCGCCCGGTATACGGAAGCGAGAAGGAAATGGATGGAGGGCTCGTCAGGGCTCTCCTTTTCGGCGGCTTGCAGGTCCGGCAAAGCATCTTGTTGCTTGCCGCTTTTGATCAGCGCCCGCGCGCGATCCACTCTGGCCTGCATCAGATCGGGACACAGCGCTACCGCCTTATTCAAGTGCGTGAGCGCCTCGTTGACATCGCCGTTGGCCTCTAAAATGGAGTTGCCCACCTTCCAGTGAGCCGTACAGTTGTTGGGATCATGGACCAGCCCTGCCTCGAATTCCGTGCGCGCCGACTCCCACTTAGCGATTGACCAGTAGGCGTTGGCCATGTGGATGTGCGGTTCTGGCTGATTGGGAGCCAGGTCGATCGCCTTCTTATATTCCACCAGAGCCCCGTCGTAATTGTGCATGCTCTCGTCAATTTCACCAGCAACCTCATGCGCTACGACGGAGTTGGGATCGATCTGATTGATCTTTCCAAGGGAATCCTCCGATAGCTGCAGATAAGTCTTGCCAAGCAGATACCACGCCTCCTGGTCACGCGGATTCTCGTCCGTATAGCGCTTCAGCAAGACGGCGGCACCTTCATAGTTGTGAAGGCGGATACGCGTCTTCGCCAAGCGCCATCTGGACCAGAGCGTCTTTCGGATTCGCGCGGAGCGCCGCTTCCAACGGCTCTTCTGCTTTGTCCGCGTGCCCCGTTTCGAGGTAGCTCATTCCCAGCATCGCTGAAGCAGTTGGCATGTTCGGATTAAGATCCAGGCCTTGGGCCAGAGTCTCGGCTGCATGCGTCGTAGTCGTGCTGATTGAAATAGAGCCGTCCGAGGTTGTTATAGGCGGGCGCGAGATGGGGCGCGAGGCGGATCATCTCGCGATACTTCTGGATGGCCGCCGTGGTGTCATCCCGCTGCTGAGCAGCCTGTGCTTCCCCATAGAGTTGCTGCACTTGGGGCGTGACTTCCTCCTGTTGCGGCAGCGCGTGGAGCGCCAGGCACGACCGCAATGGTCAGCGCGCAAGAGACAGTGCGCCGATCCATTGCCGCACATGACGCGAGGACCATGGCTGGAGGGGCCGATTTCATGACACCCGCATTAGAGCATTAATTTTATTGCAGCGGACACTGAGAAGAAAAACCGGACTGCATGCAGCAGTCCGGCTGGGAGGACATGAACGCCAGTCGTAATCTCAGAATTCTAATCGGAACTGGACCTGTCCTTGCCGGTTGTGAGGACCGATTTGCATTGTTTGCACCTTGCTGAGTCACTTGTCCGAATGTGCCGTCGCTGTTGTTGGCGTCAGGCGGATAGAACATGCGTTCGATTGAAGAAGTTGAAGTAGTCAACTTGCAGAATGCCCTGGAAGCGCTCACCGAAGTAGAAGTGCTTTCGTACATTGGCATTCTCATTGTAGTTAGCCGGGCCACGAAGTTCTGAGTAATTTCTCGTTGCATTGCCGAGAACATATTGCGACGGAGTAGCGCGAAGCCCTTCGGGTTGAAAATCTGCGCTGTTCCTTTGCCCACGAACTGGTCCCTGACCTTGCTGTAGGACGCGGTACTGAGCTTCACGCTGGAACGCGATCCGGACGCAATGTTACGTTCGGTCCCGACGTCGATTTTCCGGGATATGGATTGCCATTTTCCATGATTTGGCCATTGTTGCAGCCGCACAACGGCTGGCCGCCCTCGTAGTCGAGAATCCAGCCAACCTGCCAGCCACCCAGGACCTGTCCGGTCACTCCTTTGTTGGTGAAGTACTTCTTGCCGGGCCCAATCGGCAGTTCATAGGTGCCGCTCATTTTCAAAGGTGTTGGTCTCGTCCGCACCGGATACGGCCCACTCCGGCTTCTGGTTGTACTTGTTCAGAGCAGCCGCGGTAAAGCTGCTGAAGCCGCTGCTGGTGTTGTCCCACAGCCTCGAGAGCGTGTACCCCGCAAGGAACGACAGGCCATTGGTAAAGCGCTTTTCTACCTGCAACTGCAGACCTTGGTAGTAGGTCGTGCCGGAACCTTCAAAGTTGTTGAAGATGTAAGAGTACTGCGGGAAAGGCGTCAGCGACTGGCCAACCGTCGCCGATCCGCCGAAGTCCTTTACAAAGTTCGGATACGGCAACGTATATCCCTTCGCCTGTGCAGAGCCGTCGGCAAACTCAGTTGCAGATCGGTACCCAGACCAAAATACTTGCCGGATCCAGTTGGTTGGGAGTATTCAACTGGCTTGGCAGGTGGATGACGCGATTGCCCACCCATGCTGCGGTGACGAACGTGTTATAGGGTAACTCGCGCTGCACGTTCACGTTCCACTGCTGGCTGTATGGAGCGAATCCGTCATTCTTGCTGAAATCATTGATCTGCGTTCCGACGCCGAGGCTTGGGCTGAAGCGGCGTCGGCTGAGGGATTGGGCAGTGATGTTGGTGTCCCAGCTTCCGTAAGACGAAGATGTACCGCCGGTGCTGCCGCGAGTAAAGGAACCGACCAGCAGGTTGCCGTAGTTCACGGCCACCTTGCTGGTTCCGTACTCGTATGCGCCGCCGTTCAGGAAGGCGACGGAGAATCCTGCCTTGGACCACCATCTTGTTGTTGATCTGGTAGGCAAAGCCGATGCGCGGTCCAAAGTGGCCCCAGTGGATATCTGCCCGATTGTAATCCGGCGCAGCCGGTGCAGTTGCCGAACTTGGTTGCCGCGCCGGGCAGATTGCCAGCTGCCGGATTCGGAGCTGTTCGGATTGAAGAACACGATCAGGTTGTTGTTCTCCGTGAAAGGCACCTGGATGTCCCAGCGCAGGCCGAGATTCACGGTCAACTTGGGTGTGATCTTGATGTCGTCCTGAATGTAGGGCGAGAAGTCCAGGTTGCGCAGCCGCAACTCCTGCGAGTTGCTGCGGTTGGCGGTGTCAGGCAAGTCCGAGCAGGAAGCTGGCAAACGCGCTGCCGGTCGTGCCAGAATTGGCGGGATCGGCAGTTGTGCTGTCTGGCTGAAGTTGAACCGCCCGCCGGCGGTCTGCTCTTCGTTGTCATCCTGGTACGACCTGCCGGAATTCCCAACCGATGTTGAAGGTATGGCGGCCGTGGCTCCACAGATAGTTGTTCACGATCGCGATGCCCAGCTTGCGATTGATCGACTGCAGCCATGCGCCTTGTGTGCCCCACTTGGTCGGCGCGTGCTGTCCGTCGAAGGTGATGTTGGTGGGAATGACTCCGCCCTGCGACTGCGGGGAAGCTGTACTTGGTCTGGTTGAACTGGTTGTTGATTTCGCCAATCCAGCCGAAGCCGGCGGTCATCACCAGATTCGGGTCAGCGTGTTGTTGTAGGTCAGCAGGAAGCCGCTGCCCAACGCCGGCTCATACTTCATGCTGTTCAGCGGGTTGGGCTGACGAATCACCAGACGGGATGGTTGTCAAAGCTGTAGTTGCTGAAGCTGTTGCGCCATTGGCTGTAGTGCAGGGACTGCTTCGGCGTCAGGATCTGGTCGACGGTGAAGCCCCACACGTGCTGAATGTGCGGATTGATGAAAGGGGCGAAGCTCTTGTTGGAGTCCAGCCCGCCGACGCCGCTGCCCGGACGGTCGGGATTGGGGAGATATTGCAGAAGGCTCGCCGACGTTGGGCTGATGCGGTTCGGCGGAATCGATTAGTTGCCGGGGAAACTGCTGCCCGGTCAGCGGGTCGAAGATCGGGATCAACTGCGCCGGTGCTGCCATCGACGAAGTCGCTGAAATTGCCGGTCTTCTCCAGGGCGGTGGGAACCGTGTTGAGACGTCGGTGTTTTCGCTGTTCTGCTTGTACCATTCCTGGCTGTAGTGGCCGAAAGTTCGATCACGCCCGTTATAGAGTTTGGGAATCGAGATCGGTCCACCGACGGTGAAGCCGTAGTTGTTCTCGTGGTCCGTCGGCGGCGTCACGGGTTCGAGCCACCCCATGCCGGTCCGTTGAAGAAGCCGACGGAATCGAAGAAGCTGTTGCGGTTGATCTCGAACAGATCGCCGTGATACTGGTTCGTGCCGGAGGCCATCTGGTAGGTCAGAGCGCCCTGGCCGAGGCCGAACTGCGCGGAGAATGTCGAGCGCTCGACGCGGAACTCCTGCACCATCTCGTAGGGCGGATTGAAGTTGGTTGTGTAGCCTTCGGTTTCCGGCTGCGGAGCGGGGATGCCGTTGTAGACAATCTCCTGCTCAAAATCGACGCCGCCGCCGATGCGGTGGGAGAAGGTGCTGCCGGTAATGCCGGGAGCCAGAAATTGCAGTGAATCGATCTGACGGCCGCGGCCGGAGACCTCCGTCGGGAAGCGCCTTCACCACCACTGGCTCGATTGTCGATCCCAACTGCGGTGCGGTCGTGTTCAGTGCGATCGAACTGGCTTCGACCTCGACCGTCTCGTTGTACGCGCCATTAGTCATCGAGAAATTGATGGTGGACGTTGTGCTGTACTTCGATGTTGACGTGATTCTGGACAGACTTTTTGAATCCCGTTTTCTCGATCGTGACGCTGTAGGCGCCGGGGATGAGGCCGGTGACCGAATAGGTTCCAGCGGTGCTGGTGACCGTCTTGTTCGAAACGGAGGTACCCTCGTTCGTAACGGTCACATTGGCGCCGGGAATGACCGCGCCGGATTGATCCGTGACCGTTCCGGTGATGCCGGCGTTTGCCTGCGCAAATGCACCGCGAGCGGCAAACAGCACGAAGCATAACGCCAGAAACTGGATTGCAAGCTGGGTGGATAGACGTGGCGCACCACGGTCCTGGAATCTGGATATCACAACCGCCTCCTGAAACACTAAGTCGTACAAATCAGTTGCTGCCTAAGGAGCCGCTCTGAGCGGTCTCGGGTGGGGGCCCTGGGTATATTTCCCTGTGGTAACGATCCCACGACGATCGATGGCCAATACCGTAGCGAATTCAATTTTGAAATGTCAAGCGAAATGTCAGGCTACTTGTCAATGAGCCGGTCAGCTCCATCGCAGCCGCTTGGCCAAGTGACGCGTTTTGATTCTGATATTGGGGACCGGCCCGCGCTTTTTCAGAGGCTATACCACGAAAACAAATACACCCGGCCTTCTACTGCATGCTCGCGCCCATCTCCGATACCGGCACTGGCACATAGTCCGTGCTGCCTGTGGGAGGGTCACGCTGGCCTGACCCTGTCGGGGTCCTGGTGGGACCGAGCTGATTGAACCCAAACCTGGTCATCAAGTGCCTGCATTATGAAGACATGCGGCAGTGTCTCACCAGCCTTTGCTTCCTTGCTCCACCTCTCTGCGGCGGACTCAGACAGGGCAGCGAGAACCGTCGCCGTGCTGGCCGGATTGATCGCGGCGGTCAATCTGCCACGGTTTGAATCCAGAGAGATAGAGAGCAAACAGCCGACCTCCGATGACTCCTCAACTTTTATGTACCAGCCAATACTCCCCGCAGACGTCCGCAAGTCTAGATCAAGTGGTATCTCTGATCGGCAGGACAAAGCGACGCATTAACAAGGGTCCCCGTGTACAGCGAGAGATGTTTCAGGCTTGGCTCAACGCCGAGCTGCCGTTTCCATGAGTACCTGTTGCACGGGCGCAGGGCGATCTTTGAAGCGAAGACGAGGCAAATCTTCGACAGTACGCCTCAGAGCTGTTTCCCACCGGGCATGCAGTTCGAGCAGTTCGGGATCGTCGGCAGGAAAGCGGCGGTACTCGGTGAAGTCGAGTGCGCCCACGCGATAGACCAGTAATTCAAGGGGTGGTCCTACAGTGACATTTGACCGGATGGTGGCATCGAAGGAGAGCATGGCGTAGAGTGCGGCGACCTCGAGGGGCGTCTTGTCATACACGATGCCGCGATCGAGGATCGGGCGTCCGTACTTAGCTTCGCCAATCTGCAGGTAGGGCGAATCCTGTGTGGCGCTAAGCGGATTGCCCTGCGGGTAGATGCAGTAGAGCGCGGGCGGTGCGCCTTTGACCTCTCCGCCGAGGAGCAGGTGGATGTTGAAGTTGTAGTCATCCCGCTCCAGCGCAGCGCGGTCAAGGTCTGAGACACGCCGCACAGCATCGCCCACAGCTCGCGCTGCGGCGTACATGGAGTCGACCTGTGCGAGCCCCCTGCCTTGTTGGAAGTCATCTTGTATCAGGGTGATGGTGGACTGCGTTAGCGAGAGGCTGCCGCTGGTGAGCAGGACGAAGGCTCGCTCTCCCGGGAGAACGAAAGTATGCATCTTGCGGCAGACGTTGACCTGGTCATAGCCTGCGTTGCTGCGGGAATCGGAGGCCATGACGAGCCCCTCCCGCGTCATGATGCCGAGACAATAGGTCATGGGGTCCATACTCTCCCAGGCAGCCGAGAAATGCTACCGGGAGGCTGAGAAAACCAAGCGCGCAGGCGGGGTTCGTGGCATCCTACTTCTCCCAGAGCGTTTTTCCGCTCTCCGGCTTGGTACGATCGCGCACGACCCCGCTCCGGCCCCCGTCGCTCGAAGCGAGCTGAATTTCCCTACAGGGAGGGTTGCAGCTCCGCCGATGAAGATTCGACTGGGATATGAGATGGTGTTTGCGACGCCGCACGAGGTCGTGGTGATAGCGATGCTGCGCGTGCATCCGACGCGCATACCCGATTTGCTTGTGCCGGATGTGTTAGAAGCGAACGCCGGTGTGGTGAAAGATGAGTATCGGGATGTTTACGGCAATATCTGCACCCGTTTAATAGCACCTGCTGGCGAGCTGCACCTGCACGGGACCACGCTGATCGAAGACACCGGTAAGCCGGATGCCGACGGTGCAGGTGCGGAGGAGTGTCCGCTGGCGAAGCTGCCCACGGAGACGCTGCCGTTCCTGTTGGCGAGCCGCTACTGCGAGGTCGACCTGCTTTCGCCAATCGCGCATGAGCTGTTTGGCTTCGTGGAACCGGGCTGGCCGCGCGCCGTCGGCGATCTGCGACTGGGTACACCAAAAAGTTGAATTCGGTTATCAGTTCGCGCGTCCTACCAAGACGGCACTGGATGTATACACCGAGCGCCGAGGTGTATGCCGGGACTTCCAGCACTTGGCGATCACCTTTTGCCGGGCTATGAATATACCGGCCCGCTATGCCACGGGCTATCTGGGCGATATCGGTGTGCCTGCATCTCCTTCGCCCGATGGACTTCAGCGCCTGGTTTGAGGTTTATCTCGGCGACCGCTGGTGGACGTTGGATGCTCGCCACAATCGGCCCCGGATTGGCCGTGTGCTAATGGCAACGGGGCGCGATGCGGCAGATGTGGCCTTGACGACCGCCTTTGGCGCGGCAGACCTTAGGAAATTTTTCGTTGTCAGCGATGCGATCGTTGAAACCGAGGAGATGCCGGCATGAGCAACGATCGGGCCAGTCTGGATTGGTTGAGCGCGGAGGTGGAGAGTGGCCAAAGCCACTTGTTCAGCGATACAAAAGCCTTTCGTAGCTCCATGCTCCGCGATTATGTGCTCGATGGGGCGTTTGATGAAATGTTCACCCCGGACGGAAACACGCGGCCCCACTACAAGCGGCTGTTGGATATGTTCGCTCGTATGCCACCAGAAGAGATAGAGCGCTGCAAGAAGGCGGCGGATCTTTCATTCCTGACGCAGGGCATCACGTTCACCGTGTATGGCGAGGAGCAAGGCACTGAGCGGGTATTTCCCTACGATGTGCTGCCGCGAATCATCAGCAATACGGAGTGGACACATATAGAGCGTGGTCTGGTGCAGCGCATCGCTGCGCTCAATATGTTCCTGCACGACGTATACAACGAGGGACGCATCCTGGCCGACGGCAAGGTGCCGCGAGAGGTGGTGTATACATGCCGGCACTTCCGGCGGGAGATGCGCGGACTGCAGGTACCGCGGAATATCTATATCGCCGTAAGCGGGACAGATCTATTGCGGTTGAGCTCCGGCGAGTTTGTCGTGCTGGAAGACAATCTGCGCGTGCCAAGCGGTGTGAGCTACATGCTAACCAGTCGCCGCGTGATGAAGCGCATCTTTCCCCAACTCTTCCGGGCTTACGATGTGCGGCCAATCGAACATTACTCGCAGGCCCTGCTGGCAACACTCCGTTCGCTGGCCCCGGAGGGACGCCCGGAGCCAACCATTGTGGTGCTCACGCCTGGCGTCTTCAACTCCGCGTATTTCGAGCACACTTATCTCGCGCGACAAATGGGCATCGAACTGGTAGAGGGCCGCGATCTGGTGATCCATGACAATGTCGTGTACATGCGCACCACCGCAGGACTGAAACGCGTAGATGTAATCTACCGGCGCGTGGACGACGATTTCATCGATCCGCTCGCATTCCGCGCAGATTCCATGCTGGGTGCAGCGGGACTGTTCAATGCCTACCGCGCAGGGAACGTAACTCTGGCGAATGCATTCGGTACGGGACTGGCGGACGACAAGGCGATCTACGCCTTCGTACCTGAGATCATTCGCTACTACATGGGCGAGGAGCCGCTACTGAATAACGTCGAGACTTTCCTGATGACCAACCCGGTGCATCGGCAGCATACGCTGGAAAACCTGGACAAGCTGGTGGTTAAGGCAGTTGGAGAGTCGGGCGGATACGGCATGCTGATCGGCCCACATAGTACGGCGGCAGAGCGAGAGGAGTTTCGCCGGCGGATCGAAGCCGAACCGCGTAACTACATCGCACAGCCAACGCTCGACTTCTCGCGCGCGCCGTGTCTGATGGATGGCGGCATTCAGGCGCGGCATGTGGACTTGCGGCCCTACGTTCTCTTCGGTGACAAGGCGACCGTGGTGCCAGGCGGCCTGACGCGTGTGGCGCTGAAAGCAGGCTCGCTGGTCGTCAACTCATCGCAGGGCGGCGGCAGCAAAGATACATGGGTCGTGAACGAATAAGCGAGGACACAATGCTATCCCGCGTTGCTGACAGCCTCTATTGGATGAGCCGCTACCTGGAACGGGCTGAACATACGGTACGTCTAATCGATGTGAATATGAGTCTGATGCTGGATGAGGCCAGCACCGCCGCGGATTTTGGCTTGGAACGGCGATGGAATCGTGTGCTGAAATGCCTGGGTCGGCCGGCCGAGATTGAATGGAAAGGCGATTTCTACGAATTAACCCGCGAGCTCACCTTCAGCCCGCGAAGTCCCTCTGCCGTCATGAACTGCATTGGGTGCGCTCGAGAAAATGCCCGCCAGGTTCGCGATGAACTGAGCTCAGAACAATGGCAGCAGTTGAACCGGCTATATCACAATTCGACCGCCGCGCAGCGCGAGGTGAACTCCTACAACACACTTACCAGCTTTCTGCCTACGGTTGTGAACGATCTTCATCAGTTTCAGGGCGTGACCGACTCGACGATGAGCCACGGTGAAGGCTGGCAGTTCATCCAGCTCGGGCGGTATATCGAACGAGCCGCGGCTACAACAAGGTTGCTGGATGTTTATCACCGCGAGAGCGCCGAACTCGCTCATGACGGCGCGGCCGGCTACGACTTTCTCGAGGGCGCAGGTATGCTGCGCTGCTGCAGTGCATTCGAGGCTTATTGCAACGCATATACTGCCGACTTTACGCCCGAGCGAATTACAGAATTCCTGTTGCTGAATCCTGATTTTCCACATTCAGTCCGCTATTCGGTGGATTGCCTGCGCAGTGCCCTGATGGCGATTGGTGCCAAGAGTGGTCTACATATGGCAGACGAGTTGGTCCGAGTGTCCGGGCGGCTGCAAGCTTCATTGAGTTTCGTCTGTATCACGGAGGTTCTCTCGCAGGATGTCGGCGCATATCTGTCGAGCATTCTGCAGCAGTGCCGGCAGGTGCATGAGCGTGTCTTCCGGCTCTACATTCAATACTCCATTCAAACCGCGCTCGCGATGAGCTAGAGAAAGAAGCATGCGCTACTACTCGATTCAGCACCTCACACGTTTCGACTACGCGCATCCGGTATGTGAGAGCGCGATGGAGATCCGAATGCAGCCGCGCGGAGACGGCAATCAACGCTGCATGACTTTCTCACTCTCGGTGAGTCCCCGGTGTCGCGTCTTCTCCTATCGTGACCATCTGGCAAATCAGGTCCATCATTTCGATATTCCGGGTGACCACCGACAACTCGTGATCGTGGCCCACTCGCTTGTAGAACAGCAATCGCTGGGGGAGGTGCCGGATATGCTTTCTCCTGCAGCATGGCAGGAACTAGACGCGTTTGTGGCAGAAGGCGATTTTTGGGAAATGCTGGTACCCAGCACCTTCGCCAAACTAACCGATCCGTTGCGCGGGCTTGCAACAGAGTGGAAAATTGTACGCCGCGATGATCCGCTATCGATGCTGCATGAGATCAGCCGTAATATCTACAGCAGTTTTGAATATCTGCCGCGCAGCACAGCAGTAGATTCTCCCATTGAAGTCGCACTGGGGAGTCGCCGCGGCGTGTGTCAGGACTTCGCGCACATTATGATTGCACTTGCTCGTTTGCTTAAAATTCCGTGCAGATATGTAAGTGGATATCTCTACCACAGCGATCAATTGATCAAGGAGGCACATGACCGCGGAGCACCAAGTGCGACCCATGCCTGGGTAGAAGCTTTTCTGCCACAACTAGGCTGGGTTGGATTCGATCCGACAAACGATGTTGTAGCCAACGATAGTCACATCCGGACATCCATCGGACGTGACTACGCTGACGTACCACCAACGCATGGAGTCTATCGAGGAAAAACAGAGAGCGAATTAACTGTAGCGGTGCATGTCGAAGCTTCCGAAATCGCGCCAGCCTTCGACGACACAACACCAATGCCGGAAGACTGGTCGATAGTAGTGGAGCGAGCACGCGAGCCACTTCCACTTGCTTCCCCTTTACTGCAAATTCAACAAATGCAGCAATAGTAGCTAGCACGATAGAGGATGCCTACATTTCGTCCCAGACTCATGGATTTGGCCATTGGTTAATGGAGTCCTAGGCGTCACAGATGAGCCGATCGTTGAAATAGCGGAAAACGAGCTGCTGGTGTCGCTAGAAGTTTCGCAATTGACCGCAGGTGGTACTGCAGCGTTGCACGGCATCGACCCGATGCCGCAAAGCATAGCGCCATGCCGGAATTGGAAAACGACCGCACGCTGTAGCGCTTCACAAGGGCGAATGACCACAGGTCATAGAAAGAAGCGAATGCATGTCAAACCCGCCTCTGGCGCTACTCAGGCGCGATTGGAATTATGCCGGCCATTGGAGAAATCTTTCACACCGTCGCTTTCCTTCACTGGCTCGATTCAGCAAAATATGCAGCAAGTGAGTGATACGCTGATCGCCGCCGTACACAACGAGTCTCCGCAAACGAACGCGATAGCCGGCGTGATGGACTCCTCGATGCAGCGAGGCGATCCCGCGCCAACGTCTAGTTCCACCGAATTTGCATCAGGAGAGGACACACGATGCCCCTCAGCCGTCGGAGTTTGCGACGCATTGCGCAGGCGCTCACATGCCTGTCTCTGTTATCCATTGCCAGAGCGCAGAACGATCCCCACGCAAGCTGGCGAGCCTACGGTGGCGCCGAGGATGGAGCGCAGTACTCCTCACTGAAGCAGGTCAACCGCGACAATGTGATGCGGTTGAAGCCTATGTGGACCGCCTCCACCGGAGACGGGGCTGTCTACGCCTTCAACCCGCTCGTCATCGGCGACACTTTGTATGCATTGGCGGAGAGGGATCACATCCTCGCACTCGATGCAACGACCGGCAACCAGAAGTGGTCGCACAGCATTGATGCAAAGACCCAGCTGTTGACAAACCGCGGCCTGACCTACTGGCAGAGCAAGAACGGCAGCGACGCGCGCCTCATCTTCGCCGCAGACAATCTGCTACAGGAGATCGACGCGCGGACCGGCAAGGCTATTGATAGCTTCGGCAAGGAGGGCCACGTCGATCTACGCGAAGGGCTCGACCGAGATCCCGATTCGCTAACGCTGGTGCAGAGCTACAATCCGGGCCGCATCTTCGAGAAACTGATCCTCGTCGGCTCGGCAACCAACGAGGAATACCACTCCGGCCCGGGTGACATCCGCGCCTACGATGTCGTCTCCGGCCGTCTCGTTTGGAGCTTTCATACCATCCCGCATCCCGGAGAAATTGGTTACGATACCTGGCCCAAAGATGCGTGGAAGACCGTGGGAGGCGCCAATGCCTGGAGCGGCATGGCACTCGATAGCAGGCGCGGCATTCTCTACGTTCCGACTGCCAGCCCCAAATACAACTTCTACGGCGCCAATCGCACGGGCAAAAACCTGTTCGGCGATTCCCTGCTCGCTTTGGACGCCCGCACCGGCAAGCTGCGCTGGTACTACCAGATGGTGCACCACGATGTCTGGGATTATGACAATGCCAGTACGCCGATGCTGATGACCGTTCTCCACGACGGCAAGCCGGTTGACATCGTCGCGGAAGCCTCGAAGACAGGCTTCCTTTGGGTGTTTGATCGTGTCACGGGCAAGCCCCTCTGGCCGGTGGAAGAGCACGCTGTGCCGAAGTCGCCTATGCAGGGAGAAGAGACCTGGCCCACGCAGCCGTTTCCATCGAAGCCCGCAGTCTTCGCGCGTCAGGCGTTCACGTCCAACGACCTCAGTCCCTATTTGACACCTGAGGAGCACGACCGACTCAAGCAGCGGATTGATGCAGCGCGGAACAGTGGCCTCTTCACGCCACCTTCGACGAAGGACACTGTCGAGATGCCTGGCAACAACGGTGGCGCCAACTTTGGCGGCGTCGCAAGCGATCCTGTCCACGGCTGGATCTACATCATCAGCAAAGACCTGCCCTCCATGCTGAAGCTCACGTTATCCGCATCCGGAACAAAACTCGACCCGACCGGACAGGTATCAACGCCGCCCGCGGGCGATCCGCGCATGCTCGAATACAAGAGTGACTTCGGCTTCATGATTACGGAGAATGGCATGCCAGTGATCGACCCGCCGTGGACATCGCTGACCGCCTACGATCTGAACACCGGCGACATCCAGTGGAAGGTGCCATTGGGTGAAGTGCCGGAGCTCGCCGAGAAAGGCATCACTGGCACAGGCTCCCAATTTCCCAAGGTGGACCCGGTTGTCACTGCCGGCGGCCTCATCTTTACCGGCTCAAATGATCGAAAGATTCGCGCGCTTGATAGCTCCACAGGGAAGACGCTCTGGGAATATGCGGCTCCTGCCGCGATAGAAGGCATGCCTGCGGTGTATGAGAGCAACGGTCGCGAGTACATCGTTTTCTGCGCTGCCGGCCGGGATTCGGCGCGTATCCCGGGACAGCCTGCCTCGCAGGTGTCGATTCACGGCAGCTACATCGCTTTCGCATTGCCGCAGTAAGCCCTAGCCCAATTCACTATTGCACCTTACCAGCCGAGTTCTTTAGGACAACATTTGAGAAGACAGCGGTATCTGCCTTGATCGGTAGATGCGAGCAGAAACCCAGGCCGACATAGAAGGGGCTGTCCAAGTGCAATGGATCGGCGGCCCGAGCCAGGACGCGCTCGATGGTAAGCTGCCCTCCCGATGCGCAAGGCTGGCAGCCAAGAGCAACAGATGCTGCTTGCATCGACCCAGTTGCAAGTATTGTGTCCCGTTGTTTCGTGACTGTGACCGTGGATTGCCCGTTCGGCCATGTAGGGCAGAAGTTCGCGGAGGCGTCCGGATTTCTGAAACGGTCCTGTGGCCAGGATGCGCTCGATCAGCTGCCATCGCGGATCTGTTTTCAGATCGTCGTCCACCTCGGCTGTCTGAAGCGACGAAACCACTCCCAAACCACCCTCTTCGTGTCACCCCGCAGAGCACGTCGCGGTGCTGAAACAGGACGATACCACACCGGGAATTGCTCTGGATACTCGTAACGCCCTTGTTGTCTTCACCCGCGGCTCCAGCAAATCATTCCCGCCCGCGGTAGCACCGGAAGCAAAACCGCGCCATACTTGGACGCCCTTATCGATCTTTCAGCTATCTAACTGGATCAGCAATTAAAGCCGCCATTTAGCCAATGGGCTGTGAGGACGCTATCTGCGCAAGGCGAATTGCGCCCATCAGTTGTGCGTCGTTGCCCAACGCGCTCAGGACAAGTTTCGGGTGCAACCGTCGGGCATACATGTCCACCACCGCTTGTGTCCGCTCGCGCAGCGCCGCGTGCAATCCGACCGAGCCTCCAAGCACATACAGAGATGCATTCAGAATCAGTGTGATGTCGAAGATCGTGTAAGCCAGCGCGCGTGCTGCCCGATCCAGCAGGACATTCGCCAGACCATCGCCGGCAATCGCGGCGTCAAAAATCTCTGTTGCGCTCAGTTCCTGCGATAGCTGCGTCTTCTCCGTGCTCCATTGCGAGCGCCACTGCGTACGCAGACCTTCTCCTCCGACAACTCCCTCAAGACCGCCTGGTTTGCCGAGTGCGGCGGGCTCTTCAGAAACGCCGGGCACCAGCATGTAACCAATCTCACCCGCTGTCCATGCCGCTCCCTGAAACAGTTCGCCCTTTACTATGATCCCGGCGCCCACTCCCGTTCCGATCGCGAGGAACACAAACTCCGGGCAACCGCGCCCCACGCCAAAGCAGCTCTCGCCCAACGCAGCCAGGTTCACGTCGTTATCGACAGACGCCGGAATACCCAACTCATCCTCAAGCATCGCCTTCAAAGGGACATCGCGCCAGCCCATCAGGTACGAGGTCGCGATCACAACCCCGGTCACCGCATTGGTCAGTCCCGGAGCGCCTGCGCCGATAGCGGCAACCCCTCCCAGCGGAAGATGTGCGTCCTGCAATAGCCGATGCGCGCATTCACCGATCTGCCGGACGACGCTTTCAGCATCACGCAGATTCGTGGTCGTCGCGGATGTACGCGCGACAATCTCTCCATCAGCGTTCGAAAGCGCCACGCGCAGGTTCGTCCCGCCAATATCGACACCAAGCAGATGGGTCGGCTGTGTCATATCGTCATGAGCGCAAAGATCATGCGCTGATACTCTCCAGTTCAAGCGCCTTCGTCTCCGGAATGACAAAGCGGGTAAAGAGCAATGTGACCACGCAGAACAGAGCGAAGACTCCGAAGGTCCAGGCATTCCCGATGCGATGGATCACGCTGAGAAAGCTCAGTGACACCAGCGTGTTGGAGATGCCATAGCCAAGCGTTGCGGCCGCTGCTCCCCGGCTCCGTAGCTGGAGCGGGAACACTTCGCCCACCAGGATCCATGCAATCGGTCCCATGCTCGCGGCGCAGCAGGCGATATAGACCATCAGGCATACCACGGCTGCGATGCCCGTCGCATGCGTTGCCTTTGCCTGATGACCAAATGTGAATGCAAGCACCAGCAGCGAAGCCAGCATGCCGCCGACACCTGCGTAAAGTAGTGGCTTGCGTCCGATCCGGTCGACAAGAAACAGAGCGACCACCGTGGCGAGCATATTCACTACCGAAACCAGGACCGACGCGAGAATCGCATGCTGGTTCGAGTCAATTCCCGACAGCGCGAATATTTGCGGACCGTAGTAGATAACCGTATTGATGCCGCACAGCTGTTGCAGCACGACAAAGCCTACAGCAATGACGAGTCCACGCCGCGCCACCTTCAACAGCGTGCTCCACCTCTCCTGACTTTGCCGGTTCAGGACCGCATGATGAATGTCATTCAGCAGAAGCTGCGCGCCACGCTCATCTGTGTAGGAAAGCAGCACGCGCTCCGCCTCCCGCACCCGGTCCTTGATGAAAAGCCACCGTGGACTCTCAGGCACCGTGAATACCAGCCCAAGGAAGACCGCGGCGGGCAGCACGCCGGTGGCGAACATGAACCTCCATGACTGCTCTGCGGAGAACCAGTATCCGATTAGGTTCGCAAAAACGATCCCTAGCGTAAGTGCAAACTGGTACATGCCGATAAGTGTTCCGCGCAAATGTGGCGGCGACAGCTCAGACACATAGACCGGCGCAGTAACAGACGTGAACCCGATGGCGAATCCCAGCAGTGAGCGCGCAGCGATCAGCGCGCCAACATTGGGCGAAAGCGGAGCAAGTATGGAACCCACAATGAAGATCACTCCGGACCAGAGCAGTGTCGCGCGCCGTCCCAGCCGGTCCGACAGAATGCCTCCGACAATCGCGCCGAACATGGTGCCCGCCGGAACCACGCTGACGACGATCTCCTGCAGACGCGTCGACAATCCGAAGGTGTTGCGCACAAACAGCAGTGCCGCCGCGATAATGCCCACATCGAATCCATAAAGAATGCCGCCCAGCCCGGCAATGAAGGAGACGCGCACCAGGAACGCGCTTCGAACGTTCAACTGTTCAGCAGCCAACGACTCCTCCATGGAAGCGGATTGCCAAATGATACCCTCGTTTCGACTGGAATGAAGGGGTTGCGAAGAAGACATGGCAGAGACCACTGATCAGCCGCGTTGGATAGCAGGAGTCAAACCTTCGGACGAACTTCTCGCCATGAACGGCATCCAGGTCCTCGAATATGAGTGCCGCCAGCAGCCCGGCAAACTCCGCGAGCTGATCGCCGCCTACAAGAGCGATGACGAGATACGCGGTCAGCTTCGCTGCGCGCACGACATCGCTGGAAGTAGCGCCGCGCCGGTGATCTTCATCGGCATGGGCGGATCGCTCTGTGCTTCCATTGCCGCAACCACGCACCTGCAGGCAAATGGAAGGTCGGCGTTTGCCGTGGATGCGGGTGAGTGGCTGCACTACGCTCGCGGTATATGGAAGGATGCCGCGCTCTCTGTACTGGTCACCACTTCGGGAGAGAGCGCGGAGCTTGTCGCGTTGATGAAGGAGGGCACTGGAGGCGCGCTCGCCCTCATCTGCAACAACCCTTCTAGTACCTGCTGGCAACTGGCGAAACATGGCCTGCCCATTCTTGCCGGGCCGGAGTACGGCAACGCCACCAAGACCTACACCAACTCCGCCGCGGCTGGCATCATCCTGGCTGCGGAGATTGTCGGCCGTGCGTGGCAGGCCGACGCGGACCACGCCGCTGTGGTCATGGAGAACAGCATCGATAGAATTTTTTCGATGAGACACTCCATCGAGGAATTCTGCCGTGACGCAGAGAATCTCGAAGTCATCGGCCGAGGCGGAGCCTACGCTGCGGCATGGATGGGCGCACTCACCATCCGGGAGATGAGCGGCTTTCGTGCCGCACCGCACACCGGTGCTGGTTTCAAACACGGCCCCAATCTCGATACCGATGCGACACACGTCGCCATGATCTTCGCCGTAGGCCGAGCGGCCGAGCTGGGAATCAAACTAGCCGCCGAATGCAACCGCAAAGGTGGACGCGTGGTCCTGGTCTCGAACGAAGATCATCACCGCACCGATAAGCTCCTGCCAGTCCGCATCGATCCCGTTGCCGAGCCATGGGAGAGCATCACCGCTCTGGTGGTACCGCAGGCGCTCACACTCGCGTGGATCGAGCACAACGGCTGCCGGCTGCCGCCGCGCTTTGCCTACGGTGTGATGGAACAATAGCGAAGGCCGCGACAAACGTTTGCTTTAGAGCTCTGCAAATACTTGGGTTTGCGCTTTCACCGTTGGTTGATTCAAACTGGGAACCCGCAATAAATGTCTGAATCTGCATCCGGGATGGAGGAACGATGCGTCGCGCTCTGACAACTCTTTTTCTATTGCTCATCTCCATGCCTCTCTGGGCGCAGCCTGCACATCCCATTCTCGCGATAGGCGCTGCTGCACCAGATTTCGCGCTCCCCGGGGTGGACGGCAAGATTCACAAGCTCAGTGATTATGCAGCCAGCCCGGTTCTGGTCTTGATCTTCACGTGCAATCATTGCCCCATCGCACAAATGTATGAGCGCCGCATCGAGCAGCTCTACGAGGATTACGGCAAGAAGGGCGTGGCCGTGGTCGCCATTCAGGGGAACGACCCAAAGGCCATTCGGATCGACGAGCTCGACTCTTCCGACGTCAGCGATACGCTCGACGACATGAAGATTCGCGTCGCCTATAAGCATCTTCACTACCCTTACCTCTATGCCGGCGACACGCCGGCGGTCACCAGTGCGTACGGCCCGCAGGCAACGCCCCACGTCTTCGTCTTCGACCAGACCCGTCACCTTCGCTATCAGGGACGCTTTGACAATAGCTACCGTATCGAAAAGGTCAAGACGCACGATGCGCAGAACGCGATTGACGCAGTCCTCGCCGGGAAGTCAGTGCCGGTCACGCATACCGGCGTCTTCGGCTGCTCGACGAAGTGGCCGGAGAAATCCGCACAACGAGAAGAGACAGACCGAAGGATCGAGGCGGAGCCGGTTCAGTTGGAAAAGATCGATGCTGTGGGACTCAAAAAGCTGCGCGCCAATAACGCCGGAAAAGTGACTCTCATCGACTTCTGGGCCACCTGGTGCGGATCCTGCCTGGCCGAGTTCTCTGACCTGCAGGACACCTACCGCATGTACGGTAATCGCGACTTCAACCTCGTGACCGTCTCGGCCAACATGCCGGATGAAGAACCTTCCGTCCTGCACTTCCTTCAGAAGAAGCACGCAACCAGCCGCAATCTGCTTTTCGCTTCTGACGACACGGAAAAGCTCCAGGCAGCGTTCGATCCTACCTGGCAGTCGGCTGTGCCCTATACCATCGTGCTCGGCCCGGACGGCAAGGTCATCTACAAGACAATCGGTACGGTCGATCTGCTCGAAATGCGCCGCAAGATTCTCGCAGCTATGCCCTCTGACTACATCGGCTTCAATCAGTATTGGGCCGGCAACTAGTGGTTCGCTACCAGCCACACGTCTAAACGCGAAAATGCTCTAGTGCAAAGGTGGCGCCCAGGTTCTAGTGATGGATCGCCGTCTCTGGCACTTGCTCGCCCTCTTGCTGCGGGCCTTCCCACAGCAAATACGGCCCGTTGGCAGGCGTCGCAATTGCGTTTTCCGGCTCAGTTCCTTTCACGATCGAGAAGCGATGAAGACCACGCTGGAGCACGAGGCTCAACCGTAGCGGTTGAACCGCATTGCCGATCGAACCGCACACCTGCGGCTGCATTTCCGGACTTCTGACGATTGAGCTGCCGTCAATGGTCATCCGTGCTGTTGTACTGGTCAGAAACGTGAACTTGTAGCCGCCATCGACCGGCACATCGATGTAGCCGTCATACTGCGTTTGCCCGCCTGGTAGTTTCGACAGATTCCACCCCGGGACAAGCGGCTGCGCAGGCGCGACCGGAGCTCTTGCGTGGCTTGCAATCACCACCGGACGCGAACTCCAGCTTTCGTCCCCTTTGGCGTCCGTCACATGCAGCAAAACGCGATACCGCCCCGAGCCATCCAACAATGTTCCCTGCGCGTCGGAAAAGGCATGTTGTACCTCTGCGCCCGTGGCGGTCCCACCGTCGCCGAACAGCCACTGATACTTAAGCCCGTCACGATCGTTAGCGCGGAAGTGGATTGGCATTCGCGCATGCAGTGCTCCGGCCTGATAGGAAAACCCGGCATCCACCGACCCCAAACTAAATTCCGGTTCTGCTGCGCCGCCCGACAGAGCCAGCGGGATCCCAGCTTTGTCCATTGCCGCCCTGCCATTCAGAACCACGTCCTTGAAGGAGATATCCCGCACCTCGCCGGCGAGCGCTGAGGAAACCATCGCCGGCGAGTCCATCGCCCAGATGTCACGAAAGCGAATATCACGTACCTCCGGGCCCGGCTGTCGTATCCCCACCAGCGAATACCAGTCATCCAGACGGACATCCTGCAAAAGATAATCACTATGAGATCCGCTCCCTCCGGGATCCGCCCACAGCTCAAAGACAGCAAACGGTACTCCGCAGGCGCCGAAGCCGGTATGCAGAACATCCATGTTCGTCATCTGCACGTGATAGCTATTGAAGTGCTTATGCGGCCAATTCACCCGGATAGTATTCGAGATACTCGTAGACACGACCGAATCACGAATCGTGATATTGGATACATCGTGTCCCGGCTTTTCCATGGCTTCGCGGCTGTACCCGTCCCAATTCCCTTCGAATGCGAAGTCATCATCCGCAGCGCGGATGAAGCTGTCGGCGACGGTGGTATCTCCTCCGCCCAGCCAGTCCATGCCGTCCTGATTCGCATTGTTCCGGCTGCCGCCGATGACCTTCACGTTATAGAAGCCGATCGTCCGTGAATCGCGCATCTGAATCTGCCAGGTACGGCTGCGCACGATGCAGGTAATGCCGTCAATCTCGATGTTGCGGGCATTGTCCATCACGATGCAGTGCCAGTTGGGCTTGTGCATCCATCCTTCATCGTCATTCGGGTTCTGCGGCCCGTCATAGATGATGGTTCCACGGCCAAAGACGTGCACGTCGTGAACCTGCCAGATATTCAGAGACCCGAAAATAACTGCCCCAGGTGCGAGATAGATCCGATCTCCATCATGCGCATCAATGTTTTCGTGATGGACACCGGCGGCATAGTATCGAATTCCCGCTTCCGTGGAAGAGACCGGCCGCTCAGGCCCATTCGCAAAGAGAAACAGCATCTTCGCATCTGCAAAATGATCGCCAGGCCGCGTGATCACGTACTTTCCTGGCCCTAGGATAGGAAACGTGATGGTATCTCCACTCCGGCGCGGCCGGATGCCAAGCCGCATCGGCTGCACTTCGACGCCCTTATCCCAAAAATGCGGATCGCTTGCTTTGACAGAGATAGTGACCGGCCCCGTGAGCTCGAAGTTCAGGAAATAGTAGCCGGTAACAGCATGGAAGCTGGGGCTTCGCTGGCCCTGAATCGAGATACGAAAGAAGTCCGACTGTAACTCCGGAGGGATCGAGTCGATATGAACAGCAGCTTTTGCTGCAGTTGCATAGAGCCCAAAGCTAACTACAAAGCAGACAAGGACGAACAGGCAGTTTCGAATCGACCGTACCGGATACAAATGCAATCCCCCTGGTGGTGTGAATAGGTATCAATGCGGCGGTTCCGTGACCTTGATGAGCTGATTCGCATGTGTGTCATGAAGAACCTGCACAATGCCTGACGGCCACGTAATCTCAATCGTCTTGCCCACGGTATCCGGGCCCAGACCAAAGTGCACCGGGCCGTCGCTCGAAGATGCGTATCCCACACTGGTGGTCATGTGGTTGTACTGCGTCAGGGTGTCGGAGACCACCTTGATTCGGGCACCGATCCCGTCCCGGTTACTTTTTGTTCCGCGCAGCGCAATATCCAGCCAGTGGCCTGATCCTTTGCTTCGGTTCATCCAGATTTCTGCGTCTGCCTCAAGTCCCGTAGCAACAACATCGATCCGGCCATCGCCATCGAAATCAGCGAAGGCGCACCCACGATGCCGCGCGCCGGGCGAGGCGTCCAGACCAGCCTCAGCCGTCATTGCGGTCCATTTCCCGCTCTTCCCTGGATTGCGAAATACAGTGTTGTGCTGGTCGATCTCCGCCCCCGGAACCGGCATCGACTCCACATGGCCGCGCGTGACGAACATGTCCTTCCACCCATCGTTGTCGAAGTCGTAGAAGCCCGCGCCGTAGCCGGCCATTTTGATGCTGGCTTCTCGCATTCCGCTCGGCGTTGTCACTTCCTGGAAATCGCCCTTGCCCGTGTTTTGCAATAAGGGGAAGGTCTGATTGTTGAGCGCGACATAGGCAATATCAGGATAGCCGTCGTTATTAAAGTCGCGAAAATCCAGCCCCATTCCTGAGATAAAGCCGCCGTCCTCCGTCAGCGCGACGCCTGCATTGAAAGCGGCTTCCTCGAACTTATTGCCCAGATTGTGAAAGAGAAAGTTATACGACGCGTCGTTCGTGACAAACAGATCAGGCCGGCCATCCAGGTCGTAGTCAGCTACGCCGACGCCCATCCCTTTGCCCGGATGCTCGCGGATACCCCATGCAGCCGAGACATCTTCAAAAACTCCATTTCCTTTGTTCAGGAATAATTGGTCCGGCAGCGGCTTATAAAAACGCGGATGACAGTAGTCCGCGACACCACGATACGAGCACAGCGGCTTGTCTGTGTACTTCCACTGCATGTAATTGACGACGAACAGATCGAGCAGCCCGTCCCCATTCACATCTACCCACGCGGCAGTAAGACCCCACAGCGGGCCGTATTGCGGATCGACCGAGTGACCGAGACCAGCCTTCGCCGTCACATCCGTAAAGGTTCCATCACCATTGTTGTGGTAGAGCGTGTTCCTATAAACGCCCGTAACAAACAGATCCGGATGCCCGTCATTGTCGTAGTCGCCTACAGCAACGCCGATGTCGTACCCCGTCCCTGCTAGACCCGCCTTGTCGGTCACGTCTGTAAAAACACCGTGGCCGTCGTTCCGAAATAGCCGGTTCCTGTACTTCGCAGCATCTTTCGTCAGCGTCGCGATGTTCGCGCCATTCGTGAAAAAAATGTCTGGACGTCCATCCCCGTTGTAGTCAAAGACAGCAACCCCGCCAGCCATCGCTTCGGGCGCATTCTTCGCCGGAGTCTCATCAGGCTCAAGACGAAACGGAATCTTCTGCAGATCGAAATGAATGGGAGCGTTCGGCGTCTGTGCGAGGAGCGGAGAAACAGCAAGCAGGAAGACCAGCGAGACGACGACTTGAACGGGCCTGCAGAGATGCATCATGTCTGAAAAGAAAAGCGGGGCGGGAGTGAGCCGCCCCGTCAGGATTGTATGGCAAGACTACTTAGAAGTAGAACTTTGCCGCGAGCGTGACGAACCGTGAACCTGTCTTGAAGGCAGGCGTTCCGGTCGTTAGCGCGTTGGTGTTGGTCTGCGACAGCGCCGTGACCTGAAGTGGATTGCCCTTCGAGTCGACGCAGCCCGCGCAGGTAGCGTTGGAGGTCTGAACAAAGCTGAGTTGCCCGTCACTGTTGTTTGCCAGCCCAAACTGGCGCAAAGGATGGTTCAACCAGTTCGTCGCAGAGGCGCGAATCTGGACATACCGGCTTTCCGTGATATGGAAGTTTTTGTAAATGCCCAGATCGCTGTCCCAGTAGTTGGGATTGCGAATGTAGGGCAGGACATTCGCGCCCTGGGTCCCGAAGGCAGGAGGCGCGAAGCAATTTGGATTGAATCGCTGTCCCTGGCGCAGATTTGCGGTCGGGTTACAGGTGATGCGAGGGATCAGTGCCTTAACAGCATCCGTGCCGAACCACACGGATGGGCTGACGTTCACCGCCCGCAGCCCATTCGGCAACTGGTAACTGTTGTCCGGCAGGTCGGGATGCTGGATGGTAGGCACCGTTAAACCGCTTGGGTATTGGGCATTGAGAGAGGTTCCCAGTTTGCCCTGGATGGGCCCGCCGCTCTGGAAGGCTGTATAGCCGGAGAGTTGCCAGCCGTTCACTGCCCCGCCCGCCAGATGCATGGCAAAGTTGTCGCTGTGAATCGGGCTGGGCAGGTTCCAGTTGTAGGTCAGGTTCAGGATGTGAGTGTGATCATAGTCCAGCGGACCGTAATTGTTGCGCAGGTTGAAGGGGTCATTGGCACTGCCGTTCCCCGGACCATTGTTTGATCCGCCATCCCGAATGCCCAGCACCTTGGAGAAGGTGTAGTTCGCCAGGAAAGTGATCGGGCCGCTCTGCTTGGTGAATGAGACCTGCAGTGAATTGTAGTTGGAGTAGGGCGCGTGCGTCAGCAGATAGACATTCTGATACGTCGTTAGAGGCTTATAGTCCGTGGCGTTAAAGCTGGGAGTATAGGCAGCGGGATCGTTCTGGCAGTAGAGCGACCCGTCGGAGCCCTTGCCGGCACACGAAGGCGGTGCAGGCGACACGGGCTGACCCAGTTTCGGGTCTGCGCCGAAGAAGCTTCCGAGATGGTTGTTGTTCAGGTTGAATAGGTTGCTGTTGCTGCCATCCATGTATTCATTCGCACTGCGGTTTCCCACGTAGGAGACCTCCATCAACGAACGATGGGGCAGCGCCTGCGAGATAGTGGCATTCCAGTCGTTCGTGAACGGGGCGCGGTCATCGCCCTGTTGCATCACATCAATACTCGATCCGTTCTGAGATACGGAAGAAGGAGGCGTCAGCCCGGCGACACTCGCGTATCCGTTGAACGGAGTGTTGCTCTTGTAGGTGAACGATCCGAATGGCCCGCTAAACGCGCTGGCGGTTTCGCTGGTCGCCTGGTAGCGGTAAACGGCGAAGCCGCCGCGGAAGACAGTCTTGCCGGTGCCAAAGATGTCATAGGCAAAGCCGACGCGCGGTGCCCAGTAGAACAGCGGCGTCTTAAAGCCCGAGATGGGCACACTGGAGTTAAGAGCGTGCCACAGGATTCCGGCGTTCGGTGCGGTCGGGTTCTGGTCGTATGCGGCCTGGTTCCAAACCTGAAAGCCAGGCCCCGAGTCGATGCCATACCATTGGCCGATGTGGTCAAAGCGGACACCGTAATTCATGGTCAGCCGCGGGCTACCCCGCCAGGAGTCCTGCGCATAAAACGAGACCTGATGGTAATGGGTATTCGTGGGCACAAGCTTGTTCTGTTGCTGATAGTTATTGATATTACCGAGCATGACATCGGCGACAAGGTTGGTGGTCGAGTTCTGACCGTAGGTCTCGAAACTGAAGCTGCCGTTGTCCGGGGAGCTGCTGTTCTGGCTGTTGCGGCTGTCGTCCCAATAGAAACCAACCTTCACCGTATGGTTCCCCAGCACCTTGGTGAAGTTGTCGTAAACAGCAGGCACCTGCTTGACGCCGCCAAAGGTGCCCGGCGACATCGGATAGTAGTTCAGGCTGGCCATCTGCTCGCTGCAGCAGTCATCCGGGTTGAAGTTAGGAATCTGGTCTGTCGTGTGACCGAAGAGTCCGGGTACGTTGAAGTTGTTCTTGCTCCGCGACACGGCCGACGGATTCGACAGCGAGTATGGGTTGACAAAGTGGGACCAGGTGAAGACAGTCTCGTTCGTCGTTGTGGGGTTGAAGACGTGGGTAAGGTTGGTCAGGATGACGTAAGTGACCGTGTTCGACGCGCCCGGGCTTGGATACGGTAGTGTGTTCGGGGTCGCCCACCAGATCGAGATCGGCGCCAGGTCAGATTCTTTTTGATAGGTATAGGAGCCGGTCAGCTTGGTGTTGTCGCTAAGCGCGTAGTCCAGCTTGCCGGTAGCCTCCCAGCGATTTTCCGGAGAGGTATTCACATATTGATAGTTAGTGTAGCCATTGGCCACAGAAGGCGTCTGTGTTGGTCTTTGGGTACAACGCCAGAATGCCCGGGATGTTGGGGTCGATATCTGACGTTGGGAAGCCCGTAGGACCGCCGCCCGCCGGCGCGTTTTGTGTCAGTTGGCCGTAGAATTTTGGCCACTGCTTCACTGCGTTCGGATCGATACCCGTATTGCTGAAATCGCCAGCAAGCTGTGCTGCATTGGGAACATTGTAGAGATTGATGGAGCCGGCGGGCTGCTGCTTCATGTACTCATAGCCGCCCCAGAAGAAAAGCTTGTTGCGGTTGCGGTTGAATCCGAGCTTCGGCAGCAGCACAGGACCGCCCACATTGCCGCCCATGTAGTAATAGCTTTCCGCTTTGTTATTGCCACCCTGGCTCTTGGTGAAGGCGTCGACGGTATCTAGCACCGAGTTATGGGTATACAGGTACGCCTCGCCGTGGAAGTCACGGCCGCCGCTCTTACTGAATGCCTGAAAGATCGAGGGTCCCTTGGCATATTCCGCGCTGTAATTCGACATCAGCATTTTGATCTGCCCGACCATGTCCTGGTTGATGTTCGCGATCTGGGTCCCGAAGTTTCCCGGATCGACCAGGTTGGCGCCATCCAGCATGTAGGCCATGGTGCCGTTGGGCTGAGTGCCGTTCGAGGAATAAGCTCCGACCGGGCCGTTGTTGGAGCCGACAATCTTGTCATTGAAGCTGGACCCGGTGCCGCCAGGATTGTTCAACGCCATGCCCGGCATGATTTTCAGCAACTCGCCGGCATCGCGGCCCTGCAGCGGAAAATCGTTGATCATCTTCTCGTTGAGCGACGTGCTGATCTCAGGCGTATCGGTGGGCACCACGGCCGCCCCCCCGCCGATCACCTCGACGCTGGTGGTGTTTCCGCCGACCTGCAGTTTGATATTCGGAACCTGGCGGGCATCGCCCTGGTTCATCACGATGTCGTTTTCCTGCCAGCTCCGGAAGCCGCTTGCCGCAATGCTGACCGAATAGGTCGCGGGCTGAACGGCGGTAATGACGAAGTGCCCGCTGCTATCCGTAACAGTGGTGCGCGTATCACCGCTGGCTTGGTTTTTGAGATCTACAGTGGCGTTCGGAACGGCGGCTCCGGCGGTGTCGAATACCGTGCCGCTGATGGTGCCGGTAAGCTGTTGCGCCATTCCCGGCAATGCAAACACAAGCAGAGCTACTACCAGCGCGAGTTTCGCGCACAGCCTGCTCCCTACCCTTTCCCATCCTGCATGTTGCATAAAAGCCTCCCCAAAACGTTTTCCGCATTCCGTGCTGAGACCACCGGCCTTGCACGTTTCTCTTTGTCAAAACACCGCGACGATGGAGCCCGTCGTTCTGCCGCTGCGACACCGCAGTACCGCAGTGCCGTTCCAGCCTGCTCTATGAAGTGTCCCTGAGTCAAGACGTGTTATCGTTAACACGCTCTGGAATAAGGTTATTACTCTCCACGCATCAGGACTGTCAACAAAAAATCGGTGGCATCCTGCGCAACGCACGTTACCTGCCGCGGAGGTCAAAATGTGCCCCGGGGATCTCGGCCACGATGGTGTAGGCTTACTGGCGCAGCCGTTGGTTTGAGTCGATGACCACGACCCGGGACAAACCTCCCCGGCGGTTCGACCGCTAAATAGTTGCAGGGACTACGAGTTGTTCCATGGACCATATCCGGTTCGTCCGTCATACGCCGAAACCTGTCGGGCCGATTACGATCATCAGGGCCCGGGGTTTCGCCGCCAGGATCTGCTGCAGCATGGTCTTGATGGCGGTCGCTCTTTTGCCATCCGCCACGGCCCAGACCGATGAATTCGCCTCCCTCGCCGCCGGAGCAGACGCCGCGCGACAGCAGGGCGATGCGCCGAAGGCAATCGAGCTCTACAAAAGGGCAACAGAGAAAAATCCGAACTGGCCGGACGGCTGGTGGTTCCTCGGCATCCTGCAGTACGACCAGAATCAGTACCAGCCTGCCAGCGAGGCATTGACACGGTATCTCGAACTCACTCCCAAGGCTGCCCCCGCCTTCGCGTTGAGAGGCCTCTGCGAATTCAATCTCGCCGCGTACCCGCAGGCTCTGCAGGACCTGGAGCTGGCAGAATCACTGGGCGCTGCGAACCAGCCCAGGAATGCGCAGATCCTCTACTACCACGAGGCTCTCCTGCTCACCCATTTCGGCCGCTTCGAGGAAGCCCTCGCGAAATTCGCGCTGCTCGTCCAGCAGGGCGCCGACAGTCAGGACCTCGCCATCGCCGTTGGCCTGGCGGGCCTGCGCCGCAACCAGTTCCCCGAAACGGTTCCGCCCGATCAAACGCCGCTCCTTTCAGCCGTCGGGCACGCTGCCATCCTGCTCATGCAAAAGAACTACGACGCCAGCCGGCAGGCCTTTCAGGCCATCTTCACCGAGCACCCGACGACCCCCGACATTCACTATCTCTACGGTTACCTTCTCTTCCCCACAAACCCGGATGAGGCTGTCGATCAGTTCCATCGGGAGCTGGCAATCTCTCCGCGCAATGCCACCGCCCATGCCATGTGCGCCTGGGCTCTCGAACTTCAGGGTGACTATGCCGCATCGCTCGATGATGCTAAGAAGGCAGCAGAAGAAGATCCCTCCCTGCCAATGGCGCAGCTTGTATACGGAAAGGCGCTTATGGAAACCGGTGATTTGCATGGCGGCCTGCCGCATCTTGAGAGCGTGCTCCAGGCCCAGCCGGGTAATCTGGAGGCGCATCTGGCGCTGACCAAGGCTTATTCCAAGCTCGGACGGAGCGAGGATGCTCGACGGGAACGCCTCACGTCGCTGTCGATCTCACAACAAGGAGCGGCTCCAGTTGCGGCCCCGTAATTCTCTGTTACTGCTGTCTCTTTTCTTTGTCTGCCTGGCGTTACGCGCACAATCGCACCAGCAGAAGCCCGCCGCGACCTGCGCCACATGTCATGAGAAACAGGCCCTTCCCCAGCCCGCAACGCCGATGGCTCATGCCATGGAGCTGCCGTTACATAATGATGTTCTCGCCGCACATCCCAGCCTGACCTATCGCAAGGACGGCTATTCCTACTCGGTCGCCACCAGGAATGGCCGAAGTAACTACGTCGTGAGCGACGGGACAAACAGGGTCTCCATTCCTATCGTTTGGGCCATGGGAGCTCAGGCACAGACCTGGGTGCTCGAGCGCAACGGCAATCTCTATGAAAGCAGAGTCAGCTACTATCCCTCCATTCATGCGCTCGAAATCACCACCGGCGATGAACACATGACTCCGAAGAACCTCGAGGAGGCAATCGGCCGCCCCATCGGCATGGACGAGGCAAAAGCATGCTTCAACTGCCACAGCACCAATGCCCTTCACGATCACCAGCTCGATCTGAAGACAGTGCACCCCGGCCTTGCCTGCCAGCGTTGTCATGTGGGAGCACAGGCCCACGCAGCCGGGATGCTCTCCGGAAGCCCCTCCGCGCCCATTCCGCCATCGCTCGGCAAGCTGCAGCCAGAGGACATGTCTAATTTCTGCGGACAATGCCACCGCAGCTGGGAGACGGTCGTGCGCGCCCATTGGAGCGGCCAGGCCGACGTTCGCTTCCAGCCTTACCGGCTGGCCAACAGCAGATGCTTCAACGGCGCCGATCCCCGCATCAGTTGCATCGCCTGTCACGACCCGCATCAGAATGTTGTCCGGGACATTTCTTACTACGACGCGAAATGCCTGGCCTGCCACAGTCCGTCCGCAGCAACCGCCGAAACCGCGACGCATCCGAAAAGCTGTCCCGTTGCGAAGTCGCGCTGCGTAAGCTGCCATATGCCACAGGAGCCGTTACCCAATGGCCTTCTGCGTTTCACGGATCATCAGATCCGCATCGTGAAGCCAAACGAGCCCTACCCCAATTAGATCGCACTAAGGCACACCCGGCCCCTTGCTCTGCTGCTGGGCCGTAAGCCGGGCCACGGTCTCTCGTTCCTTTGCGCCGTCCTGTGGACGATGGAGACGATAGTAAACATTCGCCAGCTCCACATGCGGCTCCAGCCAGTTCGGATCGGTGCGCGTCACCTGTTCCAGGTCCTTCGCTGCTTCGTCATAGTGCCCGGACTTGCTGTTCCAGATGGCCACTTCATACCGCGCCATCGATGAAGAAGGGTTGAGCGCCATTGCGCGATCCAGATACGGCTTCGCCTCATCCATCGCCCGCCGTTTATAAAGTATCGATCCAAGATACAAATTCGCGTTAAAGTCATTTGGATCCTGCCGCACTGCTTCGCGGAGTGCCGTTTCCGCAGCATCCTGGTCCCCCACATCATCCCGCGCCATGCCGGTCAACGTATAGATATGAGGAAGGCTCGGCTTCAGCCGAAGCGCCGCCTCCAGATTCTGGCGTGCGCGTTCATAATCATTCAGATCCAGGAACGTTGACCCGGCCAGCAGATAGGCATCCGGGTTCTGTGTTCGCTCCGCAAGCTCGCCCAGCTTCTGCGCGCCCTCCCGCCGCTTGCCGGCCTGGATCAACGCCGTTCCCAGCACGTATTCAAAATCCGGATTGCCCGCATTTGCCGCTTCCATCGGACTCAGCATCTCTGCCGCATCGCTTCCCCGACCCAGCCGCACTTCGCTGTCGCCCAGCAGAATGGCGATCTGCACATTCTCAGGCTCGTGCTGATGAAGGTCACCAAACTCGCGGCTCGCCGCGGCAAGGTCGCCCTTTTTGTAATACGCGAGTCCGATATTCAACTGAATGGCATTTTTATCCGCGATATCGGGAAGCGCCCGGCGATACTGCGCAATCGCATCGTCAAACCGGCCGCTGTCCGCCAGCGCGGCCCCCAGGTTTACCCTGACCTCTGCCATTTCCGGCTTCAACCGCAGCACCTTCTCGTAATCGCGGATCGCAGTCGGAAGATCGCCGCGCTGCTGGGCTTCGATCGCACTGCTCAGCAGCCGATCAGCCTCCCGGCTTTGCGCAGAAATGTTCTGCGCGAAAACCAGAGGGAGACACAAGGTCAGCAGCAAAAGCAGGCGGCACACGGCCCCAGCATAGCTCATCGCGGAGCCCCGAAGCAGCAGCCGCCTGCACCCCGGAATTCTCTGCTACGGATTCGTCGCCGGCACCACTGGCAGGCTGATATAACTCGCCTCACCCGGCGTATGCCATATCCGTTCCGTTGCCTTTTGATAATCCTGCGGCTTGGCTTCGAAGATATTCGGCACATACCGCTGTGGGTTCCGGTCATAGAGCGGGAACAGCGTGGACTGCACCTGCACCATGATCCGGTGCCCGGGCAGGAATGTATGGTTCACCATCGGCAGTCCGAAGACATACGGCAGCGGCTCGTTCGCTTTGATCGCCTCCGGATGCTCAAAGCTCGTCCGGTAACGCCCGCGAAAGATATCGGTCGCAATCGGCAGTTCATAGCCGCCCATCTCGACCGGCGGTGCAATTCGATCTGGCTGCACATCAATCAGCTTCACCACCCAGTCGGAATCTGTGCCGCTGGTAGAAGCCACCAGGTGCACCTCCGGTTCGCCGGAAAGCTTCATCGCCGTCTTCAGCGGCTCCGTCTCATAGGTCAGCACGTCGGGTCGTCCGTCTACAAAGCGCTGGTCCGTCACCAGCCATGTTCTCCAGCCGTTGATGTCCGAAGCCACTACCGGCCGCGGCCGATAGGGCACTGGCTTCGCCGGATCGGAAACATACTCGTCATACTTTGCTGTGCCCGCTGCCGGCGCATCGAACGATAAGTTGCCGTCTGCCTCGAGATAGAGCGGCTTGGATGGAACCGGGCATCCCTTCTCGCAACTCGCAGGGAACACCGGGGGTCGCTCCCAGCGGTCTTCGCTGGTGTTGTAGATCAGGACCGGCGGAGTATCCGCGTTCGGCGAGCCTGGCTTCAAATACTGATTGAAGAACGGCAGCAGCACATCCTTACGCCACTGTGCGGTGGTATCGGTCGCCCACACCAGCGGGCCCAGCGCCCGGCCTTCGCGGTTCACCTGGCTATGGAACCATGGCCCCATCACCAGGTGGTTCATGGAATCCGGTGCGCCCTTCGCCTTCAACGCACGATAGCTATGGATGGCGCCCCACATGTCTTCCTGGTCCCACAGGCCTTGCTCCCACATCGTCGGCACGGTAAGCGGCTTCTCCGCGATCAGCTTATCCAGTGCCTGGCTTTGCCAGTACCCGTCGTAAGCAGGATGATCGACCATCACGCGCCAGAACGGCAGTTGCTCCATGCCTTCCGCTTTTGCGAATGCGTCCGCCGAGCCCGCGTTAAGAAAATTCGTATAGTCGTCGCGGCCCTCCCGCGGCACGCGCACACCCTCGCCGCGATTGGAGGTCTGACCCAGCACGTAATCAATATTCGGCTGGCGGAATGCGCCGTAATGGAACCAGTCGTCGCCCATCCAGCCATCCACCATCGGGCTCTCCGGAGCAGCCACCTTCAATGCGGGATGCGGATTCAGCAGAGCCATCACCACCGTGAATCCCTCGTAGCTCGATCCAATCATCCCCACACGCCCGTTCGACTCCGGCACATGCTTCACCAGCCAGTCGATCGTGTCATACGCATCCGTCGTGTCGTCTGCGCCCGTCGGGTTAAAGCCTGAATTCACCGGCGGCGGCGTCATAACATATGGGCCTTCGGAGCCGTACTTCCCGCGCACATCCTGATACACGCGGATATAGCCTGCTTCGACGAAGACCTCGTCGCTCAAGGGCAGCGCTTCAATCATGCGTCCACTCTTCGAGCGCGCCGCCCGGTGGGCTGCGTCATACGGCGTACGCGTCAGCAAAATCGGAGCATCGTGCGCTCCCTTCGGGATCACGATCACGGTGTACAGCTTCACTCCATCGCGCATCGGGACCATCTCGACGCGTTTGACGAAATCGGTCTCCTGTTCCGGGACCTTATAGTTCGGCGTCAGATCATCAGCCGGCAGTTTCTGCTGTTGCCCAAATCCGCAAACCGCCGATACGCTCAGCAAAACGCCAACAGCAACAACGCAGCTCAATCTGCTCATAGCCCTCTCTTCACACACAAAAAAGATGGATTCATCACCGCTTCGAGTAAAGCGGTCTCAGGGTATCACCGGCGGTCGATAGCCGCGGCTTCAAATGTGATTGGAGAGAAAGTCATTTCTGGGGGGACGCAAGCAAGTGGATCAGCTACCGCGCAGCAGATGCAAACACGATGCTGACCTTCAGCTTCTTCCCGCTCACATCGGCAATGTTGCAGTGCGTGCGCTCGTCCTTACGCTCAAACTCCAGCGCGATTCTGGAGGAGCCAATGCGCAAATTGTCGACGCGAAGCCGGTTCAGAAACGGCGGAAGACACGGGTCCACGATGGCCAACTCATCCGCCTCCGCAGAGGGCCGAAGGCCGAGCAGGCCGGTAAGCAATAGGAACGGCGCTCCGGCGGCCCAGCCTTGGGGCGAGCAGGAGACCGGATAGTGCACGGGGCCTCCCTTGACACGGCGCTCCACTCCGCAAAAAAGCTCCGGAAAGCGATAGTCGCGAAAATGAATGGCCGCGTCGTAGAGCGCGTGAAATATCTTTGATGCTTCCTCTTGAAAGCCATACCGCGCCATGCCGTATCCGATCAGCGCGTTGTCGTGCGGCCAGACAGAGCCGCAGTGATAGCTCATCGGATTGAAGTAGCTTTCCGCCGACGAAAGCGTGCGAATACCCCACCCGGAAAAGAGTCCATCTCCGAGCAGACGATCCGTAGCCTGCCGTGCGCGCTCTCGGCTGATCGCCCGCGCAAACAACAGGTGTCCAGGATTGGAGCTGTCCACGCAAAGCGGAGACTTGTCCCGATCGAGGGCCATCGCATAATACTTGCGATCTTCCAGCCAGAAACGTTCGTCGATCAGCGATCGAATTTCTTCCGAACGGGACTCGGCGCGCCTTGCAAGCTCCACTTCGCCGAGCCGGTTCAACAGGTCGGCGGCGCCTGCAAGCGCGCGTACCGCATAACCCTGCTCCTCAATCAAGGCGACTGGCGGTTGCGCAATTCTTCCGTCGCGATGCCGGTTCGCATCCCCGGAATCCTTCCATCCCTGGTTGAAGAGGCCTTTCGGATTTCTCCGGCAATACTCGATCAGGCTGTCTCCATCGAGATCGCCGTAATCAAGAATCCACCGGGTCGCGGCGATCAACGATCTCTTCAACTCCTGCAGCAGATCTTCATCACCGGTCCAGCAAAAATATTCGTGGGCAAGGATCAGGAACAGCGGCGTCGAGTCCACAGAGCCATAGCTGCGCCCGAACGCCACTTCGTTGGTGGCTGTCATTTCGCCGGAGCGGCGCTCATGCAGAATCTTCCCTGGATCTTCGTCCCGCTCATCATTGCGCTCGGTACCCTGATAACTCGAGAGCACGCGCAGCGTGCCGGCTGCCAGTTCCGGATTCAATATCAACGTTTCGTAGCTGCTCAGCAGAGAATCGCGGCCGAACAGCGCAGCAAACCAGGGCACACCGGCTGCAACGGTTGTGCCGGCCGCCTCTGGCATGCGCAGCGCGTAAAAGTCTTCGATCGAGGTTCGCAAAAGGACATCAAAGATATCGTTGTCCGAACGAAAACGGGTGCAAGCCTGGTGCCAGCTCTGATGCCGAACCGCCGAACGCGCTCGCACTTCTTCAAGAGAGGACACCCGATGGTTCGAATCGCCAGGCTCTGCCGCAGCATCGCTCACTCGCATCGTCACCGTAGTCGACAGGCGCGTGTTTCCGTGAGGTGCCAGCCTGCAATGCCATAGCGCGCAATTTGCCTCGAGGGTCCCGGGCTGCGGAGAAAAGCAAAGCTCCGCCGCACGGCTTCTCTCGTCCAGCCCGGTATATGAGAAGCGCACCGACGAATCGTGGACCTCCGGCGCGTAATAGCATCCGCTCTTGCCGCGAAGGAGTCCACGCACCTGGAAGATATCCATGAAATCGGCCGCAAATCGCAATTCGACCGTCAGCGTCACTTCCGCGTTGTGGAAGTTCTGGATCTCGAGCGTTTCATAAAAAGTATCGTTGCCAAGCAGTTGATAGCGGTGCACGTAAACCGTGTTGACAGGGATATCCAGGCTGTCGTCCGTAACCGGGCGCCCACGCACCGTAAGCTCCACACGCGAACTGTCAGCGTCCACGATTGTGGAGGAGAGAACAAGAGGCGTTTGCGAGTTAACCAGCAATTCCAGTTGGCTCAGGAATCGCGTGTCCTCGTAGAAGAGCCCGATCTGCGGCGCGCTGGGCGGCATCAGGTCGCCGTGCCGGTTTGCGGCGAAAAATGTGCTGCCCTGGATCAGGGCCAGGACCTCGGTCGCGTCCGGCACCGGCTCCGGATAGAGTTGCTTGGGCTCAGGAGGCGCTTCGACGAGGGGGCCGGTCGAACTCTCAGCACATTTCTTCAAGCTGCGGTCTCTTCCCTATCAAGAGTCGGATCCGGTGCTGTTTTTTCCAGCAACTCGGCGTAGAGCCGATAGTATCGCCATGCCATGGCCTCTGCTGAAAAATTCTCTTCCACCCATTGCCTGACCACGCGGGGTTGAAACTTCTCTCGCTTCAATACCTCCGCGGCCTCGCTCGTATTGCTGCAGACTCTTCCGGATATTCCGTCCTTCACGATCTCTTCTACCGCGCCCCCTGGAAATGCGATGACCGGGGTGCCGCATGCCATGGATTCAATCATGGCAAGGCCAAACGGCTCATCCCACTCGATGGGAAACAACATCGCGGTTGCATTGCTGAGCAGTTCATTCTTGAGAGCGAGGTCGGCTTCTCCCACGAATTCAACATTCCGGCCATCTATGTGAGGGCGAATCTCCGTCTCGAAATACTTCCGAAATATCGGTTGTACTTCGCCCGCGATCTTCAGCGGCATCCCCGCCCGTCTCGCAATCTCGATTGCGTGATGCGTCCCCTTGATCGGACAGATCCGCCCCAGAAAACACAGATAAGGCTGCTTCTTCTCTGAAAACCGGTAATGCTGCATGGCAAGCCCGTGGTGGATTGTGTGCGTTCGAATATTCGCATGCCGGGACGCCTGATGGTCGCTGATCGAGACGTAGGTAACGCGGTCATGCCGTTCGTAAAGCGCAGCTAGCGAATCCTCGTAGGGATGATGCAAGGTGCACACAACCGGCTTGCGGGCGAGGCGCCCAAGAGGAACGGCCAGCGCGCTGTTCACATGAATCACATCGCAGATCCTGTCCGCATCGTCGATCGCCCAGGAGAAGTGCTCTACCTCCTTCGTCATTCCGGCCATTTCGGAGGAGAGCGGCCATTCGTGCCGCGGATAGATCCAACGCACTTCTGCATCGACGCGCGACTCGCCGTTTGCATACACGGTCACGTCCACCCCCAAGGCCATCAGCGCTTCAGCAAGATTTGCAATGAACAGCTCGGTGCCTCCATAGGCAGGCGGTGGAACAGAAATAAAAGGTGAAGCAATCAACCCAACGCGCACAGCGACCCCCCGGGAATACACGCTCATGCGGTTAGATGCGTCGAGGATGAAAAGACGTTGATTGCGACAAATTTCGCGCCGCTTGCCTGCGCACCTTCTGCTTGAACAGAGCGCGGCCGGCGCTTGAGCCCATTGGAGATGCGGGGTATAGCCTCCTCCCGAATTCGCTTCGCGCGTTTAGGTGCCGGCTACCGATCGGTGATTTTCCCCGCGCCTGTCGTGAATCCCTGATCCTGAGCGAGAAGTCCCGCGCTCAGAGGAGGGTAACCATTCCGTATCGTCCTCCCGGCCCCTTGAGGCGTTATCTGTACAATGTTGCGCTGAACCCGGATAGTTAGCACGATGGCTCAGCGCCCAACCAGATCCAGGCACGTCACGCTCGTCGATGTCGCCCGAGAGAGCGGCTTCTCTCCATCCACCGTTTCCATTGTGCTCAATGACGCGCCCCTCTCGCGTCACATCGCGGCCACTACCAAAGAGCGCATCCGCAAAGCCGCGAAACGAATGGGCTACCGCCCCGACCTCTTTGCGCGCTCGCTGCGCAGCCGCCGCAGCCACACCATCGGCGTCATGATCTTCGATCTCTCCGATCCCTTTTGCACCCTCATCCTCCGCGGCATTCAGAAGTCTCTCCACCCAACCAGCTATCAGCCCATCCTGATGGACGCGAATAATGACCGGAAGCAGTTAGCCGGTTATCTCGACCTGCTGATGGATCGCCGCGTCGAAGGTTTGATCGTCGTCGCCAACTGGCTCTTTGAGGAAGGTGGACGGCTCGCGCAGTTACGCAACAGCAAACTCCCCACCATCGTCGTCGGCCGCGATCTCTCTCAGGATGCGATCCGGTCGGTCATCGTGGACAACGAGCAGGGCGGTTATCTCGCCATCCAGCACCTTTATGAGCTTGGCCATCGCGAAATCGCCGTCATCCGCGGTCCCGCCAAGCTGGTGGACAGCGACCGCCGCTGGAAAGGTATTCAGCGCTTCTGCGCCGAACACGGCCTGCGCATTCCTCAGAAACTCGTGCGCCAGTTGCCCGAAGCCGTCGACGCCAACTCGGGATTCGAAAGCGGCCGCGTCCAGACCGAAGATCTGCTCCGCTCCGGAGCGCGATTCACCGCAATCGTCGCATTCGACGACCTCACCGCGCTCGGCTGCGTCCGCGCGCTCCACTGCGCCGGTCTGCACATTCCCCGGGATTGCTCCGTTATCGGCTTCGACGATGTGCCGCTCGCGTGGTTCAGCACGCCCGACCTCACCACTATCCGTCAACCCATGCAGCTCATGGGCGAACTCGCCGCCGGTTGGGTACTCGACGAGTTACGGAGCAAAAAGCGTCAGCCGGATCAGCCGGCGACCACTCCCCACGCTCTCGCGCCCGAACTGGTCCTCCGCGCATCGACAAAGCCTCTTTCCCGCTAAGCAAAAGCGCAGCCGGTTGTAACGGCCATACGCAAGTCGAGACGGCACCAGAGACGAAAAATCCGATCGAAGCGTCTGTTGACAAGCCTGTCTGATGCGGCGTACTTTTCGATATTCAAACGATTCAATAGAAATCGTGAGTCGCTGGAACCACCCTAACTACAACAAAGTCGACACCACCATGGATGACGGCACAACCGGCCAGGTTCTCGGTGCAGGCGAAAAACGCATCCTCCAACTCGGCCTGAAATTCAACTTCTAATTTTGAGAGGCAGACAGAATTGAGCTTATGATGATGGCCGCTGAACTCCTCTGGCCATCGCAACCTGAGAGCCTTCATGCCCAACAAACATCGTCGTCATCCCGTCCGAAGTAACCCGACTGTCGTCATCCCGACCGCGAATCGAAGTGGAAAAATCTGCTGCGAATCTGTGTTCGCCCTGATGCTTCTACTCGTAGGCGCCGCGCCTCTGGCCGCGCAAACGATACGCGTCGACACCACCGCTCCGGTCAACACCATCGACCCGCGTACCTCCGTCGGCGCAGGCGTCGACCGTATCCCCGTCGATGCCATCGATCACGATCTGACCAAGCAGGCTCTCCCTCCAGTACTCGAATCCGGCTGGCAGCCCGTCACCTACCGCCAGAACACCGACCTCGCCGTTGAAGCCTGGCACTGGAATCCGGAGGGCACGTGGAGCGATCCGTCCGGCCAGGGCTACTTCACTGGTTCCACTACGTCCACCGGATTTATCCGCCACTCTTTCGGTTACGCATTGCCGCACCGCGGCGTCACGCGCAACGACGGCACCGGCAACATCGGCTTCTCCCGGATCACCGACGGCGACGAGAGCACATACTGGAAAAGCAATCCCTACCTCACCACCCGCTACACCGGCGAGGACGATGCGCTCCATCCCCAGTGGGTCATCCTCGATCTCTCCAAAGATGAGTTAGTCGATACCCTCAAAATCTCCTGGGCCGAGCCCTATGCGACCGACTACGTACTCCAGTATTGGACCGGACTCGATCCCCTGCACCTTCCCACGCGCGGTGCATGGGTCACCTTCCCGCGCGGCGTCGTCACTGCAGCACGCGGCGGCCTGGCGACTCACTCGCTCTCCGATCTTCCCGTGCGCCTCCGCTATCTCCGCATCTGGATGACCAGATCTTCCAACACCTGCGACACCCATGGCTCATCCGATCCAAGAAACTGCGCCGGTTACGCTATTAAGGAGCTCTATCTCGGCACCACTTCCAAAGACGGCTCCTTCCACGACCTGCTCCGCCACACGCCGGACCAGGAGCAGACCGCAACCTTCTAGCTCCTCCATCGATCCCTGGCACACGCCCGACAGCGCCGTGAATAAGAATGAGGCCCAAGTCGGCTTCGACCTCTTCTTTCAAAGCGGCGTCACCCGCGGCCTTCCCGCCATGATGCCGATCGCGATGCTCTACGAAACGCCCGACAATGCCGCCGCGGAGATCCGCTACCTCGAAAACCACAACTACCCCATCTCCTACGTTGAAATGGGCGAGGAGTCCGACGGCCAATACATGCAGCCGGAAGACTACGGCGCGCTCTATCTCCAGTTCGCGACGGCGCTGCGCAAAGTCGACCCCAGCCTCAAGCTCGGCGGCCCGTCCTTTGAGGGTGTCAACGAAGATGTCGAAGTCTGGCCCGACGCCGATGGCCGCACCTCATGGCTCAGCCGCTTCCTGCTCTATCTGCGACGGCACAATCGCATGCAGGACCTGCAATTCTTCTCCTTCGAGCACTATCCCTACGAGCCCTGCCACATCACCTGGGCCAGTCTCTACGAGGAGCCAGAACTCATCCACCACATCATCGATGTCTGGCACAGCGACGGCCTTCCCGCCTCCATGCCCTTCTTCATCACCGAATCCAATCTCTCCTCCTCCACCAGCGAGACCTACGAAGACATCTTCAGCGGCCTCTGGCTTGCGGATTACATCGGCTCCTTCTTAAGCAGCGGCGGCAGCGGCGTCTATTACTTCCACTATCTGCCGCTGCAGCTGGAGCACGGCTGCAACGACTCCGCCGGAACCTTCGGCATGTTCACCGTTCACCCGGACTTCTCCATCAACCAGCCGCTGGCGCAGTTCTTCGTCGCGCAGTTGATCAATCACGAATGGCTTCAATCCGATGGTGCGAACCAGCTGTTCCCCGCCGCCTCCGACATCACCGACGGCGCCGGGCACACCCTCGTCACCGCCTACGCCGTCAAGCGTCCGGACGGACAGTGGTCCATCATGCTCATCAATAAGGATCAGGAAAATAGCCATCGGGTTCGCCTGGAGTTCACCGGCGCTCACGCTCAGTTCAGTGGCGCGATCCAGGAATCACTCTTCGGCCGCGGCCAGTATCACTGGACGCCACCCCAGCGCGGCTTCAACGCGCATATGCCGGAGTCACGCGACAACACACAACAGCTCTACCCGGGAGGCAAAGCCGATCCCGACGGCCCCATCGCGCACAAACAAATCTCTGGAAATGAAATCGAGCTTCCCGCCGCGTCCGTAGTCGTCCTGCGCGGCAAGCTCGAGTAGCACGGAACCCCGGGCCACTCAGATCGGAGGCGCACTACTCGTCCTTCGCCTCAAAGCACCGTCTGCCCTCATGGCAGACCTTCGCATGCACATAATGCTCGTCCGGGCCCGCCTTGCCCATCGTCTTCAGGCACCAGAAGGTGCTGGTCGAGCCCATCAGCGCCTCCAGGTCCTCGCGGTATTCACCCAGCGCCGCGTACGTGGACTTGCTGCGGAGGCACCTGCACTTCGTACTCTCTTTTATTTCCGGCATCTTCACTCCTATCCGATCGCGCTCGGGTCGCGTCCCATCTGGCCCGCGGCCAGCAGTATCGTGCGGTAGACCGCCGTCTGGAAAAGCTGCACCTTATATCCGTTCTGTGAAAGCGGCGTTGCCTTCGCCACCGCAAGCTTTCCTGCCTCGCGCGCCGTCTGCTCGTTGATTGTTTTTCCGCGGAGCGCCGCCTCGGCCTCCGTCGCATGAATCGGCGTCGGAGCCGCCACCCCAAGTACGATGGCCGCGTTCCGGCACGTCTTGCCGTCCATTTCCAGAACAACGCCCGCATCCGCCAGTGGCCAGTCGAAGCTCTCCTTCTCGCCATACTTCTGATACGCGGAACGCGTTCCCGCAGCCGGCGCTGGCACGCGGATCGCCGTAATCAACTCGCCCGGCTTCACCGCCGTCTCATGCTGCAGATCTTCTTCCGGGGCAACATAGAAGTCCCGCATCGCCACCGTGCGCTTGCCCGCCTTCGACGTCAGCTCCACCTCCGCATTCATCGCCAGCAGCGGCACCGCCGTGGACGAAGGATGCACCATCGCGCACGTGCCATTGTTCACGATCGCGTGATACTGATTCTCGCCCTGCAGCGCGTGGCACTCGTCCGAATTCCCCTTCTTCCGGCAATCGAAACTCGCTCGACCGGAAATACCAGCATCGCGGCCGTTGCATCAGATTGCCGCCCACCGTCGCCATATTGCGTACCTGCGGCGTCGCCGCGTGACCCGCCGCATCGGACAGCGCCGCATACCGCTTCTGAATCTCCGGATGCTCCGAAATCTCGCTGAGCGTGGTCAGCGGTCCAAGCTGCAGCCCACTCTTCGTCGCTTCAATCTTGTGCAGAGAATGCACATTCCGGATATTCACCAGCTTCGGCGGCGAAACAATCCCGTCCTTCATCAGGTCAAGCAGATCAATCCCGCCTGCCTTCACCACGGCATCGCCCTTCATCTGGGAGAGCGCCTCATCCACCGTTGCGCAATCGACGTAAGTAAAGCGGTTCATGCTGTCATCTCCCCTTGCGTCTTGCCCAGTGCCGCCAGCACATTTGCCGGCGTCATTGGAATCGTGCGCATCCGCACACCGGTCGCGTTGTAAAACGCATTGCCGATCGCCGCGGCCAGCGTGATAATGCCCGCCGACTCGCCAATACCCGCAGCATCCGTCGAGCTCTGGCCGATATAGTTTTCAATCAGCTCCACCTCGATCTCCGGCACTTCTCGCGCGCCGATGATCTTGTAGCTCTCCAGGTTCGCGTTTAGCATGAAGCCCTTCTGCCGGTCCATCACGCGCTGCTCGAACAATGCGTACGAGATCCCCTGCAGCATCCCGCCGTGGACCTGGCTGATCACGCCCGTCGGATTGATCGGCCGCCCGCAGTCATGCGCGCCAAAGACCTTTTCGATGTGCACGCGCCCGGTCTCGGTATCCACCGCAAGCTCGACATAGTCCACCCCGCCGTAGGTCAGCCGCGCCTTCTCGTAATCCGGAACCCGCGTTGTGCGCGCCGCAATCTCACTGGTCGGCATCTTCGCTGCCGCGCTGCGCAGCGAGATCGACTTCGAGCCGTCCTTCCACACGACATTCCCATCGCGCAGCTCAAGATTCTCCGCCGTCGTGCCCAGCGGCTGCGCAATCGTCTGCAGAAATTTCTGCTTCGCCTGCCAGGCAGTGTTGCGTATCGCCGGCGTAATCGATCCCGCCGTTACGCTGCCGCCGGAGTTCGGTCCGATGGGATACCGCGTATCTCCTACCCGCACCTGCACCTGCTGCGGAGGAATGCCGAATTCTTCCGCCACCACCTGCGCCAGAATCGTCTTCGTGCCGCCGCCAATGTCCTGCACTGCGGAGAGCACCTCCACCGATCCATCCTTCGAAACCCGCACCTCGCACGACGAGTCCATGTCGACGAACCGGTACCACACCGACTGCGCAATGCCCATGCCGCGCTTGATCGGCCCCGTGTCCGAAGCCGGCCGGCCTGCGATTGCGCCAGTTGGTCTTCTCCCGGATAATCTGCCGCTCCACCTTGCGCGCCGGGCTCTCATCAATCTTCTCCCGCAGCTCCAGCGGATCCATGTTCAGCTTCACCGCAAGATCATCGATCGTCTGCTCGAATGCAAAACAACCCTGCGGATGCCCCGGCGCGCGAAACGCCGCGCCCGGACCCGCGTTGATGAACACATCGTTCTCTTCCGTATGAATGTTGGCGCACTTGTAGAGATTCGTCGCCGGCCCCGCTGTGCCCGCGCCCGTGCCCACACCGGCAGTGCCATAGCTGATCAGCTCAATCGCCGTCAGCGTGCCATCGCGCTTTGCGCCGACGCGCAGCTTCTGGTGCGAATCGGGCCGGTTCGACACGATATGCTCCTGCCGCCGGTCCAGCATCAGCCGCACCGGCGCACCCGCCTTGCGCGACAGGTTCACCGCCACCACGCCTTCATTGCCCGCGCCAAACTTCGCGCCAAAGCCGCCGCCCATGAACTCCGTAATCACGCGCACTTTGTTCTGCGGCAGCTTGAATACTTCTGCCATCTCCTCGCGCACGCTCGCCGTGCCCTGCGTGGAGGCATACACCGTCAGCTCATCCGGCTTCCAGTCCGCCACAAATCCGTGCGTCTCCAGTGCGGAGTGCGTCTGCACCTGGGTAAAGTACTCGCCCTCCACCACGACATCGGCGTCCTTGAAGCCCGCATCGATATCGCCCTTCGTCTTTTTCTCCGGACCATGCACGTTGCCGGTCTGCGGCACGTCCTTCGGGCCGCCACCGCCGCCCGCGCTCCCCGCAGCATCCGCCGGACCCGGAAACACCAGCGGCGCATCCGGCTTGCGCGCATCCCCGCGATCCACCACAAAAGCCTTCGGGTCGTACTTCACCTCGATCAGCTTGGCCGCATCCTCCGCAATCGCCTGCGACGTCGCCGCGACCGCCGCGATCGGCTGTCCCGCATAACGGATCACCGGATAGCGCGACGACGCCTCCTGCTTGGGATCGCGCAGCTCCGCCTCGCCGCCATAGTCATGTTCCACCACATACACCGCCTTCACGCCCGGATAGCGCTCCGCCGCCGACGTGTCGATGGAAACAATTCGCCCATGCGGTATATCGGCTCCCCGCATATAGGCATAGAGCATCCCCGGCAGATGCACATCCGCCGTGTACTTACCGCGCCCACTCGCCTTCGCCGGGCCATCCCAGCGCACCGTCGGCTTCCCTACATATTTGAGTTCCGAGTTCTGCGGAAGCGGCGGCGGTTCATCCACCGGCACCTGCCGGTCCACATGCGTCAAGCCAAGCTGCGGAATCCCAAACAGAACGCTCGCCGTCTTCGTCTCCCCCGCACCTTTCTTGGGCGGCGGAGTGGCCGCATCCTGCGCTTCCTTCTTCTGTGTCGGCTTGGCCTCGCCCTTCACGCCTTCTTTGCGCTGCTTTTCTTGCTGCGCCTGCGGATCCAGCAACATTGTCTCGTCAGCCATTTAGACCTCCTGCAGCACGCGCGGCATCACCAGGCCGGCGCTGTTCGTCGATCCATTCTTCGCCAGCTCATCCATCGCGTCGAAGATTCTCGGATACGTGCCGCACCGGCACAAATTTCCGCTGATCGCGTGCGCCACCTCTGGCCGCGTCGGGTGCGGATTGCGTTTCATCAGCGAAGCACACGCCATCACCATCCCCGGCGTGCAGAAGCCGCATTGCATGGCATCATGCTTCACAAACGCAGCCTGCACCGGGTGCAGCGTTTCGCCGTGCGACAGGCCTTCAATGGTCGTGATCTTCTTGCCCCCGGCATCCACCGCCAGCGTCATGCATGCAAGCTCGGGCGTCTCGTCCACCCACACCGTGCAGGCCGAACAGGATCCGCGGTCGCACACCACCTTGGTGCCCGTCAGTCCCAGTTGGTCGCGCAACGTCGTCGCCAGCGTCTCGCGCGGCTCCACGCTCACGGCATGCACCTGCCCGTTCACATGCAATCGCACAGGCACCGCGTCCGGACCCAGCGCCGCCGGTTCGTGCGCCGCGCTCTTCACCTCTGCCGTCAGCGCCTGCGCCTGTTCCAGAAGGGTGCCGGCCGCAGTCAGCCCCGCCCCCTTCAAAAAACCGCGCCGCGAAAAATGCGTCTGTTTTGAATCCGCCATAGTGCGCCCCTCGGTTTCGTGCATTCACACGTGTGAATACAATCGACGCCGCCATTCTACGCCGGTTTGGTTCCAGGCAGAATCCTCGCAGAGGCGCCGCGAAAAGTGCACAAAATCATCCAGTTGCCCCTGGCGCGGCACGAAAAAGGCCTTCACTCCGTCAGGGAGACCGGAGTGAAGGCTTCCGTTCAATGCAAACCTAGAAGAGCGCGTCTGGGGTGACGTCCGCGATTGTGATGCGGGTACCCGTGACCTTTCCTTTGGAATACACCTGAAGAAAATGGCCGGTTAGGTCATAAAGCTTCACGATATAACTGCCGCTGAATGTGTTCCCGCTGGGGCTAAGGGTCACATCCTCCAGAACCGTGGCAACGTAGGCAGGCGTCGTACCGCCGGGCTCCCAGCCGATCGCGCGATGGTTCAGGAAATAGTGACGCGGACCGATCTGCTGCCACACGCCCATGCAGAAACTTTGCGTGTCCGGCGCACGCCCTCCGGAGTTATAGATTTCCGTCCCGTCGCTATGCCACTGGTCGTAGCCGGCATCGAAGAGATTCATCCCCGACATCTGTTTGAAGTGCCAAAAGCCTACGATGCTCGGCCCCCGGCTCTTGTCTTCGTTCGCCTCAAGCAGCATGGGATGCCGCGGTTGGACCATCCAGCTCGTATGCGTTGGCGCCGCCAGGCTGGGGCCGCAACCTGCCCATGAACTAGGTGAGCACATTAGCCCAAGCACCAGAGCTCCAAGAGTAGCCGACCATTTCCTGTAACTGACTTTCATTTGAGTCTCCTCCCCCGCCGGCCTCACCAGCGTGGCAGCCAGCTAACCGCGCCGGCCCGGATCGCCGCAAGAAAAGAAGCATGAAGAAGAGGTGAAGCAAGGTGAAGCGCTAAGTCGCTAAAACAAAAATAGCTTGCAGATATTCGGAAATAGCCGCTGCTATACTTCCGCCGCGGGGGTAGCTCTGGTGCCCGGGCCGATCCTTGAATTCGGTGACTTCCGGCTCGATTGCGACCGTTCCGAGCTAACCCGCGCCGGACGCCTTCTCAAGCTCGAGCGCAAACCGACGGAGCTTCTCATCCTCCTCGCCACTCGCGAAGGCGAGATTGTCACCCGTGCCGAAATCGCCCAACACCTCTGGGGCAGCGAAGTCTTCGTCGACACCGAGCACGGCATCAACACCGCTATCCGCAAAGTTCGCCAGGCCCTCCGCGACGACCCCGACCACCCACGCTTCGTCCAGACCGTTACCGGCCGCGGCTACCGCTTCGTCGGCCCGGTTGTGACAGTTCCCACAGCGCCCGCCTCGATCGCCAAGGAGTTCCCGGCGAATTCTTCTGGACCCTCCGAAGTCCGGACTGCTGCGACCGCGCCCTCGCGCCTCTGGCTCATCCTCGGCTCGGCGGCTGCGCTGATTTTGGTTCTTATCGCCGCGATGCTGCGCATTCGCGAGCATTCCACCCGTGCCGCAACCCCTAACATCCAGTCCCTCGCCGTGCTCCCCCTCAACAATCTCTCCGGCGATCCTAAACAGGATTACTTCGCCGACGGCATGACCGACGAGCTCACGACCATGCTCGCCAAGGACTCCACTCTGCGCGTCGTCTCCCGCACCTCCGCCATGCAATTCAAAGATCCGCATCAGCCTGTGCGCGAAGTTGCTCGCACACTCGGTGTCGACGGCATCGTGGAAGGCTCCATCGCCCGTGCGGATGGCAAAGTTCACATGACGCTCCAACTCATCCACGCGCCCAGCGACACCCACCTCTGGGCCGAAAGCTACGACCGCGACAATCCAGGACGTTGCCGCGTTACCCGAACAAGCCGCGCAAGCTATCGCCAAACGGCTCAATGCCTCCGTGGCTGCAATCAGGCCCGCTCGCTATGTCAATCCCGAAGCTCACGACGCCTACCTGCGGGGTCGTGTGCTGTGGATCGCGGGTGAGTACGACAAATCTGGCGAATACTTTCAGAAAGCGATCGAGCTTCAGCCCGACTATGCCCTGGGTTGGTCGGGACTTGCCGACCACTACGCAGGCGCTGCCATGGACGGCCAACTCGATCCCCGCACCGCAATTCCCGCGATGGTTGCCGCCGCTCGAAAGGCAATCGCGCTTGACGACACGAGTCCTCAAACCCACCTCTCATTTGCGGCGGTCTCTTGGGCCGATCATTGGGACCTGCCGCAAGCTCTTCAGGAGATCCAGCGCGCCATCGAGATCGATCCTGAATTCGCTGAGGCTTACTTTCAGCGCGCCTACATCCTTAGCGACTTCAATCGCCCTACCGAAGCCATCGAAGCCGCAAAGAAATCCATGGAGCTCGATCCCTTGGCTCAACCCTGGGCGATGCCCATGATCTATTCGTACACACGGCAATACGATCGAGCCATCACCGACGCGTCGCAACGCCTCGAGTCAACGCCGAATGATGTCGGGCTTCACAAGATGCTTGCCAATTCCTACCACTGCACAGGGAAAAATAAAGAATCGGCGGAAATGCTGGTCAAGATGTTTTCCCTCAGCGGTATGCCGGAATTCGCGGAGACTCTAAAGCACTCCTTCGAGCATGGTGGATATGAAGCCGTCGCCCGATCCCAAATACACCTCATGGAACACCAGCCCCCCGGCCAATACCTCTCCGTCGTCGACCTGGCCAGGCTATATGGACAACTAGGGCAACGCGAGAAAACCCTCGCCCTGCTGGAAGAGGGATACCGGCAGCACTCCCCGCTCCTGCTCGACATCCAGAACGATTGCAGCTTCGATTTCCTCCACAACGACGAGCGCTACCGTTCGCTAGTCCAAAAAATCGGTCTCCCGCCAGCTGAGTAAGCCCATCACTCCCGAGCAAAGCAACGCTGGGAAATATGACACAGCTTGTCATATTTGGGCGTCTGCGGGTATTCGGCCGTTAGGGAGTCGACTTGGATTGTCTCCATCCTGAGAGCTGGAGCGCGCTGCCGATGGCCCGTCTTTCATGTTGCACATCCCGTTTCAGAACGAGGTTTAAAGATTTCGCCGAACCGTGGCCGATCCATTCGATCAACTCGCTACAATGGAAATAGAGACGATTACATCTACAAAAGCCACGGCTCCCGCCGTGGCTTTTTCAATGCGATAACCCCTTTAGAATGACGAATGAAGCGATAAGTTATTTAGAAAGAAGAATTTAGCCCTCGGTCGGCTGTCCATGCTATTGCAACCATTCGAGTTACAGCCCGCCTTCCGGTGACGGGAGGGGAGGGGGGTAGGGGTGGTACTACAAAGTGATGACATAATCCGGCGGATTGCCCGATAGAGCCTCGTAGAGCTGAGGGAAGCATCCGGCAACCACACCGTCGACCAATCCCTTCGCCTTCACTGCTCCACTGCCGCACTGCTCGATGGTGCCGTCGGCGAGACCCCGGCGTACCGCGCACATGTCGCAGACCATCAGCAGAATCTTCTTCTGCTTCGCCACCGCGGCAAGCCGCTCGCCCACCGGGTCGCCCTTGCGCAGGCAGAAGATGTTGTCGTCAAAGAAAAATATCCCCGCAACATCGGCGCCGTGGTCGCCGCGTTCCAGTTGCGGAAGAATCATGCTGGCCAGCTTGTAGCTACTCGCCAAGTTGGTCGCGAGCACATAAGCAACGTTCATTTCGCTCCTCGTTGGATCAGATAGTGAACAGAATAGGAGCAGCCGCCGAACCCCGCCTCAACCGTTCGGTGGGTTCATCTCGATCGCCTCGCGCAGCGCTTCGGCAACACGCTCCATACTTTCGTCATCGAGGCGCGTGAAAAAGGGCAGTGCAAGCGTACGTGTGCTCACCGACTCCGTAACAGGAAGAGGCCACCGCAACGGCAGATCAGCATAGGCCGGTTGGCTATGGATCGGAGCAAAATACCGGCCGCATCCGACGCCGCGCTGCTGAAGCGCGCGAGCAATCGCGTCTCTCTGCTCACGCCCAAATCGTTCTGCGAGCCGCACGACGTATACAAACCAGCTGATCCGCGCATCGGGCAGTTGCAGAGGAGGAAGTACAAGGTCGGAAAAGTCACGCAGAAGCTCGTCATATCGCCGCGCAACCTGCTCGCGGCGCTCCAGGATCTCCCCGATCCGCCGCATCTGGCCACAGCCCAGCGCGCAGTTCATCTCCGACAGCCGGTAGTTGTAGCCCAGGATCGAGTGCTGGTGCCAGTCATCGGAATCGTACCGGCCGTGGTTGCGCATCGCGCGTATCTCCCGCGCCAGCCGCGCGTCGCCGGTCACCACCATACCGCCCTCCCCGGTCGTGATCTGCTTGTTCGGGTAGAACGCGAACACCGCGGCGTCGCCGAAGCTGCCCACCGGCCTACCCCGGCAGGTAGCGCCGAGCGCCTCGCAAGCATCCTCGATCACGAGCAGACGATGACGCCGGGCAATCGCAACAATGGCGTGCATGTCGGCAGGACAGCCGAAGGTATGCACCGCAACAATAGCCCGGGTGCGCGAGGTAATCGCAGCTTCAATACCATCAGCATCGAGGTTGAGAGCGCGAGGCTCGACGTCGACAAACACTGGGGTGGCACCCTCGTACCGAACAGCATTCGCCGCCGCAACAAAAGTGAACGAAGGAACGATGACCTCATCCCGGGGCCCAATCCCCAGAGCGCGAATGCATAAGTGCAGCCCGGCGGTCCCGGAACTGACCGCAACTCCAAAATTCTGACCGGCCAACCGGCAGACCAGGTCTTCGAACTCCTCCATCTTCGGCCCAAGGCTGAGTCGAGTTCCTCGAAGTACCGAGAGCACCTCTTCAATCTCGGACTCCGTAATGTCAGGCTGAGAAAGGGGAATGTTCAGGATAACGACGCTCCCGGATCGAGTTTCAGCAGCAGGCGCTCGCGAGGCGGCAACGTCGCCAACACCTCGGCAATGCGCTCCGCGGCGTGGCCGTCTCCGTAGGGATTCGTCATCCCCAAGAGCGATGCGCGAAACGAAGGCGAAGTGGCCTTCTCAATCTGCTGCAGAATCGACGCGGCAATCGGCTCCGCATCCAGCACATTGCGCGCACGCTCCCGTCCCTGCTGCCTCATGCCAACATTGACGGTCGGCAGAGCAAACGATGCAGACTCCATGATGCCGCTGCTGGAGTTGCCGATCATCAGATCGACATGCCGAAGCAGGCTCCAGTATTCAATGGCAGGTAAGTTGACGAACAGATGTCCGCTGCCGCGACCCGCCAGAAAGGACCGGACACGCTCCCGCAAATCCCGGCTCCCCGCATCCGCATTGGGATGGCAGAAGATAAGCTGATGCGGAATCCGGGCCAGTCCTGCGAACAGCTCCTCCGCCTCTGCGTTGGTATCCTGAAGCAGTGTGACCGGGTGATAGGCGACGACCGCAGTCGGTAGTGTGAGATCGATCTGCAGCTTCTCCTCAAGCTGCGTCTTGTCCAAAAGCCTGCTCTTGCACAAATGATCGAGCGACGGAGCCCCGGCGCGGTGCACTCGCCAGGACTCTTCTCCCAGCGCGATAACACGCTCCTTTGCGCCTTCCGTAGACGTGAAATGAATATGGCTCATCTTCGTCAGAGCGTTGCGAACCGCGTCATCAATCGCGCCGCCGCTGATTTCCCCGCCCTCGATGTGGGCGATCGGGATGCGGAGTGCAAGAGCTACCGCCGCCGGAGCAAGCATCTCGTACCGATCTGCGATCAGCAGAAGGACATCCGGCCGCATCGTCGCGAGACAATCAGAGAATGAAAGCACGGCGACACCGATGCTCTTCGCCATGCCCGTGTCTGTATCGGAACTCAACAGAGATTCCAGACGGGCGGCTATCGGAAAGCCGTCCCTCTCGATCTCGCGCACCGTCTCGCCGAATTCGTGAGAGAGATGGGAACCGGAAACAATAAGCTTCAACTCTGTATCCGGATGATTGGCGAGCGCCTTCAGCGGCCAGTACAAATGACTGTAATCTGCACGCGAGGTTGTTACGACAGCAATCCTCTTCATACAGCGCTGGCCGCTGCCTGTTCCTGTAGATATGCACTGGGCACATAAGCGGGGACAACGCTCAATATCCCCTGTAATAGCCTGCTCAGGTCCCGCTCGTGCACCGCCGCGCCGATCTCTTCCACGGTCGCGGCAAGCAAAGGCGGAGATACGCGGGAACCATGGAGCACTTCCCGCAAACCATGAACACACTGAGTCGCGACTTCTTCGTCATCCGCTGTCATCTGCTCGAAGAGCTTTTCTCCCGGCCGCAAGCCGATATATCGCCACTCAACTTCACGCTGGTCCATTCCTGAACGATCCAGCAGGAACCGGGCTAGGTCGATAATGCGGTAAGCGGGACCCGCCTCCGAGACGAAGATTGCGGAAGACTGCCGAGAGAGAAGCGCGAAGAGCACACGCTGTACCGCTTCGGCAATGGAGACGAAATGCCGAGTACACGCGGCATCTGTGATCGTGATTGGGCCGCCCTGAGCGATCTGACGTTGCAAAAGCGGGACAATACTGCCAGTCGATCCCCAAACGTTGCCGAGGCGAACGGCTTTCATTCTCACCGCGCTACGATTCGCATGAACGATGAGTTCCGCAATTCGCTTCGTAGCGCCCATGATACTGGCGGGGTGGACAGCCTTGTCCGTAGAAACCAGGACCAGATCATCCACTTTGAATGCAACTGCAGCATGTACAACCTGCTTCGTGCCCAGTACGTTGGTCTTTGCAGCGGCAAACGGGTTCTTCTCCATCAGCGGAACATGCTTGCAGGCCGCAGCGTGCAAAACAATATGCGGACGATAGCGTTGAAAAACTCCATTGAGCAGCATCGCATCGCAGACATCGCCTACGATCTCTTCGTGCTCGACAGCACAATTGCGGTCGATGCCCAGTCCGAGTTCGTGCAGCCCGGATTCGGCAATATCCAATAGCAAGAGATGGTCTAAGGAATACTGCGACAGGGTTCGCGCAAGTGCGGATCCGATAAATCCCGCTGCACCCGTGATAAGGACGCGCTTCCCGGCCGTAAAGGATAGAAGAGCCGATTCGTCGAATGGTTTTTCTTCCCGGCCGAGGAAGCTTGAGGCGCTGTCAAATTCCCACATGATTAGCTGTGAGTGATTTTAAGCGCTTCCGCCCTTCGGCCGAGTCGGCGCAGGACGCCCGTCGGGATCCGGCATTTTCGCTCGAAGCGAAGCGTCGGCGCCTCTCGGCTGCACATTACGATCCGGGAAAGACCCGACCGATTCAACAAGCATTGGAGCAATTCTGCTGAAGGCCGCGTGTGAAGCGGGCCCCAGAAAAATTCTCTACCAATGATAGAAAGTCATTTTGTGGATATACATAGTCACGGAGCCGCCGCCCTTGTTTGCTCCGTCTACCTGGACGTTCGCAAGAAGAGTGCCGCGGGCCCAGCCCATGCTCCGCGCGCTGTTACGCGTGGAGTTCGTAAAGACACGGTGTGTTCCATCGAAATTCACCCAGTCGTGAGTCACAACTCCACCACTGCGATGGTAGCCGACCTGTATGTGATGCCAAGTATTTGCGGCCCAGTGCGACGGATTGCAGGGAATACCAGACGACTTCCAATGGGGTAAAGGCGTCTCTGTATATTCCCAGGTCCCCGAATACTTCGAACATTGGGTTCCGTAGATCACCGTCTGGCCATTCGACAATACCTGGTTCAGATCGAGTTCAAGGTTGGCCACTTGAGAGGGGTTGAGAATGTATATGTACGTATCGAGCACGAAATGCGTAGCGGTTTCATTCTTGCCGAAGGAGACGTGCCAGCGCTCGCCGCCATGGCCGGAATAAGTCATATAAAACTTTCTGGCGTCGCCATAGGAAGGCACACTGGCCGGATACGCCATGGAACCTCTCGATGAACCAGGCGTACCTGCGTCATGCTCACCCGACCAGCCGCCAACGCCATCCAGGTTCGCAGACGGAATGGCATTGGACGGGAGCGAATAGGAAGCACTGCCTGTGCTTGAAGACGTCGTACCGCCAGATGTACTGCCGCTTGCAGTGCTTCCTCCAGCGACCTTGAAGGTTGTGCTGACGACGGGGCATGCGCCGTTCGTTGTCCATGCCTTGTAATGGATGGTGTGGGTACCGGCCGAGATCGCCGCTTTGGTGTCAATGTCGAAGGCGGTGACGCCCCTGGTCAAAGTGCTACTGTTGTCGATGGAAAAGCCGAACGCCGTAGGCGTAAGCCCATCACAGCCGACATTGTGCGCTCGCACCCATACCGGAGAAGAGACACTCGTACCGTTTACAGGGGCGCCGACGGTGATGTCGGACGCGAAAGCTGGTTGAGACAATAGGAGTCCGGAGAGCGTTGCTAGCAACAGCAGTCCAATAGGCTGTCCTGATACATGATCCCGTGAGATGAACTTTGTTTTAGAGAACAACATAACTCTATAACTCTCCTAGTAGCTTCCTATGTTTCTTACGGGACAAGCCACATGACTCATCGGTTTTCCTGTCAATCAATGGGGCCCGGAGTGAATAGCGAAACCCATGTCACACTACGATCCGCGTACAATGTCCAAAGCACTCTCGTCAACCACAAGCCCGACAAGGCTCAGACATTCGAGGCCCACACACCATGCTGTTGTGCATGGTTTTCCCGCCATACCTGAGCGGAAGTCCAATTGGCAAGGCAGCGCTACTGGCTAATTGGTCTTATTCAAAGGCAGAGGCAAAATGCCAGTCGGCACACATCGCAGATTCCAGCGCAAGCAGAGAGGGCGAAAACGAGCGTAAAGTCTCTGGCCCCGTCTTCGTTCTTTGGCCCCCCGCAAACTCTCCCGGGGCGAAATACAAAGCTGATTTCTTAAGCCGGATGATACACACTTCGCCAATACAGAAAAGGGGTCTAATTGATTATCTTCAAAAAAAAAGTAGGAGCCAGACATCCTCTCGGAGCGTGCGCAGATTTTTCGCCATCAGCGTAACAAGACTCCAATAAAAATGGACGTAATTACGCGCTGTCGAGATACACCACCGTTGGCGTCCCAAGATGGACTGCGCCGTAATGCATCCGAAATCTGCACCGCGTAAAGATTTTGTCAGGTCCGGGTGATCGCGAACTGCACCCAGGTGTCGAAGAGAGATGCTTGGTTTCCGTTGCGCCTGACTCGGCTGGGAGAAGGAGCCAATTCTAAAAGAACGTGCGGATAACTTCGATCACCCGATACTGCGCATCCAGCACCGGTAGCGCGCGCCATTTGTCGAAAGTTAGGCACGGATGAGATATATCGAATGCCACCATATCGCCGACCCGAAGACCATCCTTCTGCTCAATCTTCATAAAAGCGTGCTGGTCCATCATTCTCGTCAGCCGCCAATGGGATGGGGCCGCCTTTGGCGCTGCATCACTCGGCCTGTACTGCTGTGCCGGAATTGGAAGTCCTGCGTCAAACGAGGCATCGCGCTTGCCCATCGCTACAATCGCTTTTTCTGGCTCCGGAATGGATTGCACATACGCCCAAATCTGAAGTGCGGGCAGCAGCCCGGCTTGCATTTGATTCGCAATGGAGTTTCGCTGCATGACCTTCATCTGTGCTTCGCGATACACGCCGGCGTCATGCGTCAGGTAACAGCCCGGCCGCAGGACGATTTCGATAGCATCTCCGAGAGCCGCGCTAGTAAACATCTCAGCCACCACGTCGTACCAGGCCGAGCCTGCTCCGGAAAGCAGGATGGGCGAGCGCCGAAATCGCTTTGCAGCCGCCAGCTTTCGCGTCACCGCTAGGGCGCGATCGAGAAAGGCGCGTATCAGCAACTCGTCATCCAAAACTCCCTCGTATATCTCCACGCCGCACAGCGCGAGCGAGTCGTTCCAGCGATCCAGAGCCGCCAGCGCAGCGTTCAATTGCTTCTCGTCGCGCACTCCCGTGCGTCCACCCTCAACTCCTAGTTCCAACAGCACATTCAGTCGCTGGCCACGCTCGGCATAAAACGCACCCAGCAAATCGATTTGCGCGGCAGAATCGACAAGGCAGTAATATTCGAACGCGGAATCGTCGAGGAGTTGCGAGATGATCGCCGTATTCTCTTTGCCGATGAGTTGATTCGCCATCAGGACGCGACGCACACCATGCTGATAGGCAACCAGCGTTTGTTGAGCAGTTGCCAGCGTGATTCCCCATGCGCCGCCGTTCAATTGCATCTCAAACAACCGCGGAGCCATCGTCGTTTTGCCATGCGGAGCCAGCTTGATGCCGTACGCATTCGCAAAGCGCTGCATCCACTCGAGGTTGTGGCGCAGCCTATCTTCATACAACACCGCCGACGGCAAGCTGAGATCTTCGCGCAGCAGGTTCCAGTCAATACGCGATAAGTCGAGCTCGTCGAGTTGGCCATCGAAATAGCCGAGCCCTTTCTCCAATGAGCGTGCCCCTTTCTGATCTCCTAGACGGACAGGTGCTTTACTGTTCAAAGAAAAATCCCCCGATCGCCTTGGCACAATGGCGGAAGCTGCGAATGCAAATATGGATACAGCCTATAACCTGAAAGAGTCCCGATGCTGACCTGCGACACACTGATTCGGAATGCGAGCGTCGTAGACGGAAGTGGCGATGCACCCGAGCCGCGGGATATCGCGATTCGTGGAGATCGCATCTTTGCAATCGCCGGTCGGCTGCAGGCTGATGCGCCGGAAATAATCAATGCAGAGGGCCTCACACTGGCGCCCGGCTTTATCGACGTACACACCCACGACGACACCGCTGTGATTGCGAAGCCGGCGATGCTTCCCAAATTGTCGCAGGGCATCACCACAGTCGTCGTCGGTAACTGCGGCATTAGCGCTGCCCCGGTATGCTTACGCGGCGAACCGCCCGATCCGATGAATCTGCTCGGGACTGCAGATGTTTTCCGTTACCCAACCTTCGCATCGTATGTCGCGGCAGTACAGGCTGCGCGGCCTGCCGTAAACGTCGCGGCGCTAGTTGGACATACCTCGCTGCGCAATAACCACCTGGACCGGCTAGACCGAAGCGCAACTGCGGATGAGATTGAGGCCATGCGCACGGAGTTAGAGCAGGGTCTCGACGCCGGTGCCCTAGGGCTCAGCTCCGGGCTGGCGTATCTTTCTGCGAACGCTGCATCTACAGACGAGCTTCTGATGTTGGCAAAGCCACTCGCAGCAGCGGGCGCCGTATACACCACCCACATGCGCTCGGAAACGGATGCCATTCTCGAAGCAATGAATGAAGCATGCGAGATCGGACGACTCAGCCGTGTGCCCGTCATCATCTCTCACCTTAAGTGCGCCGGCATCGACAACTGGGGCCGAAGCGGCGAGGTGCTGGATTCTCTCGACATCACGCGAGCGTCGCAACCAGTCGGCTGGGATTGTTACCCCTATGCCGCAGGCTCTAGCACGCTCGACCTGCGACAAGTGGATGAACGAGTCAAGATTACGATCACCTGGTGTTCCAGCCATCCCGAAGTTGCCGGACAGCTTCTTGAACAGATCGCGCATGACTGGCATGTGACGCAGCTCGAAGCGGCAAAGCGTCTGCAGCCTGCGGGGGCCATCTACCACAGCATCTCCGAAGAAGATATGCGCAGCATTCTGCGCCATCCCGCAACAATGATTGGCTCGGATGGGCTGCCCAACGACCCCCGGCCACATCCCCGGCTGTGGGGAACTTTTCCGCGGGTACTCGGCCGCTATTGCCGGGAGGAGAAGCTATTCTCACTATCTGAAGCGATACATAAGATGACCGGAATGCCCGCACAACGATTCAGTCTCACGGAACGTGGATTGATTCGCGAAGGATATTACGCCGACCTCGTGCTGTTCGATCTTGAAAAGACAATCGACACGGCTACTTTTGATGATCCCATCCGACCGGCTACAGGTATTGAGCGCGTCTGGGTGAACGGCTGTCTGTCCTACACCAGCCAGGGAAGCACACTCCGCCGCAGCGGCCGCTTTTTAGCGCGTGGCAAAGCAACATGGATATCCGAATGAAGAGTGAGGACCATTAGATGAGCATCAAGCGATATGGCGTCGATGGAGGCATCGGCACCGGCGGCCAGCACTTGCCTTTTGCCCGTGCCGTGGAGGCAAATGGCTGGCTGTACGTCTCTGGCCAGGTGCCAATGGTAGACGGTGAGTTGATCTCCGGAAACATTGCGACTCAGTCCCGGCAGGCGATCCGCAACCTGCTCTCGATCCTGGAGGAAGCTGGATACGGGCCGCAGGACGTCGTGCGTTGCGGAGTATGGCTGGAAGATCCGCGTGACTTCGCCGCATTCAATACGATCTTCAAGGAATATTTCGGCAACCATCCACCGGCCCGCGCTTGCGTCGTTTCCAGCATGGTAGTCGACTGCAAAGTCGAGATTGATTGCGTTGCTTACAAAGCTCCCGGCGGCACGAATTAACGCTTCGGCGCCTTGAACCCGTGCCATGCGGCAGTTCGGCGAATGGCCTCATCCAGACTGATGATCTGCCTCAGGTCCAGGAGCTCCTTCGCGCGGCCGACTGCCGGAACATAACGCGACGGTGCTGCGCCTGGCACCGGCACGCACGCAATATGAATCGCCGTAGCTGGGTTGAGTACTGTCGCTACCTTCTGTGCGATTTCCCGGATACTCAAATCCTCTTCAGAGCCGACATTGATCGGAACGAGTGCTGGAGCGCGAAACAGCATCGTCCAAAGCCAGATCGCGAGGTCGGCAGCATAGAGATACGACCGCCGCGGCGTGCCGTCCCCCTGGATCTGAATCGGTTTGCCCTCCAGCACATTGCCGATAAAGTTTCCGACAGCAAAGTGCGCATCAAGCGGTAGATGCGGTCCGCAGAATGCCCAGCAGCGTGCAATCGCACACTCAATCCCTTTTGTTTTTTGATACAGAGCGCACAGCAACTCAGCCATGCGCTTCCCTTCCGCGTAGATGCTCGCCGGGTCCAGCGAATCAGGGCATCCTGCGTAGTCTTCCGGAATATGTGTGATTGAGGCTGGCTGCTTGCCATACACTGCGCCGGAACTCGTCAGCAGGAAACGTACCGTTCCATGCGTCGCGGCGAATTCCAGCGTTCGCTCTGTCCCGGCGACAATGGTCGACAACATTTCCAGCGGTGCTTCGGCAGCCTGCCGCGCGCTGGCTTCTGTCGCCGCGTGGATGACGAATGAGAATCTCCCCTCAGGAAACTTGAAATCCCTCACGTCGCCGTCGAGCAGTTGTACGTAAGGATCGTTGGCGAGGTGCGGCGCCCTCATCTGGAAATGATCAGGATTGCGCGTCAGAACCGTCGCGCTCGCATTCAAACCGAGCGCGCGGTTGATGTGGCAGAAGCTTTCCAGCAGCCAGCAGCCAAAGAAACCGGTTCCCCCGGTGACGAACAGTCGCTGCCCGCGCATGGGCTCCCATAGATTTCGAGTTTCCTGAAGGACAAGTTCGAGGTCCGGGCCGGGGAGACGCGCTGCGATCATCTGCTGTCCAGTCTTTTCATTCAGCCTCAAAAATATCAGGTGCAAGAGAGCCGCTAACCGAGATTCATTGCGTATTCGCCAGTTGAGCCGAACCCTTTCGCGCGCCCGGACAGAGTATGCTGTGGGTCAATCTTCCATGCGCGCGAATCATCTCCTCAAACACATTCCATACGCCGGCATGCTGGCCTTGCTCTTGCTGGTCTCCCGATCGCCCGCATTCGCGGAAACGGCTCCCCCGCAAAATGCGGCCCCTGCTTTTGTTGGAGATGCTCCCACCGACGGGCCCCCGCTGGCGACGGACCTGTCACCCCGGTTCAGGCGAGCCGACGTGAGCAAAGCCCTCCGCAAAGTCGCGGATTGGCAACTGGAGAAAGCGAAGCCTCACTTCGACAAGGATTGGACCTACGCCGCTCTCTACGCTGGATTCATGGCGGTGCCGGCAAACGTTGCAGGTTCGCGCTATCAGGACGCCATGTTGGAGATGGGGCGCACCTTTGATTGGCAATTAGGTCCGCGGCTTGGCCATGCCGACGATGAGGCAATCGGGCAAACCTATCTGCGGCTGTATCTCGAACATCACGATCCAGCGATGCTCGCTCCGACTAGGCAACAACTCGATTCCGTGATGCAACTGCCGGACGACCCGGCAAAGCCGCTGTGGTGGTGGTGCGACGCCCTGTTCATGGCCCCTCCTGTGCTGGCAGAGCTTTCCAGTGCCACAGGCGATCGCCGCTACCTCACGTTTATGGATCACGAATGGTCCATCACCTCGGGGAAGCTCTACGATCCAACCCAACATCTCTTCTATCGGGATGCCAGCTTTCTCCATGCACACGAGCGAAACGGTAAAAGCATTTTTTGGTCGCGCGGCAACGGATGGGTCATGGCCGGTCTCGTTCGCGTACTCCAATACATGTCGAAGGACGATCCTCTCCGGCCAAAATACTTGCAACAATTCCAGCAAATGGCGATGGCGATTGCGCCTCTGCAGAGCAGCGACGGCTTGTGGCGACCGGGACTTCTCGACCCTGCAGCCTATCCTCTACCGGAGAATTCCGGGTCCGCCTTCATCACCTATGCGCTGGCGTACGGAGTCGAAGAACACATCCTCGACCGCAAACGCTATTTACCGATTGTGAAGCGAGGCTGGGTCGGACTCCTCTCCCATGTCTATGCCGATGGGCGCCTTGGCTGCATCCAGCCTATCGGCGCAGCGCCGGGCGACTACACTGCCACGTCCAGCTACGTGTATGGCGTGGGTGCCTTCCTGCTTGCCGGATCGGAGATATACCGCCTTGCGCATTGACGTCTAGCCGCATTGACGTCTAGCCCTAGAACGGCCAAAAAAGCTCCGGGGCAGACTAAGGTCGCATTCTTCTGTTGGCTTATGAAGAAATCGAGCTTAAGTGAGGGCAGCAGTCTCTGATCCTGTCCTTATCTGCTCCCAGCGATCACCCACTCCTGAGGGTCGCGCCGCGTATCGCTGCCGCAGACCCCTAAGATTTCGCGTCGGCAACGGGCGCAATCGCATACCGCTCCAGAAATTCGCAAACCCTGTCCACGAAACTAGCCTGCGAGATTTCGTAAATATCCGTTTGGACGCCGTGTGCCGCAACATGCGGGCGCCTGTCGTCCCCGAATTCATCTGGATTGCAAATCAGCACGCGCGGCTCCGTATTCCCTACAGAACAATGTCCAGCAGTTGGCAGCTTCCCTCGTCCATCAATTGGCGATGGAGGCTCTCTTGAATCTCCGCCCGCAGGCCCAACTCCGCTACACCGGCCATCAGCAGGTCAAGCGATCGAAAGACACGCAGCTCCCGGGCGCGGCTCGTCGTCGACAGTTCCATCACATAGCGCCTCCCCAGAAAATGTTCGCTGCTCACGGGAACGATGCGCAGCGAGCACAGCATTGTGGATCGTCGCGGTGGCGCGGCGACACTGGTATGGGGCGATTCGCGTTTTTCCTCGGAACAGCTCATAAGCTCATCCATCACATCCACGCTTTATAACTGCGGTGCTGCAAAGGTGGTGACAGCCACGCTCGTTTCGTTTCACACGCAACTCCCACCCAGCAAAGATTCAGCATTGGCCGGTGTACACTTACACCACTTACCAAGGGATAGATAGGACGGCGTGGACTTCCAGGCGTTCGACAGCTCTTATGTCGAGAGACTCCGTGCGGGCGACCGGAACACGGAAGACCATTTCGTTGCGTATTTCGGGGAGCTCATTGAGCTGAAGCTGCGCTCCCGCCTCGCTGTCCCGGCAATCGCTGGAAGACGTGAAGCAGGAGACCTTCGCCCGCTGCCTCAAGCTGCTGAGAAGCCCGGGCGGCATCCGAAACGCAGAGCGCCTCGGACCATTGGTCAATTCCATCTGTAACAACGTGCTCTCTGAGCACTTCCGCGCGGGCCGCAGGACTGAGCCGCTGGAGGACCAGCCGGCGGAGCGCTTCATTGCGCGCGAACCCGACGCCCTGAGCCGCATCATCACCGACGACACGCGCAGGATCGTTCGCCAGGTGCTCGAAAAGCTCCCGGCTCGGGACCAGGCCATCCTGAGGGCAGTCTTCCTCGAGGAACGCGAAAAGGACGACCTCTGCCGCGAAATCGGCGTGACGCGGGACTACATCCGGGTGCTATTGCACCGTGCAAAACAATCATTCCGTGAGGTTTACATGGAGGGGAGTGCCGGGCGGCAGACATGTTGACCTATGGCATGAAACGCCGGCGCCTATGGCCGCACTATCCAAATGTTGGGATATTCCGCCTATGAATCATGACCAGTCAATTCGCGAACAGGCTGTCGAGCGCTACCTTCTCGGTGAGCTGGACGAGGACGCGCGGGCACAGTTTGAGGAACACTTTTTCGACTGTGCGATCTGCGCAGCCGACCTGAAAAGCACGGCCATGTTTGTAGAAGCACTGCGCACCGAGCCCCAGTCTGCCGCGTCGCCACAGCGTGGCATCCATGTGGTCGCGAAGCGTGCTCCGTCGGCATGGCTGCGCCCATGGCTGGTGCCTGCGCTCGCCGCATCTCTCCTCGTCATCGCCTACCAGAACGTCGTGGTCCTGCCCGGAATGCGACGGGCCACTACCACCGTCCAGAGCCCCGCGCTCATGAGCAATATCGTCCTGGCGAACATCGACGCCCGCGGAAGCGACATTCCCAAGCTCTCCGCCCCTGCCCACGGCGCCTTCGTTATCTCCCTCGATATCCCCACAAAGGCGGATGACACGTCCTACATCTGCTCGCTCTACAATGCCTCAGGCGAACGGCTCTGGCAGATGCCGGTTCCGGCGCAGCAGGCCGAAAATACGGTCTTCTTACGGGTCCCCACAGACAAAGCTGTTTCCGGTCAGAACGAGTTGCGCGTGTTCGGTGTGCCGTCCTCGGGCGGTACGCCGGCGGAAGTTGGCCGGTACCGGTTCAATCTTCAGATTTCGCAGTAAGACAGGACGGCGGAGATATAGAGAAATGGATGCCAGTGAAGAACGGGTATATCACTACCACGCTGATGCGAATGCTCTCGGCGGCGTGCTGACACATCCTTACAAGACAGTCATCTCGACAGCGGCTAACTCATCGCTGGCCAATGCGGGCGGATACAACAGCTCTCCGACGGTGCCCTACCACCTGGACCACATCCTCCACTGCGATAAGGCCTACACCCACGTCACGGGCGGCGATGAGGACGGCTACTGGGCGACCCTGACGACGGCCGTCGTGGAGAACGTCAACCTCCTGGAAGTGGTCACGGCCGATAAAATCGTGGGGCAAATCTCGACCAAGCACCCTAAGCTCGGCAAATTCGCGTCCGTCTCCTTCGTCGGCTCGCAGTTCGTGAATCTGCGCATAAACGGCCAGCCCGTCGAGCCGGCGCTGGACCTGCATCCATTTCCTGGCAACAAAACGGCAAACTCGCCCAAGCCTCTGCAGGTATCCTCGTACCATCACAAGGATGTGCGAAAGCTGGCAGCCGACCAAAGCCGCAAAGTGACCGGCAACTCGCGCACCCCGGATTGGGTAAAACGGCGCTATGGTTGGCTTGAGTCTGTTAAAGAAATCGATGACCGGGGTCACCTCCTGTGCTCGCTGGTGAAGGACATTCGCGGCGGCGATTCCCGCAACACCTTCGGGCATGTGATCCACGTGCCTGGATTCGGCAACATCTTCCTTGGCGAGATAACTGTCCACCAAGGTGCGTATCACCTGACGATGCTTCGCGCGGAGATGGGCTGCGCCTCTTCGGGAACCGTCAGCATGGCCTCCCCGCGCACCAACGGCCATCCCTATCCATAGCCGTCGTTTGTCTCATCGTATGTCTCCTTCCTGCGGCATGTCGTCAGCAGCCCGAAAGACGTCCTCGCCCAGGTCCAATACGCCCGAATCGAGGAACTGCTATTCCATGGGCAGCTCGATGCAGCTCTGGCAAAGGCGAACCAAGCCATGGAAGAGCAAAGTCGCCCTCCGTGGCCAACTCGTTTTCGCCTGGAAGCAGCCAAGATACGTCAGATCCAGGGAGAAAACGACGAAGTAATCCAGCTTCTGGAGCGGGGGTGGCAGCCTACTTCAGATATGGACCTGCTGGCTCAACGTCTTTGTTTGCTTTCTCTCGCGTACGCACGAAAGGGCGATGCAGCTCGCGCCACACAAGCCATTGACGAAGCCAACAGACTAGAGGCGGTTTCGCTCTCTACGAAAGCCGATATCTTTGCAGCTCGTGCGCGATTCGAATTGCAGGAAAATCGCTTTGCCGAGGCTAAGTCTCTGCTGCAGAACAGCCTTTCCACGGCTCGTACAGGCGGCAACCGCTTCTCGGAAGCAACCGCCCTGCTCAATTTGGGCGTCATTGACCTTCATCAAGATCACTATGAAGACGCTTTGGAGCAAAGCGAGACCGCAGCACGTATTGCGGAGTCAATCGGAGCGCAGGTACTGCAAGAGAGAGCTCTGGGAAATACCGGCTGGGCTTATTACGAAGTAGGCGACTATCAGCACGCTCTTGCCAACTTTAATGAGGCCGCAGCCAATGCAGCCAGTCTCGGTACTACCAACGACGGAACTGCTCTGGAACAATACCGCGGGCATGAGCGAGGCCCGCATGGGCGATCTGGCCGCCGCTGGGATTCACTATAGGCGCGCCATTACATTGGCCCGTGCGCTGAGAAACCCGACTGAGATCGCCCAGGTCGATCAGTCGCTTGCCTCCCTGCTGCTGCACTCGCGTGATCCGCAACAGGCCGCGCCATATATCGAGGAAGCGAGGGGCCTCGCGCGCCAAACGGCCAGCATATTCGACGTCCAGCTCGGCAATCTGCTTGAGGCCCAGTTGCTGGCAGTGCAAGGCAATATCCCACGCGCGAAGCGCCTGTTGCTCCAGGTCGAAATGGAGACCGCGGCAATTCCCGACGATCCAACTCGATGCCGAACATACCCTGACGGACGTGATGGAGAAGGCGGGTGACACGCACGCAGCCGAAGGCTGGTACCAGCGATCCATCGCCACCTACCGCGAGCAGCGCTCCCAGCTACAAACCGACGACGCCCGCCTCCCCTTCTTCGCCAACGGCCGCGACCTCTATCTCGATTACGTCGCGTTCCTCATCCGCAACCACCGAACCGATGACGCTCTCGCCGTCATCGACCAGGGACGCGCTGAAACGCTCGCCGAAGGCCTCGGCATGGAAGGCAAAAACGCCTCAATCAAGCCCCGCAAGTTGTCGCTGACCGCACTGGCGCGCCAGGCGCATGCCGTCATCCTGGTGTATGCGCTCTCGCAGCAGGGCTCGTACCTCTGGGCGGCGAACAGCAAAGAATCCGGCTTTTACCTGCTCGCCGACCGCGCCGAAATCCTCACGCAGATAGCAAGCCACCGCCGCGCCGTCCTCGCCGCGAGGGATCTTCTGAAAGAACAGAATCCGGCCGCGCGCAATCTCTACGACATGCTGGTGAAGCCGGCCGAACATCTCATCCATCCCGGAGATCGCGTCTTCATCGTTGCTGATGATGGAATGCATGGTCTCAACTTCGAGAGCCTGCTGACACCGGGCGCCTCCAGCCACTATTGGATCGAAGACGTCACCATCACCAATCTTGCATCTCTGCGGCTTCTCACGCCCCTGCATCGTCCCGGCCGAGGTCCCGCGCAGCAGCAACACCTCCTCGTGATCGGCAACCCAGTCTACTCCGGCCAGCAGTATGCGCAGCTACCGAACGCCGCGGCAGAAGTCCAGGATGTGGCCGCTCATTTCCCCGCCAACGCCCGGACGGTGTTGACCGGCACGGGCGCGTCGCCCGATGCCTATCTCCGCAGTGACCCGTCCCGCTTCGACTACATTCATTTCGTCTCTCATGCGGTAGCAAGTGAGTTGGTGCCGCTCGACTCGGCCGTCATCCTCTCGCCACACGGCGCTCCGGATTCCGCAAAGCTTTACGCGCGTGACATCCTCAGTAAGCCGCTGCATGCCGACCTTGTCACCATCTCCGCCTGCCAGGGCTCCGGCGTCCGCGCCTATGCCGGCGAAGGCCTGGTGGGTCTCGCCTGGGCCTTTCTTCGCGCAGGCTCCCGCAACGTCATCGGCGCACTTTGGGATGTCAGCGACGCATCGACACCCGAGTTGATGCAGCATCTTTACGATGGAATCGCTGCCAGCAAACCGCCGGATGTCTCTTTGCGCGACGCGAAATTGCAAATGCTGCACAGCCGCGGGGTCTTCCGCAAGCCCATCTACTGGAGCGCCTTTCAGCTCTACTCCGCCGGAGAATAGATCGTGCCCCTTGAGCGTCGCTTCGCGCTTCCCGGTATACTTTGCTCATACGGCTTCGTTTGCTGAACGATGAATGGCGACGATCTCCGAAGCGCTTGCAGTCACGTGATGAAAGATTCCTTCGCAACTTCCGCAGGCGCCCGAGCCAATATCAGCAGCAACCTGCACGCGCGATCCGGCACAGCGGCGCGGCATCAGGCCGCGAAGTATGATTCCTCAACCACAAACAAGATGACGGGAGCACAGCGCTTCCTCCGCGCCTGTCTCCGTCAGCCGGTCGATGTCACGCCGGTCTGGTTTCTGCGCCAGGCAGGCCGCTATATGGCGGAATACCAGGCGGTGCGCCGCCATCACTCGCTGCTGGAAATCTGCCGGACCCCTCAGCTCGCCGCCGAGGTCACCATCACGGCCGCGGAAAAGCTGGACGTAGATGCAGCCATCATCTTTGCCGATCTGTTGCTTCCCTTCACGCCCATGGGCCTTGATTTCGAGTTCGTCCACGGGGAAGGCCCGGCAGTGCACAATCCCGTTCGTAGCTCCGCTGATGTCGAGCGCCTGCACACCGACCGCGTCGCAGAACTCGGCTACGTCTCCGAAGCGATTCAGCGCGTGTCGAAGCACTTCGACAATCGACTCGGAATCATCGGCTTTTGTGGAGCGCCCTACACACTAGCCAGTTACATGATCGAGGGCGCCGGCTCGCGTAATTGGATTGAGACGAAGAGCCTCATGTATCGCGATCCCGGCGCGTTTCGTGCGCTGCTCGAAAAGCTGATTGCAGTGCTCGTGCCTTATTGCGCGCAGCAGGTCGAAGCGGGCGCAGACGCGATCCAGGTATTCGATAGCTGGGTTGGCTCCTTGTCCGTGGAGGATTATCGCGAGTTCGTGCTGCCGCTCACCACGCGATTCATTCATAGGGTGCAGGCACTGGGCGTGCCTGTCATTTACTTCGGTGTCGACACGGCAAGCCTCCTGCCCGCAATGCGCACCACCGGAGCCGATGTGCTGGGCCTGGACTGGCGAGTGCCGCTCGACTCAGCATGGGCAAGCATCGATTACGCGTGCGCCGTACAGGGCAACCTCGATCCCCTCACTCTCTTCGCCCCGCAAGACCTCCTTCGGAACCGTATTCACAGCGTCCTCTCGCAGGCAGTCGGCCATCCCGGCCACATCTTCAATGTCGGACACGGCATCGTCCCGGGCACTCCGGTCGAGAACGTGCAGGCCGCCGTACGCTTTGTGCGCGAATACGCGGTCGCCTCGCGACAAGGTGCACCACGATGAAAATGGCGATTCTGCTGCTGGCGCACGGCACACCCAATGCGGTCGACGAAATACCCGCGTATTTGCGCAACGTAACCAGCGGCCGCGCATTGCCGCAGGCAGCCATCGACGAGATTACGCATCGCTACAGCCTTATCGGCAAAAGCCCACTGACGGATATCACGCTGGCACAGGCACGTTTGCTGGCACAGCGCACCGCTGTGCCGGTCTACGTTGGCATGCGCAACTGGAAGCCCTATATCGCCACGGCGGTGCAGCAAATGATCGACGATGGCATCACATCCGCAGCGGCCATCTGCCTGGCGCCGCAGAATTCGCGCACCAGCGTCGGACTCTATCGCCGCGCGGTGCTGGCCGAGGCCGGCCGCAAACTCGCAGTGGATTTCACCGAGGCATGGGCTGATCACCCGTTGCTCATTGCGGCCTTTGCCGAACGTCTGCGTGCGAAGTATCGCACCCTTGCAGCCGAACTGGGGCGTCCCATCCCCGTTCTGTTCACCGCGCACAGCGTTCCGTTGCGTACCGTGCAGCCGGACGCCGCAGGCAATAGCCCCGATCCGTACGCCGATGAAACAAGGCGTACCGCCGCATTGGTTGCCGGCGAGCTTGCATCCGATGGCTTGCGAGACTCCGACTGCTTTTTCGCATTTCAGAGTCAGGGCATCTCCGGTGGTCCGTGGATTGGTCCCACGGTCGAAGACACGATGCGGGAGCTTCGCGAAGCCGGCCACACAGCAGTCCTCATTCAGCCAATCGGATTTCTCTGCGACCATGTCGAGATCCTTTACGACGTCGACATCGCCTTTCGCAACCTGGGAGCCCAGTTAGGCTTGCGCGTGGAGCGCACAGAGTCCTTGAATGAATCACCGACCCTCATCAGCGCTCTAGCCGAGCTCGCACAAAGTGCCATGACGCGCCTCGCTCCAGCTTCCACAGTTACGGCTGCTGTTCCGTGAGGAAGCGGATCGCCATCCTTGGTGGCGGCATCAGCGGCCTCACCGCCGCCTACGTGCTTGATCGTGATTACGCCGGAGCCTGCGACGTCACACTCTTCGAAGCGAGCAACCGTCTCGGCGGCATCATCGAAACCGTCCGTACAGATGGCTTCACGATCGAGTGCGGTCCGGATTCGTGGGTCACTGAAAAGCCCTGGGCAGAACAACTACTACGGGAGTTGGGCCTCGGTGACGAACTCGTGCCGTCCAATGATCGCCAACGCCGGACGTATATCGCGCGCGGCAGATCAATCATCCCGCTGCCCGACGGCATGCGCATGATGGTGCCGACCGATCTCAGCGTAGTGCGCTCGTCCTCGCTCTTCACCGAAACAGCCAAACAGGCATACGCAGCAGAGCTTTCGCGCGCCGCGGAGCTTCGCGATACGGCATTGCTGCATCGCGGCTCCGATGTGGATGAGAGCATCGCCGCTTTTGTACGCCGCCATTTCGGTGAGGAGGTCGTCGCAACCGTCGCCGCCCCACTGCTTGCGGGAGTCTTCGGCGGCGACATCGAGAAGCTCAGCGCGCGTGCCTTGCTTGGGCCCTTCGTCACGCTTGAAGCACAACACGGATCGCTGATCGCCGGTCTGCAGCAGTCCAGCCGAAACTCCAGCACACCCGTCTTCACTACCTTGGAGAGTGGGCTCGGCGTTCTTGTTGATCGTCTCGGCGAGCGCCTGCCGTCCGCTTCGATACGGCTTTCCGCTCCCGTGCTGGCGCTTCATCCGCTCGCAGCCGGATGGGCAATCGAGACAGCCTCCGGCCGTGAATCATTCGATCGCGTCCTGATCGCGACATCACTCGATACCACAAGCCGGCTTCTCGCCTCATTGCCCTTGTCCGAAGGGAAGCATGCTGCCGCCTTGCTGCCGGCAGATGCCGCATCAGGGCTGGTCGTCGCACTTGGGTTCAGGTCCCAGGCGCATCCTGTACCAGCGATCCCGCCGGGCTTTGGTTTCCTGGTGGCAGCCAGCCCAATCGATGATTGCAGCCTGCTCGCCTGCACCTTTCTCCATCAGAAGTTTCCGCGGCGCTCCCCGCCGGGCGCGACTCTGTTGCGTGCCTTCTTCGCCAGCTCAGCAGCAGACAGCCTGTCAAAACACGCCGACGAGGAGATCGTCGCTGCGGCTCGCGACCAGCTCATCACCATCCTTGGTTCACTTCCTGAGCACGCTGATGTAACAGTCGTCCGCCGCTGGCCACACTCCCTCCCCCAATATGATGTTGGCCATCTTGCGCGGATGGCTGCGTTCGAGACTTGCGTATCAGGGTTGTCTGGAATTCGAGTTGCCGGCAATGCATTGCGCGGGGTCGGTCTGCCGGACCTTATTCGCGATGCGACGCAGGTCGCGCACGCGATCGCTCGCGCTTGATCTCATTCTTCGCGCTTCAGAAGGTTTATCAGCGTCTCCTTATGGCGCCGCTCGCGACGGGCCCGTTCGGGCTCACTGACAATCACCCTCTCCGGCTTAGGCTGGCCAACGCGCTCCCGGGCATTGCGCTTCACCGCCTTGGTCACGGAAAACTTCGCCGTTTTCTTCTTCGCCATGCCTTAATCCTCACTGGCCCGTGCCCTCTTCAGTATGGAATACTTTCACGGATAAGGATGGTGCCGCATGGAGGAACGTGACTTTTTTGATGAACGCCCGGAGCAGCGCACTCACACGCTGACCTGTCCGCACTGCGGCAAGGCCGACGAATATCCCATAGCGTGGCTCGTCCGTCGAAAGAAGTCCTCACTGCCCCGTCACGCCGACGAGCGCGACCGCGCTAAATTTGCAAAGGCACAGTCCTACATGGTGCGCCGCGATGACATGGTTGGCTGCAAAAACATCCGCTGCCGCAAGCGATTCGAGGTCACGTCGCTCCAGTCTGTCGCATTTCTCTGAAGTTCAGAATTTCTGAATTGTGTTTGACTCTCCCCTCGCGGGAGACCCTACAACGGAACCATGCTGAAGATCGGTGATTTCTCTTCGCTCTCGCAGGTTTCTATCAAAACGCTTCGGTACTACGACGAGCGCGGATTGCTGTCGCCCGCGCAGGTCGATCCACAGACCGGCTATCGCTACTACTCCGCCTCGCAGCTTTCGCGGCTCCATCGCATTCTGGCGCTCAAGGACCTCGGGTTCTCGCTGGAGCAGATTGCCATGTGCCTCGAAGGCAACGTAACCGCGGAGCAGATGCGAGGCATGCTCCTGCTGCGGCGGACGGAGCAGCAAGCGCGAGTCGAAGAGGAACACGATCGCCTCAGCAGACTCGAGAGCCGGATACGGCTCATTGATCAGGAGGAATCCATGCCACAGGAAGTCATTTTGAAAGAAGTGCCGAAGCAGTGGATCGCATCGGTCCGCGAGACGATCGCCAACTATCCGTCGGTCGGCTCACTCTACCCGCAAGTTTTTAACGCGCTGGGACCGGCAATGGCGCAGATGACCATGTGTGTCGCGCTCTGGCATGACCCGGAACATAAGGAATCCGAGGTCGATGCCGAGGCGGGTGTCTATCTGCAGAAGCGGGTCGAGAGCTCCGATGGCATCCGCGTATATGAATTACCCGGCTGCACGGCGGCCAGTTTCATCCATAACGGCTCGTATCAGCGTCTGCCGGAAGCCTACGACGCCCTCCTCCGCTGGGTTGCGGGCAACGGCTACCAGGTTGCCGGTCCGATCCGTGAACTGTATTTGCATTCGTCCATGCCGGTGCGGCAGGATGACGAATCGTACGTCACGGAAATCCAGGTGCCGGTGAGCAAATCTTCCGTCGAATGAACCAACTGCGGAACGGGCTGCCACCCACATGGCGGCCTGCTCTTCACTTCTCATGGTAGTGCTTTTTGAGCGATGCCTCTCTTATTGGTCCCGGACGAATCTGGCTTCAGCATACGATCCGCGCCAGACCTTCCCGCGCAGACGGTCTTCCAGCGCTCTTCCGGGTCATGATTTAATGGTGCTGCGCAGGACTTCCCTGCCGATATGAGGATTTTGGACCCTATGGCGAATATGAGCTTGCCCCCTGAAGAGCGTGACCTGACTCCCAACCAGGTGGAGGCGCTCGACCAACGCCGACGTCGGGGTACACTGCTGCTCACGCTCGCCGGCATGTTCGCGATCATTGCCATTCTGCTCACCTGCTGGGTAGGCCAGGATCTGCAGTATGCGCCGGGCTACTCGCGCCCCATGACGTACTACTTTCTGGTCGCGTGCGGCATCGTGGTCGTCACGCTGATCAGCGGCCTCTACCTGCGTCGCGGCGCTCCGGAAATTCACTAATCTAAGAAACACGTATCGGGATCCCCTCATGGGCAGCGACTCGCTGGTATTGACCTACCGGGTGACTCTCGAAGAGTTCCGAGACGCCCTCAAGCTATGGCGTAAAGGTGGCGTCAATCGGGCCGCATTCATACTTCCCGTTGTTGCCAAATGGACACTTACGATCTTCGTGCTTCTCGCGATAGGGGTCCTGGTAATCGCGGCGGTTCGGGGAACGACACGACAGTTTCAGGTTTCTCTGCAGAACTTCGCTCCGCTCTTCATATTGGCCGCTATTTTCCTAGTAATGACTCGGCTCAGTGGGGGTAGGCATTTTCGCGCATCAAGACTGGGCGAACCGGCGATGCTCGAAGCGCGCGAGGATGAGCTTCGTTATCAGTTGCAGGATGGTTCGCTCAAAGTTCAGTACAGTTGGAGCTCCATTTTAAAAGCCGTAGAGAGCCCAAAAATGTTCGTGCTGATGCCAAGTAAGCGATCCATTTTGATTGTGCCGAAGGCGCAGATTACACCGGACGCGTCACTTCGACTTGCCGAGATTCTCAAACAGCGCAATATTCCGTTTAAGCGCCTCTAGCAGCCTTGCTTGGCCGCTGACTAGCGGACTCGCGCTACCCTATACTGATCGGTTGAGTCCGCCATCCGAATCAGCAAGGAGCCGCCCCTGATGTCCGCAGTCCGCCAAGAAAAAGATTCCCTCGGCTTTGTCGAGGTGCCTGAGCGTGCCTACTACGGCGCACAGACTGCGCGCGCCGTCGAGAACTACCCCATCTCCGGGATGCGCGCCCATCCGCTGCTCATCCGCGCCTTCGGCATGGTGAAGCGCGCCGCGGCTGAAGCCAACAAGACCCTCGGCCTCATCTCCGACCGGCGCGCCGATGCCATCATTCAGGCCGCGCAGGAAGTGATTGAGGGCAAGTGGAACGATGAGTTCGTCGTCGATGTCTTCCAGGCAGGCGCCGGTGTCTCCTTCCACATGAACACCAACGAGGTGCTCGCCAATCGTGCCAACGAGATCCTCGGTGGCAAGCTCGGCGAGTACGCAGAGGTCCACCCCAACGATCACGTCAACTACGGCCAGTCCACCAATGACGTCTTCCCCACCGGCATGCGCATCGGCAGCCTGCTGGTGCTCGAGACGCTCTACCCCGTGCTTGACAATCTTGCCGCCACCTTCCGCCAGAAGGCCACTGAGTTCGACGGCATCATGAAGTCCGGCCGCACCCATATGCAGGACGCCGTGCCCATCCGGCTCGGCCAGGAATTCGCCGCCTACGGAGTGGCCATTGAAAAGTCGAAGCGCGCCCTGCTGCTGGCCAGCGATTCTCTGCGCGAACTGGGTCTGGGCGGCAGCGCGGTTGGCACCGGCATCAACACCCACCCGGACTATCGGAAACTGGCCATCGCGAATCTCGCGCGCATCTCCCGCGAGGAGCTCACACCGGCTGCGGACATGCGCTGGGCCATGCAGTCGAATGCCTGCATGGGAGAGGTCAGCGCAGCCCTGCGTGGCGTCGCGCTGGAGGTCATCCGCATCTCCAACGACATCCGGCTGCTCTCCTCCGGCCCCAATACCGGGTTCGCCGAAATCTATCTGCCAAGCCTGCAGCCCGGCTCGTCCATCATGCCGGGCAAGATCAACCCGGTCATGCCGGAGCTCGCTGCCATGGTCAGCTTCCAGGTCATCGGCAACGACACCGCGGTCGCAATGGCGGTGCAGGGCGGCCAGCTTGAGCTGAACGTGATGATGCCGACCATGGCTTACAGCGTGATGCAGTCGGCTACCATCCTCGCCAACATGCTGCGCCAGTTCAACGACCGCTGCATCGCCGGCATCACCGCGAACAAGGACCGTTGCGACTTCTACGCGCAGAGCACCGTCTCCCTCGCCACGGCGCTCAATCCCTACATCGGCTACGCCCAGGCCGCAGAGATCGTGAAGGAATCGGTCGCCACCGGCGAGTCGATCATCAAGATAGCCCGTGCGAAAAAGCTCCTGAGCGAGGAAGAGATCAGCGCCATCCTCGACCCCGTCAGCATGACGGAGCCGCAGTATCCGCGGGAGTCGGCCAAGGAACGCGACCAGCGCGTCAAGGCCTGATTCTCACTGCAACGAAAAGGGCCGCCTTCCCGGAAGGCGGCCCTTTTGCGTTTTCCAGTCGTTTATTGACGTCCGAACCGGTAGTTCAGACCGATCATGAACCCCAGATTGTGCTGCAGGTCGGTTCCGGAATACTGATGATTCACTTCAGTACCGCTCACCGTATCGTATCTGTACTTCCACGTCGTCAGGTTGTAGTCAGGCGCGATGCGAAAGGCAAGGCCGGGGCCAAGGTTTATGTCGACAGGCATCGCCGCAGCCGCCGTAAAGCGTGTGCCATTGTCATACAGGCCTACATAGTAGCCAGGCAGGCCCGCTGAGTTCGCATTGAAAATGTTGTATGTGGCTCCGGCCAGCACCTGGAACCCGACAGCATAGGCCTTTCGCTGCCTCACCCAGTACTGTGGCCCCACCATCGCTGAATAGTTGCTGATGAACGGCTGGAACATCCCCTCCACGGTGCCGTATATGGGTTGACCCGTATTGGGGTCGGTGCCGGGGATGAAATAGCGAACATTGCCCACATAGACGCTTTTGTAATAGCCGCGGAGGTCGAGCGACAGACCGAACTTGGGATTGAAATAGCGCGTGATGCCGGCATTCCAGCCGTTTTCGTTGCCGTGCTGCAGGAAGTGCCCGGGGCGCATGCGAAGGTAGTTGTAACCGAAATAGATATCGTATTTGTGGCTGTATGTGTCCTTAACCGCCGCCGCTGTCCGTGCCGCGCGCCTCGCACGTACACGGGCCTGCGCCTCCTGCGCCAGGCGAACTCGCTCTTGCTCATTCGGATAGTTCGTCTGCGGCTGCGAGCCTGAGCTGCTGCCGGATTGCTGTTGCTGTGCCTGCGAAATAGGGTCGCGCGTGGTTGGGACTGGCGCTGTGGGCGTCAGCGGAGTGGGCTGCGCATCCGTGGAGGGGGTAGGGCTCTGGGCCGGGGGAGCGCTCTGTTGTGGATCGCCGGTGGTTTGCGCCTGCATAGAAAGAGCGGCGACAAGGAAAAACGTCAGGAGCGGATACGCCAGGTATCCCAGACTCTTACTGCATTGCATGTATGGTGATGCCTCCACTACTCTGCTGCTGCGGACTGGGGGAACGTGCTCTTAGTATTAAAGCATCCCGCTCCGCTTTCTACCGATTCACGATCCGTTCCAGCCGCTCCAGAGAAACTTCGCCGGTGCCTTTCTCGTCATGAATGGCGGCTCTTCTCAGGGCCAAAAACGGGATCGGCCTTACACTCGAGTCAAACAGCCGCCTTTTGGCTGCCAAAATTCTTTTTCCGGCAGGACTTGCATGCGGTTTCTTCTTGGATTCATCGTTGGTCTCGTGGTGTCTGCTCTGGGTCTGTTCGGCTACCTCTATTTCGGGAATCTCCCCGTTGCCGTGACCGACAACACGCTTCCGTTCGAGCGCGCCATCGTCCATCACAGTCTGGACTCACGCATCGACCGGGAGGCCCCAAAACGCTCACCCATCGAGCCGAGCCCCACCAATCTGCTAATCGGCGCACAGCTTTACCGCGACAACTGCTCCGCATGCCATGGCTATTACGGCCACGCAGCGCCCATTGCCAAGCATATGTTTCCCAGCGCGCCCCAGTTGTGGGCGCCGCATGGCAGCGGAATCGTCGGCGTCAGCGACGATCCTGTGGGTGAAACCTACTGGAAAGTGCGGAACGGCATTCGTCTGAGCGGCATGCCCGCATTCAACGACATGTTGAATGAAACGCAGATGTGGCAGGTGTCCGTACTGCTGTCCAATGCCGACAAGCCGCTGCCGCCGGATGTTCTCAATACGGTGAAGCCGCCTGCAGCGCCAAATCCCTGACAAGAAAGGCGCGACCGAGGCCGCGCCTTTCTTTTTTCCTCTGGGCTGCTACTTGATCGTGTATGTCAGGCCGGCGGTGAACTGGAAGGTATTCTTTTTGTACCCGAAGGGTGGATTGTTGACGAAGTTGTCCTGCGATCCAATCGTGAATCCCAGGTTTTTGTAGACCGGAAAAAGCAATCCGGCAATGATCTGCGCACTCCACGCGGAGGGCTCCCCCGCCGGAGTGTTGAATGCGGGAAGAATGGTGCCCGCTTCGTTGAAAACGAGGCCCTTCGGTAGCTTTCGCATGTAGAGTTCGGCGAACGTGGCGCCGATCAGGTTGAGCGTCTGCCCCGACGGAAAATCTGCCGCGGGATAGAACTCCTGCCGCTGGTAGTGAATATCACCCTTCACGTCGAACGTCTGCAGTGGCTCCTTGATAACGGAATACCCGACGCCAGCTCCATAGATCTGCTGCACCTGCAAGCCGGAGCCGATGTTGTGGTCCGCACTCGCGTCGAAGAGGTAGTAGAAGCGCTGCGTGACGTACTGATCGCGTTCGATATCGCCGTGCAGGATGTTCGTTTTGGCGCTGGATGCGGCCTGTACGCCCGCGATGAAGGGCTGAGTCACTAGGCCGTAGGTCGCCGTCGCGTCGAAGATCGTCTTGTTCCTCGGCTGCAGCCAGTTGACACTGGGTTGCGTGCGCACCAGCGCGATGGCGCCGGTGAATGTTTCGCTGGTCTGCGTCGACTCGACAAGTGTCGCTCCCAGCGTAACGCCGCCCACCCATCCATGCGTAAAGCCAGGCTCATGGGAGATCGCTTGTTGGAATTCGTCGCCACTGACTAGATACGCGGCATCCTTCGTAGGAATATTTTTGACTTCTCCACCGACGCCAGAGACAGAGACCTGGTCGTTCGACACGGTAAGCGTGCCCACGGGGACCTGCGGTGCCGGCCTGCCAACCTTCAGCTTATCGGTTGACGAGATCACCGCATACTTGCCGCCGGTGTGCAGAGACTTGACCTTGCTCCACGGAATGGTAATCGGTCCGGACATATCGCTGTTGAAGGTGATCTTGCCATCACTCTCGCTCATCAGCGTGCCGGTTAATTGATCGCCGTTGGTGAACGTGACTACATCCACGCCTGGTTTGGCATTGGCGTCCTGCGCAGATGCCTTCGTGGAAGCGAATACCACGGGCAGCGCCAGAACTGCCACTGCGGCTCCACGCCACACGCTGAACCGGCTAAAGTGCATAAAACTTCTGAGGTGACGCGCCATCTCTACTTCCTCCTAAATGTAACCTGGAGAGGTTCCTATTGCTCCGGCCCATAATTAATATGCGTTTCTTGATGATACGGCGCCGCATGGCTGCGCGCACGCTTCAATACCAATTGCTAAGATAGAAAGAATGCCTTGGAATCGTGTACAAGCCATGAACGCTCTGCGCAGCGGCGATCTGCTCGAGCTTGGAATGTCAGCCAACCAAATACGCCAGAACCTGCATCCCGCAGGCGTCGTGACGTATACGCTTCGAGGAACAGCGCCTGCTCTACGCGGAGGCACCGCGGACAGTCCGGTGGAAGAGGACGGCAGCATCTTTCTCACCAGCGTTCCTGAAATGGAGCATCTCTCTGTCGATGCATTGGAAGCGCTTATGGTCGCCCGGCGTCGTCAACTTCCGGGAGTTACATTTCAGCTTCTGCCGATCTCGATCCGGCACCGTTTTGCTCAGGACCTCGTCGCACTCGGGAACGCCCTTCCCGCCCTCGGAGCCGCTGGCCTCGGCTCGATCTGCATTGAACTAGAGTCCACACGACCTTCAGCCATCTCGTCGACAGATCTCGTTGCCCTCCTGCGGGCAGCAGCCAAGTGCGGCCTTTTCGTCTCTGCCTCCGTCACCATCGGCAGTACAGAGTCGCTTGAGGCGCGCGTCGAAATACTGGAGATGCTCCGGAGCGCCCAGCAGAAGTCCAACGCTATCCAGGCAGTTTTGGTGCGCGTCCATCATTCCGATGCTCCGAATGTGCGCCGCGAAGAGGAGGCCACCGCAGTCGATTATCTAAAGACACTGGCGGTTACTCGGCTCATTCTCGACAACGTGGAGCACCTGCAAACTGACTGGTCTGTCATGGGCCCCAAGGTGCTGGAACTGGCCCTGCGCTTCGGCGCCGATGATGCCGGGTCCATTCCGCGCTCCCAGGCCGGTAATGCCGGGCCTTCCCATCATGCCGGAGAGTCTGAGCTGCAGCGTATCATCCGCGATGCCGGTTTCCGCCCTGTGGAGCGGGATGCGCTCTTTCGCCAGAGCTTGCTGCACTAGGTCCCGCGAAACACGTACAATCTCCATGCGAGCCGGTTTGCGAGCCGAATGCGCAGGCCGGTCCCCGACAAAATGCCACTGACCGAGCTTGCAGCGTTCCTCCAGCACACAGCCGCGAATGCCGGGCTCTGGCTTTATACGCAGCACGGCATTAGCCACTACCTGCGGACGCACTACAGCAACGATCCCCTCAACAATCCGTTCCGCTATCTCTATCAGTGGAACGCCTTCGACACCACCCTCCTCATTCCGTATTTCGTGGTCATGATCGTGCTCGCCTTCTATGGCATGCACCGCTACCAGCTCGTTTACCTCTATTACAAGCATCGCGACCGGGCCGTGAAGGATCCGCCCAGCCATTTCGCGGAGTTGCCGCGCATCACCGTCCAGCTGCCGATCTTCAACGAACAGTACGTCATCGATCGTCTCGTCGAGGCCTGCTGCCGCCTGAACTATCCCGCCGACCGGCTGGAGATACAGGTGCTCGATGATTCCACCGATGAAACCCGGGAAGTTGCCGGCGGGCTGGTGGAACGCTATCGAGCACTGGGACACGACATCGTCTATCTCCATCGCACCGATCGCCACGGCTACAAAGCCGGCGCGCTGGATGCCGGGCTTAAGAAGTCATCTGGCGAACTCATCGCCATCTTCGACGCCGACTTTGTCCCACCCCCCGACTGGCTCATGCAGGTAGTGCATCACTTCGCCGACCCGAAGATCGGCATGGTGCAGACCCGCTGGACGCACCTGAATCGCGATTACAGCTTTCTCACACAGGTGGAAGCCATCCTGCTCGATGGCCACTTCGTACTGGAGCACGGCGGCCGCTCGCGCTCCGGCGTTTTCTTCAACTTCAACGGCACTGCCGGCATGTGGCGTCGCAGCGCCATCGACGACGCTGGAGGCTGGCAACACGACACGCTGACCGAAGATACGGACTTGAGTTATCGCGCGCAGCTCAGGGGCTGGCAGTTCCGGTATTTGCAGCACGTTGCCTGCCCGGCAGAGCTTCCCATCGAGATGACCGCCTTCAAGACCCAGCAGGCACGTTGGGCCAAAGGGCTTATCCAGACCTCAAAAAAAATTCTGCCTCACGTCTTCCGCAGCGAGGTCCCGTTCCACACCAAGATAGAGGCCTTCTATCACCTCACGGCAAACATCAGTTATCCGCTGATGGTCGTGTTGTCTCTGCTCCTGATGCCCGCCATGGTCATCCGCTTCTACCAGGGCTGGTTTCAGATGCTGCTGATCGACGTACCCCTCTTTATGGCGTCTACCTTTTCCATCTCCTCTTTCTACCTCGTCTCACAGAAGGAGCTCTATCCGCGTAGCTGGCTCAAGACCTTTCTCTACCTGCCATTTCTGATGGCGCTTGGCATTGGCCTCACCGTCACCAACACGCGCGCTGTTATGGAAGCAATCTTCGGCATCAAGAGCTCCTTCAAGAGAACTCCGAAATATCGCGTAGAAAAGAAAGGCGAGAAGGCTCAGGCGGCCAAATACCGAAAGCGCCTGGGCCTTGTGCCATGGGTGGAGCTGATCATCGGCTGTTACTTCGCCCTCACCATCGCATACGCAATTACGAACGAGAACTACTTCACTATTCCCTTTCTGCTGCTCTTCGTGGTCGGCTATTGGTATACCGGTTTGCTATCGCTGTTGCAGGGACGTTTCGAGCGCTGGCGTACGGGCGCCGATCTCGATGAATCCTCGCCGAAGCCCTACCCTGTGGGCGTATAACTTCAGCTACATACAACTCCGCTTCAGAGTGCTACCATCTGATCGCTTTTGCTTGACTGCGGCATTTCGCCAGGAAGGCACGCAGACTCTTGAAGGAAGGATTGGATCGGCAACATGGTTATCATCTGGTGGATTATCGTCGGGCTTATCGCGGGCTTTCTTACCGGCAAGATCATGAAAGGCAGCGGCTACGGGGTGTTCGGGGACATCATCGTAGGTATCATCGGCGCCATCGTGGGCGGCTTCATCATGCGTGCGGTGGGCTTTTCATCACAAGGCGGCATGATCTATACCATCATCGTGGCCATTATCGGCGCGGTAATTCTAACGTTTATCCTGCGCCTTATTAGTGGCAGGCGGGCCTGAAGCTCAACGCTGCGAAAGCGGGCCTCATCAACGGGGCCCGCTTTGCTTTCTGCTCTACACTGTTCGGCATGCGCACGGTTCGTTCTGCCACACTTATCCTGCTCCTTCTTGGTATCTCTTCAACTACTCTTCTGGCTCTGGAGCGCCAGCCCAACGCCGTCTATCAGGCGCGGCGCGGAGCACTGGCACACGAACTGCACGGCGGCGTAGCTCTGCTGTTCGGCAACTACGAGCCCGCTATGGAGTACCAGGATTTCCGCCAGGATGAGGATTTCTATTACCTGACAGGCTGGAACGAGCCGGGGGCCGCGCTCATCGTGGCGGACGCCGTGCCTGCCCGCGCAGGCAAGCCGGCGCTTCCCTATCGCGAGGTGCTGCTGTTGCCCGAGCGCAACCTGCGCGCGGAGCTGTACACCGGCGTCAAGCTCGACGCCGCATCGCCCAACGTCACCAGCATCACCGGAGTACGCGAGGTCCGCTCCATACGCGAATTGCCGGCTATCCTCGGCGAGCGCGGTCTGCGCAGCGTCTGGACACAACTCGACAATGCCTCTGCAAAAGATGCGCTTGCGTTCACGCAAAGCACCCTCGGCAATGGTGATCCCGTCCCGGCGCAGGATGTTCGTGAGTTGACGAAGACGCTCCGCTCAAGCAAAGATCCCGGCGAGATCGAACTGCTGCGCAAGGCCGCAAATGCTTCCATCCAGGCGCAGACGGCAGCTATTCTCGCTATCCATCCCGGAGTAAACGAACGTGCCATCTCCGGAGTCATCACCGGCACACTCCTCGCCAATGGCTGCGAGCGACCATCCTATCCTTCCATCGTCGGCAGTGGTGTCAACTCGACCGTGCTGCACTATTCCGCCGACGATGGCACTATGCAAAGCGGCGATGTCGTCGTCATGGATGCAGCGGGCGAATACTCCATGTACGCCTCCGACGTAACCCGCACTGTGCCTGTCAATGGCCACTTCACTGACCGTCAGCGCGAGATCTACAACATCGTCCTGGGCGCGCAAAGGGCGGCCGCCGCCGCTTTCGTCTCCGGCAAATCGACCCTCTACAGCCATGAGCACCCTGAGGACTCCCTCGATGGCGTCGCCCGGGCTTATATCCGCACGCATGGAAAAGACCTCCACGGCCAGCCGCTCGACAAATACTTTATCCACGGCCTGAGCCACTCGGTCGGCATCGACGTCCACGATCCTTTTGACTCCAGCAAGCCCCTCGGGCCGGGCGCTGTCTTCACCATCGAGCCGGGCATTTACATCCCGGAAGAGAAAATCGGCGTCCGCATTGAGGACACCTTCTACGTCGACAAGGATGGCAACCTCCAGGACTTTATCGCCGACCTGCCGCACACCGCTGAGGACATCGAAGCGCTCATGCTGCGAGGCCGCTCCACCGGAACCGCGGCAGTGCAAAAGTCACGCTAAATGCCGCTGCTCCGCTCCTTTATCGCCATTGCAGCTGGTTTCGCTTGCATGGCACTCCTCACGGCCGTGACAACGCTGCTGACGCGCTGGCTCGTCCCGAGCTGGAATCGGATGCCCCCCTCCCGCTCGGCGCAGCTCTTCAACCTGCTGGCAAGCTGCCTCTATGCGGCAATAGGCGGGCGCGTGGCCGTTGTGCTCGCGCCGGCAAGCCCGCTCATTCACGCTCTGATCCTTGCGATCGTCGTGCTGCTCGTCTCGACCATGGCCGCCAGTGAATTTCGCGGCCAGGCCCTCGGATACTATCCGCTGGCGCTTGCCGTTCTGCCCGCGATCACCACCCTCGGCGCCGGCATCTTGACGGTCCTCTATGGATGAACGAAAGACCAATATCTTCCCCTGAAACAAGAAAAGCCAGAGGGGCGCTGCCCCTCTGGCTCGTTCTTCGTCGGACGCCTTTTTAGAAGCGAATGCCAAACGTAACCGGGATCATACTGACCGTGCCCGACCCGACCTGGGTTGCGCTCGGTCCGGGAGAGTTTACCCACAGATAGCGCGCCTCGGCATAAATCTTCGCGCCGCCGCCGATATTGTGCGTAAGTCCAGTTCCAATATTCAGGCCGCCCTGGTTGCTGGAGAAGTGGCTCACCGTCTGGTTCGCATATTGCGGGTAGCAGCCATAGAAGTAGTCGCAGCCAATTCCCAGATACACCGGCGTCGAAAACGTAGTGAGCTTGCGATAGAAACCGCCGCCACCCGTCACATAGCCACCCCAGGAGCCCGTCGTCTTGTAGTAGTACACGGGATCGAGCGAGAAGCCCCAGATATGCACACTGCCATTGACGCCGACACCGGCCTGGGAGCCCACTGAGGCCAGCACATTGTCTGGGATTCCGGTCCGATTGAATTCGTACTCCAGCAACACCCCGAAATGCTGATCGAAATTCCAGCCGCCGCCGAGCTTGACGTTGTAGCCGAAGGTCTGGGCGTTCTTGGTATTACCCAGCGGAGCATCGAAACCCGCTCCCGCTTCGATCGCCAGGTGATGGAAGCCGGGCTCTCCATTTTGCGAATACTGGTGGTAGCCCCCGTTTCCGTAGCCGCCGCTGTTCTGTCCGCTGGGCGCGCTGGCCTTGGATGCATAGGAAAGTGAAGCAAGACCCTGTTCTGAGCTGGAAGAATACTGTGTGCTCGACGCCGATTGCGCGAAAGCGGTGGAGGCGGCTACCGCGAACCCCAAAAAGATCGCCGGCAGGCACCGGCCAGGTTTGCGACTGGAGAGGCAGACAACAGAACGGCTCATATTTGGCAGACTCCAAGAGTGGAGATCGTAGGAGCGAGGCTCCCCGTCCGGTATCAGGAGCTGACGCTCCGTTAAGTAGGACACGAATCGGTTGTCAAAAGTTTCTTTCGCGAACCGCAAATACTTACGGTAGAGCAAAATAAAGGGCCAGTCCATTCGGCCGGCCCTCCGTGTCAGATCAAAGAGCATCAGTGGATGTCGAACTGCTCCGGATGCAGCGTCGGATCGCTCTTTACGATGATGGTGCGCCCGGTCATCTCTTCCAGTTCGTTCAGCCAGCGAGCATTATTGCCCTTTAGTGTTTTCACCACCTCCGGATGCACGCGCAGCATCACATCGTGCCGCTCAAGATGCTTCTGCATCTTGCGCATCTCGATGTAAATCTCATTTGCAACCGTTATCGGGCCCTTCACCATACCGGTACCTGAGCAGATATCGCACTGCACGCTCAACGTCCGCTCCAGCGACTGCTTCACCCGCTTGCGCGTGATGGCCACCAGGCCAAAATCATTAAACTGCAGCACCTTCGATGGCGCGCGGTCCTGCTTCAGCTCCTCTTCCAGCGCCTGCATCACCTTGTGGCGATTCTTGCGCTCATCCATGTCGATGAAGTCGATCACGATAATGCCGCCTAGATCGCGCAGCCGGATCTGCCGCACGATTTCCGGAATCGCATCCAGATTCGTCTTCAGAATCGTGTCTTCAAGCCGGGCCGTCTTGCCTACATACTTGCCCGTGTTGATGTCGATGGCCACCAGTGCCTCGGTCTGGTTGATCACGATCGATCCACCCGACTTCAACCACACCTTCGACTTCAACGCCTTGCTGATCTCGTCCTGGATGCCGAACTGTTCAAAGAGCGGCGTCTCCTTGGTGTAGAGCTTCACGCGGCGCACCAGCGATGGCTGGAAGCGGTTCAGGAAACGGACAATCCGTTCATATTCAGCTTCGGAGTCAACCCAGATGGTTGAGAAGCTCTCCGAAACCTGGTCGCGCAGAACCCGCTCCACCAGATTCAGATCGTGATAGATCAAGGCCGGCGCCTTCGCGCTCTCCGAGCGCTGCTTGATCTCGTTCCACAGGCTGATCAGGAAGCGCAGGTCCGCGCGTAGCTCTTCTTCGCTTGCGTTCTCTGCCGCTGTGCGAACGATAAAGCCGCCCGATGCCTCGCCTTTTTCGCTGATGAGTATCCGCTTCAGCCGCTGGCGCTCCTCGTCAGACCATATCTTTCGCGAAACCCCGACGTGGTTCACCGTCGGCATGAAGACGAGGAAGCGTCCGGGCAGCGCAATATGGCTCGTGATACGCGCGCCCTTCTTTGCAATCGGCTCCTTGGCGATCTGGACCAGGATCTCCTGTCCCTGCTTCAGCAACTCAGAGATGATCGGAAGATCGCTTGTCTGGGCTGATTGCCGGCGCCCATTTCGGCCCCGCCCCCGCCGATCCCGTCCACGCTGGCGGTCATTGCGTTCGCGCCGCGGCGTCGTAGCTCCTGCTTCCGTAGTAACTGCGGTCGAAGGCTCTTCTTCCTCCTCCTCCTCGTCGCTATCCTCAAATTCGTCGTCGTCGCTCGAAACCACCTGGCGATCGATCTGCGCGTCGCGGATGACGTCTCCGATCTCCGAGCCGCCGGCAACCCGCGTCTCCTCCTCTACCAGGTCGCTCAGATCGTGCTCATCTTCGTCGTGGGCCATCGCATGCTCAGGCAGAGGCGCAAAGTCGTACTCCTCGTCGTCGATAACTTCCTCTTCCACCTGGCCATCGCCTGGCGTGAACGCATGCAAATGGTCGAGCGGAGGAGACTGCCGTCCCTCTTCAGCGTCATGCGCCGCATTCTCGTTACCGGCTGGCACGAATTGCGCAGGAATGCCGTTTTCTTCCAGATGCTCGATGGCAGGAGATGCAGTCTCGGGAACTGCTGCTTCCTGCTTCGGCTCGTTCAACTGTGGTTCTGCTGGAGGAACGACGGTCTCGTTCTCCTGCTCCTGCCGGTCTGCGGGCTCACGGCCAAAGAGCGATGAGAGCCGGAAGCCGCTCGGCGACGAAGGATCGACGCGATACGATGCAGAGGCATTTTCCGGATCGAACTCCGGCTCATCATGGTGTTCGCTGGCCTGCGCCTCCGGAGCTTGCGCTCCGGCTTCTTCCTCTTCCAGCACAAGAGGCGCCGGTTCCTCGGCCCGCGCGGGCGGGAATGCGCTGTCGATAGTCTGCTCGCTGCCGGTCGCATGCAGTTCCGTAACTTGCCCTTGACCTTCCTCCTCGGATGAGGTTTCCGAAGCCAAGGTCTCTTCAGCCGGCGAAGCAGCAGGCTTCCGGTACCGCGACAAGGATTCGCCGGGCAGCGCTACGCTGACGCCGTCCCACGCAATCGGGTGCTCCACCAGGGTCGACGGCCGAACCGAGATCTGGGGCTGGCGCGCCTGCGGTTCCTCCCGCGTCTGCTTTGCTTGGCCTTCCAACGGCTGCTGGCCATATTTCTGCAGGGCTTCTCCGGGAAGCGTGATCGTCGGGGCTCCCTGTTGCTGCCGCTCGCGACGACCGCTACGCTGTCCTCCGCCGGCATCCGCCGCCGGCTCAGCGTGGGCCTCAATCGACAGCGACCCCGTGTGACCGTATTCCTCGATTGGTTCGGCCTCGGCGGTGGGAGGAGTATCGGTCTCCTGTCCGCGAACGCCCCGGAGGCCGCGGCGGCGGCCACGACGGCCACGCCAGCGCCGTGTACCCTGCTCAAATTCTTCCTGGCCCTTGCCCCCACCCGACGCCGGTTCGCCTTCAGCTTCGGCGGCCGCGCTTCCCACCGGTTCTGCGGCCTGGGCCGCGGCAGGACGCTCAGAGCGACTCTGGCCACGATCAGACCCGCCACGGCGGCCACGCTCCTTGCGGGGCTCGCCCTGCTGTACTTCTGTAAAGTCTTCGGAGTCTTCCTGCTCTTCCAGAAAGTCGGTTACATAAAGGAAAGCGTCCCGCTCCAGGCCAAGGTCGACAAATGCCGACTGCATGCCCGGAAGCACCCGCGTGACTTTGCCTTTGTAGATGGATCCGGCAAGCGTGTACTCATTTTCACGCTCGTAGTAGATCTCGGTGAGTTGATCGTCTTCAACAATTGCCAGCCGCGTCTCATGCGGCGTGCTGGAAATGCAAATCTCTTTCGCCATACTGCCTCTTTCTTGCCCGCGGCACATGCCGGCCCGGGCAGCAGACGAGGCAGATCAGAACGGGACAACTCCCGCTCCCGGAGCTCCGGACTGGAGTGCCGGGGCCGGTATCGAACAAGATGAGTGCAGACGAGGGAGAGCCAACCCGATTCCATGAGCCAGCTTGCGCCTGGCGCCACCGCGCCTGCGTTCGCTGGACAAACCATTGATTGTGCTGGGACTTTCCACGCGCAGAGAGTTTGTGACCGCTCGTACCCGATTGTGGGGCGGGGTCGTTCCCCGTCTCTGCGTGTTCATTCCTGATCCTGCCCGTCCCGGTGATCCACCTGGCCGGCTTACTTTGAAATTCCTGCAAAATCTCTTCCCGGCGCCGCTTCCAATCGCGGTCGGCGGACGCCGTACAACAAGTCCCTAGTTCACGAACCGGTTCATCCGGACATTCATAACCATGCCCAGGGCAAGGAACGTAAACAGTACCGACGACCCGCCGTAGCTCATGAGCGGCAGCGGTATCCCGGTGACGGGCATCAGCCCCACGACCATTCCCACATTAACGGCTATCTGAAAGATGAGCACTGCGACGACGCCCATGATCAGCAGGGTGCCGGAGAGGTCTGCGGCTGTCTGAGCGTTTTGTATCAAACGCATCAGTATGAAGAAGTATAGCAGCAGGACGAAGACGGCACCGATAAAGCCGTGTTCCTCGCTCCATGCCGCGAAAATGAAATCTGTGTACGGAATCGGCAGGAAGTCGCCCTGCGTCTGCGTGCCCTTCGCCACGCCCCGGCCCCATACGCCGCCGTCCCCCACCGCGATCAGCGACTGGCGAATCTGGTAGCCCGAGCCACGCGGGTCCTCATCCGGCGAAAGAAAGCTGGTAAGCCGGGCTTTCTGGTAGGGCTTCAACCCCGCCCGCCAGACCGGCACAATCAGGATCAGGCCTGCACATACGATGATGAGCGCCTTTTTCCATCCGATACCGCCCAGAAACAGCCCGACCAGCAGCACGGGCAGATAGGTCAGAGACGTACCCAGATCCGGCTGCTTCAACACCAGCGCCATCGGAAAGCCAACCAGCAGGAACGCCTTGCCGATGTCCTTCCAATCCAGGTCCTTGCCGGCGAGGGTGGCAAAATACCGTGCTACGGCCACGATCAGCACCAACTTCACCCACTCCGACGGCTGGAAGTGAATGCCGCCCATCTTGATCCATCGCCGCGCCCCCAGCACCTTCTGCCCCGCCACCAGCACCACCACCAGCGACACGACGCAAAAGCCATAGATCCAATGGATTACGTCCAGCAGCATGTGGTAATCAATAAACGAAAGCAGCAGCATAGCCGCCGTGCCGCCCACCAGCCAGAGCACCTGCTTGTTTTCAAATCCATGGAACTTCGTGTTGATCGTTGCCGAATAGATCTCGAGCACGCTCAGCGCCGACAGCAGAAACACCATCGCCATCAGCACCCAGTCAAAGTCGCGCAGTCGTAAAAATCGCTGCATAAATTAGCGGGTGCCTCCAGCCCTGGGGCCGGCAATTATGCCATTCCGTGTCATATTTGGAGCGTCATTCCGGTCATTCAGAAAGTAGTGCCCCGCCCGGACGGTGGCCAGCAACTTCGCGTCCCCGATCGCATTCCGGACCCGCGCCGCCTTCACCGGTCTGCCGCCCATTGCATCCGGAGCATCAGGGTTGGACCAGATGGCTCCTACCTCGGTTGGCTTCGCTGGCATTGACTTCTTCGTCGGCTCCACGGGTTGAACATTGGGCCTGGGCTCGCTAGCCACCTGCAGCACGTTGTGCGCCAGACGGCGCTGCTTATCCACGTAGGCCTGGATCACCTGCGCCGCCAGCTTGGCCGACCCGGCGCCCCACCCGCCGTGCTCCCACAGAACCACCACGACGATGTCCGGATTGCGCCGCGGCGCGACGCCTACGAACCAGGCATGCGCGCGCGAGGCCACATCTTTCGAGACTGACTTGGCGCCAAAGCTGTGGTTTACCACCTGTGCGGTACCGGTCTTGCCGGCAAAGTCGATACCCTCCAGGTGCGAGGCATGCGCAGTTCCCGTAGGGGAGGTCACGGCTGCCATGCCATCCGTGATCGTCTCCCAGGTTGCGGGATCGATCGGAACATTCGTATCGCCGGAGCCTGGATAGGTATCCAGAATGGCCTGCCGGTAATTGGGCGATAGCTGATCCTGGAGCACCACGTGCGGCCGCCGCATCGCGCCGCCCGATGCGATGCCGCCGATCGCGCGTGCAAGCTGCACTGGCGTCACCTGCGTCGCGCCCTGGCCGATGCCGACCGAGATCACCTCGCCCGCGTACCACTTCTCGTGATAGTTCTTCAGCTTCCACTCTTCGGAGGGCACCACGCCGGCAGCCTCGTTGGGCAGATCGATGCCGGTCTTCTGTCCCAATCCCAGCGCGTGCGCCCATTTCGCGATCGGCTCAATGCCGAGCCGCTGCGCCAGCGTGTAGTAGTAGGTGTCGCAGGAGTATGGAATCGCGTTGTCGATATTGACCGCTCCATGGTGCGCATCGCAGGCAAAGAAGCGGCCGTAGAAGGTCGCGCCGCCGGCGCAGTTCACCTTCAGGTTCTGCGCGACATGCTCCTGCAGTCCGGCAACCGACATGATCAGCTTGAAGGTCGAGCCCGGCGCGAGCTGGTCCTGGATCGCCTTGTCCATCAGCGGATGATTGGGATCGGTGATCAGTTTGTTCCAGACATCCCGCTGGACGCGCACCGCGAAATCGTTGGGATTGAAGGAAGGATGGCTGACCAGCGCCAGCACCTCGCCGGTGTGCGGGTCCATCGCGATCACCGCGCCATTGCGAGCGCCCAGCGCCAGCTCTGCGGCTCTCTGGATGTCCAGATCGATAGTCAGCTTCAGATCCATACCCGGGATGGCGCGCTCATAGCCGAGCCGGCCCACCTCCCGGCCGTGGCTGTCCACCAGCACATCGCGGGAGCCATCCGTGCCGCGCAGCAGCGCGTCATAGCTCTCCTCCACGCCCGAGCGCCCCACCACATCGCCCGGCTCGTAGTAGGCATAGCGCGACTGGTTGAGCATCTCTTCGCTCACTTCGCCGGTGTAGCCGATCAGCGCTGCGGCAAAGCCATCGCGCGGATAGAGCCGCCGCTGCTCGTCAATCGTCTCCAGCTCCGGAAGCTCGTCGCGATGCGCCTCGATAAACTCCTTTTCGTCGGGCGTGATGTCAGCCTTGAGCGGGATCAGCTGGTACTTCGGGCCGCCGCGATAGCGCGCCATCACCGCACCTATCTGGTCCACCGTCATATGCAGGCCGCGAGCGATCTTGGGCAGGTCGTCCTTCAACGTCTGCGTCTGATCAGGCACCAGAAAGCACGAAACCGAAGGATAGTTATCCACCAGCAGACGGCCTTCGCGGTCGAAGAGCCGCCCCCGCGGCGCGAGGATCGGCACCTTGCGGATGCGGTTGGCTTCGGCCAGTTCGCGATAGTTGGTGGCGCCCAGAATCTGTAATCGCCACAGTCCGGTAATGAGCACGGCAAGCACGGCGACGATGACATACTGCACCACCGCCAGTTTGAGCGCCGGAATCTTCTCTTCCCGCGATCCGATCATGCTCGCCTCACCTTACTGCCCATTGCACAACGCATCGCCGTCAGTTCCGTAGCCTGGTTCGATCCAGCAACGCAAAGAGCACCAACCCCAGCGCGACATTCACCGCCGCGCGCACCATCTGGTGCATCCAGCTCCACGCCAGCGGCTCGGCAATCAGATGACGCACGATCACCAGGTAAAGGAAGCCGTCCAGCAGCGTGAACCCGAAGATCATCAGCACGCGCGTGATCGGGTTATCGACATCGATCCGCAACCCGATAGACGCAGCGAGAAAGCCGATGATAGTGTTCGCGATGCCATGAATGCCGATGGGCCGGTGCGTCACGCCGTCCTGCAGCAGGCCGACAACCGCGCCGAACACCGTGCCGCCGATGGGACTGCGCCGCGAGACGGAAAAATAGATAACCACCAGCAGCGGCAGATCGAAAACATCCAGCCGTGGATAGCGCAGTGGCAGATACGCCTGCAGGAAGACCGCCAGCAGCGGCGCGGCCAGCATGATCGGCCATGGGAACTGCTGGGAATCCAGCTCCCGCCGGGAGTTTGCCATCACCATTGCCATTACTGATGCTGCTCCCGCACCGGGCTGCCTGCGCCTGCGGTGCTTACCGGACCTGTGATGGGGATATTCGAGATCGTCTTCGCCGCGGCTGTCTTCTCCGGATTCACCAGCGGACGATCAGGCCCGGTCGCCGTACCGGGAATGATGAAGCTCTCCTGATTGGTATGCGGCGCAGTTCCATCTGTGGAGACGGCGCTGTCCGCATCCGGATTCGTCGAAGGCTTTCTGACACGTCTTGACGCCTGGTCGCTGGTGCGCGCGGCCGGCGTAATCGCAGTAACTTTCCCCGGCGTCATCTGCGCTGCAGGGGGCACCTCACCGGGCGAGAAGCGGTCTGGACGGGCTGCCGTCAAAGGCTTGAGCGGGCGAAGATCCAATGCCGGATCCTTCGTCGCATCGTCTGCCTTGAGCGCATTCGGATCATCGAGCCCCGGCAGTTTCTGGGCCAATACATCGGAGGCGCGTTGCATCTCCGCGTCCTCGCCGCCGGCAGCCTCGCTCTTTGCAATATCGCGTTTTGCTGCATCCGGCAGCTCGTCGCTGGTTCCGGTCACCACCAGCACCTCGTCCAGGTGCTGCAGGTTCGCCGCCGGTTTGAGCACGATGTCCACATAGGGCTCGCGGTCAGGATCGGAGACCACCTTCTCCACCGTGCCCACCGCCAGCCCGCGCGGAAATATCTGATCGCCGCCGCTGGTGATGACCCTTTCGCCGGGCTTCACGCGATCGTCCGGCAGCACATTGATGATCTGCGGCTGGCCATAGGCGTTGCCCCGGAGCACCCCGCGCATGCGGGTCTTCTCCAGCAACACGCCCGCGCCGCTGGTCTGGTCATTGATCTCCATCACCTGTGAGGTGTGAGGGAAGACCTCCACCAGCTTGCCCACAATTCCGTCCGGCGTGATCACCGGCTGATCGCGCTTCAGGCCGTCTTTGGATCCCTTGTCGATGGTGAGGATGCGCGACTGATCGCTGCCCCCGGTGCCAATTACCTGCGCAGGCACAGTCGCATAGATGTATTTCTGCCGGAAGCCCAGCAACTCCTGCAGGCGCTGGCCCTGCTTGGCATCTTCGAGTAAAGCCGCCTGCTCCAGCCGAAGCTGATCGAGCTGCGCGCGTAAGTCGTGATTTTCCTGCTGAGCGTGCCGCAGGTCGATATAGTTGCCCCAGAAGCCGCGCACGCCGTGGCCGGTGTGCGACATCACCTTCTCCGGCGGGGACATCATCGCGACGACCCAGTAGCGCAGCAGCCGCACACCCTTGCCGTCGCTGCCCTTGGCCGCCGGCGTGCGCACCTGAATCGCCAGCCCCAGGAACTGCGCCAGGAGCACGACGGAAAGGACCATGATGTTCTTGTAGCGCTCGAGGAAGGTTTCCATGGTCCGTTACTTCCAGTGGTGCAGTGTCTCGACTCCGTGGCCGTGATGGCCCATTCTCCAGGCGCTCTTACTCAATCTTGATCTTGCGCAGCAGCCGGAAGTCCGAAAGCATCTTGCCGGTGCCCAGCACGACTGACTTCAGCGGATCATCGGCAATCGACACAGGCAGACCGGTTTCTTCACGAATCCGCTTGTCGAGATTCTTGATCAACGCGCCGCCGCCGGTCAGGACAATGCCGCGGTCGCTGATGTCCGCCGAAAGCTCGGGCGGGGTCCGCTCCAGTGCCACGCGAATCGCGTTCAGAATCACGGCCACGCATTCGGTCAGGGCCTCGCGGATCTCCGAGTCGTCGATCGTGATCGTCTTCGGCACGCCCTCGATCAGGTTGCGGCCTTTGATTTCCATCTGCAGCGGCTTGTCCAGCGGATATGCCGAGCCGATCTCCATCTTGATCTGCTCCGCCGTGCGCTCGCCGATCAGCAGGTTGTACTTGCGCTTGAGGTAGTTCATCACCGCCTCGTCCATTTGGTTGCCGGCCATGCGGACGGAGCGCGAATAGACAATGCCCGACAGCGAAATCACCGCGATGTCTGTAGTTCCGCCGCCGATATCGACGACCATGTTGCCGCTGGGCTCCGTGATGGGCAGGCCCGCGCCAATCGCGGCCACCATCGCTTGTTCGACGAGGAAAACCTCGCTCGCCTTGGCACGATAGGCCGAATCCTCGACCGCGCGCTTTTCCACCTGCGTAATCTCCGATGGCACACCGATCACGATCCGCGGATGCACCAGCATTTTGCGGTTGTGCGCCTTGCGGATGAAGTAGTTCAACATCTTCTCGGTGACCTTGAAGTCCGCGATCACCCCGTCCTTCATCGGCTTAATGGCGACGATATTGCCCGGGGTCCGGCCGAGCATCTCCTTGGCCTCGATGCCGACGGCCTCGATCTCCCCGGTGTTCTTGTTGATGGCCACGATGGAGGGCTCGTTGACCACGACCCCCTTACCACGGGCATACACCAAAGTGTTCGCCGTACCCAGATCGATCGCCAGATCGGAGGAGAAGACGCTGAACAGCGATCGCATCCCGTGCGAGCGCGAAGAACGTGAGTGAAATCCGTTACTTGCCATCTGGGCGGCCTGTCTGGTCTTCCTTCGGGGAAAGTCTACAAAGGGGATTGTAAGGGAGCTAAAAAGAACGCGCCTATGACACAAAGGTGGTTCCCGGAAAGTCAACCTCTGGGTTACCAGGCCCCCATGGTCATCTCCGATTCCGATTTGGGATGACGCATAGGGAAACGATAGTCATATTATTCCCTATCTGGAACCGATCGGGACAGGGAAATCCGAGGCATCCAGATCGCACCCGGGTCAGTCGAGCGGCAGGATCTGCTGCTCGCCCGGATAAGTCACCGTGTCGCCTTCGACATGCGCCCAGTCGTGTAGGGTCAACGGCGCCGCGCGTTTGGCGCTCGCAATCTCCAGAACCTCAATCCCGCGCACCAGCAGCGCATCGGCGATCAATGACCGGTGGCATCGCCAAGGGACCGCCTCCGCACACATGATGGCGGTTGGCTCCTCGCGCGCCAGTTCAATCAGAACTTCGAGAGCCTGCTGAAACTCCGGAGTCTGCATGTAATCGGCATAGCCACGGAAGCTCTCGTTACGCCACGCAGTATTCACCGAGTCGCGGCGAGGACGCCGCAGACCACCCAGCGCAGGCATGTGGCGATAGTGCAGCCCCCTGGCGTGGAGCGCACGCGAAAGCTCTTCGCGGTTGAATTGCGGATTGTGCCCTGAGCGCGGAACGGTGCGCACATCCACCAACTGCCGAACGCCATGCCCCTGCAGCATGCCGAGGAACTCATCGATAGGACGGGTCGAATGGCCGATGGTGAAGATGCAGAGGCTCACGGCATTCGCTCTGCTAACAACAGCCGCAGGTATGTCCCCGCCAGGCTGATCTGCCCTCCTGAATGAGGAAAGGCACGGCAACCAATCCGGCCGCGGGATCGATCCAGGAGATGTGCCAGAGCGCATTGATCGAAACGCCGGCCAGCGCGGTGAGCGCCAGGTAAGCACAGGTCGCCGATTGGACGGCATCGGCGGCCAGAGCGGCATTGCCGCTCCGGCGTGCCTCGCGGCGCTTCAATGTTGCGAGTATCGGCATGGCGATCAGGGCGGCAATGGTGATCGCAATGCCGCTCACGGATGTCTCAGGACGAGAGCCCCGCACAAGCGAAGCTACGGCGATGCCCACCACAGCAGCGGCCAGCAAAAACAGTAAGACTGCCGCAGTGCGGCCGGCCTTGCGTTCCGAAATACGAATGGCAGGAACAAACTGCAGCAGGACGACCGATGCCGAGGCAAGCTCGATCAGGCTGTCGGAACCGAAGGCAAACATCGCCGGACTGTGAGCCGCACTTGCTGAATACAGGGCGACTCCGCACTCGACGAGCATCCAGCCCAGGGTGGTGACCTGGAGCCAGATCACAGTGGAAGAAGACGACGGAGAGCAAGCTGAGACCTGGGGGTTTGCGCCGATCTGAACGAAGTCCGACACAGCTTCATCATAGAGCTTTCCATGACGGCAGGCATTCTTAAGCGAATGCGGGCGATACAATGACCGGCGTGAAAGCGAAGGTCCTAGCCGGCGCTTCAGAACTTCCATTTCCCTTCGAGCGAGCACGCCCCGCATGCAGAGGTTCCGTTCCGTTCGCCTGATCGTCGCCATGGCAACATTTGGTATCGTTCTCAGCGCCGCGCATGCGGCTCTCCGCTCAAGCGTGGGCCTGAACTCCGGCTGGCAGTTTCGCCAGCGAATGCCGGCGACTGCGACACCAGCGGAATGGCGGCCGGCCACCGTTCCCGGCGACGTACACCTCGACTTGCTCGCCAACAAGCTCATTCCCGATCCCTTCTACCGCGACAACGAAGCCAGGCTGCAATGGATTCAGGATGCGGACTGGGAGTACCGCACCACCATCACGGCCACGCCCGCGATGCTGAGTCGCGAACATGTCGAACTGGTCTTCGACGGTCTCGACACCTACGCCGAGGTCTCGCTTAACGGCCACCTCATCCTCACGGCTGACAACATGTTCCGCGGCTGGCGGGCCGATGCGAAGCCGTGGCTGAAGCCCGGCGTCAATGAGCTAGTGGTCTACTTTCCGTCGCCCATCAAGGCATCCGAGCGCGTGGCGCTCGCAGACAGGTGGCATGGCCAGACGCCGGCCCAGGACAAGACCTATGTGCGCAAGGCCGCCTACGAGTATGGCTGGGACTGGGGTCCGACCTTCGTGACCAGCGGCATCTGGCGCGCTGCACACCTGGAGACATGGGACGACGCGCGCATCGATGATCTCTGTATCCATCAGCGCGAGATCACATCGGCTCTCGCCCGCATTGATGCCGAAGTGGACGTGATAGCGTCGAAGGCCGCGAAAGCTACCGTTACGGTGACGTATGAGGGCGGCGGCAAGAAGCACGACGCGAAAACGCAAGTGACGCTCGTACCGGGCGTGAATCATGTCGTGTTGCCGGTCGAGATTGCCGACCCCGCGCTGTGGTATCCGGCCGGCTACGGCGCTCAATCGATGTACGCCTGGACCACGAAAGTCAGCGTGGATGGCCATGACGCCGACACCGCGACCGCCCGTACCGGCTTGCGATCCATCGTGCTGCGCCGCGACAAGGACCAGTGGGGCCGCTCCTTTGAGTTTGTGGTGAACGGCATCCCCGTCTTCGCGAAGGGCGCGGACATCATCCCCTTCGACAGCTTCCCCTCGCGCGTGACCACGGCGCAGTATCGCCGCATTCTCGAATCGGCACGCGACGCCAACATGAACATGATCCGCCACTGGGGCGGCGGCTACTACGAGACCGACGAGTTCTACCAGATATGCGACGAGCTCGGCATCATGGTGTGGCAGGACTTCATGTTCGGCAACGACTGGCAGCCCGGTACGTATGCTTTCCGCGAACAGGTTGCGAAAGAGGCCGAGTACCAAGTGACGCGCCTGCGCAATCACCCCAGCATCGTGCTGTGGTGCGGCAACAACGAGACTGAAGAGGCGTTGCAATGGGAGCGCAACAGCAAGATTTCGAATGCGCTCGACACGAAGGGACAGATACGCATTTGGCAGGACTACCTGCTGCTCTTCTCAAGCGTCATTCCGCGCGTCGTGGAGCGGCTGAATCCGGAAACGCCGTATTGGCCCAGTTCGCCCAGCGGCGACTATGAAGACGATCTCGCTCCCGGGCAGACCACCGGCGATATGCACGATTGGAGCGTGTGGCACGGCCGCGTTCCCTTCAGCGAGTACGAGCAGCATTATCCCCGCTTTATGACCGAGTATGGCTTCCAGTCATTCCCGGAGATGAAGACGGTCGAAGCTTTCACCGAGCCCGCGGACCGCACCAGCATCTTCACGCCGGTCATGCTGGCGCACCAGAAAAACACTGAAGGCAATTCGATCATCCACGACTACCTGCTGAAGGATTACGCCGAACCCAAGGACTTCCCTTCATTTCTTTATGTCAGCCAGGTGCTGCAGGCCGAGGGAATCAAAATCGGCGCCGAGCATTTGCGCCGCGAGCGTCCGCGCACCATGGGCTCCATCTACTGGCAGTTGAATGACTGCTGGCCGGTCGCGTCGTGGTCTTCGATCGATTACTACGGCCGGTGGAAGGCGCTCCAGTACTATGCCCGGCGCTTCTACGCGCCGGTGCTAGTGTCACCGCATGTGGAAGACGGCACGCTCGCGGTGTATATCGTCTCCGACAAAACAGCACCGGAAACGGCGCAACTCCACACACGCCTGATGAAATTTGACGGCACTGTCCTTTCGGACAAGCAGCAGCAGGTCTCCATTCCGGCGCTGTCGAGCGTGATCTACCAGCACATGCCACTCAGCGAGCTTCTTCCCCCGGGAACCGATGCCGCATCCGTCTTCGTCACATCCGATCTGACGGTGGACGGCAAAGCTGTGTCCAGCAACCTCACCTATCTCGTTCCCACGCACGAGATCCACCTGCCGTCGGCGACCATCCAGACGGATGTACAACCCGGCAGTGGCGGCTACATTGTGCGGCTGACGTCGCCCGTCCTGGCGCGCGATGCCTATCTCACCTTTGGTGCGCTGGATGTTGAGCCTTCCGACAACTATGTCGATCTGCTCCCCGGCCAGCCTGCCGAGATCGCGCTAAAGACCACCGCGCCGATCGATCAGGTACGGAGCCAGTTGAAGGTGACGTCGCTGGTGGACGCCTTCGCAGCATTGCCGCGCGGAACTCACTAACGCAAATAGTAAGCACGCATCCGGAGGATGCGTGCTCGGGGCAAAACAGTAATTCTTAAAAGTACTGAAACTATCCGTTCGCCGCCTATACGATTTCGCGATCCCTACCAGTACCCGTGCGGTTTGGGCTGGCGCTGCCGACTCCGATGCGCTCCGTCTCGCTCTCTCTGACGTCCTCGTTGTCCGACTTCGTTTTATCCGATTGCACCCCGTGCGTACTCACCGACTTCTCACCCGAGGACGAGATATCATCCGCACCGGTCTTCCTGAGGATGTCCTTCGCACGCGAAACCTCCTCGGACGAGTCGCAATGAACAGACAGCAGAACACCACCATCCTTCACCCGACCTTCATATCGCTTGGCTTCGTACTCTGGAATTCCGAGTCCGACAAGCGCCCCTACGAGTCCGCCGACAGTACCGCCCACACCGAGCCCTGCGAGCGCACCCATGATGGGGCCCGCAGCGATCAGGGGACCTACGCCCGGAATGGCCAGCGCGCCGAGACCTGCGAGCAATCCGAGTGTTCCGCCCACAACACCACCTACGCCCACGCCTGTGGTAGCGCCTTCCGGCGCCTTCGTGTTCTTCTCTGCGGCGAAATCTTTTGATCCCTTACGATCTGCCATCAGGACAGAGACATCCTGCTTGGAAAATCCGGCCGCAATAAGGCGGTCCACGGCCACTTCCGCCGCTGAGTTACTCGTGTAGATACCGAATGCTGCTGTATTTTTACCTGCCATATAAATTCCCCTTTTCGCGCTGCTTCGAGAGCACCGCAGCAATTACTGCTTGACTGTGAGTTGGTTTGTAACTTTGTCCGGGCTGCCGGCGACTTCTGCCGCCTTGGATGCGATAGCCGATTTCTCGTCTTCCGAATGCACCGGGCCCTTTAGAGTGACCATGCCGCCCTTAGCGATAATCTTCACGTTGTGCCCGTAGGTAGAAAGCGACTTGTCCGCGACAATCGACTGCCGAATTTTCTTGGTCAACATACGATCCGAAGTTGCCTCCGACTGCTGGTCGGCGGTGTTGCTGTGGGCCTTGTTTTTGGCAGAGTTATCCGGACTGGTCATTGATGCGTTGCTCTGGTCCTGGCAGAACGCCGTCGCCGGCATCGCCGTCAGACATGCAAGTGCTAGGCACCCACAGAGCGGGAACTTCCTCAAGTTGCGTGGAAACGATATCAAGTTGATTACCTCGGTAGTAAAGTCGCGCGGGAGTGTTACTGCGCGGTGGTAGGAAATGGAATGTTGAGTGGAATAAGGCGGGGCGGATATCGCTTCAGTTGCAGATGTTTTCTTGAGCACCGCCTACATTTAAATAAGAAGCGTTCCAGTCAGCATAGGTTGTGGGGGATAGTAAATAGTGGGCACTGAAGATGCCCCGAATCTAGACACGTCTGCTCCTGGTTCAGGCGGACGATGAACATTGCTTTTTTTGGCTAAGCAACCTTTCTTGCCGTAGATAACCTATCTATCTCGTCGTAGAACCATCCAAACACCGAGTATCGTTCAACTATGCGTCGCCTGATGACATTCACGCGTGATGCAGGCACACTAACTGCGGGGGAAGCAAGCCATGGACTGGACACCAGGCGGGCTCAGTGATGATGTCGAAGACCGGCGTAGCGAAGGCGGGGGCGGTATTGGCTTTGGCGGCGGGCGCGGCCTGGGCATCGGCGGCCTTTTAATCCTGCTGGTTATCAGCCTTATCACCGGCCGCAACTTCATCGGCGCGTACCTGATGGGCAATTCCGGCGCTGTGCAGCAGCAGCCTGCAGCGCCGCCCTCTGCGGATGAGCAGCGCTCGGCGCAGCTTGTCTCCTTTGTGCTGGACGATGCGCAGAAGACGTGGGCGGGCATCCTGCCTGGCTATCGCCATGCGAAGCTGGTGCTCTTCCGCAATGCAACCTATTCAGGATGCGGATCAGCACGCGCAGCTACGGGGCCGTTCTATTGCCCGCAGGATGAGAAGGTCTACATCGATCTCGGATTCTGGAACGATCTGCAGCGCTTTGGCGCCGGCGGCGAATTTGCGCAGGCCTACGTGATTGCGCACGAACTGGGCCACCATGTGCAAAAACTGGTGGGCACGGAGGCGAAGGTGGAGCAGCTTCGTGCGTACAACCCATCCGCAGGAAACAAACTTTCGGTCGCGCTCGAACTGCAGGCAGACTGCTACGCCGGGGTGTGGGCACATAGCGGCGAGCAAAGAAATATCATTCACACCGCCGACATTCAGCAGGGACTGCAGGCAGCCGCAGCCGTGGGCGACGATCACCTGCAGAAGATGACGCAGGGCTATGTGTCACCGGAGAGCTTTACGCACGGCACATCACAACAGCGCATGGACTGGTTCGAACGCGGACTGCAGGACGGCGACATGCGCGCCTGCAACGCCTTCGGCAGTGCTGCCCCGAATTAAACAGCGCGCAACAATCGCGCGGGCAGAAAGAGCAGCGCAGCGACAAAATCGAGCACGCCATGGACCGCGATGCCCAGCAAGCGGAATGGCAACAGCAGCAGCCACACGATCGGATAGAGCACCAGCGCAAACAGCGCAACTGGCCAACACAGGATAAACAGCAGACACCAGAGAAGAAATTTGATCACGACGGGCCTTCCCTCCCTGTTGTAAGAATACGCGGCGCCGGTGCAGAAAGTTCCGCCGCGAATGGCCGCCGATTAGCCGTCCGGCTGCCGCGTCAGCTATGCTTTCCTGTTTGGCAATTCCCTCCCCGTAAGGACAGTCGATGGCATCCGCAAAAACCTATGGCAATCTGATCGGCGGCAAGTTCGTTCCCGCAAAGAGCGGCAAGACCTTTGAAAATCTCAATCCCGCCGATACCAGCGACGTGGTCGGCGTCTTCGCATCCTCGGACGCCGCCGATGTCGACGCCGCCGTCCAGGCCGCCGCAAAAGCATATGAGACATGGCGGCTCGTCCCCGCGCCGAAGCGCGCCGAAATCCTCTATCGCACCGGCGAGCTGCTGCTGAAGCGCAAGGAAGAGTTCGCGCGTGACATGACACGCGAAATGGGCAAGGTGCTGAGCGAGACGCGCGGCGATGTGCAGGAGGCGATCGACACCGCCTACTACATGGCCGGCGAAGGCCGGCGGCTCTTCGGTCAGACCACACCCTCCGAATTGCAGAACAAGTTCGCGATGTCCGTCCGCATGCCGGTGGGCGTCTGCGGCATGATCGCGCCGTGGAACTTCCCCATGGCCATCCCGTCGTGGAAGCTCTTTCCCGCGCTGGTCTGTGGCAACACCTGCGTGATCAAGCCGGCTGAAGATACGCCGCTCTCCACCTTCCATTTGGTCGAGATGCTGATGGAGGCCGGCCTGCCCGATGGCGTCGTGAACATCGTCACCGGCTTCGGCCCCGAAGCAGGTGCGCCGCTGGTCGAGCATCCAAAGGTTCGCGCCATCTCCTTCACCGGTTCGAGCGAAGTCGGCCGCATTGTCGGCCAAGCTGCTGCCGCGCGCTTCAAGCCGTGCTCACTGGAGATGGGCGGCAAGAACGCAATGATCATCCTCGACGATGCGAACCTCGACCTCGCCCTCGACGGCGCGGTGTGGGGCGCATTCGGCACCAGCGGCCAGCGCTGCACGGCGACCAGCCGCGTCATCGTAGACAAGCGGGTCGCCGGCGAGTTCATTGCGAGGATCGTCGAGCGGGCGAAAAAACTGAGGGTCGGGAATGGACTCGACGAAAGCATCGAGATGGGACCGCAGATCAACAAGCAGCAGATTGAAACTTCTACCCGCTACGTGAAGGTGGCGCAGGACGAAGGCGCGGCGCTGCTCCAGGGCGGCGTGGCGCTGGCGGAGGGCCCGCACGGCAAGGGACACTTCTTCGCCCCGACCATCTTCGGCAAGGTGAAGGAAAAGATGCGCATCGCTCAGGAGGAGGTCTTCGGACCGGTGCTGAGCGTGATCGAATGCGACGGCGTGGAAGATGCCATCCGCATCGCCAACGGCATCGAATATGGCCTCTCCACCGCGCTCTACTCCCGCGATGTGAACAAGGCCTTCCGCGCGATCCGCGATCTGGAGGCGGGCATCACGTACATCAACGCGCCAACCATCGGCGCGGAAGTGCATCTGCCCTTCGGCGGCGTAAAGCACACCGGCAACGGTCACCGCGAGGGCGGTACCGGCGCGCTCGATTTCTACACGACGTGGAAGTCGGTTTACATCGACTACTCAGACAAACTGCAGCGCGCGCAAATCGACAACGCGGAGTGAGCTTTTTCCGGCCGCAGACATTTTTCAGTTATCAGGAGAACGCATGATTATCGGAGTGCCGAAGGAAATCAAAGACCACGAGAGCCGCGTCGGCATCACGCCCGCCGGCGTGAAAGCGCTGACGGAGGCCGGTCACAAGGTACTGGTAGAAACCCACGCGGGCGAGCTCTCCGCCTTCACGGACGATGACTACCAGAGCGCCGGCGCGGAGATCGTCGGCTCCGCTCATAATGTGTGGGGCACGGCCGATATGGTTGTGAAGGTGAAAGAGCCGGTCGAAAAAGAATACGCCTTCTTTCGCCCGGACCTTACGCTGTTCACCTACCTGCACCTGGCTCCCCTGCCTGGCCTGACAGATCAACTGCTGCAGAAGAAAGTAACCGGCATCGCGTACGAAACCATCCGCGACCGCAACAATGCGCTGCCGCTGCTCACGCCGATGTCGGAAGTTGCCGGGCGCATGTCAGTGCAGGTGGGCGCTACGTATCTGGAAAAAGAAAAAGGTGGCCGCGGCCTGCTGCTGGGTGGCGTTCCGGGAGTCATGCCGGCGAACGTCTGCATCATCGGCGGCGGTATCGTCGGGACCAATGCGGCCAAGATCGCGCTCGGCATGGGCGCAAAGGTCACGCTCGTCGACTTGAACCTGAACCGGCTGCGCGAACTGGACGACATCTTCAACGGGCGCGTCTTCACCTTGGCCTCGAATTCCTACAATCTCGCGCTCGTTACGCGCGAGGCTGATCTCGTCATCGGCGGCGTACTGATCCCTGGCGCGGCAGCTCCTAAGATCGTGACCGCCGCCATGGTCTCGAAGATGAAGAAGGGTGCAGTCATCGTGGACGTGGCTATCGACCAGGGCGGCTGCATCGAGACCGCCAAGCCGACCACGCACAGCAACCCGTCCTACGAAGTGAACGGAGTTGTGCACTACTGCGTTACGAATATGCCGGCCGCAGTGCCGAACACTTCGACGCTGGCGCTGACCAACGCGACTTTCCCCTACGTGTTGAAGATCGCGCAGTTAGGGCCGAAGCAAGCCATCCTATCGGACTCGGGCACTGCCGAGGGCGTCAACACCTACGCCGGCCAGCTCACCTACCAGGCGGTGGCGCAGTCGCAGGGAAAGCAATATCGGCCGATCCGTGAATTGCTTGCCTGACAAGCTGCCGGGAGACCAAGAAGAGGCGCGGCCGGGGCCGCGCCTCTTCCACTTGCCGACGCAGATTCAAACTACCGGCGCACCGTAATAGGGTTCTGGATGCTGAAGGTCAGTGGCGATTCCGCGCCGACGATGATCTGCTTGTTGCCGGTGTAGGCGCCCGCAGCAGTACCGCCGCCGCCGCCTGCAAGTGCGCCGATCAGCGCGCCTTTCCCGCCGCCCGCTAGGCCGCCGATCAGTGCCCCCGCGCCCGCGCCTCCGCCGGCGAAGATGGCCGTGCGTTTGCCCTTGCCGCTGATGGTGCGGCTCCAGGTATTGGAGTCAATGGGCGTGGGAGTTCCAAGAATCCGCAGGGTGGAGAGCTTCAGCCCCAGCACAGCAGCGCCTTTGAATTTGCCGCGCGAGTTCGCCGCCGTCACTGTGCCGCTTGCGGTCGAGCCGGTAGGCACCAGCGTCTTACCGTTCACCACGATCGGCGAAGTAACGGTTGCGTCGAAATTGTCGCCCTCATGCGCAGTATTCGACGCAATACTCTGCGCCAGCCGCACCGTTACCCGTGTACCGGCTGGAATGGTATAGCTAACGGGCTGTGGCGGAGGTGGTGGAGGCGCCGGCGTATTGGCAGGCGCTGCCGGCGTAGCGTTTGGCGTGCCAGGAGCCGAAGCTGCCGTATTCGGCGCAGGCGCCGCAGGCTGGCTCGCCGCAGGCTGCTCTGCGTTCTGCGGTGGCTGGTTCTTATTGCAACCGGCAACCAGGAGCAGGCCTGCCAGTGAAAATGGTAGCGCGAGATGGGTCAGCTTGGCATGGTTCATAGCGCCACTAGGATGCCACAGGCGACCCTGAAATGGCACCCGTATATCAATGAATCTGCTTCTTCGGCATGCCTTCGGAGCGGCAGCGCGCGGGGGGAGCGCCTATAATCGCTGCGTTCGGCGCACAAATTGATGCCCTGGAGAGAATTTTCGTGTTTCGCAGCCGCCGCGTAACCGTAACCCTGCTCGCCGGATGCCTTTTCCTCGCGGCCCTTTTGCTGGTTGCCCTCAATGCATTCAATCTGCGCTTCCTGAACCCGCGGGACAGCAACGGAATCTTCCTTTTCACCGCGCTTTCCATTCTCGTCTTCCTCCTGCTCGTCGTTCTGCTCGTGCTGCTCTGCCGCAACGTGTTGAAGCTTTACGCGGACGGCAAGAACCGGCTGCTCGGCTCGCGTCTCCGGACGCGCCTGCTCTCGGGCGCGCTCATCCTCAGTTTCGCGCCAACGCTGTTCATGTTTCTCTTCAGCTATCTGCTGCTGAATCGCTCCATCGACCGCTGGTTCTCGCAGCCGGTGGCGCAATTGCGCGAAGACTCCACCCGCGTCGCACTGGAGCTCTCGCAATATGCGGAGGAAAATGCCCGCTCCGAAGCCGAATCGCTCGCCAGCTCCGTCACCCTGGACCGCAGCCTCAACCAGAAGGACATCCTTTCCGCTCTCAGCGTGATACGCAGTCATCGCATCACGCTCTCCGGCGGCTTCGTCATCATCTACAACGATGATGAGCCAATGGTGGAGTACGCCCTGCCGCGCAACGCTGCGATGGCGCATCCCGAGATTCGTCCATGGATGGACGACGCAGACACCACGCGACCTGCCGCCGGTGAAACGCTGCCCGCCTTTGTGCTGGCAGCCGCGCATCGCAGCGACCAGCCGATCCTGACGCTGGGCACTGTCGACTATGTCCTCGGCACCTCGGCCACGCCGTCGTCCAGCCTGGTTGTGGTCGCGCTGCCCATGCCGGCCGGTCTCTCGCGCACTGTCGGCACTATCCGCTCCGGCGCGGAGAGCTACTGGCAGCTCTTCCGTGGGCGCAATCGTATCCGCGGAACTTACTTTCTGCTCATGCTGCTGCTCACCGTGCTTACGCTGTTTGCCAGCAGTTGGCTGGCTCTCTACCTGGCCAAGCAGGTGACGCGCCCGGCGGAAACCCTGGCCGATGCCATGGAGCAGATCAGCGCCGGCCACTACGGCCACCGCGTCACGATGGGGGCGACGGAAGAACTGGGCGAGGTCATTCATTCGTTCAACGCCATGGCCGCCGACCTGGAGCAGAGCCGCGCGCTTGCCGAGAGCTCTACCGCGCAGCTCTCCGAAGTCAACCGCACTCTCGCTGATCGCCGTCGCGAGCTGGAGCTCATCCTCGACACCATCCCCAGCGGCGTGGCTACTCTCGATGCCCGGTTGCGCGTGGTGCTTTCGAATCGCGCCATGCTCGATCTGCTGGATCTCGACGCCGGCGCTACCGACATCGAGCGCGCGCTCGCCGATCTGCCGCTCGATGTAGCGTTTCCGCCCGCCATCAGCGAAGAGGTGCGCCGGCTGCTGCGGCGCAGCCAACGCATGCGCATTGCCGGATCGGAAATCGATTTCGCCACCTCAGGCGGATCGCGGCGGCATCTCTGTCACGCTCGCCGTCCTCGATCAGCCACAGCAGCGGGGCTATGTACTGGTGCTGGAAGATGTGACCGAGGTGCTGCGGGCCCAGCGGCAGGCCGCGTGGAAAGAGGTGGCACAACGCGTCGCGCACGAGATCAAGAATCCGCTGACGCCCATCTCGCTATCGGCAGAGCGCATCCGCCGCCACGTCGAAAAGCCCACGCCCGAGTCTCCCACTGTGATCCGTCACTGCAGCGAGGTCATCCTGAGCTCGGTCGAGACGGTGCGGACGCTGGTGGACCAGTTTGGCGCGCTGGCGCAGTTCCCGGTCTCATCCCCTCGGCCCATCGATCTCAACTCCGTCGCCGATGCCGCATTGCTCATCTTTGCCGGGCGCATGGACGACATCCGCGTGGAGCGGCGTTACACATCGGACCTGCCGCCGGTGATGGCCGACAAAGATGCCCTGCGCCGCGCGCTTGCGAACCTCATCGACAACGCCGCGGAGGCCATGCAGGGCACGTTGCATCGCCAGCTCACACTCATCACCGGTGAGAATTCCGGGCGCACGATGGCGGAGATCATCGTGGCCGACACCGGCCCGGGCGTGACCAGCGATATGCGCGAGCGCCTCTTCCTGCCCTATTTCTCCACCAAGCAGCGCGGCACCGGCCTCGGCCTGGCGATCGCTGCGAAAATCGTGCAGGAGCATCAGGGGACGATCCGGGTGGAGGAAAACAAACCGGCGGGCGCGCGTTTCATCATCGAGCTGCCGTTTGCCGATGTGACTGCGGTTGAAAACACTACCCCGGCTGCCGCGGAGCAGCATTCGTGAGCCACGTCCTGATCGTTGACGACGAAGCGGACATACGCGATTCGCTCGGCGAGATCCTCACGGAAGACGGCTACAGCGTCACCACGACTGCCACCGGCGGCGAGGCCATGGTGCTGCTGCGCGATGCCACCTACGACGCCGTGCTGCTCGACATCTGGCTACCCGATCGCGACGGAATGGATGTGCTGCAGGAGATCCGGCAGCTGGACAGCGAGATCCGGCCGGAGGTCATCATCATCTCCGGCCACGGCACCATCGAAAGCGCGGTGCGTGCGACGAAGCTCGGCGCATTCGATTTCCTGGAAAAGCCGCTCTCGCTGGAACGCACACTGATCCTGCTGAAAAACGCCGTCGAAGCGCGGCGCCTGCGCGCAGAGAACGAAGAGTGGAAGCGCCAGCTCTCTCCGCGTGCGCACCTCTCCGGCGAAAGCGTGCCCATCAAGGCATTGCGCCAGCAGATCAAACTCATGGCCCCCACCAACGGCCGCGTGCTGATCTTCGGCGAATCCGGCTCGGGCAAAGAGATCATCGCGAGAGAGATTTACGTTGCAAGCCTGCGCCGCGAAGGTGTCTTCATCGAACTGAACTGCGCCGCTATTCCGGAAGACTCCATCGAGATACAGCTTTTCGGCTACCGTCATGGAGCGGTGCCGGGCGGCCCTCCGGAGAAGCGCGGCACGCTCGAGCGCGCGAATAACGGCACGCTGTTTCTCGATGAGATCGGCGACATGAGCCTGAAGACCCAGGCCAAGGTGCTGCGCTCCATGGATGAACAGCGCTTCACGCCAGTGGGAACCTCGCAGCCCGTCAGCGTGGATGTGCGCATCATCGCCGCGACCAATAAAAACCTGGAAGACGAAATAGCGCGCGGCAATTTCCGCGAAGATCTCTTCTATCGGCTGAACGTGATCCCGTTCTACGTCCCACCGTTACGCGACCGCCGCGAGGACATCCCCATCCTGGTGCGCGAATTCCTGAGTGAATTCGGCCGTGAGTACGGACGCCCGCGCATCGAGATCGGCGACGACGCTCTGAGCCTGCTCAAGCAGTATCACTGGCCGGGGAACGTGCGCGAATTGCGCAACCTGGTGGAGCGGCTCGTCATCCTGAACCCGCAGGTCACCCGCATCGAGCGCAAGCATCTGCCCATGCTGGTGCATCGCGATCCAGGCAGGCTCGCAGCAGACTTCAATTCCCTGCAGGAAGCCCGCAATGCCTACGAACGCGACTTCATCCTGAAGAAAGTCGATGAGTGCCACGGCAACATGAGCCGCGCCGCCGAGGCGCTGGGGCTCGATCGCACACATCTCTACCGCAAGATGAAGGCGCTCGGCATCAGCGCACGCGAGTAGGTTATGCATTGGGATAGCTTGAAGAATGTTGGCTTGCTGCTGCTTGGCGCGATGTTTATACGGTGGCTATCGATATGCCGTGAATCCTGATCGCATCAAGGCGGAATTTCCAAACACCTTCGCTGGTTCCCCGGCGCTCGTTGTCCGCGGTATAGGCATGACGCTGATGTTATTTGGCGTTTTTGCTATTCATATGTTCGTCAGTTCACTCATGCATTGAATTCGGCATGCTAAGTCGCTGACCTTTTCTTTCCCATCTCCGTCAACTGGCGCCGCCAGTCCAGCGACTCGACAAAGCCGCGCGACTCACGCCAGTTCTCCTCGACAATGATGTGCAGCTCCAGAAACACGCGCGTGCCCAGCAGCGACTCGATCTCTTTGCGCGCGGACGCGCCGATCGCCTTCAGCTTCGCGCCGCCTTTGCCGATGAGAATGGCCTTCTGCCCGGATCGCTCGCAGTAGATTGCCGCTGCAATACTCGTGACCGGCAGCTTGCCATCCTTGCGCGGCTTCGCGCCTGCCGGCGGCTCCTCATAGCGCTCGATCACGACCGCCGATGCGTACGGAACCTCTTCGCCGGTCTCCATCAGGATGCGCTCGCGGATCAACTCGGCCACCAGAAACCGCTCCGGCTGATCGGTGTACTGTTCCGACGGATAGTAGCGCTGCCCCTGCGGCAGACGCTTCACCAGCTCTGTAATCAGACGATCCAGTCCATCGCGCTTGCGCGCAGAGATCGGTACCACGGCGGCGAAGTCGTGCAACGCGCTGAGCCTCGCGATCAACGGCAGCAGCTTTTCGCGCCCGACCAGATCGATTTTGTTGATGACTAGCAGCACCGGGCAATCCAGCTTGCGGATCAACTCCAGCGCGAATTTATCTTCACTCCCGGTCCGGCTGTGCTTCGCGTTCTCGGCTGAGTCTTCCGGCAGCTTGAGCTCGCGTGTGGCATCCAGCATCAGCAGCACGATGTCGCGCTGCTCCAGCGCGTCGTGCACCTCCTGCATCATGCGGCGGTCAAGCTGGGTGCTGGGCTTGTGCACTCCGGGCGTATCCACAAACACAATTTGCGCCGCCGGATACTTGCCCTTCTTCGCCGGCACTTCCACGACGCCCTGAATGCGCGTGCGGGTGGTCTGCGGCTTGGCGGTCACAATGGCGACCTTCTCGCCGGTGAGCGCGTTCAGCAGCGTGCTCTTGCCCGCGTTGGGCCGCCCAATGATGGAGACAAATCCGGATCGCACAATGAATCCTTTTCTCTAAAACCTAAGCCGCGGATGGCTGCGCTTTAGAGACGCGCAACCGCTCTACCCGGCGGTCGGTGGAGGCCAGTATCTCCAGGCGCGTCTTGCCCGCCACCACGACTTCGCCCGGCATCGGAATGCGGCCGGCCACTTCGCTCACCAGCCCTGCAACCGTGGTCGCGGAGTAGTGACCATCCCTCAGATCCTCATCGTCCGTCAGCGCCTCCAGCGCGTTCACCTCCAGGCTGCCGGGGACGATCCACACGCCCTCGGTCTCCTGTTTCGGCGCGTTCGCTTCGCTGTCGTCCTCGTGCTCATCGGTGATCGCGCCCACAATCTCTTCCAGCAGGTCCTCGATGGTGACGAGTCCGGCGACACCGCCGTATTCGTCAATCACGATGCGCATGTGCTGTTTCTCGCGCTGCATTTCGCGCAGCAGCTCGTTCACGCGCTTGGTCTCCGGCACAAAGGCCGCCGCGCGCTGCAGGCTGGCGACGGTGCGCGTCGAGGCATCATGGTCCGTAACTTGCAGCAGGTCATGCGAGAAGACGATGCCGGTGACGGTATCGAGAGTTCCCTGATAGACCGGCACCCGTGAGAATGGCCGCGTCTCAAGCATCGCAAGATAATCCGCCAGCGTTGTTTCTTCCGAGACGGCGAAGACGGAGGGACGCGGCGTCATCACGTCGCGCACGATCTTGTCGCCGAATTCCACTGCAGAGCGTACAAGATCGCGGTCGCTCTCCTCCAGAATGCCTTCCTCTTCGCCGGCTTCAATCAGTGCATCCACCGCGTCCCCGGCATCTTCCTTGTTTTCGCCTTCGGGCGCCTTCGCCAGCGAAACAATGGACAGCAGGAACTCCAGCGTCAGCTCCACCGGCAGCACCAGAAAAAAGCAGAGCCGCAGCAGCCAGCGCCATTTCAGCACCCACGCGCCGCGCGTCCGCATGAAGAAGGCATACGGCAATAACCGGCTGAAGATGATGACCACCAGCACGATCCCCAGCGCAGCCTGCAGCACGCCCAGCAGCGTCGGCGGCCCAACCTGCCCTTCGCGGCCAAAGAGCAGCGCGCCAATGATGAGCACGATGGCGGCAAGCGAAAGCTGGGCCAGCACCGCAGCGCACAGCGCCAGCCGGTCGCGGGAGAAGCCGAGAGTCGGCTCGATCTGCTGCTCCCAGATCTCCATGTTGTCTTCGAACTCGCGCGAGAGAAACTTGCCCAGCTCGGAGTAGATGCGGTCCACGTAACAGGCCAGGGTGTGGATCACCAGCAGGATGAGGACGCTCGCCGCGTAGATATAGATCATGCGCGCACCGACCGTGTCCGTGATCGTGCAGGATGCGTGCGCTCGATCAGCCCCTTGCTCAGCTCAAGCTCCCGGCGCAGCCGTATCTCCTTGCGGCGCATCGCGCCGTCGTCGGTCTCATGGTCGTAACCGGCAAGGTGCAGCAGCCCATGCAGCAGCAGGAGCTTGATCTCCATTTCGAGCGAATGGCCGCGCTCGTCCGCCTGCCGGAGCGCTGTCTCAAGCGAGATCACCAGATCGCCGGCGATCCCCTCCGCCATCGCCGCCGCCGGAAAAGACAGCACGTCCGTCGCTGCATCTTTATGGCGGTACTGCCGGTTCAGTTTGCGGATCGCTTCGTCGCCGGTGAGGAGCACGCTGACCTCGCCACCCAGTCCAATCGCCTCGATGGCTTCGCGCAGGAAGCGGGCGAGCTCACGGCGGCGCGGACGCTTAGCCCGGGGCAGCTTCAGGTCCATTCGGGGTTCATACAGGATCATCGTTCGATCACTTGATTTCCAGCTCACACCAGCCGCAACTGCAAAATGAAAGAGGAGGGCCGCGGCCCTCCTCGTCCCTTGGCTTGATTGTACCGGGCCAGCAGTTTTATTGAGGCTTCGGCGCCGGCGCCGGCCGTTCGCCTTCACCCAGCTCCAGCGGCAGCTCCGCCTGCTGCCGTCCAAAGCTGTCATAGGCGCGAATCACCCGCTGCACCAGGTGATGCCTGACAACATCCCCGTCCTCAAACTGGACGAAGCGGATCCCGTCCACGCCTTTCAGAATCTCCATGGCCTCCAGCAGCCCGGAGCGGCGAGGATTCGGCAAATCGATCTGGGTTACGTCCCCGGTGATGATGGCCTTGGCGTTGTTGCCCAGCCGGGTCAGAAACATCTTCATCTGCTCGCTGGTGGTGTTCTGCGCCTCGTCCATGATGATGAACGCGTCGTTGAGCGTGCGGCCGCGCATAAACGCCAGCGGGGCCAGCTCGATCACATTGCGCTCGATCATCTTGTCGACGCGCTCCTGGTCCAGCAGGTCATAGAGCGCGTCGTACAGGGGCCGCAGGTAGGGATCGATCTTCTCCTGCAGTGTGCCGGGCAGGAAGCCGAGCCGCTCGCCCGCTTCCACCGCCGGGCGCACCAGGATTATCCGGCTGACCCGCTTCGCCATCAGCGCCGAGGCCGCCATCGCCACGGCAAGGTAGGTCTTGCCTGTGCCCGCCGGCCCGATGCCGAAGACCATGTCCGCCTGCTCGATCGCCTCGACATAACGCTTCTGGTTCACCGAGCGTGGCTGCACCATGCGCTTGATGCCGCCCGTCGTCCGCTGCTTGCCGCGAGTCCACCAGGCCCTTCAGCGTAACGCTGGGATCGGCTGTTACCAGCTTCAGCATGGCGTTCAGCTCGCCATTCTGCAGCGTTACGCCCGACCTTCGAAGTTGTTCATAGTCATTGAAGATCCGCTCCACGCGCGCCACGTTCTCTTCCGATCCGGAGACATGAACGGCATCGGAACGCAAATCGATGCGTGTGTGCAGCTTGTCTTCGAGCAATCTCAGATTTTCGTCGCGGGTCCCGAACAGGGGCTCGATGTTGGGCGTGATTTCCAGGGCTTTATTGATCAAGCGGAATGAAGACCTCCTGCGGCTCCGGAGTTCCAGAGCTGCGGCTGCATGATGGGATTGGAAACGGTGGGAGAGGATCGTGTCCGATGGCCCGGCACAGGCATCTTCCTGCCCGATGCGTGCCTGCCGCGTTGGACCATCCCTCGGATGCGCACAGACTAGCCCCTCCCCGGCAGGGCGTCAACGGCGATTTGATGAATATCCGTTACGCATTCCTCACCTGCCATGTACGATGCCTGAACCGCGGCGGAAGACTCAGGCAGCTCCATAGGGAGGCCGGCGCCCGAACGCGTCCATTGACCCCCGGCAGGCCACACGATAGACTTGTATTTTGCAGAGGATGCGGCGTGAGTGCCACCGTCTGCATCGCTCCACACACCACCAGACATTCTTGTAAGGAAGCTCATGGCAAACCATGTTTCATCGCTAAAGCGCGCCCGTCAGACCGAGCGCAAGACCGCGGTCAACCGCATCAACAAGACCCGCGTTCGCGGCAGCCTGCGCGCCCTGCGTGAGGCCCTGCAGAAGGGTGACTCAAAGGAAGTTACGGCTCAGTACCGCGCCACCGTCTCTGCGCTGGACAAGAGCGTGCAGAAAGGCACCCTGCACAAGAACACCGCCTCGCGCTACAAGAGTCGCCTGAGCGCCCGAGTGAAGGCAGTCTCCACCAAGAAGGCCTAAGCAGCCACCCTCGAAAATAAGAAGGGCCGGAGCATTGTCGCTCCGGCCCTTCTTATTTGCCAGCTCAATATCCCAAGTTGGGGACATCGGAAGCCGCCCACAAGGCCTGATGTGAGCGGCCAAAGGGAAGCGAACCCCGCAAAACGCGCCGCAGGCGCATGTGCCTGGACGGCCAGTCTTATTTCGCTGCCCGCTCGCTCGCGGGCGGCGGAGCGGGCGCCGGCAGGTCGTATACCTCCACCGCTCCGCGATTCAGCACCGCCAGGCGGCTGCCGTCCGCCGATAACGCAAAGTTGCCCCCTGCGCTGACAATCGGCTTCAACAGCAGAGCAAACCGCAGACTGCCGGAGCGGCTATCCAGCACGCTGAGCACCTGGTTCTGCACTTCATCGTCATCGATGGGCTCGCGCGCGGAAACCGGCCGGTTGACCGCCAGCCAAGAGATTGCGACCGACGCGCCGTTCTGAGAGACGCGAAACGCCGGCCAGGTAAAGTTCGACTGCCATTTGCCATCCCACAGTTTCTGTTGGTGGAGCGAATACGACGGCGACGTAGCGATCGTTGTGGCCGGGCGGGCAGCTCAGCACCAGCACGCTTTGCGGGTTCAGGACCTTTTCCGTCGGATCGCAGGTCGAATCAATCTCCGCCACCGGAGTGCCCTCCCCGTCACCTGCCGCGGCCTTCTCATAGGGCTGGAATCGCAGTTCCCACTGGTCTTCTTTGCGTTGCTTCTGCATAAAGAAGCCATCCGCGGTGGCAGGCACATCGCCCGCCGCGTCCGCATGTGCGCTCAGCATCAGTTTCGGCTCATCGAGCCGCATCATCTGCACCTGCACATCTTCTGCCGGCGGAGTTCCGCCTGCGCAGCGCAGCCTGCCTCACCAGGCGGTCGTGCTCCTCCTGGGTATGCTTCTCAAGCTCGTTCTCCACCACCAGCAGTCTGCCATCCGGAGAGGTCTGGACCTCCTCCAGCTCCGTCGGCGATTGGTAAAGACGCTTCAGGTGAAGCTTGTCATTCACTTCAAAAAGCTGCGATCCGATGCGCAGCATCATCCTGTCTTCAGCGAGCTTCCACAGATACCGCCCACGGTCGTGCAGCAGCCATTCATCCTGAGCGACAATCTTGCCGGTTGGCAATTCCAGAACGTCCGCCTGCACCACCTGGTCCAGCCCATCGGAGCTCTGCTGCCGCACCAGCAAATGCGGCTCGCGAAAGGTCAGCAGCACATGGGTCGGATCGAGAAATTCCAGTGACGAAGAACTGTAGCGGGCCAGCAGATACAGCTTGCCGGGCGCCCGGTAGCCGAGCGGTTGCACCGGAATCCGCGCTACCGGCTGAGGACCGCTGTCATGTTCGCGCGCGACGGCCGGCGTCATTCCGAGGCACAGCACCAGCGCCAGCAGGGTCGCCTGTCGCCAGCGGGCCGCGAACTGCGCACGGCATTGCACCTCACCATTCTGCTACAAACTGCCGCCCTCCTGCTTGGCAAGGTCCAGGTTGACTTTGCCGCGCTCAGCCAGTCTCATAGCGTTTCGGCCTCTATCTCTTCCAAACGACCGGAGTTCCGCGTCCCCATGCGCCTCTTTCCCGCCGTCCTCTCCAGTAGCCTGCCTGCTGCTGCCCGCCGCCATCGCACGCCCAGACCACAGTCAGCGAACAAACCCGCGTTCAGCTTCACGGCCTCGATCCCTCGCTGCGGGACACTTCGGTCAATCCCTGTGTCAACTTCTTTCAGTACGCCTGCGGCACATGGCTGAAGCGCAACCCCATCCCTCCGGACCGTTCCTCCTATCGGCGTCGACGTGCAGCTCCACGAGAACAACAACCTGGTCCTGAAGTCGATCCTCGAGCACGCCAGCGATCCTGCCGCCGCAGCGCGATCCGGATACCCAGAAGATTGGCGACTACTACGCCACCTGCATGGATACGCAGGCGATCGATAAGGCCGGGCTGGGCGGCCTTCAGCCGATGCTTGACCGCATCAACGGCCTCACCAGCACCAAGGATCTGGCGCCGCTGGTCGCGGACATGCAGCGGAATGGCGTGCAGGTGCTCTTCCGCCTGGGCAGCGAGGAAGACTACAAAGACGCCCGGCACATGATCGCAACCGTCAGCCAGCCGCGCCTCGGCCTTCCGGAGAAGGGCTACTATCTGCGGACAGACGAGAAATCCGTCGCGCTGCGCAAGCAATACCTCGAACACATCACCCACATGCTCACGCTCGCAGGCGAGCCGGCGGACCAGGCCGCCGCCGACGCCAAGCGCGTGCTTGATCTCGAAACCAAAATGGCCACCGGCTCGCTGAGCCGCGAAGAGATGCGCGACCCGTCGAAGCTCTATCACCCGACGGAGCTCAACCGCTTCCGCTCGCAGGTGGGCGCGTTCGATGTGGACAGCTACCTGCACACTCTCGGCACGCCGGCTTTCACGTCTCTCAACGTATCCACTCCCGCCTACTTCGACGCGTTGAACAAGATTCTCCCCGAAACCGATCTGGAGTCTCTCAAAGCCCTGCTGCGCTGGAACCTTCTACACTCGACGCCCGGCACCGCATTGCCCGCCGCGCTCGACAACGAGCAGTTCGCCTTTTACGGCAAGACGCTGCGCGGCCAGCCCGAGCAGCAGGTGCGCTGGAAGCGCTGCGTGGAGGCGGTCGACGGCGCGCTCGGCGAGGCATTGGGCCGCGTCTACGTGGCCCAGCAGTTCAGCGCACAGGACAAGGCCCGCACCACCGACATCATGAAGGACATCGAAGCGGCGATGGGCCGCGACATCCAGCAGCTCGACTGGATGAGCGCGCCGACGAAGACCAAGGCCGAAGACAAGCTCAAATTAGTCACCAACAAGATTGGCTATCCCGACAAGTGGCGCGACTACTCCAGCCTGACCATCACGCGCGGCGACGCAGTGGGGAATGAACGACAGGCCGCCGCCTTTGAGCATCACCGGGAACTGGCGAAGATCGGCCGTCCCACCGACAAACAGGAGTGGGACATGAGCCCGCCCACCGTAAATGCCTACTACAACCCCCAGGACAACACCGTGAACTTCCCCGCCGGCATCCTGCAGCCGCCCTACTACGATCCGCACATGGGTGACGCCGTGAACTACGGCCAGGCGGGCGGCCTCGAAGGCCACGAGCTCACGCATGGCTTCGACGACGAAGGCCGCCAGTTCAACGGCGACGGCAACTTCAGCGAGTGGTGGACCCCGGTGGACGAGCAGAAATTCAAAGAGCGCGCCGACTGCGTCGTGAAGGAGTATGACGGCTTTGTCGCCGTAGACGATCTGCATGTCAACGGCAAGCTGACGCTGGGAGAAAACATCGCGGACATCGGCGGCGTCCGTCTTGGCTACCTGGCATGGCAGCATCGGTTGCAGGAGCCCGGTGTCACACCGGAAGCCGACCTGGACGGCCTGACGCCGGCGCAGCAGTTCTTCACCGCCTATGCGCAGAGCTGGTGCTCCAGCACGCGGCCGGAAACCATGCGGCTGCGCGTGCAGACTGATCCGCACTCGCCTGAGGAGTACCGCGTCAACGGCGTGGTTGAAAACCTGCCGGAGTTCCAGCAGGCCTTCGGCTGCAAAGCCGGTCAACCGATGGTCAGCGCCAACCGCTGCAGCATCTGGTGAGGAGCACGATTGCTTGAAAATTATCGGCTCACCGTCTTCCGCGCTGTGGCGGCGCAGCGCAGCTTCCGCCGCGCGGCAGAGCAGCTTTATCTCACGCAGCCCGCGGTAACGCAGCAGATCAAGGCGCTCGAAGAGCTGATCGGCCTTCCGCTCTTCGATCGCAGCGGGCGCGAGGTCGCCCTCACCCCCGCTGGAGAGCTTCTGCTCCGATACACAGAAGAATCCAGCACCGTGCTGGAACGCGCTGCGATCGAGCTCGCCGCTCTGAAAGGCCATCTCTCCGGCACGCTGCGCATCGCGGCATCCACCACGATTGCGCAATACATCCTGCCGCCGCTCCTGGGCGCGTTCCTGCGCCTCCATCCCGCCGTGCGCGTGGAGCTCGACAGCAGCAACACCGAGTCGGTTGCAGACGCCATCGCAACCGGACGCGCCGCACTGGGCCTGGTGGAGGGGCCGCCGCACTCGAGCCAGGTCCGTTCCGAAATCTGGCTGGCGGACGAGCTTGTTCTGCTGGCGCCGCCCAGCCACGAGTGGGCAAGCCAGCAATTCATCACCCTGCAGCAACTCGCCGCCGCGCCGTTGCTGATGCGCGAGCGTGGCTCCGGTACGCGCGAAGTCATCGAAACCACACTCGACGCCGCCGGGTTGCCCGCGCGCGATCTGCGCCTCGCCATGGAGCTCAACTCCACGGAAGCCATCCTGGGCTGCATCGAATCCGGCGTTGGCGTGGGCTTTGTGTCTCGCAGCGCCATCCAGCGCCAGCTCGCCATCGGCACGCTTTCCATCGTGCAGGTAAAAGGGCTCTCCATCCCACGTGACCTGCTTCTCCTGCTGCCCGCCGGACCGGAGCCCACCGGCGCCGCAGCCGCCATGCTCGAGCTGCTCCGCCAGCACCGCTCGCAGTTGCGCCGCGCCCCCGCACATCGATAAGCAACAGCTATCGGCCATCACAATTTGCACTTGGACGCGCGCACCACCGCACTCAGACACTCGATATGTGACCCTCACCGGAGCAAAGCGCCTCTTTCTTGTCTCACTCATCATTGCGGCCAGCGGTCTCATCTCCCCCGCAGTGGCGCTGGCCGCCGGCATCGCCTTTGGACTTCTTCTGCCGCACCCCTTCGCCGCAGAGAGCCGCGATCTCTCGCGCTTGCTGCTGCAGGCATCTGTAGTCGCGCTCGGCTTCGGCATGAACCTGCACCAGGTGGTGCATGCCGGCGCATCGGGATTCGTCTACACCGCCATCAGCATCACCTTTGCCATCCTGCTTGGCACTCTGCTCGGAAGCTCACTTCGCGTCAGCCGCAAGGCATCCTTTCTCATCACTTGCGGCACCGCAATCTGCGGCGGCAGCGCCATCGCAGCCATCGCGCCCATCAGCCGCGCCAGCGATGAGGATATGGCGGTCTCGCTCGGCACCGTCTTCACCCTGAATGCCATCGCACTGCTCATATTTCCGCTCATCGGTTTCGCGCTGCACCTGACGCAATCGCAGTTCGGCCTCTGGGCAGCGCTCGCCATCCACGACACCAGCTCGGTCGTTGGAGCCGCCGCCCGCTACGGTCCGCAGGCGCTGACCATCGGCACCACCGTCAAGCTTGCCCGCGCTCTTTGGATCGTGCCCGTCGCGCTCGCCACCGCTGCAATCTCAAAGAGCACCACGCGTATCCAGTGGCCGTGGTTCATCCTGTACTTCTGCCTCGCCGCCGCTCGCCAGCACCTACATCCACGCCGGAGCGGCTCTATTCGCAGCCTTCGCGAAGCTCGGCCGTTCAGGGCTCACCGTCACGCTCTTCCTCATCGGCACCGGAATCTCAAAAGCGACTCTGCGCAAGGTTGGCGTGCGCCCCATGCTGCAAGGTGTCGCTCTGTGGATCATCATCGCGACCCTTTCGCTCTGGGCCATTCGCGCGCACCTGATCGGGATCTAATCCGCTGTCTACGTTCCGCTTCGTTTCGCTCGCGGACATGAGGAGAGTGCCGCCGCCGCACCGTACAGTAGTGCTATGCCCGCAACCACCACGCCCACACGCCGCGCCGCGTACTGGCTGGGATACGGCGCATGCGCGCTGGCCGGTTGCTTCTGGGGCACGGGCTTCTACTTCGGAAAAGTCGTGCTGGCCTCCATGGGCGTGGGCCACATGGTGCTTCTACCGATTTGTCTTCGCCTGCATCGGCCTCTTACCCTTTGCGCTCCGCCATCGCCCGCAACTCAACGCGCGGGAATGGCGCCTGCTGCTGATCGCCTCGTTTCTCGGCATACCGGTGCAATACCTTGTGCAGTTCTATGGCCTCTCGCTTACCACGGTGTCGCATGCCTCGCTCATGGTCGGCAGCATGCCGGTACTGCTCGGCGCGGCCGCTACGCTCTTTGCCGGCGAGCGCCTGGATTCGATCGGATGGGCCGCGCTGGTCAGCTCCACCATCGGCGTGGCGCTGATCGTGCTGGCGGGTCACCACGCGCAGGGAGGCAACGGTCCTTCACTGATCGGCGATCTGCTGGTACTGGCAGCGCTCCTGGTTTCGCTCTTCTGGATCCTGATGAATAAGCGGCTGATGGAGCGTCACCCGCCCGCAGTCATCACGGTCTATGGCGTCTACACCGGAGCCGTCATGATTGCCGCGTGGGTCCTCTTTCACGACGGCGCTCCGCCGGTCCATGGCGTACCGCTGGCGGCCTGGCTCGCCTCCGCGGCCAGCGGCCTCTTCTGCACCGCGGGTTCCACCCTGCTGTGGAACTGGGGCATCCATCACGTTCCCGCCTCGCGCGCGGCCGTCTTCCTCAACATCGAGCCCATGCTCGGCTCCTTCCTCGGCGTTGAGCTGCTGGGCGACCACCTTGGCCCGGCGGCCTGGGTCGGCGGAGCGCTCATCCTGGCCGCTGCCATCACGCTCACCACCCGCCCGCACGGCGTCGATACCGTCGGCCTGATGGAGTAGCTATATAGTTTTATTTTCTGTAGTTTACGACCCACTCAGATAGATAGAAATCCACAGGCCGAGGTTACTACCGAAACGGGAATCAGCTTGATATCCTAGGGGAACAAAAGGCGAATACGAGGTGCCCCATGGTTTTCCTTCCGTCCCCCACCCTTCGCAAAATCTGCCAGCTAGTCCAGCGGATGCGCACACACTCTTACCTCCCGAAACCGCCCCGGGCCATGCCGTGCCGGACTCGCGACCTGCCCGATCCTGCCCGGTTTATGGATACATCAGTCAACCCCAATAGCAGCTTGCGCCCAACGCACAAACGCACGCATGCGCCCGGCAGAATCGGACGTTGACCCGGACAAAGAGCTTTCCTTTCCCAGGGGCGGCCCCGGCACGAGGCCGCCACGCTTTATGTCTGCCAACGCAACCGTTCCACATCCGGTCGCTTCCTTAGCGCGTCGATTACCGCCGGTTCGCCATGCTCCTGCCGCGGCGCCCGCCAGCGCAGCTCGCATTGCACAACGACCCGCTCCTTTTCACGGAATACATCGACTGTCCAGGTGTGCACCTCGAAGCCGCTCTGCTTCACCAGCCCAGGTAATTCGCGCGAAAGCTCTTCGCTGCCCGTCACCACGCAAAGCGAGCCCCGGTGATCCTGAGACATATGGTTTTCGACGATCTTCAACACCCATAGCGTGAACAATGTCAGCACCAGCCCGGCGGTTCCCAGCAGGATCTTCCCCGCACCAAAGCAGAGACCGAGCATCGTGACCATCCACAGCGTGGCCGCCGTAGTGATACCAAGCACCATGTCGCCTTTGCGCAGAATCGCACCCGCGCCAATGAATCCCATGCCGGAAAGAATGCCCAGCGGCAGACGCATCAGGTCGAGGACGGAGAATGAACTGTGATTCTTCCCCGACGTTCCGAGCATTGCGTTGGCCAGGATCATCGAGAGCGATGCCGCCAGGCACACCAGCACATTGGTGCGGATGCCGGCCGCCTTGCCCCGTTCATCGCGGTCCAGGCCGACCAGCACGCCTGCGATGAACGTACAGGCTAGGCGAATCGCAACATCGCTCCAGGTAAGGGTGAATGGCATAAGCACATCTCCGTTTCCTTGCTTCTTCGTTTCAAGGTTCAACGCGGAGATGATCGCCGGGATGCGTATGTTGCCTGCTGTCGCCTACAACTCCATCGCGTACTGAGCGCTCAGCAGTCCAAGCGAAGGCTGCGCCGGCTCCTCGCTGGCCAGCGCCAGCACCAGCCGCTCCAGCACCAGCCGCTTGTCCGGAGGCGAGGAGCGCAGTTCGAGATCGGCGCGCGCGATCAGCCGCAGCGCGCGCGTCAGATCGCGGCGGCTCTTGTAACGCCGCGCCTGCCGGATCAGATCGTCCGCCGCGAACGGCGGCATGCGGAAGCCCTGCCACAGCGCCTGCCAGATGGCGCGCGAGTCGCGCACGTTCTTTTCCAGAATCACCAGCATCTGCCGGAAGGTTCGCGCCAGCATGTAGAGATGCCCGATGGCCGACTCCTCGCCGCCGTCGGAAGCATTGAGCAGCCCCTGCAGCAGCGCCAGCGCGCGCGGACGGTCCTTGGCCGAGATCGCGTCCGTCAGTTCATAAAGCGAGCGCTGCTTCGCGCCGAGCACCATCGTCTCCACATCGCCCAGCGTGATGCGCCGCCGCTCGCCCGTATACAACAGCAGCTTCTCCAGCTCGCTCGCCATCAGCATCATGTCCGCGCCCAGCGCATCGGCCAGCTCGCGCGCGGCGTCCGCTTCAAGCGCACTTCCGTTCTTCTCGGCCTCGCGCCACCAGCCAGCGCATCGCGTCGGTCTCTTCCACGCGCACCAGCTCCACCATGCCGCACCAGTCGCCCAGCGTCTCGCGGATGCGCTCGTAGCGGTCCTTGTCCTGCATGTCCATGCGGCGCAGGTCGGCGGGAAGATGCAGATGGTCGGCGACGAAGATCAGCAGCGCCTGCGGATTCGGCGAGCGCCCATATGCGTCGAGCGCGGCAAACTCGTCCTTCTTCGCGCCGCGGCCGTAGAGCGTCTTTACATTGCGCAGAAACAAGCACCTGAAACGGCGCCATCAGCGACGGCGTCTGCGCGCGATCGAGCGCCTCGAAGATGCTGGTCTCGGCCAGGTCGATCTCGGCCAGCGCAAAATCGCAGCATGGCCGGATCGACCAGCGTCTCCAGAACGGCGCGGCGGCAGCGCTCGTAGAGATACATCTCATCGCCCAGCAGCACATATCCCGGCCGCAGCGCTCCGCCCTGGCGCGATGCTTCGATCTCCGCAATGAAGCGGTCCGACGATGCGAAGCTGCGCAGTCCGCTAGCCATAAGCGGCCTCTTGGTCCCGAAAATGTCGCATGGCGGCTCAGAACGACTCCAGCATATCGCTCACCAGCGACTGGGCAAAGTCTCTGGAGAGGCGCGCCATGGCGGGGGAATCTTCCTGCACAAATGTGGCCAGATCCGAGGTGGCTTCGTACTGCTGATGAAAGCTGTATCCATCGTGCCGATAGAGCACCCGGCCGTCTCGATCGGTCAGCGAGACGCTCGCCGTCAGCGTGATCATGTAGCTCGACGACTGACCGCTGGTCGAGTTGTAGGTGTACGGAACGATCGTCTCGCTCAGAACCGTTCCCTTCAGCACGGCGTCCGCGTCGCCTGCATCTTCGCGCGGCAGCACATGGAACTTTGTCCGCGTGTTCAGCTCGTGAACCGTCGCCTGCGTCAGCGCGACCTCGGTGTGCGAGAACTGCGTTCGATTTTCAAAGAAGGGCACCGCGATGGTGTGCACATTCTCCGGAATATGCGCCGCGGACCCCAGCGTGTGATAACCGCAGCCGCTTAGAAGCAACAAGGCAACGGAAGCGGAAAACAATCGAAGGACGCGGCGCATGCTGCAGCTCATTCTCGCAGAGTGTCTGCCGTGCAAAAGAAGACGGCCGCTCTGCAAGAGCGGCCGTCCGGTGGATGATTCGGATCGTGCTATGCAGGCGAAGGACTGCCCTCCGGGAAGCCTGCCCCACGGCCTGGCTCCGGCTTCAGCACCTTTACCTCAGGGTCGCCGCTGACCGAACCATTTGACGGCGGGTTCAGCGGTGGCAGCTCGCGTCCTTCGATCAGCACCTTGATCTCGTTCGCGTCGATCGTCTCGCGCTCCAGCAATGCCGTCGCCAGCCGGTGCATGATCGGCTGATTCTGGTCGAGGATGCTGTACGCCGACTGATAGCCCGCGTCCACCAGGTTGCGGACCTCGCTGTCGATCTGCCGCGCTGTCTCCTCGGAGAAATCGCGATGCTGTGCGATCTCGCGGCCCAGGAAGATCTGCTCCTCCTTCTTGCCGAAGGTGAGCGGACCTAGCCGGCTCATGCCGTACTCGCACACCATCTTGCGCGCCAGCTCCGATGCGCGCTCGATGTCGTTTCCGGCTCCGGTCGTCATCTGCTTGAGGTAAATCTCCTCAGCGCAACGGCCGCCCATCAGGATGGCGAGCTGCGTCTCCAGATAGTCCTTGGTGACGGTGTGCTTGTCGTCCGTAGGCAGCTGCATCGTGACGCCCAGCGCCATCCCGCGCGGGATGATCGTGACCTTGTGCAGCGGATCGGCGTGCGCGCGCAGAGCGGCGACCAGCGCGTGGCCGGCCTCGTGATACGCCGTCACCCGCTTCTCTTCATCGGTCAGCAGCATCGACTTGCGCTCGGCGCCCATCAGGACCTTGTCCTTCGCCAGCTCAAAGTCATACATGTGCACGGCCTTGCGGTTGGAGCGGGCAGCGGTCAGCGCTGCCTCGTTCACCATGTTGGCCAGGTCGGCGCCGGAGAAGCCCGGTGTTCCGCGAGCCAGCACGCGAAGATCAACGTCATCTGCAATCGGCACTTTCTTCGAGTGCACGCGCAGCACCTCTTCGCGGCCGCGCACATCTGGACGTCCCACCACCACGCGGCGATCGAAACGGCCCGGGCGAAGCAGCGCGGGATCGAGCACGTCGGGCCGGTTGGTGGCTGCGACCAGGATCACGCCGTCGTTGGACTCGAAGCCGTCCATCTCGACCAGCAACTGGTTCAGCGTCTGCTCGCGCTCATCGTGTCCGCCGCCCAGACCGGCTCCGCGATGGCGTCCGACGGCGTCGATCTCGTCGATGAAGATGATGCACGGCGCGTTCTTCTTGCCCTGCTCGAAAAGGTCGCGTACGCGGCTTGCGCCCACGCCGACGAACATCTCTACGAAGTCAGAGCCGGAGATGGAGAAGAACGGAACGTTCGCTTCGCCCGCGACTGCGCGCGCCAGCAGCGTCTTGCCGGTGCCCGGAGGCCCGACCAGCAGCACGCCCTTGGGAATGCGGCCGCCAAGCTTCTGGAACTTCTGCGCCTCGCGCAGGAATTCGATGATCTCCTTCAGCTCTTCCTTGGCTTCATCCACGCCGGCCACGTCCTTGAACGTGACCTTCTTCTGCTGCATGGAAAGCAGCCGCGCGCGGCTCTTGCCGAACGACAGCGCCTTGTTTCCGCCGCTCTGCATCTGGCGGATCATGAAGTACCAGACGGCGCCGATGATCAGAATGGGCGAAAGCTGCAGCAGGATGGGCCACCACGCGCTGCCCTGCGTGTTCTTCACCGTGATCGAGACCTTGTTGTCCTGCAGGGTCTTGTACATGTCCGGGTAATTTGCCGGCACGGTGGTGTGGAAGCCGTTGTCCTTATTGTTGCGGAAGTGACCGGTCACCGTATTGTCGTTGATGGTCACATCCTGGACCTGGCCCTGGCGGGCGTCGTCCATGAACGTGGAGAAGGAAATCTCCTGGTCCTTGCCGTTGCTCGTGCTCTTCTGGACGATCTGCCATAGCAAGACCAGGCAGGCCAGAATGAAGACCCAGAAGAGTATCGATTTGACCGTCGAATTCACGAAAAAATCCTCATTTCTCTCACATCACGGAGAGCAGCATCCTAAAGATGCGCCGTTTGACCGGGATCCACTGCCCGGAAAGCAATCCGATGCGTTTCCTTAGGGATTAGACGTGCGAAGCCGGCCTTGGGTGCAACTTCCGGCATCAGCCGGCCGCTGCATCCTGAAATCTGATAGCCAGCCGCTCACGCTCCGGTGACCGTATCCAGGATTCTACTCCGAGCCTCGCGGCGCACAGCAAGGAAATGCCTGACCCTGCAGCAAAACTCATTACCTTGGAGCGAGCTCTCTAGCCCACTTGGCCCTCGGATGTCCCACCAGCAACGTACGGCATTGCGGTTCCGGATGTTCCACGTGGAACACTTTTAAACCTGCCAGGAGAATCGACCTGTTTCAAACTTTAGTTTGCCAGTTGCCGAAAACGGGAAGCTTATGTAGGTTCTTGCGCTGGCTCAAGCACCGGAAGACCCTCCAAGGCTCGTAATGGTTCTACAGCGATCTGAAGTCCCGGCGTCCACTCCACCTCGACTCCCCTCATCCATAGGATGCTGTTTCCGATTGCAATCAGGGGCCAGAGTCGCCGCTCCGCGGCGGAAATTCCCCGCCGCTCCAGCACCTCTTTCACAGTCTTCACCCCGCGGCTGCGGGGTAGCCGGATCTGGTCGCCCGCACGCGGCGTACGCAGTACCAGCGCCTCTCCGGTCGGCAGGCCGCCACCTGTGATCACGCGATAGCCATATTCATGAGCCTCCAGCACGCCGGGCACCGGCACTGCTAGCTCCGGGAATGCCCCGTCACTCTCAACAGGCGTCCGGACAATTCGCAACTCCCGTATCGTGCGCTCGGCCGCGACGCCCGCTCCAAGCTCGACCTTGCCGCGCTTGCCCCGCGCGCTCCGTCGATTTCGACCAGCTCCAACAATGCCTCGGTCTGATCGAAGTTCAGCACAGCGCCCACCTGCTCCGCGGCCGCACGCAACACACGCCGCTGCAATGCCGGCTGCATCACGCGAAGCCGCTCCAGCTCCATGGCGACGCCGGCCTCGCCCGGCCGGGTGGACGTTGCCCGTCCGCCGCCGCGCACCGCCTTGCCGGGCAGGAGGATGCCGGGCAACACGCGCGCCAGCTCACGCGCCCACCATGCCTCTTCGTCCCGTGCTACTGCGGCGAGGTGCGCCAGTTGCTCGGCAATCCTGGGCTGAAACTCCTTCATCTGCGGCAGCAGCGTGTAGCGCACCCGGTTGCGGGTGAAGGTGAGCTCCCGATTTGTGCTGTCCTCCCGCCATGGGTGGCCGCGCGCCTCCAGATAGGTGACGATCTCGGCGCGGCTCACCGCAAGCAGCGGCCGCACAATCCGTCCGCTCTCCACCGTGACCACAGGTGCGATGCCGCCAAGACCCTCGGTCCAGGCGCCGCGCAGCAGCTTCATCAGGACCGTCTCCGCCTGATCGTCAAGTGTGTGCGCAGTGGCAACGGCATGGATATTGTGGGAGGCAAGCAGTTCATCGAAGCAGCGGTAGCGCAGCGCGCGTGCCGCTTCTTCGATCCCGCGACCCCGCTCCGCCGCGAGCGCCGCAACATCGCCATGCTCAGTGCGCAGCGGAACGTCGAGCTGCTTTGCCAGGTCGGCGACGAACTGCGCATCCCCATCCGCCTCCGCACCGCGCAATCCGTGATGCACATGGATCGCGGACAACACGATTCCCGTTTCGCTGCGCGCGTCCGCCATCGCGACCAGAAGCGCCACGGAATCCGCGCCGCCGGAAACCGCCACAGCAACGCGATCTCCCGGCTGAAAGTAATGCCGTGCCCAGCCGAGCTGTCCAGTCTGTGCCATCTATCGTTTTCACAAATGCTGCTGTGTCAGATGCATTTGCGCAGAGCAGCTTTTCTTGACGGAAAAGCTGCGTCAACGACTCCTTATCAGCCGATATTTTTGTGAAAACGATATCGCGCAACTAGTGTAAGGGCCATGGCCTCGATGGCTCACGGCGTTCAGAAAGGCGGTGAGCCGAGCCATGAACACTGCTCTGCTCAGATGGGGCCTACGCGATCAATCACAAAGCTGCGGTCTATACTCACAGGCATGCCCGCTACCCGCGCCGCCACCGCCGCAGATGCCGCCATCATCACCCGCCATCGCCGGCGTATGTTCGTGGATGCAGGCCGCTCGGACAACCGGATCCTGGACGTGATGGAAGAGCATTTCCACCCCTGGGTCGCCGAAAATCTTCAGTCTGGCAAGTACATGGGTTGGCTCGCGCTGGACGATGCCGGGGAGGTGATTGGCGGTAGCGGACTGATGCTTCTCGACTGGCCCCCGCATCCGCTCGATCCCACATCCGTATACCGCGGCTATCTGCTGAATGTCTACGTAGAGCCCGCGCACCGCCGGAAGCACATTGCAAGCCGCCTGATCGAGCTTGCGCTGGCTGAAGCTCGCCGCCGCCGCGTGCGCGTTGTGGCCCTGCACTCCACCGACGCCGGCCGAGCCCTTTACGAAAGCAACGGCTTCCGCGCCACCAACGAGATGTTCTACGTCGAGTCAGTCGAGGGATAAGTGGCTGCCAGCGGCGCTGCCATGGAGTGCCCGGGACAGACAGGCGCCTCCATTGCACTGCGCGCGATCTTCGCCGCCGGTCTGCTTCACGTACTGGATCATGTGCCGTTGTCGCGTCTGCACCGCATCCCGGTGACCCTGACCTACTCTGTGACCGCGATCGTCACGCACATTATCTGTGTCGGGCTGCCGATCTCCCTCATGGTGCACCGCCTCGCGCCGCGCTAGCTGACCTTTGCGGCGAGATCATGGGCCGCCGCAGGGTGTTCCTCTGTCCCATCAAGTAAGAGCGGCGTCACGAGCGCCACGATCTCCGGCACAGTGGCCTCTGCTGACGGCCGATCGGGCGTATTCAGCCATTCCTTTACAGCCCCGTAGATTGCCCAGCTTGCCGCGGCAGACTGCATGGCGCGCCGCTCTTCGGGAAACGAGGTGTGCTTTGCCATGCCCTCGGCCAGCACACGCCGGATTGCGGCGATCATCGCGGCATCCTCCAGCGCATCGACATTGCTGCGGCGCTGGCACCCGGTCTGGGAGTCACGCAGGGAAGCCAGGTAGTCGCAGGCGGCCAGAACAATGGCGCGGGCAGCCGAGGGGCACGTGCCGTCGTAGCGCACGGAGCGCTCGTGCAGCATTTTATGAAAGCCGCCGGCAATCAGCGATTCCAGCAGCGAGAACTTGTCCGTGTAATGGTCGTAAAAGGTGGCCCGATTCAGCGTGGCAGCATCCGCGATATCCTGCACGGAAATATCGTCAAACGGTTTCGATCCAAGGAGTTGCAAAAGAGCGTCCTGAAGAAGCTGGCGCGTCCTGCGGATCCTCGGGTCGCGTACCTCACAGTCGGAAATCGGCATAACAAACGTCCTAAATCTTTTCTGAATCACTTAAACGACAACTGTCGTCTTATGAGACGACACATGCTGTTTTGACGACATATGTCGTTAAGGAGATTCAAACCTATGCCGACACTACTCCATCTCGACGCCAGCCCGCTCGAAACTTCCGTTAGCCGGGAACTCACGCGGGAATTCGCTGCAACCTGGAAGGCCGCCCACCCGGACGGTACCGTGATCTACCGTGACCTGTCCGCCGAGCCGTCTGCTCCCATCGATCAGCCGTGGGTCCACGCAGCATTCACGCCTGCCGAGGCGCGCACAACCGAACAAAAGTCCCTGCTTGCGCATTCCGAAGAGCGAATCCAGGAGCTTGAATCTGCCGACGAGATCGTCATCGGCGTTCCCATGCATAACTTCTCTGTGCCGGCCACCCTGAAGTTGTGGATCGATCAAGTCGTCCGCGCCGGCCGCACGTTCAGCTACGGTCCGGGAGGGCCAAAAGGCCTTCTCCAGAACAAGAAGGCTACTCTGCTGATAGCAAGCGGTGGCGTGTATTCGGCGGAGAGCCCCGCCGCAGCCATGAATTTTGTAGAACCGTACCTGAAGGCAATACTCGGCTTTATCGGGATCACAGACGTCCGCATGATTGCGGTGGGCGGCGTATCGCAGTTGATGTCCGGCGCGGTCGATCGTGTGACACTCCTGCAACCCGCACTCCAGCAAATTCGCGCGACGGCTGCCTGAGTGCTGACATCTGAAACCTGTTCACCGTGGAGACCCTATGAAGATCGCTGTCCTCATCGCACGCATCCTGCTGGGCCTCATCTTTGTTTTCTTCGGCCTCAATGGATTCCTGCACTTCCTTCCATCGCCACCGATTCCGGGACTGGCCGGCCAATACCTGGGCGCGCTGGTCGCCTCACATTACGTCCTTGCTATCTCCGGACTGCAGGTCATCGGCGGCATCCTGATGCTTGCCGGCCGGTACGTACCTATCGCTCTCATTATCCTGGGACCCATTATCGTAAACATCCTGCTGTTTCATGCCACCATGGCGCCCGCGGGCATCGGGCCGGGACTGTTAACGGCCGTGCTGTGGATCATTGTCTTCATCGGAGTTCGCCGCGCCTTTGAAGGTGTCTTCGCCGCCAAGGTTTAGAAGGAGGCCGCAGAAATCTGCGGCCTGCTCTCCAATCCGAAGATCGTCATTCCGCTGCGCGAATCGCCCGGCACAGCGGATCGGTTGTTGCGCCGTACACAAGATGCGCTACGAGGAGAGAACCTGCGCGGGCACTGGGGCTGCGCCGTGGCTGACGGCCCGAGCTTGAACGCCGGCACCGCGACCCATCGCAGCCGCACTGCTCCGCACCGGTATACTCAACTTCTTATGCGCGTCTTCGTGATTCTTCCGGCCGCGGGCCTCGGCACCCGCATGGCGCCGGGACAGGTTGCACCGAATGCCGCCAAACAGTTTCTCGATCTTGCCGGGGTCCCGATTCTGATCCACAGCCTGCGCGCCTTTGCGGCGGTGCCCCAGGTCAGCACCATCATTGTCGCCGTCCGGGCCAGCGAGATCGAGCGGGTTCAGGCCATCGTCGCCGAACACCACCTCGCCGGTCGCGTCACGGTCGTCGAGGGCGGCGATAGCCGACAGGAATCCGTCGGCCGGGCTCTTGCGGAGGTCCATGCGGAGGACGACGACATCGTCCTGGTGCACGACGCCGTTCGACCGCTGATCGACCCGGCCACCATCGCGCGCACGATCGAAGCGGTCACTGAGCACGGCGCGGCCATCGTCGGCATGCCCGCCATCGACACCATCAAGCAGGTGGAGCGCACCGCGCACGGCGCGATCATCCGCACCACTATCCCGCGTGAATACGTCGTGCAGGCGCAGACCCCGCAGGGCTTCCGCTGGTCGATTCTGAAGCGCGCCTTTGCCGAAGCCGAAACCGACGGCTTTGCCGGCACCGATGAGGCCAGCCTGGTCGAGCGGGCAGGCACTCAGGTTGCTGTGGTACCCGGCACGGCGGCGAACCTCAAGATCACGCAGCCCGGCGACCTTGAGCTTGCCGAGTTCTACCTCGCGCGCCGTCAATCGGCATAGAGCAGGGCAGGGACCCGCGGCGTAGCCGCGCGAAAGAGAGGCTCTCATGGACATTCGCATCGGACACGGCTGGGACTCACATGCCTTTCAGGCCGGCGTCCCGCTGCGCATCGGCGGAGTCGCCATCGAGCATCCGGAGGGACTGGCAGGCCACAGCGACGGTGACGTGTTGCTGCACGCAGTTACCGACGCCCTGCTCGGCGCAGTGGCCGCCGGCGATATCGGCACCTTCTTTCCCCCCGGCGATCAACGCTGGAAGAACGCGGATTCGACCATCTTCCTCAATCTTGCGCTGGAGGAGATTCAGCACGCCGGATACCGCATCGTGAACCTGGACGCCACGCTGGTCCTGGCCCGGCCGAAGATTTCGCCCATCGCCGGCGAGATCCGCGAGCGCCTGGCCGACCTGCTGAACATCAACACCAAAGCGGTTTCCATCAAAGCCAAGACACCGGAAGGCCTGGGCCTGGACCACGTTGCGCAGGCCCATGCAACGGTGCTGCTCGAAAAGGTGGAAGATCCCGAAGAACTCAACACGATGACCGCGGTAATGGAAAGCCAGCGGCACCTTGAAGACGTGGTACGCGATCTGCTCGCCGAGGTGCATGGCGGCTCGCCGCAGCGGCCAAAGGTGAAGGTAAAAGTCTTCGACACTGAAGACATTACGTAAACGCTCCCCCGAACGCGGTATGGGTAATCACCGATCGGTGATGGCGGCCTCCGACGCTGGCCGCTAGAGTCGCGGCATGACGCGCTCTATTCCCCGCTCCCCCGGCCCTGATTCCCGCTGGCGCAGCATTCTGCAATCACGGGACCGCCTCGAGGTGCCCTTTGGAGTTCTCTCCCTGCTGGCGCTGGTGACCGGCACGGCGCTGTGGGATGAGATGGCCTCGCTCGCGCCTGCCAATCCCGCCAACTGGACCGGCGTCAGTGTGAGCGCCGCCCTGTCCGTTGCATTTTTCTTCTTAAGCCGCCGCAAGTGGCCCCTGCTGCTCTGCGCAGCCTTCCTCATATCGGTTCGGCTGACCTTCGTATTTGCCGAATCCGTGCCGCCCGACAATATCGGACTCGCTGCCGATTGCCTGGGCGCCTGTACCGCGCTGTCCGCGATCGTTTTCAGAACAGAGATCGCGAGCATGTGGCGCCGGGTTCGCGGTAGCACCGAGAGAGTCTCGCCCGCCGATTGCGCAGTCGCGTCTTCGGTGTAACGGCACATCAGGCAGCTACGATTACTGCAAGGCAGATGCATCGTAGATAACGCGGCCATCGAAGATCGTCAGGTCCACGCGCGTCTTCTCGATCTCGACCGGATCAATGTGGAAGATATCCTTGGAAAGCACCGCGATGTCGGCCAGCTTTCCCGGTTCCAGCGAGCCCTTCTGCTTTTCATCGAATTGCGCGTACGCCGCGCCAACCGTGTAGGCGTGGACAGCCTGCTCCACCGTGATCTTCTGCTCAGGCACCCAGCCGTTCGGGTTTTTGCCATCGAGCGTCCTCCGCGTCACCGCGGCGTAGATGCCCATGATCGGATCAAGCGGCGCAACCGGCCAGTCAGAGCCAAAGGCGAGCGTCGCGCCGGAGTCCAGCAGCGAACGGAAATCGTACGCGTAGCGAATACGCTCCGGACCTAGCCGTTTCCCTGCCCAGCGGCCATCGTCGATCGCGTGATACGGCTGCATCGATGCGATGACATGTAGTTGCGCGAAGCGCGGGATGTCCGCAGCGGTCAGGTGCTGCGCATGTTCAATGCGCAGGCGACGGTCGCGCGGCCCATTTTCCTTTTCCAGCCGCTGATACAGATCCAGAATCGTGCGGTTGGCGCGGTCGCCGATGGCATGGATGGCAATCTGTAATCCTGACTTGTCCGCGCCTTTCATGTCGTCAAACATCTGCTCCGGATGCTGCAGCTCGTTGGTGGCCAGTCCGCTTGTATTCGGCGCATCGTTATAGGGTGCGAAGAGCCATGCGGTCGAAGCACCGAGGCCGCCGTCGGCAAACGCCTTCAGCCCGCCCACCTGAATAAGCCCATCGTTAAATCCCGCCTGCATACCGCTGCCCGCCAGATTCTTCCAGTCCACCAGACGCAGGTTCACGGAAATGCGGACCTTCAGCCGGCCCTCGCGCTCCAGCGCCTGCAGCGCCCGCAGATGCTCCGGACCCGACGTGTCGTCCTGATCGTCAGCCATCTCCTGCACACTGGTCACGCCGTTGCGTGCGGCGTCGCGTTGCGCCGCCAGGATCGCGGTCTCGGTTTGCTGAAGCGTGAGCGAAGGGATAACGCGGTTGATCAGCGTCATGGCTGCGTCCTTGAACATGCCGGTCGGATTGCCGTCAGCATCCCGGACAATCACGCCGCCCGGCACATCCTTCGTGTTGCGGTCCACGCCCGCAAGCGTCATGGCAAGCGCATTCGCCAGCCCCATATGGCCATCGAGCCGCATGACGAAAACCGGGTTCTTTGGCGTCACGTCATCGATCAACTGATGGGTTGGGAGCACGGCTGGCGTCCAGCGTTCGTGATCCCATATGCCGGAAAGGATCCACGCGCCCGCCGACTGCGACTCCGCGAAGCGGGCAATGCGCTCGCGGAACTCCGCTTGCGAGGAGGCATCGAGAAGCTGCACATTGGCCAGCACCAGGCCGCCTGTCACGAAGTGGACGTGCGCATCGTTGAATCCTGGAACGACGCGGCGTCCGTGCAGGTCGATCACGCGAGTGGACGGCCCGGCAAGCTGCCGCACCTCATCCGATGTGCCCACGCGCAGAATCCGGTTGCCATAGACGGCGACCGCTTCCGCCTCCGGCTGCGCAGGATTCTCTGTCCAGATATGCCCATGGTCCAGCACAAGCGTTGCATAGACCTGTGCGGATGCGGCTGCCGCCGCGCACACAGAAAGAGCCCAGCACACCACGAGTCGCTTCAGCATTGGGAGCGCACCTGTTTCAAGAAATGTAATTGGGGGCTTCAGTATAGGAGAAAGCTGCGGATTCGCAACTTGCTACTCTTGGAGCCATGCGCGCGCCGCTCCTGGCAGTCCTCGTTCTTCTCACTCCTGCACTCTTCGCACAAACGTCAACGCCCTCGAACGACTGGGCCACGCCCGCCGAGCAGTCCAACTACCGCACGACGCCCGACTACGCCGCCACCATGGCCTACCTGCATCGCATTGCCGCCGCACGGCCGCAGCAGGTTCGCATCGAGCCCTTCGGCAAGAGCGGCGAAGGTCGCGAGCTCGACATCGTCATCGCCTCGAAGGACGGCGTCTTCGATCCCGACAAGCTTCACGCGGCAAAGCGCCCCATCCTGCTGGTGCAGAACGCGATTCATGCCGGCGAGATGGATGGCAAGGACAGCTGCCTCGCGCTCTTGCGCGACATGGTCATCACCGGCAAGCAGGCGGCGCTACTCGATCGCGCGGTTTTCGTCTTCATTCCCATCTACAACGCCGATGGCCACGAGCGGCGCTCGCCCTACAACCGCATCAATCAGAACGGCCCTGAAGAGATGGGCTGGCGCGGCAACGCCTCCAATCTCAACCTGAACCGCGATTACATGAAGGCCGACGCGCCGGAGACGCGCGCCTTCCTGGCCATGTTTCATCGCTGGCTGCCGGACTTCTTCGTCGACGATCACGTAACCGATGGCGCCGACTTTCAATATGACGTCACCTTCACCATCGAGCACTTCCCCACGCTTCACGCGGAGACCGGACAATGGCTCGCGGAAAGCGTGATCCCCGATCTCGAGCAGCAGGTCGATGCGTCCGGCCACCTCGCCTCGCCGACTTACATCTCGACCTGGTCGATGAAAACGACCCGTCGAAAGGGCTCGGCTTCGACGCCTTCGTCCCACGCTTCTCCACCAGCTACATCAATCTCGAAAACCGGCCGGCCATGCTGGTCGAGATGCACATGCTCAAGGACTACAAAACGCGCGTCACCGGGAACTACGAGCTGCTGCGCGCGCTGTTGCAAGTCGTCAACCGCGATGCCGACAAGCTGATCGCGCTGAACGCCGCGGCAGACCATGAAGCCGAACAGCTTGGCGCACACCCGCTGAGCGATGTCGCCTACCCGCTCAAGCTGACCTGGTCGGGACAGACCACGCCATTTCTCTTTCGCGGTTACAAATACACCCGCGAGCTGAGCGCCGTCTCCGGCACCATGTGGGTCCAGTACTCGCACGAGCCCTGGAACGTCACGCTCCCCATGCAGACCGGAGCCAAGGCTGCCGTCTCCGCCGTTCCCCCGGCCGCTTACATCATTCCCCCGCAGTGGACACATGCCATCGACGTGCTCGCCGCGCACCAGGTTGTCATCCGCCGCACCAGCGCTTTATGGACCGCGCCGGTCGAGACCTATCGTTGCCGCGAGGGCAACTGGGAGCAACCGCCCTTTGAAGGCCATCACCCGATGTTCCGCGGCGAAGGCAGCAACGGGCATCCGGGCGAGCCGCCGCAATGCACACTCGTCACCGAGACGATGACATTTCCGGCAAACTCGGCTGTCGTCGAGCTGAACCAGCGCCTCTCGCATGTGGCCATGGCGTGGCTGGAGCCAACGGCGCCCGATTCCGCGATGGCATGGAACGCCTTCGATCCCATCTTCGAGCAGAAGGAATACGGTGAGCCGTATGTGCTGGAGAAGCTGGCGCGCGAGATGATGGCGAAGGACCCGAAGCTCAAGGCCGAGTTCGAAGAGCGGGTGGAGAACGATTCGAAGTTTGCGGCAAGCCCGCGGGCGCGGCTCGAATTCTTCTATGACCACTCGCCCTGGGCCGACCCGAAGTTTGGCCTATATCCGGTGGGGCGGCTTACGAAACTGGATAGCGTGCCGCTGCGCTGAAACTCAGCAACTCAGAATCGCAACTTCATACGCCAGCATCTGACGATCGCCGCTGACCAGCACCAGGTTCCGTGCCGTTGCCTGCGCAATCAGCATCCGGTCGAACGGATCGCGATGATGCAACGGAAGTGTGCGCACCGTTTCCGCATCGCGGGCCGTCAACGGAAGTTCTGCAAATCCATATTGCTCCAGCATTCCGGGAAGGGGAGCCTGCACTGCAAGCTTGCCGAGGTTCTGCTTGATGGCAATCTCCCACAGCGACGCCACGCTGCAATAGACCTCATGCTGTGGGTCGCGCAGCAGTCCCAGAATGTGGTCCGAAAGGCGATCCGGGCTTTGATCCAGCCAGATCAGTACATGCGTGTCGATCAGAAACGCGGGAGTGTAATCCGGCATTACCGTTCGGGCTCAATCGGGCCGTAGAAGTCCTGCACGATGTCATCCGGCAACGGAGCGTCGAAATCCGGCGCAATGTAGGTGATCTTCATTGCGTTCTGCCCGAACTTGCGCGGCGCCCGAGCTACGGGCTCCAGCGGCACTAGCTTCGCCATCGGCTTGCCCGCTTTCGCGATCACGATCTCCTCACCACGTGCGGCCTTCTCCACCAGCGCCGACAGGTGCGTCTTCGCCTCGTAGATATTAAGAGCCTTTCCCATCCAACAAAACTTACATTACTTGGTCAAGTTGGTCAAGGTGATCGAATCTGCGAGTTACCAAAGAGCACTTGAAATATATCGCAATTTGCGATACTGTTATTGCGGATTGCAATATGAAACTCGGCGAGAAAATCCGCTACCTGCGTGAAGTCGAAGGCTCCCTTCGCGGACTCGACCGCGCGATGACCCAGCAGGAGCTGGTGCGCGCCATCCGCGCGGAGATGGACACGGCGATGAGCCAGTCCTACCTCTCGCAAATCGAGAGCGGCGCGCGTCCCCACCTGACCAACACCAGCCGCCTGCTGCTGGCTCGTTTCTTCAAGGTGCACCCCGGCTACCTGGTCGACGACCCGGAAGGCTACCACGCCGAGTTGCTCTCCGAGGCGCGCACGCTGCACACACGCGCGAACGAGGACAAGCTCGACCTGTGGCTGATCGCCGGTGCGGAGCGCTTTCGCCGCGATCCGGATCTGCGCCGTGCACTGCTGACCGCGGCCCAGCACGATGACACCCGCCGCTGTCTGCTGCTGCTGGCCGCCATCCTCGAAACGCCGGCGCTCGCCGACCGGCTGCTTGAAGTGCTGCGCCCGGAACTCGCTCCGCGACGCAAGAATGCGCAGCACAACACAGACCGCCGCAGCGCACACAACGGCAGCCCAAATACGCGCGATGCCAACTTGAATACGAAAGAGAGGAGATGACCTATGCACGCACAAGACTGGTATCTCGTCTGCTTTGGCGTGGGATTCGTGCTCGCCGTGCTTACGTTTTTCGGGGGCTTCGGGCATCTGCATTTCGGCCATCTTCACGGTGGCCACTTTCATCTCGGCCACTCGCATACACATGCCTCCGGGCGCCCACGATAGCAGCCTCTCGCCGATCAACGGCTTCACCCTCATGGCCTTTCTCTGCTGGTTCGGCGGGACGGGCTATTTGCTGCGCCGCTTCACCGGAGTTCTCGGGCTGAGTGTCTTCGCCATCGCCATCCTCAGCGGCCTTGCCGGCGCTGCCGTTATCTTCTGGTTTCTCGCGCGTGTGCTGCTTCCGCGGGAGCGTGTCCTGACGCCGGAAGACACGGAGATCACCGGAGTGCTCGCGCGCGTCTCCAGTCCGATACGCGAAGGCGGCACCGGCGAGATTGCTTATTCGCAGGGTGGCGCGCACCGTGCAGCGGCCGCGCGCAGCGATGCAGGCGTTCCCATCGCGCGCGATGTCGAAGTCGTCGTGCTGCGCTACGAGCGTGGCATCGCCTATGTCCGGGCATGGTCGGAACTGGAAGGTCCGCCGCCCGGTTGATGCATTGAGTTTGTCGCTATCACGGAGCGTCATGCTCCGCGGTGCGCATCGCTACAGCCAGGAGCGATGCAAACCGCATGTAGTACGGCTGGCTTCACGTGTTTTGGACGCAAGGATTGTTATGCCGACCATTGTCTCTATCTTTATCGGATTGGGCGTTGTCCTCCTTCTCATCATCATGACGAGCATCGCCAAGATGTTTCGCAAAGCGGGTCCCAACGAGGCCATCATCGTGTATGGCTTCCGCGGGCCGCGCATCATCAAAGGCTCGGGTGCAGTCATCTTCCCCATGGTTGAGAGCTGCAAGCAGCTCTCGCTGGAGTTGATGTCCTTCGACGTGGCGCCGCAGCAGGACCTCTACACCAAGCAGGGCGTCGCGGTCACGGTCGAAGCTGTCGCGCAGATCAAGGTCCGCTCCGATCGTGAATCCATCCTGACCGCCGCGGAGCAGTTCCTGACCAAAGCGCCGGCGCAGCGCGAAGGCCTGATCCGCCTGGTGATGGAAGGCCATCTGCGCGGCATCATCGGCCAGCTCACGGTGGAGCAGATCGTGAAGGAGCCGGAGATGGTGGGCGAGCGCATGCGCGCCACCTGCGCCGAGGACATGAGCAAGATGGGCCTGGAGGTGATCTCGTTCACCATCAAGGAAGTCCGCGACAAGAACGACTACATCACCAACATGGGCCGGCCGGACATTGCGCGCATCAAGCGCGACGCCGATATCGCTGCCGCTGAAGCGGAGCGCGATACGGCCATCCGCCGCGCCATCGCGCTGCGTGAATCTGCGGTTGCCAAGGCTGCCGCCGACCAGGAGCGCGTGCTGGCGGAGACGCAGTCGCTGGCCAAGCAGGCAGAGGCGCAGCGCGATCTGGATATCCAGAAGGCGCAGTTCACCGAGCAGAGCCGCAAGCAGGAAGCGCAGGCCGACAAGGCCTACGAGATCCAGACCAACGTCATGCAGCAGCAGGTCATTGCCGAGCAGGTGAAGGTGCAGCAGATCGAGAAGGAGGCGCAGGTCAAGGTGCAGGAAGCGGAAATTCTGCGCCACGAGAAGGAGCTGATTGCGACCGTGCTGAAGCAGTCCGAGATCGAGCGCCAGCGCATCGAGAACATGGCGGCTGCGGAGAAATCGCGCCTGATCATCGAAGCCGAAGGCCGCGCCTCGGCCATTCGCGCGCAGGGCGAAGCCGAAGCCGCCGTCATCTTCCAGAAGGGCGAGGCGGAAGCGAAGGCGATGAACGTGAAGGCCGAGGCCTACCAGGAGTGGACGCAGGCCGCGGTGGTCGATCGCCTCATCACCAGCATGCCGGAGGTGGTCCGCGCCATGTCCGAGCCGCTTAGCAAGGTGGACAAGATCACCATTGTCTCCACCGGCGGCGATGGCTCAGTCGGCGCCAACAAGCTGACCGGCGATCTGACGAAGATTGCCGCGCAGGTGCCGGCGCTCTTCGAAGCGCTCTCCGGCATGGACATGCATGAGCTGATGGCGAACGTGAAGAGCATGCGCGCGCGACCCAATGGCGCCACGCCCATAGAACAGCTAACTCAAGCGGCGGCTCCGGCCCTGGCCGGGGTCGCCTGCTTTCAAAGCATCGAACAGAAAAGGAGTCACGTCATGGCACTGCTGGAACGGGTTGCAACTCTGCTTCGCGCCAATCTCAACGACCTGATCGATCGCGCGGAAGATCCACAGAAGATGCTGCGGCAGCTCATCCTCGATATGGAGAACCAGCTGCTGCAGGTCAAGACGCAGGTGGCCATCGCGCTTGCCGATCAGCATCTGCTCGAAAAGAAGCAGGCCGAGCACGAGGAGTCCGCCGACAACTGGAAGCGCAAGGCGGCGCTCGCCGTAACACGCCAGCAGGATGACCTGGCGCGCGCGGCGCTGCGGCAGCAGATCAGCCATCAGCAGATGGCGGCGAGCTTCGCGCAGCAGCTCAGGATCAGCGTACCGAGACGGACACTCTGCGCACCGCTCTGAGCCGGCTGCAGCAGCGCCTGCAGGAGACGCAGTCTCGCTGTGAGCTGCTGGCCATCGAGCACCGCCGTGCCCGTGCCAGTCAGAAGCTCGCCGGCAACGGAGCCGGCGCATCCCCAAACGTATCCAGCACCATTGCGCGCGTGCGCGGCCGCATTGACCAGGCAACCGTCGCCGGCCGCGCCCAGCAGGCGCTTCTCGTCGCCGAGGCAGGTACAGATCGGGATGGAGAGCTGGGAGAGGCGGAGCTCGAAGAGCGCTTCGCTGCGCTGGAGCGTGAAGATCAGATTGAGGACCTACTGCGCGAGCTGAAGGCGCAGCACGAGCAGCAGCACAAACTGCCCAGCACGACATAACCGAAAGGCTCAGCAAGCCTCTATACTCGAATGGATTCAGGCCGCCGCTCCGATGCGGCCTGAACGCCACTCCGCATGAGTTCGCTTCCCCACGTGTCTTCGTCAACATCTCCCGCAAGCGCGAAGCCTCTGCGGCGGCCGGTACAGCAAGCGGCGCAGTTGGCCGGCGTGGTTGGTCCTCGCCGTGATGCTGCTGATCCGCATCCCCTTCCTGGCTATCCATCCGCTGCTGGAGGATGCCTACATCACCCTCCGCTCTGCCCGGCACCTGGCCGAGTACGGAGACTTCTCTTTCAATTTCCATCAGCACTTTCCGGGAACCACCAGCCTCCTCTATCCGCTCATCGTCGCTGCCTTCGATTTGCTGTCGCGACAGCTCCATGTTCCTGCTCGTCCAGCTATTCGGCACCGTCTGCGTCGCGGGCGCCTGCTGGTTCCTCGCGCAAGCGCTCTCGGACGAAACCGCGGAGCAGCGCATGGTCTGGCTGCTCACCGCCTGCTGGCCCATCGCGCTGCTGATGAGCTACATCGGAATGGAGACCGCGCTGCTTGTGCTGGTGCTGGGCGCAGCTATCTTCGCCCTGGCACGCGAAAATCATGCGACGCTGTTTGCTGCAAGCGTTCTGCTGCTCCCGCTTATCCGGCCCGACGCCGTCTCCTACGCGGCGCTCTTCTGCGCCGCCATGTTCCTCATCGACCGGCGTGCCGCTGTGCGCGGAACATTGGCGCTCCTCGCGGGCTGTGGACTCTTCCTGCTGGGCACTCGTCTCACCACCGGGCATTTCCTGCCCACGACCGCACGCGCGAAGGAGATCGCGTATCACCCCAGTCACTCCGCTCGCAGCCGTGGCAGACCGCGTTCGCGATCTCTTCCTCGGTCATTCGTTTCTGCTGCCCACGCCTACCAACTACCTTCTCAAGCTCAGCCCTCTCGTGCTGGTTCTGGCCGTCGCCGGCTATCGTGTTCGCCTTTCGCAACGCGCGCTCACGCCGCGAGCGCATCGTTCTCAGCACCCTTGCAGCGGCAACCGTCCTCATCCCTGTCGCGTATGCCTACGGCGGTGTCGTCTTTGCCTGGTATCTCTATCCGGCCAACTGGATAGCCACGGCGGTCGTCATAGCTGTCCTGGTGCGCGGGGCCTTGCGTATACGCTTCCGCTGGGCCGTCATAACGCTCGTGGCCATCGTCTGGATTGGACTCGCTTTCATGCAGTGGACCAAGGCGTTCACCGCCGCCACAGAGGATTACCACTACCGCGGCGACATCGGGCGCTATCTGGCGACGGTCAGCCGCGGGCGTGGAACGCTCTTTCTGGAGCCCGCCGGATTGATTCCTTACTTCTCCGGCCTGCGTACGGATGACGAGATCGGCCTCGTTTCTGACCGCGCCACGTATTTCATGGAGCATGACCCGGCGCGCTGGTGGTTCGACTATGTTTCTACCGAGCACCCTGAATACATTGTGCAGCGCGCGATCTTCGATCACTACAGCACCCTTGAAGGCTACACGCTCGCCCCGGACCAGCAGCGCTGGTTCAATGCGCACTATCGGCTGCTGCGCCGCTTCCACTACGTCCCGGCGGCCTATCATCCATCGCCCGTTCTGCAGAGAATTCTCGCCCTGGGACCGATTGAGGATTATCTCGTCTTTGTACGGCGCGACATAACCGCTCCGTAGTCTTTCGTAGGATCACGGTCGACCGCTTATACTTCTCCTGAACCGAAGGGACCGCCTGCCATGCCCTTTGATCCCCGCGCTGTTGCCAATCGCCTGCTTGAGCTCGGCCGCGAGCGCCAGCTCGCCATCGATCCGATGAAGATGCAGAAGCTGATCTACTACGCGCATGGTTGGCACCTTGCGCTGACCGGCCAGCCGTTGCTCGATCGCTCCGTCGAAGCGTGGCAGTACGGTCCCGTGCTGCCGGATGTCTACCGCGCCTTCCAGGACTTCGGCGCGCAGCCAATCACTGAGCCCGCCCGCTACGCCGCCGTCGACGGCAACAAGCTGGTGCTCCGCCGCTACAAGTTGCCGCCGGGCGATCCCGACACAGAGTATTCCGACCGCATCTTTCGCCGCATCCTCGAGCAATACGGCAACTACTCGGCTATCGAGCTCTCCATCATGACGCATGCCGCCGGAACGCCCTGGGCCGAAGCCTGGAGCGAGAACCCGGGCAAGCGCTTCATTCCGATTCCCGATGCCGAGATCGAGGCGTATTTCAAATCCGTGCTGAAGCCGGTGGCTGCATGAGCACGACACCGCCCTCACCGCCGGCAACACAAGCCACAAGGCCCGATCCGGAGACGCTCACGGATACCAGCGCCTCTGCCATTGCGCCGCGCGTCGCGGCCGAAGTCAATCCGGGCCTGGCCACAGCCATTGCAGAGCGCGACCAATACGACGACGCGCGCAAGGCGCAGTTCCTCAGCTTCCGCCGCTGGCTCGTTCCCAGCCTTTTCGCGCTCACCGTGGCGTGGCTGGTTTTCGTCGGCTACATCGTTCTGCGCGAAGAGATGCAGCATGGCCGCCTCTCGGACGCGGTCCTGATCGCGTTGCTGGGCACTGCGACGGCGAATGTGCTGGGGCTGCTGGTGATCGTGCTCAAATCCATCTTCCCGCTGGATGTCGATCGCGGCGACGGCTGAAATCGTCTCGGTATTTATCTTGTCTGTCTTGCGACTTGCCAGTATCCTCGCGTCATCCTCGCCTCGGGAGCGCACATGGATCCGAACAATCCTTTCTCCGATCCGCACCTGATGTACCTGATGCCGATCTTCGGGATCTTTGCCATCGTCGGCATCTTCATCTACATCATCCCGTTCTGGATGATCTTCAAGAAGGCCGGCTTCTCACCCTGGCTCGCCCTGCTGCTCTTCATCCCGCTGGCGAATATCATCATCCTGTACGTGCTCGCCTTCTCGCAGTGGAAGGTCGTGCCCATCGCACAGACAGGCGCCCTTCCTCCGCCCACATATCCACCTGCGTATCCTCCAGCCGCTTATCCTCCCGCGGCTCCGCCCGCGAACCCGAACGATCCTTACCCGCGCGGCTGATCGGTCGCTGCGACGGAAGCTTTTTCAGGAGACGGCAATGCGCAACTCCGTCTCCACCGCATCCTTCACCTGCGGCAGAGCCTCATCGATCCAGGCGGCACGCCGGCTATCCTGCACGCTTGCCCACACCCGCCGCTTCGCTTCCCAAAGCGTCACCTCCAGCGTGCCGGGCTGCATGCCGCGCTTCACATGCCAGTGGATGCATCCCGGATAGCTGCTCAGCGTAGAACGCGTGGAGACCCGCAGGCCGCATCCCCGGCACGCCTTCTCAATCAATGCAGCGGCGCTGCTCAGGTTGCAGCTTTGTGGCACAGCAAACTCGACCTCAGTCATCGCGCCTCACATGATTTGCAATCAGCCATGAACCTTGGATGCGAGCGACGAACGGAAGCGATCCCAGCGAATCGCTCCCAAGGCGCCGTCGCCCTGGGACGGCCAGTCCCCGAAAATGTTCCAGCATTTTCACGGTGGATGCACGCTCACGCAAAAAGCGTACGTGGCTTTTTCGTCAAGAACAGCCACACCGCGAGGCATCCGGCCAGCACACGGTAACCTCGAAAATGCTCTAGCATCAATGCAGATCGTATTATGCCTTCCACTCCTGAAAGTCCACGCGTCCGTTTCGCTCCCTCCCCCACCGGCTACCTGCACGTGGGGGGCGCCCGCACCGCGCTCTTCAACTGGCTCTTCGCGCGGCACACCGGCGGCACCTTCATCCTGCGCATTGAAGACACCGACTTCGAGCGCTCCTCCGAAGCCATGGTCGAAGGCATTTTAGATGGGATGCGCTGGCTCGGCCTCAATTGGGACGAAGGCCCGTTCTACCAGTCGCAGCGCCTCGATCTCTACAAGGCCACGGCGCAAAAGCTGCTCGACTCCGGCCATGCCTATCCGTGCTTCTGCACAAAAGAGGATCTGGAGCATCGACGAAAAGTCGCGTCGGAAGCCGGCAAGCCGCCCATGTACGATCGCCGCTGCAGCATCATCGCGCCTGCCGATGCCGCCTCACGCCGTGCCGCCGGTGAGCCCGCAGCAATCCGTTTCCGCGTTCCAGAGAGCGGCGTCACCGCATTCGATGACGCCGTCGTCGGCCGCGTCGAGTTCGCGAACAGCGAACTCGAAGATTTCGTGCTGCTCCGCTCGGACGGAATCCCTACGTATCACCTTTCTGTCGTGGCCGACGATCTCGACATGCGCCTCACCCACATCATTCGTGGTGCAGACCACATCTCCAACACGCCCAAGCAGGTTCTGCAATACCAGGCGCTCGGCGCGCCGCTGCCCATCTTCGCGCACGTGCCGCTGATCCTCGGGCCCGACAAGACACGCCTCTCCAAACGTCACGGCGCTACCTCTGTCACTTCCTACAAGGACTTGGGGCTAATGCCTGAAGCCTTCCGCAACTTTCTCGCCCTGCTCGGCTGGTCGCCCGGCGCCGCGGGCAAGGACGTCGAAGGCCGCGACCGCGAAATCTTCAGCTCGGACGAACTGATCCGGGTCTTTTCGCTCGAGGGCATCTCGAAATCGAATGCCGTTTTCGATAACGATAAGCTCGCGTGGTTCAATACCGAGTGGATCCGCCGCTCTCCCGCTCGGGAGTTGCTGCCGCTGATCCAGGCGGAATGGGGCAAGAATGGCTTTATCCCGGCACGCAGCGACGCCGACATTCTGGCCTCAATCGACCTCGTAAAGCCACGCGCCCGCAGCCTGCGCGACTTCGCGACATCTTTTTGTGCCTACTTCAGCGACACGTTTACCTTCGATCCCGCTGCGGTTACGAAATTCCTCAAGGATTCCACTACCCGCGACCTGCTGGTCGAACTCGGCGGCCGATATGCCTCCGCGCCGGAGTTCACCGAAGCCTCGACCGAGCAACTGCTGCGCGCCTTCGCCGAGGAGAAGGGCCTGAAACCCGGCGTCCTCATCAATGGCGCGCGGGTCGCTCTCACCGGACAAGCCGTCGCGCCGTCGCTCTTCACAGTCATGCTCGCGCTGGGCCGCGAGCGCGTGGTGCGCCGCTTGCAGATCAGCGTCGTCCATCAGCGCGCCGGCCCCGAGCGCCGAGGCGTCGCAGCCCGCTTGAACGCGCAGGATCCAGACGCGCGCCGCGTCTATAACCACCGGCTCGCCGCGCTTGAGTCCGACCGGGCGCGCCTGCGTCAGCGCGACAGGTTCTTCGGCTTCAGCAAGCTCGGCTTCGCTGTTGTCGCCGTTGTCTTCGCGCTCTGGCTCGCCCGTGCGCATCCCGGCCTGCTTGCGTGGGCGCTCGTTCCCTCGCTCATCTTCGCCGTCCTGTGGATCGCGCACGAGCGTCTGCTGCGCACGGTGAGCCAGTCCTCGCGGCTCGAGTCTTTTTACAAGCGCGGGCTCGCGCGGCTGGACGATCAATGGGCCGGCAAGGGCGACGCCGGCGAGCGCTTTCTCGACCCGAACCACCTCTATGCGCGCGATCTCGACATCTTCGGCGCTGGCAGCCTCTATCGAGCTCATCTCGCAAGCCGCAAGCGCGCCGGGCCAGCACACGCTGGCTGAGTGGCTGCTCCATCCGGCTGCGGCGGACGAGATCCTCCAGCGCCAGGCTGGCCGTTCGCGAGCTCACTCCACGGCTCGATCTGCGCGAGCAGCTTGCGCTCGCTGCCGATGCCATCCACGAAGGCACACCCGAGGCGCTCATCCGCTGGGCGGAATCGCGGGAAGACACCGTACCGCGCTGGCTGCTTTACGTCGGGCCGCCGCTGGCGGTGCTTTGGCTGGCCAGCATGTTCTATTGGTTCGCCACCAGCAATTACACCTGGTTCGTGCTCCTCAGCTTTGTGAATGTCGTGCTCACGACGCGCTTCATCGCAGCCATCAAGCGCGCCGCAGCCGATGTGCTCGCGATTTCTTCGCTACTCGGCCCGCTGCATCGCGTGCTCGTCGTCTACGAAGCGCAGCCGTTCGAATCGCCGCGGCTCCAGGCAATCAGCGCCGCGGTACGCAGCAACGGCCTCGCGCCCTCGCGCGCCGTCGCCAAGCTGGAGCGGAATCTCGAATGGCTTGAGTCCGCGGACAACTGGTTCGTGAAGCTGGTCAACCGATTCGTCTTCTGGACGCCGCTATCGCATGCTCACCATCGAAACGTGGCGGCGACGGCACGGCCGCCGCATGCGCGCGTGGCTGGCCAGCATCGGCGACTTCGAAGCATTGAACTCGCTCGCAGGCTTCGCATATGAACGCGTGTATCCGGCGCGGCCCGGCTGCTCTTTCCCTGCACTTGCAGACCGACGGGCCTGCGCTCCATGCCGTCGGAATGACGCACCCTCTTTTGCCTCGCGCGACCGCAATTCCCAACGACCTCTCGCTCCATGCCGCGCAGGCGCTCATCATCGTCAGCGGTCCCAACATGGCGGGCAAGAGCACGCTGCTGCGCGCCCTCGGACTGAACGTCGTGCTCGCGCAATGCGGCGCGCCGGTCTGCTGCACCAGCTTCGCACTTGCGCCGCTTGCCGTCGGCGCATCCATCACCGTGCAGGATTCGCTCCAGAGCGGCCTCTCCCGCTTCTACGCGGAAATCCGGCGGCTGAAGCGCATCACCGACCTGGCAAGCAGCTCGCGGCCCGCGCTTTTCCTGCTGGACGAATTGCTCTCCGGCACCAACTCGCATGATCGCCGTGTGGGCACGGAAGCATTGCTCCGCAGCCTGCTTGCGCGCAATGCGATCGGCCTTATTACCACGCACGATCTGGCGCTTACCGAGATCGCCGATGCGCTCAACGGCCGCGCCATGAACATGCATTTCGGCGACCGCTTCAGCGCCGGCGAGCTGCACTTCGACTACAAGCTCATTCCCGGCATCGCCGACAGCACCAACGCCCTGCAGTTGATGCGCTCCATCGGCCTGGAAGTTTGATCGCTATCTCGGCGCGGCCGTCGCCGCATCCGCCAGCGCATACGCCGTGACCGCCATCACCGCGGCATTCTCGTCCAGCTCGCGCGGATTCACTTTGTCAAATGTATCCGCGGCCGTGTGGTGATAGTTGAAGTAGTAGCGGCTGTCCTGGATCGGCGCGAAGCCGGGCACGCCCTTCTCCGTGATCGCGTTGATGTCCTCCCCGGTCTCGGGAGTGCGCTCCAGCAGCGGCGCGCCGATCGGCGCAAGTACGCGCGAGAGCGGCTTCAGCCACTCATCCAGCGCTGCACCACCCTGGAAGTAAATTCCCGTCGGATGTCCCGCGCCCAGATCGGATTCCATCGCACCGACATGATTCTGCAAATCGTTCGCGTGATCCTTCGCGTAGGTCTGCGCGCCGTAAGAACCCTGCTCTTCGTCCATCCACGCGACGAAGCGAACCGTCCGCTTTGGATGGATCCCTAGCTTCTGCAGCAGGTGAATTGCCTGCATCGATACAACAATGCCGGCGCCGTCATCGATCGCGCCCGTGGCCAGGTCCCACGAATCCAGATGCCCGGAGACGATCACTACCTGCTCCGGATGTTCGCTCCCCTTCCAGTCCGCGATCACATTCGCCGTCGCCACCGGCGCCAGTGTTTGGGGCGTCAGCGTCAGATGCATCCTGCACTTCGCCCTGCGAGGTCAGGTTCTTCACGCAGGTCGGCGTCTTCGGCCGTCACGGCGCCCGCAGGGATCTTCGGCAGCCCGGGCGAGTAATACGTCATGCCCGTGTGCGGCAGGCGATAATCCGCGCCGCCCACCGAACGCACCAGCGTGGCCACTGCGCCCAGCGAAGCCGCAACGCTCGGCGCAGCGCCGCGATAGATCACCGCCTCGCCGTACGCTTCGCCGCCGCGACCCTGCGCCGCCAGTTCTTTGTCGAAGTGCTCGTTGAAAAGCAGGATCTTCCCCTTCACTGCGTCCCTGGGCAGCGCCTTCAGCTCGGCAAACGAATCCACGACCACTACCGGCGCGCTGATGCCGTCTTTCGGAGTGGCCACGCTGCCGCCCAAGGCGGTCAGCACAATTTTCTGCGTCGTGCCCGGCGTCATGCCGGGCCACGCTGTGAGCTCTGCCGTTTCCTCACCGCGCACCCAGTGCGGCACGGTTGTCTTCTCGATCGTCACAGTCGCGCCCAGCGCGCGCATCTCATCCGCCACCCACTCCACCGCATGCTGCGCCTGGGGCGAACCAGCAAGCCGCGGGCCGATATTGTCCGTCAGATGGCGCAGCTCGGTCAGCGCATACGGATCGCTCAGGGCCGCATCGCGCAGCCGCTCCATATTCACAATCTGCGCCGGCGTCCATGCGCCCGGCGACTGGTTCAGCAACTGCGCGATGCGCGCCTGCGGCGACTGAGGATCGGGTGCCTGAGCAAACACACGGAGGGGGAGCGCGCTCGCGAGAACGAGCAAACAAGCGAAGGAGATGCGGTGCATAGCCGGATGTTACACGCAGCCATAGGCCCGGCGTAGACGTGTCGCCATGTGCGAGCGGCAGTTCTGCACGATGGAAAGTCCGCGGTCGGTCTCGTCACCTTAGAACCTGACGTGAGCGACAGGAGGAAAGCGAACCCAGCGATTCGCGCCGCCGGCGCAGGTGCCTGGACGGCCAGTCCTACTTGGCCAGTAGACTTATCGCAACCGGAATCTTGCGCGGCGGCATGCACGCGTTCGCGTCGCATGCCTGGTAACGCAGCGCGCCCTGCAGCAGGTGTCCCCCAGGAGCGACGGTCACATGCGCGCGCAGTGCCACGTCGCCGGTATAGACGCTCACCTTTTCATTCGGCGCGAAGGCAAAGCTGGTATCCGTGCCCGGTGGAAAGTCTACCGCCGAGACGTTTACGCCGTCGCCATCCACCACCATCAGCTGGGTCGGAATCAGGTTCTTCTCGTGCGGCGTGTGCGAGTTGATATGGTAACCATCCTGGATACGAAAACGCAGCTCCACCACCTGCTGCTTGCGCGCCGCAACCTCGGTCTGGTCGGGCCCTTCAAAGCGCACCGTCTGCGGTGTCTTGCCGCCGGCCTCCGGCGTGTCCTGCCAGGGAAGCTTCTGAGCAAACGCGCTCATAGCCAGGACACAAGCTGCGACGATGAGCAATGCAGGGCTGACTTGCCGGCTCGCTGACTTGCTGACTTGCTGGTGCATCATCAATCCCTCGCCGCCAAAGCCTTCTTGATGTTCGCTTCTATCTCGTCGCGAGAGATCAGCCCCACCGCCTCTTCGACCACCTTGCCGTCACGGCCGATGTAATACGACGTCGGCAGCACGTCGATGCCGCCATAGGCCTTCGCGGCCGCATCGTTGCCGATCAGGATGGGATAGTCCACGCCGATCTTTTTGGCAAATTTGCCGATCTGCGGCGCGGTCCTTCGCCTCATCCTCATTCACGCCCAGAATCTCGAAGCCCTGCGGCCCGTATTGCTTGCGCAGGTCCACAAACCACGGCATCTCCAGCTTGCAGGGCACGCACCATGTCGCCCAGAAGTTCACCAGCACCGCCTTGCCTTTGTAGTCGGCGAGCGAGACCTTGCGGCCATCTTCAGTCTTCAGCGTGAATGCCGGCGCCTTTTTGCCGCGCAGGTTCGGCAGCCCTTCGTCGGAGGCCACGTCCTGCTGCACCGTCCGGTTTGACTGGTCCAGAACCGTCACGTGCGGCTGCGCCCTCTGGGCGGCGCGGCGGCGTTGCAAATTCTGGTATCCCGACCAGGCCATCAGGCCCAGCGCCACAACCACCACGAGAACGACGATAAGATTGCGCTTCAAAGCTTCCTTCCGTTCGAGCATTTGACTGTGGGTGGTTTTCCGAGGGCGATCGCCGACGGCGCTTTGCCGTCAAGAAAAGCCACACTTCGCGAAACCACACAGAAACAGTGAAAATGCTCTAACCTCTGATTCTATATGGACGCGCCCAAGGCAGACGCCATGCCGGAATACACGCTTGTCGTCCGCAATCCGACGGTCGAGGAGTACTGCAGGTTACGCGCGGGCGCCGGGCTTTCGCCGCGCAAGGAAACGATCGTGCGCGCCGCACTTCCCAATACGCTCTTCTCCGTTGTCATTGAGCGCCATGGCGAAGCAGTGGGCATGGGTCGCGTCGTGGGCGACGGTGGCACGGTCTTTCAGGTGGCTGATATCGCGGTCTTGCGGGAACATCAGAAACGGGGCCTGGGCAAGCGGATCCTCGATGCGATTGACGTCTGGCTGCGCCAGAACGCGGGGCGTGGCGCATTCATCAATCTCTTCGCAGATCGTGGCGTCGCTCCGCTTTACGCCCGCTATGGCTTCCGCGCACGGGATCCCGAAGAACCGGGAATGTGCTATGTGATGAAGTAAATCGAGCCGTCACTTGCCCGAAAGCCTACGCTCCTGCAATCGTCCTCGTACACTGACCGTGTTGAATCATGACTGAATCATCGGATTCCGCCATCACCCCAGCCAGCCTCATCCGCACTCAGGCCGAGGGCCTGTTTGCGCTCGCGACGCGGCTGGAGGGCGCAATGGCTCCAGCTTTCGCCGCGGCCGTCGAGCTCGTGTTGCGCTGTGGCGAGAGCCGCGGCCGGGTCGTCGTTACCGGCATGGGCAAGAGCGGCATCATCGCGCAGAAGATCGCCGCGACGCTCTCCTCCACCGGCACGCCCGCGCTCTTCCTTCATCCCGCGGAAGCGGTCCACGGTGATCTCGGCATGCTCACCAGGGGCGATCTGGTCCTCGCACTTTCCGCTTCCGGCGAAACCGAGGAGATCCTGCGGCTGCTGGCCACGCTCAAACGCGTCGGCGACGCGCTCATCTCGTTCTGCTGCAATGTGGACTCCACGCTCGGCCGCGCCAGCGATGTCGCGCTCGACTGCTCGGTGCCCAGTGAAGCCTGCGGCCTCGGCCTTGCGCCGACCGCATCCACCACCGCCATGCTCGCGCTCGGAGACGCACTCGCCATCGCGGTCTCGCTGCGCAAGGGCTTCCGCGCGGAGGACTTCGCGCAGCTGCATCCCGGCGGCAAGCTGGGCAAGAAGCTTGCCTTCGTCCGCGATCTGATGCACACCGGCGACGCCCTGCCTGCCGTCACCGCCGAAACCCCGATGAGCCAGGTGATTTACGAAATGTCACGCAAGAAGCTTGGCGTTACTACCGTGCTCGACGGCAACAGCCGCCTCATCGGCATCATCTCCGATGGCGACCTTCGCCGCGTGCTCGAAAGCCGTGGCCCCAACGCCCTTACGCTCAACGCGGGCGACGCGATGAATCCCGAGCCACGCACCATCGCCCCCGACGAACTGGCCGCCCGCGGCCTCGCCATCATGGAAGAGCGCCGCATCACCTCGCTCGTCGTCACAAGCGGCGAGCACCACGCACTCGGCATCCTCCACCTGCATGATCTATGGGGGCTGGAGCTGATCTGAGCAAGTCAGCGGGCCGTGGCCCAGGCGGTCAGCAGGTCAGCCAAAAGAAAACGTCGTGATCCCGGTCGAAGCGCCTCGCTGACTCGCTGTTTTCGCTCTTTCCCCACCACAATCCCAACTTGCACTAGCATGGGGGCGTGCGGCGCACGCGTTCCATCGCTGCCTCTGTGGCAGCCCTATTGATGATTGGCGGGTGCCAGCGCAAACCTGCTCCCGTGGAGGCGCCGCGCCCGTTTGTCCTGGCCGATGCCATGGCGCACTGGTATGGCCGCTACGATCCCGCGACCCAGACTGCCCGCGCCAACCTGCCCGATCATCCGTCGGTTGACCTTGCCGGTTCCTGGTTTGCCCCGAAAGACCCGGTGGATATCGTGGTCATCTTCGAGGCCGGGTATCTCCAGGCTGGCCATCCGCGCCATGTGGTGGTTACCGCTGCAGTGCCGCATCGCAGCGACAAGCCCGGTCGCCCCGGCGACGATCTCTTCCAGTGCATCATGTGCCGTCCTGTGATCGGGATGGCCGTCTTCACCCGCCGCCTGAACACCTGGCTGCTGGAAGACGAAAACGACGCAGTCGACCTCGCAGGAGGCAACGGCAAGCCGCCCGGGGTCAAGCTGGTCACGCTGGGGACCGACCTGCACGGCATCCGGCTCGAAAGCCACACCGAGGCCGTTGACTTCTCCAGCGCCAGCGTCAGCATTCTGGTGCCTTGGCAGGAGGATGTTGTCCGTGCCTTCAGCCAGGAGACCGCCTACACCAACCGCGACGCCTGCGGTCCTGCGAGTCCGCTTCAGGATCCCTGCTACGCATGGCAGCGAGCCGATTCCCTCGTCGACGTCCCCGGCCAGGACTACGACGATCTGGTGCTCACCGGCAGCGGGACGCAGCCGCCTCCGGATATCGAAGCGCCGCCCAAGGAGACGCCAGCCCGGCGCATCCATGGCAAGCAGCCTCCCGAGCCGCCCCCCGTGCCCACAGCCATCCCTTACGCCAGCGTGGAGCGCCTGCGCTTCAAGGACGGCAAGTACGTCCCGCTGCCGGATACGGATACGTCCATCCCGGCGCAGTGAGCGGCGGAGCTCTGAACTGGTTCGGAGCCCTCAGGGACTGCAGGGATTCGCAGCAGATTCGCTGTGCGATAAGGATGTCGTCGGTGCCACCACCATCAGCGTCACGGTCTGCGTATGCGTGATCGAGCTGGAGGAGAGCGGATTTCCTGACACCCCGGTCGCCGTCAGCGTGACCGGCGCGCTCGTCACGGGAGCAGCGGACGCAGCACTCAGGACATAGCATCTGCGGCGAGCCAATCCCCACCGTCGCCGAACCTGGCGCAACTCCCACGCCGGGCGGCAGCCCGCTCAACACCAGCGTGATGCTCCCCGTCGAGCCTTTCACTGCGGAGACCTGAATCGTGACGGGCGCCGTTGCCCCCTGCGTGATCGTGGCCGCCGCCGGCTGGCCGCTCGCCAGTGACAAGGCAAAGTCCGGCGGACCGTTGTTACCGCAGGCGGCAATCGTCAACGGGAGCACGCAAGCGAACGCCGCCATCACTCCATTCCATCGTCCACGCATTCGTTCGAAACCCCTCCCGCACTCTGTGAGTGGGATGCACCCTCTCCGGCTCAGCCCATCATAAACACGGCGGCGAAAGATGCTTCGATACACTGTTGTTACCGCTCGCATCATCAGGCAAGCGAACAAAAGAAGACGAGATCCCTATCCGCATGCACCGCTGGTCCCAGCTTTTCATTCCCACGCTCCGTGAAGCGCCCGCCGATGCCGAAGTCGCCAGCCACAAGTTCCTGCTCCGCGCCGGCTATGTCCGGCAGCTCAGCGCCGGCGTTTACTCCTATCTCTTTCTCGGCCAGCGCTCGCTGAACAAGATCATCGCCATCGTGCGTCAGGAGATGGACAAGATCGGCCAGGAGTTTTTCCTGCCCGCTCTGTTTCCCCGCGACATTCTGGAAGAAAGCGGCCGCTGGACCATCTTCGGCGACAACCTGTTCCGCCTGAAAGACCGCAAGGGCGCCGAACTCGCCCTGGGCATGACCCACGAAGAGATCGTGACCTCCATCGCGCGCAACGAGCTGCGCAGCTACAAGCAGTTGCCGCAGATCTGGTACCAGATCCAGACCAAGTTCCGCGACGAGCCTCGTCCCAAGTCCGGGCTGCTCCGCGTGCGTCAGTTCACCATGAAGGACGCCTACTCCTTCGACATCGACGCCGCCGGCCTGGACGAAAGCTACCGCAAGCACGACCAGACCTATCGCGCCATCTTCACCCGCTGCGGCCTGTCCTTCGTCGTCGTCGAAGCCGATTCCGGCGCCATGGGCGGCTCCGGATCGCAGGAGTTCATGGTCTACAGCGACGCGGGCGAGGACCTCATCGCCTCCTGCGCCGAGTGCCACTACGCCGCCAACCTCGAAAAGGCGACCTCGAAACTAGCCCCTGTCGAAGACCTCGCCCCCACCGGCGACGGCAAACCGGAGCGCATCCACACCCCCGGCAAGGCCGCCATCGCGGACATCGTCGCCTTCCTCAATATGCTGCCCCAGCACGACATCAAGGCGCTGGCTTACATGGCTCTCGCTAAGGATGGAAAATGGAAGCCGCTCGCCGTCTTCCTGCGCGGCGACCACTCGGTCAACGAGGCCAAGCTGCTCAACGTCACTGGCGCGCGCGAGCTGCGCTACATGGGCACCGAGGAACTGGAGACCTGGTTCAAAGGCCCGGCCGGCTACCTCGGTCCCGTTGGCCTCATCGCCGCAAAAGAAACCCTCGGCGAGGGCGTCACCGTCATCCTCGACAAGGCGCTCGAAGGCCGCACCAACATGGTCGCCGGTGCCAACGAGCTCGACTACCACTTCCGCAACGTCACCCCGGGCCGCGATTTCACCGCGACCGTGACCGCGGACATCCGCAACGCCGTCGAAGGCGAGGGCTGCCCCATCTGCGGCGCGCCGCTCAAGATCGGCAAAGCGGTCGAGATCGGCCACATCTTCAAGCTCGGCTGCCGCTACACGGAATCCATGAACGCCCGCGTCCTGGACGCCAATGGCAAGGAAGTCGTTCCGGTCATGGGCTGCTACGGCATCGGCATGGAGCGCATCCTCACCTCCGCCATCGAGCAGTCGAACGACGCCAACGGCTTCTGGCTGCCGCCCTCCATCGCGCCCTTCGATGTCGTCGTCACCGTCACCAACATCACCGATGCATCGCTGCTCTCCACCGGCGAAAAGCTCGCCCACGACCTCGAAGCGGCTGGTTTCGATGTCCTGCTCGACGACCGCGACGAGCGCGCCGGCGTCAAATTCAAGGACGCCGACCTGGTGGGCATTCCCTACCGCATCAATGTCGGCAAAAAAGCGGCGGAGGGCATAGTCGAGCTGGTCGCCCGCGCCACCGCAGGCGACAGAGCCGCCACCCGCGAGCTGCCGCTGGCCGAAGTAGCAGCCGCCCTTCGGCAAGCCATCGGAAATTGATCGGGGCTAAGCCCGGAGGTATCCTGCTGGCCACGCCAACCGCCCCGTTCTGCCGCGTATCATAGAGAATGTTGCGTCAAAGCGGTCGCGAAACGCCGCCCCGCCGACGTCAAATCATCAGGATGCCTTGCCCCATTTCAATCCCAGCCCGCCGGCTCGCGCTCGAAGCGCTCTTCAGTCTGCAGCAGCAGGCATCGTCAGGAAACTTTCTACCTTGGCAGTAAAACTAAAGCTCCCGCCCAACCGCAGCATCGCTGAAAAGCCCCTCTGGGAGACGGTGCTGATCGTCGTCTGCATCGTCTTTACCTTCACGCTGCTCATCATCGGCATCACCTTCACCTACTACTCCAACAAGTACAAGGAAGTCGTCGATCAGCGCCTGTCGAGGCCGCTCTTCAATCAGACGCCGCGCATCTATGCCGCGCCGCGCGAGGTCCGCATCGGCCAGAAGCTCACGGCCACTGCCGTCGCCCAGCAGTTGCGCACCGCCGGCTATACGGCGCCCGGCAGCAATCAATCGCCCATGGGCACCTATGAACTGCGCGGCGACAGCATTGCCGTTCATCCCGGCCCGCAGTCCTATCACTCGCAGGAGGGCGCCACCATCTCCTTCGACAACGGCATGGTGACCGCCATCGCCGGCGATGCGCGGCAGCAGCTTTCTGCGTACGAGCTTGAGCCGCAGCTCATCACCTCGCTCTCCGAGGGTCCCAACCGCGTCAAGCGCCGGCTCGTCACCTACGACGAGCTGCCGCCTAACCTGGTCAAGGCCGTCACCTCCATCGAAGACAAGCGCTTCTTTTCCCACGGCGGCGTCGACTACATCTCCCTGATCGGCTGGATTTACCACGACGTCCTCGGCGATCGCCGGTATCGCGGCGGAGCCTCCACGCTCACCATGCAGCTCTCGCGCAACTTCTTCGATCTGACACGGGCCCGGAGCCTCCGGCGCAAGATCATCGAGACCGCCATCACCTTCCAGCTCGAACACCGCTACACCAAGCAGCAGATATTCCAGATGTATGCCAACGAAATTCCCCTCGGCCAGCAGGGATCGTTCGGCATTTACGGCGTGGGCGAGGCGGCCCAGGCCTACTTCGGCAAAGACGTCCGCCAGCTCGATCTCGCCGAATGCGCGCTGCTCGCCGGCATGATTCAGCAGCCCAGCGCGTTCAATCCCTACCACCGCCAGGGCAAGCGCGCCATCGCGCGGCGCAATGTCGTCCTCGGCGCGATGGTCGAAACCGGCGACATCACCCAGGCCCAGGCCGATGCAGCGAAGAACGAACCGCTGCACCTGGCTCCCAGCACCTTCGACGGCGGCCTCGCGCCTTATTTCATCGACCTCGTGCACGACCAGATTGTCCGCAGCTATGGCGAGCAGCAGTACAGCTCGCAAGGCCTGCGCGTCTATAGCTCGCTCGACCCCGATCTGCAGGAAGTCGCAAACCAGGCCGTCGCCACCGGCATGGAAAATGTGGACAAGCTGGTGGAAGCCCGGCGTAAGCGCGTGAAACATCCCGAGACCGTTGCCACCCCGCAGGTCGCGCTGGTGGCGCTGAACCCGCATACCGGCCAGGTGCTGGCACTGGTGGGCGGCCGCAGCTACGGTGCCTCGCAGCTCAATCACGCCATTGCCCACCGGCCCACCGGCTCCATCTTTAAGCCCTTCGTCTTTGCCGCGGCCTTCAACACTTCGCTCGCCGGAACCCAGCTCACCACTCCGGCCACGACGGTCGATGCCGCCGCCACTAACGATCCCAACGCGGATAGCGGAGTGGTGGGCGATCCCGCACCGCAAAACGGCGCGACTCCGCAGCCCACCGATCCTGGCCTGCATCACGGGCTCTTCACCGAAGTCACTCTGCTCAACAGCGACCCGCAGACCTTTGAGGGCGGCTATGCGCCGCGCAACTACGGTCACCACGGAACAGGCGAAGTGACCGCACGCTTTGCCCTCCAGTGGTCCATGAACAACGCCACCGTCGAGCTGGCGCAGATGGTGGGCTACGATAACGTTGCCGCACTCGCCCGCGATGCGGGTATCGTCGAGGCCAAAGGCACGCCCGCCATCGCACTAGGAGCCTACGACGCCACTCCCATCCAGATGGCCGGGGCCTACACGACCTTCGCCAACAACGGAACCCGCATTCTCCCCTGGGAGATCGCCTCGGTCCGCAGCGCCAACGGCGATCCCCTCACGGATCATCAGCCGGACGAGAAACCCATCCTCGATCCCCGCGTCGCCTATCTCACCACCAACATGATGCAGAACGTGATGAACGCGGGCACCGCTGCGGGCGTTCGCTCGCGCGGCTTCCAGGCGCCTGCCGCCGGCAAGACCGGCACCTCGCGCGATGCCTGGTTCGCCGGCTATACCTCGAACTTGATCTGCATCATCTGGGTCGGCAACGACGATTACTCCGACATCAAGTTCGAAGGCGCGCAGCTTGCCGCGCCCATCTGGGCCGAGTTCATGAAGCACGCCATCCAGCTTCCCCAGTACTCGGACACGCGCGACTTCCCCATCCCGCAGGGCGTCAACCTGGTCAAGCTCGACAAGAACACCAACCTCCTCGCCGACGCCACCTGCCCCGAGGATTACTACGCCGCCTTCCTCGACGGCACCGCGCCCACCAACACCTGCTCGCATCCCAATGGCGACCAGAGAAACCTGTTCCAGAAGATCTTCGGGTTGGGCGGCGGGTCCCAGCAACCGCTTCCGCCGAGCAACGCACCCACCGTTCTGCCGCCCGGCCAGCCCCAGCAGCCTGCCAACGCGGCACAAAACGCCCAGAACGCCGACCAGCAGGAGAAGCCCAAGAAAAAGCGTGGCTTCTTCAGTCGTCTCTTTGGCGGTGGCAAGAAGGACGACCAGCAGCAGCAGGACCAGCAGCAGCAGAATCCGCAGTGATCAAGTTGTCGTCTGGTACCGTTCCAATTCGAAACGGAGACAGGAATTTCCTTCGAAAGCCTGCCATTTTATTTCGCTCGGTTCGCTAGACTGGAAATAGAGAACATCCAAAGTGCCCGCGATCGTCGCGGGCGCTTTTATTTTGCTGAGCGTCCGCCCGTGAGCGAACGCATCGCAGGCAGAACGGGGCGCCTCATCCTGAGCAGGCCGAACACTGCTGCACCATAGCGGGTGCAAACCCGGTCCGTAAGTCCTTTCATAAGACGATTTTAGGGTATAAGTCCTTTAGATGGACGAATTTGGCCGTAGGGCGCACCATCTAACTGATTGCAACGAAAGGAAATTTGGCCCGGTAGTGCACACAGGCAGGGGGGAGGGGGGCAGGTAATGTGACCGTCCTCATGAATCGCCGTTCTATCTGCCGTCGTGCTGCCATAGCGGCGCGATGAGGATGGTATTTGTCAGTGATTTATGCCATACTGATCCGGTAGAGGAGGGCTTCGCGATGGCTGTCATGGCAATGCCCCGTCCAGATCTCGCGGCGCACCGCGAATCTCTTCGTCTGCCGACGACCCAAATCGTCAGCCAGTTGGTCGCTATTCTGGGCCGCAAGCTGACTGCCTATATCGGCAAGGTTAAGGACGTCCGCGCGGTGGATCGCTGGATAGCGGGCGGCGAGATTTACGGCGACGCCGAGCAGCGTCTGCGTTTTGCCTTCCAGGTAGCCCGCACGCTGAGCGAGCAGGACACTCCGTCTGTCGTGCAGGCTTGGATGACCGGTGTCAACCCCGAGTTGGGCGATCGTGTTCCCCTTCGGCTGATGCGCGACGGAGATCTGAATACCGTCGGATCGGAAGTGCTGCGCGCCGCCCGCGCCTTTCTCGCCGGCGGCTAGAATGCCGCATAGCTGATCTTGTTCACCTCGCGGCTTTCCCCCAGCCGGAGACAATTTTTGAGTGCTACTCTCCCGTTGCAGGAAAGCTCCCCTTGTCCCCAGAATCCTCATCTGCTGCATCCCTGCGATTGGAATTCCGCGCGCCCGGCGAGCCGCTGCATCGCATCGGCCGCTGGCCGGACCCATGGCAGCCGCCCGACTGGGCGCACGCACATTCCGACGGCACCTTCGGCAATCGCTTCGACGACCCCCAGGCCTACTACCGCGTCATCTACGCATCCAGCCAGCGCCTCGGCTGCTTTTTGGAAACGCTCGCCCGCTTCCGGCCCGACCTCACTCTGCTGGCGGAGTTCGCCGAGATCGAGGGCGATGACGACTTCACACCGCTCGCGACCGTTCCGGCAACCTGGCTGCCGACGCGGCTCATCGGCAGCGCGCAGGCGGATGGCCAATACGCCGATATCTACGCGCCCGAATGGATCGCCTATTTTCGCCGCGAGCTTGCCTCCACGGCAGTCGCGCTAGGACTTTCGGAGATCGACGCCGCCACCCTGCAGGCGGGCAGGCCGCGCAAGCTCACCCAGGACGCTTCTCTGATCGTCTTCCGCAATGGATATGACGGCGTCTTCTACCGCTCGCGCTATGGGCATTCGATCGAAAACTGGGCCCTCTTCGAGCCCTTCCCGCTGCGCAATACCTCCGGCGCCGAAATCACCGCCGGCGATCCTGATCTGCACCAGGCGCTCCGCATTCACGGGCTCACGATGACGGAGAGCACCATTCGCCCTACTGCTACGTTTTGATTTACCGCATCAGCTCCGGCTGGCACACGGGACACCAATACGTCGACCGCGCGCCCGGCCCTTGCCTCTGCATCCGAATCGTCGCGCCACATCGCCGGCACTCTTTGCCGCTGCGCCGGTAGACCCAGAGCCGTGCGCCCGGGTCCGCTGCGCGCGTCGTGCGCCGCAGACCGGTGTAGGTCACCATCTCGCCACCTGCCCCATCCTTCGTATTCATCTTCAAAAAATGCTGCGCGCGATCGACAATGCAGTCGATCTCGGGAGGCGTCAGCGTGCCCACATGCCGGAAAGGGTGTACGCCGCACGCGAACAGCACTTCACTTTTGTAGACATTCCCCAGCCCGGCCATCACTCGCTGATTCAGCAGAGCGTTCGCAATCTCCTCACCGGGTTGCGCAAGCAGCAGCCGCTTCGCCTCGTCCGCCGCAAATCCCGGGCCCAGCAGATCCGGGCCGAGTGCTGGAATATTCGAAGAACGCGCGAGTGACATCGCCGTGTAGAACTTTGCCACCGGCACGTTGAAGGCGACGGCCTCGAAATCGGAAGTCGCCGATGACGACACGCATCTCACGGCGCGGCCGCTGCCAGCGTTCCCCCGCCCGGTAGATGTGCCACGAGCCGGACATGAGCATGTGCGTCACCAGAATCAGATCGCCGGAGAAATAGATGAGCAGCCACTTGCCGCGTGACTCGACCTTCTCCACCGTGCGTCCCGCCACTGGTGAGTTGTCGTCGACGCTCGCCAGTGGTGCAAGCGCGGTTTCAAAGCGCGTAACCAGCTTGCCTTCCAGTGCCCGGGCCAATGTGCGAGCGGAGCGGAAGATTGTATCTCCCTCAGGCACCTATTGAGCCTCCGTCGGAGCTTCACGCTCCAACGCTGGAGACGCCGCCCGGCGCACATTGAATCCGTTGGGTGCCGCATGGAACCCCGCGTCCAACAGAAAACGCGCCACGAAATGGGAACCCACGGGCTGTCCATTGATTTGCGCGACCACGAGTCCGGCACTGCGGTCGCCTTCACGCGATGCCATCTCCCGTTGCGCCGTCTCCACCAGGAATTGCGCCAGGTCGCGTGCGGCATGCGACCGCTCCGGCTCCTCCAAGGGCAGAAAGACCTGCAGGTTTGGATTGCTGCGGCGCAGATAGGCCACCATCTCTCCGTTACGCAGCACCACGCTCGCGCCCACACTGCGCGTCAGGCTCCGTGGCTGACCATCCGCATCGGGCGACTCATTGGCAGCACTCTCAGCGGAAGGCCAGCGCAGTGTGGCACCATACGGATTCGCCGGATCAGTCGCGGCGAGCAGTACCATCTCCGGCTTCTCCAACCGCGCCTGCTGTCGCAAAGATCGTAGCAGGTCTACCGCGGACGGCAGCGCAAACTGCGTCGCGCCCAGTCCGGCAACGAAATATCCGCGCCGCACGCGGCCGCTCTCCTCCATCGCCTTCAGCACGTCATAGACGGCGCTGAAGCCTCCGGGCAGGTTCTCCTGCGCGACACTCTCCCGCGTCAATACTCCATAACGCACCAGCAGCTGGCTTCGCGATTGCGTGGCTCCAGTTCGTCACTGCCGCGGTATCTTTCGCGGACTCTGGTTGCGGGACCAGCGTCCAACGGCCTTGCGCGCTGGGCGGCGTGGTACGGCGAGACCGAAAGGCCGCGACCTGTGCGCCGCTCGAGTGCGCGCGTTTCGGCTGCCGCCCGGCGGGTCGCGATGTGTAGGCGCGCAGCGCATGAAAGGTGTCGTTTGTGACGAGTCCGCGCCACACCAGCGTCCACAGCGCGTCGAGGGTCTCGCCAGGATAGCCGCCTCCCAGCGCATCATGAATCTGCGCGAAGAACACCGCCCCGCCGCGCTCCAGTTGCTCCAGGATGGCCTGCTCCTTCGGCGCCATCTCCACAGTAGCCAGCGCATTCTGACGCACCGGCGGCAGCAGCGTGCGCAGCCGGTCGGACAAATAGAGCGCAATGCGCCCGTCGTGCTCGCCCAGCGGATCGAGCCCCACCCACACCACTTCGCCCGCGGCGATCAGCGTGTCCAGTTGCCCCGGAGCGTAATTCCCCAGCCGCGCGGGCAGAATTGCCGTCTCCACCAGCGAGGCCGGAAGCGGCGCGCCTTGCAGGCTCTCGATCGTATCCAGCAGCGAATCCAGTCCGCGCCGCCGCTGCAGCACGCCCTGCCAGTGCGTATTCAGGCGGGCCAGCATCTGCTGCTCCACCGGCTCGATCTCTTTTCGTAACCGCGCCAGCGACTTTCTCCGGATCAGCCGCAGCACCTCGGCATCGCACCACTCGCGGTGTACGCCCCCGGGCCGGAAGCCGCCCTCGACCACGCGCCCATCGAGCAGCAGCCGGCGCAACGCTGTTTCCACTGGCTTCGCGTCCAGCCCGAAGCGCTTCGCCACCTCGCCCTGCGTGAACGGCCCATGCGTACGCGCATAGCGCCGCACCAGCTCCAGTACTGGCTGCGCCACCGGCTCCAGCAGCGCCCGCGGCAAACCCGGCGGCAGCGGAATGCCCAGCGCGTCGCGATACCGCGCCGCATCCTCCACCGCAATCAGCCGCTTTTCGCCCGCAATCTTCACCTCCAGCAACCGCTTCGCTCGCAGCAGCCGCTCGGTGTGAATCGCCACATCCGGCGCGGCCAGCCGGCGCAGCAGCTCTGCACGATTCAGATCGCCCAGCCGCAGCAGCAGATCGTGGATGCCGTCCGCGCTGCGCGCCTTCTGGGTTTCCGTCAGCGCCTGCAGTTGCTCTTCCACCTCGGCGATCGCATCGGCATCCAGCAGTTCGCGCAGATCGGCATCGCCCAGCAGCTCGCGCAACTGTTCCTGATCGATCGACAATGCCTGCGCACGCCTCTCCGCCAGCGGCGCATCGCCGTCGTAGATGTAGTTCGCGACATAGCTGAACAGCAGCGACGACGCAAACGGCGATGGCGTCTTCGAGTCGGCAACATGCACGCGCGTCGTGCGCGCATTCACGGAGCGCAGCACCTCCAGAAATGCCGGCATGTCGAAGACATCGCGGACGCACTCGCGATAGGCCTCCAGCAGCATCGGGAACGCCGGATATCGCGCCGCGACGCTCAACAGGTCATAGGCGCGTTTGCGCTGCGCCCACAGCGGAGCGCGGCCTGTTGCCCGTCGCCGCGGCAGCAATAGCGCGCGGGCGGAAGCTTCGCGAAACTTCGCTGAGAAGAGCGCGGTCGAGCCCAACTGCCGCAGCACCAGATCAGAAGCCTCCGCAGGATCGAGCAGGATCAGCTCCGGATCGGGCGGCGCATCCGTCTCCGGAAAGCGCAGCACAAATCCGTCGTCGGCCCACATCGTCTCCACATCGCCGCGACCGCTTGCACGCAGCCGGCCGCTGATTGCCATGGCCCATGGCGCATGCACGCGGCTGCCGAAGGGCGTCAACACGCACACGCGCCAGTCGCCCAGCTCATCGCGAACGCGCTCAATCACGATGGTGCGATCATCGGGCACCGCTGTGGTTGCTAGTTCCTGATCGGCGAGAAAGCGCAAGCAGATTCTCCGCGGCCTGCGGCTCCAGGTCGTGCTCCCGGGTCAGTCGCGAGATGCGCCGCATTGCGCGGCATCTCGCGCAGCTCGCGCACCAGCGCGCCGATGCGCCGGCCGAACTCCAGCGGCCGCCCGGCAGTGTCTCCATGCCAGAACGGCATCTTGCCCGGCTCGCCCGGAGCGGGTGACACCAGCACGCGATCGTGCGTGATCTCGTCGATGCGCCACGTCGTCGCGCCCAGGATGAACGTTTCGCCCGTGCGGCTCTCGAAGATCATCTCTTCGTCCAGCTCGCCCACGCGCACCGGACGCCCCTCTGTCCCGGAGAGAAAGACGCCATACAACCCGCGATCCGGAATCGTGCCTCCATTCAGGATCGCCAGCATCTTCGAGCCTTCGCGCGGCGTCAGCAGGTTGCGCACGCGGTCCCATGTGATGCGCGGGCGCAGCTCGGCAAACTCATCCGACGGATAGCGCCCCGCCAGTAGATCGAGCACGCCCTCAAACGCGCCGCGGCTCAACTCCGCAAACGGCGCCGCACTGCGCACGATCGCGAACAACATCTTCGACGGTGATCTCGGCTGGAGGAGGCGGTTCTTTCCGCGAACGCGGCGTACGAGAGACGCGAGGCGGTTGCGCCACGGTCGCGACGATTTGCTGGGCAAGCACATCCAGCGGGTTGCGCAGATAGCGCGTCGACTCCACAAGCCCCTCGTGCATGGCACGCGTCACCGCTGCACACGCCACCAGGTCTGCGCGGTACTTCGGAAAGATGATGCCTTCGCTCGCCGCGCCCACGTGGTGCCCGGCGCGCCCGATGCGCTGCATCCCGCTCGCAACAGATGGTGGGGCTTCGATCTGGATCACCAGGTCCACCGCGCCCATGTCGATGCCCAGTTCCAGCGACGACGTGCACACCAGCGCGCGAATTTTTCCCGCCTTCAGCAGCTCTTCGATCTCCGAACGCTGCGCCGCCGCAAGCGAACCATGATGCGCGCGTGCGACTGCTTCCCCCGCAAGATCGTTGATCGCGCCCGCCAGCCGTTCTGCTGTGCGACGGTTGTTGACAAAGATCAGCGTAGATGTCCGCTCGCGCACAATCGCCAACAGCCGCGGGTGGATCGCGCTCCATATCGAGGTGCGCTTCGGCCCCTGCGACGCCGCGCCACTCGGCATCTCCTCGACTTGCCCAAGCCGAGCCATATCCTCCACCGGCACTTCGATGCGCAGCTCCAGACGCTTCGGCTCGTTCGCATTCACGATCGTCACCGGCCGGAAGCGCACCGCTTGCTCCTCGCGCGCAGCAACGGATTCGCCAGTCTCGTCGCGAGTGAAACCTGCCTCCATCTCGTGGGCCAGATCAGCAGAAGCCTCGGCAGGCGACTCCGCGGCGGACGCGGGTGAACCAGCAACAGCTCCGTCGGCACCGGCCAGAAAATGAGCCACCTCTTCCAACGGCCGCTGCGTGGCGGAAAGACCGATACGCTGGAAGGGCTTTTCCGTAATCGCCCGCAGCCGCTCCAGCGACAGCGCCAGATGCGCGCCGCGCTTGGTCGGCACCAGAGCGTGAATCTCATCCACAATTACGGTGTCCACGCCGCGGAGGCCTGCGGCAGCATCGGAGGTCAGCAGCAGATACAGCGACTCCGGCGTCGTGATCAATATCTCGGCCGGATGCCGGCGAAAAAGAGCGCGCTCCTTCTGTGAAGTGTCACCGGTGCGCACCGCGATGCCCGGCTCGCGCACCGCGACCCCTGCGCGTCGCGCCATGTTTGCAATCCCGGCAAGCGGCGAGCGCAGGTTGCGCTCCACGTCCACCGCCAGAGCCTTCAGCGGACTGATATAGATGACGCGGCACGCAGCCGATCCCTCCGGCGCAGGCTCGAGCATGAGCCGGTTCAGGCACCAGAGGAACGCCGTTAGTGTCTTGCCAGTGCCGGTCGGCGCCAGGATCAGCGTGTGGTCTCCCCGCGCAATCGCCGGCCAACCCAGCACCTGGGGCGATGTCGGCCGATCGAAGACGGCACGAAACCACTCCGCCGTGACCGGATGGAATTGCTCGAGCACGTCTCCGGCTTGCTTCGACTTTGCCTTCTCTTTCGCCATTCCGCTCCGTTGGTCAGATGCTCAGACGGCGCCCTCCTCCCGCCTGTAATTCCCGCTGTCTCACACCTTCGCCCTGTCGGTTGGTCCCGAGGCAGACAACGATTAACCAGAACCGCAGCTTCCCGGATCGCTCTCCAAGTAGAATGCCGGACGTTGCCCGGGGGCTACCGCAGCGAGCGCCACAAAAAAAAATCCGCAAGCTTGTCGATTCTCGCCCCGTTCGTTCGACGCGTCGATAGAGGGCGCTTCCCGGAGAAATTCCGCGAAAACCCCGATCATCGCCATTAAGGAGACACACCGATGCAATTCCTCACTTTCTATACACCCAATCCGTCCGCCCATCAGGGTCCGCCCAGCAAGGAGTACATGGACCAGATGAACAAGCTGATCGAAGAGTCCATGAAGTCCGGCGAGCTGGTCGCTACCGGTGGCCTGACTCCGCTCCACCAGGGCGCGCGCGTCGTTCAGTCCGGGGACAAGTTGACCATCACGGATGGGCCCTACATCGAGTCCACGGAGATCATCGGCGGCTTCGCCATCCTCGAATTGCCCTCCAAAGAGGCCGCTATCGAATCCTCAAAGCGTTTCCTCAAGATTGCCGGCGACGGCCAGGTCACCATCCGGCCGTTGATGAATCCAGACGACACGTGCACCGGCGAACCGGCTTTGGCCACGCAGGCCGCACGTTAAGGAGAGGGACCCATGCGATTCATGATGCTGATGATCCCGAAGGGATACGAGCAGGCAGCACCGGGCACCATGCCCGATGCCAAGGCCGTCGATACCATGATGAAGTACAACGAAGAGCTGCAGAAGGCCGGCGTGCTGCTCGCGCTCGAGGGGCTGCATCCGCCTTCCATGGGCGCGCGCGTCTCCTTTGCCGGAGGCAAGCCGAAGGTGACAGACGGCCCATTCGCCGAAGCGACGGAGGTGCTCGGCGGCTTCTGGATGATCCAGGTGAAGTCGAAGGAAGAGGCGATTCAGTGGGCCACGCGATGCCCGGCCTCCGCCGAACGAAACCATCGAAGTCCGCCAGATCCAGGAGATGACCGACTTCCCCGCCGAAGTGCAGAAGGCAGCCGAGGGTTTCACCGAGATGCAAACACGCTCTGCCTGATCCATCATCCGCGCTCTTCTTGCAGGAAGGGCGCGGACCTCACCACGAAACCAAAAGAATTGCGAGGAGGACAGTTATGCCTATATCCGTCGAAACTGCTGCGCCGTCAAAAGCGCGTCTTTGGACCGGCCGCATTCTCACCATACTCACCACTCTATTTCTGCTCTTCGATGGCGTGATGAAGCTCGTTCGGCCGCTCCCAGTAACGAAGGCAATGACGCAGCTAGGGTTCCCGTTACACCTCTCCGTTCCCATCGGGATCATTCTGCTCATCTGCACTGCTCTTTACGCTCTCCCGTCTACCGCCGTCTTTGGGCGCAGTGCTTCTCACGGGGTATCTTGGTGGCGCGGTCGTATCTCAGTTGCGCATCGGTGCTCCACTGTTTTTCAACACCCTCTTCCCTCTCTATTTCGCCATACTGTTGTGGGCTGCCGTCTATCTGCAGGAGCCGCGCCTGCGCACTTTGATGCCGGTACGCACATAAACTTCCGAGGTGCAACCATGCGATTTGTCGTTCTGCGCAAGACCGAGAAGTGGATGGACTCTGGGCCACCCGATCCCGAACTTATCGCCGCCATGCAGCGTTACGACGACGAAATGCGCAAGGCTGGCGTGCTGGTCGCTGTCGAGCGCCTGCAGCCTAGCGCCAATGCCACTCGGTTGCACATCGCGGATGGAAAATCCCACACCGTCGACGGCCCATTCACCGAATCGGCCGAGCTGATCGCCGGCGTCAACATCATCGATGTAGCCTCGCTGGAAGAAGCCATCGCCTGGATGAAGCGCTGTCCCACGCTGCAGGGGCCAAGCATCGAAGCGGAGTTTGAAATCCGCCCCGTGCTCTAGGCTCCTGCCTGGTCCCTTGGGTTTGCGCGTACGCGCCGGAAGATGCTTTCATCGGGACTGGACACATCCATGTGATAACCAGCCGTGGCCATCTCCTGACATTGACCGCAACCAGATCGATCGCACCATCGACGCTGTCTGGCGTATGGAATCCGCGCGCGTCATCGCCGGATTAACGCGCATCGTGCGCGATGTCGGCATCGCCGAAGAGCTCGCTCAGGATGCCCTGGTCGCAGCGCTCGAGCAGTGGCCGGAGTCCGGCGTCCCGCAGAACCCTGGCGCGTGGCTCATGGCCGCGGCCAAGCATCGTGCCATCGACATCCTGCGCCGCAATACGCGGCTGGAACGCAAACATGAAGAGCTTGCGCGCGAGCTGGAGGAGCAGCAGCAGCGCTCCTTTGCCGACTTCGCCACCGCGCTTGCCGCCGCAGCGGACGGCGATATTCAGGACGACCTGCTGCGTCTGGTTTTCATCTCCTGCCATCCCGTGCTCTCGCCGGAATCGCGCGTCGCGCTCACACTTCGCCTGCTCGGCGGACTCACCACGCCCGAGATCGCACGCGCCTTCCTCACTCCGGAACCCACCATCGCGCAGCGCATCGTACGCGCCAAGCGCACGCTGGCAGAAGCGCACGTGCCCTTCGAGGTGCCCACCGGCCTCGACCGCGCAGCGCGGCTCTCGTCTGTCCTTGAAGTCGTCTACCTGATCTTCAACGAGGGCTACTCCGCCACCGCCGGCGAAGACTGGCTGCGGCCCGCACTGTGCGAAGATGCGCTACGCCTGGGCCGCATCCTCGCCGGGCTTGCGCCCCAGGAGCCGGAAGTCCACGGCCTGGTGGCGTTGATGGAGATCCAGGCCTCGCGCTCGGCGGCGCGCCTCGGGCCGGCTGGCGAGCCCATTCTGCTGCTCGACCAGGATCGCAACCGCTGGGACCAGATCCTCATCGGCCGTGGGCTGGCCGCGCTTGCTCCGCGCCGAAGAGCTCAGTCAGAACGCCCGGCCCTTATACGTTGCAGGCGCAGATCGCCGCCTGCCATGCACGCGCCCGCAGCGGTGACGATACCGATTGGAAGCGGATCGCAGATATCTACGCTGCGCTTGCCCAGCGGCAGCCATCGCCGATCGTGGAGCTTAACCGCGCCGTGGCACTCGCCATGGCATTCGGTCCCCAGGCCGGACTCGATTTGATCGACGAGATCGCCGCGGAGCCATCGCTGGCCAAATATCACCGTCTGCCCAGCGTGCGCGGCGAGCTGCTCTTCCGCCTCGGGCGCTACAACGAAGCATGTCCGGAGTTCGAGCGCGCCGCGGCGCTCGCGCGCAACACCCGGGAACGTGACCTGCTCCTGCGACGTGCCTGCGAGTGCACCTCTGCGAGTTCAACGACTCCGGATTCCGATTCAGCGAACGAACTCTGACTTCTGACTATTGAAGATCGAAGACCCAGACCGCGAATTCCCCAGACCGGAAGAATTTTGACGGTGGACGGCACAATGTCGCGCGCATGTGCGGCGAGCGCGGTCCTGCCACCTTCGGCTCACTCAGTTCGAAGCAGCCGTTGCCCGAAGGCACAGCATTGGTAGAGACGTAATATTGAACGCGGTATTCCTTCAGCACATCCAGCAGGTTTCGTTGTTCGCGAATGTTATCGAGGAATTTCTTGTCCATCGTCAGCCCTTCCAGCTGCACGATGGGCTGGCCAATCACAATGGCCGGGGTTCCTGCTGAATCACCCATTCCATAAATTCCGGGATGCCCATCCGCAAAACCCTTGAGCTGATCCGCCAAATCCACGACTTGAGCATTTTCCGGCGTCTTGCGCAGTCCCACGCAAAACAACGCGCAAAGCACGAATGCCGCAGGCGGCAAAATGTACTGCGTCCATGACCAGCCGGCAAGCAGACTGCGCAGCAGCAACAGGCCACCAATGGCCGACACAATAAACGGATAGCGGTACCAAATCCACAGGCCCCAATCGCTGGATACCGACAACACAACCAGATACACCGGCGTAAACGCCAACATGACCCAGAAAAGCACCGGCTGTCTGCGTCGGACCATGCCAGAGGCAAATCCAGCGACGATCAGCAGCAGCGCCGGAATCAGAAAGGCCATCGCCACCAGGCCTAGCGGATGGAACAGACTCTCCAACGTTTTCGCGCTGAAGGTATACCCAGGCTGAAGGTGCTTGGCACTACTCGAGACTGGGCCCAGACTTCCAAAGAACCAGAGATTGGTCGCTGCATAAACGAAAACGGGAGCCAGTCCGAGGCAGATCCAGGGCACGCGGCGCAGCAGCAGCGAGCGATGCTCCGTCAGCAGCAGACCGATGAAATAGAGGACCAGCAACAGAACCGTATCCAGTCGCGACAGGATGACCAGAGCTGCCAGGAATCCGGCCCATACCGTAGCGCGCGGCGATCGCAGGTAATCTTCGCCGTCAACGAACAACAAAAACGCCAGCAACAGCGGCACCGCAAGAACGACCTCCATGCCCGTCCGGTCCATGGAAAGAGCGAACAGGGCCGCCCATGCCGCCCAGAACGCAGCGATAGGCATGTTGATGGAGTGGCGGCTGAGGAGCTTCTGCGTGATCAAATACGTACTCACCGTGGCCGCCACAGTGAGCACCGCAACACCAGCGAAAACTCCCTGGTCCCCGCCGCAGAAGTAGAAGGCCGCAACAACCAGCAGCCACAATGGGTGATAGCCGTTGGTCAGGGTTATTCCGTCAAAGGTGGACCTGCCGTGATGGGCCAGATTGCGTGCAATCTGCAAATAATAGAAAAAGTCATCGGCGTAGTAGGCCAGAATATGGTGAGAAAGAAACGGAAGCGCGACCGTGGCGATCGCCGTGAGAGTCACCGCGGCCAGAATTAGATCGGGCAGTACTCTGCGCCCTGGATCGTGAGTCTTCAAGGGGAATACCCGTTTTCCTGCGTTTGGAAGTGAGTTCCCCTGATGATATGACAACAACCCTTGCCGGATCAGGATGCGGCCGCCACTGTTGCTCAGGCGCGCACATGCTTGCGCCTCGGCAGTTGCCAGCCAGCCGTCCTCTCAGTAGCCTCGAACGAGATGTCTTCCTCCCCCATCACGATCTCTGCCGCGCGGCAGTTAGAGCTGCGTTCCGCCGCGAGGAAAGCCGCGCAGCAGGCGTATGCTCCCTATTCCCGCTTCCGGGTGGGCGCAGCCCTGCTGTTGGAAAGCGGAGAGATCGTCAGCGCAGCCAACGTTGAGAACACCGCCTACGGTCTCAGCATCTGCGCGGAGCGCTCCGCTGTGGTCCGCGCCGTTGCACAGCATGGCCCGCAAATTCGAATCGTCGCCGTAGCAGTAACGAACCTGGGGGATGCAGCCTTGCTCGCCATGCGGCGCCTGCCGCCAGGTGCTCGCCGAGTTCATGCCGCCCGATGGCTTCGTACTCTTTGCTTTCGACGGAGCACCACAAGTCCTCACGCTCGCCGATCTGCTCCCATTCGGATTCTTCCTCGCACATGCCAAATAACCCAGCCGCAGCCCTCGACACCGCGAGCATCATCCGCCGCAAGCGCGACGGCCACGCGCTCACGGCCGATGAGATCAGACACATCGCCCATGGCGCCGGCGACGGCTCCATCGATGACGCGCAGCTCAGCGCTTTTCTGATGGCCACTTTTTTGCGCGGGATGGAGCCCGTGGAGGTTCAGGCGCTCAGCCAGGCGATGCGTACCTCCGGGGTGCAGCTCGATCTGCGCCGCCCCGCCAACGGTGGCCCTGCTCGTCCTACTGTCGACAAACACTCCACCGGGGGCGTCGGCGACAAGACCTCGTTTCTCGTTGCTCCCATTGCCGCGGCCGCTGGGCTGCGCGTCCCCATGGTCGGCGGCCGCGCGCTCGGCCACACCGGCGGCACACTCGATAAGCTCGAATCCATCCCCGGCTATCGCACCACGCTCTCACCTGCGGAGATGCAACGCGTCATCGACGAGTGCTGGCTGCTGCATTGTCGGCCAGTCCGCCGATCTCGTTCCTGCAGACCGCAAGCTCTACGCGCTCCGCGATCACATCGGCGCAGTTGAGAGTCCGTATCTCATCGCCTCTTCCATCATGAGCAAGAAGCTCGCCGAAGGCCTCGACGCGCTGGTGCTGGATGTGAAGACCGGTTCCGGCGCGTTTCTTCCCGACCCTGCCGTCTCCCGCTTCCTCGCAGGTCTGATGGTCGAAGCCGGAGAAGCCGCCGGCACCCGCACTGTCGCCCTGCTTACAGATATGTCGCAGCCGCTGGGAAGATTCACCGGGAACTCGGTCGCAATTCTTGAGGCCCTAACCCTCCTTCGCGGAGAACGCCACGAGCTCAGCGAAGAGCTCCGCGAGCTATCACTTCTGCTTGCCGGCTGGATGCTGCACCTCACCGGCGTCAGCAAAACGCCGCAGGATGGCCGCCTGCGTGCCGAGGCACTGTTCGACAGACGGATCGGCGCTCCGGCATTTCAAACAGATGGTCGGGTTGCAGGGCGGCGATCTGGCCGCTCTTACCCACACACCGGCGCACCGCCGCGAAGCTGCGCGCCTCCCGCTCCGGCTATCTCTTTTCTATCGATACCGCGGCCATCGGCTGGGCTCTGCAGCGCCTCGGCGCCGGCCGCACAAAGCTCGACGAACCCGTCTCCGCCCACGCCGGCATCGAGATGCACGCAAAACTCGGCGCTCAGCTCCGCGCCGGCGATCCTCTCTGCACACTCTTCGCAGACGACGCGCAGCGCTTTACCGCGCCGGAACGCATGATCGCCGAGGCCATCGTCATCGCGGATGCGCCGCCCCGCCCCACGCCGCTGGTGCACGAAGTGCTCACCCGCGATACTCTGGCCCAGACTGCAATCTAGAAACCCCGTTCAGGACTGATCTTTGGCGCGATTCACTGGAATCCTTGGCCTGCTCACCATGCTGCTGCTGGCATGGCTCTTCTCTACGAATCGTCGCGCCATCCGCATACGCACCGTGGCCTGGGGCGTCGGCCTGCAAATCGCCTTTGCTTTTCTCGTGCTGCGCTGGAGCTTCGGCCGCGACGCCATGGCATCGGCCGGGAACGGCGTCAACAAGCTGCTCAGCTACGCCTTCGCCGGCTCGGAATTTATCTTTGGGGATCTTGGCAAGCAGCACTCCTCCTTCGGCGCCATCTTCGCTTTCCAGGTGCTGCCCACCATCATCTTCATCTCTGCGCTCTTTGCCGCGCTTTACCACCTCGGCATCATGCAGATCATCATTCGCGGCTTTGCCTGGGGCATGCAGCGGACGATGCGCATCTCTGGAGCCGAATCGCTCAACGTGGCGGCCTCCATCTTCATGGGGCAAACCGAAGCGCCGCTCTCCATACGCCCCTTTCTCGCGCAGCCTGACGCGCTCCGAGCTGATGACCATCATGACCAGCGGCATGGCGCACGTCTCCGGCGGCATCATGGCCGCTTATATCCTCTACGGAATCGACGCCAAGCACCTGCTGGCCGCCGTCATCATGACCGCCCCGGGTACCATCCTGGTCGCAAAGATGCTGGTGCCGGAAACCGAAATCCCCGACACGCTCGGCCACGTGCATCTGCCTGAAACGGAAGAGCACCGCGAAGAAAACTTCCTGGGCGCCGTTGCACGCGGCACCATCGACGGCGGGCGGCTCGCCTTCAACGTGGCCATCATGCTTGTCTCTTTCGTCGCGCTCATCGCGCTGGTCAACGGCATCTTCGGCGGCGTGCACAACTGGCTCAGTCCGCACCACATCCCGTTTCCCACGTCGCTCGACGAAGTCCTTGGCTGGATCTTCGCGCCCATCGCGTGGCTCATCGGCATCCCCTGGCACTCGGCACCCATCGTCGGCAACCTGCTCGGTACCCGGATGGTCATCAACGAGCTCATCGCCTACTCCGACCTCGGCGCGCTCAAAAGCACGCTTGATCCGCGATCCTTCACTATCGCTACTTTCGCGCTCTGTGGCTTTGCCAACCTGAGTTCCATCGGCATCCAGATTGGCGGCATTGGCGCGCTCATCCCGGAGCGCCGCAACGAGCTGGCACGCCTCGGCCTGCGCGCTATGCTGGCCGGCACCATGGCGAATCTCATGTCTGCGTCGATCGTCAGTGTGCTTCTGAAATAATCGCCATCCCGGCCGAAGCGGCAACGTCCCGCAGCGAAGAGATCCGCTGTTCTACGATCTATGCAAGGAAGCAACTCACCATGGCAAAAGAAGACGATCTCGACCGCATTGCGCGCCAAGAGCGCGAGCTACAGTGGACCTCCTTCAACGAAGACGATGCGTGGCAGCTCGGCTCGACGCTGCATGAGCTCGCTCAGGAGCGCCAGCTCGCGATTGTCATCGACATTCGCCGCTTCGCCCCGCATCTTGGCAACCAGGCTGGCGCCCCGCTCTTCTATGCCGCACTGCACGGCACCTCGCCCGATAACGCAGAATGGGCCCGCCGCAAAGCCAATGTTGTCGCGCGTCTCAATCGCAGCAGCTACGCCGTCGGCCTCTCGCTCAAGGCGCGCAATGTCACTCTGCAGGAAAAGTACGACCTTCCGCTAGCCGACTACGCAAGCCACGGCGGCGCGTTTCCCATCACCATCGCCGGCACCGGGGTCATCGGATCGGTCACCGTCTCCGGCCTGCCGCAACGCGACGACCACGAGTTAGTCGTCGAAGCGCTCTGCCTCGAACGCAACCGCCAGTACGCCGACCTCCGCCTCCCTACGCTCGAGTAGCTCAGTCCTATTGCGTGCGAAGCGTCGTCATCGGATCGGTCTGCGCTGCGCGATAGGCCGGCGCCACGCTGGCCACAAACGCGACCCCCAGCAGCACGAGCGACATTCCGCAGAAGGTCAGCGCGTCGAACGGCTTCACACCATAGAGCAACGTCGCAAGAAAGCGCGTGACTGCGAAAGAGATGGCCAGTCCCGCCGCAACTCCGATGGCCGCCAGCACCATGCCGCGCCGGAGGATCATCCGCAGCACATCGCCCCGCTGCGCGCCCACAGCCAGCCGCAACGCAATCTCCAGCGCCCGTTGCTCGACAATGTATGCCAGCACGCCGTAGAGACCCCCCGCCGCGAGCAGCAAAGCGACCGCTGCAAATGCCGTCAGCAAAATTGTCTGAAAACGCGCTGGTGCCACCGCTTGCGATACATAGAAGTCAAGCGGATGCAGGTGATAGACCGGGATGTTCGAATCGATGTCCGCCACCGTCGTCCTTACGGCACGCTCCAGCGTCGCCGGATCGCCGCTCGTCCGCATCACCAGATACGGTGTCGTGATCACCGCCTGGGTCCACGGCAGGTAATAGTGCGGCACCGGCTCCACTGCCAGTCCACGCTGGCGAATATCGCCCACTATTCCCACAACCTCGCGCACCGGATGCTCGACGACATCATCGCCAAGATCCGCCGTAACGTGCTTTCCGATCGGGTTCACTCCTGCGAAATATTTCTTCGCAAACGCCTGGTCGATGATGATCACCGGCGGACTCGCCGGCTGATCGAGCTTATTGAAGGTTCTGCCTGCGATCAGCGGAATTCGCATGGCTTCGAAATATCCCGGCAACGCCAGCCCAATTGCCTCGCTCGGATGATCGGCCTTGGCCACAGGATGGCCCTCGACCGTAAACGAGATCGTCGCATCGCTGCCCGACATCGGCATTGGCCATCCCGCGGATGCCGACTTCACACCTGGCAGCGTGTTGAGCCGCGACATCAGCTCCTCAACGAAATGAATCTTGTGGTCATGCGAATAGCCCACATCCGGCATCGTGTAGCGGGCCGTCAGCACGTTATGTGAATCGAACCCCGGGTCGACCCGCAGGACGCTTGCGAAGCTGCGGATCAGCAGACCAGCCCCGACAAGCAGCACCAGGCCCAGCGCCGTCTCGCCGATCACCAGCCATGTCTGCATCCGATGATGACTGCGGCCGCTGGTCACGGTACGCGTGCCATCACGCAACGCCAGAGCCGGCGCCATGGAAGAGACTCGCAATGCCGGAACCACCCCGAAGAGAATCCCGGTCAAAACCGAAACAGCCATCGCAAAGGCAAAGACGGGAAGATCGACCGAAACGTCGCCCAGTCTCGGCAGCGCTTTGGGAAACAGCAGAGCCAGCTCCTTCAAAATCATGCTTGCCAGCACGATGCCCGCGAGTCCGCTAATCATCGAGAGCACCACCGATTCGGTCAGCAACTGCCAGACAATTTCTCTCCGCGTTGCGCCCAGCGCGCTGCGCAGCGCAATCTCTCCGCTCCGCCGCGAACTGCGTACCAGCATCAGCCCTGCGACGTTCACGCACGCAATCAAGAGCAGTAGTCCCACTGCGCCGAACAGCACCTCCAGCGCGGACCGAGTTTTGCCTACCAGGTGTTCCAGCTCCGGCATTACGGTAGCCGTCGTGTACCACTTGTTCGAGTCGGGATACCGCACCGCCAGTCCGCGCGCCACGCTGCTCAGGTCCGCCTTCGCCTGCTCTACGGTCACCCCCGGCTTCAGCCGGCCGATGACTTCCAATCCGTCCTGACCTCGCTGCTGCGTCGACGGATCTTTGCCTTCTGCGTCCGTCGCGATCGAGGTCCAGGCCTCTACACTCGTCTCCGCCGGAAATAGGAAGCCCTTCGGCATCACGCCGGCGACCGTGTAAGGCTCGCCGTCCAACTTGATCTGCTGGCCAACGACATCGCGCTGTCCGCCGAAGCGGGAGAGCCAGAGCGGATAACTCAGCATGATCGCGCGATTGCCGGCGTGTTCCTCATCCCAGCGAAAATCGCGGCCCAGCATGGGCGCGACACCCAGCACCTGAAACAGATTCGAGGAGACGACATAGACGCCAACCTGCTGCGCCTGGCCGTCGCCGGTCAGCGACAAATTCCGTCCCGAATAAGAGGCCAGTCCTGAAAAAGCTCGGTTCTCCGCCCGCCAATCAAAATAGTCCGGATAGCTCAACGACTCCGGAACAGGCGCGCCTACTGAGTGGTCTTCCTGCGTAATCCGCATCAGCCGGTTCGCCTCGGGATATGGCAGGGGCTTCAGCAGAACTGCATTCACCAGGCTGAAGATCGCGGTCGTGGCACCGATCCCCAGCGCCAGCGTGGCCACCGCCGCGATGGCAAACGAAGGGTTCTTGCGCAACTGGCGGAGGCTGAAACGAAAATACCCAAGAAAACGCTGCATGCCGGCCTCACAGGAGAAAATCAACGGGGAGAAGGAGCACGTCTCGAACCGTTGCACCGGTTGCCGAATTGCGTTTGAAATCAGCGCATTCGCGATGCCTGCACGGATGACCTGAAAGTTAATCGTGTTCAATTGCGGAATCGCATGTCCGTAGCCGGACACATGCTCGAATCTAGCGCGAACTCAGCACAAAGCGGTTCCCCTCGGAATCCCTGAAGATCGCCGAGGTGCCCCACGATTCCTTCTTCGGCTCCGAAACAAATTCCACTCCCCGCTCCTTCAGCATCTTTGCGGTCTTACTGGCATCGTCGGTCCACAAAGACATGTTCATGAAAGTCCCCGGCTGCGGCCCCTCGTCCGTCCGGAACAGCACCACGCCCGTCTCCGCTCCCGGAATCGCCAGTTCCAACCACCGCTGCTTACCGTCAAAGGGCTGGTCGGTGGTGATGCGAAAACCGAGTTTCTCGGTGTAAAACGCGAGGGCACGGTCCTGGTCGGCCACGGGGATGCTCACAAACTTGATGCCTCGAATCATTGTTGTCTCCTCCGGCATGCATTCTTTCCCGGTGCTCCGTCGCGCCGCAACCCGTCTCTATCATATGGCACTATAGTTCCATGAACCATAGCGCGCATATCGCGATCGACGAGTACGTGCTCGATGTTCTCCTGCCCGATTTAGTCGGGCACGACCGCTCCGCTCCGGCATTCCTTGTCTATCTCGTGCTTTGGACCGCTCTCTTTCGCTCCGGCGAACGGCGCATCCCCATGAGCCTTCGCCAGATCGCCGAAGCCAGCGGCCTCTCCAAATCCGCTGTCCAAAAGGCGATCCGGCTCCTTGTCGGGCGTCACTTGATCCTGGTCCGTCGGCTGTCCCCTACCAGTACGCCCGAATATGAGCTGGCGCGTCATTGGCTGCGCCGCCGCGCACGGCGCGCCTGACATATCCACCTATGTTGCGCCGTGCCCTGAGTGTGCCGCCGGCAGTGCCCGCACTGCTTCCACGCCGGTTGCACGTTGCTGAATGGCCTTGCGGCCGTTTGGCAGGCAAGACATCGCCCGGACCAGCGGCAGCGCCAGCGCGCGGAACGCCGTAGTCCCTGCGTCAGCCGTCAGGCTTCGGAAAACCTGGCTGCACATCGAGGATGTGAAAATGCTCCTACACGCGCACTTCCAGCACCATGTTGAACGGCGTCTCCGCCGCGCGTCGCACTTGGGAGAATCCGCCTTCCTGCAGCACCTCGCGCAGGCGCTTTTCCCCCGCTTGTGCGCCCAGCCCCAGCCCGACTTCCTGAGACAGTGAAGCTGGCACGCAACACAGCGTCGACGCTGAGTAGTAGATCCGCCCGACCGGGTTCAGGTTCGCCGCTGTATCGTCGCCGGCGATCGGTTCCACCACCATCCAGGTGCCACCGGGCGCCAGAGCCTCACGGATATGCTTCGCCGCGCCCACCGGATCGCCCATGTCGTGCAGGCAATCGAAGCAGGTCACCAGATCATAGCCGCTGCCCGGAATCGCCGCCGCCGGCGACACCTCAAAGTTCACGCTGTCCTGCATGCCTCTGCCGCTTCGCCGATGCCCGCGCACTGGCGATCGACCCATCGTGGTAATCGAAGCCGGTGAACTTCGACTTTGGATACGCCTTCGCCATCAGCAGCGTGGACGCGCCATGCCCGCAGCCAATATCCGCGACCTTCGCCCCAGCCTTCAGCTTCGCCTCCACACCGGTCAGCGCGGGGATCCACTCTGAAACCAGATGCGTGAGATATGTCGGCCGGAAGAAGCGTTCGCACCCCACGAACAGGTCCTTATCGTGTTCATGCCAGCCGAATCCACGTCCTTCGCGGAATGCGGCCGCCAGCTTATCCTCGTCACGCATCAGCGATGCCAGCATGTAGTGGAAGCCCGGCAGGTCGAGCGCGGTATTCTCCTCTGCCAGCGCAAATGCCTGCTCCGGGTTCAGGCTGTAGGTGTCCGTGGCGGCATCGTAATCCACGTACTTGCTCGCGGCATTAGCCTTCAGCCACTCGCGTACATAACGCTCGCGCACCCCGGTTTGCTCGCTCAATTGCTGTGAGGTCACCGGTGTTCCATCGCGCATGGCTCGAAATAAGCCCAGCTTGTCGCCCATCAGCACGACACTGGCATGCAGCGCAGCGCCCATGTCGCCGACAGCCTGGTGTAGAAATGCATTCAATTTGTCCGGATCGACTCGCACGAGTCGCCGGAACAGTTGTTGTAGCCATAGCGGTTCTCCTCAGAAGAAATTAGGGAACGCACGCACCGCCGGCAATTAGGACAATGGAGGAGTCAGGGATGAACGGAAGGAAATGGCGACGCAAGCTCCCTGTGGCCCGGTGCAGCCCAGTATAGGCCCGCGTTATCTGAGTCACGCAAGCCCAAAATGGGAATATGTCCCACATTGGAATAGATATACGACATCTGTCGTTTAATGTTCCACGTGGAACATCCGAGCCCCCTTACCGGATGCCCACCATCTCCGCCACAGAGGCCCGCAGCTTCGCCGGATCATAGCCCACGCCGGCCTTGAAGACCGTCTCTACCTTTTCTACGTCCTCGATTTTCGCCGCGGGATTTCCTTCCAGCACCACCAGGTCAGCATCGTGCCCCGCTGCGATGCTTCCGATATGCTCCTGCTTGCCCAGATAAGTCGCTCCGTTCTGCGTAGCGATGTGGATTGCCTCCACCGGCGTGAACCCCGCCTCCACCAGCAACTCCAGTCCGCGCTGATCGCCGAAGCCCGGCAGGATGCCGCCGTATCCCGTCGGATCGCAGCCCGCCAGCAGCAACCCGCCGGCCTTTACAAACGAGCGCTCAAACTGCATCTCTTTCTTCAGCAGCACCGGCCAGTTTGAGCTTTCGCCGTGCTCAGCAATCTCTGCCCGCGTGGTTACGAAATCAGACCACGCATGCGTTGCCATGGCCTTCTTCGGCGCCATCTCCTCGGCCAGCGGTGGCCGGTTCGGCGCGAAGCTCTCAAAGATTGCAAGCGTCGAAGTCACCGCGACATGATGCTCGACCAGGGTGCGAATCATCGCCTGCACCTCGGGCCCATCCACATCCAGAGATTTCGCCATCGCCTGCATCGGGCCCCGCTGCCCCGGGCAGACGCCCTCTTTCTTGCCCGGCGAAAACTCCGTATCCACCACCAGGCCGTGCTCCAGATCGTCGATGCCCAGCTCAGCGGCCTTCGTGAATCCCACCGAGCACAGATGGCCAGTAATCTTCAGCCCGCGGGCATGCGCATGGTCGATCACCGCCTTCAGCTCTTCCGGCGTGATGTGCATGTAGGCCTTGTAATTGGTCACGCCTTCGTCGGCCCAGTAGTCTACGGTGCGCGCCGCGTCCTCCGGCCCGTTCAGCGAGTGCAGTTGCGGGCCTAGCGACGGCGTCCCTTCAAGATACGGCCCGGTGATCCGCAGCTTGGGTCCCGGCGTCTCGCCCGCGTCGATTGCCGCCTTCAGCGCCAGATCGGTATAGGGCTCGATGCTGCCAGTCGTCCGTGCCGTCGTCACGCCGCCTGCAAGATAGAGCCGCGGCGCGCTGTCCGCCATCTCGCTGTACATCTGCTGATATCCCGGTGTTCCATTGCCGGGCGTCGGGTAGAACAGATGCTCATGCATACCCACCAGCCCGGGCATCACCGTTTTGCCCGTCAGGTCCAGCAACTTCGCATTCGGCGGATACGCATTGCGCAGCTTCGCGCTCTGCACGCGCGTGATTTTCCCGTTCTCAATATCGATCCGCTGGTCTTCCATCGGCGCGGCGCCCGTGCCGTCGATCACGCGCACATGGTTCAGCACCAGCACCGGCGCCTCTTCCTTCACAAACGGCTTCACGCCGTCCTTCACCTGCGCACCTGCCACAGTCATCAGCAACGAAACACACGACAACATCGCACCAGCACGAACCATCGGCAGGCTCCCTTATCTGTTCTTGTTACGACAGGGTTGCAACAGCAATCTCTCACGCAGCGCGCCTACTCCGTCAAGGGCAACGCCCCCGCCGGAACATTCCGCGCCCAGCTCGCCCTCGCTCCGCGCCACAATCGCCGCCGCAAGACAGTTGCCGATCACATTCACCGCGGTCCGTCCCATGTCTGCGAATGCATCGACGCCCAGGATCAGGAAGATCGGCTCTGTCGGCAGCCGGAAGGTCGAGGCCGTCGCCAGCAGCACCACCAGCGTAGCCCGCGGTACGCCCGCCACTCCCTTGCTGGTCAGCATCAGCGTAAACACCATCGCCAGTTGGGCGCCTATGCCCATCCGCATCCCTGCGGCCTGCGCTACAAAGATCGACGCCAGCGCCAGATACACCGACGACCCGGCAAGGTTGAAACTGTAACCGGCGGGAATCACAAATGCCACAATCCGACGCGGTACGCCGAACAGTTCCATCTCCTCCATCGCGCTAGGCAGCGCCGCTTCCGACGTACTGGTGGCAAAGCCAATCGTTGCCGGCTCCGCCACGGCCTTGATAAATCCGCGCAGCGGCACACGGAACAATATCGCTGCTGGCAGCAGCACCAGCAGCAGGAACGCCGCCAGCGCCCCATAGAGCGTGCCCAGCAGTTTGGCCAGTGGCAGCAGCACGACCAGTCCACGCTGCCCCACCGTATACGCGAGCGCTCCCCCGACGCCCAGCGGCGCGACGTACATCACGATGTTGGTGATGGCAAACATTGCCGCCGTCAGCGATTCGGCAAGCTCCAGCAGCGGCCGGCGCCGGTCATCCTTCAACATCGAGAGCGCAATCCCCAGCAGCACCGCGAATACCGCCACCTGCAGAATCTGGTCGTCGGCAATCGACTTCGCGATGTTTTCCGGGAACACATTCAACAGAAACGACTGCCAGCCATGTTCGGCAACTGGATGCCCGCCGGCCGCCGCTGATAGGCCACCCGCAGTCACCTGCGGAGCGGCGGCCATCGAAAGTCCCACGCCTGCCTTCGTCAGGTTGATCGCCACGACACCGATCAGCAACGCCAGCGTCGTCACTACCTCGAAGTACACCAGCGACTTCACGCCGATGCGCCCCACTTGGCGCAGGCTTCCGTGCCCGGCAATGCCCGTGACCAGCGTGCCTAAAATCAGCGGCGCGACGATCATGCGGATCAGCCGCAGAAAAATATCGCTGAATACTTTGCACTCGACCGCCAGCCACGGCGCATCGACGCCGAGCTCCACTCCGGCAAGCATGGCGACAAAGATCCACGCGGTCAGCGAACGCCGCGCCCACACCGCCAGCAGCACCACGCCGATCACGCGCAGCACCGCCGAGCCGCCGACACTGTACACGCCCAACACCGCGCCCAGTGCGTACAGCCAGCCGCCAACTACGCCCACTGCGTGCATCCATCTCGAACGCTTCGCCATTGGACTCACATCCTATCGCGCGGGCGCTTCTGGAGTGCCCCCTGACGAGCGAAGCGAAGGATGTAAACCATTCGTCGCTGGCCTGATCTCCAATGACGCGCATGATAGTGGAGCGCAAAGCAGACGGTTACGATTACGCCAATGGCCCAGATAGCATTTTGGCAGTATGCCGATGCCGAAATTGCATGTAGCGTAGAATGGAAGTACACATCGCCGACTAGATCAAGCACACTTCCAGCGACATCTGCTCAGCGTCCAACGCAATCGGCATTTCCGCTCACACACGTCGCTCGGTGGACTTTCTTTTCTGAAAGACCACGCAGGCGATTCAGATGTCAAAACAGGTAGCGAAAATGCTAAGGCCGAGGAGGCCCGCCCTGCGTTCATCACTGGTTTACGCCGCAAACAAAGAGATCCCAAACCGCTTTCAGCTCTGCCAGACCATCAACAAGGCTGCCCGCGTGTTGCATCTGCCCAACAACCCCACCGAGAGCACGATCAATCGGGTACTGCAGGACATCTCTCATCCTGCATCGGAGTTGAAAGAGCAGACCTCCGAAGCCGCTCTGTAAAAAGGAAAGGGTGAGCCATAGCTCTCACCCTTCAGTTCCATCTCACTCTGCGCCGGTACTCCTCCGGCGTTTCGACCAGAAATTTAGTTCTTCCTACTAACACCAGCAAGTCGCGATCTCCGGTTACGAGAGACTCCGCCTTGCTGCTTTGTGCCAGGTCGAGAAATGGCTGGTCTTTCGCATCGCGGCATTGTACGGGGCACCCTTTTGTGATCTTCACTATTTCGCAGTAGGGCAGATAATCGGCGAGAAGTTCCCGCTGTTCTTCAGACGTCAGCTTAAATTTTCCGCGTTGCAGAATACCTAGCAGTTCCTCAGCTGTATCGCGAGACACAAGCGGGACGCATCCGCCATCACGCCAGTGGGCTCGCAACCACGCTAACTTGCCGCCCTGAAACACTAGCGCCGAGAGAACGACAGAGGTATCAAAGACGACGCGTTGCGTCACCTCGACCGGCGCACCGACGCGACTGCATCCTTGACGTCCTGTTCGGTGATTCCCAGCCTGGCCAGCTTTGCCCGTACCTCATCGCCGCGGCTTTGCCGCAACGGACGCAGCGTGATCGATTCGCCATCGGTGGTGATGTCGAAGTGCTCGACGCCGGGAAAGCGGTTAGCTACCGCCTTGGGCAGAGTGAGTTGATTTTTCGCGGTGACTTTTGCCAGCATAATGAGATCCTTGATTCAAGGAAGTAAGGATATCTTACCAGCTTCCGTGCCCGCTCATCGCGAATGAAGGGGGACGAGGTCGTCTCTCGCTTTGCTTCATTACCCCGCACCCACCGGCTGAACGGCCGGCTCGCCGGCTTTCCGCCCAAGCACCTTGAACTTGAGCCGGTTGTTCAGCGGATCGGCGTCCACCTTCACGCGATCGCCGTGCAGCACCTCGCCATCGAGAATCTTGATGGCCAGCGGGTCCTGGATCAGCCGCTGGATGGCGCGCTTCAGCGGACGCGCGCCGTATGCACGATCGTAGCCGGTCATCAGCAACTGGTGGCGGGCACCGTCCGTCAGCTCAAGCGTGATCTTGCGATCCGCCAGCAGCTTCTTCAAGTCTTCCAACCGCAGGTCGACGATGTGCGTCAACTGCTCTTCACCCAGCGGACGGAAGATCACGATATCGTCCACGCGGTTCAGGAACTCCGGCCGGAAGTGCGACTTCAGCACACCCATCACCTGCTCGCGCGCCTGATCGAACGCGGCCTCATCACTCAGTGCTTCCGAGTTCAACAACTGCGCGCCCAGGTTTGAGGTCATGATCAGCACGGTGTTCTTGAAGTCGACGGTGCGCCCCTTGGAATCGGTCAGGCGGCCGTCGTCAAGTACTTGTAACAGTATGTTGAACACATCCGGATGCGCCTTCTCGATCTCGTCGAAGAGCACGACCGCGTACGGCCGGCGGCGGATCGCCTCGGTCAACTGCCCACCTTCATCGAAGCCGATATAGCCGGGAGGCGCGCCGATCAGCCGAGCGACGGCATGCTTCTCCATGTACTCGCTCATGTCGATGCGCACCATCGCCTGCTCATCGTCGAAGAGGAACTCGGCGAGCGCGCGAGCGGTCTCCGTCTTGCCCACGCCGGTCGGACCGAGGAAGATGAAGCTGCCGATGGGCCGCTTGGGATCGCTCAGTCCGGCACGTGAGCGGCGGATGGCATTGGCCACTGTCTCGAGCGCAAGGTCCTGACCGATGACGCGCGCGCGCAGACGAGTCTCCATCTGGACCAGCTTCGACACTTCGCCCTCCAGCATCTTCGACACCGGGATCCCGGTCCACTTGCTGACGATGGCGGCGATGTCTTCCTCGTCCACCTCTTCCTTCAGCATGCGCTTGCGCACGCCGCTTTTCGCGGCATCTACCTCGGCATCCTGCGCTGCATCGAGCTTGCGCAGCTCCGCCTCAGCCTTCGGAAGCTCGCCATACTGAATCGCAGCGCTGCGCTCCAGGTTGCCCTTGCGCGTCTGCTCTTCCATCTCGAAGCGCAGGTCCTCAATCTTCTTTTTCAGCTCGCTGACGCGCGTGATCGCCTCGCGCTCCTTCTGCCAACGCGCACGCAGACCCGTGGAGCGCTCTTTGATGGCGGCCAGCTCACGCTCGACGGCCTGCAGTCGCTCCTTGCTGTTTGTGTCGGTCTCGCGCTTGAGCGCCGCCTTCTCGATTTCGAGCGATGTGGCCTCGCGGTCAAGCGCATCGATCTCTTCCGGCACCGAACCGATCTGGATAGCCAGCGAAGCCGCCGCTTCGTCCACCAGGTCTATCGCCTTGTCCGGCAGGAAGCGGTCCGATATGTAACGGTGGCTGAGCGTTGCCGCAGCGACAATCGCGGAGTCCTTGATCCGCACTTTGTGGTGCGCCTCGTAGCGCTCCTTCAGCCCGCGCAGGATGGCGATCGTGTCCTCCACGTTCGGCTCGCCCACGTAGACGATCTGGAAGCGGCGCTCGAGCGCGGCATCCTTCTCGATGTACTTGCGGTATTCGTTCAGCGTGGTTGCGCCGATGGCCCGCAGTTCGCCGCGCGCCAGCGCCGGCTTCAGCATGTTGCTGGCATCGATCGCGCCCTCGGCCGCACCCGCGCCGACCAGGGTGTGCAGCTCGTCGATGAAGAGAATGATCGTGCCGTTTGAGTCTTCGATCTCCTTCAGAACGGCCTTCAGGCGGTCCTCAAATTCGCCGCGGTATTTCGCGCCCGCCAGCATGGAGCCCAGGTCAAGCGAGATGACGCGCTTGTCGCGCAGCACCTCCGGCACATCGCCGGAGACAATGCGGCGCGCCAGTCCTTCGACGATGGCGGTCTTGCCCACGCCCGGTTCTCCGATCAGCACCGGGTTGTTCTTGGTGCGGCGGCTCAGCACCTGGATGACGCGGCGGATCTCCTCATCGCGTCCGATTACAGGGTCGAGCTTGCCGCGGCGCGCCAGGTCGGTGAGGTCCTTGGCGAATTTTTCGAGCGCCTGGAACTTTGACTCGGGGTTCTGGTCGGTCACGCGCTGGTTGCCACGCACGCTGCTGAGCGCCTGCAGGACGGAGGCATGAGTCGCGCCGAGCGAAGAGAGCAGTTCGCGCGCCGGATCATTCTTCTGTTCGGTCAATGCGAGCAGGAGATGTTCCGTCGAGACATACTCGTCCTTGAAATCGGCAGCTTCTTTGAAGGCGCGGTCCAGCACCTTCTGCATCGCGTTCGAGAGGCCGGGCTGCGAGCTGGCGCCGCCCACCTTGGGCAGCTTGCTCAACGCATCGTTCGCGCGCGACAGCAACTGCTCGGTCGGCACGCCCACCTTCTGCAGAACGGGCACGATGATGCCGTCTTTGTCCTCGAGCAGCGCGGCCAGCATGTGCATCGGCGTCAGCTCCGGATTGCCGTGCTCGAGCGCCAGATTCGTCGCCGCCTGCACCGCCTCCTGCGACTTGACCGTAAATTTATCCCAACGAATTGCCATATTGCTTCCTCACTTGCCTCGAAGGGTACGACCGGATTCAACTCCAATCGTGCGCCAAAGTGCATCCAAAGGCTACTTTCGAAGGCCAAAAATTGCCTCTTACACAACACTGCGGAAGAGCGCAGACCGTCGCCCTTCCGCAGTTTCAGCGTAACGAACAACTTCAGGCTGTCTTTGACTCAACTTGCTTCTGGTCCGGCTTCACTGAGCCGACGCCGATCTTGATCTGCCGCGGCTTCGCTTCCGCCTTCTTTGCCAGCTCAAGCTGCAAGACGCCCGCGTCATAGGTGGCCTTCACGTTTTCCGCATCCACGGTATTCGGCAGAGTAAAACTACGGGCGAAAGTGCCGTAGCGGTGCTCCACGCGGTGGAAGTTCTCCTGCTTCTCTTCGCTCGAGAATTTGCGCTCGCCGCGAACGGTCAAAGTGCGGCCTTCCACCTGGATATCGAGATCCTCCTGCTTGACGCCGGGGACTTCGAGCTTGAGGGCCAGCTTTTGATCGTCCTCATAGATATCGACCGGCGGGGCAAAGCTCGCCGCCGATAGGCTCTCCTCTTCGTTCTGCCCCCGGCTGTAATCCTGAAACAGCGAATTCAGTCGGCTCTGGAGCGCAACTACCTCACGGAAGGGATCCCAACGAACGATTGCCATGTCACTTCTCCTTCAGCGTTGAAATGTGAGCCGGGTTGACCGGCCTGCATCTGAATAGACGCGTCATATGACGTTATAGTTGCATATTTTATTAGTGTATGTCACTCATATTTTGACGATCGTAAGTTGCTGATTTCCTTGCCTCTGATCCCGCCTCTGAACTGAAGAGGCACTGACGGCCAACTTTTCGGCTAGCCTAAAGATGTTCCACGTGGAACATTCGGTAGTATTGCCGGGGTGAATTACTTATGAAAATCGTGCTCTATGGGGCCACCGGGAAGGCCGGCTCTCGCATTTTGAAGGAGTTGCTGGGCCGCGGTGTCGAGGTCGTTGCCGTCGCCCGCCATCCGGGCAAGCTGTCCCCCGCGGCCGGGCTGACCGTGCAGCAGGGAGACCTTTCCTCGGTGGACGCGATTGCTAAGACGATCGATGGAGCAGAGGCCGTCGTCAGCGCCTATGGTCCGCCGCCCAACAAGCCGGAAGAACTGGTGGAGGTAACGAAGCGGGAGATCGCGGCGGTGCAGCGGGTAAGCCAGCAGGCCAGTTCGTCGGAGCATGCGCCCCGCCTGGTGGTTGTAGGCGGCGCTGGAAGCCTTCTGGTAGCCCCCGGCGTGACGCTGGTCAGCGCCCCGGATTTCCCGGCCGCCTGGAAGCCGATTGCGCTGGCGCACGAGAAGGCTCTGGAGCTGCTGCGAACCTCTTCGATTGATTGGACCTATCTGAGCCCTTCAGCATTCTTCGAGCCTGGAGAGCGAACAGGGACCTTCCGGCTGGGTCAGGATGAGCTGCTCACCGCAGCCGATGGAAAGAGCCACATCTCCATGGAGGATTACGCCATCGCGCTGGCGGAGGAGTTGGAGCAGCCCCAGCGCCGCGGGCAGCGCTTTACCGTCGGGTACTAGCGGCTTGCCGCACGGGCGGAAGCGCCTTTTGGCGCGCTTTTGGGTTCGCTTCCGTTGGTCGCTCACGTCCGGCGTTGTGGACGATCTGGCTTCAAACAGCAAAGCCTTTCAGTGGACGTCAATCCGGTCGGGGATCACGAAGTGTGGGTTCGGCATTGGTTGTCGTACCATGCGGCTGGGATGGCAACGGAAACTATGAAAGTTCTAGTGATTGGGGCGGGCGGGCGTGAGCACGCCATTGCGTGGGCGCTGGCGAAATCGCCGCGCACCAGCGAAGTTGTATGTGCGCCGGGCAATGCCGGCATGGCGAAGGTCGCGCGGTGCGTTCCGGTGGACGTCGCCGATCTGCATGCGATGACCGATCTGGTGGCGAAGGAGCAGCCGGGGCTGGTGGTGATCGGGCCGGAGCTGCCGCTTTCCCTGGGATTGACGGATGAGCTGGTACGGCGCGGCGTGCGCGTCTTCGGACCGACCAAAGCGGCCGCCACCCTGGAGACTAGCAAGAGCTTCGCCAAGCGCTTTCTGCAGCGGCACAATTTGCCTACCGCCGCCTATGCGGTGATTGGCGAGGCGAGCGAGGCGGAGGACGTGCTGGCGCACTTCCACTTCCCCGTTGTCGTGAAGGCGGATGGGCTGGCCGCCGGGAAAGGCGTGGTGATCTGCAAGACCAAGGAAGAAGCGCACGCGGCGATTGCGGCGCTGTTTTCCGGCCAGCTGCTGGGCACACCGGAACACTCGGTCTTGATTGAAGAATTTCTGGATGGCGAGGAGCTTTCGTTCCTGGTGATCTCAGACGGCACGCATGCCGCGCCGCTTGCTCCCGCGCAGGATCACAAGCGCATCGGCGAAGGCGATACCGGTCCGAATACCGGCGGCATGGGGGTCTATTCGACGGATGCGATGCTGGAGCCTGAGCTGCGGGACTGGATCATGCACCACATCGTGCAGCCCACGCTGGATGGCATGCGCGCGGAGGATGCGCCATTTGTGGGCGTGCTGTATTGCGGGCTGATGATGACGGCTCGCGGCCCAATGGTGCTGGAGTTCAACGCGCGCTTTGGCGATCCGGAGACGCAGGCGATCCTGATGCGACTGGATTCCGATCTGCTGGATGCCATGGAGGCCGCGGTGGACGGCCGGCTCTCCGAGACCGAGCTGCGGTGGAAGCCCGGAGCGTCGGCGTGCGTCATCGCCAGCTCAGCCGGCTACCCGGGGCACTATCAAAAAGGGCTGTCGATCACCGGCCTGGAGCGTGCGGCCCTGATCCATGACGTTCAGGTCTTCCACTCCGGAACGGCAGAAAAGAACGGCCAACTAGTTACCGCAGGCGGACGCGTGCTGGGCGTAACCGCAATTGCGTCAGACCTGGAATGGGCGCTGGCGAAAGCGTACGAGGCGCTGGGGATGATCCACTTCGACGGGATCTACTACCGGCACGACATTGGCTACCGGGCGGTGAAGGCAGCGAAGTAGCGAGTTCCGGATATTATGCCTCTCCACAGTCTTGACGTTGAATTGTCGAAACTGAAAGGCAGAACCGTCCGCGTATCTGAGTCAGACGCTTTCCCAGAATCTGTACAAGTTGTCTTTAGCGATGGCTCCAGGCTCCGAGCGGATTACTGGCGGGTGATCAGGAACGGCAAGGCACGCGATAGTAGCTTTGATCACAAACAGCAATACGGATTGCCAGAGCCTATTGATGCAATCAGGCATTTACAAAAGGAACTCCATGGGAATCCTGTCTCTGATGCCCGTTTGGAAGCGAAGACAGGGGATCTGATCTTCCGCTTGGCAGGCGACATAGAATTCCAGGTCTTCAATTTCACCGGCTATGAAGTCTGGGAGATGCTCTTTCCCAACGGAATGGTGGAGCACTCAAACTACGCCAAATAGACGGACCAGTCCGCCGTCTATGACGAATTGTGGTTCAGTTGCACAGCAAAACGCCGGGCGTACGCCCGGCGTTGGAACGTGCCACCAAAGCTGTCCGTCAGCTCGGCTGGATGGGCTCGTTTTTGGGTTGAGACGGTGCCGCGTCCTGCTTGGCAGTCGGTTCCGGCTGGCCCATGCCCTTGATGCCGTCCTTAAAGCCCTTCAGGCCCTCGCCCAGCCCCTTGCCCAGCTCCGGCAATTTACGCGGCCCGAAAACCAGCAGCGCGACGACCAGAACCAGGATCAGATGTGTCGGTGTCAGTAGCTCGCCCATATTGGCATGTCCTTCCAGTCAAAGCGGGACTCTTCTCCGCCGCCGCCTCATTGTCGCACAAACACCGGCAGCGCCCGCTACACCTATGGTACGCCTGCAGGGGCAGAGATGGATGTGTCCGCGGGAAGGAATATCGGGCGATCCGACAGATCAGTCTGGCCCAGGTGAGACGGCGGCGAGGCGCTTTTCCACCAGACCGTAGAAGGTGCTGAGGTTTTCTGCCGCACCTTGCGTGAGACGGCGGTAGACCTTCATGGTGGGCCAGAGGCGGGAGCCCGCGACATCCAGCGTGGGAATGACCGACTCGGCCTTTCCGGTCAGCTCACGGTTGCCGGGATACGGCGCGAGCACCCAGATGCCGTTCCAGCGGCGGCGTAGCACCTCTCCGAAGTAGCTGCCCCACAGACGCGACTGAAAGTCGAGATCGACAGCAGCCTGGCCGTCGAGCAGGCGCTCCAGCGACGGAACCGATGCCGGCGTGAAGTCCAGCAGCACGCGATGCTGTTGACGCGCGAGGACGACTGCCTCATCGGCATAGGCGCGAATCATCTCATCGAGGGAAGCGAATTGCAGTGCGTCGAGTCTAGCTTTGCTGTCGAACATCCGTCTTCAGGGTACCGCGCCCTGACTCGCGCCGCAGCGTAGAAGGCATGTATCCTTCCATACAGCACTTCAGCAATGCAGCACCTCGATCGATCACGCTGACGCCATTCGGGAGGCAGTCCGTTTTGTCCAAGTATTTTCGTATGTGCAGGAGCCTTGTCCTCCTGCTCGGCGGCACGATGCTGGCCGCCACGGTGTTCGCCCAAAGCACGACACAGACCAATCCGCAGAATAGCGGTTCCAACACCCAGAAGCTGCCCCCGCCTCCCACCATCGACGCGAATGTGAACCAGAACGAGACGCTGTCGGCGGTCCGCTACGATAACAAGTATGAGATTTATGGCGGAGCAGGCTTTTCGCACTTCAAGTCTGGTCCGCAGCTTGCCGCGGGCGCAAACCTGGGCGGCTTCGATGTGCAAGGCACGTATTGGCTGACCGGACGGCTGGGCGCGACGGCGAACCTGCGCGGGTATTACGGCACGCAGGGCGTGGACCCGAACCCGTATGGTGTGAGCGGGCCGTTCGTCTTTGAGCATCTGTTTCTCGGCGGCGCGACGTACCGGCTGATCGCGCGCGAGCATGCCTCGCTGAATGCGCATGCCATGGTGGGGGGCAGCGACGGCATCTTCAGCCACGCGCTAGGCCATGATCCCGCAAACCCGAGCTATACAGTGCAGCCGCGCGATGTGGGGATGTACAACGATGGGCTGGGGCTGGCAACGACGATTGGCGGCTCGCTGGACCTGAACCGCTCGCCACGGCTGGCGCTGCGCATCTCGCCCGATTGGATCATGACGCGCTATGGCGGTTACGGAACGCCGTCAAACGTGCCATCCAAGTTTGTGACACGCAGCCAGAATGAGTTTGGGATTTCGGTGGGGATTCTATACCGGTTCAAGATGGGCAAGGGGCCGAAGTACCACTGATATCTCATGCGAGATACGGGAGGGCGGCTCGACGAGCCGCCCTCTTTGCTTGCTGAAAGCGTATTAGATCAGTTCCAGTCCGGCGAAGAAGTAGCTGATTTCGAAGGCGGCGGTGTCTTCGGCATCGGAGCCGTGAATGGCGTTCTCTTCGATGGAGCCGGCGAACTTCTTGCGGATGGTGCCCTCTTCGGCGTTGGCGGGATTGGTGGCGCCCATCAGTTTGCGCAGATCGGCGATGGCGTTCTGCTTTTCGAGCACGAGCGCGATGATCGAGCCTGAGGACATGAAGGTCGTCAGCGAGTCGAAGAAGGGGCGCTGCGCGTGGACGTGGTAGAAGCCCTCAGCCTGCGACTTGGAGAGAAAAAGCTTCTTGACGCCGACGATCTTGAAGCCGGCTTTGTCGAACTCGGCGAGGATGGCTCCGGCGTGGCCTTTGCGGATGGCGTCCGGCTTGATGATACTGAAGGTGCGTTGCGAGGACACTACTGTCTCCTGAGTGTTTTCTGGTTGGGGATCGGTTTCAGTGTAGCGCGCGGCCGCTGCTGGAGCGGTCCGCACTATGATTGCGTTTACGCCTTGCCAATGACCTTGGCGAGCGTCTCGCCGATCTCTGCGGGCGACTGCACGACGTGAATGCCTGCTTCTTTAAGCGCCTTCATCTTGTCGGCTGCGGTGCCCTGTCCACCGGAGATGATGGCGCCGGCGTGGCCCATGCGGCGGCCTGGCGGCGCGGTCTGCCCGGCGATGAAGCCTACGACGGGCTTCTTCACATTGGCCTTGACGTAAGCCGCGGCGGTTTCCTCCGCGGTGCCGCCGATCTCGCCGATCAGGATGATGGACTCAGTCTCAGGGTCCTCGTTGAGCAGCTTGAGCGCGTCGACGTGTGTAGTGCCGATGATGGGATCGCCACCGATGCCGATGGCGGTGGACTGGCCGATGCCGCGCTGCGTGAGCTGATAGACGGCTTCGTAGGTGAGGGTGCCGGAGCGCGAGACGATGCCGACAGAGCCTTCCTTGTGAATGCGGCCGGGCATGATGCCGATCTTTGCCTTGCCAGGTGAGATGACGCCGGGGCAGTTGGGGCCAATGAGGCGGGACTTCGAATGCTTCAGCTTCGCCCACACACGCACCATGTCGTTGACCGGGATACCTTCGGTGATGCAGATGATCAGGGGCAGGCCGGCATCTTCGGCTTCGAGAATGGCGTCTGCGGCGAACGGCGGGGGGACGAAGATGACGGTAGCGTTGGCGCCCGTGTTCTCAACTGCGTCGGAGACGGTATTGAAGACCGGCCAGCCTTCGTGGGTGGTGCCGCCTTTGCCGGGTGTGACTCCGCCGACGACTTTGGTGCCGTATTCGGCGCAGCCTTTCGCATGGAAGGTGCCTTCTTTGCCGGTGATGCCTTGCACAATGAGGCGCGTATTTTTGTCGACCAAGACCGCCATTAGCGAGTTACTCCCTTCGCCGCTTTCACTACCAGATCGGCTGCATCCTTCATGGTGGAACCAACTTCGAAATTCAATCCGGATTCCTTGAGAATCTTGCGGCCTTCTTCCACGTTCGTGCCTTCCAGGCGCAGAACGATCGGCAGCTTTACGCCAAGATTCTTCGCCGCGGCGACGACACCTTGCGCGAGAACGTCCACCCGCAGGATTCCGCCGAATATGTTGATGAAAATTGCTTTCACGTTCGGATCGGAGAGCAGGATGCCAAATGCCTGCTCGATCTGCTGCTGATTTGCGCCGCCGCCTACGTCGAGGAAATTCGCGGGCGAACCGCCGGCGTACTGGATGATGTCCATGGTGGCCATGGCAAGGCCGGCTCCGTTGACCATGCAGGCGATGTTGCCGTCAAGCTTGATGTAGTTGAGCGCGTACTTCGAGGCCTCGACTTCGAGTGGATCCTCTTCCGCGACGTCGCGGAGTTCTTTCAGGTTCTTGTGGCGGAACATCGCGTTGTCGTCGAAGTTGATCTTGCAATCAAGCGCGAAGAGCTTGTCATCCTTGGTAGTGATGAAGGGATTGATCTCCATCAGCGAGGCGTCGGTCTCGACGTACGCCTTGTAGAGGCCAGTCATGAATTTCACGGCTTCGTTGATCTGCGTGGGCTTGAGGCCGAGCTTGAATGCGAGATTGCGGGCCTGGTACGGCTGAAAGCCGACGACAGGATCGATGTATTCCTTGTAGATTGCGTCGGGATCTTTCGCGGCAACCTCTTCGATCTCCATGCCGCCGGCCTGGGAGGCCATGAAGACGAGCTGCGCTTTGGCGCGGTCGAGGACGATGCCGAGATAGAGCTCGCGGTCGATGGGCGCGGTCTCTTCGATGAGCAGCCGCTGGACCTTCTGTCCCTGGGGGCCGGTCTGGTGTGTGACGAGCTGCATGCCGAGGATCTTCTTTGCATACTCCTCGGCTTCGGTGAAGTTCTTCGCAACCTTGACGCCGCCGCCCTTGCCGCGGCCGCCGGCGTGGATCTGCGCCTTGACCACGACGCCTTTGGCTCCATTGGTGAAGAGGCGGCGCGCGACTTCGAGTGCTTCATCGAGGGTGTTCGCCACCTCGCCGCGCGGCACGGGAACGCCGTACTTCGCAAGGATGTCCTTTGCTTGATATTCGTGGATTTTCATAGGTATGTGAGAGGCAACTTCCCATAGTAGCAAGCGGACGCGCATTGGGCCACGCGGCACCGGTTAGCATAGGAACCACCATGCAGGATCTGCGCCCGATGCTGAAGGAGATGGTGGAACGCGGCCGCACGCTGCGCGCCGAGCAGGCGCATACCGCCGTGGGCGCCATGCTGGACGGCAATGTGACGGACGTGGAGATTGCCGCGCTGCTGACCGTGCTGGCGGAGCGCGGCGAGACGGTCGATGAAGTCACGGGCGTGGTGATGGCGCTGCGCGAGCGACTGATGCCTTTGCCTGTGACGGATGCAGAGCGCGCGGAGCTCGTCGATACCTGCGGTACAGGCGGCGACGGATGCGGCACGTTCAATATTTCAACCGCGGCGGCGCTGGTAGCGGCGGCGGCGGGTGCGAAGGTGGCCAAGCATGGCAATCGCGCGCTGACCTCGCGCTGCGGATCGGCGGACGTGCTGGAGGCGCTGGGAGTGCCGGTGGATCTGACCCCGGAGCTGGCGGTGGCCTGCCTGCGGGCGCATGGCTTTGTCTTCCTCTTCGCGCCAAGCTCGCACCCGACGATGCGGCGGGTGCAGCCGGTGCGGCGGGCTCTGGGTTTTCGCAATACATTTCATCTGGCTGGACCGTTGAGCAATCCAGCAGGCGCGCAGGCGCAGTTAATGGGCGTGTTTGCGCGGGAGAAGGTTGAGCTGGTGGCGGATACGATGGCGCGGCTGGGTGTCCGACACGGCTGGGTGGTGCACGGCTCGGACGGATTGGACGAGCTGACGCTGACGGGCCCGACGACTGTAGCCGAGGTGCGCGCGGGGAGTACACGTATGTACGAGATCGTCCCGGAGGAGCTCGGGCTGGCGCGGGTGCGCGGCGAGGCTCTGCTGGGGGCGGAGTCGGCGGCGGGGAATGCGGAAATCCTAGAAGCAATTTTTTCTGGTGGGGATCGCACTCCGCATGCCGGTGCGCGGCGCGATGTGGTTGCGTTGAATGCAGGCGCCTGCCTGGTGGTCGCCGGCGTTGCGGCGAACCTGAAAGATGGGCTAGGAAAGGCCATGGCGGCAATTCAGAGTGGCGCGGCGGCGACGCTGCTTGAGAGACTACGGGCCTTTGGGCGAGATAACGCGACCGCGCGGGTGGCGTCGCATCCAAACATCGAAGTTTCGAGAGAGCGAAGCTTTTAACGAACCATGCGGCGCGAATAGGATTGCCGAGCCATGCCTGAGTACAAATACCGCGAGTTGAAGCCCACGCCCGAAGCCGAAGAGGTCTATCGGCGCTGGCTGCGTTTTTTGAATGAAGAGTTCACCAAGCACAAAGAACCGAAGCTGCGCGGCGAGCTGGTGCGCGATACGCTGCACCAGTTGCTGTTTGCGCGGCCGCATGGCGGGAAGCTGAACTTCCAGCTCACGACGGAGCTGCCCTTCAATTGCGTGGAGTTGTCGCTCGATCCGGCGAACGTTACCCTGGAACCGGAATATTACGGCGATATAGACGAACAGAAATATGCCGAGCGCAAGCCGCTGATTTATCTGTGGCAGATGTTCGACCGGTCGCCGCTGTCGCTTGAATCACTGGCTGGGCTTTCGCTTCCGCTGCGTGCTGGGATCGCACATCTTCAAGTCGCTGGGCAAGAACGTCAAGATGTTTCACGGGATTGAGTTCTCGTTCGGTTACAACCTCACCATCGAGGACAACTGCACCATCCATAAGTACGTGATGCTGGACGATCGCGGCGAGATCATCCTGCGCAACGGAACTTCGATCAGCGATTATGGCTCCGTCTACTCACATGCGCATCACCCGATCAACTCGCAGGACATCGACAATCGTCGCGTGGAGATTGGACCCCGGGCCCGAATCACGTATCACGCATCTGTGATGGCAGGAGTGAACGTGGGTGAAGACGCGATCCTGGGCGCGATGGCGGTAGCGACACGCAATGTCGAAGCGGGTTCGATCAGCGGTGGCGTGCCGGCAAAAGAGATCAAGAAAAAGAGCGATGTCGAGGGCGAGGGCTGGAAGCGCGACGAGCAGAAGTGATGCGGCGCTGCGTGCTACCATCGGCTGGTTCCTCCGCGAACAGCCAACTATTCGCAGTGAGCATGCCATAGAGCATGCACGCGCAGAAAGTCTGTATGGGTCTCTATGGATCCGAGGTTTGCAGTAAAGATTTTTGAGTTTATCGTCCTGCTTTTTGCGCTTTCGTTTCACGAGGCTGCACATGGATGGACCGCGTCGCGGCTGGGCGACCAGACGGCGCGCATGCTGGGACGTGTGACGCTGAATCCGGTGAAGCACATCGATCCGCTGGGCACCATCATCTTTCCGCTAATCACGCTGTTTACGCCGCTCTTCGGGGGCGGCGGCCTGCTCTTTGGCTGGGCGAAGCCCACGCCGGTGACGGGAAGAAACTTCCAGAACTACAAGCGCGACGACATGCTGGTAACTCTGGCCGGGCCGGCGAGCAACCTGCTGCTGGCGGTTGGCTCGTTCTTTGTGCTGCTGCTGATGCAGAAGTTTGCGCCGCTGGGACGCGAGTGCCTGCAGGGCCTGCTGACCGGCGCGATCAACCCGGAGCTGATGTCGATGGCGCCGGTGGTATTCCCTCTGACGCTGATCTTCTACTTCGGCATCACGCTGAACCTGGTGCTCGCGGTTTTCAACCTGATGCCCTTTCCGCCGTTGGATGGCAGTCATCTGTTTCGCCACGTGATCTCCGGGCGGTTCGCGGCGATGTATGACAACCTGGGCTGGATCGGCTTCATTCTCGCGTTCATTGTCGGCGGCTGGATCACCATGAAAATCGTTTCCCCGATCCTCACCGTCTTTCTGACTCTGCTGCTGCACGGCTGAATAGCCAGGGAATTCGCCGGTACAATCGGCAAAGCACCCAAATGGCTTTGACGACTGATTCCCCGACCTCCTCTACGGCTCGCCGTGTGCTGAGCGGCATGCGCCCCACCGGCAAGCTGCACCTGGGCAACTACATGGGCGCGCTGAAGAACTGGGTCGCGCTGCAGCACCAGAAAAACGACGACGGCTCGCGCAAGTACGAATGCTACTTCTTTATCGCCGACTATCACGCGCTGACAACCGACTATGCCGACCCGCGCAATGTGGCGCAGAACACGCTGGATGTCGCGCTGGATTGGCTGGGGGCAGGACTCGATCCGGAGATCTGCACGCTCTTTGTGCAGAGCCACGTACCGCAGCATGCCGAGCTGCACCTGGTCCTGAGCATGATTACTCCCCTAGGCTGGCTGGAGCGCGTTCCTACGTACAAGGAGCAGCAGGAGAACCTGAAGGGCAAGGACCTGAGCACCTATGGCTTCCTTGGATATCCGCTGCTGCAGTCGGCGGACATCCTGATGTACCAGGCGGATTTTGTGCCCGTGGGCCAGGACCAAGTGGCGCACGTGGAGCTGACCCGCGAGGTGGCTCGGCGGTTCAACCAGTTCTGCCCGCCTCCGGGATATGTTCCGCCGACGCATGCGCAACTGAAGGAAACGCTGGTGGCTGAGGGCGCAGGTTCGAGGGGCCAGAATGGCGTGCAGCCAATCCTCCCGGAGCCGCAGGTGCTGCTGACGCCTTCCCCGAAACTGCCGGGCACCGATGGGCGCAAGATGTCGAAGAGCTACAACAACACAATTCTGCTGACCGACCCGGAGCCGGTGGTCCGCCAGAAGCTCAAGACGATGGTGACGGATCCGGCGCGTGTGCGGCGGAGCGATCCGGGCGATCCGGATAAGTGCCCGGTAGGCGATCTGCACAAAGTTTTTTCCACGCCGGAGACGATTGGCGAAGGTGTATGAAGGCTGCCGCAGCGCGGGCATCGGCTGCCTGGAATGCAAGGGGTGGGCGGCGGACTCGATCGTGCGCGAGCTAGCGCCTATCCAGGACCGGCGCGCACAGTATGACGAGAAGCGCGTGCTCGAAGTGCTGAGCGATGGGGCGGTGCGGGCGCGCAAGCGAGCATCCAAGACCATGGCTGAGGTGAATGAAGCGATGCATCTGCTGCCGGAGATGGCGCGGTGACCGAGGATCGCAAGCCCGAGCAGGAGCAGCCTGCTGCGAACGCTCAGCAGAATGAAAGGCCCGCGACAAAACCTGCTCGCCGGACTGATGAAAAGGAGAGTGCGTCGCCCTTTTCTGTTGTCGTGGGGCAGGTGTATGACGGGCCGCTCGACCTGCTGCTGGATCTGATTCGCAAGCAGGACATCGACATCTATGACATCCCAATCGCGAAGATCACGGCACAGTTCCTGAGCTATGTCGAGGGACTGAAGCAGACCGATGTGGATGCGGCAGGTGACTTCATCTACACTGCGGCGCTGCTGATCCATATCAAGAGCCGCATGCTGCTGCCCCGCAGCCCGGCGGAAACTGACGCGGAGAGCGAAGATCCGCGGCGCGAGCTGGTAGAACGGCTGCTGGAGCATGAGCGATTCAAAAACGCCGCGCAGATGCTCCGGCAGAAGCAGCAGATTGAAGAAGCGACGTGGACGCGGCCAGCCTTTCGCGAGTTCCAGGACGAAGGCGATGAGCGCGAGATCGCGGCGGACACGGTGGACCTGGTGCGCGTCTTCCGCGAGGTGCTGGAGCGCGTAAAACAACGGCCGGTTCTGAACGTGGACGACGAATCTGTCACGGTGGGGCAGATGATCGATTACCTTCGCCGACGACTCACCATGGAAGACGCGCCGGTGCGGCTGAGCCAGATGCTGCGCAATGCGCGCTCGGAGCGGGCGGTGATCTGCATGTTTCTTGCGTTGCTGGAGCTGGTGCGGCTGCAGGCGATCCTGCTCAGACAAGAGCGCAACTTTGGCGACATCCTGGTGAAGAAGCACACGGCGTTCGAGCAGGTGATGAACGACACGCTGGCCGCGCGCGACGACTGGCGCTGAGGAAAACCGGCCACATTCACGGAAAATTCATATTGCCATTGCTGCGCGCTTAACGCTCTTTGCATCGTCCGCTGCTACTGTTGCAGTCACGGGCACGGAGACTCCCCTCATGGAAAACGGCTTTCTACTCGCCTCCGGTATGCAGCGGTCCCTCGCAGGCAGCGCGGCACACCACGCGCCAGAGCGTAAACGGGAAAAGGTAGTGGTGATCTCCAGCCACCCCGGCTGGCTGCACGATCATGAGGCATCCGGGGAAGAGGTTGCTGCGGATACCGTGCACCTGGTGCGCGTCTTTCACGAGGTGCTGGAGCGGGTGCGACGCGCTCCGGTGCTCAACATGGATGACGAGTCCATAACGGTGGGGCAGATGATCGATCAGGTCTGGCGACGGCTCGGGACGGAGGGAGCGCCTGTTCGCCTGAGCCAGATATTGCATCTTGCGCGATCGGAGCGCGCCGTCATTTGTCTGGAACTGGCGGTGCTTGAGCTGGTGCGGCTGCAGGCCGTCCTGCTGCGGCAGGACCGCAACTTCTCCGAGATTCTACTGAAGAGAAATTCCGCCCTGCCCGGTTCATAACACGCAAGACAACGTCTTGCCAGGTGCGTCTCATGATGCGGCGCACTTCCCTTCCTTTCACCAGAAATTTACACTGCGCAAACCTCCCTTAACGCTCTATGCACGCTTCCGCTGATAGCTTCGCGGAATCCAGCATAGGAGCACCAGGCGCATGGAAAATTCAACAGTACTCACTCCGGAGGTCCAGCCGCTCGCCACGAGCGTGATGGACCAGAAGCTCAGTCGCAGCCCGGGCAAGATCGCCATGCTCGTCTTCGCCTGCGCGATTGCAGGCGGCATCATTTATGCCGGACTGAAGCTGGGCTCGGACCTTGCCACCACGCACTACCCCACCGCGTGGCCGTATGTGCTGCTGGGGATTGCATTGCTGATCGCGCTCGGCTTCGAGTTCGTCAACGGATTTCACGACACGGCTAATGCCGTTGCTACCGTGATCTACACCCATTCGTTAGAGCCGCATGTTGCCGTGGTTTGGTCAGGCATGTGGAATCTGATTGGCGTGCTGCTGTCGTCCGGCGCCGTGGCATTTGCGGTAGTTTCGCTGCTGCCGGTGGAGCTGATTCTGCACGTCGGATCGAATGCCGGTTTTGCGATGGTCTTTGCATTACTGATTTCCGCGATCCTTTGGAACCTGGGTACATGGTGGTTGGGCCTGCCTGCCTCCAGCTCGCACACCCTCATTGGATCGATCATCGGGGTGGGCCTTGCCAATCAATACCTCGCCGCCAGAGTCGGGGCGGGCACGGGCACGAGTGGTGTGGACTGGGCGCAAACTGTCAACGTCTTCAAGGCGCTGCTCATCTCGCCGCTGGTCGGGTTTTTCCTCTCCGCGCTGCTGTTGCTGGTCTTCAAAGCACTCATCAAGGACCCGCGCCTCTATGAAGCCCCGAAGGGTAGCGAGCCGCCGCCATTCTGGATTCGCTTTCTGCTGATCGGCACATGCACGGGCGTCAGTTTTGCACACGGATCGAACGACGGCCAGAAGGGCATGGGGCTGATCATGCTGATTCTGATCGGAACCGTGCCTACAGCCTATGCGCTGAACCACGCCATCGGATTTAACCAGGTACAGGACTTCGAGGCTGTATCCGTGCAGGCGGCGAGCACTCTGCAGGGTTACATTTCGCCGGGTGGCAGCGTGGGCGACCCGCGCGCAGACGTAACCCGATATCTGCAGACTAAAGAGCTTGCGCCAGAGACGGTCGCAGCGGAGCAGCAGTTGATCCGCGAGATCACGCACGAGGTGGGCCTTTACAAATCGCTGGCTGCCGTTCCGGCGGATCAGCAATCGAACGTGCGCAACGACATGTACCTGGCAAGCGAAGGCATTCGGGTCATGCAAAAGACGAAGGCTCCCTCATTCAGCGCAGCTGACGCCACCGCGCTGACGAACTACAAGAACCACTTGGATAAGTCGACGAAGTTTATTCCGGGATGGGTGAAGCTGGCGGTCGCGCTGGCGCTGGGACTGGGCACGATGGTCGGTTGGAAGCGCATCGTGGTCACGGTGGGCGAGAAGATCGGCAAGGAGCACCTGACGTACGGTCAGGGAGCGGCGGCCGAACTGGTGGCAATGGGCACGATCCTGGCGGCGGATAGTTTCGGCCTGCCTGTCTCGACGACACACGTGCTCTCTTCAGGCGTAGCCGGAACCATGATGGCCAATAAGAGCGGCCTGCAGTGGAGCACGATCCGAAACATTGCGATGGCCTGGGTCTTCACGCTGCCGGCCGCCGCGATCCTTTCCGGAATTCTGTTCATGATCTTCCGCACCCTTGCGAAATAGCCCTCCCCAACACCTCCGGCGCCTGAGAGATCGGGCGCCATTTTCTTTTGCGCTATCGTTTGGCGATTTCTCTTACGCGTGCTGCCTGGCGATGCGGATGGAGTTCGCAGGCAGCGGGTGGATTCGTCATCTGCTTCTCGAAGACCGCGAAACTTCCGTTGCCGGGCTGCAGCGTGGCCCAGTAGGACGTGGGGCTGAACAACGGCTTGTGCTGGTCGAAAAGCTGATGCGAGAGGATGCGGATGCCGCAGGCAAGGTTCCGCTCCGGATTGAGAATTGTTCTGCTCGTATCGTGAGGCGGAAGATTCTTGTCGGCCCGCCAGTCAAAGGCGCAGCCATAGCGTTTGCTGTCCTCGTAGGTGAGCTGCAGCAGGCCCTGCTGGTGAACGATCCGGCCGGTGACATGATCGGGCACGGCGACCTCGGGCTCGGTATGGCGGACATTGGTCGTTGCGTCGAGGCCGGCCTCGGCGGCAGCCACCGCCTGGAAGAAATAGGCCCACCAGGCGCGCTTGTCTGTCTCGCTCATGGTGTAAAAGGCCGGACAGAACCGGCGGACATCGCGCGGCACGCGGCGGGTAAGCATCGCGGGCGGGAGCGAGCGCTCGATAAAGACGTCCCATTGCTTATTCCAGGTCGGTCCGCCGAGTTGGGCCGCCTGGACATCAAGGGGGGTGGGCGGGGCGAGCTTCACCGGGGGCTGCCGGGGTGGAGGAGTGGGCTTATTTTCCGCCTGCGTGCGATGGCACCCCGTGCTGAGAAGCAGCAGGGCCATAGCGCAGATAGGGACAACAACTGCTCGATGCACGCGAACGAGGCCGCCTGACTCGGGGGAGGCAGTTCCGGGGGTTGGGACCATTGCTCAGACGCGGAAAGTGGAAGGAGCGTTGGCCGACGCCGCTCCGATAGTATGAAGGCTGGAGTCTGGGCAGCCCGGCGTCAGGCCGCCGCTGCCGTAATGGGATGAGTCTACGAGCAAAGATCGAAGCAGTCGTGTATGCCGCCGAAGAGCCGGTCACGCTGGTGCAATTGGCCGCGGTGTTTGGCCCGGAGGTACGCGAGATATGGCAGACGGAGCAGCAGGAAGCTGAAGCTCCGGCGGTGGGCGCTGACGATGAGGCACCGGCGGACGAACCCTCCGTCGATGCAGTCGGGGATGCGTCGGTAAGGGCGGAAGCCGATGCCGCCGGGCCAGTGGAACCGGCCGAGGGAGGCAGCGATGAGGCCGCCGCCCGGCGCGCGGCACGCAATGAGGAACGCGCCATCCGCGAGTACCTGCGCAAGGTGCTCGATGAACTCACCGAAGAGCTTGCGACCAGCGACCGGGGGCTGGAAATTCGCGAGATTGCTGGCGGCTACCGGATGGCGACCAAGCCGGAATATCACGACGCGATTCGCTCGTTTGTGAAGAGTCTGAAGCCGCCGATGAAGCTGAGTCTGCAGGCTTTGGAAACGCTGGCCGTCGTGGCCTATAAGCAGCCAGTAACGGGGCCGGAGATCAGCGAGATTCGCGGTGTCGAAACGGGCGGGGTGCTGGGCAGCCTGCTCTCGCGCAAGCTGATCACAACCGCGGGCCGCAAGCAAGTAATCGGTCGACCGATTCTCTACAAGACGACGAAGGAGTTCCTGCTGCGATTTGGCCTGAAGGACCTGAATGAGCTGCCGAGCATCGAGGAGTTTGAAAAGATGGCCGGCGATCTGGCCGACGTGGACATGGAGCCTGCGGCCGAGGGCGGCCTGACGCTTAGCCAGACCGAGAGCTCGCTGAATGACGAAGACGACGATGAGGTTGAGGGAGTGGATGCCGATCCGGTAGCAGAAGAGCCGGGTGAGACGGCCACCGCGTCGGAGCCGGTGATGGAAGAGCAGAAAGCAGGCGAGGCGTGAGCTTGCCGCAAGCCGATGCATCGGGAGCGCCACAGCGGCTGCAGAAGATCATCGCGGCGGCGGGGCTGGCGTCCCGGCGCAAGGCGGAGACATTGATCACCGAAGGACGCGTGCGGGTGAACGGTCAGGTCATCACCGAGCTGGGCGCGAAGGCTGATCCGGCGCGGGACCATATCCGCGTGGATGGCAAGCTGCTGCACGGACCGGAGCAGCCGCGCTACTACATGCTGAACAAGCCGAAGGGGTATGTGACCACGGTCTCGGATCCCGAAGGCCGGCCGACGGTGATGAAGTTCTTTGAGCGTACAGGGACGCGTGTCTTCCCGGTCGGGCGGCTCGATTATCAGAGCGAGGGCCTGCTGCTGATGACCAACGACGGTGCGCTGGCCAATGCCTTGACTCGCGCAGCCGCACGGGTGGAAAAGACCTATCTGGTGAAGGTGAGCGGCAAGCCCAGCGAGTCGGCGATCGAGCAGTTGCGTCGCGGCATCATGATCGAGCGCGGCAAGCCGGGCAGCAGTGCGGGACGTGTGCTGACCGAACCGGCGACGGTCCAGCTGATGCGCGATGCCGAGAATCCGTGGTATGAGGTCGTGCTGACGGAGGGGCGGAACCGGCAGATTCGCAAGCTGTTTGAAGAGATCGGCCATCATGTGGAGAAGATCCGACGCGTTGGTTACGGAACGCTGGTGCTGGATTTGCCGCCCGGCGAGGTGCGTGAGCTGGAGCCGCGCGAGGTAGCAGCGCTGGAGCGCGCGGGGCGTCCGCGAAAGAAGGCTCCGGAGCCGCCGCGGGCGTTGCGCAAGGTGGAACAGCGGCATTTGCCGGCGGTACGAAAGGGCGGCCGTAAAGCAGGCGCAAAGACTGGCAAGTCAGCGACTCAGCGCGCCGCCAAGCCGGCCATGCCGCGGTCATCCAGCCGACGGCCTAGATCATCGCGATGACGCCAACAGGATTGAGAACGCATCGAATGAAGAGGAGTGAACCATGGAAAAAGCAACGTTTGGAGCGGGGTGCTTTTGGGGTGTGGAGGCACGTTTCCAGCAGGTGCCGGGGGTTATTGACACCGCTGTGGGCTACGAGGGCGGAACGCTTGAGAAGCCTACGTATCAGGATGTGTGCACGGACCGCACAGGACACGCGGAAGTGGTGGACCTGACCTTCGATCCGCAGAAGGTGAGCTATGACGCGCTCCTCGATTTGTTCTTCGAACTGCATGACCCGACGCAGGTGAATCGGCAGGGGCCAGACTGGGGAACGCAGTATCGTACCGTGATCTTCTTCCACTCGCCGGAGCAGGAGAAGGCGGCGCACGAGGCAATCGCGCGGCTGGAGGCGAGCCACCGGTATGCGAAGCCGATTGCAACCCAGGTGGTTCCCGCGAGCACCTTCTGGCGTGCTGAGGAGTATCACCAGAAATATCTGGAGAAGCGGGGCGCTGTCTCCTGTCATATCTGATTACAACTTACGACTTACGACCAAAACGAAACAATTGAAGTTACGTTATCCACGTGACAATTCCACGGGCGCTGCGGAGCTAATTTTTAGAACTGACCTGCACCATTCGCAGATCCGTGGTGCGGAATCTTCCTGGCGCCATCCGGGCCGGTATGCACCCCGAGGATGCCGGTCATCTGATAGGCTGAGGCCGGACGACTGTGAAAGAAACTGACGGACAGAGCCACGCGTCTGCACCCTTTGCCAGACTGCAGGCGCTCACGGCGCGTTTTCCATCGCTGGGGCTCTCGATCGAGACGGCGGTCTGCTTCGTCTTCACGGCGTTCTTCCTTTTCTACGGGCTGGTTCCGATCTTTGGCGGCGACGGGTTGGGGCTGGTCGGCGCCGATGAGCCGCGTTACGCGCAGATCGCGCGCGAGATGCTGGTGCGGCACGACTACATCACCCCGATGCTGTACGGTAAGCCGTGGCTGGAAAAGCCAGCGCTTTACTACTGGCGCGCCATGTTCTCCTTCAAGGAGTTCGGCGTGCATGACTGGTCGGCGCGCCTGCCATCCGCCAGCTTTGCATTTATGCTGGTTGCGCTGATCTACCTTCACATCCGGCGCTTCCGGCCGGGCGGCCAGCTCGACGCCGCGCTGATTACGGCGAGCTGCGCGGGCATTATCGCCTTCGCGCGCGGCGCATCGACAGATATGCAGCTGGCAGCGCCGTTCTGTATCGGCATGCTGGGTTGGTATGCGTGGTACGAAACGGACAAGAAGTTCTGGCTCTTCGACCTGTACTTCTTCGTGGGCGCCGCGACGCTGGCCAAGGGCCCGGTCGCTCCATTCCTTGCGCTGGCTATCATTTTTGCGTTTGTCGCTCTCCGGCGCGAGTGGTCGTTGCTGCGCCGCACCATCTGGATTCCGGGCGTCCTGCTGTATCTGGCGATGGTGCTTCCCTGGTACATCGCGGTCACAAGACGCAATCCGCAGTTCCTGCGTGTTTTCTTCCTCGAACACAACCTGGAGCGATTTGCCACCAATCTGTACGAGCACCAGCAGCCGAGCTGGTATTACCTCGCCGTCATGGTGCTGGCTCTGCTGCCCTGGACGGTGGTAGCGATACGCGCGCTGGTGGATGCGGTCATTGAGTCGGTGAACGAGTGGCGCGCGCGGCTGGCGAAGAACCGCTACGTAAGCCATGCTCGCTGGGGCGATGCTTTTCCAGAATTCCTGGTGCTGTGGACGCTCTTCCCCATCGTTTTCTTTTCTTTTTCCCGCTCCAAGCTGCCTGGCTACATTCTGCCGTCCATTCCGCCGCTTACGATTCTGACGGGAGATTACCTGAACCGACTGCGGGAGGCAGACAAAGGTATTCGTCCGTGGCTGCTGCTGCTGCACGCGCTGCTTGCGGGCTTCACGGTGACCATGGTGCTACTGCTGCCGTGGTTTATCTTTCATGCGGCGGGCGGCATGCCCCCGGCGCGCGTCATGGTTTCGGCGCTAGTTACCGGCGTCGCCACGATTGTGTTGATTCTGGTCATCGTGGGCCGTTTCGGAGTGAAACGGCTGCGCATCGCCACCATGGTGCCGTTGGTGATTTTGGTCTTCTTTTTGTTCGGGGTCGGGCCGTTTTTTGGGCTACCGGCGGTCCAGCAGACCAAGCATACGATCCAGCTGGTGGATCTTGCCTATTCAGCCCGGCCGCTGGCCCGCGAACTTACCCAACTGACCCCGAACAACGAACCGGTTGCCGTCTTGCGTGTGCGACGTGACCTGGAGTTCGGGCTCTCCTTTTACCGGGACCATCGTGTACTGGATTATGAAAAGGATGGCGTGCCGGCGCAGGCGCATATCCTGGTCGTGCGCGATATTGCCCTGCCTGAGCTACGAACGCTGCTGGCGACGCGCTCGTACCATCCAGTGTTTGCGTACCCGGCGCAGCACGTTTCTGTGTACCAGGTGGACGCTCTCGGCACCGACGATATCCCCGTATCACCACACAAGTAACGCTTCCGGGCTGCTTCTCTCTTTGCATGGGCAGGAAGGCCACGCTTACACTCGCAGGTAGCTGGTGAGAGCACAGAGGAGAGCACTGTTTTGGCATCCTTGTCCAGAAGCGCGATGGTCCGCCAGGATGTGCTCGATCTGCGCCATTTTGCGGCTTCGTCCCTGCGGGATCTGCTTACAGAGGAGACGGAGCTGTGGCAACGCCGGCTTCGCTGGGACTATCGCACGTCCGCCAAGCTGCTGCTGGACTACCTGGACTCCCGGGTATTGCCGGGCTTCGTCGCGACCGAGGATGGTCGCCCGGTGGGCTATGTGTTTTGCGTGTATGAGCAGCACAAGGCTGTGATCGGAGATGTATTCGCCACGGCAAATGGACGTGAGCGGGCCAACCGCATCGAGGGACGGCTGCTGGAGCACACGCTGGAGCTGCTGCAGAGCACCCCAGGCACCGGGCGGATCGAAACCCAGCTCCTGCTACACCCCAAAGGGCAGTTTCGCGAGGTCTTCACGCAGAACGGCTTCGACGCCTATCCGCGCGTCTTTATGGAGCGGCAACTGCGCCGCGAGCGACCGGCGGAGATGGTTGTGATTCCGGCGGCGCTACATCTACGCGGCTGGCAGGAGAATGACTTTGCCGCCGCCGGCCGGCTCATCGCACTCGCCTACCAGGGCCATCTGGACAGCGTGATCAACGACCAGTACCGCACGACTGCCGGTTCGCTGCGCTTCCTGCACAATGTGGTGCGCTTCCCGGGCTGCGGGCAGTTCGATCCCGCAACGTCGATGGTCCTGGCGCACCGCGACAGCGAGGAACTGGCCGGTGTTGTCCTATGCTCGCGCGTCAATGTCGATACCGGCCACGTGACCCAGCTCTGCGTTGAGCCGAGTCTTCGCCACGCGGGGCTGGGACGCCTGCTGCTGATGCAATGCATGCAGGCACTCTCTGCGCAGGGGCTGAATTACATCTCGCTCACTGTGACGGAAGGCAACCAGGAAGCGCTGGCGCTCTACCGGCGCATCGGCTTCAAGTCGCGCCACACCTTCGACGCGATGGTCTGGCAACGAAACTGACCGTTCGTGCGTTAGCGGTGGATGAAGTACATCAGCCAGCTCGCAACGATCACAGCACCCGCAAAGAGTACGAAACAGTAGACGCCGTAACGCATCATGGCGCGGGGCTCACTGCGCTGCGTGATGCCGAAGACGGTGGATGCGAAGAGGGCGAAAAGCAACACGGCGGTGAAGTGGGAGGGCGTGAAGGTCACGGCTTCCTCCCGATGCGGATATTGTGCGCGTCGACGGCGGCAATCACGTTCAGCAGCCCGGCCACGACAATGAACTTGGTGCCGTAATCAGCAGTCACTACCTGAACGGGCGTCTGCCCGGCCCCGAAGAGGCGTCCGCCCATGTAGAGCAGGCCGGAGCCGAGATCGCCAATGAACCCCAGAAAGGCCAGCGGGTCGGAGGGATCCGCCGTGTAGAGCTTGCCCTGCATGAGCAGGCCGAGGATGAACATGAGTCCGATGGCGGCAAAGAGCAGACCGCCCCGTATCCAGCGCCGCGTCAGCAGATGCCCCGCGCCGGGAACAAGCCAGCCGGCTAAAAGCGCCAAGGAAAACAGCGGACTCTTGGGCTCTGATGGCTTTGCGATCTTTTTGCTGGTGGTCGCGGCTTTGGCCGGCGGAGTGGTTGCCATGGACTCTTCACTCACTATACCGCAGCGTATGTCCAGTCTTCCCCGCGGGCTATACGCGTACGAGCTCCGTCTGCAGGCGGCCCGTGACCCGGGCTTCGCGATCGCCCGTCATCATGTCGATCTCGCTGCGAATGCCAAAGTCCTTCAGGTAGATTCCGGGCTCGACGGAAAAGCAGGTGTGCGGCAGCAGTAATCGGTCATCGTGTGTTTCCAGATTGTCGAGGTGCGCGCCGTTGCCGTGCACCTCGGTGGCGATGTTGTGGCCCGTCCGGTGGGTAAACTGATCGGCATATCCCGCGTCGCGGATCACGGCGCGTGCCGCATCGTCCGCCTCCCAGCCGGCGATCGGCTTACCTGCCGCGAATGCCTGCTTCACCTTCGCGATGGCGGCGTCGCGTGCATCGCGAACGACGTTGAAGATGGTCTGTTCCCTGGGTGTTGGCTCGCGATCGACTACGCCGGTCCAGGTGATGTCGTAGAAGACGGTCGCTTCGCGGTTCAGACGGGCCCAGATGTCGATCAGCAGGAAGTCGCCGGAGCGGATGGGGGCGTGCGCCTGCTCGGTTGGCTCGTAGTGGCCGTCGGAGCTGTGTGCGTTTACCGAGACATTCGGGCCATGCTCCCAGACCAGCCCGTCATCGGCCATGGCACGCTGGAGCCACTGGACCATTTCGTACTCGTTCGTCCCGGCCGACGACCGCACACGGCGGCCAATTTCGCGGAAGCCAGCCTCGAGGATTGCATCGAGCTTACCTTGTGCTTCGAAATGGCTTTTCTCCTGCTCCGGCGTCAGGACAGCCTCAAAGCGGCTGACAAGATCGGCGGAGCTGACGATGGTTTTGCCCAGCTCGCGGAGGACTTCGATGGTTCCCGCATCCACCATCGAGACATACATGATGGCGTTGCGCGGCGAGTACTGCATCGCGATACGCTCGGCCCCGTTCAGCATCTGCCGCAAGCCGGCCTCGAGTTCCTGCCAGGAGCTGTATAGCTGGGCCTTGCCGGGCAGCGGATCGAGACGGCTGCCTTCCACGCGATGGACCAGCTTGCGGGGCTCGCCCGCGGCGGGCACGAAGTAGTACCAGCGCCGCGAGATGTGCAGGCTCTCGCTTAGCCCAAGTATTCGATAGGCGATGGGGTCGCGGTGGTGGTGATCGTAGAAAAGCCAGCCGTCGAGCTGGGCCTGCTGCAGCGCTGCCTGGATTGCATCGAGTTTCATAATCCCCCTTGCCAGATGATTTTATCCTTGCTCATGGATGAAGTGGCGAAGGCTAGAAACGACGCAGTGTAGCGCAATACCATGCCTCATTAGGCGAGCTCTACGCGATGTACGACCATCATGCCAGAGAGGTACAGAACAGCAAGAAGCGTGGATGGACCGCGATCTGGGCGGAAATGCCCGATCTGCGAATCGACTGCACTGAAGAAGATGCGATATGACGATCGCATCGGCGATCATGTGCTCCGCAAGCTGGAGCGTGAGCTAAACCTGCTGGATACCCTGTACATATTGGAGCAAGCCGGGCCCGCTTTTCATGCGTGGCCGCCCCGCGCTACATTTAGCAGGTAGACTCAGTAGGGTTTCAGAGAACTATACTCGGAGGACGGAAGAGCAATGACCTGGATGGCACCACCTATGACCTGGATTCTGCTCGGCGTGGCAGCCTGCGTGGCGCTTGGCATCGGCTGCATCATCTGGGCGGCTCAGGGTAAGCCCCTGAGCGAGAACCCGCATCACGACGAGTATTGAGCTTCTCTATCGCTTGCGGGGCGGCATTTTGATCCATAACAGCCCGGCAACGAAGAACAGCGCCGAAACGGACAGCGATAGAAGCGCATGCGTGCGATGGTTGTAATGCACAGCCAGCGCGGCACTTATCCACCAGACCGCGGCGCCGGCAAACCATATCCACGCCGTCCAGGCAGTCTTTGACGCCATCCCACTCCTGACTGGTCCGGCGCCGCTCAAAGCTTCTGCTTCTCCCGCCGACTGCGAACCATGTGACTTAACAATAATGCCGCTGCCGTCAGACTAGCAGTCAGGACGACGGGAAGCTGTGAGTCCGTAGCGCCCGCTGAAGCGAGCAGCCAGAGTACCGTACCGGCAGCAAGAACATGATAGGTTGCCATGCCGGGAGCGTAGCAATGCTTACCTCTCAAACCCGATGCACCACCAGGGTGAGTGGCATGCCGCTGGTAATGACACTCACCGGTTTTCCTCAGATTGTGGTTCCGAAACGGTCCAGAGGCTGCCGCCTACTTTGTACGATGCATCCCACCCCCCACTTGTAAAGCTGCGACCTAAGTAACATTCCTTTCGGCACCCAAACCGCCGCAGAATGCTCCTAATGACACGCTTAGCGACAGAGCGGGTCCGCATGCTGGAGCTGCTGCTCCCGACGATCGACCGCTGGTCCGGACGCCGCAGCGGCCTGCAGCCGGACAGCGCGCATCTCACACTAGGCGATCAAGGCGAAGAGGCCGTCTACTTTCATCTGCGCAAGAAGGGCTGCATGGTGGTGGCCCGGCGCTGGCGCTCCTCACGCCAGCCGGGCGATCTAGATCTGGTCTGCTGGGAAGGCGATACCCTTTGCTTTGTTGAGGTAAAGACCCGTAGCCGGTTCGATGTAGCGACAGCGGAATCCGCCGTAGATGCAGACAAGCGGCGCATGATCCGGCGCATGGCGCGGCTCTACCTGAGCAGCCTGCGCGAGCAGCCGAAGCATGTCCGCTTCGACATTGTCTCGGTCTACTTTAACGATGCAGCGACGGCCGAATTGCGCGTAATTCCCAATGCATTCAGTTGGACCGAGCCGGCGCACCGTTGGAACTGACAGCAAAGGAACAAATGCGCTATTAAAGCAGGCTGAGGACGACGCGTATCAGTGCTTTGTCCCTGACACCATGCGCGGCCGCAGCGGCAGGACCTCAGGAAATTGTCTTTCTTCGGATAAGTGCTCAAACGCCTGCGGGACGTACGTCCTGAGGCCGCATAACTGCATTCCTATGTGACACAGGAATGCGGGGTTATTGCGCAAGTAGCGCTTCCACAGGCGGCGCGGGTCTTGCAGCAGTCTGTGGAACCACTGCATCCCTATTGTTTTGACCCACTGCGGAGCATCTTTCAGCCGGCCGGTGTGAAAATCATAGGCAGCACCAACACCGAACATCAGCGTGGTGTTCAGAACGGGCAGATAGCGGTGCATAAAGCGCTCCTGCTTTGGCGTACTGATTCCTACCCAGATCATGTCGGGCTTCAACCTGCTCACGCGCGCGATGAGGTCCTGCTCCTCTTCGTGATTAAGCTCGCGAAATGGCGGCGTGCAGGTGCCCGCGATACGCACCCATGGATATTGGGACGTGAGCTTTTGTTGAAGCTGCTCTGCTACGCCGGCCTCGCCGCCATATAGAAAGTGCGTATATCTGGCAAAGTCCTTGCGGCGGAATACTTCGAGCATCAGGTCAGGGCCGGCAACGCGCTGCATCTGTTTGTGCCCCTGCAAACGTCCCACCCACACAGTCGGCGTGCCATCCGGAAACGTAAAGCTGGACCCCTCATAAACGGCGGCGAGGTCTGGATTGCGTTGAGCCTCCATGATGCCGTGGACACCCGCCATGCAGACATATCCCTTGCGGCGCGCTCTTAGCTCCGCGCCAATGCACCGGATAGCTCGCTCCATATCCAGCGCTGCGACAGACACGCCAAGCACCTGAGTTATAGGACATGGTTTGACATTTTTCATAACAAGCTGTTTCCCCCTGCGATGGGATTGGCGGGCTCGAATGCGAACTCGTCGGGGGATGGAGCCGGTCGGACCAAGGAACGGTAGAGCTGGAGATACTGTGCCGCAATGTGGGTTGCCGAAAGCTGCGGCAGGGCTACCGGCTTCGGCCGAGGGCGAAGGAAGGCAGTACGGATAGCTTCAACAAACGCCTGCTCTGCATTTTTGTCGAGCCGGATGTATTCGCAATGGCTACCACCTACTTCACGGAAGGCGGGAATGTCGGAACAAACAACGCGGCACCCAGCAAGGAGGGCTTCAGCTACCGGAAGACCGAATCCCTCCACCACGGAGGGCGCGATTAGCAGGCTGCAATTGCGATAGCACCATTGCACCTCTTCATCGGAAAGACCATGCAAGAGAGACACGCGGCCCTGCAGCTGTGTAAACGCGAGGAACCGTTGGATCGCTTTCGTTTGCGGCCCAGGAGCGCCTATGATGACCAGGCGGGCTCCTGCGCTGAGCTGGTTTGCGAGCAGAAGTCTCCGGAATACCCGCAACAACAACAGCAGATTCTTGTTCTGGCGATGCTGCGCCACACACAGCAGAAACGGCTCACCAGTCCATCCCGGCACTGGACTCCGGTCTGAGAAACGGCTTTGCGGCCCCACACAATTCGAGATGAATGTAGCCTTGTTCCTTGCAAGCGGCGGGTCGACAGCTTTCAGCCGGTCGAGCGTACTGCGAGATACACAGGCAACAGCGTCCGCCGCCCGCAGGCATTGGCGCAGAACGGCCTCATTGAAGAGCACTTTCGGAAAACCGAAGTTGCCCCGCGCATCGTAAGGATAGAGATCATGCAGCGTCAGGACTGTCCGACAGCCATAAATATGCCGCCGTATCGGCATAGGGTAGGCGAAGTGAACAACATCGGCTTTCAGCTCCGCAGCAATTCTGGGCAATTTTGTGTAATACCAGAGATTTCGACCTATCGACGTATTGTTGAGATAGGCCGTGTGCAGATGCAGCCGAGTGTCGCATATGGGTTCTACGCTCCGGAGGCACTGCTGCTGCCATGAAGCCGCTATCAGATGCACCGCGCCGATCTCAGCGCGCGTAAGCAGGCAGCGAGCCAGATTGATGGCGTGCCGCTGAACGCCAGATATCTGATCGGAAGCTGAGGTAAGTGCGATGATGACCTTCATGCCGCTACCTCGCTGCGGTCGCTAGAATGTTCCGCATCTGAAAGGAACCACGCACTCATATCTCCTCGCAGACTGGATTTGCAGCCATAACGGAAGCAGCTGGGTGTCCTCCACGTAACTCACGGATAAGCGGCACATAGAGAAACAGCGTGATTGTGCCGTAACTGAGGCGGGCGATGGCCAGGCCATAGGCGCCAAAACGCGGCGCCAGATACACCATGAGCAGCAGCATCGCTACACCGCCGGCGAGGTTTAGCCAGGTAACCACTCGCACGCGACCAAGCGCGTATAAGGAATAAGTCGCGGTGACATTTACGCCCAACAATGCAGAGCCCACAATGATGGTGGGCAGCACACGGAAGGCGCGCCTCGCAATTTCCTTCCCTGCCCATACATGAAGAATGTCTTGCCCGAAGATGCCCAGCGCCACAGCAGCGGCCGCCACCATTAGTAGATTGCCCACAAAGGCAGTCAATACCACCCTGCGCAGTTCAGCCGGGGCACGCGATACTCTGCTTCTGGCGAGATGAGGAAAGAGGAAATGCAGTCCAGATGCGGCCACGCCATAGATTGGCTGAGCCATTTGTGTACAAAGCGCATAGGACGCAACTGCTACTGCACCCGTGGAAAGACCAAGGAATAAGCGGTCGGCTTGACTGAAAACGATGCCCGAAAGAGCCTGCATCCAGCTAAAGACTCCGAAAACAAGCAGAGCCTTTATCGCCGCGCGATCAAGAATAGGCGTGAGTGAGCCTGCATCTAGCAGCCTGCGCAATTGCACGAATTGCAGCGAGGTTCCAATTACATTCGCAACAACAGCAGCCCCAAGGAGTGCTGCGACATTGTGTGTGAAATAGGTGAGAGCCGCCGCTGCTACGAGGGACACGAGACGAGCTATCAAGCTGGTACGAACCGCAGGCCCGTAGCGTTCAAAAGCTCGCTGCGTGCTGATACAGACACTCTCCAGCGTGCGTAACCAGATAAGGATGCAGGCCAGGCGAAGGGACCACAGGCATCCCGTCTGCAGAGCAGCATCGGAGGGAACGACATGCCGCGCTACATAAGGGGCAAAGACCCACGTGAGGATCGCGACTGCAGTTCCCAGCACGAGATTGATGCTGATCATGCACCGCACGGTGCGTAGCAGCAGATCAGGCCGACCCATGCCACGTCGACTTGCGACGTGCTGGATGTTAGCGTCTCCAAAGCCCGCGGCGACGATGCTGCCCATGCTGACTGCGGCAGTTGCAACGCTCCAGATGCCATACTGCGCCGCGCCCATATTGCGCAGGACAATGGGTGCGACCAGCAACATACCTATCGGATAGGCTGCATAATCGAGAACGCCCCAGCCCACATTGGCCAGATGCTCTCTCATCGCAGTGCCTCCCGCCGTCTTCTCTTTCGCCTGAAGCTGGCGCGCAGCGTCGCGGCGATTTCCTCCACGAGACGCTTACGTGGATCATCCGGACGGACCAGGCTCCAGCGGTAATGAAGGAGCAGTAGCGCACAGGCCCCACTTATGGAGAAAAGCGAAAGCAGCATTGTTAGTAGGAGGCGCGGTGGAAACGACTTCTTTTCTGGAATGCCGGGCGCATCGATCACGCTGACGACTGGCACATCCTTTGCCTCCTGGATCCGGGCCAATTCGTATTGCTGAGTAAGTAGGTCGAAGACGGCTTCCTGTATCTGCACCTGGCGATAGAGATCGGCGTACGGAACGGCAAGGCGCGGCAACTGGCGCAGTGGCGGATAGAGTTCGCTGGCGTTTTCGTTTGCGTCACCGCTGCTCTCTTCCGAGGCTGAATCGGTAAGCGGCGCGGACGATCCGCTCATTTTGGAGAGCTGCCTCTGCAATACGGAGATACGGGCCTGTGCGGCACGCACCCGCACATTCTGATCTCCATATATCTGGCGAAGCGAGTTCAGGCTGGACTCCTCCACGATCATTTGCGCCTGGAGCTTTGCGCCAGCGTCCACCATAGCGCGGGTCTGCTCCTTGATATCGACAGTCGCATGTGTGCTGGAAAACGCGCTCATGTGCTGCTGCGCATCTTCAAGATCGACCTTCACTTTCGCCAATCGTTTCTCTATGAACACACGCTCCTGGTGTGCAGATGAGGCGCCCGTATGGTTGACGAGAAGGTTGAGTTGGTCGAGATAGGCCTGCGCCAGATCTCGTGCGCGGCGCGGATCCGTGTCATCGACCGTAATCGTAATAACTCCCGTCTTCTTGTCGTCAATAATGTCCGTGTGGCGGGCGAGATATTTTGCGGTATCCACCCGGTAGCGCTTGCGATAGACATGCTGTAGATCGAAGCGGTCAATCAGATTCCCAGAGATGGTGCCGCTGCGAAGTAGATCGACAAACAGCGCAGACGTGTTGTTCCCACCGAACAACCCGCCGGCGAGGTTTCCGATTCCGCTGAATCCACCCAGAGCCCGACCTGCCAACGCGGCAAGCATCGCGGTACCGATGTTGGAGCCGCTGGGTGGCATGATGCGAGCGGAAGACTTGTACCGCTTTGGCAGCGTGAATGCGATCAGGAGACTTAGCAGGAGAGAAATGCCCGCTACGCGGAGCAACAGACGGCGGCGTTCCCACAGGATGTTCGCGTTCGTCACCCAGTTCGGCCCGCGGGTAACATCCGACGCAGCGGCGAAAGACGAGATACTGTCGATTCGACCATTCAAACGCACGGACTCATCGATCGATGGCTTCATAAGACACCAGCGACTGCAGCAGTGACAGCAACGGAAGATGTGATCTGCGCCACGGTCAGCAGATTTCTCCAGAACAGTGACGCGCCGATGATCTTCTGCGGAACGACCACAGCATCCCCGGGCTCGAGCCGCGTAGAAAGCACATTGTGATCCAGCCATATGCCGGACTCGTGACCTACGACGGTGCCGTTGGCGCGAATGATGAATATCTCCTTCTTATTCGCGATTTCGGTTGGGCCGCCCGCACGACGGAGATACCAGGCTGCTGTCTTCCCCGGCGCATAGGTGATGGCGGACGCGTTGTACACTTGCCCGCTGACGAGCGCGAATCCCGGCCGCTTTGGAACACGGAGCACGTCGCCAGCACGCACTTCGATATCGGCAGGCGTGTTCTCCCAACTGGTGATGTCGGCACTGATATGAATCACCATGCGTCCTGTGGCTGGCTGACTGCGGAGGCGAGAGAGCACGTCGCTTTGTTGCTGCGCAATCAACTGCAAAGCAGCGGACTGATCTCCAGAGCCGAGATTCGGGCTGATGCGCGCGGAAGCCGAGCTTGTTTCGATCTGATGGATGAGCTCCTCGCGGGTCTTCTCTTCGAGCTTCCGCACTTCCTCGCGGATCAGCACAGCCCCGGCCGGGTAACTGGTATCGCGAAAGCCGCCAGCGCGCCGCAGGATGGAGCTTAGGCGTTCACCTTGCCGGAAGCCATAACTACCGGGATGGGCCACTTCGCCTTCAAGCGTGATGGAAGAGCCGATATCGTTCCATCCGGTGAGCTGATGCACGGTCAGCACATCGCCGGCCTTCAATGGAACGTCAGCCTTCTGGTCACCTTGCGTTACAGCTACACCGATATGGACGGACACCCTTTCACTGACTACTTTTGTTCCTCCGATAACCTGATAACTGGTGAGATCTGCGTCCGTGAGCAGCGCATCGCGTTTAAAGCCACCAGCCATACGCACGAGTCCGGCCGCCGTCATTCCGCGCGATAACGCGTAAGTGCCGGGCCGCAATACTTCGCCGCCGATGGTCACTTTCGGGGCATCCGCCTCGTAGCGGCCATAGATGTGGATTGTGTCAAACGGCTCAAGCGACGATATTGCTGTTGCCGATCAATACGTCCGGCACATTGAAGTCGATGGTCTCCGGATGCAAATCCGGTGGCTTAAGCCGTACTATCTCGCCTTGGTCAGCCGGCTCGGGAAGCAAATCCCGGAAGCTGTGTAGTACATCACTCAGTTGCATGCCATCGTGATAGGGCATGCGACCCGGGCGTACAACATGGCCCTCCGTGTAGACCACCTGCTGGCTATAGGGCAGGACCGCGGAGACATGCACACGATCGCCGTCGTGAATGGCAAAAGATGCGATCGCGGCACGAGCTGTTTCAGCATTGCTGCTCGACGGTAGGTTGAGGCTCACCGTCTTGCGTTCTCGGTTTGCATCGATTCGATCTATAACGACGTGGCCCAACTCGGCGGATACTGTGACGCCGCCTGCATCCTGCAGCACTGCTGCGAGGGTCGTTTCGCCTCTCAATTCATAGATCGCTGGCCGCTTTACTGCGCCGTACACGGCGACCTGAGGTCCAGAAGGCGGCACGACCAAGGTGTCGCCCGATTGCAGCCGATCTTCGCTTTGCACCCCGTGCAGCAGAAAGTCGTATAAGTCGACTTCTCCAACCAGTTGTTGGCCGCGGTAATGCCGCAACACGCGTAACGAGCCGATGCTTGTGGGTCCGCCTGCAGCGATGAGTGCAGCCAGGGAGCTAGAAAGAGAGCTGATATCGAATGCGCCGGGTCGCTGCACATCGCCGACGACATAGACGCGGATGCTGCGCAGGCGGCCAACAGTAACGGCCACCTGCGCGTCACGATATTGATGCTTTAGTGCATCGGTGATGACACCACGGACGCGCTCAAGTGTAAGACCAGCAACCTGTACGGGGCCGGCCTCGGGCAAATCGATCTTTCCATCGCGGTCAATGGTTCGCGTCAGGCTTTGCGAGATACCGCCCCATAGGCTGATCGTCAAAGCATCGCCCGGACCAACCACGTAATCAGGCGAGGCAGGAATATCCAATGGAGCTCCACGTCCAGCCAAAGCGCCCGAAGCCTGCGCGTAGCCTCCGTGAGTAAAGAACACGTCCGAGCCGAAACGCTTTAGTCGCCCATTTTGTTCCGGCAACTGCGTGTATAGGTCACGAAGCGCAAGCATGTTGTACGGGGCCGGCTGATGCAGCACCTGCGGTTCGCTTGTTGCGTCATTCACAGCCCTTTTATGCGTAGCCGGCGTGGACCGACCGCTGTTGTACTGCCTTGTACCCATTGCACCCGTAGAATCCGGACCGGCCTCATAGAACGGAGCATTGGAGTTTAAATTCAGATCGCGCCCTACTGCGAGTTCCGGCGGTACACCTACAATGTCACTGTTATCCCCGTCCGAATAACTCTCCGGCCCATCGCCGACGGTGTAGCCACGCGCACGCAAGAACGTCGTGACGTTGGTGCGCAGTTCCTGGCTCGACGCAATCTTGCTGTAAAGCATCTGGTCGGTGATCGAGTCGGCTTGAATAGGCGTTCCCTGCTGCTGAGAAACATCCGCCATCAAAGACTTCAATTCGATGACTGCATCCGGATTCTGTTGCAGGACGGCAAATATACGGCTGGCGGAAAGAGGCGCTGATGCATCACTTTCAGACGCGGGCGCAGAGCCCGGACGCACGATCTGTTCTTGATCGTCTTCACTGATATCTCGTGACGTCGCCGATGCGCCACCGCCTGTTGCATTTGGCGATGCGCTCTGTCCGGGACCGCCAGCATCCCGGGAAATTGATGGAGACCCCGCTATCGATGGTGAAAATGTTGCGGTGTCCTGCGCGGACAACGAGATACAACAACAGCATGCCCCCAAAATCACCGAGATATGAAGTCGCTTGCACCAATCTGCACGACGCTTCACAAGACAATCAGCAGCTCTCATGATGCAAGCCCATTCGTGTACCGCCGCCATCGGACTGACTCGCGGAGATAACTAATCCCTTGCACTGCATGGAATCGCAGGCGGAACAAAACAAACCGCAGTTGTGCCCCATAACGCCGCGCGCGCATCCAAGGCGTTTCATGCGCCTGCGCGTGAACGATGAGCGGTGGCAAGCTAAGTGGCAGCAGTGCCTGCCGCAGAGAGCGTTTTGATGGAACTCCGGAACTCTCAAGCTCCCGTTGTAACAGCAGATATAGCTTGTTTCCCGGAAAGCTCGTGAGAACCGCTCTCCGCCCATAAAGATCAACCCAGAGCCGTACCCTCGGCGGTAGCTTCTCTACGGTCCAGCTAGTCAGCGCATCGGGGGCAAACTTTCCCATCACGCGCGTGATCAGTAGCGTGATCACGCCGAGTGCAAATGGCGCTCTGGAGTTATGCCTGGCGATCTGCTGCAACTTGGTCCAGAAAGCCAGGTCGCTATATCGCGCAAGCACATGACGTCGAAACTCAATCAGGTGTGCGGCACGCGAGAACTCGCTGCATATGTGCTTGAAGCAATGCATGCCCTGCCCGAGGAACAGATCGGCAGGCGAGAGAACGGGCATGCTACTGCCCCCAATGCAGAGTTGCGCCGCGCGATCCACAAGCGACCCAGATGGCGCCGCGCCATCCTCAACGTGTAGTTCGACAGAACGAGAAGGGCTGTCTTTGTACAAGCTTTTCAGCGATCGGCCCGGCGCGTCGGCTCGTCTTGAACTCCCAGCTGCGTCCGCTGATCGCGCGCAGGTGATAGCCTCTGCTCTCGAGAATCTGCCGAGCTACAGATGCGCTCTTTGCCCCAATCAGAAAATCCAGATCCAGCTGCGAACGCAACTCAGGACGAGGCACGGAATGCGGCCACAAGGAGAAACCCTTCAGCACTACATAGGAAAGCTTCTTACTCTCAAATGCGAGATGGAGTGCTTTCAGTTCAGCAAGCATTCCTTCTGTACGTGCAATATTTTCGGCAAGATTGCGCCGCAGGCGAGCGACAACATCGGATGGCAGGATGTTAACCTGGTTCAGCTCAAGCAGCCGATCGTAGAGATACAGTGCCAAGCCGCTGGTATCGAGCCACTTGAGGAGCCGTTGCCACTCTTTTCGAGAGAGCTGCTCTAACTGCTGGCATGTTGCTGACATTGGGTCGCAGAAGGTGAGCAACACCGCAGCGCGTATCTCTTGCTCTCGGCTCGTCCGATAATTCATAGTCATGGCAGAAAGCGCGCGCATCGCAGTTAGTGCTTATACATTTCCGGCTCGCCCACATTTCCGGTAGGGAAAGAAACCTTCTTTGCCGTCCTTTATCGTGCCTGCGCCGTCGGGTGGCGGGTTCCTCTGCGGTTTGCCCCGTACAAAGCATGTCGTGTTTGGCCGCCGTCACAGGCTCTACCTCCACTCGATCCGGAGGATTTGCCTTGCAACCACTGAGCAGAATAGCGAGCGATAGCACCCTGAATACCTCATCATTTACTCAACGATGTGCAGCGTGAGCTTCATTTGTCCATGTCCACCGCCGCAAAAGACAGAACATTGACCCACAAAATTTCCGCTCTTTGCCGGGGTGAAAGGCAGTTCGCTGGTCTGTCCCTTCTTGGCCCGAAGGTCCAGCCCGAGATCCCGAAAGCGCAGACCGTGAGCTACATCGACACTCTTCAGAACAATGACCACAGGCTCGCCTTTTTTGAGGGTGATACTGGCGGGCATAAATTGAAACCGTTTCGCCGTTATTTCGATACGTCTCGGGGTGGGCTGCGCCTCAATCGAAGGGACCGTGACGGGGACGATGCTGACCATCATTGATAATGCAGAGAACAAAATGGCCTTCAGCTTCATGCAAACACCTCAACTCCAATATGGGTAGGACGTGCCACGGTTCTGCCGTCCACGTGCCCGCAGTCTTAGTCGAGGCATGCTAGCGCGACCGACGGCACGAGTGTCTCGACTGTAGCGAGACGCCCAGATAAGGGTTGTCATGTCGCTGTAAGGCGATTGTCACCGCTTTGTTTCGATCATCTTTATGTCGGCTTGTGGCGGTCGAAACCCCTTGGCGCGATCAGGTTTCTAACGCGTCGCGCAAAGCCGCCATCTAGTCTGTCCAGAACACGGTGACAGTCAATTGACAATCAATCGATGATTCCGGGACACGTTGTATCTCGCGAGCCGATAAGGTTCGGCTATATGCCACGCTCGATATTCAACTTGCGGCTGACAGCACTCGCACGATCCGCGGGTCTTTTTGCGCTTCTGCTCTTCACGTCCTGTGCCACGCAATACAGCCTGGCGCAGGATACGCCTCTGCTCTCAGGCGGCGTCGCATTTCTAACCAACACAAACGGAGGGAGCACTACATATCAGCCGCTTATTGAGCCTTTGCTTGCAGCACCGATCGGCTCGCATCTTCTCATTGAATCACGCGCTGCGCTGCTGGAAACATATGCGCCAAGAACAAAGGGCCAACCTGGCTACGATCACACGTATTTTGCCGGCCTTACCTACCTTCAAGGCGACTATGTCATGACGCCTCATGCTACATTGGTGGCCGGAAGTTTTTTGCTTCCTTTTGGGACTTACAATGAGCGTCTCTCGCCGGTCTGGATTGGCAATTTCCAGGATGGTCCCCTCATCACCAGTCTAGGCCTAATGTCCACGGGCACTGGCCTGGGCGGGATGTTACGCGGTTCCGCGATCTCACATCCTAAGTACTCGGTCGACTATGCCGCTTATTTCTCGGCCCGCAGCGGCAATCAGCAGTTCAATGCCGAGCGCTCCTCCGGCGGCCGCGCGAGCCTGTATCTACCAGAGGAGCGTCTGGAGATTGGTCTCTCATACAACCGCCTTTTGCAGGGCACGCAGGAGAACTTCTATGGGGCGCATCTCTGGTGGGAGCCTAAAGATACAGCCTTCCGGCTGCGTTCCGAGTTCGCGCGCGGGCACCATGCGCAGGGGTACTGGATTGAAGCGGACTATCGCACACAGGCCTTCGGCGGCCTGAACAGTTTCATCGGAAGATTTGAACCGGTCTTCCGCATGCAGCAGACATTCCGGCGCGATCAGATCGTGAGCGATGGCCTGCCTCTCGTCAATACGCAGCGGGCGGACTTCGGACTTGACTATAACTTGCCCCACAACACGCGGATTCTTACCAGTTATTCGCGGCAGTTTTCTTCCACCGGAGATCGCAATATCTGGGAGACCGGGATCGTATACCGTTTCCTCTTCCCAGCATGGAAAGGCAAAGTTCAATGAAACGGTATTTCTTCTGCATGCTGGCTGCTGTAGCACTGATTTCTGCGCCGCTTCATGCCGCGCCGCAGCCGGAGCGCCCCGCGCCAACTTCGTCTACGCAGACCAACACGAAAGAGGCTCCCAGCAAGAGAGGTATCCACTCATTCTGAAGGAGGCGAGCGCGTATTCCAGCAGCAGTGCTCGCGATGCCATGCGGCCCCTGAGAGCTTTTCGCCGCGCATATCAGGCACGATTGTGCGACACATGCGCGTCCGGGCATCTCTTAGCGAGAAGGATGAGCAAGAGTTGCTTCGCTTTCTGAACCCCTAGTCCGCTGGCTCTAGCGACGATAGTTCGCCGATGGCTAATAGGTAGGCACGGCATTCGGCTCATAAGCGCTGACCGAATTTGTTCAGATGCTCCTGTTTCGCCTTACCGGCGTGAATATCGCCGAGATTGACATCCGCCCCCACTATGTGGACCCTTCTCGTCAATTGGTCAAGTGAACTTTGCGGCTGACCTTCGGCCCAGACATGCAGGTCGTAGTCTCCATCCGGAATTCCAGCCAGTCTAAATGTGCCATGTTGATCTGCGATGCTATAGAACGATGTGTCCAGCGCAATGACGACGGCACTCATCTCAGAATGGATGTTGCAGAAGATATAAGACACACCCTCGCTGTGAAAACACTACGCTGCGTGATGAACCAGCTTCATACAGTCCCAGATCAAACCGTTTGCCATCGAACAGGGAAAACACGTTATGAAAGAAAGGATCTGCGTTTGGAAAGGCGACGCTGCTGCCGACCGGAACAACCAGCAAGTGTGGCGTGAACGTCTTATTCTTCTGCAAGCAGGTAAATTTGCCGGGCGCGACAGCGCGTTCCGAAGTACGCTGCACCGGTTCAAGCCAGATGACCGCAGAGCGGGCCAGTTTGAGCGGCGTCAAAGGCACAAGCCGCGCGTGCACGTCCGCCGCATGCAACAGCGATTGACCCGCCACAGCCACTAACATAACTGCCAATGCCAATCGGCACCACGCTCTTGCCGATCCTGCATATTGCATCAAAACCTATACCCCGCGCCGATACCGATTACATCACTCATATTTGTCCGCCCGGTGGCATAGTTGGTCCACAAGCGCCGATACTCGAGCGAGAAAAGCAAGTAGCTGCTGGGGCTATAAATTACATTGCCAAAGGCCGACCGATTCCGCGCGAGACCATAGTAGGTGGCGTACTCCGGAATCTCAATGCTCGCATGAATTTGGCCGGCAAATGGATTATCTATGCCATAACCACCATTAAACTCCAGCCGTTCTCCCACTTTGCTTTTCAACTGCATCCAACCGCCTACGTCGTCCAGCGCACGCGCAATTTCTCGTGTGCCGGCATAAAGATGGACATAGTCTACATATCCTCCACCGCCAAGTCCGCCAAGGCCAGCACCTCGGTATGCATTTGCCAGGAGTGCAAAGTGTGTCGTGATCGGAAGACGAAAGTCCGTTGCAGCCGCCCATGCGTCGAATCGTAAGTTGCTTCCAGTCTCGTGTGGACTGAAGTATCCACTGACGCCGACCTCTGGTCCGAGATCCGAGTCTCCCCACGAGGAAGCGATCCTTGCCTCGGTGCCGGGCCATCGGCTGCGTTCTGCGCGCGAGATCGTTGACGTGTTCGGTGGCGCCCCTGGCAACTGTGGATCAGCCGTGTCGATTAAACCTGCCTGAAGCTTCAGCCGGTTTGATGATGTCAGCCCAATCTGGTGTGAAACACCGATTTGTGGATTCCAGGTCCACAAATTTCCACTCCAGGAGAACTCCGGCTGCGCAACGGCCACGAGCGAAGACGGTGCATTGGGGGCAAGCAAACTACGGTCCTGTTCAACGAATGCCTCCGTGTTCATGCCACCGCAAACCCGCATGTGCCGTACGAAGACGAAGCAGGCCCGCTGCAGCATAGTTCGATTGCTCGCTATTTGCAAAAAAATCGACCCGTGCATCCGCATGACTAATTGCCCCGAATAAATGCGGGCCTCGTGCATCGAACCCCAGCACCGTTTGTCGGACGGAAAATCCGGTGCTACCGCCGCCCGGCAATGCGTATGTAGGGTTGGCGGAGATATCCACTTGCCGTGTATTCACATATCCATTAAAGAGCAGCAAACCGCTCACCTTCAGCGGATACTTCGATTCTGTCTCCACCTTCGCCTGCTCATGAGTTGCAATTTCCGATTCCTGCATCGCTTGTTGTTCCTTAATTTCGTCGATTGCACTTGCGGAAGTACCGTCATTCGCGGCCCCCGTATTGACCTTAGAGCTCGATGAGGTGCTCGGGGCAGCGGTTGCAGCGATCTTCTCAGCCGCTAACTGCTGCTGTAAGTCAGAAAGCTGCTTCTTCAAATCCTCCAACTGCGTCTGGTATGCCTGCACCTGCGACTGGGTATGCACAATGGCAGCGGACAGCCGGTCCACCTTCTGCTCAATAGTTTCGGTAGCCGGCGGACTCTGCGCCACACCTGGGCGCATTGCCAGTGCAGGCAACAACAGTACAGTTGCAACCACACTCCACTTTTCAATCATGCAAAAACTAGAACCGGGCGGTTTGTATTTTTGGCGGCTTCGCTTGGCAGGATTGGTCATGACGTGAACTGAGTGCTCCGTGAGACGTTGTCTGCATGGTTGTGTTGGGCAGCGGACACGACGCGCGCCACCGTGAGCCGAAACACAGTTTCACCGGGGCGGCTGCTCACTAGCTGAACATTGCCTTCGTGCTCACGCGCGACGCTCCAGGCCAGTGTCAATCCTAACCCTGTGCCCTTCTGCTTGCCTGAAGTGACGAATGGATCGAAGAGACTCTCCCGAATTTCCTCCGGCACTCCGTGACCGCTGTCGCCAACAGTCACACTCGCAGTCGTCTCATCTCCGGCAACGGCGACGTTGACTTCCCGCCGCTCCGAACTCTGCCTTGCAGATTGGCACGCATTCAACAGCAAGTTATAGACAGCGCGCTCCATCTGTTTCGCATCCATGGCGGCTGTGATATCGACTGCGCCCGATTGCATCCTGACAGCCACGGACTCTGCATCGGGATGGGTCCTCACCAGAGCGACCGCGCGATTCACAAGACTGGTCATCGATGTTGGAACCCGCTGGAGCGCCGCACCGGTGCGGCTGAAGATAAGCAGTGAGTCCAGCATATCTGTCGTGCCATTGACCGCAACACGGATCTCCTCAAAGAGCTCAGCGCGCTCGCTGGCTGGAAGCACCGGCGATGCCAGGAATTCTGCATTCGCGTACACGGCCGCCAGATAGTGCCGAAGATCGTGCGAGACGGAGTTTGCCATTCGACCGATGGTTGCGAGGCGCTCCGATTCGAGAAGAGCGCGGTTCTTCTTCTGGATCTCATCGCGCATCTGCGCAAACACACGGCTCAGATACCGCACCTCCTGTGTTCCACCCGCAGGGAAGAGGTATTTTGGATCGCCCTCGCCAAATGCTCGGACACCCGTTGCGAGTTCTTCGAGCGGGCGCGTCACCATGCGCGCAAGCAATAGCACTAAAATGGACCCTGCCGCGATAGCCAACGCGCTCGCCAGAAAGACGAGCCGATTGATCTCCTGCTCAGTACGATCGGCCTCATCGAATGACTTCATGACGATAAGCCGCAGGGGCATTCCTGCTCCAGCGCTCATGTCTCGGCTGGTGGCCAGAAACCGCTCACCGGCTATTTTCACAATCGCTTCCGTATCCGGGTGAATCGACGTGATCGCTGCGCGCAACGCGTCGCGTTTTTCTTTCGGCAGAGTACTCACTACAATTTCATCGCCTGCCACGAACGCTGCCGCCGCGCCCGCGCCGCGACTAACTTCCAATAGGAACTGATGGTCGATGGCATAGCCACTGATGACATATCCAAGCAGGGTTCCATTGCTTGGGGCGCCAAAATAAAGGGGCCGCACCGAGTACTCATAGAGCACTCCGCCACTTAGCAGGTAATGCTTCGTCGGGGCTGCCGTCGCGGTCTGCAGGTCGCGTTTGAGCTCGTCAGTATTGGTGAGGCCGCGCGCATTCGCGGCGAGGATGCGGCCCTCAGCGCCCGCTAATGCGAACAGATCATTACCGCTTGTTTTCCAGAAGTCCACGGCATCATCGGTGATGGTTCGTGGATCACTGGTCGTCATCAACGCTTTCAAACTGGGTAGACTGGCAAGGAGTGAGCTCTCTTTTTCCAGAGAGAAGCGCCGGTTTGCATCGAGGTCCTGAAAAGTTTCATTCGAGTGTTGAAGATCGGCTGCGAGCGTTTCCTGAACGTGTCGTTGCAGGCGGTTGCGGACGATCAGAAGGCTCGATGCGGTAGTCCCGGCGACGATCAGGACCAGCAAGATCAGCAGTAGAACGCGGGTTCGGATTCCGGGACCGTCTTGGCTGTTAAACACAAGGTTTATTCCTCTTACGGCACGAATTTATAGCCAGCGCCGTAAATGGTCTGCAAATGTCGCGGTTCGGCAGCATCCGGCTCCAGTTTCTGCCGCAGCTTCAGAATCTGGTTGTCGACGGTTCGGGTAGTTGGATATGAGTTATATCCCCACACCTCGTTCAGTAGTTCTTCCCGGCTAAGAACGCGCTCTGCATTCTCTACGAAATATTTCAGCAGCTTGAATTCGTGCGCCGTCATGGTGATCGGCTTGCCGGCGCGTAGTGCGCTCATTCTGGAGAAGTCCACCTCACAGTCGCCGAACTTATAGGTCACCATGGTTCTTGGTTTCTGACGGCGTCTGAGGGCCGCCTGCACCCGGGCCATCAGCTCACGCGGACTGAATGGCTTGGTCACGTAGTCGTCCGCTCCAAGCTCCAACAGGAGAACTTTGTCCGCCACCTCGCTGATTGCACTCACCACAACGACGGGGATTTCCGGCTGCTCTGCCTTCATGGTCTTACATAAGTCACGGCCAAAGATGTTCGGCAAAAGCAGATCCAGCACAACCGCGGAGGGCTTCACCGCGTGGAAAGCATCGAGGCCGGCTTGTCCGTCACCGCATACCGTGACGGTGTAGCCCTGCTCATGGAACATGCGCTGCAATACCTTCTGCATGCGCGGATCATCCTCAATAACCAGGATGTGCGTGCGGACACCGGATTGCGACTCTGTGGCACTGGAAACAGACATAATCGTTTCGACTTGCAGCATACCCTTTCTCCTCTGCTTTAGCCTGATTTTCATGGATTACTGACCTGGAGATGACTCCCTGCTCGACAGCTTTGGATGGAGGATTTGAATCTTCTGAATCGCCCAGCCGAGAAGTTCGCTATCACCAGAATCCCTCTCCTGCATTTGCCGCAGCGTCCGCATGGCATCCAGATCGCCCTGCCAGGCCACAATCCGGATCGCGCGTTGACGGACCTTCAGATTCTGGCTAAGGAGTGCCTCGCGCACCCCCGGCAATACCGCCGGTCCAGCCTGAATCAGCATCCACTCCGCTTTGTCGGCCACGTGGACGTCCTGCGCGGCTAACGCTTGGACTACCGGGCGCGGATCGTCTCCAATACGGTCCCACAGTTGGAATGCCGCAACCACTCCGTTCATCTGCGCAAAATCCTCGCCGGGGCGAAATGCCTGTTCTTCAAGCGCTCGCAATGCCGCCCTGCCGTTCAGCATCGAAATTGCCTGGAGCAGCTTCATCTGGCACCGGTAATAACCCATTACCTTGGCAATTTCATCCGCACTTAGCTGGTTTTTCCCGCGGCTGACCCAGGCGGCATAAAGCGTAAGAACACCATTCACCTCCAAGTGCAATCGCGCTGGAACCGCCTTTGCCGCCACATCCGGCTGGTGCTTCGCCAGTGCAATTGCCGCGGCGCCGCGAACGACCGGGTCCGGATGAGATAGCAACGGCAACAGAATTCGCGCGTCAACGTATCCCGGCATGCCGGCAAGCGCCGCTAGCGTTTCTTGCAGCACGTGCGGATTTGTATCGCGTAACAGAGGCAGCAACATAGAGGCCGGAGCGTGCAGCTTGCCCAGCGCCCACGCCGCGTTCGCTCGAGCGTCGGCATGTTCTGACCGAAGCGCCTCTGCAAACACGGTAGAAGTTGTTCGAGGGCGGACGACGACCAGGCCCACTGCCGCTGCCCGCGACACGTGATCGTCCGGATCCAGCAGCCAGCGTGCTAACTCTGGCTGCAATCGGAAGCCACGATATTGCGCTAGATCGAGAATGGCCTGCGCTCGCGAGGTGCTCTGGCCGCCATTCGCCTGAGCAGCAAGCGCAGACAGCTTCTGCTCCACCGGCCTTCCAACCGCGTCGGCACCCAGCCGCGGATAGTCCACGTTGATGCCGTCCACTCCAGCAGCGACTGCCGCTTTCATCCCAGCCAGGTCCATCTCATGGTCATTGGCGGAGAAGTTGGCGATCACTGCTTTGCCTTCGCGGTGAGACGCCGTCACCTGCTCCGCCGTGACTCCTGGCTGCACCCAGACCTCGGCACCTGCATTTGCACGCGGGTAGAGCTGTTTCACGTCCGACCATTCGCCGCCGAATCGAACGCGCTGTAACATTTCTTCGCGTTGTACGACTTGCAGAATGTCCGCGCCGATTGCTTTATCTTTGATATCGAGAATCAGACGTATATTAAGGTCCCGGCCGAGCCGCAAGGCATCCTCCAAGAGCGGAATCCGCATGCCCCTGAAGCGATCCCCCATCCAGCCGCCGGCATCGCGAAGGCGAAGATCGTCGTAATAGCTTCCTTCCGTGTCGCCTATGCCGTCCGTCAGCCGCTCCAGAACGCCATCGTGGTTCAACACCAGTTTTCCGTCTAGCGTCCGCCGCACATCAATTTCGACGACATCGCATCCGAGGAGTGCAGCCTGCTTCAGCGACTCCAGCGTGTTCTCCGGCACATCTTCATTGGCCGTGCGGTGACAAAACAACTCCACACGCTTCTGCGGAGCATCTTTCGCGTGGGTGGCCCTAGCAGCCATGACGATCAGAAGAGCAGCCGCGATTCGCTTCATCGTCGCCCTCATCGGTTGCCCTCCTCGAGACATGCAACTGCGACTGCAGCGGATGTAACTGGTCGCTGGGGCGGAATCAGGATCCGGAACAACATTGCAGCAACGAGCGCCAGCCCTGCGATTCCAAGAAGCACAGGCTTATAACCGAATCGGGTAAACAGACTTCCAGCCCCGGAGGTAGCAAATGTCGCCGCGAAGGCATTCGAGAAGAGTGCCATGGCCGCCGCCGTGCTCCGGTGTTGGTCGGGCGTCTTGTTCATGAGCAGGTTGTAAAGGACGGGAGAACTCGCCCATTGCGCGGCAGAGAATACCAGGTAAAGCGCGATGGCTAGCGATCCATTTCCGGAGATTGCCATCGCTATCAGTGCCAGCGCCGCGATGACCTGGGTTGCCACAATGCCATGGATCAGCCCCAGAGCGCGAACGATTAAGGGGACCAGTAAGCCCATGGCGAATTGCAGCGCCTGAGTCGCGGAAAAGATCAATCCGATTCGCGCCAGCGGAATATGCAGCTCCCTGGAAAGATATACATTCGCGAAGGGAGTGAAGGCCGCCAGCACTGCCGCCCATGATGCCATTAGGGGCAAGAATCGGACGAGAAACGGATCATGCAACAGCACGTGAAACCAGCGTTTGCTCGTTCGCGGGATGCCGTCTGCTTCTTCCTGCGGTTGTGCCGGAAACCGGAGATACAACAGCGGCACAATACTCATGAAGGCAATGCAGCATGCGACCAGCAGGATGAGCCGCTTTATTTCGGCTGCCTGCAATGCAATACCTGCCGCTTTGAACCACAGCGGCAGATATCCGCTGACGATACCGCCCACAATGCTTGTGCCGATGCTGACGGAAAAGATCAGGCTAAAAGCCGATGTGCGAGTTTTTTCGGTGGTCAACCGCGCCACGGCGGGAAGAAAGCAGACCCCCCACATGCACATCGCTACGCCCGCCACGAAGGCCAGAACAATTTGCGCGGCTTCCCACATCCATAGTGTTCGTAGAGCATTCAGCAGCGAGGCTGATACAAAGCAGATGGCAAGCAGCGACCGCAGCCCGAATTTCCCTGCAAGAAAGCCCGCGGGCAACGTACCCACCAGCGAGCCCAGGGTTAGAGCGCCCCCAATCAGGCCGATCGACCGGTCACTGAAGTGAAAATCCAGCAAGTAGAGGTTGAACAGGAAGAAATAGACGGAGAAGCCGGCATCAAAGAAGAATGCCGCCGAGAAAAATATCCAGAAGTTGCGGCTTAGCCTTTGCTTGCGAAGCCACGCGGACGGGTGTTTCCACCCTAAGGCGCGTTCCTCGTTACATGGAGCGGGCTGCAGCACAACCTGCATTAGTGCCCTTCCCGTATGAGCATCCGCAGCCGATCGACTGCCCAATCGAGATCGCTATATCTGAGCTCAACGATTTCCGCAGTCAGCAGATGTTCAATCGCCTCGTATTGCTTTGCGAGCGATTCGCTTGCCCCGTATAGCACCTGCCGCATGTAGTACCTGGCCACCTCTCCGCGATACGCCAAAAGCTCCGGAGCCGAACTGGTACGACGGTTCAGGAAGACCAAGAAATCTATCTTCGCGTGCTCCGCACAGTTCATGTGGAGCATCTCGGCCGTCGACAGCTCGATGGAAGGTTTGCCGGCCGCTCGCGGCGTGATTTCCAACCCTTGCACTTCCGGAAAGAGCTCAGCCGCGGATGGCCGAAAACGCAGCTGATGGCAGTTGCCCATGACGATTCGCTCATGTGCCTTGCAACTCAGCAAGAAGCTGGCATCGTCCGACACGTAAGTCCAGCCGGAGCGTGCGCAAGCGTACGCCAACGTAGATTTTCCGGCGCCTGAGTCACCGCATAGCAGTATGCCGCGACCGTCGAGGGCCACGCAGGCCGCGTGCACAGGAGTGGTAAAGCGCGTTGCAATGTGGCAACCGCCGGCGTTCTCCAGAAAAAAATACCGAAGATACAACCTGTGCCGCAGGGCAGCCTGAGAGATGGTGATCTGAGTAGTATTTCGTGACAGGTCTGAGATGCTGTAGTTATCGGCATCCGCAACAGCTGCAATTAGCGGAGGCAGAAATCGATATTCCGGAGTGGGAGGGCATTCCGTCGATTCGGCTTCTGTCACATGAACGTCGACCAAGATCGGTTCTGTATCAAACCGTTTGTCGAAGATACGCCACGCGTCCTCTGCTTCCGCCATAACCTCGGGTGAGTTCGTGCGCAACTCTGTTGGAAAACCGAGCGGATGAAACATTCGCCGCAGCGAGAGTGCCGGAGCCTCGAGAGGATGACGCGAAAAATCGAGAGGCTCGGACCGGTCACAGGTGCGTTCAATCTCTTCAATCGTCATCGTTGCCAGCTCCGGAAATTCGCGTTCATTCAGAACAGATACTTCACCGCAAACTGGATGATGCGTGGATTGCTTACCGTGCCGGTGACCCTTCCGAATGAAGGACTGGCCGAAGGATGGAGCGCCGTCGGATCACCGTAGCCGAGACTGCCGCTGGGGTTTGCGAATTCGGGCGTGTTTGTCAGATTGAAGAACTCTGTGCGGAAGCGGAAGCTGCTCCCCTCTGTAACCGGAAACGTCCGCTCTATAGCAAAGTCGATGTTGTGTTGTCCCGGACCGCGTGCAAGACCGACGCTGCTGTTGCCAAAATCCTGATCCGCAAGACTCGTTCCATTGGGGGCCTCTGGAGCTCGCGTGAATGCATTGGCATCGAGATAATGACTCGTCACACGCGAGAAGAGCGAGCCATGCGTCGATGGATTGCTTCCGGTCGTCTGTGCTCTGGTCTCGCCCGGCAAATTCCCATAGACCGATCCGGCATTCGCATCCGTCACGGTGATTGGACTGCCTGTTTGGACAACACCGATTCCTGAGAGCTGCCAATAATTCAGCAAGTGCCGTGCCAGCGCCGGCATAGAAGAATATCTGGGGATTTGCCAGGTAAGGTTGGCAACCAGCCGCTGCGAACGATCATCGCCTGCCAGTCCGTAGCCCTGGCGCAGATTGCGCTGGTCATTGGTCGGAAGCTGCAGCTCAAACGTATCGAGCCCGCCTTCACCATTGACCTCATCGAGATTTTTTGACCAGGTATAGCCCGCTTGTAACTGCAGCCCACGCTGCATTCGCTTTGTAAGGCTGGCCTGCAGTGAGTTAAAGCTGGCGATAAACTGCGAAACCGTAAATAGCGATCCTGGACTGACACCTGCGATCGGCAAACGCTGGATTACGTTATTGACCGAGTTCGTTGTTTCCCCATGAATGGGATTTTGCGGGCTGGCTAGCAGCGCCTGATCGAACTCAACCTGCCCCGGCCGGTGACTGGATAGCGTCCCCACATAGCCGATCTCAACGAGATAATCACCGCCCGGCGCATACTGCAGATTCAGGTTGTATTCCTGCGTTCTGCCGTCTAGGACATTGGGATCTGTGCCCTCGATGAAAGGCACAGAGGTAGTGGTGCGCTGCATGAAGATTGGATAGCTTGATTTGGGAAGCACCAGAGGAACGAACGGACTCTGCAGGGTTGCGGGTCCGTTAGGGGCTCCGGAAACTATTTGGAGCGTTGCAAACGGCGGCTGGGTCAGCGTCTGTTCCGCCAGATTCCCGGCGTGCTGGTCGAAGTACACTCCATATCCGCCACGGAGCACGACGACAGGCTTGCTCGTGATCTGCCATGCAAACCCAAGACGCGGCGATACATTGCCGTAGGGGGTCTTCCAGAAACCCGCGTACGAGGTCTTCACTACCCCCGCGGGTATCTCGCCCTGGAAATTCGAAGGTACCGTGAACCCGCTGAAGGTTCCCGTCGGTGAAACGTCACCAGTCGCGATATTTGCGTTGAAGTTTGTTAGCCGGCCGTGAATCTCTGTGGGCGCGCCAAAGATTTCGTATCTCAGACCGGCATTGATCGTGAGACGAGCGTTTATCTTAATGTCGTCCTGCACGAAGCCAGCAAAGTCTGTATAACGATTGTCTCTGCGGAAAATCCCGCCGCCTGCCATGCTTTCGGTCACATTGCTCAGCCCGCTCGGGCTGCCATTCTGCGCAGCGCCCTGTCCCACCAGAAAGTCGGCGAATGTACTGATGTCCAGCAGGCCATCTGTTTCTTCCGGTGCATTTTCATCCACCTGATGGCGCTTGAATTCCATTCCAAGACGCATGTTGTGCCGGCCTCGTGCTACGGCGATCGTGTCCTGCCATACGAACGAGTTCGTAACCTGCCACAGCGATGGCGTGCCCGCGTCGCCGATCGTGAAAAGGCCATCGATGGTCAGGCCGGGGGCCGGTGATTGGGGTGCTGCGAGGCCTGTCGTCGTGCCTTCCCCGATTGCGGAAGCGAGAAGCGGATTCTGCACGGAGGACAGGCCATCGAAGCGCATATAGCCGAATCGCGCGATGTTCACGATAGTCGGACTGAAGGTATGCGTATCGGCCAGGACGAACATGGTGTTGCGGTCCAACTCATCGGTCCCCCATCCCGGCACATTTGCAGCCGCCGGGGAGAAGGGCTGGCTTGTTGGGGCACGGGAATAGAAAAACCTCCCGGACAACGTATTCTTGGAAGTCAGCGCGTGATCCAGGTTGGCGGAGAACTGATCCTCTCGGTAGTGCGCGGGGATGGCGAATGTGGACTGGCCTACGGGGAGCTGGTCCGAATCCGTGGCAGGCACGGGTTGCTGCGGACTTGGCACCGCGAACTGTCCGCTCGGCAGTTTTGCATTCAGGATCGCGACCGCAACCGGGTTGAGGTTCGATCCATCGCACGCCACCTGCGCTCCTCCGGCATGCGTTAGATATCCGGCGGCTGGCTGGCCGTCGCTGTCCAGGTGTCCTGCCGGACAGAACTGCGCGCCCAACGTGGCAGCCGACCGGTCCTGGGTGAGCATCGGAAGCGTCGCCGTTTGCTTCCCGCCCAGACCATTCACTTCCGTCAAGCCCTGGTACGCGGCGAAGAAGAAGGTCTTGTCCCGCACCACAGGACCGCCGATAGATCCGCCAAACTGGTTCTGCTTCAGATCCGGTCTCGGCTGCCCTGCGCCCTTCAGGAAAAAATCATTTGCATTAAACAGATTGTTACGCAGGAATTCCCATGCGCTGCCGTGGAAGTGGTTTGTACCGCTCTTGCTTACCAGATCTACGTTTGCGCCGGTGCCGCGGCCGTACGCCGCATCGAAGTTCGCCGTTTGCACGCGGAATTCCTGGATCGAATCTGGCGCAGGAATTGCTGTCCCTACCTGTTCATTCGAATTAGCTGTTGAGTTCTCGGCCAGGTTGTTCGCATCAATGCCGTTGAACTGAATATTGTTCGCGGTTGGGGTCGCCCCGTTGGAGGCCACGTTCTGCGTTCCGCGCCCGAGCTGCGCTGCGTTCGGGAGATCCACAATGACTCCTGGCGACAGCCCAAGAATCTGCGTGTAGTTGCGGTTGGAAAGCGGCAGCGCCTTGATCGCGGTCTCGTCCACCAGACCGCCCAGTGTTGCACTATCCAGATCGGCGACCTGCGGACCGCTGCTCACCTGGATCGTCGCGCTTGCCCCTGCGAGCACAAGCGTTATCGGCAACGAACTTGTCTCACTGACGGTGACCTGAATCGACGAAGAAGTGTGGATCTCATACCCTGGTGCTTTCACGGAGACGGCATACATACCCGGCGGCAGAAGCGGCAGGCGGAACACCCCGTCGGAGGTCGTCGTAGCGGAACGCGAGATATGCGTCGCGTTGTTGATGGCCAGCACCTCCGCATTCGCCACCAGACGACTCGTCGGATCGTACACGATGCCCGAGATCGCACCCGTTCCCGGCGTCTGCGCGCGGGCCACGCTCGCCAGCAAGAGAAATGCGAGCACAACTCCGGCGAAGTAGTGACGCGCAGAGGGTTCCATGCATTTGTCTCCCAAATGTCACCTTCAAAATCAGTGCTGCTTTTGTGGTGAGTATGGAGACATTGCCAGGAGAACTTGTTACCGATTTGTCACTTCATTGTCTGGATGTATGTGCACGGCAACGCGCGTTATGTGCGTGCAAAGCCTGCGGCCACGCGGAGATCCTCGACGAAGGTCCTCATCTGACCGTGGCGGTCTTCTTCTGTGCGTGCTCGCAATATTGCAGAGGGATGCAGGGTAGCAAGGATGGGAGGAAGCCCCGCCTTCTCATGAATCTTTCCGTGCGCCTGTGTGACCTTGAAGCCAGAACCCAGCAGTCCCTGCGCGGCGACGGCACCTAAGCAGACGATCAGCTTTGGCCGTACCGTTTCTAACTCTGCCTCCAGCCACGGTCTGCAGGCATGGATCTGCTGCATGCTGGGCTTTTTGTGAATGCGCAGCTTGCCGCGAGGCTCCCACTTGAAATGCTTGACGGTGTTGGTTACGTACACCTTTTGCCGATCGATCTCCGCCTCTTCCAGGCATTTATCCAGCAGCTTTCCCGCTGGACCAACGAAGGGACGGCCTGCTCTGTCCTCGTGCTCGCCTGGCTGCTCGCCGATCATCATAATGGCGACTTTCGGAGTTTTCGCTTCTACTCCAGCCTCCAGCTCGCCGAAGACGGCCTGTGTAGCATTGCGATATAGATCGCATCCACGGCACTTCTGAACAGCCGCACTCAGAATGGGCAGTGTGCGCTCGTCCGGCACAAATGACGCCGCGCTCTGCTTCAACTGCGGTTTGCTCGCGCCCATACGTGGTGGGATGCTCAGATTGCCCTCGCACACAGCAATCTGGTGGAGCTTGCCTGCTATTGGGAGGACTGGTCTGTGTATTCCTCGTGCCACGCCATCTGGATGGCCTCGAGCTTCGACTCATTTGACTTGGTCTTGTCGTCCGTAAATCCGGGTAGGTCTGTGACATAGCGATGCAGGTCAGTAAAGCGGACCGTCAGCGGATCGATCTCGGGATACTTCTCCTGCAACTGGATTCCGATCTCTTCGGCGTCATTCCAGGTAAGCTCCTGGGGCATAGGCTCTCCTTCTATTGATGTGCTCTGACTAGGACTTTGACTCGGATAGTGCGAGCGGCTTGCCCTCGGAAACATAATTGCGGTTCCAGCTCGGTATCTCGACGACGTACGTACCGGGGCCTGTGATGACCGCTTGGCAACCCAGCCTGGAATTGAGCTGAACATCTGCGGCCGTCTCCATGCGATCAAGCTCGTCGTCTTCAGCCTCGGAAATACCCTGCTCGCCTTTCTTCACCCAGATATGGCAAGTGGTGCAGGCGCAGGAGCCGCCGCATGCATGGTCGAGGAAGATATTGAAATTCTCCGCCACATCGAGGAACGACATCGGCTTGCCGTGATGCTCGTAAGGCATGGTGCCGTATTCAAACTCGACGCTGCGCCCTTCGGGCAGGAAGGTGACGCGCACCATGTTAGGTCCGGGCGGCTTGCTCAAATCGGGGTCCATGTTGACGGCGGGATGCGAATTCTGCTCTGACATATCTCTCGTTCTCTATCTTTATCGAAAATCCGCGGGTGCGATGGGGTGCGGAGCGGCTGGGCCTTTCCCCACTTTAGCGCCGGCGGTTTCCATGGTCTCGCCATGCAATGCTGAGGAAACGGTTGCATCCATCATCAGCTCGGCGAAGCGGCGCGTTGCCTGATCCAGCGCCTCGGTTGTTCGGCGCAGCGAATCGAGGTCGCCGGCGTCGCGCAGAATCTCGAGCTCCGTGACCAGCTCGCTGATCTTCGTGCGCTCCTCTTCCGTCAACTGCCGCCATGCCGGATGGCTCGGCGCTTTGGCGACGGCAGTCAGGATCGTGGATGCTTCGTTGCGAGCCTCGATGAGCTGGCGCTCCTGAAAATCTGTCTCGGCGTGATCGAATGAGTCCAGAATCATCGACTCGACCTGTTCGTCGGTCAATCCATACGTCGGCTTCACTTCGATCTCTGCCTGCTTGCCACTGCGCGCCTCTACGGCAGAGACGTGCAGCAGACCGTTCGCATCGATAAGGAATTTCACCTCGATGCGCGGCAGACCCGCGGTCATCGGCGGAATGCCCTTCAGATCGAAGCGCGCCAGCGAGCGGCAGTCCTTCGCCAGCTCGCGCTCGCCTTGCAATACGTGAATCGCGACATTCGTCTGGCCATCGACGCCGGTAGTGAAGTGCTCCGTCGCAGACGCCGGGATCGTGGAGTTCCTCTGAATGATCTTTGCAACGACGCCACCGAGCGACTCAATGCCCAGCGACAGCGGCGTGACATCGAGCAGCAGCATCTCCTCTGTCGCTGCCGAGCCGCCAGCCAGGATGTTGGCCTGCACGGCAGCGCCCAATGCGACGACCTCATCCGGATTGAGCTCAGTATGCGGCCGCTTGCCGCGCAACGGAAGCTCGAAGAGCTCTGAAACCAGCTGCTGAACCCGTGGAATCCGCGTCGACCCGCCCACGAGGACAACCTCGCGGATCTCGGCAGGCGTAAGGCTGGCGTCACGCAATGCCTGTCGGCACGGCTCGACCGTGCGCTGCAGGATCGGCTCGATTAACTGTTCAAACTGCGCGCGCGTGATCTCGCGGCGATAGAGGCTGCCATTGGGCAGCGGAACTTCCAAGCGCGCGCTATCGTTTGTGGAGAGTGCAATCTTGGCATCAATGACTGCCTTGCGGAGCCCCTGCACCAGCTCCGGCTGATGCCGCGCGGGAATCTTCTCCTCTGTCTCGATCTCGTCAAGCGCGATGGCGAGCAGCAGGTTGTCCAGATCGTCGCCACCCAGATGTGTGTCGCCGTTAGTTGCGATGACTTCGAAGATGCCCTCGTGCAGCTTGAGAATCGAGATATCGAAAGTGCCGCCGCCCAGGTCGTAGACAGCGACGATACCTTCTTTCTGGCGGTCGAGTCCGTATGCCAGCGCCGCCGCCGTTGGCTCATTGACGAGACGCAGCACCTCAAGACCGGCCATGCGACCTGCGTCCTTTGTAGCCTGCCGCTGCGCATCATTGAAGTATGCCGGAACTGTGATCACAGCTTGTGTGACAGGGGCGCCAAAGTAACGTTCAGCATTACGTTTTAGTTGTCGTAAGACATAGGCAGAGATCTCCGGCGGCGTGTACTGCTGACCGCCGATGTCGAGACGCAATACCTCGCCAGGCTGAATGTCCGAAGCGAGACGGAACGGAAACAACTTTAACTCGTCTGCGATGTCATCCACGCCACGGCCCATTAGCCGCTTGATCGAATAAACCGCTCGGTCTGGCGCAGTCATCAGGTGAGGGTGCGCAGCATTGCCTACAACAACACGCTCCTTGCCAGCCGCCGGCATCGCCACGACGGAGGGCACGAGGTTCGATCCATCATCGCCGGGAATCACTAGCGGTTGATCGCCTTGCATGAAGGCAACGAGTGAGTTCGTTGTGCCCAGGTCGATACCGACCACGCGTTTTGTTTGTGTCTCTGCCATTTCGTCCTAGATATTCGCTTGCGCCACGCCCGCTGCTTCTGGAGAAAGCACCGCATCCACTTCGCGGAGCAGATTCCGCAAATAACTGCGTCGATCCAGCAACGCGACCATCGCGCCCTTCTGCTTGTCCTTCGCGGCCGTGTCGTTCGAGTCCAGCGCAGCGTCCCATGCGGCCCATGCGCCGCGCAGATCTTCATCGACAGATGCCAGCATCGCTTTGAACTGCGCCTGCGCGCGCTCCAGATCGCCGCGCAGCACCGGGTCGTCTTCACCCATCTTCAAGTTCGCGCGCATCTCTTCGAGCTGCATGTTCAGCTCGAAGACCTCCTCCAGCAGATCGGCCGGCACGCGGTTTTGTCTGGTCTTCGGATCGCGCGTTTCCGCATTCTCATCTTCGATTCGCATACCTTCCAGCTTGAGCAGGTACGCAGTGCGCGCTACCGGATCCTTCAGAGTGCGGTAGGCGTCGTTCAGCAGCGAGCTTTGCCGCAGGCTCCATGCCTGCTCCTCCGTGCTCTTGCGCGCATAAAGGTCGGGGTGCAACTGCCGGCTCAGCTTGTAGAAGTCCCGCTCCAGTGAGGCGGTATCGATCGTGAGCTTGCGCGGCAGATGGAAGATCGCGAAGTAAGTCTGATCCGCGTCGTTCTGAGCCGGATTTTGCCCGTGACTCTGCATAAGCGACACAACATGGGTTGAAAACGAAGCTAGGCGGTGAATGAGGAACCGCAGCCGCAGGACTTCTTCGAGTTGGGGTTGATGAAGTTGAAGCCCTGTCGCATCAATGTCTCTTCGTAATCCAGCACCATGCCGTTCAGATAGATGAACGACTTGGGATCGATGAACACGCGGACATCGCCGTCGTAGGTGAAGATACGGTCACGCTCGCGTGGGTGGGCGTCGAAGCGAATGCTGTATGACAGCCCGGAACAGCCCCCACCCAGGATGCCAAGACGGAGACCGCCTTCCGCAGGCGAAATCCCCTCCTTCGCCATCGCGGAACGAATGCGCGCCACGGCGCGGGGCGTGACATCCACCCCCTGCTTGCCGGCAGGGAACGCCGGCCGCACCAGGTCTGTCGTCGCTTCTGCCATCCTCGCCTTACTTCGCGGCTACTGCCGCAGGAGCTGCGGCGGTCTCGCTGACATTGTTCTTCTTCTTCCAGTCGCCGATCGCTGCGCGGATCGCATCTTCCGCGAGCACCGAGCAGTGAATCTTGACCGGCGGCAGCGAAAGCTCCTTCACGATATCCGTGTTCTTGATCTCCATTGCCTCAGAGACGGTCTTCCCCTTCACCCACTCAGTCGCGAGCGAAGAGGACGCGATCGCCGAGCCGCAGCCGAAGGTCTTGAACTTGGCTTCCTCGATCACCTGAGTCTCGGGATTCACGCGAATCTGCAGCCGCATTACGTCGCCGCACTCCGGCGCGCCGACCAGACCGGTGCCTACCGCGTCGCTGCTCTTGTCCATCTGACCCACATTGCGCGGGTTGTTGTAATGGTCGATCACCTTGTCGCTGTATGCCATTGTTTCTCCTTCCAATCTTGTTCCTACAGCTTGAAATTCTTATCAGTGCGCCTGCCACTCGATCTTCGAGATGTCGATGCCTTCCTTCACCATCTCGTACAGCGGCGACAGTTCGCGAAGCTTCTGCACGATATCAATGACCTTGTCCGCGACATAGTCCACTTCAGCTTCCGAGTTGAAGCGTCCAAGTCCGAAGCGGATCGAGCTATGCGCCACATCGTCGCCCAGTCCAAGGGCCTTCAATACATACGATGGCTCAAGTGTCGCGGAGGTGCACGCTGAACCGCTCGAAACCGCAACATCATTGATACCCATCAGCAACGATTCGCCTTCGACGTACACAAAGCTGATGTTTAGGTTGTTCGGCAGACGATGCTCCATGGAGCCGTTCACATGGATGTAGTCGAGCGAGCCTTCGAGCTTCGCCTTCAGCTTGTCGCGCAGCTTGCTCAGCCGCTCGGCCTCCGCCGCCATCTCTTCGCGCGAAATCTCGCAGGCTTTGCCCAGACCTACGATGCCTGGCACGTTCAGGGTGCCGGAACGCATGCCGCGCTCGTGGCCGCCACCGTTAATCTGCTCTGAGATCTGCACACGCGGGTTGCGGCGGCGCACGTACAGCGCTCCCACGCCCTTCGGTCCATAAATCTTGTGCCCGCTCAGCGACAGCACGTCGATGTTCATGCTGTTTACGTCGACCGGGATTTTGCCCACGGCCTGAACACCATCGGTGTGAAAGAGCACTCCGCGCTCACGGCAGAGCTTGCCTATTTCCGCAACCGGCTGCACCACGCCGATCTCGTTGTTCGCAAACATGACGCTGACCAGGATCGTCTTCTCGTCGAAGGCCCGCTTCAGGTCTTCTAGATCGATCAGGCCATCGGCCTTCACCGGCAGGTACGTCACCCGGCAGCCGGACTTCTCCAGCCGCTTGCAGGTATCGAGCACCGCCTTGTGCTCCGTTACCTGGGTGATGATGTGGTTGCCGCGCTCGCGGTACATCTCCGCGATGCCCTTCAGCGCCAGGTTGTTGCTCTCCGTCGCGCCGGAAGTAAAGATGATCTCTTTCGCCGTCGCGCCGATGAGCTTTGCCACCTGCTCACGGGCCTTTTCCACCGCCGCTTCCGCCTCCCAGCCGAAGGAGTGGTTCCGGCTGGCGGCGTTACCGAAGATACCTGTCAGATACGGCATCATCGCTTCCAGCACGCGCGGATCGAGCGGACTGGTGGCGTGGTTATCCATGTAAATCGGCAATTTCACGCCCTTGGGGATAGGGATGCCGTTGCCGTTCACCCCAGCTGTTGCAGCGGGAACCGCCGTTACGTCGTCATCGAAAGTGTTCATGCTCATCGTTCCCAATTCCCGCCACCGGAGTGGCCCGTCGAAATCCGTACTAACCCAATGTAACCAGCGGCCGTGCGTGACCGCCATTCATATGTATGCGCCGATCATAGGGGATTGCATCCACCAGATCGGCGATGCGGATGCCTTTCAGGACATCCGAAATCGTGTCGTTTACCTTGGCCAACGGCTCTTTGATGGTGCAACTGTCCAGCAGGTCGCAGGATCGAGCGCTACCGGTGGCTGGCCCGCAGGAGGTGATGAAAAGCGGCCCATCAATCGCGCGGATCACCTCGAAGGCCGTGATGGTCGAGGCGTCCCGCGACAGCGAATAGCCGCCGTTGATTCCGGCGTGCGAGCGCAAGAGACCAACCTTCGTCAACCGCTGCAAAATCTTGGCAAGCAACTGCGGCGGTATCCCGTAGGCCTCAGCGATGTCCTTCGCGCTCTGCGAAGGCGTCTCCGGGTGCTCTGCCAGATACTTCAAGGCCATCAGCCCGTAGTCGGCTTTTTTGGTGAGTCTGAGCATCGCGGAACACCCCTCCGTTGAATTCCTACCTCAACGGTCGCAATTACGAGTATAGGTGCCCAAAGGGGCACAGACAAGGCGGCAAGCCTATCAAACGCTAATAATTATCAAAAACCAGCTCTGCGCATCCGGTGCGGATTCTATATCTAATCTGAAGGGGCAGGATCGTGACGGAACTCTTACAGTATCCCGGTTGGTCTTCGCGATAAGCTCAGAATGAATGAGCCCCCAAATCCAGTTAGAAGATGAAGTTACAGCGGTAGCCCCTGGCTCTGCGCCGACCGCTCACAACCGCATGCCCGAACAGAATCGCGGGCCCCTGAAATGGGTCTTCGCTATCGTGCTCGGACTCTTTCACGCCCTCGCACTGACTGCCCTTTTCTTCTTCTCCTGGAAAGCTTTTGCCGCCTTCGCCGTTCTCTGGATCCTCGGCCAGAACGTCGGTATAGCCATGGGCTACCACCGGCTGCTGACGCATCGCGGATACCTGGTGCCGCGCTGGCTGGAATACGTCATCGCCACCTGCGGAACCATGGCGTTACAGGGCGGACCGATTTACTGGGTGGGCGTGCACCGGCTGCACCACCAGCTCACCGACAAGCCGGGCGATCCGCACTCTCCGCGCGACGGCAAATGGTGGTCGCACATGGACTGGATCCTCCACGGCACACTGCACAACCAGGACCCCGCACTGCAGCGCTACACGCCGGATCTGACCCAGCATGCCTACTATCGCTGGCTCGACCGCTTCCACTGGCTCCCGGTCACTGTCGCCGGACTTATTCTGCTGGCCATTGGCGGCTGGCCTTGCGTGCTCTGGGGCATCTTCTTGCGTGTCGTGCTCGGGCTGCATGTGACCTGGCTCGTCAACTCCGCGACGCATATGTGGGGCTCGCGCCGTTACGATACCCGCGACGACAGCCGCAACAACTGGTGGGTTGCTCTTTTGACTGGCGGCGAAGGCTGGCACAACAATCATCACGCGCATCCGGTCTCTGCGCGCCATGGCCTCGCGTGGTACGAGTTCGATCCGAACTACTACGCCATCTGGCTGCTGGAGAAGGTCGGGCTGGCTCGCAAGGTCTATGTGAAAGAAATTTAGGCACGGGAAATGCTGAAAGCGCTGGACGATAGTCACCATTGCGGTGACTATTGTCCGCATATACCCGACGGACGAGAACCTGCAGGCAACGATGCCGAGGCTGCGCGTTGACACTGCGTGGCAACATAGCGTCCACTTTCTGTGAATATAGAAATCTGGGCTTCTTGAAGGAGATGTTTGATGGGAGCACTACAGGCAGGGTTGGAAACTCCACAATCCCCTTCGGACAACAACGCAGTGCACGGAAGCACTGTTCTCGATCAGCTCTTCGCCGAGGATTTTCTCAAGCAGCTTGCCCAGCGCGCCGAAGAACTGGCTCCCCAGTACCAGGCGAACAAGCCCTTCCCACACATCTATTTCGACAACTTCCTGCCCCCGGCGATCGCCGATCTCGCGCTTGCCACCTTCCCTGATCCGGAGAAGATTGACTGGATTCGTCATCGCGGCATCGATCAGCATCGGAAGCTCGCCTTCGATCAAGCAGAGTTTTTGCCCTCGCCCTTGCGCGACATTCTCTTCTTTCTAAACAGCCGCCCCATGCTGCAGTTTCTGGAGAAGCTGACCGGCATCCCCGATATTTTTGGCGATCCGTACTACAACGGCGGCGGTCTGCATCAGACGAAATCAGGCGGCTCGCTTGAAGTGCATGCCGACTATAGCTATCACCCCAAGCTCAAAGTCGATCGTCGGATCAATGTCCTTGTCTATCTGAATAAAGATTGGAAGGAGGAGTATGGTGGCCACTTCGAGCTTTGGAACCGTGATTTGACCCGCGCAGAAGTAAAGCTCTTACCGGTTTTCAACCGTTGCGCGATCTTCTCCACCACGAGCTACTCCTATCACGGGCAGCCCGGTCCACTCACCTGCCCGCCGGATCGAACGCGCAAATCGATCGCCACTTACTATTTCAGCAATGGACGCCCGGCTGAGGATGAGACGACGAAGCACGCTGTGGCGTTCGTACGCAGGGCGGGACAAAAGGAGCCGATGGCTGCGCGGCTGAAAACGATAGGCCATAAGCTGATGCCGCCGATTCTGGCCGACATCTATCGCAGTCTTCGCAAATAGCAGAAAGGCCGCGCGCAGCGGCCTTTCTGCATCAGATCCGGGATGTCGTTCCGTCTACGCGCGAGCGGCGGCCTGGAAGCCATCGCACCCGCTTACCGGGGTGACTCTCAGGTGCAATGCCGCGTTCTTCGGCAGGCCGCACCCTCCACCACCGACTCCGGAGCCTGCTTGCTGATCAGGATTTGGGTCAATACCTGCTTGTCGGCCTGGTTATGCTCGCCAAAATGTGTGCAGACACCGCACTGACCGTCATGGACTGCGATCATGTCGAATTCCTCCGTGTGAGATGTGACGCGCACATCCTGCGTATTGGCGGCACGACCGATCAGTCCTGATTCTCTACATATCCCGGCCCTTGAAAATGGGCTCCGGTATGGCCTTGATGATCGCCATGATAGGCCGCCAGAACCAGGGCACATACACGACATCCTTGCGTTTGCGAACAGCTTTCAGGATGTCCGTCGCTACGCGCTCTGGAGTGGCGAAGAGACGATTTCTCGGAATGTGGGCAGTCATGGGCGTCGCGACAAAGCCCGGTTTGATAGTGAGCACCTGCACCCCTGACCGGTCACACCGGTTGCGCAGGCCGGAGAGAAAAGCATCCAGGCCCGCTTTCGACGCGCCATAGACATAGTTGCTTTTACGTCCGCGATCGCCGGCGACTGAGGTGATAACCGCAAGCGTGCCCCGACCCTGCGATACGCAGTAGTTGGCCAGCCAGGTCAGCAGCGAGACGGGCGATAGAAAATTGGTGACCAGGGCGGGCTCGGCGGCGAAGTAATCACGCTCCGCAGCGTCCTGATCGCCCAGCACGCCGTGCGCAAGCAGGGTAAGATCGATAGCGCCCAATTGCGAGGAAGCGACATTCAGCATCGGCGCGTGCTGCTGAGTGTCGTCGAGATCGGCAACGAGCATGTCTACACGGCCGGCGCCGCGCACGAGCAGGTCCTGGGCCACGGCGGTCAATTTCTCTTTAGAGCGGGCAACAAGGAAGAAGTGCGCAGACGGGGTGACAAGTTGCCGTGCGACCGCCATTGCGATCGCGGAGGTTGCGCCGAGAACCAGGATGCGGTTGGGCGGATAGGCAGTTTTGCTAGCCAAGTGCTGTGACCCTTTGCCAGAACGCGGACGAGAATGCCGGGTCGATATACCGCGCGAAATCCTGCCACTGCGGATAGAAATGTTGAAAGTGCCGCGCAGACATGCGCGCGTCTTTCGCCGGGTACATCTTGCCGCCGTATTCGGCTGTGATGTCGGCGAGTTTGTCAGTCAGATCGAAGCTGCGTTCGCCACGCACTGGAAAGTCGAGCGCGATCATCGGACCGGGCGCGGGAAAGCTCATCATGCCCGGCGATTTGACGCTGCCAAATATCTTGATCACGGCAAGGAATGAACCCAGTCCGGAGGCAGTGATCGCCTTGAGGAGTTGCGTGAAACCCTCCTGATATTCGCCAGGCTCCCACGGCATGACGTTCTGGAACTGCAATAGGCCCTGCTTCCCATACGCTCGGTTCCAGTGATGGACCATATCGAGTGGATAGAAGAACGGCTCATAGTCGATCAGTCCGGTCTTATGCTTCGCAAATTGCTTCGCATAATAAGCGCCATTGAAGAGGCCGATGGTTGCCTTGTTCATCATGAACGCCGGCAGGTCAAAAGGGATGGTGAGCTTCGGCTTGCCGGACGGCTTCAGCTCTTCGGGCTGCGCGGAGTGGTCACCCCGCATGAAGATGCCGCGCGCGAAATTCTTTCCCGTCGCGACACAATCAATCCAGGCGACGGTGTATTCCATGTGCTGCGATTCACGCGAGAGCGCGAAGAATTCATTCAGGCCATTGAACTTGATCGAGTCCTGTTTGATTTTGCGGGAGACGATGGGGCGAAGCTGCACCTCAGCCCAGGTAATGAGGCCGGTCAGGCCGAGGCCGCCAATCGTCGCTTCGTAAAGGGACTGGTTCTGCGTCGCCGTGCATTCGTATTGCTGACCATTCGACCGGACCAGTTCGAAACGCGGCACATGGCAGCCGAAGGTGCCGGCGACGTGATGATTCTTGCCGTGGATGTCGTTCGCGATGGCCCCGCCGACGGTGACAAACTTTGTGCCCGGCGTGACCGGCAAGAACCATCCCCGCGGCACAGCAAAGTCAAGGATTTCGGCCAAGGTGACTCCGGCCTCGCAGCGCAAGAGGCCGGTGGCCGAGTCGAAGGCGATAAAGCGGTCCAGGCCCCGCGCGGCAAGCAGCGTGCCTCCGTCGAGCAGGCACGAATCGCCGTAGGAGCGACCCATGCCGACCGGAAGCATCGCGGATTGGATTCCGTCCCCTTGCGGCTGCGCCGACAGCGGAAAATCGCTGGTCCAGTAGAGCGGAACGACGTCGGCGCGGTGCTTGGGATAGCGGCCCCACGACTCAAACGCGGGGGGAACTGCTTTGGTTTGCATGTGAGGTTTCTCGGCAGGCTCTAGCGTATCAGGCCGGCAGTTGCGGATAGACCGCGTAATCTGCTTGCTTTGACCCGGGAGGTCGCGCAGATTGGGGAAGATTTGTAACTGTCGTGAGCGCGCGGCGGGAGCGGAAAATCTACAGATACGAGAAGCCCGGAGTATTGATCGGCGTGATCCTGCGCGGCCATCATGGGGCGATGAGAGGGGATTCCGCGGAATCGCCGAGGAGTCTCATAGGAAAGGGCTTGCGCGGCATGGGATGATCGAACATGCCCACCATCGGAAGAGGGGTCGGACAAGCAGTGTGCCTGGCGGCAGCGTTGGCACTCCCGGCTGTGTGCGCGGCTGCGCCATGTAGCGCCGGCCAAGCCAATGTGAGCGGGACGGTTGTAGATGGTTCCGGCGCTCCTATTGCGGGCGCCAATCTGGCTGCCGGCGGTATGACGGCAAAGAGCGGGCTGGATGGCGAATTTCTCCTGCCGTGTGTCGCGAGCGATGCCGCGATCCATGTCGATGCCACGTCGTTTGCGGCGAAGGATGTAAAGCCCGCAGCGGCAGGCCGCATCGTACTGCAGCCGCTCGGCGCGCATGAGGAAGTGTCGGTGACCGCGTATAGAACGCCGCTGGCGGAGAGCGCGAGCCCGGCGAGCGTGCGGCTGGTGACGGGCGAAGAGCTGCGCACCGCAGCGCCCACCACGCTGGACGACCGGCTGCGCCAAGTGCCCGGATTCGAGTTGTTTCGGAGATCGAGCTCGCTGGTGGCGAACCCGACATCCCAGGGCGTCTCGCTGCGCGGGCTGGGATCGACCGCGGCCAGCCGGACCCTGGTGCTCTCGAATGAGATTCGGCTGAACGATGCCTTCGGCGGATGGATTTACTGGGATGAGCTTCCGGAGTTGAGCATCGGCAGCGTGACGGTGGTGCGCGGCGGTGCGAGCGACCTATACGGCTCAAGCGCGATCGGCGGCGTGATCGAGATGCAGCCGGTGACGGTGGCGCGCAATCATGTGGAGTTGGTGTCGAGCCAGGGGACGTTTCACACCTTCGATGAGGCAGCGCTGCTGAGCGGGACCCGGAAAGGATGGTCGGGACTAGCGACCGGCGGCGTTGTGCTCACCGACGGTTACATATTGGTGGCGCCGGAGCAGCGCGGGCCGGTGGACATAAATTCCAATGTGCATGCACAGAATGGACGCGTGGTGGGCGAGCGCGACTGGAGTAACGGCCGCGCATTTCTGCTGGGCAACGTGTTGAATGAGGCGCGCAGCAACGGCACGCCGCTAACTTCAAACGGCACACGCCTATGGCGGTACGAAGCGGGTCTGGACTGGTCGCCCGCTGCAGCGCAGGGCGGGTCGCTGCTGCTGCGCGCTTACGGCAGCGCGGAGCACTTCCGGCAGAGCTTTTCTTCCGTGAACGCGACGCGTAGTCACGAGACACTGACCCGGTTTGCCCAGACGCCGAGCGATCAATTAGGCTGCGGCGGCGCGCTGGACGCAGCCGCTGGGCGCGCGATTGGTCGTGCTGGGCGGCGCGGACACCCGAGATGTACGCGGCGAGGACAACGAGATCGCGACCATCACTGGAGTGCGGACGCTGCTCTCTGCGCGGCAGCGGCAAACCGGCATCTACGGCGAGACGGTGTGGACCCCGCGACAGTGGACGCTGAGCGCCGGCGGCCGGATCGATCACTTCCAGAATTTCGACGCGGTGCAGACACTTCCCAAGCCGGGCCCGCTGCCGCAGGTAACCGAGACGGTAGCGAATCCGCGGCTCGGTGTCGTGCGGCGATTGGGACCGTCAGTCGCGCTGACAGCGATGGGCTTCCGCGCTTACCGGTCGCCGACCGAGAATGAGCTTTATCGCAACGGGCAGGTGGGACAGGCCCTGACGCTGCACAACCCAAACCTGCGATCGGAGCGGGCGACGGGATGGGAGACAGGCGTGGTGTTGACGCCAACGGGATGGAATACGACGCTGCGCGCGAGCTACTTCTGGACCATCGTGAACCGGCCGATTACGGCGCTGACGCTCAGCACGACGCCGACGGCGATTACGCTGCAACGGGCGAATCTGGGCCAGATCAGGAGTCGTGGCGTGGGCCTGGATGGCGAATGGCAGCCGTTGCGCTGGATGGCTGTGATCGGCGGGTATCAATACGCCGATGCTACGGTAACACGCTTCGACCAGGAGCCATCGCTGGTGGGAAGCTGGATTCCGCAGGTGCCGCATCAGACAGGCACCATGCAGCTGCGGGCGCGCGATGCGCGCTGGGGCACGCTGGCGCTGGAAGCGCGCATGAGCGGCCAGCAGTTCGACGATGACGCGAACACCTACCGGCTGAGCGGATTCTTCACCATGAACGCATACGCCTCGCACGATTTTCGGAGACACTATGAAGCATTCGTCGCGGCGGAGAATTTGCTGAACCGGCGAATTGAAGTGGGGCGCACACCGACGCTGACGCTGGGGCAGCCGCAGGCCGTACGCGGAGGCCTCCGCATCCGCTTCGGGGACTGACCGTCCCTCTAAAGGCGCCTGCGGCGCGAGAGACGCGGCTCCTCCCGTTGGTCGTCGCTGCATAGTATGGATTCCCCAGATGTTTCTGAGATGCGAGACGCCGAAGCTTAATTCTGGAGGTCGATCGATGAAGAGTGACAAGGTAACGAAGTTGCTGCTGGCGGTGATTGCGATTGCTCTGAGCGCGATTGCGCTTCGTCCCTACATTGCCCCACGTGTCGCGCACGCAGAGAATGCAGCGCCGTATCCGGTGTACATCGAGCCGGGCGTGCAGATGCTGAAATCCTCCGACGGCAGCAAGCAGTTGTACGGGCGGATGGTGGTGGACCTGCGCACCGGAAAGATCTGGGGCTTTCCGACCATGACCACCGATCCGTACCCGTTCAATGCGCTGAACTCGAAGCCGCAGACTTCGCATCCGTTCGAGCTGGGCAGCTTTGCCTTTGAGGATATGGATAAGGCACAGTGAGCACATGGCCCTCGGATTGAAGATGCGGAGAGCAGAGCTATGAAGATGACGGGCAACACAATCCTGATTACGGGCGGCGGATCGGGTATCGGCCGCGCCCTGGCGGAGGCGTTTCACAAGCTGGGCAATATGGTGATCATCGTCGGACGACGACAGAGCGTGCTGGATGAAACGACAAAGGCGAATCTGGGAATGAAGTCGGCGACGCTCGATATCGAGAGCGCAGAAGCGATTCGCGCATTCGGCGCGAAGATGGCGAAGGAGTATCCGACGCTGAACGTCGTGATTCACAACGCGGGCATCATGCGGCCGGAGAACCTGCTGGAGCAGCCGGAAAATTTGAGCGATGCGGAGGCGACGATCACCACCAACCTGCTGGGGCCGATCCGGTTGACGGCAGCGCTGATGCCGCAGTTGAAGAAACAGCCGGCGGCAACAATCATGACGGTGTCGTCGGGGCTAGCGTATCTGCCGATGGCGATTACGCCGACCTACTGCGCCACGAAAGCGGCGATCCATTCATATTCGTTGACACTGCGGTATCAATTGCGTGGAACAAAAATCGAAGTCGTGGAGCTCGTACCTCCGTATGTCCAGACAGAGCTGATGGGCAGCCGTCAGGCGAGCGATCCGCGAGCCATGCCGCTGAAGGATTTCATTGACGAAACGATGAAAATCCTGAAGGAGCAGCCGGAGGCGAAAGAGATCCTGGTAGAGCGCGTCTTGCCGCTACGCAATGCCGAGAAGAGCGGGAATTTCGACAAGGCGTTCCACCAGTTCAACGACGCGATGATGGCCGCAGGCGGACACTGACGCTGCTATACAAGTGGCGGGCTCTGCGATGCGGCGTTGAGGAGGCCGGACGATGACAGAGACAACCGGGCTGATAACGCTCAAGAGCGCACATTCTGTTGACGAGACAATCGCGAGAGCACGCGCCTTGCTCTCCGCGAAGGGCATCCATGAGTTTGCGCTGATCGATCACAGCGGCGAGGCAGAGAAGGCCGGCCTGACAATGCCGAAGACGCAGGTGTTGATCTTCGGCAATCCAAAGGGCGGCACGCCGCTGATGCTGGCGGCGCCGAGTATCGCGATCGATCTGCCACTGAAGCTACTGGTGCGCGAGGATACGGCAGGCGACGTTTGGGTGAGCTACTGGTCGGCTCAGGTGCTGCTCCAGCGCCATGGGCTGGCAGCGTCGTTCGCAGGCAATATTGCGGTGGTTGAAATGATTGCACGGCAGGCGGCGGAGTGAATTCGCGCCTGAGAGCTTAATTCCCCTTTAAGCCATCTCATAAGGTAATCCGATGAGAAACATTGGTATTTTCCTGGCGGTGGCGATGTCTTGCACTTTAGCCGGTGCGCAATCGATTCCCATTCAAGCCGTGATTACGGCTTCACCGAATGGCTGGACCAAGGTCTGCTATGTCGGATCGGCACAGTGCTCGGGCGGTGTGGGATCACACGCTCCGCTGAGCGCGCCCGCCCAGAGCTTCGGGCTGAGCGCGCCCAACGCGGGCGCCCCCATCTCGAATGCCGTAGCACATTTTCAGATGGTCGATCCGAACCAGGACGTTTATACGGAAGTGCTGTATGTGAACACAATCGGAAAGGCGAAACAAGCGCTCCACTTCACGCGCGACTTCTACGAGAAGTTTTTGCCGCCGTCCGGTACTACCAATCTGGAGTGGGACGTATACCAGTTCGACCAGGCTATTGGCCAGGACATGATGCTCGGCACGCAGTGCAATGGTCACAATCATTTGATCCAATACGACAACCAGGGGCACGGGTGGGTGGACACGCCAGTGAGCTGCGCGACCCTGATGGATGGCAACTGGCATCACGTGCACCAGACATTTCATCGCGATGTGGCGAGCTCGACGTCGTGTGACGGTATGCCCTGCGAGTATTGGGACACAATCCAGATCGACGATGGCGCGGTTCAGAATCTGACTGCCACGCTTCCGGTGACTCGAACCCATTGGTCGACCTTCGGCGCGCAATGGCAGATCGATGCGCGTCCTGCGAGCGCGAGCAAAAGCAGACCGGCGGTGTATGACCTGTATGTGGACAGCGACACGGTCACGGCGAACTAGCAGGTACGGGCGGGAATCTGCGCAGCTTTTTGGGGCCGGAGCCATTGCGTGGTGTCCCAAAGGAACTTGGCGACGCCGATGACCAGCACAATGCTCAGACCGAGATGGATGTTGGCATTGAGTGCGGCCGCCGTATCCGGCGACATGGGACTGCCGCCGAACGTAGCCTGCCCAAGATAGTCGTGCGCGCGTAGCAGGAAGACCAAAATACCTATGCCGAGCAGGTGAAGCACGCCTTCGAAGAGATGATAGTAGCGACGCAAAGGCCGGGAAAGCAGAGCGATGCGAAAGACGAGCTGGACGACGTTGAAGGCGATGATGATCCAGTAGAAGGTGTACCAAATGGCCGGCAGGTCGATGTTGAGCAGGTGCCAGGCAACGTAGGGGCCGAACATCAGGACGGGAAAGCGCGGGAAGGCGAGGAGCCAGGCGAGGAAGACGGCACTGGCAATAGCGTCGGCCCACGGGTGACGCGGGCCGCCATGCACAATGGGCTGAGCCTTCGGCAGCTTGCGCGGGTCCCACTTGTGCTGCTCGATCGCCCGGCGCAGGTTGACCTTGTATGCCTCGACCAGCGCGAAGCCCGCAGTGACGATCACCAGAAACATGAGCACGGCAAAGCAGAGGTCGCCGAGCATGCTGCCGAAGTGGAAGCGCTGCGCTAATGGAGTCTGCACCGAGCCGAAGATGACTGCAGCGGCCTGCGCAAGCAGGTTGATGCCGATGACCAGCGGCAGGAGACGCTTGATCGTAAACGCGTAGAAGGGGAAGATCTCCGGCCCGATCAGGGAGCGCTGCGGCTGATAGCGCGCAGCGACGACGAGCGGCGGCCCGTGGCGGCGCAGGATGTCGGCTTGTTCGTCTTCCGTGAGAGGGCGGCCGAGCGCGGCTGCTTTGTCCTCCATCTCGGAGTGTAGATTGGCGGCGAGCTCGCTTAGGAGATCGCCTTGCCGCGACGCGGGCAAATAGCGGCTCACAGCGAGAAGATAGCGATCGATGAGGCTGTTGAGGTCGTTGGCTGCCATGGTTGAATCAGGCCTCCTGCGTGGTTTTGGTGGCTAGCACCCGGTGGATGGAACTGTTGATGGATTCCCACTCTACGAGCAATTGTTCGAGCGTAGCGGCGCCGATGGACGAAAGATGGTAAAAGCGCTTGTTGCGCTTATCCTCTTCGCGCCATTCGCTGAGAAGTAGCCCCTGGGATTCAAGTCGGCGGAGGAGCGGATAAAGAGTGCTTTCCTCAATCTCCACACCATGGTCCGCGAGCGTCTTGCGAAGTGTGTAGCCGTAATGCTCCTCCCGGAGCTGTGCAAGAACGGCCAGGATAAGGCAGCCCCGCCGGAGCTCGAGCCGGAGGTTTTCTGGGATAGATTGTGGAACATTACTCATACTGTACTCCGTATACTGTATATAACACAGTGTATGATGTCAAGCATACGAAGCAGCGCACCCGGAGCTCCGGATGTCCTTGATAAACCATCGATTATGACGCCCAGCGGGCGGCAAATATCGACAGGTCGGCCAACAAGGAACTAAAAAATGATATTTGTTTGCTCGCCGCCTTCCAGATCCAGAATGAGAAAGCGTACCGCCAAGAATGGTTGAGCCAGAAATCCCTGTTCTGGCAGATCGCGTGGCGAGCGCCGACACTGAAGTCAGGTACCAGCATCTTTGTAGATGGCCTGCCCAAATCGATCTATAGGAATCACAATTCGGGCATGCTTGACATGCTCTACAGCCGAAAGTCTGGACAGGAACTTAACTATTTCATGTTCGACATGGAAAAGTATGCCCATCAGGCTTCTATGAATTTCAAGCCGGCGCAGCCGATCAAAGGTGCGGTTCGGGAGTTTGAATTTCACGGATCAACAGCTCAGAGTCTTGTGTGGTGGATTTCGCCCAACGGCACCTTGCACACAGTCTCTCCTTCGCGTGCAGACGAAATCCTGCACTGTCCCATGCTCTGCTCTAACATCGCCCATGTATCTGAACCGCGTGACGTCATCACCGATGCTCCGGCAGAGCCAGACGGGAATCTGCTCGCACGCCGAAGAGGCATTAAGAAGTGGCTCGACAAGGAGGCCGCCGGTGTCGATAGCGGCGAGGCAGGTGAAGATGCACGGGGATGACTTGGCGCAGCATCATGGGGAGCTTTCTGCCCTCCAGTATACGGCTCGTCCTAAACGCCGCAAGACCCGGGCTCTGTGATCCCGGGTCTTGCGGATAAGGGTAGGCGCTGACGTCACGCCGGTCCCTTTACAACGTCGATGGCCCTTTGGTTAAAACAACGCGGTTGGTTTGGTTGACGGTGTTGAGTTTGGCCCGGGGAAAACCTGTTAGTCCTCGTTGCGGACCCAGCCGTCGTCGGTAAGGACGAGGGTGGCCTGGTCGACGGGCTGATCGACCACGACCTTGGCCACGGCCGGAAAGGCGGTCTGGATGGCCTGGACCTTGGCCCAGTCGGGACGGCCCTTCTCCACGAAGTGATACTCGACCTTGGTGAAGCGGTTGCCGTGGAACTCGGTCGGCGCGGAGTAGTTGTCAACGCTGGTGACCTGGCGCTTGCCGTAGCAGAAGCGGCCGTTGCCGGGGACCTGCTGGCCGGTGAGCGTCAGTTCGTAGCGCAGGTTGCCATCATGCGAAGTCCGGGTGAGCAGACCGGCCGCCGTCAGGGCGTCCAGCTTTGTATGGACATCGCCAAGGAGTTTGTCGCCTGCCTGCATTTCGAAGGGATAGGGCAGCGGCTTGGTGAAGAGGCAATCGGCGTTGGCCGAGTAATCCTCATTCAGCACATGAGCGAAGTTCTGCTTGCTCATCTCCCGCTTGTCACCGCACCCGGATCCCAGAAGAACCAAAGCACCCGCTACTGCTGCCAGACTTGCAAGGTTTCTAAGCTGCCGTGTCATTTCTACCCTCTCGCTAGGAAAATCTTTCGCAACTGTACGGCAGAAACTTTAGCTCGAAAACCTTACGGAAGGGGTATTCGGGGTGTAAAGGGAGCCCACGTTTGGGGAATAGTCCCGTTTCGGGATGAGGAAAAAGTGCTCGCTGCACTCCTTCTGCAGCAAACCGGACGTATCCACTGCCGCGTCGGTGACCATGCCTTGAGACTGTGGAGGAGGCGGCTTCCACGAAAGTGGGAGCGGAGTGTCGATATTGAAAAAACGAGCGGGTAGGTTGATCTGGATCTGAATTCGGCCGCTGCAATAAGTGGACTACTTCAGGTAGGCGCGCACCAGGTCGATGAGGTCTTCTGCGACCTCTTGCGAAGGGAGCGAAGGCTGGCCGGGCTGCATCATGTGCTCGCGGATATGGTCTTCGAGGACTTCGGCCATGAGGCTGTTGATGCCACCCCGAACGTTGGCGAGAAGCATGAGGACATCAGCACAATCCGTGTCGCCGGCGAGCGAGCGCTCGATGGCGTCGACCTGGCCGCGGATGCGCTTAATGCGGGCGAGAAGTTTTTTGTCCTGTTGATGGGCCATTCTGTTCTCTCTAGATTGTATATCCTAGGGGGGTATGGTATATCAAGAAGGCCGACACCGGAACAATTCACCATCCAGAGGTGACATCGGAGAGCCGGCTGATGCTACGACAGGGCTGTGCGTGGTCGCGGCGGGAGACCGCCCCGGCCAGCGCCTTTTCACACGGATCTGATATCCGCCCTCCTCCGGTGGGCAGGAACCAACAGAGGAGACGCCATAGAACGTGCTGTCCACGAGAACAATTCTGAACTGGCTGCTGCTGGCGCTGATTGCTGCGCCCGCACTGCGCCGGGGCAGTGCGCAGATAGGGGCGACGATCGACGCGCCGGCGCCAGCGAATGGGCAGCATGGGGGCGATGGATCCCGTAGCGAGGCAGCAAATGGCCAGCCCGGGCAGGACGAGCCGCTGACGATGTTTCCGCATTCGGAGACGGCCCCGTGGTTTGTGGCCGGGCAGGCGAACATCATCTTCCAGGCACATCCTAGCTTCCACTCGCCATATCAGGGCAAGAACAGTCTGCACGGCGCGGGTGAGTACAAGACTTCGCTGCTGGGGACGCTGTTTCTGGGGTACCAGCTCGGTCGCGGAGTGCGCGGCGAGACGCCGACGTGGAGCGAGCGATACAACACCGACTTCATCGCGGACTTTGAGTCGTCGGGCGGACGGGGGCTGAGCCAGGCACTGGGGCTGGCGGGCTTTACCAACCTGGACGTGGTGCGCAACCCGAACCTGGGCTCGAAGCCGTATGTCGCGCGGGCAGAGTTTCATCAAACGATCGGCTTCACCAACGAGATGACGGAGGTGGAACGAGGGCCGTGGTCGCTGGCGACCGAGGCCCCGGTGCGGCGGCTGGAGCTGCGGCTGGGCAAGATGTCGCTTCCCGACGAGATGGACATCAACGATGTGCTGAGCGACAGCCATTTGCAGTTCACCAACTGGACAGTGGACAACAACGGCGCATGGGACTACGCGGCGGACACGCGCGGTTACACATACGCGGGAGTGATCGAGTATCAGGACCGCAACTGGGCGGCGCGCTATGTGCTGGCAGCAATGCCGGTGGTAGCGAACGGGATCGATCTGGACTGGGCACTGAGCCGCGCGCGCGGACAAAACTGGGAGTTAGAGCTGCGGCACGGCTTGTTGCCTGGGCACAAAGGAACGCAGCGGGTGCTGGCCTACGTCAACAACGCGCACATGGGCGACTACCGCGAGGCGGTTCGGGCCTATGTGGATGGTATCGATCCGACGCCGGAGATTACGAAGCACGAGCATTTCGGCGCGGTGAAGTATGGCTTTGGCTACAACGTGGAGCAGCAGATGACTGAGCATCTGCGCGCGGCGGGACGCTTCGGATGGAACGAGGGCCAACATGAATCGTTCGCCTACACCGAGGTGGACCAGACGGTGCTGCTGGGCGCGGATTATGACGGCGCGCAGTGGGGACGGAAGAACGACAAATTAGGACTGTCGTTTGTTTCGAATGCGATCAAGAAGGACCACCAGAATTATCTGGCCAATGGCGGGCTGGGATTCCTGTTGGGCGACGGACGACTGAACTACGGACGCGAGACTATTGAAGAGAGCTATTACAACGCGCACGCGTGGCGGGGGCTGTACTTTGCGCTGGGACTCTCGCACATCGACAACCCGGGATATAACCGCGACCGCGGGCCGGTGTGGGTGCCTTCGGTGCGTTGCCATGTGGACTTCTAAGAACTGCACCGAAAGGTATTTCTTGCCGGCGAGGCTGCTAATTATGCTTCCGCACGCGATTCATTCTGTGGTATGTGCGAGGAAGAGTCGCCTTGCGTACCTGTCTGCAATTCGTCTTCGCCAGGCGCGTCGAGCCGGCGAGGAGATCGACATCACCCGGACTGCAGAAACGCGTCCTGCTTGCCTGCTTGTTGATGATGGCAGGGCTGGGAGCAGTGGGGAGTTCCCAGGCAACGGCATATGCGGCACGCAAGGCGCACCATAGCGTTCACCTGCACTGGAACTCTCCCACACAATCAGGCGAGGCGGTGACGGGCTACAACATCTATCGCTCGGACGATGGCGGCAAGACCTGCACGAAGTTGAACAGGTTGCCGGTTGCGAAAACGGAGTACAACGACAGGGGGGTGCGACGCGGTGTGTCTTACATCTATTTGGTGAGGAGCGTGGACAACAAGGGCGCGGAAAGCGGGCCGTCCAACAAGATCCGGGTGCGCGTGCCGTAAACGGCGGGCCGCCGAATCGGCTAACCGGGAGTCTTGATTCCCTTCTTCAGCATCTCGACTGCTTTTGTGAGACGCGCGACTCGGGTCTCTTCCTTCTTTGCTTCCGTGATCCAGCGGCAGTATTCCTTGCGATGCGTGTAGCTGAGCTTTTCGAAGGCAGCGAGAACGCCTTCCTTCTTCATCGCGGCCTCGAAGGCGGCGGGGACTTCGACGGTCCGAGGCGCCTCGTCCTTCCATAACTCGACGTTGATGGTGTCGCCGGGCTGCTTGCCGATCTGCTTACGGATGGATTTGAGCAGGCCGAGCATGTGCTGCGACTGGCCGCACTTGACGAGCGATCCGGTGTAAGGCACGCCATCGAAGGTGGCCTGAATGGGCACCCGGCCTTTGACGCGGAATTCCTTTTCTACGTCGTAGGGAAAGAGGATGTAGGCTCCGCCCCTGCTTTCGGATTCGATTTTGGCTTTGAACTTGTATTTCTTCATGGTGCTTACCGGCCTCCCATGAGTTCGGAGTCGGGCGATGCCCACTGTATCTCAGGTCTCCTGATGGCGAGGTAACGGTACTCCCCGACCCCTCCCCCCTCCCGTCACCGGAGGCCGGCTTGTAACTCTCTTTGTTGCTAGGATTTAGGCGGCCCTCCCGAGGGTCAAATTCGTCTTTCTAAAGGGCTTGTCGCTTCATTCGTCATTCTGAAGGAGTTAGCGCCGGGATTGGTGAGTCATTCACCATCGCGATGCGCCGACTTGCCCTGAAATGGAAAACGCCACCGCTTGGGTGACGTTTGAATTTACTTCTCTATTTCCAGGGTAGCGAATTGGGTGGGGTGAAGTGGCAGGTTTTGCGGAATTTTCTTTGCTATTGGTCCACTTTGACACAGCACAGAGGCTGCGATCAGTAAGGGGACGGCGTTTGTCCGGACTAATACTCCAAAACGACCCAGGCCCGGTTCAATGAGTGCCTTGGCCTGAAGTCTTCAATAGAGATCGAAACTTCCGGTTTGAAGGTTCATCGTCCGTTAAGGAGTTGGGTTGCCAAGATGCGAAAGGGGCGAATTGCGCAGCCAGCTTAGACCTAATCCCATGTGAGAGAGCCATCATTTTGATACTTGATGACTCGGGTCGTAAACAACTTCTTCTCCTTGTTGAGGCCATAGTCTCGCTCATCCACCGAAACGCTGGCCCGCTGCGCCGTATGCAATGCAGCGAACGTATGGTCGCGGTTAGGTTCCCGCGACGTACATGATCTCCCTCGCAGGAGCGGCGCTCACGATGAGAGAGCGCGCTGGAGTACGACGGTGTTCCAGTATCCTCGAGTCCGGCTTTTAAAGTCCGTGAGGAAGGCGCCGCTATCCCACCCTGTCGCCCCAGGTCCCATGGCGATACCCCACCGCCCGGGGAATGACCACCAGTGCGGCGGGGGTAGTTCCGGCGACAGTGTCGGCGTTGTGAAGATGGTTAGATTGGTCGCGATCGGACTTTGAGGGGTGGACTGCCCGACACTCCCGGATCCGCCAATCTGCGGGCCCCCGCCGTCGGCGGTGTCGCCCTGAGGGTTGGGAAGCGGCGTGCTGCTGGTTTGCCCGGCGGCCTCGGCCGAGACAATCGCGCCAACAATGAGAGCAATCAGGCCGATGATCAGAAGTATCCAGCCGAGTGGGTTCCAGAAATTGGCGGCGCCTGTGGACGTTGCGACGGTTACTATGATGCCGATGCCCGCCCCGGCCGCCCCACCGCCGACGCCGACCGCTACACTACCGCCGACCAGCCCTCCCTGGTTCGGATCCTGAGTTGTCGCGAACGGGGTCAGGCTGAAGAGATTCTTGTGGGTGCCGCAAGTGACATAAACGGGCAAAGTACCGCCGGTCGGGGTCGATGGGGACGTCTGCGTGTTGGCCTGAGCGGGATAGCCGGCGCTCAGTCCGGCGATAGCAGTCCCATCACCGCTCGCGAGCACGCCCTGGCTCATCACGACAAAGGCGGGGATCACTCCGGCCGGATTTGGCGGCAAAGTTAAGGTCGCGGGCGTGACGGCGGCCCCGGCCGCAGGGGCGGCATTGAAGTAGAACGAAATCGCTTCCCACTGGCCCTCCCGCTTGTTGGTGATCGGCGCGGCCACGGTCAGGGCGGCGCCGGCCGGCGGCTCGGTGCAGGGATAGAACAAGTAGTAAGTGAGCACGAAGAACGGGTCGAGCGTGGGGTCCGGCTGCAGGTTCGACGCATCGGTGGTCACAGCGGGCGCGAAGTCCGAGCAATTTTTGGCGATGCACAGACGCGTGTATTCGCCCGCCCAGGCGCCCTCGCAGTAGAGCATCAATTGCGTGGGCGCGGGGTCATTCGTGCCGGGCCGCTGCGGCGCGCTGCCCCCCTCGGACGACAAGCCCCCGTTCAGCTGCGAAAACCATGATTGATAGAAGGCTTGAATGAACGTGTCATTGCCTGCGGTGAACCCCGCTCCTGTAGTGAGACTTTCCCAACCAGCGAAATCCAAGAACAGTTGGAAGCCCTCTTTGAAGGCGTCGGGGATGGGCAGCGGCTGCGTGGTCGAGAGCGGGTTTCCTGCGCCTCCTGCGCAGCCGCCTGACGTGGTCAACTGGCCCGTGTCGGTTAGGGGCCCTCGGGCCGCAAGCACGGTCGTTCCGGCGTGCGGATCTGTGGGATCGGTCCAATCCCCGTCGGCGCATTGCTGAAGGAACGATTCCGCCGAAACCGGAAAGATAGTTTCCTTCGAATCGAAGTAGAAGAACGGAACGAAGTTGTTGGCGAAAGCCTTGACCTGCGCACCGTCAATGGCCATGGCAGCACCCCTTTCCGGCCAAGTCCTGCAGGGTGAGGCAGAGCAGCTTCATCAGTGTGATCCAATCGCTGCCGCGCAATCCGTAGCTTGCGAACGCATCGGAAATCAGATTGCTGAGATGGGCCTGCGTAGTCGGATCGAGCGCCGCAACAGCCGGCAGCCCGCTCGCCACGACGCTCTCCAGCGCATTGACGTCCCGCCTTCGGATCGCGCCCATCATCGAACGGGTGAAAGCGAGTTGCTGGAACGTGCCGGCTTTCGTGCCGCCGCGCAGCGCCACCTGGGTAATGTTTCCCGCTGCTGCAAGCTTCGTCCCGGCGCCTGCCAGTTGTGCCAGGAAAACGCCACGTGCTGCAAGCTCGCGCAGGAAGATCTGCAGCCGGCGCCAATCGACGCAGCAGGAATCGAGCAGATTCAGAATGTCGTGCAGCGAGTCGTATTTCAGCAGGACGAACTGGCGGATCGTTCCCTGAAAGGTATACGTGGCGGGAGGATTTGGCCAGTGACCGACTGCAATCCCCAGACTGCCCACGGACCGGACGCTGCCAGGCACTGCGTAATCCTCGGCGACCAGCGTGCCGTCGAGAAACACCTGGATGGAATTGACGCCATCGCAGACCAAGATGGCCGTGTGCGTTTGTCCGACCGAGATGACACCCGGCGCGCTGATAGGCCCGTTCCAGGTCGAAGTCGCATCGAGAATCGTTCCCTGAACAGAATAGTCGGGATTGACGAACAGGGCGAAGCTTTCGAAGCCTTCGGCAAGATTGAAGCGGTGCAGTGTGCCGCTCGGCTGCAACGTGAACTGCACGGCGGCCTGGATCGCGCCGAGATTCTGCAGCGTGGCCGAAGGGGGAACGCTGATCCGGCTTCCCGGCTGATTGAACAGGAAGCCAGGGTACTCTGGCGAGACCTGAATCGGGATTCCGTTGTTAGAGTAACCAGACGTATCGACAGCAACATTCTTGAGGTAGGTCTGGCTGACGATCGTGCGCCACATCGACTTCCTCCCCTCACGAAATGCAGGGAAAGTGGGCCATGAGGAAGAGACCAAGAAGGCCCTCTTACCCGATCAGTTTTCCGACGATTTGAAGCATATGTCAGCGTTCGCGATTCTTATCAAAATTAACTGATATTGCACGCTGCGATAACAATTCAGGTCACGAAGTGCGAGTTACCCATCTAGTGAGCGCGCTTGAGATCGATGGGCCTCCTGCGCAAATAGTGCACTCTTCCATCCATCGCATAAACTGACGCGCGAAGAGCAGGGAAAGCGCAGACAGAATCTGCGATAAGCAGGAGAAGCGCGCTTCTCGTTACCAATCCAGCTTCATCTTGTCGCAAAGAGCTTTAGTGTCGGGTTGAGCTGTCCCCAAGAGCGGACTGTCAAAGTCGGCTTAGCTGAGTTCGCTGTTTCACGTGGTCGCGGGGCGGCGAAATTCGGGTGTCATGGTGACGCGTTCAGGTATTTAATCATCGATTGGGCTCTGAATTGGGAAAAGGAGTCGTCAATGAGCAGCGTACAAATCGAGCAGAAGAGTTATGAGATGCCCCCGCAGGAGGGGATCAGCATTGCGCAGTTTCTCACCGTGGCCGATATCGAGCGATCGGCTCGCTACTACGAAAAGGTCTTCGGCGCTCGCATTCTGACCCTGGGCGACGGCAACGCGCCTGCGTACCTTCAACTCGCGAATATCTGGATGATCCTGAATGTCGGGGGCGGCCCGACCCCGGACAAGCCAACGGTAACGCTCAGCGTCCCCGACCCGAATCACATCAACAGCTTTATGAATTTCCGGGTTGCGGATATTCACGCTTGCTACAAATTATGGAAAAGTCGAGGAGCCGAGTTCATCACGGAGCCGATCCCCAAGTACGGCGAGACGCGCTGCTACATACGCGATCCTGATGGTTATCTTATCGAGGTCGGACAGAGCACAACCCTCACGTATGGCTAGCGTTTGCCAAGATATCGGTCCTGATAAGTCGGTTTCCGGGCATGAATGGATTGCTACGCCCGATTGACAAGCATCACCCGAGGGTGCAGACTTCTGACACTTTCCCGTGCTGGGCCAGCGTGCCTAACAACCTTCGCGCGCTCTCTGGCGGATTCAACCTCTTTCTTCCCCCCCACCTCCTCCGGGCCTGTAACACGAGCACCATCACGCGGTTTGGTGTTTCGCTTCTTATCCACGTCCTTCTAGTCCGAGGAGAAATATGCACACTCTCGTCCGTAAGCTGTCTTTCGGCTGCGCAATGCTGCTGCCGTTCGCCCTTTCACTGCCACTCGTTCTGCACGCTCAGAACGACGGGCCTCCGAATGTCCTCGTCATCCAGCGTGAATTCCTGAAACCTGGCAAGGGCGGCTTGCTGCATGAACGCTCCGAAAGCGCATTTGTCCAGGCCTTCGCCAATGCGAAGTCCAACTCGCATTACTTTGCGCTGGACTCGCTCTCCGGCCCCACACGCTCGCTGTTTCTGATGGGCTACAACAACTTTGCCGATTGGGAAAAAGACAGAGGCTCTATCAGTAACGACAAGGTCCTCAACGCGGCGATCGATCACGCAGGGGAAATGGACGGCGACCTGCTATCCGGCTACGACTCCACTGCCATGATGCTTCGTCCTGATCTGAGCTTCAACAAGGGATCCATTAACGGCACGCGCTATTTTGAGATCACCACTTTCATTGTGAAGCCGGGCCACATGCACGATTTCGAACAACTTGCCCATATGTACGCCGATACATACCGTAAGGTCGCTCCAGACGGCCATTGGGATTGCTTTGAAGTGATGTACGGGAACCCGGCGCCGGGCTTCCCGAGCGGAAGCGCCTTCGTCGTCGTGAATACCATGAAATCGTTGGCCGAGACGGACAAGGGCGTTATGGACTCCGAGAAATTTGCCAAGGAACTCGGAGCAAGTGGCATAGCAAAGATGGAGGAGCTTTCCGCCGCCAGCGTCGAAACGACGGGCACCAACCTGTTCGCCATCAACCCCAGGATGAGTAACCCGCCGCAAGAGTGGATTACTCGGGAACCAGACTTCTGGAAGGGATCTCAGACGTCCATGACCTCCCAGATGGAGAAGCCTGCAACAAATCCGTAGTCGCAACCATGTACACGGAACGGCGTGACACGCACGCTGCGTTTCGCCGTTCTGCGTATGGCGGGCATCGCGAGGACGATAACTTAGTTCCTCGGCAGTCTGGCAAAGCGTGATCCAGGCGTGAAGATGCGGCTCCTAAATCGATATGTAAAAAATATTTGACATGGTGATGCGAATGGCGCTATGTTCTACCGTGTGTCAAACATTTTTGACATGGAGAGATCGCGATGGCGACAAGCCTTTCCTATCGGGAGAAGTCTCTTTACGCCTCGCTTGTGGCGGAGCTGGTTGTGTATGGGCCTTATTTCTTTCTGCACCAACAGAACTCCGTGAACAAAGTCGCGGGCATGATCATCGGGATCATCGTGCTGCAGGTGATCCTGCAATCAATCATCGCTGCCGTGACGCGGAACCGTGTCACCGACGAGCGCGACCGCTTGATCGAGCTGCGAGGGTATCGCGCAGGCTATCTCACCATCGCGTCACTGATGGTCCTAGGGCTGGGCCTGCTGTGGTTTCACGTCACCCTCGGCCACCTTCCAATGGACAGCCGGAGGGTAGGACTTCATTTCCTGAGCGTGTTCTTCGGTATGTTGGTCATCGCGGACATCACCAAGACTGCCACGCAGATTGTGGCCTACCGGAGATCGCTCTGATGCCCGCGATACGAAATCAGATTCGAGAACTCCGGGCCACGCGGGAGATGACGCAGCAGGAACTCGCGGATAAAGTCGGCGTTACACGCCAGACCGTGATCGCGATCGAGCAGGACAAGTATTCGCCTTCGCTGGAGACTGCGTTCAAAGTCGCGATGGCGCTGGGTGTGCCGCTCGATCAGTGCTTTCAGTACGACCCACGCGGCAAGCGTTAATCGACGCGGGGCGACGCGAAAGCTTCTGGCCTTGCTCCGCTGACGAACGCGGATGTCTAGCTCAGGTTCCGCTCATACAGGGCGGTTAGTTCCGACCATGCCCGCTCCGCTCCCGCCTCGTTGTAGACCTGGCTTCCGCGTATGGTCCATCCGTGATTGCAACCCTCGAAGACTTCCACGGACGCCTTCAGGTGAGCTGCGGCGAAGGCTTGCTTCAGCTTGTCTTTCGCTGCCGGATCGCGCTTGTCATCGTTGTCGGCCACGCAACATAGCACGTCGGCCTTCATCTTGGGAATCAGCAGGTGCGGACTGTCGGGTTTGTCGGTGACCAGGCCGCCGCCATGAAAGGTGGCCGCAGCGCCGATACGATCCGGGTGCATCGCGGCAGTGCGAAACGTCGGCGGGCCACCCATGCAATAACCTTGCACGCCCATCTTTATCTTCTTATTTGTCTGGGGCTGCGCGTCGAGGAAGGTGACATACGACCTGGCATCGCTGATGTTGGTGTCGGCGGTCAGCGCTTCTGCCATCGGCATTATTCTGGCGCGGTCTTCCGGCTTTGAGAAATCGAACGATCCACTCACCACGGGTGCCTTGGCGTTGCGATAGAAAGGGTTCGGCACCAGAACCACATAACCTTGCGCGGCCAGCCTGCTACCCATTTCACGAAATACCGGACGCAGGCCGAGAATGTCGGTCCACACCAGCACAGCGGGCCATGGCCCTTTGCCCTCGGGGTAGAAGAGCGCCGAATCGGACACGCCGGAAGACATCGGCACGTTGACATCCGTCTCTACTACCTTCGTTGCCGTTGCAGCGTGCGCGGAGCTAAGAACGACCGTCGCCGCCGAGCTGACTATGAACGCACGCCGCGACACTGTCGGATCGTGCGTCAATCCCTGATGAATGAAGTCATCGCACATAACGAGGCCATCTTATAGTGAGATATTGCCTACGCAATACGTTGAAAAAGTAATCAGATTGTCGCCGCGCGCCGGCCGGCCGAGGAGCGCTCTCGTTGCCGGTTCGAACGGCTAATTCGACGCAGGACTGTATTGCGGCAACATCCGCGCGTCTGAACGGAAGACATGATATGGCCCAAAGGCAACATCGTTCAGTATCGTCTCAAAGCGTCCGTAGACTCCAAAACTTTCACCCCATTCGTTCAGGATCGTCACTGTGCGCTGCCTCGAAATGGAAACACTTCTTGTTGGGCCGATGTAGGTCTTGCCACCGATGACCACCGGACCGTACTCCACCAAGATCCCGGAAATTGACAACGGCAATCTTGGCTCCAGATCAGCAATTACTGTGAGCCGCCGAACCGACCCACTCGCGGGATCGATCGCGATCTCTCCGTGATAGCCGCTCTTTTTCTTGAAGACGATCGAGCCATCAGGATCCGCGAGACAACAGAACCCCACGTGGAAATCAGATATAGCCAGCGGAATCGCATAGCGAAAGACTGCGAGTCGTGTGTCCGTACCCTGTTCCCAGTGATCCCACGCAAATTCGCTTTTGGTATTCGCAGCTTCGGCGAACACCATAGCTAGGATGGGCCCGAAGGTTCCGCGCGTGTCCAGATCCCGGATTTGCGTCCCTTGTAGTTTCTTTTCGTTCTCAGCGTCTGCGACTTCCTTGCCGTCGCGAAAGAGCACTGTGGCCTTTGAGGTTTTTGTCGCGTGCAACGACTGGTCGATCGCTCCGGTCTTCCAGAGCTGCGGGTCTTTTCGCTCAGGCTCGTCAAACTGGACGGTCGTGCGCGCAGCAAAAAAGTCCGGCAGCTTGTGCATTGTCTTGATCAGGTATTCGACCGTCCGTGCGAGCATCTGACGCCGTGCGGCCGCATCCAGCGGCGCTGTGGCAAGAATCTCCGACCGCGGGAGAGGAAGGAAGACCGATCGATCAGCCACTGCCACCAGTGCTACGCGAGACCTCTTCCCGGGCATGCGGGCGCTCCAGGACCGTAGCTTTGCGCTGCTCATCCGCTCAGTCAGTTCCACGCCGGAAAGCTTCTCAGCGACCTCCTTATCGTGGCTGGACTGGGCCGTCTGCAACATTTGCTCCAATTGAGCTACTGTGATGTGCTGCGCGTTCCAAGGTTGATCGTGATAAGTAGGTTGGTCGTAGTACGCGGTACTGGTGTGCGACTTCATACCGGGCTCGGCCACCGTTACCTTAAGGTCGTGATATTCATCCACCTGCTGGGTCGGTGGAGGATCAAACGTAAGCGTATAGAACGCGTTCGCTTGCTGAAGCAGTTTGCCGACTCGCTCGGCCAAGTCGCCAGCAGTATTCAGCACCCCGCCGCCGCTCTTTCGTGGCAAGCACGGCCAACGCTAGATTTGCTGCTTCGACGGCCTTCGCGGACGTCACCGGACGGAGAAAGTCCAGATAGGAGAAATCCGGGACAATGTACGGCCAGTCCGTAACGCTCCAGAGCGTGATCCGAGCCTCGCGAATGCGAGTGGAGAATTCAGTGACGGAATCAAAAGACATATCGCAGCCCCCACCACTGACTGGCCAGCCATGGCCTATCCAGAACACCAACTTCCTACCCGGCTTTCGGCGCTCTTCGGTCACGATCGCGCCAAGAGCGTTCAAGGAAATCCGGTTTGCCTTGCCCGCGGGCTGCATTGAACGAGGGCCACTGATGACTCTGTAACGTTGACCTGGCTGCAACACAATAGTTTTTCTAACGACCGGCAGATCGTTTCCACGGGCAATTTCATCGGCCAAAGCTTTCCCATCGGTGGAAGGTACAGGAGTAGATGAGAGCACTGCGCGAGAAAGAAGAAAGATCGATACCGGCTCTGCGAGATGCCCGTGATTCGCACGAAGCAGCTTCTCCACCGAAGCTTTGGCCGCGGAGACCTGTTCGGGAGGCACGTTCAAGGTATCGATCACCAGAATGACTTCAACGGGCGTCTCCGGTTTGGTGGTGACTCCTCCGGACGCTTGAAAGGTAACAATCTTCCTGAGCTGGGCGTTGTCCCGCAACGTAAAGTCCTGTTGCTTGAGGCCGGCCACTGGATTTCCCGACTTGTCCTTTACTACAACATCAAGCCTGATCATTCCCTGGGTAGGGTCGGGCATAATGCCTGGGTCGGCCTGGACCGGGACAGACAGGTCCGGGACAGAGAGTGAGGGCAGACTTTGCTGCGCGACCGCGAGCGCGGGCAAACATAAGAGAAGCGCTACGAAAATGCGGAACGGCCCGGTAAGCGGAATCGGAGTTACCCCGACTTGATCGCAGGAAGTATACCGCTCGCGCCAGACTGTTTTACTTCTCGCACACACTTCGCGGAGCATCAGTGCTGAAAGCACGGTTTAAGGCAAACGCACCGCAGGCCGATCCGCTGCCAAGCCTGCTAGCAATACGGTGCCCGCGAATAACAAGGTGTCACCAACGTAGTTGATTCCTTCGATCGCGAGCGGGGTGTGAATCTCCATCAGGAAGATCGGGAGGTAGAAGAACGCCGTGAGCAGGACGAGGACGATTCCGGCTCCGGCGGAGGCGATGCGGATGGTGGGGCGGAGGAACAGTCCGATGCCTCCGAGGAGAAGAACAACTCCGACGAAATACGAAAGCAGGGTGGGTGCCGGCATCCATGCGGGGATGAGCTTTTCCAGCGGGACGCCGGGCACATTGCGCGGAAAGAAGAAATGTTCGATGGCGTAGAAGATCATGATGGCTGCGACAAGTGCGCGGCCGAGGCGAATGAGCGCGGCGCCTGCCGCGTTTGTAAGCGGCCATACGCTACCCGCCAGCACTATCGCTCCGGCGGCGAAACACGTTTCGCGCACGGCGAGTATCCAGAAGAATCGGTCATGTATGTTTTGCGGCAGGTTGGGCAGGTCGATGGTGACGACGATGATGAGGAAAAGCAGGGCGAGCAGCAATGCCGACCAGCGGACGCAACGCCAGGCGATGAAGCTTATGGCCGCAGCCAACAGCGCCGCACCAACGAAATAGGTCCAGAAGAGCGGTGCGGGCAGCCAGTGCGGCACGATGGGCATGAGATCGCGCGCCGCAGTAAAGTGCTCGGCGGCAAACATGGCGATCGCAACGGCTTCGAAGACCGGCCCAAGCACGATGACCTTGGCGGCGCCCGACGCTGCGCGGAAGCGCGATGCGACGAGAATGAGTCCCACGGCCAGAGTGGCGACGCCCGCGCCAACCATAGCGCCGACTTCTAAGGTCATGCTCATTTCAGGCAAAGCCGTTCGGACGTTCGCTGGCTACGTTGAAGGCGCGCTCCAGTGCCCCGCCAACGCGGCCGAGGAGGCCTTCGTCGAAGAGGCGTCCGATTAACGTAACTCCGTGGGGAACGCGGCGGGGCGGGTTGAACTTCGGCAAGGGATGATGCGGGTCGGGGGCCCAGTCGCTGCGGGCCTGGCTGACTTCGACAAACCCGGCGCGCAGGGTGAGCGAGGGGTGGCCGGTGAAGTTGGTGAGGGTGAGCATCTCGTCGCGCAGTGAGGGGACGAGGAGCACATCGACTTTCGTGAAGACCTCGGCCATGTGTTGGGCGACCTTGCGGCGAAGGCGCTCGGCCTGCACGAAGTCGACGGCGGAGAGGAAGCGCGCCTGGCGAAAGCTGTTGGGCCACGCATCGGGGGTCTGCATGCGGAGCTGATCTACCTGCCGGGATAATGTGAGCTCTTCAAAGGCGGCGGCAGCCTCTGCGAAGAGGATGAGGTCGAGCGAGTCGTAAGGCCAGTTGGGGATAGAGACGGCGAGCGGCTCCATGCCGAGCTTCTTGACCTGATCGATGGCGGCGCGATCGACATCGGTGGCGGGCGGCTCGGCGAGCCACGCCGGTATGTAGCCGACGCGGATACCTTTTACCGGAAGGGCGGCGTTGTAGTCGAGATGGCTGGGGACGCAGGCCAGGTCGCCACCACCTTTGCCATCCTGATCGGGACCGGTGATGGCGCGGAGGACGAGCAGGGTGTCCTCGACCGAACGGGCCATGGGGCCGAGTTTGTCGAGCGACCAGCAGAGCGTCATGGCGCCGGTACGCGGGACGCGGCCGAAGGTGGGGCGCAGGCCAGTGACGCCGCAGCGCATGGATGGGCTGACGATGGAGCCGTCGGTCTCGCTGCCGATGGCGAAGCCGACCAGTCCCGCCGCGGTGGCAGCGCCCGGTCCAGCGCTGGAGCCGGAGGCGCCTTCTTCCGGCAGCCAGGGGTTCATGGTCTGGCCGCCGAACCAGACATCGTTAAGCGCTAGCGCGCCGAGCGAGAGCTTGGCGACGAGCACGGCGCCGGCGGCATTGAGACGCTGGACGACGGTGGCATCGCTCTTCGGAATGCGATTGCGAAATGGCTCCGCGCCATAGGTAGTAGGGATATTGGCGGTATCGAGGAGATCCTTTGCACCCCAGGGGATGCCGTGGAGCGGGCCGCGATAACGGCCGGCGGCGATCTCGCGATCGGCGGAGCGTGCCTGCTCGAGCGCGTGATCTTTAGTGAGCGTGATGACGCAGCGAAGCGTGGGATTGAAGCGCTGGAGGCGGTCGAGATAGAGGGTGGTGAGGCGCTCCGAGGTGAGCTGGCGGGTGCGAATCCAGCGGCTGAGCTGGGAGACGGTGGCGAAGGCGATGTCGTCGTCGTTTTTGGGCAGCGGCGTTGCGGCGCTCGGCGCGGGGACGAAGTGGTCGTGCTGCGGCGCCGCAGGAATGCCGGGGAGCATAGGGTTCCACAGCGTGGCGGGCGCGACGGTGGGCTCAAGCGGGACTTTGCGCGGGCCGGTGCGGCGTTCGTAGAGAGGCGCGATGGCCTGTCGCCAGTTCTGAGCGGCGAGCTTCTCGTGGGGCGTGGTCATCGAGACCTGGACGAGCTTTTCCGCCTCGGCAAAGGTGACGCCGGAGACTTCTGGCCCAACGGCGGGGGCGCTGGAGAAGTTCGGCGGCGCTCCTGCGGGCGCGGGGCCAGCGGCAGGGGGCGCTGCTGCGGCTTGCTCTGTGGGCGGCGGCGCGGTGCGGCAGCCCACCGCGGTAGCGGCAAGCGAGAGTGAGCTGTATTTCAGGAAGGCGCGGCGGGATTTGGGCAGATCGTTCAGGGACATGGCGTTGTGACAGGCATTGTACGGGCGGAACAGTCGGGACTGCAGTTCTGCGTCTCCGGGCGCGTTTTTCATGACACCGAGGGCTTCGCAAAGTTGGTCCACGATTTTTGTTGACGAAATACATCATTCAATCGCAGAATTTTGACTAATTGGGCAATAATCTTTCACGTTAACTTTAGCGCCGTTTGAGAAACCGCTTTCTCAGCGAATGTACGGGTCGCGCTCTTCGACAAACACGCAGTGCTTTTCAGGGAGGTCCCCCATGTACCGGCTGGTTGCCACGCTTCGCTCCGTTCTCAGAACTGGTATCGCTCTCATCATCACCGGGCTCCTGCCTCTGCTGCTGACACCGCTGGTGGCGCAGGTGGACCAGGGTTCTGTAACCGGAACGGTGACGGATTCGAGCGGCGCAGTGATCCCCAACGCGACCGTGACACTGACGGACAACGGCACCGGTCTGACGCTGACGCGCACCACGAGCGGGAGCGGCTTTTATACCTTTACGCCGGTGAAGGTCGGCAACTACACCCTGAAGGTTAGCGCGAATGGATTCGCATCGGAGGCACGTCCGAATCTGCGCGTGGATGTAAGCCAACGGCTGGGCGTGAACGTGGCGTTGAGGCCGGGAGCGGCCAGCCAGGTGGTGACAGTGACAGCAGCACCGGCGCTACAGACCGAAGACGCATCCACCGGGCAGGTCTTCGAGACGAAGACCATCAACGACACGCCTCTGAACGGACGGAATTATGTATTTATCGCCCAATTGACAACCGGTGTTGCGCCACCGAATCAGGGCTTCGGGCAGGTGGCGGGGTCAGGCGACTTCACCTCGAATGGTAGCCGCGTCTCGCAGAACAACTTCATTCTGGATGGCGTGGACAACAACTCCAACATGCAGGATTTCTTGAACGGCGCGACCTATGCCGTGCGGCCGCCGCCGGATGCGCTGGAGGAGTTCAAGGTACAGAGCAGCGACTATAGCGCGGAGTTGGGACGAGGGACCGGCGCATCGATCAACGCCTCGATCAAGAGCGGAACCAATAATTTCCATGGCAGCCTTTGGGAGTACTTTTCGAGCGACAAGCTGGATGCGGCGGACTACTTCGACCGCACGGGAAAGACGGCGTATCACCGCAACCAGTTCGGAGCGACGATTGGCGGGCCGTTCTGGAAGAACAAGCTGTTCTTCTTTGGCGATGCGCAGGGGACGGTGATCTCGTCGTATGTGACGGCAAGCCCGAACAACACTGTGCCGACTTTGGCGATGCGGAATGGCGACTTTTCAGAGCTGCTGGATCCGGCCAACACCAACGGCAACGGCGCGATCCCGCTCTACCTGGCGGGCGGCAATCCTACGCCGACAGCGGGCGGCACGGAGAATCCGAACGGTCCGCAGCGTTACCTCACCTGCAATGGGGTGCAGAACGTGATCTGTCCCAACCAGATCAATCCGGTTGCGCAACGCATCCTGAAGCTGTTTCCGGCACCGAACCAGGGTGGACCGCACCAGACTTCGCAGAACTACACCATTCCGCCGAGCGCGGCGACCAATAACACCACGCAGTACGACCTGCGGCTGGACTTCAATCCGACATCGAAGGACCAGGCGTTTGGCCGCTACAGCTATTCGAACAATCCTACGGATTCGCAGCCGCCCTTCGGCATCCTGGATGGCGGCGGGTTTGGCGTTGGCGGCCGCAACGACAATTACGGCAAGAGCGGCGTCTTCAGCGAGACGCACTTCTTCTCGCCCACACTGTCAAATGAATTCCGTGTTGGCTACAACTGGCTCTTTGCCGCATACCAGCAGGCCAACGCAAATCTGGACCTGGCGGCGCAGCTCGGTTTGGGAGGCATTCCCTTCGGGCCAAACCTCGGCGGCATGCCGGGCATTGGCTTGGGCGCAATCAGCAACAGCAGCGGTATCAACAGCATTGGCGTGGCGGCGTATGTGCCATCGGACGAACTGCAGAACGTGCTGCAGATCATCGACAACGTCTCCAAGGTATGGGGACGGCACAGCCTGAAGTTTGGGGTGAACTTCCAGCACGTGCGCTTCTATGGGCTGCAGCCGCCGCAAGGGCTGGGCGGTGAGAACTTCAACGGCACATACACCAGCGACCCGGGCAATCCGAGCATTATCTCCGGATCGAGCGTGGCGGACTTCATGCTGGACCAGATGAACAATTCTTCGATCACCAGTTCCACGCCGTTCACCGATGTGCGCTGGTACGAGTCGGCCTTTGCACAGGACGACTGGAAGGTGACCCCGCGGCTGACGCTGAACCTGGGCCTGCGCTGGGAATACACGCAGCCGATCCGCGAGGTGCACGACATGCAGTCGAACTTTGTCGGCAACTTTGCGGGGATGAACCAAGGCAGCGGTACGTACCTGATTCCCTCTTCGCAGCGGAATTACCCGATCAACTCGACGCTGCTGGGGCTGTTTGCGAAGGACAACATCGCGGTGCAATACACCTCGAACAAATCGCTGGTCCAACCGGCGTATCTGAACTTTGCGCCACGTATTGGCGTGGCCTACATGCTGAACAACCGCACGGTGCTGCGCGCCGGCGCCGGTCTCTTCTATGGAGGACTCGAGAACATCGGACTCGGACTGAATCTTGGGTACAACGCGCCGTTCTTTGTGAGCGCAAACTTCAGCCCTGTGCCGAATGTCTGCCAGAACGTGAATGGCACGGTCACCTGCCCGACCAACGGACAGACGCTCGAGACAGGATTCAGCGCTGCAATCAACGCGCCGGATGGTGGACTGCAGAACTTTGCCAATCTTCCGACGATCTATGCGCGATCGCAGAACGGCAAGAGCGCCTATACGACTGCATACAACCTGAGCTTTCAGCAGTCGCTGACAAATACGGTGACCTATACGCTGGGCTACCAGGGGAATGTGAGCCGGAGGCTGCAATCGAGCTATCCTGCGAATACCTTCCCAGGCATCGTGCCCAAGGGCGCGGACAGCCAGACTTACCAGCCATTCTTCGACTTCGGCAATATCGTCAACGTAGCGAACGAGGGCGTTGGACGCTATGACTCGCTACAGGCGAAGCTGGACAAGCGCTACTCAAACGGCCTGTATTTCCTGGCCGGGTACACGTGGTCGCATTGCCTGGACGATGCCTTCGGGCCTATCGGGCAGTCGGCGGATGGCGGCTATCGCAACCCGAACTTCGTGGGCTTCCGCTATGACTACGGCGCCTGCACACAGGACACGCGCAACCGCTTCACCTTCTCCCCGCAATATGAGCTGCCGTTCGGCGCGGGCAAGCGCTTCCTGAACCACCGCGGGCTAGTGAACCAGATGGCTGGCGGCTGGAAGACAAGCTTTATCTTCCAAGTGCAGAGCGGCACGCCCGTATTCGTGAATTCGTCGAACCAGGGCGGCAGCTATCCGGTCCGGATCAGCGATCCGCTGAAGGCGGGCGGCACTGCCGATCCCGCGACGCAGCCGCAGTTCAACTGCGCGACGAAAACCAAGACAATCCAGTCTTGGTACAACCCGTGCGCCTTCAAAAACGCGCCACGGGCCACACTGGGGCCGGACGATCCTGCCGGAAACCTGATCAACATTTCGCATGCCGGCGTGTTGCCGCTCGGACCTCCGGGACGCCAGTCGATCTCCGGGCCGGGCTTCAACCGCTTGGATATGTCGGTGTTCAAGTCGTTCCCTATCCCGGTACACGAGTCGTCAGTCGAGGTGCGGGTGGATGCATTCAATGTTTTCAATCATCCCGCCTTCGGCAATCCGAACAATGGGCTGCAGGGCGAGAATGCGAGCGCGATCAACAACTCGCGCTTCAGCGGGCTGATCCCGAGCGCACGGCAGCTGCAGTTCTCTGCGCGATACGCCTTTTAAGCTGTTGTTGGCCTCCCTCGCCACCCTGGTCCCTTCCGGGCCAGGGTGTTTTTCGTCCCGACGCAGAGTTCAGGTCAATGAATCTTTTCTTGATATCAAGCATCTTTATATCAAGACAAATGACGAACACCGGAAAATCCAAGAAAGCAGATGATTTAAGCGGTATCCACCTATGGTTGGTGCTTTGGAAGGCTGCCCGGGCGGTGGAGGCGCAGGCGCAGCGTAGCATTGCGCGCTTCGGCATGGTGCAGAGCGATTTCGGAGTGCTCGAAGCGCTGCTGCACCGGGGCCCCCTATCGGCCAAGCAACTGGGAGCGAAGGTACTGCTGACCAGCGGATCAGTGACCGCCGCGATCGACAGGCTAGCGGGGCGCGGGCTGGTGCGGCGAGAAGATGACGCACGCGACCGGCGCGCATGCATCGTGCATCTGACGGCCGCGGGAAAGCGGCTGATCGAGCGTGCATTTGCGCAGCATCGCATGGAAATGGAAGAGGCGCTGGCGGAATTTTCCATGGAGGACCGGCGCGCCCTGCTGCCGCTGCTGCGGCGGCTGGGCAGGACGGCAGAAGCGGCGCCGGACATTGCAGAGGTTTCGTCAGGAATGGTGAAGGAGACGCTAGCTTCCAAGCTGAGCGCCGGAAGGAGCAGCAAATGACACAGAAGAAAGTATTGGGCACATACAGCGCGGGATCGAACCACTGGGTGGGCGATGGCTTCCCGGTGAGGAATCTCTTTCCTTCGAACGGGGTTGAGGTGAGCCCGTTCCTGATGCTGGACTATGCAGGCCCGCTCAAATTTGAGCCGTCATCGAAGCCGCGCGGCGTGGGCGAGCATCCGCATCGCGGATTTGAAACCGTGACGATTGCCTATCAGGGAGCAGTCGGCCATCGCGACTCGGCCGGCAACAGCGGAGTGATCTATCCCGGCGACGTGCAGTGGATGACGGCGGCCTCCGGAGTGGTGCATGAAGAGCTGCATGAGGCGGAGTTCACGAAGAACGGCGGCGTCTTCGAGATGGTGCAGCTCTGGGTGAACCTGCCCAAGGCGCAGAAGATGTCGAAGCCACGCTACCAGGGGATCACGAAGGGACAGATCCCGGTGATTGAGCTGCCGGGCGGAGGGCAAGCACGCGTGATTGCGGGCGAACTGCTGGGACGGCTTGGGCCGGCGAAGACCTTCACGCCGGTTGGACTGTTCGACGTGATCCTAAAGGCGGGCGAGCGCTTCGAGCTGCCGCTGCCGGAGGGACATAATGCCGCGGTGGTGCTGCGCAAAGGCGATGTCGTGCTGAACAGCGCCGATGAACTGCGCGGTGAGGCGTTGATCGCTCCGCTGACAGAAGAGGGAGACAGCGTGACACTCGAAGCGAAGGCGGATACGCAACTGCTGATCCTGAGCGGTGAGCCGATCGACGAACCGGTCGCGAGCTACGGGCCGTTTGTGATGAACACGCAGGAAGAGCTGAAGCAGGCGGTTGCGGATTATCGCGCGGGTCGGATGGGACACCTGGGCTGAGCGATAGCTGAAACGGCGGTTGGCTGCAGTCTGCGGCCTATGGCTCGGGCTTTCCAGCGAGTGCATACATGGCGTGAGATTTTGTCTCACGCCATTTTGTGGTTGATCCTACGCCTTCTTGACCGGCGACCATCCCCATCGTGCCGCGAGCTTAAACCGACTTCCAGAATTTGTGCCGGCGGGCCTCCCACTCCTCGGCGGAGAAGAGGCGCGGGCCCACCTCGATGAGGCGGGGCAGCATGTTGAAGATGGAGACCTGGGTCCACATCTTGTCCTGGCGGGTGCGGAAGCCTTTTTCGTTCAGGTCGCTGGCGATGCTGGAGAAGGGGAAGTCCTGCACCAGCAGATCCATCATCTGGATGAGAATCTGGTTCTCCTGCAGGTCGACTTCGAGGCGCGTGCAATCGTCAGAGATGCGCAGGCCGTAAGGGATGTCCTCGTTGAATGCGCCCTGCGTCGGCATCTCGTTGGCGGGCAGCTCGCGCCGCCATTCGATAGAGACCAGTTGCCATCCGGAGGCAGTGCGCTCCTGAATTACGGATGGGTTGAAGGGCCCGGAAATCACATCACGTATCCGCTCAAACTGCGCCATCGTTGCCTCCTGAGTGACGACAGGCTATGAACCGCCATCGTCAGGAGCAATTGGCGCGCCAAATTTTGCACGCGAATTGGTGACTATTTCCGTAATAGACGCTGGAAAGGCGCGGCTGACCTGTTCGATTTCGCGAATGGACTGTTCGCTTTTGGACATCGCCTCCCGGCGATATACCAGGTGTAAAGGACGTTTCAGGTGACAGCAGCGGAAGCGGATTCCAGCAAGTCTGCCGACGATTTACCCCAGCGGCCTGTCTCCCATTGGCTAACATGGGAGCCATCCGGGATGTAGCAATCTAGGGTGTAGCCATCTGGGGTGTAACGAGAGATCCATGAACGAAAGCGCAGTCCTGCTGCTGCACTCCGCCGATCGCAAAGGATTGGTATCGACGATTGCCAATTTCCTGTTCGAACACGGCGGAAACATCCTTCACGCTGACCAGCACCAGGATGCTGAGCTGGGCCTCTTCTTCATGCGTATCGAATGGTCGCTGCGTGATTTCGATCTTGATGAATTGCGGTTCCGGGAAGAGTTCGCCCCTTTAGGGGCCGCGCTGCAGCTCAATTGGCAGGTCATCTTCGGAAGGCGAAAGATCCCGGTAGCACTGCTGGTCTCCCGCTATCAGCACTGCCTTATCGACCTGCTCTATCGGCACCAGATTGGCGAGCTGAACTGCAAGATCGCCCTGATCATCAGCAACCACGAGGATGCCCGGCAGCTCGCTCAGTTCTATGAAGTGCCGTTTCATCACGTTGCCGTCGCCGCAGGCAACAAGCAGGATGCCGAGCAATTGCAGTTCGAGCTGCTGCGGCAACACGAGGTGGAACTGATCGTGCTTGCCCGCTATATGCAGGTACTATCGCCCGAGTTCGTCTCTCGCTACCCGGGCCGAATCATCAATGTACATCACTCATTTCTGCCGGCATTTGTCGGAGCGAAGCCTTATCACGGCGCATATGAGCGCGGCGTCAAGCTGATCGGCGCAACCAGCCACTATGTCACGGAGGTCCTGGACGAAGGGCCGATCATTGAACAGGACGTGGCGCGCGTCTCCCACCGCGACCGGCTTGAGGATCTGATCAGCAAGGGACGCGACCTGGAGAAACTAGTCCTCTCCCGCGCCGTGCGCTGGCATCTGGAGCATCGCATCCTGTGCTACGGGAACAAAACGGTCGTCTTCGACTAAAGCGTTTCGCTAGTGGTGGCGTCTCAACTCAGCCCGTACGATCTTATTCACGTTGGCGGCGCCTTCTGTAAACCATAGAGCATGGCCGGGACCCACCGTAATGCTCTGTGGCCCGCTGTTTGGGGTCGGAAATGGATATTCGGTGATCTCTCCATCGATCGTGATTCGACCTAGCACGCCTTGTCCCGCAACAAACCACATCGCATCGTCGGGTCCCAAAGTTATCCCGTACGGCGCGCTGTTGCTCGGTATGGCGTAATGTTTGACTGACCCGTCTGGCGTAATCCGTCCAATCGAGCATGCCTGGTTTTCCGTAAACCACATCGCGCAATCGGGCCCTGACACGATCTCGACAGGTGCGCTGGGTGCCTGGAGGTCGAATTCCGTGATCGTGCCATCCGTAGTAATGCGCCCGATCTTGTTATTTGACTCGCAGAACCAAACGCTTTGAGAACCTTCTGGTCCCCGAGCGATGCCTACCGGAAAACTATTGGGCGTCGGCAGTTCGAACAGGGTGATGACTCCCTGAGGCGTAATTCTGCCAATTTGGCCAGGGTTTCCCAAGCTGACTGGATCCGAGAAGCACGTAAACCAAAGATTGCCATCGGGCCCGGCTGTGATTCGTTGGGGCGCTAGATTCTGAGCAGGAATTGGATATTCAGAAATCGCCCCTTGAGTCGTGATCCGGCCGATTTTGGCTGCGAGGCTCTCGGTGAACCACAGTGCGTTATCGGGTCCCGAGATGATACCGAGAGGCTGGGTATTGAGTGACGCTGTTCCATATTGAGTAACAGCGCCATCCATCTTCATTTCGGCGATTAGATTGAGCCCCAAAGTAAACCACACGGCGTGGTTTGGCCCGTCGGTTATGAGTCGCAGTCCTTCACTCGGAGCTACGAATTCAGTGAACTTGACGTGAATATGATCGTGCTGGTCAGGATGCATTTCAACGCCTCCAAAAGCGGTTCGAAATATATCATTTGCAGCACAGTTCCAGTTGCGACATTTCTTCGACATGGATGTCATTCGGGCAGTTCGACGATCAACGGTAGTCGTTCAGCAATCGAAACCTCAATCAATCAGAATCGGATGGAGAGAAGCTCGGAGCATCTGTGAAGCTCAGCCGAGCTTTCTCCAATCAACTTTGAACAGGTTCTTCTTGTTCCCGGGAACGAATCTCAGCTTCGCGCACCCATTGCCAGCTTGATTCATCCCGTCGGGGTGCGGACACCCAACCAAAGAGCACTCGACGGAAGGCTATGGAACAATTCGTTGCGCAGAAGCAGATCGATGCGGCAGATGCTCCTCAGCTGCAATCCAGTGGAGAACTTTAAAAGAGTCCCCACAAATTTCCCTGCGGACGCCTCTGTGGCGGAACGTATGTAGCGTAGGCAATTTGAGGATTTGGAGGCGCGGGTGAGAATCGAACTCACGCGTAAAGGTTTTGCAGACCTCTCCCTTACCACTTGGGTACCGCGCCGTCTTGCGGAGGGGGTGTCGTGGCGGTGTAGCCAGGTCGTCACGCCGGCACAATGATAGCGGAATTGCCGCTATTTGGAGCGGGAGACGGGAGTTGAACCCGCGACCCTCGCCTTGGCAAGGCGATGCTCTACCACTGAGCTACTCCCGCTGAAGTACTTGCTGAGTATATCGAGCGGCGGAAAACGGGTCAATTCACCCCGTGCGGCAGACAACGGAAGGCAAATCCGCGTCTGTTTGGCCGGAATTCCGTCGCACTTTCGATGATTACGCGGGGACTGCGTCCTGCTCCAGTAGATGGCCATCCCGCATGTGCAGGAGGCGATCGCCGATGGCGGCGGCTTCCGGATTGTGGGTGATCATGAGGACGGTCTGGTGGAACTCCTGATTGGAGCGCCGCAGCATGGAGAGCACGGTGTCGGAATTGGCCGTGTCCAGGTTGCCGGTTGGCTCATCTGCGAGTACCAGGGCGGGTCGCGTGATGAGCGCGCGCGCTATCGCGACGCGCTGCTGCTCCCCGCCGGAGAGCTCGGATGGTCGGTGGTCAAGACGGCCGGCGATGCCGAGCAAGTCCGCGAGGTAGCCGAGAAACTTTTGGTCCAGCGGCGGCTGATGGCCACCGCTCTGGCGGCTGCTGATCTCGTAGGCGATCTCAATGTTGTCGCGGGCGCTCAGCGTGGGCAGAAGGTTGAACTTCTGGAAGACGAAGCCGATTTTGCGCCCCCGTACCGCTGTGCGCTCTGCATCCGCCAGTTTGGCGAAGTCGACGCCGTCGATCAGAACGTGGCCGGTCGTCGCGCGCGTAAGGCCGCCCAGCAGGTAGAAGAGCGTCGATTTACCGCTGCCGGAGGGGCCTACGATGGAGACGAACTCGCCGGGCTCTACGGCGAAGGAGACATTCTTGAGCGCCGGAACGGCAATGCGCCCGGAGCGGTAGGTCTTGCCGAGGCCTTGAGCGACGATGATGGGCGGAGCCTGGGTGGACGACACCTGGGTAGACGACACTTGGCGATTGTATCGTCCCCGGAGGTGAAGCAGGGCTTCACTCCACCTTCGGTTCCGTTCCGGATGGCAGCTAGCCCGCCGCCGTTATGACGTCGGGCCCCATGGAGGGCATCACGACAGTCTCGTGATCGCGCGGCTGTGCCTTGCGCGGACCCCGCTTGCGCGCGATCATCACGCGAATACGTTCGAGCACCTCCAGCGGCGTGCAGGCCCCCTTGGGCAGGAATGCATCCGCGCTACTGGCACGCTCGAAGTTCTTCACGCTGCCGCTCAGGATGATGGTGGGCACTTCCGGCGCCATCGACTTCATGCGGCGCACCAGCTCGTTGCCATCCATTTGCGGCATGATGAGATCGCTCAACACCAGATCGACGTTTCCTGCGGCGAAGATTTCGAGCGCTTCGGCGGCGGTGTGGGCGGTCAATACGCGATAGCCGCGTGTCTCCAACATGAATTTGCGAACGGAAAGCGCCTGCTCGTTGTCATCGACACAGAGAATCGTCTTGCGTGGCCTCATGGAACATCCCTTCTGCCCCGTGTTTCGGGGCAAGCTGCTCCGGGATGCATAGGCACACAAAGAGTGTGCGGTACCCCGGAGGAGGTTGGCCGTGGCCGCAAACCGGCCCGGTGCTATGGAAAACAAAGAGGCTCTGTCCGCGTACGAAGTGGCTTTTCGAGGCCTCGTTCGCTATTCGCGGTGCCGCTGTCATCCGGGCGCACAGGGCCCATTTGCGGAGAGCAGAGAACGGAATGGGCATGGTTGCCAGCGCCCCTCGTGTGGACATGGGTCCGGGCCTACCGGCAAATGCATGCCGGAAATGCCGGACTGCGACCAGCCACGACGAGCTTTCCCCGTACGCTTCTGCGTTGTGTATAGCGTTGCAGCGTTCTCGTCAGAAGACGGTCGCTGTCACTTCATTTCGGTCTACACAAAGCCGAAGCCAGAGATGCGCACATGCCGAGACGTGCCCTGCTCTAACTCAAGTTGTTGTCAGTCAAAAAAAGGTGAATGCTGTGTTGTCGATTACTCGACAACGCTTCCAGAGACTAAGCAGAGTAGGAGAAGTGCGCAACAGAGAAGAAGCGGCGAATGTGCGCGCGTTTTTCGAGTTGCGTTTCGCAGAAAATTGCGTAGAGCACGCTCGGGCGTGCGTTTCTGCCCGGTTTGGATTGTTGAAAGCATGTGAATCGTCATTGAATAAGCGGTCCGCTTGCACGATGCGCGGTGCGCCACGGTTGAATTTTGCGGGAGGTGCTGGGGGTTGCACTTGCGGGATCGGGATTTTTGCCGTTTAGCAAATCCGCGATCTCACTGCTCGCGCGAGCGCAGCAGTTTTTCGGAGATGACAGGAGGAGTGGGGGAGGGGCCCGGTGCTGCGGTTGACTGCGAGAGTTTGGCGGGGGAGTGGTGCAGCGTTCCTGCTAGACGGATGGCCTCTTGAGGCACGCTACAAGTCCTATGGGAGACAGCAAAAGAATGGTCACGGCGAGGGAGACAAGGATGCTGTGCATTGCGGCCTCTCCTTGCGAGGCTCGACTAGAGTGAAGCCATACGGCGGCTGCATCCATGCCACTGGGGTGGAACGGCCTACAACGAATGGGTCATAACGAAGGCTATTGTTCTGTTTTGGAACTCGTCGGCTCCGCGGAGCTGCTTAGCGGTTTCCGCGCAAAGTAAAAGAGCGAGAACGCCAGCAGGGCGAACATCAGGACGGAAACCCAGTCGTGATGCAGGAAATTTGTAGCTGGGAATTGCACGATGTCGCTCTTGTCGCTGGCTGCCTCATAGAGTTTGAGCGCCACGCCCAGCAGACCCACGATGCCGCCGGCGGCGATCAGCCCCGAGGCGTAGAGCGATCCCGGGCTCACTTCGCTCTCGGTTTCCGGCGTGCGTCCGCTGCATCTGGGCCACGGCGCGGTCGACCATCCAGCGCACCACGCCGCCGCAGAAGATGGCCAGCGTGGTGGCGATGGAGAGATAGGCTCCCACCGCGAAGGAGAGCGAGCGGATGCCCAGCAGCTCGATGGCGATGACCAGGAAGACGCCCAGCAGCACCAGTCCCCAGGGCAGCTTGCGGCTGAGGATGCCGCTGATGACCGTGGCCATGAGCCGAGCCTGCGGAGCGGCGGCCTTCTCGCTGCCGATCCCCTGGATCCACTGCACTTCGATCTTGTGCGTGTGCCGGGTTGTAGAGATATTTGCCGTCGGCCAGCTCGTGCGAGCCGAGCGCGTTCAGCAGCGTGTACTGGCCTGCCTCGCGCTCGTCGGTGGTCTTGTCTGGCGTGAATGACGTGGATGCGCGCGTGCTGGAAATGCTGCTGCTGCACCTGCACGCCGTCGTGCGGCACCGAGATATTCCAGGGCCGTGAGGTGTCGCGGAACTCTTCCAGACCCTTGTTCATCACGTTCAGCGTGGCGCCGATGACAAAGGTGGAGACCACGACGCCGATCATGAGGGCGAGTTGCTGCTTCCACGGCGTGGCGCCGATGAGAAAGCCGGTCTTCAGGTCCTGCGAGGTATCGCCGGCATTGGAGGCGGCGACGCAGACCACGCCGCCGATGGTGATGGCCAGCGCGCCGAAGGCGGGCGCCGTCCAGCCCTTCACCAGGAAGATGGCGGTCGTCGCCATCAGCGTCGCGATGGTCATGCCGGAGACCGGACTGGCCGAGCTGCCGATGAGTCCGACGATGCGCGATGCGACGGTGACGAAGAGAAATCCGAAGATCACCACCAGGATCGACGCCGCGAAGTTCGACAGCAGCGTGGTCTGCGCGCCGGGCACCGGATGGAAGGTGAGGAAGAAGAACATCAGCAGCACCAGCGCGGCAGAGCCGAGGACAACGACGCTCATGGGCAGGTCGCGATCGGTGCGCAGCGCCGCCGGCTTGCCGGCGCCTCTTGCCGAACTCCTTCGCGCCGGAGCGCAGCGCGCCGACGATCGTCGGCATCGTCCTGAGCAGCGTGATCAGGCCGGAGGCGGCCACCGCGCCCGCGCCCATCGGCCGGATGTAACTCGCCCATAGATCGGAAGGCGACATCATGGCGACCGGCTTGGTGCCGGGATAGATCGCATCCGGCATGTGCGAGCCGAAGAAGTAGATCAGCGGCATCACCACCAGCCAGGAGAAGACGCCGCCGGCAAAGATGACTCCGGCGACGCGCGGCCCGATGATGTAGCCCACACCGAGATACTCCGGCGTGACGTCGGCGCGGATGGCCGCGCCCTTGAGCCACTTCGGCTGATAGTCCGGCGTGCCTGGCCACGCGGCGAAGAGATTGTCGTTCTGGAAGAGCGTGTAGAGGCCGCCGAGTCCGAGACCCGAGAAAGACGCGGCTGGCAAAGGAGCCGCCGCGCTCGCCGGCGAGCAGCACGTCCGCGCAGGCCGTGCCTTCAGGATAAGTAAGCGTGCCGTGCTCCTGCACGATGAGCTGACGGCGCAGCGGGATCATGAAGAGCACGCCGAGCCAGCCGCCGATCAGCGCGAGAAAGAAGATGCGCGAGTATTCGAGATCGAAGCCGAGAAAGACCAGCGCCGGCAGGGTGAAGATGACGCCGGAGGCGATGGACTGGCCGGCATTGCCGGTGGTCTGGACGATGTTGTTTTCGAGAATCGAGGCGCGGCCCAGCGCGCGCAGCACGCTGATGGAGAGCACCGATATCGGAATCGAAGCCGCGACCGTGAGCCCGGCGCGCAAGCCGACGTAGACCGTGACCGCGCCGAAAAGAATGCCGAAGAGCGAGCCCAGCAGAAGCGCCCGGAAGGTGAGCTCCGGGCGCGATTCGTGTGGCCGGGATGAATGGCTGGAACTGCTGCGTGGCTGGCTGGCCTTGCTGCGTGGTCTCGGGCACGGCGGATCCACCTCTCGGTGAAATGTCACGTTCGGGAGAACAGCGAGTGTAACAGTGCGGCGCCGCCATGCGCAGGCTGGAAGCGCATTTCCGGAGCGCCTGCACTATCCCGGCGTAAGCCGCGCGAGCCGGCGACCGACAACGCTGCACTATCCTCAAACCATGGCGATGTCGCGAAAGACAGTTCGCTTGCTGGCTTACGGAGCGATCTATGTCTTCTGGGGCGGCTCGTTCCTGGCGATACGCGATATGGTCGCGGTGACGCCACCGTTTTTCTCCGCGGCGATCCGCTTCTTCCTGGCCGGCGTTGCGCTGTATGCATTCAGCCGCTGGCGTGGCGGCACGCCGGTGCGCGGACGCGCGCTCTGGAACTCGCTGTCGATCGGCGTCCTGCTGTTCACCATCAGCTACGGCTGCCTCTTCTGGGCGGAGACGCGCATCGCCTCCGGAACGGCCGCCGTGATGGCGGCCACAATTCCGATCTGGATTCTCCTTGGAGAGGTCGCGTTCCTCCGGATACAGCGGCTGACCCTCGCGATCGCCGGAGCCACTCTCCTGGGAATCACTGGCGTGTGCCTGGTGACCCGCTCCATCGGGCTTCGAGCATTCCATGCTGAGCGGCGTGCTGGTCGAGTTATTCGGCTCGATGGTCTTCTCCTTTGCGACACTGTGGAGCCGCGCGCTCGTCCTGCCCGACGATCAGGCGCAGCGCGCCGGGCTGCAGATGGCGCTCGGCAGCGTGGGACTGTTTGTCCTCGCGGGGATTGCAGGCGAGCTGCCGCGGATTCCGGCAGCACTGGCGGCGTGGCAGTGGCACACCGTGGTCTCGCTACGCGTACCTGGTGACGTGCGCCTCCATTCTGGCGTTCACCTCCTACACCTGGCTGATCCATCACGAGCCGGCTACGCGCGTCGCCAGCTATGCGTATGTCAATCCGCTGATTGCGCTGGTGGTGGGCGTCACGCTGGGCGGGGAAAACATCTCAGCGCTGCAAATGGCCGGCGCAGCGATGATCATCCTTGGCGTGGTGGCCACCATGCTTTCGAAGAACAAGATGCCAGCCGCCGCGCGGCCTGCGAGTACGGTTGCGAGTCGTTGAATCTTTCTGCACGTCTGTGCGAAGAGTCCAACTCTGCAATCCATGGAGACGATCTTTGCCATTGGCGGGGCGGGTGCTACTGCTCTATACTCAGTGCATCGGCGGCCTGGTGCCGGGGTGGCATGGTGCTTCTCACGGCGGCACTGCGGTTGAAGAGAGGTGGGTCTTCCGCAGTCAGACAGCTCTGACATCGGACGTTCCGGCAGCAGTGACACTGTCATGGCGCGCGGCTGCACGTTTTCTGCGAAGTCCCCTGCAACCGATTCTTCGATGCATTGAGCTCTGCGCTCTACCCTGCCTCCTGCGCGCTCTGCAAGCAATCTCTCCTCCGCTTTTCCTCCCTGCCCATCTGTGAATCCTGCTGGTCGTCTGTTGCGCCGCAAAGCGGTGTGCTGTGCACGCATTGCGGCGAGGACCTGGGCCTTCCGCAGTCTTCGCTTGCGCACCTCGACGCTGACGAGCCGCGGCTCTGCGACGTGTGCCAGGAAAAAGCGCCCGGCGTTCTGCGAAGGCCGTTGCCTACGGCCGATATGAGAACGAGCTGCGCGGGCTGATCCACCTGATGAAGTACGACGGCATGACGCCGATCGCGAAACGGCTGGGCGAGCGGCTTGCTGCACCGGTGGCTGCGCTGCCCATCGAACCCGGCGACGAATGTGCTGGTGGTTCCGGTGCCGCTTTACCGGACCAAGCGACGCCAGCGCGGCTTCAATCACGCGGAGCGCATTGCGACTGCGCTGGCCGGCGAGTTGCAGGCGCTCAGAGAAATCCCATCGCTGGACGATGGCGCGTGGTGTGCTGCGGCGGCAGCGGCCGACGGAGAGCCAGTCGCGGCTGAGCCCACAGGGGCGGCGGCGCAATCTGCGCGGAGCTTTCGTCGTGGCGGACGCGACGCGCATCCGCGATCGCGTGGTGCTTGCTGGTGGATGACATCTACACCACGGGAGCGACCGCAGCGACATGCAGCCAGGTGCTGCTCCGCGCCGGCGCGAAAGCCGTGTGGGTGGCCACCGTCGCGAGGACGCAGCGCGAAGGTGTCGCTCTGTGGGAGCATGGTGCGGCGAGGACATGGTGGGCAGATTGCACGGTTGGAGAGTTCGAGGGGAGAAGGCAGGAATGTCGCCAGTGAAGGCAACCGCGCATATACGCAAGATGAAGCTGACGCACACGCCGCCGGTCGAGGTGCGTGTGGCGCAACCGATCACCATGCAGCGGCCGGTGCTGGTGCTGAACGCCTCCTACGAGCCCATCAACATCTGCGGCGCGCGCCGTGCGCTGGTGCTGGTGTTGAAGGGAGTGGCACGCACCGAAGAGGAGCAGGGCGCGATTCTGCATGCGGCGCGGGTGCGCGTGCCCATGCCCTCGGTGATCCGACTGCTCGAGTACCGGCGCATCCCGCACCAGACGCGCGCGTTGTCGCGCAAGAACATCCTGCTGCGCGATCGCAATACCTGCCAGTACTGCGGTCTGGTGCTGAACGCCGGTGACCTCACGCTCGATCACGTACAGCCGCGCTCGCGCGGCGGGCTCTCCACCTGGGAGAACCTGGTCGCCTGCTGCCATAACTGCAACCGGCGCAAGGGCAACCACCTGCTGAACGAGCTGACGGAAATGAAGTTGCAGCGCGAGCCGCGGCCCTTCTCCCTGCACACCAGCCGGCACATCATGCGGATGATCGGCCACTCCGACCCGAAGTGGCGGCGGTATTTGTACTACGAGTCCTAGTGCGGAATCGTAGCTCGCATGTGTCCATCGCGGTGTAGCGGGAGAATCAGGGCCGCGACCTCAGCCTCTACCTGGCTTCGATGGCTGCATATTCCGGCGTGATTTGGGCACCGTCGCGTTTTCTACGTTCGATGGTTATACCCATATGGACCAGGTGAAGGAGCGCGCTGCGACGTACTTCGTCCGCGCTTTGCTCTCCGAGCACTTCGTCCTTCAGATTGCATGCGCCGGTCCCATCCGGATCGATGGCAACATCGAAGCCGCGAACCAGCGCCTCCCGAGCGGAGGTCGAAACGCACATGTGGGTATAGAAGCCGACCAGCAGCAGACGATCCGCTCCAATTTTGCGAAGCCATGCCTCAAGACCGGTTCCGGTGAATGCTCCAAAGACGTCCTTCTCAAACAGCCGTTCCAGTCGAAGATCCGGGTCCGGCCCGAGACCGCCCGAGAACTCGGCTCCCCACGTCCCCGGTACAAAGGCACGCGACTCGTTGGGTTTGTTGTAGTGGCGGACCCACGCGATCGGTAGGCCGCTCTTGCGAGCGTCTGCAACGCGAGCGCGTATGTACTGCAGCGCTTCTCCATGATTGGGAACCGCGCGTAGTCCATCTTCGGAAAATTCATTCTGTGCGTCGACAACGATAAGTGCCTGCATCGGACTTCCTCCTACAGGCAAGAGATTAGAACAAATCGACTTTTAGACTAAAATTTATCGTTGTTATATTAGATGTGACGAAAATTATTCGATAGGATGCCCTGGAGGACGCCTTTGATGAATCTGGACAGAAAAGATTTCGCTTTGCTGGATGCCCTGCGTCAGAACGCCTCGCAGCGGCTGGAAGACCTTGCCCGGCTGGTGAAATTGGCGCCTTCTTCAGTCCACGAGCGCCTGCGGCGGCTGGAACGCGAGAGGGTCATCCGGAAATGGACGGTGGATGTGGACGCTGCCGCTCTTGGTTTAGGGGTTGTCGCATTCGTCGGAATCAGCGCAACGCGACCGTGCTCGGAGTTGCTGGATGCAATCAGGAAGATGCCTTCCATCGAGGAATGCCACTCCGTCGCGGGAGAGCTGAGCATGATGCTGAAGGTTCGCGTCAGGGATACTGGCGCGCTGCTCAGCCTTACGGAACATCTGCGCCAGATCCCAGGCATTGAGCAGACAGAGACCACGATCGTGCTGAAGACGCAGATCGAGCGACCGGTCACATTGCAGTTGCCGGTGACGAGTGATCGGCCTAAGACATCGGCTCAAGGAAAGCAGCCGTGAATGTCCGTACCCTTTGGGCGAGCACGAGTGCCATCGACGCCGGCTCATAACCTCTTCAGTGTTTCGAGAGAAATCTGTTCGAGATAGGTACCCAGCAGCTCGCGCGTCCACCAGGCGCCTGTTCGCCGCTTTGTCTTCCCGTCCGTGTAGCGATAACGGTAGAAGAGCGCGCGAATCAAGACGGGCGCCTGCTCGGAGAACGGATTGTTGCCCATCAGGCGGAGGATGGCCGCGTCGCCGATCAGCAGCTTCCGAACGAAGCGGAGAAACCAGACATCGTAGCGCGAGACCCGGATTCCGCTGCCAGTGACGGCAACCGAAAAGGGCAGGAACCATATCAGCCAGTCCAGTCGAAGGTGATACGGGGCAATCTGTGGCGGCATGCGCTGCGGATTGCCGGGCTTGGCTCGGAAGCCGTACTCCTTCCATTCCGTGGCAGGCGTGATCACTCGGTCGGTGGTGCCTTCCATGACGATTTCGTAGCGCTCCCGGCCCACCGATCCGAATGCCCCGTAGGTATTCACCAGGTGGAAGCGGTTGTAGCTGTAATTCATGATCTGGTTTCTGGAGAAGAGATTCAGGACCGGCTGCACGCTGAGCACTACGGTGACCGCGCTGACGGCGTAAATCAGAACGTCAAATGCGGCAGGACGGGCAAGCAGGGGCGGCGGGGTGAGGGGAATGATCTTTCCGAGGATCTGGTCACTGAAGCCCGCCACTCCCAGGATCGCGGTGAGCCAGTTCAGCCAGGAATAGTTCCCGCTGACGATGAGCCAGAGCTGGTGAACGACGATGAGCATGGCCGCGATTGAAGCAAACGGCTGTGGAGCGAAGAGGCCGAAAGGCACAACCACCTGCACGAAGTGGCTGAACACGACGGACACGCGGTGAAAGGCCGCGGGAAGCCGATGAAAATACCAGCTCAGCGGATTGGGTAGCGGCTGGGTTTCGTAGTGATAGTAGAGGCAGGTCAGGTCGCGCCAGCACGGATCGTGACGCAGCTTGATAAGGCCGGCGCCCAGCTCGGTACGAAAGAGCATCCAGCGCAGAATCAGAATGGGCAGGACGGAAGGCCGAATGTGCGAGGGGCCGAGGAATGCGGTAAAGAACCCCGCCTCCAACAGCATGGATTCCCAACCGAAGCCGAAGAAGCTTTGCCCGACGTTTGCGATCGAGAGATAGAGCATCCAGAGCAGCAGCCATGCCGCCACCGAAAGCCATACCGGCCCCGCTTCCGTGAATCCGCAAACTGCGCAGGCCGCGACGACAAGACCGGTCCATGCGACGATATCCAGGCCGCGATCGGAATACTTCCAATGGAAGATGCTGGGAGCTTCGCGGAATGTGACGCGTTTCAGAAAGGCGGGAACCGGCAGCAGACCGCGTTCGCCGAGAAGGGGCTTGAACTGGCGCAAAACAGCGACGAAAGCAACGAGATAGATCGTCGCCATCCCACGCTCAAGGAAAAGGCGCGCTATCCAGATATCGCCGAAATATGACTGGAATAAGGGCACACTGACACCATCGGCTTGGATGTTCGCGAAATGGTGCAGCGCAGCTTAAAAAGCAAATCAAATGTCCAACCGCAGACCTTAGAGTTCGCCGCAGACCTTGGATACATCGAACGCAGGCTTGGGATATTTCAGGTTCATTCCCTGCAGCGCCTCGGTAATGATGCGTGAAATCGCCAGATTGCGGTACCACTTGTGGTCCGACGGGATAACGAACCAGGGCGAGTGCTTCTGGCTGGTTGCGCCGATCGCGTCTTCATATGCCTGCTGATACTTGTCCCAGTATCGCCGTTCGTGGAAGTCGCTCTCGCTGATCTTGTAATGCTTGTCCTTTTCCTCGCATCGCGCCTTCAATCGGGCTGTTTGCTCCTTGTGGCTGATGTGCAGGAAGAATTTCAGGATGGTCACGTTGTTGCGGACGAGCATCTCCTCGAAATGGTTGATCTCGCGAAAGCGCCGCTGCGCCGTCTTCTCCGTGATCGTCTTGTGCACGCGCGTGACCAGCACATCTTCATAATGCGAGCGGTTGAAAATCCCAATCATGCCAAGCCGCGGCACGGCGGCATGCACGCGCCACAGATAGTCGTGCGCGGCTTCGAGCGGCGTGGGCACTTTGAATGCCGTGACGTCCACGCCCTGCGGATTTACGCCGGTGAAGATGTGCCGGATCGTGCCGTCCTTGCCGCCGGTGTCCATGGCCTGCAGCACGATCAGGAGCGCATGCTTGCCGTCGGCAGATAGCACATCTTGCAGAGCATCCAGCTTTCCGCAATGCCGTTTAAGCTCGTCGGCTACCTCTTCCTCCGTTTTGAACTTGCCGGTGTCGTCCGTCGGCCAGTCCTTCAGGCGGAATTTTGCTCCGGCCTTCACCACGTAGGGACTCTTGGTCTTCATGCCGCAAATCTACGGATTGCCTCGTCATTTGTGCAAATTCGAGTGTTTGAGGTTAGCCTAAATTTAATTTAAGGCTTGCCTAAACCTGCCCTATACTCTGAACATGGCAACCGCCGCGACAGCCCATGCCGCCAATCCCCCGGCCACCAGCCAGCGCAAGCTCTGGTACTACTTCGGGCCGGCATTTGTCGCGAGCATCGCCTATATCGACCCCGGAAATTTTGCCGCCAATTTCGAGGGAGGCACCCGGTTCGGCTATCAGCTCTTGTGGGTGCTGCTGCTGTCGAATGCAATGGCCATCCTGATCCAGTACCTCTCGGCCAAGCTAGGCATAGCAACCGGACACACCCTTCCGGAAAACTGCCGTCTCCACTTCTCGCGCGGCATGACTATCTTCCTGTGGGTGGCGGCGGAGATCTCCGCGCTGGCGACCGACCTGGCCGAGTTCCTGGGCGCTGCGCTGGGCTTTTACCTGTTGTTTGGCCCGCGGCTGCTGGCCGCGGGCATGACGCGCACGCATGTCCTGCTGCTGGCCGCGGTGGCGACGGCGATCTGCGTCTTCTTCATCCTCATGTTGCAGCAGTGGGGCTTCCGCCAGCTTGAGCTGGTCATCATGCTGTTCGTCGTTGTGATCGGCGGCTGTTATGCGGCGGAGATGTTCTTCATCCACCCGCATTGGGGCTCGATCGCATATCACACCGTGGTTCCGATACTGGACCGCAAGAGCCTGTACCTGGCGGTCGCGATGCTGGGCGCAACCGTGATGCCGCACGTGGTGTATCTGCACTCCGGGCTGGTGCAGCCACGGGTGCGGGCGGAGCGAACCGAGGGCGACCAATCGACATTCAGCATGCGCCAGCGGTTGCTGCGCATGGAGCTGTTCGATCTGATCCTGGCGATGAACGGCGCGTGGCTGGTGAACTCAGCGATGATCGTGGTGGCGGCGGCGGCATTCGCCGGCAAAGGGATGAGCAGCATGTCAATCGAGGCGGCGCACGCCACGCTGGGCCCGCTGGTGGGTCCGGCTTCGGCTGCGCTCTTCGCGGTGGCGCTGCTGTGCTCCGGCCTGTCCTCTTCGACCGTGGGCACGATGGCCGGGCAGATGATCCTCGAAGGCTTCATGCAGGTGCGATTCTCCATCTTCCTGCGGCGGCTGCTCACACTGCTGCCGGCGCTGGTGGTGATCGGCATCGGGCTGGATCCGCTGCGCATCCTGCTGCTGTCGCAGGCCGCGCTCAGCTTTACGCTACCGTTCGCGCTGATTCCGCTACTCATCCTGACGCAGCGCGCGAAGGTGATGAACCGCTTTGCGAATGGCCGCGTGGTCCAGTCGCTTGGCTGGATCAGTACAGCGATCATCCTTTCGTTGAATGGCGTGCTGCTGTGGCAGGCTCTCGGTGGCAGCTAGCTGAGCAGGAATTCCTGAATGATTCGCGCGAACTCTGCTGGACGCTCGGCCATCGGAGCGTGGCCGCAGTTCGCCATCAACACGCCTTGTGCGCCGGGGATGCCGGCAACCAGTTGCTCGCCGTGCTTCTGCGGGAAGATACGGTCGGCGTCGCTGTAGATGACGAGCGTGGGTGCCTGGATCTCGCCGAGACGGGGGAGCGTGTCGTTGGCAAGCGAGGCTTCCAAACCGCGAATGAATGCCGAGCCCCGCTGCAGCGGAGCGCGGGCCATCCACAACTCGGCGGCATCGTGCAGAGGGATCTGCGCCAGCGTTTTCGGCCCCATGGCGCAGAGGCAGATGGCCTGGACGAAGACCAGATCGTCCGCGATCTCCTCCCGCAGACTGATCCATAACTCCATCAACGAGCGCGACTGCACGTCATGTCTTGCCGACGAGCAAACCAGCACCAGTTTGTCGACGCGCGCGGGCGCCATCAACGCCAGTTCCTGCGCGATCTTGCCACCGAGGGAATGGCCAACGATGCTGGCGCGTTCGAGGCCGAGGTGGCCCATAAGGGCCAGGACATCGCCGGCCATGTCGCGGACGGTGTAGTCGCGTCGGGCGAAGCTGCTGTGGCCGACTTCGCGATTGTCGAGTGTGATCGAGCGCAGGCCGCTCAACTGCGGAACGATGATGTCCCAGGTGGTGTGGTCGCTCATGGCTCCGGCAACGAAGATGACGGGCGCCCCGCTGCCCGACTCCTCGTACCAGAGCGTCAGCCCGTCGTGAACGCATGTTGGCATGGTGAAAGGATGCACTACCGCCGCGATCCAGCCAACGTCGCTTTCATTCTTCTGCCTGGCTCGATGGAGTTACACTGGAAGGCGGACATGAACTACCGGCATCTGTCTCCATCCGATGCTCCTCTTCTCAAGCGCTTCCGTCGCGGGCGGCCTGACCGTGGACGTACAGCCCACGGGCGCCGCGCCCTCTCCTGACGACTGCCTGCCGCCGGACATCGCCCTAACCCATGCCGGGTCGTGAGCGTGCGTCCGCCAGGTGCATTTCGAATGGTTGTGTCACGACAGAGGAGATCCGATTCCGATGAATAGCTTTGGCAGCAAATCCACTCTTACCAGCAACGGCAAAACCTACGAAGTGTATCGACTGAAGGCGCTGGAGCAGAAGGGCGTCACGCTCGCGAAGCTTCCCTACTCGCTGCGCATACTGCTGGAAAACCTGCTGCGGCAGGAGGACGGCAAGTCCGTGACCGCGGCGGACATTGAATTCCTTGCCAAATGGCAGCCGAAGGCCGAGCCGGATCGTGAGATTGCGTTTATGCCGGCGCGGGTGCTGATGCAGGACTTTACCGGTGTGCCGGCCATTGTGGATCTGGCGGCGATGCGCGACGCGATGAAGACGCTGGGAGGCAATCCGGAGAAGATCAACCCGCTGCAGCCGGCAGAGCTGGTGATTGACCACTCGGTGCAGGTGGATGAGTTCGGCACGGCTCGCTCCTACGACATCAACGCGGCGATCGAATTTGAGCGGAATCGTGAGCGTTACGCGTTTCTGAAGTGGGGACAGTCGGCCTTCCGCAACTTCTCCGCGGTGCCGCCGGGCATGGGCATCTGCCACCAGGTGAATCTGGAATACCTGGCGCGCGTGGTCTTCACGACGGAAGTCAGACGGCACGCTGCGCGCCTATCCGGACACGCTGGTGGGCACCGACTCGCACACCACGATGATCAACGGCCTGGGCGTGCTGGGCTGGGGCGTGGGCGGCATTGAGGCCGAGGCGGCGATGCTGGGCCAGCCGGTTTCCATGCTGGTGCCGCAGGTGGTTGGGTTCAAGCTGCGTGGCAAGCTGCGCGAAGGCGCGACGGCGACCGATCTGGTGCTGACGGTGACCGAGATGCTGCGCAAGCTCGGCGTGGTGGGCAAGTTTGTCGAGTTCTATGGCGAGGGCATTGCGGAGCTGCCGCTGGCCGATCGCGCGACCATCGGCAACATGGCGCCGGAGTATGGCGCGACCTGCGGCATCTTCCCCGTGGATGCGGAGACGCTGCGCTATCTGCGGCTGACCGGCCGCAGCGAGGACCAGGTGGCGCTGGTGGAGGCGTATTACAAGGAGCAGGGGCTCTTCCATGCGCCGGGCGCACCGGAAGCTGAGTACTCGGCGACCATCGAACTCGACCTGAGCACCGTGCAGCCGTCGGTGGCCGGCCCGAAGCGTCCGCAGGACCGGGTACTGCTGAAGGATGCGGGAGCGAACTTCAAGAAGCTGCTGCCCGGCCTGCTGGGGCCGAATGGCAATGCTTCCGCTGCAAGGCAGGTGAGCCGCTGGGAGGGCGAGGGCGGCCATTCCGCGCCCACGGTGGACGCAGCGCACGGCGACGCGGAGCGCGGCGCGCCATCGAGCGTGAAAGAGCGCTTCGGCGTCGATCCGGACAAGTATCTGGACCATGGCTCAATTGTGATCGCGGCGATTACGAGTTGCACCAACACGTCGAATCCATCGGTGATGGTGGCGGCGGGACTGCTGGCGAAAAAGGCCGTTGAGAAGGGGCTGACGGTGCCGCCGTGGGTGAAGACCTCGCTGGCCCCGGGCTCGCGCGTGGTGACGGACTACTATCAGAAGTCCGGACTGCTGCCGTATCTGGACAAGCTGCGCTTCAACGTTGTCGGCTACGGCTGCACCACCTGCATTGGCAACTCCGGACCGCTGCCGACGGATGTTTCGAAATCGATCGACGATCACGGACTGGTGGCCGTCTCGGTGCTGAGCGGCAATCGCAACTTCGAGGGCCGCATCAACTCCGAGGTGCGGGCGAACTATCTGATGTCGCCGCCCCTGGTGGTTGCGTACGCGCTGGCGGGACGCATCGATCATGACTTCGACAACCAGCCGCTGGGACAGACGAAGGACAAGAAGCCGGTGTATCTGCGCGATATCTGGCCGACGCAGCTGGAGGTGTCGGAGACGATTGCGCGCTCGATCAGCTCAGAAGCATTCCGCAGGGAGTACTCGACGGTAACCGAGGGCGACCAGAACTGGCAGCACCTGAAGTTACCAACGGGCGATGTGTACCGGTGGGAGCCGGATTCGACCTACATCCGGCAGGCGCCCTACTTCGACAATATGCCGAAGGTGCCTGCTCCGATTACAGATATTCGCGATGCGCGTGTGCTGGCGGTGCTTGGCGATTCGGTGACCACGGATCACATCTCGCCTGCGGGCTCGATCAAAGCGAATGGGCCTGCGGGCAAGTACCTGAGCGAGCACGGTGTGAAGCCCTCGGACTTCAACTCCTATGGATCGCGGCGCGGCAATCACGAGGTGATGGTGCGCGGAACGTTCGCCAACGTGCGGCTGCGCAACAAGCTGGCGCCGGGCACGGAAGGCGGCGTGACGCGGCTGCTGCCAGAAGGCGAGCCGATGAGCATCTTCGACGCCTCTGTGAAGTACGCCGAGCGCGGGGTGCCGCTGGTGATCCTTGCGGGCAAGGAGTATGGCTCGGGTTCATCGCGCGACTGGGCGGCGAAGGGGCCGCTGCTGCTGGGGGTGCGTGCGGTGATCGCCGAAAGCTACGAGCGTATCCACCGCTCGAACCTGGTAGGCATGGGCATTCTCCCGCTGCAGTTCGTGAACGGCGAGACGACCGAATCGCTCGGATTGACGGGCGAGGAGACGTACAGCTTTCCCGGGCTGAAGGCATTGCTCGACGCGAAATTCGCGAACGGGCGCGAGCTGACCGTGGAAGTGACGGATGCGAAGCAGCAGAAACGGACGTTCAAGGCGAAGGTGCGCATCGACACACCGCAGGAGATCCTCTACTACCAGAACGGCGGAATCCTGCAGTTTGTGCTCCGGCAGTTGGCAGCAAATTGACTTGTACCGGAACCACGGGCCGCGCTCTTTCAAAGGGCGCGGCCTTTTTTATTTCCCGATCTCCAACATCACCAGCGAATTCACCGGCAGATTCACATCGATCTTCCCGTCACGTAACGCTGTCTTCTCCGGCGGGCTGAGCTTTGACGCTTCATTCAACTCGCGTACCTGCGTCTCCGTGGGATAACGCGGGCTGCCCATCCGGCCATATGCGGCGAGCGTGTTGCCGTGTGTGGGATCGAGGCGCGTGATGCTGACTGCCGCGTTCTTGGGAACGTGCTCGAAGGTGAGTTGCATGTGCTTCTCTTCTCCCGGGCCGCCGGCCTGGTGCGCGCCGGCTGGATCGGCCATGTTCCATACAGCGACGACGAGCGTGCCGTCCGGGCGGCGAGTGACGAGCGCGTCTTTCGAGTCATTCGCAAGCCGCTCGTTGCCGAGATGGTGCAGCATGGCGAAAGCGTCGAAGCTGGGCTTGCGGATGCTGTAAGGCGCGATAAGCCCGAAGCCGCCGTCGAAGGGCTCGCGCTTGACGCCACCCTCTTCAAAGACATCGTCGAAGGTCCAGAAGGACATGATGTTCGCGAGGCCGTCGCATTCGCGGATGGTGTTGGCGACCGCAGGGCCGACGAAGGTGGTGTCGCGTGCCTTGTCGATGCCGATGACGTTCCACTCGGTAACGAACCAGGGGATGCGCGGCATGGGTGAGGCGGCGATCTGCTGCTTGACGTGCGCCATCGCGGCGCAGAGACGATCGTCCATGGGCGGCAGGTTGGCCGGCGTGAAGGTGTGTTCGTAGTTCTCGTCGGCGTAGCCATGGGTGGAGAGGAAGTCCACCGGCACATTGTTGTCGTGCATGTACTTCAGGAATTCGGGCACCCATTCCTCCGCAGCAGACGCGGGACCGCCGACACGAAGCCGCGGGCTGACCGACTTCAACGCGCGCGCGGTGTGGCTGTAGAGCTCGAAGTAGGTGGACTGCTTCGGCTGGCCGACCCAGAAGTCGATGTTGGGCTCGTTCCAGACTTCGAAATACCACTGCGAGACCTCTTCGATGCCGTAGCGATCGACCAGGTTCTGCGCGAAAGCACGGATGAGCGCGTCCCATTGCGCGTAGTCCTTCGGCGGGGCGACGTTCGGCTTGTACCAGAAAGCATGCGGCGCGGGATGCGCGGCAAGCTGCTTCGGCATGAAGCTGATCTCGACCAAGGGGCGCACGCCGCGCGCGAGCATGCCGTCGTAGATTTCGTTCACATAAGTGAAGTTGTATTGCGGATTGCCCTGCTCGTCCTCGGTGTAGACACCGTTCTCGTCATCGAGAATGCCGTGAAAGCGGACGTACTGCATCCCGGTAATGGACTTCACAGCGGAGAGATCGTCGCGCCATGCTTCGCGCATCGCGAGATTCGCGTGACCGGAGCCGAACATCTGCTCCCAGAAATGCGGCAGAGGCGTGGCCCTGGCCTGCGCATCGATGGTGATGTCCTGCTGCGCGCGCGCCGCTCGGCAGGCGACAGCCAGCAGCAGACAGAGGATGACCGCAGCCTTGCGATGTCTTACAGGCATTTCGTGCCTCCGAAAGAATCCGGAGACCAGTCTAGGACCAACGCACAGATATTGCGACGGAGTGGGGGGATTCTGTTTTGCGCAGCCGTTTTCCGATCGAACCGCTAGCGGCACTCATGCGAAATCGATTGCAGAAGAGAAATGGAAAAAGGCGGAGTTCGTCTCCGCCCTTCGGAAAAATGTGTTGAGAACGCGCGCTAGATGCCTACCGCGTAGGTGTCCAGCGGCGCTTTGTCGCCGGCATGCGCGTAGTAGTCATACGGCGAACGATGATTGAACTTGTAGCGAATCCGGAGTTCGCGGCCAACAAACAGGCCGAGCGCTGCGACGCTGACGGCAATTCCGCCCCAGGTGATGGTCCGCAGCAGATAGTTGGGTTTTTTCTGGAACGGCAAAATATTGCTCATTGTCCTTCCCCACTCAGGCGCACGATCCGACGCACCCCTCACTGTCTCGATTCATGATAGCGCAGCGAAGCCGCAGGCTACATTACGGCCGTGCTACATCCGATGGCCCTTTCGTCACCCGGGATGTACTGCGTCCTCAACGGCGCGCAGCAGCGCGATCTTACGCTCCGGCGGCAAAAAGCTGGCTTCTATCGAATTCGCGGCCACCTCGCGTAACTGCTCCTGAGTGAACTGGAATTCGTCCTCGGCCATTCGATATTCGTCGAGCAGATCGCTACCGAAGAGTGTGGGGTCGTCCGAATTGAGCGTAATCATTACGCCAGAGTTGAAGTAGCGGCGCACGGGGTGCTCGGGCAGCGAAGCGCAGGAGCCGGTGCGGACGTTGGAGGTCATGCAGATCTCGACCGGTATCTGGCGTTGGATGAGGATCTCCATCAGCTCTGCGTCGTGCTGGGCGGACAAGCCATGGCCGATGCGCTCGGCGCCAATGTTCAGCGCGCCCCAGATGCTCTCGGGTCCGGTAGTTTCCCCGGCATGTGCCGTCAAACGGAGCCCCGCATTGCGGGCTTCGGCATAAAGGTCGCGAAAGGGCTCCGCGGCCATGCGGCGCTCATCGCCCCCGATGCCGATGCCGGCGATGGAAGCATGTTCGCGGCGCATCTCGGCCGCTTTGCGGAAGACCCGCGCCGCCTCTTCCACACCAAAGTGGCGCACGGCGTCGAAGATCCAGAGGATGGTGAGGCCGAACTCGCGCTCAGCGCGCAGACGGGCGCGCTCCATGCCGGCGAAGAGCGGCTCGAATTCGATACGGCGCCAGTAGTAGACCACGCCGACCGAGACGTAGACCTCCGCATGCACGACGCCCTGCGCCACCAGCGACTGCGCCATGCGCCAGGTGATGAGCTCGTAATCCTCTGCCGTGAGAAGGCGCTCCGTAATGGCCTTGAAGGCCATCAGGAAGCCGCTGAAATCGGTGTAGCGATAGAGCGAGCGCGCCTCTTCAAGCGTGAGCCGGCCCGCGGGATGACGCTCGCTCAACTCGACCAGCGTTTCCGGCGTGACAGTGCCTTCGAGATGGAGATGAAGCTCCGCCTTGGGAAGGCTGCGGAGAAAGTCGCCGGTGGATTCGTTCACTTCTTAAGTCTACCGGCGATTGCAGAAAGAAAAGCCGGAGCGATCGGGATGATCGCTCCGGCCGGGAGGCAAACAGACCAGATTAGAAGCGGTAGTTTGCCGAGAACTGCAGATGGCGCTCCTGCGAACGGACGGGGCTGCCCTGGCTGGCGATCTGACCGAACGTTGTGCTCGATACGTTGGTGTCGGGGTTTCCGTAGCTTGCAATGTTCAGCGCGTTGAAGGCGTCGAACCGGAAGCCAAGCGTCTGCTCGTGATAAATGAGGAAGTCCTTGAATGCCGACATATCGACATTCAGGTATCCCGGACCCCGTGTGCTGCCGTTGGAGGAGGTACCAAACGCATTGTTGGCCGGAAGACCATAGGCACAAATCCCATTGTCCACCCCAGCGGCGCATGGCGTGGCGGATGGATCATCGCCGAACCAGTTGTTGATGCTGCGATTCACCACCTTCAGCTTCCGATACTGATTGGCCCGGATGTTCCCGTAGGTGTTGGAGTTGCTGTTGTCTGGCGCGGTGATGGTCTCGGGAAAACCGCTGTAGGACACGATGGCGGTACCGAATCTCCAACCGCCGATCGCTTCATCGGCAATGCGGTTGATGTTTGCGCCGAACTGCCGCCCGTGTCCGAACGGTAAATCGTACACGCCAGTGGCGGAGAAGTTGTGTTTGATATCGTACCCAGCCGGGCCGTAGTCCGCGTGGCTGTTGCGATAGTCCTGAAACGCGCCGCTGAATCCGGAAACGTTCAGGCCATAGTTGCCAAAACTATTCGTCATGGCTTTGCCATACGTGTAGTTTGCGGTGAACTCCAGACCATGGCTGATGCGCTCGCGCAGTACCGCCTGCAGCGCGTTGTAGTTCATCATGGCACGCGATTCGGTGATGAGCAGCTTGCCGGAGCCAATACCCAGGATCTTATTGTTGTAGTAGGGCGCAGTCGTTTCGTCGCCATTTACCAGGTACTGGTTGACATTGCCATAGTCTTCGATGTGCTGGCCCTGTTCGCCGAGATAGCCAACCTGCAGCGACATACTGGGAGTTACTGCGTATTCCGTGGTCAGATTCCATTCCTGGACATAGGCCGGCTGGATATGCTGCGGATAGACGTTGTATGTAGATCCATTGAAATTGACATCGCCAGAGTTGGTAGCTGTGAAACCCTCTTGCGCAGTGCGAGGCGCGCCCGGGCTTCCGGGCTGACCATTCGCGGGCGGAGTCGGCGTCAATGGCTTGATATCGATGGATTGCACGAAAGGCGTAATGGAAGTTAGTCGCTGATTTGCGGCATTTCCTTCAAAGAAACTCGTTGCTCCGTAACCTCCGCGAACCACGAAGCGGGGAGTTGCCTGGTAGGCAAAGCCAAAACGCGGCATGATTTGCGTGTAGTTTGGCTGATAGCAGGCGCGGTTGTTGCAGAGCTCCGAGTCCGGCGGCGCGCCGTTCGGGATTCTGGTCGCGTATTCGACCACACCCTTAGCCAGATCGACGTTTCCGGTCTTGTCGTTCTGTTCGTACCAGGGTTGGTCGTACTCGTAGCGCACGCCGAGGTTCAGCGTGAGATTGGGCATGACCTTCCAGTCGTCCTGAATAAAGCCGGCGGTGCGCCACTGGCGCTGGCCCACGAATGATGCCTTGCGAAGTGACCTGCGCCTCGCGAACTCTGTTCAAAACGAAATCGGCGCCGCCGTAGCCGCCTCCGTTGGTTTCGTTCGAGTTGGTGGTGTAGTCGCCTGTGTAGCTGAGCTGTCCGACAAAACCGGCGTTGTTATCCGTGGTGTAGGCGTTCTGGTAGCGAATGGCTTGCACGCCAATGCTGAGCAGGTGCTGGCCTTTCTGCCATGTCAGGTTGTCGATATAGCTGTAGGTGTTGTCGATGATGCTGCCGATGAAGCCCGCATTGCCGCCGGCCGAAATATTGCCGCCGATGTTCTGGGCAGCGTAGCCGGGATAGTTCTGGTTCGCTGCTCCTCCGATGCCCACGATCGAGTTGCCCTTGAGGCCGAAGATTCCGCTGGGATCGCTCGGTACCCCCTGCGTCCATTGCACGCGGGTGAAGCCGATACGCGCCGAGTTGATGATTGCGGGCGAGAAGACGTGAACCCAGTTCGCGCCGCCCAACTTGGTGGGAAAGTTATTCGCCGCGGGGAACGCGATGACAAGGAAGGTGGTCTTCCCGTCGTAGCCGGTGCCCATGGAGTAGAAGCCCGTGATCTTGTCGGCGGCCCGTGGGTCGTACTCGATCTTCATATCGCCCTGGTTATTCGCCTTGAAGGTGCGGCTCGGCCCCTGCAGATCGTTCTTGGCAATGCCGTCTGATGGAGCGGCGTTGGGCAACGGGTACAGGTTGGGATGCGAAAAGAGGTAGAGAGCGACTGGGTTGCTGACCGGAACCTGATTGTTCACGTATGGAGCGAAGTTGTTCTGGCTATCGTAGAGCTGCACCGGCGTGTTGCCGTTGGCACCGCTCAGCAAAGCGGAGAAGTCGCCGCCGCGCATTGCCTGCGTGAAGACACTGTCCTGCTCCAGACCGCCCTGGTGATATCGGGCGCCGAGGTAATCCACAAAAAAGAACAACTTGTTACGAACAATGGGGCCGCCGAAAGTTCCCCCGAACTGCGACTGCGAGAAGGGATTGATCGGAACGATCGGATTGGCGTGATTGTTGGACCAGGAGTTGGCGTTGTAATTCGCGTTCTGCGTGTAGCCGTATGCTGATCCGTGAAAGCTATTAGTTCCGCTCTTGAGCACGCTCACCACGCCGCCGCCATTCACATTGCCGTAGTCGGCGGGCGAGTTGGCGGACAGGATCCTGATTTCCTGCAGCGATTCGGGAGCCGGGCTGTAGGCGATCAGATTGTTCTGCGTCTCGTTCAGGTCGATGCCGTCGAGCGTGTAATTGTTCGCCTGCGCGCGATTGCCGTTGATGTTCGGGATGTCGCTGTTGTACGTGCTGCGCTCGATACTGGTAGGCCCTTGTGTGCCGTAGGTCGTCACCGTACCGGGCGTGTAAAGCGTCAACGCCGAAAAGTCGAGTCCGTTCAGCGGAATATTCCGGACGGTGTTCGCCGTAAACGTAGTTCCGATCGTCGCATCGGTGGTATTGAGGATCGGCGCGACGTCACCCTGGACGTCGACCGTGGTTGTCGTGCCGCCGGTCTGCAGGTGAGCATCGAATTTGACTGTCTGATCGACCTCCAGCGCAAAGGCGGGAAGCTTCGCCGTGGTGAAACCCGAAGCCTGTACTGTGACCTCATACTGCCCGATGGGCAGGAAGCGAATGCTGTAGACACCTGCGGCGTTGGTCGTGGCCTGGGTGGCGACGCCGGTGGCGACGTTGGTGGCTGTGACTTGCGCGCTGGGCACGACTGCGCCGGTAGGATCGGTAACGGTTCCCGTAACGCTTCCCGTCACGGTCTGCGCCGTTAGAGGGGAAGGGATCGTTAACACAAAGGGAATGACGAGTAATGGCAGACATCGCCCGAGTCGCATATTGCCTCCTAGAAGTTTCCGCCGAGAACAGCCTTGTTTTTACTAGGGCCCCGTGGCCGCAACGAGGAACTGCTTATTATGCACGTTTAAGGGGGAAACGAAAAGTTCAGAAATAAAAAGGTGCTCAAAGTGACAAATTCGTGGGGGCAAAGAGGTGCACAGGGGTATGACAGCCTGACAGAAGGGGCAGCCTATCGGGCGAATTCACTGCGCTTGCGGGAGTAGAAGGTGTAGATCACCAGGCCGACCGCCAGCCACGCAAAGAAGCGCAGCCAGGTCATGACTTCCAGTCCCATCATCAACACGACGCAGAAAATGATGCTGAGCACCGGGATGACAGGGCCAAAGGGCGCGCGGAAGGAGCGGTGACGCTCCGGCTCGCGATAGCGCAGGATCAGCACGCCGATCGAGACCAGCACGAAGGCGAACAAGGTGCCGATGTTGGAGAGGTTGGAGACGGTGCCGATGTCGAGAAGCCCGGCGGGCACGCCGACGACAAAGCCGGCAACCCAGGTGGCGAGCGCGGGCGTGCGGAAGCGAGGATGAATGCGGCTGAACGCGGAAGGCAGCAGCCCGTCCCGCGACATGGCAAACCACACGCGCGCCTGGCCGAGTTGGAAGACGAGGATGGAGGAGATCATCCCCATCAGCGCGCCGACCAATACGAAAAGCCGGACCCACTGCAGGCGATGTGATCCGGTGCTGATGGTGAGCTTTTTGAGCGCATTCACGACCGGAGCCGCGTCGCCCATCATGCTTTGCCACGGGACCAGGCCAGTGAGCACCACTGCGACACCGATATATAGGATGGTGCAGACAATCAGCGTGCCGATAATGCCGATAGGCACGTCGCGCTGCGGATGTTTGCATTCCTCTGCGGCCGTTGAAACCGAGTCGAAACCTATATAGGTAAAGAAGATGATGGATCCGCCGGTGAGCACACCCGACCAACCGTTGGGCGAGAAGGGATGGTAGTAGCGGGGATGGATGAACGACGCGCCGGCGAAGATGAACACCAGGATGGCTGCGATCTTGATGAGGACCATGATGTTGTTGGTCTCGGCAGATTCGCGCACGCCGCGCACCAGGACGACGGTGAGCAGCATGACAACAAGGAAGGCGGGAATATTAAAGCCGAAGTGCCATCCAGCCTTATAGAGATCGTGACCGGCGAAGTCCTGGAGTCCGGTGGGTAGATATGCCGGGGAGATCCACTGGATGGGCGGATGGATGTTGAACCAGTCGAGCAGATCGACGATGTGGGCAGCAAAGCCCACGCTGACCGACATGTTGGAGAAGGCGTATTCGAGAATCAGGTCCCAGCCGATGATCCACGCCACCAGTTCGCCGAGGGTCGCGTAGGTGTAGGTGTATGCGGAGCCGGCGATGGGGATCATTGAGGCGAGCTCGGCGTAACAGAGGCCGGTAAAGCAGCAGACAATGGCCACCAGCACCAACGAAAGCGCGAGCGCAGGACCGGCGCCCGGGCGGCCGAGCATGGCGGTGTGGCGGATGAGATAGTCCAGGAGCGGCGTGTTGGCGATGGATGCCGTATCGAAGCGCTGCCCGGCGATGGCTGTGCCGATCACGGTAAAGATGCCCGACCCGATCACCGCGCCGATGCCGAGGGCCGTGAGCGATACCGGACCGAGCGTCTTCTTCAGCGCGTGCTCCGGGCACTCCGAGTCGCTGATCAGCTTGTCAATCGACTTACGAGCGAAGAGTTGCGACAGAAGCGGTGGCTCCGGCAGAAAGTTCCGGCCAAGCGACCGGGTGACACTACCTTAAGCTATCTTCCCCGCCCGTGTAGACAGGAAAGACGACTCAGCAGGGTATCACCAGGCAGAGAACGGCCCCACCACAGCTGTGCCGCAGCGGGGCCGTCCTGGATTGCCGATTGGGTTTGCTGTGATTACCGCTTGCTCTGACCGCGCGACAGCTTCTTGATCTTCTTCTTCTTGGAGCCGCGGGGTTCGGTGCGCTTGGCTTTGGGGGCAGCCTTCTTGCGCGCGGCGCGCTTTAGTTTCTTGCGCTCCTGGGTATCTTCAATCTTCGTGGTATTTGCCATGGTCTATCTCGATTCCTCAAATGTCGTCCGGCCGGTTGGGAGCTGTTAAACCCGCTCGAGCTGGGCGAATTTTTCGACCAGCTTTTTCACGCCGAACTTCGTGAATTGTACTGTAATCTTCGCGTCGTCGCCGTCCCCCTCGCGGCGGAAGACCACGCCGTCGCCGTATTTGGGATGGCGCACCCGCTGTCCACTCTTGAATCCGACGGCGCCGGTCGCCTCCTGCACGGGCAGCCTGGGGCGCTTTGCACTGGCCCCGCCACGTCCCGCGAAGAAGCTGGCAATGTTGTCGATGGAACCGGCATCGCGGCGCGGTTTGCCGGCCGCATTTCCGTAACTGCTGCTGTTACTGTATCCGCCGGATGCGACTTTGATCCTCATCTTCGTAGCTGTAATGACGCTCTCCGTCTTCGTTGAAGCGCCCGCCGCTACGGCTGGATGACCCCGTACTGTATCTGGCTGCATATCCGCCCCACGATGTGGCGCGCTCGCGGCCGCCGCTCAAGTCTTCCAGAAGCTGCGGCGGCACCTCTTCCAGAAAGCGCGACGGAATGGCAGCATCCGGCATGTCGTTGCCGTAGCGCCGGCGATAGCGTGCGCGGCTGAGGATCAAAGTGTCCATCGCGCGTGTCATGCCGACATAGCAGAGCCGCCGCTCCTCTTCGAGCCCTGTCGGATCGACCAGCGTGCGCGAGTGCGGAAAGAGGCCTTCCTCCATGCCGCAGAGCAGCACCAGCGGAAACTCCAGCCCCTTGGCGGAGTGCAGCGTCATCAGCGTGACGCGGCTGTCCGGCTTGTAGTGGTCCGTGTCGCTAACCAGCGCGGCGTGATCGAGAAATTCCGCCAGCGTCTCGCCGCGCTCCTCGGCATCCTGCGCCGCGTTCGCCAGCTCCTTCAGGTTCTCAATGCGCGAGAAGGCTTCCGGCGTGCCTTCGTCTTCAAGCGCGCGGATATATCCGCTGCGATCGTTGATGAAGCGGATCAGCTCGGGCAGCGTGGCCTTGCCGCCCGGGGCGCGGAACGCCGGCCGCTCTTCTTCGGATGTTTCGGCTGCGGCCGCCTCGATTCCATTCCCGACCGATACCGATTGCTTCGGAGCAGCATCCTCGAATGGATTGAAGCTGACGTCGGCCGGCATCTCCTCGGTCTCTTCGCCAAACGACTCGGTCGAGAACGATGCGTCCACCGGCTCATCCTGCGACAAATCGAGTATGCCCTGTTCTCCGAAGGCGAAGTCGGTGCCCTCATCTTCTGCGTCTGGGGATTGCGTGTAGCTGCCCTCCGGTAGCACCTCGGGAATATCGGCAGCCACATCCGCCGTCAGCTTTTCCGCAAAGCCCGGCTCCAGCAACGCGCGCGCGTCGTTGATCATGCGTCGGAAGCTTTCGAGCGCCGTCAGCGCCCGCTGCGGCAGCAGCCGCTGCTGGATTGCCTGCCCGAGTGCATCCCAGGTGCTGATGCCGGTCTCGATCGCGAGGCGCTCCAGCGTGTCGAGCGTCCCGCGGCCAATGCCGCGCACCGGCGTGTTGATGACGCGCTGCAGTGCGATGGAATCGTTCGGGTTCTGCACCAGCTTCAGGTAGCTGAGCAGGTCTTTGATCTCGGCGCGCTCATAAAAGGAAAATCCGCCGACCATCGTGTATTGGATTGAATAGCGGCGCAACGCCTCTTCCACCAGCCGCGACTGCGAGTTGGTGCGATAGAGCACGGCGACGCGCGCCGGCTCGTTTCCTTCTCCGGCTTTGCGCAGGTATTTCTGGATGTAGTCGGCGATAAAGAGCGCTTCGTTCTCGCCATCGGGCGCTTCGTAGTAGCCGATGTTGGAGCCGCCCTGCCGCTCGGTCCAGAGATTTTTTCCCTTGCGCTGCGCGTTGCGCGCGACAACGGCGGATGCTGCTTCCAGAATCACCTGGGTGGAGCGATAGTTCTGCTCCAGCCGGATGGTCTTGACCTCGGGAAAATCCTTTTCGAACTCGAGGATGTTGCGGATGTCCGCGCCGCGCCAACTGTAGATGCTCTGATCCTCATCGCCCACCACGCAGACGTTGTGGTGCTCGCCGGCCAGCAGCTTCATCAGCTCATATTGCGGACGGTTGGTGTCCTGGTACTCGTCGATCATGATGTAGCGAAACCGCCGGTTATAGCGCTCGCGCGTCTCGCCGCTGGCCTTCAGGAGGCGCACGGTTTCGAGCAGCAGGTCGTCGAAATCCATCGCATTGTTCTTCAGCAGCTCCTTGCGATAGACCTCGTAGAGCTGCGCCACGCGCTCGCTGATGGGATCGCTCGATCCCAGGTAGTACTCCTGCGGATCGATCATGTGGTTCTTCGCCCAGCTGATCTTCCCCAGCACGGTGCGCGGAGTCAGAGTCTTGTCATCCAGCGACATGCGCCGCATCGCCTGCTTCACGATGGCCTGCTGATCGCTTTCGTCGTAGATGGCGAAGCTGCGGGTCAGCCCCTTGTCTCCGATGCGCAGCGCTTCGATATCACGCCGCAGCACGCGCACGCAGAAGGAGTGGAAGGTGGAGAGCAGCGGCTTGGCCAGCGTCGAACCGGCCAGCAGCTTCTCTACGCGCTCGCCCATCTCGGCAGAGGCTTTGTTGGTGAAAGTGACGGCGAGAATGGAATCCGGCGCGACGCCCTTGGCTTCAATCAGATAGGCGATGCGGTGCGTGATGACGCGTGTTTTGCCCGAGCCGGCACCGGCCAGGATCAGGACAGGACCATCCACGGCCTCCACGGCCGCTCGCTGTTGCGGATTCATCTTTTCGAGCAGGGGATTCACGGGCTGGCGTCTCGGGCGGGGAGCTTCTCTTCTCTAGTGTATCGCCGCCGGCGATCCACACTCCCGTAACGCAAGGATGACCATACTTCGCTAAGCTGAAAAGAGTTGCGGCGGAGACCTGCTGCACTTTCATAGACCTGTTCATGACACCCTCCCCCACAAAAGAGATTCACAGCGTGTGCGTCTTTTGCGCCTCCAGCAATGGCGTCGATCCGGTTTTTCTTGAGGCCGCGAAAGCGCTGGGCACATCCATCGCCGAGCGCGGCTGGCGCCTGGTCTATGGCGGCGCCGACGTCGGGCTGATGGGCGCACTAGCGAATGCTGCACTTGCCGCTGGCGGCGAGGTCACGGGCGTGATCCCGCAGGCGTTGGTCTCGCGCGAGATTGCGCACCCCGGATTGACAGAGCTGATTGAGACAACCAGCATGCATGAGCGTAAAGCCGAGATGGCGAAGCGTGCGGATGCTTTCCTGGTGCTCCCCGGCGGCCTGGGCACGCTCGATGAAATGTGCGAAATCCTGACCTGGGGACTGCTGGGCATTCACGACAAGCCAGTGGTCCTGATCAACACTGCCGGCTATTGGAACAGGTTCCTGCATCTGCTGGATGGCGCGGTGGAAGCGGGCTTTCTGCGGACCGAATACCGGGGCCTTCCCCTGATCGCAGAAGACGCCGAGGACGCCTGCCGTAAGGCGGAGATCCCGCGAAAGCCGTAGGCGAATCAAGCTGGCCTTCCGAAACCTTGCGGCTCTACGGTACGTCTTCTTCTTCACGATCTCCTATTTTTGCTGGCGCGAACTCGCTTCTCGCGCAATATCCCTGAAGAGTCAGGACCATTTTGCTGCACATGTTGACCGGACGGACATTTCGAACCCTATTGCTCCGCCAAGCCTGCTGTTCCGTGCCCGTTGCGGTTCTCGCTGTCCTTGCAGGCGTTCCCATAGCGCTCGCTCAGACAAACGTCGCAAACATAGAGATTCCCGATGCACCGGTGGCACCGCAAGCATCCACTTCGAGCGCATCACAAACGACGCAGACTACACAGCCGGCACCAGCCGAGCCCACGACGCAGAAGTCTCCAAACGCTACCAAGCCGAGTGCAGAAACGTCCGAGGAGGTGCTGAAGCGCGAAGAAAAACAGCGCATCCTCGGTGTCGTACCAAACTTCAACACGGTGGAGAGCGCCGACAACGTGCCCCCACTGACTCCGAAACAGAAATTCCACTTGGCCTACAAGAGCTCGATTGATCCCTTCGTCTTCGTCGCGGATGGATTCGTGGCGGGGATTAGCCAGGCGCAGGATAGCAATCCCGGCTTCGGCCAGGGAGCGCAGGGTTATTTCAAGCGTTTCGGCGCCTCCTATGCGGATACCGTAGACGGAACTCTCTGGGGCAATGCGATTCTGCCCGTCCTCTTCAAGGAAGATCCACGCTACTTCCGGATGGGCACGGGCTCGTTTAAGCGGCGTTTCCTTTACTCTGCCAGCACAACCGTCTGGTGCCGTCGCGACAACGGAACCTGGGGACCCAGCTATGCAAACGTGCTGGGCAACTTCGTCTCTGGTGCCATCTCAAATGCCTACTATCCCGCGGAGGACCGCGGGGTGGAACAGACGCTGGACGGCGCCCTCACCGTCACTGCGGAGGGCGCCATCGGCGCGGAATTCATCGAGTTCTGGCCCGATATCTCCCGGCGTCTCTTCAAGAAACACCAACCTGTTCCATAGGCTGTAAACTGGATAGAACAGGCGATTGCCTTTCTGGTGCGACGGCACCGCACTCTGTCAGGGTGAAATCGTCCCTTCCAGCAGGTCCCAACAAGGAGTTCCATCCACGTGTACGTTCTGCGCCCCTGGGGTGTGTTCGCATCCCTCGCTGCAGCCACCGCCCTGGCCCTCACACTGGGACAGGCCCGTGCGCAGGAAGTCGCGGCTGATACTGGATTGCCGGATGCGCCGACACGTCAGATCTCCAGCACTTCGCAGCCTTCGGCACCGCAGGATCCGCAGCCGGATGCCCAGAAAAGCGCTGCTTCGCAAAGCTCCGACGAGGTGTTGCGGCAAGAGGAAAAGCAGCGCGCGTTCGGCGTGATGCCCATGTTCCAGACGGTGTCCCTGGCGAACTCGCGAAATATCCCTGCCCTGCGGCCGAAGCAAAAGTTTCAGCTCATGCTGAAGAGTACGACCGACCCTTTTGTATTTGCCCAGGATGCCGTTCTTTCCGGCATTGGGCAGGCACGCGACACCAACTCCGGCACTAAGACCGTGATCGATCCCGTGACCGGTAAGCCGACTAAAGTGCGTTACGGATTCGGCCAAGGCGCCGAAGGTTATTTCAAACGGTTCGGCGCCTCCTATGCGGACACAGCGGACGGCAATTTCTGGGGCAACGCCGTGCTGCCGGTGCTATTGAAAGAAGACCCGCGCTACTACCGCATGGGGTCCGGTTCGTTCGTGCGGCGTTTTCGCTACTCCGCCGAAACTGCGTTATGGTGCCGCCGCGACAACGGCACATGGGGGCCGAATTATGCCAATGTTGCCGGCAACTTCATCTCCGGCGGCATTTCGAACCTGTACTATCCCGACGAAGATGCCGGCTTTGAGAAAACCGTCATTGGCGCCATGACGGTGACGGCAGAGGGTGTCATCGGTTCGGAGCTGATCGAGTTCCTGCCCGATATCGAGCACCACTTCCTCAAGAATCGCCACCCCAAGCAATAACGATCATCCGTGTTGCTGGCGGCACTCCTCGCACTGGCAGTGGCGGCGCAGGAAATCCCACGAATAAATGCCGCTGGAGTGGCCGTCGTTCCAGTGAAAGACCACCGCATAGCGGCCCGCCGGCTCAACGCTATTGGGGCGTGGCGGCGCCTCGTACATGGGAAGAAGCTGCGTAGGAGCGGACTTGCGCTCGCCCGGCTCGAGACCTGCGGCTTCGCGTGCCTCATGGCACGTAGCGCAGGGACAGGCATCGCGCAGCCAGCGAAAGCTCCACGCGCTCCGGTGGCCGTCCTTCCAATCGATTTCCATGCCGGTGCCTTCGCTCTTGTGGACGCGCACCTTCGCCGGATCGACGGCGTCGCGCGGAAGCGGGGGACGATCGGCGCGGCGCGCCTCTCGCTCATCGACGATGCGAATGCCTTCGTGGCTCATGACTTCTCTCTACTTCAGGATACGCGCCGCAAGCGGACAGCTATTCGACCCTTATTCCGCGACACAGATCAGGCACTTCAGGTATTCGGTCTCGGGGATGGTCAGGATGACGGGGTGATCGGGCGCGGCGCCGCGCCGCTCCAGCAGCCGCACGCGGCGCCCGGCATCGGCGGCTGCAGCGGCTACGGTTGCGGTGAAGTCAGCAGCGGAGATGTGGTGCGAGCAGGAACAGGTGACCAGCACGCCGCCCGGGCGAAGCATCTTGAGAGCGCGCAGGTTCAGCTCCTTGTAGCCGCGCAGCGCGCCTTCCACGGCACGCTTGCTCTTCGCGAATGCCGGCGGGTCCAGCACGATGGTGTCGTACTCCGTACCGGCGTCGCTCCAGTCGCGCAGCAGATCGAAGGCGTCGGCCTCGATCCAATCCACCTGCGGCAGAAAGCTTGCTGCGGTTCGCGTCCAGATTCTGCTCGGCAACCTCGAGCGCGCTGCGGGAAGCATCCACGCCGGTGACGCGCGAGCAACGTTGTGCCATGTGCAGCGCGAAGCCGCCCTGGTAGGTGCAGACGTCCAGCGCCTCGCCACGTGCGTGCTCTGCGGCGGCCGCGTAGTTCAGCCGCTGGTCGAGAAAGGCTCCGGTCTTCTGCCCGGAAGTGGCATCGTAAGCAAAGCGCAGGCCGTTGAGCTCGAAGGTGGTCTGCAGGACCGGATGGGCCGGGTCTCTCGCGTACAACGTCGCCAGCGCAGGCGTCTGCAGCCCTTCGAGGGCCGCAATGCGCGCGTCACCGCGCTCAATGATGGTTTCGGGCGCGATCTCCTCGGCCAGCACGCGCGTCAGCAGTTCGCGCACGTCGGGCCGGTCGAGCCCGCGAACCAGCATCTGCATCAGCACAAGCGGCCCGTAGCGATCGACGATGAGGCCGGGCAGCTCGTCGGCTTCGCTGAAGACGAGGCGGCAGGCTTCGGTTTGCATCGAGGCGCGCAAGGCGACGGCGCGCCGCAGCCGGGTCTCGATGAGGGCTAGCCACTCGGTATCTGCTACGAGCAAGCCCCGGCTCACCAGGCGAAGCGCAATCTGCGACTCCGGACTATGAAGAGCGGTGCCAAGCGGAATGCCGCGCTGGTCGGCAACGGCAATCAGGCCGGCGGGGGCATCGCGCTCCTCACCCGTAACTTCAACCACGTCCGAGGCATAGACCCATGGATGGCCGGCGCGCAGACGATCCGCGGCCCGCCTGTTGACGACGGCGGCGCGTCCCGCTACAGCGGCGGCGTGCGGCCGGGAGGCGGACTTGGACTTTCGCGAAGTGGCTTGCCGGGTTCTCGTCATAACCCTGGGAACGCTCTCTTCCCAAGGCTTTCCTGAAACTGAAAGGTCATCAGCCTATAATCAGGCATGGCGACCGCGCGTACAACGCCGCCCGACCCTATTGCATCCCGTCCTGCCCCGCCGGATTCCTCCGAGGCACGGGAAGGTCGAGCCTTGATCGATGCGCGCTTCCGTGCGCTGCTGGACACCGTGCGCGCCCATCGTCCCGGCGACGATGTCGAGATCATCCGCCGCGCATGGGAGTTTTCTCTCGAACATCATCAAGGTCAGGTACGCGCCTCGGGCGAGCCCTATGTGCTGCACCCGCTGGAGGTCGCACACGTATTGGCCGAGATGAAGCTGGATTCGACCGCCATCGCGGCCGGCCTGCTGCACGACGCCGTCGAGGACACACCGGTGACGGCGGACGACATCACCCGCCTCTTTGGCGAGCAGGTGGCACACATCGTCGAGGGCGTCACCAAGATCGACAAAATCCAGTTCGCCAACAGCGAAGACCGCCAGGCCGAGAACGTGCGCAAGATGCTGCTCGCCATGGTGACCGACGTGCGGGTCGTGCTGATCAAACTGGCCGACCGGCTGCACAACATGCGCACCCTGCAGCACCTGCGCGTGGAGCGGCAGCAGGCGATCGCGCAGGAGACGCTGGACATCTACGCTCCGCTGGCGCACCGGCTCGGCATGGGCAAGGTGCGCGGCGAGCTCGAAGACCTGTCCTTCCGCTACGTCGACGCGGTGAGTTTCGACAAGGTGCAGACGGCCATAGACGAACGCCGCAAGGAAGGCGAAGACTTCCTGGAGGATGTCGAGCGGACGCTGCAGGAAAAGCTGAAGGAGCACAAGATCGAAGCGCGCGTCGAATGGCGCATCAAGCGGCTTTACAGCATCTATCAGAAGCTGCAGAAGCAGCGCTCGTCGGTCGACCAGGTCTATGACCTGCTGGCGGTGCGCGTGATCACCAAGAGCGTTCAGGACTGCTATGCCATCTTCGGGCTGATCCACTCGATCTGGCGGCCGGTGCCGGGGCGCATCAAGGACTTCATCGCGATGCCGCGCCCGAATCTGTATCAGTCGCTGCACACAACCGTCATGGGCTCGGGCGGCCACCAGTTCGAGGTGCAGATCCGCACCGAAGAGATGCACCGCGTAGCCGAGGAAGGCATCGCCGCGCACTGGAAGTACAAAGCCAACGGCGGCCCGATCAGCAGCAAGGATGAGCAGCGGCTGGCCTGGGTGCGCTCGCTGGTGGAGTGGCAGCGGGAGATGTCCGACCCGAACGAATTCCTCTCCACGCTCAAGATCGACCTGTATCCGGAAGAGGTCTATACCTTCACGCCCAAAGGCAAGGTGGTCGTGCTGCCTAAGGATGCGAGCCCGGTGGACTTCGCTTACTCGGTCCACACCGAGGTCGGCCAGACCTGCACCGGCGCACGCGTGAACGGCCGTATGGTGCCGCTGCGCACACGGCTGCGCAATGGCGACATCGTGGAGATCGTCACGCAGAACGGCCATACGCCGAGCCGCGACTGGCTGACCTTCGTCAAGAGCTCGCGGGCGCGCAACAAGATCAAGCACTGGCTGAACGAACACCAGCGCGAGCGCGCGATCGATATTGGCGGCAAGCTGCTGGACCGCGAGGCGCGCAAGTACAAAGTCGCGCTCGCTCGCTTTACCGAAGCGGACTACACGCGCGTTGCCAATGAATACGGCGTGGGTGGCGAGAAGGACCTGCTGGCCGGCATCGGCTTCGGCAAGTATTCGTCGCGTCAGGTGCTGCATAAGCTTGAGCCGAGCCTGATTGCACCGTCCGCCCCGGATGTGGATGCAGCCGCGACTGCCGATACGGTAAAGAAGCTGCACCTGAATCCGCGCACCGAGGCGCTGGAGGTGGAAGGCCAGAACGACCTGCTGGTCTACCGCGCGCGATGTTGCAATCCGATTCGCGGCGAAGAGATCATCGGCTACGTGACGCGCGGGCGCGGTGTTGCCGTCCACGCGCGGCGATGTTCGAATGTGCAGAACCTGCTCTACGAGGCCGACCGCCGCATCTCCGTCGAGTGGTCGAAGAACACGGCCGATGAGCGCGGCCGGCAGCAGACCTATCCCGTCCGGGTAGTTGTCTACTGCGACGATCGTGCCGGCATGCTGAAAAACCTTACTGCCATCATCAGCGACGACGGCACCAACATCCGCAGCGTCGACTCACGCGCCGGCAAAGACGGCGAGGCGATCGTTGAATTTATCCTTGAGGCGGAGGACGTCGCGCATCTGGACAGAATCGTCACCGGTCTGCGCACACTTCCCGGCGTGCGCGATGTAGAACGCGCCAGCAAAGTCTAGACCCTTTCGCAGAGTGCTGATTCACCTGCGGCTGTGCCTGTAATCGCGCGAAACAACAGGCATAACCGGATCACATGCCTCCTCTGATAAGGTGAATCGAGTTCGCCTCATGTCCGGTCTCGACAAACGCAGGATCCTGCAGGGGTCCGCCTCGAATCTCACCCGAGTCTTTCTGGGCATGCTTATTTCCCTGGTGCTGCCGCACTTCCTGGTGCACCACATGGGCACCTTGGAATACAGCGCCTGGGTGCTGATCCTGCAGCTCAGTGCGTATGTAAACTTCCTTGACCTTGGACTGCAGACCGCCATCGGCAAATTCGTGGCGGAGTATCATGCGGCCGGCAACACCGGCGCTGCGCGCAAGACCATCAGCACCGCGTTCACCGTCATGGTGGGAGCCGCGGTCATCGGCGCGATCGCGATCGTCGGCATGGTGTGGCAGGTCCCGCGGCTTTTTGCGCAAATGCCTGCCGCTGTCGTCGGCGATATGCGCTGCGGACTGCTGGCGGTTGGCCTTTCGGTGGCCTTCTCGTTGCCTTTCGGCGTCTTTCTTGCAACCTTCACCGGACTGCAGGAATATGGCTTCCCTACCGCGCTGATCGCAACCAGCCGGGTCGTCTCGACGATTGGACTCATCGTACTGCTGCTGATGCACGGCACGCTGGTGGAGCTGGCGCTGTTGATGGCGGCGTGCAACATCTGCACCGCGCTGCTGCAGTTCGTTGGATGGAAACGCTATGCCAGTAACCGCATCGGGTTCAAGCTATTTGGTTTCGACAGAAATACTTCGACCCGCCTGCTGGAGTACTGCGGCATTCTCACCATCTGGACCATTGGCAATCTGTTGATCAGTGGACTCGACACGACCATTGTGGGTCACTTCGATTACAAGAACACGGGCTACTATGCCGTTGCGGCCAGCGCGACGAATTTCCTCCTGTTGCTGGTCAGCAATCTGCTGGGCCCGCTGCTGCCGGCGATTTCGTCGCTGCAGGTGCACCGAAATGCGGACGAATTCGGCGCCCTGCTGGTGAGAGCCACTCGCCTCTCCACGGCTCTGCTCTGCATGCTCGGCATTCCGCTCCTGTTTTTAGGGTTCCCACTATTACGAATCTGGGTGGGCGCCCATTATGCTTCACACGCGCTGGTGTATCTGGAAGTGCTGGTGGTCGCGAATGTTGTGCGGCAGCTCGCATATCCTTACGCGCTGATGGTGGTAGGGCTGGGCCAACAAAGATACGCCACGGTGTCGCCGGCCCTGGAGGCGATCGTTAACCTGACATGCAGCATTCTGCTGGCGCGGCGCTATGGCGCCATCGGCGTCGCCGCTGGAACCCTGATCGGCGCATTCACCGGCGTGGCTGCGCACCTGCTGATCAGCATGCCTCGCACGCACGCCGCTGTATCTGTGGTGCGCACAGATCTCATCCGCGAGGGTGTCCTGCGCCCCTTGCTCAGCTTTCTACCGCTGTTGTTGTGCCTGCCATTCTGGCAGCGATTCTCCTTTCTTCCGCTTCCTGGGCCGGCTCTGGCGTTGTGGGCAATGGCGACCGCCTCCATCCTTTGGTGGGTGGGACTTGCAGCCAACGATCGCGAACAGATGACGCGGATGATGCGCAGGGCGGTATCCTAGTATTGCGCTGCTGACTTCTGCGCCGCTTGATGAGCCACGTTCGCCCTATCTGCTGCTTTCTATGACACAAGCCGCGCATCTCACTGCCGTTCTCGTTCTCTATGGTCAGTCACCCGCTCAGAGCGCGGCATTCTGTTCTCTTCTGGAGGCGATTGGTAATCGGACCGATGTGGCGCAGCGGATCTCGCTGGTGATCTACGACAACTCGCCGCAACCGCACGAACTGCCTTCCATACCGCTTGCGGCGCACTATATCCACGATGTCTCCAATGGCGGGCTGGCCCGCGCTTACAACGCCGGCCTCGCACGTGCGAAAGCGGATGGCAGCACCTGGCTGCTGCTGCTCGATCAGGACACGCGGCTCTCGCACGAATACCTGGCAGAATTGTTGGACGCTGTGGATTCTGTTCAATCACAGGCACAGATCGCCGCGATTGTGCCCAAGCTGTGGGCGGGCACCCGCCTCTACTCACCCTCTGCACCTTTTTTTCGGCTGATACGTCGGCAATTCTCCGATAAACCTGACGCCGTCGAGGAACATGTCACAGGTGTAGCAGAGAGTCCGCTCACGGCATACAACTCCGGGGCAGCGCTCCGTGTTAGTGCGCTCGAGAACATCGGCGGCTTTCCTGAGGATTTCTGGCTCGACTATCTCGATCACGCCGTCTTCGAGCAATTGCACCTGCGGGGCTACGGGCTATGGGTGATGCACACCGTGCTCCAGCAGAATCTGTCCCACATCGAGATTGACTCAGTGCCGATGTGGCGGCACTGGAGCGTGCTCGCCGCGCAAACGCGTTTTGTTCTCAGATTCGGCGACACCGCCGACCGCCTCTTCTTCCGCTGGTGGCTGCTCAAGACCAGCCGCGATTACCGCAACCATTGCAAGGACAAGCGCGTGTGGCGAATGCGTGCCGCCCAGGCCTTTCGTCTACGGCCGATGCCGCCCCGCTATCCGGAAGGACACCGTGCATAGCGATCCGCGAGCCGAGACGATTTCGGTCGCGCTCTGCACCTATAACGGATCCAGATTTCTCGAGGAGCAGCTTGCCAGCCTCGCGGCCCAGGAGCGTCTGCCCGATGAACTGGTGGTCTGTGACGACCGCTCTACAGACAACACCGTGGAGTTGCTCGAATCGTTTGCGCGGATGGCTCCGTTTCCTGTCCGCATTCACGTCAACCCGGCAAACCTGGGCTCGACGCACAATTTCGATCGTGCCATGCGGCTTTGCGCGGGCAGCTTGATCGCGTTCTGCGATCAGGATGATGTCTGGGCAACGAAGCGGCTCGCGGAATGTGCGCGGGCTCTTCGCGACGATCCTCGACTGGGGCTGGTCTTTTCGAACGGCGACCTGATCGACGACGCAGGAAGACCGCTTCCCGGCCAACTCTGGGACAACTTCACCTTTGACAAGCCCATTCGGGAACGTATCCGAGACGGCGACATGTTGCCGCTGATCCGATACCGTTTCGTCACCGGTGCCACTATGATGTTTCGCTCGGCGCTGTGCGAGTACCTTTGCCCGGCCACGGGGGAGTGGCTGCACGATGGCTGGATCGCCGCCGCAATCGCGTGCATGGCGCCCGTCGGCTTTCTCGACCAGCCGCTCATCCGGTATCGCATCCACGCGCGGCAGCAGGTTGGGACCGGCACCGGCCCGCGGAAGAGGCCTTTCTCAGAACACGCCCGCGAGCACTGGATGGGGCCGGACTGGCATCGGCATGAGATCGAGCTGCTGCTCGACTGCGTGCGCAGGATTCCACCGCCCCTGCGTAGCGCGACCGTGGATGACTTTGTGCGGCAGCACGCTTTCCTTGGTATGCGCATTATGCTTCCCCAGCATCGCTGGACGCGGCCATCGAAGATGGCGGCTTACCGCGGCGACTACCAACGGCGCGCCAGCGGGTGGAAGAGCATGCTACTGGACCTGTTGCTCCCCAAGCACGACGACGAGACGGGATCGGCCGCAGCCAGCGGCTTCTCTGCTCTGGGACGCCGCTGACGGTCGCCTATGATGGGTGAAGCAAAATTTCAAGGAGTATGCGCGTGAGCGAATTGAAGCAGGCAGTCAGCACCAAAGATGCACCGGCGGCCATCGGCCCCTATTCGCAGGCGATCCGTACGGGCAGTTTTCTGTACACCTCCGGCCAGGTTGCGCTCGACCCGGCCAGCGGCGTGGTGGTATCGGGCGGGGTGACGGAGCAGACTGCGCGTGCCATTGAGAATCTGAAAGCGGTGCTGGCAGCCGCCGGCGCGAGCCTCGCGCAGGTGGTCAAGACTACGGTTTTCCTCAAGAACATGGGCGACTTCGGCGCGATGAATGAGGTCTATGCCCGCTATTTCGCCGGCGACGGCGTCGTTGCCCCGGCACGCTCCACAGTAGAGGTGGCCCGGCTGCCGAAGGATGCGCTGGTCGAAATCGAGGTCATCGCGCACCTGTAACGCGAAGCCATCCACATCCATCTAACGTGGTCAGAGAGAGTGAGGTTATTGATGGCCGACACAAAAGTAGAGACGACTGCGGCAAAGGTAGAGAAGACAGACGCCGAATGGCGTGCTCAGCTGACGCCGGAGCAGTATCACATCACGCGGGAGAAAGGTACGGAGCCGGCGTTTTCCGGTGCGCTCTATCGCAATCACGCAGATGGCATCTATCACTGCGTCGCATGCGATGCGGAGCTGTTCAAGAGCGATGCCAAATTCGAATCCGGCAGCGGCTGGCCGAGCTTCTTTTTGCCGGTAAATGCCGAGGCGGTGGAGACGCATACCGACTCCAGCCATGGCATGGAGCGGGTGGAGGTGACCTGTGCGCGCTGCGGCGCACACCTGGGACACGTCTTTCCCGACGGGCCGAAGCCTACCGGGCTACGCTACTGCATCAATTCGGCGGCGCTGAATTTTGACCCTGAGAAGAAGTAGATTTGCTTCTCCCTCCAAGAAGAAAGCCCCGCACGTGCGGGGCTTTTCTTTTTGGAGATATGACGAAGCTTAAGCCTTGGTGACCTTGCCAGCCTTGATGCAGCTGGTGCACACGCGAATACGCTTGTTGCCGCCGCCGACCTTTGCCTTGACGGGGCGCAGATTCACGTTCCAGCGACGCCGGCTGATGTTATGCGCGTGGGAGATGTTGTTGCCGAACTGCGGACCTTTGCCGCAAACCTCACATACCTGTGCCATGACCAAACTCCAGAACTCGATTGGAAACCTGTACGCGGCGACTGCATTCTGCGGGAAGTCCACCGAGCCGGGCACGCAGATGCGCGCCGGGGCCGCCTTCGCGAGCTTTTAGTGTATCGCGACACATCCAATCCGGCAAAGAGGTGCAGGGGTCTTCGGAATGTTCCACGTGGAACATGTGAACATTCATTAGGGCATGCTGTCCGCTAAACCGCTTAAATTTAACTGTTTACAGGATTTATGAAAGCGCTTGCAGATGCCAGCCTCGCACCTTGGGCGGTGCAAATCTTCATCATCGACTTTTCCGAAACGTTCCTGTCGCAGTTCCAAATTGAAACGGGGCGCGGCCCGTACCGGCATACTGATACCAGAACTCATGGCAGCCACGCTCCATAGCCCACCGCAGCAAGAACACAACCGGAGTGTCTTTGACCAGACCAAGGCGGCTTTCTGGGCGGCTTTTCTGGTGCGGGTGGCGTATCTCACGCTGGCGCATACGTACCGCGTCAGGCCCTTTCCCGATCATTTCGAATACGGCTGGGAGATGGGCCGCATCGCGCGCTCGCTGGTGACCGGTCATGGCTATGCCGATCCCTTCGCGGGACATACCGGCCCTACCGCGTGGGTAACGCCGCTCTATCCGCTGCTGGTGGCCCTGGCCTTCAAGCTGACCGGCGTTTATACGGCGACCTCGGCCTGGATTCTGCTGACGCTGAACTCGTTGTTCAGCGCGCTGACCGTATTTCCGATGGCCGCGATCGCCCGGCGATCATTTGCGTCGCTGGGTGCGGAGCGAGCGGAAAGCATCCGCCGCTGGGCGGTCTGGTTGTGGGCACTCTACCCGGCGGCGATGCAGTATGCGGTGCGCTGGATATGGGAGACCAGCCTGAGCACCCTGCTCTTCACCTGCGCCTTCGCACTGGCGCTGCGGATGTACCAGCGGTCTCCTGACCGCCCGGGGCGTTTTGCCCTGCGCGAATGGTTGCTGTTTGGGCTTTTGTGGGGTGCCATTGCGCTCGCTAACCCAGCGTTGGTGATGTTTCTGCCCTTCGCGGGGATCTGGGTGCTGACCGGCCAGCGGCGCGCGCTTCCCAGCAGCCTGGCAAGCGCGTGCGTGAGCGCGGGATCCTGTTCCTTGCGGTCCTCTCACCCTGGATGGTGCGCAATGCGCGGGTCTTTCATCATTTCGTGCCGCTCCGGGCGAATTTCGGAGCTGAGCTGTATCTGGGCAACGGGCCGGGCGCGACCGGCCTGCTGATGGAGTACAACCACCCGCAGAAGGATCCGCGACAGCTTCGGCTGTATGCGCAGATGGGCGAGTACCGCTACGCGCGAATGCGTGGCGAGCTGGCGAAGCAAACGATCCGCGCCAATCCGGAATTGTTTGTCCGGAATTCGCTGCGGCGGCTCTATTTCTTCTGGTTCAGCGTGCCGTCTGCGAGCGGGAACGCTTTGGGCCGGTTCTTCCGCAGTCTGAACTTCGCCTTTCTGAGCACAGCGGGACTGTTGGGACTGCTGCTGGCGCTCCGGCGGCGGATATATGGGGCGTGGCTGTTCTCATTTGCGTTTCTGGCCTTGCCGGCAATGTACTACTTCGTGACCGTGCATGCGCGTTTCCGGCATCCGCTGGAGCCGCTGATCGCGGTGCTGGGCGTCTTCCTCTTCCAGAGCACTGAACCGCGCCGAAGCACTCGTCCGGCGGTTGACCCTGGCGGCATCTCCCGCTAGACTAAGTAGGTTCCGGCGATTTTGCCCGCGCCTCTTCGTGTCTTGATATTGGATTGATATCAGACTCGGTATAGAGGCCCCTACCGCAGCCCTGTTTCTTTGCCCAGTTTGGGGAATGACCAGTGCGCGAGTATGCGAAAGCATGTATCCGCCCAAACTGAGTTCGAGTTCCGGTTCCTTTTGAGGAGCTGTGGAGGTTTTATGTACGCGGTGATCCGCACTGGTGGAAAGCAGTATCGCGTGGCACCCGGCGATGTGCTGCGCATTGAGAAGACCGGAGTCGAGGCCAACGAGACGATCGAGTTCAGCGAGGTGCTGGCAACTTCGACCTCGGAAGGCGCTCTGGACAAGCCGCAAAACGCCAAGGTAACAGCGACGGTGCTGGGCGATGGCCGAGGCGACAAGATCCTGGTCTTCCACTACAAGCGGAAGAAGCAGTACAAGAAGCTGCAGGGGCACCGCCAGGCATTCACGCAGGTGCGCATCAATGAGATCGAAGTAGACGGCACCACCTACCGGGCAGAGAAGTAAGCGCCGCGAAAGCATCGACTGAGAATTCAGAGGACTTGAAATGGCACACAAAAAAGGATTAGGCAGTTCGAAAAACGGCCGCGACTCGAACGCACAGCGGCTGGGCGTGAAGCGGTTTGCCGGCGAGGTCGTACCCGGCGGCTCGATCATCGTGCGTCAGCGCGGCACCCGCATCAAGCCGGGTCTGAATGTTGGGCGCGGCAGCGACGATACGCTGTTTGCCAAGGTAACGGGCAAGATCAAGTTCCAGGACAAGGGCAAGAGCGGGCGCTTCGTCTCCGTGGAAGCGGCAGAACTGCCTACGGCATAACGATCCGTCACGGAATACAAAGGCCAGGGCACCCCCGCCCTGGCCTTTTGCTGTGTCTCGGGTGAGGATTAGCGAGCGCCGGGCGGTTCGACCTCGTTGCGACTCAAGACGCGGTCTACAACGGCCTCGACATCCTGCAGAAAGAAGGGCGACGGTTGCGGTTGTCCGAGCGCGACGTGAGGCACCGGCTTGCCCAACGCGACGGCGATCTCATTCCACTTGTGCAACTGCGAAGCGCTTCCCAGGCTGACGGCGGCGCGATTCGGCTCGGGCATCAGCAGCGCGACCAACCAGACGGAGGCTGCGACGGCACTTCCCGTTTCCCGCACCAGCACCCAGGGCAGGAGATGCGAGCCCGTCCGCAGCAGGAACATGAAGCAGACCGTATCCACGACAGCCAGAACACCGAAACCCAGCGTGATGCCGACGATACGGCTTCGCCAGGAGATGCCCAGAGCCTGCGCGGAGACCAGGATGAAGGCCAGCAGGCAGAACTCGAGCACGCTGACGCAGCGCATGGCCTGCAGCACCGTGACCGACAGCGACTGCGAACGGAAGAAGAGCGGCACGATTGCCGGCAGGACGGAGAGCGCGACCGATACGACGGCCACCCAGCGGAAAACAACGAGAGCGAGCCGGCGAAGTCCGGGCAATGGCTGCAATGCGTCACGGAAGATCTGCTGCGCGGTCAGGAAGGTGAGCACACCGGCCGCGCCATAGGCCACCCAGAAGAGCGTGCAGTAGACGAGCGTGGCGCTGGAGCCGGCGAGCAATCCGGGAAAGCTGAGAAGCGCGCAAACCAGAATTCCGCCGATCGCGTTGACCAGCAGATAGGCGCGCATGGCGGGATAGACACGATCCTGCCGCAGACCGCAGGCGTAAGCGGCTAGCAGCAGCGCTGTTTCGAGACCGGTGATGAGCCGGAGCCAATCGATGACGGAATGAGGGAGGAGCGGAAACATGTCCTACCCGAAGATAGACCGCTACTATCATGGCCCTCAACGTAACTCCACAGGTTTCGAGTAACGGTCGAGCATTACCGTCGATTCCAACGGGTGATCTTTCGCCCTGTCTTCGTCCCACCGTCGTGCGGCCCAAAGCGGCGCGGGAATCCACCGGAAGACACTGATTCTGCACTGCCAGGAGGCCGTTTTAGGGAGCCCGGAAACAGCCCTCAGCGTGCTACAATAAAGATACCGAACGGGCCCACGCAAGTCGTTTGAATACAGTTATTTAGTTGGGTTCACCCGCTTGCGCGAGAGCCCCCTGGCAATCACGGAGTTTCATGTCCACTCAAGAGATCGCAGCAGCCCTCCTCCCACCTGAAGAAGAAGCCAAAGCCGCCAAGAATGGCAGCTACACAGGGAGCAACATCAAGGTGCTCGAAGGGCTGGAGGCGGTTCGCCTGCGGCCGGCTATGTACATCGGGTCTACCGGGGAGATGGGTTTGCATCACCTGGTGTATGAGGTGGTGGACAACTCGGTGGACGAGGCGCTTGGAGGACATGCGACGCGGGTGGAGACCATCATCCACTTCGACAACTCGATCACTGTGATTGATGACGGCCGCGGCATCCCCATTGACGAGATGACATTGCCCGGCGGTGAGAAGCTGCCGGCGGTCCAAGTGGTGCTGACCAAACTGCACGCGGGCGGCAAGTTTGATTCGTCGAACTACAAAGTTTCCGGCGGTCTGCATGGTGTGGGTGTCTCGTGCGTGAATGCGCTGAGCCAGGCCTTCGAGGTCGAGATCTGGCGCGAGCACACCTATGAGCAGGAGTACGCGAAGGGTCTGCCGATTTCGAAGCTGAAGAAAACGGGAACCACCAAGCGGCGCGGCACCAAGATTCATTTCCTTCCTGACAAGTCGATCTTCACAGTCACGGAGTTCAACTACGACACGCTGGCGCAGCGCCTGCGCGAGCTCGCGTTCCTGAACAAGGGCCTGACGATGACGCTGACAGACGAGCGCGTCACCGATCCGAAAACCGGCGAGGCGAAGCGCGCCGAATTCCGATATGCGGGCGGCATCGCCGAGTTCATCAAGCACATCAACAAAGGCAAGCAGGTGCTGCACGACAAGCCGATCTACATGGAGGCTTCGCGCGACGGCGTGGAGCTCGATATCGCTCTGCAGTACAACGACGGCTACTCGGAAACGGTCTTCTCGTTTGCCAACAACATCAACACTGTCGATGGCGGCTCGCATCTTTCCGGCTTTCGCACCGCGCTGACGCGCACCATCAACAGCGCTGGTCAGTCTATGGGGCTGTTCAAGGATGTGAAGGAGAACCTCTCCGGCGACGACGTGCGCGAAGGCCTGGTGGCCGTGATCAGCGTGAAGCTACCACAGCCACAGTTTGAGGGACAGACCAAGGGCAAGCTGAACTCGGATATCGCGGGCACGGTGCAGGCATTCGTCAACGAGAAGCTCGGGATGTTTCTCGAACAGAACCCGCCGATTGCGAAGCGCATCATCAACAAGGCGATTGAAGCGGCACGCGCACGCGAGGCGGCACGCAAAGCGCGCGATCTGACGCGGCGCAAGGGTGCGCTGGATGGGGGTGGCCTGCCGGGCAAGCTCTCTGACTGCTCGGAGCGCGATCCGGACCGCTGCGAGTTGTACCTGGTCGAGGGCGAGTCGGCCGGCGGCACATCACGCCAGGGACGCGACCGCAAGTTCCAGGCCATCCTGCCGCTGAAGGGCAAAATCCTGAACGTGGAGAAGGCCCGCTACGACAAGATGCTGGGCCACGAGGAAATTCGCGCGATGATCACCGCGCTGGGTTGCGGCATTGGTAAGGAGGACTTCGATCCGACCAAGCTGCGCTACGGCAAGGTCATCCTGATGACGGATGCCGACGTGGACGGGTCGCACATCCGCACGCTGCTGCTGACCTTCTTCTTCCGACATATGCAGGAGCTGATTCGGCGCGGTCACGTGTACATTGCGCAACCGCCGCTGTATCGCATCAAGAAGGGCAAGTTTGAACAGTACATCAAGGACGATCGTGAGTTCGTGAAGGTGATGGTGAAGCGCGCGTCGGACGGCATGGTCATCCGCTACGGCGCAGACGGCGCGCGGAAGCAGCTGGAAGGAAGCGCGCTGACCAAGTTCATGGGCCAGTTGAATGAGTATCTCGGCTTCTTTGAGAAGGTCGACAAGCGGCTTCGCAACGAGGAGGTCACCTCACTGTTGGCAAAGCTGGAGCTGGTGCGCCGCACGGATTTCGAATCCGCTGATGGCAAAGTCCCAGCCAAGCTGGCGCAGTTACATAAGGCCCTTGCCGCGATGAAGAAGAACTACCAGTTCAAGGACGTGGGCGAGCCGGTGCTGGATGAAGAGCACCAGACCTGGTCTGTCAGCTTTACCGATGCGCAGGGTGCGCTCCGCAGAGTTGACTGGGCGCTGGCCTCTGCGCCGGAATGCCGCCAGATGATGGCGAAGCACGCGCAGATCAAGGACGAGCTGGAGCCGCCATTCCATATCGAATACGCTGCGAAGGGCAAAGCCGCTGCGGAAGAGACAGTGGAAGAGGCGGTGGCGCAGGATGGCTCCGACACCGAGACTGGCGAAGCGCTGACTGCCAAGGCCGTGCGGAAGGCACCGCGCAATCCGCTGGAGCCGGTCGAGAAGAAGAGCGCGCGCGATCTGTTCGAGTACGTGATCGAGCAGGGCCGCCGCGACTATCAGGTGCAGCGCTACAAGGGACTGGGCGAGATGACGGCTCCGCAGTTGTGGGAGACGACGATGGATCCGGACCGGCGCACGCTGCTTTCGGTAAGGCTCGAGGACCTGGCTGCTACGGAGGAGATCTTCACCACACTCATGGGTGAGGATGTCGATGCGCGGCGCAAGTTCATCGAAGAGAATGCGCTGGATGTAAAGAACCTGGATATCTAGAGATATCTGGATTCCGTTTGGCTTTTGAGGCTGCTGCGAGGTCGTGGCAGCCTTTTTATCTGCGCACTTCACGCCCAAAAATAATCCTTGCCATGTTCGCTTGCGGGAGCGCATTCTCCTGCTGGCCCCGTGAACGTCCGTGGGGTCCGTTTCCCTACCCACGAACGCACGCGTGACCGTCTGATTCCTTCTTCCCCGAGAAAACCGCAGGTCAGGAGATATTCATGCGTATACGTTATTGGTCGATTGTCGCGATCGTCATGCTGGCTGCCGTCAGCACCGCGCTCGCTGAAAGCCCCTGGGCAGGCAAGTGGAAAATGGATCCGTCGCAAAGCAAACTCACCGGCGATACCATCCACTTCGCTCCCGGCGCGGGCGGCGAGATGAGCTACACAGCTGAAGGTCATACGACGAAGTTCAAGCTGGACGGGACACCTGTCCAGACCTGGTCCGGCGCGGAAGTGAGCTGGAAGAAGGTTGATGACAACAGCTACGAAAGCCACGCAACACAAAACGGCGTGGATCTCGGGACGAGCACCTGGACGCTTGCCTCGGATGGAAAGAATCTGAAGGTGGAAAGCAAGGGCACCCGCCCCGACGGCAGCAATTTCGACGACACCTCGGATTACGCCCGCGTCAGCGGCACGCATGGCTTGATGGGAAGCTGGAAGGGCACAAAGACCGACCTCAACGACGAGCAGATCTACGACATCGCTGAAAAAGGTCCGAATGAGCTTGCCTGGACTATCCCTGCGATCAAAGGAGTGCTGAACGCGTCGCTCGACGGCAAGGAGAGCGCGCCCGTAGGGCCGACGGTCCCCAAGGGTCTCACTATTTCATTGCTTCGCACATCGCCCCGGACACTCAAAATGGTGGAGAAGATCAACGGTGAGCCAATCTACCACAGCACTATGACCCTGTCGGCGGACGGCAAAAAGTTCACTGACGTAGGAACCCCGGCGAAGACAAACGAACCTATCACGACGGTATGGGTCAAGCAGTAGGTGTGTTCGATGTGCCACGGGCGGCGCGCAATATCGCCGCCCGTCTGCTTTTCAGAGCAAGGCTGAGATGCGGCTTCTCTGGATGTCCGTCTGCTGATGCGCGCCTCGGCGCGGCGCCTCGCATCCAGACATAAATCGGCATTAAAATGTGCGCCTCACTGTGGCGATCGGATCGCACACGGTGCTCCCGCTCTGCGATTTACAACAGGTGGTAGCATTCGCGCATGGCTCTGCTGGAAGTACAGTCGGTCTCGAAGAGTTATCCATCTTCGTCGGGACCGGTGCTGGTGGTTGATGCCGTATCGTTCACGATTGCGCGCGGCGCAACGCTGGGCGTGGTTGGCGAGTCGGGCTCAGGCAAGAGCACCGTGGCCCGCATGGTGCTTGGATTGATTGAACCGACGGCCGGCGAGGTGCGCTTCGACAGCGAAGTGGTGGCCCGCGCACGCGGTGCGCGGCTGCGCTGGATGCGGCGGCGCATGCAGCCGGTCTTTCAGGACCCCTATGCGGCGTTGAATCCGCGCATGCGTGTGGAGCAGATCCTCTGGGAGCCGTTTCAGATTCATTCCGCGCTGGCCGGCAGCGAGGCGCACCTGCCGCGCGGGCGGAAGGCGCAGCGCGCGCGGATCGGCGAGTTGCTGAAGAGCGTGGGGCTGGACGACTCGGCCCTTGCACGCTATCCGCATGAGTTCTCCGGTGGCCAACGGCAGCGCATCAACATTGCGCGGGCGCTGGCGCTGCGACCGGAGCTGCTGGTGCTGGATGAGCCCGTCTCTGCGCTGGACGTAAGCGTCGGCGCACAAATCGTAAACCTGCTGCGCAATTTACAACGCGAGCATGGCATGGCTTATCTGTTCATCACGCACTCCATGCCGCTGGTGCGATACCTGGCTGACCGGATCGTCGTTATGCAGCGCGGCAGAGTGGTGGAAGAAGGCGAGGCCGATGCGCTATGCCACGCGCCGCGCGAGCCGTACACGCAGGCGCTGATCGCGGCAACGCCGCAACTGCCTGCGTGAAGGCTCAGGCAAGCGCCAGCGGAATCGCCGTTTCCCAAACTCCCTGTGCTTTGAGGATCAGCTCGACCACTTCCCGCGCCGCGCCTTCCCCGCCCCGCCGCTCCGTGACGTACTGGCTGATGGCCTTGAGCTCGGGCGCGGCATTCGCAACGGCAATCGCAAGACCGGCGCGACGGCTGAGCGGCATGTCCGGCAGGTCGTCGCCGAGATAGGCCGTCTCCTCATCGGTGACGCCGGCCTTCTGCAGACACTCTTCATAGGCCTGCGTCTTCGTCGCCTGGCCGAGATAGACGTAATCCACTTCGCACTCGCGCGCGCGCTGCGCCACCGCGGGCGATTTGCGGCCGGTGATAAAGCCGGTGCGAATGCCCATCGTGTGTGCGAGTTTGAGCGCAAGGCCATCGTGCGGATCGAAGTTCTTCATCTCCGCGACGCCGTCATCGTTGGGCAGCGAGATGAGGCATACGCCGGAGGAGAGCGTGCCATCGATATCCATGAGCAGCAGGCGAATGCGTTTGGCGCGGGTCAGGACATCCGGAGTCGGTTCAGGCATGAGGCGATTGTAATGGGACTGGCCGTCCAGGCAGATGCGCCTGCGGCGGACTCGCCATCCGGGCGATTGCGCCTGCGGCGCGTTCTATGCGGTTCGCTTCCTTCGGTCGCTCACGTTTGATGCTTCGGCGATATAAGACAAAGCTGATATCTCCACTTCGCTTCACTCCGGTCGAGATGATGACAAGAATCAACCGATCGAAATTTGGCGCGGAGCTAGTGCTGGTGGCCGGCGTGGCTGTGGTCGTGCGCTTCTTCGATGGTTTCCACGCAGCCATGCGGCTCGCCGCATGGGGCGTGCTCGAACTGGACGGTGGTGTGATAGATGCCGTAACGGCTCAGCAGGTGATCGCGGATATCGCCGAGGATGCGATTGCTTTCCGAGGGCGGGATGTCTTCGATGGTGATGTGTGTCGCCAGCGCACGCGTCTGCGAGCCCAGGCTCCATACATGGAGATCGTGCACGTCGAGCACGCCTTCGATGGTGGCGAGCGAGTTGCGAATCTCCGGGACGGAGAGCCCGCGCGGTGTGCCTTCGAGCAGGATGTTCATCGTCTCGCGCACGATGGAGATAGAACTCCAGAGGATCAGCGCGGCGATGAGCAGCGAGAGCACCGGGTCGATCCAATTGAGATGCGTGAATAGGATCGCGAGGCCGCCGACGATGACCGCTGCCGTCGACACCGTGTCGCCGAGCATGTGGATGAAGGTGGAGCGGATGTTGAGGTCGCGGCTGCCGCTGAATAGAAACGCGGCAATGACGCCGTTCATCACCACGCCCGCGGCAGCGACAATCATCATAAGCCGTGGCTGCACCGTGACTGGGCTGCTGAGACGATGCACCGCTTCGATGGCGATGCCTGCTGCGATGACGATCAGAGTGAGCGCATTGATGAATGCGGCGAGCACGCCGGCACGCTGGTAGCCGAAGGTCTTTGCGTCCGACGCGGGACGGCCCTGGAAGTACACGGCGACGAAGGAGAGCAGCAGGGCCAGGGCATCCGAGACGTTGTGGCCGGCTTCGGAGATCAGCGCGAGCGAATGGGCATGCAGCCCGGCGAAGAAGGTGACCAGCACGTAGAGGAGCGTGGCCGCCAGCGACAGGCGCAGAATGCGCTGCGTGCGCGGGGTCTGGGCTCCGTGAACGTGCATACCCATAGTGTATGTGGTGCGCTCAGCAAAGCTCAACGAGGTTGAAAATCGGCAATTTACTTATGTCTCCCTGCCGGCCTGGGATTATGCTGGCCGCGTGCCTATTCCATGCGCGAGGCGACCGCATGCACAAAGTTCTGTTCGCGATGCTTCTGCTTCTCCCCATGACGGCTGCGGCGGACACCTGTCCCGGGCCCGGCACAACCGGACAGAAGGATGCCGTTCCGCTTTGTGCAGTCGTGCAGCAGGTCACTTCGGCGCTCCAGCGATATCAGTCGAGCCTGGGCAGCGGACCGGACTCGTTGCCTCCACTGTCCAGAGCGGAATTCGACTTCAAGACGACCGCGGTTACGACCGTCGGCGCAAAAATCAGCTTGTTCGTCTTCACCATTGGTGGCAGTCATGAAAAGGATGTGACGAACCATGTCACGTTCATCTATGCCGTTCCGAAGCCAAAGCCAGGGCTGACTCCGCATGCCACGCCCACGCTGGAAGACCAGTTGTACGCCACGATTCGCGGGGCCGCGGAGCAGGTCCAGATGGCGCACGCAATTGGCAAGGTGCCGTTCAGCAGCCTGGAAGTGACGGTCCAGTTCTGCGTGAAATGGGATGCGAATGGTGGAGTGAATGCTCCGATTAGCCTGATCACGATTGGGTTGAACGGTGATAAGAGCCGCAACACCGCACAGAGCGTGAAGCTGATCTTCGCTGAACCGCAATCCGAGTAGGCCAAACTGCTTATGGCATCCGCCGGGGTGATGGTGTGTGATGGCAGAATGCGCCGCAGAGACTTTCTTCGGAGTGCCGGGTTCTGTGCTTGTGCCGCGGGCATGCGTGGCTGGTCTGAGGGCGCACGGCCGACGAGAACCATCGATCTGACGATCGATCGCAACCAGCACCTTGGTCCGATACCACAGGACTTCATGGGGCTGGGCTACGAGATATCGTCGGTCGCAACGCCGGGACTGCTGAGTGCGAGCAATCGTATTTATGTTGAGCTGGTACGCCAGCTTGGCAGGGACGGAGTGATCCGCATTGGTGGAAATACCTCGGATTACTCAGCGTTCTCGCCGCACGCGGCCTCGGTTTCCGCGCCCAAGGCGACAGTGATCAACGAGCAGAGCCTGCGCGATCTGGCGTCCTTTCTCCGCGCGACAGGATGGTCGATGATCTGGGGGCTGAACCTGGGCGGCGGCAGCATCGATCGGGCGGTGGAGGAAGCGCGCGCCGTTGCCAGCACTGCCGGCGATGGTCTGCTGGCATTTGAGATCGGCAATGAGCCGGACCTGTTTGTGCACGAAGGACACCGGCAACACTTCTCCTATGACGATTACTTGATAGAGTACCGGCGCTATAAAACAGCAATTCGCGCTGTGTTGCCGCAGGCCGTGTTTGCCGGGCCGGATGCGGCCGTTACGACAGGTTGGGTGGAACGGTTTGCGGCCGACGAAGGCCATGATCTGCGGCTGCTGACGCATCACTACTATCGCGAAGGACAGAGCCCGCGCAGCACGATGGACAAGCTTCTGCAGCCCGACCCAAAACTCGCCGCGATGCTCGAGCGCATGCGTGCGGTGAGCAGCAGCGCCCGAGTTCCCTATCGCATCTGCGAAACCAATTCCTTTTCCGGCGGCGGACGCCCAGGCGTCAGCGATACATTCACTGCGGCGCTGTGGGCGCTCGATTATCTCTGCGTGCTGGCATGGCATGGCGCGGACGGCGTGAATATGGAGACGGGAGTGAATCAGCTTGACTTCATCAGCAGCTATTCGCCAATTGCCGACGATGAGCATGGCCACTACAGCGCTGCGCCGGAGTATTACGGCATGCTGGCCTTTGCAGAGGGCTGCCGCGGCGAACGCGTTGCGGCGCGCTACGATCCGGGTGCGATAGACCTCACGGCGTATGCCACGGTCGACACGATGGGCGCGGCTACGGCGGTGCTCGTCAACAAGGACGTCTCCGCAAATGCGGAGGTGCATGTCTCGGCGGGACGAAAGACTGACAGGGCTCGTGTGATGCGGCTTACGGCGCCGTCACTCGACAGCAAGAGCAGCGTCAAGCTGGGCGGCGCTGCCGTGGGTGCCGATGGCCGGTGGCATGGAGGCTTATGAATCGGCGCAGGTGGCACATGCCGGATGCAGCATCCACGTGCCGGCCGCGAGCGCGGCTATCGTGAAACTCGATGCGTGATGCGGCTAGACGATGGCCTGGCGTGCGCCAGAGCGGCGCAACGGGTGAAGCGGGATGGAGTTCGCCGTGTCGCGCAGGCCGCTCCAGTTCTCGGCCACGATGAGGCTGTTGCCGGGATTATGCGGGTCGTAGCGAACCGACGCCGGAAAGCTGAGCCGGATCTTGTGGATGTCCACCACGTGCTGCAGCAGCGTGACATCCTGCGAGCACTCGTAGGTGACGCCGGCCACATCGTATTGATAGAGGATGAGCTGCATGCCGAGCGGCCGGTCTGACTCCTCGGGCGACAGCTCGTTGATATCGAGCACCGTGGCATCGATGATGCGGCCCTTCTGCACCAGCAGCATCGCGGCGGTCACGCTCCAGCTCGTCGGGGCTGGGGCGCTTGCGCGACATCCAGTAGACAACGCTGGCAATGGCCACTGCGGCTACGACGGTGACGCCGCTTGCCATCTGGGTCTCTCGCGGTGTGATGCCGAACATGATGCTCCGGGAGTCGGAGAGCGCCGCGGCAACTCTCGCTTTTCCTGCTGCTAAGGATAGCGCAGCACGCTCCTGACATGAGTTACGAATCGGTGTCGGCTCGATGGCGCAAAAGAGGGATACAAAAGCGCTTTCCCGCTGCTGTGTACCGTCTGGATTCCGGGGTGGGTGTGGTTTGCTCGACAGAATGCGACACGCTGCGGGAGCGCTTGCGCGTGCACCGGCCGGGAAGATGGCGTAAGGCTGGGAGCGTATAGTGAAGAGAGGATGAAAGAGTCAGTCGTAATGCCGCCGGCGGGGTCTCCGCGGCGGTTTTCCACATATACAAGCGGCGGTTCCGAAGCGGGATCGCTCAGTCTGGCGGGCGGGCGGCGCATCCGCTCCACCACGGTGCTCTGTGTGCGCCGGGGCAAGAGCGTGGTCATGGCCGCGGACGGCCAGGTCACGCTGGGCGAGAGCGTGATCAAGCACTCGGCGAAGAAGATACGCCGGCTCTACCAGGACAAGATCCTGGCCGGGTTTGCCGGCTCGACGGCGGATGCCTTCTCGCTGTTCAGCCGCTTTGAGGGCAAGCTGGAGCAGTATGCCGGCAACCTGGGGCGGTCGGCGGTGGAGCTGGCCAAGGACTGGCGCACGGACAAGATGCTGCGATCGCTGGAGGCGCTGCTGGTGGTGGCAGACCCGCACCAGACCTTCCTGCTCAGCGGGTCGGGCGACGTGATCGAGCCGGACGAGGGGATTGCGGCCATCGGCTCGGGCGGATCGTTCGCGCTGGCAGCGGCGCGCGCGCTGATGCAGAACACCGAGCTGAGCGCGCGGGAGATCGCGGAGAAGAGCCTGCGGATTGCAGGGCAGATCTGCATTTACACCAACGACCAGATCACGATCGAAGAGTTGAGCGCCTAGCAGGAGAACAGGCACATGGCTATCTATTTACCGGGCACAGCGGAAGACCAGGAGCTGTCGCTGGATGAGTTGACGCCGCGGCAGATTGTCGCGGAGCTGGACAAGTACGTGGTGGGGCAGAGCGCGGCGAAGCGCGCGGTGGCGATTGCGCTGCGCAACCGCATGCGGCGGCAGAAGCTGCCGCCCGATCTCGCGGAAGAGATCATGCCGAAGAACATCATCATGATCGGGCCGACGGGCGTGGGCAAGACGGAGATTGCGCGGCGGCTGGCAAAGCTGACCGGCTCGCCGTTCCTGAAGGTGGAGGCGTCGAAGTTCACCGAGGTCGGGTACGTGGGCCGCGATGTGGAGTCGATGATCCGCGACCTGGTGGAGATCGCGATCGACATGGTGCGCGAGGAGCGCCTGGAAGAGGTGGAGGACAAGGCGGAGCTGAACGCCGAGGAGCGGCTGCTGGATCTGCTGCTGCCTGCGCCCGCGGCTGCCGCCGAAGCAGCCGGAGACGAAGCCGGATACCAAAGTGATCGACATCGTGCGCGGGCCGGAGAGCGCGCCGACCATCGAGACGCCGAAGGAAGCGAGCGACAGCCACAACCGCACGCGCGAGAAGCTGCGGCAGCAGTTCCGCGAGGGCAAGCTGGACGAGCGCATGGTGGAGATCGATGTGCGCGAGCGCAACACGCCGAGCTTCGAGATCATCACCAACCAGGGCCAGGAAGAGATGGACGTCAACCTGAAGGACATTCTTCCGGGGCTCTTCGGGCAGCGCACCAAGAAGCGGAAGATGAAGGTGAGCGAGGCGTTCGAGTACCTGGTGCAGGAAGAGGAGCAGCGGCTCATCGATATGGACCAGGTGAATCGCGTTGCTGTCGATCGCGTGGAGAATTCCGGCATTATTTTTCTGGATGAGATCGACAAGGTGGCCGGACGTGAGGGTGGCCATGGGCCGGACATCTCGCGCGAAGGCGTGCAGCGCGACATTCTGCCGATCGTGGAAGGCACGACGGTGAATACGCGCTACGGCATGGTGTCGACCGACCACATCCTGTTCATCGCGGCGGGCGCTTTCCATGTGTCGAAGCCGAGCGACCTGATCCCCGAACTGCAGGGACGCTTCCCGATCCGCGTGGAGCTGCAGTCGCTGACGGTCGATGACTTCATCCGCATCCTGACCGAGCCGAAGTCGTCGCTGACCAAGCAGTATGCGGCGCTGCTCGAGACCGAGGGGCTGAAGCTTGAATTTACGCGCGAGGCACTGGAGGAGATGGCGCAGTTCGCGTTCCGCGTAAACGAGACGACGGAGAACATCGGCGCGCGGCGGCTGCACACCATCATGGAGCGCGTGCTGGACGAGATCAGCTTCCTGGCGCCGGATCTGCAAAAGGGGCAGAAGACGGCGGAGGGCGTGGTGGATCTGGCGGCGGCTTCGGCCGACGGGCTAGGAGCTACCGTCCCGCTGCCGATGGTCGAACGCCAGACCGAGCATGGCGTGGAGAAGGTGGTTGTGGTCGATCCGGCATATGTGCAGGCGATGGTAGCGACGATTGTGAAGAACCAGGATCTGTCGCGGTACATCCTGTAGCGGGTGGGACCCCTCCCCCTCCCGCTGCGGGAGTCCATCCTCTAAGTTACTGACAGCGTGCGACTTACCGCCTCTCCCGTGAGCTAAATTCGTCTTTCTACTGGACTTATCGCTAAATTCGTCCTGCAGCATGACTTAGCGGCGAGGTACTGGCTGCCATTTGCCCAAAAGAGGAAAAGCCACGGAGATGTTCCGTGGCTTTTCCGGGTCTTCTATTTCAGACCTGATTTCAGAGTAGCAAATCTAGCGAAAATAAATGTCAGCTATTGGACGAGTTTAGTAAATAGGTAATCGAGAAGGTTTCATTTGGGGATTGGTGAACCTCTCTAGGTGGTTTGCGCTTACGGACTCACGGGCGTCAGTTTTCTATGTACTTGACCAGCAGTACTTCGTTGCCGATCTCGCTGAAAATTAGCTCGTCTACGACTCCACCGGCCACCAGGAGACCGTAACCGCCGGCGCGCATTCCTTCTTTTTCGCGCTCCTCGATGTGGGCGGTTGGATCCGCGGATGCACTTCCATCCGCGGCGTGGCTCAGCGATTCGCGGCGGAAACCAGCCCCGGGATCGCGTATGTAGAAGACCAGCGTGCGTCGCGTGCGCACGCCGGTGACTTCCACCACCTGTTCAGGATTGAACGCCGCTCCATGCTCCATGGCGTTCAATAAAATCTCGCGCAGTGCCACCATGATCTCGTGGCGTGTGTCCTCGGGTAACTGGGCGCCCAGCTCTTTCACGAAGGTCATGAGACGTTCCGCGGTGATGAGGCGGCAATTGACGCGGACCGAAACCCAGCCGGGCCTGGCGGAAAGCACTTGTATGTCGTCTCGCCATTCATTGTCGGACGCTGCTGCGCGCGCCAGGTTTGCGATCTCCTGGGGATCGAAGGGCGGCGTGAAACAGGCAAAGACGCGGGCGCGCAATGCCGCGATGACTTCCTCTGGAGTGCTGTGAGCAGCCAGGACGATGCACTTGACCCCGGGCCGAATGGCGCGCATCTCCTGCAGCATAGCCAAATCTTCATCGACGGCGCTATCGGGACTGGTGATGACGACGCCGAACGACTGCATGCGCAAGCGGTATAGAGCATCGGCGTGACCGGCCGCATACTGCATGGGAAAGGTCTCTGCAGTGAGGGCATCGCCGATGTCGCGGCTCACCTGCGTGTGATTTCCGATGATCAGGACCCTGCTCATGTTGGGCTCCACGACGAATGTACTGGAGCCGATTCTAGATCAGTGACTCCACCAGGTCGTGAATGACGCCGGGCCTGCGCTTAAGGGTTGTTTCTGAGCGCGGGCCCTTTCTGAGCAGTTTCGTGGTGGCTCTCGGGTGAGTTTTCCACGTCACGGGATAGCTGCGCCAGCTTCGCTTCTACTTTGTTCTTCGAGGTTGCTGCGTGTTCATACAGATGAATCTCGCGATAGAGCAGATAGAGGTCCAATTCGACCAGGCTGTCATAGGCACCGGCCTCGTCCGGCGTGACGCCAGGCGGCGGATTCTGCTCATAGCGATGGATGCGTTTCTGGTTGGCTTTGGCGATGGCCTGGATTTCATGGATGTAGCGTTGACGCTTTGACGCGTGAGCGGTTCCACCAAGAACAAGCGAGATGATTAGCACAGCGATAATTTTCATGGCCGCTCCCCCCGAAGCGATCCTGAGACAGAATCCGGGAATTCAAGCAACAACGTTTGACTCCATTTCGGGGGATACGCCATGCTCCGACTTTCGAGCGAGGCTTTTTCTTGACAGCAAGGGCTCGGCGGAGGATCGCGAGCTTGTTTCGTTTGCCGCCAACATACTGTACTGCAGGTGCGCGACCGCTCCTGCAACTGCCTGACGATTTTGTGAATCGTCGGTTACCTGAAGCGCTGCACGCTGGTGCCGCCCCGTGTGCCCTCGAGTTTTCTACTGCTGATTACGCCGATCGATCCATCAACAAATTGCCCGCGGCATAGATAGTCGAGACACAAAGTTAATGCGCAACGATGGGAAGCACGATATGCGACGGCATCTGCGGGGTGCTGTACACGCGCTGCGTGGCCGGAACAAAGTCTGCGGCAGTTGCCTGGTAGATGCTGGGCACAAATTTCTGCGGGTTGCGGTCGATGACCGGAAACCACGTGGACTGCACCTGCACCATGATGCGGTGACCCTTGAGAAATACGTGATCGTGGTCGCGCAGGGGAATATCCCACTTCGCCGGCTGATTTGCGGTGAGCGGCTGCGGATGCTCATAGCTGTGCAGATATCGTCCGCGCCGGACTTCCATTGCGATCGGTAACTCGTATCCGTTCAGGGAGTCTGTGTAGCCGCTCGGCTTTGCCGGAGTAATGTCATCGGCGCTTTTTTGCCCGTTCTCCGGATAGACATCGATTAGCTTGACGACAAAATCGGCGTCGGTTCCGGAAGTGGATGCGTAGAGCGCGGCCGCGATCGGCCCTGTCACCACCACATCGTGATCAAGCGGCGCGCTGGTGAACGTCAGCACATCCGGACGATTGTCGACGAAGCGCTGATCGGCAACCTCCCATGTCCGCCACTCCGGTTCGGGATAGGTGGGCGAGATGGGCCGCACGCGATACGGCACCGGGTTGGCCGGATCGGAGACGTACTGCCGATACTCGGGGCCACCCGCTGTGGCCGGCGTGAATGACAAAGTGCCATCGGCATGCAGATACAAGTTCGTTGGCTTTGGCTCCCTCGGGAGGCCAGGTTTTGTAACTGTGCCAGGTATTTGATCCAGTCTGGAATGTGGTGACCTGCCAATCCGGCTTTTGGCCCCGGCCGTGAAGATAGGAGCGGAAGAATGCTGCTTCGATGTTCTTGCGGAATTCGAGCGAGGTCTTGTGGCCGCCAAAGGGGACGATGCCGATGCGGTCACCTTCCGGCGCCTGCCACTCGCCGTGGTACCACGGGCCGGCCACCATCAAATTGGTGTGGTCGGGATCGTTCTCCGCCGCATGTCGGAAGATCTGCCACGGGCCCCATGGATCTTCCTGATCCCAGAAGCCGGCCACGTTCAGGTTGGGCACCGTGGAGCTGTGCAGCTGATTGACCCACGCTTCCTGCTTCCAGAACTGGTCGTAGTCCGGGTGCGCCATCATGTCGTTCCAGAAGGGCAGCTTTCCGTGGAGATAGTTGGCATTCGCCTGCGTCAGCGGTCCGAGGTTTAGATACCACTCGTAGGTGTCGTAGGTGTTGAAATCAAAATGCGTGTTGGTGTTTTTGTCAGCCTGCTCCAGCACCGAATATTCGAAGGCGTAGCTTTCGCGCAGCGCTCCATAGCGGTGCATATCGTCGTTCATCCACTGATCGACGGGCGAAGCCTGCTCGCTGATGGCCTTGAGCGCCGGGTGCGGATGCAGCAGGGTGAGCCCGGCCGTCAACCCGTCGTACGATACGCCGTAGATGCCGACTCTGCCGTTGTTCTGCGGAACGTTCTTTACCAGCCAGTCGATGGTGTCGTAGGCATCGTTGGTCTCGTTTGCCTGCTTCGGGTCGTTGGGGTCGTAGCGCTCGGTCATGAGGAATACGCCCTCCGACTTGAAGCGGCCGCGCAGATTCTGGAAGACAAAGATGTATCCGTCCGCGGCGAGCTCCTTCCAGTTGGTCGGCAACCACTCCGCGCCGTGCTCCGCTGCGGCTTTGTCGAATTCCTCCTGGGTCGGCACGCCATACGGCGTGCGGGTGAGGAGGATGGGCAACGGCTGGGATTGATCGCGCCGCGTGATGACTGCGGTCTGCAGGTGTACGCCATCGCGCATGGGCACCATGAACTCCTGCACGCGCCAGGCGCTCTTTGTGGCTGCAGCGTTTGCGGCGGGGGCGGGGCTCTGCGCGTGCAGCAGGGGCGCATGCGGCAGTGGACCGAGAAGAAGGGTCAGCAGCGCGAGGGATAAGACCATCCGAAAAAATGCTTCTGATTTCCGGGAAGAATCTTGTGTTAACGAACGGGAGGGCGCGCGCAAAGCCATTCTCGTAAAACCTCATTGGGGTCACTCGCTTTGACTGCAGCGAAGCGACCGCTAGTATACAAACGGAAAGCGGAAAGCGCGCGTTTTCGTTTCCAATCCGGCGCGCGGGCTGATTGCTTATGAATATCTCTGGCACACGATTGACTGCGTATTGGCTCGGCCTGCTGATTCTTTTGACTCCTGCGCGGTTTATGCCACAGGCGGTGGCACAGACCTCGACAGCGGCACGGCCGACGTATCCGGTTCGCGATCCGCATACGAAGGGTTATGTGGCGGCGGCGGAACTACCCGATGGGGCGAATGCTCCGGCGGATGTGGATGGGAATTTCATCCTTGGCCCGACGCACCCGCCAGCTCCGGAGATGGCGCCGAAGGCGGGCGTGCCGCAGGGCGCGGTCTATACATTCACGATGCGCTCGGAGGAGAGCCGGCTTTATCCCGGGATTGCGCGGGAGCCGCATACGTTTGGCACGCCTGATCCGCATAATCCGGCCAGGCTGATCGTGACGACCAGCCATCCTGCGCCCTATACGCGCCGGGTTACGGTGTACGTGCCGAAGCAATACGTAGCAGGGACGGTGGCGCCATTCATCGTGGGGGCGGATGGTCCGGATGGCGATCTGTTTATCGCGCTGGACAATTTGATCGCCGAGAAAAAGGTGCCGGTGATGATTGCGATTTCGATCAGCAACGGCGGCGGCGATGCGCAGGGGAGCGAGCGCGGGCTGGAATACGACACGATGTCGGGCCGCTATGCGGAGTTTGTAGAGACCGAGGTGCTGCCGAAGGTGGAGGCGCTTTATCACGTGCGGCTGACAAAAGATCCGGACGGGCGGGCGGCGATGGGCGGCAGCTCCGGCGGGGCGTGTGCGCTGATCATGGCGTGGTATCACCCGGAGATGTATCACCGCGTGCTGAGCTACTCGGGCACGTTTGTAAATCAGCAGTGGCCGTGGAATGCGGAAACTCCGCACGGCGCTTGGGAGTTTCATGAGCACCTGATTCCGGAGAGTGCGGCGAAGCCTTTGCGCATCTGGATGGAGGTGGGCGACCGGGACCTTCTGAATCCGAATGACATGCGCGATGGGATGCACGACTGGGTGGACGCCAATGAGCGCATGGCGCGGGTGCTGGCGGCGAAGGGGTATCACTATCAGTTTGTGTTTGCGCGAAATGCGGGGCATGTGGACCACGCGGTGAAACGGCAGACGCTGGCGGAGGCGCTGGAGTATGTCTGGCGCGGGTATGGTGGTGCGGGTGCGAAACGACTGATGCCTGCGCAGAAAAAAAGCCCCACTCCGACTTTCGTCAGAGTAGGGCGGCTCTGCACTCGGTTGCGGATTACGGCGTTAGTCGTTGAAGATGGCTCCAACGGTGACATCGGTAAGGAAGATGGGATTGCCATTGGGATCGGATCCATTCGGGCCGCCCAATGTGACCGTGCAAGTGTTCGGGCCGATCTGGGTCTGGAACATGTGCCGGCGATCGCTAGAGCAGCTGGAGGACCATCCGCCGAAGGACCTCCCGTAACTCCCGACTTTGGGCGGGGGCAGGTCAAGGTCACAGTCGTCCCCAGGGGATAAGTCGCCGTGCAAACTGATCCTCCCGTGTCTCCGTCGGCCGCCCAACCGGGCCCGCAATGGATCACGTTCGGCGTACCTGTGGCAGATGGAGCAGTTATCTAGCCAGTTCGTGGTATTCAACCCCTCGTTGTACACAGTCAGCGTTCGCTCAGGAGTTGTGGGACAAAATTAAAGCAAGAACCTGGAGTTGTTGGCGGATTGGGAAGAACGAAGGGGCAGCCGACGTTCGCGGTGGCGGTGGCTATCGACCCATTTGAGTCGGTTGCTTCCGCAGTGATGGTGGCGCCTACGTTGCCCACACTAGCTTCGTAAGCACTGACAACCCCACCGTTTTGCGTGCCACCACCCGGCGCCCCGTTGCCGTAGTTGGTGACTGGGAATTTATTCGGTTCGGAAGTAAGCCAAGTGACCGAGTTTGTCAGGTCTCTCACGGTTGGCGCGGTCGAGAACGTTCCAATCGCCAGGAACTGGCCGCTGTCCCCCAAGGTGCCAAAGACAATCCCGCTCGGAATGATGGTGAGAGAAAGAATGCTTCCTCCGCTTCCGCCGCCTGTGCCTCCGCCTGATCCGTGACGGTGAGCTCTGCGCTGGAGCTGACCAGACCATTGAATGCCGTCGCTTCGGCCGTGATCGTGGTCGTGCCCGCTGACACGGCAGTTACCATTCCGGTGGTGCTGACGGTTGCCACGGAAGGAGTGGCGGAGCTCCATGTCACCGTGCTGGTGATGTTCTGCTTCGTAGGATGTGCTCGCATTGCCGAAGGTTCCGATATGCGGTGAATTGCGCGGTCTGCCCTACGGCCAGGGACTGAGTTGCCGGCGTGACCTGAACGGAGTCCAGTCCGGAGGGGTTGCCGCAACCGGCAAGAGTAGAACCAAGGCAGAGCAGCAATAGCCCCTGAACGCAACGGCGAACGAACATGAGAATCTCCTGGCACTTCCCTGCACCGGAATGACCCGCGTCGCGTGAACGATGAGCGCCGGCCACGTGCGCGGTGCACAACGCTGGGCTCGATCCGCCCGATGCATGGGCTTCTTGTGCAAGCAGAGCGCCATTCCTCGGAAGGATGACGTGATTTGAAATCAGTCAGTTACGTATGGAGCCGAATGGGCGGGTGTCGCCGCGTGTATACAGAGCGGGGTGGGGCGATACGCTGCGTATACATTGGCTTCGGTCGGGATAACGCCGAGTTAAGTTGAGATGCGGGAGGAACCGATGGCCGCAGATGCAGCCGGGTGGTGGCAGCGCAAGAATATTCGCCGCCGCGCGATGGGGGCTTTCAAGACCGGGGTGGCGGCGGTGCTCTGCCTATGGCTGGGGAATCTTCTTGGCTTATCGCACAGCTACTGGGCGGCGATCTCGGCCATTGTGGTGATGGGCTCGGACAGCGCGGTGACGCTGATCTCCTGCCGCGACCGGCTGATCGGCACGGCGATTGGCGCGCTGCTGGGATGGGGGACCTTCTACGTCTGGCATGGACACTATGTCATGTACGGCCTGGCGGTGATGGTGTGCCTGCTGGCGTGCAGCCTGCTGGAGTTTGAGAAGGCGGGACGACTGGCGGGCGTGGCGCTGACGATTATTGTGCTGATCCAGATCGATGGCGGACCGGGACATGCGGCGCTGGCGCGATTCCTTGAGGTGAGCCTGGGGATTCTGGTGGCGCTGGGGGTGACGGTGGTGGTGTTTCCGGAGCGGCCCCTGATGGGTACACAGAATTGAACCGGCGGGCGCTTCTGGTCGGCTGGATTGATTGCGCTTCGAGCGAACAGCAGATTTCTCCATTTCGCGGTGGGGCGGCGGCCCACGGCGCCGGTCGAGATGATGATTTTGCTTTGGGGTTGCTCAGGTCTTCAGGGATTTGATTCGGTCCGCTTTGGAGACATCGATCGGAGCAAGGCCTGGAAGCGAGGCTGGCCGCGGAGGGGATCGAAGTCGGGATCGTGCTCCAGCCATTCTTTGTAACCGAAACCATTGCGTATTGCTTTTTCGAGCAGATCGAGCGCCTTGTCTGTTTCGTCGAGATGGGTGTAGGTACAGGCGACGTTGTAGAGGACAGCGGTTTCCTCAGGGTCGATGGCAAGGGCGCGCGCGGTCCAGTCGAGAGCACGATCGCGATCGCCGAGGAGCAGCGCAGCCCCGCCGCCGAGATAAAACGCGCGGGCATCGCCGGGTTCGTGCTGGATATGCCGCTCGATCACACGGACTGCCTGCTCACCGGCCTGGCGGGCTTCGTCTTTGCGGCCGAGCGCACGAAGAGAGTTCTCAAGCTGGATGATCGACTGATAATCGGCGGGATCGAGCTCGCTGGCCTTGCGGAAGAGCTCGGCGGCGTTCTCCATTTTTCCCTGCGCGAACAAGGCGCGCCCATAGAAGTAGAAGGTTTCAAACAGCCGGGGATTGAGGCGGATGGCCTCCTCGAATTCCCTTTCCGCCTCGGCATAATTTTTGCTGAAGATCTCAGCCTGGCCACGCGCGGCATGCGCCTCGGCGGACTCGGGATCGAGCTCGACGGCGCGGCGGCTGGCGGTGATGGCTTCGCGCAGATTGTCCTCGGTCGCTTCGAAGAACATGTAAAGGAAGGAGCAGCAGTTGGCGACACCGGCGAAGGCGGCAGCGTAGGCGGGATCAATCACGATGGCGCGGGCAAACATCTGCCGCGCAAATTCTATGCCCTTGCGGCGGAGCGAAAAGAAGGCCTGGCGGGCGCGGAGATAGTAGTCGTAGGCCTGGATGTCGCGAGTGGGGACCTTTTCGATGGCGCGCTTTTCGGTGTCCGAGAGCACGACGCGGAGGGCGCGGGCGATGTTCTGCGCGATCTCATCCTGGATGGCGAAAACGTCCTCGAGCTGACGGTCGTAGCGCTCCGCCCAGATGGAGCGGCCGGTGCGGGTTTCGGCGAGTTGGGCAGTGATGCGAAGACGGTTGCCGGAGCGGCGGAGGCTGCCATCGAGCACGTAGGCAACGGCGAGCTGCTGGCCTACTTGCGACACGGGCAGTGACTTGTCGCGATATGCGAGGACGGCGGAACGAGGCATGAGCTGGAGCTCGCGAATTTTGGTGAGCTCGGTGATGATGTCTTCCGTCATGCCGTCGCGGAAGTATTCGTCTTCCTTGTTCTCGCTGAGATTGGCGAAATAAAGGGCGGCGATGGACTTCTCAGACCGCTGCGGGAGCAGTCGCTAGATACGCGCATCGATGCGATCGAGCGCCTGGAGGATTTCATCCATAGAGGCGCAACGCTGCGCGGGCGATTTGGCGAGGCAGCGGTCGATGAGCGACTCCCATTCGGGATCGATCTGGGGAACGAAGGTGCGCAGCGGGGTATACGGCGCGCGGAGGATGGCGTACAGAATGTCGACGGAAGTTTCGCCCTGGAAGGGCAGGCGGCCGGCGAGGCATTCATAGAGCAGGACGCCGAAGGAGAAGATGTCGCTGCGAGCGTCGGCTGGCTCGCCACGGAGCTGCTCGGGAGACATGTAGGGGACGGTGCCGCCGGTGGAGTTCCGGGTGGAAGTACGAGTGGCGAAGGTCTCTTCCGCTTCGCCGGGGACGCGCTCGCGGCGGGTGAGGTCGGCGAGACCGAAGTCGAGAATCTTCACCCGCGCGCGGGAGTCGATCATGATGTTGGCCGGCTTGATGTCCCGATGGCAGACGCCGGAGCGATGGGCTTCCTGGAGTCCTTCGGCGATCTGCCGGGCGATGCTGAGAAATTGCGCGGGCGCCTGGGCGGCGTGCAGCAGAGTCTGCTTGAGGGTCTGGCCGGTTACCAGCTCCATGGAGATGAAGGGCACAGCCTCGGTGGCGTTGACCTCGTAAATGGTAGCGATGTTGGGATGGTTGAGACGGGAGGCGGCTTGCGCCTCCTTGAGCAGGCGCTTGCGGGCCTGCGGATCGGCGGCGGTTTCGGCCGGAAGAAATTTGAGGGCGACATCGCGGCCGAGGGTGAGGTCTTCCGCGCGATAGACGGCGCCCATGCCGCCTTCGCCCAGCATGGCATGGATGCGATAGTGCGAGATGGTCTGGCCGATCAAATGGAGTCGCTTTCGCTGGTGGAAGGCTTTCGCCGTGGCGCTTATGGTAGAGATGAGGCGAAGCGGGAGTCAACGAAGGGTGCTGGGAGGGTTCGACACGATGTGCCGCAATATCAAGATGCTTTTCAACTTCGAGCCGCCGGTGACGGATGAGGAAATCCGTGCAGCGTCGCTGCAGTATGTGCGGAAGATCAGCGGGTTCAACAAGCCGTCGAAGGCGAACGAAGCGGCGTTTCTGGCAGCGGTGGATGAGGTGGCAGAGGCGTCGGCGCGGCTGCTGCGCGCGCTGGAGACCCATGCGCCGGCGAGAAGCCGGGAAGAAGAGGCGGCGAAGGCAAAAGCGCGCTCCGCCGCCAGATTCAGTACGAGTTAGACGAATGCGGATGGCTCAGCCGGTGAGGCGGTTGTTCCTCAGGCTGCGCTCTTCCATTGGTGAGACTGCTGATCCGCTGTACGGATCCAGCCGATTGTGCTGGAACCGCTTTGAGCGGGTGTGGAGCCCGCCGGCGTTTGCGAGACGACGGCAGGCGTGAGATGGAAACCCTGCTTCCGCGCGGTGAGCGGAAAGTACAACAGTGCCGTTGCAGGACCGCAAATCAGAAGAAATACGCAGAGCCCCATGAACTGCCTCCCAGAAGGACCGTTTTCACAAATGTGAAAGGTCCAAGTGTTCATCTGTTGTAAGACACGCAGTGGAGGGCTGAACAGATGACGGCTATGTGAACTTGCCGTTTAGTCGTCACCTGCTGGTGATTACCGGAGCGGTATACGAGGTGGCTTTGTTCCGTTCCGGGCTGGTGCACCAAAACGGACCTGCGGTTTCATGCCGACATTCATAGCCGTTTCGTCGTTCAAAAGCGGCGTTTGGGATGGCGGCGGATGTCTTTCTCGATGGCGTTCCATTTTTTTCTCTCCTCGCGTGCGCGGTGGATGTCGGTTTGCAACTCCAGATGTTGCAGCTCCCGCTGCAGCTTGCGATAGCTGGCGAGGCGAGCGGGATCGAGTGCGGCATCGCGGACGGCGCAGCCCGGCTCCGTCTGGTGCGAGCAGTCGCGGAATTTGCATTGTGCGGCCAGCTCGGCGATTTCGGCAAAGGCGTCGTCGATGTTCTCGGGATCGGCCCAGAGTTGCAATTCGCGCAGGCCGGGGAGATCCATCAGCAGCCATCCTCCGGGCATCAGGATGAGCTCGCGATGCGTGGTGGTGTGGCGGCCCTTGCTGTCGCTCTCACGTACGAGCGCTGTGGATTGACGCGCCTGGCCGAGCAGCGCGTTGACGATGGTGGACTTGCCTGCCCCGGAGGAGCCGATGAGAGCGGCGGTCTGGGCGGGCTGGACGTGGCGGGCGATGGCGTCGAGTCCCCACTGCTCCAAAGCGCTGAGTGCGAAGACGGGCACGCCGGGCGCGTGATGTTCGGTGAGACGGATTACGTCATCGACATCATTACGTAAATCTGCCTTGTTCAGGAGGATGATGGGGCGAGCGCCGCTTTCGTGCGCGAGGACGAGATAGCGCTCGATGCGGCGCGGGTTGTAGTCGCGATCGAGACCGGTGACGATGAAGAGCAGGTCCATGTTGGCGGCGAGGACCTGCTGCTGGAGACGCCTGCCTGGCTCCTTACGGCAGAGTGCTGTGCGGCGCGGGAGCACTTCGGAGATCACGCTTCTCTCGCGTAGCGTGACCCAGTCGCCGACAGCAGGGCTGGCTGGAGTCGGTGTGGCGGAGATGGCCGCTGAGGGTGGCGGTCGTTTCGCCTGCCTCGGTCCATACGAGGAAGCGGTCGCGATGTACGAGTGCGATGCGGCCCCGGGTGTTTTCAGGCGCGGTCTGGAAGGTGATCTGGGACGCGTAGTGCGCCCAGCCTATGTCGTCGAGATTCATGTCTAAAGCCTCTTATGGTGGTGGAAGACACACACGTCCTGCGCTACCGGTGAAGCTGATAGCGATCGAGGAGAGGTTTAGACCGAGACGGACAGAGGCGGTTCCTTCTGGCAGCCTTTGGACGGCGCCTTGCGCATGGTAGCAGGTTTGGAATTGGAGGGCCGCGCCGACTTGTGGTTCTTTTCGCTCCTGCCGCAACTTGCGGGCAGGGCAGGGCGTCTGGATAGTGAGATTTCGTCGAGGTGCGTGATGACGGCTCGCTGGTTACGGTCGCCCTTTTTCGTGGCAGCTTCCTTCTTTCTCTTAGGGACTGTTCTGCTTCTGGTTCACGTGCACGGCCGGGCGGCGCGTTGGAAGGTGATGGCCGCCAGCATGTCGAATGGGCCGGACACGCCGGGCGGCGGAATGGCGCACATGGCCGGCCACATGTATATGACGTCGCTGCGGCCGATGCAGACCGGCGACCAGGCGAAGGCGGATGCGGTGGCTGCCGCGGCGAAGCAGGCGATGGCGCCCTATCAGGACTACAAAAAGGCGCTGGCCGACGGCTATGTAATCTTTTTGCCGAATGTGCCGCAGCACATCTATCACTTCACCAAGCATGAATACGGATTCGAGGCCGCATTTCACTTCGACCCGACGAAGCCGACCTCACTGCTCTACAAGAAGACGGCGGATGGCGGGTACACGCTGGTGGGCGCGATGTACACCGACCGCGTCAATGCGAGCGAAGACGAGTTGAACGAGCGCGTTCCGCTGAGCGTCGCGCGCTGGCACCAGCACGTCAACTTCTGCAAGGCGCCGGAGGGACGGAAGGCCGAATACTTTGGACCAAATGCGAAGTTTGGACTGCTGGGCTCGATTACGACCAAAGACGCATGCGAGGCAGCAGGCGGCGAGTTTCATCCGCACATCTTTGGATGGATGGTGCACGTGTATCCGTACGAGACGGACCAGAAGAAGATCTGGGCGGTGGATGATGACGAGGGGCACGACAGCATGAACCACTCGGCGATGCCGGGAATGCAGATGAAGAACTAGCGCGCTCACGTGCCGATTTGAGTGGGCGGTTTCCCTTGGAAAGCCACCGTTTGCTTTCCCTCATTGCGGCGACTCAGAAGCTTCAACTTCCAGGATGAGGATGGCTGAGCGGCGCCTCGCGCCGAACGGAAGATGTAGCGGATCCTTCTATCCACCTTCGGTTACGTTCAGGATGACAGTCTGCGCAGGAACCAGCGACTCGCCTCCCTGGTGGGCGTGCCCCATGAGATATTCGCCGGTCAGTGGGCAGCGCAGCGGGCTATAATTCGACGCACTTCATCTTTCCCCTTCGATACAAGCCTGCCTGACCCGCCCCGCGTCAGGACGAAAAGCACCAGGAGAGACCAACTATGTGCGGAATTGTCGCTGCATTTTCGCGGCGCGATCCTGTTTCGCCCGCAATCCTCGAACGCGGAACGCAGAGCCTGTACCATCGCGGGCCGGATGGCCAGCGGCAATGGATTGCGAAGGACTGCCGAGTGGGGCTGGGGCATGCGCGGCTCAGCATCATCGATCTCGCGACGGGCGATCAGCCGATTGCAAGCGAGGACGGGCGGACGCACATCGTGGTCAACGGCGAGTTTTACGGCTACGAAGCGATCCAGCGAGAACTCGAGAATGGCGGGCATCGGCTGCGCACGCGGTCCGACAGCGAGATTGCGCTGCATCTTTACGAGGACCTGTCGACGGAGTGCGTGCACCGGCTGCGCGGCGAGTTTGCTTTTGTGATCTGGGATGCGGCGAACCGGATGATGTTCGCGGTGCGGGACCGGTTCGGGATCAAGCCGCTGTTTTATGCGTTCCACAGGGACACGCTGTATTTTGCGTCGGAGGTGAAGGCGCTATTTGCCATGGGCGTGCCGGCGCGGTGGGACGCGGAGTCGGTGTCGCATGCAGTGGAGTTTGGCGGGCATCCGATGCGCACGCTGTTCGATGGAGTCTTTCAGGTGCCGCCGGGACATTTCGTCATCGCCACGGACAAACACATTGAGGTGAAGCAGTACTGGGATTTTGATTATCCGAAGGCCAAACGGGCGGCTCCGTTGTCGGATGTCGAGTACAGCGAGGAGCTTCGCCGCGTGCTGGAGGATGCAGTACGCATGCGGTTGCGCGCGGATGTTCCGGTGGGCTGCTACCTGAGCGGCGGGCTGGATTCGTGCGCGATGATCGGGCTGGCGACGCGGCATCATCCTGACCCGATCCGTGCGTTCACGCTGACCTTCGACCACGGGGACTACGACGAAGAGAAAGAAGCGCGCGAGATGGCCGCGAAGGTGGGCGCGGATTTCTTTCCCATTCCGATCCGGCAGGATGACCTTGCCGACCACTTTGCCGACGCCATCCTGCAGTCAGAGACATTCTGCATCAACGCACACGGCGTGGCGAAGTATCTGCTGAGCCGGGCGGTGCGCGACTCAGGTTACAAGGTTGTGATCACGGGCGAGGGATCGGACGAGATCCTGGGCGGGTATGCGCATTTTCGCCGCGACATGCTTCTCTACAATCGCGATGGCCAGGACGAGAGCGCGGTCACGGCGCTACTCGAACAACTGACGGAGGCGAATCCGGTATCGCGCGGATTGCTGCTGCCGCATGGACAGACGAAGGCGCTAAAAAATGTGCAGCGGCTGCTGGGATTTGTTCCGTCGTGGTTTGAGACATTCTCCGCGCGCGGGCTTGCGATGGAGAAGGTGCTGAGTGCGGAGTTCGCACGGACCTACGGACAACGCGCGAGCTATCACGCGCTGCTGAGCGCGCTGGACATTCGCGGGCAGCTTACGGACAGAGATGCGGTGCATCAGTCGCTGTACCTGTGGTCAAAGACGCTGCTGCCGGGCTACATCCTGACCATGCTGGGCGACCGCATGGAGATGGCGCACTCGGTGGAGGGACGCGTGCCGTTTCTCGATCATCATGTAGTGGAGACGATCCGTTCGCAACCGGTACATCAGAAGATCCACGGGATGACGGAGAAGTATGTGCTGCGCGAGGCGGTGCGCGACGTGATCACGGACACGATCTACCGCAGGCAGAAGCACCCGTTCCTGAGCCCGCCGGCAACACTGCATCCGAAGGCGAAGCTGAGCACACTGATGCAGGACACGCTGCGCGGACCGGTGATGGCTTCGATTCCCTTCTTCGATGAGAAGAAGGTGCGGTGCCTGCTGGACCGGCTGCCGGATATGGATGAAAGCTCACAGGTGGCGATCGATCCGGTGCTGATGACGTTGATGAGCGCGTGCGTGCTGCAGGAAGGGTTTCATCTGTCGGCTTGAGCAATGCATTTTGGGTGAGCAGCGCTATACGCCGCATCGCTCGATCCATACAATACACTGCTCACCTCGCCTCCACTGACGCACAGGATGACGAGGCCCGCGCGAAATTCGGCTAGCTTGCGCTGTCGAGATGAAAGGATTGGGTGTATGGCTCGACTGGATAGCCTTTGGCCTTCCAGCCATCCAGGCCGCCTTTTAGGAACTTGATACGCGTGAAATTCATGGCGAGCGCCTTGCGCAGGATGGCACGGCTGGTCTTGTCACTGGGACAGGTGCAGTAGACGACCGCTTCCTTCTCCTTCGGAATCAGCGATGGATTCTCCAGCACTTCCTTGGGAGGGATCCGCTTTGCGCCCGGGAATGACTTTCGAATCGGCCAACAGGTCGAGTGGCAGGCGCACATCGAAGACGAGCACCTCCCGGTCTGAAGCCAGCATTGCATGGAGCGCTTCCGGGGTGATGCTGTGCTCTGCCAACTCACGCCGGTCTCGTGAGCGTTTGATCCATCCGGCGGTCAGCAGGATGAGGGCGCTGATGGCAATGAGAGTGGGGATCATCTCGCTCGGTCCATTGGCAAAGCTGCTTCCTTGGAGATTCAGCGGCGCGCCGCGGAGATTCAGGGAAATGGCGGTTGCGTAGAGTTTCCACGCGCTGAAGTGGGGCGCCTTATTCGCTATTCAGTGCGGAGGGCCTGCACGGGATCGATGCGGGTGGCGCGGATGGCGGGGATCAGGCTGGCAACGCCGCCGGTGAGGAGCAGAACGGCCGCGGCTATGACGGCGATGCCGATGTTGAACCCACCGACACCGAAGAGCAATCCGCTGATGGCACGCGCGGCGAGGGCAGCGAAGGCGATGCCGACGAGGCTGCCGACGAGCACGGGAGTGACGCCGTCCTCGAGGATGAGGCTTATAAATCTGCGCGGGCTGCGCGCCGAGCGCGATGCGGATGCCGAGCTCGCGTGTGCGCTGCAATGCGGAGTAGGCGACGACGCCGTAGATGCCGAGCGCGGCGAGGACGAGCGCGCAGGCGGCGAAGGCAAGCAGCAGGTGAAGCTGGAAGTTGCGCGCGGCGAGCGAGCCGTCGACGATGGTTTCCATGGTGCGGACTTCCGGGACGGCGCACCTGCGCGTCGATGCCCCAGATGGATTTGCGGATGGCGCCGGACATCGTGGCGGGATCGTTCGCGGTACGGATGACGAAGGATCCGGTTTGTTGGAGCGATAGGTGAGGGGCACGTAGACCATGGCGACGGGCTGCTCGCTCAAGATCGATGGCGCGAACATCGCCGACCACGCCGATGACCTGGAAGGGCTTGTTCGTCGGGGTCTCCGCGACGGAAGAACTGGCCGACGGGATTCTCGGCCATGCCAGGCAACCCTGCGCCGCGCGCTCGGAGACGATGGCAACGTTCTTGCCGAGGTCGTCCTGAGTGAAGAAGCGGCCGGCGAGGAGCGGAATCTGCATGGTCTCGAAGTAGCCGGGGCTGAGCCAGCGGTATTTGGCATCGGGCTGCGCGAAGAGCGGACGCGTGTCGGTGGGGATGCGAGATCATGTCGCCCCAGCGGTCGCCTTCGAGCGGGAAGCACGCTGATGACGCCGGCGGAGCGCACGCCGGGCAGGTGGCGCAGGCGATCGAGCGAGCGCTGATAGAAGGCTTCGCGCGCGGCGGCGTCCGATGTACTGCTTGTCCGGCAAGACGATGCTCGGCAGCGACGACGTGCTCGGTGGCGAAGCCGCGGTCGACGCGGAGCAGGCGGTAGAGGCTGAGCAGGAACATGCCGGCGAGAACGACGAGTGTGACGCTGGCAGCGACCTCCGCCGACGACAAGTGCGCGGCGCAGCCGCTTGCCGCCGGCGGATTCCGATGGCAGTGCGGCTTTCCGAACGCAGCGCCTGCTGGCGGATGGCTGCGGACGAAGCGGATGGCGGGCAGCAGGCCGCAGAGCAATGCACAGACGAGCGATGCGCCAATGGCAAAGAGGACGAGCGGCACATCCATGCGCAGCGGATGCAGCAGTGGCAGGGTGGAGGGGAGGGCGTGGGCCAGCAAGGGGAGGGCGAGGGTAGCGAGCAGGATGCCGAGCAGGCATCCGGCGGCGGAGAGCAGAAGCGGTTCTGCAACCGCGCTGCGCACTAATTGCGCATGGGCTTGCGCCCACTGCGGAGCGCACAGCGGCTTCGTGCTCGCGGCCGGCGGCGCGGGCCAGCAGCAGATTGGTGATGTTGACGCAGCCAATGAGCAGCACAGTCGCGACGGCGGCGAGCAGCATGAGCAACGAGTTGCGGCTCGATCCGGTGAGGTATTGTTGCAGCTCGATGAGGTTGGCACTGAAAACGGTATGGTTCGGGGCCTGGCGGCCGATGGCCTGCTGGAGCGCATTCATCTCAGCCGTAGCCTGCGCGATAGAAACGCCGGGCTTGAGACGGGCGAGGCCGAAGTAATTGTGGTCTCCTTCGATTTCAGAGAGCTGATCGGCGGTCCAGCCGAAGGGGATGAAGGCTTCCAGGGCGTGGCTGGTGCCACGGAAACTGCCGAGCAATTGAGTGCTGGGGAGGGTGAAGCTTGCGGGTAGTACGCCGATAACGGTGTAGGGTTTGCCATCGAGCGGAATGGCGTGGCCGATGATATTGGGATCGGCGGCAAAGCGGCGACGCCAGAGACCTTCGGTGAGCAGGACGACCTGATGGCCGGGCTGCTCTTCCGCAGGAAGAAGTGTGCGGCCGAGAATGGGCTGCACGCCGAGGAGCGAAAAAAGATTGGCGGTGTGCTGGGCGACGCCAATCTGCTCCGGCTGGGTGCCGCCGAGGGGCAGCGATTCCGTGCCGATGGCGGCGAAGCCCTGGAAGGATTTTGCGTGCTGCCGCCAGTAGAGAAGATGGTTGGCGTTAACGGGAAGATCGCTGAAGCTGTCGGGGCCGGCGTGAATCTCCTCGCGCACGACGACGAGCTGCTGCGGCTGCGCGTAGTCCGGCACGCGCAGAAGCACGTTGCGCACGACGGAAAACATGACGATGTTGGCGCCGATGCAGAGGGCCAGGGTAAAAAGAGCGGCCGCGCTGAAGGCCGGGCTGCGGCGTAACTGGCGAAGTGTGAAACGCAGTTCGCTGAAAAGCCCGTGCATGGTGAGCGTGTCTCCTCAAGCTTCTGCCCAACCAGCCGGGCAGATCCCATGGGAGACAAGCCGGCGCGGCCGCTTTCTCCTTAGGATGGATAGACAAGAAGCACGTTTGCTGCCGAACTGCGGAGCGCGGGAGAGACAGATTTTCAAAGACTTCCGGGCCATTCAGGCGTCGCAGCGGTGAAGTTGCTGTCCACTAGCGCGCGATAGTTGGCCGCTTCCGGACACTCGCTCGAAGACGGAAACGCAGATCGCTGCTGCCCGCCTGAAACGCAGGTGGCGCAGATCGATGATCTGCGCCACCTTAGCACTCCGCACAAGTGCGATTGCGCTGGCACAACGCCGGTTGGAAAGATCGCTATTTGCCGATGGAGATGGTGGAGTCGCTGTACATGGTGCCGGTGACTTCCACGAGCACGTCTCCGGCATGGTAGCGGCCATTGTCGGCATTGGCGGTGACCCGTGTGCCTACCGGCAGCTTGAGCGGAAGCACCTGATCGGCCTGCAGCGTTTCCACCTTGTCGCCGATCTTGAGCTCGAGCGGAGCGCCAGTGCTGTTGCGGATCTTGAATTTCACATTCTTCTCGCCGCCGCGGAAGAACGCATGCGCGGGCGATTGGATGCTGACGGCAGCATTGGCAGCCGGGATGGCGGCAAGAAGAGTGACAGCGAGAGCAGCGGTGAGAGCGACGCGAATTTTCATGACTTCTCCTCGTGAATGGTTATCGAACGGGTGTGAACAACAGTGACGCCGTTGTTACCGATAGAGCCATGCCTGCGGATACGCGATGGGACAGGCGCGTGTTCCAGCGCTTGTAGTCGTGTGTTCCGAGATATGCGGCCCTTGGGACAAAGCAACAGAAGAGAGTGACCGATTGCGGCGACGTTGCATTTTCACGGAAGGCAGCGCCGCGCTGCCGCAAATTGCCATATTCACAGTCACATATTCTCCTTACTTGATCTCTAAGCATGCGTGTTGCCGAACACGCAGGGGGCGATGTGGTGCAGCATTTTGAATCATTTGCAGCCAGATTGGCGATGCGATGAAGAGCGCGGGGTGTCCACTTCTATGCGCACCTGTCCGGAAGCGGACAGGTGCCATGCGCCGATGCGATGTCGCGGTGTTCTCTTCCGGCACGCAGATGCAAAGAGGCCACTCCTTTGCGGAGTGGCCTCTTTATTTATGGCGCGGTTGGTTACTTAATAGCGGTAGTGGTCGGCTTTGTAGGGGCCTTCGACGGGAACGCCGAGGTAGTCGGCCTGTTTCTTCGAGAGGGTGCGTGAGCTTGACGCCGATCTTTTCCAGGTGCAGGCGGGCGACCTCTTCGTCCAGCTTCTTGGGCAGCGTGTAGACGCCGACCTTGTAGGTGTCCTTGTTCTTCCAGAGATCGATCTGCGCGAGCGTCTGGTTGGCAGAAGCTGTTCGACATGACGAAGCTGGGATGGCCGGTGGCGCAGCCGAGGTTGACGAGGCGGCCTTCGGCGAGGATGAAGATGGCGTTGCCGCCGGGGAAGGTGTACTTGTCCACCTGCGGCTTGATGTTGAGCTTCTTGACGCTCTTGGCGGCGTTGAGCTTGTCCATCTGGATCTCGTTGTCGAAGTGGCCGATGTTGCAGACGATGGCCTGGTCCTTCATCTGCTCCATGTGCTCGTAGGTGATGACGTCGACGTTGCCGGTGCAGGTGACGTAGATGTCGCCGCGGCCGAGCGTGTCTTCGATGGTGGTGACTTCGAAGCCTTCCATCGCGGCCTGGAGGGCGTTGATGGGGTCGATCTCGGTGACGATGACGCGCGCGCCGATGCCGCGGAGCGAGTGCGCGGAGCCCTTGCCCACGTCGCCGTAGCCGCAGACGACAGCGACCTTGCCGGCGACCATGACGTCGGTGGCGCGCTTGATGCCGTCGGCGAGCGACTCGCGGCAGCCGTAGAGGTTGTCGAACTTCGATTTGGTCACCGAGTCGTTGACGTTGATGGCGGGGACGAGGAGCTTGCCCTGCTCCAGCATCTTGTAGAGGCGATGGACGCCGGTGGTGGTCTCCTCGGAGACGCCGCGCCATTCCTTGGCGACATTGGTCCAGCGCTTCGGGTCCTGCTTGAAGGTTTCCTTGAGGAGGTTCTTGATGACCTGCTCCTCTTCGCTCTCGGCGGGCGCGTCGACCCAGGAGCGGTCGCCCTTTTCGAGCTCGACGCCCTTGTGGATGAGCAGCGTGACGTCGCCGCCGTCATCGACGACGAGCTGCGGGCCGAGGCCGCCCTTGTGCGCGAGCGCCTGCGCGGTACACCACCAGTACTCCTCGAGCGACTCGCCCTTCCAGGCGAAGACCGGAACGCCGGCAGCGGCGATGGCGGCGGCGGCGTGGTCCTGGGTGGAGAAGATGTTGCAGGAGGCCCAGCGCACGGCGGCGCCGAGATCGACCAGCGTCTCGATGAGCACGGCGGTCTGGATGGTCATGTGCAGCGAGCCGGTGACGCGCACGCCGGCGAGCGGCTTGGATGGCGCGTACTTGGCGCGGATGGACATGAGGCCGGGCATCTCCTGCTCGGCGATGGTGATCTCTTTGCGGCCCCAGTCGGCGAGCGAGATGTCGGCGACTTTGTAGTCGGCAGTTTCGGATTTTTGCACGGCGGTCTGCGGAAGAGTTGTGGCCACGGGGGCTCCTTAGCGGCTGAAAGATATTGCGACATCTAAGGATATCGTGGATGGCGGGTGGCCCGAAACCGCCTTCGGCGAGTGGGGACTCTGGGGCGCTAACTGGCGGAGGAGCGGGTCTGAGAGGCGCGCTTCGAGACGAAAAATGCGGCAGGCCGGAGGCTCTCAGTCTGCCGCACTGGAGGCTTACGTTCTCACTACCAGCGGCCGTGGCCGTGGTCGTCGTCCGCTCCGGTGCCGGGAGCGAAGGCGACGCCGCGCAGGACCTCGGCGAATCCGGCCTGACGCACGATGGAGAATCTCTCCTTCGCGGCCACGGTCGCACTGGTGTTGGCGAGGCGATCGTTGATGACCACGAGCCGGTTAGGGTCGGCGCCTACGTCGCCGCCGCCGCTGACGGTGGAGGTGATAGCCCAGATGGTAGCGGTGCCGTCACGATTGACGCGGCCTTCGATGTTGCGCAGGCCGCCGGTTGCGGGCGCCCAGGGAAGACTGGTTGCAGCATTGTTTCCAGAGGGATAGCCGTGCACGGTGTAGGGCACACCGAGCTGGAGACCGTTGGTCAGCGTGTAGGCGAGGTTCCAGGTATTGGTGGTGGTGTTGAAGACCCATTTCTGCAGGCCGGCGGTGGTTTGCGCGGCGGCGTGGGTGTAGAGGTCCGTGCCGCCGGTGTAGCCGTCGCCTTCATCGGCTACATAGAGCGTGGTCGCATTTGCGAACCAGATGCCGAAGGGAAAGGCAACGACCTTTGCGGTCTTAGCCAATGCAGTCGGAAAACCAGCGAGGATGCACATGTTCGATGGCAGGCCGGTGGTCTGGAGCGCTGCGGGGTCATAGGTGAGAGGGCTGGCAGGAAGTTTCGCATTGGCCGCAGGCAGGCCAACGCCGTTGGGGCATGCCTTGCCTGTCGTGTCTACGAAGTAGACGGTGTTCACGCCGTTGCTGCCGCTGCCCTTGGTGTAATAAAGGACGTTGTTGAAGACGGTCATGCCGCGGAAGTTGTCGTCCTTGCCGATCTTGTCGGCCTTAGCGCCGAGCTCAGTGACGGAGAAGCTCGAGACCGGGGTGGGCGTGCCGGGGTCCTGCTGGGCTTCGTGCTTCGTGGCCAGGTCGACGAACTGCGCGCCTGCGCCGAGCACGATGCCGTTGGGCTGGGGATTGGCGCCGTTGCCGGCATTGCCCGCGGTGTAGAAGAACGGCTCACCGTCGGTGTTGTTGAGGATCGCGGCGCGGCCGTTGTTGCCGCTGTAGGCGTTGGTCTCGGTAAAGCTGAAGTGCCCGTGGCGGTCCACAGCTGCGACGCCGCGAAGGAATTCCTGACCTACCGGATTCGTGGGATCGATGGCGAGAGGTGTGTTGGAGTTCGAAACGTCGATGGTGTTCACCGGCGCGACATAGCCCATGAAGGTGAGATAGCGGTGATCGGTGGAGAGGTGAAGGCCGATCTCCGACTTGGAGCTGAAGCTGGTGACGAGCTGATCGCTTTTGCTGATGCCGCGGTCTGATTTGCCGGAAACGGACAGACTGTTGGGGACTTCGAGTGAATCGATGATGCGGCCGTCGGGCGTGAGCTGGTCGAGAAAGATGCGCGAGGTGATGCCGAAGGAGGCGTCGTAGATGTCGTTGTTGAAGACGAAGGGATAGGTGCCGTTGGCGATGGCGCCGGTGGAGGCGCTGCATCCGCCCTGGGTGCTGGCGCAGTTCGGCGGCAGGATGGTGCCCACCTTCACGTTGGCCGGATTGTTGTCATAGACGCTGCGGCTGACGACGAGATTGCCGGGCCAGAAGTGATCGTACTTACCGTGGTCTGCGGGCTGTTCGGCTCCAGCAGCAAGTGTGGCCAAAGCGATACCGAGAACGGCGGTGGCCTGTGCCAGAGCGTGGATGGTGCGGCGGGTGCGATTGCATTGTTGCATGGACGACTGTCTCCCCCTCGCGAGCTGCCTGCTCGCCGCCAGCAAGGCTACGAGCGCAAGATGAGCGGGCGGTTACGGGGATATGACGGGAGTGTTGGAATGACGGCCGGCGAGCGGAGTGCAACCTTCCCAGGCCGTGTCGTATGCTCTACTGCACGATCGAAAAGGGAGGCCGAAATGGTGCGACGGTACGTGAGCTTTGTAGCAATGGCGGTGTTCCTGCTGACGGCTTTTTCCGGGGCGAGAGCGCAGGACCAGAGCCGAGTCAACGATAAGGACCTGGCGCGGCTGATGCAGAACGTCAGAGACGATACGCCGCCCTTCCGGAAGAGCTTTGACTCAGCGCTGAAGAAGAGCACGATTCGCGGAACGAGCCGCGAGAAAGACGCTCGCGGGCTGGCGGCTACGTTCGAAAAGCAGGCGAAGCAGGCGCTGGAGGCCTTCAAGAAGAACCGCAAGGCTGAGGACCAGGTGGCCGCGATGGTGGATACCGCGGGACAGATCGATCCACTGATCTATAACCTGAGTCTGAACACTGCGACGGCGCAACAGTGGGAGAAGCTGCGCACGGAGCTGCACCAGGTGGCCCAGGCGTTCAACGTGCCGGAGCCGAATTACCGGACGCGATCGGGAATGTAGGAGGTCGCTTTGCTTCGACTGCCCCGCTTCTTTGCGCGGTTAACAAACAGCAGATCCCTCCACTTCGCTTCGGTCAGGAGTTCTGGTTCCCGGCCGGAATGACGAGGGTGGAGGGATCCGGAAGACTTCTCCTACATCAAGTACTGCTGCTCCCTGCCCTTGCCGGGCGTCAGCGCGCGGCGGCGATCCAGCTCTTTCCGGACCAGATTGAGGCCGAAGATGCAGGTCTCGAACTTCTCCGAGAGGCGCTCGAAGAGTGCGGCTTCGCGGGCGTACTCGAAGAGGTTGAAGGCGGCGACGATGGAGTAGGAGTCGCGCCCGGTCTCGACCAGCCGCTCGAAGGTGATGGGCTTGGAGGAAACGCCCACCGCCTCTGGATACATGCCGGCGAAGAAGAGCGCATAGTCGCCGATCTGCTTGCGGGCGGAGCGCTCCGCGTCGAAGGAGGCTGCGGTGCCGTTCACCGGGTCTGCGGCGAGCAGCATGGCATCCAGATCGCGCAGCGGACGGCCGATCTCGTCGCGCAGGGAGTAGATGCGCTCATTTTCCGTGAAGTCGGTGAGCAGGTCAGCCACGTACGTGGAGATTTCGGCGTCATCGACGCCGGCCCCCTGGCTGTAGCAGTCTCCCACGAGCTCGTGGAAGAGCGAACGGAGCATGTGTTCCTGGGGAACCATGGCAACATCCTTTCAGCAACCGGGGCGGGTTCCTGTCGATGTCCCGAGGCCGCGCCACGGTAGCGGCTTTCCCCGTTGAGAAACGCCGCGTGATACCGAAGGCGTTGAGGCCTAAGAGACGGCCGATACAGAACTGCCGCTCCAGGCAGGTACAGCAATGTTCGTGGACCGCGTCCGGTATCCGCTTGTAATCCCTCGGGATTGGCTTACCTCACCGTCGTGAGTACTCTGGCCCGGGAATTATATGAACGTGAATGTAGCGTGACAGTTGCGCGAAACCAATAGCACGGGTGGGTCGGGGTACTACTTCTTTAGCAATCCGGTGACGTGAGTGCTCTTTTGGCCCGAAGCAGGAACACAAGAGTACATTCCACTGAAACTGCTGAGCTTCGCCGATGCGACGCGGACCAGCGGCGGCATCACACTTTCGCGGCAGGACACCCAAACAGGTTCATGAAGACAAACAGAAGAGGGCAGCCGGGACGGGCTGCCCTCTTTGTACCTGAAGCGGTTGCTTACTTTGCGGCCAGCTCTTTTTGCTCCAGCTGTGCGAGGCGGTTGGCGAGGAGCTGCTCCAGCTCTTCGAGAGACTTGGAGAAGCCTTCGATGCCTTCCTTCAGCTTGTCGTGCGCCATGCGATCGGCGGCATGCATCTTTTCGAAGGTGGCCTGGTCCATGGGGATCTTGTCGATCTTCAGGTACTTCGCCTTCTCCGGATCCAGCTTGCGCGGCAGCTCGGACTGATCGGAGTCGAGCTCGGCCAGCAGCTTGGGAGCGATGGTCAGCAGATCGCAGCCGGCGAGCTCTTTGATCTCACCCGTGTTGCGGAAGCTGGCGCCCATGACCACCGTCTTGTAGCCGAAGTGTTTGTAGTAGTTGTAGATGGTGGTGACGGATTTCACGCCGGGATCGTCGGCACCCTGGTAGTCCTTGCCGGTGTCCTTCTTGTACCAGTCGAGGATGCGGCCGACGAAGGGCGAGATGAGCGTGACCTTGGCTTCGGCGGAAGCGATCGCCTGATGGAGACCGAAGAGCAGGGTCATGTTGCAGTGAATGCCTTCCTTCTCAAGCTCCTCGGCGGCGCGAATGCCTTCCCATGTGGAGGCCGAACTTGATAAGGACACGCTCGCGGCTGATACCTGCGCTCTCATAGTCCTTGATGATCTCGCGCGCCGTGTTGATCGACTTTTCCCTGTCGTAGGAGAGACGCGCGTCCACTTCGGTAGAGACTCGGCCGGGAATGATCTGCAGAATGCGCTTGCCGAACTCGACGGCCAGTTGCTTGAACGCGAGATTGGCGACCTTCTTCTCGTCAGCGCTTTCGCCGAGTTGCTGCCGCGCGTTCTTCAGGGTACCGTCGACGATGTCAGAGTACTCAGGCATCTGCGCCGCGGCGGCGATGAGCGACGGATTCGTTGTGGAGTCCTGCGGCTTGAACTTTTTGATCGAGTTGAAATCGCCGGTATCGGACACCACCGTGGTCATGCTGCGAAGCTGCTCTAGCACTGTTTTTGCCATGATGAATTCCCCTGTCTCTTCCATTCTATAACTTGCGCGGATAGCTTTCTCTTTAAGATGCGGCCAAAGACGGCGAGGGGCTCGGCGGACGCGGAATCACGGCTGGATTTCGTCGCCCCGGCCGGGATAAGACATCGCTAAAGCGCAAAGATAGAGCTGGCTAGACAACGGGATTTTTGCAGCACGCCCAGGCCCTCGATTTCGACCTCCACTGTATCGCCCGCAGCCATGGGGCCAACGCCGGCGGGTGTGCCGGTGGGAAGGAGATCACCGGGCTCGAGCGTCATGCAGGCCGTGATGTAGACCAGCAGGTGAGGGATGAGGAAGATGAAATCGCGCGTGGTGCCGTACTGTTTTCGGTCGCCATTCAGCCGAGTTTGGAGGATAAGGCCGGCGGCGGGATTGACTTCGCTCGAAACGACCGGGCCGCAAGGGCAGAAGGTGTCGAAGCCCTTGGCGCGCGTCCAGTGGCCATCGGACTTCTGCAAATCGCGCGCGGTGACATCGTTCACGATGGTGTAGCCGCGGACGTAGGGGCGCAGGTCAGTATCGGCTTTGAGCGCACGCGCCTGGCGTCCGATGACGACGGCGAGCTCGCCTTCATAGTGGACGTTGGAGGACTCCGCGGGCAGACGGATGGCGGCGCCGGGCGCAAGCAGCGAAGACGGCGGCTTGAAGAAGAGCAGAGGCGCCGTGGGAACTTCGATTGCCCAGCTCGGCGGCGTGCTCGCGATAGTTGCGGCCGACGCAGACGATCTTTGAAGGCTCGACGGGCGGCAGAAGCCTGGCAGCAGCGAGCGCCGATCGGCGTGAAGGACTCGGCCGGATCGTACGTTGACGTGTGACTCCGGCGGTGGGGCGATGAGGGCCATGACCCACGGGCCGCCCTCACGGTCTTCGACTGTGGCGTAGCGGGGTCCGTTGGCGGTTTCGAGGCGGCAGTAGCGCATGTGTGGTTGCTCCTCAGACTCAGGGTTGGGGATTGGGTGATGGGACAGGCGCGTTCCATTCGTCTTCAATCTCGGCGGAGCGCCGGCTCTCGTTTCCGGAGGTATCGATGGCGCTGACCGAGTAGGCGTAGCGCTGGCCGGGCATGGCGCTGGTGTCGCTCCAGGATGAAGTTGTCACCGGCTTGCCGGCGGCAGAGATGCGCTCGGGCGGCTGATTCGATGCCGGCGGCGCGGCGATAGATGATGTATCCGGCGAGGCCGGGATCGACGTCGGGTGTCCAGTCGAGATCGATGGCTTTGGCGGCTGTGTCCGCGGCGGAAACCAGCCCTGTCGGCACGGGCGGCGGGAAGACGTCGCGGTACGCAGTCTCGACCGGCAAAGCTGGGGAGCTCGCGACTTCCAGCCTGCGGCTGCCGAGCGTGACCTGCTGGATGCGCTGCGCTACATAGCGGTAGCTGTTGCCGGTGTGGGCGGTGGTGTCCACTGCGAAGGAGAGGCGGCCGGACCCGGTTTCGGGCACGCGGAGAACCTGCTCAGCCGGTTCTTCAGGTGTCGCTTTGCGGCCGATGAAGGCGTTGTTTTCCTTGGACTCCGGTTGCGATGGCGGCGCGGAGGTGCGTGTGCGGTCGAAGCGAACCGCATCGGCGGGTGCAGGCCGTTCCCTGCCAGGAGAGCACGATGCCGTTGCGCCGCGGCGTGGCGGTAAGGCCGGTGACCGGGGCCGGTGCGGCTCCCGCGACTGTCCAGGCGGGCGCGGATTCGGCGAAGGATTTTGCGGCGTGGTTCAGGATGGCGACCTTATACACCAGGAGACGAGGCGGACCCTGGCGAAGCTCAGGCGGCAGGGGGTCGTCCATGGACGCGGACTTTGCCTGCGCCGGGATGGCGAGCGTGCCAGCGGGTTGACAGGGTCCGGTATCCACGCTGCGGCAGAGCGTTGCCGTCATGGGGCCGCGAACGGGCAGCTTGTCGGTGGTCTTCTGCGGGACGGAGAACGTGAGATGGACGATGTCGCCGGCGCGAACTGCGGTGAGATCCCGCACCGGCTGGGGCAGGTTCAGAGTGGGCGGGCAGGGGCGCGGCGGGCGCGCCGCAACCAGCCGCAAACCCCGACAGAAGAGCAGCCGGAAGAAGCGCAATCCAAGGCCACGGTTGTTCTCTCTGATCGCGCTGCATTGCTGGGCTCCAGCGTAGCAGACGGAGCGGGCGGTTGTTGCGATCAGACCATCTCGGTGACGGTCTGTTCCAGCCGCTCATGACTGAATAGGAAACCGGCGGCGAGCAGGCGCTCCGGAATGGCGCGGGCGCTGGCCAGCAGCGCTTCGTGCGCCATTTCACCGAGTGCAGCGCGCAGCACCAGCGAGGGTACGCGAAGCAGCGCGGGGCGGTGCAGGATGAGGCCGAGAGTGCGGGTGAACTCGGCGTTCGTGACCGGGTGCGGCGCTGTGGTATTGAAGGCGCCGCTCAACTCGGGCTGCGCGATGGCGAACTCGATGGCGGCGATCGCGTCTTCCAGCGAGACCCAGCTCATCCACTGGCGGCCGTTGCCCAGGCGGCCGCCGAGGCCAAGGCGGAAGAGAGGCAGCAGTCGAGGCAGCGCTCCGCCACGCGCAGTGAGAACGACTCCGAAGCGCAACTGGACCACGCGCGGCGCAAGCCCGGCGGTAGCCGCCTCCCATGCCTGACAGACCTCCGGCAGGAAGCCCTTGCCGGGACGCGAGGCTTCGGTGAGCACCTCATTGCCGCGATTTCCGTAGTAGCCAATGGCCGATGCCGCGACGAGCACGGGCGGCGGAGCTGCGAGTGCGGTGAAGATACGGCCGAGAGCGCGCGAGGTGTCGACACGGCTGTTCAGGATGAGGCGCTTGTAGGCGGGCGTCCAGCGATGGCCGGCGACGCTGGCTCCCGCCAGGTGCACGGCGGCGTAGCAGCCTTCGAGCGGCGCCAGGTCGGCGACGGGCAGGGGCCGGTCCGGGTGCCATTCGATCTCGACGAGGTTCGGATCGGAGTGGCGGCGCGTGGGGCGCCGCACCAACAGCACAATCTGCACCCCATCGCGGGTGGCATGCTGGGTCAGCGCTCTCCCGATGAGTCCGGTTCCGCCGCACACGAGAAGCTTCCGCGTCATATCAGATCTGCCCAGCGCATTGGATGCGACGGCGGCAAACGTGATGATGGCGTTCCATGCCGCATCCATTCCGACGCTTTCCTGCGGGAGCGCTCTTTTCGCCGGGAGCGTGCCGCATCTTTACTGCCGTACAAGACTGCTGTACCAGGCGATCCACCGTTTTCCCAAGTCCTGGGGCCTCACTCGCATTTCAGCCAAGCAGCCTTTGCTAAGGAAAACCGCATCAGCAGCACTCAGAGGCCGCATCTTTTCGTGAAAACGGTCCAGGGCCATCCAAAAGCCGATCAGGGAAGAGGCGTACCGATGCAACCTGTAACGATACAACGCAAGGATGACTCCGCGAAGCGGACTGGACCGAAGGCAGTAGACCCCGAAAGCTTGACGACGCACGCCGGAAGCGGATGGCGCAGCGGCAGAGGCCTTCATCACAGAGAAGCGAATTGGCGAACGCATCAAGCGGCTGCGGCTGAAGCGATCGATGGGGCTGGTGGAGCTGGGGAAGCATACCGGACTGTCGGCGAGCTTCCTTTCGCAACTGGAGACCGGCCGCGTTGTGCCCACGCTGCGCAACCTGGCGCGCATCGCGATGGTCTTCAACAAGGACCTCTCGTTCTTCTTCGAGCCCGAGCCGGCGTCGCTATTTCGCGTGCATCGCAAGAGCGACCGTTTGCGGCTGCCACAGACGGGCGTTGAAGACCCGACTTATTTCTTCGAGAGCATCGGCTTCATGGTGCCGGACCGCCAGCTTGATCCGTATTATGCGGAATTCCTGCCGGTGCGGAAGACGCAGGAGATCCGGCCGCATGTCCATCCGGGCTTCGAATTTCTTTACGTGCTGGAGGGCGAGTTGGAGGTGCGGCACGGCGATTCGGTACAGGTGCTGAACCCGGGCGACGGAGTGTACTTCGACGCCAGCACGCCGCATAGCTATCGCTGCGCGGGGAAGGACACCGGCGACAGCGATCATCGTCACCATGCATCAGCAGGCAGTAGCCCAGCCAGCGTATAACCTGCGGCCGTATGGGCGCGCCGATGGGGATTCGCAACGGAGTGAAGCCGGGCGCGACCCGCAGCAATGGAGTGCCGCCGGTGCGAGCAGTTGTGAACGGCGGCGGTCCGATGCAGAAGGTATAGACGGTTGGCCATTCGTGACGATCACTGCGGGAAGAAGAGGTCTTCCACTTCCAGCCAATTGTTGACGCGCACCTTGGCCACCACGTTGGCATTGTGCGCGGCGGTGAAGAGTACGCCCTGGCCGGCGAAGCGCTGGAAGTGGCGCGGCATGTCGTCGATGAGATAGTCGGCATGCAGGATGCTTTTGTCTCCGCAGAAGACGAAGCGCGTGGGCGAGAGGAATGGGAAATGCCGCTCCAGCCAGCGGAACTTCGGGCCGAAGGAGTTGGGAAATTCCATGGCTGCGGTGGCGACGAAGATTTCATAGCGGCGCGAGAGGCGTTCGAGGACGCGCTGGCTATCCGGCATCACGTCGAGGTCTTCGAAGAAGTCCGTCTTCCTGCAGATAGGCCATCAGCCGGTCCTGGCGGCTCAGCCGGGAGCACGTTCACCATCCAGTTGCCCCACATATCCTCGACGGTCAGGTCTTCGGAAAACTCCGCGTTGTAGAGGCGGATGAGCTTGCCGAGGGCGTCGGCGAGCACCTCGTCCATGTCGACAGCAATTCGCTTCATGCGGTGTGGGCGTTGGATATGTTGCCGGCGCCGCCGGGCCGGCCCGTTTCAATTTGCGGCTCGCGTCGATTGTCCACGTAGAGGATGCGACCGCAGCTTTCGCACTTCATCGACTGGCCGTCGCGTAGCTGATTCCAGAGCTGCGGGCGGATGCCCATCTGGCAGCCGGTGCAGCGCTGATCGCGGGCGCGGGCCAGCGCGGTGCCGCGCGCGGCGGCGATGCGGTCGTATTCGGCGAGGCGGTCTTCGTCAATCTGGGGGCGAAGCGCGGCGCGTTCCTGCCTGCCACTTGCTGAGGTCGGCCTGCTCCAGCGCGGTGCTGCGCGCCGCGGCGGACTTTTCCGTTTCGAGATAGGCGGCGTGACTTGCGTGCTGCTGGCGCGCGGCGAGCAGGTCCCGCTCGACGATGTCGGAGCGCTCCATGCTTTCGAGCTCGGTGTCTTCGAAACGGCTGATCTCCTGCTCGGCGAAGCTGATCTGGTGTTCGAGCGCAGTGGACTGCGCCTGGTTCTGCACGATGTTGAGCTGCTGGCGCGACTTTGCGATCTTCCCCTGCTGATCCTTGAGATCGCTTTCCAGACGGCGGCGCAGAGCTTCTTCTTCGCGCTGGCGCTGTTCGAGATCGGCGATGCTCTTTGCGTGGGCGGCCGAGCTCGCTCTCGATGGAGCGGATGCGGCGCGGCGTGGCGTCAAGCGAGGCGCGGAGCTGGCGGATTTCCCCGTCGAGCTGCTGCAAGCGAATCAGGTTCTCGAGGGTCTGGTCCATAGATGGCAGGAGTCTAAATCATTTTAGCCGGGTGACAGCGGCGGCGGGAGCGATCTGCTTTGCGAGGGCGTGTGGGTTACGGAATTTCCGGACACGGGCTCCGGAGATCTGGCGATCGAGTCCGCATGAGACAGAACGCCGATGGCCATCGCTTCTTTGTCAGATCACTGCCAACAGAAGAGTAAACTTGGAGGTGATGTTGTGCTCCGTGCCTCCCTTTCGATTGGCGTTTGTATCCACTGCCCTGGTTGCGTGTTCCCTGCTCCCGCAGATGGTCCGTGCTCAGGTGCCCCTCGATGCCACGCTTTCGAAGAAGGTGATCGCGACGGCGGCGCCCGCTCCTCTGCTGCCGGAGAGCTTCGCGGGTTTTGAACTGCAGGGCAAGCTGGAAAAGATAACCGAGCCGGGCATGGCAGATGCGGGGAATGCTCAGGTATTGGTCGAGGACGGCTTCCGCGATTTCGCCTCGGGCACCTACAAGAACAACGTAAACACGGTCACGGTCCGCGCGATGCGATTCGCCGACGCTTCCGGCGCGTATGCGGCTTACACCTTCTATCGCATTCCCGGGATGGCTCCTGAAGACATCGGGCAGGGCGGAGCGGCCAATGGCGACCGCGTGCTCTTCTGGAATGGCGCGACGGTAGTCGACGCGAAGTTCGACCATCTGACTGCGATGTCTGCCGCGGCGTTGCGCGAGCTTGCGGAACGAGTGCCGAAGGTGGGCGGATCGGCGGGTGTGCCGCCCGCATTGCCCGGCTTCCTGCCACGCACCGATCTGGAACCGACGCATACCCGCTATTCGCTCGGGCCGCAGGGCTACACGCGCAGCGGCGGTGTGCTGCCGGCTGCGCTGGTCGACTTCGGCAAGAGCCCCGAAGTGCTCAGCGGTGGCTTCAACCTGCGAAGTGGAGAGGGCACGCTCACGATCATCGAGTATCCGACGCCGCAGATCGCAGCGGAGCGTGAGCGCGCGATTGCGGCGTATCTGAAGGGAGGCAATCAGCCGCAGCAGCCCTTCACGGCTGCGCTGGAGAGCAGCAATGCCCAAGCCCTTGCCACGCGCCGCAGCGGCCTGCTGGTCGCCATTACGAGCGGTGGGTTCGATGCCGCCGATGCGCATAAGCTGCTCGACAAGGTAAACTACGAAGCTTCCGTGACCTGGAACAATCCGGCGGGCTACGTTCCAGAGACGACAAAAGCGGCACGGCTGCTGGTGAATGTCGTGACGTTCTGCCTGATCACCTGCGGCGCGACCTTCCTACTGGGACTTTTTCTTGGCGGCGGTCGGGCGCTGTACCGCATTGCACGAGGCAAGCCCGCCTCATCCGTGGAGGAGATGGAGTTCATCAAACTCAATCTGCGGTGAAAGAGAACTGTGGCAGGTATGCGACCGGATGTGGCCGGATTGCTACAGTTGTGCCCCTCAAATTGACTCATGAACAGTGCAGCGCCTTTACTAACCTGAACAATTGGCGCATGTTAGCAGAAGTGAAAATATTGCCATAAGCGAATATAAGGCGAATATACGAGGTGTTTCACCTGAATCGCACTCTCCGGATAAGCTCAATAAAATCTATTGTTTACGACGAAAATGATTTGGCCTTGACACCCCAATAGGCCGCCCATACTATGACGCCAAGAAAGTTCTGATGGCCTTGCCTCCGTTGGAACTATTCTCCCTAGAGAAAAAGCCACCCTGTTGCCGGGTGGCTTTTTCGTGTTCGGAAGGGGGAACGCGACCCTGCCGAATCGAGAAAAGTTGACCTATGAACGGATCGTCAGACCCAACTCGCGGGCGATCGAGAGCGCGGCATCACGCGGATGCACCTGCGTCGTGTCGATGGTCAGGGTGGCCGGAGGCATCTTCGCCTCGCACGCTTGGAAGCCGTCACGCAATTTCCGTAGCAGCTCCACGGAACGCATCTTGTCGAATTCTTTGCGGCTCGACTCTCCGAGTCGGCGCTCCTGCTCACTGAGCGACACGGTCAGGCGCACAAACACGACGGAACCGCCAGCGCGATCGACCTCCTCCTGGACTCTCTCCGGAAACTGTTGCGAGACGGTCGGCTCCGGCGCGAAGGTAAATAGGACCGAACGTCCTTCGCGAGCAGCCTCACGCATCACCGTGAGCCAGAACGACTCGCGCAGAGCGACGAAGGTTGGCGTGCCGAATGGGAAGACTGAAGCAACAGCATCCACGATGAGGTGGTTATGAAAGACAGAAATACCCGTGAGTGCGGCGACCTCACGTGCGATGGTCAGCTTGCCGGATGCGGGCGGACCATAGAGAAAGATGAGCTTCATGGGGTCACGATACAGGGGCGGAAGCGCGGTCGCAGCTTTACCGTTTCTGCTTCTCGAAGCTACAATCCACTAGGGAATGCCGACGTAGCTCAGTTGGTAGAGCAGCCGATTCGTAATCGGCAGGTCACCGGTTCAAGTCCGGTCGTCGGCTCCAGACAAGGTGGAACCAACCTCGGTTCCTCTTGGGTTTTGTACCCCTTTTTCCTCTCTTATTTACGCTTTGCGGCTTGCACCGCTCTGCCGCGACTCCGCATAATCGCGCTAAAGCATCTTCGGGAATGCCGTGATGCACGAGGATTCTCTCGGTAGTTGCAGAAACGCTGTACGCGATTGCCGAAAATGCTTTGAGCGGTCTGGAGCAGATGGGGCTTCGTGCCCTCGACGAGCGTGACGCTGTGAGCAGATATAGCCGTCAGGACGTTCTTCGCATTCTGCGCCTTCGTGCCCGGCAGATTTCGGCATGGGAGCGTGCGGGCCTGATCGAGATGGGCGAGTCGTACAGCTTTCAGGACCTGGTCAAACTCCGAAAGCTTCGTGATCTTCGCGCCAACTGTATTTCTGTCGCCAACATCGTTGCCTCTGTGGATGCCATGCAGGCCGTCTCCGGCATGAGCAATCCTCTGCTGGAGGCGACTGCTTCGCGTCGCGGTTCGCGCGTGGTCTTTCGCCATTCCGGTGCGGTGATGGAGCCGATTGCGCGGCAGTTCGTCTTCGATTTCGACGCGCCGGCTCCCGGCGAGCTGTCGGTTGTGGCGAATACCAACCCGAATCCGGTGGCGCTGGACGGGCGGGTCTCCGCATTGTTCCTGCAGGCAGTGCAGCTTGAGGAGAGCGGCCGGATGGATGAGGCGGCCGAAGCGTATGAGGAGGTGCTGCACCTGGATCCGCACCACGCGCCTTCCTCGATCAACCTGGGCACGATCTGCTACAACCGCCGGGCCTTCCGTCGCGCGGAGGAGCTGTACCGCAGCGCGACCGTCTCCGATCCGGGCTATGCGCTGGCCTTCTTCGACCTCGGCAACGTGCTGGATGAGCTGGAGCGCCTGCCCGATGCGATCGAAGCGTACCGCAGCGCGATACGGCTGGTGCCCAAGTATGCCGATGCGCACTACAACCTGGCGCTGGCCTACGAGCGCACCGGAGAGCGGCGGCGTGCGCTGCGCCACTGGACGCTGTACCTGAAGCTGGACCCGGTAGGCCCGTGGGCGAACCATGCGCGCACGCAGGCGCGGAAGATTCTGTCGCGGGAGAAGCTGACCATCGTGCACCGCTCGCCCTGGGTATCGCGGCGACGCCCGGAATTGCGGATTGCGCAAGCGCCTGTCGAGCACGGGCCCGGACTTCCCGCCTGAACGGCGCATTTCCGTAGAGTGCAGGCGGGCGGCGCATCCAACTCAGAAAGCTCTATGCCAAAGCAGGCCGTACATCCGCGGCTGGCGAAACGCGCGATCCCGCTGATCTGCCTGCTCTGCGCGGTGGCCGGCTCTGTCGATGCCGCCGCCTACCTGCTGAGCGGGCGCGTCTTTGTGGCGAACATGACGGGCAACACCGTGCTGCTCGCCATTTCGCTGCTGCAGCGGAATCCAAGAGAAGCTGCGCTTCGCGGCGGGCTCGTTGCGGCGTTTCTGGCAGGAGTGATCATCGCGCGTCTCCTGGCGAGGATTGCCGGCGAAGCGCCGACGAAGGCGCAGCGTATCGCTGTTCTCTTCATCGAGTCGATCGTGTTGCTCATGCTGGCGTGGAAGAACGCCGGAGCCAACACATATTTGTTGCTGCTGCTGGCCTGTATTCTCGGCATACAAAACGGCGCTTTCCGGCACATCGGCGGATTCCACCTGAACACCACGTTCATCACCGGGGACCTGGAGCTGCTGGGCGAAGCGATCATGAATCCGCGAAATTCGCGCGCCGAGGTGAGCGCCTTCGTGTTGAGCTGGGTGGGATACGCCTGCGGAGCATTGCTGGGCGCGCTCGGAGCGGTGGTGTTTCCTCATCATGGGTTCCTGCCGTCGATGCTGCTGGCGGTGGCGTCGCTCATCGCAGTCATACTGACGCCAGAGCGGTCCGGGTAACGGCGGAATCCGAGGGCACTGTGCCAGGGCGTCTTGGCGATTGCGTCAGGATGCGTGCGTTCAACTGAGCCTGCTACACTCTTCCGTTTGGACGGAGACTGCGCGGCTTCTTTCACCGTCAATTTGTAGAAGTGAGGTGTTCATACCATGTCCGTCGTTGCCCTGGAATCTCCGCATGCATCGCCGTTGAGCCGGCTTTCCGAAGATGAGCTGATGTTTCGTGACACGGTTCGCCAGTTTGCCGGCGAGATCATCGGGCCGCTGGTACGCAAGATGGACGAGGAGCAGCACTTTCACGCGTCCCTGCTGCCGCAGCTCTTCAATCTGGGTTTGATGGGAATTGAAATTCCGGTGGAGTACGGCGGCGCGGGCGGCACGTTCTTCGAGGCCATTCTGGCGGTGGAAGAGATCTCTGCCGTTGATCCCTCGGTCGGCGTAATGGTGGACGTGCAGAACACGCTCTCTATCAATGCGCTGCTGCGCTGGGGCAACGAAGCGCAAAAGAAGCAGTATCTGCCCAAGCTCGCCACGGAGATGGTGGGCGCATACGCACTGAGCGAGGCCAGCTCCGGCAGCGATGCCTTTGCGCTGGAGACGCGGGCGGAGCGCAAGGGCGACCACTATGTGCTGAATGGACAGAAGCTGTGGATTACGAATGCGAAGGAAGCCGGCGTGTTCATCGTCTTCGCAACGATGGATCGGGCGGCGGGCTACAAGGGCATTACGGCATTCCTGGTAGAGAAGCACTTCCCCGGATTTTCTGTGGGCAAGAAGGAAGACAAGTTGGGCATCCGTGCCTCTTCGACATGCGAGCTGATCTTCGATGACTGCAAGGTGCCGGCCGCGAACGTGCTGGGCGAGGTGGGCAAGGGCTACAAGATCGCGATCGAAACGCTGAACGAGGGGCGCATCGGCATTGGCGCGCAGATGCTCGGACTCGCGCAGGGCGCATGGAACCATGCCGCGCGCTACGCGAAAGAGCGGAAGCAATTCGGTAAGCCCATCGCGGAATTCCAGGGCGTGCTGTTTCAGCTTGCCGAGATGGCCGTAGAGATCGAAGCGACGCGGATGATGGTTTACAACGCCGCGCGGCTGAAGGATGCGGGACTCGACTTCGTGAAGGAAGCGGCGATGGCGAAGTACTTCGCCTCGCAGGTAGCGGAACGCGCAGCGAGCAAGGCAGTCGAAATCTACGGTGGCTATGGCTTCGTGAAGGATTATCCGGTCGAGAAGCTGTACCGCGACGCGAAGATCGGCAAGATTTACGAAGGCACTTCGAACATGCAGTTGCAGACGATTGGGAAGCTGCTGCTGAGTCAGGTCAAATAGCCTTTTGCCGGCTCAGACGCCGCGAATTGCGCGTTCCATCTGTCGTAGGTGGTGCCGGGCATGTGTGCGATGGAAGCGGCGCCAGCGCTGGACGCTCAATGGGCCGAGCAGTCCCTGGTTCAGCACGACTCCGCCGTGCGCTTCCGGCTCGATGCGGTTGAGCATGCTGTCCATGGCGGCCAGGGTGGCACTGAGGCGGGTGATGAGTTCGTCTCCGGTGACGCGTGGCTGCTCGTCTGTCGAAGGCTGCACGGCTTGCGGCGCTGAGCGTCTCTTCGGGAAATAGCCCAGGTCGCAGATCAGCACTTGTAGAACTCGCTGGCGCAGCGTTGGTAGCGACTTCAGCGGGCGGCCTTTCTTCAAGCGGTCTTCGATGCCGGCGATGGTCATGCGCCAGGTGGCGGAGAGGTGCTCGACTACCTGCTGCGCGCTCCACCGGGCCGGGTCGCCGGCTGGATGGCGGGCGACCTGCTCGGCGGAGCAACCAGCTAGCGGCGCGCTCAGCAGTTCCCGTATCTCGTCCAACAGAGGATGCACGGCTGCCATTGTGGGCAGCGCGCTAGAGCATGGTCAAGCGAGCCGGTCCTGCCGATGCGGCTGCTCTTCGCGTATGCTGTCGCTTGCTCTCAGGAGGAGGTTCCATGCGGCGATTGTGCGTCCTGGTGTGTCTGGTGGTGGCGGCCCTGAGCTCTGCGACCGCGCAAACGCAGGCCGCTCCGCTGAAGACGAACGGCGATGTTTGGTGGAAACACGCGGTGATCTATGAGGTATACCCGCGCAGCTTCCAGGACACAGACGGCAATGGGACGGGCGATATCAAGGGCATCGAGCAGCGGCTGAGCTATCTCAAGTCGCTGGGCGTCGATGCGATCTGGATTACGCCGATGTATCCCTCGCCGCAGGTGGACTTCGGCTATGACATTGCGAACTACGAGGCGATCGATCCGCAGTACGGCACGATGGGCGACTTCGACCACCTGATGAAGGCGGCGAAGCAGCAGGGCATCCGGGTAATTATGGATATGGTGATGAACCATACCTCGGACCAGCATCCGTGGTTCCTGGAGTCGCGGTCGTCGAAGACCAATCCCAAGCGCGACTGGTATATCTGGCGCGACGGCAAGAACGGCGGGCCACCGAACAACTGGCAGTCGTGGTTCGGACACTCGGCGTGGACGTACGATCCGAAGACCAAGCAGTACTACTACCACTACTTCTATGTGCAGCAGCCGGACCTGAACTGGCGCAACCCGGAAGTGCGCAAGGCGATGTATGACACGATGCGCTTCTGGCTGGACAAAGGGCGTATCGGGCTTTCGCATTGATGCCATCTCGCGGCTGTTCGAGGACCCGAACCTGCACGATGATCCGATTCTGCCGGGCACGAACGCCTTTGGCGATCCGAACATCGAGCACAAGTACACGGACAATCTGCCCGAAGTGCACGATGTGCTGAAGGAGCTACGGAAGCTGGTGGACAGCTATCCGGGAAATCCGGTGCTGATCTCCGAAGCGGACGAGCCGAACATTGTAGAGCTGTCGAAGATGTATGGCACGCACAACGATGAAGTGCAGTTGCCGATGGACTTCCAGATCGCGGATGTGAATGAGCTTTCCGCGACGAAATTTCGCAAGCTGTTTGATGATGTGGAGAACAATCCGGCGCATGGGTGGCCGGAGTACTTCTTCAGCAATCATGACCAGGCGCGGCAGTGGGACCGCTATGGCGACGGCAAGCACAACGACGAGATTGCGAAGCTGATGGCGGCGCTCGAGCTGCTGCCGCGGGCCACCCCCCAGATGTACTACGGGGAGGAGATCGGGATGCGCACCACGGTGCCGACGCGCGTTGAGGATGTGCGCGATCCGGTGGGCGTGACCGGGTGGCCGAAGGACAAGGGCCGCGACGGCGAGCGCACGCCGATGCAGTGGACGGCGGCGCGTCCGAATGCGGGGTTTACGTGGCCGACGGCGAAGCCGTGGCTGCCGGTGCCGCCGAGTTCGGTGACCTATAACGTGGAGGTCGAGTCGAAGGACCCGAACTCGATCCTGAACTTCTACAAGGAACTGCTAACGCTGCGGCGAACCGAGCCGGCACTCAAGAACGGCGGCTACGTGACCATCAATCCGGATGATCCAAATGTGTTTTCGTTCCTGCGGCACTACCTGGGGAATGGGCGCTCGGTGCTGGTGGCGCTGAACATGAGCGACAAGCCGCGGATGGTGACCTACGACCTGACGTCGCAGGGGGTGACGGGGGGCATCGGGCTGATGCTGCTGAACAGCTACGGTTACGAGAGCAAGACGATCCGGCTGGACCACCTGACGATCCCGCCGTTTGGAACACTGGTGGTCGGGGTCAAGTAACGGTACCCTACCCCCCTCCCCCCTCCTCCGGACCGGAGGCTTGGAGGTAAGTTGCTGATAGCGGCGGGTTTATAGCGTTCCCGTCCGGGTAAGTCCGGTGGTCTAAAGGACTTATCGGCAAAGATGTCATTCCAAAGGGGTTAAGGGAAGTAAATCTCGGCAAACCGAAAAAGCCACCGCTGGGGTGGCTTTCTCTATTTCCAGTGTAGCGAAATGGGTGAAATTAACTGGCAGAACTTTGGCTCAAATTTTGTTGCCGTTCCTGAATTGGTACGCCGCTCGGGTGCCGGAAGATTACACAGTTTGGTTCGCCGTTGCGACGCGGGTGGATTGCATACGCAGCCAAGGTAGGATGGGGCGAACCGATGTAGAGTGCGCCGGAGAATCACCTATGAATGATGACTTCGTCTCCCTGCGCGGGCCGATCGAGCGCGAAGGCTCACGTCTCGTGATCCGTATCCCGCTCGATGACGGGGGTTGCGATTTGCATCTCGCTTGCCAGCAAATCTCGGAAATCGACGGCGACGATCTTGTTGTACCGATTCCGGACTGGCTTGCGGCAAAGATTGCAGTAGCCGAAGGAAGCATCGTCCGCGTTGACAATTCCGGAGGCAAGTTCAATATCACCAAGGCCGAAGTTCAATAGCGACGCTCCATTTGCCTCCCATTCGAAGCCGTGCCGAGATTGTGCTGCTGTGGGCGCAGCTGATCCTGGTGCTGGGAGATGCGCTGGCGATTGCGCAGGGCTGGGCCTGGGCGAACGGCATCGGCGTTCAGCATGGATGGGTGACGCTGGTGCCGCTGGTGTGCGTGCTGCCGTCGGCGGCGGCGTTCCGGGAGACGTGGGCGGCGGCGATCGGGGTGACGGCGGGCGCGGTGGCATCGCTGGCCGCGATTGCATGGAGCTTGTCTCCCCACAGCGGCGGCTCGGGATGGGGCGCGATGCTCTCCGGGCTGGCGGTGTCTTTCAACCTGACGTGGCCGCTCTTTGTCGCAGCGGGGATGCTGTTTGCGGTGATGCGGGTGCGGGTGGACCGCGAGCGCGAAGCGAGCCGGCTGCACCGGCACACGCGAGCGAACCAGATGGAGCTGGAAGCGAGCGAGGTGTGCGGGTGCATCGCGTGCGAGCGAATCTATTTTCCGAGTGAGATTGTGCGCTGGCTGGATGACGGGACGGCGATGTGTCCGCACTGCGGGGTGGATGCGGTGGTGGGGTCGGCTTCGGGGATTCCGATTATGCCCGGGGTTTTACGACGGGCTCATGAGCGGTGGTTTTTGGTGGGGTAAATTAGCTTGCTCCCAAGATGGGAGCGCGATATGATCAAGCCGTGAGAGTGATCGCACGGGGCACCCTGAATCAATTTGTACGGAACAGGGTGGACGGCAAGCTGCAGGCGATGGTGAAGGCCCACCTGGATGCGTGGTATGCCGAGGCTGCACGAGCCACGTGGAAGAACTCCGCCGAACTGAAGCAGCAGTATCGATCGGCAAGCATCGTTTCCTCGGAGCGCGTCGTTTTCAATATCAAAGGAAATGAGTACAGGCTGGTCGTGGCGGTCAACTACCCGCATCAGGTGCTGCTGATCATCTGGCTGGGCACGCATAAGGAATACGACAAGATCGACGTGAAGAAGGTGCGATATGAGAAAAGCAGGTATGCAGATCCGACCGATTCGGAGTGAGCGCGACCACGAACGTGCGGTTGCGCGAATTGGCGAGTTGATGAGCGCGCGTCCCGGTACGCCGGAGGGAGACGAGCTAGACGTGTTGGCCACGCTGGTCGACGCATATGAGGCGAAGCACCATACGATTGATGCGCCCGATCCGATCACTGCGATTGAATTCCGCATGGGGCAGCAGGGTCTGACGCGCAAGGACCTTGAGCCGATGATCGGCAGCCGTGCGCGGGTGTCTGAGGTGTTGACCGGAAAGCGGAGTCTGACGCTGGAGATGGTGCGGCGGGTGCACTCCGGTCTTGGTATCTCTGCGGATTTGCTGATTGGCGCGCGGAAAAAGAGTGGTTCCGCCGCGCGGGCATTCTCGGGTGCGAGGAGGACTGTGACGATGAAACGCGCACGCAAGCTCGCCTGATTGACATATTGCGGACAAACCTCTTCTCTTTCCAGAGCGTGCATCGTGAAGTGGCGGGGAAAGGTTGTTCTGTTTCTTCTCTATGTCATCGCCATGATCGCTGGGGCTCAATCGCCAACGAGTGATCGAGGGCTGGCGCAGGAGACCCAGGTGCGTGGGTATTGGGTCGATCCATCCACTGGCCTGATGTGGGCTGGGAAAGACAACGGCAAAGATGTGAGCTGGAAGAAGGCGATGAAGTATTGCCGCGATCTGCGGTTGGCCGGGTACTCTGACTGGAAACTGGCGACGCTTGCTGAGTTGGAGGGGATCTACGATAAGAGCGCTAACGCTCCTGGGGAAAACCCGCGGTCTCATTGGAACGGGCTGAAGCTATGAATTACCACGTGAAGGGCGACTTGTTCCTGACGGGTGATCAATGGAGCAGTAGTCAAAGAGAGGATGATCGTGGGCATCCTACCGCGCGAGTATGGTACTTCGATTTCCTAACGGTGTACGAAAAGACGACGATACGACCTTGCTCATCAATCTCTGGGGAGGCGTCGCCAACGCGTTGTGTGTGCGCGGTTCCGGAAAATGATGCGACCTGCTCGAGTCTGCTACGGGGGTAACTGATTTGCTCTTTCCTCCGATCAAGCCCCTGAGGATCTCCATCATGTCTCATCCTTCTGAGAAGCGCGACGGTAGGTACACGACTCCTAAGGGCGACCCCGACCCGGGCGTTCGCATGCCGATGTATAAACACCGCAGACATTTAAAGGCGAAGAACGCGCATTTGAGAGGAGAGCTATGAGCGAACTGCTACTTATCGCCAGACTCAGGATTCGTGACGGAAAGCTGGACGAGTTTAAGGGGCTTGCCGCGCGATGCCTCCAATTGGTGCGCACGAAGGACACCGGCACTTTGGAGTACGTGCAGTACTTCAATAGCGATGAGACGGAGTGTCTGGTGTTTGAGCGGTATCGTGACTCGCAGGCCATTCTGGATCACCGGAAGAATCTGGCGGAAGTGCTGGCTGCGATTGGTCAGATCTGCTCTGTCTCTGGAGAAGTGTGCGGAACGCCCAGCCCGGAATTGACGGAGGATCTCAAGGGTGGGCCCTTTGCGGTCTACAAGCCCCTTGAGGCGAATTAGGTAGTAACTGAGAAGGATGTCCTTACATGTGCATCTGAGCCACGCTATGAGGAGCACCATCATGTCTGATCCATCTGAAAAGTCTTCCGGTGTATCCGCGATTCCTGCTGACGATCCTCGACGCATGCTCGTGGCGGCGCGGCCGGATTCGGATGATTCGCTGCTTCATCTTGGGCTGGTGGGGGATACGTACACGATCCTGCTGCGGGGCGAGGATACGGCGGGGCGCTATTGCCTGATTGACATGCACATTCCTCCGGGTGGCGGGCCTCCGCCGCATCGCCATGACTTCGAGGAGACGTTCGTGATCCTGGTGGGTGAGCTGGAGGCTACGTTTCGCGGGGTGAAGCAGACGGTCCGCGAGGGCGAGACGATTCATATTCCGGCGAACGCGCCGCATCAGTTCCGCAACGTCTCCGATGCGCCGGTGCGCGCGCTGTGCACTTGCGCGCCGGCGGGGCAGGAGAAGTTCTTTGAAGAGGTCGGCGTGCGGGTGGCGACGAGAACGACACCTCCGCCGCCGCTGGATGAAGCCGAAGAGGCGGCATTCAAGGCGAAGGCTGGCTGCGCTGGCCGCGAAGTATCGCACGGAGTTTGTGGCGCCTGCGTGATGGTTGAAGTCTCGGGAGGGGGACTTACCCGAGCGATGAGGAACATTCAAGAGCGAGCGGCCGGGGCGTGGTATCCGCCAGCCGCTTTCTAACCGTGGGACCCGGCGCCATATTTCTTGACGGCTTGCTCGATGCCGGGCCCTGCGGTTGCGAGGTCCTGCGGATTCATGGCGGGGGTGAGGGTGATGCTGGCGTTGAAGGCGAGAAACCATGGCTCCGCGATGGAGGGGATCTGCGAGGTTTCCTTCATGTCGAAGACGATGTAGCCGCAGCGTTGGCCAAATTCATTGGAGACGAAGTAGGCGGCTTCCGGTTTGAGCTCATCGAGAATCCCCTTCACCGTGGTCCCCAGGCTGCCTTTGCGAGCAGCGGCATTGCCGGCTTCGACGGGGAACGAGACTTTCATTAGCATGCGCATCGTTGTTGCCCTCCATGGGCGGAGGGATTCTACGCCCACGGCTCGACGAGCGGCTGACTGCCGGGCTTATTTCTGAGTGCGGCGATGCGGCGGCTATGGCGCGGGGGGTGTGGCGGGGTGGTCCATACCGGGGTGCTCGCCGCCGGGATGCGCTCCGGCCTTGAAGGGCATGGGCATGCTGTGGCCCTGATGGCAGGTGCCGCAGCTTACGGTCTTCTGGTCGGGCGCGGCGTCGGGGTCGTGGATCTGAGAGAGGTATTTGGCGTTGATCTCGTTGGTCATGGAGATCATGGTGCGCGCGGTGTTCTTGTCGGCCTTCATGTCGGAGGCGAAGTTGGGGCGCCGGGTGGCGGTGTCCTGGGCATGGCAGAAGGTGCACTTGACGCCGAGCTGCTGCGAGTAGCCCTGCATGATCTTCATCAGGTCTTCGGGCGATGTGTCCTTGGGCAGCACCTTGAGGTTGACGGGCTTGGGCAACGTCATCGGCTTGTGGGTCTCGCCCGCAGGCGGGGCCTGCTGGCCGAGGAGCGTGGAAGGCGAAAGCGCGGAGAGAGCGGCGATGGTGGCTGCCATGAGAAGCGTTCGAAACATGCCAGGGCTCCGGATGAGGAGATGTCGCTGCTGAAACTATGGTGTCACTGCAGAGCGACACGGTGTTAGCGCATCGCCCGGTGGCACACATTGTTGCACACTTGCCGGCGTGCGTTCTTTCCTGAACGCCGCATAGAACGATCCCGCCCCTGGCTTCGCTCCAGATGGGGCGCGCAACGTCTATCCCGATGAAACGTAGTTCTGGAGTGTATGGCGGCGAACGGGTCGCCGCTTGGGATGCACGGCTCGTCGCATGGCCGGCGCGAGTTGCAGCTTTGGTGGTTCCGGACCTCTCTCAGCAGCGGCTAGTGTTAGCGCGTTGGCAAAGCTTCTCGATGATGCCGACGGAAACGCTGGTTGAAAATCTGCTCCTGGTATCAGGCAAAAAGAGAGGGATCTATGCTTCGCTCATTCACACTTCTGGCATTGTCAGTCTGCTCGGTAGCATCGGCATCTGCAGCAGTGACGACGAACCATCATTCGAATCATGCGAAGGACGGCCGGGTGTTTGTGACACTGGTGAACACCGGGGTCACGTTTTACGATCTGGAGGTGAACGGCCACACGTATACGCTGCAGCCGCATAATCTTCTGACCGTGAAGGGGCCGGTGGGAACGGTGGTGTATGCAGCGAGCTCGTTTGGAAAACTCCATCGCGGCGATGTGCTTGTCGCGCTGACGCCCGGGCTGGATCAAAGCCGCATCACCATCCGCTAAGGTTCTCAGAGGGCTACGGCTCTCGGAGGGCAGGTCCTATCGGGCCTGCCCTTTGTTCGTTGGGACGGCAGATAGACCAACGGACCAGTTATCAAAGTGAACAGCGGAAAATGGCCCAAAGATCGCCGTGCCGACCGATAGAATTGTGAGATGGCGGAGTGGGCGAAGGTCGATGTGGTGGGGGTGGGCCTGAATGCTACCGACACCACCATCCATATAGCAGAGTTTCCGGAGTGCGGGTCGAAGGTGGAGTACGACTCGGAGCGGGTGACGCCGGGCGGACAGGTGGCGTCGACCGTGGTGGCGTGCCAGACCTGGGGTCTGGCGACGCGCTATGTGGGCAAGCTGGGCGATGACGATGCGGCGCGGCTGCATGCGGAGGCGTTCGAGCGCCTGGGCGTGGAAGCGCGACTGATTCATGCAGCGGGTACGGCGAGTGCGCGTTCGCTGATCCTGGTGGACCGGCAAGGCGAGCGCACCGTGATGTGCCGGCGCGATGAGCGCGTGGTGCTGCGGCCGGAGGAGCTGCAGCGCGAGTGGATTGTGAATGCGCGCGCGCTGCATGTGGACGGACATGACACCGCGGCGGCGCTGCGGGCCGCAGGGTGGGCGCGCGAAGCCGGCGTGCCGGTGGTGGCGGACCTGGATGAGATTTATCCCGGTGTGGATGCGCTGATTGAAAAAATTGACTACCTGGTGGTAAGCCGGGATTTTCCGCGGCGGCTGACCGGCGAGGCGAGTCTGCGGACGGCGCTCAAGGACATCCAGCAGCGCTATGGGTGCGCGCTGACGGCGGCGACACTGGGGCCGGATGGCGTGCTGGCGTGGGACGGACGGCGCTATCTACACGCAGCGGCGTATCGGGTGTCCGTAGTGGATACGACGGGCGCGGGAGATATCTTCCATGCGGGATTTATCTACGGGTTGCTGCAGGGGTGGGAGCTGGAGCGGCAGCTTGATTTTTCCTGCGCAGCAGCGGCCCTGAACTGCATGCATGAAGGTGCGCGTGGCGGCATCCGGCCGGTGGAAGCCGTGGAGGCGCTCATGGCGGCGACGGCGCGGTATGAGGGGATTGAGGACTTGTCAGTATCGGCTGTTGGCTGATTCTCACTGAACCCGCTTCGGGGCATAAGCGGGAGCTAGATCTCTCCACTCAGTGCCTTTCCACCCCGGATCTGCAGCGCTTCGGTCGAGATGACGATTTTTAACTTCCAAATTATTTTTGAGGAATTATGGCTGCGCTGATCGATGCGATCGATGTGAAGCGGAAGATGACGTTCGAGTATGAGAATGTGCCGTACTACTGCATGGACTCGGAGATATCCACGCCGACGGCACGGGGCGGGCAGACGCTGGTGCGGCTGCGGATGCGCAATATGCTGACGCGCGCGGTCTTCGATAAGACATTCAAGGCGGGCGAAAAGTTCAAAGAGCCGGACCTGGAGACGGTGGATGCTTCGTATCTCTATAGCGATGGGGATGGGTCGTATTTCCTGAATCAGGAAAGTTTCGAGACGCTGGCGCTGACGGGCGAGATGGTGAAGGACGCGCTGGATCTGCTGGTCGAGGGGACGATCGTGAAGATCGATATGTACAACGGCAACCCAATTGGCCTGGAGCTGCCGGCACAGGTGGAGCTGACCGTGGCGTATACGGAGCCGGGTGTCCGCGGCGACACGGCAAGCGGTAGCGTGACCAAGCCGGCGCGGCTGGAGACAGGCGCGGAGGTGCGGGTCCCCTTCTATATAAAGGAAGGCGAACGGATCAAGATAGCGACCGAGACCAGAGAATTCGCTGGACGGGCATGAAGCCAGGCAGCGTATGATGCGCGCAGCCTGGAGGCTGCCCTGTGCATGATGAGCTCGAGTCCCGCCGTAGATTTCTTCGATTGGCCTGTGCCGGTGTTGCCGGCGCTTCGCTCGGTATAAAGGCATTCGGCCTCGCCGATCAGCCGGCTGGCCCGGATAAGCGTGACGCAGCCACATCGCTGAAGCTGCTGATGGAAGGCAATGCGCGCTTTGCCGGCGGCCATGCCGAGCATCCAGAGCGGACGCCCGCAGATTTCCTGCCACTGGCCGCCGGACAGAAACCGATCGCGACGATCTTCAGCTGCTCGGATTCGCGTGTGCCGCCGGAGATCTTGTTTGACCGCGGCATCGGCGAGCTGTTCATCGTACGTGTCGCGGGCAATTATGTGAGCGGCGCGGGAGCGGCGGTGAAGGGCAGCATGGAATATTCGGTTGCCGAGCTGGGGGTGCCGTTGATTCTGGTGCTAGGGCACAGCAACTGCGGCGCGGTGAAATCGGCGATTGAGCATGTAGAAAAGCACGATTCGCTGCCGGGAGCGATCAACGACCTGGTGAATTACATCAAGCCGGCGGTGATCGAGTCTGAACATCAGCCCGGCGATCGGCTGGCCAACGCGGTGCGCGCGAACGTGCGACGCAGCGTGGAACGGCTGAAGGGACTGGAACCGATCCTGGCACCAGCGGTGCGCGCAGGGAAACTGCGCGTGGTGGGCGGCGTATACAAGCTGGAGACGGGGAAGGTTGTCCTGCTGGACTAGCCCCTGGATTGGACCCGCATGATCGCTGCTCATTTCTTCATTGGCGTGCAGCGATCTTTCGGTATGATGAGTCCCGAGATCCCCCCGAAAGCAACCGTTTGAAAAGAATCCCTGTGCGAGATGGCGGACCCGTGCGTCCTGCAATCGGTTTTCTCACTGCTTTCGCAATTTGCACGATCAGGAGCCTGGCATGAAAACGATGGCAGCCGTTTTTGTGATGTTCGTGAGCATGAGCCTTGCTGGACACGCGGACACCGTGATTCTGGCAAAGGGGGCGAGCTATTCCGGACAGTTCACCGGCACAGTCGTGAACTTTACAGATCAGCAGGGCATCCAGTACACGTTCCCCCGGGCGGATGTGCAGACGCTGGTGTTCAATGCTTCCGCGGATACGGTGACTTTACGCAACGGTAAGAGTTACGTGGGGCATTTTACCGGAAGCAACCCGGTCGGCTTCACGGGTGCTGAAGGCATTCAGTACCAGTTTCCGGTACATGACATCGAGTCGCTGGTCTTCAACACTGCCGGCCAGCCGGCTCCCGCGCCGGAGCATGCGAAGGTGATTCCGTTTGGCACGGACATCGTGGTGCGGACGGACGAGAACATCGACTCGGCGAATACGCAGACGGGACAGCTCTATCGCGGAGCGATTACAGAGCGCGTGCTGGATGCGGCGGGTGGCGAGGCGATTCCTGCGGGCGCGCCGGCGCAACTCCTGATACGACAGGTGGAGACCGGCGGCGCGACGGGAAGCCCCGAGCTGGTACTGGATCTCTATTCCGTGACCCTCGATGGAAAACAGTATCGGGTAGTGACGTCGAATGTGGATGAGAGCAACGATAAAGGTCTGGGCAGGAATAGCCGAACGGCGAAGTTTCTGGGCGGCGGCGCGGCGCTGGGGGCGCTGATGGGCGGCATTTTCGGCGGAGGCCGAGGCGCGGGCATCGGAGCGCTTTCCGGCGCGGGAGGCGGCGCGCTGACGCAGATATTTACACGCGGCCACGTAGTGAAGGTTCCAGCGGAGAGTGTGCTGCGTTTTCGCCTGGAGCACCGGCTGGTGCTGCAGGCGCCGTAAAGAAGGTCGTTCCGATGAGGCCTGCCGGCCTGACGAATTTCCGATTCCACCCATGCTCCTGAGTGAAGCTGGCCACCCCTGGTCAGCCCCTAGCGACCCGATCGAAGGGACTGACCGCCGCTTGGGCGGACGCAGACCGTAGTTCTTCCACCACACCTGCTGAAGGGCGAGGGGGAAATACTTGCCTGAAAAATGAAGCTGCGCGTGCCGCGGGCCGTCCCTTGCGGTTCTCCGTCTGGAAGATGGACGTTTAAGAAATCTGCTCCCGCGGCAACCGACTGGCGAATTGGGCCGTCTAGTCATTTGGGTAAGACCTGGGTGGCTGTTCGATTCTGCGCAGGGTGCTAATCCGAGAGCGTTTCCCTGATACATGGTCAAACGAAACCTGACGCTGTTCACCGTAGCTCTGGCCTATCTCACCCTGGCCCTTCCATCGACAGCACAAGAGTTGAAGAGCCGAACGCAGGTCGAAGCTCCCGAGCCGCGAAAACCACCGATTTCAACGACGACATTTATTACCGGAATAAGCTTGAATTTTCCCAGGAAGTGGGAGTGCTCCCGGTCAATATTCCGTTCGTCTTCGACTTTCTTATCGGCGATCCGTATAACCAAAAACCTCTCCACTACACTCTGGTTCCTATCTTCCCTTCGCTCCGCTGGCACATGGGCAAATTGAGTGGCCCAGGGATTCTTCGCGGGAACACCGATCTGACAGTCACGCTTTCCTTCACTGCGATTCCGCGGGGTCCGGAAACGCGTTATGCAGCTTTCGACACGGGCATCCGCCGTAATTTCGTCCAGCGCAATTGGAGGGTCGCGCCCTACTTTGAGGAGCATATCGGAGCCGGCTTCATCAATGCGCAGGGCCCACATGGCGTTCTGTACGGGCAGGGGCAGGATTTCACCTTCACGCTCATGCTAGGCAGCGGCTTTCGATACAACTTCAATCCCCGCTACAGCATGGCCATCGGATGCGCTTACATGCATGTATCCAATCTCTACTTATCCCTTCCTAAGTATGACGACAATGGCATCAACGTCTATGGGCCGATGGTCGGGTTCAACATGCGGATTGGAAAGCCCAAACACACGATCGTGCAATAACTGTGACCGGTCTGAGAACCGGCACGAAGGGAACAGGCACTAAGAGGGATGGCACGCCATGTATACCCGCACCCGGGATTTCGTTTTTGAGGGGTACGGTGAGGAAGGTTGGCGGCTGGATTTTGAATCGCTGAGCGTGGAAGGCGCGACGCCGGTGCTGTGGGTGGGTCTGGCTGGGTGAGAGGCCGAGGTCCCCTGGGCGGGGAGTGCACTGGCCAGGCTAAGGAAATCGAGGATGATGGCTGCGGCGAGCAGAGGGCCTGAGATGCGCGTCCCGGATCTGGACGACATTGGGGTTCTGGAGCGATTGCCGCGACAGCACGGCTCGAAAAGAGGGCATCCCAATACCGAAAAAGGGAGAGGGTTATGATCCCTGCATGAAAGCGAGCGGTGCCATGCGTTCCAATCGAAAAACAGCGTCTTCTACCGCGAAGCAGCCACCAGTCCAGCCGAGGCAAGCGGCCTTGGAGACAACGATCAGAACGACGAATGACCGCTTCGGGCGTTTTGCGGCGGTCGCGTCCGGATGGCTGGGATCGAAGTGGGCGTTTTGCGGGGCGATTCTGGTGATCGTTTTGTGGGCGGTCACAGGGCCGACGTTTCACTACTCGGACACCTGGCAACTGATCATCAATACTGGCACCACGATTGTTACATTCATGATGGTGTTTCTGATCCAGAATACGCAGAACCGGGATGCACGCGCGATCAATCTGAAGCTGAACGAGCTGATTCGTGCTCTGGATAAAGCCCGCGACCAGATGATCGACATTGAAAACCTGAGCGACCTGGAACTGGATGAGTTGCACGCGCGTTATGAGGCAATCCGCAAGGCGTGTGAGAAGCGGGAGAAGCGTAAAGCGCCCGCAGAGGCAAACTAAGTCCTATCGAGAGCGAGTTTGCGCCTGCAATCGAGGCTGCGTAATGGGCAATATATTGCCCATTGTTTTGTAACTGCACTGGGTAACTCACGTCTAAGTACCGCGCGTGGGTACTCTTGAACCAGCACACACCTATAGTTTCGTGGACTGACCTTTGCTTTTGAGATAGGTCTAATGGAGCGAGTCTGGCGCGTTGTTCGTCAGACCGAGGCCTGGAAACACCCGTCGATCCGGTCTATGTAGGCAGGCTGCGTGCCAACGCTCCAAAGAGAGCGGCGCCTTCAAAGAACCTTTCTGCTTTGGGCCCTGTTGACGTTCAACTTATTTCCGAGTGAGCAAGAGCACGCAATGAAAATGCGCTGTCGCTACCCGTTTGCCTTCAGGATTGCCTCGCCGCTGGCGCTTTTATTGCCAGCCTGTCTTTTGATTTTCACCGGATGCGGCGGGACCAAGTCCGCCAGTGGCTCTATCGGCACCGGTGATCCTGCCACTCCGACGGTGAACGTTACGGCGAACCCGGCGTCGATTGCGGCTGGGGGCTCATCCACGTTGACCGTAACTGCGGCGAACGCCAGCCAGGTGACGGTGAGCGGATCGGATGGGAGCAGTTATACTCTGGCGGCAAACGGCGGAACGCAGGCCGTCCATCCGGGGGCAACGGCGACCTATACCGCGACGGCAACCGGCACTGGAGGCAAGGCATCCGGAGCGGCCACGGTGACGGTGACAGGAGCCGCGGCGGCCCCGACAGTGACCATTGCGGCGAATCCCGCATCGATTGTGGCGGGAACCTCATCCACGCTGACAGTTGCAGCCACCAACGCGACCGGCGTGACGGTGAGCGGAACAGACGGCAGCAGCTACACGCTCGCCGCAACGGGCGGAACACAGTCGGTCAGCCCTGCCGCAACGACAACCTACACGGCAAAGGCTACGGGAGCGAGCGGCAATGCCTCGGCGATGGCGGTGGTGACGGTGACGTCAAGCGGCAGCCACACCACGGTGACGATTGCGGCAAGCCCGACATCGATCGCAGTGGGCGGGTCATCCATCCTGACGGTGACAGCCGCAAATGCCACGACGGTAACGGTCTCCGGATCGGACGGGAGCACCTACCATCTGGCGGCGAAGGGCGGGACCCAGAAGGTGACACCGACTTCGACGACAACCTACACGGCAGAGGCAGCGGGGGCTTCCGGCAATGTTTCGGCGACCGCAACGGTGACGGTGTCGCCCGCGGGCAGCGCGCAGGCGATCAACCATGTGATCTTCATGCTGCAGGAGAACCACACTTTCGATAACTATTTCGGGATGCTGAATCCATACCGGCGCGCCAACAATTGGAATGTCGCGGACGACGGCAATGTTTACGACGTGGATGGGATCGACGACAAGCTGAATATCAGCAACAAGAACGATGACGGCGTCGCCGTCCCGCTGTTCAAGATGAAGTCGGCGTGCATCGATGACGCTTCGTCGGCATGGCTGGAAAGCTATGGCGACGTGAGCGCCTACAACCGCCTGGAAAGCCGACCGATTCTTAACAACGGATTTGCGCATAACGCCGCGGGGTTTGCGAGGAGCTGTGCCGCACGCAATGCGTGCTCCGGCGACTTTACGGATTTGGCCGGCCAGCGCGCGATGGGCTACTACGACCAGGATCTGCTGAATTACTACTACTACATGGCCGCGCAATTCGCAGTCTCGGACCGCTGGTTTTCGCCAATGGCTTCCAAGAGCACTCCCAACCGCATTGCCACGCTGAGCGGCGGCACGACACAGGGCCTGGCGTTCGATCCGGGCTACGACGATCACGTGGGGTCACTGGGTGTGCCGAGTATCTTCAAGGCGTTGGATGACGCGGGAGTGTCGTGGAAGGTGTATTACACAGATACCGCGGGCGAGTGCGGCGCGATGGACTCCGATTGCGGCTCCGGTTCGGCGAGCTATCCCGCAACTACGCTCGGCTATATCACGTACGCGAAGCATTATCTATATCCCAATCCAACGCACGCCGCCTGCACCGGGACGACGCAGCCTTCGAGCGTGGTAGGTGATACGACCAACTACTTCTGCATCGACACGAACCATGTTGCTCCGCTGGCTACCTACTTCACTGATCTGACAAATGGGACGTTGCCGAGCTTTGCATTTATCGAACCCGGTTATGGCGTGAATGACGAGCATCCTGGATCGTTCCAGCCCGTTTTACGGGGACAGCAGCAGGTGGCCAATATCATCAATGCCTTCATGGCCAGCCCGGCGTGGAAGGACTCGGTCTTCTTTTTCAGCTACGACGAAGGCGGCGGCCCTTACGATCATGTGCCGCCAGTACCGGGCCACTCCAACGACAAGACGGATGCGGCGTTGGGAAGCATTCCGGATATTGCAAGCATCTCCGTCAATCCGGACAAGTACAATCCGTGCCTGCCGCCGCTGGGCGTGGTTGCCACCCCGCATTGCGACCTGAGGTCTGACAGCCCGGGAGCCAACCCCGGCGATGCGGCGGCCATACATGGCTTTGCCGCGCAGATCGGCTTCAGGACGCCGAATATCGTGATCTCGCCGTTCACGCGCAAGCACTACGTATCGCATATCCCGATGGACCACACGGCGGTGATCAAGTTTGTTGAGGACCGCTTTATTGGGAACGGGAAGTATCTGACGGCGCGCGATGCGGCACAGCCGAACCTGATGGACTTCTTCGACTTCACGAACGTGCCGTGGGCCGCGCCGCCCTTGCCGCCGACGCCCGCGTCGAATGCAACGCTCGGCTACAACGCGTGTACGCCGGCGAACATGGGACCGTAGAGGATATGCGCGAACAGCAGTCCTGTAAGGCTATGGAGGGGTGTGGTGCGCCCGGAGAGATTCGAACTCCCGGCCTATTGCTCCGGAGGCAATCGCTCTATCCAGCTGAGCTACGGGCGCACTTCTGTGATTTTACATGAGGGGCTGGAGCGGCTCGGGGAGATCTCCGGGCGCCTCTGAATCCAACCGGTTACTGTTGATTTCTGCTCGTTTCAGCCAAACGGCATAGACTTGGCGCGCCCAGGAAGCCGGATCGAATCCTGGCTGTATCGCGAAAGGAACGACAAACATGAACAAATTAACAGGAAGGGTTCTCGCGGGGTTGTGCGCCCTCGGCATGGCCGCCGTGATCGCCGCGCCCGCAGGTGCGCAGACGTCAGAGGTGAAGGAAAAGCCGCCGTTGTACAGCTACATCAGCAACTGGGCTATACCGCGCGCGCAGTGGGCCGATATGGCCAAGGCGAGTGAGACGGATCGGCCAGCGCTGGATAAAGCCGTGGCCGCCGGCAACCTTGTGGGCTACGGCAGCGACGTGTACCTGGTTCACAGTCCCGACGGCGAAACCCATGACGAGTGGTGGTCGGCCATGTCCATGGCTGGTTTGATGAATGTGCTCGATCAGTTCTACTCGAATGGCAGTGCCACATCTCCGGTACTCGCCAGCGCTACCAAGCACTGGGACGAGATCTTTGTCAGCCGGTATTACAACTGGCATACAGGGTCGATCAAAAATGGATACACCCACATCGGGATCTATAAGTTGAAGCCGGATGCCTCCGACAATGCGGTTGAGTCGGTGAGCAAGAACCTGGTGGTGCCGCTGCTCGAAAAGGAGCTTGCCGCAGGCACGATTGCCGAATACGAGATCGATACCGAGGCAATCCATACCGAAGCGCCTGGCTTGTTTTCGATTGTCTACATTGCAACGAATGCGGAAGGCCTGGATAAGGTCCAAGCAGACGTTGAGGCGGCGATCAAGTCCAACCCCCTGGGTGGTTCGGCGTTCGGTTCCATGACCGATTCGTCAGGCCATCGCGATGAGCTGGTTCGCACCAACGCTACCTATAAGTAGGACATGGGTCCGGGGTCTCCTCCCCCCGTTGTCCTCTCTCGCTCTACCTTCCCCCCAAGCGCTTCGAAGCTTTTCTGAGAGACAGGCAGATCTCTCCAGCACGCGCCTTTCCACCCCGAATCTGCGGCGCTTCGGCCGAGATGAGGGACAGGTCTCTTCCGGATCTCTCAGCGCGAAAAGACAGCGCCATGCGGGGTTGCGGAGCCGGTCCAGCCTTGCGGCCATTTGCGATTATCGAAGTTGAAGCCGGGTTGGTGGTCGTCGGGATCGCGGAAGGATGCATCCACCGCAAGCTTGCCGGTGGCCTGGTCGAAACGCACCAGATAGACGCGATGGACGCCGTCCACGTTAGACGTGACGACGATGCGGCTGGTGGCGGCATCCCAGCCGGTCCAATGGGCGAGGTAGTTGCTGGGGAACGAGATGCGCGAGGCTTCGACCGGCTTTTCCGGGTTGGTGATGTCGAGCGCGATGATGCCGTGAATCGATGGGATGCCCTCGACAAGATAGTGGCCAATGATGGTGGGGACGCCGCATGCGCCGCCGGGAAAGCGATAGACGAGAGTGGCTTTGGGAGTATCCGTCGCAATGCCGGTGACGTGTTCGAGGCCGCAACTGTAGGTCTGGACGAAGACAGAGCCGTCGGGCGCGCGGCGGGGCTCTTCGGGGTCGGTATGGGCAGTAAGCTGCGGGCTCGGCTCGAAGAACGCGGTCTTGAGCAGCTTGAGGTCGGAGAGACGCCAGATCTGATAGGTGCTTCCCGAGGGCTCGAGGGCACTCATGGATGAATTGGTGGAGAGGGCGCGGTCGATCTCCGGCAGCAGGACGACGCTGTAGGGGCAGTAGAAGATGCCGGGATGTTTGGGATCCGCGGCACTGGCGCTACGCAGATATTTGCCGTTCTGGTCCAACTCGACTAATCCGCCGCCGTCGTGGCCGTGCTGGAAGGTGGCGAGGAGGTTCTGGTCGGGCATGCGCAGATAGGAATGCGGGTGCATGTAGCCGTTGACATCGGTGAAGGAGCCGGCGAGGTGCGGATGCAGGGGATCGCGCAGGTCGAAGAGGAAGGTGCGCCCCGCGTCGTGGTCATTGGCAAAGAGGATGCCGCCGGCGGGCATGACGTATTCGGTGTGGTGCACGAGCTTTGTCTGCTGATCGGTAGTAAGCGTGGTGAGCAACTGGCCGTAGTGTGGGGATTCGGGCGAGGCGTCGATGACGGCGAGGAAGTCCGTTTGCTGCCCGGCGGCGTCGCCGGCCCAGACGAAGAGGTAGTGCGGGGAGCTTGCGGGTGGTTCCGCCGGGAGTGCGGCGGTCGATGTGACGGATGCGATGGAGAATCCGGCGGCGAAAAGCGCGGACAGTGCGAAACGGAGCATGCGTTCCTATCCCGGCGCGGGGGAACGCGGTCATTGATCCTATTTATGGTGAGGCAATTATAGGGAGCGACAGGCGCAGGCAGACTATTTTGTTGGAGGGCTTTTCTCTGATAGAGCGGCCGGGGGCGGAGCTTGCGCGCACACCCCTTGCGGAATCGAAGCGTCGCTTACTGGATGTAAGCGACGCCTTCGAGTGCGGTCTGGAGACAATCCAAGGTGCAGCGAGACATTTCCATGTTCGCGATCAGCGCGCGGAGGTTCTCGGCATTGGCGCCATAGCCGTGGCCGGCCAGAAAATTCGCCGTGAGGTCGGCAGCCTGCCAGCTATCCAACTGGGAGCGCATCAACTCGGTGCGCAAATTCGTGAGCTCCGCTTCGCTGAACTTTTCGATCTGCGGTGAAGGCGGAAGAGCCGCCGGCACATCTGGATGGACTCGATCGATTGCCACCTGGTCGTTCATCGCCTTCCCCCTTTCGCCTAATACTCTCTTCTTCTATGGACCCAATACGCAGAGAATGTTGCGCTGGTTCAAATCGCGCTCCATCCCTCTACAAAGAGAGACGCGGGCGTAGCCTATTTGTATGTATGGAGAAAATGAATCTTTGTTGATGGTGGCGAATCACGGGGCCGCTGCATGACGAAACCGGGCACCACACACAGGCAAGAAGATGAACCGAAGCAGGATTTCCTTGAAAAGCGCGGCTTCACATGGGGACTTCTGCTTGTTCTGCTTATCGTGACGTTGATTGCGGCGCTGGTGCTCGCCTACCTGATGACGGTACGCAATCTTCCCGCGCACTGAGGGGTGGGTATCTTACTGATATGCAGCTTCCGCGAGGAGCACAGGCAACCCTTCGCGTATGGGATACCGGCGGCCGCAGCCGGAGCAGAGCACCGCTTCCTGCTTGAGAGCTTCCTTATCGAGATACAGGAGCGCGGCATGGCATACGGGACACGCAAGCATGCGGAGCGCGGTTTCGATGGGCAATTTCTCATTTCCTAGCAGTGTAGAGCCAGGGTATGCGGCGCAGCGGCCATTACCATAGAAGCAGGGTCCTCATGCGGCATGAGCGAGGCAGCACTTACGACGTCCTTACAGGAGGGACATGGGAGAGGCACGCAGGCTGGATGGCGCGGCGATCGCGTCCGCAATCAAGGAAGACGTGGCGCGCGAAGTGCAGGCGCTGGCAGCGCAAGGCATCCGGCCCGGACTTGCCGCGGTGCTGGTGGGCCATGTACCGGCGTCGGAAATTTATGTACGCAGCAAGGTGCGCACCTGCCAGGAGCTTGGACTGGGCAGCGACCTGATTACACCGCCGGAGACAGTCACGACCGAAGAGATGCTGGCGCTGGTGACGGAACTGAACGGGCGTGACGATATCGACGGCATCCTGATACAGCTTCCGCTGCCGCCACAGGTGAATGCCAAGCGGCTGCTGGAAGCGGTGGCTCCGGAGAAAGACGTGGATGGCTTCCATCCGGTGAACGTCGGACGTTTGCAGACCGGGCAGCCTGCGCTGGCGCCGTGTACACCTGCGGGGCTGATCGAGATTCTGAAGCGCAGCAATCTGCCGATCGCGGGACAGAATGCGGTGGTGATTGGCCGCAGCGACATCGTGGGAAAGCCGGCTGCGATTCTGCTGCTGGCAGAGAATGCGACGGTCACGATCTGCCATTCGAAGACACGGGATTTGCCGGCTATCTGCCGGCGCGCGGATATCGTGGTGGCGGCGATTGGGCGGCCGGGATATGTGACGGCGGAGATGGTGAAGCCCGGAGCGACGCTGCTGGATGTGGGGATCAATCGCCTGACTACGCAGGAGGAGTTTGATCGCTTCTTCAAGGGAGATGCACGGCGCGAGGAGCTGTTCCAGAAGAAAGGCTCGACGCTGATTGGCGATGTGCATCCGGCGGCGTTTGCGGTGTCGGGGGCCTACACGCCGGTGCCGGGCGGCGTGGGACCACTGACGATTGCGATGCTGATGGCAAACACGGTGCGCGCGGCGAAACTGCGCCGCGGAATGCCGCTGTAGAGCGCCGATGCTGCGGGTTGGATTGACCGGAGGCCTGGGCAGCGGGAAGACGACCGTGGCGGCGATCTTCCGCGAGCTTGGCGCGCAGGTGATGGAAGCAGACGAAGTGGCTCGCGCGATGATGCAGCCGGGAGAAGCGGTGTACCGCGAGATCGTGGAGACCTTCGGGCCGGGCGTGATACGGGAAAACGGAACGCTGGACCGTAGCAAGCTCGGCGAAGATCGCCTTTGCGGAGGGACGCCTGGCGGAGCTGAATGCCATCGTGCATCCGCCGGTGATTGCGGAGCAACGGCGCTGGATGACGGCGCTCGAGAAGGAGCAGCCGGATGCGGTGGCCATCTATGAGACTGCGCTGCTGTTTGAGGCAAGCCGCGCGGCGCGAACGCGCGACTGGCAGACGCGTTTCGATCGGCGGATCCTGGTGACCGCGCCCGAGCCATTGCGCATCGCACGGTATGTGGCTCGGATTGCGGGATCTCATCCCGACGAGGCGACACGACGGGCGCTGGAAGCGGAGGCACGCGAGCGCATGGCTGCCCAGATGCCGGACGAAGAAAAGATGCGGCTCAGCGATATCATCATCCGCAATGACACGTCTTTCGAAGAGGTAAGAAGACAGACAGAGGCTGTCTATCGAGAGCTGCGCGAGCTGGCGCGAGGTTCACGATGAAACAGCCATTCGTACGGCAAGGAGAGAACGCCCGCACAATGAATGTTCGCCGTCTTGCAGCGCTTGTTGTTTTGATCGTCGCCGGATTCTGGTATGTGACTACGTTTGGTATTCCGGGAGCCCACAAATTGCAGCGGCTCGCTCGGCACGAACTGCCTGCGCTGGCACACAATGTACACCTAGGCCCTTCCGTCGAACTGACCGTAGCGGACGCGCAGAGCAGCTACGACAGCCAGGAACAGAACAACATCGCGGTGTACAAGCGCGTGCTGCCCGCGGTGGTCAACATCACGTCCACGGCCGTGGCCTATGACTGGTTCTGGGGCGCTGTGCCACAGCAGGGGCAGGGCTCGGGCTTCATCGTCGATGCGCATGGCCACATCCTTACCAACTATCACGTGATTGAGGGCGGGAAGCAGATTGAGGTGACGCTTTCCAACAAGCGCAAGTACAAGGCGCAAATCGTGCTGACCGATAAACCGCACGACCTGGCGCTGCTGCAGATTGATGCGCCGGATCTGAAACCTGCCGTGCTCTCCGATTCGCAAAACCTGCAGGTAGGCCAGAAGGTGTATGCCATCGGCAATCCGTTTGGCCTGAGCGGCACCATGACAACGGGCATCATCAGCGCGCTGCGCTCCGTACGCGGGCCGGAGGGCAACCTGATCTCGAATGCTATCCAGACGGATGCGGCCATCAACCCGGGCAACTCCGGCGGTCCGCTTTTGAACTCGCATGGCGAAGTGATCGGTATCAACTCGCTGATCGCGACCAATCCGAATGAGCAGATCGAGACAGAGCGCCGGAATTGGTTTTGCGATCCCGATCAACACGGCCAAGGCGATGCTGCAGGACTTTGCGCGGTACGGGCGCATTCGCCGGCCTTCCCTGGGCATTACTTCCCTGCCGATTGGGCCCGACCTGGCGCAGCAGATGGGGCTGGCAGCGGACTACGGGATGCTGGTCCAGCAGGTGTTTCCCGGTGGAGCAGCGGAACAGGCCGGGCTGCGCGGCGGGAAACAACAGGCTTATCTTGGCAACACGCCCATCTATCTAGGGGGTGATCTGATCATTGCCATCGACGGCCGGGAGGTAACCAACCAGATGGATATGGCGCAGATCATGGATGACCATAAGGCTGGCGATACTGTGACGGTGACGTTTCTGCGCGGACAACAGAAGATGAGCGTAAAGCTGACGCTGGAGGAAGCCGGAACGCGCACGGCATAAAAGACCATGAGCAAGTGGACACCGCGACAGATCCCAACCCAGCAGGGCCGGCTTGCGATTGTGACCGGCGCCAACAGCGGCATCGGATACCAGACCGCCCGGTATCTTGCACAGGCCGGCGCAACGGTGATCCTGGCCTGCAGAAATGCGGAGAAGGGCGAGGCTGCGCGCGCGAAGATTGCATCCGAGTATCCGGCCGCCAACTTGCAGGTGCGCGTTCTGGATGTCGCCGATCTCAATTCCGTTGATCGTTTTGCCGCGGAATTTTCGAGTGAGGACAAACCGCTCGATCTGCTGATCAATAACGCCGGCGTGATGGCGCTGCCCCGAGCGGCAGACGACGCCGCAGGGTTTCGAGATGCAGTTCGGAACCAACCATCTGGGCCACTTCGCGCTGACTGGGCTCTTGCTTCCGACGCTGCTGCGCCAGCCGGGCAGCCGCGTGGTAACCGTGGCATCCATTGCACACAAGGGCGGCAAGCTGAACTTTGACGATCTAAATGCGGAGCGGCGCTACGATCCGCGCGGCGCGTATCAGCAATCGAAGCTAGCGAATCTGGTCTTTGGCCTGGAGTTCGACCGGCGGCTGCGGGCGCGGACGAGCGACGACGGCAGAGCGTCATCGCGCATCCGGGAGTGGCGGTGACGAATATCGTGAGCAACGGTATGGGAAATGGAGTGCAGGGGCGCATCATCAAGCGCTGATACCGCTTGTTGCCCAGTCGGACGATCGCGGGTCGTGGCCGCTGCTGTATGCAGCGACCTCACCCGAGGCGCATGGCGGCGGATACTACGGCCCGGATGGGATTGCGGAGATCAAAGGCGCACCGGTGGAGGTGAAGCCGAAACCGCATGCGATGGATCCCGCGGCCGGCAAGCGGTTGTGGGAAGTTTCCGAAGAACTGACGGGTGTTCGCTACGAGGCGCTGAATCCGTGACGGCCGGATATCCCACCCTTCGCTCTGCTCAGGATGGGGCACCCATGAACGGACGCTTGCGCACGAAGCGGCGGCCTTCGATGACATACTCCCCGGACAGCACGCGAGTGATCGCCTCGGTGTAGGCGATGTGCTCCTGCGCGAGGATGCGCGCGCTGAGAGTATGCGCATCGTCTGCATCGTCGACCGGGACTGTGCGCTGGAGGACGATGTCTCCATGGTCCAGCTGCTCGTCGACAAAATGTACCGTGCAACCTGCGACTTTGACGCCATACTCGAAGGCCTGATGCTGCGCATCGAGCCCGGGGAACGCGGGCAAGAGCGATGGATGGATGTTGAGGATGCGCTGGGGAAAGGCCTGAATGAAGGCCGGCGAGAGCAGCCGCATGTAACCGGCGAGACAGACGAGATCGACACGATGCTCGCGCAGCGCGGCGATGATGGCGGCATCGTGCTCGGCGCGTTTGCGGCCGTTGGCCTCGATTGCAAGCGCGGTGAGGCCGCGCTCGCGGTGCAACAGCGAGGCCGGATGCGTCGGCTTTGTTGGAGATGACGACGGCGATCTCGGCGTTCGGGATGCGGCCGGCGGCGATGCTCTCCGCGATGGCGATGAAGTTGGAGCCGCGACCGGAGAGCAGGATGCCGAGACGATGCGGTGTGCTCATGCGCGGTAACGAACGCTGCGGTCGCCTTTGACGGCCTGACCGATGACGTGGAAGGGCTCGCCGAGGCGGCCGAGCAGCGCGCGTGCGCGCTTCCACTTCGCCTCAGGAATGACGGCGATGAGGCCGATTCCCATGTTGAAGGTGCGGAGCATCTCGTCCTGGGGCACGTTGCCGAGCTGCTGGAGATAGCTGAAGAGCGGCGGGACCGGCCAGCCGGCGAGATCGATCTCCGCAGAGATGTTTTTGGGCAGGATGCGGGGAAGATTTTCCGTAATGCCGCCGCCGGTGATGTGCGCCATGCCTGCGACCAGGCCCGCGCGCGTGAGCTGGCGGATGACCGGCAGGTAGCTGCGGTGGATCTTCATCAACGCGGCGCCGGCTTTTTCCTTGAGCGCAGGCACGCGATCGCCGGGCTGGTGGCCGGCGGTATCAAAGATGAGCTTGCGGGCGAGCGAGTAGCCGTTGGTATGCAGACCGGTGGACGGCAAGCCGATGATAATGTCACCGGGACGGATATCTTTTCCGGTGATCAGCTTGTCGCGGTCCACGATGCCGACGATGAAGCCGGCGAGGTCGTATTCGCCATCGCGCGTAGAAGCCGGGCATCTGCGCCGTCTCGCCGCCGATGAGCGCGCAGCCGTTTTCCTTGCATGCCTTCGCCAGGCCGCTGACGACCTTCTCGATGACTTTATTTTCGAGGCGACCGGTAGCGAGGTAATCGAGGAAGAAGAGCGGCTCCGCGCCCTGCACCGCAATGTCGTTGACGCAGTGGTTTACCAGGTCCTGACCCACGGTGTCGTGAATGCCGAGCTGGAAGGCGATCTTGAGCTTGGTGCCGACGCCATCGGCGCTCGAGACGAGAACCGGATTCTTATAGCGCTTGAGATCGGGCGCGAAGAGCGCGCCGAATCCGCCGATGCCGCCGAGCACGCCGCGAGTGAAGGTCTGCTGCGCGAGCGTCTTGATACGCTCCTTGGCCTGATCGCCGCGCGCGATATCGACGCCGGCATCGGCATAGGTGACTTGCTTGTTTTTTGCTGCGGGCAACGGAGCTCTTTCTATGGGCGCGAGGTGGACTGTGAAGGCCCAGTTTATCAGCGTCGAACTTCAGGCCGTCCCTTGGCTGGAGGCTGATTGGCAGCTTCCTGGGCGTCCTCAAAACGCTGAAAGCGCCGCTCCAGCTCCCATTGCTGCTGGGCTTTTGGATTCGCGGTGAGATAGGCTGCGCATCCGCCCTCTGCATCGTCGTGAGCACGAAGGGCCGTAGCGCACGCCGCATTTGGCCGCCCGTAATCGTGGTCCGCCCAAAGACTGCTACCGGGAAGAAAGCTGTATTCGATGGAATTCCGCGCCATCTGCTTTGAGATCGAGATAGGTGAGGCCGAAGGTATCGGCCGCCTTCTCGTATTCGTGCGTGATGTCGATGCGAGAGACGCCTTCGTCGTCGGTGGAGAGCGCAACGGGCACTCCGAACTTGCGATAGAGCGGCAGGGGATGATCTTTGCCCTGGATGCCGAGGATGACGTCGTTGCTGGTGAGATTGATTTCGACCAGGATGTGGCGGTCGGCCATGGTCTTCAGCAGATCGTAGGGGCGGTCTTCATACATCACGTCCACACCGTGGCCGATGCGCTGCGCGCCGGCGATTTCGATGGCCTGGCGGATGTGGAAGCGGAGACCCTCCGGGGGCACGAGGCCGGGCGCGAGCTCGCCGGCATGCAGGGTGACCGGCACGTGCGGATAGAACTGGCGCAGGGCGGCGATCATCTGCATGTGGAGCTTGTAGTCGGCCATGGAGTACTGGGCGTCCTCGGGCTGGACGAGGTTGATGCCGATGTAATGAGGATGCGGCGAGGCGAGATCGGCGGCGGCGACCTCGAAGCCGAGCACGATCTGGGCGAAGACGGCCGGGGGCGGCATGTTGCGCAACACCTGATAGAGGTAGCGCACCTCCACGGTACAGGCCGGCTCGGGCTGCGCGGTCCCGCAGTGCTCCCGCTGGCGGCGCTCCTGCTCGAACTGGTCCATCTGATGGCGAATGGCGAGCGCCTGCTGAGTGAGGCCGCCATCGAGCAATTGCTGGCGCCAGGTTGCGTAATTCGTTCCGGGCGGGACCGGTTTTGCCTGCGCGATGGCTGTGAAGGCGGCATCTGGAGTGTCCATGAGCTCCAGATATTGCTCGTTCTGCGCGGCGGCGCGGGCGGCCACTTCGTCCACCCACTCGGGCTTGTGGCTCTCCGCCAAGCCCAAGAAGCGATCGAAGCTGTCGAAGAAGTGATCGTGCCCGCTATTGCCAGCCGAGGGCACGAAGGCGCGCATGGAAAAAGCGTCCACGAGTTTGTCGTAGAGCGATTGATTCTGCGGTAGGGAGGATGCGGCGACCGTGCCGGCAGGACAGGGCTCGGCGGCGAGCGCGGTGCCGTTATGCAGGAAGCTGAGCGTCCTGGGATCGATGCAGACCTTGTCCGTCTCGGCGTCGTGCAGCCAGGTTTCCGCGTAGACGGCACCGGCGAGATGGCTGTGGAGGTCGCCGCCCTTGGGCATGCGAGCCAGGAAAGCACGGAGCGCGAGCGGGCCGGCGGCGCGCGCCTGCTCCATGTTGGCGGCTGCCTGCTGCTCCGGTGTGCGGGGCTGCGCGTGCCGATGCAGAAAACGCTGCGAGGAGAGCGGCAATCAGCAAGGTAAGGTGCCTTGGAGAGCAGCGAGGGCTTAGCATACGCGTCATGGCTCGAAACATGGCTGGAATGATGGCTCGAAAGATGGCTCGAAACGGAGATGGAATTTTGCGCCGGATGGCTTCCAGTGTAGGACAACTGCTGGTGTTGCTTGCCGCAATGTGCGGAACGGCGCATGCGCAGGGCTGGCTGACGCCGATTGAGAACTTTACGCCGGCGCAGAGCACGCTGCATCTGCTGCAACATGCCGAGCCCGTGAAGCCATTCACGGTGGCAGGCGAATGCGGAACCATCGTGGGGCAGCAGGATGGCCAGTTTGAGGCGTGGCTCTTTCCGGTGAAGGTGCTGAGCCATATGCGGATTGAGGCGCGCGTTGAGAACTACGATGTGCCCATTGATGTGAACGCGCACGCGGCGGAGATCGACGTGGAACCGGACCACACGACCATTACCTATTCGCACATCGCGTTCACTCTGCGCGAGACGTTCTTCGCCTCGCAGTGCGGACCGCAGGACCCGGCGAAGAGCACGACCGGCGTGATGGTGCTGTTTACGCTGGACAGCATCCGGCCGATGACGCTGACCTTCAACTTCACGCCGGAGGTGAAGCCGATGTGGCCGGCTCCGCAACTGGGCGAGGTGAATGCCGAGTGGGTGCCGCTGCAGCCGCATGTTCCGAACGGACTGAACGAGCCTGGATGGTACATGCTGCATACGGACTGGCCGGAGCTTGCGGCCGCCGTGGCCATGCCGGGAACGCGGCCGGGCATCCTGCCGCCCTATGAGGAGCGACCCAGGTTCTATCAGACGCAATTGATTCTGCACTATGACCCGAAGACGGATCGCGGCAAGTCGTATCCGCTGCTGATGGCGGTGGGACGCACGCGCGAAGCCGCCAGTCCGGCGACGCTGGAGGCTGCACTGCGCGAGCAGAACACGCAGGCACTGGCGCTGTATCAGCAGACTGCGGACTACTACGCGCATTTCTTCGATACGCGCATGACCGTGGACACGCCGGATGCGGCTTTCAATGACTACTTCCGCTGGGCGGCGCTTTCCATCGACCAGTTGCGTGTGCGGCACGGCAACGAAACCGGTCTGGTGGCGGGGTTTTACTCTTCGGGCGATTCGGCGCGGCCGGGCTTCGGATGGTTCTTCGGGCGCGACTCGCTATACACGGTTTACGCGATCGACAGCTACGGGGATTTTGCGCTGACTCGAACGGAATTAGAGTTCCTGATTGCGCGACAGCGCGCGGACGGCAAGATGCCACATGAGTATTCGCAGACCGCAGATTCTGTCGATTGGGCCTCGACTCCCTACGAGTACGCAGCGGCCGACTCGACGCCGCTCTTCCTGATGGCGATGGAGGACTATGTGGATGCGAGCGGCGACACCGCGTTCCTCGAAAAGAACTGGCCTGCCGTGATGAAGGCGTGGGAGTTTGAGCGCACGCACGATACGGACGGCGACGGCATCTATGACAACTCGCAAGGCACTGGCTGGGTGGAAAGCTGGATCCCGAAGATGCCGCACCAGGAGATCTATCTGGCGCTGCTGGATGAGCAGGCGAGTGGTGCGATGGCGCGGTTGAGCCAGCGCATGCAGAAGCAGGATGAAGCAAGCCAGGCGAGCGAGCGGGAGAAGAAGATCGCGGCGAAGATCCCTGAGGAGTACAAGCAGCAGAAAGGCATGTATGCCTTCAGCTACAACGGCTCGGAAGGCGTGGATAACACGGCGACGATTTATCCAAGCGTCGCGTGGTGGGATGGGCACGCCGGACTGCCGCAGCCGGACGAGATGTTTGCGCGCTGGGCGTCCGACGAGTTCTCTACCGATTGGGGCACGCGCGACGTCGGGAATCACGAGGCGATTTACGACCCGATCAGTTATCACCAGGGCTCAGTATGGCCGCTGTTTACGGGCTGGACGTCGATCGCCGAATATCGCACCGGGCACACGCTGAGCGGCTATGCGCACCTGATGCAGACGGCAAACCTGACCACCGCGCAGGATCTGGGCGCCGTGACCGAGTTGCTGAGCGGCGACTTCTTTACGCCATTCGGACGCAGCACAACGCATCAGCTCTGGTCGTCTGCCATGGTGATTACGCCTGCTGTGCGCGGGCTCTTCGGTGTGTCTTTCGATGCCGCGACGCACACCCTCACGGTCGATCCGCGACTGCCGGCGCAGTGGGACCATGCGACCTTGCACAACCTGCGCGTGGGCGACCGGACTGTCGACCTGCACTACGAACGCACGCCTGACGGCTGGGAGATTCGGGCAGAGGGGCAGCGCGGAAACATGGTCACGCTAAAGAGCACCGTGGCGGGCGCCAAGATTTCCGCACGCGGAGTGCTGGATGTGCCAGCGCCTGCAGTAGAAGTTGCTATGGACTACGGAGCAGACGGCGCCCTGCCGCTGCCGGGCGCGCGCACCGCGATGCTGAAGGTGCTGCGACAGGACGCCGGCCCGCGGTCACTTACGCTGCTGCTGGAGGCACAGGGCGGCAGCACGCAGACGCTTTTTCTGCGCCAGCGTGCGCGGCGCGGCGGGGTGAATGTGGAGGGTGGACTCATCACTGCAGAGGGAAAACTTGAGGTTCACTTCCCTACCGGCGACGGCTATGTTCGCCAGCAGGTGACGCTGCGCTGGTAGCGTCACCCGGATGGTCGAGTTACAGATGCGCTGCTCTGAATCGCCTGACGGCAACCCGGGATACGAGAACCATCCGGCGATTCTGGTTCCTCCGGCCAGACTAGAAGATCGTGAATAAACGGCTGCCCGCGGTGTATTTCACCTGGGCCGTGTTGTAGCTGACGGGCTGCCCCGATCCGTTGAAGACGAGCGTGCCGCTGGCCCTGCTCCCATTGCTGTAGAGCAACTGCAGAGCAGGCGACGTCCCCTGATTCGAAGAGCAAAGAGCGATGTACTGGTATTGCCCGGGTTGCACCGTGGTTGCGGACACCCCGAGCACATAATCGGCCGTGCCTCTGTAATCATCTGCCACTGTCGAAATCGGAGTCGGGCTGAACGGCGCCGCGTTCATCTGGGATATGTTGAGCGGGTGATTGGTTTGGTTGAGTATCTGATAGATGCCGAGGTCGGCCTGCGTATATTGCCGCATTGCGCAGGTGGGCATTCCGGAGTAGTTCACCTGGTTGGCGTCGATATTTATTGTTTTGCTGACGGTAGCGGCATCCGTGTAGAGATCCAGCACATAGTCAAGCGCCGTCTGGCACTGACCGGCGATGCAATTCACTCCATAGCCATTGGGCAGCCTGCCCTCTTTCGGTCCGGTACCGAGGCTGAAGATGCCCTCTTTGCCCGCGGCCTTCGCGGTCAGAGTGAGATCGCCTGTGTAGGTAGGCGCGAATGTATAGCCCGCCTCGCCTTCGGTAAGCGCAGAACTGAAGGCCCACTGCGGCCAGTTGTTCACAGTAGCCGGAGGAGGAGAGGGAGGATTCGTCAGCGAGCATCCGCTGCACGGGTAATTGACGGCATCCCCATATCTTGTTTGGTGGATCGGCTCCAAGGAGCTGGTGTCAAAGAAGCCGTACCAGTCATTGTTCTTCAAGTTGATGGCTTGGCCGCCGCTGCCGCTGGAGGTGCTCGAAAGGTAGTAATGGATGTTGTGGTTCGCCTGCCAACAGCCATTTTGAGGATCGCCGCAGATCGTGCCGTTCGGATCGGATACCTGTCCCAAGCTGCTGCTGGCATCGATAGTGCGGGCTGTAATGGTCCTGGTTTTTTGGGTTTCGCTCGTAAAGCTGAAGCTTGCCCCAATCGAGCAACCGGGACCGCTTTTGTTCGCACCGCAAGAACTGTTTAAGCCCCAGGAGAAGCCGTTGGTCTTGGTGACGACGTGGGCGCCGATCACCGCGTTTGGCTGGACGGTGTTTGCCGTGCCGGTGAGCATAGCGCCGTAGCGGGCAGTCAGCGCACCCTCGTAGCTGGTGCTGAGTGTCAGCGCTCCCTTGAAATACGGGTTGTAGTCGATGGTAAGCACGCCCGGCGCCAATGGGGAAAAGCCCGTGCCAAGATACTGCAGATTGATTGCCTTCTCGAGCGGTTGTTTTTCGGCCACCAGCGTCATCTGGACGCCAAAGTCGAGATTTCCCGTTTGCGGGTAATCCTGTTGCTGCGCTGAATACCAGGGCGGTGTGCAAACCACATTGCCGGTATGCAACCACACGGTCCATATATTCTCCGCGTAGGCTTGCCGCGTAGGATCGAGAGTTGCTCCGAGCAAGGCATGCGTATGCTTGTCAATCGCGCGATTCACATTATTCAACGCCGACTCGTCAGTATGCCCTTGTTTGGGGCGACGAATGAGCGTGATGGTCTGCGCCCGGCCACCCGGTGCAAACTGGACCACTGCCGCGCTCGATCCAAGACTCAGGCCGGTCAAGGATTTGAATTCGCTTTGATCGAAGTCTTCCACGACAATGGGAACTCCGTTAGCCCTGGCGCGGATAATCGCGGCCGCCTCGGTCGGATCCGTGGAGATCAGGTGGTGGTGGCCAACCAGCAGGACAAATTGAGTGCCAAGTTGTGCCGAGGTAACCCCTTCGGGAGAAAGAAATTCTTCCAACGTTGCGGAATGCCCGACGTGCCGAAGCTTGTAAAGCATTGCGGTGGATTGGCTCACCCCGATAGAGACAAACTTTCGGCTACTCAGATAGTCGGGTGTTTCACCGAGTTGTGACGAGCTGTTGGCGTCGACACAACCCGAACCTGCAATCTGCGGGTTGTCTGCCCACGCTACCGAAGAAGCGGTAAAGCACAGGATGGAAAGCAGCGCTGAAGCCAAACCGCACCCCGCGCGGAGAAGTGTCCTCTGGACTGTGTTCATCAGATCCTCTTTGTGGGGGGAGGCCGAGTATAACGTACCAAGGCCAGGTCTAGGGAGTTCGTTCCATACCCCGATCCGATTTGGGCACGTGGCTGGCTACGCATTGAGTTCCATCCGTGGATGGTGAGCGAGGGGCTCACTGGGCGCCGGGCGAAGATATGAGTGATGCGGGCCACTCGAAGGCCTGCGAACCTGTTCGGAAGCGCGGGCTGACGCGCTCGTTCGGATGCTATACTGACGCAGTTGTTTCGCTCGCCGATTCGCCCCGATAGAAGTCTGGTTCCGTCCCCGGAGCCGGAGCGGAAGGTGAAATGGCATCCCTACCGGAAGAGTGAACAGCACACCCAGCGCGCGCACTGTGCGAGAGTTGGCCAGATAGCTCAGTGGTAGAGCGCGGCCCTGAAAAGGCCGGCGTCGGCGGTTCGATCCCGTCTCTGGCCACCACTTAGAATCAATAATTTCCAGACAAATAGCCTGAAATTGCCTAAGCCATTTTTCAGCGCCTTTTCGATAAACTATTGGAAAACATCGAATCGCAGATGTTCCCGTATTGTTCCCGTCACGTGAATGGTTTCGCTGGCGGGTAGACCCTCTTCGTCCGGCGCACATGATCGTAAGTAAATGGATAGCATTCCGAGAACGCTTCCAAGGTGCGGTGAGTACAGCTTCTGCGGAGTTCAACGCTGCTCGATGAGCGCATTGGTGCTTTTTATCAACCGAGACAAAGAGCATTGACGACAAGGCGTTTTCGCTTTCGCTCAGGCTGCAATGTCCTCCCGTAACACAACGGACGGAGCCGCTCGTCGCTCCGACGCACCGGATATCCGGAAGTTGGGTATCAGTCGGTGCTTACAAGGTGTGACGGTCGAGAAATCATACAAATCAGCCTCATTTTGCTGAAGTCCGTAGCTCAAAGAGCCCTGGCGCCTGCGCCTCTCCATTCGTGAACAATCATGCCTACTCAGTAAGCATTTTCAAAATGGGCAACAACTCTGCGATGGGTATAGCCGAAGGAATCGGGTGCCATTTCCTCGGAACCGAAGTCGACCCGATAAAGAGTCCCAGCAATCCGACGGATAGTCCCGCCGTCAACGGAGGCCGTTTTCCACGAGGTTTGGATGTTAAGGCTCGGCCGCGCACCGTTCACATCGGCTTCGATGATCAAGGAGTGATCTTTGAGCTCGACCGAAGTGATCTTGATGCCGGTGCTTCGGTCCCCCAGGTGAGGAATTACTTGCGGCGGAATCACGTCGACTCCGCCCTGGAACCGGATGCTGCAGTGGGCCGTACCCTGCGCCACCCTGAAGGCGAGGCGAGCATGTTCGTCCTGCGCGTTGCGCTCGAGCGACACAGGGAGACGATGGTTATCACACTGGGCGCCAAGAAGACGCGCTCCGAGGGGAATCTGCGGGTCAAAGACGAACGATACGGGATGTGCACGATTTGTGACCGTGAGGTCGAGCGAGTCGTCGCTGCGCTGCATATGCAAATCGAGTGCATCATGTTGCATCCGCACATTGCGTACGGTAATTTCGCGCCACTCGGGCGGCAGATGCGGGGAGAAGGCGATCCGATTCGATACCGAATCAATGTGAAGACCGAGCAGCCCGCTCGCCGCAGCAGAGATGAATCCCGCGGACGACCAGGTCTGCTCGGGAACCGACTCCGTTTGCTGGCGGTAGGAATCGCCGGCCAGTACCTCGTGGATGTGGCCCAGCGCATCCAGCCGCGTCCATGGAACGATGGAGCTCCAGATAGGCAAGGCGGTGACGGGACGATGCTCAACCCAGAATGTCTCAGCAATACCCGCAGTGCTCAGAGCGAAGACGCTTCCCTTCGCATAGGCGTCGGGGTCGAATGCGGCTGAACTGGATGAGATACCACGCGAACCCCAATCCGTCTGGAATTTCGAAGAGGCAATCTTGTCGAGCAATACATCATCCTGCTGTGGCGAAAAGACGTGTTCGGAAATCAGTCCGCTCGGCTGACTGCCTTCATCAAATTTTTCGTTGCCGCCGATCGTGTGACCGTCAATCCAGAATTGCCGGCGATTGTCCCAGTAGCGCGTGGCGATAGACTTGCGCGCGGGCTCGATGGCGCCGTTGGCCTGGGCAGCATCTTCCGAGTGGCCAGTCCATTCGGCGAGCCTTGCGAATGCCGATGAAGCCTCCACCCATGCTGCGGAGAGGCTGAGTTCGTCGCTTTCGCGATCCTGTTCGTTGCCGCCTTCCTTGTCCGAGGGAATGCGCGGCAGGCTGGTTGCCGGATCGACGACAGACTGGCAGTACCGATAGGCTGCTTCGATTGCAGGCCAATGCTGCTTTGCAAAATCGATGTCGCCAGTCGTTCCCACGTACCGAGTCAAGGCGCCGAGGAACTGAAAGGTAATATCCACATGGACGAACATGTAAGGGTATTTTCCAGCCCAGTCGATATGAGCGGCACTTTGTGAAAGCTCGTGCCAGATCATGCCGGTTTTTCGATCCTGATATTTCAGGATGAATTCGAGCTCAGCTCTCGCGCGCTCGTACTCGCCCGCTGCGACCAGACCCTCCATTGCGATCAGACCATCTCCAGCGAAAAACCACGCATATTGCGGCCGCCGCGCGTTGCGCGATGGGCCGTAACCGGCGACCGAGCCGCAGCCCAGATCCGGATCGCAGACCCACGCCTGATCGAGAGCGATCTCCGACCACGCGAGCGCGCGGTTTACCTCTTCATCCGGAGTTTCAATCTGCAGCGCATTCTTCAGCAGATCGAAATAATGTGTTGCCGCTTGCCGTTCGAGCGCACTCTCGTCCGTGGCCAACTGTTTTACCAGCGCTGCCGGATCGTGTGTCTGATTGAGCGCAATGAATACGCGTGCGGAAGCATTGGGCCGGATGGTGAATGCAAGCCCCTCGCCATGGTGGATCGCGCTGTTTTCCGTGCTGTCATGAGAGACGGTATCGGGTGAACGGATCGTGGCGGTGGCGTCGCCGGTCGCATCTGAGATTACGTAACCAGAAACGGCGTCACTCCACGCGGTGCTTTGGCCACCTACACTCGCTGGCCACATCAGATCGAGTACCGGGGTAAAACGTACTGTGACGTCCACGTGACCGCGGCCTTCCACCTTGTAGGTGATGATGGCGCCGGATAGATCGAGAGGCACGAAGAGCGTTTCGCGGAGGACGAAGTCTGGTCCGATGTAGGTCCGCGTCACCGCTTCGGGACGGTATTCGATGCGGCGCAGCAGCAGATTCCCATCAATCTCCGTGGTTGCGCCACGAGGAAGGATGCCGATGCGATACCCGCGGAGGATTTGAAATGGCCATGCCCAAACCTCAAGTCCGTTCTGCGGATATCCGAGGATGGCGGCTCGCTCACCGTGGACACCTACGAATCGCACGGGACCGACAGAATCAGTTGAAAGGATAAGGCCAGATTCAGGTGGCGTCGCCGAGGGTGTTTGCGGCCATGTTCGGCAATTGCCCCACAAAAGAAACAGCGCCGTGCAAACAGCAAGATAAGTCGGACGTGTCATTGCACTTTCAGTGTTGTTCCTCGCTCCCAACTATTCGAGCGTATCCCGCACTTCGGGCAGACAGCGTCTGGCGGCTTAGAGTCTTTCGCCGCTTCTACGCAAGAGACCGTTGCGGCGGCCACACGAAAGGTGCTCAGCCTCTCCAAAGAGACTGAGCACCTCGCTTGTTTCCGAATCAAAACTGCAAGCGCGCACCGAATTGAAGACGGCGCATTGAGGTTCCGTCCTGATTCGCCACTGTACCTTGAATAGTACCGGCGTTCTGGACGCCGACACTATTCAGGTCCTGGCAATCAATGCAGTTATCCGGGTTGGCTAAATTCACGTGGTTGAAGGCGTTGAATGCCTGGACGAGCAATTGCAATCTCAGGTCCTCGTGCAAGGTAAAGTTCTTTGCCAGCGATGCGTCCACATTGGCCAGTCCCGGTCCCCACAGAGCATCGCGACCGATATTGCCCCACGTGCCAGCTGCCGGGCGAGCGACTCCGCCGAACGAGTTGTTCGCCTGGCCGGGCGGCTGGAGCACGTAAGGCGAGGGTGTGATGTACGGGACAAATCGCCCTTGAGCGTTATATTTGCCTTTGTGCATATGCAGGCCTGCGCCGGATGCAGTCCTATTTAAGAAGCATGCGTTGTCACTACTGCCCACGTCGTTGTCGGCAGAGCAGCTTGTGTAGTTTGTGTTGAAGGGAATGCCGCCGTCCAGGGTCAGGCTTCCATTTAACTGAAATCCGCCGATGATCTGGTTCACCCAGCCCGGCACGCCAGAACCGATGAGCTTATCGCGACCGAAGGGCAAGTCATAGTTGCCGGCAAAGACGAACGCCTGGCGGCGATTGTAGTAGCCGTTACCGCGTCCAATCCTAGGATCAATCAGGAATTCATAGGATTCATGTCCCAGGGCATGAGACCAGGTGTAGTGGGTCAGAAATTGCAGACCCGATGTGAAGCGCTTGTTCAAAACGATCTGCAGTGCATTGTAGCTGCCGGTCGCCTGGTTCGCCATGTAGTCAATGCGCTGAGACCACTGATGCGGTGTGCCGAACTTCACTCCGAGTTCACGTTGCGCCGTGCCGTTATAGAAAGGAGAACGCTCAGCTTTGGTGTAGATTTGACCGGTCTCCGGATTGATCTGGTTGAAGCCGGCGAGAGTCTGCTCATTCGCGTTATACGATGGCGAGGACTCAAACATGTTGTGGTATGCCTCGCTGCCGATATAACCGATCTGGAGCGACATGTTGGAAGTCAGCTCCTGCTGCAGCATGACGTTCCATCCCTGAACAGTGGGCAACCGGACCTGCGTTGGACGGGCAATCTGAGAAATGCCGTCCGGCAATACGTAATTGCCGTCGGATGGGATTGCGGGAAAGGTATAGCCCGGAGGCCCCTGGGCCAGGGTGAAAACGGCAGCGGCGTTCGAGATTGGTGTCAGTGTTTGCTGAACCTGCGTGGGGAAAGAGGAGGTCAGCACACCACCGAAGGTGTCGCCCGCCCAGCCCTGCCCATAAACGACCCCATAACCCGCACGCACGACAGTGCGGTTCATCACCTGATAGGCGACTCCAAGGCGCGGAGCGAAGTTTGAGAAATTGTTCTTGACGTTGAGCGTGTCACTATTCGATCCGTAGCCGGCAATCTGCAAAATTCCGGAATTCAGGTTAAGCAGTCCGCCTGCGCCTTTGGCAGTCACAGATTCCGGTGTGTACAACTCCCATCGGAGACCGTAATTGACTGTGATCTTAGGGGTAGCGCGCCACTGATCCTGGGCATACGCGAAGAAGCGATTTTGCCGGGTTGCTGCATCGGTATTCTGTGTCTGCGTGCGCCAGAAGGTCGTGGTATCTCCGAGGAGAAAAGTAGCAAAGCCGACACCTGAGGAGCCGGGCCCGGAAGTGCGTGGCGCCGCAAAGAAGAACGTACCAGAACGAAGGGCGTTGCTGGCAATCGAAACCGTGTGATTTTTGCCGTAGCGATAGTCTGCGCCGAACTTGATGTTGTGATTTCCGAACTGATGTGACCAGTTGTTCACGAACTGCCATTGGCTCGTCTGTTGCAGAGTCGGGTTTGCGGAAGTTCCGTATTCGACATTCTGGCCGCCGTTGCTCCCATTGCTGGGGATGTCGATGTTGAATTGCGGCAGGCCCCCATTCAGCGACAAATTGCCGACGTTGGCATTCGGGATTCCGAGTGCGTTTCCTAGCGGCTGGTTGGAGTTCGGCCCAACTGTGTTGTTGTATATCCGGTAGTAGCCAAAGCGAAAGTCCGTGAGCCAAGAGGATGAGACAACGTAGTCGCCGCCCGACGCTATGCTTTGATAGCGTGCCGAGTCTGTTCCGGCAAATCCGCCGGCCCCGTAGCCGAGTCCGCCAGCCGCACCAAAATAAGGATTGCCTGAGAGAGCCACACCGAAGTAGGTATAGCGCCCAAACAGATGCAACTTATCCCCGAACCTGCCATCCACCCTGGCATCCCACTGGTTGGTATTAAAAATGCCAGAACCGGAGGTCGCGAAGTTGTTGGTGATGGCCGAACCGCCGACATTCGGCGGCGCGTTTGCCTGAATCAGCTTGAAAAACGCCACTGCCTGAGGCGAGATGTCGCTGGCCGGTATGATGTTTCCTGGATAGGGGGTGCGATTTGCGTTTGAAGGATCCGCGAGCGTGTTTGGTTTGTAAATCTGTCCCTGTCCACCCTGCAGATAATCACTAAGATCGCAAGGGCCGCCCGAAGTACAGGTCGTGAGCGCCTTTTCCGTCGGTACAGTTGTCAGCGTGGCCGAGCCGGTCTTCTCGCGAAGCCCCTGGTAGTCACCAAAGAAGAACATCTTGTCCTTCTTGATGGGGCCGCCGACCGATCCGCCGAACTGATTATGGAGAGTTGGGGATAAATAGTCTCCTGTGAGCGAGTTCCGTGTGGCATTAGCGAAAGGATCGCGAGCCTGTTGCGCATCCGAGCGGCGATACTCGAAAGCGGAACCGTGAAAAGAGTTGCCGCCGGACTTCGTCTGCGCGGTCACCAGACCGGCCACAGCTTTTCCGAACTCCGCGTCATAGTTCTGCGATGTCACCTTCATCTCGGAAACGGAATCGAGATTGGGGTTGATGACCGCGACCCCGTTGATCGGCTCCTGATTGTCCGTACCGTCGAGCTCGTATCCAGTGGCAAAGGGCAATTGCCCGTTCACTTCGATGGACTGGCTGCGCTGCGGATTGCCGCTTCCCTCTCCGGGCCCCCAGCCGATGTAAGTGGTGCCGGGTGTCAGCAGCTCGAAGGCGGTAAAGTTCCGGTTCAGGTTCGGCAGGTTCTCGACCGCTCGCTCGTTGAGGATCGTGCTCACTTCGGCGCGGTCGGTGGTCAATAAGGGCGCCGCGGTGGTGACCGTCACGGTGGAGCTGGCTCCTCCCACGGTCAATTTGACATCGGCCTTGGGGGCTGTGTCCGCATAGACGACAACATTGTCAATTTTGCCCGGGCTAAAACCGGCGGCGGTGACTTCTACCTGATAGACGTCCGGGATCAGGTGCTGTGCGGTATAGTCGCCGCTGCCGTTGGTCTGAACGGTTATCGAGGTTCCCTTAGGGACGTCCGTGATCTTCACCGTGGCATTCGGTATTACAGCGCCGCCGTTGTCCGTGACTGTTCCGAATATCGAACCGTAGACCGCCTGCGCGTGAGCGGACTGGAAGACGCCGCAAAGGACGAGCAAGGCAGGAGCGGCGACTGACAAAAGCCGCATTGTCCACAGTTGTGGTGCAGACCCAACCCTCTGGTTCGTGTAGCGCTTCATAAAGCCTCCCAAAAACTGGTTCAACTTGAGCATGAGGACGTTGTCCGTTCTCGGCGTATATCGCCTCTTAGTGGGTCTCTGGTTGTCATGCAGCGCGCTGCGGACTCTGCACCGGCTGTTGAAAAGTTGAGACCTCTTGCTTGGCCACGTCGCCTACTGAGAGGGCGTAGCACTTGCCATCGTGAATGGCACGTAGGTTCGCGGCAAGCCTTTCACGGTGGCGCCACGGGTGAAATCAAAGCGATTGACCCTCGTTTCAGCGCTATGCAACACTCACACTGGGTCATGTTTGACACGCAACAAGAGGGTGAAATGCAGTCCGCACTCGTCCAGGATCCCCGCTGGTCTCTGGTATTGCGGGTAGCTTCCAGCCGTACCTTCAAGAGTTCGCCTCGCCTGCGCGAGTTCCTGCTGTACGTCGCTGAGTGTGCTATCCGGGATGCACCGCAGGATGCCAGTGAGCAGCAGATCGGGATGAAGGTATTTGGACGATCACCCGGTTACAACTCCAGTGAAGACAGCATAGTGCGCAGCCACGCACGCCTGATGCGGCAGAAGCTGGCCGCCTATTTCGAGGCGGAGGGCGCGCACGAGGAGCTCCGCATTGATGTCCCAAAAGGACATTACCTGCTCGTTTTCACTTCGCGACAGGAAGCGGTGACGACGGCGCCTCCGGTGATCGTCAAGAGAGCGAAAATTGAGGATCTAAAGTCGACCGATGCGCCCGATCGCGTGCCGCTCCCGAGCAATGACGTTTCCCGCAAGTCTCATATCTGGATGCTCTGGCTCGGTCTTGGCTTCCTTTTGAGCGCCCTAGCCGTGTTCGGGCTGTACCGGCTTTCTAGCCCAACAGTGAACCGGAGTGTGGCGACGCTATGGCGCCCCTTTCTTTCCGGCGATCCGCCTCTGCTCATCTACAGCAACGGCGTCTTCGTGGGGGATTCAAAGAACGGAATGCGCTATGCCACGCTACAGGAGCTTCAGAGCCCTCCGGCCGATGGCCGATTGATCGATCATTACACCGGAATCGGGGAAGCCGACGGTATCTATGAGTTGACCCGGCTTTTCGACGCAGCCCATGCCACCTTCATCCTAAAGCGCAGCCATCTCGTCACCTGGGACGAGGCCAAGCAACGCAATCTCATTTTCATCGGCTCGCCGGCAGAAAATCTGGCGGTACAGGCATTGCCCTCCCATGCAGAGTTCACGCTCTTCAGTTCACCTGAGGCGTCCGGCTACCATAACAATCATCCCCGGCCCGGCGAACCCGCGGATTACGCGCGACCTGAGCATCCTTTAACCCGCGACTACGCGATCATCTCTTTCCTCCCCGGAATGCAATCCGGGAAGCAGATGATGCTGCTCAGCGGGCTGACCACGCTGGGCACGCAAGCCGCAGTGGAATTCGCCAGCCGCCCCGATGGCGCCGGGGAACTGCTGAGAAAGGCGATCGGACCGGATGGCAAGGTGCGGCCCTTCGAAGCTCTGCTCGAGACGACCGTCGTTGGGGGTGTACCGCTAGAGGTCCGGCTGATCACCGTTCACGTGCATTAGCGAATCACTCTGGCTGATTATTGGACCGGCTGCAGCTTCAGCTCCGTGCTCGCGTGAATCTTCGATGCAAGATCGATTTCACGCTTCGCGTCATCGTCCCGGCCCAACTTGCGGTAGGCCTGACTCAACAGCGTGTGTGTCATGTAGTTGGAGGGATCCATCTTCTCCGCGTGCGTCAAATACATCGCAGCGGCCTGGGGATCGTCGCGGCGAAGCAGAACCTTGCCCATCAGGATGAAAGGGCCGGTGCGGGAGGTATCCAGCGAGAGAGCCTTCATCAGCGAAGCCTGCGCCTCTTGTAATTTCCCGGATCGCAAGTAGGTGTCGCCGAGCCGGTCATACACCGGCGCGAAGCCCGGATTGATGGCGCGCTCCTGTTCAAACTCGGAGAGTGCGCCCTCCAGGTCGCTCTTGAATAAATCAACCTCGCCTACAAGAAAGTGGGCCAGCGGCAGCCCATGTTGGATACTGATCGCTTTGCGGGCAGCATCCTCGGCCAGTTCCGGCAGGTTTGCAATCTGCAGCATATTTCCCAACACCAGGTAGGCTCCGGCCGAAGCGGGGTCCATGCCGTACTGGGTAGCAAACGCGCGACGAGCGTCATCGTAGCGCTGCGCATTGAGATAGCACAGGCCGAGCACATAACTGGCATCGGCGTTGGCATGTGGCATCCACTGTTGCACCCGCTCCAGATAGGAAATGGCAGCTGCGGGCTGACCGAGACGATAGAGTGTGAGCCCTTCCATCTGCACGGACTCGATATCCGCACTATCTTCGCGGATCGCCTGTTCAAAGGCTGTGCGCGCCTCCAGCAGTTTGCCCGTGCGATAGCAGGCGAGCCCCAAAGCATGAGCCGCGCCCTTGACTGGCGGCTGCATTGCCGCGAGCTGTCGGAGTGGAGCGATGGCTTCCTCGGGATGTCCTGCGTCGAGCAACTGCTCCGCCGTTTGCAATGATGCAGGGGTCTGAGGCGTTTTCGGTGGCGGGGATTGACCGTACAAGCCCGTCGATATCAACATGAGCAGCAGTGCTATGGCATAACTTGGGCTCCAGCGCAAAATGGCGGGCACTCCGAGTGCTAGCATGAGCGGATGCAGCACCGCAGTATCTTTAGTCTTGCTCTTTGGATCGTTTGCGTCTGCCCGATTTTCATCTGCGTGGCCAATGCTGTTCCACCCGCCAAGGCGGCTGCTCCAACCCATATAATCCCCTATCCTCCCGTTAGTACGCACGCAGGTCCGGCGTGGTTTGTCGATGAAGGTCAGGCTGCAGGCCTGACTATGCTCAATGTAAACGGCGGCGTCAGTACCAAGAAGTACATCATTGAGACAACCGGCAGTGGCGTAGCCGTGATCGATTATGACAACGACGGCTGGCCCGACATTTTCGTCGTCAATGGGACGTCGCTTGATCCGCACGTTGATCACAGCGCCGCACTCCCCACGGGCCATCTGTATCACAACAACCACGACGGAACCTTTCGCGATGTGACGCGCGAAGCAAAAATTGGAAACAGCGGGTGGGGCCAGGGCGCCTGTGTCGGTGACTATGACAATGACGGATATGACGATCTGTATGTCACGGCCTACGGCATCAATCGGCTTTATCACAATGAACGGAATGGAACCTTCAAGGAGGTTGCGAGAGAGGCAGGCGTGGCAGGCGATGGACACGCCTGGAGCACAGGCTGCGCCTTCGTTGACTACGACCGCGACGGAAAGCTGGACCTGGTAGTGGCCACTTACGTCGACTTCGACGTGACGACGGCACCGCAACCGGGCAAAGGCCTTATGTGCATCTGGAAGGGAACGCCGGTAATGTGTGGCCCTCGTGGGCTGGCCCACACTTCGAACCTGCTCTACCACAACCTGGGCGAGGGCAAATTCGCGGACGTCAGCAAAGCCAGCGGCATCCAGAAGACATACGGACACTACTGCTTCAGCATTACTACGCTCGATTACGACGAAGATGGATGGCCGGACATCTACATCGCCTGCGATAGCACGCCGAGCATTCTCTATCACAACAACAAAGACGGAACCTTCACCGATGTTGCCGCCGACGCTGGTGTTGCCTTCAACGAAGATGGCCGCGAGCAGGCGGGAATGGGTTCTACCGCCGGCGACTACGATGGCGACGGGCATCTGGATATCTTCAAGACCAATTTTTCCGACGATACTTCGTCTCTCTACCGCAATCTTGGAAATGGAACCTTCGAGTCCAGAATTTTTGAGAGCGGTTTAAGCTTGAATACGCAATATCTGGGCTGGGGTACAAGTTTTCTGGACGCGGACAATGATGGCCGCCCCGATTTACTCTCGGTAAATGGCCACGTCTATCCCGAGGTAGACACAGCGCGCCTGGGCTCTACCTATCGAGAGCCGAGGTTGTTTTACTGGAATGCCGGCAATGGCCATTTCAACGATCTGAGCGCGCAGTGCGGACCCGGTTGCATGCAGCCCGCAGCCAGCCGCGGCATGGCCATTGCCGACTTCTGGAATGATGGCCGCGTCTCTGCCGTCGTGAACAATATGAGCGCCGCGCCGATGTTGCTCGTTAACTTAGCTGCAAACACAAATCACTGGCTTGGGGTGGTACTCCGCGGTACGCGCTCCAATCGCGACGCAATCGGAGCGCGTGTTACATTGCGCGCAGGCCCAGCGCGAATGGTGCAAGAGGTACGGAGCGGATCCAGCTATCTTTCGTCCAGCGACCTGCGATTGCACTTCGGCCTGGGTGTCAGTGCCCGTGTAGATGCGATCGACATACGCTGGCCGAATGGTGAGACAGAGGAGTTTCCCGCAACGAATGCCGACCATTTTGTAACCTTGACGGAGGGAACAGGGCAAGCACTTCCGAGCGTTACTTCACAGCGAACCGCCCGGTGAATACATCGCATGGGCCTACGTGGGTTGCGTCATCAACTACTTGAGCTCGTCGATAAAAACCAGTTCCGAGCTATTGGGTACGACGAGCGTGACGCTCAGCCCCTCGTTCATCAGGTCATGGCCAGCCACCGTGCGATCGGGCGAGCTGCCATCCTCGAAGTGCAGTCGATATCGACGGTCCGACTGAAGCCCATAAAGCGGGAAGGTGTGCGCCTGTTCGCTTGGTACCGAACCGCGGAAGGCATACACTACCCCCCGCTGCTGCTGCCGCTCGTAGTACTCGATGCCGTCCCAATGCAAGCCGTCGGGCCGAGCCGAGATGTGGTAGAGATCGGCATCGCGAATGAACGGGCGTAGTTTCTCCTTATAGAGCGCAAATTCCTGCTTGGCGGCAGCATGCTGTTCGGGGGTCCAGGCATTCGTGTTCTGCATCACGGTGAGCCAGCCCATCATCCCGCTGCGCAGCATATAGCGGAAGTTCTCCAGCCGTGGCGTTGGCCACTTCTCGACATAGTCCTCGAGCATCGCAACTGGGAGCAACTGGCTGGCATCGTAGAAGGCCTGCCGGTTGGAGAGCGGGTCATAAGAATCGGTAATCGAAAAATAATCCCCGTGTGAGGCGCTGCCGAAGTCCACCATGCGGCCGCCATCGTCGCAGATCTCGAACAACAAATCTGGATGTTGCCGGCGCAGCTGCGAGTAGATGTCATAGTAGGAGCGAACGGCGTGATAGCTGACATCGGTGGAGTTCGAAGTGTCTGGCATCGCCACGCCGCTGCCTTCGATCACCGTAACGGCATCGGACGGTGGCGGCGCGTGTGGATGATCAGCGCGGGAACAGTTGCGCGTCACAACGTAACCGTCGTGCTCGAGCATGTCGAGCTTGTAACCGGTGACGATGCGCTCGAGTTCACGTTGGGCATGTGCTTTTGCCGCGGGCGCGCCTATATCGGTAGTTCGGCCTACAAAGTCGTCCGGCTTCCATCCCGGTGGTGTATCCGCCACCAGCCAGTCTTTCGTTTTCGGGTCATCGACGTTCAGAGCGCCGGGCTCAGTGTCCGTACCCGCCTGCGCCCAATCAACCCAGATACCAAACTTGAGCCCGCGCCGGTGTGCTTCATCAGCTACCGATGCAAGCCCGTCCGGAAATTTCTTTGGATCGGGAAACCAGTCGCCGACACCGCGGAACCAACCGGCATCCAGCGCGAACATCTCCATGCCGAGATCCGCGGAATCATCGATCATGCGCTTCGCCAGGGCTTCATCCACAGCCATGCCGCTACCCCAACTGTTGTTGACGAGAAGCGGGTACTCCGGCTTCTTCCACGTCCCCGCATACATGAGCACCTGGCGTATCCATGGGCGCAGCACGTTCCCGAGGCCGTCGCGGCCGCCAGTGAATCCACCCAAGAAGACGGGCGGCGCCTCAAAGGTGTCGCCGGGCCGCAGGCGGGTGCGAAACGGACCGGGGTTCGGGTTGAGACCGACAGTCCCACGCAAGGAGCCTGCCGCGCGTTCCATGGTAAGAGTAGTGCGACCGCTAAACTCTACGCCGATATACCAGCCGTCGCCCTGCTCGCCGTTTCGCTCCACCATGAACCATGGGATGATCTCACGTGGTTCCTTATCGCCGGCGTAGGTGCTGGATTTACCTTCCCATCTATATCCAGGCGCAATCTCAACCTCATGCGTGCCGATGACGGATGGTTTCCCTGCACCCTTGTCGATGTAAATCTGCTTGAGGAGTTCGGTCGGGAGCTCAGTCCAGTCATAACGAAAGCTTGGCTGCAAAGGAAGCCAGAGTTCCCGTGTACCCAGATTCTCAATCCGGATACGATGCTCGAGCGGACCTGTCGCCGCAGGTGCACTCCACTCCCAGGTCAGGCGCAGATGGGGTGATTGCGTCTCATAGATAAAAGATACGCGTTTGGCGTCCTTCTGCTCTGCGTGCGCAACAAGCTTCCATTCGAGCGGCACTGTATGACCGTCAACCACTGCGGTGGCGACGAGCTCTTCGACCGCATTATTGGACCACACAGTCTTTCCGGGAGTTTGCAAGCTCAGCAATCGGGGCGCAGTCGTCCCGGCCTCCAGCCGGAGGATGGTTTGAGCTGTGACGAGAGATGTGGTCTGCGCGCAGGCCAGCACACTCCAGCAGGCGGAGAAAGAGGCGACCAGAACAAACTTGTTGAGAAGATCGTGCATTCACGCGCTCCAATAGAAGCAGCGTAAATTATGCGCTCATGGACAAGCCGTAAAGGGGTCGATTGGCAAGAGTCAATGGTCCGGACAGCCCGGTTCGTCGGCTACTTGCGAAGATATTGATCGAAGCTGAGCGGGCTCAATGAGCGCTTTTCCGTCGTATCAATAGCGTATCAATAGTTGAGATTCTCGACTCCCGAATATTCGGCCATCGCCACAGGCCGAGTCACGCATTGAACTAGCCTCTTAAATGGGGGCATTCTAAGCCCCTCAAACCGTTGCCGAGACCGCCGTAAAGTACCGTTAGCCGTTGATCAAAATGTTGCGGCAACTTAGTACCGCATGAAAGCGCGTATGACTTTGCATACGCGAGTGAAATCCGTCGATTTGTTGAGCGGGAACAACCTGAGGAGGAAACCATCCCAATGATCCCGGACAATCCTAAATCGGCAGTGCACGAACAACTTTCGTTTCAATAGAGTCCGCTTGTTCGGCGGTTCGATCCCGTCTCTGGCCACCATTTAGAATCAGTAGCTTAGCGAAGAGTGCCGGAGGGAGGGCCCGGTCGGGGGTCAGAATATGATCTTGCTACTCATCTGTAATTGTCGGGGAGAGTCAGCCAGACCGCATCTTGTGCCTCTCGCCCATTACACCGTGGCAGCTCAGGCACAAGTCTTGAACGAAGGGCTTTGCATCCTTCATGTGGTCTTCCAGCGTTACGGCGCTGACCTGGCCCGTCCAAGAGCAAACAATTGTAACCGCGCCTGAGAGCGGCTGCTCCATGAGCGAAGTACATCTCCGGGATGTTGGAGTCATACCCATCCACGTGCACCGTGGTCGGTCGAGGCGTGCGGTCTGCCACAGGGGCGCAAGAAGTAGCCCGGGAGCGAACCTTCTTCGAATGGGATTTCGATCAACTCAATCGGCGGCTGTGGCGGCCCGGAAATATGTCGCGCGCGCACTTACGATATGGCCGCGCCTTTCGCTCTGCCGGGCAATGCCGGCGATGCGATCCGTCGCGGCGGTCCACTCGCGCTCTGTCACGCGTATCAGATTTTTCCGAACTTCTTTAGCGTCTCATAGAGCTCTGGGAGCAGCACATGGTTCAGCTCGTTGAGCTTGTCGGCGGTCTGGCTATTCGTGAAGACGCTGATGATCAACCCTGAATCAGGCAGATAGGCATACGTCGCACGATAGCCGATGGTAGAACCTTGGTAGGCCCAAAACAGGCCTAGAGGCCGCTCTGTTATCTGAAAAACTCCCAGGCCAAAGGCTCGAGGGTATTCTTTCGATGTCTTATCGATTTTCACGGCATCCGGGATCGACACCAGGCTCTCGAGTTCCTTCTTTTGTGTCGGTTTCAGTACATCGCCTTCAAAAAGCGCACGTACCCATCGATCGAAGCCCTTGGGATTGCTGATGATCCCTCCGGCGCCCTGTGTCCATCCCAAGCTGTAGTTTTTGGTATCTGTGCCCAGCAGTTTCTTGAGACCGTCGTCGTCTGGATTTACCAAATAGCCGGAGACCAGCCGCCTGTTCACAAACGCGGGGTAAAAGTCTGGTTCGTAAAAAGTGTCTTTTAGGCTATTGTCTGCAATCAACCGGTCGACTTCTTTCTTATAGGAGTGAGACCGGCTTGCCTTCTCGATGATCATCTGCCCCAGGATGAAATTTGTATTCGAATATGCCCACGTTTTGCCAGGGGTCCTGATCTGCGGGTATACGTATGCAACTAACCCTTCGGAAGTAAATACGCGATGGGGGTTGTCATCGTAGTCGTCGTTCCACGCAGGAGTCGCTTCGTAGGTAGGGATGCCGCTCGTCATGTCCAGCAACTGGCGTATCTTGACATTCTTCCAGGCCGGATACTGCGGCAGCCATTTGCCCAAAGTGTCATCGATGGAGAGCAGCTTGTCAGCCTCTAACTGCAGAAGGAGAGTCGAGGTGAACGCCTTGGTATTGCTGCCGATCTGAAATAGATCGTCCGGGGTAACCGGTCGACCGCCGCCATACTCTGTAGTACCGACCGCGTCGGTAATCTCCTTTTTGCTCCCGCGAAATGTGATGTTCATCGAAAGCGTGGAGATATGCTCAATCGAACCGCGGCTGGTCAAATAATTCTGCAGGTCCTTATGCAACGCTTCTTTCAGCGCCTTGTCATCCTTGGGAGCGCCGAGCGCGCGGCTGCAGAAGCCAAGACTTGCCGCCAGATATATGCCGGTAGCAAACCAACGGAAAGCTGCGGATAGAAGAATGGATCGAAAAGATTTCACAGAGTCTCCCGAGCTTGAGAGTCGTCCCTGTGCAGCGCCGGGAACCACCCGAAATTATGAGGTTGGGGGAAGACTTTCTCGCGAACGCAACAAACTCTAGCACGGCAGAACTGCGCGCGACAGCCTACTCAAATTGAAACTAGGCACGGTCGCACCCCGTCGTCCCGAAAACGGACAGTCTTAAGATCCTTGTTGAGCTGGAATCGAACGCGACCGTCTGACCTGGACCTTTTCCTGCAAGCGTTGGCTCTACCAGGGGGAAGATTCGTAGATATTGGCGATCCTCATAGGACACCAATGGTCCTGGCGAAAATACCCCAGGCATAAACCGCTTCTTTCGTGAGTGGTCCCCGGCCAACCTTGCATTGGGGTGTTGCCAGAATTGCCGGGTCGAAATCACCGTCAGGACTAGAGCGGGCGTGTCGTTTCCCTCAGGGTGCAGGGATCTGCATTCTCGCAATACAAGAATCCGTGAAGAACGAAAATAGGGGAGTTGCGATTGTCGATCTCTCTTTCGATTGACCCCGCCAACCATTGCGAAGAGAAACGACTATTGAGGAACAAAGTTTGAGAAGTGCTGGTTGAAGCACTCCTCCGGAAATTTCTAGTTCTCATGCGCAAGCCGCAGAGCCTCAAACTGACCAATTTGGGAAATCGGCAGAGATTGAAAACTGACGGTGAAAAGAGCCTGCCATTCTGTTTGGCGAACTCGCAGGGAACGCGTACTATCGTCCCCATTCACTCTGATAAGTAGGTTGCAGCACGTCCTAACAAGAAGTTCAGCGCAGAATGCTCGTGGTTAAGGGTAAACAGGACAATATGGGACCTTATATCTCGGCTTTGGCCGTTTCTCTGCTGCTCATCTGCTCGGCTACGGGCTCCGCCAGCGCACAACACATTGACGACCCAGCCAATGTGCCGTCTGACATCAAGGCCATCATGGACAAACCACACTACAAAGGCGCCATTTGGGGTCTGCGTGTGGTCGACGTCGAGACTGGCAAACCGCTCATGGATCTCGAACCGCACCACCAATTCTTTATCGGATCCGTGCGTAAGGTCTTCACCGTAGGCGAACTTTTGAACCAGGTCGGCCCGGATCACACGTTCGACACCCCTATTTATCGGCACGGCCTCATCAACGATCGAGGTGTTTTGAAAGGCGATTTGATCCTAGTCGCTTCGGGCGACCTCACCATGGGTGGCCGTACCAATCCGGATGGCACCATCGCCGTTAGCGACTTCGATCACAATGAGTCGAATTCTCTCGGCAATGCCCAGCTAACCAAGCCCGATCCGTTGGCTGGTTACGCAACTCTCGCCCATCAAATTGTGGCCTCCGGAATCAAGGAAGTGACTGGCGACCTCGTCATCGACGACCGCCTCTTTCAGCCTTACCTCTTCCGAGAGGAGTTTAAGGTCAGGCCCATTTTTGTCAACGATGACGTAGTCGACCTCTCTATCGATCCGAAGAAGCTGAATGAGCGCGCATCGATGAACCATCGTCCGCAATCTGCGGCGCTCGTGGTCAACAACAAAGTGATGATGAAGCCGGCCAAATCCGCCATCGACATTGCTCCGGCACTCCCTACCTGCATTGGAACACCCTCCTGCGCGGTCACACTCAGCGGCGACCTCCCGGTTGGCTTCGTGCCGCCATTAACCGGTCACTATCCTCTCATCCGTACTTATCGTATTACCGATCCTTCGAGTTATGCGCGGACGGTTCTCATTGAGGAACTGCGTAATGCGGGCGTCAAAATCGATGCCCCTACCGTTGAACCGAATCCGGTCCGCCTGCTCCCTGCGAAGGACAGTTATCAGCCGGATATGCGCGTAGCGGAGCTTCATGGCCTTCCTTACGCTGAAGAGGCCAAGTTCATCGACAAGGTCAGCTACAACATCGGCGCCGACACGAGCCTCCTGCTCTATGGCGTGACGCAGGGCGCCGACGACATGCAATCAGCTCTTGCGGCGGAAAAGAAAAATCTGCAAGCCAACTACGGCATCAGCGCGAGCGACTACTTCTTCGTCGACGGCAGCGGCGGCGGAGACACGACTGCGATCAACCAGGCTGTGACGCAGATGCTCGCCGATATGCGGAGCCACCCCGCGTTCCCTCAATATTTCGCCTCTCTACCTATCATGGCGGTCGACGGCTCGCTCGCATTTGTCACCGATTTCGAGTCCGACAGTACACTCGCACCCGCGAAAGGGCAGGTGCATGCCAAACCTGGCAGTTTTATCGGAGAAACTCCGGAAGGTCTATATATCAGGGGCCAGGCCTTTGGTGGCTACATCCAGGCAAAGAGCGGAAAAAAGTTGGTCTATCAACTGGTCGTAAACAATGTGCCGTTCCACGAGCTCAATGACTTGCTTCAGATATTTCAGGATCAGGGCAGGATTTCCGCCATGCTGTGGCGTGACAACTAACGATGGAGAGACTCTTGCCTATATGGCAGCACGGTACGCAGCGTTGCGGGGATTACTACATGCAGAGCGGCAAGCTTGACTGCCGACCACGGCCCTGCGGCCAGCGATGGCGGCGGGAACGTGCCCCCACCGAACCTAAACACGAACAGCATTCGAAAGATTGTTCAGGCACAGGCGCTAAAGGATGTATCGAAGGCAGTTGAATTTGGCATGTGGCCGCCTTCGACATTCTTCGCGAGGTGGTGAGGTACGTCACCCCCGGTCGCCGATTAATTTTTGAGCGCCTCTGCAAGGCAGTGGGGTGGATTGAACGCCCCAAGGTGATCAGCCCCGTGTTACAGGCACATTCGCCATGTATCCCGGCTTTTCCATTTCGGACTTAGAGAATCCAGGCGACACTCTTGAATCTGGTCCCCCTCCCGCTATCGATCATTGTGAAAATGTGAAAATGGACTACTCGCAGAAGACATATTTCTGCGCGCAAGCAGCGGACTGGGTCCGTCGAGCGAGCACACCCGAGACCACGATTCTCATCATAATGCTCAATCACTGTTACTTAACGACCAGAACGAGCAATGTATTACGGACCGTATTTCCGCTGGTCGCCTGCAAGGTGAATGGATACGTTCCAGGCTGAATGGTGGCGGTATTTCCATTGCTGCCGCACCCGTTTATGCCGCCGAGCAGCACTAGCGCAATGACGCACCCTAGAATCGTTTGCCGCATACGTGCCCGTTGCAGAGACGCAATTGCCAGCGCCGCTACCAGAAGCATCAGAAGCCATTTGATCTTTCCTGATGTACTGGACGGCGGCCCGCCGATTCCAGCGGCAGACGCTCCTCCATGCGAGTTGACTATGATGGTCACACGCGACTGGCTGGACCCATCCAAAGTCACCGACGGCGCGCTGAAGGAGCAATCGATCCCTTGCGGTGCACCCATGCAGGCCAGCGACACCGTGCCGGTGAATCCGCCAATCGGCGTGACGGCAAGCGCGTATGACGCTGGACTGCCGACTGAGACTGTCGCCGAAGACGGTGACGTCGTCAATGAGAAGCCACTGGCGCCGCACCCGAGGACAACGTCCGCCTGACCGGTAAGCTGATTCGCGCTGGCGGCGCTGATTCCACTTCCGCTGGCGGCCGCCAACTGCTGCAGATAGGCGCTCAAGGTGGTGTTCCCAGCATCCGTCTGGCCTTGCTGAAAGTCCTGCAGTGCGGTGTTGAGCACGGCGAGCAGATTCGCGCTGAGTGAGGCATCAGTAAAGTTGGCGCTCTCGGTAGAGCTGATCAGAGCCTGAACGAAGCTGACCGAATCAATGGTGACGCTGGTGGCAGTGCTGGCCTGAATTTCAGGCGAGTCGGCCACCCACGCCGAAGCATACAGCGTGTGGGCGCCGCAGGTTTCCGGGGTGAAGAAGGTGCGGTGCGCGTAGGTCGCGCCGGCATCCATCTGCTGTATCCTCTGCACATCGAGAAGAGTTCCATGCGCGGCGGGGTTGCCGTCGTAATAGGCGATGTTGACAGGGCCCACCGGGCCACTGGCCGCCTGCAAAGTGGCGCTGAGTTTGGCTCGCTGCTCGAGCAGAAGTTGCGGATTGATGGAGAGCGTGATGCTCTTGAGCGCGGGACTGGACTGTGTTGCTCCCAGGCCAGTGCTCTGCGGGACACATCCGGAAGTTGGACAGATGTAGAAACGCTGATGCACCCCGTACATGCCGACGTTGTTGCTGTAGGGCTGGAACGGCACCTGGGTGATCTGCGTCAGGTTCGGGGCGGGAATGGATGTCAATCCATGGCCGGGCATCTCGGCCGCCAGTTTGCCATTTGCGTCTTCCATCCAGACCACTACCCAGAAAACCATGTAGGCGTTGCCGTTTTTCGTGGCGTCGAAGTTGGCGGGAATGAAGTCCACGTTGGCGGTGGTCCAGTTGGGCTCAGTTCCTTCTGCCTTGAATCCCGCAATCGATGGGATGATGTAGTCGCTTCCGATCTGGAAGCTGTCGCCGCACAAACCTGGGGTGTTGCAGGTAGTGCTGCCGCTCTTGCAACTCGTCTCCGTGGAGCTGGAACTCGTGCAATAAAGCTGGCCGTAGAAGCGGACGCGAATGTCCTTGGCGGGATCTGCCAGGGTAGGATCGTTCGTGTCCTTCAGGCTGTAGTTGTAGACACGTGCGGTCAGAGTTAGCGGATCGGAGGGGCTGGCTTCGGCGAGAGCGGGACCGTTAGTGGCGCTCTTTTTCGAGATGAAGAAGCCCTTCATCAGATAGAAGTAGTTGTCTTCGATAATCTTCGTGCTGTCGGCTGCCTCGAAGGTCGCCAGCTGCTTTCCCTTGTTCCAAGTCCAACGGCCAGGATGGTTCAAGGCAACATCCGGCAGGGTGTAGATCTGTTGCCACCAGATGTCCGCGCCAGAGCAATGCAGGTCGGTGTTGTTTGCATTGACAGAGGAAATCGGGTCGGCGAGAAAGCCCACGAACATCGGACCAGTACCGGCGATGTCGATTGGTTTCCCATTGTCAGGATCGTTTACGGCAACGCAGCCGTCCTTATCGGGCGTTTGATCTGCTGTGCAGGCGACCTCGGAAGCGGGGTTATTGGTATTTTTCAGTCCGAATACGTAACCGCCAAAAGCGTAATCGCAACACTTCGCCGCATACCCGAATTGCGGTATGTTGACGGAAATCGCCTTCGAGGTGCTCATCGAGGTCGAGGATTCATTGAGGGTATTGAGGGAGGTGCTTCCCGCAACGTCCAGGCCGAAGCTGAAATCGAGGGAATCCACTCCCTTTATCCCGGCGCCCGAGGAGGTGCTCATCGAGAGCTCATTGGAGAAGGTAGTGGTTGAGCCGCTGCTGCTGTCCTGGTTGTGGCCTGAACTCCATTGCGTGGAATATGAGGAACTCGAAGTACCGGTTGCCATGCATGTTGCGGGACCGGTCAGGGGATTGAGTTGCTCGCTATATTGGGTTTGCAGTTCCGCCAGGCTCCAGGGATAGGAAAACACGTTGCCCGGCTCATGAACTGGCTGGTACCAGTCTTGCTTCAGGCCATCTATATCCGAGTATCGGACCTGGTCGGGCACGGAGAACTGTACATACATCGGAACCTTCTGACCATTGTCCCAACACTCCTGTGCGCCCGCGGCGGAGTCGCATCCAAGCACCGGGTAGTAGTACACATTCATGGCCTTCTGAGTGAAGTACAGGTAGTCAGATAACCCGGTGGTCGCGCTTAAACTCTGCGTGGTTCCCGCGTAGGTGCCATAGGTCTTTTTCACCGTTCCATCGTGGCCAACCTTGGTCGTGTTCTTGATGCTCTGGGTGCCGTGCTCAAGGCCATCATTGAAGGAGAAGCTTGCTCCGATCGTGGTCTTGGTCGAGAGGCCCCAACTGGTGGTGCTGGAACGCTTGCTGGAGCTGTTGGCGCTGGAAGTAAAGTTAAAGCTGCTGGCGAATCCCTGCCCCTGTGATGGCGGCAGACTCGGCTTTACCGACAGGTTCACCACACATGCAGTACTTGGATTGTTCGGATCGCAACCGCCCTGTTGATTGTCCGACGCCAGATTCTTGTCGTTCGGCGCGATGTAGTCGATGTGCATAGGAGGAATCGCCAGTACCAGATCGGGCTGGGTCTGCGCCGGGATCCTGACGATGGTCGGCGCACCCAGCCGGAGAGAGCGCCCCTGCAGGTCGCTTGGGGCTAAAAAGCCTAAGCCCGGCGGCGCATAGTAACTCCTGCTAGGAACTCCGGAAGTGTTATCGCTCGGCTGCTGGCCGTTGATCCAGTCTGTCTTTGGCGGAGTCGACGGAAGCATTGCCGGCACTGTGATGTTAAAGATATTGATATGTGGATCGAAATTGACAAGACCCACAAGCTCATAGGTCTCAATCTGCCATCCCGCGTTGTGTGTCCCGTCCGGGTTCTGATGGTCAAAGTTCCCCACCCACATGTTTTCCAGAAGGTCGTCGTAATCCGCGTAATGCCGCCTGGTCTCCGATTCCCAGTCGAAGGTGTCCAGTGAGCCATCGTCCGGGAGGAAACTGCCAATCTCGATATAGCTCGAGCCGCCGGTAGTGCTGACACCGAGGACCAGTTGCTCATCGGTCTGTTGCGGCCAGTGGACGAGTGGCGCTGCCTGGGCCAGGGCTCCTTGCGCGTAGACATAATCCGGGAGGCGGAAGAAGGGCTGATCCGGCGTGGGGTTCTTCATCGGCACTACAGTCGCGGTGAAGGGGCCAGTTCCGCCGGAGCCTGGAGTGATTTTGATGGGAATGACGCTGTACCCATAGGCTGCGGGATTGCCCTTGATCGTATTTATCTGCCCGAAGACGACAAGGTCGGCATTGGTGGTGCCATTCGCCTGACAGGGGCTTCCGCTGCCTCCACATTGGCGGAACTTTCCGGCGGCCAACGCCACCTGGCCGGAGACCATGGTGATAGGGAAGTTTCCGATGGTGGGTATCTCTGCTGCCAGTTTTACGGTGGTGGTCTGAGTGATGGCGAGGGTGTTGGGATCGACCGAGTAGAAGGCGATGGTCTGATAGTCGTCGAGCAGGGCGGCGATCTCATCGCGACCGTCGCCGTTGAAGTCGCCAACGACGATGCTGCCGGGTACCGGCGATAGCTGGGTATTGCCGTACAGCTGGGGACCTGTTTTTAAGTAGGGTCCTTGCGTGGGGTCAACGGCAGTCAGCGCCGTCATCCCCCATTGAACTGCGCCGGCTAAATCGACGCTGGCATAGAATCCCAGCGGATCGGCAAGCCCGTCGCCGTTGAAGTCGCCCATCACTACCTGCGTATATACCGTGTTGAAAGGAGCGAACTTGCTGGTCAACTGGGTACTCGAGAGAACGCCATTCGAATCAGCGAAAGCAAACTCCCAGCCAAATTGGACCGCGGCCAGCACCGCGACGGTGTCGGTGTTGGTGTTGAAGATTCTGCCGGCGGCTTCCGATGCCGGGACTCCCTTTGTGGGAATGAAAGCCGGGGTGAAACTGCTGATGGGGATGTTCTGCGGCGTCCCCGAGAGGCCGGAGTTGGAGGTATCCATGGTGACCAGCGATGTGGTCACCGTGCCGTCTGCGGCTTGGGTGACCTGCACCATAGCCAGGTCGTCGTTCTGAAGAAGGTATTTCCAGCCTGGAGTGACGTCGGTGACGCCCGACATATTTGGCGCGCCGGAATCGTTGGTCGAGCTCTGCGCGCGAACCGAGGGGCACAGAGCTAAGACCGCAGCAAGTGCGAGAGCGGTCAGCTCTGCGATGCGCTGGAACCGGCGGCGGCTTGCGTTGTTAGTGTTTGCACTTTGACTGCGTCGTTCTCTTCCACACCCTGCCCACATCGCATTCATGGCGATCCCCTGCGGTCCGGAAACCTCTTTGGCATTTCGAAAGAAACCAAGTTCTGACTTAGTCCACCAGGAATGCCTGGACAATGCCCACAGACCGAAACGCGTCAAGCATCCTAAAGCGGAAGTAGCGTATCACGCGGTGATCTATCAACAGTTGACAGAATGAAGCCGGTCCACAGGCCTTAACCCTGTTCTATGTTCTTTCCCAATTCGGAAATGAGAAAAACTTAGATCAGACTGCCTTCATTGATACGCACAGGCTCCCACCGAGCTGGCTCGCCCCGCATGGCGGCCTCCACTGAAAAGGATATCTCCTCAGTTACGAGGGCAAGTTACTACGCTTGCTATTGTGGCTATTTGTAATAGAAGACTCAGCTTATTACATATCAAGTGCAGCACATAGTGACACTGACACTTAGGTTTCATTGCGGACAGTGGTATTCCGTCCTATCGTTCAACTTCCAAACTGAAGTTGCTAATGAACCATGGGCTTTACCTCTCCTTGGATCGCTTTCTGCCGCCAGCGTCGTCCCGATAACCGGGAGCGATCCGCTATGCTCTCTCATTTGCCTGCATGGAAAAAGAATGAGGCGCTGTGCATCGCCGGCGCGATGGCGATTGTGATCTTATCGGGCTGTGGCGGCGCGTCTACTGGAAGCAAAATCACACTCGCGGCCAAGCCAACCTTCAGTCCCGCAGCAGGAACCTATAGTTCAGCGCAGATGGTGACGATTAGCGATGCCACCCCCGGGGTGACGATTTACTACACGACCGATGGGACAATACCAACCACTTCCTCTGCTGTGTATTCGGGACCGGTCCGTGTTGCCACAAACGAAACAGTCGAGGCCCTGGCGGTAGAGCCGGAAGAAATCGACAGCGCACTGAGTTCGGCGAACTACGTCATCGCCCTGGTTGCCATTGGCCCTCCAGCGGTTGAATTCTGCGGTGGCCCTAACCATATTTTGCCGGTGGGAGACGTACATACCGACCTGGACATCCACGGTTTGAGCTGCACCGTCGACGGCAGCGCGCCCGAGGGCACGTATCACTATCGCAACGTAAATATCTACGGCGGCGGATCACTGACCTTCGCCGATGCAAAGATCAATTTTCACGCCCATTCGATCCTGGTGGAGAATACAGGTGGCCTGTACGCCGGCCTCAACGCGCCCGCCGTCGGGCCCATCAGCATCTGGCTCTATGGCACGGCCCAGGACAGCGCACCCGCTATCACCTGTAAGAGCGGCCCCACCTGCGGCATCCCGGACGCTATCTGGAACTCCAATCCCAACGTGCCGATGAAAACGATGCCGAGCCGGCCCTGCGTCAAAGCATCCACTCTAGACCCCAACTCGCCGGTGGGAGATGACTGCTTCTATCAATACGAGGTCTTCGATGCCGCCGATGGCCCGGGAACTTACTTCGGAAAAAAGGTTCTGGCCCTCTCTTACGGAGGATCCATTTATTTAAGAGGTGCGAAGGGGATTCGCTCGGAAAATACGCCCATCGCTGCAACGCCTTCCGATTCCGGAACCAGCTGGGTGCGTCTGGTGGACGACCTGAAGGGCAGCGAATCCTCCTTCCATGTGGATCGTCCCGTTCCGACCTGGGGCAATGGCGACCACATCGTCCTCACTACGACGGACTACCTTCCCGGCCACTCCGAGGAGTTGGTCATCGCGGGCGTCGGCAGCGATTCCAAAGGGACATTGATCACGCTGCAGAATCCGGTGAAATATCCGCACAGCGGCACCGCCTACGATTTCAGCAGCCTGCCCGCCAGCAATGGACCGCAGGACGATCCCAACCGCCCGGCAACTCAGCCCTCCCGCCACCTGGAAACACGGGCCGCGGTGGCACTGCTGACGCGCAGCATCATGATCGCCTCTGAGGGGCAAACGCCCCTGGACGAAGACCGCACCACGGATCACTTCCCCGCGGCTGGTTTTTATGGTGGACACACGCTCATGCGTGAGGGCTTTCAGAATTACCAGGTGCAGGGCGTGGAGTTCTACCACCTGGGACAAGGCGGCGTGATCGGACGCTATCCCGTCCACTTTCATATGGACCGGAAGGTCCCGCAGCCATCCCAGAGCCCCAAATACGACGGAACCTACATCGTCGACAGTTCAATACACGACTCGATGACGCGCTTCATCACCGTGCACGCGACACAGGGGCTTCTTGTCGCACGCAACGTGGGCTACCAATCCATCGGTCACGGCTTCTACCTCGAAGACGCCACCGAGATCAACAACAAGCTCTACTCCAACATCGGCATTGAATCGCGCGCGGCAGTCGATGACGATCTGAACCCGCGTAAAGTCCCTGGCATCCTCTCCCAACCTGGAAATTCCGGCGCGGAGGTCTTTCCCTTCCACTCCGACTACGACCACCCATCGATTTTCTGGATCACCAATACCTGGAACGATTTCCGCTACAACGTCGCGGTCGGCGCGGGAACCTGCGGAGCTTGCTACTGGATGCCACCGTCGGTGAACAGCGGTCCGTCTCTGTACGAAACATGGGATTCATATGCCTCCATGCAGACCTCGGGAAGAGGCGGCGCTACGCCGATGCTGAACTTCGTCGGCAACTCCTGCAGCACGGCCATGAATGCACTGGAGACGGTCAGCAACACCTCGCCTTGCTTCGGAGTGATCGGCGCAGATGCTTTGTTGCCTGTTTCCCCTCCAGGTCAGCCAAATAACAACTTTCTGCAAGCCATTGCCAATCCCAATCCCTTGCCGGCCAATTCATACCCACAGGTGAATGGGGATCTGCGTCAGCATGCGACACTGTGCGACGACGCCCATCAGAACGATTGCAGCAAGGTGCCGATCTGCACGGGCGAAGGTCCGAATGAGGCGCTATGCGCGGCGAGCGTCATTGATCACTTCACCACGTCATTCAACTGGTCGCAGAAGAACTTTGCGGCCGTCTGGCTGCGTGGCTGGTGGTATCTGCTGCGCGACAGCGCCATCACCGACGTGCAGGGCGGCGGACTCACCTTCGTTTCCGGTGGCGGGTACACGCGCGCCGATGCTGCCCAGGGATTCTGGAATCTCTCGCAGCGCGTACTCTTCGTCGGTAATACGCAGCCCATCGAGAATGGCCAAAAGGTGCCTCTGAATCCCTTCGCTTCCAATGCCGGCCCCTTCAATCCGGAAGGCCTGCCCTGCCCTGCGAACTCGATTTTCTGCATCTCCAAGGCCGACGATATCTCCATGCAGATCGATGCCTTCGGTGGAGCGCAGCGCATGATCAGCATCTACGACGGGCCCTCCTTTGAGGACTCCGATGCGTTCATGGACGTACACATTACCGATGTCGGAACACTATCGGAGTGCAAATCGGGCGGGAACCCGGCGGGAAGCTGCAACACCCGCTGGATGAATGCATTCCAGTCCGGTGTGATGCTGTCGCCCGCCACAAATAATGGCAACAACCACTGCATTTTGCCGAACGCGGCCATCGCCTGGAAGCAGCCGAACGGGTTCTACTATCCGCCGGCCTTCCATTCGAAGAACCTCGGATTCGAGAATGTCGATATCCGCCACTTCGTGATCCAGCCGCTCTGGAAGCCCAAGAGTTTTCAGCCGGACATCGATACTGTCCAGAACACCTACTGCACCTGGCAGCCGCTCGATTTCACTAACTTTACCGACGTGGACCGCCAGACGGAGCTGAGCGACGATGACGGCGCCATCACCGGTCTCGTCTCCGGAACGGCGGCATCCTATGAGCCCTCCATCTCCGTGACCAAAGACGCTTTCTTTAACGCGCCGCTGGTCACAGACGAGTGTGCGAGCGGTCTCCCTGGCGCAAAGGCGACAGTGGATACAAGCCCATATCAATATGTCACCACCGCTCTGTTTCCCGATTGTGGCGGCCCGGCTGGCTCATGCACCGCACGATGGGCGAGCGACTGTGGGAACCAGCAATGTTCGGGCGTCACACTGTGGCGCCAGTACTTGACCGGTGACGAGCTCACGGCGTATCAGCAAGACCCGAAGACCCAGCCGTCGATTCAGATGATGGGCCAGGGGACCGGCCAGCGCAGCACGCTTACCGTCAACCATGGCAGTTACTACATCGATACAACCAAGAACACAGGGGGGAAGACCGCAAGCAACGACTTCATGTCCGGTCATTCCTATTACGTGTATCTGCTCTATGCCAAGCCTTCCACTCACCAAAACTACAGCATCTACATCGGGAAACAACTGGCGCAGCCGGACGCCCTCGCCTCTGTGACCCCCGGCCTGGTTGACGTCACGACTCAGGCCTATAAGTTCATAGCCAGTTCCGGCGGGGACTGGGTCATGAACAAAGCCTACGATGCCGCATCGGGCGTATTGAGCCTTACCGTCGATCTGAAAAATCAGGGACCCGTCTTCGAGGGCGACCGGCCCAAGTTCTGTCAGCCAACCACTTACTGCAGCATCCACAGCGATGGCTCCTGCGGATGCAAGGCCGGCAGCGGCTGCAACGACGATTCCGTGTGCGCGTGGAGCAACAAGGAGATCGATTGCCCCATCGAGGGTTGTTTCGGATTTTCCGTCAAACTGCCGGCCAACTTCCCCGCGGCCGGACAGAACCTGCCTACGCCGCAGCCGGCGCTGTTTACCAGCGATCCTTACTTCGCCGTCGGAAACGTCAAGTTCTATAACGTCGACCAATCGATCTCCGGCGCTCAATGCCACTACGACCAGCCGCCGCCGCAACAATAGCAAGTTGTCGATGCGGCCGCTGCCATTGGACAGATGAGCTCACTTGTCCGATATGCTGCCTTTCTATGAGCAGGTCCTTGAAGTCGACATTGACTTCCCTGTTTTGCTTGTTGAAGGTTGCGACTCGTGTTGCTAATGGTGTTCGGCGCGGGAACAATACGGGAACAACCTAGGGACGAAACCATCCCAGATGATCCCAATCGATACTAATCGGCGCTGCTCTAACGTTTTTCGATTCAATCGCGTCCGCTGATTTTATGCCACTTAGGTCCCTTGGTAGGGGGCCCTGAAAAGGACGGCGTCGACGGTTCGATCCCGTCTCTGGCCACCATTTAGCACCAACAGCTTACAGGGATCAAAAAGATGAGCTCTCCCGTTCGAGAGGTTTTCGCGCGTTCGGTTAAATAACCTGTTATGAGAAACATGACACTTTTCGGGAATAATCGTGTATTGGTCGTGCGCTGCCCTAGCCGATAAAGGCGCTCTCCAAGTCTATGGGAATGTGATAGATGTGCATATATAAGAACGGTCGACGCCAGCCTATTCCAGATCGCTCTCCTGATCCATTGACGCTTCAAACGAGGCGGAGAAGAGAGCGTCGTCTGTCTGTTCCGCAGCGCCGGACATCTTGAAAAGCGCAGTAGCAGGTCAACCCAGACTATGGGGGCGAGCCCGTATCGCGAACTGTGAAGTAAATTCGCCGAAAATGAATAGCAGTCGGCTTTCTGGGAGGGTCACTTGTCCGCAAAGCCGACTACACGTCCAAGTGAACCGGGAAATCGCTCAATGCGCGCATTGGCAATTCAGCGGCAACTTAGAAACTTAAAGGTGCTTCTATGATCCCAACCTCGGACACTCGGGCTACGGCGGACGCCGCGCGGGTCAAAGTGATGATGCTGATGTCATCCTCCTGCCCGAAGATCTGGATAGTATCGGCAAGCTCAGCCGCGGTCTTTCCCTCTTGTACGAGTTCCTGCACGCGCGTGAAGCCGAAGAGCTGACCTTCGGGGTTCCTCGCTTCGGCAAGGCCATCGGAAGCAATCACCAGCCGGTCGTTCGGCTGGAGCAGGAATCGGGTCACGGAAAACTCCGCCCCCTCCAGCATTCCCAGCGGTAGCGCGCCCTCCATAGCCACCGGCTCACCATTCAGGTAAGGAGGAAGATGGCCCGCGTTGGCCAGTGTCCCCACACCATCGGCTGAGATATTCAAGGCAAAGCAAGTGGCGTGCGCGTCGTTTCGTCCCAGCAGTCGCCGATTCAAGGCTTGAAGCAGTGCGAGAGGATCAAACGTCATTTCCGCCGTGCTCCGAATCGCCCCCACCAGCAGCGCCACCAGCATACCCGCCTGGAGTCCCTTGCCGCCTACATCGCCGGCCACAACCAGCAGGCTGCCATCGGTGGGATGCGGAATGATCTGAAAGAAATCTCCACCCACCTGCAGCGCCGGACGGTATTCAGTCTCGATGACTATGCCGCGAATCGCGGTGCGCGACTCGGGCAGGATAACGCGCTGGACTTCCTGCGCCTGCTTGACGTCCAGGGCCATAAGCCGCTGGGAGCGGATGGAGAGGATCAAACGGCGCACGAGCAGCACTGCCAGAACAAGGATTAGAAGCAGCTGAGAAGCAACGGAAAGCGTGATCTGTACATGAAAGGGAAACCAGCTTGCCCTAATGCCGAGATGCTGAAGCTCACGGGTGAACTCGGCGACGGCGGCCAGCAGCACGGCGGGCAGCACCAGCCAGCCTTCGAGTCCCTGCTTTCGAATCCCTTTGACAACGATGTACAGCAGAAAGGCGGAGAGCACGAGACGTACGAAAAGAGATACTGCGTGGCTGGCGGCGATGATCGGATTAGAAACGATAGTGAAGAACAGATTCTCACTCAGCGCGACAGAGAGCATCAGCAGAAGGGCCAGCGGGATAAGCGCCCAAGGGATCCAGAGCGGACGCCGTTGCCGGAACCAGGACCGCCACACCATGACCCAGCCGGCGTACTGGAGTGAGAAGAGGACAACCTCATGGGATATCTGGTCATACTGGGAGCTGACTGAGGAGGTCCAGACAGCAAAGGTGCCGGAGAAATTGTCGACGGCGATCATCAACAGCAGGCCGCCAATCCACAGATAGACCCTGTCGGAGCGATCGAAGAGCGCCAGACTCAGGGCAACCAGGCCAAGCAAACCGAAGACTATGGCTTCAATCGGTTGCCAGAAGTAGGCACGGATAAGCCCATCGAAAAGCACTTGATGAATAGCGGCGACCGCTGCGGCTTCACCGATGAACGGCGCGCTCTCAAAGCCACCGACCTGGCTGGCTTGGTTGAGGGTCTGCGGCTGCATCCACATGCGGAAAGCAATGACTCGGGTTGACGCGGTGGAGGATCCTCCGACCGCATGCGACAGCGGAAACATCACCGGCCGCGCGTAATTGTTGCTCGGCCGGCGCGAGGAAAAGTCTCCGAATGCGCCGACCAGCGTGCCGTTGTCGAAGACTTGGTAAGAGTCGTCAACAGCGGCTGGTCCGACCAACGCTAGATGGACGCCCGGCCCGGATTCGACCCGAATACGAATGCGGTACCAGGCATAGCCCCAGTAGCCGGCATGACCCCGCGCAGTCCAGCCAGGCACATAATCTGAGAGGCCGGTGATGGGATTTTGCGCATCTGACTTGGGTGTAAGGTCGACCGTCTCCCAACGCGAGTCGTCAAAGCTCGAGCCGGCCCACAGCGGCTGATGGGTGACGGGGTCGATAGGTGAGTCGCCAACCGTAAACTTCCACGGTCCGTACAGCGGAACGGCCGACCGGCCCAACACGATATGCTCTGCGGGCCGCGCCAAGCTGCTCGCGTTCGCATCCAACTGCTGCGCCCGGGCCCGGCTGGAAAAGCAGCAGATGATCACCAGAACCGGCAAAAGCAAGGTAACAGACAGGCAGCGGCGAGCGGACATCCGAAGGCCTTTCTTCGGCTGGGGAAAGAATTCACCCACTATATTCGACAACAGCCGACAACCGTAAGGATTTCGGCATCGAGTCGCAGGCGTCATGCTACTGCAAGCCGCAGTGCGGCTCAATGCTTCCCTGGTCGTCGAGAGCCTACATACATAACGGTCGTCGCCACCAGGCCAATGCACTCACTGAGCCATTCAAATCGGCTTAGCCTCTGGCAAGTTGGATAGGGCCACACACTTAGCACTATGACGCCATCAGTGATGGATGAGCGTCATGAAGAAATCCGCAGAAGATCACTTTCATCTTGATATCCGCTAAACAATTGAAAATACTCGATTCATAATGTTCTCTTATCGTTCCCGCCACGTAGAAAAGGCGATGAGATGAGCGATTGCACTATGCGGCCGAAGCAGCCTCCGCACCGTCTTCTGACTCGGTAATGCTGGTCGGAAGAGTTAGAGATACGCCGATCATCCAAACGATGCTGCCAAAGCGCCCCATTGGAATGAAGTAGCCAGCTTTGAAGTTCAATACTGTTAGCGCGGCAAGCTCACATGCTAATGCGACGACAATGCCGAGCCACATAAGCCAGCATGGCAGGTTTCTGTGAAGACCGGCCGCAATGGAGACACCGGCGACAAAGAAACCAAGCATTACGACGAAGCCGGGACCGGCGGCGGCGAAACTAACAGCGCGCAGGGCGGCGGCAGCCCCGGCGGCCTCAGCGATGCCGGGGCGGGTTAGGGACCAATTGGTGAGGGCCGCGAGCATCAACAGCACCGTTGCACCCGTGCCACCGAGGAATGCTATGGACTCGCCCACAGCACGTACTCCAAGAAAACGCATACGGCTTACAGTGGTCGCGATGAAGATGCCCAATGGGATTGCCGAAACCAGTTCGAAGAAAGAACCTAGTTGGATGGCCCAACCGTGTTGTGTCATGTAGGCAAGAGCCTTTTCGGGGGAGTCATGCGGAATAGCAACAGCTGCGCTCAGTCTGGAGCCTCCAGCGACTAGCAACCCTAGATAAATAAGGGTGAGCAGCAGCAGATTCGGTCGCAAAGAGTGTTCGCGACGCATCACCTGATTCATCTTGGCTTCGCCCATGATTGCTTCGTCTTGTTTCATATCGACGCTCCGTTTTACACACATCCCCATTCGAGCAGCGGAGTGATCGGAGTGCGGTAAAGATTGATTAAGCAGGATAAAGTTTTGTAAAGGCTTATTGCCTTGAAGCAAAGCAGTGACGCCGCGTCCAGCCCACAATGATGAGGCAAAATCTGGCGATGCTTTGCGCGGCAGCGTGGACTTTGCGGCTATCGCACGCATCGCCTCGGTTTCGGCAGAGGTTCGTCATTCGCGCCCTGATGCGGGCGCCTGCCGTCGCCGCTTTTGCTGCTGTGCGCTCTTCTACATCCCGTGGACTATCGTGGTTTCGCTGGCCAGGAAGGTGAACGATGATATCTGCGGCCTGTGGCGAATCCCACTACCACCTATTCCTAGTCTGGATCACCGACCTCGCTCCTGCCGAGTTCGCGGGTTTTGCGAATGCCAGTCAGGACGTACTCCTGATTCGGGGCAGGCGCCGGAGAACTGAATGCCATAGTCATCATGACCTTCGGTGTTCCTGCGAAGCGTTGCTTTTGCAAGCGGTGAAAAGATTGGCTGCGAGGATTTCTTATGCCAGTGTTAGCGCAAAAGACCTTCACCCAAAGGCCCTCTGACATTCGGAGGCTTTTCTTATTTCTCCAGTTTGTCTATTTTTCAATTTTTTATGAGGTGTTGCTTGACCGCAAAAGGGCCGGGCGCTGATTGAAGCGGCTAAAAGGAACGTAACTGCAACTAAAGCACCATGAACATGCAGCTCATGTTACGAATCTGATCGAGTGTCACCTGGAGGTTGCGGCCGCGCGGAAGTAGACCCCAAGTTGGCCGATCGAGGTGAAATACGAAGTGCCGCCGGGCCGGCCGATAATGCGTACTCCGTCGCCCCAAGTGTTGGGAAGACTGAACGTGTAGGTGGTGTAGGCGCCGGCTTGATTGCTGTATGGATACGCAGGCGTCACGGTGACGCCATCCACATCGGTCCACTGGAAATTCTCCCGCACCTGCACCCGCAGCTTTGCCGCATACCAGCCGCCATCCGGAAACATGTTTCCGGTCTGATAGACGACCTGGTTGATGCTATAAGCACGCGGCCATATATAGCCCCACCAGTCGGAGGTCTTTACTTCTTCGTCCCAGTCGTCTTCACTCACGTTGGCCGCGCCACTGCTCAGTTGATCGGAACAGTTTGGCCCGCAGATAGTACCGAAATGCGTGCTTTTGCTGATGGCGCGCGTTCCCGGCGCCAGTGCCAGGTTGTCATTCGACGGCCCATTGATCGGCGACGAAGGCTGGGCCGGTTCGAGGTAGAGCTTGCGCAGAGAAAATGTGTACGAATCGCCGCCGCAGCAGACGTTGCTCTGCAGGTAGAGCGTTTTGCCGTCTGCGCTGATGTATTTCGACGGAATGCTCGTGCCGTATTGTCCGCGATTCTGCGTGAGACGCAGAGGTCCGAAATCAATGGAAGCCATATGCTTCCACGGTCCCCATGGACGGGGAGCGTCATACAGTTCGTGCGTGCTGCACGACCATGACGAAAAAATATAGCGATTGAGCGGCGCATCGTAAGTGACGCCGCCTTGCGCGATCACCTGCTGATTCGCGGGACATGCGGTGCCGAACATCACCGGATACAGCAGCCTGGTGTCGGTAAGCACAGCGAGTTTCTGCGTGATGTCGCTCGACCAGGTGGGAGCGCCGCTTGCGTCCGTTCCGGTGTAAAACTCCCACGCTGCCCGTTTCTGCACTTTGTTGGCAGGCACACGCGCAAGGTACATGGCTTCCTGCGAACGCCAGTTGTTGTCCAGGCCATAGGCGTAGACATATCCGTCGATCGCGTTCTCCGCATCGCGGCCATAGTCGAGGAAGAAAATCGTAGTGAACTTATAGGCTTTCTTGCTTGCGGCATTGGAAGGTGTTCCGAACATCGGAGCAGATGTATCCCACGTCCAGGTCGCACCATCGTCTGTTGACTTGGCGATGGATGCCGCCGCTGCATCATCGAAGGTTTGGAAGTTCAGATTCTGAAAGGCCAGGTAGATCGCCCCATCTCTGCACAGCATTCCCGTGGGTTTGCGATTGTAGTTCGGCCCACTCCAGTTCGTTCCTACATTCGTCGCGACCGTTGTGCCGGTGAGATTCGGAGGCATTCCACTGATCCGACTCACCGCCATGTCATATCGTGACGAATCTCCAGTAAACGCAGTGCCATCTCCATTTGCCGCATATACGTTGTCGTCCGCTGCCCAGCAGGAGGGCCAAAGATCGCCGTCGCCGGGCAGCTGATAGGTCGAGTATCTCTCCTCGGCGAAGGTCGAGAAGTACTTGCTCTGGGGAGGGGTCACCGTCTGCGCTCGACATTGAAACGACAGCAGCAGAAGGGACCAGGAGAAGAATGCGCAGACGGTGCGTAAGCTGGGGGAAAGGTTCATGGGGGGGAGCCTCCGGTCGAGCGCAGCGAAGTTTAAACCTTTAAATAAACGGCACCATCAAACTACACCCGTTTTGCGGCTGTCAAGCCATTCCTCTCAGTCGAGTCTGGCTAACCCTGTGGCAATGTTGCTCTGATCAAAATGCCGTGCGCCGTGCGTGCGCGCTTAGGACGACAGGTCCGACGATTGACCGGCGATCCGCAATGGTGTTTTCCAGTCGCGTGAGGAAACATGTCCGGCGTAGAGCCAGCCATGACGCAGGCACAGCGAGCCGAGGATGCCGAACCATGCTGCCAGGCGGCGCAGGCGTTTCTTCTTTCTCAGGAAAAGAGAGGCGATGCGAAGAACAATGGGGAGCGGGCCTGACAGAACACCCGCAGCCTGCACCAGCGCTCCGCTCAAGCCCTTCTTTGCAGGAGCCAGCGCTCGATCGGACGTGCGCAGCAGATCGACTCCTTCCCAGGATTCAACGCCTGCGCTGAGAAGCCCCAGACAATTCAGCGCGGGATCTCCTGCCTCTCCGGCAAGCTCCAGCAAGCCGACGGCAGACTGGAGCCCTGACATGCCAAACTCGCGCGGCAGCGATCGAATCCGGTTGTTCCACACAGGAATCACCGACGCGCCGATCAATACGCCGGTGTAATTGTGAAAAGGCATTCCGAAGAGCACCGAGCCGATGCGACCGATTCCGCGGATACCGCGAATTGGCAGGCGGTTTCCAAAGCGCAGCGCAAGCAGATCGGCAAAGGTCGAAATGCCCGCGAATGTTGAAAACGCGGAGAGCGCCCAGGACCCCATGGACATGGTGCTCTGCGGCTTGAATACGCGGAGCATGTTCAGGAAGCGCGACGGCCGGCCAAGATCCGCAATCAGTAGAGCGGATGAGAGCACAACTCCACCGGCCGCCATCCATCGCGCCTTCTGCGCGAGCTCTCGATCACCGCTTAGCAAATCCGCCAGCGACCCAATGACACCCAGCGCACCTGTCGCGCCGCCAACGAAAAAATACACCGGGATTAAGGGAGTCCACTGCGGCTCCTTGAGCAGCGGCTGTTTGTAATAGCCGGTCTCCGGCGATGCGACGGGAAGCGGAGAGCCGGCTGGACGAATGCCTGGCGCAGCGACCTGCCCTTTCTCCTTCGCCTCTGCGCGAATGGCTTCGAGGCGCGATTCGCGGAGCGCATTCTGCTCGATTTCGTTCATCGCCATGCTCTTTTCGCGGAACGGCACAGAAGAAACGATGCGACGACGCCTGCCAGCATGGCTGCCGATTCCCATGCAGAGGATTTCCACCCGTCTTTGAGATAAATCGTCGGAACCTCCGGCTGGGGCGGCAGATTGTAAGTCTGCGGCTTGCCGCGTATCAGGAAGAGCGCGTGAATTCCCTTCACGCTGGTATCTACCGGGTTATAAATTTCCGCATCTTCCATGCCGCGGCCATGCAGAACGGCCAAGCGCTCTTTGGCTTCTTCCTGCAGATCGCTCAGCCTTCCAAATTTGATGGACTCGGTGGGGCATGCCTTGGCGCAGGCTGGTTCCAGGCCCGCCTTCTGCCGATCGGTGCAGAAGGTGCACTTGAATGCGCGGCCATCGTCTGTGTTCGCCTGCACGACACCGAAGGGGCATGAGATGACGCAATACGCGCAGCCGTTGCAGATGTCCGACTGCAGGTAGACGCCGCCGAACTCCGTGCGGACCAGCGCACCCGTAGGACATGCCTCCAGGCAGCCGGCCACCTCGCAGTGCTTGCATACGTCCGATGAAAATTCCCAAGACACCTGGTTTGCAGCGTTGCCGCCGATGCCCGGCTCAGGTGTGCCCTCGATGAACTTCACATGCCGCCAGGTCGAGTGTCCGAGGGCGGTGGTGTTGTCGTAAGAGAATCCCGTGAATTCGAGGCTGTCGGCGTCGATGCCATTCCACTCCTTACAGGCAACTTCGCACGCTTTGCAGCCAATACACAGCGTCGAGTCGGTGAGAAAGGCAGTTGTCTCGCCGGGTTGAATGCCGGTATGTCGCAGGTGGGTACTCACGGGCGCTCCTTCAGAAGCTCTGCCAATTGGTGCAATGCGGCCTCGCCCTGCTTGCGTCGCCCGGCCACGATATTGCAAACCAGCGCCTTCGACTCCATGATGCGGACGTTTGGCTCCTGTGAAATCGCCAGCAGGTCGTTCACTACATCGCCGATCGCGGTGCCCTTCCATCCCCAGTGATATGGGAGCCCCACTTGATGAATCATCCTGCCATCGATTTGAAGCGGGCGCATACGCCCGGTCACCAGCGCCTTTGCCGAAATCAGGCCGCGCGGCGTCACGACAGTGACCCAGCCGTTATGTAGGATGCCGCTCTCCGCGGCGAGTTCGGGTGAGATCTCCGCGAAGAGTTCCGGCTGGAGCTCGGCAAGGTGACTGAGCACGCGCGACATGCCGCCGGCGGTGTGATGCTCGGTGAGGCGATATGTTGTCAAAATGAAGGGGAAGCGCGGATCGGCAGGCGACTTTGCATACGGATTGTCGGGCCGTTCCTTCTTGTCCGCTGGCGGATTGTCTTGCTGTTGGGGATAGATCGGATTGCGCAACAGTGATTCCAACGGCTCGTAGTGCGCGGGCAGCGGACCGTCTTTGAGGCCGCTGCTCACGTAGAGCCAGCCGCGACCGTCCGGATGCAGCCCGAATGGTTTGTCGCCATCCAGCGCTTCGAGACCGCCCTTCTCCGGCTCAGCTTTGTGATCGGGAGGCATTGTTTTTTTGCAATCGCCGTTGTCGTCGCCTGTCCACTCGCATTTCTCGGCGTCCCACCAGACGAGCTTTTTCCGCTCGCTCCATGGGGTCCCGTCGGGTTTGGCGGAGGCTCGGTTATAGAGGATGCGGATGTCCTTGGGCCACGCGAATCCCCATCCGTGCCCAAGAGCGTCTTTGGCTTCGCGCAGGTTGGCCACGTTCTTGTCGCGCTCGGGCATGACGCCGGTGTATATCCAGCATCCACACGCGGTGGAGCCATCGGCCTTCAATTCGTCGAAGCTTTTCAGCAGCGACTTGTCGCCCCACTTATAGCCGTTGATCTCTGCAAGCACAGCTTCCGGATCCGGCTCCCCGGTTTTGCCTTCCGTCGGAAGCTGCCAGGTGAGCGCGTTGATCGCGGCATTTTTCTCAACCGGATCCTTCGCCGCTTTTTCCTTCAGCAGGCGCCCCAGATGATAGATAAACCAGGTTTCGCTGCGTGCATCTCCCGGCGGGTCCACTGCTTTGTTGTGCCACTGCAAAAGCCGCTGCGTGTTGGTGAAGCTGCCGCTTTTTTCCGCCTGGCCTGCCGCGGGCATCAGAAAGACCTCGGTCTCGATATCTTCCGGATTCAGCTCCCCGCGCTCCACCTCCGGAGAGTCTTTCCAGAAGGTGGCGGTCTCAACCTCAACTAAATCGCGCACGACAAGCCATTTCAGATTCTTCATGGCCGAGCGCTGCAGCCGGCCGTTCGGCGCGCCTACTGCCGGATTCTGCCCCATGACAAACAGCCCTTCGAGCTTTCCATCGGCCATGTCGAGCCAATAGCCGAGCTCCGAGTGATCCCCAGTTACGCGCGGCAGCAGGTGAAATCCCCACTCATTTTCCTCTGTCGCAGCTTCTCCGTACCAGGAGCGCAGTAGGCTGACGAAATATCGGTCGAAGTGCGACCAGAGACCCGCTGACGTGGTGTGCTTCTGAATGAATTTTTCCAGCGATGTTCCGTCCTCCTCAAAGAACGGCATCGGCATGTAGCCGGGCAGGATGTCGTAGAGCGTCGGGATGTCGGTTGAGCCCTGGATGGAAGCGTGACCGCGCAGCGCTAGAATTCCGCCCCCCGGCCGGCCGATGTTCCCCAAAAGCAATTGCAGGATGGCGGCGGCGCGAATCATCTGAACGCCGGTGGAGTGCTGCGTCCACCCAACCGCGTAGCAAATGCAGCCCGTCTTGTCCGGACCGGACGCGCCGATAAATGCCTCTGCTATTTCCAGGAACACCTTCTGCGGGATACCGCAATATTGCTCGACCATCTCCGGCGTGTAGCGCGCAAAGTGCCTGCGCAGCACCTGGAAGATGCAGCGCGGATGCTGAAGCGTCTCGTCAGTTACATATTGATGTGTGTTGCCCGCCTCGCCGCCACGGTCCTTGGCGTGACCGCCGCCGGCAGGATGATGGCCGCCGGAGTTGCCGCCCTTCGGTTCTTCACCCTCATAGAGCCACGTCTCCGGACTGTACATCTTCTTCTCAGCGTCCCAGCCGGAAAACAGCCCGGCGCCATCCTCACTGTCGCGGTAGTCTTCGCGAAGGATCGTCGACGCATTGGTGTAGTGCAGTACGTACTCTTTGAAATAGCGTTCGTTCTCGAGAACGTAACGAATGAGCGCTCCGAGGAAGAGGATGTCCGATCCTGCACGCAACGGCGCCCAGATATCTGCGCTGGCAGATGTCCGGGTAAACCGCGGATCCACGTGAATGACTTTGCAGCCGCGTTCGCGCGCCTGCATCACCCACTGGAAGCCAACCGGATGCTGTTCGGCCATCGACGAGCCGATGATCAGGATTGCGTCCGCATCGGCAAGCGACTGCTGCGCCGTGGTTGCTCCGCCTCTTCCTACCGAGGTGCCCAGACCGGGCACCGTAGAGCTGTGTCAAATTCGGGCCTGGTTGCTGATGCAAACCATGCCCAAACCCCCTGTAAAAAGCTTCTTGATCAGATAGTTCTCTTCGTTGTCCAGCGTGGCGCCCCCCAGATGCGCGATCGCCTTGGTCTGCATCAGGCTGTGCCCGTCTTTCTTCTCCTGGAAGCTTTTTTCGCGTGACTCCCAGACGCGGTCTGCGATCATGTGCATCGCGCGATCGAGATCCAGTTCTTCCCAATCCTTTGAGAATGGGCGGCGGTACTTCACCTTGGTCAGCCGATCAGGATGCGTGTGCAGTTGATATGTATTGGCGCCTTTGGGGCACAGATGGCCGCGCGAAATGGGCGACTGCGGATCGCCTTCAACCGAGACCAGTTTGCCGCGCTTGTGAAATATCAACTGGCCGCAACCGACGGCGCAGTACGGACAGATCGAGCGCGTTTCCTCGCATCCGGCGATTTTGGGCTGCAGGTTTCGCGTGCGGTCACTCCAGGACTCTGCGCCATTGCCGTTGGATCGCGTTTTGATTTGCCGGATCACCGGCCACCGGGAAAGCAGTTCTGCGAGCATGATTTCGCCTCGGGGTGTGACGAGCGTCTGTTATTTGCGATGCTGTACAACCGCGGAGGTTGTCCACCGGCGGAAGCGTTTGATCTACGCGCATCAAAGGACGATGCGTACGCCTCCGGTATTGCGCGTGACGTGCACCTGATCCAGATGTTCCAGCAACGGGATGGCGTGCTTCCGGCTCAATCCAGTAAAGCTTTTGAAGCGGGCTACGTCGAAGGTCTGCCCCTTGTGCTTCCGCATATCATCGTAGAGCTTTGCAAGTGGCACGGGATGCAGGAAGGCGTCGTCCGCCCCCATCCGTACCAGGCGCCGGGAACGAAGCAGAAGCGTGATCAATTCGCGCATTTCCCCGGGCTGCACTCCACTGTGAAGGGACACCTCGCTCAGTAACGGCGCGGCAAGACCGGCGCCAGCATAGAAGCTCTCCACAGCACTCAGCAGACGCAGACGCGCCGCAGGCATCGCGTCTTCGCGACCAGCGAGCGTCACTAGCTCGGCCCGCATCTCAATCTTGTTCGCCTCGGCGAGCTTCCGGATCGCCACCTCATATACGTGCTCATTGAGCCGGGCTTTCGATAGCAACTGCGCCTTGGTCATCGATCCGGAACGGCCGGATTCAAGCTCACTGAGCAAGCTGCCCATAACCTGATTCAGCGCCCCGGCTGTGACGAAGTAGTCGATTCGCGATGCGTCGTGACCGCCGCCGATAAGCTGGCCGCTCGCGAGCAACGGAGCCAGATGGAGACGCAACGCGTCGGCGGTCATGCCGGTTTCAGCGATGAGATTTTGCAGAGCGATTCCCTGCGTGCCGCGGCGCGACACGCGAAGGCGGAGGCACTCTGTGGGGGCGGCATTCTGAATCGCTTTCAGCCACGAAAGCGCGGCGGATTTTTTCACGCCGGGCAGCACGTGCGCGTCGAGAACTTGGGCGCCGGCAATGGTGGTTGCCGGAGAGGACTGCCGCAACACGAGCCTGTCGCCCGGAATCACCAGCAGCGGCGTTGCCAGCTGCAGACGGGCAAGGATAGTGCCGGACACATCTGCGCCAATTGGATCGTAAAGCAATACCGTCGCAAGGACATCCGAGGTGAAGGCGTGCACTCGGAGCTTTGAGCGGTGCCTGATACGCGGCGCATCGGGAAGCATAGATATTTCGACGTCCAGCGTGCTCGCTGCACTCAGCGTACCGGGAGGCACAAGCGTGTCGCCGCGATGGATCTCGGCCACTTCCACTCCAGCAAGATTCAACGCCACGCGGCATGGAGCCTGTGCTGTGTCACGCTGCTCGCCATGCACCTGAATGCCGCGGACCCGCACCATGCGGCCCGATGGATGCTGCTCAAGCGGATCACCTGTACGCAGGGAACCCTGCTGGAGCGTCCCCGTGACGACAGTGCCGAAGCCACGCATCGAAAAAACGCGATCGAGTGGCAGCCTTGGAATGAAGTCATGGCCCCGCTCGGAAACCCGCGATACCACGGTCGCGAGCGCGCTTTTGAGGTCTGCAATGCCTTCGCCGGTGATGGCCGATACTGCGAGGATCGGCGCCTGCTGGAGGAAGGTGTGCTCAAGAAATTGGCGCACGCGCTCGCAAGTCTGCTGCAGCCGATCCGCATCCACCGTATCTTTCTTCGTCAACACAGTGAGACCGTGGCGGATACCGAGCAGGCTGCATATGGCAAGATGCTCCTCGGTCTGGGCCTTGACTCCCTCATCTGCCGCAACCACCAGCATCACGCAGTCGATGCCGCCAGCGCCGGCCAGCATATTGCGCACGAAGGCCTGGTGGCCCGGCACATCGACCAGGCTGAGATCGAGAAGTCCACCTCTGCCATCTGGCAATTCCAAAGCGGCAAAGCCGAGATCGATGGTGATGCCTCGCCGCTTTTCTTCCGGCAGGCGATCGGTATCGGTGCCGGTGAGCGCGTACACGAGCGCGGTCTTGCCGTGGTCTATGTGGCCCGCAGTCCCTACCACCACGGATTTCGCAGGAGCGCGGTCCTGAGAGGCAGCTTGATGTTGGAGGTGCTTCATCGCGATTCCTGAACCGCCGCTGCCGGATCGCGGCTGGCATTGCCGAATTCTTTCTGCAGCAATGCGACGAGCGTTGCATCTTTTTCCGCAGGCACCGTCCGAAGTTCAAGCAGCACGCGCTGATTTGCGACCCGCGATACGACCGGCGGCTGCAGCCGGCGCAACCGCGAGGCGAGAGCATGTTCATTCGATCTCGATATGCTGGAGTGCGACGGCAAAGCTTGGTAGAGAAGCGCCCGAAGTGGTGCCCCCACCCACCACACTGCGCGTTGACACCACCTCAGTTGTCAAGGATGGCGAACGGACGGCGGCCGCCAACGCTTCGCATCGCAGCTGAATGGCTTCGGCGCTGATGGCGAGCATTGCGATCGCCGGAATACTCTCCTGCTTTCCATTCAGATATGCGAGCAGCGTCGCTTCCAACGCGGCATAGGTCAACTTATCGACGCGGTAGGTGCGATAGAGTGGATTCTCACGAATGCGTTCTATCAGATCCCGCCTGCCGACTAGAATGCCGCACTGAGGGCCGCCGAGGAGCTTGTCGCCGCTCGCAGCAACGAGCGACAGCCCTGCCGTTGCGCTGTTCAGCCAGGATGACTCGTCTCGAATACCGTAAACGTCCAGCCGCGCCACACATCCTGTTCCCTGATCCTCAAATACCGGAATGGAATGTTGAGCGCCAAGCTCGATCAGCCCTTGCATCGAAGGCTGCTCCGTGAAGCCCTCCAGCCGAAAATTGGAACGATGCACGCGCAGGATCAGCCGAGTCTGCGGGGTGATGGCGGAGGCATAATCGGCAAGACGGGTCCGGTTGGTGGTGCCCACTTCTCGCAGGATCGCTCCGGATTTGCGCAGGATCTCCGGAATGCGGAAGCCGCCGCCAATCTCCACCAGTTCGCCGCGAGAGACGATTACCTCGCCTCCGTCGGCTAGCGAGTTCAACGCGAGGAAGGTCGCGGCAGCACAGTTGTTGACGACGAGCGCCGCGCTCGATTCCGGAACGCGATCCGCTGGCTTGCCAGAAAGAACTGCGAGCACCCGTGGAATCAGTTTCTCGATGTGGACATCTCTTCTACTTCTTTCTCCGGTATCGAGATCCAGCTCCAGATTGCAATAACCGGCGGCTATCTCATCGATGCGCCGGAGCGCGGCCTGGCTCAGTGGAGCGCGGCCGAGGTTTGTCTGCAGGATCACTCCGGTTGCATTGATGACCGGCCGCAACGACGGCTGCAGCGCATCGTGCAACTCCGCGGCAACCGCATCTTCCAGCCGCTCCAGCTTTTTTTCGAGACGCGGGGCACTCAAAGCGCTCTCTTCTATTTCTTTTCGCAGCCCGAACAGCACCCTTCGCGCAGCATCTGCAACCAGTTCTCGCGGAAATATCTCCAGTAGCCGGCGGGCCGCAGCGCTGTCGAGGAATGCCCCCAGCTGTGGAAGCCTCCGGTACAGGTTGTCGGGCTCGTTCTCCATCACCGCTTTCATCGTCATCCTCAGCTCAGCAGAATCTTAGGCTGCCCTTCCAGCACCGATCCAATGATTGCGGCTGGATAGCCGCCCGTGCGCAATTCGCTCACCAACTCGTCAGCGTCGCCTGCACGCGCGGAGATCAACAGACCGCCGGAGGTCTGCGGATCGTATAGCAGGGTTCGGAGGGAATCCGGCACTGACGCACGGGGCAGATCCTCGACGAAGCATTCAATGAATTCGCAATTCGCCGTAAGCCCGGCGGGAATGCAGCCAAGCTCCACGGCTTCGAGCGCCCCATTGATCAGTGGCACTGAACTCGAGTCAATCTTCAAACGGACACCACTGCCCAGCGCCATCTCTCTGGCGTGCCCCATCAGGCCGAAGCCGGTTACGTCGGTCAATGCATGCACATCGAAGTTCCGCCTGGTAACGATCTCGGCACCGGCGCGATTGGAGAGCGTCATGGACGCTACCGCAGCATTCACCCATGTTTCAGAGGCCTCTTGCTGCTTGAGTGCTGTTGTGATGACGCCGGTGCCGATAGCCTTGGCGAGAATAAGTGCGTCTCCCGGCAGTGCTCCACGGTTGGTCAGGATGCGCGCCGGATCGATCATGCCGGTCACCGCGTATCCGAATTTCATCTCCGCATCGCGCACGCTGTGACCGCCCAGTACGACACAGCCTGCCTCCTCCATCACGCTCAGGCCGCCCTGCAGGATCTGCTCAAGAACTTGGAGATGGCCATCCTGCGGAAAGCAAACGAGCGCCAAAGCCGTCATGGGAAAACCGCCCATGGCGTAGACATCGCTGAGCGCGTTGGTGGCCGCGATGCGCCCATAAGAAAACGGATCGTCGACCATGGGAGTGAAGAAGTCGACCGTCTGCACCAACGCCTCATCGGGGTGGATACGATATACGCCGGCGTCATCCTGAGTTTCAAAGCCGACCAGCAGATTTTCATGCTGCTGTTTTGGCAATCGCGAAAGCACCTGGCTTAGAGTTGCCGGCGGGAGTTTGCTGGCGCAACCGCCTGCTTTCACCTGCTGGGTTAGACGCACAGGTATGTCCATACCGCTAGCTCACCTCACATGCATTCGATAGATGCGATACTACAAGCGCAGGTCGCGTAGTGGCGACATCAGGGAAGCGCTTAGGATCCGGTGATTCTCCCGGTCTTCAAAACCGGCGGTCGTCCGCAGGGGCAACGGTGTGTTCGACTCACACGCGCTTCCGCCAGTTTCCTCTACTGGCTTAGACACCATTCCAGCCGCTGAACCACATTTCTGGCAGGCGGGATATCTCGGCTATGTTTAAGCGATGGGAATCCTCGATCAATTCCGACTAGACGGGAAACTTGCCCTGGTCACAGGGTCGGCCAGCGGCCTTGGACGCGCGATTGCAATTGCACTCGCAGAGGCAGGGGCATCCGTCGCGTGCCACGGCAATCGGCGGTCTGCGGATGAGACAAGCAAGACAATAGGCGCGTTAGGACGGGAGTCGCAGAGTTTTGCCGCCGATCTTGGCACACCGGACGGACCCGATTCTCTCTATGAAGCTGTGGTCGCCGCGATGGGAGCGCCGGAGATTCTGGTGAACAATGCGGGCACGATTTATCGCGAACCGGCGGAGAGTCACGACGCGAAGGCATGGATGGATGTTATGCAGGTGAACCTGAACAGCGTCTTCCGTTTGTGCCAGATCGCCGGTGGCAAAATGCTGGAGCGGCGGCAGGGGAAGATCATCAACATTGCGTCTCTGTTGTCCTTTCAGGGAGGCATTCGAGTGCCTTCGTATGCAGCTTCGAAAGGCGGCGTGGCGCAACTCACCAAAGCGCTGGCAAATGAATGGGCGGAGCGCAACGTGCAGGTAAACGCGATCGCCCCCGGATACTTTCGTACAGAAAATACGTCCGCGCTGCAGGCCGACGAGGTGCGCAATCGGCAGATACTGGAGCGCATTCCGGCCGCGCGCTGGGGCGACCCGGGTGATATTGCCGGAGCCGCAGTTTTTCTGGCTTCTTCGGCAAGCAGCTACGTTAATGGCGAGGTGCTTGTCGTCGATGGCGGGTGGATGGCGCGTTGACCGCGGAGCAATCGCGAGATATTCATGGCTGCTGAGATTCCCTGACCTTAATCACGATTGAGCTATAAGCGCTGCCGGGAGCAAGGATCAACTGGTGCGGCACGCCTGCCGGGATGTGCACGACATCGCCCTTGGCGATTGTCTCGGACTTGCCATTCTCTATGCTGCTTCCTTTGGTCTCGCCCTCGCTGTCGGTTTTCCCATGGATAAGATTGCCGCCGGTGATCAGCATCGCCTTTCCCCCGGTAACGAAAAAGATGTCATCGTAATGCGCATGGACTTCCGCACCGCCGCTTGCCGTTCGAACGGAAAGCTTGATGGCGTGTGAGTGGTAATCGCCGAGTTTCGCGCCACTGCCGCCCGAGGCTTTCGCGGCCTGTACCAACGCCGTCAGTTGCGATTGGACGGCCTGTCCGGAAAAAACATCAGCTTTCTTCTGCGCGTAACAAGGTATGGTGAGCGCAGCCGCCGCAGCCATGACAATGAGTCTCATCGCTCCTCCTGAACTTCGGTAGGTTCCCTTCAACGAAGGCTGCTGAGCGGCGCCGGATCCATGTCCGCGTAGTCCTGGTTCTCACCGCCCATACCCCAGCAGAAACTATATGCCCGGGTACCCACGCCCGCATGGATCGACCAGCCAGGGGAAACGACCACCTCGCGGTTCTTCATAACGATGTGCCGTGTCTCTTCTGGAGGACCAATCAGATGAAAGACACGAGCATCCTCGGCAAGATTGAAATACATATAGATTTCAGAACGCCGCATGTGCGTGTGAGCGGGCATGGTGTTCCATGCGCTTCCCTGATGAAGATGCGTGACTCCCATCACTAACTGACAGCTTCCCGCGCCATCCAGATAGATGTACTTACATACCGTCCTGCGATTGCAGGTTTCGGCGCTGCCTAACTCAGTTGGGCTCGCCTGGTCTTTGCGAACCAGCGTGGCGGGATAACTTGAATGTGCAGGATAGCTGAGAAGATAGAAGACTGCGGGTGACTTAGCGTCGACGGATTCGAACGAGACCTCTTTTGTGCCTCGCCCTATGTACAGGCAGTCTAGATTGTCTAAAGCGAAGTTCTCGCCATCTGCATGAATTACACCTTTGCCGCCAATGTTCAACGCGCCCAGCTCGCGGCGCTCCAAGAAGTAGTTCGCCCGCAAGGCCTCGTCCGCGCCTAGGCGGATGGGAACATTGAGCGGCGTAACCAAACCCACGACGGCGCGATCCAGATCGACGTATGCCTGAACAAGCCTTCCGGGTTGGTCGAGAGCGTCTATCAGAAACGTGTCTCGAATCTGCTCAGTGGTCATGGTTGGATACCGTACCGGGTCAGCCATCAAGTAGGTCTTCATCGTCTCCTCAGCGCGCCTGTTCGTTGCCGCGGTTCGGAGTCGCCCGCGGTTGCGATACCGCATGGCTGCCGCGAGGCACCTGTTTCAGAAGCCAGGTTACGAATTCGTTTCCCGCCGCATAGTTATCTTGCCGCGGCATATGTTTGTCAGGATCGGTGTATTCGTTGTAAAGCCAGGGATCGACCACTGCAACGACGGTGCCGCTGCCATATCTCGCCGTTGCCATGACGATTCCTTCCTTGTCTTCCAGCAGAGTGCGGGCGGGAGCCTTCAGCGAGATGGCGCAAGTGTCTTTCATATAGAGCGTATGTGGATGTTGAAACATCGGTCCGCCACCGCTTACCGGGATGTAGCCGGGTTTGACATGATCACCGATAACATGGTGCTTCAGCACACTCTCGAAGTGGATGCCGAAACGATCCGCCATGAGGTTCAGATGTGCGATGTCCGCATTTGCCGGATCGTTTTCCATCAGAACAAGAACGCCGCCCTGCTTCACCCACGCAGACACCTGGTCAGCATCCCCGGACTGCACATAATGAGGGTTGGGATTCTTCGCCGGATTATCAGGCGAGACGATGATATAAAGCTGGGCGTTTTTCAGTCGCTCCATCGTCGGTGGCTGATACAGCGTTTGCAGGATCGCCCCGTGGCTCGAGAAAATTTGTCCAAAAAGTGAGTAGCCGCTGTCGGTGGAATCATTCCATTTGTAATGAAAATATTCTTCTTGCCCAGCCGCATTTTTCCTCTGCTGACTGTTGAACCACGCATCCAGCATCACGGTTTCGCCGCTGAATTGTTGCGCCCATGCCATCGACGCAAAGGCCAGGCAGAGAACAACGGACACGGCTGACGCTGCACAAAATCGAAACCTCTTTGCGATGTGCACCACGCGGGAATGGAATGGAGTGGTCATTGCGCTGATTGCAGTACAGTCAGAGTGACGAAGCGTTGCAGCTCCACCATTCTTATGTACCCAGAGTAGCGTACCCTGTCTGCACGTGCAGCTCTGTTCTGCTATACGGGATGCGCGGTCCTTCTGGTTTCACAAGACGCATTAGTATGGATGACACTTCTCGATTGTGATCCATCGGAAGTCTTGCACAGACTCTTCTGAAGAGTGAATCCCTCAAGCAGGACAGGCATGAATTCGAGCCAGATCGATCCGGAGCAAGAGAAGAGCAGCACCGGCGGCACACGCCTGGGCAATGTGCGCTGGACCATCTGCGCCATGCTCTTCTTCGCGACCTCCATCAATTACATGGACCGTCAGGTGATCGCGCTGCTCAAGCCGACGCTTCAGCACACCATCGGTCTTACCGAACTCAATTACGGCTATATCGTGGATGCCTTCCAAGCCGCATACGCGATTGGCCTGCTCGTGGCCGGCCGCCTGGTGGACAAGATTGGCACGCGCATCGGCTACATCCTCATCATGGGTGTCTGGAGCCTTTCTGCGATGGGTCACGCGCTGGCCAACACCGCTCTCGAGTTCGGCATCGCGCGTTTCTGTCTCGGTATCGGGGAGTCCGGCAACTTTCCCGCTGCCATCAAGACGATCGCGGAATGGTTTCCGCAAAATGAGCGCTCGCTGGCCACCGGCATCTTCAACTCCGGCGCAAATGTCGGAGCGATTCTCGCTCCCCTCATCGTTCCCTGGGTCACGATCCGTTTCGGATGGCGCGCCGCCTTTCTCACCACTGGTATCTTCAGCGCGCTTTGGATCCTCTGGTGGTGGAAGAATTATCGCAAGCCCACCGATCATCCGACGCTTAGTGGCGCGGAGTTGCGCTACATCTACAAAGAAGCCGCGACACAGATGGGGCCATCGACCCCGTGGATACGGCTGCTCGGCTATCGCCAGACCTGGGCTTTCTCTGTTGCGAAATTTCTCACGGATCCGATCTGGTGGTTTTATCTCTTCTGGTTGCCGTCCTATTTCAGCGCGCGGTTTCATCTTGATCTTTCCCATCTCGGCCTGCCGCTCATTCTGATCTACAACATGTCGGCGGTTGGCAGCATCGCCGGCGGCTGGCTGCCCGCGCCGTTTCGCAAGCTTGGCTTTTCCGCTGCCGGCGCTCGACTGGCTGCCATGTGCTTCTGCGCGTGTCTCGTGGTGCCCGTTTTCACCATCGGGCATCTGAATTCCGAGTGGGCTGCCATCGCTTTGCTGGGTGTCGCTGCCGGGGCGCACCAGGGCTGGTCGGCCAATCTCTTCACAACGGTTTCGGATATGTTTCCCCGCACCGCGGTAGGGTCGGTCACCGGCATCGGGAGCATGGCCGGTTCGGTGGGCGGCTTTTTGATTGCGTTCTATGCAGGACACATCTTGCAGCGCACGCACAGCTACAGCAGCTTATTCGTGCTTGCCTCTAGCGTGTATCTTCTCGCGCTGGCACTCGTAATTCTTCTCGCGCCAAAGCTGCGGAAAGCTGAGTTCGCCGCGTAAGCCGGAACCCGATCAGCCGGAGACCTGCTTCAAATCCGCGCGCGTGTTTTCATACGTGGTGTTGTAGGCAAGCAGTCCGGGATCGGGCTCCACGGCCCAGTAGCTGCAGCACTCGCGATAAATCTCAGGCCACCAGTTGCGATGCTGCGTGAGCCCCTCGGTACGCCACCTGGCCCAATCGACCAGAATGCGAGACCATGAGCGGTCTCCGAATTCCAGCGCGGCCTTCTGCCCGCCGAGCTCCTTGACCAGCCATTCTCTGCCAATCTGCGCGTGCAGAACTTCGTCGGCCCAGTCGTAGTCCTGAATCAGCGTCGTGAGCCGGTTGCTGGTGGCGACCGCCACTTCCCATTCGTACTGCTTACCGGTCTTCTTCGGCATCAGGCCCTGCTCAATGGTATAGAGCACGGCATGACGCTCAAGCGCGGAGAGTTGCGTGTTCAACCCGAGGGACCAGGTGAAGTTGAACGGAATCTTCGTCCAGTCGATGCCCATGGAGACGAAGCCGGTCTCCCCCATCATGGCGTGGCGCGCTTCATCCCATAGCTGGCGCGTCATCGCACGGTAGTATTCCCACGGCTTGTCGCCGGTTTCCGCGAGGATGCTGGACATCACTTCAGGAACGTCGATCTCTCGCATGCGCTTGAAGTAGAGCATGATCGACTTAGGAAGCGGCGGGACATCGGGGTTGAAGAGCAATGCCTCTGCATTGACTCCCATGTTGTATGGGTCTTTGAATCGTTCATCCCGGCGCGGCGTTCCGTTGTACTTTCGAGGCGCTGCGGAGAATATCGGCTTCAGCTCGGCAACGACGCTGGGCTGGGTGCCATCCAGGTCTCCCGCGGCCTTCAACAGACCGGCGAGCAAGGTCTTCCATTCCGCCAGAGAACCCTTCGCCTCCTCAGACACCAGGCATTTCACTGCTTCCTCGCCGTACTGCAAGACATCCTGCATTTCGACCAGGGTCAGGCGGCAGATCCGGTAAGTGGGATGATCGAAGAGCCTGTTCGTGTCCGCGATCAGACGCTCCAGGCTGCGGGTCAGCGCGGGCACAGCGTAGGCGTACAGGCCGAGCACGAGCGCGGCCACGTCCGGAGCAGCGGATATCTCGTCGAAAAACAGATCGAGGTTCGCGTCCGGCGAAACCTCCAGACCGTACGGCGGCTGACGCATCTCCCGGACGCGCTTTGCAAATTCCTCCACATGCTCCGCGGAATAGAGCGCGTGCAGGCTGAAGGCCATCTTGAGTTCATAGACCGGCGTTGCGGCGATTCGTTCCACTAAACAGGAATGGAGCCGCTTGAGCGACCAGTGAATACGCAGCAGCCTGGCTACGCACTCGGCGACCGTGATCCCTTTGGTGACGGCTTCGCGCATCGAGTGCAAGCCGACAAGCGGCGGCAGGCCGGCGTAACCGCGATACGATTCCAAGGTGATGGGGGAGAGTTCAGGCTCGCGCTGGGTCATCGGAATCTTTACCTCCGCTAATGGTCATCCTTCCACAGCATGAAGGCGCCTTTGAAGGCGTTGTCATTCGATCCGAGGAGGACATTGTCCGGTAGCTTCTTCATGAGCTTCGCGTTGCCGCCGCCGAGGACGACGTAGTCCGCCTCCAGCGCGTGGGACATCAGCCCGATCACGGTCAACACGTCTTTCCGCCATACCTTGCGGCCATTGCGCTTGAGGCCTGCTTTGCCGAGATAATCTTCGTAGCTTTTGCCTTTTCGCCACGGCAGATGCGCCAGCTCCATCGCCTGCACCGACCCGTCCACCACCATCGCGGAGCCCAGGCCTGTGCCAAGCCCCAGATAGAACATGCGGCCGCCCCTGTAGCTGCCCATGGCCTGCATGGCAGCGTCGTTGAGCAGCTTCAGCGGCCTGTTCCCGAATGCCTTCTTGAAGTCGAAGCGCACCCATCCCTTGCCGAGATTGTGCGGCTCCAGCAGCGGTCTTTCATGAATGACGGGGCCGGGAAAGCCGATGGAGACATGATCGTACTTCCAGCCGGCGGTGTGCTGCTGGATTGCCGCCATCATGACGTCGGGAGTCATCTTCGGCCCGGATGGAACCTTGACGACCTGCTTCCGCTCTGTACGGAACTTCACGTTCGTGCCGCCGATGTCGACGCCCAGTATGTTCATTCTGCCTCCGGAGCAGATCGGATTGTCGACCCATACATGAGGCGCTCATGCACGTCGACTTGCCGATCCATATATACATGGATCGACCGTGGCACTGCGAGTCTGTGAGCGCCGGGCCGGGGCGGTAAGATTGGCCTTTCCGCGCATTGGGGGTTCCTGTTTGCTTATTCGAAAGCCGTTTTGCCGTTTTGCTCCGCTGCTTTGCATGCTGCTTCTGATTGCGACGGCGCGAGTCATGCACTCCGAGGAACCGCGGGAGCACTGGTCAGCGATCTGGATCTCGCATCCGACAGCGCCGCTGCGCGAGCCCATCGTGCTGCACTTCCGCAAGCCGATCGATTTGAACTCTGTGCCCGCGCATTACATCGTCCACGTCAGCGCAGACCGCCGGTTCCTCTTCTACGTAAACGGCAAACGCATCGGCGCTGGACCCGCCGCCAGCGACCTGCCGCACTGGCGGTATGAAACCTTCGACATCGCACCCGCGCTGCATGCCGGAACCAACCTGCTGAGCGCCACCGTGTGGAATTTCGGCATCTATTCGGCGGTGGCGCTGATGTCCGACCGCACCGCGTTTCTCGTGCAGGGAGACACGGAAGCAGAATCCGCAGCAGATACCAATGGAAGCTGGGAGGTCGCGGAAGAGCCTGGGCTCACGGTGATCCCGCGCGCGAACGATGGCCGCAGTGACTACATGGCGGCCAGCCCCGGCGTGACGCTCGACGCGGCGAAGTACGGCTGGAGTTGGCAGCAGGCCGGCGACGCCTCCTTGCATTGGGTGCCGGCACGCACTGCGATGCGCGAAGACGACAGCCCGCATGCGGGCCAGGCGGCGTCCGAGCGCGACGTGGCAAACATTCCCTGGCGCCTTATGCCTGATCCGTTGCCGCAGATGACCTACAAAGAGGAAAGCCCGGGCGCCATTGTGCGGGCAGGCTTGGCAGACGCCGAGAGCTCGGGGTTCCCTGCACGCGCGCTGACGATTCCGCCACATACGACGACGCAAGTGATGCTCGATCGCAAGACGCTGACTACGGCTTACCCGGAATTGGCCTTCAGCGGCGGCCGCGGCTCCCGCATCGTGCTCACTTATTCTGAAGCGCTGTACGATGCGCAACTTAAGAAAGGCAACCGCAACGACGTCGCGGGCCGTCACGCCATTGGCTTTCATGACGTGGTGCTGCCGGACGGCGGCGCGGGGCACACATTCGAGCCCTTGTGGTGGCGCACCTGGCGCTATGTGCAGATCGATATCCAAACCGGCGATGAACCACTGACGCTGGATCGTCTGGTCGCGCACGAGAGCACATATCCATTTGAACAGCGGGCACTCTTTGATTCCCGCGACGCCGACCTCCAGCACATCTGGGACATCGGCTGGCGAACCGCACGTCTGGATGCGCACGAGACTTACATGGATACGCCGTACTACGAACAATTGCAGTACATCGGCGACACGCGCATCCAGGCGCTCATCTCGTATGCAGTGACCGGCGACGACCGGCTGGCGCGCCAGGCGATTGCGGCGTTTGGCAACTCAAAGATCGCGGAAGGACTGACGCAAAGCCGCTATCCTAGCAATGTGGAGCAGATCATCCCGCCGTTTTCTCTCTACTGGATCGGGATGCTGGATGATCTCTACTGGTATCGGCCGGATGCACAAATCGTCCGCGACAATCTGCAGGGCACGCGCGATGTGCTGGCGTGGTTCTTTCGCTATTTGCAGCCCGATGGATTGCTGGGCGAGCCGCCTTACTGGAATTTCGTGGACTGGGTTCCGGAAGGCCAAGAGATTCCGACCTTCGATGCGCATGGGGAATCGTGCGTGCTCTCGCTGGAATTGATGGGCGCTCTGAGCAATGCATCCGAGTTGGAACGCGCTCTCGGCGAGCCGTCGCTCGCCGCATCGTACGACACCCGGCTTGCGCACATGCGCGAGGGGATCTATCAGCATTGCTGGTCTCCGGAGCGCAAGCTGCTGGCAGATACGCCGGACCGCACCGTCTTCAGCGAGCACGCGAATATTCTTGGCGTCCTCTATGACGTCATCCCGAAAAGTGAGCAGCAGGAGATTCTGCGGCGCATCGTGAATGACCACGAGCACCTGATGCCGGCCAGCTATTATTTCCGCTTCTATCTGGCGCGCGCGCTGGAGCACGCCGGGTTGGGTGATCTTTACCTGTCGTCGCTTGGCCCGTGGCGTGAGCTCTTGCCGATGGGTTTCAGCACCTGGCCGGAGATGCCCGGGGATACGCGTTCGGACTCGCACGCGTGGAGCGCGCATCCGACTTATGACCTGCTCACCATCGTGGGGGGAATACATCCCGGAAGTCCGGGTTTTCGCACCGTGCGCATCGCGCCTGAGCTTGGTGATCTTAAAAAGCTCACGATCCGCTACCCCCACCCGCAGGGCATGATCGAGGCGCACTATGAGCTAACCGGCGGCGGTCTCCGTGCCGAAATCACCCTGCCTCCCGGCCTCTCTGGCACCTTTGAGTGGCACGGAAAATCGCGTCCGCTGGCGGCTGGAAAGGCGACTTTCAACGTCCAATAGGGAGTGGCTTTCCATGCCGGGCCCCAAACGTGTAACCCGTTCCGCGCATTGACTTCGCATGGGAAACGTTTCATACTTTGAATAACTGATACTTCAGTATCAGTAGCAGATCGTCCGGCCTGACATGCGCCTCCAAGACCGCAAATCGTTCGCAACCCGCATCCTTGCGGTCGTCCTGTGCGTATCGATCCTGGTCTTCTTTTCCGCACTACTGATGCACCATCATGGCGTGAGCGGGCATGCCGAGCATTGCCAGATCTGCACCCTCGGTCACACCACACCCTCCATCGCCGCAGTCGTCAGCCTGGCCGTGACCATGCAGATGCTGATGGTGTTCCTGATCTGCGCTCCCAGTCGCGGCTCGCCCAGTTTTGTTGCACTTCCTACGACACGTCCCCCTCCAGCCAGCCTCTAGCTCCGTCTGCACCCCATTCATTTCTATTTCTGCAGATATCCGATCTTCAACGATCTGGAGGCTCATGTGTCTTTCGATTTCAGGCGGCTCAGCCGCATTCTTGCTGTCTCTGCACCCATCGTTGTGATGGTGGCGACGATCAACGCTCAAACGCTGGCAGGTTCGGTAACCGGCCAGGTGACCGATCCGCAAGGCAATGCCATCCCCGGCGCGATTGTGAGCATTCAGAATCCGGTCAGCGGCTTGAATCACGCGACGAAATCCGATGCTACCGGTAATTTCAGCTTTGAGAACGTACCCTTCGGCAGCTATCACGTTGCGATCACCGCCGCCGGTTTCGCTTCTACTACCGCCGACGTGGATTTGCGCAGCGCCGTGCCGGTGGTGCTGAAGCCGCAGCTAGCGCTTTCCGGCGTCGCCACGACGGTGAATGTGACCGCCGGCGCGGAAGATATCGTTACGAACACACCGACGGCGCACACCGACCTGGACGCAAGCGCCATCTCCCAGATTCCCTACCAGAATACGAACGCGGCCGTGAGCTCGCTGCTGACGCTCGCCACACCGGGCATTGCTCAGGACTCCGATGGCATCATCCACGCGCAGGGCGAGCACCAGGATGTGCAGTTCAGCGTGGATGGTCAGCCCATCACCGATCAGCAGAGCCGGCAGTTCTCCAACCAGATCGCACTCAGCTCCATCGACAGCATGAATGTGATCAGCGGTGTTCCGCCCGCGGAATACGGCGACAAGGCGAGCCTGGTCGTGCAGACGACGACGAAGTCCGGGCTGAGCCAGAAGCTGCATGGAAACATCTATGGCGGGTACGGCTCGTTCGGTACCGGCTCTGGTGGCGGCAGCCTGGGTATCGGCTCATCGCGGTATGGAACGTTCACTAGTATCGATGTCGTGAACAGCGGGCGTTTCCTCGATACGCCGGAGTTTCGTCCGATGAACGACCGCGGAAACGTTGAGAATATCTTCGAGCGCCTCGACTGGAATCCGAACCAGAACAATACCGTTCATCTTGATCTCAGCGCTTCGCGTTCCTGGGCACAGACGCCGAACCAGTACGATCAGCAGGCCCTGGGACAGGATCAGCGCAACGAGATCAAGAGCTTTAACACCTCGGCCTTCTGGACGCACATCTTCAATCCGTCGGCCCTGCTTAGTTCGAACGTGTATGTACGCCAGGACCAGGTGCACTACTATCCGTCGGCGAATCTTTTTGCTGATCAGCCGGCCACATTGCAGCAGGCGCGGCGTCTTACGAATTTCGGCATCAAGGAGGACTTCACCTACTCCAAGGGCATCCAGAACCTGAAGGCCGGCGTGAATATCTATCAGACGCCGCTTGCGGAAGACTTCCGTCTCGGCATCACCGATCCGGCTTACAACTCGCCCTGCCTCAACGCGAGCGGCGCGCCGGTGACTGACCCCTCAGACCTGCATTGCACCGGCGTTGGCGAGACGCCGAATCCAGGTTTCCTGCCCAGCCTGTTGCCCTATGACCTGAGCCGCGGCGGCGCGCTCTTCCACTTCAACGGCACCACGGACATCAAGCAGGAAGCAGTCTATGTCGAAGACGAGCTGCACTTCCGCGGCTGGCTGTTGAGCGGCGGCGTGCGCGCCGACAACTACAACGGCATCTCCAGCCGCTCGATGGTCGAGCCGCGTGCCGGCGCTTCGTATCGCATTCGCAAGACCAACACCGTGCTTCGCGGCTCGTACGGGAAGTTCTTCATGACGCCCTACAACGAGAACCTGATCCTTTCCAGCTCCACAGGTGCGGGCGGCTTGGCACAGAATGTCTTTGGCGCATACGGCGATACGGCGTTGAAACCCGGCAAGCGGAACCAGTTCTCCACTGGCTTTGAGCAGGCTATCGGATCAAAGATCGCCGTGCAGGGCGACTACTTCTGGAAGTTCACCGATCGCGACTACGATTTCGATGTGCTCTTCAACACACCGCTGTCGTTCCCGATCCAGTGGAGTAAGTCGAAGATCGATGGCTATGCGATTCGAGCGAACCTGACCCCGATCCACGGCATCTCTGCGTACTCGGTGCTGGGGCACTCGCGTTCGCGATTCTTCGGGCCCGAGGTGGGCGGCCTTCTGTTCAATAATCCCAACACCCCACTCTCCGGCGCGCCCTTCCGCATCGATCACGATCAGGCGTTTCAACAGACAACGCACTTGCAATATCAAAAGACCACTGGCCGTGGGCCGCTGCTCGGCTTCAACTGGACTTATGAGAGCGGTCTCGTCGCCGGGGCGGTTCCCTTTTCGCCGACCGCCGATCCCAACTCGCCGGATTTCCAGGTCAACCTCACCGGGCTCACGCCGGACCAGCAGGCGCAGATTGATCTGACCTGCGGCAGCCAGCGCGCCACTCTCGCCAACCCTCTGACAAGCTGCCCTGGCAATCAGCTTAGCTCGCCGCTGGTGACGATTCCGGCACCGGGCACGGAGAATGACGACAAGAATCCGCCGCGCGTGCAGCCACGCAACACCTTCGACGCGCTGGGCGGCTACGACAATCTCTTCCACACAGAGCATTACAGGGTGAACGCCAGCGTGTCAGTGGTGAACCTGACGAACAAATACGCGCTCTATAACTTTCTCTCGACATTCAGCGGCACGCATTTCGTGTCGCCGCGCACGTATACCGGCCAGCTGAACTTCGTTTTCTAGTGCGAACGAGGAATCTATGCGCCGGGCAATCCGGCAAACAGCGCCACCAGGGCGGCTCCGCCCAGGAGACATACCATCTGCAGTGCCACTGCTGCGCGGCTGTGCTGGTGACGCAATTCCGGGAGGAGATTCACGCAGGCGATATAAAGGAAAGTCGCCGCACTAATGGGCAGCAGCCAGTAGACAGCCGTGCCACCGCTTGCCCCGACGGCGGCTACCAGCGCCACGCCGAGTAATGCGCCGAGCGAGGGCAGCACCGCCATACGAAAAGCGCTCGCGGCCGTGTAGCCCGCGTGGAGCAGCACAGCAAAGTCGCCGACGCGATGCGGAACCTCGTGCAGGCTGATAGCCAGCGCGGTGATCCAGCCGACGCGCGGGCCGGCCGCGAACGCAGCAGCTACCGACACTCCATCGAGAAAGCTATGCAGGCTACTGGCGACGATCAGGCTTGCCGGACGAAGCGTATGGTGCGCGTGGCCGTGCGCATGTACGTGCACAACGGCGGCATCGGTATCTTCGGTGTGAACAATGGCCGCAACGATCTGCTCGATACAGAAGAGCCCCAGTATGCCGCCGATCAGCAGATACCAGACGCGCGGCGTATTGCCGAGGCTGGCGATCGCCTCCGGCAAGAGATGCAGCAGCGCCGTAGCCAGCAGCAACCCGGTCGCAACACTGACCAGATAAGGCAGGAGTGCGCTAAGCGCGTACTCGCGCCGCCGCAACAACCACGCAGCCAGCATCGCCACCGCCTCCAGGGCGAAGACTGCCAGCAATGCGTGGATCACGGTTGCTAGGTGCATGAAAGAAGGAGCCTTCGCGCGCGGGCGGATGAACTGCCCGGCTACGACGTCCTTAATGATAACAAAGAATCGTTATCTGGAGACTCGCTTCCGGCTTACCGCTACGGGCGCTTCGGCACAGCGCGCGCAACTGCCGTAGAGAAGCAGCTCATGGCCGGCGACACGAAATCCGCGCGGCGGCTTTGGGAGCACTGTCCCGGCGCAGTCGCCGAGTTCAAACATCCGGCCACATTTTCGGCAGTGAAAGTGGTGGTGGTGCGCTTTGCCGGCAACCTCATAGCGCGTTGCCTGGCCAGGCAGCGAAACCGGATCGAGCCAGCCTTCCGCCAGCAGCGACTTGATATTGCGATAGACAGTGGCGATGCCCAGCGTCCCGTAATGGCGCTGCGCAACGCTCAGTGCCTCCTCTGGAGAAAGAGGACGGTCTGCCTCGATGAAGGCCTCGCGGATGGCTTGTTTCTGGCGCGTGTTGCGGGGAACAGGTTGCGGCATACAGGCTAATGATAGCGAGGTGTCAGTTGCATCTCCAGTGTGCGTGCTGCGCCCGGGTGCTGATGTACAAAGGATGCGCCATGCGAATCTTCCCCTTTGCCATTGCCGTCATGCTTCTCTCGCCGTGCTTCGCGCCTGCACAGCCGCAGCCGCCGGATGTGGCCACGCGGCGCGCGCACCTGCTGCAGCGCGGTGTCAATGCCAGCCTGTGGTTCGCGCAGGCCGAGGACTACTCCCCAGAGCGGCTCCGCAGCTTCACTACAGCGGATGACATTGCGCTGATGCACTCCATGGGCTTTGATCATGTGCGCGTCAGCGTCGACGGCGATGAGCTCGTGCGCGGCGCGCCGCCGAACGGCCTTAATGCTCCGTTTGTCGCTGAGCTCGACCGGGCAGTGAACACCATGCTCAAGGACGGCCTGCGGGTCGTTGTCGACGTGCACCCCTCCGATGAGTTCAAGCGGCAGCTGCGCACCGACGATGCGGCTGCCTCCCGCTTCTGCGCGATGTGGACGGCGCTCGCCGGTCATTACGCGCAAACAGATCCCGACCGGGTTTTCTTCGAGGTGCTGAACGAGCCGGAGTTTGAGGATGCGCAGCAATGGAAGGCCGTGCAGACACGAGCCATTGCGGCGATCCGGCAGGCTGCGCCCCGGCACACCATCATCGCAACGGCAATCCACTACTCCGGGCTTACCGATCTGCTCGCGCTTGAACCGGTGTCTGATCCGAACGTGATCTATACCTTTCACGACTACGAGCCCTTCCCGTTTACGCATCAGGGCGCGACATGGACGATGGCAGCGGTGCGCCCGCTTCGCCACGTGCCGTATCCTTCCTCGCCGGATGCGGTCGGGCCGAACATCTCCCAGGAGCAGAGTTTGATTGACCAACACTGGATCAATACGTACGGCTTCGACCGCTGGGATGCCGCGCGCATCCGCTCCGAGCTGAGCTTCGCCGGCAAATGGGCCGCGCTGCACCACGTACCGATCTACTGCGGCGAGTTCGGCGCGTATCAGCCTTATTCCGACTCGTCGATGCGGGCGGCATGGCTGCATGACACGCGTACCGCGCTGGAGGAGCAAGGCATCGGCTGGGCGGTGTGGGACTATCGGAGCACCTTCGGCGTGGTCACGAAAGAGAACGGGAAGACCACGCCGATCCCCGCGGTTGCAGAGGCTCTCGGCCTGCATCCAAAATGATGGCGGTAGCCTCCGCCCTGTTCTATGAATCGAACAACAGACCGATCTTGAGATTTGAGGAGAAGGAATCGAATGTCGCCAACGCCGGAATCTGTCGAGAGCCTGAAGCATGCCCCCGGAGTCGCCGGCATGCTGGAACCTATTCTTCATCGCTGGAGCCCGCGGGCCTATGCCGATCGCGATGTGCCCACCGAGGACCTGAAGAAGGGCTTCGAGGCGGCGCGCTGGGCGGCGTCCTCATACAACGAGCAGCCCTGGCGTTTTCTTGTCGGACACCGGGGCGACGCCACGTATCAGAAGATCCTCGACTCTTTGGTGCCGTTCAATCAGGATTGGGCCAAGGGCGCTCCGGTCCTCATCCTGTCCGTTGCGCGGAAACACTTTGCGCACAATGGTCAGATCAACCGCCACTACTGGCACGACACTGGCGCGGCGATGGCGAATTTCATGGTGCAGATCACTGCGCTGGGTCTGCATGCGCACTCGATGGCCGGCTTCGATCACGAGAAGGCGCAGAAGGCCTTCAACATTCCCGATGATTTTGAGACCGTGGCGGTGACTGCGGTCGGTTATCTTGGCGCTCCGGACAGTCTGCCCGAAGGCACGCGTAAATCCGAGATCGCGCCCCGCGAGCGCAAGCAACTGAAGGAGTTTGTCTTCTCCGAGTGGGAAAAGCCTGCCTTCTGATGCTGACCGATCAGCGCGAGGGCTGTGGCTCATGCAGCGAAGCCACCGCCTCGCGCGCGGCACCGAGCGTTGCCTCGACGACCTCGCCCGTGTGAGCCGTACCGAGGAAGATCGCCTCGAACTGCGAGGGCGGCAGCCAGACGCCGGCGTCCATCATGGCACGATGAAACGCGCCGAACGCAGCGGTGTCGGACCTTGCCGCTGTCGTGAAGTCGACGACGGGCTGCTTGCTGAAAAACCACGTCCACATCGCGCCCACGCGGTTTGTCGTGACGGGAATATCTGCGTTCGCCAATATGGTGGCGATTCCTTCGGAAAGCATGCGGCTGGCCGATTCGAGATCTCCGTACACCGCTTCACGATGGTTTGCGAGATGTTCGAGTGTCGCGATGCCAGCCGCCATGGCCAGCGGATTTCCGCTGAGCGTTCCCGCCTGGTAGACGGGGCCGAGCGGCGCGAGCAGATTCATGATTTCGGCACGGCCGCCGAATACGGCGCAGGGCAGGCCGCCACCGATGATCTTGCCCAGGCAGGTCATGTCCGGCTGGATGGCGTACAACGCTTGCGCGCCGCCGTGCGCCACGCGGAAGCCTGTCATCACCTCGTCGAAGATCAGCAGCGCGCCTTCGCGCTCGGTCAGCTCGCGCAGCGCTTCCAGATAGCCCGGATGTGGCGCGACACAGCCCATGTTGCCGGCCACCGGCTCCAGGATGATGGCGGCGATCTGGCCTGACCGCGCGGCGAATGCTGCCTCCACTGCAGCGATGTCGTTGTACGGCAGCGCGAGCGTGAAGTGCGCGATTTCTTCCGGCACGCCCGCCGAGCCAGGAATTCCAAAAGTTGCGACACCCGAGCCGGCCTTCACCAACAGGCCGTCGGCGTGGCCGTGATAGCAGCCTTCGAACTTCATGATGTACTTGCGATTGGTGAAGGCGCGCGCCAGCCGGATGGCCGACATCGTGGCTTCAGTGCCCGAAGAAACGAAGCGCAGCTTTTCGATCGAGGGCATGGCCTGGGTGATCAGTCCGGCAAGTTCGGCTTCGGCTGCGGTCGATGCGCCGAAGCTGGCGGAACGCGCCGCCGCGTGCTGAATCGCCTCCACGACGGGCGGGAAGGCGTGGCCCAGAATCATCGGCCCCCAGGAGCCGAAATAGTCGATGTAGCGGTTGCCGTCGGCGTCCCACAGGTACGGCCCCTCTGCGCGCATCACGAACGGCGGATCTCCGCCGACGGCGCGGAAGGCGCGAACCGGCGAGTCCACGCCGCCGGGGAGGTGATGTTCGGCTTGCTGCTGCAACTGGCGGGATCGATCGAGTTTCCGCATTGCTTTCAGTATAGGGACGGGAGCCACCCCCCTCCCCTCCGGCGCGGGAGCCTCGCCCGTAAGCTACTGTTTGGAGGAGTTTATTTGCCGCCTGGATGGCCTGATTATTTATCCGCGAAGACACCGTCGCAGCGTCACTTTCCAGCGGCAAGGTGAGCGGCGCGGCCCGCTGCAGCGTAGAGATTGAGACGCGAATAGACTCCGAACGATGACCCATCATCCAGAAACCCGCCGCCGGGTCCTTCCGTCTCAGTGAGAATTTTGTCGGCCTGCTCCAGAGTCAGCGCAGGAAAGGCGGCCGTCAGCAGATACCCGGCCTCCGGAGCAACTTTGCCGACATCCTCGAGCTCGTCGGCGTTCTTGGGATAGACGACCGGCAGGTTATACGTCTGCGTGGCAGCGTAGAAGGCTTCGTTGGCCGCGGGATTGCTGAGACGGCCGGTGTCCTGTTTCGCGCATGCTGCGACGGTTTCGCCGCACGCCGCCTGCAACGCTGGAGTCACGTCGGCACGAGCTCTCTTTACGGCTGCCTGGAAATCTTTTATAACCGGAGCGAATTTGAGCGTCTGCCCCATATAGGCTGGGTCGTTCGCCAGAAGATGCGCCATATCGTAGAGCGCCAGCGTCCGGCCGCCCATGACATCCATCGCATAATGGGCTCCCATGAGGATGCGGTCGTTTCCATATTCGGCGGCGCGCGCCATCATCTGCTGATACCGCTCCGGCACCAGGATGGCCAGCATCAAGGACCCCATATAGCCATAGGTCGTGTGCCCGCTGGGATACGACGGGCTATCGATCAGATTCATGATCGGCCCGCGGTTGTAGACGATGTTGTCTGCGGGGCTATGGAAATAATCCAGACCAACGATCCGTGTGGTTTCCGGCTCGGTCTGGAAGGGGCGGGAATTGCCGTAGGCGTCGGCCCCAGCTGTGCCTGCCGGATGGCCGTAGCTTGTGCCAAATATGTCGGGAGATCCGCCGTTGTTCTTGAGAATCGCCTTCGCCTCCGCTGAGACGGGCGTCTTTCCATCCGTCGTCTCGTTAGCAAAAAAGTATTTGCCGGAGTTTGAATTCCACCCGCTGGTTGCGTTCGCGTATGCAATCACCTCGGCGACTGCCGGCGACAGCTTGGTGACGCGCTTGCGATCGATGTAGTGGGCATGCGCCACATATGCCGCGCCGAGCGTTGTGCCCAGGCCGTCCGCAAGCTCAGCAAGGTTGGCATCTGTGATGAAGGCATCGCGAAGTGCCTGCTGCTGTTGTTCCGCGAATGGAAGCAGCGTGGGCTGCCGGATGACACCGGTCTGAATGCCGCCGGTCACGGTATAGTTCGCAGCCAGTGCTGCTTCACCCGCCTTTGTCGTCGACAACACGGTCACCGGCGCGAGGCCCTTCAGGGCTGCCATATCCGTAGCCGACTGGGCTTCAGCCTGGAACGACAACACACAGAGGAGCGCTGTCGTGAAAAAGATCCTGCTTACCATCCCGTGTTCCTCCAGTCCCCTGAGCAGACGAACAAGGATGCACTGTAGCAGCCGCCTTCGCAAGCTCGCAAAACTGCGCGACGACTCAGGAGGTAAGGGACGGGCTGGAGTTTCGAGCCGCCGCGGCAAGCGAACGGATCAGCGGGCTCTCCGCGAACGCGATGCCACACTGCATCCGTTAAGCTGCTCTCGGTATGCGGATTGTTCTTACTACCTTTGGCACGCTGGGCGATGTGCATCCGCTGATCGCCATTGCGCTGGAGATGCGTCGGCGTGGGCATGTGCCGGTGCTGGCGGTGCCGGAGATCTTTCGCCCCAAGATCGAGCCGCTGGGTCTGGAATTCTTCAGGGTCGGCCCCACGCTCAATCCCGAGGACCCGCAGCAGGTCGCCGATCTGATGGACATCCGCAAGGGGACCGAGCGCACGCTGCGCGAGGTGCTCTTTCCGGCGATCCGGCAGAGCTATGACGAGCTGCTGGCTGCGGTCGAAGCCGGCGGCGGGGCGGACCTGATGCTGGCCGGCGAGCTGACCTACCAGGCGCCGCTGGTGGCCGAGGTCACGGGCGTGCGCTGGGCGAGCTATGTGCTGGCGCCGCTCTCGTTTTTCTCCGTCGTACGATCCTCCGGTGCTGCCACCCTACCCGGGGTTGGCGCGCCTGCAGAGCGCCGTGCCCGCCACCGGACACGCCATGACGCGCTTTGCTCGCTGGGTGACCCGCGACTGGGCGGAGCCGGTGTACCGGTTGCGTGCCGAGCTGGGCCTGGATCGCAGGCGAGAACGTGATCTTCGATGCCAAGCACGCGCCCGGCCTGGTGCTGGCGATGTTTTCGCCGCTGCTGGGCGAGCCGCAGCCGGACTGGCCTGCTAACACGGAGATTACCGGCTTCGTCTTCTATGACGGAGACGCCGGGCGGCAGGAATTGCCGGAGGAAATGGAGCAATTCTTGGCGGACGGTGAACCTCCGGTGGTGTTTACGCTGGGCTCGGCGGCGGTGCTGGACGCGGGATCGTTTTACGAGGAGAGCGCGAGAGCCGCGCTGGAGGCGGGCGTGCGGGCGGTGCTGCTGGTGGGTACCGATCCCCGCAATATGCCAGAAACCCAGTCGCCGAGCATGTGTGTGGCGCGGTACGCACCTTACTCAAAGCTCTTTCCGCGGGCATCGCTGATTGTGCACCAGGGCGGCGTGGGCACAACGGCGCAGGCGATGCAGGCGGGCAGGCCCATGCTGGTGATGCCCTACAGCCATGATCAGCCGGACAATGCGCGGCGCATGCGGCGGCTGGGCATCGCGGGCGTGATCCGGCGGCAGGACTATACGGCGGAGCGCGCGGCGCGGCGCATACGGCGGTTGCTGGGGCATCCGCGATTTGCGGAGCGCGCGGCGGAGGTGGGCGAGCGGCTGCGCGGCGAAAACGGCCTGGCGCGGACGTGCGATGCGCTGGAGACGCTGGGCAGGCGGCCACAATAGTGCCGTAGAAGCCAGAAAGGTACGCTGTGCCGGCCATGCACATTTCCACAGCGTCGCGCGCCGCCCCTAAGTGTCTTAATTCATGGGTCATTCATGGGGATGGAAGCCGCGGTTGCAGCAGTGTGGCTGCGCTCGTAACCCGTTTGACAACATGGTTTGCTACGGAAGTCGCACACGTAAACGATTTCCTTCCCGGAGCTGCGGTTGTTAAAATACGCCCACTTCACAGATATTCCGGTGGGTGGTGACAGGGCCCAAAACTCGCCGGGAATGCGACGTGCGCAAAGGTGCGCGCATCTCACACGGAACTACCGTTTCCTGCATCTGGCGGCGTCTTACGCGCCGCTGCGACATGAGGCCTTGGGGGAGTTTTTCGCTCGATGGATGGAACTTTGAAACCTGGAAACCTGAATGCAGTACGTCTGGCCGCCAGCGAAGGCATGGTCGGCTATTTCTCCATGGAAATTGCCATCGAACCGAGCATGCCGACCTACAGCGGCGGCCTGGGCGTGCTGGCCGGCGATACGCTGCGTTCCGCAGCGGATATGGGCCTGCCCCTCGCAGCTGTGACGCTGGCGCATCGCAAGGGATACTTCCGCCAGATCCTGGACGCGGACGGCAACCAGACCGAGGAGGCGCAACCGTGGAGCCCGGAGGCGCGGCTGCCCCAGGAAGAGCCGCGGGTCGTGGTCACGATTGAAGGACGTCCGGTGCATGTGCGGGCCTGGCGTTATGACATGGAAGGCGTGACCGGCCACACGATTCCCATCTACCTGCTGGACACCGACCTGGAGGGGAATGATCCGCGGGATCGCGCGCTGACCGATCAGCTTTACGGCGGCGACACCAACTATCGGCTGGCGCAGGAGATCGTGCTCGGCATCGGCGGGCTGCGGATGCTGGATGCGCTGGGCTACGAGATCAGCGTCTATCACATGAACGAAGGCCACGCGGCGCTGCTGACGGTGGCGCTGGTAGAAAAGACGCTGAGCGGCGGAGCGCTCTCAAGCGCGCAGGAACGCGATTTCGATGCGGTACGTCAGCACTGCGTCTTTACCACGCATACGCCGGTGCCGGCGGGACACGACCGTTTCTCGATGGAGCAGGCGCAGCGCATTCTTGGCAACGAGCCGACGCAGCTCATTGAGCGCATCGGTGGCGTGCATGACGGCATGGTCAACATGACCTACATCGCGCTCAAGCTTTCGCGCTTTGTGAACGGTGTGGCCATGCAGCACGGCAAGGTGAGCCGCGCGATGTTTCCCGATTACGATATCGCCGCGATTACAAATGGCGTGCATGCCGGCACCTGGACTGCTCCGGCGATGCAGGCGACCTTCGACAAGCACCTGCCGCGCTGGCGCGAGGACAACACGCACCTGCGCTATGCGATCGATATTCCGCAGGAAGAGATCGAAAACGCGCATGCCGACGGCAAGCGGCTGCTGCTGGCTGAGGTCGAAAAACGCAGCGGCATGAAGCTGCAGGAGAACATCTTCACCATCGGATTTGCACGGCGGGTCGCGACCTACAAGCGCGGCGACCTGCTCTTTACCGATCCGGAGCGGCTGGCGCGCATCGCGCAGAACGCCGGCGGCATGCAGATTCTGTACAGCGGCAAAGCGCACCCTGCCGATGAGCCGGGCAAGCAGATCATCCGGCACGTCTTTGAGGAGGCGCACAAGCTGGCATCCGGCGCGCTGCACATCCTCTATCTCGCCGACTACGAATGGCGTCTGGCCGCGCTGCTCACCGGCGGCGTGGACCTGTGGCTGAACAATCCTCTGCGTCCCTATGAAGCATCAGGCACCAGCGGCATGAAGGCGGCGCTGAACGGCGTGCCCAGCCTGAGCGTGCTGGACGGCTGGTGGATCGAAGGCTGCATCGAGGGCGTGACCGGCTGGGCGATTGACGACCACGACCGCGCCGAGGATGAGGCCGCGAATCTCTACAGCAAGCTCGAATCGAAGATCCTGCCCGTCTACTACCAGGACAAGCAGGGATGGCGGAAGCTGATGCAGACGACCATCGCGATGAACGGGTCGTTCTTCAACACGCAGCGCATGCTCGAGCAGTATGTCTCGAATGCGTATTATCCGGAGCGCAAGGCGAGCTATTCCGCGAATGTGCTGGAGCAGTCCTTCGCGCGATAGGTATTTCTGCGGTCAACAAGAGGGCGGCGCGAATGCGCCGCCCTCTTTGTCTTCTCCGAATCATTTTGCTCAGCCCACCGACAATGATCGACTTGCTTTTCAGTAAACAATCAGCTGAGCCATCGATTCATCGGACCATTTGCTGACCCCGATCATGAAGATCGTTGCATGTTCTTCAGGATCCTCCGCCGCGATCACTGGCGAGCCCCGCAGATCGGCTCCCCAGCTCTTCACTGCGTCGCCGGCAACGAAGAACATCAGATGTGGCTCCCAGCTTTTGTCCCGGTCGTTCAAATACTGCTGCTTCGACATCATGTAGCACATCGCACCAGGTTCCAGCGGGGGCAGTTCTTTGTTACCCAACGCCGATGCGATCGCCTGGGCGATTTCAGGCTTTGATTTTCCTGCCAGCACGAGTTTCGTTTTCATCAAGAAGATTGGAGCGAATGTCCTTGCGGCGGGTGGATTGAAGCAGATGGGAGAGCGAACTTTGGGATTCCAGAATTCCGGATCATCGGTGGCGGTTCCCCATGAGCGTTCCACGATGCACAGAAACCCATTCGCGCCGTTCACCGCAGTCGTATAACCATTCCGTCCCAGCACCATCACTTCCGCCCCGTTTGAGATAGAGGACGGCGCAGCGCTGCGAGCCAATGCGATTTCAGTGTTGTCGTTTGGTATCAAGTACTGATTGAGAGGAGCCATTGCGGAATAGGACGACGTCTGGGCATGTGCTCTCGGCTGGCGGATACGGTTGAATGCAACCAGCAGCACCAGGGTGGCGAAAGCGAAGATCGCGATGCCTCTCATTTTTCCCCCTATGCGCAATCTCTATTGAGCCCCGGAACCCACTTACGAAAGCGCGAGCAAACTGCTGCGAAGCCTATCCACATCGCCATCTTTGAACTGCGACTCCAGATCCCGATGCGTTTTTTCCCAGACCGGCACCGCGGAGGCCAGCAGAGTCTTTCCCTGCGGTGTCAGCGTCAATCGCCGGCTGCGACGATCAGCGCGGTCCGGAGTAACTGCGATCAGTCCGCGACGTTCGAGCGGCTTGAGCGCAGCGGTGAGCGTGGTGCGGTCCATCGCCAGCAGCGCCGCCACGGAAGTCATGGTCGGCGGCTCCGGGCGATTCAGCGACATCATGAGCGAGAACTGACCATTGGTGAGGCCCCGTGATCGTAGCGCCTCATCGAAGCGTCGAGCCAGTGCGCGCGCGGCCCGCTGCACGTGCAGGCATAGACAGCAGTCGCGCACGCGCAGGGTGACTTCAAAAGGAATTGGCTTGTCGCTTGACACCACATCCATTATGTTGATATCAACGTAAAATGTCAAAGGATTCGTCACGTCCACCCGTCACGCTGACCCAACACGAACCCGAGCGACAATTTCTGCGGGAGCGGATGCGCCAGTTGAAATAAAAATAGAGTGCTGTCGATTTTTCGGTCTCCCGAACGACTACCAGATAACAGGCACTGGTGAATGGAAGCCTGGAGAGGTTCAAGAGACGTTATGTCATTCCTTCGTGATCTGAAAGTAGCTGTGCGTTCCCTTTGGCGCGTTCGCACTCTGTGGGCAACCGTGGCCTTCACCCTCGCGCTGGGCATTGGCGCCAATGCCGCCATCTTCAGCGTTGTGCGTGCCGTGCTGCTTCGTCCGCTCGCCAATCGCGATGAAGACCGCCTGCTCTATCTCAGGCAGAGTGCGCCTGGCCTTGGCATTGACAACACGACCTTCTCCATCCCCGAAATCGACGATCTCGGCAAAGGCCTGAAGACGATTACGGAGTTGGGCACCTTTTCGGAAATGGATTTCACAGTCGTCGGACTGGGAACGCCGCGAGAAATCCCGGCCGGCGTCGTCGACGGCCACTACTTCCAGGTCATGGGCCTGCGCCCCATCCTCGGCCGCCTGCTTACCACCTCCGATGACGGCCCAAACGCAGCCGGCGCCATCGTGCTCACCTATAAGTTCTGGAAAGAGTCGCTGCACTCCGATCCCAGCGTGATCGGCAAGACGGTGCGGCTGGAGAGCATCATGGGAGCGCGATCCGCCACCATCGTGGGCGTGCTCGAACCCTCAATACCCTATCCTGTCGCGACCGAGATCATCGCAAATATCGTGACCAGCCCGCATCACCTCTCCGCCACCATGGTCACGGGCCGCGAGCATCGCATGACCGAGGTCTTCGGGCGGCTGGCGCCGGGCGCGAGTATCGACGCGGCACGAGCGGAGCTGAGCACGCACTACGCCGCAATGACCTCCGCGCATCCTGAGGTCTACAAGCCCGCGGATCACTATCAGATCGGTGTGAAGCGCATGCATGAGCAGATCAACGCGCGCGCCAACACCATCCTCTGGGTGCTGTTTGCTGCCTCGGGGCTCTTGTTTGTCATCGCATGTTCGAATGTCGCCAATCTGGTGCTCGCGCGCACCGTGCGCCGCGAATCGGAGCTTGCCGTCCGCTCGGCATTGGGAGCCAATACAGCGGCGTTGCGGCGCTCGCTGCTCGCGGAAAGCCTGATTTTGTGCAGCAGCGGGGTGCTCGCGGCGCTGCTCCTCGCGTGGCCCATGGTGGCCGTGCTGGGGCGCTACGCGGCACGCTTCTCCGTGCGCGCCGACGGGCTCACGCTCGACTCCACTCTGGTCTGGTTCGGCATCGCTCTGGCGTTCGTCGCAGCGGTCTTCCTGGCCTTTGTTCCCCGGCTGCCCTCCGAGCGCGCGCAGATCAGCGCAAGCCTCATCACCGGTGGAACTCGCAGCAGCACCAGCAACAGCAACAAACGGTTGCGCGTCTTCGCAGTGATGCAGATCGCGGCTTCCTTCGTGCTCCTCACTGGAGCGGCCATGCTGATGCGCACGCTCTACACGCTCGAGAACACGCGCCCGCCGTTCGATACCTCGCACGTTCTCGGTGTGAACCTGCCCGCCATGACTTATGGACGAACGCCGCAGCAGGTCCAGGCCTTCTATCACGAAGTACAGCGCCGCGTGAGCGCGTTGCCGGGAGTCTCGCACGCGCTCGACTGGCTTCAGCGTTCCCTGGCGCGACGATCAGGCCTTGAATATTGCCTTTACCTTTGCGTCGCCGGGCGCGGTAGTGCGCAAAAACGGTACTGATGACTGGCGCGCGAAGTTCCGCTCAATTTCCCCGGGATACTTTGAGACCCTCGGCCTGCCGCTTCTCGCCGGCCGCGACTTCCGCGACTCGGACAAGGAGGGCTCCGAGCGCGTCGTCATCATCAGCCAGAGCCTGGCGCAGACGCTGTTCCCCGGACAGCAGGCGCTGAACCGTGAGCTGCGTTGGACCGACGGCGTGATGAAATTCATCGGTATCAGCATGGAGCCGCGGCGCATCGTCGGCATTGTCCCCGATCTCGACGACGAAAACATCCTTCCCTCACCCGGCATGATGATCTATCAGCCAGCCGACCAGGAAGGCTGGCAGGGGCGTCTTCTGGTACGCATCGATAATGGCGATCCCTACGCGCTCGCTCCGGCCATCACGCGCACCATTCGCAGCATTTACGCGGAGCAGCCGGTCGAGCACATCAGCACGTTGCAGGACATTCGCGCCGAAGTGATGACGCCGGACAAGCTGAACGCAGTGGTCTTCGGCGGATTCGCAGCGGTGGCTCTCCTGATCTCCGTCATCGGTGTGGCGGGCGTGCTCGCATTCTCCGTAAGCAGCCGCACACGTGAATTTGGCATTCGCATGGCTCTCGGCGCGCAGCCCAGGGACATCCTTACCGATGTGCTGCGTCAAGGCCTGACCATTGCAGGCATCGGCGTGACCGCGGGCGCGATTTTCGGCCTTGTGTTTGCACGTGCCATCGGACGCTATGTTGCTGAGGCCCATCCACCCGGAATGCCCGCGTTCCTTTTGTCGGCCTTCGTCATTCTGGCGGCGGCCGTGATTGCGTCGGCTGTCCCCGCAGCGCGCGCGGCGAAGGTGAACGCCGTAGAGGCGCTGCGCGCCGAGTAGTGGTCGCCTAGTCGCAACGTGGAAAGCGGGCCCGGACAGCAATGATGTCCGGGCCCTCCTCGTTTCATTCGGTGCGACGGGACTATGGCGCCAGTGTGGTGATCAACGCGGCCTTGGGGCTGCCCCATCCGGTTACGAGGTCGTACTTGGTCACCGCTGAATAGCTGCCGGATTTGCCGCTGGTGATGTCGTGGAAGTCCGTCGCGTATTTGGAAGTTACGTTTTGCGCGTAGATGGTGGGATCGAGGAAGCCCGCCCTGGATTTGCCTTTCGCGGCCGCCTGCTGATTGACGAGCGCGATGAAGCCGGCCCACATGGGCGCGGCGAAGCTGGTTCCACCGTATGTGTTGGCCAGGCAGGCGGTTTGATCCGCGCAAGTGTAGAAGGTGAAGTTGGCATTCGCCGCCACATCGGGACCATTGCGATAGGTTTTCGATCCCTTGTTGCTGGAGTTGATCACACCGCCGATCTTCTGCCAGGAGGGAATTGCGATCTTGTCCGGCGAGATGCCGCCGCCGCTGCCGGACCACGCGGTCTCGGACTTCCAGGGTCCGGCAGCGCGGGTCGTAGTGAGATCGGTGCCGCCAACCGAGACGACATAGGCACTGTCCGCCGGCCACGCCTCATTGCTTTTTGACCAGGTGGCGTGGTCGCCGGAGGCCGCGAAGAAGGTCTGGCCCTGCGCTGCCATCTTTTTAAAGTAGGGATTGAGAGTGGATGGGTCGACCGGCGTCCAGCCCCAGGAGCAGCCGATGGCGGTCGGCAGCGGGCTGTGCGTCGTCATGGCGCTGATGATGGCGGTGTCGCTGGAACCGATGTACATCACCAGACTGGAGAGCCCGGGAGCCATGCCGATGGCCTGGGTCATATCGAGTGTCTGCTCGGTGTCATCGCAATAGCCGCCGGCCTTGGTGTCAACGCAGGAGGTGCGGGTGCCGTCCACTGAGAGCAATTTGATCGGCACCTTGTTGGTCTGATGGACGTTTTTGTAATAGGTGTTCAGATCGGCGAGGTCAGTGCCCGAGAATTCGAGCAATCCGAGGTTCTGGCCGGCGCCGGTAAGCGATGTTCCACCGTAGTATGCGGCGCGCATGTCGCTGCCCAGGAACGAGGCCGAGGGACCGGATCCGGTAGTTGCATGCGAGACGACCTGGTCGAGGGGAATCCCTCGGGACTTGGCGTAATCGCTCTTCTTCACGAACAGCGGATGCGGAATGGAGTAGTTGTCCAGACCGGAGATGTGCCAGAGATTGAACGGCAGGTTGACGGTCGGCTCGCGATCCGGAGCATAGAAGGTGCGATTTTCGTTGGGATGCTGATAGGTGTGGATGTTGACATGAAAGGCGTTCTGAACGGCGGAGACCGGGCCTTTGACCTGCACATCCATTCCGTCGCGGCTGCCGCCGGTGACGGTGAGGCCATTCGATTTGGCGTATTGCACGACGGCGTCATAGTCCGCCTGGCTGGGGCCAAACTGCGCGGTGAACTCCGGCACAGTGAGGTATTGGTGGTAGGAAGGGCTCGCGGGGTCGTAGATCTCCTCGAGCAATCGGTCGAGGCCGACCTGATTGCGCAGCGGCAGAACGATGTCCAGGCTCATGGCCTGATTTGCGGTAAGGCGTCCGAGCGCCTGCACCTGGTTATCGCGGACGGCATTTCGCACGTGGTGCGTCAATAGGTTTTGTGCCGGGACATTCGTCGTGGCCAATAACGCTGCAGCGATGGCAGCGAGGGTCGAGCCTGATCTGCAAATCAAGGTTGCTGCTCCCTTTTAGGACCGTTGGATGATTTGTATGCTTTCGGAAGGAGAGGACGAAGCACGACGTTACTCTGGCAGTTGGATGAAGTCAATCTGTGCGCGGTTGCGTAGGCAGATCAGTTTCACCCCGCTACACACGACTGTCTCGTATGCGTCTGAAGCGCGTTGGAAGCGGAAATAAATTTCCATTGCGCGACTGTAGCGCTTGGGGCGACATGCCACCGGAGTTGTCCGACAGGCCTACAAAAAATTGTTTCGTTGCTTCGGATTGGCGCCATCAGTCGCCGTGCTGCTCGACGCTGACCCAGCGCTCCTTGTGGCCCGGTGTGAAGTATAGGCGGATTCGGTCGAACATCAGGTAGACCACCGGGGTGGTGAAGAGGGTCAGCATCTGCGAGACGAGCAGGCCGCCGACGATGGTGATGCCGAGCGGCCGGCGGAACTCCGATCCGGTGCCGGTGCCGAGCGCAAGCGGCAGGCCGCCGAGCAGCGCAGCGCAGGTGGTCATCATGATGGGGCGGAAGCGCAGCAGGCAGGCTTCGTAGATGGCTGCCTCGGGGGACTTGCCTTCCTCACGCTCGGCGGAGAGCGCGAAGTCGATCATCATGATGGCGTTTTTCTTCACAATACCGATCAGCAGAATGATGCCGATGAGCGCGATGACGCTGAGGTCGGTGTGAGTGAGGAGCAGCGCGAGGATGGCGCCGACGCCAGCGGACGGCAGCGTGGAGAGAATGGTGATGGGGTGCACGTAGCTCTCATACAGAATGCCGAGCACGATGTAGACGGTGCCCAGAGCCAAGGCGATGAGCATCGGCTCACGTGGCGAGCGACGACTGGAAACGCCTGCTGCGGTGCCGGAGAAGGCTGCCTGCACGCTGCTGGGCATGCCCATCTCCTGCTTCACGCTTGTCGAGCGCGGTGACCGCCTGGCCGAGCGCGACATTGGGCGCCAGATTGAAGGTGAGCGTGATGGACGGATACTGGCCGGAGTGGTTCACGGCGAGCGCGGTGCGACGGTTTTCGAAGTGAGAGATCGCGGAGAGCGGGACGGCGGTGCCGTTGGATGACTTGATGTAGATGCTCTTCAGCGAATCCGGATCACGCTGGTACTTGGGGTCTACCTCCATCACGACGTAATACTGATTGAGGCCGGTGTACATGGTGGAAACCTGGCGCTGGCCGAAGGCGTCGTAGAGCACATTGTCGACGTCCTGCATGGTGAGGCCAAGGCGCGAAGCCGTATCGCGATCCACGACCAGCCGAGCTTCCAGTCCATTCTCCTGCTGATCGGTAGAAGCGTCACGCAGCTCCGGCATTTTCTTCATGCCGTCGAGCAGCTTGGGCGCCCATTCGTTCAGCTCGTCGAGATTCGAGTCCTGCAACGTGTACTGATACTCGGCATCGCTCGAGCGGCCGCCGACACGGATATCCTGCGATGACTGCAGGAACAACTGCACGCCGGGAATCTTCGAAAGCTTGCCGCGCAGGCGATTGATGATCTGGTCGGCGCTGGCGTTGCGCTCGCTTTCCGGCTTGAGGGTGATGAACATTCGGCCGACATTCGTAGTCGCGCCGCCGCCGCCGCTGCCGGCGAAGGCCAGCACGTAGTCCACGCCTGGATCTTTCTGTACGATGGCCGCGAGCTGCGACTGCTTCACGCTCATGGCGTCGAAGGAGATGTCCTGCGAGGCGCGCGCCGATCCGGCAAGGCGGCCGGTGTCTTCATTGGGAAAGAAGCCCTTGGGAACGATGATGTAGAGATAGATATTCAGCGCCAGCGTGCCGACGGTTATCAGCAGGACAAGGTTCTGATGGCGCAGTACCCAGCGCAGCCCGCGGTCATAGCCGGCGAGCAGCCCGTTGAAGACGCGCTCTCCGAAGCGGTAGGCACGGCTGCGGTCGCTTGGATTGTGCTGGCGAAGAAACTTCGCGCACATCATCGGCGTAGTGGTGAGCGAGATGACGAGCGAAACCGCGATGGCCACAGAAAGGGTGACCGCGAACTCGCGGAAGAGCCGGCCGACAATGCCGCCCATGAGCAGGATGGGGATGAAGACGGCGATGAGCGAGGTGCTCATGGAGAGGACGGTGAAGCCGATCTCTCGCGAGCCCTTCATGGCTGCATCGAAGGGCGTCATGCCCTGTTCCATATAGCGGGTGATATTTTCGAGCACCACGATGGCGTCATCCACTACGAAACCGGTGGAGATGGTGAGGGCCATCAGCGACAGGTTGTCCATCGTGTAGCCCAGCAGGTACATCACGCCGAAGGTCGTTACAAGAGACAGCGGCACAGCGACACTGGGAATGATGGTGGACCAGGCGTCGCGCAGGAATACGAAGACGACGATGATGACCAGCACGATGGAGGCGAGCAGCGTAATCTCCACGTCGTGGATCGCGGCGCGAATGGTTACCGTGCGATCCATCACGATGCTGGTGTGGATGAGCGGCGAAACAGAGGCCTCAAGCGAGGGCAGCGCAGCCTTGATACGATCGACCGTCTGGATGACGTTCGCGCCGGCGATCTTGAAGATGATGATAAGGACGGCGGGCTTGCCGTTGGCGAGGCCCGACGTGTACAGGTTCGAAGTAGAGTCGATGACCGAGGCGACATCCTGCAGCCGCACGGCTGCGCCGGTTGTCGCGTTATAGCCGACGACCAAAGGTGCGTAGTGGCGCGCCTGAAAAAGCTGATCGTTGGTGTTGATGTTGCTGATGGTGTGGTCGTTCCGGAAATAGCCGGTGGCCATGTTCTGGTTCACCGCGCCGAGCGTGGTCCGCAGCGACTCCAGTCCGATGCCATAGGAGCTGAGCTGCATGGGATTCGCTTCGACCCGCACCGCGGGACTCGGCGCCGCCGCCGACAAAGCTCTCGCCCACACCCGGCACCTGGGAGATCTTCTGCTGCAGAACGGAGTCGGCAGCGTCATAGATCTCCGGGCGGCTCAACTGGTCGGAGGTGAGCGCCAGAATCATGATCGGGGCGTCCGCCGGATTGGACTTGTAGAAGCGCGGATTCTGCGGCAGGTTGGCAGGAAGCTGCGCGCGCGCGGCATTGATGGCCGCCTGCACATCGCGCGCCGCGCCATCGATGTTGCGATTGAGATCGAACTGCAGCGTGATGTTGGAGCCGCCGAGCGTGCTCGAAGAAGTCATCTCCGTCACGCCGGCGATGCGGCCGAACTGGCGCTCGAGCGGCGTCGCAATCGCGGAGGCAGCCGTCTCCGGGCTGGCGCCGGGCAACTGTGCCTGCACATTGATCGTGGGAAATTCGACCTCGGGCAGCGACGAGACCGGAAGCAGGGCGTAGCCCACCGCGCCGCCGAGCAGCAGCGCCAGGCTGAGCAGCGAAGTGCCCACCGGACGGCGGATGAAGGGAGCGGAGATATGCATGAAGCGCTCCTAGTCCGCCGAGACCGTGTGCTCGGTGCGCGGTGCCCGCAATGCGCGCGCGCCGCCTGGCTGAGTCGCTGCGCAAAGCGGTCGAAGTAGAGATAGACGACCGGCGTGGTGTAAAGGGTGAGCGCCTGGGAAACGATGAGGCCGCCGACGATGGTGATGCCGAGCGGCTTGCGCAGCTCCGAGCCCATGCCGGTGCCGAGAGCAAGCGGCAGGCCGCCGAGCAGGGCGGCCATGGTGGTCATCATGATGGGCCGGAAGCGCAAGCAGGCATGCTTCGTAGATGGCGTCATAGGAGCTCTTGCCGTGCTGCCGCTCGGCTTCGAGCGCGAAGTCGATCATCATGATGGCGTTCTTCTTCACGATGCCGATCAGCAGGATGATGCCGATGATGCCGATGACGTTGAGGTCCATGCCGAAGAGCAGCAGCGCGAGGATGGCGCCCACGCCGGCCGAGGGCAGCGTGGAGAGGATGGTGACGGGATGAATGTAGCTCTCATAGAGCACGCCCAGCACGATGTAGACGGTGATGAGCGCGGCAAGGATGAGGATGGGCTCGTTGGTGAGCGAGGCTTCAAATGCCTTGGCGGTGCCCTGGAAGCTGGCATTCACGGTGTTGGGCATGCCGAGGTTGGCTTCCACCTGATTGATGATCTTGACCGCGTCGCCTAATGAGGCGCCCGGGGCCAAGATTGAAGGAGATGGTGCTGGCCGGGAATTGGCCGAGGTGGTCGATGGCGAGCGGCGTGTTCGTGCGCTCGACGTGAACGAAGGTGCTCAGCGGAACCTGGGTGCCGGTCGACGAGGCAACATACAGGCTGCTCAGCGAGCTTGGGTCAAGCTGGAAGTTCGGCTGCACCTCCAGGATGACGTGGTACTGGTTCAACTGCGTGTACATGGTGGAGACCTGGCGCTGCCCGAAGGCGTCGTAGAGCACGTTGTCGATGGTCGACATCTGCACGCCCATCCGCGATGCGGTATCGCGATCGACGACCAGGTCCGTCTCCAGGCCCTTGTCCTGCATGTCGCTGGCGACCTCGGTGAGCTCGGGATGCTTGCGCAGCTCGGTGACCAGCTTGTTCGTCCAGGTCGTCAGCTCATTGGCGTCGGCGCTTTCGAGCGAATACTGATACTGCGTGCGGCTCACCACGTCGGAGACGGTCAGGTCCTGCAGCGGCTGCATGTAGAGCGTGATTCCCTGCACCTGCTTCAGATTTTTCTGGAGCCGCTGAATGATATTCAAGACGCGGTCGTGACGCTGCGCGAGCGGTTTGAGGTTGATCTGGATGCGGCCGCTGTTGATGGTGGTGTTGGTGCCGTCGACGCCGATGAAAGATGAGAGGCTTTGTACGTCGGGGTCCTGCAGGATAACGTCGGCCAGCTTCTGCTGGCGTTGCGACATGCTCTCGAACGAGACAGCCTGCGGCGCCTCGGTGATGCCGAGGATGATCCCAGTATCTTCTACCGGGAAGAATCCCTTGGGCACGACGACATAGAGGACCAGCGTCAGAACCAGGGTGCCGATGGTGACCATCAGCGTGGTGAAGCGATAGCGCAGAACGAACTGCAGCGTCCTGCCGTAAAGGCCGATGACGTAGTTGAAGAACTCTTCGGACTTGCGATAGAAGCGGTTCTGCTCGGACTCCGGCTTATGCTTCAGCAGCCTGGCGCACATCATCGGGGTCAGCGTCAGCGACACCACGGCAGAGACCAGGATGGTGACGGCAAGCGTGATGGCGAACTCGCGGAAGAGGCGCCCGACCACATCGCCCATGAACAGCAGCGGAATGAGCACAGCGATCAGCGAGACGGTGAGTGAAACGATGGTGAAGCCGATCTGCTCCGAGCCCTTGAGCGCGGCGGCAAGCGGGTCCTCGCCCATTTCGATGTAACGCGAGATGTTCTCGATCATCACGATGGCGTCGTCCACGACGAAGCCGGTCGAGATGGTGAGCGCCATCAGCGTGAGATTGTTCAGGCTGTACCCCAGCAGGTACATGATGCCGAAGGTGCCCACCAGCGAGAGCGGGACCGCGATGCTGGGAATGACGGTGGCGGCAAGACTGCGCAGGAAGAGGAAGATCACCATCACGACCAGCCCGATGGTGAGCATCAACTCGAACTGGACATCGTCGACGGAGGCGCGGATGGTCTCGGTGCGGTCGGTGAGGATCTGAATCTTGATCGACGCCGGCATGGCTGACCTTCAACTGCGGCAGGATGGCCTTGATGCGGTCCACCACCGCGATGATGTTCGCGCCAGGCTGCCGCTGGATGTTCACGATGACGGCCGGGGTGCGGTTCATCCACGCCGCCTGCATGGTGTTCTCAGAGCCGTCGATGATGTCCGCCACGTCGGACATGCGCACCGGCGCGCCGTTGCGATAGGCAATCACGATCGGCTTGTAGTCGCCCGAGGTCAGCAGTTGATCGTTGGCGCCGATGGTGTAGGACTGGCGAGTGCCGTTCAGGTTGCCTTTGGCGGTGTTCACGTTGGCGTCGGCGACCGCCGTGCGCATGTCTTCCAGGCTGATGCCGTAGGAGGCAAGCTGGGCCGGGTTCGCCTGGATGCGCACTGCCGGCTTCTGCCCGCCGGCGATGGACACCAGGCCGACGCCGGAGACCTGAGAGATCTTCTGCGCCATGTTGGTATCGGCCAAGTCCTCGACCTTTTGCAGCGGCATGGTGTCGGAGGTCAGCGCGAGCGTCATGACCGGCTGATCGGCCGGATTCACCTTGCTGTAGATCGGCGGGTTGGGCAGGCCAGTGGGCAGGAAGCTTTGCGCGGCATTGATGCCGGCCTGCACCTCCTGCTCGGCGACGTCGATGTCCTCGGTCAGGTTGAACTGGAGAACGATGACCGATCCGCCCTGCGAGCTGGTGGAGGTCATCTGGTTCAGGCCCGGCATCTCGCCGAACTGCCGCTCCAGCGGAGCGGTGACGGCGGACGCCATCACATCCGGGCTGGCGCCGGGATAGAACGTGACCACCTGGATGATGGGATAGTCCACCTCAGGCAGCGCGGAGACGGGTAACTGTTTGTAGGCGACAAAGCCCGCGAGCAGAATGGCCACCATCAGGAGTGAGGTGGCCACGGGCCGCAGGATAAAGATGCGAGACGGACTCACGACGAACCCAATTGCTGCTGTGGCTGCTTCTGCCCGCGATGCGAAGGCGTGGTGGAGACCTTCGAGCCATTCTGCAGTTTGTCCGCGCCGTCGACGACGACCTGCTGGTTCCCCTCCAGGCCGCTCTTCACCACCACCATGGAGCCCTGCGTGGTGTCGATGACAATCGGCTGCATGGTCACGGTTCCGGTACCGGGAGTGACCTTTCCGGACGTACCGCTGTTACCGCTTTTCGCGTTCCCGCCCGGTGCGGGCTGGCCTGCATCGCCACTCGGATTCGACTCCGGCTTGACGAGCCATACGTAATCGCCGTCCGGGCTATGCTGGACCGCCGCCGCCGGAACCACGATGGAGTTCGCACGCTGCTCGAGGACGAGATGGATATTCACGAACTGGTTGGGAAAGAGCTTCTCGTCCGTATTGGCAAAAACGGCCTTCAGTTTGTCCGTGCCGGTCGTGACATCGATCTGGTTGTCAGCCGCGGTGAGCTGGCCGGTCTCCAGTTGCGTCGTATCGGAGCGATCGAAGGCAATCGCGTCGAGCTTGTGATCCTGCCGCAGCTTGGTCAGCACGCGCTGCAGCTGATCCTCCGGCAGCGTGAAGTAGACCGCGATGGGCCGGAACTGATTCACGACCAGCGTCTGTGTGGTGTTCGCGGTGATCAGGTTGCCCGGATCCACCTGGCGCAGGCCCACCTTGCCGTCGATCGGCGACTTGATGTGGCAGTAAGTCACGTTGAGCTGGGCTGATTCGATCGACTGCCTGATCGCCCTTGATTGCTCCCACGAACTGCCCCAGGTTGGACTCGTACGTGTCCAGTTGCTCCTTGGAGACGACGCCCTGATCGTAGAGCGCCTTGTAGCGGTTGAACTCTGCCTGGTTGTTCTTTAACTGCGCCTCGTCGCGGGCCAGCTGTCCCTTCGCCTGATCAAGCGTCGCCTGGTAAGGCCGGGGGTCAATGGTCATCAGCTCAGCGCCCTTGCGGACGTCCTGGCCCTCCCGGAAGTAGACGTTGGTCAGCTCGCCGGTGACGCGCGGAATGATTTTGACGCTGTAATAAGGCATGATCGTGCCCAGGCCGGTGAGATAGATGGGCACTGTTTCCTGCCGCACTGTCGCTACCTGTACGGGAACAGCCTGGTTGGCCATGGCTCGCTGCCGGCGGGCGGCCGTCGCCTGTTCTTCGCGCTTCGCGGTAATGGTCCGCCAGGTGATGAGGCCTGCCAGCGCGAGCAGCACCAGCAGAATGACCCAGCGGAGCCAGCCACGCTTGCGGGGCCCCTGCGGATTTTCCTCGCCCGGCGTCTCGCCGCCCGGAACACGGTAGGCGTAGGTTGAAGTCGGAACCTGTTCGGTAGGCGCGGCAGGTGACATGGAGGTTTCTCTTTCCAGTTTCTGTCTTTAGGTGAGCTTCGCCCCAGGTCTTCTTGTAACCGTGCGGCAAATCCTGATCCAGGTATGTGTCTAGGGACGGCCCGAACCCGAGAATGGTTTCTTCCCGTTTCAAATCTTTTCACATCATCGGGATGCCTGACTATACCGGCCGCTAAACAGTGGGACGGCCCTCCGCTATCTCCCGATTCGGACCGGCTCCATCTCCGTCTCCAGCGCCGTTCGGCTCCTGTTTCATGAATCGAATGGGCCGGATGTGACATCCTAAGTCAATCGAGCAGATTGCAAGTGGCCCTGATCGATTGTCCGTACCTTCAAGCGATGGCCTGCCTATCCCGGGCGGGCACCTGTCGCACGCCGGGCTGATTGCAGCGGCACCGGCACCATACAAAAAGATGATGGTTGGCAAGGATATAGCCGATGGCTGTGTCCATTTGCCGGGCTGATCCTGCAGGTTGCTTTGTACACTGATGAGGCTCATACAGTGTGTCCGTTGCATATTGTTACCCGCCGGGCGATCGCGCTAGCCGTGCCCTGCGGCCCAAACGGCCTGGTTTCGAAGCCGCCTGCGCCAGAGGAAGTGCTCAAAGCCTATGTGGATTGTTCGACTCGCGCTACGACGGCCCTATACATTTGCCGTTCTTGCGCTGCTGCTCCTGATCATCGGCCCGCTTTCGATCCTCACTACGCCGGTCGATATCTTTCCCAATATCGACATTCCGGTGGTGAGCATCGTCTGGCAGTACCAGGGCTTCTCCGCGGAGCAGATGGCCGATCGCATCGTCACCATCACCGAGCGCGCCCTTACCACCACCGTCGACAACATCGACCACATCGAGTCGAACTCGCTCTACGGCGTCTCGGTGGTGAAGATTTATTTCCAACCGCAGGTCAACCTGTCGATGGCGATTGCGCAGGTGACCGCGATCTCCCAGGCGCAATTGAAGCAGCTTCCACCGGGCACCACGCCACCCTTCATCATCGACTTCAATGCATCGAGCGTGCCCATCCTGCAGCTTGGCGTTTCCGGCAAAGGGCTGAGCGAGCAGCAACTGAATGACTACAGCCTGAACTTTATCCGCACCCAGCTGGTCACTATTCGCGGGGCGGCGATTCCCTACCCCTACGGCGGCAAGCAGCGCCAGGTGCAGGTGGACCTGAACCTGCACGAGCTGCAGGCCAAAGGGATGTCGCCCAGCGATGTAACGAACACCATCGCGAACCAGAACCTGATTCTGCCTTCCGGCACGATGAAGGTGGGCACCTATGAATACCAGGTGGAGACCAACAGCGCTCCCACTACGATCGAAGGCCTGAACGATCTGCCCATCCGCCAGGTGAACGGCGCGATGGTCTATGTCCACGATGTCGCGCACGTGCGCGATGGATTTCCGCCGCAGACCAACATTGTCCGCGTAGACGGCCAGCGCGCCGCGCTCATCACCATTCAGAAGAACGGCAACGCCTCCACGCTGGACATCATCAAGGGCATCTTCAACAAATTGCCCTCAGTCTTAGCCTCGATCGACAACCCGCACCTCAAGATCACTCCGCTTTCCGACCAGTCGGTCTTTGTGCGCGGCGCCATCTCCGGCGTGGTGCATGAGGCTCTGATCGCCGCCTGCCTGACCGGCTTCATGATCCTGGTCTTCCTGGGCAGCTGGCGCTCGACGCTCATCATTGCGGTCTCGATCCCGCTGTCGATTCTCGTCTCGCTGATCCTGTTGGGAGCGCTGGGCGAGACCATCAACATCATGACCCTGGGCGGGCTGGCGCTGGCCGTCGGCATCCTGGTGGACGATGCGACGGTGGAGATCGAAAACATCAACCGCAATCTGGAAGAGGGCAAGGAGCTGGAGCAGGCGATTCTCGATGGCGCCGCGCAGATCGCGGTTCCGGCGTTTGTCTCCACGCTTTCCATATGCATCGTCTTCGTGCCCATGTTCTTCCTGGGCGGTGTCGCAAAGTACCTCTTTGTGCCGCTGGCAGAGGCGGTCGTCTTCGCGATGCTCGCGTCCTACTTTCTGTCGCGCACTGTGGTGCCCACCATGGCAAAGTTCCTGCTGTCGGAACACGATCCGGAGGCGCAGAGGCAGAAGGAGCACAGCCGCAATCCATTCACTCGCTTTCAGCTTGCGTTCGAGCGCCGCTTCGAGCGGTTCCGCGGTTTCTATCATGGCCTGCTCGAATTGGCCGTGGCGCACAGTACGGTGTTTCTGGTTCTCTTCGCCGTCGTCTGCGTAGGCTCGTTTGCGCTGCTTTATCCCTGGCTGGGCCAGGACTTCTTTCCTTCCGTCGACGCCGGCCAGTTCAAGCTCCATGTGCGGGCACGCACCGGCACCCGCATTGAAGAGACGGCGCGGCTGTGCGACGAGATCGATAACGCCATACGGCGCGAGATTCCGGCACGCGAGCTTGTCACCATCATCGACAACATCGGGATCCCCTACTCCGGCCTGAATCTCTCCTATACCAACACCGGCGTGGTGGGCTCGGCAGATGCGGACATCACGGTATCGCTGAGCAAGGATCACCGGCCTACCAACGACTACGTGGAGGACCTGCGTGGGAAGCTGGCTCAGCAGTTTCCCGGAGTTACGTTTTATTCGCTGCCGGTGGACATGACCACGCAGATCCTGAACTTCGGCCTGCCGGCGCCCATCGATATCCAGATCATTGGCCACAATGAAGTGGCGAACCACGACTTCGCCGAGAAGCTGATGCAGGAGATCAAGTACGTGCCGGGAACGGCCGATTTGCACATTCAGCAGCCGTTCAACGAGCCGCGGCTCTTTGTGGACGTGGACCGCTCGCGCGCGCAGGACATCGGACTGACGCAGCGGGATGTCGCCGGTTCGCTGCTGGTGGCGCTCAGCGGCTCCTTCCAGACCTCGCCGACCTTCTGGCTGAATCCCAAGAACGGCGTGAGCTACAACGTGGCGACCCAGACACCGCAGTATTCCCTGGATTCTCTCGGTGATTTAGAGAGCGTGCCGATCACGGCCGGCGCCGCGCCCAATCCAGGCGCAAATTTCAGCATGTTCACTCCTGCGGCGCAGATGGGTGGCCAGCCGATTCAGATTCTCGGCAACCTGGCTTCGATCACGCGCGGCGAGGAGCTTGCGACCGTGACCCACTACGATATCCAGCCGGTGGTGGATATCTACGGCAACATCGACAAGACGGACCTGCGCAGCGTCGCGGACAAGATCAGGGACATCATCGGTAAGCATCAAAAGGAATTGCCTTCCGGCTCGCGGCTGGTGATCCGCGGCCAGGTGCAGACCATGCGGTCCTCATTCATCGGCCTGGTAAGCGGCCTCTTCTTTTCGATCCTGCTTGTCTATCTGCTGATCGTCGTCAACTTCCAGTCGTGGCTCGATCCATTCATCATCGTCTCCGCGCTGCCCGCCGCCCTCGCCGGCATTGTGTGGATACTCTTCCTCACCGGCACTCATATTTCAGTGCCCGCGCTGACTGGCTCCATCATGTGCATGGGTGTCGCCACCGCCAACTCCATCCTGGTCGTCTCCTTCGCCAAGGAGCAACTGGAGATCAATGACGGCGATCCTGTTGCCGCTGCCCTAGCCGCCGGCTTTACTCGCTTTCGCCCGGTGTTGATGACCGCGCTGGCCATGATCATCGGCATGGTGCCGATGTCTCTGGGACTGGGCGACGGCGGCGAGCAAAACGCGCCGCTGGGCCGCGCCGTCATCGGCGGACTGATCTTTGCCACCGCTGCCACCCTCTTCTTCGTACCCACATTCTTCAGTGTTGTCCATGGCGCGCTGGAGCGCCGCCGCCGCGCCCGCACGGGCCGGAATGGCCACACTTCCGCAAGCGACAACCAGGGAGCCTTTTGACGACCATGAGCGAGCCTGACAACAATCCGGAAACCCCGCGTGCGCACAATCCGCAAACCACGCGCCCGCATGATGAGCATGGCGCCGCGGCCACGCCGCAGTCTCGTGTCTCGGGACGAACCGCCGTTATTGTGCTCGTGCTGCTGCTGATTGTGGCCGCCGTCATTGCTGTCGTGGGCATTCTGCACCGGCAACACGCGCGCACTGCGCTGGCTGCCGAAACGAATGCGCTCGCAGCTCCGGATGTGCTGCTCTCCAAGCCCAAGGCCGGCTCGCCCAACTCGGAAATCGTTCTGCCCGGGAATGTCTATGCCTACGAAGACGCGCCCATCTATGCGCGCACCAGCGGCTATCTCAGCCATTGGTACTTCGATATCGGTGCGCATGTTCGCAAGGGACAGTTGCTGGCAGTCATCAGCTCGCCGGAAGTCGATCAGCAACTGCTGCAGGCACGAGCAGATCTGGCCACGGCGGAGTCGAATGCCGGCTACGCCAAGAGCACGGCGCAGCGCTACAAGGATTTGCTAGGGCAGGATGCTGTATCGCGCCAGGACACGGAAAACTTTGCCACCCAGGCGCAGTCTTCCAACACGACGGTGAAGTCGCAAATCGCCAACGTGCAGCGGCTGGAGCAGTTGACTTCGTTCGAGAAGATCTACGCGCCCTTCAATGGCGTCGTCACCTCGCGCAGCATCGATGTCGGCCAGTTGATCGATCAGGGCGCAGCCAAAGAGCTCTTCCACATGGCTTCTACCGACGTGCTGCGCGTCTACATCAACGTGCCGCAGATTTATTCTCGCGATGCGCTGCCGGGCACCAAGGCGCAGCTTACATTTTCCGAGTACCCGCAGCGCTCGTTTGAAGGAACGCTGGTCCGTACTGCGAAATCCATCGATGTGAATTCGCGCACGCTGCTGGTGGAGGTCGATGTGGACAACCGCAAGGGGGATCTGACCCCCGGCGCCTATACGGAAGTGCATCTGAAGGTTGGGCGACCCGTCTCGTCGGTCATCATTCCGGTATCGACGCTGCTCTTCCGCAGCGAAGGACTGCGTGTGGCCGCGGTGGAGCACAGCGGCAACGACGATATTGTGAAGCTGGTGCCGATCACCATCGGACACGACGACGGAGACACGGTGCAAGTGGTCAGCGGGCTCGATGCGAACACGCCGATCATCTCCAATCCGCCTGACTCGGTGATCGACGGCGAGAAGGTGCACGTGCTGCAGAACTCCGGCAACAAGCAGCAGGAGCAGGGACAGTGAGCGTGCAGCGGCTGGAATGCTGGAGGAGCGCTGCGCTGGTTGCGCTCGGAGGAGCGCTGGCGCTTGCGTCCTTGGTGACCGGCTGCAAGGTAGGCCCGAACTACAAGACGCCGAGCGCCGCCATGGCTCCTTCATTCAAGGAACAGGCCGCTGTAACGCCTCCCCCGAGCGCGCCCGGTGTGGGCTGGAAGCATGCCGAGCCGGGTGACGACAGGATTCGCGGCAAGTGGTGGGAGTCGTATGGTGACGCGCAGCTCAACACGCTGGAGGAGCGCGTCACAGTATCCAACCAGACGCTCAAGGTATCCCTGGCCGAGTACACGCAGGCGCTGGCGGCCGTGCAGCAATACCGGTCCTATTACTTCCCCACCGTGTCGCTCGCGCCGGGTTATTCGCGCACGCGGGTCTCAAATAACCGTCCGGTCGGCGTCCCCACGACCGCCAACCCCTATAACGATCTCACCGCTACCGGTCAGGCAACATGGGAGCCCGACCTGTGGGGCAACATCCGCCGCACCGTGCAGCAGGCGCGCGCCAACGCGCAGGCCTCCGCAGCGGATCTGGCCAATGTAGAACTGAGTCTTCGCTCCGAGCTTGCGATGGACTACTTCGAGCTTCGCGGCCTGGACACACAGAAGCAGCTGCTGGATGACACCATCCAGCAGTACCAGCGCTATCTGCAATTGACAGTTGCACGTTTCCACGGCGGCGTTGCGACCGATGCGGACGTTGCGCAGGCGCAGACGCAATTGGATCAGACGAAAGCACAGGACATCGACATTGGCGTGGCGCGCGCGCAGTATGAGCACGCCATCGCCACACTGACCGGTCAGCCGGCATCCACCTTCTCGCTCGCTCCCGCGCCACTGACGCTCTCGCTGCCGGCGGTGCCGGTGGGCGTGCCGTCGGAGATGTTGGAGCGCCGGCCCGATGTGGCCGCCGCCGAGCGTCGTGCCGCTGCCGCGAATGAGCAGATCGGCATTGCGATTGCTGCCTACTACCCGCAACTGAACCTCACCGGCACCGGCGGATTTGAGTCCTCGCGTCCGGGCATTTTGTTCCAGGGGCCAAGCGCGCTGTGGTCGCTGGGCGGGTCGGCCACCGAGGTGCTCTTCGATGCGGGCAGGCGTCACGCGATCACCGCGGAAGCGCGCGCCGCATACGACGCGCAAGTGGCCAATTATCGGCAGACGGTGTTGCAGTCCTTTCAGGACGTCGAAGATCAGCTTGCCGCATTGAGCATCCTGAATCGCGAAGCGGCGGCGCAGCAGCAAACCGTCGCCGATGCGGAGCGCTCGCTGCAGATTTCGACGAATCAATACAAGGGCGGCCTTACGACCTATCTACAAGTGATTACCGCGCAAACGGTTGCGCTCACCAATCAGCGGACAGCGGCGGACATCACGACGCGCCAGTTCGCGGCGAGCGTCCAGTTGGTGAAGGCGCTGGGCGGAAGCTGGGACAGGACCCAGTTGCCGCATCCCTGAGAATCAGTCGCCGCTTGGTTGTGCGACCGGATGCAACGGCAGCGGATCAGTGGCAAATACCTGTTCCGCGTTGTCTGCTCCGACCACGTAGAGCACAAAGCGGCGGTCGGTAGTGTTGCGCTCCTCAAAGAGCAGGTTGGCGCGGCCATCGCCGCGCGGATCGACCGCGTCGATGAGCTTCATGCGCGGCGTCACATCCAGATGTTCGTCGTCCGTGATGGAATGCCACAACACCTGGATCTTGCCGTAGATATCCTGCAGTCCAATCACTGCAATCGAGCGAGTGCCGGAGGCTTCGCGCGCCGTCAGCACCAGCGTTGGTCCGCTCCCATAGGTGAGCGCAAAGGCGCTGAAGTGCACATCCGTGAACGGTGATGCTGCTTCTAGCGGCGTCACTTTTCGCGTCGCGGTTCTGCGCATTGTGGTGTGATGTGTTGCGGCGGTTTGTTTTTTCGCGGCGCTCGCGGAAGCATCCGCGGGCTTTGTGCCGGCTAGCAGTTGCGCCGCCCGTGCTTCCAGTTCTTTTTGCGCGCTCGCAGCATCGGCTGGGCTGCCCCATTCGTACGCGAACGAGTCCTTTGCCACGCTATTCGCATCGGAGACCGCAACGGTCTGGCCAATGGCTACCGGAGTGATCTCAAGCTGCTTCGGCTCGTCTTTCAGATCCGCGGGCTTGCCATGCGCGAGCCGCGGGCGATCCGCATCAGGCGCCGCCGTGGGCGATTCGGGCGTCTCTGCCGCCTGCTGCTGCGGCTTGTCTTCTTCCGGCCTGCGACGCAGCTTGGGGCGATCGGGATCGACCGGCGCCGACGACGCCTGGGTGTTGTCTGGAGTTTTCTGGGCCGATGGCGAGCCGCTGTTTGCTGTTCCGCTCGGGTTTGTCGTGCTGGTGTTCTGATCGCGGCGCACGAAATGCGGCTTGTCCGCGTCGTCGGATTTGTCGTGCACAACGATAGGCGGATTGCGCGAGGGATGCAGCTTCTTGGGCGGCGGAGGCACATAGGGCTTCCATTTGCCGAAGCCGAACCAGTCATTGCCGATCTCGCGCGCGCCATCAATATCAAACCAGCCCTGCGGCAGGCCTGATCCCTCGACCTCGTACTCTGTCCCGCTGTCGAGCGCCAACGGCACCGGCCGCGCCAGATAGAGCGCGCCATCCTGCAGGTGTTCCCCATCGTAGAGAGAGACGGGCACAAGCCGCGTGGCGTTGGGATGGTTACGGTCGCCTGTCCATTCCAGCACCGCGACGGAGCGAAGCTTGGCGGTTGCCGCAGCCGGGTTCTCGGCGTTGACATGGCCGGGATACTGCGCCTGCATAACGCCACTGCCGGCCAGCAGGCCACCTGCAGCAAGTGCCGCCGACCCTGTTCGCAAAAGCCAGCTACGTTTCATGGCGTACTCCCGAGCCATCGTCCTCTACTACCATGGTAGCGACTTTGAACAGCCAGATTGAAGTGGAGGAAGCATTCATGCAGGTCGGCGATAGGATCGAGGATTTCACCTTGCAGGACGAAAACGACGAAATAGTGCACCTGAGCGACTATAGCGGCAAACCGGTCGTGCTCTTCTTTTATCCTCGCGCCGACACACCCGGCTGCACCATTGAGGCCTGCGGCTTCCGCGACACCTTCAAAAAGCTGCAGAAGGCCGGGGTGGTGGTGCTCGGTATCTCGCGCGACACGCCGAAGGCGCAGAAGAAGTTCAAGGAGAAGTACGACCTGCCCTACACGCTCCTTGCTGATGTAGACGAACGAGTTTGCAATCAGTTTGGTGTGATGAAGGACAAAAATATGTATGGCAAGAAGGTCCGAGGCATCGAGCGCACGACTTACCTGATCGGGCCGGACCGGAAGCTTGCCCATATCTGGGCGAAAGTAAAGCCCGAAGGGCACGCGGAAGAGGTGCTGGCCGCCGTCAAGAACGGGAGTTGACGCTAGTCGACCGTAAAGGTAAGGACGGCCTCGGTCGGGATGGCGGCTTCCTTGTTATTGTGGGTGGTGGCCCCTACCGCACCGCCCACAACGGCGCCGGTGACGCCACCGATGCCCACGCCAGCCACTGGCCAGAGCTGGTCCGGCAGCTGGATGAGTCGAGCGGCTGGTCGAGACGGACCATCAATTTTCGTCCTGGCGGGAAGGGATTCTGCGCCGCGTTTGCGGGTTCCGGCGGCCGGGATTGCAGAGTCTGCGCTCCTGCCGGAACAGCGAGTGCGAGAGACCACAGGAACACCTCTCGCAATTGGATCATGCCGGGCGGCGTGGGGATGGTCGCCGAGGGCTGCAATTCGAGTCGCTAAGATGAAGTGAGGCAGCCTGACCTACGTGTCCACTCAGATCTCCCCGCATAACTCGCAGCGACATGCGCCCGGTGTGCGGATGTCGCGCGCATTTTTTGAGAGGCCGCCCGACATAGTCGCGCGCGCTGTGCTGGGCAAGCTGCTGGTCCGGAGAGAGGCCGGCGGATGGCTTGTGGGACGCATCGTGGAGGTTGAGGCATACTTCGGCGATGGCGATCCCGCGGCACATGCGGCAGCGGGAAGAACCGCGCGCAACGCAGTTCTGTTTGGGCCCGCCGGGCACGCCTACGTGTATTTCATTTACGGCATGTACAGTTGCCTGAATATTTCCTGCGAGCGGGATGGGCAGGCGGGTTCTCTGCTCGTGCGTGCGCTGGAGCCACTGGCCGGACTGGAGGAGATGGCGGTGCGCCGGGGGCTGGGAACGCATGCTGCGGCACGCATGCTGACTGGGGGACCGGGACGACTATGCCAGGCTTTCGACATTACGCGCGCGACGCACAATGGCATGGACCTGCTGGACGCAGCCTCTGGTTTGCAGCTTCGCGATGATGGTTATGATGCGCAGGCAATCGTGACCACGCCGCGCATCGGCATCAGCAAGGCGGCGGAGCGGCCGTTGCGGTTCCTGCTTGCCGGAAATCCTTGCGTCTCCGGATCGGCGCGTGCAAATAAAGCTTAATTCGTCTCTGTTACAGTATCGTGTTATCGATCAGTCTCGTGCTGCCAACGTGCGCCGCAATCGCCACCAATGCGCCTGGCGTTGCTTCGGCGAGCGGCAGCAGCGTGTCCGGATCGACGATCTCCAGATAGTCGATGCGCACTTCCGGTTCTATCGCCATGACGCTATGGCCGGCGTCGAGCAGCGGGGTGACATGCTCCTGGCCCGCACGATAGGTCGCGGATATCGCGTGCAGCGCGCGGGAAAGCACCAGCGCCTGAGCGCGCTCCCGCGCAGATAAGTAGCGATTGCGCGAGGAGAGCGCGAGGCCATCCGGGTCGCGAACGATGGGGCAGGCGACCAGCTCCAGATCGAAGTTGAGATCGCGCACCATGCGGCGCAGCACCGCGACCTGCGCGGCATCTTTCTGGCCGAAGAATGCCTTGTCCGGCGCGACGATGTGGAAGAGCTTTGCCACGATGGTGGCGACGCCGCGAAAGTGCCCGGGCCGCGATGCGCCATCGAGACGATCGCCGATGCCCTCCACGTCCACGAACGTAGTGGCGCCCGGCGGATACATCTCCTCGGGCCGCGGAGCGAAGAGGAGCGCGACACCTTCGGCTTCGAGCAGCGCACAGTCCTGTTCAAAGGTGCGCGGATACTTCGCGAAGTCCTCGTTGGGACCGAACTGCGTCGGGTTGACGAAGATGGACGCGGCCACCACATCGCACTGCGCACGCGCTACGCGCACCAGCGAGATGTGGCCGGCGTGCAGTGCGCCCATGGTGGGGACCAAGCCAAGAGAATGATTGGCGGCGCGTGCAGCACGGCAGGCAGCGCGCATCTCAGGAACGGTTGAAAGTACCTGCATTGGCTAGGCGTTACGGCGGAAGTGCGGCGTTTGGAATACGGCTCCCACAGGCTCGGCCGCACCTTTCGCGCTCTTCGGCAAATGGTAGCTTTCGTTCTCCGCCGGATAGCGCCGCCCGACGACATCGTCGCGATACGCGGTGATGGCATTGCGGAAGAGATCCGCTGCATCGGCATAGCGGCGGACGAAACGCGCAGGCGGTGCAAAGGTGAGATTTACGAGATCGTGAAAGACGAGGATCTGGCCGTCGCAATCGACACCCGCGCCGATGCCAATGGTCGGGATATCCAGCTCGGCCGTGATTTCGGCAGCCAGCTCGCGCGGCATGCCCTCCAGCACAATGGCGCAGGCACCGGCGATTTCCAGCTCGCGGGCTGCTTGGCGCAGCCGGGCGCATTCTGCGGCGGTCTTGCCCTGCACCTTGTAGCCGCCCATGCGATGCACGGACTGCGGCGTCAGCCCGATATGGCCGACGACGGGAACTTCTGCCGCGACCAGGCGCTCCACCAGCTCCGGACGCGCGCCTTCGACCTTTACCGCCTCCGCGCCGCCTTCCTTCACAAAGCGGGTGGCGTTGGCGACTCCCTCATCCATCGATACGTGGTACGAGCCATACGGCATATCCACCGCCAGCATGGCGCGGCGGACGCCCCGGCGCACAGCGCGTGTGTGGTGCAACATCTCGTCCACGGTGACGGGCAGCGTGCTTTCGAGGCCCATCACCACCATGGCCAGCGAGTCGCCGACCAGCAGCAGATCGATGCCGGCTTCATCCGCGAGACGCGCGGTGGGGTAGTCATAAGCGGTCAGCGACGTGATGGGCTGATGCGCCTGCTTGCGTTCGAGAAGAGTGTGCGGGGTGATTTTTGCGGACGCGGCAGGACCGGTCACGACAGGCGTCAAACTCATTGGTTGCCTCCAGTGCAACTCCCGTCCGGAATTCCCATTCAGGATGCTGCCTGTAATCGCAGATAGTATACGCCTGCGCGGGGGCCCGGACGGGGATGCGGCTGCGACCGCGTGTTGCTACACTTCGCCTTGTGAACGTGCACGCTCCGCTTGGCTCTTCCGCCATGATGCTGCCCGCAGCAGGCTGGCTGACCGGCATAGGCGCCGCAGCCCTGGCCGCGGGCGGCTATCACTATGCGGCACTGTGGCCCGCCTCGCGGATCTTTGGCCGGTCGCTGGTTGCCGGCGATGATCCGGCGGAGATCGCGCTTACCTACGACGACGGACCGAACGATCCTTACACCAGCCAGTTGATGGATGTTCTGGCGCGCCACCAGGTGCGTGCAACCTTTTTCGTGATCGGCCGCTTTGTAGGGCAGAAGCCGAACATCGTGCGCTCTTTGCATCGCAGCGGCCACCTGATCGGCTGCCACACCATGACGCATCCCTCGCTGATGTATATGAGGTCGCGCCGCATCTACGCGGAGATGGCCGAGGCCACCGCGATGATCGAGGATATTATCGGCAGCCGCGTGCGTTTCTTCCGGCCGCCCTTCGGCGCGCGCAATCCGGCGGTCTTTCGCGCAGCAGCCGAGCTGCGGCTGACCTCGGTGCTATGGAACGTGAATGCCCGCGACTGGAAGGCGAAATCCGCGGGAGAGATCGAAGCGCGTCTGAAGCGGGGCATCGCGCTGAACCAGCGGCGCAAGCGCGGCAGCAACATACTGCTGCACGACGGCGGTCACCTGGAGATGGGCACCGATCGCCGGCGCACCGTGACTGCCACGGCAAACCTGCTCGGCGACGTCGGCAACCGATGGCCTTCGCTTTGTCACGCTGGAGACGTGGCGGTCTGCCGTCGCCGGAGAAAAGCGCCCTGTAGAACACTCCTCAGGCGTTATGTATCGTAAGGTCCGGCCACGGGCTTGCGACGCCACCATAGCCACATGACAAGCGCCATGATGAGCAGCAGCGGCACGATGTAGAGGCTGCCCTCCGGGCCGGTGGGACCGCCGCTCCAGAGCAGCGGGCCGACGGGATGTTCATTGAAGAAATGTCCGCGCACCACCATTCCGCTATCGGGGGTCCCGTAGAAGAAGGTCTGGGCCCAGTCCCATGTGGCGTGGAAGCCGATAGCCCACCACAACGAGCCGGTGTACCAGAGGCTGAGACAGAAGAAGAGCCCGACCGCACCGGCGGAGAAGAGTCCGACCGGCGATTCTCCTTTATTCGGACCGTGAATCGCGCCGAAGAGGATCGACATAAGCAGCGCGCCCCACCAGAAGCCGATGCCCCGCGTGAGCGTGTACTGCAGATAGCCGCGTATCAAGGATTCTTCGAAGATGCCCGTGAAGACGAACATCAAGAGCCAGACCAGGCCGAACTTCCATGCGGTGAATCCATGCAGATGGCCAGTGTCGAAAGCGAGCAGATGCGTCTTGCCAGAGCACCGCGACCAGAACGGAAAGGGCAATGAAGCCCCAAACGCAACCGGAGAGGAAACGGACGAGTTTGAATCGGCCAGCATAGCCGTAGACGGCAAGTTTGCGGCCTTCGATGCGGGCCATGATCCACGTAGCGGCCAGCACTATCAGCATCACTATGCCTTCGCTGATGAGAGCTTGACCGGGTGAAGTCGGACGCTTGGGTCGTGATGGCCGTGATGAATAGCCCTCATCACAACGGTCAAAATCCTGCCGAGAGACACAACGATGGCAACGAACAGCAGCGCGCCCCAGCCAGCGCGCAGCCCATCCTTGCCGAAAAAGACCCAGTGCGGTCCGCGCTGATTCATCTGCTGTTCCGGTATGGAAATCTCGCCGGAAGGACTTACCGGAAGGTCGTCTGGCATAGATGGTTTCTCCACTGCATCCCAGTACGCGCGCACAACTAAGCTGGTTCCATCGCTTTAGGAATCAGCGACTCGCGATCAATCCTGTCCAGTCCAGCACAACTTTGCCAGTTTGGCCGGAGCGCATCGCCGTGAAGCCCTGGTCGAAATCGGCGTAACTGTAACGATGGGTGATGACGGGCGAGATGTCCAGACCGGAGTGGATCATCACCGACATCTTGTACCAGGTTTCGTACATCTCGCGCCCATAGATGCCTTTGATGGTGATCATGTTGAAGATCACCTTGGACCAGTCGAGCGCAACTTCTTTCGCCGGAATGCCGAGCACGGCGATCTTGCCGCCGTGCGACATGTTGACGATCATGTCGCGGAAGGCGTTGCCGTTTCCGGACATCTCGAGGCCCACGTCGAAGCCTTCCTGCATGCCGAGCTGCTCCTGCACCTCACGTAAGGGCGTCTCTGCGGTGTTCACGGCCAGCGTTGCGCCCATCTTGCGGGCAAGTTCCAGGCGGTAGGGATTCAGGTCCGTGATGACGACGTGCCGCGCGCCAGCGCGCTTCACCACCGGGATGCACATGATGCCAATGGGGCCCGCGCCGGTGATCAGCACATCTTCGCCTAGTACAGGAAACGAGAGCGCCGTGTGCACGGCGTTGCCGAAGGGATCGAAGATGGCCGCGACTTCCTGATTGACCTGCGGCTCGTGCCGCCAGATGTTGCTCATGGGCAGCACAACATATTCGGCGAAGGCGCCGGGGCGGTTGACGCCGACGCCGGATGTGAAGGCGCAGAGATGGCGGCGGCCGGCTAGGCAGTTGCGACAGCGGCCGCAGGTGACGTGGCCTTCGCCGCTGACGATGTCGCCGGGATGGAAGTCGTTGACATTCGAGCCGACGGCGACGATCTCGCCGACAAACTCATGGCCGATCACCATCGGCACCGGAATTGTCTTCTGCGCCCACTCGTCCCAGTCGTAGATATGAACGTCGGTGCCGCAGATGCCGGTATAGCGCACGCGGATCAGCACGTCGTTGATGCCGTACTCCGGCTCGGGAACATCCTCCAGCCACAGGCCACGCTCGCGGCGGCTCTTCGCCAGTGCCTTCATCGCTCTCCTTAGACGTTGCAGAACAGATATTGCCGAACTTCATAGTCTAACGTGCGGCCAAGGCCAGATGGCTGAATGCAGAAAGGGCACAGCATTGCGCTGTGCCCTGCTCGCTTCGATGTTCGAGGCCGCTATTTTTCTGCCGCCGGTGAGTAATCCACCTCCACCGTCTGGATCTGGTACGGCGTGACCGGCACGGTCACCTTGTCATCCGGTGACGCTGAGCGCCGATCCTTCCGGCTTCTCCATCAGGTTGACGACGCTGGCCGATGTCGCGCCCGGAGGCACGGTCAGCGTGACGTTGCCGCTCTTGCCCGCCCACTCATAGAAGCGCATCACCAGGCCCTTGCCGTCCTCGCTGCGCTTCATCGCTGTGAGCACGACGTCGGGATTCGACACGGCGGCGAACGAGTGCCGCTCCGGCAAATCGCCGGTATGCTGTTCCACCTGCATGGCTTTGAGCTTGTAGTCAAAGTCGTAACCGTGACGGACACTCAATGCCTGTTTCCAGTCTCCGGCGTGCGGATACAGAGCATAGCTGAAGTGATGATGGCCCTGGTCCGCTTCAGGATCGGGCCATGTCGCTCCGCGCAGCAGGCTAAGCCGCAGCAGATTGCCAACCGCGTCATAGCCGTACTTCGATTCGTTGATCAGGCTCATGCCGTGCTGGCCGTCGCCCAGGTCAGCCCAGCGCAATGCCGGCACTTCGAACTTCGCCTTTTCGATGCTGTTGTTGCGCGTCGTGGGCCGCTCGATGGTGCCGTAAGGAATCTCATACGTTGCGAAGGGCCCGGAGGCGGCCAGCGGGAACGCCGCCTTCAGCAGGATGTGGCGCTCGTGCCAGTCGAAGTCGTTGGTGACGACGACGTGATCCGAGCCGGTATAGAGCGTGATGTCCTGGACGAATTTCGAGCTCTGCCAGGTGCGCGTGACGCGAATCGTAGCGCGCAGCGGACCGTGTTCGGTCAGGGTTACAGAATCTGCCTTGTCCAGAAGGGTGGGGGGAACGTCCAGCGTGCCGGGATCGATGTTCCAGGCGTCGTACTCCTTCGGAGTGTCCTTGAACGCTTGCAGCTCGTTACCGCAGCCCCCGGAGGCAATCGTCTCAAAGCTGGCTTTCTTGTCATACAGGGAGGTGATGCATCCCGTCTGCGGATTGACGGTGACGCGCAGCGTTGCGTTCTCGAGGGTGAGGCCGTTGGCCTTTACATCCGAGACAGCCGCGCGCTTACCGGGGACTGCATGCAGCACCTCATATCCGAGCGAAGGCACATCCTCCGCACGAAACAGCAGGTGATACATATTCGTCTTCTTGTCGCTTTCGACGATCTGCGAGGGCAGAGCACGTCCCTTCGCATCCAGGATGGAAATCCCCTCTGGCGCAGCGGAAGGCATTTCAACCTTTGCTTCCGCAATGCCGGAGCGGTCCCAGCCCAGCGGATTGACCACCATGACCGGCACACTGCCCGCGGGCACGCGCGTGTTGACGTGCGCCTGTACGGTATCGAGCGACTTCGAGGTAATGTCATTCGCCGCCCAGTGCACCTGGTTGTAGTCCTTCTGCGCGTCGCGATAAATGACGCCGATGCCCGAGCCCGCTGCCAGGTCATGGAACTGGTTGAACAGCACGTGTTTCCACGCATCGGTCAGCTCTGTTTGCGGATAATTATGGCCGTCCAGCCACGCCAGCGACGCATACTTCTCCGCGTTCAAGAGCCACTCCTCGCTGTCGCGCATGTTGCGCTTGTGGTTAGCCTGCGTCGTAAATACACCGCGGTGATATTCCAGGTACAGCTCGTCGTTCCAGGTCGGGATGCTGATCTGTCCTGCCGCAGGTGTGGGAAGTTTGGTGTCGTCCTTAGCGAGCGTTTCATAGTTCCAGGTGGGCGAGTTCGGAGCGACCTCCTTCTCCACCGCTGAGAAATACGGCTGCGCTGTGCCGAACTCCGAGCGCGGCACTACCTTGTCCGGCTCCATCCAGTGCAGGCCCTCGTCCAACATGGCGCGCGTCGGGCCCCCGCCATGGTCGCCTACGCCGAAGAGGTCCATGACTTCGTTCATTCCCGGCGCACGTTTGCGTGCCTCCACCGTGTTTTGCGCCAACCGGACGGGATTGAGATCGGAGTTGCCGTAATCGTGCGGAAAATATGTCAGTACCTTGCTGCCGTCCGGCGACTCCCACCAGAACAGCTTCAGCGGCAACTGGTTGGTGTCGTTCCATGTCATCTTCTGCGTCACGAAGTAGTCGATGCCGGAGCGCTTATAGATTTGCGGCAGTTGCCAGTTGTAGCCGAACGAATCCGGGTTCCAACCGATGCGTGTTGTGGTTCCGTAGAGCTTCTGGAATGTCTCCTGGCCGACGAGTATCTGGCGCACCAGCGATTCGCCGGAGGGCATATTCAGGTCCGGCTCTACCCACATACCGCCGACCAACTCCCACCGGCCTTCCTGAATGCGCTTCTTGATCTCGTCATTCATTTCCGGGTATTTGTCCGCGATCCACTGGTTGTACTGCGCGGCGGATTGCGTGTAGGTGTAGGTCGGATATTCGTTCATCAATTGCGCCGCGGTGCCGAAGGTGCGCTTCACCACGTCGACCGTCTCGGTCCAGGGCCACAGCCACGCCGCATCGATGTGCGAGTTGCCGGTCAGGTGCATGTCAGCCTGTTGCAGCGTGGGCTTCAATGGCTCCAGCGATTGCTGCGCCTGCTTGAGCGATGCGTCGAATTTCTGCTGGTCTTTTTTGTCCAGCGCGGGAAGATTGACATCTCCAATCGCCTTTGCCAACGTCGCCTGATCGGCGGAGACATCCTTCGAAAGCGTGGGAATCAGCAGCGCCGCGGTAAGAAATTCCGTCCGCAGATCGGAGGGGTTAGGACGATTGGTTGCAAACTCCAGGCTGATGTCGACGCCGGCGACGCGCTTTTCATCCACCGTCGGCAATAGCTTGACCGCGACCAGCACTTTGTCACCCGGCTTGGCATCGTCGAACAGGACGATAGGCTCCAGATCATCGCCCAATGCCACGCGCCGGCCGTTGAAGTAGATGATCTCCGGGACCGGGCCGTTGGCATTGGCACGAAAACGGAACCATACCCGCGCGCCGGTCAGGTCATACCCATTCAGCGTCTGTGGAACTTCGATCTCACGCCGGAACCAGACCGCCTCTTTCGGCGCGGTCATGTGGTGATGACGATCACCGTGCGCATCCACCTGCTGCCAACTGCTGTCGTCCAGCGATGGCTGCTCGCCATGCGGCACGTCGCCCTGGTGATAGCGCCACTGGCCGCTGGGCAGAACGTCCAGACTCTCCAGCCGCTCGATCGTGGACTCTTCCTGGGCGCTCAGGTTCACGCCCGGATGATGGCCGTGGTTCATCTCGAAGAGCTGTGCGTGAAGCGGTGCAGGCGCGCACGCTGCGAGGACAAGCGCAGCGCTGCAGGCAAGGCAATGGACGGTACGCAAGGGAGGTCTCCTTTATGCGAAGTGGTGCAGTGTGCACGATTCGTGACGTATGGGAACGTCGAACAGAAAGCACGGCAATTGTAAGCGAGATATCGATACAGTGCGCGGCCGGGCGGAAGTTGGAAGCCAGGCTGCCGCGTTGTGGAGACCGCGCTCAGTAGTAGTCTGCGCAGCTCATGTAATAGCCGCACTGCCGGCAAACCAGCTTACAGCGGCTGCTTTCGAGCTTCGCGGAGCAGTTAGGGCACCATGTGCAGGTGTGCTCCGCGGCGCCTTCCGTCTCGCGGTCGACGGACTCCGGTGATGTGCGGATCACAGGCTGCATGATGGGCAGCGCTACTCCATCCACGGCGACGATTCATCTGGAATCCGCATGCATCTCATAGAATGAAACGTCAGACAACTTCACACGAGGAGCAAGTATGGACCGGAAAGCAACAGCGGTGTGGCAGGGCGGACTGAAGGACGGCAAGGGCCGCATATCGACCGACAGCGGCGTCCTGAAAGATGCGCAGTATTCCTTCAGCACCCGTTTTGAGAGTGGGATCGGCACCAATCCTGAAGAGCTGATCGCCGCCGCCCACGCCGGCTGCTTCACCATGGCACTGAGCGCGCAGCTGACCAACGCGAACCTGAAGCCGGAATCGCTGGAAACCACGGCGGCCGTCACCTTTGAGAAGAAGGACGACAAGCCCACCATCACGAAGATCAAGCTGACCACCACCGCGAAGGTGCCGGGCGCCGACCAGGCTGCGTTCGATAAAGCGGCGCAGGAAGCGAAGGCCGGTTGCCCCATCTCGCGGCTCTTTGCCGGCAACACGGAGATCACTCTGGACGCGAAGCTGGTCTCTTAATATTGCGATCGCACGCGAGCCCACGCAGGCGCTGCGTGGGCTCTCAAGTGCGCATCCGGACAAAGTCACGCATTCGCCGGTTTAGATCCGTCGCCTGCTGCAGTCCGTGGTCGAGCAACGTCATCCACTCCTTCGCCTGGTCGCTCAGGGCGGTGGAGTTCACCAGATAGCTTGCCTGCACGATGATCTCCAGTGCGTTGTTCATATCGTGAGTGATGCTTCGGATCTCCTTCGCATCACTCTCTAGCATGGGGGTCGGCGTGGCCCCGGTTATCTCCGTCATTCCAAGCCCTCTCTTCACGGTCACACGGCATGTGCGTGCAGTTTACAGGCGCCGTCAACCGGCATAGGCACGATTGGGCACGATTGCGCTTCGCTCAGGGCTGCAGCCTGCGCCGGCAGGATTGACATTCGCCCGCAGCGTTTGCGAGACTAACCACGGCTGCCCATCCAGCACCCCGCTGGATCTTACTGTGCCGAAGTGGCGGAATTGGCAGACGCGCATGGTTCAGGTCCATGTACTCGCAAGGGTGTGGGGGTTCGAGTCCCTTCTTCGGCACCAAGTCGTTTCTGATCAGCAGCCTCACGAATAGTTAGCTGAAATTTTGCTTGTCTCTCGCGACAGCAAACAGAAAAGCCGCTCCTCGATTGGCTTTCCAAGGAGCGGCCTTTCCAGCGATTACGAATTTCCTACCAGCGGAAAACCGTCATCTTGTGGATGTAGGCAGTGATCGATCCGCTGCCGGTGTTGTAGCCATCGAGCTGGAAGTTGATCAGCAGAGTGCCTTTCTCCCAGCCGAGTGAGCGCGCCGAATTGCCCTTCGCGTTGCTGAACGCGTGATGGGCTCCGTCCACGTTTACCCAGTCGTAAGTCACGTACCCACTGCTGTCGCGATGCGAGGCAATCTGGACATGGTGCCACGTGTTGGCGGCCCAGGTCCTTGGGTTGCAAGCGACGTTGGTCCTGTTCCAATGAGAACCGCCGCTACTTGTCGTGTATTCCCAGGTCTTCGAATAGGTGGAGCACTGCGTGCCAAAGATCACCGTCTTGCCATTCGACATCACCTGGTTCATGTCCAGTTCGATGTTCGCCAGCTGCGACGGGTCGGTGATGTAGACATAGGTGTCGTAGACAAAGTGCGTCTTGCTTGCATCCTTGGCAAAGGAGAGATGCCAGCGCACGCCGCCCCGCCTGGAGTAAGTCATGTAGAACTTACGGGCATCGTCATACGAAGGCGTGCTCGCCGGGTATACCGTCGAACCGCGCCCGCTTCCCGGTGTGCCGGCGTCTTTCTCGAAGACCCACTGCTTGCCGTCCAGGTCGGCGGTACCAACTGCGCTGGCGGGAATGGAGCTGGTTGCAGCAGAGGCGTTGGAAGCATCGGAACTACCGGAGCTTGCGCTGCCCGAGCTCGCGCTGCCGCTGCCCCCTACCTTAAAGGTGGTGCTGACCACCGGGCATGCGCCATTGCTGGTCCATGACTTGAAATGGATGGTGTGGGTCCCGGCGCCAATGCCAACCTTTGTCGCGTCGATATCGTACCTGGTCGCGCCGCGCACCAGCGTGCTGCTGTTATCAACCGAGTATCCGAACGCGGTGGGCGTCAGGCCGTCGCAGCCGACGTTGTGAGCGCGTATCCAGATTGGTGAGGTAACGTTCGTCCCGTTCACCGGGCTGGCAATGGTGACATTGGCGGCAAGCGCGGGTTTGGAAAACATCAATCCGGAAAAGAGTGCAAGAACGGCGACAGCCAGCCGCTGCGGTGCCTGGCCGAAAACTGAATAATTTCCCTTTGACACAATCATTTCTCCTGAGGGGGGTTAGAGATCCAACTAGTTGTGCAAAACGTCTAAGTGAGCCAGTTGAACAAGGCCTTTCCCGCTTTACGCATCAGGGCATTCCTGACACACTTCCGCGGTCCGGCCAAACGATCTTTTTGGCGCGCTGGATATTTCACAATTTGCGTTAGTCCTGATTTGCGGGATTCCTCCCTCGCGCAGCTATCTGTATCGGTCGAGGGGCTGGATTCTCACAGTTCAGAGGGGTCATGGAGGCGACAGCATCTGCTGCCGGAAACTTCGTTCCGTGCGGCGCACCGGTCTTGTGCCGGCGCAACGCGCCGCGGAACCGCCCGCCGCCGTGGCGGCGATGCGGACAGGCATCGCACCGTTCCTCACGCTGCCGGCTGCACTTCCTGCGCGGACCGATGATTCTCCGAAGAAAAACATTTTCCAGATACCTCAGGGTCTCTACCAAAGCCGCCCCAGCGGGGCGGTGAGACCGGATACATACAGCAGTTGCACATGGCTGGTTCCGCCGTGCTTACGGGCGGAAAGCCGACTCAGTGATCAGAGGTTGCTGGTTTCCGGGCTATCGGAGGCGCACACGCCGGCGAAAGCTCAACAGCATCGGCAGAACGTACTTCAGAGGCTCCATGCCCTCAAGTCAGGCAAACCGCGGCCCGACGTAAGCAGGAGGCGATGCGGAGCATTTCTGTGGGTTCCCACCAGAATGTGAACTCCAGCTCAACTTCCAACTTATGTCCCCGAGCTCAACATTCGTGGCAGAACACGTGGGATAACTGAGGGGATCATACACAGATATTCGGGAAAGAAAAGACACTGTATTCAATTTTTTTGAAGAAAAATGCAGTGTTTATGCAGGGTTGACGCATGTGTGCAGATTGTTCACGCATCTGGAAACAAGCTCTGCCGGACGCTGATTTTCTTACTCGCCGGGGCCAATTTCTGGCCTTCCTAGTTAGTAACTTACTGGGGATGGCCCTATGACCCATAAGTTGTAGTGCCCGTTCCGGGCATCTATCCGGGCCGATACGTCACCATCACGGATCTCTTTAGGCACGGATTTTGCTCGAAATTTGGGCACCGCGGCTATCGGGCAGCAGGCGTCCCCCTGCGCTCCGGAGATAGCGGCCCGAGATCGCAGCGGCTATATCTTGACCCCCGCGGCATCAGGAATGGAGACGTGCCGGAAGGTTTGTTGGCAAAGTTTCAGCGACCGGGCCCGCGGTGCCGGATTGCCCCCCGGGCCCTTTGCCGGGCGGCCGATCAAAGCGGAGTACCCGTCGACATCTTCAGGCGGTTTAGCTTCCGCTATACTTTTAACTATCCGGTTAATCAAATGTCTACTGCAGTCTCAAGCCGCAAACAACAGAATCGAGCGGAAAGCACGCGGAAGAAGATCCTTCGCGCTGCGGTGCGTGAATTCAGCACGCATGGGCTTTCCGGCGCCCGCACAGACGCCATTGCACGATCTGCCCGGGTGAACAAGGCGCTGCTCTACTACTACTTCAAAGGCAAGCAGGGCCTGTACGCCGCCGCTGTGGAAGAGGTTTCCGCGGAGGTAGTGAAGAACGCGCTTGCCGCGCTTGATTCTGCCTACAGCCCAGGCGAACGGCTGCTGCGCTCTGCGTTGAATCATTTCGATCGCATCCTGACGCAGCGCGAGTTTCAAAGCCTGATGCAGCAGGAGATGGTCCGCTTTCGCCAGGGCGACGCCGGATCGCTGCCTCATTTTTTCCAGACCGCATTCAAGCCGCTCGTCGGAAAGCTGGAGCAGGCGGTGACGGAGGGCATTCAAAGCGGCGAGTTGTGCAAGGTGGACCCGCTTCAGGTGATGTACTCCATCTTCGGCGCGAACGCGTTTTACTTCATGAGCGCGCCGCTGATGCAACTGGCGCTTCCCTTTGACCCATTCGCTACGCGCGCGCTGAAGCTGCGCCGTGAATCTGCCGTGGGCTTCCTGGGCATGGCTCTATTTACGGATCGCGCTCACGGCAGCAGGCTGGCGAACCGCGTTCTGGCAGCGATGCCCATGCCTCTGGTCAAGAGCGAATCGGTCCGCATCGCAAGTCTGCATGCTCGGAGAAGAAGTCTATGAATCCCCGTAACCGGATTTTTGTCATTCTCGGAGTGCTGTTCCTCATCTCGCTCGGCTGGTATTTCTTTTCGACTAAGCGCTCGGAGGACCTGCAACTCATCGGCACGGTCGATGCCAACGAGGTGATCGTCAGTTCGCGGATTCCCGGCCGGATCGAAAAACTGGTGGTCGACGAGGGCGATACTGTCACGGCAGGTCAGCTGATCGCCACCATCCAGAGCGAAGATCTGGCAGCAGCCCGCAATGCTGCCGAGGCAACGGCCGCGAGCCAGCACTACCTGGTGCAGCAGGCGCGGGATACCGAGCGCCAACTGGGCGGCAGCACGGCGAGCCAGGTCGTCAATGCCGAAGCGCAACTGCAGGCCGCGCGTGCCACGCTGGTTCAGGCACAGGCGCAACTCGACCACCAGAACGCTGATACCTCCCGCACCGTCGCGCTGGCTGCGCAGGGCGTGATGAGCGACCAATCACGCGATGAACAGGTCACCGCGCTCGCGGCGGCGAAGGCTGCGGTCGATACGGCAAGGCAGAATGTAGCCGCCGCAGCCGCAGCGCTGAAAGTGGCGCAGGCAAACACGGCGCAGGCGCAGGCCCAGGCCAAAACTGTAGACGCGACCCGCAGCCAGATGCAGAACGCACGGGCTCTCCTAAATCAAGCACAGGTTCAGTTGGAGTACGCGCAGGTCACCGCACCGATCTCCGGCAAGGTGAATGTGAGAGCCGCGCGGCAGGGCGAAGTGGTTGCCGCCGGAACCCCGATCGTAACCATCACGGACCTGACGCAAACCTGGATCTATGCTCCATTGCCGGAAACGCAGGCCGACGCCGTCCAGCTTGGCGACATGCTGCGCGTGGTAATGCCGAGCGGCGCAACGCTCCAGGGCAAGGTGATCGAAAAGTCGGCCGAAGCGGACTTCGCCACGCAGCGCGACGTGAGCCGCCGCAAACGCGATATCGAAACCGTTCGTCTGAAGCTGCTCATCGGCAATCCCGGCATGAAGTATGTACCCGGAATGCTGGCCGAGGTCTACATCCCGAAAGAGAAGCTGGTGATGCGATGAATGCCTCGAACCTGGGTCCCGCTATCTCGGTCGAGAATATCGTCAAACGCTACGGCGATTTTGAAGCCGTCGCTGGGATCACCTTTGAAGTGGCCGACGGAGAAATCTTCGGCCTGCTGGGGCCGAACGGCGCTGGAAAAAGCACACTGATCCGCATGATGACGACGCTGACCCCATCGACTTCCGGTCGCGCCCTCATCGCCGGGCATGATGTAGCACGCGAGCCCGATGCCGTCCGCCGCACTATCGGTGTCATCCCGCAGGCGCTCACCAGCGACATCGATCTTACGGTCGAAGAAAATCTCTCCATCTACGCGAAGCTTTACGAGGTTCCGAAGGCGGAGCGCGAGCGCAATATTGAGGACCTGCTGAAGGCGGTCGATCTACTGAAGTGGCGCAATGCACAGACGAAGACACTCTCCGGAGGCATGCGACGACGGCTTGAGATCGCACGCGGCCTGATCCACAATCCGAAGATATTCTTTCTCGATGAGCCGACCACCGGGCTTGATCCGGTATCACGCGTCGCTGTCTGGGAGATGCTGAACGAGCTCAAAGCCACCCGCCACCTCACCATGCTGATCACGACGCACTACATGGACGAGGCCGATCGCCTGTGCGATCGCATCGCCATCGTCGATCACGGAAAGCTGGTTGCGCTCGATACTCCGATGGCGTTGAAGGCGAGCGTTCCCGGGACAAACGTGGTGGAGGTGCAGTTCGCACGGGAATCTGCAAGATGGCCGGACGAGCTGAAGCAGTTGGCGGGCGTCAGCTCGGTGGAATCGCAGAGCGCCGGCATGTACCGCCTGCTGACTTCGAATGGCTCGCTCACCACAACACAGTTGGTTGAGATGACGGCCAGCCGGGGCGACACCATCAAGTCGCTGAACGTGCAAAACACCACGCTTGATGATGTGTTCGTGCATTACACCGGGCGTCAGCTTCGCGACGAGCAGGTGAAGGCGCACTTCGTGATGCCGCCGCGCCCGGGGATGCAGCCATGACGCGCATGATGGCAATTGTCGAGCGGGAGATGCGGAAATTCTTTCGGTCGCCCGCGCTGATGATGGTCTCGATGATGCTGCCGCTGGTACAGCTTGTCATCCTCGGCAACGCGTTCGGTGGCAAAATTCGCGATGCCAGGGTCGGCGTGGTGGACCACGACGGCGGCTCGCAGGCCCTGAAAATCCATGAGGCATTCAATTCCATCGCGGTGAACATCCGCACATTCACAACCGTGCCGTATGACGACGAGCAGAAAGCACGAGAAGATGTGCGCACCGGTAAACTGGACGGCGCAGTCATCATTCCTCGGCAATATTCGCGCCGCGTGTTCGCACAGGACTCGCCAGCCATTGGCCTGGTCGTTGATAACACCGACCAGACCATGAGCAACAGCCTGGAAGCAGAGTTGCAGTCGCTGGTTGATGCGCTGAATGCTCCCATCGTCCAGCCGCTGGTGGTGCAGCAGATCGCGCTGAAGATCGTCGAGCTCTACCCTTACGTCGAGTACATGAAATATTTGCTCGCCGGCTCCATTGCGCTGGCTATGTATGTCGCGGTCATGATCGGCGGCGGCATGCTCTACATCGACGACAAGGCGCGCGGTGTGCATGAAGGTTATCTCGTAACGCCGATCACGCGGCTGGAGCTGGTCCTGGGGCTCAACCTCGCAGGCGCCATCAAGGCGGTGCTCTCCGGCATCAGTCTCACGGTAATCGGTTCGCTGCTCGCGGGCATTGGCGTCATCTTTCATCCGCTGACGGATCTACTGCTTCTGCTGCTCATCATCGCCGCCTCTATTGCATTCAACGGCATGATGTTTCTGATGATGGTGCGCGTTGAGGATCCGCTGGTTCCTCGCGCCATCTTCGGCGTGCTGAACACGCTGCTCTTCTTTCCCAGCGGCGCTATCTCACCTGTCCGGGGATTTCCCAGGTGGCTCCGCGTCATCGCCGTTGTGGACCCATTCACATACGTTGTCCACGGGCTGAAATCGATCCTGCTCAAGGACGGAGGGTTCGTGGCCATCCGCATGGACCTACTTTTCCTCTTCGCTTTCGGAGCCGCAACTCTTCTGATTGCGACACCGCTTTTCAAGCGAACGCTATAGTGCAGCAATCGCACAGCCGCCTCCGTTGAGTTCAGCTTGCCTTACCATGTGTGCCAGCGAATCCTGAGGGGTGAACGTGGTCCGAAATTTTCCCTATAAGAGCTCCCGTGTGGGCCCGATATGCATGGGCGCGCTCCTTCTCTGTATAGCCCAGCCGCTTTTTGCGCAGCAGGACCAGCCCAGAAAGCCTCTCCAGGCGCAGCTCGAAGACGGAGCGGAGTATCGCTGGCTGAATAAGAAGGTGCTCGACTCCCGCCTTCTGGATGGCATGGAAGACCTGGCGCACTGGTCGTTCAAGGGCGACGGAGATATGGCGCTCTCCGACGCATATAAGAAGGAAGGCCAGCATTCTCTCCGCATTCGTTCCACATCCAACATTGCTCGCGTGGCTGGCGAGGGAGAGTGGGAAGACCTGGTCGCGACGCGGAAGTTTCCTGGCGAAGACTGGCGAAAATACAACCGCATCTCGCTGTGGGTCTATGCCGATGTCGCCGGCGCGCCGGCCATTGCCGCCTCTCTCATGCTGCACAATGAGGGCGCGCATCTGCTGCCAGACCAGTACAACGAAGGCCGCGACGAATCGCTCCTGCTGAAGAATCATGCGTGGAATCATCTGGTCTGGGAGATTGCGCCGCTCGATCGCGACAAAATCACCGCTATTGATTTCGCCTACAGCCTGCCGAAGATGTTTCCCGATCCCGGCGACCACACCACGCTCTACATCGATCAACTGGAGCTGCAAACGGTCGTGCCCGACCACGTGGAAGGATGGGATGTTGCTGCCGGGAAAATCGCCTTCAGCCACAGCGGTTACACCGTTGGCTCGTCGAAATCCGCAATAGCCAGCGGTCTCGCGGCCCGTAGCTTCTCCGTTATCGACCAGCAATCAGGCAAGGTAGTTCTGACCAAGGCAGTAGAAGAAACGAAAACCGGCCTGGGTGCTTATCAGGTAATGGACTTCTCCGAGTTACAAAAGCCGGGCACCTATCAAATCCGCGCCGGCAACGAGCTCACCCGTTCCTTCACGATCAGCGACAACGCCTGGGACAGCAGTGTGTGGAAGGTCATCAACTTCATGTACTCGGAGCGCTGCGGGACCGTGATTCCCGGCATTCACGGCATCTGCCATCAGGATGACTACACGATTCACGGGGACAAACGCATCGTTATTAATGGCGGCTATCACGATGCAGGCGACTTGACCGCTACCGGAAATATCACCGGAATGACCTACGCGCTGCTCTCCTACGCGGAGCGCCTCGACCAACAGCAGGAAAGTCCCGAGCTTCGCGACCGTCTTATCGAAGAGGGGAAGTGGGGGCTGGCGTGGATGCTCAAAACGAGATTCGGCGATGGCTACCGCAGCAAGGGCCAATTGATCAGTTACTGGACCAACGGCATCATGGGCGATGCCGATGACCGCTTCGGGCAGGCAGTGAACGATCCGGAGTGGAACTTCCGAGTAGCCGCAAACGAGGCGCTTGCCGCACGCGTTCTGAAAACCAGTGATCCGGAGTTAGCCAACCGAAGCCTGGCAACTGCGAAAGAAGACTGGGAATACGCCGTGGAAGGCCTGAAGAATGCGCCGCCACTGCCGGAGATCTACGGTCAATCGGATGAATTGGAGCGGATCTCCTTCGGCGCGATTGCCTCGGTCGACCTCTTCCGCGCCACCGGCGAGAAGGAATATGCGGATGAGGCGGTCGCGCTCGGCGATCTCATCCTCCAGTCGCAGGAGCGCACGCTGCAACCGTGGTCCGTTCCGCTCACTGGCTATTTCTACACCAGCCCGAAGCGCGAGAATCTCTTTCATCGCTTTCATATCGGCCAGGAAGAGCAGCCCATCGTGGCGCTCGCGCATCTCTGCGATGCGCTTCCTGACAATCCGAGCTGGATCAAGTGGTATTCCGCGATCGTGCTCCATTCGAAGTACTACCAGCAGCCGGCCGCTGCCATTCGATGCTCCATACGACGTTCTCCCGGCGGGAATCTATCGCGAAAGCGAAGTTCGCTTGATTCCTCAAACCGAGAAATGGCGGCCCCTGCGCGCGGCCGACCGGGACGTATATCTGGATCAGTTACACCAGGGCATGCACCTGGGCGGCGACTACTACCTGCGCAGATATCCCATCTGGTTCAACTTCCGTGGCAACTCCAGCATCCTGCTCTCAGAGGCCAAGGCGCTCTCCATCGCAGCGCGAGAACGTGGCGACGTCGAACGCTGACGATCTAGCGCAGAAACAGGCGCAGTGGTTCATCGGACGCAATCCGTTTTCCTCCAGCATCATGTATGGCGAAGGCTACGACTGGATGCCGCTGTATAGCGTCCGTTCCGGCCAGATGGTCGGCGCGCTTCCCGTGGGCATCGAGACAAAGGGCAACACCGACGCGCCTTACTGGCCAACGCAGAACTGCTGGACCTATAAGGAAGTGTGGAGTCAGCCGGCGGGTGAATGGATCTGGCTCATGCGCGATCTGAACGGTCCGGCGGTGGTACGTGGTACGAGCGATCCAGGGAACCGCGACTCCATCGAATTTCGCGACACGCACATGGGACTCATCAAGACAGCGTCAGGCGACGGACGTGACGGCGCGTTCCGCGTGCTTCTGCCCCAGGGAAATTACACGGTGCGCCAGGGAGCGACGCATGCGACCCTCACCGCAATCTCAGGCGGTACATATGAGCTTGACCTTCGACCCGAGAAAGCAGTCGATTACTCCGTCAAGGCAGAGACGGAAGCTTCCGGAGACGTCATTCTGCGTGTCGCGGCCAGTGGGATTGGCCCGCACAGCTTCTCGATACGGGCAGACAATCTGAAGCTCGATGGAGCAGCGGAGCAGACGATCGATCTCACCTCCGGGAAAGCTACCGATGCGGTCTGGCACGCGCACATCCTCTCCACCGATACCCCATGGGTTGCCGTGGTCATCGCCGATGGCACGCTCGCCAATCGCAAGGAGCTTACGGGCGCGGCGCACTTGAATCCCGCCGCCGGTAACTGAGGCGTCGCGGCGCTACTCTGCGTCATGGAAGATGATGCCCAGTGTGTGCCGGTGGCCGCGGCGGATGCGGCTCACGCCATGCTTCAGATTCACGCGATGGGCGCCGCGAGTTCCCTGCACCGGCCGGTGATGCACCGCAAAGGCTACTGCATCGCCCTGCCGGAGCGGCACCACTTCGACTCGCGACTGCATGCGCGGGCGCTGCTCCATCAGCACGAAATCACCGCCTGCGAAATCCTGCCCGGGTTCAGAAAGCAGCACCGCCACCTGGATGGGAAATACATGTTCGCCATACAGGTCCTGGTGCAGGCAGTTGTAATCGGCCTCGCCATACTGGAGCAGCAACGGCGTCGGACGATGCTGGCCGGCCTCATGGCAGCGCTTCAGGAACTCCGCATGGCTTGCCGGATACTGCACATCGATCCGCAGCGTTTCGTTCCACCGATTGGCGACAGGTGCCAGCCGTGGATACAAGTTGGTCCTCAGGCATTCCACAACCGCGGGCAGGGGATAGCTGAAGTACTTGTATTCTCCGCTTCCAAAGCCATGCCGCGCCATCACCACGCGGCTACGGAATAGGGCGCCGTCCGCGTACATCGCGGCGACGGCATCGCATTCCTGCGGGGTCAGCAGGTGCTCCAGTACTGCGCCGCCAAAAGCATCCAGATCCGCCTCTACGCGCTGCCACGGGATGCTGTTCAGCCTCTCGACAATTGGTCTCTCCGCCACGTCCATCTTCATGGCTGCCACTGTACCGATCTGCAAAATGCTGCGCGCTCCGTTTCTTGCGTGGGAAGTGCCATGGAGGCAGCTGCTCACATGGCATACATCTGATTTCGCTGGCCAGAGCCACAGTCACACGCTAGAATTCCCGCCATTCTCCCCGAATCGCTTCACTCGTCCGAGGGATGCAATGCCAACTGTCCGTCACAATCCTGCGGCTATTGCGGTCGCGACGCTGCTCTATTTCTTTCTTGGCGCAGCATGGTTCACCACATTTATGAATCCATGGCTCGCCGGCGTTGGACGCACCATGGCGGAGCTGAAGGCTTCCGGCGTTCCGCCATGGATGGGCTATGTGGTCGCCTTGGTGATGGCGGTGATCCTAGCGACAGCCATTTCCTGGATCATCCAGGCCACCGGTCCACAAACCGCCGCTCGCGGCGCTAAGGTCGCTGTGGCTCTATGGCTAGGATTTGTCTTCACCACGTGGGCCACGGAATATGCCTTTGAAGCCCGCGGCATTCGCATCCTCGCCATCAATACTGGATATCCCATCGTCGGCATGCTGATCATGGGCCTTGTGATCGGCGGATGGAGAGCCAAGCCGCGCGCCTCCTGACCCTCCCGCTATACCCGCGCGCAGCCGATATACTCAGGGAAAGGACTCCCCTGAGAGCATGGCGATGCAAAGTGGCGCGATGCCACAACGGGCCCCCGATCACGTTCTGGAAAAGATTCTCGCGCGCACGCGAGCAGATCTCGCCGCGCGCATGCAGCAGACTCCGCGCGCCAAACTGGAGCAGCACGCTCTCCGCCACGCACCTCGCGGCTTCGCAACCGCGCTTCGTATGCGCTCCAGCAGCGGTCCGGCTGTCATTGCAGAGCTCAAGAAGGCGTCGCCATCCAAAGGCGTAATCCGCGCGGAATTCGCCGCTGCCGAGCTAGCGCCTGCCATGGAGAGCGGTGGCGCGACCGCACTGTCTGTGCTTACGGATGAGCCGTTCTTTCAGGGCAGCCTCGCGAATCTCGAAGCCGCTTCCCATGCCACGACCATTCCGTGCCTGCGAAAGGACTTCATCATCGACGAGTATCAGATCGTCGAAGCGCGCGCCCACGGAGCAGACGCGGTGCTGCTTATCGCCGCCGCTCTTTCGGATGCCCGGCTCGAGCAGCTCTCGAAGGCCGCACGTGACTATGCGCTCGATGTGCTCTGCGAAGTTCACACCGGGGAAGAAGCCGGGCGCATTCGTCATCTTGGCTGCAGCATGGTCGGAGTCAACAACCGAAATCTCCACACCTTCGAGGTGCGCCTGGAGAACTCACTCGAACTGGCGGCAGAGCTCCCGCCGGATGCACTGCTGGTTGCAGAAAGCGGACTGAGCAATCCTGCCGACTACCCTCGGCTGCACGCCGCCGGCTACCGCGCATTTCTGATCGGCGAAACCTTCATGCGACAGCCCGATCCCGGCGATGCTCTCGCGCGCTGGATTGAGGCAGCAAAAGCGGCTGCCGGAGCCGTGTCCGCCTGACATAGATATGTGGATCAAGATCTGCGGAACCACCAGCCTTGCCGACGCACAGCACGCCGCGAACAGCGGCGCGAGCGCTGTCGGATTCATTCTCGCGGCCAGCTCGCGCCGCGTCACCGTCGACCAGGTGCGCGCCATTGCGAAGCATCTGCCGCGCAATGTTGAGCGCATAGGCGTCTTCGTGGAGGCGAGCTTCGAGGAAATCGTCAACGCGGTGCAGGAAGCCGATCTCACCGGTGTGCAGCTTCATGCCAATAACGATCGCGATTTGCCGCGCCGGCTTCGCGCGCATTTCACCGGGCTGGACCAGCCTCAGCTCAGCATCCTTGCTGTGCTCGCCTTCAGCGATGACCTGGAGCCGCAGATGGAAGCTATCGCGCGCGATGCTGCTCGCGACGGCGCAATCGACGCGCTCCTGATCGATTCACGCAGTCCCATCGGCCATGGCGGCACCGGAACCAGCTACGACTGGCAGGCCGCGCAACATATGTTCCGCCGCATTGCGCCGCAGCTCCGGCTGATCGCTGCCGGCGGCCTCAATCCAGACAATGTCGCGGAAGCTATCCGTACGCTCACGCCGTGGGGAGTCGATGTGGCCACCGGCGTCGAGGCAGCACCGGGCCGCAAAGATCCCGCGCGCGTGGCAGCGTTCATCCGCAACGCGCGGGAGGCGTTTGCCCGGCTCAGGAATCCAGCCCCGTCCGCGCAAGCGCTGACGCGATACCCTGACCGCGATACCCTAGGGGGAGAGGCAGATCGCATGCAGACCCTGACCCAGACCCGTCCCGGACGTTTTGGCGATTACGGCGGCCGCTACGTTCCTGAAACATTGATGGCCGCGCTTGAAGAGCTGGAGAGCGCATACGAGCAGGCGAAGGCTGATCCCATCTTCCGCGCGGAGCTGGATTCGTTGCTGCGCGACTACGCCGGCCGCCCCACGCCGCTCTACTTTGCTGCGCGCCTCACCGAACGCCTGGGCGGCGCAAAAATCTATCTCAAGCGCGAAGACCTGCTGCACACCGGCGCGCATAAGATCAACAACTGCCTGGGCCAGGGACTGCTCGCGCAGCGCATGGGCAAGCACCGCATCATCGCGGAAACCGGCGCGGGGCAGCACGGTGTGGCCACCGCTACTATCTGCGCGCTGCTCGGCATGGAATGTGTCGTCTACATGGGCGAAGAGGACATGCGCCGCCAGGAGTTGAACGTCTACCGCATGCGCCTGCTTGGCGCGGAGGTGCGCGGCGTCGGCTCCGGCTCAAAGACGCTGAAGGATGCCATCAACGAAGCCATGCGCGACTGGGTCACGAACGTGCGCACGACGCACTACCTGCTCGGCAGCGTGCTCGGCGCGCATCCCTATCCCACCATGGTGCGCGATTTTCACCGCATCACCGGCGAAGAGATTCGCCGGCAGATCCTGGAGAAGGAAGGACGGCTGCCGAACGCCATCATTGCCTGCGTCGGCGGCGGCTCCAATGCCATGGGCGCCTTTTACGATTTCGTGCGCGACCCGCAGGTGAAGCTTATCGGTGTGGAAGCGGGCGGCCGCTCCACTGCGCTCGGCGAGCACGCAGCACGCTTCAGCGGCGGCGCACCCGGAGTGCTGCAGGGCACCTTTTCCTATGTGCTGCAGGACGAGCAAGGCCAGGTTTCGCTTACGCATTCCGTTTCCGCCGGCCTCGACTACGCCTCTGTCGGGCCCGAGCACGCGGCCATGCACGACTCCGGCCGCGCGACATACACCTCCGCCACTGACCAGCAGGCGCTCGACGCCACCGTGATGCTCTCGCGCACCGAAGGCATCGTACCCGCGCTCGAAAGCGCGCACGCTGTTGCGGAAGCGATTCGCCTCGCGCCGACGTCGCTGCCGGAAGACATCTTCGTCGTCAACGTCTCCGGTCGCGGCGATAAGGATATGGGCATTCTGGCGCATGAACTTCATCTGAATGGTGCGGACCCACAGGAGCGGAACGACTAGTCATGCCCATTCGCTTTGCGCACCGCCCCGGCCTGGTCGTCTACCTCACGGTCGGCGATCCCGATCTCGCCACCACGCGCGCCATCGCGCTGGCTGCTATTGATGCCGGCGCCGACGTCCTCGAACTGGGCGTGCCCTTCAGCGATCCGCTCGCCGACGGGCCCGTTATTGAGCGCGCCAGCCATCGCGCCGTCGCCAACGGCACTTCGCTGGCCGACGTTCTCGCGCTCGCGAAGGAGCTGCGCGCCGGCCGCCCCGAGACCGGTCTCATCATCTTTTCCTATCTCAACCCGATCCTGCGTTATGGCCTCGAGCGTTTTACGACAGACGCAAAATCCGCGGGTGTTGACGGCGTCCTTGCCACCGATCTCACGATCGAAGAAGCGGAAGGCCGCTATCTCGATGCCATGCGCGCGGCGGGTCTCGCGCCTATCTTTCTCGCCGCGCCTACCAGCACGGACGATCGCCTCAAGCGCATCGCGGCGGTCAGCCGGGGCTTCGTTTATGCCATCTCACGGGTCGGCATCACGGGCACGCAGCAGACGCTCGCTACCGACGCTCGGAATTTAGTAGAGCGCCTGCGCCAATTCACGACGCTGCCCATCGCGCTCGGCTTCGGCGTCTCAAACGCAAGCCACGTGGCCACGCTCGGCGAGTTTGCGGACGCCGCTGTGGTTGGCAGCGCGATCGTGGGGCTGATTGAGAAGACCCCGCCCAACGATGCGCCGGGCGCAGTGGCACAATTCATTGAGGGGCTGCGGCCGGTGCCTACGGTTCATTAGGCGGACCGTAATACCCTCAGCGCAGCAGCTCCCCGCAGGAAAGAAAACTCCAGGCAGTGAGGGCAACGAATGGATATCAGCGACTGGCGCAGGAAAATCGATGCACTCGACCTCCAGATCGTCGAGCTGCTGAACCAGCGCGCCGAGGCAGCCCGCGCCATCGGCAAGCTGAAGGAAGCTACCGACATGCCGGTCTATGAGCCCAACCGCGAGGACGTGATCTTTGAAAACGTCCGCTCTCACAACCGCGGTCCCTTGCCGGACAGCGAACTCGTCTTCATCTATCAGCGCGTGGTCGCCGTCATGCGCTGCCTGCAGCGGAATGAGCTCGCATCGCAGCAGGCAGAGCAGCCCTGAATCTCGTTGCGCCAGCCAGTCTGCTAAAGTGTTGCAGCACGCACTCTGCTGACGGGAGAGCCGGTCTACTGCATGTCTTTTTTTGACCTACTCTTTGGCCGCCCGCTCGCGAACTCCGAGCAACGCGCAGAGCACATCGGCGCCGCCCCGGGCGTTCCCATCTTCGGCCTCGACGCGCTTACCTCCGCGGCATACGGTCCGGAAGCGGCCCTTGCGCTTCTTATTCCCCTGGGCATCGGCGGCGTGCACTACATCGTGCCCGTCTCGCTGGCCATCATTATTCTGCTGGTCATCGTCTTCTTTTCCTACCGGCAGACAATTGATGCCTATCCTAACGGCGGCGGCTCCTACACCGTAGCTTCCGAAAATCTGGGCACGTTGCCCAGCCTGCTTGCTGCCGCGGCCCTCATGATCGACTATGTGCTCACCGCTGCGGTCGGCATCTCCGCCGGTGTCGGTGCGCTGGTCTCCGTCGATCCGGGCCAGTTGCATCGGCACACACTCGCTCTCTGTCTCGGTATCCTGTTTCTGCTTACCGTCGTGAACCTGCGAGGTGTGCGCGAGACCGGTGTCGCCTTTCTCGTTCCCACCTATCTCTTCGTCGGCACACTGCTGACAGTCATCTGCGTGGGCCTGTTCAAAACGGTCGTCAGCGGAGGCCATCCTCACCCCGTCGTGGCTCCGCCAGTGCTGCCCGCTGCCACTGAGGCTGTTTCGCTCTGGCTCATTCTCAAAGTCTTCTCCAGCGGCTGCGCAGCCCTCACCGGCGTGGAAGCCGTCTCCAATGGCGTCACTGCCTTCCGTGATCCCCGTTGCGGAAACGCCAAGAAAACGCTCACTATCATCATCTCGGTCCTCATTGTGCTGCTCGCAGGAATCGCGCTGCTGTGCCGCATCTACGGCGTTGGCGCGGTCGATCCCAACTCGCCCCACTATCAAAGTGTGATCTCTGAGCTCACCGCCGCCGTCATGGGCCGAGGCGTCTTCTATTACGTCACCATCGCCGGCATTCTCGTCGCGCTGTCGCTCTCCGCCAACACGGCCTTTGCCGACTTTCCCCGCCTCACCCGCGCCATCGCCAATAACAAATTTCTGCCCGGCGTCTTCATCATTCGTGGCCGCCGGCTGCTCTACTCCCACGGCATATACGCCCTCGTCACCTTTACCGCCATTCTGCTCATCGTTTTCGGCGGGGTCACAGACCGGCTCATCCCGCTCTACGCCATCGGCGCCTTTCTCGCATTCACACTGTCGCAGGCCGGGATGGTGGTGCACTGGAAGCGGAAGGGCGGCAAGGGCGCATTCGGCCACATACTCGTGAACGGCCTGGGCGCCTTTGCCACCGGTGTTACGGTCATCGTTGTCCTGGTGGCCAAGTTCGCAGAGGGCGCGTGGATCACCGCTGTGATGGTGCCGCTGCTCATCTTTCTCATGCTGCGCGTCAAACGGCATTACAACCGCGTGGCTGCCGAGGTTGAAAACCCGGTGCCTCTCTGCCTCGACGACATCAAGGCGCCCATTGTCCTGATTCCCATGGATCGCTGGAGCCGTATCTCCGAAAAGGGCCTGCGCTTCGCGCTCATGCTCTCCGATGACATCCGCGCGATCCACGTTCACACCGGCGACGATCAGGACATCGAAGACAAGGACGACGAGCTCACACCCATCTGGCAGCACATGGTCGTGGAACCGCTTCAGGCGGCAAAGCTCCCCGTCCCCAAACTCATCATCCTGCGCTCGCCGTATCGCTACATCGTTACCCCGCTAGTTGAACGCATCCTGAAGGTCGAAGCAGAAAATCCGCATCGCCAGATCGCTGTTCTGGTGCCGGAGCTGGTCGTCAGCCGTTGGTGGCAGAATCTGCTGCACAACCAACGCGCGCAGGTGTTGAAACTCATGCTTCTGGTGAAGGGTAGCCAGCGTGTGCTGGTGATCAACATTCCGTGGTACCTGAACAAACCGGCGCCCATCCCTGTGCCGAACAAGAGCCACGCTACTGCGGAGATTGTCCCTCCGGGAGCAAAGGCAAACTGACACGTTGCGGAGCTGACTGCCCGTTATCGAAATGCTCGGTCAGCGTGCCGTTCAGAAAGTAGAAGCCCTTCTGCGTGCTCATCTGCACACTGCCGCGGCCGATATTTCCCGCAAAGCTCCACCAGATCCCGTGCACCTGGCGGGTGATGAACGTGAGCTGCGCCGGGCTCACAGTGGTCCGCGCAAAGAAATAGGTGAGCGGAGCGCCACGGTCCGAAACGCCATCGCCCATGCGCGTCAGGTATCCCTGCAAGCGGACATCGCTGCCATCTCCGTTCAGGATGATCTCGATGACCTCCGCCGGATTGGGACTCAGTGCATACGAACCACTCGCTTCATTGGGAAGATTGGATCGCCCCGGCCGGAAGATGCCGTCCTCTGCCAGGGCCTGCTGCCGGCGCTGCAGTCGTGGCAGAGGAAGCTGCTGCTGCCCTCTCACCAACGACGGCGCAGTCAACAGCACGAGCAGGACGAGTGCCGGTATCCGCATACACATAGAAACGCGCGCGGCGCGGCAGAGTCGCGCAAGGCTCCGCCTCTCACTGGCCGCTGCTCTTCTTCCGTGCCACTTCAAATTCATCTCCCGCCTGCCAGCCCTGCTCGGCCTTTGCCGCGGATGCCAGCCAGCCCAGATCGAAGCCGAACTGCGCCATCCGCGCATCGCCGCGGAAATCCATGTCGGGCCTGTATTCATCGCTCGGCTGATGGTAGCGCTGCGCGGTGAACTGCTTCATCTGCTGCTCGCCCCAGGCCGCATCATGTCCGGCGAACAACGTCCCCTGCCCGATGGAAAATGCAGGAATGCCATAGCGCGCAAGGGAGAAGTGGTCCGACCGGTAGTAGTGCCCTGCACCCGGAAACTGGTCGGGCTGGATCGTCAGGTTGAAGTCCTTCGCCGTGCTCTCCACCGTCGGATAAAACGTCGTCCGCTCCGCGCCGGAGACTTCCGTCGACGTCGGCAGCCCAACAGGCAACAGCATGTCGTAGTTCAGATCGAGCGTCAGGTCCTTCTGCGGCACTGGTGGATGCGTACCGAGATACTCCGATCCCAGCAGGCCCTGCTCTTCTGCCGTCACCGTCGCAAAGTACACGCGATGTGGAGGCGGTGCGCCGGCCTTCGCGGCATCCGCATAGGCGCGCGCCAGCTCCAGCAGAATGCCGCAGCCCGTCGCATTGTCTGCCGCGCCGTTATAAATCTTGTCGCCGGGGAGATTCTTATCCATCCCCAGATGGTCGAAATGCGCCGTGTACAGGACGGACTGCTCCGGCCCCGCGCCCTTCGCGCTCACCATGCCGATCACATTCTCCGACTCGAACGAGCGCTTCTCGCTCACGATGTGCGCCTTCAGCCGCCATGCGGTCTCGCGCGAGACAGAGTGCTTGCCTGCCTCTTCGATCAGAGCGTCAATGCCTTGTCCCGCGGACTGCGCCAGCTTCTGCGCGACATCGTGCTGGATCCATGCCGCCGCTTCGAGCTTCGCGTTGGGATCGCCCACCAGATAGCTCTTCTCGCCCGACCACGAGCTCCGCACCACCTGCCAGGGATAGCTCGCCAGGTCCTCGCGATGAATAACCAGCGCGCCGATCGCCCCCTGCCGTGCCGCCTCTTCAAACTTGTATGTCCAGCGCCCGTAGTAGGTCAGTGCCTTTCCCTTGAAGAAGGCCGCATCCTCCGATGGAGGCTCGTTCACGATCACCAGCACCACTTTGCCCTTCACATCCAGACCTTTGTAGTCGTCCCAGTTGTATTCGGGTGCATGAATGCCATAGCCCACAAACACAATCGGCGCATCGATATCCGCAACCGCCGCACCGGTCTGGTTATTCGTCACAAAGTCTGCGCCATATCGCAGCGTCAGCGCATCGCCGCTCTTCGGGACAAGCTGAAAAGTTGTTTTGTCTGGAACGGTCTTCACGGCGTACAGCGGCACCTTCTGATACCACGAACCGTCATCGCCTGCTGGCGTCAGACCGTATTCGGCAAACTTATCCGCCAGATACTTCGCCGCCATGCGGTCGCCTTCCGTGCCCGGCCCGCGCCCCTGCAGTTTGTCGTCTGCAAGATATTTCACCGCGGCTCGGATGCGCTCCGGATCGATATGGCTCGCCGCCTGCTGAGCAGCGGCCGGCACACCGGCGACCTGCGGCACAGAAGGTAACCCCCGTGAGGAATCCTGCGCCTGCGCCAGCATAGTCAGACCGGCAGCTGCGACGGTCACTAAAGTACTTCGCACAACGCCTGCACTCATGATTCGAGATACTCCTGAAGTAAAGAGGAAGCGTATCATCCTTCTGCATGCGAATTTGGAACCCGTTGTCCTGCCGAATCACTGCGGCCCCCGGCATCCTGGCTCCAACGGCCCTACGGTAACTCCCTCTGGAGGTAGCATTCCTCATGGGCACTTTGGGGCACTCACGCACAGAACCGCGCTTCGTTCCGTGGGCCTGTCATGCCGTGGCGCCATTCCTCGTTTTTATGATGTTGGCGGCCTGCGGCGGAGGAGCTAACAGTCCCTCATCGAGCGGTTCCTCATCAAGCATTGCCTCCGTCACGCCGGCCTGCGCGCCCGCCGCCGTTGCAACGAATGCCACCGCGCAATGCACGGTCGCGGTCAAGGGCTCGGGCAGCTACAGTTCCGCGGTCGCATGGTCCGCAAGCAGCGGCACGGTGAGTTCCAGCGGTGTCTTCACCGCTCCGGCTACAGCAGGCTCCGCAACGGTGACCGCGACCAGCACCCAGGATCCGAGCAAGTCCGGCAGCACCTCCGTCACCGTGCAGCAGGGATCCTCCACCGTCACTTCGGTCCAGGTCGCGTGCAATCCGTCGGCCGTCAGCCTCAATGCGACCTCGCAATGTGCGGCCACGGTCAAGGGCACCGGCAGTTTCAGCTCAGCGGTCACGTGGTCTGTCACCGCGGGAACAATCAGCACGGCCGGCCTGTTCACCGCTCCCGGTTCAGCCGGCGCCGCAACCGTGACAGCAACCAGTGTCCAGGATAGTGCCGTCTCCGGCGAGGCGACCGTGACTGTGCAATCGACGACACCGCAGAGTGCGCACGTTGTCCTGGTGATGGAGGAAAACCAAGGCTACCAAACCGTCGTCCGCAGCAGCGCGTGGCCCAACCTCAATCAGTTGATCGCCAATGGCGCCCTGCCGACGAACTATTACGCGAATACCCATCCCTCCATCGGCAACTACTTCATGCTGACCACGGGACAGTTGCTGACAAATAATGACTACTCCACTACGGTCTGGAATGTCGACAACCTGGCTCGGCGCATGCTCGCTGCAAATATTCCCTTCAGGATTTACGCGGAGGGCATTTCGCGCGGTTATGTCGGCGGGAACACGGGGCCCTATCTCATCCGGCATAATCCGTTTGCGATGCTCTCCGACATCGCGAAAAACCCGCAAGTCGCAAACCAGGTGATCTGGCCATTCTCACAATTCGCCGTCGATCTCGCCAATGGCACCTTACCGGAGTTCTCCTACATCGTTCCAAACGTCAATGACGATGCGCATGACGGAACGCCGCAGCAGGCGGACACCTGGCTGCAGACGAACGTCGTTCTGCCGCTGTCCAACAACTCCGCTTTCGCGCCGGGGGGCGATGGACTCCTGATCGTAAACTTCGATGAAGGCGCCGCCTCCGACAACACGCACCACGGCGGCCACGTGTCCCCCGTCTTCTGGGGTCCACTGGCGAAGATCGGCTACACCCAGACATCGACGACGCTCTATCAGCACCAGAGCATGCTGCGCAGCATCATGGAACTCCTCGGGCTGCCGAATCCTCCGGGCGCCGCAGCCACGGCGCCTTCGATGTCCGAGTTCTTCACAGGGAAGTGATGCAGAACTAAATCAGCAGGCCGGTGCGGCGCAGTATCTTGCGAGTGAGCCCGGTAAGAGCACGCTGCGGAAGCTCGCCCGTGGGAACCCAGATGTCCGCCGCATGCCGCGGCGCTCCGGCTCGCCGCACATACACATCCACGACATGATTCGTAACCGTGATGGCATGGCGTACCGTGAACTCCGGAGCCTCTTCAGGCGCAGGCTGATACATCGGCAGCTCCCACATGCCCGCCATCAGCGAGGCATCCGCGGCTCGCTGCACCAGCCGGACCTTCTGCTTCTCGCCGGCTCCACGCAGCCACACCACGCGCGCGCTGTGCTGCCGCTGCTGGCGCGGCCGGGCCGGCATTGCGTGCGGACCGCGCGTGCGGCACCACGGCTGCCATGGGCATCCCAGGCACAATGGCGCGCGCGGCAGGCACACCGTCGCGCCCAGCTCCATCATGCCCTGGTTGAAATCACCCGGCCGCTCGGGATCCACCAGCGCGCCGGCCAGCGCGCGAACCCGAACAGCAAACCCACTCTCATCCGCAGACCAGCCCGCGACCCGCGCCAGTACGCGCTCCACGTTGCCGTCCACCACGGCAACCGGCTCGCCAAATGCGATGCTCGCTACCGCCGCCGACGTGTACGCGCCTACACCCGGCAAAGCGCGCAGTCCCTCTGCCGTGCGCGGCATCGCGCCCGCGGCCTCCTCGACCACCACCTTTGCCGCGCGGTGCAGCATGCGCGCCCTGCGGTAGTAGCCCAGGCCGCTCCACAAGGCCAGCACCTCCGGCTCGCTTGCCCGGGCCAGCGCCTGCACCGTCGGAAACGCCTCAAGAAAACGCCTGTAGTGTTCCAGTACTGCTGCGACCCGCGTCTGCTGCAGCATGATCTCCGAAACCCAGATGCGATACGGATCCCGGGTCGCACGCCATGGCAGTTCGCGCCGGTGCGCGCCGTACCACGCCAGCAATGCAGCCCGCATTGCCGGAGAATCGCTCTCTGAAAATTCTCCGCGCGCAGCCGCCGGCGATGCGGCCGGCTTAACGGCAGCCGGCATCGCCCGTAGCCGTCAGATCATGCACCGTCAACAGGTAGCCGCGGTATTGCTTGTCCTTCTCCGGCTTTCCCGTAGGCTGCGGCTGCTGCCACACCGCCAAAGCGCTCAGCGTCTGGGGCTTGCCCGCGCAGCTCGCGCTCACCTGGGCGGCAACCGCCTTGTCCGCCTGTATCTGCACTGTGTAGACCAGGTTCATGTCATTCACCGCCGGCGTCGGCACAACATTCGTGACCTCGACGCCATGCACTCCGAGCGACTGCAGCCACGGCACGATCTGTGCGCGCGGCACCACCTCTCCATTCACGCGCCATATCGCATTCGGCGCCAGCAGCGTATTCGCCTCGGTCCACTTCGCCTGCGCCACGTCCTGCCAGAAGATGCGGTCCACTTGCTCCGCGCTGGTCGTCATCGCGAGCGTCGGCGTCTTCCGCTCGGAATAGAGCGTGCAACCGCTTGTGCCCAGCGTTGCGACCGCGGACAGCACCAACGCGCACGCAGCACCGTCTCTCACTTGCATAGCGTTAGCGTAGCAGTCCTCGCCGTTCTAGGCGAAAGGCGTAAATGGTCGCGGCCACTTGCAGGATCAGACTGCTGCCGCCTAGCATCAGCACACGCAGGGAGCCGGAGGTGTAGTGCCCCAGTATCCTTGGCCAGGACACCGCAATCAGCGCTCCCAGGAGGATGGTCGAAGCCAGCATGAGCCCCACGCCGAGCCGCCGCATCGCAAACAGCAGCCAGACCCCCAGCAGCATCAGCAATCCGTTCATTTCAGAGATCGCGATCGACGCAAATGCCACCGGCGTCGTCTTCAGCACTGTGATCGCCTGCTGCCGCATCTCCGGCGTGAACCGGATCAACAGCACATAGAGGAAGCTGCCCAGCGAATAGAGCCACAGCGCGGTGAAATAGATCGCGATGAGGTACACACCCGCCGGTCGTTTCGTGCTGGCCTGGTCCGTCATCCCACAAGTATTTCATGTGCAGAGACAACAAAGGCCGCCATCGCTGGCGACCTTGTTGTAGATCGGTTCTTGCCTGCTTGTCTGTCACTCCGCTCATCCGCGAGGAGGCTGCGCCCAGGCGAACTGAATACCGTATTCGGTAGAAGAGAAGATCTCGTAGCCGATGCTAGAAAACAAACGGCAGATTGGTCCGGTGGTGAATTCACCGTGAATACGATGGTCCGTTTCGATTGCAAAATGGATATGGTTCTGCGCGATAAACGGCAGTGAGCGTTCAACCACATCAGTCTCTGCGCCTTCGATATCCACCTTGACAAAGTTGGGAACACCATATTCCTGGCAAGCCTGTTGGAAGGACAGCGTTTCCACCGTACACATCTTCGTCCGGTCAACGCACTGTGAGAACCCTTCGAGTCCCGCGCCCTGCGTTCCATCCATGCTGAAAGACGCAGTGCCTGTCTCTCCGGCTAAAGCCTTCTTAATCGGAACAACGTTCTTCAAGTCGTGGAGTCGGATGTTACGCAGCAGGAAATCGTAGTTAAGGTCGTCGGGCTCAAACGCATATACCTTGCCTGCCGGACCGACCATTTGGGCAAAGAAGTAGACGGTCGCGCCGGCATGCGCTCCCACATCCCAAACAATGTCGCCGGCCTGGGGAGCATAGTGCGCTGTATAGACGGACATCGTATCGTCTTCAGCCATCCCAGGCGCCCACAAAGAGATCCCGGTGTTCTTGTAACGGCGCAAGCCGGGCACGGAAAAGTCGAGTGTCTCCAGTTCACCATTGATTTCTGGCTCTATGGTGTCAAAGTACAAATCCCACATATAGATCGCCGTGGGAACTTGGGGATGATGGTTCAGCGGGAGCAGCATTCTACGATTGCCCTTAGACAGCGAGAGACAACGGTCGGACGCAGTGAGCCTGAAGCCATTGAGCTTCGCCTGAAGACGAATGGCCTGACGCAGGACTGGATGATGTGGCCCAAGACCCAACAGAGATTCGCGGATTGACTCGTAGAGTGCGGCCATACCCGACGATTGTACTTTTATCACTTGCTCTCGCGCATCACACAACAAAGGCCGCCATCGCTGGCGGCCTTGTTTCCTGTAAAGCGGCTGTTGCCTAGTCGCCCATCACCGGCTCTTCGGTTTCAACACGCACCTTGGGAGCAGGCTTGATGGCGTCGAGCGAAACCAGTCCTTCGACCGGCTTCTCGCCCAGCACATGCTCTTTGTAGAGCCGCGCCATCTTCGCGTTCTCGGCATCGCTCTTGATCTTGGCATCGCGCGCGCGGATCTTCTCCTCGCGGCTGTTCTTCGCAATGCCAGACTTCTCGAAGGTGTCGTTCGCCGCGGCATTCACGTGGTCGGTGTTCAGCACCAGCGTGTGCTCCGCCTCGCCCAGGCCCACCTTCTTGCCACCCGCGAAGATCTCATGCCGGCCATGCTCCTCGTACCACTTGGTGAGCGTTGCCGTCATGTGCATCTTCTCGATGATGTTCCGCCAGCCCACGCCCGTGTTGTACGCGCAGAAGCTGATCTCGCCCTCCTGCGTCGCGTACGGGATGATGCATTGTTCGGTGCGCCGGAAGTCGTAGTTGAACAGGTCCTGGAACCACATGCCTGCGATGAACAGGAAGTTCCAGCGGTCCGCGCGGCGCTTCTCGATGTCCGCCATGGTGCGGTCGCCCGTCACCTTGCCGTAGTTGCGGCCGGTTGCGCCAAAGCACTTGTCGAACTTCTGCAGCAGGTCCAGGATGCGGAAGTGCGTCGGCGACTTGGTCGGATCGTAGTTGCGCAGAAGCGCGAGCGCCACACCGACGACGGAGAGAAATTTCCCGCGCGCTGCGTCGTTCACCTTCGCCACGTCCTTGGCCAGACGATCGGCATTCAGGAACGCGGTCACCGGAACGGCTTCCTTGGTTTCCTTATCGATCATCAGCGCCATGCCGATGCCGCAGTTCGGGTGGCATCCGCAGGAGAGCTGGCCCCAGTCCGCGGTCGGCCCATGCACCAGGTCGGCCCAGTCGGAGAAGGTGCTCATGAAGCTGATCGGGAACCAATCGCGCTCCGGAATGCCCATGCCGGTCTGGTTCTTCACGTCATGCGCCAGATGGCTCAACGTGTAGCGCTGCGCCTGGCGCCGCTCGTCGCTGACTTCCTCGTCGCGTCCGGTAAAGCTGACCGGCTGGAAGCTAAGGAAGTTGATCCGCTTCGGATTGTCGAGCGCGAACTGGATGATGTGCCCAACCTGCTCGTTGTTGATGCCGTTGATGATCGTGGTCACCGGGACGATGTCCACACCCGCCTCGTGCAGGTTGTGGATTGCCTGCAGCTTGACGTCGAACGCGTTGCCCACCTTGCGGTGCGAGTTCGCGGCGTTGCCGATGCCGTCGAACTGCAGGTACGCATAGCGCAGACCCGCTTCCGCAGCGGCACGGCAGAATTCCTTCGACTTCGCAAACTCAATGCCGTTGGTTGCCGCCTGCACCGAGTTGTAACCCACCTTGCGCGAGTAGGCGACGGCATCCAGGAAGTACGGCGACAGCGTTGGCTCGCCGCCCGAGAACTGTACGGACATCTGGCGTCGCGGCTTGATCGAAATCGCGTTGTCCAGCATGGTCTTGATGTCGTCCCACGTCAGCTCGTGAACGAAGCCCACCTGGTTCGCATCCATGAAGCACGGATCGCACATCATGTTGCAGCGGTTGGTCAGATCGATGGTCAACACCGATCCGCGGCCATGCGTCACCGTCGAGGTGCCATGATTGTGCAGCTTCTCGTCGTTATGTGCGCGGATATCGCGCCCCGGGAAGACCTCTTCGAGGTGCTTGAAAAAGTTGGTGTCGATCGACATCACGTCTTCAAAGTGGCCGTGCTTGGGGCAATCCTTCACCATCAGAATCTGGCCGTCGCGCTCGATGATCTGCGCCTTGATCTCGCCGACCTTCTCGTTCAGCAGGATCTCGTGCGGCAGCTTGCCGTCGATGATCTGCTGGCGAATCTCCGGAACGCACCGGGGGCATAGCGAGTCTGTGGTGCGTGGCCAGCCCAGCGGAGGCTTCTCCTTCTGGTAGCTCTTCAAGAGGGGCTTATCCGACCACTTGGGGGTGAACGAGGCGTTCGGCTTGATGCTGTTGAGCTTTTCGAAGATAGTCCACGCGCCCTGGGCAGCGATGGTTACAGCCCGCTCTGCATATTTGACAGCTTTCGACATTTCAAGATCTCCTGTGTTTGAGCCTGCAGGCTGCCATCCGGCGCCCCTCCCGTTTTGGAACGGGATGTTTCATCCTACTGAATCCAGATGCAATTACAGACTATGGAACAAGAATCCCGCGATAGGTCAGGCGGTACTCTTTCAGCATCAGGCTACTTCCCGGGTGACAAACCAGAAACCCAGGTGCGCCGAACGGCGAAAAACGGCACTTAAATGGAGATACAGGCCCTCCGGACGGGGCAGGCAACCTTTCGCAAGTTGCTCATCTGGAACCCGTTACTCGCCAGATTCCGGGGCGCAATTCTTCTCAACGCCAACGGGCAAAGCACCTCCTGCGAGCCGCTCAGGCAACTCGACAGGTAATTCATTAGTAGCTATTGGCTTCACAACCCCTGTGTTGCCAAAGCGCTGCTCGAACCTGGAGCTACCGGGCAGCGACGTAAATGCCAAGCCCGATCATCCCCACGCCGGAGGCTGTGCGCTGCCGGCGCGCAAACTGCCGGTCATGCTTCAGCTTTTCGGCCAACGCACCTGCCGCCATCACCACGCCTAGGTCGGCGCAGGTATTCAGCGTCACGGAAACGGCGCCCAATACGAGGAACTGCAGCGTCACATGTCCGCGGGCCGTCGATACAAATTGAGGGATGAATGAGAGGAAGAAGAGCGCCGTCTTCGGATTGAGAACCTCGGTCGTGATTCCCTGCAGAAATGGCCGCGACGAACGGGCTGGCATTGACTCTGGCACTTGGGCATCCCCTTTCGACGGCAGGTTACGGCTGCGGATCATTGCAATTCCCAGATAGACGAGATATGCCGCGCCCGCATACCGCACCACCTGAAATGCGGTCGCCGAAGTCGCAAGCACCGCCGACAAACCCAGCGCCGCCGCAATCACGTGCACCGATCCGCCGGCAAAGGTCCCAAGCGACGAAAGGAATCCTTCCCGCCGCCCGCCATGCATGGTGCGGCCCAGGACGTACAGCATGCCCGGGCCGGGTGTCACCGCCAGCAGTAGGGCTGCTGTGGCAAAGAGGGCAAAGCGAGCACCTTCGATCATAGTGACGATGCTAAGCCAGATCCTTCACCGCATCCGCGCCTCAGCCGGACGCGCCTGGCACACATCTTCGGGCTTCGGAGAAGGGCCTGGTTGCCGTGTCGGGGAGGCCGATTCGGGATCGATCCACCAGTGCGCGATCGTGCCCCACGCGCGCGCCCGATCATAGACCCGGACCGCCGAGTGGTAGGAGGTGCTCACCTCGCACGCGACGCATGGAAACGAACGAGCGGCGCCCGCGGCGAGCATGAGCACCAGCAGAAACCCGGCGGATGTCGTTGTGGCGAAGCTCCCATTCGAGTTCATGGCGTTTTCTCCTTCTACCTGTATGTCGAAGGAGGGAACAAGGATTCGACATGCTCCCCAATTTTTTTTGAACCGGCTGCTTTTGGCATTTTCGGTGATTACGGGTCTGCGAAGTTTTCGCTCCCGTGGTTTTTCAGTTAAGAACAGTCACAAGAGCAGTCGGTTGACGGCCCCACCTATCCGAATGCTGTTCAACCTGACGAGGGGCAGGGCGGGAGAGTTTCTTCCTTTGGCGCGTCAGAAATTGGAAAGTGTCTTCTCGAAGACCGCAGAAGTCTTCACTCGCGCATATCCATCTCTGAGATAGAAAGCATGCGCCCGATCCCGGATGGTATTCGAGCGAACCCGGATTCGTGTTATCCCGCACCCGCGAGCCCACGCCTCCGCAGCCTGGCAAAGCTGCCGTCCGATCCCTTTGTTTCGTGCAGTTTCCGCAACGACCAGCCCGCCGATCAGAGCCGCGGGCTCGGATTGCAGGTGGTATTCGATGCTCAGATCGATCCACCCCACCACAGCGTTATCCACACACGCCACCAGGACGGCGCGGTGGGGATCGGCAGCAATCTGCCGTATCCGGCCAAGCAGGACCGAGAGATCCGTGGGGTAGCCCAACTGCTCACATAATTCGGTCGCCGCGCGAGCGTCTTCCTCCCGGAGCGGCCGTATATACGGTGTTTTCATCTGGGTGCTTCGGACTGGCTGCCTATCCATTTGCGACGGGCAGATGTTGCCTGAGTAAAAGCTAATGCCGCGAAGACTGCCGCCGACCAGTACTTATGATGAAATCCGTACATCGCCGCAAGCACCGCAGTGAGCAACGCGCACAGTGAAATGGCTATCGCCGAGAGAAGTGTATTTGCGGTCCTCTGTCCGATAAACAGCAAGACCATCGCGGTGAGTAACGCAATCATAAGGGCCCACAAGAAGATCACGCTGCTTCTCCTGAATGATCGGATAACCTGGCCCACTCACTTTCCAAGCATGCTTCAAAATCTCAGACCTGCATCACTTCCTTCTCTTTGTTCCTCGAGAGCTCTTCCATCCGCTTGATCTCTTCATCGGTCAGCTTCTGGATCTCGTCCAGCGCGCGCTTCTCCTCATCTTCGGAGATCTGCTTCTCCTTCGCCGCCTTCTTGATCGCCTCGTTGCCGTCGCGCCGCACATTGCGGATGCCCGTGCGGTGTTCCTCCAGCACCTTGTTCAGCTGCTTCACCACATCCCTGCGCCGCTCCTCGGTCATCGCCGGGATTTTCAGCCGCACCACTTTGCCGTCGTTCTGCGGGTTAAAGCTCGAGTCCGCCGTCCGCAGTCCCTTTTCGATCTCCGCGATCGCCGATGGATCGAACGGCGAAATCAGAATCGTCTGTGCATCGGGAATCGAAAGCTGCGCCACCTGGTTCAGTGGCATCTCCGCGCCGTAATACGAAACGCGCACGTGATCCAGCATCTGGATATTGGCTCGGCCTGTGCGCGTGGAAGCCAGGTTCTGCCGGAAGTCATTCACGGCCTTCTCCATGCGCGCCTTCAGTTGCTGGTGAATCGTTTTCAGCGCCGGAATGGTGGCCATCGTCGAAACTGCCATGATGTTTCTTCCCTCCTCGTGGCAAAGCTAGATTCTAGCGGACGTTTTCCAGAATATGGCATCCAAGGGCAGCAGACCGGGACGCATGGCTTTGTCAATTTTCTGCAGCCTCGGCCCTAGCCTCCAGGCAATCTTCGGAGGACGGAGAGGAAATGTCGATGGATCGAAGCGTTCTTCGGCTCTTACACGGACTTCTCGCATGCAGTCTCACCGTGGTGCTGCTGCCGGCACTGCACGCACAGGATCGCCCAAACCCGCAGGACAACCGGCAGACAAAACCCGCCGAGTCTGCAAAGCCGCGACCCGGCACTCGCCCGGCGCCTGGGGCCCGGCCGAGTGGCAACAAGCCGACCCATACGCAATCTACCGCCCGGCCGCAAAATACGCAGCCGCAACCTGCGCGGCCTCAGCAGGCCCGGCCGCAGCCCACACATTCCGAAACGGCCAAACCGCAGCCCACGACCAGGCCAGCGCAGACACGGCCCGCACCTGTGCAGACGCGGCCGGCAAAACCGCCAGCCAGGCGCAAGACCGCCATCGAACCGGCCCAACCACCAGCGCCCAGTGAACCAGCCTGTGCATGGCCGGCCACCGCAGTGGGGTCGTCCACCACAAAGCCGGCCCTCCTACAGCTTCCGGCCGTCGGATCGCGACCGCCTGCGCGGTTACTACGCAGCGCGGATGCGCGCCATCAACCGCGCTCGCCGCCCAAGATTCGTAATCGGCGGCTACTACCCTTATGCGGACATCGGTTACCTGCAGCCTTTGCCCCCGGACGTGTATGGCTATATGCCGCCACCGCCTCCCGGCTACCAGATGGGCTACTACGACGGTTACGTGGTCGTCTATGACCCCATCACTTACTTCATCACGAATCTCATCGACTTGATGCAGTAAGCACCGAGTCATAATCCTCGCACCCCGCTCTCTCTGAGCGGGGTGCTGTTTTTGCGTTAGAAATTTGAGTTCGCAGCAGTCGCGCTCGTCACTTCCACGCTGCTCGTCAGAGGCGTATCTTCTACCGAATCGCCGACGTGGATCGTGAACCTGCCCGGATCGATCGTCCACTTCTTCGATTCCGGACTCCAGAACGCAAACGCTCGAGCATCGAGCGTCACCGACACATGTTTCGTCTCTCCCGGCGCCAGCGACACTCGCTCAAAGCCCTTCAGTTCGCGCTCCGGACGCTCGATCTTTGCGTGATCTTCGCGAAACGTACACCTGCGCCACCTCTGCGCCCTTGCCGCGAGCCGGTATTCGTCACATCGAACGTGACATTCACCTGCGGATTCGCGCCTGCGGACTGCGGGCTCACCGCCAGGTTGGCAAACTTGAACGTCGTATAGGAAAGCCCATAGCCGAAGGGGAAGAGCGGCTTGACGTGATTGTGCTCATAGCCGCGATAGCCCACGAAGATGCCTTCCTTGTAGACCACGCGCTTTGTCCCCGGCTCCGGATAGTAGTTCGCGAATGTCGGATTGTCCTCTGCACGCCGCTCGAAGGTGGCCGGCAGATGCCCGGAGGGGTTCACCTCGCCCAGCAGGATCTCGGCCAGCGCGATGCCGCCATCCTGGCCGCCATACCAGGTTTCGAGCAACGCAGGTACGCGGTCCAGCCACGCACTCGAATCCACATTTCCGCCTGATGTAACCGCGACGATCACCTTCTTGTTCGCCGCCGCCATCGCCTGGATCAGCTCATCCTGGCCATAAGGCAAAGTGAAGGTGCGGTCTCCCCCTTCGCTCTCACTCGCGGCCGAAAATCCAGCCGCCAACACAACCACATCGGCCTTGGCGGCGAGTTCCTTCGCCCGTTCGTTCACGATCTTCGTTTCGTCAACGATGCCCAGCCGCATCCGGCCGCCAATGACGAACGTCTGCCAGTCTTCGGCAACGACCTTGTGCGGGCCGGCGGACAACTCGAGAGTGACGTGCGGCTGAAAGGCGCGCACTATCTCCCAGTTGTCGATGATCTGCTTGCCGTCCAGGTACACGCGGCTGCCCGTGCCCTCACCCGCACCCTCGAGCGCAACAATGTACTTCCCGGCAGCCGGCGCGGTGAAGTATCCGGTGAAGCGGCGCGACACGTGCGTGTTCCCGGCATCCACCAGCGCTTGCAGGGCGTCCGGGTTGTCGCTTATGGAGTCCCAGCTAGCGCCGGCGATGTTGAGGTGTTCCACCGTCGATCTCTGCTTCGGCTGACCGGAGAGCTTTTCATTCGCATAGACCTCCATCGTCAGGCCCGGCTTGCCGCCCGTCGACTCCGTGGTGAAGTTCGTCGCGTGCGCCAACTCCGAGATCGTAGGCAGGCCGCGGTCGTAGAACACTGTCGCCGTAGTGCCTAGAGCATCCGTGAGTCCCTCCAGCGGACTGACAGTGTGGAAAGGTCGAACCCCGGCGCTGCCGCCAGCCACTGGTACGCCCGGATACGCATCCGGCCCGACGACGAGAATGCTCTTGATCTGCGACCTATTGAGCGGCAGCAGATTCCCTTCGTTCTTCAGCAACACGGCAGACTCGCGCGCCGAATCAAGCGCCGTCTCCCGGTTGCTGCGGTCTACATACGAGATGGACGTGTCCGTCTGGTCGCGATCCAGCCAGCCGAACATCATCGCGGTCGAGAGGATGTGCCGCACCTTGTCATCGATCGTCGCTTCGGAAACCTTCCCTGATTTGATCGCCGGTTCCAGGGTCTGACGATTCATGTGGTCGCCCTTCGGCATCTCTATATCGAGGCCACCGTTCGCGGCCGCAACGCCGTCGTAGGTCGCGTCCCAGTCGGACATAATCGTGCCCTCAAAGCCGAACTCCTTGCGCAGGATGTCGATGTTGATGTGAGGATTCTGCGTTGAGTGCACGCCATTGACGAAGTTGTAGGAATCCATCACCGCGCCGACATGCGCCTTCTTCACCGCGGCCTCGAAGCTCGGCAGATAGATCTCATGCATAGTGCGCGCGTCAATAATCGAATCGGAATCGTGGCGCAGGAACTCGGAGTTGTTGCCCATGTAGTGCTTGATCGTCGAGCTGACGCCCTGCTCCTGCATGCCGGTGATATAGCCGACGGCGATGTTCGAGGTGAGGAAGGGATCTTCGCCGAAGTATTCGAAGTTACGTCCGTTGCGCGGCGAACGATAGATGTTCACGCCCGGCCCAAGCATGAAGTTGATCCCGCGTGCCCGCGCATCCCGCCCAATGCCTGCGCCAACGCGCTTTGCGAGTTCGCGGTCCCAGCTCGCCGCCAACCCGATGCCGCCCGCATAAGTCGTCGAAGGAAATCCTGAGTCTTGCCGAACACCCACCGGCCCATCCGACATCTGGAGCGCAGGCACATGAACAGACGGGACCGCGCGAATCGCCATCCCCGTGCCGCCGATGTAGTCCAGCTTCTCGTCGAGCGTCATCTTGTGCACGATCTCGTCGATGCGCTGGCGGTCCGCACTGGTCAGCGCATGCGGAGCCTGCGCCAGCAGAACGGGCGTGGATGCAGCAGCCATAACCAGAGTGATGCTGGAAAGTCGGCGGAGCAGAGGCAAACGATTGAGCATGGAAGCGTCCCCCGAACAAAGAACGCGTCCGATGTAGTAGCTGATCTGTCAGGGATTGCAAAATGTATCAACGCAGGCGATGAAATCTAGCTTTACGCGATCACAGTCAGCCCGGTAGACGCCGCCTGCTCATGCGCGTGGTAGCTCGAGCGCACCAGCGGCCCCGACTCCACATGCCGGAAGCCCATCTGCATCGCTGCGACCTTCATCTCCGCAAACTCATCCGGCGTGTAGTAGCGCGCCATCGGCAGGTGGTCCTTCGATGGCCGCAGGTACTGGCCCACCGTCAGAATGTCCACGCCGGCATTCGCAAGATCGCGGAAGACCGCCAGCAGCTCATCCATCTCTTCACCCAGCCCGGCCATCACGCCGCTCTTGGTGATGATCGCTGGATCCAGCCGCTTCGCAGTTTCGAGCAGTTGCAGCGAGCGCTCGTAGCGCGAGCCGGAGCGCACCGCGCGGTAAAGGCGCGGCACTGTCTCCGTGTTGTGATTCAGCACCTCGGGCCGCGCGTCGACCACCAGCCGGATCGCCTCTTCGCGTCCCTGGAAGTCCGGCACCAGCACTTCAATCTGACACCCCGGCGCCTGCTTCCGCACCTCCTCGATCAGCATCGCGAAGGCACGCGCACCGCCCACCACATCGTCGTCGCGGTTCACGCTGGTGACTACAGCGTGCTTCAGGCCGAGCGTTGCAATCGCCTCCGCGACACGCCGCGGCTCATCGAAGTCGATCGCCTCCGGGCGTCCCTTGGGCACAGCGCAGAAGCCGCAGCGCCGCGTGCACAGGTTGCCCAGCATCATGAAGGTAGCGGTCTTGTGCTCCCAGCATTCCCCGATGTTCGGGCACTGCGCGCTCTCGCACACTGTATGCAGGTTCAGCGAGCGCGCCAGCTTCTTGAGCCCGTGGTAGTTCTCGCCCACCGGCGCCTTCGCCTTCAGCCATGCAGGCTTGGGCGCGCGTACGCGTGGTGCGGTATCGATCTGCACTAAGTCTGTGAGAGGCGCGGATGGAATCGAGATGGACGGGAATGCCTGGAGATCGGCCACGCGGAATACCTGTGTCTATTGTAGCGAAGCGACAAAAGAGCTGCCCCTCATCGAAGCCGCTCGCGCACCTCGGGCCGTACCAGGTATAGGAAAAAGACCAAGTTCAGAAACGACATGATGAGTGCAGCCGCCATGCGCGTGTGGATGTATGCCCACACGCCATAGCTCATCAGCAGGAAGCTGGCTGCGCTGGTCAAGGCCCATCCCCAGCGGTAGAGCCGGATCAGCCCCACCGCCGCCGCGACAAAGAGCAGGCACAGAATCAGGAAGAGTTTCGGGAAGCGACCTGTCGCCGCGCCAAAGCCCACCACACCGGCCAGCGCGAACATATACAGCGCAATGCCCGCCATGGCCGGCAGCAGGCCACGGTAATCGGCTGACTGCGATTTTTCATTCGATGGCTTGCTCATAGTGTGTGCAGATATCGCAGCAGATCCTGCAATTGCTGTTCCGTAAGATCACCGCCTGCGGCAGGCATCAGGCCGCGTCCGTGCAGGATCACTTCCATCACGCGATCATCCCGCGCCGGTGCGCCGCTGGGCAGATATGGCTTGCGAAAAATTCCGAACAAGCTGGGCCCATGCAGCGCCTGCGTGTCGTAAGCGTTGTGGCAGCGCGCGCATGCCGAAACAAATACCGCTCTGCCGCGCGCTTCCTCTGGCGTAAGCGAGGACAGCGGCTTTCCCGGCGGCAGCGACTTGCAGCCGGTGACAACCAGACAGGCCGCGAGACACAAGAGCAATGAAGAGCAGATACGCAAGAAATGATTGTATCGAGCCGAAAAGCCTGAAGTGAGCGACCAACGGAAGCGAATTGCCCAGTTCGCGCCATAGGCGCCGCCGCCCGTACGGATACCTACTCTGCGTTCCAGATCATCTCCACCAGTTGATCCATCGCCTTGCCCTCGGCGTGGGACTCGGGCTGATGATCGTTGACCAGGATCGAGATCGCGAGCGTGCGCCCCGAAGCCGTCGTCAGATAGCCGGAGAGCGCGCGGACCTCGCCCAGCGTGCCGGTCTTCGCATCCAGCTGGCCCTTCACGGGCGACTTCACGAAGCGATGCTGCAGCGTGCCGTCCACACCGGCAACGGGCAGCGCCGAGCGCCAGCTTTGTCCCCACGGCTGCCGCGCCGCATAGGTCAGCAGTGTGGTCGCGGCGCGTGGCGTGATCAGGTCGGCATTCGAAAGTCCCGAGCCATCGAAGAAAAAGAAATCCTGCGGCTGCACACCAATGGAAATCAGAAACTGCCGCACCACACGTGTGCCCTGCCCCAGCGAGCCGTCACGCGCGACAAGCTTGCCGAGCGTGCGCAGCGTGATCTCCGCGTGCAGGTTCTGGCTTACCTTCAGGGTCACCGTCATGTCCTGGATCAGCGGCGGCGACACATGCGAGGCGAGCACGCGCTTTCCGGCCGGCGTGGTCGTCACGGTTTGGAGCGTCGACGGAGTCAGCGGCAGCGCCTCCTCCTGCTCTTTGCGCAGGCTCTCCGTATCCACGCTGTCGCGATGCCGCGCCTTCGCTGTGCCGGTCACTGCGATGCCGCGCTGCCGCAGCATTTCAAGAAACGCGCGCGCCGCAAAGTCTGCCGGATCTTCCAGCGCCAACCCCTCATGCAGGCCGCTGCTGCCAATGGCAATCGCGCCATAGGTCCGAACATCCAGCGAGCCCGGCGCACGATCGATCCCGTAGTCCGCCTGGGTCCCCTGCGGTGCAGTGGTCAGCGAATTTTCGAGTGTGTAATAGGGCACCGGCGGATCGAACTGCGGCGTGATCTTGTCGCCTGGCTGCGCGCCGGGGTCCGCATTCAGAAAGACCGCATTGTCGTTCACCGTCAGCGCCGAGATGGGCGCGCCGTAGAGCCACACCAGATCGTCCCAGCTCCAGCTCGAGCCGTAGCGCTCGGCTGGAAACCACGTGTCGTCGCCAATGACATCGCCATCCACCTGCTTCACGCCGCTCGCCGCCACCTGGTCAGCCATGGCTTCCAGCGCGGCCAGCGGCGGATTGGGATACTCGTTCTTGGGGAATTCAACTTTCGGCTGGTCGGACGGCGCGGTGTAGGGCAGCGCGCGCCCGGACATATTCGGATCGCCGACGCCGAGAATCGCGATGTTGCCATGCAGCGTGCCGGCGCTGTCGATCGCTCCTTCGGCCACTACATTCGTCGTGTAAGTGAGCGATAGCGGCAACAGCGCAGCGGCCGTCGCGGTGGTAAACATCTTTGCGTTCGAAGCCGGCTCGAAGAGCTGCCCATCATTCAGCGCAAAGACCTGCTTGCCATCCAGTGTGGTCACCGAGATGCCCCAGTGCGCATTGGCGATCTCCGGACTGGCCAGTAGCCGATTCACCTGGATAGCCAGCGGCGGCCCCTTGCGATGGGGATGCCTGGAGTGTGCTGCGAATGACAGCGGCGCAAACAATAGGAGAGCGATGGCCGGTAGAACACGAGAGTGCATGCACGCGGAGTGTATCAAGCGCCGTCCGATTTGCCTTGATACCCTGAGCCCAGATGCACACTCGCGCGCATTTCGAATGGAAGCTGCGCACCCGCTCCCTTGCGCTGGGTGCAGTCACTCGCGTGATGGGCATTCTGAACGTGACGCCCGATTCGTTCTCCGATGGCGGCCGCCTGCGCTCCGTTGACGAAGCGGTGGACACGGCGCTCGGCATGTTCGCCGATGGCGCCGCGATCGTCGATATCGGCGGCGAATCCACCCGGCCCGGCGTCAGCGGAACCATATCGATCCAGCAGGAGATCGACCGCGTTCTGCCGGTCATCGAAGGCGTCCGCCGCGCAAAGCCCGACGCGGTCATCTCCATCGACACGTATCACGCCCTCACCGGCACGCAGCGCGGTCGAAGCCGGCGCGGAGATTGTGAACGACGTCAGCGGGCTGCTGTGGGACGAGGCAATGGGCGCAACCTGCGCAGAGCTTGAGTGCGGACTCGTGCTGATGCACGCACGCGGGCGTCCAGCGGAATGGAAGTCGCTGCCGCGTCTCAAGCCAGAGGAAGTGGTACCGCTGGTCAAACGAGAGCTCACCGAGCGGCGCGCGGCCGCGATCGAGGCAGGCATCGGCGTCGAGCGTATTGTTCTTGACCCCGGCTTCGGCTTCGGCAAGATGCAGGACGCGAACTACTCGCTGCTCCGGGGCCTTCCCGAACTCGCGGAGTTGGGTCAGCCGCTGCTAGCCGGCATCTCCCGCAAGAGCTTCCTCGGCCACACGCTCGCTCCGCTCTACGGCGCGGCGAATGCACCGGTATCGGCGCGTGAGCATGCAACGCTCGCCGCCACCACCATCGCCATCCTTATGGGCGCGTCAATCGTTCGCGTGCATACGGTACGCGAGACCGTGGAAGCCGCCATGATCGCGGACGCGGCGCTGGCTGCCGCAGATTGATCGCGTAGAAGGACGGCTTTCCCGGCTCGAATGTTCCACGTGGAACATATGCACCGGGATCGGGGCAAGATTTCCAGTAAGCTATTGTTATTAAATAGTTTCCAAGCCAATTTTTACAGCCTTTAAAGGGCTCGGCCGCACCATGAACGGTGCACGATAACGCTCCTGACACGGTTCCAAATTGGGACGCGGGATATCAGCGCTTGCTGCCCGAGGGAACGCGGCTGGCCTCGAAGCTCACAATTTTCCATTCGCCGCCGCGTCGGCTATAGACGCGGGTGTAGTGATAGCGACCGCTGATGTCACGGTCTCCGTCCATGCCCTGCACATCGACCCGCGACGTGACCACGGCGGTATCGCCGTAGACCCGGACTTTCAGGTTGTCCGGTTCGATGCTCGAGACTTTCATCGTGCCCGAGCGGTGCTGCGCCAGCGCATCCGCCTTGGTTTCGAGCGTGCCGTTGGGATTGATCCCCAGGTAGTCGTCTGCCAGCAGCCGGTTGATGGCCGCAACATCGTTCTGCACCATAGCCGTTCGCCACTGCGCTTCCAGGTTTTCAATCTCGCGGTGAAGGCGATCTTCTTTGTGCAGCAGCGGCACGGTCAGTGCCTGCGCTGGAAAGACATAAAGAAGCAGACAGGCCGCCAGCAGGAGCACGATGGCTCCGTCTCGTGCGGTCAACCCTCGGGCCCTGCGGTGAAGATGCATAAGCGTATGGATGGTATTCCGGGCCGAAACTCTCAGTCAAAAGGATGCGCCAGACGGCGCATTACCACTGTTGAACTGCGGGAATGACTGCTCGGATGCGCGCACTGCAAATTCCGCTGTACGTCCCCGGCTTACGTCTGCATCGCATCGAGCGTCGCGTGGAAGCCCGGCATCTCCATGGTCTGTTCGCGGTCCGGCCCGGTCGAAACCATGCCGATCTTCGCGCCCGATTCCCGTTCCAGGAAGCGCAGATACTCCTGCGCCAGCTTCGGCAGATCCTCGAAGGAGCGCACCCCGTCGGTGGCAGCCTGCCAGCCCTTCAGCTTCGTATAGACCGGCTCGATGCGCTCCAGCCCGCTCACGTCGGCAGGAATCAGGTCTGTCTCCTTGCCGTCGATGCGGTAGCCGGTACACACCGGAATCTCGGCCAGCGAGTCCAGCACATCCAGCTTGGTCACCACCAGCCATTCCGTCCCGTTGATCATGTTGGAGTAGCGCAGCAGCGGCAGATCCAGCCAGCCGCAGCGACGCGGACGCCCCGTGACCGCGCCAAACTCCTGCCCGCGTGTGCGCAGTTCCTCGCCCATCGCGTCGTGGATCTCGGTCGGAAACGGCCCCTCGCCGACACGTGTCACATACGCCTTGGTCACGCCGATCACGGTGCCGATGCGCGTCGGCCCCACGCCGGTGCCGGTGACCGCGCCACCCGCCGTGGCCGAGGACGACGTGACGAACGGATACGTCCCGTGGTCGATGTCCAGCAGCGTGCCCTGCGCGCCCTCGAACATCACGCTCTTGCCGTCGCGAATCGCCTTATTCAGCAGCGCAGCCGTGTCGGTCACGTAGGGGCGTACCTGCTCCGCGGCGGCAGCGTACTCGTCATAGATCTGCGCCGGATCCAGCGGATCGGTGCCGAAGAGCGCATGGGCGATCGCATTCTTCTCCCGGCAGGCGTTCTCGATATGCGTCTTCAGGATCTTAGTGTTCAGCAGGTCCACCACGCGCAGACCGTTGCGATGCATCTTGTCTTCGTACGCCGGCCCGATGCCGCGGCTGGTTGTGCCGATCTTCGTTCGGCCGGGCGCACTCTCGCTCGCCAGCTCGATCATCCGGTGGTAGGGCAGAATCACCTGCGCGCGGTTAGAGACGAAAAGCTGTCCCCGCGTGTCCACGCCCAGCCCGTCCAGCTTTTCGACCTCTTTCAGGAACGCTATCGGGTCCAGCACGACGCCGTTGCCGATCACGGCGCGGCAGTCCGGCCGCAGCACGCCGCAGGGCACAAGCTGCAGAATGAACTTCTTCCCGCGGATGATGACGGTATGGCCGGCATTGTGGCCGCCGGCATAGCGCGCCACCACGGAGAAGCGCTCCGAGAGCACATCCACGATCTTGCCCTTGCCCTCATCGCCCCACTGGGCGCCCAAAACCACCGCAGTCTTTGCTCGCATCCTGAACTCTGTCTCTCCCGATAATTCTTTCTGTCGCCAGACTCCCGCCAGTCCTGACGCATCGGGTCAGTGACATTCTGGCCAACTGAAGGGAGGCGCTGCCGGCATCGCACCGGACCGAGCCATTGCGGCATCTATAGCTAGTCCAATCTCGTCCCGGCGCCAAGGCTGATGATATACGGCAGAAGTACCGGGACAAAGCATCCGCGCAGTACGTGCCGAATCCTTCGTTTTGAGACTATGCCTGAACTCCCCGAAGTCGAGACCGTTGCCAATGGCGTCCACCAGCGTATCGCGGGCGACCGCATCGACGAAGTCTGGTTTTCGAGCAAGCGCGAGCCCATGAAGTCTCCTCCCGCCGCGATGGCGAAGGCGCTCACCGGCCGCACCGTCGAGCGTGTCCATCGCGTCGGCAAGCACATCGTCTTTGACTTCGCGCCGGAGCCAAAGCGCGATCCCGTGCAGTGGATCGTGCACCTGGGCATGACCGGGCGGCTCGTGGTCGCCGACCCCGATGTGCCGCGCCCGCTCCACACCCACGGCGTTTTGATGCTGGGGTCCGGGCGGGAGCTGCGCTTCGTGGACGCGCGCCGCTTTGGCCGGATGGGCCTGCATCATTCCGAAGAGGACGACGCGCAGCCTGGCGGCTTTACCGGTCCCGGCAAAGAGCCCCTGCGCATCTCGAAAGCGGAGTTCCGCCAGCTCTTTCATCGCCGCCGCACCTCGATCAAGGCGGCGCTGCTCAATCAGAGTCTGCTGCACGGCGTCGGCAACATCTATGCCGACGAGAGCCTGTTCCGGGCCAAGATCCGGCCCCGCCGGATGGCCTCGCGGCTCACTGCAGCCGAACTGGACCGCCTCCATGGCGCCGTTCAGAAAGTCTTGCGCGAGGCCATCCGGCTGGGTGGCTCCTCGGTCTCCGATTATGTCGACGCAGCCGGCGAGCGCGGCTTTTTTCAGCTCCGGCACTTCGTCTACATGCGGACCGGCGCAGCCCTGCCTGGTCTGCGGAACGCCCATCCGCCGCATCGTGGTGGCTGGCCGCGGCACCCACTATTGCCCGGTTTGCCAGCACTGAATCCGGGGTCCTGCGGGCGTCCCGCGCTACGGAAACTCAAATTTGATCCCACAGAACTCCAGAAATCGGAAGAACCGCGGCGGCTGTCTTCACTAAGTGAAACAAAACAAAGTGTCTTCAGATTGGCACGACAACTGCTCTAGCCAATGGCAGCCAGCGACGCACGTGGTCCCCAATTTAGAGAGGACCCGGCGATTCACTTCCGGCTGAGTAGAGTCAGGCGCCTACCAGGCCCTGCCGCCACCGGACTTTACTTCACCGCCTTGAAACGAACACGCGGTCATTCGGGAGGCCAGTGATTGGCCATTGAGACGACGCCGCCCCCACCGGGCGGCGTTGTTCGTACCATCGGCTCCTCTTTCTGCCTTGCGTTCTCTTCCCCTTGGTTACGTGCGATTCATCCGGCGACTTTTGCACTTGCAACGAAGCATGCCAGTCAAGTATGCTTGGATTTGCCTATCGAGCGGCTGATGCCCTTACGTGGACCGGAAGAGTGAGATCCAGAAGGATCGGATCCGGAACCAGACTGAGGGTTCGCCCTACTTCGAATAGTCATTACGGTATGATCCGCGACTCAGTGCTTCGGGCTGCAATCAAGCCCTCGGAAGCCTGTACGAACGGTTAACGCCAGCACGAAAACCGCTGTTGAGAGCAGACAATACGCTCGAGCCCGTAGAAAACACGTTGCCACGCCAGCACTCCCGTTACGCGGATGCCGCGCGTCTTCGTCTCTGGAACTCCATTCCGGCCCCCAAGACGGCTGCCGGCATTCCTGCTGCGTAGTCTCGCGATAAGGAACGCTGGCGCCAAAAAAGAAAGATCGTTACTGCAGAAATGCACCAGGAAGTGCACGAATGACAACAGAACTAAACCCGTCCCCGGCCCCCGAGCCGCAGGGAGCCGTGCAGGCACAGCCCCAAAGCGCGCCGCAGACCCAGAACCAGCAAGGACAGCACCCCACAAGGTCAGGGGCAGGGACACCGCCGCCGCAGACGCCGCCGTAACAAAGGCGGCAAAGCCCAGCAGAACGGCGCTCCGCAGCAGAATGGCGCCCCGTCGGCGCCTCAATGGCGCAGCCTCTCCGGCGCCCGCTTCCCAGCACCAGGGGCCACCCGAAGCAGAAATCCGGCAAGCGCTTCTTCCAGAAGAGTCCCGGCAACCAGGGCAACTACGGCAACGGCAACGGCTTCCGCCCGATGCCCGGCAATGGCAACGGAAATGCCGGCGGACGCCGCAAGAACAAGGGCCGCCGCCAGCAGGTTTTTGTCGGTCCCATGGACCACAGCTATCGCGGCGGAGCCAACGGCAACGTCGCCGACCCCGTGACCCACTCGCCGAACAACGATTTCCGCGGCATGCCGCACAGCGGCTTCTACTCCGAAACCGACTATGTCCAGCCGGTGCCCATCCGCGAGGACGCGCCTACCCGGATCTACTGCTTCATCGAAGACCTTTTCATCCTGGCCAAGATCCAGGAAGTCTCGAAGAAGCTCGGCATCAAGGTCGCCTTCCTCAAGCCGGAGAAAGACATCGTGACGAAGCTGACTGAGACCGGCCGAGGAAGACCGCCCCGCCCTCATCCTCTTCGACCTGAACAACGCCAACGCGAAACCGCTCACCCTGATCCCCAAGATCAAGGCCAAGCTCAAGCGCGGAACGTCGATCATCGGCTTCCTCGCGCACATCCAGGGCGAGCTGAAGAGCAAGGCGATCGAGGCGGGCTGCGACACCGTGATGCCGCGCTCCACCTTCTCGCAGAACCTGCCCGGCCTGCTGCGCCGCTACGGCATCGTCGAAGAGCGGAGGACGAGTTCCAGGCGATCCAGGCATAAAGTCGTCTCCTGAACGATCACAGAAGGCCCGCGCATCTTCGCGGGCCTTTTTGCTTTCCCGCTTGAATTCGCGCGTGCTATCAACGGCCATGCCGCAGCCGTCATCCACAAAGCAGAAGACGCTGCGCCTGATCTGCTGGAACGAGGCCGACGCTGCGCGTCATGCGGCGAGCTTGCGGCGCGCCGGCTATCGCGTGATCGCACGAGCCGCCCGAGAATCCCGGCGGCATGGTCCGCTACTTTCGCGAACTGCACCCGATGCCGTCGTCATCGACCTCGACCGGCTGCCATCGCACGGACGCGAACTTGGCATGACCTGCGCGCCAGCAAGAGCACCTGCCATCTGCGGCTGGTCTTTGCCGGCGGCCTCCCGGCAAAGATCGACCCGATTCGCGCAGCCTTACCGGGAGCGATCTTTACTCGCTGGGAAGATGCGCCGGCCGCACATCGAACGCGCGATGGCTCAGCCCGAGTCGCACCGCGCCTGCGCTCGCGCGAACTTGCCCAAAGACAAGCGGACCCGGAGCGCTCGAACGCAAACTGGATATCAAGCCGCAAACCCGCTTCGCGATCCTTCGGTCAACCGAGTGGCGATGGGGCGTGGCTTTCGGAATTGCTGACTTTGGTTCCGGACTGCGCCGTCGCCCAGCGCCGGCATCGACGCGTCCACCACGCTTGCACTTTTCATTGTCAGCACGCGGCGCGATCTCGTCCATGCCTTCACGCAGGCGCGCACATCGTTGCCGCCGAACGCCTCGCTGTGGATTGTTCATCCAAAGCAGACCAGCCCACTTGCCTCGGATTTCAATCAGGACGATGTGCGCGAGGCCGGACTGTCGCAGGGCTTCGTCGATTACAAGGTCTGCGCCATCGATAAAGACTGGTCTGCGCTGAAGTTCGCGCGGTCCGGCGTCACGAAAGCGAAGTCGCATGCGATGCGCCGGTCTGCACCTTAATGCTGCGCGACCAGCCTAGCCGGGAGGCCAGTGCATCGCACGTCCGCCAAGCAGATGCAGGTGCAGATGATCGACAGTCTGGCCGCCATCGCGTCCTGTGTTCATCACGGTGCGGAAGCCGTTGCTCAGGCCCTTCTCTTCCGCGATCGTCTTCGCCACTTCATGCAGATGCCCAAGGATGCGCTCGTCTCCGGGCGAGAGATGCGCGAGCGAAGCGATGTGCTTGCGCGGGATCACGAGAACATGCACCGGCGCCTGGGGATGAATGTCGGCGAAGACAACCGCGTCATCGTCTTCATACAGCTTCTGCGCGGGAATCTCGCCCGCGGCAATTTTGCAGAACAGGCAATCCATAAACACCAGACTATCGCAACCTACTTCGAGAAAAACCGTGGATGCCCACCCGGCTTCCACGGATCGTAATCGCGCGCGAACTCCGCCCGTTGCGCGATCGGCGGATGGCTGTAGGTCCAGAAGACCATAGCCGGATTCGGGTCGGGAATGTCCAGCGACTCCTCGCCCAGCGTCTGGAAACTGTGCACCGCAGTCGCCTGCGGATCGGCAACGATGCCATGCACTATCTCCTGGCCATAAACGTCCGCACGATGCTCGATGTACCGGCTGATCGAGTTGCCGATGGGCTCGCTCACGATGGAGAAGACGGTGAAGACCAGCATCAGCACCACCACCGCGCTCCAGTCCTCTATCGCCGGCACCTCCCAGCGTTTCCAGTAAACGCATATGAGCTTGCGCACTATGTGAAACGCAAGCCATAGCGCAAGCAGCGCGCCCGCGGCCGCCATCATCAGCCCATGCACGACATCGCCCAGCACGTAGTGGCCGAGCTCGTGGCCGAAGATGAACAGCACCTCATCGGGCGTTGATTTTTTCAGCGACGTATCCCAAACCACGACGCGCTTCGAGCTGCCAAAGCCAGTGACATAGGCATTCAGCTCTGTCGTCTTCTCGCTCGCCTTCATCAGGAACATGTGATCAGCCGGGATTGTCTCGCCCGCAGCGGGCGACCACCTGCTCCAGTTGCGCGACCAGCTCCGGATGCGATTGCGATAGCGGCTGGAAATGGTTGAAGAGCGGATCGATGATCAGGGGTTCCGCATACACAGCGGCCAGCATCAGGGGCAATGACAGCAGCCAGAACCACAGCCACCAGCGGCGCGGCGCATGGCGCACGATGGCGAAGAGCAGCGAGCCTACCAGCGTGGTGGTGGCGATGCTGACCAGCAGGCCTTTGGTCCAGTCCCAGAACCAGGCCGGCCAATGCTCAATCGAAAGACCATAGGCCAGCCCGAGATGATGCCCCGCAAGCGAGAGCGGCAGGGTGAGCAGGCGAATCGCGACCACCAACAGTGGCAGAAAGATGAGCCCCTGCACCCATCGCGGCCGCTGCCCAAAGCGCAGAAAAGCAGCTCAGCCTCGCCGCCCAGTGCAACCGCAGAAACAGCAGCAGATAGACCACGCTCCAGACGGTACCGATGGCCCACAGCCAGTCGAAGTCGCGATTCAGTGCTTCGGCGCGTTTCAGCTTTGCCGCCGGGAGGGAATACGCCGGGCCTTGGTGGACGCTCTGTGCCGCTGGCGGATTCGCCGCCGCTGCAGTCTGCGCGAGACAAGCGTCCCCGAATAACCCCGCCAGAAGCAGACAGAGGACCGGCACGATGCGAAATAGCATGCCATCTTGTAGCAAAGTGGCGAGCAGTGTCGCCACTCCTTGTTTTTAACCGCCCGCGTGCATGCGAACCGGAACCGTTTTTTCCTTTGTTCTATTCGACGGCTCGGCGACTTCCGTCTTCTGTGCCGGCTCGTAACTTACGAGCGGTGCAAGAGTCCCTGTCGGGCTCATGGTGAGCTGCGAGGTAGAGTGTGCTTCGCGCGCAGCCTGTTCCTGCGCGGAGCGACTAAGCGCAACGACATCCAGCACGGGCGGATTTTTCGGAAGATTGAAGCGTCCATCGCCGAGATAGACCAGGGCGAGCGAACCGGCGACAACCGGATGCAGCACAGCCACCGGCAGCACGTATTTGCGCTTGAGAAAAGCTTCGAGCACGCCATCCACGCGGATACTGCGGGGGATGCTCCCCGGCACTTGCGGGATCGCGAAGACTTCGAGCGGAATGTGGCGTTCTTTGCTGGTGCGTTCCAGCGATCGCACCAGCTGCTTGGGCGTCGTGATCCCCGCATCCGCGATCCAGTTCCGGCGCATCGCGTGCGGATCGTAGTAGCGGTCGATTACCGAGCGCGAGAAATCCGCGCAGTTGTGAAACAGCAGATTGAAGTGGCCGCGATTGCGGCGCGTGTTGAAGTCCTGGATCAGGTGCTCGTCCTGCTCAACTGTCGTCGGTATCTCGAAACCATAGATTCTGCGGTCGTACGACGCGCCGACAAGCTGGATCCATTCGCCTTTGGGCGATGTGCCATTCGGCGCATCGGGCGCCACGTCTTCCAGGTGATCGCGGCGATAGCTGTCGCGCAATTCCGCTTCGAGGCTGCGACTCGCCGTCTCCGGAATGTCCTTCACGTCATCCACGGCGTAGAGATATGGCACCAGCGGCACCGCGATCCAGTCATAACCGTCGATGCGGTGATAGCGGCTGATCACTACGCCCAGCTCGCCGGGCTGGCACCGCCGCAGCTGCACCGGTGTCTCCGCGCAGACACGCGGCAGATAAATCGCGGCATGCCCGGTTGGGTTGAAGCGGCCGAATTTCCCAAAGGGCTCCTCCAGCAGGAGCGCCGCCTGCCCATGCACCGGCACCATACCCGCCAAAGCAAAAAAGACAGAAAACACGATGGGGAAAAGTCGTCTCATTGCCTCACCGGACCTGAATCGAATTCACAGCACTTACGTTTGGGCGGCCGCGTGTTCGGAGGTATTCAGTTTTTAGAACACGAATTCTCCTGAAAAGCTGCTGTGACGCCAGACTCCGACCAGGCGAAATTTTCGCAATCCCGAGCAACTCGGAAGCCCTGTCGCCCATCGCCCGCCGCGTCCATATTTGGACACCCGGAGTTGGAGACGGACAGCGCGCCTCCAGCAATACCCAGCGGGTTCAGGTACTTGCAGCCGTTGTTTTGGCAGATCAGTTGCATGTACTCCCCTTGACGAATCCTGAAGGAGTCCCTGCATGCACGCTCTGTTCCTGAATCTGCGCCTCGCGGTGCGCCAGCTCCGCCGCACTCCCGGCTTCGCGCTCATGGTCGTGCTCACGCTGGCGCTGGGCATCGGCGCCACGACGGCGATTTTCTCGCTGGTAGAAGGCGTGCTGCTGCGGCCGTTGCCCTTCCACGATCCTGATGGTCTCGTCAGCATCAGCGACAGCCTGAACGCAGAGAGCGCGATCGATGATGCAGGCGTAACCGCAGACGAAATACGCACGTATTTGCGCGATACCACGAGCTTCAGCTCTCTCGGCGGTTATACGGGATCGAGCTATGAGCTTTCCGGCCGTGGCGAGCCTGCAGTGGTGCACGCCACGCGCATGACAGAGCGGCGTTTTTCCCACGCTCGGCGTCGCACCCTTGATGGGCCGCGTCTTTACGCGGCAGGAAGACGAAGGACACGCCACAGTCGCTGTGCTCAGTTATCGTGTGTGGCGAAGCCGCTTCCACGGCGACCCGGGAATTCTTGGCACCAAGATCCTGCTCGATCGCAAGCCCTACGTCGTCATCGGCGTGATGCCTCGCAACTTCGAGTTCCCCCTCGTCTCCGGCCGCCTCAATCAATCCGAGCTTTGGGTCCCGATGAGTTTCACGCCGGATGAACTGTCCCCGACCAGTGCGGCGAACTGGGGCTACAACATGGTTGGCCGCCTCAAGCCCGGGCTTACGCCTAGCGCAGGCTAATCAGGATGCCGGCCGTGTGGCGCAGGAGGTCATGAGTGGTTTCCCGCCAGCGTTCAAACAGATTCACATCACGGCCCATATCAAATCGCTGAAGGATTCAGCAGTCGACTCCGGCAAGCCGCTGGTCCACATTCTGACTTACGCGGTACTGGTCGTTCTTCTCATCGCGTGTCTCAATGTCGCAGGCCTGCTCCTGGTGCGTGCCATCCGGCGCCGCCGCGAACTTGCAGTGCGCCTTGCACTTGGTGCTTCACCGCGGGCGCTCATCGGCAATTCGCTGATGGAGGGCATTCTGCTCAGCGGCGCGGGCGGTGTGCTGGGGCTTCTGCTCGCTGCCATTGCTCTCAAAATTACCGTGCCGCTGCTGCCGGAATCTATGCCGCGCATCGAGGGCATCCACCTTGATATGGGCGTCGTCGTCTTTGCAATTGTTCTTGCCCTGCTAACCGGCGCGCTCTGCGGACTGGCCCCGGCGTTCGCGGCCATTCGCACGCGTGTGAATGAAAACCTGAAAGAGGGTGGCCGCACGGGAAGCGCCGGGGGCAGCCACGCGCGCCTTCGCTCCGTGCTGGTTGTCACCGAGATCGCGGTTGCGCTGGTTCTTTTGACGGCAGCCGGGGCCTTCCTGCGCAGCTTTCAGAAGATGCGCGACGTCAATCCCGGTTTTCGCGCCGATCACGTACTCGTTGCCGGATACAATCTGCCCTCGCAGCAATATCCCAACGCTGAATGTTAGTGACGCTTTCAACCGCTCATTGCTCGAACGCCTGCAGGCAATGCCGGGAGTTGTCGCCGCAGGAATCACCAATGTGCTGCCCGCCTCCGGATTCCAGGGCGGCAGCGCTTACGTCCTGGATGAAAGCGCCCATGACTCTTCGGGCGGCCAGTTACGGGTGGCTCCGTGGTCGACTATCGAAGGAAACTACTTCCAGGCGATGGGCATTCGCCTTCTTCAGGGGCGGCTCTTGAACGCGGATGACAAGCAAGGCACGCCTCTGGTCGTCGTGGTCAACCAGAAATTGGCCAACCATTTCTGGCCGAAGGGAGATGCCGTTGGGAGGCGGGTCCGACTCGGCACGCCGGAAGCGAAGACCCCATGGGCCACCATAGTCGGCGTCGTCGAGAACACCAAGATGAACGCGCTCGACGCTCCGGATCAGGAGCAGATCTACGTTCCGGCTCAACAGATGTTGAGCATGGCCGGACAGTTCGCGCCCAAAGATCAGGGCGGCTACAACGGCTTCATCACTCTGCGTTCCACGCTGCCGCCGGAGCAGATGACCAATTCGCTGCGGTCCACTGTAGCTTCGCTCGATCCGCAGCTTGCCCTGCAGCACATGCAAACCATGGACGAGGCGCTCTCCGCGAGTGAAGCGCCGCGCCGTTTCAACACGTCGATCATCAGCGCCTTCGCCTTCGGAGCGCTGCTGCTCGCGACCATCGGCGTCTACGCAGTGATCGCCTTTACCGTCTCCATGCGTGCGCAGGAGATGTCTATCCGGATGGCGCTTGGTTCCGGCCGCCGTCAGATCGTGCGCCTGGTGCTTACCTCAGGCGCAAAACTTGCTGTCATCGGCTGCGCTGCGGGCCTTGTCGGCGCGCTGGCCGTCTCCAAACTGCTCAGCTCGATGTTGTTCAATGTGAGCGCGACCGATCCGCTTATCCTCGCGGCTTCGATCGCTGACCATGATCGTGCTGTCCATGGTGGCCTGCGCCATTCCGGCGCAGCGCGCCGCATCGGCAAACCCGGTCGACGCATTGCGGGCGGAGTAACTCTTCACGAAGCGATGACCTGGAGGGATCAAGAGAGGTACAGCAGATCCCTCCGCCTCGGGGGTCTCGCTTTTGCGGGACGGCTCCGGCCGGGCTTGCGATGCTTGCGATTGCAGGGCGCCGGCGGCTGCCCGCAATCCTGAAAATCAATCGAGCCGCACCAGGTACGCTTCACCCTCGCTTGGCTTCAGCTCGTGCGCAATCTCCACTGCGCGATCTTTTTCATCGCGAAGCGGACGTATCCGCACCCAGTGTCCGGTCGGCCCTTTGAACTCGATGACATTTGCGCTCTGATACTTCCGGCTCAGATGCGAGCGCAGCTTCTCCGCCTCATCTTCATGCTTGAACGCGCCGATCTGCACGCACCAGCGGCCCCCGGTCGCGATGGGCGCAGGCACAGCGAAGACATCGATGCGCACCTGCCCCGTTCCCGCAAGATACAGACCCAGCGCTTTGGCGGAAGCCATCGAAAGATCCAGCACGCGCCCGGGCACAAATGGCCCGCGATCCGTGACGTGCAGCACCGCCTGCTGCCCGGTTTTGAGATTTGTAACGCGTATCAGCGAATTCAGCGGCAGCGTGCGATGCGCCGCGGTCATCGCGTCCTGATCGTAAATCTGCCCGTTTGCGCCGCGCCGCTTGTTGTACGGCGGTCCATACCAGCTTGCGATGCCGGTCTCCGTCCATACCGGCGGATGGCTCGCCACAAAGGCGAGATCTGCCGCACTGGTCACGCCCGGGTTCGCGGTGGCCGGCGCAATCGGCGCATTGCCCGCAATGATGGGCGCGCCGCTATTGGACTGCGCCGGGGCGGGTAGCAGTATCGGCGGCGGGGGAGCGTAGGTCGTCGTCTCCTTATGCCGGCATCCAGCGATGAAAACTGTCGCGGCGAATGCCAGTGCTGAGGCCAGCCTACGCACTCCGTTTGTCTCCGCCCGGCTGACTCTCCCCGCTGCGCTCCTGATCTTTGCGGCCCTGATCCAGATGATCGGCCAGCCGGCCCAACTGTTCGGCTGCGGCGCGAAGCGCGGACGATGAGTTCTGCCGCACTTGCGGTACGACCTGATCGTTCAGATAGGCAATCACCCGCTTCACCTCATCGTCAATCCGCGGCCCGACTTTGCCAAACTGCGCATCGACCTTGCGGCCAAAGTTTTCGAAGGTACTTCTGCCGCCCTCGGACGTTGTCTCTGCCATATGCCACCTCATCTGCCACAAACAGTCTCTGCGTCCAGATGCGCTCCGGTCAATCGCGCCGCGGCCTCAGGGTCTCCATCGGGTTACTGGTGGTGCATCGGTTCTCCGGACGATGCTGATACCCTGCATCTCATCAACCAGATGCCAATTTCCCAACCAGTACTACCGCCCACTCAGCTGGCGCGCGACCTTCCTCCGGAGCAACGCTTCGCCATCGGTGCACGGCTCGTTGCCGTCGCCGCGGCTGCGTTGCTGATGTTCGCGCCTTTCTGCCACGCAGATGCTGTCGCATCTTCCTCATCGCTGCCCGATGCGCCACAGCCACAGGCAAAGTCGCAAAGAAAAAATGTTCCGCTGGTCGGCGAGGGCCGGGACAACGTCGTGTTCAACATCCATGTGGGTCCCGCATACCCCATCAAGCCGGACGACAAATGGGACGTGATCGTCAACGGCGGTCAGCAAGCGGAACCGCTCAGCCGCACAGACCTGCTACTTTACGCCGCACACGAACAGGTGGTTCCGGTCGTTTTGGTGCCGGGACTCCTCTCTGCCGGCTGGGGCCAGTTGGTGGATGCAAATCCGCATGTTGGCACCGATGCTGGCGGCTTCGGCGAACGTCTTGGCTATGCCATGCTGCGCCAGGCTTCCGATCGTCTCACCGGCGATGGCCTCTTCGCCGCCGCTCTCGATCAGGATCCCCGCTTCTATCGCGAGACGAATGGGCCGATCGTGCATCGGGGATTGCGTGCGGTGCGTCAGACGTTTATGCGCCGCGACAGCAACGGCGACGGCGGGGAACAAGTCAATACATCCGGCATTCTCGGCCATGCGCTGGGGAACTACCTGGCCATGGCCTACTATCCCGATGACAGTTCGGGAGCCGGTATAGCGACATCCGGTTTTGCCACTTCGGTTGCAGCCGATATGGGCAGCAAACTGATTCAGGAATTCGGACCCGATCTCCTGCGTCTGGCCTTCCGCCGCAATCAATAAAGGCGCCGGGCGCGACATAACTTCACTCAACTTCGTCCTTATGCGGAAAGGGGCCGTCATCGGGAAGATGCATTCAAGGTCGCCAGGCAGATGGGTCCGTTTCATCTCCATGCTGGTGGGTCTGACGTCTCTCGCCTGTTCGAGCGCCTCCGCGCAGCGGTCCGCGCTGGCGCCCCCTGTCGACCTTTCCGCGGGACCTTCCGCCGCAACGGCGCCGGTCGCCGACGATGCGCTGCCCGATGCGCCGACACCAAACGTCGCAATTACGTCTCCAGAGGACGATCACGATTCCGCCGCAACCAGCGCACCACAGCAGAACGAAAGGGAAATCTCTCCCGGCTTTCCCCCGATCAGTCCATCGCCATCGCGCCGGCTGCCTCTGTCGCCGGGGGAGCATCCCAGCATCCCATCGATGCCGCCGTCCTGCCAGCCCCGTCTCTGCACTGACGCGCCGGACAATATCTGTTGCTTACGAAAAGTCGACTACTTCCAGCGCTTCGTTGATAGCGGCATTCACCCGATGACACCGCGCGAGAAAGGCCTGCTCGCCTTTCGCAACACGGTCGATCCTTATAACTTCGCGACCATCGGATTCTTCTCCGCCATCTCCGTAGCGGAGAATCCAAACTCAGCCTATGGCCCGGGGTTCCCAGGTTTCGGGAGAAACTTTGGCGTGGCTTTCGGCGAAAACGGAATAGGAGAATTCTTCGGCACCTTTCTTATCCCTGCCATCACGCATCAGGATCCGCATTATCACCGCATGCCGAACGCTTCCTATGCGCGCCGCACGCTGCACGCCATCACGGCCGTCGCATGGGCGCAAAGCGATTATGGGACCGGCATGCCGAACTACTCCACCCTCCTCGGCAGCGCGGTCGGCGATGGCCTCGGCAATCTCTACGTACTCGGCCGCGACACAGGCTTCAGCGCCACCGCCGCGCGCTACGTCACGGCTCTCGCCACCGATCCCATCGGCAACTTCATTACCGAGTTCGTGCCCGATGTTGCACGCCGCGTAAATGTCCGCATCGTCCTCATACAACAGATCGTGAACCATGTCGAAACCTCGCCCTGATCCGGCTTGACGTCGACCGACCGCAATCGGACGAAGGCGCGTCTAATAGAAGCAGGTTTTTCTTCACTGGAAGTGCATTGGCAACCTGCTCAGTGGACATCCGTAAGGGCATCGTCCTTGCACGCCGGATTCTTTGCCACCGGATTACACCGCGCCATCGCCCCGCCGGGAAAGCTGACCGAGTAGCCTGTCCACTGTGCCGGCTCCGCCTTTGGATAATCCGTGCTCAGTATCTGCGCGCCGCTCGCCATCGCATGATCGCGCCGCTCAGTCGAACCGGAGCGGGCTTCCTTGGTATCCGCGTCGGTGCGCGTGCGCACCAGGTATCCCTGCCGCACCAACGCAGCGATCTCCTGCTCCGTCCCGTCGTTCATCTCCGTGAACGCCGCATCCGGCTGGCCCGGGGCGGCGTTGGTAAACAGCACGCGCCCGCGCAGGTTTGGATGCCCTTCGAGATACACCGGCCCGACCGCGCGCTGGTCCATCAGGAAAATCACTTTGCCGCGCGCCATTTCGAGCGAAGGCCATGCACCGGCGAGCGCTGCCTCATTCGGCGTTGCGTACTTTCCGCGCATATCGTCGGGCGTAATCATCTCGTCCGGCGAAAACACCGAGCGTATCTCGCCATCCAGCGCATCGAAGGTAGCCGCGGTGAACGGCTCGGGCGTGGTGGCATTGGGAATATTCAGCGGCTTGCCCTGCTTCGTCTCCACCAGAATGAAAATCGGCAGATGCCGCGGGTGCGCCATTCGACCAGTCGCGCACAATCTTGAGACACGCAGTGAAAGGCTGACAGGTGCTGTGCTGATCGAGGTCCTGCACGTGCATGACCTTGAACCCGGGCTTCAGCATCACGTCTGGACTCGCTCCGGAGAAATTCTGCATCGAATCGACCGGCACGCCTGCCTGCTTTTCAAGCGCGGGACCTGCGGGATGCGCATAGCGGCCGCCTTTGCTGTCCGCAAAGACATCGATCTCGATCTGCCGCACGCCGCCATCGAACTGCTTATCCAGTGGCTGATGAGCATAGTCCAGCCCGCGCAAGGATTCCGGTTTCTTCTTCTGGAGAAAGGCTCGCATGCCCGGCAAAAGGCCGGCGTGATAGCTGTTGTGCGAGCCGATGATCTGTATCTGGTTGATGCGCACTTGCGCATCGCTATCGGGTGCGCCATGCAACGCCTGCACACCCACACCTCCCGCCAGCAACGCGACGGCAAAATACATCGCTTTCATTCAGAGCCCTGTCTTCGTCGTAAATTCCACACCACGCGAAGTGTAACTCCCGATCATGAACCTGCTGTTGCGAGACGCGACACGTCGCTTGCATGTGCGGCAATGCCGGCGAGCAACTCATAGGACCGCAAGCGCGCCGCATGATCGTGCACGATGGTCACGGCGATCACCTCATCCAGTCCCAGCGCGGCCGCGAATGTCTGAAGTTGTTCGTGGACGCGCTCCGGGGTTCCATAGAAGTAGCGCGGCCATTCGCCTTCTTCCATCGGCACCGGCCCCTGCCTCTGCAGTTCGCGCAACGCCTCCTCCGGCCGCGGCACCGGCCGGCGGTCGCCGGATCGGATCCGCCGCGAAAGCAGCCGCGGACTCGCCATCAGCAGGTCTGCCTGCTCTTCTGTCTCAGCGCACAGCACACCCACCGCGACACTCTTGCGCGGCTCGGCCGCCTGTTGACTTGCGCGAAACGATTCCGTGTAGTGTGTGATCGCCGCGCGCGTATGCACCGGGCTGAAGAAGTGCGCAAAGGAATACGGCAACCCGAACTGCGCCGCCGCCTCGGCGCTCCACATACTCGAGCCCAGCAGCCACACCTCCGGGCCGCCCGGCATCTGGGGCGAAACCGTAAGCTGCGAGAAGGGGTGCTCGGCAGGAAAGTCGCGGTTTAAAAACATCAGCAGTTCCGCGAGCTGATCAGGAAAATCATCCGCCAGGCTCATCGCACTGCCTCGTTGCCGCCGCTCGCGCCGCAGCGCATGCGCTTCCAGAGGACCGCCGCCCGGCGCGCGCCCGATGCCAAGGTCCACGCGCCCCGGATAGAGCGCATGCAGTGTGCGAAAGACCTCCGCCACCTTGTACGCGCTGTAGTGCGGCAGCATGATGCCGCCCGAGCCGATCCGTATGCGCGAGGTCTCCGCGCCGATGCGCGCCAGCACCACTTCCGGCGCCGTACACGCCAGCAGGTCCATCGCATGGTGCTCCGACATCCAGAAGCGGTGATAGCCCAGCCGCTCCACATGCTTCGCCAGATCGATGGAATTCTGCGAGCGCCTGCGCAGGCGTCGAACCTTCCGGCACCGGCGCCTGGTCCAGCACATTCAGCAGCACACGTTTGCCGCCAGCCATCATGACTGCTTCATTCATGCCGATTAGATGATTCGCGGCAGCCGCGCGACTCGCCCGCTACACTGGTGCGGCGAATCATGTCCACCATCCCGCCCATTCCCTTTCCCCTGCGCAGCGACAGCTACAAGCTGACCCACTGGCGCCAGTACCCGCCCGGTACCACCGAGGTCTACAGCTACCTGGAATCCCGCGGCGGACGCTTCCCGCAGACCGTCTTCTTCGGCCTGCAGCCCTATCTGCGCAGCTATCTCGCGGGCAGTGTCGTCACGGCGGAGGATGTCGATACCGCCGACCGTCTCGCCGCCGCACACTTCGGCCGTCCCGGCATCTTCAACCGCGCCGGCTGGATGCACATCGTCGAGCACCACGGCGGGCGCCTGCCGGTAGAAATCCGCGCCGTCGCCGAAGGCACGCCGGTGCCCACGCACAACGTGCTGATGACCATCCGCAACACCGATCCGGCCTGCTACTGGCTGACGAATTTCCTGGAAACACTGTTGCTCAAGGTCTGGTATCCGACGACGGTCGCGACCCTCTCCGGCGCTCTGCTGCACGTGATCGAAGCCGCAATGAAGCGCAGCGGCGAAGATCCTGCCGCGGCCAACATGATGCTTCATGACTTTGGCTATCGCGGCGTCAGCTCGGAGGAGTCCGCCGGCCTTGGCGGCGCGGCGCACCTCGTCCACTTCCGCACCTCGGACACGCTGATGGCCAACTTGCTGTTGCGCGAGCACTACGCGGACGCGCGACACACCGGCGGACTGGATGCCCGCCACCTCCGTCGTCGCCACCGAGCACAGCACCATGACCGCATGGGGCCGCGACCACGAGCTCGACGCCTATCGCAATGTGCTCAGCGAATATCCGGAAGGCATTCTTTCCATCGTCGTCGATAGCTTCGATGTCTACCGCGCCGCGGAGGAGATGTTCGGCGGTGCCCTGCGCGAACAGGTGCTTGCCCGCGAGGGCCTGCTCGTTCTGCGTCCCGACTCGGGCGACCCCGTCCAGGTATTGCTGCGTCTGCTGCCCGCCTTGGCTGAGCGCTTCGGCAGCACAAGTAACCGTGCCGGTTACCGACTGCTGCATCCTAAGGTCCGCCTGCTCTGGGGCGACGGCATCGGACTCGAATCCATCGAGCGCATCCTCGAGAACGTGCTCGCGGAGGGCTGGTCAGCCGCCAACCTCATCTTTGGCATGGGCGGCGCGCTGCTGCAGAAAGTCAATCGCGACACGCAGAAGTTCGCCTTCAAGTGCTCCTCCGCGACGGTGAATGGCGAACTACGCGATGTCTTCAAGGATCCGATCACAGATCCCGACAAAGAATCGAAGCGTGGCAAGCTCGCTCTCATCCGCACGCCACGCGGCCTCGACACGGTGCATTGCCCGGGTGACTGCGAGATGGCGGGTGACCTCCTCGAGCCTGTCTTCTGCAACGGCGAAGTTCTCCGCCATGAAACGCTCCAAGACGTTCGAGCCCGTGCCGCGCAGGGCTAGCGATCAAAAATGCTGCCATCCCTCCGGCTTCAACTCCGTCCGCCGCCCATTTTGCACCAGCGTCATTTGTGGCGCGCCTGATTTTCGCCGCAGCATGCGCCCAATACGCCGCACCGGCACACCGGCGATGCTGCGTGGCACACGCGTGCTCGCATCAGCGGTAAACAGCAGCTCATAATCGTCGCCGCCATGCAACGCGTCATTGAGTGTCACACGGGGGAGCGTTGCGCCCGAAGCGACCGGCAGCAACGCTGCATCCACCTCCGCGCGCAGCTTCGACTCGTCGCACAGGTGCTGCAAATCGACAGACAGGCCGTCGCTGATGTCAATCGCCGCCGTAGCAATCCTCCGGCGCACCAACGTGCGGCCAACCTCAACGCGCGGTTGCGGAAAGAAGTGCGGGTGATCCGCCGCCCCGCCGCTTGCGGTGTTAATGATCAAGCCGCGATAACGGGCCGGCGACCGCGTCAACGACCGCAATTCCGCCGCTGCTCCGCCCAGACTGCCCGTCACATACAGCGCATCGCCAGGCTTCGCGCCGGATCGCAGCAACGCCCGCCCGCGCTCTACGGCTCCCAGCACGATGATGTCCGCTGCCACTCGTGCATGCCTGCCACCAGGTGACTGCGCAAGGTCACCGCCGGCAAGCGGCACCTGCCAGCGTTCCGCCAGTAACAGCAGCCCGCTGTAAAAACGGTCCAGCCACGCCCCAACTCCAGCACCGCTCTCGCTCTCGCGCGTAAGCTCGGCCGGCGCAGCGAGCGAAAGGAACACCGCCACCGGACGCGCGCCCATCGCCGCAATGTCGCTCAACCCGCGAGCCAGGCACTTGTGACCAACAGCTTCCGGCGGATGCCAGCCGCGACGAAAGTGCACATCCTCCAGCGAGAAGTCCGTGGTCACCACCAACTCCTCGCCTGGGCGCACCGCGAGCACCGCCGCGTCATCGCCGATGCCCACCCGCAGCCCGGCGCCCGATGCATGCACAACACGCTCGCGCACACCTTTCAGGATGTCTCGTTCCCGCTCGCCCATCCCGAACAGCTTACCTGCATAAACAAGAAGGGCAGGCAACAGCATCATGCCGTCGCCTGCCCCTCACGTTGCGTTCCCTGCTTACGCGTGCAGATCGAAACGATCCAGGTTGGTCACCTTGGTCCAGGCGGCTACGAAGTCGTCGACGAACTTCTCCTTCGCATCCGCGCTGGCGTAGACCTCGGCCAGAGCGCGCAGCACCGAGCTGGAGCCGAAGACGAGGTCGACGCGCGTACCGGTCCACTTCAGCGCACCGGTCTTGCGGTCATGCCCCTCGAACACCTCCCGGGCCTCGGTGACAGGCTTCCACTGCGTGTCCATACCCAGCAGGTTGACGAAGAAGTCGTTGGTCAACACGCCCGGCCGGTCGGTGAATATACCGTGCTTGCACCCGTCAGCATTGATGTTGATCGCGCGCAGACCTCCGATCAGCACGGTCATCTCCGGCGCGGTCAGCGTCAGCAGTTGCGCCTTGTCGATCAGGCCTACCTCGGCGGGCACCGTAACGTCCGGCCTTCCGGTAGTTGCGGAAGCCGTCGGCGAGCGGTTGGAGCACGTTGTAGGCGGCGACCTCGGTCTGCTCCTGCGAGGCGTCCGTGCGGCCTGGCGTGAACGGCACGGTCACGTTGTGGCCGGCGGCCTTCGCCGCCTGCTCCACACCGGCGTTGCCGGCCAGCACGATCAGGTCGGCCAGCGAGACTTTCTTGCCGCCGCTCGCGCTCTTGTTGAACTCCGACTGGATGCCTTCCAGCACCTTGAGCACCTTGGCCAGTTGCGCGGGCTGGTTGACCTCCCAATCCTTCGCCGGAGCGAGACGGATGCGCGCACCGTTGGCGCCGCCGCGCTTGTCGCCGCCGCGGAAGGTCGAGGCCGAGGCCCACGCGGTGCCGACGAGTTCGGACACGCTCAGGCCCGAGGCCAAAACCTTGGCCTTGAGCGCGGCAACGTCCTGCGTTGTCGATCAGCGGATGATCGACAGCGGGCATCGGGTCCTGCCAGATCAGTTCTTCCTTCGGCACCTCCGGCCCCAGGTAGCGCGAGCGCGGGCCCATATCGCGATGGGTCAGCTTGAACCAGGCGCGGGCGAAGGCATCGGCGAAGGCCTGCGGATGCTCGAGAAAACGGCGCGATATCTTCTCGTAGAGCGGGTCGAAGCGCAGCGACAGGTCGGTGGTCAGCATGGTCGGCTTGTGCTTCTTCGACGGATCGTACGCGTCGGGGATGACTGGCCTCGGCATCCTTGGCCTCCCACTGGATGGCGCCAGCCGGGCTCTTGGTCTGCACCCACTCGATACTTGAAGAGATTTTCGAAGAAGAAATTGCTCCACTGCTTCGGCGTCTGTGTCCAGGTAACTTCCAGGCCGCTGCCGACGGTATCCTTGCCGCTGCCGGTGCCGTAGTTGCTGACCCAGCCCAGGCCCTGCGATTCCATTTCGGCGGCTTCGGGCTCCGATCCCTTGTGCGACTCGGGCGCGGCACCGTGGGTCTTGCCGAAGGTATGGCCGCCGGCGATCAGCGCAACGGTTTCCTCGTCGTTCATCGCCATGCGGGCGAATGTCTCACGGATGAACTTGGCGGCGGAGATAGGATCGCCGTTAGCATCCGGACCTTGCGGATTGACGTAGATCAGTCCCATCTCCGTGGCGCCGAGATGCTGTTCGAATTTTTCGATAGGCCGGTGGGCCAGCCACGCGGTTTCGGTGCCCCAGTTCACGTCCAGGTCGGGCTCCCAGGTATCTTCGCGGCCGCCGGCAAAGCCGAAGGTGCGAAAGCCCATGGTCTCCAGCGCGACGTTGCCGGTAAGGATCAGCAGATCGGCCCAGGAAATCTTCTGCCCATACTTCTGCTTGATCGGCCAAAGCAGGCGGCGCGATTTGTCGATATTCACGTTGTCCGGCCAGCTGTTGAGCGGAGCATAGCGCTGCTGTCCGCGTCCGGCGCCGCCGCGCCCGTCGCTCAGGCGATAGGTGCCGGCGGAGTGCCAGGCCATGCGAATAAATTGCGGGCCATAGTGACCAAAGTCCGCCGGCCACCAGTCCTGTGAGTCGGTCATCAGCTTGCGCAGGTCGTTCTTCAGCGCCTCGTAGTCGAGCTTCTTGAATTCCTCGCGGTAGTTGAACGCCGGCGACAGCGGATCGGATTTGGACGAGTGCTGATTCAGCAGGTCGAGGCGCAGCGTATTCGGCCACCAGTGCCGGTTCTCGGTGGCAGGTTTGGAGGCGGATCCTGAAAACGGGCATTTGGCTTCAGTGGTCATGACTTTTTCATTCCTTTGCTGAAAGCGAGGGTCTCAACTGCTGCGAAAGTACTTACTTCAATAAGAATAATTATTGTTCTTCAGCTCGTGCAAACGTCGCCCTGTGAATTCCACCGCAGTTGCCCTGAAAGTAGTGCAGACGATCGGCCAGATAACTCGATTAAGTAATAGTTTTGTCGCAATCTCCAGCTCGTCGCCTATCTCTTCGCCCATACAACTTCCGATCAGGTTGCCCTCGTCTTTCCCACTTTGGTAGGGTGTGAATGCGTTCCAGTAAATCGCATTTGCCACTGGCCTAAGCTCGCCAGGAACGGAATCCCCATTGCTCGCGGAAGGAGGCTCTCGGTGCGTAAGCGCTACTACATCATTTTTGTCGCTCGGGAAGAAGACGGCCGCCTCCGCAAAGTGCCCGTTCCGCTTCACTACGCTTATGTCTTTGTGGCCGCCGCCGTCGTGGGACTCTTCACCATCACCGGCATGGCCGGCTCCTATAGCCGCATGCTGCTGAAAACCGCGCACTACAACCAGGTTCGCTCCGAGAAGGAAGCCCTGCGCCACGACTACCTGCAGATGAAGCAGGTAGCCAGCGAGAAGGACGTGCAGGTAGCGTCACTCGGCTCACTTGCCAGTGAGGTTAGCGCCCTCTATGGCCTGCGGCAGGGCCATACCGCTAAAGCTGGCGCCGACCCCGTTCTCACCCCGGCAATCGACGCCGCGGAGCCGAGCGACTACATCCATACGCTGGACCAGCTCACCGCCCTGCGCAGCTCCGCGCTTTCCGGGCACATGCGCCGCGCGCTGGAGCCTGCCTTCGGCGTCGGCAACAACGCCGATTGGGGCAGCGTCGCCGATCTGCCTACGCTGTGGCCTATCGAGGGCCCCATCACCAGCTCCTTCGGCGAACGGCAGGACCCGTTCAACGGCGAGGGCGCCTTCCACAAGGGTATCGATATCTCCGGCACCATGGGCGAGCCCGTGCGCGCCCCGGCCGACGGCACCGTACTGATGGCTGGTCCGGCCAGCGGCTATGGCCAGGAGGTCATGCTCGACCACGGACACGGTATCCACACCATTTACGGCCACCTCTCCGGCTTTGCCGTCACTGCAGGCGAAGATGTCCATCGCGGCGACGTCATCGGCTACGTCGGCAGCGAAGGCCGCTCGACCGGGCCGCATCTGCATTACGAAGTCCGCCTCCACGACACCCCCGTGAACCCGCACAAGTACATGCGCGAGACCATGCAGGAGTTCGCCTCCAGCAAGCCGGCCAGCAACGGCACCACCGCCGGCATGATGTAGACGGTAGTGCGGTTATTGCGATGCAGCAGGAGCAATGGCCACTCGCACCACATTGCACGCCACTTTCTTGTTGTTCGGCGTCGTGATCTTCACCTTCTTGCCATTTACCTGGTAATGAATGTCGCTGCCGACGACGAAATCCGTCGGATTCATCGATTTGTCGCCATCCGTGCGACAAATATATTCGTTTCCGGCTGCATCGAAGGTCAGGTCAAAGACCTGATGCTTCATATGCTTATCGTGCTTATTGGCCACGCCGGCCGGCTGCGAATCTTTGAGAGTCGTGTCGCCTTCGAGCCTCTGATCCGCCAGCGCGGGTATCGTCATAATCACACTCAGAAATGTCACTGCAGCAAGCTTTCGCATCGATCTTTTCTCCGGGCTCGATTTTAGAGCCCGATGACATCCTGCCTCCGAGCAGAGAATTGGTAAATCGGCGATAGTCCCACCAGCAGCCGCGTCCACAACCCCGATTGACAAATTCTTTCCCGGACCAGGGTGCAAAACCGGTGTGTTGCTGCTACGCCGAGGGCTGAAGAGAAAGTCGCGCGCACCACTAAAGCGTGATCGTTCAGCGATGAGGGGGTCGAGGCACGAACCTTGACCCCTCTTTGGGCGCCGCGTGACCATCCCGCGGTCTCTTTGTTAGCATCCATCGTTCCTGTATTTCCGGCTCTTGCTGTCCCCTGGTTCGTTGTTAGACCTATCCGATCTTCTGGAGGACGATGTCGATGAGTCGTTCCGCCCGCTGTATGCTTCTCGCGCTTCTCGTGATGGTGCTTGCGTCCCCGGTCTTCGCACAGGTCGCCATATCCGTCGGCTTCGGGCCACCGGCTTTGCCGGTCTACGAACAGCCAATTTGTCCTGCCGAGGGTTACATTTGGACGCCCGGCTACTGGGCCTGGGACCCTGATTACGGCTATTACTGGGTTCCCGGCACCTGGGTGCTGGCTCCGGAGACCGGCTACCTGTGGACCCCGCCCTGGTGGGGCTGGGAGAACGGCGCATACCTCTTCCACACCGGATACTGGGGGCCGACCGTCGGCTTCTACGGCGGCATCAATTACGGGTTTGGCTACTTCGGCCGCGGCTTCGAGGGTGGCCGCTGGCAGGGAGATCACTTCTTCTATAACCGCTCCGTCATGAACGTGAACGTGGTCAACATTCACAATGTCTATAACGAAAGGGTCGTGAACCGCGGACCCGAAAGCCGGGTCGCCTACAACGGCGGCAACGGCGGCCTCACCGCCCGTCCAACCCCGCAGGAAGAAGCCGCGGGGCGCGAGCACCATCTACCGCCCATCGCGGCGCAGACGCAGCATCGAGACGAAGCCCGCACGAATCCGCAGCTCCGCGCCACCGCCAATCAGGGCAGACCGCCGATCGCTGCCACTGACCGGCCCTCCTCGTTCAGCGGACATGGCGTGGTCGCTGCAAGAGCAGCCGGAGCGCCCTATCATCCGCCCGCGAATGCGCCGGGGAACCGTCCCGCCGCAAATGCTGGAGAGAATCGTCCCGCTGCGAATGCGGGCGAGAACCGTCCTGTCGCCTCTCCAACCCATGCGCGTGAGCTTCCGCAACACGCCGTCACCACAGCGCCCAGCAGCGGCAATCCCAAGATGGACCAGAGATATCAGCAGCAGCAGGAGAAGCTGGTGCAGAAGCAGAATCAGCAACACCAGAAGCTTCAGCAGCAACAGGATCGGGAAGACCAGCGGGCAAAGCAGCAGAACTATGCCCAGCCTCGACAGCAGCAAGTGGAGCAACGGCACCAGCAGCAGACCCAGCAGATGGAACAGCGACACACCCAACAGACGCAACAGCTTCAGGAGCGACAGGTCAGACCCAGCGGCGGCAGGCCGCATTGAGAAGGAAGAGCGGGCAGTCGTTCGGGACCCAACAATCCTGAATGACGCCTGCTCGAAACGGAACAACCAGATAGGCGGAAAACGTAACAGGTACTCGCCCTCCGCGAATGCGGACGTACGACACCATCTGGCAGGCAGTTTTTGCCAAGTTTCCAGGTAGGCACGCGAATCACTCTGCCCGCAGCGCCTCCACCGGATTCACCGACGCTGCGCGATGCGCGGGCAAAAAGCTTGCCGCCAGCGATGCCAGCCCAAGCAATACGGCCACGCCGCCAAGCGTGACCGCGTCCCATGCCTGGACGCCGAACAGCAGGCTGCGCATCCCGAGCGAAGCCCCCACCGCGCAGACCATGCCGATCGCGAGCCCGGCCACTATCAGCCATCCTGCCTGCCGCATCACGAGCCGGTAGACGGCGCCGCGCTGCGCTCCGAGCGCCATGCGTACGCCGATCTCCCGTGTCCGCTGGCTCACCGAGTACGCGATCACTCCATAAAGCCCGACCACGCCCAGCAGAAGCGCCACGGCAGCAAAGCCCCCAACCAGCCACGCGGAGAAACGATGCAGCAATGCTGCCTGCGTGCTGCCGATCTTCGTGTTCATGGTCGCCTCGTCGGATACGCCAAGGTTGGGATCGATCTGGCGGAGCCTGCTCACCAGCAGCGGTAGCAGCGTTCCCGCGTCCTCTTTTGTGCGCACCACGAGACTGAAGGTGTTCTGCCGTGCCTGATTGATGGGGAAATACTCCGCAGGCCAGATGTCGCTGTCGAGCGCTCCCTCGCGCACGTCATTCACGACGCCGACAATCTCCCACTGGGAGGGAAGTCCGCCCTCGTCGTTCTCAATCCTCTGGCCAATGGGGTTTTCGCCCGGGAAATATTTGCGCGCGAGGGCCTGATTGATGACGGCGACTCCGGGCCGGGAAGCATCATCGGCATCGCTAAAGAAACGCCCGCGCACCAGCGTCGCCTTCAATGCCGGAAGATAGCCCGGGCTCACATGGCGCTCCTCCACGTCGTTGTGTTCGCCGTGGTACGGTCTTCCGGCGAAGTGGATTCTGTCAATCGCACAGTTACACTCGACCGGCAGCATGCTGGCCATGCCAACTGACTCCACGCCCGGCAGGCTTGAGACGCGCCTCACGATCTCCTGGTACAACGCCGTGATCTGTTCACCGCTCTGGTAAACCGTGCCCGGAGCCATAACTTCGACGGTGGCGAGACGATTTGGATCGAAGCCCAATGACACATGCAGCAGGCGATACAAGCTCTTGCCTAGTAAGCCTGCACCAGCGAGCAGCACGACTGCGATCGCAAGCTCGGCAATGACCAGATTCGCTCCCAACCGATGCCACAGCCGGCTGGAGCCACCACGCCCTGCCTCGGCTAATCCGTCACGCATGTCCTGAAACGAGGCGCGCAACGTTGGCGTCAGGGCCAGCAGCAACGCAGACACAAGTGCAATTGCGCCGGCAAATGCGGCCGTGTGCGTGTTCAAGCTCACGCCGTGCAGAAACGGCATGTTCGACGCCATGTCTTTTGGCACCATGTGCGCCAACAAATGCATCAGCCCGCTGGCAACCATCACACCGGTCACACTGCCGAATACGGCGAATAGGAGCCCTTCGGCCACAAACTGCTGCATGAGCCGCGCGGGCGTTGCGCCCAACGCGCCCCTCACGGAAATCTCCCGCTGGCGGCTTTCGGTACGCACCAGCACCAGGCTGGCGACATTCACGCACGCGATCAACAGCAGCAGCATCGCCCCGCCGAGCAGGGCGATGAGAACGGGCCGTATATTGCCAATGATGAATTCGGAGAGCGGCGCCACGCTGGCGCTGAGATCACGGCCGGTTTCGCCGTATTGCCGCTGCAGTTGCTTCGCGATCGCCGTCATCTCGGCCCGCGCTGCCGGAATGGTCACGCCGTCGCGCAGTCTTCCGACTCCCATAAAGGGATAGAAAGTCCGCGAATGTTCGTGAGGGCTCAAGTCATTGATAGGGACCCAGAACTCCGCATTGCCGCTCGGCCCAAAGGAAAATGTCCGCGGCAGGACGCCGATGATCGTAAATGCAGTGTTGTCCAGGTCGACCGTCTGCCCCGTCACGTCACGACGCCCGTTGAAGCGATGAAGCCACGCTCCATAACTTAAAATCACCACATTGGGCCCGCCCAGCCGATTCTCGTCTGGATAGAAATCACGCCCCAGCATGGGCCGGACACCCAGAGTCTTAAAAAAATCGCCGCTCACACGCTCGCCCTGTACCGGCTCGGCACCGGAAGGAACACGCAGAAGATGACCGCGGCCACTGTAAATAGCGAGCGAGCTGAAGGATCGATTCAGGCGTTGCCAATCGAGAAAATCCAGGTAGGAGAGCGGCCAGACAGGCGACTCGGCACTGCTTTCGTTCACGGACATCAGTCGTGTCGGATTCGCATACGGAAGCGGCTCCAGCAGTGCAGCGTCCACGAAGGCAAAGATGGCCACGCTCGCGCCGATACCCAGAGCCAGAACAAGAATCGCAGTGACGGCGAAGGCCGGATTCTTCACCATCTGGCGCAGCGCAAACCTGAGATCGCGCAGCAAGTTGTCGAGCCACTCCACCCGGTCCTTCAGATAGAAGCGTTCCTCGGCCGCGCGCACATTGCCGAACTCGATCTTTGCTTTGCGCCTCGCCTCATCCTCGCTCAGGCCCTCCCGCTCAAGATCGTCCGCCTCAAGCTCAAGATGCGATTGGATCTCCTGGGCAAAATCGTCTGCGCTCCGCCTGCGTTTGAACATGGCTACACCTCTTCGCTGCTCGCTCCCGCACTGCTGCCCAGAATCAATCCCATGGCCCGCGTCAGCCGCTGCCACTCGCTCGTCTTTGCCACAAGCTGCTCGCGCCCCTTGGCTGTCAGCGAATAGAAACGCGCCTTGCGGTTGTTCTCGCTCACGCCCCACTTCGCACTGATCCACTTCCTGTCCTCGAGCCGCTGCAAGGCCAGGTAAAGCGATCCGTGATCGACGAAAAAGACCTCTTCGGACTGGCGTTGTATCAAGCGCGCGATACCTTGCCCGTGACACGACCCGAGGACAAGCGTCTTCAGGATCAGCAGGTCAAGGGTGCCCTGCAGCAGGGCGATGCGGTCTTCGGAGTTATCGGAATTGCTTGGGGTCGTCATCCGACCCGAGAATCGCACCGGCTCGGGTCGGATGTCAACAGGAGATTTGGTTATTGCGGCGGCTGTCAGCGCGACGGGTGCTTAGGCGATCCCCTCCACGCGCACCGTGATCCCCATCGTGTGCACCGCGCCCGGCGCCGAGAGTCACCGTGTTTTCGGCGGCGTTCGCCGGCTCCACGCAAACAAAATGCGGCCACGCCTCTGCGCCTAAATCCGCGAGAGCGGCGGCCTTCTCGATCCACGGATTCCATACCACGGTGCTGTTGGAGCCGCGCTTCTCGATCACGATCCGCCGCTGCCAGCCAGGGTCGGAGATCGTCACTGCTGCCTGTGTATTCAGATGAAGCTGGTCTGTTTCGCCCGCGAAGCGAATCACCCCCGCCGGCAGATGCTTGCGCACCGCCTGATGTGCGCGGTCGAGATAGTCCGTATCGCCCACGCCGCTTACCTCGATCTGTTGCACATCGCTGACCGGGTAGTAGGCGTGCAGCGCCTCCTCGAAGTTCAGCGAGGTATCGCCGAGATTCTCTACTTCCAGCGCAAGGCTTAGCGTCTCGCCCACGACTACTTCGTACATCAGCACAAAATGGTCGAAGCCGAGATCGCGCGTTGTCTGGTTCGGCAGCAGTTTGAAGCTGAGCGCAACGGCTTCCGGCCGCTGCTCCGCAGCGACCACCTCCCACGGCAAGGTGCGTGCAAAGCCATGCATCCCGCCAGGCAGACCGCCCTTGCGTTCCGCAAACCACGGAAAGACCAGCGGCACCCCGCCACGGATAGCCTTGCCCGGCACGAATTGACTCTTCGGGCTCAGGAAAAGCACGGGATGTTCCGCACCTTGCGGCTGCCATCCCGTCACATGCGCGCCCTGCAGATAGATCTCCGCCGTCGCCGTGCCGGTCGTGATCGTCGCGCGCGTCAGCCCGCCCGGGACCTCGTCAAATCGGACTGCGCCTTGCAGACCGAAGCGCTCATTCAATGCGTCCAGCGCGCTCATGCGTCGAGCTTCTTTGTCACCAGCTCGTTCAGCAGCGCGGGATTCGCCTGCCCCTTCGACGCGCGCATCACCTGGCCGACGAAGAACGCTGCCACCGTCTTCTTACCGCCGCGATACTGTTCCACCTGCTTGGGATTCGCTGTAATCACCTCGTCGATCATCTTTTCGAGCGTCGCGGTATCGGAAATCTGCTGCGGCTTTTCGCGCTCGTACACCACGCCGAAGTCCTCGCCCCGCTCAAACGCGATGTCGAAGAGCTGCTTCCACTGCTTGCTCGAAAGCTTTCCCTCTTCCGCCAGGTCAGCGGCCAGCACCACGCCATCCATCGTCACCGGCGACTGCTCCAGTTCGAGCCCCGCTGCGCGCAGCCTGCCCATCAGCTCGCTCTGCACCAGGTTCGCCACGCGACGCGGATTCTTCGCGCGCTTTGCCGCAGCTTCGAATGTGTCCGCAAACTCGCGCGTCGCCGTCAGCGACTGCGCATCCTGCTCGCTGATCTCGTACTCCCGCACCATGCGCGCGCGGCGTGCCTCCGGCAGTTCCGGCATCGCTTTTAGAATTTCCTGCCGCCACCCATCGCTCACAATGAGCGGGGGCAGATCCGGCTCGGGAAAGTAACGGTAGTCGTGCGCCTCTTCCTTCGATCGCATCGAGAAGGTGCGCCCCTCGGCAGCATTCCATGAGCGCGTCTCCTGCACCACGCGGCCGCCGGACTCCAGCACTTCCACCTGCCGATCAATTTCGTATTCCAGCGCCGCGCGGATAAAGCGGAAACTGTTCACGTTCTTTACTTCCGTCTTCGTCCCGAACTTCTCGTGCCCCCGCGGCCGCACGCTCACATTGGCATCGCAGCGCAGCGAGCCTTCTTCCATGTTGCAGTCGCTCACGCCGGTGTAGAGCAGAATCTCCTTCAGCCGCGTCAGGTATTCATACGCTTCATCGGGCGTGCGAATGTCCGGCTCGCTCACAATCTCCACCAGCGGCGTGCCGCAGCGATTCAGATCGACATAGCTGCGCGTCGCCGAATCCACAAAGCCCTCATGCAGACTCTTTCCAGCATCTTCTTCCATGTGCAGCCGCGTAATGCCGATCCTTTTGATTCCGCTTTCCGCCGGCACATCGATCCATCCATGCTCCGCCAGCGGCTGGTCGTATTGCGAAATCTGATAGCCCTTCGGCGAGTCGGGATAGAAGTAGTTTTTGCGCGCAAAAATCGAGCGCGTTCGCACCTGGCAGTTCAGGGCCGTTGCGGCCAGCACGGCAAACTCCACTGCGCGCCGGTTCAGCACCGGCAGCGCGCCCGGCAGCCCCAGGCATGTTGGGCAAACCTGAGTGTTCGGCGCCGACCCGAATCGCGTCAGACACCCGCAGAAGGCCTTGGTCGTGGTCAGGAGCTGGACATGCACCTCCAGCCCAATCACCGGTTCGTACTTCGTCAATGCTGCCCGCGTCGCGGAAGTCGATGTCGCCGTTGCTGCCATATCTGCCGTGATTACTCCTGCTACCAGGAGTGTATCGCCCCAACCGGGAAGCCTGCGCGGCCGGTTCAGTCCCGCGGCCAGTCCCGAAATGGTTCTCGTTTCTCTCAGAGCAGCCCTGCGAGCTACCGCTTCGTACTCAGCAAAGGCGTGCGACGGTAATGACACGAATCCGTCAAATCCTTGCTGATATTTGCAGATTCCTGCAACCGTAGGACCAGCACGAAATCAGGATAATCATGGAACTCGCCCGGCTTGAATCCGCTCCGCTCGAACCCGCCCTGCTCGAATCCAGGGACGAGCTCGACCGCGTTGCACCGGCCATCCGCGCGCTCGCGGCGAACACGCTCCAAACCGAGGACACCACGGGCCTGCCGGATTACTTTCTACCGCGTGTCGCCGATTCGCGGCGGCCTCGCGTCGTCGTCTGCTACGAGCACGGACAATTGGTGGGCGTCGTCTATACCGAGGAGCTGCTCTTCGCCGGCCGGCCTACGGGCTGGGTCTTTGGCGGCGACCGCATGGGCCGCGGCCTTGTGCTCGCCGCGCCGGAGCGCGAAGCGGAGGTCATCGCCACCGCCTGCCAGCACCTGATGAGCAATGGAGTCCACGCGCTGCGCCTCTGGTGGCGCTCCACTGGCAAGGAGATTCTGCCCATCCTGCGACTTCAGCGCCCCGGCCTGCAGGTCTGGTGCAAGTCCGAGATTCGTCAGCAGGGCGACTGGTTAGGCCTAATTCCGGATGAAATTTCGGATGGGGACGCCAGTTATGAGAGCTTCCTGAACACGCTGGGCCCGCATACCCGCCGCAATCTTCGCCACTACCGGCGCCGGGCAGAGGAACAGGGCTACCGCTTCGTCCCTGACCTCTCGCTCGCCGCTTACGAGTCCGCCGTGCGCTCGCTGAACAGGCAGGCCGATTCTCCCGAGACGCGTGAGCATGACCTGCGCGACCACCGCTTCTTCGCCCAATTCGGCAGCCAGTTCGGTCAATCCGGAAACCAGTTCGGCGCGCCTGTGCTCGCCGGCATCGCCGCTCCCGACGGCCGTCTCGTCTCCGTGCTCTCCGGCGTCCTCGCCGGCAATCATGTGCACCTGCTCTCGCAATACAACGACGAGTCCCTCCCCGGCATGAGCCTCTCGCTGGTGCTGCGCGGCTACCTTATCGAGCGCCTCATCGCGCAGGGTATTGTCTCCATGCACTTCGTCAACGGGGCCTCCGCTTCACTCGGCCGCTACTGCGATCCGGTGCTGATGCGCACCATCTCCGTCGACAGCCGCCGTTCGGCGCTCCATCCGGTCAAGCTCGCGACCGCGCATGCCGCACGCCGCTGGCAGCGCCGCGGCCGCTGGGTGCCGATAGGACTGCGCGGATTGCTCGGCAGCTACATGGCCGCGCGCTAGCGTGGGCGAGCTGTTCGCTTCTTGCAGGCTTGTCCGCCTGACGTAACCAAAGGTGAAGTGAAGGACCTGCTCCTGTTTACGAATCGGCGCGAGCGCCGCTCAGCCAAACGCGTCTCTCCCGCTTAGGGCGCGCCGCACGTAGTAGTCGTGGTGAGCAGATCGCACATGTCACCGCTCTGCAGTTCCCGAGCGTTCTGAGCTGGCGCGGTGAACTTGCCCAGGCCCCAGTTCCACTGAATGAAGCGCAGGATCGAGACATAATCCATCTGCTGATGCGAGATCACGTTCGTCTTCGCAAACGGAGAGATCAGGATCACCGGCACCCTCATGCCCAGGCCCTGAGAGTTGGCCAGTTGCGGTGGCGGGACATGGTCATACCAGCCGCCGCTCTCATCCCACAGCACGACAATTGCCGTGTCAGGCCATACCTGTGAGTTCTTTACCATCTGCACAAAGTTATCCAGCCACTCGATTCCGTTGGCCGCGTCGCCGGAACCGGGATGCATGCTCACGAATGGCGCCGGCGTGACGAAGGTCACGGAAGGCAATGCTGTTTCAGTCAGATTGTTCTGAAAATTCGTGAGCGAAAAATCCTGCAGGTTTGCCGAATACTGCGTACTGGTGAAGTACTGGAACGGGTTTTCCTGAGGGACATAGTTAACACACGTTCCATCGACCGACGTGTTGAAGTTCCCCTGATACCACACCCATGAGACCTTGGCGGCATTCATCTGGTCGCCGACATTCGTCTCAGTCAGCGCCACCGCAGTCGATCCTCCGCCGTTTCTCTTTATCTCAACCGCGCTGCACTTGTCGTACAAGGGAAGGCTGCCGGACGTATGGTCGTCATGGACAGTCGCGGCCATCATGTAAAGCATCTGCGCGGGCTCGGTATTCAGCGCCGAGCCAAAAAAGTTATCCGCCAGAACATATTGCTGGGCGTAATCCCACAGCGTACTGACGCCATAGACCTTTCCGTCCTTGGCGGTTCCAAAGACGGTGTTGTCGGCATACTGCATCGAAAGATCGCCGTTGGTGTAGGCGAATTTGTCCATCTTTCCGCCGTCGTAGCTCGCCGTGTATGTGGGACGATCGTGGTTTAGATTGGCGACGTTGAGATTGGGTAGCAGAGTAGGCGTGACGGTCGCTCCGCTTGCATCCACCTGGGAATACCCCGGCACACCCGGGCTGAGGCCATTCGCGCCGGGATAGGTGCCGAACAGGTTATCGAAAGAGTGGTTCTGTAGGATGACCACGATCAGGTGGTGAATTGACGATTGCGCTGCTCCCTGAGGCAGCACAGTCACGGTTGCTGTAGCGGTCGCCGTCTGCTGGCCCTCGGTCGCGGTGATGGTATAAGTGGCCGTCGCGGTGGCCGTGATCGAAGCTGATCCGTTCAGTGGCAGCGGAGCTGTTCCCACAGCCGGCGCGATGCTGACCGTAGCGGCATTGGTGCTGGTCCAAGTAAGGGTAGCTGTGCCGCCGTTGAAGACGGTGGCGGGGCTCGCGGTCAGGGTCACGGTGGGTAGCGGCGTTGCCGTGATCGTCACCGTGGCGGTAGTGGAAGCCGTACCCCCCGTGCCCGTGGCCGTGATTGTGTAGGTGGTGGTGCTGGCCGGCGTCACACTGGCAGAACCGGACAACGCCAGCGTTGTGGCGCTGACGCTTGGGTTGATGCTTACGGAAGTCGCATTGGCGCTTGTCCAGGTCAGCGTGGCCGTGCCGCCGGGGTTGATCGTGGTAGGACTCGCTGTCAGAGTCACCGTCGGAGCCGGACCCACGGCTGCTACGGTGACTGTCACCGAGGACGATGCTGTCCCGCCCGCGCCGGTAGCCGTGATTGTGTAGGTGGTCGTGGTGGCCGGCGTCACGCTGGCCGAACCGGACAATGGCAGGGCTGCTGTGCCGATGCTTGGCGCAATGGCGATCGAAGTGGCGTTGGTGCTGGCCCAGGTCAGCGCGACAGATTGGCCGGCTGCAATCTGGCTTGCCGCCGCGGTAATGGACGCCGTCGGCGCTGCAGGAGGAGGCGGATCGTTCTGGGAGCCGGAGCCGCCGCATGCGGTGAGCACGACCGCCAGCAATGCCATTACCAGTACACTGACGATCCTTCGCGACAGGCGATTCCTGGACATGAGTTGAGCCCTCCGAGGGATGCTTATATCTGTCATCCGGGCACGAGTATGTAACTGGCAAACGGGGGAACTCCGGAAGATTAACACTGCGTGAATTACATGTGTATGTGACGACCGGGTATACCGAAGATTCCCCCCTGTATATCCCCAGTCACATCGAAGCTGATCCGTGTGCTTGTTGCCTTACGGTATCTTGCCGGCGTCCGCGGGATGGCCGTTGGGGGGATGTCAGTTTGGGCGTTCAGTAACAATTATTCAATGCTGCCCAAACCGCCAAACCGCCCGCCGGCGTCGCTTCGAACCGGATTTGTTGCTTGTGTTGCCAACCAAAGGAGGTGCCGCCTTGGCGGTGGGTCAGACCTACGACCATATTCACCTCCGATAACGTCGGCGACGCCTGCAAAACCGAACTCGAACTGACCGCAACCGAACCCAAGCAGCGGCAGATTTCCTGGAGCGAACGCCGGGCCGGTAAAATCAAATCAGCATGGTCCTACCCTTTGTTCGCGACGCCCTCGCGAACATTGAGCACACCGAAAGCTTCGAGCGTGTGCGACGGCATCTCAGCCTCGCGCGAGGGCGCCGTCGTGTCTCTGGACTCACCGCCACAGCCCGCGCCCTCACCATTCCGCTCTTCACCCACGCCGCGCAGGCTCCCGTCATCGTTCTGGTGGCCGACAACAAGGCCGCCGAGTCGCTGGAGATCACGCTGCGCGCCGCAGCCGAACTTACCGGCGCGGTCGAGCCGAAGCGCATCCTGCGGCTGCCTGCGCACGATGTGCTGCCGTTTGAAAACGTCTCGCCGCACCCCGATGTGCAGGAGCAGCGCGCGTCTGTTTTATGGAAGATTGCCTCCAACCGCGCGTCGATCGTGGTGGCGCCGGTCGAAGCCGCGTGCATGCGCCTCTTCGACGGACCCTACTATGCCGGCCTGGCCCAGCAACTGCGCCGCGGTGAAGAGGTCGATATCGAGATGCTCATCGAGCACCTCCGCGCCATCGGATACACGCAGATGGATATCGTCGAGATGCCCGGACAGTTCACCCGCCGCGGCGGCATCCTCGACGTTTACTCGCCGGAGATGGACCGCCCCGTCCGCATCGACTTCTTCGGGGATGAGATTGAGTCCATCCGCAAGTTCGAGCCGGAGTCGCAGCGCTCCTCGAGCCCGCTGGACGAAGCGCTGCTGCTGCCGCTCACCGAGACGCCGGTCTCCGAAAAGCTGCTGGCCGCCGTGCATGCGCGCCTCAGCCGCTCGCGGATGGAAGCCTCCGGAGACGACGCCGCCACCGATCTGGTTACGCGCGCCGTGGCCGCCGGCGGCGTCACCGTCTTCCCCGGCTGGGAGTTCTTCGCCCCTGTGGCCGGTGCCGACCGCACACTGTTCGACCTCTTCCGCAATCCGCAGATTTTCGTCGAAGAGCCGGCCATGCTGCAGAACCAGGCCGAGCGCTGGTGGAACAAGGTGGAGCAGCGCCACGATCGCGCGGCTATCGGCGGACTCATCACCGCGGCCGACATCTACCTGAACCCATGGGAGCTGAAGGACAGGATCGCCAGGCTGCCCGGCCTCGAGCTCGACCAGCTCGGCGCCGTTGATGTGCTCGATGAGGACCTGAACGCGCCTGCCGAGGTTACGTTTCCCTCGCGGCCGACACTGCGCTTTCATGGCTCGATTCCCGCCTTCGTCGAGCAGCTCAAATCTCTTGCTGCGCAGGAGCACCGCGTCATCATCGCCGCGCCCAACCAGGGCGAAGTGGAACGCCTGGCCAACCTGCTGCGCGAATACGGACTGGCCTATCGACTGGGCTCACGCACACAGCACACCGGCTCGGAAACCATTTACGACGAATCCAGCTACCTGGGCGGCGACATGCGCACGCCGATCATCGTGCGCACCGCGATTGCCAATGGCGTCAGTTTCCCCGAAGCGAAGCTCGTCATCATCGGCGCGAATGACCTCTCAGACGACGCCGATGTCGCCGCGCGCCCGCTGCCGACCCGCTCCAAGTCGAAAACCGCCGCCTTCGTCTCCGACTTCCGCGACCTCACGGTCGGCGATTATGTTGTCCACGTTGAGCACGGCATCGGCCGCTATCACGGTCTGAAGGAGATTCAGCAGGACGGCCTGAACGTCGAGTTCATGGTTCTGGAGTTCGCCGAGGGCGCACGCCTTTACGTGCCGCTGACGCGGCTGGACCTGATCCAGAAATACCGCTCGACGGATGCAGGACCGGCGCCGGTGCTGAACAAGCTGGGCGGCCAGCAGTGGGCCAAGACCAAAGCCCGCGTGAAAAAAGCCATGGCCGACATGGCCGACGAGCTGCTGAAGCTCTACGCGCAGCGGCGGGCGGCGGAAGGCCACAGCTTCCCGCCCGATAACGAGTTCCAGCGCGAGTTTGAAGACGCCTTCGACTACAACGAGACCGACGATCAGCTTTCGGCGATTGCCGACATCAAGCGCGATATGGAATCGAACATGCCGATGGACCGCTTGCTATGCGGTGACGTCGGCTACGGCAAGACCGAAGTGGCGATGCGCGCCGCCTTCAAGGCCGTCCAGGACGGAAAGCAGGTGGCCGTCCTCACCCCCACCACGGTGCTCAGCTTCCAGCATTACGAAACCTTCCGCCGCCGCTTTTCGCAGTTTCCCATCAACGTTGAAATGATCTCGCGCTTCCGCACACCGAAGGAGCAGAAGATCATCCTCGAAAATCTGGAGGCCGGCAAGATCGACATCCTGATCGGCACCCACCGGCTGCTCTCGAAGGATCTGAAGTTCCAGGACATCGGGCTGCTGGTGGTTGACGAAGAACAGCGCTTCGGCGTCCGCCACAAAGAACGCCTGAAGCAGCTGCGCCAGCAGATTGACGTTCTCTCCATGTCAGCCACGCCCATCCCGCGCACGCTGCACATGTCGCTGGTAGGGTTACGCGATATGAGCGTGATCGAAACGCCGCCCAAGGACCGCATGGCTATTCAGACGGTGGTGGCGAAGTTCGACGAAAAACTCATCCGCACCGCGGTCGAGCTGGAGCTGGAGCGTGGCGGACAGGTGTATTTCGTCCAGAACCGCGTCGAGAGCATCTACGAGCTCGCAGCCAAGATCCAGGAGCTGGTGCCGCAGGCCCGAGTCGGCGTCGGCCATGGGCAGATGGGCGAAGCCGAGCTTGAAAAGACACTGCTCGCCTTCATGAATCACGAGTTCGATGTCTTTGTCGCGACCACGATCATCGAGAACGGCATCGACATCCCGCTGGCCAACACCATCATCGTGAACCGCGCCGACCGGCATGGTCTCTCCGAGCTCTACCAGTTGCGCGGTCGCGTCGGGCGCTCCAACCGCCGCGCCTACGCGTATCTGCTGATCCCGCCGGAGCAGGAACTCACCGATGTAGCGCGCCGGCGTCTAGCTGCGCTGAAGGAATTTTCCGACCTCGGCGCGGGATTCAAGATTGCCGCGCTCGACCTGGAGCTGCGCGGCGCCGGCAACATGCTGGGCGGCGAGCAGAGCGGGCACATCGAAGCGGTCGGCTTCGAGATGTACACATCGATGCTCGAAGAGGCCGTTTCCAAGCTGAAAGGCGAAGAGAAGCGCGAGCACATCACCACGCAGCTCAATCTCGGCATCAGCCTGCGCATCGACGAGAGCTACATCCCGGAGGAGAACCAGCGGTTGCGTGTCTATAAACGGATCGCCGGCGCGCAGGATGAAGCCACGCTCGCCGACGTCCGCGCGGAGCTCGAAGATCGCTACGGCGCGCTGCCGGAGAGCGTCGTGTACCTGCTGGATGCGGCGATGCTCCGCCTGACCGCCGAGCGGCTGGGCGTGCAACAGATCGATCGCAAACGCGACCAGCTTCATATCCGCTTCAGCGAAAAGGCGGAGGTCGATCCGGGCCGTCTCATGAAGCTCGTCGCCCGCAACGCAAAGAAGGGGGCGCAGTTCACGCCGCAGGGTGTGCTGCGTTTCCCCCTCGCTGGCATGAAGCCTCAGGAAGTCTTTGAAGAGGTCCACGGACTGCTCGATCAGCTTGCGCTGGAGCCGGTGACTGCCTGAAGATGGCTCAACTCAGGAGATATAGTTGCGCAAATCTCATATCGTTTGCCTCGCGGGTGCGGCGTTGCTAGCCGGCGGCATTTCCACTTCAGCCCACGCTGCTCCGACAGGCGATGCCGCATGGAACAAGCTCGCGGACGAGTATTTCGATCAGGCATTTTTCCCGTATCAGCCAACCAACGGAACGCTCGCCGGCTTTCACCAGTACGACGCGCAGCTGGAACGCTATGATCGCCCATCGATCGCAAAGCAGACGGCGACGCTCCACGATTTTGAGCGCCGCGTCTCGGGCTTTTCCAAAACTGGCCTCGATGAATGGACCGCGGCAGACCGCCAGCTCGTGCTCAACAATATTCACAGCACGCTGCTGACGCTGGAGACGATCAAGCCCTGGGAGAAGAACCCGGATTTCTATTCGACCGGCATCACCGGCAGCGCCTTCTCGTTGATGGAGCGCAAATTCGCGCCGCCCGAAGACCGATTGCGCTCGCTCATCGCGCGCGAGCGTCAGATGCCCGCTGCACTTACTGCTGCGCGGCAGAATCTGCGCGACTGCCCGAAGATTTACACCGAGATTGCACTCGAACAGCTCCCCGGCGATATCGACTTCTTCCGTCACGATGTCCCCGCTGCATTTTCGGATGTCAAAGACCAGAAGCTCCTCTCTGATTTCAGGCAGAGCAACGCTGCTGTCATCGATGCGCTCGGCAGCTACGAATCGTGGATGAAAGCCGACCTGCTGCCGCGCTCGAACGGCGATTTCCGCATCGGCAAGGACACGTTTGCGCTGAAGTTGCTCTATGACGAGATGGTGACGACGCCGCTCGACAAGCTACTCCAGATCGGCTATGCGGATCTGCACAAGAACCAGGCTGCGTTCAACGCACTGGCCCACGAGATTGATCCGAATAAGTCACCGCAGCAGGTTCTGCTCATGCTGGGCAACGATCATCCTGCGCCGGACCAATTGCTCGGGAGCTTCCGCGACACCTTCAACGGCCTGATCGGCTTCATCCGCGAGAAGCACATCGTCACCATCCCATCCGATGTGCGGCCTACGCTGGAAGAGACGCCGCCCTTCATGCGCGCAACCACGCAGGCCTCCATGGACACACCCGGCCCTTTCGAGACTCACTCCACCACCGCGTACTTCAACGTAACGCTGCCGGAGAAGTCGTGGAGCGCGGAGCGCACCGCCAGCTACATGCACGCCTTCAATCGCGGCACCATCGTCAGCACCTCGGTGCATGAGGCTTATCCGGGGCACTACGTCCAATTCCTCGTACTGCCGGAGGTGCATTCCAAAGCACGCAAGCTGCTTGGCGCGAATACAGACGTGGAAGGCTGGGCCCACTACTGCGAGCAGATGATGCTGGATGAGGGCTACGGCCAGCCCGGCGCCGGCGCGAAAGATGCGCGCGAGGCAAAACTCATCCGTCTGGGGCAACTGCAGGATGCGCTGCTGCGCGATGCTCGCTTCGTCGTCGGCATCCGGATGCACACCGCAAATATGTCGCTCGACGAGGCGAGAAAGTTTTTCGTCGAGCAGGGCTATCAGTCACCCGAGATTGCGGATGTTGAGACCAAGCGCGGCACCTCCGATCCAACATACCTTTATTACACGCTCGGCAAGCTGGAGATTCTGAAGTTGCGTGCAGATGTCGAAAAGAAGCAGGGGAAGGATTTCTCGCTGCAGAAATTTCACGACGATTTCCTGCGCCAGGGCTTTCCGCCCATCGCGATCATCCGCCGCGCGATGCTCGGCAACGATTCGCCCGCGCTTTAGTTCTTTCTGGTTCATCAATATCCCGCGTCAGGGGCAACTCTGAGGCACAATATCGGCGTCCGTATAATCGCAGCATAGGCTGTCGCCGATCCACGCAACAGCGTCATCATTCATTCCGAAGGGCATTCAGGCTTCATGAAAAGAATTCACAAAGCAGTCATTCCGGCTGCCGGCTTTGGCACGCGCTTTCTGCCGGCCACGAAGGCAATTCCCAAAGAAATGCTGTCGCTGGTCGACAAGCCGCTGATCCAGTACAGCGTGGAAGAGGCGCTGGGCGCCGGCATCGACGAGATCATCATCGTCACCAGCCGCGGGAAATCCGCCATCGAAGACCACTTCGACATGAGTCCCGAGCTGGAGTGGAGCCTCGAAGAGCGCGGCAAAACAGAGCTGCTGGAATTGACGCGCAAGGTTTCGAACATGGTGCTGGTCTCCTACGTGCGCCAGAAGGAGCCGCTCGGCCTGGGTCACGCTGTGCTGCAGACGCGCGATATGGTTGGCGATGAGCCCTTCGCCGTCATCCTACCGGACGACATCATCGACGCGGCGACGCCCTGCCTGAAGCAGATGGCCGATGTCTTCCAGCAGGTGCAATCCAGCGTCCTGGCAACGCAGATCGTCGAAGGGCCGGCCATTTCTTCCTATGGCGTGCTGGACTGCGACACATTGAAGGACAATCCGCGACTGCATGCGGTCAAAGGTCTGGTGGAGAAGCCGAAGCAGGCCGATGCGCCGTCGAAAAATGCGATCATCGGCCGTTACATTCTTACGCCGCGCGTCTTCGAGCTGCTCGACAGCGTCCCCAAGGGCGCAGGCGGAGAGATCCAGTTGACCGACGGCATCAAGGGCCTGCTCGATACCGAGAAGGTCTACGGCTACACCTTCGAGGGCAAACGATACGATGCCGGCGACAAGGCGGGCATGCTGCAGGCTACGGTCGACTTCGCGCTCAAGCGCAGCGATCTCGGCCCCGGCTTCCGCGAATATCTGAAGCAACTCGACCTGTAACGAGAGCGCCGTATGCGGTCGCGACGTGAGGATAGGGCCGTCGTGGCTGCTGTTCCAGCTGGCTGGTAGAACCCACAGCTTCGGGGCTCGTGTCTTGAGCATGGCGCCACATAGGCCGCTCGTCGCATCGCTTTCCTGCGAGCAACGGGTCCGACAGCTCGCAGAAAGTTCACTGATATCATCCGATCAATCCAATCGATAACGAAATGGATCGAAGAACAAGAATCCTGGCGCGGCTGAACATCGGCGATTCGGTGGGCGTTGAGATTGGTGCACTCGACAAGCCACTCGTAACCCGGGACATGGGCGAGATCCTGTATGTCGATCACGCTGATACCGCTACGCTGCGAAAGAAATATCAACAGGATTCCGGCGTACGAGCGGACGCCATCGTGGATGTCGATGGTGTTTGGGGCGCCAACACGCTACTCGACGCTGTCGGCGGCCGGAAGGTTGACTATGTACTCGCGTCGCATGTAATCGAGCATGTGCCTGATTTGATTACGTGGTTGAACGAGCTGGAATCCATTCTGGCGCCAGGAGGCCAGATCCGCCTCGCAATTCCAGATATGCGATACACCTTTGACTGTCTCAGGCGGGAGACGGTCTTTTCCGACGTGCTGACAGCCTACATCGCGCGTGCAAGGCGACCGATGCCTCGCGAAGTGATGGACTTCATTTGCAATGCCGCCGATGTGAGATCAGATCTGCTGTGGCATAAGCCTGCCCATCGCGCGGTCAACAGGAGGCTGTACACCTTCGCTGACGCGGCACAACTCGGCGAGGCTTCCATGCGTGGCGAATATCACGACGTGCACTGCTGGACATTCACTCCCGCGAGCTTCGCGCGCTTGATGAACGAGATCGGCACTGCGGGACTGTCGAATCTGGCGTGCCGCACATTTACCGATACGGCAATCGGCGATATGGAGTTTTACGTCTCGCTCGTGGCCGGCACAGCGGGTGATTTTCTTCCCTGGAAGCAGATGGAACGCGCGGCTCGTCCCAGTACGGCTTCCGGACTACTGCGGCCGTTTTTTACCAGCTTTCATCCGCGTGTACTCAAGCCGAAGCTGGTTCGATTTGGCAGTCGATATTGCCCTTCGCTGCTGGAACATGCGAGGCATGCGCTAAAGACCTAAAGCGCTACGATGCCAGCGACAAGGCGGTTGTCATCGTTGTCCCCGCTGTGTGGACTGCGCCCTTGCTGAACCTGCGAATGAGACGAAGAGCAGCGCAACCGCAGCCATTCCTTCGCGCGCAAGCAGAAGGTGTTTCTGAAAAGAGCCCATCACTGGCCCGTAGGCGCAACGCTTGCCGGCCGGGTGAGCGCCGCGGCTTCCGTAAGCGAAAGATTCGGCGGCAGCGGTTCGGCACTGCTATGGGTTGCGTCCTCGTCGCGCGAGATGCTTTTGAAGAGCAGCACCTTGCCGTCCACATGCACGTCGATATGCGAGCTCTTCCAGTCGGTCGGCGTTACCGGCACGCGGGTCACGCTGAAATGGCTGCCCTGGTCGATGTGGCCCAGCAGCCCGAAGCCAAAGGTGACGCGATCGACGAGATGGCCCTGGATTCCGCAGAGCCGTTCCGCCGGCATACTGATGAGGATGGCGCCCGCCAGGCCGTGCACAACACGCTCGTCGTAGGTGGAAGGGGCATAGGTGGGGTTAGGACGAAAGGAGATGCGCACGCAGTCGCCCTGCATGCCATCCGCGGTGAAGAGAAAGGCCTGTGGCAGAATGCCGAGCAGCCTGCCCAGGCGCGCTTCGTCAGCGCGGCGATCGGCATCGGCGGCACGCAGCGCAGAGGGATCGGCGACCAGCGCGGCGATACGGCGCTCTTCAGCGGCCGCGCGATCGGGAGTGAGCGGCTTGCCATCTTCCGCGATGAGGCGGCGAAGCAGGCCGTCCGGCGTTTCCACCACGCTCTCCCGCCACAGATGGCCATCCGTGCGCGAGGAGCGCTCGACCGAGGTGTAGCGGAAGTATGTCCGATGCTGCCGCGCCTGCTTTTCGTTCTGCACCATTGCCGTCACCATTTGCAGAGGCGTCTGCTGCTGAGCGAGCGAAGGCAGCGCGGCTGCCAGCAGAAACCCGATGAGCACCGTGCAAAACAGGGTGAACAGTCTGGGAGGAAAAGTGAACAACTTCAGATTCAATCTGCCGTCACCGGGGCACCCGCGGAGCTGAAGGCGACCTCACGCTGGCGTCCGTCTTTCGTGATCGTGGTCTCGTAGCTCGCGATCACGCCGCCTCTGGTCACCGATTCGATCTTGCCGGCCTTGCCGCCGTCCGCGGCCTTTGCGATGGCGTCAGAAACCGCCGGCGGCAGGCTGCCCGCCATGATCTCCTGCTCGACTTCGAGCACTGTTCCGGAAGCATCCAGCGCGATGTCCTTGCTCCTGCCGTCCTGCTGTGTCGTCTCCACTTCGTAGGTGAGCTTGCCGTTCTCTTTATCCTGGACGCAGCCGCGTATGGTTGCGTTTCCTGCTTCGGCCTTCGCCTGATGGAGAACAGCCGCAGGCAGCGACTTGCAGGGCACACGGCTCTCTGCATGACCGGTAGCGGCGCTTCCGGATGCCAGAAGGGCAACGGCCAGAAACGTGAACTCTGAGACTGAGAACAAGGTACAGTTCATATCCTCAGAATACCGGCACGCGGCTTAAACGAGCATGAAACCCACCCAAAGGAAAGATCGATACCGGCTGCGTCGTTTGCGAACACCGGAAATCACAAGCGGACAACGACCGCTATCCCGTCCCGATCGTTGCTCATTCAAAATCAGCGACTTAGCCACGACGTAAGTTGGCAATTGACGTGCCTTCTGTCTGGGATCGGCCCGAGTGTTCCTGTTTACCGGAGCGACCATGCATACGCTGCTTCAGGACCTTCGCTATGCCCTGCGCCAGTTGCGGCACAATCCTGGCTTTGCCTTCGCCGCTGTGATTTCGCTCGCCCTGGGCATTGGCGCAACCGTGGCTGTCTTCAGCGTGGTCTGGGCAGTGCTGATGAATCCGTATCCGTATGCGGCGCCGGACCGGATGGTGCACATGCGGCTGACGGAAAAGGACGGACAGAACCGCTACTTCGGGCTGACGGGCAGCCAATGGCAGGTGATCCGCCACTCACCCGCGGTTGAAGACGCCTTCATGACCGACCAGTGGAATCTGACGGTAACGGGTCACGACCTGCCCGAAGATGTGAACGCCGACTACGTGACCTCGAATACATTCCAGTTTCTGGGAGTGCCTGCCGCCCTCGGACGCGGTCTGTTGCCATCGGATGCATTGGACGGACATGATCCGCAGCCTGTCGTCGGTCCTGAGCTACAAGTTCTGGCAGCGGCACTTCAGCGGCGATCCCGACGTGCTGGGAAAGACGCTGCAGCTGGTCCGGAAGAACTACACCATTGTGGGCGTCGCCGCGCCACGCTTCACATGGAATGACGCCGACGTCTACCTGCCGCTGAAGATCACGGCGGACCCAGTGCGCTCTTACCAGACAGAGCTGCGACTGAAACCGGGCGTGAGTCTTGCCGCGAGTGCAGCTGCGTTGACTCCGCTGATGCATGAGTTTGCAAAGCAGACGCCAGATCATTTTCCGAAGGATGCCTATACCTTCTCGATCATTGGGCTGAACGACGATTTCATCAGGCAACTTGGCGGCACGCTCGCGCTGCTGTTCAGCGCGGTAGCGCTGCTGCTGGCCATCGGGTGCGGGAATGTCTCCATCCTGCTGCTGGCCCGTGGCACGGCGCGGCAGCATGAGCTGGCGCTGCGCTCGGCGGTGGGCGCCAGGCCGAGCCGCATCGTCCGCCAGTTGCTGACGGAGGCTCTGCTGCTGTCATTCGCGGGCGCGGCGCTGGGCGTGCTGCTCGCGTACAAGGCGGTCGCGACTGATCGTCGCGCTGCTGCCGCAATATTCCTTCCCCCATGAGGCAGCGATCCAGGTCAACCTGCCGGTGCTCCTGTTCAGCGTCGGAGTCGCGCTGTTCACCGGCATTCTTTTCGGGCTCTGGCCGGCGCTGCGGCTTTCGCGGCCGGATGTCGGCCAGGTGATGCAGTCCGGGTCACGCAGAGTCGCCGGACGGCTGGGCGGCCGCGCGACGAACAACATGTTGATCGCGGGGCAGATCGCGCTGACCCTGCTGATGCTGGCCGGTGCGGGCGCCGCGATCCGGGGCTTTCTGCGCACGATGCACACGCCGCTCGGATATGACCCGCATAATGTGATGTCGGTCGGCATCCCGATCCATGACGGGACCTACAAGACATGGGGCGAGCGCGCGGCGTACTTCGATCAGTTGCAGAAAAAGGTAGCGACGATTCCCGGCGTCACCATGACGGCCATCTCCAGCAATGCCACGCCGCCCGCCAACGGGTTCCCGACGCACGTGGAGTTCCTGGGCAAGTCCGCGCAGGACGAGCAGAAGGTGCTGGTGAATTTCGTCAGTCCCACGTACTTCCCGGTGTTACGTATTCCGCTGGCGCAGGGACGCATCTGGGACGAGACGGAGAACCGGAACGGAGCGCAGGTCGCGGTGATCAACCAGACGATGGCGCGCCGCTATTTCCCCACGGGCGACGCGATCGGCCACTCGCTGAAGGTGCCGGAACTTCGGGACCATGCCGCCTTATAATCTAAGCCCGCCGGACGAAGCCGGATGGCTGCGGATTGTGGGCATCGTCGCGGACAAGCTCGATGATGGATTGCGCAAGCCGATCCAGCCCGAGGTCTTTGTGCCCTACACGATCTCCATGGGGATGTACACGCAGATTCTGGTGCGCTCGGAGGTCTCGCCGCTGACCCTGCTGCATGCGGTCGGCGCGCAGGTGAACTCGATCGATGCTGATCAGCAGATCAACGGTCAGGTGCTGGACCTCGAACACTGGATCACCACCCAGCCGGAGATGCAGCAGGAGCATCTGGTGGCGTGGCTCTTCGGGCTGTTTGCCGCGCTTGGCCTGGTGCTGGCGGCGGTGGGGCTGTACAGCGTGGTCTCATACACGGTGGCGCAGCGGACGAGCGAGTTCGGCATCCGGATGGCGCTGGGCGCTCCGCGCGCTCATGTTCTGCGCATCGTCTTCGCGTCGACCGTGATGAGCGTGGGCTCCGGCATGGCTGGCGGGGCTGGTGCTGACCCTCTCCCTGCAGAGGGTGCTGGCACACTGGGCGGAGGGCAGCTCGCGCGATCCGCTGGTGGTGATGCAGGCGGCCCTGCTGCTTGGCCCTGGTCGCAGTCGTCGCCTGCTTCGGTGCCGGCGCGGCGGGCCTCCCGGGTCGACCCGGTAACCGCCCTCCGTTATTGAGTGCTTCTAATCCATCTATTGAATACCTGAAGATAGTTACTCCAGAGCAGAAGACGGTAATCATTGCGAGCCTCTGCGCCAGGCGCCCATCGGATTCGATATTGGCCGCTTTTTGGCGCCTTTTCAGCCGAAATTCGCTCATTATTCCGCCTGCGTCGACGATGGCAGGCACGCGGTCGACGATCCCGGGGCCAGCAAGGAATTGCTTGACGGGTGCGGATGAGCGTGCCGTATTCTAGGAATTGACCCCATTGGGAAGTTTGGAGGTGTAGTTCATTGGCAGAGGTTCGTGTGCAGGAAGGCGAGCCGCTCGAAAATGCATTGCGTCGTTTTAAGCGGAAGGTGCAGCAGGAGGACATCATCAAAGAAGTGAAGCGTCACTCCTTCTACCTGAAGCCCGGAGAGCGGAAGCGCGTCAAGGAAGCACTCGCGCGGAAACGTAACCGGAAAAAGGCGCGTAAAGAGCAGGACTAACGTAGAAACAATCCCCCGGGCCCGCAGATTCGCATCAGACAATCGCGGGCCCTCGGTGTCTCCGGCTCATGTAAGAAAAGCGTAAGGCACTCGAAGATCCTTCCCCTCTCCAACTTCTCCTCCCCCAAGGTTGTTGCAGGTGCAGTAAGCCGCTTCGGTGGCCGGGCCCAGGCAAGTTCGGTTTGATTTTCGAGGAGGGCGGGCGTTGCCGGCCAGACACGTGCGGCGGCAAACAACCGGGTCATGGAATTCCAGGACAAGGTACTCAAGTGCGTGGATTGCGGGAAGGATTTCATCTTCACCGCCGGCGAGCAGTTGTTCTTTCACGACAAGCAGTTTCACAACGATCCCAAGCGCTGTAAGGCGTGCAAGCTCAAGCGGGGCGGCGGCTCCAGCGTCCGCGCAGAGACTCGGACGCACTGCTCGGTATGCGGGCAGGAGACGACCGTTCCCTTCCGTCCGACGCAGGGACGGCCGGTACTTTGCCGGTCCTGTTTCGAACAGAATCGGCGTAGCACGGCGACAACGCAATCGGTCGCCGGGAGGGCAGCCCGTCGTTGCAGCGATGGCGCACTCCGGCGGGGCCGGCGGCGATTCGGCGCAGGCTCAGCAGCCCGAAGCGAAGTCCGTAGGTTGAAGCGGTTTATGGATTTGACTTGAAGATCAGGAGAGACCGGCCACGCTGAACGGCGGCCGGTCGCAGCGTTAGCTGGTCGCGGTCGCCTTGCGGCGGGTTCCGTTTGCTCTTTTGGCAGTGGCGACGGCGTAGTCGGGCTGGCTGGCCTGCTTCGCCTTCTGCTTTTTGTCTTCGTGGGTGACGAGCAACGCTTCGATCTGCAGCAACAGGTCATTGGTGTTCATCGGCTTGACCAGCATCTGGTCGGCGCCTGCGTCCTCCCACTCTTCCCCGGAAAGGGGAAATGCAGTGAGCATCGCAACGGCGGGATCGTACTGGCTGCGCGGGCCGCCCGAACGACCTCCATGCCGGCGCGCTCATTCTCCATCCGCATGTCGGTAATGACCATGTGGTACGCGTTGGCACGGATTTTCGATTTGGCCTCGCGCGCCGAGGCGGCGGTCTCCACATCGAAGTCATGGAGTTCGAGAACGGCCTTGAGCGTCAGGAGGATCGCGAGCTCGTCATCTACCAGCAGAATGCGTCGTTTCATAGGTAACTTCCTCACATCACCATACCAGCAGGAACCCGGTGGAAGGGCGCATGCGGGGCAGGCGCCGCGACTCCAATAGACTGAGAACGTGGAAGGATACCACGTAGAAAACTTCGGTTGCCGGGCCAGCCAGGCCGACGGCGACGCGCTGGCGGCGGAGCTGTCGCGAAGCGGACGTGGTCCGGTATCGGCGCGAGATGCGGCGGTCGTTGTGCTGAATACCTGCGCCGTTACGGCAGAGGCGGAGAGCAAAGCGCGAGCCTACTTGCGGCGGGTGAAGCGGGAGAATCCGGCGGCCCGGGTCGTGGTGACCGGCTGCTATGCGCAGCGCGCGCCCGAGGAGGTCGCGCGATTGGCCGGCGTGGATGCCGTGGTCGGCAACAGCCACAAGGCGCTCGCTGGGGCAGATGGTGCGCGGCGGCTGGAACGACAGCGGTCTGACAGGCAGCGTGCGGCTTTATCCCGCTGGCGCAGAGTGGCTGGCCCGGGCGGAGTGCCGGTGCTGGCCGATGATCGCTTCGCCCATGCCAACCTGGCGGCGGAGGACCTGGCCGCGTCCGGGGATACGCGTCCGAATCTGAAGGTGCAGGACGGCTGCGGGAACCGCTGCTCCTTCTGCATCATTCCGACGACGCGGGGCGGCAGCCGCTCGGTCCCACTGGGGACCATACTCGATCGCGTGCGCGGCTTCGTCGAAGCCGGACGGGAAGGAACTGGTGCTCTCGGGCATCAACCTGGGGCGGTGGGGGCGGGACTTTGCGCGGCCTGCGCGGCTGGAGGAGCTGGTTGCCGCAATTCTCGACCAGACAGCCCTGCCGCGGCTGCGCATCAGCTCTGTTGAGCCGATGGACTGGAGCACCGAGCTGCTGGCGCTCTATCGGCAATACGGACGCATGGATGCGGCAGCGGACCGGTCCCCGGCTTGGCGCGGCATGCGCATTTACCTCTGCAGTCGGGCTCCGATGCAATCCTTGCGGGCGATGCACCGCCGCTATCGGCCCTGGCATTATGCGGAGAAGCTTGCGGCGATCCGCGAAGCCATGCCGGACGCAGCCATCGGGGCGGACGTGATGGTGGGCTTTCCGGGCGAGACAGACGCGCTCTTCGAGGAGAGCTACCGCTTCATCGCGGAGCAGCCGTTTACGTATCTGCACCTCTTCCCGTTCAGCGCCCGGCCGGGGACGGCGGCCTGGTCGCTGGCGAAGGAGAAGCCGGTCCGTGGCGAAGCCGTGCGCGAGCGCATGGCTCGCCTGCGGGGCTGATGGAAGTCAAGCAGGCGGCATTTCGCGAGCGCGCGGGCTGGGACAGGTTATCTGTTGTCACGCTGAAGGCGAGCGATCAGCACCGGGCGAGCGGGATGACGCCGGCTTTAAGCGATAACTTTCTCCACATCGACATAGACGGTGATTTTTTCCGCGAACCAGATGCTGTGGGCCCGCGTATGTCATCGAAAGATTGACGAGAATCACAGCACCGCGGCGGGCTGGGAAGCCATCCCAATGACTGACGGACGATTTTAGGCCCGATGCTATACTCGTCCAGCGAGGGTGCGCCCTCGACAACTTTGGAGGAATCCCATAGCACTCGACAAACGATCAGCCAAGTCCTTTATCCGCACCAACGAACGCATCCGCGCGAAGGAAATTCGCGTGATCGACGATCAGGGCGAACAGCTCGGCATCATGCAGCCGTTTGAAGCTCTGAAGATCGCGCGAGAGCGTGGACTGGACCTGGTGGAAGTCTCCCCCAATGCCGTGCCCCCCGTATGCCGCATTCAGGACTACGGCAAGTTCCTTTACGAAAAGGACAAGAGCGAACGGGCTGCGCGCAAAAAGCAGAAGGTCATCGTGGTGAAGGAGGTCAAATTCTCCGTCACGGTGGATGAGCACGACTACCAGACCAAGAAAAACCAGGCCGTCCGCTTCCTGAATGAAGGCGACAAGGTGAAAGCCTCGCTGCGCTTCAAAGGACGCCAGATGGCGCACCGCGAGCTGGGCTACGCCATCATCAACCGCCTGATTCAAGACATGGGCGAGACCGGCATTGTGGAGTTCATGCCGCGCATGGAAGGCACCACGCTGCACGCCATCCTGGCGCCGGGCAAGAAGTCCGAGGCACAGCGCGCGCCGAAGCCGCCGGCACGCCGAAGCCGCCTGCGGCGCAGCAGACGCCGGTGAACACGCCGGTCACGGCGCAGTCGTAAGCGAAACCGTGTGGACGCGCAGACCGGGCTCATACTGCGCGTGGCCACGGCTGCCGACCTGGGCCCGATCCGGAAGTTAATCGCAGCGTCCGTCCGCGGACTGCAGCATGAGTACAGTGAAGGCCAGCGCGAACAAGCGCTGGCCTCTGTGTTTACACCCGATACGCAGTTGATCGCGGACGGAACGTCTATTTCGATCCATTCGGAAGCTGCCGACGGCACGCTTGCCGCGTGCGGCGGCTGGAGCTGGCGGCGGACGCTCTACGGCGGCGATCATCACCACGCGTCACGCGATGCCGCGCGGCTTGATCCGGCAACGGAGGCCGCGAAGATCCGCGCCTTCTTCGTGCATCCCCAGTGGGCACGGCGCGGGCTGGGTACTCGGCTGCTCGAAGCATGCGAGCAGGCCGCCTGGGACGCGGGCTTCCGCCGCGCGGAGATGGGGGCAACCCTCTCTGGGGTGCCGCTGTATGAGCGGCATGGATACCGGCGAGTGGCCGACATCCTGGTGGATTTGCCGGGCGGAGAACGGCTGCCGGTGGTGCGGATGGAAAAGACGCTGACGCCTTCCGGAAAATAGTCGATACTGATCGGCGGATATGCCGAAGTCTCGCGCCACAACAATCGACGAGTACATCGCCATGCAGCCCGCGGCAGCGCAAACTGTGCTGGAGCGCGTGCGAGCCACGATCGGCAAGTCGGTGCCGGATGCGGAGGAATGCATCTCGTACAGCATTCCGGCCTTTCGGTTCAACGGGCGCATCCTGCTCTACTTCGCCGGATGGCAAGAGCATTCCTCGATCTATCCGGCAAGCGATGCGATGGTCGCCGCCTTCGACGGCGAATTGGACGAATACCGGGCCAGCAAGGGCACGTTGCGTTTTCCGCTTTCGAAGCCGCTCCCGGTCAAGCTGATCGGGCGCATTGCGAAGTTTCGCGCGGAGGAGCTGGCCGAACGGAAGCCTGCGAAAACGACAGCCTCGAAGAAAGCCGCGAAGAAAAAGTAGCTATCCTGCTGCCATACAAAGTGAGTTACATTGGTGGCCACTTCGGTCGCACGGGGGCCTTCATGGTTGTTCGCTCTGCCTGCTTTGCCTTGCTTCTTGCCGCACCGCTCTTCCCACCTTCAGTTGCACACGCCCAGGGCATCCCGGCCGAGGCTTACCACGCAAAGACGGTCTTTATTCGTAACAACGCTGGCGGCGCGCCGTTGGAGAACGCGGCGGACGAGGAACTCTCCAAATGGGGACGCTTCACGCTGGCCGACGATGAGGCGAGCGCAGACATCATCCTCGTCTTCTCGAAGAGAAGGCATCACGAACACGGAGAAGAGCGAGAACAAGAAGGACGGCACCTGCTGCGACACAAACTATGGCGCCAGCTTCTCGCCAGGCGCGACGGTGCGCGCGTACATGAAGGGCCACGGGCCCGGGCCGGGGTCGCTGCCCTTCTGGCAAAGCGGCTGCGGCGGCATGAGCCAGAAAGCCACGGGCAAAGGCTGCATCGACGCTTTCAAGAAGCAGTTTCCGCGATAGGCCGAATGCTGTTCTCTCATTTCATGCTCGCCTTAATGTTGGCGATTGCTGTGACAGCTCTAGGAGTGGTTTTGCATCGATACCGTCGAAATCAGCGTGAGCAGGCGGGATTCGACGGGCTTGAATACGATTCCAGAAAGATTGACGACATTCCTGATGTGAACTACGGATTGCGAAGCTACCTTACAACAGACAGGATCGCAACTCTAGACATCAGCATGATCGCGGCATTTTGGTATGCAGGAGAGATTGCCAATAATCGCATTCCTGAAGTTGCAGCGAAGTTGCTGGAGCGCGGAATCAGCAATGTGCACTTAGGATTGATCGCCGGAATGACGAATCCAAAGATCACGCGCTCGGAGATCGATGAAGACCTCGATCGGGCATTCCGTGAGTTAGGCGTGAACGCTCCGATGTCTCGAAGTGCGGCTCAACTGATTGCAGGACTTCATCTTGCTCGCAAAATTAGCGACGCACAAATTGATGCGGCCCGAGGCGCGAGTTTGATCACAGAGCTGTTCGATTGGGATGCTGATGGGCCGGCAGGCCAGATCGTTCGAATACATTCCGATTTGGTTAGCCGAGTTCGACGTAATTCTCCTGAAGAGCACGCTGCCAAAGACACTGCAGTGGCGGCGTGCCGCGAGTTCCTGACGGCTACTGAAAGGCCGAATTAGAAACGGTAGTCGCGCAAGCATTTTCAAAGGGGCGCCCGCTCATCATGCGCTCCATATGCACATCGGCGCGGGCGTAGTGCGAGGGCGTGACGCGTTCCGGCGGCAGATGGCGGAAGCCCATCGATTCGTAGAGCGCGACTGCGCCCGGCAGGATCGCATTGCTTTCGAGATACAGGCGAGTCGCGCCCATGCTGTCGGCCTCGGTGATGGCAGTCTCGATGAGACGGCGGCCGATGCCCTGGCGCCGTTCGGCGGGGGACACCGCCATCTTCGCCAGCTCGTATTCTCCGGGGGCGATCGGGATCAGAGCGCAGCAGCCGACGCGGGTTTCGCCACGCACGGCCATGAAGATGCGTCCGCCGACATCGAGGATCGCCTCCTGCGGATGCCACAGGACTTCGAGGTCAGCCGGCTCCAGCCAGAAGTAGCGCTGGATCCACTCGCGGTTCAGTTCGAAGAAGGCTTCGGCGTCGCCGGCCTGAAACTCCCGGATCGTGACATCGGACATGGGCTCCCTCCTGTCTCTTTCGCGCTTGCTGATTCAAGGCTAGGATGGGCAAAGCGATATGTCCAATATTTGAATGCTCTTGATTGAGATGATCCAGATATGAGCAACGAGATCGAGCTTCGCCACCTCCGATACTTCCTCGCCGTCGCGGAGACGCTGCATTTTGGCCGTGCCGCGAAGAAGCTTGGCATGGCGCAGCCGCCGCTGAGCCAGCAGATTCGCCGGCTGGAGGCAATGCTGGGCGCGCCCCTGTTCGAGCGGACGACGCGCGGCGTGTCGCTGACCGCAGCAGGCGGGATGCTTGCGCGAGCGTGCCGCAGCGACCATGGCGCGGCTGGCCGATGACCTGGAACAGACGCGGCGCGTGGCGCGGGGTGAGGAGGGCCGGCTGACCGTGGGTTTTTCCGGTTCCGTGATGTTCACCGAGCTGCCGGGAGCGCTGCAGACGATACCGACGCGCCTATCCGCAGGTGGAAGTGCGGCTGCGGGAGATGTGGACCTCCGAGCAGATGCCGGCTCTGGCAGATAGATCGATTGATGTCGGGTTTTTGCGGGATGGCGAGCGCCAGCCTGATCTGGCGCTGACGCCGCTGTTGCGCGAACCATTTCAGGTGGCGCTCCCGGCAGACCACCGGCTGCGACGCCAGCGCATCGTCGATCCGGCATCCCTCGAAGGCGAGCCCTTCGTACTGTTTTCGCGGCGCATGGGCAACCTGGCCTACGACCGCACGATCCGCTGCTGCCTGGATGCCGGCTTCCAGCCGCGCATCGTGCAGGAGGCGCCGCAGTTCCCTACGCTGATCCGCCTGGTAGCCGCCGGGCTGGGCGTCTCGCTGGTGCCGGCTTGCGTCGCGACGATCGCGTTTCCGGGTGCGGTGTTCCGGCCGATCCGCTCGAAGCGATGGACGTCCGTCGACATTGGAGCGCGGCATCGATGGGACAAACGCCACTGCGGCGGCCTTTGTGGAAACGGTACGGGCACACTTCAGCGCGACCGCAGCGGCGGCTCGCTGATCGCTGCACGCATGACGGCTTAGAACTCAGATGCGGTGCGCGATGCCTGACCTGCAAGTTCGGGAAGCGCCGAAAGTGTCGCGGTGCCTCGCGTCAGGTCCCGGGCTTCCGCGCGGCGCAGACGAAGGCCGAGCGTGGCCATCCGGTGGCAGCGCAGGCAGAGCGTGCGCAGGTTCGAGAGATCGCATTCTCCGCCCCCTTCCACCACGGGAACGATGTGGTCGGCCTCCCAGAGCGAGCGGCCGGTGTAGCTCGTCAAATCCCAATAGTTGAGCAGGCGCTGGCGGGTTGCGCCGCGTGAGCGCTTCAGGATGCCCTGCGCGACGAGCGTATCGATACGGCAGCTTTTGCAAACGCCGCGATCGCGTTTGAGCACCTGTTCGCGAAGGTAGCCGGGGTCGGAGCGCACGCGCCACTCATGCACGCAGTCATCGGAACAAAAAGTGCGGCGGCCTTTGCCCACTTCCATCGCGCACCAGCGGCACAGGCAGCGTCCGCCGGCGCCGCGGGGCAGGGTGCGGTAGGAGGCCCAGCCTCCGGGCATGGTGCGGCGGGTGCTCATGCCTTCTGGTTATAAGGACGGCACGCTATGCGGACAACGGCGGGGAATCGAGCTTGCTACCTCCGCCTCGGATGTTTGCTGTCCGGTCGTGGACAGCGGAATTTCATGACGGACAGTTCCCGCGCCGCCAAGGATCTGTAAGTTGCGGAGAAATCAAGAAAACGGCAGAGCAGAGTTTGGATGGCCATTTGCTCTCTTCCTGCGCGGAGATTGCAGGATGACGCTGATTCAGGATGTTCGCTATGCGCTGCGGCAGTTGCGCAAGACGCCGGGTTTTACGCTCACCGCGGTGCTGACGCTGGCGCTGGGGATTGGGGCGAATGCCGCGATCTTCACGCTGGTGAATGCGGTGCTGCTGAAGAACCTGCCGGTGGCCGATCCGAAGACGCTGGTGCGGCTGGGCGACAACAACGACTGCTGCGTGGGTCGGAGGCGTGCGCAGGAACGAAGACTACGCGCTTTTCTCGACCGACACCTGGCAGTACGTGAAGAAGAATGCGCCGGAGTTTGAAGAGCTGGCGGCGATGCAGGCGGGGTTTGAATACCGGCCGATCATTGTGCGGCGCGGCGGGAAGCGATGCAGCGGCGCGGTCGGTGATGGGCGAGTTTGTCTCCGGCAACTACTTCCGCACCTTCGGGCTGCGGCCGCAGGCGGGACGGCTGCTTCACCGATGCGGATGACGTGCAGGGCGCGCCGATGGCTGCGGTGATGAGCTACGAGACCTGGCAGCGCGACTATGCCGGCGATCCTTCGGTGGTGGGCAGCACGTTCTGGGTCAATACCAAGGCGGTGACGATTGCCGGGATTGCGCCGCAGAGGGTTCTTTGGCGACCGGCTGTCGAGCACGCCGCCGGATTTCTATCTGCCGATCGAGACGATGCCGGTGCTGGCGAATGTGCCGTATGTGCATGATCCGAACCAGCTCTGGCTCTATATGGTGGGCCGCGTAAAGCCGGGTGTCTCCATGCCGGCGCTGCAGGCGAAGGTGAGCGCGCTGGTGCGGCAGTCGCTTGCGAATACGCAGGACGTTTGCTGATGCCGAGAACAAGCCAGCTGCTGGCGAAGGTGCATGTGGTGCTGACGCCGGGCGGCGGCGGGCATCCAGAGCATGCAGGAGAATTATGGGTCGAACCTGCACCTGCTGATGTGGATCTCCGGCGCTGGTGCTGCTGATTGCGTGCGCGAACATTGCGAACCTGCTGCTGGTGCGCGGCATGGGACGGAAGGCGGAGATGTGCGTGCGCACGGCGCTGGGCGCGACGCGCGGCAGGATGATCCAGCAACTGCTGACGGAGAGCGTGCTGCTGGCGGTGCTGGGCGGCGTTGCCGGGCTTGCGGTGGCGTATGCGGGGGCGCGGATGCTGCTGATGCTGGCGTTTCCCGGAGCGCAGAGTGTGCCGATCGACGCCGAGCCTTCGCTGGCGGTGCTGGGATTTGCGTTGCGGCCTGTCGCTGGTGACGGGCGTGCTGTTCGGCGTGGCGCCGGCGTGGATTGCGGCGCAAGCGGAGCCGGCGGATGCGCTGCGCAGCGGAGCGCGGACCACGACCGGCACGGGCTTCTCTGCTGCAGCGCGGGCTGGTGGTGGTGCAGGCGGCGCTGTCGCTGGTGCTGCTGGTAGGCGCCGGGATTGTTCGCGCAGAGCCTGAACAAGCTCGAGAGCACGGATTTGAAGCTGGATGCGAAGAACCGCTACATCGTGCACATCAATCCGCAGGCGGCGGGCTATTCGCAGACACAACTGGAGGCGCTCTATCGCACGATGGAGGAGCGCTTCCATGCGCTGCCCGGCGTGGTGAAGGTGGGCATCTGCGTCGTACACGCCGATGGAGGACGACAACAACGGCTGGCAGCGTGCAGGTGCAGGGACAGCCGGATCTGCATGTGAGCGCTTCGAATGTGCGGGCGAATGCGGAGTACTTCGATTCGGTGGGAACGCGCGTGGTGATGGGGCGCGGGATCGGCGTGCAGGATACGCCGACAGCTCCGACGGTGGCGGTGGTGAACCAGACGTTTGTGAAGAAGCTGTTCAAGCCGGGCGAGAACCCGATTGGGCGCGCACTTCGGCGGAGGACCGAAGTCGAGCGGGGACTTTGAGATCGTCGGCGTGGTGGAGGATACGGTCTATACCGACGTGCGCTGGAAGGACCACCTGATGTATTTCATGCCGCTGATGCAGCGGCCGGCGAGCGACAAGGGCCCGATCGAGAAGGACGATGTCGCTGTATGCCGGCGCGATTGTGCTGGAGACGGCGGCGCCGATGAACAATATGGAGTCGCTGGCGCGGACGACGCTGGCGAGCATCAATCCGAACTTGTCGGTGGTGAAGTTCCAGACGCTTCGATGCAGCAGATTGCCGATCGCTTCAATGACGACCGCATGATCGCGCGGCTGACGATGCTGTTTGGCGCGCTGGCGCTGATGCTGGCGGCGATCGGTCTGTATGGCGTGACGGCATATACAGTGGCGCGGCGCACCTCGGAGATTGGCATCCGCATGGCGCTGGGTGCGGAGCGCAGGCAGCGTGGTGGCGATGGTGATGCGCGGCGCGATGATGCAGACGCTGCTGGGGCTGGCGATCGGGATTCCAGTGGCGCTGCTATGCGTGCGATTTGTGAAGGCGCAGCTGTATGAAATCACCAACGCGGACGCCACCGTGATGGCGGGCGCGATTCTGACGCTGGCAGTCGCGGCATGTTTGGCGGGATTGATTCCGGCGCGGCGGGCTGCATCGATCGATCCCATGCGGGCGCTGCGGGTGGAGTGAGCGCGCACGATTTGCTGCAGGACCCCGATTCCCCGTTCCTATGACTGCTTCTCCAGGCACTCCCTTGGGGCGCGAACCCGCTGCTGCTGCCGCCGCGGATTTACCAATCTTTACCTTCCTTAACCAATCTTTATCGCACTCGCGGGAGCGCGCTGCTGGAATGGGTTCACGAGGTGAGCCATTATGTTCCCAGCATGGTTACGACATGGAAGCGTTGCGGCAGCCGCCGCAGCTTTGATCGGCGCGCATGCGTTTGCCGGCAGTCCGTCGGAGAACCGCTTGCTGCGGCTGGTACCGGCGAATGCGGAGATCGTCGCCGGGATTCAGGATCCGCATCATGGCGGTCAGAGTGGACGGCTGCTGATCGTGACGCACAACGACGATGTCGATCTGCGCGACTGGATCACCCTTGCTGGAGCGGTGAATGACCGGCAGCAAGTGGACAAGCTGATAGAAGCAGCGGCTTCTTCGCCGCGCGGCGAGTTGAGCGAGCATCTTCTGCTGGCGGCCGGCTCGTTCCGAAACGCGGCCATTCTTCAGGCAGCCGAGAGCGCAGGCGGTGTCCGGAGCGAATACAAAGGCGTGAGGATCGTCGAGCTCAAGCCATTCGCTCGAGAGCAGCAGGAGATGCGGGATACACGCTGGCTGGCGACGCTCGATGATAAGGTCGCGATCTTCGGCTCACCCGTCATGGTGAAAGATGCACTGGACCGATATCTCTCATCCGCGGCGGCAGATGCTGAATTGATGAAGCGTGTGAGCGAACTGAAGGCGGATGTGAACTGCTGGAGCATCCTGACAATGGCGGGACGGATGATGGCAGCTCATGTGCTTCCCGCGGTGCTGGACGAAGCGAGTGCCGCGCTTCTAGACCGGACCACGGCTCTGTATGTCAGTGTTCATTACGGGTCGAAGGAAAGAGTCGATTTCGTTTTCGATATGGAGAATGCGGACGCAGCGACCGCTCTGCTAACGGCAATCAGCGGGCCGGCTCATCTGCTCTCCATTGCAGACTCGCCGAACGTGCGCCTGGAGAGCGTGATCGTTCAGCAAAATGAGCTACGCGGCTCGTTGCGGGTGGCGGAGAAGGAGTTCGATCCTTGGCTGGCTGGCGTCTATGCCCGATCGTCCTCACCTCAACAAAAAAACGTCGCGCAGATCGCCGGGAGATAGCTATCGCTTCTGCTCCAGGAAAGCCGCGGTGCCGGCTCCGATAACTGCAATCTCCGCGGATTCCGGAATGGCTTCCACGGTGTAGCTCTGGATGGGGCTCATCTTCACCATGTCCCAGAGATATTGCTTGAGCAATGCAAGATCGAGGAAGCCGACGTTCAGACCGGTGATGTAGAAGCGGCCCGGACCTTCGAGGTGGATGGAGGTCGCGGTGCCGGCAGCGAGCGCACGGTGCCAGCGCTTGACGAAGTCGGCGCAGCGCTGGTCGCCGCTCTTTGCGTTGGCGAAGATTTCCTCCGGCTCCATGTCCATGAAGCGGAGGCGCATGGCGCGATGGCCCATGATGCCTTCCAGATGCCCAACGCCACCGCAGCCGCAGAAGGTCTCCTTGGGATCGAGCGAGATGACGGTGTGTCCGCCTTCAAAAGGACCGGGCGCGTCGGGATAGCGGCCGAAGCCGATGCCATTGCCGAGCGTCCAGACGCGGATGATCTTGTCCAAATGATTGCGGGTCGCGGCCAGTCCAGCGGCGGATGCATCGGCGTCGTTGAAGAGCGAGATGGGAGCCTTGATGCCGCGCGCGTGCAGCGTGGCTTCGACCTTCTGGCTGACCTTTGCCCCTTTGAGCTGCGCGATGTTGGGCGAGTCTTCGACCACACCGGCGCGGACGATACCGGGAAGCGCAATTCCGATGGCATCCAGCTCACCGCTGGGGGGCTTGAGCGCGGTGATGAGATCGCAGATCAGCTCGATGAGAGGATCAGTGGGCAGGTCGATGAGGCCATGGTGCTCGTCCGGGTCTTCGGGATAACGGCGGAGATCGCCGATAAGCCGATGGTCCTCAATGAGGCCGGCGGTGATGTCGTTGGTCATGACCACGCCGATGCTTCTGCCCATATATCCCTTCCTCAGTTACGTATACTGCAAGCCCTTAGTGTCCGTCCGTGGCGGTGCGGCCAAGACGGTTGATGCCGTTATACGCCGCCGTTTTGTAGCACTCGGCCAGCGTGGGGTAATTGAAGACCGTATCGATGAAGTAGTCGAGCGTGCCGCCGAGCGCCATGACCGCCTGCCCGATGTGCAGCAGCTCGCTGGCGCCTTCGCCGATGATGTGCACGCCCAGCAGGTGGCGCGTATCGCGATGGAAGACGATCTTGAGGCGGCCGGTGGTGTCGCCGCGAATCTGGCCACGCGCGATCTCGCGATAGTATGCGACGCCGACCTCGTAGGGCACGTCCTCATCGGTGAGCTGCTCTTCCGTCTTGCCGATGAAGGATATCTCCGGGATGGTGTAGATGCCGTAGGGATAATAGGTCGGGTCGGAGTGCGCGCTGTTGTCGTTGAAGGCGCGGGCAACGGCGATGCGGCCCTGCTCCATGGAGACCGAAGCGAGCGAAGGAAAGCCGATAACGTCGCCCACGGCAAAGATGTTGGGAGTCTTGGTGCGGTAGTCCTTGTCGACGGGAATGCGGCCGCGCGCATCGGCTTCGATGCCCGCATTGGCGAGATTCAATGCTTCGACGTTGCCGCTGCGGCCAACGGCGTAAAGCAGCGCGTCGCCCTGAATGCGCTTTTTGCTTTCGAGGTGCGCGACCACGCCACCCTCGGGCAGCTCTTCGACGCTGTCAACCTCTTCGCCGAGCCGCATGGTGACGCGGCTGTCGCGCAGGTGATAGCTGAGCGATTCGATGATCTCCGAGTCGGCAAATTCCAGCAGGCGTGCGCGCTTTTCAATGAGCGTGACGCGGATGCCGAGCGCGGCGAACATGGAGGTGTACTCGACGCCGATAACGCCGCCGCCGACCACGATCAGTGTCTTGGGCAGCGTGGGGAGATTGAGCACCTGGTCGCTGTTGACGATGTTGCGGCCGTTGATGGGGACCTTGGGCGAGAAGGCGGGCTTGGTGCCGACGGCGATGACGACGTTCTTCGTTTCGTAGACCTGCGAGCTGCCCTCTTCCGTAACGCGGATGTGGGTGGGATCGTCGAAGCTGCCGACGCCGTAGAGCACATCGACGCCATTACGCGAGAGCTGCGCCTCGGTGACGTCGACTTCGGTCTTGATGACGTGCTGGACGCGGAAGGCGAGATCGGCCATGGTGATCCGCTCCTTCACGCGATAGTTCATGCCATAGATGGAGCGGTAGTTGTAGCCGGAGAGGTGGAGGACCGCCTCGCGCATGGTCTTGGACGGGATGGTGCCGGTGTTGATGCAGACGCCGCCGACCGAGCGCATGCGCTCGACCACCGCCACCTTTTTTCCCTGCTTGGTTGCGTAGATAGCGCCACGCTGTCCAGCCGGGCCCGATCCGATGATGATGAGGTCGTAATTTGGCATGCTCGAAGCTCAAGGGTATCGAAGATTGCGGGATGACGCACAGATACGCTACTCCTTCCGGGTAGAGACGGGGTGAGATTTGCCGCATCTTCACAAAGGCAGCGTCAAGGCGGACGCCCGGGCTTTGGGATTATTAGTCTTTGCGATCGGATTCCGTGAGGGGGAATACGTAGAATGTCGGTCATGTCGAACGACCAGGATTGGTCCGATGCGGATTGGTCCGATGCGGATTGGTCCGATGCGGATTGGCCCGATGCACTGGACGCCTTGCAGGCTGCGCCGCGGCATCACACGCTCTTGTTCGAAAACGAGCTGGTGCGTGTTCTGGATACCACCGTCCCGCCAGGAGAGACGGTTCCGCTGCACACTCACCGCTGGCCGGCGGCCTTGTACATCCTGAAGTGGAGCGATTTCGTGCGGCGCGATGGAGAGGGTTCGACTACGGTCGACAGCAGGACCGGCGGGAGGCCGACCGAAGGGATAGCGCTCTGGTCCGGCCCCTTGCCGCCGCATACGCTGGAAAACGTCGGCGAATCGGAACTCCAGGTGATCAGCGTTGAGCTGAAGAGCGCCGGCGTGCCAGTTGGTGGATGACGGAGTTTAGATTTGCCGTATCTTCACGATTCGGAGTGCGGTGACGTTAGACTTTAGGCCATGCGCCTTTATGCCATTACCGACCGGCGGCTGCTTCCCGGCACACATGAGCACGGAAAACTGAGCCCGGCGGAGCGCGATGGGTTGGTACGGCTGGCCGGAGAATGGGCGGCACTGGGCGTGGAGATTGTGCAGCTGCGCGAGAAGGACCTGCCGGAAAAACCGCTGACAGAAATGGCCGCGGCCATGCTGGAGGCAATTGCCGGCCGTGATGCAAATAAGCAAACCAAGCTGCTGGTGAATGCGGGTGCACCCGGGGCGGCCGAGGCGGCACGGAATGCCGGTGCGGCAGGTCTTCATCTGCCGGGCAGGTGGCAGGCAGAGCAGGTAGGCCGGGCGCGCATTTGCGGCCTCGTGTCGGTGGGCTGCCATTCCGTGGGCGAGGTAGCGGTGGCGCGCGTATCGGGCGCGGATATCGCTCTGTTGTCACCGATATTTCCGACGGAAAGCCATCCGGCGGCGCGTCCGCTGGGGCTCGAAGCGCTGGCCGCAGCACGCAAGGCTGCGGGCAAGATGCCGGTCTTCGCCCTGGGCGGGGTCAATGCGGAAAATGCAGCTTCGTGCCTTGAGGCGGGTGCCGCGGGCGTAGCGGGAATTCGAACATTCTTATCCGGACGATGGAAGGTCGCTGCGTCACCGGCTTGAGCAACTCAGGACGCAGGCACGATCGCTCGGAATTCACCGGCCCGCTCAGATCCATCTGGAAAACTCGACATCAGCTTTGCGATCTCGTGCGGCTGACGCGAAATTGCCGCCATCGCCGGCCATAGATGCCGAGATTGAGCGCGCATACCGCAACGCCTGCGGCGGTGACGATCCACGATGGCAGGTTGGGATAGACGATCGCGTCGAGGTAGTGCAGCAGGAAGCTGCCCTGATAAGCGAAGAACCCGGCGCGGGTTTCAAAGTAGCTTTCCGCGAGAGTCAGCGGGCACGGCCACGGACCCAGCTCCACGACAATTCCCCAGACCAAGGCCAGCATGTGAAGTGCAGACCACAACGGCCGGCCGCGCGTCCAGATGGCCCCGAAGATGACCAGCGCCAGCCATGCAAGATGAGTCGTCAACATCAGAACTGCGAGGACAATCACAGCTCGCGCGCCCCCGGCTCATCGTACGCGCGGCGGTTCGCTATCATAAGGGGGTTATGCCTTTTCCGATCAAAGTCTGCACGATCTGCTCTGAAGAGTTTGAGTTGAAACCCGATAAGCCCGGATTCGCCAATCGCTGCCCCGAGTGCAGCGCCATGGACGAAACAGATATCGCCGCGAAGCGTAGCGCGAGCGAGAGCAACGCCGACAGCGGCCTGAACGAAGCGCGGCGACGGGCGATGCGCGATCTGCTGTATCGCAAGGAATAGGCAAGCGTGCCTTCAGAAAATGAGACGGCGATGGGCCTGAGAGAGCAGTGAGCGCAACCGCCGTCGCCAATCCGGAATCCGTGTGGGTGCCCAGGGTCAATCCCTGGCTGATTGCGTTTGTGGTGTCGCTGGCCGCGTTTATGGAGGTGCTGGACACCAGCATCGCGAACGTCGCACTGCCGCACATTGCCGGCAACCTGGGCGCGAGCAGCGACGAGAGCACCTGGGTGCTGACCTCCTACCTGGTGTCAAACGCAATAGTGCTGCCGATCACCGGATGGCTGGTATCGCTGGTAGGGCGCAAACGGTTCTTCATCATCTGCATCACGCTGTTCACGGCGAGTTCGCTGCTCTGCGGCATCGCGCCGACACTCGGCCTTCTGCTGCTGGCGCGCGTCATCCAAGGCATCGGCGGCGGCGGCCTGCAGCCGATGGCGCAGGCGATTCTCGCGGATACATTTCCGCCGAAGATGAGAGGGCTGGCATTCTCGGTCTACGGCGTAACGGCGGTGGTCGCGCCGGCGATCGGGCCGACGCTCGGCGGCTGGGTGACAGACAGCTATAGCTGGCGCTGGATCTTTTTGATGAATCTGCCGGTCGGCATCATGGCCATCCTGCTGGTGCTCCGCTATGTCGACGATCCGCCATTTCTGCGGCGAACCACGATCCACGAAAGCAAGATCGACTACTTCGGCTTCGGCCTGCTCGCAGTGGGCGTGGGCTTTTTGCAGATCGTGCTCGACAAGGGGCAGGAGGACGACTGGTTCGGATCGCACTTCATCACGACGCTCGCGATCATTTCCATCGTCTGCCTGGTCACGCTGGTCATTTGGGAGCTGCGCGTCAAAAATCCGATCCTCGATCTTCGCCTGTTTAAGAACGTGAACTTCGCCACGGCGAGCGTCATGATGCTGATGGTAGGCGCCGCTTCGTTCTCAACAACGGTGCTGGTGCCGCAGTATCTACAGAACCTGATGGGCTACACCGCGGAGAGCGCTGGCATGGTGCTGTCTGTTGCCGCGGTACTGCTGCTGATCGAACTGCCGATCGTGGGGCAACTGACGGCACGCATCCAGGCGCGCTATCTCATCGCCTTTGGCTGGGCCACGCTGACCCTCGCGATGTTTTATTCCACGCGGCGAATCGATCTGGAGATGAGTTTTTCTTCCGCGACCTGGCTGCGCATTGCGCAATACCTGCCCATGGGATTCATCTTTATCCCGGCGACGATGGTGGCCTACATCGGCCTGCCGCAGGAGAAGAGCAACGCGATCGCGGGCCTGATCAACTTTGTGCGCAACATTGGCGCGAGCGCGGGCACCTCGGCAGTGACCACGGTCCTGGCGCGCCGCGCGCAGGTGCACCAGGTCATGCTGGCTAACCACACTGCGATGGGCGATCGCATGTTCCAGAGCTCGACCGGCGGACTTACGGGCAGTCTGCAGCACGCCATGGGAGCGGACGCGCAGAGGCACGCCTACGGCACGCTCTACCGGTCGATGATGAGCCAGGCCTCGACGCTCTCCTATATAGATACCTTCTGGCTGCTGGGCGTGACCGCCGGGATCATGTTCTTCGCATCGTTTCTGCTGCGAAGCAATCATCCGCGCAAGGCCGATCCGGAAGCGATGGCGCACTAGGGTCCGCCCACAAATTCTGTAACGATCGCTGTGTTTTCTGCACCACTGTCCAATGCCTTTTTTTAACTGGGCATGAGCTCGGCACCCCAGCCGAGAGATGTCGAGGTGCGTTGCCATGGCATTTCAGCCGGGTACCTGGAACAAGCTTCCCTCCAATTGCTCACGAAACATCGTGCTGACCTATCAGCGATGCGCTCAGTGGGCCACCTACACGACGACGGCCTGCCTGTCGTGGATGAAAAACGTCACTGTCGAATGCCTGCAATGGACGTGGCAGGCGGTCGAAGCCTGTATTGCCTGGGATACGCAGGTGGCGCAGGAGTGTATTTCATGGGCCGAGCAAACATCGCAGGAGTGTTGCACCTGGTGGCCGTGTTCGTGGGCATGCGCTGTTGTCATGGTGATCATCAGCTGGGTATGCGCAGTGTTCGCTGTCGTTGTGACTACAGTGTGCGTGGCGTTCGGCGTTGTCGCTACCCTGGTGTGCGTTGCCTTTACCATCATCGTGACCGTCGGGTGCGTCCTGTGGGCGATCCTCACTTACACATTCTGTCTGCTATGGACGATCATCTCGATCATCTTCTGTCTCTCGTATGCCTCCGGAGGAACCGCATTCCTGCTGACCGACGGAACGGTGATGATGCAGGAGGTTGGCACGCTGGGCAGCCGCAGATGGTGGAAGCTGACACCGGATCAGAACGGAAGCTACCAGAACGGAAGCTGGAGCCGCCTCGCAGACTCCAGTCTTGGAAGACGCTATTTCGCCTCCGCCGTCTTGGCTGATGGGCGTGTGCTGGTGTGCGGCGGAGAATATTCCGACGCCAGCGGCTCCATTCAGCAGGATGAGACAAATACCTGCGAGATTTATGACCCTGTGGCGAATACCTGGTCATCCGTTCCGTCACCAATGTCAGGAACATCCACCCCGAAGTGGGCGACAGTCGGCGATGCCGCGTGCGCGCTGCTGCCGGATGGAACGTTCCTGCTGGGGTCCAACAATACGCCGGATGTTGCGAAGCTGGACCCCGCGACGATGACGTGGACAGCGGCGAGTTCGCGACCCCGGGGCTCAAGTGGCGAAGAGTCGTGGGTTCTGATGCCGGACAACACGATTGCTTCACCGAGCTGTGTGCATCCGGGGCAGACGTGGGTCTACGACATCGGCGCCGATCATTGGACGCAGGACAATGATCTGCCAACCAGCATTGTCATTCCGCCGCCCGGCGACGTGGCGGAGATTGGTCCGGGATTGTTGCTGTACAACGGCATGGCATTCTTTGTAGGCGGCAACCAGCACACAGCGGTGTATACGCCGGGCGGCAAGCCGCAGTGGACGAATGGCCCGGACCTCCCCACGGTAGGTGGGCAGAACGTGGGAACCATGGATGGGCCGGGAGCTTTGCTGGTCAATGGCAATCTGCTTCTGGGTGCCGGTCCGATCGACGCGCAGGGAGATTACCAGGCGCCGAGCTCGTATTTCGAGTTCGATGGAACAAGCTTCCAGCGCACCAGTGATCCCCCGAACAATGACTGCCCGACATATGTGACGCGGCTGCTCCTGTTGCCGAACGGAGATATTCTGTTTTGCCGCGAGGACGATGGCTCGTTCTACGCGTATCACTCGGACGCGGCTGTGCCGCAGGACAGCTTCCGGCCAGTGATCGTGAATGCGCCAGCCACGGCGAGCGCCGGCAGCACTGTTCAGATTTCCGGCACGCAGTTCAATGGACTCTCGCAGGCCGTAGGTTATGGGGACGATTCAGAGACGGCGACGAATTATCCGCTGGTGCGATTGACCGGCGGCGCCAACAACCAGGTGCGTTATTGCCGGACCTTCAACCATACAAAGACGGACGGTTCGGGCAATACCACTCCCTCGATGGGGGTCGCGACCGGCGCCACAATCGTCACCACCAGCGTGGCAATTCCGAGCGACCTCGCGGCTGGCGACTACTCGCTCGAAGTTGTGGCGAACGGCATCCCGTCGACCCCGGTCGATATCACGATTACCGGCCGAGGCAAGGGCTAGCATCTCGAGGTGTCCGATGAGTGACAGGAAGCGTGTTGGCAGGATGAGCGGCGACCGGTGCGGATGTGCGATGGGAGCGAAGTTTCTTGCCGTCGGATTCGTCGCATCACTCACCTGGTATGGCTGGCAATGTCATGCACAGGCGCTTGCTCTCAAAACCGTTTGCTGGCGAGTCGTCCTGGTTTCGCTTGCGGCAGCAGTGGCGGGAAAGCTTATCGGCTTCGCGCGCTTTCACATGCGGAGAGCTGCTGCCGCTACTGAACGTACCCGCGTAGCGTGAGCAGATGCAAAAACGGAAAATGGCAAAGGCTGTTTGAACGGATATTGTCGCAGAGAAAGTCGCTATTGAAAGCCCTTGTACTGACGCGCTAGACTGCGAACGTTCTCAAGGTGTCTACGGCTCATTTCCCCCATTGAGCCATTCAGCAAGGCTGCGCACCCCCGGCCGGCCTGCATCCACGTGTTGCGATCAACGTAGTCGTCCGAGCTAACTCATGAAGAATCTTCGCTCTCTTGCCTGCGCGCTGCTGCTCTGCGCGCTGCCTGCCTTTGCCAGTGTCACCGTCACCAGCCCGAAGAGCGGCTCGACAGTCAGCTCGCCCGTTTCCTACGTGGCGACCGCGACAACCACCTGCTCCAAAGGCGTGAGCTCGATGGGCGTCTATGTCAACAACCAGCTGATCCAGAAAGAGAAGGGCGCGTCGCTGAATCTCAGCATTGCGCTCTCACCGGGTACATACAGCAACACGGTGGTCGAAGAGTGGGATCTTTGCGGCGGAGCTACATACACGAAGGTACCGATCACAGTTTCGGGCACATCGCCGAAATCGGGAGTGACTGTAACCGCTCCTGCGCCAAACAGCACAGTGGCTTCGCCGGTCAGCTACGCGGCGACCGCGACAAGCACATGCGCACAGGGTGTGAGTTCGATGGGGCTGTATGTCAACAACAAGCTGATCTATACCCAGAAGGGTGCGGCTCTCAGCACCAGCATCAACTTGGCAGCGGGAGCAGAGCACACGGTCGTGGAGGAGTGGGATCACTGCGGCGGCGCAGCCTACACCACGGTCAATCTCACCGTGAGTTCGGGTCCGCCACCACCGCCCCCCAGCGGCGGGGTCAACGTGACGACATGGCACGTCGACAACAACCGCACCGGCCTGAACAACAAGGAAACCACGCTGTCGCTGGCGAATGTGACTCCAAAGACCTTCGGAAAGCTCTTCTCCTATTCGCTGGATGGCTATGCGTACGGGGAGCCGCTGGTGATGTCCGGTGTCACGATCAATGGCGCCAAACACAACGTCGTGTACGTGGCGACGGAACACGACAGCGTGTACGCGTTCGACGCGAACAGCTATGGGACCGGAGCCCCGCTGTGGCATACGTCGCTTCTGAAGTCTGGTGAGGTGCCGGTCAAGGGGACGATTAAGCCATGGCAGGGCGTGACATCGACACCGGTGATCGATGCATCCACGAACACCATCTACGTGGTGTCGGAGCAGACGCCTTCCTCGGGGGGCTCGCCATTCCGTTTGAATGCGCTGGATATCACGACCGGCGCGCAGAAGTTCGGCGGCCCGGTGGCCATCCACGGCTCGGTCCCAGGGACCAATTCCACCGCCGTGAACGGCGTGGTGTCGCTGCCGGCATCTTGCATTCAGAGAGCGGCGCTGCTGCTGGCGAACGGCAATGTGTACATGGGCTTTGGGAGCTGCCATGAAGGCTGGCTGCTGGCTTACAACGCCAAGACTCTGGCACAGGTCGGGGAATTCAGCATAAGCCCGAATCTGAATGGAGAAGGGGCGTATGCGAGCGCCGGCGGCGTCTGGATGGGCAGTGGCGGTCCTGTGGCGGACAGCGCGGGAAATGTTTACGTGTCCACCGGCAACGGGCCGTGGGATGGAAAGACAGCCTTCAGCGATTCCATCCTGAAGTTCAGTCCAACACTGAAATTGGAGGATTACTTCACGCCAGACAATTACGCCTACTTGAATTGCAACGATGGCGACCTGGCGGCCGGTGGAGTCATGCTGATCCCCGGCAGCACGACCATCATTGGCGGCGGCAAGCGCGGAAAGATGTACCTGGTCAACACGGCAAACATGGGCAAGGAACAGGCGAACGATGCGGGCGCGATGCAGGCACTCTTCTGGGAGCCGGATCTGAGCGCGCCGTATACCTCATCGTGCACCGACGCTTCGGGGACCCATACGTCGCAGTCGAGCTCGTATGAGATCTACGGAACATCTGCCTACTTCAACGGGTCCGTCTACCTGGGGGCGACGCCGTTGACGCCGACCACCCCGGCCGGCGTTCGCGAGTTCATCTACACCGGCTCGAAACTGACCTATGGAGCGGAAACAAAGCCGAGCATTCAGGAGAACAGCCGCGGGACCACTGCGTTCATCTCGGCGGACGGCACTGCGAACGGGATCCTGTGGATGGTCGACAACGGGCTGCCGCTGCAGCTGAACGCCTCGCCGACCAAAGCAACCCTGCGCGCGTATGACGCGAACGACCTCGGCACGGAGCTGTACAACAGCAGCCAGAACTCCGCCGATGTGCCGGGATACGGCATCCGCTTCGGGTCGCCAGTCGTGGCAGACGGAAGGGTGTTCTTCTCTACCGGTCATGATCTTCCGACAGTGGCCAACCCCAAGGGCGAGCTGGATGTGTACGGATTGAAGTAGCGCCGTCGATCCATCGTGGGCCCAGGCTGCCGCTTGGGCCCACGCCGCCAGGAGGTCGTAAAATAGAACTGCGATGTTGATTACTGTTGCGGATCTTCAGCTCGACCCCATTGAGTTTGACCAGCATTTTCCCCCGGAAGCGATCGATTACGGCCCGGATATCCGGCAGTTAGGCGTGCTGGACACCGCCGGGCGCGCGGACCTGATCGAAGAGCACCGCGGGCACAAGCAGGTGGTCCCGGACATACGGGTTCGGGGCGACTACTCCGGGCGGTTTGAGACGCCCTGTGCCCGATGCGTGGAACCGGTCCAGCACCCGCTGGCAGGGTCGTTCGACCTGCTGTACCGGCCGATCGGGGTGGATGCAAACGGGGCCGAGCGCGCCATCTCGACCTCCGAGACGGAGATCGGATACTATAACGGAGACGGTCTAGTGCTGGAAGATGTCTTGCGCGAGCAGGTCCTGCTGTCCCTGCCGGAAAAGACCCTTTGTCGCGCGGACTGCAAGGGGCTTTGCCCGGGCTGTGGCCGGAACCTGAATACAGAGTCATGTTCCTGTGAGTCGGTAGACGCCGACCCGCGCTGGAGCGCGCTCTCAGACCTGCGCAGCAAGATCAAGTCTTAAGGGAAGTACGTGGCCTGGAGACCGGCGGCCCTGTGCGACGATGAAAGTCGCGAACGCCTGGCGACCAGCCCGATCGAAAGGAATCTGCCATGCCGAATCCGAAGCGGCGCCACTCCAAGGCCCGCACCTCCAAGCGTCGCGCACACGATGCGCTGACCTCCACCGGGCTGTCCGAATGTCCGAACTGCCACGAGCGCAAGCTGCCCCATCATGTGTGCGCCAAGTGCGGCCATTACAAGGGTCGCGAAGTTCTCGAGGCGAAGGAAGCTTAAACGGCGGAATTTCGATAGTCTACGAAATCGACAGACGAGATGAGCGGCATTTCTTGACGGAAGAGCCGCGTCGGCACGAGGCTATGGATCACACACCGCGGAAATCCGCACGTTCAGGCCCCCACCGGTGCCGCTGACGGACATTGCTCTGGATGCCATGGGCTCGGATCATGCGCCCGAGCCCGAGATACGCGGCGCCCTCCTTGCTTGCCGTGCCTATCCTGTTCGCGTTCATCTGATCGGCCCTGAGGCGAAGCTGCGCGCCGGTCTTGGCGTGCTGGGCCGTCGTGTCGCGATCGAGATCGTCCACACAGACGAGTGGATCACCATGGACGACAAGGCCGCCAAGGCTGTGCGCGAAAAGCGCAACAGCACCATGCGGCTGGGTCTGAAGATGGTGAAGGAGCGGCGTGCCGCCGGCTTTGTGACCGCCGGAAACACCGGCGCCGCCATGGCCTCCGCCAAGATGGTGCTGGGCGCACTGCCCGGCGTGGATCGTCCGGCGCTGGCGATGCCCCTGCCCACCACCACCGGCTCGCCATGCGTGCTGCTCGATGTGGGCGCGAATGTCGATTGCAACGTCCGCAACCTGGCGCAGTTCGCCATCATGGGCGAAATGTATGCGCGCTCCGTGCTGATGATTGAAAAGCCGCGCGTGGGCCTGCTCTCCATCGGCGAAGAGGAGAGCAAGGGCAACGAACTGACGCGCGAGGCACTGCAGGTACTGAAGCAGTTGCCGATCCGCTTCATCGGAAACGTGGAAGGACGCGACCTCTATAACGGCCACGCGGACGTGATCGTGTGCGATGGATTCGTGGGCAACGTGGCGCTGAAGACCTCCGAGGGGCTGGGACGCATGGTGCGCGAGATGCTCCGCGAGTCGCTGATGTCCACCGTGAGCGGACGCGCCGGCGCGCTACTGGCGCGGCGCGGGTTCAAGGAATTCAAGAAGCGGTTCGATCAATCCGAGTACGGCGGCGCGCCGCTGCTTGGCGTACGCGGGCCGTGCATCATCACCCACGGATCAGCGGACGATCGCGCAGTCCTGAACAGCATCCGGGTGGCGGCGGAATTTGCCACATCGGGAGTGACGGATCGGATCGAAGGCGAGTTCAGCGCGCCTACGGTTTCGTAAGTTCGCTCCAGCGACAAAAAGCAGCCCGCGTACGTATATATAAGTACGGAACGCTGTACGAAGCCTCAGGACCGGGTCATGAATTTACGCGTGCAAAGACACTCCATTGTGTTTACAGCCCTCTTTGTAATGCTGGGGATGGCTTCTACCTGTCATGCGCAGCAGGTCGTGCAACGAGGAGCGCTGGGCAGGCCGGCGCAGATGATGGACGAGACTGGCGAATGGACCACGCCGCTGCTTGTCGCCAAGGACAGCGACGTACAGATCTACATCCCTGACGTGTCCAATCAGGCATGGCTGAAGCAGAACTATCCTGATTTCTGGAACAAATATCAGTATGAGATGACGTTCCTGACGTTCTATCGAACGCCGCGTGGCTGCCGCGCCAACATGATTGGCTGGGGATATAGCGACGCGGCGCATGTGAACGCCTGCGAGAAAGACATCAGTTACAGGATTCGTCGCGTATCGGTGGACACGCACCTGAAAACAGTAACGCTCGTCATGGCCGCAATGGTGGACCACGACGGCCAAATTATGCCGGGATCCGTCGAGCAGCAGCCGATATCCCGCAACTGGACCGATCTGGACGCCAACTCGCGAGACGCACTCGGGAAAGCAACTGATCTGGTTACAGAGCAGATGAAGATCTACGACCGCCGGATCAACAGCAATCACTGAGGCTCATCTTTCACCGCCGCGGATCAGCCGATTGCCTCATGCTGCGCCGGACCCCGCGGAGCATACTCAGCTTCATTCTTAGAAAAGGCCTGCCAGAAGGAGCCTGGGTCGCGGCCATTGAGATGCGCGACCAGGAAGCCGAGGTGTGTGTGCCATGCCGCGGCGAAGTCGTGCATCGGCGCTGTCCCGGTGAGTTGCCGATGGGTTAGCCGCAGGAGCACGTCCTCGCCCTCCGGAGCGAGCCGGATGGTGATCTCAGTCGCTTTGTCCCAGATAAAAGAGAGCGCCGTCGGCGGCTCGCACTGTGTCATGCGGCACTCCGTGTGATACCCGGCATCATGTTTGGCATATTGCGGCGGCGTGACTTCCTTGACCGTTGAGAGATCGGAGTTGCGCAGATAGAGCGTGAACGTGGTGCCAGCTTTCGGATCCATGATGCCTGTGCCGAGCCACTTGCCGCGTTTTTCTGAATCCGCGATGTACTCCCAGACGCGCTCGATAGGCCCGGGCAGCAGGCGCTCCAACAGGATCGTGTCCGGCGCGACCAGCGTTGCGTAGGACTGCTGAAGCGTGTCGTCGAGCCCATTGAGGATCATCCCCCAGCCTTCCTGCGTGCGCTCCGCCCATTCCGGCAGAACGCCTTCGTGAGTCAGCGTGAGCGTGCAGCCGCCTGCAGTAGGTGCGATCTCGATGGTGACCTGCGTGAACTGCGTGGAAAATTTCGGCACCCCGAAGGTAAACACCAGGCGGCGCGGCCGTTCGATCGCGAGATATTCACCCACATGCTCCACATCATCGCCGTCCGTGCGGCGAACGATCAGGAATTTGCCGCCGACCCGTGCGTCAATCTCCACGCGCACCATCTCGCCCGTGGGCGTGGAGAAGAGAAAGCGGCGTGCCATCTCGGGATTCAGCCACGCGTCGAAGACGCGCTCCGGGCCGACGGTGAACGAGCGAGTGACTTGTAGCGTTTTGGATTCGGTTGCGGTGCTCATGCAGACGGTCCTTTGCTGGCGGAGGATTTGGATTTGTGCGGGAGACGTTCGTTGAGAGCATCTTCCTCCCGCAGAGCCGCTTCGAGAGCATCCAGGCTCTGCTCCCAGAAGCGTGCGTAGTAGCGGAACCATTCGCTCGCGCCCGCGAGCGGTGCCGGCTCCAGGCGGCAGATATGCGTGCGGCCCCGCACGGTGCGGTGAAGCAGCCCGCTGCGCTCCAGCATTTTGACGTGCTTGGCTGCCCCGGCCAACGACATGCGGAAGGGCGCGGCCAGCTCGCCTACGGTGCGCTCGCCATCGGCCAGCGCGCGCAGCATCTGGCGGCGAGTCGGATCGGAGAGTGCATGGAAAACCGCGTCGAGCCGGCCGGCGGAGCTTACGGGCCTGGCTCGGGGCTCGCCTCGGAGCTTGATTCGGCGTCCGGGATATTTGACAACCATATGGTTGAATATCGCACCAGCAATGACAACTGTCAACCATATGGTTTAGCAATTCTCGACCTCGATGCCGCGGCATGCGAGAATTGCGCTTTGTTGTGAAATAACGACTATGAGCGATCAGAAGATTGCATTTTTATTCCCCGGGCAGGGATCGCAGGCCGTAGGCATGGGCCGCGACCTTGCGGAGAAGTTCACGGTGGCGCGCGATACCTTTGCCCAAGCCGACGAGGCCCTGGGCTACCCGCTTTCGAAGCTGTGCTTCGAGGGTCCGATCGAGCAGTTGAAGCAGACCGAGTTTACGCAGCCGGCCATCTTCGCCGTGTCGATGGCGGCCTATCGCGTGCTCGCGTCGCGCGGCATTCAGCCGCAGATTGTGGCCGGGCATTCGCTCGGCGAGTATGCCGCATGCGCGGCGTCGGGTGTCATGAGCTTTGCGGATGCGATCCGCGCGCTGCAGTCGCGCGGGCGGTTCATGCAGGAAGCTGTGCCGGAGGGCCAGGGTGCAATGGCCGCGGTGCTCGGATTGGACGCGGACGCCGTGCGCGGCGCGTGCGAAGCCGCCGCCAGAGAGACAAGTCAGGTAGTCTCCCCCGCGAACCTCAACTCGCCAGACCAGATCGTGATCTCCGGCTCTGCCGCCGGAGTGGCGCGGGCCAGCGAGTTGGCGAAGGAAAGGGGCGCCAAGAAGGTCGTGCCGCTGCAGGTTTCCGCTCCGTTCCATTGCGCGCTCATGCAGCCGGCGCAGGACCGCCTGGCGGAGGTGCTGAAAGAGATCGAAGTGAGCGACCCGCGATTTCCGATCGTGTCAAACGTGACCGCCGATGTGACCAAAAAAGGTGGACGGGAGCGCGATCTGCTGATCGAACAGGTGACCGCGCCGGTGCGATGGGTAGAGTCGATGCGGCGCATGATCGACGAGGGCGCGAGCACCTTTGTAGAAGTGGGGCCGGGCCGCGTGCTGAGCGGCCTGCTGCGGCAGATCGATCGCGCGCAGAAGTGCGTGAACGTCGAAGACTCGGTAAGCCTGGAGAAGGCGCTGGCCGGGAACTAGCGGTACTGGCAATCTCACCGGAGCGACCGCGAGCAACCCGCGCCGCAGCTCATCCAATCCCCCTACTGGTAGCTGACCTGCCAGTAGGTGAGGCCGAACTGGCCTTTCTGCGGGGTGAGAGAAAACGGCGTGAAGCCAATGGCGCCGTGCGTGACCCCGAGGGTCATCAGCGCTTTGCGTCCGTTGACGCTGATGGCCATGAGCGTGCTGTTGCCCAGGCTGGATGTGGCGTACAGGATCTTGTGGCTGGTGATTTTGCCGTACTCGCCGTTCAGGCTCCAGTCGTCCAGGAACTTGTTGTACGGGTAGCCGGAGTTCTTGTACTTGTCTGCGTGCTGCTGCCAATCGGGATCGTTGTTCCAGATGCCGTAAGCCTTCTCGAACTGCTGGTGCTCAAGAGCGCCAAAAAAGCGGTTGACGCGGTGCTCCGCCGGCCAGTTCCAGAAAAGCCACGTCAAGATACCTATGACGGCAAGCACGGCGATCAGGCCAAGGATGATATTGCGGCGCTTGCGGGCGCCGGCGGCATTAAAGGAAGGAGCATCGAGCAGGGTCATGGGCGTCTCGGGAGAATTTTACGCGCAGCCTTCTCCATTCAGGCAGGCGAAAACCACGGCTGACACTGCAGACACCGCGAAGAGCCGGGTTGTTCCTTTGGAAGCCGAGGCTGTTTTCGGCTGGGCGAGGTTTCCGTTCAGGCACGCCCCATGACGAGCCGCAGCTTCTCCACGGACGCAGGCATCGCCTGAGGCGCCACATTTCCGTAGCCGAGGATGAACCCTTTGCGCGGCGTGCCGGCTGCGTAGCTCCGCGAGAGCGGCCAGAGCCACAGACCCCGCGCGGCCGCTCGGCGGGCAATTGCGACATCGTCGCGATCCGTACGAAAGGCGGCCGCCAAATGCATACCCGCTTCCGCGCCGCGGATCTCGAAAGTGTTGCCGAAGGTCTGGCGAAGCTGTTCGACCAGCGCCCTGCGCCGATCATTGTAGAGCAGGCGCATGCGCCGGATGTGGCGGTCGAAATGGCCCTCGAGCATGAAGTCCGCGATGACTTCCTGATACAGGTAGGGCGCGAAGATATCCATGGTGTAGCGCAGGGCAACGAAGCGCTCCACCAGATCGGGCGGGAGCACCATGTAGCCGAGCCGCAGCGAAGCAAACAGGACCTTACTGAATGTCCCGATATAAATGACGCGTGAGTTTGTATCCAGGCCCTGCAGAGAGGCGACGGGAGCGCTTGCGAAGCGGTACTCGCTGTCGTAGTCGTCTTCGATCACCCAGGCGCCATGGGACTGTGCCCAGTTCAGCAATTGGACGCGGCGACGCGCGCTCATGGTGCTGCCCAGCGGATATTGATGAGACGGTGTGACGTATGCGGCTCGGGCATGGGCGCATCGCCTCATCCCGGCGGCAACGTTCAATCCCTCCTCGTCCACCGGTATGGCGACCGGGCGGCACGCGGCAGCGGCAAAGACATTGCGCGCCAGCCGGTAGCCTGGCTCCTCCATCCACACCGCGTCTCCGGGATCGAGCAGTACGCTGGCGGTCAGATGCAGTGCCTGCTGCGAGCCGGAGACAACCATGACCTGCTCCGGCTCTACCTGGACCGCCCGTGCGGTGCGCAGATAGCCGCAGATGGCTTCGCGAAACCGTCGTGAGCCCATCGGGTCGATGCAGTGGATGGCGCGGGCGCTCGGCCCCTTCGCGTGATAGGTGACCAGCCGCGACCAGACGGCGAAGGGAAACTCATCGAATGCCGGTTGATGGACAGCGAACGCACCCAGACCTGCGACCCAGGGGGGCGCAGGCTCGACCGGACAGAGCAACGCACGGCGGGCGATGGCTCGTGGTCCGGAAGCTTTCTGCGGGCGGGCGGCGATTGGCTGCCTGCATTGCAACAGTTGCTCGGGGAGCGCGCGGCTGACAAAGGTCCCTGCGCCCTTGCGCGTTTCGAAGTAGCCTTCCGCGAGCAATTGAGCGAACGCATTCAGGACGGTGATCCGGGAAACATTCAGTTCGGCGCTCATGGCGCGCGAGGAGGGAACCCGCTGGCCGGCGCGCAGGCTGCCGCGAGTGATGGCATCGCGGAGCGCCCGGTAGATTTGCGCATGCAGCGGTTGCGTGCCGCGGCGATCCATCGCGATCACAGGAGTAAAGGCAGTGTGGCGTGTTGCCATGCCCTCCATGATAGTGGTTCGGCCAAATATGTCATTTCGTCCCGTTCGGCCGACCACATCAGAAGAGCAGCAATAAGGCCACTTTCGCGGGATCGTACAGGGCCACTGAATCCCCGAACCCTGCGCGGGGCGTCTTTAGAAGAGACCGGAAGCCAGCCATGCCCGGAGCAGGGATTTGCCGCGCCATGAAGTGGACGCTCGCCATCGGAACGACGTTGCTGCTTGCATTGCCGGTCCGCGCCTGGCAGCAGGGCATGCAGAACATGAAAACCGCCACCGATGCGGCTGGCCATGTGTGCGACGACATGGGAAGCAGCACGCAGAGCATGACCGTGATGGGCGCCAGCATGGGGGCGATGACGAATCACATGTGCATTACGCCGCTGCGGCCGCGGCAGCCCGGCGACGAGAAGCGCGCCAAAGCGCTGGTAGCCCAAGTGAGAGCGGCCATCGAGAAGTACCAGGATTACCGGAAGGCAATCGCCGATGGATACATCCAGGCGAACCCGTCGGTGGTGCAGCCGCAGTATCACTTCATCAATGCGGCCAACTCCCGGCTGGCCGACACCACGTTCGATCCCACCAAACCATCGGCCCTGCTTTACTACCAGACGCCGACGCAGCACTTCAAGCTCGAGGGCGTGATGTTCACAGACAGCACAAGCGCCAGTGAGGATGAGCTAAACCAGCGCGTTCCGCTCAGCGTTGCGCGCTGGCACGAGCACCTCAACTTCTGCGCGGCTCCCGCGAACAAGGTGAAGGAGTATCACGGCGCCCATCCCAAGTTCGGCATGTTCGGCTCCATTCATACCAAGGCTGCTTGTGACGCCGAGGGAGGCACCTTCATGCCTGTGATATTCAGCTGGATGATTCATGTCTTTCCCTATGAAGACACTCTGAAGGACCAGTTTTCCATGAACGATGACGCGCCTCACGTTCATTGAGCCATCTGCGTTTTGGCCGTACCGCGGGCGGCGCACCCCTGGTCGTCCGCGCTTTTTTTGTATCCAGATGGCGGTTCGGGTCGCGCCCTCAGCGGCTGTACTGCGTATCGTCGCGTTCGGCGCGGCGCTCCAGCGCCAGTTCGATCAGGCGGTCGATGAGATCGGAGTACTTCAGCCCGGAGGCCTGCCACAGCTTGGGGTACATGCTGATGGAGGTGAAGCCGGGCATGGTGTTGATCTCGTTCAGATAGAGGCGGCCCGGTTTCCCGCTGCGGCTTTCCGGCTCGAGCAGGAAATCCACGCGTGCGAGGCCGGAGCAGTCGCAGGCATGGAAAGCAGCGATGGCCATCTCGCGGACTTCCTTCGCCTGCGCCTTCGAGAGCCGCGCCGGGATGATGGGAATCGAGCCATCGCTCTCGTACTTGGCTTCGTAGTCGTAAAACTCTTTGGCGGGCACGATCTCGCCGACGACGGAGGCCTTGGGATCGTCGTTGCCCAGCACGGCGACTTCGAGTTCGCGGGCGCGCTCGCCTGGCTTGCTCTTCGTGCCTTTGCCGCCCACACCCTGCTCGATGATGATCTTGCGGTCGTAGCTGGCGGCGAGCACGATGGCGGGCGCGAGCTCTGAACGATCGTGCACCTTGGAGATCCCGACCGAGGAGCCGAGGTTCGCCGGCTTGACGAAGAGCGGATAACGAAGGCTGGCTTCGATATCCGCGATCGCTTTGCGCGGCGCCTTCTGCCACGCGCCCCGTAGCAGCGTGATGTGCTCGACAATGGGCAGCCCGGCAGCGGCGAAGAGGCGCTTCATGATGTCCTTGTCCATGCCGGCGGCAGAGCCAAGCACGCCCGAGCCGACGTAGGCTTTGCCGGCGAGCTCGAAGAGTCCCTGAATGGTGCCGTCTTCACCGAAGGTGCCGTGCAGCACGGGAAAAAGAACATCCACGCCCAGCGCTTCGGCCTGCGCCTGCTGCTTCGCGGAGGCCGGCACATGCAACGAGCCGAGGATGCGCCGCGGGCACGAGCGCGCTCGGGTGTGCGAAGCGGTTTTTTGGAATATGCAGGGCTGTGACCGTCGTGCCGCCGGCCAGCATGTGCTGCGCCTCGTCCCCGAGCAGCCACTGGCCGGCCTTGGTGATGCCGATAGAGACCACGTCGTATTTTTTCCTGTCGATCGCGGCAAGCACGGAGGCAGCGGAGCGGAGCGAGACTTCGTGCTCGCCTGAGCGTCCGCCAAAGAGAATCCCAACGCGAAGTTTCCGGGGCATAGGTGTGCTCAGTCTATCTTCGGATACGCAGGAGCGTCATTGGCTCGAATTGGTCAGGAACACGGCGCGACACCCGTGCCCTCATTCTCGAAGCGTCACCCCGGCCGCTGCCCTCTTGCGAAAAAGGCGATCTCACCTCTGCCTCGTCATCTCGTGCTGGAGTGCCGCAGGTGCTCAGTGAAGAGACCTGCTGCTCCGCCTTCCCTACGGGAGACGGAGAACAGGCATCGGAGTAGTATGTTGGCGGTAACGGAGGGAACGTTTTCTATGGGCAATCTGACCCGCCGCCGTTTTCTACAAAATAGTGCTCTGACCGGCGGAGCGCTGGCCATCCCACGGCGAGTCAGGGCATCCGGCACGCCCGCAACACCGGCGCGGCAGACGCAGCTTTCGCCGGTTGGATACGAGCAGGTGAAGCTGCTCGACGGCCCGCTGCGCGAGCAGTTCGATCGCAATCATGCCTTCTTCCTCGCGCTGAGCGAGGACAGCCTGCTGAAGCCCTTCCGCCAGAAAGCCGGCTTACCAGCGCCAGGCGAGGACATGGGCGGCTGGTACACCTTCTACGCCGACTTCAGCCCCAAGGGGCCGTTCCACGGCTACATCCCTGGCCACAGCTTCGGGCAATATCTCTCCGGGCTGGCGCGTGCGTATGCGCAGACCGGATCGAAACCGACACAGCAGAAGGTGCATCGGCTGACCGCAGGATTTGCGAAGACCATCACACCGAAGTTCTACGTCGACTATCACCTGCCCGCCTACACCTTCGACAAGACCTGCTGCGGGCTGATCGACGCGCACCAGTTCGCGCACGACCCGGTGGCGATGCGCGCGCTGGGACCAGCAACGGACGCCGTGATTCCCTTCCTGCCCGGCCGCGCCCTGAACCGCAAGGAGATGTACGCGCGACCGCACAAGGACGACGCTTATTGCTGGGACGAGACCTATACCCTGCCGGAGAATCTGTTCCTTGCGTACCAGCGCAGCGGTGAAGTGCGTTATCGCGATATGGCGAAGCAGTACATCGAAGATGAAAGCTGGTTCACGCCGCTTTCCGAAGACCAGAACGTGCTGCCGGGCCAACATGCATACAGCCACCTGAACTCGCTCTGCTCGGCAATGCAGTCCTACTTCAACCTGAACGACGCGAAATATCTGCGGGCGGCCCACAATGGCTTCCGCATGATCGAGGAGCAGAGCTTTGCCACCGGCGGCTGGGGGCCAAACGAGGCATTCGTCAAGCCGGGCAGCGATACGCTGGCCGAGAGCCTGACCAAGACGCACTCCAGCTTCGAGACGCCATGCGGCGCCTACGGCCACTTCAAGATCACGCGCTATTTGCTGTCGGAGACGGCGGACAGCCGCTATGGCGACAGCATGGAGCGCGTGCTCTACAACACAATCCTCGGCGCGAAGCCGCTGCTGCCGGACGGCACCAGCTTCTACTACTCCGACTACAACGACAACGCGCAGAAGGGCTATCACCCGGACAAGTGGCCATGTTGCTCCGGGACATTTCCGCAGGTCACGGCAGATTACGGCATTAGCGCGTACATGCGCCGCGGGCCGGATGTATACGTCAATCTCTACATACCGTCGGAGCTTCGCTTGCAGCCGGGATGCACGCTGACCCAGACGACCGAGTATCCGGCATCTGCGCAAAGCACGCATCGCGCTAACGCTCGATCGGCCGCAGAGCTTCGCCGTACTGCTGCGCATTCCCGCATGGGCAGGCCCGAAGACGCGGGTTGCGGTAAATGGCAAGCGCAACGGATGCCGCAGTGCAGCCGGGAACATTCGCGAAAGTGCAGCGCACGTGGAAGAGCGGCGACCGCATCGAAGTGGAGTTCGATATGCCAATGCGCCTGGAGCCGATTCCCTACCAGCAGATAGGCGGCCAGAATGTAGCGCTGATGTACGGGCCGGTGACGCTCTTCGCAGTGGGCGATCTCTCCGCGCCGGTTACGAAGGCGCAATTGCTGGCAGCAGAGCGTATCTCAAAGAGCAGCACTGACTGGAAGGTGGCAACAGCAGCCGGCCCGCTGACCATGCGGCCATTCGCCGCGATCGGCGACGAGCACTACCGGCTGTATCAGACGGTGACGAGCTAATTCGCAGCTGCAGCCGTAAACCGCTTCAGTGGGTGGGCCTCGGTGTTGAAGACGAACTTCGTCCAGTCCACCGTGTCGCGCGGCGCATAGAGCAGGTACAGATACTTGAGCGTCTCGGCAAAGAAGAAGCTCTCCATCTCATCCTTCTGTTGCTTGCTGCGTACGTCGGTCAGCGCAGCGTAGGCGACCGGCGTGCGGCACCAGCGGACCAGCGAATCAAAATAATCCTGACCCATGTGCAGATAGATGGGGTCGCCGGTCAAGTGGTGCAGGTAGTACGTGGACTCGATAATCTCCGGCCGCAGCGGGTAGCCGGCATCGGGTGTGGCAAGCCGGATGTAGTCAAGCGTGTCTGGCTCGATGCCGTAGAGCGTCCACATCTGGAAGCTGGAGCGCTGCAGCGCCTCCGCGCGGGGCAGGTCGCCGCCCAGCGCGAGCACCGCGGGAAAGAACGCATCGAGCGCGCCATACTCGTGCGTGGTGCGCGCGCCGGTGCGCATGTCAGCCTGTCCGTACCACAGGCCGAGACGGCGTCTCGCTCTCGCGAGATATGTGTTGATGGCGACGATGCTCTTCTGCCACATCTCCAGGCAGTCGCGATCGCCAAAGAGCAGCCAGCTCTTGAGCAGGTATTCGTCGAAGGAATCGATGCCGCCGCTGATCGAGGAGGTGGAGTCAGTCCACTCACCCGTTTCGACATTGATGCCGAGGCCCACCAGGTCCAATGACGACCGGCGCTTCCACAGCTCGGTCATCGCGCGCTTGGCGGCGTTGTAGTAAACGGGATTGCCGGTGAGCTTTGATAGCGTGCCGAACTCCGGTAGCAGCGCGACCTCTGCGGGATTTGTCACCGCGCCGCGCACTTTTCCGGTGCGCAGGTTTACGAACTCATAAGGCATGCCGGTAGGCGAGTGGAAGGCCGGCAGCAGGCGGTTGCCGAGGTCTGTGGCGAGCTTCAGGAGCTGCGGATCGTTGGTGGCTTCGTATTCGCTAAGCAGGCCGCCGAGGCAGCGGATCGTGATCTCGAAATTTTTTACGTAGATGTCCTGATCGAAGGAGAGGTGCTTGTCGATGTCCTGCTGCGCTTCGGCAGCCTCCTTGTCCAGGCCCATCAGAATCATGGTGTCCAGTCCATCGATCTCGGTCATGTGCAGCGACACGCCGTACCAGTCATGCGGCTTTTTGGAGAGCGGCATCAGAGCATCGTGTCCCCAGGCATAGGTGTGGTAGCCCTGCCATGCGTGAAGGTATTCGGCGCGCACGCGGCCGGCCATGGCTTCACTATCCGCGGGCGTGCCGAGGGTGGGGGCGGGCTGCGCGGCGAGCGGGAGAGCAGCAACCACCGCGAATGCGGCGCATGCGAATCGATGACGGAAGGCGTGAAAGAGCATGGACATATCTCGGCCCCCTCGGCGAGCGCTCCTCCAGTGTAGCGGCGGGAAGCTGGGGGTTATGCTTCACACAGACCGTTGAATCCCTGTTTGGTCGCAGGGGACTTATCAAATCCGCCGCAGGAGCCGCTATGAATCGGCGTGAATTCGCCCGCATGTCCGCACTGTCGTTCGCCGCAACGCAGATTCCGCCGGTCGCAAGCGCGCAACCGCAACGCAAGATCGGCTACGCGCCGGTTGGCCTGGGCCAGATCTCCAGCATCTTCATGCGCGCGGTCGCCAACTCATCCACGACGAAGATCACAGGCCTGGTCAGCGGTCATCCGGAGAAGGCCGCGAAGTTTGCCGACATGTACGGCGTCCCGCGTTCCTCGATCTACAACTATGACAATTTCGATCGCATCCGCGAGAACAAGGACATCGACGCGACCTACATCGGGCTTCCGAACTCCATGCACAAGGAGTTCACGATCCGCTCCGCACAAGCGGGGAAGCATGTGCTGTGCGAGAAGCCGATGGCAATCTCGTCTGCGGAGTGCCGCGACATGATCGCCGCATGCCGCAAGGCGAACGTCAAACTGATGATCGCCTACCGCATCCACTACGACCCCACCCATCTCAAGGCTGTCGATCTCATCAAGCAAGGCCGCATCGGCGATATCCAGTATTGCGAGGGCAACTTCGGCAGCTACTTCCACCCGAATCAATGGCGGCTGGTGCGTGCCATGGGCGGCGGCGGACCGCTCATGGACATGGGCATCTATCCGCTGAACACAATCCGGTTTTATACCGGCGCACGACCCCGTCCGCTTTGCGGCGCTCACCAGCACCATGGACCACCAGAGCGGCCGCTTCAAGGACATCGAGGAATCGCTCTCGTGGACGATGGAGCTGTCGTCCGGGGTTCTCGCCAATTGTGCGACCAGCTACACGACACATCTGCCCGGCTATATCAAGGTGACCGGCAGCCGGGGCAACGTGCAGGTCACGAATGCCTATAGCTATGACGGCTTGCATCTGGATGCTCACCTGGACGATCCCGATGGCAAATCCGGCACGGACATTCATGAAGACGCAACCGGCAAAATGCCATTCCAGTTCCAGATCGAAGCCGAGGATTTCGCCCAGTGCATTCTGCAGAACAAGGAATCGCGAACGCCCGGCGAAGAGGGCCTGAAAGACCTGGAGGCGATTGAGAAAATCTATATCGCAGCCGGCCACCCGATCGCGTAACGGCTAAAGAATCTTCTTCCCAAACGCCGAGGAAATCAGCTCGACTGCCAGATGCGCCGTCCGGTTGTGCTCGTCGATCACCGGATTCACCTCGACGATCTCGAAGCTGAGCATGCGACCGTGGTCAGCGATAATCTCCATGGCAAGATGCGCTTCGCGGTACGTGGCGCCGCCGCGGACAGGGGTGCCCACGCCGGGCGCATCCTCGGGATCGATCCAGTCCATGTCGAGCGAGACGTGGTAGCCGGCTGTGCCGCGGCCGGCGGCACGCAGCGCCTCTTCCATCACCGTGCGCATGCCGCGCTCGTCGATGTCGCGCATGGTGTAGACCTCGGTGATGCCGGCGCGCTTGATGTTTTCCTTCTCCGTTGCGTCAATGTCGCGCACGCCGATCAGCACCACGTTATCGGGATCGACCTTGGGTGAGAAGTCGTAGATGTTCGATAGTTCCTTCGGGCCCAGCCCGAGCAGCGCCGCCAGCGGCATCCCATGCACGTTGCCGGAAGGCGAGGTCTCGGGCGTGTTGATGTCCGAATGTGCGTCGATCCAGAGCAGGCCGATCTTCTGTCCTTTGCGGCGGTAAAACTCGGCGACGCCGGAGACCGAGCCGGCGGCAACGGAGTGGTCGCCGCCGAGGATGACTGGCGTTGAACCACCTTCGAGCGTCTTGAGCACGAGGTCCGCGGCCTTCACGCAAGTCTCGCGAATTTCCTTGAGGTATTTCGCGTTTTGCTCGCCGGGCTTTTTGGTTTCGGCGATTGCCACGCTGATGTTGCCGCCATCGGTGACGACGTGGCCGAGCGCTTCGAGATGCGCTTCCAGGCCGGCGACGCGCACGGCCGACGGGCCCATGTCCACACCGCGGCGCGACTGGCCAAGGTCGAGCGGCACGCCGATGACGTGGATGTGGCGCGGCGGCAGCGCCTGCACGCCCGAGTACATCGGTTGATGGCCGCGAGTCGTTTCTGCGTGGATCGTATCTTCGTGCTTCGTCATAAGGGTGCTCGGAATGTGAGGAGCAAACCCCTAAGGATAGATACGGTTCAGCGTTCGGGCAAATGGGATGGTTTCGCGGACATGCTCGAGGCCGCAGATCCAGGCGACGGCGCGCTCGATACCCATGCCAAACCCTGAATGCGGAACAGACCCATAGCGCCGCAGATCGAGGTACCACTGGAATGATTCAAGCGGCAGCTTGTGGTCCTCGATGCGCTGCTTTAGCAGCTCGTAGGATGCAATGCGCTGCGAGCCGCCGATGATCTCGCCGTAGCCCTCAGGGGCGAGCACATCCACGCACAGCGCGTATTTCGCGTCGTCGGGATCGGGCTCCATGTAGAAGGCCTTCACCGCCGCGGGATAGCGATGCACCATCACCGGCCGGTCGAATTGCGAGGAGATGTAGGTCTCGTCGGGTGAGCCGAAGTCGTTGCCGTATTCGAAGGGATGCTCGAGCAAACCCTTCGCGTGCGCCTCGTTCAGCATCGCGACAGCCTCGTCATAGCGCAGGCGCGGAAAGGGCGCCTGAATCGTCTGCAGCTTCGCGATATCGCGTTCAATGACTTTGAGATCGGGCAAGCGGCGTTCCAGCACGCGGCTGACGATAAAGCTAAGGAAGTTTTCCGCCAGCGCCATCAGCCCATCAAGATCGCAGTACGCAAGCTCCGGCTCGACCATCCAGAACTCGGTAAGGTGGCGCCGCGTCTTCGACTTCTCTGCGCGGAAGGTCGGCCCGAAGCTGTAAACCTTGCCCAGGGCCAGCGCGGTGCTCTCGATATAGAGCTGGCCGCTCTGCGTCAGGAAGGCCTCATCGCCGAAGTACTCCACCGGGAACAGTGTCGATGTACCTTCGCACGCCGCAGGCGTCAGGATCGGCGGATCGGTCAGGACGAAGCCGTTGTCGTCCAGGTAGTCGCGAGCCGCCTTGATGATCTCCGCGCGAATACGCAGGATCGCCGACTGGCGCGGCGAGCGGATCCAGAGGTGTCGATGCTCCATCAGGAAGTCGACGCCGTGTTCCTTGGGCGTGATGGGATAGGGCTGCTCTTCGGGCACGCGCTGGACGACTTCGACGTTCTCGACATCGAGCTCATAGCCGCCGGGCGCGCGCTGGTCGGCGCGGACGCGGCCGGTGACGATCACGCTGGACTCCTGCGTCAGGTGCCTGGTCGTCTCCCACACTTCTGGCGTGACCGCGGCTTTCGGCAGGATGCCCTGCACGGTGCCGGAGCCATCGCGAAAGATGGGAAAGAGCAGCTTGCCGGAGGCCCGCATGTTGTAAAGCCAGCCGTGCAGCACGACCGTCTGGCCCTCATGCTGCTTGAGACCGGCGATGGTGGCGGAGATCGGTTTCGTGGTGGTCGCAGTTACAGATGTGTCCGTCATGTATTTCAAATACCGAATTTGTCGAATGTGGTGGCGGCCCGCTTCGCGATCGCATCGGGCGTCTCGCCCAGCTCGTAGTGGATTTCGAGCACCGCGGCGGGTGAGCGTGGCGCGGATTTCAGCACCTCGAGGGGCTGCTCCCAGGTGATCGTGCCGTCGCCGGGCCACAGGTGCGCATCGCGGTCGTGATGGTTGTCGTGCAGGTGCGTGGAACCGATGAGCGGCAGCAGCGTTTCGAGCGAGCCGTCGACGCCTTCCATCAGGTGGGCGTGACCGATGTCGAAACAGACGCCGACGTTGGCGAAGTGGCCCACGCGGATGATCTCCGCCAGATTTGCCGGCGTGGTTACATCGTTCTGGATGTTTTCGAGCAGCAGCTTGACGCCGAGCGGTCCCCCAAAGGCCTTCAGGTGCTCGATCGCAGTCAGCGCGTGCTCCAGGGCAGCCTCGTTCCACTCGGAGTCGCGGCTGCCGATGTGCAATACCAGAAACTGGTAGTGCAGAATCTCCGCCGCTTCGAGCGCGCGCTTGACCTCGTCCATGGCGTCAATGCGGTGCGATTTTTCCGTGTGGAGCACATTGATCGCGGGCATACCGCCGCGCCCCATGTCCGAATCGGCATAGATGGGCGCGTGCAGCGAATGCGGCTTGACCGAACTCGACTGGAACCAGTCGGCGATCTCCTTGATGTGCTGGCGGCTGGTGTAGTCGAAGTGCTGCTTGGCGGCAAAGACCTCAATGGCCTCGGCGCCGGAGCGGGCAAGGGTATCGAGAAGGCCGGGATGCAGGCGCTGGCGAAGGAAGACGTGGGTGGAGATGGCTCGAAGCATGGGTGGGTTCCGAGCCTATTCTCTCATCTGGCGGAATGTTAGATCTGTCTTTGGACCATTCAGAGTAAAGCGCTGCAGTTTGTCTTGCAGCATTCGAACAGAGGTTCTGTCTAGCGTTGAACGCTCGGGCCGGCGTGGATGATAGCGAACCGTTACTTCTTGGTCCTTGGCCTCGCGCAGATAGTCGGCTGCCTCCTCCTCGCTTCGAAACATCGACGAGAATTCTCCTGACCTGAATTCATCGACGAAATACGAATACGTCAGAATGACCACCCACTGCTTTAGATTCGGGAGATCTCTAACCTGACCGGACAAAACTCTTCCGTTAATTGGCGTCCAGTCTGCTCCACTATGACGTAAGTGGATACGGGCTCTCCAGATGAGATACCGAACGCAGCTGATAATTGTTACAGCGATACCGACATCAATTTCCCAATTGAAATGAAGATTCTTAAGCAGGTGAACGAGCGACCCCCAGAGGCTATGCATTCTGTCTCCCTCAGTATCCTGCGGCCTTCCCGTAATGATTGCGGTGGTCCTGCCCGCCTTCCAGCTTGCCGGTCTTCGGATCGACCGCAATGCACTCGCCGTCGCCCCAGTGGCCGCCCTGCTTAAGCGTGTAGCCCTCCGTCTTCAGCGTTGCGGCGGTCTGGGCCGGGAAACCGGCTTCCACGTGGAGAACGTCCGGCAGGTATTGATGATGGAAGCGCGGCGCATCCACCGCCTGCTGGATGTTCAGGCCGCCCTCCGCCACGCTGAGAAAGACGTTGAGCACCGTGGTGGTGATGGTCGGGCCGCCCGGCGATCCCAGCACCATCCGCAACCTTGCCGTCCTTCAGCACGATGGTCGGCGTCATGGCAGAGAGCGGGCGATGATATGGCGCGATGGCATTGTTCGGCCCCTGGATCAGTCCGTACATATTCGGCGAGCCCTGCTTGGAGGCGAAGTCGTCCATCTCGTCGTTGAGCAGGAAGCCGAGGCCAGTGGCGGTGACGTGCGAGCCGAAGCCATCGTTGAGCGTCGTGGTAACAGCCACAGCGTTGCCGTCCGCGTCGAGCACGGAGTAGTGCGTCGTGTCGGTGGACTTCGATTCCGGCACGGTCGCCGTGGGCGGCGGAGGCAGAAAGCCGGCGGGGCGCTTCAGATCTTTTGACGGTGTGGGCTTGCCGGCGACGATCGACTTGCGCCAGGCGTCGGCGTAAGCGGTGCTGATCAGCGCAGCCTGCGGGATCTTCGCGTAATCGGGATCGCCCAGGTAGTCGGTGCGGTCCATGTAGGCGCGGCGCATGGCTTCTGTGATCAGTTGGACTTCGGGTGCCGTGCGGTCGCCCAGCTTCGCCAAGTCATACGGCCGCAGGATGTTCAGCATTTCAACCAGCCCGATGCCTCCGGCCGACGAGGGTGGCGCGCTGAAGATTTCGTAACCGTGATAGCTGCCTTCTACCGGCACCCGCTCTTTGACCTGGTAGTGGGCAAGATCGGCCTCCGTGATCAGGCCGCCGTGCGCCTTCATGTCGGCGGCCAGCTTCTTCGCGATCTCGCCGTGGTAAAAGTCGTCCGGATCGGCAGCGATGCGCTTCAGGGTAACGGCCAGTTCCGGCTGGCGGAAGGTATTCCCGGGCTGGTAGTACGAGCCCCGCGTCAGGGTCTGTTGAAAGGTTCTGTGCGACTCGGGAAACTTTGCCAGGTCAGGATCATGCAATTCCTCGGCTTCCTCTTTGCTCAGCACGAAACCGTCTTCGGCCAGCTTGATCGCAGGCGCCATCACCGCCTTCAGCCCGAGCTTGCCGTACGTCTTCTCGGCATAAGCCAGGCCCGCAACCGAGCCGGGAATGGCGACAGACTTATAGCCGAGCGTGCTCGCCCCGGGAATGACGTTGCGGTTCGCATCCAGATACATATCGCGCGAGGCAGCGCCTGGCGCCTCTTCACGGTAGTCGATGAAGAGATCCCGCTTGCCGTCGTGCGGCTTGGCCAGATGTACCAGCATGAACCCGCCGCCGCCGATATTGCCCGCGACCGGGTGCACCACGGCGAGCGCGAAGCCCGTAGCGACCGCAGCATCCACCGCATTGCCGCCCTGCTTCAGAATGGCGACGCCGGCGTCGGTGGCATCGTGATGCACGCTGACCACCATGGCGTGGTCGGCCGTGGCAGGCGATTCGTTCTGGGCGATGGCGTGAGTGGCTGCGATGGAGGCGGGAACAAGGAGCGCGGCGAGAACCCGGGATGTGCTCAGCATGGGAGGAAGTGTAAACGGAGTCGCCATCCCGGCGAATCCACCTCTCCCATCGGCGTGTGCTGCTTAGAATGACGAAGGCATGTCCGTCACGCTGCGTTCGTTTGCGAAGATCAACCTGGGATTGGCCATTGGGCCGGCGCGGCCCGATGGCTTCCATGCCTTGACCACTGTCTATCAAACGATCGCACTGCACGATCTGGTGACGGTGACAGCCGCGCGAGCGGAATCAAGTCGCATATCGCTCACCTCGAACGAGGAGTCGCGTGCCCCTCGATGGCCGCAATACCGCATGGAAGATGGCGGAGCGGACGCTGGCCGTTCTGGGCATCGCGGCTGAGGTCACGATCCACATTGAAAAGCGCCTTCCCATCCAGGGCGGGCTCGGCGCGGGTTCGGCCAATGCCGCTGCCGCTCTGCTCGGCCTGGAGCGGGAGCTGGGTGTCACCCTGAGCGCCGAAGACCGGCTGCGGGTTGCGGCGGAGGTCGGTTCGGACGTGCCACTCTTCCTGGTTGGCGGTGCGGTGCTGGGTTTGGGGCGTGGTGAAGACGTGTCCCCGCTCGCGGACTTCCCGGCTAGTGCCCTGCGTCATCGCGGTCCCCGAGACCGGCGTGTCCACCCCTGCCGCTTTTCGGGAATGGGACCAGCGGCATTCCGCATTGACCCCCGCCGCTGCAGCCGATAGACTTGAAAGGTTGAGTCGGTCTGTCTCCGCAGCATGGGGCCAGCCGCACTCCTCCGGTGTCTCCAGGGCGGCCGTCTTCGGGAAGCATTTCCGAGGCGGATATAGCCCAACAGGGAGACCTGGCCGAGACTCCGCTTCTCGCGCTTGTCCGCACCGGGATTGCAAACGACTTCGAAGAGGTCGTCTTTGCGCAGTATCCCTCTCTTGCAGACATCGTGCGTGTGCTCCGGGGCTCTCAGCCTGAGGATGCGGCTCTATCTATGCGGCGCTTTCCGGTTCCGGTTCGGCCCTGTTTGGGCTGTACGCGAGCACGGAAGCGGCAGATCGGGCGGCAACGCGTCTTCGGGACCGCGGCATTGTGGCGCTGCGCACCGAAACCTTGCCTCGCAAGCAGTATTGGCGCACGATGTGGGTGGAAAAGTAGCTGTTCGGCGAAACTGCTGGCAGCGTGTCACCCGTCTCTCCGCCAGCAGCCTGTTGGGCGATCGACTAATGGTAGGTCAAGTGCCTTTGGAGCACTTTGTCTAGGTTCGAATCCTAGTCGCCCAGCCACTCTGTTCCGGTGCATCGTGCCCCGGAGCGTCTGCCGCGGATGCTGTTCAAGCCGCGGTTCGAGCATCAGCGCAGTTCACCAACGCAAACCAGCTTGGGAGACACGTGATGAAGCAAGAGACGGCAGTGGCCATCGAAGTGGAGCCGGAAACGGCGAGCAGCAACAACTTTCAGCCTGCGCCGGAGCGCAAGCGCAACCGCGGACTCAGCGAAGATAAGCGCTTCAAGATATTTGCCGGCTCGGCGAACCGCCAGCTTGCCGAAGAGATCTGCAAGCAGATCGGCGTCCCGCTGGGCGAAACCAAGATCCAGCGCTTTGCCGATGGCGAAATCTACTTCCAGCTACTCGAGAACGTGCGCGGCGTGGATGTCTTCGTGGTGCAGCCGACGTGCAACCCGGTCGACTCGAACCTGGTCGAGCTGCTGATCATGATTGACGCACTCAAGCGCGCCTCCGCCGGCCGCATCACCACGGTTGTTCCCTATTACGGCTATGCCCGTCAGGACCGCAAAGATCGTCCGCGCGTCGCCATCTCGTCCAAGCTGGTCGCGGACATGCTGACTACTGCGGGCGCGAACCGCGCGCTCTTCATGGACCTGCACGCAGCGCAGATTCAGGGCTTTTTCAACATCCCGGTCGATCACCTCTTCGCCAGTCCTGTCATGGTCGGCTACTTCAGCAAGAAGAACCTGCCCAACCTGACCGTCGTCTCTCCCGATGCTGGCGGCGTGGAGCGTGCGCGCTTCTTCGCCACCAAGATGGGCGCTCCGCTGGCGATCGTGGATAAGCGGCGCACGGACATTAACGTGACCGAGGTGATGAACGTGATCGGCGACGTGCGTGGCCGCACCTGCCTCATCATCGACGACATTGTGGATACGGCCGGCACGCTGGTGAAGACCGCGCATGCACTGCTCGACGAAGGCGCCGTTGAGGTCTATGCGTGCGCCTCGCATCCCGTGCTCTCCGGTCCGGCGGTGGAGCGCATCGCCACCTCGCGCATTAAGGAGCTGGTGGTCACCAATTCCATTCCGCTGTGCGATGAGGCCAAGGCAGTGGACAAGATCAAGGTGCTGTCGATTGCCGGCCTGCTGGGCGCGGCCATCGAGAGCATTCACATGGAGACGAGCGTGAGCTCGCTCTTTAACTAAGCAGCAATAAAGGGAGTAGAGAGCGGCTGCGGCCGCTCTCCATGACCGAAAGGAAAACGAAGCAATGGCAAGCACAGAACTGGTAACAGCAGTGACCCGCGAGGGCAAGTTCAACAAGAATGCAGCGCGCCGCGTGCGCGTGGCGGGCAAAATTCCCGCCGTGATCTATGGGGCGAAGGAGCCCTCCGTAGCGATCGAGCTCGACCCGAAGCAGATGCAGCGCATCCTGCATTCGGCGTCCGGCCACAACACCATCTTTGATGTGGACGTGAAGGGCAGCGCGCGGGTGAAGGCGATGATCGTGGACTGGCAGTACGAGCCCATCAAGGGGCACCTGCTGCACGTCGATCTGAAGCGCATCGCGATGGACAAGGCGATGGTAGTCGAGGTGCCGATCCACTTGGAAGGCATACCGGTCGGCGTAAAGACCGAGGGCGGCCTGCTGGACCAGGTGCTCCGCGAGGTCGAGATCGAGTGCTTGCCGGGAGATATTCCCGCGCACATCTCGCTCGATGTGACCGGCATGAAGCTGCACGACGTCGTTCGCGTTTCGGATCTGCCGCACGGCGGCAAGTTCAAGTTCATCACCGATGAAGACGCAACCGTGGCCCACGTGACAGTGATCAAGGAAGAGGCGGCGCCGGAGCCGGATGCGGTAGCTGCTGCGGCAGCACCTGCCGAGCCCGAGGTGGTGAAGAAGGGCAAGCAGGAGACAGAGGAGGCAGGCGGCGAGGCTCCGAAGGCCGGCGGCAAGAAGTAAGCAGTGCCGTCTGGAGCGATGGAAGCGCAGGATGCCGAGACGCGGGAACGGGTGCGAGGTCCGTTTCTGGTCATCGGGCTCGGCAATCCCGGCATCGAGTACCAGTGGACACCGCACAATGCGGGTTTCCTGGCCATCGATCGGCTGGCCGAACGCGCCGGGGCGGTGGTGAGCAATCGCCGCTGCCGGGCGCTCACCGCAACGGCGCGCATCGCAGGGCGCGAGGTGGTGCTGGCCAGGCCGGAGACCTTCATGAACCTGAGCGGACTTTCCGTCCGGGCGCTGGTGGAGGAGTTCGATGCGACGCAACAGGACCTTCTCGTGCTCTATGACGAGCTGGCCCTGCCGCTGGGCACGCTTGCGGGTGCGCTCCGGCGGATCGTCGGGTGGCCACAACGGCGCCCGGTCGATCAACGGCGCGCTGGGCACGGAAGAGTGGGCAAGGATCCGGATCGGAGTCGGTCCGGATGGAGTGGAAACAGCATCGCGCCGGGGCAAGGATTACCTGCTGACGCCGATGCGCAAGAAGGATCTGGCGGTGCTCGACGAGGTGCTGGACAAGGTCGCCGACGCCGTGGAGACGGTCATCGTGAGCGGAGTTTCCGCGGCGATGAACAAGTGGAATGGGCCGGCGGGGAATGGGTCTTCGAAGGCCGAGTGACGAATACGAAGCAGTCTTACCAGACGGAATCAGCAGTTCAGGTTTAAGGGAAGAGAGAAACGCATGCAACGTAGCTACGAAGTGATGTTCATCGTGCGCCCGGATATGGAAGAGGCGGACGTCGACAAGCTGATCGCGGGACTGGAGCAGACCATCAACCACGGTGGTGGCGTTCTGAAGTCCACCGAGAAGCTGGGCCGGCGCAAGCTGTCCTATATGGTGCGCAAGTTCAACGACGGCAATTACGTCCTGCTGGTGATCCAGGCCGAAGGTGGTCTGATTGCCGAGGTGGAGCGCCGTCTCCGCGTTACAGAGCCGGTGATCAAGTTCATTACCGTGCGCATGGACGAGGAAGAAAAGCGCGTGGAGAAGATCAAGGCAATCCGCGCGACGCGCAAGAAGCTGAGTGCGCAGCCTGCCGCGGCGGCACCGGAAGCCGAAGCAGCACCTGCCACCACGGAAGCAGCGGCCAGCGCTTAGCAGCCGCCGAAAGTTGCGCCGGCCATGCGCCGGCCCATGATCGCAGCCGGTCCTGCCTGATCGAGCAGGGCCTGTCCCGCCGACGAGAAAGCGGACGGGAAGAAAGAAGAAGGAGAACCATGGCTGAAGAAACCAGCACAGCAGCAGCAACACCGAGTACCACCATCGAGCGTCCCGCCGGCGACCGCCCAGATCGTCCAAGCGGCGATCGACCGGATCGTCCGGCAGGCGATCGCCCGGCAGGGCGGGGCCCGGGTGGCCGCGGACCCGGTGGTCCCGGCGGATCGGGCCCCGGTGGACGCAAGTTCTTCCGGCGCAAGAAGGTCTGCAAGTTCTGCGTGGAGAAGATCGACTCCATCCACTACCGCGATGTGCGACTGCTCCAGCAGTTCGTCGCTGAACGGGGCAAGATTGTTCCCCGTCGTCTGACTGGCGTGTGTACCACGCATCAGCGCAGACTCACGCGCGCCATTAAGCAGGCGCGGAACATCGCCTTGCTGCCCTTTGCAGCGCGGTATTAGGATGTCGCGTTCCGCCTGCAGCGCTCGCGGCGGACGCCCAAATATTGAGGAGAGTTATGGAAGTCATTCTGAAGGAAGACGTCGACACACTGGGTCACCGCGGAGACGTGGTGAAGGTGGCCGACGGCTACGGACGCAACTTTCTGCTGCCTAAGAAGCTCGCGATTGAAGCTACGGCCGCTAACAAAAACGTGATCGATCAGATGAAGCAGTCCGCCATCCGGCGCTCCGCCAAGGAGAAGGCCAGCGCGCAGGAGCTGGTCGCGCAGATGGAGCAGGTCGAGCTGGTCTTCGCGCGCAAGGTGGGCGAGCACGAACATCTGTTCGGCTCGGTCACCTCATCGGACATCGCACACGCGCTGGAGCAGAAGGGCTATTCGATCGACCGCCGCAAGGTGCAGCTCGATGAGCCGCTCAAGCAACTGGGCGAGTTCCACATTCCCGTGAAACTGCACCGCGAGGTCAGCGCACACATCAAGGTCACGGTGAGCGCGGAAGAGGCAGAAGCCTAGCCTTCCTGTCCAATCCAAAAGGCACGCAGCTTTGCGCCGCGTGCCTTTTTCTTGTGCCCCGGCACGATGTCTCGTGTAGTCTGCCGTCCATGCGAAGAGCGCGCCTTCTCCTGCTGCCGATGCTGGTTCTGGCATGCCTCGTCGCGAGCCGCACAGCAAGTTCCCTCCGCCAATCCTCCCATCCCCGTTCAGGTTCGCCTCGGTGACTCTTTCATCCCGCTCCCCGGTCCCTGGAAATTTGCTCCGGGCGATTCTCCCCAGTGCGAATGGCAGCTTCGTTTGGGCAAGTCCCGAGTTCGATGACACAGCGTGGTCCAACATGGATCTCCACGCCACACCCGGCGCGACCGATGCTGCCTACGGCGATCCGGGCTACCTGACCGGCTGGAGCGCGCGCGGCTTCCCGCATCTCGCCGGGTTCGCCTGGTATCGGTTGCGCATTCACATATCCAATGTGTCAGGGCATCTGTGGCTCAAGATGCCCGATCACGTCGACGATTCCTATCAGGTCTTCGCCAATGGCCGATATATCGGCGAGCTTGGGAAGTTCACTTCCGGCAGCGTGGATTCCTACCGTTCACGCCCCCTCGTCTTCCAGCTCCCCCCGCCTGACTCGCAGGGGAACATTCTTCTCGCGATTCGTTTCTACATGGAACCCTGGGTGCTGGTAAGCGGTAGCACGGCGGATAGCGGCGGCATGCACGAACTGCCGCTTCTCGGATTGCGTTCCCAGATCGAAGCCATCCAGGCGCAGGAGATCACCGGACGCATCCTCAGCGTGATCGTCTCGGTCTTCGTCGCCCTCTTCCTGCTCATCGCAGCGGCGGGTGCTTTCTGGATATGGCTCCTCGATCGCCCCCGTGCTACGTATCTTTGGCTCACCCTGGGTCTTCTCCTGCTGGCCGCATCGATTCCTGCTCAGCTTGTCGCATTTTTTTCGTATACGTTCACACAGGCCGGCGCCAATATCTGGGAGCAGGCTTTTAATTTTCTCGGTCTTCTCTGCTGGATTTTCTTTTGGCGGCAATGGTTCTCGCTTCCGCGAGAGCGCTGGTCAGAACTTTTGATCGCCCTCTCTGCAGGGGCAATCATTGTGGTTGAGATATTCGTCAGATGGTCGGCGCATGCCCCAGTGGCTCTCATCCTGTTCACACTTGAGTTCAGTGCTGCGTGCAAGGCTATCCTCGGCATCATGCTCTTCGTCGCATTGTTTCGGGGCGCACGCAGAGACCGTACCGGTGCCATGGTGGCGCTGACGCCGATTGTCCTGCTCACCGTCAATGTGTTCAGTGTCGAATTGCTCGCGTGGTTCCGTATCCGCACGTCCATCTTCCCTTTTGGCATTCAGATTGCGCTCAAAGAGGTCGCCATCACCTTCATGGTGCTGGTTGCGGGCGCGCTTGTCATCCGGCGCTTTGTCGCCTCGCAGGTGAGCCAGCGACTGGAGCGCCAGGCGGTCGAGCAGGAGCTCGAACAGGCCCGCGAGCTTCAGCAGCATGTCCTGACTCCTGAGCTGGTCACTTCATCCCTCTTCACTGTCGAGACTGCATATCATCCGGCTCGCAACGTCGGCGGCGACTTCTTCCAGGTCCTGCCGCACGCCGACGGCTCATTGCTGATCGTTGTCGGGGATGTCTCGGGCAAGGGCATTGCCGCTGCAATGCTGGTCGCGGTGCTGGTCGGCGCCATCCGCACGCGCACGGATGAGACGTTCGACCCCGCCGCCATTCTCGATACGCTGAACGATCGTCTGCTTGGCCGCGCCGGCGGCCACTTTGCCACTTGCGTCGTTGCCCATCTCCGGCCCGGTGGCGCTATGCTCATCGCCAATGCGGGCCACCTGCCGCCCTATCGCAACGGGATCCCCATCGACCTGCCGGGCTCTCTACCTCTCGGCATCCTCTCTGACGTTGGCTATGACGTGCATACGATCCAGCTCGACCCTGCCGACCATCTGACCTTTCTCACCGACGGCGTACTCGAAGCGCGCAACTCCGCTGGCCAGCTTCTCGGCTTCGAGCAAACCGCGCAGCTCTCATCCCTTTCGCCCGACATGATCGCCCGGGCCGCCATCCACCACGGCCAGGAGGACGACATCACGATCGTGAGCGTCCGTCTTCGCGCAGCGGCGCGTGCCGTAGAAAGAGCTCCGATCTTCGAAGTCTCTCCGATTTAAATGGGGCTTAACTTTCACGTCACCCCTCGCTGCACATTCCGCGCCCCACGGCTCCACGATCCGGCATGATTGAGGAGACAGCCTGAGCTCCGGCTCCGGCGAGGTGCTCGTCGTGGCCATTGCGCGCTCACGTGTTCGATTCTGCTGTGCTTTCCTGTTGCTCTCCGCGCTGGCCGCCGGTGCGCAACAGCCGGTACCTCCTGCGACGCCGGCTCCGCCACAGGCCGAGCCGAGGATGCCCTCCATCCGTATGCCGAATGGACATGCGGGGCTTACCGCGCCTATCGACAACGCCATGGTGAAGACCGACAGCGCACCGGCAAAAACACTTCCTCCTGTTGTCCCGGCAGGGCGGCCCAGCATCGCGCTGGTGCTGGATGGCGGAGGCGCCCTTGGGCTGGCGCACATCGGCGTGCTGAAGTGGTTTGAGGAGAACCGGATTCCGGTAGATCGCATCACCGGTACCAGCATGGGATCGCTGATCGGCGCTCTTTACGCTACGGGCCGCTCCGCCGAGGAGATCGAAGACGTCGCAACCGGCGCCGAGCTGCCCAACATCTTTCATCTTTCCGTGGATTACGACCAGTTGAGCTATCGGCGGCGCGAGGACCGCCGTGAGTTGCCGGGCGCTTTTGAAGTCGGATTGAAGGGTGGAATCAGCCTGCGCAATTCGCTGCTGACCGATCGCGGGCTGAACGCCTTCCTCCACGATGAATTTCATAACTACGACAGCAACGGAGTCAGCTTCGACGAGCTTCCGATTCCCTTTCGCTGCGTCTCTACCGACCTCAACACCCTGCATCCGGTGGTCTTCTATGGTGGATCGATTCCGCTGGCCGTTCGCGCATCCATCGCCATCCCCGGAATCTTCGCGCCGGTAAAGTATCAGGGCCACTATCTGGTGGACGGCGCGATCATGCAGAACCTGCCGACGGAAGTGGCAAAGACCGATCTTCGGCCGGATGCCATCATCGCCGTGCTGCTGCCATCCGCGCAATTTACCGACAGCGACGTGGCCTCCATCGTGGGTGTCTTTGCGCGCGCGTTTTCGGCGGGTACCGCGAAGAATGAGCGCGAGTCCGTGAAGCTGGCAAACGTTCTGCTCACGCCGAATACCGGCAATTACGGCGTAGGTGATTACAGCAAAGCGAAGCAGTTAATCGACGTCGGATACGCAGCCGCGGAAGCCCAGCGAAATGATCTTCTGAAATATCAGCTCTCGCCCGACGCATGGAAGGAATACTTGGCGGACAAGAGCGCGCGGCGGCGCCCTCATCCGGGGCTGCTTGAAGACCGTGGATATTGAAGGTGGCTCCGCCGGGGCCGAGCATAGCGTCTCGGAAAGCATGAAGCCGCTGAAGGGCAAGCCGATCGAGCCGCGGCCCATCATCCGAGCGCTGAACCGCGTGCAAAACAACCAGACCTACGAGGCTGAGTTTGTGACCCTCGCGCCGCGAGGCCCGGCCGATACGCGCGCCCCCGGCCCCGACAATGGCGTGCTGATCGATCTGGAACCTACGCGCAACGGTCCGCCATTCCTTCTTGTCGGCGCTGACATCACTGCGGTGACCGACAACGTCACGCGCGGCACGCTCGACCTGCGGCTGCTCAACAACGATCTCGGCGGATACGGGTCGGAGCTGCGAAGCGATCTGCGCATCGGCTTCCTCACCGAGGCATCCACGGAGTACTACCGGCTGCTGCGGGAGAACGGCCTCTTTGTGCAGCCGCACATCGGCCTGCTGCGCCAGCCTGTCTACATCTTCAGCGATCAGCACCGCATCGCCGAGCGATTGCAGCAGAATGCGGGCGGCGGACTGGACTTCGGCCGTACCTATCACTCGCGCGCACAGTTCGCAGCCGAGTGGCGCTACGAGCAGGTGCGCTGGCACACGCAGAGCGGCAGCGACTCTCGCCCCGACCTCTCCGGCACCTCGCAAAGCGGCATGCTGCGCTTTGCCTACAACAGCCTGAACGCCGGCCAGCTTGCGACACGCGGCGTGCTCTTCGATATCTCGGCCGGCGCGCTCTATCATTCGCTCGCCAGCCAGAACGCACCGGTGGTGCGCCTGAACGCGATAGCCTCAACCGAATTCGCCGGGAAGAACATCGTGGGATTGAGCCTCTCGGCAGATACGTATTTCAGGCGCAATGTGGCGGACCCGCTGCGCTTCACTCTCGGCGGCCCGATGCGGCTCTCTGCTTCCTCCATCGACGAGTATCGCGGTACGGACGACGCACTGGTGCGGGCCGGGTATTTCCGTCGCATCGCATCACTGCCAACCCAACTGGGCGACGGGCTTTACATCACGACTGCGTATGAGGGCGGAGCAATGTGGTCGCCGGAGCATCCGTCATTCCTGCGGCAGGATGGAGTGCTGGGGGTGCTGGCCGCAACGCCGCTCGGTTCCATCACCCTGGGCGGCTCTGTCGGCGATGCGGGCCGCAGAAAGTTCTTTTTCACCTTCGGACGTCTCTTCTGACCCCGCGGTAGAATTTTCCTATGGCACGGACCGAATCCACGATGCAGCCGCTGGGCACGCAGGCTCCTGATTTCTCCCTTCTCGATGTTGTCTCCGGCAAGACAATCAAGCGCGACGATGCAAAAGGCGCGGCCGGGCTTCTCGTTATGTTTCTGTGCGTCCACTGCCCGTTTGTGAAGCACGTGGAGCAAGGCATCGCCCGCCTCGGCGCGGATTATGCGGGGCAGGGGCTGGGCATCGTGGCGATCAGCAGCAACGACGCCGCGAGCTATCCGGACGATTCGCCGGAAGGCATGCGCGCGCAGGCCAGGCGGCTCGGCTTCACCTTCCCGTATCTTTACGACGAGTCACAAGAAGTGGCGCGCGCTTATGAAGCAGCGTGCACGCCGGACTTCTTTCTCTACGATCGCGATCTCCGACTGACGTATCGCGGGCAGTTCGATGCAAGCCGTCCCAGCCTCAGTGTGCCGGTAACGGGGAACGATCTTCGTCGTGCGGTGGAGGCGCTGCTCGCAGGCAAGCCGCCGCTCGAGGAACAACGGCCCAGCCTGGGTTGCAATATCAAATGGAAGTAGAGCCTTCGGCAATCACGTTGTTGGCACTGCCGATTTGACCGGCTTCAATGCGAAGCGATGCGTCGCTGGCTGCGCATCTTTCTGCTGCTGCGCAATCGAGCTGTTCACCGCCTGCTGCATGGCCTGCTGCTCCGGTTCCGGCGCAGCCTCCGGTTGCGTCTGCGTTCCGGCAGCCAGCTCGAATAGCCGCCTCTCCAGCTCGTTGCGGTGCTCCGTCTCCCAAGCCAGCGTCTGTGACTGCCGCAGCATGGGCGTCGCCATGCGCGCCAGGTTGACTCCGTGCTGTAGCGCATCTGCAGTGAAGTTCGCAATCGGCTGATCATCGATGGTCAGCGCATAGTCGCCCGCCGCGAGTCCCGTGACCGTCAGCATCTCTTGATCGAGCGCGGCCTCCAGGCCGCCCGCTTCCAGCGCCAGGTCCGTCACCGGAGCGGTCGCGCTCAACGGCAGCGGCAGCGGCAACGCGTTTTCGATCTCCGTCCATTGCAGCGTGCCGGTTTTCTTCTCGCGTTTCACATCCGTCACGCTTGCATTCTGCACGCTCGCGGCCTTCGCCTCATGCGCATCCACGGTAACGCTGCTGACCAGCGCCGGCGCGTGCCACGCCTTCAGAATGGTCGCCGCCATCACCCAGTGCACGCCCTCACGGGATGGATGCGATCTGGAATCAGTTCCGACGCCAGATCGGGATGCGACGCCTTCACCTTCTCGAGCACATCGACCACCGGCGCATTCAGATCGACAAAACCCTGATGCGTGCGGTCGGCTTCGCTCTTGTCGAACTGGCTGTAAGCCTGCATCACCTCGTTGTAATGCTTCGTGGGTTGGGTAACGTCGTCGTACGGCGAGGGCCCGACCAGCGTCAGCTTCACGCCGGGATCGTCGCTCGAGGATCGTGTCCACCATCGATCTGTAACCGTCTTCGTACGTTTTCTGAATCGCGGGATTCGCCGGACGATAATAGCCATCGTTCATGCCCAGCATGATGGTCACCACATTCGGCTTGTAGGGCACGATGTCGCGCTGGATGCGCAGATCGATCGGCCCCTCCGCCCCGCCGGAAACCTTATCGCCGCCGACTCCGGACTGGGTCCATTGAATCTTCCACGTGGGAAAGCGCGTGAGCACGTACTCTTCAATGAATGTGGAGTAGAGCCGCTGGTCGGTAATGCTGTCGCCGTAGAGCACGACATGGTCGCCATCGTGAATGGCGAAGTCGCTGGCGGCAGGCGGTGTGGCAGTTTGTGCTGATGCAGAGACAAGGGCCGGGAGCAGCACGCCGGCGCAGAGGGCGGCAAATTTCGCAATGTCATTCATGGAGCAAAAGTCTAACGCAGAGCATTCCACGGCGAGATCGTAGTACGCTCAGGGCTGTGCAGAGCTACAGTCTTCATCACGCGGGCCATTGCTCGCCATCGACCGGTTGACGATTGAGTTTCGCGGCAAGCCTGTGGTGCAGGAGCTGAGCCTCGCGATCGAGCCAGGCCAGGTGCTGGGACTGGTGGGCGAATCCGGCTCCGGCAAATCGGTCACGTCGCTCGCCATCCTCGGCCTGCTGGATAGCGCGGCCGAGGTGCGCGGCAGCATCCGCTTCGATGGCGAAGAGTTGCTGACGCTGCGGCCGGAGGCGATGCGCCGCTATCGCGGCCGGCGGATTGCGATGATCTTTCAGGAGCCGATGACCGCGCTGAATCCGGTAATGCCGGTTGGGCGGCAGATCGCCGAGGCGATCGAAACGCATCAGCCCACGCTGACGCGGCGCGAGGTGCGCAACGCAGTCATCGCAAATTTGCATGCGGTCGCTCTGCCTGATCCGGAAAAGCGTTACGGCGATTATCCGCATCAATTCTCCGGCGGCCAGCGCCAGCGCATCCTCATCGCGATGGCGCTCGCCAACCGGCCCCAGCTTCTCATTGCCGATGAGCCGACCACTGCGCTGGACGTAACGGTGCAGGCGCAGGTACTGAAGCTGCTGCGCGATCTGCAGCAGCAGTTCGGACTGGCAATGCTCTTCATCTCGCACGATCTCGCCGTGGTTGCAGAAGTGGCAGACCGTGTCGCCGTGATGCGGCATGGTTGGGTACTGGAGCAGGGCAGTCGCGAGCAAATTTTTCACACTCCGCGCCATCCTTACACGCGAAGCCTGCTGGGAGCGGTTCCCACTTTGGATACGGACCGCACACAACCGCTTGCAACGCTGCCACCCGCTTTGCATGCCACTCCTGGGCCATGGGTCGAGTACGACGTTGGTCACCAGGCGCGCGCGCTTTCCTCGTAGTGCGTGATTAATTCATGACATCCTAGAGCGAGTTTTAGAGATCGAATCTGAATAGATACTCTGCCGTATTTCTTGCAGGATTTGTTCCCCCAGGCTCGTTCATGCGCGCTCTCATCCTCTCGGACATTCACGCGAACATGCAGGCGCTGGCCGCCGTGCTGGCCGCTGCGCCGGAGCACGATATCGTGTGGAACCTGGGCGACGTCGTCGGCTACGGCGCTTCTCCGAATGAAACGATCGTCTGCCTGCGTGAGCTGAACAGCATCTATGTGCGCGGCAATCACGACCGCGCGTGCTGCGGGCTGACGAACCTGGACGATTTCAATCCAGTGGCACGCCATGCGGCAGAGTGGACGCACGCGCAGCTCTCGCGCACGCGCCGCAAATGGCTCTGCGATCTGCCGCAGGGACCAGTCACGGTTGGCGAAGGACTGGTGTGCGTGCACGGCTCCGCGGCGAATGAAGACATCTACGTGCAATCGCTTGGCGAAGCCATCGACGCGTTGCAGGCAGTCCCCGGCGCATGGGTAGAGTTCTACGGTCACACCCATGTGCAGGGCGGCTTCGTGCGCAGCGATGAGGGCTGGTTCGTCTTCAAGCCGGAGTACACCACGAAGCACAATCAGGAATTCTTCGATCTGCCGATGCGCCGCGGTGTGCGCTATCTGCTGAATCCCGGCTCCGTCGGGCAGCCGCGCGACGGCGACTGGCGCGCCGCCTTTGCGATCTATGACGATGTGGTGTCGGTGGTGCGCTTCTACCGCGTGCCCTACGACCTGGACCGCGCGCAAAAGAAGATCGTCGCGGCGGGCCTGCCGGAGCGGTTAGCGAGCAGGCTGGCTGAAGGGCTCTAAGCCGTTCGCTGCGGCATCACCTGCGCCGCGAAGCGCTCCATCTCCTCACGCTGCGGACTCGACTGCAAGAAGCAGCAGATCCACACCGGCGTCGCGAAACGCAGCAATGCGCTCCTTCACCTGTTCGGGCGTGCCCACCAGTCCGCTGCGCAGGCCGCGATTCGAGACCGAGTAGTCCTCAAGCGAAATCTTCTGCTCCAGCTTCGATCCCGTAACCCACTGCTGATAATTCTGGTAGCCGCGCGCGGACTGCTGCACGTCCGTGATGCGCGCCACCTCGCGCTGTGCTTCGGCTTCGGTGTCGCGCACGATCGCATAGCCCGCCACTCCGTACGTCATCGGCGGCAGGCCGAGCCGTTCGCGCCGCTCGCGCATGTCCGCGATCTTGCGCCCGACAGTTTCCGGCGGATCGCCATGCATCAGGTACGCGTCGCATTTGGTGGCGATCAGGTTTTTCGCCGTCTCGCTTTCGCCGCCTGCATAAAGCGTCGGGCGCGGCTGGCGAACCGGCTTGGGCGCAAGCACGTTGTCTTCCACCGAATAGTAACGGCCGCTGTAGCTGAAGTGCTGCTGACGCCAGCAGCCGTCCATCACGTCAAGCCATTCAGAGGTGCGAGCATAACGATCATCGTGCGTATCGAAGTGCACGCCGTACTTCGTGGCTTCATCAGCCCACCAGCTCGAAACCACATTCAGGGTCAGCCGGCCATTCGCGATGCGATCGATATTCGCCGCCTGCTTGGCCAGCAGCGCGGGGTTGTGAAACGTCGGGCGCACCGCAACCATCAGCTCCATTTTGCTGGTGATGGCGGCCAGCGCCGCGGCGGTCGACCAGGCATCGAGCGAAGGCGCCTCAACTCCCTTGATGTCGTTCAGATTCAGCTCGGCAATCAGCGAGAGGTCGTAACCCAGCGCTTCGGCACGCAGCGTAAGGTCGCGACAGTACTCCCACGTCGCGGCCATCGCCTCGTCTTCCACATTGCGCAGCCAGCCGCCAAAGACCGGCATCCAGAAGCCATAACGCATCGCGTTCTCAGCCATGCGTCAGCTCGGGCACGCGTGCGCCTTTCACTGCTTCTGCTTCGAGCCAGTCCGCCAGCTTCGCAAAAGGATCGAAGCCGATCACGTTTACCCCGTCGGCGACAAAGTTCGACAACGCGTTGATGTCGTAGTAGAGCCGCCGTCCATCGCGGTCGTCGGTAATGTATTCCACGCCGCCAATCTCGATTCCGGCATGCTGCATGATGCGCTCCACATCGGCGATCACCTCGCGCGGCGGCTGATATCCTTCCACGCGCAGGCCGCTCTTCGGCGCATCGACGGCGCACGCGGCGCGATTCAGGTCCACGCCGCTAGTGGTGCGGCAGATGTCCGCCGGGCACAGGTCGAAGGTCTCGCCGGTAATGTGAACCTTGATGGCGTAGAGATAGCGGCCATTCAGCACCTCTACGCGAACAATATGCGCGTCACGCGCGGGAATAAATTCCTGCACCAGCGCCGTGGAGTCCATGCCCAGAGTAAGACCCTCCGCCGTACCCGCGGGCTGCGAGGCTGCCGCGGCAAGCTGTGTCGGATGATCGAAGCGCTTCACCCCCGCGCCGCTGCCGCCGATGTTCGGCTTGACCACCACGGGCCAGCGCAGTCCATCCGTAACAGCGGTCGCCTGTGATGCGCGATGAATGACTCGCGCCTTCGGATACGGCAGGCCCAGGTCTTCGAGCAAAGCAAGCTGTGCCGCCTTCGACAACTCTGTCCGGAATGCCTTCAGGCCGTTGATGACCCGCACGCCGCGCCGTTCCAGATGATCGAGAAAGCCGAGCGTGTAGAAGATCTGATCGCCATGATCGCGATTCCACGCCGAAGGGCTCATGCGGTTGAAGACCAGCGCATACTCCTGCTCGGGATGATCCTCCGGCGCAAAGGTGTGCTCCGGCGCATGCAGCTTCACGTAGCTCGTGCCGCGGCGGTCGAGCTCGGCAAAGAGCGGCTTAAACCAGTTGGGCTGCTCGTAATAGATGGCGATGGGCAAAGAAGACGACGGCATGGCACTCCTGTGACGCGACCGCGGGCGCCGGGTTACAGCGCTCGCGGGCTGTCTTCAAGGTAGCAACCACGCCCAGATCCCGGCAAACCAGATCCCGGCAACCGCGGGCACTGCGGGTCAGAAGCTGTAACGTGCCGTGAAATTCAGGTTGTGATTATTTGTATGGAAGGTAGAGGTAGCAATCTGAATGGCGGCTCCGAACATAACCGCCTCGCGCCGCTTCGCGTCCTTTGGATAGAACTTGAATGGCCCCGCCAGCACTCCCGGTGTTATGAAGTTCTGCTTCTTGCCGTCGTTCGCGCCGCCGTTGAACCACGTCGCATTGTCTTCCACTTCGACCCACGCCTGCTTCGCCATATGGAATTGCGCGTTCGTGTTCCAGGCCAGCGAGCGCCCCAGTGTGTCCGCCTGCTCGGTGGGAATCAGCGCGCCGAAGCAGGAGGTTACGTTGAACTTGCCGAAGCCCTTGCCCGCGCCCACGCTCGGCGTGATCGTCGGATGCGCGGCGCCATTCTTGTGATCGCCGGTGGGGACGGTCGCGTTGATGAACGCGCTCACCACGTAGTTCCCCTCCTTCTCGTTGCGCGAGAAGAAGCGGTACTTCCCGGAGAAGCCAAGGTCGCCGAAGCCATCCACAGCGCCTTTGCTGTGCTGAAAATAGTCCGGGTAGAAGATGTCGATCTCGGTGTTGGCCAGCGGGATCAGGTTGATGCCCCGGCCATCGCCATAGTTCCACGTAGTGACGTGAGTCGGCGAGACGGTCCGATAAAAGTCCGCGCGCACCACCTGGATAAGCTGCGGGTACGGAGAAACCACCGGCGGCGCCCACTTGGGCTGCTGCGCCAGCGTGGCGGTGGCGCGTGCTTGCCAACGGGCGATGAAGCCATCCTGCGCGCGAGCGACAGTGGAAGCGAAGAGGACGGAAAGCAAGCTGCCGCCCAGCATAGCGCAGCGATACGAAGAGCGGATCGGCAAGAGGTGCAAAGGCGCGGTCTCCCGAGAAGAGGCGATGAATACTGCGGATTTAGCTAATGATTGCCTCAGAGCTTAGAGGCGGGCGCGACGTGGCGCATCGACCGGAAGGTGGGTTCTGAGATCAAACCCAGCGAACCTGGAGTCAGAATAGCAGATTTGCTTTGCGCGGCAGCGGCAGGTTGAAATGCTCATAGGCCAGCCGCGTCGCCACCCGCCCGCGCGGGGTGCGGTCCAGGAAGCCAATCTGGATCAGGAACGGCTCATAGACCTCTTCGAGCGCGTCTTCTTCTTCGGCAAGCGTAGCGGCCAACGTGTTCAGCCCAACCGGGCCGCCATCGTACTTCTCGATGATGGTCAGCAGCAGCCGCCGATCCAGCTCATCGAAGCCGTGCGCGTCCACTTCCAGCATCTTCAGCGCGGCTTGCGCCGTGGCGCGGTCAATCCTGCCCGTGCCACGCACCTGCGCGTAGTCGCGCACCCGCCGCAGCAGCCGGTTCGCAATGCGCGGCGTGCCCCGGGAGCGAAGCGCAATCTCTGACGCACCGTCCTTATCAATCGGCACCTGCAGCACATCCGCGGAGCGCTCCACGACATATTGCAGCTCTTCTTCGGTATAAAACTCCAGCCGCAGCAGGATGCCAAAACGTGACCGCAACGGCGACGATAGCAGTCCCGGCCGCGTCGTGGCAGCAACGAACGTGAAGGGCCGGATGTCCATCACATGCGTGCGCGCCGCCGGCCCCTGACCGATGATGATGTCCAGCTTGTAGTCTTCGAGCGCGGTGTACAGCTTCTCTTCGAGCACCGGCTGCACCCGGTGAATCTCGTCCAGGAAGAGCACCTGCCGCTCCCGCAGGTTGGTAAGGATGGCGGTCAGGTCGCCTTGAATCTGCAGCGCCGGCCCGGAGGTCTGCTGGAACCCGACATCGAGCTCATTCGCGATGATCGACGCCAGCGTCGTCTTGCCCAGTCCCGGCGGCCCGAACAGCAGCACGTGGTCCAGCGCCTCGCCGCGGCTCTTCGCGGCCTCCAGCGCAATGGCCAGTTGCTCCTTGGCCTTCGTCTGGCCAATGAACTCCGCCAGCCGCCGCGGCCGCAGCTTCAGCTCGAAGGAGCTGTCTTCCTCGCCACGCGTGGCCGAGACCAGCCGCTCCGGATCGTTGTCACTGCGCTTCACAATCCGGAGTGTATCAACCGCCCAACTGTGCGCGGCTCTTGCAATATCTACCTGCGGTAATTCTGCGCGTAGGTATCCTTCGGCAGGCCCGCCGCCAGCGCTGCTTCACGCCGCGTAAAGGCCTCCTGCCGATTCATGCCGCCGCCCAGAACAACCAGAAAGGGCGCGTGTCCGGTAGGCGAGAAAACCTGCGGCTCAAGCTGCGGATATTTCGCCGCCAGTTCAGTGGCCTGCGCGCTGCGCCGTCGATTGGTAGGCATAGGTGTAGACCACCACGTGCCACACGCTGCGATCGGTGCCCGGCGTCGCCGGTTCGACGGACGATTTCGCCGGCGATGGCCGCGCCGCGGGCCGCACCGTCTCCGGCGCGCCCATTGCGCCCGCTGCATTCCCCACCGGTGCCACTGCGGGGGGCACATCCGCCGTTGCCGCCGCAGAACTCTTCGGCTGCGTGCTGGGAGCCGACGGAGCCTCGCCGCTGATCGGCGCGGGCCGCGTGGGCCGCTTCAGCGCATACCAGAAGATGGCCAGCACAATCGCCATCAGCACGATGGCCGCAATCGTGATTGCGGGCCGCCTGCGTGGACTGGACTCGGGTTCATCCCGCAACCTGGCACCGGGGGTCGCAGCAGCCTTCGCAAACGATGCCGGTGCTGCAGCTGCTTCTGTGACTACCGTCGACGGACTGGCGGCGGCCGCTGCGCCATTCGTCACCGCCGGGCCGCTCAACACGCGCCGCATCGCGGCCAGCGAGCCATTCGGCCCTACGCCCGCGCGCACCAGCGTGGCAAAGGGAGCCGGTAGCTGCAACGCATCGCGCTCGCTCGAAAAGCGCCGCCCGGTCAGCGCATTGTAAATCAGCGCGGCCAGTGCCGCAGCATCGCTCTGCCCGCGGCGCGGCATCAGGCAGTCGCTGCGCAGCTTGATGCTGTCGCCCACGCCCAGCACACCCGAGGCATCCACGTGGCCGTGATGCAGCCCGGCGGCTTCGACCGCTTCGAGCGCGCTCAGCAGATTTTCGGTGACTTCGCGCGCCTCCTCCGGCGTCAGAGTGCGGTCGCGCAGCACTTCGGCCAGCGTCTGGTCGAACGGCTCCATCACCACGTAAACCAGCGACTCGTCCTCCAGACGGCCCCTGCCGGTGCTGCGAATGACCAGCAGATTCGGATGCTGAACCCGGGCGGCCGACTCAAGACGCGCCTGCACGCTGTCCTCGTCGTTCAACGCCTCGAAGACACTGAGCACCGCAGGCCCTCCCGCGTCATCCGTGGAGAACCATGCGGTGCGGCCTTCGCTGCGCAGCAGCTTGCGCAGCGTCAATCCGTTCAGCGTCTCGCCTTCGATCTCGTTCCAAAGCGGCATGTGCGGTCATCCCCGTGAGCGAAGTGTCTAACCAGAAAAAGCGGGCAGCAAAAGCGGCGCGCCACGCTCATTCACGCGGCCCAAGGCCTATGCGCAGCAAATGCCGGGCACGCGGCATGGCCCGCGCCCGGCTGCGCTGCTTTGTTCTTTGGTGAGTCTATCCGATTGGCTGATCCAGGCGATCTAAGCCGCGATCTAGGCCCGCGATCTAAGCCAGATTCACTTCGACCGGCACCGGGCCAACCATGGACTGGCTGGAAGCCTGCTGGGTGGAGTTATTGACCACCACGCGTCCCCCCGCGCCGGCCCGCGCCAGCAGACGCATGCCTTCGCCGGCCATCTCGCGCGCCATCGCACGCAGCTCCTCGGGCCGCTCGTTGTGGGTGTTGGTCAGCTCCACCAGGGCGGCGGCTGCCTTCAGCTTGGCCACGCCATCAAAGGATGCCAGGCCCGCAGCGCCACCCGTGGCCTGGATGATGCTGTCGGCCGTGATTTTGAACATCGTGTCGCCCTGGATGACAAAGGCGACCAGATACTTTTCCGGGGTCGTGGGTGCAGTGCTCATGTGTAGCAGTCCTCTCGTGCAGTGTTGCTGGCTTATTCAGAACACTCTGTAGGACCCAGTTGGGTCAAGAGCAGAACGCGCGATTCCCAGTACACATTCTGGTTCCCGTCTCATTGCGATACCATCACGATGCACATGTCCGATTCGAATTCCTCCGCCAAACCGGCGCTCGCCACGCTGCTCACAGAAGACCCGCTATCAGCCGAGCGAGCACATCGACCAGCTCTCCACCACCGAGATGCTTCAAGTGATCAATGCCGCCGACCGCGAAGTAGCCGATGCGGTGGCGCGCGAAATTCCCGCGATCGCGCGTGCGGTCGATGCCATCGCAGCAGCGCTCGCGCCCGAACGAGGCGGACGCCTCTTCTACGTAGGCGCCGGAACCTCGGGCCGGCTCGGTGTGCTCGATGCATCGGAGTGCCCGCCCACCTTCAACGTGCCCGCAACCCTGGTACAGGGCTTCATCGCCGGCGGGGATTACGCGCTGCGTCATTCCATCGAAGGCGCGGAGGACTCGGCCGAGCTGGGCGCGACCGACCTGCGCGCGCATGGCTTCACCGCGAACGATGTGCTCGCCGGCATCGCCGCCAGCGGCCGGACGCCCTATGTGCTGGGCGCGATGGACTATGCGCGATCGCTCGGCGCAGTCACCATTGGCGTCAGTTGTGTGCCGGATTCCGAGGTCGCACGCGCGGCGCAGATCGCCATCACGCCCGCGGTAGGCCCGGAGGTGATCACCGGATCGACGCGGCTTCGCGCGGGCACCGCAACCAAGCTGGTGCTGAACATGCTCTCCACCGGCGCGATGATCAAGCTCGGCATGGTCTACAGCAACCTGATGGTGAATGTGCAGCCCACCAACGAGAAGCTGGCCGACCGGGCAGAGCGCATCGTCGTCGAGCTCACCGGCCTGCCGCGCGAGCGCGCATCCAGCCCTGCTGCGCGAAGCGGGATCGATCAAAGCCGCCGTACTGATGAACTCCAAAGGCCTAAGCCGCGAACAGGCCGACGCACTGCTGCAGAGCGCGCACGGCCATCTGCGCCACGCGATGGAAGCGGCGGCCGCTCGCTAGCCACCGTCCGGTACACTGAACAGGACGCGTCCTCATGTCCGCAGATACCACTCCCACAGCCGTGATGCCCGCTTCTGCAAGCGCGGCCTCCGGCACAAAGGAGCGCGCCGGCCACCATCTCCGCGCGCTTCCGCTTCGATCGCCCGCAGAAGATCGCCGCCCTGCTGCTGCTTCTGCTGCTCGGCCAGTGCGTGTGGCATATCTCGCGCACCCCGCTGACCGAAAGCGACTACCAATACGCGCGCTGCGGCCGGGAAATGTGGGAGCGGCCCTCGCCCATCGCGGGCTACTTCACCAGTTGCGGCAATATTCACGACGGCGTACTCGCTTATCGCATGGCCGGGCTGCCGCTCACGCTCCAGCGCCTGATCGCCGGCCAGGGCAGCGATACCAGCACCTGGGAGATGCGGCACGAGCTGAGCTACGTTCGCCTGCTGCTGCGCTTTCCCTTCACCATGGCGGCGCTGCTGCTGGGCGGCGCGCTGTGGTGGGTCACGCGGCGGCTCTTCGGCAATGCCGGCGGCTTTGTCGCGCTCGCGTTCTACTGCGTCTCGCCCGCTATCGTCGCGGCAGGCTCGCGCCCGAATGCCGAAATCACCACCGCGCTTGGCATTTTCGCCGCCATCTATACCGCCATCGGGGTCGCGCATGCCATGCAGGGACCGCGGCGCAAGTGGCGTCCGCGCATCGTGCTGCTGGCAGCAGCACTCGCCCTGGTCGCTGCGTCGCATTCGGCGGCGCTCCTGCTCACCCTGCCCCTGGCCTTCGTCTTCATGGTCTACCTGGCGGAGCGCAATCGCACCGCCGTGCCCATGGTCATGATCGCGGGCACTGTCGGCGCATTTCTCCTGCTCTTTGCCTGCTATGCCTTTCATCCCGACGCGCTGACCTACTACTTCCGCTCCGGCGCCGGCAGGCTTGGCCTCAGCACCTGGCGGCGCGCGCGCATCTCTTCTCCTTCGGCGATGCGGGTTTCGCCATCGCGCTGGTCGCCGCGTTGGCGTTATATATCGTGACCACACGCCGCTCGCGCTACTTCGGCAACACCACGCCGCTGTTCATTGCGCTCTGCCTCCTGCCGCTGGTCACCACCGGCGTCTTCGGCCAGCCGTGGCTCTGGGCGCTGCCCTTTCTCATGACCTTCGTCGGAGGCGTCTTCGCTGATGCGGTGGAGACCCGCCATGGACGCATCTTCCGCTGGGCCATCATCGCCATGGTGGCGCTGCAGGCCCTTCTGACCGTCGCGCTCCCCGCGCTCGCATGATGGCAGAGGTTGCCAAGCGCCTATAAAGAACGCTCATTTCAGGTTATGGCTGAGTTCTATCCTTGCGCTGCATCAGATAGACCGCCCCGAAATGAATCGGGACATAGACATATTGCGGGCTCGCGGTTGCAGCATTTTCACCGAAAGCGGGAGGGTGATGGACGACAACAAAGTCCGGCTTGTCTTGCTCGAGCCACGTGTACAAATCACGATGCTGCAAAAGCGCCGCGTTCTTGGGATTGGTTAGGCCGAGGATGTCATCCACGTTGCGATCCGTATTCCAGCCAATGGTACCTATCTCCACAGCGGCGATCTTTGCCCCGGGCTTCGAATGTGATGACAACCATTCATCCACGGCAACATAGTCGCTGCGTGGGCCGGTACGGCGCAGATTCCATGCGGCGGCCACTGCGCATTGCGCGATGACTGCGGTCAGCAGGATATATGCCAGGCGTGTCCGAGGAGTTCCAGCGAGTGCATAAATAAGAAGGAAGAAGATGAATGGTGCGTAATACCAGTGGTAATTGGGAATATTGAGAAGGAGATAGAAGGCCAACAGAGCCCCGAGAAATGGCAGCAGGATGCGATTCATCGCAGTTCCCCGATGGCTTCGCAGGCCGAGGATGCCCAGGACAACAGCGAGCGGCAACACATAGATCGAATCCCAGAAGATCTTTAGGATTATGCGGACATGCGTAAACGCGCGCGGCCATCGTCCCCAATATCCCGAGAATCCCTGAGCGAATTTGGCACTGGCGGATGAAGGTAATACGGCGCCATAGAAGTGAAAATTAAACGCCAGATACGCGACGAGAATGATCGCAGGCGGCAATAGGGCACGCGTTCGAGGAAATTGCCGCGTGCGCCACATGTCCGCCGCAATTACGACAGCGAGGAGGCCGCCTTCAAAACGTGTCAACACGGTGAACAATGCGAAGGTCGGTACCAGGTACAGCTTTCCTTTCCGGTAGAGAGTAAAGGTAAGCAAGATCAGGAAAAGGAAAAGCGTCGTTTCCATCCCGAAGCAAAGATAAAAATAGTAAGTGGATGCGATAAGCACGCCTGACCACGGTGCGAGGTCCTCTGCCAAAATGCAGGCTGCGGCCAAAAAAGTCGCGCTCAGCAGGATTTCGGCAAGCAGAACATTGCCATGCAGCAGCCACGAAGTGCCCAGAAGTAGAACAGAGAACAGAGGTGATGTCAGCGCATTGACATGCTCGCCAGCGTTGAATACCAGTCCCATGCCGTGGAGAGCATTTCTGGTATAGCGGGCATAGATCAGCGCATCGTCGAGCTGGAAATTTCTTCCTGCAAATGAGAGAAGAGCTGTAATACAGCAAATGATGGAAATTGCGGCGGTTCGCCTGGAGACTGCTTTTTGAAACATGGAAGGCAATGTTACCAAAGGCTTAACAGCGCCCCGAGTCTCTGCTTTGGAAGTTGAGTAGCAATAGCCGCGGAAAGCTCCTCGCAGACGATCGTCGCTAGGCATCGTCCGTAACTGGCCGGATCACGCTCATTTCGGGCCTCTTTGACCGCTGTGTCTATATTTCCTCCGCAGGTTCGCGGTTCGGGGCCGCCCCGTCCGACACGAAAATGAGCTTCTCCATCGAGCGCCACTGGCGCATAACACTCACGAAGCACTGATCTGGCCTCAGATACGATTCCGCCCTAAGCCGGAATGTGGACGCCCCCGTCTCCGCCGCCTTAGCCCATGCGTCAACCCAGATGCGTGATCGGCCGCCGATAAAGCGTTGGCAGCAGCTCGGCCCTTTGTGGCGGCGCCTGCATCACTTCAAGGAACGCGCTCTGGAATGCCTGCATCTCCTGCGCGGTTCCCACCGTGATGCGCACATGCGTCGGCCACGCCGGCCACACCCGGCCGATATAGACCTTTTTCGCCTGCATCGCGGCGATCACCTGCTTCGCATCCCGCCGCGTATCCAGCATGAAACAGTTGCTCTGCGATTGGGTATAGCTGTAACCCTGCTTGTCGAGCCACGCGAAGGTCTGCTGGCGATTATCGGCATTGATCTTCTTGCGTTCCGGAATCATCTCCGGATGCTGCAGGCTCACGTTAGCCGCTGCAGCCGCGGTGATGGGCATGGCATTCATTCCGTAGGTCTGCAACTTCGCCAGCAGATCAGGCCGCCCCGCAGCAAAGCCGCAGCGCAGTCCCGCCATGCCGTAAAGCTTCGAGAAGGTGCGCAGCACGATGACATCTTCGCCCGCCCTCACCATGTCCATGCAACTGGGCTGGTCCGCGAAGTGGAAGTACGCCTCATCGATCAGCAGAATCGATCCCTTGGGCTTGTTCTTCAGCGCCCAGACGATGTCTTCCTTCGGCGTCGTCGTGCCCGTCGGGTTGTTCGGGTTGCAGATGTAGAAGACGCCCGCGCTGGGGCTGGCTGCGATCATCGCCTTCACGTCGTGAGCGTGCGTGTCCCGCATCAGCGGCACTTTGATGGTTGTTCGCCCCGGCCATGTCCGCAGCGCGCATCCCGGCCTCATATCCCGGATCGGCAGTCACGTATGGCCGCGATCGGGCCGGTGAAAGCCATCACCGTGTAGTGCAGCGGCTCGCTCGAACCCGCATAGATGGCGAGAGAATCTTCGCCCAACCCTTCCTGCTGCAGGATGGTTTTGCCCAGCGCGGCAGTTTGCTCAAAGTCATAGCGGCCTCCGCGCGGCGCGATATCGGTGCACGCTTCGCAGGCCAGCTTGCACGGGCCCAGCGGGTTTTCATTGGCATTGATAAGCACGGCATCCGGCGGAATCGGCTGCATTCCTCCGTGGAAGCGGCTCGCGTGTTTCAGGCCATTTGAGCCGGATTGCGCTCCGCTGGCCGCGGCCCAGGCAAGGTGGGCTTCGGTCACGATGGGCACAACGGCCGCGGCGGAGGCAAATACGCAGGAACGAACGGCGGGAGACGGAAGAAGAGCTATCAGCGGGCATCAGGAATCCTCCAGATCTGGCGACGGGGGTATGACCTCGTGAATGTTGCGGGCGCTGGCAGGGGCAGGGCTGGCGCACTTGGCATCGAGTCAACGAGGGCTCGACCTGACGAATCGGATGGCAACACTCTACTCCGCCCCGCCTGCAGTTCCAAGCGGAGCTTCCATATGCCGAATGCGCGCACAGGACGTTTCAGCGGGTCAGGAGTCCGCGAAATAAGCCCTTCGGAACCACGTCAGTGACGCGGAAATATGCGTCATTCCTTGCTAAAATAGACACAGAGCTCATCGCTACGTTTCTGCCGAAAACGGGCCCTTTTGGGCACCGGTCTTCGGCCTTGCGAACCGCTCTTCCTATCTATGGCAGACGATCAGAATCCACAGCTTCCCCTCGGCGGTCCGGACGGCAACAGCGGCGACGGCACGACGCCGCCCACCGGTCCCGGAGCCGCCAACATGATTCCCATCAACATTGAAGACGAGATGCGCCGGTCGTATCTCGACTATTCGATGTCGGTCATCATCGGCCGTGCGCTGCCCGATGTGCGCGACGGCTTCAAGCCCGTGCATCGCCGCATCCTGTACACGATGCACGAGATGGGGCTGCAGCACAACAAGAAGTACACCAAGTGCGCCAAGGTGGTCGGCCAGGCCATGGGCCAGTACCATCCGCACGGCGACTCGCGCCATCTACGACACCATGGTGCGCCTGGCGCAGCCCTTCAGCCTGCGCTATCCCATGATCGACGGCCAGGGCAACTTCGGCTCCGTGGACGGCGATCCGCCGGCGGCGATGCGGTACACCGAAGCCCGCATGATGCGCATCGCGGGCGAAATGCTCGCCGATATCGACATGGAAACCGTCGATATGGTCGCCCAACTACGACGAGAGCACGCTGGAGCCGGCGGTGCTGCCGGCGCGCGTTCCCAACCTCATCGTCAACGGATCGAACGGCATCGCGGTCGGCATGGCGACCAACATCCCGCCGCACAATCTGACCGAGATCGTCAACGCGACCATCGAGCTGGTGAACAATCCGCACGCTGGCCTCGCCGAGGTGCTGAAGCACGTGCAGGGGCCGGACTTCCCGACCGGCGGCTTCATCTACGGCCGCAGCGGCATTCCCGAGGCCTATCGCACCGGCCGCGGCCGCTTCCTGATGCGCGCCAAGTGCGCGATCGAAAACATCTCCGGCGGCCGTCAGGCCATCATCGTCACCGAGATTCCTTACCAGGTAAACAAGATGAAGCTCATCGAGCGCATCGCCGACCTGGTAAACGACGGCGTCATCACCGACATCGCCCGCGACGAGTTCCGCGACGAGAGCGATCGCGACGGCATGCGCATCGTGATCGGGCTGAAGCGCGGCTCCGAAGCGCAGATCGTGCTCAACCAGCTCTACAAGCACACGCAGATGCAGGAGAGCTTCTCCATGATCTTCCTCGCGGTGGTCAACGGCCAGCCGCGGGAGCTGCCGCTGCCGGACGCTATCCGCCACTTCATCGACCATCGCGTCGATGTGGTGCGCCGCCGCACCGCCTACCTGCTGCGCAAGGCGCGCGAGCGCGAGCACATCCTGCTCGGCTATCAGATCGCGCTCGATCACCTCGACAACGTGATCAAGATCATCCGCGGATCGTCATCCCGCGCGGATGCCCGCGAGAACCTCTTCCGCTTCTTCTCCGGCACCAAGATCCAGTTGCGCGGCGCGGAGTTGAAGGGCGTCTCGCTCGATGCGGCCAAGTACGGCATCGACATGGCGACGCAGACCACGGCCACGCTGATCCTCAGCTACCGCCAGATCGACGCCATCCTCGAACTGCAGCTCTATCGCCTCACCCAGCTCTCCATCGACGAGCTGCTGAACGAGCTGAAGCAGGTGCGCGACAACATCGCCGAATACGAGTCCATCCTCGCCTCGGAGAAGAAGCTGCGCGCGGTCATCGTCAAGGAGCTCGGAGCAGATCCGCAAGGACTTCGGCGACGAGCGCCGCACCCAGATTCTCGACGAAACCGCCGAGCTGCAGCTGGAAGACCTGATCGCCGACGAACAGGTCGCCGTCACGGTGTCGCATTCCGGCTACCTGAAGCGCACGCCCATCTCCACCTACCGCCAGCAGCGGCGCGGCGGCACCGGCCGTCTGGGCATGAAGACGCGCGAGGAAGATTTCGTCTCGCAGCTCATCGTCGACTCGACGCACGCCTACCTGCTCTGCTTCACCAACACTGGCCGCGTCTACTGGCTCAAGGTCTACGAGGTTCCCGACGTCGGCGCCGCCGGCAAGGGCAAGTCCATGGCCAGCCTGCTGAACCTGCAGCCGGGCGAGACCGTCCGCACCATCCTGGCGCAACGCAATCTGGAAGAAGAAGGCAAGTTCGTCTTCTTCGCGACGCAGAAGGGCACGGTCAAACGCACGCCGCTCAAGGACTTCTCCAACGTGATGGCTCGCGGCATCATCGCCATCGGCATCGATACGGACGACGAGCTGATCGGCGCACGGATCACCTCCGGGGACGAGATCGTCTTCCTCGCAACGCACGACGGCATGGCCATCCGCTTCCACGAAACCGATGTTCGGTCGATGGGCCGTCCGGCTTATGGCGTGCGCGGCATCGACCTGGCCAAGGGCGACTACGTGGTCGGCCTCGCGGTCACTCCAAAGGAGCGCAAGAAGAACGGCAATGGCGGCGACTGCGCCTGCCTCATCCTCTCCGTCACCACGCAGGGCTTCGGCAAGCGCACGGATGTGGACGAGTATCGTCTGCAGACGCGCGGGGGCAAGGGCGTCATCAACCTGAAGACCACGGCGCGCAACGGCAAGGTGAATGCCATCCAGTTGGTCGATGAGTCGTCCGAGCTGATGGTGATCAGCCAGTACGGCAAGATCATCCGCATCGACACCAAGACCATCCGCGCGGCGGGCCGCTCCACGCAGGGCGTGAAGCTGCTGAACCTGGAAGACGGAGGACAAGGTGGCAGCCGCAGTCGTCATCCCGCCGGAAGAAGCAAAGATCGAGCCGGAAAACGGAAGTCTGCTGCAATAACCCGTTGCGGATCGCTCAAAGTAGGCACAGATGAGGCCTCCCTTCGTGGAGGCCTCATTCATCTCACGCTCGGCTTAATAGCGCCAGTGTCCCTGAACGAAGACCCACCCGCCTCGACGCTGGACCCAATGCGCAGGAATCCACACCGCACGCGGCCGCGGCGGACGGACCCAATAGCCCGGCGCCCACACATAGCGGCGTCCATCCCAGCGCTGATAGCCGCCACGCCACACCCATCCCGGATGCGGCGGCCGGCCATAGTGCTCCACAACCGGCGGAGGCGGGCCAACACGGACAGCGACTTGAGCGTGTGCGCTGCCCGCTGCGAGCGCCGATGCAAATAGTGCAGCCACTAAAAGCTTTCTCATGGTTCTTTCTCTCCTGCAGTCTGTCGACTTCTGCCGAAAATAGACACGCCAAGGTGCCTGCAAGTTGCGCTGCCTTTTCAGCGCAGAAATCATACAATCCTGCGACCCCCACCTATAATCAAATGCATTCATGCTGACAGCTGCACGTATCGCGGCCGCCCGCGAGCGCATCCGCGATCTCCTCTACTATTCGCCCTGCCAGGTATCGCACGATCTCTCCGAGCTTGCCGGCCATCCGATCTATCTGAAGCTCGAAAATCTGCAGCGCACCGGCGCTTTCAAGGAGCGCGGCGCGCTCAACCGGCTGCTGCAGCTCACGCCGGAGGAACGCGCGCATGGCGTCATCGCCGCCAGCGCCGGCAACCATGCGCAGGGCGTCGCCTTTCACGCGGCGCGCCTCGGCATCCGTGCCCGCATCGTCATGCCCCAGCCCACGCCGCTGGTCAAGGTCTCGGCCACCCGCGGCTTCGGCGCGGAGGTCATCCTGCATGGCGCAAATTACGACGAAGCCTGCGACGAGGCCACGCGCCTGCAGCACGAGAAGCAACTCACCTTCATTCATCCCTTCGACGACGAAGAAGTCATCGCCGGCCAGGGCACCATCGGCCTCGAAATCCTGGAGCAGCTTCCGGACGTCGAAGCCATCGTCGTCCCCATCGGCGGCGGCGGCCTCATCGGCGGCATCGCCTGCGCGGTAAAGGAAGCTCGCCCCGATGTCCGCATCGTCGGCGTGCAGACCGAGCGGCTCGCCTCCATGTTGCGCGCGCGTCGAAGCCGGCGCTCCGGTCACCCTGCCCGCGCAGGCCACCATCGCCGATGGCATCGCCGTCCGTCGCGCCGGCGAGCGCACCTTCCCGCTGGTCCAGCGGTACGTCGACGAGATCGTCACCGTCGATGAAGAAGAGATCTCCAGCGCCATCCTGGTGCTTGCTGGAAAAGGAAAAAACGCTGGCCGAAGGCGCGGGCGCGGCGGCGCTGGCGGCGCTGCTGCAGGGCAAGACTCACCTGCAGGCCGAAAAAACCGTCGCGCTGGTCTGCGGCGGCAACATCGATGTCACGCTGCTCTCCCGCATCATCGAGCGCGGCCTGGCGAAGGACGGCCGGCTGCTCCGCATCCGCGTCTATCTGCTCGACCGCCCGGGATCGCTCCACCAGCTCACCCGCATCCTCACCGAATGCGAAGCCAACATCGTGCAGACCAGCCATAACCGCTCCTATTACGGCGTGAACCTGGGCGACACCGTCATCGAAATCACGCTGGAGACGCGCGGCGCTGCCCATATCGCAGCCATCGCCGACGCCCTGACCGCGGCCGGCTACCGGCACGAGCGCGTGCACTGAGTGCATCCGGAAATGCAACAAGAGCGCCCGGCGAAGGGCGCTCTTGTCTGCTCAATCAAAACGACTAGCCTGGGAAAAACAAGTACAGCAGTGTTGCAAACAACCGCAGCCGGAAAGTGCCTACTCCGCTTCCTTCTTCGCGAATTCCTTCAGCTTCGAGACGCTGTCGATGTTCGATGCCTGCAGCAGGCCAGAATTGCCGCAGTTGTCCACCTCGTAGTCGTTGAAGTTGCGATGGACGAAGAGCAGATACTGCTTGCCCGTCTGCATCGGGAAACTTGGTGGGGCTGTTTTCGCTGAAAATGTGCACTACATCAGTGCCGATCATGCGCCCCTTCAGAACGCGATCCACGTGCACCACGTAATCGATGCCGTCCAGGTGAAAGGAGGAATCCGGAACCGGCTGGGCGTATTCCACAGTGGCGACCATGGTGGTGCCGGCGTCCTTCAGCTCCTCATTCAACGAAATTCGATTGCTCTGGCATTGGGCAAGGCAGGTGGCAGACGCCGCGGCGATTGCCAACGAAACGAACAAAGTCTTCATGTGGTGCCTCCCAAACTGCAAATGCTGCTCTGTACTGCGCGTGAATGGAGAATCCCATGCAGAGTGAGAAATCACAAAGCGAAACCACGGTCCAGCCGTGCAGCGTTAACCCCTTACGGGGGACTGCACTTTCCGGGGTAGTCAAGTTCGTGCAATTAGTACTGGGGTAATGGAAATATTGTCATAAACTTGCCTCCACCTCACTCGTAAATTTCACAAAAAAAGCATCTTACTGGCTAATGTTCATCTTTCTTGCCAACGTAGCAATTACCTGGTTACCCGATTTGAGTTTTCCGGCTTCAAAAGTTAACTGGCCCCTGAACAGTACCCCCTCCCAGGTGGCCGCCGGTGCAATATGGACAAGCAGCTATGCACGCAAGGCGTACAGCACGCGCCGTCAGGCAGATGGTCGTGAACCATGGCTGGGCTGCAGCCGTGCGGACCGCACGCGACCGGCTGAGGCGGAAGCTGCGCCGCAGGTCTCCGCCGGCTGACACCACCACCTGGCTGCCCACCGCACGAGCACGAGTTCGACCGCCGCTATGGCGTGGACACCAGCGGCCTCGTCTGGGGCGTCGAATCTCAAAACCGGCAGCCCCAGCGACGCGTGGAACACCGCGTACTACGCAATTCCCCCGTCGGTCTTTCACCACGCCATGGCGCAGGTTCCGGAGACGCTGCGGCGGTCCGCCACATTCATCGACCTCGGCTGCGGCAAGGGCCGCGCCGTGCTGCTCGCCTCGGAGTATCCGTTTGCGCGAGGTCGTCGGCGTGGAGATCGCGCCTCAGCTTCATCGCGTGGCGGTCGATAATGTTGCGCGCTACACCGCTGCTCGGCAGGCGGAAGGCCGCAACGGCGAGCCGCCGGTCGAGGTTCTGCTCGAAGATGCCGCTCAGTACCGGTTTCCCGCCGGCCCGCTCGTCCTATACCTCTACCACCCATTCTGTCGGCCGGTGCTGGAACAGGTGATGGCCAACCTTAGCCAGTCCCTGGCGCAGGAGCCGCGAGCAGGTCGCCGTCCTCTACATCAATCACGAGCTGCACGATGTCTGGATCGCGCGCCCTTCCTGCAGCAGGTATGGAGCGCCACTGTCGCCATGGACGCAAACGATCGTCTCGCCGATCGCGTCGGCTCCAGCGCGGAAGACTGCGCCGTTTATCTGACGGTCTGACACCGCCCGCGCATCGTACTCTGTGAGTAAGGCGGCCCAGGCTCTGGGTCCGCCATCACCCGATAGATCAGAAAGGCAAGGAATTATGGCAAGTGAAGTGACGCTGGATGCAGCGCGCCGCGTGATCGCGGCAGCGGAGAAGAAAGCGCAGGAGATCGGCCAGCCCATGAACATCGCGGTGGCCGACGAAGGCGGCAACCTGGTGGCACACGTGCGCATGGATGGCGCATGGATGGGCTCCGTGAACATCTCCATCAACAAGGCATGGACCGCGCGGGCATTCGATATCACCACGAAAGATCTCGGCGAAAATTCGCAGTCCGGAAATCAGTTCTTCGGCATTCACGCCTCGAACGGCGGCAAAGGTCATGATCTTCGCCGGCGGCATTCCGCTGAAGAAGGGCGGCAAAGTGGTGGGCGCCATCGGCGTCAGCGGCGGCTCCGGCGAACAGGACCACTCGGTCGCTGAAGCGGGCGCCGCAGCCTTTGGTTCGTAGCCAACTCGATTACGAAATCCATCCCGCATAGGCATCTGCGGCGGAACGTATCCGCCTGTGCACTTCGCCGCCGCAGCTCGAACTATTAGGATGAAGACCTCTGGCATTCTTCGCGCACCTCAACCGTCTTCGCAAGGGGTGTGAGACCTCTCGTCGCTGCAGAGCTGCTTTATGTCCCCCAAAAGGGGCCTTGCTCCCACGCGCGGATGTCACACACACTTTGTGAAACGGTCTGGTCCCGGGCATCATGCGCTGTCTTCACCCTTGTCGTCACTCATTCGCCGCTCTTGCTGTACTTCTCTGCCTTGGACTTCTGCTCCCGCAGACGGCCCAGGCCCGGAAGCATAAAGCGAGTGCGCATTCGCGTCCCCGCCGGCACCATGTGCACCCCCACACCGCGCGCGCGCTGCGCCATGCGCGCAGTCATGGCACGGAAGCCGTACGCGCGGCAGCACGCACTGAGACCGCGCGTGTCGCCCGCGATGAAGATACCGACGACGAGTCGGAATCCGCATCGGTGAACGTGCCGGAAGTGCCGCTGGCCGCCATGAACCTGCCGCCGCTGCGCGGCAGCCACGAATCGCTGGTGCGGCAGAATGAACGCGCCGAGCAGGACGGCATCCTGCGCGTCAAGGACAATGACGATCTCGCCACGCTGCGCCGCGCAGGCAAACTGGTCGCGCTGCCGGAACTCGCTTCCATGCATGTGGACAGCCGTCTGCCCGCAAACCGCCGTTATTGCCGTGCCTGGACTGGCCGCTTCCTCGACGATCTCGCGCGCGTGCACTACCAGCGCTTCCACAAGCCCCTGCAGATAAACTCGGCCGTCCGCACTGTCGAATTCCAACATCATCTGCGGCGCATCAACGGAAACGCCGCGCCGGCAGAAGGCGACGTTGCATCCCCGCACCTCACCGGCGAAGCGGTGGACATCGCAAAGAAGGGGCTCACCGCATCCGAAGTCGCATGGATGCGCGCCTATCTGCTGCCGCTCCAGACCGCCGGGAAGATCGACGTGGAAGAAGAGTTCCAGCAGTCCTGCTTCCACATCTCGGTCTACAAGTCATACATCACGCCGCACAAGGCTTTCGCAGCGGTGCCGCACTCCTCCGCATTGTTGGCCAGCGGCGTACGCTGAGGCACTCCCGCTTCCATCTCTTGCTCTACGTCGCTGCCGCCCGTGCGTCATCGCAGTATTCTTAGCGCATCCGACGTGACGGCATCGTGCAAGCCGATGCCCCATCCATATACCGGCGGCTGCGCGCCATGGCCGCACTCGGCCTGCTCAACCGAGCCCCGAGCTTGTTACTTGCTTTTTGAGTGACCTCAACATGCTAGCCGTCACCAACGGGCCGCGAGCGCAGTGAGCATGAGTGGGGCCAGTTGCTGGAAGCAGCCGGCTTCACCCTCACGCGCAACATTCCCGCGCCCGAGATGGATGTCTCGATCCTAGAAGCGCGGCCCCTGCCTTCCTGACCGCGTCCTCCCAGTGTCGATCGAAAAGCAAAAGCGCCGCGAAGTACTTCGCGACGCCGTAAGCAATCCTGCGAACCTGCCTACTCCATCCACCGCCGGAAGATCAGCGATCCATTCGTCCCGCCAAAACCGAACGAGTTCGACAGCGCATACTCAGCGTTGATCTTCTCGCGGCTTGTTCGGCACATAGTGCAGCTCGCAGGCCGGGTCCTGATTCACAAGATTCGTCGTCGGCGGAGCAATCTGCTCAATCAGCGCCATCACCGTAATGCCCGCTTCCAGTCCGCCGGCGCCGCCCAGCAGGTGCCCGGTCATCGACTTCGTCGAGCTCACCGGCATCTCACCGCTCAGCGCGCGCTCGCCAAACAGCTTCTTCATCGCTGCGGACTCCAGCGCATCGCCCAGCGGCGTGGAGGTCGCGTGCGCATTCACGTAACCGATCTTGTCCGGCGAAAGCCCGGCCGATCTTGAGCGCGTTGCTCATGGCGCGGAAGCAGCCTTCGCCTTCCGGCGCCATGCCGGTCATGTGGTACGCGTCGGAGCTCATGCCGTAGCCGACAATCTCCGCCAGGATCTTCGCGCCGCGCGCCTTCGCATAGCTCCAGCTCTTCGAGGATCAGGATGCCCGCGCCCTCGCCCACGATGAAGCCGTCGCGGTCCTTGTCGAAGGGCCGGCAGGCGTGCTCAGGATCGTCATTGCGCGTGGAGAGCGCCTTCATCGCCGCGAATCCGCCAATGCCCATCGGCGTAATCGCCGCCTCGGCGCCGCCGGCAATCATCGCGTCCGCATCGCCGCGCTGGATGATGCGATACGCGTCGCCAATGGAGTGCGCGCTGGTCGTGCAGGCGGTGGCCGTCGCCTCATTCGGGCCCTTCGCGCCGTAGCGGATGCTTACCTGGCCGGCCGCCAGGTTCACGATCGCGGCCGGAATGAAGAACGGCGAAATCTTGCGCGGACCGCCGTTGAGCATGTTGCTGTGCTCGCGCTCGATGATGTCGAACCCGCCGATGCCGGAGCCGATGTGTACCCCGATGCGCTCAGCCGTTTCCGGCGTCACCTTCAGCCCGCTGTGCTGCATCGCCTCTTCGGCGGCGGCGATGGCGAAGTGGATGAAGCGCCCCATCTTGCGCGCTTCCTTCTTCTCGATGAACTTCAGCGGATCGAAGTTCTTCACTTCGGCGGCGAAGGTGACCGGGAACGCGCTGGCGTCGAAGCCGGTGATCGGCGCCATGCCGCTCTTGCCGGCCAGCAGGTTCTGCCAGAGCTCCGGGGCGGTATTGCCGGGCCCTGCAATCAGTCCCAGCCCTGTCACTACCACCCGTCGATCGCAACGCACAGGTTTACTTGCCGCCTTTCGCGTGCTTCTCGATATATTCGGTCGCGTCCTTCACGGTCTTGATCTTCTCGGCGTCCTCGTCCGGAATCTCCATGTCGAAGGCCTCTTCAAACTGCATCACCAGCTCCACCACATCGAGCGAATCCGCTCCCAGGTCTTCCTGGAACGAGGCGCTGGGCGTCACCTCCGCCTCGTCCACCTGGAGCTGCTCCACAATGATCTGCTTGACCTTCTCGTCCACTGCTGCCATGCCTATCTCCTCGATCACAAATCGAATGAACTAAAACCCTTTTGAGACTATCAGGTACGCAGCGTGCAAGGCGCACCGCAGGCGCACCCGCACCCTGGTCGATGGAATGCTGGTCCCGAACTTCCAAGTCTACTGAGGGGGTGCAGGGGTGTAAAGGCGGCTGGCCCCGGCTGCATGACGCCACAACCGTCCCGGAAACAATTAGAGTGCGAATAAGCATTCACACTCGGGTTCAATGAACACCATCGTCTATTTCTTTGCAGCACTGGCCTCGCTCGCTATCGGCGGCCTCATCGGATATTTGATCGCGCTCCGCCGCAGCGCGGCGCTGGCCGGAGAGGCCGCCCAACTGCGCATTCAGTTGGCGTCGCTGGATGCCACACTCACCGCCGAGCGCGCCGCCCAGGAGCAGAAGCTGGCCCTGCTGGACGACGCCCGCGACAGCATGACGCACCAGTTCCGCGCTCTGGCAAACGACATCCTGGAGGAAAAATCCCGCCGCTTCACCGAGCAGAACCAGACCAACCTCGGCCAGTTGCTCGACCCCCTCAAGACGCGCCTGCAGGAGTTCCAGGCCAAGGTCGACCAGGTCTACGTGCAGGAGAGCAAGGATCGAAGCGCGCTCGCCCAGCAGGTCACCTCGCTGCTGGAGATGAATCAGCGCCTCGCCAACGAGGCAAAGGACCTGACGCAGGCGCTGAAGGGCTCCAGCCGCACCCAGGGCGACTGGGGCGAGATCGTTCTCGAGCGCATCCTCGAAGCCGCCGGCCTGCGCCGCGATCACGAATACACCATGCAGGAAACCATCGCGCGCGAGGATGCCACCCGCGCCCGTCCCGACGTCATCCTGCATCTGCCCGGCAGACCGCAAGCTCGTGGTCGACGCCAAGGTGTCGCTGCTCGATTACGGCACCTATTGCTCCAGCACGGACGACGCGCTCCGCAAGCACGCCGCCACACGCCACTGCGCATCCGTCAAGGAGCACATCCGCGGCCTCGCCGCGCGCAACTACCATCGCCTGCCCGGACTGGAGACGCTCGACTTCGTCATCCTCTTCGTGCCCATCGAGCCCGCATTCCTGCTCGCGCTCGAAACCGACAACAATCTGTGGCTGAATGCATGGGAGCAGAACATTCTGCTGGTCTCGCCCAGCACATTGCTCTTCGTCGTGCGCACCGTCGCGCATCTGTGGAAGCAGGAAGAACAGGTGCGCAACGTGCAGCAGATCGCCGAACGCGGCGCGGAGCTCTATGACAAATTCGTCGGCTTCGTCGACGATCTCAGCAAGCTCGGCGCGCGCATTGAGCAGACGCGTGTCGCCTACGACGGCGCTTTGGACAAGCTCACCCGCGGCCGCGGCAACCTGGTGCGCCAGGTGGAGATGCTGCGCGCCCTCGGCGTGCAGCCCACCAAGCGCCTGCCGCGCCAGTTGACTCAGCAGGCGGAAGACATCGGCATCTTTGAAGAGCTGACAGGCCCGGAAAGTGCGGACGAACCGAAAAGCAATTCGCTATAGACGCACCGATCTCGCAAAATGTGCAGCTCAGGTGGATGGGCCATACCACAAACGGGTAGCTTGCAAACCGCCTCGCCCCTCGGTAGCATCCGAAACAGAAACCGGCCTGCAAAGCAGGTGCGGAGCTAACGCTGGTAGAACCTATAATTCTTGAACAGGGACTCGACTCGAATAATTGGCTCGGTGTGCAGTGTCCGCCAGTCCGGAATGCCTAAAGAGCTGCGGAGAGTCCCACCGTCTTAGGACGGGTTCACCAGCGCGCAACGCACGGCCCAGTGGGTCGGTTTTGTTCTTCTTCCCGCCGAATCTCCTGCATAGTGCCGCGAGGTCTCTCCTCTAACGTCGCGCTGCCAAAATAACCATGTAAATCGTCATCTCGACCGGAGCGAAGCAAAGCGGAGAGTTCTGCTGTTTTCAGCGATCCATCCCGGTTCATCAAATGTCGATTGTGGTACGGATTTAGAAACAGGACGTTAGATGTACCCTCGCTTCCTTCAGTTCGGCGCGTTTGTCATCTCCACCTACGGTGTGCTCGCCGTCGTGGCCGCCTTCTCCGGCATCGCGCTGTGGACCAGCCTCGCGCGCCGCACCGGCCTCGACACGGCAAAGATCCAGAACGCCGGCCTGCTCGCCGTGGTCTGCATCGTCGTGGGAGCGCGCCTCGCCGTGGTCCTCGCCAACTGGCGCGGCTTCCTGGAAGCGCCGCTTCTCATCCTCGCCGCCGGCACGCTCGCTTCCAGCAGCGCAGCCATGTATGGCGTACTGCTGGCCGTGATCGTTACGTGCATCTACCTGCTGCGCGCCCGCGTGCCGCTCCTCCGCGCCATCGATGCCGCCGCGCCCGCCGTCGTCCTCGCTCTCGCCATCCTCGACATCGGCAACTTCGCCGCCGGCTCGCACTACGGCGCGCCCGCCGCTGTGCCCTGGGCCGTCACCTACACCAGCCGCTTCGCCGCGCGCATCACCGGCGTCCCGCTCGGTATCGCGCTCCACCCGGTGCAGCTCTACGCCGCCATCGGGCATTTCGTGCTTGCCGCGGTTCTGATTTTCATGCTCCGCCTTTTGACCCAGTACCGCGCCGCCGCCCGCGCCGGAGGGGTCCTCGGCACGGCGCTCTTCGCCGGACGGCTTCCTGCAGTTTGCCCTCGCGCCGTTCTCCGCGACTACGCAGACGCCCCCGCGCTCCTCCACATCGCCACACCCGCGCAGGCCATTGCCATGCTCATGGTCGCGCTCGGCGGCGTTTGCTGGCTGCTGGCGGTGCATCATGCCTGAGACTCCCGCATCGCGCACGCTCATCGTCCCTGCCGAAGCCGCCGGCCGCCGGCTCGATCAGTACCTCGTCGAAGCCCTCGCCGTCAGCCGCGCCCGCGTACAGTGGCTCCTCTCGGAAGCAAAGGTGCTCATCGCCGGCAAGCCCCCCAAGGCCAGCCTGAAGCTGCGCGGCGGCGAAGAGCTCACCATCACAGGCGAAGCCGAAGCCCGCCCGCTCCGCGCCATTCCGGAAGCCATCACACTCGACATCATCTACGAGGATGACGACCTCGCCGTCATCAACAAACCTGCCGGCATGATGGTGCACGCCGGCGCCGGATCGACCGACGACGCGCGCAACCGCGGCACGCTGGTCAACGCCCTGCTGCATCACTTTGAAGAGCTCTCCTCGCACGGCGGAGCGCTCCGTCCCGGCATCGTGCATCGGCTGGACAAGCAGACCAGCGGGCTGCTCCTTGTCGCAAAGCACGACAAGGCCCACGCCAAGCTGTCCGACATGTTCTCCCGCCGCCAGGTGCAGAAGACCTACGTCGCGCTGGTGCACGGTGCAGTCGCCGCCGAAAGCGGAACCGTCAACGCCGCCATCGCCCGCGATACAGTTCGCCGCACCCGCATGACGACGCGCCGCGACGATGGCCGCTCGGCCATCAGCCACTACCGCGTGCTGCGCCGCATCGAATCGCCTTTCGGCCGCTTCACCCTCGTCTCCGTGCGTATCGAGACCGGACGCACCCACCAGATTCGTGTCCACATGGCCTCGCTCGGCCATCCCATCGTCGGCGATACCCTCTACGGCGCGCCCGCCGTCATCCGTCTCGCCCCCCAGACCGGAAGCGCCCAAACGCCGCGCCGTCGCGAGACCGCGCAACCGGAGCCCACGCTACAGCTCGATCGCAACTTCCTGCACGCCGCATCGCTTGCGTTCGCCCATCCGGTCACCGGACGTCCGCTCGCCTTTGAGGCGCCGCTGCCGGAGCAGCTCCAGTTGTTTCTAAAACAGTTACCTACCGGGTTGATCCCTGGTTCATCCCCACCCGGGCAGGCCGTTGGGGGAGGCAAGGAACGAATACAATGAACGAAGCCTCCATGATTCGTCGTATCCCCTCTGTTTTCCACCGCTGGACTTTCGGCATGTTGCTGGCCGGCCTCATGGGCGTCTCTCTGCCGCTCGCTGCGCAAAGCACGCTGCCCAACGCGCCAGGCCAGGCCACGCCGCCTCCGGCCAAGCCGGCACCCCTGCCCCCGGCCGCTCCGGCAACGCCTCCACCCTCTTCTGCGCAGCAAGAACCCGCGCAAGCCCCGGACGACGCTCAGGAGCCGGAGGTCGCCGCCCCCGGCGATGAGGAAGGCACCTACACGCTGAAGCAGAACGTGAACGAGGTCAACCTCACCTTCACGGTTACGGATCACCGCGGCCGCTTCGTCAACAACCTGCAGCAGCAGGACTTCGCATTGCTCGACGACCAGCGCGCGCCGGCGCAGGTTTACAGCTTTACTCAGCAGACGAATCAGCCGCTGCGCGTCGGCCTGGTCATTGACGCCAGTACATCCATTCGCGCGCGCTTCCACTTCGAGCAGCAGGCCGCCACGGAGTTCCTGCTCAGCATCCTGCGCCCCCGCACCGACCGCGCTTTCATCATGGGCTTCGACGTTACGTCCTATGTCACGCAGGGCTTTACCAACAATCCCGACCTGCTGGAAACGGGGCTGAACAAGCTCAGACCGGGCGGCGGCACCGCGCTCTACGACGCGGTCTACAAGGCATGCCGCGATCAGATGCTGCACGGCGTTCCCGCGAACGCCGAAGTCCGCAAGGCGCTCATCCTGGTCTCCGACGGCGATGATAACCAGAGCCGCGCCTATCTCGACGACGCCATCAAGATGTGCCAGCGCGCCGAGACCACCATCTACACCATCAGCACCAACACCAGCCCCTCACGCGAGCGCGGCGACGATGTACTGAAGAAGATGGCTCAGGCCACCGGCGGCTCCGCCTTCTATCCGCAGCGGATTGAAGACATCGCGAACGAGTTCCACAAGGTGGAAGAAGAGCTGCGCTCACAGTACTCGCTCGCCTACAAGCCCGCAGACTTCCGCGCCGACGGCTCCTTCCGCACCATCTATCTCACCGCCCTGCGCGGCGGATACAACGTACACGCCCGCACCGGCTACTACGCGCCAAAATAAACGTCACCGCTGATTCGGCAGGGGCGGCGCCACAAAGCCGCTGTCGTGGATGGCCTCCATGAAGATCCCGCAGCGCGTGAAGTACAGCGTGCTCGGGTCCTTCACGATGATGGTGTCAAAGGGCAAGGTGCCAGGCGAGCCGAGGTGGATCACCTCGATCTTCGATCCGCGATCCAGCTCCAGATCGTGCAGCGTCGCGCCGGCCTGCGAATGTTGCGCGCTGAAGTCCGCCGGATCCACCATGCTGAGTTGCGCCCCAGGGTCGGTCGCCGAAGCGCCCCCCCACACGATGTTGCGGTCGCTCATCAAAACCCGCGAGCGGCGCGCCATCTTGCTGAAGAACGCCGGATTGGCCGTACATCCCGGCGTGGCCATCGGCTTCTTTGGCAGCATCTTCGTGATCTTCCAATAGCCGCCAACGCCCGCCGGCAGACTCTGCGCCATAGCCGCAGGCCCGATAGGCATCAAAGCAACAGCGCCAAGCGCCGCCCAAACCAAAAATCGATTCTTCATCCCAGCATCTCCAATAGTTCTGGTTCGCCAATCATCGGCACCTTCAGTTCGCGAGCTTTGTCCAGCTTGGATCCCGCCTCCTCGCCGGCCACAACGTAGTTCGTCTTCTTGCTGACCGAGCCTGAAACGCGCCCTCCTGCTGCTTCGATGCGCTCTTTCGCCTCCTCGCGGCTCAGCGTCGGCAGCGTGCCCGTAAGCACGAAGGTCAGCCCTTCCAGTTTCGCCGAGCGTTTACGCTTCTCCGCCGTAAAGGTCAGCCCCGCCGCACGCAGCCGTTCGATCAGTTTACGATTGCGCTCTTCCGCGAAAAATTCATGTACCGCTGCAGCCACGCGCGGGCCCACCTCCTTCACCCGCTCCAGTTCTTCTGGCGTAGCGGCAAGCAGCGCATCCATCGATCCAAAAGCATCCGCCAGCAACTGCGCGGTGCGCTCGCCGACAAACCGGATACCCAGCCCGAAGAGCACGCGATCGAGCGGCGCTTTCTTCGTTCGCTCAATCTCCGCAATCAGCGAGTCCGCCGTCTTCTGCCCAATGCGCTCCAGCGTCAGCAGCTTTTCGCTGGTCAGCGAATACAGGTCCGCAACGGAGCGCACCAGCCCCTTCTCCATCAACTGCACCACCACCGCCTCGCCCATGCCGTCGATGTTCATCACGCCGCGCGAAGCGAAGTGCAGCAGGCTCTCCCGCAGCCGCGCCGGGCAATCCACATTCACGCAGCGGTAGTCGGCTTCGCCTTCCGTGCGCACGATCTCGCTGCCGCACACCGGGCAATGCGCTGGGAAGTGAAATTTCTTATGCCCTCGCGGATGGTCCTTGTCCTCGATCACTTCGACGATCTTCGGAATCACGTCGCCGCCGCGCTCCACGCGCACGAAGTCGCCGATCTTCACTCCCAGCCGCTCAATCTCGTCGGCATTGTGCAGCGTCGCGCGCGTCACCGTGATGCCGCCGATCTGCACCGCGCTCAGCACTGCGACCGGCGTCAGCTTGCCGGTGCGTCCCACCTGCACCGTGATGTCTTCCAGCCGCGTCACGCCGCCGCGCGCCGTGAACTTGTACGCCACCGCCCAGCGCGGCGCCTTGCCGGTAAAGCCCAGCCGCTTCTGCAGCGCGGTCGAATTCACCTTGATCACCACGCCGTCAATCTCGTATCCAAGCGACGCCCGCTGTTCCTCCGCGCGCGCCACAAACGCCTGCAACTGATCGAGCGTCTTCAGCGCTTCGCGATGCGGATTCACGCGGAAGCCCGCGGTCGTCAACGCATCCAGCGTCTCCACCTGCGTGGCAAAGGCGTTCTCGCCTTCCGCGCCGGCCGCAAGCTGCAGCGCGAAATAGCCATAAAAATCCAGCCGCCGCTGCGCCACGATGTTCGGCTCGATGGTGCGGATCGTCCCCGCCGCAAAATTGCGCGGATTCGCGGCCGGCGCCTGTCCCAGCGCCTCGCGCTCCTGGTTCATCTTCAGAAAGGCCGCCATCGGCATCACCACTTCGCCGCGCACCTCAAATGGCACCGGCAACCGGCTCTTCTTCATCTTTTCCGCAGAAATCGAAAGCGGCACCGACCGGATCGTCCGCACATTGCTGGTCACGTCCTCGCCAATCGTGCCGTCGCCGCGCGTGATGGCCCGCGCCAGCACCGCGCCTTTGTTTGCACTTGCAATGTAATGCAGCGCCAGCGAAAGCCCATCCAGCTTCAGCTCCGTCACATACGCAATCTCCGCGTCGCCCGCCAGCGCACGCACCCGCCGGTCCCAATCCGCCAGTTCCTCCGGCGTGTTCACGTTGTCCAGCGAGAGCATCGGCCGCGAGTGCGCAACCTTGGCGAAGCCCTCCTTCGGCTTGCCGCCAACGCGCTGCGTGGGCGAATCGGGCGTCACCCACTCCGGATGCTTCGCCTCAATTTCCTTCAGCTCACGCATCAGCGCGTCGAACTCCGCATCCGGAATCTCTGGCGCATCCAGCACGTAGTAGAGGTTTTCGTGGTGGCGAATCGTCTCGCGCAGGGCCTCGGCTTTTGTTTCCGTCACACGCTCAGCCATCGAGCTGAATTATAAGGATGCGGGCGCGAAGGCTGTATTCTCGTCTCGCACGCTGATTGACCATGGAACCAGTCACCCACTTCCTCACCGGCGCATGCCTGGGCCGCTCCGGCTTCAACCGCAAAACCGCGTACGCCACGCTGGCCATGACACTCGCCGCGGAAACCCCGGACCTCGACATCTTCTGGGACTTCCGCGGGCCGCTGGTCGGCTTCCAGCACCATCGCGGATTCACCCATACGCTGCTCGGCGCGCCGGTGGTCGCCCTCGTGGTCACGCTCTTCTGCTGGGGCTTCCACCATGTGCGGCGAAAGAAGCCGCCCATCCCTCCGCGATGGATTCTCCTCTGGTGCTTCGCGCTCATCGCCGACTTCAGCCACATCCTGCTCGACTTCACCAACAACTACGGCGTGCGTCCCTTCGCGCCCTGGAATCCCCACTGGTACTCCTGGGACATCGTCTTCATCTTCGAGCCGGTCATGTTCATCTTCCTGCTCACCGGCCTCCTCGCCCCGGCCGTGCTCGGCCTGGTCGATCGCGAGATCTCAAAGCGCCGCCCGCTCTTTCGCGGACGCGGCTGGGCCATCGCCGCCCTCATCGGTGTCGCCCTGCTCTACACCTTGCGCAGCACCGAGCACGCACGCGCCGTTCACCTGCTCGAACAGACCTCATTTGACCGACCTGCGCTGCGCGTTGCCGCCGAGCCCTATCCCATCAACCCTTTCCGCTGGCAGGGCATCGTCGAAACGGACAACGCCTACCACTTCGCCGATGTGCGCACCGGCAGCGACGCGGTCAACATCGATGAGAGCGTCGGCCCGATCTATAAGCCACCCGTGACCCCCGCCGTTGCCGCGGCCAAGCGCTCCTGGCTGGGCCGCGTCTATCTCGACTGGTCCCAATTCCCGCTGGTCGAGGACATCGGCCCCGGCAGCCCGCCCGACATGCCGCAGGACGCCGCCCGGCATCTCCAGCAGGTCAACTTCCACGACATGCGCTTCGGCTACACCGACTGGTTCGGCACCCACCAGAACCGCAAGCCGCTCTCCGGCTCGGTCTTCGTCGCGCCCAACGGCCAGATCGAGGCCACCTACATGGACAACAGGCCTCAAAATTGAGACGTTCCCCCCCGGGTTCGAGCTAGAATCAAATTCTGAGGTTTCTCATGTCCGCGTTCGTCCTTATCCTGGCCGCTATTGCCAGCCGTTTCGCCGCTCTCTCCGGCTGGTTCAACTTCACCGCCGTTGGTGGATCTCTGCTCTATTTCGGCGCGCGCCGTCCGCTGCGCCAGGCAGCCTGGGCACTCGTGCCGTTCATGGCCATGGATGTCTACCTCACCACCCGCGTCTACGGCATGGCCTTCCACGCGCAGGATTACCTCGTCACCTGGCTCTGGTACGCGGCCGTGCTGGTGCTGGGCTCGCTCCTCTTGAAGCAGCGGACCAACATAACGCGCGTGGTCTCGGGCTCGATGCTCGCCTCCACATCCTTCTTCGCCGTCAGCAATTACGCGGTCTGGGTCGGCTCCGTGCATGTACCCGCACACGCTCGGTGGACTCACCGCCTGCTACGCGGCCGGCCTGCCCTTCTACCGCAACGATCTCGTCTCCACTCTGCTCGTGACCGGCGTAGCCTTCGGCGCGGAAGCGCTGGTCCGCCGCGCGCGCGAAGCAAGCGCCCCTGGCCACGGCCACATCGCAGCCTGAGCCCAGCATCAACGCAGCAAATCGAAAGGGCGCGGCCACCGGCCGCGCCCTTCCTGTCTCTACCGTTATCTAGAACGCCGCCTTCGCCGCTTCCTCCAACTCCTCCGCGCTCACCGTCTTGATCGTCTGCCCCGCCGACCACGAATGCCCAAACGGGTCGGTAAACTGCCCATACCGGTCGCCCCAGAACTGGTCCTTCAGTGGCATCGTCACTTTTGCGCCGGCCGCCAGGGCATTCGCCCATAGCGAGTCCACATCATCGGTCTGCATGTGCAGCGTCACCGGCGAGCCGCCAAATGCCTCCGGCGTCCGGCTGCGGCCCATATGCTCAGGAAAATCATCGGACAACATCAGATCCATGCCCAGCACCTTCAATTGAGCATGCATCAGGCGTTTGCCATCCGGTGCCAGGTGCCGCGCCACCTCTTCTGCGCCGAAGGCCTTCTTGTAAAAGTCGATGGCCGCGGCTGCGTTGCTCACGGTCAGATACGGTGTCAAAGTCTGCCTCATACATCTCTCCTCAAAATCGTAGATTTCCCGGGTCGGTAAGATTGCACGCGCCAGCATACGCGCCCCTTCTTGACAGCAACAACCACTTCGGGACGAACTGCCGAAGCGCTGATTTATCCTGACTTCTGACCATGCCCGACATTTCAATCCCTGAGCTCAGCGGCTACGACGATGCCTCGCTGGACCAGGCATTTGCCAAACTAACCGCTGACGTCGAGCGCTCCGCCGCCTCGCTCGATGGCACGGATGCCCCGGTGCGGTTCGCTGCTCTGGAGCACTTCCGCCTGGAATGGCTGGGCCGCAAGCAGGGCCGCCTCAAAACGGTGAGCGATGCCTGGCTCAAAACCGCTCCGGCAGAAGCGCGCCGCGCCCTCGGCCAGCGCTTCAACACGCTCAAGGAGCGCATCGAAACCCTGCTTACCGAAGCGGCTGCCGGCAAGCGCCACGTAACGACCGGCGCGGCAATCGATGTCACCCTCCCCGGCACGCGCCCGCAGCTCGGCGCCGAGCATCCCATCCTGCGCACCTGGCATGAGGCCGTGCGCATCTTCGCCGCCCTGGGCTACTCCGTCGCCACCGGCCCCGAGGTCGAGACCGACTACTACAACTTCGAGTCGCTCAACTTCCCGCCCAACCATCCCGCACGCGACACTCAGGACACCCTCGTCGTCGCCGGGCAGGAGCGCAAGCCGCTGCGCGACCGCCTGCTCATGCGCACCCACACCTCGCCGGTGCAGATCCGCACCATGGAGCAGCAGCCGCCGCCCATCCGCCTCGTCATCCCCGGCAAGGTGCATCGCAATGACGCTGCCGACGCCACGCACTCGCCCATCTTCCACCAGGTCGAAGGGCTCTGCGTGGATGAAGGCATCACCTTCGCCGACCTCAAAGGCACGCTCGACCACGCGATGAAGGCCTTCTTCGGCTCCAGCGTGAAGACGCGCTTCTTCCCGTCCTTCTTCCCCTTCACCGAGCCCAGCGCCGACGTGCAGATCTCCTGCATCTTCTGCGGCGGCAAGGGCTGCCGCAAATGCAAGCACTCCGGCTGGATCGAGCTGCTCGGCTGCGGCATGGTCGACCCCGCGGTCTTCGGCTTCGCGCGCGAAAAGCAGCCCGCCTACGACCCGGAAAAAATCTCCGGCTTCGCCTTCGGCATGGGCCTCGACCGCATCGCGATGATGAAGTACGGCATCACCGACATCAGCCTGCTCTACTCCGGCGACGTGCGCTTCCTGGAGCAGTTCGCATGAACATCCTCAGCTCTTGGCTACGCGCCTATCTGCCTTCGCTCGATGCATCCGACCGCCAACTCGCCGACGACCTCACCCTCCGCGGCATCGCCGTCGAAGGCGTCTTCGACGTCGCACCACCCGCGGGCGGTTCGCTCTACGAGACGGACATAACCACCAACCGCGTCGACGCGATGAACCATTACGGCATCGCGCGAGAAGCAGCGGCCATCTACGGCCTCACCCTCCCGCCGCTCGATACAACGCTGCCTGTACCGCAGCCGGGCGCAGGCCACTCTGTCCGCATCGAAGCCCCCGAAGCCTGCGGCCGCTTCACCGCTCGCATCCTGCGCAACGTAAAGATCGGCCCCTCGCAGGGCATCGTCGCCGAGCGCTTCGCCGCCCTCGGCCAGAAGCTCATCCTCAACGCCGTCGACGCCAGCAACTATGTCCTGCTCGGCATGGGCCATCCCACGCACGCCTTCGACCTCGACAAGATCGAAGGCGCCATCCTCGTCCGCCGCGCCCGCGCCGGAGAAAAGCTCAAGACCCTCGACGGCATCGACCGCGTGCTCGATGCCGACGATGTCGTTGTCGCCGATGAGAAGAAAGCCCTCGGCCTCGCCGGCGTCATGGGTGGCTGGGACACCATGATCACGCCCGAGACGAAAAACATCCTCGTCGAAGCCGCCTGGTTCGATCCTGCCGTCGTGCGCCGCATGAGCCGCCGCCACGCCATCCACTCCGACGCCTCGCACCGCTTCGAGCGCGGCGCCGACTTCCACGCGCCGCCGGTCGCCTCGGCGCTCGTCTCGCAGCTCATCCTCGCCAACGGCGGCCACATCGAAGGCGAGCTCGTCGATGTCGTCATCCCGCAAGTTCTGGCGCGCGTCGCGGCCCGGCGCCCCATCGCCTTTTCTGTCGCGCGCTGCGCGCATCTCCTCGGCCGCACCGACGAAGGCCCCGGCATCACCGACGAAGTCGCCGCCACTACACTGCGCGCCCTCGGATGCACGCTCGCGCAGACAGGCGAAGGCCGCTATGCCGTCACCCTGCCCAGCTGGCGCCTCGATCTCGAGCGCGAGATCGACCTCATCGAAGAGGTCGCTCGCGTCTACGGCTACAACCGCTTCGCCAACACGCTGCCCAGCTTCTCCGGCACCGTCATTGAGCTTCCGCACGCCTCCAAGCAGTCCACGGTGCGCCGTCTGCTCCTCTCCGCCGGCTACAACGAAGCCATCTCCTCCACCTTCTGCTCCGCGGCCGACGCCGAGACATTCGCCGCGCAGCCCGGCATCGCCGTCGCCATGGACAACCCGCTCAGCGAAGAAGCGGGCATGCTGCGCCCCTCGCTCGTTCCCGGCATGCTCACCATGCTCGCCCACAACCTCAACCGCAACGTGGACGACGTCCGCCTCTTCGAAATAGGCACTGTCTTCACCGGCTCACCGGATCGCGTAGACGAAGCGCAGTGGCTCGCCTTCGGCGCCACCGGCCAGCTTCGCGATGGCCTGCACTCCGCGCGCGCGATTGACTTCTACGACCTCAAGGGCCTGGTCGAAGCCATCACCGCCCACTTCACCACCCGCTCCGTCTACTACGACGCCTTCCCGCCGGAGAGCGGCCTGCTGCCCCGCTGGCTCAATCCCGCGCGCGCCGCACGCGCGGTCGTCGACGGCTCCACCATCGGCTACTTCGGCGAGCTGCACCCCGACGAAAGCGCGCAGCGCAAGCTGCGCCAGCCTGTCTTTGTCGGCGAAATTTATCTCGACCGGCTCTTCCGCCAATCGCTGCGCCAGCCCTCTGCGCATGAGCTCTCGCGCTATCAGCCGGTCCGCCGCGACTTCTCGCTCATCTTCCCGGACACCATACATTGGGACGCAGTCGGCTCCGCGCTCGCCGCGCTCGACATCGCCGAGCTCAAGGATTACCGCCCCGCCGAGATCTTCCGCGACGCCAAAGGCAAAGCCGTCCCCGCCGGTCATTACTCCATGCTCGTCTCCACCACCTTTCAGTCACCCGAGCGCACCCTGCGCGACGAGGAGCTGCACGCCTGGTCGACGAGCATCGTCGGCGCACTCGAATCCCTCGGCGGCAAGCTCCGCGCATAAGTCGCAGCGCGGTATCGATTCGTGCACACATATGCACAGGACTAAATCGGATTTGCCTTCCCTCGTTTGCATGGGGCGATATACTGCGCTCAGGAAGAGCGCACGATAATTCCCCCAGAGATGCAGTGAGGTTGTATGGCAGCGGCAGCAATGGACATGACGGATCAGGGCAGCGAAACCCTGGCAGCAGCGGATTTTCAGGCTCTCGAAGAGCGCGTTCTGCGCGCAGTGGAGTTGCTGAAGGCCGAGCGGGAAGCACACGCCGCGGCCACAGCGAAAATCGAAGACCTTCAACGCCACAGCTCCGAGCTGGAGCGGCAACTGGCAAGCCGCGGCGAAAATGCCTCGCGGCTGGAGAGCGAGATCAGCCACTTGCAGCAGGAGCGGGACCACGTACGCGGCCGCGTCGAGCGGCTATTGAAGCATCTGGACGAATTCACCGCCTAGTTTTCTAGGCAGCCAGAGGAGAGAGCGACTCCGCAATGACCGATACCGCGAAAAGCGTCACCGTTGAGATCTACGACCAGCCCTACCATCTGCGCGGGCAGGATTCCGCATACATCGAGCGGCTGGCCAACCTCGTAGACACCAAGATGCGCGCCGTAGCGGCGCAGGGCACCACCGTCGATTCGTTGCGCGTCGCGGTGCTCGCGGCCATCAACATTGCGGATGAGTTCATGACGCTCCAGTCGCGCCATCGCGCGCTCACCGGCAGCGTGAATCAGGCGGAAACCACGCTGCGCACCCGCGCCAGCAACCTCAACGGCTTGCTAGATTCAGTGCTCGCCGGCGAGCGCCGCACCGGCTGACTGACCCGCCATCCTGGGTGCCCATCCTGAGCGGAGCGAAGGGTGGGATTTCCATGCAGTCGAAAGACCTGCCCTTCAAACTGCCTCAGAGCGCAGCAATCCTCACGTTCCCATCCGACGTGTGAATGCTCAGCGGTGTCCCTCCGCCATTCAGCCGCCCGTGGAGTGATTTGCCGCTGTCGTAGTGATCCATCGTCAACGGCAGGCTGCAGTCAAGATGGCCGTCGCTTGTCGAGACATCCAGATCGGCAGCCAGCGTAGCCGGCACATTGATCCTCACGCTTCCCATCCGAGCTCTCGATGCGCGATGCCGCATTCAGCTTCGATCCGGGCGCCAGCGTCAGGTCAAGGTTGCCATCGCTCGTGTGCATCTGCACCGCGCTGAAATCGCCGTCAACGTTCATATGCCCGTCGGCGCCGCGTGCCTCAAGCGTCCCACTCGCACGCCGGATCGTCATGTTGCCGTCCGACATCCGTAGGCGAAGCGCGCCATGCACATCCTCGAGCACCACCGAGCCATCGCCCGAATGCACCTGCAGGTTCCCATTCAAACCGCGTGCCGCCAGATTGCCGTCCGCCGTTCCCGCGTCCAGATCGAGATGTGCCGGCGTCTCCACCGTCACCTTCGTCCCGCCCTCACTTCTCCAGCCGAAGATTCCGACGTGCGGCTTTTCCTTGAAGGAGAAGAAGACATGATCGCCCTCCTGATGCTCCTCCAGGCGATATTCGTTCAGGTCGCGCGTGGCATGCACCTGCACCCGGATTTCCTTGCAGTCGCCGCACGATCGCGATCTCCAGACCGCTGTCGGCAGTCTCGATCGTCAGCGACGGACTGCCGCCCACCGAATAGGTCTTCTGCCAGTCATGCCCGCTGGCCTGGGCCAGAGCCGGGATGGTGGCAAGCGAAAGCGAAAGTGCGGCGGCCGCAAACAGGAAATGGCGGGTAGGAAGGCAGATCATCGGAGTTCTCCTCGCCGCCAGATACGCCACCGGATCAAACCCGGTTCCAGGAATGTGCCAGAAAACAGCGGAGCAAGCCAGCCTAGCAACAACTGAGCTGCCGGGTGCCCCATCCTGAGCGGAGCGAAGGGTGGGATACCAGATCAGTTTCCTTCCTGTTTAAGACCCGCTCCCCTGGCCGCCGCTCGTCCCCGTATAACTCCCAGTACGATGCTGGCCCGGGCTCTGGTTCGCGTCGCCCTCGTTCTCGCCCTTCTGCGCGCTCTTCTTCAGCTCTTTCTTCTGCTCCTCGTGCTGGCCGCCGGAGGCATAGTGGTCCTCCGGCGCAATATGCTCCACGGAGGTCGCCGCGCCCGGCGTAGTCATTGGTTCCTCGGGCTTCACTTCAGTCTTGTTGCTCATGCCATCCTCCTCGGCTTTCCGGATCAGACGACTTAGATGCCCGCAAACGCCGAGCGCAGCCGTCGCCAGCTCTGTTCCAGAACCTCCGGCAGCACGCGGGTTTCGGCAGTCACGGTCATGAAGTTCGTATCGCCAAACCAGCGTGGCAGCACGTGCATGTGCAGATGGTCGGCCACCCCCGCACCCGCCGCCTTCCCCAGGTTCAGCCCCACGTTCACTCCGTCCGGCGAATACGCCCGTTCCAGCGCCCTCGCGGTGCGCTGCGCCAGCGCCATCATCTCCTGCGCGGCCTCGGCCGCCAGCGCGGCCAGCGATCCTTCATGCGCAAGAGGGACGATCATCACATGGCCCGAGGTGTACGGGTAGGCATTCAGGCAGATGTAGCAGCTCTTGCCGCGCATCACGATGTTCGCCGCCCGCTCGGCCTCCTCAGCAGCCATGCCGTGCTCGATCGCATAATCGGCCGCCGCGATCAGGTTGCAGAAGACGCAGTGGTGGTCACCCGGCCACGCAGCCAGCGCCGCAGGCACGCCGGCCCGAGCCTCCCGCGTGTCCTCCTGCGTCACATACGCATAGCGCCATGGCGTCCACAGATGGTCCACAGAGCCGAGTATACGGGGCACCGGATGCGCGCAACGTAATGCGCAACATAGACCGAATTTACGTTTTATTCACAACTCCCACGCTCCGTATCCTTTGTTTGACTGCCCTATGGTCGGTTGCTACACTCATGAATGAAGCCTTGTCTGCTGGATTCGCAGATGCGGCTTCCACTGCGATCCCTGCCCATTTCGAAGCCTACGGCGACTCCCTCACCGGAGACCTGCAGCGCATCCGCTCCTTTTCGACGGATTTCGCGCGGGCCCGGCGGAATCGCCTCCCGGTAACGATGCAGGCAGCAGCGAGTGCCCTGGGTTCGCCACCGTCAGGAAGCCGAAGCGGGGCAAGGCACGCCGGTCTCTCCGGAACTGCTTTGCACGCTGCTCGACGAAGAGCCTGACTTCCCCCGATTGGCGCGCCTGGCCGGCGGCTGTGCCACACGTCCCGTGCGGGACTTGTGGCCGGAACGCCGTGGCGGAAAAATGGGCCGCCGACGAATCCGGAGCTGGTTGCTATGGCAGACGCCCTACATTCTGAACAAACCGAGAGCAAACCCCTGAACACCGAACTGGAAACCCCAACGCTTGATGCCGCGACGGAACACCACGAACAACCGTCGACCGAACCCACCTACAACCACCAGAACGCCGAGTACCACGACGGCGATGCTGGCCACGCCTCCGAGCCTCAGTCTCACGACGCCACTGTCGCCACTGCCGAATCGGCAGACGAAGACATGAGCATGGAGGATTTTGCCGCGGCACTGGAGTCCTTTGACCGCGAGCAGGCCGCCGAAGCTGCCATTGCGCAGGGCGATGAAAACAACATCGTCCAGGGCACAGTGGTCAAGCTGACGGACAAGCATGTGGTGGTAGATGTGGGCCTCAAAAGCGAAGGCTTCATCCCGCTCGAGCAGGTGGTGGACCACACCGGCCAGTCCAAGCTCCATCCCGGCGACCTGGTCGAGATCGTGGTAGAGCGCGAGGAGGCCGAGGGCGGCTACCTGCTCAGCTATGAGAAGGCGCAGCGCCACCGCGTTTGGGATTCCATCGAGAAGGCCTACACCGAGAAGGTGCCCATCACCGGCACCGTGGTCGGCCGCGTCAAGGGTGGCGTCACCGTCGACATCGGCATCAAGGCGTTCCTGCCCGGCTCGCAGCTGGAAATCCGTCCCGTGCGCAACCTGGACGCCTACATCGGCCAGCCCATCGACGTCCGCGTCATCAAGCTCAACAAGAAGCGCGGCAACGTCGTCGTCTCCCGCAAGGAGATCCTCGAAGAGGAGCAGAACGCCAGTCGCTCGCAGACCCTCGAGCACCTCGAAGAGGGCGCGATCCTGAACGGCACGGTCAAGAACCTTACCGACTACGGCGCCTTCGTCGATCTCGGCGGCATCGATGGCCTGCTGCACATCACCGATATGTCCTGGGGACGCCTCACGCACCCCCGCGACCTGGTCAACGTCAATGACGAGATCCAGGTAAAGGTGCTGAAGTTCGACAAGGACAAGCAGCGCGTCTCGCTCGGCTTCAAGCAGCTCACCCCCGATCCGTGGCTCGACGCCGTGGAGCGCTACCCCATCGGCGCGCGCGTGCGCGGCCGTGTCCTCAGCGTCACCGACTACGGCGCCTTCGTCGAGCTGGAGCAGGGCATTGAAGGTCTCGTTCACGTCTCCGAGATGACCTGGTCCAAGCGGATGAAGCATCCGTCGAAGATGGTCAAGCCCGGCGACGAAGTCGAGACTGTCGTCATCTCCGTCAATCCCAGCGACCGCCGCATCTCGCTCGGGATGAAGCAGCTGCTCGAGAATCCCTGGGAGCATCTCTCGGAGCGCTACCCGGCCGGCGCCATCGTCGAAGGCCGCGTGCGCAACCTCACCGACTTCGGCGCCTTCATCGAGATCGAAGACGGCATCGACGGCCTCGTCCACGTCTCCAACCTGAGCTGGACCAAGCGCGTCAAGCATCCCTCCGAGGTGCTGAAGAAGGGTGAAAAGGTGCGTGCCGTGGTGCTCGGCGTGGAGGCGGAGAACCGCCGCCTGTCGCTCGGCATCAAGCAGCTCCAGCCCGATGTCTGGGAGACCTTCTTCGATCAGCACCGTGTCGGTGACGTGTTGAAGGGTAAGGTGCTGCGTTCGGCGCAGTTCGGATCCTTCGTCGAGATCGCCGAAGGCATCGAAGGCCTCTGCCACGTCTCCGAAGCAGCCGACGCGCTCGGTCAGCCGGTGAAGCTCGAAGCCGGGCAGGAATTCGACTTCAAGATCATCAAGATGAACCCGGAAGAGAAGAAGGTCGGCCTCAGCCTGCGCGCCGTAGGCGAAGAGGGCAGCCGCGCCGATGTGGAAGCCTACAAGGCTCCTGCAGCCTCCGGCTCCACCACCACGCTGGGCGATCTGATGAACTGGAAGCGCGGCGAGTAATTCACCACAATTCGTAAACAGAAAGGCCGCCTCCACCGAGGCGGCCTTTCTGTTTGTGAACACGATGATGGCACCATAACGACATGGATAGAAAAGAGAAGCCTCTTCAAATAGCGATTCTTCTTTATCCCGGCGTAACCGCGCTGGATGCGGTGGGTCCGTGGGAAGTGTTGCGGCTCCTGCCCAACGCAGAGGTGCGATTCGTCGGCAAAGAAACAGGACCAGTCACCACAGAGGGTGGCACGCTCCTGCTAGGTGTCACGCACACTGTGGACGAAACTCCATCGCCTGACGTGGTGCTCATACCAGGAGGTACAACCACACCGGGTCAGATGGTAGACGACAAGACACTCAACTGGATACGCAAGGCGCATGATACGTCCACTTGGACCGCCTCAGTCTGCAGCGGCGCGTTGATCTTGGGCGCTGCAGGCATTCTGAAAGGCCTGCCGGCTACAACACACTGGTACAAGATGGGCGTGCTCCGGATTATGGGCGCCAAACCCCAGCCACAAGACCGCGTCGTGCGATCTGGCAAAGTTGTTACCTCCGCTGGCGTGTCTGCGGGCATCGATCTGGCATTGTGGCTGGCAGGCGAAATCGCTGGTCGTGAGCGGGCCGAAGCGATCCAGCTGTACATCGAATACGATCCACACCCACCATTCGACGCCGGCCACATGAGCAAAGCGTCCAAAGAAACCCAAAAGCTTGCGAAAGAAATGATGGACCAGGCCATGCCTGCCGAACAACGCCGCCTTGTTCCTAGGATCGCCTGGAGGCGCTTCATCGATCTGATCCGCACCGGCAAATAGCGTGCAGGTCAACAGAAGGGTTTTCAGTCAGGTGCGTTCAATATCGGCGCAGAGCGCCGGTCAAGCAATGCTGCAGCCTTTACGCGCCAATCCGCAGCACAACCGTGAACACCTTCTTCGTATCGAAAGAACTGATCGTCCGCTCCTTCGACTTCTTCCCCTGGTACTCCGCCCACACCGTGTAATCGGCGTCGGAGTTGAGCTGGCCGAAGCGGTAGCTGCCGTCATCGGTGCTGATGTAAGTGCGCACCTCAAGCGTCTTCCCGTTCTTGATGTAGACGATGGCGCCCTTCGCCATGCCGCCGCTCGCAAGCTCAACCTTGCCCTGCACTACGCGCTGCTGCGCTGCCTGCGCGACAGCGGCAGTTGGTAGAGCAATCATCATGCAAGGACCTATCAGCAGCCCGCCAAGAACAAGCGGCGCGCCACATACATCGCACGATGCGGCGCGCATAGTGATTCGGGCATTATTCCTCTTCCTCATCCTTCAGGTCGGCGTCTTCATCATCATAGCCCTCCTCTTCCACCTGCGAGAGCTGCAGGGGATCGGTGGCGATAATCTCGAATTCGGTTCCACACTCGTCGCACGCAACTACGTCGCCTTCTTCGACGTCATCCGTATCGATATCGAGTGCATTCTCACATTCCGGACATGCTGGCATTTCCTGCCCTCCAGGCTGGACCTACTGCTCTTACTGCTACTGCGAATTGAATACTCCGCGTGGCCGTTCGTTACGGAAGGACCACAGCAACTCTCACTCTCGCGTGTCCCGCAGCAAAATCTGCTTCAGGACGATGGCTTACGTTTCATGATGGCGGCAGCTGCGCCGAGGCTGCCAGCTCCGCCAATTTTCCTCAACTGAATATGCTTTACGGCTAGTTTTAGAGACAAGCCTTCCGGGCGTCAAGGTGCCCGCGCAACATGGGCGCTCGGGTGTGAGATTATGCGCGTGTGAGCTCGATACGGCGTGTGCATCTCTTTCGTGGCAGCGGAGGCCGCAGAACCCTTCCCGGCGCGCTGTTTGCGGTTCGGCCAGCGTTTGCCTGTGCAGCACTCTTCGCCGCGCTCTCTCCGGCCGCAATCGCTGCCCCCGTCGCGAACACCTACGGCGAACCCATCGGCGTCGCCCCGGCCGATCCCGCCATCACCCGCGCCCTCGCCGATGTCTCCGCCGCGCGCATCCGCCAGACCATCAGCACCCTGGTTGACTTCCATACCCGCAACACACTTTCCAGCATGGATACCAACCTGCCACCGAATACCGGCGTCACCGCGGCGGCAAAGTGGATTCAGCAGCAGTTTTCCGGGATCTCCGACGCCTGTCATGGCTGCCTCGAAGTCAAGACCGACACCTTCACCCAGCCCGCCGACCCAGGCCCGCGCAGCCGCGTAAAAGCGCCTGCGACGATTACAAATGTCTACGCCATCCTGCGCGGCACCGATCCCGCACAGGCCACCCGCATGTATCTGGTCACCGGCCACTACGACTCCATCAACTCCAATGTCTTCCACAACTGGTCAGACACCTCCGGCTTTGCCCCTGGTGCAAATGACGATGCCAGCGGCACTGCGGTGAGCATCGAATCCGCCCGTGTTCTCAGCCGCCATCGCTGGCCCGCCACCATCGTCTTCGTCGCCGTCGCCGGCGAAGAACAGGGCCTGCTCGGCAGCACTCATCTGGCAAAGCTCGCGAAAGACGAAGGCTGGCAGCTCGCCGGTGTTTTGAACAACGACATCGTCGGCGGCGACACCACCCCAGGCGACACGCTGGAGGACAAAACCCGCGTCCGCGTCTTCTCCCAGGGCATCCCCTCCACCGCCACCCCGGAGGAGGTCCAACGCACTCTCTCGCTCGGCCTCGAAAGCGACGGCCCCTCGCGCGAGCTCGCCCGCGTCGTCACCGCCGTCGGCCGCACCTACTTCCACCCCGCCGCCTTCCACCCCGTGCTCGAATTCCGCCTCGACCGCTACCTGCGCGGCGGCGACCACCGTTCCTTCAATCAGCAGGGCTTCGCCGCCATCCGCTTCACCGAGTGGCGCGAAAATTTCGACCACCAGCATCAGAACGTCCGCGTCGAAGACGGCAGGCAATACGGCGATCTGCTCAAGTTCGTGGATTTCAACTACGTGGCGAACGTCGCCCGCCTCAACGCCGCCACCCTGGCCACGCTCGCCTCCGCCCCCGCTGCACCGGAAGAGGTGCGGGTCGTCACCACCAACCTCGACAACAACAGCACCCTCCGCTGGAAGCCCGGACCCGGCATGCCGGCGTCGGCGCACTACGATATCGTCTGGCGCGATACCGCAGCGCCCGACTGGCAATTCCACCAGCCCGTCCCCGCCGCCGACGCCGCTCAGGGCTCCATCACCCTGCCCGTCTCCAAGGACAACGTCATCTTCGGCGTCCGCGCCTGTAACCATGCCGGCCAGTGCAGCCCGGCAGTCCCGCCACTTCCGCAGAGGTAAAAACCTCGACCGCCACTGGAGCATTTTCGGCATGGGTGACGGCCCAGACTGTCAGAATCTCCCGCAACCCATCGCATTACCGAAAATGCTCTAATAGACCAATATGCCCGGTTCCCGTCCATTAACGCTGTCCTTCCCGCCTTTCGCGGGCATGACGAAGAACCTCGTCATCATCAATCTCGCCGTCTACACGGCGTGGTTGCTGGCGCGTTTCCTGCATCCGCTTGCGGTGATCCCGGCGCTCCTCGCCCTCACGCCGCTGGCCGTCGTGCACCGCTTCTTCTTCTGGCAGCCCTTCACCTTCGGCTTCGTTCCGGACATGGGCCTGCTCAGCATCATCTTCACCCTGCTGTCGCTCTGGTTCATGGGCTTCTATCTGGAGGACGCGAAGGGCAGCAAGTTCCTGCTCGAGACCTACGTCATCTCCACCCTCACCGGCGGCATCCTCGCCACAGCGCTCGCCTTCACCGGCATCCTCGGCATGGCGCCCAACCTCACCATCCCGGGCACGGATGTAGCGCTCTTCGGCCTGCTCACCTGCTTCGCCGTCCTCTTCGCCGACCAGCAGTTCTTCATGTTCCCGCTGCCCTTCGGCATCAAGGCCAAATATCTCGCCATCATCTTCATGCTCATCGCCGTGGTCATGCTGCTCGGCGGCGGCAATCCGGTCGAGTACGTCGCCTACCTCGGCGGAGGCCTCGGCGGCTACCTCTACGCCAAACTTGCCCCGCGCCGCGGCTACAGCAACGCCGCCAGCGAAGGCTTCTACGGCATACGCAACAGCTACTACCGCTGGAAGCGTGCCCGCGCCGCGCGCAAGTTCCAGGTCTACATGGGCAAGCAGGGCCGCGAAGTCCATTTCGACAAGGAAGGCCGCTACGTCGACCCCGACGATCGCCGCCGCATGCACTAATGCTCTCGCTCAGCCAAGGTCCGTCATCCCGACCGGAGCGAAAGCGAAGTGGAGCAATCTGCTGTTCCTATGAATACAAGACCCGTGGGTGCCCCATCCTGAGCGGAGCGAAGGGTGGGAAACGCAAATGCTCGCACCCATCACATCGTCATCCCGACCGGAGCGAAGCACAGTGGAGGGATATGTTTTCTCCGCGCCTCAGACGTAGCCCGCTGTAACCCGATGCCCGCTTTCCGCGTCGCATAGACGGAGGATCATGCAGTCCGCTGAAAAGGCAACCGAACTCTCCCCGCACACACCTGCCGAGGGCACCTTCGACCGCGTCGCCGGCTCACGCTTCGTGAGCATCTCCGCGTTCCTGTTCGCCGCGCTGCAAGCGCTCTGCCCCGCCGTCATCGCCTTCAGTGCCGTGCGTGTGTTTATCGGACTCGGCGCGCTGGCTATCGCCGCCGGCACCAACGCGCCGGCCCACGGCTGGCACGCGGACTGGATACGCATCCCCATGATGACGGTCGCCGCCATCGCAGCGATGCTCAATCTGTTCGTGATCTGGCACATTCGCCGCCTGCGCGCCCGCCCCGCCTCGCAGTGGCGCGTCACCCCGCCCTCACCCTCCAAACTCCGCAGCGAGCGCATCCAGATCGCGCTCGCCATCCTCACCTTCGTCTGCCTCGCAGCCGAAGCTATCACCCACCCGATGATGCACCATCCCCATCCCTGAACAGACCGGATCATCCGAGACGATAACCCTACTTATCGCTACTGATCCCAAGCATGCCTTAGCCGGCATTTCATCCCACTCATTGAGTGCACCGGATTCGCGCTGAGAGGACTGCGAGATGCGGAAAGGGTTTACGAGAAGACCACAACCGGACGAGCCCGCGACGCGAGTCAGGAACTATATAACCCCGAGCGGGCTGCAGCGCCTCAAAGATGAGCACCAGTTTCTGCTCACCAGGGATCGCCCAGCCGTGGTGGAGGTGGTGGCGTGGGCTGCCGGCAACGGCGATCGCAGTGAAAACGCAGACTATCAATACGGCAAGCGGCGGCTGCGGCAGATCGATAGCAGGATTCGCTTTCTCACGAAGCGAATCGAAGCCGCGGAAGTGGTGGATCCGGAAGCTCCCAGAGCGCGGCAGCCGGTGACGCGGGCATTCTTCGGGGCAACCGTGCGCTACGCCAATGCCGCGGGAGCGGAGCGAGTGGTGAGCATCGTAGGCACCGATGAGGTCGATCTCAACCGCAACCACATCAGTTGGGTGTCACCTCTGGGGCGCGCGTTGATGAAGTCGGCAGCGGGTGACAGCGTTGTTCTCGAAGCGCCGGGCGGGACAGAATACCTGACGGTGCTGGAAGTGCGCTACGAGCGCATTTCTGTGGAACCATTCCGGGAACCACCTGGATCCGAGGCCTCGACAAAGGCACAGGTCGTGAAGGAGCGACGACCGTAACGGAGCGCTACCGGCTCTTGGCAAGCGACAGGAGATGAGTTGGGTCGACCGGAGTCGCCCGCAAGCGGGACCAGCGGAGTGGAGGGATCTTACCGAACGTTCATACCGACGAAAAGTGCCGCTCCACTACTCACTAGCCATCCGGCTCAGCCTTCGCCAGCTCCATCCCAATCCGCTCATGCAGCCGCTCGCTATACCCCAGCGGCAGCCGGAAGACCCGCTCATCCGCCGTCAGCACCAGGATGTTGTGCACCGAGTCCAGAATCGCCGAGCACACCTCGCAGGTCTCCAGGTGCTGCTCGATCGCGCGGCGCTCCTCCGCCGTCACCGTGTCGTCGATGTAGTCGGAGATGTACGGCCACACATGCTTGCAATCGAGTTTCATGGCCTGCCTCCCATCCTGCGTCCCATCCGGGAGAACCATCCCCGCCGCTGCGGCGCCTCGCGCTTCAGATACGGCGTAAGCTGCTTCTGCAACAGCATCCGCGCGCGGAACAGCCGCACCTTCACCAGGTTCGGCTTCACCCCCACCGCCTGCGCAATTTCCTCAATCGACATCTCTTCCTTGTCGCGCAGCAGGAAGACCTCGCGATACGTGGGCGGCAGGTTCTCAATCGCCCCCTCGATCTGCTGCGCCAGCTCATCGCGCTCCAGCGCCTCGCTCGGTATCTCCCGCCAGTCCGCGATCAGGAACGGCGTGTAGTCCTCCGGGCGTCCGGTGTCCTCTCCCGTATGAGTCCAGCGACTCCAGCCGCACCCGCCCCGCCTTCCGCAGCCGGCTCCGCGCCTCGTTCAGCGTGATCGACGTCAGCCAGGTGCTGAACTTCGCATCGCCGCGAAAGCTTGCAAGCGCGCGATACGCCTTGATCAGCGCCTCCTGCGCCACATCTTCGGCCTCTGTGGAATCGCGCAAAACCGAGATCGCCGTCATGTACACAGCGCGCTCATAAGGCCGGATCAGCGCATGGAAAAGATCCCGCTCCCCATCGAGGATGCGCGCGATCCACTCCATCTCCTGCGCCAACGCCTGCACCATACGGACTTAGTGTCTCTCCTGCAGAGCCTTATCGAGGATTCCGCTCAGCACCTCTTCCGTCTGCTCGCCTGCCCGGTTATAGACCGGCTTGCCACTGCTACCCAACACCACCAGATCCGGGATCGAGCCCTCATAGTACGTCTGCACCAATTTGAGCTGCACCGGAGACTGCGGCTTGTCCAGGTCGATGAGGATGAAGTTCACCCTGTCTCCATAGCGTTGCGACAGCGCCACCGTGCGCCGCGCCTGCCGCTTGGAGTTGAAGCAGCCCTCGCCATAGATCATCACGTAGTTCGGTTTGCCCGGGACCACACCGCCCTGCGTGTCATTGCCCGTGATCAGCGGCCCGTCCACGCTGTCGCTGTTGTAATCCAGCCGCGGATTCAGCCGCAGCTGCCGACTCTGTGCCAGGAGCGCCGCGGCGAATACCAGCCCCGACACAATCAGCAGCACAATCCTGATTCCCGTCCTGAAGTGGCGCATCCCATCCTCCCGGCACCGCATAGGACGCCGGGCAACGCACTTCGGTTACACTGACCACGGCCGGATTCGCAGCCGGCTACTTTCCGCCAATCACCTCAATCAACTCCGCGTCCGGCCCCGTCCAAGCCGCAGCGCCGCTATGCGTCAGCTTCCGCGCCGCATCATCCCAGTGCAGCTGCGTGATCTGGCTTTCGCCCTTCTCATAGGCATACGTCTTGCCATCGTCGTTGTAGAGCGTGAAGTCCGCATCCGCGCCCGGATACACGCGCAGCTTCTCAAGCCGCTGCGGCTGTGACGTATTCTCCACCGGCGCGCCCAGCGGCAAAATCGACCCCGCGCGCACAAACAGCGGAATGGTATCGATCGGCGCGCTCGCCTCAATCCACTGGCCCCCGTGCAGCCGCTCGTTGGTCCAGTAGTTGTACCAGTCCGCGCCCGCCGGCAGATAGACGCGCTTGGTCGTCGCGCCCTGCTCCGTCACCGGAGCGACCAGCAAATCCGGCCCGAACATATACTCATCGCCAATCTCTGCCACCGCTCGGATCATTCGGGAAATCCATGAACAGCGCCCGCATATACGGCGCGCCGGTCTCATGCGTCGTCCAGCCCAGCGAGTAGATGTACGGCATCAACTCGTAACGCAGCCGCAGATACTTTTCCAGGATCGGCTCCGCCTGCTTGCCGTACGACCACACCTCGTTATGGTTGCGGCTGCCATGGGTGCGGAAGTTCGGCTGAAAGACGCCGTACTCGAACCACCGCGTGTACAGCTCCGGATAGTCGTCGTACTGGCCCACGTTGTCGCGCGCATCCGAAGGATCGAGCAGCGGCGTGTGCAGCGGCACATGCCGGTACGGCAGATACTGCCAGCCGCCAATGTCGTTGCCCCAGTACGCAATGCCCGAAGCCGTCACGTCGAGGCCGGTCGGAATCTGCCGCTTCAGCGTGTCCCACGTCGGAGCGATATCCGACGACCAGAACATCGTCCCGTTGCGCTGCGCGCCCAGGTACGCATCGCGCGACAGCACCAGCGCCCGCGTCTTCAGGTCGCGCCGGAATCCGTCATAGATCGATGCGGTATGAAACAGCGGATACACATTGAAGTACCGCGTCCCCGGCCCGATCGAAAAGTAGCTCCCGTTCGGCGGCAGGTCCGGCTCCGTCTCATCCGCCCAGAAGGAATCGAAGCCCTTCGACACCAGGTTGTCGCGGATGATTCCCCAATACCACTTCGCCGCCTCCGGATTGGTCGTATCGATATCCGAGCCCGCCTTGTCATACGGCAGTCCATTCGTCGGCGTGCCATCGGCCAGGTGCTCGAACCAGCCCTTCTTCAGCAGAAAATCGTAGTAGCGCGAGCCCTCGGTGAACCGCGGCCACACGCTGATCATGGTCTGGATACCCTCGGCGTGCAGTTGCTTGTTCATCGCCGCAGGATCGGGCCACTTCACCGGGTCCATGTCGAACTGGCCCATCTTCGTGTAGTAAAACCAGTCCACCACCAGCACATCGAGCGGCAGATGCCGTTCTCGATACCCCTTCGCCACCGCCAGCAGCTCATCCTGCGTGATGTAGCGCTGCTTGCACTGGATAAACCCATACGCCGCCTTGGGCAGCATCGGCGTCGCGCCGGTCAGCTTGCGATAGCCCTCATAAATCTCATCCGTAGTCCGCCCCGCAATCACGAAGAACGAAACCCGGTTTCCCACCTCGGAGGTCCACTTCGTCTGCTCGTTGAAGCCCGGCTCGACCGTCGTCTTCGACGGATTGTCCCAGACCAGCCCGTAGCCCTTATTCGTAACCGCGAACGGCACACAAAAGCTCGGGCCGCCGGTCGCGTCGTAGTCGTGCTGGCAGTAGACGGTGTGGCCGCGATGGTCCAGAAAGCCATGCTGGTCCTGCCCCAGCCCGTAGTAGTGCTCGTCCGGCGGCGAAACAAACGTCGCGCCCACGCGGAAGAACGGCTCATCCTGGGGCCGCTTGTCATACAGAATGTCCGCGTTCCCGTCCTTATGGTTCGGCACCGACTGCTGCCATCCCACCATATCCACCAACGTCACCCCGTCAGGGGTCGCAATGCGAATGTGCGCCCCCGGCGTCGACCCGGTAAAGAACTTCCCGATATCCGACTGCGTCGCGTTCGGCTTGCCCGCATGATGATGGCTCGCATCCAGCGTCACCACCAGCCGCGACGAGCGATAGGTGTCACCATGATCGTCCGTGGTGTGTGTCCAGCCCTCGCCATCCGGCTTCGCGACAAAGCCATATCCCGGCGCAGCCACCGCCGGCTCATGCTGCAGGCTCAGCGTCACCCGGACGATGTTCGGCGCGTACGGCTCAAACATCACCGTGCTGCCGTCGTGTTCCATCACCACTGAGTTCTGCTGCGCATGCCCGGACGCCAGCAGCACCGCCGCCATTGCGGCAGCAGCCGGAACGCGAGCTATCGATCGGAATGTCATCTGGAAACGCCCCCAAATACCGTCGTTGCGCAACACGGCGCATACGACCTTGTACTCAAAAATAACGTTATGCTGATTCAGACTAAGCCAGATCATGCGGGACGCAAACCGCCGCGCCGCTTCTGCATCTCGCTAAGTATGCGTGCTGCCCTTTCACTTCCTGTCATTCTTTCGCTGTCATTGCTCCTGGCGGGCGGCTGCAATGGCGGCGGTCCGCTGGGGGAAGCAACTCACCCAACGGCGACTCCAGCGATCAAGGCAGCCAAAAGCAGCAGCCCCAGCACAAGCAGGGGCAGTCCGGAATGGAGCAGACACAGCCCGCCGCCACCGTCACCGGCAAGCCTTCGGCGGATTCGGACCGCGGCAGCCCCAGTGCGGTTGGACACCAGTCCGTCGCCGAACCCGGCGCGCCGCAAGGCACCACTCCCCGGCAGTCAGCACCCAACGCGCCGCAACATTGAGCCCGGATCGAGTCCGGATCCCTGGTCGATCACACCAACCGCCAAGCCATTTGCCGCGCGGCGCAGATACAATACCTCTACACTCCGTTTCGGCAGTAGCTCGCTCTCCGTTTCGGCATAATGAGGGATTTGGATTTGCAGTCAGCTTCCCGCAGTACCCTGTCGTCTTCGCGCTGCTCGTTCCGCGCGCTTCCGGTTGCCGCTGCCGTTCTCGCACTCGCGTCTGCCGCCTTCGGCCAGGCTCCTGCAGCCGCCCCCGCCAGCACTAGTGCCACCAGCACTACCCTCACCGCCGCGCCCGCCAGCGACGCCTCCGGCAAGACCATCCTCACCGTCCACGTCTCCCCGGTGCCGCAACCTGCAGACGCCGGCAGCGCGAACGGCGTCGCCAGCGGCGTAGATGGCGCCGACAGCGGTTTGAGCAATGGTGCCCACAGCGGTGTTAGCTATGTAGACCGTGGCAGCGTCACCTTTGAAGAGACCGATAGCGACGGCCAGCCCCGCTCGCTCGGCTCCGCCTTCGTCGCGCCCGATGGCAGCGCCACCCTCACCGTCTCCGCCCTGCCCGCCGGCACCCACAGCGTCCGCGCTGTCTACAGCGGAACCGTGAGCGCCGCGTCTTCCACCTCCGAAGCAGCGGACATAACCTCGGAAGCCACGCCCCCAGCCTTCTCGCTCTCCGCCACGCCCGCCACCCTGAACCTCACCGCAGGCGCCCAGGGCACCGTAGCCATCACCGTCGCGCCCGGAGCCGGCTTCAGCAACTACGTCGCGCTCTCCTGCGCCGGCCTGCCGCTGTTCACCACCTGCAACTTCCTGCCCTCAAACGTGGATGTCGCCGGCGTCAACGGCCTCAGCACCATGACGCTCAACACCACCGCGCCTTCCGGCGGCGGCAAGTCCTCTCTGCGCCAGGCAACAACGGCCTCGTCTACTGCTTCCTGCTGCCCGGCGCGCTCGGCCTCGCGGGCCTCGCTTTCGGCCGCCATCGCGGTCTGCGCACCCTGGCCATGCTCTGCGTCGTCGGCAGCCTCATCGGCGGCGCAAGCTCCTGCGCCCAGCGCTACCGCTACCTGAACTACGGCCCGTCCGCGAACCAGGGCACGCCCGCCGGCCAAAGCATCATCCGCATCTACGGCACCGCCGTCAACGGCGCACTCTCCACCAGCAAGTGCTTCCAGGTCACACTCAACATGACCTCCACCAACACCTCAGGCACCGCAGGCAACAACCTCACCCCCTGCAGCTAATCGCCTTCTCTCACTGCACTGGAGTAGTAACCGGCATGTCGGCAGAGATCATCATCCGCCGCGCTGAATCGAGCGAGAACGATTCGGTGCAGGCTTTGGTACAGGCCATCGCGGATGAAACCTTTGCCTATTTATTCCCCATTCCTCCAGTGCCGGTTGGAGAATCCAATTGGCTCTCCGCGTGGTTGGCAGTCTCAGGAGAAGAAATCTTGGGCGTGACCATGACCAGCGCTGAATCGATCAGCGATCTGTGGGTTCGGCGCGGAAGCCGCAAGCTTGGGATCGGTGGCAAGCTGCTGGCACATGCTGAACATGAAATACGCGATCGTGGACATGACACACTTCGCCTTCGCGTCGTTCAGTCAAATACTCGGGCGGTCGAGTTCTATCGAAGCCACGGCTGGGGAGTGTACCGCGAGTTTCCACATGAGAAATTCGGCCATACCATGTTCGAAATGATCAAATCGAGCGAGACGCTGCCGACCCTTCGCTAAACACTGGCAGGGGACGTTCCGACCGTATCCAGCGCCGCCTGCTGAATCTCCGCATCATCCCCAAACCCCGCCAGCCACCGCACCTCCGGCTCCCGCCGGAACCACGTAAGCTGCCGCTTCGCATAATTGCGATGCCCGCGCTGCGCCGCTTCCGTCGCCTGCGCCTCTGTCAGTTCGCCCGCCAGCAGCAGCTTCGCCTGCCGGTAGCCCAGCGCATCGAATATCTTCCGCTCGCCGCCATACTTCTCCATCAGCCGCCGCGTCTCTTCCACCAGCCCGCGCTCGAACATCGCCCCCGCCCGGGCATCGATCCGCGCGTAAAGCGCCTTCCGTTCCGGCGCGAGGCCGATGCGCAGTACGCGATATCCCGTCAGCGGTTCAGCGCCCGCGCTCCACGCCTCCGTGATCGGTCGCCGTGCCTCGAGCGACACCTCGATCGCGCGAATCAGCTTCGGAGTATCGTTCGGATGAATCCTGCTCGCCGCCGCAGGGTCGAGCTTCTCTAGAACGCGCGACAGCCAACCGCTTTTGTGTCGCATTCCCGACCGTTTCAGCCGCGCGCGCAGTGGCTCTGAACGCCGCGGCCCCGCAAACAGCCCTTCCAGCAGCGCCCGCAGGTACAACCCTGTCCCGCCGGTGACGATCGGCATCCGCCCCCGGGCCGTAATCTCATGAATGGCCGCGCGCGCATCCCGCTGGTAGTCGCCCGCGCTGTATTCATGATCCGGCGAAACGATGTCGATGCAGTGATGCGGCACCCGCGCCCGTTCTTCTGCGCTCGGCTTCGCCGTGCCGATCTCGAAGTCGCGATACACCGCAACCGAATCGCAGCTCACGATTTCGCCGTTGAACTTTTCCGCCAGCACCAGGGACAACGCCGTCTTGCCGCTGGCCGTCGGCCCCAGCAGCACCACCAGCAGCGGCAGCTCCGTCACCAGCGCCACCAGCCGCGCGGAAACAGATCTCCGGAATGCGCGCGCACCAGCGCGACAATCAGCACCACCAGCGCGACGATCAGCAGTCCCGCAATCTGTCGCTTCCGTAGTTGCAGATACCGCGGATCATCCCGGTCATCCCGTTCGTCCGCCATGGCTTACTTTTCTTCGGGAACGTTGTAGTAGAAGCCGAAACGCAGCGCCAGATATGGCCCCTTGAACTCCTTGGGCAGCGGCGGATAGGGCGACGCGCCGGTAATCCCACCCCACGCCGCGCGGTCCAGCGCCACATCACCCGAGGGAAACTTCAGCTTCATCCCCTGTACGCTGCCGTCCTTCGCGATGACAAATTCAATCCCCACCTTGCCCGATTTATCCAGCGGCGGCCGCGCCGACTCCGGAATCAGCGGCAGCCACGACCGGTACGTCGCCGCGATCACGCGCTGCATGTAGGGGCCAAAGTCCACCCCCATCGTGTCGCTCAGAATTTCTACGCTGCCATTCAGTCCCGGATGCTGTGGCGCGCGATTCGCGCCATAGTCGCCGCTCGGCGCCTGCGGCAACTGGGCGCCACGCGCCGCCTCGCGAATCTGGTCGCCCGCTGACAATCCGGTATTAAAGTTCGGCTTGGTCGGCGCAGGCTTCGGCTCCGGCGGAGGAGCCGGGTTCACACCCTCCAGCTTCGGCTGTAGCGGCTGAGTTGCTTTCGGCTGCTGCGGTGCAGGCTGCGGTTGCGCCGGCTGTGGTGTCGTCTCGGGCAAAGTGGACTTCGGCTGCTCGGGCGTGGGCGCCGGCGGGCCCGCACGCCGCATCGCCTGCAACTGCTCCAGCGTCTTCTTGTCCAGCGTCGGGTGCTGCGACTGCGCAACCCGGTTCTTGTCGGAGAGCGCCTTGGGATTCTTCGGCTGGATGTTCTTGAGCGCATCCGGCGGCAGGCTCAGATAAGTCATCTCTTTCTTCTGCCGTTCCGTCAGCACGTCAAACGGGCTCACCACCTTGGGCTTATGCAGGATGTAGCGCGGCCCGAACAGTATCCACAGGAAAACAAGCACGTGCGCCAGCAGCGAGATGTAAATCCCCTCGCGCACACGGGCCCGCGACCGCTCGTCTTCCAGGTTGTCGATGAGGTGCAGCAGCTCATCGGCTTCCAGACCCTCGTAGCGAGTGGAGGATTTCCGGCGAAATTTGGGACCGGCGGGCGGCTCGGGTGGCGCGCTCTGCGGTGGTGGAACTTCTATAATCGCCATGCTCTCTGTTGAGGCCGGACGCGGTCTCTCACCTGGACGGCCCGCCAGGAACCCGCATTGCCGTTCGATTATTGTCTCATTCTTCCCTCCGCCGGGTCTTCGTATCCTTTTGTTACGTCATACGTACTAGGGTTCTTCCCTCACAGTTGGCGGCTCACTACAGCGGGTGCCCCATCCTGAGCCTGAGCGAAGGGTGGGATGCCACAGTTTGCGGCTCACTACAGCGGGTGCCCCATCCTGAGCGAACCCGGGGTCCCCAAACTGCGCGCTTTTCGCAGGTGGGGGTGGAAAGCGAAGGGTGGGATACCACAAGCCCGTTCCCGCATCAGAACTCATCCCGGCATTCCACCGCGTTACGTCCCACAGCACCGCCCAGGAAAGCGTATGCTGTGCCACGAGCGTCCCCGACATCCAGAAACAATCCTTGGCGGGGAACATCCAAAAACTATCCCATGCCCAGCACCCTTGGCCCACCCAGATCGGAATCCAGATTGGAGTCTCGCCCGTCCCGCCGCAAGCCGCGCACCATGCCGCACAGCCCCCGCCCCAGCGTGCACAAGGGGAGCGAGTCGGTCGATGACTACTTGAAGGCCATCTTCGTCCTCGGCGGAGCGGAGGGCCACCGCGTCGGCTCCACCGCACTCGCCGACCGCCTCGGCGTCGCGCCCGCCTCCATCACCAACATGCTGCAGAAACTCGCCGCCGCCCAGAACCCCCTGGTTGAATACGAACGCCATCGCGGGGTCAGCCTCTCGCCCAACGGCCGTCGCCGCGCCCTTGAAATCGTCCGTCACCACCGCCTCATCGAAACCTTCCTCCACCGCATGCTCGACTACAAACTCGACGAGCTGCACGACGAAGCCGAACGGCTGGAGCACTTCATCTCCGAGCGCTTCGAAGCCCGCATCGACGCCAAACTCGGCCACCCCCAGCGCGACCCCCACGGTGCCTGCATCCCCGCACTCGACGGCACCATGCCCCCCGGTCACCGCGTAAGCTGCAACTGCCCGGCGTAGTCGGAAGCACCCACTCCAATGCAGACCTAAGTGGACATCAAAGCGGACATAAAAGCGGACACATAGTCCTCTTACTTACCCCTATATCAATGATATGCTGCCAGTTATCACTGGCCTTGAAGCGGACATGAAAGCGGACATCAAAGCAGCGGATAGAGGCGAATCCATCTCACAGATGGAGCCGCTCTGGATCGGCCACAGCTCCCGCCATCGTGGGCCGCTGACCGACATTGCTTTCGATCTGGCCCAAAAATCCTCTGGGTTCAGACGCAGCCTGCCACCGACTCTATTCGCCGCTCTCGCCAACCTCGTTCGCGCGATGAACTGTTACTACTCGAACCTCATTGAGGGCCATAACACGCATCCGGTCGATATAGAACGAGCGCTCCGCGATGACTTTAGTCACGACCGGCGAAAGCGAGACCTGCAACTTGAGGCGAAAGCCCACATTGCGGTCCAGCAATGGATCGATGAAGGCGGCCTCGCCAGCATCGGGCCTTTCAGCATTGAGGGAATCTGCGAAATCCATCGGCGCTTCTGCGAACTGCTGCCGGACGATCTGCTTTGGGTGGAAGATCCGGAGACGAAGGAGCGCCATCGTGTTGTGCCCGGCGAGTTGCGCTTTGGGAACGTTAGAGTCGGCGATCATTTCGCCATCAGTCCCGGTGCCGTGCCTCGCTTCCTGCATCGTCTTGGAGATGTTTACGGAAGCCTTGGGAAGACCGACCTGGTGCTCGCCGCCGCTGCGGCTCACCATCGGCTCTTGTGGATACACCCGTTCCTCGATGGCAATGGTAGAGTCACGCGGCTGATGTCCCATGCCATGCTCCTCGAGACGCTCGATACCGGCGCCGTATGGTCGGCCTCGCGTGGATTGGCGCGCAATGAGACAACATACAAACAGCTCCTCGCCAATTGCGATCGGACGCGGCGTAATGATCTGGACGGCCGCGGAAATCTCAGCGAAGAGGCATTGGCGGAATTCACACGGTTCTTTCTCACCGTTTGCATCGATCAGGTCACATTCATGGAAGAACTGGTGCAACCCGATCGCCTGCGAGCCCGCATTCTGCTATGGGCGAAAGAAGAGATCCGCCTCGGTACGCTGCCGCCGAAATCCGAAAGCATTCTTGAGGCTGTTCTCTATCGCGGCGAATTGCCGCGTGGGGATGCCGGTGCCGTTGTTGGCACAACCGGACGTCAGGCGCGCCGCATCGTATCGTCGCTGCTCGAACGCGGAGTGCTCGCTTCCGCAAGCCCGTACGCCCCGCTCCGCCTCACCTTTCCGGCCGCACTGGCCCATCGCTGGATGCCAGGCTTGTTTCCAGAGAAATCCGCATCGGAGCCGAGCTAGCACCGGACCGGTCTATACTCTCCGCACCAAACGAGAGACTCACTCCATGTCCGCAAAATCCCAACCGGAAGTACGCATCCGCCCGGCGACGCCCCAGGACAGTGCCATCTGCGGCCAGATCTGCTACCAGGCCTTCTCCACTCTCAACGCGGCGCACAATTTCCCCTCCGATCTGCCCCACGCGGAGGCCGCAATCGGCCTGCTCTCAAATATGTTTTCGACTCCCGGCCTCTACTCGGTCGTCGCGGAGATCGATGGCCGCGTCGTCGGCAGCAATGTGCTCGATGAGCGCGCCATCATTGCCGGCATCGGTCCCATCACCATCGACCCCGCTGTGCAAAATCGCGGCGTCGGTCGCCGCCTGATGCAGGCCGTCATGGACCGCGCAGCGGAGCACGGCGCCGTCGGCGTCCGGCTGGTACAGGCCGCCTTTCACAATCGCTCGCTCTCGCTCTACACCAGCCTCGGCTTCGACGTCCGCGAGCCGCTCTCCTGCATCCAGGGACACCCGCGCCAGCGCAGTGTTCCGGGATGCACCGTTCGCCCCGCGCAACCCTCCGATGTCGACGCCTGCAACGCGCTCTCCCATCAGGTGCATGGCTACGATCGCCGCGCGGAGCTCGAGCAGGGCATCCAGCAGAACACCGCTCTCATCGTCGAGCGCGCCGGCCGCATCACCGGCTACACCAGCTCGCTGGCCTTCTTCGGCCACGCAACGGCAGAAAGCAATCTCGACATGCAGGCGCTGATCGCTTCCGCGGAATCCTTCGGAGGCCCCGGCGTCCTGGTGCCCTCACGCAATGCCGCGCTGCTGCGCTGGTCGCTCGCAAATGGTCTTCGCGTCGTCCAGCCAATGACCCTGATGAGCACAGGCCTCTACAACGCGCCGGCCGGCGCATGGCTGCCCTCCGTCACGTTCTAAGTCGCCACCGAAATTCTCACCACCACCCTGGGTGCCCCATCCTGAGCGAAGCGGGTTCTCCGTCTAAAAGCGGCGGGGATTGTATCCGTCACACTCGCGGTGCAGCCTGAGGAGCGGGGTAGCTCATCCCGACAGCCGTCGGAGGTCGAAGGGACCTGCTGTACCTATCGTTCAATACCGGCGCGCAAGCGCCGCTCAACCAGCACTCTTTCGATCCCCGTCCCCAGCCCCCATCAAAATCAGCGACCGCTGCGCAAACGGCGAATACACCAGCAGCGCCATGCACGCCAGCGCCAGCCCGTAATTGATATGGTGCAGCAGCAAAAACGGAGACAGCGCCCACAGCACATCCAGCACCAGCAGCAACGGCCACAGCTTTAGAAACTTGCCCCGCATTCCCGGAGCGCGGAAGAGCACCGCGCTCAGCAGAAAGGCGCGCACCGGAATCAGGATCGCCGCCGTCACAATCAGGACAGTCAATATCTGTGACGCATGCGGCAAAGGCGCAATCAGCTCACGTATCTCCGCCAGGTTCGCCAGCGCGCCGACATAAAAAGCCAGATACATCGCCTCGAGCAACAGGAATAACGCCTTCACCACATGATGCGGACTCTTCGGCAAATCCTCCGGACCGGAAAGCACGCGATCGAAAAAATTCGCCTCTGGCTCCGTAGCAATCGCACCTGATCCTGCAAGCTCCGGAGCAGCCGCGCTGTCCAGGCCATCCCCCTCCACTACAATCCGCTCCACCGGAGCCACAAAGCGATAGCCGCGCCGCGCCAGCGTCTCAATAAATCGCGGGCTGCTCGCCTTATCCCCCAGCGCCTCGCGGATGCGGTTCACCGCCGAGTTCACGCCATGCTCGTAGTCGACGAAAGTCCCGTCCGGCCACAGCTCGCGGCTGATCTCCTCCCGCGTCAGCAGCTCGCCCGGCCGCTGGAGCAGCAGGAACAGAAGCTGCAAAGGCTGCGCATGCAGCTTCACCCGGAGACCCTGTCGGCGAAGCTCGCCCGTCGTCGTGTCTGCTTCGAAAACGCCGAAGCGATACCGCGTTGCTGGGCGTACCTCGCTCATCGCTGGCGCCAGTGTAGCCGACATGCGACGCTCGCTCGCCATGCAGCGTAAGTGAGAACTCCGCCGAACCCACGCGCTCACAATCACTTGCCCCGTGAGGATCAAACTTACCCCGCGTGAGGCGCCTTGCATTGTCTCGCCCTCCGGAAAGGCGCAACCTCCCAGCATGAGCAGACACTTCTTCACGCTCGCTGCCGCAATGCTTCTATCCGCGGCTCCAAATTCTTTGCTGGCCCAGCCCACACCTGCGGCCCAGGCAGCCTTCGACGCCTACACCGCCAGGGTCGAAGCGCGTATCGCCCAGCAGCATCGCTCCAGCGACACCTTCCTCGCCGTCGATCCCGCCGCCGCAACGCGCCTGCACAACGGAAAGCCGGTCATCGAGCGCCTCACCCCGTCCGCCGGCGCGGAAGTCTCCGGATCGCTGCTGCATGACTGGCGCGGCACCGCCTTCGTTCCCGAAGCCACGGCTCAGGACTTCGAGCGCCTGATGCAGGACTTCGCCGCCTATCCGCAACACTTCGCGCCGCAGGTGCTTCAGGCCCGGCTGACCGCGCGAAGCGGCGACCAGATGCAGGCAGCCATGCGCATCCGCCAGCAGCACGTCATCACCGTGGTGCTCGACACTACCTACGACATCGCCTATGGACGCCTCGATGCGCGGCACGGCTACAGCACCTCGCGCAGCGCGAAAATCTCTGAAATCTACGCCCCAGGCACAAACGCCGAGCGCGCCCTCAGCCCCGATCAGGAACACGGCTTCCTCTGGCGGCTGAATACTTACTGGAGCTACGAGGAGAAGGACGGCGGCCTCTACCTGCAGGTCGAGGCCGTCTCGCTCACCCGCTCCATTCCGCACGGTCTCGGCTGGGCCATCGCGCCGTATATCGAAAGCATCCCCCGCGATTCGCTCGAGTTCACGCTCCGCTCCACATGCGACGCCCTCGTAAAGAAACAGGCCCCTCCCCAGAGCCTCGCACTGAAAGGACAGTAACCATGAGCACCACCATCACCACCGGGCTCCCGGTAAGCTTCAAGCCCGCGCATCGCGTCAACCGCTCGCTCACCGCCTCGTTCGAAAAGCGCGCGCTTGAATGGATGGCGCACCGCGCGCCGCACTGGCTCACCTCCGACCAGCTCACCGCCCTCGGCCTCGCCGCGCAGATCGCCGCCGGCGCCGCGTACGTTCTCACACGCGAGACGCGCTACGCCCTGCTCCTGGTGAATCTCTGCATTGTCCTCAACTGGTTTGGAGACAGCATGGACGGCACCCTCGCGCGCGCCCGCAATCAGCAGCGTCCGCGCTTCGGCTTCTACGTCGACCACATGGTGGACATCCTTGGGGCCACCGCGCTCATGTGCGGCCTCGGCCTCTCCGGCCTCGCGCACTGGCCCATCGCGATCGCCATGCTCATCGGATTTCTGCTGCTCTCAGCCGAAAGCTATCTCGCCACCTACACCCTGTCGTGCTTCGAGCTCTCGCAGGGCATCTTCGGCCCCACGGAGATCCGCATTCTGCTCATCATCGGCAACTTCGCGCTCCTGCACAGCCCATACGCAACCATCTTCGGTTACAAATGGCTGCTCTTCGACGTCGGCGGCATCATCGCAGCCATCTCCATGTTCGCCATGACCATCTTCATCACCGCGCGCCACACAGCGCAGCTCTATCGCGAGGAGCCGCTGCGATAAATGCACGGGGAGCCCGGGCGGGCTCCCTGTGTCTGTTCTTATGCGTTTTATGCGTTCTTCAGCGAAGCCATGTCGATCGAGAAGCGATACTTCACATCCGACTTCAGCAGCCGCTCGTAAGCCTCGTTGACCTTCTGGATCGGGATCACCTCAACATCCGCCGTGATGTTGTGTTTCCCGCAGAAGTCCAGCATCTCCTGAGTTTCGGCGATGCCGCCGATCGGCGATCCGGAAAGGCTCCTGCGGCCAAAAATCAGGCTGAATACGGAGACCGGAAGCGGCTTCTCCGGCGCGCCCACCATCGTCAGATTGCCATCCCGGCGCAGCAGCGCCAGAAGAGCGTTGACGTCGTGATCCGCCGAAACAGCATCCAGGATGAAGTCGAAGCTGCCGGTATGCTTTGCCATCTCATCCGCATTGCGCGAAACCACAACCTCGTCCGCGCCCAGACGCAGAGCGTCATCCTTCTTGTTCGGCGACGTGGTGAACAAGACGACATGCGCGCCCAGCGCGCGCGCGAACTTCACGCCCATGTGGCCGAGTCCGCCCAGGCCCACAATGCCGACCTTCTTGCCCTTGGTCACGCCCCAGTGATGCAGCGGCGAAAACGTCGTAATGCCGGCGCAGAGCAGGGGAGCCGCACCAGCCAGATCAAGATTCGCCGGCACCTTCAGAACGAACCGCTGATCCACCACCACGCTCTCTGAATAACCGCCGTAGGTGACGCCGCCCGTGTGCTTATCAGGGAAGTTGTAGGTCAACGTCATGTTCGGACAGAACTGTTCCAGGCCCGCTTTGCATTCGGGACAGGTGCCGTCGGAGTCCACCATGCAGCCCACAGCCGCAACGTCTCCAGCTTTGAACTTCTTGACTGCCGAACCCACCTTCGTCACTCGGCCCACGATCTCGTGCCCGGGGATACACGGATACACCGTCGGCATCACGCCGCTCCATTCATTGCGCACCTGGTGCAGGTCGGAGTGGCAGATGCCGCAGAACAGAATCTCGATCTGCACATCGGTATCGGTTGGATCGCGCCGCGCGATCGTGGTGGAAGCAAGCGGCGATGTCGCACTGGCAGCAGAATAGGCTTTTGCGTTGTACATAGGCGTAATTATCGGATGCAGATGTTCGGGCCGGATATTCAAAAGCTGCGGGTCGAAGCTAGCCTGCCTCGAAGTTGCCTCCAGATATGTGCACACCCCGCCTGCTCTGCTTCATCCAACCCGTAAGCCCGGCAAAATAAAAATATTGCAGCGAAGGGAACCCAACAGCATGACGACACAAATCAGTCTCGGCGGCAGCTTCACGCTGCCCGGCACATCCACGACCGTCAATCGAATGGGCTACGGAGCCATGCAGCTCGCCGGCCCGCACGTCTGGGGGCCACCCCAGGATCCCGACCAGGCCGTCGCGGTCCTGCGCGAGGCCATCGCATCCGGTGTGGACCACATCGATACCAGCGACTTCTACGGTCCGCACGTCACCAATCAACTCATCCGCCAGGCGCTCCATCCCTATCCGGACGGTCTCGTCATCGTCACCAAAGTCGGTGCGCGCCGTGGCCCGAACAAATCCTGGCTACCGGCGCTCGCACGCCAGGAGATCATCGATGCCGTGCACGACAATCTTCGCAACCTCGCGCTCGATGTCCTCGATGTCGTCAACCTCCGCGTCGGCGGTTTGCAGGGGCCGACAGAAGGCTCCATCGCAGCACCGCTCACCGTGCTCGCTGAGCTCAAACAGCAGGGGCTCATTCGCCATCTCGGCCTCAGCAACGTCAGCGCCGCTCAATTGGCGGAGGCCCAGCCCATCACCGACATCGTCTGCATCCAGAACTTCTATAACGTGGTTAATCGGCAGGACGACGCCTTCATCGACAAGCTCGCCGCACAGGGCATCGCCTATGTGCCGTTCTTCCCTCTGGGCGGCTTCACCCCGCTGCAATCCTCCGCTCTGGATGAAATAGCAGCGTCCCTGCGCGCCACCCCCATGCAGGTCGCGCTCGCCTGGCTGCTGGAGCGCTCTCCGAACATCCTGCTCATCCCCGGCACATCCTCGCTCGAACACCTGCGCGAAAATCTCGCGGCAGCAACTTTAAAGCTGCCCGCCGAAATCGTCGCGCGGCTGAATGCAATCCAGACGCAGACGCCGGCCTAAGAAGTGTCAGTTGCCCGCGGCCCAGCCGAGTTTCCATTGCGCAAACTCGCTGGGCCGTATCTGATAGCGGGCAAAATTTCCTTCGTGCAGGTTGATAAGGGCCGCTTCCGCTGTCTCTCGAAACGGCTCCTGCTCCGCTGCTGCAATATTCTGCTGCGCGAACTCGGCGATATATGCAATCGCGCCCCTTCGATTCATGCCGCGGCGCACCACCTCGGAAACCACCTGGCGCAGCGCCTCCCTGTGCTTCATGCGAAAGGGGTCAGGCTCGCCCACCGACTGTCGAACGGCCGCATACTGCTCCGCCGATCGCTTATACGCCCACACAAAGACGTCCTTCAGCAGATGGACATCGTTCTGTTCGTATATGCCGAGCATTCCCTCCGTATACAGGCCCCGCGGAACATCCGTGAACGATAGTGGGGTCAGATTTTGCTGGATGAACGGTATGTTCGCCGCCAGTCGCGAGACCCGCTTGTTCACATCCTCGAAGGGCTGCAGATATGGCAATTGCACCATCGCGAACAATGCCTGCTCAAACGGATCTGCGATGGCCGCAGCCGTTGTCAGGATTTGATCGAAGCACTCCTCAATCAGCTGCGGCACTTCCAGCGGATGGAATGTTGATCTCTCAATGCCGACGGCCCGCGTTCTCAGCCGTCCCTCCGCGCCCTCATCCGGCAACAGGTTGTTCGCAAGAATCCCATGCAGATTCAGGATCGTGTAGCGATTGAAGCCGATCTCCTCGGCCGAGCCCACCAGAAACTCAATCGCCTCCTTGTGGTTGAGAATCATCTGCGCTTCCAGCCGGTCCTGCCCCTGCGCCTCTTCTCCAAAATCAATCAGCCGCCTGGTATCGAGCAGTGAATAGGTATTCCCCTCCAGACGGCTCGAGTTCCACGACAAATCAATCAGCAGGCGATGGAGAATCTGCTTCGCGTACGTGCCTGCCGCCTCCACGCCGATGTGCGGGTTTCCTGCCTTCGCAAGCTCCGCTCGTTCGTCTGCCGATAAGTAGAAAGTCGAATTCGGTCGATAGGAATCCAGGAACTGCCGGTTGTAGCCCGCAGGCTTCCTCGCCTGGAGCGGCTGGCGCAGATAATTTCGGAGAGCGATGCTCGGCGCAGAGAGAGGAATGGCCGACTCCGCTGTTCTATCTCCAGTGACCGGAATGGATGCAGAAACAAGGGACGGCCGCGGCACCATATAGCGCGTCGCCCGGGCATTGCCCTGTTTGAGCAGCCGTCCGCTGTCGACGAGATGTTTCAGCCGATCCTGCAGTGTCCGCGGCCGCACCGCCGGCAGCCCGCGAGCAACTTCCGCGATACCAATCCCGGCCGGATGCGGTTGCACCAGATCGAGGATCGCCTGTAGATCACCTTCAGAATATTGTTGAGCCATGGGAATCTACCGCCCTAAGTTCGCGCTCGATCATTATCGCGCAGGATTACTCCAAAATCTCACACTATTCACTATAATCACACGGTAATCATTAAAATCACACACTGATAACTCCTTAAAGGCTCCTCTGTTTTAAAATCGCGCAGTATTTCTAACGATTGCCACCGAATACCATAAAATCACGCAGGATTCCCTGTGGAAACGGCCCGCGTCGCGCCTATACCCACGCACAGCCCCTACAATCGCGATATGTCCTCTGCTTTGCCGCAGCCAGCCAAGGCTGTGGTCCTCACCATCAGTGATTCCCGCACCCGCGGTGAGCGCCCGGACACCTCCGGGCCCGCTGCCGCCGCGGCGCTCCAGGCCGCCGGCTTTGCCGTCGAAGGCCCGCACCTCGTCCCCGACGAGCAGGCGCTCATCGAGTCCGCCCTCCGCACTTACGCCGCACATGCCGCATTGATCGTCACCACCGGCGGTACCGGCATCGCCCCGCGCGACGTCACGCCGGAAGCCACCCGCGCCGTCTGCGACCGCATCCTCGACGGCTTCGCCGAGCGCATGCGCTCGGCCGGTGCCCGCCGCACACCGCTCGCCGCGCTCAGCCGCGCCATCTCCGGCACCTCCGGCCGCGCGCTCATCGTCAATCTCCCCGGCTCGCCCGAAGGTGCTGTCACCTCGCTTGAGGCCGTGCTCGATCTCATCCCGCACGCCATCGCACTGCTCAGCGGCAGTGATCCCCACGCAGAAGCGCTGCATGACAAAGGCGAGGGAGCACATCGCGCGTGAGCAAGTTCCTCGCGAAGTGGCTCGCCCGCTACAAGGGCTTTGTCCTCGGCGTGCTCGGCCCGCTCGGCGTCTGGGGCGCGCTGCTCGCCGGCGCCGTCGATTCCGGCACTATCCCCATCCCCATGGATCCGCTCATCGCCACCTGGGCGTGGAACGACCACCGCCATGCCTGGATTTACGTGGTCATGGCCGCTGCCGGGTCGGCCATCGGCGGCCTCATCCCCTTCCTGCTCGGCCGTGCCGGCGGCGAGCTCTTCCTGCTGCGCCGCATCGACCGCGCCCGCTACGAGGCTATGATGGCCCGCTTCGAAAAGCAGGAATTCCTCGCCATGGCCATCCCCTCGGCCCTGCCCCCGCCCACGCCATGGAAGGCCTTCGTCTTCGGCGCGGGCGTATTCGAAATGAAGATCTGGCACTTCATGCTCGCCGTCTTCACCGGCCGCGCCGTGCGCTTCGGCGTTGAAGCCGCCCTAACCATCAAATACGGCCCTCAGATCGTCGACGTCGTCGGCGATCTCTTCAAACACCACCTCACCCTCACGCTCGTCATCATCGCCCTGCTGGCTGGGCTACTGGTCTTCTGGGTCATCCGCAAGCGCTACACCAGGTCCGCCGCAGAAGCGAACACAGAAGCACTCGACGTGATCGAAAGCGGCGAGCCCCGCCGCCGCAAACGCCCCTGGCTATAACATCGCCAGCAATAAGAAAAGCCCGGCAATCGCCGGGCTTTTCCATTCTTCTGCTGTGCTGACTACACCGTAACCGGCTTCGCCGCAGCATCCTTAGCCGTCTTCACCAGCGCACTGAAAGCAGCAGCATCATTCGTAGCCAGATCAGAAAGAATCTTCCGGTCCAGCTCAATCCCGGCCAGCTTCAGCCCATGGATCAGTTGCGAATAGCTGGTGCCGTTCTGCTTCGCGGCAGCATTGATGCGCACGATCCACAGCGAGCGGAACTGGCGCTTCTTCTGCCGGCGGCCGGAATAGGCAAACTTCAGGCCGCGCTCGACGGCCTCCTGCGCTGCCTGGTAGAGCTTCGATTTGGTAAGGAAATAGCCGCTTGCCCTCTTCAGTATCTTTTTGCGGCGGGCAAGCCGTTTGGTTCCACGTTTTACGCGGGGCATCTCGTTGGTTCTCCTTTGCGTACTTCGTTATGCGGCTGGAGGCAGGAGGCAGCGCCCGGGAGGGCCGCTGCTTTAAACCTCTTCACTCGCTCATCGCTCTCACTCGGCATGGTGGGCTCACAGGGTACGCGTTACCCCGGCCCGGCCGAATCAGGCGTACGGAATCATGCGCAGCACCTTTGGCAAATCGGCTTCGGAGACCAGTACCGTGCCACCCAGGTGGCGCTTGGTCTTCTTTTCCTTCGATGTCAAAATGTGGCGCATCTTCGTCTGTCCACGGAGCACTTTGCCCGTGGAAGTCTTCTTGAAGCGCTTGGCCGCGCCCTTGTGTGTCTTCAGCTTAGGCATGGATATCCTGAAAATCGCCCGTAGGGCGACATCAGCCAGTATACCGGAACCCGCGCCCCAGGGCGAGCCTCCCCCCTTGGCGTTCCAAACTAGCCTTGACCCACTACCGGAATTCGGTAATCAGTTCCCATTAATCCCTCCTCGTCAACTTAACCAGCATATTGAATAATCACGCGGTGACGTTCTCCGAGTGGTTCCTCTCTCCGCGCTCCAAAGCCGATTGGCGATCTTGGTGGGCACTGGCTGTCACCCTGCCATGGGCTCTGGGGGCCACTTTCTTAGTCACGGAATCGCACCAAAAAGCTGCTGTGGCCAATCGTGAGCGTGACACGATTTGCCTCATCACCGCGCACGAAATATCGAATCACAACCAGTATCGATATTCATTCACAGTCTCGGGAAGGCAATACACGGGCATCAGTCAATCCCCGACAGACGAAGCCATCGTTGGGGAGCAGATGAAGGTCTACTTTGATCCTCGCGATCCGAACACAAATTCGCTGGAAGACTTTTCTGCAGCCAGCCAGCGCGATTTCGGCCCACTAGCACTGATGGCTACGGGCGTTCTCGCGGTGGTGGGATTCATTGGTTTGAATAAAATGAAGGCGAAGAGAACTCCCCCACGACGCGTTGTTTGATTCTCCATTGCCGCGACAAACCGATTGCTGTTACAAAACCGATCAAGGAAAGCCCTCCCCTCCCCCGCAATAAAAGGAGTCATCGCATGGAAAGCAGCAATCGCCGCCTGATGTGGCATGGCATGTTCCTGTTTCTGCTTGGGCTCTTCACCGGCTTTGCAGAGCACAGTTTCCCGAATGTCCGCATGGGCCTCGCCGCGCATCTCGAGGGCGTCATGAACGGAACCTTCCTGCTCGCCTTGGGCGCAGTGTGGACCCACGTAACATTGCCGCCCTCCGTAAAGACAACCACCTACTGGATCACCCTCTACGCCACCTACGCGAACTGGCTCATGACCACGCTCGCCGCCGTCTTCAACACCGGAGCGCTTTCTCCCATCACCGCGCCGGGCCACCACGGACAGCCTTGGCAGGAAAGCTTCGTCACCATCGGCTTCATGTCCGTAGGCATCGCCTACGTCGCTATCGACGCTGCTCATCCTCTGGGGCCTCCGCGCCAGAGCAGCAACAGCAAAACCGCAGACGCTCTAACAAACAGCCGCAGCTTGCCGCCCCCTCACCCCGAGCCCTATCCTGAACCGGCCTTGCCGCCCCCTCAGGAGAACGCCATGAAAGCAGCCCTCTTCACCAAGGAATTCCCGCCCAACATCTACGGCGGCGCCGGCGTTCACGTCGATTACCTGAGCCGCGAGCTCGCAAAAAGAATCGACGTCGAAGTCCACTGCTGGGGCAAGCAGCATTCCGACATCGGCCGCCTCCACGTGCGCGGACAGGAGCCCTGGTCCGAGATCACCGACGGCACCACCGGCAAATTCAAGGGCGCGCTCGAAGCCCTCAGCCTCAATCTCACCCAGGTCAAAGCCCTCGAAGGCATCGACGTCTGCCACACCCACACCTGGTACGTCTCGATGGCCGGCTTCCTCGCCAAAAAGCTCTACAACATTCCCTTCGTGCTCACCACGCACTCGCTCGAGCCGCTGCGCGCCTGGAAGTCCGAGCAGCTCGGCTCCGGCTACGCCATGAGCTCATGGATGGAGCGCACCGCCATCCTCGACGCCGACGCCATCATCGCCGTCTCCCACGGCACCAAGGCCGACGTGCTTCGCGCCTACGACGTCCCCGCCGATCGCGTCCACGTCATCTACAACGGCATCGACCTCGACGAATACCAGCAGACCGCCGACACCACCGCGCTCACGCAGTATGGCGTCGATCCCGCCATCCCCTACGTCCTCTTCGTCGGCCGCATCACCCGCCAGAAAGGCGTCACCCATCTGGTCGACGCCATCCGCTACCTCCCGCCGGAAACCCAGATCGTCCTCTGCGCCGGCGCGCCCGACACGCCGGAGATCGCCGCCGAGATGCGCGCCAAAGTCGACGAGGCCCGCCATCACAACCCGCACATCGTCTGGATCGAGAAGATGGTCACCCGCGCCGAAACCATCCAGCTCTACTCGCACGCCCGCGTCTTCTGCTGCCCCTCGGTCTACGAGCCCTTCGGCATCATCAATCTCGAAGCGATGGCCTGCCGCGCCCCCGTCGTCGCCAGCGCCACCGGCGGCATCCTCGAAGTCGTCGTCGATCATGAAACCGGCTACCTCGTCCCCTTCGACCAGGATCCCGTCACCAGCTTTCCCACCCATCCCGACCAGTTCGCGCGCGACCTCGCCGCCAGGCTCACCGCGCTGCTCAAAGATCCCGCGCTCGCGAAGCAAATGGGCGAAGCCGGCCGTCGCCGCGTAGAGCAGCACTTCGCCTGGTCCAGCATCGCCACCCAGACCATCGCCCTCTACCAGGAGCTCATCGCCCGCAACCGCCCCGCACGATAGCAGACGCCCGACGTGCGAATTTGCCATTGCTGATGGCAGAGAAAACATATCTCACCCCGGCTTGAACGCGAGCTACACTCTCTACCACCGTTCGACTACCTGAACTAGCGCGGCGGCGCCGGCGACGACACGGTATGTGGAAGGGAGACAGACGTGAAACGAGAACTTGGTTTGAAGATCGCGCTTGCCTGTGTGGGCGTGCTTTTTTTGGCGTTGGCTTATCCCATGGTGGTTTTCGTGCGGCAGGAGCCCGCCATGTCCATGATGTTCAGCCTTTACGTCACGCTCGGCGTCTTCCTGCTTCTCGCAGTCCGCAACCCGTCGGCAAACCGCAGCCTGATCGCATTCACGGCATGGTCCAGCCTCGCACACGCCGTCCTTATGGGCGGCCAGGCATTGCGGAACATCGTTGCCCGCGGAGAACTGATCGGCGTTGCTGTCCTCGTGGTCATCGGCGTCGTGCTGATCGCGCTCGCGCCGGCGAAGCAACCTGTCGCTCACGAAACGCCGCAACCTGTATCACTCGGTTGACGAGCGAATGAACATATTTGGGGGACATGAGATTCCGGAATCATCACTGATTTCTCGAAACTCGTGCTGAAATTTCAGGGGACGGCCCCTCACCCGCGTTTGTATGAAGCACTCGGCCTTCGGTCCCGAGCAGCAGGCAGCGTATCAGGGTGCAAAATTACGGCTGACACAATTCATCGCACTCGCTAGCGTGTGATGGGAGGATTCTCATGACCACAAGAGCGAAAAGCATTGTGTATTGGACGACGACCGTCCTCATAGCATTTTTTATCGGAACCGGGGGCGTCGCGCAGTTGGCTCGAGTACCGGACACGGTCAAGGGCTTCGTGCACATCCTTGGCTACCCGCTCTACTTTGTGACCATCCTGGGAGTTTGGAAGGTGCTTGGAGCCATCGCCATACTCGTGCCGCGTTTTCCCCGGCTCAAGGAATGGGCGTATGCCGGCATCTTCTTTGATCTGACCGGCGCCGCTGCGTCCTCCGCCGCGGTCGGCGGCAGTTCCGGCGGCGGCTACGCCTTTCACATCCTCGCCCCTCTCGTCCTTGCTGTTGTTCTTATGGCGTCGTGGGCGCTGCGGCCGGAAAGCCGCGTCATCGGCGTCCTCTTTCCAGCGAAACAGGGCAGGCCGCTATGAACACGAGAGCGACAACTCCTTATGCCAAACGCTCACGCACAGGCGAAGCTGCAAGGTACTCGCATCGCCTCGCATGACCCCACTTCAACCCGTCGTCACGCCATCCTCTGAACCCATTGGCTTCGCCACGCCGGCGCTTCGAAGGGATCCGCGAAATACTGTGTCTCATGCACGACCTTATCGTCGCGGAATTCCATAATGCTCACCGTGTACGCCGGTCGACCCTGGTAGGTGATCGTATATTCCGTGATCCAGAGATCACCCTTCCCTAAAATTCGCTTGACCTTAAAGCCGGACGGCTTGCCCGGATGATGACTCCGCAAGGCCTGCAAATTGCTTCGACCCAGGATTCGTTCCCCTGACTGCGGATAATCGCAAATGGCATCGTCATCGTAGATATCGTGCTCTGCGTTGACATCGCCGGCGGCCGACGCCTGCCAGTGCCTGTTCAGGACTTCCCGTATCTGTTCCTCTGGAATCGACTGCCCTGCTCGCTGTTCGCTTTTCATGCTGATGTACCTCCTCGGATGAAGCCGTCATCCGAAAAATCAAATGCATGGATCATGATGAAACCCCGGCAGTACCTTACGTCCAGCATCTTCGGGAAACTCACCCACTGCCTCGCCTTTCCGGGGCCGGTAAAAATACCCGGATTTTCAGGAAACCAGCTAAAATCCCTCACTGGTGGCATCCCTGCGCAAGATCCTCATCGCCAACCGCGGCGAAATCGCACTCCGCCTCATCCGGGCCTGCCGTGAGCTCGGCATCTCGCCCGTAGCCGTCTACTCCGACGCCGACCGCGCCGCGCTTCACGTCCTCTACGCCGACGAGGCCTATCGCCTCGGCCCCGCGCCCTCGGTCGACTCCTATCTCCGCGGCGACCGCATCCTCGAAATCGCTCGCAACTGCAACGCGGACGCCATTCATCCCGGCTACGGATTCCTTTCCGAGAACGCCGACTTCGCCGAAGCCTGCGCCGCCGCCGGCATCACCTTCATCGGCCCGCCCGCCTCCGCCATGCGCGAGCTCGGCTCGAAAACCCGCGCCCGCGCCGCCGCCGACCGTGCCAGCATGCCGCGCACCCCCGGCTCGGTCCGCGGCCTCGCATCCGCCGACGAAGCCCTCAAGATCGCCAAAGAAATCGGCTATCCCGTCATGCTCAAGGCAGCAGCCGGCGGCGGCGGCAAGGGCATGCGCGCCATCCAGAACGCGGCAGAGCTGCCCTCCGCCTTCGTCTCCGCCAGCGACGAGGCCGCGCGCGCCTTCGGCTCCGGCGAGGTCTATCTCGAAAAGCTCATCGAGCGCCCCCGCCACATCGAAATCCAGCTCCTCGCCGACCAGCACGGCAACGTCCTCTATCTCGGCGAGCGTGAGTGCTCGGTCCAGCGTCGCCATCAAAAGGTCATCGAAGAAGCTCCCTCCGCCGTCGTCGGCCCCGACCTGCGCCGCCGCATGGGCGAAGCCGCCTGCCGCCTCGCGCGCGAAGCTGGCTACGTCAACGCGGGCACGGTCGAGTTCCTGCTCGACGACGAACAAAACTTCTACTTCCTCGAAGTCAACACCCGCCTCCAGGTCGAGCACGCCGTCACCGAGCTGGTCACCGGCCTCGACCTCGTGCATCTGCAGATCGCGATCGCCGAAGGCAAGCCACTGCCCTTCACCCAGGACGAGATCACCCTCCGCGGCCACGCGCTCGAAGTGCGCGTCTACGCCGAGGATCCCGAAACCGGCTTCCTGCCCTCGCCCGGAAAGATCACCCGCCTCGTGCGCCCCGGCGGCCCCGGCATTCGCGAAGACGAGGGCGTCTACGAAGGCTGGGAGGTCCCCACCGAATACGACCCCATGCTCTCCAAGCTCATCGCCTTCGCGCCCGATCGCGCCACCGCCATCGCGCGCCTCGGCTGCGCCCTCGACGAGTACGTCATCGGCGGCATCCGCACCAACCTCAAGCTGCTGCGCCGCATCCTCGACGACCCCGACTTCCGCGCCGCCCGCATCGATACCGGCTATCTCGATCGTCTGCTCGCGCAACCCGCCGCACCGGAGGGCAAGGCCGCCACCCACACGGCAGACGCCGCGGCCATCGCCGCCGCACTCCTCTCCACCGCCGCCGCGCCTGCTCCCGCCGCCAGCCGCGCGCAAACGCCTTGGCAGCAGCACGCGCTCGCGCGGGGGCTCCGCAAATGAGCGCGCTCCTCTTGGAAGTCGAAGTCGATGGCACACTCCGCCGCGTCGCGCTCGAGCGCAAGGACGACGGCTACATCGCGCACATCGACGGCCGCGCCCTCCCCGTCGATCTCTGCGAGCCCATGCCCGGCGTGCTCTCCCTGCTCATCACCGATGGCCCCAGCGGTGATAACGGTATCCGGCGCGCCTATCGCTGCATCCGCACCGTCTATGCCGATGAAGAAACCATCGCACTCATCGCACACGAGCATCGCGTCGCCGTCACCGATCCGCGCTCGCTGCGCGCGCAGCGCAAGGGCCACGGAGCAGGCAATGGCGCGGTGCACATCAAGGCCTCCATGCCCGGCCGCGTCGCCCGCGTGCTGGTAGCGCCCGGCGAATCCGTCGAGGCACAGCAGGGCATCGTCGTCATCGAAGCCATGAAGATGCAGAACGAGCTCAAGTCCCCGCGCCCCGCCCGCGTAGTCGAAGTGCGCGTCACCGCCGGCGACAAGGTAGCCTCCGGCCAGATCCTCGCCGTCCTCGAGTAAGCTCCAGAACAATGAGGGTGCCCCATCCTGAGCATCGCGAAGGATGGAATACCGCAGGCTGCCCGCACCATCTCATCAGCATCGTGAGCGTCGCCGGGTGCCCCATTCTAGCGGCAGGCTAGGATGGGTGGATCCAGTCGTCGCGAAGCGACGTCTGTCCCACCACTTCAGCTCGCTAGCTGACAGGCGTCGCCAGCGGTTCAGAAATCAGCTTTCGCCGCCGATAAGGAAAGAACCTTTTCAATCCAAGGATCGGCGACTCGAAGAATTTGAAAGAAGCTGCACATACCCCAAAGGTCACCGCGAAAGCGACACAATTAAGGACCAGTTGATTGAGTTCCACATTTGCGAAAGTCAGGTGCAGTCCGGCAAGCCTTTGCGTCAAGCCCCGGTCGTGCGACAGCAGGTCCACGTGAATCAGATAGAAGCAGTAGCTGTACCACCCCATCCGCCGCAAAAATGCATTTCTGAAGATCTTCGCCGTCAGACTCGCAGGGTCTAATGCCAATGCGATGAGCGCAGTGAAGCAAAAAACTGATCCGGTATACCCCAGGCGGACCGGCAGATTCGAATTTGTCCCCGCAAAGAGCGAGATTCCCAGGACAGTTCCCCCCGCGAGACACGCGATCCGCAGATAGCCCCGGAACCTGTCCAAGCTCACGCCCTGATGAATCAGGATAGCCAGCAGAGCGCCCGCGCAAAGCGTATCGATTCGGAATGGCGTCAGCCGATAGATGAAGTCTGGCCAGTGCTGGTTCCAGGCAAGCACGATGGGAAGGTTGCGCAGCACGAAACAGCCGGCAATTGCTCCCAGACAAATACGGATCAGTATTTTTTCGTTGAACCTGCGCACCATCGCCGGCCATAGCAGGTAAAACTGCTCTTCGATCGCCAGGCTCCAATAATGACTCAGGGCGGGAATCAGGGCCGGATGGAACGCGGTGGGAAAATTCGAGAGATTGAACCAGAACCAGATTTGAGATGAGATGGGTGGCCGATGCGCCGACATCGCAATCAGCCCAAACATCACCACGTAATACAGAGGGAGAATACGCAGCGCCCGCCGCGCATAGAAGACCTGATAGTAATTCTCCGCATCTTTGGCCCGCAGCAGAATACCGGTGATTAGGTACCCCGAGAGAACAAAGAACAGATCCACCCCGATCCAGCCGCGACTCGCGATTGCGTGCAAAAACCCGGCAACCGGACCCGGAGTTGCAGTGAGTGGAGTCTGCGCTGCGTTGACATTGGCAGCATGGAAGACAAAAACAAGAATGACAGCAAGACCGCGGATGCCATCTAAAGCGGCGATATGTTGTGAGCCCTGTTTATCGCGCATCGGGAGCAGAAGCAACGCGCGAGCAGATCAATCGAAACGGAACGGCCACCGCGGATTCTCCAAAGCGGATTCGACACCCGGATGGCCCATCCTACCGTAGGCAAGGCGAGGATGTTCCCAACCATCCAGTCGGAGCAAGCGGCTTCCGTTTTCACTTGTCATTCTTCGCGAAGCGAAGGCGGCCTGACCGCTTCTCACCCAACCGCTCCTTAGCTTGCGCGTAGCGCGCTGACTCGCTGACTCGCTGCGGTTAGCGAATCCTCTCCCTGCACCCGCTGTGCCAGCTCCGAAACGCCGCATCCAGAATCTGCTGGTTCTGGATACCATCCTCGCCCGGACTCGCAAACGTTCCCGTGCCCTCGACCGCGGCAGAGAAAGCATCCAGCATGCGGCTGTATGCGTCGCCGTTCGACACCGTCTCTTCCGAGACAATCTTCGCCCCGGCATGATGGACAATGGTGACCGGCCGATCTACCGTGAAGCCGCTCTCCGCCGTCAGCACTCCTTCCTCGCCCACCACCTCAATCAACGTCCGGTAGTTCGCGCGGAAGCTCACATGCACGCTCCCGAGCACCTCGCCGCTGAACTGGAGCGTAATGGCGGCGCTCTCCTCCAGCTCCCGCTCAGTGGCGGAATCCGGAACCGGCCTCGCATAGGCCAGCGTGCTCACCGCAACCACTTCCTGCTCGAGCAGAAACCGCAGCGCATCGATCGCATGAATACCCACATCGCCAATCGGGCCGCCGCACGCCATGCCGCTGTCGTTGATCCAGACCCGCGGGCTGTTGCGGCTGAGAAAGCAGAAGTGCGCCGAAGCAAATACCGGCCTGCCGATAGCCCCTTCCGCCACCAGCGCCCGCATCCTCAGCAGCGATGCGTTATAACGAAAATTCTGCGCCACGCCGAACGGGCGGCCAGAGGCACGCGCCGCACTCACCATGCGGATCGCCTGGCCGGCATTCATCGCCAGCGGCTTCTCGCACAGCACCGCCTTCCCGTAACCGCAGTGCCAGCAGCGTGTGCTCGCAGTGCAGTGCGTCCGGACTCGCGACGAACACTGCATCGATCGTCGGCGACGCGCACAGCTCTTCCGGCGTGGCAAACACCTCGGCGATGCCGAAATGCTCCGCATTCTCCCGGGCGCGCTCCTGGTTGCGCCGCCAGATGCCGGTAAGCTGAGAATTCTCTGTGTGCTCAAAGGCCGGGGCAAGCCGTCGCTCGCCATGGTGGCCGAAGCCAAGAATTCCGTATCGGACCATTCAGGTCATCTTAATCGTTCGAAGCTTTAGCGAGAATGAAGGTCGTCTCGATAAACCACCCCGCTCTTCATCACGAACACAGGATGCTGCAGCACGGTAATGTCCTCAAGCGGATTGCCTTTGACCGCAACCGCGTCCGCCCACTTGCCCGCATCCAGCGAGCCCACGCGGTCGCTCCACCCCATCAGGTCGGCGGCATTCACCGTGCCGGTGCGCAGCGACTCCAGCGGCGTCATGCCGAAGTCGCGCACGTACACCTCGAACTCGTGCGCATTCAGCCCATGCGGATACACCGCCGCATCCGTGCCCATCGCCACCTTCACGCCGGCCGCAATGGCGTGCTTCGCATTCGCCTTCTCCACCGCGCTCACGTCGTGCATCTTCTGCGCATAGAAGGCCGGCAAATGCGCATTCTTGTTCACCCAGTCGACCAGGTACGCGGTCGGCACAAAGTACGTGCCCTTTGCCTTCATCATCTTGATGTCTTCATCATTCATGTAAGTTCCGTGCTCGATCGAGTCCACGCCTGCCTCGCTCGCCCACAGAATCCCCTGCGCGCCATGCGCATGCGCCGCCACCTTGCGGCCCAGCCGGTGCGCATCGGCCACGATCGCCTGCATCTCTTCGAGCGTGTACTGGCTGGCCTGCGGGTCGTCGCCCTTCGAGAGCACGCCGCCCGTCGCGCCGATCTTGATCAGGTCCGCGCCGTACTTGATGTTCCGCCGCACCATGTGTTGCACCGCCGGAATGCCGTCCGCCACGCCGTCGCCCGTCGCGTGATATTCCTCCGGCAGCAGGTTGTTGTCCATGTGGCCGCCCGTAATCCCCAGCGGCGGCCCGCTCACCTGCATGTGCGGCCCTTCAATCAGCCCCTCTTTGATCGCGTCGCGCAGGTCCACATCGGCAAACCCCTCCGCGCCCACATTGCGCACCGTCGTGATGCCCGCCTCCAGCGTCACCTTCGCGTTGCGCGCGCCAATCAGCGCGCTCTTCGCCACGCTGGTCGAAAGCTCATGATACGGATCGAAGTTCGTTTCGTCGGTCAGGTGCGTATGGACATCGATCATGCCCGGCAGCAGCGTCGCGTCCCCCAGATCGATGACCTTGTCGCCCGGCTGCTCCTTCACCTGCGACGTAGGCTCCACCGCAACAATCCGATCACCGGAAACCACCACCGTCTCGGCATCCAGCACCCGCCCCGCGCGCACATCCACCAGATGCCCTGCCCGCACCAGCGTGCGCCCCGCTGGCGGTTGGGTCTGAGTGAATGTTGGAAGAGTCAGGGCAAACAGCAGGAGCAGCAACCACGAGCGATGGGACACCGGCAGCCTCCAAAGATGCGCGGGTGATGCAGGCCGCGAACCACGCATGTCTCAAAATAGGTGTGCCATCGTATCATCCGGGGCCATGCCACCCGGAAGGGTGGGGCGCCCATGTACCGGGCGCTGCCCCGGGAACTAATCCTGATTCTTGATACGTTCGATCAGCTTCTGCGGGTGGATTGGTTTCCCGATGACATCAAATTTGTATCCTCGCTCCTCAGCGCCATCGAGGATCTCCGAAATCCCTGCCTGTCCGGAAAACAGCAGGATCTTCACCGACGGGTACATCTTCCGCACCGCGATCGCGAGTTCTACCCCGTTCATTCCCGGCATCAATATGTCGGATAAGATTCGCTCTGGATGAAAGCTGGCAGCCAGTTCCAAAGCTGCCCACGCATCACAGGCGACGGCGACTTCAAACCCTGCGCCTCTCAAAATCTCCGATAGCGTATCGACAATGAGCTTCTGATCATCGACTACCAGGATTCTTGGGCGCCCCTTCTGCGGCTCGCCTGAACCCTCCCGGCTCTCGGCCAATTCGAAAGACGATTGGCGCACATCATCGGATAGATAAAACCAGGGGAATTCCGCTTCCATCATGAATAAGTTCCCTGTTTCGCCTGGCCGTCATTTGGCGTGGCCGCGATCTGAGGTGGCACTGCAAGTGGAATATAAATCGTGACCGTCGTGCCGCTATTTCCGATTTCCGTGCTGCTCGCGATGGAAATCTGACCTCCGCGTTTTTCCACCAGTTGTTTTGCTACCCAAAGTCCGATTCCGGTGCCAAGTTCGCCCTTCGTCGTGAAAAATGGCTCAAACACCCTTTCCAGACCTTCCTTCTTGATCCCCAGACCATTGTCACGAATCGTGATCACTACTCCATCGCCGCCGGCACGCATCATTTTGCGAACAGAGATGCCGAGCACTCCTCCCTGGGGCATTGCCTCGATGGCGTTGGCGACGATATTGGAAAACACCTGCAGCAGCTCACCCTTGCTTAGTGTGACTTTCTGCAGATCGTTGAAGCGCGTTTCTACAGAAACCCCGGCCGACAGCAGCTTTGCCCGGTATACCGTGAGCACGGTTTCCAGGAGGTCACGAATATAGACCTCGGCCGCCGCGCCTGTCTCCCGGTAAAACCCCAGTGTTTGACGCGCGATATGCGAGACCCGCTCCAGTTCCTCTTCTGCGGTCACGAGAAACTGATACGCCTTCGCCTCCTCGGCTGTGTTCTGGCGTGCCAAGTACACCAGGTTGATGATCGATTCGAGAGGGTTGTTGATCTCATGCGCCACAGCGGCAGCCATTCGCCCCGTGGCTGCCAGCTTTTCAGATTGGATCATTAAGCGCTCGATCCGTTTCCGGTCCGAAATGTCGCGGGCAATCTTCGATGCGCCGATGACGTGGCCCCCCTCATCGCGCATCGGTGAGATAGTTACCGAAACCTGCACCAGCTCTCCACTCTTCTTCCTTCGCGTGGTTTCATAATGATCGATCCGTCCGCCTCCCCGTAACGTGCGAAGAATTCCGTCTTCCTCGTACTGAAGTTCGTCGGGAATAATCCGCAGAATGGACTGGCCGATCATCTCCTCAGCCGTATATCCGAACATCCGCCGTGCGCCCTCATTCCAGCTCGTAACAATGCCGTTTAGATCTTTGCTGACGATGGCATCATCGGCAGAAGCAACGATCGCGGCAAGGTGAAGACGGGGATCAACGAGCCCTGGGGACGGTCGATATGCAGGTTCGGGAGGAGATTTGGGTCCGTGCGTCAATTTCTAACTCCGAATAGCGAGGGAACACAAAGTGGCGCCGTGCCGCCTGCTGCCTTCGATGCCGCTGGGGCTTGGCGGGTCGCCTCCGGCGCGACTTACTTGTAACCATCCGGGTCTTAACGTATCCAGGAAATCTCGTCGCCCACCCACTCTGGCCGGCACCCTGCTGCGCGAAGTTATTCTCGGGTGCCCCATCCTGAGCGCAACCCCAAACTGCGCGTTGTTCGCAGGTTGGGGTGGAAACCGGGGGGCCCAAACTGCGCGCTGTTCGCAGGTTGGGGTGAAAACCGGGGGCCTAATAAACTGCGCGCTGGTCGCAGGTTGGGGTGAAAGCGAAGGTTGGGATTACCAGAACTGCTCGTACTCGCCATCTCTTCATCCCGACCGAAGCAGTCGCGTGCAAGCGGGACTAGCGAAGTGGAGAGATCTACTGTTCGTACGCAGATCCACCAGACCAACGTGAGCGACCAAAGGGAGCGAACCGCCAAAAACGCGCCGCAGGCGCGCCCGCCCGTGCGGCAAGCACCGCCGTAGGCGCATGGGCCCGAGCGGCAAGCACCCTACTGCGCGCCCTTCTTGAAGATCTCCTCCGCGTAGTAGTTCTCAACGTGCGCCTGGTCGCGCAGCATCTCGTCATACGCGGTCCGCAGCAGTTGCGCACGGCTCTCGCGCAGCCGCGCGCGGATGGTCTGCTGCACCCGCGGGTCGTTGATCTGGTACTGACCGGCAGCCTCTTTGTCCAGCAGCTTGTAGATCGCGTATCCGTTTACCTTGTGGTTCTGATCGTAGACCGGCAAAGGATCGGTAATCTGCCCCGGCTTTAGCTTGCCGATCGCGGCAAATGCGCCGGCGTCCTGGCGTAACTGCGACTCCGCAATCGCGCCCAGATCCCCGCCGCTGCTGGCGTGGGCGGGATCATCGCTGAACTGCGACGCCAGCGCGCCGAAGTCATCGCCGCTCTCCAGCCGCGTGTGGATGGCTTCAATCCGCTTCCTTGCCTCGGTGTCCGTGATGCCTTTGTTCTGCTCCGGGCTGTTTGGCTGGCCGCTCGGCGCCGGCAAAGTCGAGACCACGATCTGCGCCAGGTGGTATTCCGGCTGCACCACGTTGAACAGCGCCTTGTTCGCGTTGTAATACTCCGTGATGTCCGCGTCCGTGATGTTGATCTTCGAGAAGATCTCCTTGTTCATCAGCTTCTCGTTCGTCAGGCCGCGCCGGATCTCCCGCTTCAGATCGTCCAGCGTCATGCTCTTTGCCTTGAGCTGCCGGTCGAATTCCTCCTGGGTATAGGGCGCCTTGATCTCCGCCAGCTTGCCGTCGACCTCTTCGTCCGTGGCCACCAGGTTCAGCTTGGCGGCGCGCTGCTGCTTGATGTCGTCGTCAATCAGGTTGCGCAGGATCTCCATGTGCGCAATCTGCGACTGCACCTGCGAAGGCTCCTGCGGCGCGCCCCCCAGACTCGACTTGTAATAGCGCTCCATCGTGGCCCGGTCAATCGGATGACCGTTCACCGTGGCCATCACGTCCGGCTGGTGCGGCCGGTCGCAGCCCGCGGTCAACGTCAGACAGAGGAGCCCCAGGGCGAGCCCAAAGTTTGCACGGCAAAATGGAGAGGTAATGGCAGTGTTGGACACACGCGGCGGAACTTCAGGCACTCTATCTCCTTCAAGACGCGTTTGAACGAAAACGCATCTCGCCAGCCAGGACAGCATCGGGCCGGCTCACAAAGGTTATCGTATCTCCCCAGGCCACAATCGAGCGTGCCCCATCCTGAGCCGACCGGGGTCCCAAACTGCGCGCTGTTCGCAGCTTGGGGTGGAAAGCGGCATCCGGCACTCGCTGACTTGCTGCCGTTTACTTCGAAGGATTCGGTGAACCCGGCGTCTGCGTCGCAGCCGGCTGCACCGCCGGCGACGCCTCAGTCCGCTCCGGCGGCGTAATGCCATCGGCCTTCAGCGCGCGATCGATCGCGTCCCACACCGACGAGGTCGGCTGTGCCCCCGCCGCAATCCGCTCGCCATCCACAAAGACCTGCGGCGTGCCGTCAATCCCCAGCTTCTCGCCCTCCCGCATCGACGCGCGCACCACCGAATCGTCCTGCTTGGCAATGCAGGCATCCAGCTTCGGACCGTTCACATTAAACTTCTTGCCGATCTCGCGCGCCTGCTCGTCCAGCGTGGCAAAAGATTGCTTCACGTTGTCGTGGTTGCCGTCGATCTCATGCCCGTGGCTGTGCGCATAATCCACGAACTGCCAATACGCATCGTTGCTCTGATCGGCCAGGCAGTTCGCATTGATCGAGGCGTGCATCGCCCAGGGATGGATCTCCACCAGCGGAAAGTCCTTGTACACGAACTTCACCAGGCCCTTGTAGTGATCGAGCGTGGCCGGAAACAGCTCCTCGTGCATGCGCGCACAGTAAGGGCACTCCAGGTCGTCGTAATTCACCACCGTCACCTTGGCATCCGCATTCCCGCGCACCGGCCGGTGAGCGACCGAGTAGATCGACTGCGGGTCCTTGCTGATGTCAAACTTCTCCAGCCGCGCCAGCGTGTTGCCATCCGTCGAAATCAGGAACGTCACCGTCGTTTGCTTGCCGTTATGCGAGAAGGTGACCGGCAGGTTGTTGTAGCCGGGAATGTCGCTCTTCGTCCTGCCGCCCAGCGACACGTCGTATTCCGACGGCACGTTGAACTGCGAGCGCACCAGCACCTCGATACGGCGATCCATCGACGCATTGGGAGGAGGAGTCTGCGCCTTGCAGCCAAAGCTCACGATCGCCGCAAAAGAACACAGAAGAGCAAGCCGGAAACGGAACAAACAAACCACCTTTCACCACGGAAAACCAGAACACTCCATTATCTCAGGCTCTGGGCTTCCCCAGACGCTTTGTCATCCCGACCGTACCCCAAGACTCGCTGCTCGGTCCCGGGGTCTTCAGCCAAGCGGCCCCCGGCTAATAAATCAACTGCGACCGATTAATATTCCCCGCCGTCCCAATCCCCGCCAGCGTGAAATTGAAGCTCTCATAGTTCTCATTGCGCTCCGCTCCCAGCGCCAGCCGGCGATATTCCAGCGTCAGCCCGCAGCAGTTCCAGTTGTAGCTGGTCTGCACGCCGCCGTATTGCAGTTGTGACTGGTTCAGGTCGTAGCCCAGGTTGAGCCCCGCGCTGAAGCCCGGCTTGGTCACCGCGCCGTAGCCGAGTGTCGCGCGCAGCTGGTCGTAATCCGTCACCGAGGATGGCGTCTTCGGGCTCGCAACCGTGCTCGGATTCAGCGCCTCCAGCCGCGCATGTCCGATCGAGCCAAAAAATCCTTTGTGGCGCGCATCCATGTACACATTGCTGCTATTCAGCCTGCCGGACTGGAAGTCGTAGTCCGCGTCCCATCCGAAACCGAGCGTGTGATTGGTGCGCAATGCCAACCGCGAGATCAGCGGCGAATAGTCCCGCGGGGTGGAGAGAAACGATACCCCCGTCAGATCGAGCGTGGTAGCCAGCACGTTGCGCCGGTTGTCCATCAGCGCGCCGCCAAACTTCGGATCGAAAAACCGCTTCTGCGCCAGCGTCCAGGTCAGCGCCTCGGTCGTGTCGGTATTCGAGCAGTCGTGATACCCGACCGGCAGGTACACCCGCCCATAGCCCTCCGGCGGCAGCTGCTCATTGCCGCACGGCCTCGGATGCAGGGTCTTCAGATAGAAGCGCTGGGTCACGGAATATTCAATCTCATTCGTGTCGCTGGCCAGATCCGTCGGATCGAAACGCAGGATGTTGCGGAAGTTGTCGATGCCGGAAACAAACTGATAGTGCGCCTCCGGCTCAATGGTGTGGCGCAGCGCGCGATCGAAGCGGTGCGCCAGCCACCCCGGAGTGAAGTCCCGCTCCATCACCGGCGCGCGCAGCTCCACGCCCGCCTCCAGGTCCTTGCGGTCGAGGCTCGCCGAGCGATACACCGGCACATAGGTTCCCGTGTCCGGATCAAGCACCGCCGTCGGCGCTTGGCTCTTGGTGTAAAACGTCTCCCGCACCGCCACTTCCGGCCGCACATCGAAGCCTCCCAAATGCAGCGGCAGCGACAGCCCCGGATGAGCATCGACGCGCCCCACCTCATGCGCCGTCTCAAAGCCCGGCTCGTGCCGGTTCAGGCCCGCCGCGCTGCCATCGGCGTCCCACAGCAGCGGTGTGCCGGCCAGTCGCCGATCTACGGACGCCAGGTCGATCGTCGGCAGGTGCGCAATCACCACGTCCTGCACGAAGGGGCTCACCTGCGCATAGTTGACATAGCGATTGAAGCTCGCCGTCTCCGACACGCCGCCGCTGTTGTGCGTGGCATAGATGTTGGAGTTCACCTGCGTCGCCGTCGCCTGCGAAAAATTTTCGGCAAAGGCCTCGCGATAAATGATCGAGCTCAGATATTCCGCGTTGCTCACCAGCCGTGTGTGCGCGCCCAGCCCATGCCGGAAGTTGATCAGGACGTCCTGCCCGCCCTGGTCGGTCATCTTGCCGTTGACCAGCGCGCCGCGATCGAACAGCGCCGTAAAGCGCAGATCCGCAAAGTCGTCGCCTGGCCCGCGGTAGCGAAACTCGCCACTCGGCGCCCAGCCGCGCTTCGAATAGAAATCGGTCCCGAAGGTCACGTCCATGCTGCGGTTCAGCACCAGGTAATACTGCTCGCCGAACACGCTGCCCTTGGTATTCGATTGCGAAAAGACCGGGATCAGAAATCCCGATTGCCGGTCCGACGACATCACCGGATGCGTCACGTACGGCAGATACAGAATCGGAATATTCAGCACGCGAAACAGCGCGTTGCGTGCCGTCGCCTGCCCGTCGGCCATTTCGATGCGACCCGCCGCGATCACCCAGTCCGGATGCGGCAGCCGGCAGGAGGTCATCGTTCCCCCCACCACCCGGAACTCCTCCGGTCCATTCTTGATCACCACCCGGCCGGTAAACAGGAACGGGTTGGTCGTGGTGTAAATGATCTTTTTGCGGTTGGCATTCTCCCGCACGCCCACGCTGCCGGTCACGTTGTAGAAGCGCCCCGTGTCCAGGTCCAGATTCATCGTCGCGTGCTCGGCCAGGATGTGCTCGTCCGCCGGGCCGCCGTCCAGCTCCACGTGCCCTTCGGCGCGCGCCTCGCCGGTGTCCTCGTTGTAGTTCATCCGGTCGGCGTGGATCACGTAGTCCTTGTAATGGACCTCCACATCGCCCAGCAGCGTGTACACCGGGCCGTCCTTGCGCTGGGTGTTCGCGGCAATATGCACCGGCACCATCTTCTTGCCCGGCCCCGGAACCGGCTCCAGCCGCGGAATCTCATCCGCGTCCGGCACATCCGGCAGCGCGCCGTCTGCCGAACCCGGCGTGGAGGCGGATGCAGAAACCGGCGCGGACGATGAGTCTATTTGCGCTGCCGGTACCGCGCTTGATTCCGGGTGCCCGCTCTGCCACGCCCAAAGCGCAGGCTGCGGATGACAGAGCCACATCACCGTGATACATAGAAAACTGCGCAGGTTTTTCGGCACGGGCAAGGCCAGAATAGAGCATTTTCCCGCTGCGAGCAGAGCGTTCCGCCATCGGGGTATGCCTTATGTCTCAAACGCATAACCGCGGTCGGAGTTGCGCTTCACGCTCGAGCGAGAAAATGTATCGAGAAACGGCGCTTGCTCCGTATCGCGGAAGCTGCGCTGCTCTGGCTCAGTCGACGCTCGTCTCGCGTGCCTTCGCCGCTCCTCGCGAAGACGTCGCGGGTTAGCCCGTCTCTCTCCGCGCGCCGCCTTCCTCCCAGCGGTGACACGATCGGCAGCGGGCGAACGCGTATGAGTACAGTAGATGTGGGGCCGGAAGCAGGGACGAGAGCGATGGCAAAGTTTGTGCCGGATGATGTGCCGGCCTGGAAGATCGAGCTGACCGAGAAGCTGGCCGCCAGCCGCGCGAAGCGATCGGGTCGCGCCACCAGCCAGCCTCGCCTGCCGCTGGAACACTCCTCCGCGGATCGCCGAGCCCGCCCGCGCCAGCGTGCTCGCCGCCGTCGCCGCGCGCTATGCCGCCCGGCCCAGCTATCGCGAAGCGCTGGAGCGCGAAGCCGAAGAGGCAGCCCTCGCCGCGGAAAAGGCTCTCATCGAAGCCCAGGCCGCGCAGGAAGCCGTGCGCCGCCGCATGGAAGACGCCCGCGTCGCGGAAGCCGCCGCTGCCGAAGCCCGCGAAGCAGAGGAGATCCTCGAAGCCGAGCAGGAGCGCATGGACCGCGCGGCGGTCGAAGTCCGCTACGACGTCGACGACCGCACGCGCCGCCAGATGCAGGCATACGAAGCGCGCCGCTCCGGGCAGGCGCGGCCATCCTCGCACCAGGCCTCTCCGCCGCGCATCCCCGAACTTCCTCACGAGCTTTCCGATCCGCTCGAAGAAGAAACCGTCGCGCCCGCCGTTCCTCTCGCTGCAAATCTCATCGAGTTCCCGCGTGAGCTGGTGGCCACGCGCAAAGCGCGCCCGCGTCTGGCCGAGGGCCCGCTGCGCGATGCCGAGCCGCAGCAGGGTCAGTTACGCATCTTCGAAGTCGAGCCGGAGTCGATCGACCACCGCCCCAGCGCGGCCGCCAGCGCCGGGCTCGACTGGTCCGCCATCCGCCTCGACAATCCCAAACCCGAGCCGCCGCCGCGGCGCAGAACGCAGGCCGCGGCAGGAGCCCCGGCCATCAAGCCCGCGCCGCTCGAAGACCGCATCATGGCCGCGCTGGTCGACGCAGCGCTCAGCTTTGCCGGCTTCCTCGTCTTCGTCTTCGTCTTCAACTCCTGCACTGCTCACCCGCCAGCCGGCAGGACCGCCGTCATCGCCGCCTCGCTCGCGGTGCTGACCACCTTCATTGCCTACCAGTGGCTCTTCTTCCGCTTCGGCGAAAGCACGCCGGGCATGATGTACGCGCGCATCGCGCTCTGCACCATGGACGACGACAACCCAACCCGCACCGCCCGGCAGCGCCGCGTCGGCGCGCTGCTGCTCTCTGCACTGCCGCTTGGTCTCGGGCTGCTCTGGGCCATGTTCGACGAAGACCAGCTAGGCTGGCACGATCGCATCAGCGGCACCTACCAGCGTTCGTATAAGTAAACACCTCATTCACACGAGAGTCCAATATAAGCAGTCATCCTGCGACGAGTGGAACGCTGATTTTGCTTCTCCGGCTCCGCCTGTGGTCGAATTGTCACGATGAATCGTCGCCGCTTCCTCTCTCTGTCCGCACTGGGCACCGCCGCCCTCGCTCCCGTCTCCCGCCTCCTCGCTCAGCCGGCACCCTTGCCTGTCACCGTCACCGTCGGCAAGTCCACTGGCCGCCGCATCGCCGACGACTTCACCGGCCTGAGCTACGAGTCTGCGCAGCTCAGCGATGCGAACTTCTTCGCTCCGGACAACAAGCAGCTCATCGATCTCATCGCCGGCCTCGGCCAGCGCGGCGTGCTTCGCATCGGCGGCAACACCAGCGAGTACTGCTTCTGGAAGTCAGATCCGAAGGCGCACGGCATCTCCACCGATTCCATTCAGGACGCCCTTGGCCCCGACAAAGGCACCAAGCCGCCGCCGCGCCGCATCATCACTGAGCAGGCCATCCGCAACCTGCGCGAGTTTCTCAACCGCCTGCCCGGATGGTCGCTCATCTACGGGCTCAATCTCGGCCTGGGCACGCCGAAGATGGCCGCCGAGGAAGCCGCATTCGTCTCCCGCGCCATGGGTTCGAAGCTCATCGCCTTTCAGATGGCCAACGAGCCGGACCTCTTCTACCGCAACGGCCTCCGCCCTTCCACCTACAACACCGACCAGTTCATCGCCGAGTGGCGCAAATTCTTCCAGGCCGTGCGCGCCCGCGTGCCCAACGCGCCCTTCGCCGGCCCCGACACCGCCTACAACAACGACTGGCTCGTGCCCTTCGCCCGGGCGCTCCACAGCGATGTGAAGTTCATCTCCACCCACTACTACGCCGAAGGCCCGCCCACCGATCCCTCCATGGACATCGCGCGCCTCTTGCGCCCCGACCCCAAGCTCGACCGCGAGTTCCAAGGTCTCCAGCAGGTCAGCAAGGAGACCGGCCTGCCCTTCCGCCTGGCCGAGACCAACTCCTGTTATGGCGGCGGCAAAGAGGGCGTCAGCGACACCTTCGCCTCCGCCCTCTGGGGCGCCGATTACATGTTCCGCATTGCCCAGGCCGGCGGCTCTGGCGTCAACTTCCACGGCGGCGGCTCCGGCTGGTACACGCCGATCGCGGGCACGCGCGCCAAGGGCTTCGAAGCCCGCCCGCTCTACTACGGCATGCGGCTCTTCCGCGAGGCCGCACCGGGCGGCGAGTTGCTCGACACCAACCTCAGCACCGTGCCCGACGGACTGCGCGTCTACGCCGTCCAGCGCGCAAACAACCGCGTCACCCTGGCTGCGCTCAACCTCAGCCTCGAGCACCCCATCGATCTCGCGCTCGACCACAGCTTCAACGGCAAGCCCCTGCTCCGGCTGCAGGCTCCCAACCCATCCGCAAAATCAGGCGAGACGTTAGGCAACGCTCCCATCGCAGCAAACGGCGAGTGGCACGCAAGCGCGCACGAAACCGCAACCGATCATCTCCGCCTCCCGCCAGCCAGCGCCGTACTGATCAACTAGCAAAGCCATGCGCCGGATGCCCCCATGCTGAGCAACGCGAAGGAGGGTGCCGCAAACGCAGGCATGAAACTCCGTAAGCAAATCAACCAAACCGGACGTGAGCGACCAAAGGGAGCGAACCCCCAGCCCGCGCCGCAGGCGCCTTTGCCTGGACGGCCAGTCCCGGCCGGCACCTTAGAAGTGATGGAATGTCCTGAAGTGTGTGACCTCTTCGAGTCCGATCAGCACCAGCGTGATCCACGACAAAACGAACTGCACTCGTTCCATCCGTATCTTTGACACGGGCACCGGCTGTCGCCTCCACTGCGCGGCAGGATGGTTTCGCAAACGCCGGATCTGCCACAAGACCACCAGGTTCAACAGCGCTCCGCCTAACGCGAACGAGACCATCGGAATGCGAATCCAGTTCTGATGGAAGTGGTCCCATCGGATGCCTGCCTGGGTAGCGGCGGCCAATGCCCCTGCTCCAATCAGAAGCCGGAGCCCGCTAAGAGCGGCGAAGAACGTACAGACGCTCTGCAAAACGGAAAAGACAAAGCTCGACCACGCAATCCCGCTCTGCACCTTCGTTGCCCTCTCAGGAAGCAATGCTGGCGCGCCTATGTCTCTCTTCATTTTGGCGCCCGTCGGCAGCGTAGAAGAAAACCCCACAGCTAAGAATAAGCTCCGTAACCTCTGTAACCTTTCTCACCTTCAGGCTTCCTACGTGTGCGCCCTGCCGCTGATGTTGCGGCATCGTTGATCGTGCGTGTGCTCTTCACATCTGCAGGGTGGATCGACCGCAAATTCCCGCGAATCCGAATTTCACTATCCGTAGTCCACGAATCTTGGAGGAACAATGAATGTAGTATCGCGCAAGCTGGAACATCTCCCCCGTTGCTGTGGGATGGCTGTGCTTGCTCTAGCCACCATCGCCACAGCAGCACACGCCCGTGCGCAAAGAGGCTCAGAGGTCCGTATTTGTCATGACAAATGCCGCCGACAAAAATGACATCATCTCTTACCGAAAGGGAAGAGACGGCAGCTACAAAGAAGAAGGCCGCTTCGCTACAGGTGGCAGAGGAAGCGGCGGTCAGGTCGATCCTCTTCAGTCGCAGGGCTCGCTTACCTTCAATCAGGATCACACCCTCCTGTTTGCCGCCAATGCGGGCAGCGGCACTGTGTCGGTGTTCCGCGTGCGCGGCCAGTTTCTCGCTCTCGCCGATCAGGTCGACTCCGGCGGCAGTGAGCCTTTGTCAATCGCAGCAGCAGGAAACACCGTTTATGTCCTCAACGGAGCCGCCGCTGGAAGCGTCGTGGCCTTCCATCTCGATCCCTTCGGTCATCTGCGCCAGTTGCAGAACTCCACCCGCTTTCTCAGCACGACAAGCGCCGGCGGTTCCTCCATTTCGGTGAGTCCCGATCATCGCTTCCTGGCTGTCACCGAACGCCTCACCAACAGCATCGACACCTTCCCTATCCTTGCAAACGGAACCCTCGGCACAATTGTCACCAATACCAGCTCCGCCCCCGGTGTCTTCGCCGCAGCGTTCGCGCCAGACGGGAATCTTCTCGTCTCTGAAACCGGCCCAGCCGGCGCTGTAAATGGCTCTGCGATCTCTTCCTACGCGATTGCCTCCAATGGCACCATCACCGCGGTCACCCAAAGTCTGCCCACCTTCGGCATGGCGAATTGCTGGAATGCCATCACACCAAACGGAAAGTGGGTTTACACATCCAACGCTGCTTCCGGCACGATCTCTGGCTTTGCCATCGCGAACGGAGGCGCGCTGACGCCAATCGGCAGTACCGTTCTCGCGACCAATCCTCAGGGAAGCGCCAACATCGACATCACGGTAAGCGGCGACGGCCAGTATCTGTACGCCTTGGACGCTGGCACGGGCGCTATCAGCGTGTTTGCGATTCAGAGTAACGGCGCCCTCAACCCCCTCACCGGGATCGAAGGACTACCTGCGGCTGCAGGCTTCAACGGCATCGCAGGGCTCTAAGCAGCATCGGCAGGAGATGCGGGTCTCGCCCGCATCTCCTCTTGCTGCCGGTCGAAAGACTGCAGTTCGCGCAGCAAGTCAGCCACGACGCTCAACCCCACAGCCCGCGCCGCAGGCGCCTTTGCCCGAACGGCCAGTTCTCAGAACGCATGCGGCTCGTCCGCAAAAATCTCCCGCGTGCGTGCCATCAGCATCGCGGCATGCGTGTCCTCGTCCGTAGCCTGCGGCTGCGCGGAATATAGCTCCAGTATGTTGCTCACCAGCGTCCACGTATCGCGCCCCGGCGTCTCCGTCACGAACCGCGGCAGCGGCATGCAGAGGAAGTCGGACAGCGCGACAACCTGGCCCTCGTACATCCAGCGCAGCTTCCTCAGGAGCGCGAGCCGCTCCGGCTCCAGCCGCAGCCGGTAGCCCGCCTTGCACAGCACCTCCGTCAGCCGCACCAGCTCCGGCTCGGGCAGCCGCGAAGCCGCGTCCTTCTCATCTTTCCTGGATGGCGCTGCCGCCGCACCCGCCGCGGGCTTCATCCCCGCCGGCTGCGCGGGCTTCAAATTAAACACCAGCAGCAAATCCACCACCGTATGCCGTGCCATGGCAAAGGTCAGCCTCGCCTGCCGGCACGCCGTACAATCCACGATCGACAGCAGCACCGCGCACGTGTCCAGGATCGCGGTCACCGCGCTCAACCAGCTCTGGTTGTCGTGCTGCGAGCGAAAATAGCACAGCAGCGGATACGAAATGTGGCTCTCGAGCATCTCTGCCGACCAGCGCTCCCACTCCGCCAGCAGCGTGACCAGTGCTTCGTTGCCGCCGTCGCTCGCGTGGCGCCGCAGCAGCTCGCTGGCCGTGGGCGGCGACCCGGCACGCGCATCGAGCAGCGCAATCGAGCCCTCGCGCCGCGAAAATGCCTGATACAGCACCGGCAGATATCCGATGACTACCGCGACAAAACCCAGCCCTGTGCCCGCCTCGATAATCACCAGGTCACGCGCCCAGTGGTTCAGCGGAATGACATCGCCGATCCCCAGCGTGAACAGCGTCGTGCCGCTGACGTAAATCCCCGTGCGCAGCGGATGCAGCCCCATCGGATCGTGCAGCGGCGCGCCCAGCCCGTAGAAGACCAGCCCAAAGCCAAAGACCAGCCCCGCGGCCCACAGTGCCATCAGAAACAGCAGCGACAGCGGCCCATAGAAACTGAAGCCCGTCTCCCGCATCCTGCGATTTTGGAAACGGCTCACCACCGCCGACCACGGCCCCCAGGTGAGCACATAGAAAAGCCGCGTCAGCCGGATCTTTCCGCTCGCCCGCCGCGGCAGAATGATGGTCTCAAACGCATCGAGCAGCACAGTGCCGATGGCAAGCAATCCGAAGATCAGGCCGACTGGGTGCACGGTTTCTACCGTTTTCAAAAGAAGTGTAAGGTCTGAAGGCACTGCCGATGCAGCTTTTCCACTAACCGGATACAGATGCGGCCAGGCCGTCGGAGTTTCAACTCCCGCCGATACTTACCCAAACCCTGTCGAGCCGAAAGACCTGCAGTTCGTTCGCGCCACAACAAAATTGGGTGCCCCATCCTGAGCGAAGGGGGGTCCCCAAACTGCGCGCTTTTCGCAGGTTGGGGTGGAAAGCGAAGGGCGGGATCCGAACACCCCCACAAAGCGGGTGCCCCATCCTGAGCGCGGCGAAGGGTGGGATACCACAACCGCTCGTGCCCACCATGTCGTCACCCCGACCCAAGCGAAGTGGAGGAATCTGCCGTTTCTTTCCCAGCACGATAACCGCCTGCTTCGCCTTCCCCCCAAGAAGCAGAAAGGGAGCCCGATTCGGGCTCCCTTCGTCCTGCTATTCCTGCCGCGCTACTTGTTCGTATCCACACCAGGCTTCGTGCTCTGGTTCGCCTTCAGCACGTTTGCCTTGCGGGCGCCAATGGCTTTCTCAGTCCAGTCCTGCGCCTGCTGCAGATCGGCCTTGCGCGCATCGTCGTTGCCGCACTCGATCTCCGCCTTCCGCCGGTAGGCCAGGTTGATGTAGGCCATTGCTTCTTCGTAATTGGGTCGCAGGTCGATTGCCTTATGCAGCGAGTCCAGCGCTTCTTCCACCAGCGGCTGGTTCTGCTCCGCCAGCTTGGGACATATCTTCTTGGGGACGCCTGAATCCGCCGCCTGCTTCTCCGTCAAGCCGTTGGCCGCAAGGAAATCCAGCGAGTTCTTGCGCGCCTTGTTCCAGTCGATCACACCAATCGTGTAGTAAGCCTCGGGATCCTTCGGATCGGCAGCCAGCACCTTCTGCTGCCATGCCTTCGCGTCATCGGGTCTGTTCAGGCTGAAGTAGATCGACGCAATGCCCTTGATCGCATTCACGTTGTTGGGATCGATTTGCAGAGCGTCCTTGTAAGCCGCCACCGCATGCTCGCCGAGCGCCTTGTTAGCCGCCGAGTCGGATTGCGGGACAACCTGCTGCGCGTACGCGGTCGCCAGGTACATATGCGTCATCGTCAGCGACGGATCCAGATTCACTGCGGTCTGGAAATGGTCGATCGCCTCCTCGTACCTTGCGTTCTTGTACGCCTGGACTCCCTTGTTGAGCTGATCGCGCGCCTTTAGTTTATTGCACCCGGTGGTGGCGAGGAGCATCGACAGGCTGGCAACTGCCGGCATCCACACTCTTGCGATACGCATCATTCTGCTTCATTTCTCCTTGAATAGGTGCCAGACCGCGGCGCATTGGGGGTCCGTTTACTGGGCAAAGAACAGAAGTCCTCTGCGCAGTGATTGTAACTGTTTTCTTAGGCCCTGCAAGTCCCGGTCAAGAACAAACCGCGACCAGGAGCGGTCGCGGGTTGACGATCATGAAAATAGATTACCGATTTGCGTTGTCCCCGGCAGCGATGACCCGCGGAGTGATGAGTCCAACGTGGTCAATACCCGCTGATCTGGCAACATCGATACTTCTGGCAATGGGGCTGAAATCAAGGTCTTTGTCACCTTGGATAAACATGACTTTCGCCGAGCGGGTCGAAAAAATGGCCTGCAGCCTGCCAGGAATTTCGTCCCTTGCGATGTTTGTCTGGTTGATCCTGTAGGCAAGCTGACCGGTCCTCGTACGGGAGATCTGCAACACGATCGCCGCCTCCGTATCTGAGGTCCGATCGTTCGCAGGCGTTCACGGCAGCAGTGCTTCAAGGCCTTTCGGCGCAGTTGGTGCGATTGCCATAAAGATGATCGGCCGTTTTCACAAATGGTGTAGATGCCTGGATCGAACTTAACGCAGCTTTTCCGTTAAGAAAAGCTGCTCAGCGCGGCTGCCGGCTGGGCCGGGTATTTGTGAAAACGGATCAGCAATACCAAAAGGATGTCGATCATCGGAGTTATGTTGATATCGGAAGAAAGCCCACGACCGGTTGAGAAAGCCGTAAGGACCTCCCACCTCCGCTCCTGCTGAGCGCCAAAACACTTCCAGCATGTCGCCGGTTCGCATCGGAAACATGCTGGAGCATTCGACACCTGGAGCGAGGTTTGAGTTCCCCTAAGTCCGGTCGCGTTACTGGCCCGCTGCTATCTTCGGTGTAATCAGGCCCACGTGATCGACGCCTGCGCCCTTGGCGATATCGATCACATTGCGATATGGGAGCAAAGTCCAGATCCTTGTCGCCTTTGACAAACATCACCTTGGTCGCGCGCGTGGAGAAGATCGTCTGCAGCTTGCCCGCCAGATCCGCCTTCTGCACGTCGGTCTCATTGATCTTATAAGCCGGCTGGTTGCCGTTGCCGCGCAGGATCTGCACCACGATGGCCGTATCATTTTCCTTCGGCGGCGTGTTGGTCTTCGGAGGCTGCGGCACCAGCGCCTCCAGCCCGTGCGGCGTGACCGGCGTGATGGCCATGAAGATGATCAGCAGCACCAGCAGGATGTCGATCATCGGGGTTACGTTGATGTCGGAGGAAAGTCCGCCGTGACCGCCTGTTGAGAATGCCATACAAAATTCCTCGATTTTCTTACCGCAAGCTCGGTGGCGCTACTGGCCGCCCAGAGCTCCGGTGTTGGGCTGATCTGTGAGTATGCCGAGCGTGTCCGTGCCCGAGGTGCGGATATTGTCGATCGCATCCATCACGACCCCGTAATTCGACCGCGCATCGGCCCGCAGAAAGACCTCTTTGTTGGTCTTGTTCTGCAGCATGTCGGTGATCTTGGGACCGAGATCGGCGGATGCTATCTGGTTTGCGCCCAGATACACGTGACCATCGCGGGTCACCGCCACCACCACGGAATCCTCGTGATCAGCGTCCGGCATCGGTATCGCATCGACGCTTTTCGTCAGATCGACGTTGACCTTGTTCTGCACCATAGGCGTGATGACCATGAAGATGATCAGCAGCACCAGCATCACGTCCACCATCGGCGTGACGTTGATGTTGGAGTTAACCTTGGAGCCTTCGTCTCTTACTGCAAGTGCCATATATGCTCCCTAACTGCAGCGGGAAGTTACCCTGAACGACCAGTTCGCATCGAAGCCCCGGCCGCCGTATCGGGAAGGAGGGCGGCAGGGCCCGAAAGCCCTGCCACTTCGATTCTCGCCGGCGGCGTCGCGGAAACCGCTTTTAGCGGCGCTGCGACTGCTTGATGAAGTAATCCACCAGCTCGCTTGAGGAGTTGTCCATCTCGACGTCGAACGCCTCAACCTTGTTGGTGAAGTAGTTGAACAGCATCACGGCCGGGATCGCGACCAGCAGGCCGAATGCAGTCGTGACCAGCGCCTCCGAGATGCCGCCTGCAATCGCGCCGATACCGGCCGACTTCTGCGTGGCAATCTGCTGGAAGGCGTTCAAAATACCGACCACCGTGCCGAACAGTCCGATGAACGGCGCCGTCGAGCCGATGGTCGCCAAACCGCCCAGGCCGCGCTTCAGCTTGGCATGGACAATGGCTTCGGCACGCTCCAGTGCGCGCTTGCTGGACTCGATCTGGTCTTCGGTAATGGCGCCGCCGTTCCCGTAGCTGCGGAACTCCTGCAGGCCAGCGGTCACCACTTCGGCCAGGTGCGACTTCTTGTTGCGGTCCGCCACCTTCACGGCTTCGTCCAGCTTGCCCTCGCGCAGCGCGCCGGCAACCTTAGGAGCGAATTCACGCGACTGCTTGCGGGCAGCGTTGAAATAAATAGCGCGGTCGATGATCACGGCAAGCGACCAGATCGACATGATGAACAGAATGATCACCACCGCCTTGGCCGGGATGCCCATCCGCCCCCACATCTCGGGGAGACTGAAACCAACCGTACCGCCCTGGTCCTGGAACCACAGACCAAGGTTGGAAATGTGGGGAATTGCATGTTGAGTGAGCTGAGCGAGAATCACTGAATCTTTCCTCCTGGGGTATTGCAGAAGCTGCTAACTGAAATCGCTTGAGGATTGGGATGCGTGCAAAGCACCCCGATGCTATCACTGGCCTCTTCACACCCGTATATGACACGAAGAGGCCAGTTGGTCGATGGTCATCCCCCTCACCGCGAGGGAGAAATGCCCGGCAATCAGCCGCCGAGGTTAAACACCACGTTCACCGTGGTTTCCACCTCAACCGGCTCGCCGTTCAACTGGTAAGGCTTGTATCTCCAGGTCTTCACCGCTTCCAGTGCCGACTGGGTCAGCATCGGAGGCCCGCTGATAACGCGCAGGTTCTGGATCGTCCCCGTCTTCGAAATCGTCGCCTGCAGCACTACCGTACCGGAGATGCGCGCCGCACGCGCGATCGGCGGATAGGTCGGGTTCACGCCGCCCGTCTTGAGGCCGGTCATCACGCCCGACGAGATGGCGATCTTCTTCGGCGTAGCAGCCTTCACCACCGGCGCCGGGGCATTGCCCGATGCCGCCCAGTACGCCGCCGATCGCGCCGCCCGCCGCCCAGGCCTTCCATGCCCGCCACGCCCGCGTTGGTCGGCGGCGGCGGCTCTTCCTTCACCTGCTTGATCTCATGCGGAATCTTGGTCGGCGCCTCGAACGGATTCGACCGTCTGCACGTGGACCTTCACCGGCGCCTGCGGCGGCGGTGGTGGCGGCGGCGGTGGCGGTGGTGGTGGCGCTACCAGCAGTGTTGCCATCATGTTTTTCGGCAGCGACTCCAAGATGCATCAGCGGCCACAGCACCAGCCCGATCACAATTGCGACGTTGATAATGAGAGCAACGATCGACCACCACTTGCTCTTCGTCTTGATCCGGTGCCCGGATTCCATCAGGGAGTCTTCGAACATGGCTTACCTCGAAAAACACATGCTAGATACCAAATCCCCGCCGATTCCACTCCGCGCCTAACCGCTTCGTCTCGAAGCAATCGCGGCGCCCTGAGCTTCGGCGGAAACTGGGCCTGCGACTTCTTGGCTATAGACACCTGACAATAGGTGATTTGTTCCCGGAAATATTTAAATAATTCGGAGTGCCCTGAAATTAGTGCAGCCCCTTGTCATCCTGAACCTAGCCAAGTGGTGGGATGCACCAAAGCCTCTGCCCAATCGCCTCGTCATCCCGAGCGAGCGCAGCGAGTCGAGGGGATCTGCTATCTGGGCTCACCGCCACGAATCGGGGGTTACATCCCGAGCAAACCGAGGTCCCGAAACTGCGCGCTGTTCGCAGGTTGGGATGGAAACCAGGGGATACCACCAAAGCCGAAAGCGCAGCATTCCAGCACTCGCTGACTCGCTGACTCGCTGACTCGCAGTCCTCAGACCCGCGCCCGCTTCGCCGCCGGCAACGCAGCCGCGCGTCCCTTCGCCCGCCACTCCTGCCACGCCACCAGCATCGGCGCAGCCACCGCAATCGACGAGTACGTCCCGATCAAAATACCCACCACCAGCGCGAACGAGAACCCATGCAGCACCTCGCCGCCAAACAGGAACAGCGAGAGCACGGTCAGGAACGTCAGCCCCGAGGTCAGCACCGTCCGGCTCAGCGTCTGGTTGATGCTGCGGTTCACCAGGTCGCCCAGCGGCTCGCGCCGGCTCATGCGCAGGTTCTCGCGGATGCGGTCGAAGACCACGATGGTGTCGTTCATCGAGTAGCCGACCAGCGTCAGGATGGCCGCGATCACCGTCAGCGTCAGCTCCTTGTTGGTCAGCGAAAACGCGCCGATGGTGATCAGCGTGTCGTGGAAGACCGCCACCACCGCCGCCACGCCGTAGATCAGCTCAAAGCGCCACCACAGGTAAATCAGCATGCCGAGCAGCGAATACAGCGTCGCGCGTATCGCCTGCCCGCGCAGTTGCGCTCCCACCTGCGGCCCGACAATCTCCGTGTTGAAGACATGGAAGCCGGAAATATAGGTCTTCTGCTCGAGTGTCGAGACCACCGCCGGGTCGGCCACGCTCTTCAGCGCATCGAAGCTGCGGGATCAGCCCGTCTCCCTGCCTGTCGCGGTAGCTCAGGATGGCGTCCGCCTGCTGGGTGTATTTCGTCTTCCCCGCATCCGGCCCCAGGTGCTCCGGGTCCTGCTGCATCAGGAAATCCGCCAGCGTCCCCGAACCGACATTGTCCAGGTCCAGTTTTCCGGAAGTAGCGTTCTGGTTCGCCGCGCCCGTCGCCGAATAATTCGTGCTCAGCGCCTTCACAATCGTGTCGCTGCCGGCCTCGGCATTCGACTCCTGCACCTGCTTCTCCGGCAGGGAGATGATCACCTCGTTCGAGGGGCCCTGCCCAATCCGCTGGCCGAAGGGCTGGATGCGCGAATCGCGAATGCCCGCCTTATCGACCGCGTCGCGGATACGGTCCGCCGACGGCGGCGCATCGAACTTCACGTACACCAGCGTGCCGCCCTTGAAGTCGATGCCCACCGGAATGCCGTGCCAGAAAAAAATGGAAAGCAGCCCGGCCACACTGAACACCAGAGAAAAGGCGAGGAAATACCACTTCTTCCCCAACCAGTCGATCTTTACGTCATGAAACAGTTCCACTTAGAACTCCGTGTACTTACTTTGTCATCCTGAGCAGCCAACAAATGCGGGTGCCCCATCCTGAACAAACCGGGGTCCCCAAACTGCGCGATTTTCGCAGGTTGGGGTGGAAAGCGAAGGGTGGGATACCGCAACTGCCAGCGCCACGGCTGGCTCCCCTTTACTTCCTGCCCAGCAACTTCCCCGAAACGCCCCGCACCAGCGTCCGCTCGGCAGCCACCGTAGCCACCACCAAAAGCGCGCCGGTCACCAGCCCAATCCCAATCAATCCCGCCGCTGTAGCGGCACCCACAATCGCAAGTCGCATCAGATGGAAAGCGCCTCCTCACGCTGCTTGCAATTCAATCCCCGAAAACCCGACGTAAGCGACCATCGGGAGCGACCTCAACAACCCGCGCCGAAGGCGCTTTTGCCCGTGCGGCAAGCACCACTAAATCGACAACGCCTCCCCACGCTGCTTGCGGTTCAGCAGCGCATCGAAGATCGTCCGCGACACAAACACCGCCGTAAACAGGTTCGCGCCCAGACCAAAGACCAGCGTCACGGCGAAGCCCTTCACCGGCCCCGTGCCGAACAGGAACAAAATCGCCGCCGAAACCATCGTCGTCACGTGCGTATCCAGGATGGTCGTCCACGCGTGCGCAAATCCCTGGTCCACTGCCGCCGCCGGCGCTTTGCCCGCGCGAATCTCTTCCCGTATGCGCTCAAAGATCAGCACATTCGAGTCCACGCCCATGCCGACCGTCAGGATCACGCCCGCAATCCCCGGCAAGGTCAGGGTCGCGCCCGCAAAGCCCATGAACCCGAGCAGGATCACCAGGTTCAGGAACAGCGCCAGGTCCGCATTGATCCCCGCGCCCTTGTAATACACCAGCATGAAGATCATCACCGCCAGCATGCCGATGATCGCCGCTGTCACGCCCTTGCGGATCGAATCCGCGCCCAGCGACGGCCCCACCGTGCGCTCTTCGAGGTAATGGATCGACGCCGGCAGCGCGCCGGTGCGCAGCATCAGCGACAGGTCCTTGGCCTTCTGCTCGCCCAGCCCGGAGATGCGTCCCTGGTCGCGGATCGCCTCCTGGATATTCGCGACCTCCTGCACCTTGTTGTCCAGCACCACCGCCATCGGCTTGTTCACGTTCTTGCTGGTGAAGTCGTAGAAGCGGTCGCCCGCTGCGCGGGTCAGGATAAAGGTTGCGTCCGGACGGCCATTCTCGTCCCGCCCCGGCTGCGCATCGCGGAAGTCCGAGCCCGACACCACGGCGATCCGCTGCAGCAGGTAATACTGCCCCTGCTCCGATGGATCGGTGCCGCCGAAGGCCATCAGCTCCTGGTCCGGAGGAATCGTCCCGCCATTTCGCCTGCTTCGCCGCATCCTGTGTGGCGTAAGGGCCGCCCGTCACGGCATGGATCTCCAGCCGCGCCGTCGACTGAATAATGTCCCGCACCCGTCCCGGATCGTCCACGCCCGGCAACTCCACCAGGATCTGGTTCTTGCCCAGCCCATACTCCTGCACCGTCGGCTCGGTCACGCCCAGCGAGTTGATACGCGTCGTGATGGTCTCGATCGAGTTCTGCATCGCCTTCTTCTCGATCGCCTGCTGCTCGCTCGGCTTCAGCGTCAGCGTGAACCCGTCCGCCGTGGAGGCGATGTTGTACTGCTGGCCGTACTTCGTGTCCAGCACGTTGCGTGCGTCGCTCGACTTGTCCGCCGGCACCCCGTTGATCTGGATGGTCAGCGGGTCCGACGGGTTCGGCTTCAAAATCGAGCCTGCCTGCACCCCCGCCGCCTGCAGATCGGGTCCCAACCGGCCCAGCGCATTGTCCGTCTCCGCGCTCACGGCCTCCTCGACCATCACCTGCAGCACCAGGTGCGTGCCGCCCTTCAGGTCCAGGCCCAGGTTGATCCGCTTTGCGATCGCGTCCTTCCACGCCTGGCCGCTTACGCCGTTAGGAATGCCGAAGATCCCAAAGACGAAGACCAGCAGGATGGCGATGATGAGAACTGTTTTACTGGTGAGATTCTTGCGCATGATGACTGCTACGTGGCTTCCTCGGGTAAAGCTGCTTGGCTTGCTCGGGTGAAAAGCTACTTCGCTTCTTCGGGTGTATTTGTCGTGACCGCTGCAATCGCCGACTTCACGACCTCGACCTTCACCCCATCTGGCGGCAGCTTCAGCTGGATGGCGTCGTCGCGCAGCGCCACAATCGTGCCCCGCATCCCGCCCGTGGTCGTGATCTTGTCGCCGATCTTCAGGTTGTTCAGCATCTCCTGCCACACCTTCTGCTTCCTCTGGTTGGGCCGGAAGAGCAGCAGGTAGAAGACGGCAACCATCAGCACAGCGGGCAGGAAAGTGACGTAGCTGCTGGGCAGCCCGCCTACGTAAAAACCAACGAACTCGAGCAAATCGATCCTTCTTCCATCAGGCTCCGTCCCGCCACGCCGGTTCTGGAGGCTGGCCAACGGCAGCTTCAGTGCGGAGTACGGGAGAGAAGCAGGTGTGGCCAGGTAACCGGAGCGGATACCGCTCATCCCGCCCAGCCGGACGCCCGAAGCAGCGCGCAAAACGCTGCAAACAGGACACACAGATTGGCAGGATACCTAAGCAATAAGCATCCCGGAGCCCGAGGCTCGTGTCAAGCGAGAGCTGCCGGACGGCCTCACCATACTGACCTCCACGGTTCAGGACCTTTAAGCCGGCAATATCCGCCACGTCCTTCTCGTATCGCGTCACCACCGTCAGCTCGTGGGCCAGCGCTGTGGCACCCGCTCATCCGTTCTACCTCTTCAGCCAGTCACTAAGCTCCCGCATCCCATCCATCCGCTGCCCATAACACCGGAAAATGCGTCAAACCTTGAGAAAAATCCGTGCAAGTTTCGAGATTTGGGCCATCATTTAATTGGGAGCGGGATATGAATCACACTCGCGTATTGCTTCTTCTCTTCCTCCTCGGTTCGACAGCCTTCTCGCAGACAACCGACAAGCAAACCCCGCCCGTCTCCCAGCTTGAGCAATTCTCATCGGCGGCCCTCCAGGCAAACTGCCCGATTCAGATAGAGGCCAGTTTGTATGTCGTTGGAGAACCGGCAGGCGCAGAACCCATCGAGAATGACGGAACCGCGGAACGCAGCCAGCGAATTCATGTAACGATCGCCAATCCTCAATCTCCGGTCACTTCAATCCGGTTGAAGGTTCACGGCCTTCCGGTTGGCGTTCGCGTTGATCCCGCCGTCGCTTACCGCAGTGGCGATGGCTCCGCCGTTCTTCACGATAATCCAGCTGAGATTCAGCAGACGATCTCCTTTGATCGCGCGCTAAGGGCGGGACAGAGCGCTTCGGTGGATGTCTCGGCGCAGGATTTCAGTAGCGTGTCTTCCATTGATTTGAAATTTGTCAGGTACTTTGACGGCTCCAGCTGGCATCCGGCAAGCCATAAATACTGTCAAGCGGTCCCCATACCAACCGGAGCGTTACGAATCGATGGTGCGCCGACACATCGATAACGCTCCGCAAGACGCGTTGCCAAACCCGGCGCTTGTGTCAACAGACAGCTGACCGCCGCTTCATCCGTTCTACCTCTTCAGCCAGTCCGGCACGGTCGGCCAGGCCTCGCTCGCAACAAACGCGTTACGCCAGCCGGCTTTCGCTCAGGTCCAGCTCCCGCTCCAGATTGCGATGGACCCCGTCCCCGATGCGTCCCGTCGCCCGCAAAAGGTTGAGCTCCTCACGCTCGCGGCGAATCGTATCCAGCAGCAATCCCTCCATCGTCAGGTTGGACGATCTCTGGTTGGGAACACTTCCATCGGGACCGCACGGATCGATCTCCGTGATCTTGTGTTCATACTGATGGAGTAGGTCATCGTAGAAGTGATGCTCGCTCTCATTGGCGGCCGAGCCTTTCCGGTCGTGGAGGAATGCGATAGCGGCCTGCAGCAGCAGATGTCTGGCTTCGCCTTCTTCGCACACGCTGTTGTCGATCTTCGCGAGTCCCAGAACGCGGATCAGCCAGGGAAGTGAGAGGCCCTGGAAGACCAGGGTGACGAGGATCAGCGAAAAGGTCAGAAAGATGATGAAGCTTCGCTGAGGAAAGGGCCTTCCGTCAGTCAGCGTGATCGGCAGCGAATAGGCTGCCGCCAGTGCGACGACGCCGCGCATTCCGGTCCATCCGATCACGAAAACCTGGTTCGCCTGCGGCTTTTGATAGACCTGGCCGACAAATCGCGTGCGGACCCACCAGGCGACCCGCGCCGCGGGATACATCCAGGCGAGCCGCAGCAGCACGAGGACCGCGGAGAACGCCAGTCCATAAGCGAGGAGACTCAGCCTGCTAGTGCCGTGAATGCCGGCAAGAACGTAGGGAAGCTGCAGGCCAATCAGGACGAAGACCAGCCCGTTCAGCAGAAACTCCAGCGCATCCCACACGGCAATCGACTGCAATCGCACCCTGGGCGAAAACAAGCGAGAGCTCTGCCGGCTTATCAGCAGCCCGCACGCGACCACTGCGATCACCCCGGAAGCTTTGAGCGCATCGGCGGCAAGGTAGGCTGCATACGGAATGATCAGGGACAGCGCAATCTCCACCGGTCCGTCGTCCACCCAGGGTTCCAGCCAGGTAACAAGAAATCCGATGGCGACGCCGATCAAAATACCGCCAAAAGTGAGCCATGCGAATTCGGCAACTCCGTGCGCCAGCGATGGCGTCGTGCCCTTGACCACCATCTGAACGCCGAACTCAAGCGCCAGCAGGCCGGTCGCGTCGTTCAACAGGCTCTCGCCTTCCAGCAAATCGACGATGCGCTGCGGCATGCCCACCTTACGGGCGATCGAGGTTGCCGCCACCGCATCCGTCGGCGAAACCACCGCTCCCAGCAGGAATCCGAGTCGCCAGTCGAACCCCGGCAGCCACCATTGCGCCGCAAATGCCACGCCGAACGCGGTGAAGAACACCAGCAGGACCGCAAGGCTGGAGATCGAAACCAGGTTGTACTTGAATTCGCGCCACGAGGTCTGCCACGCCGCGATATAGAGCAGCGGCGGCAGAATCACCAGGAAAACAATCGAAGGCGGCAGCGGAAAGCGCGGGACGCGCGGAATCAGCGAACAGAGCAGGCCAAAGATCACCAGGGCGATCGGGTAGGACATCGCAAACCGCCGCGCCAGCCCGGCAACGGCCGTCACCGCCAGCAGCAATCCGATGACCAGCACCAGAAGATAGCTGAGATCGTGCATGCGTAAAAGGCCGCCCTCCCGTGTATGTTGTATCCCAACTGCGTGCCGGCTCTTTGGCTGACTTGCTGACTCGCTGACTTTCTGACTCGCGGCCCTCAGGGACACGTATCCACGAGCGACGCCGACAAGCCCTCCTGCTCCACCGCAAACGTCATCGTGGGCGATGCCGCCCCCGCCGCCCGCGTAATCCGAAGCACATACATGGTCTCGAAATCATCCCCCGGCCACGCCGGCACCAGCGCCCGGTCCAATCCGTAAGACTTCAGCATCGCCCGCGCAAAGTCATACGCATACTTGTGCTCCCACGCGATAAACACGGTGCTGTTGGCGAACGCCGGCGCGGTGACCGCCGCCTGCAGGCCGGCAATATCCGGGAACCCGATCTGCGCATTCACCGGCAGCCCAAGCGCAATCGCCGTCGGCTCGATCGTCGCCAGCGGCCGCACATAGGAGTACTCCTTCTGCGTCAGCGCGCCCTCACGCACATCGACCGAAGGGTTCGGCGCGAAAATCGCGTCCGCCCGCCCAAAGCGGCCAATCAACACCTTTGGCAGCGCGAGCGCCCGGTTCAAACCCTTGCAGCTGAGCTGCCCCAGGCCCCCGGGCGCCTTCTCGCCATGCCGCAGCACGACGATCGTCTCCGTCTCGGTGGCAGAAGCATCCGGCTGCCGCGCACCTCGGCATCCGATTGCGCCCAGCGCCAGCAGGAAAACCGCCGCGCACCAGGCGCCGGCCCGGGCCGGTTGAGATTCTTTCAACATCCGCACTGTTTTCCCCTCGCCAACGAATGCCACTATAAGGGAGTGAAACGTAGTACCGGAGACGGAGGCTTTCGATGACAAGCGGACCCGGGTTCTTCACTTCCCTCTGGCAGGACCTTCGCTTCGCCGCCCGCATGATCGCCAAACGCCCCGGCTTCTCCTTGGCCATCGTGCTCACCGTCGCCGTGGGCATCGGCGCCAACACCGCACTCTTCTCCGTCGTGCGCGCCGTGCTGCTGCGCCCCCTCGGCTATACCGATCCGCAGCAGCTCGTCATCCTCTCTGGTGGCGCTACACCCATCCACGTCGACGAGCTCCGCGCCGCCGCCCGTTCCTACACCGATACCGGCGTCTTCTGCTCCGCGGAAGAGATGGCCCTCACGGGAATCGGCGAGCCGCAAATCGTCAACGCGCAGCGTGTCTCGGCAAACTTCCTCAGCATCCTCGGCGTCGCGCCAACACTGGGCCGTTCGTTTCTCCCCGCGGAAGACCGCACCGGCGGCCCCGATGTCGTCATGCTCAGCACCCGCCTGTGGCGTCGGCGCTTCGGCGCGAACCCCGCCATCCTCGGCCACGCCATCACGCTCGCCAGCAAGTCCTATACCGTCGTCGGCATCCTGCCGCCGCGCTTCGATTTCCCCTCCGCCGACGGAACCCTCGACGTCTGGACCACGCGCCCCCTCGAGTGGTCTCCCATGCCGGTCAAGTCGCGCCCGCTCAGCCCCTATCTCCACGTCTTCGGACGCCTCAAGCCCGGCATCTCCATCGAGCAGGCAAGCGAGGAGCTCGCCGTCCTGCAGCGTCAGTACGCCACCGCCCATCCCGCCATGCTCGATGCCAGACCTGAGACCCTCGCCGGCCACCCCCGGATCCACTCGCTCGAGGACTCGGTCGTCTCCGATGTGCGCACGCCTCTGCTGCTCTTGACCGGCGCCGTCGGCCTTTTGCTGCTCATCGTCTGCGCCAACGTCGCCAGCCTCCTGCTCGCCCGCGCCGCCACCCGCGCGCGTGAGTTCGCCGTCCGCGCAGCCCTCGGCGCGGGACGCGGCCGCCTGCTGCGTCAGCTCCTCACCGAAAGCACGCTGCTCTCACTCATCGGCGGCGCGTTCGGCACCCTCCTCGCATGGACAGCCCTGCGCGGCATCCGCACCGCCACCGCCCTCGCACTCCCGCGAAGCTCAGAGATTCGCCTCGACCTCGGCGTCCTCGCCTTTGCGCTCGCGCTCTCCGTCGCCACCGGCATCCTCTTCGGCCTCGCGCCCGCGCTCTCCGCATTCCGTCGCGATCTCGCCGCTGTCCTGCAGGGCAACGCCGCCACGCCCGGCAAACTCCGTCGCCATTTTGCGACCGGCCCCCGTGGCCTGCTCGTCGCCGGACAGGTCGCGTTGTCTCTCGTGCTCCTGGTCAGCGCCGGACTGCTCTTTGAAAGCCTCGCGCATATCTATAAGGTCGATCCCGGCTACCGTCCGGACCACGTGCTCACCATGTCCGTCTCGCTCGCGCCCGCCGTCTACGACACCGACGCGAAACGCGCCGCCTTCTACACCCAGCTCGTCGATCGAGTGGAAGCCATCCCCGGCGTCGAGCACGCCAGCGTCACCCTCACCCTGCCCGCCACCGGCTGGGCCGGCACGCCGGTCCGCATCGCCGGACGCCCCGAGCAGCCGCTCAACCGCCGCCCCATCGCCGTCGTGGAGCAAGTTTCGCCGGACTACTTCAGCACCCTCGCTATTCCGCTCAAGCGTGGCCGCGCCTTCACCACGCGCGACAACGCGACCGCCCCGCTCGTCACCGTCATCGACGAGAGCCTCGCCCGCCGCTTCTGGCCCCAGTATCCGCGCGGCGAAAATCCCATCGGCCAGCACCTGCTCGTCGGCTCGCACAAAGATCCCATCGAGATCGTCGGCATCGCCGCAGCGGTGCATCAGCAGGGCCGCGACACCGATCCCGTACCCGGCTTCTATCTGCCCAACGCGCAGCAGCCGCCGCAGTCCGTCATGCTCATGCTGCGCACCAAGGGCGATCCCGCCACGTTTGCGAATGCGGTGCGGCAGCAGGTCCTAGCGCTCGACCACAATCAGCCCATCTCGGAAGTCCGAACCCTCTCCGCCGTCCTCGACTCATCGGAAGATCAGCGCCGCCTCATGTTCTCCCTGCTCGGCGCGTTCTCCATCACTGCCACGCTGCTCGCGGTCCTCGGCCTCTACAGCGTCATCTCGTATTCGGTCGTAGAGCGCACGCGCGAGATCGCCATCCGCCAGGCGCTCGGCGCGCCGCGCAGCCGCATCCTCGGGCTGGTTCTGCGCCAGGGCATCGGCCTGGCGCTCGCCGGCATCGCCTTCGGAATCGCCGGAGCCGCCATCCTCACCCGCCTGCTCAGCTCCATGCTCTTCGGCGTAAACGCAATCGATCCGGTTACATTCCTGCTCGCCGCCGCGCTCTTCCTCGCCGTAGCCCTAGCCGCCAGCTACCTGCCAGCCCGCCGCGCAGCAAGCATCGACCCCATGGCCGCCCTCCGCCAAAGCTGACGTAGCAGCCGACCGGATGACGACACCGGGTGCCCCATCCTGAGCAAAGCGAAGGGTGGGTGTATTCAGCCGGAGCGAAGCGAGCTTCGGCACTCTGTGGCGTCGTGCACGGAACCTGACGTGAGCGACCAAAGGGAGCGAACCCCACGCATCGCGCCGCAGACGCCTTTGCCTCGGACGGCCAGTCCGCTACCGCGCACCCGCCGGCACATGCTCCTCGATATACCGCATGATCAGCATCTGCACATGCTTGCTCGTGCCCGGCCCTTCGTAAATCCCGTGCGACCGGTTCGGATAATCCATAAACGTGAACGGTTTCCCCAGCGCAATCAGCCGGTTCACCAGCAGCTCCGCTCCCTGGAAGTGCACGTTGTCATCGCCCGACCCATGGATCAGCAGCAGGTTGCCGCTCAATCCCTCCGCGAAGTTGATAGCCGAGCCATCGTGGTACCCCTTCGCATTCTCGGCCGGCAGCCCCATGTACCGCTCCTGGTAGATGGTGTCGTACCGCGTCTGGTCGGGAACGGAGGCCACCGCTACCCCCGTGCTGTACAGCCCCGGATAGCGGAACATCATATTCAGCGTGTTCGTCCCGCCGCCGCTCCAGCCCCAGATCGCCATGCGGCCCGTGTCCACGTATGCATGTGTGCGGGCAAACTCGCGCATCGCCTCCGCCTGCTGTTCGGACGAGAGCACGCCAATCGCCCCGTAGCCCGCCTTCCGCCAAGCGCGGCCTCGCGGCTGTGGCGTGCCTTCATTGTCAAAGCTCAGCACCACATAGCCTTCGTTCGCCATCAGACGCAGCTCCCCCTCGTCCCACTTGTCCGTCACCGTCGCGCAGCATGGCTCGCCATAGATATAGGTGATCACCGGATACTTCCGGCTCGCATCGAAGTGCGGCGGCTTGATCACCAGCGTGCTCAGCTTGATCCCACCCGACACCGCCGTCTCCTCAAACTCCGCCGGCGGCGTCAGCAGCGGCTCCATCTGCTGCCGCAGCGCCCGATTGTCTTCGAGCACCCGCAGCGCCTTATCGCCCTCCAGGCGAACCAGCGAGTAGACCGGCGGCTCGGCCGCGGACGACCATTCGCGAATCGCCCATCGCCCGTTCGGCGCAGCATCGTAGGCACTCGTCCCGCTCACCGCCGGTGCTGTCACCCGCTCCACATCGCCCGTTCCGTCCAGCCGGCAGCGATAGAGATACGCCCGGATCGGGTCCGTAGGCGAAGCCGTAAAGTAAAGCCAGCCGTCGCGCTCATCCGGCCCCACCAGCGTCAGGATGTCGCCGTCGAAATGCGACATCAGATGAAACGCGCCGTCGGCATGCGAGACGCGGTACGCGTGCATCCATCCATCCCGCTCGCTCAGCCACAGCAGGTCTTTGCTCCCGTCTTTGCCGGGCAGCCAGCGCAGGTTCGGCATCGCCACGATTGAGCCGTAGATGTCTACATACGCCTCGTCCTTGTCCTCGAAGAGCAGCCGCGCAGCGCCGGTCCGCGCATTCGCCAGGTACACCTGATCGTCGTTCTGCAGGCGGTTCAAAGACTCCACCGCCACCTCGCCCGCGCTCACCCAGTCCATGCGTGGGATGTAATGATTCCGCGCATCGCCCGGCAGGTGTATCCATCGCGTCGGGCCGCCGCCCACCGAAACCACGCCCGCCCGCACCGCCGAGTTCGTCGTCCCCGCCTGCGGGTACTTGTACACGGAAATCTGCGGATATCGTGTCTCCGTGTCGTTGATCAGCGTGTAATCATCAACGCCCGATTCATTGAACTGCCAGTACGCAATGCTCCGCGAGTCCGGACTCCACCGGAACGCATCGCGCAGCTCCAGCTCCTCCTCGTTCACCCAGTCCGAAGTCCCGTTGATGATCCTGTTTTTCTTTCCGTCGGTCGTCAGCGCCCGCACCCGCCCGCTCGCCAGCTCTTCCACATACAGATTGTTCTCGCGCACGTAGGCCACCGATCGCCCGTCCGGCGAGAACTTCGCGAACATCATCGTCGATGCCTGTGCATCGCCGCCCAGCTTTTCGAGCCGTCCATCGGCCAATGTCAGCACCCAGTAATCGCCGCGGGTATTCCTGCGCCACACGCGCTTGGAGTTGGTAAAGATCAGTAGCTTTCGCTGATCGTCCGACCAGCTATACGCCTCTACGTTGAGCTGTTTCTGCGCGCCGCGCGGCACAAACTCCTTGGCCGGCACCAGCACGGTGCGCTTGCCGGTCTCCGTATCGAACGCGACCAGGTCCCGGCTGTCCTTATCGCCCGCGGAAGGCTCCAGCACCGTGTACCGGTCGCCGCCATCCATCCACTGGCTCTCGTCCGGAGACTTCGCACGATACTCGTGCAACATATCGACGTTGCGTGCAAAGGCCGCCGAAGGCTGGACCGGCGCAGAAGCCTGCGCGAAAGCTCCACCCGGCATTGCCAGGCAGAAGAACACCACCGCGCACGCGGCGGGCCCACTACGTTGAAAGGCGTACATGTGTAGGCATTCTATGCGACAGAAATCGGGTGCCCTACCGCAGCCACAGGGCACCGCGATCCCACGCTCTACTGCACCGTGGTATTCACCGCTGCCGAATACTTCGTGCCCGCGACATCCACGGCAATGACAACGATGCGATGCTTCCCCGGTTTGAGCGGAAAGGCTGCCGTAAGGCTCGCGCTTCCTCCCGCCGTCAGCTTCTTCGCGCCATCGATCCATGCCTCCATGCGTGCCACGTTGTTCGTGGTCTTCGCCGTCGCCTCCACCGTCACCGGTGATTGGGTTGTCCCGTTGTTTACAGGCAGGCAAAGGTGCACGCCAGGGGAGGCTGGCGCCGCGCAGCTACCCACCACGAACGTGGATGTCACTTTCTTCAGACGGTTGTCGGTATCCCCTTCGAACAGCGTCGCGCTGTGTATTCCGGCAGAGAAGCTGTGTGTCAGATCGAGCCATGCCCGCTGTCCCCAGGCGTGGTACTGCTCGCTGATCTTCGTACCGTCCACCCACAGTTCCATCTTGCGCGTCTGACCAAGGCTGCTCGCTGCCGCGGTGAATCGCACAGGCGAAGACGTCCTGAGGGCCGGAGTGCAAAAAGCGAGCCCGAAATTTGCCGGCGGATACCCGCAGCTCGGGAAGGAGGAACCCGTCGACTGGTTCAGCGCCACCACGATCGTGTCATCGGTGTTCTCCGGCGTCTTGGCCGGCTCCAGAATGTCCGGTTTGTTGTCGCGATTCAGATCCACGAGAAGCGGCGGCGACGGAGCCACACCAAACGACGGGGCCAGCACATTCTCGCGGGTAAACTCGCCATTTCCCGTAGCCAGGAAGACCACATATTCGTTGTAGGTGAAGGATGTCGTCGAGTTCCCATACACCACCAGGTCCATATGGCCGTCGCCATTCACATCGGCCATCGCCGCCTCGGTCGACTGCACCGGCCCACTCGCCATCGAGAATTTTTCGAAGGTACGATTCGACACACCAGACAGAACCACCAGGTTTGAGCCACTCGCCTCGTCGAACAGAAAGATGTCGGTGCGTCCATCGCTGTTCACATCACCCGTGCGGAAGTCGAAGGGCGCGCCCGAGTGATACGCCACAACGTCCTTGAAACCGAGCTTGCCGTCCCCATACAGCACATGGAGGTCTTCAGCGCACGGCGGATCGTGCACCGTGCAGGGCGAGCCGGTCACAAAGTCGTAGGCCAGGTCCGCATTGCCGTCGCCGTCGAAGTCACCGCCCGCCACCACGTAGACATTCTGCCCGCCGATCGCCGTCGGACTGCCGAAGTTGCCCTTGCCGTCTCCGGGAAAAATATAGTTGCCCGCAGCCAGGTCTTGATTTCCGTCGTGGTTGAAGTCCGCAATGATGGCCGGCCCCTGAAAGCCTCCGGCATGTGCGCTGCTCACTGGCTCCAGGGTCGTCGGCTGGAACGTGCCATCCCCCTTGCCCAGCAACATCGCGATCTCATAGCTGGTCGCCCCCGACGACTGCGTGATCGTCACCAGCATCCCGATGTCCGCCTTGCCGTCATTGTTGAAGTCTCCGAAAAACAACGGTCCCTCCGGAACCGCCGACGACGAAATCTGCACCTCACGCTGCGGCTGGAACGTCCCGTCTCCCTTGGCGAGACTCACCGACAACAGCGTCGTGAAATATTTCTGGCCGCCAATTGTGACAAGGGGCGTCACGGGGACAACCAGGTCCGGAACGCCGTCGTTGTTCAGATCAACAGCGAACGCACGGCTGATATCGGCGGAGCTCGATGCCGTAAACGGCTGGGTGTGTGTAGTAAAGCTCACAGGAGTTTGTGCCGGCGCGACAGTACACGCCCCGGCAAGAACGATTGCTGGGCCGAGGGCCTTCCAGAACAAGGACACGGGGATAGTCCTCCAAAGCTGCTGATTCTGAGAGGACATCTTTCCGGCGACGGTTGGTTGCTTGCCTTCGCACTTTAGGAATATGTGTCGAACGATGATCAGTATCCGGTCATCCGATCGAGCAAAATACAATCTCGCACCATCAATAGGAGTTCAGCCACCGGCACAATTTGGCATGGCAATCCCAGCTCCTGTGGGAGTACGGTGATCTGCGAAATTCAGGCTCCGCCCGGTTACGCCGCAGGAAGGAATTCCCATGGTCAGTCGCGCACTTAAGGCATCCACTCTCACGCTCTGTCTCGCCGCGCTATGTTCAGTGACGGCCTTCTCCCAGACCTCGCCTGACGTCAGCTCAGCCGCGACTCCTGCCGCCCCGACCGCCTATGTCTACGTCGGCACAACCAAGGGAGTCTATCTCTACAACGCAGCCTCCAACGGCAGCCTGTCCCTGGTGTCTGGTTCTCCCTTTTCCATCGCAGGCAATGCAATCGGGAGCAACGGGAAATACTTTGTCAGCTTAGGAACCGCGTATCTCCACTCCTACCCTGTCGCATCGAACGGAGCGCTCAACGGTCAGGCCTCGCAGATCGATACGCAGTCCTACTTGGGCGGGGACTGCGGTACAACGTATGGGGGGCTCTTCGATCACACCGGTCAGACCGTGTATGCACAACGCAACTCTCAGGCTGGCGCATGCACTGTGCTTCAGAGCTTCAAAATCTCCAGCACGGGTGGGCTCACGTTTCTCGGATCCACAGAGTTCAACCAGACCATCACCTCAACGCCCACTCTGATCACCCTCACTGGATATGGCGGCCACGCATTCAGTTTCGCGCCAGTTGGCAGTTGCAGCATCTCGACCTACGAATTCGGGCGAGGGAGCGGCGGCCTCTTGATATTCGAACCCGGATCCAATGAGACGGATCCCACTGCCCCACCGGGTTCGGCTTACCAACCGCTGCTGCCCCCGGGCGGCGATGCGGCCGATCCAACGGACCACCTTGCCATTGCAGTCATGTCCATGAGCAACGGTCCATGCGGTAGCGTCGAAAGCGCTCAGCTCGCCAGCTACACCGCAATTTCGAATGGTGATTTCGACTCCTCGAATACCTGGAACAACATGCCTACGCCCATCGTCTACCCCACGGTCTTGAACATGTCTCCTTTGGGCCAGCTTCTGGCCGTGGGTGGGAATACGACATTCGTCGCGACCAATGGCAGCAAGCAAACGCCGGGTCTGCAGGTCTTTCACTTCAACGGCGCGAACCCCATCACACCCTACTCAGGAGTTCTCACCACCGCGCCCATCGACGAGATTCACTGGGATAACAGCAATCATCTCTACGCGCTGAGCAACTCCACCAAAACGCTCTATGCGTATAACGTCACATCCAGCGGCATCACCGCCGTACCCGGGTCGCCGTACACCATCGCATCCGCTCCGAACGCCCTGATAGTTGTGCCTGGAACTGCTGCATGCAGCGCGCCGTCTTCACCTGGCGTGACCATCTGTTTGCCAGTCAGCGGGTCGACAGTGAGCTCGCCCGTAGATGTTCAGGCTTCCGCAACCGTCACCGGAACCCTGGCGCGCGTCGAACTATGGGTGGACGGCGTGAAGAAGTACACCGAGACCACCAGCACAGCCCTCAGCACCTACCTGAGCATCGAATCAGGCAGCCATCGCTTCACCGTCATCGCGGTAAACACGGCAGGGACGAAGTGGCAGGCTGTGTCGACGGCAACGGTGCAGTAAATAGCATCTCTACGAAATCGCCAGAATAGGGGCACTCGCGAAGAGTGCCCCCTTTTCGTAGTCCCCGATGCGCACACACCTTCAGAGAGTAATCACGCTTGTTTGCTGGGTGCCCCATCCTGAATCCCGAGCAACGCGAGCGGGTGAAGGGTGGGAATCACAAATGCCCGCACTCGCAACATCGTCATGAGCCAAGCGAAGCGACCACCACCCTCCAGCGAACCCATTAATGCGGCGTGAGCGCCGCAGGCGCAATTGCCGGGACGGCAAGTCCCGACGCAGGCGCAATCGCCCGGGACGGCGAGTCCTCACTCGCTCCGTGCGCCCGCGCCAACCCCGGTCAGCGACAGTGGCGGAATCCCGCGTCCCAGGCTATCCCGCATCCGCGCCATCGTCTCCAGGTAGAACGCCAGGTTGTGCAGCGTGTTCAGCACCGCGGCCAGCGGCTCTTCCGCCACCGTCAGGTGCCGCAGATATGCGCGCGTGTAGCGCCTGCACACCAGGCATCGGCAGTTCGGGTCCGGCGGAGCCTGGTCCTCGGCAAACTGCTTGTTCCTGATATTCACCCGGCCTTCGGAAGTAAACAGCAGCCCGTGCCGCGCCGCGCGCGTGGGCAGTACGCAATCCATCATGTCCACGCCCATCTTCGCGTACTCCACAATCTCATCCGGATAGCCCACGCCCATCAAATAGCGCGGCTTGTCCTTGGGCAGCAGCAGCAGCGTCGACTCGATAATCTCCCGCGTCGCCTCCCGCGGCTCGCCCACGCTCAGCCCGCCGATCGCATACCCGGGAAAGTCCATCTCCACCAGCCGCTCCGCCGATTCACGTCGCAGCTCCGGGTACATTCCCCCCTGCACAATGCCGAACAGCGATTGCGTGCGTCCGCCAAACTCGCCGCCGGATTCTCTGTACCACGGCACTTCGTGCTTGTGCGCCTCAAAGTAATCCTTGCTCCGCTTCGCCCACGCGAGCGTCAAATCCAGCGAGCGCCGCGCCCGCCCGCGATCCGCCGGATACTCCATGCACTCGTCGAAGACCATCAGGATGTCCGCGCCCAGCGCAATCTGGATCTCGATCGAGCGCTCCGGTGTGAATTGGTGCAGCGATCCGTCCAGATGCGAGCGGAACTCCACGCCCTCATCGGAAACCTTGCGCAGCTCATTCAGGCTGAAGACCTGGAACCCGCCCGAGTCGGTCAGCAGCCCTCGCGGCCAGCTCATAAAGCGATGCAGGCCGCCCATCCGCCGCACCGTTTCATGTCCCGGCCGCAGATACAGGTGATACGTGTTGCCGAGAATGATCTGCGCGCCCAGCGCCTCCAGCAGATGCTGCGGAACAGCTTTGACTGACCCCACGGTGCCCACCGGCATAAACACCGGCGTCTGCACCTGGCGGTGCGGCAGGTCCATCACCGCGCGGCGGCCCGCGGCGGCCGTAGCAAGAATCTGGAAAGGAAAGCTCACTCGCTGATTCTAGCCACAGAACCAGCCTCCACCGGCAACTCCGCCAATAATTCCGCCACCGTCCGTTCCAGCAGCGGATGCCGCCATTCCGGCGCAATCTCCGCCAACGGCGCCAGCACAAACCGCCGCTCATGCATCGCCGGATGCGGCAAGGTCAGCGCAGGCCCATCCAGCACAATCTCGTCATAAAGGATCAGATCCAGATCCAGCGTGCGCGGCCCCTTCGGCGGGCCAGCCGAACGGTCCCGGCCAAAGCCGCGCTCAATCGCCAACAGCGCGTCAAGCAGCGCCAGCGGGGCCAGATCCGTATCCAGCAACACGGCAGCATTCACAAACGCCGGCTGGTCCGCATAGCCCACCGGCGCCGTCCGGTACAAACCCGACCGCGCCGTTACCCGCCCATACTCCCCAAGCCGATCCATAGCCGCGAGCACCGTCGCCGCAGGCGCAGCCGGCGGCGGAAGGCAGATTCGCACCAAATCCGATGGCAGCAATAGGCACCGTTTCATTATGCGGCGCTGGAATCCTGCCGTCGCCCCACGCGAACGATTCCTCATCCCGGCTGCAGCGGCACAACCGCGCAATGGAGGGATCTGCTGTTTCCCAGAAACGCAACCGCTCTGGGTGCTCGCCGGGTGCCCCATCCTGAGCGAACCGGGGCTCCCAAACTGCGCGCTTTTCGCAGCTTGGGGTGGAAAACGAAGGGTGGGAGTATTCAGTCGGAGCGAAGCGACCACCGAAATACTGCCATCCTGACCGTAGCGAAGCGGAATGGAAGGATCCGCTGTTCCTGGACAGCGCCAGCCAATCCGAATCCCGCCAGGGCCAAAGGCTAGCCAACGGACTTTGCCGCGCCGACTCGCTGATTCTACTGCGTCCAAGTACGATCACACAATGCGCACAGCGCTCTTCGGCGGCAGTTTCGACCCTCCACACCTCGGCCACACCGGCATCGCCACCGCCGCCGCCGCGCTCCTGCATCTCGACCGCGTCCTCATGGCGCCCGCTGGCCGCCAGCCGCTCAAGCGCGATCAGCACCAGTCATCCTTCGAAGACCGTCTCGCCATGGTCGAGCTCGCCTGCCGCAACCATCCGCCGCTAATCGCCAGCGACATCGACGCGCCGCGACCCGACGGCCGCTTCAACTACACCTATGACACCCTGGAGGATTTCCACGACGCCCAGCCAGACGATGACCTCTTCTGCCTCATCGGTGCCGATTCGCTCCAGACGCTGCACCAGTGGCATCGCGCCGCCGAAGCCCTCATGCTCGCTCAGTGGATCGTCGCCGCCCGCCCCGGCTTCCCGCTCGAAGCTATGGCAAACCTTCTTCCCTCCGGCGTGCACGCCGGCGACTCGGAGCAAAGCGGCGGTCTTGTGCGCGTGCCGCTCATCAGCGGGTTCCGCCAGCAAACACTCTGGCTCTTACCCCAGCTGGACTACGAAATATCCGCCACCGATCTGCGCGCCGCGCTCGCCGGCGCCTCAGCCGGCATCACAGAACGGGTGCTCGATCCCGCAGTCGCGGAGTACGCCCGCAAACACCGGCTCTACCTCGAATCCTGAGCGCAATGCACAGGCCTGTCGCGCATACGATAGTTCTACGGAGAACACATGGCAGCAACCAGAAAGTCCACCGGCAAAGTAGCCGCGAAGCACCCCGGCCGCAGCAGCAGCCGAACTAAAGCAGCCGGCGCCAGGAAAACCGCCTCCAAAGCACCAGCGAAGAAAACCGCAGCGAAAGCACGTCCGGCAAAGAAAGCAACACCCGCAGCGCCCATCGCCGAGCGAAGCATCCCCGAGCTCACGCGCCGCATGGTCGCCGCAGCCGCCGCTGCCTGCGAGGACAAGAAGGGCGAAGACACCCGCATCCTCGAGCTCGATCCCGTCGATGCCGGCTTCACCGACTTCTTCCTCATCACCAGCGGCACCAATGAGCGCCAGACCCAGACCATCGCCGACGAAGTCGAGCTGCGCATGAAGCACGATTTCGCCACCTATCCCAACTCCGTCGAAGGCAAGCGTCTCGGCGAATGGATCCTGCTCGACTACGTCGACTTCGTCGTCCACATCTTCCTTACCGAAAAGCGCGCCTTCTACGACATCGAGCGCCTGCGCAAATCGGCGAAGCATGTGAACGCGGAGGAGTTACAGAAGGCCCTGAAAAAGAAGACCGCCTCCACCAGAAAGCGCGTCGCCGGCCGGACCGCCGCGGCGTCCACCACGTAGTCGCCTGACAACGAAAACCGGTCCGGACCCCAGGAACCGGGTCGCCCATCCTACCCAGGTAGGGTGGACGTATTCAGTCGTCGCGAAGCGACCTCCGCATCCTCAATGAAGTCTCACTAACCGTCATCTCTCCCTCGATTCGGGAAAAGCGCGCATTACCGCTGATTTCGCAGTCTTCAAGCTCGATCAGTTCACCCACAGCACCAGGCGTGAGCGACCAAAGGGAGCGAACCCCGCAAAACGCGCCGCAGGCGCCTCTGCCTGGACGACGAGTCCGCCCATGCGGCAAGCACCCGGATGGTATAAGGGTAGCCGCATCACTCGCAGCGCAATCTCAGAACGGGAGCAACGTGCGATGCCGGACAGCCCCACCAGCCCCATCGACACCCAGGACTCGGCGGCTCTCACGCCAGTCGAGCGAGTCGTCAACACCTTCATCGAGCCCTCCAAAACCTTTCAGGACATCAAACGGAACCGCTCCTGGTGGCTGCCCTTCGTCATCCTGACGGTTCTCGGCTGGATCTTCTGCTTCGCCGCGGTACAGCACGTCGGCTGGGAAAACCTCGCCACCAACGTGCTCAAGAGCCAGCCGCGCAATGCCGAAAGGCTGGACAAAGCCACGCCCGCTCAGGCGGCGCAGATGCTCTCCATCACCAAGGGCTTCATGGAAGGCTTCATGATCGGCACCCCGGCGGTGATCCTCATCATCAATGCCTTCTTCGCCCTCCTGCTGTGGGGCGGTTTCGCGTTTCTGCTGGGCGGCACCACCACCTACGGCGAAATGTTCGCCGTCGCCATCTTCGCCGCGCTACCCAATGCGTTGAACTCCATCATTTCAATCGTAACCGCAATGGTTGCCGAACCGCAGACCTACAACCTCAACCTGCCGTCGCCCTCGAATCTCGCCTACTTCCTCAGTCCGGACGCCCCGCACTGGCTCATCGTGCTTGGCACATCGCTCGATGTCTTTTCGCTCTGGTCGCTGGTGCTCGCCGGCTTCGGCGCTGCCATTGTCTCCCGGGTCAAACCCGCGCGCGGCATCCTGCTGGTCATCGTCGCCTGGATCGTCTTCGTGCTCATCAAGACCGGCATCGCCGCCGCATAAGTCGGAGCGGTTTTTCGGACGGTGTCACTGCGGTACCAACTCAGGTCGCCACAGATTCGAAGCTGCAACGAAACCGGGTGTTCCCAAACCATCCCGCCGGAGCAAAGGGACTTCCTAAGCGTCCCCGCAGGCCTCTCAAGCTCGCGCAGCAAATGAAACCGGGACGGATCCCAAACACGAACTAAAGGATCCGTCCCCGCGCCGTTAGGTTCAGAAAGCTCAGAAGATGAACTTTGCCGCAAGCTGCAGCTGGCGTGCATTGTTCGGGAATACCAGTTGCGGCTGGTTAAACTGCGCATTCGAAGGGTTGACGAAGTTGAGCGCCCCCGTATCGCCATACGAATTGATCTGGCTCAGATAGCCGGAGATGTACTGCGAGTGGTTGAAGACGTTAATCGCCTGCGCCTGGAACTCAAACGCATAACGCTCGGTAAGGTTGATCCTCTTCAACGCGGTCGCGTCCCAGTCATTGATCGGCCGAATCGGCAGCGTGTTGCGTCCCGTATTCACATACATGCCTTTTCCAGCCGCAATGTACTGCGCGTTCGGGTTCGCGGCCGTGTAGCCCACCAGGTTCGCGTTGCATGCCGTGATCTGATTCCCGCTATCATCCGTTCCGCAAAGCGGGATACGGCTGGGGTCATAGACCCCGCTGACCGGGGAACCCGTTCCCTTCACGCCGTTGGGGTTGAACACTGCGCGGTCCGGCGCGGAATCGCCATTCAGGTTTGCATCGGCCGTGCTCTGCACGTCTGCATACTCCGGAGTTTGGTAGGTGTAGATTGGCGCGATCTCCCAGTTGCCCAGGGCATTCTTCAGCAGCCAGTGACTGCCATTCTTGAAGTACGGAATGTCCCACATGAATTCAACCGTCAGTCGATGCGTGTGGTCCAGCGCCGAACGGGAATAGTCCGCCGCCACATTCTGGAAGTCCTGCGGACGCCGCGGCGACAACACCGTGGAGAAGACATCCGCCGTGCTGTTGTCCAACGCCTTGCTGTAGGTGTACGCGGCGTTCAGTTGCAAACCGTGCTGCATCCGACGCGTGATCTGTGCGGAAGCTCCGTGATAAATCGACTGCCCGAACGGCTGATAAGACGTAATGTTGTTGTATCCGTTCGGATCGTCCGCTCCCGTCGGTCCGAATCCGCCGGCAGCATACGAAGGAACGTAGCTCAGATAAGAATCCCCGCCCGCGCTCACTGGCGCCATCTCGGATAGCGACTTCAGCCCGCTCAGGCTGCCCGGATCAGGCGTTCCCGCAAACAGCGGCAGGTTGTTGGTTGCCGTGGTAATCGGCTGCCGGTTTAATTGGATCTGCATCGGCAGATGGATGCCCTTCGTGCCGACATAGCTCAGTTGCGCCGTGTAGTCCCTCATGAAGACATGCTGGATGTTCAGGTTCCACTGCTCGGAATAGGGCAGCTTCTGGTCCGGCATGAATGCCGAAGTCGCCTGCCGCTGCGCCGCAATGGTCGGGAAGGTCTGCAGCGTTCCCTTTCCCGGCGGCAGTCCGCCGCTGGCCAGGAAGTTCGGCGTCTGGTTCGACGTGTTCACGTCCTGCGTCGAGGAATACTGCGGCGGGAAGGTAAGCAGGCCCAGGTTGTCGTAGAGCACGTCGTAGCCCATTCCGAAGCCGCCGCGAACCGACCAGTCGCCGTTACCCGGCGCCCATGCGAAGCCGAAGCGCGGAGCAAAGTTGCCATATTGCGGCTGCGGAGCATGGAAGGTGATCAGGCCCGGGACGCTGGCGGCGATGTTCAATTGCTGCGCCCGCTCTCCGGTCGGCACCGAAGTAAATTCGTAGCGGATGCCGTAGTTTAAGGAAACGTGCGGTGTCACACGCCAGATATCGTTGGCAAAGCCGTAGAACGCCGTCTGGTCGCCGTAGTAGAAGAAATTCCCCGAGCTGCGCTCGCCGAAGGTTGTGGGGCTGACGTCCGTAAGATAGTCGTTCAGCGCCGCATACTCGTAATCGCCGCGAACGCGCTGCGTAAAGCTCTGCGGCGAGATCGACTTGCGTCCGTCAAACCCGAACTTCAGCGTGTGGTTCCCCTTTACCCAGGTGATGTTGTCCACCGCTTGATAGAGGTTCTGGATCGCCGACTGTGGCGCGTTCGGATCCGGTCCCACCTGGATGAACCCAAGATCGTCGAAGGTCAGGTTCGGAAAGCTGTCCAGTCCGGGGAAGCTGAAGCTGCCCGCCGACGTGATGTTGGAGTAGCGGTTGTATCCCAGACGAAACTCGTTCGTCAGGCGCGGCGAGAACTCATGGAACCAGCTTGCCGCGAACAGGTGATACCGGTCCGGAATCGGCTGCCAGAATGCCGCCAGATTGGCCGAGGTATCTGTGCTGGCGTAGCGCAGGTACATATACCGGAAGCGGAACTGATCGTTCTGCGATTTCGTGTAGTCGATGCTGCTCGTCGACTGATACGTGTTGGTGAAGTACGCTCCCGAAAATGGCAGCGCTCCCAGCTCCACCGTATTGCTACCCACGGAGGTGGTCGCCGCCCCGCAGGCCGCGATCGCATTATTCGCCGAGGGCGATGCCGGCACATACTTCTGCAGAATCGAGAAGTTGTTGGCCGACAAGCCCGGAGTAGCGGCAATCGCGGCATATCCCGCTGCGGTCGGCGTGCACAGTGCGTACGCCAGGTTCTGTCCCAACTGGTACTTCTCAAAATTCGAGAAGAAGAACAGCTTGTCCTTCTTGATCGGACCACCCACCTGGCCGCCAAAGCGGTTCTGGTCGAAGCGGGGATTCACGATGTGCGCCGGATCCTGGCCACGCGCCGTCGAAGCATCGATCGCGTTCAGATTCCGGTTCTGGAAATACTCGTAAGCGCGGCCGTGGAGCTGGTTTGTGCCGCCCAGGATCGTTGTATTGAACTGGCCGCCCGTGGAGTGGCCAAACTCGGGCGAGAACTGGTTCGTCAGCAGCGTGAACTCACCGGTGGCATCGTTGGGAACCGTAATCAGCGGCCCCGTCACGCTCTTGTCGTTGTCGTCAATGCCTTCCACCGTGAAGTTGTTGTTGCGCGGCCGCTGGCCGCCAACCGCCGGCCCGGTGCCGGCCCCGATGCCGCCGCTGGTCGCCACGCCGGGGCTCAGCAGCGAAAGGTTCAGGGCGCCCAGACCGATGGTGGCCACCGGCAGGTCCTGAACCTCTTTCGTGGAGAAGGTCTGCTGCAACTGGATCGTCGTGGTGTCGATCGCCGTCTCCGCTTGGGCGGAGACCTCGACGTTGGTCGATGCGGAGGCTACCGGCAGCCTCAACTGCGCCGTCGCCGTCTGGTTCAGCGTGACGCTGAAGCCCTGCAGCGCATACGTCTGAAAGCCCGTCGCTGCGCCCTTGATCGTGTATCGACCGGCCGGCAGGTTTGACAGGCGGAACTCGCCCTGCTCATTCGCCTGCGTGGTCACCGCAATCCCCGTCGCTTCATTCGTGGCTGTCACGGTGGCATGGGACACGCCGGCCCCGCTGGGATCTGTAACCGTGCCCACAACGTCGCCGCTGGTGGACTGTGCAAAAGCTGATGTCGGGTGGAGAGAAGCAATCGATCCGGTTACGAGAAGGGAGGCGAACAACAGGAAATAGCGCGGGTACCCAGACTTCGACATCGATGAGGCCCTCCGGGGAAATGCCCAACCGCGCAGCGAAAAAAGCGCCGCGTGTCACGCAAAAAAGCCAAACAGGAAATGCAGTACAGCTCTTATTTGCACGCAACATGCCAAATGCGAAATAACAGAAAAATGCCGTGGAATTACGCGAAATCGCTCCGAAATTACGTAAACCATGCGGCCGCCCCTCACCACGAAACGGCAGGCCCTGCTCTGTTTTTTTGTAGAAGCAGCTGTCGGGGCTTCCAAAATTTGTTAAAAATCCGCAAAGAACCATCGGTGTGGCCCTTCAACCTGCCGCATCGCCTCGCCCGAACCAGCTCCGCAGAGACATTCCCCAAAACAAAAGAGAGGCCCAATGGGCCTCTCTATATAAAGGAACCGCCGGAGTGCTTTTCTAGAACACCACCTTGATCGCGCCCTGCAACTGCCGCGCGCCGGTGGTCCCGTCGTTCTGCCCCACTTCGCTGGTCGAAATTCCGAACGTGGACGACCCCAGAGTCAGCGAACTGGGCGAGGTCATATTCGGGTGATTCAACAGGTTATAGCTCTCCACGCGGAGAACCAGCTTCAGGTTTTCATGGATCTGTTGCGTCTTCTGAAACACCGCATCCGTATTCACAAATCCTGGTCCGTAAAATTTGTTGCGACGGAGCGAGACGTCCTGCCCGAACGGTGCATTGGCAAAGGCGCTCATCGCAGGTCCGGTGATCTTTCCCGCGGCCACGATCTGCCCGCGATTGGACGGGTACGGGCTGCCAACCATCTGCGGCCGATCGTTCACTCCGACGTGCAGGTTATCCACGGTACCCCGCAAATCGAAGGGCAAGCCTGTCTGTACCTGCTGGATGCCGGAGATCTGGATTCCCTCGAACACGCGGCCCAGCAGTCCGCTGGCCAGGTAGTGCTGCCCGTGTCCGACCGGCAGATCATACGTCGCCGCCACGGTGCCGCGGTGCCGTACATCGAAGTCTGCGTTGCCATATTCATCGGACAGATTGGCCGGATTGCGCGGCAAGCCGCTGTTGCCCGCGCCCGGGCTCAGCGGATCGCTCCCCGAGTCCAGCGCGTGCGCGTAGGTATAACTGCCGATCAGCGAGAGGCCGCCCACCTGTTCCGTGATGCGCGCCTGCAGGGCGTTATAGTTGCCGCTCGCAGCCGCGGTCTGGAAGAGGATTTCGTCAAACGCTGTGTTGTTGACCGCCGGTCCGAACATCACCGGGTTCCCGAAGGCGTCCGTGTACTGGCCACCCTGATACAGCGCCGTACGCTGCAACGCCGACGCAGGCACTCCTTGGTTCAGCAACTGCTGCACCAGCGCCTGCTGCACCGGCGCACCATTGATCTCACGCAGCACATGCGTGCTATGGCTGCCGACATAGTTCACTTCGCCCGTTAGATGTGCGCCAATCTGTCGCTGCACGCCCAGGTTCCAGGTCAGTGAGCCGGGAATCTTCATGTTCGGATCAATCACCACCGGCGTGATCAGCGAGCCATCCTGCACAAAGGCCGAGGGCGTCAGCGTTCCCGGGGGCGGAGTCGTGGAAGCGACAGGAGTCGTGGCCGACCCATCGAACGGAAACGCGTTGAACGGCGCCTGATACGGCGGGTTCGACTTCGCATTCCCGAAGAGGTTGTCGAACAGCCGGTCGTGGAAGATGCCGAAGCCGCCGCGAACCGCCGTCCGGCCGTCGCCCTGCGGATCCCACGCAAAGCCGATGCGCGGTTCCACCAGGGCCCAGCTGTCCTTATAGAGTTGATGTCCCGTGCCCGGCCCTACCGAGGTGAACTCGAAGCCCTGGGGTGGCGCCGCCGCGGAGCCATCACCGTAGAAATTCGCAAAGTTGCCGTCGCGCTCAAAAGGCACGCCGTTGAATTCATAACGCATCCCAAGAATGGCCGTGAAGCGCGGCGTGATCTTCCAGGTATCCTGTGCAAAGATCGCCCACTCCCGCTGCACAAAGCGCGTCAGGTCGTCAGGGCGGCGCACGCCCCCCCGGGTAAAGAACTGGTTCTGCGTTTCCTGCGCAATCGCGCCGGTCGTTCCCCAGATCATGTCCTGGAATCCGGTAAAGCTAGGCGAATTCGGATCTCCATTCCAGTTATAGGCCGGCGCGCCATAGAAGCTGTAGTCGGTCAGCCCCAGCGTGTCGCGCGCGCTGAAGTTGTCGTAGTTGGAGTCCTTGACGTTCCGGAACTCGCCGCCGATCTTCACCGAGTGCGCGCCTTTGACCACGGTCAGCGTGTCGCCAAACAACATGGTGGAGCTCAGTCGCGCCTGGCCGTCGCTGTCGCCCAGCACGCCGCATCCATAGGTCAGGCCGCCGAACCCGAAGTAGGGCAGCGTAACATCACGGCCATTGCCGAACGAATCCAGACCGGTGATCGCGTCGATGGCCTGATAGCCGTTGCAGAAGAAGCCGCTGTTTGACTGGTTATAAGCCGCCCGTGCAAGGTTGGTGACATTCGAACTGAGAGTCGACGCCAGCGAGATCACACCATTGTGCGAGGTCTGCGTCGTGAAGTAATTCCCGATGCCGGGCAGAACTTCATCATGGGACGGATTCGATTCCGCCAGATGTCCATAGGTATAGCGCACCGTCAACTGGTGCTTGGGGTTGAGTGCATAATCCATGCGTCCGGTCAGCGTGTAGCTGTTCAGCACATCGGGCGATGGGAAGAACAGGATCGAGCTCACACCGTCTCCCACATCCTGCTGCCCCGTCGGCGTGATCGCCAGCAGCTTTGCAATCGTCGGATCGGTCGCCAATCCGGTGAAGTTATTCGGATTCAACGGATTTGTCAGGTTCACTGGCGTCTGACTGCCGTCGACTGGATCGACGTAGGTGAAAACGCCGCTCTTGAACGCGGCATTCGGCACCTGCTGGTTCGCGGTGCGCGTGGTCCGGAAGCGCTGTACCTCTCCGTTCAGGAAGAAGAACAGCTTGTCCTTCACGATCGGGCCGCCCAGCGACGCGCCAAAGTCATTGCGCACGTAGGGGTCCTGCGGCCCGTTCGCCTTGGTGTTAAAGAAATCGCGCGCGCCCAGCGCGTTGTAGCGGCCAAATTCATAGGCGTCCCCGTGGAAGGTGTTCGTGCCTCCGCGCGTGACCACATCCACAATGGCTCCGGTGTTGCGTCCGAACTCCGCGTCGAAGTTGTTCGTGATCACGCGGAACTCCTGCGCCGAATCCGGATTGGCAGAGACCAGGCCGCCGGGAATGCCGGGCACCGATGTGTCGTTGTTGTCCGCGCCATCCAGCAGAAAGTTGTTATTGCGGTCGCGCTGCCCGTTGATGGCAAAGCCGCCATCGTTGTTGCTCGCCGTCACCGCACCGGACGACAGCAGCACCAGTTGGTACGGGTCGCGCAGCACAAGCGGAAGATTCGTGATCTGCTTGGCGTCGATGACGTTCGAAAGCTGGTAGCTATCCGTCTCGATCGGTGCCGCCGTCACCCCGGCAACGTTCACCGTCGTGCTCGCCGCGCCCACCGTCAGACTGAAATTGACTGGCAGCGTCGCCGCAATATTTAAGGTGACGTTGCTCTTGGTCACCGTCGCGAATCCGGTCGCGCTGGCCGAGATCGTATACACCGCCGGCGGCAGCGCGGCGAAGTTGTACAGGCCGGAGGAGGTCGTCGTCGCCGTCTGGCTGGTCCCGGTAGCGCCGGATGTCGCCGTCACCGTTGCATTTGGAATTGCCGCGCCTCCCGGGTCCAGAACCTGCCCGGTAATGCTCCCCGTCTGCGCCCACGCCGGCGTCCCCAAAAGAATCAAACCAAGTGCACACACCCACAGCAAAACTGCACGAAAACGAACCATCCCTGCCCCCCACGGAAAAATTACTGCTTGATCATTCATCGATCCGGGGAGGTTTCGTGCACATCACAGGCCAAAGAACCGTCACGGAGTCAAAAGGTGACGAATGAATGAAAATGAGGGACGATCGAACGGATTTTGGGGCGAAAGAAAATGCATCCCATGAGAATCTCCAACTTTTTGAATTTCGTGTATGACTTCAGGAGTAATCCGTAGCCTCGCCATGCGCATCACGCTCTCTGCCATCACATCCCGTAAGAAACCCCGCCTGCTCGACGAAGCGCTCGCGGAGTTCACCTCCCGCCTCGCCCACTACGCGACCATCGACCAGCAGCAGTTCCTGAACGAGCCCGCATTCACCGCATCGCTTGAGAAATCCGGCCGCGCACCCGCCAAGCTCATCCTGCTCGACGCCGGTGGCCGCGCCATGTCCTCAGAGCAGTTCGCCGCCTGGATCGGCCGGGAGCGCGACAGCGGAGCCCAGCATCTGCACTTCGCCATCGGCCCCGCCGATGGATGGTCGGCGCAGATCCGCCAGCGCGCCGACCTCGTGCTCTCCTTCGGCCCCATGACCTTTCCTCACGAACTGGCCCGCGTCATCCTCGCCGAGCAGCTCTACCGCGCTTTCACAATTCTCGCGGGACACCCCTACCACGGCGGCCATTGAGCGGTTGTCGTGCCCTGATAGCCTGTCCTCTATATGAACGACAGCACCCAGCGTGAGCGACTAAAGGAAGCGAACCCCATCACCAGCGCCGAGGGCGCATCTGCCTCGACGGCCAGTCGGCGCGGCCTCATCCTCATCAACACCGGCCCCGGCAAAGGCAAAACCACCGCCGCCATGGGCACAGCGTTGCGCGCCGTCGGCAACGGCATGCGCGTCCTCATGCTCCAGTTCCTCAAAGGCTCCTGGCACTACGGCGAGCTCGACGCCGTAAAGGCCTTCGGCGACAACTTCGTCATGAAACAATTAGGCCGCGGCTTCGTAAAAGTCGGCGGCGCGGAGACCGATCCCGAAGACATCCGCATGGTCGAAGCCGCCTGGGACGAGGCGCGCGCCGCCATCCTCTCCGGCGACTGGGACATGGTCGTCCTCGACGAGATCAACTACGCCATCGGCTACGGCATGCTCGACCCCGCCAAAGTCGTCGAGACCCTCAAGCAGCGCCCCGAGATGGTCCACGTCATCCTCACCGGCCGCAACGCCCATCCCGATCTCGTAGCCATCGCCGATACCGTCACCGAAATGCGCCAGGTAAAGCACGCCTACGAAAACGGGATCCTGGCGCAGCGGGGTATCGAATATTAAGTTCAGCGCGGCAGCGAATTCTAGAGGTGGCACCTAGAAGCGAAGACCGACATCCTCCCTGAACGAAGCAAAAGCACACCGCCAGGGGCCTCGATGGTGAATGTCTCCCTATCCACTCCGGTCGCGTGCAGATGCCATCGGGCACGGTGCGACAGCAAATCTGCCGATATTACGAGACCGTGACATGCCCGGCACGTCCTACGGGCACTGACCCGCCTGAGGCAGCCGCTGCCGCATAGCGCGCAAGCCTGATCAGGCGGCTTCCCGATGCCTCCCAGAAATCGCCTTCGTAAACATCTACTTGTAGTACCGCTATTTGTGGGTCGGCCTCACCGCCCGGGAACCAGGCCTTGTACATCGGATTCCAAAGCTCGTTGATCTTCGCTCGATCCTGATTGACGCTTGCAGTGCCTTTGAGAGCAACGAAGATTGAATCTTTCGGTTCGGCGAATGCCAGGGTGACTTTCTGATCGTTGGATATTTCATCCACCTTCTCGGAAGAAGAACGGGTCAGGAACCAGAGAGTACCGTCAAAGGGCTTATCCTGCATGGCCATCGGCCTGCTACTCATCGTGCCGTCCTTCGCAACAGTCGTAAGCATGGCGATTCGGACATGCTTTATCAGCTCTGCCACTTTACGCAGTCCGGCTTCTCCGCTCAGCTCTTCGTAAACTGTTTCCCGATCATCTTTTTCGGACATAGCAATTCCTCTCGAGTGTGGGATGCTCATGGCTCCCCATCGGACGTCCAGTTCCCGATCTCGCGTAAGTCCAACTTTCCAATTCGCGGCCGGGATGAAGCGAAATAACGTCGCATGTGTTCGGCGGTCAAGCCGTTGCAGCGATCACATTCGGCGCCAGTTACACGACTCGAGTCGAATCTGCATCTAACTCTTAACGCCGCAAGTGGGCGCAGGCTCATCTTCCGGGAAGGACATTCAATGAAATCGAAACTGCAATATCTCCTCCACGCCACATTGGCATGCACGTTGGCAGTTCCAATGCTGGCGTCAGCTCAGAGCGCCAGCCAGGACATGAGCAACGCCGGCCACGATACCAGCTCTGCCGCCAAAGATACCGGCCACGCGGTCAAGAAAACTACGAAACACGCCTATCACAAGACAAAGCGTGCGACGAAGAACGCAGGCGAGGATACAAAGAGCGGGACGGATAAGGCCGTAGACAAGACCAAAGAGGGGACTACGAAAGCCGCGCACAAAACCAAGGAGACGTCCACCAAAGCCTATGACCGCTCGAAAGAAGGAGTACAGCGAGCCTTCGGCGCACAGGATCAGAAAGCGACCAAGGCTAAGGACCGTGTCCGCGAGTCGAAAATGGAAGCCAAGGACAATGCCAAGCAGGAGAAACAGAAGGTTCAAGACGCCAGCCCTCAGTAGGCGTTGCCCATCAAGACGAGTACTAGCAGGGGATTGGCCTGATGGCATGCGCATGAGCGCGAATTGAGATCGGACAGCCGAGTCTCCAACCCACTATCCCTAACAGCAAAGCAATTGGAAGGAATCCATGGCAACAGGAACTCAGCAGATCAGTAATAAAGAAGTGATCGAAACGCTGCAGGATGTCGTCGAAAGCTTGGTCGATGGTCAGGAAGGTTTTCAGAGCATTGGTGAGCATTTGAAGGATGAAACGCTGAAGAAGTATTTCCTCGCGGAATCCCTCAAACGTGCGGAGTTCCGCGGCGAGCTCGAGACTATGTTGCACACCACGGGTGATCACGATCCAAAGAAAAGTGGCAGCGTGAGTGGAGCTCTCCACCGCACCTGGGGCGACATCAAGGCGCATCTGGGCGGCGGAGACCACACCATACTCGAAACAGCCGAGCAAGGTGAAGATGCAGCAAAGAAGGCCTACAAGGATGCCTTACAAAAAGAATTGCCATTACCCATCAAGCAGCTGCTGACAACGCAGTATGAGCACATCCAAAAGTCGCACGATTTCGTGAAGGCGGCGCGAGACAGCAGCAAGTAGGGCTTGGCATCGGCACGAGAGGAAGCTCGGGCGCTGCGCTCGAGCTTTTCTTTTCTGATCTGCGGCCGTTACGAATCTAGGTCCACTTTGTTGTCACTTTAAGGAAGAGACAGGTGCCGATCAAGTCGAGCCGCAGGGAAGCAAACGGAAGGTGAGACCAGCACCGCACTAAGCGCCTTTGTCTGCCCGCCAGTCCGTTGGAATGCCGCCCCCTACTGCAACTGCGGCGACACGTGCAATCCCGCAAGCTCCCCAGGCACCCATCGAACCTGCTGCCCCGCGGCATTCCGCGCTTTCTTCTCGTCCCCCGCGCGAAGCGCCGCCACCAGCTCCCGCGCCGGCATCGGCCGCCCCAGCAGAAACCCTTGCAGAAAGCTGCAGCCAATCCCGGTCAGGAAATCCTGTTGCGCGCGCGTCTCAATGCCTTCGGCCACAATGCTCAGGTTCAGCGTGCGCCCCAATGCAACAATGGCGGATACGATTGCCGCGTCTTCGGTATGCGGAGCCAGATCGCGCACGAATCCGCGGTCGATCTTCAACTCCGTCGCCGGCAGCCGCTTCAGATACAGCAGGCTCGAATATCCCGTCCCGAAGTCGTCAATCGAAATCTTCACTCCCATATCGTTGATCTTTTCGAGAATCGCCTGGCTCGCATACGGGTCCCGCATCGCGGTCGACTCCGTCACTTCAAGCGTCAGGCAGCTGGGTTCGAGCGCGTAGCGGTCCAGCGTCTCGCGCACCAGTTGGATCAGCCCGGTATGGCTGAACTGCAGCGGCGACAAATTCACCGCCACATTCCATCCCGAGTGTCCGTCCGCGCGCCATTCTCCCATCTGTCGGCAGGCCTCGTTCAGCACCCACTCGCCCAATTGCACGATCACGCCGGATTTCTCCGCCAGCGGGATGAACTGGTCCGGATACAGCAGCCCCCGCTCCGGATGCTGCCAGCGCACCAGCGCCTCTACACCGGCCAGCTTCGAGCTGATGGCATCAAACTTCGGCTGGTAGTGCAGCACCATCTCCTGCCGCTCCAGCGCGCAGCGCAGCTCTTGTAACAGTTGCAGTTGCTCATGCGCATGGGCGTTCATCGACGGCTCGAAGAAGCAGTACCCGCTCCGCCCCAGCGCCTTGGCGTGGTACATGGCCGCATCCGCATTGCGCAGCACGTCGTGCGTTTCCTGCGCAAAGTCCTCGTATAGCGCAATGCCGATCGAGACCGAGATGCGCAGGTCATGCCCAGCGATGCGATACGGCTGCCCCACCAGGCCCACCAGCTTGTCGGCAAGGTTCGCCGCCGAGGTGGGCTCGCCATGGTCCGCCAGCAGCACAAATTCGTCCCCGCCGATCCGGGCCAGCGTGTCGCTCGCGCGAATCGTGCTCCGGATTCGCTCGGCAACCTCCGCCAGCAGCGCATCCCCCACATGATGTCCAAACGCGTCGTTCACCTCTTTGAACCCGTCCAGGTCCAGGAACAGGACCGAAAACGGGGCCTGGCTGCGTCGGCTTGCCTGGATCGCCTGGTTCAGCCGGTCTTCCAGCAGCAGGCGGTTCGGCAGCTTGGTCAGGTTGTCGTGCAACGCCAGATAGGTCAGCTCCTGGTTCGCATTCTCAAGCGATGCCGCCAGCGCCGCCGTGCGCGACTCCAGCCGCATATCAATCACCGATGTGATCAGCACCACCGCCAGCCCGCCCAGCGTCGACAGAATCACCAGCGACGCCAGCCACAGCGAATCGATCCCCGAGTGAGCCGCGTGGCACACGCTGTGCAGCGGCATCTCGGCCGCCGCCATCGCCGTGTAGTGCATGCCCGCAATCGCGCATCCCATCACCACCGCCGAGCTCACGCGCAGCAGCCTGATCTGCGACGAGTGCTGCCGCAGCCGAAACGCCAGCCACAACGCCGCGCCCGACGCCGCCACCGCGATCGCAATCGATGCCAGCACCAGCGGCATTTTGTAATGAATCGCCGGGCTCATCCGCATCGCCGCCATGCCCGTGTAGTGCATGGCGCAAACACCGGCACCCATCATCACGCGCGCCCATCGCCAGTTGCCGGTTCGTCAGTTCTTTCTGTGAAACCAGTTTCAGCGCCAGCGCGGAGGAAAGGATTCCCAGCAGCCACGAAAGCCCCGTGATCCACGGGTCATAGCCCATCGCGATCGGCAGGTGATACGCCAGCATGCCGATGAAGTGCATCGACCAGATGCCGCTTCCCATGGCCGCGGAGCCGCCGGCAAGCCAAAGCCGGGCCGGCCGGCCTTGCGCGGCCGTAATACGGCCTGCCATGTCCAGCGCCGTATACGACGCCAGCATGGCGACAACAAGGGAAATGAGAACCAGCCAGAGATTGTAAGAACCTGGGAGCATGAAAGCCTGCCGCGCACACGTGTCGGCATGTGTATTGTCGGCGCTTTCCGCCCCCGGCTCGATTCATCGAAAGCGGCATTACCGAACTTTAGAAACCTGGCGGAAACCCCCGAGTCCCAATACAGAACCCAATCCGCATGCCCCTTTTGGGGAATACGCAACCCGCTAAGTTGCTGAATGCACAGAACTCAACCGTTTCGCCTAAGCAAACGACATAGACACCCCCCGAGCCGAAGAGACCTGCAGTACATCGGCAGCCCGCTTCACAGGAAGCTTGCCAGCAAAACCGGCTTCTGCGACCCTTCGTTCACAATGGTTTTGAAGGACCCGGGTTATGTTCATGGACCGGCAAGACGTCCTCTACGCTCTTCGCTCTGCCGCGTTTCTGATGTTTCCCGCTACGAAGGCAGCTTTCCCGGAGCGACTCAGTTTCATCCTTTGACGACGACGACTACGCTGCCATCCGAGCGATCGAAGCCCTGCGCAACCAATAGTCCGCATCGCCCGGACCCAATGCCCGCCAACCCGCCTATCGCTAACTCGCTGACTGGCCGATCCAGACGCCGCAAGGGATACGATCCAGAGCCGTAAGGGATAATAGACACATGGCGTGGTTCAAGCGGCAGGACAACGAGATCGAAAACAGTACTCAGGAGAAGCGCGTCCGCACCGAGGGCCTCTGGGTCAAGTGCGAGGGTTGCGAGCAGTACATCTTCAAGGCCGACCTCGAAGCCAACCAGCAGGTCTGCCCCAAGTGCGGCCGCCACCACAAGATCGACGCGCGCGCCCGCATCGCCGCGCTCCTCGAGCCCGGCTACCAGCTCGTCGACCTCGAGCTCAAATCCACTGACCCGCTCAACTTCGTCGACACCAAGTCCTACAAGAGCCGCCTCGCCAAAGCGCAGCAGACCACCGGCCTCAATGACGCCATCGTCAACGCCGTCGGCCGCCTCGGCTCCCACGACGTCGTCCTCAGCGTCATGGAGTACGCCTTCATCGGCGGCAGCATGGGCGCCGTCGTCGGCGAAACCATCGCCCGCGCCGTCGACCGCTCGCTCGAGTCGCGCCGCCCGCTCATCATCGTCTCCGCCTCCGGCGGCGCGCGCATGATGGAAGGCATCGTCAGCCTCATGCAGCTCGCCAAAATCTCCAGCGGCCTCGGCGCGCTCGACGACGCGGGCATACCTTACATCTCCGTCCTCACCGACCCCACCACCGGCGGCGTCACCGCCAGCTTCGCCATGCTCGGCGACCTCAACATCGCCGAGCCCGGCGCGCTCATCGGCTTCGCCGGCCCCCGCGTCATCGAGCAAACCATCCGCCAGAAACTCCCCGAAGGCTTCCAGCGCTCCGAGTTCCTCCTCGAGCACGGCATGCTCGACGCCGTAGTCCCCCGCCAGGAACTAAAACCCTACATAGACCGCGCACTAAGTTTCATGACCGCCGTCGCATAAGCGCTCGTCAAGCAGTGGAGATGACTCAATGGACCACTCTGCAGAGGAAGCGCTCACTCGGTACCAATCGTTGAGCGACACGCGGAAAGCGCGGCTGTTAGGGCGAGTTTGCTAGGATCTCACCATCGCATTTCGCGATGTTGCGCTGTCATCTGCCTGAGCAAGTGTGAGGCCGCTAAGCGGAGACGAGCTCTCTCTCTGTACGCTCTTTGAGTTTGACCCTCGTCGCGATTCCAAAACAATCCGCATATCTCAAACAGGCACGATCGACTTATCGATCATGCCAGTGAAAGAGCTTATGCGTGATCTTCCACTCGCCATTCCACTTGAGCAAAGTGAATACGTCAGAAGCTCGTGCTTCCGCACCGGCTAACTTCCCCGACCAGTGTTGAACCTCCAAATGAACAACCGCGATGCTCTCGATGATCTCGATTCGTGCGAAGCGAGGACTGATATTTGGCGCCGGGCCATTTTCAGTGACCCACTGGAATACGTGTTCCATCGACCCGCTATATTCAACCCCCTGACAGTAACCGGAGATAGTGGCGGAAGGATGAAAAGCAGGGCGCATAAGATCTCCATCGCCCGCCCGGGCGCCCGCGATATAGCGATGCATCGTGCGTGTGATCGCGTCATGTTCAACCAGATAGGCGTTCGTCGCCGGCTGGAGCAGGGGGGAGGCTCTCGGACTTATCGATTGCGATTTCGTGCGGTATCTTCGTGTGCAGACGGCTCCACGCTTCGATCTCGTGGCGGAACGCAAAAACAGTGTCCTGCTTTTCGTGCTCGCGGCGGTGGACGGGGAGTCCTTCACTCGCCTCCCAGCGCCGCACAGTGCGTTCACTGCGGTCTAAGTAGCCAGCGATCTGCTTCCAGGACTCCAGGATTTTCTGCGGGGTGTTGGGCGCAGGCATGACAAACCCCCCGCGCCAGACTATACCAGAGGGCACGGCGCCGAACTGCGTTATTTTTTTTTTTTTTTTTTTTAAAAAAAAAAAAAAAAAAAAAAAAAAAAGTTTGTCATGTATTTTTGCCAGTGAAATGCCTTCTGGATGATCTTCCACCCCCAGGGCATTTTGAGCAGCGTAAATACGTCCGACATACGGACGTCGGAGCCGGCCATCTTGCCAGACCAACCGGCGACTTCAAGACGAACGACAGCAATGGAGTCGAGAATGTCCACATTCACAATGCGGGCCTCAATCTTGGGAGCGGGACCGTTTTTATCGATCCAGTCGAATAAGAATTGGGTACCGCTGGCCAGTTGTTCTCCGGCGTAGCCGAAGAACGAGGCCTCCGGGTGGAAGGCGGAACGCATCAGTTCGCTTTTGCCTTGTTTGCTTCCGTCAATATACTGCTGCATGATCTTGACGATTCCGTCATATTCGGTGGGATATCTGCTCGTGGTCATATTCGGACCTTAGGATCCAAGCGAGCGGGGCGGCAATAGCCAAACGTGGCCAAAGTCGGTCGAGAAATCATTCGCTTCTGCAACCTATCTAAAACGATCGGATTGGTCGAAGACGGATGGGAGCGGAAAGTCGACATCTCTTTACCGAAGCTCGACCGCGGCCCATCATCCGCTCGCAAATGCCCAAGGCTCGCTGAGCGAGCGGCCACGTAGTAAGAAAACGTTTAGGATGACTCGGTGCGCAAGATCGTGCTATTCGCCAATCCACTGTTTCGGGTACGCGGAGCGCAGGACGTGCACGACGTCCTTGACGTTTTTGAGCGGGCTGGCGTTGAAGTCGAGTTTCTGGAAACGGAAACAAACCGGGCTGCAGGCGGCAAGGCGAAGCAGGCAGTCGAGCACGGTGTCGACGCTGTTGTGGTCTGCGGCGGTGATGGAACTATCTTTGATGTTCTGCAGGGCATCGCCGGGTCCCGGATTCCGCTGGGCATTATCCCGTTTGGGACCGGAAACATCCTCGCGCATAATCTGCATGTTCCTAAGCGTCCGGTCGATGCGGCACGCTGGCTGCTCGACGCAAAGCCACGCCCTGTGCCTTTGGGAAAGATTACGTGTTGTGTTGCCGGTAGCACACGAACCTGGTTCTTCGCCATAGCTGCCGGCATGGGCATCCATGCCTCCATGATGGAAGCAACGCACCGCTTCGAAAAAGACCGGACAGGACGGACTGCCTATTTCGGCGCGGGCCTCAAAAAACTTCTCTTCCATCCTGTACAACCGTTTGAAATAAAGGTCGAAACTGTCGAAGGGCAGATATTGGAAAGGCGAGTGTCGGAGGCAATTGCAGTACGGGTAGCGGAAATAAACCTCTGGCACCCCGGGGGCAATCTGGATCTTCCGTTCCTCCGCTTGGCGGCTGTCGAGGGTGAGTCGCGATGGCGCCTTGCCAGAGCCTCGTTTGAGGCGCTTGTTCTGGGAGCTGGCAGGCGCGGCCCATTCGGTAAACGTGACGCCGCCTGTTACGAAAATGTTGTGCGCGTCGAATGCCGCCCGATTCCCGGGCTGAAATATAGAGCACCGGTCACGGTAGAAGCAGATGGCGAAGTTCTCGGCGCGTCCTGCGCCACCATCGAGATGGCCGGCGTGTGCGTGACCATGTTGTCGAACGCGGCAGGCGCTGCAACCGATGCCCGCTGATGCCGCTTGTAAGGCGCAGCAAGAGGGATCGTTCTCTGCGAACTATCTCGGCTGCAGCGTCTGATACTTCGCGATCGAGTATCCCAGCGAGGCTCCCAGCCACACGTCCGACGGAAAGTGGGCGGACTCGCTGATGCGTGAGAAGCTGATGGCCGTCGCCATCCCATACGCGAGCACGGGAATCCACGGCTTGCCGCGATGACGGTAGCGCTCGGCAACGACAGTCGCAACCGACCACACCGCCGTGGCATGGCCCGACGGGAAGCTGCTGCCCTTGAATGGCGATTTACCACCATTGAAAAAGGTGTCGGAGTAGTCACCGTTCGGCGCTACATCGGATGGCCGCTCCCGGCGTGTGATGGCCTTCATGGCCAGGTTGATGACCACGCTGTCGCCGTAGGCCTCGGCTGCAAGCAGCGATGTGCTCACCTCGCGGTTATCGTGCCGGATGTAGCCTGCGGCCATGAGCCCCGCCGGCAGTGCGATGACTTCCCCCGTCGTAATCATGGGATCGAAGACATCGTTGAAGTCATCCCAGTTTTTCTGGTGATTGCGGAAGTAAGGCGCAGCGTGCGGATCGGCGTAGATCAGGCCGACGGTTCCGCCTAAAACGAGGAGCGTCGGCACCACGGAATGCCCCTTGGCCAGCCGCAACGGAAACGTCCACAGGTCCTTCTGGTCATGGAGAAAGTCGCCGGGGAGGGTGCGCCAGGTCGCCTCCCGCTGCGGCACCCCCGTCGTGGTGTCGACGGTGGGCTTCTCTGACTGGCCCCCATCAACAGGCAGAACGATCGGGTTGGGGGCATCCGGCAGATCGGCATAGTCCTGCGCAACGGCTGCTTGGCAGGCGAAGCCCACTCCAAACCATGCAAGCAGAACGAACAAAAATCGCTTCTCAATTGCCATCATCACGAGGCTTGGATGCAGGTTTTATTGCCCACTGCGGACCCAATCGCTCACCCGGCCATCTCCGCTAGTGTGGCCAGCGCCTCCGCGGCCGGAACGTCCGGTCTCGTAAACTAAATCCCATGCTCTACACCGAGGCAGTCCACCGCCTGCAAGCCCTGGGCGCCGAGCTCCACGCCGCCCCCGGCCAGCCCCGGCGTAAGTTCGAGCTCGCCCAGATGCGCACCCTCGTGGCCGCGCTCGGCGATCCCCAGCAGCAGTTCCCCTCCGTCCTCATCGCCGGCACCAACGGCAAGGGCTCCACCGCCTCCACGCTCGCCGCCATCCTCGCCGCCTCCGGCCTGCGCACCGGCCTCTATACCTCGCCGCATCTGGTCCGCGTCAACGAGCGCATTCAAATACTCGCTCCCGCCCCCGGCATCGCGCACGAAGTCCCAACGTTCCGCATAGAAGACACCCTCATCCCCGACGAAGACTTCAGCCGCCACCTCGAAGCCGTCATCCACGCCGCCGAGCGCCTCGTCTCGGAAGGCCGCCTCCCGGGGCCGCCCAGCTTCTTCGAGACCGTCACCGCCATGGCCTTCCTGCACTTCGCCCAAGCCAAAGTCGACATCGCCGTCCTCGAAGTCGGTCTCGGCGGCCGTCTCGACGCCACCAACATCGTCGAGCCCGCGCTCTCCATCATCACCGACATCTCGCTCGACCACACCGAATGGCTGGGCCACACCATCGCCGAGATCGCGCACGAAAAGGCCGGCATCCTCCGGCCGAACGGCATCCTCGTCACCCTCCCCCAGCACCCCGAAGCCAACCAGGCCATCGGCGAAACCGCCGTATCGCTCAACGTTCGCGCCATCAACGCCACCGCGGCGCTGCCATTCGACACCCATGCAGTGACGAATACCCGCAACCGCTATCCCCTCGACATCGACGGCCTGCACATCGAAGTCGATTCGCCCCTCGCCGGCCAGCACCAGCAGCGCAACATAGCGCTAGCCATCACCGCCGCCCTCGAACTTCGAAACATATTGAAGCCGGCGGAGCAACCATCGACAGCCACTCCGCGGGTGACCCATCCTGAGCAGAGCGAAGGGTGGGATACCACACAAACCCGGCAGCCCCGTTCATCTGAACATCCCGCGTTTGACAAAAGTACCCACACTAGTTACAACATCACCGCTCACTCCATCGCCGCCGGCATCCGCCAGACCCGCTGGCCCGGCCGCCTCGAACACCTCAGCCGCGGCCATCAGCACATCCTGCTCGACGTAGGCCACAACCCCGCCGGCGCCTGGACCCTTCGCGCCGCCCTCAGCGCCGAAGCCCATCCACCCCGCATGATTATCTTCGGCTGCCTGGACGACAAGCCGGTCGAAGAGCTCGCCCAGATCCTCTTCCCGCTCTTCGAACGTGTGCTCCTCGTGCCGGTGCCCTCGCCGCGCGCCGCCTCCGGAGCGCGCCTCCTCGCCGCCGCGCAATCTGTCACCGCAACAGCAACAAGTCAGCCCGATCTCGCCACAGCGCTAGCCGCACTAGCCGGCCAGGACGCCGTCATCACCGGCTCCGTCTACCTCGTCGGCGAAGCCCGCGGGCTCCTCATGGCAGAAGGATGGGCCTCCGATGCCGGCTGACACCGCAGCCGCCTTGGCCCCGTCGTCGCGCCACATCGGCATGAAAGAGACGCTGATGTCCAACCTCGTCCAGGCGCCGCTCTTCTTCTCCGCCACCGCCGCCTTCGGCACCGTCTCGCTCCTCGCCTCGCTCACAGAAAAAGATGGCCGCCGCCAGCACCGCATCGCGCGCGCCTGGGCTCGCTTCTCGCTGAGCGTCGCGCGCTCCCCCATCCACGTCACCGGCCTCGACGTCCTCCACAACCATCCCGTCGCCGTCTACGCCTGCAACCATCTCTCTTATATGGATACGCCGGCCATCTTCGCCGCGCTGCCCTTCCAGTTCCGCATCCTCGCCCGCAGCGATCTCTGGAAGCTCCCCTTCATCGGCTGGCACCTCAACCGTTCCGGCCAGATCGCCGTCAACGTCGACAACCCGCGCGCCTCCATCGCCTCGCTCACCAACGGCGTCCGCGCGCTCAAGGCCGGCATGCCACTCTTCGTCTTTCCGGAAGGCGGCCGCTCGCACGATGGCCAGCTCGGCCCCTTCATGAGCGGCCCCGCCTACATGGCCATCCGCGCCGGCGTCCCGCTCATCCCCATGGCGCTGGTCGGCACCTTCGAGTTGCTGCCCATCCATACCCGCCACTTCAGCCCCCGCCCATTGGAGCTCCGCATCGGCGCACCCATCCCAACCACCGGCCTAACCACCCGCCAATCCGAAACCCTCACCGCCCAGCTGCGCCAATCCATCGAAGAACTGCAGGCCACCTCATAGGGATTCGCGAAGGCTTGCTTATCTCTTTTGCTCGGAAACAACAGCCTTCCGGCCGAAATAGCTGATCAGATAAAACGATACCCCCAGCGCTATCACGTCCTTGAAAAGGAACAGGCCGAGAAACGTCATGTACCTCATCCCGTGAATCGCAATAAGCGTGCCTGGGGTAGTTACGATCATCGTACTGGTTGTAAAGAACATGAGTGTCGTGATGAGTCCGCCGACAATACCGGCTTTCGGCCTCACATAGCCGGCAAGAATCAAGATCGCGGCAGACCATTCGGTCAGGCCGATGATGTCGGAGCCCACATAAGGGCCGAACAATTTAAAGTGCCACCACGTAAGCGGACTGTTAGAAACCAGCGGAATGATGCCTTCAGCCCCGGGAGCGGTCATCTTGTAAGACCCCGCCCAAAGGAGCATCACAACCATACCGATGCTGCAGACCAGAAAAGGAATATTTCGATCACTGATCCACGCCGCCAATTTTGTCAGATTGCTTTTGGCATAGTGAGAGAGATCATTGAAAGCAAGCAGGTCTTGCTTCGTTGCATCGATGTCTTGTCTTGTCCCCTGGCTCATCATTCATTCTCCTTCAAGCGGCCGGCGTGATGTGTTGGGCGATCTGGCCGATAGACGCCCGTTCCGCACAAGCCGCTGGATTCGCATGCAGCAGATGCTGGCATAGCGTAACCACAGCAGGCGGATGCCTTGGCGCCTGCACTTAGAGAATAACTACGGATGAGCCCGCCGTCGAAGCGTCTTACCCAATTAAGCCAGGCCCTCGAAGAGCTGCAAGCCACGCCCCGGTAGCCGAAAGCTAAAACCGCTCTCACAACAGCGTGCCTCTTCCTTGACATCGCATTTGTGCAGCGACTAGTCTCGTGCGGCGTCATCCTCAGACGCATTCTTCGGACTCTGCACTTCTTCCCACGCGAGGAATTGGCCTTCACGCTAACTTGTTTCGCCATTCGCATGTAGCCCCGCGAATGACTTCGACTTTTGGGCCCCAAACCTTCCCCCAACGGCACAGCAAAGGAGAAAGGTGATGAAGTTTATCGTGCACTGGAGTATCCCTAAGCATTCTGTCGCGGAAGCAGAGGCACGTTTTTTGCAGACTGGCGGGGCGCCCCCGGCTGGCGTGCAGATGATCGGGCGCTGGCATGGCATGAGCGGCGGCGGCATGTTGATCGCTGAGACCAGTGACGCAAAGGCGCTGTACTCCTGGCTGAGCTATTGGAACGACCTGCTGGAGTTTCAGACCACACCGTGCCTGGACGATGCTGAGGCCGGTGAGGTGCTGGCAGCGCAGAAGCGCTGACGTTGCGCCACTCAACGGGCCGAGGCAAAATCAGCTTGGTCGCGCAACGTGCCGTTTAGCGGCGCGCGTGGGAAGACGTGTCGTTTTTAACCTCAGACCGGATCGCTCTTTGAGCCTTCTGCAGCAAATACAAACCAGATCCTCAGAAGTCGTCACCGCGACATCTACCTATTCGCCGCGCAGGGCCATCATGGGATCGGTGCTCGATGCGCGTCTGGCCGGCAGCGCGGAGGCCCCGAGCGCCAGCAGCAGCATGGCGAGCGCGGAAAGCGCCAGCACGCCCGGATCGAATGGGCTCACCTCGAACAAAAAGGAACGCAAAAATTGGGATGCGGCCACGGCCCCAAGCAGGCCGAGGCCGCACCCCACAGAGGCAAGCTTTACACCGGAGCCAAGAATCAGCACCAGCACGCCCGAGCGCTGGCAGCCAAGCGCCATGCGTACGGCGATCTCCTGCTCGCGCAACGCGACGGAGAATGCGATCACGGCATAGATGCCGAGAACACTCAGCAGTACGGCGGCGACGGCAAAGGATGAAATCAGCACCGTGTTGAAACGTCGCGGCGCTTCGCTGTCCGTGATCGCGTGCTCCAGCGTCTGCATATGGTAGAGCGGCAACTGCGGATCGATGTTTCGTACAGTAGCGCGCAGCATGGTCTCCATCTGCTCGGGATCAATGCTGCCGCGCAATACGATCCAGCCATCGGTGGCGCTCAATTCTCCGGCAGTCGCAAAGACTCCTTCCGAGGCCACCGTCTGCGTCACCGGCTGGTATACCTGCTGCATCGTCTCCTCGTCAGGCGAGCCCATCTTCACGTCGTCCACTTCGCCCACCACCGTCATCCATGGCGTGGTGGTCTCCGGCATGCCGCGGCGCAGCCGTTTGCCGATGGGGTCCTCGCCCGGCCAGTAGCGCTCCGCCATCTTGCGGTTCACGATCGCCACCAGCTGTGAGCCTGCCTTGTCCGATTCGGTAAACACGCGCCCGCGCAGCAATCGAATCCCCAGCGCCGCAAAGGGATCGCCCCGCACCGGCGACATCGCCGCCATATTCAGCCCCGCCCCCTTGGGCGGAACATAGCCGTCGATCGTAAAGGCGATGCCGGAGTAATTGCCGGCGGCGGGCAGCACCTGAGTCGTGCCCACAGCCTCCACACCCGGCAACTCCCGCAGACTTCGCAGCAGGTCTTCATCGAAGGTGTCAACCGCGGACTGCGTTGCGTACTGGTCGCGCGGCAAATCATAGTTCGCAGCCAGCGTGTGATCGGGGTTGAACCCTAAATTCACATCGCGCATCTTCTGGAAGCTGCGCAACAACAGACCGGACGCCGTAAGCAGGACAAGCGCCACGGCAATTTCCGCCACCACCAGCGCCGAACGCAGCCGCGCATGCCCGCTGCCCGCGGTACCGGTGCGGCCGCCTTCTTTGAGCGCTTCATTCATGCTGGTTCGGATCGCGGCGAATGCAGGAGCCAGTCCGCAGAGCAGCCCGGTCGCGAGCGCCAGCCCCAGCGCGAACAGCATCACCGGCCAGTCCAGGCCGATCTCACGCACGCGCGGCAGTGTATCCGGCAGCAGGCTCACACCCACCCGCAGAGCGGCGGCCGCCAGTCCCAGCCCGATCATGCCTCCGGCAATGCTCAGCACCATGCTTTCGACAATCGCCTGTCGCAGCAGCGTCGCCGTCCGCGCACCCAGCGCAAGCCTCACCGCGATCTCTCTTCGCCTGCGAATCGACCGCACCAGCAGAAGCCCCGCCAGGTTCGCGCAGGCAATCAGCAGCACAACGATCACAGCCAGAAGCAGCGTGCGCACCAGCGGACGTGCCTCTTCCACCGTATCCTCGCGCAGTGGCGTCACCACCGCGTGAATGCGAAGGCTGTGCATGTAGGCCGGATAGCTGCGCATCGTCTCCCGCGCCACGCGCTCCGCGTCACTCTGCGCTTGCGCAACGGTGACCCCCGGTTTCAAACGCCCCACCATGCGAAAGTTCCACGACGCCGCGGCCCCCGCCGTGAACTCTTCCGGCCTCAGGCTCAGCGGAACCCAAAGCTCGCTCTGGTCCACATGACCCGGTTTCAGCGGAAACTCGAAATTGCGCGGCATCACGCCGATCACCGTATAAGGCTTGCGGTCGAGAAGGATCTTGCTTCCCAGGATCTTCGTATCGCCGTCGAAGCGGCTTCGCCACATGCCGTAACTCAGCACTGCGACGGGCTCGTGTTGTTCGTCTTCCTGCTGCGTGAATGCGCGCCCCAGCATTGGCGCTACTCCCAGTGCAGCGAAGACCTCGCCGCTCATCCGCGTCGCATGCACCGCCGCCGGAGTGCCGCTACCGGATAATTCAAAGCGCGCCCCCTGATAACCGCCAAGATGGGTAAAGCTTTGCGTGTCGCGCATGTAGTTGCGAATGTCCGGAGGGGTCACGGTAGCGCGAATGCACGAAGCGCAATGCGAGCCCTCCAGCACATCACCAACAATGACGAGATGTTCAGGGTCGGGAAACGGCAGCGGACGCAGTAGCACTCCTTCGACAATGGAAAAGATCGCCGTCGTCGCGCCAATTCCCAGCGCCAGCATCAGGATGGCGGTAGCTGCAAATCCGGGGGACTTGCGCAGTTGACGGAAGGTGTATCGAATGTCTTGCAGAATCTGCGCCAGTCCTTGAAACGCTCGCTCGTTGCGATGCAGTTGCTTCGCCTGCTCCACCCCTCCATAGGCGCGCTCTGGCGGCGAGCCGTGCGTCCTCAGGACTCATGCCCCGTCGTAGATATTCGTCTTCCAGCAACGCCAGATGCGCGGCAATCTCTCGTTCCAGCTCTGCCTCCGCTTTCGAGTTGGCGAAAAGAAGATAAAGCCTCAGGAAGATGCGTCGCAGGCGATTCATAGCTAAGACTCCTCAAGCAGAAGCTCCACCAGGGCCGACATCCGTCTCCACTTCTGCGTTTCCTCGCCCAGAGCCTTCTGTCCTGCCTTCGTCAGCTCGTAGAACTTTGCTTCGCGATTGCTCTCCGTTCTTCCCCAGCTCCCTTTGATCCATCCGTACTGCTCCAGCCGTACCAATGCCGGATAGAGCGTGCCCTGGTTCAGATTGAGCAGCCGATCGGAGATCTGCTGCAGCCGCGTGGCAATCTGATACGCGTGTTGCGGACCCATCGTCGCCAGCGTGCGTAGGACAATCAGGTCGAGCGTCCCCTGAAGGAGTTGAATGGACTCTGCTTCTTTACTAGACATTCAAGTGCTCTCCAGAAAAGAGCTTCATCCTTGTTCACTTGCTTGTCAAGTGATCTTTTCTCAGGAGAGGTGCTAGGTTATCGAAGTGCTGGGGCTGCTGTGCTTCGCACCTCATCGAGAAAATTCCGTATGGACTTCGCGGAGTCTTCAATCATTGCCGTCTCCAGCGGCGAGATTGACAGTACGTCCATAGGCCGCTGGATCCAGCCCCTCCGATCGAGCGCGATAGGAATACCAAACACGCCGTCGATCCCGAAACATTCCCCATCCAGCTTCACTTGTGCGTGGATGCGTCGGTGGTCGTCGGCAAGCGCCGCTGCAATCACGTGCAAGGTTGCGTTGGCGGTCGCATTTGGAGTGGAACGCATGCAATGCGCGGTAATAAACGGCTCGATAAAAATACGCGCATCCGGAAGGGCGCAGCGCGCTACCTCATAGGCATCTGCGATCTTTTCTTTCTCGAGCAACGCAACCACGGATTTCTGCAGCGATGCCACGCGCTCTCGCAAATCGATCTCTTCGCTCTGCGTGCGCAGGGCTTCGAGCGCTGCATCCATCTCCTTCTGCCCCGCTGTTAGCTCCACGCTGCTCCAGATAGGCACCATGCCCAGTCCATGTTCGCCCAAGACCGAAGCGCGCACCTGGTGGCGGCTCACTCCCAGGTCCTTCGCGATCGCTCTTGCAAACCGCAGCGAATCCTGCTGCGCGCCCATGCCCACGACACGCTTTCGATCCAGCGTCTCGCATAGCATCTCCACCGCAAGCTCGACTGGATTGCTGACCACGATAAAGAGTGAATCGGGCACGTGCGCGGCGCATTGCTGCGCAATCTCCTGAAAGAGCGCAAGATTCATTGCGCCCATATCCCGCCGGTTGGTGCACTTTGGAGAAATGCCGACGCCCGAAGCAACCACCACAATGTCCGCATCCAGATCTGCAATCTCAGGCACCACCTCGATCTCAATCCGGCTGTCATCGAATGCATCCAGCAGATCGATGCGCGTTGCTAGCAACCTGGCCTCGCTCTTCGGATTTCCGTGTCCTACAAGTTGAACCCGGTCCTGCGGCTCCAATAGACCGCTGCGCAGCAGCTGTGCCGCCAGCGCCGTGCCCACTGACCCCGAAGCGCCAAGTACTGCAATGGAAATGGACATAAAGATCAACCCCCCCGTCAATGCGGAGTCCATCTTACAGTCGGCTTGGGAACGGCCGAGCCACGAATATCAGCCTCCGCATAATCTCCTGTTGTTTTCCAAAAGAAGATCTGTCATGATTCCTGTTGGAAACCAAAATGGGGAACTCCCGATGAAGGAAAAACCCGACGTCTTGCAGGGAACGCTTGCGCTGATGGTTCTCAAGACACTCGATGTCCTGGGGCCGCAGCACGGCTGGGGAATTGCCCGGCGCATCGAGCAGATCAGCGGAGATCTCCTGGCGGTCAATCAGGGCACGCTCTATCCCTTGCTGCTCAAGCTCGAGCATGAAGGCTCGATTGCATCCGAGTGGGGCGCATCGGAAAACAACCGCCGCGCTCGCTTCTATCGGCTTACCGGCGCCGGCCGCAAGCAGCTTCAGGCGGAGACCCGCGAATGGGAGAGAACCGCGGCGATCATAGCGCGCTTCTTCAAAGTCAAGGCGGAGGATCTAACGTGAAATTCCTGCGACGCTTCCTGATTCGCCTTTCCAATTTCGTAACTCGGCAGAGTGCCGACCAACGCCTGCAGGATGAGCTCGCCGAACATCTTGCCTTTCAGACAGAGGCGAATCTGCACGCCGGCATGTCGCCCGCCGAGGCGCGGCGGCAGGCCATACTCAAGCTTGGCGCGGCCCAGGCGATACGGGAGCGTCATCACGACGAGCAAAGTCTTCCTTTCGTCGAGAATCTGCTCTTCGACCTGCGATACGCGGTTCGCATGCTTCTCAGATCTCCGGGATTCTCTTTCATTGCCATCGCCACAATGGCGCTCGGCATCGGAGCCACTACCGCGATCTATAGCGTGATCGATGCCACCCTGCTGCACCCGTTGCCGTATCCAAAGCCTGCCGAGCTGGTGCGCATCCAGGATGATCTTTCCGGCGTAGGCGCGCACAACATCGGCATCTCCGTTCCTGAGTGGCGAGACCTCGAGAGTTCCGGAATATTCCAGTCCGTGTCGGTTTCCGGCACCGGCGCAGACGTGAACCTCACCGGCAGTGCACAGCCCGAGCGTCTCAGCTACAAGCACGTCACGCCGAATTACTTCGCGGTCTTCGGTGTGGACGCGCAGTTGGGCCGCACATTTAATCCCCACGACGCGACTCCTGGCTTCAACCTGGAGGCCGTCATCAGCGACGAGCTATGGCGGAGGGAATTCGGAGCTGACCCGCACATCATCGGCAAAGCTCTGCGACTCGACAACGACGTGTATCACGTCGTCGGCGTGATGCCGCGCGGTTTTCGCGATCTGGGCGCAACCGACGAGGAGCGGAAAACGGAAACGTGGTTGGCGGCTGGCATGGCCGGTCTGCCCTTTCCGCCCCCGCTGCGCGGGACACGGATTCAGGGCCGCGTAGTCGCGCGCCTCAGGCCCGGTCTCTCGATTGCGGCCGCGCAGGAACATCTCAATGCGCTGGTCGAATCGCTGAAAAAGCAATATCCAGCGGAGTATCCGGCACAGGCCGCATGGACCGTGCGCCTCAGTCCGCTCAGCGAAAGCGTGGTCGGCAGCGTTCGCCAATCTCTCATTCTGCTGTTCAGCGCCGTAGGATTGGTGCTCCTTATTAGTTGCGTCAACGTCGCCAATCTCCTGCTCGCCAGGGCCAGTGTGCGAAGTCGCGAAATCGCGGTTCGTCAGGCTCTCGGAGCACTCAGGACGCGGCTCATCCGCCAGTTTTTGACGGAGAGTTTGCTGCTCTTCCTGCTTGGCGGAATTGCCGGTGTTGCCCTTCTCTTCTGCACTCAGCATCTCCTCTTGCGGCTTGTTCCGGAGAGCCTCCCGCACCTGACCGACATATCGGTCAACTGGGGTGTGCTGGTCTTCGCTCTCGCCGTCTCCGTCGCAGCCGGAACGATCTTTGGGCTCGCTCCAGCCTGGATTACGAGCGGTGCCGATCTGACCGGTACCCTCCGGCAGGAAGGACGCGGCTCCAGCGGCTCACTTGGACGCTCGCGCGCCCGCCGGATCCTCGTCATCAGTGAATTGGCGCTCTCCCTCGTGCTCATGGTCGCCGCCGGCCTTCTGCTGCGCAGTTTCTGGGACTTGTTCAAGGTGCAGCCCGGTTTCAATCCTGACCGCGTCATGGCCATTCAAACCTGGCTGCCGGGGCCCAATGATCCCAGTGCGGATATCTACCGAACCGCCGCCCAGGAATCGGTCTTGCTGCGCGAGATTCTTCGCCGCACCCGAACTCTGCCCGGCGTAGAAGAAGCCAGCATCGGCGACGTCGCCGCTCTTCCCTTGGGCCACAGCCATCCCAGCCAGCTGCCGCTGATCCGCGAAGGCATCGAGACGATGGACAATCAGGCTCCTGTGATCGATGCTTCCATCGTTTCGCCCGAATACTTCCACCTGTTGGGCATGCCGCTCGAGCGCGGACGGCTTTTCAACGACCAGGACCTTGAGGATACTCCCCAGGTTGCCGTCATCAATCAGGCCGCGGCGCGTACCTACTGGCCAAACCAGGACCCGCTTGGCAAACGCGTCCGTTTGCACTTGGATGCCCGCGAACCGCTGAGCTCTGCCCAGCCGGCCTGGACCACGATCATCGGCGTCATTGCGGACGCCCGCACGGAGTCCTTGGCGGACTCGGCAACTCCGCAGATCTACCGCAGCGCGTACCAGCGCCCGGCCAAAAACCTGATCATCTTTCTTCGCGGACAACTCGATCCCAGCGTCATCTCCACACAGGTGCGCCAGCAGGTCCAGTCCATCGATCCGGAGCTTCCCGTCTTCCATGCCCAGACGCTCGATGACGTGCTCTCCACCTCGCTGTCGGTCCGGCGATTCTCGATGGAAATGGTGGCGCTCTTTGCGGCCACTGCCTTGCTTTTAGCCGGACTCGGAATCTACGGCACAATTTCCTATCTGGTGAATGAACAAAGACGCGAGATCGCCATTCGCCTCGCGCTGGGAGCTCAAAGAGGCACGATCCTCAAAATGGTCTTGCGCCGGGGACTCAGTCTGGCCGCCGCGGGCGCCGGCATCGGTGTGGCCGGTGCGCTCATCGTCTCTCACCTCATGACCGGACTACTCTACGGCGTCTCGCCTGGCGATCCGCCCACCTTCGCCGGAGTCACCCTTGTACTGACCACGGTCGCGCTCGCCGCCAGCTATATTCCCGCACAACGCGCCATGCGCGTCGACCCGATCACGACACTGCACTCCGAATAACTTCCTGGCACTGCTCGGGATTTGTCCTCGCAAGTTGTGGTTATGCAAATGCGCATTCGGGATGCAGGTAGATTCACCCTATAGGGCTCCCGAGGATTTGTCCCAAAAGCGCCCATGAAGCCAGGAAGAATTCCGGATTCACGCGAAATCGCCAACGCAATCATAAATCCACCGAATAGCTCCGAATTTCCGCGATGTGTAAAGATACTTCCGATTCCACTGATTCGCCCTCCCGGGACTGTGGCCATAAGCTCACCGTTCGTGACATTCTAAGGACCACCTTTTCCAAGGGGGCGTTGATGTGGATTGACCGGCAAGATCTTCTTTATTCGATCCGCTCGGCACGTCGCGCACCGCTGCTTTCCATCATCGCAGTTGTGGCATTGTCTCTCGGGATTGGTCTCAATGCAGGTGTCTTTACGCTGCTGAATGCGTTGTTTCTAGATCCCCCGACGCAGACTGACCCCTCCCGGTTCGTCCAGGTCTATCCGCGATACGAAGGCTGGTTCACGGGATCCGGACAATACTCTTCATTTACCACCCAGGACTACGATGCGGTTCGCGCGCATGCCACTACTTTTGAGGAAGTCGCAGCGTGGGCAGCGAGTCAGACCGTTCTCGAGGAGGCACACAGTAGCGTCCCGACTCTGCTGGTGACCTGCAACTATTTTCACGTGTTTGGAAATGATCGGCCGCTCGTGGGCCGATTTTTAACTGCCAGCGAATGCAAACGCGGCAGCGCCGTGCAAGTCGCGGTGCTGACGGAATCTTTTTGGAAGAACCAGTTCCACGGTAATCCGCACATGGTGGGAATGACCATTCATCTCAATGGCCTGCCGTTTATTGTGGTCGGCATTGTGTCGACGGATATTGCGAATTTCACGGCACGCGGAGTCTTCGTACCATATACGCTCGATCCGCTGCTCGATCACAGCGCCACCAGCCCGCTCACGGATCCCGATACGCCTTGGCTCGAGGTCGCGGGACGGTTGCGGCCAGGAGCTTCACGCGCGGACGCCCAGGCAGAACTGACAACCATCCTTCGCCAACAAGACCGCGCTTATCTCGAGCGCAAGTTCACTACCTTCAACCGAAAGACGTCGGTGGTGCTGACGAATGGATCGTTCATCGAGAATCCTGTGGTCCATGACTCGATTGCCGCGCTGATGGCGTTGATTCTAGGTCCGCTTTCTCTCGTGCTGCTGCTCGCTTGCAGCAATATCACCTTGTTGTTTCTGTCCCGCGCGATAGTGCGGCGTGGTGAGATTGCGACACGGCTGGCTCTTGGCGTAGGCAGAGCGCGGCTGCTGCGAATGCTGGCGCTGGAGAGCTTTCTCACTGCACTGACTGCCGGACTGCTGAGCATCGTACTGGCCTACCGCGTACCGCAAATCATCATGAATGCGGTAAATCACAACCAGGCTGCCCTCGTCCCCCTCATGCACCCCAACTGGCGTGTTTTCGGCTATCTCGCTGTTCTCGTCTTCGTATCTACCATCGCTTCATCGCTCGCACCCATGCATACTGCGTGGAGGATGGACCTTGTCACCGCGCTCAAAGCGCGCGAGGGCGCAACCACTATGCGCTCGCGGACCACCAGCGGCCTGATCGTGGCGCAGATTACCATGACCTTTGTGCTTCTTGTTGCCGCCGTCATGTTCGCGCGCATGCCCCGCATGATCACCGCGATGGATCCCGCCTTCGAAACCCGGCAAACGCTCTCGGTCCCGCTGACCATCGATAGCTCTTCGCAAAATCGCACCCGGGCGCTGAATTTTTATCGCGATCTTGAAGCCCGCATCCGAGCTATTCCTGGCGTGCAGTCGTTCGCCTACGAGACGATAAGACCATTTCACCAAATCCCTCCGAGCGAGATTCGGCTTCCGCAACAGGCCACGGGGCAAGGCGAGCCGGCGACCATCGATACTGTCTCTGCCGAATTCTTCTCCACGTTCGGCATCCGCATGTTGGCCGGACGATCCTTTCTTTCTTCCGATCAAACGTCAAGCAATGCAAGCTCGGTCGCCGTCGTCTCCCAGGCATTCGCAAAGCAGTTTTGGCCCAGCGAGAACCCGATCGGAAAATTCGTGATCACTCCCGACGAAAAACAGCATGAGGTGGTCGGAGTCGCTGCAGACACCCGGACCGACCGTTTTGGGGTTCTCGATGGTCCACGCCTCTACATCTTGCGTGATCCGTTAGCGCTCGACGGACAACTGTATGTGCGCTTCAAAGGAACCGCGTCCACCATGGAAACAGCTATATATGACGCAGTGAAGAATCTCGACCACACGCAGGAAACGGCACCTCAGACCATATGGGAGCAGTTGGAGTCAGATGCCGAGAGCGTGCGCTCGCTCGCTCGCATTGTTGTCCTGGTGGCATTGATTGCCGTGCTGCTCGCTGTCACCGGGTTTTACGGAGTGCTGTCATTCGCTGTTAGTCAACGCACTCGCGAGTTCGGCGTTCGTTTGGTGCTGGGCGCGAACCGCGTCACAATCTTCCGCTTTGTTCTGCTGCGAGGCGGCCGTCAGATCGTGGTCGGATTGGCATGTGGCATTGTGCTCGCCCTACCGGCGACGTGGACATTTGCTCGACTGATTAAGAACTCGCCAATTCCATTCCGGACCTTCGACGCACCGGTGTACGTCATCGCAGCCGGTTTGCTCGTTGCCGTCTCATTCGCCGCCATGTACCTCCCCGCATTGCGCGCCACGCAAGTGGATCCCATGAACGCGCTGCGAACGGAATAGGACGAATCCCTGGCTGAGACATCTTTCGCGGGTGCACCCCGTTCTTGGGAACTGTATTGGAAAGGTGATTCCGTGCCGGGTCGCCGCCAAAAAATCCAGCCGGTCCAAAGATCAATATCGGTTACAAGGCTGATTTTATCCGCGACGTGTAAGATACTTCCCGGTTCCAGCAAATGGATCTGGCAACAAATAACGAATCGCCCAGGCTGTGGCCCAACGCTCTCGTCATGGTGGGCCTGCTCGCCGCTCACATCATCATCAACCACGGATTCGTGTCCGTCCGGGCCCCTGTCGGCACGGACCCGTGCGATGGGGTCAATGCATTCGCGTTTTACACCATTGCATACATCGCAATTGGCTCGCTAGTGCGGATGCTCAGCCGTCACTACGCGTCGCCCCCCTTGCGATACCTCTTCACCGTTCGATCCCAGCAGGCAGTTCTCTTTGCCATCTTCATCACCTTCGCGGCCGAGATCATTGCTTTGCTACGAAACCCGGAGAGGTGGATCGGGAATCTTCTCGCCGAGTTGCTGTTTGCATTGGTCGTTGCGCTGACCGTTGTGACTATCGCTACACTCGTGCTGATCCTGTTCACGCAACGAAACCGGATATCGCTCGGCGCATCGCGCGTCGGCGGCGCCGCCACGGTCCGAAGCGCTCCGGGCCGAAAATGGACACGCACGATATTGCCTGTAGTGATCGTCATGGTTGTCCTCGCGGTTTGTCCGGAGTGGCCCATCGACATTCCCTCCAGAACCGCGCACATCCTCACCGTGGCTCTCGGGGCCCTGGTTGTCTTCATCCCCATGCGCCTACTCCTGTACCAGATCGTGCTGCATGGCTCAGACGGATCCGATGTCCACCGTGAAACAACCACCTTTCGCACTCCACGCGAATGGACTCTACTTCTCCTCGGAGTTGCCGTGGTGCTGTTCGGGTTCTTCCGGCACATTCCGATCCTTCTAGACCGCTTCGCCATGCTTCTCATCGCTGACGCGCTCCTGGGAGCGCTGCTGGGATTTGCCGGAAGCCGGAAGAGTCCGACGCGGAATGCGTTTGCGGACAAGTAAGCGGCGTCCGTCGCAACTCGCGGTACTCTATTGCGTATTCTGGTCTGGAATGATTTGGACATGCGAAGGGTATTCACTGCGAAATCTCGCAGACGATCGCCTGCAGCGTCGCCGATTCACCGCTTACTCCTAAATCATTAGTAAATGAATATGTCACAACCACGGATACTAATTCCCGAGCCCACCTCCAACGACCCCGAGTACAACCAGCGCGGCTGGCAGCAATACGCCGCTGCCGTCGAACAGGCCGGCGGTATCCCCGTCGCCGTCCCGCTGCATGCGACGCAGGAAGAGCAGGCCCGCCTCATCGCCGGCGCGCAAGGAGTTTTGCTGCCGGGCAGCCACGCCGACGTCAACCCGGAAAAGTGGAACGCGCCGCTCGACCCCAAATCCGCACCCGCCGATCCGCTGCGCGAAGCGGCTGACGAGCTGCTGCTCCAGGACGCTTTTAACCTGCGAAAACCGATTTTCGGCATCTGCTACGGCATGCAGTCGATGAACGTCTGGTGCGGCGGATCGCTGGTTCAGCATCTGGAAACCCCGGTGAACCATACGCCCGGCCGCCACATAGCCGAGGCCCACCAAGTCGCCGTCACCCCCGGCACGCTGCTGGCCAATCTGGTCGAGACCGCCCAGTCCGCCATCTCGCCCGTCATGGTCAACTCCAGCCACCACCAGGCCATCCGCCAGGTAGGCGCCCCACTGGCGCCAGTAGCTATCAGCCCGCTCGACGGCGTTGTCGAAGCGGTCGAAGGGCCGGAGGGCGGTTCATTCGTGCTCGGCGTGCAGTGGCATCCGGAGCGGACATACGATTCCAGCCCGCTTTCCCGGCAGCTGTTTCACGCCTTCATCGAAGCGGCCTCTGCCTGGAAGCCGCAACCAAACGAGTAATTTCCGTGGCCGTCAGCGTGTTCCACGTGGAACAAGCGGCAGCACGCTGGGGCCTGGCCGATACGGCTGCGCCGGCCCTTGAAGGCTTAGCCGCCTATGGCAATCTTCTTCTCCAATGGAATACCCGGCTCTCCCTGACAGCCATCCGGGATGAGGGCGAGCTCATCGAACGCCACCTGATGGAGGGTGTTTTCGCCGCGGCGCACCATCCGCAGGCTGCTACCGCGCTCGATTTTGGCTCTGGAACCGGTGTCCCCGGCATCCCCATCGCGCTCTGCCGCCCCGCGCTGCGCGTCACGCTCGCCGAATCACAGCGGAAAAAAGCCGCTTTTCTGCACGAGGCCATCCGTCAGCTTCAACTGAATACTTCGGTGCACGCCGGGCGGGCCGAAACCCTTCCACCGGCCAGCTTTGACGCGGTATGGATGCGTGCCGTCGAGAAGACCGATGCCATGCTGCCCTCCGCCGCCGCCCTGGTAGCACCCGGTGGCGCGCTTTGCCTCCTGGGCACCAGGAACACGCCAGATCTCAAGGCGCTTGCCGGCTGGAAATGGGATGTCCACCCGCTACCCGCCTCCGATATCCGCGTTCTACGCATCGGCCGCCGTTCGTAATGTTCCACGTGGAACACGCGGGCATTCTCGGGATGTTACACGTGGAACACTAAACGACAGATGTTGTCGAATGTTCCACGTGGAACATTACGACGCCACCCAACGGATCCGTGGAGCCTCCACAGGACCTGAAAGCCGTCCCCGCTCGACCGCCTTTTAAGGCTCTACAGCCCGGATGTTACACGTGGAACACTCTGGGGCTCTCAGGACGTTCCACGTGGAACACTGGAGCCACCCGCCGGATGTTACACGTGGAACATTCGAGAAACTGGGATGGCACCCACCCGCGATCTCCACCCGGCAACGCAGGCGGGACACCCTTTACGCTTTCATGATTCCCGGGGTGTTACACGTGGAACACGCTAGAGCCTTCGGGATGTTCCACGTGGAACATCCTGCCCTGACGGTCGAATTTAGGGATTAGGCAGGGGCGCCCGTCTCGGTTCTGTGCCTCGTTTTGCACATGGGGCGTTTCCCGGGATGTTCCACGTGGAACGTGTAAGCCGATGAGTCTTCGGGTGTTCCACGTGGAACATCCCTGAGCTGCGCAGGCGTTCCACACGTCTTCCACAACTCCCACCTTTTGGCCGGTTTGCATCCTTCCCGCCTCGCCATTAGGTTTATCTGCAATGTCCGAAGCCATTATCCTGGCCATCGCCAACCAGAAAGGTGGCGTTGGCAAGACCACGACCGCCATCAATCTCAGCGCCGCGCTTGCCCTTGAAGGTATGCAGTGCGTGCTGATCGACTGCGATCCGCAGGCCAATAGCTCCAGCGGGCTGGGGGTGGCGCGAGATGGCGATCATGGCTCCGTTTACGACCTGATTACCGGGGGCGCCTCTGTGGATACGCTTCTTCTGCCCACGCCGGTCGAAACGCTCAAGATCATTCCCGGCAGCCGCAACCTGATCGGGGCGAATCTGGAACTTGTTGATTCTAAAGACCGTGAGACACGTCTGCGGGACGCGCTGAAAGAGCTGCGCATTGCCTACGACTTCATCCTTCTGGACTGCCCGCCGGCGCTGGATCTGTTGACTCTAAACGCTTTAGTGGCTGCGGATCGCCTGCTGGTTCCCATGCAGGCGGAATATTTTGCCCTGGAAGGCGTTTCGGAGCTGCTGGGCACGATTGGCCGGGTGCAGCAGGCGTTTAACCCCAAGTTGGAGCTCGAGGGTGTCGTCCTTACTATGTATGACGAGCGCACGAACCTGGCGCAGCAGGTTACCGAAAACCTGAAAGGCTTCTTCGGCGATAAGCTTTACAAAACGGTGATCCCCCGAAATATCCGGCTGGCCGAGGCTCCGAGCCATGGCAAGCCGGTGCAGCTCTATGATCCGCGCTCCCGCGGCTCCGAGGCTTACCGTGACCTGGCGGATGAGCTGCTGGCCAATCACAAGATCGTGAGCCCTGCCGCCAAAGAGCGCGAGCATCGCTCCAACGCACGTAAAAACACGAAGTTCCGCTTCTGGCCATATGTCGAGAAATAAATCATGAGCACACCCGATAAGCGCCGCGCCTTGGGCAAGGGCCTTGAAGCCCTGCTTCCTCACCGTTCCGTACCTCAGCCGGTCCAGATTTCCGCTGGCGCCGATGGCGATGGGACGACCGCCGCCTCCAACGGCGCGCCGCTGGAGATTGCGGTCGAGCTGATCGATCGCAACCCCTACCAGACGCGCAGCCATTTTGATGAGAAGGCGCTGGAGGAGCTGGCGGCTTCGGTCGCCGCAACCGGCGTGGTGCAGCCGATCCTTGTCCGGCCGATGAATGGCGGCCGGTATCAGTTGATCGCGGGCGAACGGCGACTGCTGGCCTCGCGCAAGGCGGAGAAGACGGTGATCCCGGCGATTGTCCGCCAGGTTTCCGATGAGCAGGCGCTGGAAATCACCATCGTTGAAAATCTGCAGCGCGCCGACCTGAACCCGATGGAGCAGGCGCGCGCGTTTGACCGGCTAGGCGTGCAATGCATGCTGACCCAGGAGCAGATTGCGAAGCGGACGGGCAAGGACCGCGCCACGGTGAGCAATTTTCTGCGCATGCTGCGTCTGCCGCCGCAGGTCCAGGGCAAGGTGGAATCGGGCGAGCTGAGCTATGGCCACGCGCGCGCGCTGCTGGCGATCGAATCGCCGGAGGAAGTGCTGCGGGCGGCGCAGAAGATCCTGGCGCTTTCCATGTCTGTGCGGCAGGCGGAGAGCCTGGTGCAGAACATGCTGAATCCGGAACGGGCGGTGAAGGAGCCGAAATCGAAGGAGCCGGTTGACCCGAACGTGCGCGAAGCGCAGGAGCGGATGCAGCGAGCGCTGGGCCTGAGGGTCGCGATTGAAGACAAGGGCGGCCGGGGTAAGGTGGTCATCGAGTACGGCAACCTTGAGTCTTTCGACTCGCTGATGGAACGGATTGTAGGGGACTAGCCGGTGCTGGCCGCACGGGCAAAAGCGCAAGTCATTGGGGTCGCTCCCGATGGTCGCTCATGACCGTATTGATGGGTCGCCCAGGGACGGCGGTATATGTAACCTACACTGATACGATATTGGGAGGTCGCTCCCGATGGTATCCCACCCTTCGCTCCGCTCAGGATGGGGCACCCGGTGTGTTTTCACCTCAGGCCAAAACAGCAGGTCCCTCCACTTCGCTTCGCTCGGGTCGCCTGCGCTGCTTAAGATGATGATAGTCATGAAGGACAACAGGATGTCTGTGAGCACCCGGATGGGTGTTGCGGTGGAATTCGGGCTGGTGGTGACGTTTGGGCTTTGCCTATGGGCGCCATGGGACCGGGCGGCGGACGCCTCAAACTCTTCCGTGAACATGCTGTGGCTTTCGCTGCCCATGACGCTGGCGCATCGCGGATCCAATATAGAAACTGATACTGTTACAGTTACGATTGTGGCGCTGGTTACCGCAGCGGTCGGCGCGCTGCTCGCGATTGCCGCCCGGTTGCGGGGCAGCGCGGCGCTGTGGGCCGGAGGAATGTTTCTCTTCGCCTGCTCGGTCGCAATCCTGATGCCGGTATGGACGGCTGTGGGCTTTCTGGGCGCGGTGCTGTTGCTGGTCGCACTGCGCGCTCGCTTTGCGCCGATAGGCGCGACCCATGCGCTGGCCGCCGTGCTCAGCGAGTTCTGTCTGGTGGGGTACGCGATCGGGTTTGCTGCGCTGGCGTGGCGCTACAACCCGCAATTGCTGATCAAGGTGCTGATTGTTGCGTTTGGACTGTCGCTGGTTGGGCGCGCCTTGCTGCCGGCGCGGACTTCCGTAGCGCAGACATAAGCGATACCTATCATCCGAGATAAGTAGTCGCTGAATGGCCCATGATGATATCCGAAGAACGGCCGCTGTGGGCACTAACCAAAGCATCGGCTTGCGAGTGCGAAGCAAGGCTCTCGCTGAGCGACTTGGCGATTTAGGTGGTCATTGACGTGCCGCCGTAGATCGCGGGCTTGGGCCCTACCTCTGCGCCTGCACGAGGTCACGCGAACATCAACTCACCCCAGCGGTTTCAGTTACAAAACAGGTCTGTTCCTGCAAAAAGCATTGTCAGACCCGCGTTCCTGTGACATATCTCAATGGACAACCTACGTGTCCATATGTCACGGTTCGAAACCATTCTCCTGGACCTGCATTTCGCCCTGCGTCAGCTGCACAGGAAGCCCGCCTTCGCCTTGACCGCGGTCGCGGTATTCGCGCTGGCCATCGCCGGCAGCACCGCCATTTTCGCTTTCGTCGATGCCGCTTTGGTGAAGCCGCTGCCCTACCGCGATCCATCACGGTTACTCGCGCTCTACGAGCGTATCCCGGTGGGCGACCGACATCACCTCTCCTACGACGACTATCTCGACTGGAAGCGGCTCAACCACACTCTCGCCTCGCTCGATATCTACCGGCCCGAATATCTAACCCTCTATAGCGTGAATGGTCCGGAACCGGTATCGGGTGCAAGGATCAGCGACGGCTTCTTCCGCACACTCGGCGTCTCCCCATTCCTCGGACGGGATTTCTATCCCGGAGAAGATCGGCCCAGCGCGCAGCCAACCGTGATTCTCAGCTACCCGACATGGCAGAAGCGTTTCGCAGGCAGCCGAGATGTCGTGGGCAAGTCCATCACCTTCGATGCCCCCACCACGACTGGCTCGAACCACGGTCCCTTCATCATCATCGGTGTCATGCCGCGCAGCTTTCACTTCGCACCAGTCGCTCCCGCGGAGTTCTGGATCACTCTCCATGGGTCATGCGCGGAGCTTCGCAAGTGCTACCCCTATTACGGAGTGGCGCGGCTGAAAGATGGCGTTTCCGTTGCCACGGCGTACCGGGACCTAGCATTCATCGCGCAACATATTGCAGTGGAGCATCCCGAATCCAATCACGATCGCAGCGCCAGAGTCATACCGCTCACCGATGCAATCGTCGGAGACATCCGTCCCACGCTCGTCGCATTACTCGGCGGCGCGGCGCTCCTCTCGCTCCTCGCCCTCGTCAATATCTCCGGTCTTCTGCTGGTGCGGTCTGAGGGCCGCAGGCGGGAGATGGCTCTACGAAACGCGCTGGGAGCATCGGGCTCCCGCATGATCCGCCAGCTTGCCGTCGAGGGATTCCTGCTCGCGGGCTTTGGCGGTAGCCTCGGCCTGGTCCTCGCGGCGTATCTGATCAAAGCCCTCACCGGCCCGATCCCCGCCGACATGCTCGACAGCATGCCATACCTCAACGGCCTTCACCTCGACTGGCGACTCTGTCTCTTCGCCGGCTTCGTCTCGCTCCTCGGGGGCGTCATCTTCTCCATCGCCCCTGCGTTGCGCCTTCCGCTGTCCGACATTCAGGAAGACCTCGTGGCAGGCGGGCGCAGCGTCGCAGGGAGAGGCTGGCGCAGAGCCGGCTCCGCCCTCGTCGCGCTTGAACTGGCAATCACCATGGCCTTGTTGGTGAGTGCCGGTCTCTTGAGCAAGAGCTTCTACCGTCTCCTCCATGAAAACCTCGGCATCTCCGCCAATCATCTCGCCATCCTGCACGTATCTAAGCTGGACGGATTAACAGACACTAACGCTCTTGAGCTACAGCGGCAAATCATCTCCCGCATGTCCCATCTTCCCGGCGTGGTCTCGGCCGGCATCTCCTGGCAGATTGCCGTCACGAGCGGAGAAAATTTCGCTAGTCTATTCGAACATTATCGAGTTTTTGGCAGGTACTATCCCGGCCAGGGCGATGAGGCGAATACCCACATCATCGGCGTTGGCTATTTCGAGACACTGCGAGCGCGGCTGCTGCAAGGAAGATTCTTCGACGATACAGACGATGCGGCTCACCGTCGCGTCGGCATCATCAATCGCACCTTCGCAAGAGAGCTCTTTTCCGGCGAAGATCCCTTGGGAAAAAGTCTCATCGATGACAACGACCAGGATCACCCAGTAGAAATCATTGGAGTCGTCGACGACATCACGGAAGGTCCGCTAGATATGAGCCCAACCGCGGCGCTCTACGAGCCGTTCAACCAAAAGCCTTCAGCCGACTTTTACGTGACGCTTCGCACATCGCAATCATCACAATCATTGTTTCTTTCCATGGTCGACACTGTTCACCAGATCGATCCTGGCCTCACTGCCGACGATCAGGACACCATGCTGAACCGCATCAACTCCTCGCCGGCGGCGTACCTCCATCGTTCCGCCGCATGGCTGGTGGGCGGTTTCGCCGGAATGGCGCTGCTCATCGGCAGCATCGGGCTCTATGGTGTCATCGCCTATTCCGTCGCCCAGCGCACGCGCGAGATCGGAGTCCGCATGGCACTCGGAGCGCAGAGGGCGTCCATATACCGGATCATTCTGTTCGAAGCCGGATGGCTGGCCATCTGTGGTGCGATTGGAGGAGCCGCCGCATCCGTGGGATCTGCCAGGCTTCTGCGTACCCTTCTCTTCGGGGTGAAGCCCTGGGACATTGCGACTCTGCTCACGGTGACAAGCCTGCTGATTGCATCCGCGCTGTTGGCCAGTTATCTCCCAGCACGCCGCGCTGCTTCGATCAATCCAGTCGAAGCTCTTCGCGCTGAATAGGAGGAGCCGTTATTCAACGTAGCCTTGGGTCTGACTTATGTTGGCGATAACAGGGCGAGTTACTTATTGAGCGAGGGAGAGAGGCCATACTGAGTACGAAGCGTGATCCTGATGTTTCGCATATTCATTGTGTGCCGGCTCGGACCAAGCATGGTTTTGCTGCACGGCCAATTCATGCTTCTGAACCATCGGCTCGCTCGTGACGAAGCTGGGCTTCTGGCTGAGCGACCTGGGCGATTTCGCGCGAATCAAGAATCCATTGCCGGCGACATGCGCGTTTGTGAGGACCAACGCCGCCTTCGCAGCGTTCAATGAGTGCATTGCCCCTGTTGGCGTCAACCGAAGATCACGTCTGGCGAAGGTCGCTCGCACACTGGCCGACTTAAGGGTAGCCATCCTGTTCAGTGAGTGCATTGGCGATCTATCACGCGTCGGTGTAAGGGTTCAGAGACCAGGGAATAGAAATCGGGCTCGCAAATATATCCATTGACATTTGACGGCAATCCACTACCATACGGTTGTGGATCGACTAGGTACAACATTTGCGGCGTTGTCTGATCCAACCCGCCGGGCAATGGTCGAACAACTCTCCCATGGGCCTGCCTCTGTCCATAGGTTGACGGAGCCGTTTGCACTCTCGCAGCAGATGATTTCAAAACATATTGCCTACCTGGTGCGGGCGCGGATTGTGATCAAGACGAAGCGCGGACGGGAGAGTGTGTGCACGCTCAGGCCAGAGGCGATCAAGACGGTCAGCGACTGGGCGATCAACTATCGCCGGTTCTGGGAAGAGAGTTTCGACAAGCTGGAAGTGGTGGTGAAGCAAATGAAAAAAGAGGAGGTCAGAAATGACAAATAACACGGCGAACGAGACAGAGCGGATGGTTGTTACACGAGTTTTCGATGCCCCACGCGAGTTGGTTTGGAAGGCGTGGACAGACCCGAAGTACATCATGCAGTGGTGGGGGCCGAAAGGTTTTACTGCGCCTGTTTGCAAGATGGATTTTCGCGTAGGCGGAAAACTTCTCTGCTGCATGAAGGCGCCGGATGGGCAGGAGGGCTGGAATGCGGTGGAATACTACGAGATTGTTCCGTACGAGAAGATTGTTTCCTTGATGTACTTTTCCGACCCGGAGGGAAACAAGATTGACCCTGCGGAATTAGGAATAGACCAGGAGGCCATAGACGGTGCGTACGACGTGACCATCTTTGAGGATCTCGGGAACGGCCAGACGAGACTCACCCACATTGGAAATGAACCGATGGAGAGCGCAAAGAACAGCGGTCAATTCGAGGGCTGGGTTGAGACACTCGATAAAATTGCGGCCGTTGTTGCAGAGCTGGCGCAGGCGAAATAAGAAGCTGAGGCTTTGATTCGCGAAACTCAAGCGTGGAGAAAGCAATGAAAAGAACAACGTTTCTCGCTATCGTCCTGCTGGCATTTGCATTTGCCGCCCATGCCCAGGACACGATGAAGAAAGATGCAGCCGTTAAACCTGCCGATCCGGAATCGAAAGTCGTGCTCGATTCCTGGAATGAGATTGGCCGCAAGCTGACGGCGCTGGCCGAAGATTTTCCTGAGGACAAATATGACTTCAAGCCGACACCCGCGGAGCGGAGCTTCGCCGAGCAATTACTGCACGCGGCGGGTTCATGCTACTACTTCACGAATCCTGCGATGGGGCTGAAGCCTCCCGCGGCAGAAGATCCGAAGCGAGAGCAATACAAGACCAAGGCCGACATCGTTGCGTTCGTCAAAAAGTCCTTCGCCGATGGCGCCGCCGCCATCCAGTCGAAAGGCGAAAAAGGCCTGATGACGGAGGTTGTTTATTACCCTCAGCAGAAAGCGCGCGTTCTCGACATTGCCTACGGCATCATCGAGCATAGCGGAGAACACTACGGCCAGCTGGTTGTGTACTACCGCCTCGCAGGGCTTGTGCCGCCGGAGTCGCGGCCCAAGAAGTAAAGCTCAGGAGGCCACACAGACCTAGCGGTACCTATTCGCCGAGACGCGTTATCGCTGGATGGAGTGCGGCAACCGCGGCTCGCGAGCTCCGAAGTTAGGCTTCGGGCTGAGTGACATGGCGATTTGGAGTGAACGAGAATCCATTCCTGGCGAGATGCGCGTTTATCAGGAGTCATGCGGCGTGCCTGCCTTCAACGGTGCTTCGGCACCGTGACACGACCGGAAGCGATGAGCGCCTTGACGGATTGCTGTATCGACTCGAGGCTAGAAAATCGCGGTTGATAGCCGAGCCGCTGTCGACTTTTCTCGATGGAAACACAGGAGCTACGCATGACGTGCCCCCATGAGACATGAGCATCCTTTTCGGTTAGGCCGAGCTTCCACTGATCGAAGGGCGCGAAGGACAGTCGGGGCTCGTGCTCAAACCAGCGGTACATCTGCTCGGCATAGCCGCGCAGGGTTAGTGCGTGTGCCGAAACGGTATTGAATACTTCTCCGATGGAGGCTGCCCTGTGCTCGATGGCGCAGATGATCCATTGCGCGACATCATCGGCATGGACATGATGCAGCATTTCCAGTCCGAGGTTCGGCAAGGCGAGTTCTTCGCCGCGCGCGATCCGGGAGAAGATGTCGGGGTTCGTATTTGCTTGCGGGTTGATAGGCACCCAGCCCTCGCCGACGATGTGACCTGGCCGAAAACTCGTCGCCGGGAAACCGTGTCTGCGAGCCTGGCGTAGAAGCCACTGTTCGATCTTTGCTTTGTTCACGCCATAAGCGTCTATGGCGTTTGTGGGGTCGGTTTCTACCGCTGGAACCGTGGTGGCATGACCGTACACCCAAATGGAGCTGCAAAACAGATAGTGCTCAATTTTGTTGCGTAGCGCTTCGACCAGCTGCTGCGCTCCTTCGAGGTGGAACGAGAGCATGTCGACGACAATGTCGGCGTTCAGCTCGGCGATCCTTGCCCCAAACCTGCCTTCCGCCTCTTCAGCCTTGCGATCCAGGGAAACCTGCTCGATGGCCTTCCATGCAGCGTGCTCCCGATACGGGGATGCCGTGCCACGGCTGACATTGACAACATTATGTCCGCGCTCTACCAGAGCAGGCAGAAGATAGGTTCCTACATGTCCACTTCCGCCAACGACAACGATACGACCCATACTCTACCTGCCTCTTCGACGACATTTATAGATGATTCGAATGGGCCTGGAATCGAAAGTCAATTTTTCAAAGTAGTGATGGCGCTAACCGGGTGGTGAGTCGTGGTACTCCACGGGCGTACCTCCGACGACTCCCAAGTAGACAGAAGCTGCTATCGCTTTGAGGTATTGGACCGGGCGGATCGCTTCGAGGCTGCTCGCTTCGGCAATCGCGGAACAACCTGAACGCCCGCCCAAAGGGTAGCGATCGTTTGCTCGACCACGAGGGCCTGGTCAGGCAGGTCAGGCACAACCCCCTGGATGACCATGAGTGTGGCGAGGCCGAAGATCGTAAACCACCAGGTGTGGGCTACCACGATGTCATCCTTACCTGGCAAACCTTCGGCCTTGGCAACATCGAAAAAGAGCTGCACGAAACGTTCGAACAAAGGCCTGCCAATGTCGTCGATATATTGTCCAGCGCGGACGCCGTTGCGGTTCTCCGGCCCGAAGAAGACATTGCGGAACTGCTGCGGATGGGTAGTGCAGAACTGAATCAAGCCGCGTGACGTCGCAAACAGGCGCTCCTTCGGCGAAGAATGTTTGGCGGCAATCGCGTCGAAGTTCTGAACCATCAGCCCGATCGTCTCGCGGCTCAGTTCGGCGAGAATATGCCATTTGTCGGGGAAATGCTGATAGATGACGGCGTGCGTGTAGCCGATCTCTTTCGCGATCTCGCGTAGCGTCACGGCTTCATAGCCGCGATCGGCAAACATTTTGCTGGCGGCGGCAAGGATCTCCCTTCGCAGCTTTTCCTTGCGCTCTACCCGGCGACTTGGTGATGTGGTTGTCACTTCCATAGCTTAGTCGCTTTTCACGAGTATTAGCGACCTCTTGTTGATTTATAACCATTGGTTTTAGACCATCGATTATTTTGCGACCAATGGTTAATATGGGGCTCTAATCGTCAGGTTGCGCATTTGGATGGGCGGCCAATACGAGGCAAGAGGAGGATGCAATGAAAGTTCTAGTGATTGGAGCAGCGGGCAGGAGCGGAGAGGCGCTGGTCAATGAGGCGCTGGCAGCCGGACATCAGGTGACGGCTCTCGTGCGCGGTGCCGGGCAGTACAAGAAGGCGAACGTCAGAGTGGTTGCGGGCGACGTGCTGGACGCGGCCGCGGTGGACGCTGCGGTCGCCGGACAGGATGCGGTGATCGACGCGCTGGGCGGAAAGACGCCATGGAAAGTGACGACGATGGAAACGAGCGCGGCACACAATATTGTGGGCGCGATGCGGCGCAATGGCGTGCGGCGATTGCTGAAGATTTCGGTGGTGGGTGCGGGCGAGAGCGTCAAGAACGCCGGCTTTTTCAACGAGCACCTGCTCATGCGGACGTTTCTGCGGGGTCTGCTGGTAGACAAGGCAGGCATGGAGGCCGAGATCGAAGGCAGCAACCTGGACTGGACGCTGGTGCGGCCGCCGATGTTGATCGACGGCGAGAAGACCGGCGTTGCCAGGGTGCTGAGCACGGAGGGCGGAGAGAAGGCGCACAAGATCACGCGCGTCGATCTTGCGGCCTTCATGGTGCAGGAACTGGAAAGCAGCCGATATGTGCGTCAAGCCGTGACCGTGACGACCACATAGCAAAGGCCTCCGCGAGGATCCACCACCTCTCTCATCGAGGCGATCCGATCGGCTATGCGAAAGCCTGTAACGATTCATGCGACAGAGAACTGTGGAATCCCACGGGACTGCATGTAACCCCACACGCCTAACGGCTAGCGGAGTGCTAGCTGCGCATCTCACAAGCTCGGGCGATCGCGTCGGAGCGTCACCTTCGATCTAAGAAAGGATCTTTTTATGTCAAACTTCACTACGCCGCTTGAAGAAGTCATTCATCACAACGTTATTAAAAACAACAAAACGGGCGGCCCGGCGCTGGATGTCGGGCAAATGAAGTTGCTCTGGAGGGCCCTGGGAGAGAACACGGGCTACACGTTCTCTATCTTCGAGAGCACGTTCGCGCCGGGCATGGGTATTCCACTTCATAAACACCCCTTCCCAGAGTTTTTCTATGTGCTGGAAGGCAATCTGTCGATCGGGTATTGGAACAACCAGGGTGTCACTGAGTGGGACACGTGTGAAGCCGGGGAGAGTCTGATGGTGCAGCCCAATGCGCCTCATACATTCTTCAACAAGAGTGAACATCCGTGCCGCATGCTGAGTGTGTCGACGTATCATCACGAGCGGATGATGAAGGATGCTGTGCATCCGGATGGCAGGACAGATTTTCTACCGGCTCAATTCACCCAGGCCGATTTTCAGAAATTGACCAAGTCGATGGAGAAGAATCAGACATTCCTTGTCGCAGACCATGCTTAGTATGGTCCGCGCATTGTGAGGGGGGTGGTTTTGATGGCGCAGCGACGAGCCTTCTTCATCGGCGCGGTTTCGTCTCACGGGAGAGTGAAGAGTTCGACGAGCACCTTGATGCGCTCTTTCTGACGGCTGCGTGGAAGCCGCCGGGTTCTGGTCAGCTCGGCGATGCCGTGGAGGCTCGCCCAAAACAGTTCTGTCGTCACCTCTGACTTCGAGCCCTGCTCCTGGAACAACGCCAGGAGTTGGGAGAACCCGAAACGTAACTCCGGCGGGGTGGCCGCGTCACCGAAGGGCACGCTCAGGCTGAGGGAAAACATCACTTCATAGAGTGCCGGAGAAGACGCGGCAAACTCCAGATAAGCGGCCGCGACCGATTCGACCGCATTGCCGCGCTTCACCCGTTTCCGTGCCTTCTGCAAAGCCAGGCCCAGCTCCTCAAAACCCTCGATGGCCACCGCGGCGAGAATCCCATCGCGGCTGCCAAAGTGAGCGTACAAAACGGGTTGGCTGTAGGAGATTTCGTCGGACAGCCGCCGAACGGTTACATTGGACCACCCCTCAAGCTCAGCGATTCGCCGTGCGGCACTGAGGATCTGTGCGTGGCGGGCCTGCCGGTCGCGCCGTTTTCGTTCGGTAATCCGGCTCTCTGCGAGTTTCTTTGCCATTGGTAGGAATTATAGCGCCGCTAGTATTTTTGGACCGTACGGTGAAACTTTGCTGCATGCTTCGCATCTTGTATAGCGTTGCTAGATTTTCTAACGAGGAGATTTTTAATGCACAACGCTATTCCGCTTGTCCTGGCGGTTCTGATCGCCGTGGGGATCATGGTTATCGGTGGCTTCTACCTTGCATCTCCGGAACGAATCTTAGGCGGATTCGGTCTCAAGCCGCCAGCATCCGATGCTGACACGCGCGCCTGGCTGCGCCTGAAAGGAATTCGGGATGTCGCATCTGGGTTGGTCGTGCTGACCATGATGCTGACTACGGACAGCCGGACGGTGGGCATAGTGCTTCTGATTTTCGCCATCATCCCTTTTGGCGACATGTCCAACATCCTGGTGTCCGGCGGGAGAAAGGCTACAGCGTTCTCCGTTCATGGCGTGACTTGCGCCGTGATGGTTGTCGCCGGGCTCTTGTTGATCCATGTCCTTTGAGAGCGATGCCATTGACCGATGTATGGCGCAGGAGGCTTAGCGTGGAAGTTTTTGTAACCGCGAGGTTAAGTAATTCTGAAACACGGCGAAGCGCTGCGCGCGGGGAACTTGCTCGGGGCCTATTCTGCGGCCGAGCTCCTGGCATTGGCCATTCGGCTGCCAGATCGGCCAGGCCGGCAACTTTGGCAACGCTGAACCATTGGGGTTTCCCGTCTGGATAAACCGCACCCAATATCCGATGATGGCATCGGACAACGCCTTGTCGTACGGCGTGCCGATCCAGCTGGTCCAGTATTTCCGGCTGAGAAACATGAGCTCTTCGCTATGGAAGGCTCCGAGCGGCTGAAACTCGCCGCTACCTATATATGTGAAGTGGTAGAGGAACGGCTTTTGCCCGATGCGGGCGGTATCGTTCGCCAGCAGCCACGCGCCGAAGCCAAAATCGAAGTCGGTATCCATTTGTTCGAAGACGCGACGCGCGTCTCCGTCGGAATGAGCTGGATATTGCGTAAAGACATCGCCGGCGAGGTTTTTGAAGCGTCGGTCGATCCATCGACGATAGGCGGCAACCGTGTCTGGCCGCCAGGATGTGCCTTTGACGATGGGGCTCGCAAAAATGGAGACTTCGTTTTCAGTGCTGCCCACCAGCACGGGAATGTGCGCCTGTTTTCCCTGGGCAAAGACGATGGCGGGCTGCCGGGGAAGCATCCATCCATCGACGACTGGTTCGAGATCGAGGTCCGGGTCATCTTTGGTGGCCTGAAGAATGCGCTCGGCGGGTAGAGCGCGCAGGGCTTTCAGGGCTCCCGGCCCGGGCGGGATTCCGAGATCCTTCGCCAGCCGCTCACCGTCGGCCTCTGCCGCATGAGCGTCGGGATAGACGGAGTCCACGCACACTCCGCTTTCGAGAACGGCTTGCTCGAAGAGTCCCGCAGCGAGCGGCGAGGCCATCAAATTACAAACGTCGAGCGCGCCGGAAGACTGGCCTCCGATGGTGACGCGGCCGGGATCGCCTCCGAACGATGCAATGTTTTGGCGCACCCAGCGCAGCGCTGCCAGCTGATCCAGTTGCCCGTAGTTGCCCGACACATGACGCGGCGACTCCGAAGCGAGCCACGGGGCGGCCAGAAACCCGAGCGCACCCAGCCGGTAATGAATACTGACAACCACCACGCCGCGCTTTGCCAGGGTTTCGCCCAGCGGAGGCCAATCCGCGGACCCTTCGACGTTTCCGCCGCCATGTATCCAGACGAAGACGGGAAGCCTGGTCTTGGGATGCAACTCAGGTGTCCACACATTCAGGGAGAGGCAGGCCTCGCCGGTGGCCATTTGCTTGACGCCGGACATTTCCGGCAGCCATGGGCTTGGCGATTGCGGGCATGCAGGACCATATTCGGTTGCCTTGCGAATGCCCGGCCACGACGGAGGCGGCTGCGGGGCTTTCCAGCGCAGGTTCCCCACCGGTTGGGCAGCAAAGGGAATATCCAAAAATGCTCCGCCTTGAGGAAGCGCCTGGAGTCTCACACCTTCGAGCGTGCCGTTGGCGATGACCACGCGCGGCGCCGGGATTTGTGCGGCGGCGGAAGCGAGAATGCAAAGGCCCATGAGCTGAGCGAGGCACCGCGTTCCCAGGATTGTCGGCATAGGCCCCATGGTATCGATATGGCGCAATTCGATTTCCACTGAAGAACCGTGCCTGGGAGAATTGCTCCATGTTCGATTGACGCAAGATCGCTGATGCACGCATTGACCCAATGCCGATGAGTGACTGGGCCGGTTATCGCCAATCTCGCGGCGATGACTTTCCGGCCGCCGCCGCCTTCTTTTCCTCTATTCCTTGAGCGGCCAGGCCGTCTTGCCGCCATGGTGAAAGGCATAGTTGCCGATTTGCCCTGCGCGTGCCGCAGCCACGCCGGTCTCGACGGGGGCGTTGGGGTCTTTACGCGTCTTGATGCAATCGAAGAAGTTGCGCGCGTGGGCGATGGTGCCGTCCTCAACGCTCTCTTCTTTCAGCACCGGGTTGCGGTCGCCCTTCACGCCTTCGCGCCAGATGGTCATGCCGCTGCGGTTGATCTTGAGTGTTGCCTCGGTACCGCGGAACTCGAGGCCGCCGTCGTCGATGGACGACGCCATCATGCCCTCGTAGACGACATCGAAGTTCGGGTAGCGGAAGGCGGCCTGGATGGTATCGGGACACTCCCACTGCTGGTAGATACGCTTGTCACCGAGCATGAAGGCGGTCGAAGGTTCGTCGGATTTCATTGCCCAGTGCACGACGTCAATCCAGTGGGTGAAGAGGTCGGTCATGGCACCGCCGCCGAAGTTCCAGAACCAGCGCCAGCGGAAGAACTTCTCCAGCGTAAAGGGCTGCTCGGGCGCGCCGCCCAGCCACCTCGTCCAGTCCAGTTGTGACTGATCAATCGGCTTCGGCACCCAACTGAAGCCATAGTTCTGCCACCAATAGGTGCGCACCTGCGGTACCGTACCCAGCGCGCCCCCTTGTATAAGGTCGACGGCGTTGCGGAAGTGCGACCAGCTGCGCTGCTGCATACCGCACTGCAGAATCTGCTTACTCGAACGCACAGCGTGGGTCAGCACGGCACCCTCTTCGAGCGTGTGCGTGACGGGCTTTTCGAGATAGACATCCTTTCCCGCCGCCAGCGCTGCGGTGGCGATGCGGACGTGCCAGTGATCGGGTGTGGCAATAAAGACTGCGTCGATGGTCTTGTCGTCGAGCACCTCGTGATAGTCAACGTGCTCGGTCGCCGTGGCGGCGTTGCCGCGTGTCCTGACCTCGGCACGGCGGGGAGCATAGACGTCGCAGACGGAGACGATCTCAAATGGCACGCCGCTCTGGTCGGCCGAATCCAGCACGCTCTTCATGCGGCCGCCTGCCCCGATGACGCCCACACGCAGCCTTTCGTTGGCGCCAAATGCTTTGGTCGAGGCCAAGGCCGTAAGCCCGCCTGCGACAAGAAAGCCCCGTCGGTTGAGAATTAGAGACATAAAAGAACCCGCAATTTAAGTTGCGTGGATGGTAACAGAGCCGAGCGGCGTGCCTGGATTTCAAACGGGGGGCGGAAAGGGTTCCGGTCGCGTTCGGGTTGCGCATGATTCCCGGTTGACGGTAACAGGCAACAGCACGTTTTCAACGACGTTACGGGTGTGGATGGCCGCTGGCGGCGGGGCTTTGGTGCCGGCGCGGGCCCGTGCGTTAGATTGGGAACCATCATGCTGAACCGGCGCAGTTTCCTGAAGACCAGTCTCACAGCCGGAGCTGCCATTCTTCCTTCGGGCTCCGTGCTGCATGATCTCCGTGCCTCGCATCCGGATAACTCTGTTCACGTTGACGCCCTCGGGGCAGCAGTAGAAATGGTCGCGCTTCCCCAGCGCCTGGCTTCTCTGGACCCGGCAACACTGCCGTGGCAACAGAGAATTCGCCGCGTGGGTCAGACAAACATGACCGAGTATGACGGCGCGGTCATGAACGTGGAGCAATGGGCGGACTATTGGCATGCCGCCAAAGTCGACATCGTCTTCGTCAGCGTTACCGGAATCCTGGCCTTCTATCCGTCCAAGGTGAAGTTCCACCGTCACGGCAAATTCCTGAAGGGACGTGACCTGTTCGGCGAATGTGTCGTCGCGGCAAAGAAGCGCGGCATGCGCGTGGTCGCTCGCATGAGCCCCGATCTGAACTGGCCCGATGCTCTTGCGGCGCATCCTGAGTGGGCCATGCGGCACCGGGATGGATCGGTCGCAGCACAACAACGAGGACCCTCGCCTCTTTCAGACCTGCATGTTTTCAAGCTACATGGACGATTACGTTCCTGCGATCATGCGCGAGGTGAGCTCACTCTACGACGTCGACTGCTTCTATACGAACGGGTGGCCGCCGCTGGGCAGTCTGCCGGAATGCCACTGCGCCATCTGCAGCAAGCTTCCCGCATCGGACACTCCGGCGTATTGGCGCGTCTTCACCGATCGCGTCCTTGAGCTATGGCGAAAGTACGATGCCATCGCCAAGGAGAAAAAGCCCGAATGCTTCTTCTTCGCCAATTCGGGCGGAAACGTACGCGGCGGCCCAAATCTGAATGACCTTGGCAAAGTCTCCGTGTGGTTTCAGGCGGACAATCAGGGCCGCAGTTACGGCGATCCGATCATCTGGGGATGCAGCCTGCAGGGGCGCGTGTGCAACGCCGTGCTGGATGGCAAATTTGCCGCCAACGTCACCGCCGCATACTCCACCGGCAATCCGGTATGGCGCAATGTCTCGAAGAATCCGGCAGAGACCCGGATGTGGCTGAACGAAACGCTCGCCGGCGGCATGGTTCCGTATCTTCATTTCGTCGGCGCGGAGAATGGCTTCACTGAAGACCGCCGCTGGCAGCAGGTGGGTGCAGAGTACTTTCAGTGGACTGCGCAGCACGATGCGCACCTTGCAACACGGCGCTCCATCGCCAACATTGGAGTGGTGATCGGTCAGAGCACCCAGCTTCTCTATCCCGGACCGGCATCCATGCCGTTCACGGGCCTACATGCATGAAACGACCCAGGGCATCTATCTCGCTCTGCTGCAGGGACGCTTCGCCTTCGACTTCGTGCATGAAGACCGGCTGGACCCGGAGCACATCTCTCGCTACCGCGCGCTGCTTCTGCCTAACGTCGCCATGCTCAGCGATCGCCAATGCCAGCAACTCGGCGACTATGTGCGCGTCGGCGGATCGCTGATGGCCAGCTTCGAAACCAGTCTCTATGATGAGAACCTGAAGCCGCGCGCGGACTTCGGGCTGGCCGAGTTGATGGGCGCAAGCAAGGCGGGCGATGTCGTTGGCACCAATGGGAATGCCTATTCCGCACGTATCGAATCTGTGGACACGTCCCAGCGGCATGCGCTGCTGGAGGGCTTCGACAATACGACCTGGCTCGCCGGCGCGCAGAATCGCATTCCGCTGAAGCCCATCGACAAACCGCTGCTCACCGTTGTTCCCGGGTTCGTACACTATCCTCCGGAACTCGCCTACCCAACCCAGCCGCATACCGACGAGCCTGCTGTTGTTCTGCGCGAATCAGGGTCAAGCCGAACGGTATGGTTCCCGGGAGACATCGAGCGTACCTACTGGCTTACCGGTCACGGAGACCTGCTGCGGCTGCTGCACAACGCGATCCGCTGGGTCAGCCACGATGAACGGATGGTTCACGTCGAAGGTCCGGGCCTGGTGGAGATGTTCTGCTGGGAGACTGGCCCCGGCTATGCAGTTCACCTGCTGAACTACACCAACCCCGCGGCTCAGCATGGCTGGCTCGGGGAGGTTGATTCGCTCGGGCCGCAGACGATCACCATGCGCGTTCCATCGGGAGTCACGGTGAGGTCGGTCGAACTGCTGAGGGCCGGGCAACGCCCGTCCTTCCGCATGCACGAGCAGATGTTGCAGTTCACCGTTCCCGCTGTGGAGGACTACGAGGTTGCTGCCATCACGGTTACGTAATCGGCAGTTTTTCTGGATGCGAAACCGATCGCGAGAAGAGAAAGTACCCGGTCCCAAGTTCGGAAGGTCACACGTTGTTCGCCCCAAACCATCGGCCTGAAACAGGCCACTCTAACGCAACGCAGAAAGCTTACAGGAAGGGTGTCCGGGAGCTATTGAGTTGCGACAGCAACCGCCTCGTTATAGAGGGGTGAGGTCAGGCGTTTACGGTGGCGAATCTGTTGCATACAGGAGAGCTTCTACCCTTCGAAGCTCTCCTGTTTTGCGAAGCGTCAGCTGGCTTTCGCGAAGGCCGCTTCGGACTTTGCCACGTCTGACCGCAGCGATCTGAAGCCCGCGCGCACCTCTTCAGAAAAGAGTTGCGGTTGTTCCCATGCAGCAAAATGTCCACCTTTGTCGAGCTTGTTGTAGTGGATCAGCCTGGGGAACGCCTGCTCTGTCCAACTCCGCGGGGCTGGATAGAGCTCGTCAGGGAAGACGCTTACGGCGACCGGGATGGAGACGCCCTTGGCATTGAAGTATCCCTTGCCCCAATACTCCCAATAGAGACGGGCGCCAGAAAGGGCTGTGTTCGTTAACCAGGTGATCGTGATGTTGTCGAGGATGTTGTCGCGGGTGAGGCCTTCGGATGCTCCCTGAAAGACGCTTGAGATCAGCTCGTAGCTGCGCGCGTCGTGATCCAGGAAATACGCCGCCAAGCCGACCGGTGAGTCCACGATCCCGTATAGCGTCTGCGGTCGCAGCCCCATCTGGAATCCGTAGGCGATTCCTTTTTGATATACGAACTGCAAACGCTCGTAAGCGATCTTCTCATCGGCCGAAAGGCCCGATGGCGCGGGCGCGCCAGAAAACGCCGCCTGGTCAATTTCGGCTGGGAAGACGCCCGGCATGTTGGTGTGAATGCCGAGCAACTCCGGAGGCGCCTGCACACCCATTTGTTCCGTGATGACGGCGCCCCAATCGCCGCCCTGGGCCACGAATTTCGTGTACCCGAGGCGCTTCATCAGCGCGATCCAGGCACGCGCGATGTGGTCAACACCCCATCCGGTGGTAGCCGGTTTGCCTGAGTATCCGTAGCCCGGCATGGACGGAATCACCAGATGGAAAGCGTCCGATGCATCTGCGCCGTGTGCGGTGGGATTGGTCAGAGGATCGATGATCTTCATCTGTTCGATGATCGAGCCGGGCCACCCGTGGGTGACGATCAGCGGCAACGCGTTCTCATGCTTCGAACGAACGTGAATGAAATGAATGTCCAGCCCATCGATTTCGGTCACGAACTGTGGCAGAGCGTTCAGTTTCGACTCGATCCTGCGCCAGTCGTACTCTGCCGCCCAATAGCGCGCGAGCGCCTGGATCGTCGCAAGCTGAACCCCCTGGGATGCATCTGTAACCGTTTCTCGTTCGGGCCACTTCGTCGCCTGGACGCGCCTGCGCAATTCGGTGAGTTCCGTCTCCGGAACGTTCGCATGAAACGGACGAATCGCGTCCTTGTCAGTCGGCAGCGTGGCGTCTTGTGATGGAGCACTGGTTGGGGTCATATCGTCCTCTCTGTTGAGAAATTTCGAGCCATCGGTTTGTGCTGCGGTTGATGTGGGCGCGAGCTGCGTTTCGGCATTCACGCAGGGAGCAGTGGAAGACACAGTCCACGGGCTTTGAGAGCCCGGTGGCCGGAGGAGGCCGGTTTTGAGCGCTAGCTCGCCGGCAGGTTTTCCGTTGTTTTCGTTGAATAGAGCGAGTCCGGGGGCCGTCGGTCGAGGCGCATTTTCAAGCCAGGAAAAGAGACCGAATCGATTCGATGAAGGTGTGGATCTATGCCTTGGGTTGATGGGGTCGCGACGAGGCACGAAACCCCTTTGTGGCAATCATGAAATGACATTGCCGCCGATGAAGTCAAGGCATGTGACGATGAATTTCTTGTTCCAATTGAATACTTCGAAGACGTGAGGGACTTTATTTGACGCCAACTGACCTAACTTCCGAGTTGGCCGAGAATCGGGCCACCGGCTGGGGCGAAAGGTCGCTCGTCATGGAACTCCCCTTTGCTCGTCCCCGTAAACACTGCGAAAAGCTCAAAAACAACTGTACCGGTCGGAGGTCCTGAATGCTGTGGTTCTACGAATGGTTCTTTCCCGCGCTCTGGATTCTCTTTCTTGTCTACTGGCAGATCAAAGCCATCCATACCAAGACCACGCAGCGGCTTGAGCCGGCTGGCTCGCGCATTTTGCGCGTCTTCATCTTCGTGATCGTGATCGTCCTGCTCTCGACAACGCGCATCCCTCTGCGCTGGCTTTACCTCCAGCTTTGGCCGGATGGCCTTTTGCCCTTCTGGCTGGGAGCTGCGGTCGCTATCGCCGGCCTCCTCTTCGCTGTCTGGGCGCGCGTGCACCTGGGCAGAAACTGGAGCCGCTCCGTCACCATCAAGCAGGGCCACGAGCTGATCACCACCGGTCCCTATGCCGTGGTCCGTCACCCCATCTACACCGGCATTTTGATCGGGTTTCTTGGCACCGCGATCGCGCTCTCCCAGGTGCGCGGGTTCATCGCCTTCGTTCTCATCCTGCTCGTGTTCTGGATCAAGCTCCGCATGGAGGAGCAGTGGATGCGTTCCGAATTTGGCGAGACGTATGCCAACTATGCCCAGCGGACCGCCGTCCTGGTGCCGTACCTTTTCTGATCCGTCGGCGATGGCAGGATTTTGCATTGCGCAGATTGCGTTTGTGATCCCGAAGCCAAGCAGGCCCTGACGGGCCGGATGCGCGTCTATCTGGACCGCGACCATACCAATTTGGGACATGGCAGAGATAGAAAACCAGGCGAAGAGAGTCTGTCTTTGTCCGATCTTGCATGGAACGCGTAGTATCGTCCGCATCCCCTTTCACAACCGTATTGCAGCGCCGGCGAACGCAAGGTTCGCCGAAGGATGGTTGCCGTTCACGGTAGCAGGACGATCTGAGACGGCAGCACTTGGAAGGGGAGATAGAACCGATGAAAGCTATCTATAGCGTTGTAGCACTCAGCCTCGCCGTACTCGGCGCGGTGCCGGCCACCCCATCCAGGGCGGCTGAAACCGTGATCTATCGCTTCACCGGCGGCAGTGACGGCGAATTTCCCCTGTCTCGCCTGCTCGAATACAAGGGCGCACTCTATGGCACGACGTATGAGGGTGGCACCGACAACCTTGGAACGGCGTTCAAGCTGACACCGCCCGCGGCGGGTAAGACGGCATGGACGAAGAAGGTGCTCTATAGCTTCACCGGCCACACGGTTGGCTGGGACGGCGAATATCCCATGGCGGGCCTGATCGCTGGCCCAGGTGGCGCGTTTTACGGCACCACGAATGGTGGCGGCCTTTACGGGTACGGGACGGCTTTCAAACTGGTGCCGCCGCCTGATGGCGAGACCAAATGGTCAGAAGTTGTGATCTATGACTTTTGCAAGCTGTCCGAATGCTCCGACGGCACCTATCCGCAGGATTCTCTGCTTCTGGGGCGGGACGGCTCACTTTACGGCACGACCTCCGAGGGCGGCCGCTTCATCAACAAAGGGACCGTGTTCAAGCTCACCCCACCCCCGGACGATGAAACCAAGTGGACCGAGACCGTGCTCTACGACTTTTGTTCCGTGGGAGCCGCCTGCTCCGATGGCTCTTACCCTGTGGCGGAGCTGATTAGTGACGATGCGGGCGCGCTCTACGGCACGACGGAATACGGGGGAAGCGAGGATTCCGGAACAGTGTTCAAACTGACGCCGCCGGGAAAGGGCAAGACCGCCTGGACAGAATCCGTACTCAATAGTTTCTGCGTGACTACCGTGTGTTTAGACGGCAAGTACCCCGTAGCCGGGCTGGTCTTCGGCCCAGGGGGCGTGCTTTACGGAACGACTGTCAATGGCGGGTTCGGCGGGAACGGGTATGGGTATAGCGGAGGGGTGGTCTTCCAGCTGACGCCGCCGGGGAACGGCGTGAACACCTGGACCGAAACCGTGCCCCATAGCTTCAGGAGTCACGCTAACGGCGCTCACCCGGTCGGCACGCTGATCATTGATGGGCAGGGTGTGCTCTATGGCACCACGCTGTCAGGCGGGCCAGGGTATACATTCGGTTCCGGCTCCGGCGTGGTGTTCAAGCTGACACCGCCTCCGCCAAGCGGGTTCAAGTGGACAGAGACGGTGCTGACTTCGTTCAGCCAGGGTTCGAATACTCCCGAAGGTCCCCGGGCGGGAGTGATCTCCTACCAGGGCGCGCTTTACGGAACGACGGTATATGGCGGAACAGACGAAGCCAGCTGCTACCGGTTCGGGGTATCCATTTTTAGCTGTGGCACGGTCTTCAAGGTGCCGTTAGGCGCGGAATCGAAGAAGCCCTGAGACGCAGTAGCCATACCGGCTGCGGCGTTTCGCCGTTTGCCCGCCGCTGGTGTGTCCGGACCATCCGTTATGGCAGGCAAGGTGAGTCGCTTTGGAATGCCTTCTATGGGTTTGTTCCGGAAAAGATCCAGCAATCGATACAAAGACCGGAGACAGCAAAACGATGAAACGCATGTATCGCGCTGGAGCCCTGTATCGCCTTGGAGCAGGGATGCTGGCGTTCGTGAGCTTTGGGTGGTCCATTTCACTGCGGGCTGAAAGTGCTCCTGCGCCGCGCACCGACCCGGATGCGATTCGAAAGATTGTTCAGGACACGGCGCAAAAGGATGGGACGAAGGCAGTTGAGTTCGGCATATGGCAGGGCGACCGCGAACTGTTGACGACTGCACTGGGCCATTCGATGACGGAGGTTCCGGCGGCCACGAATATGCACTATCGCATCGGCGGCATCGCGGAGACCTTTATGTCCACGCTGCTGCTGATGCTGGAGGAGCAAGGACGCATCGACCTGAACCAGAAGATCTCGCGCTGGTTCCCGAACCTGCTGGGCGCCGACCAGGTGACGGTGCGGATGCTGGTTTCCGACACCGCGGGCTATATCGACTACGTGACCGTCCCCGACTTCAGCAACCTGCAGGACGCCCAGCCATTTCGAACGTTTACGGACGATGAGCTGATCCACTACTCGGTGCGCGACGGCAAGATGCAGTTTGCGCCGGGCACAGACCAGAAATATTCTCACACCGACAACGTCATCCTGGGCCAGGTGATTGAGCGCGCCACCCATGAGTCCATCGCGCAGTTGTACGAAGAGAATATTTTCAAGCGCATGCGCATGACAGACACCTCTTTCCCGAGCAATGAAGAAATACCGGGCCCGGTGCTGCACGCATTTACCAGCGAGCGGAAAGTCTACGAGGATTGCACCTACTGGAATCCGTCGTGGGGCTCGACGCCGGGATTGCCCATCTCCGACCTTCGCGATATCGGCAAATGGGGGCCCATCCTTGGCACCGGCCGTTTGATTTCCGCCGCGCACTTCAAGGAGCAGATCGCTCCATGGAAAGGGAACAAGCGGCCGGACTTATATTTTGCTTACGGGTTTGTCGTGGCCAACGGCTGGATCGTGCAGAACCCATCCATCAACGGCTACAGCGGCGCCTTCGCCTATAACCTGGCCAACGGTGTGACCATCACGGTGGAGGCGACCAAGAGCGAACACGCCACCACGGACGCAGCCGCCTTCGACATTCTTCGCGAGGTTGTGAAGTACGTCACGCCGAATTCGACGATCAACTTTTGAGCGCCACGGTGGCCGGATTTTGCGTCAGTGCTTTGCCGCAGGGCTTGGCACAGGTTGCTTCGTTTGTCCGGAAGCCAGGCGAGCCGTGATGGGCCCGAAGATGGCCATGAGCAAGACGTACGCCGCGGCAAGAGGTCCGAGGCGGGGTTCAACGCCGGCACCGAGACCGGCAATGATGATGGAAAACTCGCCGTGAGCAACCAGCGTCATGCCGGCGCGCAAACGTGAACGCCTGGGCAGGCCGGTGCGCCCGGTTGCCCAGAAGCCGGTAAGTACCTTTGTGAGGGTGGTGACAAGCGTCAGCACCAGCGCTACCAGCAGGACCGGGGGAATAATTCGCGGATCGATTTCCAGCCCAAAGAAAAAGAAGAAGGTTGCGGCGAAGAGGTCACGCAACGGAGAGAACAGGCGATGGGATTGCTCTGCGATAGGGCCGGAGACGGCGATGCCAACCAGAAACGCTCCTATGGCGGCGGAGATCTGGAGTTTCTGCGCAATTCCGGCGACCAGCAGGACCGTTCCGAACGTGGTCAGCAGGATGATTTCGTCCGATTGATGCGCCACAAATACGCTCAGCGAATTGCCGAAACGGATTGCGATAAACAGAACAATCGCAACTGTACCAGCGGCGATTGCAATTGGCATAAGCATTCCGGAGGGACCGCCTCCGCCGATAAGCACCGCCGTGAAGGGAAGATACACGGCCATGACAAGGTCTTCGAGGACCAGGATGGAGAGCACGGTGGGTGTCTCGGGGTTATTGAGACCTCCGAGTTCGGAGAGCACGCGAGCGATGATGCTCGACGACGAGATATAAGTGATTCCGCCAAGCAGCAATGACGGCAGCGGCTTCCAGCCCAGGAGCAGACCGGCGATAAAGCCGGGCGGGAAATTGAGCAGGAGATCGATGGCACCGGCCGGCAGATCGCGCTGTAAGTTCTGCTTGAGCTGCGCTCCGGAATATTCAAGGCCGAGCATGAAGAGCAGCAGCAGGACGCCGACTTCCGCTCCGATCTGGATGAAGCCCGCACTCAACTTGAGCGGGACAAGGCCGCCGTTGCCGAAGGCAAGTCCGGCGAGCAGATAAAGTGGAATGGAAGAAACTCCCCAGCGACTGGCAATCCGCGCAAGCACCGCCAAGCCGATGGTCGCCATTCCAAGCTCGATAAAAATCACTTCGACATCATGTGCTGGCAGAAGCTTTCTCCTGACTGAGTGACGGTATGATATTGCGTTTCGCAGGTTGACACAAAACCATTCACTCTTGCGGCTACTCTCTGTTCTTCGCCAACATTGCGACCTCAGGTATTAGCGGCGGGCGCACCGGCTCCGGGCGGACGGGGATTTCGCCGCAAGCTATGCCCATCTCCCGTTATGTATCTGACATAGTTTCTATTACGTATGGCGGACTGTTTATCGATGACGCGGTGGTGACGCCAGTTCGAGTGCGTCGCCATAGATGGGAACGCCGATTTTCATAACCGGGCCACGTGTCGGGATGTTCAAAGCCGGTGTGAGCTGCGTGGATCGTCGCGGAATGGCTGGCTACCCGGCAGCGGGTAGTGCCGAATCATCAGCCGAGCTCGCAGCGGGTAAAGCCGTCGTTAGCGTAGAACGCGATTGCAGCAAGCCGGCATTTGTTTGGCGCCCCAGAATTTATGGAGCCATGTTTCAGCGCAGGGTTGCGCCATTTATGCCGTGCGGGCGTGGCTTGATGGGGAGCCGGCATCTATTGCAAGGGTCGGAGGACGTTCGTGCAGCGGCAGCGAAACGCGAAATGCGGTTCCGCTTATGCCGCTGCGAACTCTACTTCGAACTCGAATTCTGCCCTGGTGGCGCTCGATGATGGACCTGGAAATAGCCAGCCCTAATCCGGTTCCCTGATCCTGCTTGGTGGTAAAGAACGGCTCAAAAATCCTCTGCCGGATGGCCTTCGGAATGCCATGCCCATCGTCAACTACCAGGAGGTGAACCTCGCCCCGGGTCTTACGAACACGGATGGTCAGCTGCCCATTGGGTTGCAGCGCATCGATCGAGTTTGAAAGAAGGTTGCACAGGACCTGGAGCAACTCTCCGGCGTGTCCGATGACCACCGCGTCGGCTGGGATGTCCTTGAGAAGATTCGCCTTTTTCGCGAGCAGCTTCGACTGGTGAACACGCAGTGCGGCCTCTGCCAGGGCTGCCACGTCAATTACTTCTTTCGTGTCCGGGGGACGATAGAAGCTCAGCGTGCGATGCGCAATGCGGACGACACTTGCGAGTTGTTCGGATATCTGAGAGGAGTATTCCCGTACCCGGACCGGATTGTCGGCCTCGACATTCAACAGGTAGGAGAGATTGCAGATCGTCTCCAAGGGATTGTTGATTTCATGCATGATCGCAGCCGCGTACTGGCCGGCAGCCGCCACGGTCTGGCTCCTGATCAGAGCGCGTTCGATCTCTGTCCATCTTCCGGCGTTTTGGACACCATCTGCCATGGGTCCTCCAAGGTCAATGTTCGGACTGGAGAGGGCACCATACGTAAGGCGTCACGAAGCCCGGAGGGAAGCACCTCCGCAGGCCAGTTTTTTCAGCTCCGGCAGACTTTACGGATTTCCAGCAAGCTACCCGCTATGTCTGCTACAGAACATAAGATGCTCGAAAGCCTTCTCTCTGCAAGAAAAACATTTCGCGTTGAAACGCGGACCTTCGTATTCATAGGAGATTTTCGATCCGGGAGCGGCGGCGGTGGACCGGTTGAGCGGGGGAGGGCAACGCGGTTGTCGATTATGCCGCGACTTCGCCGGATCAGCCGCAGGATCAGGGCGTTGCAGCGCGGCTTCGGCTCACCCAGTCTGTTTGAATGGAAGAAGATTGCCGACCCTTTTCTGATGCCGCCTGGTGAGTACGTCCCGGATACCGGCAAGAAGTTGCTCTGGCTCACTTTCAATCGTCGCCGAGGTGAAGACATCCTGCTGACCCTCGTATGTGGCGATGGTGACCACGGGGGTGAGCGAGCCGGAAGCGCGAATCAGACAGGTGATGCCATCCCGCTCTGTTTCCGGCAGCGAATGGCAGAGCAGAACGAGATCGAAATCGCCTGCGAGAAAGTAATCGACGGCCTCTTTCACCGAGCGTGCCGACACTACAACGTAACCCGCCGATTGAAGGAGCAGCTGGCGACTGTCCAGCAATTGCGAATCGCAGCCGACTGAGAGAAGGAGAGCAATTGGCATGACGTGGACTCTGCTTGCGCCCTTTCTGGTGTTCTGTCAGGACGGTAGGACGATCCATTTTGCACGTCTGTACTCTGTCGAACATATGAGAGCATTCGTCTCAAATCGACGCTGCCCCCTGTTAAAAGCGTATGCTGAAGCTACATCTCTGTACGCAATCCAATCCGCCTCTAAAGGTCGGTTCCTTTGCGCGTTCAGGTGTGGGCCGTTGGCCCCGCTACGCACTAAGGAGCACCCTCATGGGTACGTACAAAAATGAGTTGTTAGCCGCACTGTCTGCAACCGATATCCATCGGCTTGCCCCGCACCTATCGCCGGTCGTCTTCAAGCGGAACCTGACCTTACATAATCCCGGCGAAACGGTCGATACCGTGTATTTCCTGGAAGAGGGCATTTGTTCCGTTGTCGTGACGATGCAAGACGGAGCGACAGTGGAAGTGGGCATTCTGGGTCGCGACGGATTCGTGGGAGCGCCGGCATTGCTGGGGACGGATCACTCCCCGAACCATAGTTTCATCCAGATTCCCGGGCATGGCTATTCCATCAAAGCAAGTGTTCTGCTGCAGCAGTCGGAAACCTCAGCCGCGTTGCTCTCGATGCTTCAGCGCAGCATTCAAGGACTGATGGTGCAGACCGCGCAGACCGCTGCCTGCAATCGGGTCCACGATCTGCCCGAGCGTCTCGCGAGATGGCTGCTGATGTGCCGAGAACGCGTAGGAGCCGATCGCCTGGATATTACCCAGGAGTTTCTGGCGATGATGCTGGGCACGCGCCGCACCACGGTTACAGTGGCGGCGGGAGTGCTCCAAAAAGCGGGACTGATTGCTTACACGCGGGGACATGTGACCATAAAAGACCATGCCGGCCTGAAGAAGGCCGCTTGCGAATGCTACGGAATCGTTCATGACGAATATGTTCGTCTTAGGCTTCTTCAACGTCCGCGAAAGCCCAGGAGATAGCTGAACCATTCCGGTTGCATAAAAATGGGGAGGCGCCAAAACCGACCGATCAGGCCAGCGCCTCCCCCCGTTCAATCTTTCCGTGCACGTCAGCGTGCCCGGCATTCCGCTATGGAATCTCGATCCGCACAATCTTGCCCAGTTGGGTGCTGGCAGAGCCGCAACACTTTGCCAGCACCCGGCCCTGCGGCGGCCGGGTGCGGCTGAAAGTTCCAAGGCATGCAACAATCCATCGAGATCAAAGTGGAGCGCTATCTATGGTCAAGAAGCAGTCTCCTGCTCATGGCAGAACGGTCACTTTTCCGAGCATGCCCAGGGTGTCGTGCAGCGCGCATTTGTAGTGGTAAACGCCGGGTCGCATGAACGTCACGCGGAAGCGAGTGACGCCGGGCCCCGGTAGCGGCAGACCGATCTGATCCTGAGGGGCCGCAGCGATGAAGCCCGAGTGCACGCTGTCGTTCTGCGAACTTATGGTGGCGTGCAGAGCACCGTCGGGATCCATGGTTACGTTCGGAGAAGGCGGCATGGGATCGGCGGGCTCAACGCCGAATGTGATGGTATGCGGCGTTATGGGATCGTCGTTTGTCCATTCCACGGTGCCTCTGACATGCACAACCTGATCCGGATGCATGAAACGCATGACTGACAAGGTGCTGGAACCGCCGCCGTTGGCAACGATGGCGCCCGCGCCCGCGATGACATCCGGGGACTTGCTGGCGGTGTCATGATCGGCCGCCTGGCCTGCGGCAGAGAGCAGAACCTTCTGCATATCCGCAGCTTCCGCGCGATAGAAGGCCTGGTCGTGAGGGAGCAGGGCTGAGACATTGAGAACGTGAACCATCGCAGTCATGTTCTGGTGATAGAGGCAGACGAGCTTGTAGTCCCCGGGTTCCGGAAACGTGACGAAGTAGCCCTGACCCTTCGTCAGTGGACCGCTATTCACGCAGCCGGTGCCATCTTCCGCGCTTCCTGTCGGAGTTGTGCCGGGACAGCCCACGGAAAAGGGCAGCAGCACCTGGTTTGGCGTGAGAAAGGTAACGGTGTGCGGCTCGTCGGTTGCAATGGTAAAGGCGACGGAGTCGCCCGCGTGTATCCAGAGTTCGTTGGGCAGGAAAGCGATGACCTGGCTTCCTTTGTCCTTACTCTGAGCTCCGACCTGCACTCGCCAGTCCTGCGCTGGAGCGAGTGCCGGAACGAACAGAACCAAGGCCCAGATACATGCCAGGGCGGCGAACTTCATTGGCGGGTGTTGCTTGAGCGATGTCATAGTTCCCCCGTAATTGCGTCTGTGCGTGCTGCGTACAAGTAGCTGGAGATGAAGAGTTAAATTCTGGCGTTCGACGTGGCAGTCGATCAGGAAGAAGACGGTTTGCTGATTTTTTGCTGGTTTATGGAAACCCTCCTTTTCGATCTGGCAATTGGAGGGGGTTATGGAAACCGGCCGCAAACACCGACGGACCTTGCGCATGGATTGGAGCGGGAACTATGCTGAGTGGCCGCACTGTACCTGTCAGCCGGAAGGCTTTTTGAGTATTTGTCATGGTCCTGACCTCCCCGTAGATTGCAGCAGTCCGGCGGGCCCTGCTCACGTTGCGGAGGTTAGGTTGGAGACGGCTACGTGATAAGTTTCAGCCCGTAAGTTACGCGTTCCACTCTTTTCGAATCAGTGCCTTGGAGATACCGGTGCCGACCGAAGCAACGAGCGTTTCGCCCACGACGGAAGAGATCCGGGCGCAGTTGGCGCGCATCCTCGGCTCCCACATCTTCGCTGGCGCACAACGCAGCCAGCGGTTCCTGAAATATGTTGTCGAGAAATCCTTCGATCCGGGTTCGGACGCGCTCAAGGAGTACACCATCGCGGTGGACGTCTTTGAGCGAGACGCCTCCTACGACTCATCGATTGACGCAACCGTGCGCGTCGAGGCGGGACGCCTGCGCAGCCGGCTGCACGAGTACTACGCGGAGGATGGCAAAGACGATCCGCTGATCATCGATGTTCCCAAGGGTGGATACCGTGCAACGGTCACGAAGCGTCCGCTCGCCGCGACAACTACGGACGTGGCGAGGCCTTCTCCAGCCGTTCCATTCGCCGTGCCGGCCTCACCGGCGGCGAGGCGGCGGCGAGGCGTGTGGATCGCGGCGGCATGCATTCTCTTTTTAATTGCCTCGATTGCCGGCGGGGTCGTCCTTCGCCAACAGCGTCGTGCAGCCGCATCCGCGATGCGCACCCCGATTGCGATGGCGATCCTGCCCTTTGCCAATCAGACGGGAGTGGCTGGTAATGGCTATCTCTCAGAGGGACTGACGCAGAATCTTATCCGCCAGTGTTCGGAGATTCCGCGATTGAAGGTGATGTCGCGGGGAGCGGTTGACCGGGTGAATCGAAGCTCGGCGGCGAAGGTGCTGGGGGTGACGATCCTGCTGACTGGCGCATTGCGGAAAAATGCCGACGGGGACCTGGTGGTGGACGCGGAGCTGAGCAATGTGAAGGATGGATCGGTGCTGCGCAGCCATCAGTACCTGGCGGAGCAATCGGACCTGCAGCCGGTGCAGGCGGACATTGTGCAGGATGTCATCGAGGGTCTGGGAATGGAGCTGGATGCGCGGGAATCGGCTCACACGAAGCGCCCGCTCACTTCGAGCCCGGCAGCCTTCGATGCGTTCCTTCAGGGTGAGTCCGCGGCCCGTGCTGCAAGCCCGGATGGGTATCACCTGGCGATCCAAAGCAATGAACAAGCGGTAAGCAAGGACCCCGGATTCGCCCTGGCATGGGAGGCACTGGCGGAGAGCCATCTGGCATTGGGGATTTATTTCGAGCCAGCGCGTGAGCACATGCCACTGGCCCGCAAATACGCCGAGCGCGCACTTTCGATCGACAGCTCTCTGAGCCAGGCACACGGGACGCTCGGGTTGATCCATCTGGTGTACGACTGGGACTATGCGGCGGCACAGGCTGAACTGGCGGTCGCCGACTCACGAGAGTCGGCCATTACCAGCCTGGCCTGCACGGTACACCTGCTCGATCAAAGCGGCCGCAGGCGTCACGCGGAGGAGGACATTCGTCAGATGCTGGAATTTGATCCGCGCTCCCCCGCGCTGATTGGGGAGCTCGGGTGCATCAACTACTACGGGGGCAAGTACGAGGAGGCGATCCGCTACTATCGCCAAGCCGTGGCCGCAGATTCGGGCTCTCCTGTTGCGAGCTGGGGACTGGGCAAATCTCTGGTCCGCGAACGCCGCTACGCAGAAGCACTGGACACGCTGCGCCGCTTCAAAGCAGCGAATGGCTTTGAGCCACCGGTGATCACGGCCGAGATTGGATATGCCGAAGGAGCGTCCGGGGATCGGAAGGCGGCCATAGCGACCGCGCACTCGCTCGAGCGCGCTTCTGCTCATACGTTTGTCGATCCATACCTTGTCGCGCTGATCTATCTGTCCTTGAAAGACGCTGACAATACCTATGCGTGGCTCAATAGGGCGTATGCCGATCGTTCCCCGTTTCTGATCTCGATTGCGAGCGACCCGAAGTGGGCCGGATCCCGGCAGGATGCACGTTTCCAAGAGCTGCTGGGCCGCATGACAGATCACGCGAGACAATGATTGCAGCCGGAGCGCAGTTCAAAAAACTAGGGAATTCACGCCTGGATGAGCAAAGACGGAAATAGGGTTACACGAAGCCGATTTGAGATTGAAGAAGGCGGCGAGGTCGCGTACCTGGAATTCGAAACAGATAGCCAAGGCTGGATGACGATCTGGCATACCGAAGTGCCATCTACACTGCGAGGCCGGGGACTGGCTACGGAACTTGCCCAGACTGCATTCGAATATGCGAAGCAGAACGAACTTCGCGTGGACGTGATTTGTCCGCTTGCCGCGGATTTTTTGAGCAAGCATCCGGAATACAACGCGTCGGTTGGCAAGAAGTCCAACGTGTAAGAGGGAGCGCCATCAAAGATGGCTCGAAGCTCTCTCATACACGCCTCGGTTTTGAATCAGAGACGAGGCAAGCCGGAGCATCCCGAGATAGTTCCCGGCGTGAGCGTTCCTAACTCACGACCGGACGCCGTACGTTCCGCAAGCAGGCAGACAGCCTTTCGATTTCACCGCCGCCTCTGCTGCTTCGGTACAGCACCAGTTAGTCGCCAGTCAGCGGAATCTCCTTCCGGTTTGCCGACTTATTCGGAAGTGATTTTGTAGGTTGCGAGAAGGATGATTTCCAAGGCGACTTGACAAAGATCAAAGTGCGAGCCTACTGTTCGGCGGCATTTGCGGCACTCCATTCCTCCACGGGCAATCCCCCCAAAAAGTCAGGCTTCGCGTTGATGTGTTGATGCCGCCATCGGGCCCGGCCGTCTGGTTCCAATTGAAAAATGTGGAGGTTACTATGACTTGCAGAGCACGTGCACTGTGTTGCGCCATAGCAGTGGTCACTCTGTTGCTGAATGTTTCAACCGCGGCGCGTGCTGCAGCCGATCGTGGTTTTGCCACGGTTGGCGGCAACGTCAAGCCTACAACTGATGTTGATATGGGCGGGTTCACCAGTCCGCACATGTCGGTGGTGGTTGTGCTTGCGCCCCGCGACGCGTCCGGGCTCTCCAGCCTGCTGGCTGATCTTTACAACACGAATAACAAAAACCAGCACTGGCTAGCCAAGGGAGAGTTCTACTCCAGATATGCCCCGGACGCAGCGCAGGCCGCCGCGGTTTCCAACTATTTGCGAGAGAGCGGAATGGACGTGGAGCAAACTTCGTCTCCGTTCCTGCTACGCGTCAGCTCGTCCAGCAGCACGATGGAACGGACATTCAGGACCGCGCTCCACAACTACCGCAACCGGAACAAGATCACTTATTTTTCAAACGCTTCGGAGATTCAGTTCCCCGAGGACCTGGCCCCGGCGGTTCTGGGTGTTGTCGGTCTTTCGAATACCGTGCGTTTGCAATCGCAGACTGTGCATCGCGCGAACCGCACAACTCCTCCGGTTCCAAACTGTGAGACGCCCTATGTGACGACGGCCCAGCTCTACAACGCAGTCAATAACGGGGTTGGTTTTCCCTATGGTTACGGCGGCGGGCCGGGATGCGTCGGTCTTACGCCATCGCAGGACAACGCAATCTATGGCGCGCCCCAGCGGGGAGCCTCCGGCGAGGGGAATGGCGTGAATCTCGCGGTGTTCGAGCTTTCGGCATACCAGCGATCCGACATCGCGACGTGGGCGCGGTATTTTTACGGGCCCGGTTTCAGGCCGCCGCTAACAGACATCAACGTGGATGGCGGTCCGCTCAGTCCTGTCTGCCCCATGGGCGATCAATGTCCAGCGAATTTCAATGGATACGCCGGAGATATCGAGGTCGACGCCGATATCGAAATGCAGCTTGCGATCGCGCCGCACGCGCGCCGGCTCCTCGTCTACAACGCTCCGAACGACTTTACCGGTCAGACGGAACTGGATGAATACACGAAGATCGCGAACGATGACACCGCCGATGTCGTGAGCTCAAGCTGGGCGGCGTGTGAGAACGATGCCGGTGCCGCTTACGTTCAGGCCGAAAACCTGATCTTCGAGCAAATGGCGGCGCAAGGGCAGAGCATGTTCGGCGCATCCGGCGACACAGGGGCTTTCTCGTGCATCCGGAGCGATGGAACAACTATCCCCAACGTCCTTGACCCTCCGTCCCAACCCTGGGTCACAAGCGTTGGCGGCACATCGTTCGAATCGTTCAATCCGGACGCGAACCCCAATCCCAGATATCCGACAGGAGTGGAGACAGTCTGGAATGTCGACGACCTGTGCAACACCAGCGCGAACGAAGGCGGCCAGCCAGGATTGTTCTGGTGCGGTGCGACCGGTGCGGGCGGAGGCGGCAGCAGTCAATTCTGGGGCCGGCCTCGCTACCAGTCCGGTCCGGGCGTCACGAATGCCAACACAACGTACGGCAATGGCACGACACACTGCTCGCTTGCCGCAACGGGAACGCCGTGTCGTGAGGTGCCGGATGTATCGGCGAACGCCGATCCATATACCGGCTACGCAGAATATTGCACCGGGAGCGCCGCCACGCCGTATAGCGTGTGTGCCACGATCGGCGGCACTCCGGCGGGCTGGTTCGGAATCGGCGGCACCAGCCTATCGTCGCCGTTCTGGTCGGCGATCATCGCGGATCACGACGGCCTGTGGCGCCACAGGATCGGTAACGCCAACACCCTTCTCTACCTGCTCTTTAACGCCGATCGAAATGGATATTTCAACGACATCACCGGAGCCGGGCAAACCACCAACAACAACGGCCTGTTCCCAACCACGCCCGGATTCGACCTATCCACCGGGATAGGAACACCGAAGATAGGAGCCTTGATCACGCTTGTACCCCAGAGGTAGCTGCTGCTCGTACGCCTGGACAACGCTCCACTCTTTGTCCTCGCGGCGAGGCTGCGATACCACAACCCTCCGTCCCGCCCTTTCGACATCGTTCAGTCGAAAGGGCGGGATGACTCTGCGCCGGCAATGGCCAGAAGCGGCCGAAATGTTCGTTCCGGCCGAGCGAGACATGCATAGTGCGGGTTTGAGATTTGAACCGGCGCTGGATTAACGGAGGCCGGCCGCCATGGTTTTCACGATGGTGCCGCCGGCATCGTCATCCTTGAGAGCCCAGACAAATGCGCCTCCGAGACCCCCACGAACGCGCGTGCGCACGTACGCGGTTTTGAGCCACACCGTGAACGGGTCATCGTAGGTCCAGAAGGTTTGCGTGCCGGGATCGTAGATCCACACCGCGATTCGGCGGGCATCGAAGTAGCGCGTGTAGCCCGTCAGGCCGGTGAGCGTGCGATAGGTGATCTCGCCGGGCGTTTGCAAATAATCGGTCGGAGGAAACGGAGCGAGAGCGGTAGAGCTTTGATACAGGCCATGGTTGGTACCGGGAACGCCGGTCCAACCGTACGCATACGTGGGAATGCCGAGGACGAGCTTTTCTGCGGGTACGCCAGCCTGGAGATACGAGCGAACGGTGTAGTCGATGTAAAAGTTTTCGGAGAAGTCAGGATCCTGCTTGTCGTCGAAGAGGGGAGACGCGTGATTGGTGGAAGTCTCCCAGGTGCCGTGGAAGTCGTAGCCCTGCAGGTTGAAGAAGTCCAGCTGGCGTGCGACGTCGGCGAGCTGGATGTTCGAGAAATTCTGCTGGCCGGCGGGACCGAACATGGTCAGCAGATAATGCTTGTGGTTGACCTTTCCCAATGCGTCCAGCTGCTTGCGAAATTCCTCGATCAGCACCGTTGCATTTACGGTGTCCGAGGCGGTGGGAAATTCCCAATCAATATCGATGCCGTCGAAAACCCCTGCTGCTGAAACTCCGGGCGCGAGATTGCCCTTGATGAACAGATCGATGCAGTTGGCGACCATGAGCCTGACGGCCGGCAGCGGAACTTGCAGCCGCCGAAAAACCGTCGGCTCCAGCGAGTGAGATGAGAACTTTCAGATTGGGATGCAGTTGCTTGAGCTGCTGCAGGGCGGCGAAATTGCCATACAGGGGCCCGGTGTAGGGCTTGCCGCTGACACTTGGAAGACTCGGATCCTGATAGTCGGCCCAGCTATCCGCTATGGCGCAGCCGGTTGGCGTGGCGTCGCCGAAGGCGTAGGTCAAATGCGTGAGCTTATTTGCAACGCCATTCGCCTGCAGATTGGCGACGTTGTAGCCGGCGCCATAGATGCTCCATTCCTCGAAGTAGCCGCCGACCACTTTAGATTTGTGATCAGATTTTTGATCGTGGTTCGTTTCATTGGCGAGAGCGGGACGCGCAAGAAAGAAGGGAACCAGCAGACTGGCTAAAAAGAAAGTGAGGGCGCGGCGCGGCAGACGGAGGGAGAAGACACGAGTCGACATGGAACCACCTCGAGGGGAGGGTTGCGAAGCTCGCGCCGGACTATAAACCTGTGAACCGGCCTTGGGCAACGACAATATTTGCGGGAAAAGCCATCTAGTCCTCGTTGTAATTGAGCGCCAGCAGGCTTTTAACTTTTTCCGAGAGCGCACGCAACTCGAGGACGGCGGTCTCGAGATACTTATCGGCGTCCGGTCCGCCCTGGCTGGCGAGGTAGATGGTGTTGGTCAGCTTTTGCAGAGGATTGTTGATCTGGTGCGCCATCTTGTGAGCGCGGTCGGCGGATGCCTCCGCCTTGGCTGAATTGCGTGCGATGCCATCCATCCTTTTCTGGCGCATGCTGATGGCGATGAAGTCCGCCAGACTCTTCAGCAGTTGATAGTCCCGAAGGTCGAATGCCTCTTCCCGCTGATGGGCGACTGCCCATATGGTGCCGCGAATCCCTTCGGTCTCCCATGGAATGAGAATGCCGTCGGTGATGGGTTCGGCGGTGACGCCTAAGAAGTCGTAATACTGCTTTGTGACCTGATAGAGCTGAGGGCGGCCTGCGTTCAGGCAGGTGCCGCAGGGGCTGAAGAAGCGCGGCGTTCTTCCCTGCAGATACTCTGAAAAGCTGCCGGAGATGGCTACCCAGCGGAAGGTCGGCTCGCCCGCCGGATCCGGCTCTTCGAGACTGATGCCGGCGCTGTCCGCGCCGCAGCAGGTGACGGCGATCTCGACCAGCTCCTGAAGGACGTCATCGGGGCGTTCCGCGAAGACACGGGTGATGCGGCTGAGAGCTTCAAAGGGTTGCTGAAAGTCACGCTTTCTCGCGGGCCGGCGAGCGAACACCTCGTCGGAGAGGAGATCGCGCAGGTGCATCCCGTCTTCTGCCGTTGCCTGCTCCAACATCTACAATCTCCGCTTCCTCGAGGCGTGTCTGTCGAAAAGATAACGAATCCTACTCTTGATTGGGTGTGGGACTCAAGATAAGTCGAGGGGTGAGCGACGCCCGGAAATTCATTGTATTTGTGGACGTATTCCGGCGCAAAGGAAGCGGTGCGAGCTTGGCGAATGACGGGGATGTGGGGGGCGGCATTTCTGGCCTTTGAGGTATCCCACCCTTCGCTCCGCTCAGGATGGGCACCCCGCTCCGTCGTGTTCGCGGCTCGGCCATGTCGCATATCAGACCGGGTTGGAGCCGAGTCCTCCGGTGTAGGCGGGTGGCGCCGGGGCCGTGGTGGGCGCGACGGAGAAGGTGTCGAAGCCGCAGGAGGCGCAGAATCGCTGCCCGGTGTAGATGGCCTGGGCGCAGCGGGGGCAAGGCCGGAGCAGCGGGCGGCGCAGCGCGAAGTAGAAGAGGAAGCCGAGGAGGTTGGGAACGAGAGCGGCGAGCAGTGTCCAGAGAATGGGCGGCATGCCGCGGTCGCGTGCGTCTGCGTAGACGTAGCCGAGACAGCAGACCCAGAGCGCGGCCAAGCAGCTGGCGACCAAGCCGATAGCGGTGCCGAAGAGCGCATTCAACACCACGGGCAGATTGCCGGTGTGGCCTTGCACGATGCCAACGATCAGGCCGATGAGCACACCCAGGCAGATGAGGGCGCACCCGATCGTCTTTGCGGGGCGAGGAACGATATTCCAAAAATTGCGGTTCATAGGATTTGTCCTTTTCTGTTTGCGGAACGGGCCGAGACCAGGAGGAGTACGGGCAACAAAAGCGCGAAGCACCAGGAGGGCGCGATCCAGAAGGTGAGCAACCCCGTCTGGGCCTGCGCTGCGGGAAGGTGAAGCACAGCGGCAAGCAGATCGCCCGCGTGCAATGCGCCGAAGGAGCCCGCGATGGTGAGTGCGAGGGCAGCGATCGTAGCTTGCACAATGCGCACCATACGCGTGCGGGCAGGCTGGGCGGCTTGCAACTGCTGGGCGCGGAGTGTGAGCGCGGCGTGGATTTTTTCCTGCGCGCCTGGGTCGGCCGCGAAGGAAAAGCCGCTGAGGGCGGCGATGGCGCGCCGGCCGTCGCTGGCATAGCTCTCGCATTGCGCACAGGCGCGGAGATGCTCGCCGAGTTCGTGCTGTTCTTCTGGAGATAACCCATGGGGAGATAACCCCTGAGAAGACGCCTCGCCGGCGAGAGATTTGTCGATGAGCTGGCGCATCGTGTGGTGAAGATCAGCCTGCATGCTGTTCTCCCTTCGTGTCGGTTCCTATCCTGTCGGGCTTTGGTGTCATCTGCGTTCTGAGGGCGGCGAGGCCGCGGTAGATGCGTGACGAGACGGTGGTGAGCGGAACGCCCATGACCGTGGACATTTCCTGGAGAGACAAGTCTTCCTGAAAACGGAGCACGAGCGCTTCGCGATAGATGGGCTCGAGTGTTTCGAGCGTGTGGGCGAGGCGCTGGGCATCTTCGGTGCGCGCGGCTAACTCGAAGGGCGAGGGCGCGCTGGAGATGAGCGGCGCGGGATCACGATGCTGGCCGGGATCGTCGCTTGCATCCGCATTGGAATCGAGACTGAAGATGCGGCGTTTGCGCAGGTGGTCGAGCGTGAGATTGCGTGCGATGGCGAAGAGCCACGGCTCGAAGCGCGAGCGGCCGTTGTAGGAGTTGCCGCGCTCGAGGACGCGGAGCCAGGTTTCCTGCACCAGATCGTCTACGGGATCGCGATGGCCGAGCAGGTAGATGAGATAGCGGACGAGGCGGAAGTGATATTGCGTGACGAGGCCGTGGAGCAGCGCCATGTCGCGTTGGCGAAGGCCGCGTGCGATGCGCTCAGTATCGGTAGTGAAAGCCTCGGCCAATGTGTCGCACTCAAGCATACGAGGGGTATACGGATGAGGCGGGGGAAATTACGCATCGCGGACTGGCCGTCCGGGGCATATGCGGCTGCGCCGCGTTTTGTCGGGTTCGCTCCCTTTGGTCGCTCACGGCCGGTCGTACGGCACATGCGGCGAAATGAACAGCGATGCCTTGCGGTGCCGGCGTTGCGGTATCCCACCCTTCACCCATTCGCGTTGCTCAGGGTTCAGGATGGGGCACCCGCGGACTGGCCGTCCGAGGCGGAGGCGCCTGCGGCGCTTCGCTCAGGATGACAGGGTCGTGGAGAGATATCGGAAAGTCGCTTCCCACCCCAACCTGCGAACACCGCGCAGTTTGGGGACCCCGGCTTCGCTCCGGCTGAATACGCCCACCCCAGCCTTCGGCTGGAATGGGGCACCCGCTGTCGTGACATCGCCAGCTCTCGGTGAGCTCTGCGTAAGAAAAGATGGCGTGGCTTTTTAGGGCCACGCCATCGAGCGTCTCTCGAAACCAGACGGACGCTCACAAAACTGCGCTCCGGAGGTGGCGCCAGCGATGCCCTCTCCGGAATGTTGATCGCTGCTTACTTCTTGGGCGGCGCGATGGTGTCCTTCGCCGACTTCGCTACGCGGAACTTGACCACGGTCTTGGCCTTGATCTTGATCGCCTCACCCGTTTGCGGGTTGCGGCCCATGCGTGCCTTGCGCTCTGCCTTTACCAGGCGGCCGAGTCCGGGAATCACGAATACGCCGTTCTTCTTGGTCTCCTTCACGGCGGTCTCGGTCAACAGATCGAAGAACCCGCTCACCTGCTTGTTGGTCAATTCGAGCTTTTCGGCCATGTGCCGAACCAGCTGTGTCTTGGTCAGTCCTGCTGCCATTCGAAATCCTCCTCGTGTCTCATCGGTTGGCGCACCTCCCGGCCTTGGCCGGGAAGAGCGCCTGTGGGGGAAGCTCCGCGCCCGCGTGCCGAGCACCATCTCTGGCCTCGGCCCAGGCGATTCCATGGTGCGAATCGCTAGTATTCATGCGGGTTCCCGCAACTCCTACCGATGTTCACGATGCGGCCTTATGGCGCCGCTTGTCAACGGCAAATCAGGCATTTCCACAGTTTTCTTTGTGTTTTTTACTATTTTCGCTGGTTTTTGGCGGTTTTCTACAACTTTTGCGGCAATTTGTGCGGTTGGGCGAAGGTCGCAACGACTCAGAACAGCGGCCGACGCGGCTTCTGTGCCTTTGCCGCAAGCGGGCGATTGAGCAGCGCGACCAGCGGTGCTGCTGCGCGGAAATGCGCGGCGACGGTCTTCGGGAAGTCTACTTTGGTCGCCGTCTCCGGCGCGAGCGAGACGCCGAAGCCCCAACGCTTTTGCCGGAAGAGATCCGCCGCGGGGTGCTCGGTGGGGAATCCCTTGGGCGAACGCGTCAGCGGTTCATGATTCTCGTCCACAGGAAAGAGACGCCGGAAGGCGCGCGCCTGCGCGAGTTTTCGATACTCGGCGTGATGCTCCAACAGGAAACGGCGGATCGCGAGCAACTGCTCCGTGTCCGGCATGAAGGCGCCGGCGGCAATCTCCACCTGCGAGCCCGAGACGTGCAGATAAAAACCGGCGCCGGAGGTCTTGGGCAGGCCATCGAGCACCCACCAGGCGGCGACGTGCGTTTTATAGGGCCGTTTGTCGCTTGAAAAACGGGTATCGCGGTAGATGCGCATCATGATGGATTCGGGCGCGCGCACGTGGCCGGGCGCGAAGTCCATCATGGCGCCGGTCACGGCCTCGATCGCGGCCAGCATCGGCCGCTTGATCTGGGCCTCGTAGATGGGCTTGCGCGCGTTGAACCAGTCGCGATCGTTGTTGCGAGCGAGGCCACGCAGAAAACGTAACCCCTCAGGTGTGAAATGTGCTTGCCGCACGGGCAAAGGTGCCTGGGGCGCGTGGTGCGGGGTTCGCTTCCTTCGGTCGCTCAGGTTGAGTGCGCTCTGTTTCATCCTGCCTGTTCACAGTTTTACTCCATGGCGAGCTGTCAGGAATCCACATTGCGCGCTGCCGGGGCAGCGCTCCCTTCATCGGGGAAGCGCTGTCACCGTGGCGATTTGCTGCGGCCGTTCTTTTGTGCGATTCGACCGGTCGACTTCCGCGGCCTGTTCCTCCGCCTGCTGCTGAAACTGGAGGAGGGTGTAGCCGTTCGCATCATGATCGAAGATAAGCACAGAGGTGTCAGGCGCGTGTTTGAGCTGACGTGGTCTGGAGGTCAGGAAGATGGCATGGCCGGGGGTACGGATTCTCCAGAGCTGCTCTCCCTGCACGTGCGAGATCACATAATAGCCCGCAGGCATGGAGACTCCGGCAGCCGTAAAGGCAAAAGGAACGTTGGCGGACATCACGTCGGTCTCGTCCTGGCCATAGACCAGATGAGACGACGCGAGAAGAGCGGCGACGGCGAGCATTCGCATGAGCTTCATGACTTTCCTCCTTGGTCTTGCATAAATCTCGTAACTACGGTGAGAACCTAATCACTCACCTTGTAAATCCATTCCAGCAGCGCGACCCGGGCAGTGCGATAAAGATTGGTCAAGTTATGTGAAGTTTGGTAAAGCGAGCCTTCGCAATGAACTTCATGACCATGCTTGCTGGTCTTGCATGCATGCATCGTGCGGCGAATTACGACGCGGTGCGATGGAGTTCTGGCGAACGGCGTGATGCAACTGGCGAATGCGGGCGGGATGGCTGGCGAAAATAGTTGGACGTCGCGTCGCTTCGCACGAATCCAGGCAGAAATATCGCGCAATGCGATTCAGCCTTTGCGGTATCGCACTCTTCGCTCCCCACGATGCGCTGAGGATGGGGCAGGTTTTCGCATCACGCGAAACAGCGGATCCCCTTCGGCAAGCTCAGGGCAGGCTCTCCACTTCGCCGTTCTCGCTGCGCGAGACGACTCCGAAGATGGCGGTGGAGTGAACGGTCGCCCGGCATCCAACCTGCGAAAACCGCGCAGTATTGGGGACCCTGATGCGCTCAGGATGGGCATTTCCTGCGCGAACGTTCACCCGGTGGGGCAGTGTGTTCGCCCTCGATCGATGTGCGTTGGCCCTGACTCGTTGGCTTTTGGCTACGGCGGCGAGCATGATTGAGGGTGTCGGTAGGAGGTCCAGGTGCGAACAAAAGTCGCTTCGCTACCGTCAGGCCGCAACGGAAGGATGATCCGCTATCCCGGCTACGGAATTCTGTTCGCTGCGTGGACATTGCTCGGCAGCTTGTCTTATCTGCACTACCGGCTGATGCCGGGCGCACGGGCAGAGAACCTTTGGTTTGGGCTGTCCGGGTGGCTGGCCTGCTATTACGCATGGTTTCCGCTGACGCCGCTCGCCTTCCGGCTGGAGCACAGGTTCCCCTTCGGCTGGCCGCTGCGCGCGAAACATATCGCGATTCTGCTTCTCTGGGGAGTGGGGTTCAGCTACGCGGCTTACATGCTTGCATTTGTCTTCGCCCGCACCGTGCATTTCGTTTTCTGGCAACAAACCGGGGCGGAGGTCTTCCGCTGGCGCATGCCGGCGAACGAGATGATGCTGCAATTTGCCATATATACGGTTACGATTCTGGCCGGAGCGTTTATCCGTCATCTCATTGATGCACAGCAGAAGGAGCGACAGACGGCGCAACTGGCGCTCGAAAAGTCGCGGCTCGAGGCAGCGCTTCGCCTGGCAGAGCTGGAGACGCTGCGCATGCGGCTGAATCCGCATTTCCTGTTCAATTGCCTGCAGAACATTTCCGCGCTAGCCGGCCACGACGCGAAGGCCGCCAGCCAGATGCTGGCGCGGCTGGGCGATCTGCTTCGGGTGGCGCTGCGCAGCGACTACGAGGACGAGATTGCGCTGAGCGAGGAGGTAGCGCTGACCCGCGCGTATGTCTCCATTGAACAGGTGCGTCACGGCAATCGGCTGTCGGTGCTCTTCGACATCGCGCCGGAAACCGAGCGCGTGCTGGTGCCGAACCTGCTGTTGCAGCCGCTCGTGGAGAATGCGATCAAGCATGGCATTGGCGGGCGCGAGAAGGCAGGCGTGATCTGGGTGCGGAGCACATTTGAAAGGAATGCCCAGAGCGAGCTGGTTCTGACCATTCGCGATAACGGTCGAGGATTGCCGGTGCGGAACGCGGGCGAGCTGCGGCTGGGAGTGGGGCTGGGCGCGACCAAGGAACGACTGACGCGGATGTATGACCGGCAGTCGCTGGAGATACAGCCGCTGCCCGAGGGTGGGACGGAAGTTCGCATCGTGCTGCCGGCGCATCTTTCCGCGCGCGCTGTGCATGCAACAGCTTCGATTACAGATCAAACACCCAGTCGCGCGCCTGTGTACCATGGCTAACGCATTCGAGAGCCGGCTGCGGGTGCTGGTGGTTGACGATGAAGCGTTGATCCGCGAGAGCCTGTGCCGCGGACTCGCGCTGCGCGACGATGTCGAGATTGCGGGGGAATGCGCGTCCGGCGCGGAGGCGATTGCGGCGATACGCGCGCGACGCCCTGATCTGGTCCTGCTGGATGTGCAGATGCACGATGGCACGGGGCTGGATGTGGTCGAGCAGGTTGGGCCGGAGCGGATGCCGGCGGTTGTCTTCGTCACCGCATACGACGATTACGCGGTGAAGGCGTTTGAGCTGAATGCGGTGGATTACCTGCTGAAGCCGTTCGATGACGAGCGGCTGAACCGGAGCATCGATCGCGCGAAGAAACAGATTCTCTCCGCGCGTGCCGGAGAGCTTACCACGCAGTTGCAGACGCTGCTGGAATCAAAAGCAGAGCGATGGCCGGACCGCCTGGTGGTGCGCACGGGCGAGCACTTTGAGCTGGTGCCGGTGAGCTCGATCGAGTGGATTGAGTCCGCCAACAATTACGTTCAGTTGCATTGCGGCACCAAGCACCATCTGCTGGGCGAGACACTGACCAGCCTAGCGGAGCGGCTGAACCCGAACAAATTTGTGCGTGTGCATCGCGGCCGGATCGTGAACCTATCGCGCATCACGGCGGTCCACCCACTGTTTAGCGGGACGTATGAGATTGAGCTGAGCGGGGGCACGCGGATCTCGACCGGACGGCAGTACCGGGAGCAGATTCAGGCGTTGTTGAAGGGCTAGGACTGGCCGTCCGGGCACATGCGCCTGCGGCGCGTGTTGTGGGGTTCGCTTCCTTTGGTCGCTCACATGGAGTGTTGTGGGCGACCGCTTGGTGAGTTATCGCCGATGGTGACGCGGGGTTTCGCTATTTGTCGGCGATCAGCATCATGCCGTCCGGCACTACGCGGCACTCGCTGCCGGGCCTTGCGTGCCAGGTGGAGCCGTCCGCATAGCGGAGCTCGATGACGGAAATCCACGCGACCGAAGTCAGATCCTTCACCGAGACGGTGTGGGTGCGTGATTCATCGGCGGGCACGGAGCTCGCGAGGTGTACGTTGCGCACGGCGTCGGCGGTTGGCTCGCTTGTGAGCACGGCGCCCTTCGCAGGCATGACGCGGCTGCGATTGGAGGTGCCGTGGACTTCGAGCTCGGCGGCGACGATGCGCTGCAGGCGCGTGTTCTTCATGGAGAGATCGAAGGACTGCTGGGCACGGGTGTGGTCCTGCGGCGGCACGGACTCCGCGTTGGGACCGACCTGCGTCAGAGTGCCGACGAGACCCCGCTGCGCGGCAGACATTTCGACCGGGCAGGCAGCGGGATTGGCTACGGTGGCGGGGGCCGGCGCGGCCAGGGCTGCGGGCACGGCTAAAGCCGCCAGGGACAGAACGAGAGAGGGGAGCGAAAGAGGACTGCGCATACACGCCTCCTGCGGTTGCAACTTTACGCCCATCAAAAAAGGATGCGCAAGGGACTGGCCGTCCGGGGGACTCGCCGTCCGGGCAATTGCGCCTGCGGCGCGGTGCTGCAGTTCGCTCCCTTTGGTCGCTCACGTCTGGCTTTGTGAGTTAGCGTGGCTGAATTTCATGTTCCGCGCGAGGGATTCAGGCATTTGATAAAGGAGGACGCTTCGCGTCGACTGGACACGCCCGGCGGTCTCCGAAATGCTGGAAAAAGCAGGTCTCTCCACTGCGCGGCTTCGCCGCTTCGGTCGAGAGGACGATTGGCGGGCGGCGAGCTTCTAGCGGATGGCCATGAGGGCGGCGCGGAAGAGGGCGTCGAAGTGTTCGCCTACGTTCTTGTCTTTGGCGACGGCGGCTTCGATTGCCTTCTGGGCGGACGGGCGCTGGTAGCCGAGGTTTACGAGCGCGGAGAGGACGTCTTCCGCGGCGGGGCCGGCGGCTGAGACTGCGGGAGCGGCGGCGGCCATGTCTTCGAGCTTGTCTTTGAGCTCGACGACGAGGCGCTCGGCAAGTTTTTTACCGACGCCGGGGATGCGGGTGAGCGTGGCGTGATCCTGCGCGCGAAGGGCGGCGACGAGGCGGTCTGCGGGCAGGCCGCTCTGGATGGTGATGGCGAGCTTGGGGCCGACGCCGGAGACGGTGATGAGCTTTTCGAAGATGCGCTTGTCGTTGCGGTCGAGAAAGCCGTAGAGGGCGAGGGTGTCTTCGCGCACCTGGGTGTGGATGTGGAGGGCGAGCTCGGCGCCTTCGGCGGGGAGCGCGGTGTAGGTGGAGACGCTGATGGCGACGTCGTAGCCGACGCCTGCGGCCTCGACGATGGCCTGCTGCGGCTGCTTCGAGAGGAGACGTCCACGGAGGTGCGCGATCATGGGGGTATCTTACCGACGGCAAGTTGCCGAGTCAGCAAGTTCGGCGAGGTGCGACGTGAGTGAACAGAAGAGGTTCGGGCTGGTTGCGGGCCTTGGTGTGGGAGCGGGGATCTTTTATTACAAGTCTCTGGTGGAGGCGCACCTGGCGCGTGGTTTGTCCCCGAGCCTGCTGATCGTGCACGCCGACGTGCGCAAAGTGATGGCGCTGGCCGACGAACGCAAGGCTCAGGAGCTGGCGGAGTATCTTTGCGGGCTGCTGCAGCAGCTTGCGAAAGCAGGCGCGGAGCTTGCGACGATTCCAGCGTTCTCACCACAGATCGCCGCGGCGGAGATATCTGCGAAGACGCCCGTGCCGCTGCTGAATGTTCTGGACGCGATAGCGGCGGAGGCGGCGCGCAGAAAGCTGAAGCGGGTGGCGGTGTTTGGCGCGCGGGTGACGATGGAGACAGGGCTCTTCGGAAGGCTCGACGGCTGCGATGTGATTGGACTCAAAGACGAGGAGACGACGCTGGTCAGCGAGATCTATGGCCGGGTGGTCCGAGCGGCGAAGGCGACGCCCGAAGAGTTCGGGGAGTTGCGATTGCTGGCGCACCGCGCGATCGCGCGGGAGCAGCTGGACGCCATTGTGCTGGCGGGAACCGATCTCGCTTTCGTATTTGATGAGAGTAATGCCGATTTTCCGTATCTGGACGGAGCGCGTGTACACATCCAAGCGATTATGGATGCGCTGAATCTTTGATCCAGAGGCGGCGACACGAGGAGCGCAACTATGAGCAGACCACTTGCGGTGGTCACCGGAGCATCGGGCGGGATCGGCGCTGTGTTTGCAGAACGGCTGGCGGTAGGCCATGATCTGCTGCTGGTGGCGCGGGGCAGAGAAGCGATGGAGGCACTGGCCGCGCGACTGACGGCGAAGCATGAGTGCGCGGTGGAGATCCTGCAGGCGGACCTGGTGGATGACAAAGACACCACGCTGGTGGCAGAACGAATTGCCGCAGCAGAGAATCTGGCGCTGCTGATCAACAATGCGGGCTTCGGTACGAAGGGATTGTTCTGGGAGGCAGATCTTGCCGAGCAGGAGGAGATGCATCGGCTGCACGTGCTGACAACGGTGCGGCTGTGCCATGCTGCGCTGCGGAGGATGGTGCCGCGCAACGCGGGCGCGATCATCAACGTGGCCTCGGTGGCGGCGTTCGTGCATCGCGCGGGGAGCGCGAGCTACAGCGCAACGAAGAGCTGGATGACGGCATTTACGGAAGGGATCTACCTGGAGCTCGAGAGCATTCGCTCGGCGGTGAAGGTACAGGCGTTGTGCCCGGGCTACACCTACTCCGAGTTTCACGATCGGCTGCAGCTGGATCGCGATGCGATTGCGCCGCCTGCGATGTGGCTGCGGGCGGAGTTTGTGGTGGATGAGTCATTGAAGGCGCTGCCAAGGGGCAAGCTGTATGTGGTGCCCGGCAGGCAGTACCAAGCGATCACCGCGCTGGTGACGAAGCTGCCCATTGCGCTGCGGCTTGCCGTGGAACGAGCGGGAGCGGGAAAAGCGGCGCGAGCTCGCAGCGCTTCATTTGGAGCTCACCGCGGCGAGGTCGTCGAATAATTTGGTGAGCGCAGGCTGGAGCGCGGTTTTGCCGTCGATGTGCGGCTGCCAGTCCTGGGCGATGAGCGCGCGAGCGGGACCGGGCCATGCGCGCTTCCATAAGCCATTCTTGTCAGCGTAGGGAATGTAGCCGGGGACGCGCTGGACGAGGGCGCCCGCGGTGTAGAAGAGGACGGCGTGCCAGATGGTGCGAAGGCAGCGTTATCGCGAGCAGAAACAGCGGGAGAAACAGACACCCTGGTCGGAACATGTCGCTCGAAAGAATAAAGGGTGGCCGTGAGTTGTGCTTCGACTGCGTGGGAACATCTCCACGCCACCCAGTCTCTATTCATTATTTATTCGCGATCGAAGACGAGAACGTTGGGTTTGCGTCCGCTTGCCGGCTGGATGGTCATGGTCAGCGTGTTGCCGTCGGGAGAGAGCTGGATGTGCTGCGTGTCGTTTATTTTGCCGTTGGCCTTCTCGGTGAATTCGACGGTGGTGGCATTGACGCGGCGTGCTGAGGACATGGCGCCTTTGGGCGCGTTTGCGTCCTCGACCGGATAGTCTTTGCCGTCAAATCGCATAATCCTGGTGGATTGCTGCGCGCGATTGGTGAAGGAAAGACCGTCGCCTTCATAGGGTGTGACTTCGATTTCGACGGGGTCAAGCTTCTCGCTGGTGCTATCCCACGTGCCGGAAAAGCCGGAGGTTCCTGCGGTGCGCGCGTACAGGTAATCGAGGTGGAAGGTGGAACCGTTGGGCTGGTAGCCGGTGAAGTTGTCGTGCAGCGTGTTGCCGTCAGCAGAGAGCGTCCAGATGGCGGAGATCTGCAAGCGGCCGTCCTTTTTACGAACGACTTTCCAGTTGTTGGGACCTTCGGATGTGACGGCGAGGGTAGAGCCATCGAGACCGGGTTGATCGGTGCCATCGGCGACGATGAATTCGGGAGTGCCTCCACCGAAGTCGAAGGCGTAGCGGTTGGGGCCGGCGGAGGTGACTTTCATCTCGTCGTGGATAGCGCTTTTTTCGGGGTTGAGCTTCCATTTGCCGAGGAAGGAATTGTCGGCGGCCCATAGCGTGGTGGCCAGCAGAGGGATGGTTAGCAGTGATTGAAGGGTGCGTTTCGGCATGAAAGTCCTCCTTGCTGGCAAAGGGAGGAGCACTCCTGTGGCCATTCCACAGATGCGATTCGCTCACGGCGGCGAGATCGGTTTATCTCATGCGCTTTGAGCGAGTTAGATTTTGCGGGCCGGGAATGGGCGGGCGGCGTTGTGAGGTTTCCGCGTTGTTCGTGGACGAACAGAGGTGTCTTGAAAGCGGACAGTTTGTCGCTGCGGAGTTGACTAGGCTTCGGCTTCTATTTCGCGGTCGCGGGGAATCAGGTGCTCGTCGATTTTGGGTAGCAGGCCGGTAAGCAGGCCTAGCGCGGGCAGGTAGGAGCAGACGTGGTAGACGAGGTTGAGGCTGGTCATGTCGGCTAGTTTGCCTAGCAGCGCGGCGCCGAGTCCGCCCATGCCGAAGGCGAGACCGAAGAAGAGGCCGGAGATGAGGCCTACGCGGCCGGGGACGAGCTCCTGCGCGTAGACGAGGATGGCGGAGAAGGCGGAGGAGAGGACGAGGCCGATGATGAAGCTGAGGATGGCGGTCCATTCGAGGTTGGCGTAGGGCAGCATGAGCGTGAAGGGCAGCACGCCGACGATGGAGAACCAGATGACGAGGCGGCGGCCGTAGCGGTCGCCGATGGGGCCGCCGAGGATGGTGCCGAGCGCGACTGCGCCGAGGAAGACGAAGAGATACATCTCGGCGGCATGCAGGGTTACGTGGAAGCGCTGCATGAGATAGAAGGTGTAGTAACTGGTGATGCTGGCGAGATAGAAATATTTTGAGAAGACCAGCGTCATGAGCACGGTCATGGCCTGGGTGAGCTTGCCGCGGGATAACTGCGCGTGCGGATGCTCTTCGACTTTCCTTTTGCCGGATGCTCCGTGGGCTACTTGCGCCTTGTACCAGCCGCCGATCGCGATGAGCATGACGATGGCGACGAGCGCCGCGACGGAGAACCACACGATGCGATGCTGGCCGGCGTGCGCGTTGCGCGCGGAAAGCACCAGCCACAGGACGAGCAGCGGACCGAGCGCTGAGCCGAAGTTGCCGCCCAGCTGAAAGAGCGATTGCGCGAGGCCGTGCTGGCCGCCGGAGGCGAGACGAGCGACGCGTGAGGACTCGGGGTGGAAGACGGAGGAGCCGAGCCCGACCAGCGAACCGGCGGCGAGCAGCCATCCGTAGGTGGGGGCGAAGGCCATGAGCACCAGGCCGCAGAGCGAGAAGCTCATGCCGAGCGCGAGTGAATAAGGCATGGGCTTTTTGTCCGTGGCCATGCCGACGAAGGGCTGAAAGAGCGAGGCGGTGATCTGATAGGTGAAGGTGATCATGCCGATCTGCCCGAGCGTGAGGCCGAAGATGCGCTGGAAGAGCGGGTAGAGCGCGGGGATGGTGGCCTGGACGAGGTCGTTGAGGAGATGGCAGGCGCTGATGGCGGCGAGGATGGTGAAGACAGTTTGGGTGCCGCGGCGTAGTACGCTTTCCGGCGGGGTGAAGACCGCTGTGCCCTGGGTTGGCAAAGTTCCTCCTCGTCAGATTTGATTCAGTCTTGTGGAAGGGCGACTCGGAAGGCCGCTTGGTTCGACTTGATTGTAAGAAAAGAGCGGGCCGGAAGCTATCAGAAGCAATTACGGGCCGTCAGCGTCCGGAATTACGGACGCACAATGCACGCATACCTCGGAAGGGATAAGGAAAACCAGTCGGGTCGTCGCTCGGTCGCCCATTGAGGAAATCGAAATACCATACGTAGGCGCTGGGATGCCCCCGATCATCCGTTATCTGCGTGCTGCTCTATACGTCACCTGTCAGGAACAAGTTGCCCTTCGCGTGGTACGCCATCGCTTCAGCCGCGTGCCAGCGTGATCGAGGATTCTCCCCAGGAGCTTCGGCGCTCTTTTCGTAGATTCCTTGAAGTTCATCGATCGTCCCTAGCCGCCAGTCGGAGTATCCGCCAAACCGCAGGTCGCGGCAGTACTTCATGGCCTTCTTCCAACTTACGTCTTTGCCGTTGTCTTTCCCCGCCCACATCAGGCCGGTAGATGAGTCGGTCCAATACCCGCGTACCTGAGTCTCGTCCGCTTGACTTACCCGTTCTACAGTTGATTGAGCGCCCACGATGGCTGAAACGAAGAAAGGAATCAGAAACACCGTTACGTAGCATTTCACGATGCACCCTCCAAACTCAGATGTAAGGACTTCGCAAAGCCGCTTACTTCTGATCGCGCATCGATGGCGTGAATGTGATGCCGACCATTAGCCCTTCCGGCGAGAGGAAACGGCTCACGATTTGTCCCCAGGGCTCTTTTTGATTTTTCACCAGCATTCGATAGCCGTTCGATTCGAGGGCGGCGGTTGCGGTTTCTACATTCTCCACATCGAACTCCAGCCACGCATGCGGGGCAGGGATGTTGTCAGGCCAGGAATCGGTGCCAAAACAAGATTCAGCTACGTGAGACAGCGGCCACAAGGCAAAGGTCTTTGCGCCCGGAACAGACTCCGTATGAAGGTAGCCGCCGCTCTCTTCTTTGAAGGGGATGCCGAGCATGTCGCTGTAGAGTTTGCGGCTTTCTGCTGGGTCGCGAACGATGGGGCCGAAACCCGCGATGAATAAAACCTTCAGGTTGGGGATGTCGAGCATGGCTCCCCTTTCAGCGGCGCGAGTCGCGGCGGTAGAGGACCTGGAACTCGTATCCGGCATTCGGCGGGAACAGCGCGGCGACGGCGCGGAGGCGCTCCGCCAGCGCCGGCGGGGCGAGCAGCGGATATTCGCGCTCGCGGAGGTCGGCGTAGTCGAAGTCGAGCGTGAGCGACAACATATAGATCGCAAGCGCGTCCGAGAATGCCGCGTGGATAAAGGTGGTCTTCGCCTTCTCGTCGATCTTCTGCGAGGAGCCTGTAACCTCATACGCGGTCATGCGGTCGCCGCGACTGGAGCGGCTGCGCTCCGCACCCTCGATGCGTGGCTCGCCGTAGGCGCGGGCGCGGCTCTCCCAGGCATCGTGGCTGGTTTCGCCGCGTGTCCAGGCGGTGGCCTGGCGGTCCACCAGCTCGCCAAAGCTGGCGGGCACGCCGGTGGCATCGACAAAGTGGTGGCCGATGTTGATGAAGAGCTCGAAGGCGAGGGCGAACTTGTCCTGCATGAGGCGGGTGGAGATAAAGATGTAGTCGCCGCCGGCGAAGTGGACATTGCGATGACAGATGGCGCGGTCGCTGAGCTCGGTGGTGTAGGCGGGCGCAATCAGCGTTTCGCCGCTGGAGTGCGCGTCGTCGGGGACGGTGTCGCCTTCCTGCTCATGGATGGTGAGGGGGACGAAGTAGTAGGCGCGATGCTTGAGCGCGGCAGCAACGGCTTTGGGCACGGCGCGGATGACCTGTTCCAGTTCGCCGGGCGGCAGCTTGTGGTCGCCAAAGGTGGCGTAGAAGATGCCGTTGTCCGACTGCTGGACCGGCGTTTCGCGCGCTACCTGCGCGGCCGGCAGCAGCTCTGTCTGTGCGGTGTGCCCCATCTTGAGTATTCTAGCTGAGAGCGCATTCCGCCTATGACCGGGACTCGCCGTCCGGGCGATTGCGCCTGCGGCGCGTTCATGGGGTTCGCTCCGTTGTCGCTCACGTTCATGTCTGTGAGCGACTTTTGGGAACTGAAAATCGGGCGACTGGCTCGGGATGACGATGTAACGGCGCTACGTTCAGGATGACAGGGGATAGTATGACCGCGATTTCCGCCAGCAATTCCGGCCCGGCTCCGCACGATGGCGGCGCACGCAACAGCTTCCGCCTGTTCGGTGTTCCAATCGGCGATTTTGGGCTGTTCGCCAGTGTGTTGATCTCGGTTGCGCTGGGCTTCATGGCGTTCTTCGGCATCACCTTCCTGAGCATTTTCGGGCTGATGATCTACAACCGCGCCGGCGGCCATCACGTGACGCTCGATACCGCCTACAAATTTATCGGGCTGCCCGCCGGCATTTTCGTGCTGATTGTCAGCCTGGCGGCGATGTTCGCCATCTGGCTGCGACGCAAAGTGACTGCACGCTGAAGACGACCATGTCACTCGTCACCCTCACTGCGACAGAAGGAACACCGCGAACAACATCGGGAATGGTGCGAGCGGCTGGAGGAGGGTGCGATCCTTTTCTTCCCGAAGAGCCCGATTGCGCTGCGGGAGGAAGACCTGCAATTTCTGCGCGGGCAGCAGCAGACGGACAGCTCCCTGCACAAGAACATTGCTTACAAGCCGAAGGCCGATGAGCTGAGCGGCGTGGATACGAAGACCGCGAACCCGGCGGCGGTCGATCGGCTGCGGTCGATCATGCGCGGCTACTCGCAGTCGGTGACGGCGTTTCTTACCGACTTTCTGTCGCCTTATGCCGGCCGGTGGCAGCTTGACTATGCGAGCTTCCGCCCGCAGGAAGAGGAGGGCCGCGACCTGCCGCTGCGGCGTCGCAACGATCTGCTGCACACCGACGCCTTTCCAACGCGGCCCACGCACGGCGCGCGCATTCTGCGCTTCTTCAACAACATTCACACGACGCGCACGCGCGACTGGGTGGTGAGCGATCCGTTTCGCGCCGTCGCGACGAAATACGCGCCGGCGGAGATTGCGCTGCCGAAGCCGGAGACGGCGGTGGGGCGTGGCTTGAAGTCGCTTGCGACGGGGATGGGGCTGGGTGCTGCGGCGCCGGCGCTGAAGCGCTCGCCTTATGACGACTTCATGATGCGGTTTCACAACTTCCTGAAGGAGAACCGCGAGTTCCAGAGCTCGTGCGCGAAGTACGACTACCAGTTCCCTGCCGGGTCGAGCTGGATGGTTTATACGGATATGGTTCCGCACGCGGTGCTGGCGGGGCAGTATGCGCTCGAGCAGACCTACATGGTAGCGGCGGAGGCGATGGTGGCTCCGGAGCATGCTCCGCTGACGGTGCTTGAGGAGTTGACGGGCTCGACGCTGGTCTAGAGTGCTGGCCGCACGGGCAAAGGCGCCTGCGGCGCGTTCTGTGTGGTTCGCTTCCTTTGGTCGCTCACGTTCGGATTTGGCAGACGATGTGACTGACTCTCATGTCCCACAGGGGTATGGGCACCCCGGTTCGGCGCTCGGCCGCCGTAAATGGCTCACCCGCTTCCTCTTGAGCCTCGCCACGACGCGGCGATTGCGCGTGCTCGAAATTAATTTTGCGTGGGCATTGTCAGCGCTTACATTCGCGGTATAGAGTGTTTCGCGCATGAAATCTTCGTTTCATTTTTGAAATGAAGAGTGCAAAGAGGTGAGTGACGATGCCGACGACAGACCCCCTTGGAACGCAGACAGTCCACCCCAACCCGAACCCGCTCCGCAGACGAATAGCCGCCGTGATCGCGGCAGCGCTGCTTCCCTTTGCTCCCGCGGCACTGGCGCAGGTGAATGGCCTGGGCGCACGGCCGCTCGCGGGCTGGAGCACTTACAGCGAGCAGACGATTGTGCCTTCGAGCTCGGTGATGAATGAGCAGAATATTCTGGCGCAGTCCGATGCGATGCGCGCCTCCGGCCTCGGAGCGCATGGGTTTCAGTACATCAATCTGGACGCGGGATGGAATGGCGATACCGATGGATACGGACGGTCGCTGTGGAACACGACGGAGTTCCCGCATTTTCTGCAGATGATCCAGCACATCCACGCCAACGGACAGAAGGTGGGCATCTATCTGCTGCCGGGAATCGGCCAGCAGATCGTTTCCGCGAACCTGCCGATCTACGGCACGTCGTATCACGCGCAGGACATTGTGGCGCAGCCGCTGACGACGGGCAATGGGTTCGGCTACGGTTACAAGATTGACTTCACCAAGCCGGGCGCGCAGGAGTACATCAACTCCATCGTGAACCTGTATGCATCGTGGGGTATTGATTACATCAAGCTCGACTCGGTGACGCCGGGGTCTTACAACGACAATCTGAACATCAATAACATTCCCGACGTGATGGCTTACTCGAAGGCGATTGCCGGGAGCCATCGGCCTATCTGGCTGACGATTTCGTGGGCGCTGGATGAGGATTACGTCAGCGACTGGCAGCAGTATGCGAACGCGCGCCGCATTGAAGGCGATGTGGAGTGCGAAGGAGACTGCCCGCTGCTGACCAACTGGCCGCGCATTGAAGTCCGTTTCCTCGATCTGCCGAGCTGGGAGCACACCTCCGGGCCGACGCTGGGATGGAACGACCTGGATTCGCTCGAAGTGGGCAACGGGGCGACGGACGGCATCAGCAACACCGAGCAGCAGACCGCGATGACGCTGTGGGCGATGGCCAACGCGCCGCTGACGATTGGCGGCGACCTTACCCAGCTGACTACCTTTGGGAAACAGGCGCTGACGAACGACGAGGTGCTGGCGGTGGATCGGTCCGGCCATCCGGCGACGGAGATCAACGCGGGCTTTACGCCGGTATGGGCTTCGAACCTGGGTGGCGGCAACTATTATGTTGCGCTGTTCAACCTGAACGCGCTGCCGTCGAGCGTGACTTTTGACTGGAAGGACCTTGGCTTCCAGACCGCGGTGAGCGTGCGGGATTTGTGGGCGCACACCGAGCTTGGCCCGCACGCACGATCTATCTCCGCGGTGCTGCCCGGCCATGGCGCGCGGCTCTTCCTGGTGCGCGGCGTGGGCCATGCGCCTGCGCCACCCTCGCAGGTGTATGACGGTTCATCCGCGATTCTGCATGGGGCGGCGAACATCCAGCCGTGCCCGCTCTGCGCCTCCGGATCGAAGATCACCTATCTGGGCATCGGCGCGGATAACTACGCGACCTTCGCGGATGTTGAGGTGAAGAAGGCCGGGGTGTATCGCATGGAGGTGGATTCGCTGACGAACGGGACGCGGTCGTACATCATCAACGTGAACGGCGGACCGGACATCACGCTGAACTCGAGCGGCGGCAGCGGCAATGTGCCCTCGAGCCTGACGATTCCGGTGCGGCTGAACGCGGGGATCAACTCGATCCAGTTCGGCAACCCGGCGAGCTATCCGCCGGACCTGGACCGCATCGTGATCAGCGGCGACGGCAACGAGCCATATCCCACGGCCACCACGTATGAAGGCGAGTATGCCACGCTGACCGGCAGCGCGAGCGGGGGCTTCTGCGGCTACTGCTCGGGGCTGGGGAAAGCGGGCAACCTGGGCGCGGGGGCGACGGCTACTTTCACCAACGTGAATGTGCCGTCGGCGGGCACATATAACATGGAGATCGATTACCTGACCAGCGGGCCGCGGTCGTACTTCCTTTCCGTGAATGACGGCGCTGCGCAGGAGCTCGATCTGAACGGCACGAGCTTCAACTCGCCGGCGAGCACGGTGATCCAGGTGCAGTTGCAGGCGGGGGATAACACGGTGGCGTTCAGCAATCCGACGAATTATGCGCCGGATCTTGACTCGATTACGATTTCCCCGATTTACAAGTAGCTTCCACATTTCTCAACGCGGGCCGCGCGATGCTATCGCGGCCCGCGCTTTCTTTCTGCTTTCTCGTATGCTGAGGAGTTATGGAAGAGCAGGCACTCCGCGCGATCCGGCAGAGCTACGACAGCGTTGCGGATGAGTACGCGCGGCGCATCTTCTCCGAGCTGGATCACAAGCCGCTGGATCGCGAGCTGCTGACGCGCTTTGCGACTGAGCTGAGCGGCACGGGAGAGATCTGCGACATGGGCTGCGGGCCGGGGCATGTGGCACGCTTTCTGCGCGACCGGGGTGTGAACGTGTTTGGGCTTGATCTTTCGGCCGGAATGTTGGCAGAGGCGCGGCGGCTGAATCCGGATATTTCCTTCCGCCAGGGCAACATGCTGGCGCTTGATTTGGGGGATGCTTCGCTTGCGGGCATTGCTGCGTTTTATGCCATTGTGCATCTGCCGCAGGAGGCTTGGCCGCTGGCATTTCGTGAGATAGCGCGCGTGCTGAAGCCGGGCGGGCTGCTGTTGCTTGCCTTTCACATTGGAGACGAAACGCTGCATCGGGATGAGTGGCTGGGGCGCCCGGTGACGCTGGATTTCCGATTCTTTTCGCCCGCGGCGATTGAGCGGGATCTGGCGGCGGCGGGGCTCACGATCGAGGAGATCATTGAGCGCGAGCCCTATGCGCCGGAGGTGGAGCACCAGAGCCGGCGGGCGTATGTCTTTGCGCGTAAGCCGTAGATTCGCTGGAAGAATTCTGTCGACGGCTAAGCCGATTTCCGAATCATGTGCCCGTCGCAATTTGATGCTGCAGGGCTCGATCAGTGATGCGACGAGGCCAGCGGAGCAAGATGCTTAGCGGAAAGAGTGCGTAGACCGAGAAAGCTGAGATCCAGTGAGAGACTTCTCCGTAGTGATGAAGACCTGCGCCTCCAAAGAACACAAAGATCATGAAGGCGCTGAGGACGAGCAGAACAATCTGCGCGAGTTTTGCGTTTGGAAAGAAGAAGAGCATGGCTGCGGGCAGGAGCCGCGTGACAAAGTGCCACACGGCCACGCAAAAGGGAATGCCGAGCACGACGGCGATCCACCAGGGAGAGATGCTCAGCCCGCGCTGCACGGTGAACATGTCGGCGTGTGTCGTGAATGTTCTGACAGGGACGTAGGAGATGAAGTTGCCGGCGTTCATCATGCAAAAGAGGAACATGAAGAGAGCGAGCGTGCGCCTGCCACGCTGTTTTGCCGCGGTGTAAAGACGTCTCGACAGCAGATAGGAGAGGCCGTTTCCGAATAGAACGCCGGCGACGGCAATGAGCGCGGCAAACGGGCCATGGCCCGAAGCGAAGATGGGATCGTAATCGACGTTTTCGTCGATGTCGCTCAGCGTCACAACGTTGGTCAAACTCAGATGTCCGTAGTCGAGCGCCAGGGGATTTGTTTTGTATCCGAGCGCCCATGCCGTGAACGAATGAGCGTATTCATGCACGAGGTAGCCGAGGGCGTGAGTAAGCCAGAGAAGAACAACGAATACCAGACAAGACTGGAATGCTTTCTGAAACGTGTTCCAGGAGGTCGCCATCGAGACATTATGCGATTTTCTGCCAGTGCGGCGGGGATTCGCGTAGGATACGTCCTCTGGACCGCCCATGGTATTTGATCCGCTGCTTGTCTGGCGGGATGAGTTCCCCATCCTCGCCCACACTACCTATATGGTGAGCCACTCGCTCGGTGCGATGCCGCGCGGCGTGAAGCGCTCGCTGGATGAGTTTACGGCCGCCTGGGAGACGCGCGGTGTGCGCGCGTGGCACGAGGGGTGGTGGGAGATGGCCGTCACGGTGGGCGACCTTATCGGCTCAATCATCGGAGCGGGCGCGGGCGAGGTGGTGATGAACCAGAATGTCTCGGCCGGACAGTCAGTGGTTGCGTCGTGCTTCGACTGGCGCGAGCGGCGCAACAAGATCGTGACCGAGGGGCTGAATTTCCCTTCGAATGACTACATCTATCATGGCCTGGCGCGGCAAGGCGCCCGCGTGATCACAGTTCCCTCGCCCGACGGCATGACGGTGCCGCTGGAGCCGCTGCTGGATGCCATCGACGAGGAGACGCGGTTGGTGAGCGTCTCGCATGTCGCGTTTCGCTCCTCTTTCGTGCAGGACCTTGCGGCGATTATCGACCGTGCGCATGCAGTGGGCGCTTATGTTGTCGCGGATCTTTACCAATCGGCGGGTATTCTTCCGGTGGATGTGCGTGCGCTGGATGTTGACTTTGCGGTGGGTGGATCGGTGAAGTGGCTGCTGGGCGGACCAGGCGCGGGCTACTTATATGTACGTCGCGATTTGTGGCCGAAGCTGGAGCCGGCCGCTACGGGATGGCAGGCGCATCGAGCGCCGTTCGACTTTGCAGGCGGCGCGATCGACTACGCGCCAGATGCCTTTCGCTTTCTGGGTGGGACACCGAACATTCCCGGCCTTTATGCGGCGCGCGTGGGCTACCAGATCATTCGGGAGATCGGCGTGGCGGCGATCCGCGCGAAGTCCGTGCGCCAGACCACGCGGCTGATTGAGCTTGCCGACCAGGCGGGCATCGCGGTTCGCAGCCAGCGCGACGCGGCGCACCGCGGCGGCGTGGTGATTCTGGATGCGCCAGAGGGCGAACGCGTGACCGCCGAGCTGTTGCGCCGCCAGGTGATTGTCGATCACAGGCCGGGCGCGGGCATTCGTATCTCGCCGCACTTTTATACCAGCGATGACGAATTGGAGTGCACGATTGAGGAGCTCACTGATATTCTCCACTCCGCCCCCGCACACTGACGCGTTTCCCAGGTGAGCGCATGTCCACGCAAGTGATGTCGTCGGAAGTTGCGGGCCAACATCTGCAGCGGTCGCTCAGCTCGGGCCAGCTGACGATGATTGCGATTGGCGGCGCGATCGGCACAGGACTTTTTCTGGGCAGCGGGCTGGCGATCGGCATGGCCGGGCCAGCTGTGCTGCTGAGCTACGTGATTGCGGCCGCGATTGCGCTGCTGCTGATGGGCTGCCTTGCAGAGATGACGGTGGCGCATCCGATTGCGGGATCGTTCGGCGTCTATGCGGGACATTATCTTGGCCCCTTTGCGGGATTCCTGGTGCGGTATAGCTACTGGGCGGGACTGGTTCTGGCGGTAGGCACGGAGGTGACAGCGGTGGCCGTCTACATGCGGCTGTGGTTTCCCTCTGTTCCCGGCGTGGTGTGGATGATTGTGTTCTCGCTGGCGCTGATCGCGATGAATACGCTGCAGGTAAAGGTTTACGGCACGCTCGAGTATCTGTTTTCTCTGATCAAGATTCTTGCCATCGTGGGCTTTCTGGCGCTTGGCGCCTGGATCCTGTTCTTCAGCCGGGATGCGTCATCGATGGGACTGCGTCTTTATACCGCGCATGGCGGCTTTCTGCCGTTCGGTGTGCGCGGGATGTGGGCCGCTGTGCTGGTGGCCATCTTCAGCTACTTCGGGGTTGAGATGGTGGCAGTGGCCGCCGGCGAAGCTCGCGATCCCCAGCGGGCCATTACGCGCGCGTTCCGCTCTACCGCGATCCGGGTGGTGCTGTTTTATCTGCTCACGCTGGCGCTGATGCTGGCCATTATGCCGTGGAACCAGGCGGGGTCGGCGACCAGTCCATTTGTGCGGGTGATGCAGGTTTCGCATATTCCCTACGCGGCCGGCATTCTGAACCTGGTGGTGCTGATTGCGGCTCTCTCCGCGATGAACAGCCAACTGTATGCCACGAGCCGCATCCTGTTTTCGCTTGCGCGCGCGGGCTATGCTCCGGAAGCGCTGGGCAGGCTGAGCCGCGCTGGAGTGCCGGTGGCCGCGCTGCTGCTTTCCTCCGGCGGCGTTGCGGTGGGTGCGCTGTTGTATGCGGTGTACGCGGGCGCTGCATTCGGCATCATGATATCGATTGCATCCTTTGCCGAACTTTTTGTGTGGCTGATGATCTTTGTGACACACCTGGTCTTTCGACGGAGACATGTGGCGGCAGCGGGAGACTTGAGGATGTTTGGAGCGCCGTGGACGACGCTGATGGGGGCAACGCTGCTGCTGGCGGTGATGATTACGTCGGCATTTACTCCGGGCTTTCGCTCCATGCTGTTGTACGGCGTGCCGTTCCTTGGGCTGCTGACGCTGCTTTACCGGCTGCGTGCGCGGAAGACGCGGCCGGAGGCGGAGCTGGCTGCGGAGATGGCGGGCTAATTATGAGATCGCGGTCTTCCGTGGTATCCGATCCTTCGGCTTAGCTCAGGACGGGGCCTCCGTGCGGCCGGTGGTATTCTTCGTGCCGACTGCAATTCTTTCTGGAGGCACTACCCTATGCACACCACCCGCGCGGCCGCTCTTCTGCTGGCCGGCGCTGTTCTTGCCCTCCCCGTTGCGCCGCTTTCGGCGGCATCGAAGCCTGACAAAAAAGCCCGCACCACGGAAACGGCGGCGCAGGTCAATCCCTGGGATGTGCCGCAGCCCGCGGTGGAGAAGCTGGACCTGAACGCCTACGCGCGGATCCGCGAAGAGGGGCTGACGCACTCGCATGTGATGGAGCTGGCATCCGCGCTGACGGACGATATCGGCGGACGGCTGACCGGGTCGCCGAACATGGAAAAGGCAAACAACTGGACGCGCGATGAGCTGACGCGGATGGGCCTGGAGAACGCGCACCTGGAAGACTGGGGCGAGTTCGGCATGGGCTGGCAGCAGCTGAATACCTGGGTGCGCATGACCGCGCCGGATACGGCGCCGCTGATTGTGCAGGCGACGCCATGGTCTCCGTCGACGAGCGGGCCGGTGACGGGCGAGGCGGTGAACGTCGTCATTAATGACGAGAAGGACTTCGACAAGTACAAGGGCAAGCTGGCGGGCAAGATCGTCCTGCTGGGGGAGATGCGCGAGGTTCCGCCGGTGGACAAGCCGCTGTTTGAGCGCTACACCGATAAGGACCTGGAAGACATTGGGCAGTACGAGGCCGCGAATCGTAACTTTGAGGCGCGCCTGCAGGCATATCTGAAGCGCGCGGCGCTGCGTGACAAGATTGCGCCGTTTCTTGCAGACGAGAAGGTTGCGGGCGTGATCCTGCCCAGCCGCGACGGGAAAAACTCCGGCGGATCGGGCGGTACGTTCTTTGACGACAACGGAGCCGCGCTGGGCATGCAGCCGTACAAGGCGGACAAGGCGGTGAAGGTGCCGTGCGTCGTCGCCGCGATTGAAAACTACGGACGCATCTATCGCCTGCTGAAGGCGAACGTGCCGGTGACGGTGGAGATGAACGTCGAGACCAAGACCACGGGCGACCATCAGCATGGCTTTGACACCGTGGCGGAGATTCCCGGCACCGATCCGAACCTGAAGGACCAGATCGTGATGGTGGGCGGACACCTGGATTCGTGGGCTTCCGCTACCGGAGCTACGGATAACGGAGCGGGGTCGGTGGTGGCGATGGAAGCGGTGCGCATCCTGAAGGCGATTGATGTGCATCCGCGGCGCACCATCCGCATTGCGCTGTGGAGCGGCGAGGAAGAAGGGCTGTTCGGCTCGAAGGGCTATGTGCGGGATCACTTCGGCTCGTTTCCGGTTTCGACGGCGCCTGACCAGATGAAGCTGCCGGAGTTTATCCGCAAGGCCGCGGGACCGATCACGACCAAGCCGGAGTGGAAGACGCTGGATGTGTACTTCAACGTGGACAACGGCACGGGAAAGATTCGCGGCATCTATCTGCAGGGCAACGCGGCGGTGGAGCCGATCTTCCGCCAGTGGATTGCGCCGCTGAAGGACCTGGGCGTGACGACGATCACGATGCGCAACACGGGCGGCACCGATCATCTTTCGTTCGACGCGGTGGGGCTGTCGGGCTTCCAGTTCATCCAGGACCCGATGGATTACGAGAGCCGGACGCACCACTCCAACATGGATACGTATGAGCGGCTGCAACCGGGCGACCTGGAGCAGATCGCTACGGTGGAGGCAATCTTCCTATACAACGCCGCGATGCGCGATGAGATGATCCCGCGGAAACCGATGCCGCATCCGGAACTGCGCGATCAGCAGACCGCGCCGTTGAAGGATGTCTTTCCGGGGGCTGGACCGGAGCAGAAGTAAGACTTAGTGACTCAAGGAGGGCGGAGAGCGTGGTTGCTCTCCGCTTTTTTTGGGCCTCCTGAATTCACCGGTCTCCAGCGCTTGACGCCTTCTCGAACGGGGACTAACGTTCCGCTGGGCCAAATCCAGTCAGGAGAACGAGTATGAAGTATGCGATTCGGTCCTTTTGCACGCTGTTCCTTCTCACCACGAGCATCGCTTTCTCACAAAGCACAACCAGCAGCGCTGCGCCTGGAACTGCCGTGATGAGCGGCGACTCTACAACTGAGGCCAACTTTCAGAAAATGGAAATCGAGCTGGCGCAGGCCGAAGTCGCTCGCGATCCTGCCCCCTTTACCAAGTATCTCGACGACAACATCATCGCACTGGGGCCTGGATGGAGCGATCGCAACAAGGCGGAAGTGTTGAAGGACATCCAGTCCGGTCCGTGCACGACCACGAATCCGACACTCAGTGGCTTTACCTATAAGTGGCTTACGCCGGATATGGTTCTCGTCTCCTATATGTTGAACCAAACAGAGAGCTGCAACGGCAAAACCATGCCGGGAAGCGATCAGCATGCCAACTCTCTCTGGCAGAAAAAGAACGGTACGTGGCTCGCTGTCTTCCATCAGACGACGGCGGATATGCCCAACAGCATGGATAGCGGGAAGTAGTTTGAGCGGCACTGAGGCGGCGCTATCGCGCCGCTTCAAATCCCGCGACGATTTCTTGATTTCAACTCACTCCGCGCGCAGAGCGGTCATCGGGTTGGCCTGCGTTGCCTTTCGCGCGGGAATGTAGCTGGAGAGGATCGCAATCACGACCACGGCGAGGCCGATGGCGGTGAAAGTCAGCGGATCGGCCGGGCTTACGTGATAGATGAGGCTTTTGAGAGCTTGCGCGAGCAGGAGCGCGAGCAGGATGCCTGCGGCGGTTCCGGCGAGGACGAGCTTTCCCGCCTGCATGAGCACGAGGCGCAGAACATCGAAGCGCTGCGCGCCGAGGGCCATGCGGAGGCCGAACTCTGCCGTGCGCTGGCTGACCGAATAGGCGATGACTCCATAGGTGCCGATGGCGGCGAGAACGATGGCGAGCGAGCCGAAGAGGCCGACGAGCAGAAAGGCGAGGCGCGGTGTTGCCACCGATGCGGTGACGATCTGGTCCATAGTGCGGATGTCGGCGACGGCGAGCGTGGGATCGAGGCGCGCGACCTGCTGGCGGATGGCGTTGACCAGCGAGTGGGGATCGGATTGCGACCGGACGGCGAGGAATAGATTCGGAGAGCCGTAACCTGCCTGCAGGAAGGGCCACCAGAATGCCGGCTCGGCACTGGCGCTGTTGGGCTGGTCCTTCACGTCGCCGACGATGCCGACAATGGTGATCCAGTCTTTCGCTTTGGGCTGGTCTTCGAAGGTGATCCGCTTGCCAACTGCATCTTCGCCCGGCCAGTAGCGCTCTGCCATGGCGTGATTGACGATGAGTACGGGCGGCGAATTGGTCTTATCTGCTTCGGTAAAGTAGCGGCCGCGCAGCAATGGAATGCCGAGCGCAGGAAAATAACCGGGAGTGGCCATGTGATAGCGCGCGTGAAAGCCTTCGTGCGGCCTTGGCTGCTTGCCTTCGATAGTGAAGCCGGTGTTGTCGTCGTAGCCGGTCCAGGGAATGTCGCTGCCAAGGCCGGCGCTCTCGACACCTGGCAGAGCGCGGATGGCCGGGGGCAGATCCTGAAAGAAACGCAGCAGGCTCTCCGGCGTTTTGTAGCGCTCATGTGGAAGTGAAAGCACAGCGCTGACGACGTGTTCGGTTTGAAATCCGGGATTGAGATACAGCAGATTGAGGAAGCTGCGCAACATCAGCCCGGCGCCGATGAGAAGCACACAGGCAAGGCTCACTTCCGAAATGACGAGCGCGTTGCGCAAGCGACTTTGACGTCCGCCGGCTGTGGTGGCGCGGCCACCACTGTGCAGACCTTCTTTGGGATCGGTGCGCGAGGCCTGCAGCGCCGGCGCGAGACCGAAGAGCACGCCGGTGCCCACGCTGATGAGGAAGGTGAAGAGAAACACCGGCGCGCTGACGTGAATGTCGTGCGCGCGCGGGAAGTTTGCGGGCAACAATGAAACAAGCGCCTTGACGCCTGCTACTGCGAGCACAAGTCCGAACGCGCCGCCGATCGAGGCGATGAGGAGACTTTCGGTGAGGAGCTGACGCACCACGCGGGAGCGCGGGGCGCCTAACGCTACGCGCACTGCGATCTCCCGCTGCCTTGCCGCCGCGCGGGTCAGCATGAGGTTGGCGGCGTTGGCACACGCAATGAGCAGCACCGCAGCGACAGCTCCCAACAATACGAGCAGCAGCTGCCGGCTTGCGCCGACGACTTCGTCGTTGAGAGAGATGACGAGCATCTTCCAGTCGCCATAGCCACCATGCTCGTTGCCAATTTGCTTGAGAAGTGTATTCAGCTCTTCGCTGGCCTGTGCGATGGTGACGCCGGGCTTCAACCGCCCAATCACCTCTAAGAAGTGAGAGCCGCGTTCTGAAGGCTCACCCTTGAAAGTGAAGGGCGACCAGATGTCGACGTCTTCCCCGTACGCCAACGGCTGATATTCGTTGCCGGGATGCGCGGTGCCGGGGGGCATGACGCCGACGACCGTATAGGGCTGCGCGTTCAAAGTGAGTTTGCGGCCAATAATGTCGGGTGCGGCAGCGAAGTGCGTACGCCACAGCCGGTCACTCAAGATGACCTGGAGACCGTTGCCGGGAATTTCTGCCTTGGCATCGAATTCGCGGCCCATCTGGGGAGTAAGCCCGAGGACGTTGAAGTATCCGGAGGTGATGGCCATGCCGTGAAGTCGAATGGGCTCGCCTGAGCCGGAGAGCTGCAGATCACCGCGGGTAAAAGCCGCCAGACCTTCGAAGGAATGGCTGCGCGTCCGGAAATCGCGGAAGTCGAAGGGGTTCAGCGGGAACTTCGGAAAGATAGGAATGCTGAAAAAAACGCGGACGAGTTTGTCCGGCTGTCGATAGGGCAGCGGCTGGATGAGCACGCCATTGATGACGCTGAAGATTGCGCTGTTGGCCCCGATGCTCAAGGCGAGCGTGAGAATGATCACGACGGCGAAGGTGGGATTGGAACGCAGCTGCCGAACGGCATAGCGGAGGTCCTGCCGCGCATTTTCGACGAAGCTGGTGCCGCGGGCTTCGCGGCAGTCTTCCTTGACCTGCTCGTGGCCGCCAAAGGTAAGCCGTGCGCGGCGACGCGCTTCCTGCTCGCTCACGCCGGCAAGGCGGAACTTCTCCACCTGCTTTTCGAAGTGGAAGCGAAGCTCGTTGTTGAGGTCGCGCTCTTCAGCGTTTCGGCGAAAGAGCGCGCGCAGACGAAACAGTAAGTCGTGCCCCATGGCAGCACCTCACAGACTTTCGAGCCCACTACATACTTTTCGAGCCACTACATACCTTCGAGCCACTACATACCTTCAAGAACCTGGGCGACCGCGGCCGTGAGCTTGCGCCAGCTATCGGTCTCCTGTTCCAACTGCTTTTGTCCCGCGCGCGTCAGCTCGTAGTACCTGGCGCGGCGGTTGTTCTCCGACGTGCCCCACCTCGCTTTGATCCATCCGCGCCGCTCCAGCCGGTGGAGCGCGGGATAGAGCGAGCCCTGCTGGATGCGCAGGACGTCGCTGGAGACTTGTTGCACGCGCTCCGAGATGGCCCAGCCGTGCTGCGGGCCGAGGGAGAGGGTGCGCAGAATCAACAGGTCGAGCGTGCCTTGTGGGAGATCAATGCGTTCCGGTGCCATGCTTACCCTTTCACTTCTACAGGAGAGATACCATGCTCTTGTGTAGAAGCGCAAGGGGAAGCTGCGGGATCAGGAGTTGATCCGCCAGATTGCCCACGTCAGCACCGTGGCGAAGGCCACCCACAACAGATACGGCGTCATGAGATAGGCGGCCATGCGCGAGATGCGTCCGAAAAGCAAGGTGGCGGCGACGATAGCTGCGAGCAGCAGCAAGATCTCAATGCCGGCAGCAAGCAATGCGTGCCCGCGGAAAAAAATCATCGACCAGAGAAAGTTCAGCGCAAGCTGAACCCAGAAGATTTCCAAACCCGCCGTCCGGGCGGTTGCATCGGGTTCGCGCCAGACCAGCCATGCCGCAATGGCCATGAGCGCATACAGGGAAGTCCAGACTGGGGCAAAGACCCAATCGGGAGGGTTAAAAGCCGGCTTGCGCAGGGTTGCATTCCATCCAGTAATCTGCGGCGCCGACAGCCATCCGGAGATTGCCCCCACCGCTTCGCAGGCCACGATATACGCAGCCAGCACGATCCCGGAGTGCTCTCTTGATCCGCTGAGCGGCAAACCTACCTCCTTAGCAACATCCCGCTTCCAAACTCAGATGCGGGCTACTCGCCTCGACGCGATCCCGCGCCTCCCCTATCCTTATTAGGACCATGTCCGAGCAAAAGCAGATTCAGGTTCACCTTCCCGACGGCTCCATCAAGCAGCTTCCGGCCGGTTCGACTGCGCATGATGTCGCGATGTCCATCTCGCCGCGGCTGGCGGCGGCGGTTGTCGTGGCCAAAATTAAGCCGGTGCATGCCGCGGCAGACCCCACGCGCGATTTGCCCGGCGATGAGAAGTCCGAGCCGGGCGAGCAGGCGATGTACGCCGCGCCCGATGCCGGAGGCGAGAGGCTGGTTGATCTGCGCGCGCCGCTCACTGAGGACGTCCATCTTCAGCTGCTCAAGGAGAACGATCCGGACGCGCTGAAGGTGGTGCGCCATTCCGCTGCGCACGTGATGGCGACGGCGGTGCTGGAGCTGTTTCCGGAGGCGAAGCTGGGCCACGGGCCGGCGACGGATGCGGGTTTCTTCTATGACTTTTATCGGCCCACGCCGTTTACCACCGACGATCTTTCCGCGATCGAGCTGAAGATGGCCGAGGTTGTCGGCCGCGATGAGCCCTTTGTGCGCGAGTATGAGCCGCGGGAGAAGGGCCTGGCCGAGTACGGCGCCGAAGGCGACTTCATGAAGGTGCACTTCATCGAGCGCTTCACCAAGCCGGGCGAGGAGATCTCGCTGTATCGCAACGGGAGCTTTGTCGACTTCTGCCGGGGGCCGCATGTGCCTTCGACGGGGCGGGTGAAGGCGTTCAAGGTGATGAGCCTTTCCGGCGCTTACTGGCTGGGCGATGAGAAGAACCCGCAGCTTCAGCGCATCTACGGTACCGCCTTTTTCTCCAGAAAAGATCTGGACGAATATCTGGCGCTGCTGGAAGAGGCAAAGCGGCGGGACCATCGGCGGCTGGGCAAGGAGCTGGAACTCTTCACCAACAATGAAGATGTGGGCGCCGGTCTGCCGCTCTGGCTGCCGAAGGGCGCCACGATTCGCCGGCTGCTGGAGGAGTACATTCTCAAGCTCGAGCGCGAGGATGGCTATGACCATGTGTATTCGCCGGCACTGGCGAAGGTGGACCTGTATGTGCGCTCCGGCCACTGGGCGCATTATCACGAAGATATGTTTCCGCCCATGGATTTGAAGACGGAACAGCTTGTGCTGCGGCCGATGAACTGCCCACACCACATCCTGATTTACGAATCGAAGCTACGCAGCTATCGCGATCTGCCGCTGCGCCTTGCTGAGCTGGGCACCATGTATCGCTACGAGCGCTCGGGAGCGTTGAGCGGCCTGAGCCGCGTCCGCTGCATGACCTTGAACGACGCGCACCTCTTTTGCACACCCGATCAGATCAAGGAGGAATTCTCCAAGGTGATGCAGCTGGTGGAGCGCGTCTATCGCGACCTGGGCATTACGCGATACAGCTACCGGCTTTCGCTGCGCGACAAGAAGAACAAGGAGAAGTACGTCGACAACGACGAGATGTGGGAGCTGGGCGAGCGCGTGCTGCGCGAAGCTCTCGACTCACTTGGGCTGCCCTATCGCGAAAGCCCCGGCGACGCTGCTTTCTACGGCCCTAAGCTCGATATCCAGCTTGCCGACGTGATGGGACACGAGGAGACCTACTCCACCATTCAGGTGGATTTCCACCTGCCGAACCAGTTCGGGCTGGTCTACACCGCCGCCGACGGCAAGCAGCACAGACCGGTCATGATCCATCGCGCGATTATCAGCACGATGGAGCGGATGGTCTCCTACCTGATCGAGCACTACGCAGGCAATTTTCCGCTGTGGCTGGCGCCGGTGCAGGTGGCGCTGGTGCCGATTGCAGAACGTCACAACGACTATGGCAAACAGGTGGAGCAGCAGCTGAAGGCCGCCGGGCTCCGGGTGGAGCTGGACAGCCGCAACGAGAAGATGAATGCGAAGATTCGCGATCTGACGATGCAGAAGGTGCCTTACCTTCTGGTGTTTGGGGATAAGGAGCAGGCTGCGGGGGCGGTGAGCGTGCGGGTGAGAGGCAAGGGGGACCAGGGATCGATGCCGCTGGCGGAGTTTCTCGAGAAGGCTAAAGGCCAGGTGGCTAGCAAGGCGATTGAGCTGTAACCTCCTCGCTTACCGAGCAGCGTGAAAGGACCCAAATCCGACATGAAATCGGCCGCCGCCATGGTGTCCTTGATTTACTTGATATTTGTCGGTTTATTTTTATACTTTCAGGCTCTTTGGATATGTGACGGCTACTTTCCTGTAGGTTGGGGCGTGCGAGGGTCGTTGATTCACATCGGGATGTGGAGTCTGCCAACCATTCTTGTTGTTGGTTGCGTCATGCTTGCCATACGCTTTCGCTGCGGGACTGCCCTGATTCTCGTTCTGACCGTGATCGCCATCTTTATGGGTATCGTTATCTGGGCGCTAGTCACGCCGGACGGTCTAACTTCCGAGCACGAACAGAACACCTGGCTCTATCTTTGGTTGCTGGCCCCGGTGCTGGCGGCAGTAGCCGCGAGAAGTCTCTATCTTTGGTCCAGTGAGCGCGGTGCTCAATCTGGCGCAACTGCGCTTTGCGCCGAATGATGACGGAGGTCGCTTCGCTCCAACGGAACTCTCCCACCCTACGCCTGCGCGTAGGATGGGGCACCCGGCTTCTCCCACGCCACGTCTTAGAATTTCACCATGACGCTCGAAGAGTTTCGCGCATCGATCACGCAGTCCGTTCCGCCGACGACACTGCCGCCGCTGCTTGCCGCTCTTTGGTGGGACGGGAAGGGTGACTGGAAGCGGGCGCATGAGATTGCGCAGGATGAAAGCGGCCGGGATGCTGCCTGGGTGCATGCTTATCTCCATCGCAAGGAAGGCGATGAGGCGAATGCCGGCTACTGGTATGGGCAGGCTCGGCGGCCGCATTGCGGCTTGGTGCTTGACGCGGAGTGGGAGGAGATTGTTTCTGCGCTCTTAGAAAAGTAACGGCAGAGAACAAACAGTCATACATTTTGAAGGTCGCTTCCCACCCCAACCTGCGAACACCGCGCAGCTTGGGGGCCGGCTTCGCTCCGGCTGTATAGGCCTACCCTACGCCTTCGCGTAGGACGGGGCACCCGTTCTTCGCGATTCCTTGCGTTGCTACAGCAGGCCGCAGTCGCGGGCCGGAGCGGAATGCTGCTCGCGGTTGTCGTGCCGGTCGGTCAGGTGTTCGCGGCCGTGGATGCTGCCGTCGCGCTCGCGCAATGCGCCGCCGGGGCGGCTGGTGAAGGTGGCCTGCACCTCGCTGAGGATGGAAAGGGCGATCTGCTCCGGGGTTTCGGCGCCGATGTCGAGACCAGCGGGGGCATGCAGGCCGGACGGCATGGCATCGCGACCGAGACGCGCGAGGAGATCGAGTGAGCGGCGGCGCGAGCCGAGGACGCCAAGATAGCCGAGCGGCTGGGCGAGCAGCGATTCGAGAAAGAATGTGTCCTGGGCGAAGCTGTGGCTCATGACGATGGCGGCGGTTCGCGTGTCGAGCCGGAGTTCGTCGAATGTTCGAGCATCCTTCGCGACGATGACGCGTTCGGCCTCCGAAAAGCGCGACGGGCGCGCGAAATCGGCACGCTGGTCCATAACGAGGACGCTCCAGCCCAACGCGGCGGCCTGCGCGACGACTGGCTGCGCGTCTGTGCCGGCTCCGCATACCAGCAACTGCACCGGCGGCGTGAGCGACTCCACGAAGATGCGGCATCCGGCGTGTGGGGCTTCGCGCAACTCCTGCGTGAAGGAATTTCCGAGCTTCACGCATCGGCGGAGCAGGGCGGCGATCTCGGGACGATCGTGCGTGTTTTCGAGCGCAAACCGCTCGCCTACGTGCAGGCCGCAGGCATCCGTGGCATGCAGCAAGACGGCGAGCGCCGACGGCGAGCGGCTCTGGTTGACGCGCTGCTGGGCCAGCAGGGGATGCGTTTCTCCGGGTTGCGTTTCGCCGGGTTGCGTTTCCGGGGCATGCGTTTCTTGGGCAGGCTGGGACGGTAAACGCTCGAGCAACAGATCGATGCCGCCGCCGCAACCGAGGCCGAAGCCTTCGTTGTCCTCTTGCGTGGAGGTGTCGAAGGTTTTGAGCACCGCGGGCGATTGGGATGTCCACCAGTGAGCGCGACGGCAGAGCTCGCCTTCCAGGCATCCGCCGCTTACCGCTCCAATGCGCGAGCCGTCGGGCAGAATCAGCATGCGCGCGCCCGGCGAGCGGTACGACGATCCGCGCGTGCCCACCACCGTGACCAGGACGCACACGCCCTGCGCAGACTGCCAGGCGGCCATCATGCGGGCGTGTTCCTGCATGCTTCCAGTTTACGCGCCTTTAGTCGCTATTGTGGTGAGTCGGAAGGTCGCTTCGCTCTGACTGGATACGCCCACCCTGGCTTTCGCCAGAATGGCGCACCCGGTCCTCGGCTCCATTCGGCTTGCGTAGGATGGAGCACCCGGTGCTCGCTCCGTTCTTCGGGATGGCAGAATGGGTGTGATGGATGCGATGAGTGGCGTTACCGGCATCCTGCTGGCGGCCGGGAAGAGCGAGCGATTTGGCGGAGACAAGCAGTCTGCACTAATCGGGGGTATCCCGATGCTGACGCGCGCGGCCAGCACGCTGCTGAATGCGGGCTTCGATCTGCCAATCGTGGTGCTGGGACAGCGCGCGGTCGAGCATGCGCGGCTGCTTTACGGTTTGCCAGTCCGGATTGTGCGGAACCCGAATGCGGAGTCGGGGATGGCGAGCTCGTTGCTGGCCGGGCTGGAGGCCGCGGGCGATTGCGCGGCTGTGTGCATTGCGGTGTGCGATCAGCCGGCGGTGACAGCACGGCATCTTCGCATGCTGGTGGGCGCGTGGCGCAAGACGCGGGCGAGCATCGTGGCCTCCGACTACGGAAATGGCGTGCATGGGGTTCCTGCGGTCTTTGCCGCCAGCCATTTTGGGGAGCTGCGCGAGCTTCGCGGGGACCGCGGGGCAGGGCCATTGCTTGCCCGCCATGCCGCGTCGCTGCAGACGATCCCGCTGCCCGGCGGCGACATCGATATCGACACGTCAGCGGACGCTGAGAAGGTCAAGTAAGTGCTGGCCGCGCGGGCGGGCGCGCCGGCGGCGCGTTTTGCCGGCTCGCTTCCTTTGGTCGCTCACGCGTGGTGCAGGGGTACCCCCAGCTGGCCCATCAGGTTTCGACATAGGAATTTGTCAGATCCAGTTCTGCGGCACTGCGAGCGAACAGCAGATCCCTCCACTCCGCTCGGGATGACGAACTATTCAGGTCGGGATGACGATGTTGTGGCTTCGGGGGGAAAGCGGACGAAATTCATCGCTCCGTAACCGAATGCTCCTTACACTCTTCGCCATGCGCGATGCACCACTGACCGTGACGGTCAAGAGCGGCCAGCACGAGGGCACCACCGTCCTTGAGCTGAGGGGGCCGCTTACTTTGCAGAACACCTTCAACTTCCAGAACGACCTGGCGCAACACAAGCCTGCCGTGCTCATTCTTGATCTGACGGAATCGCCGTACATGGATTCTGCCGGGCTGGGCCTGCTGATGAACTACTACGTCTCCGCTGAGAAGAATGGCCGCAAGCTGCTGCTGGCAGGCGTGAACGAGCGCGTCCGCGCGCTGCTGGAGATGACTCGGGTGAATCTTATCCTGAAGAACTACGCGACGGTGGCGGAGGCTGAGGGTGCTGGCCGTACCTGAACATCCGATCAGACCTGCTCTGGCTCTGACTGTTTCAGCGTGATGCTTACCTCTTTTGTGCCGTGGCGTGGGTGTTTTGCCCGTAGCGTAACCGTGCCGGGCTGTTCGCCGGCGCGGACCCATACGGCTACTGCACCACCGATGAGGGTTGCGGGATTGTCACCGATCAAAATTGCAGACACCGCTGCAGGCGCTGCCGCCGGGCCTTCGAACTCCAGTGCGATGCCGTCGCTCGGCGAAGGGGCGGATGGCGCCGTGGGCATCGTTCATGCGGAGGACGATGCGGGTGGTGTCGGCGCCGTCGGCGATGAGCTCGGTGTCGTCGGGCAGGACGACGAACTCGTGGTCTACGCCGTCGCCGGAGTAGCGTTTCGAGATCACCTGCTTGCCGTTGATGTAGCCGTCGATGCGGAGGTCGCCCCAGTTCTCGCGGATCTTCTCGCCAAAGTCGACGTCGAAGGGCGCGTACTTGAGGTGCGGAAACTGCGTGCGATCGGGATCGGCTTCGGCCAGCAGGTGCTCGCCGCTGCTGGTGATGGTGTAGATCTTTACGTGATCGCAGTTGGAGCAGATGAGGCCCTTGGTGAAGCCGATGGATTCATCGTTACGCGCCCAGTGGAAGGCGGGCTCGAGCACGATCTCTTCTGCGGGATCGCACTGCGATTTGTAGAAGAAGGCGGCGGGCTTGGGCTCGCGGAAGATGTCGGCGACGCCGTGATAGCAGATGCGATCGCCGGAGCCGAAGTTGGCGTGGGTGTTGTAGTCGAAGGCGCACCAGCCGATGCCGCCGGCGTACTGCGGATCGGAGGCGAGGGCGTCGTGCATGCGCGCGTGGCGGATGGTGTGCTCGCGCAGGCGCTCCATGCTGTCGATGGTTTTGCAGGGATAGGTGTGGCCGACGAACTCCGTGTTGAGATAGCGGGGATGATTCGGCTTCTTGAGCGGCCAGCCGAAGTCGTTCATGGTGAAGACGTCTTCGAGGAATTCCGACTCCTGGAAGTAGCGGATGCCGCCGGTCTGGCGCGTGGTGTCGAGCTGATGCGCGAGCGCGTTGGTGCGGGTGTAGAAGTCGTGGTTGTCGCGCGACTCGTTGATGCGCACGCCCCAAAGGATGATCGAGGGATGGTTCCAGTCGCGGCGGATCATGCGGCCGACGTTGTCGACGGAGATGTCCTGCCATGCCTTGTCGCCGATGTGCTGCCAGCCGGGAATTTCTTCGAGGACGAGCAGGCCGATCTCGTCGCAGCGATCGAGAAAGTGACGCGACTGCGGATAGTGCGAGGTGCGCACGATGTTGCAGTGGAAGTTGGTGCGGAGGATGTCGGCATCGCGGCGCTGCACGCGGCCGGGCATGGCCTGGCCGACGTAGGGGAAGGTCTGGTGGCGATCGAGCCCGCGCAGCTTGATGATTTTTCCGTTGAGCGAGAAGCCGTGGTCGGTGAATGTTGCTTCGCGGAAGCCGATGCGGCGGGTTTGCTCGTCGACGACGTCGCGGCCGCGCATCAGGCGCACGCGCACGTGATAGAGGCGCGGATGGTCGAGGTCCCATAAGTCGATTTTTTCGAGCTGGGGAATTTCGACGGTGTGTTCCAGCTCGCCTTTTGCGAGGCTGGCGGATGGGATCTGGCTTGGTGGCTTTGCCGAGGACGCGGTCCTCATCGAGAACTTCCGCGGTGAGCGAGTAGTGGTCGTGGGTTGCGGTTGCCGGGTGATTGAGATAGCACTTTACATCGACGGCGGGTTTGGTGAGGACGTTCTTCGGGGCGGCAAAGATGTTATCGAGGAAGGTTTCAGGAACGATGCGGAGCGCGACTTCGCGGTAGATGCCGCCGAAGGTGAGGTAGTCGACTTCGTAGCCGAAGGGCGGAATGTCGGCGCGCTCGGTGGAGTCGACCTGAACGGCGAGGACGTTATCGCCGGCGGGGTCGAGGATCGGCGTTCCCGTCAGCTCGAAGGAGAACGGGGTGTAGCCGCCTTTGTATTCGCCGAGCTTCTGGCCGTTGAGGTAGACGGTGGAGGCGGTCATGACGCCTTCGAAGTCGACGAAAACGCGCTTGCCCATGGCGGACTCGGGCAGCTTGAAGTGGCGGCGATAAGTGGAGATGAAGGTGTAGTCCTGCTCCGTGAAGCCGTGCCAAGGCAACTTGATGTTGGTGTGCGGGATGACGACGCGGTCGAAGGATGCGTCGTTGAAGGTGCGCGCGGTGGCTTGCTCTTCGGCGGTGCGGCTGTAGAGCCAGCCGCGATTCATGGGGAGAGTCGTTCGGCCGCTAGTGGCGGTCTGCTGTTCAGCGGCAAGAGCACCCGGCGTCAGCGTTGCTCCGGCGACCAAAGCGCCCGTGGTCTTGATGAAGTCTCTACGATCCATGAAATCTCCCCCAACGTGCTACAGCATACATGCAAGGAACTGACCGTCCCGGACAACGGCGGTGCTGGCCGCACGGGCAAAAGCGCCTGCGGCGGTGCTGGCCGCACGGGCAAAAGCGCCTGCGGCGGTGCTGGCCGCACGGGCGAAGGCGCCTGCGGCGCAAGTAGCTGTGTTCGCTCCGTTGTCGCTCACGCATGGCGATGCGTGGGGACGAGTAGAATCCGCAGAAGACAGCATGCTTGATGGACACAGTTCGCAACGATTTCGGAAGCGAGGGTTGCTGCGTTTTTTGTGGGCGATGTTTGTTGCCATTGCGCTGCTGAGCTTCGCGCCGGGAAATGCGGCGGCTCAAGCGGGAACTTTGCAGCATTCTGCTTCGGCTGTTGTTCAAGGCACGGTTCGGGATGCGGCGGGTCAGCCCGTGGGCAATGCATCCGTACGATTTGAGGCGGACGGACGGACTTCCCAGGAAACACATACGAACGCGGCGGGCTTGTTTGAGTTTTCGAATCTGGCGGCGGGTACTTATCGGCTGAGCGCGGAGAAGTCCGGATTACGGGGCCGTGGCGCGGCCGCGATTGCCTTGTCGGAAGGCGACCGGAAGCATATCGACCTGGTGCTGGGAAATGTGGCGGCATCGACTGCGGCACCGATGGAATTTTCTGATACGCCGAACTTTACCGTTGCCGGTGTGACGGACTGGACCGCTGTGGGCGGGCACGGATCCGATGCGATTCTGCGGACGAGTGAGGACCTGGCGCGAGAGACGATGGCGCTGAAGGCGCAGGGCGCGGGAAGCACCTCCGGCGGGAACGATGCCGACCGGCATCGCATGGCCGGTGAGCTGGAGGAGAAGGCGGGTGATCCGCTGGCCGCGGTGCAGCAATATCAGCAGGCGGTGACGCTCGATCCGAGCGAAGAGAACTACTTTGCGTGGGGGTCGGAGCTGCTGTTGCATCGCGCGGTGTGGCAGGCGGCAGAAGTTTTCCGCAACGGTGTGAAGGCGCATCCGAAATCGGCACGGTTGCTGACGGGGCTGGGCACGGCGCTTTTTGCGGGCGCTCGCTACGATGAGGCGGCGCGCAGCCTGTGCGCGGCGTCCGATCTTGATCCGGCTAATGCCGAGCCGTATCTCTTTATGGGCAAGATTGAGATGGCGGCGCCAACTCCGCTGCCCTGCATTGCGCCGAAGCTTGCGCAGTTTGTCGCAGCGGAATCCGGATAACTCGCTGGCGAATTATTTCTATGCCATGGCTCTTTGGAAGCAGCAGGAGCACGCGGCGGATAAGGCCGCGCTGGCGCAGGTAGAAACACTGCTAACAAAGGCTGTTTCGCTGGATGCGAAATGCTCGGATGGGTATTTGCAGCTGGGCATCCTTGCCGCTTCCGAGCATGATTATGAGAAGGCGATCGGGCTTTACGGCAAGGCGATCGAGGCCGATCCGCAGTCAGGCGAGGCGCACTACCGGTTGGGCGTGGCTTACGATCACGTGGGTGAGCGCGAGAAGGCTGCTCGGGAGTTTCAGCTTCATGATGAGATCGACAAGCGGCAGGCGGCGGCGATTGAGCAAGAGCGACGGGACGTGAAGCAGTTTGTCGTGGTGCAGGCGCCGCCGGCGATGGCGCACTAGCTGAGCCCGCTTTTGCCGCCGATATAGAACGATGGGTACAGCAGGCCTTCACTCCATCTTCGGTTACGTTCAGGGTGGCGGGATGATTTGTTGTATCCCACCCTTCGCTTCGCTCAGGATGGGGCACCCTCGGCGTCAAATCCTTCTATATCTTTGGCTTTGCTTCGTGGACCATGCCTTCGCCTTCGCGGATGGTGAGTATCTGGTTTGCTTTTACCTTGGTGAAGCGCTCGATCTTCTGCGTGGTTGGCCATTTGACTTCGATGGCATCGACCATCTCGGCTTTCCCCAGGCCGAAGTGGAGGCGCAGATCGCTCTGCGACATCACGCTGGTGCCGCTGTGCACTTCGTCCATCTGGATGTGCTTGCCGGTGATGACGCGGACGCGCGCGCCGATGGCGGTGCGATTGCATTTGGTTCCGACCAGCTTGAGCTTGATCCAGTTTTGCTTGTTGCCGCCGTCGTTGCGGAGAAGCGACGGGAGATCGTTCATGTTCAGCACGAGAGCATCGATGTCGCCGTCGTTGTCGTAGTCGCCGAAGGCCGCGCCACGGCTGGAAAAATGCTCGCTGATGCCCGGGCCCATTTCGGAGGAAACATCCTTGAAGCGGCCGTTGCCTAGGTTCTTATAGACCAGGCGGGGATTTTTGAACTTCTGCTCGAAATTGTAGTTGTCGATCTCCGGGTAGACGTGGCCGTTGACCTGCAGGATGTCGGGCCAGCCGTCGTTGTCGTAGTCGATGAAGCCGCAGCCCCACGCGACGTAGAGGCTGTTGACGCCGATGCCGGCGGCGAAGGTTACATCGGTGAAAGTGCCGTCGCCGTTGTTGTGGTAGAGGTTGCAGGTGTCGTCGGCGAAATTGGTTTTGAAGATATCGAACCAGCCGTCGCAGTCGTAGTCAGCCACAGCGATGCCCATGCCGGCCTGCTCATGACCGCTGTCGCTGTAGGCGCAATTGGCCATGACGGCGACGTCGGTGAAAGTGCCGTCGTGATTGTTCTGAAAGAGAATGCTGGGCTCGGAATCGACGGCGACGTAGATATCGGGCCAGCCGTCGTTGTTGAAGTCGTAGGAGACGGCAGTGATGGAATAGCGCGGGCCGGGCTTGAGGATGCCGGATTTTTCCGAGACGTCGGTGAAGGTGCCGTCGCCGTTGTTGTGATAGAGGATGTTGGTGTCCGCGGGAAGGCCGCGCGGACCGCACATGATGGGAACGCCCTTCCACTGGCAGTAGTGGGTGGCGTCGGCGGACGGAATCTTGTCGGGATCGAGCTTGATGTAGTTGCAGACGAAAAGATCGAGAAAGCCGTCGCGGTCGTAGTCGAGAAAGGTGCAGCCTGCGCCCCAGCGAACGTCGTTCTGGTAGAGGCCGGCCTTCTGGGTGACGTCGGTGAATGTGCCATCGCCGTTGTTACGAAAGAGGATGTTGTGGCCCCAGAAGCAGCAGAAGAGATCGTCCCAGCCGTCGTTGTTGTAATCGCCGACGCAGACGCCGGTCTGCCAGCCGGTGCGCGCGAGGCCTGATTTCTCCGTTACATCGGTGAAGGTGCCGTCGCGATTGTTTTTGTAGAGACGGGAGGTGGGCGCCTGGCCGGCGGGCCATTTCGCGTCCAGACGATCGCCGTTGGTGAGGTAGATATCGAGCCAGCCGTCGTGATCGTAGTCGTAGAAGGCGAGGCCGCTTCCCTTGGCTTCGATGATGGAGCGCTTGTGATCGACGCCGCCCCAGACGTTGGGAATATTGAGGCCGGCCTGCTGCGCGACATCGACGAATTGGACGGGCGAGATTGCGGGCGCTGTTTTGGCGGCCTGCAGCAGGCTGGGGTCTTTCCATCGCCAGAGCGGAGTGGCGAGCGCTTCCATGAGCGTGCCGCTGAGCATGAAAAGAGAGGAGCCGAGAAAGCGGCGGCGGGGCAGGTTCATAGAGTGATTGCGATTATAAAGAGCGATGGTGGAGCGGCGCTGCGCGCCGATATCGGACGGAAGATACAGCAGATCCCTCCACTCCGCTGGTGGCGCTACGCGCCACGGCCCAGTCGGGACGACGAGGGTTGCGGGGACGAGCAGTTCTGGTACCCCACCCTTCGCTTTCCACCCCAACCTGCGACAAGCGCGCAGTTTGGGGACCCGGTTCGCTCAGGATCGGGGCACCCATTGCGTGGGGCTGCGCACAGACCCTCAGCTTTGCGGTTGGGGCACTCGGCACACTTGCGATTTACTGCATTGCGTTGAGCGCATCGATCGCCTGACGGGCGTTCGCGTTTTGAGGCTCCAGCCGCAGCAGGTCTTCGAGCGCTGATCGTGCGCGCTCCTTGTCGTTCTGCATCATGTAGAGGCGGGCAAGGTTGAGATAGGCCTGGTCGAAGTGGGGCGTGACGCGAATGCAGTCGCGGAATTGCTGTTCGGCCTTTGCGTAGTTCTGCTCTCGGACGTAGAGGACGCCGAGGTTGTTGATGGCCTCGGCGTAATCCGGACGCAGGTCTATCGCTTTCTCAAGGAACTGCGCGGCCCGGTCGAGCTGGTTCTGCTGGGCGTAGAACATGCCGAGGCTGTAGTTGGTCTCTGCGTCATCGGGCTGAAGCTCCAACGCGCGGGCGAGAGATTTCTGCGCCCCTTCGAGATTTCCCTGGCGGCGATAGACATTCCCGAGGTTCAGCAAGGCGGTTGCGTAGTCCGGCCGGAGCGACAAGGACTGTTGAAAATTGCGGATGGCGTCGTCTGCGTGTCCTTCCTGCGCCGCCATCATGCCGAGGTTGTTCCACGCCTCGGGATAGTTGGGGCGCAGCTTCAACGCCTGTTCGAGATAGCGGCGCGCTGCTGGAAAGTCGTGTTGTTGCAGGCTGAGCGTGCCGAGGTTGTAGTAGCCCTCGGGATAGTCGGGCTTGGCCGCGATGACCTGCTCGAAGGAGGCTGCAGCCTCGTTGAGGTAGCCGTGCTGAAACATGGCTACGCCGTAGGTAAAGTCGTTGCGCTGAAACGTGCCCTGATAGAGCGTGCCGGGGAATGGAAGCGCCTTGTGCTGGCGCTCGGCTGCGGTGGCGGGGATGGATTTCGCGTCGTCGCGAACGACGTCGGGATCGATGCCGCCCTGATAGAGCTTTACGATCATGCCTTCTTTGTCGAGCAGGAACGCGGTGGGGATGCCGAGATTCCGGCGGCGGTCGAAGAGATAGCGGTAGATGAGGTTGTAGATGCCCGCGATTTCTTCGGTGGCGAAGAGGACGGGGAAGGAAATGGCTTCGCGGCGCGCGAAGGCGCGCGCTTCGTTAGCGTGGGAGGCATCGTCGACGTTGATGGCGAGGACATTGACCTGACTTGCTGCGAGCGCTGAACGGTGGCGCTCCAGAAGCTTGAGCTGCTCGGTGGAAAGCGTAGCGGCGACGGACCAGAAAGAGAGCAGCACGCATGTACCGCGAAAGTCTTTGAGCTGCCGCTGTGCATTCGTCAGATCGGTCAAAGAAAATTCAGGCGCCTGCAACGGTTGAAGGAGCCATGTGGCGATGCGTGCCGGCGGGGCGTCTATGGCAGGCGATGGACTGGCTTCGGCATAAGCTGCAGCGGTCGGGGAAAAGGCTTTGGCGGTGAAATTGGCAGAGCCTTCCTCGACTTCGATCCGGTGATTGACGGGGAGCGCTGCTAACTCCTGAGAGAGCCCGCTCGGCCAGCGGATGGTGGCTTGCACCGGCCCCGCTTCTTCGCCGACGCCGAAGAAGACCTGCTTCGAATGCTGGGTGAGAAATCCGGAGCCGGCCTGTACATATTTGGTTTGGCGCAGGGTTCCGGATTGAACGGTGATGGCGGCTCCGATGGCGTCGCGATTGCTTTTGTGTCCCTGCAGGCGGAAGGCGATGGAGTGGCCGAGCTTCGCTATCGCGTTATGCAGAATGCGCAGTTGCGGCGCATTGCGATTTTTCAGAATGACTTCGAGCCGGCCGTCGTGGTCGATGTCGGCGAGGGCGAAGGAACGGCCGTCTTCCGCGAAGTCCAGGTTGACCGCGCCGGAGACTTCGGAGAATGTGCCGTCGCGATTGTTGGCGAACATCACATTCCGTTCGTAGCCGTTCCAGGAGTTATCCGAGCGGATTAACTCATTGAGCGCCTGCCAGCCGCGTTCGTATCCCGGAGTGGGTGTGGCGTCGTCAGGCGAGCGGCCAACAACCTGCCGCCAGAAGAAGCTTGCGAGGTCACTGCGGTTGGGAGCGGAGATATAACCGTTGGCGATGTAGAGGTCGGGGTAGCCATCGTGATCGAAGTCCCAGAAATCGGAGCACCATGACCAGCGGCCCATGGCGACTCCGGCTTGGTGGCCGACGTTTTCGAAATGGCCATCGCCGTGGTTCTTGTAGAGGAAATTCCCCTGGGCGTGCTGCTGATAGAGCGCCCGGATGTCTTGCGGAGTTTGCTGGTGGAAGAGCTTCTGCGCTGAAACCCGTTGACCGGCGGCGGACCACATGTTGGCGGCGTAGATGTCTTCTTTGCCGTCGAGATCGTAGTCGGACCAGGATGCGCTCATGCCGGCGCCTGCATCGTTGACGTGAGCGTCGCTGGAGATGGCGGCGAAGGTGCCGTCGCCGTTGTTGCGATAGAGATTGGCGCGCCCGAAGTCGTTGGCTACGTAGAGATCGGGAGATGCGCTGGAGCCGGAATGGCCCCACGCGCAGGCGAAGCTGTAGCGATTGTTTTCTGCATTCAGTCCGGCTGCTTCCGTGCGGTCGGTGAAGGTGGCGTTGCCTTCGTTGTGGAAGAGGAAATTTGCCGGGCCGTTGCGCGCGTCGAAGTATGGAACCGGGTAGTGATACTGATCGAGGCCGAGATAGTAACTGTAGACGCAGAGATAGATATCGAGGCGTCCGTCGCGGTCGTAATCGGCGATGGCCGCGTGGGTGAAGGTCCCCTCGGGCGGTTTGGCGAAGCGGAAGGCGTCCTTTTTGAGGGCGAAGGTGCCGTCGCCCTGATTGAGAAAGAGCAGCGGACCGCCGCCGCAGACGACGAGAAGATCCTGGAGTCCGTTGTTGCGAAAGTCGGCGAAGAGCGCGCAGGCGGTGTTGTCGAGCACGTCGACGCCGGACTTTTCTGTCACGTCTTCGAAGGTGCCATCGCCGCGATTGCGGTAGAGGCGATTGGGGAGGCCGGCGGGCTGGCAGACGTAGAGGTCGTCGAAGCCGTCGTTGTTGAAGTCGCCGACGGCGAGGCCGTTGTTGCCGTAGACATCGATGCCGCAGGCGCCATCGAGCACGGTGCGCCAGTCATCGGAGCCGCGGAGAAGCTGGTCACGATACGAAGCGGTTGCGCCGAGGGCGTGCCCGGTTACGTCCACGAACGCAGGGCCGGTGGCTCGGCTGACGGTTTCTTCCGTGGTCTGCCATTTTGTTGCCTTCCAGCCCTGGTCACTGCGTATCCACTCGGTGCGCCAGCTTCCGACGCGCTCTTCACGCTTTCTGTCTGAAACTCGATCGGCTGATGGGCGATCGAGCCGGTCGCCTACGATGTCGTAGCGGATTGTCAGACTCACGGTAAGTGGGGTGGTTGAGGTTTGGTCGATGCTGGTGATTTCGAATTCCGCCACGTCGATGCGGGAGAACGGCTCGAGCCACGTATGAATCTGCTGGACGAATGGTTTGTCGCCACGAACGACGCCCTGGGGAAATTTTCTTTTGAGAACTTCGATCCCGTTTCCGGTGCGGACGGTGGTTTCGCTGGAGGGAGTAAAGCGGCCGCCCTGGATTGAGGCGTCGAGGAGTTTCTCGAAAGTTGAGTCGTCGCGGATGGCGGTTTTGAGAGCGGTGGTCCATTGATGGAGCAGCGACTGGATTTCGAAGGCGTATTTTTCGGCGGTAAATTCGTCGGAGCCCGGCGGGACGAGCCTGAGGATGTCTTCCAGGGGAGATTGCTTTGGGTAGCGGGGGGTGAGGCGGATGTCGGAAAAGGCGAGCGGGAGGTCCGCCGTGCCGGGAAGAAGCGGGTTCGAGCCAAAGAGAAGGGGGCTTCCATGGAGGGGTGACGCGCGAAGCAACAGCGGCGTGACTGCGAGCCCCTGGAGGAGTGCCCGTCTGGAAAGCTGGTGGGGTTTTGTTGTGTGGCGTGGCATCCTTGCGGGGTTGGTGCAGACGGAATGCTAACAGCATACAGAGCAGCGCCTGGGTTTCAGGATCGGGCGGCCACGGGGCAGGCTGTCGAAAAGTTGCAGACCGCTATTTACCTTGCGTATACCTCTCGCCCCCTGGACAGAACGGGTAAGTGCGCGTCGGGACGGGCAATACGGGGCTGAGCGGCGCTGTCTAGATTGCCCTAGTCGGGGTGAACCAGGGGACCCTCCACCTTTTGATTGACAAGGCTCGTGGGTTTGGAATATGTTGCTGCCCACTAGATGTAACCGATTACTTGAGCCGCGTCTGCGGCAAATGTAACCGGTTACCTAAGCCGGCTTTCATACGTGAGCAGCTCGGCTGGGTAAGCAGGATTGGGCCTTATTTGGGGAGAGTGAGGTACTTTTATGGCCGTTGATCGCAGCATTTCTTCGTGGTTCAAGCAGTTCGCCTACATAACGTTTTCTTGCCTGCTTCTGCTGATTCTGCCGCAATGTGTTTACGGGCAGGTGGATGAAGGTTCCATCAGCGGCGTGGTTCAGGATTCATCCGGCGCCGCGGTGCCGAATGCGCAGTTGACGCTCCTGAACACCGACCAGGGGATCACCCTACAAGCGACGACGGGCGGCGGCGGCGAATATACGATCTCGCCGGTCAGAATCGGACACTACACGCTGACCGCGACTGCGCCGGGTTTTTCGGCCACGACGCAGCAGAACATCACGGTGGCAGTTGGCCAGCACGTGCAGGTGAACGTCAAGCTCGCGCTGGGCGCGGCAACACAGACCATACAAGTGACCTCGGCACCGCCGGAGTTGCAGACCAATGATGCCTCGTACGGGCCAAGTGATCGATCAGCGCAACGTGAACAACCTGCCGCTGAACGGACGCAACTTCACCTTTCTGGCGCAATTGAGCGCCGGCGTGAACACGCCGCAGGCGGATACGCGCGGCAACGCGGCCTCCGGCGCATTTTCCGCCAACGGCCTTCGTCCCGCGCAGAACAACTACCTGCTGGACGGCATCGACAACAACTCGAACGCGGTCGACTTCCTGAACGGCACGAACTTCGTGATCCTGCCGCCAGTGGATGCGATCCAGGAGTTCAAGGTGCAGACGGCGCGACTTCAGCGCTGAGCTGGGCCGTTCCGCCGGCGCCGTGCTGAACGCGACCATCAAGTCCGGAACCAACAGCTTCCACGGCGCGGCATGGGAGTTCTTCCGCAACGACAAGCTGGACGCCGCGGACTGGTTTGAGAACAACGCCGGCATTCAGAAGGGCGAGCTGCGGCAGAATCAGTTTGGCGGCTCGATTGGCGGCCCGATCATTAAGGACAAGCTGTTCTTCTTCGGCGACTATGAGGGCTTCCGCCGGGTGCAGGGCACGGTGCAAACCGCAGGCGTGCCGACGCTGGCAGAACGGAACAGCGGCTACACGAATTTGTCCGATCTGATCACGGGGCAGAGTGGCCCGCCGCGTACCGACCTGCTGGGACGCACCATTCCGTTCGGTACGGTGATGGACCCGGCGACGACGCGCAACGTGACGCAGGGCTCGGCTCGATCCGGTCTCAGGACGCGATTGCGACAGCACACGGGTGCGGTTCGCGATCCGTTCGGAACCTGCGGAGCGAGCGACGGCGAACTACGACCTGACCGGCTGTAACCTGAACCAGATTCCAGCCGGCCGCCTGGATCCGAATGCAGTCAAGCTGTTGAATCTGTATCCGGCGCCGACGAATCCTGCCCAGTTTGCCAACAACTTCACCAGCAGCCCGCACCTGTACGAACATCGCAACCATTCGACGTTCGCGTGGACTTCAACCCTACGCAGAAGGACCAGATTTTCGTTCGCTTCAGCTATGCGGACGATCCGCAATTCATTCCCGGCCCCTTCGGGGGCATCGCGGACGGCGGCGGCTTCCAGCAGGGCATGCAGACCTATAAGTCCGAGCCAGGCAGTCGCGGCGTATACGCACGTCTTCACGCCCAGCACCATCAACGTGGCGCGCGTCGGCTTCAACCACCTGCATACCACGCGCTTCGGGCCCGAAGGCAACACGCAGGGTATCCCGGCGCAGTTCGGCATTCAGGGAATCCCGCAGGGCAATGAGAATGGCGGCCTTCCGGCAGATCGTGATCTCAGGGTCTCAATAACCTGGGCAGCAACGACTTCCTGCCCTCGGACGAAGTCAGCCAGACTTACCAGGTGACGGACGACTTCACGAAGATTTACGGGAAGAACAGCTTCAAGATCGGCATGGAATACCAGAGTGTGAACTTCAACACTCTGCAGCCGGCGTACTCTCGCGGTCAATTCAACTTTGACGGCAACTACGCTGGCGTACCGAACCAGGGCGGCGACCAGACCGGCCGCGCGCAGTTCCTGCTGACCCCGACCGCTGCGTCGGTTCCCGGAGGGATCGACGGAGTGGGCGGCGCGAATCAGGTACAGGCGTCGAACATCAGCAAGACCTACGATCAGCGGTCCTACCTGGCGATTTACTTCCAGGATGATCTGAAGCTGACGCCCGAAGATGACCCTGAATCTGGGTCTGCGCTGGGATTACTTCAGCCCCATCTCGGAGACGAACGGCGGCCAGGCCAACTTTGTTCAGACCGGTCCCCCGACGGGCGGCCCGATATTCCTGATTCCGGCGTCGGGCAAGGATGACCGGATCTCTCGTCGACCGCGAACAACCCGGCGCTGAACGGCCAGGGCTTCCTTGACCTGCTGGCGAAGGACGGCATCGCGCTGGGCTCGACCAACAAGTACGGGAACGCGCTGGTGCAGACACAACAGAACCAACTTTGCTCCGCGGTTCGGGTTGGCCTACCAGGCGACGCCGAAGCTGGTGTTGCGCGCCGGCATTGGCCTCTTCTTCAACGCGTTTGAAAACCAGGGCTATGGTCCGAACATCGGCGAGAACTATCCCTTCGTCTATAACTTCAACTACACGGGGCCGAATGACTCGCACGGCATTCGGCGGCGGCGCAAACCCATATGGCAGCCTGCCCGACGGCTGGGACCGGGCGGGAGCGCACCGATCGGGACCGGCTTGAGCTGCAGCGCCTTTACTCCCCTCGCGGTGAACGCCAAAGGCCTGGGTCTGCAGGGGCTTCAGTTTAACTATCAGACGCCGCGTACGGTCAGCACGAACCTCTCGTTCCAGTACGCGATCACCAACACGATGTCTGCCAATGTGGCATACGTCTTCACCGACGGCAGCAATCTGCAACAGGGCATCGGCAACAACGAGCCCTTCGAGCTTGTGCCGGTGGGTACGTCACTCACATCGCCGGCCCCGGGTCATCCGAACGGGTATATTCCCTTCCCGGACTTCGGTGAAAACGCGCAGTTATCAGCGGACGATCGGAAGCAGCATCTACAACGGCCTGCAGACGAAGCTGGAACAGCAATTCTCCAACGGTCTGAACTATCTGTTCACCTACACCTACTCGAAGACGATGTCGGATGCCGGCGACCTGCTGAACGGCGGCAGCTCAAGCGGATTGCGGGCGCCATGGGTGCCGGGCCTGGGACCGCGGTTTGACTGGGGGCTGGCGGACTTCGATGTCCGGAACGTCTTCCACATCAGCGGCGGGTATGAGCTTCCGGTCGGCAAAAACAAGCAGTACCTGGCGAACGTGAACAGCTTTACCGACAAGGTGATCGGCGGCTGGAGCATCCAGTGGATCGCGACGCTGCAGGGCGGCCAGCCGCTCTCGCTGGGTTGTCCGACCGGGGGTGGTACCAATGGAAGTAATGCCACCACCTCGGGAACAAACTGCAACGATTTGCTGGTCCCCGGCCAGAGCCAGAACCTGGGGCTGAAAACCAGATTGCAGAATGGAAAGCTGAATCTGTTCTGGCTACAGAACCCGAAGGCCTATCAGCAGCCGTGCCAGCTGGGACCGAACGGACCGATTCCGGACAACCCCACCGGATGCATCCCGCTGCCCGGCGCCGGAGTACTGGGTGGCGGCCCTTCGACGACCTACGGACCGGGCTTCCACCGGCTGGACTTCTCGTTGTTCAAGGCGTTCCCGATCAGCGATCGCTTCCGCATGGAGTTCCGGTCGGAGTTCTTCAACATCCTCAACCATCCGAACTTCAATGCGCCCGGCTTCGGCGGCAACGGCGTGACCGCAATCGGGAACTCCACCAACTTCACCAGCTCTACCTTCGGCCAGATCGGATCGACGCGCGATGCTCCTTATGATCCGCGGCAGATCCAGTTTGCTCTGAAGCTTTACTACTGACGCATCGATCGCAAAGCGCGACACCCCGGAGCTATGTTCCGGGGTGTTTCTTTTGGGGTGTTTCCTTTTTGCGTAGCATGGGCTCACGCGAGAATCGCCGAGGTGGATGGTGCGCAGGGTTTTTTTATTCGGGCTGGGAATTGGATGGCTGCTGACAGCAGCGCGGCATCCCGGCACCGGGCCAGAGCCAGCAGACGGAGCTGAATCGCGAATTCCAATCGGCGGTGGCGGAGTACAACGCTCGCGATTTTGCCGGGGCGGCCGCTCAACTGGAGAAGCTTCTGCCGCGCGTTCCGAACAGCTTTGAGGCCCATGAGCTGCTGGGGCTGGTCTATGCCGCGCAAGCGAAGAACGCAGCAGTCGGTGGAGCAATTGAAGATCGCGGTGCGGCTGAAGCCGGACTCTGCCGCGGCGCGAACTAACCTGGCGACCAGCCTAGTCCATGCCGGGAAGCCGGCGCAGGCGGAGGAGGAATTTCGCAAGGCGCTCGAGCTCGAGCCGGAGAGCTTCCAGGCGAATCACAACCTGGCGGAGTTTTATCTTCAGTCCGGCAAGCTGGCGGCGGCCATTCCTCTGCTCGAAAAAGCGAGGCAGATCGATCCTTCTTCCTACGACAACAGTTACAACCTGGCTCTGGCGTATTTCCTGACCGGCAGGCGTGACGATGCGCGACAGCTGGCGGAAGGCACGGTGAAGGAAAAAGACACTGGCGAGCTGCATAACCTGCTCGGCAAGATCGATGAGAAAGATGGGAAGTTCATCGATGCCGCGAATGAGTTTGAGACGGCCGCCCGCATGGACCCCAGCGAAGAGAACTTGTTTACCTGGGGCAGCGAGCTGCTTCTGCACCGGACTTATGAACCGGCCATCCAGGTGTTTCAGCAAGCCACGCAACGTATTCCGGATTCGCCGCGGCTTTGGATCGGACTGGGCATGGCGCTGTACTCGCGGGGCAAGTACGAGGATTCGATCAAGGCGCTGCTTAAAGCAGCCGATCTTAATCCTACTGATGCACGCTGCTATTTGTTTCTGTCGAAGGCGTATTTGAGCTCGCCGAGCCAGGCGGATGAGGTGATTCAGCGATTCGAACGCTACGCGAAGCTTGAGCCCAAGAATGCGCTGGCCCAGTATTACTACGCGGTGAGCTTGTGGAAAGGAAAGCGGTCGGAAGCGACGAGCATTGACTATCCCAAGGTCGAGTCGCTGCTCAAAAAAGCCATCGCACTGGATGGAACGCTGGCCGAAGCACACCTGCAGCTTGGCATCCTGTATGCGGACCAGCGCGAGTATGCGAAATCGTTGCCGAAATATACGCGGGCGATTGCGCTGAACCCCGGTCTTGCGGACGCGCACTACCGGCTGGGCCAGTACTATGTGCACGCCGGGGAAAAAGAGAAGGCGCAGCAGGAATTCCAGACCTTCCAGCAATTGCAGGCGCATCACCAGGCAGAGGTGGATAAGGAGCGCGCTGAGGTGCGGCAGTTTGTGTATTCGTCGACACCACGTGCGGCGACAGGGGGCTCCGTACCAGCAGGTGCGGCGAAGCCTTGATGGTGCTGCGACTGCAATCGCGTGCCTGGCAACCGCTCGCGTGTGATCGCGATTTGGCTGCTGGTCGTGTGCCCGGCGATGCGGGGATCGATTCGGGTCGCGCTGCTGGCTCAACCAATGCAGGCCGCAGCTGCGCAGATGAGTGCCGCCGATACGGCGAAGCTTCGCGAGGCGCTGGCGGCTTATGACCAGGGGCGCGCGGCTGAGGCGCAGCCGGTTCTGGAAGAGCTGCGGCGACGGCATCCGGCGAACTTCGACGTCAACGAAACGCTGGGGCTGATTCATGCCGAGGCGGGTGATTTGACGCGCGCGCTGCCGCTGCTGGAAGAGGCTGCGCATCTGGAGCCGCGCTCCGCGATTGCGCGCGGCAACCTGGGGGCTGCGTATCTGAAGCTGAACCAGCCGCAGAAGGCCGTGGCCGAGCTGGAAGCGGCGGCGCGGCTGCTGCCGAGCGATCAGCCGGCCCAGACCAATCTGGCCCACGCATATATGGAGACCGGCGAGCCAGCACGGGCAGCGGGGGCGTTTGCCGCAGCCGCGGCGCTGGGGCCGCTGGATGCGGACACTATGCACGACCGCGCGCTGGCGCTGGTCGAGAGCAACGATGCCGCGGGCGCGAAGCGGGTGCTGGATGCGATTCCGCAGCAGAGCCGCAACGATGCTACGGAAGAACTGGCGGGCGAGGTAGAGGAGCGGCTGGGGAATTATCGACAGGCGGAAGAGCATTTTTCGCAGGCGGCGCATTTGAATCCGAGCGAGCCGAACATCTATGCGTGGGTGGTGGAACTGCTGCGGCATTTTTCGTGGCAGCCGGCGGTGAAGATTGCGGACTACGGCATTGAGCGGTATCCGGCGAGCACGCGGCTGAAGGGCGCGCGCGGCATCGCGCTGTATGCGGACAACAGATATAAGGAGGCGGCGGAGGTGTTCTCCGGGCTGCTGGCTGCTGATCCGGGCAACGCGATGTGGGCAGGCCTGCTGGGACGCAACTGCTCGCTGATTGCCGATGTCACGGTCACGGCCTGCGATCGTCTGTTGAGTTTTGCTGAAGAGCATCCCGGGAATGCCGAGGCCGCGACGTATGCCGCGACGGCGTTGCTGCACCAGCCTGCGGACAAGCGCGACAACGCGAAGGCGCGCACGCTGCTGGAGCGGGCGATTGCCGCCGATCCGAAGCTGGCCGATGCGTATTACCAGCTGGGCGTGCTGGAGCAGGAGGGAGCGCACTGGCAGGAAAGCAGGGCGCCGTTGGAGAAGGCCATCGCGCTGAAACCGGCATTGGCGGAGGCGCATTACCGGCTGGCGCGGGCGTATTCGCATCTCGGCCGGCATGAGGAGGCGGCGAAGGAGATCGCGCTGCAACAGCGCTACTCCAAGGAGCAGCGGGAGAGCGTGGATGCACGGCTGAAAGAGGTGACGACTTTTTTGACGGCGGCGCAGTAAGGTGGTCCTCCACGCCGACTGAATCCAGCCGATCTGTATGCGCTGCGGGCTTTGTGGGTATCCCACCCTTCACCCGCTCGCGCTGCTCGGGTTCAGGATGGGGCACCCGCGGACTGGCCTTCCGAGGCAGAGGCGCCTGCGGCGCGCTTGTTGGTTCGCTCCTGATGGTCGCTCACGTACGAGTTGTGGCATGCCCGTAAACTGCGGGTCCTTCGCTCCGCTGCGGATGACAGAGTAAGGTGGTGAACGATTCACCACGCGGCCGGCCTCGAGGAGATGTGACGTATGGCTTTCATCCGGTATCTTTTCGGCTCCAGTTCGGATGGGCGATATGGTGCGTCGAATCGGCTGATTGCGCGCTGGCTTTTTCTGCGTGCGCTTGGGCTCATTTATTTCTCTGCGTTCTTCTCGCTGGTATTTCAGATTCGTGGGCTGATCGGGCCGCGGGGCGTTCTGCCGGCGGACGAATACCTTGAGCATGTGCGGCGCGGTGTGGGCTCGATGCGGCTGTGGTATGCACCGACTGTCCTCTGGCTGGGCTCCGGCAATCATGCGCTGATCGCGCTCTCGATTGTGGGTATGGCGGCATCGCTGCTGCTGGTGGCGAATGTGTGGCCGCGGGCGATGCTGGTCATCTGCTTCGTCGGCTATCTCTCGTTCATCGGCGCGGCGCAGGATTTTGCGAATTACCAATCCGATGGGATGCTGTTGGAAGCGGGATTTATCAGCCTGTTTCTGGCGCCGGGCGGCTGGCTGCCGGGATGGGGGCCTGCTTCGCCGGCGCCGCGGGCGAGCGTGCTGCTGCTGCTGTGGGAGTGGTTCCGGATTTACTTCGAATCCGGCGCGGTGAAGCTGCTGAGCGGCGATCCGACGTGGCGGAACTTTACCGCGATGGACGAGTACTACCAGAACGGCCCGCTGCCTACCTGGATCGGCTGGTACATCCAGCACCTGCCGGAATGGTTCCATAAAGCGACTGCCGTGACCACCCTTGGGATGGAGCTGGTGCTGGTGTTCATGGCGTTTCTGCCACGGCGCTGGCGTATTGTCTGCTTCTGCATCGTGACCGTGTGGCAGGCGGGCGTGATTCTGACGGCGAACTACACGTTTCTTAACTATCTGGTGCTGGTGCTCGGGGTGCTGCTGCTGGATGACCGGCTGCTCCGCCGCTTTCTTCCGGGACGTTTCCGCCGCAGCTTTCCGGAGCTTCCGGAGCCTGCTTCGCTGGAGGATGAGATCACCCGCGAGGAGGCGGTGGAAGCTGCTCAGCATCGGTCCGGCCTGCGGCGGCATTTGAGCGCGCTGCGCCTGGCCGTGACTACCGTGATGCTGGCCTGGGTTTTCTATAATACGTCGCTGTTGATGATACGAATGTTCTGGCGCGCGGAGCCGCTGCCGGGACTGCCGGTGGCTGCACTGGAGCCGTTCCGCATTGCGAATCAGTATGGGCTGTTCGCGGTGATGACGCCGCATCGTTATGAGATCGAGTTTCAAGGCTCGATGGATGGCGTGAACTGGACGGCGTATCCGTTCCGCTACAAGCCGCAGAAGCTGAACGAGGCGCCGGGTCTGTATGCGCCGTATCAGCCGCGCTTCGACTGGAACCTGTGGTTCGCTTCGCTGGGCGCGTGGGCGGAGTATCCGATTGTGCCGCGCACGGAAGAGGCGCTGATCGAGAATGATGCCGATGTGCTTGAGCTTTTTGCGGGAAACCCGTTTGCCGCCGCCCCGCCGAAGTATGTGCGGGCGGTGCTGTGGCAGTACTGGTTTACGTCGATGGCGGAGAAGCGCACGACAGGAAACTGGTGGCGGCGGCAGCTTTTGGGCACGTATGCGCCGACCATTGCGAAGGCGCCGAATGGGCGGTTTGTGATTCTGCAGGATGCAACGCTTTCCGGGCCGCAGTAAGCCACGGGAACGGATTCGCGAGGCAGCGAGTCAGCGGGCGCCGCGGGCTTTGGTGGTATCCCACCCTTCGCTTTCACTCCAACCTGACGAAAAGTGTGCAGTTTGGGGACCCCGGTAGCGCTCAGTATGAGAGCACCCGCGGACTTCGCCGTCCGAGGCACATGCGCCGGCGGCGCGCTCGGCCGGGTGGGATCCTATGTGGGCCTTTGTCTTCAGGCTTTACCCTATATTCGACACAATCATGGGTTGTTGACGCACAGGCGGGTGCGGCGGGCGTATTCTGTCGGCAAAGGGGTGCCGCTATGCTCCGCAGAGATTTTCTTCGCCGCTCCGCCTCTGGACTTGCGGCCGCCTGGGTTGCCAACAAGACAGCGCGTGCCGGCTTTGCGTTGCCCGCGACCTCCGGCACGTATCGTGCGCATGACGACGTCGTGCTGGGGCGTACCGGCATCCGCACCAGCCGCCTGGCTATGGGCACCGGCACCATCGGCGGCGGTGGCGAGTCCAACCAGACGCGGATGGGCACGAATCCGTTCGTCAAGCTGCTGCAGGATGGCTACAACGACAATGGCCTGCGCTTCTTTGACACCGCCGACTCGTATGGCAGCCATCCTTATGTGAAGGCCGCGATCAAGGGGCTGCCGCGCGACAAGGTAACGGTGATGACGAAGAGCGATCACCGCGATCCCAAGGAGATGCGTGCGGATCTGGACCGCTTCCGGCGCGAACTGGGCACGGACTACATCGACATCGTGCTGATCCACTGCGTGACGGAGGACGACTGGACGACGCGCTATCGGGGGGTGATGGATGTGCTTTCCGAGGCCAAGCAGAAAGGCGTTATTCGCGCGCATGGCGTGTCCTGCCATTCGATTGAAGCGTTGCGCGCCGCGGCGGCGGCCTCCGACTGGGTGGATATCGACCTGGTGCGGCTGAATCCCGTGGGCGCGCACATGGATGCCGATGCGGATACGGTGATCAGCGTGGTGAAGCAGATGCGCAAGGCGGGCACGGGCATCGTCGGGATGAAGATTCTGGGGCAGGGCGCGCTGCGGGACAGGCCGTCGGATGGATTGCGGTTCGCGCTGGGATCGGGCGTGCTGGATGCGTTTACGATCGGGGCGGAATCGCAGCGAGAGCAGGATGATCTGACGCGGCGGATTGCTGCGGCGTAGGACTGGCCGTCCGGGCAACTGCGCCTGCGGCGCGGGTTAGCGGGTTCGCTCCCTTTGGTCGCTCACGTCTGTCCCTTTGCTCCACCTAAGCGAGAGCGATCCCTCTACTTCGCCGATCGCCCTGCGAGCGATGGCGCTTCTGCCACCTTCGTGCCACGGCCGCTCTGTGCGCGGTGCATATAATCGTGCTTTATCCAGAGCGCGAATGGTGCCGCACGAGTGAAATTATCGGATTACGTATTCAGCAGGCTGAAGGAGTGGGGGGCGCGCCACGTTTTTCTCGTTACCGGTGGCGGCGCGATGCATCTGAACGACTCCATCGGCACCTCCGGCCTCCACTACATCTGCACCCATCATGAGCAGGCGGCGGCGATGGCGGCGGAGGGGTATGCGCGCATCGCGAAAATGCCCGGGGTGCTGAATGTGACGACCGGCCCGGGCGGCATCAACTCGCTGAACGGGGTCTTTGGCGCGTGGACGGATTCGATTCCCGATGCTGATTTTGTCCGGGCAGGTGAAGCGGGAGACGTGCATGGCCACGTATGGCCTGACGGACCTGCGGCAGCTTGGCGATCAGGAAGTGGACATCATCCGGATGGTGAAGGGGATCACCAAGTATGCGGTGTTCGTGAGCGATCCTGAGTCGATTGCCTATCACCTGGAGCGGGCGTGGTACCTGGCGCAGAATGGACGCCCGGGTCCGTGCTGGCTGGATATTCCGGTGGATGTGCAATCGGCGCAGGTCGATCCGGAGACGCTGAGGCATTACGAGCCGAGCGAAGACGCGCTCGAATTCGACGCTGCGACCGTGGCTGCGCAGGTAAAAGATGTGCTCGACCGCATTGCGAAGGCCGAGCGGCCGGTGGTGTTTGCCGGAAGCGGGGTGCGGCTGGGCGGTGCGCTGGAGGAGTTCGAGCAGGTGATTCGCCTGCTGCGCGTGCCGGTGGTCACGGCGTGGACGCATGACCTGATTGCTTCCGATGATGAGCTGTTCTGCGGGCGGCCGGGGACGATTGGCGAGCGCGCGGGAAATTTCACGGTGCAGAACTCGGATGTGCTGCTGGTGCTGGGGTCGCGGCTGAATATCCGGCAGACGAGTTATAACTGGGCGTCGTTCGCGCGCTTCGCGACGAAGATCCAGGTGGATGTGGATGCGGCGGAGCTGCGCAAGCCGCTGCACCAGCCGGATGTGCCAATTCATTGCGACGTGAAGCTGTTTCTGGCGGAGATGGCGCGGCAGCTGGATGGCGTATGAGCCGAAGCATGAAAAGTGGCTGGGCTTTGCGCGGCAATGGAAGACGAAGTATCCGGTGGTGCAGGAGAAGCAGCGTGTGCCGGGGCCGCCGCTGAATTCGTATGACTTTATCGACAAGCTGTTCGCGATGCTCACGGGCGAGGATGCCGTGGTGTGCGGGAATGCGACGGCGTGCATTGTGCCGTATCAGGCGGCGAAGCTGAAGAAAGGCGAGCGGCTGATCTCCAATTCGGGCTCGGCTTCGATGGGATATGACCTGCCGGCGGCGATTGGCGTGGCGGTCGCGAGCGGCAGGCGGACGATCTGCCTGGCGGGCGACGGCTCCTGCAGATGAATGTGCAGGAGCTGGCGACGGTGGTGGGCAATCATCTGCCGGTAAAGATATTCGTGCTGAACAACAACGGTTACCTTTCGATCCGGCAGACGCAGACGGGATTTTTCCAGGGGCGCAAGATCGGCGAAAGCAAGGACAGCGGCGTGACCATTCCGTGCATGTTGAAGGTGGGCGAGGCTTATGGGCTGCCGTCGTTCCACGTCGCTACGGTTGCAGACCTGGAGATTGTGCGGCGCGAGCTGGATGCGCCGGGACCTGACACTGTTCGATGTGCAGCTCGATCCGGCGCAGGAGTTTGAGCCACGGCTGCGGTCGAAGATCGCCGCGGATGGAAAGATTACGACGCCGAACCTGGAAGATATGTATCCGTTCCTGTCGGCGGAGGAACTGGCGGAAAATATGCTGGCGAAGGAAGAGACAGTAAGTGGTCAGGCTGCCGCAATGCGTCTCTTCGATCATGGATGGGACTCTGTTCGATTCCATCCCCGGCATTGCATTCTCCGTACGGGCTGCCTTCGCTGCGGCTGGACTGGCGGATCGCGAGCTGGATCTTCGCAGGCCTTGGATCGGGCCGCCGATTCGCACCATCCTGTCGAGTGTGGCAAAGACGGAGGATCCGGTTCTGCTGGACACGCTGGAGCGGGCCTTTCGCGCAAGCTATGACACGGAGGGCTGGCGGAAAACGCCTTGTTTCCCTGGCGTGCTGGAGGTGCTGGCTAGCATGAAGGGCGCGGGGCACCGGCTGTTCATTGTTTCGAATAAGCCGCGGCATATTTCGCCTGAAGATCCTGGAAATGCAGGGCATGGCCGCTTACTTCGAGCAGATTTATACGCGGGATTCGGCCGAGCCGCCGTATGCCTCGAAGGCGGGGATGCTGGAGGCGATCCTGACATGATCACCGCCTGAAAGCTGAGGATTGCGTGATGGTGGGCGATACAATGGAAGACGCTGAGCGCCGCCGCGCTGCACAAGATCGGCTTCATCTTTATGGAGCATGGATACGGCGCGCTCGACCAGTGCGCAACCGGTCCTGCTCAGGCTCGGCAATCTTTTCGGAATTCATGCCTTATCTGGCAGTGGAGAATGTCCAGTGATTGATAAAGACATCTTTGAAGACCTGTTTGTTCTGGAGTTGGCGAACAATCACCTGGGCAGCGTGGAGCGCGGGCTCCGCATCATCCAGGAGTTTGCGCAGGTCGTGCGCTTCAACAATGTTCGCGCCACCATCAAGCTGCAGTTCCGGGATGTAGGCACCTTTGTCCATAAGGACTACCTGAACTCCAGCGAGCGCTACATTGCGAAGACGCTGCGCAGCGCGCTGACCGACGATGAATATGCCACGCTGGTCAAGGCCATCCGCCAGGCCGGATGCATTCCGACGGCGACGCCATTCGATGAGCGCTCCGTTGACCTGTGCGTCGAGCTGGGTCTGCCCATCGTCAAGGTCGCCAGCTCCGACCTGAATGACTGGGTTCTGCTCGAAAAGATCGCCAAGACCAAGAAGCCGGTAGTGATCTCGACCGGCGGCTCCTCGCTGAAAGACCTGGACGACGTGGTCACCTTCTTCGCGAACCGCAATATTCCGCTGGGCATCAACCACTGCGTCTCGATCTATCCCAGTCGGAAGATTCCGAGCTCGAGCTCAACCAGATCGATTTTCTGCGCAGTCGCTATCCCAACAACACCATCGGCTTCTCCACCCATGAGTATTCCGACTGGAAGGACTCGATGCTGATCGCGTACGCGAAGGGCGCGCGGACTTTCGAGCGGCATATCGATACAGATAGCGACGGCACCAAGGTGTCGCCGTACTGCAGCCTGCCGCATCAGATCGATGAATGGTTCAAGGCCTTCCATAAGGCGAAGGCGATGTGCGGCGCGCCGGGAACGCAAAAGCGCATTCCGCCGAAGAAAGAGATCGAATATCTGGACGCTCTTGTGCGCGGCGTCTACGCAAAGGAAGATCTGCCGGAAGGCCATCAGCTTACCGACTGAGGATGTGTACCTGGCGATCCCGCTGCACAAAGGACAGCTCTCCTGCCGCGAGCTGATGAACGGGGAGCTGCTGCTGAATGCCGTCAAAGCTCACCAGGCAATCCGCATCGACGACATCGAAAGCCCCTATTCCCAGATTCCATCGCTGCGCAAGACCATCTATGCCCGCGGGATCGCGGGTCCGGTGGAGCCGCCCGCGCCCGGGCTCGACAACGTGCACCTGATGCCTTCCGGGACAGAGGAAGCTTCCAGAAAGTAGTCCAGAGCTCCACGCGGTCGCTATTTTGTGATGATCACGGTTCCGGCCATGTCCGGAAGCTGGACGACAGGGGCACGGGTCGCCTTTGAAAACTCGTCCACGGCGCTCCGCACGCCGCGATACCGGCGATTGTTGTAATCGTGGACAAAGATGCATCCGCCGGGGGAGAGCCGCTGATAAAAGTAGTGAAGTCCTGAGAGTGTCGGCTTGTAGAGATCGACATCGAGGCTCACGAAGGCAAACGTCTCGTCCAGGCCGTCGGCGGTCTCAGGGAAATATCCTTTCCGGATGAATACCTTATCCGGATTGGTCATGCGCGAGAGCACCAGATCGACGCTGGTGTCCTGAAAATCTCCTGCAACGGCCTTCGAATGCTTCTTCTCTTCACCGCCGGAGAGATCATTCTGAGAAAAACCTTCGAAGGTATCGAAGAGGAAGAGCTTTCGTTCGGAGAACAGCCGGTTGAGAATACTCGCGAGCTCTCCGCGGTAGACGCCCAGTTCCGCGATCGATCCCGGCACTCCGAGTTCGACGATGCGATCGGCCGCCAGCCGCACGGACATCATGCGGCAATAGTCATCCTGGGCAGATCCCAGCTCGGGATGAGGATCCGGCCACATCGGCATGGTGCACAGGGAATAGGGGTGCAGGCCCAGGCCCAGATGGCGATTCAGCGCCTCGAGATCCTGATTCACTCTCTGGCGCAGCTCGCCGTCGAAGTTGGAATAGAACACGAGAATCTTTTCCCGCGGCACACCACGATCCATAAGCTGCTTGCGGATCACGTCGGCACTGCGCGTCGTGATCACGACGAAATCGTAGGCGCTCGTCTCCAGCGCATCCGGGGAGACAATCCGGTGCCCTGATGCGATCTTGCCGTGCTTATTTGGATCGTTGTCGCAGAGGCAAACGATCTCAACGTGATCGGGCAGAACACTAAGAAAGTCGGCGAGGCCACTGCCCCCACCAAAGAGTACGATCCGCATCGCCATGTGTTTCGCTCAGTATTTTTGCAGCCGAGACACGACATCTCGTAGGCCGCGAGATAGGGCACTCGCCATATCTTACCTGTTTGCGGAGAGTGCGGCCGCCTCACGCCGGCGAGCCAGCCTTGTCAGGCTGCCGCGCGGCGCAGCGCGCTCAATGGGTGTTACAGAGCAAAACCAAGTGCTGATGCGAGACACCGAATCGCCGTGAGCCGCTCATCGCCATCGGATATGGGAGCTTGAACTTCCGCTCATGCCGGCATAGCGAGTATGCGATGACGTCCCTAGCGTGCCGTAACCGATGGCGCTGGAACCGCCTGGGCTATTGCTGCGTGGGCTGCGTTCTGCGCCAGTGCTGCCTCGTGCGCTACGACGCGCTGCGCCGCCACGATTGCCAGCGGAATGCTCAGGTATAAAGCCAGGATGCCGAATGCTGTTTTCATCGTCGTTCTCTCCGGCGGAATGCCGCAATACGATCGTCCCACCGGTATATAGCGGGGCTCCCTCCCACCTTCGGCGCAGCGGCGTGACAAGCGTACTCATCGTCCCAAAATGATCCGCGATGGGAGGGTGTTTTCCGCGTGATCCGCCACCTTCGGGGGAGCGTGATCTGCGACTTCCGAATCCGGCGAAGTGTTACTCCGGCCGGAGCGAAAAGCAGATCCCTTCACTTCGGTCGGGATGACGGCGTTTTTGGGCGCGCGCAGTTGTGGTATCCCACCCTTCGCTGCGCTCAGGATGGGGCACCCTCGGTGTGGCGGTATTCCTATCCCACCCTTCGGTTTCCACCCCCAACCTGCCAACAGCGCGCAGCTTGGGGACCCCGGTTTGCTCAGGATGGGGCACCCGGCTTCAAGGCGGCGCAAAGATCAACTCACGTTGCATCCCTTTTCCCTTCTAACTCCTCTCACTCTTTGCAACCATGTCGAAAAAGCAGAAACGCCCATCGTTAGCCGATCCCACCTCCTTGGATCCACGGACCAGTGACCTGTTCCAGGTGATCGTGGAGACTCCGAAGGCTAGTCGCAACAAGTACAGTTACGATCCGGAACAGGGGATTTTTGTGCTGCGCAAGGTGCTGCCGGAAGGCATGGTCTTCCCGCATGATTTTGGATTTCTTCCCCGCACCCTGGCTCCGGACGGCGATCCGATTGACGTGCTGCTGCTGATGGATGTGCCGGCGTTTCCCGGGTGCCTGGTGCCGTCACGCCTGATCGGGGTGATCGAAGGCGAGCAGCTGGACGGCAAGAAGAAGGTGCGCAACGACCGCCTGGTCGCGGTGGCGGATTTGAGCCATGCGTACAGGGATTGGAAGAAGCTGCAGGACCTGCCAGACCAGTTCATCAATGAGCTGCAGGCCTTTTTTGTGAACTATCACAATCTGGAAGGCAGGAAGTACAAGCTGCTTGGCTGCAAGGACACCAAAGTGGCGTTGCAGCTGGTGAAAAAGGCCCGGAAGGCGGGGTCTCGCAAGTAATTGCCGTAGATGTCCGAGACCTTTATTAAAGCGGTCCGGTCGATGGACTGGAAAAGTGACAAGCTGGAGACAATTTGCACCGCGCCAAGGGAATGCCCACGGGACTATACTCAGATCGCCCAGCAGGGCAGGCCTGCGGTTTGCGTCAAAGCCGCTGCAATGGCCCTCTGCCGGGGAGAGATGAGGCACCACGATGACGAACTCTCTCGTATCTACCCTGTCTAACTCACCGATTTCATCTGCGGCCGTCCTGCTGGTTCTCGCGCTTTGTGCGGCGCCTTTGGTCGCGCAGGAAGCTGCTCAGCCGGAGACTTCCGCTGACGCCCCCGCAGAAACGATGAGCACGACAACAACCAGTGCGCAGCCGGCCGCAGTCTCTCCGGGCGTTCGCATTGTGCGGCTGAGCCAGGTGACGGGCGAGGTGCAACTGGACCGCCAGACGGGCAACGGCTTTGAAGGCGCGTTTGCGAACCTGCCCATTGTGCAGGGCAGCAAACTGCGCACGGGCGAGGGCGTGGCGGAAGTGGAGTTTGAGGACAACAGCAGCCTGCGGTTGACGCCGCACAGCCTGGTGGAGTTTTCTGCGCTCTCGATGAGCCCGAGTGGTGTGCGGACTTCGACCATTCATGTCGCCGGGGGCGCCGTGTATGCGAGCACGACGAAGAGCAAGGACAGCAACGTCAACATCACGTTCGGGAAGGAGACTCTGGCACTGAGCCCGGGGTCTCACATTGAGCTGGCACTGGATGGGAAGCAGCCGCGGCTGGATGTGCTGGACGGCACGGTAGCGGCCACGAACGGAGCTACCACCACCGAGATTGGCAAGAAGAAGGGGATGCTGTTCGATCCTGCAGGCACTGCTGCGCCGACGCTGGTGAGCAAGAATGAAAAGGGTCCTTATGCCGACTGGGACAAACAGCAGGTGGAGTATCACAACCACTTTGCACCGGCCAGCAGCAGCCACTACGCGGGCACGCCCTATAGCTACGGCCTGGCCGACATGAACTACTACGGCGGGTTCAGCAACATGGGCGGCTGCGGCATGATGTGGCAGCCATATCTGGTGGGCGCGGGCTGGAGCCCGTTTTCGAATGGAACCTGGGCCTGGTATCCGGGCGCGGGCTATTCGTGGGTTTCACCGTATCCGTGGGGATGGACGGCGTTCCACTCCGGCATGTGGAATTACTGCCCAGGAGCAGGCTGGGGATGGCAGCCGAACAGCACATGGAACGGGCTGCGGAACACGGCGGCAGTGACGAGGCCCAACAAGCCGACTGGCCTGAGACCGCCGATCGCGCGGCCGCATCCGCTGGGCGCGACGTTGATCCCGGTGAATCAGAAGCCTCTGGTCGTCTCCAACCTGAACAAGGACTCGTTCGTCTTCCGCAAGGGTTCTGCCGGCCTGGGTGTGCCGCGGGGCACGTTCGGCAAGCTGAACCATATCTCCTCAGACGTGGCACACCATGGTGCGGTGGAGCGCGGGGTCTACTTCCCGGCGGAAGGGAATCACGGCGCGCAGGGCAATATGGCGGCGGCGAATCGTGGTAATACTGCTGCGCACACCATGCCAACCAATGGCCACAGTGCGATGCCGACACATTCCGCCCCGTCGGGCGGCGGGATGAGCGGCGGGGCGCACTCGGCGCCTGCTATGTCGTCGGGATCGTTCGGCGGCGGAGGCGGGCGGTCTATGGGAGGTGGTGGCGCCGTGGGCGGTGGAGCTGCCTCTGCGGGTGGGCACCACTAAAGCTGCCCTCGGCCGGCGGCAAGTTCTGGTATCCCGCCCTTCGCTTTCCACCCCAACCTGCGAAAAGCGCGCAGTTTGGGGACGCCGTTGTGCTCAGGACGGGGCACCCACTTCGTGGGCTTAGGCACAGACAGGGGACGCTAGTCTACGAAGTAGCCGATCTCGTGGAGGGTCTTTTCGCTTATTTCCACGCCGGGCAAATTGGAGCCCTTCGCAGTCCAGATGCCGGTCTCGAACCGCTCGAGGACCGTCGATGGCAGATCCGTGCGAAGCAATAGACGCCGCAACGACTCGCCGTTTGTGGTGTAGCAGTAGTCGCCAGGCAACTGGCAGGCAGGCCGAATCGTGAGCACGATGCGGTCCTCCTGAAGGCCGGAGCGGGGCGACGATACGCCGCGGGCATTGAGATTCATTCTCATGATGGGTTGAGCGTGCCACGAGTGCGCGTCCGGCCTGAATCACACAGTCGGGTCAGCGGGATCCAGCGGATAGGTAGGGGCGGTTACCACTAGAGCGTTTCGCCGCCACCGTGGGCAACGCGCCAAGTCGATCTTCCCCGGCCAACAGAAAGCCCTTCACGTAGCTTCGCTTCGGTGGGATGGGAGCGGACACGCGTGGTATCCAAGGCACCCGAAGCCGGATCAGAGCCACATTCAACCGATACATGGGCAACCCCGGCTGCTTAAGGATGTCTTAAGTAATTAAGATATAGACTTCATGCGGATGTTCCACATGTCAGCCTTACGCAGGCCGAGGGTGCGGCTCTTGAGATGGTGGACAGTACCGCCGGTTGTGGCCGTTCTGGCCTTCAACATTCTTGTGGAGAAGACGTGGCCCACGATTTCAGGGTGGACACAATTCCTGATCCTGATAGCAGCCAGCGCAGTTTCATTTGGACTCGTGTACGGCGTTGCATGGCTGATCGCCGTCTTGCGCGCTCCGTGGGATGATCCATAAGAAACCCGCAGCGCCAAGTATCTTTGAATGAGTTGGCAATTCCTTGCCTATCTCCGGAAATTATCTATCTCGTGAATGTAGCGACTCATCGCTACAAACACACGGCCGGTCGCGAACTGCTTGTCTCTTTGCCGCCTCAGGCCTAGCCTCGTGGCGATTGCAGGGCTCGACTAAGCGGAGACCGCCATGAAAACGCCGATTCTCTCTTTGATCTGTTTCGCATGCATGGTGAATGCCAGTGCTTTCGCAATGCACGCACCTGCCGACAACACCACTGACCGCACTGCACCCAGTTATGACATGAAAGCCCAGGCCCTGCTTGATCTGAAGGGCGTGAATCAGAAGTGTGTCGATCTGGTCGAAGCACTGCCGAGCGACAAGCTCACCTGGCGCCCTTCCTCCGACACCCGGTCCTTTGCTGAGGTGTTTCTGCATGTTGCCGGAGAGCGCTACGGAATCCTCAGCATGATGGGCGCGACCCCTCCGGCAGGGTTTAAAGCGCGGGAGTTCGAAAAATCCACGACCGAGAAGGATCGCATCGTTGAGGATCTGAATCAGTCCTGGGATTTCGCGGACAAAACGATCAACGGCATGAGCAACGCGGATTTCGCAAAGCTGCTGCCGAAGCTCGGCCCGCAGGCGAACGAGGGCGACGTTATTTACATTCTGGTAGCCGACGCGCACGAACACCTGGGGCAATTGATCGCCTACGCGCGGCAGAATGGCATCGTGCCACCCTGGACCGTGCAAGCGCAGAAAAAGAAGGCGGCCGCCGCTGCCGGCAAATGAATGCGCGTGACCACGTCGCTCTCGCGCTGACTTAAATGATTCCATCCTTCAGGCGCCCAGAAGCTCGATTTTTTCCGATGCCGAAGGTGGAGAAGATGCGTGCGGCACTGCTAAAAGCAGACACGAGAAACCACTACTACCAATCCGCTGCGCTGGCTTGAAGACCGCGTCCGGACGGGAGTTGCGGCTTCCGTTGCTGAGTATGAATCTCGAATGAAAAAGGGACTACAGAAGCCGCTCTGCAGGACTATCCGTCCTCGCGGCGATGCCACCAGGTGAGCTCCCAGGCGCCTCTCGTTTCCGTTTTGGCACTGGCTTTCCATGTCTGGGTTTGGAAATAAAAAGGCTGGCTCCGCGAGCCATATCGAAGTACTAAGATAGACCTACCTACATCAGGCGATCCCTTCCCCTACGGCTCATTCAATCCCTTTCCATGCACGGGGAAACACACATGTCACTAAAGGGCCTTTCGAAGAGGCGATTGAAGAAGCAGGTGTGGTACGCAGCTCGAGGGATGGCGCTCGGCCTGACTGCTTCACTCATGCTCATTTCGGGAACTATCGTCATCGTTCGATTGATCTTGGGAAAACCCATTGGCCATAGGGTCCCTTTTGGCTGTGCCTTCTTCACTATCGTCTTCATCGTGATGCTTTACCGGCTCTGGCACGTGAAAGCGAAACCAGACCAAAGCAGACGTTCCGTGACTTCCGTGACCGAGCTGTCACCGAGTGATAAGTCGAAGAGCGCTTAGTCATCCGCGTGGAGGTGAACACGCTCCACAGTCACTCAGCGAAGATAGAGCACTACCATTGTGGCCATTAGAAACGAAGCAAGGACAACGTACATGACTCGGCGCTGTCGTTGTTCAAACCTCATTCGTTCAAATTCCTCATCCGACATCGCCCGTGTCCCTCGGCTCCCGATCTTAGCGCTGTCTTGAATCTATGCAAACACTTTCTATGCACATATGCCTTGACGGGCAAGATGTTGCCTTGCGCGGGCTTATCTGGGTGCAATAGGAAGGCTCACAGAGAGAGCCGTGAGGCCATGCCAACGCTACTTACTCTCGATTTGGATCTCCTGGGACGGCTTGGAAATTGAAGTTATTTATTTGCCGATGCAGAAGGTGGAGAAGATGCGGTTCAGGATGTCGTCTGCGGTGGTGGCTCCGGTGAGCTGGTCGAGCTGCTGGAGGGCTGCGTATAAGTCCAGCAGCAGCATTTCGTGCGGGACTTGCTGGGCCAGTGCTGCACGTGCTCGCGCGAGTGCCTGGGTGCATCCCTGGCCAGCGCCTCGTAGTGGCGGAGGCTGGTGAGCATGCCGCCTTCGGCGTCGTTGCTGGATCCGCGTACGCGCTCCAGCAGTGTTGCGCGCAGCTCGGAGATGCCTTCGCCGGTTAGCGCGGAGACCTGGGCTGGCTCGCTGGGCGGTTGATCTGCGCTCGTCGGGCTGGAGGAGTCGATGTGCGCTGGCCGGGCCAGATCGACAACGCGCGTCGGGCGCGCCAGATCGATTTTGTTTACGACCACGAGCGGTGCGCGGTCTTCGAGCGACTTCAGCAGGCGGGCGTCGTCTCCGGGAAGATGCAACGTGCCGTTGGCGTCGACGGCGGTTGTGGCATCGAGCAGCAGCAGGACAAGATCGGCATCGGCCATGGCGCTGTGGGTTCGCGCTACGCCGTGCGACTCGGCCTCGTCCTCGGTCTCGCGGAGGCCGGCGGTGTCGACCAGTTCAATCGGAATGCCGCCGAGCGAGATGCGCTCGGTGACCAGGTCGCGGGTGGTGCCGGGGGTGGCGGTGACGATGGCGCGCTCGCGCTCGACCAGGCGGTTGAAGAGCGAGGATTTGCCGGCGTTGGGGCGGCCGACGATCGCCAGGGTGAGGCCGTCGTGGACCAGGCGGCCCTCGCGAAAGCTGGCTGCGATGGGCGCGAGCGCTTGATCGAGAGCGTCGAGCCGGCGGGCGATGTCCGCGTCGGGCGTGACGTCGATATCGTCTTCGGCGAAGTCGATGCCGGCTTCGAGCAGCGTGATGAGCTGGACGAGCTGTTCCTTTGCCGGGGCGACGCGCCGGCTGAGCGCACCGCCCAGCTGCTCGGCGGCGACGCGAGCCTGGTAGAGCGTTTCGGCAGCGATGAGGTCGCGGACCGCCTCGGCCTGCGTGAGGTCGATGCGGCCGTGGAGAAAGGCGCGCTCGGTGAATTCGCCGGGACGGGCGAGGCGCGCGCCAGCTTCGAGCGCGCGGCGGACGAGCAGGTCGAGGATGACGGGCGAGCCGTGGGCGGCGATCTCCAGCACATCTTCGCCGGTGTAGGAGTTGGGCGCGGCGAAGGCGGTGACGACGCCTTCGTCGAGGCGCGCGCCCCCATCCACGATGGCGCAGTAGCGGGCGCGCCCGGGGTGGAGTGGAGATCGTAACTCAAGATGTGACGAGAGCAGACGCCAGGCATCCGGCCCGGAGAGGCGGACGATGCCGATGCCGCCCCGGCCGGGGGGCGTGGCGATGGCTACGATGGTGTCGTTGGCGGACTGGCCGTCCAAGGCGTCTGCGCCTTTGGCGCGGGGACTGGCCGTCCGAGGCGATTGCGCCTGCGGCGCGTTCCGCTGGGTCCGCTCCCTTTGGTCGCTCACGCTCACGAATTCATGTCCCTTCGACAAGCTTAGAGCAGGCTCTTCGCTTCGCTCCGGTTGGGATGACGATGTTTTTGGATCGGACGGCTTGGGAATCCCACCCTTCGCTTTCCACCCCAACCTGCGAAAAGCGCGCAGTTTGGGGACCCCGGATGCGCTCAGTATGGGGCACCCCATTCGGGGCGGTGCGTATGAACAGCAGATCACCTCCACTGCGTTTCGGCTGGGATGACGATGTTCGGGATCGGCCCGCTGGGGGATCCCACCCTTCGCTTCGCTCACGATGGGGCACACCGGTATCCGGCAAGGTCGGGAGGCTGCGTTTATTCACTCAACCATTTGCTCATTACGACTCGGGGAGCAATCTCGAAACCTAGATGCTCGTAGAACGAGACCGCGCCGGTGTTCGTCTCCCGAACAAGAAGCTGAGCTTTCACAATGCCTCGACGGCGCAACCATTGCTCGCCTGCCGATACCAGGTCGCGGCCGAGTCCAGTGCCGCGTTGCCGGGGCGCGACGGCGACGTAGTAAAGCCAGCCCCGATGACCGTCGTGACCCACCATGACGCTGCCGTTGATCCCGCCGGTTGCGTCTTCGCTCACCAGAACATCGGAGCAGGTTCCGGAGATGGCGAAGTTGAAGTCATGGGAGGGGTCGTTGTAGCTTGCCACCAAGTCGCAGGCAAGCCACAAGGCCACGACTGCTTCTTCGTCCACCAGTGTGGCACTTCTGATGCTCAAGCCATGCTCCTTTATTCACCTGCGGCTTGATGAAGGGCCGGTCTCGATCACAGACAAGACGCCTTAGCGGCGGGGACCGCGGGGGCCGCGGCGATCGTCTCTATTTCCGGGGCCGCGGCGGTCATGGCCGCCCGATCCGCGTCCGGGACCACGGCCGCCGCCGCGTGAATCGCGACCGCCGCGGCCGCCGCGCTGGAAGGATGGCGCTGCTGCTGCCGGCGGGATGTGCTTGTCGCCCTTGCGATAGACCACGACAAAGCGGCGCAGACCTTCGCCGCTGGATTCTGTTTCCAGATCGTCGAACTGGCGGAAGGCGAGGTGCAGCATGCGGCGCTCGCGCGAGCTCATGGGCTGGAAGCTGTAGGGGGCGCCCGAGCGACGCACGCGTTCCGCCGCTGCATCGGCGGCCATCTTCATCTCGCGCGCGCGGATGGCTTTGAAGTTGCCGCTGTCGAAGGAGATGCGGTCATGCTCTTCCGGCTCGAGGTGGACCATCTTGGCGGCTATGTGTTCGAGCGCGCGCAGCAGCTCGCCGTTGCGCTGCGTGACCAGCGTCGCGTCGGGCCCGGCGATCTCGACGTAGATCTCGCGCGCTTCGAGGCCGTCGGGATCGGCGGCGCCTTCGCCGGCGGTGATGCGGTACTTCAGACGGAGGCCGCCGGTGGCGACCAGGAGCTTGAGGAACTCGGAAATGGTGTTGGCGGCAGCGCGGTAGTCTTCGATCGGCATAGCTTTCTATCCTATTATCCGTGGAATCTAGGCGGTACGCCGCCCGGCTCGTGGCAGTTTCTTGGCTGCTCGCTTGGCTGCTATCTCGCGCATCTGCTTGCCCATGCCGGTCCGGTTCATGATGATCTGCATCCCGGTGGTGAGCAGGTTGCTGGCGGCCCAGTAGAGCGCGACGCCTGAGCCGATGTTGAGCATGATGAAGCCGAACATCAGCGGCATCATGAAGGCCATCATCTTTTGCTGCGCCGGATCGACGCCGGGCGAGGGCGACAGGTAGGACGTGGTGAACATGGTGACGATGACGAAGATGGGCAGGATGTAGAGCGCGTCCGGGGCGGCGAGGTCGTGCAGCCAGAGCCAGTGGGCGTGGCGGAGCTCGATGACGTTCTCCAGCATCTCGTAGAAGCCGTAGAGCAGCGGGTACTGGATGAGCATGGGGAGGCAGCCGCCGAACATGTTGACGCCCTCGCGGCGCTGCAGCTCCATGATCTCCTTGTTCATGTCCTGACGGCGGGGATCGGTGGCTTTGTACTTCTTGTATCGCTCCTTGATCTGCTGCATTTCCGGCTGGATCCGCTGCATTTTAAGCGCGGACTTCATCATGGTGATGCGGGTGGGCAGCATCAGCACGTTCAGCAGCAGGGTGAGGATGAGGATGGACCAGCCCCAGTTGGGCACAACGTGGTCGTAGGTGAAGCGCAGGACGACAAAGAGCGGCTTGGCAATCCAGCCGAACCAGCCGAAGTTGAGGATGGGCTCGATGTTCGGGCCGCTCGCCGTGCCACTGGCAGAGGTGGCGTGCACGCTGTTCAGGACGGAGATCACCTTGGGGCCGGCGAAGATGCGCAGCGAGACGGGCGTCGCTCATGGAGCCAACCGCGGCTCCGAGTACGGAGACGGATTCGGTCGCGCCCTTGGGCTGCTTGGGGTCCTTGGGAATGCTCCATGGATTGCTCAGCGAGACGACGGAGGTCTGGTCCGGCTGGTCAGGCAGGAAGATCGCGCCGAAGTAGAGATCGCTGATGCCGGCGTAGTCGAAGGGGCCGTTCAGGGTGGCGCCGCCGCTGACCTTTTTGAGCGCCGTCTTCTCGAACTTGCCGTTCTGCGAGGTGTCGAACTGGGCCTTGGAGTAGGACGGGAGGGTGCTCTGGTCGCCGATGCCGGCGGGCCAGGATACGAGCGTGGGGGACGGCGCGCCGTTATTCGTCACCGATGCGGTGACGTGAACCACGTAGCTGGCGTCGAAGCTAAAGGTCTTTTTGACCACCAGGCCGCCGCTTGCGTAATTGAAAGTGAGCTCGCCGGGCGCGGTGAGCGTTGCCGGTCGACGACGGCACGTAGAGCGCCGTGGCCAGACGCTGGCGCATGCCGGCGTCATAGCTGTAGAGGGAGAGCGGATAGCCGAACTTGGCCGCGGTCTCGGCGTTCACCAGGTCGAGCGGCTTGCCGTTGTCGTCCTCATACCGCTTCAGCACCCAGCTTTTGACTGCGGCGCCGCGATTGGTGAAAACGATGCGGTAGTTCTCGTTTTCGATCGTCGTGGTCTGCTCAGCGGTGGCGGCAACGGATGCGGGCGCGGTTGCACCGGCTTTGCCTTTCGTCTTCTGCGGGGCCGGAGCGTTATCGGCCGCACTGTTGTCGGCCGCATTGTTGTCGGCCGGAGCTGCCGCGGGCGTGGCTGGTGTTGCGCTCTGCTGTTGCTTCTGCTGGGTGGGCTGCGGCTCCGGCTTTTTTGGCCGGAAGTACTGCAAGGCCAGCAACATCACCACAAAGACCAGCGAAAAGATAAGGAACGAGCGGGAGTCCTGCTGCTTGCCACCGCCCTGTTGGTTGGGATTGCGTATCTCTGCCAAGGAAACTGTGCTCGCTTTTCTTCTGACTTACCCGTTCGGGCTCGTCTACGTCTTTTGGATCGGGATCGCTTGAGGGCGCAAAAAGGGGAATCGACCCGGTTTCAGCCGGCTGCCACTGGGCGCCGCCTCTCCCATCATGGTAAATGCATTACGTCACGGGGTGATGGTTGGCTTGCCTGGGCGCGGTCGTAGCCGGTGCCGGGCACGGGATCAAAGCCCCCGCGGCAGAGCGGTTGGCAGCGGAGCACACGCCGAATGGCAAGCCAGCCGCCACGCAGCGGTCCGTACGTCGCAATGGCCAGCGCGGCGTACTCGGAACAGGTTGGCTGGAAACGGCAGGCGCCGGTGACCCCGGCAAGGCTGTGCAGCAGGGGCGAGAGTGTGCGCTTGTAGAGCCAGAGCAATCCGCGAGTCATGACTTTTCTTCCGGGAGTCTTCGCTCCCGGGACTGCGCTCCGGGAGTTCCTGCTTCGGGGATGCCTGGGCCGTATTTGTCGGCATGGGCGCACTCCGCGCCTGGGTCTCTTCTATCTTTACGAAGATGCGCCGCACTTCGTTCCGCAGTGTGATCCAGTCGGCGGTGAGGACGGCACGTTTGGGATGCAGCACCACGTCCACGCCGCCGGGCAATGCATCGAGGTTTCCGGTGATGGCCGCGCGCATGCGCCGCTTGATGCGATTGCGCTCCACCGCCTTGCCCAGCACCTTGCCCGCGGTGATGCCGACGCGCGGGGTCATGCGCAGACCAGGGTGCAGATCTGCAGGCCCGTGTGGTCCTAAGTCCATTCTTCCTGGGAGCTGCGGGGCGACAAAGTATGTCAACAGCGAAGCAAATTGTTTCCGGCTGGCCTGGTAGACGCGCTGGTAGTCGGCATGGCGATGCAGCCGCCAGTCGTGACCACCCCGACGGGCCTTCGCTGTGCCCGGAAGTAGGGCCTTTGCTGACTGCACGGATGGCGCTTGTGTTTCGGGCGACGCAGCAGTGGAAAGAGGCACTGCGATGAGAGTCTCGGAGACTTCGCGGTT
>CAVWVY010000002.1:0-757543 GCA_963758545.1 uncultured Acidobacteriaceae bacterium | reverse complement strand
TGAGTTCAAAAACTGCAAAACTAGTCTATAGTAAATTGGAGAATAATCTAAAAGCGAGGCCCTGCACCACCATGGGGTGTAGAGCTCATGTCCCTTCTTAATGTCAAGAGTAGAGGTTCCACAAAGTTCCCCAAAGCTAACAGACCCGACCGTGGGAACTATTCATGAAATAATGGTTCGTTAAAAGTTGTAATTATAGTGGAGAGCAGTCCACTCATGCACCACTTGTGTTTCCAGATAACTTAATATATAGGTGATATCAAGGTAATACACATGTGCTACCTAGGCAATACTCTTGATACCTAGGTTTAAAGAGGCTACACATCTTAACTCCATATAGAAATATGGCTATATTCCCTTGAATATTTCAAAAATCCTTTGTATAAGTTAGCCAACCCAAATTTTATGTATCAATTTAGCTAAAACTAGCAACAAAAATCATTAATCAGGACAAACACTCATTAATCAGGACAAACACAAATCATGCTTGTCTACATACATGTATATATATAGAGGACCTTGAATTCAATATGGCTTTTTTAGACTAGACTTTTATGTTTAATGTTCTATTTTGTTCAATTTTCCTCTTTTGGTTACAAGATGGATTAGAAAAGACTCTAATTGAGTTTTTTTGTAAAGTTTAGAAAAAAATTATTTAAAGAGAAAAGACAAGGTAGAATTGGTTTTTTACTCAAGTGCTTCACTAGCAAAATATTAGAAACAACCGTGAGACCCAGTATAAGATACTCTTTAGTATTTGTTGAAACTAATTTTTTTTCAAATATTCAAAGTAATATAGCATCATTTATATTCGCATGCTCTACAAAAGACAAGTAACGCATCATGCATTGAAACATTCAAATGTGGCAATAGAATTTAAAATTGCGAGCACCCACAACTTTAGATACTTCAACGGAAAGTGACCATACGTGCAAATACCATAAAAACCTTCTTGACAAGATCATCTATGAAACGGATTGTCTATTTTCACATGCCACATTTGAATGTTTCAATGCATGATGCGTTACTCTAATTGCAAATTAGAGTCTTTTCTAATCCATCTTGTAACCAAATTTCACCGCATTCAACTCCATTCTACAATTTCGGTCGCCGTCTATCACTCCCGTTCAAACAACAATGTTGTTCGCATTTAGAAGCTCCACAAAGCCCCTTCTCGGACTTCCATGCCTTGTTGTGCTGATGAACAAGGTTCTTGAAATAGTTGGATGCGAGTAACTCGGATAATTCTCTCTCCCACACTTCTTGGTGCACATGTCATTGCATCTCGGGGAGGTCACTCCCTTGTATATTTTGTATACACGTGCGATAATGATCTATTTATTTGGGGTCATTTTTAGCTAAAAATTTTAGCAAAAAATATTATTAGGTGATGGTATTTTACATATAAAAAGCCTAAGAATATTATATGTGATGGTATTTTATATATAAACATGTTTCACTTTTTAAAAATCCCCTATTTTACATGTACATTTTTTACAAAATTTATCTACAATGAATATATTGGACCTCTATTTATTCCACGTTGTTTCTAAAATTTTCGCCAGTAACCCCCCGAGCATTGCATTCACCGCTCTTATAAGACTCCCAAATGCTCTGCTTTCCATTTTTTCTTTCTTCTAATGAAAATGGCTATTCAAACTGCAAATCCATGAATCCATTTCACTACAATACCATTGAAAAGTTTCACACTTTTAAAATAGAAATAGCATATTCTAGTGATGGGAGCCAACACCCTTATGCAATGGAACTATAATGTACTTACAATTAGAAGGTAATTGTAATCGTAATTGTATTTGACATGGTAGTTCTACAATTCATATAACACATATGGCATTTGTTCATTGTGAATGAAAATGAAGATAGACAAGTTAAATCAAACATAAATGCTTGAATTCCTACACGAAAATCTAAAACACTCGACGAATGACTATTCACTAAAACTCTCAAACACTATCCATTCGGGCCCAATAAAACACTTTCTTGTATCCTTCCATATTATTTTAGAGGAATGAATCCTATTTTGATAATTTCAAAGAATTTTTTTGTTAATTTTTGCTAACTTGTGTATTTGGAAAAATTAGGGATTAACTCCTAAAGGCCCAACCACCACATATGGAGTTGATGCATGATAGATTGAGCCTCTCTCTATATAAGCCTTTATATCATATAAAACATATGTTTCATTTTTTTTGAATGATGCCCACACCTCACCTAGTCACCTATGCCATTTCATAAATAACTCTTGCCTATGTATACTACAAACTCTCGTACTAACTTCAAAAGATCTATTACTCCTATTTAGAATTCAATAGAAAATAAAAGCGTATTGAAGTAGGCTAAAAAGATATTCTTTATTGATCAGAAGCCACTACCATTGACCCTTATATATTCCAATGTCTAATTTCTGGACTATTAACAAATTCAAAAGAAATTTCTGATTACTTTTTGGATGAAATTTCTCCTGATTTGTGGAGATCCTTTATCAAGTTCTTGTCGTATATAATGGAAGGATTTGGTGTTCTTTTAGTACATTTTTCCTAAATTTACATCTTCGATGATTTCAACCTTGTTTTTTATAATTCATTGTAGGTGTGCTTGATTATAGTGAACATCGTGACACTTAACAAGTCGAGGTAAGCATTATTTTCGTAAATTTGTTTATTTTCAAAAATGCCTCAGTCATATGTTGTTTTCACTTCGAATCATTTAATCTCACTTTCAATTACACGTAGAACTTTATGTACAATTACATTTTGAACATTGAATTTGGATTTAACATATAGGCATCAACTACTAAATTTAGCCCCCAGGAAGTCAAATTTCTCATAAATTTCTCTAACAAAAAAAAACTCCACAGTAGAGCCCCTAGAAATTAGAAGCACCCAAATTTCATGTTGGGTGTCAAGAATTTCTTTTAAAAATTATTGAATATTGAATAATGTACCATACATGATGAAATTTGATGTAGATTTTGAAAGACAAGTACCACATTGGAGACTCTAGAGGTTAGGGACACCCAAATTTCATGTTCAGTTCCGAAATTTATAGTTAAAAGTTTCTAAATTTAGCATATTTTGCCATATATGCTCGAATTTGATGTAGATTTCCACAATTCAATTAAAAAACAACACATTAGAGACCTTAGAAGTTAGAAGAACCAACATTTAATGTTACGTTCCAAGATTTATAGTCAAATCTACTAAATTTAGCAAATTTTGTCATACATGCTCGAATTTAATGTAGATTTCCGCAAGAAAAATTACACATTAGGGCATGTAGAGGTTAGGGGCACCAATATTTAATGTTGGGTTCCGATATTTACATTAAAAATATGCTAATTTTAGCAAAATTTGCCATATATGCTCAAATTTGATGTAGATTGCCGCAATTCAAAAAACAAACAACACATTAGGGCCTATAGAAGTCAGGGGCACCTAAATTTTATGTTGGATTCCAAGATTTATTATCAAAAGGAACTAAAATTAGCATGTTTTGCAATGCACCCACGGATTAGCTGCGGATATCCGTAATTTGAAAGCAATATAGAACATTATAGTCTCTAGGAATTATTGACCTTGAAATTTCATCTTAGGTTTTTAAAATTATAAAAGTGATTTGGTAAATATTTTTGTTTAGTTAAAGAAGCCCAAATTTGACTTAGATTTGTTCAATGCAAACTTCAAGTCCAAATTTGAGACTCTGCAGCTTCGAAGCTCTATATGTTTAATGTTTGGCGCTATGAATTTAAAGCATGAGCTGATATATTTTTTATTTTCTTCGAAAACTTCTAATCAATGTGGACTATTTAAATTTTAGTCTTGAACGTAAATTATGGGCCAATTGAACTTAGAGGCTCCTTCATTTGTTGCTAAAGTAGATTAGATAAAAGCTGTAGAAGATTTTATAAAAGATAAAAGAAATTACTTTAAAGGAAAAAACAAAAGACTTTAACTTTTAATTTATAAAGTTTTTTTACTTTAATGTAATAGGAATCTTTCAATTGAAGAACTAAAACACTTTTGCTTCAATGAAAAATTAGTGCCAAAAAATGACATGTTGGAAAAGCATATAAAGGAGCTAAAAGTCTATGAATGTAAATATTTTGAAATCATACTTTTTATGATATATATCTTCCAATTACGTTAACTATGTTTTTAAGAGATTTCTATTTGAATTCTATAAAACCTCTAAGGTGATTATGAGCTTTTCTTTTGAGAACCATTAATTGTCGTGTTTATATTTTTCCCACCTAATATTTTAATCTTGAACTCATGTCAATATTGGTCAATGTTCAACACAATCAAAAAACTTCAAATATTAATTGTGTTTTAATTTGTTTACTTTGTATAATTATGGCGCTTAATACTCTCAACTAATAGAAAAGAACATGGATGGTGGATTGAGGCCGTAGATCCACTCAAGCTCATATTGCGGACCAGAAATTAAGCTATAGTAGAGGAACGATGTTGGGCGACAATGATGTACAATGTTTGGGATGATACCTTCCATTGGTACTGGACCAAATGACGTATTAGTATTTTTTGTGAAAGTAGACAATGAATCCAATAACAAAGATTAGGTTGTACAGGAAGTTCTTGATGGCCCAAGTTACAGAAGTGTTGCTTGAGGTTCATCCACCATTGAGGAAATTAAAGCCTCTAAAGGCGTTTTGGTCCACTATATATAAGAAGCTGCATACATCACAAAAGTCATATATGCAGAGGTTTAGGTTTGACTTCGCAAAATGTGAAGATCGGAAGTACAATGCGCATGATGCTAGTTTAGAGGGGAATTGCTTCACAATACAGAGAATACAAAGAACTTGTCGTTGGTTTTCTCGACATGTGGAACAGAGACAGGATGTCACATGCTGTCGATAGATTTCTTACAGATCGAACAGAGTTGTGTAGGCTTGTGAAAGTATATCAACGAACGAGTGGGGGCTAGTGGAATTGGATATCATGAGCTGTTATTGCGGACATTGTCCAGGATGATTTCGTTGGTAGTCATATGATTGTTTTGAATGGTTCATCTACTTGTACACGTTTTTTGTACAACACATTATAGGATGTATTCAAGACAAAGTTGTAGATGATACGTTGCGTTGTTGTGGAAGATGTTGCAAAGCTATGCTGCAATGTAAAATAATGTGTCCGAGTAGATGAACCATCCAAGACAATCACATGACTACCAACAAAATTATTCTGGACAATGTCCAGAATAACACTCGTGATACCCAATGCCACTAGCCCCCACTCCTTCGTTAGATATGCTTTCACGAGCCTACACAACTCTGTTGGCAATCTCTCAAATCTATCTACAGCCTGTACACTCCTTTGTTCCACATGTCCAAAAAGACCAAAGGCAATTCTCTGTACTTTTACATAGTAAAATAGTACAAATGTGTAAAATAATACAAATGTGGATATTGCTGGCACTAGTTGCACAATCCGGAGGATGCTCTTTATATAATTTTCAACTAAGCGTGTCTAACAAGGCATTACATCTCTGAGTTGAACGTATTATCAATTGGTGTCCAAAGACGAATGTCTAGAGCGGACAAGCCGGCCAATTTCCTTTCTAATATCAATTGGACTTGTTCAATTTTGTGCTTCAGGAGGATCTAAAGTTCTGCTTTTTTGGGAAACAAATTGAGTAGCTATTTGAATAGACGAACTGTGAATGCATTTCTGGTTTATTAGTTCCAAAACCTCCTATTGTAACTATCACTTCGCACAACAGTTTCTCGACTTCACATGGGTTTTAGCTCTCTGTTCTTTACCAAACCGAGTACCAAACCATAAATAATTTTGTAAAGCTTCTGGAATTTTCTAGATGACTTTTAGTGAGCATGCCTATACTCTAATAAAATACCAAATAGTGAACAGAAGCACTTGGTTGACTATAATTGATCTGTTGGACAAGGATAAATGTGTTGACCTTTAGTGAGAACCGTCCAAACGGTTCACGAACCAGGGCAAAGCATTTACTATGGTACTTAGTGATTTTTCTATATTCCTAATATTTAATCTATGTGTTTTGTTGAATTTGATTGATTGGTGATATTTTATTATATAATTTAGTAGGCGGTTTAATTGTTTTATCCGTGAAATTGATTCTTTGTGTGAATTGTGTGAGTTGGTGGAATTTAGATGGATTAACTGTGGCTTTTGCATATTATTATGTGATTTAGGTTTTATGGTATGAGATGTTATGTAATTATTTTCATAAATTAAGTGCCAATTGATTGGTAGTAGAAATTAAGGTAAAAATATTATTATTTGAGTAGATTTAGAATAGCTTTATAAGGTTTGAGAATGGATTATTAGATTCTTTAGTGGAGACTTGATTGATGTCTTAAGTGTATTTTTCATAGTCGTTAACTTTAGGACCAAAATTGCAAACATGATGATTCCAAAGCTTGAAGTGAACCTTTTATTAAAACCTAGAATCACAGTGTATTTGAGGCACATTTTTAAAACTCCTTACATACAATCTTTCTTTTTTTAATGAAATTTTGTAATACGCATACAATTACAACGTATAAAAAATAAATAGCAGAATCTATCAATGAAAAATCTCTTCATAGATAGTCTTTCAGATGGAATACAATAGGGTTTTAATTATGTGTGTACTATAAAAATGAATGCTTAATATCCTGTTTCATTACAAGCTCATCCAAACTTTTTTCTAATCGCCGACCCTTAACCATATGCTTTTCTGTTGACAACGAAAGTCCAAAACTCCTTTTTTTGCATCAATTTAATAGTTGACATGGGATGTTTTCATGGTAGGGCGTCCAAAATGTGTAGTGTAACGTCGCATAACAAGCAAGATGTGGCGATAAACATTTTTCTATTGGTCATTGAAATTAGTTTTTTAACAAAAATTTAACCACGGTGAAAAGGTATTCTAGGATTGTATGTATATTAATAATTTATATATATAAATTGCTGGTCCACCCAGTCGGCGTAGCGGTCCTGGCCGATGAACTGCCCTTTGGGGAAGAAGTAGATCGCCCAGGGGCCTTCGCGCAGCTCGCGGCGGATGTCCTCGGCCGTGACCTTGAGACCCAGCTTGTCCGCCTGCTGCAGCAGGATTTCACGCTGGATGAGCGCCTGCGCCGCCTGCGGCATCAGGAAGGGGACCGCCTGCTGCGGATAGTGACGCTGCTCCGCGATACGGCCGGCGACCTGGGTGACTTCCTGATTGGTGATGTCGCGCGAGCTGCCGAAGGCGAAGTACCGGCCGAGAAGACCGGCGGGCCGGATGGAAGCGTAGGTGGTGGTGCCGCTGACCTGATCGTTGGAGAAGATGCCGGGCACCAGGAAGACGACCATGCTGATGCAGGCAGCGAGGATGATGACCCAGAAGACGATCTTGATGGCTTTGGAATCTTTTTGCAGGAAGCGAATCATGAAGCGATGACGACCTTTTGAGGAGAGACAGTCTCAGTCGCGGCCGAAGATCACGATTTCGAATAGACGGATGTGAGCTGATGGCGACGCGCTGGCGAGAATTTGCTTCGATTATATAGGGGAACTGGATCGCCCCAGAACGGCGTTGCTTCCGCAGACGGGATCGCGCAGAAGCGAGCTACCGGGTGAGTGGCCGAATCGTCCCCCTGAAATGGCAGATCCGCCGTCTTGTTCGCGCCGCTTCGCGCAGCTAATCTCCGTGTCAATCGAATGTTCTTCTTTTGAAGAGACCCCAGCAGAGGTCTCACCCCCTCCCCAGATCTACTCAGGCCTTTCAACAGAACCTTTTCGTTCCGCATCTCGAGCGAGACGCGATTGAGCGTTCGCACGCGCACGCCGGCCCGCCAACACGGGCTGGTCCTGTCAACCGAATCATGTTCTCGAAAGGAAGCAAACCGATGTCAGCATTCAGAGCTGTAGCGGCAAAGATCCGCAAATCCATCCGCTGGTCGCCCCTGGCCTGCCTTTGTCTCGCCCTCTTGGGCGCTCCCGTCGCATCACCGCTTCTCGCGCAGGATCATGCGATGTCAATGACCAGCGATCACGTTCCAGCCAGGCTGGTTCAGATTGTTCAGGACGCGACGCGAAAGTACCTGAACGTCAACAATGCCACGGCTGCGGGCTATGGACCGTTTCTGGGCTGCGTCACTGGCCCGGACTTCGGCGCGATGGGCATCCATTACGTCAACGGCGCGCTGCTCAACGGTGAGCTGAATGCCCAAACCCCGCAGGCGCTGATTTACGAGCCGGAGGGAAACCGACTGCGGCTGGTCGGCGTCGAGTTCATTGTGGACGCCGATACCTGGTTAAAGAACAACAACAGCACACCGCCGGTGCTGGAAGGCCAGGTGCTGCAGCTGGTTGCGGCGCCGAACCGGTTCAACCTGCCGACATTTTTTGAACTGCACGTCTGGGCGTGGCAGAACAATCCGCTGGGTGCTTTCGTGGACTGGAATACGAAAGTGAGCTGTGAACACGGCGGTCAGTAGCCGCGACAAAAGAACCCGCAACGAGAAGAGGACCAGTCGAATGAACTGGTCCTCTTCTCTGTTTGAAGCAAGTTACCGCCAGTAGCGATAGGGGTAGTAGTAGCCCGGAGGCGGCGGTGGGGGTGGCGGCGGGTAGTAGCCGTAGGGATACGGCGGACGTGGCCGGCGAACCGGCTGCGGCGGCCTGACCGATGCCTGTAACTGCTGCACCTCGGCCATGCTGATGGGATTGACGGTCAATGGCTGTTTCAGGTGGAAGGTGAGCAGCGTTTCCGGCGGCATGATGGAGCGCGGTCCGCCGCTGGCAGCCGATGCGCCGAGACCCGCTCCGCCCCCGGCCACTGCGCCGATGGCTGCGCCCGGTCCCCCGCCCGCAACGGCGCCGATGAGCGCACCGATCGCGGCGCCGCCCACGGTATTCGCTGTGGTGTAGCCACCCTTGCCGCGGGTATCCGTGGCGAAGGTGTCGGTGGCGATGGGGTAATTCTGGCCGCCGAGGCTCATCGAGGTGATCTGCAGCGCGAAGCCGGCATCGCCGCGGAGCGCGCCGGGCTTCTTCACGCCGATCACATTCCCCTGCAGAACTGCGCCACGCGGGATGGCCAGGTACTGGCCCTGATAGAGATCCTGCGCCAGGACGGCCTGGAAGTTCTCGCCGCCTTTCAGCTTGCGGCTATCGAGCGGCTCCGAAGTGCGAATGCTGAAAAGCGTCCCCGGCTGAATGGTGAGCGGCGTAGACGCGAGATGCGGAGCCACGTATGGACGGCCTTGTCCGGCATAGGGCTGCCGAGGCTGCTGATACTGGGGCGGATACGACTGCTGCTGAGGGGGATACTGTCCGTTCGGCGGCCCATAGGCAGGCTGCTGCTGCGGTGGCGCGGCATTGCCCTCCTGGCCAGCCTGCTGATTCTCCTGCGGGGGTGGTGGAATCGAACCATTCTGCGCATCGGGCGGCGGCCCTGCCTGTCCCCAGTTGCCGGAGGAACCGGGCTGCGGCTGCTGCTGGGGCGTATAGGGAGCCTGCTGCTGATTGGGATCGGTGGACTGCGCCTGCACCGGTTGGTCGTCCGGAGCGTCATTCCTGTCGGCCGGATCGCCGGTGCTGGCCTGCGGCGATACGCCACCGGTGACGGTGACGTTATTCACCACCGAGCGCACGCCATCGACCGTGGCCGCGACAACCTGCGCCTGGTTCTTCGCCGTATCGGAGCTGGCGGTACCGGCAAGCGTCACGATGCCATCTCTCGCGGAGGCCGTGATGTGCTCGCCGCTGAGATCGGGATAGCTGCTCAAGGCTTTGAGGACATCGGACTGAATGGCGAAATCGGTGCGCGCGTTCTGCTGCGCGTAGAGAGACGGCGCTGCGGCAAACGTCGCAGCGCCGGTGAGACCAAGGCTAAGCACAAAGGAAAGACGAGCAGCCGCTGGGCGGGAGAGGCGAAAGGCTCGTTTGGTGGAATCCATAGGGTGTATTCCCCTTTTCGGTACTTCTGAGTTCCTTACTCTTCGAATGGATAAACCCCAGCGCTCCTAGTTAGTTGCGGTCCATTTGCAGGCCGGGACAGGTTCCGTACCTTGCTGAATTAGAAGCTCCTGCTGGCCGCCCGACAATGACGCAAGTGGGGCAGGAAGAGCCGTCCTGGCGCATACGCTTCCTTTGGACGTTCACGTGGAACGTCGTAATGACCTGGCCGCTCAAACCACGCCGAAACAGCCTCTCAGCTCAGACTGCCTTTGCGGAATTTGCGGATCAGGTTGGTGGTCGAACTGTCGTGGGCCAACTTGGGCTCGGTCGGGCTTGCGAGCTCGCCGATGATCTTCTGCGCCAGCACCTTGCCCAGCTCGACGCCCCACTGGTCGAAGGAATCGATGTTCCAGATGACGCCCTGAGTGAAGACCGAGTGCTCGTAGAGCGCGACCAGCTTGCCGAGGATTTCCGGTGTAAGGCGCTCCGCGAGGATGGTGTTCGACGGGCGATTGCCCTCGAAGACTCGATGCGGGACGAGCCAGTCCGCGGTGCCTTCGGCCTTGACCTGCTCGGCGGTCTTGCCGAAGGCGAGGGCTTCGGCCTGGGCGAAGACGTTGGCGAGCAGCATGGCGTGCTGATCGCCGAGCGGGTTCAGCGTCTTGAGAAAGCCGATGAAGTCGCAGGGGATGAGCCGCGTTCCCTGGTGAATGAGTTGATAAAAGGAGTGCTGGCCGTTGGTGCCGGGCTCGCCCCAGTAGACGGGACCGGTCTGGGTTTCGACGCGCTTGCCGTCCAGCGTGACGTGCTTGCCGTTGCTCTCCATGGTGAGCTGCTGCAGATAGGCGGGAAAGCGCTTCAGGTACTGCTCGTAAGGCAGAACGGCCTGGGTCTGGGCATCGAAAAAGTCGGTGTACCAGACGGTGAGCAGGCCCATGAGCACCGGGAGATTCTTCTCCAAAGGCGTGGTGCGGAAGTGCTCGTCCATCTGATGGAAGCCGCTGAGCAGGGCGCGGAAGTTCTCCGGGCCGACGGCGAGCATGGTGGAGAGGCCGATGGCGGAGTCCATGGAGTAGCGGCCGCCGACCCAGTCCCAGAAGCCGAACATGTTGGCAGTGTCGATGCCGAACTTCGCGACTTCCTTTGCATTGGTGGAGATGGCGACGAAGTGCTTGGCGATCGCAGACTCATCGCCACCGAGGCCTTTGAGCGCCCAGGCGCGGGCGGCGTGCGCGTTGGTCATGGTTTCAAGCGTGGTGAAGGTTTTGGAAGCGACGAGGAAGAGTGTTTCTTCCGCGCTGAGATCGCGGACGGCTTCGACGAAGTCGGTGCCGTCGACGTTGGAGACGAAGCGGAAGGTGAGATCGCGCTGGCGAGTAGTACTTGAGCGCTTCGTAGGCCATGACCGGCCCGAGGTCCGAGCCGCCGATGCCGATGTTGACGATGTTCTTGATCCGCTTGCCGCTGTGGCCTTTCCATGCGCCGCTGCGGACCTTGTCGGAGAACGCGGACATCTTGTCCAACACGGCGTGAACGCCGGGCACCACGTCTTCCCCATCGACCTTGATGACTTCGTCCTTGGGCGCGCGAAGCGCGACGTGAAGAACGGCGCGGTCTTCCGTGATGTTGATCTTGTCGCCGCGGAACATCGCAGCGATGCGGTCCTTCAGGCCGCGCTCTTCGGCGAGTTGAAGGAGCAGCTTGACGGTGTCGGCGGTGATGCGGTTTTTCGAGTAGTCGAGAAAGAGGCCGACAGCTTCCGCGGTGAAGCGTGTTCCCCGCTCGGGATCCTGATCGAAGAGCTGGCGCAGGGTGGTCTTCGCGATTTCGGCGGAATGTTTCTGGAGTGCTTTCCACGCCGGGACTTCGAGAAGAGAGAGCTCGTGAAGAGAAGTGGATGCGGTCGTCATGGCGGCGGGCTCCTTGGGTTGGAAATTCAGGCGGTCAGCGATCCTTCGCGATTGGAATCATAGTGCAGTTTGGCGCGTTGCATCTTGATGACGGCAATGTTCGCCCACTCAGTGCAGCGCGCTGAGCACCAGCAAAGCGAAGGCGACAATCAGCCCCACGGTGCGGAACCAGTGGTAGAGATCCCAGCGGCGCTCCTGCGCGCGCCAATTGGCGGGCAGATTGGCCGGCGTCCACAACTTGACGCGATTGTTGATGGGGACCGGAGCTGCCAGCGAAAAAACGATGGCGAAGACCTGGATTGCGAAAGCCGCCTGCGCCAGATGGCCGGCGAGCACGCCGAGATGTGCAAACGGAAAGAGCAGAAGCAGGTTTAGCACGGTGGAAGTAACCATCCAGAACGGCATAACGCGACCGAAGAGCGTGGCAAAGGAGGCACGCACCGGGATGTGCACATCCGTGCTCTGCCGATTCAGCGTGGGATGACCGAAGGCGGCGACATTCAGCTCGCTGCCGCACATCAGGCCGAGAACGACGATGGCCAATACCTGGAGAGCCATAGCTCTTCGATGTAGACGGGAGGCGGCAGTCGCACAACTTTGCTCGGAGGTATGCGATTGCTGCACGCACCAAAAGTGGCACTTCCTTCACCGAAAAATCATCGCGCGTTTGCACCATTTTCGTTGAAGCCAGCCAGCATGGCCGTGTGAACCCTGCACACGTACGTGACTCGCGTTCAGGTTTGCCGCATCATGCTGTCGCCGGCGCGATTCTTCCTTCGAGCATTGCCGAAACGCGCGTGGGCAGCCCGCTCGCTCCGCCGGACTGGATTGGCTGCGATTTGCGCAGCTATCGCCTGCGGCTTGCGACGACTGAGTCCGAGCGCGCGGCGGCATGCCGATTGCGCTTTCGCGTCTTCAACCTGGAACTAGGGGAGGGGCTGGCTGAGTCCTATGCCAACGGAATGGACCGGGATGCATACGACGATGTCTGCGAGCACCTGCTGGTAGAGGAGAAAGCGACGGGACGCATTGTTGGAACGTACCGGATGCAGAGCGGGATCACGGCGTGGCGGCGGCTGGGATATTACAGCGCGCAGGAGTTCGACTTTACCCCGTTCGAGCCGCTGCGGCCGCAACTGCTCGAACTGGGACGCGCGTGTATCGAGCGGGAACATCGTTCAAGCGAGGTGCTGACGCTGCTATGGCGCGGCATCGCGCAGTATGCGCAGCACCATGGGTTGCGATATCTGATCGGATGCTCCTCGGTTCCCTCCGAGGATGCAGCCACGGGGTGGGCCATGTATCACCAGCTCTCGTCTTTCCTCGCCGCGCCGGAGATGCGTACAAAGCCGGTATCGGACTGCCGTCTGCCGGCGCCTCCGAGCGACACGGCCGTGCCCCAGACGCAGGTGCCCAAGCTGCTGCGGACCTATCTGGCGGTAGGCGCGCGCATCTCGAGCGAGCCGGCATGGGATCGCACCTTCGGAACCATCGACTTTCTCACCCTGCACGACATGCACGAGCTAACCCCGGCGGCACGCAGCCGCTTCCTGTGCAGGCCATGAATCGACTTCGTTCGGGTCCTCGGGACCTTGATGCTCTGCGCGGGATTGGTGGAGGTCGCGGCAGAGTTCGGATTGCGGCGTCTGCGACTAAGCGGGGCTGACGCGCTGAGCGCGAGGGGCAGAGCCAACTGGCTTCAGGACGCCGCCGCGACGGTGCTCAAGCGGATCGGTGTGGAGGTCGAGGCCGAGGGTGATCCGCCGCTCGATGGCCTTGTGGTTTCCAACCACCTCAGCTACCTGGATGTGCTGGCGTATGCGTCGCTGATGCCATGCGCCTTTGTGGCGAAACAGGAGGTGCGGGGCTGGCCCGTCTTCGGCAGATTTGCCACCATGGGTGGCACAATTTATGTGAACCGCCAGCGGCATGGGGCAAACGCCGGCCCGACGCAGCGGATGGAAGAGGCGCTGGAAGCGAGTGTGCCGGTGGCGCTCTTTCCGGAAGGCACATCCAGCGACGGCCAGTCCGTGCTGCGTTTCCGCTCTGGGTTCTTCGAGCCGGCGGTACGAACCAAGGCGCTGGTGACGGCGGCGGCGATCGGCTATGCGAGCAGCACGGCAGAGGAAGCGGCACTGGCTTACTACGGCGAGGATGTCTTCGGACCCCATCTGGTGCGGACGCTGGGACAACGCAAGGTAGAGGCGCGTGTGATCTTCGCGGCGCGAGGAAGACGCTATGCGGACCGCAAGGAGGCGGCGCGAGTGACGCAGACTGAGGTGGAGCAGCTGCGCAGCGCGATTGCCGGGCATCGTCCTGCGACCCAAAATCCCTCGGGATTCTATCGGCTTACACGCGCGGGATAGCCGTAATCCGCTGGCACACCCGGCGGAGATGAAAACTCCGTTTATGCTGGGTGCACTCGGAATGGCTGAGCCTGAGAAGATTACCCGCCGGGATTTTCTGAACGGAACGCTGCTGGCTTCCGGAGCAGCGCTGGTCTCCGCCGCGTGCCCTTTTCAGCTGATGGCCGCGGAAGATTGGAACGGCGCTTCGGGAATTGGCGACTACGCCGGCGCGAACGGCAACACGCACCAGGTGATGGCCGACGGCCACACCATCCGCGATCATGCCTTCGATCGAACGAGAGCGGCGATCGAGGGCACGGGCGAGAGCTATGACTGCGTCATCGTGGGCGGCGGCATCAGCGGTCTGGCGGCGGCGCTCTTTTATCGGAGGTCGACGGGCGGCAAAAAGTCGTGCCTGGTGATCGAAAACCATCCGATATTTGGCGGTGAAGCAAAACGCAACGAGTTCAGCGTGGATGGACAGCGCCTGATCGCGAGCCAGGGCTCAGCGATGTGGTTTCAGCCGCTGCCGGGAAGCTATCTCGAGCACTTTTATGATTCGGTCGGGATCGATCCGCGACAGTTTCAATATCAGCAGAACGCCGGCACGATTGCGACGGGAGTAACTCCGTATGCCGGAGACGGAAGCAACTTCGGTTTCTTTTTCAAATCGGACGGCGCGCAGCCCGAGGGCATGTGGCTGGTCGATCCGTGGACGAAGAAGCTGGCAGGCGCGCCGATTGCCGCTGAGGCGAAGCGCGAACTGCTGGCCATGCAGAACGCACCGGACAAGCGGCCGCTGCCGCGCCGTCATGGCGATGCTGTCGCGCGCCAGCTTGGATACGATCACGCTTGAAGACGACTTGATGATGCGCCACGGACTGAGCCGCGAGACGATCCGGCGGTATCTCTCGCCAGTGAGCGGAGGCGGGTCCGGGATCGGAGCGGATGTGCTCTCGGCTTACACGGATTACGCTCCGGACCTGCTCTTTCCCTGGGAGAAACAGAAGGGTCCGCAGATGTTTCCCGGCGGCAATACCGGCGTTGCGCGGCATATGGTGAAGGCGCTGGTGCCGGCGGCGATTCCTGGACCGGCGACGATGGCGGGGATCTGCCAGGCGCGCGTGAACTTTGCCGCGCTTGACCAGCCGCACCAGCCGACACGGATTCGTTTGCGCTCGACGGTGATTTCGCTGGAGCACGAAGGTGAGGCGGCGCGATCGCCGCATGTGAACATCGTCTACCTGCGCGACGGCCGGCTGCATCGTGTGCGGGCGCGCTCGGTGATTCTGGCGAACGGCAACTGGACCATCAACTCGATTGTTCGCGATCTGCCCGCGGAGTATCGCCACGCCTATGCGCAGTTCTTCCGCGCTCCGTGCATCATGGCGAATGTCGCGGTGCGCAACTGGCGCTTTCTGGCGAAGCTGGGCATCAGCCAGTGCCAGTGGTTCGACGGCATCGGCAACTACCTGGCGGTGCGGCGGGTGGCTACCTTTGGCGGAGGCGCAACCGCGCTTTCGCCCGACAGCCCGACGGTGCTGACGCTGAAGATCCTGTTCGCGAATCCCGGCAAGTCGCTGCCTGAGCAGGTGAACACGGGACGCTACCAGATGATGACGACACCCTTCAGCGTGTATGAGAAACAGATTCGCGAGCAGTTCACCGCGATGTTCGGCAGGCAGGGATTCGATGAACGGCGCGATATTGCGGGGATCATTTTGAATCGCTGGGGCCATGCTTACCTTGCGCCGCAGCCGGGATTCTTCTTCGGCAAGGACGGCAAGCGCCCACCCGCGGAGCTGATGCGGCGGCATCCGTTTGGGCGGATCGCCTTCGCCAACTCCGATCTGTCGGGGATTATGGACCATCGTGCTTCGATCATGGAGGGGCATCGCGCCGTCGAGCAGGTGGTCGCGTTGGCGACATAGGTGACATTCCACCGCGGATGAGGCTCTAATGTGGCTATGCCGCAAGCCACCGCAAGCCGCCTGCATCTGAGCGAGATCGCTCCGCACCTTGTCCAGTCTGAAATCCGTTCGATGACGGTGGAGTGCGACCGCGTCGGCGGTGTGAACCTGGCGCAGGGCGTCTGCGATACGGAGCTGCCGGCGCCGGTGCGCGAGGCGGCGATTGCCGCCATCGAGCAGGGACACAATATCTACACGCGGCTGGACGGCATTGCGCCGTTGCGCTCGGCGATCAGCAAGAAGCTGGCGTCGTATAACGGCGTTCAGGCCAACCCCGATTCGCAGGTGCTGGTGACCTCCGGCGCGACGGGAGCCATGTATGCGGCATGTCTCGCGCTGTTCGATCCGGGCGACGAGATCATCCTGTTCGAGCCGTTTTATGGCTACCACCTGAACACGATGCTGACGCTGAGGATCAAGCCGGTGCCGCAGCCACTAGCGACGGCGACCTGGGAGGTGGATGTCGACGCGCTGCGCGCCGCGATTACGCCGAAGACGCGGGCGATCCTGATCAACACGCCATCGAACCCATGCGGAAAGGTGTTTACGCGAGGGGAGATTGAAGCGATCGGCGAGATTGCGCTGGAGCACGATCTCTTTTTATTGACCGATGAAATTTACGAGTATTTTCTGTTCGATGGAGCGCGGCACGTAAGCGCCGCTTCCCTGCCCGGCCTCGCGGAGCGAACGATCACGATTTCGGGCTTCTCGAAGACCTTCGCCATTACGGGCTGGCGCATTGGATATCTTGCGGCGGATGCCCGGTGGATTCCGTCGATCGGCTACTTCCACGATTTGACGTACGTGTGCGCGCCGTCTCCGGCGCAATACGGTTCTGCGGCGGGCCTTACGCGGCTTGATCAGAATTTCTATCGGCACATGTCAACGGATTATCAGAAAAAGCGGGACCTGCTGTGCTCGGCATTGAGTGAAGCGGGGTTGACGCCGTCCGTTCCGCCGGGGGCGTATTACGTGCTGGCGGATGCGACAATTCTGCCCGGCGCGACGGCACGGGAGAAGGCACGGACTCTGCTGGCGAAGACTGGCGTTGCCGCCGTGGCGGGATCGGCGTTTTATTCGAAGGGCCGCGGAGAGAACCTGCTGCGCTTCTGCTTTGCCAAGCAGGATGAGGCTTTGCAGGATGCCTGCTCGCGGCTGACGTCCGCCAATTTGTAATACCTTCAGCCGCCGATGGCCTCCTCGGCCAGCGCGACATCGACTTCGTCGTGGCAGACCTCTTCCCGGTTGCGATTGCGGAAGGTTCCGTAGGCGTGGCGTGCAGCGGCCAATGCGAGCAGCAAAAGACCCAGGCTGCAGACGCCGGCCCAGTGCCATCGCTCCCACGCTTGTGCCCCAAGATACGACCCTAGCGCGCCGAAGATGAAGTAGGTCGTCATGTAGACGGTGTTGATGCGGCTGCGTGCTCCGTAGGCAGTGCCGGGGCACCGCGCAAGGGCAAAAATACGTGTCTGATTGCTGACCTGGGTCGTCTGCGCACCGGCATCCATCATGAGCACGCCGATGACGAGGCCGGCAATGTGATAGCCGAGGGACCAGGTGACAACCCACGAAAGAATGAGCACGGTCAGACCGATGGAGATGACCCAGCGCGAACCGTAGCGATCTGCGAGGCGGCCGGCGATGGGTGCGACCGAGGCGCCGATGGCGCCAAGGACTCCGAAGCTGCCGGCGACACCCGCGCCCAGGCGGTAGTGCGGCGAGCCGAGCAGGAAGACGAGTGTCGTCCAGAAGGCGCTGAAGGCAGCGAAGACCAGTCCGCCCACAGTCGCCGATTCGACCAGAAGAGGCTGGGTGCGGAAGATGGTCCACAGCGAGCGCAGCGCGTGAACGTATTGCATGGGGGCGCGCGGCGGCATGAGCGGCATGGCGCGGCGCAACAGCAAGGCCAGCGCGACCAGGAAGACAGCTGCGATAAGAAAGACGGAGCGCCAGTTGAGCCATTCCGCGATCCATCCGGAGAAGGTGCGGCTGAGCAGGATGCCCAGCAGCAGGCCGGTCATGACCGAGCCGACGGCGCGCCCGGCATTGGCGGGTGTGGCGATCTCAGGAGCAATGGGTAGCAGCACGTGGGTGACAGCGGCCAGAGCGCCGGTAATAAGCGTGATGAGCACCATGAGCAGCAACGACGGGACGACCGCCGTTACAAGCATGGCGATGATCAGCCCGGCGATCATCTTGAGGATGAGGCTGCGGCGCTCGAGCACATCGCCGAGCGGCACAAAGAAGAGCAGCCCTATCGCGTAACCGGCCTGGGCAGCGACAGCGACGTGGCCCATCTGGGCTTCGTCGGCATGCAGACTGCGGCCCATCTCGATAAGCAGAGGCTGATTGAAATAGAGAGCGGAAACGGTGATGCCCGTGGCCAGGCCGAGTAGCGGGATGAGGCGCTGGCTCGGGGGCGGGTGTTGCTCTGGCATCCGGGTCTGGTCAGTCGCGGGCAGCGTGCGTTCCATTCTGGTTCGATGTTAGTGGGGATTTTGAGGTTCCGGGCGGAAGGTGGCGCCCTCGAGCCAACGTGGTAACTTTCTGGTGCATCCCATCGCAAAGCATCTACATACAAGCAAAGCAAGTAATTGCAGTTTCTGCCTCTATGACGGAAGGCCAGCCTCAGTCCACCTCGAGCGCATGGCGCGAGCGGCTTGCCGCTTTGCGCAATGTTCCGCCCGTGCTTGGCATCCTGTGGCAGTCGGGCCGCGCGGTGGTGACGTGGGGCATCGTGCTGCGCGTGATAGTCGCGGCACTGCCCGCCGGCATCGGCGTGGTGGCGGCCTGGATCCTCAACGGCGTCGAAAACGCGATCCTGCACAAAGGGCTGCCGCAATACTTCTGGTGGGCGGTGGGCGGCGAGGTCGTACTGAACGTGATTGTCGGGCTGCTGAGCCGCGGCATCGACTACTCCGACAGCCTGCTGGCCGACCGCTACACGCATTTCGTGAGCGTCCAGGTGATGCAGCAGGCGGCGCAGCTTGACCTGACCACCTACGAAGACCCTGTCTTCTACGACCGGCTGGAACGGGCGCGAGTCCAGGCCACCGACCGGCTGGCCATGATTCAGCAGATGGGCAGGCTGATGCAGCAATCCCTGACCACCGTAATCTGGGCCAGCATTCTCTTTTACTACTCGCCCTGGCTGCTGCTGCTGCTGGCGCTCGGCGTGCTGCCGACCTTCCTGGGCGAGACGCACTTCGCGTTCCTGCGCTACGCGTTGAACTTCCGGCAAACGCCGGCGAAACGGCAGATGGATTATCTGCGGCAGACGGCAGGCAGCCGCGAGGGTGCGAAGGAACTCAAGCTCTTTAACCTGAGCGAGTTCTTCACCGGCCGCTTTAATGTTCTCTCGAAACATATCTATGAAGAAAACGTTGCGCTGTCGCGCAAGAAGCTGATCGCCGGCGGCCTGCTGGGCATCATTGCGACGCTCGGTTATTACGGCGCGTATGTCTTCGTCATCTGGCGCGCCATCAGCGGGCACTATTCCGGCATCGGGGTATACGCCCTGTTGACCAACGCCATCATTCAGTCCAGCTCGAATTTGCAGCAGGTCTTCTCGCTGGCCTCGGGAGTTGCTGACCAGGCTCTCTTCTTGACCGATCTGCTGGCCTTCTTCGAGATGAAGCCGACGGTGGAGTCGAAGACGGGCGGTTTAAAGGTACCTCGGCCGATCCAGCAGGGGTTCGAGTTTCGCAATGTCTCCTTTGCCTATCCCGGAACGGAACGGCGGGTGCTGCGCAACTTTAACTTCCACCTTTCCCCTGGCCAGCGCATTGCGCTGATCGGCGAGAATGGCCAGGGAAAGACAACGGTGGTGAAGCTGATTACCCGGCTCTACGACCCTACGGAGGGGCAGATACTGTTGGATGGAGTCGACCTGCGCGAATACGACCTGGACGATCTGCACCATGAGATGGGAGTGATCTTCCAGGATTTCATGCGGTACGAGATGACGGCGCGGGAGAACATCGGCGTGGGACGGGTGGAGCACGAGTCCAGCGAACAGGAGATTGAACACGCGGCGGAGAAGAGCCTGGCGGCGAGCGTGATCGCGAAGCTGCCGCAGCATTACGACCAGATGCTAGGGCGGCGCTTCGAGGGCGGCGTGGAGCTTTCCGGCGGCGAGTGGCAGCGCGTGGCGCTGGCTCGGGCCTATCTGCGCGACGCGCAATTGTTGATCCTGGATGAACCAACGGCGGCGCTCGATGCACGCAGCGAACTGGAGGTCTTCGAACGCTTTGCCGAGCTGACTGCCGGCAAGATGGCGCTCCTGATCTCGCATCGTTTCTCGACGGTACGGATGGCGGATCGCATCGTAGTTCTGGAGGGCGGCAAGCTGGTAGAGGAAGGCACGCACTCGGCGCTGATGGCGCTGGGCGGACGCTATGCGGGAATGTTCGAGATGCAGGCAGCGAGTTATCGATGACAGAGAAGATATCGAACATAGAAGCCGGGAAAGAGCCGACGCTGCCCGCGGCAGAGAATGCCGCGGCGGTTCCTCCGGAGCAGATTGCACCCACGGCCCCTCCCCTTCCGACGGAAGAGGCCGCCGAGTCAAAGACAGGCGCAACGGGCGATGTTGAGGCGGAGCTTCCGGTAGTCGCGAAGGTTCCGGCGCCGAAGATCGAGCGGACCGAGGCGCAGATGCGCCATGCCGCACAGGTGGCCTCGCAGGAATGGCACGTTGCCCGCGCGCCGCAGGGAGACATTTTCGGACGGCGCATCACTGCCGCTGAATCTACGTACCGGCAGGTCTTTAACGAGCTGGACCGGCGGCCCATGCCGACTTACAAACCGGGCGAGCCGCTCGATCCCCTGCTGGAGCTGCGTGAGAATCCGCGGCTGCTGCAGTCGGCACTGGACGAGATGCATTCGATCCGCAGGCGGCTGATGCGGCTGCCGGTGGTGGTGCGCCCGCGCGAGGGCGACGAGCCGCGTATTGTTACGGTGGCAGATACCTATTTGAAGGCATCCGACTCGCGCTGGGACAGCGAGTGGGTGGCGTGGTTCCTGGAAGAGGTGCAGAAGGCGGACCCCCTAACCCTGCGCGAGCTGTGGGCATTTCCGACCGCGGTGAAGTTCCTGCTGGTTGAAGAGGTGCTGACGCAGGCGAGGGCGCAGATCGAAGACCCGGACGCGTTCGATCTTGCAGCGCAAGGGCTTCTGGCTGCGCGCTTCGACGGCATCCGCAACGCGATCTATGCCAACTGGGCGCAGATGATCGAGGGGCTGGTGGTCTTTAACGCGGTGCTGCGCCAGGACCCGGTGGGTTCCTATCCGCGGATGGATTTCGACAGCCGCGAGCGCTATCGCGACCGCGTCTCGGAGATTGCGCGGCACTCGGATTTGTCGGAGCTCGAGGTGGCCCAGGCCGCGCTGCGGCTAGCCCAGCGGCCGGTGCCGGAGAACACTGCGCCACGGCAGGCGGCGCGGCGCACGCACGTTGGCTACTACCTGATCGACAAGGGCTTCCCGCTGCTGGCCGCCGAAGTGGGATACCGGCCGCGGTGGATCGACCGTGCGCGCATCTTTGTCCGGCGCAATGCGGACGATGTCTACATCCTCGGCATCCTGATGCTCACCGTGATCCTGATCGGGGCGATCATGGTGCCGTTGGTGCCGAACTACTCGATCGTCGGCGGCCTGACGGCGGCGTTTCTCTTCCTGTTAATCCCGACGGCGCAGGGGGCGGTGGACCTGGTCAACAACATGGTCGCCGCGCTCTTCAAGGCTGTGGGGCTGCCGAAGCTGGAGTTCCCGAAGGGGCTGCCGCCGGAGCTGACGACCCTGGTGGCGATTCCCACACTGCTCTTAAACGAGAAGCAGGTGCGGGAGTTGATCGAAGACCTGGAGGTGCGGTATCTCGCCAACCAGGATCCCAATCTGCACTTCGCGCTGTTGAGCGATCTGCCGGACTCCGTATCGCGGCCGCGGCCGAATGACACTGACCCGCTGGTCGAGCTCGCGGTCGGGCTCATCAACGATCTGAACGCGCGCTACGGACGTAAGAATGGCGATGGCCACGACGGTGGCAGCTTCTATCTGCTGCACCGGCACCGCATCTTCAACGCGCGGCAGGGCGTGTGGATGGGCTGGGAGCGCAAGCGCGGCAAGCTGCTGGACCTGAACAAATTCATCCGCGGTGAGTTCGACAGCTTCCCGGTAAAGGTCGGCAATATGGACGTGCTGCGCACGGTGCGCTACGTCATCACGCTGGATTCAGACACGCAACTGCCGCGCGGCACGGCGCACGCGATGATAGGCGCGATGGGGCACCCGCTGAATAGCGCAGTGATCGACCCGGAATCGCGCATTGTCACCGAGGGCTACGGCATCCTGCAGCCGCGGGTGGGGGTCAGCGTAAGCTCGGCATCTCGCTCGCGGCTCGCGGCGATCTACTCCGGACAGACAGGCTTTGATATCTACACGCGCGCGGTCTCCGATGCGTACCAGGATCTGTATGGCGAGGGCATCTTTACCGGCAAAGGCATCTATGAGGTCAACACGCTGCACGCCGTGCTGGACCGCCGCTTCCCGCGCAATTCCCTGCTAAGCCATGACCTGATAGAAGGCGCTTACGCGCGCGCTGGGCTCGCGACGGACGTCGAGGTAATCGACGATTATCCGTCGCACTACAGCGCCTACCGGCGGCGGCAGCATCGCTGGGTGCGCGGCGACTGGCAGATCGCGCAATGGCTCTTCAGCAAGGTGCCGGACGAGAGCGGGCGCATGGTGAAGAACCCGATCTCGAACATCTCGCGCTGGAAGATATTCGACAACCTGCGTCGCTCGCTGGTGGAGACGATGACGCTGATCCTGCTGGTGGCGGGATGGCTGGGGCTGCCGGGCGGCCCGCTCTACTGGACGCTGGTGACGCTGATCCTGCTGTTCGCGCCCAGCCTGGTGTCGCTGGTCTTCAGCGTGGGGCGCGCGTGGGCCAGCCCGCAGAAGGGCGAGGTGGAGGAGGCATTCGTCGGCTTCGGGCAGAACCTGACGATCACGCTGATCAACCTGGCGTTCCTGCCGCACCAGACGCTGATGGCGCTGGATGCCATCACCCGCTCGCTGGTGCGCCGCTTCATCACCGGGCAGCGGTTGCTGGAGTGGGAGACGGCGGCGCAGGCGGAAGAGACCGGAGCCAAGACGACGCCGGTCGATCGCTACCTGCAGGCGACTCCGTTGTTCACCATCGGGCTTGCGATCGTAATCGCGCTCATACGCTGGGAATCGCTGATTGTGGCCGCGCCGCTGCTGGTGCTATGGCTGTTTGAGAGCGCCATCACCGCGTGGCTGAACAAGCCGCCGCGCGACGAGCGGCATCACCTGAGCGCGAAGGAGCGCGAGTTCCTGCACGAGATGGCGCTGCGCACCTGGCGCTTCTTCTATGAATACGGCGGCGCGGCGCACAACTATCTAGTGCCGGACAACGTAGAGGAACACGAGCTCTTCGAGGCGGCGCGCGTATCGCCCACGAACTTCGGGCTGCTGCTCAATGCACGGCAGGCGGCACATACTTTCGGCTATCTGACGGCCCCTGAGTTTGCCGAGCTGAGCCACGCGAGCCTGGACACCTACGACCGCATGGAGAAGCGCAACGGGCACATCTACAACTGGTACGACACGCGGACGCTGGAGCCGATTCACCCGCGCGTGATCTCGTCGGTGGACAGCGGCAACCTGGCGGCTTCGTTCTACACACTGCGCTCCGGCGCAGAGGCCATGCTGCAGCAGCCGTTGATCGACGCGCGGCTGTGGATGGGCATCCGCGATCAGCTTCGCCTGCTGGAGACGCTGGACGCCGCACCGCCTGAGCTGTCGCCGACCCCGGAGAACGACAACCTGCGGTCGTGGATCGACTGGTGCTTCACCGCGCAATTGTCGCCGGCCTTCGACCGGATACGCGGAGAAGGAGGCGGAGCCTTCCCGTTGACCGACAAAACCCGCACCGAGGCGGAATGGTGGCTGGCCGAGTTGCTGCGCCGCGTGGATGCAGTGTGCGCACTGGTGCATGACTACAGGCCGTGGCTGGACCGCGAGTATCTGCCGCTGGGATCGGTGCTCAAGGATGACGGGACGGTTGCGATAGCGCGCGGCGTCGCGTACATCGATGAGCTGGACGGGCGGCTGCAGCGCGCCTGGAGCGGCAAGGCGGTGGACCAGGCGGAAATTTATCTCATCGAGAAGCTGCGCTCCCTTCTTCCCGTGGCGCGCGAGCGGCAGGCGGCGCTGACCGAGCGGCTGAAGCTGCTGACGCATCGCGCCGAGCAGTGCGCCGCGCTGATGGACTTCGCATGGCTGATTGAGCCCTCCCGGGGAATCCTTTCGATCGGCTACATGGTGGAGTCGGAGGAGCTGCACAAGGCCTGCTACGACCTGCTGTGCTCGGAGGCGCGCATCGGCGCGTTTGTCGCCGTGGCGCGCGGCGACGCCTCGCAGCAGAGCTGGTTCAAGCTGGGCCGCATCCACACTGTGGCGTACGGCAAGCCGGCGCTGATCTCGTGGACCGGCACGATGTTCGAGTACCTGATGCCGGCCTTGTGGATGCGCTCCTATCCGGACACGCTGGTGACGCGCACGCTGGACAATGTGGTCGCCATCCAGCGCGCGTTTGGACGGGAGCACGGGAATATTCCCTGGGGGATCTCCGAGTGCGGCTATGCGGAGAAAGACGACCAGGGGCACTATCACTATCTCGCGTTCGGCATGCCTTCGATCGCGCTGAAGTGGGACGCGGTTGCCGGGCCGGTGATCTCGCCCTACTCCACATTCCTCGCGCTGATGATCGACGAGCTGGAAGCACTGAGGAACCTGAAGCGCATGCAGAGCATGGGCTGGGTGGGCGCCTACGGCTTCTACGAAGCGGGCGACTACCAGAAGTCGCTGAAGAAGCCGGAGCTGGTGCGCGAGTGGATGGCGCATCACCAGGGCATGTCGCTGCTGGCAGTCCTGAATGTGCTGCACGACAACCTGGTGCAGGAGTGGTTCCATGCCAACGCGAACCTGAAGGCGACGGAGCTGCTGCTGCACGAGAAGCCGATCCGCGAGTCGCTGTTGCTGGCCGAGCATAAGGAGTCGGGGAAGAAGCGCTCGGCGGCCTAGCGTTGCTCCGTCCCCCTCCCCCTCCCGGCACGGGAGCCTGGCTTGTAAGTTGCTTGCTTTCAAGGCTTGTGTTCTGTTCCGTGAACTAAATTCGTCCATCTAAAGGGCTTATCGCTAAATTCGTCCAGCCATTGGACTTAGGCCCGCGCCAGAAGCGGAATCTGAGTGGCTGTGGGCGCGAGCGGCAGGAAACTCACGCAGTGCAGGCGGTAGATGGCAAGCACCTTCGCGGCGCGTTGCGGATCGGTGGACCAGGCGCGGGAGACTTCTTCGACGAAGGCTTCGCCGGTAGCGGCGGCGAGCGCGCGGGCGTACGCGGGGTAGCTCGGCTTTAGGCGGTGGAGCAGCGCCATGCGGGCGCGGAAGCAGCTTGCCTGGTCCGGGTAGCGCGCCCAACGCGCCATGACGGTGACCCAGCGGCCGTGGAGGAACTCCTGCGTGGGCATGACCAGAACGCCGATGGACTCAATTTCCGATTCCGCCTCTGCGGATTGCTTCTGACCGAAGAGGTTGTTGGCCTGGCGTGCCAGGCGTGACTGGCCCCAGGTGGATTCCAGTGCCGCTTCACAGGCGGCGTACTCGGGGAAGATGTGGCCGGCAGCGCGCGCGGCGGCTGCGGCCTGGCGGAGGAAGCTGTCCTGCAGGGGTGTGGTCATGGGGCTCCTTTTGCGTGGAAATGAAAAGGGCGGAGCCATGTGGCTCCGCCCTTTGTAGCTACTTGTTGATTCGCTATTTTTATTGTTTCAAATCAGGTGGGGTGAAATGGCAGGATTTTCTATTTTGCCAGCACCGAAGTACCGGAAACCGGCCGCGCACGGGAGCCGGCGCCCGGACGTTAGAATCACTGCCATCGTTCAAAGCCGCTTTGGACCTTAGCCGGCGATGCGCCTTTAGTGGATTCCAAAGCCACGGCTGTTTCGCAATGTGGAGGCTGACCATGGATGTGTCGACGCTGTGGACCTGGCTTTCCCGCGCATGGGTCGCTTCCGAGGTGGTGATCGCGATCGCAACCCGCACCTGGCACGGGGGAGGAAAGACCAAGGATCGCGGCACTCAGCTTCTGCTATGGATCGTTATTGTCCTCTCGATCGCAGCGGCGGGCTGGATCTCTGCCGTCCCCGCGCCGATCTTCGGCAGAGCGCATTGGTTAAAGTTGACCGCATTGTTGATCCTGGTGATGGGATTGGTGATTCGTTGGGCTGCCGTCTTCAATCTGGGGAGCGCCTTCAGCGCGAATGTGGCCATTCGCGACTCGCAGCGGGTGCGAACCACGGGGCTTTACCGCTTTGTGCGGCATCCCTCCTACCTTGGACTGGTGCTGATCTTCCTCGCCATCGGAATCTACTCGCGTAACTGGCTCAGTCTGGCAATCGCGGTGGTCCCGCCGACGGCGGCCCTGCTCTATCGCATCCGCGTCGAAGAAGCGGCATTGCGGGAGGCGTTCGGCGACGAATACACCGCGTATAGCAAGACAACAAAGCGCCTGGTGCCGGGCGTTTACTAGTACACGGTTTCCGCTTTTTGTTCCGCATGTCCTATTTTATTAGTTGACAGTCGACATCGGTGCGGCGTAGCTTCCTATTTTATTAGGAGACATCGGATGGCGGGACGCAGAAGCGGTTCGCACAACGGGGCCGGCGCGATGACGCCGCTGGAGTTGAAGATCATGCAGGTGCTGTGGCGGCTGGGCCCTGCGCAGGTGCAGGCGGTGCAGCAGGAGCTGGCCGGCGAGCTGGCGTACACCACGGTGCAGACGATGCTCAACGTGCTGCACAGGAAGGGGCGGGTGACGCGGCGTCTGCGCGGGCGTGCGTATGAATATCGCGCGACGGTGACCGAGGAGAAGACGCTGGGCACGGCGGTGGCCGACCTGATCGACCGGATGTTTGGCGGATCGCCGGAAGAACTGGTGATGAGCCTGGTGAAGTCGCGGCAACTGGACGCAGCGCGGCTGACGAAGCTGGCGGAGCGCGTGGACGCAGCGAAAGCAGCTAAAAAAGATCGCCGGAGGGACCGCGATGCATGAGCTGATAACGAGCGGATGGGCTGATGCACTATCTCACGCGCTCCGCGGTGACGCTGGCGCTGATGGGAGCGGTGGCGTGGGTGGGCGATCGATGGCTGCGACGACTTGGGCCGGCGGCACAGCACCGCCTGTGGCTTGCAGCGCTGCTAATGAGCGTGTTGCTGCCCCTGCGCCCTCTGCATGGCTGACTGGTCTTCCGGCGGGAGGCGGGATGCGGAGCCGGAGGAGCGGCAACGATTGCGTATCGGTGTAGTGGCCGCATCGGGGCGTTGGACGCATCTCGCCTCAGCTTTGCGCGGCAGCTGAGCGCGATCTACCTGCTGAGCGTGCTGTTTGCGTTGACGCGGCTGATGTGGCGCTGGCAGCGCACGTGCGCGATGCGGCGGCGCAGTACGGCGATGGCGCTGGACGGCAGGGCTGCGCAGTTGCTGGAAGATGCCGCGCGACGGGCCGGAGTTGCCGTGCCGGCGGTGCGCTGCTCGACGGAGACCTGCGGACCGGTGGTGCTGGGCACGCGGCGGCCAGTGCTGGTGGTGCCGGATGGGTTCTTTCGATACGCCGGACGAAGATGTGTCCGCAGCGCTGGCGCATGAGTGCGTGCATATTGCGCGGCGCGACTATGCAAAGAATCTGTTCTACGAATTTGTCGCTCGCGGTGACGTATCACCCGGCGTACTGGCTGATGCGGCGGCGGATCGCCGAGACGCGGGAGATGATCTGCGATGAGCTGGCGGCGGCGACGCGGCGGCGGCCGTGCGGAGTATGCCGCTTCCCTGCTGCGGCTGGCGCGCGCCATGGCCACGCCCGCTGCACGAACGAACCAGGCAATCGGAGTTTTTGACGGCAACATACTGGAGGAACGGATTATGCGATTGACGATGGATATGCCGAAAGTGAGCAGGACACAGAAGGTTGCGATGACGACAGTGATTGCCTGCGCGTTGCTGGGCGGCGGGGCGACAGCGGCGGCGGTGCCCTTTGATGTTGACGCCGCAGGAGAACGCAGTTGCCGCGCCGGGGCACGAAAAGATCTATCACGTTGGCGATGGCGTGACGCCGCCGGTGCTGACCCATTCGGTGGATGCCGAATTTACGAAGAGGGCGAAGCAAGCCAAATATCAGGGAGTGGCTGTGGTGGCGTGCGTCGTGGATACGGATGGCATGCCGCGAGAGGTACACACCATACGCAAGCTGGACATGGGCCTGGACGAGAAAGCACTCGAAGCGGTGCGGCAGTATCGCTTCAAGCCTGGCCTGCTCGAGGGCAAGCCGGTCCCGGTGGCGATCCAAATCGAAGTGAACTTCCGCCTCTACTAACACACCGCCCGGTTCGGGCGCGGTGTCGCGGCGGCGGCGTAGAGTGACCTCGCGAGGAAATCATGAGCGCTGCCATTGTGGAGTCGTTTGCGAAGCCACCGCGCTATGGGTCGTTGCGGTGCGCTTCAGGTGGCTCGCAAGCCCCAAGTCGTTTTGACGAAACGTTTCTATCCATATAAAGTCGCATTATCCGGCGGCTCGCGCGTGGCTGGTGACCTCGGCTTCTGTGTGCGCTGTTGGAGGCTTCCGATTCGGCGCGGCTCCGTACATCTCTCAGCTCGGGGAGCACGATGCGTCTGCGCCATCTCCTTTCTCTTTTGCTACTACTCTTTGTCGGGGCGCATGTGCGGGCGCAGATCTCGGGCGGGTTGCAGGGGCGGGTAACGGATTCCTCCGGCGCGTCGATTGCCCACGCGCAGGTGACTGTGACGCGGACAAGCACCGGTGTGGCGCAGAAGACGGAAACCACGGGGGACGGCTACTACAGCGTCGCACAACTTTTGCCGGGGACGTATTCAGTCGAGGTTTCGGCGACGGGATTTGCGGCTGTGCTGCGGCAAGGCATCACGGTTGCGACCGGGCAGGCGGTGCGGGTAGATGCCGCGCTGACGCCCGGCGGCGGACAGCAGACCATCACGGTTACAGAAGATGCGCCGCTGCTGCAGTCGGAGCTGAGCAATATCCAGACGAACATTCCGGGGCGCACGGTACAGGCGATTCCGCTGAACACGCGGAACTTCATCCAGCTAGCGACGCTTGCGCCGGGCGTGGAGCTGCCGCCGGGGACGCTGCTGCCGCGCATCAACGGCGGACGGCCGCGGACGAATGAGTATCTGTACGACGGCATCTCCGCGCTGCAGCCGGAGCCGGGGCAGGTGGTGTTCTTCCCTATCCTCGACGACATTCAGGAGTTCACGCATCGAGGCGAACAATGTGCCGGCGGAGTTTGGGCGCTTCAACGGCGGCGTGGTGAACGTGGCGACGCGCTCGGGCACGAACACGTTTCACGGCAGCCTGTTCGAGTATCTTCGCAATGAAGACCTGAACGCGCGCAACTACTTTGCGCGGCCGCCGGCGCAGAAGCCGGAGTATCGCCGCAATCTGTACGGCGGCACGATTGGCGGGCCGGTGCTGCATGACCGGCTGTTCTTCTTCGGCGACTACCAGGGGATACGGCAGGCGATCGGCGTGGTGCGGACCTCGACGATTCCCACGCTAGCCGAGCGGCAGGGCATCTTTACCGGCGTGGCGAAGATCTACGATCCGGCGACGACGGTATTCAACGGCGCGGCGTATACGCGCACGGAGTTTCCCGAACGACGTGATCACGACGCCGTTCGATCCGGCGGCGGTGCGCGCTGCTGGCGCGACTGCCGGCGCCGACTTCAAGCGGCACGGCGAATAACTACACGCGCACCGCGAACGATGCCGACCACCAGAACCAGTTTGACGTGCGCGTCGATGGCGCGCTGGGAACGAACGACCGCGCGTTCGGGCGCTATTCGTATTACAGCGAGGTGGAGCAGCCGGTGACGCCGCTGCCGGATGGCAGCGGGCTGATCTCGGGATCGGTGCTGGGATCGTTCAATTATGCGGGGCTGACGCATGTGCTGGGGCAGCAGGCGGTCTTCAACGAGACGCATACGTTTACGCCGCACCTGCTGAACGATCTGCGGCTGGGCTATACGCGGCGCGGCAACACGACGGACGGGGTTTCGCTGGGCGACACGCGCATCGGCGGCGCTGGGCATTCCGGGGATTCCGACGAACGCTGCGTTCAACAATGCGCTGCCGCTGTTTACGTTTACGGGCTTTCAGCAGCTCGGTGTTTCGGCGAGCACGTTTTCGCAGTATCAGACCGGCGTGTGGCAACTGGTGGATACGGTGAACTGGGTGCATGGGGCGCATTCGGTGAAGGCGGGCGTGGATGCGCGCTGGTATCAACTGAATACGGTTTCGCCGCCCAACCCGACGGGCTCGTTCGCGTTTACGACGACGGGCACCAACCTGCCGAGCGTGACCAGCAGCGGCAATGCGTTTGCCAGCTTTCTGCTGGGCCAGGTGGATACGTTCTCAGATCGATCTGCAGACAGAACAAGATACGTCCGCGCGACCACATCGAGGAATTCTTTCTGCAGGACGACTGGCAGGCGATGCCGAAGCTGACGCTGAATATCGGGGCGCGGTGGACGCTGCATCTTCCTTCGACGGAGAAGAACAACCAGGGCGCGGTCTTCAATCTGGCGACGCAGCAGCTGGACTATCTCGGGCGTGAATGGGTATCCGAATACGGCGCGCGAGCTGCACTAGGACAATGTTGCGCCGCGCGTGGGGCTGACGTATCTGTTGACGCCGAAGACGGTGGTGCGATCGGGATTCGGCATCGTGTTCATCGACCAGTCGGGCATTACGACGCCGTTCACCACGCCGCAGTTTCCTTTCATCCAGAACGTGCAGCAGAAGACGCAGGACAGCGTGAACGCGGCGTTCCCGCTCGCGAACGGACCGACGGTGGCGCCGATTCCGCTGACGCCGGATGCGGGGCTGGGGCAGAGCGTGTACACGGCGAATCGCGCGGCCGGGTCAGGCTACGTCGAGCAGTGGAACCTGGCCGTTCAGCGCGCGATCACGCAGAATCTATCGTTCGATGTTGCGTATGTGGGCTCGCACATTGTGCATGTGGGCATTCCGGACTCGAATCTGAACCAGTTGACCGCGGCGCAGCTTGCGCAGGGCTCATCCGCTGTTGACAGCAGGTGCCGAATCCTTACTACGGAGCAGCTGCCGGCATCGAGCCCGATCGGCGGCAAGACAATGGCGGCGGCGCAGCTGCTGAAGCCGTATCCGCGCTTCCAGAACGTGGCGATCTATCGGCAACAACAGCGGCACGACGAACTACAACGCGCTGGAGGCGAAGGTGGAGCAGCGGACGAGTCACGGGCTGACGCTGCTGTTCGCTATACGCACTCGAAGCTGATCGACGATGCGTCTTCGGTGTTTTCGTCGACGGTGCTGTCGTCGCCGAACTCAAGCAGCCTGGTGGCGGCGGATACGTTTCATCCTGAGCTGGAGCGGGATTCCTCGAACGGCGATATGCCGAACGTGGTGGCGCTGAGCACGGTGTACAGTCTGCCGGCGGGGCGTGGGCACAGCTTTGCTTCGCATGGGATTGCGAATGCGGTGCTGGGCGGCTGGGACGTGAACGCGATTCTGTCGCTGCAGTCGGGCATGCCGGTGACGGTGACGCAGGCGACGAACAACAACGCCTTTGCGGGCTTTGCGCTGCAGCGGCCGTTTGTACAGGGCAAGACGGCGCTGCCCGCGAGCGCGCGCAAGCCGACGAAGTTCTTCAACACGGACGCCTTCTTGACGGCGCCGCGGTTCGTGTTGGGCAATGCGTCGCGTAACCCGGTGCGCGGGCCGGCATATCGCGACCTGGACCTGGCGCTGGTGAAGCACTTCTCGCTGGCAGAGAAGGCGCAGGTGGAGTTTCGCGCGGAGCTGTTCGACGTGACGAATACGCCGGAGTTTTCGCAGCCGAACGGGAGCTTTGGATCGCCGGCGTTTGGGAGCATCACGAGCACGACGACCGATCCGCGGGTGGCGCAGTTTGCTTTGCGGATCAGCCGCTGACGTTCATTGCGAACGAACCGCTCCTTCGCATTTCGCAGAATGACATCTACTATTTTGAAGCGAATGCAAGTTCGCTTTGTTCTGCAGACGCATTGACCGACTGCGGCGTATGGGCGCGCTCGTGAGCCAGCAACCACTCTTTGCGATGGAGGCCGCCGCCGTAGCCGGTGAGCGAGCCGTTGGCACCGATGACGCGATGGCAGGGCACGACGACGCCGACGGGGTTCGATCCGTTGGCGAGACCGACGGCGCGGACGGCACGGGGGCGTCCGATACGCTCGGCAAGCCGGCCGTAGCTGATGGTTTCTGCCGCGGGAATCTCGCGCAGGGCTCGCCAGACTTCACGCTGGAAGGCGGTGCCGGCGGTGGCGGTGGGGATGTCGTCGATGGCGTGGATGTCCCCGGCAAAGTAGGCGGCGAGGCGCGTAGTGAGTCCGAAGGGATCGCGCTGCTTTGTGACCGTGTAGCCGCCCTTGCCGTAGTGGATGCCGAGCAGACGAAGCGCGCGTGCTTCGTGATCGGACCAGTCGACCATGCGAAGCCTGCCTTCGCTGTCGCAGACGTAGATGAGCTGGCCGATGGGTGTGGCGAGTGAGTCGGAAAAGAACTGGAGCGGCGCGGTCATAGTATTTCTCCTGTGGCAATCACGGTCGACGGAGCGGCTGGAGGGATGCGCAATGCAGACTGCACCGGGACGCGGTTCCGCTTGCTTCGCGGCGTGGGCTTGAGGTGGGTTGCGGACCAGAGATGCTGGGCGGCGTACCCGCGCCAGGGACGCCACGGTTCGCTGCGCGCGAGCAGCTGCGCAGGCGAGAGCTTCGCGCCGAAGAGTTGCTCTGCATTGCGAAGGATGCCGATGTCGGAGGCGGGGAAAGCGTCCGGATGATGCAGGCCGCGGAGTGCGATGTACTGGGCGGTCCACTCGCCGATGCCAGGGATGGAACGCAGGCGGGCGATGCTCTCCTCGAGCGTACCGGCGGTTTCGAAGATTTCCGGATGAGCTAGGGCTGCGCGCGCGAGCGAGGTGAGTGCGGCTCGGCGTGCGGCCGGCATGCCGAGCGCGCTGAGGTCGGCGGATGCAAGCTGCTTCGCGGTGGGGAAGGCATGGGTGAGGGCGCCATCTGCCAGCGCGATCTGGCCTGGCCGCAAGCGCAACCAGCTTTGCGGCGAGCGAGCGAGCGGCCGCCACGCTGATCTGCTGGCCGAGAATGGCGCGGACGGCGATCTCAAAGGCATCCCATCCGCCGGGCGTGCGCAGGCCGGGCTGGCGGCGCACGATGGGCGCGAGCGAGCGATCGCGCGAGAGATGGGCGGCGATGGCCTCGGTGTCGGCATCGAGATCGAAGACGCGGCGCAGGCGTGACGCGATGATGGGCAGCGCCGGGACGTGATCGCACGCGATCTCGACCTGAAGCGCATTGCGCCCAGGCAGATGGCTAGCGGCAATCAGGGCTACGTGTCCACCGACACGGACAACGCGGCGATAGACGCCGTCGCACACCTCCTCGATGCCGGGGATGGCGCGCGGGGTGAAGAAGGCGAGCAGCGCGTTCCAGTCGAAGGGCGCGCGGTAGGAAAGCCGCAGGACGAGCGGCGCGGCAGCGGATGCGATGACGGAGCGGCGGCGCAACTGGCTGGGCGGGCGCTTGTAGAGCGCGAGGAAGGTGTCGTTGAAGCGGCGGATGCTGCCGAAGCCGGCGGCCATGGCGACGGAGGCCATGGGCAGGCGCGTTTCGTGCAGAAGCTGCTTGGCGAAGAGCACGCGGCGCGTCTGCGCGACGGCCAATGGCGATGCGCCGATGTGCTGATCAAAGAGCCTGCGAAGCTGCCGCTCGCCTACGCCGAGCGAGGCGGCGAGGCGCTCGACCGATGCGCGGGGGCCGTCGAGCGCGCCGTCGGCAATGCGGGCCATCGCGCGGCTGACGGTGGAGGCGGTGCCGCGCCATGCGGGCGAGTGCGGCGCGATCTCCGGGCGGCAGCGGAGGCAGGCGCGAAAGCCGGCCTGCTGGGCGGCGGCGGCGCTCAAGAAGAAGCGGCAGTGTTTCCGCATTGGCGTGCGCGCGGGACAGATGGGGCGGCAGTAGATGCCGGTTGAGGTAACGCCGGTGAAGAAGCGGCCGTCGAAACGCGCGTCGCGAGTCTCGAGCGCGCGATAGCAGACGCTCGGGATCAAGGGGAGTGGAAAGATCGAGTACGGAATGCATCACTTTTCCAGTGTGCTCCCGTGTGGCGCGGCATGTCTGGCCATTTTCGGACATGATGGGACTGGCCGCCCAGGCAGGCACTTCAGGCAGGCACTTACGGCACTACTGGCCGCACGGGCGATAACGCCTGCGGCGCGGAAACTTGGATTCGCTCCGTTGCCGCTCAGGCCCACGATCGCGGGGTTCGCAAATCGCTGAACAGGAACGGCAGGATTCCGAAAAGACGTCACTCGATGAATACGCACCAACATTCCTGAGTTGCCCTTCCCGCTATGCAATCCGGGAGGCATCTAATAGAATCGGACACCACACATGGACAATCCAGCGGTTTCCGTCAACGAAACACCGGCCAAAACGTTTCCCTCTTCCTCGGGGGAGATGTTCGACGAGTACTTCAAGCAGGGCTCGAAGTGCGCCTTCAAGAAGAACGAGCTGCTGGACCCGCGGGCACGCCGGCTCTTTGAGACGACCGCGCTGGCCTGCTCGGTGGATGCGTATCCCTTCCAGATCCCGCTGGAGGGGCGGCCCGGGCCGATGGTGACGGCGGATGGGCATCCGATGCTGATGCTTTCGTCCTATGACTACCTGGGGCTGATCGGGCATCCGCGGGTGCAGCAGGCCGCGATGGACGCGCTGGACCAGTACGGTACCGGGACAGGCGGCGTGCGGCTGCTGACCGGCACGCTGGACCTGCACCGCGAGATGGAGCGCGCGGTGGCCGAGTACAAGGGCACGGAGGCGGCGATCACGTATAGCTCCGGATACCTGGCGAATGTGGCGGTGATTGCGTCGCTGTTCGGGCCGGCGGACCGCGTGATCATGGACACGCTGTCGCATCGGAGTCTGCTGGATGCCTGCCGGATGGCGGGCGTGCAGATGCAGCGCTTCAAGCACAACGATCCGGAGAGCCTGCGGCAGGAGATACAGAATGGCCCTACGGCAAACCGCACGCTGATCATCAGCGACGGCGTGTTTTCGATGGATGGCGACATCTGCATTCTGCCGGAGCTGATCGCGATCAAGAAGGAGTTTGGCTGCTTCCTGCTGGTGGATGAGTCGCATGCCTCGGGCACGCTGGGGCGGCATGGGCGCGGAACGGATGAGCACTTCGGCGTGGACACGAACGACGTGGACATCTGGACCGGATCGCTGGCGAAGGCGATCCCGTCGAATGGCGGCTTTGTTGCCGGGTCGCAGCAGTTGATCATCTTCCTGCAGCATGCCTCGGCGCCGTTTATCTTTTCGGGCGCAATGGCCGCGCCGTCGATTGCGGCGGTGAAAGAGGCGCTGGCGGTGCTGAAGGATGAGCCGGAGCGCGTGGCCTGTGTGCAGCGCAATGCGCAGTTTCTGCGCTCGGGGCTGCAGAAGCTGGGATATGACACGGGACTGTCGGAGACGGCGGTGATCCCGGTCATCTATAAGGATGAGCCATCCGCCGCGTTGACGGCGCGACGGCTGCGCGATTTCGGCATCCTGGCGACGCCGGTGCTCTTCCCTGCTGTGGCGCAGGGCGCGCCGCGGCTGCGGCTGTGTGTGACCGCGGCGCATACGCGCGAGCAACTGGAGTTTGCGCTGGACGTCTTCGGCAAGCTGGCGAATTAACGACAGTGGCAGTTCTGATTACGGGGGCGAGCGGCTTCCTGGGCGGGCGGCTGGCCCAGATGCTGGTCGAGCGCGGCGACCAGGTGCGGGTGCTGGCGCGGGTGTCGTCAGACTTGCGGCATTTGTCGCATCTCCAGATACAACTTGTGCGCGGCGACCTGGGCGATGCGGCTGCGCTGGCCGAGGCGATGCGCGGTGTTCGAGCGGTGTTTCACTGCGCGGCCTGCTCTACGGACTGGGCGCCGCTCAAGACATATTTCAGCGCAAATGTGACAGGCACGCAGAACCTGCTGGATGCGGCGGTCAGCGCGGGCACGGTGGAGCGATTCCTGCACGTCAGTACGACGGACGTGTATGGCTATCCGCGGGTGCCTTGCGATGAAAATGCGCCGATGCGCGACGTGGCGCTGCCCTACAACCGAACGAAAATCCAGGGCGAAGAGGCGGTGTGGCGGGCGCATCGTGAGCATGGACTGCCGGTCACCGTGGTGCGGCCGGCGACGATCTATGGACCGCGAGGAAAGGACTTCGTGGTGGAGATTGCAAAGCTGCTGCGCCAGCGAATGATGATGCTGATCGACAGCGGGCGGGCGCGCGGCGGCTTTACTTATGTGGACAATGTGGCGGAAGCGATGATGCAGGCGGCGGAGAGCCCGGCGACTGTGGGCCGGGCGTACAACCTCTGCGATGAGACGGGCACCACGTGGCGCGCGTATACGAACGCGCTTGCGGAGGCGATGGGCTATCGGCGCCCATCGCTGTCACTTCCCTTCGGTGTGGCGATGGCGATTGGCAGAGCGATGGAGGTGCCGCATCGGACTTCTGAAGTTGTCGGGACGGCCGTTGCTGACGCGGCATGCGGTGCATCTGCTGGGGCAGGACCAGGAGTTTCCGGCTACGCGGGCACGGGAGGACTTTGGATTTGCGCCGCGGGTGTCGGTCTCGGAAGGGATTGCGCGCTCGGCGGCGTGGCTAAAGGAACGTTACTAGAGCACAAAAACAACCTTGGCTGCGCAACTTTCACATCTGCGCGGTGGTCTGGACAGGTAGCCGTCCCTTCTTGATGGCGAACCACATGTCCTTGTTTGGCTCGAACGCGCGGTGTCTGGCCGGTCTGATTGCTCTGAACCTTTGCTTTGCATTTCCCGGTGTTGCGCGCACGAAGTCTTCCCCGCTGACGAAGCGCGAGCAGGCAGAGCACGCGCTGGATCGACTGACCTTCGGGCCACGGCCGGGCGATGTGGAACGCGTGGAGAAGATGGGCGTCGAGCGCTGGATTGACCAGCAGCTTTATCCGGAACGCATCGATGATTCGGCGCTGGAGACGAAGCTCAATGCTCTACCGGCCATGCGGCTGAGCACGGAGGAGCTGATCCGCAAATTCCCGCCGCCGCAGGTGATCCGGCAGATGGATGCAGGGAAGATTGCCATGCCTGCCGATCCCGTCGAACGCGTGGTCTACACGAATGCGGTTGCGAATTATCACGAACAGCGGATGAAGAAAGTGCAGGGCGGACAAGCGGACGCTGCTGTGGCTCCTGTGTCCGAGGAAACCGTCGCGAATATGCTCGCGCTTTCTGCGGCGCAGCGTTGGAAAACAGTGCTCTCAATGCAGCCAGGAACAGTGCGTCCCCTGGTGCAGCGGATGACGGCCGCTGAGCGAGAGCAGCTTGTCGACGGCATGACTGCGGAGCAGAAAGAGATCCTGCTGGCGCTGGTGCAGCCGGGCCGCGTGGTGACTGAGGAGCTGCAGGAAGAGAAGCTGCTACGCGCGGTGTACAGCGAGCGGCAGCTTGACGAGGTGATGACGAACTTCTGGTCGAATCACTTCAATATTTATCTACGCAAGAACGGCGAGATGCCGTGGTATCTCGCCGATTATGAGCGCGACGTGATCCGGCCGCATGCAATGGGCAGATTCGAAGGTCTGCTGGTGGCGGTGGCGCATAGTCCCGCGATGCTGGTGTACCTGGACAACCAGCAAAGCATAGGACCGCATTCGGTTGCGGCCGCGCGGGCGAGTGCGAATCCGGTACAGAAGAAGGCACCTGCCGGATTGAACGAAAACTATGCGCGCGAGCTGATGGAGCTGCACACGCTGGGCGTGAACGGCGGCTACACGCAACGGGATGTCGTGGAGATGGCGAAGGTGCTGACGGGCTGGGGCGTGGAGGGCCGGCAACAGGGCTACGGTTTCCAGTTCAATGAGCGACGGCATGAGCCGGGGACGAAGGTCGTGCTGGGGCACACGATTGACGAAAACGGCGAAGCAGAAGGCATGGAGATGCTGCATATCCTGGCGGAGAGCCCGGCGACGGCGCGCTTTCTTTCGACCAAGCTGGCAACCGAGTTTGTGAGCGACACGCCTCCGAAGCCGCTGGTCGACCGCATGATGAAGACATATCTGAAGACTCATGGCGATATTCGTCAGGTGCTGCGCACCATGTTTCGCTCGCCGGAGTTCTGGTCACGCGATGCCTATCGCGCAAAGTTGAAGACACCGCTGGAGTTTGAGGTGTCGTCGCTGCGGGCGACAGACGCCGATGTAGAGAACGCGACGGCGCTGGCTGCCTCGCTGGAGCGGCTGGGCATGCCGCTGTATGGCGTGCAGCAGCCGAATGGCTATTCGCTGAAAGCGGACCCGTGGCTGGGAGCTGAGGCGCTGATGTCGCGGATGAACTTTGCGCTAGCGTTGACGGCGAATCGGGTTCCGGGCGTGAACGTGAACTTTGTCCAAGAATTGAATCAGAGCGCGGAAGAGGATGAAGCGCGACTGGAACAGGCGCTGCTCGACGGGCGGGTTGCAGCGCAAACGCACGAGGCGGTGTTGAAGCAGATAGAGTCGCCGCAGACAGCGCCGGTGGCGCTTGCGGCATTCACAAACGGGCGCGAGGGCCGGCGCGGCGACTTGTTCGCACCTGCGGCACCGCGTGGCACACCGCTGAACCAATCCACTATGGCTGCAGCGCTCTTGCTGGGGTCGCCGGATTTTCAGCGGCGGTAGCAAGTGAGGACACGATGAACACACGGCGAGCATTTTTGAAAAACGGCGCGCTGGCGCTGGTGGGAACGGCATCGATCCCGAGCTTTCTGACGCGCGCCGTGATGGCGCAGGCGACGGCGGCAAGCGCGAGCCGCAGAAAGCTGGTGGTGATCTTTCAGCGCGGAGCGGCGGATGGATTGAACATTGTTGTGCCGCACGCCGAGCCCTCGTATTTCCAGATGCGGCCGACGATTGCGATTGCTCAGCAACAGATCATCGACCTGGATGGATTCTTCGGATTGCATCCGGCCATGGCGCCGCTGAAGCCGCTGTGGGACCAGAAGCACCTGGCGATTGTGCATGCGGCGGGCTCGCCGGACATGACGCGCTCGCATTTCGATGCGCAGGACTACATGGAATCCGGCACGCCGGGCGTGAAGGCGACCGAAGATGGATGGCTGAACCGTGCGCTGCAGGCTGAGGACGAGCGGAGACGCGCGAAGGAAACGCCGTTTCGCGCCGTCGCGCTGACGGCCGAGATGCCGCGCACGCTGGAGGGCCGAGTCCCGGCGCTCGCACTGAACAAGCTGCGGGATTTTCGTGTGGGCGGCGCATCCCAGGCGAGTGGAAGTCTTCAGAGCAGCTTCGAGAGTCTCTATGACCAATCGGCCGATGCGGTGCTGCGAGGCGCGGGCCAGGAGATGTTCGAAGCCGCAAAAATGCTGAAGGCGACGGACCCTGCGCGATACGTGCCCGCAGCGGGCGCGGAATATCCGCGAGGCGCATTCGGCGACAGCATGCGGCAGATTGCGCAACTCCTGAAAGCGAATCTGGGCGTGGAGGCGGCGTTCGCCGACATCGGCGGCTGGGACCATCACCAGAACGAAGGCGGGGCGGAAGGCCAGCTCGCAGGGCGGCTGCGAGAGTTTTCGCAATCGCTGTCGGCATTCTGGACAGACATGGGAACGCAGGCGGAAGACGTGGTGGTGGTCACGATGTCGGAATTTGGACGCACAGCGCGCGAGAACGGCACGCGAGGCACCGATCATGGTCATGCGAACGTGATGTTCGTGATGGGCGGCCCGGTAAGAGGCGGCCGCGTGTATGGCCGCTGGCCGGGGCTGGCTCCGGAGCAGTTGAACGAGGGGCGCGATCTGGCGGTGACAACGGATTTCCGGCAAGTGCTGGCGGAGGCTGCATTCAAGCAGATTGGCGCGCGCGATCTGAACCTGACGTTTCCGGGGGCGGAGATCAACTCGCGCAGTTTCTTAAATATCCTTGTGTGACCGTCCCGCGCTCAGTGGTTCCAATGGAGTTCGTAAATCTGTGCGGCGCCGGCATGGCTCATGATGGCTGGCTGGCCGTCGGGCGCGAGACTGACAAAGGAGTCGATGTCACGGGCATCGATGCGCTCCATGGCACCCATCTTCTCCCACTTCGCTTGCGGGATGGTGAGGCGATACATGCCGCGGTCTTCATCAACTAATGCCATATAGATGGCTTTGCTGTCGCGCGACCAGATCCAGTAACCCCAGGGAACGTCAAAGCGCTTCACCTCGTGCCACGTCTGTGTCGAGGCGGTGTAGAGCATCATGCGGGCGGGATTCATTGCGATAGCAATGAGGAATTTGCCATCAGGCGACCAGGACGGGAAGTAATAGCCGCGGGTGTTGGGCATCTCGGTGACGTGATGTGTCGCGACGTCCACGATCTGAATGGCAGTATCCGGATGGTCGGGAAATGGGTAGTAGTTGAAGAAGATCGACTTGCCGTCCCGCGACCAGGAGGGCGAGACCTCGTTATCACCGCCGGGAAGTAATGGCTCGGGAGCACCGCCGTCGGCAGAGATGCGGTAAAGCCGGTGCCAGTCGGAGTAGACGAGCGAAGTGCCGTCGGGCGACCACTGCTCCATGGCGGCGTAGGAGCTGGTGAGCTCGACGGCGTCGCTGCCGTCGACTTTGCTCTTCCAGAGCTCGCCGCGCGGATACTCGGCATAGACCATCGATTGACCGTCGGGCGAGATGACAAAGTCGCGCGCGGAGAGGCCATCGAGGTAAGGGACGAACTTGCGGGTATGGGTATCGAAGACCTGCATCGTGCCCTGATCCATGCGGCCGAGCACGAAGAGCGTTTTATTGTCCGGCGTGGGGGCCATAGCGAGAATGTCGATCTGGTTGCCGGTCAGGCGCACAGGCTCAGGCTTTTTCCAGAACTTGTACCAGGGGGGCGACACGAGCTCGTAGGCATTGGTGAGACCGCGGTCGTCGGAGAGAAACAGGAAACGGCGGCCATCGGGGGTCCACTGGCCGGCGAAGGCTTTCACGGTGTCCGGCCACTTCAGCGGGATCGCATGCAGGTCGGAGCCATCGGTCTTCAGGCGCCAAAGACGCGCGGGATGCTGCTCGTCCCTGGCGAGCGAAAGGGTGAATTCGCGGCCGTCGGGAGAGATATTCAGGTCAAGGATGAACTGCGGGCCGCTCCAGAGCTTTTTCAGGTTGCCGCCATCGGCGTCGCAGCTGTAGAGCGTACCCATATCCGCGAAGGCCACGGAGCGCCCGTCAGGAAACCAGCGCACCGTCTGCCCGAGATGATCGGTGAGCCTACGGGGGCGCCCGCCGAGCGTCGATGAGACCCAGATACTGCCGCGGCCAACGATGTCATTGGGATCGGAAATCCAGGTGAGCACCCTCGAGCCGTCACGAGAAATATCCATCAGGTACATGCCCTGAAGGTTGTTCATGGGGGCGGTCATGCCGCCGGTGACGGCGAGCGCCGCAGGCGAACCGCGGCCTTGGAAGTAGAGGCGTGCACCGTCGGTGAACAGAGGGGCAGTCTTGGGAGCGGCGGAAAAGGTGAGCTGCTGTGAATCGAGCGGAGCGGAGACTGGTGCAGGCGTCAGCCAGATGGCGACTGCGAGCGCGGCAATCCCCAGAGCCGCAACTGCGCCGTAGCGGAGGGTCCGGGAGCGCAAGGCAGAGCGGAGGGCCGAGTCTTCCCTGCCAGTGGAGTTTTGAAGGTCCTTCGCGAGCCGGCGAAGGTCGATCATGAGCTCCTTCGCGGATTGGTAGCGATCGGCGGGATCTTTTTCGAGCGCCTTGCGGATGACGCGCTGCAATTCAGCCGGGATTTCGGGATTCAGCAGCCGGACGGGGCGGGGCTCACCGCGGAGGATTTCGGCCAGTATTGTGGCGGTGGAATCGCCACGATGCGCCTGCAGACCGGTGGCCATCTCGTAGAAGACGGCTCCGAGGGAGAAGAGATCGGTACGCGCATCCACCGGCCTGCCCTGTAACTGCTCCGGCGACATATAGGGCGCCGTGCCGACCACCTGTCCCTGCATGGTGAGCGTGGTGGCAACGGTGGATGCGTTGGTGGCCTCTACCTTCAGCCGCTTGGAGACGCCAAAGTCCAGCAGCTTGGCGTCGCCGCGGCTGGTGATGAAGATGTTCGAGGGCTTGAGGTCGCGGTGGACGATGCCCTTCTCATGCGCGCACTGAAGTGCGTCGCAGACCTCGATGCCGATGCGCAGAATAGTCTCGGCAGGCAGCGGATGGCCGTCGATCTTCTCGCCCAGCGTCTGCCCATCCAGCAGCTCCATGGCGATGTAGGGGATGCCATTGTCCTCGCCGGCGTCGTAGACGGTGCAGATGTTGGGATGGTTCAGGCTGGAGGCTGAACGCGCCTCATTGCGGAACCGCAGGAGAGTGTCCTTATCGAAGAGCGAGGCGTCCGGCAGCAGCTTGAGGGCGGCCTGGCGGTCGAGACGGACGTCCTGGGCGCGGTAGACGGTGCCCATGCCCCCGCTGCCTAACTTCGTCAGCACGCGGTAGTTGCCGATCACCTCGCCAACAAATTGCCGCGAGCTCTCTATGCTCTCCATGTCGTTGTGGTTGGCACAAATGGTAGGTGTGACGCGAGGCAGGGTCAAGCATTCTCTCAAGCGACAGAGCTGTCCGAATCTGAACGGTCATATTTTGAAACGGACAGGCGGACGGCCGCGCCGCCAGTGAAAAGCTACAATTCCTCAGCTATTTAGAGCCTGGACACAGCCGCGGCAGTGGCCCTGCGCGTGCATGAATCACAGCGACTGATTCCCTGTCCGCCCGGAGGCAAGAATGTCCGCACTGTTTCACGATTTGCGCTACGCGCTCCGCCAGCTCCAAAAGAGGCCAGGGTTCACGCTGGTCTGCGTGCTTACGCTGGCGCTTGGCGTTGGCGCCAATACCGCGGTCTTCAGCGTGATGAATGCAGTGCTGCTCAAGTCGCTTCCGGTGGCCGATCCGGCGCGGGTTTTCTACCTGAGAACCTCCAACCCGCCTCGCGGAACGGGAACGATCGATTCGAATCAGACGTTCTCGTATCCGGTCTACGATGCGCTGCGCCGGCAGACGGCGGCGATGCAGGTGATGACGTATGTGCCGCTCTCCACGCAGAAGGTTGCAGTGCGCTATGGTGCGCAGCCCGGCGTGGCCGAAGGCGAGATGGTGAGCGGAAACTTCTTCTCCGGCCTGGGGGTAAAGCTCGCGCGCGGGCGCGGATTTACGGAGCAGGATGAGGCGAGCCATGCACCGATTGCCGTGATCAGCGATGCGTACTGGACCGAGCGGTTCGCACGCAACCCGGAGATTCTGGGACAGACGCTGTATGTGAACGGCATGCCGATCACGATTGTGGGCATTACCTCACCGGGCTTTGAAGGCATCGAGAGCGGCGTTTCGGCGGACTTCTGGATTCCGATGCAGAATCGCGCGGAGCTGAATGCGTGGGGCGCCCCGCTCCAGGACGGGAAGACGTACGTTAACAATTCCACCTGGTGGTGCCTGCACTTGATTGGACGCCTGGCTCCAGGTGTGACCAAGGCGCAGGCGGTCGCGCAGTTGCAGCCGGTGTTTCAGACGGCAGCTTACGTCGGGCTGGGTCACCCGATGGCAGGCGAGAAGCCGCCGACGTTGAGCGTGGAGGCGGCGAAGAGCTTCCCCGGCTCTGAAGCGCAGATCGGCCAGCCACTGCGGATGCTTGATGACGATGGTCGGACTGGTGCTGCTGATCGCGCTGAGCAACGTTGGCATGTTGTTGATGGCACGGAACGCCACCCGGCAGCGCGAGTTCTCCCTGCGCATGGCGCTTGGCGCCGGCCGCATGGAGATCTTCCGGCAACTGCTGATGGAGAGTCTGTTGCTGGTGGCGATGGGCGGCACGCTGGCGTGGCTCTTTGCCTCATGGGCGACCAAGGCGCTGGCGGCGTGGGCGCAGATCGAGTCGAGTCTGGCGCCGGATTCAACGGTGCTGCTGTTCACCTTGAGCATTTTGGTCGCGGCGGCATTGTTATTTGGACTCGCGCCGCTCAGGATTGCGCTCTCCGCCGGGCCGGGGCTGGCGCTGAAAACCTCCGCCGCAACCGCGAATACAGACGCGGGCAAGACGCGCATGGGCAAGGTAATCGTCACGGCACAGATGGCGCTGTGCGTGGTGCTGCTGGTCGCGGGCGGTTTGCTGGTCCGCACACTGAGAAATCTCCAGAACATTCCTCTGGGTTTTCCGGTGGATGGGCTGGTGGTCTTCGGCGTGAGCCCACATATCGAATCGATTCCGCAAGGCAAGGCGTTCTACCAAGAGCTGATGGGTAAACTGCGCGCGCTGCCGGGAGTCGAGTCGGTGACGATCATGGAAGAGCGGCTGGGATCGTGGTGGTCGGATAACAGCGCCATGACGGTTGATGGCAAGATGCCGGAGGTCGCGAACGGCGGATCGCGGACGGTGCGCAGCAACGTCGTGGGACCGGACTTCTTCCGCACGCTCGGAGTGCCGATCCTTGCCGGACGCGATTTCGCCGACTCCGATACAGCCACATCGGCACACGTTGGAATCATCAACGAGGAGTTCGCGAAGCGCTTCTTCCATAACGAAAATCCGCTAGGCCATCAGATCGGAACCGATGATGGCAAATACCAGATGACGGTCGTCGGCGTGGTGAAGAACCACAAATATCGCAGCATCGACGAAGAGCCGATTCCGATGGCATGGTACATGTATGCGCAGATTCCCATCATAGGACCGGAGACCGTGGAGCTGCGGGTGCAGGGTAAGCCGCTGGCAATTTTGCCTGCGGCGCAGAAGGTGGTTGCGCAGATGGATCCGAACCTGCCGCTGCTGAAGCCGATGGAGCAGCGCGCGCAGTATGAAGAGACGATCTCGCACCAATTGCTCTTTGCGCGGCTCGCCGGATTCTTTGCCATCCTTGCGGTGGTTCTGGTAGCGACGGGGCTGTACGGCACGTTGGCATACCGCGTGAACAACCGCACGGTAGAGATCGGCGTGCGCATGGCCGTAGGTGCGCGGCGCGGACAGGTAGTGTGGATGGTGCTGCGCGACAGCCTGGTGCTGACGGTGATCGGCACCGCGATTGGGATTCCATTCGCGGTGCTTGCCGGCCGGGCGCTGGCGTCTTCCCTCTACGGAGTGACGCCGGACGATGCGACGACATTTGTATTTGCGGTGGTCTCTATTGCCGTTGTAGCAATGGCGGCAAGCATGATCCCGGCGCGGCGGGCGGCAAATGTGGACCCGCTGACGGCGCTCCGGTCGGAGTAGGCGGCTAATCGAACTTGCGGAAAGCGAGCACGGCGTTCAGGCCGCCGAAGGCGAAGGAGTTCGAAAGGCAGGCTTCTACCTGCTGGCTACGCGCCGTGTTGGGTATGAAGTCGAGATCGCAGACGGGATCGGCCTTGGTGTAGTTCGCGGTCGGCGGGAGGATGCCATTGGCGAGCGTGAGAGCGGAGGCAGCCGCTTCGATGGCGCCTGCCGCACCGAGGGTGTGGGCGTGCATCGATTTCGTGGAGCTGACGGCGAGCTTGTCCGCGTGCGGACCGAAGACGAGCCGGATCGCCGCGGTTTCAATGCGGTCGTTCACCTCGGTCGCCGTGCCGTGTGCGTTGATGTAGCTGATCTGTTCCGGAGCAAGGCCGGCGTCGCGCAGAGCCAGCCGCATGGCGCGCGCGGGGCCTTCGGCCGAAGGCTGCGTGATGTGGCAGGCGTCGGAGGACATGCCGAAGCCGACGATCTCCGCGATGGGCTTTGCGCCGCGGGCGAGCGCCGTCTCCAGCGGCTCAAGCACCAGCATGGCTGCGCCTTCCCCCAGCACCAGGCCGCTGCGGTCGGCGGAGAAGGGACGGCAGGTGTCCTTGCTGATGACGCGCATCGCCTCCCATGCCTTGAGATTGCCGAAATAAAGCGGAGCCTCGCTGCCGCCCGCGATGGCGACCGGCGCAATGCCGGAGCGCACCATGTGGAAGGCCTGACCGATGGCGTGCGCGGAGGAGGCGCAGGCGGTAGAGACGGTATAGGACGGCCCCTGGATGCCGAGTTGCATGGAGATGTGGCTGGCGCCGGCGTTGGCCATGCCGAGGGGGATGGTGAGCGGATGCACGCGGTTACGGTTGTGGATGTAGAGCTCGCGGTAGCCGACTTCCTCCGCCGAGCGGCCGCCGATGCAGGAGCCGGTGACCACGGCGCCGTCCTCGAGCATGGCAGGAGTCAGCTTCAGACCGGACTGGGCCATCGCCTCCTTTGCCGCCACCACCGCAAACTGCGCGAAGCGGTCCATCAGGCTGATGTCCTTGGCCGCCAGGTGATCTTCCGGGACGAAGCCCTGGACATCCGCTGCATGTTTGAAGCGGAGCTGGTCGAAATCGGCAGACTGGATAGCGCGGATGCCGCACTCGCCGGCGATCAGCGAGCGCCAGAATGCATCGCGGGTAAGTCCGACCGGGCTGACGACGCCGATGCCGGTGATGACGACGCGGGGCACGTCAGCTTTCCGGAGTGGCCTTGGCCTTGGCCTCGACCAGATGCGTGATGCCGGCGATCATCTCCGGAATGTTCTGCACCTTCTTGGCCTCTTCGTCATCAATTTCGATGTCGAACTCGCTTTCCAGATCGAAAAGGATATTCAGACGATCCAGGGAGTCGACGCCCAGTTCTTCGAAGCTGCTGTCGGGCCGCACGGATTCCAGAGGGATACGCCGGGTGTTGGCAATGATTTTGAGAACACGTTCCTGGATCGAATCAGACATAGGCGTAAAGGCGCAGACAGCTGAACGGCAGCCGCGGGCGCCAGGGTGCGACCGTACTCCCAGCGTTTTGTAATCGAACTGTCATTCTACCCTGTTTCAAGTCCGAGCCCGCTTGCCAATCGGGGAACTCCGTTGACCTCAGAGAGTTATGCTGAAAATACGGGCCTGACGCAAGGATATTTGTTTGATCCGATCCGGTTGACCGGTACCGCCTGGAGGAAGTTTTGCCCCTGATCACCCTCTCGCTTGAAGCAGGACGCAGCCGCGACGACAAGCGGCAACTGGCCGACGCGGTCTATGAGGCGCTCCGCGCGGCGATTCAGATTCCGGAGAACGACCGCTTTGTGGCCATCCGCGAGCACGCCGCCGGGGACCTGATCGCCGATCCGGGCTACCTCGGCGTGGCACGCAGCGGGCATCCGATATTCGTGGAGATTACGCTGCGACGCGGGCGCCCCACGGAGAAGAAGCAGGCGCTCTACCGGGAGATTGCGCAACGGATGGCTGCAACCGGGCTGGTGCGGCCCGAGGATGTGCTGATCGTGCTGCATGAGAACGAGACAGCGGACTGGTCATTCGGTGGTGGAGTGGCTCAGTACGTCGAGGCATCCCAAAAACAGGACAGGCCATGAACGACAGCAAGGAGATAGCCGATGTTCCGCAATCTGAAGCCGCTGGTTCCCTACCTGAAGCGCTATCGGCGCGGTTTTTTCTGGGGCGGCGTATCCGTTGTGCTGTCGAACGCCATCTGGATCCTCTTCCCCCAGGTGCTGCGCATCGCCATCGACGACCTGAACCATGGCGTGACGCAGGAGAAGATCTTTCGCTATGCCGGGCTGCTGGTCGGCGTGTCGCTGGCCAAAGGCATTTTTCTCTTCCTGACGCGCTGGATCATCATCGGCATCTCGCGCGACATCGAATTCGACCTGCGCAACGATCTTTTCCGCCAACTGGAGAAGCAGTCGGCCGGCTACTACGCCGAGCACCGCACGGGCGACATCATGGCGCGCATGACGAACGACCTGAACGCCGTGCGCATGCTGCTGGGCCCGGCCATCATGTACAGCGCCAACACCGTGCTCTTTTCGATTGGCGCGGTCTTCTTCCTGCTGCGCATCAGCCCCTTCCTTACCCTGGTTGCGCTGGTGCCGCTGCCGCTGGCGAGCGTGCTGGTGCAGACCATGGGACGGAAGATCCACGAGCGGTTCGAGCGCATCCAGGCGATGTTCTCGGAGATTTCGGCGCAGGCGCAGGAGAACTTCTCCGGCGCGCGGCTGGTGCGGGCCTTCGCGCAGGAGGAGCCGCAGATTGAGTCGTTTGAAGCAGCCAATCGCGAAAACGTGCGGCGCGGTTTGCGGCTGGTGCAGCTGATGGGCATGCTGTGGCCGACGCTCGAGTTCATCCTGGGGCTGTCGCTCGCGATCACGCTGCTGGTGGGCGGGCACGAGGTGTTGACCAGCCGCATCTCGGTGGGCGACTTTGTTGCCTTCAACACCTACATGATGATGCTGACCTGGCCGATCATCGCGCTGGGATGGGTGGTGAACCTGGTGCAGCGCGGAACGGCCTCCGTGATTCGTATCGACGAGCTGATGAAGGAGAAGCCGACGATCGATGACGCGGCGGCAAATCGAGCGCTCGGGCCGGAGACGCGGCTGAAGGGGAAGATCGAGTTTCGCCATCTGAACTTCGCCTACACCGACACCGAGGGCAAGCCGGTCCCGGTGCTGCACGACATCAACCTGGAGATACCGGCGGGAACCAGTCTTGCGCTGGTGGGGCCGACGGGCTCCGGCAAGTCGACGTTGGTGGCGCTGATCGCTCGTTTGTACGAAGCGCAGCCGGGCACGGTGCTGATCGATGACCGCCCGGTGCGCGAATATCCGCTGGCGACACTTCGCGCGAATATCGGGTTTGTGCCGCAGGAGACGTTTCTCTTCAGCGAGTCGATTCGCGAGAACATCGCGTTTGGCGCACCGCATGCCTCCGCCGAAGACGTGCTGCGGGCAGCGGAGGCCGCGCACATTCGGCGTGAGTTTGAAGATTTCCCGCACGGCATGGATACCGCGGTGGGCGAGCGCGGGCTCACGCTCTCCGGCGGACAAAAGCAGCGCACTGCGATTGCGCGCGCGGTGGTGCGCGATCCCGCGATTCTGATCCTGGACGATGCGCTGGCCAGCGTGGATACCTACACGGAAGAGACGATCCTGCGGCAATTGCGCGAAGTCATGCGCGACCGCACGACGATCTTCATCTCGCATCGCATCTCGACGGTGCGGCATGCCGATCGCATTGCTGTGCTCGTGAACGGGCGCATCGCGGAGTTGGGCACGCATGAAGAGCTGCTGTCGCTGGGGCACTTCTATGCAAGCCTCTACGAGAAGCAGCTGCTCGAAGAAGAGCTGGAAGTCGCCGGGGACTGACCGCGCACGCGCCTGCGGCGCACTCTGTGGGGTTCGCTTCCGTCGGTCGCCTCACATCTGCTACGGGAGCTGCCTGCGAACTGCAGATTCTCCGCTTCGCTGAGAATGACCGATTACGCTACAGCAGCCTCAGGCAATCCAGGCTGGAGCCGCATTGTCGTCGTTTGCCGAGGAGCGAATGGCAACAGTGTTTGCGCGCTGCTCCTGCGCGGTCCTGAGATCGGGCGCGTGCACGTCGAGGACCGCCGGGTCCTGGGCGGCAATCTTCCAGGCTTCGCGGACGTTGCGCACTTCACGTGCAGTGTCAAGAAACAGTTGGCGCGATGCAGTTGCAGAGGCGCGCAGCACGTCGGCGAAGACGGCCGTGTAGAAGTCGGTGAGGCGTTCCGCCGAGGCGCCGCCCACGTCCATGCGCAGGTTGGCCTGCAGGTGGATGATGATATTCAGCGCGCGCCGTGCAGCCTCACGCCGTGCGGCCTCATCGCGCAGTTCACAGGCCACCGCTGCCTGCGTGAGAAACCGCTGCAGACCGTCGTAGAGGGCGACGATCAGCTGCACCCCGTTTGCGCTTTCGATTGCTGCCTGGTGGTAGTGTCGCATCGCGAGTCCTTTACCCGTTCTGGCCCCGGTTGTAGCCGGTGATGGCGGAGTAGATTTCGTTGACCATATTGAGCTGCATGGGAATTTCCTGGAGCGTCTGATTGGCGGCATTCAATTCTGTTGTGAGGCTCGCCTGCTGGGTTGAGATCCGCGCATCCATGGTGCTGATGGTGCTGTTGAGACTCGATTCGGCAGTGCTGTTGGCCGTCTGCGCTTGAGTGAGGACGCTGGTGGTTGACCCGGTGCCTGCGCGCTGTTGACCGCCTGCTCAAGGTTCATGCCGAAGCTCTTGGTGTTTTGAAACAGCGTCTGCACGCCGGCGAAATTGCCGTTGAGCGCGGTGGTGAGCTGATCGGTATCGAGCGAGAGGGTGCCGTTGCTGTTGAGCGAGAGACCGATTTGCGTAGGCGAGGTGAGCGAGGTTGCGGAGGGCGTGTTGAGTGCGCTCGAAAGCATCTGCTGCAGTTGCGAGATGATCGGCGAGCCATAGAGCGGCTCGGGGTTTCCGCTCGCATCCTTACCCTCCTGCGCGGAAAGCGCCGACACGACCGCGTTGTAGTCCTTGACCATCGTGGAAAGCGCGGTGGCTACGGAGGACGTGTCATTGTCGATCTCCACCTGTACCGGTGCCGCCGAGGTTCCAAGCAACTGCATGGTGACGCCGGAGATGGCGTTGCTTATGGTGTTGCTGCCGGTCGTGATCTGAATGCCGTCGACGGTGAGCTGCGCATCCTGGCCCGCTTGAGCGCTCGAAAATGACAGCGGGCCACCCGTTGTATTGTCGTTGAGCGAACTGCTGTCAATCGTGATCTGGCCGGCAGCGCCACCGGTCTGGCTGATGAGCGAAAGTCGCGAGCCGCTCGAGTCGGTGACAACGCTGGCGGAGATGCCGATGCCGGCCTGGTTGATGGTGGCGGCAAGACCGGCGAGCGTGGCATTCGACGGGTCGACGGAGATGGTCTGCGAGCTGCCGCTGCCGATGTGCAGGGTGAGCGATCCGCTGAGCGTGTCGGTTGCAGCCACGGCATTCGTAACGTCGGTTGAAGTCTGGGCGAGCTTCTGTACGGTGATCGTATGGCTGCCGGCCGTCGCGGTAGATGTGGCGGAAAGAAGCGCCAGGGTATTCGTATCCGAGCTGGATCCTTGTTTGCCAGACAGGACGCCGACAGGATCGGTGAGCGCGCTGATATCACTGGAGAGCGTGGACAGCAGGCTGCCCAGGTTGGAGATCACCGTGTCCTGGGATTGCAGGGCGGTGAGCTGGTCTTTATAGGGCTTTTCGGCATCTTGCAACTGCGCCACCATCTGGCTGACGGTGCTCGCGACGTCGATGCCCTGCCCGCTGGTGGGCGAACCGAAGCTGAGGCCGATGGTTCCCATGTTGCGCTCCCGTAAGCGGTGCAGAAAAAAGTGCGGGTGGTCTGCCCAAGACGAGCGTTCTCTTGTAGCTGCGAGAGAGCGGAAACTTCTCGTTGTGGCCTTTCCTGATTGGAAAGGCCACGCCAGCATTGCAGGAAAACGCTCCAACCACCCGCGAAGCAGGGGTGATGGAGATGGATGGAGAGCGTTCGGCGGGCGCACAGCACGGCGCTATGCGCCACCGGACGGAGGAACTACTGCAACAGCTTGGTGACCGCCTGCTGCGTGCTGTTGGCCTGCGCCAGCGCGCTGATGCCGGTCTGGGTGAGGATCTGATACTTCGACAGCTCCGACGTGGCCTGGGTGTAGTCGGTGGCCATGATGGAGTTCGACGCCGACGCCAGGTTCTCGCTCTGCGTGGTCTCGACGCTGGCCATGGAGTTCAGCGTGTTGATCTGCGAGCCGAGATAGCCGCGCTGCCCGGCAACTGCGCTGATCGCATTGCCGATGGCGGTAAGGGCCGCCTGCGCGTTGGTGCTGCTGGTCAGGTCGGTGCCGCTCAGATCCACGGAGGTGCCCGCGGTGTAGGTAATGGTATTGCCCGCGCCCGAGGCGATGGTGCCGCCCGAATCGCCGACCTTTGCGCTGGAGAGCGCCGCAATGGTGAGCGTATCGGTCGACGTTCCAGCTGTCGTGCCGTCGCTGGTGTAGATGGAGACGCCACCGGCTGCGCCGAAGACCGCATTGCCGTTGTATGTGGTCGCAGCGCCGATGTTGTTGATCTCGGCCAGGATCGATTGATATTCCTGGTTCGCAGCGGCATCCTGCGAGCCGTTCAGCGTGCCGTTGCCGGCTTCGGTGGCCAGCGTGACGGCGCGGTTCAGCAGATTGTTGACCTGGGACAGTGCGCCATCGGCCGTCTGCAGCAGGCCCACGCCCAGGCTGACGTTGCTGGCGGACTGGGTCAATGCGGTCTGGTTGGCCTGCAGTCCGTTGGCCAGCGAAAGGCCGGCGGCATCGTCGGCGCCGGAGTTGATGCGCGAGCCGGAAGAGAGCTGCGTGAGCACGTTCTGCAGGCTGGCCTGTGTGTTGCTCAGGTTATTCGCAGCATAGGTTGCGGCGATGTTGTTCAATACACCCATTGACATAGCGTCGGCTCCTGTTGGTCCTGAAGTGGGGCTCCTGGATCACGTCGTGCCGTGGGCACCTTGTGAAGGGAACCGTTCCTAACTGAACCATTTATCGGCAGCAGCGCTGGTAACTTTATGGCCGTCCGGCGGGAACGTTCAATCTTTGTTACTTACCAACCCCAAGCACCTTGACGATGACCCGCTTCACACGCTGGCCGTCGAATTCGGCATAGAAGATGCGCTGCCAGGTGCCGAGGTCGAGATGACCGCCAGTCACCGGCAGGGTGGTCTCATGATGGAGGAGCAGCGCTTTCAGGTGCGCATCGGCGTTGTCCTCGCCGGTATGGTGGTGTCGATAGTCTGGCCTGGCGGGCGCGAGCTTTTCCAGCCACTCGCCGATGTCGTGGATGAGGCCGCTCTCGTTATCGTTCACGTAGATGGCGGCGGTGATATGCATCGGCGAGACGAAGCACAGGCCGTCATCGACGCCGCTCTCGCGGACGATGTGCTCCACCTCGTCGGTGATGTGGACCATCTCGTAGCGCTTGCGGGTATGCATTTCGAGATAGCGGGTGTGGGTGCGCCAACCGCAGTTGCTGGCTTTGGTCACGGGCTGCTTTGCCATGTGCTTCGCTCCGGGAAGATGATCTCTATTGTCTGATGCCACACAACGAGCAATCCGGAGAGTCCACGCCTGAGGCGGCGATGCTGCGCGCCATGTACGAGCGGCTGCTGGAAGCTTATGGGCCGCAGCACTGGTGGCCGGGCGAGACGCCGCTCGAGATCACGCTGGGAGCGTACCTGACGCAGAACACCGCATGGCGCGCGGTGGAGCGCTCGCTGGCAAACTTGCGCGAGCACAGCCTGCTCGATGCCGCAGCGTTGTTAGCCGCACCCGAGGAGGAGTTGCGTGTCCTGCTGCGTCCTTCGGGGTACATGGTGCGCAAGACGGCGGCGATCCGGGCGTTTTTTGGCTTCCTGTTTGCGGAGGCGGGAGGGTCGTTTGAAAAGCTGGCGATGATGCCGGCGAAACTCCTGCGGCCAAAGCTGCTGGCGTTGCCCGGCGTGGGCCCGGAGACGGCGGACGCGATCCTGCTGTACGCACTGGGGCATGAGGCGATGGTGGTGGACGAATATTTGCGGCGGGTGACGGTGCGGCACGGTCTGACGCCGGAGCGATCCGGCTACGATGCCATCCAGCGGTTGGCCTGGAGCGCCTTTGCCGGCGAGCGGGGCAAGGCGCGGGTGCGGCATGCGAACGAGTTCCATGCGCTGATCGTGATGGTGGGCAAGGAGCACTGCGGACCAAAGCCGAGATGCGCGGGCTGTCCGCTGGCGTGCTTCCCTGCGCTCCTGCCAATACCGAGTATCCCGGAACGGAGCACGTAGATATTTCATGCACTGGCTGAATGAGATCGGGCAGGCATTGCAGATGGCCGCGATGATGGGCTGGCAGATGCTGTGGGCGCTGCTTCTGGGCTTCGGGCTCTCGGCAGCGGTGCAGGCTACGGTCTCGCACGAGAAGATCGCGCGGCTCATGCCGGACGGCTCGCCGCGCTCGATTGCGATTGCCTCCGGCCTGGGCGCGGCTTCCTCGTCGTGCTCCTATGCTGCGGTTGCGATTGCGCGCACGCTCTTCCGCAAAGGGGCAGACTTTCGCGCGGCCATGGCCTTCGAATTCGCATCGACCAACCTGGTCTTTGAGTTGGGTTTGTCGCTGATTGTGCTGATGGGGTGGCGCTTTGCCGCGGCAGAGTTTGTCGGCGGCCCGGTGATGATTGTGCTGCTGGTTGTGCTGCTGAACCTGTTTTTCGGCAAGCGGCTGGTAGCGGCCGCACGGAAGCAGGTCGAGCGCGGTCTGCTGGGTCGCATGGAAGGCCATGCCGCAATGGATATGAGCGCGCAAGGCACGACGTGGCTGGCGCGGCTGCGATCGCCCCAGGCATTCACCGCCATCAGCCACATCTTTGTCATGGAGTGGGCGGCGGTGTTGCCGGATATCGTGCTCGGCCTGGTGCTCTCGGGCTGCATCGCCGCGTGGGTACCGGCGGCGTTCTGGCAGCGATTCTTTCTGGTTGGCGATCCGGCGCTGGCGCGATGGTGGGGACCGCTGGCCGGGCCGCTGGTGGCGCTGCTGTCCTTTGTCTGCTCGGTGGGCAATGTGCCGCTGGCCGCGGTTCTGTGGCAGCATGGCTTGAGTTTTGGCGGGGTCATTGCCTTCCTCTTTGGCGATCTCATCATCCTGCCCATCGTGAACATCCATCGCAAATACTATGGCGGGCGCGCAGCGCTTATGCTGCTCGTTCTCTTCTATGTGGCGATGGCGGGCGCGGCGCTGGCGGTGGAGTGGATCTTCCTGGTGTTGCATCTGACGCCGCATGCGCACAGGATGAATATGGCGATGGATATGGGCTTCCGCTGGGACCACACCGCGTGGCTGAACCTGATCTTTCTGGCACTGACCGCGCCGCTGCTGTGGCGGTTCTTCCGCTCGGGTGGCGGCGGTATGCTGGGGCAGATGAATAAGCCGATGGGCGAAGACAGCGGTGAATCTATGCATCATGCGCCTGGGTCAATGCATTGAGTGAGACCGTGTATGTGGCCACCTCGAATGCCGGCAAGCTGCGCGACTTCGCGGCTGCGGCTGCAGTCTTCGGCGTGGACATTGCCGCGCTGCCCGGATTGCAGCAGATTCCTGTGCCGGAGGAAACCGGCGCGACCTTCGTGGCAAATGCCCGGCTGAAAGCGGAAAAGTACAGCCGCGCGCGGCCGGCCCTGCTGGTGCTGGCTGACGATTCCGGGCTGGAGGTGGATGCACTCGGCGGCGCGCCGGGGGTGCGGTCAGCGCGCTATGCGGACGATGCGGGCTTCGATTTGATCGACAACGAGGATGCCGACGGCCGAAACAATCTGTATCTCCTGGAGCAGCTGCGCAATCATCCGCGGCCCTGGACCGCACGTTACCGCTGCGTGCTTGCGCTGGCGCGGGACGGCGTGGTGCTCGAGACGGCTGACGGCGCCGTCGAAGGCGAGATCATTGCCGAACCGCATGGAACCGGCGGCTTCGGCTACGATCCGCTGTTCTGGCTGCCGGAGCTGGGCAAGACCATGGCGGAGATCGATCTCGAAACAAAGCAGAAGCTGAGTCATCGCGGGCGCGCACTGCGGGCGCTCCTGAAGCAGATGCAGGGCTGGAAGCGTTAGAGCGTTTTCACTGTAGGTGTATACAAGAACCTGATCATTTTCGTGGCTTTTCCGTCAAGAAAAGCCCTACCGCGCGGAAGCTAGCTATAGATAGCAACAGTGAAAACGCTCTAAACTGCGCATGCCCGAAATGTCTTCGTTCGAGATTCCAAACGCGAAAGGAAATTGTCGTGAGTCCATCCGATGCCGCAACGTCCCGCTCCAGCCTGCAATATGTCCAGCTGAAAGAGCTTCCTATCGAACAAGTCAATCCGCTTTTGGACCGGCAGATTGTGTGCGGCGAACGCAGCATGCTTGCCAGGATCATCCTGCGCAAGGGCTGCATCGTTCCGCAGCATAGCCATGAGAATGAGCAGATCAGTTACATCTTAGAAGGCGCCTTGAAGTTTCTGATCGAGGGGCGGGAGATCGTGGTGAGCGCAGGCGAAGTGCTGGTGATTCCGTCGCATGTGCCCCATTCCGCAGAGGCTCTTGAAGATACAGTCGACCTCGATATCTTTTGCCCTCCGCGCGAGGACTGGCTCAACAAGACCGATGCGTACTTGCGTCGATAAGCCTTCATGACGAGGTGAGCTTGATCACAGGATTAAAGAACCGGGTCGCTGTTGTCGCGGCCTCCAGCAAGGGCATAGGCCGCGCGACAGCGTTTGGCCTGGCCGCGGAAGGCGCGGATTTGGTGTTGTGCGCGCGGAATGCAGATGCCCTTAATGAGACCGCGGAGCAGATCCGAAGCACCTACGGAGTAAAGGTCCACGCAGAGGCCTTCGATGTGAGCGACGACGCAGGTGTGCGCCGCTTTGTGAACGACGCCGAGAAGCGCTTCGGCAGGATCGACATCTGTGTCACGAATGCGGGAGGGCCGCCGGCAAAGCCGTTCGCCGAGACCACCATGGCCGAGTGGGATCGCGCGTACGAGCTGAACCTGCGCAGCATCGTCTCGTTCGCGCATGCAGCGCTTCCCCTCATGCAGCAGCGCTCCTGGGGAAGATTTGTCACCATCACCTCCATTTCAGTGAAACAGCCTGTCCTCGAGCTGGTGCTGTCTAATGCGGTGCGCTCTGGCGTTCTGGGCCTGGTGCGCTCGCTGGCCACACAATATGGCCCGTACAACATTACAGTGAACAATGTGGGGCCTGGCTATACCGCTACCGAACGCATCCGGGAGTTGGCAGAGGTTCGCGCGAAGTCCACCGGACGCACGGCAGCGGAATACGAGACGGAGATGACGAAGGACATTCCGCTGCGGCGCTTCGCGCGCCCGGAGGAAGTTGCGGATGCCATCGTGTGGCTTGCATCCGAACAGGCCTCGTACATCACGGGCCAGACGATCCTGGTGGACGGCGGCGCGTACAGGGGAATTTGAAGTATCCCCATGAACCGCGGTTTGATGCCACGCCGTGTTGACGGTCGTTCTTTGCGGCACCCATAATAATGAGTGGCTTCCCCACATCGATCGGCCGATTCCCTGAGCCTTCTCTGTAGCCTCACTGGCGATCGCTTCGGCGCAGGTCCGCGCCCGGAAGTGGGCTGTGCCTCGAGAAAATTCGTAGCGGCGGACGAGGTGATCTTCCATGAAAGGGCAACTGTGACGAGTAAAACGAGGCTGAGGGCATGAGCACGAGCGCCATAGGAGTGCAGAACGAGCGCGCGCCGGGCTTCTGGGGATCCACCAACGGCAAGAAGGCCGTGATGGCGGTGACGGGGGCGATCCTGTTCATCTTCGTCGTCGGCCACCTGGCGGGCAACCTGCAGGTCTTCGAAGGGCCGGCAAAGCTGAACGCCTACGGCAAGCTGCTGCATGACCTGGGCGAGCTGCTGTGGCCGGTGCGCATCATCCTGCTCATCTGCGTGACGCTGCACATCTGGGCAACGGTGCAGCTGGCGCTCCTGAAGAAGCGCGCGCGGCCGGTCGGCTACTCGGCCAAAAAGGCGATTTCCTCGTCTTACGCTTCGCGCACCATGTACTGGAGCGGGCCGATCGTGCTGGCCTTCGTCATCTTTCACCTGCTGAACCTGACAGCCGGCTACTACCATCCGGGCGCAGCGTTCATAGACGGCGATGTCTACCACAACGTCGTCACCGGCTTTCAGGTGTGGTGGGTTTCGGTCTGGTACATCTTCTCGATGATCCTGCTGGGGCTGCATCTGCGCCATGGCCTCTGGAGCGCGTTTCAGTCGCTGGGCATGAACCATCCGCGGCACACGCCAATCTTGAAGAGCGCGGCATGGGTAGTCGCGCTGTTGATTGTGCTGGGGTATATCTCGATTCCGATCAGCGTCATGGCAGGAGTGGTGAAATAGATGACACTCGACTCTCACATTCCGACCGGGCCGATTGAACAGGCGTGGGACAAGACCAAGTTCGAACTGAAGCTGGTAAACCCGGCGAACAAGCGTAAGCACACCGTGATCGTGGTGGGCTCCGGGTTGGCCGGGGCATCAGCATCGGCCACTCTGGGCGAGCTGGGCTACAACGTGAAGTGCTTCTGCTTTCAGGATTCGCCACGGCGCGCACACTCCATCGCGGCGCAGGGCGGCATCAACGCTGCGAAGAATTACCAGAATGACGGCGACAGCATTTACCGGCTCTTCTACGACACGGTGAAGGGCGGCGACTTCCGCTCACGCGAGGCCAATGTCTACCGGCTGGCCGAGATCAGCGTCGCCATCATCGACCAGTGCGTGGCGCAGGGCGTTCCCTTTGCGCGCGAGTACGGCGGCTCGCTGACTAACCGGTCGTTCGGCGGCGCGCAGGTCTCGCGCACCTTCTATGCGCGCGGGCAGACAGGCCAGCAGTTGCTGCTGGGCGCCTACCAGGCGCTGGAGCGGCAAGTACACGCGGGCACGGTGGAAATGCTGGCGCGCACCGAGATGCTGGACCTGATCGTGATCGACGGCAAGGCGCGCGGCATTGTGGCGCGCAACCTGGTGACAGGCGAGATCACAACGCACATCGGGGATGCCGTGATCCTGGCCAGTGGCGGCTACGGGAACGTCTATTACCTTTCGACTAACGCGAAGGGATCGAACGTGACGGCAAGCTGGCGTGCGCACAAGCGCGGCGCGTTGTTCGCCAATCCCTGCTACACACAGATCCATCCGACGTGCATTCCGGTCTCGGGCGACTACCAGTCGAAGCTGACGCTGATGTCCGAATCGCTGCGCAACGACGGGCGTATCTGGGTGCCGATGAACAAGGGCGACAAGCGCAAACCGGACCAGATACCGGAGGCGGAGCGGGACTACTTTCTCGAACGGAAGTATCCGAGCTTCGGCAATCTCGTCCCGCGCGATGTGGCATCACGCAATGCGAAGGCCGTGTGCGATGAGGGCCGCGGCGTGGGCGAGAGCGGGTTGGGCGTCTATCTCGACTTCGCAGACGCGATTCGCCGCCTGGGCGAGCACACTATCCGCGAGCGCTACGGCAACCTGTTCGACATGTACGAGCGCATCACGGACGAGAACCCGTACAAGGTGCCGATGCGCATCTATCCGGCCATCCACTACACCATGGGCGGCCTGTGGGTGGACTACCACCTGCAGTCAACCATTCCGGGCTTGTTCGTGCTGGGCGAAGCGAACTTCTCCGACCACGGCGCGAACCGGCTGGGCGCGAGCGCGCTGATGCAAGGGCTCTCGGACGGCTACTTCGTCATTCCCTACACCATCGGCAACTACCTGGCGGCCAACAAGCTGGGCAAGGTGGAGGAGTCAAACACGGAAGTGCGCAATGCCGTCGCGTGCGTGAACGAGACCATCAGCAAGCTGCTTTCGATCAAGGGCAAGCGGACGGTGGACTCGTTCCATCGCGAGTTGGGCAAAATCATGTGGGAGTACTGCGGCATGTCGCGCAACGCCGCCGGCCTCGAACACGCGATTGGGCAGATTCGCGAGCTGCGCGACGACTTCTGGCAGAACGTGACCGTGCCGGGCTCCGGCAATGACCTGAACCAGAGCCTGGAAAAAGCCGGCCGCGTCGCGGACTTCCTGGAGCTGGGCGAGCTGATGTGCGTCGATGCATTGCATCGCAACGAGAGCTGCGGCGGCCACTTCCGCGAGGAGTACCAGACGGCGGAAGGCGAAGCCAAGCGTGATGATGAGCACTTCTCGTACGTGGCGGCGTGGGGCTATCGCGGCCCAGGCAATCAGCCGGAGCTAACCAAGGAGCCGCTTGAGTTCGAATACGTGCACCCCAGCCAGAGGAGCTACAAGTAAATGAAACTGACGCTAAAGATCTGGCGGCAGACGGGCCGCAAGGACAAAGGCAGGTTCGTCAACTACACGGTGGACAACGTGAATCCGGAGATGTCCATGCTGGAGTGCCTGGACGTCCTCAACGAAACGCTGATCGAGCGTGGCGAAGAGCCTGTCGCGTTTGAACACGATTGCCGCGAGGGGATCTGCGGCTCGTGCGGATTCATGATCAACGGTATCCCGCATGGGCCTATGCCGGCGACGACGGTGTGCCAGTTGACCATGCGGCATTTCAAGGACGGCGAGGAGCTGCTGATTGAGCCGTGGCGCGCTGCGGCCTTCCCTGCCATCAAGGACCTGGTGGTGGACCGGCGCTCGTTCGATCGCATCATCGCGGCGGGCGGTTACGTCTCCGTCTCGACTGGCAACGCGCCGGACGGCAACGCCATTCTCGTCGGCAAGGAAACCGCAGACCGGGCAATGGATGCGGCGGCCTGCATCGGCTGCGGGGCTTGCGTGGCGGCGTGCCCCAATGCGTCCTCGGCGCTGTTTACGGGCGCAAAGATCGCGCACCTCAGCGTTCTGCCCCAGGGAGCCATCGAGCGAGACCATCGCGCCCTCGGCATGGTGGCGCAGATGAACGCGGAGGGCTTTGGCGGCTGCACCAACATCGGCGAGTGCACGGGCGCCTGCCCCAAGGAGATTCCGCTGGAGGTGATCGCGACCATGAATCGCGACTACATTCGCGGAAGCTGGAAGCGGCGCGACACCGAAGTACGGACGGTGAAGCCGATGACGGAGTGGAGTACGGGATCGAAGCTGAAGATCGATCCGCACGCTACGAGTTAGAGGCAGATCCCTCCCGTCGAGATGACGAGGGGATTTGGAAATACGAAGCCCCGGCCCATGAGCCGGGGCTTTCTGATTCCTACATGTCTGCTTCCGTCGACTATGGATTGCTGCCGTGAGGATCGCTCTCGACGATGATGTCTCCGCTTTCGTCTTTCTGCTGACGCTCTCTGCCGCGGATCGCCATATCGTCAGCAATCCGATTCACCCTGTCAGGATTGTGGTTCTGATTCGGGCCCGGCTGAATATCGGGAATTGGGCTTTGATCTTTTTTGTCTGCCATGCTCACCTCTGACTTGATATGGATGGGCGGCGTGGGGGCCGGGTTGTCCTTTGCTACACTCGGAGTCCATGAAGCTGCCGGCCGCCGCTCTCCTCGTCCTTGCCACCTCACTCTTCGCTCAGGACGCCTCGCACACCAAGCCGCAACACCATGCACCCAAGACCATGACGAATGCTTCCTATGCCACCAACTTTTTTATCGACACCCATGCCGACACCCCCCAGCGTATGTTGGACGACCATTACGACCTGGCCGATCCGCTGAACGGCGGCTATCTGAACTTTGAGGCCGCGAAGAAGGGCAACCTGGGCGCGGAATTCTTCTCCATCTGGGTAGAACCGGAGCTTAACCAAGGTCACTATGCAAGGCGCACTCTCGAGCTCATTGACGCCGTGCACCAGGCGGCGCTCCAGCATCCGGACAAGATGATGATGGCCTACTCGGTGGCTGACATCGAGCGCGCGCATCGCGAGCACAAGCTGGCGGCGCTGATGGGCATTGAGGGCGGCCACTCGATTGAGAATTCCCTGGGCCTCCTGCGCGACTACTACCGGCTGGGCGTGCGCTACATGACGCTGACCTGGTCGAACTCGAACGACTGGGCCGATTCCTCCGGCGACATCAACGATCCCAAAGTCCACCACACCGACGAGGGGCTGACGGAGTTCGGCAAGGACGTGGTGTACGAGATGAACCGCCTGGGCATGATGGTGGACATCTCGCACGTGGCCGACAAGACGTTCTATCGCACGCTGATCCTGACCCGCGCGCCGGTGATTGCCTCGCATTCGTCGGCCCGCGCGCTCACCAACGCGCCAAGAAATATGACCGACGACATGCTGCGGGCGCTGGCCGTGAATGGCGGCGTGGTGCAGGCAAACTTCTACTCCGCATTTATTTCAGACAAGTGGAGACTTGCGTGGGAGGCGCAGAAGCCGGAGCGCGAAGCCGCAGAGAAGGCTGCCGAGGAAAAAGCCAAGGCCGAGGGCAAGTCGTTCACCTATAGCCAGGAAGACGCGATGGACAAGGAATGGGCCGCGAAGATTCCCCGGCCGCCCCTGAGCGATCTGATCGATCACATCGACCACATGGTGAAAGTGGCGGGCATCGATCACGTCGGGATCGGATCGGACTTTGACGGTATTCCATCGGCGCCGGAAGGCATCGATTCCGCGGCCGACCTGCCGAAGATCACGGCCGCGCTGAAACAGCGCGGCTACAGCAATGCGGATTGCCAGAAGATCATGAGCGGCAACCTGCTGCGCGTCTTTGCCCAGGTGGAGAAGGTGAGCAAGCAGTTACAGGCTGAGGAGAAAGAGCGGCCCAAGATTGGCGAGACACAGCCGTTTCATAAGTAGCTCAGTACGCTCCATCATCCCCCGTTGAAGATCGGTGGCCGGCCAAGGGAGTTCCACGACGTTCAAAGGGGGGAGATCGAGATGAGTCGGTGGATCGGAATTGCGTTTGTACTGGGCATCCTTGTGGGTGGGTTGGGAGTGATGCGTTCTCAACAGACTGCGCCTGCGACGCAGCGAATCATGCAGTTTGAAAACGACGACGTGAAGGTGTGGAAGTCGATCGTCGTGCCCAATGCCCCGCTGTCCATGCACCGGCATGAGCATGGACGCGTGATCATTGCCCTTCGCGGCGGCACGATGAAGATCGTGGAGCAGAGCGGCGCAAGCGAAGCGCATGTTTGGGACACCGGAAAGGCCTACTGGCTGCCCGCCAATGCTCCCGGCACGATGCACGCCGATGTGAATGCCGGTCAGCAGCCGATGGAAGTCATGGTGGTGGAGCTGAAGAAAGACAAATAACTCCGACCACGGCCCTGACCGGCCAATCCACGTTTGGACTTGTCCATTGGACCTAGATCCAGGCGGTAGCCGGCCGCATTGCGGGATAGAGGTCCGCAATATCGCGCACGAATTGCCGCACATGAGTGCGCATGGCGCGCAAAGCCCAGAAAAAGAGCAGACGGCGGCCCCAGCGGCGCTGCGCGAGCCAGCGGGTGAACCAGAACATAAAGGTGCGCTTCATGAATCCCATGGGAATGCCTCCTGCGTGCTGAGATGCGGCAAAATGAAACCGAGCGGCTGAAAGTATGCCCAGGCTGGCGGAGCCGAAAGCCCTTACGATACTCTGACCAGTTGGATTCATCGATGCCCTTCATCCGCCGCTTCACTCTCGCGCTTCTCTTCTCGACTGCCATAGCCTCCGCACAGCAGACCGCTCCGCCCCCGCCCCGCAGCGCCTCCAAGTCAGGACCTGCCTGACTCGCCCGGCCCGCAGACTGCGCCCGCGGTGGAGCCCACCGGTCCAACGGCGGTGCTCGACACCAGTATGGGGCGCATTACCTGCCGCCTCTTCGACAAGCAAGCGCCGCAGACGGTGGCGAACTTCATCGGGCTGGCCGAGGGCACCAAGGACTGGACCGATCCCACGACTCACGAAAAGGAACATGGCAAGCCGCTCTACGACGGCACCATATTTCACCGCGTGATCCCTGGCTTTATGGCGCAGGGCGGCGATCCGATGGGCAACGGCATGGGCGATCCGGGCTATTACATCCAGGATGAGATCGACCCTTCGCTGATGTTCGATGTGCCGGGGCGGCTCGCGATGGCGAACTCCGGTCCGAATACCGACGGATCGCAGTTCTTCGTCACGGAAGAGACCCAGCCCGATTTGAACGGCCACTACACGATCTTCGGACAGTGTGATCCGTCGTCCGTTCTGGTGGTGAAGACGATCACGCGCGTGGAGCGCGATGGACGCGACAAGCCCCTCACGCCTGTGGTGCTGAAGAAGGTGACGATCGTGCCGGTGGGCCAGCCGGTGCCGCCGCCTCCGGCAGCTGAGTCTGCGCCGGCCGCCGTGGCACCGGCGACAAACGCTGCCCCAGCAACATCCGCTGCGCCGCCGGCGCTCACTCCCAGGCCCAACTGAAGTTCGGAATCATCTTCGCGGCCGGCGCATTCGCCGGGCCGCCCTGCTAACGACCCAACAGAAGGAGACTGCATGGCACGTACAACAGGCACCTATGCGACATTGAAGACCAGCGAAGGCACTATCGTGTGCCGCCTGTTTGAAAAGGAAGCGCCCAAGACGGTAGCGAATTTCATTGAGCTTGCCGAGGGCAAGCGGGAGTGGTCGCATCCCACGACGCGCGCGAAGTCCAACGACAAGCTCTACGACGGAACCATCTTCCACCGCGTGATTCCCGACTTCATGATCCAGGGCGGCGATCCGGCCGGCACCGGCATGGGCGGTCCCGGATACAAGTTCGAGGATGAGACCAAGGGCTCCGCGCACCGCTTCGACAAGCCGGGCAAGCTGGCCATGGCCAATGCCGGACCGAACACGAACGGCTCGCAGTTCTTCATCACGACGGCAAATACGGAGTGGCTGACCGGCAAGCACACCATCTTCGGCGAGGTGGTCGAAGGCCAGGACGTGGCGGAGAAGATCAGCCGCCTGCCGCGCGGCGCACAGGACAAGCCAAAGACGCCGGTAGTGCTGGAAAGCGTGACCATCGAGCGCGTGGCTTAGGCGCGATTCGCAGTCATGACGACAGGGCGAGGCTTCGGCCTCGCCCTCCTGCGTTTTGCAAAAGGAGCGTAAGCTGATCGCGGAGGCACGGCGGCAATGGGATTACGCCTCGGCGTGGCGATGCTTTGCGTATTAACATCCGCCGCGGCATCTGATGTGCAGGCAGAGCTCACTTCGACGGAGCCACCCGCTCCAGCGCTCGTCAACCTCTCCATGCGGGCAACGCCGCTTGAGTTGATAAGAGAGATAGGACTGCAAACGCGGGTTCCGATCGGCATTATTCCCGGCCAGGACGCAAACGCCCTCTGTAGATCAAAGAGCACCTTCGTCTTCCTTGGTGACGCTCCACGAAGATTCCCTGGAAGCGATCGCGCAACAGGTACATTTCACGCTCAATCAGGAAGATGGCGTATTTGTGTTGACCGCGCCGGATGTCACGCCGCACCAGCGCGATGTTCTGGACCACCGCTTTCGCATTTACCGCACCGGCAGAAAGTCGATAGTGCAAATGATCAGCGTGCAGTTGAGCGAGAAGCTCTGGACGGCTTACGCCAAACCTGCAGCTGCCGGTCTTGCCGGTTCATATCCCAAGTTCGGCAAACGCGCCAAAGATTTCTCTGCCCCCGGTTCTGCACAACGTAACTGCGCAGGATATTGCGGCGCTGGTGGTCAAATCGGCGCCAGGCGGCATTTATCTCTCCCGCATCAGCCCGGCGCGCATGGACTCTTCGAACGATCTGAAGATTCAGTTCGAGTCGTATGGTGATCCGGATCAACTGAAGCTTGATATGAGTTGTCGGTAGACACTGCGGCAGCGGAGAGCATGACGTGGTCTTTACGAAACGTCTTCGCGAAGGAGTCCGCACGCGGCAAGATTACGTGCAGTGTCCGCATCTGGACGCGCCCGCATGTGATCGTGGGCAATCGCTATCGCATGGAGGAAGGTGAGATCGAGATCGACTCCATCACGCCGATCGGCCTGCCGGACATCACGCCAGAGCTGGCGCGGGAGTCAGGGTTTCTCGGCGTGGTCGATCTGTTGAAGATCGCAAAACATGGAAAGGGCGACAGAATTTATCTGATTCGCTTTCACTACATTCCTCCGGGACGTCGATCGGTCAAAAGCAGAAAAGGCGAGACCGTAGCCTCGCCCTTCGTCGATGCAGCGTGGGGATCTAGACGCCGATCACCGCGCAGAGCTCCTTTACCGAATCCGCGCTCTTTTGAAGCGCCTTCTGCTCTTCCGGCGTCAGCTTGATCTCGAGGATCTGCTCCAGGCCGCGCTCGCCCAGTTTGCACGGCACGCCGATGTAGTAGCCCGTGATGCCATACTCGCCTTGCAGATATGCCGCGCAGGGCAGGACTTTCTTCTTGTCCTTGAGAATCGCTTCGACCATCTCAACCGCCGCCGCCGATGGCGCGTAGAAGGCGGAGCCGGTCTTGAGATGCTTCACGATCTCCGCGCCGCCGTCGCGGGTGCGCTGGACGATGCGGTCGATGGTGGCCTGGCTCATCAGTTCGGAGATGGGGATGCCGGCGACGCTCGAATAGCGCGGTAGCGGCACCATGGTGTCGCCGTGGCCGCCGAGCACAAAGGCGGTTACGTTCTCGACCGATACCTTCAGCTCTTCGGCGATGAAGGTACGGTAGCGCGCCGAATCGAGCACGCCGGCCATGCCGATGACGCGCTCGCGATTGAACTTCGACTGCTTGAACGCCGCCTGCGCCATGGCGTCGAGCGGATTCGAGACGATGATGAGAATGGAGTTCGGCGCGACCGCGGTGATCTTGTTCACCACGTCCGACATGATCTTGTAGTTGGTCTGCAGCAGGTCGTCGCGGCTCATGCCGGGCTTGCGCGGGATGCCGGCGGTGATCACGACGATGTCGGAGTTCGCCGCCTCGGCGTAGTCGTTCGCGCCGATGACGTGCACGTCGCGCTTCTCGATCGGCATGGCTTCGAGCAGGTCGAGCGCCTTGCCCTGCGGAATGCCCTCCATTACGTCGATCAACACAACGTCCGCCAACTCTTTAGCGGCAATCCAGTGCGCGGCGGTCGCGCCGACGTTCCCTGCTCCAACGATAGTTACTTTCTTACGCATGTCTCTCCTGTCTATATTCGCCCTTCGGTTGGCCGCAGGCGCTACTTCATGTTCTCGATCATTCGCGTGGCAAACTCGCTGGTCTTCACCTTGGTCGCGCCCTGCATCTGGCGCTCGAAGTCGTAGGTGACGTACTTCTGCTGGATGGTCTTCTCCATGGACGATTCCACCAGCCGCGCGGCCTCACTCCAGCCCAGAAAATCGAGCAGCATGACGCCGGAGAGCATGACCGAACCGGGATTGATGACGTCCTTATCGGCATACTTCGGCGCAGTGCCATGCGTGGCTTCGAATACCGCATAGCCGTCGCCGACATTCGCGCCGGGCGCAATGCCGAGCCCGCCCACCTGCGCCGCCGCTGCGTCGGAGATGTAGTCGCCGTTCAGGTTGGAGGTGGCGAGGATGCTGTAGTCCTCCGGACGAATGATGATCTGCTGGAAGATGGAGTCGGCGATGCGGTCGTTGATCATCACCTTCTGCTTCCACTTGCCGCCGCCGTGCGATTTCGCCGATCTTGTCGATGACGGACTTGATCTCGGCATAGAGCCCCTGCCGGAAGGCATCGTTGCCGAACTCGAGACCGGGTTCGATCAGCGCGGCGTTCTGCTCGACGGTGAGGTTCGGATTGGCTTCCAGATTGCCGAGGATCCAGCTCTCGCGCTCGGTCACGGTCTGATCGCGAAACTCTTCCGTCGCGACTTCATAGCCCCACTCGCGGAAGGCGCCTTCGGTGAACTTCTGGATGTTGCCCTTGTGCACCAGCGTGACGGATCTTGCGGCTCATTGTCGATCGCGTACTGAATGGCGACGCGCACCAGCCGCTTGGTGCCGGTGATGGAGATGGGCTTGATGCCGACGCCGGAGTCGGCGCGCACCTTCTTCTTGCCGCCCATGTCGTTGTTCAGGAAGTCGATCAGCTTCTTCGCCTCGGGCGTGCCCTTCGCGGAACTCGATGCCGGAGTAGACGTCCTCGGTGTTCTCGCGGAAGATCACCACGTCGAGCTTCTCCGGATGCTTCACCGGGCTGGGCACGCCGCTGTAGTACTTCACCGGGCGGATGCAGGAGTAGAGATCGAGCGTCTGGCGCAGCGCGACGTTCAAGCGAGCGGATGCCGCCACCGACCGGCGTGGTAAGCGGCCCTTTGATGGAGACGCGCAGATCACGCGCTGCATTCACGGAATCATCGGGCAGCCAGTTCTGGAACTGGCGATACGCCTTCTCGCCGGCGAAGATTTCGAACCACTGCGATGCTGCGCTTGCCGCCATAGGCCTTCTGCGACCGCGGCATCGAAGACGCGCTGCGAGGCGCGCCAGATATCGCGGCCGGTGCCATCACCTTCGATGTAGGGGATGATGGGGTGGTCCGGAACCTGATACTTGCCGTTGACATACTGGATCGCTTCGCCGCCCTCGGGTAGGGCTACGCCGTTGTAGCTCTTTTGCATGTAGACCGGGTGCTCCGTGGAGTGGAATACGTGTCGCTACTTCAATCCTTCACGCTAACACCCTCACCGGCTTGCCGCAATGTGGGCCTCGCCGCAAAGGGAACGGTATCATCGTCTCTTCGAGAGTCATGAACCAGAAAGAGGTGCCGATGCTGCCCGCCTGCCGACGCGTGCTTTGCCTGCTGATAGCAACCCTTACCGCCGCCGCAGTCGCCCCGGCACAGACGCGCGTGGCCATCGTGGGCCTGGAGCACGGTCATGTCGCGGGATTTCTGCCGCAACTGCCGAAGCATCCGGAGGTGCAGCTGGTGGGCGTCTCCGATCCCGATCCCGCGCTGCGGCAAAAGTACGCGGCACAGTTTCATCTCGACCCGAAGATTTTCTTCCCCACGGAAGACGCGATGATCGAAGCGACGCACCCGCAGGCGGTGCTGGTATACACATCCGTCGCCGGGCATCGCCCAGCCATTGAAATAGCGGCGCGGCACCATATTGCCGTCATGGTGGAGAAGCCGCTCACTATCTCGCTGGACGACGCGCTGGCCATCCGCAAGATCTCGCGGGAAGAACACGTGCCGGTGCTGGTGAACTACGAGACGACGTGGTACGCCTCCAACAAGGCTGCGTACGACGAGCTCGAAAGCGGTCAACTCGGGCCGCTGCGCAAGCTGGTAGTGCACGATGGACACGAAGGCCCGGCGGAGATCGGCGTGCAGCCGGAGTTCCTGAAGTGGCTTACCGATCCCGCAGCAGAATGGCGCGGGCGCGCTCTATGACTTCGGCTGCTATGGCGTCGACCTGGCGACCTGGCTGCAGCACGGCGAAACGCCGTTGACCGTGACCGCGGTGACGCAGCAGTTGAAGCCGGAAGAGTATCCGCACGTCGATGACGAGGGCACCATCATCCTGACGTATCCGCACGCGCAGGCGATCATTCAGGGCTCGTGGAACTGGCCCTTCGACCGCAAGGACATGGAGGTCTACGGCGCCACCGGCTACGCTGAAGACGATCAAGAGCGACAAGGTGCTGGAGCGCACGAAGGGCGAGGCGGACGCGAAGGAGCGCGACGCCACGCCGCTGGCTCCGCCGGAAGATGGCTCAATTGACTACCTGGTGGCGGTGCTGAATGGCAAGCTGAAGCCGCAGGGCGACCTGACGGCGCTGGATACGAACGTGATCGTGATGCAGATCCTGGATGCGGCGCGTACATCCGCAAAGACGGGACGGACGGTCAAGCTGACGCCTTTGCCAAAATAGCCGCTGATTTTCCGGGAACTGAACAGTCCGCCAGAGCCCGTATCTGCCGCAGAGGCCTCTCGATGGAAACTCTGCGGCAGGACATTGCCTACACGCTGCGCCAGATGCGCCAGTCCCCTGTTTTCACCCTGACGGCCATGCTGACGCTGGCGCTGGGCATCGGCGCGACCACCGCGATTTTTTCGCTCATCAACACGGTGATGCTGAAATCGCTGCCGGTGGTCGACCCGGCGAGTCTCTACCGCATTGGCGAGGGAAATGATTGCTGCGTGCGAAGGCAGCCCGCAGGATAACTGGGGCATGTTCTCCTATCCTTTCTACCTGCGGATGAAGGAGTGCTGCGCCGGAGTTTGCGGAGCTTGCCGCCTTCCAGGCGGGCGGATCGCAGCTCAGCGCGCGGCGCGGCGAGAGCGACCGCATCGCCAAGCCGATTCGCGGCGAATTCGTCACCGGCAACTACTTCTCGACCTTCGGAATCGGCGCCCTCACCGGGCGCACCATCCTCCCTTCCGACGATCAGCCCACCGCGGCGCCCGTGGCGATGCTCAGCTATCGCGCGTGGCAGCAGCGGTACGGCTCCGATCCGAAGATGGTCGGCTCGACCATGATCCTCGACGGCCACGCGGTCACCATCGTCGGCATCACGCCGCCCGGCTTCTTCGGCGAGACGCTGCGCAGCGATCCGCCGGAGGTCTGGCTTCCCATGCAGCAGGAGCCGATCTTCCGCGGCAAGAACTCTCTGCTGCACACCTTCCCGGCGTGGCTGCGCGTGATCGGCCGGCTCAAGCCCGGAGCCTCGCCCAACGCGCTTCCCTCACGTCTCACCAGTCGGCTGCGCGTGTGGCTGGTCGATGAGAGCGGGATGCCGGCGGAGTGGATGACGGGCATCAAGGCTGGGTTGTCGAAGCAGAACATCAAGGTGGTCCCGGCGGGCACAGGGGTCGGCGTCATGAAGGAGAACTACGCCGACAGCCTGCACATTCTGCTCGCGGTCTGTCTGCTGGTGCTGCTGATCGCCTGCGCGAACATCGCGAATCTGCTGCTGGCGCGCGGCACGGCGCGCAGGGCGCAGACGGCGGTCCGGCTGGCGCTCGGCGCAAACCGCGGACGGCTGATCCGGCAGTCGTTGACGGAGAGCGTGGTGCTCTCCGATCTTCGGCGGAGCCGCCGGCCTCGCGGTGGCGTATCTGGGCGTGAAGGCGGTTGTGGCGCTCGCCTTCCACGGAGCGAAGTACGTGCCGATCGATGCCGCGCCCTCGCTGCCGGTGCTGGCATTTGCCTTCGCTCTCTCGCTGGTCACCGGCATGCTCTTCGGAACAGCGCCGGCGTGGCTTGCTTCCCATGCCGATCCGGCGGAGGCCCTGCGCGGCGCCAACCGCACCACCCGCGACCGTTCTTCGTTCTCGCAGAAGATTCTTGTCATCGTGCAGGCCACGCTTTCCGTCGTGCTGCTGGCCGGCGCCGGGCTGCTGACGCATAGCCTGCAGAAGCTGCAGCATCAGGACTTCGGCTACGAGACCGATCATCGCGTCACCATCAGCCTGACGGCGCCCTTCTCATCGTATTCGCAGCCGAAGCTGGATGCGATGTATCGCGAGCTGCAGGATCGGCTTTCGCACATTCCGGGCGTCGACAGCGCGGCGCTCGCGCAGTACACGCCGCTTGCAGGACAACTGGGGCGAGATCGTGATTCGCCAGGGCCACGGCATGCCCAACATGAACGAGCAAATCGGCTCGTCCTGGGACCATGTGAATCCCGGCTATCTGGAGACGCTTGGCGAACCCATCCTGCGCGGGCGCTCGATCACCGAGCAGGACACCGCGACGACGCAGAATATTGCTGTGGTCAACGAAGCCTTCGTGAAGAGATTCTTCAAGCCCGGTGAGGAGCCGCTGGGCGCACACTTCGGGCTCGATCTGCCGCGATACAGCAATACCTACGAGATCGTCGGCATCGTACGGAACGCGAAGTACAACGATCCGGCAAGCACCGAGCCGCCGCGGCCGCTGTTCTTTGTGCCGCTCGCGCAGCGGGTGCACTACGATGTCGCGCTCATGCAGTCGATTGATGACAGCACGCACTACATCGAAGGCGCTGTGCTGAAGCTGCACGGCAGCGCAGAAGGACTGGAGTCCGAGGTGCGCCACGTTCTGAGCGATGTGGACCCGAACCTCACGCTGCTGGATATCCAGAGTCTGCAGGACCAGGTCGATTCGAACTTCGACCAGCAGCGCGCCGTCGCGCGCATGACAGGGCTATTCGGCATCCTCGCGCTGCTGCTAGCAGCGGTGGGGCTCTATGGCGTGACGGCCTACACGGTGGAACGCCGCACCAGCGAGATCGGGGTCCGCATGGCGCTCGGGGCAGACCGCATGAATGTTGTCCGGCTGGTGCTGCGTGGGGCCTTTCTGCAGATACTCATTGGCCTCGCGATCGGCATTCCGATCTCCATCGGCTGCTCGCGGCTCATCTCGGCACAGCTGTATCAGGTGAAGGGATGGGACCCGCTGGTGCTGGGCGGATCAGTACTCGCGCTGACCGTCTGCGCATTCTTTGCCAGCATCATCCCGGCGCGGCGGGCGGCTTCCATCAACCCGGTCAAGGCGCTGCGCACGGAGTAATAGCCGGAGCACGAGGCGTAATCTAGAGGGCAGAGGGTCTGCTTTGCGTCGTCTGTGTCTGCGTCACTTCTCGTTGCTGCTGGTTGCCGTCTCGCTCGCTCTTCCCGCCCTGGCGCAGTATTCCGCGGAGAAGCCGCTTGGAGCCGCGGCTCAATCGACGCCCGCGTTTCTGAAGAACGCCGGAATCGACCAGCGGCTGGGCACGCAGATCCCGCTCAACCTGCACTTCCGCGACGCTGCCGGCACCGATGCGCCACTGGGGCAGTACTTCGGCAAGAAGCCTGTTGCGATGGCGATGGTGTATTACAAATGCGCCATGCTGTGCCCGCAGGTGCTGCATGGCCTTGCCGCCTCGCTCTCGCAGACCGGCTATGCGCCGGCGCGCGATTACGACGTGATCGTTGCCAGCATCGACCCCACCGACACGCCGGCGGATGCCGCTGCCGCGCGGCAGAAGTTTGTGACAGAGCTTGGCGGAACCGTTCCTGCGGGAAGCGTGCATTTCCTGACCGGCCAGCAGCCGGAGATCACGGCGCTGGCGAATGCGCTCGGCTTTCACTATGTGCGCGTGCCGGGGCCGGACGGCAAGATGACGCAGTTCGCACACTCCAGCGTCATCATGGTCGCTACGCCCGAGGGCAAGCTCTCGAAGTATCTGACCGGCGTGGAATACCAGCCGCGCGATGTCAGGCTTGCGCTGCTCGAAGCGAGCGATCACCGCATCGGTTCGGCAACCGACCTGATCCTGCTCTACTGCTGCAGCTACTCGCCGACCGAAGGCCGCTACACCGTCTCTGTGCTGCGCGTGCTCGGACTTGCCGGCATGGCGTAGCGTCTTCGGGTTGGCGCTGATGCTCTATCTGCTCGCGCGTAAGCCGAAGGTAAAGACCGCTGCTTAATTTCCCGCCCGCTTAGCCAGCATCTCTGCGGCTTTCGTCAGCAGGCCGCTCAACACGCTGTCGTTGTCATAGCCGGAATTCCAGGCCCGGCGTTGCCCTGCCGCGGCAATCCTCGCGCGTGCTGGCTCATCGTTCAGGTAGCGATCGATCTTCGCGCGGCACTCTTCGAAATCCGAGAAGAAGACCGCCTCCTCGTCCTCGCGGAAGCAGGCCAGGTGCTCCGCGGTTCGCTCGGCCAGCAGAAAGCCGCCGCAGGCCGTGATCTCGAAGACTTCTGTGCGCCACCTGGTCGCGGTTGCTGTGGGTGACGAAGGCGAGATTGATGCGCGAGCGCCAGATGGCTTCGCGATAGGCATCGCCCTTCAGCTCGCCAACGCGGAAGGTCGCGGCAAACGCATCCGCAGGCAGAGCCGCCTGCCAGTGCGGACGCGAGCCGGAAATATCGACGGCCACGCCGGCACGCCACAGCCGCGTGAGGAAATGCGCCGCGCTCGTCGTAGGGCGTGCCGATGAAGGAGACGTTGCGGTCGCGCTCGCGCATCGCCCCATCGCGTGCGGCGGCGCATAGTGGACAGTCGGCTCATAAGCAATGCGGATCTCCATCACTTCCCGCGCGCCGCCGTTCGCGGATAGTCCGTCGACGCTCGAACTCGCGCGGGACGGCCGTCAGGTCGTATTCCGGGAATCGGTCTGCGGAAAAGACGCCAGCCGGGATCGCGCCGCGGGACCGAAAGGGATTGTCGTTCACATAGTCGATCGCGACCATGCCGCTCTGCCGCAGCCCTGCGCAGCGTCGCCGGCTGCAGACTCAGCACCTTATCGCACAGCAGCACATTGGCCTGCTCACGCCCGGCAGCCTGCAGCACAGCGCGGTTTAGACGGCGAACGCCCGGGCCCGACCTGCAGCCGGAATTGCAATTTGCCCGCAAGGCCGGGAATGGCGGCGAGCCGGACGTGTCCAGCGCCGCGACATGGCCCAGCGGGAGACGCTTGAGCGCCCGAGTGCCAGTATTCGCCGTAGTATTCGGGCGTCAGGTGGAGACGTAGAGCACGCGCAGAGCTGGCCGAGCGACTCTTCCGACAAAGTTTCCACCATTCGCCGCTCCTGTCCTCCGAAGCTTACAGCTTGCGGCGAGATCGACAGAAAGTCCGGTGCATCTTCGCATTCCGCGGCATCCGGAAATCGCTTTTATCGTATTCTGTGAAAACAGCATAAATTCGCGAGACATGCCGTCTGGATAGTCTCCGTTGCTGTGATACTTTTCACTGGGGAATCCGGCGCCGCCGTGCCCCATCCGGAGGAACAACAGTTGCCCAAGAATATGGTGCCGAAGCGCCTCTTCTTCACAAAAGGTGCCGGCCGGCACAAGGAGCGCCTGACATCTTTTGAGCTCGCACTGCGCGATGCTGGCATCGCCGCGCAGAACCTGGTGCGCGTCTCATCCATCTTTCCACCGAATGCCAAGCTCATCACGCGCAAAGAGGGTGTGGAGTACCTGTCGCCGGGTGAGGTGACCTTCGCGGTGGTGGCCGAAAACTCCACGCGCGAGCCGCACCGCCTGGTCGCTTCGAGCATTGGGGTGGCCATTCCCAGTGACCGCAACACCTACGGCTACCTGAGCGAGCATCACAGCTTCGGCGAGACCGAGGACCAGGCCGGCGAGTACGCCGAGGAGCTGGCGGCGGAGATGCTCGCCACCACACTCGATGTGGAGTTCGATCCGGACAAGAGCTGGGACGAAAAGAAGGAGATCTACCGCATCTCCAACAAGATCGTCCGCACCGCCAACGTGACGCAGTCCGCGATCGGCGACAAACGCGGCCGCTGGACGACTGTCATCGCCGCCGCCATCCTGATCTTCGAGTAGCCCGCTCGAGAAACAACCAAGGCGCGGGTGGCACATGCCCGCGCCTTTCGCCTGCGCGCAGCATCAGGAGTGAGAGGAAACCGAGACAACATGCCGACTGCTCTGAAATACCGGATTGGCCTGGTGCAGATGTCCTGCTCGCCCGATCCGGACGCGAATCTGGAGAAGGCTGCCGACCGCGTGCGCGAAGCCGCGCGTGCCGGGGCGCAGATCGTTTGCCTGCCGGAGCTCTTCCGTGCGCAGTATTTCTGCCAGCGCGAAGACATCGCTCTGTTCGATCTGGCCGAGCCGATTCCGGGGCCGAGCACGGAGCGGCTGAGCGCCGTGGCGCGCGAGGAGCACGTGCTGGTGATCGCTTCTCTCTTCGAGCGGCGCGCGGCCGGGTTGTATCACAACACGGCGGTCACCCTTGAGGCCGACGGCACGATCGCCGGGCTCTACCGCAAAATGCACATCCCGGACGATCCGCTCTACTACGAGAAGTTCTACTTCACGCCGGGCGATCTCGGCTTCCGCGCGGAGGAGACATCGGTCGGCCGCGTCGGCACGCTCGTCTGCTGGGATCAGTGGTATCCGGAGGGCGCGCGCATCACCGCGCTGCAGGGCGCGAATGTGCTCTTCTATCCGACAGCGATTGGATGGCATCCGGCGGAGAAAGAAGAGTACGGCACGGCACAGTACGACGCATGGCAGACCATCCAGCGCGCGCATGCGATCGCGAACGGCGTCTACGTGGGCGCGGTGAACCGCGTCGGATGGGAGAACGGTGACGTGCGCGGCAATCGCGTGGAAGGACCGGGCCTGGAATTCTGGGGCGGCTCGTTCATTGCCGATCCCTTTGGTCGCGTCATCGCCCAAGCGCCGCACGATCGCGAGGACATCCTGATTGCGGAAGTGGATCCCACAGCGCTCGAAGAGCAGCGGCGCCACTGGCCATTCCTGCGCGACCGCCGCATCGACGCCTATGGCGGCATCACCAGCCGCTTTCTGGATCCCCCACTGAGCTCGAAGGTGGCGGTGAAGTGACGCAGAACACAACGCCGCAGGCGCTGGGCTACCGCATGCCGGCCGAGTGGGAGCCGCACAGCGCAACCTGGATCGCATGGCCGCACAATGCCACCGACTGGCCGGGCCGCTTCCAGCCCATTCCCTGGGTTTACGCGGAGATCGTGCGCCAGCTTACCGCAGTGGAGCAGGTCCACATCCTGGTCCAGAACGCAGACGCGGAGAAGCGGGCGCGCGGCGTGCTGAAGCGTGCCGGGGTGAATCTGGCCAGCGTGCACTTCCACCAGTGGCCGACCAACCGCGTGTGGACGCGCGACTCGGGCCCCATTTTCGTGAAGAGGCAAGACGGCCTCGCCATCACCAACTGGAAGTTCAACGCGTGGGCCAAATATCCCGACTGGCAGCTGGACAACGCGCTGCCTGACCGGGTGGCGGAGCTGCTGCAACTGCCTGCCTTTGCGCCCACCGTCACGCTCGCGGATGGCACGCGAGCACGAGCTGGTGCTCGAAGGCGGCAGCATCGATACCAACGGCGCGGGCGTGCTGCTGACCACGGAAGAATGCCTGCTGAGCACGGTGCAGCAGCGCAATCCCGGCGTCAGCCGCGAGCAACTGGAGCAGGCCTTCCACGACTATCTCGGCATCGATCAGGTGCTGTGGATGAACCGCGGCATCGCCGGCGACGACACGCACGGTCATGTGGACGACATCACACGCTTTGTGGATGCGAACACAATCGTCACCGTGGTTGAGTCAGATCGCCAGGACGAAAACCACCAGCCGCTGGCCGAGAATCTGGACCGGCTGCGCTCGGCTCGCAATCGCGACGGGCAGCCCTTCCGCATTGTGGAGCTGCCGCTTCCCTCACCCGTGGTGTTCGAGCGCCAGCGACTTCCGGCAAGCTATGCGAACTTCTACATCGCCAACGGACTCGTGCTCGTCCCCACCTTCAACGATGCGAATGATCGCCACGCGCTGAACACGCTGGCGGAGCTATTTCCGCGGCATCGCATCGTCGGCATCCACTGCCTGGACTTCATCTGGGGCCTCGGCGCGCTGCATTGCATGACGCAGCAGCAGCCGGCGGTCTAACGCAATGACCGACCTCGAGCTGATGCAGGCCGCGCTCGACCAGGCGCGGGCCGCTGAAACCGCCGGTGAAGTTCCTATCGGCACTATCGTGGTATTCGAAGACCAGATCATTGCGCGCGGCCAGAACCGTGTGCTGCGCGACAACGATCCCACCGCCCACGCGGAGATCGTCGCGCTGCGGACCGCTGCCCACGCCATCGGCAACTACCGGCTCAACGGATGCACCGTCGTCTCCACGCTGGAGCCGTGCGCGATGTGCGCGGGCGCCATGATCCACGCGCGCATCGACCGGCTGGTCTTTGCCGCGGACGATCCCAAAGCGGGCGCCGCAGGCTCGGTGCTGAATGTGCTGAACCATGCCGCGCTGAACCACCAGATCGCCGTCGAGCGGGGCCTGCTGGCGGAGGAAAGTGCGGCCCTGTTACGAGAGTTTTTTCAGCGTCGCCGATAGTCATCTGCGCCTGACGTCCGTCGTTTCACAAGCATCTAATCGACCACGTATGATGCGCGACATGCACGTCATTGTCTACTCAGCGGCATGGTGCCGCGACTGCCGCCAGGCAAAGCGCTTTCTGGAAGAGCACCAGATCGCGTACACGGAAATTGACATCGAGCGGGTGCCCGGCGCGGCGGAAGAGGTGATGCGCCACGTGGGTAAACGCGCGATCCCGCAGTTCGTCATCGACGGCCAATGGGTGCAGCCGTATCGCCCCGGCCTAGGCTTCCTGTACCAGGAGATGTGCGAGCTGCTGGGCCTGCCTGTCTAGGACGCGCTCGTCACGATCGTCATCCACGCGTTCCAGGATCGTCCAGGATGGCTCGGGCGTCAGCCTCCTCTGCCGCGCTGACCTGCAGCAGACACTCCATCCAGCCCATTCCCGTAAAGCAGGCCGGCGTTTTCCCCCGCAAGGAAGCAACGGATGCCCGCTGAATCCAGCCTTCCCTTGGCCAGCTCAGCCTGCAGCATGTCCGTGAAGCGCTCGATCGTCACCATCTGCTCGCCCGACTCTTCCAGCCGCTGCTCTGCCATCGTCTGCCCCCTGTGCGCTGATTGGATGCACGCCCGCTAGAATAAGACGTTGCGCTCTGGAAAGACAGGAGCGCAGGGAGAAACCGATTGATCGCACGCTATACGCGGCCCGGCATGGGCGCCATCTGGACCGACGAGAACAAGTACCGCATGTGGCTGAAGGTGGAGACGGCCGCTTCCGAAACGCTGGCTGAAGACGGCATTGTGCCTCGCGAGGCCGCCGCGGCGATCCGCGACAAAGGCGACTTCGACCTGAAGCGCATCTTCGACATCGAGGCCGAGGTGAAGCACGACGTCATCGCCTTCACCACAGCGGTCGCGGAGAAGATCGGCCCCCAGGCGCGCTGGCTGCATTACGGCCTCACCTCGAACGACGTGGTGGACACCGCGCAGGCGCTGCAGGTGAAGGCCGCATCCGGGCTGCTGCGCCAGGGCATCCTCGGTCTGAAGGAGGTGCTCAAGCGGCGCGCGCTGGAGTTCCAGCACACCCCCATCATCGGCCGCACGCACGGCGTCCACGCCGAGCCGACCACCTTCGGGCTGAAGCTGCTGAACTGGTATGCAGAAATCGACCGCGACCTGGCGCGCTTCGATGCCGCAGCCGAGGATATGCGCGTCGGCAAGCTTTCTGGCGCGGTTGGGACCTTCGGCCATCTGAAGCCGGAGCATGAAGTCCGCATCTGCGAGCGGCTGGGGCTGAAGCCCGCGCTGGTGGCCACGCAGGTGATCCAGCGCGACCGCCATGCGTATTACATCGCGACGCTCGCCGTGCTGACCGCGACACTCGACAAGATCGCGACCGAGGTCCGCCACCTGCAGCGGACGGAGGTACGCGAGGCCGAGGAGTTCTTCTCGGAAAAGCAGAAGGGCTCGAGCGCGATGCCGCACAAACGCAACCCCATCACCAGCGAGCAGATCAGCGGCCTCGCGCGCGTGGTGCGCGCCAACGCGCAGGCGGCGTTCGAGAACGTCGCGCTGTGGCATGAGCGCGATATCTCGCACTCCTCGGTCGAGCGCGTCATCTTCCCTGACTCGACCATCCTGACCGACTACCTGCTGGCCAAGACGACCTCGCTGATCGACAAGCTGCTCGTCTATCCCAAGCGCATGCTGCGGAATCTCGAAAGCACCGGGCGGGCTGATCTTTTCCGGCCAGTTGCTGCTCGACCTGGCCGAGTCAGGCATGTCGCGCGAGGATGCGTACCGGCTGGTGCAGTCGCATGCCATGCGCGCCTGGCGCGAGGAGCTGATCTTCCGCGATCTCATCGCGCAGGATAAGGAGATCACCAAGCGGCTCTCGCCGGACAAGCTGGCCAGGACCTTCGATCTGGAGCGGCAACTGCGCAACGTGGACGCGATCTTCGATCGCGTGCTGAAGTACGAGACTGTGCCCGCATGAACGTCACTGTCGCGGTGACAGGAGCGAGCGGCGCGGTATTGGCGCAGCAGCTTCTGCACGCGCTCGAAGCGGACCAGCGCGTCACCGCAGTGGATTTCGTTGTCTCGGAGAGCGCGCTGCGCGTCATCGCGGAGGAGCTTCACCTCTCCGGCCGCAATGAACTGGTAGAAAAGCTGCTGGGCGGTCCGCCGAAGAAGACGCATCAGCATGCCGAGCAGGACATCGCCGCCTCGATCGCCAGCGGCAGCTATCCCTCCGCCGGCATGATCGTGCTTCCCTGCTCCATGGGCACGCTGGCCGGCATCGCAAACGGCATGGCCGGCGAATCTGATCGAACGGGCCGCGGATGTCTGTCTGAAGGAGCGGCGGCCGCTGCTGCTCTGCGTGCGCGAGACGCCGTTCAACAAGATTCACCTGCGCAACATGCAGCTTGCAGCGGATGCCGGAGCGACGATCTTTCCCGTGATCCCGGCCTTCTACAACGAGCCTCGCGACCACGGCGGACATGGTGCGCAGTTTTGTGGACCGCGTGCTCGCGCACTTCGGGCTTCCCCAGCCGGGCGCGTATGTCTGGAAGCCCGGCGCCGCGAAGTAGCGATTCCCAAGCCGTCGTCATCTCGACCCAGGGAAGCCGAGTGGTGCATATCCTACATCGGCATGTGCTTCACGTGCTCAGCGCGGACATCGTCTGACGTGAAGAGACTCAGAAAGGGCGCGCCATTGGCCGCTGCTTCGACAGCCGGCCTTCCCTTCGCTTCAACTCGCTCCACCAGGCATACGACGCCAATGACGCGCATCCTCGCAGCATGAGCCGCCTCAATCGCCGTGATGGTCGAGCCGCCGGTGGTGCACACATCGTCCACGATCAGCACCGGAGCATTCTCTTCAGAGAAGCCTTCGATCTTGCGTCCCGTGCCGTGCGCCTTCTCCGCCTTGCGGACGAGAAAGCCGTGGATCAGTCTGCCTTTGCCGGCATCCGCGTGGCGCTGCGCGCTGGCAATGGCAACAGCCGACACAACCGGATCGGCCCCCAGCGTAAGGCCGCCGACGGCGTGCGGATCGAGATGATGCTGGCGCAGCAGATCGAGGATGGCGAGGCCGGTCAGGCGGCCGCCTTCCGCGTGCAGCGTGGTGGTGCGGCAGTCGATGTAGTAGTCGCTGCGGCCGCCGGAGGAGAGCTGGAAGTCTCCGAGCTTGAAGGACTGGCGGGCGAGCAGCGTGAGCAGCTGCTGGCGGGGCGAGTTCTTTTCCGAGGTAGGAGTCATCACTTCCCCAGCTTATCCAAATGCCGGAAGCCGCTCGTGCCGATGAAGAGCATGACGAAGATGGTGGCGTTGTACATGGAGTGCACCAGCGTGCTGGCCGCGAGCGAATGAAAGCGCAGACGCGTGACGCAGAGCACGACGCTCACGGCGAAAAGCACGGAGAGCGGCGCAAACGAATGAGCAAGCTGCGCGCCATGCAGCATCGCGAATCCGATGCTGGTGATCACGGTAGAGAAGACCAGGGCGGGCACGCTCCAATGCGGATCGGGATCGCGGGAACCATCGCTCCGGGTATTGCCGGCGTCTGCTGTTCTGTTCCCAGGTGGTGAAAGACAGCAGCTCCTTCCGGAGGCAGCGACGAGTAGATCGCCGCCTGCTGCTGCCATTCGCTTTCCGTGGGCTGGTGCGCGGGCGGGCCGCCGAGCAGCTCACGCGGGGTGCGGGCGCGTTGCATCGTCCAGTCCCATGCGCTGGCCAGCGAGGGCAGCAGGAAGCCGCGGAAGGCCAGCTCTTCAAACGCGGGCGCCACCGTCACGCCAAAGATAGCGATGAGCCACACGCCCAGCCGATGGGTGAAGAACTTATCGATCGGCAGCTCCTTCGGGATCGGCAGAAAATTGGAAAGGAACTGCACCACCACGCTGGTGGCCACGCCGATGCCACCAGCAGCCACACACGATGCCGCACGATGAATCCGCGCCAGTGCACGCCCTGGCGAAGGAACGGCCCCACAAGAGCGGAAAGACCAGCAAGCTCGCCGCCGCCGCAATGGCGTAAACGATCGCCTCCACCGGAATCACAATGCGGCGGATCGGTTTGCATCTGGTCGACCGTTTCGTGCAGATGCGGCGCAACATGCTTGAGCGACAGCGCGAACACGAGCCCCACCAGGAACCCGGCAAGGATCACGATGAGTCCGAAGAGCAGCGTGTGCCCGATGTGCGGCGTCGCATCGGAGAGCGGCGTCGGTCTACAGTGACGACGGGCAGACGCGTGCCGGGATCGGAGACATCCTCCGGCGAGGCGGCAGGCGGCAGAGAGCTGGGATCGATCGGCATTGTCTGTTTACTGGAGGACTGTAGCAGAACGGCGCCGCGTGCTCTTCTTCGGTTCCGCCCGTTCGCTGCCGCAGTGGACGCCGCGGCGGCAGCGATGGACTCGCCGGCCGGAAAATACCGCCGCAGAAACTCTGCCGTATGCGAGGCGGCAACCTGTGCCACCTGGGCGGGTGTGCCTTCGGCCACGATCGCGCCGCCGTCCTCGCCGCCTTCCGGACCCAGGTCGATGATCCAGTCAGCGTTGCGGATCACGTCCAGATTGTGCTCGATGATGATGACCGTGTTGCCCAGGTCGGTAAGCCGGTGCAGCACCTCCAGCAGCTTGCGCACGTCGTCGAAGTGCAGGCCGGTCGTCGGCTCATCCAGCACGTAGAGCGTCTTGCCGGTCTGCCGCTTGGAAAGCTCGCGCGCCAGCTTCATGCGCTGCGCTTCGCCGCCGGAGAGCGTCGTCGCCGCCTGCCCGAGATGCACGTAGCCCAGGCCGACATCGACCAGCGTCTGCAGCTTCTGCCGCACCTGCGGAATGTCTTTGAGCACCGGCAGCGCATCTTCGATGGCGAGATCGAGAATGTCGGCGATCGAGTAGCCGTTGAACTTGACCGCCAGCGTCTCCTGATTGAAGCGGCGGCCGTTGCAGACGTCGCACAGCACGTAGACGTCGGGCAGGAAGTTCATCTCGATGCGCTTCTGCCCGTCGCCCTGGCAGGCTTCGCAGCGGCCTCCCGCAACGTTGAAGGAGAAGCGGCCGGGCTTGTAGCCGCGCTCGCGCGCCTCGGGCAGCATGGCAAAAATGTCGCGAATCGCGGAGAGCACGCCGGTGTATGTCGCCGGATTCGAGCGCGGCGTGCGGCCAATCGGCGACTGGTCGATGCGGATGACCTTGTCGATCTGCTCTACGCCCTTGATCGCCTTGTGCTCGCCCGGAGGATCGTGCGAGTCGTAGAGCAGCCGCGCCAGCGAGCGGTAAAGGATGTCGTTGACCAGCGTGCTCTTGCCCGAGCCGGAGACACCGGTCACCACGGTCATGACGTTCAGCGGAAAACGCGCTGTGATGTTGCGCAGATTGTGGCTGCGCGCGCCTTCGACCGTGATCCACGCTCCGTTGACCGGGCGCGGCGTCAACCGATGCAGGATGCCCGTAGCGCCGGAGAGATAGCGGCCGGTCAGCGAGTCAGCGGCCTCCATGATGTTTGCCGGGGTTCCTTCGGCAACGACGTGGCCGCCCAGCTTGCCCGCGCCGGGGCCCAGGTCGAGCACGTAATCGGCGCTGCGGATCGTGTCCTCGTCATGCTCGACCACCAGAACCGTATTGCCGAGATCGCGCAGCGATTCCAGCGCAGCGATCAGCCGCTGGTTGTCGCGCTGATGCAGACCGATCGATGGCTCGTCGAGCACGTAAAGCACGCCGCGCAGCCGCGAGCCGATCTGCGTCGCGAGGCGGATGCGCTGGCCCTCGCCGCCGGAGAGCGAGGCAGCGTTGCGATTGAGCGAGAGATACGAGAGCCCGACAGCGTTCAGGAACTCCAGCCGCTCGATGATCTCGCGGCGCAGACGGTCGGCGATCAGCGCCTCGCGTGCGGAGAAGCGGAGAGCGCGCGCCGCATTCAGGGCGCGGCCCAGCGGCAGGAGGTGAAGTCGGCAATCGAAAGGTCGTTGACCTTGACCGCGAGCGAAGCAGGCCGCAACCGCTTCCCCTGGCACACCGGGCAGATGGTCGCCGACATGTAACCCAGCAGCCATTCCCGGTAGCTGTCGGACTTCGATTCTTCAAGCGAATCGCGCAGCCACGGGAAGACGCCATGGAAGCCGGTGCGTGGCGCCTCGGCACCGGGGCCGTAGAGTAACAGCTCCTGTTGCTTCTCAGTTAACTCCTCAAACGGCTTCTGGATCGGGATCTTGTACTTCTGCGCCGCCAGTTTCACCAGCCGCGCCAGGTACTGCGATCCGGAGCCCGGGCCGAGCGCGCCCTCAAGCAAAGGCTTCGACCAGTCGATAACCACCTTGACGGCGTCGAAGTCGTAAATGCTTCCCAGGCCGTGACACTCCGGGCATGCACCGTAGGTGCTATTGAAGGAAAAACTGCGAGGCTCCAACTTAGGAACATCGAGTCCGCAATCGGGACACGCCATCGACGAGGAGTACAACTGCTCGCCTTCGGCATTTCCGATGAGGACCAGACCATTCGCCAACTGGAGCGCCTTGGCAACGGCCGCCTCCAGACGCTTTTCGACGCCCGGTTTCAGCACCACGCGATCGACGATGGCCTCAATGGTGTGGTTCTTCCGCTTCTCGAGCGAAATCGGATCGGCAAGGTCCCGGACCTCGCCATCCACGCGGGCCTTAAATCCTTGCTGATCAAGCGAGTCGAGCAGATCCCTAAACTCGCCTTTGCGGCCACGGACGACCGGCGCGTAGACAATCAGCCGCTCCCCGGCAGGCAGCGCAAGCACGCGCTCCACGATCTGCTCGGCGGACTGGCGGGAGATGGGCCTGCCGCAGTTCGGGCAATGAGGGGTGCCGACGGAGGCATAGAGCAGGCGGAGATAGTCATAGATCTCCGTGATGGTGCCAACGGTGGAGCGGGGGCTGCGGCTGGTGGTCTTCTGCTCGATCGAGATGGCGGGGCTGAGGCCCTCGATCGAATCGACGTCAGGACGCTCGATCTGATCGAGAAACTGGCGGGCGTAGGCCGAGAGGGTTTCGACGTAACGGCGCTGCCCTTCGGCGTAAATGGTGTCGAAGGCCAGCGAAGATTTGCCCGACCCGGAGAGGCCGGTGATGACGGTGAGGGTGTTGCGCGGAATCTGGACGTTAATGTCCTGCAGGTTGTGCTGGCGCGCACCGCGGACCGTGATGTGGGTGATGGGCATGCAGGGAGTTGAAGGAGTTGCGCCCAGGATTTTTCCATCTGGGTTGCCTGGGAAACATGACGCGAAAGTAATGGGATACCGCGGAAAAGACGGCGACAACGCACTGTCCTTCTACGTATCTTAGTCGGCAATAGAAACGAGGGTCAACGCTCACATCTCTCTGCGAGAATGCAGCTCGGAGATGAATCACAGAAGATGAAGCGCGCTCCGCTGGATCGCACATTCATCCGAAACAATGTTTGGTTGAAAGAAGACGGATAGGAATGTCCCCCATGGATACGATGAATCTCTTAGGTCTCACCTGTGCAGTACTTGCCGCCCTCGCTTTTGGCGTTCTGCTTGCCTATAACTGCTGCCGGGCACTCTTCGCGCTGCTCCGTGCACACTCCCGCTCGCTGCACCCGGTCGCAACGAGCAAAGCGGTCGAGGCGCAGGTTCAGGCGTCGTAGCGTCTCTCACTCTTACTAACGACACACGGTCTTTGCTACGAGGAATTCCCTTGCCAGCTGTGCGAGCGTCGCTTATTCCGGCGCGGTCTGCATCGGCGGCGCGACCCGCGGATTTTGAGGATTCTGCGTCGTAGGCGGCACAGGCTCGGCAGGCGCGATCGAGGGTGGCGTGTACTGCATCGGGGGACTGTCGTCGGAGGAGTCGTCACCTCCGTTACCCGCGTCGTCCGGCGGGCTGTCGTCGCCATTCTGTGCGTTCTGTCCGTTCTGGCCGGGATTCTGATTCTGGTTTTGCGCCGCGTCCGCGGGCGTTCCCACTGCGCCACCCCTGCGGGTCAGCAGCAGTTCGCGCGGCGCTCCGTTGGGCAGGTCCCCCACCATCACCACGTTGTATGAGGTGCCGTCCAGCAGCGCCGTCAGAACTTCGCGTGGCGCCGCAGGGCCGAAGCTGCCAAACACGCGCTCATCGCCGCCCAGCCCGTCCAGTTGCATGCCTGTTTTGGAGGAGACCTGATGCAGAATCTGCGCCAGGCTGGAATTGTCCGCCTTCACGGTCAGCTCATTGTGGTCGGCGGTCACGGTGGCAGGCGATGGGGGCTGTTCAAACAGGCTGGGAGCTACGGTTGGCACCGGAGGCGCGGGCGTAGCCGGCGGAGGCGTCCGTTTACCCTTCTGCGTAGGCTGAGTCGCGGGAGAGGCAGGCTGCGTCGGCACAGGCCGGGATAGCGTGTTCTGAGCCAGCGCCCCCGCAGTCAAAGCAAGCAGCCCGCAAAGCGTCAGACATGACGGCGAAAGGCGCGCTCCAAATGACTTTTTTTCTCTGAATCCAGCCGCCAACATGGCTCTTACCTGAGTGTGCCCCACACCTCATAGACTACGCCAGCAGCCGCTTCGCTCATAACGGATCGGGCGCATCGTCAAATTTCATTTCATTGCAATGCAGCGTTTATTACCGTGGTACATTTGTACCAAATGACACCCAAGAATACCTCCGCCGTGCACCCGATTGAAATCGAGCGCATCCAGACCGGCGTGCGGCTGGAGAAACGCATGCTCAAGGTGCTGAAGGCCATCGCGGAACAGAAGGACATGAGCCTGGGCGACCTCCTCGAAGGCATCGTGCTGCACGCCTTCGAAGGCAAGGCTCCGTTCTCGCCGCAGACACTCAAGGACATCGAACAGTTCCGCGCGCTCTACGGGCTGACGCTGCGCGCTCAGGACAGTCATCAGCTCCGAGAGCGGCAATGACGGAACGGCAATGCAGGAGCGGCAATGAAATGGATCCTTATTCTTTGTCTCGTCATGAGTAGCGCGCCTCTTGGCAGCCATGCCGCGACGGCAGCAACGTCGGATGCGACACAACCGCTCGCGCATGTCAGCAGCAGCTTCAGCTTCCAGGTGAACGCCCCGCTGCGCGATGCCGCGCCGCTCTTCGGCCCGGAGGGTGAGCGCGCATGGGCCGGCAAGGACTGGAATCCGCAATTCGTCTTCCCCACTCCAGCGCGGGACGTCGAAGGCGCGGTGTTCACAGTCCAACACGGCGATCACACAGCGGTCTGGATCAACACTGTCTTTGATCTCGAATCCGGCCGTATGCAATACGTCTACGTGCTGGCCGATTTGCTGGCCACCACCATCGACGTGCGGCTGCATCCCATCGATCCGACGCACACCAGAGTCGACGTAACCTATACCCGCACCGCACTGCGGGCGGAGGCGAACGAGCACGTGCTCCACATGGGAAAGCACGATGGCGAACAGGGCCCGGAGTGGGAGGCCGCCATCCATGCGTATCTCGAGCATCGAAGCAGTTCCCGATAGCAGCTTCCGTGCGTGCTGTATGTTTTGCGCTGCATGACGCGGTTGTGTTGAAGTAGGGGCGTGCTGTGTTGGTGATACCGCGATGAATCTCTTTCTCTTCCGGCGCGTGGCTGGCGCAACCCTGCTGCTTGGCTTCACGCTTCCCGCGTTCGGCGTCTCCTGCAAGACGCAGGGTGCGATGACGGAGGCCGAGCGGGCGCCCATCGTGCAGGCTGCACGGCAGATCGCGCAGGATGTCCAGAGCGGCCGCACCGCGGACCTCAAAGCCGCCACCGTTCCAGCCGTCGCAGCGAATTTCAACAGCATCGCGCAGGCTTCCACGGCGCTCGCGCCACTTCTCTCCGGAGCGGCAATCACAGTCGATGCGGTCTACAAACTGGATGCCTCCGATGCCAAGCCCGGCGATGAGCAGGAGCAGTTCTTCTGCGATGCGGGCGAAAACGCTCACGTGGTCTTCAGCATTCAGCACCTGCCGCCGGGGCAATTCGCATTCGCGCTGGTGCACGCGACCGGCGTGGCAAAGCCGCAGCAGATGGCGCTGCTGCTGCAGTCGCTACAGGCTGGCGCCCCATGGCAGCTTGCCGGCTTCTTCCCCAAGCCGCTCACCGTGGCGGGGCACGATGGCCTGTGGTACTGGAAGCAGGCACGCGCCTATGTGCAGAAGAAGCAGCCATGGAACGCGTGGTTTTATTACTCCACCGCGGTCTACCTGCTGCAGCCGGCCGGATTCTTTTCGAGCACGAATTTTGAAAAGCTGGTAGACGAGCAGCAGTCGGCTCGCCCCACCGACCTGCCCGGCGCAACGCCGGTCACCGTCACCGCCGATGGTGCGAGCTACAAGATTACAAGTCTGCGCACCGACGATGAACTCGGCGGGCTCGACCTGGTCGCTCACTACAACTCCACCAGCAGCGATCCGGTTACGAATCGAACCCACACCATCGCCGTGATGCGCGGCCTGCTGACGCTCCATCCGGAGTTGCGCGAAGCCTTTCACGGGCTGTGGGTCTTCGCCGACGCGGGGCCAGAAGGACAGGCCTTTTCGCTCGAACAGCCGATGACCGCGATACCTCGCAGTTAAAGTATGACTTTAACTGCGAGGTGAACCGTCAAACTACTTGATCCCAACAACCATCGAATCCGGTCCCGCGAGATGCTCTACATACGCCTCGCGGAACCCGGCCTCCCGCATCCAGCCAATACAATCCGCGGCGGTGTAGTCGAAGCCGCCCGGCGTCTCGATGAGCATGTTCAGACTCATCAGCAGCCCGAACGCATTCTTCGAGCGGTCGTCGTCGATGATTGCGTCGTAGACCACAAGAGCACCGCCGGGATTGAGCGCGGCAAAGGCTTTCGCCACCAGCATCTTTTTCTGTTCGAGATCCCAGTCATGCAGGATGTGTCCCATCGTGAACGCGTCGACGTTGGGCAAATCGTCGTGGAAGAAATCGCCGGACTGGAATTGCACGCGATCGGCGACGCCGTTGATCCTGGCATACTCCTCGAAAATCGGTGCGGCTTCGGGCAGATCGAAACCGATGCCGCGCAGATGTGGATTGGCGAGTGCAATCTGCACCGCCAGATCGCCCTGCGCCGCGCCGAGATCGGCAAACGTGCGGTAGCCTGCCCACTTCACCTTGCGTGCAATGGCCATGTTTGCGCCGTGGCTGATGGCGGACATCGCCGAAAGAAATCCTTTCAGCCGGGCCGGGTCGGAATAGAGCGCGGTGAAGGGCGACCCGGTGTCGTGCTTGGCTTCATTCTGTTGCTGCCCGGTTCGCAGAGCCTCTGTCAGGTGGTTCCAGAAGCCGTAGAGACGCGCGTTCGCCATCTCCAGAATGCCGCCGATATAGCTGGGCTTGTCTCTGTCCAGAAACAGATCTGCCTCCGGCGAATTGCAATAGTGGTTCTCTGTTCGGTGCAGGAATCCGAGCGCGACCAGGGCATCCAGAAAATCGCGCGCCGCGCGGGGATGCAATCCGAGCCGGCCGGCAAGCGCGTGGAACTCTTCCGGGCCCCGACCAAGTTCGGTGAACACTCCCATCTCGACGGCGCTGAGCAGCGCCTTCGAGCCCCAGAATCCTAAACCCGTCTGCAGAATATGGCCCGGCGTTGGACCTGCAGCAACACTCATGTCGGTACTCCTTCATCTCGGAAAAATTGATACAGAGAACCCGCCGCAACTCCGGGGGTTGTATCTTCACGATTTCTAGAACATGTACTTCCAGGCGAAGGAGCGGCGAAGGAGGGAGGACGTGCAGCGACCAGCTTCTCCGGCGCACAGAGTAGAAGACCACGCGACCGGAGGCAAGCGGAAAGTAGCCATTCGGTCCGTTAGAATTTGCCAAACTTGCATCACAGAGAGTTTGGCCTGGCAGCCGCGGCGCGCGGAGCGCTCTCCCATGCCAGGCACTACACTGAAGAGAGCAAATGAGTACGGAAAAAACCTCTTTCCCGGGCAATCAAGGATCGCCGCGCAACCCCCAGCTTTGATGGCCGGCCCATTGCCACCAAGGATCTGCGCCGCATTCTGGATGCTGGACTGAGTGCCCCCAGCGCATACAATCTGCAGCCTTGGCGCTTCATCGTCGTGCGCAATCCGGAGCAGAAACACCGCCTGCGCAGCGCCTGCTACAACCAGCCCAAGGTGGATGAGGCCTCCGCCGTGATCGTGGCCTGCGGCGATGCGGATGGCTGGCGCAACGGCGATCTGGAAGAGATGCTGCGCATGGGCCGCGACAACGGCATGCCGGAGAACTACGCGGAGCAGGCGAAGGTCGGCATTCCCGCTTATCTGTCGAGCCACCCGAACATCCCCATGTGGCTCAACCGCCAGGTGATGATCGCCTTTACCCACATGATGCTGATGGCGGAAGTGTTGGGCTACGACACCGCGCCGATGGAAGGCTACGAGCCGGAGAAGGTGAGCGAAGTCCTGAAGCTACCCCTGAGCTATAGCACGGTCGCGCTGCTGGCCGTGGGCTGGGGACGCGGCGCCGACAAGTTCGCGGGCGGTCGATTCCCTTCCTCGCGAACTGTCTTCGGCGAAGAATACGGGCGTCCTCTGGTGGACGACAAGGCCGACGACGACGGGACGGGTACATAAGCATTCACCATGCAGAGAGAATTTCCTAACGCCCCCATCGCGGGTGTGGGCGCGGTTGTGCTGGATGCGGACGAGCGCATTCTTCTGGTGCGCCGCGGCCACGAGCCGCTGCTCGGCGAGTGGTCGATCCCCGGCGGCGCGCTGGAACTGGGCGAACGCCTGGAGGACGGCGTGCGCCGCGAGGTGCGCGAGGAAACCGGACTAGACGTGACGCCGGAAGAGATTGTCGCTGTCTTCGATCACATCTCGCACGCTGGCGACGATCCGGAGCGCGTGCGCTTTCACTACGTTCTGGTGGACTATCGCTGCCGTGTGGCCGGCGGCACGCTGCGCAGCGCAACCGATGTGACGGAAGCGCGCTGGGCAAGCTGGAATGAGCTTACCGGCCACAGTGCGCTTGCGGTTCGCCCGTTTACGCTCAGCGTCATCCGCAAAGCGCTTGATCAGGCGGCCGGCAAAAGCCGCCCTGAGGATACGGAGATCGTCACCCGGGACACGCAAGCCGCCGCCGAGGAGGAGCCCTTTCCTTGAGCCCCACTCGCCCGAGCGGCCGCACCGATCGTGCGCGCAGGATGCGCGATCTGCCAACAGAAAAGCAAAGACCGCAACCAGCGCTGAACTGGAAGGCCTACGGCTATGCCGTGGTGGCAATGGTGGTCCTGTTTCTCCTGGGTGCCCTGCTGGTATGGCTGCGGCCGCTTGCGGTGCTTGAAACGTTGACCCGGGCACGCCTGGCATACAGCGGCTTTCACAACGAGTCCACGACCATCCGCGGCAATCGCATTCACTACTACGAGGGCGGCAGCGGCAGTGGCGCACCGGTGGTGCTGGTGCATGGACTGGGCAGCCGTGCCGAGGACTGGGCCAACCTGATGCCGCAGCTCAAGCAGGCCGGCTTTCATGTCTACGCGATCGATCTGCTGGGCTACGGCGACTCGGCGCGGCCTGCGAATGCGACCTATTCGATTCCCGAAGAAGCGCAATATGTGGAAGAGTTCATGTCGCAGCGTGGATTACAGAAGGCGAATCTCGTCGGCTGGTCGATGGGCGGATGGGTGGCCGTGCGGGTGGCATTCGACGCTCCCGGAGCGCATCCGGAAACTCGTGCTGTGCGATGCGGCCGGCATCCGCTTCCAGCCTGAATTCACGCCGGAGGACCTGGAGCCGACGACCATTCCCGCGGTCCAGCGCCTCTATCGCCTGCTGATGCCCCAGCCCGCACAAGTTCCCGATTTCCTCGCGCGCGACATGATCCGCAAATTCAAGCAGCAGAACTGGGTGGTGGACCGCAGCGCGCGATCCATGTTCACCGGCGTCGATCTGATGGATGGCAAGCTGGGCGAGCTCAAGATGCCCACGCTCATCATCTGGGGTAAGCAGGATCATCTGATCCCGCTCGCGACCGGCATCGCGATGCATCAGCAAATCCCGCAGTCGGTGCTGGAGATCTACGATGGCTGCGGCCACCTCGCGCCGGGACAGTGTGCCGTTCGCATCGGGCCGCGGCTGATCGACTTTCTCGATGGCAAAGCGCCGCAGGCAAAGCAGACGACAGAAGTCGCGCTGCACTAACGAACACTCTGCCGCTCATCGCTGGGAGGCCCATGCGTCGGCATCACCGGCATCACTACCGGCAGGGTCACGACGGCGCGCGCTCCCCAGGCTGGCTTCCGATTTATCAACCTGACCGAGCCAGCATGTGCCTCCACGATCTGCCGCGCCAGCGCCAGGCCCACGCCGCTGCCGCCGCTTTTCGTGGTGTAGAAAGGCACAAAAAGATTCGAGTCGTTGGCAATGCCGGGGCCGTTGTCCTCGATGCCGATGACCACGTTGCCCGCGTCCACCTGCCATCCCACCTGCACGCGCGGCCTCCCGGTCCGGCTGGTCAGCGCCGCTTCCACCGCGTTGCGCACCAGGTTGATGAGTAGCTGCTCGATCTGGTCGGGATCGATGGTCAGCGTCACATCGGGGCCACCGGTGATTTCGGCCTTCAGCCGCTGCTCCAGGGCCAGTGTGCGCTCGACCAGCGGGCCCAGCGGTGTTTTTTGTAACCGCGGAGGCGGTAATTGCGCGAGCTGCCGATAGGCCTGCACAAAGCGATGCAGCGACTCGGCGCGGCTCTCCACAACCAGAAGGCCGCGGTCGAGGTCCTCATCCGTGGCCACCCCGGAGATGAGCTGCGTGCGCAGCGTACCGGCAATGGACTTGATGGGCGCGAGCGAGTTGTTGATTTCGTGGCCGAGCACGCGGATGAGCCGTCGCCAGGCCTGCCGCTCCTCCTCGCGGAGCGCCGCGCTGACGTCGGTCAGCAGCAGCAGAGCATGCGGTACGCCACGCTGGCGGAAGGTGCTGCGGTGCACCATCCAGCGCGTGCTGCGGCCATCGTGCTCCAGCTCGACGATACCCTCGTCCGGCTCTTCGAGCAGTCCGGTCAGCCCAAGATCCTCCGCCGGCTCGCCGACACTCTCGTCCGGCGTTAAAGCAAGGACTGTTTCTGCTGCGGGGTTCAGCAGACGCAGCACGCCCGCGGGATCAAAGGCCAGGACCGGCGCGTCGATCGAGCTGACGACGCGGCGCAGCAGCGCCGATGCCTCCAATGCGCCGGCACGCTGGTCCTGCAGCATGTCGGCCAGCGCGTTGATCTCGATCGCCAGCTCGCCCAGCACATCGCCGGTACCCGATCCGCGCGCGCGGAATGCGTAATCATCCTCACGCAGCGCACTCACGACGTTGGTCAGCGTCTGCAGCGGGCGGACGACGTGCTCCACCAGCAGGCCGTAGACGATGAGGGTGACGAAGACGATGACGCCGAGCAGCGTGAGCCACAGGCTGGTGGAAGCGTGTTGCGAAATGAGCAGCCCGCAGCACACCGCGAGGCCGGGCAGCGCGATGCACATGGCAAGCACACGCAGCCGCGCTTCAAAGCTCATGCCCTGCGTGGGCCGCTGCCGTCCACCGCGACGGCGCGACCCGTGAATGCGTATGCGTCGATTTCCTGATGCCCGCTCTGAGGGTGGCTCCCTAGATGGCATACTTTTATTGGTGCTCTCTGGCATAAGCGTCAAGGAATCAGCAACGTAGCTGCTAAATGCCATGGTGTCAATCGTTTAGCGCACATCTCATCTGCCAACAGAAAACACACCAAACGACGATTTCCACACGAAATCCGGACCAATTGGATACCACGGATACCAAGCCCAGCCTGTGTTGGAGAATGTGAGGTCATATGGATCGGCAGTAGTAGTTCCTTGCCCTTGGCTCTTCTCCCGAAGCCTACGCTATCACTCTTAACCTGCTCCGGATGACTGGTATCGCGAGTGGACCGCCACGGCGGATCGCATAGCCGGCACTGGCTGAGAGAGCGGCAGTCGCGGCCATATCGTAAGTGCCCGCGAGTCATACTTCCGCGCCTCCACTTACGATCACGTCTCCTACTTCCCTCTATTCGGTGCTTCGCCAGATTCAGGTCCAGATCTGCGACTCACTCAGGGATTTGCATCCGAGGTCGCAGCCTTTGAGCAAGCCGCGGCACTCAGCCAGCCGCCGATCGAGTTGATCGAAATCCCATTCGAAGGAGGTTCGCTCCCGGGCTATTTTTTGCGCCCTGTGGCAGACCACACGCTTCGACCGACCATGGTGCACGTGGATGGATATGACTCCAACATCCAGGAGATGTACTTCGCTCATGGAGCAGCCGCTCTCAGGCGCGGTTACAATTGTTTGCTCTTCGACGGGCCAGGTCAGGGCCGTAAGCTAATCCGTGATGGTCTTCCCATCCGTCCCGATTGGGAGAACGTCGTGCGCCCCGTGATCGATTACGCTCTTGCGCGCCCGGAAGTCGATCCCGCACGCATCGTTCTCTCTGGCTGGAGTTTCGGCGGCTTCTTGGCCGCCACGTGCTGCACGCTTTTCAAAAGCGCTCGCTGCTCTCGTCGCCGATCCGGGCCAGTGCGGTCAGAGCGCCGCTCTCAAAATGCTTTCCCTCCCGCAGAAAGTATTGGACGATTTGGATCATGCTGATCCAGCCGCATTCGCGCCGTTCGAACAGTTCCTATGCTCTCCCGAAGCCGTTCCGCTGCTACGGTGGCGTCTTATACAGCGCCTCTTCTGGGTTCATGGAAAATCCAATCTCTACGACCTCGCAAAAGACGTAACGCGATTCGAAATCAGTTCTGTCGCTCAGAACATAAATTGTTCCACATTGCTCTCCGCGGCCGAAGGAGATCCTGCTGGCAAGGGCGCCCACTTACTTTTCGACGCTCAGGTGCCCCAAGACACTCATTAACTTCACACTATTCGAAGGCAGCGGCCACTGCGAGGCTCTCTCGCGGGCCCTTTATCATCAGCGAGTTTTCGATTGGCTTGACGAAGCCCTTGAAAAAGCCAGCTAGCCATTGAGCACGGCACGCAATTGGACCTTAAGCAACCTCTTCGTCAACGTGTCCTTACGATGGATGCCCAGAATCCCTTCCAGCTGAAATCTTTATTGCCAAGACTGAAAACATTCAGGGGTCATGCCCCGGTGTCCTATCCGTGCGAAACCCTTGCGCGAATGCGGCCAGTGATTACCGAGCTAGTTAGCAATTTTTTGGCTGCGACGCAGCACGATATTGTGTATTATCTGCGCGTCGCGCCCAACTCCCTCCCCCAGGCGCTTAAGATACGGGCCCCTCTGTACTAAGCCGGAGGTGTGTGTTGGTCTCTCGCTCGCGCTACTGCTTGCTTGCGGCTGTGTTTCTGCTGCTATGTATCACGGGTAAAGATGTTGCAGCTCAGGATCCGTGCAAGCCGTTGCCTGCAGCGACCGCGCCGGGTTTTGAGACAAAGCTCGAAACCTTCCTGGTTGCCTACTGCTACCGGAATCAGGGGTGGATGCACGATGCCAACGTGCGCACTTCTGACGGGGTTCACCCCTTCATCAAAATCTACTACTCACCGCAATTGTGGCATTGGCTGACAGTGAATCATCGGCAGGGCGAACCGCCCGATGGCGCCATGCTGGTGAAAGAGCAATATCCGGAACCGACCAAGCCCCTGGACGAATGGACCGTCATGGTGAAGGATTCGAAGGGCTCTCACGATGGGTGGTATTGGGCTGACATCGACGCGAACAATCCAGCGCAATCAAATACCGGGCAGCCATCGGTCAGCGAACAGGAGGCTGAGGCGATGTTGAAGTGCCCGCAGGCCTCCTATCCCAGCATTGGATTTGGGGAGTACTGCCTCAACTGCCACGCGTCTGCTGTCAGCGGATTGTCAACCTACGCGAGCACCAGCCACGTGACTGGGTCTGGCAGTCCGATCGGGACTTCGTTGCCACCCGATGACAATATTCATCATCGGCTGGCACGCAAGCTCTTCACTCAAGACCTTATCGGGCCAAGCCCATGTATGGTGCCTGAGTCACTGGATCACGTCGTGGCAAAGTCTGCGTCGAATTCGCCGCGGCATTTCGTCACCTCCGATCAGTGCAGCGGCTGTCACGATGCGACGGGGACGCTCTCGCCAACGACTGCAGATTTGCCTCGCATGTTGTGGCCCAATGCACTGGCGAATCCTATGGTGAACCTGTCACCGAATGGCGAATGGCGGTTCTCCATGATGGGACTCTCCGGGCGAGATCCGATTTTCTTTTCGCAATTGAATTCCGAGAACTCTCTGCATCCGAAGCTGGAAGACCACACGAAGGACGCAAAGCCGTTTGTTCAAGACTTGTGCCTGAGCTGCCACGGCGTTATGGGTGAGAGGCAATACAAGATGGACACCGGCGGACTGTTCACGCGTGACCATCTTATGGATCCGCATTCGACTTACGGTTCGCTCGGCAGAGACGGAGTTTCCTGCGCTGCGTGTCATCACATCGCGGCCGACGGCCTTGGTAAGCCCGAGACATTTACCGCCAAGTTTAAATTAGGACCGGTTGACGAGCTCTACGGGCCCTACCACGACAAGGTTCAGACCTACTCAATGAAGAGCGCCCTCGGCATCGTGCCTAAGGCGACGGATCAGAACCAGATTGAGAAGTCCGCGCTCTGTGGCTCCTGCCATACGATTAACCTTCCGGTGTATGAAAAATCCGGACGACGAGCGATGAAGGACGGCCAGCCTGCGGCGTTTTACGAGCAGACGACGTACCTGGAGTGGCTAAACAGCAGCTTTACCGACCAGAGCTGTCAGAGCTGCCACATGCCCAATAATTACAAAGGCAATCCTCTCTCTTACAAGATTGCGAACATAGAGGACAACACATTTCCAGCAGTGGAGTTTCGCGCACCGGACCAAGACATCGCGCTGACCCAGCGTGACCAATATCACCGCCACACTTTGTTGGGGATCAACATCTTCGGGCTGGAGATGTTCAAGCAGTTCCGCAGCGAACTCGGCCTGTATGCGCAAGATCCTATGCTGAGAAGTCCGGACAACACGACACCTGGCATCGACACAGCGATCGCGAGCAGCCTTGAAAGCGCCACTCAAAAGAGCGCCGAGATTCGGATCCAATCTTTCGCACGAGATGAGCGACACCTGATCGCGGACGTACAGGTGACCAATCTGGCGGGACATAGCTTTCCTTCGGGGGTGGGATTCCGCCGCGCATTTCTTGATTTCCAGGTGCTCGACGACCAAAACCATGTGCTTTGGGAATCTGGACGAACGGGCGATAGTGGAGTCATTCTCGATGGAAGAGGCGCGCCACTCGCAACGGAATTCTTCACGCCCTGGCAGCAAAGGTTTCAGAAACACCACTGGGCGGAAAATCCAATCCGACGGGAGGATCAGGTGCAAATCTACGAGGAGCTGGTTAGAAATCCGGAGGGGTTTCTGACTACCAGCTTCATAAGCTTGTACAACAAGGTTAAAGATAACCGCTTGCAGCCTCACGGCTGGAGCAAATCGGGGCCATACGCGAAAGAAACGGGTCCGGTCGGCACGTGCGTAAGCGCGCGACGGCGCGCCGGTGTGCGATCCGGCGTACGAAGATGGAAGCGGCACCAGCGTAGTTCGATATGAAATTCCCTTGGATCGAAGAACCGAACATGCCGCAAATGTCCGCGTGACTTTGTACTATCAATCGATTCCGCCATACTACCTGTTCGAACGTGCGACGGATGCGAGAGGCGTCGACACGAATCGCCTGATCCGCTTCACACGCGCACTCAAAACACAGGACACGCCAATCGAGAACTGGAAACTGCAGATTGCGACGGCGGAGAGATCTATCGATGCGGGGGGCGAGGTTGCAAGCACTCAGGTTCACAGTGTTCGATAGACACAGCTAGCCGCGCTCGTAATGGAGCGGACTTGCTGTTCGCACGACGGGCATTCCGTCCTTTGCACTCGACCAAAATCTGTCCCATTTTGGCAATAATCGAGCCTGATCCTCGTTCGAGGACGCACTCGCGTCACTTCACGGTGATCTGTTGCCCTCGATTAGCCGGCTCTGCGCGTAATCCGCGGAATTTGCGAGAGATAGCGTTCCCCGGCACATAGGCATTCACGAGCTACGTTACGCTGCTCGTTATCCATATATATGTTATGGATAACAGGTATCGCCCCACCAAGTGCGATTCCGCTGCGTCTGCCGACAGATCGTAAGGCGCAGCCGACATATCGTATTTATCTGCTCACTTCTCTCCTCTGCCTGTCACCGCCATGCTCCGGCATTTCGGGAAGCATCGGCAAATATCAGGCACGCAGGGAAAACGTATGTTAAGCATTGGATTTGCGGGAGCGTAGTTCAGCTGGTTAGAACGCCTCATGTCACGCACGAGCCGCGGATGCCAACCCCGTCGCTCCCGCCAGCTCTTCACCGGAAGGCTGGCTTGTCTCCACCATTTTTGCTTTGTTCACGCCAAGATTGCTTCTTGGACAGAGTTCGGGTGAGATAATTTTCGAAATCAGAGCCGCAACGCTCCTGCGCGAATTTCTGTTCCTCTGCAGGGCTCATTCCTCTGTCGTTTTGTAATCGACATCGTCTTTGTCAGTAAGCCGGGCGGTCTCAGAGTGATGTACTCGAGTTCGCTGTGGGCTCGGGGATGTTGTCAATACAGAATCGACGGTAACCAAGCTCCTCGCGGCTCGTTATACAAGCCGATCGTCATCAGTGTGTTCAGGTGCAGCGAACGCAGCCCTTGGTCCAGACACCAGCGGAAGACCTCATGATTGCGCACCGGCACCATGATTCCGGTCGGATGGAAGGAGGATGCCTGTGCCAGGATGGCGATCAAATCCCGGTTGTTCTCCGCCACGGTGTGCCCGAAGTAACTCAGCCCGGTCGTATAGCCTACCAGGTTGCCGCCATTTTCAGTGACGGTCACAATGCCGTGCGCGATCGCGTCGGCCAGTTCGCCGGCGCGGTGATGGCCATGCACGCGCAAACAGAGGGCGTCACAAGCTGCCGTGTCTGCCGTGGTCGCCTGCCGAAATGAATATCCCGGCATGATGCTGTTAATAGGCGCCCCATGCATGCGCACCACCGTCTCGCGTTCAACGAAGCCGAGCTTGGTGTACAGCGACAAGGATCGCATTTGATAGCCGGCCTGCAGCAATCGGCAGCCGAGGAAGCCTTGTTTCTGGGAACGCTCGAGAACCGCGTTCATAAGGCGACGCCCCACCCCAGCGTTCTGGACCGCAGGATCGATCGTGATCGGTCCAACGCCGCTGATCGGACCACGCTCGTCAAGGCAATTGCTGCCAAGGACGCGCCCATCCTGTTCGGCCACAACGCAATGAAATCCAGGATTGGTAAACATCGTCGTGAGAAGGTCGATGGCGGCCTGTGGGTCGGGTGGCATTTCCCTCGGCGCATTATGCTGATCCGCCACGGTGTTGAACGCATTCCAGCAAATCGTTCCACAGAGGGCGGCGTCTTCAGCGCGCGCCCGGCGTATTTGAACATCAGCTGCTGTTTCAGGGAGAGTTCCCATGGCATGACCTCCAAAAAGCACGGCGATTCTATGCACGCACTTTGCCAGCGTCAAAATGCGGTTGAGCCCAGGTACTAGCCGGTGAGTAACCCGAATAAGATTTTCAGGCCTACACCCCAGAGAAATCTGCGTGCGCGGCAGCCGCAGCAGCAGTATCGTGGTACTCCTGAAATTTCGCGATTTCTCCATTCGCGCTGCCTATCGCTCTTCAGAACAATACCCTGCTTCAACGGCTAGAATTTATCCTCGCGTACTCGAGTTTTGCCTTATGCAATTCAGGAAGTTCGCGATCCGCATCAACCCACAATGCGAAGAACTGCTCGTAAGTCTTTCGAGCCGCCAAACGGTCTTTCGACATTGCGAGCGCTCGGGCAAGGCCGAGATGAGCCAAGGCGTGGCGGGGAGAAGTTACGTCGATCCCTGGATGGTCGATGATCTTTTGGAACTCCGCTCCAGCCGCGGGTCCCTGCCCTAACCGGAGAAAAGCCTGTCCACGGATGTAAACGGGTGCAAGGCTAGCAAATTCACAGAGATCGTAGGGAGCCGTGGCTTGAAGGAGCTTAATGGCGCGTGCGGGATGACCAGTCTGGACTTCGATGGCTGCGAGAACGGTTGGAAGAGAGGCTGAGTTGAGAGGAACGTGATGGGGGAACCGCTGTTGGAGCTCAGTGATGAGAACGCGTGCGTGGGCGACTCCACCGGAGAGGGCCAGCGCTTCGGCAGCAGTCTCCTCCCCATCGATTCCCTGCCCGAGCTTCAGTGCCTCTTCGGCCCGCGACCGAGCTCCACGAAGCTCGCCGACATCTGCCTCAAAGACGGCAGCGCCGCCCATTGAGTACGCCTCGTCATCCTTTTTGCCGCTGAGGCTGTCTGCCTCCCAAGAGCGTTCGAGGATCTCAAGAGCAGACCTGAGATGGCCAGCAGACGCTTGAGCAAAACCTTCGGTCGCCAGCATGTCGTTTGACCTGGAGGAGGCGGCACCCCACTCGAGCTCGCGTTGCATGGCGGCATGGTCTTGGCGTAGAAAGGCCAGATCGAAAAGCACCTGATGGGTATCAAGGCCGTCTCGCTGCCTTGCTTCCGCAGCTTTGGCGATGCGCCTGGCATCGTCGAAACGATTGAGAGCGAGATAGGAGCGAGCGAGGTTTGCATAAGGCAGGTAGTTATCAGACTGCAACTTGAGAGCGTGCTCCGCGGCTTCGGCAGCCTCTTCATATTCCCCCATGACCTGATATCGCGCCGACAACGTATTGAAAGGAATCCAATCACGAGGGTAGATCTCCGTCCACATCTCTGCCGTCTGGACTGCCTTATCCGTATCTCCGGAGACTACGGTGTAGTACCGCACGGTAAGGAAGAGCCTTTCGCGCTCGCTGAGATGATCGCGCAGAGCATAGGCCTTTCTCAGGTACTCGCCAGCTTTTGGCGATTCTCCGAGGTTGTTATATGCGGCACCAAGCTGGGCATATGCCATCGCAAACCCCGGATCGAGTTCGACCGCATGTTCGAATAGCGGAATGGCCCTGCTCTCGTTGCCTTCGGCACGATGATCGACTCCCAAGGAATACGCCTTCAAAGCTTCCAGCGAAACCGTGGTTACCTGCTGCAGCGGAACGTCGAATGCACGAATCGATGCGGGGGACTCGCCAAGTTTCCGGCGCAATGTCGCGGAGATCTGCCCCAGTACACGAAGGACATCTTCCTTGCTTGCCACCTCCTGTTGTTCGTAAACGAGAGTTCGCCCATCTCCGCAATTCTCAGCCTGCAGGGCCACGATGTAGCTGCTACCGAGTCGCACGATTGATCCAGCGATGACAGCCTTACCGCCGGCCCGCTGGCAGACCTCACGCGCGAGCGAAGGGACGAGCGGCGCATCCGGCGAGCGGCCCATCAGCCGCAGGATCTCCTGATCTCGATCTTTGGAGACAATATCGAGGTACGGTGACTGGCTGAGTTCGATCGCCAATCCATTCTTCAGCGCCCCATCGAATACAGGCTCGCCAGTGGTGTTCTGGAAGTCAGCCAGCAGCACCGAATCCTTCTGTGTGAGTGCTGCCTGAACCGGCCTGTATCGATGCCAAACGAAGGCGACTCCGACTGCAAGCAGAACCGCGACTCCGCCGACAGCCGCCCTCATCCAGCTTCTAGACAGCGCCGACACCGGCTCGATTGGCTGCGCCAATACACCAGCGCCCGACGATCGATTTTGATCAAACTGTTTTGGCAGCGGGGACGCGGGAAACTTTCTGTCCTCCTTCACTTCGCTCCCGGAAGCGACAAGCCACGCACCCGGAACCGTACCTATATATGTGCCGTCCTGGAGAAATTTGGGCGCGAGCGGCAACGGATCAATCCGACTATGTTGCTCCTCCACTGTGCCGATAAATCGGTACCCGTGTTTGGGAATCGTTTCGACGTAGGTCGGGTGCTCCGGATCATCGTCCAGCGCTCGGCGGAGTCTCTTGATCGCAGTGTTCAGGCTATGGTCAAAGTCGACAAACGTGTCTGCAGCCCAAAGTCGGTCGAACAATTCCTTCCGAGTCACGGCCGTCCCCGGCCGCTCGAGCAGCAGCCCGAGAACCTCTAGCGGCTGGCCGCTTATCTTGAGTCGAAGGCCATTCTTGGTTAGTTCGCGGCCAGCGCTATCGAATTCGTATGGGCCGAACCGCATGCGCTGCCCCCAGGGAGTTTAGTTCCCCTCTACTGGAATCGAATTCTACTCCAAGGAATCAACAACTTGGCCGCTCATCAAGCTTTCACCTACGAATCACCCGCCGTGCATTGCCGGAAAGGTCGATGCTTTGCTGTCATGGGCCCATCGATTCGGAATGAGTCAGAGATCGTAGTTGAAGGCCGGCGCACCACGTAGTACCTAGCGTTCCTGGTTCAGGGTCACGGTCTTCAGTGTCCTTCGTGAAAGAGGCTTGCGTGAAGCGCAGTGGGAATAACTTAGGTTTCGGTGTTCTATTTTTTATTGTTGGATCGCTTAGCGCGATTGCCGCAGTCACCAGCTTGATCCCGAATCTCAAACAGTTTTTTGATCCCTCCGGTTCGGTTGCCACATTCAATACTGCAGGCGATATCGACAGGAAAACTGCGTTCTTCCGAAGCCTGGGTACAAACGGCCGCACCTGCGAGAGTTGCCACCAGGCCGACCAGGCATTCAGCCTGAGTGCCAGCCACGTACGGGATCTGTATGAACGCACTCACGGTGCAGATCCGCTATTCGCTGCAGTGGATGGGGCCAATTGTCCGAATGGGGAGCCGGGTGACAGAAGTGCGCACAGCCTGCTTCTCAGCCGAGGTCTGATCCGTGTTGCCATTACGCTGCCCGCGAACTCTCAGTTCACGATTGCAGCGGCTCATGACCCGTATGGCTGCGCGATCAGCTATGACCCAAGTACCGGGCAGCCAATCGTTTCCGTCTATCGCCGTCCTCTGCCAACTACCAACCTACGGTATCTGAGTACCGTGATGTTCGATGGTCGCGAGACCATAGCGCCGCTCAATAGTGCGCAAACATTCTCAGCAAATTTGACTGCAGACCTGACACATCAGGCTCTGTCCGCGATCCAGACACACGCTCAGGCCTCAACGCAGCCCACCCCGACACAACTTGCAGAGATTGTGGCATTCGAGCTTGGGCTTTCGACGGCGCAGATTCGCAACAATCGCGCAGGAAATCTCTACCGGGGCGAAGCAACGGGTGGTCCATCAGCGCTTTCGACACAGCCCTACTACCCAGGCGCAAATGATTCATTAGGTCACGACCCATCAGGCGCCCCTTTCAATCCTTCCGCAATCACTCTCTATAAAGTTTGGGAAAACTCGAAGGACGAAGATCGGAGGAACATCGCTGCAGGCGAAGTTGTTTTCAATACGGCAGTAGCGACCATCACCGACGTCCGTGGTCTCAATGACAATCCGGCACTGAACAGCCCGGCCTCGATCGCCGGCACCTGCACGACGTGCCACGATTCTCCTAATGTTGGGAATCACACCTTGCCCTTGCCGTTGGATATCGCTACGAGCCGACAGGTTGCGATGGAGACAAACCCAAACATCGTCGCCGGTTTAGAGAAACTCAGCCCGCCGGACATGCCGGTCTACGAAATCCGGGGATGCCCCGATGCCCAACATCCCGGACAGACGCTAGTCTTTTACACATCGGATCCTGGAAAAGCATTGGTAACCGGACAATGTGTTGACGTTGGCCGGGGCAAGGGCCTCATCCTTCGCGGGCTAGCGGCACGCGCGCCTTACTTCCACAATGGATCAGCCGCGAACCTAAAAGAATTAGTCGAGTTCTACAACTCGCGCTTCCAGATGAATCTGGGCGAACAGCAAAAGCATGATCTGATCGCCTTCCTAAACTCATTGTGAGCATTACACAGATGGAGCTCTCTTCTTTCGTCCTTGCAGCGAGTTGCTAGGAAGGAGTCTTATGAAGCGCAGATGGCACGAGCCGGGCTTTGGCGATGGGGCTTCGGATAACTTTTCTCTTGCCGCCCCGCAAAGCATGGGCAAAGCGTCCATTGTTAATTCGCTGAGATGTATAAACGCTTTCGAACCCAATTTGAAAAGAGCAATCCAAGTGAGTCTACTCAACGTAACGGTGCTATCAGCGGTAATGTGTCTCGGTCTCAGCGCGGTAACGGTGTTGAATGCGCAGGAAAGAATGCGGGCGGGCAATTGGGAGAACACTGTGATCGCCAGTGGGCAGACGGTGACGAAAAGCGCATGCCTGAGCGCACATGACGCCGCGATGTCGAGCGGCTCGCCGGCTGTGATACGCGAAGAGATCGAGAAATCGCTGGCCAAGAGTAGGTGCAAGCTCGCGGATTTCAAAATGGACGATAACAGCAAGACAGAGACGATGGTCTGCGGAGCGGATACCATCCGCAATGAGACTACGTTCCATGGCGGCGACACCTTCGATACAACCTCTACCCACACCAATGGGGGCGTCGTGACTGTGGCCCACTTCAAGGGGCGCAGGACGGGAGACTGTAAGGCAGGAAGTCGGGAATAGGTCGGCGATCTTCGCCGGGAGATGAAATGCTATGGACCTTACCCGTATTGGTCGCGCTCGTTATGCTCGTCCGGGCTTGACCTTCTTTCAAAACCAGTTGGCTGTTGCCTGGGTTGATCGCGGTCCGTGGCTTTGCTCGCCACCGAGGCTTCAACTAGCCTTGGGAGCCATGCCGGCGACCGGGCAGTTGGTTTCCAACCTGAGCTCACCCGGAACGGCAGTCGCCCGAGATATTAGCCTGGCGGTGTTTCGCGACCGCCTCTATATAGGTTTCATCGGCGTTGATCTTCATCCCCATTTGATCTCCTCCGCAGATGGCGCCACTTTCGATGCGCAGCTCGACTTGCCCGATGACGTCAGTAGCGGAATCTCGTTGGCAACAGACGGTGTCGACCAGTTGTATATGGCCTGGGCTCAGTCCAACTCGAATCAGTTGACAGTTTGCAGTACAGGCGACGGGCACAACATAAACGAGCGCCAACTGCTCACTCCGACGAGCATCGTCACCCCTGAGCTAGTGCTCACGCCACATCCATACTCTGGACAGCAACTAGGAATATTGTGGCGTGGCGCCGACCTCCAGCTAAGAATCGCGATGGCTCCGCTCTCCTACCTTCCCGCATTGAACGGTGACCGTCCTCCTCTTCCGATGGGCAGCGAAGTCTCCCCATCTGCATGGGCATATCGTCCTGCCACTGGACAGGAAACCAGAATTTCGATCGCGTATATCGATCCGCCGAGCCATTTGCTAGGTCTGACGACCACTGATGTCGACGGCAGCGCTGCAAGTCTGAGCAAGCGCGAGACCCGCACACTCGACGTTCAATGCGCCCCCTGTCTCACAGACGTCCAAGGGACACTTGTGATGGCCTACGTCTCGGGCGACCACTCTGTTTACGTTGGCGATCACGACTCCGTCTTTGAGTTCGGTACGGATTTGCAGGATCAGATCGGCAAGATCTGCGACCCTCGCGTCTGTACGGACGATCCCCGCCTCGTTTGCGTGGTGAGTGGTGAGACAAAACTGGAGTGGCAGCCAGCCCAGATAAGCAATGCAGACAGAGGATACCTTGTGCTCACTCCGGCAGATGGCACTGGTGTCATTGGGACTCTGCTGAAGGACCTGAGACCGCAGCAGTACTTCGATCACATGGGCATCATGGTCCAGAAAGCAACGGTCATCCGCCATTGCACGGAACAGAAGAATCGATTGATGAAGAAAGAGGAGTATTACACCGGCAGTGTTCTTGGAAGCCCAGTTCCCACCAATGGCCTAAGACCGGATCATGTGAAATACGGTTGGCCGGGGCCGATTACGCAAACGGTTCAGAATGGGTTTTTCGACGGTTGGAGCGACGGCGCAAATCCCAACTGGACCTTTGCTGCAGTAAACAAGCCGGGCGCGAGTATGAATCCAGCGCAGGCCGAGGCACAAGCGCGAGGCTTTCTCGATCCGGAGCGGCCCGGGGACGCATACCAAATAACCAATCTCACGGTAGCGCCTGCGTATCCGGCATACGCGACCAGCGGTATCTATCCTCAAGTAGTACGTCCGCCTCGCGACATCGAGGCTCAATTCCCATGGGTAGGTTGGCTGGTCAACCGCATCGCCGATGAGGCGGTCGCCATCGATCGAGCTCACTACCGCTTTTATGCCTACAGTCAGGCTGCAATCGTCGACGACGCTGCCATGTGGGCGCCTCGTCAAGGGGATCCTTATTGGTGGACACTGCCGCCGGGTGCCGATTGGGCCGCAGACACGCCCGGGCTCGTATGCTCAACGTTTATATGGGCCGCAGCGAGAAACGCGATTCGCGGACTTGTACCTGGACTGCGCATGGAGTACGGGCCATTTACACACGGAGAAGACTTGCGCGCGTCGGCTCCAAAACCGATCGACGGCCTCTATCAATATCTCGAGCCAGAGAGACTGGTCAGCGCTCAAAATCTATACGACTGGATCGTCAATGACGTGCGGGTTGTGGTAAAGCAGAAGGTAGATGATCTATACCCCAACTCGCGCCGATATGGTCTTGCCGCGCTGATGCTTCTCATGGTGTCTGGTCCAGCGGCGTTGCTCGTGCTGGGGATCACGTCAGCTGACATGGAGTCGCTGACAGAACTGCTAACCAAAATGCCCGAGCACGTTGCCAACGGCATCTGCAATGCCTTCGCTCTCGACCAGCCGGAAAATGTCTCATCCGACACATGGCGAAGGCCTGGTGTTGGCATGTCCGTTGCGCCGGATGACATCATGAGCTTCTGGGACGCCCCTCCCGGGCCCGACCCGACTCTACGGGTAGGCCCCTATGGCGCCATTGAGCGAGCCCTGTTTGCGGGCCCGAGAACAGACGAAGTAGCGGTCGGTCGTCTGGCCCGCAGCGCTGGAGTGGCGCAAGTCAGCGGCCGTATCCAATTCCGAGGTGAACCGCTCACGGGCGCTTCGTTGTCGATCGGCTGTCGTAGTACGAAATCGGGTCCCCAAGCGGGAGCCTTCACGATTTACGTGCCTGCCGCGCCCAGTGGAGGTCTCCAGTTGATTCGTGCTGGTTGCTACTGGGAGGATGCGCAAAAGGTGCCTTGGTGGTTGAGAAAAGAGCTGCAGCTTGCACTCGGCTCCGGCTATAACGACATTGGCATCATCGAACTCGAGATGCCGCCCGCATGGCGTCGGCAAATCGAAATCCACGGCACTGTGCATATGAAGCACCAAGTCATGTTCGGTCACGACACGATCAGCGACATTGCAATCTCGGACGTAAAATACCTGCAGTGGCGACCTGACTGGCAGGCCCGGCCCGACTACACGGGAACCGACGAATCCAAGACGTCGTTTGGAAGAGACAGCGATGTCTGCGGCGGTGAAACCGCGAAGCTAACGGGGGCGGTCGAGCTGCAAAGCGATCTCTCCATTAAGGTCGGCTGGAGCCTCAATATCTGGGACGGTGACACTCTGGTTCAGGTGGCCGACGGAGCCTTTTCTGTCCCACCAGACGCTGCGCCCGGAACCGCGAGCTATCAAATCGACGATGGCGACATACCGCCAGATAGGGCTAGCTTCGACCTTACGATAACGAATAACACCGCACCCGCATGAAGTCGCCGATCTGATCGCCGCGTTGCTACCGTAGGCGGTAAGGCTCTTTTCGTCGCGGGCCGAACTGAGATATCGCTCCGTGGTTTGAATGAAGAGGTCTCCCTTGCGCGCCCAGACGATAACTTGTGCCGCTGAGTCAAAACGCGTGGGTTTCCGTGACCGTGTTCATCTGGGTGGTGAATGCGTTGGTAAGCGTATTTAGGACGACCTGCTGTACCGACGTCCCCTGGCTGAACGAAGCAGGTTGCTGAAGTCTGAGGGAGCAGTATTGAGATAAATGGGTCACTAGGCGCGATGACCGCTGTCCTAGCCTACTTATGAGGCGCTAGAGAAGAGTGCCGCCATCTCAGTGATATTCTGCCTCGTGAATTTGGGAATCATCACAGGCCACCGTCGAGTTAACAGAAACGACGGGATTCAAAGGAGATTGTAATGATTGCCATCGAGCAAAACCGCCGATCCTTCCTCCTCGGCCTGGGGAGCATCGCCACCAGCCGACTATTGGCGCAAGGCGTGCCGCCAGCTCAGGCAGCGGCGCGACAGGGATACGTGCTAGGGACCACCGAGGGGGAACATCTCATTCATTTTCGTGACCATGGCAATATCTACATCAAGATTGGCTCCGCGACAGGCTCCGACGGTCTCGCCTCGGGGACCCAGCAAGTGATGCTCAGCGCGGGCATTCCCATTCACCGACATCTCCGGATGGACGAGGCCTTCTATGTCCTCGAAGGCGGCGGAGTTCTCACACTAAACGATGTACCGCACACTTTTGAGAAGGGCGGAACGATTTTCATCCCCAGGAACACGTGGCATGGGTTTTCGAATCCCGATCACGAACTACTCTTACTCTGGATGATGGCGCCCGCTGGCCTTGACGACTTTTTCCGTGACACCTGCAATCCGCCTGGGGTGCCGCCAAAGCAGCTCAATCGAGAGCAGATCCGTGAGATTGCTCTCAAATATGGCACGGAGTTCAGATAGTCACTCCCCAGTGGGAGTGGAAGAATCATGAAAACGCAAAATCAATCAATTTCGGTTCGCACCGACGAACCCTATGGCATTCCGAGTTCCAGCGTTCGTCGTCAATTCAACTCCTGCTGTTCCTGAACCGCAATCGTCAGCAGCAGAATAGAAATGCCAGCCATCTTTCTCGACACGGACTGGTTGCATCGTCTCACGAGTAAAGTGAGAGATCGCCTTCTGCCAAAATGAGTTCGCGGAAAGGTTCGATTGCATCACACGAACTTCCCACAAACCCGGAAAACGCCTCCACACCTCCTGTGCTGCAATCGTTCCAATTCCGGTTCTCCTGCACCCGCGGAGATTGAAGAATTCTGCCACATCCCAGACTGTCGGATTGCCGGAAATTTCCGATCCTCGCTTCACCAAAGCCAAACCGGCTAGTTTGCCATCGACCCTGATAAGGAAGGGATGTCGGTTAGCTTCACTCCAATACAGTGGAGAGATTTGTGACCGAATCTGCCATCCGTCCCCATAGCCAAAGTTTGAAACTCGCTGAAATCGTGTGCATACAATTCAAGCAGGTTTGCCAAGATCTGCGACTGCTCGCGAGGGACGAGCTCAAGCTCGATACGAGCGGACGGTTTATCGGTGTGTTGAGTCATGTTGGGGCATGCGAATCCTGTTGTAGTCGTCACCAAAGTAGAATGAAGGCGTCCCATAGAGTTTCGGCATTTCGTTGCCCCTAAAGCTTTGCGTATTCCGACCTCGCTTGCTCAAGAAGCGGGATATTCGGATCGGCGTCCTTCCAGAGAGTTAAGAAATCCTGGTAGGCGGACTTCGCTTTGGTCGTATCTCCCGACAAAGTCCAGGCTCTGCCGAGTTGCAAATGCGCAAGCGCTCCAATGGGATCGCTGCCGACGATTCCACGATGATCGAGAATTCTCTGGAATTCGCTGGCAGCTTCAAGGCCCTGGCGTGCCGCCAGATGCGCCTCACCTCGCATGTAGATGGGGTAGAGGGCCCCGAAGAGCCCGCGCGAAGCGCCCAGTTCATAGGGAGTCGACAGCTTGCAGTATCTCGATCGCTCTCGCGCTGTCGCCGCGATTGAGAGCTATGCGCGCTCGAAGCACGGGCAGATAACTGAATCGGACTACTGTGTCTTCGGGGAAGCGTCTCTCCAGGTCATCAGCGAGCATGGGAGCGCGTGAGGAATCTCCGGAGAGGGCAAACGCCAGTGCGGCGCCATACTCTACCTCAGGGCTGTTTGACATTTTGAGTGCGGCAGCAGCGCTTCTTCTTGAGTCAGCTGCTTGTTCGAAAAAGGCCTCGCGAAGGGCCCCTCCCGCCTGCCACAAGGCCGCCCTTTCTGTCTGGTATTCCTGCGTGGCCTGATCCACCGCGCGCTGCGACAAAATTCTTGCCTGCCGCAGATGGCCCGAGTACGCGAGAACAAATGCCTCTTTGTTTGAAACCCAGGCTTCCGCTCCTGATCTTTCCCTGGCTCGGCTCGCTTCCCGTTCCATTCCAGCCGAATCGCCTTTCAGAAAGGCAATATCGTGCTGCAGCATACTGAATTCGTCAATGTCCAGCCCTCGTCCGACTGCGCGCCGGATGGCGTTCTCGGCTTCATCAGGCCGATTGAGATATACATTGTTTACTCCAAGATTGAAGTACGCCATCGCAAAGTCCGGGTCGAACTCAATCGCCTTTCGAGCCTCGGCGGCCGCCTGCTCGTAGCGGCCAACAGCTTTGTTTGGATTGCCCGACAGCATGACGTGAGGTAGAGCTTCACGAGGATACATGTGCGCCCAGGCCTCACAGATCTGTCGCGCCTGTTCCAGATTTCCCGTTGCCAATATTTCGTAAGTTGCTGCGATAAAGAACTTTTCCCGATCGCTAGTGCGATCCTTCAACTGCCAGGCCTTGGTGGTACTCGCAGCTGACAGATCGGACTCATCGAGATCGGCGTATTGGCGTCCGAGGGTTGCGTGCGCCAGCGCGAAATTAGGGTCAATCTCTACCGCTCGCTTCACCAGCGGCAGAGCAGCCATCGCTCCACTTGTGGTGTGGAGCTTCCAGCCCGCGCTGTAGGCCTCAAGCGCCTCCAGCGACGAGGTCGTCGCCTCTGCAAGCGGTGTGTTGTGTTCCTGGATGGTAGTCAGTGACTCACCCACCCGTTTTCTAAACCGAACTGCAATCTGGCTTAGCGCATTCAATACGTCTTCCTTCTTCGCGGCCTGGGCCTGTTCGTGGTCGAGCACTTCGCCGGTACGGCAGCTCTTGGCTTGGAGATCCAATACGTACTGGCTGCCGAAGGGTGCGATCGATCCCTCCAGGACGGCTGTACTCCCGGTCCGCTCACAGACGTCTCGAGCGAGCTCCGCGGTAACTCGTGCACCTGGAGCTTGGCCCATGAGGCGAAGCGTGTGGTGAATACGCTGGTCCGAGATGAGACTGAGGAAAGGCGACTGTTCGAGCTGTATCGCCAGCCCTTGGCGTAGCGTCTCGTCAAACATGGGATTGCCGGTGGTGTTGGCAAAATCGGCCAGCACGACCGTATCTGTTGTGCTGAAAACTGTTGGGCGATGTGAGACGAGGCGCCGTGTGCCGAAAGCGACGGCAAGCAGGATGACCGCAGCGGCAATCGCGATCCAACTCCAAGGTCTCGTCTCCCGCACTTCTAACTGCAGCCGGGAACGGCTGGCCGCGATAACAGTGAGCTCCTGATCAGGAACCAGTTGCACACTCTCAGCGAGCCGGTATCCGCGGCCAGGAACGGTAACAATGTAGCGATGGTCCTGCGCTGACTCTCCAAGTGCCTTCCGGAGCATGAAGACGTTGCGACTGAGGTTGGCCTCCTCGACAAAAGTGTCGGGCCAGACGGTCTTCATGATGTCATCTTTGGTGACTACTTCATTACTATTGCGGATCAGGACTAGAAGGATCTGAAACGTCTTCGGGGTCAGCGGAACAGACTCGCCGGCGCGAAACAAAGTCTCCTTCTCCGGATCCACCCGAAAGGGTCCGAACTCGTAGAGTTCCTTAGCCACGTTGTCTTGCGCTCGCAGGCATCGCAAGGACCTCGCTTCACAGCCTACGCTCGACGCGTGCATTTGGAACGCCTTTTCGCTTGCTGGCTGAGATGCGCCTGAGTGACCCAGGCTCGTCAAGTGGCTTGTCCTTCATCACTTACGTACCTGCGAGAACTTATCAGAAGTTTTCAGGTGTCTCGGAAGGACTTTTCGCACTGCGTGGCTGCAACCTGCTCGCGTTCCCAGCCCCAGTCCCTCGGAAAGCAGGTCTCCATGGCGAAGCAGACGAAGATCACCATCGAAACCGACTCCTTGTTGATCCTGCGGGGACGAAGTTCCGTGCGTGCGTGGTGTCCCCGATGCGCGGCAGAAGCGGAGATGATCGCGATGAAAGACGTAGGCGTGATTTCGAACCTGGATCCGCATGCGCTGGAGGAATGGCTCCATTCCGAGGAGCTACATCGGTTGCAGGCAGCCGATGGCTCGCCGCTCACGTGCCTGAACTCACTGCTCGCCCGCGTGCAGAAGACCATAACCAGCTAACCGCGGCATCCGCGGTGGCGAAACAGACAAAGGATAAGGCAATGCAATCCAGATCGTTCTTTACCAATTCGGTCGTAGCTCTATCAGTTCTCTCGGCGATCCCCGTCGCGGTCATCGCACAGCAGGCACAGCAACACCGTGTCGAGCACCCTGCCCGCTACACCGTCACCGATCTCGGCGTGCTAGGTGAGGGAACGAACAGCTCCGGGTTTGACATCAGCAGCATCGGCTGGGTGGGTGGTTCATCTAACCTGATTCCAGGCGGCCCGCAACATGCCTTCCTTTGGTATGGTGGCGGCCCCTTGCAGGACCTCGGGACACTGGGCGGACCAAACAGCGCCGCCGATGGGCCGAACTGGTTTGGCGAGGCTCCGATCATCTCCGAGATTGCCCAGAAAGATCCCGACGGCGAGGATCTGTGTGGTTTCGGAACTCACCTTCAATGCCGCGCAGCCATTTGGCGTTTTGGCAGGCTGACGGCGCTTCGTGGTCTGCCGGGTGGCCGCAATGCACTTTCTATAGGTATCAACAATCTAGGCCAGATAGTCGGATGGGCTGAGAACGGTGTTCGCGATTCCACGTGTGCAACCGCTACGGCGTTTCAGGTCTACCGTTTTGAAGCCGTGAAGTGGGAGCCAAACGGCCAGATCCAAAAGCTGTCCCCGCTCAGGGGCGATACCGTTGCATTCAGCTTCGGGATCAACGACCGCGGCCAGGCGGTCGGCTCCTCTGGTACGTGCGCAACCCAGGGTCTGCCTCCAAACGTGACCGGATTGCACGCAGTGCGCTGGGAACGGGACGGTTCGCCCACCTACCTTGGGACCCTCGGAGATGCGCAGAATACGAAGTTCAATTCTGCGAACAGCATCAACCAGCGGGGCGAGGTGGCCGGGACATCCCAGTACAAAGATGGCACAGTTCACTCTTTCCTGTGGACAAGGGCAACAGGTATGCGGGACATCGGCACGCTTGCTGGCGCCTTCGCGACGATCGCTCCTTGCTGCCACAGCATTAACAATCGAAACGAAGTGATTGGATTTTCGATAGGCGCGAACGGACCGACTGCTTTCCTCTGGAGGGATGAGGTGATCACGGATCTCAACACTCTCATCCCCAAGAACTCTCGGCTCCATTTGCTCTTTGCTGAATCCATCAATGACGAAGGAGAGATCGTGGGTCAGGGTTGCGTATTGCCGGAGTGCACTGTGATGCACGCATTCCGGGCGACGCCTCGGACAAACCGACGGTAATGCAGAGCGGAGTGAGATTGTTCGGGTAACGAGGGTAAGCGTCGAACTGATTCTCGACGCTTGCCTTTTTGTCTGCGGGTTTTAATGTTGGAAGTTGCGGTATGTCGCCTTATGTAATGTTGATTTGCGCAAATGTTCTAGCCCTCGCGGCCGCCCCGGATCGACTGATCGGGAAACGACACTCTCTCAGATCCTTAAGCGTCTCACCCACTGAATCCTTAAGGAGCATTTTAAAATTGTCCTGGATCAGGACACTGGCATAGGAATCCTTGGGGACCGTAGCTAAGTCAGGAGATGACCGAGATATCCAGAAACTTCTCCGCTTGCGGATTGCAAAATGTCCAAAATAGTCTCAACATTTGTCATCTGCTAGCAGTATCTGTCAACTATTTGACAGATGTGTATACATTGTTCTGCTACTAAGGCAGTTTCATTTTGGAGGTACTCGTTGTATTTCAGTCAGATTCTCTGACTGCTTGTGAAATAATTACTCGCCGGCCATGATGCCTTCTGCACGTCTTTTCCTGCTCCCTTTCCTGCTCTTGTTGTCGATAGATATCTTCCTTACCGGTTGTGGCGGATCCAGTCAGTCAACCGCGGGAAGTGCACCGACACAAACTGGCACGACGGTGTCCATCACATCGATCTCTCCGACATCAATTCCGGCGGGCGGATCAGACCTCAAACTCACAGTTCTGGGGACCGGATTTCAGTCTTCCAGCGTCGTCCAAGTAAACGGCACGTCCATCTCGACTCAGTTTGTAAGCTCGACGCAACTCATTGCCGTGGTTCCTGCGGCCGACTTGACGACTGGCGCAGCTCTTTCGATCTCGGTCCTAACGGGGACCCGTAGCACGGCTGGCAGCGGCTCTCCTGTCACTCTTGAAGTAGATAATCCCAAACCGGTCGTCTCTTCCTTATCTCCTAGCGTGGTTGCGGTGGCGAGTACGCCGCCTGTGGTATCAGTCACCGGCAGTGGTTTCCTGGCCACGACCGCGATGCAAGTGAACGGCAACGCTCGCAAGACTGCGTACATCAGCGAGACGCAGATCAGTGTGCAGTTGAACAACACCGATAATGCGACCCCGGGCAATCTGGCGCTGACGGCGGTCAACCCATCGCCCGGTGGCGGCACTTCATCTCCCGCCACGGTCACTATCACTGGAGCAACTCCCGTCTTGGTCTCGGTGAATCCGTCTGAGTTTTTCGTAGGCGCCGGCGACTCCCAAATCCAAGTGACCGGCATCGGCCTTGCGGCGGGAGAAAGCATTCAGTGGAATGGCGTAAGCCTGCAGACTGCGGTGTCGTCAGATACGGCTGCTGGTCTCTCGCTGATGGCGACGGTTCCCGGAAATTTGCTCTCCGCGCCGGGAATCGCGAATGTGAGCGTGTCCAGCCCGCCGGCCAATCCGCAGGTGTCAAACAGCGTACAGGTACAGATCAGTAGGCTGCCCCAACCGACCATCACTTCGCTTTCGACAACGATGCTGCCGACATCGATCGCCGGAGAGCTCCAGTTGTACGGCACAGGGCTCACGACTATCTCGGTTGTTCACTTCCGCGGTTTGGATTTGCCCGTCAGCAATGCATCGTCCACGTCCGTTAGCGTCGAGATACCTGCTTCTGCCCTGCTATTGCCCGGTGTCGATCCACTGACGATCAGTAACGAGAATCTGACCAGCTCTCCTGTGTCGATAACGACCTATGTCGCCATTGTGAACAACAGCATGGTCTATGATCCGGCAAACGGTCTCTTCTACCTTTCTGTTCCCAGCGCTGCTGGATCGCCTTACGGGAACTCCATTGTTTCGATCGATCCCGCCACCGGCGCTTTGGGTAAACCGATCACCGTCGGGAGTGAGCCAAACCGGATGGCAATCACAGGGGATGGACGTTATCTATGGGTGTCCCTAGACGGGGCAGCTGCCGTGCGCCGGGTGGACCTCAGCACCGGCACGGCGGATCCGCAATTCTCGGTTGCAACAAATGGGCTTGATTCAGTCGTGGTTTCCGCGCTGGCTGCGTTACCGGGTGCCCTTGATTCTGTTGTCGTTTCGACATATCAGCTTACGGATCCACTCGGCGGAGTCAGCATTGCGATTTACGACAGCGGGGTTCCGCGCCCAACCAGTATCTCCGGTCCCGACCCTATAGCATGGACCCTACTCGTCGATCCGAGCCGCAATGAAATTTATGGTCCTGGCGGAGCGGACAATTCTGCCTACAGGACCTACAGCTACAGCGACACCGGAGTATCGCTGAAATCCTCGACGTTCTCAGAACTCACCTATGCCCAGAACTTCGCGGACGAGGCGCAGATTGTTGCCGGGCAGTTGTATACCGACTACGGCCAGGTTGTGGACCCAGAGAGCGGCAAGCTGCTCGGAACATTCGATCCCTTTGGCAAGGGATATGTGCAGGGATCCATCGCGATCGACACAGGCCTGGAAAAGATTTTCTTCCTATACGACGGCGTAAATAATGTCTATGATCTGCAGCCTTACAAGCTGAGCGATCTCGAGCCTACATCTGATCCACCGATCCCCATCTCGCTTCCGCAGTTCCGTGCCGAATATCAATGGGCCGGCCCGACCGGCAATCGACTGACCCGCTGGGGCGCGAATGGCCTGGCGCTTCGCAGCACAGGAGGTTTTGTCAGCCTTCGCTCCAGCACAGTGCGTGACCTCTCCTCGACGAGCGCGGATCTAGAAGTCTCGATTGCTACCGCTGGCGCCCTCATCACCGGAACCGACACCACCTACGCCGCGACCATTACCAATCGTGGGCCGTCTGCAGCATCGGACATTACGGTGACCGCGTTGCTTCCGTCTACAGGTGTGCTTGTATCTGCGGCATCCCCCGCCGGCACCTGTTCGGGCACTGCGGCGGCGTTATGTCACGTGGGGACTTTGGCGGCAAATGCTTCGACGACGGTTGTTCTTCAAGTGCTGCAAACCACCGCCGGGACCGGTTCGCTGGCCATGAGTGTTACTGCGTCGGAGCCAGATCCCGTCGGCTCAAACAACGCCGCCACCTCGACGCTTCAGATCAGCGGAGATGCCTACAACCTGATTCCCGGCATCAGCTCGATCTCGCCCAATACCATTCCCAGTGGGTCAGGCGATACCGCCATTACCGTCACCGGTACAGGTTTCAGCAACGCCAGCGCTGTCTTGTTGAATGGGAACGCAATCCCTACCACCTACACCAGTGCGACGCAGTTGTCTGCCACTGTCCCTGCTGCATCGCTGGCTTCGCTTGACTGGGCGGCCATTTCCATTTCGAATCCGGCCCCGGGCGGCGGTACTTCCTCCGCTATGCCGCTGAGCGTCTATTCGATTCTCAACCTAGGAGCAAACCATATAGTCTACGATCCCTACTCCCGGAAGATCATGGCGAGTATCGGTCCGGGTACTTCCGCAGTTCCAGCAAACTCCCTGGTCGCGATCACACCGGAAAACGGTGCGATCGGCAGCCCGAGCTCCTTCGGGAGCACGCCAACCACCGTGGCGCTAACGTCGGACGGGCAGATTCTATACACGCTCCTGCCTTCGATCGGCAGCGTTGCCCGATACAACATGCTTACCGGACAGGCGGACTTCACGGTCGGGAACCTTCAAGCTGCAGGGTATAACGTGGGATTGCGGGACATCGCGGTGCAGCCTGAATCAGAGAATACGATCGCTTTAGATCAAGGCGAGTATCCGGGCATTACTCTCTACGATTTTGATCCCACCACGAAAACCGCGACTCCAAGGGGTGCAACCACTGGCATTTATACCGGTACATGTCTCGCCTTCCCCGACCCGAACAGTCTCTTCGCGATCGATCTCTATGGCAGTCCGAATGGACTTGAACGTTATACCGTCAGCACCTCGGGCCTGCTCAATGGCTCATACCCGTACCACACCTTTACGTCTGCAAGCTACCTTGGTTGTTACAAGCTGGATAGCGGTTTGCTCTTTTCTACCTCAGGTGGTGTTCTCCAAACCGCCGTGCCCCAAATTCAGGTCGGGACGTTCGAAGGAATGGTCAGTTGGGATACCTACGGGATGCCAGTGCGCCAGGTTGCACCGGACGTTTCTCTCGGCCGCGTCTTCTTCATGAATAACGACACGGAGCCGGTCTCGGGGACCACCAATGCCATTACAGGCTATGACCTGAATACATTCCTGCCGGCTGCAGTGATGCCAATCGACTTTGCGACAGCCGGCGGCAATACGGATCCTAGTGCTGATACCAACGCGGTCGATTTGGTTCGGTGGGGACAAGACGGCCTTGCTGCACTGGACACCAGCGGCCACCTGTACCTTCTACGAGGAGCAGCAATTGTTCCGCAGCTTCTCAATACGAACAGCGCGGCAAATTTGACCAACAGTTCAATCTCTTCGATTGTGCACGGGGCCGGGAACACTAATCTTACCTTGACCGGCAGCAACTTCATCCCTGGAATCGTCGTTACCTGGAATGGTAATTATCGATTCACACGGATTATCGATCCGACGCACTTATCCGTTGCGATCCCGGCGACCGATCTCGTCCAACCGGGAGTGGCAACTCTCGTCGCGGTCAACCCGGGTGCCGGATCCTCGTCTTCGCTAACAATCAATGTGCAGTGAGAAGAGATATAGCGGTCCCGCGGTGACGCAGCGAGACGGAACGCCTCACGCATATGACATTAGCTTCGAGAGCTCGCTTCAGACGTCTGGCGGCATCCCTGATTGGCGAACTGCACGATACACTCTCGATGCCTTGCGCTCGACCGAGTCGAGCCAATGGCGCCAGCGCGAACGATTGAGTGATCGAAGCCATCCGATTACTTCCGAGAAGCGCGTTTCTCGGGACTTAGTACGAATCTCACAAGTCCCTTAGACATAGGAATGGGCAGAGTTGTTGATTCCCGGACAGAGCCATCGGGAGTTCCGCGGAACGGTAGGCAAGTTGCTCGATCCCATTCCATTCAATTGGTTCTACAGCAAATGGGTGCTTCCCATAGCCTCTAGCTCTGCAGCAAGCTTGTCACGCCGGTTCTGCAGTCCCGCGTAGCTCCGTTCGAGCTCTATGACTCGTCGCTCGAGCGATTCCAACTCCTTCAAGATCGAACGCCGTCTCCGAGCTTGGGCATCCTGCCGATGTCCTACGTGCAATCCGAGACAGATGGGCAGGGATAAATGTTTATGTATGGCTCTTCAAGCCGACGAGCATGCAACGGTTGCACTCAGATAATCAACGTGGCGTAATTTTCGGCGGCAATTAGAGGCCGCTCTGCAGAGCAGTCGTTCGGCCGGCTGCGCCGCAGCCTGATGACTCGCCTGGATGCGAGGCAGGTTCAACAGGCCCGCGGATTTCAGCATGGTCTGGATTTCAGGGAATCCTTTCGCGCGAATCATTTTCCTAGCCGTAGTCCGCGCTGCCGCGGAAGCTTCGGCGCCGAGCCCGTGCCTGAGGATCTCATACATAGCGTGTTTATAGGTTAGATGGCATACTTTTCCATCCGCCGATAAAGGGCGCCGCGGCTGAGGCCCAGGGCCTCCGCCGCCTGGCTCACGTTGCCTTGGGCACGCGCCAGCGCCTTGCGGATGAGGATACTCTCGACTGCTTCCAGACTCATATCATCGAGGCTGGTAGAAGCAACGGCGGAGCGCGGCGGGGTCAGGTTCAGGTCGCCGATATCCACCTTTTCCGAGCGCGCCATCAGCACAGCACGCTCGACGCAATGGTCCAGCTCGCGCACGTTTCCCGGCCACGCGTATTGCATCATCATCTCGAGCGCCCGCGGCGCAAAGCCGGATAGCAGGCGCCGGTAGCGCTTGCTCCAGCGTGCAAGAAAATGGCCGGCCAGCAGCGGTATGTCCTCGCGGCGCTCGCGCAGCGGCGGCAGATGAATCTCCACCGTGTTGAGGCGGAAGAGCAGGTCCGGGCGAAAGCGGCCCTCCTCGCTCTCCTTGTGCAGATCGGCGTTGGTGGCCGAGAGCAGCCGCACATCGACCTTGCGCGTCTTGGATGAGCCGACCCGCTCCAGCTCGCCCGTCTCCAGCACGCGCAGCAGCTTCGCCTGCTGGCGCAGCGGCACGTTGGCGATCTCGTCGAGGAAGAGCGTGCCGTGATCGGCCAGTTCGAAGCGGCCGATGCGGTCGGTGCGGGCGTCGGTGAAGGCGCCCTTCACGTGGCCGAAGATCTCGCTCTCGAAGGTGCCCTCCGGCAGCGCGCCGGTATTGACGGCGACCAGTGACCGCTGCGCGCGCGACGAAAGCATATGCAGCGTCTGCGCCACGACCTCCTTGCCCGTGCCGTGCTCCCCGGTGATCAGCACGTTGGCGTCCGATGGACCGATGCGCGCCACCATCTCCAACACCGGCTCCATGGCGCGCGACTCGGCGATGAGCGTGGGCAGCCCTTCGGCGCGCAGAAAGCGGTTCTCCGCCTCCAGCATGTCGGCCTGGCGCTGCACGCGATGCAGGTCGAGCTGCGTGCGCAGCACGGTGAGCAGCCGCGCATTGTCCCAGGGCTTCTGGATGAAGTCCGCCGCGCCGCGGCGCATCGCTTCGACAGCCAGCTCCACGCTGCTCCACGCCGTCATCACGATGATCGGCACGCGCAAGCCGTAGCTCTGAATCTCCGCCAGCAGATCGATGCCCTCTGCGCCCGAGGTGGTGTCGCGGGTGTAATTCATGTCCAGCAGCAGCGCTTCGTACGTCTCGCTCGCCAGACATTCGATGACCTGGCGCGGCGACGCAGCACGGTCCAGCCGATAGCCCTCCGGACGCAGCAGGATGTCCAGCGCATCGAGAATGGCGGGCTGGTCGTCGGCAATCAGCAGACGCGGCCGCTGGCTCTCCTGCGTCTGCGTGCCGTTCACCGTGGAGCGCTGTCGCGTGCTGCGCATGCTGGTTGTCACTCTACTATGGCTGCGGTGTTGGAGGTTGCGGTGTCTGGGGCTGCGAAGTTGAGGGTTGCGGCGGCGCCGGCTGTGGCAACTGTGCCGGAGGCGGGGCTAATGCCGACGGCGGAACCGGCGAAACAGGTTCATTCACCACTCCGGAGCGCGCTTCATCCAGAGAGATGCCAAGACGTTTAAGCGTCTGCCCTGTCTGGCTGTACAGCGCTACGCGACTCTTTTCGTATTCGGTTTCGGCCGCCGCAAGTGTAGAGCTGGCGATCGCGAGATCGTGCTCCGCAGTCAGCGTCTCGAAATTCGAACCTGCACCAAGCTGCTGTTCCTGCTTTTTGATGTCAAATGTCTTCTGCGCCAGATCGCGCGCCTTGCGCGCTGCCTCCACGCGCGCCTGGCCTTGCTCCAGCGCATATGCTGCATTACGCACTTGGATCCGCAGATTCTTTTTCTGCTGCACCACATTCAGCTCTGCACGGCGCAACTCCAGCTCGGAGCGGAACTGGTCGGCGCGCGCCTGCCGGTTACGCAGCGGAATCGCAATCTGTATCTCAGCCAAATAATCCGGCGACGTGTTGTTGAATGCATTCTGCAACGTGCCCGCATAACTAGTTGCACTCGTAACCGGGTTGGGTGGCGGATAGGACGGATTCGGAGCGCCACCCAGCCCATACCCTGCAGTAGTAGCCAACCAAGTTGACGGTCGGCAGCATCGCGTTGCGTATTGATTTCCGGGAGATCTCGGCATCATCCTGCGTTAATTGCAGGATGCTCAGGTCCGGACGGTTCTTGAGGGCTTCATCAATCAACTGCTCTACTGGAGGCATTTTCTCCGGCTGGAAGGCCTCCAGTTGCGACTGTGGGAACAACTGGCATCTCCTCCAGAGTCGGATCGAGCTGTTTAGTCAGGGCAGCCTTCATCAGTGACTCCTGCAACTGAAGGCTGGTTTTCGACACGGTAAGGTCCTGCTGGCGCGTGGCGACTTCGGTCTGCGCCTTCATCACATCCAGCGCCGGCACAGCCTTCAATTGCAACTGCTTCTGTTCCTGATCCAGCGACTGTTCGGCAAATGCCAGCGAACGCTCCTTTACCTGCTCATCCTGATACGCGTTCACCAGGTCCCAGTAGATGTTCTCGATCTGTGTGATGGTGACATCGATCTGTTGCCGAAACGCGATCTCGGTAAGTTTGCGATTGTTCTTGGCAAGACGCAGCCAGCGCAGATTCGGAGAGAAGCCGAAACCCTGCAATAGCTGCTGCTGAACCAGAAAGCGGTAGTTCGCGGCCAGAGACGGGTTCTGCAATTGAAGGGGACTGTTCTGCGTCTGGCGTTGCTGGTTCAGATCGAATTCAAGATACGTGCCGGTCGGAAAGGACTGCTCGTAGGATAGATCGGCAATGATCGAATTGGTTTTCAGAGACTGCACGCCCGAAGTAACTTGGTTCACCTGTGGCTGCGTGTTGTGCTCCGTCCAGGCCTTGGCATACAGCCAGGGATCGAAGCTGGGCACCAGGATGCCAAGACCAGAAGTGCTCTGCACCAGGCCGCCCTGGCCGCCGGCCGCGCCGCTTACGGCTGACGGAAGAGGCAGCACTCGAAGCGCGTAGCGCCCCCTAGTGTCCCATTCGATACGCCTGGAACACCCAGCGTGTATCCGCCGGCAGCGGCGCGCAGACACATCCATGTTCGCGATGGGCAGAATGTAACGCGAGACGGCGATGTCCAGATTGTTCTCAAGCGCCAGATCGATCGCATCATCAATGGACAAATACAGCTTGCCGTTGTGAATGCAATCCTGCAGGCGAACGGAGTTCATCAGATTCGCCTTCGGCACATTCACCGGCGTATACGTTTTGAACGGATTATGCAGGTGCGGAAATTGAACGTTGAATCCCTGCTGCTGCGCACTCTGCGCGAAAAGGGGCGCACTCTGGCAAACAACCAGCGAGCTGAGTGCAATCGTTGCGGTGGCAATCTGACGAAGATTCATCGAGTAGTGGACTCCTGTGCGGCATTCAGCCGCGGATTGGCGCTGTCGCTCACCAGCCATCCGTCGCGGACTTCCAGCAGCCGGTTGCCGTATGAGGCGTTCGTCTCGGAATGTGTGACCTGCAGAATGGTGGTTCCCTGGCGGTTCAGTTCTTTGAAGAGCTCCATGATTTCCTTTGCCTGCTCGGAGTGCAGGTTGCCGGTCGGTTCATCGGCCAGCAGTAGCGCGGGATTGTGGATGACGGCGCGCGCAATGCCGACCAGTTGCTGTTGTCCACCGGAAAGCTGCGATGGGAACAGATCCTTCTTGCCGACGATGTTGAAGCGGTCCAGCGTGTCGGCCACCAGCGCCTGCCGTTCTGCGCGCGGCATGTTCTTGTAGCTCAGCGGCAGATCGATGTTTTCGGCGACCGTCAGCTCATCAAGCAGGTGATAGCTCTGGAAGACCATGCCCATGCTGCGCTTGGCCAGCTCGGCGCGCTGCTTGCGGCCCATGGCGTGCACCGGCGCGTCCTCGAAGAAATATTCGCCCAGCCACTGGTCATCGAGCAGCGCGATGGCGTTCAGCAGCGAGGACTTCCCCGCCCCGGACGGGCCCATCAGCGTCACGAACTCGCCGCGCTCAATCTTCAGGTCGATGCGGCGCAGCACCCACGTTTGTCCAGCGCCGGTTTTGTAACTGCGTTCCAGGTTGCGTATGTCGATCATGTTTCTTCCTTCCTTATTCGTGGCGTAGCGCCTGCATGGGATCGGTCTGTGCGGCACGGCGCGCCGGCAAATAGCTGGCGGTGATGCAGGTGATGGCGAGAATCGCGGTGACGGCTTCCGTCACCAGCACGATGTTGTTCAGATTGACGCCGGTAAGCCGGCTGGCAATCACGCGGCTGACGGCCAGCGACGCGGCAATGCCCAGCGCGCCGCCCACCGCCAGCAGCACCAGCGCACGGCGCAGCACCAGCCACAGCAGATCGTTGCGCTGCGCGCCGAGCGCGAGGCGCACGCCGAAGTCGCGAATCTGCTGCGTGACCTGATAGGCGAGCAGTCCATAGAGGCCTGCCGCTGCAATCAGCAACGCGGCCAGCGCAAAGAGTGAAAGCAGCCGCGCGGCAAGCGTCTGGCTGCCCATCGTGTCCTCGACCGAGGTCTGCATCAGCTCGGCGTGATTGACTCCGACGCCGGGATTCAGGTCGTGGACGATGCGGTTGATCGCCGGAATCAGCGAGCCGGGCGCGGTCTGCGAGCGGACGACCAGGTCGAGATGAAATGCAACCAGGATCGGATACATATCGTCGGCCGGCGACATCTGATCCAGGTTGAGCAGCATCTCCGGCTTCACGGTGTCGTTCATCTCCTGCCGTGCGTCCGCGATGACACCAACGATGGTCGCGTATTGATGCGGCCCTTTATCGTTCATCTTCACCTGCATGCCGATGGGCGAACGCGCGCCGTCAATCTGCCGGGTGAAAGCCTCGTTCACAACTGCCGCGAGTGGCGCGCCGACGCTGTCTTCTCTGTTGAAGAAGCGGCCCTGCTGCAACGTCACGCCCATGGCGCGGAAGTAGTCCGGCGTAGCGGCGCGGGCATTCGCGCTCTGCATGATGCCGAGGGTCCGGCTTGGGACGCCCGGCAAACTCTATCTTGTCGAGAAATGTCCAGTTGGTGCGCAGCGGACGCACGGTGGTGACGCCTGCAGCGGTTACGCCGGGCAGATGACGAATACGGTCGAGCATGGGGTCAATCAGGGTAGTTACGAGGCTCGGGCCGTTCGACGGTCCTGCGCGAGACGAACCAGTAGTTCTTCTGCGGCAGCATCAGTTCGGCGGTGACGACCTTGTCCGGATTGAAGCCGAGCGGCGTGCGCTGCATCTCGTAGAGCGTGCGCGCCATCACGCCGGCAGCGACCAGAAGCAGGAGCGAGAGTGCCACCTCGACGGTGACGATTGTGTCACGCACCAGGGCCTGGCTCCGGCTGGTGCCGCTGCCCGCCGAGCCTTCACGCAGACCGTTCAGGATGGGCAGCCGCGCCGCCTGCAGCGCGGGAATGATGCCGAAAATAAGCGCCGAAACACAGGAAGCGATCAGCGCATAAACGCAGACACTCGTGTCGATGTGAATCATGTCGCCATTCTGGAAGGTGTTAGCCAGATAGGCGCGCGAGATGCGCAGCGCCGCTGAGGTGATTGCGAGACCGAGGCCTGCGCCCACCAGACTCAGCAGCAGGCTCTCCACCAGGAACTGCCGCAGCAGCCGCGTGCTGGTCGCGCCCACTGCCGCGCGCACAGCAATCTCGCGCCGGCGTCCCTGGGTTCGAGTCAGCAGCAGGCCGGCCACATTGATCGTCGCCAGCAGCCAGACCGCCAGCACCAGGCCATTCAGTGCCAACAGGCCGGAGCGCACATTGCGGGTAAGGAAGCGCGAGTAGTCCTCCACGAGGACGCGGTTGTCCCGCTCCTTGCCCGGATAGGCGCGGAGGTTCTGCTGCTTGATGCCGGCCAGCTCGCGCATGGCGTCGTCTACCGTATTTCCAGGATGCAGCCGCCCAAGGACGCTCAACATGCCGGAGCGGCGATCCTGCAGGTCCTTGTTGCTAATGTCGAGCGGCGAGAACAGATAATCGCTGCCACCTTGAAAGCGGAAGCTCTCCGGCATCACGCCGATCACGGTGTTCGGCGTGCCATTCAGCGTGAATCACGCGGCCAACAACCTTCGGATCGCTGTTGAACAGCGTATGCCAGGCTTCCGCGCCGAGAACGACAACGTGTGTCGCGGCTCCCTGACTTTCCTTTGCAGCAAAGCCGCGTCCGAGGGCCGGCTGCACACCCAGCATGGTCAGGAAATTCGTGCTGGTAATCAGTTGCGCCTCGGAGCGCGGCTGTGCGATACCGCCAACGATCGGCATGTTGAAGGTGAAGTAGGCCACTGACTGCAGCGTGTGGCTGCGCGTCTGCCAGTCCTGCGCATCGGGCAGCGAGATGCCGCCGCTGCTGGAGGCTGCATCCTTGTCATAGGAAGCCTCCGAGATGGATACCAGTTCGGAGGGATGCGCAAACGGCAGCGGCCGCAGCAGCACCTGATCCACGACGGAGAACATCGTGGTGGTGGCGCCGATGCCCAGCGCCAGCGTCAGGATTGCGGCACAGGCGAAGCCTGGGTTGCGCCGCATCTGCCGCCATGCATAACGAAGATCGTTGCCGAGTTCCATCCTCTTTCCTCTCTACTCCGACCGCAGTGCCTGCATGGGTTCTATCGACGCAGCCCGCCGCGCGGGCAACAGAGCGGCCGCCGCCGCGCTCAGTGAGAGCAGCAGCACCGCGACGGCCACCACTGGCAGATCAAACGAGCCGACGCCGAAAAGCTCTCCGGAGAGCAGTCGCCCGGCAACATACGAAAGCGGGACGCCGACCAGCAGCCCGATACCGCAGGACAACAGCGACTGCATCAGCACCTCCCGCAGGATGCGCGTGCGGCTTGCGCCCAGCGCCATGCGTATGCCGATCTCTCCCGTGCGCCGCTCGACGGAATACGCGGTCACGCCATAGATGCCGATCGCGGCCAGCACCAGCGCAATGCCCGCGAAGACGGCGCACAGCCGCGACATCAGCTCGCCCGGGATGACGCTGATCTCTTTCAACTGCTTGAAGGTGTAAAACGCAGTGATCGGCAGGTTGGCATCCACATCGCGCACCGCCTTACGCATCGCCGCTTCTGCCTGGGGCCGATCGCTGCCGCGAAGCTCCAGAACGAGATTGCCTGCAAAGTGCGACTGCGCCTCCCATCCCTGCCGCGACGGACTGAAGACTTGCGTCGTCTGGCGATAGGGCAGGAAATAGAGAGGCGGCGTTGGCAGATCGGGAAAAAGGAATTTGACATCGTGCACTACGCCGACGATCTCGAACTGGGAGCGCAGCTCCGGTTCGATGCCGAAGTGCTGGCCGATCGGATCGCCCTTCAGAAAGCGGCGCGCAAAGCCTTCACTGACCACCGCCACCTTCTGCGACTTGTCATCGTCGGCATCGTTGAAGACGCGGCCTTCGCGCAGCTTTGCGCCGATCGAAGCGAAATAATCCGGATTCACGCGGTTCCACGCCGCGCTGCCCCAATGGCTGTCGAGCGCGGGATTCGGCTGGCCGGGAAAGTAAGTAAATGTATAGCGGCTGTCTCCGGACATCGGCGCGTAGGTTGCGAGACCCACATGCTCTGCTCCAGGAATGGCCATGAACCGTTCCTGTAACCGCTGATAGAGCTCATTGGTGTGGGTGCTGTGGTATCCGGCAAGCGACGGATCGATGCTGATGATGTAACGGTCCTTGGTCTGGAAACCGAAGTCCTGCCCCTCCAGCTTGGCCAGGCTGCGCGTCAGCAGCCCCGCAGCACATAACAGCACGACCGAGAGCGCCGCCTGCAGAATGACCAGCGCCCGCTGCGATCCCGTGCCGCTGGAGCGCGTGGTGCGTGAAGCGGCGCGCAGCACGCTGGCCAGGTTGTTCCGGGTCGAGATCCACGCCGGGCCGACACCGAACAGGATAGCTGTCACCATGGCGGTGACAAATGCGAAGGCCAGCATCGCAGGGGAAGGCCGCGCGGTGATCGGGATGTAGTCGACCCCCTGCAATGCCACCGCAATCACGGAGCTGGAGAGAACATAGGCCGCCCCCACTGCTCCGATGCAGCCGAGCAGCGCCAGCAGAATGCTCGATACCATGGCCTGCTGCAGCAGTTGGCGGCGGCTGGCGCCCAGCGCCATGCGGACCGCGGTCTGCTGGCTCTGCGCCATCGCCTTTACCAGCAGCAGATTGGCCACGTTGGCGCAGACGATCAGCATCACGAAGGCCGCTGCCGCCATCAGCAGCTTCAACGGCTGCTCGTAATACATCCCGATCACGTTGATGCCCGGCTCAGCGGAGGCAATCTCGGTCCGCTGCCGCTCGATCTGCGCCCGCTCGTCCGGATGCATTTCCGCGCTGCGGCTGCGCAGCCACTGGCGAAGCTCAGTATTCAGTTGCGCATTGATCTGGGCATGGTCGGCGCTCGGCGAAATGCGGCCGATGATATCCAGCCAGTAGCGGTCCGGCCGGGCGTTCGAGCGCGCCCTCGTGCACGAAGTACGATTCCTGCCGCAGCGGCATCCACAGCTCCGGCATATCGGCGTTAATGGTCTCGCCCATGAATCCGGGCGCCGTCACGCCGACGATGGTGGCCGCCGTGCCGTTCATGATCAGCGTCTGTCCCACGATATGCGGGTCGCGCGCAAAGCGGCGTTGCCACATGCGATCGCTTAATACCGCGACCGGCGGCGCGCCCAGATGATCGTCTGCCGGCGTAAGCCCGCGGCCCATCGCGACCGGCACTCCAAGCACGCTGAAGTAGTTTCCGGAAACCAGTCTGCCCAGCAGCGCAAACGACGCCTGCGGATCGTCCTGGCGATGCACCAGCAGCGGCGTCTGCCCGGGCTGAAATGCCGCCATTCCCTCAAAACCCTGGGTATGATCGCGCAGCGTCTCGTAGAGATCGGTGGAGAACAGGCTCCAGTCGCCCATCGGCTCGGTGGCCACGCAGCAGGTGCTCTCGCGCCCAATCTTGTACAACTCCGACGGCTGCCTGACCGGCAGCGGCTTCAGCATCGAAACGTAGATCAGGCTGAAGATGGCTGTAGTCGCGCCGATACCCAGCGCGAGCGTCAGCACCGCCGTAATGGCGAAGCCCGGGCTGCGATGCAGTTGGCGGAATGCGTAGCGGATATCTGCGGCCAGATGCATAGGTTTCACTCCGTCCGCAACGCTACCATGGGTTCAGTGGAGGCCGCGCGCCGGGCCGGAACCAGCGCTGCCAGAGCGGCCGCGGCGATCAGCACGCAGGCAGCGACGCCATAACTCACCGGGTCCAGGGCCGGGACCCCGACCAGAAAACGGCTGAGCACGCGCGAGGTCTCCAGGCTGACCAGAACCCCAAGCCCGATGCCCAGCAGCCCGCTCTTTGCAGCCGTAGCCATCACTTCGCGCGCGACCGTCGCGCGGTCCGCGCCCAGCGCCATGCGGATACCGATCTCCCGCACCTGCTGCGCCACGGTGTAGCTGGTCACGCTGTACATGCCGACGGCGGCAAGCAATAAGGCGAGTCCGGCGAACGCGGTCAGGAGCGCTCCCCGTAACTGCTGCGGTTCGATGGCCATCGCCAGCGCATCGTCCATGGTGGTGAACTTCGTCGCGATCGACGCATCGGTCGCCAGCACGCGCTGCCGAACAGCCGGGATCAGCGCCGCCGGCGCGGTCGCCGTCTTGAGCACGATCTGGACTTCGTTTGCGAGATACGGATGCTGCGCCAGCGCCAGGTAGAGCGCCGGAGAAGGATCATCCGCAGGAGAATCCTGACGCACATCGCCAACGACGCCAATGATGGTTGCGCCGCGCATGGTATCCTGGTCCAGGCCGCAGATGATCTGTTGGCCCAACGGATTGCTGTTGCCGAAGCTCTGCCGAGCCAACGACGCGCTGATGACTGCGACCGGCTGCGATCCGTATGTATCCGCCGCAGTGACATCTCTTCCCTGCAGCATCGGGATGTGCATGGTCTTGAAGTAGCCCGGGCCTGCAAGGCTGAAGATCGCCCATGGTAGGCCCGGCTGCCCCATCGACTGCCCCTTGCTCGCAACCGCGTAGCTACCATTCGATCCATACTGGCCGGCGGGCAACCCCATCGTCTGCGCGGCAGACGATACGCCCGGCAGAGCGCGGAGCTGATCCGTGAGCTGCGCCAGCTCTACAACGCGCTTCTGCATCTCCGCCAAGCCGCGGGCCGGGGCATGCGCGTAGACCACCAGTGTGTTCTCCGGCGAGAAGCCCAGTGGCGTCTCGCGGATGTGCTGGATGGTGCGTAGGAGGAGACCGGAGGTCGTAACCAGCAGGAAGCTGAGCGCGATCTCGACGGCGAGCAGGCCCCGCCTCCATATCGCTGCGCTGCGGTCGGTACTGCCGGAGCGCGTGCCGCGGCTCAGTGCCGCCGCAGGATCGCGCCGCGCCGCCCACCAGCACGGCAGCGTCGCGCTGAGCACAGTAACGAGCACGGCCAGCAGCAGGCAAAAGCCCAGCAGCCGCGGATCAGGGCTGGCTTTCATCGCGCGAGGCAGTTGCGACGCCAGCAGATGCATCAGCAGCTTCGTCGCGGGAATAGCGAAAAGGAGACCGGCAATGCCGCCGAGAAGCGAAATGACACCAGCTTCCGTCAGTACAGCGCTGACAATTCGCCCACGACTTGCGCCCAGTGCACCGCGCACCGCCAGCGCATGCCCCTGCGCAGAGATGCGAACGAGTTGAAGATGCGCCACGTTGGCGCAAGCGATCAGCAGCAGCACGCCGACGGCCGCGAGCCAGAGCCATAACGAGGTGCGCACACCGCCGGTCAGCGAGTCGCGCAGAGGCACAGCCCGAAGCTCCACATGGGTGTGGCTTACAGGAAATTGCGCGGCGAGACGCTTCGACAACACATCCATACGCAATTGCGCTTGGTGTACGTCTAATGTATCGCGTACGCGGGCGACAGCTCCATAGTTGTAGGAGTCACGATTGACATTCTCCGGCGTGGCCGAAGTACCCAGCCAGATTTTGGTTTTTTGCGGAAAATCAAAGCTGCGCGGTAGAACGCCTACAACCTGATAGGACTCGCTCTCTACACTCAGCAGCTTCCCGACGGCGGCTTGCACGCCTCCGAGCTCCGCATCTGCGAAGGCTTCGCTTACCAACGCCTGATGCGAGGCATCACCCGGACGGAAGAGCGCCCCGCTTACCGGGCGTACTCCAAAGACATCGGCAAACTGGGGGCTGACCGCATCGATCTGAGTGAATGCCGCGTGGTCCGGTAGTTGCACCCCCATCTCGCCGCCCTCGTAGTAGGCGACGGCCGCGAAGGCCGAATCATTGCGTATGTCCTGATAATCTCCGCCGGTAACGTGCGGATTCAGGTGCTGACTGTTTGTGAAGAAAGCGCGCAGCGCCACAATGCGATCCGCGTCGCGATACGGAAGCTGCTTCAGCAGCATCTGCTCCACCACGCTGAAGACAGCGGTCGTGGCGCCGATGCCGAGCGCGAGCGTGAGAATTGCGGTCAAGGCAAAGCCGGGGTTGCGACGAAGCTGGCGAACCGCGTAGCGGAGATCCTGACCAAGTGCCATCGCTTTATTCCGTCCTCAATGCAGTGATCGGGTCGATAGTCGCGGCGGAGCGTGCGGGCAGCATCGCCGCCTGGAGGCCGATCAGGAAGAGCACCGCGGCAATTACGAGGGAGACCATCGCCTGGTCTGCAGGAAGATGCGCGGCCTGCGCCCCGATTCCGTGCGACTCCGGCACGCTGAAGACAGCGGTGGTCGCGCCGACCCCCACGGCGAGGGTCAGGATTGCGGTCAGCGCGAAACCGGGGCTGCGGCGCAGCTTGCGAAACGTGTAACGAATGTCTTGTCGTAGCTGCATGACCGCCTCCCCACTCTGAATCTATTGGTTGCGCAGCGCCTCAACCGGCTCAATCGAAGCCGCGCGCCGTGCCGGCAGCAATGCCGCGAGCACTGCTGCCACCATCAAGGTTACAAATGCGCCGCCCAGAATCTGCGGATTCGAACTGCTGACGTTGTACAGATGCGCCGCCATCAGCCGGCCCAGGCCGAGCGCCAGCGGAATGCCGATGATCAGCCCGGTAAGCACCTGCGCCAGGGCGTGCTTCAGGACGCCGCGCAGCACGTCTGCACGGTTCGCGCCCAGGGCCATGCGCAGGCCGACCTCCGGCGTGCGCCGCTCCACGGTGTACGCGGTCACACCATAGATACCGATCGCCGCCAGCAACAGAGCCACCAGGCCGAAGGCGGTGGTGAGCCGCGCCAGCATCTCCGGCTCGTTAAAGTTTGAGTTCACCTGCGTTTCCAGCGAGTCGATGCGGGTGATAGGCAGGTTGGGATCGATATCTCCAATCGCTTTGCGCAGCGTGGCAGCCATCTCCGCCTCGCCGCCGTGATAGTGCACCACAATGTCTTCCGGGAAGCGGACCCGTTCGGTTTCGATAATCTCGCGTTGGTTGAAGATCTCCGCCGGCTGAGTCAGGGGCATAAACACCATGGGCAACTGCGGCTGATCGGGATCCTCATACTTGGTGTCTTCCGCCACGCCGACAACTTCAAACTCGCTCGCATCTTTCGCGCTCAGGCCGAAGTGTGCGCCCAGCGGCGGCTTGCCTTTGAAGAAGTGCGACACGAAGGCCTGGTTCACGACAGCGACGCGACGGGTAGCCGCGGTGTCTGCCTCGGACAGGCCGCGGCCCAGCAGCACATGCGTGCCCACCGCAGCGAAGTAGTCGGGACTCACGTAGTCGAAGGTCGTCCGGTAATAGTTGTTGGTGAATTCCGGCGGCGGCGGCGGCTGACCCGGCAGATAGGCCAGATCGTGCCAGCCGTTGTGCGAAAGCGGGCTGTAGGTCGCATAGCCCAGATCGATCACGCCCGGCGTCTGTCTTAACTGCGTATCGAACTTGCGTTCCACTTCTGAAAGTTTCTGAAGGTCGTATCCGGCGGCCACGGGATTGATGCCGATGACCAGGCGGCCAGAGGTGGCGAGGTGCAGGTTCTGATGCTCCAGCGCCCGCAGGCTCAGCGTCAGCAGGCCGGCGGTCGAAAGCAGCGCCAGCGACAGCGCCGCCTGCACGACGACCAATGCCTTCTGCGGCCACGCCGTCTTGTCGCCTGCTGTCCGGCTGGCGCCGCGCAGCGCCTCGATGGGATCGAAGTGCGACGTGATCCATGCCGGCACACAGCCGAAGATCACTCCCGCAAGAATCGCCACCGCCAGTGCGAATCCGAAGACGGGCAGCGAAACCGACGTCGAGAGTGGCGAAGATTGCGTGCCCGTCAGCACCATCGCCAGCATGGCGCGAGAGCCGAAGACGGAAAGCAGCAGCGCCACTGCACTGCCGGCAAGCGCCACTACCAGGCTCTCCACCAGCGTCTGCCGAACCAGCCGGCTGCGCTGCGCGCCCAGTGCCAGACACACCGCGGTCTGCTGCCGGCGCGCCATGCCGCGCACCAGCATCAGGTTCGCCAGGTTGGCGCAGACGATCAGCAGCACGAAGCCGGCAATCATCAGCAGCAGTTGCAGTCCGGACGCGTAGGTGTCGCGCAGCTCGCTGATGCCGGTCGCCGCCGGAATCCATTCGGTGCGCTGCTGGCCAATGGCAGTTGCTTGTGCGGCCGAAAGCGTCTCCGGATGTGCACGCAACCAACCCTGGAGCAGTCCACCGCTCGCCGCATCGATGCCGGCCGGCTTCGCGCCCGATTCCGAGCGGCCGATCAGGTAGAGCCAGTATTGGCCTGGGTGGTCCATCGCGTCGACGTTGGTGAGCATCGGCTCAAAGGCCAGCGGAGCCCATATCTCCGGCGTGTCCGCATCGAGCCGCGTTCCAAAGAACGTCGCTGGCAGAATGCCCACCACAGTCATCGCGCGGTTATTGATCATCAGCGTCGAGCCGACGGTGTCCGCCGCTCCGCCGAAGCGCCGCTGCCAAACGCTATAGCTCAGCACCACGCGCGGCTGCGTGCCTCGGCTGTCGTCGGAGGGTTGAAGCACACGGCCCTGTGCCGCATTCACGCCCAGCGTGGAGAAGTAGTTCCCGGAAACGAACTGCAGCCGCGCCGGCTCCGCAGCCTGCGTACTGTGCCCGGGCCGAATGCCCACCGGCCGCTCCCCGGCTTCGACCGCCGCCATGCTGGAAAAGCCCGCGAGATGGGCGCGGAAATCCAGGTACTGATCGTAAGAGAACAGAGCCCAGTCGCCGAACAGGCCTCCGCTGTTGTAGCAGCAGTCATAACGCGCGCCCAGCTTATAAAGCTGTTCCGGAGCCTGGACCGGCAGCGGTCGCAGCATGACCTGATAGATCAGCGTAAAGATCGCGGTGGTCGCGCCCACGCCGAGGGCCAGCGTCAGGACTGCGGTGATGGCGAAACCCGGCGTGCGGCGAAGCTGCCGCAGGGCGTAACGAAGCTCCTGCAGGAATTGTTGGATGAGCGGCACGGCCCCTCCTTTCTGTTTGGTTATTCCATCCGCAGCGCGACCATCGGCTCAATCGACGATGCACGTCTTGCGGGAACCAGCGCAGCCACCGTGGCGGCCAGCGCCAGCATCGCGAGCGTGATGACGGCAACCGGCAGATCGAAAGCGCCCACGCCGTAGAGATGCTGCGCCATAAATTTGCCGGCCGCATAAGCCAACGGCACGCCGATGGCGAGCCCGATAATGCAATGCGTGAGCGCACGCTTGAGCACATCGCGCAGGATGCTGGCCCGGTCTGCGCCAAGCGCCATGCGGACACCGATTTCGCCGGTCCGCCGTTCGACCGAGTATGCCGTCACGCCGTAGAGGCCGATTGAAGCGAGAATCAGCGCCACCAGGCCGAAGAGCGATGTCAGCCGCGCCAGCAACTCGTCCTGATTGAAGTTGGTCGATACCTGATACGCGAAGGTGTGGAAGTACTGGGGCGTCAGAAGCGGGTTGATGTCTGTGAAGGCGCGACGCGTCTCAGCTTCCACATTGGACGGGGTGGAGTTCGCAACTTCGAAGACGACCTGTCCGGCATAGTGCCCCAGGGCTTCGCCCGGTTTGTCCTTGGCCTTAAAGACCTCGGTCGTCTGGGCGAACGGGAGGTAGTACATCGGTGGCGGCACCACATACGGGTCGTTGTGCTTCGTATTTTCCACGATCCCGATGATCTCGAATTGCGACCGCAGTTCGCGTCTCGACACCGAAGTGCTGGCCGATGGCCTTGCCGTGGTAGTAACGGTCCGCAAAGACCTGATTGACGATGGCGACCTTGCGCGTGTGGTTGTCATCGCTATCGTTAAAGAAGCGGCCAGTAAGCAGTTTGGCGCCGATGGCATCGAAGTATTCCGGACTGATGCGGATATAGGTTGCTACATACCAGTTGCTGTCCGGCTGCGGATCGGGCTGACCTGGAATGAAGACGCCGCCATTCCAGTTGTCGTGGCTCAGGGGTGTGTAGAGGGCAAAAGCAGCTTTCTGCGCGCCGGGAATCTGCATCAGCCGCTGGTGCAGTTTGCGATAGAGGTCGTCGAGCTGATCGGGCTTATAGCCGGCGAGGTAGGGATCGATGCCGACAATGTAGCGGTCCGTCGTGTGAAAACCGAAGTCCTGTTTCTGCAGGTTGTTCAGGCTGCGCAGCAGCAGGCCCGCGGAGCAAAGCAGCACGACCGAAAGCGCGGCCTGGGTAACGACCAGCACACGCTGCACCGTCGAACTGGAATCTTTCATGGTGCGCGAGGTCCCGCGGATCGCCGATGCCGGATCAGTCTTCGTCGACATCCACGCCGGGATGATCGCGCAGAGCACCGCCGTCACCAACGCGGCCAGCACAGCGAAGCCCAGCACCGCCAACGAGGGCGTGCCGCTCACCGGAACGTAATCCGACCCGCGGAAGGCCAGCCGCAGCACGGAGTTCGCAACGGCGTATGCAATGGCGATTGCGCCAGCCCCTCCGGCCAGCGCCAGCAATATGCTCGAGATCATTGCCTGACGCACCAACTGACCGCGCGTCGCGCCCAGCGCAATGCGCACCGCCTGCTGCTGCTTCTCCGCGGTGGCGCGCACCAACAATAGGTTGGCGACATTCGCGCAGACAATCAGCAGGACAAATGCCGCAGCCCACATCAACAGCTTGAGGCCGCGTCCGTAATTCTCTGAAACCGTATTGACACCTGCTCTGGCTGAAGAAAGCTGTGTCTTCTGCTTGCCGATCTGGGCCCGCTCCGCCTCGTTGAGCGTCGGCCGGCCGCTCAGCCATTGCCGCAGTTCGACATTGAGCTGCGCATTGATCTGATCGAGATTGGCGTCGGGCGCAAGCCGCCCCACTACATCCAGCCAATGCCGGTCAGGCTGATGCGTGTGCGCCGCATCCGCACCAGTGAACTTCGCCTCCTGATTCAGCGCCAGCCACAGCTCCGGCGGATCGGACTGCACAATCTCGCCCTGGTACTCGGGCGCGGTCACCCCGACGATCGTCACCACCACACCATTCATGGTGAAGTTCGCGCCGATCACGTGCGGGTCAAGGCCCAGCCGGCGCTGCCACATCCGATAACTGATCACGGCCACCGGCGTCGCGCCCTCTGTATCGTCGGAGGGCTGAAGCGGCCGCCCCAGTGCCAGCGGCACACCGAGCGTGGAGAACTCGTTGCCTGCAACGAAGCGGCCAGCCACTGTGATCGGAGGCTGCGAGTCGCCGACCCGCCGCGTGAGCAGCGGCGTGGTGAAGGACTGAAACGCGGTCAGGCTTTCAAAGCCCTTGGTGTGATCGCGGAAGTAAAGGTAGAGATCGTTCGAGAAGATCTCCCACTGATCGCCTTGCATGCCGCCGTAATTGCAACAGGTCGGCTCCTTGCCCACCATGTAGAGCTTCGCGGCATGGTGCACCGGCAGCGCCTTCAGCATGGTGTTGTAGATCAGGGTGAAGATGGCAGTGGTCGCGCCCAGGCCGAGCGCGAGGGTCAGCGCCGCCGTGATGGCGAAGCCGGGATTGCGACGGAATTGCCGCAATGCGTATTGCACATCCCTGAGCAACTTCCCCATCGCGGCGCCTCCTGAAGAAAATCAAGTTTCAAACTATGGACACACTTCGCCCTCGCTTTCGCACTTCCGGGTGCGGGCGCCGAACTACTGGACTTGCAGCAACTGCTCCGGCGACAACTCTCCCTCGGCAATCACCTTGCCGTCGAACAGGTGCACCTGGCGGTCTGCGTGGCGGGCAAAGCGCGGATCGTGCGTCACCATGCAGATGGTCGCGCCTTCCTTGTGCAGCTCGGAGAGCAGCTCCATCACCGCTTCGCCGTTCTTCGAGTCCAGGTTTCCGGTAGGCTCGTCGGCCAGCAGGATGGACGGCGAACCGGCCAGCGCGCGGGCCACGGCGACACGCTGCTGCTGACCGCCGGAGAGCTGCGATGGATAGTGGCGCATGCGGTGCGCCATCCCCACGCGCTCCAGCGACTCCTGCACGCGGCGCTTGCGGTCCGCCGCCGGCATGCCGGAGCGGTAGGTCAGCGGCAGCTCCACATTCTCGGCCACCGTCAGATCGCCGATCAGGTTGAAGCTCTGGAAGATGAAGCCGATCTCCTGGTTGCGGATGCGCGAGCGCTCGGCAAAGCTCAGGTTCTCCACCGGCTTGCCGTTGAGCTGGTAGCGCCCGCCGGTCGGCGTGTCGAGCAGCCCGATGATCGAGAGCAGCGTCGACTTGCCGCAGCCCGACGGACCCGACATGGCGACATAATCGCCTCGCAGGATCGCCAGGTGCACGCCGGAAAGCGCGTGCGTCTCGATCTCATCCGTGTAGAAGACCTTGGTCAGCGCTTCGATCTGTATCAGTGCCTGTGCTGTATCGTCCATAGTTGGCCTCGTGTTCCTTTCCTTCCTAAGATCGGTTGTTATTCCAAACGAATGCGGTCCACCTGGTCCCAGCGGGACATGTCGGACAGAATGACGGTATCTCCTTCGTTGAGCCCACCGAGCACCTGGATAGCATTCACCGAGGCGTGGCCCACCTTTACCTGGACCCGGTTCGCGTACTTGCCGTCAGGCGTCAGCTTGAACAAGCTGATGGTTGAGTCCTCATTGCCAAAGGCCGGCCGGCCGACATAGAGCACGTTATTCATCCGCTCCAGGTCGATCTGCCCATCCACGCTCAGGTCCGGCCGCTCACCCTCGATAAAGCCGTCCATCGTCACGTCTACAGTGACCGTGCCGTTATGGACACCCGGATCGATGCGCGTCACATGGCCATTGACGATGCCGTTGTGGGTATCGATCGCGGCCGGCTGATTGAGCCGGATGTCGCGCGCCTGTGTCTCCGGAATGTTCAATGCGGCCTTCAACTGGTTTGGCTGAACCACCTTCGCGAGCATGGTCCCTGGAGTCACCTCTTGTCCGACCGCGACAGGAAGCGCGGTTGTGCCGAGGTCTGTCAGCACGCCGTTGATGCCCGCTCTTACTTTCAATGCATCCAGTTGCTGCTGCTTGAGCTGGTACATCGCGCGCGCCTGATCCACCTTGGCCTGAGCTACGGCAAGCTGTGTCTCCAGGGCCTTCTCATTGATGGATACGACATTCTGCTGCATTTGGTTCTGGGTAGTTAGTCCCTGCGCGGTGCTTTTTGAGGCTTCGGCGGTAATTCCTGAAACAACCCCCAGTTTGTAGAGGGCTTCATCGGTCGCCGCCTGCCGTTTGGCAGTCTCATAGGACGCATTGGTGGTCGCCGCAGTCGCTTTCTGTGTATTGAGCGTGCTCTGCAACTGCACCTGGGTGTTCTTCAAATCAGCTTCCGCCGATGCCAGCGCGAGCTTCGCGTCCATCGCCTGCTGCGTCACGGTAGGGTCGTTCAATTCCATGATGACGGTGTCCGCCTTCACGTTCGATCCGGGCAGTACCAGGAAGCGGGTCACCGTCGCATTCGTCTGCGCGGCAATCTGGCGGATCGAATCCTCGCGCGGCACCAGGGTCCCGTTGCCGCGGACCTGCCGGATCAGGTTTCCGCGCTTCACCGTATCGGTCCAGACCACGCTGCGCTCTACGGTGGGGGCGGCCGGCTTCAGCCGCATGACGGCGAAGGTCACGCCGGCGAGGATGACAATGGCTACCGCGATGGTGACAATGCGGCGGCGATTCTTCTTGGCTTTGATATCTGGGCGAGCGATGTCCATCGAACCCTCCTAGTGCACTTCAACGCCCAACCCGGCTTCGCCCTCTAAGTGGTTGACAACACGCCATCCTACGGCTCTGGCAGGTGGTGTGAACGCCGGGTCGGCTGTCCGATCATGATGTATTCGTGTCCATTTCCGGACACGTTGACGTCTCAGATACTACGACTAAGGATTTATTTCCATACCAGGCAACTTCATAGACAATCACCGGGACTGGCAGGTCTCCCCCACGATTCCTCCCCTACCAGAGACATGCTTCTGGAGCGAACATGCAAGCAATTTCCGTTACCGATACCCGGCTGAACCTGACCACACTGCTCAGCAAAGCCCAGCAGGAGCCCGTCCTCATCCGCCACAATCAGCAGGATATGGCCGTCATGCTCTCCGCCACTGAATACCAGCGGCTCGCCAAACGTCCCGCAAGCATCGATCCCAAGCTGGCCGCCCTGCTCGACGCCTGCGATTAGATCCCCTCCCCAGAAACGCGAAGGCCGGAGCATTCCGCTCCGGCCTTCTGCATTCGCATCCGATCTTCACCCGACAGGTTTTGAGCTTGCGCATAGCGCGCTGACTCGCTGACTTGCCGGCTCGCCGTTTTAAGCCCGCGCCGGATCGCCCCGTTCGGCATCGATACCCAGCTCGGCAAACGCCTTCTCTGCCTTCGCGGCATCGAGCTTGCCCTCGCGCGCCAGGCGCGACAGCGTGGCTGCCGCAATCGCCTCGGCACTCACCTCGAAGTGGCTGCGCAGATGCTCACGGTTGTCGCTGCGGCCAAAGCCGTCCGTGCCCAGCGAGACCAGCCGCTCCCGCAGCCATGGCGCAAGCTGATCCGGCACTGCCTTCATAAAGTCGGTGGCCGCAATGAGCGGTCCGGCCGCATGGCCGAGAGCCGTAACGATGTACGGCTGCTTCGCCGGCTGCGATGGATGCAGACGGTTCCAGCGCTCGACCGCCAGCGCATCGCGCCGCAGTTCGTTGTAGCTGGTCACGCTCCACACGTCGGCGGCAACGTCGTATTTCTCCGCCAGGATCTGTTGCGCGCGCAGCGCCTCGTTCAGGATCGGGCCGCTGCCGAACAGCTGCGCCACCGCGCTTCCCTTCGCCGCCGGACGCAGGCGGTAGATGCCGCGCAGGATGCCTTCCTGGACGCCTTCCGGCATCTCCGGCATGACGTAATCCTCGTTGTACATCGTGAGGTAGTAGAAGAGGTCTTCGCCGTTTTCGTACATGCGGCGCAGCCCATCCTGAATGATGGTGGCGAGCTCGTAGACGAACGCCGGATCATAAGTCGCGCAGGTCGGCACGGTGGACGCGAGCACGATGGAATGCCCATCCTGGTGCTGCAGCCCCTCGCCCAGCATGGTCGTGCGCCCGGCGGTGCCGCCCATCATAAAGCCCTTGCCGCGCGAATCCGCGAACGCCCATGCCATGTCTCCGATGCGCTGGAAACCGAACATCGAGTAGTACATGTAGAACGGGATCATCGGCAGCCGGTAGTTGGTATAGGCCGTGCCCGCCGCGGTGAACGAGGCCATCGATCCGGCCTCGGTAATTCCCTCTTCGAGAATCTGCCCGTCCTTCTCCTCGCGGTAGTAGAGCAGCATGTCGACATCATGCGGCTTGTACTTCTGGCCTTCGCTGGCGTAGATGCCCACCTGCCGGATGGCCGATTCCAGACCGAAGGTCCGGCCCTCGTCCGGCACGATCGGCACGATCAATTTGCCGAATGCCGGGTCTTTCATCAAGTGGCGCAGAATGCTGACGAAGCCCATCGTCGTCGATACGGCGCGGCCCTTCGAGCCTGCGGTCCACTCCGCAAACGTATCCAGCGCCGGCGCCTTGAAGTCGAGCTTCGGCACCTCGCGCTTCGGCATGAAGCCGCCCAGACGTCTCGCGCCGCTCCAGCATGTAGGCAATCTCCGGCGTGTCCTTCGCCGGACGATACGGCAGCCCGTTCTTGGCCGTCTCTTCCGACACCGGGATATTGAAGCGCTTCACGAACGCCGCCAGCTCGTTGTCCTGCAGCTTCTTTTCCTGATGGCTGGCGTTGCGCGCCTGCGTGGTGCCCAACCCATAGCCCTTCACCGTCTTGGCCAGGATCACGGTCGGACCGCCCTTGTGTTCAGTCGCGCGCTTGTAGGCGTTGTAAATCTTCATCCGGTCATGGCCGCCGCGATGCAGATGCGCTATTTCGTCATCAGTCAGATCCCTGACCAGCTCCAGCAGCTCCGGATACTTGCCGAAGAACTCCTGCCGCGTATACGCGCCGCCCTTGGCCTTGTAGGCCTGGTAGTCGCCATCCACGCACTCTTCCATGCGCTTGAGCAAAAGGCCGGTGTGGTCGCGCTCAAAGAGCTTGTCCCAGTCCGCGCCCCAGATCACCTTGATCACGTTCCAGCCGGCGCCGCGGAACATCCCTTCCAGCTCGTCGATGATGCGCTTGTTGCCGCGCACCGGGCCATCCAGGCGCTGCAGATTGCAGTTCACGACGAAGATCAGGTTGTCCAGCTTCTCGCGCGTCGCCATGGAGATCGCGCCCAGCGTATCCACCTCGTCCGTCTCGCCGTCACCCACGAAGGCCCACACCTTGCGGTCGGTCTTCTCAATCAGGCCGCGATCTTCGAGATACCGCATGAAGCGCGCCTGGTAGAGCGCGTTCAACGGCCCCAGACCCATCGACACCGTCGGGAAACGCCAGAAGTCCGGCATCAGCCACGGGTGCGGATAGGACGAGAGACCCGGCTTGTCGCGCAGCTCGTGGCGGAAGTTCAGCACCCGCTCCTCTTCGAGACGGCCTTCCAGATAGGCGCGCGCATAGACGCCCGGCGAGGCATGGCCCTGAAAGTAGACGAAGTCGCCAGGCTGCGTGCCATAGCTGGCGTGGAAGAAGTGATTGAAGCCCACTTCGAGCAGCGTCGCCAGCGAGGAGTAGGTCGCGATATGGCCGCCGATGCCCGCATCCTTCTTGTTCTGCCGGTGCACCATCGCCATCGCGTTCCAGCGGATCAGGCTCTCGACCCGCCGCTCCAGATCCGGATTGCCGGGGTACGGCACTTCCTCGTGCTTGGGAATGGTGTTCAGGTACGGAGTGATCAGCTCGCCCGTGGTGTTGATGCCGGCCTCGCGCGCCCGGCGGCGAAGCGCGGTCAGGAGCTCGGCACTATGCTCAGCGCCCTCGGCGACCACGACCTCGTCAAAGGCCTCGATCCACTCGGCCACTTCTTGAGAAAAGCTTGTCTGGACTGGCACTGCCTCTTTTGTGCTCATCGATCGGGATCACTCACCTGTCGGAATTGGGTCTTGCTGTGGAATGCGCGGGAAGGCATGGGCCACTGCCCAGTATAAGCGGTCCGGGGATGTGCCATCCTGATAGCAAATCCGCGGGCGCGATAGCACATTCAACATGACCGCCTGCCGGATGCCTAGGTGCGGATCGCTCGTGCGCGGAGAGGAAACACGAATATCGCCGCAATGAGTCCCAACACCCCTCCAATCACCGTTTCCCAGGCTCGGGCGAAGAGCAATGGAAGCGAGTGCTCTCCCGCCAGAGCCAGCGTGACCAAAAGCGTGAACGCATAAGCCGCGCACGCAATATCGTAGCGTTCGGGCAGAGCCATCGCGTAGATGATCATCGCCAGCGCAGCCATGATCCATATTACGAGCGGCGCATGGACCACGAGAGGCAGGCAGCCAAGAGCTACCGGAACCCCGATCATGGTGCCGATGATCCGTCGGCGGACACGATCGATCGTACCGCTGGCGGAACCGGCCACCACATACGTCGATGCCGTAATTGCCCACGCGGACTCCTCCAGATGAATCTTTGAGTTCAATGCGACGATGACAAGAGCGGCCAGCGCGGCCTGCAATCCCATCGCCATTTCGGGTGACACAGCACGCAGTCCGATCTCGGACGCAGGCAAGGCTGGTGCCAAAATTGGTTGCTCAGCTGGACCGCTCAGCACGCGAGGGACAATGGAGGCCAGCGCTCCGAGCAGCCCGGCGACAACAACGGTCGCAACGTCCGCAGAGGTCAATCGCGCTCCGTAAGCGAGAAGCTGTCCGATGTAGATCTGCGATCCAACCCCGGCGCCGAGTATTCCAAAACGCTTGAGATAGCCAACGAGGAAGGCGCCGGTTACCAGCGTCAATTCGGGTCCCGGCCGGCCGGCTCCGATCATGATGGGAGCGAGCCCGACCATGATGAGAGCACCCAGCACAGCCGCTCCGTTCAAGACCAGGAGATCACGCGTGGAGCGCATCCGTGTTGCCTGACCCTCTGAAACGCTGGCCCACAAGCAAAACCCAGCAGCCAAGGAACTCAGCGAAGCTGCATGCGGCAATGCGCGGGATATCTCGGGCATGGTGCCCAGCATCGCCGCCAAGCCGTACGCGGTGACCAGGCGCAGTCCCTTGACGCGGCGATGGACCCCCGGATCGATCCGGTCGAGCCAATGTGCAACGGAGGTGATCGCACGAACATACGGTGCGCCAATGGCCGTCTTTCGAGGACGCTCAATCGACCGCGTAACGGGTTCCATAGAACGCTACTATCCGCAGAGCGCAACCAGTGACTTGTACCAGCTCTTCAAAGAAGCTCGTCTGGGCGGGTACTGCCTCTTTCGTGCTCATCGCTCGGGTCATCCACCTGTCGAGATCGGAGCCTACAGCGGACGGGACGGCATTGAGTATAACTTCGGAACAATGGCCGAAGTCTATCCTGAACATTGGAAGAGAAGCTTCCATTCTGAACGGGAAGAAGGACGACTCAGAGCGCCGCATCCTCTGGCTTCGACATGTGGCTGGGATCAGGGCAGCCCCGCTTCGGTCGGGATGATCGAGGCCGGGCCGGAGTCTTGATCAGCTTTTGAAGTCGTCCTCCCGACTGGAACGACCGGCTTCCTTAATCCGGCAAGCCCGTCAGGCGCGCCTTCTCCCGCTCAAAGAACCGCTCCATGAACTTCGTATCGAATTTGCCCTCGCGGAACTCCGGGTCGGCGAAGATGCGCTGGTGCAGCGGGATCGTGGTATGGATCCCCTCCACCACAAACATCTCGAGCGCCCGCTGCATACGGGCCATCGCCTCTGCGCGGTCCCTGCCATGCACGATCAGCTTCGCGATCAGCGAGTCGTAGTACGGCGGCACGAAGCCCTCTGCGTATTGCGCCGTATCCACGCGCACGCCATTGCCGCCCGGCACGTTGAACACGTTGATCTTCCCTGCCGACGGCGTGAACTTCTCCGGATGCTCCGCGTTCACGCGGCACTCGATGGCATGCCCGCGAATCGTCACCGGCTCGGTCACAATATCCGACAGCTTCTCATCGGACGCGATCCGCAACTGCGCCTTCACCAGATCGAGGCCCGTCACCATCTCGGTCACCGGATGCTCCACCTGGATGCGCGTATTCATCTCGATGAAGTAGAGCTTGCCGTCCTCGTCCATCAGGAACTCGACCGTCCCCGCGTTCTGGTAGCCGATCTGCTCCAGGCAGCGGCGAAGCGTCTTGCCGATCTCCTCGCGCATCTTCGTGTCCACCATGAGCGACGGCGCTTCTTCGATCAGCTTCTGGTGCCGCCGCTGGATGGAGCACTCGCGCTCGCCCAGCGACATCACGTGCCCGTGCTGGTCCGCCAGCACCTGGAACTCGATGTGCCGCGGCTGCTCGATGAACTTCTCCATGTACAGGTCGCCGTTGCCAAAGGCGTTCGCCGCCTCGGTCTGCGCCGCCTGGAACATCGCCGGCAGCTCGTCTTTCGAACGAATGACGCGCATGCCGCGCCCGCCGCCGCCCGCCGAGGCCTTCAGGATCACCGGGTAGCCCACTGACTTGGCCCACTCCAGCGCCTCACCCTCGTTCTGGATGACGCCCTCCGAGCCAGGCAGGATCGGCACCTTGGCCTTCTTCATGGCCATGCGCGCCTTTTCCTTCTCGCCCATCAGCCGCGTCACCTCCGGCGGCGGCCCGATGAACTTGATGTTCGACGCGCGGCACACCTCGGCGAAGTTCGCGTTCTCGCTCAGCAGGCCATAGCCGGGATGGATCGCATCCACATCCGCGATCTCCGCGGCGGAGATCACCGCCGGCACATTCAGATAGCTTTCCGCCGAGCGCGGCGGCCCGATGCAGATGGCCTCATCGGCAAAGCGAACATGCAGTGAATTGCGGTCGGCCTCGCTGTACACGGCCACCGTGCGGACGCCAAGCTCCTTGCACGCGCAGATCACACGCAGCGCTATCTCGCCGCGATTGGCGATCAGGACTTTCCGAAACATGCATTCCCTTCGCGCCTGTGGGCGCTGTCACAAACTCGAATCCGGGTGCCCCATCCTGAGCAAAGCGAAGGGTGGGATGAGCGGCATCCTGTCGCGATGCCTATCCAACATTCCGCACGACGCATCACTATCGCGGCCGCACGGCAAACAGCTTCTGCCCGTATTCCACCGGCTGCCCATTCGTCACAAAGCGCTTTACAATCTCGCCGGCCGCATCGGACTCGATCTCGTTCATCAGCTTCATCGCTTCCACGATGCACAGCACCTGCCCGGCCTCGACCATATCGCCGGGTTTTACAAATGCAGGCGAGCCCGGCGCACCCGACTCGTAGAAAGTGCCCACGATCGGCGACTTCACGATGTGCAGGCCGGCCTCGTCATCGGCCGGCGCAGCCGCAGGAGCTGGCGACGCTGCCGCTAGGGCAGGCGCTGCCGGAGCCCCCGCCGGGTGCGCATGTGCCACCGCCGCGGGTTGAAAGCTCGCCGCGGATTGGGCCGCCTGGGCCGCTGCCGCCAGATGCACCATCTGCGAAAGGTCCCCCGTCTGCGCCGCGCCGGCAAACTTCAGCCGCACCTTCAGGTCGCCCCGCTCCAGGTCGAACTCGCCGATGTTGTTTTCCTTCAGGAACTCGATGAGCTGTTTCAGCTCTGCTATCTCTTCCGGATTCATGCTTCCCAATCTTTTCGTTCTCTGCGCTACAGCTGTTTTCCTGACCATTCCGATCCCGACCAAACTGACGGCGCGGTTTTCCGTCAAGAAACACCGCACATCACCGGTCCTGACCGAACACCGTATCAGGAAAACAGCTTCTATAGCTCAATCCATGCCTTGGTCGCCGGCGTCAACACGCGGCATCCCCGCCGCTCCACCACCACAGTGTCCTCAATACGCAGGCCGAACGCGCCTGGTATATAGATGCCAGGCTCGATGGTAATGACCATCCCGCTGGTTAGCAACGCCTGCTGCGCCATGGCGATGCGCGGCGACTCGTGAATCTCCAGGCCAACTCCGTGCCCGGTCGAATGCGTGAAGTACTCCCCCAGTTTCGCCTCGCGCAGCACACTGCGCGCCGCCTCATCCACATCGCCGGCCTTCACACCCGCGCTCACCGCCGCGACGGCGTTCTCCTGCGCGGCCAGCACCGCATCGTAGGCATCGCGCTCACGCGCCGTCGCGCGCCCCAGGTGCACGGTGCGCGTCATGTCCGAGCAATAACCGTTGAGAATAACACCGAAATCCAGCGTCACGAATCCACGCCGCGGCAGCTTCGCTACAGATGCCGTGCCGTGCGGCATCGACGATCGCTCGCCGCTGGCCACGATGGTCGGAAACGACATCGCCTCCGCGCCCCACAGCCGCGCGCGATATTCGAGCTCCGCCGCAACTGCATTCTCGGGGATGCCCGGCCGCATGAAGCCCCCGTGCCCCTTGAATCCAACGACGTGCTCGAAAAGCCGCACACCCAGGGCAGCCGCGGCAGCCATGCGTTCGATCTCGGCCGCGTCCTTCACCATGCGTTGCTCTGCTACAAGCGGGGCGTCCAAGGCTGCGAAAAAACGCTTCGCACCCTTGACGGCCTTCTGCATCGCGCCCAGCGCCGCAATCGTCGTCTGCTCACCGTCGTAGTAGGCACGCTTCACGCGCGCCGCCGCGAGCCACCGGCAGGCCTCCGGCACCGCCGGACCCTTGGCGATCCGCACCTCGGCAGACTTTCACCTCCGCCGCAGCCTGCGCGGTGTAGCGTCCATCCGTCACCAGCAACGCTGCTTTTTGCGTGATGCCGAGCGCGGCATTCGAGCCGGTAAAGCCACACAGATAGCGCACGTCGGGAAGATGCGTCACCAGCAGCGCGGCGATCTTGCGCTTCGCCATCGTGGCCCGCAGTTGTCGCATGCGCGATCGATAGGTCATTGGGTCACCGTGCTCTGTTGCTGTTCCTTCCAGAGTGCGATCTTGCGGAAATGGTACTGGAGATAGATGGGGCCTAAAAGGAACAGCAGGAGACTTAGCATGAACAATCCGTAAGTTTCCACCGAGTTGTATTGATGCTCAAGCGTGTCTCGCATCCGAAACAAATCCATCCAGAGCACGACAGCGGCAATGACGGGAAGAAAAGACGTTCCACTGTGACTGTCGACCCAGCCCATACGGATCAGTAGAGCTGGAACGATAGCCAAAAGACTAGCCGCAGCGGTCGTAAACACGAAATTCTTGTGAGACAGTCTTTGCACAAAGGACGCCTGCACAAGAAGCCAGACAAGCAGGGTCGCCTTAGCCGACAGCACTCCACCTATCCAAGGTGAACCAATACCCCACAGGTCCAACAAGTCACCGACGACGTTCAACGCGATGACTATCAGAATGAGAACAGCCCAGTGCAAACGGGGAGGTGCTGGATAATCCAGGCGCCCGTTAGAGAGCGCGGAAAGAGACTCCTCAAGTGAGGGCCCGGGAGTTGACATTGATTTTGCTTTACTGGGCAGCGCTCCTGCGCCGCGCCGGCCGCACGCTCTGCACCGGCTTCGCCTTCGCCCGCGCCGGCTTCTCTTCCGCGGCTTTTCCCGTCACGCGCGCAGGCATGTTCCCGCCCGAGCTCTGCTGGTCCATCCAGTCGTTCAGCCGCGAGCGCTTGAAGCGCCACCGGTTGCCCAGCTTGAACGCCGGCACAAAGCCCTCGGACGCGTACTTGTACAAGGTATCCGCGCTGATCCCCAGATAATCCGCCGCCTGCCGGATATCCATCACCTCGCGTTGCTCTATCGCTGCCATGTGCGCTTTCATCGGAGTCGCGTGCCTCCCCAGGGAACCTCTTCCCGGGCAGCACCCGTGTGGCCTCGCAACTGGCCTCACATCGGGACCCGGCGTCTTGTATATACCCTGTTTCCTCCGGCATCTTCAAGGAAAGATTCCGCTCCCATGCCGTCCAAATGGGGGATTGCTGTTGGTTTTTCGGGTTACACCGGCTTTCCCGGCATCGTTGGCCCGCCGCCACCCTTCCGGCGGCCCGTATCGAGCCTCAGAACAGCCCAATCGTTCAAGCGCGAAAGATATCCTGGGATTTGGGCGAGCGAAGGAATCCGTGGTCGATCGCCAAAAGATATTTGCTTCCCGGCGGGTCAAACCGCCCGCCGGCTCGGGGTTCCGGGCCGTGCACCAAGCGCGGGCGCCATCACTGGCCGGTCCCGAAGACCCTCCCCTGCTGCGAATCGCCATTCTGCTGGGGGCATGAACCGCTTCAGCTGCCAAGCCGGTAACTGGTAAGCTGTCGAGTTAGGCAACAAATTGCCCGACCGGGCGCATCGGAACCCCTCATGTGCCGGACCCGGCGTAGTTCGTCCGCCTGACCTGACGCTTTTCCATTTCCCCCCAAGGAGCTGTTCCGTAGTGAAGTTAAAGATTCTTCTCCCCCTGGCCGCGACACTGGTCGCGAGTCCCGTCTGGGCAAACGCCCAAAGCAGCATAAGCCTCTCCACCCAAGCCCTCAGCTTCAACGGATCCAGCGGCAACGTCTCATCGCAACCGCTGACCCTCACCGTAAGCGGTTCACAGCCAGTCACCATTCAAAGTGTCTCTTTCTCCAACGGCGCATTCTCCGGCCCGTCTATGTCCCTGCCAGCCACGCTACCCAGCGGTCAAAGCTATACCGCCCAGGTCAGCGCTCAGCCTCAAAGCACCGCTCAAACAGGTACGCTGACCATCGGCTCCAGCGTTGGAACCTTCACTGTCTCGCTCACGGAGACCGCCGCCCAGCCGACGACCGCCCACACGGTCGCTCTCGCCTGGCAGAAACCCACCACCGGATACAACGTGGTTGCCTATGATGTGGATCGCGCTCCCGGCGGAAGCTCCTCCTTTTCGCAGATCGGCTCCACCCCAGGAGGAACACGCAACTGGACCGATAGCTCCGCTCAAGGCGGCGCAACCTATGTCTATCGGGTGCGCTCCGTCGGCGAAGGAGGCGACACCAGCGATCCATCCAACACCATTACCGTGACTATTCCGTAAGTCGCAAACACAGACGCGCACGCGGAAGGCCATTCCGGTGCGCGTCTCGTTTCGATCCCCTCGATGGTCGGAAGCTGCCTTAGTTATCCCGCCGGTGCAGCGTCGGACGGTCGTCGTCCGAGCCATTCTGCCCATTCTGACCGTTCTGCCCATTCGCATCCGGCGATGTGCTCGCGCGGCGCAGCGACGGCTTCTTCTCGTTCTGTCCGTCGCGCAACTTGCGCTTGTTCTCAATACGCGCCAGCCGCGCCTTCACGTCATCGAACTCCGAGGTCGTGATCACGTACTCGTCCTTCGGTGGCAGCAGGTGCGAAATCTCCTCCTGCGTCGCCAGAATGCGGTCCGGCGTCTGCGGATGGTCGGAGAAGGTCTTCTCCACAAGATTTGGCCGGGTCTTCTCCAGGTGTTCGATTTTTTCGAACATGCTCGGCAGCGCCTGCGGGTCGTAGCCGGCGCGATACATGTACTGGACGCCGAGGAAGTCCGCCTGCCGCTCGAAGTCGCGGGAGAACTTCAGGAAGGTGATCGGCACCGCCAGGCCCGACGCTTCATACAGTCCATACCCCAGGCCGCCGCCCAGGAAGATCAGCGGGATGGTCCCGAACTGCGCGTAGTTCAGCCGCGTCTGCTCGCGCATCTGGTGGTGCGCCGCCACGTGGGCAATCTCGTGCGCCATCACGCCGGCCACTTCGGCCTCATCGTCCGCCGCCAGAATGAGTCCGCTGTTTACATAGAAGAAGCCGCCGGGCAGCGCCATCGCATTGATCTCGTCCGAATCGATCACCCGGATGGTGAACGGAACCTTGGCATCGGAGTTCTTCACGATGTTCTGGCCGATGCGGTTCACATACTCCGTCACCACCGGATCGTTGATGAACTTCACGCTCTTCTCGATCTCCATCGAGACGCCCTTGCCCTCTTTCATCTCCGTCTCGGTCGAATACCAGTTGCCCAGCCCGCGCCCGCCGATGTCGCGCGTGCCCACCGCGCTCACATCGTCAATGCTGCCCTTCTTCACGCCCGGCATAATGCCGTTCGGCCCCGGCTCCGGCGCCGTGTTCTTGCGCGCGCGAATCGCGGTATCCTGCGCCGCGGCCATCTCTTCCGCGGTCGGCTGGCAGCCCGGGTCCTGCTCCTTCTTCTTGTCCTTCTTGTCTTTTTTCTTCCCGTTGTCCGTGTCGCAAGGCGAGGGATGCGCCTGGGTGCTGGCAGGCGTTGCCGTGGGTGTCGATTGCGGCGTTCCCTGCGTGTCTGTCGGCGTCGGGGATGGCAGCGGCGGCGGAGTCCCGCCCGTGCTCGTGCTCGTCGGCGCGCCCGCGCCCGGCGTCGTCTGCGGGGTCGTCTGTTGCCCCTGAAGGGTCAGCGTCGCCATCGCGAGCAGGGCGGGCAGAAAGACTTTGGTGGAAGAAGAACTGGATACCCGCATAACGCACCTCAAGAGAGGCCAGCCGGTCGAGCTCAGACTGAGCCTCTATTTAGACCATGATACGCCGCCATTGGTGAGCATCCCGGGCATTTCCAGCTAGCCTGTCACCCCGCCAATGAAACGCTGCTTCCGCACCCGCCACTATCTCTCATGGCAACAATCTGCCACGGGCCCGGAACGCAAATCTATCCGATGGAAGGTATCGAAATGCCGACAGTTCTGGAGACAAAAGTCGAGCCGAAGGAAGAATCGGTTCTCAAGCTTCATCAGTCCGCCGCAGCACAATCCGCAGTCCAGGCACGCGCCGCAGGCGAGCACATGCTCAAATACAGCCCCAACAAATACGCGAAGTTTCTGGGCACCATCGACCTTTCGAAGTACAAAATCCCCGTCAAAACGCCCCCTCCACCAGCCCTGCCAACGCAGCTTGGCCCCTTCAACAGCGGCACCATCACTTTCGACAACGGAGTTCCGGTTGGCGGCTGGATGACGCTCGCCCTCTTCGAGGACGGCACCTACAGCTTCTCCGGTCACTTCCACGACTCCGGCTTTCCCAGCTATGACGTCGATGCCGTCTGGGTCATCGTCAGTTCCAGCGGTAAGGCCTTCACCTTCGAGGTCAAAGGCACAATGAACGGCACCCTCGACAGCGGTTCCCGTGATTATGACTTTGCCCAAAACGGCCAGAACGATCAGCTGAAAGACGCCTGGGCCGACCTCTGCGCCGGCTACACCTGGCGCTGGAGCGCCTACGTGAACTGGGACGTACAGAAGGCAGTCGACGATGTCGTCAACGCGCTCAAGGTAGCGGGCACCGTCATCGGTGTTGTCGTCGCTGTCGTGGCGGCGTTCTAAACCCCTGAAGACCTGCAAGTCCTGCTTTGGTTCTCTACTGTGTGGAAGCTAAAAAGGGGCGACTCCTGAAGCCGCCCCTTCGCATTCCAATCCCCATTTAGCCTGCCGCCAATTGCCACGAAGACATCCCTATTTTTGCGGAAGACGGCGTGGCCGCTGCTTGGCCGAAATGGATTTGATCATAGTGTAGCCGCCCCCGGAGGCTCGCAGCGGCGATTTGGCCTGCGTCGCCGCTGCCGCGAGCAGCCCTTGTACGCGAGGGTCCGCCAGGGTGGTCGCATCTTTCAGACGAATGAACCGGTTCTGGTTTCCGCTGCCCTGCAGTATCCCGGCAGGATCCGGCAAGGAGGCTCCGTAGTAGAACGAGAGCGCGACACCCTTTGCCTGCGCAGCCAGCGAAACCATGCAGTCAGATGTTCTTTCGGTGGTGCAAAAGCCGATCGCCAGAAAATTGTAGTTGTCGTAGACCTGTTCGATCGCCGTGGGGAACCGCTTGCGAAGCGCCGCACGGCATGACCGGATGACTCGCGCGACCTCAGGATCAAACTTGGCGATGAAGCTCGCAATCTGTTTGGCCGGCGAAGCCGTCGATGTGGATCGAGCACTCTTCTTCAACACAGCCTCCATTCGTTGCGAGACCCGGCCACAGGAATTTCTCCTGCATATCCTCGCCTCAGAGGCTACGTGTTGCAATCTTTTCTAAATGCGGGGTGCCCCACAGCTCGCAGAGATGTCGGACTTAGGCCAGCTCGCCCACGACCGCACGTGAGCGACCAAAGGGCGAACCCCATACAATGCGCCGCAGGCGCGTCTGCCTGGATGGCAAATCCTCAGTCGTAGTATTCCAGCCCCAGATGCGTGATCAGATCCGCGCCCATGATGTGCCTGAGTGTGTTCTTCAGCTTCATCGACTGAATAAACAAATCATGCTCCGGATAGAGCCCCTCGGCCGTCATCGGCGACTTGAAAAAGAAGCTGAGCCACTCCTGTATACCGCGATGCTTTAGCTCCGGCGTACGGGACGCCAGGTCCAGAAACAGCACCAGGTCCAGAGCCAGCGGCGCCGCCAATATCGAGTCGCGGCACAGGAAGTCGACCTTGATCTGCATCGGATAGCCAAGCCATCCGAAGATGTCGATATTGTCCCAACCTTCTTTATTATCACCGCGCGGCGGATAATAGTTGATGCGAACCTTGTGATAAATGTCGCCGTAGAGTTCCGGGTAGAGCTCCGGCTGCAGGATGAAGTCCAGCACCCCCAGCTTCGACTCTTCCTTAGTCTTGAATGATTCGGGATCGTCCAGCACCTCGCCATCGCGATTGCCCAGGATGTTGGTCGAGTACCAGCCGGCCACCCCCAGCATGCGCGCCTTGAAGGCCGGTGCCAGCACCGTCTTGATCAGCGTCTGTCCGGTCTTGAAGTCCTTGCCGCAGATTGGCGCGCCGGTCTTCTTCGATAGCTCTTGCAGCGCCGGAATGTCTACGGTCAAATTCGGCGCGCCATTCGCAAACGGAATCCCCTCGCTCAGCGCGGCGTAGGCGTAAATCTGCGAAGGCGCAATCGCCGGATCGTCTTCAAGCAGCCCCTTCTCGAATGCCTCAATGGATTTGTGGCACGCCGCCTGCTCGAGGAAGATTTCCGTCGAGCCGCACCAGATCATCACCTGGCGATCGGTCTTGCCCTTGAATGCCTGGATGTCGTTGCGCACCTGCTGCGCCAGGTCGCACTTGGAGCGGCCCGTCTTCACGTGATTGCCGCTCAGCCGCTTGACGTAGTGCTGGCTGAAGACCGCGGGCATCGGCTGAATGCTTTCGAGAAACGGCCGGATCTGTTCCAGATGATCGCGCTCGAGCACCGCAGCGGTCTTCGCCGCCTGGTACATGTTCTCGTCGTAGATATCCCATCCGGTAAAGACAATGTCGTCCAGAGTCGCCAGCGGCACGTACTCCTTGATCAGCGGCGTCGTGTTATCCGTGCGTTTGCCCAGCCGGATGGTACCCATCTGCGTCACCGAGCCAATCGGCTTCGCAAACCCGCGCCGTACTGCCTCCACTCCTGCAATTAGCGTAGTTGCCACCGCGCCCATGCCCACAACCATCACTCCCAGTTTGCCCGCGGCGGGCGCAATCGTCTGTGCAGCAGCGGCGGCCTGGCCGCTGCCCTTTTTACTCGTCATCTCGCGCTTGGTCCTCTCCAATGAATCCACAGGTGGGTCAACGTCTTAGTCTGAGGCCGGTATCCGGCTTTGGCAAATGATGGCGGGCTGAGCGGCAGGATGCAGCCAGTGAATGGCAACCAGAATCTGCTGAACAAACGCGACGCGAGTGCAAGCGGTCGCACGAGACTGTCAAAGAACCAGGCGCTGCACGAGTGACTACTGGCGCTCTCTCCAGGGAGCGACGGCCGCAGTCCAGGCAAATCCGGATGCCTGCTCTAGCCGGAGGCTGGGAGAGCTGTTCCCATCCTCTAGTTGTGAGCCAGTATCTGAATCGCGTTCACGGGCGCACGCACTTGGTTGTAGGTGCTTCCTCCGTGAATGGGCGCAAGCTGGAAACTGCTTCCGGAGCAGTCCAGAAACTTCACGAAGTTACCGTTCGATCCACCCGCTGCCTGAATAAAGGTGCCGCTGAAATCGACCCCATTCGCATCCATACCGGTAACCGTGCTGCCTTCCGCCCTCTCCGCTCCGCAGCCGTGAACGATACCGTTACTCACAGATGTGATTCTGTAGTTTGAGACGGTAGTAGCGCCGCCCGTAAGCGCGGCATTCCCTCCGTCGAAATAGACGATGACGTCGTAATGCCGAAAGGTCGGAGGCAATCCAGAGACGGATATCGTGCTCGGTACGGTATTGCTGTTGTCCAGATACCCTTTCATCATTCGATCGTTGCCTGGCTGATCGGGTACCGGGGTGAAGTAGGTGTTGGTCGCGGCCCACTGGACCAGAGCGGAAGTGTTCTTTCCCTTGGCGTTCAGCAGGTTGAAAAGCTCGCCGCTGTTGGCGACGCCTGCCTGGTTCCAGTTGGCTTGCGGCACCACTCCGGCGACCTCGGAAGCGGCCATGGGAGTCACCGCATAGCTCACAAAGTTGATTGCGATACCGTCGGTATAGTTTGCATTGCGCGCGACATAGTTAAATGCTTCTACAGGGATTGCCTGCGATGTGGCGCTCTGTCCAGCAACAGTGCGGGCTGTTGCCTGAAGGTTATATGTGCCGGGAAGCATGTTGAGCCAGGTCACGGTGTAGGGAGCGGAAGTGGAGCTGCCAATCCGCTGTCCGTTCGCATAAAAATCCACTTCTTTGATACTGTCCGCGCTTCCCGTGCGAAGGTTGACGTCAACATTGAGCACGAGCGACGTTCCGGAGACGATTGTCGACCCGGGCAGCGGCGAGGTGAAAGCGATCAATGGGGGATAACTGGCAGCGACACCGGGTCCCTGGTTCGGTTGAGCAATGGTCTGTAAAGCGCCCAGCGTATTGAGCTGAGGTGGTGGGTTGAGTTCGTTCGGGATAGCCGGAGCGTTCCAGTAAGGATTCAAGACACCATACGTTTCTTCCGACCCGAAGATCCGGGTGTTTCCGGTGTACTCCGTTCCCGCAAGCTCCCAATAGGACCAGCCGATATCGTTTTGTGAAAGATACTGGCGGATTGCAGCAAACCACAAACCGCCGGAGCCATCCGTGGACGAAGTATCGGTGATGCAGGTGGACGCCGTGTGACAATTCCCAAACTCGCCCAGCCAGAGGGGCGCCGTATATGTCTGTCCCGGAGTGACGATATAGCCCCAGTTCTTGTCAAGATCCGCGGCGAGCTCGCTCGCACTGGCCAGATTAGGGTAGAAGAACGGGTAATCGTGGGCCGAATACACTACACGGTTGGCAACCTTGAGTTGTACAGGTAGGTTCGCGACCCCGGTGAGATCCGTTGCATAGTTCACCCCTTCCACGATCATGAGCAGATTGCGGTTGACGCTGAGTACGGCGTCACCGCCGCGTTCCGCCGCCGCGTGCCAATCCGTTGCGGGATCGCCGCCCCAGGTGGCGGTGATCCGGGGCTCATTGCGCAGGTCAACAGCCACAACCTGCGGAACATCCAGGAATCGCGCAGCCATTCCTTTCCAGTCTGCGATCCAGCTCGATTCCGGGTATTGGGAGTTATACCAGAGGGTGTTGCCGTCATCGCTGCAGCACCACTCGGCATTGCTGTTGTGGTTGTCCAATATAACGAGAAGCCCTTCGGCGGCCAGCGCCCGCACGACCTGATCGAAAACCGCCAAAGCACGTTTCCCTTTGAGAGAGGGGTTTGCCGCGACCGCGTAATCCGGCACGACAGGATTGCTCTCGTACATCTCGTTCGACCATGGAAGCCGGACCGCATTAAAGCCCATGCAGCGAATGCGGTGAACAATCGAAGGGAGCGGCTCGAGTTGCAAGCCCGCCACGACAAAGTCAGTCGATTCCGATCCGGCCCAGGCCACGCCGCTCGGCTTGAAACGCCGATTCCGGCGATCGACGATGTAACGCCCCTCGGTGTGGAGCGGCAATGCGGGCGAGGGCTGATTTAAGGCGCACGCGCCGCTGTCATTCGCTGAGAATCCGGTAGGCGACGCACTGCCGGAGCTGGTGGGTTGTGCAACCGCTGCACATGAGGCGATGGAGAGCAAAAGCACCAGGAGAGATTTCATCGAAGGACCCCGATCCGGTAATGTTCAGCAACTTTTCGGGATAGCCGTCGCACCGGACGGCAACTTGGCGGGTACGTTACCGTAAACGGCATGACGGTGTCAAACACAACTCGGCATCCACCTAACTCACTTGCAACTTTGCCTGCCGCTCCTGCAAAAATCGCCGCACCGCCGCATCGCGCTCCAGGCCAATCGCAATTTCATACGCCTGCCGCGCTTCCTCGTTTGCGCCGGTACGCGCCAGCAGCTCCGCGCGCGTCGCCCAGTAAGGCTGATACTCCGCCAGCCGCGCATCCGCCGCCGGCTCCGGCAACGCCGCCAGGCCGGCAGCAGCGCCTTCGCTCTCCGCCACCGCCAGCGCGCGATTGATGGCAATTACCGGCGAGCCGGAGAACGCAAACAGCGCGTCGTAAAGATGAACGATCTCCGCCCAGTTCGCCTTGCCGGTTGAGCAGCGATCCGCATGCGCCGACTGCAACGCCGCCTCCAGTTGATATCGCCCGATCCTTCCGATCGAATGCGCGCGCCGCAGCACCTCCTCTGCTTCCGCCATCATCGCCCGATCCCACAGCGAGACATCCTGCTCTGCCAGCGGCACAAACTCGCCCTCCCGGGAGCGCCGCGCCGCACGCCGCGATTCCGCATACAACATCAACGCCAGCAGCCCCAGCGCCTCCGGTTCGTCCGGCAGTAGCTCCGTCACCAGCCTCGCCATGAACATCGCCTCCGCCGTCAGATCGCGCCGCACTCCATCGATCCCACCCGGGTCCGCCCACCCTTCCGTGTACGCCGCGTAGATGGCTTCCAACACCGTGTCGAGCCGCGGCGGAAGATCCTCCCGCTCCGGCACACGAAACGGAATCCCCGTCTGCCGTATCTTCTCCTTCGCGCGCACCAGCCGCTTGCTCATCGCCGCCGGCGACGACAGAAACGCCGAAGCAATCGTCTTCGCGTCCAGCCCCAGCACCACCTGCAGCATCAGCGGCGCGCGCACCCCGGCTTCAATCGCCGGATGCGCGCAGGCAAACAGCAGCGCCAGCCGCCGGTCCGGAATCTCCGCCGTCTCCGCCGCGGCGGCTTCGAGGCCCTCGGCAAGGATCTTCAGCTCGCCGGCCGCAGCTTCGCGTGGTGGTCTGCCGCCGCGCCGCATCGATCACCCTGCGCCGCGCCACGGTCAGCAGCCACGCTTCCGGATTCTCCGGGCAGCCGTTGCGCGGCCAATCCGCCAGCGCGGCAAGAAACGCCTCGGACAGCGCATCCTCCGCCGCCGCGACATCGTGCGTCCGCGCAGCAAGAAAGGCGACAAGCTTGCCGTAGCTGCGGCGCGCCACCGCTTCCGCGGTCTCCTGCGCCTGACAGTCGCGTGCCTGCTCGTCGCCTTGCTGTGCGCTCATCGTCCAACTCTAGGCCCGCGCTGTTTGCGGCCGCTCGGAAGGATGTTGACCGGCCACCATCTCCCACACGGGCCGCACTTCGATGGTGCCGTGGCCCGCGCCCGGACAGCGCGCCGCCCACGCAATCGCCGCATCCAGATCGGGCGCCTCGATCAGGTAGTAGCCGCCCAACTGTTCTTTCGAATCGGCGTATGGCCCATCCAGCACCTGCTGCTTGCCGTTGGTCACCTTGACGGTGGTCGCAGTGCCAATCGGCTGCAGCCGGTTCGAACCGACAAACGCGCCCGCCTTCTTCAGCGCTTCGGTATAGGCCATGTACGCCGCCATGCCCTGCTCCTGCTCAGCCTTCGTCATCTTCGTCCAACCGCTCTCATCGGAATACAGCATCAACAGATATTGCATATCTCTCTCCTCATCAGTGATGCGGACATTCTGCCCGCTCATTCCCATGACGTGCCACCATCCACAATTTGGACAGCGCGAATCATTTTCTTCGCCGTTGCCAAGCGCTCGTCCATCTCGACTGCGACGTAGCGCCACCAGCCAAGGCCGAGGGATCTGCGGCCCGCAATGAATTCTCAAAAATCAGCTTGACATCACATATAGTGTTGTAGTCAAGTACAACACCAAGCAAGAGCACGGCGAATCAAGACGCCGATTGCAAAGCGCTTGAGGAGATACCGAGCATGAAATCCCTTCGTCTTACGCTGTCCATCGTTCTGATCTCGTTCGCCACCGCGGCCTTTGCCCAGTCGAACGCCGAAAAATCCTTCGACACGCTGAAAGCCCTCGCTGGTTCCTGGCGAGGCCACGTGACTACGGTCCCCGTGCAAGCAGGCATGGGGGACAATGGGGTTGTGCAGGTCTCGCTGCGCGTGACATCGAGAGGAAACGCGATCGTGCATGAGATGAAGGCGGCAGGAACGCCGGATGATCCGGCCAAGTACGACCACCCGGTCACCATGCTCTATCTGGATAACGATCGCCTGCTCCTGACCCACTATTGCGATGCGGGGAACAGGCCGCGCATGGTCGCCAGAACCTCCGCGGACGGGAAGAAAGTGGAATTCGATTTTCTCGACCTCTCCGGCGGCAATCAGTACGGACATATGGACCATGCGGTGTTTACCATCATCGACGCCAACCATCACATCGAGGACTGGACGTACATGATGCCAGGAGACAAGCCGATGCACGCACACATGGACCTGCAACGGACAAAGTAACGGAGCATATCTCCGTAAGGAACAGGATGGATCTTGAGTGGAACGACAGTCAGCCGATTTACCGCCAGCTTCGCGATCGCGTCGTTGCCATGATCCTCGACGGCGTGCTCAGGGAAGGCGATCCCCTGCCCTCCGTGCGCAATGTCGCGGCGGAATATCGCGTCAATCCACTCACCGTCCTGAAGAGCTACCAGCAATTGGTCGACGAGCAGCTGGTCGAGAAGAGACGAGGCCTCGGCATGTTCGTCAGAATCGATGCGCGCAAACTGCTGCTGCGCGACGAGCGCCAGAAGTTTCTTACCGAAGATTGGCCCAGAATCTGCGCCACCATGCAGCGGCTCGGCCTGTCGCCGAAAGAACTGCTGGAGACCGCAAACCGCCGCTCCTCCCCGAAGCTCGCAAAGGAGGGACGCTGAAGCCATGGCCTGCATAGAAGCACACGGCCTGCGGAAATCCTTCGGGTCCAATGTTGCGCTCGACGGCATCGATCTACGCGTCGAGGAGGGCCGCATCCTCGGGCTCATCGGTCCCAACGGCGCCGGCAAGACCACCGCGTTGAATGCGATCCTCGGCCTGATTCCCTATAAAGGAACGCTGCGCGTGCTGGGACGCGATCCCTGGACCGAGCGCGATCAGCTCATGCGCGATGTCGCGTTCATCGCGGATGTCGCTGTCCTCCCGCGCTGGATGCGGGTGTCGCAGCTGCTCGACTATGTGGCCGGCGTCCATCCGCGATTCGATCGCGCGAAGGCGGAAGGCTTTCTAGCGAAGACCACCATCCACCCCGCCAGCCGCGTCAGGCAGTTGTCCAAGGGCATGGTGACCCAGCTCCATCTCGCACTTGTCATGGCCATCGACGCGAAATTACTGGTGCTGGACGAACCGACCCTCGGCCTGGATGGCCTCTATCGCAAGCAGTTCTACGATGCCCTGCTCAATGACTACTTCGATCGCAGCCGCACCATCGTCGTCACCACTCATCAGGTGGAAGAGATTCAGAACGTTCTCACTGATGTGATCTTCATCGATCGAGGCCGCATCCTGCTCGATGCCAGCATGGAAGAATTCCAATCCCGCTATCTGGAACTGACTGTGCACCCGGAGCAGGTCGCCGCGGCGCGCGCGCTTCAACCCATCCACGAGCGCCAGGTCTTCGGCCGCGGCGTTCTGCTCTTCGATCATGCCGATCGTCAGCGGCTCGGCGCACTCGGCGACGTGCGCACACCCAGCATTGCCGACCTGTTTGTCGCCGTCGTGGGCAGCCAGGTCAAGCAGGCACAAGTCGGTCAGATGGAAGGAGCTGCCAGATGAATACTCCAGCCAGTACTGCTTCGGGGTCTTTCGAAACGCAGACGGTCGCGCCCGCCATCTTCCCGGCAACCCGGCCCTTCTATTGGTCGGTGCGCCGCGAACTGTGGGAGAACCGTTCCATCTACATCGCCCCGCTCGCTGCGGCGGCGATCTTTCTCATCGGTTTTCTCTTCAGCTTGATTCATCTGCCACGACAGATGCGCAACATCTCAAACCTCCACGTCACGGAGCACCAAACAATACTCACTCCCTACGACTCCGTCGCGGGTCTGCTCATGTTGACCGCGATGGTCGTCGGCCTCTTCTACTGTCTCGACGCGTTGCAGGGCGAACGCCGCGATCGCAGCATCCTGTTCTGGAAGTCGCTGCCCGTCTCCGACACCACCACGGTGCTTGCCAAGGCGAGCATCCCGCTCGTGGTTCTCCCCCTGATCACCTTCGTGCTTACCGTTGTCACGCAGTGGATCATGCTGCTCCTGAGTAGCGCGGTATTGCTCGCGAATGGTCTCAGCGTCGGCGCGCTCTGGGCACAGGTATCCATTTTCCCCATGTCGCTGATGCTCTTCTACCATCTGCTCACCGTGCATGTGCTTTGGCACGCGCCGTTCTATGGCTGGTTCCTACTGGTTTCGGCGTGGGCCCGCCGAGCAGCGTTTCTATGGGCGGCGCTTCCGCTGCTGGCCATCGGTGTCATCGAAAAGATCGCCTTCAACACCTCGCATTTCGCCACTTTTCTCGTAGATCGGTTGGCAGGAGGTGCGGAGGCAATCACCGGGGCCGGTCAGATGCCGATCCATCCCGGAATACACCTCACGCTGGGACGATACTTCAGCAATCCGGGTCTCTGGATCGGGATGGCATTTACCGCGCTCTGTCTCGCAGCAGCGGTGCGGCTGCGCCGGCACCATAGCCCGATCTGATTAGCGGACCGCGTTTCCATAAGGAGGGTATTTTCGTGAATCGACAACGGGCGTTGAAAATTCTGTTGGCATTGGTGGGGCTATTCTTTGTGGCTGGTATCTATCCGTTGATCACATCGATGATGCATCCCAAGCAGTCCGATTACCCGGATCAGATGATGTTGGCCATCTACTTCACGCTGGGGGTTTTTCTTCTGCTGGCCATCCGCAACCCGGCGGCAAATCGCAGCTTGATCGCCTTCACAGCCTGGTCGAGCGTGGCACACGCTGCCGTTATGGCAGTGCAGTCCATCCAGCTTGGGAATGAGCGAACGGAACTGCCGCCTCTTGGCGTCATTGGAGTCATCTGCCTGATCCTGATCGCTCTGACCCCAACCCGGCAATCGAGTGAACGCGCATCGGTTTCCGTCTGAGGGATCGCCGCGCCAGGACATTTACATCAGACTGCCTCAGACGCACGCACCCGGCTCCGCCAGTGACTCCAGACAAACCACGCGAACCCCACCACCAGCGCAAGCACCACCACCAGATGGAAGCGATGGAAGATCTCCTTGAAGCGCGGATCGTTGTCCCAGTGATCGCCCAGCCGCATCCCGGCATACGCCAGCGCGTAGCACCACGGCCATGATCCGAGAAACGTATAGAGATGGAAGCGCCCCTGCGGCATCTTCGCAATGCCGGCGGGCAGCGCGATAAACGTCCGCACCACCGGCAGCAGGCGACCGAAGAAGACGGTGATGCCGCCCCAGCGCTCGAAGTAGTGCGTTACCCGCTCCAGATCGTGCTGGTTCAGCAGCACGTATCTGCCAAACTTCTCCACCAGCGGCCGCCCGCCATACGCGCCGATCCAGTATGCGACGAGCGAGCCCAGATTGCAGCCGATCGCGCCTGCCGTCGCCACGCCGATCAGGCTCAGCTTCCCGGCGTGCACCAGGTAGCCGGCGAAGGGCATGATCACCTCCGATGGCAGCGGGATACACGCCGATTCAATACCCATCAGCAGCGCCACGCCCCAAGTAGCCGGATGCGGAAATGACGGCAATGATGAAATGCGCTACTGCGGCAAGGATTTTCTCGCTCATCTGTTCTCAGCCACGTTCGTCTTAGTCATGTTCGGCTGAGTATACCGTCCGCGCAATCCGCCGACATGGAGAAGACACGCATCGCCAGACAAGCTAACTTGTTATCACGAGTATCGTATCGGCCGAACGCGCATCAGACAGAAGTGCGCCAGACATCCAATAGGAAAGACAGGACTTTGCACTCAACCATCATCAGCCGCCATCGAAAGCTCTGGAAGTGGCTGGGCATCTCGCTTCTGCTCGCCATCATCGTGCTCGCCTTTGTTGCCGAAATCGTTCTGCATCGCGCCACCCCCATCCTGAAAGGCCGCGTCATCGAGACGCTCAGCACGCGCTTCCAGAGCAAGGTCGAGCTCGATACGCTCGACGTCTCGGTGCTTCACGGACTGCAAGTTACAGGCGGCGGCCTGCGCATCTATCCGCCGGATGACGTCATCGCCGCAGGAGCAACCCACCCGCTGATCGCCATTAAGCATTTCGACTTCCGCGCCGGCGTCATGGGCCTCTTCATCAAGCCCATGCAAGTCGACAGCGTGCATGTCAGCGGGCTCGTCATCCATATCCCGCCCAAGGAATACCGTCAGCAGGCCGCCGAAAAACCGAAGAAGCGCCACGGCAAGATCAAAATCACCGTCGGCGAAATTGTCTGCGACGACTCCCAGCTCATCATCGGCACCGCCAAGCCCGGCAAGGACCCCAAAGACTTCGTCCTCCAGCACATCGTGATGCGCGACGTGGGCGGCGACGCCGCGTGGCCTTACGACGCCACCCTCACCAACGCGGTCCCGCGCGGCAACATCCACGCCGTCGGCACCTTCGGCCCGTGGAACATCGAAAGCCCCGGCGACTCCGCCGTCACCGGCAACTACACCTTCGACCAGGCGGACCTCGGCACCATCCACGGCATCGGCGGCATTCTCTCTTCCAAAGGAAACTTCAGCGGCCAGCTCAACCGCATCGACGTCAACGGCAACGCCGATGTGCCCGCCTTCACGCTGGATACTGCAAACCATCCCGTGCCTCTTGAAACGCAGTTCCACGCCATCGTCGACGGCACCAGCGGCGACACCTATCTTCAGCCGGTCCAGGCCACGCTCGGCGATTCGAAGTTCACCTGCGCGGGGGCCGTCGTCAACATCAAAGGCGTAGGCCATCAGATCGATCTCGACATCGACATCCCCGCCGGCCAGATCCGCGACTTTCTCAACCTCGCCGTCAAGACGCAGCCGCCGGTGATGAGCGGCACGCTCCAGATGAAAGCAAAGCTCAACATCCCGCCCGGCAAACAGAGCGTCACCCAGAAGCTCGGCGTCAACGGCCAGTTCCTGCTCAGCGGAATCCACTTCACCAATCCCGAGGTCGAAGACAAGGTCGACATGCTCAGCCTGCGCGCACAAGGCAAACCGGGTGAGGCGCATCCCGGCGCGGCGGATGTTCACTCCCGTATGCGCGGCACTTTTGTTCTCCGCTCCGGGCAGATCACCTTCAGCCACCTGGATTACGCGCTGCCCGGCGCCACCATCAACCTCGCTGGACAGTACACGCTCGACGGCAAAAAGTTTGATTTCACCGGCAAGGTGCGCACCAACGCCATGCTCTCGCAGATGGTGTCCACCTGGTGGAAGTCGCTGCTGCTCAAGCCCGTCGATCCCTTCTTCCACAAGCACGGCGCCGGCGCAGAAATCCCGGTAAAGATCACCGGAACGAAAGGCTCGCCGAAATTCGGTCTGGACCTGGGCGGGAAAAAGTAGCCGGATAGATATTCTCTCTACCGCATTCGTACCTGGCCGCCTTTAGAAATCTGTAGCTGCTCCTGGGCACATTTGCTACATTCAGTGCGCCATGAGGCCCTTTTCCCTGTTGTTCCTGCTCTTGTCTGCCCTGCTGCTCTCAACGCCCCAGGCCCGGGCCCGCGAGACCAACTGGGTCGAAGTGCGCAGCCCGCACTTCATCGTCATGACCGACTCGAGCGCGAAGCAGGCCACGCACCTCGCCGACCAGTTTGAGCGCATGCGCGCCGTCCTGCACACCCTGTTTCCCAACGCCAAGGTCGACGCACCGGCACCCATCTTCGTCCTCGCGCTCAAAGATCAGAAAGGGTTCAGAGCCCTCGAGCCGCCCGACTATCTCGCCAAAGGCAAGCTGAACCTCGCCGGCTACTTCCAGCAAGGCCCGGAGAAGAACTACATCCTGCTCCGCCTCGACACTCAAGAAGAGCATCCCTTCGCCACCGTCTATCACGAGTACACGCACTTCGCCTTCAGCGACGCGCACGACTGGATGCCACTGTGGCTCAACGAGGGCTTCGCCGAGTTCTTTCAAAACACCGACATTCACGACAAAGACGTGAACCTCGGCCAGGCCAGCGCCGATGACGTGCTCTACCTGCGTCAGAACCGCCTCATCCCGCTTCCCGTGCTCTTTAAGGTGGACCACGCTTCGCCTTACTACCACGAGGAGAACAAGGGCTCTGTCTTTTATGCCGAGTCCTGGGCGCTGGTTCATTTGATCGAAATGACCGATCAGCCTCAGCATCAGGATCGTATCTCCGCCTACGCCCGCCTGCTCGCCCAGGGGCAGGACCCGGTCTCGGCCGCAACCGCCGCTTTCGGCGATCTCGGCAAGCTGCAACGCGAGCTGGAGGCGTACATCCGCGAGGACCGCTTCCGCTACTTCCGCATGCCCAGCCCGAAAACGCCCGACGTCGCCTCCTTCCAGATCGCCACCGTCTCCGCTACAGATGCCGATGCCCGCCGCGCCGAGTTCCTTGCCTACAACGGGCGCGCCGCCGAAGCGCGCACGCTGCTCGATGCCGTCCTCAAGCAAGACCCGAACAACGCCGTCGCCTGCGAAACGCTCGGCTACATGGCCCTGCACGATAACGACATGGAGGGCGCGCGCAAGTGGCTCTCCCAGGCCGTCAAGCTCGATTCGAAAAGCTATCTCGCGCACTACTACTACGCCTCCATGGCGATGAATGACGGCGACTTCAAAGACGTGCCCGCCGTTGAAGCCAGCCTCAAGGCCGCCATAAAACTCAATCCTGCCTTCGCGCCCCCTTATGACCGGCTCGCCGCGCTCTACCGCCGGCAGCACGATCATCTGGAAGAAGCCCACATGCTCGAACTGCAGGCGATGGAGCTCGATCCGTCGAATATCTTCTATCGGATCAACACCGCTTATCTGCTCGTTGAGCTCCAGCGTGAGGACGACGCGCTCCGCGTGCTCGAAAACGCCCGCAAGGTCGCCCAGAACTCCTCGCAAACTGCGATGATCGACGAGGCCGTGCGCCAGGCGCAGCAAATCAAACAGGCGCGCCTGGCGCCGCCACCTGTCGATCTGCCACCCGACAGCGTGACAGCGGAGCAGTCGACGCCCTCCACACCGCATGCGGGGACTGCTTCTCTTCAGAAGAAGCTGCACCGCAACTTTGACATCATTCCCAATGTCCAGCTGCCTCCGCACCCATCTGCCTCTGCCAATGCGCCTCGGCATGAGGCTCGCGGCATCATTCATGGCGTGCGCTGCGGCGCCCCGTCAGTCCTGGAGCTTCAGCTTCAGGGCGAAAAAACAATCTCTCTCTACAGCAACAACTACTTCAACGTCCCCTTCACCGCTGCCAACTACACACCGGAGGGCGAAATGCATCCCTGCACCGAGCTCGATGGCAAGAAGGCGCGTATTTCGTATGCGGAGACTGCCGACAAAGCGGCAGCAGGCGAAATCGTTTCGGTAGAGTTGAGCCGCTAAGCCGACCGGACCGCGGTTCGTAGACGATAGCGATCGTCGCTCAATTATGATGTGGCGGCTTTGGTGTCTCGAACAGATCCAGGGTAGGTTCAATGCACCCCATCCCCCAAACGTGAGCGACCAAAGGAAGCGAACCGCGCTACTCGCGCCGCAGGCGCGTCCGCCTGGACGGCGAGCCCCGAAAGCAATCAAGCGCATGATCGTTCACCATGCCCACCGCCTGCATCCACGCATACACAATCACCGGCCCCACAAACTTGAAGCCGCGCTTCTTCAAATCAGCCGAGATGGTTTCTGACAGCGGCGTCTTCGCCAGCACATGGCCCGTACCCTGTATCGGCTTGCCATTCACATGTGCCCACATCGCCTTTGCAAAGCCGCCATCCTTCTCCATCGCCAGGAAAATGCGCGCACCGGCAATCGTCGCCTCGATCTTCGCGCGCGACCGAATAATTCCCTCATCCTTGAGCATCCGCGCAATGTCTTTCTCCTTGAAGCGCGCCACCTTCGCCGGATCGAAATCGCGGAACGCCTTGCGGAACGCCTCGCGCTTGCGCAGGATAGTGAGCCACGAAAGCCCCGCTTGAAAGCCTTCGAGCATCAACATCTCCCACATCGCGCGCGAATCGCGCACCGGCACGCCCCACTCCGCGTCGTGATACTCACGCAGCAGCGGATCGCTCTCCGCCCATTTGCAGCGTTCACGGTTACCTTTTTCTGTCACGCCGGCTCCTGATACAGCCCAATCACATTCCCACCCGGATCGCGAAACCGCGCCGTGATCTCCCCCGGATCGCCGCCGATCGGCTGCACAATCTCGCCGCCATTCGCCTCCACCTTTTTCATCGCGTCCGCCACACTGTCCACCATGATGTAGACCATCAGTCCCGGCGTCGCAGCCGGCGGCCGGCCTAGCACAAACGCGCCGCTCACCTCACCCGTCGTGTCGTCAAAGGCAATCGCGCCATCGCCCCGCGTACGGATCGTCCACCCAAACGCCCGTTGATAAAAATCCGCCGAAGTCTGCACATCCTTCGTCGGCATCTCGATGTAGCAGATCTTCCCGTCCTTCGCCGTCGGCATAATGCGCCTCCATCCCCGGTAGAAGAGTGTAGTCGCCTCCATCCGGATTGGCTCCTCAGTGGCACCACCGGTCGGCGTGCGAAAGCATGCCATGACCTTCCGCTCGGAGTGAAGTGAATCCCTCATATATGACACGGGATGTCATATATGGCCCACGCATTGGTGCAAAGGAGATTGCCCTGGCCCGCGAGAATTGTCGATTCGCGTACCCAGCAGAGCGGAGCGAAGGGATGGGATATCCGAATGAACAAGACCTCACCGGCATCACTTCCCGCAACGAAATCGAATCGATGACTGCGGCGCATTTTTTTCGCAAAACGTGACCGAACATTCTGTCGAATTCGCTACTCTGGAATAGAGAAGTAAATGGCCGACTGCCGAATTCTGACTGGCTCACTTACCGCCCGCTAAGTCCAATGATTGGAGATCTTTAGCGATAAGTCCTTTAGATCACCGGACTTACCTGGACGGGAGCGCCGTAAGCCATCTATTTTCTATAATTTACCCACCAACCTCCGGTCCGGAGAGGGGGAGGGGGGTAGGCGCGTAACGTTACGTCTCCATCCTTGCTACCATCGAGACAAAGGAACAGGAGACACATGGCAGAGACAGAGATCCTCGCCGCCCCCGCTGCAACAACCCAGCCCGAAGCCAAGCCGGAAACAAAGCCCGAGGGGGCAACGACGCCCAAGGGGGCAACCAAAGACGACAAACCCATCAAGCGCCAGATGGTCGGCTTCACCTTCTTCAAGGTCATGCCGGAGTGGCGCCGCCTGCCCGCACGTCGAGCGTGCCGAGCATAAACGCCGCTTCGCCGAGGTGCTCGCCCGGTGGAATCAACCCGGACGCCTGCTCTCGCTCACCTACTCCACCGTCGGCCTGCGCCCGGACTGCGACATGGTCCTGTGGCGCATCTGCTACTCGGTCGACGACCTCAGCGAGATGATGGCCGAGCTCATGGCCACCCCCCTGGGCGGCTATCTCGAAACCGCGAACAACTACATCGCGATGACCAAGCGCTCGCCGTATCTCATCGGCCACGAGCACGAGGGCCAGCACGACTCCCGTGGTGCCATCCGCCCTGGCGGCCAGAAGTACATCTTCATCTATCCCTTCTGGAAAACGCGTGCCTGGTATCTGCTGCCGGCCGCGGAGCGCCAGCGCCTCATGAACGAGCACATCCGCGTCGGACACATGTATCCGCGCGTCAAGCTCAACACCACCTATTCCTTCGGCATCGATGACCAGGAATTCGTCGTCGCCTTCGAGTCGAACTTCCCTGAAGATTTCCTCGACCTGGTGCAGCAGCTCCGCGAAGCCGAGATCAGCGCCTACACGCTGAAGGACACGCCGATCTACACCTGCATCCGCATGACACCGGAAGCCATGCTCGACCGCCTCGGCTAGGACGAAGATGGCGACAGCAAGCAAGGCCATAGCGAAGAAGCGGCCGGCGAAAGCCGTCGCAAAGACAGCGACGAAGAAGCAAGCCAAGCCGCAGCTCAAGACCTCGCCCGAGCGCATCCGGAAGATCATTGCCGGCCTCGGGAAGGCTTACCCCAACGCAACCTGCGCGCTGGTGCATCGCAACGCCTGGGAGCTGCTGGTCGCTACCATCCTCTCCGCCCAGTGCACGGACGCGCGCGTCAACATGGTGACGCCGGAGCTCTTCCGCCGCTTCCCTACCCCGGCCGCGATGGCCAAGGCTTCGCTCCCGGAAATTGAAGAGCTCATCCGCACCACTGGCTTCTACCACAACAAGGCGAAGTCGATCTCCGGCGCCGCCAAAGGTGTGGTCGAGCGCTTCGGCGGCAAAGTGCCGAAGACGATGGAGGAGCTGCTCACCCTCCCCGGCGTCGCCCGCAAGACCGGCAACGTAGTCCTGGGGGTGGCCTACCAGATCGCCGAAGGCATCGTGGTAGACACCCACGTGCTCCGCCTCACACGCCGGCTCGAACTTACGCTCAACACCGAGCCGAAAAAAGTTGAGCAGGATTTAGTGAAGATCATTCCGAAAGATCACTGGATCGACTTCAGCCATGAGCTCATCCTGCACGGCCGCGCCATCTGCATCGCGCGCAAACCCCGCTGCGTCGACTGCGTGATCGAGAAGGAGTGCGACTCGAATGACAAGACCTGGTCCAGCCATTAAGCGATAAAGAAGTGCACGCAAGCATCGACTAGCGCATCGAGCGAAGCCGTCTCCGCCTCGGCGCAACCGCAAGCCCAGCATCGCGCAAAGCAGCTGAAGTCACCGGCCCAATCGACACGCACGCAACCTGAGCGGAAAATGACAGCCCCGCTTCACGCAGCACATCCAGCAGATGCACCACCGTCGAACCGCTGGTGAACACCACAGCATCGGGCAATCTCTCCGTGTCAAACACGACACGCGCCCGCTCCACTGCATCCGACAGGAATCACCGTACGATAGGCATCCACAACGGTCACCGCCGCACCGGCAGCCTGGAGCGCGGCCGGCACCACATCGCGCGCCACAGCCGCGCGCACCAGCAGTACGCGCTGTCCGCTCACGCGATCCGACAGCGCTTCCGCGAGAGCCTCGCCAACCGCACGCTCTGGCACAATCTCAACCGCAAGGCCAAGCTCACGCAGCGCCTCCGCGGTCGCATGACCAACCGCCGCGCAACGCAGATGCATGAGAGCTGCCGATGTGAGCCCAATCTCAATAAGCCGCTCACCAATCACGCGCGCCGCATTGGCGCTCGTGACCACGAGCCAATCGAAGCCGTATGCGTGCCGCAGCGCGGCATCGAGCGGCCTGTATGAATCCGGAGGAGCGATCTCGATGGTCGGCACGAGCAGCACTTCGGCGCCCTGCCGCTCCAGGCGCTCCTGCAAGCCGCCGCTCTGCCGTGCCGCCCGTGTCACCACGATGCGCCGCCCGGCCAGCGGTCCAGCGGTCATTTCCCTACGCCTGACTGCGCCAGCAGTTGCAGCGCACCCTGGCGCAGCAGCGAATCGGCCAGTGCCGCGCCCAGCGCCTGCGCGTCGGACCCGCGTGCCTCGCCGCGCAACACCGTCGTGCCAGTCCGGCGACGAAACACATCCGCTGACGCGATATTGATCCCCGTCACGCCGGCAATACGCACCGATTGGCACCTGGCAGCCGCCGCCCAGCGCAGCCAGCGCCACCCGCTCCGCTGTCACCGCGAAGCGCGATTCCGCATGATCGAGGCTGGCCAGCACGGCGCGGGTACGCTCATCCGCGGCGCGGCATTCGATCGCCAAAGCGCCCTGCCCCGGCGCCGGGCACAGCACTTCCTCCGCGAACCGCTCCCGCACCCACTCCGTGCGGCCAAGCCGGTCGAGCCCGGCCGCAGCCAGCACCGCCGCATCCACCTGTCCCTCGCTCAGCTTGCGCAGCCGGGTATCCACATTGCCGCGAAGCTCCACATACTCGACCCCCGGCCACCGTGCACGAAGCTGCGACTGCCGCCGCAGACTGCTGGTTCCCACCCGTGCGCCGGCGGGCAACGCATCCATGCTCCCGTATCGAACCGAGACAAACACGTCTCGCGGATCGACGCGTTCAGTAATGGCAGCAATGACAAAGCGAGGATCAATGTCCGTCGGCAGATCCTTCAGGCTATGCACCGCCAGATCGATGGAACCGTCTGCCAGCGCCTCTTCGATCTCTTTGGTGAACATGCCCTTCGACCCGACGCGGGCAAACGGCACGCCCTGCAGGCGGTCTCCGGTTGTGGTGATGGTGCTGATCCGGACCTCATGCCCCTGCGCACGGAGCACGTCGGCAATGTGGTTTGCCTGCCAGAGCGCAAGCTGCGAGCCACGCGAACCGATGCGGATCAACGTCTCGTTGCCTCAAGGGGCGGAGGGCTCTGCACGGGTTCTTCCGGCTGTGCTGAAACAGCAGATCCCTCTGCTTCGTTTCGCTTCGGTCTGAATGCCGAAGATGGGGCTGAGCGCTGCGCTGGGGATGATGAGGTGGCGACAGCGTCCTGCGCGGATAACCCAAATATCTGTTGCACTGTTTCCGCCACCCTCAGGTCGCCGTTGCTCGCCGCCGCTTTCATCGCCTGCAGCGGCTGGTGCAGCACCTTGTTGATGAGCCCACGCGTTAGAGCCTCCACGGCACTTCGCTGTTCCGCCGAAAGCGACTGAAGCCTGCCCTGCATACGCCGGAGCTCCGCCTGCCGCAGCCCTTCCATAGACTGCTGCAGCGAGACGATCGCGGGCACCGCGCTCAAGGTCTGCTGCCCGGTGGCGAAGCGCTCCACCTCCGCCTGCACTATCGCCTCCGCCTGCATTGCCTCTTTGCTGCGCTCGCTTATGTGCGAGGCAGCTACAGACTGCAGATCGTCGATGTCGTAGACAAACGCGCCTTCCAGACGATTCACCTCGGGCGCTACATCGCGCGGCACGGCGATATCGATGTAGAACATCGGCCGATTGCGCCGGCGGTGAAGAAACTGCTGCGCGTGCTCGCGGCGGAAGATGGGCTGTGCCGCGCCGGTCGATGTAATCAGAATGTCCGCCTGATCGGCGACCGCATGCAGGTCCTCGAAGCGGACAGCGCGCCCGCGAAAGGTTTGCGCCAGATGCACCGCACGATCGAACGTGCGGTTTGCAATCAGCATGGAGTCCGCACCCTGCTGGATCAGGTGCCTCGCTGCCAATTCGCTCATCTTGCCAGCGCCCACCAGCAGAACGGTTTTGCCATCGAGAGAGCCGAAGATCTTCTTTGCCAGGTCGACGGCCACCGATGCGATGGAGACCGACGCGCTGCCGATCTGGGTCTCAGTCCGCACGCGCTTTGCCACCGTGAAGGTCGTTTGCAGCAGCCGCTCGAGCGAGCTCTGCACAGCGCCTACCGTGCGCGCCGCCGCATAGGCCTGTTTCACCTGCCCCAGAATTTGCGGCTCGCCCAGCACCATGGAATCCAGGCTCGCAGCAACGCGGAAGAGATGCCCTACCGCATCCGAGCCTTCGTATTCGTAGAGATGGGGCCGCAGCTCATCGGGAGGCACGGCAAAGTAACGATGCAGAAAGTCCATGATGTCCGGCGCGGTCTGCTCGTAGCTCATCACCAGCTCGACGCGATTGCATGTGGAGAGAATCATGCCTTCGCTCACGCCGGGCGTGCCCACCAGCGCCAGCGTGGCTCGCCGAGCGACTCCGGCGCAATCGCCAGCCGCTCCCGCAGCTCGATGGGCGCGGTGCGATGATTCACTCCCAATAGGCGGATGGTCATGGCACGGGAAACCTGTGTACGGAGCTGAAGGTGTTTGCCGCCCACACGCTGAGCACGACGAGAATGACCACGCTCGAAAGATAGATCGCCCGGCGGCCGCGCAGCCCGGTGCTGCGCCGCACCAGCAGCATCAGCACGTAAAGACCCCACATGCCGAACGATAGCAGCACCTTGGGATCGAGAAAGTACGCGGCGCCCACGCTTTGCTGGGCAATGAGAGAGCCAGCCAGCAGCCCCAGCGTCATGCAGGGAAAGCCGATGAGCAGGCTTCGATATGCGATGCGGTCCATCGTCTCCAGAGGCGGCAGCCACGCCAGAAAGCCGATGCCCTCCTTGCTTTTGAGCCGTCGCTCCTGCACCAGGTAGAGCACGCTCGCAATCAGACTGAAGAGCAGCGCGGTATAGGCGGCGAGCAGCGCGCTGATGTGCACCACCAGCCATCCGGAGCGCATCTCCGGCGTCACGAAGGAGCGGCCATTCGCCCCCAGGGCCGGTGCCAGCATGATGACCAGCGCGAGCGGCAGCGCGATGATGCCGAATGCCCCTGCGCGATATACCGCATAGACCAGCAGGTACGCAGCGACGATGAGCAGCGCGAGGGTCGCCTGCACCTCTATCCATCCCAGCGGCACCAGGTGATGCGCCGCCACCAACAACTCCACCACCGCGACCAGATGGAAGAAGAAGCCTGCCACCGTCGCGGGCAGAGACACGCGCTGCCAGCGCGGTCGCCCGTACAGCACGGCCGGGAAGGCCGTGACGCCGGCAACAGCGTAGAGAACAGCCGCGACTCGCAACCAGAGCAGGGACATCATGCGGGAAAGGACCTTTCAGTATACCGGCGCGCGTACGAATGATGTCGGCCGGAAGGACCGCTCCGCTTCAGGGTTCAGACAGGACCAGAAGCCCTATTCAGGCTGGATCGAAGGGATGACCGGCGACATCGGCACGACCCGCGTCGTCAGCGGGCCCACGGTATCCAGTTCCGCCTTCGTGAGTTGGCCGCGGCTGTTGAAGCGCAACCGCCAGTTGCCCGTGCGCGCCTCGGAGACATCGCTGAAGTCGATCTCTGCCTGCCTGCCCGGATCGATCATGATGATGGGCGTCGAGCCGTTGCGTTTGATCAGCGCCTCAGATGCCTCGACATTTTCTGCCGGCACCGCAACGCGTGGCACATGGCCAGTAAGCGCCACAAAGCACATGCCCAGGTTGAGCCAATGTGACTGCGGCCCCAACTCGTGCTCGCCGCGGTCCGCCGCCGTCATGCGATTGAAGGCCTCGTAGGCCGTGCTCTTCTCCCACGCAGCATGGAAGGGCAACAGGCCGTGCGCGTACTCGGTCACTACCTGCACCTTGCCGCCATTTGCCGGAACTACCGCGACGAAATGCGATGCTCCATGCGCCACGCTGTCGTTCTGAAAGCTCAGCATCAGATGATCCGGCAGCGTGCGGCAGACAATCTGCTGATAGATCCAGTGGCTGTCGCTGATGTCAAAGCCGTAAAAGGCCGCCGCGCTGCTGACATCCACTTCGCGCTGCTGCAGCAGGGCACGGTCCGCCTCACTCATCTGGGCGGCATCCAGTACCGGCAGGGTCGAGGTATGCGCCTCCAGCGCGGCAGTCTTTTCTTCTTCACCGGGCGGCGGGGGGCCGTTGCGATGGTGATGAAGCTGGGCAAGCCCGGGCAATGCGCAAGCGAGCCACATCGCCAGCGCGAGTATTGCCCGCGGGTGTGGTTCTGCACGCCTGCTGTCTGGGCCGGCAAAGAGCATTGCAACGCCAATCTACCATGCGCCTCGGGCGGCCTTCTGCTGCACAAAAGAGTGAGGGCGGCCGAAGGCCGCCCTCACTCGATGGAGCACACGCGCCCTAGTGCGCCGCGCGTCTCCGTGTGGTTGTGCGCCGGGCCGGTTTTTCCGGCGCCGGTGGCGCCCCGTTGATGAGCGTGATCATCTTCGGGTTCTGTGTGTACGAGTCGAAGGTGGCGTCGTAGGTCACCTGCGTGCCGATCGCCGGCGGGGTGGTCAGCGGCTTCTTCATGTTGATGGTGAAGTCTGCCGTGTTTGACGCCTTTGCATCGTCGGTCACCGCAAGCTGCACGGAATCCGCCGTTGCCGAGACGACCTTGCCTGGAATCTGGTAGGTCTGTCCCTTCATGGTGTCCCACATCTTGCCGGCATCTTCCGGCTTGCCGTTGAAGAGGATGAACTCCTTGTCGTTCAGGTTCAGCGTCTTCAGGTCAGGCGTGGTCGCAACCACCTTGGCAGCCTGGTCTGCAGGCGACGGTGGCGGCGGCGCGGGGGTCGGATTGTAGCTGTCCGGCGGAAGGACGGACTGGGTCACCAGTGTCTTTACCTGGTCGAAGCCATCCATGCCGCCGTGGTACTTGTTGTAGTAATACTCGGCGGCCTTCTCGATCTGGTCCTTGGCGGCCGGTGGCGCGTATGCCGCGGCGCGCGTCAGGAACCACACTGCATTTTTCAGATCAGGCGGAGTCGCCTGCGCATACGCCTGCCCCAGTAGGTAGGTATCGTTCAGGGTGGATCCGGTCTGGGTCTGCGCCGGTGGGCACCGACTGCAGCTCCTTCTTGAAATTGTCTTCCGCCCCCGCGTAGTCCTTCTTCAACTGATCATCCATTGCGATGGCGCTATAGAAGATCGGCTCGGTTGCGGTCTTCAACTTCTGGAAATCCGCGTCTGACATGTTTGCCGGCTTGGTAGCGGCAAGGCCCTTCTGCGCGTTGGCAGCTGCTTCGTCCAGCAGCGGCTGCTGGTCGGCAGGGGTTGACTTCTGCGCCGCCTGCGCCTTCTTGATATAGACGGAGATGGCCAGGGCGCGCAGGTTGTTCGGATCCGCCTGCAGCAGCCGGTTGGCTGCGTCCACGGTCTTGTCCATATTGTTCTGCGCCTGGTAGGCCGCCATCAACTGCTCCAGCATCTCTCCCTTCACCACGGAGTTTGGATACTTGGTGAGAAAAGCCTCGATGGCAGAGGACTTCGCCGCGGGTGAGGACTGGCTAATCGCGTTCGAGTAGTCGTTGTACTCGGCGGGATCCTTGATGGTGATCTGCGATTGCTGTTGTCCACCCCCCGCCGCGGCCTGGGCCAGGGCGAACGGCGCAGCACACAGCGTACTGGTGGCGATTGCCAGCAGAGATGCTAAGGCGACCTTCTTCATTCAATGCTCCTAAGAGAAGTGCAGCGATTTTTAAACGGGAAAACCTGTACCTGCAGCCTTCGCATCCGCAGGACTCATGGTGACTCGCCATAGCAGGAGCGGTGTGTCCATCCATTTGTCCCCGGAAAAGAAGCGGCGCGGCAATGTGGCTGGATTATAAGAATCAGGCTTCTCCCATGCAAGCGGAAGACAGACGGGCCCCGCCTGTTGGCTTCCGGAACACGGATAAAGATGCGAATCTCCGTCCCTGCGTTGACTCAGCCTCGCAAATGACATTTGCGTGACGTTCCCGGGTGTGACGAAGTTACCCGCAATGCGGGAGCACCGTGTCGGCCGGGCAAGAGCGATACTGCACAATGAGGCCATGTGCGAGCCATCTGGCCCTCGAGAGCAACAGGAAAACGCCTATGCCAGTTGAAGATCGTCAACCCCCGCAGAAAAGTGATTTGCCCCTTGCCGGCAAGACCGCCCTGGTTACCGGCGCTTCCCGCGGCATCGGCCGTTCCATTGCCGTGCGATTGGCCGGGCTCGGCGCTGGACTACTGCTTGTTGCGCGGGACGAGCACGGGCTGGCCGCGGTGCAGCAGCAAATCGCAAGCGACGGAGGCTCGGCCGATATTCTGCCCTGCGACCTCGCCTCTTCAGCTGCGGTCGCCGCGCTTGCCGCGAACATCGACCACTCCCGAGGCTGCGACATACTGGTCAACGCCGCAGGGATCGGAAGGATCGGCGCTCCCCTGCACGAGATGTCCATCGCAGACTTTGATGCCGTGCTTGCAACCAACCTTCGTGCGCCCTTTCTGCTGATGCGCGCCGTTGTGCCGCACATGATTGCGCGCGGCGGCGGCCACATCGTCAACATATCGTCGCTCGCAGGTCAGGGCCCGCTGGCCAATGGAGCTGCTTACGCGGCCTCGAAATGGGGGCTCAACGGGCTCACCTACTCCGCTGCCGAAGAGCTTCGCGCGCGCAACATCCGTGTCTCGGTTATCGCGCCCGGCTCTGTGGACACCGAGTTCGGCCGAGGCGATAAAGACCGCAGCAAGATGCTTCAGCCGGAGGATGTAGCGGATGTAGCCGTTATGCTGGTCACGCAGCCGCCGCGGTCCTTCATCAGCGAAGTCCGGATGAGGCCGACGCAAAAGCCGTGAACACGGTTGAATGAGGCAAATTGTCCGGCAGACCGGGTCCAATAAAAGCCGAATCGGACCGAAATGCATCGCTAGCCCAAGAACTCGCAATTCCGCCCCCCTTATCCACAATAGGTAGGGGTATCTGTGTTGAATCACCCCCTGCTCCCAGCTACCATTCTTGGCAAGACTGTGTTCGAGTGGAATAAGGCCTGCTTAGGCCCTTTCTCCGCTCCTACGGGTGCCATCGATGCTCAAGCTCAAGAAGATTCAGATCCTCGGCTTCAAGTCCTTCTGCGACCGCACCGAGCTCACCCTGCCCGGCCAGGGCATGGCTGCCGTCGTGGGGCCGAACGGCTGCGGTAAGTCGAACATCCTCGATGCGGTCAGTTGGGTGCTCGGCGAGCAATCGGCCCGGACCCTCCGCGGGACAAAGATGGAGGACGTGATCTTTGCCGGCACGCGGGAGCGCAAGGCGCTCGGCATGGCAGAGGTCTCGCTCACGCTTATCGATCCCGACGCCTATGGCGACGGGCCGCTCGCAACCGAGCTCGAACGGGATGAAGTCGCGCTCGACGGCGGTGATGGGATCGTCGCCACCAACGGCGACTGGAATGAAGACGCGCACCGTGAGGCACGCTCCCGGGAAACCGAAGAGATCATCGCCGAAGCACAGCCCGGAACTGTCATAGAAGGCGAGGAGCAGGATGTCGCCCCATCCGCGGAAAGCGAATTCGCATCGCAGAATGGCGGCGTTGCCGTTGCAGCGCAGAACGCGGTTGTCTTAAAGATCCGCCGCCGCAAGTTCCAGCGCACGCCGGCGCGTGCCGGCGAGATCATCATCACGCGGCGCCTCTTTCGCTCCGGGGACAGCGAATATCTGCTCAACGGCAAGCTCTGCCGTCTGCGCGATATTCAGGACATCTTTATGGGCACCGGCCTCGGGCCGGAGAGCTACGCCATCATCGAGCAGGAGCGCATCGGCCAGCTCCTCAGCTCCAAGCCGCACGATCGCCGCGCCATCATCGAAGAAGCCGCCGGCATCACCCGCTTCAAGACCAAGAAGCGTCTCGCCGAGTTGCGCCTGGAATCGGCCAAGCAGAACCTGGCGCGCGTCAACGACATCTTCGAAGAGGTCACGCGGCAGATGAATTCGCTGAAGCGCCAGGCCGCGAAGGCCGAGCGCTATGCCGCAGTGCGTGACGAGCTGCGCACCCGCCTGCGCGTCGTTCTGGCCAGCCGTCTGCATCAGATGGACGCGACCAGCGTTTCGCTGCACGACCAGATCGCCTCTCTCACCACACAGATCGATGCCTCCGCCGCGCACGTCGAAGCGCTCGATGCCGAACACGCAGCCGCCGTGGCTCGCGGATACGAACTGGATGCGAGCGCAAAGGAAGCCAGCGCGCGCGCTAGCCAGGCCGCTATCGATCTGGAGCGCGCGAGCGCTCGCCAGCACGCGAACGAAGAGCGCATTGCCGACCTCGTCTCCCGCTCCGCCGCCGGCACCGCGGAGCTTGATCAGGCACGCCAGCAGATGGAAGGGCTCACCGCCGAGCGCGAGCAACACCGCAGCTTTCTTGAGACCGCGGCCGCCGAGGCCGCGCGCTTTCGCCAGCAGGCTGAAGCACTGCAGCAGCAGGCACGCGAAGCCGCGCAGACCGTCGCCCACGCCGAGCAGCGCCTCGAGGCCGAACGCCGCCGGGGACTTCAACTACTCAACGAAGCGGCCAACGCACGCAATCAGGCATCGCAGGCTGAGGAAGCTCTGGGCGCGCTCGAGCGCGAGGCGGAGCGCCTTGCCGGCGAGATGGACGCCGCGCGCCGCGATCTCGAAAACCTCGGTGCAGAGCGCGGCCAGGCATCTCTGCAATTCGAATCCGTAACAGAAACGCTGGCACGTCTCGAACAGGAGATTCTTGCGCTCCGCTCGGAGATCGAGCAAACCCGCTCCGAAGAGACCGAGACTCGCCGCCGCGGCGATGCGCTTCGCGCGGAGCACGCCACGCTCACTGGCCGCCGCAACTCGCTCGAAGGCCTCATTCGCGAGCACAGCTACTCCACCGACACCGTGCGCAAGCTCTTCCGCGCCAACGGGGATCACCACGTCTTCCCTCTCCGCCGTTGGCACACTTGCCGACTTCCTCGAAGTCGATGGCCAATACGAAACCGTCGTCGACGAATACCTGCGTGATGAGCTGAACTACATCGTGGTGAAGAGCTGGGATGCTGCCGACGAAGGCATGCGCCTGCTGAAGAGTGATGTCGATGGCCGCGCGACCTTCCTCGTCCACCCGCATGACGCGCAGGCGAAGTTCTCCTTCGATCCGACCGAGCCCACCGGCACCCAGACGAGCCGCGAAGGCATTGTGCGCCTGAAGGACTGCATTCGCGTGCTCGACGGCTTCGGTACCTCGCTTGAAGCCATCCTGCCCAAGCTGCGCGAGGGCTACGTCGCACCCGACGCCGGCACGGCACGATCGCTCGCGCTTGAAAATCCGCGGGCCTTCTTCCTCGCACCCTCCGGCGAGTGCTTCCACAACGTCACGGTCACGGGCGGCAAGCCGCGGGCGGAAGGTCCGCTCGCCATCAAGCGCGAGCTGCGCGATACGCAGCAGAAGCTCGATGCGCTCACCATCGAGCTCGGACAGGCAGAAACGCATGCTGCCGCGCTTGGCCGCACCCTCGCTGAAAAGACGCGCCTGCTCGAAGCGAAGAACGAAGATCGCCGCAGTGCCGAACGCGACAGCGCCAACCAGGGCGCAGCGCTGCGTCAGATGGAGTCCGAAGCGAAGCGGCTGGAACGCCGGCTGCAGGACTGGCAGCTCGACAGCGAGCGCAATCGCAACCAGCGCGATCAGCGCACCACGCTGATGCAGCAGAAGCGCGAAGACGTGGCGCGCCTGGAAGCCGAGCACGCCACCGCCGAAGCGCAGCAGCGCGAGCTGGAATCAGCACTCGCCAGCCATCGCGAAACCCGCGAGATGGCGCAGCAGGCATCCTCGCAGGCTGTCGCTGAGCTCGCCGGTCTCGAAGAGCGCAAGCGCGGCGCAGAGGCGTCCTTCGCCCGCATCGACCGCATGTACGCCGATCTCGGGCGCCGCGTGGTGCAGCTTGAGCAGCAGCTCGCTGCGGCCGCCGCCGAGCAGACGCAGCGCACGGAAGAGAACGCCTCGCTCGCTACTACGCGGCAACAGCTTGCCGAGCTTCGCGAGCAGGCCCTCGCCGAGACCGCGCGCTGGACCGAAGAAGCCCGCCTGCTGCGCATCACGCTGCTCGAAAGCGAACAGCAGCTCAAGGCACTACGTGCCGAAACCGATGCCCTCCGCGAGAGTCGAAGCAGCCATGCCGCACAGGCCGCCAAGCTCGCTGCCGATCTAGAGCACCTCGAAGCCGCCTGCGTCAGCGATCTCGGCGTCGAAGCCGGCGAACTGCGCGCACAAGAGGACATCGCGCGCCTGGAAGACGAAGCGCTCGCAACAGAAGATGAAGCCTGCCGCGGCCTCAAGAGCCGTCTCGAAGCCATGGGCCCGGTCAACATGATGGCGCTGGATGAATACAAGGAAGCGGCCGAGCGCCACAGCTTCCTCGAAACGCAGCGCACGGACCTGCTGGACTCCATCGAGAACACGCAGGCCACCATCAGGGAGATCGACACCATCTCGCGCACCAAATTCGACGAGGCCTTTGCGCGCATCAATGAAAACTTCTCCGTCACCTTCACCCGCCTCTTCAACGGCGGCCAGGCCTTCATGCGGCTCACCGACGAGGAGAACACCGCGGAGAGCGGCATCGACATCGTCGCGTCGCCGCCGGGCAAGAAGCTCCAGAACGTGCTCCTGCTCTCGGGCGGCGAAAAGGCGCTCACCGCGCTCTCGCTGCTGGTCGGCATCTTCCTCTACCAGCCGAGCCCCTTCTGCGTGCTGGACGAAGTCGATGCGCCGCTCGATGAGACGAATGTGGGCCGCCTTGCCGACATGCTCAAGAGCATGGCGAAGGAGACACAGTTCGTGCTCGTCACCCACTCCAAGCGCATGATGACGGCGATGGATCTCATCTACGGTGTCACGATGCAGGAGCCCGGCGTGTCGAAGCTGGTCTCCGTACACATGGGGGGACATCATCACGCGCACGGCCATCGCGCCACCGCATAGGGGCTGTGCGGCTACTCGTAGCGCAGAGCAACTACCGGATCGACCTTGGTGGCGCGTCGCGCTGGCAAGAGCGCGGCCATCACCGTCACCACTGCAATGATCAGCACTGCGCCGGCCAGTGTGAACGGGTCCCACGGTCCCAGCCCGAACAGGCCGGCCTGCACTGCGCGGCACGCCGCCAGCATCGCCGGCACACCCACCGCGATGCCGATGGCCAGCAGTGCCAGCGACTCCCGCAGGACCATCCACAGCACGCCGGCGCGCGGCGCGCCCAGCGCAATGCGCACGCCAATCTCATTCGTCCGCCGCACCACGCTGTACATCATCACGCCATAGAGCCCGATGCAGGAGAGCGCCAGCGCGAGCAGCGAGAAAAAGCTCGAAAGCTGCGAGACCAGCTTCTGTGTATCGATCAGACCTTCGGTCTGCTCCTGGATCGTTTGTATCTTGAGGACCGGCAGGTTAGGGTCGATCTCCGCAAACGCCGCACGCACCTCTCCGATGATGTGCGCCGGATCGCCAGCGGTCTGGACTTGAAGCCAATACGCGTAATGGTCGTCCTCGGTCAGTTGCGTCACGGCAAGATACGCCATCGGTTCGGCTTCGTTTGCAGCCGGCCATGAACTTCGCATCGCGGACGATCCCGACGATCTGCCACGTCCCCTTGACACTCGGATCGGCAACCGTGAAGCTGCGGCCAATCGCATCGCCATGCGGCCAATATAAATTGGCCAGCGTCTGGTTCACGACCACCGCTTTCAGCGATGTCGCCGTGTCGTCCGCGTTGATCGTGCGTCCTCGCAGAAGCGGAATTCCCAGCGTCTCGAAGTAGCCGGCGCTCACGCGCTGGAGATACGTACTCACGTCCTCATTGGGCATGGTGGGCCGCCCGATGATGGTGATCGGCGATCCCCAGTTGCCGCGCGCAATCGGCACCTGGCCGGAAAGTGCCGCTGAGCGCACGCCGGGAAGTTGCTCGACGCGCATCAGAATCCTCTCGTACAGCGCATTCAACTGCTCGGGCTTGTAGCCGGCAAACTTCGCATTTGTATTCACCAGCAGGAGGTTGGTTCGATTGAAGCCGAGATCCTGATTGCGCAGATTATGCAGCGTCCGCACGAATAATCCGGCGACCGCCAGCAACACCAGCGAGAGCATCACCTGTCCCACCACAAGTGTCTTTGGCAGCAGTCTGCCGGAGCGCCCTCCGCTGCTCCCTACCGTGCGCGCGGCGGCATTCAGCGCGCCCAACGCGTTCATGCGGGAAACACGCAGCGCCGGTGCGATCCCGAAGAGCACGCCCGTCGCCAGACAGATCGCCGAGGTGAACGCCAGCACATGCAGGTCCGGCATCGCCTGCAGCGCGGTGTGCGCACCCGGGCCGGCAACGAATTGAATCAATGCCCGCGTTCCCGCGAAGGCAAGCAGCAGCCCGATCGTGCCACCGGTAAACGCCAGCAGCAGCGTCTCGGTCAGAATCTGGCGAACGATGCGCATACGGCTGGAGCCCAGCGCAAGCCGTGTTGTGAACTCGCGCTCGCGCGAAGCGGCCTTCGCCAGCAGAAAGTTCGCCAGGTTGGCGCAGGCAATCAGCAGCACCAGCACCACCACGCCCATCAGCACCGCGAGCGGCGCCTCATAGCTCTCACGAAGATGCGAGATGCCCGCGCCAATCGGCACCAGCGGCACGAAGCTTCTCGCAATCTCCTGCCGCCGTCGCGGCAGAGAGCGCTGCTCCCTCCCGGTCCGTCAGGAAATGCTGAAGTTGTGTCGTCGTCCACGCCTGCGCCTGCGCCACGCTCACGCCGGTCTTGCGCCGCGCAATCATGTGCAGCCAGAACAGGCCGCCCGGATCGAGCAGCGAGCCCTGCTGCTGTTGCATCACCATCTGCTGCATGGTGAGCGGCAGCCACATATCCGGCATCTCTTCGTTCAGCTCCACGCCGTAGAAGCTCGCGGGCATCACTCCGATCACCGTGAACAGCGTGCCGTTGATGGTCAGAGTTCGCCCGATCACCGACGGATCGGAGGCCAGTGCCTGCTGCCAATAGCGATGGCTGATCACCGCCACCGCATTGCGTCCCGGCGCTTCGGTATCCCCCGCGTTGAGCGCCCTGCCAAGCATCGGCTCCACGCCGACGACATCAAAGAACGTGCCGGAGACGAGGCCGGTCCATGCCTGTGTCGCCGCTCCACTTTCGCCGCCGCGTCGCACGCTTACCTGGATGGGAAAGCTGCCGAAGGCAGCCACGCCCTCGAATGGCGCGTGCTCCCGCTCGATTCGCTTGTAGAAGTCATAGGTGAATATCTCGGTGGCGCCCGGTGCGACTGAGCCAAGGATGCCTCCGTTTATAGATTTTCCGAACGAGACCAGTTGCTCCGGTTTATGAACCGGCAACGACTTCAGCAAGAGATCGTTGATCAGCGTAAAGATCGCGGTGTTCGCGCCGATTCCAAGCGCCAGCGAAAGAATCGCGACCAGCGAAAACCCCGGCGACTTCAGAAGCTGCCGCACACCGAAGCGCACATCCTGCCCCAGCGATTCCAGCCGCCGACTCCCAGTTCGCTGACCATACCTGATGACGCACCGCTGCCGCGCTTCCCGCCTCGATGCGCGCCGCACGCTCCGCCAATTCGCGAGGCATACCCCGGCGCATCTTCTCCTCGACCGCCGCTTCGATGTACCCGCGCAGCTCTTCGTCGATCTCACGGTTCCGCTGCTCCTTATGGAAAAGCGCCTTGATCCCGCTCATCAGGTTTCGCAGCACGGCCATCTCCCTCGCTCCTCTGGATTGTCCAGAGGTACTCCGCTCTCCTCTTGATTGTCAAGAGGAGATGAGAATGGAGCAGAAGTGAATGATTGCCGCATGACTGCCAAGTCCAATCGGACTCGTCTGACACCTATAATTCGATATCGTGAGCAAGCAACTCAGATCGCAGCGGGGCAGACGCATCGTTTTTGCATTCATTTCACTGTTTTTGATTGCCCTTGGCGTTGGTACGCTGCTGCATCATCGAATGGAATACGCCAACTACTGGGGAGGCATGGTCTTCGCTCCATTCGCGATCCTGATTGGAGTAATGCTACTTTTCATCGTTCTGTTCCGACCCCGATCTTTCGACGAAACGAATGAGCAGAAGCATCGCCGCATCCGGGGCTGGCCAACTCGCTGAGCTCACGATAAATAAGTACGAACATACCCAAATGCGGCGGCCGACGACCCCGCGTTGACAAAGCCCCACCCCGCTCCGAGAATCGGAGCATAGCCAACACACTCATTTCAGGCAGCAAACCTCCTTGCAGACACTCACACAAACCGATCTCGGCGATCTTCCTCTGCTCGCGCGCGGCAAAGTCCGCGATCTCTATGCCGTCGGCGAAGCGCTTCTGCTCATCGCCACGGACCGCATCTCCGCCTTCGATCACGTGCTCGCCACCGGCATTCCCGGCAAGGGCAAGATCCTCACCCAACTCTCGCTCTTCTGGTTCCAGTTGCTGCGCGATGTCGTGCCCAACCACCTCATCACCGCCGATGTCTCGCAATACCCCGAAGCCCTGCGCCCCTACGCGAGCCAGCTCCAGGGCCGCTCCATGCTGGTCAAGCGCGCGCAGATGTTTCCTGTCGAGTGCGTCGTGCGCGGCTATCTTTCCGGCTCCGGCTGGAAGGACTACAAGGCCACGCGGCGCCGTCTGCGGCATCCCGCTACCCAAAGGCCTTAAGGAATCCGACAAGTTGCCCCAGCCACTCTTCACGCCGGCCTCCAAGAGCCTCGGCGGCGAGCACGACGAGAACATCTCCTTTGAAGAGATGACAACGCGCATCGGCGAGCCGGCAGCCACCAAGCTGCAGGGGCTCAGCCTCGACATCTACAACCGCGCTGCCACCTACGCGGCCGGGCGCGGCGTCATTCTCGCCGATACCAAATTCGAGTTCGGCGTGACGCCGGACGGCATCGTCCTGGCCGATGAAGTACTTACCCCGGACTCCTCGCGCTACTGGCCCGCGGACCAGTACAAGCCAGGCGGTCCTCAGCCCTCCTTCGACAAACAGTTTGTGCGTGACTACCTCGAACAGATCCAGTGGAACAAGCAGGCGCCCGCGCCCGCCCTGCCGGACGATATCGTTGCAAAAACGCAACGCAAGTACCTGGATGCTTACCGCCTGCTCACCGGCAAAGAGCTCGACCTGAGCTGAATCTGAACTACCATCACTACCATCCCGCCATGCAGACGCTGACTCCACTGGACTGGACAATCTTGGCCGTTCTGGTCATCTCGACGGTCATGGCGTTCATCCATGGCTTTCTCGTGGAGGTCTGCGCTCTCGCCGGCCTGATCGCCGGCATCATCCTGGCCGGCCAGTATTATCTGCAGGTTGCGCCCTGGGTAGCCCGCTTCGTCCACAATGACTCTGCCGTCGCCGCAATTGCCTTCCTTTTGGTCGCATTCGGCGTTATGCTGGCCGCCGCAATCCTCGGCAGGATGCTACGCTGGATACTCCGCAGCATTGGATTGGGGTGGGCCGACCGCATCGCCGGGGGTGCCTTCGGTCTGCTCAAGGGATATATTCTGGTAGCGCTGGGCGTCGCCGCCATGGCCGCATTTTTTCCTCGCGAGCCCTGGTTCGATCAGTCCCAACTCGTGCCATACTTTTTTCCCGGGGCACACGGAAGTGCTACTGTGCTGCCGCGGGACCTGAGCGTTAGAATTCAGTCCGGATTGCACTCTCTGGAGAGTGCAGCACGGCGTGAGGCAGCAGAGCTGGGCCAGAACAGATTGAACGAGAAGAGACCGGCCTTGAGATTCGGTCCGTAGCCAAGAAAGAGGATTCCGTGAAACGCGAGTTGGACAGCCTGGTTAACCAGATGCACGCCGGTGGTATCACCTATGACGAAGCCATCCGCGAGTTCAAAAAGCGCTTCATTCTTGAAGTACTTGCCGCGCATCGCGGCAACCAGTGCAAGGCAGCTAAAGAGCTTGGCATGCACCGGAATACCCTCAGCCGCACCATTGCCGAGCTCAACATGGATCCCGCCCAGATCCGCAATGGCCTCAAGCGTCCGCCACGTCCCGTGCGTCCATTGCTAGAACAGCCGAAACAGGTGATGCGCCAGCAGGGTTGATAGCCGGTCAGCTATCCTGAGGCGTTCGCCATTTAGCTCAGGAGCCGCCGGCCGCTTTGCCGAATTCTGCAATCAGACGAACCGCTTCGGCGGTCTATCAGTCTTGTGTCACACCGCAGGGCCGCGTCGCTTGGCGTCCTGGCGCCGGTGAGTCTCTTCCCGGCTGGGATCAGTACGATGCCTACCTCTTCGACATCGATGGCACCCTGCTGCGCGATCCGGGTCGCGTCCACTACAACGCATTCTCGAAAGCCTGCCTCGAAGTCCTCGGTCATCCGCTCTCGCTCGAAGCTGTAACCGTGGCCGGCTCGACCGATCCGCGCATCCTGAGTGATGCCTTCGCCGCGGCCGGCATTGCCGATGAGAGCTGGCGTCCGCACCGGCCCCGTCTGCTCGAAACCATCTGCTCCGTCGTCGAACGCGATGCAGCCAGCATGCAGCTCACCATCATGCCCGGCGTGGTCGAAGTACTCCGCCATCTTGCTGCTGCCGGCAAGTGGCTCGGCGTTGCGACCGGCAATCTCGAATCGATCGGATGGCTCAAGCTGGAGCGCACCGGACTGCGCGAGCACTTCACCTTCGGCGGCTTCAGCGATGCGCACGAGCAGCGCGCTGAGATGATCGCGGCGGCAGCTGCAAAGGCCCGTGAGCTTGCGGGCGACGAGGCCTCCGTTGTCATCGTGGGCGATACACCCTCCGATATCGCTGCCGCGCATGCCAATGGCCTTCCAATCATCGCGGTCGCGACCGGGCACTTTTCGTTTGATCGCCTGCTCGAAGACGCGCCCGAGATCTGCGCGGAAAATCTGGGCGCCCTGCTGCCACAGCCGGAGAGCGCCGCCAGATCTAACGGCGCAAAGAGTGAGCCATCGCATGAGCCGCATGCTTCGCATCCTCGCCTGCGCGCTTGCACTCTCGGTCGCAGCACACGCGCAAGCGCCCGCACAATCCGTGCCGACTCACCATGACAAGCGCGAGGCCGCGAAGGCGTACCTCGCGGGCGCGCATGCCATCGAAGACCGCAACACGCGCGCGGCCTATGACGCCTTCAGCAAAGCCGCCGCACTCGATCCGACCAACACCGACTACAAAAACGCCGCGGTCGTAGCCAAGGCGCACTTCGTCACCGATCTCATCCAGCAGGCGGAGAAGGCACGCATCCTCGGACAAGAGCGATGTCGTCCATGCCCGCCTGGCCGAGGCGCTGGAGCTTGATCCCGCCAATCCCATGGTCGCGCAGCACATCGAGGATGTCGCCGGCCTCGACGACGTCCCGCCCAAAACAGACGACATCACCGCCACCATCGCAGACGCCATTCGCCTCGAGCCCGCAGCCGGCAAACATAGCTTCCACGTCCGCGCCGACGGCCTCACGCTTCTGCGCCAGGTGCTCGCCGCGTACGGCATCTCGCCCAGCTTCGACTCCAGCGTCACCCCGCAATCTATACGCCTCGATGCCGACGACATCGACTTCCACCAGGCGGCGCAGATGCTGCAGCTTGAAACGGACACCTTCTTCGTCCCGCTCGATCCGCATCGCGTCCTCGTCGCCCGCGACACCAAACAGAACCGCGCTCAATACGAGCGGCAGCTGCTGGAAACGGTCTACCTTCCCGGCCTCGCCGCGCAGGACTTCATCGACATCACCAACCTTGCGCGTAACATCCTTGAGCTCACGCAGGTCTCTACCTACGCAACCCAGAACAGCATGACGGTGCGCGGCCCGGAATCGAAACTCGCTCTGCTGAACCGCACGCTCCGGGGCCTGATGGATGGCCGCAGCCAGGTGCTGCTCGATGTGCGCGTTTATGAAATTTCGCGCACCCGCAACGTGAACGTCGGCGTGCAACTGCCGCAGCAATTCAATGCGTTCAATCTCAATTCGGAGCTCCAGCAGGTACTCAACGGCAACCAGGCTCTGATCCAACAGATCGTCTCCAGCGGCCTCGCCAATGCGAACGATATCGAGGCCATCGCCGCCATCCTGCTCGCCTCAGGCCAGATATCGAATTCGATCCTCAGCCAGCCCTTCGCCGTCTTCGGTGGCGGCCTTACCGCGACCGGCGTCACGCTTGGCAGCCCCACGCTCAACATGGCTCTCAACACCAGTGAAAGCCGCGCCATCGATCAACTGCAGCTCCGGCTGCAGGACCAGGAGCCGGGAGACATTCTGGCCGGCATGCATTACCCCATCATCCAGTCGAGTTACTCCAACCTCACCGGCAGCGGCGTCAACATTCCGGGACTGAACAGCGCCGGGCTCAACAGCCAGCTCGCCGCGCTCGGCCTCAATACTTCCAGCCTGAACCAGCAAACCATTCCGCAGGTTCAGTATCAGGACCTCGGCCTGAAGATGAAGGTCACGCCCTACATCCATCGCGATCAGACGATCTCGCTCAAGCTCGACCTGTCGATCGATGCGCTGGCGGGCAGCTCCGTCAACGCCATTCCCGTCCTGACCAATCGTGAGTTCGCCGCCGCACTCGATCTGAAGGATGGCACAAGCGCCATGGTGACCAGCAATCTAAACACGCAGGAGGCGCGCGCCATCAGCGGGTTTCCCGGCCTGAGCGAGATACCCGGCCTGCAATCCACCACAAACAAGAATGTGCAGAAGAGCAATGACGAGCTGGTCGTGCTCATCACCCCGCACGTCGTCCGCCTGCCCCATCCTTCCGGCGCAAGCCAGGTCATGCTGCTTCCCACCCATCAGTAAACTTTTTCGGAAATGCCGATTCTGTCGTTGAGCATATGATCAAGACGACGACCTGTCAGCATCGAAAGAACACATGAATATAGTGCACCGCAATAATGTGAAAGTTTTGGGGAACGGCACCCGGCCGCTCATGTTCGCTCATGGATACGGTTGTGATCAGAATATGTGGCGTGCGATGGTGCCTGCCTTTGAAGCCGACTACAAGATCATCCTGTTTGATTATGTAGGCGCCGGCCTCTCCGATCCTTCTGCCTTTCACCGCACTCGTTACAGCACCCTCAACGGTTACGCCTCCGACGTTTTGGAGATCATTGACGATCTGCATCTCACGCATGTCAATTTCGTCGGACATTCCGTCAGTGCCATGATCGGCGCACTGGCATCCATCCGGCGGCCGGAGCTGTTCGACAATCTGATTATGATCGGGCCTTCTCCCTGCTACATCAACGACGGAGACTATGTAGGCGGTTTTGCCAAAGCCGATATCGAAGATCTTCTCGACATGCTCGATAAGAACCATCTAGGCTGGAACGCCATGATGGCTCCAATCATCATGGGCAATTCGGATCGCCCGGAACTCACGGCGGAACTCGAAGCCAGCTTCTGCAGAACGGACCCTGTTTTTGCCCAGCATTTTGCCCGCGTCACCTTTCTCTCTGACAATCGCGACGATCTGAAGCGCGTTACGGCAAGAACGCTCATTTTGCAGTGCAACGAGGATTCCATTGCTCCGCGGGCCGTGGGAGAATACGTGCACCGATGCCTCCAGAACAGCGAACTCGTCATGATGGAGGCGACAGGCCATTGTCCGCATCTGAGCGCGCCGGGCACGGTTTCCGACGCAATGCAGAGGTTTCTGTAGATTCCAGGCTGGATCCGGCAAATCTGCTGGATTTGTACGAACACGCGCCTTCCAGCTACCTTCTGCTCGGCATGGATGGCCGCATTCTCCACGCGAATGCCGTCTTCCGGCGCATCATGGAGTTGCCGGAAACGGAAGCCCCGGAAAGAAACTTTCGACACTTCCTGACCCAGGCAGGCGTCATCTTCTTCGACACCCAGATCATCCACATGCTCCTGCTGAGCGGGGTCCGCGATGAAATTGCTCTGGATCTCGTTCCTCCGTCGGGAGAGCGCATCCCGATGCTCGCATCTGCGGCTCTCCGGTACGATGCGGAAGCAAAGCCATCTTCCATTCGCATGATCCTGCTACAGGCCACGGAACGCCTGCAATACGAACGCGATCTGCTGCGCTCGCGCAAGGAGGCGGAGCAGATGGCGGAAGTGGTGCGCCAAAGCTCGGACGCCATCATCACGATGCACCCGGATGGCACTGTGAGGATGTGGAATCGCGGAGCAGCCGATATGTTCGGCTATGACGCCGATGAGGTGATCGGCAGATCCTTCGTTAGCCTGATTTTTCCAGCCGATCGCCGTCTGGAATTCGACCGCGCTGTCGTTGCAATCCACAGAGGCGAGGAAGTGATGGCCGAAGCTGTGGGCATTAACAAAGCAAGCCAGCAATTGGATTTGTCCATCAGCCTGACGCCGCACATGGAGGCGCCCGGCATCCTGGTCGCTTTCTCCGCCATTGTGCGCAACGTGACGCCGCAGAAAATCGCGCAGAGGGCCGTACTGCAAAGCGAGAAGCTTGCATCTGTTGGCCGGCTAGCCAGTTCCATCGCGCACGAAATCAATAACCCGCTGGCTGCGGTGACAAATCTTCTTTACCTTGCAGACTCACAAGCGCAGACGTCCGAAGTGAAGAAGCTGATCGGCGCGGCCCAAGATGAACTTTCCCGCGTCTCGCAGATCGCCACTCACACGCTTCGCTTTTATCGCCAGAACAGCGCCCGTTCCTACCTTGATCTAAAGGAACTCTTCGAATCGGTGCTCGCTCTGAACCGGGCGAGGCTTCGCAACTCTGAAATAACCGGCCGCATTGCGCGTGCCGATTCAGCGCCGCTCTTCTGTTATGAGGGCGAGCTGCGCCACATCGTTCTGAATATCGTGAGCAACGCGCTGGACGCAATGAAGAGGGGCGGAGTGCTTACGCTCTCCGCCGGTGAGATCACCTGGTGGAGCACCGGTCAGAAGGGCGTTCGCATCACGATTGCCGACAACGGGCCCGGAATGGAGCAAGAAATTCTCGCCCACATCTTTGAACCCTTCTTTTCTACCAAGGGCATCGGTGGAACGGGACTAGGGCTATGGGTTGCGAAGGATCTGGTCCAGAGAAACGGAGGATTTATTCGCGCTCGGAGCCGGACCAGGGAGAACACGCACGGGTCGGTGTTCGTCCTGTTCTTCCCTCACGAGGTTCAGGTGCCGTAGCCCCTGTGCTTCATCCCCTGGAGCTTCTCGCTGCTCGGCCATGCGATGGTGAGTAGAATCGCGGAGTCCTCACGGGCCGCCACTTCGTGCTTGATGGACGCTCCCAGCGTCAGGATTCCATTCGTCGGGAGGCTGTGCGTCGCTCCATGAACGCGAAAGTCAATCGAGCCTCTCAGCACCTGAACGGAGATGGTCCCGTCCGCATGATGCTCCTTCATGATGGCGCCCTTGTCCATCATGATGAGAACCATCCTGAAATCTGATTTCTTGAAGAGCATCTTCGCGAAATGGCCTCCCGGCCACGGCTTCTTCTGCTCGGATTCCTTCATCTCCTGCGCAAGGTCGAACTGCGCTAACTCTTTCAGCATCGTGCCGTCATCGGCAAAGCCTTCCGTGCTCATGCATCAGACCTCTCTTCTCTGTGGATGCCATTTGCCGGTAAGCGCGGTGCTTGGCGATTAGAAATGACCAATCTGCTACTTAGCCGCGCCCTGTTTCAAGTCGTAATCGATGATCTTCTTCAACTGATCGTAGGGAATCCCAGCGAGCGGGAGCATGCGGCCGTTCACAAACAGCGATGGCGTTGAGTTAACGCCCACCTCCTGGCCCACTTGCAGCGACGCATCCACCGCCGCCTTGGTCGAAGGCTCAGTCACGCACGCCTTCACTTTCGCGTCATCCACGCCCGCGGTCTTCACCGCAGACGCAAGGGCCTCTCCCGATCCCTCCGGCGTCAACTGCGCCTGGTTCGCATAGATCGCATCGGTGTACTTGAAGAATGCCTCGTTTCCACCGATCTTCGATACGCACACGGCAGTCTCCGCCGCTTTCTCTGCCTCGCTGTGAATATTGCGCAGCGGGAAAACCTGCGAGACAAAGTGCGCCTGCGGATAGTCCTTCAGCAGCCGGTCGACCGTGGGCTGCGCCTCTTTGCAGTGCGGGCATTGATAGTCCGAAAACTCGACGAGTTGCAGCGGCGCGTTGGCCGGTCCGCGCGAGGGCCCCTTCGCCTCGCGCTCCAGAATGTCGCGGTAGTTGTCGAAGGGATGCGCGCCGAAGGGCAGAATCTCATCGTTCGCGATCAGGTGCTTCCCATCCGGCAGCGTCAGAAAAGTCAGCGCGGAAGGCTGCGTCTGCTGCGTGCCCTTTTCCTCCACCAGCACGGTCACGCGGCTGATCCCAGCCACCGCCGTGGTCTGGATCGCCTGCACCTGGAAGATGCGGTTCTCGTCGTATCCCCAGCTCGCTCGCAGGAATGCCTCGACTGTTTCCTTGCTTGGCGCGGTTGCGGTGAAATTTGCCGGATCGGGTGGCGGCATCGGCTGCAGTTGCGCCGGTGCAGCGGACTGCGAAGGGGCACCGCTCTGTGCTGCGGGCGCATCCGGGGCCGCGGGCGGATTGGCTTGGCCCAGCACTGGTATTGCCGCTGTCAATATTGCACACAACAATGCCGCAAACAACCCGCTTCGCGAGCGCATAACCATAAGTTTTTTCTTCTCCAAACCTCTGAAACTTAAACTTGTACTTTCACTGCAATCGGAAACCGGCGTCCGCCTCCGAAAGACTTCGCTGTCACCTTCAGCACCGGCGCGGCCTGCTGCCGCTTGTACTCGCTTTGCTCAATCAGCTTCACGATCTTCTTCACCAGGTCGTAATCAAGGCCCAACTGGTCGGCAATGGCCCGCATGGGCATATAGCGCTCGACGTAGGCCTCGACCAGCGGGTCCAGCACCTCGTACGGCGGCAGCGAATCCGTATCAAGCTGGCCCGGCCGCAACTCCGCCGACGGCGCCTTGTTGAGAATCGCTGCCGGGATCACCTTCGCGCTCGCGGTTCACATAGTGCGACAAGCCATACACCCGCGTCTTCACCAGGTCGCCAATCACCGCCAGCGCCCCCACCATGTCGCCGTAGAGCGTGCAATAACCCACCGCCATCTCGGACTTGTTGCCTGTCGTCAGCACCAGCGCGCCCAGTTTGTTCGAAAGCGCCATCAGGAGAGTTCCGCGAATCCGCGACTGAATATTCTCCTCGGTCACATCCGGCGCGCGTCCCGCAAAGATCGGAGCCAGCGCATCTGTGAACTGGCTGAAGATGCCGTCGATGCGAATGGTCTCGAACCGTATCCCAAGATTGCCGGCGAGCGCGCGGCTGTCGTCAATCGATCCATGGGACGAGTATGGGCTCGGCATACCTACGCCGATCACGTTCTCCTTCCCCAGCGCATCCACCGCAATCGCCGCCACCAGCGCGGAATCGATGCCGCCGCTCAGGCCGATCAGCGCCTGCTTGAAACCACATTTGCGGATGTAGTCGCGCGTTCCCATCACCAGCGCGGCATAGGTCGCTGCATCGTCCCCCTCAACGGTTTTGTGGATCTCGCCCGTGCCCGCCGCTGTATCCACCATCACCAGGTCTTCGGCAAACGAGCGACCCTGCGCAATCGTCTCGCCGCGCGCGTTCACAGCGAGGCTGGTGCCGTCGAAGATCAGGCTGTCGTTGCCACCCGCCTGGTTCACCATCAGGATCGGCAGTCGGTGGTGCCGCGCCGCGGCCGCCAGCATTTCCGAGCGCTGCTCCCGCTTGCCCTGCCAGAATGGCGACGACGAGATATTCAGGATCAGCGTCGCGCCCTGCCGCACCTGCTCTTCCACCGGATCGGTCGTATATAGCCGCTGCTTCCAATAGCCCTTATCGTTCCAGGCATCCTCGCAGATCGTTAGCGCCACCCGCTCATTGCCGATCTTGACCACGTCCTGGCGCTCGGCCGGCGCAAAGTACCGCTGCTCGTCAAAGACGTCGTAGAAGGGCAACAGCATCTTGCGTTGGGTAAACGTGATCTCGCCATTCTGCATCAGCACCGCGGCATTACTCACGCGCTTGCCGGACCCCGGCGGCGAGGGCACCAGCGTGCCGCAGATCACCGCGATGGATTTGCCGGTCGTCGCCTCGCGCGCAATCTCCGCGGCGGCTTCTTCGGCAAGCTTCACGAACGAAGGCTTCTCCACAAAATCGCCCGTCGGATAGCCGCAGACGCACAACTCCGGAAACATCACCAGGTCCGCGCCACGCTGCTCAGCCTCGCGTACGTTCTGCAGGATTCGTGCTGTGTTCCCTCGAAAATCCGCGACCGTCGGATCGATCTGCGCCAGCGCAATCTTCACAGTTTCAGTGTATCGGAGAATGCAATGCGAAAGGCCAGCCCGGCAGGCTGGCCTGATGGTATGTCGCGTGCAAGAACTCTAGGTTCCCGTGCCGGAAACCACCACGCCGACGGTGCGGACAAGAATCTTAATGTCCAACCACAGGCTCCAGTTCTCGATGTATGCCGTATCAAGCGAAATATAACTGTCGAACGAGGGGTCCTGACGTGCCTGCACCTGCCACAGACCGGTAACTCCGGGCGTTACATCCAGACGGCGCAGATGATTTAGTTCGTAGCGTTTTACCTCGCTCGCGATGGGAGGCCGCGGGCCCACCAGGCTCATATCGCCACGCAGCACGTTGATAAGTTGCGGCAGTTCGTCAAGAGAGTACTTGCGCAGCAAGCGGCCGGTACGGGTGATGCGCGGATCGTTGCTGATCTTGAATAGCACAGAGTCGCGCTCGTTCATGTGCAGAATTTCGGCCCTGCGGCGCTCCGCATCGGGCACCATGGTGCGGAACTTGAGGCAGCCGAAGACCCGCCCCTTTTTGCCGATGCGCTCCGACGCATAAAATATCGGCCCCGGTGTGTCCACGCGCACGCCAATCGCAATTGCCAGCAACACCGGCGACAACAGCACTAGCGTTACGCTCGATACGGCAACATCCAGCAGCCGCTTCATCACCATGCCCAGCACCGGAACTTCACCGCGGTGCAGCGGGATGGTCGGGAACTGTCCGATGTATTCGACGGGGCTGTTCCACGCCAGACCGTCGTAGAGGTCGGGCACCACGCGGATATCGACGCCAGCTTCGCGTGCCTGTTCCACCAGCCGCTTCACCAGCACGCGCTCGCACGGAGCCGCCAGGAAGATCTCGTCAACAAAGTGCTTGCGCGCCAGATCGAGCACTTCATCAATTGTGCCCAGCACATCTCTGCTGTCGGTTACGCCTTCGGAGTCCAGACCCGGCGCGTCTACAAAGCCCTTGAAGGTAAAGCCCAGGTGGCGAATGCTTTCGATATGATGCCGCAACGCCTGACCCACGCGTCCCGTGCCCACAACCAGGATGTTTCGTGTCTCGATGCCGCGGTCATAACGGCGATAGACAGTCGCCCGCCACGCCAATCGGCGCGCGCTCAACAGGATCGCAGTGAAGACGATGGTCAGCAGCACCACGCCGCGCGATACTTCTTTGCCGCGCCCAATTACATACAGGCCGCCGCACAACAGCAGACCCGCTGTGAAGCACGCCTGAATCGTCAGCCGCTGGTCGTGCAGCGTATTGCGCAACTGGATCGGCGCGTAGAGATGCATGCGTCGGCTGACCAGAATGAGCGCCAGGATGAACCAGCCCAGGAAAAATCCGGTCAGCCACGGGCTCAAAGTAAATGTGGAATGCGCCCGGAACTCGGAGTCACCATCCATGAAGCTCGCAAGGATGAAGCTGCCGAGGTAAACCTTCACGGCAACCGTTGCCGCAATCAGCACCGAGAGCATATCGCACAACGCCCAGAGGAGCCCTACTCGGAACGAATGCGACACGATGCTCGAGCGAACGCCTGCAACCGCTCTGCTTCGAACGCTCTGGATCGGTTCGGAAACCTGAATGCGGGGAATAAACTCAGGGGTGCTCATCGGGGGAACCTGGCTACGCCTGTTATGGGACCTTTGAAATGCATCAGGGAATAACTAATTCGATGCGCCTTAGTAGCGGTCGGATCGCACGCTGCGCCACACAAAAGACGCATCGCCTGGAACTCTATGAGAATGCTGGCGAGATTCTTTCTTCGCCCTTCCGCCTGCACGCTCGGTTCCATTTCTTCTTGCTCCTGTCGGCTTTGCGGTTAGACGCGGCCGGCAAGCAGCATCCGCCAGAAGCAGTGCATTGCTTACAAACAAGCCAAGTCTAGCATCGTGAGGGGCCCGGAATGTTGATAGCGCGCTAATTGTACGGTCAGCCCATAGCGCAGTTTGTGCCTAAAAAGCCACGAAAAAATCACTTGATTGTCACTGCCGACGGATCCTTCTATCTGCTAAGCCCGTTCTCTACCGTCACATCCTCAACGGGCAGTGTGCAACTCTTTCCTTATGAATTTCCACATTCGGACATGACACTTCTGAGTCATGGCGCCCGATCGAAAGTTACACATTGGGAAGAACGAGCGAATCGAGCTCCAGAAATTGTTGCAGAATTTCATCGTCGCTCTGCTTCATCTCATCCATCGTGCCGAAGAACAGGACCTTGCCCTGATGCAGAAACACCACATGATCGGCAAGACGTTCGGCAAAACGCATATCGTGAGTCACCACAACGCTGGTCAGCAGCAGTTGCGTCTTCAGCTTCTGAATGAGATCGCCCAGCAACCGGCCGATCAGCGGATCCACCATCGTCGTCGGCTCGTCATAGAGGATCGCCCGGGGCTGAGAAGCCATCGCACGCGCGATCGCCACAGAGCGCTTCATGCCGGTCGATAAATCCGATGGCAGCAGGTTGCTCATCCCGGTTACGCCGACCATCTCCAGCAAGCCGTTCACGATCTTCTGAATCTGGTCCTCTTCCAGTTCCTTCCGCTCACGCAGCGGGAACGCGACATTCTCTCCCACGCTCAGCGAATCGAACAGCGCGCCGCTTTGAAAGACCATCGTGACTTTCTTGCGTACCTCTCCCATTTGCTGGTCGTTGTAGCCGGTGATGTCCTCACCGGCCACCAGAATCCGCCCCGAGTCCGGCTTCAGAAAGCCCATGATCTGCTGCAGCGTTACCGACTTTCCCACGCCGGAGCGGCCCAGGATGCACAGCGTCTCGCCGGCCATGACCTGGAAGCTCACATCATCGAGCACGTGCAGATCTCCAAACGATTTCGACACATGGTCGAAGACAATGTACGGCTCCGGCTTCGCCGCCGGCTGCGAAGCACCACCATTCTCCTGCGCCTCCCGGACATCTTCGTGGATGAGCTCCGCCGGAATTTCCAGTGGCGTCTCATCGGGCGGGGGCAGCGGCACCTCTTCACCGCCCCTGGGCTCGGCTTCCCGCAGCAGCTCTTCTTCCGCGCGCGATTCGCCCGTCTGCGGATCCACTCTCTGCTCCGCGTCAGCCCGATCCTGTGTGGGCTCTCGGTTGCTTGGATCGTCCATGCTCATAGCATAGGGGTTCGTGCAAGCAGCGCCGCCGCGGCCGCCAGTTCCCCGCGCGTATTGCAGTTCAGGAACTGGCAATGCACCGGCAGTGGTGAATCCCACGCGCCGAGCGTCGCCGCTCGCTCCACGTCAAAGAGGTCCAGCACGGTCCCCGCCGCTGCACTTTCCACGGCAGTCATCGTCTTGTAGTCGCCGGAATTCAGCGAGCGTTCAATACCCCCCCGCAACTCGCGGCGATAGACCGCACATAGCGGCTGCGGCTGGCCGAGCATCCGCGGAATCGTTGCCGCCGCGCCGCTTACCTGCGCCCGTTCGAGCATCCACCGCAGGAATCCCGTTTCGACCAGCGGCAGATCGACTCCCAGCATCATGACAAGCTGCCTCTCGCTCCTGCTCAGTGCGGACTCCATCCCGCTCAGCGGCCCGCAATTCGGATGCAGATCGCTGACTACCTCGGCAGCGACTCCTTCCACCGGCTCACGCATCCCTGCGACTCGCGCCTCCAGACCCAGCTTCCTGAGCTTGCCGAGCATCCGCTCCAAAAGCGAAATCCCGGCAAGCTCCATGCCCGCCTTATCCCGCCCCATGCGCTGGCTGCGACCGCCGGCCAGCACCCAGCCGTCCACGTTCACCGCGATCATGAGCCCAGCTTTTCCAGCATGAGAATGATCGACTCGATGCCGCGATAGAAATTCGCAATGTGAAATTTTTCGTTTGGCGCGTGCAGATTATCGTCCGGCAGACCGAAACCCATCATCACCGCGGGAATCTTCAGGTGCCGCTCGATATCGCCGACGATGGGAATCGATCCGCCGCCGCGCACGAAGACAGTCTCTTTGCCGAAGACCTCGCGCATCGCATCCTTCGCCGCCATCACGTAGCGATTGTCCGTCCCGATCACAATCGCATCACCCGAATGGATCAGCCGCACACCCACCGTCACACCCTTCGGCGCCAGCGACTCGACGAACGCTTTGTATTGCGCGAATGCCTTTTGCGGCGTCATCGCCGGCACCAGCCGCATGGATACCTTCGCCGTCGCGCGCGCCGGGATCACCGTCTTCGCTCCTGCGCCGGTAAAACCGCCAGGCATCCCATGCACGTCGAGCGTCGGACGCGCCCACGTCCGTTCTAACACTGAGAACCCCGCTTCACCCGTCAGCACAGGCGAGCCCACTTCCGCCTCGCGGTAGTGCTCTTCATCGAACGGCAGCTTCTTCCACGCCGCTTTCTCGTCTTCCGATGGCGCCTGCACATCGTCATAAAAGCCGGGAATCAGAATCTTCCCCTCGCGGTCTTTCAATCCGGAGATGATCTGCGCCAAAGCCACAAACGGATTCGGTGCCGCGCCGCCGTAGATGCCCGAATGCAGATCCGTCTTCGCGCCGCGTACCTCTATCTCGGTGTAGATCATCCCTCGCAGACCCACGCATAACGTTGGCAGCTCTGGCGCAAACATTTCCGTATCGGAGACCAGCGCAAAGTCCGCCTTCAGCTCCTCCGGATGCTCGCGCACAAACGCCGCGATGCCCTCGCCGCCAACCTCCTCCTCGCCTTCGAGGATGATCCGCACATTCACCGGCAGCTTACCCTCGCCTGCTTGAAAGAGCGACTCCAGCGCTTTGAGGTGCATGTACATCTGTCCCTTGTCGTCCACCGCGCCGCGCGCATATAGATTGCCGTTGCGCTCTGTCGGCTCAAAGGGCGGCGTCAGCCACTCATCCAGTGGGTCTGGCGGTTGCACATCGTAGTGTCCGTAGCACAGCACCGTCGGCTTCCCTGTCGCGTGCAGCCAGTCTCCGTATACCAGCGGATGCCCCGCGGCCCCACCATGCGCGGTTTCGATCAGCCGCACGTTCTCAAGACCAATCCGCTTCATCTCCGCCGCCAGCGTCTCCGCCGCGCGCCGCATATCACCCGCATGCTCGGGCAACGTGGACACGCTCGGAATCCGCAACAGGTCCTTAAGTTCATTCAGAAACCGCGCCTGGTTCTGGCGGCCATACTCAACAGCAGCGCTGGACATAAAGATCAATCACTCCAATGTTGTCGTTCCCGAGCGATCATAAGTCAAAAGCACAGACGCAGTAGACGGGCAGATCGGTCCCGTGCATCCGTCCTTGCATTGTCTGTGCTGCAGGCGCGTGCAGTCGGGTCTGCTTCGCAGTCTTGCCATCCGGCCAGTAACCTCTTAGATACAGGCGTCAGCTTCCCGTAACCTCTTCGCAACTTCTTCGTCTACGCTGGTGTCAGTTCTGCCAGTGCAGGAGGTTCGCCGCAATGAAGTCCAGTCTCATCCTCGGGGCCACGCTGGCGCTTACAAGCGCCGTCGCCATAGCGCAGACCACCGCAAAGCCAAGTCCCTACGAGGGCCTCTCGCAACCTCCGGCATCGGATGTGATCCGCGCCACCGAATCACCCACAGTCGTTCCGCCTGCAATGACGACTGACGCACCTGCGCCCACGCTGCCGGCGCCCGCCACGGTGTCCGTGAAGCAGACGCCTGCCGCAAGCACAGCTCCAGCAGAGAACCCGGATTACGGCATCGTCGAAACTCCAGTCACGGATGAGACCGGCGCAGCAGTCCAGACCCCCACACTGAAAGGCCGCCAGACAGGTCGCCCGTACAATCCCGACGCCGACATCGTCACCAGCGTGCCCACTCCGGCAAACGCACTCGCGGAAGGCACGGCGATCCACACCAGGCTCGATCGTGAAATCTCTTCCAGCCAGAATGGCGCCGGCACACTCTTCACCGCGCAGGTGGCGCAGGATGTCGTGCAGAACGGCCGCGTCATCATCCCCACCGGCTCCGTCGTTCACGGCCGCGTGATGCATGCCGACTATGGGCGTCGTATCTCTGGCCATGCCTCCCTGCGGCTGCTGGCCGATGAGGTAGTATTACCCGACGGCACGCGCTACTACATGAGCGCCGTACCCAGCATGACCTCACGCTCTACCGGGACCCGGGTCAACGCCGAAGGCACCATCCAGACCCGCGACAATCCCAAAACGCTTGCCGCGCAGTACGGAATCGCCGGCGGCGCAGGCGCGGCTACCGGAGCCGTTTTCGGCGGCCCCACGGGCGCGATCGTCGGTACCGGCATTGGTGTCGGCGTCATCACGGCACATTTCCTGATCAACCGTCAGGTCGCGGTTCTCCCGTCAGGCTCGTCGCTCACCTTCGGCCTCAGCAAGCCCATGCAGCTCACACCGATCACCAACACCGCTTCGAGATAGAGCGACGTTCGGCTGTACCACATCAGGGGAGCCTCCCGGCTCCCCTCTTTTCATGCACGCTATCCGTGCGGCACATGCTCCAGCAATCGCCGCCACGTCTTCTGATTTTTACGGTAGCTCTTCTTCAGGTCTTCCAGGATGCGCTCGAAATCTGTATGGGAGTGCAGCCGCTGCCATGCAGGGTTTTTGGAAAACCACGGATAGTTCTCGTTGCCCAGATAGATCGCGCGGCGCAGCCAGTGCAGCGCCTCGCTCTCATCGCCCTCTACTGCAAAATATGTCGCCAGCCTGTATGCCATCTCGCTGTCCGCTTCCGCCGCTGACAGCGAATCCTCTTCAATCAGCGACGCCGCCTTCTCCCGCTGTCCCACCTGCACATAGCACATGGCGAGCGTGGGAAACGCAATGCGCATCGAGTCATCCTCGCGGATCACCGTCTCCAGCAGCGCGATCGCCTTCTCCAGCTCGCCCTTGCGCATGTGCTGGTACGCCAGAGACGTCCGCAGCAGAGAGTGCTTCGGTTCCAGCGTCAGTCCCTTCTGCAGCTCCTCTTCCGCCAGTTCCAGTTGGTTCTGGTACTGATAGACACGCGCGCGGTGGTTGTAGATCGCCGGCGCGTTTGCCGGATTCAACTGCAGCGAGCGATTGAACTGCGCCAGCGCGTCTTCATACATGCCGTCCAGGCGCAGGGTGATTCCCGCAATCGAGTGCACATTCCAGTCGTTCCCGCTGGTGCGCAGCAACTGCTCGATGCCGTGGCGTGCGCTCTCCTTTTCGCCGCGCGACAGCATCATGTACACGCGATAGAGGTTCGCTTCAATCGACCCCGGATCGATCTCCAGCGCCTTGTCGAAGGCGCGGCGCGCGCTCAGCAGGTGCATCTGGCCACCGAATCCGTTACGCACGTACTGCAGATGTACGATCCCCAGCCCGCTCCACGCCGCGGCAAACTGCGCATCCCGCTCCACAACGTGCTCAAAGCCCTGGAGCGCGCGATCCAGATCGGCCCGCGACCCCGCGCGCGCGACAAACGACGACAGCAGCGCTCGCGCCTGCAGATATTCCTCGGAAACCTGCTCGCCCAGCCGTGACGTGCGCATGGAGCGCTCGGCATGCGCGCCGTTCAGCTTCTGCCCCATGCCCTGCAATGTGGCGAAGACTTCGTTCGAAATCTCCGTCTGCACCGCGATCAGATCGAACGTCGCTACGCGGATCGCGCCGCCGGTCCGCACGCTCTGCCCTGCCACATCGAGCAATTGCCAGTTCAGGTCGAAGCCCTCATCGGAGCGCAGAAAACTTCCCGCCAGCACATACCGCGCCAGCAGCCGCTGCCCCAGCGCCAGCGGATCCATCTGCTGCACGGAAAGCGGCAACTGCATCAAAGCGCTCGAAGGCCGCACCACCAGAGAAGGCATTCGCGCCAGCCGCGTGGCAATGGCATCCGCCAGCGCAAAGCCGTACATCGGCGAGTCTTCCGCGTGGCGTTCTGCCTCCGCGCCCGGCTCCGTCTTCGCTTGTCCAAAATTCCCACGCTGTCCGAAATTTTGGAACGGCAGCACCAGAATCGTGTTCTCCTTCGCCTGCTCATCCGCCGATTCGCGAAAACGCTCCGCCAGCATCGAGAGCATGCCGGTCGAGCGCTTCTCCCGCTCCGCCGGCGGCACGTTGGCGGAAAGATCGAACGGCAGCGTCGTCGTCTCGAACTGCTTGGTGCGCATGATCGTCTTCAACGCTTCGCGCACCTCCGCCGCCGATGCATACCGGTCCGCGGGATTTTTTTCGAGACAGCGAAAGACTACGCTCGCGAGCTCGTCCGGCACCTCCGGGCAGCATGTCTTCAGCGATGGCGGATCGGCAAACTGGATCGCGCGTATCCCCTGCAGCTCTTCCGGCATCGGGCCGCACAAACGGATGCCGCCCGCTCACGAGCTCATACAGCATCACACCGAAGGCAAACAGATCGCTCTGTACGCTGCTCTGCCCGGTGACAAACTGCTCGGGCGCCATGTAGGCCAGCGTGCCGCCGCGCGCCGTATAAGTCGTTGCCACCGCGCCCTGCTTGCGTCGCGTCGGCTGCGCCGGATCGAACTCCGCCTCGTCCGGGGTCTTCCGCCGCGCCAGCCCGAAGTCGAGAATCTTCACCAGGCCACCGTCAGTCAGCATCACGTTCGCGGGCTTAAGATCGCGGTGATAAATGCCGATCTGGTGCGCCGCGCTCAACCCATCGGCAATTTGTATCCCGACGGAGAGCACAAGCTGCACGTTCGCCGGCCCCTGCGCAATCAGGCGGTCCAGCGAGCGCCCCGGCACATACTGCATCACGATGTAAGCTTCGTCGCTTGACTCGCCGACTTCGTAGATGGCGCAGACGTTCGGATGTTCGATGGCAGAGGCCAGCCGCGCCTCGCGCAGCACTGTCGTGCGCATCTGTTCCAGCGACAGCGCTCCGCGCTTCAAGATCTTCAGCACCACAGGGCGCATCAGCAGCGTGTCGTTGGCTAGGTAGACCACGCCGCTGCCGCCGGAGCCCAGCTTCTTCAGGATCTCGTAATGCTCAATCTCGCGCCGCTTCATGCGACTTCAGTGTAGCGGCGGAAGCGTGAGGAAATATTTGTTACTTCACGTTCTGCTTCAAATGTTCACGGAGAAATGCGAGCGTCCGTTCGCGGGCGCGTTCGGCCGACGCCGCATCGTATCCCTTGCTTCCCTCGCGGTTGAAGGCGTGCCCTGCCGGATAGGTGTAGATCGGCACCTCGCGATACGCCTTTGCGATTTTGTCGATCTCACTCTGCGGAATGTGCTGGTCCTGCTCGCCGAAGTGCAGGATGATTGGCGCCTTTGGCCGCTCGCCCAGGTATTGCGCGATTCGCCCGCCGTAGTAGCCCACTGCGGCGTCGATGGGCAGCCGCGCCGCGCTCAACCACGCCAGCGTGCCGCCCAGGCAGTAGCCCACCACGCCAATGCTGATTCCGTCAAAGCGTCCAAAGCCCTCGAGCCATTCGACCGCAGCGGCAATGTCCTCCACCGCCTTATCGATATTGAATTTAGACAGCAGCGCCATCGCACGCTGCCGGTCATCGCCGTCATCTTTTAGATCAACGCCGTGTTCGATCCGATCGAAGAGCGCCGGGGCAATGGTGACGAAGCCCTCATCCGCATACCGGTCCGCCACGCCGCGGATGTGCGCGTTCACGCCAAAGATCTCCTGCACGATCACCAGGCCGGCCGTCGTAGGCACGCCCGGCTGCGCCGCGTATGCATCCAGTGTGTGACCGTCCTTCGCATGAAGCCGTACGATTTCGCCCATCTCTGGTCTTCCTCCACGGTTTGTAAGATGCAATTGAGTTACACACAACAGCGAAAGTCCGCACTGCGTGTTGACCGGAGATTACCGGAATGCCCTGCGCCGGTTGGGCAACTGGAAGTGGCCTTCTCGAATATCAACAAATTGGACCTTGGAATTGGAGTCCGTCATTTGCACACTGAATAGCGGACTCATGAGGACGAGACGCGACATCTTGAAAGGCGCCGGCACGTTCGCGGCCTTTGCCGCGCTCAACGGCCAAAGCTTCGCGAAGGGGACCACATTGTTAGGAGATTGTTCGATCGTGGAACTGAGGCAGTACACGTTGCACACTGGTGCACGCGAGACTCTGATCTCACTTTTTGAAAACGAGTTCATCCAGCCTCAGGAAACGATTGGCATGGCGGTTTTTGGTCCATTCCGCGACCTGGACGATCCCAATCGCTTCGTCTGGATGCGCGGTTTCCCCGATATGGTCGAACGCAAACGCATGCTCGCAGCGTTCTACGAAGGTCCGGTGTGGAAGGCACATCGCAATGCGGCAAATACGACGATGCTCGATTCCGACAACGTCCTCCTCCTGCGTCCTGAGCGTTCTCCTTCAATTGCATCCAGAAACCCAGCCCTGCAACGGGATGGCCTCCTGGTCGTGAACATCCATTACCTTATGGGCTCGGCAATCGAGGATTTCGCAAAGTTTTTTGAGCAGACGATGAAGCCCCGTCTCCTGGAAACTGGCACTCACGTGGTTGAAACGTTCCAGACAGAACATGCTCCTAACACCTACCCCAAACTTCCCGTCAGAGACGATGAAACCGTCTTCGTCTGGTTAGAGGCATTTCCCGGCATGGACCACTACCTGCGATCTCTTGCAGCTCTCCGCGCAGGTCCGGACTGGCGAGAGCACGCCCCGGAGAATATCCTTCATCAATTCGCCCGCAAGCCTGAAGTTCTGCTACTGTCGCCTACCTCTCGTTCGCAGCTTGAAATCTAGTGGTTCGCGCGGCCGCCCAAGGGACGTTCGGTTCCTTCTACGTGGTCCGCCACCAGCCGCCGCGGCCGCCGCCCCATGATGTACATCACCAACCCAAAGACGAGCATCAAGCTGCCCCAGATGAGATTGATATTCATGTTCAGCGATTTTCCGTAGATCGCGCTGCCTCGCGTGAACAAGCCGTAGACAGCCATCAGCCCGCCTGTCACCAGAAACATCAGCCCCAGCGGTATCCGAATATCCAGTCCCACTGCGATCTCCTTAGGCAAAAATCAGGTTCAAAACCACCGCCATCACCAGCACCACGACAGCCAGCGTCACCGGCCGTTTCCACCATGGAAGATCATGCTCCTCCGGCTTCGGCGTCAGCGAATACACCAGGCCGACCAACTCGCGCTCTTCGCGCTCGCGCGTGAACAGGCTCACCACAAACGTAACGACCAGGCACACCACAAAGGCCCAGATTGCCGTCCAGAAATTCTGCGCCATCTCGCTTGGATAGTGGTGCACCGCGCCGAGCCATCCGCCCTTCACACTCACGCCTTCGCCCACCGGCAAGGTCAGCCCGATATGGCCGAGCCCCGCCAGCACTCCGGCCAGCAGTCCCGTGAACGCGGCATGCCCGGTCGCGCGCTTCCAGAACATTCCCAGCAGAAAGGTCGCAAACAGCGGAGCGTTTACGAACGCAAACACCATCTGCAGCGCGTCCATGATGTTGTTGAAGTTCGTCACGGTATATGCCGCGCCGATCGACAGCAGTATCCCGCCGACGGTCGCGACGCGGCCCATCCATAGATAGTGTTCGTCGGTCTCGTTCTTGCGGATGTATGACTGATAGATGTCATACGTCCACACCGTGTTGAACGCCGTCACATTCCCTGCCATGCCGGACATGAAGCTCGCCAGCAGCGCCGTCAGCCCCAGGCCCAGAATGCCGGTCGGAAAATACCGCAGCAGCATGTTCGGAATCGCGAGATCGTAGTTCAGCACCGGCTTGCCGTCCTGGTCGACCACCGGCTTTCCTGTGATCGCGTTCACCTTCACTGGAATCAGCCCGCGACCCTGCATCCCTGTTGCCTGTACGTCACCTTTGTTCTCGGCCGTCTGTGCAATTGCTGCCTGTGTGTTGGCGCTGGATGGCGCAGCACTCGACGCCGTCGCTGCGGGCCCAGCCAGGTGCTCCTGCACCGTCGGCACGCTGATCGCAATCAGCCCCGGCAGAATCACCAGAAACGGAAAGAACATCTTCGGGATCGCCGCGATCAGCGGCACCTTGCGCGCGCTCTCTTCCGAATCCGCCGCCATCGCGCGCTGGATCACCAGAAAGTCCGTGCACCAGTAGCCGAAGCTCAGCACAAACCCAAGCCCCATCACCAGCGAAAACCACTCCACGCCCAGCGGATTGGTGCTCGCGTGCTCCATGCCGCGCCAGGAGTGCGTATACGCCGGCCCCAGCGTGTGCTTGATGCCGTTCCAGCCGCCCACATTCTTCAGCCCGATCCACACCAGCGGGAGAAATCCCGCCACGATCAGGAAGAACTGCAGCACCTCGTTATAGATCGCGCTGGTCAGCCCGCCCAGGAAGATATACGCCAGCACGATCACCGCGCTGATCGCGATCGATACATGGAAGATCCAGCTCAGCGGAATGCCCGCCGCCTGGAACAGCGAGTCGAGCATATGCAGGTTCTGGATCAGCAGCGCCATCGCATACATCGAGATGCCGCTCGAAAACACGGTCATGACCGCAAACAGGATCGCATTCAGCCCGCGCGTCTTCTCATCGAAGCGCAACCGCAGAAACTCCGGCACGGAGCGCGCCTTCGATCCGTAATAAAACGGCATCATGAAGATGCCGACGAACACCATCGCCGGGATCGCGCCGATCCAATAGAAGTGGCTGGTCGCGATGCCGTATTTCGCGCCCGAGGCACCCATGCCGATCACTTCCTGCGCGCCCAGGTTCGCGGAGATGAAAGCCAGCCCGCAGATCCACGCCGGAATCGACCGGCCCGCCAGGAAGAAATCGTTACTGGTGCGCATGTAGCGCTTCAGGGCAAAGCCGATGCCCAGCACGAAGACGAAGTAGACCAGCATGATCAGCCAGTCGATGAATGTCAGTTGCACACGCAGCCTGCCTGTTGGGAAAGAGATGCCGGTATTCTGCCCATGTAAAGGCTTTCAGTATACGGCCAGCCAGATTACCGCTGAGCAGCCACGATAAGGAAGATCGGCCGCTCGCGGTTTTCCGCGCTGTCCGGCCATAACTCGATCTGCTTGTCTGTCGGCTGCCACTCCTCCACATGCGTCAGCCGGAAGCGTTGCCCGATAAGCACATTCAACGTTGTTGCCATCGTCCGGTGCTGCTTGATGACGCCTTTGGTCAGCCAGTCGGTCTCCCGCGGCCCTTCGGCGAAGTAGCGGTTCACCGGCCACATTCGGCTTCCTCTTGCGTCCAGGAACCATTCCGGATGCTCAGGCGCCATAAACACCGGATGCTCGATCGAAAAAACCAGATGTCCTTTCGGCTTCAGCGTGCGATGCGCCTTCGCCATCAGACCGGAAAAGTCCTCGACATAATGAAACGCCAGCGAGCTATACACCAGATCGAACGCAGCTTCCGGCAGATCGAGTCTCTCCATATTCGCTCGCTGATACGTAATCGCCGCATCTGAAGTCGCGCTTCGCGCTCGCGCAAGCATATTTTCGGAGACATCGATGCCCACAACCTGCGCCGCACCGTGTTCACGCGCCCAGCGGCAGAACCATCCAAAGCCGCAGCCCAGGTCCAGAACCCGCCGCCCGTGCAGATCGGGCAGCAGGGCCCGCATCGCCGGCCATTCGGCGGCACCGGCAAGCCCCTCCACGGAGCGCCGCATTCGGCTGTAGCCTTCAAAGAATTCCGCATTGTCGTAGATGTTCTGGCTACTCATCGGCACGATCGCGCGTCAGCCAATACACCGCGCCGGTCAGCAGTGCGGTCGCAATCACCACGGCAAGCTGGTACCAGTAAAAGAAGGGGAAACCGAACAGCTCCGGCGCAGATCGCGCGTACAGGCCCGGATACACCAGCAGCAGCAGTGGCGACAGCAACAGCCAGTTCCAATGCCGCCTCTTGCTGCCTGTCTTTGCTGTATTCGGTGTCGATTGCTGCTCAGCCATGCCGCCGATTATAGAAGGCGCTCTCACCCTGCGTTCACCGGGTCGCGCGACTCCAGCCAACGAAACTCAGCAGGCATTCCTCGCAGACAAAAATTCACAATCCTCGATAGACACGGCCGCGATCCTGGACTATAGTTCCGCCATGTCGCGTTCGCATATCGGTAATGCCTGTCACGTCTGTTCGTTTTACGTGGGCAGGCGTCTGCATACGCGCACGACTTAGGCGTAACGACATACAGACCGCCGAACGGCCCACGATCTCCGCATCGTGGGCCGTTTTATTTTCCGGCAACCTTCCTCACCGCAACCGCCATCACGGAGAGAGCACGACTTTGCTGATTCCCTTTCCCCACTTCCTCTGTTGTTGACGTTGTTTGTCGATCGCAAACCGTAATCAGCTCGCCGGGAATTCTGTTCCTGCGTCTGAGACGGGATCGTCCGCCCATCGGCCGGACGCCAATCGTCCTGCGCTCGTACCCCGGATCCACTCTGTTCAACCTTTTAGGAGAAGCCATGATAGTTCCAAAGTTTCGCCTGCCTTTCCTTCTCGCGCTCGCGGCCGTAGCTGTGTCGCCCGCGCTGGCGCAGTTCACACAGAACGACATCTCTCCTGCCACACGGCTCGCCAGCGATCTCGGTCCGGCCAACGCATCTGAAGCCATCAACATCACCGTGCATTTCAAGCTACAGAATGAAGCAGCTTTCGAGAAGACGCTCGACGCTCTCTACGATCCCGCCTCACCTACTTACCATCACTGGCTCACCGATGCCGATCTGAAAAAGTTCGCTCCGCCCCAGCAGCAGATCGACGCCGTCAAGAAACAGCTTCAGAGCAACGGGCTCACCATCCTCTCCACCGATGAGAATGGCTTCTCGGTGCGCGCTCGCGGCACCACAGCAAATGTGGAGCGCACATTCAACACGCAGATCCATCAATTCCAGCGCAACGGCAGGACCTTCCGCGCCAATGTGCAGAACGCTCAACTCAGCGGCGCTGCTGCCGCTTATGTTTCTTCTGTCTCAGGCATCGAAAGCCACCAGGTGCATCCGCTCATCAAGCGCGCACTCGACTTCAGAACCAAGCAGCCTTACGCATCCATCGCACTCAGCAAGGTCGAAGCATCCGGCGGCCTCTCGTCCATCATCACGAACCAAATCCTCTCGGCGCCTAAGACCTTCACCTTCACCACGCCCGGCGCTTCTCTTCCCGTCGGCGTCTACTACGGGAACGTCTATGGCGCGAACCCCAATCTAGTGCCCGATTACACTGCCGCGCAGTTGCAGCAGATCTACGGCCTCCCTGCCGCCTATAAGCAAGGGCTGAACGGCAAAGGACAGACCATCGTTCTCCTGGAAGCCTACGGCTATCCCACCATCGAAGCGGATGCCAATGCTTTCTCTACATTGAATGGTCTTCCGCAACTCAATTCCTCCAACTTCAGCATCGTCTATCCCGAAGGCAAGCCCACCAGTCCCAATGCAGGTGTGCTCACCGGCTGGGACGGTGAGATCGCCCTCGACGTGCAGTGGGCACACGCCATTGCACCCGGAGCGAAAATCCTCGTCGTAGCGGCTGCCGGCCAGGACAACGAAGACTTCCAGGACGCGATTCGTTACATCACGAACCACAACCTCGGCAACTCCGTCAGCGATAGCTGGGAAGTCGACACCGACGTCGTTGCCGGTCCGCTGGAGCAGAAATCCTTCGATCAAGTGCTCGCGCTCGCCGCGGCAAAGGGCATCTCCTTCCAGTTCTCCACCGGCGACGGCGGCGATAGCGGGCTGGGCACGCCGCAGGGCGCGGCCGGCGTTCCCTCGGATTCGCCGCACGCGACTGCAGTCGGCGGCACCGCCATCCTGAACAAGGTGGGCGCATCCGGAACCGAGACGCTCGGCTGGGGCGATACCGTCGTCTACCTCAGCGCGGGCGGCGTACTCGATCCGCCGTCACCGCTGGGACTCGTAGGCGGCGGCGGTGGCGGAGAAAGCCTCTACTTTGCCAAGCCCTCGTGGCAGAAGTCGCTGCCCGGCAAAGGGCGTCAGACGCCGGATATCTCCGCGCTGGCCGATCCCTACACCGGCGTGCCCATCGTCATCACGTCGAGTGGCAAGCAGGTGGTGGAAGTTGGCGTAGGTGGCACCAGCCTCGCCAGCCCTATCTTCACCGCCATCTGGGCCATCGCCAACCAGAACGCCGGCCATGCGCTTGGACAGGCAGCGCCGAATATCGCCGCGCATAAGTCCGCCGCGGACGATGTTCTGCCTCTCTCCAGTTCCACCAACGTAGCGGGAACTATCTTCGATAAGAACGGTTCCACCTACTACTCACCCACCGCGCTCTTCAACGGAGTGCTCGAAGGCAATACCGGCTTCACCAGTGCGGTATGGGATCTAGGCGGCGGCACCGATGTCGACTTCGGCTTCGGCATCGATAGCTCGCTCACCGTCGGCACCGGCTGGGACAACGCTACCGGCTTCGGCACCTTCCACGGCCTTACCTTCCTTAACGCAGTCGCGAAATAACCGTTCCTCTCCTTACAGGACGGAAGCCGGGCCTCCGCTTCCGTCCATCTTTTTTTTGCTCTCTCCGCCTTAACCTGCGCAATCAGGCCGAGATCAAATATGCAGTCCGCCACCTCACTCGAGCTTCAACGCCGCGCTCTTCCGACATGTCTACCGCAGCCTGTCTTGTGAATGGAATGTAAATGCAACCTCGGTCAGTCACAAATCCAAACGTGATCGACCATCGGCCGCAATTGGCTGGACGGCAAGTCTCTTTTGCGCGACAATCCATCCGCCGCACCAATTCCTCGCAGCAAGGGAGCGAATTTCATGTCCATCTCTACTCGGGCACTTGCAGAGTTCTTTGGCACCTTCTGGCTGGTCTTTGGCGGCTGCGGATCGGCGCTTTTCGCCGCAGCCTATCCTCAGCTCGGCATCGGCTTCGCCGGCGTCGCCCTCGCCTTCGGCCTCACTTTGCTCACCATGGCTTTCGCTATCGGCCACATCTCCGGCGCGCATCTCAACCCCGCCGTCTCCTTCGGCCTCTACGCAGGCGGACGCTTTCCGGCGCGTGAGCTTCTCCCCTACATCGTCGCCCAGGTCGTCGGCGGCATCGTCGCCTCGGCCTGCCTGTACGTCATCGCCAGCGGCAAGGAAGGTTTCTCCCGCGCCGCCGGCTTCGCCTCCAACGGCTACGGCGCTCACTCGCCCGGCGGCTACTCCCTGCTCGCCTGCTTCGTCGCAGAGTTTCTGCTCACCGCCTTCTTCCTGCTGGTCATCCTCGGCTCGACCGACGAGCGTGCGCCCAAAGGCTTCGCTCCTATCGCTATCGGCCTCTGTCTCACGCTCATCCATCTCGTCTCTATTCCGATTACGAATACCTCTGTCAATCCCGCCCGCTCCACCGGCCCGGCCATCTTTCAGGGAACCTGGGCGCTCTCGCAGCTCTGGCTCTTCTGGGTCGCACCCATCGCCGGCGCCATCGTCGGAGGCCTCATCTCGCGCACGCTGTTCGCCGCTCCGCAGCAACCCATTCGCGAGGAAATGGCGAAATAGCAACTCAGGCAGCATCCGAGTGCCCGCCGCTCCGCGCAGAGCCGTCGGGCATTCGTTTGCTGCGGCATTTCTTGCCAACATCGCGCTTTGCGTGCGCACTGCCTGCTCGCCGAACTGCCGCTTCGGCGAAGCGACCGCCTCGTTCCCTGCAGGTCTGGCCGGGATCTGCCAGAAAAATGTGACAAAGTCAGCCCGGGCAAGAAATCACCGTCATTTGCGGTTTACGATTGGCTGCGATGCTTTCCAGTGCTATGACTGAATTGCAGGAGGGACGCTTCCATGAAAACCATCAGGGCGGCCGCCAATTCGATCCGTCACGCCAGCCACCAGCGGGCCACGGACCGGAACCCTTCCACAGATTCGTAGCCAAACGGCCGAGGCCGCTATGCCAAAGACAATCCTGCTGGTGTCACGAGACCCGACTCTCCAGTCCACAAGAGCCCTGATATTCGAAAGGGCTGGCTATCGCACCATGCGCACCAGCAGCCTGACCAGCGCCATCCAGCTCGCTGCACACTGCCAGATGTCGATCATCGGTCACACCTTCACGCCCACCGAGCAGAACAACTTCATCGACCGCGTCCATGAGAGCAATCCGAGCGTCTTCGTGCTTTGCCTGCGCTTTGGATTGATGGAGCCTCAGGCATTGCTGAAGGCGGTCGCCGACTGCTTCACCACCCAGCCCGGCGGATCCAGAATCTGCGTGCTCGAGCCAAGCAACGTCATCGCGTGGCCCAGGAAAGCCTCCTGAGCAGTTCGTCTCCGGTCGCCACAAGCCGGCTACTCTAACCTGAGCAAGTCATAAACAACTCACCGGAAAGCCCCTAAAGTCCGTTTCCTACATGCTGAAGCCAAAAACGGTGCCCGGGTAACGTTACGTCTCGTACACTGAAGAAGCCATGATTCCGACACTTGAATGGACCTCGGAAGGCGTCCGGTTCCTTGACCAGACCCGCCTCCCGCTCGAAGAGACCTACGTACTGGCGAAGACTTACCAGGATGTCGCCGACGTCATTACCACCATGGTCGTGCGTGGCGCGCCCGCCATCGGCGTCTCCGCTGCCATGGGCGTCGCGCTCGGCGCGCGGCACTCGACCGCCACCACGCTGCCCGCGCTGCTCGCCGAGATCCGCGTCATCGGCAAGACGCTCGCCGCTACGCGGCCGACCGCTGTGAATCTCTTCTGGGCCATCGAGCGCATGCGCCGCCACGCGGCCGAGCTCGCCGCAGGACCCGGCGGCACCGTCGCCAGCGTCAAGCAGGGTCTCATTGCTGAAGCCGAGCGCATGTACAACGAGGACATCGCCGCCTGCCGCGCGCTCGGCGCATTCGGCGCCGAGCTGCTGCCGCAGAGCGCCGGTGTCCTCACGCACTGCAACGCCGGGGCGCTCGCCACCTGCGGGTATGGAACAGCACTCGGAGTTATCCGCGCCGCGGTCGAGAGCGGACGCAAGATCGAGGTCTACGCAGACGAGACGCGTCCCTTCCTGCAGGGCGCGCGCCTCACCGCCTGGGAATTGATGAAGGACAAGATCCCCACCACCGTCATCTGCGACAACATGGCCGCCAGCCTGATGCACGCGGGCAAGCTGCAGGCCATCGTGGTCGGCGCGGACCGCATCGCGGCTAACGGCGATGTCGCCAACAAGATCGGCACCTATGGGGTGGCAGTGCTGGCCAAGGAGCACGGCATCCCTTTCTATGTCGCCGCCCCCTGGTCCACCATCGATCTCGCAACAAAAACCGGCGCCGATATCCCCATCGAGCAGCGCTCGCCCAGCGAAGTCACGCATCACGCAGGCAAGCAGCTCACGCCAAATCATGTCGGGGTCTGGAACCCGGCCTTCGATGTCACGCCGGCCAAATACGTCACCGCGATCATCACCGAGCGCGGCGTCCTCCGCGCACCCTATGCAGAGTCGCTCCTACGCCTCAGCCACGACGCCGCGGTCCCGGCCTGATCGCCGTTAGAACTTCACCAGGACCGCGCCCGTCATCCGGTTCTCGCTGTTGCGCAGATCCGGTGTCCATCCCGGCACCATCGACCCCGGCGTGCCCTGGTTTCCCCCCGGGGGCGTAATACCGCCCGGTCCGGAGAAGTAAGGCACGTCGGCGGCGCGATGGTCGTACTCCAGGCGCCAGGTAATGTACTGGCTGGGCATGTAGTCGAACGTCGCCGACGCATCCCACGCCTTGAACTTGTCTCCTGGATTCTCTGTGAAGTACGGCGTACCGGAGGTTGCATTCGCCCCATTGATCGGCGGCAGCAGTACAAGATATCGTCCGGGATTGTTGATCCTACCGCCGCCAAGCGTCAGCCCAAACAGGTTCCGATCGAACCACAGACGGTTATAAAGCATGAATCCCAGAAAGCTCTGCTTCGGCCCCTTGGCGGAATCGCCGTGGCAGCTTACTCCGCCGCCATGCTCGCAGCCGGCGTCAGCGGTAAGCGAGAAGGCGGCCTTGCTAACGTAGTTCGCCTCCGGCCGGTCCAGGTACTTGTACTGAATGCTGTCGTCCGTGTGGTACCGGACGCGCCCCGGATTTCCCAACGCGTCCTCGCCGAGGGCGTACTGATTGCCGAGGATCGAGAGCTTACCCGTAGGACGCCACAGAATCTGCCCCCCGGTGCCGGGACGGTTGTTAAATCGCCCGTACGACTGCCAGCCGTTCACGAACCACGGCTCAACCTTGAGCTTGTCGGAAAGGAAGAATTGCGCGCGTACGCCGGTAAAGAACCATGGAGTATTCGACGAAACATAGGAGGGTTGATACGCCCAGTTGTCGAAGTTGTAGTAACTGAACAGGCCAACATAGGACATGAAGATACCCGCATCCACATTGATGCCGTGCATCGCGTTCCAGTGATAACCGCCGTATGCCTCCGAAAGATAACGGTACGCATCAGCAAGGTCCCACTGCCCGCGCGAATAGCTGGAGTCGTTGCGCGGCGTGGTAGTTGAGTACATGCCGTACTGCGTCATGAAGCGGGCGTGGACATGGTCGTAGTGGAAGTCCCCACCCACCCCTAGCTGTGTCAGCTGGACCTCATTGGCGCGGAAGACTTCGCTTGAGCCGCCGATCGTGTCGTCCTTCGGATGGCGGAAGTCATAGGTGTAATCGATGTCAGCACGAATCTCCGGCGTAAAGAACTTCGAATCGAATGCAGGTGTCTCCGTGCGCGGATTTCCATTCAGCCACGTGAAATCAGCAAAGGCGAATGGCTCAGCCTTCGCTTGAGAGTCTGCAGTGGGCTCCGCCTTTGCTGTCGCCGCCGCGGAAACTGACGTCGCTGCGGGAGCCACCGGCTCGCTCGCTGCCGCAGCCAGACTCTCACGCGCTGTCTGGAGTTGTTGTGCGGCGCCGATCGACGTATCGCTCTTGCCTGATGGATCGCTCTTGGTTGCGGATTGCGCCTTCAGTTGCGCCTCGAGCTGCTCGATGCGCTTCCTCATCGACTCCAGTTCAGAAAGAATCGCCGCATTCGAATCGGCTGGTGTCACTGCATCCTGTTGAGTCGGTGCCTCAGGAGCGGCACCCTGCCTTCCCGGCTGCGATTGCGCCCAGCAAGACCAAGGCACGAGAAAGACAGCAGCAAGGATGGCGCAGATAAATCTGTTCCCGACATGCATGGTCGGGCGTAAGGAGAATTTGGCTGTTTGCATGAAGTTCCTCAGTACGCTGGATCACGTGGTGGTCGGCCGAGGTGTCGTATAACGGCAACGACTCGGCACGCTCACATTCCAGGTCTACCGATTCAGCCTATGCAATGCGCCATAAGTAAACGTGAAGGAACTTGTTAATAGGGCATAAGCAACCCGGAAGAAAATCATTCGGATGGGTCCGCACATTTACAGTTTGCTGATACGTTGAGGCGCTTCCCGCATCACGGTCAGCGTCGGGCTCACATGAAGTTTCGCTTCTGTAGCCGCTTGCACATCGGCCGGCTTTATTCCCGGTGCGATCTCTTCCAGCACCAGACCCTCACGGGACACCCGGATCCACGCCATCTCGGTAGCGATCGTATCCACCACCGCAAGACCGGTGAGCGGCAGCGTGCACTGCTTCAGTATCTTCGGACGTCCATCGCGCGTCGTGTGCTCCATGGTGACAATCACGCGACGCGCGCTCGCCACCAGGTCCATCGCGCCGCCCATGCCCTTCACCATCTTGCCGGGGATCATCCAGTTCGCCAGGTTGCCCTGCTCGTCCACTTCCATCGCACCCAGAATCGATAGATCAACATGGCCGCCGCGGATCATTGCGAACGAGTCCGCCGAGGAGAAGAAGGACGTGCCGGCAATCTCGGTCACCGTCTCCTTCCCCGCATTGATCAGGTCTGGATCCTCCGTGCCCGCAATTGGATACGGCCCCACCCCCAGCATTCCATTCTCCGATTGCAGCACCACCTCCACGCCGGATGGGACATGATTGGCAATCAGAGTCGGCATTCCGATGCCGAGATTGACGTAGAATCCATCGCGCAGCTCCAGTGCTGCGCGTCGCACAATACGCTCGCGTTTTGCCGCATCCGGCGACACCTTGGCTGGAACACCGCCACCCGAATCTGATACAGCATTGGATAGAGTCATAGTTGCCCCTCGTGATGTTGCCCGGACCCCTCGATATTCGACAGCGCTCGCTCCTCAGGAGCACTACGCTCGTGCTGGGCAGCCTGCTGGCGGCGCTCCTGCTCGCACATTGGCCTGAAGACCCGCCATCCTTCAAGCTGCTGGTGCCCGTCCTCGTCGCCTTCTTCGGCACCTGGGACACGCTGCGCTGCCTGCGCGCCCGCTGGAGTTTCTATCACGGCGCCGTGATGATCCTTCTCTACGTCGACGTCATGGTCATCTCCATGATCCTCTTCCTGTTCCTCTATCCATGGGGCAATTGGATCAAGTAATAACTGGATTAAGTAGCCTGCCGCAGTGTCCGGCGCTCGATCCGTTTCTCATATCCATGCCCCTCGAATATGCGCTGCACATAGATGCCCGGCGTCACGATCGCATCCGGATCGAGCGTGCCCGTAGGAACCAGCTCCTCCACTTCGGCAATCGTCACCTTCGCCGCCGTCGCCATCATCGGGTTGAAATTGCGCGCGGTCTTGCGATAGATCAGGTTTCCCGCATGGTCGCCTTTCCATGCCTTCACCAGGGCAAAGTCGGCGCGCAGCCAGCGCTCCATCACGTAGCGCTTGCCGTCGAACTCGCGTGTCTCCTTGCCTTCAGCCACGGGCGTGCCCAGCCCGGTCGGCGTGAAGAACGCGGGGATCCCCGCTCCGCCTGCACGAATGCGCTCGGCCAGCGTGCCCTGAGGCACCAGCGCCAGGTCCAGTTCGCCGCGAATCACCTTCTGCTCCAGCAGCTTGTTCTCGCCCACATAGCTACCGGTGTGCGATGCGATCATGCCGGCTTCGAGCATCAGCCCCATGCCAAAACCATCCACGCCCATGTTGTTGCTGATGGTGCGCAGCTCCTTCACGCCCTTGCGGACAAGCGCAGCTATCAGCAGTTCCGGAATGCCGCACAACCCGAAGCCGCCCAGCATGATGGTTGCTCCATCGCGAATATCGCGCACTGCCTCATCCGCGCTCGCCACCAGCTTACGCATGCGTGACCTCGCTCTCCGGCCAACCCAGTCCGTGATGGCGCAGCCATGTACCGACCATCAGCCAGCCATCCGGCCACGGGCCGAAGCCTGCATCGGCGTTAATGTGCCCTCCTCCGGTGACGATTTCCAGGTCCGCCTTCCATGCCCCGGCAAAGGCTCGCGCGCGATCCAGGCTGCAGTACGCGTCGCTGTCGCTGGCCACCAGCAGAGCTGGCGTATGCGAGAGGTTCCATTGGAATCGGAGTGAAGGTGTGGAGCGCTCCCGGCGCGTTCGCGTCGCTCCGCATCCGCCGGAGCCACCAGCACAACCGCAGCGACAGGCGCTGCTTGTATGGCGAAGATCGTCGCCATACAGCCGATGCTATGGGCCAATATGACGACCGGGGGTGCCGTGCGACGGATCGTCTGCTCCAGCACGCCCGTCCACGCGATACGCTCCGGCACCATCCAGTCCTGCTGGGGCACTCGGTTGGCGGCATGGCCCAATTGCGCCTCCCACAGCGTCTGCCAGTGATGCGGACCGGAGTTCTGCCATCCGGGCTGAATGAGGAAGTGGGCCTTCTTTGTCTGCTGCGGCTGGATCACGCCCGAGAATACTTCAGCAGGCCGCATCCCGCCAACTCTGGCCCCTTGCACTCCCACATCAATTTTTGCTGGCCTCGCGACCAAATGGGATAGCATTGCGCTGCTGCAAGTCACTCTCTCCGAAGGAGTTTCAGGGATGCTAAAGGGATTTCGCGATTTCATTCTTCGCGGCAACGTCGTGGACCTTGCCGTAGCCGTTGTCGTCGGTGTGGCTTTCGGGGCGGTGGTTACCGCGCTGGTGGCCGACATCATTACGCCGCTCATTACCTCCATCGTCCATAAGCCGGACTTCTCGTATCTGGTTCTCGACCTCAACGGCGGCAAGATCAAATATGGCGAATTCCTCAACGCTCTGATCTCATTTCTCCTCATCGCGGCCGCTGTCTACTTCTTTGTTGTCCTGCCAGTGAATACGCTCCTCAACAAATTCAAGAAGCCGGTACCGGCGGCTCCGCCATCGACCAAGCCATGCCCGGAATGCCTCAGCGACATCCCGGTTGCCGCAAAGCGCTGCTCGCACTGCGCGCAGCCTGTCGCTTAGCTCTGCGAAGCAAGCCGGCGACCGTGCATGTCCTTTCCATCGCCGGCTCGATCCTAACCGCCTCCGCGTCGGTTACTCTTTTGTCTGCACCCACCTGCCTGTCAGGAGATTCGCACTTGTCCCTCCACCCTGCTTTCCTTGCTGCAACCCTGCTCGTGTCTACATCGGCACTTCTGGCACAGTCGGCCAATGTGCCCACGTCGCAGTTCGGCTACCGCGACTTCGCGCACCAGGCCCAGATCGATCGCGAATTTCTCGCCGTACCTGACGCCAAACTGGCTGGCGAAGAGCTGAAGACCCTGACGGCCGTGCCGCACGTCGCCGCCTCAAAAGAGGATTACGACACGGCAGTCTACGTAGCCAACAAGTTCAAGGCAGCCGGACTGGAAACAACCATCGTGCCTTATAAGGCATGGCTGAATCTGCCCGTGTCGGTGCACGTCGAAGCCACCGACAACAGCGGCCACGTGTTGATGCAGGGCCCCTCAAAGGAGCACGTCAGCTCCGATCCCTTTCAGGACGATCCGCGCGTCCTGCCCGCATTCAACGGCTCCTCGCCTTCCGGAGACGTAACCGGCGACGTCGTGTATGCGAACTACGGCAGGCCGGAAGACTTCCAGAAACTGGCCGATGACAACATCGATCTGCACGGAAAAATCGTCCTCGTCCGCTACGGAGGGAACTTCCGCGGAGTGAAGGTTTACATCGCGCAGCAGCGCGGCGCAGCCGGCGTGCTTATCTACTCCGACCCGTACGATGACGGCTACTTTCAGGGCGACGTCTATCCCAAAGGTCCTTATCGCCCGGATACGGGCGTTCAGCGCGGCGCGGTGCAGTACCTGTTCAAGTATCCTGGCGACGCGACGACACCGAATGTTGCGTCCACCCCCTCGCTGCCCGACTCCCAGCGTCTGCCTCCTCAGAAGATCGACAGCATGCCATCTATCCCGTCGGTGCCTATCTCGTACAAGGACGCATCGCCCATCCTTGAGCACCTTGGCGGACCCGGCGTGCCGAAGGGCTGGCAGGGTGCGCTTCCCTTCACTTACCACATGGGCGGGGATGGCTCGGTACGCGTACACCTGGCGCAGAAGATGGATTACGCGGAACGCACGATCTGGGACGTGATCGGCCGCATACCGGGAACCGAAGACCCCGACGCGTGGGTAATTGCAGGCAATCATCGCGACGCGTGGGTCTATGGCGCAGTCGACCCAAACAGCGGTACGGCCGCGATGCTTGAGGCTGTCCACGGCATCGGCACGCTGCTGAAATCGGGGTGGAAACCGAAGCGCACCATCTATTTCTGCAGTTGGGACGCGGAAGAAGAAGGTCTGATCGGCTCGACCGAGTGGGTGGAAGACCATGCAAAACAGCTCGATCATGCCGTGGCCTACTTCAATACGGATGTTGGCGTCTCCGGTCCGGAGTTTGAAGCTGCGGCTGTCCCGTCGCTGAAGCAGTATGTTCGCGATATCGCGGCGGAGGTCCCCAGCCCGCATGGCGGCTCGGTTCTGGACGCATGGAAAACAGAGCGTGCACGCAGCGGTGGGTCCGCATCGATGGAGGAGACCCGCGCCGAAGGACCAGCGCCCGCGCAGGCACATGTCGGCGACCTCGGTTCCGGCTCGGACTTTACTCCCTTCCTGCAACACGCAGGAGTACCATCCACCGACATCGGCTCACGCGGCCGTTATGGTGTGTACCACTCGGTCTTCGACAACTATGCGTGGTTCACCCGCTTCGCTGATCCGACGTTTGTCTATGAACAGCAACAGGCCCGCATCTTCGGGCTGCAAGTGCTGCACATGGCAGACACCGATGTACTCCCCTATGACTACGTGACCTACGCCAAAGAGATCGGCTCCTATCTGAAAGCTGCGGAGACGAAATCCGACAAGGCCGGGATGAAGCTGGACTTCAATCCGGCAAACTCCGCCGCCGGCAAGATGCTGACCAATGCGGAGTCGCTTTCCTCGCGGCAGAAGGCGGCGTCAGGCGATTTGAACGCACTGAACACCAAGCTGCGCCAGGTGGAAGGCGATCTGCTCGACCCGCAGGGCCTGCCCGGACGGCCTTGGTTTCGTCACACGATCTACGCGCCGGGCGAATACACGGGATATGCAGCTGTGGTGATTCCCGGCGTGAACGAGGCTATCGACGCCAAAGACAACGGCCGAGCACAAAAGGAACTGAACGATCTGACCGCCGCCCTCGATCGCGCTTCCGGAGACCTCAAAGCAGCGGCCGGCGAATAGGTCGGCATCAGCTACAAGTTCACAGAACCATCGCGCGCGGACGCCGATAACCGGCTATTTAATTTTTACTTGCGAGCTGCTGCGCCTGCAGTACCACCAATTCGGAGAGGTCCTTCTTCTCGAGGCCATGCACTTCCTTGTTAAAGGTATCCACCTTGCTGGACCAGTTCATCGAGCAGAACTTCGGGCCGCACATCGAGCAGAATGCCGCTTCTTTGTAGTAATCGTCGGGAAGCGTTTCGTCATGCATCGCGCGGGCAGTCTCCGGGTCGAGCGAAAGCGCAAACTGCTTCTCCCAGTCGAAGGTATAACGCGCATAGCTGATAGCGTCGTCGCGGTCGCGCGCGCCAGGACGATGCCGTGCCACATCCGCGGCATGGGCAGCGATCTTGTAGGCGATGATGCCGTCCTTCACGTCCTTCTCGTTGGGCAGGCCCAGATGCTCCTTGGGTGTGACGTAGCAGAGCATCGAAGCGCCGTGCCAGCCGATCATCGCCGCGCCGATGGCGCTGGTGATGTGGTCGTAGCCCGGAGCAATGTCGGTGACCAGCGGGCCCAAGGTGTAGAACGGCGCGCCGAAGCAGTACTCGACTTCCTTATCGACCTGCTCCTTGATCTTGTCCAGCGGCACGTGGCCCGGCCCCTCGATCATCACCTGCACATCGTCCTGCCACGCGCGCGCGGTCAGCTCGCCCAGCGTCTTCAGCTCCGCGAACTGCGCCTCATCGCTGGCATCGGCAATCGAGCCCGGCCGTAGTCCATCGCCGAGCGAGAAGCTGACATCGTGCTTCGCCATCACCTTTACGATGCGGTCAAAATTCTCGTAGAGGAAGTTCTGCTTGTGATGGTGGGTCATCCACTGCGCCAGGATGGCGCCGCCCCGGCTGACGATGCCCGTGATGCGGCTCGCGACCATGGGAATGTACTGGACCAGCACACCGGCGTGCACGGTGAAGTAGTCCACGCCCTGCTCCGCCTGCTCCTCGATCACTTCGAGATACACATCGATGTTCAGGTCTTCCAGCCGCTTGACGCGGTTCAGCGCTTCATAGATCGGCACGGTGCCGATGGGCACCGGGGAGTGGCGCAGGATCGCTTCGCGGATCTCCGGGATATTGCCCCCGGTCGATAGGTCCATCACGGTGTCGGCGCCAAAGCTGACGGACGTATGGAGCTTAGCGAGTTCCTCATCGATATTCGAGGTCACAGCAGAGTTGCCGATGTTGGCGTTGATCTTGCAGCGTGACGCTACGCCGATCGCCATCGGTTCCAGCTCCGGGTGATTGATGTTCGCCGGGATAATCAGGCGGCCGGCCGCGATCTCCGCACGAATCAGCTCCGCAGCCAGGTTCTCCCGCCGGGCGACGAACTCCATCTCCTCGGTGACGCGTCCCTGCCGGGCGTAGTGCATCTGCGAGACATTGCGGTCACCGGTGCGTTCCACTTCCTCGCGGCGTTTCTCAATCCACTGCGCGCGGGGCTTCAGAATCTCTGTGGTGGCATAGCTCTCATTGGCTGCGTTATGGCTCATCCGCGTCTCCCTGAACACGGATGCTGGAGCGCTCCATACGGCGCTCGCAACATCCATGAGTCTTTGCCTGATTATAGCGGCGTTGGCACAATCTCTTTCGATGCAGCGATATCGCGCCACCCGCATCTAAAGCGCTCCTTGACGCTGACCCTTCAACGACCTAACCTGAAGTCATCCCATGCAACAGCGTTCCCAGACATTTCGCATCGGCCTCGCAGTGGTCATCGTTCTTGGTGTCATCACCTGGCTGGCCGTGAGCGGCATCCAGGCCAACAAGAGCTACTACGTCACCATCGCGGAGCTGCAGGGTATGGGCAACAAGGCATATACCCGGCATCTGCGCGTCGCCGGGAATGTCGCGCCAGGCACCATTGAACGCAACGGCACTCATGCGCAGTTCGTGCTGGTCGAGCTAGGCAAGCGGCTGCCGGTGCAGTACGCCGGCGTGGAGCCGCCACCGGATACCTTCAAGGACGATGCGCAGGCGCTGGCCATCGGCACCCTTGGCCGCGATGGGGTCTTCCACGCGACCGAGCTGCAGGCCAAGTGCGCGTCGAAGTATGCGCCGGCGCAGAAGCCCGGCGCTCCCGCAGCCGCTCCGCCAGCAGCAGATAAGACCGCCGCGCTGCGCACTCCAGCCTCCACCAGCACCAACTGACGCGCTCGCTATACTGCGAGAGCCATGTCAGCAGCCGTCGCCACAATCGAGGACGTGTCGAAGCTCTTCGGGCGCTTCGCCGCGCTGCGCCATGTGAGCACTACGCTCGAACGCGGCCGCTGCTATCTGCTGCTGGGTGAGAACGGCGCGGGCAAGTCCACGCTGCTGCGCGTGCTCGCCGGGCTGCTGCGGCCTACGCTGGGCAGGGTCGCGGTGCTGGGCGACGCTCCAGACGCAGCGCGTGGCCGCATCGGCTACATGAGCCACGCTGCGATGCTCTACGACGAGCTGACCGCGCGCGAGAACCTGGAATACACGGCACGTCTCTACATTGGCCGGCAGGCCGGACACGCTTGCCTGGATGCCGATCGTGCGCTGCGCATGGTTGGGCTTGATCCGGCGCTGACGCGGCCCGTGGGGCAATACTCGCAGGGCATGCGGCAGCGAACCTCGCTGGCGCGCGTGCTGGTGTCGCAGCCGGAGCTGCTGCTGCTGGACGAGCCCTTCTCCAACATGGACCGCGTGAGCGCGGAGCGCATGCTGGCGCTCCTGGTGGAGCTGCGCGAGGCTGGCAGGACGATCGTGCTCACGACGCATCAGCGCGAGCTGGCCGAGCCGATGGCCGACGTCGTGCTCATGATGCGGGGCGGCGGCGTTACAGACAACGGAGGACCGCAGTGAAGACCAACGCGGCGCGCATCCTCGACGGGCTCGGCATCGCGTACACGGCTGCAGGAGTACGAAGTCGATCCGGAAGACCTGCGCGCAACGACGGTTGCGGCAAAGATCGGTATGCCCGCCGGAGCAGGTCTTCAAGACGCTGCTCTGCGCGGTCGGCGGCGGTGACTACGTCTTTGCCGTTGTGCCCGGTGATGCGGAGCTGGATTTCAAGAAGCTGGCGCGGGCGGCCGGGGTACGCAAGGCGGAGATGGCCGCGCTCAAGGATGTGCAGCCGCTGACCGGCTACATCCGTGGCGGCGTCACCGTCTTCGGCGCCAGGAAGGCGTACTCCAGCCTTTGCCGATGAGACCATCGAGCTCTTCGACGAGATCTCGGTCTCGGCCGGGCATCGCGGCGTGCAGATCGTGCTCTCTCCGGCGGACTACCTGCGCGCGACCGGCGCAACCGTCGCCGACCTAAGCAAGGACCACGCGTGATCGCCGCTCTGTGGGCGCATCTTGCCAAAGACCTGCGCATCGAGTGGCGCGCGAAGGACGCGATGCAGTCGATGCTCTTCTACGCGCTGCTGGTGGTCGTGCTCTTCTCGCTGGCCTTCGATCCGACGCGTGAGACATCTCGCCAGTATGCCGGCGGCGTCATGTGCGTCGCGGTGCTGTTTGCCGCGGTGCAGGCGCTGAACCAGGCCTGGTCGCGCGAGCTGCGCGGCAACGTGCTGGATGCGCAGCGCATGTCGCCCGCGCCGGCGAGCGCGCTGTATCTGGCCAAGGTGCTGGCGAATTTCATCTTCGTGCTGATCGTCGAAGCGGTGCTCACACCGGTCTTTGTCGTCTTCTATAACCTGCATCCGGTGGGGAATGGCTGGCTGTTCTTTGTCATCCTGCCGCTGGGAAGCTGGGCCCTGGTGGCCAACGGCGTCTTCTTCGCGGCGCTGTCGCTGCGGGCGCGCTCGCGCGAGCTGCTGCTGCCCCTGGTGCTCTTCCCTATCTTTATTCCGGCGCTGCTGGCGATGGTGCTGGCGGCAACGGATGCGCTGACCGGCGAAGCCGACCCGGCCCTCTGGGTGAAGATGCTGGTTGGCTACGACGTGATCTTCACCGTGCTGAGCGTGCTGCTCTTCGAGACCGTACTCCACGCGGAATAGGACTGGCCGTCCAGGCAAAAAGCCTTCGGCGGCGGTCGGCGATGCTGGCGTGATTGTCCGAGGGGACATCAGGCGGCAAGTTTGCACGACGCGTGGAGCAAATCTCGTATTTCCCACAATTGCTGCCGCCATTTCCACCGGCAAAATCTGCGAGCGCGTGTTGCGCTTCGACGGAGTAGAGCTAATATCCAAATCAACGGAAGAGAAATCTTCCTAAAGAGGAGAGCAGACAAGGCGTCATCCTGAGGGCCGGCAACGGTACCTCGCGAGCAATCAGGAAACTGAATGCATTCGGATGGAACCGAGAAAGCTCGTGCAACGCACGCAGTGACAGAGGGTATAGGAAATGCGGGTTTCGGCTCGCAGGCACTTACCATACTGATGTTGCAGGACGTTGTGATCTGGACGCCGAGCCAGATCTTCGAAAATCGGAAGAGGGGGCGAAATCTCGCAAGAGAGTTCGCCCCTTCGCTTTGGGTGCCGCGATGCCGGCTCACAGACCAGCAGATTTGGTTCGCACCGCATAAAGCGACGCGTGCGTCAGGATGAAGAGCGTGCGGTGGTCCGGACCGCCAAAGACGAGATCGATGGGCCGCTCCGGGACGTCGATCTGGCCGACGCGCTTGCCTTCCTGGCTGTAAACCTCGACCTGCCCGGCGGCCAGATAGACATTCCCGGCATGGTCCTGCGCGACGCTTTCGCCGCCGGCATCGGCGAACAGTTGCATATCCGAGATAGTGCCTGAGTCCGTTACGTTTACCTTGTAGGTCTTCTCCTGCGCCTCGTCGCTGACGTAGAACGGATGGCCGGGAACCACCTTTGCGATGCCGAATGCATGCAGGATGTCCGCCATCTTCGTTCCCCAGGAGAGCGTGCCCTCCACGAAGTCATCGGCGGCGGGGATGAAGATGCTCTTGTCCGGCGAGATGTATTGATACGGACGGGGCGTCGCGATGCCGTTGCTCTCCCATGCGTCGAGCGCGCGCACCGGAATCATGCCGGGACGCGGCGCCGCAGGCTCAGGCCGCAGCATGGTGATCTCGGTCTCCGGCGCGTCAGGACGGAAGCTGTAGACAGTTCCCTTCCCGGCGTAGGAGACAACAACGAGGTCGCCGGATTTGTCGAAAGTGAGATTGACCGGCTCGAGCGGGTTATCGCGGATGACGACGGCTTCGCGCGTTTTCGGATCCCAGCGATAGATGCGTTGCCAGTGCGCGTCCACAAAGTAGAGGCGGCCGTCGTTATCGGCGGCGGCGCCGGAGATGTTGAAGAAGCCGGTGGCGAGCCGCTCGACGCCCGCGCCGGGTGCGACGACGTTAGCCGCGCTGTCTTGCGCTTGCACGACGGGGCGGCCCGGAATATCGAGCAACGCGAATTCCCGCGGCCGCACTTCTGAGTGTGCGGTCGCGTCAACAACGGAGTTATCAAACGCGACTTTGCTGTTGCTGTCCGTATGCATGTTGCGGATGCGGATCTCCGAGGACTCCGAGACTTTCACCGCACAGCAGAAGGGTTGATAGCTGCTGATGACGCGGTAGCCATGGTAGTTTGCGACCGTGATGTTGCGCGAGCGCGAGATTTCGAGCGGCAGCGCGAAGCCGCTTTCGCCTCGCTCCTCCTCGGTCTGCAGCGCGATGATCTCCCAGTTCTCAACGCGATCGAGTTTCACTTCATTGCGGACGTGGTGCTCGCTCGAAAGCTCGTAGACGCGGCCCGGCGTGGTGGTGTTTGAAACGTACAGGCCGGCCTGCGCGAAGGTGCTGGGTGTCCAGATATCGGCGAAGGTGCCACCCCCGCCATTCGTCACCCACAGGCTGGGGTATTGTGCATCCCAGCGGCGGTGGATGTCGGGATCGGCCGTGTGGGTGTTGTTGTAGGGATTGATGCGCGTGCCGTCGGCTGCGTTGGTGCCGTGGCCGCCGAGGAAGCGCACATCGTCCATCAGCGAGTCGGCGCCCGACTGCCATAGCGCGCCAACCGCGCGGTCGTTGATGCCGTTGGTATAGAGGCCGATGCCGGTGACGATGTTGTGTCCGCCTTTGGGGGTTTCAAGCAGCGGCACGGGCGCGCCCGGCCCCTGGAAGGCCGCGGTACCGTCGAGGATGTCGAACTGCGTCATGCTGGGATGAAGACCGATCAGGACGGTCTCCGGCTTGAGATGGATCGTGTTGGTGACGATGTATCGGCCTTCGGGGATGTAGAGCGTAGGGTGCTCATCGATGGCTTTCTGGATGGCGGCAGTATCGTCACTGATGCCGTCACCTTTTACGCCGAGCGTGCGGAGGTTGACCCAGCTGTTGATCGGAGGCAGCGGTCGGATGACGTCATCGCCCTCCGGCGGCAGCGCGTGGACAGGATGTGCGTTGAAGCTGGTGCCGATCTCGCCGGTCTGGCCGGGCGCCGGGATGGTGAGACCGTGAGAGTACGACGTCACAACATAGTCTTCAGCAGGACCGGCAGTCTTCCGGCCGCTGCCGCGCAGCAGTGCGAAGGTCGGCACGCGACGGCAGGCTATGTTTTCGAGGTTGATTTCGGTGCGCGGATTGTTCTCATTGCTGATCGTGATTGCCGGGCCACCGATGTTTTCGAACCGCGAGTTCTTGACCCATAGCTCTTCGTAGTAATGAGGATCGATATCGATGGCCGCGGGCACATTGCGGAAGGTGTCGTGGTCAAGCGTGAGTCCGGCCTCGTGCTCGCTGATCGCTGCTTTGCGCTGATCTTCAAAGGTCGAATCGAGCAGCGTGAACTGCCATCCGGGTGAGGGTTTTTCCGTGATGATGCCGTAGTCGCCGCCATAGAAGTGCAGGTCTTCGGCTTCGTTTCCGACGTCCTTGAGCGCGGTGAGTCCGGACTTGATGTGAAAGTCGATGTGGGCAAGATAGCAGTGCTGCGCGACATGGAACCGGATCGCAGCCGCAGCCGGATTGCCGTTCCCGAGATCGAAGTCGACGTTGCTCATTGCGGAGTAGAAGGTGCCGGGGTTCGCGTCGACGACGCTGTTGGTGGGCGGGACGGTACCTGCGAAGGGCGGACGCGCTGCCTCGTTAGGCTCACGCCAGTGCCAGTGGCGGCCACCGGGACGCCCGCCGGTGAAAAAAAACATGTACCCGATGTCGTGCTGATAACCGGGCGTGTTGTCGGCGAGCAGAAATTCAGGCCGCGTTGCGCCATACCCGATGATGCGCACGCTGGGCCACACGTAGATGGTGCGGGTTATGCGGTACTTCCCTTCCGGGACAAAGACGATGCCTTCGCCATGCTCGTCCTCCACCTTGTCGATGGCAGCCTGGATGGCGGCGCTGTCATCGGCGATGCCGTCGGCATGAACAGGAAAATTGTCTTTCGTGAGATAGACGGCGGCAGGATCGTCCAGCCGGGCCGCATACCAGGACTGCGAACCCTGAGCCGCAAACGGCAGCGCAAGCAACAGCAAACCGAAGCAGAGGAATTTCACCATCAGCTTCCTTTCGAGGACGGACTCGGTTGGAGGATGCCGCCAGCGTGTAACTGGCAGCCGGAGCCATTGGGCCAGAGGAGGCGGCTCATGTCAAGAGAGGGCTCCTGCAAACAATCGTTTATCTAAATTCTCACACGCTGGGCTGGCAGCACCTTCCTCCGGGCTTGCCACGACCTGCCAAATCGGGGCTAAAATACACAGACTTATCAGGAGAGTTATGGCCAGCGCTTTGCCGCGTTTGCTCTGTTATGGGCATGACGAGATGCTTCAGTTCACCCGCAAGAAGATTCTGGAGCGGGAGTTCGTCGTCGAGATGTGCGCGCGAATCTCTGAGCTGGACGCAATCCTGACCAGGGGCCACATCGACATTGCCGTCCTCTGCCACTCCGTGCCGGACACTGAATGCCAGGAGGTGATGCATCGCCTGCGCGAAGATTCGGCTGCCGTGAAAGTCCTGGTGCTGTATGAATCGATGCCCGATCTCTGCTCCAGTCACTCAGACGAGGCTATGGAAAACCTGGAGGGCCCCTCCCACCTGCTGCACAAACTTCATGAGCTGTTGGATGAAGCCGCCCATGACAAGGCAAGACAGCAATAGCCCCACGCCGCTCGAGGCGTCCCCCCGCTATGGCGTGGCTGGCGCATCCAGTGCTCCTTCCGTAGCGAAATGGCGCAGCCGCGCCGCCGATTGCCATAATTCGCCGAGCGAGCGGATATAGGCCAGCTGCAATTCAAAGAGCGTCCGCTCGGAGACCAGTACCTGCGGGTAGGCCGCGGCCATCTGCTGGTAGCGATCGCGATAAAGTTCATAGGCCCGCTGCGCGCGCGGCAGCAGATCTGATTTATAGCGGGCAGACTGCGTAGCCGCAATGTTGTACTGCTCGACGAGCGGAGCGGCGGAGCGCCGCAGCACAAGCCGAACGCGCTGCGCTTCCGCCTGCGCCTGCTCGACAGCTGCCTGTGCCGCGGCAATGTTTCCTTGATTGCGATTCCACAGCGGCAGATCGATCGATGCTGAGGCAAAGGACTGCGCGCCGGTCGCAGCGTTGGGGTTCTGCCGCACCAGCTCGTTGTTCCATTGCTCGCCGGCGCGGAGCGTCAGGTCAGGCATGACTTCGCGGTGGGCGCTGCGCAACTGCGCTTCTGCAACGTGGACAGCCTCATCGGCGCGTTGGATGGCAGGGCTTTGCGCAAAGATAGTGTCGAGCGACGGCGGCTGCGCGGGCGTGCTGCTGAGATCGCCGGCAAGGCGGGTGATCGGCAGGTCGGGCTGCCCGGCGATTGCGGTGAGTTGATGAAAGGCGGCGATGTAGCGGTGCTCTGCCGTCAACGTGTCGAGCGCGGCCTGCTCCTGCTCGACTTCCGATTGCAACACATCGGGCGCATCCGCCTGGCCGACGTTTGCGAGCTGCCGCGCGGTCTGGGCCGCGTCGGCGGCAATGGCGCTCAACTGTTTGCGCGTGTCTATCTCCTGCTGTAATGCGAGCGCGGCGTAGAAGCTGCTTTCGATGTCCGCATCGACGCTCTGTTGCTGCGCGGAGAGCGCTAGCGCATCGCCGCGCTGCTGTTGGCGATAGACATTCCGGCGCAGGCCGAGCTTGCCGCCGAGCGGGATGGTCTGCTCGACGAAGCCGCCCTGTTCACCGCCCCCATAGGAGCCGCCGCGGATCTGGTCGCCTTGGTAACCGATGATGGGATTAGGCAGCAGGCCGGCCTGCTGCGCATGGCCGACGCTCTGGGCGATGGCGGACTGCGCGGCGCGGAGGGTTGGGTTGTGGGCACGGGCGGAGGCCAGCAGCAGGTCCAGAGTCAGCGGCGCGCGGCTTGCGGCTTCAGCCAGCGGGTCGGGTTCGGCGGATGGTTGCTGAGCGGTGGGATTGGAAGACGACGGCATCTGCATCCCGGACATAGTGTCCGGCGTGGACTGCCCGAGTGCGGCGGAGGCGAAGAGCAGAGCAAGAGCGAGAAGCTTCATCGGCTGCCTCCCTTCTGGTTCATGCCACTTTCATGATTACGAATGGACTGCATCATGCGCTCGTAGTCCGGCTGCGGCAGCACGCGAATAAGCGTCATCATGCCCTGCATCTGCGCGCTCCAGCCGGGCAACAGGCCGGCATTCGCCGGCGTGGCGACCATGGCGTCCATGTTCATCATGCTGCCCTCCATGAAGGCGTCCTGCGGAAAGTTGGGCACGCTGTTGGCATTGGGCGCAATCTCGCCAGGATTCATAGGCATGCTGTGCATCTGTGTTTCGGGCGTTGCCTCGTGCATTGCGTGTTGTGAGAGCGCACCGTTGGTGGTGGCCATATCGCTCGCGGCAGCAACGCCCATGCCGCGGCCGAGCGATGCGCCGTAGTCGTCGCCCGTGGGGACGGGTGGCGTGCCCTGCAACATGCCCATGCTGGTATTCATGTCGACCCCGGTAGCCATTCCAGAACCGCCCATGCGTGTCATGCGGCCCACGGTGGAGGACATCTGATTCATGTTGTGGTGCGGCAGATGGCAATGCACCATCCAGTCGCCAGGATTGTTGGCGACGAACTCGACATCACGCGCCTGCGCCACGCCCACCAGCACCGTGTTGCCCGGCCACCATGCGGTCTCGGGAATGCGGCCGCCTTCGGTGCCGGTGATGTAGAAGGTGTGACCGTGCAGGTGCATGGGATGATGGTCCATGCCCAGATTCACGAAGCGAATGCGCACGCGGCTGCCCAGCGGTACGATCATCGGAGTGATGGCCGGGCCGGCCTTGCCGTTGAGGACGAGCCAGTTGTATTCCATGCTCATCGAGTTGGGGATGGTACTCGATGGCAGCACGGCATACTCCTGCAGGTGAATCAGGAAATCGTGATCGACCGCGGGCTGATAGGGCTGCGCGGGATGCATGATGAAGCCGCCGAGCATGCCGATCATCTGCTGCATGGACATGTGCGAGTGGTAGAAGAAGGTCCCGCTCTGATGGATGTGGAACTCGTAGACAAAGCGGCCGCCGGGCAGCACGGGTTGTTGCGAGATGCCGGGCTGGCCGTCGTAGCGGACCTGGTCTTCGAAGCCGTGCCAGTGGATGGAGGTGGGCTCGGGCAGATGGTTGTCGAAGACGACGCGGACATGATCGCCCTGATTGACCTGAATGGTCGGGCCCGGCGCGGAGCCGTTGAAGCCCCACAGGTCGAGCGTCTTGTTGGGCAGAATGGATTGCTTCACCGGCTCGGCGATGAGGTGAAAGACCTTGGCGCCGTTCTCCATCGTGAACGGCAGGTCGGCCACATCGGGCGTGGTCACGGGAATGTTGCGTGCCGGGCCTGTGCCGGTGCGCGCGGCATCAAGAATGGGACGTGCTGAGCCGGAATCCGGCCCGCGATGCGTGGTCTCGTCGGCGAAGAGGCGCGGTGCGGCAAACAGTCCAGCGCCCAGACCCATGGCGCGCTGCAGAAAGCTGCGTCGATTGCTCATGAAGATTTCCCTGTCGTAAAGAAGAAAGTCACAACCACGCGCACAAATGCACGCGGCACGGCGTAGCGAAGTGGGCTATGCGTAGCGGGGTGGGCTATGCGAAGCGGGGTGGGCTATTTAGACGCGAAGCGGAATCGGGCTGGCGTTCTCGGGCGGACCGGGCGGTGCGCCGCCGATGCGAAGGATCGCCCGCGATGCCGGACTCCGGGGGAGAGATGCCGCTACGACGACGGTGGCGGGATCGGCCATCGTGTTGTTGGCGGTAAGCAGCGCGGCGATCTCTTGCGATGCTTGGGTTGCGCTGCAGACCGCAGCCCCGGTCGAGTGGCAGCAGGCGGAGGTGCGAATGCAGTGTTGCGGCGGGGATGCGGCGGCATGTGTCGGCCGGGGTGAAGTTGCGGCAAGGCATTGGATGCCGCAGGCTGCACCGGCAAGCGGCGCAAGCACCAGCAGGAGAGCCAACGCGAAGGCGAGTTGTGCGCGCCGCTGCATCTGGTTCAGTGTAGCTGCTTCAGCGCCTCATTGGGCGTTACAGATGGCCGTGGTGGTGCAGCAACTGCGCGATGGAAAAGAAGAGCAGCCAGAAGCCCAGCATCGCAGCCAGGATGCGCAGGATGAGAACGGCGGCACGGCGATGGTCCACATAACGCCGCGCGGCTTCACGCGGATCGAGATTCGGATTGGTGATCCGGCGAAAACCGACGCCGGGGCCGAATGCGGCCATCAGCAACAGGGCGATGCCGACAACTATGCGGACATAGAGCACTGCGATAGCTCCCTTCTAGCGCGAAATGCGCACGAAGCACTCATGAGAAGTAGATGCTGCGATGGGCGGGCGCGCCACGTTAAACTAGGGATGGCAACTGCCCGTCGATAGATCTGGCGGGGGTGTGGAGATGTGGATGAAGTGGTTCCGGTGGATATGGCTGGCGGGGACGCTGGCGCTGTTGGGTGAGGCCTTCTACCAGGCGATGTATCTCGCGCCGACGGAAGCCACGATGGGCGATATCCAGCGGATTTTTTACTACCACTTCGCCTCCGCGATGTTGACGTTTTTCTTCTTCTTCATCTGCTTCGCCGCGTCGATCGCCTATCTTGCATTGCGCAATCGTGATCCGCTGCGCGCCATGAGCGCGGATGCCCTGGCGCTCGCGGGCGCGGAGATGGGCGTGGTCTTCTGCACCGCGGTGCTGATCCAAGGGCCGCTATGGGCGCGGCCGGTCTGGGGCATCTGGTGGACCTGGGATGCGCGGCTGACCAGCACGCTGGTGATGTGGCTGATCTACTGCTCCTATCTGCTGGTGCGGCGCTTTGCCGCGGGGGCGCAGATGCAGACGCTGGCGGCAGTGGTCGCGATCTTCGGATACGCGGACGTGCCGATCGTCTACTACTCGACGCAATGGTGGCGTACCCAGCATCCTTCTCCGGTGATTGCGACCGGCGGCCTTGACCACAGCATGTGGCCGGCCGTCTGGTGGAACCTGGCGGCGTGGCTAGCCTGGGGACTGATGGTGATGGGCTTCCGTTATGCGATCGAGCGGCGGCGGCAGTTGCGGGAGCAGGATGAGGCGCTGCGCGCGCTTGAAGCCACACTGGAAGCAACGCCCTGGAAGGAGAACGAGTAATGGCGCATCGTCATCTGGTACTGGCCTACGTGTTGACCTGGGTTTTGCAACTGGGATACGTGGGTTTTCTCGGGCTGAAATGGCGGGCCGAGAAGCGTATCGGGCGGTAATCACCGACGCATTCTCGAATGTTCCACGTGGAACATTAAACGACATTTGTCGGCAAAATTACTTTGGGATGTCCGTTTCGGGAAAAAGCAACGAAGCTGACTCGGAGGAGACAGCTTCGTTGTCCGAGGAAGGGTACCGCAGGGCGGATTGCAGTCCGCCGGAGCACACTTGCGTGACTCTATGCCGGTAGACGGAGCGGCCTTTCGGGAAGTTTCACAGGCGGAGAAACACTTTCTGCATATTTCTCCTGTTGCGATATGCCATCTGGTTTCGCCGTGTGCAGATTTTCTTGACGCAAAAGCCGCGTAAAGACTGATTCTGCAGCCAACAGCTACAGGAAAATGCTCCAGTCCCACCTTCGAGGGAGAATCTGGACTGGAAAGAGGGATTCATTCCCAAAGCCGGCAGAGGCATGATCGTCGTGTCAGGAGCGGCCCCCCAAGAGCAGCGCCTGAAACGGCCGAACGGCACCAAGACCGAAGGCTCTCATCTCGACTAGCCTCCCAGAGGCCACCGGCGGGTGGCCTTTATTTTTGGCAGTCAGTCCGCCTGATTCACGGCGGGCATGCGGCCGGGGAGAGTATCGATCCACTCCGCTAGCGTGCGCACCTTGCCTGCAATCAGATCCAGCAGCAGATCGTGCACGATGGTCTCGCTCTGCGGCCGGTCGATCTGCTCCGGCTTGTTTTGGCCGGGAAAATGCACCATCAGGACGGGACGCGGGTCAAAGATGCCCCCGCCTGTAGCCCGTTCCTCCGCCTTGGTCCATCCCGGTGCTCCGCGCCATGTCGACACGCGCCAGGAATGGTCTGAGGAGATGATAAAGATCGTGTCGGATGCGGCAGAGGTCTTTGCGATTGCGGCTCGAAGCTCGGCCAGAGCCCGATCGGCAAGTATCAGATTGCCCAGATAGTCTTCTCTTTCACCGATCCGTTGGGCCGGGTCTGCGAAGATGCCGGGTGGGTGAGGCACTGGCAGGTGAACAAACGCGAAGCGTATGTTCTCGTCGCTTATTAGCGACTTCGCCTCCCCGAGAAGATTCCTGTAATCGACCCTGTGACTTTGATTGGAAGACGTGTGACCCCAGGCATTTTCAATTTGCGGGATGAGCGGCAAGCCATCGCGGGCATTGGCCCACACGCTTCGCTGACTGGAGAGGCGGTTGAACCGGCCGCCAAAGGCGAACTCCCGGTGAGTCCAGTAACAGCGGTCGAGGACAGTTGCCAGAATGCGGCAATAGGGGTTATACCAGCCGGCCACTCCGGTTCCCCACCCCTGTCGCTGGGCTTCGGCAAAGACTGTGTCCTCCGGCGTGAAGCTTTGCCACATCACTCCCGGGCTGGATCGCAAGAGCAAAGCCCCACGGCGATTGCTTTTTACTTGGGCTATGGGTCGCCCCAGGAAAAGCGACGGAATGATGAGCTCAGTTCGATCTCCTATCGGGGCAAGCTGCGAAAACGAGACGCTTTCCTGCCGAAAGCTGGTGAATGCCGGAAGGTCCAAAGCCGTTTCCCGATGATCGAAGACCTGATCATAGGACAACTCGTCGAACAAGACCCACACGATGCGGGGCTCCCCTGGATGCCAGGGATGAGGAACTGTGCGTGCGAAGGACGCCTGTTCCGGCGGCGCGTGATTGAAGCATGCGTAGACGAGCTGCGGCAGAACAACCAAGAGTGTAGCCAAACCCGCGGACAGCAGAAACGCTTCCGTAGCCTTGGTGGCAAAATCGTAGTACCGCGGCGCAAAGAGAAGAAGTGCGGCAGCAGCAACCACGACGATCCACGGCAAGTGCTCCGCCCACACCGGCAGGAAGCCGATGCTCAGGTTGCGAAGGAGTTCCATCAGACCACGTTCCGTGGCGAAGCAAGTCACAAACATCGCGACCAGCCAAAGGACTCGCCGGAGAAGGATGGAGTCTATGTGGCGCAACCAGGCGAACCCGGCGCCGAATACAACGGCCAGCAACAACAGGTCGAGCAGCGCGCCGCGGGTCAGCGAAGTGACCGGCATGACCTGGTGATAGAAGATCCCTTGCGACGATGAGAGAAAATTGGCAATCAGCGGCAGTAGGTAGAGCATGGCCAGCCCGCCACCCTGCAGCCACATACGGGTCTTCGTCATTCAGCGCTCCCAGCTTTCATCGAGTGTTCAGATTTTCCGTATTGCAGAGAAGAACCCGGCCGTTGGCCTGTTTCCCAACGACACTAGAAGCTTTCACTTCGGCGAGCCGCGCGCGGCCGGACCACCTTCCGGCGCTGTGATAGCAGGCTCGCCAGCCGCAAGCGCAGCGATCGCTGAGGGCGTCTCCGCCTGTCCGCGCAGCATCGCGTCAAGAATGCTGTGGACCACCATCGCGCTGGTGGGGTGTGCAACATCGTGACCTTCTTCACTGCCGGCCAGATGCACCATCAGGACCGGCCGCGGATCGAACCGCTCGCCGGAAATGCGCTCTTCCTCCGGCGTCCAGTCCGAGAGTATCTTCCAGTCGGCGACGCGCCAGGAGTGGTCAGAAGAGACGATGACTGAAGTCTCCGCCGCATCGGGCATGGATTGGATCAGCTTCATCAGCCTGCCGAGAGTGTCGTCCGCCAGGACCAGGTTGTCGATATAGTTGCCGGCCGGGACAAGCTCGTGGCGGCTGCGGTTGTAAATGCCCGGCGTGTGCGGCACGGGCAGGTGCAGCATGACGAAGCGGATGCGCTGGTCATGCAGCAGACTCTCCGACTGCTTCATGATGTCGGCGTAGTCGTGCATGTGCGTCTCGTGATCGATCCTGTGGACGGCCAGCGGGTCCAGATGCTCATGGGGCGGCACGAGAGCCCACAGATTCGCCAGGGTGGAGCGGTTGTAATCGAGCTTCACCGGCAATCCGGGATACACGTCGCTGTACTGCCAGAAACAGCGGTCGAGAACTCCTGGCAGATACCGGCAATAAGGGTTGAACCAGCCGGCAATCCCGGTGGTCCATCCCCGGCGATGCGCCTCACCGAAGAGCGTGAGCGCTGGATCGTAAGGATGCCACGCGCCGCGGTACGTGCTGCGAAAGCGAAACGGGCGCCCGTAGATGTGCTCTACATCGGCAACCGGCTGGCCAAGGATGAGTCCGGGAATGACTTCTTCCGTGTGATAGCCGGTGGGCTGCAAGTTGGAAAAGGTGGTGCTGTGTTGTGCGAAGCGCTCGAGATTGGGAAACGTGAGGCCCGATGGCGGATTTTCGAAAACTTCGTGATAGGAAAGCTCGTCCATGATGATCCAGACGATGCGGGGCTGCGCGGATGCCGCAGGTTGGAGCGAGGGGCTCACGAACGATGTCTGCTCCGGCGCTTCGAAGTGCAGAGCCTGCCAGGCAAGTTTCGGCAGAAGGATGATCATGCCGAATGCGGAGACGGTGAAGACCATGCGAACCGCGCCGAGGACCTGCCGCAGAATTTGCGGCCGCAATGTCCAAAGTAGGAATAGCGCAACGGGCACGAGGATCACGCCGATATGCGAGACCAGCAGCGTACGTAGAGCGATTGCGGGATGAGCGCCAAAGACGACTGCGCCGATGCGGCCAAGCAGCCACACGAGAAGAACACTGAAAGCGATCCACGCGACATTGCGCCCTCGTGGCGGCAGCCGGTCCAACGCGGCGATGACCAGCCATGCCAGCGCCCACACCAGCAGCGTAAAAAAGAAAATCGCGCGGGGGATGCTTCCTACCGGATGGGCGTGATGGAAGGAGTTCCAATGCCAGGTTTTGATGAAGCCGTCGGCAATGGGGAGAACGTAAAGCACGGCCAGCCCGGCGCTCTCGAGGATTGTCTTCTGCCGGGTCCTGCCCGGGGAACGAGCTGCGGAAACGGTTTCCGATACGGACGTTTCCTGCCCTTTACGATATGTTTCGGGCTTCAATTCCCTTCCGATCTCCCGTGGCTGGTCGTTGTGGACTCGCCTGAATACTGGATGACGCGACGAGCGCTCGAACGGATGGATGAGCGGCATGCGAGGCCGCCAAATATGGTTCCGCGGGGCCCATACCGCAATTCCTTAAAAAAGAGGCCCAATCAAAGACAGACGAAAAGCACGGCGCTTCAGTTGCGAACCTGGGCAGCAATAGTCTCTTGCGGCGGCTGGTCGATGAGATGGTCGATATCCGTCGAGTTGTGGATCTCGTCGCGAAGAAGGCCATCGAGGATGCTGTGCACTGCCAGAGCGCTTACCGGCTTCGAGATGAGTTCACCGCTATCGGCTTCCGGAAGATGGACCATCAGCACGGGACGAGTGTCGAATTTTCCGCCATTCGTGACGCGCTCTTCTTCATCCGACCACGAGGCTCCAGGTTTCCACCAGGCGGTTCGCCATGAGTGATCGGAAGAGACGATGACCGTGGTCTGCTGATCGTGCGTAGAATGCAGGATCTTCATCAGCGTGCCGAGGGTGTCGTCGGCAAGCACCAGGTTGTCTAGGTAGTCCCCGTGAGACGAGAGCCGGTGCGTGGTTCGGTCGAATATCCCGGGAGGATGAGGCACCGGCAAGTGAAGAAAGACGAAGCGAATTCGCTGGTCCCGCAGCAGGTCCTCGGCGCGCCTCATCACATCCTCGTAGTCGCGACGATGGGTTGAGTTATCCAGCCTGTGCCGGAAGATGAATTCGACATCTGTGCGAACCGGCATCAGGGCGAGCATGTTCTCGGCGATGGATTTGTCGTAGGAGAGAGGCAAATCTACACCCGGAATGCTGTCGGAAAACTGCCAGGAGCAGCGGGCAAGCACATCCGGAAATAAGCGGCAGTACGGGTTGTACCAACCCGCGACGCCGGGATTCCATCCGAGCTTCCAGGCTTCTCCAAAGATGGTGCTTTGCTGATCCAGAGGCTGCCACGCGCCGCCCGAAGCCGCGCGAAAGCTTACCCGGCCATGAAACGGTGTCTTCAAGTCCCGAACCGCCGCGCCAAGCATCAATGCGGGCACGACGTCCTCGGTGTAGAAGCCGGTGGGCTGCAGATCCGAGAAGCTGACGCTCTGCTTTCGGAAGGCATCGAAGTTGGGCAGCGACAGGCCTGGCTGACGGTGATCGAAGGTCTGATCGTAGGAGAGCTCGTCCATCAATATCCAGACAATCCTGGAGTTGGCGTGCTGCGCAGGCAAAGCATTGCGGTTGAACGATGTCTGTTCCCGCGGCTCATGGCGAAAGCCATAAAGAGCAAGGCGCGGGAGGAGAACCAGCATTCCGAATCCGGCGATGCAGTAGATGACGCCGATGGCTGCGGCGCATCGCGTGAAGAAACTTTTCCTGACTCGCAGACTGACAAGAAGCCCGATGGGAACCAGCGCCAGGAGACAGTAAAGAACGCGCGCGGTCATCACCCATTTGAAGCTCGGATGGCGCGCGAACATGAGAATGCGGATGAGCAGCAAGATGAAGAAGATCGCTAGCGCGACGGACGCAAGATTGCGCCACCGTTCCGGAAGGCGCTCGATTGCGAGAAATGCCATCCAGCTCACAATCCAGACAAGCAGCGTCATCGCGAGCATGGCGAGCGGGACGCTGGAAATCGGATGCGGGTGGTGATACGCCTCGTTGAGGCCCTCATCTAGAAAATGTTTGGCGATCGGCAGGATGTAGAGAGTGGCGATCCCGGCGCCCTGAAGGAATGGTTTTGCCTTCACTTGGTCTCGAAGAGCCAGAGACTTCGGCCGTTGGGCAGATTTTCTACAAGCCGCCGCACGAAATGTTGGTCCGCGGCGGCAAGGAAGGCGCTCTCGTCCAGATGGCCGTAGATCTCCTGGCGGCCGCGGCAGAGCTGCAGGAATTGCGAATCGGTGGCCGGCACCCACTCGATGATTGCCCAGCGGGTGGTAAGGCGGCCGATGAGATCGAAGATGGCCGGAAGCGGTATCTGGTCGATGAGCAGCATGTGGTGGATGACACCGAGCAGCAGGATGCAGTCAAACGCTCCCTCGGAGCGCTCCAGCAGGCTGAGGCTTTCGGCGTTCTGCCAGCCGACTGCGGGCGTGGGACGGGCGATGTTGGCGACGAGCGGAAGAATGGGCTCGTGCTTTGCACGGGCTGCGCGCCAGTTCGCATCGGCGGCCTGCACATCAGTGTCCCATGCGACGACGCGCGCTCCGGCGGCAGTGGCAATGCGGGAATAGTGGCCGGTGTTGCCGCCGACATCGAGCACGCGTTGCGGACCAGCCTGAGCGAGCGCCCGTTCGACAAACGCGGCCTTGCGCGCATGGTCTTCCGCGCTGTAGTGGCTTGCCGTGGTGGTGTAGTCGCTCCAGCGGGAGGCGCGCGGTGGTGGCGTAAGCGCGCGGAGTGTGCGGCGAAGCTTCTTCAACGTGCCGCGCAGCACGTGGGTAGCAATTTCGGGCTGCTGCCGGCGGACCGGGCTGGAGCCGGCGGCGGCGGATGCGTTCGCCTTGCGCTCCAGCAGGTGCGGCAGCGTGACCAGCGAGCGCAGTGGTGCAGTCCAGCGGCGGTGCTGCGGGAGGTGCGCATAGAGATCGGTGGGCTCGTAACCGTCGCGGCGCTCCATGGAGGCAGCGAGCGGCCATCCGAGATAGCGGTTCGCGGCCAGCGGCAGCAGAAATGTGCGGACGAACTGGCCGTACGCAAGCCAGATGGGATCTCCCGGCGTGCGCTTGTCGAATGAGAGCACATCGACGAAGACCGGATCCGCGTTGCGAAACAGGATGTTGAGCGGCGTCGCGTCCTTGAGAATGAGACCGGCGGCGATCGCCTCCTCGCAGAGATCGAGCGTCAGCTCGCCGGCTGCGGCCCACTGTCCGGGCGTCCACTCCCATGGATAGGTCGGGTACTCGATGCGCTCATGCTCGAGCAGCAACGAGCCATCTGCCTCGCGGCCGGCGGTCGTGGTCGATACCATACGGCCGCCCTCCATCCACTTGCGCGCGAGCGGAGAGTCGAGAAACGACTCTGCCTCCGCTACAAAGCCGGGACGAACGTGACGGAATACTTTGCTCTCATCGAAATAGAGTGAGCCCGCGGGATCGCGAAAGGTCCCGCGAGGCGGAGCAACACTTACGGTCATTGCTGGATTTCTTGGCCCTGCTCAACAACGGGTTCTTCGACGTGGTCCTTGCCCAGGCGAAAGAGCTTGCGCAGCTTGGAGCGGACGATGAAGAGGCCGCCGGCCAGCATGGATCCGGCCACCTGCAGGAACAAGAGCCCTGACCCCGGATCGGCATAAGCATAAGCAGGCTTCTGGAATGCGGCTGCCAGCGCGATGAACTGTGCGATCACAAGCAGTACGAGCAATGTGCGGTAGAAATGACGCACTTGTGGACCCCCATTGAGAAATGTGTTCAGGACCTGCGCCAAGGAAATGCGGCAGTACAGCAGAAACTTTATATAAATTTAACTACTTTTTATGGATCCTTAACCAATCCGGAAGGTGAATCCTTCCTTAAGGTTGTACTGAATCTTGACGGGAAGCAAGCGGAAAAAGTTCCACTTACACTTTTGTGTAACACTGGCTTCCGATCGCTATCTGGCCGTCTTTCTTGTATTTACCCGGGCTGGAGACCGCCGGTACACTGAGGTTTCCAGAGAGGATACTCCACAATGCTGGTAGTGATGAAACCGCATGCAACGGCTGAGGAAATCCAGGCCGTCTGTGAGCGGATCGAAGGGCTGGGCTACCGGCCTCACCCCATGCCCGGGGCGCAGCGGACGGCGATCGGCATCACCGGAAATCAGGGCGCGGTGGAGCAGGATGCCCTGGCCGAGATGGCGGGCGTTGCGGAAGTCATCAAGGTCTCAAAGCCCTACAAGCTGGTCAGCCGGGATGTGAAGGAAGAAGACACGGTCATCCGTTTTCCGGGGACGAACGCGAGCATCGGAGGCCGGGACCTTGTGGTCATGGCCGGGCCGTGCTCCATCGAGAGCCGCGAGCAGGCCTTCGCCGTGGCGGAGCAGGTAGCGAACGCGGGAGCGCAGTTTCTTCGCGGAGGCGCATACAAACCGCGCACCTCACCGTACGCTTTCCAGGGCATGGGCGAAGCCGCGCTCCAGATCATGGCCGAGGTGCGGGAGCGCTTCGGGCTGCGCATCGTCACCGAGGCGCTGGACAACGAATCCCTGGAGCTGGTCGAGCAGTATGCCGACATGATCCAGATCGGCGCGCGCAACATGCAGAACTATTCCCTGCTGAAGCGCGCAGGGCGCTCGAAGCTGCCGGTGCTGCTGAAGCGCGGGCTTTCCGCAACGCTCGAAGAGCTGCTGATGGCCGCCGAATACGTGATGAGCGAAGGCAACTATCAGGTGGCGCTCTGCGAGCGCGGCATCCGCACCTTTACCGACCACACGCGCAACACGCTGGACCTGAGCATCGTGCCGGCGGTCGAGCGGTTGAGCCATCTGCCGATCCTGGTGGACCCGAGCCACGGCACAGGCAAGCGCGACAAGGTGTTGCCGCTGGCGCGCGCGGCGGTGGCCGTCGGTTGCGACGGCCTGCTCGTCGAGGTACATCATGCGCCAGACATGGCGCTCTCCGACGGCGCGCAATCGCTCTACCCGGAGCAGTTTCGCGCAAATGATGGACGAGTGCTCGCAGATCGCCGCGGTGGTGGACCGCCGCATTCCCCGGGGCATCCAGGTAACGGCGCTCGAGGGGGCTGCGTACCCTGCGACGCGCTAGCAAGATGCATCTCGGAGCCCAGGGTTTACGCCTCATGCTCGCCCTTTGCGCTGCGCTGCCGCTCACCGGCTGCCGCCAACAGGACTTCCCTGTTTACCCGAAGAATTACCGCGAATTTGCATATGTAACCAACAGCGGCAGCAATACCGTGACGGTGCTGGATGTGGTGAACCTCAGGCAGGACCGCGTGATCGCCGTGGGCCGGCGTCCGGCGGGCATTGCGGCAAATCCGGCGCGCAATGAGGTGTACGTGGTCAATGCCGACTCGGGATCGGTGAGCGTGATCGACACGATGCGCAACGAAGTCGCCGCGACCATCGCTGTCGACCGGCTTCCCTATTCGATCGATGTCGCTCCCGATGGCCGCACTGCCTACGTCGCGAACTCGGGCGCGAACGATGTTTCGGTCATCGATCTTGATCGACGGCGGGTCACGGCAACCGTCGGCGTGGGCGAAGGGCCCGGAGTGGCGCGCATTACGCCGGATGGCAGCACCATCGTGGTGAGCAATGAGAAGAGCGGCAGCGTGACCATCGTCGACGCGAAGCTGGCCCGGGTGCGCACTTTCTTCTCCGGATGCCCGGGCGCGACCGCAATCACGATGATGCCGGATTCGACGAAGGCGTTTGTGGCCTGCTCCGGCGGGCACCAGGTGATGGTAGTGGGGCTGGCGCGCACAGCCAGCGTCGGCGTGAACGCGAAACCGGACCGCCTGTTGGCACTGCTGGACGTAGGGGCCACGCCGACCAATGTGGTGCTGAAGCCAGATAGCGGCGAGGCGTTCGCAATGAACTTCGATGGAAACTCCATCTCCGAAATCGCGACCGGCACCAACGAGGTGGGCGGCACATATCAGGTCGGCATGCACCCGTCGCAGGGAGTGGTTACGAAAGACAACGCGCTCTTGTGGATCACGGATTTCGGCAGCAGCACAGTCAGCCTCTACAGCATCGACGACGGCAAGCTGGTGGAGAATGTTCCGGTCGGCGAAGGGCCGGATGCCGTCGCGCTCTCCGGCGCCGAGCACCTGCTGATGGTCGTCGATTCTCGATCGAATGATCTGGCAGTAGTCCGCACCAAGACGCGCGCGCTGTTCACGCTGCTGCCGCTGGGAAAGCAGCCCAGCAGCATTGTGGTGAAGGCGTTTTTGGTGCATTGAGGGAGGGAACGTCCTGGCATAAGCGGCTGCGGGACGTACCGTGCGGTTCGATCCTTGTTTATAGACTGGCTGACTCGACCGACGCATCGCCACACCAGAGCACCGCACCGAGACGACAAAGCCACGCGCGTTCCAGAACAAAGCTGCGGCCCGTGTTGGCGAGCATGCGCTCCAACTCGCGAAAGGTATACGCGCGGCGCACCGAGACTGGGCCGTCGTGGCGAGAGATGCGACTTGGGTCGGAGAGACTTTTGAGCTGCGCGAGCCGGTAATGGATGGCGATCCGCTCAAGATCGTTGATGATGATCGCAACGCGCGCGACACGCTGCGCCTCGGCGAGAAAGCGCATGACCTGCGGCGGCTCCAGATGATGCAGGAAGAGGCAGCAGGAGACGATATCGACGCTTGCATCGGGAAATGGAAGATTCAGCGCATCGCCCGGCACGAGGCGCGGTGCAGCGAGCGGTGGCAGCCAGGCTTCGGCTTCTGGGAGGTGTTCTGCCAGGCGGTCCAGCAGCGTGACATCGGCGGAAATCTCCAGCTTCAGCAGCGCGGTGCGCAACACCTCTGCCTCTCCGCTGGCGACTTCCAGAATGTGAGGCCGCTGTGCGCCATCGACTCGAGTGAGAGCACGAGCAAGCAGCCGCGCGTGCAGCCGGTCTCCACCGAAGCGGCGATTGACGGACCGGATCGAGCGCAGGGCCAGCTTGACCTCCGACAGCGTGCAGTGCTCCTGGTCCAGCCACTCTTCTTCAACAAGTCTTTCCATATCGTTATTGATACAAGACGGTGACAATCCGACGACGTAACGTTTTGGGCTTCGACAGCGTCTCACTTAGATCGAATGGACGGTCGAATGAGCAAAATGGATGTTGCGGTGCTGGGCGGAGGCCCTGCCGGACTTGCGGCCGCGCTGGCGCTCCGGCAACGCGGCTGCAATGTTGCGTTATATGATGCGCAGCGTCCGCCGATCGACAAGGCCTGCGGCGAAGGCCTGATGCCGAAGTCAGTGCGCCTGCTCGAGGGGCTTGGCGTAGCGCTCGACAGAGGCGATGGCGTAGAGCTTGCCGGCATCTCCTTCCACGACGCATCTTGCGCCGCGCACGGCGCATTCAGCAGCGGCGGAGGGCTGGGGGCGCGCCGCACGCGGCTGCACAGCCGCATGGCGGCACGCGCGGCAGAGATGGGAGTCGTGCTGCGCTGGGGCACGAGCGTGCGGGCGCTGGCCGAAGGTGGCTTTGCTGCGGCGGGCTCGCCGATCACAGCGGAGTTTTTCGTGATTGCCGATGGTCTTTGCTCCACGCTTGCCGCGGCGGCTGGCTTCCGCGAACAGCGCTGTTACAGTACGCGCTACGCAAGCCGGCAGCCGTTTCGATGCAGGCCATGGAACGACACCGTAGAGGTGCACTGGGGCTGTCGCGAACAGCTTTACGTCACGCCGGTCGGCGAGAACGAAGTCAATATAGCGCTGCTGACCTCGCATCACGGACGCCGGGTATGCGATGCCCTTCCCGATTTTCCCGAGGTTGCGCGGCGGCTCGTCAATGCCGCGGCGACATCCACCGCCCGAGGGTCCGTGACGCGAACCCGTACACTCCGTCAGGTCGTACGCGGTAACGTCGCAGTGCTTGGCGATGCCTCCGGATCAGTCGACGCGATCACCGGCGAAGGATTGCTGAGCGCCTTCCGGCAGGCCCAGGCGCTGGCTGATGCGCTCGCCGCCGGGAAGCCGGGACGCTACGCTGCGGCGCATCGGCAGATCGCAAAGAATCCACGCCGGATGGCGCGGCTTCTATTGCTGCTCGATCGTCATCCGCGGCTGCAAAGGCACTTCATCGCTGCGTTGGCGAGACAGCCGAAGAATTTCGCCGCGCTCTTGCGCGTGCATCTGGGTGAGCAGAGCTGGCCGGCTTTTGCCGCACACGCAGCCGCCGGTATGCTGGCCGGAAGCTTTTCTTCAGACCACAAAGCGCATCCCCGGGTGCATCCCTGGTACGCTTCTCCTGCTGCGAGCGGCCGTCGAGAAAGAGGAATATGAAGATTGCCGGTGTGGGCCGCGCGCTGCCTCCCTATCGTTTTACTCAGCAGGAGATCTTTGAGGCGCTCGCCGGGCAATGGCGGGACAAGCTGGAGAATCCGGCGCTGCTCTCACGCTTCCATCAGCGTGTCGGCGTGGAAACGCGCCACATGGTCATGCCGCTCGCCAGCTACCAGGACCTGACGCGATGGGGCGATGCGAACCGGCTGTGGCTGGAGAACGCCGAGAAGCTGGGCGAGCAGGCGATCGATCTGGCACTGCAACGCGCGGGCATGGAGCGGGATCGCATCGGCGCGTTGCTCACGGTCTCTGTTACCGGCATTGCAAGTCCGTCGCTCGATGCGCATTTGGCAAACCGCATGCATCTGCCGACAAAACATGCGCCGCACACCCATTTTCGGGCTGGGATGTGTCGCGGGCGCGGCGGGCATCGCGCAGGCTGCGGATTACGTCCGCGCGTATCCAGATCGCGTTGCGGTGCTACTTTCGGTCGAGCTGTGCTCATTGACATGGCAGCGAAACGATCTGTCGATTGCGAACCTGATCTCGTCAGGACTGTTCGCGGATGGCGCAGCCGCCGTGGTTGTGGCGGGCGATGATGTCGCTGCGGACGGACCGGAGATCGTCGATACAGCATCGAGCTTTTATCCGGACACGGAAGATGCGATGGGCTGGGATATCTCCGAAGAAGGCTTTCGCATTGTGCTGTCGCCGGAGGTGCCCGCGATCATCCGCGCGAAGCTGCCGGGCGATGTCGATGCGCTGCTCAGCCGCAATGGATTAGCGCGACCGGATATTGGCAACTGGGTGCTGCACACCGGCGGCCCGAAGGTGCTGGATGCTATGGGGGAGTCGCTCGGGCTTGACCGCGAGGCGTGCGCCGCGTCGTGGGATTCGCTGCGCGAAGTGGGAAATCTCTCCTCGGCATCGGTGCTGCTGGTGCTCGAGGAAGTGATGGAGAACCGCCGGCCCGCGCCGGGCACGTGGGGCGTGCTGGCGGCGCTGGGACCGGGCTTCTGCTCCCAGCTCGTTTTACTGCGCTGGTGAGCGAGCGCGCAAGCACGTTCCCATTTTTGCCGTCTTACTGCTCCTGTCCGGACACCCAGCGCAAGCCGAAGGATACAGTGGGGCGGTAGTACTCGCGCTGCACTGGATATCGTTCGCTCCCGTTGTAGAAGCCAAATACTTCATTGCTCAGATTCAATCCTGAGACCACCAACTGAACGCCGTGGTAGGTGCGATAGCTTCCCTGAATGTCGAATTGCGTGTGCGGGTACAGATATTGGTCGCCAGTGGGTCCCTTCAACCCGAGGATGGGATCGCTGGCTGGACCTGTGCCCGGCCCCCACTGATAGGCGTAGATATTCGCATCGTTATGGCTGATTGCGAAGCGGGACGAAAAGGGGCCTTTGTCGTAAGTAAGATCGAAGTTGTAGTTATTGGGAGCATCGCGCTCCAGTCGGGGCTTGTCCGTACGTCCGGCGGCGCCCACTGTGGGAGCGTTGAAGCCGAAGGGAAACTCGATCTGCGATGTCACGTAGCTGTAATTCGCAGAGACACCGATCCCGCTCAAAAGACCGGGAAGGAAGGAGAACCGCTGCTCCCATTGCGTCTCGATACCCTGAATGTGCGCGCTCGGGCCATTGATGGACTGGTTCAGCTGAAACGGAATTCCGGGATACTGGGGATCAGTAGTCTGAGTGGTTGTCGGGAAGATCGGATCAGAAAGTTGTTTGTAGAAATAGCCGGCCTGCAGGATACCAAGCGGCTGGAAGTAGTGCTCGATCAGCACATCGTAATTGTTTGCCTTGGTTGGTTGCAGGTTTGGATTGCCTTTACTAATACTCTTCGGGCTCGCATTCGGATCCACCGTCGTCGACGGCACCAAATCTCCGATATTCGGCCGGGAAATGCCGCGGCCGTAGCTGACGCGCAGGTTCGTATCCTTCTGTAACTGATACTGCGCCTGCACACTTGGGAGCACGTTGAAATAGTCAGTATCCTGCCGGATGGGCGTGATGGTTGGCGGAAGAGGGTTGCCCTGGCCATCGACATTCGCCGTCAACTGATTGGCGAGGAAATGGGTGCCTGTCGCCTCGAAGCGGACACCGCCCTGCAGCCGCCATTTGCCGACAAAGATGACGTCCTGCACATAACCGGCGGAGACGCGCTCATTCGCATTGAAGAAAGCGGCCGCCGACTGCGTGATGCTGCCAACGGTGTCCAGCGCAAAGGCACCCGGGTTGGCTGCAACTGCATTCAGGATCTTGTTGTAGTTCGATGTGGGACCATAGGCCTGGCCATCGATCGCGAAGGACTTGTTGTAATAGGTAGGATTCGTATAGCCGCCCACCACGTTGGTGAGAGTGAACGGAATCACATTGGAATCCGCCAGCCCATAGAGCTGATCATTTTCGTTTTGCGTTGAGGCGGAATTGCGAATCTTCACTCCAAGCGAGAACGTGGTCGGTTTCGCGGCAACCGTGAAGTTGCGCGCATAGGAGGCGTCTCCCTGGATGTTCAACTGGGTCGCGTGGTAATGCGTGGAGTCAGTGGAAGTGACACCGTACTGTGCAGCGTTGAAGAGGCTGCTTCCATCCGTGGCATTGAACTTCGGACGTACTGGGTTGCTCAGATCCAGAGTGAAGGGGACATTGCTGTTACCGCTAAAGTTCGTTGAAGGGAAATCCTGGCCGCCGATGTTATGGCCGCGAGATACCGCGAAGTTATAGACGAGAAAATCCCTGGTAAAGTCCTGCCGCACTCCGGTGAGGACACTGAATACCTGCTGGTCCGGCCTGCGGATGTAATGGCGATACGCATAGCTCCCGACAGAGCAGTTTCCCGCCGTCTGATCCGCGGCCGAGCAATCGCCCGGGCCATCAAACGTCATCACGTTGCCGTCCGCCGACTTGAGAGAACCTACCGTCGGCGTATAGACGATCGTATCTCCATAGTCATGGAAATCCGCGTAAAGCCCCTTCATGTAGGCGGTCGTTGTTGGCGTGAACTTATAGTCGATACCAGTATCGAAACCATAGCGGGTCCGATAGTAGTTATACGAGCGCAGATCGGCAGTCGGCGTGTAGGCCACCGGATTACCCGTGGCCGGGTCCGTGGCGATGGCCTGCGATGGCTCCAGATCATCGATCCCGCGGTTCGTGCGGTCCCAGGTTCCACCGAGAAGAAAGCCGAACCGCTTGTTGACGCCAAATCGCTGGCCAAATGTGCCATCGAAGCCGCCACGCCAGTAGCCGTTCTGAATCGCGTTATAGCCTGAGGTGCCGCTCAGCATGTACGTCGGCTTATCTACCGCGCTCTTGGTCACCAGGTTGACGTTCCCGCCGATGCCATCGCCATCCTGGTCGGCGGAAAGCGTCTTGTACACCTCGATGCGCTCGACTATGTCGGAAGGCACCGCATCCAATTTGATATTCCGCACGGTCACTTCCGGCGCCGGTACATTCACTCCATTGATGGTGACGTTGCTCAGCCGCGGCTCGGTGCCGCGAATCTGCACATATTTTCCCTCACCCTCATCGCGCTCCAGCGATACGCTGGGCAGGCGTCCGACGGCATCGGCGATGTTCGTGTTCGGCAGGCTGGTGATGACGCGCTCCGGCAATATCTGAACAATCTGCGAGGACATGCGCTCAATGTTGATCGCCTCGGCCTCACCCTGAAGACGCCCGGCGGTGACCATCACCGTATCGGCTCCCGAAGCAACCTGAAGAGTCGCATTCACCGTCACGGTCTGGCCGCTCCGGAGCGTTACATTTGTCGTCAACGGGGCAAACCCGAGGTAGGATGCGGTGAGTTTGTACTCTCCAGCAGGCAGGTCAGTAATGCGAAACTGACCCTGGTCGTTGGTTGCGACCTGCCTCCCGCTCGGCTCGATCGTGATTCTGGCGCTGACGAAAATCGATCCTCCCACGTCCTGCACAGTGCCGACAATGCTGCCCGTCTGCGTCTGTGCGACCAGGGGTTGCGGACTGAATGTGAGAACGAATGCGAACAAGCTGGCCAGAGTAGACAACAGGAACAAGTGCTTACAAATCTTCAGGAACATATCGGTCGACTTCCTTATTTGCGACGAATTACCAAACCCGAACAGCTACGGACATGTGAAGGAGGGCGGATGAGGAGACTAGATCATCGGGACACTTAAGTGGGACTTAAGAAGAGATCCGGTCACACAAGATTCAAATACATTTCACGGGTTTGTAACTCGACAGGAAGACAGGACTATGAATTCAAAACGAATTCATAAGTCAATAACCTGGAATTAATGCGTGCAGAGTTTCAGTTCGAACTCGCGGCTGCCTGGCGGGCAAGCACCAGTGTGATGTCGTCCGGCTGCTCCTGTTCGCCGATCCAGGCGCGGAGTGCCTGCAGCACCTGCTGCGAGATGGCGGCGAGCGGCAGATGGCGATGGCGCTCGACCATTTCGATCAGTCGCTCTTCTCCAAATTCGCCAAACTCGTTTTCCGGCTCGGTGACGCCGTCGCTGTAAGCGATAAGGATATCGCCGGGTTCGAGCGTGACGACGCCCTCCTCATAGGAAAGGCCGTCGAGCAGGCCGATGACGGAGCCCCCGCGATCCAGGCGGCGCACGGTTCCGTTGGCGCAGAGCACGAAGGGCGGAAGCTGGCCGCCGTTCGAGTAGACCAGCTTTCGCGTATTGGTGTTGTAGTGCGCGAGGAAAAGCGTGGCGTACTTTTCCGGCTGCGTGCTGCGATAGAGATGGCGGTTGAGCAGGCTGAGCACCTTGCCGGGCGAGCTGAAGGTGGCGCCGCCCTGGAAGAAGCGGTCGGTACCACCGTTGTCGCTGAAGCAATCTTCGCCGGCGAAGCGATAGGCGCGCACGGCGGAGTGCAGCGAGGCCATGAGCAGCGCGGCCGAGATACCCTTGCCGCTGATGTCGCCCATGGCAAGCGTCAGCTCGCTCTCGCCCATGAGGAGGAAGTCGTAATAATCGCCGGAGACGGTGCGCGCCGGCTTGCAGACGCCGTGCAGTTCGAGCCCGGGCATCTCGACCTGGCCCTGCGGGAAGAGATTGTTCTGCACCTCCTGCGCGATCTCGAGCTCGCTCTGCATGCGCTCCTTTTCGCGCTGCTGTTCGAGCAGCCGCTCCAGCGACTCGGACATGGTGTTGAACGAGGTGGAGAGCGCGGCCGAGCTGATCGTGCCGCTGCACCCGGATGCGATGGGCAAAGTTGCCGCTGTCGATGGCGACGGTAGCGCGGTAGAGATCGGCAACCGCGTTGGTGATGGTGCGGTTGAGACGGACCGCCATGATGAAGGCGATCAGCTCAAGAATGGCGAAGATGATCGCCAGGGTGATGAGCAGGTAACGGATCACGGTACCGACAACATCCGCGGCACTGAAAAGCTGTTTGTAGAGCAGCGCGGGCCGTGAGGTGACGCTGAGCAGGCTGGTAAGCTTCTTTCCGTTCTCCCACTCCGAGTGTTGAGCGGAGCGGAGAAAGTGATTTGGCGATCCAGCAGGAAGCTTCTGGGCGCAAGCGTTCCCCCGCTGATGGTGCTGGAAGTCTCAGCCGCCAGTTCGCGGGGAGTGGCGCGACGCACACGGCGTGTGTTTTTGGCCTCGTCGTCCTGGAAGGCCTTACTGACATCCGGAATGATGTGGATCAGTCCGAGGCCCCGCGCCAGCTCATTCGACCGTCGCGGAATCGAGCGGAGCGCTGCTGACAAAGGTCACCTTGTGGCCTGCAACGGCTCTGATATTCACAGCGCGAAGAAAGAGACGGCCGTGATCGAGGACCACGCCGCGAAAGCCATCATGCGCCCAGGAGGGAAAGTCGATGGGGTCCTCGGCATTGTGCTGCGGCAGTTCCCTGCCGTCTCTGATCAGCAGCAGCCGGCGGTTGTCGATCCGCGGCGGTGCTGACCCATGCGTCCACCAGCAGCCGGCCCAGAATGCTGTGGTTCGCGCCTTCATAGTCAGCCAGCTCCACGGTGTTCGCGGAGGGCGATCGCGCGATGGCATGCGCCACATGCACAGCGAAGGCCTGGTTCTCCGCGCTGAGACGGCCGAGTGTCGATCCGAGTTCCGAAGTCGCGGCGAAGGTTGCGAACTGTCCCGAGAAGACGTAGGCAGCAATGGTGGCCAGTGTCGCGAAGAGCACGACTGGGGCAAGTCCCATGAGCAGGTAGGTGACGATGAGCCGATTGCGCACCTTCCACAGGACATGATTCACCAGCCAGCGGTAGAGGATGATGCAGGTGAAGACCAGCCACACCGGGACGACGATGAACATCGCCAGCGTGCTGAGGATGCCGGGCTTGCCGGGCAAAAAGCGCAGCAGGATGAGCACCAGAAGCGCTGCAGCCGACCAGAATGCACCGTGCTCCGCCACGCCGGAGAGCGGCGGCCGGTGCACAGGCCCGAGGACGGCGGCTTCTGCGCGCGCAAAGAGGTTCGGCATACTCAGGGCGAGTGTAACGGACTGGCCGTGCAGGCGGATGCGACGGCGGCGCGTTTTGTTGGGTTCGTGGGCGGCTCGACCGAAGCGGCGGATCTCTCCACCCTGCCGCTTCGGTCGAAATGCCAACAGGGTTGTCCGACGCGAGCAGGTTAGATATCGGCTTGTGCGTTGTCGCGGCCGAGGCCGATCTCGCGGGCGAGGCGCAAAGCATGTCGCGAAGCCGAGTAATGAGCGCCGGCCAGCATCAGAAGTCCGCTGACGAAGGCCCACATCATGAGCGAGACGGAGACGGAGAACGGGCCGTAGACGGAACGGAAGTCCAGCAGCGGCAGCACCGCGATGTACACACGTTTCGCCACCTCCCACACCAGGCCGGTGGTGACGGCCGCGGGCACGACGGCCATGATCGGCAGCCGGCGGTTGGGCAGCACCCAGTAGATGAGCAGGAAGATGAGCACGCTGATGACGGCGGCGGAGATCTGCAGCAGCCAGTGGGCCAGGAAGTTGAAGACCATGTTGTCCGTGTTGCCGAGGAAGAAGAAGCTGAGCAGGCTGTGCTGGGCGGCGGTGAGCGCGATGGAAGTCAGCGTAAGGGTGCCGATGGCAAACGCCAGCCCGAGCGAAACGAGCTGGTTCTTTACATAGGAGCGGTTCTTGCCTGCCCCCCAGACCTGGTTCAGCGCGACCTCCAGCGGCATGAAGACCCCGGTGGAGGAGATGAGCAGCATCACGATGGAGGCAATCTGCACGCCGCCGTGGGAGCGGGAGAGGATGGTCATGTTGCGGATGACGAAGTCCTGGCCGGCGGGAAGGAAGTAGCGGATCTCGTCGGCAATGACGGCCACCATGGCGGGGGAATGGAAGACCTGCCGGGCCAAAGTCAGCATAAGCACGATAAACGGAAAGAGCGAGAGGATGACGTTGGCGGCAACGCTGAAGGCGTAAGTATGCACCTCGGTCTGTGCAATATAGAGGGCCAGGGCCTTGAGCCGTTCGGCAAACGAGGCGTGCTCCGCCAGGCCGCGCAGGGGCGCAGCCGCGGACGATACGGCCTCCGCGGGCCTTTGGGGAAAGAGCGTAAGCATCGCCATGGCCGATGGCTCCAGAAGCAATCGTAGCAACGCAGAGTTGCAATTCCACTCCCCACAAGGGGTCATTCAGCCGGGTCGAAGTGGTTGGGAAATGGGCCTGTAACGTAATTTTGTGTTGCACTTAGGACGGTTTCCTGCCATAACAGGAGAACGTTGGGACTTGTATAGTTCCGCGTGAAACACGAATTTGGAAGGCCGTTTTTGATGTTCTGGTTTCGCTGTTCCGCACCGAGTCCTGGAAAAACAGAGCTGCCCCGCGTCCCTGGACGCCGGCAGCTTTTCGCGTTTTCAGGAGTTCCTTGCGGGACGCCTACACACAAGAGGTGAAAGGAGTCTCCCGTGAAAGAGCAAGGCGTTGTGAAGTGGTTTAACGGAGCAAAGGGATATGGATTTATCCAGCGCTCCACCGGCGAAGATGTGTTTGTGCACTTCTCGGCAATTCAGGAGAACGGGTACAAAACGCTGAATGAGGGTGAAGGAGTGGAGTTCGAGTGCCAGCAGGGTCCCAAGGGACTGAATGCGGCCAATGTCATTCGCAACGCCTGAGCCATCCCGCACGAACAACCGGAACGGCCTCCCCGACGCAGGGAGGCCGTTCTTGTGTTCGCTCTACTTGCCGCTGTTGAGCCGGTCCAATGCCCAAGTTGCGGCGTCGGACAGGACGGAATCTTCGTCCCCGGTCCAGGCTGTGAGCTGAGGTAGAAATTCCCGCTCGCCGCTGTTGCCCATAGCGATGGCCACATTTCGTAGCAAGCCACTTCGTTTTGTTCGTTTTACCGGAGAACCTCGAAACTGCCGGTTGAACTCCTCCGGACCGAGTCCGGCCAGCCATGAGAGGGCTGGATTGATCAGCTCGGAGCGCGTTGTGCCGGCGGATGCACATGGCTGCTGGCTTGCCTTTCTGTTCCATGGGCAGACCTCCTGGCAGATGTCGCAGCCAAAGACCTGGCGGCCGATGGGGGCGCGAAGTTCTTCCGGAATGGGGCCGCGCTTCTCGATGGTGAGATAGGCGATGCAGCGGCTGGCGTCCATCTGGCCCGGCGCTACGAGGGCTTGCGTGGGACAGGCCTCGATGCAGCGGCGGCAGGTGCCGCAACGGTCGGCTGCAGGAGTGGGGTGACTGGCTGTGGCAACGTCGAGTGAGGTAACGATGCAGCAGAGAAAGAGCATCGACCCAAGCTGCTGGTTGAGGGTGCAGGTGTTTTTGGCGGTCCAGCCAATGCCAGCCTGGCGGGCGAGATCGCGCTCGATGAGCGGGCCGGTGTCGACGTAGGAGCGCGACTCGAAGGGCTGGCCGATCTGATCGTGGAGCGTGGCCTCAAGCGCGCGCATGCGGGCGAGGAGCGTGTCGTGGTAGTCAGAGGGTCGGAGCGCGCCGGTGTCTGCGTCGGGCTTCCCCGCCCAGGCGTAGCGGGCGATCCAGCCGGTGGTCGCTGGCGCGGGATCAACGGAGAGCGGGCCGGGCGCGTTGTAGCTGGCCGCGCAGACGATGACGGACCGCGCCCACGGGATGGCAGCCTGCACCTTGGAGCGCAGGAGCTCGCCCTGCGCGTTGCGGCGCTTGAGGTAGTCCATCTCGCCAGCGTGGCCGGCGGCGATCCACTGCTCTAAATACTCGCCGGCCTGTTGCTCAGGCTGATCGCTTCCCCCTTCTTCCAGCGCGGCGATGCCGGCCAAGTCGAAGCCCTCGGCTTTTGCAAGGCGGGTGAGCTCGTCCGGGATGAGGTCGAAGGTGGGCATCGCTACTTCTATGGTAGCGATGCCCAGAGCACGGGTGCAGGTTCTTCAGCGGCTGGTGAGGACGGCGAGGGCCTTTTCGTAGCGCTCGAGCTTCTTGTCCAGCTCGACGGGCGGCTCGGGACGGCGTTCCGGCGACATGTTGTCGTAGAGGTCGGCGATTTTGACGACGCGGCCGATGGGATCGGCCTTCGAGCGGAGGACGAAGTCTTCGTAGGACTCTTTCTTCGGGAACTCGCGCCGGCTTACGCTGTCGACGGCATTGCGGACGTTCTTGCCGAAGAGGGTCTCGATCTCGTCGAGGGTGGTGGCGGTGTCTTCGACCGTATCGTGGAGGATGGCGGCGATGAAGTAGTCCTCGCCGCAGTGCCACACGGCCAGCGCGACCCGCATGCAGTGCGCGATGTAAGGCTTGCCGGCTTTGTCCCTCTGATCTCTGTGGCGGATCGCGGCGAACTGAATAGCTTGACGGACCCTGGAGCTGAGCTTCACGGGGAGTGAATCCATGAGATGGATGGTAGAGAGCGCGCGCGCAGGCATCAAGGCATAGGATGGCGCCGGAGCGGTTCTTCTGTTGAAAATCAGGTGAATATGATTCGCTTCGCTCCGGTCGAGATGACGAGGCTGGTGGACTATGAGGCGGCGAGCTTCTCCGAGTAGCTGGCGATCTGCTCAACGCAAAGCTCGCGTGCGGGCGTGCCAGCGGCTTCGCTGCTGGTACCACGTCGAGCGTGTAGTCGAGCGCTTCCGGCAGCGGCAGTACGGGCTGCCAGCCCAGCGCCGCATGCGCTTTGGACCAGTCGAGCTTGAGCATCTGGGCTTCGTGCACGTGCTCCTGCGCATCGATCGTCCAGCGGGTCTCGCTTCCCCACTTTGCCGAGAGATAGCGCACGATCCACTCGACGGGCCGCGCGTCGGTGTACTCCGGACCGAAGTTCCAGGCTGAAGCGAACTTGACGCCCTCTGCATGGAGCTTCTCTGCAAGTGCGAGATAGCCGCGCAGCGGCTCCAGCACATGCTGCCACGGGCGAGTAGCGTTGGGGTTGCGGATCTCCAGGGTCTTGCCGCTGGAGAAGGCACGCATGATGTCGGCGATGAGACGATCGGAGGCCCAGTCGCCTCCGCCGATCACGTTGCCGGCGCGAGCCGAGGCGATGGCGACGTGATGCTCGGCGTATTTCGCGGGGTTGAAGAAGGAATCGCGCCAGGAACTGGTGACGATCTCGGCGCAGGCCTTCGAGGAACTGTAGGGATCGTATCCGCCGAGCGGATCGCTCTCGCGATACGGCCAGATCCACTCCTTGTTCTCGTAGCACTTGTCGGTAGTGATGACGACGACGGCGCGAACGGAGGGGGTCTTGCGCACGGCTTCGAGCAGGTGAATGGTCCCGAGGACGTTCGTCTGGTAAGTGCCGACGGGGTCGGCGTAGGAGTGGCGGACCAGCGGCTGCGCGGCAAGATGGAAGACGATCTGCGGCTGCGCGGATTGCATGACCGAGGTGAGGATGGCGGCGTCGCGCAAGTCGCCGATGATGGAGTGCATGCCCGAGGCGACTTCGGCCTTGCGGAAAAGACTCGGGTCTGTGGGCGGATCGAGCGCGTAGCCGGTAAGGTCCGCGCCGAGATGCTGCAGCCACAGCGAAAGCCAGCTTCCCTTGAAGCCGGTGTGCCCGGTGAGAAAAACGTGCTTGCCTGCCCAGAATCCGCTTGCGGGCATGGCTACCAGACCTTCCACGGCGCGCGGCCGCTGCGCCACAGATCTTCAAGAAGATTTTTGTCGTGCATCGTGTCCATGGGCTGCCAGAAACCGTCGTGCTTGTAAGCGCCCACCTGTCCTTCGCGGGCGAGCGTCTCCATTGGCTCGCGCTCCCACGGCATCGCATCGCCGGCGATGTACTTGCCGACCTTCGGCGACAGCACAAAGTAGCCGCCGTTGATCCAGCGGCCTTCGCCCGGCGGCTTCTCGGTAAATTGGGTGACCGCGCCGTCGTCGGCGATATCAAGCGCGCCGAAGCGGCTGGTCGGCCTGGTCGCCGTAAGCGTGACCATCCGGCCGTGCTTCTTATGAAAGTCGAGCAGCGCGCCGATATTCACGTTGGAGACGCCGTCGCCATAGGTAAAGCAGAAGCTCTCTTCGTTTTCGAGATAGGGCAGAACGCGTTTCAGGCGGCCCCCGGTCATGGTCTCGGCGCCGGTATCGATCAGCGTGATCCGCCACGGCTCGGAGGTGTTGCGATGCATCTCGACTTTGTCGTTCAGGATGTCGATGGTGACATCGGAGGCGTGGAGATAGTAATTCGAGAAATACTCCTTGATGAGATAGCCCTTGTAGCCGAGGCACACGATGAAATCGTTGATGCCGTAGTGCGAATAGATCTTCATGATGTGCCAGAGGATAGGGCGGCCACCGATTTCGACCATCGGCTTGGGCCGGATGGTTGTCTCTTCACTAAGCCGCGTGCCCAGACCACCGGCGAGAATAACGAGCTTCACAGAAAGACCTCAAAGGCGGGATTCGACTGCTTTGTTTCCGGCAGGATCGAGAGCCGCGTCCATCGCGTCTCCGGAGCGCCGGAAGGAAAAGTGCTTGTGGCCGAAGTAGCTTGCCACCACCGTGACAAAGGTGAGGATAGCAGCAGCGAGATTGGAGGCCGTTTGCGTTGCGCCGAACCAGCGGCGCAGCAGCAGCGTAAGCGGCGGAAGCATGATGAGCGAGAAGATCATGCTGGTTCCATACACCGAGATGCAGCGCAGCCACTCGCGCAGGTAGTTGCCGTGCGTGCGGAAGACGAACCACTTGTAGCCGAGGAAAGCTGTCGTAATCGCGATGATATTGCCGAGAAGGCTGGCGAGCTCCGAGCCATAGATGCCGAGCCGGCGAAAGAGATAGTTCAGCGCAACGAAGAGGCCGTACCCGAAGCCAGTGTTGAAGGCTCCTACCAGAACGTAACGGGCGATCTGCGAGAACTGCGCCCGCTGGGGACGCCGGCTCATGACGAGGATCGCTCGGGGAAGTTGATGCGCTCCTTCTCAATGACCAGCGGCCGGTTCTGCACGAAGGTATGAATGGAGCCGACGTACTCCCCAATGATGCCCAGGCACAGCAACTGTACCGAGCCGAGAAAGAAGAGACCAAGCACCAGTGGCGCGACGCCGAGCGAGAAGCTGTTCCAGAAGACGATCTTGTAGAGGAGATAGAAGAAACCCAGCACCAGGCTGATGGCTGCGGAGATGAAGCCGACCGCGGTGACCATGCGCAGCGGCACCTTGGAGAGATTGGTGATGCCGAGCATCGCCAGGTCGTAGAGCGTGTAGAAGTTGTTCTTGGTGATGCCGCGCCAGCGCGCGGCCTGGTTATAGGTCACCTCGACATGGGGTAATCCCATCTCCGCAATCATGCCGCGAAAATATGGGTAGGGATCGCGAAATTTCTGTTTCATGGTCTCCACTACGCGGCGGTCATAAAGGCCAAAGCCGGTGAAATGAGAGATCACCTGGACGTCGGTAAGGCGGCCCACGAGATTGTAGTAGGTGCTACGGATGCGATACATCAGCCCCGACTCTTCGCTCGAGGTCTTGACGGCGGCGACGATGGGAAAGCCCTGCTCCCAGCGGGCGAGCAGCTCCGTGAAGAGCTCAGGCGGCTCCTGCAGATCGGCGCAGATGACGCCGACGGCGTCGCCGTCTGCTTCGAGAAACGCATGCATGGGCGAGCGGAGATGGCCGAAGTTGCGGGCGTTGACGATAACGCTGATTTCGGGAAATTCTGCGGCCATCTCGCGCAAGACTGCGACCGTGCCGTCCTGCGAAGCGTTGTCGATGAAGATGTGACGGTACTCGTACTGCGGCAGCTGGTCCATCACGGCGCGCATGCGGCGATGCAGCTCGCGCACGTTGAGCTCCTCGTTGTAGCAGGGCGTGATGATGGTGATGCGTTTGCGGTCGGTCATGGGAGTCAGTCTTGCAGCACGGGCATGAAGCCGCCGGTCTTTTGCGCGGCTACAAAGGCGCCCACGGTCTCGGAAACATAGTCGAGCATGGATTCATTCAAGCCGGGGAAGATGCCGAGCCAGAATACGGAACGCATCACGTAGTCGGTGCGGGTGAGGTCGGCGGCGACGCGATATTTCACATTCTGATACGCCGGCTGGCGCACCAGGTTGCCGCCGAAGAGCAGGCGGGTTGCGATCTTGCGCGATTCGAGCTCGCGGACCAGCGCTTCGCGGTTGAATGGCGCGCCTTCGCGAATGCCGATGGGAAATCCGAACCAGCTTGGCTCTGCACGCGGTGTGCTCTCCGGCAGCACCAGCACGTCCTCGAACGGCTTGAGCCGCTCGTAAAGATATCGGAAATTCTGCCGGCGCGCCTCGATGAACGCTGGCAGCTTCTCCAATTGCGACAGCCCCACGGCGGCCTGCATATCGGTCATCTTCAGGTTGTAGCCGATATGCGAATAGATGTACTTGTGATCGTAGCCGCAGGGCAACTCGCCCAACTGCCACTCGAAGCGTTTACCGCAGGTGTTGTCCTTGCCGGGTTCGCACCAGCAGTCGCGGCCCCAGTCGCGGAAGGATTCGGCAAGTGTCTTGAGCAGCGCGTTGTTGGTGACGACCGCGCCGCCTTCGCCCGTGGTGATGTGGTGCGCGGGATAAAAGCTGACGGTCGCGAGATCGCCGAAGGTGCCGACCATCTGGCCGTTGTACTTTGCGCCCAGCGCGTCGCAACTGTCTTCGACCAGCCAGAGGTTGTGCTTTTTTGCGAAGGCGGCAACAACATCCAAATCGAAGGGATTGCCGAGCGTGTGGGCAATCATGATGGCGCGGGTACGTTCGCTGAGTGCGCCCTCAAGCTGAGAGGCGTCGGCCTGATATGTCGGCGTGGTCACGTCGATGAAGACCGGGACGCAGTTGTTCTGAAGGATGGGGTTAACCGTGGTGGGAAAACCGGCGGCTACGGTGATGACCTCATCGCCGGGCTTGATCTGGCGGTCGCCAAGGCGCGGCGAGGTGAGGCAGGAGAAGGCGCAGAGATTGGCGGAGGAGCCGGAGTTGACCAGTGACGCTCCACGCACGCCGAAGAAGCGGGCCAGCTTGCGCTCAAACTGCGTGGCGAAGCGGCCCGTGGTGAGCCAGCAGTCGAGTGAGGCGTCGATGAGGCTGCGCAGGTCGGCGGCATCCAGCACCTTGCCGGAGACGGGCACGGGCGAGGTTCCGGGCTCGAAGGGTTTGCCTGCGAACTGCTCGTTGAAGAACTGCTCGGCCAGCGCGAGAATCTGCTCCCGAAGCGCGGTCGCGTTTTCACTCATGGCACTATGGTAGTTCGGAAATGAGGCATGGGATTGCTTCAGTTGAGTCTAAGCTATGGCGAAAACCGGCTATCTCCGTAAGGGCTCGCGCCCTTTGCAGCCTTAATTGTCCTGACGGGGAACCACCACCGGCGCAAGGGAACCATTCTGCGGCTGGCCGGCGTAGTGGGCCAGCACTTCCGCGATGCACCGGAAGAGCGCTTCCGGCCCTTCCACCTTGCTGACGAAGCCGTCCGCGAAGGAAGCATCCTCAGGAATTTCATTCACACCGGAGACGATGACGATGGGGAGCGCCGGCCTTGTGGCCCGCAAGCGCTTTGCCAGCTCAGTCCCGGCAACCTCCGGCATGATCTGGTCGGTGAGGACAAGATCGACATGGTGCTGGTCCAGCAATTCCAGCGCCTGGGCTGCGGAGACCGCAGTCAGCACGACGTAGCCCTGCTTGCCGAGCACCAGAGCACGCAGCGTGCGCGGAACTTCCTCGTCGTCAACACACAGGATCACACTATTAGCCACGGCCGTTCGCTCTCCCGGCAGGCTCGGCTTTCAGCAGCTCGGGGGAGGGATCGATGCGCTCAGCAGCTCCCAGATCAGCATGAGGCAGGAAGATGCGAAAGCACGTGATGTTATTGCCGGGCCTGCGAATGCTTCTGAAGGATATAGTGCCACCGTATTTTTGGATAATGCCTTTGCTGATCCACAGACCGAGGCCGGTGCCCTTGGCGGATTTGGTGGTGAAGAAGGGCTCGAAAAGGTGCCTGGCATGTTCGGCATCGATGCCGATACCGGTGTCGCAGACGCAGACGCAGGTGCCGGCCTGACGGTCTGCCCGGCGGAGAGATCCGAAGACATGCAGGCGGAGTCTGCCACCGTCCGGCATGGCCTGCACCGCGTTGCCGATCAGGTTCAGGAAGACCTGCTTCAGCTCCACGGGAAAGCCCTGGACCATGCCACGGCTGCTGTAGCGCTTTTCAACGGCGACCTTGTTGAATTCCAGACGGCGAAGCTGCAGTTCGAGGATGTCGTCGAGTAACTGAGCAATGGAGACATCGACCGGGTGCTTCGATTCGCGGTAGAAGCCGAGCGTCTGCCGCGTGATGTGGGAGAGGCGCAGCATCTCTTCTTCGCCCATCTGCGCGTAGTGACGCGCTTCCTCGTCGAGCGATGGGTGATCGCGCAACAGGAAGAAGGTGTTGCTGATGGCTTCCAGTGGATTGTTGATTTCGTGCGCGATGATGCCGGCGACGCGGCCCATTGCGGCCAGCCGCTCCGCCTTGCGGAGGGCATCTTCCGCCTGCAGTTGCGCGGTGATGTCGCGATTGATTTCGAGAACGGCATCGCCGCGCGCCTTCAGGGCGAGGCGGCTGGCGACTACCAGTTCTTCGCCGTCGCGGGTGACCTGCGTCAGGTTCCCTTCCCAGGAGCCGTCGCTCGCAAGGGCCGATTCGATCTCTGTATCCGTGACCGGAAAACGCGTCTTGAGCAGTTGATGGATCGGCTTGCCCAGAACTTCATCGCGCTTCCAGCCGTAGAGCGCCTCCGCGCCGGAATTCCAGAAGAGGAGTAGTCCGTTCAGATCGCGGACCATGATGGCTTCTGTCGCGAGTTCAAGCAGATCGGCGCGCTCGCGGAGCAGATCTTCCATCTGCTTGCGGCCGGTCACGTCAAAGAAGGCACCCACCGCGCCGCGAACTGCGCCCGCGGCATCGCGCAACGGACTTGCGCTGGCGAGAAGATGGCTGATCGATCCGCTGCGATGCCGAACTTCGATTTCCACGCTGCCAAGCTGCTGTCCTGTGGCAACCGCGCGCGGCAGAGGCAGGTCTTTACCGATGAGCTCTCTGCCATCCTGATACATCCGAAAGGAGCGTTTGTCCGCCCCGAGGCCGGCGAGCGAGATATTCTCGCCGAGCTCCGCACCCAGAATCTCGTTGAGCGCCGCATTTCCGGTAACCACCTCGCATCCGGGATCCTGGGAAACAGCCACGCCGACTGGAAGCACCTGCATGATCGTTTGCAGCTCCGCGAATCGCTGCTGGAGCTGCTCCTCGCTCTGGCGCAACTGCTCCGTGCGTTCCGCGACTCGCTGCTCCAGCTCGCGATTGAGCTGTTCAAGCTGCCGCGTTTTACGGTGCAGCTCAGTAAACACGCTGACCTTGGCCCGCAGCAGCTCGGGGACGATGGGAACCGAGATATAGTCCACCGCGCCGCTCTGATACCCCTTGACGCGGTCCGGATCGGAGAGATGTACGGCGGAGATGAAGATGATGGCCGTCTTCTGGAAGCGTGGATGACGATGCATCATGTCCGCCAGCTCGAAGCCGTTGATCTCCGGCATACTGACATCCATCAGGACGACAGCGATGTCGTTGCGGAGCAACTGCTCCATGGCCTCGCGCGCGGACCGGGCTTTGATCAGGTTCTCGCCTAACTCGCTGAGGATAGCTTCATAGCTGAGCAGTTTGCCCGCCTGGTCATCCACCATCAGGATGTTGGCTCGATCGCGTTCGTTCATGCATTCCTTCTGCCGCGCGGCTTGGCCCGGCCCGTTGCTTCACTTTTTCAGATGCAGATCAGCGATGCAACCACATGCGCAGCGACGACAGAAGCTGTTCCGTATTGACAGGCTTGGCCAGATATTCCGATGCGCCCGCCTGCAGACATTTTTCGCGATCGCCCTTCATGGCCTTGGCCGTGAGCGCGATGATGGGCAGGCGGCGGAAGAGCGGATTCTGCCGGATCACCTGCATGGTCTCGTAGCCATCCATCTCGGGCATCATGATGTCCATCAGGACGATGCCCAGGTCGGGCGTGGATTCGATGGTGGCGATCGCCTCGCGGCCCGTTCCCGCCATCAGCACGGTCATGCCGCGCCGTTCGAGCACGCTGCTGACAGCGCGAAGATGTTGCGCACGTCGTCATCCACGACCAGGACCTTCCTGCCGACCAGCGCTTCGTCGGAACGATGCAGCCGGTCCAGCATCTTCTGCTTCTCCGGCGGCAGATCGCCGACGACGCGATGGAGGAAGAGCGCCGTTTCGTCCAGCAGGCGCTCCGGAGACTCCACATCCTTGACGATGACGCTGCGGGCCAGCATATGCAGACGCGCATCCTCTTCTGGCGAGAGATCTTTTCCGGTGAAGACGACGACCGGCAGTTCGTTCCTGCTATCAGACTGGCTCAACTGCTCCAGCAGCTCGAAGCCCGTCATATCCGGCAGGCGCAGGTCGAGCACGACGCAATCGTAACTCTGGTTGTCGATCGCGGCCAGAGCATCTTCTGCCGGTGGAGACGACGTCGACGTCGATGTCGTCGTAGTCCAGCAGAGCGCGGATGCTGAGCTGTTGCGCCGGCTCGTCCTCGACGACCAGCAGGCGCTTGCGGCGCGGACGCGCGAAGTCGCGTATGCGATCGATCGCTGCAGCAAGTCCTTCGCGCGTGGTCGGCTTGGTCACGAAGGCGAAGGCGCCGTGCGACAGACCGTGATGCCAGTCTTCATTCACGGTCAGCATCTGCACCGGGATATGGCGCGTTGCCGGGTCCTGCTTCAGGTGGTTCAGCACCGTCCAGCCGAGCATGTCGGGCAGCGAGACATCGAGCGAGACCGCGGTGGGATGCAGCTCGCGCGCCAGCGCGAGAGCTTCCGTGCCGCGCATCGCGACCAGCACCTTGAAGCCCTTGTCGCGCGATAGGTCGCAGAGAATGCGCGCGTAGTGAATATCATCTTCCACGATCAGCAGCGTGGCATCGCCCGGCTCAAGGTTGTTGCGGTCGTCTTCGATCGTTTCCCCGGTCATTTCCGGCAGAGCGAACGAGACCGGATGCGTGAGCAGCGGCGGGTGCGGCAAGTCGCTGGCGGGCATTCCACTGCTGGTCGCGGGCCCTACGTAGGTCTGCGGCAGATAGAGCGTGAAGCTGCTGCCGGCGCCCGGCGTGCTCCGCAGTTGAATCTCGCCGCCGAGCAGGCTGGCGAGCTCGCGGCTGATGGCTAGTCCCAGGCCGGTGCCGCCATACTTGCGGCTGGTGCCGGCATCCGCCTGCTGGAAGGCCTCGAAGATGATCCTCTGCTTCTCGGCGGGAATGCCGATGCCGGTGTCGGAGACCTCGAACGCAATGACCGAAGCGGCACCGCTGAGGATGGGATGGTGCGGCGTCCAGCCGCGGTTGACCGCGCGTGACGGAGAGGCGTACGCCGCCGTGCTCGGTGAACTTGAAGGCGTTGGAGAGCAGGTTCTTGAGCACCTGCTGCAGACGCTTGGAATCGGTCACCAGGCTGCGCGTGAGATGCGGATCAGTTTCAACTTCAAAGGCGAGCTTGCGGCTTTCCGCTTCGTGCCGGAAGGGGCGCGCCACCATATCGATGAGGCTGCCGAAGAAGACTTCTTCGGCTTCGACGGATACGGTGCCCGACTCGATCTTCGACAGATCGAGGATGTCGCTGATCAGGGTCAGCAGGTCGGTTCCCGCGCCGTGAATGGTGCGGGCAAACTCCACCTGCTTCGCCGTGAGATTGCGGTCCGGATTGTCGGCGAGCTGCTGGCCCAGCACCAGGATGCTGTTGAGCGGCGTGCGCAGCTCGTGCGACATGTTGGCGAGGAATTCGGACTTGTACTTGGAGGTGAGCGCGAGCTCCTTTGCCTGCTCTTCCAGCGCGCCGCGCGCCTGCTCGATCTCGCGGTTCTTGCGCTCGACCTCGGCGTTCTGCTCGGCGAGCTGCTGCGCCTTCTGCGCGAGCTGCTCGTTGGTCTGCTGCAGCTCTTTTTGCTGCGTCTGCAACTCGACGGCGAGCTGCTGCGACTGCTTCAACAGGCCTTCGGTCTGCATCGTGGCCTCGATGCTGTTGAGCACGATGCCGATGCTGGAGGTGAGCTGATCGAGAAACGCCAGGTGCGAGGCAGTGAACTCGCTGAGGCTGGCAAGTTCGATCACGGCCTTCACGCGGTCCTCGAAAAGAACCGGTAGCACAATCACGCTGCGCGGTACCGCTTCGAAAAGGCCGGAGCGGACCGGTGCGGTGTGCGGCGGCAGGTTGGCGATAAGCATGCGCCGCTTCTCGAGCGCGCACTGCCCTACCAGCCCTTCGCCAAGATTGATCTCTGGAGGCATGGCCGTCCTCGGAATTGGCATAGGCCGACAGCAGCGTCATGCTGTCGGATTCTTCGGTGCCCATCTGATAGATAACGCCCTGCTGCGCATTCACCAGCGGCGCCAGCTCCGAGAGCAGCATGCGGCCCACGGTGGTGAGGTCGCGCTGTCCCTGCAGCATGCCGGTGAAGCGGGCAAGGTTGGTCTTGAGCCAGTCCTGCTCGGTGTTGCGGTCGGTGGTCAACCGCAGGTTATCGATCATGGTGTTGATGTTGTCTTTGAGCTCGGCCACTTCGCCTAAGGCGTCTACCTGAATGGAGCGGGTGAGATCGCCTTTCGTAACCGCCGTTGCGACTTCGGCGATGGCGCGCACCTGGTTGGTCAGGTTGTCGGCCAGCAGGTTGACGTTGCCGGTGAGATCCTTCCAGGTGCCGGCTGCGCCGGGCACGTTCGCCTGACCGCCCAGACGGCCTTCCACGCCGACTTCGCGCGCCACCGTGGTGACCTGATCGGCGAAGGTGGCCAGCGTGTCCGTCATGTTGTTGATGGTCTCGGCCAGCGCGGCGACTTCGCCCTTGGCGTTCACGGTCAGCTTCTGCGTCAGTTCGCCGTTCGCGACCGCGGTGACGACCTTCACGATGCCGCGCACCTGCTCGGTGAGGTTCGCAGCCATGACGTTGACCTTGTCGGTGAGGTCCTTCCATGTGCCGGCGACGTCGGGCACCTGCGCCTGGCCGCCGAGCTTGCCTTCCGTACCGACCTCGCGCGCCACGCGTGTGACTTCCGCCGCGAAGGCATTGAGCTGATCCACCATCGTGTTGATGGTGTTCTTCAGCTCGAGAATTTCGCCCTTCACGTCGACCGTGATCTTGCGCGAGAGATCGCCGCGGGCCACGGCGGTGGTCACCTCGGCGATGTTGCGGACCTGCGCCGTCAGGTTGCCGGCCATGAAGTTGACCGAGTCGGTGAGATCCTTCCAGGTGCCGGCGACGCCAGGGACGTTCGCCTGACCACCGAGCCTGCCTTCGGTGCCGACTTCGCGCGCCACGCGCGTCACCTCGCCGGCGAAGGCGTTGAGCTGGTCGACCATGGTGTTGATGGTCTCTTTGAGCAGCAGAATTTCGCCGCGCACGTCGACCGTGATCTTGCGCGAGAGATCGCCGTTGGCGATGGCGGTTGCGACCTCAGCGATGTTGCGCACCTGCGCCGTCAGGTTGCCGGCCATGAAGTTGACGTTGTCGGTGAGATCCTTCCAGGTTCCGGCCACGCCAGGCACCTGCGCCTGGCCGCCGAGCTTTCCGTCCGTGCCGACCTCGCGCGCCACGCGCGTGACTTCACCGGCGAAGGAGCGCAGCTGATCCACCATGGTGTTCAGCGTCTCTTTGAGCTGCAGAATCTCGCCGCGCACATCGACCGTGATCTTGCGCGAGAGATCGCCGCGCGCGACGGCGGTTGCGACTTCCGCGATGTTGCGGACCTGCGCCGTGAGATTGCCGGCCATGAAGTTGACGTTGTCGGTAAGGTCCTTCCAGGTACCGGCGACACCGGGCACCACGGCCTGGCCGCCGAGTCTGCCTTCCGTACCGACCTCGCGCGCGACGCGCGTCACTTCGCCCGCGAAGGCGTTGAGCTGATCCACCATGGTGTTGATGGTGTTCTTCAGCTCGAGAATTTCCCCCTTCACGTCCACCGTGATCTTGCGCGAGAGATCGCCGCGCGCGACGGCTGTCGTCACCTCGGCGATGTTGCGGACCTGGCCGGTCAGGTTGCCGGCCATGGAGTTGACCGAGTCGGTGAGGTCCTTCCAGGTGCCGGCGACGCCGGGCACCTGCGCCTGGCCGCCGAGCCTGCCTTCCGTACCGACCTCGCGAGCGACGCGCGTCACTTCGCCGGCGAACCGGTTCAGCTGATCCACCATGGTGTTCAGCGTCTCTTTGAGCTGAAGAATTTCGCCGCGTACATCGACCGTGATCTTGCGCGAGAGATCGCCGTTCGCGATGGCTGTAGCGACTTCGGCGATGTTGCGTACCTGGCCAGTCAGGTTGCTGGCCATAAAGTTGACGTTGTCGGTGAGGTCCTTCCAGGTGCCGCCGACGCCGGGCACCTGCGCCTGGCCGCCGAGCTTGCCTTCCGTGCCGACTTCACGCGCGACGCGCGTCACTTCACCCGCGAAGGCGTTGAGCTGATCCACCATCGTGTTGATGGTGTCTTTGAGCTCAAGAATCTCGCCCTTCACGTCGACTGTAATCTTGCGGGAGAGATCGCCGCGGGCGACGGCCGTCGTCACCTCAGCGATGTTGCGGACCTGCGCCGTCAGGTTGCCGGCCATGGCGTTGACCGAGTCGGTGAGATCCTTCCAGGTACCGGCCACGCCGGGCACTACTGCCTGGCCGCCGAGCTTGCCGTCCGTGCCGACCTCGCGGGCCACGCGTGTGACTTCCGAAGCGAAGGAGCGCAACTGGTCCACCATCGTGTTGATGGCTTCCTTCAATTGCAGAATCTCGCCGCGGACGTCGACCGTGATCTTGCGCGAGAGATCGCCGCTGGCCACGGCCGTCGCAACTTCCGCAATGTTGCGGACCTGGCCGGTCAGGTTGCTGGCCATGGAGTTGACGGAGTCGGTCAAGTCCTTCCAGGTGCCGGCGACGCCGGGCACGTGCGCCTGGCCGCCGAGCTTGCCGTCTGTGCCCACCTCGCGGGCTACGCGCGTGACCTCAGCCGTGAAGATGCCCAGCTGCTGGATCATCGTGTTGACGATGCTGGCCGAGCGCAGGAACTCGCCTTCGAGCGGTCTTCCGTCCACGTCCAGCCGCACGGTCTGGGTCAGATTTCCCTGCGCGACGGCGGCGATGGCGCGAGTCACCTCCGTTGTTGGCCGCAGCAGGTCATCCATCAGTGTGTTGAGCGAGACTTCCATCTCGCCCCAGGCGCCGCGATGTTGTTCGAAGCGCGCGCGCTCGCGGGTGCGGCCTTCCTTGCCGACCGCCTGACCGACGCGCGTCAGTTCCGCGGCCATCTGCTCGTTGGCGGCGACAATGTCGTTGAAGGTGTCGGCGATCTTTCCGGGGATGCCCGGTCCAGGCCACCGGCAGGCGAACCGAGAAGTCGCCTTTGCGCATGGTCTGCAGGCTCGCCAGGATCAGGGCCAAATCATTGGTTGCCGGGGGGGTGGCGAGGACGTTCCCGTTACCGTTCTTCTGTGTCCCGTTTCCGCTCTTCCGTGATGAGGCTGTCGTCGTAGCCGATTTCCGGGCCGAAGCAGCTTCGCTGGTGACTGCCATTAGATGTCTCCGTGAATTTCGCTGCTGCAGCAGTGCGCGACACTGCTGCGATATCGTACCGCCAGGACACAAGCGGCGCACCGGAACAGGGGTTCCATGGTTCTTCTATCCTATCTATTAGGTACGGGGAACGGATAGGTAGGCGAGGGCCGCAGGTTCCGCAGCAGTTTTCACCAAGTTAGTGGGAACGGGAACAAGCAATTGCATGCGGCTGCCCTCTTTGTTCAGCACAGATCAGCAGAATGTCGCGCGATTGGATGACGAGCCAATGCGAAAGTTTGCCCGGACTTTGTGAACCGATCTGCGGGAATCCATTTGTTATAATCGACGAGCCGGGCACTTGACTGCACAAGCTATTTGCAATGAATGGCTTACACAGCGGAGAGCTGGCAGAGCCCGGTTGAATGCACCTGACTCGAAATCAGGCATAGTCGAAAGGCTATCGGGGGTTCGAATCCCTCGCTCTCCGCCATCAATTCCTCCTGACTGGGGGCCTGTCAAAAGGCGCGCTCAGTCCGTCCCGCGCCAGTTTAGGAAGATGGGGTTGCTAAGCAGTTCGAGTGTGCCGTCGGCTCTGCGAACTTCCGCACGCAGCCAGTGGCGCTGGCCATCGCTGGTCCAGTGGGCACTCGCGTCGGCTGCATCGCCTGCCACGGATTGTGGCGACAGGCCTGGGAGCCCTTTGCCGTCGAGCAGCCAGTGGAGTGTCGACCCCGCCAGAGCCCACAATATGCGCCGTCACTGTTACATGATCGTTGCGGGCACTCGATAGCATTTCGCCCATCTCGGCATGGGCGGCGCCATCGGTTGCGTGAAGATCGATCCTTTTGTCGTGCGATGCGGTGAGATCGATGCAGTCGTGCCCGGCGCGGAGCGCGTCCAGGATGCCGTGCACGGAAAGCTCCTGCGCATGCACCACGGTGGTGGGATGGCCGAGAGTGCCCTGCTCCGGCCGATGCGTGTCGCTGCCGCCGACGGCGACGAGCCGGAAGCCCTTCGCGAGCTGCTGGTCCCAGAAGCGGATATCCGCCTCGTAGTGGTGCGGGTCATCGCCATTGATCGCTTCGATGCCGTTGACCAGGCTCCAGTCCGTATCGGTGACGGACCAGCCGCAGCCGATGCAGCTTGCGCCGGTAGGATCGCCGGGATGATTGACGGAGACGAAGGCGCCGGCGGCGCGTGCGGCGCGAAACACGCTGTTGATCGACGGAGCGCCTTTCGCCTCGGATCGGAAGTCGATGAATCTGGTGGGGCCAAGAACGTTGGCGTGCCCGGAATAGGTCGTGATTTCGCGGCCGGGGATCAGCAGAATCTGGTCGAAGTAGGGCTGCAGTTCGCGTTCCGCATCGTAGTGCGAGATGGTGTTGTGGTCGGTGATTGCTATGAAATCAAGCTTCTGCTTCACTGCATCCTCGACCGTGACGAACAGCGGGCACGGCACTGCTTTCCCCGATTGGCTGGTGCAGGAGCCGTCACTGTGCGCGGTGTGCATGTGAAGATCGCCGCGATACCAACGGTCACCGGCAGCGATAGGCTCCGATGCGAAACCCAACGTATCGGGCTCGTTCGTTTTCACCAGATGAACATGCGCGTCGTAGTTCGACGTATGGCCTTGGCCCAGATACGCAACGCCGATGAGCAGCTTCCATGTGCCGGCAGGCAGCGGTCCCGGTAGATAGGAAGGCGTAGCGTCCGCAATGCCGATGCTGAAGGCGTGCTTGTTGCCGCCGCTCCAGCCGCGAAAACGATCGGGATCAAGCAAGCCGAGATCGAGCGTTGTGTGATCCTCTCTGCCGGTGTAGCTGAACGAAACGTCCAGCCGCTGGATGCCGGGCGGCACCTGAAACGGCACCAGCACGTAGCTATCCGCTTGCCGGTGATCGATGACGCCATGCAGGTCGAGATCCTGAGCTTTCAACGGGCAGAGCGAAGCACCAAGCAGCAGACACAAAAACAAAACGTGCAGACAATGCCGTGAATTCAAGGGCCCTCCGGATTGGCGTTGAGCAGCTTTGGCGATGCCATCAGCCACTCCATCTGACAAGAAGCAGAACCGCAATGCAAGCTGAGGGCAGCTCCGGGCCGGGCAGCCGTTGTAATCGCCTGGATCATCGCTATCGATCCGCGCGGATTACTGCTGCTGTGGCCCTGCTGATGCCTCGAGTTCGAGGCTAAGCAACTTGGCGTTGTTGTTAGCACTCAAAGAAGCATGACAGGAGAGTGCGACGATCGGGTCTCCGGGTCTTTCGTAGTTCATCGTCGCCCATATCAATGACTGATGATTTGAAGAGCAAGCTATGAAAGCGTTTCCTTCCCCACATCTGTTTCAGCCAAAAGACAAGGTCTATACCGTAGAGATCGACAATCGAGGTTGCAGCAACTGCGGCAAAGAGGCTGGCTACACGGTCGTGGGTCCGGACGGCGTCGAAGAGTGCGCGGTTTACAACGACCGCGAGGTTGCCGAAGAGATCGCCGACCTGATGAATATGGCATATGAGCAGGGCCGCCGACATGCGACCCGAGCCGCATAGGTACCGCGCGCAACGACCGCATGGACCACGCCGGCGAAGCGTTACTATGGGGCGTGCGCTTACCAGTAAATCCGCCTGTTCTCCCCATGCTTGCCAAGCGTATGGACGCGCTTCCCCAGGAAGGCGAGTGGCTTTTCGAGCCCAAGTGGGATGGATTTCGCGCGCTGATCTTTCGCGATGGCGACGAGATTCTGATGCAGAGCCGCGATGAGAAGTCGTTGAATCGCTACTTCCCGGAGCTGGTTGAGCCGTTGCTTCAACAACTGCCCGAGCGATGCGTGCTGGATGGCGAGATCGTCATCGCCAGAAATGGTGCGCTGGACTTCGATGCTCTGCAGCTTCGAATCCATCCTGCGGCATCGCGCGTGAAGCTGTTATCGAAGCAGACGCCGGCATCCGTATGTGTGCTTTGACCTGCTTTGCGAGGGAGACGACGATCTGTGCAGCGAGCCGTTTCATCGGCGGCGCAAGCGCCTGGAAACGATACTGTCCTCCGCGGCGCCACCATTGCACCTGACGCCCGCGACTCGCGATCGCAAGGTCGCCTCTGATTGGTTTCGCCGCTTCGAAGGCGCCGGACTTGACGGCGTGATGGTAAAGCCGGTCGATGGAGCCTATGAACCCGGCAAACGAGTGATGATCAAAGTCAAGCACGAGCGCGACTGCGATTGCGTGGTCGCAGGCTTTCGCTGGTACAAGGATGCAAAAGGCACAGCGATCGGGTCGCTCCTGCTCGGTCTCTTTGATGAATCGGGAGCGCTGCAGCATGTGGGCGTCTGCGCCAGCTTCACCAAGGACAAGCGAAGAGAGCTACTGGAATTTTTGACGCCCTATCGGAAGAATGCGCTCTCAGATCATCCGTGGGCATCGTGGGCAGGACGCAGACACCGCTGGCGGCGAAGAACACCGCATGCCGGGCGGACAGAGCCGCTGGAGTCAGGGGAAGGATCTTTCCTGGGAGCCGCTGCGTCCGGAACTGGTCGTCGAAGTCGCCTACGAGCACATGCAGGGAAGACGATTCCGGCACATGGCGCACTTCCGCAGATGGCGCACGGATAAGAAGCCGGCTGACTGCACCTATGCGCAACTCGAAGTCGTGCCACCGCATGAGTTAGAGCAGATATTCTCGAGCGGACGGTAGACATCGCGTTCCGAACTATTTCGCCTTGCTCTTTCCCGCCCGCCACTCACGCGTCGGATCGTCATCCGGGTCAGGAGTTTCCTGCGGCGGCCGCAGTTCTTCCGGAACGTGGCGCAGATTCACACGCACGCGTGTCCAGGTGGAGGAACTGCCGCGCATCCTGTCGACCAGCACATCATCCACAGCCAGATGGGCAGCCGCTTCCGGATGTTTCTTCTTCCATCGCTCCAGGCCCGCCAGAGCGGCATCCTCACTAGGCGAGTTCGCGATGACCAGCAGCGGCATCTTCTCTCGGGGCGCTCTGGCGGCCTTCTTTGCAGCAGATTTCGCGCGCGAGGGCGACACCCGCGGCGCCTCGCCTTCCGCCTTGCGGAAATGCGGCGGCCACGGAGCATCGCCCATACCCGCTGCTTCATCCCGTGCGGCGAGTTCCAACAATCCATCGAGTCGAACCTGCCGCTGCGTCCATCTCCGCATGCGGATCGCCTATCTCGGCAAAGCGCTTCGACATGGTGAACACGGTGAAATCCGCTGGATCGCATTCGTTCACCTCCTGCCAGTTGAGCGGCGCAGAGACGCGCGCATCGGGCAGCGGACGTACCGAATAGGCAGACGCAGTCGTGCGATCTTTCGCGTTCTGGTTGTAATCCAGGAATACGCCGTGCCGCTCTTCCTTCCACCACTTGGAGCTGGCAATCGCCGGCAGGCGCCGCTCTATCTCGCGCGAGAGCGCCAGCGCAGCGCGACGGACCTCGCCGAAGCTCCAGCGCGGCTGGATGCGGACGATGACGTGCATACCGCGTGAGCCGCTCGTCTTTGGCCAGCCGCGAAGACCCGCTTCCTCAAGCAGCGATTTCACTTCAAGCGAAACACGCCGGACGTCCGTCCACCCGACGCCGGGGCCGGGATCGAGATCGATGCGCAGCTCGTCCGGATGATCCAGATCGCCGGAGCGCACGGGATGCGGATGCAGCTCGATGCAGCCCAGGTTGACAATCCAGGCCAGACCCGCTGCATCGTCCACGACAACCTCTTCCGCGGTTCTTCCCGATGGGAAAGATAATGTAACAGTACGCAGCCACGAAGGCCGGTCGGAAGGAGCGCGCTTTTGGTAAAAGGCCTCGCCTTCCGCGCCGTTCACAAAACGCTTCAGCACGATAGGGCGATCTCGAATACCGGCCAGCGCACCTGAGCCAACGGACAGGTAGTACTGCACGATGTCCAGCTTTGACAGGCGTATTTGTTTTGAGAAATAGAGCTTGTCCGGGTGAGTGACACGAACCTCTTGCCCGTCAATCGAGAGTATCTCGGCCGCCCGTTCCTGATTCACGCCAATAGGCTACACCGGAGCGTACAACGATGGACGACTGCACCGCGATTAGAACGCGATATTCAGGCGAGAGACAACGCTGCGTCCCGGAGCAATCGCATTTCCCGAGAAGAGTCCGCCAAAGTCCAGCACGTTCAGCCGGTTGTTCAGATTATCTCCATCCACTTGAAACCGCGCGTTGATCTTTTCGCTCCGGTACACATCTATGCTGAGCGATGCATTGACGGCAAGCGCCGGGCGCACACGCCCGCGAGCGAAGTTGACCCGGCTCACTACCTGGGGACCATATTGCGCCAAGGCATCCGCTTCGCTTCCCTGATACTCGAACGGCAGCCCCGACCCATATTCGGCCCCGGCGGCACACCAGAGGCGCGGCAAAAGCTGATATTGAAAGCGGGTGCGCAGCGTGTTGCGCTGGTCCTGCGAATCGGGAAAATGTCCCTTGTGCTCTAGGACCGCGTCACTCGCATCGTCGCCCAGGAAGAGTCCTCCGGTAACCGGAAACCACGCGTTGCCGACCATGTAGGAATAGCCCACATATCCGCTCAAGTTACCCAGATGGACGACGGACATCTTCCCTTCTGCTCCGTAGATAACAGACTTGTCGAAGGCGATTGGATAACTCACACCGGTATTCAGGAGCTGATCGTCATCCGCGTAGTTTCGGACATCGCGTCGATAGACGTTCACGTCGAGGCGCATCCGACTCAGCAGCGCCTGGGTCAGCCCGCCCTCGTAATAGTTACCCAGGGAAGGCCGAACTGGAAGCCGGAGAAATTCGCGGCTCAGCGCATCGATCTGCGGCGAGCTGGAGATCAGGATGTTATCGGAAGAAGGCGTCCCGAAAATACGGTCGAAGGAAGCGTGAAGCACCATCTTGAGCGAAGGAAGATATCGACCGATCGACACACGCGGGCTGAAGGCGTTCTGGTTCAACAGTAACTGGTAATGGTCCCAGCGAAGACCAGCGCTGACACTCCAGTCGCCCACGGAAAACCGATCCTCGACGAACGCTGATTGCTCCAGATCAGGCCGCTGGTCGGCAAAGTTCAAAGTCTTTGGCGTATTCGGGTCGAAGTAGTCAGGATTGGTGATGAGGTAGCTGAAGTGCTCATGTAACCAGGTATTGTCAGAATCGACGCCAATCTTGAGTTCATGGCGGCCCCGGTTCAACGACAGCGTTCCGTTGAAATATCCTTGGCGAAAGCTGTTGTGCTGGAACGCGATAATTGGCGTCGACTCTTGGTTGGAATACAGATCATGCGAGTTGTCGCGCACCATCCCGGCAAATGCGACCAGGGTATCGGGCGACAGGATGTGCTGATAATGCGCGATGCCCATAGTCTCGAAGTTATCGCCGTTCTGTCGCTGGCCTGCCTGTTCCTGCACAAGCTCATTGGGAATCAGGAACCGTGAGAACTCATGGCGTACGCTGAGGCTGAACCGATCCTTCGCGGAAACATCGCGCTCATACCGTGTAGAAAAATCCCCGGTCGTCCCGTTATTCGTAAAGTTTTCCGGCACCACTGGATTGAGATAGTGATCTGTCATGCTGCCGGAAGCTGTAATCCCGGCAGTATTTTTTCCCCAGGTCTGCTGAAGCCGCCCGTAGGAAGAAGCCGCGTCGTAGCTGCCGCCTGACAAGACAAGCTGTCCGTGGGTACCTGGCGCATTTGAATGGGTTGTGTCCAGCTCGACGACTCCTCCCAGCTTTCTTCCGTATTCCGCCGGATAGCCGGCCGTGTAGATACTCACCGCATCCAGATCATCGGCTTCGATCTCCGGCCCGAAACTAGGCGATCGGTTATCTGTGAGGGGCACGCCGTCAACGACAAATTGTGTCTGATATTCAGAGCCCCGCGGATGTAAAACAGCGTTTCCCTCGTACAGCCATCCCGGTTGCGTGTTGACGAGATCCTGGACGGAGCGGCCGGGCAGCGAGGAAAGTCGCTGCTCGATTTGCCTGGCTCCAATCTGCATCACTGACGAAGGACTGGCCGGATCAATCAATGTGTCCGCTGCTGTTACATTGACCTTCGTGACAACGGAGGCAAGGCTGAGCTGAATACCCTCGGACACGGGCAGCGCCGAGCTGACTTCGACAGAGGTGGAGAAAGGGGCGAACCCCGCCTTTGTTACCTGGACCTGGTAGACGCCAAAAGGCACACTGTGGACCGACAGGTCTCCGGACATGTTACTCATAAGGTTCCGGTCATACCCGTTGGCGGCACAGGTCAGTTCAACCGCAGCCTGAACTCCCGTCCCGGACGGGTCTGCTACGGTCAGATGCAACTCGCCATAGTTCACCTGCGCCGCCGCGGGCAGGGCGGCAAGCATGAGCAAAGCCGGCAATCTCCTCACGGGATGGCCTCCGACATCGCTCTTCTTCGTACAAAGCATTTTGCGAAAACGATTGCGTCACCCCGGCGGATACTTACCGATAAAGTATGTCATCTGATGCGGCCGTCTGGCGCTCACCGGAACGGTGCAGTGCCGCAAACGGATTGTCCCCATCTCTCTAGGCGGAACGGAATCCGACGATGCCGGCAATCTGTCGAAAGACGTCCTTATCCCCGGCCACCGTATATGTGATCTTTTTCGTGGCGGCAACCTAGTTTCACCTGCGCGAGCCATTTCGCCGCATCTTAGAACGCAATGGCCGCTTCCTCATCCATACCGCTTCGCCGCTTCGGGAAATCCGATGTCCAGGTCTCCGCCCTGGCTTTGGGCGGCCACCACTTGGGCTCCGCCACGGATGAGCACACCGCTGTCGAGATCGTGCATCAGGCGATCGACGGGGGCGTCCACTTTTTCGACTGCTGTTGGGAATACAACCGCGGCAAATCGGAAGACTGGTTGGGTAAGGGCCTTCGCGGCCGCCGTAAAGACATCTTTCTCATGACCAAGGTCTGCACTCATGGCCGGGACGCATCGCTTGCGATGCAGATGCTTGAGCAAAGCCTTCGTCGTCTGCAGACCGACTATCTGGACCTCTGGCAGGTCCACGGTGTCGCCTTTCAGAACGATCCGGATCTCTTTATCCGCCCGGGCGGCGCAGCTGAGGCGCTTGAAAAAGCCAAGCGCCAGGGCAAGGTTAAATTCGTAGGCTTTACCGGTCACAAGGACCCGGATGTGCATCTAGCAATGCTCAACACCGGCTTTCCGTTTGACGCTGTGCAGATGCCTCTCAATCCCTTCGATGCCAACTTCTTCAGCTTTGAACAGAAAGTGCTGCCGGTGCTTCAGCAGCGCGGCATCGCTCCTCTGGGCATGAAGCCAATTGGCGGCCATGGTGAGCCCGTGCAGAAAGGTATCTTCACGGCGCAGGAGCTCCTTCGTTACGCCATGTCCCTGCCAGTGGCAACCACCATTACCGGCGTTGCCGACCTCGAGATTCTCCGTCAGAATCTCGACGTGGCGCAGAACTTCACTCCGTTTTCTCAGGCAGAGATGGAAGTACTGCGGCAACGCGCGAAACCGCACGCCGGCGATGGACACTTCGAGCTTTACAAAACATCGTTGAAATTTGACAACCCGGAAGCCAGGCTGCCCCACGAGTTCCCGCTCGATATGGGACAAGTCGAAGTCCGCCAAATGATCTATGAGACACAAAACACCGGCCGCCCGTACCCGCAGGTTAAGGATTCTCAGGGCGTATAGAAAAGCTGATCAGGTGAGAAAACCATGAAGGTTGTTGATAAGAACCGTCGATCCGTTCAATCCTCGGCCGAACAGGCAGAGCTGACACGTCGCCGGTTTCTCCAGGGCGCTGCCATCACCGGTGCCTCTGCTGTGATGCCGGCTTCGGCCTCATCCCTGGCCAAGAAGCAAGCATCCAGCGCTCCGCACTCCCCGAATACAAATCACGCTTTGGCCAACCCGCTTGTTCCGAATCCGCAGAGCATCTATGACGCTCCGGTGCAAGCGTTCCAGGTTCCCAAGCGGCCAATGGGCAAGACAGACCTTCAGGTTTCTATTCTCGGGATGGGCGGCTATCACATCGGTACGGTTTCGGGTCAGCAGGAAGTCAACGACATGGTGGCGAAGGCCCTGGATCACGGAATCAACTTCTTTGATAACGCCTGGGAGTATCACGGCGGCATGAGCGAGGAGCGAATTGGTATTGCGCTCAAAGGCAGGCGGGACCAGGCAATCGTAATGACGAAGGTGTGTACGCATGGCCGCAAGAAGGACCTCGCCATGAAGATGCTGGAAGAATCTCTGGTCAGGCTCCAGACGGATCATCTCGATGTCTGGCAGGTCCACGAGGTGATCTATTACAACGATCCGGAACTAGCCTACGATAGCGACGGCGTGCTGGAAGCTCTGGCCGCAGCGAAACAACAGGGCAAGGTACGCTTCGTAGGCTTTACGGGACACAAGAATCCGTCGATCCATCTCGACATGCTCAACCGCGGTTTCCCGTTCGACACGGTACAGATGCCGATCAATCCCTTCGATCCGAGCTACCGCTCGTTCGAACACGATGTACTGCCCGTAGCAGTTCAAAAAGGCATGGCCGTTCTTTCGATGAAAAGTATGAGCGGCTGCGGAGAGCCCATCGTGCATGGGGCGCTGACCCCTACCGAAGCGCTTTCCTACGCGATGAGTGTTCCCGGCGTGTCGACGACAATCTCGGGCATGGACTCGATGGCGGTTCTCGATCAGAACCTGGACATTCTCCGCAATTTTCAGCCTCTCGGTGAAAAGCAGATGGATCAGCTGCGGGAGCATGGCCGCCGGTTCAATGACGGCCGTTATGAGTTGTTCAAGAGCAGCCTGAAATACGACGGCGAACTGGGACGCCAGCAGCACAACTTTCCTACCGCGGCCGAGGTTCCCGCCTGAGCTTCGCGCACACCGGATCCTTGCACTGATTATTTCCGTCTGTGCTTCCGCGCCAATTCCAGAAACGAGCCGAGGACCGGGTTCTCATGCTGAGGCGACCACGCGATCACCAGATCGATAAACGCGCCACGGTCTGCAAGCGGGATGTACAACACCTCATCGCTGCTGCGCAGCCGCTTTGAGCCTTCCGGCAAAATTGCTATGCCCTCACCCGCTTCCACGAGCGCGATCACACCAAAAGCCACGGTGGCCGTCGAACCGATCCTAGGGGAAAAGCCTGCCTCCGCGCAGAGCGTGATGATTTTGTCGAACGTAGCGGGCGAATGGCTCCGATCGTTCAAGATGAATAGCTCATTCGCCAGCTCGCGAAGATGTATCCGGCGCTTTGCCGCCAACGGATGCGTATGGGGCAGCACGACATAAAACGGCTCAGATTTAAAGTGCTCGGAGCGCAAAAGGGTTGCATAAGCGGGCTGCACCGGCCGCGTGAACGCGACATCAATGGCTGCGGTTTCCAGCGCACGGTGCTGCATGCCGGGCGCCATCTCCACCAGGGACAGGTGAACGTCCTGAAAGCGACGGCGGAACTCGCGAATGATTCCGGAAAAGAAGGTGCCGGTTCCTCCGACAAAAAAGCCGATGGTGAGCGTTCCGATCTCGCCGCGAATGGATTTCCGCACATTCGCAGTTGCCCGGTCCGCCGCCGCGAGCACGGCCCGTGCGTCCTCCAGGAACTGCTGGCCATGATAAGTCAGGCGAATGCGTCGCTTCTGCCGATCGAATAACGCTACCCCTAGTTCTGACTCCAGATCGCGAATCTGCTCGCTGACCGCAGACTGAGCCACATGCAGAAGGCGCGCGGCACGGCCCACGCCTCCGTTCTCTGCGATTGCGGTGAAATAGCGCAGATGTCTCAGCTCCACAGCTCGATTGTAAACCTCGAGTCATCGGTATTTCCGATGACCTCCATCGGAACAAAGTGCCATCTTCTTGGCGGCTCCTGAATCCCATTATGTACGGCGGCTTCCCACATCAGTTCCGGGGCCACTGCAAGGGGGCTCGTGCGACGTGTGGATCGTTAAGCTGGCGCTCAATCGGCCGTACACCTTCATCATCCTGGCCCTGCTGATTCTCATCATGAGCCCGGTCGTGATCATGCGCACGCCCACCGATATCTTTCCCAACATCAACATCCCCGTTGTGGCCGTCGCCTGGCAGTACACCGGGCTCGATCCGGAAGAGATGGAAGGGCGTCTGACCACGCCCTACGAAAAAGTGCTGACCACCCTGGTCGACAACATCGAGCACACGGAATCCACGTCGTACAACGGTGTCTCGGTGGTGAAGATCTTTCTGCAGCCCGGCGCGAGCCTGGACACGGCGAACGCGCAGATCACCGCGGCGTCGCAATTCGTGCTGCGGCAGTTGCCGCCCGGTACCCTGCCTCCGGAGATCATCAACTTCAGCGCGTCGAGCGTACCGATTCTGCAGTTGGGCGTCTCCGGAAACGGTTTGGATGAACAGCAGCTCGCCGATCTCAGCCAGAATTTTGTGCGGCCGGCACTGATCACGGTGCCCGGCGCTGTGCTGCCGCTTCCTTATGGCGGAAAGCAGCCGCAGATCACCGTCAGCATGGACCAGGCCAAAATGCAGTCGAAGGGCGTTTCGCCGGGCGACATTCTGAACGCGATGAACGCGCAGAACGTCGTCATGCCCTCGGGAACAGCGAAGATCGGGACTGCCGAATACGACATACGGACCAACGCCGCGCCGCGAACGCTGGATGAGCTGAGCATGATCCCGATCAAGCAGGTCAACGGCGCGATTGTTTACCTGCGCGACGTGGCTACGGTGAGCAACGGCGCCGCATTCCAGACCAATATCGTGCGGCAGGACGGCCGTCGCGGCGTGCTCATCAGCATTTTAAAGGCGGGCAACGCATCGACGCTGAGCGTCGTGGAGGGCGTTCGCGCGCTGCTCCCCCGGGTCGCGCAGACCGTCCCGCCCAACCTGAAGCTCACGCCGCTGAGCGACCAGAGCGTCTTCGTGCGGGCAGCCGTCTCCGGTGTGATCCGCGAGGCGATCATCGCCGCCGCACTCACCGGATTGATGATCCTGCTCTTCCTCGGCAGCTGGCGCTCGACGCTCATCATCGCCATCTCGATTCCGCTTTCGATTCTGTCGTCTGTAATCGTCCTCAGCCTCATCGGCGAGACCATCAACACGATGACGCTGGGCGGCCTGGCGCTTGCTGTCGGCATTCTGGTGGATGACGCCACGGTAACCATCGAGAACATCGAGCGTTTTCTGGAAAACGGCTATGCGTTGCGGGAGGCCATCCTGGACGGCGCAGCGCAAATCGCCGTGCCGGCGCTTGTCTCCACGCTGTGTATCTGCATTGTCTTTCTGCCGATGTTCTTTCTCTCCGGCGTGTCGCGCTACCTCTTCGTGCCGCTGGCGGAAGCGGTCATGTTCGCGATGATCGCCTCTTACGTTCTGTCACGTACCCTGGTTCCGACTCTCGCCATGTATATGCTGCGAGCTAAAGAACATGGCGTGCCACGGAATGTCTTTGCGCGTTTCCAGCGCGGCTTTGAGCGTGGCTTCGAGTCCGTGCGCACTTACTATCAGGTCCTGCTGACGCGCCTGGTCTTCGCACGGAAGGCGTTCGTTCCGGCATTTCTGCTGGCCTGCCTTTGCGCCTTCCTGCTGCTGCCGTTTCTCGGCCAGGACTTCTTCCCCAACACGGATGCCGGTGAGTTCATCCTCCACATCCGCGGACAGACCGGCATGCGCATCGAGGAAACCGCCCGGCTCGCCGATCTGGTCGAAACTTCCATCCGGCGGAAGATTCCCGGCAAAGAGCTTAACAACATCCTCGACAACCTCGGCCTGCCCTACAGCCCGATGAACACCATGCACAGCACTTCCGGAATCATCGGGGCAGCCGACGGCGACGTGATGGTCACGCTGAATGAACATCACCATCCAACTGCCGATTATGTTCGCGAGCTGCGCACGTCACTCCCGCGTGAATTTCCCGGAACCCTGTTTTACCTCCTGCCCGCCGACATCACCACGCAGATCCTGAACTTCGGCCTGCCTGCGCCGATCGACATCCAGTTGCAGAGCAATGACGTCGCGGCGAGCACGCAGCAGGCGACGTCCTTGTTAGAGGATCTCCGCAAAGTACCAGGCCTGGTCGACCTGCGCATCCAGCAGCCGACGGATTATCCAACGCTCGACGTCGATGTCGACCGAACAAAAGCGCAACAGGGCGGGTACACCACCCGCGATGTGGCGCAAAGCATGCTGAACAGCCTCAGCGGCAGCTTCCAGATCACGCCCATGTTCTACCTCAACTACAAGAATGGCGTGAACTACAACCTGGTCGCGCAGACGCCGCAATACCGCATGGACACGCTCGCGGACCTCCAGAACATTCCGGTCAATTCCTCTATATCGTCCGCCACTCCGGCGCGTGCGACGCCGGAGGTGCTCGGCGATCTTTCTTCCATGCATCGCGACCATGAGCTCGGCGGTGGTGTCGCACTACAACATCCGCCGCGTGGTCGATATCTATGGCGCCGTGCAGGACCGCGACCTCGGCGCCGTTGCGAAAGATGTCGAGGCCATCGTTCACCAACACGAAAAGTCTCTGCCGCGCGGCATGTTCGTCTCTGTGCGCGGCCAGGTGCAGACGATGCGCAGCTCCTACATCTCGCTGCTCGGCGGCCTGGTCTTCGCCATTCTGCTGGTCTACATGCTGATCGTGGTGAACTTCCAGTCCTGGCTGGATCCATTCATCATCATCACCGCATTGCCTGCGGCGCTGGCCGGCATCGTGATCTTCCTCTTCCTGACACATACAACGCTCAGCGTCCCGGCGCTGATGGGCGCCATCATGTGCATGGGCGTGGCGACGGCCAACAGCATTCTCGTCGTCTCATTTGCCAAGCTGCGCCTGGCCGAACACGGCGACGCCATCCTTGCAGCCATCGAAGCCGGCGCCACGCGCTTCCGTCCGGTCTGCATGACGGCGCTGGCCATGATCATCGGCATGATTCCGATGGCTCTCGGCCTCGGTGACGGCGGCGAGCAGAATGCGCCCCTCGGCCGCGCAGTGATTGGCGGACTGCTCTGCGCCACAGTGGCCACGCTCATCTTTGTGCCGGCGGTCTTTGGCCTGCTGCACGGGATGAGGAAACACGGGCCGCGGGCAAAAGACCTGAAGCACACGGAACAGGCGCTCCATGCATAGCGACCGAAGAGTGAAAGTCGAAAGCACGAGGTGAGGGACCATGCCGCATTGTGACGAAACAGAGGACAAGGCCGTGATCGAGGAAAAACCGGTGAACCCGCGCGAGAGCGCAGTAGCCACACCGGGAAGCGAGCCGCCGCGCAAGCTCAGCCGCGCGCTTCTCGCCGGGGTCATCGTCGCGGCTCTGGTGCTCGCTGTCCTCATCGTGATGGGTGTTCGCTCCCGCGTTCACGCCGAGGAGACACTGAAAAGCGATTCCGAGCGCAACGCCGTTCTCTCCGTCGCTGTGACCAGGCCGACGCAAGGCGCCGGCCCGCTGGAGATCACGCTTCCCGCGAATACACAGGCATACATCGACACGCCCATCTACGCGCGCACCAATGGTTATCTGCGCAAGTGGTATGCGGATATCGGAACACGCGTGCACCGCGGACAAATCCTGGCGGAGATAGAAACGCCGGAGCTGGACCAGCAGGTCCAGCAGGCGAAGTCGGATCTCGCCACCGCCGAGGCCAACCAGCAGATTGCCCAGATCACCGCCGAGCGGTGGAAGAAGCTGCTGGCCAAGAATGCCGTCTCGCGTCAGGAGGCCGACCAGGCAACCAGCGACTTCAGCGCGCGGCAGTCGGCGCTCTCCTCTGCTCAGGCCAACTTCCGGCGGCTGGAACAACTGCAGGGCTTCGAAAAGATCTGCGCTCCGTTCGACGGCGTGATCACGGCGCGCAATGTCGATATCGGCGCGCTGATCCAGGCCGGCGACAGCGGCTCGGCCCGATCGGAACTATTTCACATGGCCTCCACGGACAAACTGCGTCTGTTCGTGCCCGTCCCGGAGGTCTATGCGGATACTGTCCATAACGGCGGCAAGATAGTTGTCACCTCGGACGCTGCTCCGAATCAGAAGTTTGTCGGCACCATCGTCCGCAACTCGGAGTCCATCGACATCTCCAATCGCACTCTGAACATGGAAGTGGATGTGCCGAATGCCAACCACAAGCTCCTGCCCGGTCAATATGCCTTCGTGCACCTGCCGATTCCTCCCGCTTCCTCCTCGATGACATTGCCCTCCAACGCCTTGCTCTTCCGTGCCGAGGGGCTGCGCGTCGGCGTGGTGCGCAACGGGCATGTGGCGCTGACGCCGGTTGAGATCGGCCATGACTACGGCGCGAAGGTCGAGATCATCGCGGGACTCACGCCGCAGGACCAGGTCATCCTCAATCCTTCGGACTCCCTCGCGCAGGGTGAGCCCGTGGAGATTGAGAAAGGCGCTGCGCAATGAAACGTCTCTCTCCTCTGGCCCTCGCACTCGTCCTGTCTGCCGCTCGCCGGCTGCATGGTGGGGCCGAAGTACAAGACGCCAGCCGCTCCCCTCGCGCCCTCCTTCAAGGAGGCACAGCCCGCCTCCTTCGCTGCGCAGGATGGCTGGAAGCCCGGCCAGCCCAGCGACACCAGGCTGAAGGGCGACTGGTGGACCATCTATGACGATCCACAATTGAATGCGCTCGAAGCGCAGGTGGACGGCGCGAATCAGTCCTTGAAAGCAGCGGCAGCAAACTTCCGCGGAGCACGCGCGCAGATTGGATACGAGCGTGCCAACGAGGCGCCGACCATCGGAGTCGGGCCCAGCGTCGGCTCGGTTCGCAACTCAGCCAATCAGCCTTACTTCCCCAGCACACTTGCCAACAACGGCTCCGGCGATTTCATTTTGCCGGTCGATCTCAACTACGAAGTCGATCTGTGGGGACGCATCCGTCGCAGCGTGACAGCCGCGCGCGAAACGGCGCAGGCAACCGATGCCGATCTCGAAAACGCGCGCCTCAGCCTGCATGCGGAGCTTGCCATTGACTACTTCGGCGTTCGTTCCGACGATGCGCAGGAAAAACTTCTCGATGACACGGTGAAGGCGTACGAAGCGGCATTACAGTTGACGAAGGACCGCTTTGAAGGTGGCGCCGCGCCGCAGTCCGACGTAAGCCAGGCTCAGACGCAGCTTGATCAGGCGCGTGTGCAGCGCACTGACCTTGAGGTGCAGCGCGCGCAGTATGAGCACGCGATCGCCGTATTGATCGGCAAGCCGCCGGCGCAGTTCACGCTGCCGCCTCTGCCCCTGAATTTGCAGGCTCCTGCAATCCCGCACATCCCGGGCATGGTACCGGCCACGCTGCTGGAGCGGCGTCCTGACATCGCGGCGGAGGAGCGCCGCATGGCGGCGGCCAATGAACAGATCGGCATCGCGCAGGCTGCGTATTATCCGACGCTCTCACTCAGCGCAACCGCCGGCCTTCAGGGAACCTCCGCGTTGAACTGGTTTAACTGGCCCAGCCGCTTCTGGGCCGTCGGCCCTTCGCTGTCCGAGACCGTCTTCGATGCTGGCCGGCGCCGCTCCGCCAAAACCATCACCGTCGCAGGTTATGACGCGAATGTCGCAAATTACCGCCAGACCGTTCTCACCGCCTTCCAACAGGTGGAAGATAACCTGGCCGCGCTGCGCGTTCTCACAAACGAGGCGCAGCAGCAGCATGAAACCACTGCGTCCGCCGAGCAGTCGCTGGACCTCTTTCAGACGCGCTATGAGGGTGGAGTGGACACCTATCTGCAGGTGGTCACCTGGCAGACCGCAGCGCTGAACAATCAGCGCAACGATCTCTACATCCTGGAACGCCGCCTGGATGCAAGCGTGCTCTTGGTTAAGGCTCTGGGCGGCGGCTGGGATACGACGAAGCTTCCCAATCTCTGAGAGCACGCTGCCACGGCGCTCCCTTCCGGCACACGCCGCTACAAAATCGGACATCTCATCGCTTTGGCCAGTTATGATAGGCGCGCGATCCTTGCCCAGACTCCCACGCGCCTGAAGCAGATGCTATGCACGACGCGACCGGAGTGGCCAAGACCGGGACCGCGGAAGGTTTCATGCCAGATTTGTCTGCTCCGGATGCGAAGCGCGGCTATAACCGATTTCTTTTGCTGGTAGCGGGCCTTGGCGGCTTGCTGTACGGAGTGGACGTTGGCATCATCGGCGGCGCGCTGCCCTATTTGGAAGCGACCTCGCGGCTGACCGCCGGACAGTTGTCGATCATCGTCGCCGCCGTCCTGCTCGGGAGTGTCATCTCCACCTTGTTCGCCGGCCTGCTCGCTGACTGGATGGGCCGCAAGGCGCTGATGACGGTCAGCGGGCTGGCGTTTGTCGTCAGCATTCCGATCATTGCTCTTTCGCAGGGCTACGAGCCGCTCTTCTTTGGACGCCTGCTGCAGGGCATCAGCGGCGGCCTCATCGGCGTCGTCGTTCCGCTCTATCTCGCGGAGTGCCTCACAGCGGCACATCGCGGCAAGGGCACGGCGGTATTTCAGTGGCTGCTGACGCTGGGTATCGTTCTCGCCGCGCTCATCGGGATCTATTACAGCTACCGCGTGCAGTCCGTCACGCGCGTAGCGGATGCAGCCACCCTCTTCGCCTTCAAGGACCAGGCATGGCGGCGTATCTTCTGGGTCTCTCTTCCGCCCGGAATCCTGTTTGTCATTGGCAGCTTCTTTGTCGCCGAGTCCCCACGCTGGCTTTTCGTGAAAGGCAGAAAAGAGCGGGCCTATGCAGCGCTGCTTCGCTCTCGCACGCTGGAGCAGGCAGACTCCGAACTGAAGGAAATGGAAGAAACCGCGCTGGCGAAATCGTCAGCTGCCCCCGGCAAGCAGATCGGCTCCAGCAAACAGATCAAGGACTCCCTCCTGCGCCGGAAATACGTCATCCCCTTCCTGCTTGGCCTGCGTCATTCTTTTCTGCAACACCGCGACCGGCATCAACTCGGTCGTTGCCTACAACACGAACATCCTCTTGCAGAGCGGCCTTTCCGATCTCCTCGCACACTGGGGATATGTCATCTTCACGTGCGTCAATTTCCTGATGACGATTTGCGGCATGATGCTGATCGATCGCAAGGGCCGCAAGTTTCTCTTCATGATGGGCACCGCGGGCGTCATTGTGTCCATGATCGGTGTGGGACTGCTGTTTATGTCCACCGAGCGGGCGAACCTGGATTGCCGGAGCATTGTGCAAGCGATGGTCGCCCGTGATCAGACGCTCACGCTTCCCTTCCACACGGAGGAGGCGGAGCGTTTGCTGACCACCAGGGGCTATCAGGGTCATGAGATCAACGGCGATCGCGCTTCATTAGCGGTCATTTACTCATACGGCGATTTCACGGCGGCAGCCAGTATCGCCCGTTCGGACGATCAGGGCGCCGCGCCGATTCGGATCACTCGCGAGAACTGCGTCCCCGCCAACAAGGTGGAAGCATTTTTCAAAAATCCATTCGGCAATCTCGACGCTGCGCGGACCGCGCCGCTGAAGATCGAACGAGCGGCAATTGGCCGTATTCCCGATGCAGCGCATGGCTGGCTGGTCGCCCTCGGACTGTACATATTCGTGGCTTTCTATGCGACCGGTCCCGGCGTCGCCGTATGGCTTGCGCTCTCTGAGCTCATGCCCACGCGCATTCGCTCTAACGGCATGAGTATTGCGCTGGTAATCAACCAATTGGTTTCCACCACGCTTGCCGGAATCTTTCTGCCGGTCGCCAGCAAATATGGATACTCAGCGATGTTCTTTCTCTTTGCCGGCTTCACCGTAATCTACTTCATCACTGTGACGTTCTTCCTGCCCGAGACCAAAGGCAAGACTCTGGAGGAGATTGAGCGCCACTTCGAAGGAGCAACAGCTTAAGGCGCGGCAGATCACGGGCGGTGGACCACGCTATTTTCGCCGCGTAGAGGATTTCGAGAGATAGGATTTCAGCGCGACCGCATTGTTATGCTCCGCGTCATGCGAGCTGAACAAAAGCGTGACCGGACCCTCGCGCATCGCCTTGCGAATAGGCTGCACTGCTTCCAGCGTTGCATCCAGCTCGGCGAAATACCTTCGCTGAAATTCCACCCATTTCGCCGGATCGTGAGCAAACCATTGTCGAAGTTCGGTGCTCGGCGCCACCTCCTTCAGCCAGACGTCCAAATGGAGCGCTTCTTTCTTCACGCCGCGCGGCCACAGGCGCTCGACAAGAAATCGCACGCCGTCATCGCGACTCTCCGGCTCATAAACCCGCTTCAGATGAATCATCCGGTCCATCTCCTTCCCCGATGAGCCCTGTGCCCGCCGCTATAATGGGCAATCGGAAATGAATGTAACGCTTCTACCGGCAGTCGCCCAGCTCGCGCTGCTGGAGCAGCATAAGATCTCGCCGCTCGAGTTAGCGGACGAGCATATCGCGCAGATCGAGCGCTTGAATCCGCTGCTGAACGCCATCATCGATTTCGATGCGCAACAATTCCGCGCAGAAGCCCGCGCCGCCGGCTCGGGCGCGCTCGCAGGCTTGCCGCTCACCATCAAATCGTCAATCTCCGTCAAGGGCCGCCTATGCGAGATTGGCAGCCTCCTGCGCAAAGGACATATCTCCGACGGCGATGCGGAAGCAGTCGCGCGCCTGCGCAGCAATGGAGCCATCCTTGCCGGGACGACCAACTGTCCCGAGTTCCTGATGGCCTATGAGACAGATAACCTGCTCTACGGAAAAACCAGCAATCCCTGGGACCTGGGCCGCTCCGCCGGCGGATCGAGCGGGGGTGAAGCAGCGGCCATTGCTGCCGGCCTGTCAGCAGGCGGACTGGGCAGCGACAGTGGCGGCTCCGTGCGCGAACCGGCACACTTCTGCGGCATCTGTTCGCTCAAGCCGACTCCCGGACGCGTGCCGGGGCGCGGTCACAATCCTCCCTGCATCGGCCCGTTTTCTCTCCTCGGAGCAATTGGGCCGATGGCACGCACCATCGCTGATATCACTCTGCTCTTCCGGCTGCTCTCCTCACAGGATCCGCTGGATCCTGTAAGTCCGCCCCTCAGCTGGCAGGAAACGTCCATTGAAGCAGCAAAGGCCATCCCGATTGGCTGGTTCGAGGACGATGGCTTGACGCCTGTCACGGCGGAGACGCGTCGCGCCGTGCAGGATGCTGCGCGCAGTTTAGAGCGCCAGGGCTTTACGGTTCGGCCATTTCGCCCCGCCTCGCTCGAAGCCGCACGTGAGTTGTGGTGGACATTTTTCATGCAGTGCGGAGCGATGTTCTATGCCCCAGCCATTCGCGGCCGCGAGCACGAGCTCAGCCCGATCTTTCGCGAATTTCTCGACCTCGGCCGATCCAAACCGCCGCTCACAGCGGAGTCACTCTTGCAAGCGTGGGCTGATTGCGACCTGGTACGCGGCCGCCTGCTTGCGGAAATGCGCGAAACTCCCATCCTGTTGACACCCGTGTGCGCCGTGCCGGCCTTTCGGCACCGGGAACGCGAGTGGATCATCGACGGCGTACCTGTCAGCTATCTCGACGCCATGCGCTACACGCAGTGGTTCAACCTGCTCGCCTCGCCGGCGGCGGTTGTTCCCGTCGGCAGGTCCGCTGAAGGATTGCCCATCGGAGTGCAGATAGCCGGCCGGCCCTTCGAAGACGCGGCAGTGCTGGCCGTGGCGGCCGCAGTCGAGCGCGAATTCGGCTACCAGCCCCCGCCGCTAGCCCTGGCGTAAGAGCGGTCGTTCTGAGCGGGTCGGCAAACCCACATCTCAGACGTGAGCGACCAAAGGAAGCGAACCCCACAAAACGCGCCGCAGGCGCCTATGCCTCGGACGGCCAGTCCGCGCGCCGCAGGCGCATGTCCCGGCGGCCAGTACCGCGGTACACTTCTTGCGCGAGGAAACGCCCCCATCATGAGCATGTTCACCCTCATCATCATCGTCATCGTTGTGCTGTACATTCTGGGTTCGATCAAGATTCTCCGCGAGTACGAGCGCGGCGTAGTCTTCCGTCTGGGCCGTGCCCTCCCCACGCCGAAAGGTCCAGGCGTCATTCTGATCTTCCGCCCATTCGACCAGATGGTGCGCGTCACGCTGCGGCAGGAGGTCCTCGAAGTCCCGCCGCAGGACATCATTACCCGCGACAACGTCACCCTCAAGGTGAACGCTGTCATCACCCTGCGCGTCGTCGATCCGTCCAAGGCCGTGATCGAGGTTTCGAACTACGTCTACCAGACCTCGCAGTTCGCCCAGACCACCTTGCGCTCCGTGCTCGGTGAAGTCGAGCTCGACCAATTGCTCAGCCATCGCGAAGCTCTCAACGCCCGCATTCAGGAGATACTCGACAAGCACACCGCCCCCTGGGGTGTGAAGGTCACCAGTACCGAGGTCAAGCAGGTCGATCTGCCCGAGTCGATGTTGCGCGCCATGGCCAAGCAGGCCGAAGCCGAGCGCGAAAAGCGCTCCAAGATCATCAATGCCGAAGGCGAGTTCGCCGCCTCGCAGCGCCTGGTGGACGCCGCCGCCCTGCTCGCTCAGCAGCCCATCACCATGCAGCTCCGCTACCTGCAGACCCTTACCGATATAGGTACGGAGAAGAACACCACCATCGTCTTTCCTCTACCCATTGAGCTGATCTCGTTGTTCAATAAGACGGTAACCGGCAACGTCACGGGACCGGGCATTGTTCCCGCACCCCCGCCGCCTGCCGCAACCGACGAACACCCATGAACTCGCTTTTCGACGAAGACGATCGCGAAGAACCCGGGTCGAACGCCGACTTGACCCTGGGCATCGGCTCGCTGCTCAGCATCTTCTTCGGCATCGTGCTGATCTGCGGCATCTTCTTCGGCTTTGGCTACTCTATGGGGCGCCGCAATGCGCGCTCCACTGCCGCAACTGTTCCCGTTGCGTCTCTCCCCGCGCAGACTGCCACGACCTCGCCGCTGCCGCCGAACGAGCTCAGCGGCGCGCCGCTCAAGCCGTCATCAGACAGCGCCGCCGCCTTCCCACCCGATACCAGCCCCGCGCCTGACGCGAGCGAAGCTCCAAAGCCCTCCAACAGCAAGCATTCGGCGCAGGGTAAGAAGGCCGCCGACGATTCAGCGAACACGCCCCCGCCGGCCAAGGCCGCCCGCGTCGCCGAACCGGCGACCGACAGCCCATCGCTCAGCGCCGTTCCCGTCGCCCACCACACGACGCCGACTGCCAAGCCCCACGCCGGCATCAGCGCGCCCCTCGCGCAGGCGCCGGGCGATTCGCCCATCCTTCCAGGCCATCCCATCATGGTGCAGATCGCCGCCATCAGCCGCCAGGAAGACGCCGAAGTACTCGCCGGAGCGCTGCGCAAGCACGGCTTCAATCCCTCCGTCCGTCCGGGCACCACTGACAAGCTCTTCCATGTGCAGGTGGGGCCGTTCACCGACAAGGCGCAGGCCGAGTCCATCAAGCAGCATCTGCTCGCCGACGGCTACAACGCCATCATGAAGTAGCTGTCAGACCTGACGCGATCGCCCTTCGCACCGCTTCCATCAGATCTTCCTTGCTCGCGTACTCAGCGGGATGAAGCGGCGCATGAAACGTAATCGTGACGGTGCCACTCTTCAAACTTACGCTGCCCTTCGGCAGCATCCGCGTCGTGCCCACGATCGAAACCGGCACCACCGGCGCGCCCGATTCCATCGCCAGGAAGAATGGCCCCTTTTTGAAGGGCAGCAGCGATCCGTCACGCGATCGTGTGCCCTCGGGAAAGATCACCAGGCAGCTTCCCTGCTCCAGCGCGCGTTGCGCCGCGGCAGAGCTCGCCATTGCCGACTCCACCGTGCCGTCGCGCCGCACAGGAATATCTCCTGCCAACCGCAACGCATATCCCAGCACCGGAATCCGCATCAGCGATTCTTTCAGATACATCACCACGCGGCCCGGCAGCACCGGAATCAACGCCGGCGGATCCAGGTTCGACGAGTGGTTCGCCATCACGATGGATGCACCGCGCGGCAATCGCTCCATTCCAACCAGCACCACACGCACGCCCACCAGCGGCAGCCCCGCGCGCGTGATCCAGAAGCCCACGCGTAAGAGCAGCCGCGTGTCCTGCGTGATCAGCGTCCACGGAAACACCACCAGCGCAGCGGGCACCGCGAGCACGGTCCAAATCAACACCAGAACCAGGCTGCGGAGGATGCCGCCCATGGAGTTCATTTTCTCCCGATCAGGCATTCGCTAGTGGTGCGGAGACGGCCTGGGATGCAAGCCGCGCCGGCAGCTTCTCATAGATGCCATCGAATCCGCCGTTCGAAAGAATCGCGACCACGTCTCCCGAGCGCGCACCCGCGGCAACATGCGTCACGATCTCTTCCACATTCGCCGCCAGCATCGCGCGACGACCCTGCGTCACCAGCGCGCGGACGACTGCCTCCGGATGCAGCCGCTCTGCCACGGGAATGCTCTCCTGCTTGAAGACGCCGGCCAGCACCACCTCATCCGCCAGCGCCAGCGCGTCGACCAGCTCCCGCTCAAAGACATTCCGCCGCAGCGTGTTCGATCGCGGCTCCAGCACCGCCCACAAACGCGACTCCGGATACGCGGCACGCAGCGCGCGCAGCGTCTCGCGGATCGCCGTCGGGTGATGCGCGAAGTCATCAATCACCGTCACGCCGCGCTCCACGGCCCGCACCTCCAGGCGCCGCTTCACGCTCTTGAAGCTTGCCAGTGCATCCGCAATCGCCCGATGATCAACGCCCTGCCCCGCCGCCAGCGCCGCCGCCGCCGTGGCGTTCAGCGCATTGTGCTCGCCCGCCATGGGCAACGTCAGAGCGAGCCACGGCTTTCCGCCGCGCAGGACGTGCCACTCCGTCCCGCCGTCGCGATGCGTCAGGTCGCGCACTTGCCACTCCGATCCGTCTTCAAAGCCATAGCGCTCCACCTTGCAGAACGCCTTGGCCACGCATTCACTCACGTTCGCGCTGCCGTCGAAAGCAACGATACGCCCGCGTCGCGGCACCAGGTTCACCAGCCGCTTGAACGCCGTCTTCACGGCATCCAGATCGTGATAGATGTCTGCGTGATCGAACTCCACGTGCGTCAGAATCACGGCATCCGGGAAGTAGTGCATGAACTTCGGGCCTTTGTCGAAGAAGGCCGTGTCATACTCATCGCCTTCCAGGATAAAGCTGTTGCTGCGCGCCACCTGGAAGCTGGTGCCGAAGTTCTCCGCCACACCGCCGATCAGGAAGGACGGCCCAAGCTCTCCGCGCATCCGCGCCGCTGTCTCGTAGATCCACGCCAGCATACTGGTCGTCGTCGTCTTGCCGTGCGTGCCCGCCACCACCAGTGATTCGCGCCCGGTCAGGAACTCTTCATAGACCGTCTGCGCCATGGAGCGAAACGGAATCCGCTGGTCCAGCACATATTCCAGCTCCACGTTGCCGCGCGAGATCGCATTGCCCACGATCACCAGGTCGGGTCGCGGCTCCAGATTCTTCTCCGCATAAGGCTCCATCACCGGAATCCCCAGCGACTCCAGCAGGTCCGACATCGGCGGATACGCTGCCGCATCCGAGCCCGTCACCGTATGCCCTTCCAGTTGCAACATGCCCGCCAGCGACGCCATCGCCGTGCCGCAGATGCCGATGAGATGTATATGCTTTGCTTCCGTCTTCATTGCTCCTCTTCGTCGCTTCTCACTCGCGCTCCCACCCGCAGCTCTGCCGTGTGTTCTTCCAGCACCAGCTCCGCCTCTACGCCAAATGGCACCGTAACATTGCTGCGCGACACGTGTCCCGAGCGGAGCCCATACCCGATCGGCCCCGGAAACCAGTCCAGCACGGCCAGAATCACGCGCTCGATCAGGTCCGCCGGTGCCCCGGGCGATGCGCAATCAAGCATCTCGCCAAACACAATCCCGGTCACGCCTTCAAACTTCCCCGCCAGCTTCAGATGCCGCAGCATGCGATCGATCTGGTATGGCTTCTCGCCCAGGTCCTCCAGGAAGAGCAGCTTGCCTTCCGTCTGCGCGGCGAACGGCGTACCCAGCGACGCCGCCAGCAGGCTGAGGCAGCCTCCATACAAAACGCCACGCGCTGTTCCTGGCCGCACCGCTCGCAATCCTGCTTCGTCGCCCAGCCGATACGCCTGCCCGCCCAGCGCGGAAGCAAAGCTGACCAGGTCCACGCCGTCCCCGCGCGAGAAGTCCGCCGCCACCATCGGTCCGTGCAGTACCGGCACGGCGGCCTGGTCCAGCATCCAGGTCGCAATGGTCGTGTGGTCGCTGTAGCCGATGAAGGGCTTCGGATTCCGCCGCAGCAGCTCCAGATCGAGCCCCTCCAGCAGATAATTGCTTCCGTATCCACCGCGGATACAAATCACCGCATCCATATCAGGATCGGCAAAGGCTCCGTGCAGATCAGCCAGCCTCTGCTCCGGAGTTGCCGCAAAGTACGGCCACACCTGGCTGAGCGCATGCGGCATCAGCGTGACTGTGTGCCCCAGCGCGCGCAGGCGCTCCACACCGCGCAACACCTTCTCTGGATCGGCGTTGCTCGCCGGCGCCACTACCGCCAGCCGGATCGGCCGCTGATTCACCGCGTTGCCTCCGCGAGCCACTCGCCGCGAGCCAGCACGACGGCCGGGCCGGTCAGCCGCAGCTCCGCACTGCGCATCCGGCCACTCCACAACCTGCTCGCCCGCCCGGCGCGACGACGCGCAGCCGTCGCGGCGCGCCTTCCAGCGCCATCATCATCGCCGCGCTCGCGCTGGTTCCCGTTCCGGATGAAGAAGTCGGCCCCACGCCGCGCTCGTAGATGCGAATCTCAATTGCATCCTCCGCCAGCCGGCGCACAAACTCCACATTCGTTCCCGCGGGAAAATCCGCGATGGGTGCAGATCGCCGCGCCCGTCTCCTGCCACGCGCGCCCGCCCATCACGAAGTGCTTGTTCTCCGCCCGCGCGACGAACTGCGGATTGCCCATCGCCACCACTGCGCCTTCGATCTCCATGCCATCTTCGAGCCTGACGGTCGCGCGCCCGACCGTCGGCACCCCCATGCCCGTCGTGAACTGAAACACCGCGCCATTTGCCGCTTCGATCCGGCAAACACGCAGCCCTGCGTCGGTCTCGATCTGCACCTCATCGCCCGCGCCCAGCCCGGCCCGATACGCCATCCACGCCGCGACGCAGCGCGTGCCATTGCCCGAAAGCTCGGCAGCCGATCCATCCGCGTTGTAGAGATGAATCGCCCCCGCGTGCTCATTCCGCTGCGTCAGATATTCCACGCCGTCCGCGCCGATGCCTGTCGTACGTGCGCACATCTCCCGCGCAAGCACCCCCAGATCGCGCTCGCGAACCTGATTTGCGTCCACAATCAGGAAGTCATTCCCGCAGGCATGCGCCTTCGCGAACTCGATCACCCCGTCTTTTCCCATTCCTCGTCCCGTCATTCTTCTTCCCACGTCCGGAAGGTCAGCACCTTATCGATCCCCGTGCCCTTGGTCAGCAGCGCAGTCAGGCGGCGATGCCCGCTTCGTGTCGCCATCACGGTAAACGACAGCCGCGCCATTCCGGCGAAGCTTTCGCGATCCACCGGATCGAGACGCCTGCCCTCTTCATCCATGACGTGGAGTATCGACGCATGCATCGCATCGGCATCGGAACCGCGCACCTCGTAGAGGCGGCTCTGCAGCTTCAGATTTGTGTAGGTCTCCAGCGCACCCACAGCCTCCAACGCCAGCAGGATCAGCAGCGTCGCAAAAGCCGCCGGCAGGTAAAGACCGGCACCGCAGGCCATGCCCACCGCCGCCACGGCAAACACGGTAGCCGCGCTGGTCAGGCCACTGATGCGGCTACGATTATGAAGGATCAGCCCTGCGCCCAGAAAGCCCACGCCCTGCACAATGTTCGACGCGATCTGTCCCTTGCTCGTGCTCAGCTCGCCCGCAATCAGCGGCGACAGGTAGGTGAACAGCGCCGACGCGAAGCAGATCAGCAGATTGGTGCGCACGCCCGAAGGCTTATGGTGATACTCACGATCCAGTCCGATGACCCCGCCCAGAGCGCACGACAGCAGCAGGCGCATCGTGCCCGTGTCCGTCAGAGCCCACTGCTCCAGCCGGCTGAAGCTCAGAGCGTGTTTCGCATCGAACATCATCATCATCGCCGTCGCGCACCTCGCGCGGCAGCAGGCCACAGCCCGCTACCCACCGCGTGATGCTACCACCCAGCCGCAGCGACTGCCACTCCCACGGCCGGGCTACTCGGTACTATTCCGGCTGGTGCGGATATATCCGGGCGCACGGCTGCCCCGTCGAGCAGATAATCTGCTCAAGCGTCAGCCCCTGCGGATGCGCGGCGACGGCCTTCGCGACCGTGTCGCCATCCAGCGCCACCACATAGTCCGCCTTCGCCGCCGGGTCCTTCAGCGCCGCGTTCCACTCGTAGTAGTCGCCCTCGTTGATGATGTCGCGCAGCGGCATCCCGGCCTGCTGCACCGCGCCGATGTGCTCGGAGGTATACATCAGCAGCGTCTTGCCCGGCGGCAGGATGCGCAGCCAGTTCGCCGAGCGCGGTCTCAAACGCAATGCGTGTGCGCGAATTCTCGACCGCCTCCTGGAAGACCAGCGGCCGCGCCCGCAGCAGCAGAACTGCTGTTCGCCAGGATCAGCGCCGTCGTCACCGGCACCATCCATCTCTCCCACCGCGGCCGCCACGCCGCCAGTCCGTCCAGCGCCGCCGCCCCGAACAGCGCGAATGCTGGCAGCATCTCCATCCCATAGCGCGTGTTGTACCAGGAGTGCGGAAACCACACCGGAATGAAAATCGGCACCGATCCGTACGCCACCGAGTACACATAGAACGGCAGCGGCAGCCACAGCAGCGAGGCCGACAGAAGCCCTGCGCTGCGCCGCCGCATCCACAGCACCGCCGTGCCGGCCAGCGCCAGCACCAAGATCAGTTGCGTGCGCATACGGAACCACCGCGCCCAGCTCCGCCGCCTTCAGGAAGTAAAGCGCCGCCACCACCGGCCGGTGGTATTCCATATAGTGGCCGGCGCCGTTGGGCGAAGTCCGCGCCTCGATCGCGCGACGCCGAGTACGGCCCGCGCAGAAAATCGAACGGATCATGAAACTGCTTCGCGTTGTACGCGATCCAAATCAGCGGCGCCATCACCACCAGCACCGAGCCCAGCAGCCAGATCCCGGTCAGCCGCTCACGCAAGTTCCGCCGCCGCAGAACGATCCACGTAGCCACGCACCACGCCGCCGCCGCATAAATCCATCCGTCATAGCGCGTGAAGACCGCACACACCAGCAGCAGCGCCGCACCCAGCAGCAGGCGCCCGAGTACCTCCGCATCGCTGTTCTCCGAGCGCCGCGCCAGCAGCGTGATCAGCAGCGCGACCCAGATCATCTCCGCCAGGAACAGCGGCTCGGTCATCGCCGTGGTCGAGAAATACAGCAGTCCCGGATTCAGCGCGAAGAACGCCACCGCAAGCCACGCAATCGAATGCCGAACAAAGCAAAGCGCCAGCCGGTAAAGTCCGACGCACGACGCCACATAGCAGGCCATCGAGGGGATCGCCGCCGCGCACGCCGCTCTGCCACCAGCTCATCTTCAGCACGAAGGGCACCAGCAGCAGATGCGGAAGCGGCAGCCACACCGAGCCAAGCTGGCGAAAACCCGGCTCGCGCGAATCGAAGAGCCGCCGCGCAATGTGCAGGTGTGCGACGGCATCGCCGTACAGCAGCAGCAGTTGATGCCGCGAGCAGAAGGCCAGCGCCGCGAGCGTCAGCACGGCGCTCAGCGAGCGCGACCGTCGCCGCATCGCGCGGCTCGCGCGGCTTCGCCTCAGTCAAGGTGGCTGAGCGCGCGGAATTGCTGGAAGCGCGCATCGATCTCCTCACGAGTCAGCTTCTGCGTGCGCTCGGTGCCGAACTTCTCCACCGCAAACGAGCCCATCACGCCGCCGTAGAACATCGCCTTGCGAAAGTTCGCCGGCGTCAGCTCGCCCTTCTGCGATGCCAGATAGCCAAAGAATCCGCCGGCAAACGAATCGCCCGCGCCCGTCGGATCGACCACTTCGGCCAGCGGCAGCGCCGGCGCGCGAAACGGCGTGGCACACGTCTCCGGCTTCGCGCCGGGAAACGACCGCTCGCTGAAGAAGACGGTCGCGCCATACTCGCCATGCTTCACGATCAGTGTCTTCACGCCCATCGCCAGGATCTTCTTCGCCGCGCGCACCAGGTTGGCGTCCTCGGCCAGCATCTTGGCCTCGCCATCGTTGATCAGCAGCACGTCCAGGTCCACCAGCACCTCGCGCCAGCGCCGCGCGATGGTCCTTGATCCAGTAATTCATGGTGTCGCCGCAAACCATCCTCACCTTCGGCATCTCATGCCGAACGCGCGCCTGCAGCTTGGGATCGATGTTCGCCAGAAACAGAAATTCCGAATCGAGATAGCTCGCCGGAATCTTCGGCGCAAAGGTCTCGAAGACATTCAGCTCCGTCGCCAGCGTGTCCGCCTCGTTCAGCGTGCGGTTATAGGAGCCGGTCCAGTGGAAGCTCTTCCCGCCCACGTGCTCGATGCCCGCTGTATCCACGCCGCGCTTGCTTCAGTACATCTTCGTTGGCCGCTGTAAAATCCTCGCCCACCACGCCGATCACGCGCACCTGCGTAAAGTAGCTGGCGGCCAGCGCAAAATGCGTCGCCGCGCCTCCCAGCGCATGGTCGACGCGGCCGCTCGGAGTTTCAATGCTGTCAAACGCAACACTGCCAACAACCACAATGGACATGCAGGCTTCCTTTAAAGATTACGAGAGATATTTTCCAACAATCGGGTCCAGCTTCTTGCGCGTCGCCGCAGGAATCGCATCGCGGCTGGTCAGGATGGCATACTTCATCGCGCTGGCACACGCGCATGTACGCTCTGCCGGCACTGCACGCACCGCGGCGCGCAGCACCTTCGCCGCATTGGCCGCATTCTGGTGCATCACCGCGACAATCTGGTCCACCGTCACATCGTCGTGCCCTGCGCGCCAGCAGTCATAGTCGGTCACCATCGCCATCGTCGCGTAGCAGATCTCTGCCTCGCGGGCCAGCTTCGCCTCCTGCAGATTCGTCATGCCGATCACATCCGCGCCCCAGCTGCGGTACAGATTCGACTCCGCGCGCGTAGAAAACTGCGGCCCCTCCATGCACACATACGTGCCGCCGCGTTTGCCGACCACCTTCTCCGCATCGCATGCATCGGCGATCGTCTTCGCCACCACGCCGCACACCGGATCGCCAAACGCCACATGCGCGACAATCCCGTCGCCGAAGAACGTGCTCGTCCGCAGGAATGTGCGGTCGATGAACTGGTCCGGCACCACGAAGTCCGTGGGCTTGTGCTCTTCCTTCAGCGAGCCCACAGCCGATACGGAGATAATGCGCTCCACGCCCGCCAGCTTCATCGCAAACAGATTGGCGCGAAAGTTGATTTCGCTCGGCAGCAGCCGTGGCCGCGTCCATGGCGCGCGAGAAAGGCGACCTTCCGCCCCTCAAGCATGCCCAGCACCAGCTTGTCCGAGGGCTCGCCAAACGGCGTCTGGATGGCTACTTCCTGTGTGTCCGTAAGGCCCGGCATCGTGTACAGCCCGCTGCCGCCGATAATCCCGATCTCTGCCTGTTGCAAATCGTTCTCCGCGCCCGCTGTGCCCCTGCTCGAGCACGCGCATGACAGTTAGTTTGGAAACGTCAGTATACCGTCCACCTCGGCATAAACGATTCGGTTCATAACTTGCGACCTGCTCCCCTATCCGCATAGCCACCACGTTGAGTGGCTCCCGTTGAAATGTCGCGGCAGGCACCCGGAGCACCTCAGCTAACCACAGCCGATCGACTCATACTGTTTCCAAACAGCAGTGTCATCCGTAACATAAAAAATCGGTTCCGTCTTTCTATGCTCAATGATTTCTGTTATGCCATTGACAGTGATAGGTTCGTAGGTCGGATAACCGGCGGGAGATCGTTGCAGAGTGTTTTTAAGTTGGAAAGGCTCTTTACATCCCACCTTGCCATCTATCTTTTTCACAACCTGTCCATCTTTATCTTGCAATATGAATCGCGCACTGTTGCCCCATGGCCTAATGTAGTAGCTCAGCGTAAGTGAAACATCAGCGCGTGTAAGCCTCGGTGGGAGTATTGCCCATTTGGGCATTCTCGACTCACCCGCTAATTTGAATGTGGACTCTGATAGAGATTCACATCCAATATTCGTAAAGCATACGATCGCTAACGATATTCCTAACAATAGATGCATTTTGATGCGCCGAGTCATCCTGGCCATCTCCGGTGCCCTCTGCTTGTGAATTACTTGGCGGTTACGACACACCCGACTGACACCTCACGTTCACTGATGCAGCGCCGCCCGCACCATGCCGTAACGGCTCAACAGATGCGACCAGGCTCGCGCTCAACTCCCGCGCGGGCGGTTGCACCATCGGCAGCGCAACCCGCGCCTGCTGCTCGCCGCTGTGCTTCAGTGCGCCGGTCATCGCCAGCTCCAGCTTGCGCGCCAGCGGCAAGGGAAAGCTCTCGCTGATGAACACGCCGCGTCCCACGGTCGCGATCACCACTGGCCCCTCCTCCGTCGTAAACACGCTCTCCCCGGATTCACCTTCGCTCTCATCCTTCGGCTGCAGGTGCAGATCTGTGTACTTCCGCTTCAGGTTGTTTGCATAGATCGCTGCAAAGCGCGCCGCAGCATCTTCGCTCTTCCACTGCGACAGGTACAGCAGCGCCACCGATTTGGTCGAGTCCTTCTCCTCGGGCGTCTTGGCCGCGCGGCTCTGCGCCGCGTAGTAGATACCGCCGTCCCACTCCGGCGTCAGTTGCGCCGCCTCGTCCTTGCCCGCAAACAGCTCGGTCAGTATCCGCACATCCAGCGCGCCCATCACGCCAATGTCATACGGCGCATACTCCGCGTCGATCAGTGGATGAATGTCCGGCATGGTCAGCAGCGTCGGATGCACCTGCTGCTCCCACGCCCGCGGATGCATGATCTCGAAGCTCGTCCCCGGCGGCCGGTCCAGCGCTCCGGCAAAAGCCTCGTTCGCCCCCTGATCTTTCAGCACCACCTGCTCAAAATTCAGCCCCTCGCGATATGGAAACAAGAGCGACTCCTTCAACAGCAGCGGAGCGCGCGCCATCACCGGCGAATCGCCATCGTCGCCACCCAGCTCATCCAGTTGCGCGGCGATATCCGGCAGCTTGGCCAGCGACTGCCCCTTCGGCGCCAAGCCCCAGTCCAGAAAGACCACCATCGCCTGCCCCTCGGCCACCGCCTCGCGCGCCGTATCGGCTTCGTCCGTGCGCAGATGGTCGTTGTCCTCATCGACATTTTTTGCGATGGAGTCCTTGCTCTGGTCGCTCCACTTCTCCAGGTCCACATGCTGGTCCTGCAGCGCATGCGTCAGCTCATGCGCCAGCACCGGCTTCTGCTCGTCGGGCGCAATCCAGTCCAGCATGTTCACGGTCTTGGTCTTGCTGTCGTAGTAGCCCGCAATCTGCTCCGTCAGCAGGCTCACGATGAACGGCTTCAGATGGAAATCCCGGTCCAGCAGCCCGAACTTCTTCAGCACAATCTCGGAGCTCTCCAGCCGCGCCGCATCCTTGTCATCCTTCATCTTGCTCAGGATGTAATGCTCCACCTCGCCGCGATTGGTCATCCGCCGCTTCACCGGATGGTGGATCGAAAGATCGCTGTCCTTGCTCGCGAACGCCAGTATCTGGTCGACGGAACGAAACAGCTCCTTCGCCTGCGCCGGCGTGATCTTCTGGTCGGGCTTCTGCTGCGCCGGCGGATTCTCGGGCGGCGCAGGGCCTGGCGTCTGCCCCAGCAGCGGCAGCGCGGCCATCAGTCCCGCCGCGATCGCCGCATAGGCGGCCCGTTTCGCTCGTCTACTCATTCGCCCTCACCGCCTGCGCCGCCGGTAGCCCGCTTCCTGAAGGCTATAATTTTCTTCAGGCTTCCGCTATGCAGGACACTTCCGCCAGCACCGTGACTACCTCTCCAGACGCGCCCCAGGCCGCGCAGGTGAGCACGCCCACCGCCCTTGCCCAGGGGTTCGGCACGGCGCCGGCATCCCTGCAGGAGCTCGGTGGAGCTCTCAGCTTCCCTGTCTTCAGCGTCTTTTCCCAGGAGCTCGCCGCGCTTACGGAAGGCGTCGGCGCATTCGACCTTGGCTACCGCGGACAGATCGCCGTCAGCAGCGCAGACCGCCTGCGCTGGCTCAATGGAATGCTTACCAACAATCTTCAAGAGCTCGCGGAAGGCACCGGCAACTATAGCTTCGTGCTCAATGCCCAGGGCCGCATCCAGGGAGACTGCGACGCCTTCCGCATGGCCGACCATCTCCTCCTCCTCACCGACCGCAACCAGGTCCCTGCGCTCATGGCGCACTTCGACCACTTCATCATCATGGACGACGTTGCCCTCGAAGACGTCTCAGCCAGCCGCACCGCGCTCGGGCTCGCCGGCCCGCTCGCTCCGCAATTGCTCGCCGCGCTCGGCATAACGCTACCCACCGCCAGCGCCGACGTGCTCTGGCTTCTCGAGACCCGGATCTGCGGCGTGCCCGCCCACTTGATCGGCGGTTTTCCCGGCCAGGCGCCTCGCTTCGAGCTCTGGTGCGCAAATGAAAACGTCCGCACGCTCTGGGATGTCCTGCTCGCCGCAGGCGCCCTCCCCTGCGGCATAGCTGCCGCGGAAGCTCTGCGCGTGCTCGAAGGCATCCCGCGCTACGGCATCGACATCTCCAGCCGCGATCTGCCGCAGGAGACCAGTCAGAACCGCGCACTTCACTTCTCCAAAGGCTGCTACCTCGGTCAGGAGATCGTGGAGCGCATCCGCTCCCGCGGCCAGTCCATCGCCGCCTCGCGCAGTTCACGCTCTCGTCCGAACCGGCCGCCTTGCCGCTCGAACTCACTGCCGCCGGCGAAAACGCGCCGGTCGGCCGCGTCACCAGCACCGCTCTCTACAACGGCACGCGCTACGGTCTCGGCATCGTGCGCAACGAGGCCGTCCAGCGTCATCCCGTTGTCGACTATCCTGGCGGCACCGCCACAATCTCCCTTACCCATGCGCGCCCGCTCGCACACTCATAGGAAGGTTCATCACCATGCCCGACCAGCCATCCGGATTCACCGTCACCGATCGCCGCAAGTTCACCATCGAAGGCGATCTGCGCGAAGGCGCAGCCCCGGCTGAAGAAACCGAGCAGTCCGAGCCGAAGCCGGACTCGCGCTCCGATCAGAAGCTCGGCCCGCAACTGGTCCAGAATGCCTCTGCTCCAGAAAAGGAAGTCGTGAAGGAGGTCGTGAATCCCAACCTCGAGCCGCTGCCCGAGGAGGAAGCCCCCGACGAGCTTCCTGCGCCGACCGCCGTCGAGTCCGCGCAGCAGGACGCCGACTACCGTGCCTCTTCCAAAAAACTCGACGAGATGATCTCGCAGGCCAATCCCGGCGCGCGCGAAGCCGTCGGCCGCGGCGCGGAGATGACCTTCGACAAGCTGGTGCAATCCATCTACATGACCGCCGCGCTGCAGATGGGCGCCGGCGCCCAGCCTGGCGAGCAGCCCCGCGTCGATATCCTCGGCGCGCGCCAGAGCATCGACATGCTCAGCGTCCTTCGGAAAAGACCAAAGGCAACCTGACCGATAAGGAACAGCGGCTGCTACAAAATGCGCTCTTCGAGCTGCGCATGATGTTCATGGAGATCACCAACGCCATCTCCTCCAGCGCCCACAATCCCTCCGCCAAGCCGCCCACCCGGTAGAAGGAGGGCTGCCTGCCCGTCAACGCCAGCATCCTGTTTCTCGGCAGCGGCACATCCATGGGTGTGCCCACGCTGGGCTGCACCTGCCGCGTCTGCACCTCCACCGATCCACGCGACCAGCGCCTCCGCCCCTCGATCGCCGTTGAATGGCAGGACAGCGACGCCTCCGCGCCACATCGCGTCCTCATCGACACCGGCCCTGACTTCCGCCAGCAGGCGCTGCGCTTCGGCATCCGCAACATCGATGCTGTCCTCTATACCCACGCCCACGCCGACCACATCCTCGGCCTCGATGATCTCCGGCCGCTGAGCTTCTCCCACCGCGAGCAGAAGATGCCGCTGTATGCCGACAGCGCCACCGCCGATGTCCTGGAGCGCGTCTTCTCCTATACTTTTTCGGCAGATGCCACGTACCCGACTCGCGCGCGCGTCGAGCTCAAGCGTCTCGACGGTCCTGTCGAGGTCACCGGCGGCACCTTCACGCCTGTCCCTCTCATGCACGGCCGCCTGCAGGTTACGGGCTATCGCTTCGGCAATGCCGCCTACCTCACCGACATGAACAGCATTCCGGAGTCGAGCTTCGCCCTGCTCCACGGCGTCGACATCGTTGTTCTGGACGCGCTGCGACCGCAGCCGCATCCCACGCACGCCAACATCGCCGACGCGCTTGGCTGGGCCGAGAAAATCGGCGCCCGCAGCACCTGGTTCACCCACATGTCGCACGAAGTCATGCACGCGGAAACAGACCCGCAGTTGCCTGAGTCCGTCCGTCTCGCGTACGACGGACTGCGCGTCCCGATCGAGCTCTAAAATTCCATGCAGATCTTCCGCGATCCCGCCCAGTTGCCCAACGACTACCGATCCACCGTCGTCAGTGTCGGCAACTATGACGGGGTGCACCTTGGCCATCGCTTCCTGCTGGCACGCGTCGTCGAGCGTGCCCGTGCGCTCGGCGCGCGTTCGGTCGCCGTCACCTTTGAGCCTCACCCCACGGATCTGCTGCGCCCTGGCACCGGTCCGCGCCTCATCACGCCGACGCTTGCCGAACGCCTCGATCTCCTTTCCACCACCGGCATCGATGCCGTCGTTGTCCTTTCCTTTACCGCCGAATTCTCGCGGCAAAGCGCTGAATCCTTCGCCCGCGACGTGCTCCTCCAGCGCTTGCATGCCGTCGAAATCCACGAAGGCGACAACTTTCGCTTCGGCTACCGCGCGGAGGCCGGCGTCGACGAACTCCGCGCGCTCGGCGCCCGGCTCGGCTTCGCCGTCCACATCTACCCGGCGCTTCAGGTCCGCGGTATGAACGTCTCCGTCAAGCCTCATCCGCAAGCTCGTCTCCGCGGGCGATGTCCGCCGTGCCCGCTGGCTGCTCGGCCGCCCCTTCTCCATCCTCAGCACGCCTGCGCCTGGCCGCGGCATCGGCAGCCGCCTCACTGTCCCCACCATCAATCTGGCTGAATACGACGGCCTCGTCCCCGCCGCCGGCGTCTACGTCACCCGCATGCAGATTGCAGACGAATGTTTTGACTCCGTCACCAACGTCGGCACCCGCCCCACCTTCGCGGACGCTTCTTTTGCGATCGAAAGCCACCTGCTCGACTTCCGCCCCGTCCCACTCGACCAATCCACTCCCCTGCGCGTTACATTTCTTGCCCGCCTGCGCGACGAGCGCCAATGGCCCACACCGGAAGCTCTCCGCGAACAGATTGGCCGCGATGTCCAGGCCGCAAAACGCTACCTGCGCCGTCTCGGCCGCCCTTAACGCCCTCCCCGGTTCCCAAATTTTTCGCCCGAGCCACGGCCTTCATTGGAAACTCATTGGGCGTTTGCACAGTCGGGTGTAGCATTCCCGATGTCGTCACTCTTTCGGAGGAATTCATGCGCAAGTTTTTGAAGCACCTTCTGGCCCTGTCTTGCCTGGCCGCCACCGTCACCACTGCGGCTTATGCTGCCGATACCGACAAGAAACTTACCGACCGCATCGACGCCGCAACCGCCGTCGTCCGCGAGCTGATGGCCACACCGGACAAAGGCGTCCCCCTCTGGGTTGCCGCCAAGGCCACCTGCGTTCTCGTCGTCCCCGGCTACAAGAAGGGCGCCTTCATCGTAGGCGGCCAGTACGGCCAGGGACTGGCAACCTGCCGCAATCACCATCGGTGGAGCGCACCGGTCTTCATTCAGATCACCGGCGCCAGCTTCGGCTTCCAGGCCGGTGGCCAATCGACCGACCTCGTCCTCGTCGGTACCAACCACAAGAGCGCGCAGGATATGTTGAGGGAGAAGGTCAAGCTTGGTGGCGACATCGCAGCCTCGGCCGGCCCGGTCGGCCGCAATTCGCAGGCCTCGATCTCTGCCCTGGCCAATGCCGAGTTCCTCACCTACTCGCGCAGCAAAGGTCTCTTCGCCGGCCTCGACCTCACCGGCGACTACATCAATCAGAACAAGGACGATACCGCCGCCTACTACGGCAAGGACATCCACTATAGCGATATCCTTTCCGGCGCGACCCCCGTCCACGCCTCTTCCCGCCGTTTCATAGCTGCGGTCTCCCAGCTGTTCCGCGAAGGACGAGCCACCAAGTAATTCGCAACGGTACCGGTGCCAGAGGCCCGCGCCGTATGCCGCGGGCCTCTGCTCTTTTTGCTGACAGGCGCTCCTCCCCGTCTGTATCTTGGTGGCGGGCGTGGTCAGTCATGACCATGCCGCCGGCAGGACAGGGCTCAATGAAACCGATTTCCGCGGCTTTACCCGTATCACTGCTCCTCGGATTCATCGCATGCGCCGGCGCGTCCCTCATCGCGCAGTCCACTCAGGCGAACCCCGCCCCAGCCTCCCCGCAATACACCTTCAAGGCCAACGTCAACCGCGTGCTGGTAGATGTCGTCGTCACCGACGCGCACGGCCAGCCAGTGCACGGTTTAACGAAGAATGATTTCACCGTCCAGGAAGACGGCCAGCCGCAAACCGTGCTCTCCTTCGACGCCTTCAATTTCGACCAGGGCATGGACTATCTGCCGCCCGCAAAACTTCCTCCGCTGCCGCCCGACACCTTCGTCAACCTTCCCACAACTCCCGAGCGCGGCCCACTTTACGTACTCTTCTACGACCTCGTCAACATTCCGCCGGATGACCAGATCCCCGCCCGCGCACAGCTCATCCGGTTCATCCAGAACAAGCCCGCCGGCGCCCGCTTCGCCATCTTTGTCTCGTCGGACGGCGTCCATCTGGTCGAGGGCTTCACCTCCGATACCACCCAAATGCTCGCCGCCGTCGATCGCAACGGCAAACGCCGGCACGTCCCCAAGGTTTTCCTCATGGGAGTGAACTTCGGCCGCGGAGATCAACTTGCAGCTGCCGCCCGGCTCAGTGGCATCGCCCAATATCTCGCGCCGATACCCGGACGCAAGAACATCATCTGGTTCGCCAGCGAGTTTCCCCTCTCCCTCTTTCCCAGCCCGGATGGTGCAGATGCCTACGTCAACGAGGCGAAGCAGACCATCAACCTGCTCGCCAAAAATCAGATCGCCATCTATCCCGTCGATACCAGCGCATTGCCCATCGCCGAGACATACGCCACGCCCGGCAGCGTCGGCGGCGCTGGCATCACCACCGATGACCGCGACACCGGCGTTCACTTTCCCAATATTGCGTCCGGTCCAAAGCCCGGCGTGGCTGGGAACCCCATAGGGACCTTTAAAGGACCCGGCGTTTCTCTGACCGAGAGCAGCTACATGACACAGGACCAGATCGCCGAAATGACCGGCGGTCGGGCCGTCTACAGCACCAACAACCTGACCGGCGCGCTCGAAAAAGTAACCGAAATTGCTGGAAATTACTACACGCTCTCCTACTCCCCGTCCGACAAAAATCTCGACGGCAGCCTGCGTCACATCAAGGTCAGGCTGCAGCGCGATGGCGGCTACCATCTCGCCTATCGCCGCGCCTACTACGCCACCAGGACACCGGATGCAGACGTCTCAACCGATGACTCCATCACCGCGGCAATGAAGCACGGCGCTCCAGAGGACCACCAGTTAATCTTTGGCGTGCACGTGGCCGCCTCGCCGAAGAGCGGCAAACAGCAGCTCTACACGCTCGGCTACACGGTCATGGCCCACCAGTTGCGCGCTGTCGGCGACGCCACCCCGGAGTTTGAAATCGCAGCCGCCGTCTTTGACGCCGACGGACAGATGCAAAATTCCACGCTCAACCGAGCGGTTGAAGCCGGGGAGCCTCCTGGTAAAACGCCCCAGACAAAGTTCCGCATGGAACAGCAACTCGACGCTCCTCTCGATGCGAAGTTTCTACGCGTCGCCGTCCGTCACATCCCCACCGGCAAGACAGGAGCCATGGAAATTCCCCTTCCTCTCGCCTCAAAGCGATAGCGGATGGACGTAACCAGCCTCGCCAGCCTTCGCCGTACAGTAAATTTGTGATGAGGTTTCACGGACAGTGAACGTCCTCCGCTCATCCTCGTGCTGCGGGAAGAAAAACTCGACACGCCGTTTGCTGCTTATCGCCGCTGCTCTTTGTATCGCTGCACTTTTCGTCGATGCTCAGCCAGCCGCGTCCGGACAGCTTTCTCACGCTCACGCACAGATTGGCGGTGCGGACCGCAATGCTGCACAAAGCGACCTGGAGAGCTGCCGCGTTCACGAAGTCGCCGGCCTTCCCGGAAGCGATCAGTTCGCAAGCCATTTCCTGGAGACCATCACCAGCGATCCGAAGGACCCCGCCACCATCTGGGGTCTCACCGCCGACCTCAGCGACCAGATTCCCGCACAGGACCGGGCCATGTATATCTCGAAATCGTCCGATCGCGGCAAGTCCTGGACCACCGTCGCGCGCATCGATTCCCGATACTTCGACGCGAACATTGCCGAGGGCCTGCGCAACGGGCTTGCCGTCTCTCCCGGCGGACGTGAGTTCATCCTCACCACGCAGGAGGGCGCCTTTCAGGTCATCCCGCAACCCGATACCGCCGCCCCCATCGTGAAATCGATCGCGGGTCCGCACATCCCCGATCCGCGTCCCCTGCTGAGCATTCCGAAAAACCCGGGCGATCCGGTAAGAGCAGGCGTTGCTTTAATGAATGCCGACGGAACACGTCTCATCCTCGGTTACGGATACTTCGATTTGAACCCGCAGCTCTTCACCTATCACAAGAACGAAAGTGGCTCGTGGATCGAAGACGGCCCTCTTCTCCATCTCCCCACCGACCTCGATATCTTCTCCATGCAGTTCGATAATCCGCAGAAGCGGCGCCCCCTCTACCTCTACGTAGGAACCGGTGATCAGGCCTTCCGCCTGAACCTCCGCACCAGGAAATGGATACGCGTTACCGGAGTCGGCGCGGACTCATCCATTCACAGCATGACGACCGTAGGAGGCCTGCATCTGGCAGCGTGCTGGGGCGTGTACGAGCCAGTCAACGCCGGCTCAGTCGCGCGAGTTACCCATGCCAGATTTCTCCTGCATCGTGCAAAGGATGAAGTAGGCCCCAACATCCGGGCCTACGGTATAGAAGTCGATCCAGCCCGGCACAACCGCCAGGTCCTCAGCGCAATCACCGGGGTTTATGTAACCAACGACAGTGGCAGAAGCTGGCGAAGGGTGAACGATCTTCCCGAGGGAGAGTTCCACTCCGCCCACTTCAATCCCGACGGCACCGTCGTCGTCTCCGGATTCGCAGGCACCTTCCTCGCGAATCCGTTTTCCAATGCCTGTTCCCCTCACCTCAAAACCCGCGAGAGATAGTGCGCCATTAGCCGGCTACTTCGCCTTCAACAGACCCTTCGCGCCGTCCAGATGCTTCTCAAGCGTGGGCAATGTCTGCTCGGCATACGACTTCAGGGCCGGATTCTGGGCATCCGCTGCTTCCTTCTTGTAAACGGCGATCGCCTTGGTATGTCCCGCAATCATCTCCTGGACATACTTGTGATCAAACGCGGCGCCCTTCAATTTCTGGAAGGGATCGATCATCGCCTTGTTCTGCTCCGCGCCGATCGCGTTCGGCCGGGTCAGATTGGCCTGTTGCGCGATCGTATACAGCTGGTTGAAGTCGCTCGTGTGATCAGTAACCAGCATCTGAGCGTAATCCTTCACCGGCTGCGCGGACGCGACAGACGCTGCCATCTGCCCCAGGTTCGCTTCCACCATGTCGGTTTGCGCGGCAAAATCGACAAATTGCTGATCCGTCATCGCAGCGCCTTCCGCGGCCTTCTTGTGGGCTTTTTGGGCCATTCCCAACGTCGAGCACAAGGCAACACAGCAAACGGCTGAAAGAATGCGTTTCATCTATTCCCTCCAGATCGAAAATCGAATGCGGATAGTTAGATGCCGATCTTCGCCTTAAAGTGAGTGAAGGCGTTTGTGCAGGCGAATTGATCCGCCGCAGCAGCTCATTTGCGACGCTGGAATTGCTTCTGGATCTCCGTCGCACCCATCGTATAGAAGTCTTCGGGCACCTTGATCTGGCCGGCCATAAAGCCAAATCGCTTCCCCCGGGTAGATTCCGGCACGTTCAAAGGGACGACCTTCACCATCGCCTCACCCGCCTTGGTAATCATGAATGATTCGCCTTGGCGGCCCGCTCCACTAGCTTGGAAAGCTGCGTTTTCGCCTCGCTAATTTTGTAGCTGCGCATGTCTGCATCCTTACTGCCCCGGAAACCGCTCGTCATCCTTCCCCACATCCGCCGCCTTCATAAAATCCATCCAGATCGGCAGCGCCGCCTTCGCGCCCGTCTCCTTGTCGCCCAACGACTGCCGCGTGTCATACCCCATCCACACCCCGCAGGTCACCGATGGCGAAAATCCCAGGAACCACGCATCCGTAAATTCGCTCGTCGTCCCCGTCTTGCCGCCCAGCGGATGATTCAGCGCCCGCGCCGCCGCTGCCGTCCCGCTCGCCGTCACCTGCTGCATCAGCATCATCATCGTGCGCGCTGTCTTCGCGCTCGTCGACTCGTTCACCTCTGCGTGGTCCTCGTACATCGGCATGCCGTCAGAGCTCGTAACTCGCCGCAGCAGATGCGGCGTCACCCGCACGCCATCATTCGGAAAGCTGCTGTATGCCGCCACCTGCTGCGCCAGCGTCACCTCCACCGACCCCAGCGCCACCGGCAGATACGGCGGAATATCGCGCGTGATGCCGAAGCGGTGCGCCACCTCGATCACCTTCTTCATCCCCACCCGCTCCGCCAGCCGCAGCGCCGGAATATTCCGCGACTCCGCAAACGCCTTCTCCAGCGTGATGTTGCCCAGGTAATTCGGCTCGTAGTCATGCGGCGTGTAAGGCCCGCCTGCCGTCTGAAAGGTCGACTGGCGTGTCCGCAATCATCTCTCCGGGTGTCGCACCGTTTTCGATCGCCGCCGTATACACATACGGCTTGAACGAAGAGCCCGTCTGCCGCTCCGCCTGCGTCGCGCGATTGAACTGCGAAAGATTGAAATCGCGTCCGCCCACCATGGCCAGCACCTCGCCCGTGCTGTTGTCCACCGCCATCAGCGCCGCCTGCGCGCCCGAGTCCTGTTCCAGCGTTCCCGCCAGCACCGGATCGCGTAGGTGCGCTCGTCACCCGGACATACACAATGTCGCCCAGCTTGAACAGCTTCGTCGGGTCCTTCTCTCCGGTCCATGCCCAGTCGTCCGGCAGCAGCCCCAGCCGCGCGTCGCCGATCTTCACCGTCACTCGTCCATCCAGGATGCCCACCACCATCCCGTGAAAATACGCGCCCTGCCGGATCGGCTGACGTCCAGTCCGGATGCCGGAAGCTCTCCATCGACTCGCCCGCCGCCCGCACATTCAGCAGGTGCCCCCGCCATCCATGCCGCCGCTCGTACGCGGCCAGCCCATCCAGCACCGCGCGGTTCGCTGTCTGCTGCAGCGACATATCCAGCGTGGTGTAGACCTTCAGCCCTGCCTCGTGCACCATCTCCGTACCGAACTGCCGCTCCAGCTCGCGCCGCACCTCTTCCACAAACCACGGAGCCACGCTGTTCGGCGGCGGCGCCAGCCGCAATCCCAGCGGCGCGCCCTTCGCCTCGTTCGCCTGCGCCGTCGTGATTACGCCGTCCTCGAGCATCGCGTTGATCACCGTGTTCCGCCGCCGGAATGCCCGTTCCGGATTCAGAATCGGCGAATACGCCACCGGCCCCTTCGGCAGCCCGGCCAGCAGCGCGGCCTCCGGCAGCGTCAGCTCGCGCGCCGGCTTGCTGAAGTAGTAATTCGCACCCGCTTCGAACCCATACACGCCATGACCCAGATAGATCTGGTTTCCATAGAGCGTAAAGATCTGCTGCTTGGTAAAGCTGTGCTCGATCTGGATGGAAAGAAACACCTCCTGCAGCTTGCGGCGGAAGGTGCGGTCCGGCGACAGAAACAGATTGCGCGCCAGCTGCATGGTCAGCGTGGAAGCTCCCTGCGCCCGGCCGTGCGAGGTCAGGTCGTGATACGCCGCCCCCAGCACGCGAAACAGGTTCACGCCCCAGTGGCTCTCAAAGTTCTTGTCTTCAATCGAGATCACCGCCTGCCGCAGCACCGGCGGAAAATCGTCATACTGCACCACGCTGCGCCGCTCCATGGCAAACGATCCGAACATCTGCCCGTGCACGTCGTAGAGCTCAGTCGTCGCAAGCGGCCTGTACCGCTCCAGGTCGGAGATCTGCGGCAAATCCACCGAGTACACCAGTGTCAGCCCGGCCAGCGATCCCGCCGCTGCGGCCAGCACCACCAGCAGCAGCAACGCGACCCATCCCGCCACCTTCCGCCGGCCATGCGCAGGCGCACTGCGGCGCAGCGGCGGACGAAACCCTCCATTCGCAGTCTCTCGGGATCGTGTGGCTTTGGTGTTTCAGTCAATGGCACGAATCAGCGAGCACTCGTGGCCGAGCATAGCACCTTGAGAGGTGCAGACGCCGCCAACAGAGGCGATGGGGATCGAAGCCGAATGTTTCGTCCTGCACCAAAATCATCGGACGAGAACAGCGCCGCTTCGCGATTCGCGATCCCGATCGAAGCCGCAGCGAAGTAGAGAAATCTGGTCTTCAATCTGCGGACGGAATTCGGTGTGAGCGGCGAAAACGGAGCGATCTTAGCGACACGCGCCAAGGGCGCATCCGCCGGTGCGGCAAGCACCAGGAGCTCTTAGGCGACCTTCTGCTTCAAAACCGCAAGAGCCTTGTTCAACTGATCATCCGGCTGCGTCTTCTGCGAAGTCGGCACATTCGGAGGGCCCGGTTTACTGGCCTTCGGCGCGGGGGCCTGGTCCTCGTCATCGTCCTCGTTGGAAGCCACCACGACATTCGGCTGCACCGCTTCGTCCTGGATCTTCTTCCCATCCGGCGCCGCATACTTCGCGACAGACAGGATCAGCGCCGAGCCATCCGGCAGTTCCATCGTCTTCTGTACAGAGCCTTCGCCGAAGGTGCGGTCGCCCACCACATCGCCGCGCTTGTTACCCAGGATCGCCGCCGCCACAATCTCACCCGGTCCGGATGTGCCGTGATTCACCAGCACCACCAGTGGCACCGCCGTCAAAAACTTCGACTTCTCCGCCGTAAACGTCTCGCTCGGATATTTCTGCCCGCTCAAGGTCGCAATCGTTCCGCTCTGCAGAAAGAAGTTCGCCAGCCGGATGCCCTGTGCCTCATCGCCCGCAGCAACATCGCGTAGATCCAGCAGCACCTTCTTCGTGTCTTTCTCGTCGCCCTTGCCCAGGCCCTTCAGCTTGCTTTCAATCTCGCTCACACGGTCTTTGGTCAGTGCATTCGGCTTGATGTACAGGATGCTCGCGTTCTCGTAAAGCTGATCGCTCACTGGCGGCACCGGAACGTTGTTGCGCGTCATCGTGATCTTGTCCGGCTCCGGCTTCCGCGGCCGCACAACAGAGATCGTCACGTTCGTTCCCGCCGGCCCTTCCAGCAGCAGCCGGATCATCGCCAGCGACATCTCCCGCGTCGACTGGCTGCCGATCGCCTCAATCAGGTCGCCGTCCTGGATCTGCGCCTTGTCCGCCGCGCTGCCCGGCACCACGGATACCACGGTCGCATAGCCGTAGCGCTTGGAAACATTCAGTCCTACCTGCGCCGTGCCTTCGCTCAGGTGCTGCTTGTACAGCTTGTACTCGGCAGGCGTCAGATAGCTCGAATCGGAATCCAGCGACTCCAGCAGGCCATGCAGCGCGCCCACCGTCACATTGCTCATGTTCGGGTCCACCACGTAGTCGTTCTGAATCTTGTTCAGGACTTCGCTATAGACCTCCATCTCCGCATACGCCCCATCCTTCTGGTCCGCCCGCACACCGGAGCGCACGCCGCCCCACACCGTAAGCAGGAGAAGAAGTAAAGCAATCCCGAAGATCGACCGCTGGAAAGACTTGGACATGGACCACCTGTTACCTAAAATGATAGCGCAGCGCTGCCCGCCGCCTCCCTACACGTTCCGTGCTATGCGGCTTGCCGGGCAATCCCCTGTTTTTAGACGTTCGCCGCCCCGTCTGGTGATTCAGGCACACGTTGCGCTGACTCTGCTCCTTCTTCCCCGTCTATCGAGGCATATTTTGTCGCAGGTCAGGCGAAGTGGATGCTACCCTCGCTGCCATGCGCGCGATCGGCTGGTTCTTGCTGCTGGCTCCCCTTTGGGTTTTCTCGCCTCGAGCGGCGTTGGCCAAGGACGCATCGGCGCAGATCATTACTCTGGGCGATTCCACCGTTGCCCTGACGGGACCGTGGAAGTTCCACACCGGCGACGATATGGCCTGGGCCGATCCCGGCTTCGACGACTCCGCCTGGGGCACGATGGATCTGACGCCGCCGGCGGGATCCTATGATCCCCAGATCGGCAGCAGCGGCTACGTTCCGGGCTGGACCGTGCGAGGGTATCGCGGCTACTCCGGCTATGCCTGGTACAGGCTGCGCACCGAGATTCACAACGGGCAGACCGCGCTGGCGCTGAAGATGCCGGACAACTATGACGACGCCTACGAGATCTATGTGAATGGTCGCCTGATCGGGCAGTTCGGCCGATTCACCTCGCACGGGGTCACCGCTTACTCCGCTTTACCACGGACCTTTCCCCTACCCGCGAATGTCGGCTCCGGTCCGGCAGTCATCGCCATCCGCATGTGGATGGCCGCCTTCACGCCGATGGTCGACCCCGATGCCGGTGGCTTGCATGGTCCGCCCGTGCTTGGTCAGGCGTCAGCCATTGCCGCAATGCTCCAGTTGGACTTGGACGCGGTCAGTCGATCGCAATATGACAACTTTCTTGAAATAGCGATTCTGTTGGTGGCTCTGCTGGTGGCCTTCGGTCTCTTCTGGCTCGATCGCAGCGAGCCAGCCTATCTCTGGCTTAGCCTCATCTGCGCGGCCATCCTCGCCCACGTGGCCATCGTTGTCGTGACGAACTACGCCGCCTGGATCGGGGTCTCCCTGTTCTTGATTGAGGATGCCATCCTCACCCCGCTCAGCATCGGTCTCTGGGTGCTGTTCTGGGCCTACTGGTTCCGTCTCGATCGCATGGCCCGGCTGCACCGCATGGTCTGGGGCTTGGTGGCGCTGCTGGGCGTGACAACAGCCATGCTGCGCTGGCCGTTCTATGGCAGCGTGATTCCCGTTCATGCCATCTCCTATCTGCTCCCGCTCACGTATGTGCTCAAGCTGCTGCTCGGCGCCCTTCTGGTCTGGGTCACGATTCGCGGCATTTTCAAGGACCGGGCCGAGGGATGGATGGCCTTGCCTGCCGTGGTGTTGGTGGCCCTTTCGCTGTATCAGCAGGAACTGACCGTACTGCATTTCCCGGGCGCATTCTTCCCCTACGGAATCGCGATCACCCTCAACGCGATCGCCACCATCCTGTCACTGGCCATCATCACCGTGCTGCTGCTGCGGCGCTTTCTGCAGTCGCAGCGGCAACAGGAGCAGCTGAAGCAGGAGATTGAGCAGGCGCGGCAGGTGCAGCACGTGCTGATTCCGGAAGCGCTGCCCTCCGTCCCCGGCATCGCGCTTGAAAGCGAATACCGGCCGGCGCAGCAGGTGGGCGGCGATTTCTTCCAGATCCTCGCAGCAGCCGACGGAAGCGTTCTGACCGTGATCGGCGATGTCAGCGGGAAGGGGCTGAAGGCCGCCATGCTGGTCTCGCTGATCGTGGGCACCATCCGCAATCAGGCGGAGACAGATTTCGATCCGCTGCATATGTTGCAGTCGCTGAATCGCCGGCTGATCGGACGCGGCGATGCCAATGCAACCTGCCTCGCACTGCATATCGCGCCGGATGGCGGCGCCACGCTGGCGAATGCGGGACATCTGCCACCCTATTGGAACGGTAAAGAGATAGCGATGGAAGGCGCACTGCCCCTGGGAGTAACGGAGCATGCGGAGTTCTCCGTGATGGAGCTTTCCCTTGAGCCCGGAGATCATCTGATACTGCTGACCGACGGCATTGTCGAAGCGCAGAACGAGAAGCGCGAGCTCTTCGGCTTTGCCCGGGCGCACGAGTTGATGCGGCAAGAAAGTTCGGCGGCCGAGATCGCAGCGGCCGCGCAGACCTTCGGTCAGAATGATGACATCACTGTGCTGCGCGTGGAGTTCAGTGGGGCGGCCCAGGCGGCGCTTGTCCGCGGATGATAGCTCCGGGACTGCACATCCCCTGCTGTGCGGCCTGCCGGGCAATCCCCTGTTTTTTCCTGGCTGCTCACACTCTCCGTAATGGATTCCATACGAAACGTCTCTGCATCGGCTGCATAGGCCTTCGCCACCGCGTCCAGCAATGCCGCGGCATTCGTAAACGTGTTCGGCGGGGTCTGCGGAGCCGATGCCCACATCGCCAGGAATCCAACCAGAGCACTCGTTGCAGGTCCCATGCCTCACCCCGAAGTCGGCTCTCCCAAATCCGTTCTTAAAGACGAACGCCGCCAGCATACCGCTCGCACTCGCCGAAAATGTCGTAACTGACCGGAGATCATTCTCCGAAGGGATGAACGGCCCGGCGAGTGAGACTAAACCGGATCAGCCCATTACCATCGGAGCGATTTCCGCGGAAGACCTGCCAATTCACCCCATCCAACTCGCTACACTGGAAACAGATGTGGGAAAAGCCGCACGTACCCGCCCCGGAGGCCGATGGTTACCTGCCTCCGCATAACTCCTTTCCTGAGAAGAATTTCGCCGCAACCTCAATGGAAAGACGAATTTGCGACCGCAAATCGATTTTGCAACATGGCCGGTGCAAATATGCCTGCGTAAGTCCTTTGTTTAGACGATTTTAGCCGTTAAGTCCTTTAGATAGACGATTTTGGCGGCGGCTCGAGCCTCCAGGTACACAGAATCAGAGACTTACAGCCATCCGCCGGCGGCGGAGAGGGGGGATGGGGGTATTAATCTGGTTAACGAGCCGGCAAGAAGCGCGATTCGGGAAAGCTGGTGAGCCGCAAACGCGCCGTATCCACCGCCTCGTACCACTCATGCGCTGCGCGATCGACAAAGCCATATTCCGCCGGCCACGGAGAGGCATGCATTCGCCACGTAATCGGGAAATGCCCAAAGATCAGACTCGCCCTTCGCAGATGGCTGGGTGAGCTCACCACCTCTGCCGAGTGCCAGCCATGCGCCCGCATGATCTCGACCGAGTAATACGCATTCTGGATCGTGTCCTTCGCTTGCCCCTCTTCGATGACCGCGCTCGCTGGCACACCCTGCGCCTCTGCAAGCTCGGCCATCACATGCGCCTCCACGTAGTGGTTGCGCGCGGCCCCGCCGGTCAGGATCAGCCGCGGCGCCACCCCCGCCCGGTACTCGCGCACACCTTCGAGCACCCGCTCCCGCATCTCCGGGCGCGGCGTGCCGTCGGACTTCGCCGGATAGCCAAGCACGATGATGGTGTCGAAGTGGGTGGCAGGAGTGTCCGAAAGAGGAAGCGTGCGGTCAATCACCCAGACCGCGCCGACATAGATGAGTACGCAGACAACCGCAAGGAGGAACAACCGACGGAGCCAGATCAATCAGGGGGCCTTTCTCTGCAACCTCAGATCTTGGTGGCGGTGAGTGGGATCGAACCACTGACCTACGGGTTATGAGTCCGTCGCTCTAACCATCTGAGCTACACCGCCAGGAAGGAGGCCGGAACACGCAGCAGGACGCCGCCGAGGCCAGCCTCTATCTTATGGTTCGCTGGAAAGTGAGTCAATTTGCCCAAGCCGTCTTCGCGGTGCTTTTCTCACCGGATAACAGATTCTGTTATATCCTGTTATCCATCACGAGGCGCCCCGATGAATGTCTCATTGACACCAGAGCTCGATCAGCTCGTACAGCAAAAGGTGGCGAGCGGTCTGTACCAGACAGCATCGGAGGTCATCCGCGAAGGGCTCCGATTGCTGCACGAACGCGACGCAATGCGCGAGCAGCAGATGCGCAACCTGAGACAAAGGATCGATCGCGGGCTCAAGCAGCTCGATGCAGGCCAGGGCCTCTCCGCCGAAAAGGCCTGGAAGCAGATACAGAACCGCCGGAAGCATGCCTCGCAGGGCTAGGTTGCAGTACGAGCTTTCTCCGGAATCCATTCAGGACATCGCAGAAGCGCTTATCTACCTGGACGCGGAGAGTCCTGCGGCTGCTGACAAGCTGCAAGCCGAACTGATCAAGGCATTCGAACATCTGGCTGCGTGGCCCGAGAGCGGCCACAGGAGAAGCGACCTGACGCCGCAACCTGTGCGCTTCTGGGCGGCTGGACACTATCTCGTCGTTTACCGTGTCGCCGGACATTGTGTGCAGATCGTAGCGATCCTGCACGCATCGCGCGACGTGCCGGAGATCCTTGCACTCCGATGAGCTTTAGTGATGCACCACCGATAACGTAATCGCGGACGGATACTCCGCCGAGTGATGAATCTCCGTATGCGCGATCTTCCCGACCGTCTCGTCGTAGTTGTTGCCGCCCGTATTCATGTTGCGATCGAAGCGCGGAAAGTTGCTGCCCGATACCTCGATGCGGATGCGATGCCCTGGGCCGAAGTAGTTGCTCGTATTCATCGGCCCCAGCTCTACCTTGTAAACCTTGCCCGCGCTCCAACCACACTGGCTTGTGGTTGTAGCCATCGCGCCAGCGCAGCCGCTGGATGGTCTCATCGATGTTGTATGCCGTGCCGTCAGGCTGCACGTCGATCAGCTTCACCGTCACGTCGGTATCTTTCACGTCGCTCGATACGTAGAGCGTCGCATCGATCGGGCCATCAACCTCCAGCCCTTCCTTCAGCGGTTCAGAGGAGTACACCAGGATGTCCGGACGCTCCTCCATCTTGCGCTGATCGAGCGCGCCTCCGTTGCCGGGGATTGCGTCGCCGGTGCAGCATACATTGCCGCCATAGGACGGCACCGGATGCAGCGGATCGTAGGTGAACTTGTCCGGCTGATCTGCCTTCGCCAGTTCCAGCGCGAGCGCTCCGTCGCCATGCAGTGTCGGCGCGTTGCCCTCGCTCGTCAGGTAGAGCTTCATCGGCTTCGCGCCCGCCGGCGGCCACGTGTCCGCCGACTGCCACTTGTTCAACCCCATGGTGTAGTACTGCACTCGCGGAGTCTTCTTCAGGATGCCGTTGTCCTCGCCCTTGAGGAAGTGGTCGAACCAGCCATAGGTCAACGCGTCATAGTCAAGCCGCGCATCGCCCATGTCGCGCTCGCCGACAACGGTGTGCTCGGTCGCGCGCTTGTACTGGCAGTGCAGCGTGGGCGCAATCACGGCATATTGCTCGTTCGCTACCTCGCCCTTCGCGGTCCGCCGCACGAAGTCATACGCAGCCAGGTTCGGTCCGGTAGAGACGTCGTACCAGGTCATGAACCAGAGCCCCGGCACGTTGATCTTCTCCGAGTCGTTCCACAATCCGCCCTTTAACCATGCGGGATCGTTCGGTGTGCGCTGGATCATGCGCCCCCCGGTCGGCACCGGCATTGCATCGGCGTAGATCCCCTTCGGCCCGCCGACGGCCTTCAGGATGTCCTCCTCCGGCAGATGCGCCAGCGCCTTCGCCCAGTCCACGGGCGGCATCTGCGGCGCAAGATCGAACATCCTCGACGCCTCCACCAACTCCTGCTGGGTAGTCCCGCGCGGGAACATCGGACGCACCTGGTTCTGTTCTCCATAGATCCAGGCGGCAAAGAGCATCTGGAACGCGCCGCCGCGAAACCAGTTGCCCTGCTCGTACCACTTCCCCACCCGGCCCACTCCGGCACCGAAGCTCTCCGGAATAAACGCCGCCAGCGCCTTGTTGCCGCGCGCCGCGACAGCGAGCTGCCATTCCGCCGTCGAGGAACAGCCGATCAACCCCACCTTGCCGTTCGACCAGGGCTGAGCCGACATCCAGTTCAGCTCGTCATCCGAATCGGTGAGGGGCGGCCCAAGAATGTCGTAGTTCCCCTCCGAGAAGAAGTGGCCGCGCTCATTCATCTCGATCAGCACGTAGCCGCGCTTCACCGCGTCGAGTTCGCTCGACATGTCGCCGGGCGCGCCGACCCGCACGTCCCAGTAATTGAAGTTGTAGGGGGTGCGGCTGAAGATGATGGGATATTTCTTCGACGTGTCCTTGGGCCGGTAGATATCGGCCTGCATGCGTTTGCCGTCGCGCATCGGCACCATGACCTTGCGGTCGATAATCGCGACCGACTCCAGCTCCTGCTCGATTGCGTTCCGTTTCGTGATTAGCTTCTCGCGCTCTTCCGGCGTCAGGTTCTGGTTCCGCTGCGCCGCGGCGGGAATACAGCTAAGGGCAAGCAGTACGGCAACTGGCAGCAGGCGGTTAAGGTGCATCAATCTGTGGCTCCGTAGAATGGCTGGTGGACAGGATGTGGAGAAGCATACCTTCGATCGCCGCTTGCGGGAACATGCCTTCCAGAAGAAGATGAAGCAGCCATATCCAAAACGTGCTTCGAATGGGACCGAAATGCCTTCGATCCATACACTGGCCGTCATCCCGGCGCGCCTCGCCTCCACGCGGCTGCCGCGCAAGGTGCTGCGCGATATTGCCGGCAAGCCGATGCTGCAGTGGATCGTCGAAGCCGCACTCGCCTCGCCGAAGCTAGACCGCGTGATTGTGGCAACGGATTCCGATGAAGTGATGGCGCTGGCTGCCGAACGCGGCTGGGAGGCCATGCTGACCTCGCCTGATCTGCAGAGCGGCTCCGACCGTGTGCACGCCGTCTCACAGAAGATCCCATCGGAGATCATCGTGAATATTCAGGGCGATGAGCCGATGCTGCGCCCCGAGCACATCGAAGCGCTGCTCGCGCCATTCGATCGCTCCGGGATCGACGCGCAGGTGACGACGCTGTGGACACCCTGCACCGCCGCGGAAATCGTCGATCCCAACGCGGTGAAAGTCGTGCTGGCAGAAGATGGCCGGGCTCTCTACTTTTCCCGCGCGACGATTCCCTTCGACCGGGACCGTTCGGGCAGCATGATCTACCGCAAGCACCTCGGCATCTACGCCTACCGTCGCGCTGCACTGGAGCGCTTCGCTTCGCTGCAGCCGCATCCGCTGGAAACAACAGAGCGGCTCGAGCAATTGCGTCTGCTCGCGCACAACATTCCGCTCTACGTGGAGCAGACGCCCCACACAACCATCGGAGTCGATACGGAATATGATCTGGAGCGCGTCGCGGCGATTCTTACGTTGGATCGGTAAAGTACAGAGATGGCCATTCACACAATCGAAGGTGTTACACCAGCGGTCCTGGAAAAGGGTCTCGGTGAACTGAGAAGCTCAGGATTCACCGTGGACGGTAATCGCGTTTCCGGCATGGGTATCGAGGCCACCTATGCGCTCGCCGCCAACGTGCTGACCGTCGATGTGGAAAAAGCGCCGGCATTCCTCGGCAGCATGGTAGAGACCCAGCTGCGGTCATTCTTCAATTAGCACCGCTGACCCGCCCGGCGCACTGCACCCTGTAAACTAGGAAGCATGAGCGCCACCGTCACCTTGACCGACCCGAAGAAGTCCAGCGCCGCTGCCGCACCAAAGCTCTCTGAGCGCATCGGCCGCATTGAGGTCTCCGCCACCATGGCCGTCACCGCGGCCGCCGCAAAGCTGCGCGCCGAGGGTGTCAAGCTCGTCGATTTCGGCGCCGGCGAACCGCATTTCGCGACGCCGCGCCACATCAAGGACGCGGCCATCGCCGCCATTGAAGCCAACTTCTCGCGCTATACCGTCGTCTCCGGTATCGCCGAGGTGCGCAAGGCCATCGTCGAGCGCCACGCCTGCGACTTCGGAACAAACTACACACCGGAAGAAGCTGTCTTCACAACCGGCGGAAAGCTCGCCCTCTTCAATGCGATTGAGGTGCTGATCGACCACGGCGACGAGGTGATCCTGCCGGTTCCCTACTGGGTCTCGTACAAGGACATCATTCAATACGCGGGCGGCAAGGTCGTATACCTGGAGACCTCCGAAGGCGACAACTTCCGCGTGACCGCCGAAGCCGTTGAACGTTCCATCACGCCGCGGACGAAGGCCATCATCCTCAATTCGCCTTCGAATCCGTCCGGGGCGGTCATCTCGCGCGCCGATCTGGAGCGCGTGGTGCGCCTGGCGCACAGCCGTGGCATCTACCTGCTGCTCGATGAGTGCTACGCGTACCTGATCTTCAATGAAGCGCCATTCTCCGGCGCGTCCGTCACGGAGGCGAAGGAGCATGTGATCGTGCTCGGCTCGCTGTCAAAGACCTACGCCATGACCGGCTGGCGGGCCGGTTTTGCGCTTGGCCCCAAGCCCATCATCGCCGCGATGAGCAAGCTGCAATCGCAGTCCACCTCGTCCACCGCGGCCATGGTACAGAAGGCCGCAATTGCAGCGCTCAACGGGTCGCAGGAATGCGTCGCGGAGATGCGCGCCGACTACATCCGGCTGCGCGACACCATCGTCACCGGGCTGCGCAGCATCCCCGGCATTACCTGCACCATGCCGGAGGGCGCCTTCTATGCCTATCCGAACGTTTCCGGGCTGCTGAAGAAGTCCGGCATCGCAACGCCCGCGGAGCTCACCACGCGGCTGCTCCACGAAGCCGGCGTTGTCGTAGTACCGGGCGAGGCCTTTGGCACACATGAGCACATCCGCTTCTCCTACGCCGTCTCGCACAAGAATGTCGAAGAAGGGCTCGAGCGGCTGGGCGCTTTTGTCGCAAAGTTCTAGCCTCTATAAGAAGCGAAACAGGCCAACACTGCTGGATGGGCGTTGGCCTTGTCATTTGGAAAATCAGCCGCGTTGACGGCCTATCATCAAGCCACGCGACAAGGTAAGCGGCAAACGCAATGAAAAACCCGGCCATCAGCCCGCGGTAAGCCCGCAGAAACGCCTCCTGCGCCATCTCCTCGGCGCGGCCGCGGTCTCCGCAGAACCCGTACGCAAGGTTGATCAGCGGAGTCTGCCATCGGCGCACGATCGAAGCAAAGGCCTCCACGTCGCCAGCCCGCACCCGCGCTACGTCGGCACGGTCGGCAGCCGCGTTGTTGAGCTCCGCTGGCATCGAGCTGAGACTTCCTCTCCGGAACTGACTGTACGACCAGGACACCGGCTTTGCGGTTGCATTTTCTTTTTTCCTGTCGTAAGGGAAAAAACGCAACCGCCCGCCGAGCCCCCTGGTCATACCCGTTGCGAACAGTCGGTTCCACCAGGAGGTCGTCATGATGGATTTTGCCAAGCCGGACGTTATGGTTTTTGTCTTTCTCGCCGTAGGAGCCATCGCGCTCTACTCCTATCTCTCGATCAACTCCTTTGTGCAGGGTCGTCGCAAGGAACGCGAGGCGTATTACCGGAACGAAACAGTGCGCCGGCTGACGGAGAGCCAGGGCGCCGGCGCCGACGCCGCAATCGCACTGATGCGGGAGGAAGACCGCCTGTGGACAATCCGCCGTCTGGAAGGCACAAAGCTGGGCCGGCTGATCACTACAGGGGTGGGAATTGGCCTCATGATCTTCCTTGGCATCGCCAACGACGACAATCACCTGGTCGGCGTCGCCATTGGCATCGTTCCGCTGATGGTCGGGCCGGCGCTGCTCCTCTACGCCTATCGGCTGTCGCCTAAATTCAAATAGAGACGCAGGCTGCTTGGCCGCGGCTGGAAATGAGCCGGAACAACCCCGAATTCCCGGTTCCGTTACCATAAACGCAGCGATGAGCAGCCATCCTGAATTCCGTCCCGTCATTCTTGCCGGAGGCAGCGGTACACGCTTCTGGCCGCGCAGCCGAAAGGCGCGAGCGAAACAGGTGCTCGCGCTGGATGGCGAGCGCACCATGATTCAACACACTCTGGACCGCCTGCTGCCGCTGTCGCCGGCGCGGGACGCCTGGGTCATCACCAACGATCTCCTGTCCTCCACGATCTGCTTTCAACTGGATGAGGTGCCGCAGGCGCAGGTGCTCTGCGAGCCGGCAGCACGCAACACCGCGCCCGCCGCGGGGCTAGCCGCATTTCTCATCGAGAAGTCTTCGCCGGATGCGGTGCTCGGAGTCTTTCCCGCGGACCATGTGATTGGCGACGAAGAGCAGTTTCTGGCAACATTGCGTCGCGGCATTGCGCTCGCCGCAGCGGGCGAGAACATTGTGGTGCTCGGCGTGGTGCCCACGCGTGCTGAAACCGGCTATGGCTACATCGAGACGGGTAGCACTTTGCAGACCGGCATACAGGGCGTCCGCCGTTTTACGGAGAAGCCGAATCAGGAGAAGGCCGAGGAGTTCGTCGCCGCCGGCAATTATTACTGGAACAGCGGAATCTTTCTGTGGAGCGCGCGCACCCTGGCCAACGCCATGCGCGAACATCTGCCGGAGACTTCGCCCCTGCTGGAGAAGATTGCCGTTGCCTACGGCACACCTGATTTTGCCCAAGTATTCGCCGAACTTTATCCGCAATGTGAAAACATCTCGGTGGACTATGCGGTACTTGAGCCGCGTTCTGCAAAGGGCGAACACCGTTCTAATCTCTTTTGCCTGCCGGCTGATTTCGGATGGAACGACCTGGGATCGTGGGCCGCGCTCTACGAACACCAGCTAGGTCAGCAACCTGGCGTGCCTGCAGCAAATATTACGGAAACCGCGGATTCCCTCTCCATTGATGCGCATGGAAATTACGTCTACAGCCCGGAGAAATTTGTCGCCCTGGTGGGCGTCAAAGACCTGGTTGTGGTGGATACCGGCGATGCCTTGCTAATCAGTTCGCGAAGCCACTCGCAGGACGTGGGTAAGATCGTGAAGCAGCTTGTGTCACAGGGCAAAACCGATCTGGTGTAAATCGTCCGTCCCTCTCCGCGATATACCGTGTCCTTTCGTACAATCGACCGAGCATGACAACTTCGCAGATCAAATTTGGCACTGACGGATGGCGCGGTGTCATCGCCGATGACTTCACCTTTGCAAACGTGCGCTCCGCGACAGCAGCTATTGCGAACTACGTCCTCGCCAACGAAGACGCGAGTAAGGGTATCTGCATCGGCTACGATACCCGGTTCGGATCTCCCGCATTTGCCCGCGCCGTTGCTGAGGTGGCCGCATCAGCCGGCATCCCGGTGCGCATCGCCTCAACCATTACGCCGACGCCTGCGCTCTCCTATGCCGTACGTGAATCGAAGGCCGCGGGCGGCATCATGATCACGTCCAGCCATAATCCCTATCAATGGAACGGGGTGAAATATAAGGCTGGCTATGGAGGCTCTGGATCTCCATCCATCATGGCGAAGATCGAGAGCTATCTCGGCCAACCTCTCCGCCAGGCTGCACAAGCTGCTCAGATCGTGGAAGAGGATTTCTGCACGCCGTATGTTGCCGCCATCTCGCGCTTCGCTGATCTGAATGCGATCGCGCGCTCCGGCCAGCGCTTTGCCATTGACGCTATGTACGGGGCGGGCGCCGGCATCCTCGCCGGCATCTTCCGGCCGCTCGATATCCAGTTCGTGGAGATTCGCGCCAACCACGATCCCCTTTTTCCCGGCATCAACCCGGAGCCGATCGAGCCGCATGTTCGCGCGTTGCAGGAGACAGTCGTCGCGGAGAAATGCCAGGCAGGCCTGGTTACCGACGGCGATGCCGACCGATTGGGCGCAGTCGACGAGCATGGCAATTTCGTCGATCCACACAAGATTTTTTCGATCCTGCTGCGCTGGTTGCTGGAGCGGAAGGGCTGGAAGGGCGGTGTGACGCGAGCCTTCAACACGACAAAGATGCTCGACCGCATCGCGTCAAAGCATCATCAGCCGCTCTACGAACATGGCATCGGCTTCAAGTACGTCTGCGATCTCATGCTCGAACACGACATCCTGATAGGTGGCGAGGAATCAGGCGGCATCGGCATCAAGCGGCATCTGCCGGAACGCGACGGGCTGCTCAATTGTCTGCTCCTGGCCAACGTGATGGCCGACGAGAAGAAGACACTGGGCGAGCTTGTGGCCGATCTGCAGCAGGAGTTCGGCGAGCATCATTACGGCCGCATCGATCTGCACATCCCAGACGAGATGAAGAACGCGGCCATCACGCGCGCCAGAACCCTCCAGCCCGGCGCGAACGACTTCGCCGGCATGCCCGTCCTCCGCGTCGAGACGCTCGACGGCATCAAGTTCTTCCTCGACAATCCCGAAGCCAAGTCAAAGCCGAATGCCGCCGAAACCTGGCTGCTGCTGCGCGCCTCCGGAACGGAGCCGCTGATGCGCATCTATTCTGAGTCGGTGTCGAAAGATTCGGTCAACAAGCTGCTCGAATCCGCCCGTGCTTTTGCGCTCACCAGCAAATAGATTTACGAGCCGAGACGGAAGACAACGTACACAGTTGTCTCCACCGCAACCGGCTCGCCATTGAGCAGGTAAGGTCGATACCGCCAGGTGCGGACCGCCTGCTCCGCGGCAGCGATCAGCATAGGCGGCCCGCTGATCACATGCAGATTCTCAATTGTGCCGCTCCTGGAGATGGTGGCGCCCAAGACGACTGTTCCCTGCACGCCCGCTCCGCGAGCAATCGCCGGATACTGCGGCGGCGCTCCGCTCAATTTGTTCCCGGCCATTACCCCGGACGAGATCGCTAGCTTCGGCGGCCGACCCGCACGTACTTGCGGCGCCGCAGCCGTTCCGATCGAATCGGTAAGTCCGCTGGGCAGGCCTGTCCCCTGCCGAGCCAGCACGTTGGGGAAATTATCTGCAACCGCCGGCGGCACATTTCTGCCCTTTGCGACATAGGCGGGAATCTTCGCAGGCGCGGCAAAGGGATTCGCCAGCGTCTCAGGATGCGCCACAACACGACCAGCACGCTGCGCGGGAGGACCAGGCGTGGCAGGAGGCGCGGGTGCAGCCACAAGCATGCGAATCGTTTGTCGAGGTAACGACGCCGGATGCAGCAGCGGCCAGAGCAGTAGCAGGCTGACAATTGCTGCCGTTGCAGATGGCCGCGAGACCGGAGAACCATCCGCGTTGCGCATGCGGTTTCCCAGATGATTCCATCAAAGCGTCTTCGAACATCGCGCACCTCGCGTCTGCATAGGTACAGACACGCCACGCGGTGCAGTTGTTCCCGCTTATTTCGCCAGCTCTGCCTCGATGCGATCCGTGATTCTCGGGTCTTCCGGTTCAATGTCCGGCGCAAACCGCGCAACCGGGGTCCCGGATCGGTTCACTAAGAACTTCTCGAAATTCCACAGCACCTCAGGATCGGGGTTCGGTGTTACGCCGAACTCGATCAAGTGCTGGCGCAGGCTGTCGGTGCTGGTCGTCGCCTTCGGTTGTGCGGCAATCAGCGAGGCGTAGAGCGGATGCTTCCTCGGCCCGGCGACCGCGATCTTCTCGAACATGGGAAACTTCACGCCGAAGTTCGTAGTACAGAACCGGGCGATCTCCGTATTTGTGCCGGGCTCCTGCTCTGCAAAGTCATTCGCCGGAAAACCCAGCACGGCAAGACCGCGGCTCTTAAAGCGCGCGTAGAGCCTCTCCAGCCCTTCATACTGCGGCGTAAATCCGCACTTCGACGCCACATTCACAATCAGCAGCACCTTGCCTTCATAATCGGCCAGCGACGCGCTCTTTCCGTCGATCCGCCGCAACTGCACATTCTCCAGTGTTGCGCTCATGTTCAGTTCTCCTTTCAGCAGTATAAGGATAGGCGACCTTCGCAGAAATGAAATGGGCGCGACTACTGCCGCGCCCACGTCACCGCAATTTGCAATAGCCTTATTTCATGCCATTCAGGATTGAACCCACCAGCCCGCCTACCACGCCGGCCTCCGTCGTCTCCACACGCCGCTCCTGCGGCATGTACTCCTGGAGTTTGTGCGCCAGTTTCGCGATCGGCAGAGTCTGCAGCCAGACGCGTCCGGGTCCGGTGAGCGCGGCGAAGAAAATGCCGTCGCCGCCGAAGATCATGTTGCGGATGCCGGGAACACGCATGATCTGGAAATTCACGCCTGCATCGAACGCGCCCACGTGTCCCGGATGCACGCGCAGCAGTTCGCCCGGCTGCAAGTCCTTCACGATCAGTTCGCCGGAAAGCTCAAGCCACGCCATCCCCGCCCCGCTGATCCGCTGCAGCAGGAAGCCGTCGCCGCCGAAGATGCCCGCTCCCAGCGACTGCTGAAAGCCAACGCCAAGCTGAATTCCTGCCGTCGCGCAAAGGAAGCCGTGACGATGGATGAAGTACTCACGCCCATTCGCCACTTCGACGGGTACGATATGGCCAGGCACTTTCGTTGCGAAGGCAATCTCGCCTGGCGCGCCTACAGCTCGGTACTCCGTCATGAAGAGCGTGCCGCCCCCGGCGACGCGCTTGATCGCGCCGAAGAACCCTCCGCCGCCGCCCATCTGCGTGTGGGTCATCATCTGGATGGACGCCGACATCCACGACAGCTCTCCGGCCTCAGAAATAATCGCGTCGTTGTGGTCCAACAAGAACTCCAACACCGGCATCGTCGTACCCGTAATCCGGCTTTGCATCGCTCAACCTCCCGGCATCTGCCGCATCTTTCAGCCCACGCCAGCATACACATACGCGCGCCGTTTGTTTCGAGTTCCTTAGATGTCCTTTCGTAACGAATAACGCGCTGCCAACAATGACTTTAGCGTAGTCGCCACAGGTCAGACGTCGCGCACGGAGTAGGCCCGTCCGGACTTGCCACCGGCTTTATTCGCCGATATACCTGTCTTCGTGTCAAAACGGATTCGGAGGCTGCACACTTGGACAAGAGAGAATTCCTCAAGGCCTCTGGCCTGGCATTGACTGGCACCATGCTTTCGAGCTTTGCATCCGATCCGTCGATAGCCGGGCAGACGCCGCGGGACACCGCCCGGCCGGCAGCTACGCGTACCAATTGGTCTGGGAACTACACCTACCATACCGATCGTCTCGATACACCCGCTGACGTCGAGGAGGTGCAGGCTATCGTGAAGCGCGCCAGCAAGATTCGCGCGCTGGGCACGCGCCACTCCTTCAACGCCATCGCGGATAGCACCGACAGAACAGATCTCGCTCCAGCACCTTGACCAGATGACCATCGATCGCAGCGGCACGCACGGTCACCATCGGCGCGGGCGTCACCTACGGAAAACTCGCGCCCTACATCGACAGTCGTGGCTTCGCCCTGCACAATCTGGCGTCTCTGCCGCATATTTCCGTCGCCGGCGGCTGCGCAACGGCGACGCACGGCTCCGGCATCCACAACCGCAATCTCTCCAGCGCCTGCTCCGGCGCTCGAATCTCGTCACTGCGAACGGCGATCGTCTCACTCTCTCGCGCGCGAAGGATGCCGAGCATTTCGACGGCGCCGTCGTCGCTCTGGGCGCGCTCGGGATTGTGACCAGCCTGACGCTCGATCTTGAACCTACGTATCAGGTGGAGCAGGTCGTCTATCAGGATCTGCCCTTCGCCGAACTCGAGCACAATCTCGACGCCATCTTCGCGCAGCGGCTACAGCGTAAGCCTCTTCACGGACTGGCAGAACCGGCGCGCCACACAGGTCTGGATCAAGCGCCGTGTCGAGCCCGGAGAAGCCCTACATCTGGCCGCAGGAGTTCTACAACGCAGAGCGCGCGACGGAGAAGCTGCACCCCATCACGGGCCACCCTGCGGAGCCCTGCACCGAGCAGCTTGGCATTCCGGGGCCGTGGTATGAGCGGCTGCCGCACTTCCGCATGAACTTCACGCCCAGCAGCGGCGCGGAGCTGCAGACGGAATACTTCGTGCCACGCGATACACGGCTACGAGGCAATCCGCGCAGTCGAAGCAGCTACGCGACAGCATCACGCCGCACTTGTTCGTCACCGAGCTGCGCACGATTGAATCGGACTCGCTTTGGATGAGCATGGCCTACCACCGCCCCTCGCTCGCCATCCACTTCACATGGAAGCCGGAATGGCCTGCAGTTCGCCAGATTCTGCCGCTCATCGAGGCGAAGCTCGCGCCTTTCGAGCCAAGGCCACATTGGGCAAAGCTATTTACGCTGCCGCCCGCAACCCTGCAGTCGCGGTACGCAAAGCTGGCCGACTTCAAAGAGCTGCTGCGGCAGCACGATTCAAATGGAAAGTTTCGTAATGCTTTCTTGGAAACGAATCTCTATACGAGCTAGCAGTCGACGGCTTGGCGGTGGACAATGCTATTCCCGCCCGCGCTCCTTCAGCTTGTCCAGCACCAGCTCCGGCACCAGCCCCTCGACGGAACCGCCCAGACGGAATATCTCCTTCACCAGCCGTGAGCTGACGTAGGAGAACTTTTCAGCCGGCATCATGAAGACCGTTTCCAGCTCCGGCGCGAGCCGCCGGTTCATCAGCGCCATCTGCAGCTCATATTCGTAATCGCTGATGGCACGAATACCGCGCAGGACGGCCTGCGCCTGCTGCGCTCGTACGAAGTCCACCAGCAGGCCGTCGAAGCTTTCTACCGAGACATTCGGCATATGCTTGACTGCAGCCGTCAGCATCACGCACCTCTCCGGCACGGTGAACAGCGGGCTTTTCTGCGCATTCTCGAGTACGGCCACCACCAGGTGGTCAAAGATCTTCGCGCCCCGCGCGATCAGATCCAGATGACCGTTCGTCATCGGATCGAAGGTGCCGGGATAGATGCCCTTAACGGTATTCATAGACGTCTTTACCGCGGTGAGTGTAAGCGGCAGGGGCGCTGCGCGTCTACTGCCGCAGCATGACGGTGCATCCGGCGCGGCATTTACCATGTGCGACATCCATGTATCCGCCTCACAATTCGCCGGCCGCGTCTCGTGCCTATCTCTGCGCTGCTCACGATGATGTTTCCTGCGAGTCTGCCAGCCGCCGCGCCGGTGAGCGGCTACAAAGTCGTAGCTCAGCTTCCTCATTCCACCGACAGCTACACGGAAGGCTTTTTTTACCGCGATGGCCTCTTCTATGAAGGAACCGGGTTGAAGGGCAGCTCGGCAATCCTGGTCATTGAACCGGAAAGCGGCAAGGTCCTTCAGCGGCGCAACTCTGCCCGAGCAATACTTCGGCGAAGGAATTGTCGATTGGGGGTCGCACATTTACGAGTGGACATGGCAGTCGCACATCTGCTTCGTCTACGACCGGTTCTCTCTACGACCAGTCCGGCAATTCTCCTACACCGGCGAAGGCTGGGGCATGACGCGCACAGCGCACCGAGATCATCACCAGCGACGGCACGGCGACTCTGCGTTTCCGCGATCCAACGACGTTCAAGGAAACGCGGCACATCCTGGTGAAGGATGGGAAGGCTCCGGTGGAACAACTCAACGAACTCGAGTATGTCAAAGGCGAGATTTATGCGAACATCTGGCACTCGGATCGCATTGCCCGCATCTCCCCGCGCGACGGACACGTCATTGGCTGGATCGATCTCACCGGTCTGATGCCCGAAAGTCGGAGACCCGATGCGGAGTCAGTGCTGAACGGCATTGCATATGACGCACAGCATAACCGGCTCTTCGTGACAGGAAAGCGATGGCCATTCGTTTTTGAGATCAAGATCGTCAATGCGCGGCCCGCAGGATCGCGCTCACAGCGCTGATGTAATTGAGCAAGCAAAAGGCGGCCGCAATTGGCCGCCTCTGCTGTTCGAAGACGCACAGGCTACTGCGGCCGTCGCGAAGCCGGCCGAACTGGCTGCCTCCGCTACCGCCGCGCCATTCACTGGCACCGGAGGCACTTCGGCTTCCTTCACGCCGGAGATCCCCAATTTCTGCCGCAACTGCTGATGAATACGGTCGAAGGTGTCGCGGTTGTCCTTGAGATACTGCCGTACATTCTCGCGCCCCTGGCCGATGCGCTCGCCGGAATAGCTGAACCACGCGCCCGACTTTTCGACGATGTTCTGCGCCACCGCGAGGTCGAGCACATCGCCTTCGCGAGAAATGCCCTCGCCGTAGAGGATGTCGAACTCCGCATCGCGGAAAGGCGCCGCCACCTTGTTCTTCACGATCTTCACCTTGGTGCGTGAGCCGACCACCGTGTCGCCGTCTTTCACCGCAGCGATGCGGCGGATGTCGATACGCACCGAGGAGTAGAACTTCAGCGCGCGTCCACCCGTCGTCGTCTCCGGATTACCGAACATCACGCCGATCTTCTCGCGGATCTGGTTGATGAAGATCAGGCAGGTCCGCGACTTCGAGACCGTTCCGGTCAGCTTGCGCAGCGCCTGCGACATAAGCCGCGCCTGCAGGCCCATGTGCGAATCGCCCATCTCGCCGTCCAGTTCGGCCTTGGGCACCAGCGCAGCAACCGAGTCCACGACCAGCACGTCGATCGCGCCGGAGCGCACCAGCGCCTCGGTGATCTCGAGCGCCTGCTCGCCGTAGTCCGGCTGCGAAACCAGCAGGTTGTCCACATCGACGCCCAGCTTCTTGGCATAGGCCGGATCGAGCGCGTGCTCGGCGTCCACAAAGGCCGCCATGCCGCCCAGCTTCTGCGCCTCGGCAATGATCTGCAGCGTAATGGTCGTCTTGCCGGAGGATTCCGGCCCGAAGATCTCCACCACGCGCCCGCGCGGCACACCGCCCACGCCCAGCGCTGCGTCAAAGGAGATCGAACCTGTGCTGATAGTCGAGATCGGGACAATCGCCTCCTTGCTGCCGAGGCGCATGATCGAACCCTTGCCAAACTGCTTCTCTATCTGCGAAAGCGCCAGTTCTACCGCGCGTGAACGATCATCTGCCATGCCCGAAACCTCTCCATCCCGCCGGCCCCATCCCGGCTCGTCTATCTTATTGATTTACCAGCTATTCCCGAGTCTACCAGGAGAATAGAAGGCGAACAAGTTCCGAAAGTCGTAGCCCAAAACGGGCCGTCCAATTCTCATCGCTTCAGCAGGTCTACCGGCTCCCGCACATCCGTCACTCGTATATGGCGTGCCAGCGCCGGATGCTGCCGCTCCACGGCCCGATACATCTCCCACGCGACGCGCCGATACGAAAAATGCCCCTGCGGCGCAGACCGCAGCTCGCTGATGTAAAGCGCCTCCGCAAAGTCCATCTGGAAGAGCGAACGGCAGCGCGTGCCCAGCGGCAGCAGGTAGCGTGCAGTCGCCGCTGCCTCCGGAGCGTCGCTCGCCGCCACCTGTGCGAATGCCTCGTGTGCCGCGGCGGTCGCCGCCTCGTAAGTGCTGAGCATCCCGGCCTCGGCCAGACCCTCCGGCACATCGAAGCCGTGCGCCGCGGTAAAGCTCTGCAGCGTCTGCAGGCAGCGGCGATGCCGGTGCATGTCGCGGAAGCCGCCGATATCCATCAGAATGTCGAAGCGCAGCGGCGCGCCCGGCGGCAAATCCGCGCAGCAGCTCATCATGCCGGCCGCGATGCCGCATGCCCAGCGTCGATCAGCTCGACCCGCTTCGCCTCGGGAAGCGTCAGAAGCCACGTCGGTCCCGCACCTGCCGGAAAGGATAGTGACACGCGCCATAGAGCAGCGTCGCTGCAATCTCCACTTCCAGCGAAGTTCCGCGCTCCACCAGGTCGACCAGCGGGCGCAGCATCGATGGCGGCATCCGCCCATCAGCTCGCGCGCCGCCTGCTCCAGTTCGCGCCGTGTCTCCTGCTGGTACGGATTCGCTGCCGCATACTTCACCAGCGTCGGCGCCACCTTCACCTCACGCTCCAGCAGCGTTGCGGCACGATTCGCCAGCTCCGGATGCGTGCCCCGTATCTCTGCCACCAGCTCCGCCATCTCGCGCGCGTGCACGTTCCATGCCGGACCGGTCCCGGCGGCGCGCAGCCGCTCGCCCAGCTCGCGCACTTCGGCATGCTCATCGCTCAGCAGCCGGCTCACCTGGGTCTCCAGCGTGCGCGCGTTCACGATCTGTCCCAGTGAGGTATTGGTCGCCAGCGGCAGCAGATATCGCGCCACGTCAAAGGCCCGCGCCCGCAGCGTCCGCTCGAAGGTCTCCGGCTTCATCTCCGCCGGCCGCTGCGTCCTCGCCATCAGCGACTTCAGCACGCCCTCGCTCACCGTGTGGTAGTCGGCAAAGAGTCGCTCGACAGTCGCCTCGTAGCGTCGCACGTGCGTCGGCCGCATCGCCAAACTCCGGCAGGTACCAGCCGCTCTTGCGGAAGTTCTGGTAGCGTGTCGAGCGTTCCTGGCCATCCCAGCGCTGCTCATCCACCAGAATGATCGCGGCCAGCAGGCTGAGCCGCTCGATGGCGAACGCCACATGCGCCAGATCGGCAATCGAACGGTGGCCGTACTGGAAATAAAACGTGTTCAGGAACTGCTCGGCGCGCTGGCGAGGAGATCTCGCGCAGCGATTCTTTCATCGACAGCGACAGACCGCGAATACTTCGCCATCGCGTAGGCCAGCACCTCAGGGTCGGCGCCGTGCACGGCATACACCTCGGTCTGGTTGCGCGGCTGCTCGCCGTTACCATTCGTCGCGGTATGAGGAGGGGGCGCCACTTCGGTCTGCGATTCCGTTGGGGGCATCTTGCCACCAGCATACGGCTTGCCGCACCTCGCCACACCCTGTGAGAAACACGTCCCAATTGGCGCGCGCGGCATGCCGGACCGCGCTACGCTGGATAGCCATGAACGCCCGTCCTGTCGCCGGAGACGCCGCCCCGTACTACTTCACTTACATCGACAAGGTAGAAGGCAATGACTGCCTCGCCAGCATGACCACGCAGCTGGAGGACGCGTTCGCATTCTTCGCCAGCATCTCGGAAGAGCAGTCCCGCCACCGCTACGCGCCGGAGAAGTGGAGCATCCGCCAGGTCCTCAGCCACCTCAACGATACCGAGCGGGTCTTTGTGATGCGTGCCCTCTGGTTCGCCCGCGGTTTCGACACGCCGCTGCCCAGCTTCGACCAGAACATCGCCGTCACTGGCGCGGAGCCGGACCGGCTTCCCTGGGCCACCCACGTCGAGGAATTCCGCAATGTCCGGCGCGCCTCCATCGACTTCTTTCGCAATCTGCAGTTAGAGGCCTGGACCAGGCGCGGCGTCGCCAGCGGCAACCCGTTTACCGTCCTGTCGCTCGGCTTCATGGTGCCCGGCCATGTCAACCATCACATACGCATCCTGCGCGAACGTTATCTGTAGGCTGTAGCAGCCTCGCCAATTGCACCCACACCCGTGCTTCGCTACTCTGGACGCGGACCGCGACCCTGGCATGTCCGGATAATCTTCGTGTGCGCAGCCGCCGACGGGCGGCAAGGACAAGAAAGTGCAGGACATCCTCAACACGACCGGTCACCGGCCAACGCCGTTGCCCAAGCGCCACTGGGCCGTGACCCAGCGCTGGAATGATTTGCTCTTCGCTCACTGGCCCGTAACGGCCGCTTCTGTTGCTCCGCTGCTGCCTGCGGGTCTCGTTCCGGATACGTTCGACGGTTCGGCCTGGATCGGCGTCGTGCCCTTCTGGATGGACCGCATTCGTTTCAGCGGGCTCCCGCGCGTCCCGGGCGCCAGCAGTTTCCCTGAGCTGAACCTGCGTACCTACGTCCGCGAAGAGCACACCAATCTGGCCGGTGTTTACTTCTTTTCACTGGACGCCGCAAATCCGGTTGCCGTAGCGGCAGCCCGCGCCTTCTTCCGGCTGCCGTACTACTGGGCGCGCATGTCCATCAAGCCGCAGCAGGATCAGCGCTTCTTCTATCGCAGCGATCGCCACCTCACGCGACAGCCTGTACGCTTTCGCGCGACATACCGAGGCCTCGGCCCAACACACCGGCTGGCGCAGAGCGCCCCCGGCACCATCGAATACTTCCTCACCGAGCGCTATCGCCTCTACACCGCCGACCACCGCGGCCATCTCTTCCAGGGGGACATCCACCATCTGCCATGGCCGCTTGAGGCGGCCGAAGCGGAGTTCCACATCAACGAGCTGCCCGCCGCTCACGGCATCACGCTGCCGGATACGGAGCCGATCCTCTTCTACGCACGCGAGCTGGTGGTCTACGTGTGGTCGATCGAGCTGGCAAAAGGCTTCAAGTCCGCCCTGGGTGCAAGACGCCCTGTACCGGCTGCCGAGCCACTCTAGGTTCAATATGCAAAGAAGACGTGTCCACCTACGACTGACTGCCGCTCTCGTTCTATTTCTTTGTGCCGATCTCGCTTGTGCGCAGGACCAGAACTTGTTGCCCAAATACGGTTCCGCGCCAAAATCGGAGGCGTTGCAAGCTGCGGACGCAACATTTCTTTCGACCATGGATAAGCTGTACCACGGCGATCGTGCCAAGGCCTCTCAGGACTTAGGACTGCGAGGCTGGCAATATAAGTCAACACGATCTTGAGAACGCGATGCGACGTTTCAATCAAGCTTGGCTCTTGAACAGTCGCAACGGAACGGCCATTTGGGGTATGGCCGCGGTCGAGGGCAGCTCAGGAAACTTGATGACTCTCTAAAGCTGTTTGCGGAAGCGGACACGCTCATCCATGACAACCTCAACTTCTCGGTTGACTATGCAAAAGCACTCGGCATGACAGGCGCGCAACACAATGATGACGCGTTACTCAGGGATGCATTCGGCCGATTTGAGCACATCTATCAAAAGGCGCCCCAGAACACGAACAATTTGCAGAACTGGGCGATAACTCTGTACGGCATAGGGAAATATTCCGAAGCGTGGGAAAAAGTGAAGCGCGCTGAGGCCACGCCGAACAAGGCCGCCCTCGATCCTCGTTTCATAGCCGCTTTGCAGTCGCGGATGCCGCGACCACAAGATTAATGTAGCGGTGGTGGTAACCGCCGCTGACGGCCAAGCCACTCGCCGATTCGGCCTCCATCAGCGATACTTCTCCCCATGACCGAACGCACTTCCGAACTGGCCAACAAAATCACACTCGTCACCGGAGCATCGCAGGGGATCGGGCGCGCCTGCGCCCTCACGCTCGCCGCACAGGGCGCCACCGTCGCGCTCGCCGCACGCAATGAAGAGAAACTGCGCGCTGTCGCGCAGGAGATCGCAGCCGCCGGTGGGCAGGCGGAGCCCTTCGTCCTCGACATCGCGAACGAAGCCTCCATCAAAGACACTGCCAAGGCCGTCATCGCGAAGTTCGGCCGCATCGACATCCTGGTCAACAATGCCGGCATCACTCGCGACATGTTGCTGCTGCGCATGAAACGCGCCGACTGGGACGACGTGATCGCCACCAACCTCACCGGCACCTTCCTGCTCACGCAGGCCGTGCTTAGCTCGATGATGAAGTCGCGCTGGGGACGCATCATCAGCATTTCGAGCGTGGTGGGCGAGACCGGCCAGGCCGGCCAGGCGAATTATGCCGCATCGAAGGCCGGACTCATCGGCTTCACCAAATCGCTCGCGCGAGAGATGGCCTCGCGCAATGTGACAGCCAACGTCGTCGCGCCGGGCATGATCGAGACCGCCATGACCGCGGTGCTCGACGAGAAGCAGAAGGCCATGATGATGCAGATCATTCCGCTGGGCCGCGTAGGCACCGATCAGGACATCGCCAACGCGGTCGCCTTCCTCGCATCAGAGAAGGCCAGCTACATCACCGGCCACACGCTGGATGTCAACGGCGGCATGCACATGGCCTGACGCAATTGCCTGCGCCTGCTCTACACAAAAACCGCAAGCACGAGACACAGCGCCAGCAGCAACGCCGCGGTGACTCGCTCCGCCGCCTTCGAGGAGTTCGTCATCGGCTGCTCACCGGCACGCACAATGACGCGTGCGCGCGATCGATCAGCGCCATGGTTCCCGCCACCGCGATGCAGGTCGCAAAGATAAGAAACAGTGTCGCCAGCGATTTCATTCGATTCCCCCGCAGGCTGGCGAGCACAAGATGCCACGCCAGTCCCTCAACATTGGGATAGTGGGAAGGAATCGCGAACCGTTACAGGGAAATTGCCGGGTTTATGCCGCCGAAATGCCTTTGGACTCACCAGGAAGTTGCCCGCCGAACCGTGCAGGCTCTTTCTGGGCATTCATCTTCAGGCGCTCGGCATTCAGCTCCGCGCCGATCACAAACAGGATCGCGACGACGTAGAACCACAACATCAGAATGATGACTGCGCCGAGCGAGCCGTAGGTTTTGTTGTAGTTCGAGAGATGGCCGAAGTAGTAGGCAAGCCCCGCGGAGCTCAGAAAGATGCCGGCGACCGCCACCAGCGCGCCCGGCAGCGTGTTCATGAAACGCTGTTTAAGATTCGGCGCAAGATAATACTGGAGCTCGACTGCCACCACGAAAATGACGAATATCGTCACCAACCGCACCGCCGGCCACACTTCGCCCAGCTCTCGCGGAACGGGGAACAGCTCGGTGAGCAGATGTCCGAAGTGCGGGCCGGCAATGATCAGCAAGAGCCCAGTGAGACTCAGCAGACCGGTGGTCAGTGTCAGCAGCAGCGCCTGCACACGGTCGCGCCACCAACTGCGCGCCTTCTCCACGTCATAGGCGACATTCAGCGCTTCGATCAGGGCGGCAAAGCCTCCCGATGCCGTCCATAAATATCCGAGCAGGCCGAAGGAGAGCAGTCCGCCGCGATGTCCGGTGAGCAGGCCGGCAAGAATGCGCTCCACCATCTGCATCGCCTGCGGCGGCACTATTACGGCCAGGATGTCCAGCAGCTGGTCGAAGAGATTGGGAATCGGCAGGTAGCCCAGCATTGCAGAAAGGAAGATCAGCAGCGGCAGCAATGCCAGCAGGAAGTAATAGGACATCGCCGCGGCCATCGTGAACGCGCGAGTGCGGAAGAGCTCTTCATAGACGACGACACTGAGTCGCCGGGCCCTGTTCCACCAGGGACGGGTCCACACTCGCTTGATAAGGCTCGACCCTGCGCGCATGAACGATTGCGATGGCATCGGTGGAATTCAAGATGGCCCGTAATTTTCAAGAATGTCTTCGAAGCTCCAGCCAGGCCGGGCAGGTCTCCCGCTTTCGCAACTCAAACTCATACAGTTCACGGCACTTGCCCGGCACCATACCCCCGCGCCATACTCCTCAGGTCGCCGTTGTGATTTCTTCTCGAGGCTCACGTCATGCGCGCATCGTTCACCCGCCTTCATGCCCTGCTCTTTCTTCTTGCAGCCGCCGTTGTTCTGCCTCCCACGCATGCCGCGGCGGCCGCATCCGCGCCGGCGGAGGTCTCCTATGCAAGCGGACCGGAAACCGTGCACGCACTGCTTTATACGCCAGCTGGCGACCGGGCAGGAAAGCATCCCGCCGTCATCGTGATCCACGAGTGGTGGGGCCTGAATGACTGGGTGAAGGAACAGGCAGCCGATCTGGCCGCGCACGGCTACGTCGCGCTTGCCATCGACCTCTATCGCGGTCAGGTGGCCACCGACGCTGATACCGCCCATCAGCTCAGCAGGGGTGTACCGCAAGATCGCGGCATCCGCGATCTCAAAGCCGCGGAAGCCTATCTGAGCTCGCAGAAGAACGTCGATCCGCATCGCATCGGCGCCATCGGCTGGTGCATGGGCGGCGGCTATGCGCTGTCCTTTGCCGTTGCCGACCCCAACCTCAAGGCGGTGGTAGCAAACTACGGGCCGCCCCCCACTGATCCCGACTCTCTCAAGCAGATCAAAGCTGCCATCCTGGGTAACTATGGCGGGCTGGATAAGGGTATCCCCCCGGCAAGCGTCGAGAGCTTTGCCGCCGACATGAAGAAGCTGGGCAACCCGGTCGATACGAAAATCTACCCCGATGCTGGTCACGCCTTCGAAAATCCGAACAACAAGACCGGCTACCGAGCCCAGGACGCAGCGGACGCGCGATCGCGGTATCTGCACTTCTTTGCCCGCGAACTGGGCGGGAAGCCATGAACGAAGCCGCTTCCACTCCAGGTTGCGTGGGATAACTCTGCTCTAAGCGCGGGTAACCTTTCTGACACGTTTATGGAAGGGCAAATTCCCATTAAGTTGCAGCTCCGGATAATTTCTGGTTCCCGCCGCAAATTGTTCTTGCTCTTGAGCTTTTGCGCATGTTAACTATGCTGCCAACAAAACTATATTGAGCCCCTCGCCACAGCAGTCCACCGGGCCAGGGCGTGGGCTTTTCGAAAGCCAGGCACGCATGAAAATTGGAACCACGATCCGGGGTTATCGGCTGCAGAAGGGTTTATCGCAAGGTGATATTGAGAAACGTACCGGTCTGCTACGGTGCTATCTCTCCCGCGTAGAAAACGGGCATACCGTTCCCTCGCTCGACACCCTGGCCAAGATTGCGCAGGCGCTCGACCTCCCTCTCGCGCAGTTCTTTGCCGAGGATTCGCTTGGCCGCGAAATGAACACCCAGAAGCTGACGGACGAGGAGCTTCGCTTCCTCACGCAAATCCGGCGCTACTCCTCGAACCTGAACGACAGCGACCGCAAGCTGCTGCTCGCAATGGTCAAGAAGTTCGCAGCAACCGCCGTTCGCTAACCGGAACTCATTCCTAAGTGCCCGGAGACCTTCCGGGCACTGCCGTATTTGGCGCATCAGGCACGCCAGAAACTGGCGACGAAGTGCGCTCCCAGCAGCACCAGCAAGAGCACGCTGCCATAGGCCAACCATTGCCGCCGTATCCAGAGCGTGCGGTCGGCTCCCAGCTTTGGCACCAGCAGCACTCCCAACAACAGGCCGGAGAGAAACCCGCCGAGATGCGCCATATTGTCGATGCGGATCGGCGTGTTGAAAGCATCGGCTCCAAAACCAAGCACGAAGTTCAAGACAGCAAAATAGATAACGCTACGCCGTAGCCGCGCGACCTCACCACGGTTCACCGGCAGCAGCTTCGATCCGAGCAGCGGAATCAGCACTCCGGCGAGTCCGAAGACCGCGCCCGATGCGCCCGACGCTGATCACACCAGGGTCGACGTGACCAGCGCTTATCGAGCCCGGGTGCAGCGCGACGCTGAGCAGGTTACCTACCGTCCCGGTCAGCAGATAGGCAGCGACAACCCCGAAAGCGCCCATCAGCGGCTCGCCCAGCAACCCCAGGTTGTAAAGGCACCACATATTCGTGGCGATGTGAATGATGCCGGAGTGGACGAACGCGGATGTGACAAGCCGCCACCACTGATGATCCGCCAGCACGAACAGACCGACGTTTGCACCCCAGTGCACGAGCTGCTGGCCCGTCGGCGCCATCGGCGACACCCCGCTGAGCACCATCAGCAGGTAGACCGCAATATTGATCCCGGTCAGGACGTAGGTGGCAGGCGCAATCTGCCATCCGGAGCGCCGGGAAGGCGGCGGAGGCGGAGCCGGCGGCTCCTGCTGGTATCGATAGTCGGGCATCTCGCCCGGGGGCAGAATCTCCGGGCTCACGTACGCGAGTCTGCCATTGTCGCTCGTCCATATGACCTGAAACTATCACGCGCGCAGCACAGCCATCCTTCATGCAACACTGTACTTTCGACGCCATCGCGAAGGAGAGATCACGACCGTGCAAGTCCAGCAACAGGGAAAAGCGCAGCCAGAAGCAAAAACCGGAAACGACAAGGAGCTGAAGCCCATCCGCCGCGCGCTGCTCAGTGTCACCGATAAGACTGGATTGGTGGACTTCGCCCGTGCGCTGGCCGGCCATGGGGTCGAGCTGGTGTCTACCGGTGGGACGGCGCGCTCTCTTCGCGATGCCGGCCTCCGGGTGCAGGACATTTCGGAACTCACCGGCTTCCCGGAAATGCTCGATGGCCGGGTCAAGACGCTGCATCCCAAGGTGCACGGCGGCATTCTGCATATCCGGGACAATCCGACCCATCAGGCTGCGGTCGCCGAGCACGGCATCGCCCCGATCGACATGGTGGTCGTCAACCTCTATGCCTTTGAGAAGACGGCGGCAAAGCCCGGTGTCGACTTCCACGAGATCATTGAGAACATCGACATCGGCGGCCCATCGATGGTCCGCTCCGCTGCCAAAAACTTCGAAGATGTCGCTATCGTCACGACCGTCTCCGACTACCCCGCGCTGACCCAGGAATTGGCAGAGAACCAGGGCTCGCTGAGTCGCGAGACCCGCTGGCGGCTGGCGCGCAACGCCTTCGCCCTTACGGCGTCGTATGACAGCGCCATCGCCGGCACGCTCGCAACTCTGGCCGCACCAGTAGGCGACAAGAGCGCTTTTCCCGATCCGTTGCGCATCAGCTATCCGCTGGTCTCCCCGCTTCGCTATGGCGAAAACCCGCACCAGGCCGCGGCCCTCTACAGCGACGGCAGCGGTACCGGCATTGCCGGCGCACAGCAGCTCCAGGGCAAGGAGCTGAGTTACAACAACCTGGTAGATCTGGATGCCTGCTGGGACCTGGCGCAGGAGTTCAGCGAGCCGGCGGTCGCCATTATCAAGCACACCAACCCGTGCGGCGCCGCCACCGGTAAAACACTGCTCGAGGCCTACACCAAGGCGCTTTCAACCGACCCTGTCTCTGCCTTCGGCGGCGTGATCGGTGTAAACCGCGAAATCGACGAAGCTGCCGCGGAGGAGATCGCGAAACTCTTCGTCGAGGCGATTGCTGCGCCTGCCTTCTCCAAGGAAGCGCTGGCGCGCTTCTCTGCCAAGAAGAACCTTCGGCTGGTTGTGGTCAAACCCGCTGTCCGCACCCGGGTCTTCAAACAGGTTTCCGGCGGCATGCTGTTGCAGGATGCGGATACCGGGTCGGTCACGGCAGATGAGCTTCGCAGGGTCACCCGGCGTTCTCCCACCGCGGAGGAGCTCACCAACCTGCTCTTCGCATGGAAGGTAGCTAAGCACGTGAAATCAAATGCCATTGTCTATGCGCGCGGCGGCCAGACGATCGGAGTGGGTGCAGGCCAAATGAGTCGCGTGGATGCGGCGCGCTTCGGTGCCATGAAGGCCATCCTGCCTCTTGCCGGCACAGTGGCTGCCTCGGATGCCTTTTTCCCGTTCCCGGACGGCCTCGAGACCATCGCCGGGGCGGGCGCAACGGCTGTCATTCAGCCCGGAGGCTCCGTCCGCGATGATGCGGTGATTGAAGCCGCTGACCGGCTGGGCATCGCGATGGTCTTCACCGGCATGCGCCACTTCCGGCACTGAGATCAGCATCAAGGTCGGAATTGGCCGGGTCTCCCTCATTCCTTCGCATCCCGGACGGGGTTACAATCGTCTATCTGTACGAAGGAGAAATCCGGCGAGCGTGCGTCCCCTCTCGGCCCCAGCTCCGGCCAGGGTTCCAGGCATCCGGGCAGCCCACCCCGCATGAATCGCAGTCATCGCATGACCTCCCTGTTCTCTGCCCGGCCGCTCCTCGCTGTTCGCTACGCTGCTGCTTGCTGCTCCCGCCACCTTCGCGGAGAACAAGCCAACTACTCCTCCAAAGCAGCAGACAGCTAGCGCGCCCGCGCAGGAAACCGCCCGGGGCGCTGCATACTACCATCTCGCGCTTGCCCATACCTACGAGGACATGGCGGCCAATACCGGCCGGCAGGACTACGCCACGCGCGCCGTCGAGGAGTACAAGCTGGCGCTGAATGCCGACCCAACGTCGGCCTTCCTGAACAACGGACTGGCAGAGCTCTACTTCCGTACCGGTCGGGTACGGGATGCCATCATGACCGCGCAGGAGACGATCAAGCGCGATCCGAAGAATGTTGCCGCGCACAAACTGCTCGGCCGCATTTATCTCCATTCGCTGGGCGATATGCAGAACGGCGCCTCCCAGCAGGTGCTGGATCTGGCCATCAGCGAATACAAACAGATCAGCGCGCTCGACCCGACAGACATCCAAAGCCACCTGGTGCTCGGCCAGCTCTACACCGTCAATCACGATTCGCAGCTTGCCCAGCAGGAGTTCGAGGCTGCGCAGAAGATTGATCCCAATTCGGAAGATGTCGCTCTCAACCTGGCGCGGCTCTATGGCGAGAGCGGCGATATCAGGAAAGCCATCGACACGCTCAAGGCTGTCCCGGAAGATGACCGCAGCGCGAAGCTGGCCTTTGCGCTCGGCGCCGGCTACGACCAGGTCAAGGACACAAAGGATGCTGTCGCCGCCTACCAGCAGGCCGTCGACATGGACCCGGACAACCTGGACGCCAAGCGTGCTCTCGCCCAGGCGTTCTTGAGCAACAATCAGCTCAGCGATGCCGAGCATGCGTATCAGGAAATCGCCTCTTCCGACCCGCAGGACGCGCAGGCGCTCGTACGCATTGCGGAGTGCCAGAGGCGGCAGGGCCACTACGAGCCGGCGCTGGTCACGCTCAAGAAGGCGCAGGCGCTTTCCAGCGACTCCGAAGAGATCCTCTTCAATGAAGCGCTCACCTACGACTCGCTCGGGCGATATGCGGAAGCCACCCAGTTGCTGCAGGGCCTGGTGTCGCGATCGGCGAAACCAGACAACCACTATACGGACAGCGAGAAGAACAATCGCTCCATCTTTCTGGATCGGCTGGCGAACGTGGAGCGCGAGCAGAATCACACCGAAGCGGCTGTTGCTGCCTACCGGCAATTGGTACCCCTTGGCGGCGAGTACGCCGAGCGCGGCTATCAGGGTGAAGTAGACGCCTATCGCGATGCCAAGGCGTATGACAAGGCGACCGATGTGGCGCGCGACGCAGCGAAGGTGCTGCCAACCAACAAGTCCATTCAGCTGATGCTGGCCGGACAGCTTGCCGACACCGGCCATGCCGAGGAAGGGATCGCACTCGCGAATGCACAGCTTAAGCACAATGACGACGACCGCGACGTCTACCTGGCATTGGCACAGATCAACACGCGTCTCCGCCGCTGGAAAGATGCCGGCGACAATCTGGACAAGGCTGCGACGCTGCCGGTGCGCGGCGACGACGACTCGCGTTACGTGCTCTTCCTCCGCGGCGCGCTCGAAGAGCGGCAGAAGCACTACGATGCCGCCGAGGAGCAGTTCCGCAAGATCCTCGCGCTCGATCCGAACAACAGCATGACGCTGAACTATCTGGGCTACATGCTGGCCGATCGTGGCGTGAAGCTGGACGATGCGCTCGCCATGCTGCAGAAAGCTGTGCAGCTCGATCCCCAGAACTACGCCTACCTCGATTCGCTCGGCTGGGTGTACTTCAAGCTGGGCCAGTTCCCGCTGGCAGAAGAGAACCTGCGCAAGGCCAGCGAGCGTGTCTCCACTGACCCGACCGTGCACGATCATCTCGGTGAGCTTTATGAGAAGACCGGACGCCTCCGGCTCGCGGTCGCGCAATGGGACCAGTCGCTCGCGCAGTATGCACGCACCATACCCGCGGATGTGGATGAGAGCGATGTGAGCAAGGTGCAGAAGAAGCTCGAAAACGCCAAGGTAAAGCTGGCCCGCGAGTCTGCGCCCGGAACTGAAGGCAAGCACTGACTCGTGCGCCAGACCGCACGCGCGTGAACCAGCAATACCCACCATCCCGCTCCCTGCCACTGCCAGCCGCATGCGCGGTGGGCAGCGATGCCGCCGAGCCGCTGACCGCGCGCCAATACCCGGAGCCGCAGCACGCCTATCGTTCGCCCTTTCAGCGAGACCGCGCCCGCATCATTCACTCGCGTGCATTCCGGCGGCTAGCGGGCAAGACGCAGGTTTTCACCCACGGCTACTCTGATCACTACCGCAGCCGTCTTACGCACACCATCGAGGTGACGCAGCTTGCCCGGACGATTGCCGCTGCGCTCGGGCTGAATGGAGACCTGACGGAATCGCTCGCACTGGTGCACGACATCGGCCATCCGCCTTTCGGTCACGCCGGGGAGCACGCGCTGGACGAAGCGATGCGCGCTCATGGCCTGCGCTTCGACCATAATCTGCACGCGCTGCGCATCGTCACCGTCTTCGAGCAGCGCTACGTTGCTTTCTCCGGACTGAATCTCACGCTGGGCGTGCGCGAAGGCATCATCAAGCATTCGCGCGATTACGATCCGGCGCAGCATCCAGAACTGGCGGAGTATTTTCTGGACCAGCAGCCGCCGCTTGGAGGCGCAGCTCATCGATCTGGCCGACGAGATCGCCTATCTCACCGCCGATTTTGAGGACGGCTTCTCTTCCGGCATCCTGAACCTCGCAGACGTGCGCACGCATGTCGCGCTCTTCGAAAGCTACTATGCCCCCATGGCCGAACAATATCCGGCGGCAGCGCCGGAGCGGCTGATCGATGAAGCGCTGAAGCGGATGCTCAACGCCTTCACCGGCGACCTGATCACGCGGACGAGTGAAGTGGTCGCGGAAGCAGGCATAACGACGTTGGAGCAGGTCCGAGCCGCAGGCCACCGCATCGTCGCGTTCTCTTCCGGTATGGAATCGCTGCGCCGCGAGGCAAAGCGATACCTCAACGAGTATCTGTACCAAAGCGAGGCGGTCAAGCCGGAGCACGAGCGCGCTCACCAGATCATCACATCGCTCTATGAATGCTGGGTGCGCGATCCGTCTCTGCTGCCCGCCAACTGCGCGCTCACGGTTGCCCAGGAGGGCGCGCCGCGCGCGGTGGCCGACTACATCGCCGGCATGACCGATCCGTTCCTGCTCGCGCAGTATGAGAAGTACCGCGACGTCTGCAATTCATAGAGTCGAGCGTATCCGCCTGCGCGAGCAGCATCCAGCGACTGCCTCAACCCTTCGCGCAATGGCGTCTTCTTCACGCCGCCCAGAAGCGCTGTCAGGGCGCTGTCGTCCATGATGAACGGGTCGGTAAGAAGATAATTCATCTCTACCAGCTCGCGCAGAATCGGCTGGAATAGACCGAGGACACGCAGCATCCCGGTCCCAACGGCGCGAATCTTCACCGGTTTGCCGGCCATTTCGCCCACCATTGTGGCGATCTCCTGAAAGCTCGGTGTCCCCTCTCCCGCCAGATGCCACCAACGTCCATGTGCGTCCGGCTGCCGCAGCAGATCGAGCACTACTGGTCCTACATCCGGCACGAAAACGAACTGGTGCGGACGGTCGATGGGTGCGATCAGATTCGCAGTACCGCCCGTCGCCGCCGCATTGAAAAGGCTATCGAGAAGACTGTTCTTCAGCCGAAGTCCGTAGAAGTCTGGCAGTCGCAGCACGGTGCCGCGAATCTTTCCCGCTGCATCGGCTTCCAGCAACAGGTCTTCCTGCTGCTTGCGCATCTTGCCTTTGAAGGTATGCGGCTCGCGCGGATGGTCCTCGCGCGCCGGCGTCTGCTGCGGACGTCCGTAGGGGTACACCGTGCCGACCAGTAACATCTGGCCGACACCCTCAGCAATCGCCGCATCGAGAGCCTGGCGCATCACCACCGGATGCAATTCGAAGTGGTTATAAGGCACGCCGACCAGATAGACAATCGCGTCTGCACCGCGCATAACTGCTCTTGCGGAAGCGGCATCGTCCGGGTCCCACACGGCAATCTCCGCCAGCAGGTCCGAGCCAAACGTCCGCTCAAGCGAAGAGCGGTCGCGTCCTGACCGCGCGATAGCTCTCGCCTCGATTGCGCAGCTCTGTCGCGATGCTTTTTCCAACCGCGCCTGTAGCGCCTAGCAGGACGGTCTTGCCCATCGTCGCCCCTATTGCACCTGCCCCTGGGGCCGCAGACGCCGCATCTCCACCGCGCACGCTACGGCGTTCATTGCCGACAGCTTCAGGTTGTCGCCCGCCGCCCACAACCAGAAGCGGTTCGTGGCCGTGGTTTCGTCGTCGATGCCCCGCACCCGGACCAACACCTCCTCCTGGCCCGACGCCGCAAGGTTGGATGGCGCATCTTCATCACTCGCAGCAACCTCGATATGCTCGCTTGTCGCCAGCAGTTGGCTGCAGTTGTTCGGCCGTCATCGGACGCGAGAGCTCCAGGCCAATGGACAGCGTGTGCCCATGAAAGACGGGCGCATGCACCACCTGAATCGCCACGGATGGCAGTTTGCCCGCGGCCAGCAGGCGATAGTGGCGTCGCACCCGCGCTTCCGTCGCCTGGAGATCGATCTTCCCCTCCGAGCCGGCTGTGGGCGTCGCATTGAAGGCGATCTGCGTGTCGTAGAGGGCTTTCGGCAACGTCTGGAACGAGAGCAGGCTTACCGTCTGCTGGTGCAGCTCGTCCATCGCGCCGCGCCCATACTCGGAGGCAGGCTCCAGCACCGTAGCAAACGCGACCTGCACCGCGGCCGCCTGGCGTATCTGGCCAAGCAGGAGCGCCAGCATCAGCGCCGCGGGATGCGCCGGCACGACGGCAGGCGTGCGCAGATTGAGCGCCTCGACTGAGTGCTGCACCCACGGCGCGAGCACGATTGCATCCGTCTCTCCATCGAGCGCTCCCGATAGATCGAGAATCGCAGACCCCGCCTGCGCCGCTGTCTGCCAGTGTTTGCGCGTCAGGTCCGCGTTTCCGGCAAAGAACGTGAAATCTGTATGCGCGAAGGAGGAGGGCGTGATCTGCTGGATGAAGGTGACTTCATCGCCCACGGACTCCAATTGCCCGATCGCTTCCTCATCGTCCATCAGGACAAAATCGGCGGAGGCAAACGGCGACTCGCCAAGCGCTTCGTTCAACTCCTTGCCGCGCAGGGAGGCGGCTCCGACGATGGCAATACGGTTATTCACTGGCATAGGCTAGATGGTTCTCACAAAGATGATCCGTGGCTCTGCTCTTTGGGCGCTTGAATCGAAAGATTTTCGACCGGTGCGCTGCTGCGGCTTTGCCCTTTGCGGCGCCGATGCGCCGAATAGGCGGCACGCGCCACCAGGCCGGAGAACATATAGGCAAAGCAGCAAAGGAAGAGCAGCTCCTCGGAAAAGTGCACCAGGGCGTAGATCACCAGGCCTAGCAGCACCATGACCTGGAACGGATGGCGCCTTGAGAAATTGATCTCCTTGCCGCTCCAGAATCGCCATGTGCTCACCATGAGAAATCCGGCAAGGCCGACGACGCCGATCCAGAGGGCAGCGAGCCACTGATTCGTTACCGGCCAGCCGCTCACCAGATGCACGACTGCGGCCAGCACGCCCGCCGCCGCCGGGATTGGCATGCCGACGAAGTACTTGCGATCCGGCCGACCTGGATTCTTGGGTTGCGGATCGTGACTGATGTTGAAACGCGCAAGCCGGCTCGCTCCGCAGAGCAGAAAGACAAAACAGATGAATGCGCCAAGCTCGACCAGCAGTCGGCGGACGCTGGGCTCCATCGTCATCGGCAGCATGCGGAAGCCCCATGTATAGGCCAGAATGCTGGGTGCGACGCCGAAAGTGATCACGTCCGCCAGTGAGTCAAGTTCCTTGCCAAACTCACTGGTCGTATTCGTCATGCGGGCGATGCGCCCGTCAAGCGCATCGAAAGGGATCGCGAAAAGAATCGCGAGCGCGGCATAGTCGAAATGCCGCGGCTCCACTCGCGATCCCTGCAGGCTTTGCGTGATGGCGTAATAGCCGGCCGCTATATTGCCTGCGGTAAACAGCGATGGCAGCACGAACATGCCTCGCCGCCGCGCCCGCTTGTGCTCGGTCACGGGCGGGTCTCCATCACTTCCTTCAGCAGTATCGGCTCGTAGGAGGGCACTTCTACGTCCGCCAGGATGCTCTCGCCGCCCTTGACGCGCTGGCCGCGTTCCACGCGAATGTGCGCATCTCCCGGCAGGATCAGGTCACAGCGCGAGCCGAACTTGATCAGGCCCACGCGCTCGCCGCGCCGGAGGGTATCGCCTTCCTTGGGCAGAAAGACGATCCGACGAGCCAGCAGCCCGGCAATCAGCCTGAGCGAGATGATGCACCCCTCGCCTTCCATCGTGACCACATTCTGTTCATTTCGTTCCGCCGACGCCGGATCGAGCGCGTTCAGGAACTCGCCTCTCTTGTATCGGATGCTGCGCACGATTCCAGCAATAGGTGAGCGATTGACATGCACATCGAAGACGCTGAGGAAGATACTGAGGCGGATCCGGTCGCCATCCGGCGTGTGAATGGGCGCGACCTCGGTGACCTTTCCGTCTGCCGGCGAGACAACAAGTCCCGGCCCCGCGGGAATGGGCCGGTTGGGGTCCCGGAAGAACCAGAGAAAAAATGCAGCGAGCAGCGCGGGAATAGCCACCAGCACCCAACTGGCGAACCAGTCGGCGGTGAAAAAGCGCACTACCGCAGCGACAAACAGCAGGCTGATCGCGTACCAATATCCATCACGAACCATCAGTTCCTCAAGGCGCCATTATACGGGCGAGCCCGGCCCTCAACAGCCGAGCTGGCGGCGCATCAGCAACGCATCTTCCGAGGGATCAGCATAGTATCCCGGCCGACGCCCCACGATCACAAAGCCGCAACGCTCATAAAGCTGCACGGCACCCACGTTCGATTCCCGCACCTCAAGCCGGATTTCGTCCGCAAGCAGATCACGCCCCCAATTCAGAGCGGCGTGAACCAGCATGCCGCCGATCCCGGTACGCCTGACCTGCGGCCGAACCAGCACGAACTCCAGCTCGCACTCTGCAGGTGCGCCAGGGATGCTCAGCGCTGTTGCGACCGCAAAGCCCGTCGCGCCGGAACCGGTTTGGTCTGCGGCCCAGCCTCGGCGTACCCTTCGCTGGTCTGGAGATGGCGCTTTGACCACGGCGGCGAGATCGTCCTCGCTCCATGCCGGCGCCCCCGCGTCGTCGTTCATCCAGGCGCGGATCAGCCGCAAGTCCTCCTCTACCATAGGGCGCACGCGGATCATTGAGTTAGGTTGCGCGCGGATCGCGCGAATAGCTCCGCATCAGAGCGGCGCAGGTAGTTTGCGTCCAGGGTGCTGAGATCTTCTTGCACTCCCGCCCGCAGGCGAGGTAGCGCCGCTCGGGCCGCAGCGAAGGCGTCCAAGGGCCCCACCTGCTCGGGTCGCCACGCCGCAAACCGGTTCGCAACTTCTGCCTCAGCCACGATCAGCGAAATGCTGGCTTCTGCGGCGGCCGCGATCTCCGCAAACGATGCGAGCCACTCGCGCTCCGCTCGCCGTGCATAAAACTCGTTGCGTCCTGCATCGAGCAAGGCTAGAACGTCCCCCGGCGTATGGATCAGGCTGTCGAGGACAAATAGCCGCGACAGCGCAACAATCGGAATAGCCGCCGCGTGAGCCAAACCCTTCGCAGTGCTCAAACCAACACGGATTCCGGTAAAGCTGCCCGGTCCATTGACCACCACGAGCGCACGTATCGCCTGCAAGTCGAGCCCAGAGTCCCGCAGCAGAGCGGTGATAGCTGGCATTAACTGCGCGGAGGCGGCCCGCCCGCCCAGCTCGATATGAGCAATACAGGTAACCGTCACTGCGTCATGCCCAAGATCCACCAGCGCCACCGTGCCTGTGTCCCCGCAGGTGTCGAATGCGAGCACCGGATACTCGATCATCACGCCGGGTCCTGGCAGATTTCAAGCAGCACGCCGCCCGTGCTCTTTGGGTGCACGAAGAAATAGAGGTGCCCGCCGGCTCCAGTTTGAATTGCCGGCGAGACCAGCGTGACGCCGCGCGCCTGGAGCTCCTTCCATGCCGCCTCGATGTCATCGACATGCACAGCCACGTGATGCAGCCCCGGCCCTCGCTTACTGAGAAAGCGGCCCACCACGGTCTCCGGGCCGAGCGGCTCTAGTAGTTCCACGCGGCTCTCACCCAGCGGCAGCATGGCCACTCGCACGCCTTCATGCTCCACAGTCTCTTCATGCGCAACGCGCAGGCCAAGCGCCTCGTAGAAGCCGCGTGCCGCAGCAATGCTCTCCACCGCGATGCCAAGATGGTCGATACGTGTGCCGGCGCGGGCGATCATACGAGGCTGCCTCCCGTAATCGCGTTCACCATCTGGCTTGCTGTTGCAAAAGGATCTTCCTGCCGCGCTGCGATGCGGCGCGCGTGCTCTGCCAATTCATCTGGCTTCAATGCATGCGCGCGAAGGCCGCGCAGCAGCTCGGCGCGGATCATCTCGGTCAGGCGCTCGCGCCATTGTTGCTCCCGCCGCTCCCGCAGATGTCCATCCTTCTGCAGCCATGAGGTGAAGTTGCCGATTGCGGCAACCACTCCATCTGTTCCCTGCCCGGTGGAAGCCACCGTGCGCACCACGGGCGCCACCCAACTGCCGTGCGATCCGGCGAACGACTGCATCGCCTTCAGCTCTTTCTCGACCCGATCGGCGCCTTCACGATCCGACTTGTTCACGATGAAGATGTCCGCAATCTCCAGAATGCCGGCCTTGATGCTCTGCACATCATCGCCCATGCCTGGCACCAGCACGACCAGCGTGATATCCGCCAGCCGCACAATATCGATCTCATCCTGACCGACGCCAACAGTCTCGATGAGAATGCGGTCGCGTCCGCTTGCCTCGATGAGCATCGCGGCGTCCGCCGCCGCCCGCGCCAGCCCGCCCATTGCGCCGCGGGTGGCCATGCTTCGCGCATAGACTCCCGCATCTGCATGGTGCCGCTCCATGCGGATCCGATCGCCGAGAATCGCTCCGCCGCTGAAGGGACTCGTTGGGTCCACCGCAAGAATGCCGACCTTGTGCTGCTGCTCACGGAAGGCACGCGCAAGCTGATCCACCAGCGTGCTCTTGCCGGCACCCGGTGCGCCCGTGATGCCGATGCGCAGCGCGTCGCCGGTGTGCGGGAAACATGCCGACAGCAACGCCTGCGCGCTGGGCGCATCGTCCTCAACCAGCGAGATGGCCCGCGCGAGCACACGCGATTCGCCCGCCAGCAACCGCTCGGCCAGCCGCGCAACCGTGGCGTCAGCAGAATTTCCGGATTGGACCATGGTCTGCAAGCTGCGAGTCTAGCATCCGAAAGAATGTCGGCTCAGGGACGCTTCAGCAGTTCGCGCGCAATCACCATGCGCTGAATCTCGCTGGTGCCTTCGCCGATGGTGCAAAGCTTTACGTCGCGATAGAACTTCTCGACCGGATAGTCCTTGATGAAGCCGTAGCCGCCGTGAAGCTGCACTGCCTCGTCGCAGATGCGGACCGCGACCTCGCTGGCATAGAGCTTCGCCATCGCGGACTCGCTCGTCGTCGTCTGCCCGGCATCCTTCATGGTTGCTGCACGCAACGTGAGCAGGCGCGCGGCTTCGAGCTGCGTGGCCATATCGGCCAGCTTCCACTGGATTCCCTGAAACTCCGCAATGGCTTTACCGAACTGGCGGCGCTGCTTCACGTACTTGCGCGCAGCATCGTACGCGCCGCGTGCAATCCCCAAAGCAAGCGCGGCGATCGAGATGCGTCCGCCATCCAGAATGCGCAACGAATCCACAAAGCCTTCACCTTCCTTGCCCAGCAGGTTCTCGGCCGGAACCTCACAGTCTTCGAAGATCAGCTCTGAAGTGTCGCTGGCGCGCAGACCCAGCTTGTTTTCCTTCTTGCCGGGACGGAAGCCGCGCATTCCCTTCTCCACGATGAACGCAGAGAGCCCATGCGTGCCCTGCGTCTTGTCGGTCACAGCGATCACCACCGCAACGTCGGCGTGGCCGCCGTTGGTGATGAATGTCTTGGTGCCGTTCAGCACCCAGCGATCGCCCTTGCGGACAGCCGTGGTGCGCGCCCCTGCCGCATCCGATCCTGAGCCCGGCTCCGTGAGCCCCCAGGCGGCCAGCCATTCTCCCGTAGCCAGCTTCGGAATAAAGCGGCGATGCTGTTCCGCGTTCCCTGCGAGATAAACGTGGTTCATGCCCAGCGAGTTGTGCGCGGCCATAATGATGCCGATCGAGCCGTCTACAGCGGAGATTTCCTCGATGGCCATCATGTATTCGACATAGCCGAGCTCTGCGCCGCCCAGCTCCGCCGGAATCAACATACCGAGCAGACCCATCTGGCCAAGCTGCTTCACCACGGCCGATGGAAACTCGCTCGCCTCGTCCCACTCCATGACGTGCGGCGCGATCTCCTTCGCGGCAAAGGCGCGGATCTCGCGACGAAGCTGCTCCTGCTCTTCAGTCAGGCGGAAGGAGTGGCTCGGTGCATCAGGAAGGGTGGCTGAACTCATCGATACGTCTCCGGGAAAACCTATGATCCTATCACGCCACCGTATCGCTGTTATATCGGGAAACCGTTCTTTCAGAGAGCAGCGAGTCATGTTCCGCGCGTTTCTCCGAAAAAGCCTCGCGTCAATTGCCGGTTCGCGGACCCGGTGTTAGCGTTGTTTCGCCTTCAACCCCCGTCCTCACTGGAGCCGAAATGCAACCGCCAATGCGGCGTGTGCCAGCGCAAGAGGAACCGATTGAGACGCCGCGTCTCCTGCTTCTCGCGGTGACCGCGGCATCGCTTGATGCGGATCGGGTCGGGAAGAACCTCGGAGAACTCCTCGGCGTGATCGTGCCCGCCGCGTGGCCACCGCAGTATTGGGATCAGAAGGCGATCGAATATCTGTACCGACGCATTCAGTACACGCCGGACTACCTGGGATGGTGCCGCTATGTCGCCCTGAAGCAGCCCTCGACGCAGCCCTTGCTTATTGGCGGATGCGGATGCACGGAGCCCCCCGAAACCCGGGAGGAGGTCGAGATCGGATATTCCATCCTCAAGGAGTTCCGCGGCCACGGCTACATAACCGAAGCGCTCAATGCGCTGGTCCCCTGGATCTTCAGCTACAGCCCGGTGCACTCCGTGTGCGCGCAGACATATCCGCATCTCGCGGCGTCCATCGGCGTGCTGCGCAGGTGCGGATTCATTATGGACGGCACCGGCAAAGACCCGGGTACGGTGCTCTTCCGCCGCAATCGTGTGATCGATGCGTGAAGGTTGGCAACACCATGCGTCACTGCAGGGAAAAGTCCGCAAAGATGAAGCCGTCGTGCTCTTCAATTGCGCCCGGCACAAGCGATATCGGCGCCGCAAACATCGGCCCTGCGTAAGCACAGGTGTGGAACTCGCCATTCTCCGCGCAGGGATCGGCATCGGCGGGCAATTCGGCCAGCAACGACGCATCCAGCTCCCGCCCGGCGAACGTGGCAGAAAGCTTTCGCGGATCGACGCAGGTGACGCGCGCTCTCAAGCCGCCATCGAGCATCTCGCCCACCAGCTCGCGCGTGTCACGCCCCCAAAGCGGAAATACCGGCGCGATGCCGGTGCCCGCCAGACGTTCTTCGCGGTAGCGCCGCACGTCTTCGAGATAAAGATCGCCGAAGGCCATCGCCTGAACTCCGTCGCGCACGGCTACCGCGCAGACGTCGCGCATGACGGCCTCATACTGCTCATTGGAGCACGGCCACGGGAGCGGCGCTTCGAACAACGGCAGCCCCGCGGCCGCGGCCTGCGCGCGCAGCACCGTTGCCCGAGTACCGTGCATAGCCACGCGATCGAATGCAGCATTGATGGTCGTCAGCAGCCCGACGACTTCGTACTCGCCCTGCTGACGCAGAGTATGGAGCGCCCAGGCGCTGTCCTTGCCGCTGCTCCAAGAAAGCCATGTGCGAATGGCCATTTCCCTACCGCATAGCCTGTTCAAGGTCGGCGAGCAGATCGTCCACATCCTCAATGCCGACCGAAATACGCACCATGCCGTCCGTGATGCCAATCTTCCGGCGGCCCTCCTCGCCCAGCGCGGCATGCGTCATCGTTGCCGGATGCGAGATCAGCGTCTCCACCCCGCCCAGGCTCTCCCCCAGCGTGCAGACATGCACCCGCTTCAGCAGGTCGTTCGCCCGCTCCAACGATCCTGTCTCGAAGGTGATCAGCGCGCCGAAGCCGGACATCTGCCGCTTCGCCAGCTCATGCTGCGGATGTGTCGGCAGCCCCGGGTAAAAAACCTTCTCGACGCGCGGGTGCTGTGCCAGCCATGCTGCGATCTGCCGCCCGCTCGCGTCATGTTGGCGCATGCGCACCGCCAGCGTCTTGACGCCGCGCAGGATCAGGTATGCCTCGAAGGGCGACAGAATGCCGCCCGTACACTTCTGGATGAACGCGAAACGCTCCGCGTGCTCCGGCCGCGTCCCCACCAGGACGCCGCCCAGTCCGTCCGAGTGGCCGTTCAGGAACTTCGTCGTCGAATGCATTACCAGGTCGGCGCCCAGCTCGATCGGCCGCTGAAAGTACGGAGACATGAACGTGTTGTCCACGCATAGATCGACCGGCTCGCCCACGCGCTTCGCCTGCTCGCGGCACACGGTGCTCACGGCGCGAATGTCCGTCAACTGCATCAGCGGATTGGTCGGCGTCTCAATGTGCACCAGCCGTGTGCGCGGAGTGAAGGCCCGCCGCACATTCTCCGGATCGCTGGTGTCGACGTACGTGAATTCAATCCCATAGTGCGCAACGATCTGATTGAAGAGGCGCGGCGTGCCGCCGTAGACATTCGATCCGCAGATAACGTGATCGCCGGTCTTCAACATCGCGACCAGCGCCGAGATGGCCGCCATGCCGCTGGCAAAGACATGCGCGCTGCTGCCGCCCTCCAAGCGACGCCAGGTTCTGTTCGAGCGCCGTGCGCGTGGGATTGGAGACGCGGGAGTATTCGTAACCCTTGTTCTTACCAATCTCCTGCTGGGCGTAGGTCGATGTAAGGTAGATAGGCACATTCACCGCACCAGTGACCGTCTCCGGCTCCTGACCGGCGTGGATGGCACGCGTGGCAAAGCCGTGCTGCGGATTGCTCATGGATTCTCCCGAATTGGACTGACCAGATAGTGTAGCGTCGCGACCAGGCCGCGCGCCTGAAACGAGCGTGATGCACTTGATAGGCAGAAGCCGGTGTTTGCGTCAGGAGGCTGCGGAAGATGGACGCGATATTTTTGACCGGACCGATCGATCTTTAACGGAATGCGCGCATGCTCTGCTTTCAGCCGGTGCAAGGCGACCAGGAAAGCTCGCGGAAAACGCACTTGAGGCGCATGATCGCGAATGCACAATGCGCTTTGCGGTAACTCCCTGCTACCTTGGTTTCGAATTGAAACAGAGGCAGCAACATTTCTGCAGGAACGTGCCGTTTTACCCCACTCAATTCGCTACACTAGAAATAGAGAGAAAACGCCCGCGGTCCACGCGGGCGTTTTCATTTGTGGGCCTTTGTTGTTAGGCGGGCTCGGGACGCAACTTGCTGCGTAGCTGCGTTAGCTAAGTTATTTGTTTTGACGAATTAAGCGATAAACCTTTTGGATAGACGAATTTAGCCCACGGGAGGCCTGCTAAACCATTCCAGCATAATGACTTGCGGGCCGCTCCCCGGCAGCGGGAGGGGGGAGGGGGGCCGGGTAACGCGGACTTCCCCTATTTGCCGCCTTCGAAGATGTTCTTGGAAAGATAGCGTTCGGCCGAATCCGGGATGATGGTCGCGACGCGCTTGCCTGGGCCCAGCTTCCGCGCCACCTCCATCGCCGCATGGACATTCGCGCCCGCACTGGAGCCGCCCAGCAGTCCCTCCTCGGCAGCCATGCGCTTCACCATGGCAAATGCATTGTTGTCCGTCACCATGATGACGTCGTCCGCTAGCTCTGGATGAAAGGTTTTGGGAATAAAGTGGACGCCGATGCCCTCTACGCGATGCGGCCCCGGCGGTCCCCCCTGCAGGATGGAGCCTTCGGTTTCGACTGCAATCGCGGCAAGCCGCGGATTTCGCTTCTTCAGCCCACGCGCCACGCCGGAAAACGTCCCTCCGGAACCGATGCCCGCCACCAGCGCATCCACGCGGCCTTCCATTTGCTCCCAGATCTCAGCCGCTGTGGTCGCTTCGTGAAAATCCGGGTTCGCCTGGTTTTCAAACTGGAACGCGCCCCACGCCCCGGGAGTTCTGGCCAGTTCGGCCTTCGCTATCTCGATGGCACCCTGCATGCCATCTTTCTCTGGCGTGCGCACAACGGTCGCTCCAAACCCGCGCATCAGGACGCACTTCTCCTCGGCGAAGCCTTCGGGAACAAACAGCGTCACCTTGTAACCTCGGTTCACGCCAATGAGGGCCAGGCCAACACCGGTATTGCCGGCCGTCGCTTCGAAGATCTGCGATCCAGGCGCAAGCCGGCCTTCCTGCTCCGCGCGCAGGATCATGCCCAGCGCGGCACGGTCCTTGATGCTGCCGCCGGGATTGAGGAATTCGAGCTTGGCAAAGATGTCGGCCATCCCGGTCGTGCACAGCCGGGTCAGCCGGAGCATCGGCGTTTGTCCGACGAGGTCGGTGATGTCGTCGGCAACACGCAATGCGCCGCGCAGGGTCAGAGTAGAGGCTTCAGTCCGCATAAAAGAACCGACTAGTGTAGCAGCGCCCGAGGAAAGCGATCTTCAGACCAACGAACACAAGCCGCGCAACGCTCTGATTCCCCCTAATCGTCGGAAATAAGAGGTGGTAACGATACGCATCGGTTAAGGTAAAGTCGTATCAACCCGAAAGGCCGCAACGCCTGAGGACAGAAGAATCACGTTTTCGAACCACCACGTTGATGGCAAAACGAACCTCAGAGACAAAAGAAGCCAGAGTCACGCTGAAAACACTTGCCGAGCACCTGCATCTCACGGCGGGCACGATTTCAGCCGCACTGAACGATTCGGCGGCAGCCCGGGCAATTCCCGAACACACGAAACGACGTATTCTCGACGCGGCGCGGGAGCTCAACTACAAGCCGAATTACTTCGCGCGTTCCCTTCGCCTGCAGCGCACCTATACCATCGGCGTCATCACTCAGCAGATCGGCGATCCCTACGGAGCCGCCATCATCAGCGGCATCGAAGAGTATCTGCGCGATTCGGAATACTTCTTTCTCACCGTGATTCATCGCCACGATCAGAAAGTGCTGCAGACCTACTCGCAGATGCTGATATCGCGTGGGGTCGAGGGGTTCATCACCGTCGATACCTCCATCAAGGAGACCCCTGCACTTCCCACGGTCGCTGTTGCCGGACACCGGCATGTGCCGGGCGTCACCAACATCACCATCGATCACAAAGTCGCAGCGCGCCTGGCGCTCACGCATCTGCTGGAGCACGGGCACAGCGAGATCGCATTTCTCAAGGGTCAGAAGGACAGTTCGGATTCCAAAACACGCTGGACGGCCATCTGCGAGGTGGCAAAGGAACTCGGAGTGCGCGTGCGGCCGGAGCTGACCGTGCAAATCGAAACCGATCTCCCGACACCGGAGCTTGGATATCCTGCCGCAAAAAAATTACTCGCGCGCAATGAGCACTTCACAGCCTTGTTTGCCTACAACGACATCTCCGCCATCGGTGCGATTCAGGCGTTTCAGGAAGCGGGCCTTCGTGTGCCGGAGGATGTTTCCGTGGTTGGGTTCGACGACATCCCATTGGCAGTGATTTTCAAACCTGAGCTCACCACGGTGGGACAGCCCCTGCGCCGCATGGGTCAGATCGCAGCCAAGACCATCATCCAACAGATCGAAAAGACCGCGGAATACCAGCCGGAGATCATGATTGAGCCGGAATTGATTCAGAGAGCTTCATCAGGCCCCCTCAAGAACGGCGCAACTGCGGCGAAGTGACGCCCGACGATACTGCCCGGCCGTTCTCCGTCTGCTGCTTATCTTCGGCCAAGCAAAGCCAGCGCGTTCCCGCGATAGATCCGCTCAAGAACCTCGTCTGGAAGCGCGAGGCCATAAATCTGCCATCGCCCCTGGCGCGAAGCGTGCGATGGATACTCGAAAAATTCATCCTCGGTCTCAAAGAACCGATAATGCGCGCGATACATCGCTTCCTCGGGCAGCAGGTCCGCACCGAAGAGGATGCGGTCCGCAAACCGGAGGAAGAATCGCCGCGCCGTGAACGGCTGGCGGCCTAACTCGGCTACCCGCGCCGACATATCGAGTTGAACGTTGGGATATGTCTCCAGCAGCGCAGCCACCGCCGCCAAATCCTCAGGCTGCTCGCCCATGTGGGCGGCTACGAATTGGGTCTTCGGATGGCGCGCAAAGACGCGGTTCCGTTGTGCCAGCAGCTCTTCCCTGCTGAATGCCGACCCATAGAAACTCCAGTCCGGATGCGCCGAGAGCTCTTCAAAACGCTCGTTCTGCGCATCCGTCGGCAGAAAGAATGCCGCGGGATCGGCGGTGTGAAACATGATGAATACGCCCATCTCCGCCGCGCGCGCAAACAACGGGTCCAAGCGCGGATCATCAATGCGGAGCAGCGAGCCATCGCGATCGCGCAGCCGCAGCCCCAGGTCCTTCCATATCTTCACGCCGATCGCGCCCGCGGCGACGCATTGTTCCAACCGGCGTACAGATCGATCGAAGAAACCGTCTTCGCCCAGGTCGCGCCAGTCCATCCAGGCAATAGTCGAGAAGCGATCCGGCGACGCTTGGCGAAGCCGGATGAGACTCTCCATGCCATCAGTGCCAGGCTTCATCGTGATGTTCACCAGGTGCTCGATGGCGCAGGCATCCATCACGCGCAACACATCGGCGGGGTCCATCCCGTCGATGTGATTGTGGAAATCAATTGCCGGAAACTTCGGCCGATCTAGCTGGTGTTCCGCGACGCGAAGCATGGATCGTGGCTTGAAGTCGCTCAGATTCAATGTCACGGTACTAGCCGCGTTCATCATCGAGACAAACGGGTCGCATTCATCGCCCGGCATATTGGCTCCTATATGTAGCTGCATACGTGACGATACTCACGCGATGAACTCCGTGCCAGACGCGTGTGAGTCCATAAAGGCGGAAAGTGTCTTTGCATCCGGTTGAGCGGCTGTCCCTCCCACGCCAGTGGTCGAAAGCGCGCCGGTGGCATTAGCCAGCAGCAAGCATTCTCGCAGAGAACGCTTTGTCAGCAGACCATGGACAAAGCCGGCTGCGAAGGAATCCCCGGCCCCCGTCGTGTCTACTGCACTCACGCGAAATGCTCCGGTATGGATACGTTCCGTGCCGCGCATTGCGGTCGCGCCTTCGCTGCCCTGCTTCACGACTGTGCATGTCGTGCGCTCTGCCAGCACGGCTAGCGCCTCGCGAGTAGTGGTTGCGCCGGTGAGTGCCTGTGCCTCCGACTCATTCACAAAGACGACATCCGGGATGCGCATCAATTCCCATATCTCGGGTGACCACGCCTGCGCCGGGTCGGAGTTGGGATCGAACGAAACACTCAGGCCGCTAGCCTTGGCCTCTCGCATCAGCCGCGGAAACGCCGGCCGCAAACGCTCCTGCAAAAAATACGAAGTGAGGTGCAGGTGATCAAATCCGTGGAACAGGTTCGGTGGCAGGTCATCATATCCGAGATCCGCGATTGCCCCCAGATGCGTCACCAGCGCGCGGTCCTTAGGCGTACTCAGGACAATCGTGGCTCCCGTAGGTCGTTGCGAAACCAGAAGGTTGTCGGTCGGGATACCCACCTTGGTCAACGCCTCGCGGCAAAAGCGGCCGAAGTCGTCCTCGCCGGTCTTGCTGACAAACCTTACCGGATGGCCCAGACGCGCGATACCGCTCGCGAAGATAGCTGAGGCGCTGCCCAGCACCATCCGCATCTCCTGCGCCAGCACTTCGCTCCCCAGCAACGGAGGCGAGGCAAGGCCCGAGAGCACAATATCAACGTTCAATTCACCAATCACCAGGACAGGAAGCTTGTTCACATTCCTTCTTTCGACGCCAGTAGAAAGGGACCGCTTTGCAAAACTACGTCGTTTGCTTTCATTTTGTTTCGTTTCATTGCCTAAGTGTAATACAATCCTGGACTATCGGGCCGACTTCGCCCATTTGAGGAGATTTTGTGGATGCGCTTAGTGCTTTGTTGGAATTTTCTGCTGGGCGGAAACGGGAGCTTGGAGTTGAGCATACCCCCCGGGAGATCGCGCAGCAGCCGGGGAGCTGGCTTGGCACGCTGGCGTTGTGTAAGCGGTTGCAGCCGGAGCTTCTAGAGTTTTTAAGGACGCAGGCCGGGCGCCCGGTGTTGCTGGTGGGCGCCGGGACCTCGGATTTTGTGGGACGGTCGGTCGAGCGGCTGCTGGAGGGGCGGTGGCGTACACCGGTGCGCGCGGTGGCGAGCACGGAGCTGCTAACCGGGATGGATGACTGGCTGCGGGCGGACGTGCCGGCGCTGTGCATCTCGTTTTCGCGCTCGGGCGACAGCTCGGAGGGCGTGGCGGCGATCGAAGAGATGCTGCGGCGCTTCCCCGGCGTGGCGCACCTGGTCGTTACCTGCAATGCGGACGGGGCGATGGCCCGGCTCGCGCGCGGGAACTCGCAGTCTTATGCTCTGGTGCTCGATCCGGAGACGAACGATCGGGGCCTCGCCATGACCAGCTCATTTTCCAACATGGTGATTGCCGGGCAGGCGCTTGGCTATCTCGACGACTCTGGACAGCTATGGCGGAATGGTTGAGCAACTGGCAAGTTACGCCGAATCCCTGCTGCCGCGCGCGGCCGATGCCGCTGCGAAGCTGGCGAAGAGCGGTTTCCGCCGCGTGTGTTTCCTCGGCTCCGGCGCACTGGCGGCGGCAGCAGCGGAGTCGGCGTTGAAGGTGCAGGAGTTGACGGCGGGCCGAATCTTCACGATGTCGCAGTCCTTTCTGGGATTGCGGCATGGGCCTTTGTCGTTCATTGACCGAGAGACGCTGGTGGTGGCGTATCTCGCCTCGGACGAGCAAATACGGCCGTACGAGATGGACCTGCTGCACGAACTGCAGCAGAAGGAGCTGGGCGCAACCGTTGCAGCGACCGGATACGCGCTCAAGCCCGACGTACTGAAAGCAGTCGAAGTAACGCTCGACCTTGGCGATGGAGAATCGATTCCGGACGCGCTGCGGCCGCCTCTGGACGTGATCTTCGGCCAGTTGCTGGGCCTGTTCTGCTCGATGGAGGTGGGGTTGAAGCCGGATACGCCGAGTCCGACCGGAGCCATCTCGCGCGTAGTCTCGCACGTCAAGATTCATTCTCCGCAGTCGCAGCCTGTTCGGGAGATTTCGTGATCGTCAAACGCCTTTCCTGCCCTGTTCTTGCTGGTTCCCTTCTCTTCCTGCTGTCTGCTTCCGTTGCGGCAACGCGCAGCGGGTCTCAGGAGCAGCGCGCAAAAGCGGCCGGCGATGCTGCCGCTTCGGTGAGCAAGGCGAGCGAGGGCCGCATTGGGGACGCGGCGATTGAGGCGCGCTGGCCGCTTGAGGATGGCAAGCCAACGGCGCTGGAGATACGCGATCTGCGCGACGGCCACAGTATCCGGCTCGATGGCCCGTTCCGGATTGCTCTGGAAAAAGATGACATCCTCGAGCCCTCGACGATGAAGCTGCTTGCAGGACGGCCGCGTGGAACAGCTTGCTGCGAATCCCGCTGCGACGGTGGCGGCGGAGAAGCTGCCGGGCGTTGCTGTGCATTACACGCTCGGCGATCCGGCAGGACGCTTCACCGTCGACTGGTCGGTTGTGATGCGCAAGGACGCGCACTACATCCGGCAGGTGCTGACCATTACGGCGGGCAAAGAGGACGTTGCGATCACGCGCGTGGGCCTGATTGATGTAACAGTCCCGGCGATAAAGCTGACCGGCACGGTGAAGGGATCGCCGCTGACCGCGGGCGATTTCTTCCTGGGCTTTGAGCATCCGCTTTCTACCTCAAGCGTGGTGCATGAGCACGGGGTGGCCGAGATGGAGCGTGTGCTGCCCTTGCGCGCTGGGCAGACGGTGACCTATTCCTCCGTTGCGGGCGTGGCCGCGCCGGGGCAGATGCGGCGTGATTTTCTCTCTTATATTGAGCGGGAGCGCGCTCACCCGTATCGTACGTTTCTGCACTACAACAGCTGGTACGACATTGGATACGAGAACCGCTACACGCAGGCACAGGCGGTGGAGCGCATCCACACCTTCGGCCGCGAGTTGCACGACAAGCGCGGGGTGACGCTGGACTCCTTCATGTTCGACGACGGATGGGATGACACGTCAGGCATGTGGGCGTTCCGCAAGGACTTCACGAATGGTTTTCTTCCGTTGAAAGAGGCTGCGGCGCAGTACGGCACGGCGCCAGGCGTCTGGCTCTCTCCGTGGGGAGGCTATGCGGATCAAAAGCAGGAGCGCATTGCGGAAGGCCGCAAAGAGGGATACGAGATCGAGAACGGCGGCTTCGCGCTCTCCGGGCCGAAGTACTATGCGCGCTTCCACGAAATCTGCATGGAGATGGTGAAGAAGTACGGGGTAAACCAGTTCAAGTTCGACGGCACGGGCAATGTGGACACGGTAGTGAAAGGCAGTGCCTTCGACAGTGACTTTGACGCCGCGATCCATCTCATCAGCGACCTGCGGCAGGTGAAGCCGGACCTTTATATAAACCTGACGACGGGTACCTATCCGTCGCCTTTCTGGCTGATGTATGCCGACTCGATCTGGCGCGGCGGTGAGGACCACAGCTTTGCCGGGGTGGGGCCGGAGCGGGAGCGTTGGATTACCTACCGCGACATGGAAGTTTACGACAAGGTCGTGAAGCGGGGAGCGCTGTATCCGCTGAACTCGCTGATGCTGCATGGGTTGATCTACGGGCAGTATGCCTATCACCTGAAGACCGATCCGGATGGCGACTTCAAGAACGAGGTGCGCGACTACTTTGGCACCGGGACGGATCTGCAAGAGATGTACATTACGCCGTCGCTGCTGACTCCGGGGGACTGGGATGTGCTGGCGGAGGCGGCGAAGTGGTCGCGGGCAAATGCAGGCGTGCTGAAGGACACGCACTGGATAGGAGGCGATCCGCGCTGGCTGGCGGTGTACGGGTGGGCCTCGTGGACGCCGAAGAAGGCGATCCTGACGCTGCGCAATCCGAGCGATAAGCCTCAAGATTTTCAGCTGGATGTGGCGCGCGCCTTCGAACTGCCGGAAGGAGCGACGCGGCGTTTCCGCGCGCACAGCCCATGGCGGGATGAGGCGGATACGCCGGCGGTGGAGCTTGGAGGCGGGGACGCCGCACACATTCCATCTGAAGCCGTTCCAAGTGCTGACGCTGGAAGCGACACCAGAGTAGGACTCGCCGTCCGGGCGATTGCGCCTGCGGCGGGACTGGCCGTCCGGGCAGATGCGCCTGCGGCGGGAGTTACTGGGTTCGCTCCCTTTGGTCGCTCACGTCCGGATTGGCCGCCGACCTAACCGAACGCTGTGTCGCAGAGCGCCTGTCGTGATGACGAATCGCAGGAGGTCGCTTCGCGCCGCTCAGGATGGGGCACCCGATTCGTGGTCGCCCGAGCTTCTGGGATGGATTCCGGGGTCACCTTGGAGCCGAATTGAGGCTCGAAACACCTTTAGCGATAACTTCATTTGCACAGTTGGTTGTGCCATATATGACATCTCGTGTCATATATGGCTGTTTCGTTTTGCTTCGCTTTCCCAGAATGGGATCGTTGGGGATTACGCTCTGGATCGCGATTTCGCGGTGGATTTTCCCGAATCCGGGCGCGGGGACTCGGTGGATTCGCGGACGATGAGTGTGGGAGCGACGCGCACGGTGCGCGGGTCCTTGCTGATGCGGCGTTCGATGCGGTCGATGAGAATGCCGGCGGCACGTGCTCCCATTTCGTAGCTGGGCTGCACCACGGTGGTGAGATGAGGATGGAAGGGGCTGTCTACGGCGAGGTCATCGAAGGTGGCCAGCGCGATGTCCTGCGGGCAGCGGACGTTCAGTTCCTCAAGTGCCTTGAGCACGCCGAGCGTCATCACGCCATTGCAGACGAAGATGGCGGTGGGCCGCGCTGACTGATCTTTTCCCTTCTGGGTGAGGATCTGTTTTCCGAGTTTGTAGCCGGAGTCGTGGCGGAAGTCGCCTTCGAGTATGCGGCTTTTCTCGACCGGGATGCCGGCCTCGTTGAGCGCTTCCTCATAGCCGCGGAGTCGCTCGCGGCCGGTCTGCAGATCGAGCGAGCCGGTGATGATGGCGATGCGGCGATGGCCCTTCTGGATCATGTGGCGGACGCATTCCCGGGCACCGCGCACGTTATCGAGCAGGACGGCATCGGTTTTGACGCCGGGGACGGTACGGTCCAGGCAGACGAGCGCAACGCCGGCATCGATAGTGCCCTGCAGGTGGGTGGTGTCGGTGCTGCTGGCCGACGCCAGGAGCACACCGTCGACGCGATAGGAGCGCAACGCAGCAACGATGCGACGCTCGCGGCCGATCTGCTCATCGGTGTTAGCCGTCATGAGGAAGTAGCCGCGCTCGAATGCGGTATCTTCCGCGCCGCGAATGATCTCGGGAAAGAAGGGATTGGTGATGTCGGGAAGGACCATGGCCAGCATGCGGGTCTGTCGGACCTTGAGGCTGCGGGCAATCTCGTTGGGCGAGTAGTTCAGCTCGTGAATGGCGGCGCGCACGCGCTCGGTGAGTTTGGGGCTGACCTTGCGGGTGCCGCGGATGACATTCGAGACGGTAGCGATAGAGACATCCGCGCGTTTCGCTACTTCCACAATGGTTGCTGTGCGATCTGGAGCAAAGCCGTTCGTCTGCGTTCGAGCCATACGCTATGAGAAGAACTGTATCGTGGATTGAAGCGGCCCACAAATGAAGATTTCCTTGTGAAAGGCCTATATAAACGATTCACGGACTCGCCGTCCGAGGCAACGGCGGGATTCGCCGTCCGGGCAACGGCGCCTGCAACGCGCGGGTTGTTGGGTTCGCTTCCTTTGGTCGCTCACGTTTGGTTTTATGGGTGACCTGACTTGAATCCCACGCTTCCAGGAGATGTTGGGACATCCAAACTTTGCGGAAGGTAAAACGATGCTGAAAGGGATTTCTCCGTACCTCAGTCCGGAGCTACTGAAGACGCTTTGCGAGATGGGCCATGCAGATGAACTATTGCTGGCTGATGCGCATTTCCCCGGACATACGCTGGGACGGCGCGTGGTGCGGGCCGACGGGCTGAATGTGTCGCAACTGCTGGATGCGATTCTGCCGCTATTTGAGTTGGAGCACGCGGACGACGCGCTGGTGATGATGCAGCCGGATGGCGGCGATGCGATGAACAGCGATGTGGAGGCGGATTTTATGGCCGCGGTGCATCGGCATGCCTCGAGGACGGCGCCGCCGGTGCGGGTGGCGCGGCGGGATTTCTATGAGCGCGCGAAGGCTGCGTATTGCGTGGTGATGACGGGGGAGCTGCGGGCTTATGGGAATTTGATCTTGAAGAAGGGTGTTACGCCGGACTGGCGGTTCAGGCAATAGCGGGACTCGCCGTCAGTCAGTCAATAGCGCCTACGGCGCATGTTATTGGGTTCGCACTCTTTGATCGCTCACGCGCAGTTTCGGGTTGAATGGATGTTGGGAACTACCCCACCCTAACTTCGCCAGGATGGGGCACCCGATTTTGCCGATTGTTAGTGCTTCAGGCCGGCGTTGCCGGGGCCTCCGGTGGGTTGCAGTGCGGGAAGGCGTTCCTCGACTGGCGGCAGCGCGGGGAAGGGCTCGTGCGGCTCGGCCTGGTACCAGTAGCCGACGGAGTAGTAGTTGTCGGAGCGGGCGTTGGCATGGCCGTGCTCGATGGTGGCCTTGAAGGATTTGGTGAACGGGATGGGCGAGTCGAGATGGAAGCGGTAGACGCTGGAGCGGCTGCCGGCTAACTCGGTGCCGACGACGGGCGCGCCGTAGAGCTGATAGGAGAAGGGCTCGCCGCCGAAGTCCCATGCGCCGAGGAAGTAGTCTTCGGTGCCGGTGCCGGCGATGGCAGGGCTTCGCAGCGCCGTCGATGAAGAACATATCGTCGCCTTCGCCCCACCACATGTCCTGATTTTGCAGCACGGACATGGTGACGCCGACATATTGTCCGTGGCCTTTGGCCTCAAACCAGACGTAGTTGTCTTTGCCGTCGAGATTGGCTTTGTCGTTGACGATGCGGATCGCCGTTGGACTTCCAGTCGGTGGTCCAGCCGTGATTGGGCTGGGACTGGCGGTATTGGGCGTGGAAGTAGAGCGTGCCTGCTGGAAGCGGGTGGTTGTAGGTGCGGTAGTCGATGTTGTAGTAGAGGGAGCCGATGGCCTCGTGTCCTTCGTTTGTAACCGTGATGCGTGCGTGATGCGCGAAGGGCATAGGGAAAAAGCTGTTGAGGCTTTTGACGCTGCCGACGGAGAGCATCTCCGATTGCCAACTGTGGTATTCGCCGAGGCCGAGACCGAAGAAGTCGCCGATGGGGGCTTCGACGCTGGGGTTCTGCTCGCCGTCCCAGTAGATGCGGAGGACGATGCGCTTGAGGTGATAGGGCTCGCTGTCGGCGATGGTGAACCAGATGTGGGAGATCTCGCCGGGGCCGTCGGCGTCGAGCACGGTTTCGGTGGCGCCGGGGGCGACGTGGCGGAAGTCGGCGTTGGCGCCCTTGGGGTCGGTGCTCGACGCGCGATGGAGCACGTAGGTCTGCTGCACGGTGAGGTCCGGCTGCCAGCCGGGAGTTTGCGCGTTTGCACCGAGGGCGAATGCGCCCAAGGCGAGAAGAAGCTGCAGATCGGGTCATACCTATCCACCTCATAGACAGAGTTCGAACTAATCGATACCGAGCTTGTGCTGCATTTGTTCCAGAGAGATGCCGCTGGTCTCCGGGTAATAGAAGAGGACGATGAAGAAGTCGAGGACCATCATGACGGCGAAGAAGATGAACGGGTAGGCGCCGGAGTTTTTGGCCATGACGGGAAAGATGAGCGAGATGACGGCATTCGTAATCCAGTGCGCGGAGCTGCCGAGACTCTGGCCTTTGGCACGAACACGGTTGGGAAAGACCTCGCTGATGTAGACCCACAAGACCGCGCCCTGGGAGACGGCGAAGCAGGCGATGTAGGCCATGAGCAGCCAGACCAGCCAGCCGAGATGCTGATGGGTAAAGAAGAGAACGGAGATGATGGTCAGGCAGATGACGAGGCCCACAGTGCCGGTGAGCAGGAGCTTTTTGCGGCCGAGCTTGTCGATGACCGACATGGCGAGGAGTGTGGCGACAAGATTGGTGGCGCCGACGGCGATGGCCTGCAGATTGCCGGAGATGCGCGACGCGCCGGCCAGGGCGAAGATGTCGTTGAGGTAATAAAGGATGGCGTTGATGCCGGAAAGCTGGCAGAACATGCCGACGGTCCAGGCGATGATGATGGGCTTCTTGTACTGGCGGGAGAAGAGCGGGTCGGTGGAGGAGGAGCGCTCGAGGTGGACGGAGGCGACGATTTCGTCGAGCTCTTCCTGAGGTTTGGTAACGCCGGTGAGGCGGAGAACTTCAAGCGCTTCGCGCAGGTTGGACTGCGTGACGAGCCAGCGCGGGCTGCGCGGGATGACGAAGAGGGTGATGAGGAAGAGCACGGCGGGAATGCCGGATGCGCCGAACATCCAGCGCCAGTCATGCGCGCCGAGGTGGAAGCTGCCGATGATGGCGTTGGAGATATACGCGAGCAGGATGCCGACGACGATATTGACCTGGAAGAAGCCGACGAGACGCCCGCGCCAGTCGGGCGGCGCGATCTCCGCAATGTACATGGGGCCGAGGACCGAGGAGCCACCGATGCCGAGTCCGCCGATGAAGCGGAAGACGATGAGCGCGGGCCAGTTCCAGGCTAAGGCGCAGCCGATAGCAGAGAGCACATAGAAGATGGCCATGACGCGAAGGCTGTCGCGGCGGCCAAATTTCTGTCCCGGCCAGCCCGCGGTCATGGCGCCGATGACGGTGCCGAGCGAGGGCGCTGGAAACGGTGACGCCAAGCAGGGCGGGCGTGAGGTGATAGACGTGGGTGAGGGCGGAGGTTGTGCCGGAGATGACGGCGGTGTCGAAGCCGAAGAGCAGGCCGCCGAGGGCGCCCACAATTGTGCTCTTTACTACATGCGAATTGATGCTCATTCAGTCTCCAAAGCGCGCGCATCGGCTGCGATTTCGCGCAAGCGGGGCAGGATGTGCCCAAGGCGCGCGGCCGGCGAGGCGGGATTTCCAAGCGAAAAATATGCTTCGCGATACAGTGGATATAACTTACCGTACGTCGCGGCTGCTCGCTTGTCCGGCAGAAATGTTTCGCACGGAGGACAGAGCGCGGCCTGCGCTTCTTCTATTGTTTTGTAGTCACCCGCAGCGAGAAAAGCGAAGATGGCCGAACCAAGGCTGGTGACATCGCCGGCGGGCACGAGCACCGGCTTGTCGAGCGCGTCGGCATACACCTGATTGAGCACGCGGTTTTTCTGCGGAATGCCGCCGCCGTTGATGATGCGATGGACGGGCGAGCCGTGCTGCTGCATGCGTTCGAGGATGATGCGGGTGTGGAGCGCAGTGCCTTCGATGGCGGCGAAGAGCTCGTCCTGCGCAGTGTGGACGAGGTTCCAGCCCAGGGTGACGCCGCCGAGATTGGGATTGACGAGAACGGTGCGGTCGCCGTTGTCCCAGACGAGGCGGAGAAGGCCGGTCTGCCCGGCACGGTAGTGTTCGAGGTCTTCGGAGAGAGCCGTGACGGAAGAGCCGGCACGGCGGGCGATGCCGTCGAAGATGTCGCCGACGGCGGAGAGGCCGGCTTCAATGCCGGTGTAGCCGGGTAGGACGGAGCCGGGTACGACGCCGCAGACGCCGGGCACGAGTGTCTGCTGCGCGCTGACGCCGATGATGCAGGTAGAGGTGCCGATGACGTTGACGACATCCCCGAGGCGGATGTTTGCGGCGACCGCATCCCAGTGGGCGTCGAGCGCACCGACAGGAATGGGAATGCCGGCGCGAAGGCCGAGTCGCTGGGCCCATTCGCTGGAGAGGGTGCCGGCGACGTGGTCGGAGGTTTCGTAACGGCCGCTGAGCTTTTGCCGGATGCCCGAGAGCAGCGGGTCGACGGAGGCGAGGAAGGCATCTGAAGGCAGGCCGCCCCATTTTGCATTCCACATCCACTTGTGGCCCATGGCGCAGATGCTGCGCGGCACGTCAGCAGCGGAACGGATGCCGCAGAGGGTGGCGACAACCATGTCGCAATTTTCGAGTGCGGTGACCAGGCGGGCACGTTTTTGCGGATTGTGCCGCAGCCAGTGCAGGAGCTTGGAAAAGCCCCACTCCGACGAGTAGACGCCGCCGCACCAGTCGATGGCTTCGAGCTTCTGCTGGTGAGCGGTGGCGGTGATCTCTTCGGCCTCGCGCCAGGCGCGGTGATCGCACCAGAGATAGTAGTCATCGAGGGGTTCGAGACTTTCGCCGACGGGAATGACGCTGGAGCCGGTGGCATCGACGGCAAGGGCGCGGACCTGGTCGCCGCGGACGCCGCTCGCCTGAAGCGCGCTGCACATCGCGCGCTCCAGAGCATCCATCTGGTCGCGGTGACTCTGGGTGGCGAGATTGGGATCCTGCGGAGAACGGCGCAACGGATATTCGGCGACACCGGAGCCGAGGCGTCCCTCGCTGCTGCTGAAGAGGGACACGCGCACGCTGAGTGTTCCGAAGTCGACGCCGGCAACGATCAATCGTGCTGCTCCTTGCCAGAGAGGCAGTTTCTTTTCATGAACGGGTTCGAGCCTTTCTGGTATCCCACCCTTCGCTGCGCTCAGGATGGGGCACCCTCTGCGATGATGTAGGAGCTTTAACAGCACATCCCTCCACTTCGGTCGGGATTACTCGAATGCCGCCGGGTTGATTTCAACTGAAGCTGACGTTGCCGCAGAGATGCACATGAACACCGAGCGCATGGAACATGGCGGCTTTGACGGCGAGCGCCTGGGTTGCGCGCTTCTCATCCGGAGCGTAGGCGATGTTCACGTGATTGGCGCGATGGCGAGCCATGAACGAGTCGCGCGAGACGCCATCGAAGGTGGCGCTGACCATGGGCCATTGGCTGGTGGTCTGGCTCCATCGGCGCTGCGGTCTCTTCGGCAGGCAGCGCGACGACCGAGCCGAGGCCGATGTCGACGTGCAGCTGTCCGCCTTCCACAAAGACGCGGCTCCAGACGATCTTGCCGGGGCGGCCGATTCCTTTGAGCGTGCCGCCGCCGAGCGGGAAATACATGGGCGGCTGGCGGTCGCTGGATGCGCCGCGATAGCCATCGACAAAGTGGCTGGCGGGAGCGGCGCCGGAGATCTGCAGCACCCAGACGAAGTCGTCGATGCCGTCGCCTTTGTAGTGCTCGCCCCAGCGGACGTCGTGCAGCGTGGTTGCGGGATCGAGCTGAAGCGCCTTCCACGCAGCGGTTGGTGATGAGCGCGTCGACGCCGGCGCACTTCATCGACTTCGTTGAAGTGCGGCAGCGGGCCGCCGGCGTAGAGCTCCTTGCCGGAGCCTGATCGCGGACGGGCGGACGCTCGCTGTTGTTGAGCAGGCCTTCGACAAGATCGGAGGCGGGCACCATGTCTTTCAGCCCTTGCTGATACTGAATGCCGATGGCGTCGCAGCCGAATTCATCGGCGATCCGGAGGGCGGCGATGTACATCTTGCACTGCTCGTGAATCTGCTGATCGGTGAGTTCGGTTTTTTCATCCTTGCCGGTGTTGAAGTGCAGGCCTTTGGCGTCGAGCCATTGGCGCACGGCTTTCGCTTCGGCATCGCGGAATGGTCTGCATGCGTGCGACCAGCGCGGACTGGCTGAGGCGCTCCTTGAAGACGCCGAGCGGGTTCAGCAGTTCGTCATCGATGATGGCGTTGTACATGCCCATGCAGCCTTCGTCGAAGACGCCGAGGATGGCTTTGTGCTTGAGGAGTTTTGCGGCAAGCTCTTCGCCGGTGCTGCGTGCAGAGGCGGGGAGGGCTTTGAGATCCAGGTCGCGCACGTGCGAGAGATCGTGTGTGACAGTTGCCGTTCTCAATCCATTCCTGCAGCCGAGTGCGGAAGTAGTGGTCAGTGAAATCCTCGACTCCACAGGGATTGAAACGGCACGCCGGCCTTGACGAGCGAGCCATTGAGGTTGAGCAGGCCGACGAGCCCGGGCCACTGGCCAGACCAGTTGGCGACGGTGAGGATGGGCCCGCGATGGCGTGCGCATGCCGGGCAGCACGTGATGCGTGTATTGCCACGCCGCGGTGGCGAAGACGAGGCTCGCGGCGGGGTCGATGCCGGCGAAGATATCCATGCCCATGCGCTGGCTGGAGATGAAGCCGTGGCCCTTTGCCGGATCGACGGGAAAGGCGCGCTCGACCTCCACTCCCTCATCGCGGAATGCCTGCGTGAGGCGGCGCTCCAGATCTTCCTGGGCGGGCCAGCAGACCTGGTTCGCGGACTGGCGCAGATCTCCGCTGGTGATAAGAACAACCTTTTTTAAAGGTAAGGCTGCATGCGAACGCGACATAAGTGAGTCCCTTTCCCATTGTGTAGCTGCATCAGAGACGAATCCTGAGATTGAAGTTGCTGCTTTTGAACGCAATATGTACGGCGTGCGTTGCCGCATCCCACTGCCACCCGGAAGCTGTGCCTGAGGGGGCTTCGGGCAGGGGGCGGCCGGCAAGCAGAACCTGCCGTGGCCTGGAGGCGGAGAGAACTACTTCATTCCGCCTATCCAATTTTGCATGATCCACCGTGATGTCGATCTGTGATGCGTCGGCGGCCACGCTAGCCTGTGTGTCGTCGGCAAGTGTGAAGCTGCTGCGTGTAGGAGCGGATGTGCCGAAGACGCGCCAGGTAATGTCGCCGGTGAGCGTGCGATAGTGCCCCTGAGCGAGGTCGGCAGCAAGTGTTTCCGTGTCGGGACTGATCGAAGGAAGGATGCTGCCTGCGCGGACGAAGACGGGGATTTGCTGCAACGGCGCAGCCACCGTGACTTCCCTTCCGCCTTGCAAATCTCGGCCAGTCCAGTAATCGATCCACAAGCCCGCGGGCAAGTAGAGAGTGCGTGTAGTGGCTGCCTGCCGGATGACGGGCGCGACGAGAATTTTGTCACCGATCATGTATTCATCTTCGCAGTCCCACGCCCTGGGATCTGCGGGAAATTCGAGCAGAAGATGGCGCATGATGGGCAGTCCGCTGGCTGAGGCCTGGTGGGCATATGCGTCGAAGATAGGAAACATGGACACGTGAAGACGCGCATAGCGGCGAAACAAATCTTCGGAGGCGGCGTCGGTCCAGAGATTGATGGCGCCTTCCGGCTTGTCCCAGGGATGATCGCGCATGACCGGGGTGAGAGCACCGAACTCCACCCAGCGTGTCCACAATTCGCGGGAGAAGCCGTTCTCTTCGATGTCCGGCCCCCAGACGCCGAATCCGACAAGGCCTGTCGTGATGCCGGCGCGCACAACGGAAGGCAGGCCATAGTCATTGGACCAGTCGGGATGCTGATCGCCGCCCCAGATGACGCGGGTGTATCCCTGCGAGCCAGCGTAGCCGGAGCGATCGAAGGGAACGATGTCAGGCTTGAGGGCGTGCGCTATTTCATAAGTGATGCGGTGATAGAAGAGCGGATTGAGATTGGCCATGGTGCGGCCGGAGACGCCCGCAGCAAAACGATCCGTGTCATGCACCCACTCGCCGAAGTCTTCCATCCAGCCATCGAAGTTGTCGTGCTGCACGACTTGCTGGAGCTTCTGCGCCCACCAGTCCACATTCGGCGGGCGTGTGAAGTCAATGTTGGCGTCGAGGTAAGGCTCGAAGGCGGGACCGGTAGGCTTCCCGTTGTGATCGAGCACGAAGAGGCCATTCTGCACGCCGGCTTCAAATGCCGGAGCGGGCAGGTTGTAGGGGTCGAGAACGGAACGGAGGTAGGGGTGAATGTAGGTGAGGGACTTGAATCCCATGGCGTGGAGCTGATCGGTAAACCTGCGCGGGTCGGGATAATAACCGGTCCACCACAGGGGCCATCCCATGATGTCGCCTTCGCCCATGACGTCGAAGGTCCAGATGGCACTCACGGGAATTTTGTCTTCGCGTAGTCTACGTGCTTCGCGGAGGACGGTATCGGGACTGCGATAGGAACAGATCCAGACTCCGTAGGTCCAGGCAGGCGGCGCGGGCGTGCGCCCGGTGAGCGACGTATAGGCTGCGAGGATTTCCTTGGGAGTCCCGGCGAAGAAGTAGGCGTCGAGTGAGGCATCGTCGAGATGAGCGGAGATATCGCCTCGCGATGCGCTGCTGAGGTTGAAGGTGGTGACCTTTGCCGTATCCAGATAGAGGCCGAGGCCGCGCGGCGTAAAGAGAAACGGAACCGGGATGTAGGTCCAGTTATGGCCGGGCTTGCCAAAGAGATCCTCGGGCCGAAGCGTTGTCTGGAGGCCATCCAGCTTGACGCGATCGAATCGCTCGCCCAGTCCGAAGAATGGCCCCTCGGCGGCGAAGCGCAGGTTGAGAGCCTGCGCGGCGGCATCGGACGCCGGCACACGAATGGACAAGCGAAGGATGGCGGCGGCGAGGACATCGATCTCTACCGTGGCAGTCGCACTGGAACCGGCAAGAGCAACCTGCATCCGCCATTGGTCTCCATGGCGTTCGACGCTGCGCACGCCGGCGAGTGCGCTCGTCTGAGTCGAATCATTGAGCGAGCGGGTCCATGTCACTCCGCTCTGTGCGCCGCCGCTTCCTTGCGGCTTGGCGCCAAGGCGCCAGACAAGACCCGTATGCTGGTTGGTGAAAGCCATCTGCCAGCGTTGCTTTGTGACCTCAAGCTTCCACAGCGGGGATATGATACGCAGTGCAGCGGAATCGTCGTGAACCTCCAGAGGCGGCGACGCCGGCTGCTTGGCAAGCAGGGTACCTGTTCCCATCTTGGATGGGCGCACTGGATTGTCTTTGAGCTCTTGCAAAAGCGATTTGTATTCCTGCCCCGAAGAGTATGCGGGCACCTGCGCCCTGGCGATGCAGGCGGATGCGAGCACGACTGCTGCAAGCGCATACAGCGCCTTGCGAGTCTGTGCCGTTTCCTTGCGTCGTGAAAGCATGCAGTTGCCCAATCGATTCCTTCGGTCGTATGTATTCTGTGTCGTCCCCATCCTCACGAGGCCGATTGGCTAGTCTGGAGCCGCGGGCGCCGGCGAGACGCCATTTCCGATGTTGTCATCCACATGAGTCTGGCTGTCCAGATGGGCGAGCTCGCCGGCTGCCTGGCTGCGCGCTTTGGCATCCTTGGAGATTTTTGCGAACTGGCTGAGCGCGCGATTCATCTGCTGCTTGTCGCCGAGGCCGCGATAGGCGCGAGAGAGAAGATACCAGGCGGTCGCATCGTTGTTGTCGACGGCGAGATAGTGTGTCAGATCATGGACGGCGGCCTGGTAGTTGCTACGGTGCAGCTCCAGCTTGCCGAGCAGGCGCCATGCGTCCGCGGGTGGCCGGTCCATGACCAGCGCGCCGCGGAGAGTCTTTTCCGCCGCATCGTTGTTTCCAAGCAGAAGCTGCGTCTGCCCGATCAACGTATGGACGCTGGCGGAATGCGGCTGAAGCTGACGTTCGGCCTGAAATTCGGTGAGGGCTTCGGCGGATTTCCCGCTGCGCAGCAGAGCGCTTCCGATGGCTTCATGGATGCCGGGCAGGTCGGGTTTTAGAGCGAGGACGGCGCGATACTCCGCGATGGCTTTGTCATCCCGCTGCTGGAGAACGAGCGCATCTGCCATGATCTGGTGCGCGCGATAGGAGTCGGGCGCAGCGGAGAGCAGATGTTCGAAGGCGGCGCGGGAGCGCTGCTCGGCCTGATGGGCTTGAGTGTAGAGCAGGTCTTCCTGACTGTTCGCGGGACTTTTTGTAACCGCGACGGTAGCCGGCTTCCCTCCCAGCTCTTCGACTGCGGTACGCAGCTCCGGGATATCCGGACGGCGCGCATTGGCCTGCTCGAAGTCCGCGAGCGCTTTGCTGCGGTTGCCCTGTAACTGGAACTGCTCGCCGGCTAACTGCCAGGCGCGGGCGCCATTGGGGGCGGCCTTCAGCAGAGCGAGTGTGCGCTGCCTGCCGATTTCGAGCCATGCCTGGCCGAGCGCGTACCAGGCATCTATATTGTCCGGCGCGAGGCGGGTCACTTCATCAAACTGTTTCGCGGCGGCATCGTAGCGTGCCTGCGCAACGTACGCGTAACCGAGCCAGGTGCGCGCAATGACATCGGAGGAGCGGAGGCGGACCGCTGTTTCGAGCTCAGGGACGGCGGCGTCCGGTCTGGAGAGCTGGTACTGCGCGAGGCCGGTGAAGAGATGCGGCGCCAACAGATTCGGGTTTAGTGCGATGGCCTTGTGCAGCACTGCGATCGCTCGCTCCCATTCGTGATTGAAGTACAGCGCGACACCGAGATTGCTTTCGATCTCCGCGCTCGGCGGAAGCTGATGCGCGATGTATTCGTACTCTCGCACAGCGGTGGAGAAATCGCCCTGCTGCTCCGCGTCGTGTGCGCGTTGGGCATGTGCGGCCAGGTCGCCGGAACCTGCCTGGGTGGCCGTCTGGGCAGACAGAGGCAAAGCCATGCTCGCTGCAAGGATGAGTCTGCGAGCGAGCATGGCCATAGTGGACTAGAACTCCAGTTTCATACCGAACTGGATGATGCGTGCCTGGTTTTGTTGCGCGGTCATGATGCCGAAGATGGTTTGCGAGTTCTGCAACGATGCAGCGCTCAAGTCCGGCGGCGCCGCGTTGATGATGAAGGTCTGCGCGTTTCCTCCCGACGAGAAGATTACGCGGTTGAAAGCGTTAAAGAAGTTGGCCTGGAACTGCAGATCCAGGTTTTCGTGGATGGTCGTTCGCTTGGAGACAGACAAGTCTTCGTTGATATAAGCGGGCATGCGCAATGCCGAGATGATGTTGGGGGCGTTGCCGAACTCACCCGGCGCGGGCAGCGTAAAGGCCGCGGGATTGATGTAGAACTGGCAGGGATTGCGGCCTGACCGCGACGGTGGGATGAGAGCAGCTCTTGCGATAAGCCGGGTTCTTGAATGGCTGATTGGGGACGATATTCGGCCGGAAGCTGAAGCCGTCACCCGCTGCAAAGAAGGGATTCGACGGACCAGAGGCATCGTACTCGATGTGGATGGGACGTCCGCTCTGGTACTGGTGGATTCCGGAAACCGACCAGCCGCCCGCGACGGTATTCATCACTCCGCCGTGATTGAGGAAGCGCTTATTTTTGCCGAACGGAAGCTCATAGGTGTAGCTGAGCGAGACGACGTGCGGAATGTCTGAGCTGGTGACGGAACGCTCCCCTCTCGGATTGTAGTAATCCTGCGCGAAGGAGCCGGCATAGATCGCGTTCTCGGCGCCGGCGCTGGGGCCGCTGTTCGAGTCCACGTTTCCGATGGTCTTCGAGAAGGTGTAGGAGAGCAGGAAGGTGAGCCCTTGAGTGAAGCGCTTCTGCAAGCTGCTCTGCAGGGCGTTGTAAGAGACGCTGCCGATGGGATTGATCGGATTGTCGACATCGCCGTACTGCGGCCAGGGGCGGAGCGCCTGCGCAGCCGTGGCTCCCGAGGGGAACGCCGCCGAGAAACCCGGCCACGGGGGCAGAATTCCAGCCGCAGCAACTCGTGGATCGTTGATGGGAAGGGCCAGGAACTCGTTGAGCGGCATTCCATCCGCCGCTGCGATGGGGCCATACTTTGCGCGAGCCATGGTCGGGTTCACTTCGTTCGGCTTGGACCAGATGCCGACGTGATAGGTGTGCATGCCCACGTAGCCGATGTTGGCGATGATGCTGCCGCCGAACTGATGCTGGATCTGACTGGTCCAGTACAACTGCGTGGGCGGGATGCCCGCGCTCGGGTGAATCAGGGGCGGATTGGTCATTGCCCACGTAGATGCCTGGGTCCAGATTGGAGTTTGGCTGAACGACGCCGCTGGCTGGATATGCATTGCTCCAATAGTATGCCGGGCTGCCGAGATAGTCCTGCGGACGGCTGAGCACGGCGGCGCCGGAAAAGCCGCTGGTGTATTGGTCGCCGCTGATGTCGCCTTCCAGGTTGTCATTGCCGAGCGGGCGGGTGATGGCGAAGCCGCCGCGAAAGGCGGTCCGGTGATCACCGGGTGAGTATGCAAAGCCGATGCGTGGCTGGAAGCCCTTGTAGTCGATGTTGCCGATACGCGGTTTGCCGTTGCGGCCCGGTCCGTTGCCGTAAAAGGTGAAGGCTCCGGGGATATTTCCCGCAGCCACATTGGGCAGCGTCGGATCCATGGTGGAGACCTCGCCGTGGGCATCGGTGCGCGGAATCTGCAGGTCCCAACGTACGCCCAGGTTCAGGGTGAGATCGGGCGTCACTCGCCAGTCATCCTGGAGAAAGAGCCCGGTCTGCCACCAGCGGTATGCGGATTCGATGGGATAGCCGAAATTGACAAAATCCACGCCGCCGAAGAGGAAGCTGGCGGCGGGAGCGCCCGAACCACTTGGAATCGTAATGGCGTTGCCGTTGGCGAAACCGGTTCCGTTGAGCGCGGTCTGCGTGGGCTCGAAGGTAAAGCTGCCATTCGGGATAGGGGCTTCGTTGCGCTGCAGCCATCTCACTTCGCCGCCCATGGTGAAGTTGTGCCGCCCGCGGATGATGGTCACGTTGTCGTTGATGATGTAGCGGTTCTCGGTGATCGTCGATCCACCTACACCGCCGATGCCGTTCTGCACCGTGCCGATGCCGATGCCGGGATACGAGCTGTCCTTGGCGAGCGCCGGCATGCCAGTAATTCCCAGCGCCGCCAGCCCTGGGCCGGGAGTGAGCGGACCATTCAGGAAGTGATCGCGAATGAAGCCGATGTTCAGGTTATTCAGCAGTGTCGGCGAATGCGTGTCAGTTCCAGGTAAGGCGGAACTGCTTGGTCGGCGCGTTTGTGGAGGTCGCGTCGAGCTCGTTCAGGATGCCGTTGTTGGAGTTCAGGTAACCGCCGGTGAAGACGCTGCCGGAGATGGAGTGCCTTTCATTGATGTGCTCGTCGATCTTGACGACCAGCCGGTGCTCATCGATCTTCGAGCTCTGCAGACGAAGAAGTTGTTCTGCAGATGGTGTTATTGCTCGCCTCGGGGAAGCTCTGCAGAATCTTCTGCGAAACCGGGCTGAGGCCAGAAAAGCCGCTGGGAATGATGTTGCCCGGGAAGGGATCGCGGACCTGATAGCTCTTGCCATCGGGACCGACAACGGTGTGCGCTGAGAAGGGATCGTAGACCTGACCAAAGTAAACCGGGCGACCTTCAGGATCAAAGACCGGGGCGCCCGATGCCGGGTCGGTCAACTGCGGTCCGAGCAACTGGGAGAAATCGCCGTTACGGAAGGCATTGGGAATCGTCGTGAGCGTGGCGTTGTTCGCACTAGGACGGTACTTGAAGCCGGTGTAATTGACGAAGAAGAAGGTTTTGTCGCGCCCATGGTAAATCTTGGGAATCCAGACCGGGCCGCCAAAGGTGCCGCCGAATTCATTCTGCTTGAGCGGCGCCTTTTTCAGGTTCAGATAGTTGGTGGTAAATCCGGCGGCGTTCAGCGCATCATTCTGCAGATAGTCGAAGAGGCTGCCGTGATAGGCATTGGTGCCGGAGTTGAAGGCGAAGGAAACGACGCCGCTGGAAAGCCCGTACTGCGCGCTCTGGTTGTTGTTGATGAGCTTGAACTGCCCGATGGCATCGATGGGGGGATGGTTATAGCCGATGGCGCCGCCCTGGTCGGTGTTCATCACCGGGATGCCGTCGATATAAGTCTCGTTGGAGTAGCTGACGGAGCCGCTGATATGCAGGCGGTAATCCTGGCCGTTGGCATTCGTTCCAGGACCAGGTGTCGATGCAGAAACACCGGGCGTGAACAGCACGAAGTTCAGCGGATTGCGCATGTCACCGCTGAGCGTGACGGGCAGGTCCTTGATCTCCTGAGGCGTGATCGTCGTGCCAATGTCGGAAGTCTGGGTATCGATGCTGGCTGCGGTGGAGGAGACGGTCACGGTCTGCTGCACCTGCCCGGGTTCGAGAGTGACATTGAGGGCGACGGTGCTGCCGACGCCGATTTCGACGTGCTGCTGCACGGAGGTGCTAAAGCCGGCGGCTTCGGCGGTGAGGGTGTAGTGACCGGGCTCGAGGCTCAGGAAACTGAACTGGCCGGAGGCGTTGGATTCGGAAGTGGCGGAGACGCCGGTGGCTTCGTTTTTCAACGTAATCCTGGCGCCGGGAACGCTGGCTTTCGACTGGTCCTCGGTGGTGCCCTTGATGGCGCCGCGATCCGCCTGTGCACCCAGGTAAGTCGGGGAAAGCATTGCCATTGTTACAACAGCGAACAGCACGTATAGCAGACACCGTATCCGTCTCATCGTCGATGCTCCTCAAAACAACCGCTGGTTCGTTTGATCTAGTTTTTTTAAACCTTTAACTACGAAACGCGTTGAGTTGAACATGCTGGCAGGAACACTGTCAACAGCTTTTCAGGTTCCATTTTCGATAGTTTTGAGGCTTAAACCAGGGATTCAACGCACAGTCGTTATCGAAGTGAGGGTGGAGGCCTCCCGAGGCGACTAGCTTACGCAGATGGGGCGTTCATCGACTCGAGACCGTTATGAGGCCGTTCACGGGCGGCTTCGCTCTCGCGGGATCGGGACTGGACCATCCTGTGCTCCGCGGCACTCTCGGGGCGAGGATCGGCTTCCCCCGGCGGGGACATTTATTTGCTGCCGGTTTAAAGGTTTTTGTTTCGAAACCAAGTGCGGCGACAAAAGAGAGATGTGGGAGGGGGCCCGATCCCCTGCCTCGTGCTGCCTGCGCCAGCCGCTAGGTACGTATCCAGCCGGAGTGACAAGCGTTTAGAGACCCAGCTCGCGCTTGGCTTCGACAAACTTTTCGATGGCGAACTCGATCTCCTTGCGAGTGTGCGCGGCCGATATCTGGGTCCGGATGCGTGCTTTGCCCTGCGGGACTACGGGATAGGAGAAGGCGATCACATATACGCCCTTTTTCAGCAGGAGATCGGCAACCCTTGTGGCGACAGCTGCGTCGCCAAACATGACGGGAACGATGGGGTGCTCGCCGGGCAGCACGTTGAAGCCGGCGCTGGTCATCTGGGCGCGGAAGTAGCGCGTGTTTTCCTTGAGGCGTTCACGAAGCTCGGAAGACTGGCCGACCAGATCGAGGACCTTGAGAGATGCCGCGACGATGGGCGGCGCTACGGAGTTGGAAAAGAGATACGGCCGCGAGCGCTGGCGGAGAAGATCAACGATCTCCTGGCGGCCGCTGGTGTAGCCACCGCTGGCGCCGCCGAGCGCCTTGCCCAGCGTTCCGGTAAGTATGTCGATGCGGCCTTCGACACCGCATGCTTCGGGTGTGCCGCGGCCATGCTCGCCGATGAAGCCGACCGCGTGCGAGTCGTCGACCATGACCAGCGCATCGTATTTCTCCGCGAGATCGCAGATTTTGTCGAGCCGCGCGATGTAGCCGTCCATGGAGAAGATGCCGTCGGTCGCGATGAGGCGATGCCGGGCATCGCCCGCCTCCTTCAGCTTTTCTTCGAGGTCCTGCATATCGCCGTTACGATAGCGGAAGCGCGCGGCCTTGGAGAGCCGCACGCCGTCGATGATGCTGGCGTGGTTCAGCTCATCGGAGATGATGGCGTCTTCGGCTTCCATCAGCGTCTCGAAGAGGCCGCCGTTGGCGTCGAAGCATGAGCTGTAGAGGATGGTGTCGTCGGTCGAGAGAAAGCTGCTGAGGCGATCCTCAAGCTGCTTGTGAATCGACTGCGTGCCGCAGATGAAGCGCACGCTGGCGAGGCCGTAGCCCCACTGGCGCAGGGCCTGTGCGGCCGCTTCGACGACGGCAGGATGGTTTGCCAGGCCGAGATAGTTATTCGCGCAGAGATTCAAGACCGATGCTCCTGCGGCAACCGAGACCTCCGGCTGCTGCGGGCCGGTGAGAATGCGCTCGCGCTTGTACAGACCGGCTTTTTCGATCTCGCTCAGCTTTTCCTGAAGATGACGCTGCATCGCTCCGTACATTCGGCGCTTGCTCCCTCTGATGAAATGAACCACCCTGTAACGAGCTCAATCTTACTGCGTATGATGAGAGTGTCCGCGGCCCGTAAGGAAGCGCGGCCACTCCAGATAGATAAGGTGAGCGGCATGGTGAGCCTGCTGGCGGTGATCGGTCTGGGGTTTCTGCTCGGCATGCGCCATGCTACGGACCCGGACCACGTAATTGCCGTTTCGACGATTGTGAGCCGGCAGCGTGGCATCGGGCAGGCTGGCATCATCGGCGCGCTGTGGGGCATCGGCCACACGATCACGATTTTCGTAGTCGGCGCGGCGATCATTCTCTTCCACGTTGTGATTCCGCCGCGGCTTGGCCTGGCGATGGAGCTGGCCGTGGGCCTCATGCTCATCCTGCTGGGCGTATTCAATCTGACCGGGATCACGCAGCGGATCACCCATCGTTTTACTCCGCAGCATCACGATAGCCCCCTGGTGCACTCGCATCAGCACGCGCACGACGGCATCGTCCACGAGCACGTTCACGGCCACAGTCCGGAGGTTCACATGCATCTTGATGCGGTAAGACCGCCGGGACCGATGGGTCGCCTCCTGCGCAAACTTGGTCTCTACCAGTTTCTTCGTCCGCTAGCTGTGGGGCTGGTGCACGGGCTGGCCGGCTCCGCGGCGGTTGCGCTGCTAGTGCTCGCGGAAATTCGCGATCCTCGTTGGGCCATCGCTTACCTGCTGGTGTTTGGCATCGGCACGATCGCGGGCATGATGCTGATCACGATGGCGATTGGCGCGCCATTTGCGTATACGCGCAGGCGCTTTGCGCCGTTTCATCAAGGGCTGGGAGTCGCGTCCGGCGTTTTGAGCCTTGCGTTTGGCCTCTTTATCACCTTCCAGATCGCGATTGTGGATGGTCTTTTCACTCGCCATCCTCACTGGATTCCGCACTAGGTTGCCAGCTTCTCGCCAGTAGTGCACCCATACTTTTGTGAAAACGGTATAGTCTGTTGTCCATCCGCAGCCTTTTGCTATGTCAGCCAGAAAAAATGTGAAGTCGCTCCGTGGTCCCTCGGAGGAGAAAAACTCCTATGCAACGCCGGCGCTGGAAAAGGGGCTGGACGTTCTCGAACTGCTTGCGCATCGCTCCGGCGGGCTTACGAAAAGCGAGATCTCACGCGAGCTGAACCGGACCGTCTCGGAGATATTTCGTATGCTGCTTTGCCTGGAGCGGCGCGGCTACATTGCGCAGACGGAGGGCGAACGCTACGCGCTGACGCTGAAGCTCTTCAAGCTGGTGCAGGAGCATCCGCCGACGGAACGGCTGATCACCGAGGCGCTGCCGGTCATGCATCAGCTTGCTCAGGAGACGCTGCAGTCTTGCCACATGGGCATTATTGACGGGGCGCAGGTGACGATTCTGGCGCAGGTGAATGCGCCTTCGAGCATCGGCTTCTATGTAAAGCTTGGCTCGTCGGTTGAATTGATGGAGGCTACCACCGGCTACGTCATCCTGGCACACCAGGATGACGAGCATCGCGCGCGGACGCTGGCGGAGTGGAAGCGACTGACAGGCGAGGAAGTGCCGGCAGATCTTCCAGCGCATCTGGCCCGCGTGAAGCGGCAGGGATATGAATCGCGGCCCAGTTATAAGGTGCGCGGCGTGACGAACATCAGCTACCCGATCTTTGACGAGCGTGGCTCGGCCATTGGCGCATTGACCGTGCCGTATATCCAGCACATCGATGTGAGCGCGAGCGCGGCTGAGGTAAGCACGAGCCTGAAGAAGGCGGCAGCGGAGATCAGCGCGGCGATCGGCGGTAAGAATCCCGCCAAACCCAAAGGCGAACGGCCGGCTGCCAAGTAGGCGTCCTAAAAAATCCGCGAGGACGGAGCGCGCAACTTCGCTCGTCCCCGCGGGGGAGATTCAATTTCAGAAGGCGTACTTCAGGGAAAGCTGGAAGAAGCGCGCATCCGGTGTGTTGTTCTGGAAGAACTTCGGTCCGGTGATGTTGCCGCCGTTGGTGTTGTCGTTAGTCGTGGACGGATTGCCCAGTGTGGGGTGGTTCAGAACGTTGAAGCCATCTGCGCGGAACTGCAGATACTGCTCACGCCAGGTCGGGAAGTTCTTAAACAGTGACATATTCACCTGGTAGTAGCCCGGGCCGTAGACATTGTTGGACCGACCGCCGAGGAAGGCGATGGCGGTTGCCTTGTCGGTAATGACCGAGGGATAGCCGGCGGTCCCGATCAGGTTGCCATCCAGTGGATTGCGGAAGGCGCACGGGTTGTACCAGTTCGCTTTGGTCCGCGTTTTTGCCGCGCAGGTGACATTTGGGTTGGAGGGGTCGGGCGAACCACCGGCACCGAATGGATCGCGGATTGGGATGGCGCGTGCGCTGCCATTCGACGCGATGCTGTTATTCGGCGAGACGGTGAACGGGATTCCCGTTTGTGCCGCGAAGGTCATGCTGGACGACCAGCCGCCGAGGGTCTCATCGACGAGACGCGAATCGTGGAGAAAAGCCCTTCCTCTGCCAAAGGGCAGCTCGTAGTTGCCGTTAAAGGTGAAGCGGTGACGGACGTCGTACACAGAGTTGGTGAATTCGTCGATGAACGGTATCAGCGCCACGTTGCGGTCGCTGATCGCGCTGAAGTTGCCCGCCGCATCGCTTGCGTCATCCAGAGCGTGGGCCCAGGTATAAGTGGCGAGGAACGAGAGTCCGTGCGAGTAACGCTTTTCGATCTTCGCCTGCAGTGAGTTATAGGTGCTGACGCCGGCATAATGTATCTGGCCGACTCCTCCAAGATCCGGGAATGGCTGATATTGCTGCGTGCTGGTGCCGGGAGCAAAAAGGCCCGGAGGTGTGTTCGGCGCACCATAGAGGGATAGATGGCGTGACAGGTTGCCGACATAACTGATGGTGGCAGCAAGATCATTGGAGAGAGCGCGCTGCATGGAGAAGCTGTAGTTCATGGTGTACGGCGTCTTGATATTGACGTCGGTTGCGTGGAATCCGGGGAAGGAGACGAAGTTCTGGAAGCCACCGCTGATCTGCGGGGACAGGCCGGTCTCAAGTGTGATGCCCTTGCTGCTGGCAAGCGAAGGACAGCTGCCAATGGCACAGGTTGGAGCATAGAAGTTTGCCGAGTTGGAGAAGGGGAAGTTCGCCCCGATGTTGGTATTTCCCTGGGCCATCAGACCGCCGTAGAAGATGCCGTAGCCACCGCGGAAAACTGTTTTCGGGTCTGACTGATAGGCGAAGCCAATGCGCGGCGCGAAGTTTGTCTTCTGCGCGTTAGCCAGACGCTCATTGCCGGTGTACTGTACGGAGACGTTGTCCTTGGCCAGCGTGCTGAGAAATGCCGCACCAAGATTCACGTTCTTCGCCTTGGTGGGAAGCTGATAGATGCCGGAGCTGGCGCCAAGCCCAATGGGACCAGTCACAATGAAGTTTGCCTGCTGCCCACCGACTTCCTTATACGGCTGGTAGTAGTCATAGCGGACGCCGAGATTCAGCGTCAGCTTTGGACTTACCTTCCAGTCATCCTGCGCATAGGCCGAGTCATACCACTGCGCATCGATAATGTTCGGCGCGTTCGCGATGTCGGCATAGTTCGATTGACCTGCAAGAAAGTCGGCGACATCGTATCCGGTATTGCTGTTGCCGGGGATGCCGGTGTACACGCCCTGTCCGTGATTGCTGCCGCCGCTTTGTGGACCGAAGTAATACTGGCCGAGCGATGCCGGCGCGTAGAGATAGGAGAAGCGAACGGCCTGGAACGACACGCCAAACTTGAGCGAGTGGTTGCCGAGAATCTTGGTGACGTTGTCCAAGATTTGATAGACATTCTGGGTTTCGTTGTTGGTGCCGACCGAGCCCCACTGCTGCGCACCTCCCTGCGGGAAGTAGCCTAGCGGCAGACCGTACTGGCCGGGGCCGAGATCCGGCACTCCGCCCAACCCCAGAGAGGACGCAATCGTAGGGTTATACGCGTTGGCCTGCTTGTACGCGGAGTGATTCCAGTTGTAACCGAAGCGGAACTCATTGGTGAGCGTGGGACCGAAGATATGGGTCTCGCTGAGCATGAAGTTTTGCGAGAAGATGAAGTCGCGCTCGCCACCATAACCGCTACCGTCGAGAATGGGGCCGAGCGGAAGCGCGTTGAGGATGATGTCGTGGAGATAACTGTAACGGGCGTAGGTCTGATCTTTGGGGCTAATGTTCCAATCAACACGCTGGTCCCACTGGATGGTGTTGTCGGCTTTGGAGACGTTCTCCACCAGGTTGCTGTAGGTCTTGCCGCCATTGGCATTCGGCGCCGGATACATATTGAGAATCTTCGATGCGACGGGATCGATCTGGCTGGTGCAGAATGTGTTGGGCTGCCCGTTGCAGGTGAGCGGCTGAGCGACGTTGCCTGAATTCGGCTGGTACAGCGTCACCGGACTTTGCCCGGTGAGACTCGAATTGAGCAGCTCTGAGAAGTTACCCTGCCGCATCAATGGTGTTGGCGTGTTCAGAACATTCGTCTGACCGATCGAGATGCGATTTGCCTCAATGTCACCGAAGTAGAAGAGCTTGTTCTTCCAGATGGGGAAGCCTAGCGTGGCGCCGAACTGATTCTGGTGGTAGGGAGGCACGGTCAGCGCGTTCCAGTTCTGCGCATCGAGATTTGTGTTCCGGAAATATTCCCATAGGTCGCCGTGAATCTGGTTGGTGCCGGACTTGATGCTGGCGTTCATGACTGCGCCGGCGGAGTGACCGAACTCCGCGCTGAAGTTGCTGGTTTGCAGATTGAACTCAGCCAGCGCGTCCGGCGGAGGCCGCATGACGAAGCTTGATCCGTTGAGGAAGTCGACCAGGTTCGTGTTGTTGTCGACGCCATCGAGGATGAAGTTGTTCTGCTCTGCACGCTGGCCGTTGGCTACGAAATCACCGCTGCCGCTGCCGCGAGTGTTGCCGAATGGCGGAGCGACGCCCGCGGTCAGTTGCGCGATGTAGACCCAGTTTCTTCCGTTCAGCGGAGTGTCGTTGATGGTCTTGGTGTCGATCACCTGGCCGACGGCGCCGGACTGCGTCTGCAGCAGCGCAACGGCGCCTGTGACGGTCACCGTCTGCGAGATCTGCCCGGGGCTGAGAGCGAGATTGACCTGGAGACGCTGTTGCACATCCACGCGCACGTTCTGGCGGGTCGTTGTCTGAAAGCCTGCCGCAGAGGCGCTGACGGTGTAGTTGCCGATCTTGATGGGCGAGAAGGTGTAATTGCCGCTGCTGTTGGACTTGCTCTGCAGCGTAAGGCCGGTGTCCGTCGCGGTAATCGTCACCTGAGCATTCGGGACAATGGCGCCGGTATTGTCGGTCACGGTTCCTGTGATCGCGCCCTGATCAACCTGGGCGGAGGCCGTGGCAGCCGCGATCAAAAGACAGGCGCAGATCGCCCACCATAAGTTTCGTTGGATATTTCGCACTATGTCACGCATCTCCAGGCCTTCCATCTATTGATGATTTGCAGCAAAGCGACGTTCGTTTGCGTTTTCTACTTTGAGCGCTCATCGCGAGATCATCCGGCAACATGATGATCCAAGATATGCAGGGTCCATCACGCTGAAACTTCTTTGCCCATGAACTTATACTTTTATGTATCAAACGGACAAAACCTACGCCTTCGATGTAAGCGTTGTCAATACGGTTTTACACAAACGTTTGTGTCACGAAATATGGCCGATATGTTCCGACCGGGCGGCCGTGTAGTTTCGACCCTAAGCAATGACCGGACGGTAGTTATACGAGGCTCCGAACCTCAGCGCTTGCCGGGGCGAGCGGCTCGTCATGAGTGCTTGAAATGGGCTCTCGGGTTCCGGTCGTCGCTTATCGTCCGGCTGGAGCGCAATGAAGACGAAGTGTACGGATGAAGCAGTGGCTGAGTTGCTAGCGGAGGCCGGAAGCGGACAACGCCTTGAGATCGGCGGAGCAGCCCGGCTCTTCGGGAGTGCGATAGCGGCCGCCTTCCAGTTCCGCCGGAAAGAGAAAATGTTCGCGCAGGTGTGGAATGTGCTCGAGGAAAACCATCTCGTTGCCGAGCGCGATATGCAGAAAGAGCACCAGATGCTGATGGATCTGTCCCATGTCGCCGACGTGCGGGACCACGGGCAAGCCGAACCGCTTCGCAAGCAGGGCGACGGTGAGGAATTCACTGATTCCGCCGAGCCGCGTGCAATCGGCCTGCGCGTAGTGCATCGCCCGCCCTTCGAAAAAATTCTTGAAGACGACGCGGTTGGGGATGTGCTCTCCGCAGGCGATCTTTACCGGCGCGAGTTCGCGGGCAAGCGCAGCGTGCGCCATCATGTCGTCGGGATGTGTCGGCTCTTCGATCCACAGCGGCTTCAGCTTTGCCAGCTCCTGGCACATCGCTCGCGCGGCCGGCAGGTTCCACTGCTGATTGGCGTCGAACATGATTGTGCCCCGCCGGCCTGCGCACTCGCGCAGCATGGCGGCGCGGCGCAGATCACGAGCGGCATCGGGAGAGCCCACCTTGAGCTTGAACGCGTTAAATCCGTTGTCGATGGCCCGCTTCGTCAGCTCGCGCACCTTGCTGTCGTCGTATGCCATCCACCCTACGGAGGTATCGTATCCCGGATATCCTTCGCGCAAAATGGCGGAGCGCGTTGCTCTCGCCGGGGCTTCCTGCCGCAGCAGGTCGATCGCTGCCTTCTCCTCCAGCACGTCTTCGAGATAGCTCAGATCGAGCAATGTAACGAGCTGCTCCGGTTCGAGGTCCAGCAACAGCCGCCATAACGGAACGCCGCGGCTTTTGGTCCACAGGTCGAAGCACGCATTTGTGATGGACGCCAGCGCGAGGTGCACCACGCCTTTGTGCGGCCCCAGCCAGCGCAGCATTGGATCGTTGGCCAGCGCGCGCGCGGTGCTGCCGAAGGTGGCCATCAGCTCTTCGATCGGTTTGCCCTTGAGCGGGCGCGCAAGCAGCTCGATCGCTTCGCAGACGAGCCGGTTGCCTTCGCCGAGCGTGAGTGCGAATCCGGTCCCCGAGAGCTTTCCGTTGTCACCAAAAAGCTGCGTGACGGCGAGGCAGTATTCCGGCTCGACGTGGACGGCATCGCTGCCCGCGCCGTACGGAAGAGGGTATCGAATATCGGCAACGCCTATCCGGTCAATACGAGGACCCATGCATTTTCCTGCTGCTGCTGTTGTGGTCCGATGGTGGGTGCCAAAGAAAACTCATTTGCGCGCGCGACTGTTCTTCTTCTTGATTTGCTGTGGAGACTTCTCCCAGTTGGCGTAGGCGGTTTCGGCAAAGCGCGCCATCGCGCGCCGGATGTAGAGCTCGGCGACGTCACCATGGCCTTCGCGAATGAAATCCACGATGCGCTGATGCGCTTCCAGGTCGCGGTCCCATGCCGATGTGTCCTGCTTGCTGGCGAGGATACGGATGCGCGCGAAGGCGAAGAATGGCAGCAGGACGCGGCCCGCGTGCTCGACCAGGTGAGGATTTCCCGAAACACGGCAGAGCTCCAGGTGGAACTCGCGGTCCGCATCCACCAGATCAGCAGTGCGATTCTTCTCCGATGCCTGTCGCATCGCGTTCGCTGCTTCCTGAAGTCTTGTGACATCGGCGCGACGGGCCGCAGCAAGGCGCGCAGCAAGTCCTTCCATGGCGGCGCGCAGCTCATACAGTTCGAGCACATCCTGCTCGGTGAGGCGCACGACGCGCGCACTTCGGCCGGAAATTTTGGTAACGAACCCTTCCTGCGCGAGCAGATTGATCGCCTCGCGGATGGAGCCCTGCGCGACGCCGAGCTTTCTGCCCCAGGTGCCTTCGATGATGCGCGCTCCGGGCGGCAATGCTCCGCTGCTGATCTCCTCACGTAGACGGTCAGCGAGCGCCGACTTGACCAGCGATCCGGATACTGCGGTGATCTTTTTCTTGCTGGGCATGGGTAGTGAGATTGCTGCTGGCGAGAGACTATCGTTTGCGGGCGCAAGGGTCAATCGATATGAGCGCTTAAATTATCCAAGCGTGTCTTTTGTGCCATGATTTCTGCATGCGACGCTTTGGAATGATGATCCGCCTACGAGCCGAGGCGGAGGCGGCCTACCGGCAACATCACAATGCTGTGTGGCCCTCGGTCCTTGAAACCATTACGTCATGCAACATCCGCAACTACTCGATCTTTTTTCGCGACGGCTGCCTCTTTGGCTACTTTGAATACACCGGCCAGGACTATGAGGCGGATATGCGCCGCATGGCTGCTGACCCGGAAACGCAGCGCTGGTGGGCCATTATGGAGCCCATGCAGGAGCCGCTGCCCAATCGTGCCCCGGGCGAGTGGTGGGCGTCGATGGAAGAAGTCTTCCACCACGACTGACCGGGAATCGATGCCCTGCCTTGGGGTCTACCCGCACGCGAGGAACTCCGATGCGATGCCGCGACGTTCCACCTGCGGCCGCGCCGCCTTTCCGGTGCCTCCTTGACAGCGCTTACATCCGGAACCTATCGTTCTTTCGGTGTGAGCACTCAAATCGCAACGACACACCTTCTCCTCTGCCCCGCCCTGCTGGCCGGCCTGCTTTCCCCTGCAAAGGCGCAGCCTGCTCCGCTCGAGCTCGCCTCGCCAAACCACCAGCTTGTGGTTCACTTCGGCATCAAGGCGGCCGCGAATCGTCCGAGCGGGCAGCTTGTGTATTCGGCCACTTTCCATGGCAAGCCGATCGTGGATGACTCTGCTCTGGGCCTTGAAGTTGGCGACCAGGCGGCGCTTGGCTCGGCGGTCGGCATTGCGGACAGCAAAACCGGCAGCGGCGTCGATGATTACACGCTCGCAAATCAGAAGGTTAGCAAGGTCCACGATGCCTACAACAGCCTTGTCATCCGAGTGGATGAGGATGCTGCGCCGCATCGCGCCATGTCGATCGAAGCGCGCGCTTACAACGGCGGCTTCGCGTTTCGCTATCTGCTTCCGCAGCAAGACGCCATCAAGCGCTTTCAACTCAAAAAGGAAGATACGGAGTTTCGCCTGAGCACCGACGCCACCGACTGGCTGCTGGCGCTGCCAAACTACCGCAGCAGTTACGAAAGCGAGTACGTCGAGTTGCCTACTTCCGCGCTCAGCAATCAGGGCGGGGTTCCGAGTCACTTTCTGATCGGGCTGCCGCTGCTGATTCATGAGCCGGGCCTGGCGTGGATGGACATCGTGGAAGCCGATCTGGAAGGCAGCACGTCGATGTACGTCACCAACCCTTCCGGGAACTGGGCCGGCCACTGGTTTTCCGCGTTGCTCTCGCCGCGGCACGATCATCCGGAGATCGCGGTGGAAGCCGCGACGCCCTGGCACTCCGCGTGGCGCGTGGTCGAAGTCGCTGATGATCCGGGTCGTTTGATCGAATCGACGCTGCAGTACGATCTGAGCCCGCCCAGCCGTGTCGCGGACACGAGTTGGATCCATCCCGGCAAGGCCTCATGGAACTGGTGGGTGAACGATGTGGATCAGAGCGGCACCCCGTCCTTCAACACGCAGAACATGAAGTACTACGTGGACTTCGCCGCGCAGTCCGGCTTCCCTTACATGATGCTGGACGCAGGCTGGTCTGCGGGTCGCGACATCACGCACATGAACGGCAAGGTGGATGTGCCGGAGCTGGTTCGCTACGCGGCGACGAAGCACGTCAAGGTCTGGATCTGGTGCTATTCCGAATCGGTGGCGCAGCAGATGCAGGAGGCGTTTCCGCTCTTTGAGAAGTGGGGCGTCGCCGGGATAAAGATCGACTTCGTCAATCGCGACGACCAGCAGGGCATCCAGTGGTACTACGATGTCGCGAAGCTGGCTGCCGAGCATCACCTGATGGTGGACTTCCATGGCACGCGGACGCCGTGGGGGCTGGAGCGCACCTATCCCAACGTGCTCAGCTTCGAAGGCGTGGTCGGCATGGAAAACAACAAGGTAGGCCGCCGCGACAGCCCGGTGGACCGCACCGTTTTCCCGTTTACCCGCCTGCTCGCCGGCCCCATGGACTACACGCCTGGCGGCTTCAACAACGCGACGGAAGATAGCTTTGTCGTGCAAAACACTAATCCGATGGTGATGGGCACGCGTGCGCAACAGCTCGCGCTCTATGTGATCTTTCAGACGCCATTTCAGATGGTTTCCGATAGCCCGCAATCCTACGCGGGACAGCCCGCGTTCCAGTTCATCAAGGACGTGCCTGTCTCCTGGGATGAAACGCATGTGCTGAATGGGCGCCCCGGCGAGTTCGTCACCATAGCGCGCAGTCACGGTAACGAATGGTATCTGGGCAGCATCACGAACTGGACGCCGCGCACACTCGATGTGCCGCTCAGCTTTCTTGGGCCCGGCGACTTACACCGCCGAGATTTATGCCGATGGCAGCGACGCCGCGACGCAGCCGAAGCATGTTGACATCCGCCGGCAACAGGTGCGGCGCACGCAATCGCTTGCTCTGCATCTGGCTCCGGGCGGCGGCTGCGCCATTCGCTTCATTCCGCGAGCAGCCGGGTAAATAATGGCAGGCAAGACCAGCAGACGCGCATTCCTGCAGGGCGGCGTGGCACTTGCAGCGCTGCCGCATCTTCCGCCTTCTGTGCTCACCCAGACTCCAGATAGCGGGCGCGAGCAGCTGTGGTACGACAAACCTGCGGAACGATGGCTGGAGGCGCTGCCCGTGGGCAATGGGTTTCTCGGCGGCATGGTTTTTGGCGGCGTCGAAACGGAGCGCATCGCTCTTTCCGAAGCGACGGCGTGGTCCGGTGCGCCCGGCACCGATGAAGTGAATCCGGGCGCACGGCCCCACCTGAGCGAGATACGCCAGCTTTTTTTCGATGGCAAGTATGACGAGTTCCAGCGGCTGTGCAGCGAGTGTCTGCCGGGACGCGGAAAGAACTTTGGCACCAATCTACCGATGCCGGAGCTGCAGCTCACGTTTGAGAATGGCGGCGATGCCACAGGATACCGGCGATCGCTTGATCTGGACACTGCAATTGCCGGCGTCCAATTCCGGAGCGGCGACGCGAGTTTTAGGCGAGAGATCTTCGCCTCGCATCCGCACAAAGTCCTTGTGATCCGCATCATCTGCAGCAAGCCCAGTCGTCTTAGCCTTCGCATGGGCTTTGGAAGAAGCACTCTTCCCGGTTCTGTGTCCACGCATGAAGACACGGCTATCTTTCAGGGAGATGCATATGAGCGCATGCACAGCAGCGGGCATGACGGTGTAGCGCTTGAGATCCATGCCCGGCTGATACACGACGGGGGCAATGTGACGCGGGATGAAGCAACCGTCGGGGTGCGTGGCGGGCATTCTGTCACTGTACTGGTTGCGATTGGCACCAGCTTCCACGGCGGCGAGCCGTCATCAATTTGCCAGGAGCGCCTCCGCCATGCAGCATCTGTTCCCTTCCCTCAACTTCGCCGCGCGCACATTGCCGACCACCAGGCACTTTATCGACGCGTCTCGCTCGACCTGGGTTCCAGCTCCGCGGCTTCCCGCCGACTGCCTACAGATGCACGACGCAAAGCGCTGGAGGATGGCGCGAACGATCCCGAGCTGCTGGCGCTATTTTTTCAGTATGGACGCTATCTGACCATCGCGGGATCCCGTGCGGACTCGCAGTTGCCGCTTGCGCTGCAGGGTATCTGGAATGACGGCCTGGCCAGCAGCATGGGATGGACGGACGACTTTCACCTGGACATCAACACCCAGCAAAACTACTGGCCGGCGGAGGTCTGTAACTTATCGGAATGCCAGACGCCGCTGTTTGCGCTCATTGATACGATGCGCGCTGCCGGCCACACCACTGCACGCGATATGTACGGCGCGCCGGGATGGGTAGTCCACACGGTTACGAATCCATGGGGCTACACTGCGCCCGGTGGGGTGGGCTGGGGCGTCTTCGTCACAGCGGGCATCTGGATCGCGCTGCAGATGTGGGACCACTACGTCTTTAACGCGGATGTCGAGTTTCTGCGTACGCGCGCCTATCCGGTGCTGCGCGATACAGCGCTCTTCTTCCTGGACTACATGGTTGCCGAGCCGAAGCACGGCTGGCTGGTGACCGGCCCCTCCGATTCTCCCGAGAACTGGTATCTCACCCCGACCGGAGGCCGCGCGGCAGAGTCCATGGGCAACACGATCGATCGTGTGTTCGTGCATGCGCTCTACACCATGTGTATCCAGGCATCGACAACACTTTCTGTTGACGACGAGCTGCGCCAGCGCATGGAGAGCGCCCGAGCGAAGCTGCCGCCATTTCAGATTGGCCGACACGGACAGTTGCAGGAGTGGCTGGAGGACTTCGAGGACGCCGAGCCTAACCACCGGCATACCTCGCCGTTGGTCTCGCTCTATCCCGAGCATCAGATCTCTCCGCGCGCTACGCCTGCTCTTGCCCGTGCCGCGGAAGTCCTGATCCAGCGCAGGATGAACGCGCCGCACTGGGAGCAGAGCGAGTGGGGCCGCGCGAATCTGGTCGTCTACTACGCACGATTGCTGAAGGGCGATGACGCGCACAAGTATCTGGTGGGCCTGGTTGCGAAGGCTGCGGACGCGAGCCTGCTAACCTTCTCGAGCGCGGGCATTGCCGGCGCCGATCAGAATATCTTTGCGCTGGACGGCAACACGGCCGGCGCAGCCGGTATCGCGGAGATGCTGCTGCAATCGCAAGCTGGGTATATCGAGGTGCTCCCCGCACTGCCAGGCGCATGGCCCAGCGGATCGATTCGCGGCTTGTGCGCTCGAGGCGGCTTCATCTTGAACATTGACTGGCGCGATGGCAAGCTGCTTTCCGCGACGGTACGCAGCAAGCGTGACGGCACGGCGCACGTACGTTACGGCGATGGTTTCGCCACTGTCCACGTGACTACGGGCCAGCGCGTGCTTCTCCATCCGCAGGATTTCCACCAGCCTGCCTCCAACAAAGACACGGATCACACATGAAAGCATTTCGACGAAGCATGATGACAGCTGGCCTTTCCATCGCAGCCTCGCTTGTTCTCCTTGCACCTGCCATGTTCGGGGCGCAAAAACCGGTCTCCATCCCGGAGGAGATAGAGTGGACCTGGGATGTCCGTCCGCCGCATCCTGATCCGAAGCTGCCTAACGTGCTGCTGCTGGGCGATTCGCTGTCGCGCAACTACTTCCCGCAAGTGACGAAGGACCTTGCCGGGGTGGCCAATGTGTACCTGATGGCATCGTCGATCTCGGTTGGCGATCCGCGCCTGCCGCGCGAGATTCGCGAGTTCGTAGCGATGGAGAAGGTGCCCTTCCGCGTGGTGCATTTCAACAACGGCATGCACGGCTGGGACTATAGCGAGGCGCAGTTCAAGGCCGCCTTTCCGGAATTTCTGCGCACCGTTGGCTCGCTGGTCAAAGACAACAATGACCTTGTCTGGGCGACGATTACTCCGGTCGAGCCGAAGGCCTTTAACGGCGCGACCAACGATCGCGTGGATGCGCGCAATACGATTGCGCACGGCTTCATCACCGCGGCACACGTCCCGATCGACGACCAGCACGCGCTCATGACGAAGCATCAGTGATCTTTATCAGGACACCGTGCATTTCAACCCGGAGGGGTCGAACCTGATGGGCGATCAGGCAGCGGCCACGATCCGCACTCAGCTGAGTAAATAGCTGCCGGGCAGAGGTTTGGCCAGCTTTCATTGAGCTGTCTTAAACCCTGCGGGCGCGTCATATACACTAGAGCTATTGTCGGCAGGATGAGCCACTCTGAAAACAGCGCGTCGCAGTCCCGCCAAAGCCATTTGGTTATTGGTGTGTCCGTGCTGTTGCTGGCTCTCGCCGTGGTTGGGTGGGGGCTTCACTCCAAGCTATCGCTGTATCACATCCGCGCCCGCGACTCTGAAACTGCTCCCATTGCCAAACTGCTCTCCGAGCGGGAGCGCCCGGCGGATGCCGCGCAGCACTGCTATGCGAACGATACCGACCTGCTTGTCCCCGCGTCGCCTGTCAGCATTCTCCTGATGCCCTCTTCCGAGGATGGCATCCGCGCTAAGCAGCCGCGCGAAAATGCGCCGCCTCTGCCTTCCCGCACCGTCATCTTCAAAGGGCCTTCGCTCCGCCGTCCTCCGCCGTCGCTCTTCGCCTGAAATCGGCGTAGCTCGCCTTTTCATGTAGCTGAGCTGCGCGGAGTCGCTGTTTTTTTCTAACAAGCGAGCCCGGATGAGAGCACTTTCTTTCCGGCATCAGCGGGAGAGCGACAGCATCAGTCCCTTTCATGAGACTGCGTGGCCTGCCGCTTCCGCATTGCCGCGGAACGATCTGCCCGGATCCGGCGCATAGGTCAACCGTGCACAAATCTGCTTTTCGCCTTTCAACTTGCATCGCCTCCTTTCTGCCTCTGGTCATCAGCGTCTGCGGATGTAGAAGCCATCAAAACGCCGCGGATGCCGCGACGCAACCCATCTCGGCCGCGGTCAGCATGGTGCAGCGCGGCAACATCTCGCACGTGCTCTCGCTTGCCGGGCAGTTCCAGCCCTACCAGGTGATCGATGTGCACGCGAAGGTCTCCGGCTACGTACGCCACATCTATGTCGATATCGGCGACCGCGTCCACGCCGGCCAGACGCTCGCGGTGCTCGAAGTCCCGGAGCTGAACGCGCAGTATCGCGGCAGCCAGTCCGAGCAGCAGCGCAGCAAGGAGCAGATCAGCATCGCGCAGCACGAAATCAGCCGCGCCGAGGCGAGCCACGCCGCGCTGCAGGCGAACTACGACCGGCTGCTGCAGGCCTCGAAGGCGCAGCCCGGGCTGATCGCCGAGCAGGAGCTGGACGACGCTCGCGCGAAGGCCGATGCATCGCAGGCGCAGGTGGATACGGCGCGTGCGACGCTCTCCGCGGCGCGACAGCAATCGGATGTCGCCGAAGGCCGACATGGAGCGCTACGGCGCACTGCAGTCCTACACCACCATCACCGCTCCGCTCAGCGGCGTTGTGATCTGGCGCTATGCCGATACCGGCGCGCTGATCCAGGCCGGCACCGCATCGGACAGCCAGAGCCTTCCGCTGGTCAAGCTCTCGCAGAGCGATCTGCTTCGTCTTCGCCTGCCTGTGCCGGAAGATGCGGTCGGCTACATCCATGATGGCGACACGGTGCAGATTCGCGTGGATGCGCTGCACCGCTCGTTTACCGGCAAGATTGTTCGCTTCACCCGGAACGTGAGCCTCGACACGCGCACCATGGAGACCGAGATCGATGTTCCGAACAAAGACCTCAGCATCGATCCCGGCATGTACGCCAACACGCTACGTGCAGCTTGCACATCGGGAAAACGTGCTGACCATGCCGCTGCTTGCCGTACAGCATGATGATGCCGGACACACCTACGTCCTTGTCGTCGACGGCGAGAATCGTGTGCATCGGCGAGCCGTCACGCTCGGCATTCAGGGCTCTCTGCTGGCAGAGGTGCGAAGCGGGTTGCAGCAAAATGACCGCGTGGTGCTCGGCAACGCGGCCCGCTACAAGGACGGCGAACGGATCACTCCGCGCTCGAGCAGCAGCCGGCCAACGACGTGATGCAGGAAGAGGGCGGCATGACCGATCCCCAGGCCGGGACAGAGGGGGGCAACTGACGTGCCGAAGTTTGCCCTCCGCTATCCATTCTTCATCATCATGATCTCGCTGATCGTGCTGCTCGTCGGCGTGGTGAATGTGATCTCCATGCCGGTGGACCTCTTTCCTGACATCGACATTCCCGTCGTCGTCGTCGCGACGTTCTACTCCGGCATGCCGCCGCGGCAGATTGAAGCTGATATCACCGACACCTTCGAGCGCTTCTTCACGCTCGGCTGCCAATGTCGATCACATCGAATCGCGCTCGCTGACCGGCGTGTCGCTGATCAAGATTTACTTTCTGCCCGGCACGGACGCGAACGCTGCGCTGAGCAACATCTCGAATCTAGCGATGGCCGATCTGCGCCGGCTGCCCTCCGGCACGCTGCCGCCGGTGGTGCTGGGCATGACGGCATCCAGCCAGCCCATCTGCCTGGTCACGCTCAAAGGCGAGGGCCTGAACGAGACACAGCTCAAGGACCTGGCGCAGTTCCAGGTGCGCAACCAGATCGCGAATGTTCCGGGCGCATCGGTGCCGCAGCCCTACGGCGGCCGCTATCGACAGATTCAGATTTATGTTGATCCGCTGAAGCTGGAAGCGCACAACATGAGCCTGATGGATGTGGTGGACAGCGTGAACCAGTCCAACCTTATCCTGCCTGCGGGCGACGTGCGCATCGGCACCAAGGACTACAACCTCTACGCAAACAGCCAGGTGCCCACCGCGCAGCAGATCAACTCACTGCCGCTGAAGTCATCCGGCAATGCTTCCGTGCTGGTTGGGGATGTCGGCCACGCTGAAGATTCCGGCGCGATCCAGACCAACATCGTCCGCATCGATGGACAGCACTCCGTCTATGTGCCGATCCTGAAGCAGGCCGGCAAGAGCAATACCATCCAGATCGTCAACGGCATGCGCGCCGCGATCAAGCGCCTGGTGGATATTCCGCCGAGCCTGAAGACAGCAGTGGTCTTCGATCAATCCGTCTTCGTGAAAGGCGCCATCAAGAACCTGCTGAAGGAGGCGCTGATCGGCCTGGTGCTCACCGGCCTGATGATCCTGCTCTTTCTGGGCTCGCCGCGCGCTGCCGGAGCATCGCTGCTGTCGATTCCGATGGCGATTCTGCTTTGCCTGCTGGTGATGAACGCCTTTGGCGGCACCATCAACACCATGCTGCTGGGCGGAATTGCGCTGGTGCTCTCGCGTCTGATCGACAACTCCGTCGTGGTGCTCGAAAACATCATCCGCTTCATGGAAGAGGGCGCGCCGCCGGATAAGGCATCGGCCGAAGGTGGCTCGGAGGTCTCGCTTGCCGTGCTCGCGGCTACCGTCGCTACGTCCATCGTCTTCTTCCCTGTCTTTCTGCTGAATGGAGTCAGCCGCTACCTCTTCACCGATCTCGCGCTCGGCGTCGTCATCTGCATCTTCGCGTCGTATTTCTTTTCCATGACGCTGGTTCCTCTCTTTTGCGCGAAGTTCATCAACATACACGAAGAACACGGCGAGAGCGAGACAGGTAAAAGAAAGCATTCCATCTTTCGTCGGATCGTGGACCGCTTCAACCTTTACTTTCAGCGCATGCTGGAGCGCTATGAGGTGCTTGCCTACCGCAGCTTGAGGCGGCCCGGCTTTACCACCGCGGTCCTGCTCGGCGGCACGGCGGTCATTCTCGTGCTACTGACTCCAGTGCTCGGACGCGCGTACTTTCCGCGCACCGATCCCGGACAGTTCATCATCAACGTCAAAATGCCGAGCGGCACGCGCATTGAGACGAGCGACGCATACATCGCGCGGGTGGAAGATGAAGTCCGCAAGGTAGTTGCGCCACATGACCTTGGCATGATCGTTTCGAACATCGGGATCACGCCAGACCTATCCGCTATCTACACCTCGAACTCATCGATGGATACGGCCTTTGTACAGGTCTCGCTTGCCGAAGATCACTCCGTCGGGCAGCTATCAATATATAGACCGCGTGCGCAGACGGCTCGCCGCTGAGATGCCGGAGATCCAGACCTATTTTCAGGCCGGCGGCCTGGTCGATTCGGTGATGAACCAGGGGCTACCCGCGCCGCTGGATATCCAGATCAGTTCCAACGATCAGCGCGGCGCCTTCGACAAGGCGCAGGAGATCGCGCAGCAGTTGCGCGGGCTATCCAGCGTCGGCGATGTGTACATCCCGCAGGACCTGAAGTATCCGGGCCTGGAACTGAACATTGATCGCGAGCGCGCCTCGCTGGTTGGGCTGTCGCCGAAGGATGTCGTCGACAACGTCATCACTGCGCTCACGTCGAACGGCGTCATCGCACCCAGCTACTGGATCGATCCGGAACACCGGCAACAACTACATGCTCACCGTCCAGTACTCCACGCATCAGATCGAGCACATGAACATGGAGGAGTTCGAAAATATTCCTCTGCGCGGCAAGGGGCAGACAGGTTACACGCCGCTGCGCTCAGTGGTCTTCACGAAACCGATCGACACGCCCACCGAGGTGGATCACTACGCGCTGCGGCGCGTGATCGATATCTATGTGCAGCCACGTTCGGCGGCGTTGAACACCATCAGCCGGCAGGTGCAGCATATCGTTAAGAACGTGCAGCGGCCGCGCGGCATGCGCATCACGGTTCGCGGCGCGGTCCAGAGCATGACGGACTCCTTCGCGCGCTTCGGCATCGGCCTTATCCTCGCCATCGCGCTCATCTATCTCGTGCTGATGGCGCAGTTCGCATCCTTCCTCGATCCGTTCATTATTCTGATGGCCATTCCACCCGGCCTTGCAGGCGTGGTGCTGATCCTGCTGCTCACCGGCTCGACGCTCAACATCATGTCGCTGATGGGCGTCATCATGATGACCGGCATCGTCGTCTCCAACTCCATTCTGATTGTTGAGTTCGCGGGCATTCTGCACGCCCAGGGCAAGAACCTGCGTCGACGCGGTGGTGCAATCCTGCAAGATCCGCATGCGCCCCATCCTGATGACGTCGTTCGCCACTCTGCTTGGCATGATCCCGCTGGCACTGGGCCTGGAAGCGGGCAGCGAGCAGTATGCGCCGCTGGCGCGCGCGCTGATCGGCGGGCTCGCTGTCTCGGTCGTCGTCACGATGTTCCTGGTGCCGGCGGTGTACCTGCTCATCCATGGACGGCGCGAACAACACAGCGTAGTCGCCACAGCAGAGGAGGCATAGACGATGCGCTTCAAAACAATGGCAATCTCCTGCTTCGCTTTGCTGACTTTCTCAGTCGCCTACGAAGGCCATGCGCAGACCGGAGCGCCGCCTGCGCAGGCGTCGTCCTCCGCGAACCAGACACCGGCGACGCCTCGACCCATAGCAGCGCCGGGGCCACGCCTGACCCGCGAAGACGCGGAACGGATGGCGCTCACGAACAATCCCCGCGTCAGCGTGAGCCACCTGCTGGCCCTCGCCGAACATCAGGTCGTGCGCCAGGCGCGCTCGGCGGAGCTGCCCACGCTGACCGGCACCGTCACCGCGCAGGATGCGAACGAGGCCAGCCGCGTCTCTTCGGGATCGCTCTCCGCGTCGCGTCTCTTCACGCGCGCCGGCGGCGGCATCAACTTTTCGCAGCTCATCACGGACTTCGGCCACACCACGAACCTTGTCGCGTCGACCAAGCTGCGGGAGCGCGCACAGCAGGCCAACGAGCTGGCCACGAGAGAAGATATCATTCTTGTCGCCGATCAGGCCTTCTACAATGCGCTGCAGGCGCAGGCGCTGCTGCAGGTTGCGAAGCAGACGGTGAACCTGCGGCAGAACACACAATCCCAGGTAAACCAGTTAACGCAGAACAAACTGCGCTCCACGCTCGATCTCACCTTCGCGAACGTGAATCTGTCACAGGCACAGTTGCTTCAACTGGATGCGCAGAACAATGCCGACGCAGCCATGGCGGCGCTGGATGAAGTGCTGGGCCTCGATCATCCAGTCCAGTACACGCTTGCCGACACCGCAAAGACCAACCCTCCTCCACCGCCGGACGAGCAGTCGCTGATCGATCTTGCGGTGAAGCAGCGACCCGATCTGGAATCGCTCGACCTTACACGACAGTCGCAGGAGAAGTTCAGCCACGCGCAGCGCGACCAGATGCTGCCCACGCTTTCGGCAATCGGCACGGTCGGAGCCAGCCCGGTGCGTGCCGATCAGTACTACGTCTCCAGCTGGGATGGAGCGATCGGCGCGAACGTGAATATTCCGATCTTCAACGGCTTCCTTTACTCGGCGCAGGCGAAAGAAGCTCAGTTACGCGCGCAGGCAACGGCACAGCAGACGCGCCAGCTTAAAAACATCATCGTGCGCGATGTGCAGACGGCATGGCTCGATGCCAACAACGCCTTCACACGGCTCGGCGTCACAGCGGAACTGCTCAACCAGGCGAATGAAAGCCTCGGCCTCGCGCAGACACGTTACAAACTGGGCCTCTCCTCGATCGTGGAATTGAGCCAGGCGCAACTGCAACAGACCGAAGCCGAGATCACCAACACCAACGCACAGTATCAGTACCGGCTGACGCTGGCCGCACTCAACTTCCAGACGGGTGTGCAGCCGTAGCGCGAGCGTCTTCTTCATTTTCGCCATCGGATACTGATCGAACGAACACCGGAGAAGGCGGATGCGGTGCGACAATCGGTGTCAATGATCTGTGTCAAGTCGCGATGGAAGTGAGGACCCTGTGCCCGTTTGTTCTCTGCGCCCTATATCCCTACCCCTTGTGCTTTCGATTTGCTGCTTGGCTTCCGTGGCGACCTTCGCGCAAGGCACCCCGGATGCCCAAAATTATGATCCTCGGCTTACTTTCGCTCCGCTTTCACTGCCTGATCCGGTGAATGCTTACCGATCCAGCAATGGCGCGCCGGGGCCGCAGTACTGGCAGAACGAAGCGGATTACGATTTGCACGCGACGCTGGATACGGAACACAAGCTGCTTCGCGCGACCGAGACGATCACCTACACCAACAACAGCCCGGACGTGCTGCCGAGCCTGTGGGTGCAGCTGGATCAGAATATTTATCGCGAGGATTCGCGGGCACACATCATCTCTGCCGGCTCGCCGCGGCCGCGGCGGCGCAGGAATGCAGCAGCTGCGGATACGAATGCAGCGCCGCAGAAGACTTCGACGGCGGGCTTCGTCTTCGATTCGGTTGCGATTGAGCAGGGAAAGCAGACGGCGAAAGCAGATTATCTGATCAACGACACGCGGATGCAGATTCGCCTGCCCGAGGCGCTGAAGGCGCATGGAAAGTTGAAGATTCACATCGAGTATCACTACGAGATTCCGGGCGAGTGGGGCGGGCGGACGTCGTGGGGCATGTCGAAGCAGGGCGAGATTTACGACATGGCGCAGTGGTATCCGCGGATGTGCGTGTATGACGATCTGCGGGGATGGGACACACTGCCCTATCTGGGAAGCGAGTTTTATCTGGAGTACGGCAATTTCGACTACTCGGTAACGGTGCCGGCGAACATGATCGTGGCGGGATCGGGTGAGCTCGAGAATCCGAAGGACGTGCTGACGAAGACGGAGATTGAGCGGTTGGCCGAGGCGAGAGCGAGCGACAAGACGGTGTATATCCGCAAGCCTGACGAAGTGACCAACCCGGCGAGCAGGCCGAAGCAGGATGGCACGCTGACGTGGCGCTTCCACATGGACCGCACGCGCGATGTGGTGTGGAGCGCATCGCCGGTGTTTGTGTGGGACGCGGCACGGATCAATCTGCCGGATGGGAAGAAGGCGCTGGCGATGAGTGTGTATCCGCCCGAGAGCGTGGGCGCGGATGCGTGGGACAAGTCGACCGAATATGTGAAGGACACGGTGGAGCATTTCTCGAAGCAGTGGTTCCCGTATCCGTGGCCGGTGGCGATCAGCGTGGCGGGATTCTCAACGGGCATGGAGTATCCGGGCGTGGTTTTTGACGGTATTACGGACAACGGCGCGTTCCTCTTCTGGGTGACGGCGCATGAGATCGGACATAGCTGGTTTCCAATGATTGTGGGCTCGAATGAGCGGCGGCACGCGTTTATGGATGAGGGGTTCAACACGTTCATCGACATCGACGAGTCGGCGACGTATGCGGGCGGGAAGTATGGGCCGAAGCGCGATTCCGAGTATTCAGCCGGGGGCGAGCCGCCGGACACGATTCTGAAGGTGCTGGATAACCCTGACGCACCGACGTTGATGGCGACCGCCGACTCGTATGGATGGGCGCTGGGGCATCCGGTGAGCTACTTCAAGGGCGCCTATGGCATGGTGCTGCTGCGCGAGCAGATTCTGGGTCCGGAGCGCTTTGACTGGGCGTTCCGCAAATACATTCGTGACTGGGCGTTCAAGCATCCATCGCCGTCGGATTTCTTCCGTGAAATGCAGAGCGAGGGCGGCGAGGACCTGAGCTGGTTCTGGCGCGGATGGTATCTGAACAACTGGAAGTACGACGTGGCGGCGGAGAAGATTGACGGGGCGACGGTGACGTTGAGCAATCGCGGACAGCTTGTCCTGCCGACAACGGTCGAGGCGACATTTACCGATGGGACGAAGACGCGGGTGAAACTGCCGGTGGAGACGTGGATGTCCAAGGGCACGTATACATGGACGCCCGACAGTAAGAAACAGATTGCATCGGTGGTGGTGGATCCGGATCATCAGCTGCCGGATGACGACCGCGCGAACAATACGGTGAAGGCGCCGTAGCAGCATATCGCGGCGAAAACGGTTGTCTTCGCCGCAACTCCTCTCTATGCTTGAGCGCGATCTATGTTGCGATTCAAAACGCTGATCTTCGGATTTATGGTTGTCACCAATGTCAGTTATCTAAGCGCGCAAAGCGATCCGGCGCGCGAGCAGTCGCGTTCCATGGTGATGACGCAGTATGGCATCGTGGCGACGAGCCAAGCGGTGGCTTCGCAGGCGGGCGCCGCCATCCTGGCGCGGGGCGGCAGTGCGGTGGATGCGGCGATTGCGGCGAACGCGGCGCTGGGCGTGATCGAGCCGATGATGAACGGTGTGGGCGGCGACCTGTTCGCGATCGTCTATGACGCGAATACGAAGAAGCTGTATGGCCTGAATGCGAGCGGATGGGCGCCGCGGGGCATGACGATCGAGGCGCTGAAGGCGAAGGGCATCGTGAAGGAGATACCGGAGGCGGGCATCGATCCCGTGACGGTGCCAGGTGCAGTTGCCGGATGGGATGCGTTGCGACGGCGCTTCGGGAAGCTCTCGATGGCGGAAGACGTTGCGCCCGCTGCGGCGTTGGCGGAAAAAGGCATCGCGGTTCCGGAGACCGATGCTGAGAACTGGGCCACGTATGGCGTTCCGTTCGCGAAGAGTCCCGGTTTTGCGCGAATCTTTCTGCCGGATGGGAAGGCGCCCGCTGTCGGACAGATCTTTCGCAATCCTGATTTGGCTGCGACGCTGCGGCGCATTGGCACCGATGGACGTGACGGTTTCTACAAGGGGCCTACAGCAGAGGCGATGCTGAAGCTCTCGCGCGAGCAGCACGGCTTTCTAGAGGCGGATGACCTGGCCGATTTCCAGCCAGAGTGGGTGGAGCCGGTGAGCACGACCTATCACGGGTGGACGGTATGGGAGATGCCGCCGAACGGCCAAGGGATTGCGGCGCTCTCCATGCTGAACATCATGGAACGGTTCCCTATCGCGACCTGGGGACACAACAGCCAGAAGGCGCTCCACGTGGAGATCGAAGCACAGAAGCTGGCGTATGCGGACCTCCAGCATTACATCGGCGATCCGAAGGCTTCGCATATCCCGGTAGAGCAGTTGATCTCGAAGGAGCTTGCAGCGAAACGTGCAGCGGAGATTACCGATCGCGCGCAGTGCCATCCGGTGCCTTCCGATTTGACGAAACAGCTGGCGCGGCTGGCCAGCGACACGACGTACCTCGCCGTGGTGGATCATGAGGGCAACGAGGTTTCGCTGATCCAGAGCAACGCGGGTGCGTTTGGTAGCGGGCTGGTGGCGCCCGGGACAGGCTTCGTGCTGCAGAATCGCGGCGGCGGATTCACGTTAAAGCCGGGACAGCCGAATACGCTGCGACCGCGGACGCGACCGCTGCACACGATTATTCCGGGCTTCATGCAGCAGGGCGATCGCCGGATCGCCTTCGGCATCATGGGCGGTTTCAACCAGGCGCAGGCGCATGCGCAGTTCGTCTCTAATATTGTGGACTTTCACATGAATATTCAAGCGGCACTTGAAGGTGCGCGCTTCCGCCGAATGGAGTTTTCCGGCTGTGAAGTGCGGATGGAGAACGGCGTTGCGCCGGATGTGATCGACGGGCTGCGTAAACAGGGCCACGAGATCACGGTGGAACTGCGCTATTCGCAGACCATGGGACGGGGAAATGCGGTGGAGCACCACGAGGCTACCGGGGTGAACTACGGCGCGACCGATCCGCGCGCCGATGGTGAGGCGGTGCCGCAACAGATGCCGTTTTAATTATTCCAGGAAAGTGGCGGACCCTTCCGCTTTTCGTTTCCAAACTGGGCACCTGCATTTATGTTCGACCTACCGGGACACATTCTCATTCTGACAGGCTCACCCGGTGCTGGAAAAAGCACCGCAGCGCGAAGTCTGGTTGCCGCATCGCGTGGACCGGCGGTGCACCTGCATTCCGACGACTTCTGGCATTACATCCGGAAAGGAGCGATTGCACCGTGGCTACCCGAAGCGCAGCGGCAGAACGAGGTGGTGATGGCCGTCCTTGCGCAGGCAGCGGAAGCCTATGCCGAGGGCGGCTACTTCGTCGCGCTGGATGGAATTGTGGGACCTTGGCTGCTTCACGCATTCCTGAGCCTGAAGCAGCCGCTCCATTACATTGTTCTTCGCCCGCCGCTTGCGGCGGCGCTGGAACGCTGCCGCGTGCGCGGAGGCGACACACTGACTGACCCAGGACCCATTCGCGCGTTGCATGCGCGGTTTTCATCGCTGGAAAGATTGGAGAATCATGTCATCGAAACGGCTGGACACACTCCGGAGGAGACGCTGGCTGCGATTGAGGCAGCGGTGGTGAGCGGGTGTTTCCGACTTGGCGCGGACTTTGCGGCGGCGGGGAGCCCCTTTTCTTGAAGGAAAGCTGCGTGAGGATGCATTCTTCGGTCTATACCGACAAAAGAAATGCTTTAGGTCTGCTTTGTAAGCGCGGCCTGGCCGGTGTGAAAGGCTGCGTGATTGGTGCGGCCGATCAGAACCGCGAGGCGATTGCGCGTCGGTTCTTTGGCGAAATCTTCCTCGGAGACGGCTGTGTGTTTCTCAATCCACTGCGCGGGGGTGAATTTCTCGAATGCCGCAGTGAGTCGGGTGTTGACCTCGGTCCATGCTTCCTTGATCTGACCGGGAGATAGAACCTCAGGCACTGTGCGATCGGGATTGTCGATGTACACGGCGTCGAGTTCGGGATGCAGCCGCTCCCCTATATCGAGCAGGGGGAACATGCGGTCGTGGATAGCGGTGAGATGACCGACGAGATACAGCAGCCGGTTTTTCCCCGGCGCGACCTGCTTCTGAAGCTGTTCGCCGGTAAGCGGCTCGATGGCGGTGCTGAAGCGGCCGATGACCTGCTTCCAGGAGTTCAGTGCGGTACGTACGAACAATTCATCGCTGGTCATTCGATTGGCCTCTGGTTGACGTCCATTACGTTCGTTCGATGGATGTCGAAGCATTGCCGATGCGAAATGTTTCGGCCATCTAAGCGCATAGGATGAGCGGAGACCATCGCGTCTGCGGTGGATTCCGGCTTTCCCTTATCCTTCCCCCATGTCTTGTAGAGACCGAGGTAGGCGTAGTTCTCTGTCTGGCCGGCGATGGAGTGGCCATAGGCGAAGAGCAGCTGCAGACCGGGTGATTTGAAGTGGTAGTAGCCGCCTGCATCGATCAGGGTGGAGGCCTGGGTCTGTGCCGCGGCAAAGCCCTCGCGCGCATGGGAGAAGACTTCGGCTGAGAGCTCGAGCTTTTTGCTGACGACGCGCTTTACGAGAAATCCGCCGTAAGGGAAATTTCGATAGCCGGTCTGCGGGACGACGATGTATCCGGCGCCGCCATCGAGGCTCCACGGGCCAATATCTTTTGCCACCCAGAGCGGCAGTTTGTACCAGGCTTTGCCGACACCCAGGCCGCGAGAGTAGCTTCCCGTGGGAATCTCGAACATGGTGAAGGAGCCGATCTGCGGCCGGTGCTTTGTCTGCCTGATGAAGCCGTACTTGATGCCGAACTCCATGTCGGTAAGCCCGTAGGCGCTGGGCCCTTGACCGCCGGGAGCGTAGATCGGATTGTTTGAAGGAATGACCGCGCCAAAGGGCAGGATGGCATGGAGTTGGATCTTGGGAACAGCGCCCCAGTTGAACTCGAATGCAGGAGCAACGGGGTCAAGCTCCGCCGGGGTGCCATCGACCGTACCGAAGATGTAGGCCTCGTAATGACCGTAATCGACGGGAGTGGGGTCGTCGGTCTGGAATGGCGGGCCGGCCTGCGCCCAGACCCGGATGCCGGAGAAAACGAGAATGAGCAGGAAGATGCGCATGCCTTTCCATGTTGCACCTTCCGGCGAGCGCGCGTTGTGAACTTTATGCTGCGGCGGCGGGCCGCTGCAGCCTGGCGAGCGCAGTGCGCATGCGGATGCGCGCGGAGAACAGCGTGCGCTCGACCTGCTGGCGCGGAACTTCGAGCAGCCCGGCGACTCGGTCGGCGTCGTAGCCTTCTACATCGCGGAGCAAGAAGACCATCCGCTCGTTGGCGGGCAGCTCGCGGAGCGCCTCTTCCATATCGGTCCGCTTGATGTTGCGGCCACCCAGAGTGAGGCCGGGTTCAGGCTCCGCAGGTGGGGCGTGCTCGTCGACCGGCAAACGCTCTCGCAGCTCACTCACCAGCGAGCAATCCACGCAGTTGCCGTCCGGCTCTTCGGCCCGGCTGAAGGCGCGAATAAAGGCATCCTGGGTGACCTCGTCCGCCTCGATCTCGTTGCCCATCATGTAATAGGCGACGGCGTAGGCGCGGTGCTTGTGGGTTTCGTAGACGTCGCGCTGCCGGTGCTCGAGCGAACGCTCGGCCATCTGGCACTGCACTACCCGGCACGATCTGTGGGGAGAAAATTCCTCGTCAAAGTTCAACAGACATGCCCTCGATCATGGAACAGCCCGCGCCCCGTTTGGATCTCTCGAAACACGCGAACGACTCCTGCAGGTAGAATGGCCGTCCATAGCACTTCCGTCAAGCACCTATGTGGAATCAGTGGGATAGAGCGAATCAGCTGTAACACATCCGTGCAGCCGGCGGTAACGCTATGCCCCTTCGAACGTTACGGAAGTGTCCCGGTATTCCGCTATGATCAATCCGGTTCCAAAAGTGAACGACCAGAAAGGTATGGAACGCGTTTCCCGATATGGCCCCCCCCACCATCCTTGTTGTCGATGATGATGCGTCGATACGCACCATCATCTCCGCCATGCTGGAGCCGGCAGGTTACGAGCCGGTGCTGGCCAGCTCGGCGGAAGAGGCAATTACGCGGCTCGACGATGGACTGAAGCCAAGATTGATTCTTTCCGATATTGTGATGACGGGCATGACCGGGCTGGCACTGCTGGACCATGTGCGAGAGCGGCATGCGGAGACCCCGATCGTGATGATCAGCGGGGTCAGCGACCTGGCGGTAGCCATCGGGACGCTGCGCAATGGGGCCTACGATTACCTGCTGAAGCCGTTTGAACGCGATCAGTTGCTGGGAACCGTACTGCGGGCTATGGAATACCGTGCGCTGGTGGAGCAAAACACTTTGTATCGAACACACCTGGAAGAGCTGGTGGTAGCCCGCACCGAGATGCTGAACAGCGCCATCGGCGATCTGGAACGCTCCTACGACATCACGCTGGAAGCGCTGGGCGACGCGCTCGATCTGAAAGACACCGAGACGGAGGGCCACTCGCGCCGGGTGACGGCTTATACCATCGCGCTGGCCCGTGCCATGCAACTGCCGCCGCAGGAGATCCGCACCATCGCCCGAGGCGCGTTTCTGCACGATGTGGGAAAGATGGCAATTCCGGACGCGATCCTTCTGAAGCCCGGACGCCTGACCCGTGACGAGCAGAGCACCATGCGCGAGCACTGTGCACGCGGCTACCAGATGCTACGCAAGATCCCTTACCTGCGTGAAGCATCCGAGATTGTCTACAGCCACCAGGAGCACTTTGATGGCGGCGGCTACCCGCGCGCGCTGCGTGGAGAGGAGATTCCGCTGGGAGCGCGAATCTTCGCCGTTGCCGATGCGTTGGATGCCATCACATCCGACCGGCCGTACCGGAGCGGAACCAGCTTCGCTACAGCGCGCAGAGAGATCCGCAAGAATGCAGGGACGCAGTTCGATCCGAAGGTAGTGGACATATTCCTGCAGATGCCTGACCGCGTGTGGGAGGACTTGCGCGCGGAGATTCAGGGCGAGGCGCAAAAGTTCAATCCATTTTCGCTCGGCGCGGTGAAACACCTGCTGCCGCGAAAGGATACTGGTGCGCCAAAGACCGGCATCCTAAAGACTATGCCCGAGACAAAGAAATCCGCCGCACTGGATGCCGAGGCGTTGAAGTCAGCAGTTGCCAAACTGCCCGGCTGGCGCGTGGAACAAGGCCTACTCACGCGCACCTTCAGCTTTCCGAACTTCGTCGAGGCGCTGGCGTTTGTGCAGTCGCTGGGCGTGGAAGCGGAGCAGGCACAGCACCATCCGGACCTTGATATCCGCTACAGCAAGGTGAAGGTGGCGCTGGTCACGCACGATGCCGGTGGCATCACGGCCAAGGATGTCGCCATGGCGCAGAGGGCCGACGGTCTGGCTACCCCCCTGAACGGTCGGTGAGCAGAGCGCGTTAGGACGCGGCTGCGGCCTGAGCGGTATTCGGATGTACTATGGGCCGCAATGAAACTTACGGCCGCGATCCTGTCTCTTTTGCTGACGGCAATCTATTCTTTACCGCTTATAGCAGAAGGCGCCGACACCGTATGGCGCCTCGGAACATTTGATCGTTCGTCGGCGGAGTTTGCCGATGGCTCGCCGGACCGACCTGTTGTCTTTGTCGTCGATCAGAGCCTGGTGGGGAGAGACTGGTACGCTAATGCGCCGTCCTTCTTCCCTTCCCGTAATCCAGACCGGGGCGCAGCGCCCCGCGCCATTCAGTTTTCGCTCGGCAGCACACCTGCGAATGCATATCGGCTTCGCGTGTCGCTGCTGATCGAGCATTCGAGCGTGCCCGCGCTGGAGGTCGCCATCAATGGCCATGCCGGAGTTTTTTACCTGCACCCGAAGCTGGATTACAGCATGGGAGATACGATAGCGGCATTTTTCCCTGCTTACTCCCACGCGACGGTTGAAGTAGATTTTCGCGGCAGCTACCTGCACGCCGGCGCAAACACAATCGCGCTGCAGGCTGTTGCCACGGAAGACAAAGGCGTGCCCGATGCAGGGTTCGTCTACGACGCCGTGGAACTTGACCGCATTCCACATTTTGCCGCCGCCGCAACTGCGATTGTGGCGCCGACCATTTTTTATACAAAACAGGGACAGTTACTTTCTGAACAGATGGACGTCTTTATCCGCTACAGCGGGCATCCGCACACCGGCGAGATAGATCTGGCAATAGCGGGGAAGCACTACCGCCATCCTCTGCGTGGCGGGTCTGATTTTGGGGAAGAGCGCGTTTCGCTCGACGTGCCGGAATTCCAGGCGGATACTGCTGCCGAACTGACAGTGAAACTCGACGGCCGGACAGAGCATTTTGCAGAGAAGCTGCGGCCGCAGAAGAAGTGGACGCTGCTTCTTGTTCCGCATGTTCATCTCGACGTGGGGTATTCCGATTACCAGGCGAAGGTCTCCGCGATTCAGAGCCGAATCCTGGATGAGGCGATGGACCTGACGGCGAAGCACCCGGAATTTCGCTTCAGCACGGACGGCGAATGGAACCTGGAGCAATATCTCAAAACGAGAACGCCGGAGGAGCAACAGCGTGTCGTCCGGGCCATCCAGCATGAGCAACTTTTCGTCCCCGCGCAGGCGGCCAACCTGCTCACCGGCTTCCCCACCGCTGAAACGCTGATTCGCTCTCTTTACCCCAGTGCTAACTTCAGCCGGTTGCATGGAACGCCGTTCAATTATGCGAACATCACGGATGTTCCGTCGTATTCGTGGTCGTATGCGTCTATTCTGGCTTCGGCCGGTATTCCCTATTTCATTGCCGCAAGCAACAACGACCGCGCGCCTGTGCTGCTGCAAGGACACCTGAATGAAAATTCGCCAATGTACTGGGAAGGGCCGGACGGCAAGAAGGTACTGCTGTGGTATTCGCGACATTACATGCAGATGCAGTTTCTTTTTGGTTTACCTCCACTGACTGAGACCGGCGAAGAGATGCTCCCGTTATTCCTGCAGATGTACCAGCATCCGAGTTACCACGCGGATGCAGCTATCATGTTTGGCACGCAGGTGGAAAATACAGACCTGTTTCCACAGCAGGCGGAGATCGCGAACCAATGGAATGCACTTCATGCGTATCCCCGGCTGGAATACTCCGGCTTCCATGATGCCTTGCAGAATATTGCGAAGCAGTTTGGCGACAGCGTCCCGACAATACGCGGGGATGGCGGTCCCTATTGGGAAGATGGTATCGGCTCGGATGCCTTCTATGCCGCGATGGAACGCGAGAATGAAAGCCGAGCACCTTCCGCGGAGAAGCTGGCCACCATCAGCTCGCTCGTTAATCCGCGACTTGCTGTAGACCGGGACGCGCTCCACCGCATGTGGGCCAGCATGGTCCTGATGGATGAGCATACCTGGACCTCCTGGAACAGCGTTTCGGATCCGGACAGCAACGAGGCTATGGAGCAACTGAAGGTCAAGGACTCGCGCGCGATCACTGCGAATGCTCTGCGCGATCATCTGCTTCGAAGTAGCATGGCGAGCGTTGCGGACTCGATTGCCGCCGGGGTGGGCAGCGTTATCGTGTACAACCCGCTTAACTGGAAACGTGATGGGCTGGTCACCATGGACCTGGATAATGGCTTTGAGATTGCGGACCGCGCAACGCAGCAGACTGTTCCGTATTCAGTGGCTCACACCGGTAGCAACTTTCGCAGAGTGCAGTTTGTGGCGACGGATGTGCCCGGTATGGGATACAAGGTCTATGAATTGCGGGCGGCGAAGGAGCACGCTTCTGCCGCGCAGACTCTTGGCACAACAATGCTCGAAAGCCCCTACTACCGTGTGGACCTTGATCCGTCCACAGGTGCGGTGCGCAGTATCTATGATAAGCAGCTCCAGAAAGAGCTGGTAAATCAGAGCAGTCCATACCGCTTTGGCCAGTATCTCTACGTGAGTGGAGGAGACAAGGAGCCCAACAGCATCCTGCAATATCGTGTCGTTTCTCCGAAGCCTGAACTACAGGTTCACGCAGCAGAGAAAGGCCGGCTGATTTCGATCGAACGTACCCCATATGGCTGGTGCGCGCGGATGGAGAGCTCGGCTGCGAATACTCCGACGATCAGCAGCGAGATACGGCTCTACGAGAACACGAAGAAGATCGAGTTTGTCGAAGATATATCGAAGAAAGAGATTCTGACGAAAGAAGCCGTCTATTTTGCGTTTCCTTTTGCCATGGAGCATCCTCAGTTTCAGTACGAGATACAGAACGGTGTGGTTGACCCGGCGAAAGATATGTATCCGGGCGCCGGCCATGAATGGTTCTCCGTGCAACACTGGGTCGCCGTGCAGCAGGACGGTGTCTCGGGCACTGTGATGCCACTGGATACGCCGCTTATAACGCTCGGCGATATCAATCGAGGGACATGGCCCACGGAGTTTGGCCAACGACCCGGAACCATCTTTTCCTATGCCATGAATAATTACTGGCACACAAACTATCGCGCGGCGCAGGGTGGTCACTTCCAGTTTCGCTATGTAATCACCAGCGCTGCTTCTACAGATCCTGCTGCCTTAAGCCACATGAGCTGGGAAGAAGTTACACCGCTCGAAGAGGACGAGATTCGGTCGCAGGATAAAGCGCTCGACCTGCCGCGTCCGCTGGATGGCAAACAGGCCAGCTTCATGACGGTAGATGATCCCGATCTCTTGCTCGAAACCTGGAAACCGGCAGAGGACGGCGATGGCACGATCGTTCGCTTTCTTGACCTGGGTGGAAAACCCCGCACTGTGACTATGTCGACGCCACTTCTGGCTCTGGACAAAGCGACGGAGACAGACGCGGTCGAGCGGAACCAGAAGTCTCTCCCGCTGCAGGGGTCACATGGGTTTCAGGTTGCTGTGCATCCGCATGAGATTGTCACCGTACGCCTGACCGGCAAGCAGGTGCTTTCGGCACCCACTGAATAGCGATGCGGTCTGCGTAGGCCTAGAAGGATCAAGGATCTCTCCGCACTTCATCGCTGGATCCTGACCGGCCCGCATTCTCTATTTTTGCGCGGAGGAAGGCCGTGAAAATAGCACCGGCTCCTGCGCCACGATTCCCTTTCCCTCCTGAAGGGTAATCGCCTGGTTCGGCTTGACGCCCGCGAACGATTCGCGTCTCCCGCTCGGCCATACGATCTCTACGCTTACTACTTTTCCCTCGGACGCGCTGCCTAGTCCAAAGGTGAGAGGCAGCTCGCTTTGGGATAGATAGCTGGATCCTGACTTCACCATTTGAAACAGCCGCGTGCCATTCGGCATCCGCACGGTTACCTTTGCGCCTATGCCGTCGCGGTTGGACCTCACGCCAATCGTTTTCACGCGAAGCATGTCGTTCTGATTCGCGTTGTCGTTACGAAGTAGACGCGCAGGCCCGGTGGAAGGCGTGATCAAAAGATCGAGGTCGCCATCATTGTCATAGTCGAGATACGCAGCCCCGCGCGCGACCACCGGTTCGCGCAAAGCCGTGCCCACCTTGTTGGACACGTCCTCAAAGCGCCCGTGGCCCCGGTTCCGGAAGAGCAGCGGGGGTTCGGCGTAGCTAAGGGAAGGCTGGGTCACACGAACATCATCCGCCACGTGCCCGTTCGCCGCGAAGATATCCGGCAGGCCGTCCAGATCGTAATCGAAGAAGAACGCACTGAAGGTTAGATATTTCGCAGACGGACCACTGATGCCCGATGCATCCGAGTTATCTGTAAAAAGGCCTGAACCGTCGTTGTGATAGAGCGCGATGCTTTCGTTGGCGAAGTTTCCGATCACAAGCCCCTGCCGTCCGGAGAGGTCGTAGTCCGCGGCATCAGTGCCCATGCCTGCGCGCGCCTTGCCAGCATCGCTGAACGCAACGCCGGCGGCAAAGGCACTTTCCGTAAATGTGCCGTTGTGGTTATTGTGATAGAGCTTGTTCGGCTGAGTATCGTTGGTGACGAACAGATCCATCCAACCATCGTTGTCATAGTCGAGCAATGCCACACCGAGAGATTTGCTCGATGGATCGAACAGGCCGGCCTTCCTCGTCACATCCTCAAAGACGCCGTGCCCCAGATTATGAAAGAGGGTCGAGCTTTGGCCTTTGTATAACTCCGGCGTGCAATATGACTTGTTCTTGCCGTCAAGCGTGCAGTACTGATCCGACGCCTCCGACCAATCGACATAGTGCGAGACGAACAGGTCCAGCTTGCCGTCGTTATCATAGTCAAACCAGACCGCACCGGTTGAAAATCCGGCATCCTTCACATGGGCCTTCGCGCTCACATCCGCGAAGCGTCCTCCTCCGAGATTCCGAAAAAGGTAGTTGCCGCCGAGGGCGGTGATATAGATATCATCGCGGCCGTCGTTGTCGAAGTCCCCGACCGCGCAGCCTAGGCCGTACATCTCTTTCGCGAGCCCGGAAGTGCGCGTGACGTCGGTGAAGGTCCCATCGTGGTTGTTGTGATAAAGAGCCGGAGTGGAAATGGACGTCTTGTGCTCCGGCCAGTCCATCGAGTTCACGAACAGGATGTCCTGCCATCCATCGCCATCATAGTCGATCGCACAGACTCCGCTGCCCATCGTCTCAGGGAGATACTTTTTCCCGAATGCGCCGTTGTTATGGCGAAAGTGAATGCCGGCGGCCTGCGTTACGTCGACAAATCGAATTGGGCCGGATGGACGAGTGATTGGCGACAGAGCAGAGGCGTTGTTGGGAGTGAGTTTTGCTGAGGACGCCGCCGGTTGCGAGACTTCCTGCGGCTGTGGCGGCCGCGATTGCGACTGCCTGCAAGCCACCATTCCGCAACCTATAAATAACGAGAGAACGCAGACAATCGAATTTCTAAGACACATCCAGTTTGATCCTTCGGGGCGGTCGCTGTTTTCACTGTGCGAGCGCAGGCGCAGATACGACAGTTCCATCAGGCGAGCGCCGCGAGCCCCGCCACATTTCGATGAGCATCGCTATCGGGCCTACTACGAACAGCGCATATAGGGGCGCATAGATACTTTGATCCAACCGCATCACCATCTCGACTGCGGCCACAAGAAAGGCGACGACGCATTGCCCCCATCTCGAGCGTACAGTTGTTTTCGGGTCCGTCATCATGAAGAAGATAAAGAGCTGATACTCAGGGCCGGTAACAGGCGATATCTCTGACTGCCACGGATCACCCATAATCCACGAACGGATGAGTGCGAAGAAGAGAAACGAGAGGACATAGGTGGCGCAGATATGGAATCGCTTCAGTCGCCAGATGATCGCCGATCCCAGCAGCCAGATCACGAGCATCGCCCAGAGATTGTTGCCCCACTGAATGCTGAGCGAAGCCACAGACTCAGACGCCAGAAACAGCATTACGCAAATTCCGAAATTCGATGGATTCCAGATATGACGGTGCTTCACGCGCAGCACGTACTTAGAAGTAATGGCAATCACAGAGCACAACGCGTATGGCCAGAATGCCGGGGAGCGAAGAAGAATGCCGACGCTGATGCCCGTGATATAGGCGCTGGCCAGATGAGGCCATTTGCCAACCACAATGCGGCCCAGGATGAGCTCCGCCGCGATGGCGCTGCCAATCGCCAGTAAGGTCCTGGTATAGCTTTCCAAAATGCCGAAAGAGAAATTTCCCGCGAGCAAAATCAGGGTGATGAAGATTGGCGGAACGAAGCGGTTCTCAAGAGTAAACATGCGCCGCCACTTGTGTGCAGAAGGGCCGGCCGGCAGGGGTGGCATTGTCATTGTCTGCTGGCTCATAAGGGTTCCTTTATCTTGTACAGCTTCCCGGAAACTATCCCTTGCAGCGTCTGGATTTTACCAGAGGGCCAGCGGACCTCGGCGCTGGTAATCGCCGGATGCTTGCCTAGCCCGAAGTGCAGGCGACGATCGTTTTGCGCGGCAAAACCACTTCCACCAGAAACCTGCTGTATCTGCTTCTGGCCATTCCACTCCAGCGTTAGCTGAGCGCCGATCGCGCTTCTGTTGCTCGTCGTCCCTTCCAGTTGGAACTCGACCCATTTATTCTCAGGAGCAACGGTATTCTTGTACAACAACAGCGGTCCGCGCTGATTTGCAACGATGACATCCAAGACTCCTCGATTCCATAGGTCGGCTAGCGCTACAGAGCGCCCATCATGCGTGTCGGTCACTCCGACGGACTGCGCGACATCGACAAACTTGCCAGCGCCGTCATTCAGCCAGACATGCTTCTGCTGATATCCGGATAGGCTGCGGCCATCCATCGAGGGCCAGTCCTTGGCGTCGCCAATGATGGTTGAATTTCCACCTGCGACTTTGGAAAAGTCATACCAATAATTGCGCTTTCGATCCAACGACACATAACCGTTTGTCAGAAATAGATCGAGCGCGCCATCATTATTTAAATCGCCGAATTGGGCGCCAAAACTCCACCCACCTAGCTCGACACCCATATCTCGTGCCAGGTTGGTGTATTCAAGATGTTGTCCCTTTGTTCCTTCTTTGGGCACCCATAGATTGTTGCCCTGGATCAGCACTCCATCTTCGGAAATATTCGAGACATAGACGGAATATCTTCCCTGGTTAAAGATATCTCCGAAGGCTACGTTCATTCCGCTTTTTGGCGCGAAGCCTACACCGGTAGCCCTGCCTGCCTCGTGGAAGTGGCCGCCATCGTTCAGATATAGCTCAGAGACTCCATAATCGTTCGCAATAAAGAGATCCGGATGACCGGTCCCGCGAAGATCGGCGGCGGCCGCTGCCAAGGCCCATCGCCTACTGGTGATGCCTACCTTTGCGCTGACCTCTTCGAACTTTCCATTCCCCAGGTTGTGAAATAGATACTTTCGGCCGCCGTTGTCGGCATATTCAAAGCTATCCGGCATCATTCTTGTCGTGGTCAGACGCCATAAATCGACATTTTCCGGATAATAGCCGCCTACGAATAAATCCAGCAGACCGTCACCATCGTAGTCAAACCACACCGCCGTGTTCGCATTGATCCATGGCGGAAAGGCTGTTACGTCCACACGGTGAAAGCCGTGGCCCTGGTCATTGTGATAGAGCTCCGGCTTTCCCCACTTGATCAAGAACAGGTCTTCGTAGCCATCATTATCGTAGTCGCCCCAGACCGCGCCCATGGATACGCCGGTTCCCGATTGATTTACATCGCCGACGCCTAGCTCCTCCGCGACGTCCTGGAACGTGCCATCGTGCTTATTCCGATAAAGGTGGTTATGGCTGCCGATGGCGCTGTTGGTCACGTAGAGGTCCGGCCATCCGTCGCGGTCGAAATCTACGACAGAGACGGAAGCGCCCATGGAGGCCACTTCCGGCATGATGTGCGCCAGTTTCGCGTCGAGCACCGGCGCCTGATGCACGAAGTCGATTTCCGCCGCGTGCGAGACCTCTTCTAAATGGAACCCATGCCGCGCCAGCGACTCTTTCGTATCCAGCTCTGTTTTCGAAGCGACGGCGCGCCTGGCGGAAAGATATCGCACTACGAGAGGGGTCGCGATCAGACAAAGAAAGATGATCGTCAGGATGGTCTGCAATACAGGTCTGCGTTTCATTGCGCAGCTCCGTTTCGCAAAGCATCTCGAAATGGCTCTGCATTTATATAGCGCGTCTGATATGTATCCCAATCCTGAACATGATGCCGATACTCCCAGTCATCTTCCAGCCGAGTTGGCGCTGCCGAGTCGTAATCTCTTCGCGCATGATATGGATAGGGCAAAACAGCCTGTGAATCTGCGGTATTGTAGTCTCCGTCTTTAATCCAACCATCGCCGGCGATGACAAAGTCACGTAACCAGCCGGCAGGCGGCGGCCCCGGTTCGGCGAAACGCAACGACATCTCATCGCCGGCATTCATAATGACGTAGCGATCATCGGTTTGCGCCAGCAGCTCACGCACATCGCCGAACCGCGTGTAGAAGCCGGGCAGATCGCGCCAGATCGGGGACGTGCTCGCGAGATGATCGTAGTCTGGTATCTCAGGCGACGATGCGTTGGCCTGATGAATCACGGAGAAGCCGCGATAATGAAGATCGGCGAAGCTCGGCGCCAGTCGCTGAATCTTCATCGGCGTCCGCGGCAGCCCCTGCGCCCACTCGATGGAATCCCAATAAACTTCCAGATTTGTCCTGAGCCGCAGACGGTGCGGCATGCCCGGGTGGAACAATCCAGTGAGATCGATGAGGCATATTTTCTTGCGCCCGGCCGGGAACCCGAGATTCGGCTTCACGATGCGCCATCCGCCGCGGCCATCGGGTACTTCCAGGCTCAGCCACTCTGGACGCGGATGTTTGCCCTGGCTCATCGCCACGTTTACCGACGAGTCCGATGGATGCAGCCAGCCCTGCGCGATGAGCCATAGCGGTCCGTCTTCCGGTACGCGATCGCCAAGGTCGATTTCGACAAAGTGATCGCGCGTCACTCCCTGATATTGTCCGCGCCCAAAGGTATCCAGATAGTTGCCGTCCAGCTTGCGCACAATCGCGGTTACATCCTGCCCGGTATCGTCTACAGCGCGAGCAATCGGCTGCGGCGGACTCACTGCCGTAATGGCCAGTTTGACGGGAGGAACATCGTACCGCTCATCGGTGAATATTTCCGTGCCCGCGGGATGATCCACTGCCATGAGCGAGAGTGAGTCGTAGAAATAAGTTTCCCAAAGCTCGCCGGTGATGCGGAGATCGTAAAATCCATCGCGCGCTTTTAATTGATCGCCGCCGATTTTGTACCACTCCTCTGTTGCGGCGATGTTTGCCGTGCCGAGCGAGTTGATTTTTAATCCAATCGCCGAGCCCCATGGAACCGAATCCTTCACAAAATCCATCCGCTTTCCGTTCCACGCAAAGAGAAACGGACACGAGCCCTTTAGCCTCTGCTCGGTCACAATCTGCTGGTCGGCCTTCAACCCGAACTCAGCGCGCACCGAGCCGTTCGGCCACACGATCCTCGCCACATCCACGCCCCGCTGCTCGCCTAGCCCGAAGTGAAGCACCGGACCTGTAATCGCCTGCTTCTGCAGGAGCAGCGCGGAACGGATTTCTATCTCGCCGCCAACGCCGAAAGGATTGATTCGCTGATCTCCAGTGACCTGACGAGCGCGTGGGCGGATCGTCTGCCAGTGATAGCTTTTCGTGCCATGGTTGCGCGCGTCCACCACTTTGCCTGAGTTATCCAGGCCTATCAGGTCCAGGCGGCCGTTTCCATGCAGATCGGCTGTGTCGAATACCATCGCCGGACCTTGCGGCCGCGGCATCGGCTTGAATGTGCCGGCTTCATCCTGAAGCCAGATATCTGCTCCTCGCGCGTTTGTTCCTGCTGCGACTGGCACCACGAGCAGATCGACCGCGCCGTTGTTGTCGATATCCGCCGCGCGCAACCGGACCTCACCGTTGACCGGGCCACTCATCTGCGCAAGCTGGTGCTCAGCCCATGTCTGGCCACCGTCGTTATAAGAGAGTGAGAGGACACGACCATCGGCTGACAAGAGGTGCAGCCGGAGCAGATCGTCGTTGCCCGTATCCGCAACACAGATCGCGCTCACGCCCGTGAAGGCACGAGGCAGTGTGGCGTCGGTGAACTTCCCTGTTCGCTCATTGAGAAAGATGTGCAGCTTTCCGGAACCGTCGATCAGCGATGCATCGGGATTGCCGTCGCCGTTGAGATCCGCCCAGGCGAGTTGGCGAACCCCGGATATTCCGGCAAAAGGATGCTCCACAACGAATGTTCCATCGCCATTGTTCCGTAACACGGACGGAAGCCCGGTCTTCGTGCCCAGCACAACATCCAGGTCGCCATCGGCCTCCAGATCGATGGCCCAGGCACCCGTATATGCCGCACTCGTAACAGCCGTGGGAAGCTTCATGCCCGCGGTCACGTCTGTGAAGTGATCGGGGCCGTTCTGGCGAAAGAGCCGGACACCTTTATCGCCGGCGAACAGTAAGTCGGTCTTGAAATCGTAATTGAAATCGAAGGGAAGAATGCTCTCCGGCGATAAGTTCTCCGTCGCGGAGCCCGGGAATGGCATGTCCGCGCCGGTTGCCAGATGCACTCGCCGAGCATTTGCTTCGGCAATGACTGGCGCGTCCGATCCATTCAACGCAATGGCACCCGCCCATGTCCACGGCTCCCCGGGGGCCGACGCGACCGGTTCATTTGCAAAGGTCATTGCAAAGTCCGGAGCGGCCGGGCGCGAAGGCGGATTCGGCAACTTGAGGAATCGCGTGACCGGCTGGGCCTCCTCACCGGGCTGCGCCGCGATCTGGGAGAGGTCGGCGCGAAACTCCGACTCGCGCATTAGCACGTTGCGAAGAAACGTGGCGCGGGTTGCGGCTGAGCGCGGCGACTGACCGGCGGCGGCGGCTTGCAACTGCTGGAGCTGCTGTTGTATCTCCGGCGGCCATTTGTGGGAGCGGGTCTCAATCTTCGCGACCGTTGCGCGGAGTGTCGCCGCATCACCGCGCTTTGCGGCGACTCGGCATAGATCGACCATCACTGCGAGATTTCCCGGTTGCACTTTCAGAATCTGCTCGAAGATCGTCTGCAACTCTGCATCGCTGTTCTCGCTTCCCTGCCGCTCCACCTGGGTGGCAAGGGTGTAGAGAGCGCGCAGATTGCGCGGGTTCCGTGCGATTGCCTGATGCAGATAAGAGATGGACGCATCGGAATTTCCTCGATCTCCCTCCAGCAGACCAAGCAGATAGTCGACGCGGTCATCGTTCGGAACCAGCGTGTGAGCGCGTTCCAGCCTTTGTGCTGCGGGATCGAAGTTGCGTTGCCGCAAGGCAAGTACACCCCAGTCGATCCAGCCCGCCGGCTCCGCTGGAACAAGCTCTGTCGCCTGCTGGAGCTTCGCATCCGCGCGCACATCGTCGCCTACCTGCAGCCCTGCAAGACCGACGTAGAACGCGGAGACGAAATCGGTATATGTTTTGGATCCGACCTTCGGCAGGCGCTCCTTGGAACGGCAGCCCGGGATGAGGGAAAGGAGCATCGTGCACACCAGCGCAATCACTAAGACGCAAGCACCGTTGCGGATTGCCGGCGGGCGCAGCGCTGACGCCGCATCCGCCGGATCACCGAAACCGGCGCAGCCGCGCCACTGAACTACCAGACTCTTCATGCCTCCACAATCCTAACTTTGTTCAGGCCGCTTGATACGTGAACTCGCGCAGCAACTGGTTTCCATACATATTCCTCGGCTGGAATGTCGCGAATGCCGGTGACAGAAGCGCGCATACTGGGACTGGCGGCCGAAAGAGCCATCTTTGCCAGCCTTATGAGCATGGGCAAGCGCCTTTAGGATGAGATCAGGCTAAACCTTTCGATCGATTCCTTGACGAGCATACGTAGTTAGGATCGTACGGAATCTCAAACCTACCCGGCCGCTTACATGAAGCGCCGCCAGCGCGATCGGAAAAGGGAGAACAACGGAGTTGAAACTGCTCGTCCGGCTTCGTCCCGTGATTTTCATTGCCATTCTGCTTGCCGTCTGGCAGATCGCGATTATGCGGCATCCGGGACAACTGTTGCCCAGCCCATGGCAGGTCGCCATCGGGCTTGTCGATCTGTTGCGGCACGGCTTGCTCTTCAAGTACGTGGTCGCTTCCCTGTTCCGCGTTACCTGGGGCTTCGGCCTTGCGGTGGTGCTCGCGATTCCTCTTGGTCTCGCCATCGGGTGGTACAGGCGTGCTGAACTGGCGTTGAGCCCGGTGGTGGAAGTATTGCGGCCGATCTCGCCGCTGGCCTGGATACCGATTGCCATCCTGTGGTTCGGCGTCGGTGACATGTCCGCCATCTTTCTCATTTTCCTGGGTTGCTTTTTCCCGCTGCTGCTTACCGCGATCAATGCTGTGCGCAGCATCCCGGATGTGTATGTGAACGCGGGCCGAAATTTCGGCCTGCGCCCCTATGACCTCATGCGCCGTGTTCTCTACCCCGCAGTGGTCCCTCAACTACTGATTGGTCTACGGATTTCGCTTGGCGTGGCATGGCTGGTGGTGGTCGCGGCGGAAATGATTGCGGTGAATTCCGGCCTTGGCTTTCTCATCGTCGATGCCCGAAACGCAGGCAATCGCTACGACCTGGTTGTTGCCGGTATGGTGGTCATTGGTGTCATTGGGTTATTGCTCGATATAGCCATGCGCTCGCTCGAAAAGATCAAATCTTTCCGGTGGAGCTATTCGGAGGACTAGCAACACATGTCAACGCAAGCCGCGGACGCATATGCAACAACACGGGGGGCCGTCCGGCAGGCCAAACTGAGCACACACGGCCTCGGCATGGTCTTCCATCGTGACGGCAACGCAGTGCCCGTGCTGGAGAATATCAATCTCAACGTCGCGGATGGTGAGTTCGTCTGCCTACTTGGTCCCTCCGGCTGCGGGAAATCCACGCTGCTGAATACCATGGCCGGATTTCTCTCCCCCACAAGCGGCGAAGTGCGCGTGGACAACGAAATCGTACAAGGTCCCGATCCGCGGCGCATCTTCGTATTTCAGGAACGCGGCGTCTTCCCCTGGCTCACGGTGGAAGGAAACATCGGCTTCGGGATTGCGAAGCTCGCCCGTGATAAGCGCGAGCGGCGCATCGCGCACTACATTCACATGGTGGGCCTTGAGGGATTCGAAAAGGCTTATCCGTCGGAGCTATCCGGCGGGATGAAGCAGCGCTTGGAAGTGGCCCGCGCCCTGGCCGTCAACCCCGACATGCTTTTCCTCGATGAACCGTTTGGCGCGCTCGATTCCATCACGCGGCTTACCATGCGCCGTGAGCTGCTGCGCATCTGGGAAGCGGAGCGGAAGACGATCGTCTTCGTCACCCACGATATCGATGAGGCGGTGCAGTTAGCCGATCGCGTTGTGGTCATGAGCGCCCGTCCCGCCACCATCCAGCAAATTGTCACTATCGATATTGCACATCCGCGCGATATCAGCTCGGCTCGTTACCTGGAACTTCGCGACGGCATTTTTGCGCAGATCGGGCTGGCCCACAAGATATGAAGCCGCTCCAGTCCCCGCGAAAATGGGAGAAATTCGTGTTGCCGGCGGTCACGTTCGTGTTGCTGCTCGCCGGCTGGTACCTGGCCGTGCGGTGGTCCGGCACAAAGGTCCTTCCCTCTCCCGTCGAGGTGAAAAAAGGCCTGATGGAGCTGGTTCAGGCTCACGTTCTCTGGGCCGACATCGCCGATTCCCTCCGTCGCGTTGCTATCGGCTTCGGACTGGGCGCTGTTCTCGGCATCCCGCTAGGGCTCGCCCTGGGCTGGTACCCGGAGCTCAATAAGGTCGTCAACCCCGTCATCCAGCTACTCCGCCCCATCAGCCCCATCGCGTGGATACCGGTTGCCATCCTCTTCCTCGGCATTGGCGACCACGCGGCCACCGCGCTCATCTTTCTCGGCGCCTTCTTTCCCATCGTGGTTTCCTGCGTGGATGGGGTAAACAACGTCTCCTCCGTATTCCGCCGCGCTGGACGTAACTTTGGCCTGAGCCCGCTGCAACTACTTGGTCGCGTTGTCTTTCCCGCGGCTCTGCCCAACATCCTTGTCGGCCTGCGTATCGCGTTTGGCATCGCGTGGCTCGTTGTTGTTGCCGCGGAGATGGTCGCCGTCGACTCCGGCCTCGGATTCCTCATCATCGACTCGCGCAATTCCGGCAAGCGCTACGATCTTGTCGTTGCCGCCATGCTGCTCATCGGCATCATCGGGCTTGCGCTCGATTATCTTTTCCGCAGTCTGGAGCGGATCAAGTCTGTTCGCTGGGGCTTTCGTCATGAGTCTTAAAGCCAAACTGATCGTCCTTGCCGTCGCTTGGATCGCGGCGATCAGCGCGCTGCACGGCTGGCTGAACGTGAACTGGGCATCCGTTCTCAACGACTACCGCCCGATCGCAAAGCGAAAGATCACCGTCGCCTACATTCCCGTCACCTGCCAGCTCACCTGCCCGGTCACGGATTACATTTCGAAGTTCTCGCAGAATGGCGAGATCTTCATCCCGCGCTTGTTCCAGGGCCTCCCGGAGATCAAGGAAGCGCTTATCTCCAACAAGGTGCAGGCCGCCTTCATCGTCGCCCCGCTCGCGATCGCGCTGAAAGCACAGGGCGTGCCCATCAAAGTTGTCTATCTCGGCCATCGCTATGGCAGCGCCATGGTTGTGCGAAAGAATGGCCCAGTCAAGACCGTCGCCGATCTTCGCGGACTCACCGTCGCCATTCCCAGCCGCTTTTCTGACGAGCGCCTCATGCTGATTCGTGCGATGAAGCTCGCCGGGCTCAAACCCACGGACGTCAAAATGCTCGAAATGGCCCCGCCCAGATGTCGCCAGCGCGCTTCGCGCAGGAGCCATCGATGGATTCGTCATGGGTGAACCATTTCCCTCGCAGGCTGAGATGGCCGGCTTTGGTCGCGTCCTGTTCCAGGCCAGGGACTACTGGCCTGACTATATGTCCTGCATTCTTGTCGTCCGCCAGGACTTGATCGATCAGCGCCCCGAAGTGGTGCAACAGCTGGTCGACGGCATCGCACGCTCCGGGTTGTGGCTGGACAAGGGCAAGCCTGAGCGCGAAGATGCTGCGGATTTCGTCGGACGCTTCTACTACAACCAGAAGCCGGCACTGCTGCGCTGGGCGCTGACCAAGCCGCTGGACCGCGTTGTCTACAGCCCGCTCGCGCCACGCAAAGCTGACTTCGATCTGGTGCGCGACCTCATGATTGAGACCGGTGTGCTGAAGAAGAAGATTGAATTTTCTGAGTACACCGACACTCGTTTTTCGAGCGCTGCCAGCAGCCAGACACCATGGCGCTACCAGCCCGGACTGGCAGCTGCGCGATAACTACGGAGGCCAATATGATTCGCAGACGATTCCTCGGAATGATGACGCTCGCTGGAGTTGGCGGCGTGGTGGCCATGGAAGGCATGGACCTGGCCGAGCAGAAGACCGTTACCTTCCGCATCGGCGGATTTACCTGCATCACCTGCGCCGTCGGCCTGGAGACGCTGCTCGAAAAGGAACGAGGCGTGATCCGGGTGAAGGCCAGCTATCCGGAAAGCACCGCGACCGTGACCTATCACCCGAAATTGGCCTCCGAGCAATCCCTGGTGAAGTTCATCGAGAGCGCCGGATTCAAAGCCACCCGGCAAGCCTGACCGAGGGGCCTCACGTGTTCTCTTACTTCACGACTAGAACGAGCAATGTATTACGGACCGTATTGCCGCTGGTCGCCTGCAAGGTGATTGGATACGTTCCCGGCTGAATGCTGGCCGTACTTCCATTGCTTCCGCATCCACTCATGCTGCCGAGCAGCACCAGCGCAATGACGGACCCGAGAATTGTCTGACGCATGCGCGCGCTGCAAAGATGCAATGGCCAACGCCGCTACCAGAAGCATCAGAAGCCACTTGATTCTTCTTACGATTCAAACTACACGTTCCACGCGGTTCCGTCTCAGGTCGAAAGCGGCGTGACCTCGCAGGCCTCGTTCTGCGCATCACGAATGCGAAGAGCAGCGGATCGACGGAAACCGAATCAACCTGTCGGTTTAAGCACAGGCCACCTGATTCCTCCCGGAGAGCTTGGCCGAGTAGAGTGCTTGATCCGCTAACCTCATCAGATCGATCGGAATCTGGCCATCCAGCGGCACGCGAACCGCGACTCCGATGCTGACCGTCTGTACGCCGTAGGGACTGGATGAGTGTGCGAGAGCGAGGCCTTCGATGGAGAGCCGAATCTCCTCAGCGACTTCTTGAGCATGGTCCTGCGTGGCATCGGGCAAGATCACGGCGAACTCCTCACCGCCGATCCGCGCTGCGATCCCTTTGGTCGGGTCCACGATTCCGGCGACCACTCGGGCAATCGAACGCAGACATGCATCTCCGCCGAGGTGACCGACGTCGTCGTTGTATTGCTTGAAAAGATCGGCATCGAGGATGAGAAGGGCCAGTCGTTTGCCGTGAGTGAAAGCGTCCGTCCACGCGTTCTCAAGCCGGAGGTTAAAGGCGCGCCGATTCGGCAGGCCGGTCAACTCGTCTACGTGGGCGAGCTTGCGGAATCTTGCCTCGCTCGCGGCGAGTGAGTTCTTGAGCTCCTCCTTCTCCTCGAGCAGCGCCGCAACGGGAAACATCGTGAAAATTGCGACCGCCGCAAAAAGTTGAGCAATGACGACGCGATGCAGCAGCATGTGCTCCCCGGCGATGAGCATCAACGGGCCGTGTCCCTTCACGGTAAAACCAATGGCCATGAGGGTGACGAGAAGGATATTTGCTGTGGTGCCAGGCAGCCCGAGGCGAAATGCCACCAGCAAGAACACAGGAAAGATGAAGAAAATCAGTGGGTCCTTGCCGTACATGAAGACCAGCGTAGTGACAACTACGGAAGCGCAAAAAACGGACAGTGTATGGAGCAGGTGTCTGCGTTCGAACATCGAGAAGAACGCAGCGCGCTGCACCATGATGACCATCGGAGCCAGTACCGCCATGCCCAGCATGTCTCCGAGATACCAGGCGCGAAACATCTGCCACCAAGGGGCACCCCCCACTAGAAGCACAGTCCACCAGGCCCCGAGCGCGCTTGCTACGGCTGTCGCACCGAGAACAGAGATGAGCAGAAAGCCAACCAGTGACCTGCGCTTGGACAGGTCAAGAGGCGAGTGGAACCATAAGGTGAGCAGGATGCAGGAGGTGACTACCTCGACGGAGTTCGCAAGCGAAACGCCAATCGCGACGCGGAACGGATCGCCGTAGAGAAGATCGGCTAGCGTGTCTGCGCTAAGCCCAGCTAAGAAGTAGGCCAGCCACAGTCGTTTCGGCTGTGTAATAAGGAGACCGAAGATCAGCCCGTTCGATAGCCAGATGGTGGCGACGCCTTCTGACTGACGGGAAAGCACAATGCCCAGCCAAGAACAGAGGGTGGCGAGCGCAAACACCCACGAGAGACGGAGCAGGCTGGCGCGAGTCCAGGAGTCGCGCCGCCAACATCCTTGCCAAATCGCCCTGAAAAGACTAACTGCGCCGGCCGCAGGCTGAGCGACGGAGATAGAGAAATCCCCAAGCGGGGGAAGCGTACCTTCAGCGGCGTTTGCAACGGGGGAGGACAGATTCATCACGAGACAGGTCGTCCTCAAGAGCGTTTGATCTCATGCAGGCGTGCCTCGATGATGAGGCTCGCTTGCAGGCTGAGAGTTTACCGTTCTAGCTGCCACATGCAAAGAAGATTGATCACCTATCGACTTCATTGCGAATCAACTCGCGAAGCGATGCATGGATCAACCCGAACGACGAGCTTTTTACACGTCGTTCATCGCGCAGCAGGATCATCGGATCGACGGCCAGCGCGCGGCGGGCCGGGAGCCACGCCGCGACGAGACCCACACAGAGCTTAGCCAGAAAGACGCCACCGAGAATGACGGGGGCCTTTGGCGTGGCCTGGTAGACGATGAACGAAAGCACACGAGTCGCGAGCACACTGAGGATCATCCCCGCCGCTGAGCCGATTGCGAGCAACCGAAAAGCGCGCCCCAGCGCCGCGCCTAGCACCCGTTGATGATTGGCGCCGAGAGCGATCCGGACGCCGAACTCGCGCAGGCTCTTGCTTACGGTGTATGAGGCCATGCCGAAGATGCCGGTGATGGCGAGCATTGCGCCCAGCACGCGCCTAATGCCACGGTGGCGACCCGCGCGGCAAACAGCGCGGAATCCAGTTCACGATTCCATGTTCTGATTTCGAGCGGCAGTGCCGGATCGAGGCTGTCTATGAACCGCCGCAACGCGGTAGCAATCTCTGCCGAGTCGCGTTCGGATCGAACAACAATCCAGGTGTCTGAGGAACGCTGCTGGAGGAACGAAAAGAACATGGCCGTTTTCTGATCTTCGGTAAGCGTTTCGTACTTGCCATCCTCCAGGACGCCGACAACTTCTGCCCGTTTACCGCCCCAGAACTTGAAATGCCCGCCCATCCCCTTGTCGACGGACCCGAAAACCTTGAGCGCAAATTCGCGATTCACCACCGCGACCAGCGGAGCCTTGTCATCATCATGCATGGTGAAGGGCGGGCGGCTGAGACATGCGGTCCCAGCCGCACGGAAATACTCCGGCGAGATCTGGAAATTCTGCGCGTCGGCTACGGAATTTGTCGGCCGGAAGTCGGTTGTGGCGTCACCCGATCCCTTTACGTTGCAGTACGTGGCCGGCCACGATACCATCAAGACGACGGTGCGTTATGTCTGCCCTCAGGCGAGCGCCGTTCAGAAGCTTTTGCGCGGCTGGCGATTCCCGAACACCGGACGCCCGTGGCTAAAAGGTCGATGCAAAAAAGGTCGTTGAAAAAAGCGAAATACACCTGGAAGGTCTTGGCGAAGATTATTCAGGTATGCAGTTGGAAATAAACGCATTTAGAAGTGCGGAAGTGGTGAAATTGGCAGACACACCATCTTGAGGGGGTGGCGCCCAAAAGGCATGGGGGTTCAAGTCCCCCCTTCCGCACCAAATCTTCGAGAATCCGGAAGTCGCGCCTCGGAGCTTTGAGAAAGCAGTCGCATGATCATTCTTCCTGACCATCATCCACGTCATCGTCATCTGTATTCATGATCGCGGTCATCCTGCTGCAGCAGGGCAAGAGCGCCGATCTCGCCGGCGCGTTCGGCGGTCAGGGATCGCAGACTGCATTCGGGCCGCGCGGCGCGGCCAACATGCTCACCAAGCTCACGACCTGGGGCGCCATCATCTTTATGGTCACCTCCATCGCTCTTTTCGTCCTGATCGGCAAGCACGCCGGCGGCGGCTCGGTCCTTGAGGGTACCCCAACCGCGCCTATCCATCAGCAGGCACCGGCTCCACACCAAGAAGTAGCATCGCATCCCGGCAAAGGCGGCAGACAATCGTCTGCCGCCTTTCTGCGTGACGACACATTTGCCGTAGAAATGCTCTAGACTGTTGGGCGACATGAAAGCCTTTTCCCGCGCTGCCTCTCTTGTTCCAGCCGCGCTGCTCTTTCTGCCGGCCATGATTCCCGCTCAGCCCACCGTGCACAACGAACACACTCCGCCAAAGGCGGCATGCCACACAGACTACCGCAACATCCGACCGGTCCCACCGTCAACCCGGATCGGCACGATCACCTTCCACTTCCCGGCGCCCGGCGCGAAGGAAGTGATGCTCGACCTCGAAGGCGCCGATCCGCAGCCGATGACGCAAGGCCCAGACGGCGTCTGGACTCTGACCACCGCGCCGCTCCAGCCTGAGCTCTATGGCTATGGCTTCCGCGCAGATGGCATCGCGTATCTGGATCCCGGCAGCGTGCTCATCAAGCCCAACCTGATTAACGTGCAGAACGAAATCGAGGTCCCCGGTCCGCAGCCGATGGACTGGGATGTGCAGAACGTGCCGCACGGCGTCATCCACCACCACTTCTACCAATCGCAGATATTGGACCGCGCCAGCGACTTCTTCGTCTACACGCCACCGGACTACAACGCGAAGAAAAAGTATCCTGTGTTGTATCTTTTGCACGGATACAGCGACGACGCGAGCGGATGGACAGCGGTCGGACGCGCGAACGTCATCCTCGATAATCTGATTGCGCAGAACAAGATCAAGCCCATGATCGTCGTGATGCCGCTCGGCTACGGCACCATGGATATGATCAGCCACACCTGGAACGCATGGCAGGACAAGGCGCTGGTGGAGCGCAACTTTACGCAGTACACCCAAATACTGCTCACTGAAGTGAAGCCGCAGGCAGAGAAGATGTACTCGATCTCGAAGGACCGCAAGGACCACGCCATCGCCGGCCTCTCGATGGGCGGCGGCGAAAGCCTACGCACCGGCCTTAACCACCTGGACGATTTCGCTTACGTCGGAGCCTTCTCCTCGGCGGTGCCCGACAAGGAGGATCTCGGCCGGGTCTTTCCCAATCTCGCCTCAGAAGTGCGGAAGAAGGACCGCCTGAAGCTGCTTTGGGTCGCCTGCGGCACGGACGATCATCTCATTACGCCGAACCGTGCCTTCACCGCGTGGCTGAAGCAGCAGCAGATTCCGGTGACGGTCATCGAAACCCCGGCCGCCACACCTGGATGGTCTGGCGCAACAACCTGATCAATTTCACGCCGCTGCTCTTCCAGAAGTAGGCAGACAGGCGCAGATCACCGCGCCGGTTGCAGTTGGATAACAAATGGCTCGGTGTAGTTGTTGACAACGGCCTGCGTGCCCAGGCCGATGCTCATGAGGTTCACGGCGCGCGCCATGCGGCGATGGCCGTGCCGGATGAGCCACACGGAACCGCCGACTTCGCTTGCGGTAGCAAGTCCCTCGAACGCGATAAACGTGCCGCGATTGGCTACGACCCATTGCGGGAGGACCACCTCGCGCGCGCCGCCTGCCAGCGCGCGGCGCGTGCTGAGATAGTCGAGGGTGCGATAGCCGGCGATGGAGGCGTACAAACCATCATCCAGGAGATGCGGACGTTCCTGCTCCGGCAACGCGACACGCACCCGGGCCGCAGAGATAATAGGTTGCAATGACGAGGAATAAGGCAGGTTTGATGCCTCAGAGGCCGATTCCGCCGAGGCGGATGTGCAGGCCAGTAGAAAGCACAGAATCAGCAGGCCGAACGCTATAAATGTCCATCGTCCCCAGGTCATGAGCGCTCCTCTGAGCGGGCACGAACTGCTCGCTCAGAGGTCTTATCGGCTGGGTTGGCAAGAAATTATCGCAGCAGGCAAACATTTGGAGAAACTAATTCCCGCTGTGGGATTTATTGCAATGCAGGTTGCAATTTGGGAGAGGAACTGAGCCTCTGCGGCGATGCGCTTCAGTTCCGGCAGAACGTCGCCGAGTGCGGCCGGCGGCGCATCCGGAGTGCCGAGCGCAAAGTACACCGCGCGGTACAGCGCGAAGAGGCGATCGTAAATAGCCGCCGCTTCAGGCTGCGGAAGGAAGGTGCGGTGCGGCAGGCACAGCATGGATTGGCCCTGCTCGACGGAGGAGATCGCGCCCGCGGCAAGCAGGGCGAAGATGCAGGAGCCGAGGCTGGTCGGCGCGCCGTCCGGCACCAGCACCGGCTTGTTCGAGCACGTTGGCGTAGACCTGGTTCAGCACTGCATTCTGCTGCGGGATGCCGCCGCCATTGATGATGCGCTCCACCGGCACGCCATTCTCCGCCATGCGCTCGAGAATGATGCGCGTGTGAAACGCCGTGCCCTCGATGGCGGCGAACAACTCATCCTGCGCGGTATGCACCAGATTCCAGCCGAGGGTGACGCCGCCGAGCTCTGCGTTCACCAGCACGGTGCGGTCCCCGTTGTCCCAGCTCAGACGCAGCAGTCCGGTCTGGCCGGCGCGATAGCGCTCGAGTCCCTGCGAAAGATCCTTCACTTTCGTGCCGGCACGCTTCGCGATGGCTTCAAAGATGTCGCCGGTAGCCGAAAGCCCGGCTTCGATGCCGGTGTAACCCGGATGCACGCTGCCCGGCACGACGCCGCACACGCCCGGCACCAGCGTGGTGCGTTTTTCCATCGCGATGATGCAGGTCGAGGTACCGACCACGTTGACGACATCGCCTTCGCGGCAACCGGCGCCGATGGCATCCCAGTGCGCGTCGAATGCACCCACCGGAATCGGAATGCCTGCGCGAAGGCCGAGTGCGTCGGCCCACTCTGCCGAAAGATGGCCGGCGATGTGATCGGAGGTGACGTACTCGCCTGCCAGCTTTTCGCGCACACCGTCGAAGAGCGGATCGAGCTTGGAGAGGAAAGACTGCGGCGGCAAGCCATCCCACTTGGGGTTCCACATCCACTTGTGGCCCATGGCGCAGACGCTGCGCTTCACCTGCTTTGGGTCGGTGATGCCGCAGAGCGTCGCGGCGACCATGTCGCAGTGCTCGAAAGCGCTGGCGAAGGCGGCGCGCTTATCGGGATTGTGCCGCAGGAAGTGCAGCAGTTTCGCGAAGCCCCACTCGTGCGAGTAGACGCCGCCGCACCACTCAATGGCCTCGAGCTTTTCGGCGTGAGCGAGCGCGGTGATCTGCTGCGCCTCTTTCTTCGCGCGATGATCGCACCACAGGTAGTACTCAGACAGCGGCTGCATGTTGGCATCGACGGGCACCACGCTCGAGCCGGTGGTATCGAGCGCCAGGGCGATCACGTCGCCACCGCGTACACCTGTTTGCTCCAGCGCTGCGCGCATGGCCTTGACCAGCGCATCCATCTGGTCGTCGTGCGATTGCGTCGCGTAGTCGGGATCGTCGCGGCGGCGATGCAGCGGATACTCCGCTGTCGCGGTGCCGAGCCGTCCGCGCACCTTGCCCGAACCGTCCGCATCGCTGTCCAGCAGCGTGACGCGTACGCTCAATGTGCCGAAATCTACACCTGCTACGATCGGCACAGTGCTAGGCCTCCGGCTGATTGTGGTAGTACATGTCCCAGCCGAGATATCGTACTGCGGCCTCGTAGACGGCGCTGGCCGACTGCGAGAAATTCGCCGCGACGTGATGCTCGAAGCCCTGCTCGCAGATGTAGCGAAGCAGCTTCTGCAGTTTCGGGATGTACGCGACGCCCGCGCCGCCGAAGGTCTCCAGCGGATCACGCGTGAACTCGCCCTCGCCGACGTAGCCGCGGATGCGCCCGTGGAAGTCGTCGGTCGAGAAGCGGGCGAAGCTCATGGCGCCGGCCTTCACTCGCCCTACGCAGGTGCCGAAGGTGTTTTCCTTGCCGACGGTGCCGGCGATGATCGCCTGAAAGTCCATGATCACGTCTTCGAAGAAGTGCTTGGGCAGATTGGAGCAGTGGAAGCAGACGCACTTGTCGGGATCGCTGCCGTAGTTGTTGTTCCAGTCCAGCAGCGCGCTTGGGGTCTCACTGGCCAGCGCCAGCGCGTGCATGCCCACCACGCCGCAAACATCGACCTCGCAGGCGGAAGCAAAAAGGTTCTCGCTCATCATGCTCATGACCGTGCAGGGCACGACGCCGAAGTATTCTTCCATCGATGTCCAGCACTGTATGGCGGAGATGGTGCAGTAGGTCTCCTTCATCCAGCCTTCGATCACCGCCCCGAGCTTGGACATCTTGAGCAGTGCGGGCTCTGGGATGTTGTTGGTCGAGACATACTTCTTGATCGCAGCAAGCTTGGCCTGGACGACATCGTCGGTGTCCTTCAACCGGTCGATGCGGCCGAAGACCTCCGACAGATCGAGCGGCTCGACGGAAATGCCGGAGCGCTCGAGCAGCTTCTCCGAATAGCGGACGGTATTGAATGCGGCGGGCCGCGCGCCGAGGGAGCCGATGCGCAGATTGCGAAAGCCGCGCACAATGCGGCAGACGGCACAGAACCACGCCAGGTCCTTCGCGAAGCTTTCGGAGTTCGGCGCCGAGGTATGCAGCGAAGTGATGGAGTATGGAATGCCGTACTGCTTCAGGTTGTTGCAGGCGGACATCTTGCCGCAGAAGCTGTCGCGGCGGTCGGAGATCTTCATGTCGTCCGTGCGGTCCGGCGTGGCCTGCACCAGCACCGGAACCTGCAGGGTGGAGTGGCGGATTGCATCGACGATGCCCCGCTCCTCGCCGAAATTCGGCAGGGTCACGATGATGCCGTCGATCTCTTCGCGATGCTTGCGGAAGAGCTCCGCGCAGCGGCGCGCTTCGTCCGGCGTTTCGACGGCGCCGAATTTCGACTGCTCCGGCGTCAGCGCGATGACGCGGATGCCGGCCTTTTCGAGCACGCCGATCATCGCCTCTCTGCCTTCTTTGGCGAGGTGGTCGGGAAAGAAGCCGCGATTTCCAACAATCAATGCAAGCGTTAACAGTTTTGGCATATCTGAACCTAAATCTTTCTTCTCTGAAGAGTCATTGTCCCTTTGCCGGTATGGCCGGGGCGCTAACGCCGCGGCCAGAATCTAATGGTGTAGAAGCCGCCGGATATGGCGAGGAGCGCTCCCCACCAGATTGGAGCATGCAGCTGGTACAGGGCGGGCGGATGAGCCAGCGGATGGCCAAGCTCCCACAGGCCCGCTGCAAGGATGACGATTCCGTAGGCCAGCAGCATGATGCCGGCGAAGAACCAGATCGACATTGTTGCGCGCATTGGGCTGCTCCTTACCAGAAGATGATGTTCAGCGCGAGGAATACGACAAAGACCACGCAGGCCCACACGATCGGCTTTTGATACCAGTGATCGTCATGTTCCTTCGGAATCGGCGAAGCGCCGTACACCAGCCCGGCCAGCTCGGAGACGGGCCTCGGCTTCGTCATATAGCTCACAACGACGGTCACGATCACGCACACTATCCACGACCAGAGCGCGCGATACATATCTTCGGCCATGGTTTTAGCGTCGGGCGAGAGCGCCACATAACGAAGCGCCGCATGGTCCACGCGCACCCAGCCCCATAGTCCGATGGCGGTGCAGGTGCCGGCCAGCAGTCCCCAGAACCCGCCGGCCTTGGTCGTACGCTTCCACAGCATGCCCAGAATCACGGTGCCGAACAGAGGCGCGATGAAGAAACTGAAGAGCCCCTGCACGTAATCCATGATGCTGGCGGCGTGCTGCACCAAGTACGCGGTGCCGACCGAGATGAGCACGCCGACGAAGGTGCACCAGCGACCCATGGCGACGTAGTGCTTGTCCGAAGCGCGTTTGTTGATGAAGGCGCCGTAGATGTCATAGGTCCAGACGGTCGAGAAGGCGCTGACATTGCCTGCCATGCCGGACATGAATCCCGCGATCAGCGCGGTGACGCCCAGACCCAGCAGTCCCGGCCCGCAGTAACGCACCAGCATCAGCGGCAGCACTTCGTTATAGCTATGCTGTCCGGTAGCCACGGCCTGCGCTTCCCCGACCAGATGAAAGGGCAACACCGAGAGCGCCAGCAGTCCGGGCAGGATCACGATGAAGGGCACCGCCATCTTGAAGGCCGCCCCGATGATGGGCGACAGACGCGCGGCGCGAAGATTGTGCGCGGAAAGCACGCGCTGCACTACCAGGAAATCCGTAGTCCAATAGCCGAAGCTGATCACCAGCCCGAGTCCAAAGACGAGGCCGGTCCAGTGAATGCCCATCGGATTGTCGTGAAAGTGACCGGTGGTGCTCCAGAGATGAACGTAGTCGGAGCGCCCCAGGTTGGTGAGGATCTGATGCGCGGAGGTTGGTCCAACCGCCGACCTCGATCATGCCCAGGATCGGGATCAGCAGCGCGCCCGCCCAGATGAGGATGAACTGCAGCACCTCATTGAAGATGGCGGAGCGCAACCCACCTAGCGCAACATAGATGGCAACCGTGACCGACGACACCCAGATGCTGAAGTTGAGGTTCCAGCCCAGCACCACTTTCATGACCAGCGCCATCGAGTACATATTGATGCCGCTCATCAGCACCGTCATGAAGGCGAAGCTGACAGCGGAAAGCGCGCGCGTTCCGTCACCGTAACGCAGGTGCAGATAGCCGGGCACCGAGTGCGTCTTCGAGATGTAATAGAACGGCATCATGATGATGCCGAGAAAGAGCATCGCCGGAATGGCGCCTATCCAATACCAGTGCGCCGCCAGGATGCCGTATTGATAGGCAGACCCGGCCCAGCCCATCAGCTCCAGCGAGCCGAGATTGGCAGAAACGAAGCTGAGGCCAGCGATCCATGCCGTCATCTCGCGGCCGGCCATGAAGAATTCCTCGCTGGTATTCGAGGCGCCCTTCAGGTAGAAGCCGATGAAGATGACGATCGCGAAGTAGATCGCGATGACCAGTATATCGACCGGATCGAGATGGGCCAGCGACCGGCCAGCCGGATTGGTGGCCAGAATAAGGCCGAGCTGTGAGAGCGTGTTGAGCGGCATAATCAAAGTAGCGCCTTCAATTCCTCTCCTGTCCGTAGGTCTTGTTCACGCCGTGCTTGCGGAAGTAGTGCCGGTCCAACAAATGCTGGGCCACGCCGGGACATGCAGCGTTGAGGGTGGCAGTGTAGTAGGCCATGCGCGCGACCGCCTCCAGAACAACTGCGTTATGCACGGCATCCGCCGCGGTGACCCCCCAGCAGAAAGGTGCGTGCCCGGCGACGAGCACTGCTGGGACAGCGAGGGGGTCGAGCTTCTCGAAGCGGCGCGCGATGGCGTGGCCGGTGTTGAGGACGTAATCGCCGCCGACCTCTTCTGCCGTCAGTTCCTCGGTCACGGGGACGGGACCGTAGAAGTAGTCCGCGTGAGTGGTGCCGTAGGCTGGAATCTCCCGGCCGGCTTGAGCCCATGCAGTGGCGAACTCGGAGTGGGTATGGACCACGCCGCCTATCGCCGGAAATGCTCGATAGAGCAACAGGTGGGTGGCTAGATCGGACGAAGGCCGCAAGGTCCCCTCCACCATCTTTCCCTGGATATCAGTGACAACCAGGTCGGAAGGCTTCAGCTCTTCATAGGGGACACCGCTGGGCTTGATCACTACCAGCCCGCTTTCACGGTCGATGCCGCTGGCGTTTCCAAATGTGTACAGAATCAATCCCCGGCGGACAAGTTCGAGGTTGGCCTCCAGCACAGCGGAGCGGAGGGATTCCAGGCGCATAAAGAATCCTTCTAGAGTTTGGCGGCCGCTGGGTGAGAGTAGTCGCGGGGAGCAGTATCGCACATTGACAGCACGGAGGGAAACGTTTTCCAATCCGGGTTCGCTCCAGCCTTTCGCGATGTTTACTCTCTTCCAGCCTCTATACTCGTCCCCATGCAGAAGCGTGCAAAAGCGGACAAGCCGCGGGCCCGGATGGACATCCGCGACGTAGCCCGCAAGGCCGGTGTCTCCATTTCTACAGTCTCACGCGTCACCAATGGCAAAGGCACGGTCAACCGCGAGATGGCAGAGCGTGTCTGGCGCGCGGTCCGCGAGCTAAATTACCAGCCGGACCCCCAGGCACGCGCTCTGGTTTCTGGACGCAGCCACATCATCGGCCTGATGGTGACCGAGATCACTAACCCCTTTTTCCCCGAATTGATCCAGCGCTTCGAACAGCTTGCGGTAGAAAGCGGTTATGAGGTCCTGCTCGCCTCCACGCCGAACGATCCCGCCAGCATTGCGATGTCGGTACGCCGTGTGTTGCAGCGGAAGGTAGATGGGGTGGCGGTGATGATGTTCGGCCGCGAGGCACCGGTGCTAGAAGAACTGGCATCGCATCGGGTGCCGCTGGTCGTTATGGACGGCGCTCCCGCCTTCCCCAAGATCGACGCGGTGCGCGTGAATTATGACGAAGGCATCCGGCAGGCCGTAGCGCACCTGGTCGAGCTGGGCCATCACTCGATTGCGTTCGTCAGCGGTCCTCTTGAACAGGCATCCGCGCGGTTTCGTCGCGAGGCTTTCGAAAAAGCCATGCGGGGGCATCACCAGAAGCTGCGGCCGGAGCTGATAGTGGAAGGCGACCACACGCTAGAAGGCGGCATGGCCGCGATGTCGCAACTGCTGGCACGGCCGCAGCCGCCAACCGCGGTCGTCTGTTCGAACGATCTGACGGCGATTGGGGTTATGCACTGCCTGTTTGAGGCCGGCAAGCAGGCGCCGGCGGACCTCTCGGTCATCGGCTTCGACGACGTGCACATCGCGCAGTTCATGCTGCCGCCGCTGACCACGGTACGCATGTCGTGCGCCGACATCGCACAGGTGGCATTTTCAACGCTTCGTCATCGCATCGAGGTGGGATCTGCGCGCCACCCGACACATCCGGTCGAGACCAGCCTTATCGTGCGACAGACAACCGGGGCAGCTTCGCAAGCCCGGTCTCAGTCGAGTGCGAAAGAATCTCTGCAGGCGTGACACACGGAGATTGGCCTCACTGATTCGTATCCAGCGAGGCCGTGATTGGTCCGGCATCTCAACCGCTGCTGATTCTTCTCTATCGGGCATCCTCCACACAGCGGAAGCCGAGGGTTCCGGAGCGGTCGTAGCTGGGGGCCATCAGAAGCAGCTTGCCGTGCTCGTCGTTGCGGTACGCCTGCGGAAAATACCAGATGGAGCCTAGCGGCTGGTAATGGCTGCCGCCACGCAGAATACCGGCGCGCGTGTGCTCGTCTGTGTATTCGTCGGTCCACTGCCAGACGTTGCCGACCATATCCATGACGCCGAAGGAGCTGGCGCCGGAAGGATGTGCATCGACATCATCGGGAGCATTGCAGGGTGCGGTCATGGCTGGGTGTGGGCACCGCATCCTGCTGCCATGCGTATTGCCCCAAGGATAGGTGCGGCCATCCGTACCCTGCGCGGCGTATTGCCACTCCCACTCGTGCGGAAGGCGCTTGCCAGCCCACTTGGCATAAGCGCGCGCGTCTTCGAGCGATACCCAGGTGACAGGCTTGTTTGCCCATCCGTCGGGATAGGTTCCGTTCTTCCAGTCCCGCAGAAAATTCAGATCGTCTTGCGGATGGTAGTGGGATGCATCCAGAAATTTCTTGAACTCGGCATTTGTAACTGGATACTTATCGATATAGAAAGGGCTGAATCTCCATCTTGTGCTCGTGGAACCGCCGAGGCATGTCCTCCCACGGATATTGCACATCGACTCCGACGTCGTTAGAGCCTTCGATCTCGATGCCGCGGACACGGAAGATGAATGAGGCTTCGGGAATTTCGACCATTCCTTCGGGCGCGCCGGACGCCGGTTTCGTCGGCGATATGTCGACAAGCTGCTGCGGAATCGGCTTCCATATCCCATCGAAGCTGGAGAGAGGCTTCTCCGTCATCCCCTTCATGCGCTTCATCAGATCCTGCACATGAGCGTCGGGCTCTCCGTTGGTTGCGAGAATCGCGCCGAAGCCGTGGGCCTCGATCGGGAATGACAATACGTCGCTGCCTTCTTCATGATCGGGCTTGAGCTCGACTCCGTGATAGAGATCGAAGTAGCGGATGCCGGGCTTCGACGGCACCGACATCTGTCTTCCGTTTACGTCGTATTCGTTGCGGTTCACGATGGTCCACACCGTCTGGTCGCCGAGAGGCCAGCGGCTGGCAAAGATGCCGAAAAGAGTCATCGGATAGAGCGGCTCCCACTGCGGGCTGACGAGGAAGGGCGCAACGCCGCGCTCGATGGTAGCCATGCGACGGGTTGCTTCACCATCGCGCGGTGTGATTCCGTTCCAGATGCCCCAGACGTTTTCCCAGCTCTCCCAACCGACTCCGTTGAAGAACGCAAACTGCAAATCTTCGGTTTTGTCGCGGTTCCAGCGGTGCGAAATGTTGACCATGTGGCGGGTTTCGAGCCATTTGAAACGATCCACCTCTGGCGTAAATGGAAACTTATATTGTCCCCAGGTCATGACGTTCCATGCGACTGCTTCATCGGCGGGAGAACCCTCGGGCTCAAATGCCAGAGGGTGTCCGGCTTTTTCGGCCGCGAGAGAGAAGGCAAGCGGCACACCATCCTGCGTGTCGCCGTTGATGCCATCGGCGTTCAGCTGCTTCATAAACTCCGCAATCGCCTGCGGCCAGGGCTCCTGGATCGCGTGTGCCCTGGTCCCACATCATCATCGGAAAAAGCACTCGCACGCCGCGCCGGTGGAAGTCCGCCACCATCTGCTGCACACCGGCGACTCCGCCGGGCATGGAGCGGACCATGTCGTGCTGATTGCGATCATCCATGCCCATATTCGGATAGGTCGCCCAGACCAGCACCGCATCAATTCCGCCATAACGCTTCTCGAGATCATCGAGATAGCGATCCACGGTGTATTTTCCGGCGACAGGATCGTATAGATACCTGTCCTGCACCATCATTTGCGGTTGAATAAAGCTGGACTGCGTCCACTGCAAAGCGGGAAGTGAGTATCGCGCTCCGTCGTAACCGATGCGGATTCGCCGCTCCGTCCGCCAGTGCTGAAGATCTTTCAGCCACTCCTCGTGCGTTCCGGCCGGGCAAGGACGATACCCGCCAGAAAGCGCCGCGGAATATGCATTGCTGACATCGAGGCAGTCCGGCGAGGGAAACTGCTGCCCCTCCGGGCGAAAATGCGAGTCTTGCCCGATTGCGGGCATGGCCAGCAGGGCGGCAGCAAAAAGGAGATTCAGCGAGGGACGCATGACATTGCCGTTTATTTTCATAAAGCCTTTGCTCACAAATGAAAGTTGCACTGCTTGCTATCGGGCTTATCTCAACAGCTGTTCGACTTCCTGGAGAACGGGCATGGAAGGCTGCGCGCCGGCTCGCGTGACTGACAGAGCCGCTGCTGCCACGGCGAAGCGCGTACTTTCGATGGGATTTTTGCCAAGCATCAGCCCGACCGCGAACGCTCCATTGAAAGCATCTCCCGCCGCCGTGGTATCGATCGCATTTACCGCGATAGCATCGATCTGCTCTTCCACATTTTTCGTTGCGACGTATGCGCCGCGTGGCCCCATCTTGAGGAGTACGCCGGGAGGCCCAAGCGCGAGCAGGTGACGCGCCATCATGCGCGGGCCAGTTTCGCCGCTCCCATTCGAGCTGTTTGCTGCATAAAATGCCGCTTCCGTTTCGTTCGGCGTAAGCCAGGCGATACGTTTCAAGAGAGCGCGCGGCAACGTCTGCGCAGGCGCCGGGTCAAGCATCAAGGGCACGTTGTATTGAAAGCACAAATTTGCTACATGCTGCACAGTCTCGACGGGGATTTCCAATTGCGTAAGGACCATACCTGCGTTCTGGATCATGCCCCGGTAGCGATCGACATACTCAGGCGTGACCTGCGCATTGGCACCGGGCGTCACGACGATGCAGTTTTCTCCCTGAGGAGCGACGACAATCATCGCGACGCCGGAAGCGCCTTCCGAGTGCGCCACGCCTTCGAGACCAACGCCGGCGTCCTGCAAGTGTGAGCGCAGCTGTTCGCCGAGGGCGTCGCTGCCGAGCTTTCCGATCATCTGAACCGGATATCCAAGCCGCGCCACGGCAACCGCTTGGTTGGCCCCTTTCCCGCCGGGATGCGTCTGGAAGTCGCTGCCATGCACTGTCTCCCCCGCCGCCGGGATGTGATCTGCTTTGGCCACAAGATCCAGATTGATGCTGCCCACGACCACGATTGGCTTCCGGCCGATGCCCATGTGTTCCCTTCTGTTCCCTTTAGACCTTGAGTGCCGCGCGTCCGGAATCCTAAAAAACGGGAGCCAGAGAAACGGCAATCAGCCCAAGCAAAAAGAGCCCAAACATCCAGACAAGAAAGTTCTTCGAGCGACGGGATGCTGAAGAGAATTCGTGCCATACGAAGACTCCCCACGCTGCCGAAATCATCGTTGCTCCTTGTCCGATCGAATACGATACTGCAGGCCCAACAAGATGGGCACGAGACGCTACAAAGTTCAAGACCGCTCCCGTACACCAGATCAATCCGCCTGCGATTCCCCACGCATGCCATTTCAAGGGGGCCAGCGAATAGCCGCTCATGGAAACAGGCTGCGCGCGATCGAGTGGCTTCCGCATGATGAGATAGTTCACCGGCACGGAACAAATAGCGACGCCAAGCACGAAAAACACTGAGATGGCGTACGGTCCCGGGGCGTCATTGCCGCTCATCGCCTTGGCCACAAATGGATAGAAACTGCCCATTAGAAGTCCGGAGATGATGCTGATCATGACGCCTCGCCGGCTCATGGCCGGCTTTTCGCGCTCCCGCTCCCGATATGCAATTGCGTCGCAGAGAATTGCTGCGAGCACCAGAGCAATTCCTCCAAAGAGCAGAATCGCATTGCCCGCAGGAGAGATCAGGTAACTGCTGATTGCTCCTACTACCAGCGCGATGCCGATGCCGACGGGAAAAGCTACTGCAAGCCCTGCAATATCAATGGCGGCCACCAGGAGAAGATTGGCCACGTTGAAGATAATTCCGCCTACGAATGCCCAGCCGATACTGGAGCCATTTGCGTGCAGAAGGTCCGCAACAAAAGGACGACCGGTAGAGCCGAGTGTGCCAAGTGTGAATCCCCATGCAAGCGCGCCCAGGATGAGGCCGATGACGTAGTCCCAGTAAAACAACTGAAAGCGATAGCCGGGCACAAACTTCACCGCGTTGGCCCAGGATCCCCAGCAGATCATGCTGGCGATCATGAACAACAGCGTGATGGCATAGGTTTCGGGCTGAAACAAAGTCACTCCTTGATATCGAGACGGGATACCGACCAGGCCTCCTCGATCACTGGCCTGGCCGGCTTCTTTCACCAATCCGCAGTTATACCCTTCTGCCGGACACTAAAAGAGAATCTTCAACGCAAACTGCATATGCCGGCCGGGACGTGCCCCGGTGACATATCCAAACTGGCTGGCTGGATTGACCTCGCGATCATCGGTGGTATTTAAGCCCATCCACTGAGTATGGTTGAACGTGTTGAATGACTCGGCCCGGAACTGCAGTCGGGTCCCCTCGCCATAGAGGGGAAAATCTTTGTTCACGGACGTGTCCCAGTTACTGATTCCGGGGCCAACCAGATTGTTTCGGCGCTCGTCACCCCGATGCAACGCGATACCAGTGTTCGGATCGGGCAGCGGGTTTACATAGCAATCTGTGTCGAAGTGACGCGTAAATGTGCGTTGGCCGCGGGGAAGGTTGCCATTGCAGACGCGGTCTGGTACGTCCCCCATATAATCAAATGAGCTGGTATAACCGTTCGTCACCGTTGTTGGAGCGCCCGACTCAAAAGTTGTGATGGCGTTGAGTTGCCATCCACCCAGGCCCTCGCGGAGCAGGCGGTTGGATATGTTGTTTCCCGGCAACTGATACATAAGCGCAGCCACAAACCGGTTGGTGTGGTTGGTGTCCGAAGGGCCATACGACCACTCCGGATGCCATTGCCCTCCGATGGATTGCACGCCACTCTCTCCGCTCTCACCGAAGAACGTGTCCATCTGCTTTGACCATGTATAGCCGATCACACTGGTCAGATTGTGCCACCCCTGCGTTTTCAGTTGAGCGGTGAGTGCATGGTAGTTATTACTCCGGTTGTGATGCACAGCCCAGATGGAGTCCCACCGTCCGGGAGCTATCGCAGTAAGAGGCCGGGCGTTGTAGTAGTCGTCGCTGTTGAGGTAGACACCCTGAGAGGGCAGATTCAAATCATATTGTGTTGTCAGCTTGGTTCCCTGCGAACCGACATAGCCGAGCGAAGCGACGGTATTTCTCCCCATTTCCTGCTGGAGATCGAGGCTCCACCGCTGAAGATACGGCGTCACGGCGCTGTCGCTATCGATGGTCTGCGGAGACTGGCGGCCATACAGTTCGCCGCCGTCGGCTCCTATGGGAACAGGCCATGTCCCTTTCTTGATCGAGACTGTGGCCGGAAATACATCCTTTAATTTGAAATATGTCTCATTTGGATCGGGCGCATAGGTCGTGGAGTCGTAGGTGACTCCGCCATACCCGGGCGAGCTCCAGAACATCTGATCCAGGAATTTAAATCGTCCCGTCTCGAAGAAGATGCCATATCCACCGCGGATTACGGTTTTGTCGTTGAAGCGATATGCAAATCCGAAACGCGGCGCAACGTTATTCTTGTCCGCCGGATATGGCGGATTATGAGTTCCCGGAGTCAGACCCGGCATAACCAACCGATATCCAGGGTAGGTAAGATCCATTACACCCCAGTAGTTATCCACGCTGTAAGCGGGAATGGCAATGTCATAGCGAAGACCGAGGTTCAGGGTCAAGCTGTGATTCACGTTCCAGGAGTCGTTGAGGTACGCCGAATATTCCGGCATGCGAAACCACAGGCTGCCATCTCCACCCGTGAGCGGCGTGCGCTGGTTCATGTTGGCAACGGCACCGGTTTCGAACTCGGCAAGAGTATTCCATCCGGAACCGTCGTTGCTGAAGGGTCCGCGCGCGGTGTAGTCGGTTGGATTGCCGCAGTCCTGACATCCGCCGCCGACATTGACGGAGCGGATTACGTCGTTATCGCGTTCATCTCGCCGCTGCCAGTAGAAACCGGCTTTGAGGGTATGACGGCCCCAGATTTTTGTAGCGTTATCCGAGAGTTGGTAGATCGGAACAGCCTGATACCAGTATTCCGTGGTTCCGATGCTTAACCGATCGAAAAGCGAGTTTCCGGAGAACATTACGGAAAAGGTTGCGTCATTCGTTATACCCAACTGCTGAAGGTCGTACGGCGTGAATCCTGCGCCGCCCGTCGAAGTGTTTTGAAAAAGATCCGGGAGCCACTTCGTCTCCATGAATTTGTTAATCTGCGCTGCCTGATTGCTGGCGTTTTTAGCCTGAGTGATGCTGAAGTTGAGCTCGTTGTTGAATGAATTCGTGAAGGTGTGCACCCAGTGGACCTGGTAGCTGTCCGTCGTGTGTACCGGCCCATTCCCGAGCGCAAGCTCGGGAACCAGACCGCCCTCGCTCAAGATGGTTCCATAATCATGCGCATAACGGAAGTAGAGGTTATCGCGGCTGGATAAGGTGTAGTCGATACGCGCCGAATAGTTGTTGTTGTCTATGCCGCTGGTGTTGGTGCCGGACCAGTTGTTGAAGTCGCCGGGCACAGGCGACGTGTAGTTAGGGTTCGGGAAGTGCGAGAGATACGCCAGTGCCTTGGGATCTGGAGCACTAATTACGTTGTTTGCATAGGGCTGACGGGTGCTCGTCAGCGGATCATAGGTGGACGGGTCGTAAATGACATAGCGGCAATTGGCTGGGGCGCTTCCGCTGCCATCGCACTGTGCAGCGTCTACCGGGAAGCGAGCCAGCCACTGGCTGAAGTCCCCTGCGCGCTCGCTCGCAGTCGGCACATAGGCGTGCAAGGCCTTTTGACCTCTGTTGCGAAGTTGTTCGAAAGAAGTGAAGAAGAACATCCGGTTCCTGCCGTCGAAGATTTTCGGTATTAAAACCGGGCCTCCGACCGTGAAGCCGTATTGATTCTGATGGTAGGGGCTGCGGGGGGTACCGTAGGCGTTGGAGTATGGATCATTTGCATCCAGACCTGCGTTCTGGAAGAAATCGTATACGGTGCCGTGCAGCGCATTGGTTCCCGACTTCGTCGTAAGGCTGATCTGGCCTACGTCGCGACCATACTCTGCGGAATAATCGACAACCTCGGCCTTCACCTCCTGCACGGCATCCATATTGACGTTTGTCACCGGCCCTTCTACCCAGTTGTCGTTGTTATTCAGGCCGTCGATGTAATAGCCGACTCCATATTCGGTTCCACCGACATTCAGTTGCTTGGCGCCCGGGCTAGTTGCCGAGGCAAGCCCATACTTAACGCGGGTATCGTCGCCCGTACCGCTGTTGAACATGGGTACGATCTGCGCGTAATTCAGAAAATTGCGGCCCTCGATAGGAAGATTACGGACGTAGTCGTTTTGAATAACCTCGGAAACATTTGCGTCGTCGGTTTTCAGCAGTGCTGCGGCGCTGGTAACGGAGACGACTTGAGTCACTTTATTCATTTTCAATGTGATGTTGACCCGCTGAGTTTTTCCATTTTCCAAGGGGATCGGTGTAGATATCGCCTGGCCGAATCCGGCCGAATCCACGCGCACGCGATAGTGACCGGACTGCAGGTTGGCGAACTGGTAGTTGCCCGCTGCATCTGTAACGGCGGTCGATTCGACGCCCGTATCCACGTTCTCCAGGACGACGTGCGCCCCGGAAACAACTGCGCTCTGCGGATCCGCCACAGTGCCCACAATTGTGCTGGTGATGACTACCTGGGCGAGAAGTCCAGCAGAGATGAACATGAACAGACCTAGGATGAACAACAGCCGCTTGTTCCCCATCGAACCGCCTCCTGTACAACACGGGTCAAGACCGTATGCAAAGTGATCTAAATCTCTGTCACATTTTGAATGCTTTCAAAATAACGGGAGCGAGCATAAACATTACGAATTGCGGCTGTCAACGATTTTGTTTGTTTCGATCACAGTTATCGAATATTGGGCAGACCCGCACAGTATCGAGTAAGGCCACGCACATACAGGATGGGTCAACGCCCGGTGGCATCCGTCCGCGCTTCCGGAGCAAGAGGAATCACGGGCCGGCGAGATGAATCGGACGCCACATTCGTAGGGCCATTTGAAAGATTTCAGGCGTTGTTATAATCCGGTTCGTCGGCGTGGGGAGTTCGCCCGGGGATAATCCGATGTGCGCGAGGGGAATAGAAGTAGATGCCGAATATGAAACAGATCGCGCGAATAGCGAACGTATCGCTGGGCACTGTTTCCCATGTACTGAATAATTCGGCACGCGTGCGTGAGCCTTTGCGCAAGCGAGTGCTGGAAGCAGTCGAGGCGCTCGGTTATCAACCCAGCCAGCTGGCGCGTGGGCTGCGGCGGGACAAGACCGATATGATCGGCATGATTATCCCAGACGTAACAAATCCCTTTTTCCCGGCCGTAGTGCGCGGGGCGGAGGATGTCGCATTCTCAAAAGGATATCGGCTGATCCTTTGCAATACCGATAATGATCACACCAAGGAACTGGCTCACCTGAACGCTTTGCGTACATATCTTCCGGCCGGACTCCTTGTAATTCCCTCGACCTTCAGCGATATCGCGGCCCAAACGGAGTCCTATCGCAAGGCCGGTACGGCGGTAGTCTGCGTCGACCGTATGCCCCTTCACTGGAATGGCGATAGTGTCACGGTTGCGAATGAGGAGGGAGCATACCGGGCCACTCGCTTCCTGATTCAGATGAAACATCGGCAAATTGCCATGATCACGGGGCCGCTTCATCTTACGAACGCTCTAGAGCGCCTGAATGGGTTTCGGCGCGCGATGCATGAAGCGCGAGTCTCGATCTCGCCGGACTATATTCAGGAAGCGACGTTTGACAAACAGGCGGGCTATGAAAAGAGTATGGTCCTGCTTCGTATGCTGCCGCGTCCCACTGCATTTTTTGCCGGCAATGACATGATCGCGCTCGGCGTTCTTCTTGCGATCCGCGCAATGGGGTTGAAATGTCCCGAAGATATTTCGGTTATTGGGTTCGACAATCTGGATTTTGCGGAGACCACAAGCCCCTCGCTGTCCTCGGTGCACCAGTCCGGATACCAGCTCGGCGCGACCGCGGCGCGGATCGTGCTGGATCGTGTATCCGGAGATGCAAGTCCAGCGAAGCATTGCGTTTTACAGACGGAGCTCAAAGTGCGTGAATCAGTAGCTCCCGTTTCTGGTGCAGCAGACGCTAAGCCAATGAGGCGTGTTGCGCAAAAGCCAGCAAAGAAGGCCCGGAGATAGAACCGATGTTCTGCTACACGTCCGAGTTGCTGACCCGGTAGAGGGCGGCGTAAAGCTCGATGGTTTCCTCCGCATGCCGGATCATCGGCTGATCAATCATGCGTCCACCGAGTGCGAAGGCCCCCAGTCCTTCAGCGGCCGCGTCGCGCGCCTTCTCTAAAATCTGACGGGCTGTGGCGATCTCTTCAGGAGTTGGAGTGAAGATCTTGTTGGCGGCCGGGATTTGGGACGGATGAATGCAACTCTTGCCCGAAAAGCCCAAGCCGCGGGCAATCGCAGCATCCGCCGTGAAGCCGTCTAGATCCTCATAGTCCGGAAATGCGCAATCGAAGCATGGCAGCGCAGCTTCGCCTGCCGCCAGACGGAGCTGCAACCGAACCTGATGCGCCGCTGCGCCTTGCTGCCGTTTGATGCCAAGTGGCAAAAAAAGGTCGATCAACCCCAGCTGAAGCCCGATGACGCGCTTGTGGGCACTGGCAATAGCGTGAGCCTGCCTGAGTCCGCGGGGAGATTCAATCGTCGGGAGTATTGCGATGGGGCGAGCGATGCTGCGTTCCTTCTCCAGCCTGGACAGGGCCGCCGCTAATTCTTCGACTTCCGAAGAGTCCTCGGTCTTTGGGATCGTTACGATGGCGATGCCCGGCCAGACGACCGCGGTGAGATCTTCAGCAAAAAAAGTGGAACGGGAATCATTCACGCGGAGGACGATATGTTTTCCCGTCACCGTCTTCGACAACAAGAACTCTCTGACATTGGCTCGAGCCGCCGCCTTGTCTTCCCGCAGAACTGAGTCTTCCAGGTCGAAGCAAATAGCATCAGCCGCCGAACCCATCGCCTTCGAAAACAGACCGGGACGACAGCCGGGAACAAATAGTTTGCTCCTCATGGGGGACGGTCTGACTCCACCATCCTCGATGGTCATGCGCGCCTTCCAAGCACGACAGCGCCGCTCATTTCCAGTGCGGCAATCGCATCATCCTTATACCCCAGGTCGCTCAGCACTTCCGCTGTATGCTCGCCCAAATCAGGGGCTGCTCGATAGAAGACGCCCGGGGTATCACTCAGGCGTGGCGAAATAGTGTGAACAGGGATGGTGCCTGCTTCTTTGTCCGGCAATTCGATGATGACGCCCCGGTCCTGAAAATGCGAGTCTTCGCAGATCTCGGCAATGTCATACACCGGTCCCACGGTCACGGCCGCGCGAGCGAAGAACTCGACGCATTCTTTCTGAGTCATCGTGGCGATGAAACCGGCAATGGTTAAGTCCAGTTCCTCGACGTGTTGCAGACGGGCACTGTTCGTCGCGAAGCGGGGATCTTCCAATAATTCGGGACGACCGATCGCACGCAAGAGACGTTCCGCCATAGCTTGTGTCGAGGCGGAGAGGCATACCCACTTGCCGTCGCCGGTGCGATATACGTTGCGCGGAGCGCTGTTGGTTGACCGGCTTCCTGTCCGCTGCTTCACCGCTCCGGTGAGCTGATAATTTGCTGCCTGCGGACCGAGGATCGCCACCAGCGGATCCAGCAACGGCAGATCGATGACTTGTCCCTTGCCGCCGTTCACTTCCACCTGACGAAGTGCGGCCAATGCTCCCATCGCACCGTAGAGCCCGGCCGTCATATCCCCGAGGTAAATCGGGGGTAGCACAGGCTCGCGATCGGCGAAGCCGTTCATCGAAGCAAAACCAGAGATGCCTTCGACCAGAGTGCCGAAGCCGGGCCGGTCTCGATACGGTCCATCCTGCCCCCAGCCGGAAATTCGTACGATGACAAGCGAAGGATTGCGGGCAAGGAGCTTTTCAGGGGCCAGGTTCATCTTTTCAAGCGTGCCGGGCCGGAAACTCTCTACGAATATGTTCGCGTGTTCGGCCAGTTCGAGCAGGATGCTGGAAGCTTTTTCATTGCGGAAATTCAGGCAGAAGCTTCTTTTATTGCGGCAGTAGGATTTCCAAGCGGTGGAGATGCCGGAGACTTTCCAATCCCGCAGAGTATCGCCAGCAAGCGGCTCGACTTTCAGGACATCTGCGCCCAGATCGGCAAGCACCATCGTGAGCGTGTTGCCGGCAACAAGCCTTGAAATGTCGAGCACTCTCACACCGAGGAGAGGGCCGGACGGACGTTTCTGCAGCTCTACTTTCCTGAACATGCGGGGCTCTTCGACTGCATATTGCTACCCCGATAGGCGATGCTCACGTGCTTGTCGGCGCTTGACAACATGTTTTCCGCTCTCATAGGATCGCGCTCCAGGCTGTCTGAATGCTTTCAAAATACCACGTACTCCTGGATGTGCTCCATCGCAGAACGAGTCAGCAGCCTATATTGCTGCTGTCCGTTACCTTCCTGGTTCTTTGCATGACTGGAAGAGCACAGTTGGAGACCCGGCCAATTGTGCACAACGGATATCGCCGTCCCTATTTGGTCTTTCGTCCGGCGCATCTGCCTGCTCATCCTGCGGCAATTTTCATGCTGGGCGGGGTTGGCAGCACGGCGAGTTCCGAGGCAGTAGAGTTTGGCTGGACGCAGAAAGCCGAGCACGAGGGGTTTCTTGCCGTATTTCCCGAGCCCGTCGCCACGCGACCTGATCTTCCGGCCGACCGAAAGCGTAACGTCACGTTCTGGGAGATGAAGGGCTCGCGGTCACACCTACTCGCCCCGGGCGCACTTCCTGTTGATGATGACGGCTACCTGTCGGCTGTGCTTCGAGATGTTCTGCGACGTGATCGTCCTGATCGCAAACGAATCTTTCTTGCAGGTTTTTCGAGCGGATCGGGGATGGTTCAGCTGTTTGCAGCGCGCCATTCGCGGGAAGTGAGCGGTATCGTCGCCGTCGCCACTCCACTCATGGATCCACCTGCAAAGCTCTCCCGTCCTGTGCCGATTCTCTATATTCACGGAGACGATGATGAGCAGTTTTCTGGATTTGAGACACACAGCCCGCAATTCGCAACTACCCCGCACGGTAACTGGGTCACGTGGGGCTACCTGGATGGCTGTCATCAGCAAACAGCACAGAAGACCGAATGGGGTGTGCGTTTTGTGTGGCGTGGCTGCAAGGATCGCGCCCCGGTCATCGCCGATTTCGTGCAGCACTTCGGCCACGAATGGTCTGGGGCCGTGGACGCCCGCTGGGATTGCAAGTACTGGCCTAACGAGCCGCCCAATTTTACGGACATGGCGTGGGTGTTCTTCAAAAGCCTTGTGCCAGCTTCGTCTCACCCCCCAGCGTAGCTGGGATTGTCAGGCAATATCGCGGCGAAACTGCTTTCGTTATGGACCTTTCTATCTCCGAAGCACAGGCAAGTCCCGCTGAGACCCGGCGATGGCCATTTGCCGTAACTTCAGGAATCCTGGGCTGGATTCTGGATGCATTTGACTTCTTTGTAGTCATTTTTCTGCTTGATACGCTCGCCGCCCATTTCCACGTTAGCAAATCTGCAATTGTTTTCACACTCGTTCTTACCCTGTCTATGCGCCCGGCAGGTGCACTTATCTTTGGCTCGCTTGCGGACCGGTTTGGACGCAAGGTGCCGCTCATCGTATGTGTACTCTTCTTTTCGACCGTCACGATTTTGAGCGGATTTTCGCCCAGTTATCCCTTCTTTATGGCGATGCGGGGACTTTACGGCATCGGTATGGGAGGTTATTGGGGCGTGGGCGCATCGTATGCCATGGAAAGCACGCCGCGACGCTGGCGAGGACTCTTCTCCGGAGTTATGCAGAGTGGCTATCCACTTGGCTACTTGCTCGCGGCGGTCGCTATGCAGGTTCTTGCGCCTGTCTTCGGCTGGCGTGCCATGTTTCTCGCCGGATATGTTCTCGCACTACTGATCGTAGTCCTGACTCTGCTTGCTCCCGAGTCCCGGTCCTGGAAACGCCATCATCCGCCGTCGCTGTATCTCATTATCCGGACGCTATTCGAACATTTCCGGACTTTCGTCTATTTACTGCTCGTGATGGCGGTGATGACTTGCCTTTCACATGGCACACAAGACCTCTACCCCGACTTTCTGAAATCCATTCCAAATCTTGCGAACCTGACCCTTTTCGGTATGAATGTGCTGTTCGGTTTGCCTGTCTTATACAGTATCGGCGCGATCATCGGCGCTCTGCTCTTCGGGCATCTGTCGGAAAAGATCGGCAGACGACGCTCCATCATGCTGGCGCTTGTCGTTTCTCTGCTATCCATTCCAGCATGGGCGTTCGGTGCTTCCCTGTTTGTCGTAGCGCTTGGTTCCTACTTCATGCAAACCGGAGTGCAAGGAGCGTTCGGTGTAATACCAGCCCACCTGAGTGAGCTTTCTCCGGACGCTGTTCGCAGCCTCTTTCCAGGGCTTGTGTATCAGCTCGGAGTGCTCATCGGGTCACCGGCGGTCTCGATCGAGTACTCGCTTCGAAACCATTTGGGGTACCCGCTGGCGTTGGCCGTTTTTGAGTCAACCGTCATCGTGGTGCTTCTCTTCGTCTTTGCATTCGGACCGGAACGACGCGGCAGGGATTTCGGCAACTCCCCCATTTCTTAGAGCATGTCCGAATTGCTGCCCACCCATGCTCAGACGCTGATATGCGTTGTGCTCGGGACGCGATGCCGCGGCTGACGAGCAGGCGCGTCGTCCGCCAATGGCTGAAAAGTGGTATCCCTTTTCAGCACTCATAGTGTTACAAACACAGCGAACCTTCCCGCCACGAAATGGACGCACCAGACGCCCCAGGAAGGACGAAAGTCTTTGAGAGCCCGTCCTCTCGTTCCCTGCCTGATCTTCAAATACTGAAGCGAGTGAGTTCGCTGGGTATAAATTTCCGCCACTTGCATCGTGGCTTGAGGGAAGAATATGGGCCCCATCCGTCGCCACATCGCTGGCGCAATTCTGATCACCTTTTTTGCATTGCTGTTAATTGCGTGCGGGAACAATTCCAACCTGGCAAATAGCAGCAGTCTGAGCGGATCACGCGTCTCCATGGCGCTGACAGGTCCGTCGAGCGGAACGCTGGGCGCTGCACTGCGTTATTCGGCGGCCGTGACCGGAAGCCCCAACACAAGCGTGACCTGGACGGTGAATGGCGTGGCCGGTGGCGATGCCAGTGTTGGGACGCTTACGCCGGATGGAGTCTACACCGCGCCGCGCACGATGCCCGAGCAGGCGACGGTCATTCTCACGGCGAGGAGCGTCGCAAACCCATCTGTTTCGCAAAGCATGATGGTGACGCTGGCGGCGCCGGCGGAGACGACAATGGCGCCGATGGCCTCCGCGGCGGCAGCCGGTGCAGCAACGGGCGTGACGATGATCGGGCCGACAACGCTGAACCTCGGCGCATCGGTGGGCTACGGAGCCAAATTTTCCGGCACGACGAACCAGAACGCGATATGGAGCGTGAGCCCGTCGACCGGAGCGGGGTCGATCTCGCTGGCAGGTGTGTACACGCCGCCTGCCAAGGTACCCTCGGTCAATCAGGTAACGATCCATGCGATAAGCCGGCAGACGCCTACTGTCTCCGGATCGATCACGGTGACTTTGCTGAATGCCGTACCGGTGATCACCTCGGCCACAGCTACGCCCGGGAGCGCGAGCGGCTCCTATGTGCTGGATGTGCAGGGCAATGCGTTCGTGAACGGGGCCACGTTGGTGGTCGCGGGATCGGAGATCACGCCGACACAAGTGTCAGCGAGTGAACTGCGGACAACGATTACAAGGACTTCGACGACGCAGGTCACAGTCGCCGTTAAGAATCCGAATCCGGGCACGACCTCCTCGGTAACCGTAACGGTGCCGCTGGGGACGCTGAAGGCGACGGCCACGGCTGCGGCGCGTCTGCTGGATCAGGCTACCTTCGGGCCGACTGTATCGAGCATCCAGCATGTTGAGCAGGTGGGGTTACAGGGTTACCTGAACGAGCAGTTCGCGGATTCACCGACCTATCTGCCGGCGCTCCCTGCCTCGGTGCCTTCGCAATGTTCCCCGGCTGCAATCTCGACGGCGTGTGTGCGCTCGAACTGGTTCAACAACGCGCTTACAGCGAACGACCAATTGCGGCAGCGTGTGGCGCTGGCGCTCAGCGAGATCTGGGTCGCCTCCTCCTACAACGGTTACATGATTACGCCGTATGCGAACCTGCTGGTGAAGGATGCATTCACCAATTACCGGCAGATCATGCAGGACATGACGCTGTCACCGAACATGGGCTACTACCTGAACATGCTGAACAGTCCGGCGCCGCAGGCGGGGCAGATCGCGAACGAGAACTACGGGCGCGAGCTGATGCAGTTGTTCACGATAGGGCCGAATCTTCTGAACGAAGATGGCACGCTTCAGACGGACAGCAGTGGTAATTCGATCCCGGCATATTCGCAAGCGCAGGTGCAGGCAATGGCACGCGCGCTTCACGGGTTGGACCTATTTGAACGCGGACGGCAGTACCCCGTCGAATTTCATCTTCACACCGAACTGGGATCATCTGATGGTAGCGACGAACCTGCGCCATGATTCGGGCGCGAAGACGCTGCTGAACGGGGTGACGCTGCCGGCGGGGCAGAGCGCGTCAGCAGACCTGAAGGGCGCGCTGGACAACATATTCAACCATCCGAACGTTGGTCCATTCGTGTGCAAACAACTGATCCAGCGGCTGGTGGCGGGCAATCCGAGTCCGGCGTACGTCGAGCGCGTGGCGAAGGTGTTTGCGGATGACGGCAATGGCGTGCGCGGCGATATGAAGGCGGTGATCACGGCGATCCTGATGGACTCGGAGGCGCGCGCGAATGACACGCTGACGGGCGACCAATTGGCGACCAGCCCGGCGGTCCAGTCGGGGCATCTGCGGGAGCCAGCCCTGTGGGCTGTGGAGACGGCACGCGGCCTGAATGCGGCGGTCGCGAATCCGACGGCAGGCATATCCGCTGATCAATATGGGCAACGGCCAACTGGTTGCGATTGGCGAGCCGCCGTTTGGCGCGCCCTCAGTGTTCGGCTTTTTCCCTCCGAGTTACGTGATACCGCAGACTTCGCTACTCGCTCCGGAGTTTGGTTTGGAGAACACCGGGTCGATCGTACCGCAGCTGAACATGGCGAATTACATCATGCACAACAGCACGAGCGGGTTGACTGTGGATTTCAGCGCGACCGGGCTACTGGGAAGCAGGGCCTCCGATCCGGGCGCGCTGGTGGACTACCTAGGCATGATCTTCATGCACAGCCAGATGCCGTCGGATATGCGAAGCGCGATCGTGGACAACATCTCGAGCATTGCCGCGACGAACCCATCCGCGCGCGCCAGCGTGGCGGCCTACCTAGTGGTGACGTCGCCCCAATACAGAGTGATGCATTGATCTTTGCTGCAAGCCCGCAGCACCGCCGAAACAGATTGCCGCAGAAGGGACTGGAGTGAACCGATGAAAACGAGTCGACGGAGTTTTTTAAATTATGCCGCGCTGGCCGCGGGCGGGAGTGCGCTGGGCCTGCGTCCGTTTGGCGCGATGAATGCACTGGCACAGACGACGACGGACTATCGCGCGCTGGTGTGCGTGTTTCTGTTCGGCGGCAATGACTCGAACAACATGCTGGTGCCGTTCGACACGGCGGGGTACGGGAACTATGCGAGCCTGCGCGGGCCGCTTGCGCTGGGGCGCAGCGCGCTGCTGCCTCTGTCGCCGACGCCGAATTTTGCTCTGCACCCCAACATGCCGGAGATTCAGGCGCTCTACAACAGCGGCAAGGCCGCCCTCCTGACGAATGTGGGGACACTCATCCAGCCGACGACGCAGGCGCAGTTTCTGGCGAATCAGGGAGCGCAGCCGAGCAATCTGTTTTCGCATTCAGATCAACAACTGGAGTGGCAGAACCAGGCGGTCAGCGGCAGTACGCGAACAGGCTGGGCGGGTCGGATGGCAGACAAATTGAGCGTGCAGTACAACACAGGAGCGCAGATTCCAATGATCTGCTCGCTGGACGGGGACACGATCTTCTGCAACGGCGAATCGACGCAGCCGGTGGCGATAGGCGGGGCGGGCGCGGTGCCGCCGTATTGCGCGGATGGACAGTATTGTCAGTCGCGGCTCGAGACGGCGCAGCAACTGGCAACGCTGAGCTCGGGCGTTTCGCTGGTACAGGCGGACAACGACATCACGACGAATGCGTACCGGTATAACGACATTCTGGTGAATGCGTTGTCCTCCGTGTCAGCGCTGGGAACGCAGTTTGACACTTCGAACGCATTTGGAGCGCAGTTGAAGCAGGTGGCCCAGATGATGCAGGTACATGCGGCGCTGGGCGTGAAGCGGCAGATCTTCTTCGTGGGCGCCGGTAATTTTGACACACACGGTGCCCAGCTGCAGTTGCAGGCGAAGCTGCTGTCGCAGCTAAGTCCGGCGCTGAGCGCCTTCTATAACGCGACAGTGGAGCTGGGACTGGCGAACCAGGTGACGACGTTCACCTGCTCGGATTTTTCGAGGGCCTTCCAGCCAAACTCCGCGGCCGGCAGCGATCACGCGTGGGGTGGGCACCACATCGTGATGGGCGGCGCGGTGGCGGGCGGCAAGATGTACGGCAAATTTCCGACGCTGGCGCTGGGCGGCCCGGATGATTCGGACAAGAACGGACGCTGGATTCCGACAACTTCATCTGCGCAGTATGCGGCGACTCTGGCGCAGTGGTTTGGCGTCGCCAGTGCAGATTTGTCCTATGTGCTGCCAAACCTGGGCAACTTTTCTCAATCGAACCTTGGATTTCTGGGATAGGCCGCATTGTGAATCGCCATGCCGCATTCATCGTCGGCCAGGAATGATAGCCAACACGTGACGTGGCTGGGAAAGAGCAGGTCAAGCCCCACTGAGTTGAGTTTTTTCTCGACCTAAGGCTGCTTCTCGGACTCAAACTTTCAGTCGTTGGCAGTAAAACGTAACCGCGCGTTTGCTTAACCCCGCAACCTGATCGGAATCGAAGGAGTTCCACTTCCCGGCAGGTGAACAGTGTCTGCCCTTTCTATCTGGCGAACTCGCAGGGAACGCGTACTATCGTCCCCACTCACTCCGATAAGTAGGTTGCAGCGCGTCCGAACGCAAAGTTCAGCGCCGAATGCTCGTGGTTAACGCTAAACAGGACAATATGGCCGTTTATATCTCGGCTTTGGCCGTTTCTCTGCTGCTCCTCTGCTCGGCTACGGGCTCCGCCAGCGCACAACACATTGACGACCCAGCCAATGTGCTGTCTGACATCAAGGCCATCATGGACAAACCACACTACAAAGGCGCAGATGCTCACCGCGATGCGTAGCTACCCCGCATTCCCCCAATATTTCGCCTCTCTCCCTATCACAACTACGGCCGCATGAAACGTTGCCCCTTAGAGAGGGGCGCGCAGGATGCAAAGCACAAAGCTGAGGCCAGAACAACAAAAGGGCTCATTGGTGGTTTCATTCCGGCATCCGATCTCGCCTGAGGGCGGCCATACTCGACCTCTATCGGCCGTAAGTTTCGGCGAATGTCCGTTCGCGTAACCCAGCCTCGCCGGAAATATACGCGAGGCGTTCCAGACCACTCGCGTGAGGGCATCCTAGTACGGCGCTGTTCACGTCATGCACTTTGATTAGCGAAACATGCCCAGACAAATGCAACAACACAACGCGAGCATAACCAGTGCGGGCACCGATTTCTTAAGTGGATCGTGAACCTTAAGGTGCATGGCAAGCGCTCCCAACATCAAGATGCTCACAGTAAGGGCGGCCGGGAAAACCAATTTGTGCAGCCATAGACCCGCAATCAGGCATAAAGCCGCTCCAACCTTAATAAAACCAACCACGTAGGCGAACCAATGTGGGAGTCCATAAACGGCGAATTCTTCGAGCATTGAACTCGAGGCTCCCCCGCGATACGGTGTGCTCTTCTTAAAGCGGAGCAGCCAGACATTCAGCAGGCCAAGGGCCGCGACAATCTGAAGGATTGCCATCACCGTTTGCATTCTTGCCTCCAAATTCCCTGTAACCCTGAAATTGCGACGTTCTTCAGTCTAGTCCATCGAAGGGCTGTGCAAGCTCTTACCGAAATAGCTCAGGGTATATCCGCTGCATCTTTTGCCTGGTACGGCGCGAGTTGTTTCTGGTCAGAAAGGATAACGTCAGAATTCAGTCGTTACGGTCTGGCGCGCCTGCAGAAGTTTACTGGTGCACTACAGCTTTCTGCCAGCCTTGGGTTAATCCTCGGCCACTTTTATCGTCCGCTTCTCCTTTTGTCGGCTGGCGGTCTGACTCTGATGATGTTTTTGGCCGTAATCACACGTCTGAAGATTCGGGATCCACTTTATGCTGCCATCCCCGCTTTCACACTCTTTTCACTGAATCTATTCATCGTCTTTTCCGCTCTTTGATTGGATAAACTTTAAGCGACCCTAAGTTCTTTGAGACGAGTCGTACTGAGAGGACCCTCCAGCCGAAGAACCATTCAACCTGGCCAGGTTGACCCATGGATACGAATTCGCTCGGTAGTTCTGCGTTACGGCGCGCTTCTGTTTCGGGTGTCATTCTTCTCACAAGTGCTTGCGTGTCACGGTGGACTTGCAACCGCGATTGAAGCGTGGCATGGCTAGCGCCACACCCGAGCTTCCCTACTGCTGCGGCAGAGAATCGGATTTTGATCAGAGATCAAAGACCAAGTTGGTTCAAGTTCCCCGATATAATCTTGGCACCATCATCCATCCATGATGGCCCGCTTCGGCGATACGGGACCACGCAGATTAGGTTAAGAGCCAGTGGTGACTACAATGGCCGCGCATTGCCCCTGGCCGCGACTGCGATACGCATGCTTTTGAACGGAATCAAAGTAGATGGCATCTCCCTTTGACAGCTGGTATGTCTCGGTTCCAATGGACATTTCAAGCTGCCCATCGATCACGTAGAGAAGCTCAACTCCGGCGTGGTTGTGAGGGGAAGTATTCGCAACAGGTAAATCGTGGAAATGCGCGAGGAATGCATTGAGCTTACGCTCGGTTGCGCGGAAGTTGAGGCTCTCGAAGTCGTAAGCAGCTTCCCGAGACTTCGCATCCGCGGGGAACGTTATCCGTTCATCTTTTCGTGAGATTGCTACAACATGCCGCTTCCGCGGATCGGTGAAGAAGTAATCCAGGCCGACATTGAACACCGTGGCAATGCGAACAAGGGTTGGGAGAGTAGGCACGAGCCGGGCGTTTTCCAGTTTTGAAAGCATGGCCGCCGACAGACCTGTATGCGCTGCTAATTGAGCCAAACCCATGCTTTTGCGCTGCCGCAGGGATCGCAGCTTCTCGGCAATCGCATAAGGACGGATCGATTCCTCAATGACATCCGTTTTCTCTCGTTCACGACCTAATTTCGTGTCTTTCAAAAATACCTCATTTTTTTGATTGGCCGTTAAGCAAAGAGTGTTTGCAACCAGTATTAACTGATACTCAAATCAATTTGATTTACTGTCAACTTGTCCAGAGCAAAATCAGACCCTCTTGGAACCACTAGTGATCAGGGCCAATGCAATAAATCAAACGGACGAGGACTTTCACCATGCGCATCACATCACGCCTGTCCCTTGCGGCCCCAATCGTGGCTCTGGCCATGCTGGTTTCCGCCAACAATTCATTTGCACAGAAAACCGAAACCATTGAAGGCGGCCGTACCACCGTGGCACTCTCCAGCGGCTTTGTCTCCGCACTCGGAAGCCTCGGCGTAACGCCTGGGACCGTCAGCCCCACGCGGCTGCACAACGGCACCGTCAACTTCCCTGTAACCGGCGGCGCCATTGATCTCGACACTGCCGCCAGCCAGATACTTCACTCGGGCGGGCTCACACTTACTGCTGGACAGACGAAGGTCACGCTGCAGAGCTTCATCATCGACACGACAGTCGCTCCGGTCATCACCGGTCTGGTATCCGTGGACGGAAAGCTTCTCGGCCGTCTGCCCCTCTTCGATCTTGCCCTTCACAGCGGAATCGCTCTTCCGCTCAAGCCTCATGACGGCCGGATTGTTCTCACGGGCGTTGATGTCACTCTTGACGGCACCGCTGCAGGCGCTCTCAACAGCGTCTTCCATGTCTCTGCATTCAAGGGCGGATTCGGCATCGGTACCGCGAAGGTCCTCATTGATCTTTCCGGCTACGACGAAGACGAAGACTAACATTCCTCTCTGGGCGTCGCGGTCTTATTCGACGCCCACTTCCGTTCACCTTCAAGCCATGACGGCTCAATCGAGCCGGAAACTGGAATGATTCAAATTAGGAGAATTGTCGTGAAACGAATCAACGTAATGATCTGCTTTGCCCTGCTGCTCGCGTTCAGTTTCAGCAGCACGTCTTTCGCCGGTTCCAAGAAGGATATTGTGGACACTGCCGTGGCGGCAGGCGACTTCAAGACTCTGGCTGCAGCTCTGCAGGCGGCCGGCTTGGTGGACACGCTCAAGGGACCGGGTCCGTTCACAGTTTTCGCGCCAACGGATGAGGCATTTGCGAAGCTGCCGGCTGGAACCGTGGATGGGCTGCTGAAGCCGGAAAACAAGCAGAAGCTGATCTCGATCCTGACCTATCACGTAGTTGCCGGCGACGTGATGGCGAAGGATGTGGTTAAGCTGCATGAGGCCAAGACTGTAAACGGCCAGGACGTGAAGATCATGGTGGAGGGTGGCAACGTCATGGTAGATAACGCCACTGTCACCAAGACTGACATTCAGTGCACTAACGGCGTAATCCATGTGATCGACACCGTGCTGATGCCTCAGTAAGGCTCGTGAAACTCTCGGCCTGCGGCTCAAGTAGCCGCAGCGCCGTATCAGTCAACACACACAAAACAAGGAGGTAATTGGGTGTTCACTAAAGCTGAATGGTTGATATTCTCAGCAGCTTTCCTGTCCTTTCTGTTTTCGGTAATGCCTCTGGTTTGGCATCGGAATGAGCGCCAGCAAGGAGGCTGGCCCTTTCGTAGGTATATGGTTCCGTCTATCCTCTCGGCAGGAAACAGTCTCCGTCAGGCAGCGCGGGCGAAGCAAAATGTCTGATGCGGTGATATTCGTCGTAGGCGCTTTAACTCCTGCTCCTATCGATAGGCGTCTGCTTCACATTCCTGGAAGTCCTACGGATTGAAGAGGGACGAAAGTGATATGAGTGCGAATTGGCAGCCAATTAATTTGAGACGACTAACTCAATGTCTCATGAAGATGGATGTCTAAGGTTAGGGTGATAAGTGCATCCCCAGGCGCGCACGAACGTGTAGGCCATGAGTCGCATGGCAAAACGCGTAAGCGCGTCGCCATCGTAGTTCTCCACCTTAACCAGCAGCGCGGGGGGGTCCTTTGGCATCCACCCGGGCAAAGTTTTCTGAGTTGGCTTCCGAGAGAATATCGCCGGGCTTGAAATCAGCAGCAGGATTCCGGGTGGCGATACCCCGGGCAATTGCATAGCGGAAGATCTGGCCTGTCGTCTCGTGGGACCGTTTCGAAACGTCTCTGGCACCGCGACTTTCGATTTCGAGCATGAGTTCTCGAATGTCCGCAGCGTTCACATTATCGATAAATTTGTGACCGAACGCGGGGAAAGACTTCTGCTTCCAACCGTCGCAAGACATAGTCAGCGTGCCGCGGAGATTTGCCAGCAGACCACCATTCCCACCATTTGCGAGCGATATTCTCAAGGCTGCTTGCAGCGTCACGCTGTCGCGCTTCGGCCTCCAGCTGTTGGCTCTCAGCTTCAGCTTTGCGCTCCGCCATTGGATCAACGCCGCCGACCAGCTTTTTGCGCGCCGTAAACTGACTTTCTCGGGCCTCAACGAGATTCACGAACGGATACTCGCGCAGCGCCATCAGCTTTTCCTTGCCGTCGAAGCGATAGCGTCAGCGCCACAGCTTTGAACCGCTGGGATTGATCAGCAGAAACAGGCCGTCGCGATCGTAAACCTTGTAGGGTCGCTTGCTTGATTTCGTTCCTCGAATCGCCGTATCCGTCAGCGCCATCCCTCCCGCTCCAAAGTGCAGATTAGGGTCGTACCCCACTCCGTGGGAAATTGTACCCCGGTCCGTACCCCGGATTTTGGATGGCTCCCGGCGCACCTCTGCGAACGCTAATGAACGCGAAATTTCCAAATTTGCTGGCTTTATGCGTGATTTTGGTTGAACAAGGTAGTTCAGGAGAGTGCGGGGAAGTGCTGGTTTGGTTGCCCCCCAGGGATTCGAACCCCGATATGCTGATCCAGAGTCAGCTGTCCTACCATTGAACGAGGGGGCAATGAGGCTGGAGCACTTTGGAACGGTGTGCCTTCCTGATGATAAGTGCGCCGGCTCGCGCGGTCAATGCTCCATCGTTGCTAACCCTTTTGTTACAGCTTCTTAAGCTGTTCTAAACGGTTTTCGCCCGCCCGTTCCATTACAATCCCTGCAGGTGGAAATCCTCCTCAATTGTGTGTGGCTACTCCTTGGACTATCGCTGATCTCAGCGTGGTCTGCCCACGCATGGCGCAGCCGCTCATGCCGGCCAGATACCCTGCTGCCCTCTCGCGGGCTGCAATTCACAGCCCTGCTGCTGCTGGTCATTCTGCTCTTCCCGGTCATTTCGCTTACCGACGATATAGCGATGTGCACGGCACCGCGCGACGCCGAGCGCGCACTTCGTCTTCACGATCCGCTCGATGGATTACAGCCCGCGCAGGCCCTGCTGCCATCGACGATGGCCTGGATGGATCTGCTCGCTGTGATGCTGCATATGGGACCCAGCCGTCCCGTCGAGCAGGAAGCAAAGCTGGTCACTCAGCTTGCCGGAACGCGAGTTCCTGTCGAATCGCGTCCACCGCCGGCCTCGCTCCAGCCGATCGCACAGTAACGCGGCGGATCCTGCCGCGTCCCGATCCATCACTCAGACCACGACACTCCTGAATCCCCCGAGCGCGGATATGAGTGTCCGCAGAGGTGCATTTGTCCCAACCCCAATTGAGTTTCTCGCGCCCGCTCCGATGGTCGCGCGGAGTTCTTTCATCGGCGTGCCGCCGAATCACCCCCGTGCTGCTGTTCACGACCGTATGCATCGCTCAGACGCCGGCTCCGCTTTCGATGCAGCAGGCAGTCGACCTTGCCCGCCTGCAGAACCCTTCCCTGCTCGCTGCTCAGGCGCACGTCACCGCTACCAGGCAGTCAGAGATCACCGCCGGGCTGCGCGTGAATCCGAACTTCAATCTCACCGGTTCCGACGTCTCGCTCGCGGCCAATTCAAACAACCCCTACTTCTACTCCGCGCAGGTCTCCCGGCTCTTTGAGCGGGGACAGAAGCGCCGCTGGCGCCTGGATGTCGCGCGCTCTACCACGGACGTGACGCGGAGCCAGTACGCCGATCAGGAGCGCCAGGCGGTGCTCGCCGTAAAAACCGCCTTCACGCAGATGCTGGGCGCGAAAGGCGCGTTCAATCTGGCGAAGCAGAACCTGGACGACTATCGCAAGACCCTCGACTTGAGCCGTGAGCGCCTGCGAGCCGGCGATATCAGCGCCACAGACTTTAAACGCCTCGATCTGCAACTGGCGCAGTTTGAATCCGACTACGACAACGCGCATACCAGCATGGTGCAGGCCTCGGAGCAGTTGCAGACGCTGCTCGGCTACGACCGCCCTCATCCAGGATTCGATATCACAGGCTCGCTTGATCCGCCGGATGTGAACGCAACCCTTCCTGATACCGAGCAAAAAGCACTGCAGGCACGGCCTGACTACTTAGCGGCGCAACAGTCTGTCCGACTCGCAGATTCGAACGTCAAGCTCGCCTATGCCGAAGGGACGACCGACCCAACCCTTGAAGGCGAATACGACCGCGCGGGAACAGCAAACTCTGCCGGTTTCCAGATCGGCATCCCGCTGCGCATCTTCGATCGCAACCAGGGTGAGAAGGCGCGCACCAAATACGAAGCGCAGTCCAGCCGCTTTGCCGAAACCGCCGCTCGGAACCAGGTGATCTCGGATGTAGACCAGGCCTGGGCTGGCTATGAGGACGCGCTCTCGCTTGCCCGCCGCTACAACGGCCACTATCTGCAAGAGGCGCACGAGGTGCGTGACAACCTGGAGTACAGCTATCGCCACGGCGGCACCACGCTGCTCGATTACCTGAGCGCACTGCAGGATTACCGGCAGGTGAACCTGGACGCGCTGAATGCCAACATGCAGGTGTGGCTCAGCCTGCACCAGGTCAGCTTCGCCGCAGCCACGGAGATCGTCCCATGAGAGCTTTGCAATTCGGTTCCCTTCTTTTCACTGCATTGGCATTGCTGGTATTCACCGGCTGTGAGGGTCATAAAGCCGCCGACGCATCGGACACTCCGGCCCCGCAGTATCGCGTCCTAGACACCGTAGTTGCACACGTGCAGGCGGTGCACGATGCACTGACTTTATCTGCGCGCGTCCAGGCGAATCCGACGACAGTCGTGCACATTTATCCGCCCATCAGCGGACGTGTCCTTGCCCTCAAGGTTCTTCCGGGCCAGGAAGTTGCGAAGGGGCAGATCGTCGGCATGCTGCAGAGCACCGATCTTCAGCAGGCGCGGTCCGACTATGAGAAGGCGAAGATTGAGGCGGCCCGCGCTGATCTGCAGTTAAATCGCGGTCGCGATCTCTTGCAACACCAGGTAATGGCGCAAAAGGACTTCGACGATCTCAATGCAGTCGATGAGGCTGCACACGCGGAGTTGGCGCGCGCGCTCCAGACGCTCCACATCCTCGGATACAAGGAGACCGACACAACGGACCTGGTGGCAATCCGGTCTCCGATTCAGGGCGTGGTGCTGGACGTGAACACTGCCAGCGGCGAGTTGCAGCGTTCCCTTGACAATGCCACGCCCATCGCCACCATCGCCAACATAAACGACGTGTGGATCATCGCCGATCTCTATCCGCGCGATGTGCAGGCGGTCCGCCGCGGACAGCCTGTCGAGGTGCACGTGAACGGCTATCCGGACGCGGTGTATCACGGCGTGGTTGACAACATCTCCGACGCGGTGGACCCGCAAACCCTGACTCTGAAGGTGCGCGTCGTCCTGCCCAATCCGCATCACCGGCTCAAACCGCAGATGTACGCCACCGTATCGATTACAAATCAGAGCCGCAAAGCGATTGTGGTGCCGGCCACCGCAGTCATCCGAGACGGTGTCAGCACCTATGTGTTCCTAGAGACCCACGAAAACAAGTATGACCGTCGCGAAGTGCGCGTTGGTGAAACGCACGACGGGACAGTGGAGATCACGGGTGGCCTGAATGAGGGCGACCGCGTCATCAGCACCGGCGCAGAGCTGCTGCGCGGCGCGGGGTCGGAGTAGTTATGCAGGGACTTACACGCGCGCTGTTGCAGTACCGCACCATCGTCCTGATCCTGTTTCTGGTGGCGCTGGCTGCCGGCGGCTTCGCCTTCTCGCAGCTCGACATCGAGGCCTATCCGGACCCATCGCCCCCGATGGTCGAATTCATCACGCAGAACCCTGCGTGGTCCGCGGAGGAGATGGAACAGCAGGTCACCATTCCGGTAGAAACCGTATTGAATGGCACGCCCAAGCTAACGGAGATCCGCTCAATCAGCATCTTCGGGCTGAGTGACGTCAAACTTTACTTCGATTTCAGCTCCTCCTATTTCATCGACCGGCAGGAGGCGCTCAACCGCCTGCAATCGCTCACTCTCCCCAACAATCTGCAACCGCAGTTGTCGCCGGAATCCCCGATCGGAGAAATCTATCGCTACCAGCTCATTGGACCCAACTACTCGCTCAACGAGCTGAAGGCGGAGCAGGACTGGTTCGTTGTGCGCCAGATCAAGTCCGTACCAGGCATCATTGACGTCGCCACCTTCGGGGGCACTACACGGCAGTATCAGGCGGAGATCGATCCTAACCGCCTGCTGGCCATGGGCGTCACCATGACCCAGGTGGTGAATGCCATCCAGAACAGCAATGCGAATGCCGGCGGAAACTATCTGACCATGGGTAGCCAGAGTGTGAACGTGCGCGGCATCGGGCTATTGAAGTCGCTGACGGACATGAACAACATTGTCGTCGCCGAGCACAACGGAACGCCGATCCTGCTGCGGGATGTGGCAACGGTCAAGGAAGGACATCTTCCTCGGCTGGGCAAGGTTGGTTTCAACGAAAACCCGGACATCGTCGAAGGGATCGTGCTGCTGCAAAAAGGCGAGCAATCGCTTCCCGCCCTAAAAGCTCTGAGAAAGAAGATCGACGAGCTCAACTCCGGCAACCTGCTGCCGCCCGGCATGCAGATCAAGAGTATCTACAACCGCAGCAGGCTTGTGAACCGCACGACGGAGACCGTGCAGCACATTGTGTTGATGGGCATGATTCTGGTCACCATCGTGCTCTATATCACTCTCGGCGACGTGCGCATCACCACCATCGCAGCGCTCACGATACCGTTTGCGCTGCTCTTCGCCTTCAGCCTCATGGTGCTCGAAGGCAGTTCGGCCAATCTCATCTCTATCGGCGCGATCGACTTCGGCATACTTGTCGACGCGTCGATCATTATTCTCGAAAACATCTATCGCAAGCTGAGTCGCCGCCGTCACGGAGAAACGCTCTCGGATGTCATCGTGGCCGGCGTCGCGGATGGATCGCGGCCGGTCATCTTCGCCACGCTGATCATCCTAGTTTCGTTCATTCCGCTGTTCACGATGCAGGGCGTGCCCGGGAAGATCTTCGCACCCATGTCCCAGGCGTACGGCTTTGCGCTTATCGGCGCACTGCTCTACGCGTTTCTGTTTGCGCCGGTCTTATGCTTCCTCTCTTCGCCAAAGCATGTCTCAGGAAAAGAGACATGGCTCATCGCGCATGTCCGCAGTGCCTATGAGAAAGCGCTGCACTTCGCGCTCAGAAAGTCCTTCCTGGTCTGGGTTGCGGCAATCCTGCTCCTGGTCTGCGCCAGCTTCGCATTCACGCAGATTGGCGGCGAGTTCATGCCGGCCCTCGAGGAAGGCAACCTGTGGATTCGCGCGACCATGCAGCAGGACATGGCGTTTCCGCAATCGGCGGACCTCGCCGACCAGATCCGCAGCGTGCTGCGCAGCTTTCCTGAGATAACACAGTGCCTTTCGCAGATGGGCCGGCCCGACGACGGCACCGATGTGAGCACCTTCAACAACATTGAGTTTCTCGCCGATCTGAAGCCGGCGGACGAATGGCGGCCGCAGTTCCATGGCAAAAAGGAGGAGCTGATCGCGGCCATCCAGAAAAAATTCCGGCAGTATCCTGGCATCGATTTCAACTTTTCCCAGAACATTCAGGACAACGTCGAAGAGGCGATGTCCGGCGTCAAAGGCGAGAATTCGCTGAAGCTCTTCGGCGACGATTTCGACACGCTCACCAGCACGGCGGACAGGATTTACCAGATCATGACCCACGTTCGCGGGGTGACGGACGTGGGCGTCTTCAACGTGGGCGGCCAGCCCAGTCTGCTCATCTCCATCAACCGGGCAGAAGCAGCGCGCTACGGCATCGCCGCGGCGGATATCAACACTGCTGTGCAAGCCGCTGTCGGTGGCGCGGCTGTTACACAGATCATCGAAGGCGAACGCCGCTTCGACTTCGCGGTTCGCTTCAGCCCGCAATATCGTGATACGCCCGAGGCAATCCGAAAGATACTGCTGCCCACGCCGGACGGCAACCAGATCCCGCTGGGCAACGTTGCCGACGTTACGCTGCACAATGGCGCCTTCATGATTTACCGCGAGGGCGGCCGGCGCTATATCCCGATTAAGTTCAGCGTGCGCGGACGCGACCTGCAGAGCACGATCGAAGAGCTGAAGAGCGTTCTCGCTCACCAGATCAAGCTGCCGGCCGGCTACACCTACACCTGGGCCGGTGAATACGACAGCCTGCAGAAGGAGCTGCACCGTCTTGCCTTCATCGTTCCGATCTCGCTCCTGATCGTGCTGCTGCTGCTCTATCTCCTCTTCCAGTCCTTCCGCGATGCACTGATCGTCCTGGCAACCCTTCCCTTCGGCGCCATCGGCGGCATTTTTACCCTCGGCTTGACGCACACGTCTTTCAGCATCTCGGCAGCGGTCGGTTTCACCTCGCTGCTCGGCCTGAATACATTGTGCACCGTCGTTTTCCTCACCGGACTGCGTCACCAGCAGCACGATCATGGGCGGGAACGCGGTGTTTTCCTCGGCGCCCTTGACGAGATGCGGCCCATCGTCATGGCCTGCATGGCTGCTGGTTTAGGTTTGCTACCGGCCGCGGTCGCATCCGGTATCGGCTCGCAAACGCAAAAGCCGCTCGCGCGCGTCGTCGTGGGCGGCACGGTAACGACTGTGTTTGCGGTTCTCTTTCTCGTTCCGCTGATGGCACGCAAATGGGCGCCAGTAGACCGCAACCCGGACCGGGGCGATGAGGACAACGGCGGCAACGATGAGCCGCAGGATGGCGGCCCACCCAGTCCGCTCGAGTTGGGAAAGCTACTCCTCGCGCAGCACTTCCAGAGGCCGCTGCCCGAGGATGCGGATACTGGCGAGCCACCCGGTAAGGACGGCTAAGACCGCAGTTCCAACTGCAGCCACCAGCGCGGCCAGCCATTCCGGACGGTAGGACACATCCAGCCGGTGTAACAGAATGAACGTAAGCAGGTTGGCGAAGAGAACGCCGACACATCCGGCCAACAAACCCAGCACCGTAAACTCCACGCTGAACACCGCCGCCACTCGCGCGCGGCGTGCTCCGAGTGTCTTCAGCACCACTACCTCGCGAATGCGCCGGAAGCGTGTGCTAGCCACGCTGGATGCGAGGATCACCAATCCGGAGAGGATCGAAAAGGCCGCCAGGAAGCGCACAATCATCGTCACCTGATGAACGATCCCCGCCACGGTGTCCAGCAGATCGGCAATATTGATGACGGTTACAGTCGGATACGCGGCGAACAGCGCTCGCTGCATTTCTGGAATCTGCGCTGTCTCCACGTGTACGGCTCCGTACCAGACCACCGGCAGATGAACTAGCGAGCGCTCGGAAAGAATGAATTCACTTCGCCCGAAGACGTGCTGCCCGTCGCTTGCATAGAGCGCCGCTACGGTTACAGGAATGCGGCGCTCCTGCGCTGTAAAGACCAGCGTAGAGCCAATTCCTACATGCATTCGCTTCGCCAGACCTTCCCTAACGGCAATTTTGCCCTCCTCACCCGGCTTCCACCACGTGCCCGCGTGGAGTTTCGTGCCCGTCGGAACACGATCGGACCAGGTGAGGCTCACCGACTGCAGAAGATGGCGTGGCACGTTTTCCTGCTTCAATTGATCGGCCGCCTTGCCGTTGACCTCCTGCAATCGCCCTGCAACCAATGGCAAACGCTCCAACGCTCCATGCACGCCCGGTTGTTTTGCAATCAGCGAAGACACGCCCTCCAACTCGTCGGTCGCTATATCGATCAGAAAGATGTTCGGCAAACCCCGGCCGAGCGTCTGTTGGAGATCACGAAGCACCGCGTTCTGCATGAGAAAGACGGTGAGGATCAGCATGATACCCGCGCCGAGAGCGGTCAGCACCGCAGTTGACTGGTTCCCGGGCCGGTAGAGATTTGACAATCCATGGCGCACAGCGGAGGGCAGGCCGAGCCGCGTGCGCATCAGCGCAGCACGCAACATTCGCAGTAACGTCCGCGCGAGCAGCGTGATGAACAGGAGCAACGCGACCAGCGCGACCGTAAACCAGGCGGCAACCATGAGCGAACTGGTCAGTCCGGCGGCAATTGCCGCAAGCGCGAGCAGAATGACGACGGTCAGGATCCACTGCATGCGCCGCCGCTGCCAGCGCTCCCTGAGCGTCATCTCCGGCGCAGCCTCCACCTGACGTCGCAACACCAGGTTGGGCTTCACCCTCCGGATATCCAACAGCGGAGGCAGGCAGAAAAGCAGTGTCGTTAGCATTCCCGTGCCCAGACCAGCAAGACCAGCACGGATTGGCAGGCGCAGCGTCGGCTCTATGGGCAGCAGCTTTGCCGCCAGTAGCGGGATTGTCCACTCCACACCGAAGCCCGCCACAACACCCACGACGCCGCCGATCAATCCAAGAAGCAATGTCTGCAGCAGATAAATACGCAGAATGTCGGAGGAGCGCGCGCCGATGGACTTCATGGTCGCCAGAATGTCCATCCGTTGCTCCAGGTGAGCGCGCATCGACATCGCCACGCCGATGGCGCCCAGCACCATCGCAACCAGGCAGATCAGGCTCAGCATGCTGCTCGCACGGTCCAGCCCCTGCGTCAGCGCGGGGTTGGCTTCGCGGAAATCCGTCACCTGCGCATCAGGCAGGATTTTTTCCACGCGAGCGTGAAGATCCTTTACGCTCGTTGCACTGGGATCGAGACGCATCAGGAAGCGTTCCCCAGCGCGGCTTCCCGGCTGCACCAAACCGCTTTCCGCCAGTCCCTGACGTGTGATAAGAACACGCGGCCCTATGCCCATGCTCGAATTCATACGGTCCGGCTCGCGCTCGATCACACCGCCAATACGGAATGTGCTGTTGCCCACTTTCAGCGAGTCGCCGATCCGCGCATGCAGCCGGATCAGCAGGTCCTCGCCCACCAGGACCGTCTGCGGCTTCAACTCCTGTGCGTAGCGTGCCAGCCGGTCGAAGCTTGTAGTCGCCGTAGAATGGATATTTCGCGGGATCGACCGCTTTCAAGGAGACCAGCAGCGGAATCGGATCCGATGATGTTGAGGCCATCGACACCATCTCCGTCACCTGCGTGCGATCGACGCCCTGCAGCGTGTTCAGCCCGGCAATCTCTTTTTCCGTTGGCTGGCGGAACATGCGGGCCGAAACGTCGGCGGCCATGATGGTGCGCGCCTGGGCAGTCAGTGTCTTCTGAAAGGAATTGACGAAGCCGCGTACTCCCGTCAACGCCGCGACTCCAATTGCTACCGATACGATGACGAATAAAAACTTCGCTGGTGCCGCCTGAAATTCGCGCCATGCGATGCGCAAAGCCGCGCTCCAGCCAAGAGCGTGCGTCGCGCGCCACTATTTGCCGCGCTCACAGCTCCACCTCTGCCGCAGCAACCTGCGGAGTGGCGAGGGTGTCTTCGATCACCAGCCCGTCGCGCAGTATGATTCGCCGCTCCGCCCGCTCAGAGATTTGCGGATCGTGCGTCACCATGACGAGTGTCGTGCCGCTCTCGCGATGACGGCGCAGCAGCAGGTCCAGCACGTGCTCGCCATTCTGCGAATCGAGATTGCCGGTTGGCTCATCCGCCAGCACAATCGGTGGTTCCAGCATGAAAGCGCGCGCCAGCGCCACCCGCTGCTGCTCCCCGCCGGAGAGCTGCACCGGATAATGATGCAATCGGTCCGCCAGGCCTACGCTTTCCAGCAGTTCGGTCGCGCGCGCGCGGCCATTGCCCGAAGACCGTTCAGCTCGAACGGCAGCAAGACATTTTCGAGCGCCGTGAGCATTGGGATCAATTGGTAAGACTGGAAGACGAACCCCAGCTTTCTGCCGCGAATCTCCGCAAGCTCATCTTCGTTCAGGCGCGAGATCGGCGTGCCGTCCAGAATCACCTCGCCCTCGGTCGGCGCGTCCAGTCCTGCCAGCAGGCCCAGCAGCGTGCTCTTCCCGCTCCCGGAAGCGCCCATGATCGCGGCAAACTGACCTTCGGGAATCGTCAGGTCGATGCCGCGAAGAATCTCCACCAGGTTCGTGCCGTTATGAATCGACTTCTTCAAGCCCCGCACTTCGATCATGCTGCCCCTTCACCTCTCGCGCCTTCATCCCGCCGGCGCTCTACTGCTAGATTGAACGTGTGATGTGCTCCCGAAGTTCCCATCTGCGGCTTGGTCTTGTTGTTGCGCTCGCGATTGCTGTCGCTGGCTGCAAGGGAAAATCCGCCCGTCGCCAGCACCGGAAGCTGGCACGCCGGCCGCTGCGCCGGCCGCACATCCACTCCGCAGGCCCGTGACGATCGTCCGGTCATTGTCGCATTTGGCGACAGCCTTACTGCAGGGTATGGAACGGATGCCGGCAACAGCTATCCGGATTTTCTGGAGAAGGACCTCAACGCGAAAGGCTTTCACTATCGCGTGGTGAATGCCGGCATCAGCGGAAACACAACAAAAGACGGTCTTGACCGACTGGACGATGTGCTTGCGCTCAAGCCTGTTGTTGTCATCGTCGCCTTCGGCGGCAATGATGGTCTGCGCGGCCTTCCCATCGACAGCACGCGCAGAAATCTCGATCAAATCGTCTCTACGCTGCAGCATGCGGGAATTAAGGTTGTGCTCGGCGGCATCACGCTGCCTCCCAACTATGGAGCGGACTACATCGGCCAGTTCAACGATATCTACGCGATGCTGGGCCGTCAGTATCATGTGCCGCTTCTCCCTTTTCTGCTTCAGGACGTCTATGGCGCGCCAGGCAGTATGCAGGCCGATGGAATCCACGCCACCGCACAGGGCAACCAGCAGGTCGCGCGCAACCTGATGCCGCTGATCACTCCGTTGCTGCATAAGCCGTAAGCCTTAACCGATCACCACGACCGGCTGAAACATTGTGCCGGCAACGCGCTGTGCAATGCCGATCAGTTCGTACCGGTTCGCAAATACCTTGACGTGCGTAGCGGCGGAAAAGTCAGCCAGGTTGCACATCGCGCCATTCCGCATGCGACCGGCCGTATGGGTATCCGCGGTGATCGCGGGCAACTCCGGCAACAGTGTGCGCGGATGCGGCAAATGCCGCTCCACCTCGCCTGTCTCGGCCAGCGTAGCCAGCTCTTCGAGGGTAATCGCCGCCTGCTCGGTAAACGGCCCCGCGGCAACGCGTCGCAGCGATGCCAAGTGGGCTCCGCAGCCCATCCGCTGACCTAGATCGTGGGCCAGTGAACGGATATATCCCCCTGCAGAAACCGTGGCGCGGAATGCTGCCGTGTCACCTTCCACAGAAGTGATCGCAAACTCGTGAACCTCGATGCGCACCGGCGCAAGCTCGACCGCAGCCCCGGCTCGGGCGAGCGAATACGCCGCGCGACCGCCGATCTTCTTTGCACTATACGCAGGCGGGGTCTGCAGCAGTTCACCGCGGAAGTGCTCCGCGTGCTCGCTCAGTTCCACTGCATCCAGCGCCACCGGCGTATACGGACCTGCTGCCTCGCCCTCCGCGTCGTACGTGGTCGTCGCCTGGCCGAAACGGATCGTACCGGTATACGACTTCTCCATGCGTCCGAAAAATTGCGCCAGGCGCGTGTAGCGGCCCAGCAGCAGCGGCAGCACTCCTGTAGCCATGGGATCGAGCGTTCCCAGGTGCCCGATGGAGCGCTCATCCAGGATGCGGCGCGTGCGCGCCACCACATCGTGCGAGGTCAAGCCCGCCGGCTTGTCGAGAATCAGCAGGCCGTTCACTTCCCCACTATACCGGCCTGCTCTAGAAGGAGCCGCGCCCGTGGTCGCGCACCAGCGACAGGAACTCCGCGCGCGTCTTGTCCTCGAGAAATACGCCGGACATCGCCGATGTGACCGTGGATGAATTCTGCTTTTCCACTCCGCGCATCATCATGCAGAGGTGCCGCGCCTCGACGACCACGCCCACGCCCTGCGGCGCAATCGCCTCCTGCAAGGCATTTGCGATCTCGCGCGTCATGCGCTCCTGCACCTGAAGCCGTCGCGCAAAGACGTCCACCAGCCGCGGCAGTTTACTCAGACCCACGACTTTGCCTTTTGGAATGTATGCAATATGCACCTTGCCGAAGAATGGCAGCAAATGGTGCTCGCATAGGGAGAACATCTCGATGTCCTTCACCATCACCATCTCGTCGTAGTCCACATCAAATAGCGCAGAACGTAGAAGCTCCTGCGGATGCTGCCGGTAGCCCTGCGTCAGAAACGTCATCGCCTTCTCAACGCGCTCCGGAGTTTTCAATAGCCCATCGCGTGTCGGGTCTTCGTCGAAACGCCTCAGCAATTCTGCATAGAGTTGCTGTGTCGTATAGTGCTGCAGGCCCTCAGCGGGCGCTCCGGCATCCACATCCGCTCTGGTCACCGGCAGCTTGTGGATCGTCTGGATGGTTGCCCCCGAGTGTGCTGCTGCACGTCTTTCCTTAGCCACGCGTCGCCTCCCCTGCATACTCAAAGAAATTGTTCTCCGTCTCTTCGATCCGTATCCGATCGAGTTTGCCGGGCGGCAGTTCAGTGTCCAGCAGACGATAAATAACCCGGCACAGATTCTCGGTCGTTGGCACTTCCTGCTGGAACAGCACGATCTACGTTGAGGTTCGCGAGATGAAACCGCGCCACGACTGACTTATCCACCACAGCATCCAGATCCGCCATGTTCATCACCATGCCCGTTGCTCGATCCACCGAACCGCGCACAGAAACTTCCAGCCGGTAATTGTGCCCATGGCCATGAGGATTGTTGCACTTTCCGTAGATGTTGCGGTTCTTCTCCGGGCTGAACGCCGCACAGTCCAGCCGATGCGACGCGCTGAAATGATACCGGCGTGTGAAGGTCACCTTCATCCTGCAGCCTCAGCGCCGAAATAATCCGCATACAGATCGGGTGTTTCATACACCCGCACGCGTTCGAGCTTGGCGCCCGGAATCTTCCCATCCAGCCGCTCCCATGCGCTCACCGCAATGTTCTCGACTGTCGGCACCCGTTCCCGGAACTCCGGAACTTCCAGGTTCAGGTGGCGGTGATCATAGACGTCCACCACTTCGCGATGCATCACGTCCTTCAGCTGCTTCAGGTCCACTACAAACCCTGTTTGCGGATCGACTGCACCGGCTACTGTTACTTCCAGCGTGTAGTTGTGGCCGTGCCCATTGCGATTGGCGCATTTTCCGAAGACGCGCTGATTCTCCGACTCGCTCCAGGCGTCATTCCAGTAATAGTGCGCCGAAGAAAACTCAGCTTTACGGGTCAGTAAAATCATGCTTTTCCGTCATTCTGTCCTATATGGATGTTCCGCGCGGCCGATTGGCTTCATCGGCCGCCAGTCCGGGCCGGTTCGCCGTATCATGAGTTCAGTGAAGCACGCCTGTTATCATCCTGATTGCTTTTCTGCTCCTAACTACCGGCTGCGACCGGGGCAGCCATCCCCGCCAGACAGGGCGCCCAGCGCCTGATTTCACAGTAACGGACGGCAAACGCAGCGTCCATCTGGCCGACTACCGGGGGCGGGTTGTCGTGCTCAATTTCTGGGCGACCTGGTGCGTGCCCTGCATCGCCGAGTTGCCCTCCCTCATGGACATGCAGCGGCAGCTTCCCAACGTCCAAGTGCTAGCCGTCAGCGTGGACGAGGACCCGCAGGCCTATCGGGACTATTTGGTCCAGCATAAGATCACGCTGCTGACCGTGAACGATGCCGCGCACCGCTCCGCCGACCTGTTCGGCACCTACAGGTGGCCAGAAACCTACGTCATCGACCAGCACGGAGTGATCCGGCGCAAGTTCATCGGCGCGCAGGACTGGACGAGCCCCGAGGTCCTCGATTACCTGCGGCGTCTCTAGATCATCCCTAGGCCGCAGATTGCTCGGCTTGCAGCGGCCAATCTTCCTGAAAATGATCTATGATGCCGCTAACGGCTCCCATCCAGATTGGGCGCTAACGCCATCTTCCGTTCACGACAGTCGCCTCACCTTCGCTCGTTCAGGATCTTGCAATAGGGGAAATGCTCCATGACGAACGTCGATGTTCTATTCCGGTATGAGCAGCAGCCCTCTGAGGCCGCGATGTTCGCGCTCGGCAATCTCAAGGAGGTATACGGCATCCGCCGCATTGAGATCGATCAGCCGGGGAAAACGATTCGCGTGGAATACGATGCCACCCGCCTGACGCGCGCCGTCGTCGCAAATCTGCTGCGCCGCGGCGGCATCAGTGTTCTGGAAGAGGTGCCGTTAGTCGCGCCGCAAAATCCGACGGAGCACCCAGACGCCTCCCAGCCGCCCGTTGCCCTCAAGTAGTCGATCTCTCTAAGCCTGTAATTCGAAAAGAGACGGTGTCAGGCAGCAGCCTGAGCCGGCGTCCATTGTTCCCGCCTGCGTCGCAGCAGCCAGTCCAGCGCAAACCGGCCCGGGCCGAAGATGAGGATAAGCAGCGACGCGAATAGAAACGTGTACGGGTCGGCGTTATAGAACTTCCCAGGATCGGAAAAAATCGGCGCGCAGTGCCTCTGAATCCGCTGTGAGATAGGCAACGATCATGTCACACGCCAGCAGCAGGCCTATCACGCGAGATCCAAGACCAAGGATGAGTAGTATGCCGCCGATGAACTCCAGGCTCGAGACGAAGACTACGTTCGCGCCGGGAAACGGAATGTGAAGGCTGGCGAAGAACTGTGTCGCCTGCGGAAGATGGTGCAGCCTTCCCCAGCCCGACTGCGCAAACTGCCAACCCCAATAGAGCCGCACCAGCAGCAGAAACGGCGATTGCAGCGACGAGGCAGCGCGGCGGAACTGCGCATAGAGCGCAAGCATGCGATTCGAACCTATGGACTGCGTCACTCAGTTCACGCGCTTTCTCGCCGGCCGCCTGGAGGCCGCCGGTTTGTGGCGGCAGAACCAGCCCAGTTCCGCCCAGTTCGCAAACCACGACTGCACACGCGCGGGACGCTCTTCTTCCGGCAGCGTCGACGACACAAAGGCCCGATCGAGGGCTTCTCCGAGCGTGCTCCCCTCGTTGAGAGCAAACAGCAATTGGTACTCTTCGCGTTCAAGCCGCTTGTAGTAGACAGCATTCTCGTACCGATGCACGCACAGAAAAATCTCGCTGCGCTTGAGTGAGAGTGGCAGTCGGCGGCTTCGCGAGTGCTTCGCCTCTGTCACGGCGTTGCTGGCTACGCCTTGTGACCCCTGTTGCCGGTGCACGTCGATGACAAAATCATCCACCGCGTGCGCCAGATGCAGCAGACGCAGGTGCGGCTGCAGCAAAAGCTGCGACTCACCATCGAGCTGGCCCATGTCGGCGAGCGTAAGCGCGCGCTCCTCCGCATTGTCAAAGGCTTCGATGTAGGCCCACTCGAGGCGCACGACATCGAGGGCCAGCGCAATCTTCTTTCCCGCATACTCGGGATGATTCTCGAGCCAGCCTTCGAGTTGCGACCCCAGGTTGCGCAGCGTGAAGGACTGCGACGGGCACTCTGCCAGATATGCACGAGTGAGCCGGTCGAACGCCGCTTGACCGACGACTGCAGCCAGTCCGGGAAAATCCTCGGCGAATGCGGAGATGATACGGAACCAGTACTGACGGTTGTAGATCTCCAGCCGTTCAAACGATGTCAGCCGGATATTCGGCTTGATGAAAGCTGCAGCCTCCGCTTTCATCGAGCTTCCGTCGCGCGTCTTCCGCCGCATGGTCTCATCGCGCGTCAGCGGCAGCATCACTGCTTCGGCCATCCTGCGTTGCAACTCCAGCAGAGTCATCGTGCAGACTCCGCCAGCCGGCTCTCATCCGGATGCACCGTTATCGGCAAAGCCGGCGCCTCTACTCTTTTCAGATAACGATTCGCCTTCAGCGCTTCCGCATGCACTTCTTCAAAACTGGGGATGTTGTCGTCCCACTCCAGCAGGGTCGCGGTTGGACCGCAGCGTTCGATCGCGCGCGCATAGAGCGCCCACACCGGATCGATCACCGGATGATCATGCGTATCCAGAATGTATTTGCGGTATTTCGAATGGCCGGCAATGTGGATCTGCGCCACGCGCCAGGCTGGAACGCTGTTCACGTAAGTCAGCGGATCGAAATCGTGATTCTGCGAGGAAACGTAGATATTGTTCACGTCCAGCAGAATGCCGCAGTCCGCCGCCTCCACCACTTCGTTCAGAAACTCCCACTCCGTCATCTCGCTCTCGTGATACTCGGCGTAGCTGCTCACGTTTTCTACCACGACGGGCAATTCGAGATAGTCCTGGACTTGGCGAATGCGCTTCGCCGTCACCTTCACTGCCTCCCATGTGTACGGGATCGGCAACAGGTCGTGTGTGTAGCGGCCATCCACGCTGCCCCAGCAAAGGTGGTCGGAAAGCCACGGCGTGTTGGTCCGGCGCACCAGCGTTTTCAGCCGCTTCAGGTGCTCGCGACTCAACGGCTGCGCCGAGCCAAAGTACATGGAAACCCCATGCTGCACCACGCGGTATCGATCCAGTATCTGGTCCAGCACCTGCAGCGGACGTCCCCCGTCCACCATGTAGTTCTCGGAGATGATCTCGAACCAGTCGACGACCGGCTTCTTTTCGAAGATGTGCTGATAGTGCGGGATTCGCAGTCCGATCCCGACACCGTAATCAGTAAATCCATTGAAACGATTGGCAGGCATTCGTCAATCCTGGTCAGGTACGGTTCTTGCACTGCAGTCACGTTTGCGACGGAGAGATACGCGCGAGAGCCACCTTCCACCGGGCAGCCCTCGCGCAGGTGGTAGTGATTACTTTGGCATCTTGGAGCCGTCAGTTGCGCAGCCGCCCTTACCCTTGCAGCTGTTCTTGCCTTTGCAGCCGTTGTCGCTCGATTTGCATCCGCCCTGGCCCTTACAGTCGTTCTTGCCTTTACAGGAGTGCTTGCTGGTGTCCTGGTAGTTGCTCTTCAGGTGCACGGCGGTGCCCACATTCGAGCTTGCGCTCACGCTTGCCTGTCCGTTCGGCTGGGTAGCCGGCTGAGCATTGAGGCGAGCGGAGGTGCCACCGAAAAGACCGGTCACGGCCGCAGTCAGAATCAGAGTCTTGACACTGGAGTTCATCGCAAAACCTTCCTTGTTGAAATTCCGCAGATTCTTTGAACCTGCAGGGTTGGACCATTCGGAGTACGTTCGGTACCGCGTCTGCGGATTGCATATCGTCTGGCAATCCGGTCGGAAAACAGCCCCGGCACGACCATCTCCAGCGAGACCGCAATGCCTGGCATCCCGTAAGAGTCGATAGCGCCGATGAGGTTACAGCCCCCGCGCAGTTTTATTCCTCTTGGTGGCAGGCACGCAATAGGGGAAATCTCGCATGGTACGAACGTGGCCGTCGAAGTTTTGACCGGGCCAGCCATTGGGCCGGAATGCTGGATGTTCATCGTTAACTTCGCGCAGCCTGCCCTTTATTGTTCCTCCGCTTCCGCTCGCGAGCGATGGATCAGGATGGAGGCCAACCGAGAAGCAACCAGCACGAGCGCAAGTCCCACCGCAATCCATACCGCATAAAGCACATGCACAACCCACAGCGGGGCGGCGCCGACATGGCGCAGTAGCGACGGCAGAAAATTCCAGGTCGTGATGTGCATCGCATCCCACGGGTCCTCAAACATCGATGGCGTATTCAGTCCCCACGCAGCCCGCTTGCGCAGCGCAAACGCCACAATGTTCTTGAAGCGAAGGAACACCACCCAGGTCGGATGACCGAAGGTTTCCATCTGATAAATTTCCAGCGGCACCCAGAAGGCCAGCGATGCGCACTGAATCACGAAGCTGACCGCCAAGATCGCCAGCCCCAGAGCCCAGATCGCGTTTCCCAGATGTTTTCGATAGCGCAGCAGCAGCGCGATCGCCGGCAGGGTCGCGAGTTCCACTGCGCTCGATATGTAGCGATCGCCCCAGGCAAAATCACCGGCCCACCAGTTGTAGCGCGCGTAGAAGACGATGTATGCCGCAAGCATAATGAAGCTCGCGACAAGAAAAGCGCGTACCGCCGGCATTAGCCGCTTCCACAACACAATCGTGAGCAGCAGGGTCAACACAAAGAGCGGGTCAAACAGAAAGATCGTCTTCTCCGGCATGAAAAATGGCCCGAGAATGCCGGAGTGCAATCCACCCTCGAACCAGCCGCGGTTGAATGGAAAATTCGCCGGCAGTGTCGGGTCCATCTGCCGCTGCTCTCGCGCAAAGACAGCAACGTAGGTATTCGTCCACGAACCGAACCGGACGTATTGGTAGATTCGGTCGAGCAGCAGGAACACCGCATATATGGGAACAGCACTGCGGAGATATTCGCCCGCGAACGCCGGTCGCGAAAGTCCTTCGTGAGTAGGATCACGCCTGGCGAAGATCACGGCCAGCAGGATGAAGCAGGCTGCTGCGAAGAGATCCAGGATGGTAGTAAGCCGCGTCAGCAGATTCAGCCCCAGCGCCGCCGAACCCCAGAACAACGCGCGTCGATCGCCTGTTTTCAACCACTTGTATTGCAGTGCGAAGCCGGTAATCGTCAGAAGCAGGACGTAGTTGTTCTCCTGCATGTTCTGCGCGTAGTGCAGATGGGTGGTGGCGCAGAGCAGGCCCAGCGTCCCAGCCACGGCCTCAGCGTCCGAAAACCCGAACAGTTCCAATAGACGGAACGCGGCAAGCGCCGTCAGGACATTTACCAGAAGATTTGTGCTGAAGCTGACGATGATGCTGCGGACGGCCGGGTCTGCCTGGCTATCAACGTACTCACGCCAGAACGGGAGATGATTCGCAGCCGAACCAACGAGGTCAGCCGGCAGCATAAGCAGTGATTGCCCGATTCCATACCAGGCGTAAAGCCGGCCTCCGCGCCCATGCAATCCGAACTCCGGGTACTCGCTGGGGAAGACCTGCGGCTGCCCGGTCCACAGGGAGTGCGCGACCTGGAGCCGGTGGGTCGTGTCGGACGTGCCGAGCTCGCCTGATTGGATCAGGAAAGTAAAGAGTCCGGTAACAAGAAGCAGCAGGAAAAGTGGACGGGAAAGTGGCCGAGGCGGCATCTGCCCCATAGTACAGGCGAGCTTCAGGGCGAAGCGCGATCATCCAAGTCTTCGGTGATGCCCGAAGATGCTCTCAACTGACTTGATGTGAATGGTGCGCCCAGAAGGATTCGAACCTCCGGCCTACTGATTCGTAGTCAGTCGCTCTATCCAACTGAGCTATGGGCGCACAACGGGGTGGGACTCACTGAGGATAGCAAGAGGAGTAGACGAAATCAAACGAGCGGAGATGCTGCACTCCGCTCATTCGCGACTCAGTAGATATGGAAATTGACTTCGATGGTGATCTCGACGGGGACGGGTTTTCCCTGGTACATGGAGGGCTTGAACTTGTACTGCTTGACGGCTTCGATCGCCTTTTCGTCCAGCCCCATGCCCAGCTTGCGCACTACGCGGATGCGCTGCGGCATGCCGTGCGCGTCCACGATCAAGCTGACCACCGAGACGCCCTGATACTTGGCGCGGCGCGCTTCGTCGGAGAACTCGGCGTCGACGGAGTAGATCAGCACCGGCGGCGAGACTCCGCCACCGACGTGATAGAGGCCGCCGCCGTAGCCGCCGCCTTCACCCGGTCCGTAGCCTGCGCCGGAGCCGGAGCCGATGCCGCCGCCGTCACCCGAGCCCAGGCCGGCGCCCGAGCCGGTGCCGTTGGCCGCCGGGCCTACGATGTTGGTCCGCGGATCGCCCAGGTTGGGCAGATTGTTGTTGGGCAGCGCGATGTTGGGCGGCATCTTGATGGTGGGCTCGACCGCCAGCTTGGGATGCGGGTTCACCGCCAGCATGGGCGGCGTGATGGGGGTCTCAGAAAACTTGGGCAGACGGCCCTTGGGCGCCTGCACCAGCTCGTGCGCGCCACCGCCGCCGCCACCGCCCATGGCCGGACCTTTGGGCGCGATCGGACGGAAGGGCGAGATATCGATCGCGGCCACCTGCGGCTTGGGCGGCACCGGCTTGGGATGCATCCGCGCTTCGATGATGAGAAAGATGATCAGCGCGATGATGACGACGTGCGCCCCCACCGACAGCGAGGTCGACAATGGGCTGCGCTTGACGCGGAAGGGATCGGGCACCGCCACCGCATGCGAGGTCAGCACCAGCGGCGGCAGCTTCTCCCGATGGAACAAGCCGCGCACATTGCCCAGCATCGTCCGCCATGCCGGCTCGTCCACCACCGGATTGAACAATAAGGGCTCCGGCGGAGCTGTGCGTATTTCGGATTCAACGTCGGGCGGGGGCAGGACCTGATTTGTCATATGCACTTCTTGACCTTACCGGCCAGCAGCCTGCGGCTTGCCGGCTGTGATTTGTCGATTATCTATGAACGCGCTCCCCAATGTCTTCGATTTGACCGGGTCTCCTACACCAAATGGATGCCAACAGGTAACGGGAGTCATGTGGAACTCCTGCCCGGCGATCAACCAATACTGATTGAGACGAGTGGTTGCTCCGATTGGTCACTTACAAAAGTGACCGGGAAGCGACGTTCTACAATAGACCTTTCCAGATCATGACTTTGCGTGACCCAGTGACCACCCAAGAGCCCAAATCAGAGCTGAAGTCTACGCTTCTGCTGCCTCGTACCGCCTTCCCCATGAAGGCCAACCTGCCCGAAAATGAGCCAAAACGGCTCCAGGAGTGGCAGAAAGCGAGCCTGTACGAGCAGATTCGCCTTGCTCGCAGGGGCGCTCCGCAATACATCCTGCACGACGGGCCGCCCTACGCCAACGGCCCCATCCACCTGGGCCACGCGCTCAACAAGTGCCTTAAGGACTTCATCGTAAAGTCGAAGACCATGGCCGGTTTCGACTCGCCCTATGTCCCGGGATGGGACTGCCATGGGCTGCCCATCGAAATCAAGGTAGACGAACAACTGGGCCGCAAAAAGCTCGAAATGGACCCGATCGCGGTCCGTGCCGCCTGCCGCGCCTACGCCCAGAAATACATCGACCTGCAGCGCAGCCAGTTTGAGCGCATCGGCGTCTTCGGCCGCTGGCAGGACCCCTACACCACCATGTCCAACCGGTACGAGGCCACCACGCTCAAGGCTTTCTACGAGCTGTTCGAGCGCGGCTTCGTCTACCGAGGCCTCAAGCCCGTTTACTGGTGCTGGCACGACCGTACCGCGCTGGCCGAGGCCGAAGTCGAGTACGAGATGCACACCAGCCCCAGCATCTACGTGCGCTACGCGCTCACCAGTTCGCCAGAAGCGCTCTCGCCGGCGCTCACCGGTAAGACTGTCTACGCGATCATCTGGACGACGACCCCCTGGACGCTGCCCGCCTCGTTAGCCATCGCCTTCCAGCCGGAGTTCGAATACGTCGCGCTCGAAAACACCGACGGCAACGTCTACCTGGTCGCCGCAGCATTGGCTGATTCTGTGAAGGCGGCCTGCCATCTCGAGTCCGCAAAGGAAGTCGCACGCCTCAAAGGCACGCAGCTCGAGCGCGCCACCTTCCAGCATCCCTTTCTCGACCGCTCCATCCTCGGCGTGCTGGCTAACTACGTCACGGCGGACCAGGGCACGGGCGCCGTCCACACTGCGCCCGCCCATGGCGTGGACGACTTCTACACCGGCGAACGTTACGGCCTGGACCAGACCACAAAGGTCGATGCCGCAGGCCGCATCCAGGATGGCCTTCCCGAGTACAACGGCCTGCAGGTCTTCAAAGCCAATCCGGAGATCATCAAGCTGCTGGAAGCACGCGGCGCGCTGCTCGCCCGCAACGACATCTATCACTCCTATCCGCACTGCTGGCGCTGCCATAACCCGGTGATCTTCCGCGCCACCGAGCAGTGGTTCATCTCCATGGAGACGCCGATCCAGCGGCCGGACGGAAGCACCGTCAGCTTCCGCCAGCGCGCGCTCGACGAGATCAAGCGCGTCAAGTGGGACCCGGCGTGGGGCGAAGAGCGCATCTCCAACATGATCGCCACCCGGCCCGACTGGTGCATCTCCCGCCAGCGCATCTGGGGCGTGCCCATCGCGCTCTTCCTGTGCAAGAAGTGCAATCAGCCGCTGCAGTCGCCCGAGACTTATGCGCGAGTCGTCGAGCTCTTCCAGCAGCACGGCGCTGACGCCTGGTACGACGGCACAGCCGAGAGTGCTGCTGCCCGCAGACGCGAAGTGCGCCGGCTGCGGCGGCACGCGAGTTCCGCCGCGAGACCGACATCCTCGACGTCTGGATCGACTCCGGCACCAGCTGGGCCGCTGTGCTTGAAACCGAGCCCGAGCTGCGCTTCCCCTGCGACCTTTACACCGAGGGCGGCGATCAGCATCGCGGCTGGTTCCACTCCTCGTTATTGTTCTCGGTGGGCCTGCGCGATATGGCGCCCTACAAAGTCGTCGCGACCTCCGGCTGGACGCTCGACGAGCAGGGCCGCGCCTTCTCCAAGTCGCTCGGCAATGGCGTCGATCCGGTCGATATCGCGAAGCGGCTGGGCGGCGAGATCGTGCGCCTGTGGGTGGCCTCGGTGGACTTCCGCGAAGATGTCTCGGCCAGCGAAAACCTGATGCAGCGTGTTGCCGACAACTACAAGCAAGCTGCGCAACACCTTCCGCTTCCTGCTCGGCAACCTGCACGACTTCGATCCCGCGCAGCACGCCGTCGCCTGGGACAAGCTCGAACCGCTCGACCAATACATGCTGACGCGCGCGCGCGAGCTCACCGACGAAAGTGCTGCGCGTGGTACGAAGAGTTTGAGTTCCACCGCATCTATCACGCGGTCAACGAATTCGCGATCGTCGATCTCAGCTCGCTCTATATGGACGTGCTCGAAGGACCGCCTCTACACCTTCGCGCCAAACAGTCCGCGAGCGCCGTGCCGCGCAGACGGTGCTGTGGAAGATCACCGAAGCACTGGCGCGGCTGGTAGCGCCGATCCTGAGCTTCCTCGCGGATGAGGTCTGGCAGTATTTGCCGGCTGATTCGAAGCGCGATCCGAGTGTGCACCTGGCGCTCTTCCCTGCTCCAGATGATCTTGCGCCTGCCAACCAAGAGCATTTGCTCGCCGACTGGGCATCCCTACTCGCGATCCGAGACGTGGCACTCTTGAGCCTGGAAGAGGCACGCAGGGAGAAGCGTATCGGTAAAGCGCTTGAAGCGAAGCTGACGCTCGAGCTTTCCAGCAACTTGTTCGCGGTTGCGCGACGCTACGAGTCTAGTTTGAAAGAATTGCTCAATGTTTCTCAGGTGGAGCTCACGGCCGGAGATGACATTCGCGCAACCACCGCCGGGGCCGACGGCAGCAAATGCGCGCGCTGCTGGAACTACCGCACGGATGTCGGCGTTGACCCGCGCTGGGCCACGGTCTGCGGTCGATGCGCCGGCGCGCTCGACGAAATCGGATTTCCGCCGCTCAACGAACAGGACACTGACTGATGTCTGACGCAACCGCCACCGCGGCGCGTCCGGCCGACCGCCGCGGCATCCTCTTCCTCGTCTCCGCACTCGTCATCGTGCTCGACCGCGTCACCAAGATCGCGGTCGCACACATGCTGCCTCTGGGCGGCGAGCATGTGGTGATACCGAAAATTTTCTGGATTTCGCATGTGCTCAACACCGGCGCGGCGTTCTCGCTCTTCGGCGATACGGCATCACCCGAACGCGTGCGCTGGCTGCTGGTCGGCTTCTCGCTCATTGCCGCCATCATCATCGTGGCTCGTGCTCTTCCGCATCGGCCGACGCATCACCGCAACCACCTTCGGCCTCGCGCTGATCCTTGGAGGGGCCATCGGCAATGTGTACGATCGAATCCGCACCGGCGCGGTCATCGACTTTCTGGAAGTCCACATCGTGCACTACCACTGGCCCGACTTCAACGTGGCTGACTCCTGCATCGTGATCGGCGGCATCCTGCTGGTGCTTCACTCGCTGGTGGCTGCGCGAGAACAATAGCCCGCGGGCAAGCGACCAACTGGAGCCGCACCACAAATCGCGCCCCAGACGCTTTCGCCCGACCGACAAGCCGCTATACTGAAGAGTGCATCCCAAACCCCCGAAGGCCACTACGGATACCGCCTCCAGTGAACGACGCCATCGTGATCCGCGGCGCGCGGACGCATAACCTGAAAGGCATCGACTGCGAGATCCCGCACGGGAAGCTCACGGTCGTCTCCGGCGTCTCCGGCTCGGGCAAATCGTCGCTTGCCTTCGATACGATCTACGCCGAGGGCCAGCGCCGCTACGTCGAATCACTCTCCGCCTACGCGCGGCAGTTCCTGGAACGCATTGAGAAGCCGGATGTCGATCTGATCGACGGGCTCGCTCCGGCCATTGCCATCAAGCAGAAGAACACGACGCGCAATCCGCGCTCCACCGTCGCGACTGCGACCGAGATCTACGATTACATGCGGCTGCTCTACGCGCGTTGCGGAACGATGCACTGCATCGTCTGCAACAACCTGGTGCGGCGCGACTCCGTGGATGAGATCGCGGCAGCGATCCTCGCGCTGGGCGACGGCACGCGGCTGCACGCGCTGTTCCCTGTGGAGCAAAGGCGTCCGCCGGCTTCGGAAGACCTCGCCGTCAGCGATCATCCCAAGGACGAGCCGGCCAAGCCGAAGCGTGCTGCAAAGAAAACCAAAGTCGCAGAGAAATCCGCTCCGAGAACCGATCTCGGACGCATTGCGTCAGCGGCTCACCGACCTGCGCACGCGCGGCTTCAACCGCCTCTATCAGCAGAACCGCATCTTTGAGTTCTCCACGCCCGAGTCGCTGCTCGAGATCGACTTCACGCAGCCGGTCTTCGTGCTGGTCGATCGTATTGCTGTATCCCCCGAATCTCGCGCGCGCATCGTGGACGCCGCCGAGATCGGCTATCGCGAGTCCGGCGAGATCGTCTACGAAATCGTGCCTCGCGATGAGGACGGCAAGCCCAGACACCGCCTCCGCTTCTCGCGCGAGTACGAGTGCAAGCACTGCCATCGCCTTTATCGCGAGCCGGAACCGCGGCTCTTCTCTTTCAACAATCCCTATGGAGCATGCCCACGCTGCCAGGGCTTCGGCAACACCATCGATTTTGATCTCGACCTCATCATTCCGGACAAGGGCAAGACTCTCGACGACGGCGCGATCGATCCATGGACGCGGCCGAAGTATCGCCCGTATCACACCGAGATGCGCCGCGCGGCGCGTGAGCAAGGCATTCCGCTGAACGTGCCGTGGTTCGATCTGACCGCTGCGCAGCAGAGTTTTGTGCTGGAAGGCAAAGGCACCTTCCTGGGCGTGCATGGATTTTTCCAGCTCATGGAGCGCAAGAAGTACAAGTTGCACGTCCGCGTCATGCTCTCGAAATACCGCGGCTATGCGCGCTGCCCGGAGTGCAAGGGCGAGCGTCTGCGCGCCGAAGCCCGTGCCGTCCTACTCGACGGGCGGAACATCTGCCAGGCCGCCGCACTCACCATCGGGGCCGCACACCAGTTCTTCTCCGCCTTGCACCTCACGCGCGAGCAGGAAGAGATCGCTGGGTCTATCTTGAAAGAGGTACAGCAGCGGTTACGTTTTCTCGATTCTGTCGGTCTCGATTACCTCACGCTCGATCGTCTCGCCTCCACGCTTTCCGGCGGCGAGGCGCAGCGCATCCAGCTCGCCACATCGCTTGGCTCGCAGCTCGTCGGCGCGCTGTACGTGCTGGACGAGCCCTCCATCGGCCTGCATACCCGCGACACCGCAAAGTTGATCCGCATCCTCGAAAACCTGCGCGATCTTGGCAACACCATCCTGGTTGTCGAGCACGATCCCGATGTCCTGCGTGCGGCTGACTATCTGATGGACCTTGGTCCCGGCGCGGGAGAGTATGGCGGAAAGCTTCTCGCCGCAGGCACGGTTGAGGAGGTTGAGCGCAATCATGACTCGCTGACCGGCCGCTATCTCTCCGGAGCGCTCACCATCCCGGTGCCCACGCGCCGTCGCGAGCCGGGACGCGAGAAGCTCGTCCTTCGTGGAGCGCGCATCCACAATTTGCGCGGCATCGATGTCGAAATCCCGCTCGGCCTGCTGGTCTGCGTCACCGGCGTCTCCGGCTCGGGCAAGTCCACGCTCGTCCACCAGGTGCTCTACCGCGCGATCGCCCATGCGCTTGGCCAGACGGAAGGTGGCGACCCGACCGGCCTCTACCGCGAACTCACCGGCGTAGAGCGGCTGAACGACGTTGTGCTGGTCGACCAGAATCCCATCGGCCGCACCCCGCGCTCCAACCCCGTCACCTACATCAAGGCGTTCGACGCCATCCGCGAGCTCTTTGCCTCCCAGCCGGAAGCGGAGCGCCGCGGCTACGCCGCCGGGCATTTCTCCTTCAATGTGCCGGGCGGCCGCTGCGATGTCTGCGAAGGCGACGGGACGGTCACGGTCGAGATGCAGTTCCTCGCCGACGTCGAACTTCCCTGCGAGGAATGCAACGCCACGCGCTACAAAGCCTCCACGCTGGAGGTGAAGTACAAAGGCAGGAACATCTCCGAGGTGCTTCAGCTCTCGGTTAAAGAGGCGCTGCGCTTCTTCGCCGGGCACCCCCGTATCCTCGACAAGCTGGCAGTCCTCGATGAGGTCGGCCTGGGCTACGTCCGGCTTGGCCAGTCCGCCACCACGCTTTCGGGCGGCGAGGCCCAACGCGTGAAGCTTGCTGCTCACCTCGCCAACGTTCGCACCGCGAACGGCAAGGCCGGGCGCTCTCGCACGCTTTATATCCTGGACGAGCCCACCACCGGTCTGCACTTCGACGACGTGGGCAAGCTCCTCCACGCCTTCCGCAAGCTCATCGATGGCGGCGGCTCGCTGCTGGTCATCGAGCACAATCTGGACGTCATCAAGTCTGCCGACTGGGTTATCGACATGGGGCCCGAAGGCGGCAACGGCGGAGGCGAAATCGTCGCCACCGGAACTCCGGAGGAAATCGCCGCCACCAGGGGCTCGCACACCGGATTCTGGCTCGGCCGCCTGCTTAAAACGATGCCCGAACAGACCGAAGTAGCAGTTTAAGGATGTTGATGAAGTATTTGTCTTTATGTGGCTTATTCCTGTGTCTGAGCGCTGTCGCGCAGCAGACTTCCCTCCCGCCCGGCGCGCACGACCCTGACGAGCAGAATCCCCCTTCGGCTGCGGTCCCGTCTGCAAAGCCGGCCGGGATCGCGCCTGCGCTTGCCGCTGCTGAGGACAAGATCGAGGCCCACGACTACGACGGCGCCCGCCCCCTGCTGGCCTCGTATCTCGAACAGCACGCGACGGATGCCCGCGGGCTCTTCGATCTCGGATTCGTGGAGGACTCCACCGGCCAGCAGGATGCGGCGGAGCGCGAATACAACAAGGCCATTGCGGCCGATCCGAAGCAATTTGAATCTCACGCCGCGCTGGGGCTGCTCTATGCGCAGACCAACCGGACCGACAAGGCGCTCCCTGAGCTTGAGGCTGCCAGCCAGCTCGATCCGGCAAGCCACGATGCGGCGGCCAAGGCGCAGGTCTGGCGGAGCCTCGCCCAGCTTCAACTCTCGTCCGACCCGGCAGCCGCGAAGCAGTCCCTGCTCAAAGCTCTGCAGCTTGTTCCCGGCCAGGACACCCCGGCCGATCTGATCCTTACCGGCCAGATCGCCGAAGCCAACGGCGATCCGGACGACGCGGCGACCGCATACAAACGCGCCCTGGCGCAGGATCCGACCTCCGCAGGAGCGACCTCCGGCCTTGCGCATCTTCTGCTGAAGGAACAGAAGCCGCAGGAGGCTGAGCCGCTGCTGCGCGCCGCCATCGCCAAGCATCCAGAAGATGCCGGGCTGACCGCACAGCTTGCTACAGCGCTTTCGGCTGAAGGGAACGATGCCGAGGCCATTACGACGCTCGAAAAGCTGCACCAGCTTCAGCCGGTCAACGCCGATGTCAGCGGCATGCTGGCCGATGCCTACCTGCGCAATGGCGCCCCAGAGAAGGCCGCGCCGCTGCTTGCGGAGGCCGTGCAGGCCTCGCCGACGAACGCCAGCCTGCTCACCAGCTACGGCCAAAGCCTGATCTACACCAAGCAATTCGCTGCTGCCGTTCCCATTTTGGAGCGCGCGGTCGCCGCGGACTCCGACGATCAGGAGGCCTGGGGCGGCCTGGCCTTTGCGCATTCCCAGCTCCACCAGGACTCCGCGGTGCTCCAGGATCTTGCAGCCCGACAAAAAATCGCGCAGGACACACCAGAAACATTGTTTCTGCGGGCAACTTCGTACGATAATCTGCACCAGATGAAGCAGGCGACCGAGTATTATGAACGGTTCCTCGCGGCCGCCCGCGGCAAGTACCCGAACGAGGAATGGCAAGCGAAACACCGGCTGGTGACCCTGGGACACGGCCACTGACCGCGCACGGAAAGTCCGAGGTGCGCTATGCGTCCAATCGGTCTGCTCCTGTTTACCGCGCTTCTTCTCGCCCCCCTTTGTCATGCTTCCAGCGTGGATAAAAAGCCGATCGATCCGGTCGCGCTGACCGCTTTAGCTGCCAAGGCCAGCCTTGCGCAACCCAAAGACCAGTGCTTCCTGTACGCAGAGCTGGTGCACCAGATGACTGAGTTTGCCGGCCATCAACTGAGCCAGGGAGAAGATCCATCTGCTACGCTGCGCGCTGTGCGCGACTACACGCAGAAAATCCATCTGGGCGAAGTTCACGACAACAAGAAGCTCAAGAACGCTCAGATCCTGATGGAGCACACCTCCTTTCGGCTGAACGAGATTCTGCATTCGGCGGCGCTCGATGACCGGCCGCTGCTCGAATCGACGTTGAAAACTCTGAATCAGGTGCAGAACGAGCTTATGATGCAGGTGTTTCGTCACTGAGCCTCTTGGCCGCCCGCACAACAACACGCAGCTCACGCGGAATCCTCAAAATCGCAATTCCGCTTGCGGCTGCGTTTTTCTTTGTCTCGACCGCCGTGCATGCGCAGCAGCCGAAAGATCCGCTGACGCCGGACCAGGAGGAGCAGGTCCGCGCGGTTACCGATCAGCCTGACGAGCGCGTCAAGCTCTTTATCAAGTTCATCGAGCAGCGCACGGATGCGATCCATCACGCGGTGGTGCGCCCAGCCACGCAGCATCCCGGCGCGCAGATTCACGACGCTCTGAGCGACTTCACCAGCCTGGTGGACGAGCTGCAGGACAACCTTGACGAATACGATCAGTCGCATGACGATGTCCGCAAGTCGCTGAAGGTCCTGCTGGAACATGCACCGAAGTGGCAGAGCACACTGCGCGAACCTCCGGAATCTCCGGCGTACGAGTTCGGCCGCAAAAGCGCGATGGATGCGACTGCCAATCTCATTCAATCGGCAACCGAGCTGCAAAAGTCGCAGGAGGAGTACTTCAGCAAGCACAAGCCCGGGAAGGCCGCTCCGAAGCCGCCAGAGGGATAGCGACGGTTGCGTCTTCGCCATGTCTGGCGCATCTATTTCTCCAAAGGAAAATCTATGGAAGTCGCTTTGCCCTTTCTTGAACGGCTTTTGCTGGCCACCTTGGGTGTCTTTGCGCTGTACCAGTGCTTTCAGATTGCAGACAGCGGCCGCCTCGCCCGCCCGGCTTCTGCCTGGGCCGTGCGCATCGGCCTGATCGCCGTCGCCGGGGTTTGTTTCTTCACCGTCGCACGCCTCCTTGGAACAGGATGACCTGGCTTGGTGTGTATCCACCGCGATGTCATATTCGCCCGTACAAAATGCTAGGCTGACCTTGTCGTGAGTCCCGAGTTGCAGCAGATTTTCCAGGACGAATATCGGGTTGTCCGCCCGCGCGCGCCCATGCCGGCTCTCCATGTGCGCTTCCGCCGCTTCACCACCCTCAACACCACCATCCGGCTGCGCGAAGGCTGCCTGCACGTTTCGCTCTCCGACATCCTGGAAGGCGCGCCGGAACCGGTGCTGCGGGCCATTGCGCACATCCTGATCGCGAAGCTTTATCGCAAGCCGCTGGACAGGCGTCACACGCGCCGCTACCGGGTTTTCTCATCCAGCGAATCCGTTATGCGGCAGACGGAACTCGTCCGGCAGACGCGCGGCCGCAAGACCATCCTCGGCCCGAAGGGCCAGTATTACGACCTGGAAGAGGTCTTCGAAACCTTGAACCAGCGCTTCTTTTATGGGCTGATGGGCCGCCCGCTGCTGACCTGGAGCAGTCACATGGCCCGCCGGAGCCTGGGCCACTACGATGCTGCGCACAACACCATCGTGGTCAGCCGCGTCTTCGACCGCCGCAACACGCCGCGCTGCGCGGTGGAATATCTCGTCTATCACGAGATGCTGCACCTGAAACATCCGGTGACGGTGCGCGCCGGACGGCGCTGCGTGCACTCACGTGCGTTTCAGGAGGACGAGCGGCGCTTCCCGGAACTGGAAGCGGCGAAGCGCTATCTGAAGCAGCTTTAGGTCCTCTACCGTGGTGTGTGTCGCATTTCATCCAGCCGCAGCCATGTCCTGGTTCCGTATCACCCTCACCGGAGGGGCCCCCTCCCCCTCCCGTCACCGGAGGCTGGTTTGTAACTCTTCTGATTGCTGTAAGATAGACGGCCTCCCGAGGGCCAAATTCGTCTTTCTAAAGGGCTTATCGGTTCATTCGTCATTCCAAAGGACTTAGGAGCAGCAAATCTCTCACCAAATGAAAAAGCCACCGCCGGGTGGCTTTCCCTCTTGTGGAGGAGGTCTATTTCCAGTGTAACGAATCGATCTAAATAAAGTGGCAGGATTTTGAAACTATCGCGGATACAGTTCCAAAAATGAACTGTCAGGCCGGGGCTGCCACACGTGCGGCAGCATGGCGTCGCGCCCACACGATCATCGCGATACCCACGATCATGGAGCCGATGCTCGCCACCTGCGCGTTGCTCATGCCGAAATAAATCCGCGGGTTGATGCGGATGAACTCTACGAGAAACCGCGCGAGGCCGGAGAGCAGGAGGTAGTCCCCGGTGATTTCGCCGGTTGGCTGCTTGCCGCGCTTCCACAGAATGAACGCAATGATCAGCGCGGCGATCAATTCGTAAATCGGCGTTGGATGCACATGCTGCGATGTGGGCACGAGTCCATGGGGAAAGCTCATGCCCCAGGGCAGACTGGTCGGAATGCCGTAGTCGCCATCGCCTGAAGTGAGGCAGCCGATGCGGCCCATTCCATAACCTACGGCAGCCGCCGGAGCGGCGAGGTCCAGCATGCCGAGAGCGCCCGTCTTCGCAGCGCGTCCCTGCCACATCAGCGTCAGAATGCCGGCGATCAGGCCGCCGTACCAGGCGAAGCCGGCGCGGTCGAAGAGCATGCCGGCCGGATCGTGAAAGAGCGCGGATGGATCTTCGAAAACGTGCCACAGCTTGGCGCCGATCACGCCGATCACCGTGACGAACGCGACTACGCTGATGGCGTCTGCCTCGACATGAAAACGCCGGAAATTCAGATGAAGCACCCAGGCCGCGCAGACGGCGGCAAGCCAGAGCATGAGACCGAAAGTGCCGACGGTGAGCGGGCCAAGATGAATATATGGATACATGCGCGGTTTCTCTATGAGTATAGCCAGCCCACGCTGGCAGAACACGTGGCCATGGGAGAAGATGGTTCATGGCCACACCCATCCGCCATGCGCAGCCGGCTGTCTACCCGCCAGTTTTGATCAGCCGCGAGGCCATCCGAGACCGCATCGCGGAGCTTGGCGCGGAGATCGACCGCGATCTCGCAGGCGAGTCCGTTCTGCTGGTCGGAGTGCTCAAGGGCGCGGCCATCTTTCTCTCCGACCTCGCACGCGCCATCAGCATTCAGTGCACCTTCGACTTCGTGGCCGTCTCCAGCTACGGCAAAGGCACACGATCGAGCGGGGCGGTCAAGCTCATCAAGGACGTCGACCAGTCAATCGAGGGACGCAACATCATCCTGGTCGAAGACATTCTCGACACGGGTCTTACACTCTCGTTTTTGAAACGTATGCTCCAGCATCATGGGCCGCGCTCCTTGCGCGTGGCCGCGCTTCTCGACAAGCCGGAGCGGCGCATCGAACCGATCCAGGCGGAATACGTGGGTTTCAGCATCCCCAATCATTTCGTGATCGGCTACGGCATGGACTACGCCGAGCGCTACCGCAACCTGCCGGACATCTGCATTTTTCCACCGGATGCCGCCGATTGAAAATCATCCGGCAACTCTGCTACACCTCGTGCGTCCATCATGATGGGCGAGCTTGCCCAGGGAGTGGATGTGAAAATGAGAGTGATGGAACCGAACACCCCGGATGAAGTTGTTGCAGCGGCGCGCGGCGCATTTGATGCAGCCGCCTTTGCAAATAAAGCATTGGAGACACCGGCCAGTCTGGCCGCCGTTCTCGATCACACAATGCTGAAGCCGGAGGCGACGCGCGACCAGGTGCTCGCTGTGTGCCGCGAGGCCGCGGAACACCACTTCGCCTGCGCCATGGTGAATCCAACGTGGGTTCCGCTGGCAACGTCGATTCTTGGCGGGACCGGGGTACCGGTCGGGGTGGTCATCGGATTTCCGCTGGGCGCGAATCTATCCACCACGAAGCGTGACGAGGCCCGTGAGATGGTCAAGCTCGGCGCGCGCGAGCTTGACATGGTCCTGAACATCGGCATGCTGAAGAGCGGTCTGTACGATCAGGTGGAGACGGACATCCGTTCGGTGGTTGAGGTCGGCCATGCCGCGGGCGCGCTGGTCAAAGTGATTCTGGAAACCTGCCTGCTCTCCATTCCCGAAAAGCTGCGCGCGGCCGAGATCGTCATCGCCGCCGGCGCAGATTTCCTGAAGACCAGCACCGGATTTTCCACCGGCGGAGCCACGCGCGGCCGACGTGGCGCTGCTGCGAGGGATTGCCGGCGACTGCTGCGGCGTGAAGGCCTCCGGAGGCATCCGCACCCTGAGCGATGCCCGCACCATGCTCGAAGCCGGCGCCAGCCGCATCGGCGCCAGCGCCAGCGTGCGTATTGTGGAGGAGCTGAGCGCCTCGCTCGCCGTTGCGGAGACGACGGCACCCGTCTAAGCACCTCCGGGCAACCTTTCTACCGCCTGTCCCGTGTCTTCCGCTGAGCTATGATGACTCGATTGCCCGCCCTGTTTTGGGGCGTCAGGTGATGGAGCGCTTTGTGAAGGATGACGGCCAGCAGGATCGGCCACGTGACCGGTCTGGGGAAAGTTTTGAAGGCGACTACCGCCCCGCGCGCGAGGGCGTCACGCCACGTGTGCAGGCACGCACGGAGCCGGTGCAGCTCGCATTTCTCATGCGGCTGGCCAACGCGCTCAACGCCACGCTGGACCTGCAGACCATCATGCAGCAGACGGCGGAGCTGGTGCGCGCCGTCCTTGATTTCCGCATCTTCGCCATCCTGCTGCTGAACGACCGTACCAATGACCTGCGCATGCGCTACCAGATCGGCCACACGCCGGAGACGGAGCGCCGCCGCTTCCGCATCGGCGAAGGCATCATCGGCGAGGCCGCCTCGCGCAAGGAGCCTGTGCTGGTGAACGACGTGCGCACCGCGAAGAACTATGTCTCCGCGAACGACGCTGTGCGCTCCGAGCTGGCGGTACCGCTCATCGTGAAGGGGCGGGTGATCGGAGTCATCGATATCGAGAGCGAGGAGGTCGGCTACTTCCAGGAAGAACAGCTCCGCCTGCTTGAGTTGACCGCGTCGCGCGTCGCTGTGGCGATTGAGAACGCGCGCCTTTACACGCGCGTCTCCCGCCAGGCGCAGACGCTTGCGGTGCTGACCGAAATCTCGCGCGACATCAGCTCCATCCTCGATCTGGACGAGCTGCTGGAGCGCATCGGACAACTGCTCCGGCGACTCATCGATTACCAGATGTTCTCCATCCTGCTGCTGAATGAGCGCGACCAGGCGCTGGAGACCCAGTTTGCCGTCCGCTTCGGCGAGCGATACGTGCCGCTGGAGCGCGTGCCGCGCGGACGCGGTCTGGTGGGTGTGGCAATGAAGACGCATGCGCCTGTCTACTCGCCGGATGTGCGGCGCGACCCGCGCTATCACATGGTCAATCCGCTCACGCGCTCGGAGCTGGCGGTTCCGCTGATCTACAAGAAGAAGGTGATCGGCGTGCTCGACCTGGAGCACACGCGCTCCAACTACTTCAACGAGGACCATCAGCGCATCATCGTCACGCTGGCGGCGCAGATCGCCATCGCCATTGAGAACGCACGGCTCTACCAGCGCGTCGCGCAGCAGGAGCAGCGGCTGGAGCACGACCTGGAGATGGCTCGCGAGGTGCAGCTTCGCTTGCTGCCGCAATCGCTTCCGAAGCTTCATGCCGCCGAGTTTGCCGCGCGCTTCCTGCCGGCGCGCACCATCGGCGGCGATATGTACGACTTTCTGCCGTACGGCAATCGGCGCACCGGCATCGCGCTGGGCGACGCCAGCGGTAAGGCAGCGCCGGCGGCGCTCTACGCAGCGCTGGTCAGCGGTATCATGCGCGCGGCTGCGCCGCGTGCGCTGCATCCGGAAGAGATGCTGCGCCTGCTGAACGATTCTCTGCAGGAGCGCCGCGTGGACGCACAGTACGTCACCATGGTCTATGCGGTGTGGAACGACGAGGACCAGACGCTGGAGATTGCGAACGCCGGCGCGGTGCAGCCGCTGATCTCCCGCAACGGCGAAGTGGAGACCATCCATGCAGAGGGCTTTCCGCTCGGCCTGTTCCCGGCTGTTTCCTACGAGCAGTTCACGCTATCGCTGCGCCCCGGCGATTCCGTCGTATTTTTCAGCGATGGACTGGCCGACGCGCAGAATCCCGATGGCGAGATGTTCGGGACCGAGCAGCTCTGCGCGCTGGTCCAGCAGAATGCCTCGCTCGGCGCGAATGAGCTGGCCGACCTGGTGATGGATGCAATCAGCAACTTTCAGGCGGGCGCCGAACATTTCGATGACGAGACGCTGATCGTGCTGCGCGTCCATGATGCGGTGAACACCTCAGCATCCTAGTCATTCCGGGCCATCGAAGGACCTGCGGTTCGTCCGAGCCGCCCACAAATCTCAACATGTGCGACCGAAGGAAGCGAGCCCAGACCACTCGCGCCGCAGGAGCATCCACCCGTGTGGTCAGCACCGTTGTACCCTGAAGAGGAATCCACTCGATGGGAGCTTCCTCGCTTGTCTCTTGCAACAGCGACCCGCGTCATCGCGCCAGCCCGTAACCTGCTTGGCAGCCTGCGCCTGCCTGGCGATAAGAGCATCTCGCACCGCTACGCCCTGCTCGGTGGTCTGGCCCACGGCACGACGCGGCTGGAAAATTTCTCGACCGGCGCGGACCCGGCGAGCAGCCTGGGATGCGTTGCCGCGCTGGGCGCGAAGGTCGAGCGCGACGGCGCGAGCGTCACGATTGAGGGTTGCGACGGGCGCTTTCGGCCGGCCGGCGCGCCGCTCGACTGCGGCAACTCGGGATCCACCATGCGCATGCTTGCCGGCCTGCTCGCGGGTCAACATGGCACTCCGCCCACCCATTTCACGCTGGTCGGCGATGCCTCGCTGAGCCGCCGGCCGATGGAGCGCATCCGCAAGCCGCTCGAAGCCATGGGCGCGCGCATCGCGCTGACCGACGGACGCGCTCCTCTCATCATTGAAGGCCGGCCGCTGAAGGCGATCGACTACACGACGCCCGTGCCAAGCGCGCAGGTGAAGACGGCTGTGCTGTTTGCCGGCCTGAACGCCGAGGGCACGACGACTGTCCGCGAGTCCGTGCGCACGCGCGACCACGGCGAGATTGCGCTCGAAGCCTTCGGCGTGACGCTCACACGCAAGCAGGAGGCGGTGAGCATTGCCGGCGGCCAGCAATTGCAAGGCGTCGATGCTGTGATCCCCGGCGACATCTCCTCGGCTGCGTTTTTCCTCTGCGCTGCTGCACTCTTTCCTGACTCCGGGCTGCTGCTGGACAACCTGGGCCTGAATCCGACGCGCGCCACGCTGCTGGATGTGCTGGCCATGCTGGGCGCGAAGACCTCGGTGCTCAACCTGGAACAGCGCAACGGGGAGCTGGCCGGGACGGTGCAGTTGATTGCTCCGAAGGATGGATTGGGCGGCGCTACGATATCCGGCGCGCTGGCCGCGCAGCTCATCGATGAGCTGCCGGTGCTTGCCGCGATTGCGCCGTATACGCGCAACGGCATTCGCATTCGCGATGCAAAGGAGCTGCGCGTGAAAGAGTCCGACCGCATCGCACTGGTCGCTGAAAATCTGCGCCGCATGGGAGCGGAAGTAACCGAAGTGGAAGATGGGATGGATGTCCCGGGCGGCCAGGCGCTGCATGGTGCTGAGATCGATTCGGGCGGCGATCATCGCATCGCCATGGCATTTTCGGTGGCTGCACTGCGCGCGAGCGGAGAGTCGACGATCCAGGGCGCGGAGTCGGCAGACATCTCGTTTCCGGAGTTCTTCAGTCTGCTCGATCAGGTCGCTGTGCGTTAGGGGCTGCCATGCATATCGTGCACAAATCCGAACTGCCCCTGGTTGGCATGTCCCATGAATTTGTCGGGAAGGAGCAGGGGCAGACGGGGGTCTCGTTCTTCCTAGTGAGCACAAGCGAGCCGGGCAAGCGTGTGCGGCTGCACAAACACGATTACGACGAGGTTGTGCACGTCCTTGAAGGCCAGTCCACGTGGACGATCGGAGAAGAGCAGGTGGTCGCCACGGCGGGCGATACCGTCGTGGTGCATGCCGGAGAGGCGCACGGCTTTGTGAACAGCGGTGAGGGGCAGTTGCGTCAGATCGACATCCACCTGCACCCCACCTTTGAGACTACCTGGCTGGAAGACTGATCCGTTCTACTGCTGTGGCGGCTGCTGCTGTGGCGGCTGCTGCGCCGGCGGTAGTGGCGCGGGCGGCGCTACCGGCGGAGTATGCAACTGCTGCTGTTGCGAAGGCAGGTTCGTCTCCGGAACCTTTGGAGCGGCCTCGAGGCCCGGAATGGTGACCTGCTGCGTGACCGTGCCAGAGACGCCATCGCCGATGCTGATGTTGTACTTCTGCAGCGTGTTGGCGAGTATCTGCTCCAGCGAGGCGCGGTCCTTCGCATAAGTCGCCATCGTGGAAGTCACGGTGTTCTCCGCGGCCGCCAGGCTGCGCTCCTGCTGCAGCACCAGCGCCGTGGTCGAAGCACCGTACTTGAACTTCTTCTTCTCCGCGTCGAGCGCCTGGGTGTTGTACTCGCGCGTGGCTGTTGCCGCCTGCACCGCGGCGCGATCGTTGGTCAACGCATACTGCGCATTGATGACCTGGATGCGGATTATGGTGTAAAGCTGCTGCAGCTTGAGCTGGTCCTGACGGAATTCCAGCAGGGAACGTGATTCCAGGGCCTGCGCGGGACGGTTGCGCAGCGGGATCTGGATATTAACGCCGACTCCGCGATCCGGCGTATTTCCATTGAACATCCCGGTGAACACATTCCCGTAGTTTCCCGGGGTGATCGTGCAGCCTTCCGGGCCGTTTTCCGCAATACTGCAATTCGGATTGGCTGCGCCACCCAACGCCGTCGATCCGTAGAATCCGTACAGATCGACGGTGGGCAGCAGTCCATTTTTCACGCCCTTGAGGGTGATCCGATCGTTCTTCAGGTTGAGCACGCCCTGCTCGATCTCCGGCCTGTTCTGATTCGCCTCTTTCACCAGGTCTTCCACAGACGCTGTCTCTTCCGGCATCTCGATCAGGGAGACGCGATCCGTCGGAATTACCGGCGCCTGTGACAGCGCCGGGTCATTCAGATTGCGGGCAATGGCCTGCTTCATCACCAATTGCTGATATTCGAGATTCGTCTGGGCAGTGATCAGCGTCTGCTTGTCCTGAGCTACCTGATTGTCTGCGTTCAGTACATCGAGGGGAGCCAGCGTGCCAATCTGCAATTGCTTCCGATTGTCCGAAGCCACCTGTGTCGATTGATCGAGGGCTCGCTGAGCGGACTGAACATTCTCGTACGAGCTCACCAGTGCCCAGTAAATATTCTCGACCTGATTGATCGTGTAAATGAGCTGCTGACGAAATGCAGAGTCGGTGATGCGCCGATTATTGATCGCCTGCGCCATGAACCGGGTATTCACCCCGATACCGAAGCCGTTGAGCAGGTGCTGAGTGATCGTTGCCTTGAAGGTCGAAAAGAGCTCAGGGCTGTAGCCGCTGCGGAAGCTGTTGGTGGTGACTCGCGAATTTTGAAAGCCGACAGCGAGCGTGGTGCCCGTCCGGTAGCCCTGCTGATACTGGAAGTTATAGGAATTGGTGTTCTGAATCAGGGTCGGGGCGCCGGTAATGAACTGGTTCGGTTCTGGCGTTGTGGCGCGTTCAAATTGCACCGTACCGCTCAAAGCTGGATCTGAAATAGTCGGTGTGGGACCTTGCCCGTTAGCAGTTAAAACCAGGCCACTCGCTCCCGCGCCCGCACCGGACGCGCCTGCGGATGTGCCTCCGGGACCGCCGCCCGAGGCGAGCGTCGAGCTGCTGCCACCCAACGTGCCGGTCACAAGGCCAGTCGGCACACCGAACAAGGATGCGCCCGCACGGGAACGCACAATGTCCGTATCTGCGATGTTCAGGTTGTAACGAGCGATCGCGATATCGAAGTTGTTTTCGAGCGCCAGCATCACGGCGTCGCTCAGGCTGAGGTAGATCTTTCCGTTCTTTAACAGATCCGTAAGACGCGGGGAGTTAAAGACACTCGGTGATTCGATCGGCCTGGAAAGATAGGGCGCGATCGGATTTGGGAAATGCGATGGCGTATTTCGAAAATCCTGGGTACCCGGGCGCATATAGAGCGGCAGGGTCGCGTTCGGCGCAGGTTCGGAGGGCAGACCCGCAGTAGCCGAACCGGGATCGATTTGTTGCTGAGCCTCTGCAACCGGCGCCAACGTGGAAAGCATGGTCGCGGCAATCGCGGCCCATCCTGCCAGCCGCCGCGCGCTCAAACCGAAATCATTGCTGCTCAACCGGCTGCCTTCATGCTGCTTCAAAAAGTTCATTCGCCCCCATCCCATCCAAACGCCCCGCCCCCACACAGACGGCACAAACCACTCCCGGGACTCCGCCAGGCAGCTGGAATCCGTAAAACGACTCCATACCGTGCCTCGGTGTCAAGATTGGAACCAGGGCTGGTGGACCATGCGATCGGCTGTCACTGCTGGTAATTCTTACGTTCGAGCGCCGCTGCCCGTTCCCTCAAAATCGCCTGCGCGCGTGCAGAACATCCGTTTCTAAGCAGCAGCAAAAGTATATCCCAGTGGCACCGTTGCCTCTGCGCTATGCTCAGGCTGCGTATGGAGTTGTCCCCGCCTCATGGAAGTCTGCAGGTGTGGAAGCTGGTGCTGGCATACGACGGCACGGACTTTCACGGCTGGCAGGTGCAGCCCGGTCTCCTCACGATTCAGGGCGAGCTGGCCGCGGCCATCGAGCGTGTGTGCGGAGAGCGCACGCTGCCGCAGGGCTCCGGCCGCACCGATGCCGGGGTGCATGCGCTGGCGCAGGTTGCGTCCGTCGCGCTCGAGTCCCGCATTCCTCCGGCGAATCTGCAGCGCGCGCTGAACCGCACGCTTCCCGCATCGATCCGCGTTCTGGACGCCACGCACGCGCCGCCCGGCTTCCACGCGCGCCATTCGGCCATCGCCAAGCAGTATGAGTACCGCATCTATCGCGGCGAGATCTGCCCTCCGCACCTGGCGCGCTATGTCTTTGCCATGCCCCAGCCGCTCGACATCGCCGCCATGCAGCAGGCCGCGGCGATGGTGCTGGGCACGCATGACTTCTCCTCCTTCGCCGCATTCGATCCCGATCGCGCCACGCGCATGGCGGAAAATCCGGAGCTCGACAATGTGCGCACGATTACCCAATCAGCCTGGCACGAGGATGGCGATCTGCTTGTCTACACGGTGCGCGGCAACGGATTCCTGCACCACATGGTGCGCAATCTTGCCGGCACATTTCTTGAAGTCGGCCGCGGGCGCCGCCGCGCCGCCGATCTTCCTGAGCTGCTCGCGCGTTGCAATCGTATGGCTGCCGGAGCGACCGCTCCGGCGCGCGGTCTGTTTCTGCACTCCGTCACCTACCCGGAGAGCGATGCTACGCTTGGCTAAGGCTGAAGCCCATGCAGTCGTTTCTTTCCCTCAATCCGCTCGGCCAGGTGCCCCAGCTTGCCGCGCAACGGCGCGTGCACCAGGCCTTTCGCTGGCTCCATCTGCATGATGGATTGCTGATGGACTGGCAGCGGACGCTGGTCGGCATTCCGGCGCCGCCCTTCGGCGAAGCTGGCCGCGCCGCATGGCTGCTGGAGCAATTTCAGTCGCTGGGCCTTGCCGAAACCAGCATCGACGACGAAGGAAATGTGCTGGGACTGCTTCCGGCGCCAGACGCAGAGGTCAGTGCCAGGCAAGCTGTCGTGCTCTCCGCCCATATCGATACCGTCTTTCCCGCCGGAACGGAGATCGCTCCGCAGACCAGTGGCACACGCCTGGTGGCGCCGGGCGCCTGCGACAACGCAGCCGGTGTCACCGGGCTGCTCGCCATTGCAGCCGCGCTGATTGACGCCTCGATCGCGCTTCCCTGCCCGGTGCTTTTTGTCGGCAACGTCGGCGAGGAAGGCGAGGGCGACCTTCGCGGCATGCGCTATCTCTATCAGCGGTCGCCGTGGCGCGATCGCATCGCTGCCCACATCGTTCTGGACGGAGCGGGACATGAAGTTGCCGTCACGGAGGCGCTGGGCAGCCGACGCTTTCTGGCATCGGTAACCGGCCCCGGCGGCCATTCCTGGACGGACTCCGGCGCGCCCAATCCGATCGTCATTCTCAGCCACGCCATCGCTGCCCTCAGCGCGACGGGGCAGCCGCGCGAGACGCGCACGACGCTGAACGTCGGCACGATCGAAGGCGGCAGCTCCGTCAATGCAATTCCGGAGCACGCGAGTGCGCGCTTCGACCTCCGCTCCACATCGGCTGAGGAACTGGTCTGCCTGGAAGTCGAGTTGCATCGAGCGATCGAAGATGCCGTGCTGGCGGCCAACGCGGCGGCCGCTGAGCTGCGCAAGCGCCGCCCGAATGCACAGGCTGCCTTCACCATTGAGCGCATCGGCGACCGTCCCGCCGGACGGCTGGCCGCGACTGCCAACGGCGCAGCGCTCTACGACGATCTGCTCGCCGTCGACCGCCACCTCAGCATTCGCACCGAGCCGCGCATCGCCTCGACGGACGCAAACACTCCACTCTCGCTCGGCATTGCGGCCATCAGCATCGGCGCCGGAGGCGACGGCGGAGGCATCCACACCAGCAATGAGTGGTACGACGCAGCAAACCGCGAGCTTGCGCTGAAGCGCATTCTGCTGCTGCTGATGCTGACGGCGGAGCGCACGTAGCTACAGTCGGAGCGAGGTCCATCGAATGGACGAACCTCACTCGGCTGGGCCTCGCGTCAGTGACCGAACGGGGGCAGGGGCAGTGCGCGAATGCCGAGCTGGTTTGCGTCGTAACGCTCGGCTCCGCCGCTGGGCTTGTTCACGATGGTTACGCCACCGCGACCGTTATCTTCCACCAGGTCGGTCGATCCGCCGCCATCCAGATTGATCGCCGTGTATGCACCGAACGCGAGCATGATGTCGGCTGTCTCGGTCGATGTCGTGCCTACGCTGTAGCCGGGCTGCCGGCCATCGATGACAACGACGTAAAGATAACGTCCATCCTGCGAGAGTCCTACCGACGTGCGCGGATTGGGGTCCGCACCATCCCCGTATGGCGTGTCTCCGCCCACGTTCAGGCCATCCTCAACAATGATCCCGGAACCTGTGACGGCATTGAAGACATTGGATATGTCGGTCGTATCGGTGGTCTCGGCAATCGATGCATGGTTCTTCTGGTCGATCAACAGGGATGCATTCTGTCCCGGCGTTCCGTCGGGCGCGGAGACGGTATTGCCATCTGAGACAGCGAGTCCCAGCACTGTCTTCTCCTCGGGGGCTGCGTTGCAGCAAGGGGCGAAGAAGTTGGCGTTGATTGCGGCCTGCAGTCCGTATTTTTGCAGGAACTGGCTGGTGGTTGACGCCACTGTGTTCAGACTGCCCTGGCGGGGCGCCGTGTAGAAACGAATGCCGGGTGCGTGCAGGTCAATACGCAACGCATAGGCAACGCTCGCATCGGAGCCGTCGATCGATCCACTGGCCTGATCGATGCCGATGAAAGCCGGGCGCCAGCGCGTGGTCTTTACGGTTGCGGCGTTAGCGCTGGTGCAGAAGATGGAGACAAGAAGTAAGAGCCAGACAAGACGCTTCATGGGGGAGGGCCCTCCGGTGGGATTTGTGCTGCCCACCGATCATGCGCTTCGCGTTGCCGGCCTTGGTTGCACCGCGATGAAACTACGGTGACTCCGCTGCTAAACTCCGAGCCATGCCCCGCCTGCTCACCGTCGCTGCCCTGTTATCTATCGCGCTCCCACTCGCCGCACAACCGCCGCGCCGGATGCCATCTACTATCACGGCCACATCCTGACCGGCGTCGGGCTGCGCGAGGGCAAGTTTGATTTCGTGAGCGCCATCGCCATGCGCGGCGGCGTCATCACGGCGACCGGCAGCCGACGACGATGTGCTCAAGACGAAGGGGCCGAAGACGCAGGTCGTGAATCTTGGCGGGTCGTTTGTGATGCCCGGCTTCAATGACGCGCACACACACCTGGGCGATGCGGGCCGGCTCCAGCTCTCGGTCGATCTCACGGGAAGCAAATCGCTGCAGGATATGCTCGGCCGCGTTGAGCGCGCCGCGAAAGCTGCGCCAGCCGGCAAATGGCTGCAGGGCGGTGGGTGGGACCACACACTGTGGCCCGAGAAGGTGCTGCCGAGTCGACAGGAGCTGGATGCTGTGACCCACGGGCATCCGGCGATCTTCGAGCGCGTCGACGGCCACATCGCAATCGCCAACACCGCGGCGCTTGAGGCGGCTGGCATCACACGCACCACAGCCGACCCGAAGGGCGGCAAGTTTGACCACGACGCAAAAGGCGAGCTGACCGGGATCGTGCGCGAAGACCCCGCGATGGAGATGGTCTTCAAAGTTATCCCGCCGCCGACACCTGCCGAGCGCAAACGTGCACTCTCACTCGCGCTTTCCGACGCATCGATCCACGGCATCACCAGCGCGCAGGACTACTCCGAGTGGGACGACTTCCTGGTGATGGAGCAGCTGGAGCGCGAAGATCATCTGCCGGTGCGCATCTCGGAATGGCTGACCTTTGCCGATTCGATCGAGACGCTGAAGGAGCATCGCGCGCATCATCCTGCAGACGACCGCATGCTGCATACCGGCATGCTGAAGGGCTTTATGGATGGCTCGCTCGGCTCGCGTACTGCGGCGCTGAACGCGCCGTACTCCGATGATCCCGGCAACAGCGGGATTCCGCGCTATGACCAGGCGAAGCTCGATGCAATGACGAAGGAGCGCGCTGCGGCGCAATTCCAGATGGGCTTTCACGCCATTGGCGATCGCGCGGTCGAGATGGCGCTCGACGCTTTCGCGACAGAGAAGAATCCAGGTGTGCCGGATCGAGGTTGATGGGAAGGTGACGAGCAAGAATCCCTGCATTCCGCCGCCCGCGCATCGAGCACTCGCAGGTCCTCGATGCCCCCGACTTCGCTCGCTACAAAGAGCTCGGCGTCATCGCCTCCATGCAGCCCAACCATCTGCTCACCGACATGGCATGGGCGGAGCAGCGGCTTGGCCACGATCGCGCGCGCTACTCCTATGCGTGGAAGAGCTTCCTCGATCACGGCGTGCCGCTCGCCTTCGGCACCGACTATCCGGTCGAACCCATCACGCCCTTCCGCGGCGTCTATGCGGCGGTCACGCGCGAGAACGAAGCCGGCACCCAGAGCTACTTTCCGGAAGAGAAGCTGACCATCGCGCAGGCGCTCTATGCCTATACGCAGGGCTCGGCTTACGCAGAATTCAGTGAGAGTTACAAAGGCATCCTGCAGGCCGGGATGGTTGCGGATTTTGTTGTGCTCGATCGCGATCTCACGAAAATTCCGCCGCACGACATTCTCGGCACCAAGGTGCTGCGCACCGTCGTCGCCGGACATCCAACGTACTTCGCCAACGTGGTAACGCGGTAAATGGCGAAGCACACGCGCACCGCGTCCTTGCTGCTGATCGTCACAGCCGCCATCTGGGGCTCGACGTTTGTTGTCGTCAAAGATGCCCTGCGCGACGCATCGCCGCTGCTTTTCAACCTGCTGCGCATGGTCGTCGCCACAGCGGTTCTTGCGGCGATCTACCATCGCGATTTGCGCCGTCTGAAGCGAAGCTATCTTTCCGGCGGCGCGCTGGTGGGCCTCTGCCTGGCCGCGGGCTACAGCTTTCAGACCGCGGGCCTGGCTCGCACCACGCCGGCCAAATCTGCATTCATCACCGGCCTCATCGTCGTTATCGTGCCACTGCTCTGTGCCATCCCGCTGCTGCGTCCCGCGACCATGCACCGGCCCGGCATCCCGGCGTTCAGCGGGGCCATCATGGCCTTTGCCGGCATCCTGCTGCTCACCACACCGGCGCATACACCCTGGGCCTCTCTGCTCGGCAGCATCAATACCGGCGACCTGCTTACGCTGTTCTGCGCGCTCGGTTTTGCCCTGCATGTGGTCGCGCTGGCGCATGTTTCACCGCGCCTGCCGCTGGGCGCGCTGGCCGTGCTGCAGCTGGGTTTTTGCACCGTCATTATGGGCGTCGCCCTTCCGGTGTTTGAGCAGCCGCGGCTTAATTTGTCACCGCGGCTGGTTACAGCCCTGCTCATCACCGGCGTGCTGGCCACGGCCGTTGCATTCACCGTGCAATCCTGGGCGCAGCAGCGGCTTTCCGCCACGCGAACTGCGCTGATCCTGGCTCTGGAACCGGTCTTCGCCTTCCTGACTTCTTATCTGTTTTATGACGAGAGGCTTTCCGAGCGTGCTTCTCTCGGCGCGTTATTGATCCTGGGCGGCATCGCATTTACGGAACTGCTGCCGGCGGGCGCGCATGCTACTGCGCACGAGGCTCCGGTTGCCTGAGAACTGAAAACAGCTGTAATGACAGTCAAAACCGATTGCGCGAAACTACGTCTAAGAAAACAGCGATGTGTGGCCATCGAGGGAGCATTTATACTGAATTGTCTAAGCAATTCCACATCCCGGCGCATTCGCCCCAACGCGACAGCTATCGCGAAATCTCATGAGGTTAGACCTGCATATGAATTCTCTTTTGAGACGGATCAAGCTCAACCGTCTGGCTCCAACATTTGTTGTACTGTCCACTCTCTCCGCCGGCATCCTCATCGGCTCGGTAGCCGTTCACGGCGTGAAGGGTAGCGAGAATCAAGTCAACAGCTCCGATGCCACCCCGCTGAAGATTCCCGATCCTGTGCATCTGGGCACGCAGTTCAGCAAGATCGCCGAGCAGGTTGGCCCGGCGGTGGTAAACATCTACACCGAGCAATTGCCGAAAGAACATCGCGTGCGCCGTCGCGGAGTGCCGATGCAGCCCAATCCGGAATCGCCCGACGATCAGCAGGGCCCGGGCGATGACGACCAGCAGCAGGGTCCGGACAACAACTTCCAGGATTTCTTTAACCGCTTCTTCGGCGGCCCGGGCGGGCAGGGGCCGGATGATGGCGGCGGCATGGGCGGCGGCATCCGTGAATCGCTCGGCTCCGGCTTCATCGTCGACTCGCGCGGCTACATCATCACCAACAATCACGTGGTCGACAAGGCCGACAAAATCTACGTGAAGCTCGCTACCGATCCCGACAATCCGACGGACCACGGCCGTCCGGCCAAAGTTGTCGGCGTCGATCCCGATACCGACATTGCGGTCATCAAGATTGATTCGCCGGGCTCGCTTCCCACGGTCAAGATGGGCAACTCCGACAGCACGCAGGTCGGTGAGTGGGTGGTCGCCATCGGTGAGCCATTCGAGCTTTCGAAGACGGTCACCGCCGGCATCATCTCCGCCAAGAACCGCACCATTGAGCCCGGCGCCAAAGGTCAGTTCCAGCACTTCATTCAGACCGATGCGGCGATCAATCCCGGCAACTCCGGCGGTCCGCTCATCAACATGGATGGCCAGGTGATTGGCGTGAACACGGCGATCTACACGCAGTCCGCTGGCTACCAGGGCATCGGCTTCGCTATGCCTTCCAATACCGTCATTGAGACCTACAACGATCTCATCGGACCGGAGCACAAGGTTGTCCGCGGCTCGATTGGAATATCCTTCCAGCCGGATCTGCCGGCTGCCGTCGGCCGTGTCTACGGCTTCAAGTCAGGCGTGCTGATCAGCAGTGTCGCCAAGGGCGGACCCGCGGAACAGGCGGGCCTCAAGGTGGGTGACATCATCACCTCGATCGATGGCAAACCGATCAAGAACGGCGACGACCTGGTCAACATCATCACGGCACGTCATCCCGGAACTACCGTCAAGGTCGGGTATCTGCGTAGCGGACAGCAGCAGACCGCAACCGTCGGCATCGCGGATCGCACCAAGACCGTTGGCGCACTCACTGGTCAGAACAATGCGCCTAACGAAAATGGGCCGGGAGGCGAAGAACAGACCGGTCCGGACAAGCTGGGCATCACGGCGGTGAACCTGCCGCAGCAGTTCGCCAGCAAAGGCATCCACGGCGTACTGATCCAGCAGGTGAAGCCGGGCTCGTTTGCTGACGAGATCGGTCTCTCCTCCGGCGCCGTCATCACCCAAATCAACAAGACGCAGATCAGCAACAAGAGCGACTACACCAACGCTGTCTCTTCTCTGAAGAGCGGACAAGATGTTGTGGTCAGCATTGTTGATCCGCGCCAGCCTAGCGGCGGCAACTTCTACCGCGGTGGAACTCTGCCCTAAAAAGGGTTCAGGTGTTTCCCGCGAAACACCACAAGTAACACGTTCGTGTTACCCAAGAAGATCGGCACCCACAACTTTCGTGGGGGCCGATCTCTGTTGGGTTGCAATCTCATGAATATGCCGATAGTCTCACCAGAACGCGACCTTCCTACCCCCGGACGAGGAACCCGCATGATTCGTTTTTCTGCCGGCTCGACGTTGGCCCTTACCCTGGCACTCATCGCGGGTCCCGCCTTCGCAGCCACTTCGCATCACGCCACCAAGAGCAGCGCCGTACGGCGTGTTAGCCATCGCATCCGTCATCGCATCGCCCATCCCATGGGCCAGCGCGGCATTGCGCCGGAGCGCGCGACCCAGATCCAGACCGCGCTCATTCACGCAAACTATCTGACCGGCGCGCCGAGCGGCCAGTGGGATTCCGAGACCGAGACCGCGATGCAGAAGTACCAGGCCGATCATGGCTGGCAGACCAAGCTGACGCCGGATTCACGCGCGCTGATTGCGCTTGGCCTTGGGCCCAGCACCGCAAGCAGCCAGCCCTTGCCGGCGAACACCTACCGGGCTCCCGCTGCCGAGTCTGCCGAAGCCGGAACACTGGCATCCGTGCATTCGATCTCGCAGTAACGGCAGCCACAGGCAATAGCAGAAAGGCCCGCTGAGCGGGCCTTTTCTCTTGCTTGCAGCAACAGCTTTCCTGCTTCCCTACACCTCAAACAGCAACTGGTCCTCGATGGTCTCTCGACGCCGCACCAGCTTCGCCTTCTTTCCGTCCACCAGCACTTCGGCGGCGCGGCCGCGTGAATTGTAATTCGACGCAATCGACATCGCGTAGGCGCCAGTATCCAGCAACGCTATCAGCGCGCCTGGCTGTACATCGGGCATCGCGCGATCGCGTGCGAAGAAATCCCCTGTCTCGCACACCGGTCCCACCACATCCATCGTGGCGTTCTGCGACGGGTTGCTCGCCGGCTGCTCGACCGGAACGATCTCGTGATGCGCGCCATAGAGCGCGGGACGGATCAGGTCATTCATGCCGGCATCGGTGATGAGAAATTCCTTCGCGCCATTGCGCTTGCGGTAGAGCACGCGCGCCACGAGCGCGCCTGCCTGCGCCACCAGAAAGCGGCCCGGTTCGAGCAGCAGCCGCACCCGCAGACCGCGGAGTCCATCGGCCAGCGCCGCTGCATATTCGGCGACCTCTTTCTCCGCATCGAACTCCTCGGCTCCAAGCTGTGCCGTGTAATCGATGCCCAGCCCGCCACCCGCATCGACGGAGCGAATCCGGACGCCGTCCGCCGCCAGCTCCTCCACCAGAGCTCGCACGCGGGCGAGCGCGGCGCCGAAGGGCGCGGCACTGCGAATCTGCGAGCCGATGTGCACACTCACGCCCTCCGGCGAGAGCCATTTGCTCTTCGCCGCGCGAGCGTACACCGCGCGCGCGCGACTGATATCGATGCCGAATTTGTGCTCGCGTAATCCGGTGGAGATGTATGGATGCGTCTCCGCGAAGACATCCGGGTTCACCCGCAGCGCAATCCGCGCGAGTTTGCGCAGCTTCGCCGCGCGCTCCGCAAGCAAGTCCAGCTCCTGCTCGCTCTCCACGTTGAACAGCAGGATGTCCGCGCGCAGCGCCAGGTCCATCTCTTCCGCGGTCTTGCCGACTCCGGAGAAGACGGTGCGCTTCACCGCGCGTTTGTCCGCCCGCCGCACCCGCTCCAGCTCTCCGCCAGAGACAATATCGAAGCCCGCACCCTCGCGCGCGATCATGCGCAGCAGCGACAGGTTCGAATTCGCCTTCACCGCATAGCAGATCAAATGCTCCTGCCGGGCGAAGTGCTTGCTGAAAAGCGCGAGCCGCTCACGCACCTGCGAAGCGCTATAGCAGTAGAGCGGTGTACCGTATCGTTCGGCCAGCTTTTCCAGCGGAACGCCGTCACAGGAAAGCTGGCCATCTTTGTTGTAGCGGAAGGGCCGTGCCGCGATCTTTTCGGCTTTCTTCTTTGATCTCTGGGGCAAGAGAATCCCTCGTGTGGTCAAAAGATGTTCCCATCTTTTCACACACAGGCGGCGCGCACTCAGCGGTTAATCAGCGGGTATTTCGTTGGCGAAGCGGCGCAGCAGCGCGCCCACGAGGCGCGGCTGCTCATATGGGCGCGTAGTGTCCCATCTCCTGCAAGAGATAGAAGGTTGAACCGGGAATGGTGTTCGCCAACTCCCGCATCTCCGCCGGGCTGGAGCCGCGATCGAGCGCCGCAGCCAGCACAGCGGTCGGCACGCGTACGGTCGCTGCAGTGGCGCGCGAATCGGGCCGCGCTGCCAGTGCACGCTGCACAGCGATCGCCGACTCCGCAGACATGCGCTCCATCATGATGCAGAGCCGGTGCACGATATCCGGATCGCGCTCCTTCGCGGGCGCACCGACAAGGGCGTCAAGCATGGCATTGAAAAAAGGCTCAGTGCCCCGCTGCTCGATGCTCGCGATGGATTGCGCACGGGCGTGCCGCGTCTCCTCCGTATCGGCGTGCGGCTTCGCGCTGCAGATGGCGAGGGCGCGAATGCGCTCCGGCGCCTGCCTCCACAACTCGTACAGCAGATAGCCGCCGATGGAGCAGCCACAGAAGATCGCCCGGTCGATCGAAAGGGCATCGAGCACGTGAACGACGGCGCGCCCCATGGTCTCCATGCTGACAGTCTCACTGCCCAGCGGCGAGTGTCCATGTCCGGGCAGATCGGGCAGGATGACGCGGTAGTCCGGCTCGAACAGCTCCGCCACCGGACGCCAAAAGCAATGATCGACAGGTGTCGGGTGCAGGAAGACTACGCACGGACCGCCGCCGCGGTCCTCGTAATGGAGGAGTTCGCTCATCTGTCGATAAGGCTTAGCTTTGTGAGGCCGTTATGTCTGCGGGTTCGCCGGAGGGGGATAGGTAGCCGCCGTCTGCAGCAGGAAGGGTTCCTCCGGCGCGGCGATCCAGAGCACGACATAGAGGATCAGTCCGACGCCGCTGAAGCACGCGAGCAGCACAAAGATCACGCGCACCAGCGTAGGATCCCAGTGGTATGTAAGGGCGACTCCCTGGCAGACTCCGGCGATCATGCGGCCAACTCGCGGACGCACGAGGCGACGCTGTGCGCCGGGCGGCGGCACGCTCTGCGCTCCGTTGAAAGCCCCGCCCACGACATGTCCGCAATTTGGACAATGCCGCGCGTCGGTCGGTATCGGTTTGCCGCAACTGCTGCAGTAGTACGCCATCGCCTCACTCCCCTGTAGGAATCAGCCTTTTGAGTTCTCGCCGATATGACGCAAATAGAATGCTTGAAGTTCCAAGAAGTCAGCGCGTCAGCCCTTGTAGGGCGTCTTCAGATAGCGTCGCGCGTCTGAAGCCTGGGCGCTGTCTCCCAGAGCCAACACATCACGATACGCCGCTTCAGCCTGTTCGCGCTTGCCCAATAAGTCGTACTCCATGCCCGCTCCCAGTTGGGCCCGCCGCTTGAGATCGGGGCTGAGGGTCGGCTGCGCCAGGACCTGCTCGAAAGCGTCGGCGGAACCGGCAGCGTCTCTCTGTCCGCGCAGCGTATCCGCCAGACCATACCAGGCCAGCTCCAGGTGCGCGTTCGTAAAGTAGCCCGTATGCTCAGCCTGATGCAGCAGGGTGCGGTAAAGGGCGATCGCTTCGTGCGCCCTGCCGGAATCCTTTTGCAGGTTCGCCGACTCCAGCCAGAACAGAAAATTATGCGGGTACTGCTTCTTCAGGGAATCATTCCACTGCGCGGCTTCGTCGTATTTTGCTTCACGCCGCAGAAACAGTGCCAGCGCCGTTCGCGCTTCTACTGATGTGGTTACGCCGCGCTCACCGTCATCGCGCAGCAGCGCCAGCCCTTTCTCCTTGCTGCCATGAATGCCGGCCAGCCCGGCCATCAGCTTGATGGGCAGGGGCAGCGAGCCGACCACGTATTGGTGGACGCCTACTACCAGTTCCGCATCCACATAGTCCGGATCGAGATCGAGCACCTTGTCATCGTCAGCGCGCGCCTGCAGTGCAAGCCGGAGGGCCGAGATGAATGAGCGCTGCACCAGCCCCATGTAGGTGGCGCGCAGACTCTTCGACCAACCCCGCGCGTATAGGGCATCCACATCTTTGGGGTTCGCCTTGAGCCGGACTTCGGCTAGTTGGACGGCTTTGCCGGAAAGGTCCTCGATGTGGGCCGAAAATGCCTTGTCTTCCACGACCGGATGCTTGCCGCTCAGGAAGCCGTCGTGTGCATACAGCGTCGTATCCAGCAGATCCAGGTTATAGAGTTCGTGGAAGAGTACGGTCTCCAGAACATAATCCGTGGCCATTGGGTCGTCGGGATGCGCCTGCTCCACCTTCTCAAAGCCACGGAGAGCGCCTTCATAATCCAGCGTGTAGAAGCGGTCGTAAGCCGCGCGCACCTCTGGCTCCCGGTTCAAAGGATTCGTATGGACGACACGCTGCTGGGCTCCCGCTGGAAGCAGGCATACCGCGGCAAGGGTCGCCCCGGCCAGGCAGATCCGCCGCATTCCGGTCTGTCGGGAACACTCCCTCATCTTCAACAGTGCTAATGGCCTCAAACTCGCCGCCCTGCTTTCACTTGTCCAAACTACCTGTTCCGTCGTCCAGGTGCGAATAGCGGACGGAACACTTCTCTCTCATCCACAGACGGAAACTATCGGCTATCGGACGCCGCACAATTTGGGTATGCTTGCAGAAATTTCACGTCCGCGTTCAACCGCTCACCCCCCAACCGCTTTCACCCCGGGAGGACGGACATGACCAGGCAGGAAGTGCTTCGGCACATCGTTTTGCAGTCACGCTCCAATGGGTTCGATTTCCGCGCGTGGTACCGTGCCTATGCTGCGCCGGAATGGCTGGGCTTTGATGAGGCCATCGACCACCTTTGCCAGGGCCGCAACTGTTATCTCCTACTCTTCTCCCATGAATTCGCGCAGGCCTTCTGGAAGGGCGGCCAGCAGATGAGCTTCATGGTGCCGGCCGTGGATTATCCTCAGCGACGGAGAGACGGCCAGATCGTGACCGTGCACCGGCGCGCCTTTGCCCGGCGCACGCTCAAAGCCGACTCCTGGATCTACCACCTGCGTGAGATGGTGGAAGCACCCCACCCGCTCAAGTACATCCGCCGCTTCGTCGTGCTGCAGGAGGACATCCTCGCGGCACAGCAGGCACGGCCTCAGGTGTTGCCGGTCGATCCTCCGATTCGAGACGCAGCGCCGGCCTTGGGCTCTCCGCACACGATCGCCCGGCTCAACTAGGCAGACGGCTTGTACGCAAACAGGTGATGCAGCGGGCCATGGCCCTGACCGACGGGATAGGCAGCACGCAAAGCCTCGCGGACGTATCGTTTCGCCGCTTGGACTGCCTCACTGCGGGCGGCTTCCCTGCCGGTGCGCCGCAGCACAAGCTCAGCGAGAAGGGCGCTGGAAAAGGCGCATCCCGTGCCGTGGGTGGAAGGCGTCTCAACCCGGTCCCCGGCCAGCCAGCTTCCCTGCCCGTCCTGCAGCAGGAAATCGTCCGGCCGGTCCAGATGACCGCCTGTCACCACAATCGCAAGGCCGGGATTCCCCGCATTCGCCGCCTGGCGGGCAAGCCGCTTCGCAGCGGCCTCCATCTGCTCCCGGTTTCGCACTTCGACACCGGTCAGCAGCGCCAGTTCATCCAGATTGGGTGTGATCCACCCCACCACACCAAGCAGCCGCTCGCGCAGCAGCGCCGTTCCCTCCGCATCCAGCAATGCGGCGCCGGAGCTTGATCGAAGCACCGGATCGAGCACTGCGCGGCTTCGCAGATCAGGCCGCGTCCGCAGAAAATGTTCCGCTTCCGCCACCACGCCCGCACTGGCCAGCATGCCCAGCTTCACGCCTGCCAGTTCGATATCCGACGCCAGACAGTCGAGCGTTTCGCGAAGCAGCGAAGGCCGTACCGGATCGATCTCCCGCACACCCTGCGTCGATTGAACAGTCAGCGCGGTGATCGCCGCGACCCCATAAATTCCGTATGCGGCAAAGGTCTTGAGGTCGGCGGTAATGCCGGCACCGGATGAAGGATCAAAGCCTGCGATCGTGAGACACACCGGCGGTGTCGCGGAAGAATCGCGTAGCGCCCCGCTCAGTGTCCTGTCCATAAGCCCTATTGTAGATTTGCAAATTTGCTGCGAGCGGGGCGAAAGACCAAACCGAACGTTGTCGGATCAGGCGGTCTTGTGTACCGTCTCGCCCCGCCGCCGCGCGGCTCCCTTCGCCTGGCGTGACAAGGCGCTGTGAGAGGCAGTGCTTTTGGGCTCGCGTTTCAGAGCAGCAACCCGGGCACGGCCACGTTTCGTGGAACCCTCCTCACGAGTTTTGGGTTCGTTCTGCCCCTTTTTGTAGTCGCGCTCGGACCGCTTCCGCGTCGCCTCGCTGGTGTTTCCGCTGGCTGGCGGTTTCAAGGGGACGCCCGCTCGCCGCGCCTTGCTCAAACCAATCGCGATGGCCTGCTGGGGCGATCGCGCTCCGTGCTTGCCCTCGCGCACATGCTCAATCTCTTCATGCACGAATTCCCCGGCGGCGGTCGATGCCGATTTCCCCTCGCGCAGGTCTTCCTTGGCTGCTTCTACAGTCGATTTCGTCGGCATGATGATGAACCTCCGAAGTGATTGAAAAGTGAGATGCGATTGATTTGAGACCGGATGCCGCAGGAGGGCATCTGTGATCACCGTTCCGGCATCGCTTCAATAGAGGGAGAGGGCGGCTGGAAATGTTTCAGGACCGCAAAGATGCCGGACGAATGCTGGCACGGATCGTTGCAAAGACGCACGATCTCCAGGACGCGATTGTGCTCGGGTTGCCGCGCGGGGGCGTTCCGGTCGCCTATGAAGTGGCGTGCCAACTGAATCTGCCGTTGGATGTATTTATCGTGCGCAAGCTCGGCGTGCCGGGAGAGGAAGAGCTGGCCATGGGTGCCGTCGCAAGCGGTGGAACCGTGGTCATCAATCCATCGATTGTCCATCATCTGGGCATTTCTCAGGACGTCGTCCAGGCGGCCATCCAGCGGGAGGAGATCGAAATCAAGCGTCGTGAACGAGCCTACCGCGACGGGCATCGTCCGATGCGTATCGATGGCCGCACAGCAATCCTGATCGACGATGGGCTGGCTACCGGAGCGACCATGTTCGCAGCCGCGCGTGCGCTGCAACCGAAAGCGGAGCGCGTCGTCGTTGCCGTGCCCGTAGCTGCGGAGAGCGCCTGCAACGAGCTCCGCAATGAAGTGGACGACGTGATCTGCGCCAATACACCGCGGGATTTCTTTGCCGTTGGCGCATTCTATCGTGACTTTTCACAGACGACCGACGAGGAAGTCCGAACGCTGATATCCAAAGCGCGCACCCGGCCCGGCCTGCAGGTGGCTTAGCGGCGCATCGGGTTAATCGGCGCGATCAGGAAGGCTGCTTCAGTCAGCTTCGCCTGCTGTTCATGTCGCATGGAGCAGGCCAACACGGCGCAGAATGCGGCGCACTTTTTTCGGCGAGATGGAGAGCCGCTCGGCAACGCGGGAGACCTTCTTCCCTTCGCGTAGCCACACCTGCGGTATCACCACCTCGGCGAATTCCTCGGTCATCTGCTGAAATGTTTTGCGGCCGACAATGCCCTGCGACCATGCGCGCAATGTTTCATCGATTCCGATGGAACGCATGATTTTCGACTTCAGAATTGCCAGCTCTTCTCCCAGATGATCGCGATCGTACGACCGTAGCAGGGCCGCGGACTCCACCTCGCAGCGACGAGCTTCTTCCCATTCGCAGAAAAAATCGCTTGCCGCGACCATACCGCAGGCGATGTGCGCGCCCGCCAGCAGGCGACGGTTCTGCGTCTGCAGGGCGAGCTGCACCGCCTCTTCCGCATACCGGCGAGCCTGGTGGGCGTGAGTGGCGATGTTCGCGTCTTCGCCGAGCTCCTCTTCCACGCGAGCGTTCTCCGCATAGGCCTCGAGGATGCGGGCTCGGGCCATCAGGATGAGGTCGTGCTTGCTGCGCCCCAGCTCGTAGGCCTTCGCGCCTTCCACCGCGGCGCGTTCGATATCACCGAGATCGAGATGCAGATGACCTCCATTGACCAGCACGGAGCCCGTGCCGCCGTGATGCTGGTGCAGAGCGTAGATCCTTCCCGCCTCCTCCAGATCGGCAAGGGCCTGATGGCACAGCGCCATGTAGCGGCGCTTCACGCTTCCGTTGCCACTCGACGCGTTTGGACCGCCATTCGCCGGCTTGCGTGCAGGCCTGTCCAACTGTTTTCGCAGATTGAGCGCGAGCAGGCGTTTTACATAGGCTGCATTCACTAGCGTTCGAGCAAGGTTGCGATGATCAGCATTGTGCCGCTGGTAGATGGCGACCGCGCGCTCATAATGCGCCAGAGATTCGGCATATTCTCCCGTGCGGCGCACGATTCTGCCGCGAGCGGAGCTGATGTTGCCGAGCGAAATATCGTCGTCTGTTGTGCGCAGCTGTTCTTCGGCCTGGTCGAGCAACGAACAGGCTTCCTTTGGCTCTGCCCGCTGAAAGGCCAGCCACGCCTCCTGAATCTGGATGGCCGCGGCCAGCTTCTTCAGCTCCAGATGCTGAGCCAACTGGCGCGCGGCGACGATGTCCTCTGAGGCTTTCTGATACTCGCCTTTCTTGCGGTGCGCGCGTCCTTTCCAGAAATGCGCCAGCACGCTCAGGTGCTCGCTTCCCAATTCGCGCTCCGCTGCCAGCACGAAGGCAAGCAGATCGATCGCGCGGTCCGTATCCTCGTGCGCCATGGCGGCGAATGCCTCGGCCATGCGAACCATCAGAAAGTCGCGCAGCGGCATCTGCGCCCGGCTCTCTGGAGAGAGCTGCTGCATCAGATCGTCCACCATTTGCGGGGACTCGTAGCCCAGATCCACCCATTGCGCCAGGCACAGCAGGAATGGGGCTTGCAGCGTACCCGATGCGCTCAACCTGATCCCCTTGCAATCGAGGCGTCCGAGCAGTGCGACCCCTTCCTGCACGCGGCGCTCTTCGATCGCGTCATTCAACTCCTGAAGCAGCCGGGGGGTGATGGGGACAACAGCAGGCATGGCGCTCCATTGTAGGGCGCACATCCGAAACGGTCGAGGAGAAAACGGCCATCCTTTATGGTTTTTGGCAAATGAATTAGCACTCGTCCGAATCGGACGGGTGCCCGTTTGGCCCTCCCGCGCTTGCTTGCAAGCTCGCTCCTCGCGTTTACTCCACGAGTCGGCGGCAATGCGGAGTCGACGGCAATACCAGTCATTCACTTCATCCAGGAGTCAGCAATGTCCATTGCGTCGATGACCACGTCGGGAAACAAGCTTGGGAGCAAGTCCAGCGTCTATCGCTTCAGCGCAGAGACCACCGACGGAGACGGATCCATGAAGGCCCTGCTCGGGGGGAAAGGCGCGGGCCTGGCTGTGATGGCGGGGCTCGGGATCCCTGTGCCTCCCGGCTTCACGATCCCGACCAGTGCTTGCCGACACTACCTGAAGCACAAACGGCTGCCGGAAGATCTGGAGCGTGCCGTGGACGCGGCCGTCTCATGGCTGGAAGAGAAACAGAACCAGAAATTTGGCGGCGTTGAGCAGCCGCTGCTGGTGAGCGTGCGCTCCGGCGCGGCGGTATCCATGCCGGGCATGATGGACACCATTCTGAACGTGGGGCTTACCGAAGCCAATGTGGACGGTCTGGCCGCAGCGAACGGCGGCTTGCGCTTTGCGCTCGACTCCTACCGCCGGTTGATCCAGATGTTTGGCGCGGTGGTCCTGCAGGTCCCGAAGACGCAGTTCGACGAAATTCTGGAACGCGTAAAGCGCGAACACAACGCCGCATTTGATTTCGAACTGAACGAAGAAGCTCTGCGCACCATCATCACCGAATTCAAGGCATGTGTGCTGCATCACGCAGGCCGGCCATTTCCGGAGGATGCCCGGGAGCAGCTTCTGATGGCGACTGAGGCGGTCTTTCAATCGTGGACGAATACGCGCGCCCAGCACTACCGCCGCATGTACGACATTCCCGAGGATGCGGGGACAGCGGTGACCGTGCAGGCGATGGTCTTTGGCAACTCTGGAATGGACAGCGGCACGGGAGTGGGCTTCACGCGCAACCCCATCACGGGTGACCCGGAGATCTTTGGCGAATTTCTGCCCAATGCACAGGGGGAGGACATCGTCGCCGGCATCCGTACGCCACTGCCGATTTCCGAGCTCGCAAAGACGATGCCGGAGATGTACCGGCAGCTTCGCTCCGTCACGAAGAGCCTCGAAACGCACCTGCACGAGGTGCAGGATTTCGAGTTTACGGTGCAGAAGGGCAAGCTCTTCCTGTTGCAGACCAGGACGGCGAAGCGCAGTGCGCTTGCAGCGCTCAAGTGTGCGGTCGATATGGCCCATGAGGGTCTCATCTCCAGAACTGAAGCGCTGCAGCGCGTAAAACCGGAGCAGGTTGGAGAGATCCTGTCTCCCCAGCTTGATCTCTCCGAGGTGGATGTGGCGCCGATAACGCGCGGACTGCCGGCATCACCCGGCTCGGCCGTAGGCAAGATTGCGCTGACAGCCGATCGTGCAGTAACGATGGCCGGTAAACATCGCGAGACGCCCATCATTCTTGTACGGCAGGAGACAGTAGCGGACGATATTCACGGCATGGAGGCCTCGGTCGGATTTCTGACGGCGCATGGCGGAGCTACGAGCCATGCTGCAGTCGTCGCACGCGGCATGGGCAAGTGCTGCATCACCGGCGCCGCCGCGGTGCTGGTGAACGAGCAGGCACATTCCGTGAAGATCGGCGAACTGCTGCTGCGTGAAGGCGACTGGCTATCACTCGACGGACTCACCGGCCAGGTGTTTGCATGCAAAGTCCCGCTGCGCGCGGCCTCGCTGCACAATGCGACGCTGCATGAATTTCTGGGCTGGGCGAAGTGCGCCAGCGCGACACCCATTCGGGCCAATGCGGATACGCCGGAAGACGCGGAGCGGGCAAGACGCGCTGGGGCCACGGGCATCGGCCTCTGCCGGACGGAGCATATGTTTTTCGCCCCTGAGCGCCTGGAATGGATTCGCGCCATGATCCTGACCGAGGACCCCGATCAGCGACAGCAGGCGCTCAACCATCTGCTACCGATGCAGAAGGCGGACTTTGAGGCGCTTTTCCGCAGCATGGATGGCCTGCCGGTCACCATCCGACTGATCGATCCGCCGCTGCACGAATTTCTGCCGCGGCTGGAAGAGATTGACGAGCGCCTCCGCCGCGCGCGCCAGCGCGGTCTCCATGTGGGCGAGGTCGCCGCGCTCGAACGGCTGCGCGCACGTACGCGCGATTTGCAGGAGACGAATCCGATGATGGGACATCGCGGCTGCCGCCTGGGAATAACCCATCCGGAGATCATCGTGATGCAGGTGAGAGCGATCCTGGAGGCGGCAATTGCCGTGCAGAGAAAGGGTGTCCGCACGGTGCCGGAGATCATGGTGCCGCTGGTCGCCGGTGTGGAGGAGGTTCGCGCAATGCGCAGGCTCGTGAACGAAACAGCGGAAGCTGTCTTTGCCGAGCTGCGGCATTCCACGCTCTACAAGTTCGGCGCGATGATCGAGCTTCCACGAGCGGCGGTGTGCGCCGGGTCGATTGCGAAGGAGGTGGACTTCCTCTCCTTCGGCACGAATGATTTAACGCAGATGACGTTCGGCTTCTCCCGGGACGATGCGCGCAAATATCTGGATGCATACCTTGAGGCCGGGCTCTTGAAGAAAGACCCCTTTATTACGCTGGATCGCGAAGGTGTGGGAGCGCTGATGCAAATGGCGATCGAGCAAGCGCGCCGGGCCAACCCGGTCATCAAAATCGGCGTCTGCGGCGAACATGGCGGCGATCCGGAGTCGATCGAATTCCTGCTGACGCTCGAATTGGACTACGTGTCCTGTTCGCCGGCACGTATTCCGGCAGCACAAGTGGCAATTGCGCAGACTTCCATCAGCGATGACGCGCATGCCTCCACACTCGTGCCGATGGAGGCAATGGAGGCACGCGAGGAGACCCTTAGAGTCGCGATGTAGGCCGCAGCCGTTGCTGATTCTTCCGGCAAAGAACGTCTCAGCCTCGTCTGACGCGGTTCTCCGCCTTGGAAGATGACCCGGGGCACAGCGCGCTACTCCACCTCGAAGGCAACGTATTGCATGACGCCGCGGCGTTCGACCGCAAGCGCAACTGCATCGCCGGGCTTAAAGCCGACGATATCCTGCCGAAGGTGCTCCGTGTCGCTGACGGGCTGGCCGTTGACGGACGTGATCACGTCCCCAACCCGAAGATCGGCGAGTGTAGCCGGCTCTCCGCTGAGCAAACCAGCCACGATCACGCCGGACTCGGCGCGAGTTCCCATGGCATCGGCCAGCGGCCGTTTCAGATCGAGCACAAAAATGCCGAGAGGGCCGATCAGATCGGTCCTGGGATTGATCAGATCAGAGAGGTTTTCGATTGTCTGAATAGCCGGAACGGGCGTGAGCAGCGCCGAGACCTCTTTGCCATTACGCAGCACTTGCATCGCCATGCGCCGGCCTCGAGGATGCAGGTAGAGGAACGCTGCATACTTCGGCAGAGAGTCAATGGGCACTCCATCGATTGATAGGACCAGGTCCTTGGGTTGGAGCCCTGCAGCCGCGGCCGGCCCCTTTTCGTCCACATCGGAAAGCATCACCCCCCAGTCCTGAGGCAGCTTGAGGCCGGCAGCCAGCGTGGGAGTGATGGTCTGTGCATGGGCGCCGATGGTGGACGCTGGAATGGTGCCGAACTGCCTGAGTTGCATATATGCAAATCGGACAATCGGCTCGGGAATGGCAAAACCAAGGCCTTCGCTTCCGCCACCGGAAGTAAAGATAAAGGTGTTGATCCCAACGAGGTTCCCGTTGCGATCGATAAGCGGGCCGCCGCTGTTGCCCGGATTGATCGGCGCGTCCGTTTGAACGTAGACCATCGGGCGATCGGCTTCCGGTTGCCGGCCAAGAGCGCTGATGATTCCCTTGGTCACCGTATGGTCCAGCCCTTCCGGTGATCCGATCGCGATCACAGTCTGCCCCAGCCGTATATCGTAGTTTTCCTGAAGCGGGATGAAGGGGAGATTTTTCTCTTCGATCTTAATCACAGCAAGATCGGCATAACGATTAGTGCCGATGAGCTTCGCATCATAGACACGTTCCTTGCGGGAAAGAACGGTGCGGCCTGTTACCAGTTCGATGGTTGCCGGGGAGATTGTGACTCGAATCCGCAGTGCTCCGGAGACGACGTGATTGTTGGTGACGATATATCCATCCGGATCGACAATCACACCTGAGCCCAGGGCGCGCTGGCGCTGAAAGTTTTGGGAATCCTCGCCCTGGCCCTGGCCATGCTCCGGCAGGCTGTAACTTGTGACGTCGATTTGAACCACCGACCGCATTGCGTGCTCGGCAATCTGATCGAGCGCCTGATCGTACTCCTGCAGAATGGGCGACCCGGCAGCAGCCGACGATGGACTCTCAGGTGTTTGCTGTCCGCAAAGTGACAGCGGAAACGCGGCGCAGGCAATCACAAGTGCAAACTGTAATCCGACTTTCATCTTCATTTCCTTCACACAACAGAGATATTCAAGGCGCCGGGGCGCCGGCTGCGACCGCCACCGGCTGCGTCTCCACCGTCTTCCATTCCAGCACCTTCAGATCCAGCACGAAGATTGCATACATGACAGGCACCTGGAGCTTGGTCACAATGGTCGCTACCAGGAGGCCTCCTATCTGCGCATAGCAAAGAGGCTTCCACAGCGGGCCTCCATGCAGGGCGAGCGGGAATAGGGCGAGCACCGTCGCAAACACGGTGATCAGCACCGGCCGGAGCCGGAGGATCCCTGCGTCAATCAGCGCATTTTCGAAATCGTCGCCTGCGTAGTGCCGCTCCTCAATAAAGTCGAAGAGCACGATGGAATGGCTCACGATGACGCCAACGAGGCTGGCGACGCCAAGGAAGGCCATGAACCCGAAGGGCTCATGCATGATCCACAAAGCACAGAAGGCGCCGATCATCCCGTAAGGAGCCGCCGCCAGAACCAGCAGGGGCTTGATGGCATTCTTGAATTGAAAGAGCAGCGCGAGAAATACGGCGAAAGACGAAATGGCCATCACCATCGCCAAATTCTTGAAACCGGACTTCGTCTTGTCATATTCGCCGCCAATCTGCATCTGATATCCCGGCGGCAACGAAGCTTGCAGCGCCTGCAAACGCGGCATGACGCCTTTGATTACCTCAGAACTTAAATGCCCCGCGATGGGAAAGCTGCGTATGTTCATCGTGCGGAACTGTTCGAGTCGAATGATGCGTCCGTTCACCAGGTCGTGGTCGATCTGCGAGAGCTGCATCAGCGGGACCTTGGAGCTGTCCTGGGAAGCATAGACATAGAGATTTTGAATATCGGAGAGGCGCGCGCGCTCGTCCATGCGCATTCGGGCCACGACTGGAATCTGCTTCTGGCCTTCCTGAAGAGCGGCGACGGTGGTTCCGCTGATTCCCGCAACCGAAGAGTTGGCAACGTCCATATTTGTAATGCCCGCCAGATTCGCCCGATCTGGATCCACGGTAAGAGCAACCTGCGCATTCTCGTCTCCCCATTCGTTGCGTGTACGCTCAGACAAAGGCGACGAGCGCAGGATGTCTTCGACCTGGCCGGCAATCTTGCGCAATTGCCGAATATCCTCTCCCTCCTGCGCGGCGTTGACATCGGCGGTGCTGGAAACACGAATCTCAATTGGATAGTCGATCGGATTGGTCAGCAGTTGCCGTGCATCCATGCGCGCCCCGGGAATCGACGCTGAGAGGACCGGCTGCAACTCGCGGATGAACTGCGGCGTGATCTCTTTGTCTGTAACTTCGATCAGCACCTGCGCGTAGTTCAACTGCTGGAGCTGAGGAGACGCAGAGAACCAGAACCGCGGACCTCCGCCGCCGACGAAAGTTGTGACGTAGCGCAGCACGGGACCGGAATGGCCGCCGTGATTCGGGTGCTCTTGCGCGAACCTGGCGGCCTGCGCCTTGACCGTCTCCTCCACTTTGCGCGCGGTATCGTTGGTGGCGCTCAGATTTGCATCATTGGGCAACCAGACATCGATGTACGACCAATACTGCACGTCCTCGGGAAAAAAGGCGGCATTCAAACGCGAAAACACGAAGGCTCCGAAGGCGAGAAAGACCAGAGAGCCGACGAAGAATTTCCAGCGGTGCTCGATGGAGTACCGCGCGACCCGCGCATACCATCCATAAAAACCCGCGCTGCGCATTTGCTCAATCGTCTTCTCCGGCTTCTTCTCCGGACGCAGAAGATAGTAAGCGAGAAACGGCAGAAAGGTCATCGACACCAGCCGCGAAGCGACCAGAGAGCAGGTCATGACGATCGGCAAGCTGTACAGGAACTCGCCTGTGCTTCCGGTGACCATCAGAAAGGGCAGATAAGCGACGATATTCGTAACCGTCGCATACATGATTGCGGTCGCAAGCCGTGTGGGCCCTAGCCAGGCGGCTATGATACTGGGCTGGCCCTCGGCAAGCGCGCGCTTGATGGAATCTCCAGCGAGTACAGGATCGTCAACCAGAAGGCCCAGGGCGATGATCAGCGTAGCCACGGAGACCTGTTGGATATCGATACCCAGCAGGTACATGGCGCCAAATGTCATGGCCAGAGTGACCGGCATCGAGATTGCCATCAGCAAAGCGGAACGCCACTCCCAGAAGCCCAGCCATGAGACCAGCACCACCAGGAGAATAGCCTCGTATAGCGCGTCCATGAAAAGGCTGATGTTCTCCTTCACCTGCAGGGGCTGATCCGAGGTACGGGCGATAACCAGGTCTTCGGGCAGATAGCGCCGTACAGCGGCGAGCTTTTGCATCCACGCTTTTTCCAAAAGCCCCGATCTGTGCCGCATCCTTCATCGGCATGGCCAGTGTGACGGCGCGGCTGCGATGCCATGCGCCACTCTTGTCCGCCCAGGTCAGATAGTTCAGATACCGCGCAGGGCTTTGATATCCACGCGAGATATCAACCAGGTCCCTGAGATAGACCGGGCTTTGTGCTGCGGATGACGACGCACTGATGATGACGTTGCCTATTTCGCGGGCACTCGTGAACTTTCCCGAAGGATCAATCTGGATTGATTTTGTTCCGACCTCCAGCTGGCCTCCTGGCAGCGTGATATTGCGGGCGCCCAGAATGCCTTTTAGATTGGAGGGCTGCAAGCCGTAGGCCGCGAGCCGTTCCTGCGAGTAGTCCAGGTAGATCTGTTCCGACAGGACGCCCTTGCGATCCACCTTGGCGACCTCTGGGGCTCCCTGCAGGGTCCGCGCGATCAGATCGGTATAGTCGTCCAACTCGCGATAGGAGTATTTATCGCCGGCGACTGCGGCGAGGCGCGCTTCAGTGTCTCGCAGGGTCGCGGATGAAGGCCGCCTTCCATGCGTCAGGATGAATTTCCGAACGATGCAGATTTTCTTCCACCCACTCGTCACCCAGCGTGCTCAGTTGTTCGTCGCTCAGCTTGGACGTTATGTCGACGCCAATGAATCCGCTGCCTTCGAAGAAATGGGGATCGCCAATTGCGCCACTGTCCTTCGCCGATGTGATAACAGCCGCCAATGAGTCGCGCACCAGGCCAGCGGAAACGGACGCGGGGAAGGCGTATACGACGCTGATGCGTGGCCCGGCGGAGCGTTTTGATTCGGCCTCCCGTGTCTTCCGAATAGCATCCTCTACTGATCTGGCACGCAAGGCGATGTCGACCGGACTGGCGGGAGGACTTGCAACCGTCAGCATCAGGGCGGCGGTGTCGCCGAAGTCGCTGTTGAACTGGATGGGGCCTGCCCCTTGCGGCAACTTATCGTTGAGCGCGTTAAGTTTGAGATTGATGTCGGCGAATTGTTTCTTGGTATCGGTGACGCTGTCGTCGAGTTGTACGTAGACAAGCGACAGCCCCGGAAAGCTAATCGAACGGATGCCGAAATCGGATGGCAACGGGGCTTTGATGAACGGGTTCTGCGCCATCGTCTGCTCTACCGGCCGGCTCACGAGTTGCTCCACCTCTTCGGCAGTCGCGCCCGGCCATTGCGTGCTGGCTACGGCAACGCGAACCGGGATCTTCGGATCCTTGCGCTTGGACATGTGCTGGTAGCCGTACCAACCCCACAGCGCAACCGCGATCAGCAACACGAATGCAACCTGGCGGTGTTCGGTGAAAAACCGCGCGGTGTTGTGGGTCTGAGCGATGTATTCGGTTTCGGACTTGTGACTCATGCTTTTCGCTCGCTGATGAAACGGTGCCCGGTATCTCGGTCTGTTCTCTCTAAGGAATCACGCGTACGGAATCTCCATCCTTGATCAGAGAGACTCCAGTGGTTACGACCCGTTCTCCCGATTGAATGCCGTTGTTGGCGGCGATCATGTTTCCGTAAACATTGCCGAGAGTCACCGAGCGCAAGCGCACGGACTCGATCTCGGAATCACCTTGAGCGATCATGACGGCAAACCCGTTGGCGCTCTGCGGATTCCGCACCACCGCGGAAAGCGGGATGGCCAGCACCGAATGCTCGAGCGGCTCGCCCTGGAGTGCCAGCGACGCGATCATGCCCGACTTCAACTGGTTCCTGGAGTTGGGAATCGTCACTTCCACTGAGAACACGCGGCTCTTGGGATCCGCGGCCGGAGAGATCGCCGTGATCTTTCCGGCAAACGGCTGCGCGAGTGCATCGGTGGAAACGTTCAGACGCTGACCAAGTCTCACCCCGCCGACCGCCGTGTCAGGAAGGCCGAAGACTGCCTTTACGGTCTGCGTGTTCGCAATCGTAAAGCCGTTGGTCGCAAGTCCGACGAAGCTGCCGGTATCGACGCTTCGCTTGACGATCCAGCCATCGAAGGGCGCTCGCAGCGAGCAATACCCGAGTGCCGTCGTGGCCTCGTTCACATCCGCCTTTGCACCGGACACGGCAGCCGTCGTGCTGTCCAACTGCGCTTGCGCTGAATCGAAGTCCGGCTTGGTGGCACTCTGTGACTGGTAAAGCGCGGAGACACGGTCAAAGCTGAGCTTCGCCTTCTCATATTCGGCCTGGGAGCGTGACAACTGCGCATTCGCCTGCTGGAGTTTGTCGCGGTAGCTCTGCTCGCTTACCACGGCAAGGACGGTTCCCTTCCGTACGAAGTCACCTTGATCGATGTTGCGCATCCCACCGCTGGCGCTCTTGACCTGGCGGACATGATCGATATAGCCGCCGGATTGGAAAGCCAGGTCCACTTGCGAATAGGGAACGATGCTGGCCGAGTACCGCACGCGGTTGCCGATGACGATGTTCTGCACCATGGCCGTGCGGACAGGCACTGGCGATTTTGCAGAGGTCGTGGCTTCTTTGCATGCGGCAAGCATCAGAGCAGCGACGGATGTGACGACCGCAATTTCGCGAAAAGTTGTGCGTCTCATAGTCACTCTTCCCCGAGAGCTTTCTCAAAGTTCGCCTTCGCGCTCCAGAAGCCCAACAGGCTCTGCTGGTATTCATGATCCGCATTGGCGGTGGCGGCCTGCTGCTCCAGGAGGTCGCGCAGCAGTACGACCGACTTGCCGAACTGGTCGGTCACCTCGCGCAATTTCTCATCGGCTGCATCTCGCGCAGCGCCGGCCACCACGACGAGCGAGCGACTCTCGCTCAATTTGCGGAAGGTATTGTCGACGTCCAGCAATATTTGCGAACGGGTTTCCTGCAACTGGTATTTGCTTTGCTCGACGGTCGTTTCTTTCTGCTTCACGTCGTCCCGGCGCGCGCCCCACTCAAACGGATCCCATTTCATCTCGACGCCGGCAGAGGCAATATTCTCCGGCAGGACCTGGGTGTTGATTGGGCTTAGATAATGAAAGGCCGCGCCGATATCTGGAATGTATTGCGACTTCGCCAGCTTGCGATCGTAGTCCGCCCGGCGCACATCGATCTCTGCTTCCTTGATTTCCGGACGCTTCGCGAGAGACGTCTGCCGCGCCAGTTTCAGATCCATTTCTTCCGGAGATATGGGCGGAACCTGCTCGGTACGGAATGGCGTATCCAGATCGCGGCCGAGGAGGTTGTTCAGATATTCCTTTTGCGTAGTCAGCGTATCGCTCAACTGAACCACCTGATATTGCGACTGCGCCAGTTTCGCTTTCACTTCAAGGCTGCTCGACTGAAGCGCCGACCGCTGTGCGACGTAATCGAGGACCACCCTATCTGTTTCCTGATACTGCTTGACCGTCACCTGTGCGACATCAAGCGCGCTTTCCGTTTGCAGCACGGCATAGTAGGCCTGTCGCACATCTGCCACCACAGACTGCCGTTTGGCCTGATACTTTTGTCCGGCCAGATCGACGCCTAATTCCTGTTCGCGAATCGCCAGGTGGATTTTGTAGAGCTGAGTGACAGGCTGCGCGACCTGCGCGACCGCGTAACCGGTGAATCCCTGAGACAGTTTGATATGCGTGTCCTGCGAGGGCGAGGGAGCGTTGTTAACGGTTCCGAAGATTCCCTTCTTAAATGTGAAGGACGGCGATGTCAGGTTCCCCGATCCGAAGAAGTAGGTGCTGATCTCCGGGAATCGCTTGCTTTTCGCCTGTGCCACCTGCCAACGCGCTTTCGTAATGTCGAGCTGAGCGATCTTCACGGGCCGGTTGTGATCGATCGCAAGTTGGACCGCCTGTGAGAGGGTGAGCTCCGGCAAATCGTCGGCCAGCTCTTGCGCCCGCAGACAGTTGCCCGTCAGAAACGCGGATACCAGGAGGACGACGCTGCAGGACCATGCGAGTCTGATCACCCTCATTGTCTTGACCGTTTCTGCCTTAGCCGCTGCTGCGCTCGAAAGAGACTATTGCCTTGCAGCGGCTGAAGGACGCCTGCTCTAGCCACGGCGTCGCATGCCGCCGCCGCCCTGCGGTCCCAGATTGTTCAGGTCGTCCAGCACGGCCTGGCGATCCTGATCGCGGAAAGACCCGGCATTCATCACGCTCTCGATCTCGCCCTTCGACTTATTCAGTCCCCGTAACGCCTGCAGGGGGCGTCCGGAATCCTTCTTCACTTGCTGCAGATCGTTCAAGCTGTCCTGAAGCTGTTTGACCTGGGCTTCGGTCGGCTTGCCGAACATGACGGCGGTGAAGATGTCCTTGCCCAGTTTCTGGCCGGCATTCGGAGGATCGGCTGAAACAGTTTGCGGCTTCTGGTTCGCCAGGAGAGCCTGCACATCTTCCTGCAGAATCTCGCGATCCTGCGGCTTGACTGTCGCCATGATTGCCTTCATGCGAGATACGGCGCGGTAGGGCGTCAGAAGATCGACTGGGGCGCCGGGCCGCTGATTTTCCTTCACTGCCTTCAAGGTCTCGGCATTTGTCTGTAATTCCTTAAGCTGGGGCACGGTGATGCTGCCGTTCAGCACAGCCGTCTTCATATCCGCTTTGAACTTATCCATCGCTGGACTGGAGGCCGCGGCCTGGGCCATTGCCGAGGGCGCCTGATACAGCGTAAGGAGGATGATCGACAACGAAAGTGCTCGCAAAATGTTCTTCATGGTTCCTTCCTTCTTAATAAATTTCTTGCTCATTGCAGGCGAAGACTTCTAACGAACCGAATAGCCGCGAGCATCCAGGCAGGCCGAAGTGGCCCGCTTGAAGTCGTCCTTCTTCTTGTCCTGTGCTGTCTTCTTGTCGTCGGTTTGCTGTGCTGACTTGGCGTCCTTCTTTTGTTCGCGTTTGGAACGCATCCCGGCGATGATGGCTCCGCGTCTAGCTCCCGCCGCAGCATCGCCGCCGGTCGCGCCGGAAATGATGGCGCCGTGCGCTGCTCCTTTTGCTACGCCATGGTCGTCATTGCCGCTCTTTTGATCTTTTGTTTTCGTTGCCGGAGCGGTGGCGTTTGGATCGTACCCGGTCTGCGTCTTCGCGGAGTTGTAGCACTGCTGCTCGTCCGTGAGTTGTTGTGTCGCGCTCTGATTCTTTTGCGGATAAACGAAAAGTCCGACGGTGCTTGCCATTCCCTTCACCGGGGGCTGGGCGCCGGGCTGTTGCGCCATGGAAAAGCTGGAAGCTGCAATGATCAACAACGGGACGAGCGCATATTTAGGCCAGTGGGTCATGCTGCTCTCCTCCTGAACGAAATTTCCGGTCTACCGCAATGAAATGCAGGGGAGGTGCTATGGCACAACTTCGCCTTTGTCGTTGAGCTTGATCCAGCCCTGATCGGCCATCACCTTGATGATTTCTTTCGCTGAGGCGTCTGCCGTTTTCGAAACATAGTGATTGAGCGTCTTTCTGCGGTCGGTTACAACGGACTTGGTGGCGACACCGGCGGGGTTAGCGCCAGCGACAGCAGGAACCACCGCGCCAACATTCTTGGCGCTCGTCGTCTCGGTCTGGAACTGCGACACGAGGACCGCTTCAGCGGAAGTTTTCAGGCGGACATCGATCTTTGTCTGTACCTGGGCCGACCCGAGGCTCATGCCGACGGTGACACGCTGGGTCTTGTCTCCTTCCCGCAGAGCCACAAATGTTCCCTGGATCACAAGCGAGTTGTCGGAAGGAGCCGTGTCTGCGGTGACGTGCTGGACTGGAATGCCGGTCTTTGCCAACTTCTTGCCCAGCTCGTCAGAAAAAGTGCTCTCGGACTTGTGGGCGATCGCATCTGGATTTTCATCTCCGGCGATCAAGTGCCGGGGGCGAAGCTTTTGCGATTTGTCGACCTGTATGTCGGAACCGGGGACAAGGTCGTAGACCAGAATCTTGTCTGGCTTCGGCAACGTGTTGCCCTTGTAACTTTCGAGTGTCGTCAGTTTCACTTTCGCCGCCAGCGGGCCATCGGCACGGGCGACCGCCGTCCAGCACGAAGCGGTCGCGGCAAGTAAAAGCAGTGCCGTTGCCGAGGCAGCCGCCAAATCTCTCTTGTTCCAGGATGGATTCCGGTCATTCTTCACAGATAAATCTCCTTTTCTTGCGTTCCCGGGAGACATCGTTCAGGAGGCGCCGTGCTACAAGCGGTTCCTCCACTTTCCGGTTCGGGTAACGAAGAAGCGATTGAGAATTGACGCGGAGTCTGGCCTGCGGGGAACGAGAAGTCAATGCAGATGATCTAGAGAGCAAGTCAAGACGATCTAAAGACACAAACGCCTTGTTATCAATGGCCAGCGCCTTATATTTATCTACAGACCCCAGTCCTCGGCGCTATACTTCTCCCACTTCCTCCGCACACGACCAGAGGCCGGTACTTCTTATCCTCTGGTGATTCGTCTCTCATTGGGCCCCCGCGAGGCCGCGCCAGATGCCAGAGCCATCCTTACGCTTTGAAGAATTCGAGCTGGACATTGAGGGCTGCGAACTGCGGCGATCCGGGCGTCCTGTCAAGCTCGAACGGATTCCGATGGAACTGCTCGTCCTGCTGCTTCAGAATCGAGGAAAGCTGCTCCGCAGAGAAATCATTGAGCAAAAGCTTTGGGGCGAAAACGGCCTGCTCGAAACCGAGCACAGCATCAACACGGCGGTTAACAAGCTTCGGGCGACGCTCCGGGATGATTCGCGGGATCCGCACTTTATCCGGACCGTCATCGGGCAGGGCTATCGCTTCATTGCCGATGTGACATCTGCGGAGCCGATCCAAGGGCCGGCGACATCTGCGGAGTCGCCGGTTTCTTGTCTCTCGGATTTCGCGCCCGCCATCGCGGATGTTGCGGAATCACAGGCCAATGCCCAATCTGCTCACGTGACAAACAACGCAGTACAAGAACAGGCGGTTCCTCCGGAAGGGTCGCTGATGCCGCCTCAGCTTCCCATTCCGGCCCCCGCGGTTCCGGCTCCTGCCCTCGATACGTCTCGACCCAAGGGAGCTAGTCCCGCTGCCAGCAAATGGTTCATCGCGGGATCCCTTGTATCCCTGGCCGCCATCGTGATCATTACGGCGGTAGTTCATCTCTTGCGCGCTCGCGGAACGCCCCCACGCGCATCCGAAGGGGCGCCCGGATTCCATTCGATAGCCGTGCTGCCCTTCCAGGACCTCGCGCAAGACTCCGGGCAGGCCTATCTGGCCGATGGCATGACCGACCAGCTTATTTCCGACCTCGCGATGAGCACACCGTTGCGCGTCATCTCCCGCCGGTCGGTGATGCAGTACAAGGGCGTGCACATGCCGCTCAAGGAAATTGCGAAGGCCCTCAACGTGGACGCAATTGTGGAAGGCTCCTACCTTCGCCAGGGAAACGAGATTCGCATCACGGCGCAGTTGCTGGATGCGCAAAACGACCGCCATTTGTGGGCGCAGACCTATCGCGAGAGCGACCGCAACCTGCTGGCCATGCAGGACCAGGTGACGAGCGACATTGCCCGCGAAGTCGCTCTGGTGGTGGGCAGTTCGTTTACCGGATTGAAACCGCGCAGCGTGAACGAGCAGGCGAGGAATGCTTATCTGCGCGGGCGGTACCTCTGGAACGAGCGAACCCCCAGCGGTCTCGCTAAATCCATCGAATACTATACCGAGGCAATCCGCGCGGACCGCAACTATGCGGACGCGTATGCGGCGCTCTCGGAGTCCTATATAACGCAGGCGGTATATGGGGGACCCGATCCTGCGGCTGCGCTTTCAAAAGCTCAGTTCGCCGCCGAGCGCGCTCTGCAGTTGGACAGCAGCCTGAGCGCGGCACACACCGCCCTGGGAGGCGTGAGGACCGACAGGGATTGGGATTGGAAGGGAGCCGAGGACGAATACCGGCGTGCCATCGCGATCAACCCGTCGGATTCGACGGCGCATCACTGGTACGGTCTGCATCTTGTGCGCATGGGAAGAGGCCAGCAGGGGCTCTCCGAGTTAGAGCGAGCGCTTGCGCTCGATCCCCTTTCTCTGATCATTGCAACCGATCTGGCGGAAACCTACTATCTGCTGCGTAATCCTGACGTGGCGATGACCCGGATCAACGAGGTCCTGGCGCTCAATCCTGATTTCGCGCAGGCCCATGTGGTCAAAGGAAAAATTCTGGAAGAATTGCACCGGTACCCGGAGGCTGAAAGGGAGTTCGAAGAAGCCAACCGCGCTTTTAGCAGAAAGAACAGCCTCGATTTTCTGCGCGGCCACGCTCTCGCACTCAGCGGGGAACGGGAAGAAGCCCTGAAGATTGCCCAGGACATTGAAGTTGCGTCGGAACAGCAATATATTTCGGGCGTCAATGTTGCGCAGGTCTACTGTGCACTCGGAGAAACTGATACGGCCATGAAATGGCTGAATAGCGCCTACAAGCGCCATGACACTGCTATGAACATGCTCGGGGTCGATCCGCTCTTCGATGGCTGCCGTGCGGACCCGCGCTTTCAGGAACTGCTCAGGCGGATCAAGCTGACTCAATAGCGACACTCGGTCCCAGCCGTTTCGAGCGGCTCATGTGGGTTTCGACCCAGTCTTGTGGGCGAGAACCAGTCTCTTCGGGAGCCGCGATGAAGAACGAGCATAACTGAAATAAAGCCCGAGGCTTCAACGAGTTGAATTGTCACGGCAATGTCATTTGCTGTGAATCGTCGATGAAAGCGCTTGACTGCGTCGAATGATGGTATATCTTTCGGACGATGGAACCGGGAGGCAAAAGTTATCGCGCGACTTGAGGCCAATTTGCAATGAACTGACGGCTTCCAATGCTTGCCTCGGCCAAGTCCGCAGGCTTGGCGACCCCGGTTTCGGCGTGAGTTACGCGACTCCAAGGTTCCGAAGAGGCAACTGCAATGAACTCTCCTCTTCGTGCTCTGTCTGCCCTTCTGGGTACGTTTCTCTACCTCTGCATTCCTAGTGGAATCTGTTTTGGCGGCACGCCTTCGCCGGTTGCCGGCGCCGATCCGCCGGTTGAATCGCAACCGACGGTCGCGATCCCGGGACCACTCCGGTCGTTTGAACGCATGGCAGCGATCAGCCAGAAGGTGCCTGCGGACAAGGTATTGCCGCTGCTGGCGCGCAATGTCTTCGTGCAAGGCTACGACAACGGCAGACCCACTGAGTTTCTGCTGCTGGTTGACCGTTATTTGCAGCAGGCCAGAGAGCTTCAGGCGCTGACGGATCCCACCGGCACGATTCATATTCCAGACTGCGACCACGCCGGACCGCTGCTGCAGACTCTTGGCTACCGGCTGCAATCGGGATGTGGGCAAAAGACAGGTCTACTTAACAACTTCTAGCTCTGAAAGAGCTTTTTTGACGATCGATTCCGGTTTCCCACTTACCGAGCTGGAACAGGATCTCCGCAAGAATGCTCCGTTCACGTATCACTTCCCCACATCACGAGTACCGGTATTGATCAATGAGAGCGCCTGGTCGGCACTCGGCGGCAAGAAAAACACCCGGAGCCTGATTGACATGATGGTTCGCGATCAGTCGGTCGCACGGCTCTACTGGGCCTTCTCGAAAATGGACGCAGAGACGCGGACCGCTCTGGCGCGTTCGCCGGGACTGTCCCGCCTGCTCCCATACGGCGGAGTGCTGGACTTTTATGGAAGCCAGATTTCTATTCAGTCCGGGCGGGTGCTGGTGCCCGGAGGAGCCACCGCCGAAGCCGCGTGGAAGGATTTGGTAGGCGCGAGTCCAACCTCACCGGGCGATTTTGTCCTTCATCTGGTTTCAAAAGATAACGGATGGCTTGCGGAGTACTATGACGCACTGGCTCGCGTCAATCCAAGCCAGCAGGCGCACCTCACACAATCGTCGCGGCTGAAGCCTCTGTATGAAGCTTTCCGCGCGCCCGACCCGGAAGATCGTTCCGCACGAGCGGCGTTTCGCAAGGCGCCGGGACTCCTGGTGTTGTTCACACGAGTGCGTTGGGATGCAAACGGAGACCCTTATGTCCCCGGCAATCTGGACGCCTGGAAGGATCTACCGAGGGAGAGAATCGACTCGAAGATCATGCGCGACTGGAGCAAGCGGGCCCGAAGATGGGATCGACCCGATCAGTTGCTGGAAGCAATGGCGGCTTGCTCGCGCATTCCCACCGATTCCGGGCCGCTGCAGATCTATTTGACGTTGAGCGAAGTGGACGGCGTGCGACCGCCTGGAAAGCGGTTGTCTCCGCAGACGGTGCGGATGCTGAATGCCCGCTACTCCGAGCTGGGCCGCTGGTACCTGATCTTCTCTGAATTTCCGGAGCTGAACGAGGACTCCATGACGCGTTTTGTCGGCATGGTGGACGCAATCAATGGAATTTCACGCCTTCCTCTTCGCGGAAATACATTGGGAGCGTTTCAGGCGAACGTCGGGCTATGGGAGATACTGGCGCGGCAACACGAAATCCCTGCGAGCCAGTTGAATGCCTCCTGGCAGAAAACCATTGTGCCCTTTGCCAGAATTGCAACCGAGCAACAGCTACTGGATGCAACGCACAGCTCGCTGGAGGCGCTCGTTTTGGTTACAACCGGCCGGCGAAGCTGGTCTCAGGATGACCTCATCGAACTGCTGGCCGGGCCTTCGCAAACCACCGCCAGCGGCAGGCGGGTGCACGCGGAGATTGCCAATCGCATGCGCGCGGTGCTTGAGGATCAGCGGCTTGTATCACTTGACACTTTATTCGCACTGAGCGACGGCCTACAGCAAATGGAGCACGGCGCGGCGGTTGGGAAGACTCTGGTACCGCTCGCGGAAGATTTGCGCGGGTTTGAGATGCCGCAGCAGATCTTCAGCAAGAGCGAGAAGGTGGAATGGGCTCCCACGATTTACTCCAGCCGTCATGCCGAACTTCAGATCAAGACTGATCTGACGAAGACGCTCAAGACGCCGGCCACTCACGCGCAGCTCGAAGCGGCACGAGGACAGCTCGCACCCTTTGTCAGGGATACTCTGGTGGGCCTGAACTACGCATACTATGAACCGCCGGGCGCGCAGGTCCTGCATAACAATCCACTCTTTGTGCGCTCGCATGATTTCTCCGGCTTCTCCATTGTGGGGGCGGAGCGTCCGTGGCAGCCGCCTGAGTTGTTTGGTATCGGTGTGCCCGCAGGCGGAGGCGCATATCTCATCGGGTCTCTCGCTGACCTGCCATACGCGCTTGCAACCACGGAGGAAGATTTCATAGCGCCTGAGAATGTTCAGGCCTTGATCTGGAAAGAGGTCGTGCCTGATCTGCTGGTAAGCGCCACGCTGCCGCGGTGGTGGAACGTCAGCCCGAACGAGCTTCATGCCGCGGCCCTCTATCAGGAATCAGGCGAGGAGCTACTGGCTGCTTCTGTTCAAAATGAATTATTGCAGCGCAAGGTGCTGTTAATTCTCTCTGAACGCATGAGTCCGCAGCGGCTGGAACAGACGTCGTCGTCATTGCACAACGGATCGCCTCCCCGCTTGTTGCCGGCCGATAATTTCTATCTCGCCTCGGAATTCCACGAGAAGTTCCCGGACGAGGATATGGCCTCATTTGGATCGGCGAACCGTGAGCTGGAACATTTGCGGCGTCAACATCCTTCAGAGGCCAGCCCGCAACGCATTTCCAGAGACTTTGGAACACCGCACCCGATTCTTGCCCAGACGAATGCGTTGGAGTTGTTGAACGTGAAGCCATTCCCTGCTTCCGGAGGCGACGACAGCCGGCTGTTTGGCGAGTCCTGGGATTCGAACAATCTGTACTGGGCGCGTCTGGCCGATGGAATGGGTTACTCCCCTGCCACGCTCAATCAACTGGTGCCGGAGTTGACGCGGCGGATGATTTCAAAGATTTTTGCGACGGACCTGGAGGATTGGTCTGCCGTGCAGCGCGCAATGCAGGAGACGGGCGACGAATTTCGGCAAGGCAAGGTTGCGCTACAGTCAGTGGCCAGCGACACGCCCGGCCATTGATTTGCTTCGACAGCACTAAAGGACGGGATTTCGGAAAACGGTTATGGGCAAAAGATACCTTCTATTCTTCTTGATATCTCTCGCGCTCTGCTCGAATGTGGACACCCGCGCAACCGCCCAGGAAGGCAACGGCCGCATTCTTGTGAACGTGAACCTGGTGCAGTTGAACGTTGCCGTGACCGACAGCAAGGGGCGCTATGTCACTGGCCTCAATCCCCAGGACTTCATCATCACGGAAGACAAAATCCCCCAGAAGATCGCCACATTTGAGGAAGGCAACGGTGTTACCCGCAGCCTGATCGATGAGCCCTCGCTGGCCAGCACTTCTCCGGCACAGACGGACAATGCAACTGGAACAACTCAGCCTGGTGCGGGCTCGCCCCGCTCGCTGGCATCGGGCAGCCAGAATTTATCTGCGCAGCTCAATGGCGCGAATGTCTTCATCCTTTTCGATACGAGCAACTATATGTATCGAGGATTCGCTTTTGCCCAGGACTCCATTGCCGATTTTGTTCGCTCGCTAGAAGAGGCGAACAAGATCGCCTTTTATTCCTACAGCCGCGATCTTTCCCGCGCGGCAACACTCACGGAGGATCGCGACCAGGTTCTGCGGGGCGTGCGCAGCACGGTCGCCGGCGACGATGCGGCCCTCTATAACTGCCTCCTGCTTACAGTGAAGGACACGGCCCACTACACCGGACGAAAAGTGATCGTGGTCTTTTCCAATGGTCCCGACAATGCAAGTCTGGTTCCACCGGAGGATGTCGCCGAACTGGCACAGTCGACGGGAACCATCATCTATATGATCAGCACCCAGGCCGCCCGGGACGAACCCGTTTCTACGGCCGTATTTGAACGCATGAGTAAGGCTACCGGCGGCAAAGCCTATTTTTCAAAGAACTGGAAAGATGAGGCGCGTGCTTTCGAGTCTATCCGCGACGATCTGGCACACCTCTATACGCTCACTTACTATCCGGCGGCAAATCCAAATCGAGGATGGCGGCGCATCACCGTGAAGCTCGCCGGCAAGGATCAGCAAAAATATCGCATACGTACGCGCGACGGATACCGTCTGCTTCAACAAGCGCAGTTGTCTTCCGGCCTGTCCTCCGTATCCACAGCGGAGCCCGATCCACAGGAATAAGCGCCGATAACGTTCACGCCTCTGTGGTGATGAGAGGCTCGCGCGCAGCCGTGTCCAATCCTCCGCTACCATCCCAAAGAAAGCCGTCGATTGGGTTATGGGAGCCCTCCGGTGTATTGTTGGTAACGGTTCCTGCTGCGACGCGATTTACGGATCGAACTAGCTAAGTGAGCGCGCCTGCGCCGTAATGCCAAACCAATGGGAAAGTGAGACATCTTTGACGATGCTGGATCGCAGAAAGTTCATACAGACCGCGGCGCTGGCCGCGACCGCCACCCAGTTGAAGCCGCTGCTGGCGCAGGCCGCGCCGCCGCGCTCTCCGAACGACAACATCCAACTTGCCCTTATCGGAGCAGGCATCCAGGGTCAGCACGATACCGGCATCGCGATTCAGGTGCCGGGGGTCAAGCTGGTTGCGGCTGCGGACTGCTACGACGGCCGCCTGACCCACTGTAAAGAGCTATGGGGACAGGACGTGTTCACCACTCGGGACTACCGTGAGATTCTGGCGCGCAAGGATGTTGACGCCGTGCTGATCGCGACACCCGACCATTGGCACAAGACCGCCGCGACCGATGCGATGAAGGCCGGCAAGGACGTTTACCTCGAAAAGCCGATGATCCACGTTTACCCGGATGGACCTGAAATCATCGAGACCGCGCGCTCGACGAACAGGATCATTCAGGTCGGTAGCCAGCGTGTCAGTTCGGTGATCTACGCGAAGGCGAAGGAACTGCTCGCCTCGGGCATTATCGGCAAGCTGAACATGGTAAGTGCCTACTGGGACCGCAACTCCGCGATCGGCGCGTGGGACTACTCGATTCCGCTGGATGCGAACACGACCACCTGCGACTGGCCGCGCTTTCTCGGCTCCGCGCCGAAGATTCCGTGGAATGCGGAACACTTCTTCCAGTGGCGCAAGTGGAAGGCGTACGGATCGGGTGTGGCCGGCGATCTCTTCGTTCATCTCTTCAGCGGCACGCACTTCATTACGGGATCGCACGGCCCGACACGCGCCATGGCAACCGGCGCGATTCGTTACTGGAAAGACGGCCGCGATGCGGACGATGTGCTGCTCGCGCTCTTTGATTATCCGGAAGGCTTCAATCTCAGCCTGCATGTGAACTTTGTGGATGGCGGCGAGGAGAGCGAAGGCTTCCTCTTCACCGGCGATGAGGGGCTGATGACCATCGCCGGCAACACCGTCACGGTCGCGCGCACGCCACGCGAAACCGAGCCTGGCTACACCGTTTCCACCTTCGCCGATGCGATGCAGCAGGAGTACATCGAGAACTACCGGAAGAAGTATCCGGAAAAGCACTTCACTGGTCCGATGCCGGAAAGCGTGCAGAAGTTCACCGCACCGGAGGGCTACTCCGACAGCTATGACCACTTCCACAACTTCTTTAACTCCGTCCGCAGCCGTCAGCCCGTGGTCGAAGATGCGGTATTCGGATTCCGTGCGGCCGGCGCTGCCCTGCTCAGCAACCTGAGCGTGGAGCGCGGCAACGTCGTCCATTGGGACCCTGAAACGATGAAGATCGAGCGCAGCTAATCGACCTGGAGACCATATGATGATTTCTTTCAAGCATGTTGCACCATTGCTCGCTTTGCCTCTGCTTGCACCCGCACTGGGCCATGCACAGGATCCAGCGCACGCCACCGAGTTCCGTATGCAGCATCCCGGCAACGGACCCGGCGGCGAGCCGCGCATTGCTTTTCTCTCGCACCGTCTCGGCAACGATCACGCGGAAGGCATCTCTCTGCTGGATATGAACGGAGATGGCTTCCCTGACCTGCTCAGCGGCGCTTACTGGTACGAGAATCCGGGCGCCAATGGCGGTGAGTGGAAGCGCCACCAGTTCCGGACGGTTGGCATTCACAATGAATTTGTTTCCGATTGCGGCGAGTGGATCGTGGATGTCGACCACGATGGCCTGCCCGATCTGGTCACCACTGGCTGGATTGCGAACGGCGTCTGGGTCTATCACAACCCAGGCGTGAAGGCGACCGCAGCCGGGACCATGTGGAAGCCAGAAAAGATCGCTGACAGTTACGATACCGAAGGCGGTGCCTTCGCCGATATCAATGGCGACGGCAAGCCCGATCTGGCTCTGGCTCATTACAACCGCTCTGGCGTCCTCTGGATTGACTTCAGCAAGGACAAGCCACGGGTCCACCACCTTGGCACAAAGAAAGAGGATGGACACGGCATTGGCGTTGCCGACATCAACGGCGACGGCAAGGCCGACGTGCTCACAACGCACGGATGGTTTGAGCAGGTCGATGCCGACAATGATCAGTGGAAGTGGCACGGCGACTGGGACCTTGGCGATACCGGCTTCCCGATCCTTGGCTACGACGTAAACCACGATGGCAAGCTCGACCTGATCTATGGTCAGGGGCACGGGTACGGCCTCTACTGGCTGGAGCAATCCGGCACTCCTGACAAGCCGCTCTGGATCCGGCATACCATCGACGAGTCGTTCTCTCAGTCGCACGCGCTACTGCTGGCTGACATCGACGGCGACGGCGTTCCCGAGCTGATCACCGGCAAGCGCTATCGCGGTCACTCCGGCGCGGACCCCGGCTCGTACGATCCAGTCGTGGTCTATGCGTACAAGCTACCCACCAAGGCTCAGCTTGACGCAGCTAAGTCGGGCGGCGAGGGCACGAAGGCCGCAATGGAAACGATGCGAATTGCCGATAGTGCAGCCGATCCGGTCTTCACTCGCTACGGGCTGTCGGTCAACGGCACTGCCAGCGCGGGCACACAGTTCATCGCGACCGATCTTGACCACGATGGCGACATCGACATCGCCAGCGCGGGCAAACTCGGCGTGCATGTGCTCGAGAATCTGAAGGTGAACAAGGTGCCCAAGAACATCCGCGAGGAGATGCAGCCGCTCGAACGCAAGTGGCCCTTCCCCGGCGAAGGCAAAGAAGTCCCGCAGGAAGATGGTCCGACTCCAAAGTAGTTTCGCCTGCCAACACCCATATGCCCGGTCGCGAGGCCGGGCATTTTTCTGCACGAAAAGGGCCTTACAGGGTCAGCGTGGTCACGGAGTTTGCCGGCAGCGTGACTTCGAGCGACTTATCTTCAAGCACACACTGAACCTGCCGGTCCCGGCCGCGATTCGTCAGCACGAGCGCGCCGGTGCCGTCGGGGTTTTGAGCAGCGACGTGGTCCACGCCGGGAACTTCGCCCTTGGTGGAGAAGATGCTCGCGCCAGGTTTGATGAACTTCGAGTAGTGGGCCAGTGCCCAGTACATCCCGCTGCGTGTGAGCTGATGGGTCTGCGAGTGCAGCGTGAGTAGGCCGCCGCAAGAGAAGGGGCCGATGTTCGGCTTGCCGTGTTCGTCGAGCACAAGGTTCCAGCTCACAATGCACCGCGACCAGTTGTTGAGGATACCGGCGAAAGTGCCAGACCACTTTGCCCAGTCCGTCGTGTAGTCCGGCGCGGTAAAGTCAGACCCGCCCTCAGTCCAGTAAGCATTCTTCAGCGGGAACATGTTATGGACGCGCGTCATCGCCGCGGGCGAGCCGAAATAGCCATGCCAGGCGACCCCGTCGACATACTTCGAGAGCCCTGGGTCTTCAAACTCATCCGCCACGCGCCCCCACAGGTTGTAGTTGTGGTCGAGTATCCAGATCTTCGTGTCGAGCGAGTTCTTCTCAAGCGCCGGTCCCAGGAACTCCTTCACGAATTTGATCTCGTATTCCTGTCCCCACATGCATTGCGGCATGCGGCCGTCCTGGTCGGTGTCGATCTCGTTCTGGATAGTCACCGCGCGGATCGGAATGCCCGCGGCGGCATATTCCTTGAGGAACTTCACGAAATATTCCGCGTACGGCTCGAAGTAGCGGCTTTGCATGGAGCCGCCAAGCAGCGAGTTCCCTGCCTTCATCCACGCTGGCGGGCTCCATGGGGAGGAGAAGTAGAAGATCTCGGGGTTCGCCTGCTGCGTCTCGCGCAGCATGGGCAGGATGTACTGACGGTCATGCTCGATGCTGAAGTGTTGGAGTTCGGGATCGGGCTGCCCGCTGTCGTCGTAGGTGTAGGCGTCGCGGGAGTAATCGCTGGAACCGATGGTGGTGCGTCCGATCGACAAACCAAGACCATCGGCGCCGAAACACTCCTTGAGAAGCGCCGCACGCGCAGAAGCTGCCATCTGCGACGAGCAGGTAGCAGGAGGCGTCTGTGAGCGCGGCACCAAAGCCCAGAACGTCCTGATAGTGCTCCTCCGGGTTCAGCCGGATAACCGACGAGCCGATGGCCGAGCCGCTGCGCCACGCAGGCGCCTCCACGCGCTCGCAGCGCTGTTTGTCTGAGGTGCGCCACGCCTGGACAGACCTGCTGGAGAGTGTGGCTGGCGTCATGCCCCACGCTGCGAGCGAACCGAACGATGTGACGGAAGGGGCAGCCATCGCTGCGAATTTCAGGAAGGTGCGCCGGCTCGTTAAGTCCATGACTTTATCGATCTTTCTCCGTGTATCTGTTGATTCCGCTTAAGACAAAGGATTGTCTTAGCATACGCAGCAAAGATTTCTCTTGACAATGCTGTTCTCAAATTGTTCTGATCTGCAACGATCACCGGGGACCCTCTTGTCTCGGCGTGAAGGCAAACCGTTGTCTTGCATTCCATGCCGGGAGCACAGAAGAAGTTCTTTTTGCGCAAAGAGACGTCGATGATCAACGGAGCGGGTTGAGGCGATCTGCGGTCCTTCCCTTCCGTGATCGGGGAGTCGTGGGCTTACTGCGGAATTGGCAGTAGCCCGATGCATTCAAGAAGAGCGCAAACCTGCCGCATTACGGGGCGGAGCGCAGGCAGAAGTAGTTTTCAGGAGGCAATATGAAGCAGTGGATACGCGCCAGCCTTGGCGTCGCCCTATTGTGGCCGGCCGTTGCAGCGGTCGCACAGAACACGAACTCCGGCGATATTCGAGGGGTCGTTACGGACTCATCGGGCGCCATCATCCCGGGCGCCACCGTGAAGGTCGATGACGTGGATAAGGGCATCAGCCATACCTACACCACAGATGGGGCCGGCCTCTATGACACCGGTTCGATCGTTCCGGATCACTACCTGATCACCGTTACCGCTCCCGGGTTCCAAAGCTACGTCCGCGGGCCCATCAATCTGCGCGTAGAGACTGTGACCGTGAATGCAGCGATGACTATCGGCGCTGCGCAGCAGCAGGTTGTCGTGAAGACCGACTTGCCCCTCCTGCAGACCGAGACTGGCGCGCAGACTCAGACCTTGGAGTCGAGGCAGCTCTTGCAGTTGCCACAAGTGGGAGCGGACTGGCAGAACTTTGTTACCTTGCTTCCAGGCGCATCGACCGTAAATCCTAATAACAGGCCAGGTCAGACGGCTTCGATCAATGGCAACCTGCCCTACAGCACTGTGCTGGCCGATGGCGCGACCACCACACTCCCCATGAGCTCGAACGCCGACGTGATGGTTCTGGAAACCGTTTCGGAGGTAAAAATAGACGATTCGGCGTTCTCGGCACAATACGGTATCGGCGGCGTGACGTTCAATCAGATCAGCAAGGGCGGAACGAATCAATTCCACGGCGCTGCTTATGAATATTTCCAGAATGATGCCTTGAATGCGGCAGACTATGCGTTTGGCGCGAAGACTACAGTGGGCCTTGTCCGCTACAACAATTTTGGCTTTTCCGTTGGCGGTCCGATCTGGAGAGATAAGGTCTTTTTCTTCTTCAATTACGATAAGACGATCAACCCCGGAACTGCGTCGACCGGCTTTGAGAACGTTCCGACCAGTGCAATGTTGGGCGGTGACTTCACTGGCCTGCCGACCATTTACGATCCAACGACGCAGACCGTCGATGCAACCGGAATCGTTCATCGCAAGTCCTTCGCGGACGAGTACGGACAAGGAAACAAGATTCCTGCGGGCATGATTGATCCAGTAGCCGCCGCGATCTCGAAGTACTACCCGGCGCCGAATGCAGGCTCGGGCATCAACAACAACTTTTTCTACAACGTTCCCAGTTCCAATCCCTTCACGAAGTATTTCGGACGGCTTGATTATCAAATCAACCAGAACAATCACATCATAGCTTCCGAGACGGAGAGCGATAACCCGGCCCAATATCACAATCAGGGAATCTGTCCTGTCGGCTGCCAGAACGGCGATGTGAGCCGCGATAATGCGCAGGTTTCCTGGGTATGGACGATCAGCCCACGCACGATCAACGAAGCGCGGATGGGTTTCACCGACCAGCTAAATTTCTTCACCCCTTTCTCCATCAACCAGGGTTTCCCCGCCAAATTGGGCTGGAAGTTTGCCAAAGCCGACACCTTCCCGGACATACAGATTTCCGGGAACGGAAATCTGTACGAGCTGCAACCGGAATCGAACGCCGTCTACAAGGAGTTTGTATTCGATCCGTCCGACGTGGTCACTTTGATCCGCGGCCGCCACGTGTTGCACTTTGGCGGGGAGTTCCTGATCAATCGCGCAGACTCGACAGCGTGGGGGAATACCAATGCGGGCACAATGGCTTACACCGGTGTGTATACGCAGTCAGACAATACCGGAACAAATACGAATACCGGAATGGGATTTGCGGACTTCCTGCTAGGTTATACGAGCAGTTGGAATGCCAAGGTGACGCCGGAATGGGGCGGCAGGATGAAGAGCCCGCAGGTTTTTGTCCAGGACGATATCAAACTTCGCCCGAACCTGACGCTGAACGTGGGCATCCGCTGGCAGGGCATGACCGGCTGGCATGAAGTGAAGGGCAACATGGCCTCTTTCGATCCGACGGTGACCAACCCAGCCGACGGCTCCAAGGGCGCGATGTGGTATGGCACAACGAAAGCAAATGGGCGTGACAGTCTGCAGGCGCCAAACTGGAGCACCTGGCTGCCCCGAGTCGGATTCTCGTACGGACATGGACCCAAAACAGTTCTTCGTGGCGGTATTGGATTGTATGGCTATACGTGGAGTGTGGACACTTATGGCCCGGGAATGGGAGCAGCATTCGGATCCAATGGCAACATTGCAGATGCCACGAACGGCATCAATCCAGTCGTAATTCTCTCTTCCGACGGAAATACAAACTACCAGGGCCCGGGAGGGAAGAGCGTCAACCAGGGGTATATCGCGTCTCCCACCACTCCCGATGCCTTAAATGGTCAGAACGGAGTTACTTACCAGGCCTATCACACTCCAGTTCCAAAGATTTTGGAATGGAACTTCGAAGTACAGCAGGAAGTAGGCACAAATATGGTTATGACGCTGGGTTATGTCGCCAGCCATGGCTGGAATTTGCTCTTCCCGGTCGACATAAACCAAGTACCCGAAGCTGATCTTGGGCCAAATGACATCGGCCTGCGACCCTACCCGTTGTTCGGAGCTATCAACGGGGGATCAGGATCGGGCGGGACCAACAACGCGATCTCAAATTACAACTCGCTGCAGACGACGATTCAAAAGCGGCTATCAAACGGGCTGCAGTTCAACGCAAACTATGTCTGGTCGCACATGCTCGATACCATCGACTCCTCCGGATGGGGAAGTACTGCAGGAGACCTGCGTTGGCAGAACGCCTACAGTCCGGCTGCCAATTATGGTGCCGCGAACTTCGACGTCCGCAATGCCTTCAAAGCGGCGGCGATTTACGACCTGCCAGTGGGTAAGGGCCGCCAATTCCTGAACAATAATTGGCTGGTTGACGAAGCAATCGGGGGGTGGCAGGTTGCCCCAAGCATCGTGTGGACCTCCGGCAGCCCGTACACCGTGATCATGAGCTCCGATAACTCCTTTTCACAAACGGGTCCCGGGAAAGCGAACGGTCAGCAGTATGCAAAGCAGATTGGTAACCCCAATGCTGTTCACCAGGATCTTCAACACTGGTTTAACACAGCTTCCTTCATACAACCGGATGCCGCTACCTTCGGCAACGCTCAAAGAAATAACCTGTATGGCCCGCAGTACCTTCTGGTGAATGCTGCAGTCGGTAAGACGTTCCATATTCCCTGGGAAAATATTGGTCTTGAGATTCGGGCATCTGCAAATAACGTGCTCAACCATCCCAGCTTCTCCCCGCCGAATGCGACTATCAACGGCGGAACGGAAGGCGAGATTAACAGCTTGACCGTGAAAGGCCGCACCATGCAGCTTTACGGTCGTATCTCCTTCTAACCGCAGCCCTCCGAAGAAGAGAACGGCGATCGCCGTTCTCTTCTTTTTTTTGCGCTTCGATATCGCCACTTTATGATTGAGTGAGTCATGACCTGCCGAGTTGTCCTCTGTGCCCTGCTGCTGCCCTTCACCGCGCTCTCCGCTCTGGGCCAGACCGCCCCCTCGAAGAAGCAGGAAGCGGAGCAGCATATCCGGGCGTCGCAGCAGTATCTGCAGCAGCAGCGGCCGGACCTTGCGATTCCTGAACTGCAAAAGGCGGTTGCGCTCGAACCCCAAAATGTGGACGCGCGCGGCAATCTTGGCGTACTGCTCTTCTTCCGCGGCGACTACGCCGGCGCGATTCCGGAGCTTCGTGTAGCCGTAAAGCTGAAACCGGACCTCTGGAAGCTGCAGGGGCTTCTGGGACTGGCGGAAGAACACACAGGCGACCTTCAGACGGCCCGCGCTGACATGGAAAATGCCTTGCCGCATCTGACGGAACAGAAATTCAAGGCTGAAGTGGGTGACGCGCTGGTGACGAGTTATACCAGCACCGGCGACACAGAAAAGGCGGCGGCTATCGTTTCGCAACTGCTCGCCGATCAGCCGACGAATACCGAGCTCCTCTACACATCGTACCGGCTGTATTCAGACCTGTCAGACAAGGCTCTGCTGACCATGGCGCTTAGCGATCCGGATGGTGCCCGGATGCATGAGATGATGGGCCGCGAGCTGGCGCGGCACGGAGACGAAGCGCAGGCCATCGTGAATCTGCGCGAGGCGCTGAAGATCAATCCACATCTTCCGGGTGCGCACTTTGAGCTTGGCGAGCTACTCTACAATTCCTCCGACGAACAACTGCAGGCGCAGGCAGCGCCCGAGTTGCAGGCGGCGCTCGCAGACAATCCAAATGATGAAAAGGCACACCTGCTGATGGGAGAGGCTGCAGCAAAACGCGGAGACACAAAGAGCGCCTTCAGTGAGGACTCGCGCGCCGTGGAATTGCAGCCTGACGATGCGGACGCGTTGGTGGAGCTGGGCAAAGTGCTGATGACCACGAACCAGGACGCGAAGGCGCAGGAGATGTTTGAGCGGGCCGTGAAGACGGACCCATCCAACACGGTCGCACACTACCGGCTGAGCATGCTCTATCGCCGCCAGGGAAAGACTGATGAAGCCGCGCAGCATATGGCGGACTACAAAAAGTACAAGGAGATGCAAAGCAAGCTCGAAAAGATCTTCCACGATATGCGGGTGGGCTCGCTTCAGAAGAATGCAGATGCAGATGAACAGCGCTGAGCGGCGAGGTCGCGCCCGGCTGTGTTGCCATGTGTTGTCGTTCCTTGTTTGTCTGTGCGGAATGGCGGCCATGGCTCAGCCGACTCACACAACGAAGGCGCCTGTACCGCCCGCAAGCGCCGCAACGCAGTTGCTGGACATCACAGCGCACACGGGCATTCACTTCAGTCACATGTCTACTCCTGACGCACGCTACATCGTGGAATCGATGAGCGGCGGCGTTGCATTGATCGACTACGACCAGGATGGCTATCCCGACATCTACTTCACCAACGCGTCCAGCGTGGAAATGGCGCTGGCCGGCAAAAAGGCCAAAGGCGCGCTCTACCACAACAATCACGACGGCACGTTCACCGACGTCACCGACAAGGCAGGTGTCGGCTATCCCTGCTGGGCGATGGGCGCCGCGGTGGGCGATTACAACAATGACGGCCGTCCCGATCTGCTGGTTACCTGCTTCGGTGGTGTGATTCTATATCGTAACAACGGCGATGGCACGTTCACCGACGTCACCAAACAGGCCGGGCTTAGCGGAGACAACGGATGGGCTACGGGCGCATCGTTTGGAGACTACGACGGCGATGGATGGCCGGACCTCTTTGTGGCGCATTATGTCGACTTCCATCTCAACGATCTGCCGACATTCGGGTCGAAGAAGACCTGCCAGTATCACGATGTGGCAGTGCAGTGCGGTCCGCGCGGGCTGAAGGGCACCAGCGACAATCTTTACCACAACCGCGGTGACGGGACCTTCGAGGATGTTTCCAAACAGGCGGGCGTGGACGATCCTCACGGCTTTTTCGGGCTGACAGCAGTTTGGGCGCACTTGAATGGCGATGGGCCACCGAACCTCTTTGTCGCCAATGACGGCGAGCCAAATTTTCTATACGTGAACGATGGTCATGGGCACTTCTCCGACGTGGCTTATCCGTCAGGGGTCGCCGTCAACCAGGACGGCACCGAGCAGGCGAACATGGGCGTGGCGCTGGGCGATTACATGCACTCCGGTCGCTTTTCAATTGCGATTTCTCACTTCAGCGAAGAATACGCGACGCTCTATCGCAATGATGGTGGAATGAATTTCACCGATGTTTCATATCCGTCGGGCATTGCGCGGGCGACTACGCCGTACGTTGGATGGGGCGATGCATTCATCGATCTGAACAACAGCGGCTGGCTCGATTTCATCCTGGTGAACGGGCATGTCTATCCACAGGTGGGAGCATCGGGTATTGGGACGGTTTATCGCGAGCCCAAACTGATTTACGCCAACCAGCACAACGGAACATTTCGCGACGTCAGCAAGCTGAGCGGTCCGGCGGTGCAGTTACCCCAGGTAAGCCGGGGGCTTGCCGTAGGCGATCTCTTCAATGATGGGCATCTGGAGATCGTCATTGAAAATCTGGAGGGCCAGCCGATGATTCTGCGTGCCGAAGCCGATCCTCAGAACCACTGGATCAATCTGGAGATGCATGGGGCCAAAGGAAACCTGCTGGCGCTGAACGCGGTCGTTAAGGTGACGGCAGGTGACCTGGCGCAGATAGACGAGGTGCGCAGCGGGGGTAGTTATCTGTCGCAGAATGATCTACGTCTGCATTTCGGCCTGGGAAATCATGCCGCCGCGGACAAGGTTGAGGTGACTTGGCCCTCTGGCGCGAAGGAAACGCTGGTGAATCTTGCGGCCGATCGTTTCTATGTCGTGCAGGAGGGCAAAGGGATCGTGTCGACACATCCAGCCGTAAAGTCACCATCCCTGGCACATTAACTTCTTGTAGAACAAACTCTAGCTATATCGTCACTGTGCGCGCTTTGTCTGGCTCAACGCATCCAAGGCCATGTTCAGTTCCAACACATTGACACGCGGTTCGCCGAGGAGACCCAATTCGCGTGGAGTAGTATGCGCCTCCACTAAGCTGCGCACTGCGTCCTCGGACAAGCTTCTGGCCATTGCAATGCGATGCACCTGATAGTCCGCCGCTGCCGGAGAGATGTCCGGATCAAGACCGGAACCAGATGCCGTCACAAGGTCCACGGGCACCGCCCCGGGGCCTTGTTCAGAGGAGACACTCTGCGCAACACGCTGAATCAGCGACTTACTGGTTGGCGCAAGATTGGATCCGGAAGACGCACCCGCATCGTATCCTGTGCCTGCTGCCGATGGACGGGAATGAAAATAGCCAGCGCCGGTGAAAGGCTGGCCGATCAACCGCGAGCCAATGAGCACACCACCGTGCCGTATGAGCTCGCCGGAGGCCTGTGCCGGAAATGCAAGATGCGCAATTCCAGTGATCACAAGCGGGTAGACAATGCCCAGAAGCACCGCCGTGACGGCGGTGTAGAGAAAAGCTGTGACCAGATGGCGTTTCATCATGATTCTCCTAGGCAAGCCCGATCGCAGTAATGACGATGTCGATCGCCTTGATGCCGATGAACGGCACCACAATGCCGCCCACACCGTAGATCAGCAGATTGCGCTGCAGCATGGCCGCGGCGGAGGAAGGACGGTACTTAACGCCGCGCAGCGCCAGCGGGATCAGCAAAATGATGATCAGAGCGTTGAAGATGATGGCCGAGAGCACAGCGGACTGGGGAGTCCGCAGATGCATGATGTTTAACGCACCCAGCACAGGAAATGCGCCGGCAAACATCGCCGGAATAATCGCGAAGTATTTTGCGACATCGTTGGCGATTGAAAACGTCGTCAAAGCGCCTCGTGTCATCAGGAGTTGCTTCCCGATGGCTACAATCTCGATAAGTTTGGTTGGGTTGGAATCGAGATCGACCATGTTCCCCGCTTCCTTCGCCGCCTGTGTACCGCTGTTCATCGCAACGCCGACATCCGCCTGGGCAAGCGCGGGCGCGTCATTGGTCCCGTCGCCCGTCATGGCGACCAGCTTGCCCTGTGCCTGCTCGCGGCGGATCAGGTCCATCTTGTCCTTGGGCTTTGCCTCGGCAAGAAAATCGTCGACACCTGCCTCGCGTGCAATAGCGGCGGCGGTCAGCGGATTATCGCCCGTGATCATGACGGTGCGAATGCCCATTGCCCGGAGCTGATGAAAGCGCTCGCGCATGCCGCCCTTGACGATGTCTTTGAGATGAATCACACCGAGCGCACGACCATTTTCGGCAACCACCAATGGCGTGCCGCCCCCACGCGAGATGGTTTCGACCGTGGCCTGAATATCTTTAGGCAATGCGCCGCCAAACTCGCGGAGATAGCGCGCGATCGCATCCGCCGCACCTTTGCGGATGACTCGGCCTTCCACATCGATTCCGGACATTCGCGTCATTGCGCTGAACGGAACAAATACCGCACTGAGCTGACCGAGTTCCCTGCCGCGGAGCCCATATCTTTCCTTTGCCAGCACGACAATCGATCGCCCCTCTGGAGTTTCATCCGCCAGCGAAGATAGCTGTGCTGCGTCGGCCAGCCGCTCACTTGAGACACCGGTGGCCGGAATCAGATCCGCAGCCTGACGATTGCCGATGGTGATTGTGCCGGTCTTATCGAGAAGGAGCGTGTTCACATCGCCGGCGGCTTCGACGGCGCGCCCACTCGTCGCCAGCACGTTGTGCTGCACCAGTCGATCCATGCCCGCAATACCAATGGCGGAAAGCAAGCCACCAATCGTCGTAGGGATAAGGCAGACCAGCAGCGCGATCAACACAAAAACCGATTGCGGCGCCTTGGAGTAGATAGCGAATGGCTGCAGCGTCACCACAGCCAGCAGGAAAATGATCGTGAGGCCCGCCAGCAAAATGTTGAGCGCGATCTCGTTCGGTGTCTTATGACGCTCCGCTCCTTCCACCAGCGCAATCATGCGATCAAGAAAGGTTTCTCCGGGATTTGAACTAATGCGCACCGTGATCTCATCACTCAGCACCCGCGTTCCGCCGGTTACGGCGGAGCGATCGCCACCTGCTTCGCGTATCACCGGCGCAGACTCGCCGGTGATGGCCGACTCGTCCACGGAAGCTACACCTTCGATCACTTCTCCATCGCCCGGAATCATCTGGCCGGCTGCAACGCGTACCAGATCTCCGGCACGCAGCCGGGAACTCGCTATCTCCTCGATGGACCCGGAACGTATTCGATACGCGGTCGTTTCCGACTTCGCCTGGCGCAGCGCATCGGCCTGTGCCTTGCCGCGTCCTTCGGCCATCGCTTCAGCGAAGTTGGCGAAAAGGACCGTGAACCAGAGCCACAGCGTGATCTGAAGATCGAAAGCCGAACTTCCACGATGATGGACGAGGTCCAGGATCAGCAGAATTGTGGTCAGAACGCTGCCGACCTCCACTACGAACATGACCGGATTGCGCATCATGGCAGCCGGGTTGAGCTTGCGCAGAGCATCGATCGCGGCGCGGCGCGCGATCGACGCGTTCATGATCGAGAGGCGTGATCTTCCGGGGCTGACGATATTGTCCATGAGTGTTCCAGGTGGTTAGAAGAGCTGACCGGCGTGCATCAGAAGGTGTTCGAGGACTGGTCCGAGGCTGAGCGCCGGCACAAATGTAAGCGCGCCGACGATCAGGATGACGCCCGTGAGCAGAGTGGTGAACAGCATGCCGGTGACGGGAAAGGTGCCGGCAGATGCTGGAACGCGACGCTTGCCGGCGAGATTACCGGCGATGGCAAGCATCGGCACGATCATCAGAAAACGACCGGCAAACATGGCGATGCCAAGCGTGATGTTGTACCAAGGTGTGTTAACGCTGACTCCGCCGAAGGCAGAACCATTGTTGCCTGTTGCCGAAGTGTAAGCGTAGAGGATTTCCGAGAGCCCGTGCGGTCCTTGGTTCGCGAGGGCCGTGAGACCGAAACTCGGTGAGAGAACGGAGATGGCCGTAAAGCCGAGAATGATCAGCGGGAAGATCAGCAGGTATAGCATGGCAAGCTGGACGTCGTACGATTCGATCTTCTTGCCGAGATACTCCGGCGTTCGACCAACCATCAGTCCAGCGATGAACACCGAGAGGATGACAAAAATCAACATGCCATAGAGCCCCGCACCTACGCCGCCGAAAACAACTTCCCCAAGCAGGATATTGATCATCGGCACCATTCCACCCAGCGGCATGAAGGAGTCGTGCATCGCGTTGACAGCGCCGCAACTCGCATCGGTAGTTACAGTGGCGAAGAGCGCGGAGTTCGCAATGCCGAAGCGAACCTCCTTGCCCTCCATGTTCCCTCCCGCCTGCTCCATGGAGACATGCTGGTTGACGCCATGGAACTGCGGATTCGGCTGCGACTCCGCCCAGTAGCAGGTCAGCACTCCTGCGAACCACAGAATCGACATCGCAGCGAAGACAGCCCAACCGTGGCGCGGTGATCCGGTCATTTGCCCCAGCGTCACCGTCAGCCCTGCTGGAATGAGGAAAATCGCAAACATCTCCAGCAGATTGCTGAACGGGGTCGGGTTTTCAAAGGGATGCGCGCTGTTCGTGTTAAAAAATCCCCCGCCATTGGTGCCGAGCATCTTGATGGCTTCCTGCGATGCGACCGGCCCCTGGGCGATGGTTTGTGTTCGCGTGGTCGCGGTCGCAGACTTACCGTCCTGGCCGGTGACCGTTTGGGTCTGCGGTTCGAGGATGTGCGTCACATCGTACGGGCGAAGATTCTGAATTACCCCCTGCGACACCAGAGCGACCGCAAGCACCGTGGATATCGGCAGCAGCACCCAGAGCGTCGCTCGCGTCAGATCCACCCAGAAGTTGCCCAGCGTCTTCGTTTCGCGCCGCGCGATGCCACGAATGAACGCCACGGCAAGCGCAATTCCGGTAGCCGCAGACCAGAAGTTATGTGTGGCCAGGCCGAGCATCTGGGTGAGATAGCTCATCGTCTGTTCCGGCACATAGGACTGCCAATTTGTGTTGGTCGTAAACGAGACCGCCGTATTCCACGCCAGCGCAGACGGCACCCCGGGTAGGTGCTGCGGATTCCAGGGCAGAATGCTCTGCGCCCTCTCCACTACGTAGGTCAGCAGCAGCGTTGCGAAGCTAAAAAGGAGCATCGCTGCACCGTATTCCGTCCAGCGCATCTCCTCATCGGCACGAACACCAGTTGCGCGATAGATCAGGCGCTCGATGGGTAGCAACAACCGATCGAGCCAGCGTGCTACCCCCGTCAAAAACGCGGGCCATATAGCTGCCCATGGGCTTCGCGGACAGCAATATGAGAGCGAAGAAGACGGCTATCTGCAGCCAGCCATTGAGTGTCATTCAGAGCTTCTCCGGCCACAGCAGCGCATAGACGAGATAGACGAGCAGAATAGCGGAGATGAAAAGAAGAACCGCACCCTCATGCATGGCGTTCCCTTTTCAGAGCAACACAGGCTTTGATATAGATGAGTCCTAGAGCAAAGCAGAGCGCGGTTCCCAGCAGCGCGAATATATCCGGCACGGAGTTTTCTCTTGACCTCCGGATGCACTGGCGTACTCGCCGATGCGTCCTGGCTTTAGTAAAAGCCACGCGCCGGTAGGAAGTCTGTTCGTAAGCCGTTAAGAAATCGTAATGTTAGTGGATTCGGCAGCACTTTGATCGGGATCGAATCTGTAACCGACCCAAGGCTCGTTGAGGATGTACCGAGGCTCGGACGTCGTCTCTATCTTCTTGCGAAGTTGTGCAATCAGCACGCGAAGATACTCCGGCTGGTCCTCGCCGGCCGCGCCCCACACGGCCTTCAGCAGTGTCCGGTGAGTCAGAACGCGGCTTGGATGGCGCGCAAACACCAGCAGCAGTGCGAACTCTTTCGGCGTCAGGTGTACTTCCTGCTGGCGGATGCGCACACTGTGCTGTTCCGTATCAATTTCAAAATCACCGACGGAAATCTGCGCTGCTTCCTGCGGTTGCCGTGCGGATTTCCGCAATTGCGCCCGCACGCGTGCCAGCAGTTCCTGCATGCTGAACGGCTTGGTGACGTAGTCGTCCGCTCCTTCATCCAATGCCGCCACCTTCATGGTTTCCTGTTCGCGCACGGAGAGAATGATGACGGGTGTGTCGCCTAACTGGCGAATCGCACGCGTCAGCTCGATTCCGTCCATGCGCGGCATGAACAAATCTGTAATCACCAGGTCCGGCGCGGACTCGCGAAACAAGTCGAACGCCTCAACTCCGTCTCGCGCCAGGAGCACTTCATAACCGCTGCTGGACAGCGAAGCTCGCAGAACCCGGGTAATTTGCGGTTCGTCATCGACGACCAGAATGCGCATCGTGCCTCTCAGTGAGTGCGACAGTAACTCTAATCTATCCCGAATCCATTCCTCAGCATATTTCGGCTGCTCACACAACTGCCTGCCCGTAAAATCCTCGTGTGATCTCTCCGCGTCTCGATCGCGCCTCTTCGCTGGACGGCTGCCGGCGCCATTCTGGCTGCGATTGTAGCTATCTACCGGCTATGGCTCCATGTCAACCCTACAACGGTCGCCTTAACTCTGCTGCTCCTTACTCTTTCACTGGCGGCGCGCTGGGGGCTGCGTTATGCGGTTGTCATTTCCATCGCCGCCACGCTCTGCTACAACTTTTTCTTTCTCCCCCCTCTGGGCACATGGGCAATTACCGAGCCCCACAACTGGATCGCGCTGCTTGCCTTTCTTATCACCTCCGTGATCGCCAGCAGGCTCTCCACACGCATCCGCGAAGAGGCGCTTGAAGCACGACGGCGTGAACACGAGGTAGAAGTTCTCTTCCGGCTCAGCCGCGAGCTGCTGCAGACGGACAACGTGGTGGAGCTGCTGCGCACGGTTCCCGATTCCATTGCGAGAGTCACAGGAATGCCGTCCGTTGCCGTTTATCTGACTGACGATAACTACCTCTACCAGTCGGCCGAGTTTACAAATGTGCTCGCACAGGAGCGCCCGCAGGAGCTGATGCTGCTGCCGCGCGTGACCCGGTTGAGAGCAAATGCCGGCGCGGCCGTTCCGCTGCGCACCGGAGTGCGGCCCCGCGGTGTGCTGTTGCTGGGACCGACGATCCTCTCCGACGAAACACTCGAGGCTCTGGGCGGACTTATCTCGATCTCCATTGATCGCGTGCAGGCGCTGGAGAACGCAGCCCGCAGCGAGGCCGCAAAAGAGAACGAGCGGCTGCGCAGTCTGATGCTGGACTCGATTACCCATGAGTTACGCACGCCGCTGACCGCCATTAAAGCATCCGCCACAACGATGCTTTCTTCAGAGTCGCTCAGGAAGGAGGACCGGCACGAACTCCTGACCGTGATCAACGAGGAGACGGACCGCCTGAACCGGCTGATCGCACAGGCGGTCGAGATGGCGCAACTGGATACGCAGGAGATCCACATGAACCTGCAGCCAGCCAGCGTGGAAGATGTTGTGAGGCAAAGTCTGCGCGCATGCGCAACGCAACTCGCATCGAGACCAGTCCACGTAGCAAGCGATTCCAACCTGCCCCGCGCCCTAGCCGATGAAACGTGGCTTCAGAAGGCGTTTTGCAACTTGATTGAAAATGCGGCGAAATATTCGCCGCCCGGATCTCCCATAACCCTGAGAACAGCCGCTGACGGCGAGATGATTGCCGTGCATGTTACAGATCACGGTGTAGGCATCCCGGTTTCCGAACAGGTGTTGATCTTTGAGAAGTTCTATCGCGGACGCGCGCAGGCCAATCGGCTGCCCGGCACCGGCATGGGACTCGCAATCTCTCGCGCCATCATCGAGGCGCATCACGGCACGCTTCGAGTATTGAGCGCGCGAGGCGAAGGATCGACCTTTACCGTCGAGCTGCCCGTCTGGCGCGGAGCCACCAGATCCAGCGCCAACCAGCATTGAAGCTGGTTTCCGGGCACGTTACCTATTAATTCGCGCTCGAGCAACATTTCCGCGGCATCCCTCAATAATTGGCTGGCTAAGAAATGCAAGATGCTTGACAGCATTTCGCGGTGAATGTCATTCTCGTGTACGTTACCGTTCGAGGAGTATCCTCCCACCTTGAGTGTCTCCGGTTTCGTTTCGTACGTCCCGGAGGCGCAAGAGCGTTGCGTGACAGGCATGTCTGGAGAGTCCGCTTCACCTCCATTTCGATTGGAGTTGCCACCCGCCCCTCCTGAGCAGAAGGGCGCGGTGAAAGCGTGGCGCCAGCCGGTCATGCTCCGCACTTACATGCCGCATCCGGCCGATCGAAATCCGATGTTTCTTGAAACGCGCGTCTATCAGGGCAGCAGCGGGCGGGTCTATCCCATGCCGTTCGTAGATCGCATCGCTGAAACGCCGATCGAGCATTCGTGGGATGCGGTGCACATTGAGAACGCCTAGCTGCGCTTGATGGTGCTGCCGCAGATTGGCGGCCGCATCCACGTCGGACTCGACAAGACAAACGGCTACGATTTCTTCTATCGGCAGAACGTGATCAAGCCGGCGCTGGTCGGTCTGGCCGGACCGTGGATCTCCGGCGGCGTCGAGTTCAACTGGCCGCAACACCACCGGCCCGCCACCTTCATGCCCGTCGAGACCGAGATCGAGCGTCATCCGGATGGCTCGGTCACGGTTTGGTGCAGCGACCACGATCCAATGCAGCGCATGAAAGGCATGCACGGCATATGCCTGCACCCGGACAAGGCCATCGTCGAATTGAAGGTGCGCCTCTACAACCGCACGCCCTACCAGCAGACATTCCTATGGTGGGCCAATGCAGCCGCGCGAGTGCATGAGAAGTATCAATCCTTCTTTCCCTCCCGACGTTCGCTACGTCGCCGACCATGCAAAGCGGGCGATCACCGCATTTCCGCACAGCGATCGTTCGTACTACGGCGTTGATTATCCTGCGCGCGCGACGAGACGGAGTGCCGGAAGAAGAGCGGCCGCGCCAGTTTTGCCCCGATGGCTCGTATTCGCCGGACGACCTGAGCTGGTACGCGAACATTCCAGTCCCGACCAGCTACATGATCACGTCCACCAAAGAAGATTTCTTCGGAGGCTACGATCATCATGCGCAAGCTGGCGTGCTGCACATTGCCGACCACCACATCGCGCCCGGCAAGAAGCAGTGGACGTGGGGCAACCACGAATTCGGGTATGCATGGGACCGCAGCCTGACCGACAACGACGGCCCGTATATCGAGTTGATGGCCGGCGTGTACACCGACAACCAGCCGGACTTCTCGTTTCTGGCGCCCGGCGAAACCAAGAGCTTTTCACAGTTCTGGTATCCACTCCAGCGCATCGGCCCGCCACAGGCAGCGAATCTGCAGTGTGCGCTGAACGTCACGCTAAGAGAGCACCAGGTCTGCATCGGCGTGCAGTCTACGCAGAACCTGAAGAATGCAATCGCTACGCTTACGTACAAAGGCTCGGTTGCCGTGCAGTGGACAAAGGACATTCCAATCGGCAAGCCTCTGATTCTTGAACACACATTTCCGAATGAGGTTTCCGAGAGCGGCCTGGCCGTCACGCTTGCGCAGGACGGTGCGTTGCTACTCCACTATGCGCCCGGCGAGGTCGTTCCAGCGGCCGCACCCAGGGTGGCAACGGAGCCGCCCGCTCCATCCGACATCGCGAGCATCGAAGAACTTTACCTCACCGGAGTGCATCTCGCGCAGTACAGGCACGCGACCCGCCCCCCGGAGATCTACTGGCAGGAGGCTCTGCGTCGCGACCCGCTCGACTCGCGTGCCAACACAGCTCTCGGCGAATGGCACATGCTACGCGGCGAATTCAGTGCAGCGGAAGCTCTGCTGCGCAAGGCCATCGAACGCGTCACTGCGCTCAATCCGAATCCAGCCGAAGGACGGCCATTTTATCTGCTCGGACTGTTGCTTCGCTTCATGCAGCGAGCCCCGGAGAGCTACGATGCCTTCTCCAAAGCAACATGGAACGCCGGGTGGAAGGCCGCAGCGCATTATGCGCTGGCACAGGCGGATGCAGCCGGCGCCCGCTGGGAAGCAGCGCTTCAACATACACGCCGCAGTCTGACCTGTAATGCTGAGAATCTGAATGCGCGCAACCTGGCCGTGCTCTCCCTGCGCGCACTGCGCCGCGAGAACGAAGCGGGCACGCTGCTGGCCGAAACACGCGCCATCGATCCGCTCGACCACTGGAGTCGCCACCTGGCGTCGGGCGACGTACCCGCGGACAATCGCGTGCTTCTGGACCTGGTGTGGGACTATGCCGACTGCGGCCAGCACGAAACAGCCGTAGCTTTGCTTCAGTCCGCCGATCTGTCGGCCCGGGATGGCAGCGCACCTCTGGTGCTCTACACGCTCGGCTACCTGTTGCATCGCACGGGACGCAGCGAACAAGGGGATCAGGCGTGGCAGTCAGCCGCCGCAGCGCCACCAGATTATTGCTTCCCGCATCGGCTGGAAGAGATGCTTGTTCTTCAGGCCGTCATCGACGCCGTCCCGCAGGATGCGCGTGCGCCGTATTACCTCGGCAATCTGCTCTACGATCGGCGTCGATACGAAGAGGCCATCGAGCTTTGGGAGCGCGCCGCGGTGCTCGATCCCGGCTTCCCGACTGTGCATCGCAACCTTGGCATTGCACTCTTTAACGTGCGCCACGAGGCGGCGGCCGCGATAGCTGCCTTCGACCGCGCCCAGGCTGCCGATCCGCAGGATGGCCGCATTTTGTATGAGCGCGACCAGCTTTGGAAGCGCACTGGTATCTCTCCGGAGCGCCGTCTTGCAGAGTTGCTTCGTCATTCTTCTTTAGTCGCAGCGCGCGATGATCTGTCCGTTGAGCTGGCAACGCTCTATAACCAGACAGGCGAACCGGAGCGCGCACTTGCCGGCTTGCTCGAGCGAAATTTTCAGCCATGGGAGGGTGGCGAGGGACTGGTGCTCGGCCAATTCGTTCGCGCTCGCCTGCTGCTGGCGCGACGCGCGATTGCAACCGGCGATGGTGCCGACGCCATCAATCATCTCGAAGCCGCGCTGCACCCTCCGCCGTCGCTTGGCGAAGCTCGGCATCTCCTCGCCAACAAAAGCGATATCGAATACGCACTTGGCGTTGCGCACGCAGCAGCCGGTAATCTGCAGCAAGCCGAGCAGTGGTGGCGTCGCGCCGCGCGGGAAGCAGGCGACTTCCAGCAGATGAGCGTGCTCACCGTCTCCGACATGACCTACTGGCGCGGCGCAGCGCTCGAAAAGCTGCAACAGCCGCAGGAGGCGCGGCAGGTCTTCATGAGCATTGCCGCTCACGCAGACACGCTTGAGCAACAGGAACCGAAGATCGACTACTTCGCGACTTCCCTGCCTACCATGCTGCTCTTCCACGAAGACATCGCTCATCGGAATCGTGTGCTCGCCGCATTTCTACGGGCGCAGGCTGCCTACGGACTCAACGGTGCGGAAGCCGCGATTCCGCTGCTGCGCACGGTCCTCTCGCTTGACAGCAATCATGCCGGAGCAGCGGATCTTCTTCAGCAGGCCGAGTTCGTCTCGCACGACTCGCAAAGCGCGTCCAGGGCGCGATAACCGTGCACTCCGCTCCGTCCGCAGCTTTCCCCTCCGAGCCTCACGCGCAGCAGCTTCGCCTTGGATATCTGGTCTGGATCGCGGCTGTCGCCGCACTCGGCGGCTTTCTCTTCGGCTACGACTGGGTTGTCATCGGGGGTGCAAAGCCTTTCTACGAAGCGTACTTCCATCTCACGACAGACACGCTCATCGGTTGGGCCAACAGTTGCGCGCTGGTCGGTTGCCTCGCAGGATCGCTGCTCTCCGGCATGCTCGGCGACCGCTTGGGCCGCAAGCGTTCCCTGCTGCTTGCCGGAGCGCTGTTCGCGGTTTCTTCTGTGCTCACCGGATGGGCCTTCTCATTCTCTGCATTCATCGCGTGGCGTATTGTGGGCGGCCTTGCCATCGGGCTCGCCTCCAACATTTCGCCTATGTACATTGCAGAAATCAGCCCTGCCCAGTGGCGGGGCCGCCTGGTCAGCCTCAATCAACTGGCGATTGTCTGCGGCATTCTGGGCGCGCAGATCTTGGACTGGCAGATCGGCACGCGCGGCGCCGCCCTCTTCAGCGGCACACTTTCAACCGCGGCATGGAACGCGCAATACGGCTGGCGCTGGATGTTTACCGCGGTCGCATTGCCCGCGGTGCTGCTCTTCCTTCTGGCCGGCATCATTCCGGAGAGCCCGCGCTGGCTGCTCTCTCGCCGCCGCACTACGGAGGCCGAAACCGTGCTTGCGCGTATGGGCGGACGCGACTACGCCGCGCGACATGGCGCGGACCATCGCGGAACACCTGCAGCGCGATCGCGCTCAACGAACGGGCTGGCGTGAGCTTGCGTCCCCGGGCATACGTGGCCTGGTGCTCATCGGCATCGGGCTCGCGGTACTGCAGCAGTGGAGCGGCATCAACATCCTCTTCAACTATGCGGAAGAGGTCTATCGCAGTGCCGGATACGGTGTGAACGACATTCTGTTCAACATCGTCATCACCGGCACCATCAATCTCGTCTTCACACTGCTGGCCATGCTCTTTGTCGATCGCATCGGCCGCCGCTTCCTCATGCTGCTTGGGTGCGCCAGCGTGGGCGCGGTCCACATCGCCCTGGCCATCGTGTATCACCTGCATCTGCGCGGCCTGCCCATTCTTCTGCTCACGCTCTGCGCCATTGGCTGCTATGCCATGACGCTCGCGCCCGTTACCTGGGTGCTGATTACAGAAATCTTCCCCAATCGCATCCGCGCGCGCGGCGTCTCCGCTGCCGTGTCGGCGCTCTGGGCTTCGTCATTCCTGCTCACTTTCTCTTTTCCGGCACTCACCCGCGCCTTCGGACAGTCAGGAGCATTCGTCGTTTACGGCGTCACGTGCATGATTGGATGGGTCGGCGTGCGCGCACTCGTCCCGGAAACGAAGGGGCGCACTCTGGAGCAGATAGAAGACACCGCAGCCGCGTGATGCCGTCAGCTGTTGCGCGCCTCTACGGCGGCACTGCGCGCCTTGCTCCGCACGCGATCAGCAAAGAGCGGCAGATTGCTGCGGAAGATGGTGTGCGGGGCCAGCCGCATTGGACGCTCCGGACGCACGCGTTCCACCAGGTAACGCAGCAGTATCTCGAACGCTGTTTTGCCCTGCGCGAATGGCCGCTGATAGAGCGTTGCGAGAATGCGGCCGGTCTCCAGCAACGGAATCAGTTCTGGAAACAGATCCGTGCAAAGCACCTGCACCTTTCCCAATAGCTGATGCTCTTCCAGCACGCGCAGCACCGGCAGACTGTTCGCGGTACTCACATAAATGCCGCCAACATCAGGATGTCGCTTCAACAGATTGCGTGTTTGCCGCAGTGCTTCCTGCGCGCTTTCATGCGATTCCACCGCCGGAAGCAGCGACAGGTGCGGGGCCAGAAGCGCAAGGTTGGCGGCAAAGCCGCGCAGCTTCTCCGCGTGGTCAAACACATGAAGCTCGCCGGTGATCATCGCCACCGAAGCTGACCGCTGCATGGTGCGGCCCAGCAACTCCGCAGCCAACGCTCCGCTCACATACGCGTCGACCGATACGGCGGCCATGCGCTCACTATGCGGCGCGTCCGTCGCGACACAGACCATCGCGGTGCCCGACCGGCTAAGGCGGTTGATCGCCGGCTCGAATTTCGCGGGATCGCCAGGGGTGAAAATGACGCCGTCGAACCGTCCCTCCGGAATCGATTCGAGCAGCGCCAGGTCGCCTTCGCCCATGCGTGGGTAAGTGCGATATTCGGCATCGATCTCGACGCCGAAAACACTGTCCAACGCCGATCTCACGCCTTCGAGCAGCGGCCCGAAGAACGAATGGATCTGTTCCGGCAGATAGACCGCGATGCTCAGCCGGCGGTTCAGTTTCAGGTTGCGTGCGGCAATGTTGGGTCGGTAATTCAGCTTCTGTGCCATCGCCAGCACGCGGGCCCGCGTCTTCGGGTTTACTCCGGGCCGATCGTGAAAGGCGCGGTCCACCGTGGCGATAGAGATTCCGAGAGCGCGAGCGACTTCCTTGATGCCTGCCGGCTTTTTCGCTTTGTCCATGCAAACTGCATCCTAGAGCATCCTTGTACTTTTCGAGATGTATCTCCGGATTTCTCGTGCACGTTACCGATAAAGCGGGTCTGGGATTGCGATTTTCCGCGAAGATTGCGCCGGACGGGCCTGCGCCCACTTCCGGCTTGGGAACGAATCACGATCCGTCCGCTCCCTATCCTCTTGACAAGGCCTTCTTACACCGCCTAATCTCACAGCGTTTTCATAATTTGCCGGGAACGTACCCGAAACCAACCAGCAGAGGCCAATCGATGCACTTCACACACAGAGATAGTTTTCCGACGGGCTCCTGGCTTATTCGCATCACCCTGTTGCTCGCACTATGGGTCACTTTGCCCTTAGCTGTGCTGGCGCAAATCGATCAGGGCACCATCACCGGCACGGTGACCGATGCCTCCGGCGCGGTGGTGCCCAATGCTAAAGTCACGCTGACAGAGAACGATACCGGCTTGGTGTTGCAAAGCACGGCGAACAAGGCCGGGGTTTACGTCTTCTCCCCGGTAAAGATCGGCAATTACACGGTAACCGCGACCGCAGCTGGATTTTCCACTGCTTCGTTACCCGGCCTGGTACTGAATGTGAACCAGAGGCTCTCGGCCGATGTAAAGCTGCAGGCTGGCAACGTGGCGCAAACCGTGACCGTGAACTCCGGCGCGGCGCAGCTCCTGGAGACACAGCAGTCGTCGACCGGACAAGTGATCAGCTCGCAGGTGATCAATGACACCCCTCTCAATGGCCGCAACTACGTTTTCATCGCACAATTGACGGCCGGCGTAACCCAATCCAATGGATCGCGCGGCGAGGGCAAGGGCGACTTCAACGCCAACGGACAGCGCGCGGAGCAGAACAACTTTGTGCTGGATGGCGTCGACAACAACTCGAACGCCGTGGACTTCCTGAATGGCGCAAGCTTTGTGGTCAAGCCCCCGCCCGATGCCCTGGCCGAATTCAAAGTGCAGACCAGCAATTACGACGCGCAGTTCGGCCACTCTGCGGGCGGCGTGATCAACGCCTCCATCAAGAGCGGCTCCAATGGATTGCACGGCAATCTGTGGGAGTACTGGCGCAACGATGCGCTGGACGCAGTGGACTACTTCGCGCAGAACAAACCGAAGTACCGGCAGAACCAGTTCGGCGGCACCATCGGCGGCCCGATCGTCAAAAACCACCTGTTCTTCTTCGGTGACGTCGAGGCCAACCGCATCATCTTCGGCGAGACCGATACCTACACCGTGCCTACCGCGCTGATGCGTCAAGGCAACTTCAGCGAGCTGCTGAACCCCACTCTGACTGGCAAGAGCCAGCCGACGCTGCTGTACCAGCCGGGATCGAAAGGCTCAGCGCCTCTGGCCTGCAATGGCCAGCAGAATGTGTTCTGTCCGAACCAGATCAATTCCATCGCGCAGGGTCTTCTCAACCTCTATCCGCTGCCCAACGCCAACGGTGGCAAGGCCTACAACAACTACGTTTTCAACCGGAATAATCTTGACAACACCGTGCAGTGGGACGGTCGCATCGATTGGAATGCAAGCGCGCACGATCAGGCCTTCTTCCGCATGAGCTACTACAACGAGCGCGGCGACTACGCTCCGCCGCTCGGCCCGATCCTCGACGGCGGCAGTTATGGAGCCGACGGGTCGACCATCAACATGGGCGAGAACTATGCGCTCAGCGAGACACACGAGTTCACCGACACCCTGGCGAACGAGTTCCGTTTTGGCTACAACTGGGGCCACTTCCAGTTTCTGCAGCCGGGCGCGCAGCAGAATATTGCGCCCACCGTGGGGTTGGGCGGCATTCCCTTCCAGAAGAACAACGGCGGCCTGCCCAGCACCAGCATCACCGGCATCAGCAGCTTCGGCTCGCCAGGTTTTTATCCGGCAATTGAATACGAGAACGTCTTCCAAATCCTCGATAACGTCACGAAGGTGGCCGGCAACCACACTCTGAAGGCGGGCGTCGCCTTCCAGCATGTGCGCTTCTCCACCACCGCGCCCACCAACCCGCACGGCGGCTATAACTACAACGGCTTCTACACCTCGATCCCTGGGCAGAGCTTTACCGGCTGGGGCGTGGCCGACTTCCTGGCAGATCAACAAAACAGCGCAGGGTTGTCCAACTACTTCAATATCGACAACGTGCGCTGGTACAACTCCGGCTACTTCCAGGACGACTGGAAGATCATGCCACGGCTCACTTTGAATCTCGGTGTCCGCTACGACTACTACCAGCCGACGCAGGAGCGGCATGATAACCAGGCGAACTGGTATCCCACAGCTATCAATGGCCCCGGCTCAGGCACGGCAAACTATGTGCTGATCAGCAGCAAACGCAACGTGCCGCTCGCGCCCACCTTCCTTGACCTGATCGCGAAGAACAACATCAACCTGGTGTACAGCGGCAATCGATCCCTGGTGGACTCGCAATACAACAACGTCAGCCCGCGCGTTGGCTTCGCCTACAGTCCAACCGATCGATTCGTGGTCCGCGGCGGCTTCGGCCTGTTCTACGGCGGCCTCGAAAGCATCGGCGGCGCGCCGAATCCGGGCTTCAACTATCCCTTCTCCTTCTCCTCCAGCTTTCCCGCGCCGGGCTGCAGCACCACCGCGAACGTCTGTCCCACCGACGGCCTGACTCTCGCGACCGGCTTCCAGAATGCAATCAATCAGGGGCTTCAGAATTTCCTGAGCACACCGGGCCTGGTCGGATCGCAGACACAGTTCCGCTCGTCGTACAGCGAGCAGTTCAATCTGTCGACGCAGTATGCTTTTTCCTCCACTCTCAGTCTGACCACCGGGTATGTCGGGAACGTCTCGCGCCGCCTCACCGCCTTCGCGGACCAGAATGCTCCATTCGGGCTGGTAGGTCCGCAGGACAACTCGCAGAACATCCGGCCTTTCCCGGGATTTGGCGGCTCGCAGTTCGACAGCTACGAAGGCGTGGGCAGCTACAACTCCGGCCAGGTGACGCTGGAGAAGCGGAACGCAAAAGGGCTGTACTTCCTCGCCACCTATACCTACAGTCACGCGCTGGATGACACCGCCACGCCGCTCGACGGGGGCGCAGGCGTCTATCGCAGTCCGCTGGTGATGCCCATCGGTTACGAATATACGAACTCCGATTGGGATGTCCGCCATCGCGCCACTCTGAACGCGAGCTATCAACTGCCCTTCGGCAGAGGACGCGAGTTCCTCAACCGGGGCGGGCTTGTGAACGAGGTGGCAGGCGGCTGGTCTGCAGATCTGGTCTTCGTGGCGCAGACCGGCAATCCGTTCACCGTCAGCCCAAACAACTCCAAAGCCAACGGCGCCAATACGGCGCGGGCCGTGCTGCTGCACGATCCCTACGCCAGCGGCGGCTCACCCGACCCTTCGAACGCGGGAACCGAGTGCGCAACCAAGACCCGGAACGTCACCAACTGGTTCAATCCGTGCGCATTCGGCAATCCATTGCCGGCCAGCGACATTCCCAACACGCAGACCGCGAATAATCCCGTCGGGCAGCCCCTGACCACTTTGAGCGCTGTGCTCCCCTATGTGGGCACCGCACGCAACCAGATCTACGGACCCGGCTATCAGCGCATCAACATGAGCGTGTTCAAGAACTTCGACACCTTGGAGCACCAGTATCTGCAGGTGCGTGCGGACATCTTCAACCTGTTCAACACTCCGGCCTTCGGCCAACCGGGAAACGGCGGCGCGAATGACAATGCCCAGGGCGGCCAGATCATCAATACACGCTCGCTCGGTTCGTTCACTCCCAACCCGCGCTTCTTCCAACTCGCGGCAAAGTATTACTTTTAGCCATACCACTGCGGCAGGCCAGTCTCCCAAACCGCTTGTCGGCTGCCGCAGTGGTGCTTTTTCAAACTACGCTTCATCAAGCATTGCCGAATACCAGAATCCCGTTCCGGCACTAGCGATCAGGTGACAGATAACGATGCACGCACGCGTCTCTCTCGCGCTTTTTTTCTGCTCTTTGGCTACCGTCACTCTGGCGCAGTCGGTCTCCGTCACCATCGATCCCGCCAGTCCCGGCCGTACCTTCGACGGTCTCGGTGCCGTCAGCGCGGGCGCTTCCTCGCGCCTCCTCTATGACTATCCGGAGCCCTATCGCTCGCAGGTGCTGGATTATCTTTTTTTGCCGCACTACGGCGCCTCATTGCAGCACCTGAAAGTCGAGATCGGCGGAGATGTGAACTCCACCGATGGTTCCGAGCCCAGCCACATGCGCTCGCCGGACGATAAAAACTTTACTCGCGGTTACGAATGGTGGCTCATGCAGGAAGCGCATCGGCGGAATCCGAAGATCCTGCTCGACACGCTCGCATGGGGCGCGCCCGGTTGGATCGGGCCGGACGGAACCGGCAAACGCACGCTCTACACGCCGGCCATGGCCCACTACGTCGCCGTCTTTCTCAACGGCGGCCAGTCCCAATATCACCTCAACATTCCCTACACCGGCATCTGGAATGAGACGCCGTTCGATGCGCAGTATGTGAAAACCCTGCGCGGCGTCCTCGACAAAGAACGTCCGGGCACAAAGATCGTTTGCTGCGACGAGTATCCGCACGAAGGGCTCGGTCAGTGGAACATCCTGGATGCCATGCGTAAGGACTCTGCGCTTGCAAAAGCGGTAGACGTCATCAGCGTTCACTACCCTCGCGAAAAGGGCAAGCTCACCACGCCTGCCGACGCGACCAGCTTCGGCAAGCCAATTTGGTCCAGCGAGGACCAGCCAGAATCAAGCGCCTCCAACATCCTTTCGCGCGACTGGGCCGTCGGCGGCCGCAGCCTTGCTCACCTCTACAACGAAAACTATCTGCAGGGTCATTTCACCAAGACGGAAATCTGGAGCCCCGTCACTTCCTATTACGACATCCTCGCCGCGCCCAACTCCGGCCTGATGTATGCGAACACGCCCTGGTCCGGCCACTACGACGTGCAGGGAGCCATCTGGGCCACCGCGCACACCACGCAGTTCGCCGAACCCGGCTGGCGCTATCTGGACAACGCCTCCGGCCAGCTCTCGCCCGGCAGCTACGTCACGCTCATCGCGCCCAACGGCCATGACTGGAGCATGGTGGTCGAAACCATCCAGAGCAAGCAGCCAACAACTCTGAAAGTTGCGGTCAAAGGCTCGCTTGGCCACGGCCCGCTGCACATCTGGGAGACCAATGGGCAGCGCACCTTCGACCACGTCGGCGACATCACACCGCACGGCGGCAGCTTCACCTACACGTTCGATCCGGACTCGCTCTACACCATCACCACCACCACCGGTCAGCACAAGGGCACAGCCGTGCCGCCGCCTGGCAAGCCCTTTCCCTTCCCCTACCGCGAGTCCTTCGAGAAAACGCCGATGCTGCGCTCGCCCGCTTTCTTCTCCGATCAGGACGGCGCTTACGAGGTCCACCGCTGCGCAGGCAGGCCCGGCCGCTGCCTGGAGCAGGTCATCACGCAGAAGCCGATTCCGTGGGGACCGCTTCCCGACCCGTGGACGCTGGCCGGCGACATCCACTGGGCCGACTACCGCGAGCGTGCCGACTTCCGCGTTCCCGCCGGCGGCATCGCCACGCTGATCGGCCGCATCGATTCCGCCGATGTTTTTCAGGACCAGAAGGCTCGTTATCCCAGCGGCTACGTCCTGCGTGTCGAGGCCGACGGCCACTGGGCGCTCCTGGCCACGGCATACAAAAAGCCTCAGAAGCAGCTCGCAGCCGGTCAGACCGCCTTGGATACCTCGCGCTGGCACAGCATGGAGCTGAATTTCCAGGGCAGCACGATCCGCGCCTCCATCGACGGAAAAGCCGTCGCCAACCTCCAGGACCAGACCCATACCCACGGGATGATCGGGATCGGCTCCGGCTGGGACCACACCGCATTCGACAACCTCGCGGTCGACAAGCCGGAATAACAGCGGGCAGCCAATCACGCCTGCTCGGAATCACAGCGTCCATGGCGCGACCTACATGGCAGGGGCAGATTCAGATATCGCTTGTCTCCTTTGGAGTCAGCGTTGTGCCGGCGAGCACGTCGGCGCGGCAGATAGCCTTTCACGAAGTCGATCGCAAGACCGGCGAACGCATTCACCATCGCAAGGTAGCCGATGGCGACGAAGCTGTAGAAACTGAAGATATCGCCAAGGGCTACGAGTACGAGAAAGGCAAGTTCCTCGTCATCGAGCCCGAAGACCTGAAGCGGCTTCGCCTGCCGGGCCAGAAGACCATGACGCTGGAGCACTTCGTTCCGCGGGATTCTGTCGATCCCGCCTACTTCGAGCGCCCCTACTTCCTCATTCCCAAAGATGAGACGCAGGCCCGCACCATGGCGACCATCAGCCGCGCCTTACGCGAGAGCAACCGCGTTGGCTTGTCCGAGATCACCTTCAGCGGCCGCGAGCACTTCGTCGCCGTCGCGCCGCCTGCCGATGAGGACGGGCCGCGGCTGAATATGTATCTTCTTCGCTATGAGGAGGAGCTTCGTAACCCGGCCAAGTATTATGGCGATCAGAAGAAGCCCTCCATCGATAAGAGACAACTCGCCATGGCACAGCAACTCATCGAGTCCTATAGCGAACCCTTCGATCCATCGGCCTTTAAGGACGACTTCGAAGCCGCGCTCCGCGAATTTGTCGAGGCCAAGCTCAAGCACAAACCGCTGCCCAAGCGTTCGCCGGAGGCGAAGCCGGGCAAGGTCATCGACCTGATGGACGCATTGAAGCGCAGCCTCGCCGAACGGAAGACCGAGCATCCCGCGGCCAAGACCCGCCGCCGTAAGGCCGCCTGACGATGCCGAAGCGCGCAAAGAAAGCTCATAGTCCCTCCGCCGCGGTGGATGCGCAGCTTGCCCGCTATCGGGAGATGCGCGATTTTTCGACCACAGCGGAGCCCTCCGGGTCCACTCAGGAAACCAGCAAGGCCGCGAAGCCGAAAACAGGCGGCCTGCCTTTTGTGATTCAGAAGCATGCGGCCACGCGCCTGCACTACGACTTCCGCCTGGGCTGGAACGGCGTGCTCAAAAGCTGGGCCGTCGCCAAAGGCCCAAGCTATGTCGTCGCAGACAAGCGCCTCGCCGTGCAGGTCGAAGATCACCCGATGGAATACGGCGGCTTCGAAGGCACTATCCCGAAAGGACAATACGGCGGCGGTACCGTCATGCTGTGGGACACCGGCACTTGGGAGCCGGTCGGCGACGCGAACGAAGGCTTCCGCACCGGACGCCTCAAGTTCATCCTCCACGGACATAAGCTCAAAGGCCACTGGACGCTGATACGCATGGGCGGCAAGGCCGCCCAGGAATCGAAGCCAAACTGGCTCTTGATCAAAGAACACGATGAATACGAGCGCAGCGCGGACGATCCGGCTATTGTCGACGAAGCTCCCAAAAGCGTTATTACAGGGCGGGATCTTGACGCCATCTCCAGCGCCTCAGATCACGTCTGGGACTCGCGCAGCGGCCTTGCCGCGGATGAACGAGCCAAAGCGTCTTCTTCGCAGAAGAAACCCGCAAAGAAACGCAGCAGCATCTCCGTTCCAAAAGACACGAAAAAAGAAGCGCTGCCAAAGTTCATTGCGCCGCAGCTCGCTTCGTCATCGGAACAGCCGCCCACCGGCAAAGGTTGGCTGCACGAGCTGAAGCTGGACGGCTATCGCATGCAGGCACGCCTGGAAAACGGGAAGGTGCAACTGCTCACGCGCAGCGGCCTCGACTGGACGCATCGGATGCGCTCTCTCGCCACATCGCTCGAAGCGCTGCCGGCAAAGACCGCCCTGCTGGATGGCGAAGCGATCGTCCTTGACGAGCGCGGCATCAGCAGCTTCGCCGCACTGCAGGCCGCTTTTCAGGAAGGCGCCAAGCACGCGCTCCACTACTACGTTTTCGATCTCCTGCATCTGGATGGTCATTCGCTGCGCACCCTGCCGCTCGTCGAGCGCAAGAAGGTGCTGGCAAACCTGCTCGATGGCCTTGACGATGAGGCCATTCGCATCAGCGAACATGTGCAGGATGAGAAAGCCAGCATCTTCGAGGAAGCGTGCCGGCATGGCGCGGAAGGCATCGTCTCGAAACGAGCCGACAGCCAGTACATCTCCGGCCGCAGCGCAAGCTGGGTGAAGGTGAAGTGTGGCCTGCGGCAGGAGTTCGTCATCGGCGGCTTCACCCTGCCCTCGAACGGCAGCCATGGCATTGGCGCGCTCCTGCTTGGCTACTACCAGGATCGCAAGCTCATCTATGCCGGCCGCACGGGGACCGGCTTTACGCAAAAGCTCCAGAAGCAGATACGAGACCGGCTGGATGACCTCAGCTCGAATACCAATCCGTTTCTCGCCATCGGTACTGCGGAGCGCAAAGGCGCGCTGTGGGTCAAGCCCGAGCTGGTTGCGGAGGTCGCCTTCAGCACCTGGACCGCCGACAATTTGGTCCGGCAGGCCTCCTTCAAGGGTCTACGCGAGGACAAACCGGCAGCGGAGGTCGTCCGCGAGAAACCCACAGGAATTCCGAATGCGCGCTCCTCCGTCCGCGCAACCAAAACCAGCGATCACCAAGCACGTGCCGAAGCACAGATCGCAACACCGATGCCGCGCATCACGCATCCTGAAAAAATCGTCGATAAAGAAAGCGGTCTCACCAAGCAGCAGTTCGTCGCGTACTACGCCGAGGCTGCAGAACATATCCTGCCGCACATCGCAAACCGCCCGCTCAGCATCGTACGCTGCCCTGGCGGGACCGCCGCGAAGTGCTTCTTCCAGAAGCACGTCAAGACCGGTCTGCCAAAAGGCATCGGATCAGTCGAGATCGTCGATCGCAAAAGTGGCAAGCCGGAACCATACATCACGCTCTCCGACGCGGAAGTGATCCCTGAGCTGGGGCAGCTGAATGTTTTCGAGCTGCACCCCTGGGGCGCCCCGGCAAGCGACTTCGAGCATCCCGACCGCCTCATCTTCGATCTGGATCCCGACGCGAGCATCGAATGGCACACGCTCGCCGATACTGCTTCAGAAGTCCGCGCGCGCCTCAAAAAGCTCGGCCTGGACACGTTTCTGAAGAGCACCGGCGGCAAGGGTCTGCACGTCGTCGCCCCGATCAAGTGCGAGCATGACTGGCCGATTGTCAAGGAGTTCGCGCACCAATTCGTTCTCGCCATGGAGGCGGACAACCCCTCGCTCTACATTACGAAGATGACGAAGGCAGCACGCGCCGGCCGCATCTATCTCGACTATCTCCGTAATGAGCGTGGAGCCACGGCCGTCGCGCCCTACTCGCCGCGCAGCCGGAGCGGTGTTCCCGTCTCCGTACCGATGGCATGGAGCGAGCTCAAAGCCGACGGGCCGCCTCGTTGCTTAGTCGCAGACTTCGCTGAATGGCGCAAGCGGCTCTCGCACGATCCCTGGATCGATCTGCCCAAGACAAAACAGCGCCTCACGCAGAAGGCCATCGATGCCGTCGCGCCGAAAAGAAAATAGCGCGTTGATGCCTCTCAGCAACGCACGATTTTCGCAGAGTCAATCCCGCGCGTAGCATTTCGCGTATCCACCACCAGTTGTGCCTCACGAACAATCGCCTTGTAGTCGTAGCTGGAGTGGTCGGTCACGATCATCACGCAGTCATACTCGCCGATCTTGTCCAGCGGCGCGCTCTTCATGTGCAGATCGTAGTGCCGGCCGCGTCCAACCGTGGGAAAGAACGGATCGTTGTAGTCCACCAGCGCGCCGCGCCGCTGCAATAGTTCGATAATGGTGAGTGACGGCGACTCGCGCAGGTCGTCTATGTCGCGCTTGTACGCCATGCCCAGCACCAGCACGCGTGAGCCATTCAGCGGCTTGCGATGCTCATTTAAGGCGGCTGCAGTTGCGTCTACAACGTAGTACGGCATCTGGCCGTTGATCTCGCCCGCCAGTTCGATAAAGCGGGTGTGAAAGTCATACTGCTTCGCCTTCCACGAGAGATAGAACGGATCGATCGGGATACAGTGGCCGCCCAGTCCCGGTCCGGGATAAAACGGCTGGAAGCCGAAGGGTTTGGTCTTGGCCGCGTCAATCACCTCGAAGATATCGATCTCCATGCGCGCGCAAAGCTGCTTCAGTTCGTTGACCAGCGCAATATTCACCGAGCGGTAGATATTTTCGAGCAGCTTCGTCATCTCCGCTACGGCCGGCTTACTGACCGGCACGGTGCGGTTGAAGATACTGCCGTACAGAGCGCAGCCCAACTCCGTAGCCGTGCGATCCACGCCGCCTACGACCTTCGGAATATCCCGCCGCGCCACCGCGTCGTTCCCGGGATCTTCCCGCTCCGGCGAAAACGCAACATACACTTCTCCCGCTCCATCATCGCCGCGCACCACACGCAGCCTCGCGCCATTGCCGTTCTCCAGCAGAGGCACCACGACTTCTTCTGTCGTGCCCGGATAGGTCGTGCTCTCCAGCACGATCAACTGACCAGCGCGCAAACGAGGCGCCAGCGCCTGAACGGTATTGGTGATGTAGCTCAGGTCCGGCTCGTGGTATTCATTGAGCGGCGTGGGCACGCAGATCAGCACCACGTCCATCTCGCGCAGCCGGTCGTAGTCGCTGGTGGCCTCAAAGCCATTGGCGCGCGCGCCTGCGATCTCTTCAGATGTGATGCGGACGATATAGGAGCCGCCACCGTTCAGCGTCTTGACCTTGGCTTCGTCGATATCGAAGCCCGTCACGCGAAAGCGTTCGGCGCTGAAGAGCAATGCCAGCGGAAGCCCGACATAGCCGAGTCCAATGATGCCCACACGGGCCGTGCGGTCCTCGATGCGCCGCCTCAGTTCCTGCGTCTGATCTCCAGCCATGCTCCGTCTTTCTAATGAGCAGGAAGCTCAGCGCCCGCTCGATCCAAAGCCGCGTTCTCCGCGCCGGCTCTCCGTCAATTCCTCTACCACGGTGACGGGCCACTGCGTCGATGCGCGGAGCGGCGTCATTTGCACGATCTTATCGCCCTTGCGCAGCCGTACCGCCACATCGCTTTTCTGGAGCTTCACGCCCTGCAGCACGCCTGCAGGATCGCGCTCTTCCACCAGCGTGTATTCGGGTTGATTGACGTTCACCAGGCAGACCAGGATTTCCCCGCGATAGCCGGCATCAATGCGCCCCCCGGCATAGGTAATACCGCGGGCGGCCATGGAGGAGCGGTCCCCGAGTACGAAGCCGTACCTTTCCGGTCCTTCAATCGCAATGCCGGTGCGCACACGCACCATCACACCAGGCTCGAGCAGCACGTCTTCCAACGCGTACAGGTCAAAACCCAGGTCGCTGCCCGGATGGGCCACCGTTGGAGCTTTCGCTTCCGGCTCCAGCAGCTTGACCCGCAATACGGCATCGGTCATCGATCCTTCCACGGAGCCATGTGCAAAGCCTGTGCTACTTGGCCTTCGCACCATCTTCTTTCTTTTGTTTCGCCCAGCGGCGGCGCTGCGCCTCGATGATTCTTCTGCGACCTTCCGGACTGATCCGTCGCCGGGCCGCCGGCTTCCCATTGCCGTTGCCGTTTGCCCAGGTAATCTCGGCAGCCACTTCGCGCGAGTTACGTATCAAAGTACGAGCTGTCTCGAGCCGCTGAATCTCCTGGTCCAGCGCAACAATAATCTCATGTCGTGTCATTTGGGGGGCCTCAAGGATCCGTATTTGTAACCGCGAACAGAGTGGAGCAAAATCTCTCCAGAAGTATCTTAGCAACAGGATTCGTTCTTTTCTTATGCCGGCGGCACGCTGTCGTCTTTCGGGCTCGAGATTTTGTTGTGAAGCAGGCAATTTGCGCATCCAATGCAAAGCATGGACGGCGTAAGGTAAGACGCAACTGCGAACGCAGCCGTTCAGAACGGAGATCGCCCCATCACACTATCTGTGCCTTTTGCTTAAACGCAGGTGATCGATATGCTCGTTGCTCCTCCTCATTGGACCCCCGCGTCGCAGTCACTGGCCCAGGTTGGCAGGGGTCCCTCGCTGTTGATGCTGGACTATGACGGAACCCTCGCTCCATTCCACGAGGACCGCATGCAGGCCCTGCCCTGGCCTGGTATCGCCGACCGCCTGGATCGCCTCAGCACGTTATCTTCCGTTCATCTGGCTCTGATTACCGGCCGTTCTGCTCGCGAACTCGCCTCGCTGCTTCCGGTGAAGCGCTCGGTCGAGATCTGGGGCTCGCACGGGCGCGAACACCTCGCCACCGATGGCGCATACACCTCGTCCGAACTTGCGCCCGCGCAGCAGTCCATCCTCGCCCAACTGGAGAAGGTGCTGCGCGAAACCGGTTTCGGAGCGCAGATGGAGCGAAAGCCCGCCAGCCTGGCCGCACACTGGCGCGGCCTTCCGGCTGCCGATGCAGCGAAGATCGAGCAGATTGCCCGCGAAACATTTCACTCCGCATGCGGCGGGCGCTGCGGCTTACAGTTGCTGGTGTTTGACGGAGGTGTTGAGGTGCGCTCGGATTCCATCAACAAAGGTCACGCGGCGCTCCACATGCTGACGCGGTTTCCCACCGCGACGGCCGCATACCTCGGCGACGACACAACGGACGAGGACGCATTCGCGGCCCTGCGCGGGCGCGGCCTCACTCTCCTTGTCCGCCCCGAACCGCGCCCCAGCCAGGCCGCCTACTGGCTCCAGCCTCCGCGGGACCTGCTCGCATTCCTCGACGCCTGGATCGGCGCGGCGGAGAGGGCGATCGGATGATGGTGGCTGCCCGCAAGAAAACAGAATCGCCTTTGCGCCGGCTCCTCGTCGTATCCAATCGACTGCCCGTTCAAATCAAAAAAGATGAGGCAGGCCATTTCCATGCCATACCTTCCAGTGGCGGCTTGGTCAGCGCCCTCACTCCCATCCTCGCCGAATACGGCGGCACCTGGGTGGGCAGCACCGGTATCGCGAGCAATGGAGAAGCGCACGACGCTGAAGTGCGCAAGGTGCTTTCCGGCACCACCCGCGGCGCTGCCATGCGCTATTTTCCGGTCTTTCTCACTGCGGAAGAGCAGACGAATTTTTACGAAGGCTTCTCCAACGAAATCCTCTGGCCCCTCTTTCACGATCTCCAGTCGCGCTGTAACTTCGCGCCGCGCTACTGGGAGTTCTATCAGCGCGTCAACCAGCGGTTCGCCACCAGTTCGCTGAAAGCCTCACAACCCGGGGATGTGATCTGGATTCAGGACTACCAGCTTATGGACGTGGGCCGGCAGATTCGCAAGAGAAGACCGGAAGGCACACTCGCCTTCTTCATGCACATTCCATTTCCGGCTCCCGATATCTTCGAAAAGCTGCCGTGGCGGCGCACTATCCTCGAAGGTCTGCTGGAGCACGATCTCATGGGCCTGCAAACTCCGCGCGATGAACGAAACCTCGTGGCGTGCATCCGCGCCTTTCTGCCCGGCGCCGAGGTCGAGCGCGAGCATGACTACCGCCGCGTCGCGTACCGCGGACGCGAGACACGCATTCAGGCCTTTCCCATCAGCATTGATTTCCAACAGTTCGCAGAAGGCGCGGCCAGCGCCGAGGTAGGCCGTCGCGCCTTTGAAATTCGGCGGCAGCTTAACGGCGTGCGCATCGCCATCGGCGTCGACCGGCTGGACTACACCAAAGGGATTCCAGAACGCCTGCGTGCCTTCTCCCGCCTGCTGCGCGACTACCCCGCCACTCGGGGACGCATCTCGCTCTATCAGGTCGTTGTGCCCAGCCGGGAAAACATCACCGGCTACCGACGGCTCATGCATGAGATCGAGCAGCTCGTCGCACACATCAACGGTGAGCATAGCCAGCCCGGCTGGGTCCCCATCCACTATGTCCATCGCTCCCTGCCGCGCAAGGAGCTGCTGGCGCTCTATCGGGCGGCCAGCCTGGCCCTCATCACGCCCCTCAAGGACGGCATGAACCTCGTCTCCAAGGAATATTGCGCCGCGCGTACAGAAAACGACGGCGTACTCATCCTGAGCGAATTTGCCGGCGCCGCTCCCGAGCTGCAGCGCGGCGCACTGCTGGTAAATCCATACGATGAGCTCGGCATCGCAGAGGCCATCAACCGCGCGCTCGCCATGGATGCCCAGGAGCAGCGCCGCCGCATGCTGCGCATGCGCGCCTGGGTGCGCCGCCACGACATCCTTCACTGGCGCGATAGCTTCTTCACGGCGCTGGATGCATACCTGCCAGCCGCCTTGCCTTGACGATTACGCGGATCGCCGCAACGCGCCACCGCGCGGCAGTGTCATCACGAAGGCAGTGCCGTGGTCTTCGTCCCGCTGGCTGCTCATCACATCGAGCCGCCCCTGATGCTTCTCTACAATTCCCTTCGAAACCCAGAGTCCCAAGCCCGTCCCGACATCTTTCTTCGTGGTGAAAAATGGCTCGAAGATGTGCTCGAGCACGGGCGTGGCGATACCGTGGCCCGTGTCGGAGATCGAGAGGCGGACCTCATCTTTATGCGACCGCACTTCTATCGAAAGGACACCGTAAGGCTCCATCGCGTCCAGCGCATTCGACAGCAGGTTCGCCACCACCTGGCGAAGCTCACCCGCGACGCCCTCCACCATGGCCTTTTCCATGCTGCGCGTCACTCGGATCTGCCGCGCCTCGAGTCGTCGCTGATACAGCGCCAGCACATCGTCCACCAGAGCCTGCAGATCGATCGGCTGTGGCGCGCCAGGGTCGCGATAGAAGCCCAGAGTCTGGCTCACAATATGGCCCACGCGGCGCAGCTCCTCATTCGCCATCCGCAAATAGCGCTTGGACACTACCGGCAATCCATCCTCGTGCAGCGCCAAATACAACAGGTTGCTCACCGCTTCCAGCGGATTGTTGATCTCATGCGCCACCGTCGCGGCCAGCCGGCCCGCTGCGGCCAGCTTTTCCGTGCGGCGCAGCAGGCTCTCCGTCACCTTGAGATCGTGGATGTCCGTCGTCGTGCCGAACCAGCAGACGACCTCGTCCGTTTCGTCCCCCGTCCCCTCAAAGATCGGCCGTGCCTGCGTCAGCACCCATCGATAACTGCCATCGGCATGCCGCATGCGATATTCGATCTCGAATCGCCGCTTCGCGCGCAACGCGTTCGCGAAGGCCTCGCCAACCCACTCGCTGTCCTCCGCATGGATCAGCCGCAGCCCTCCAAAGGGCTCGCGCTCCGGCTCCGTCCCGGTGAAGGCACGCCAGCGTTGGTTGACATACTCCGGCTGTCCTCCCGGCCCGCTAACCCATCCCATCTGCGGGATCGCCTCCATGAGCTGCGAGACGAGTGCGGCCGAAGAGACATCTCCTCCGACAATCTCGGCCAGTATTTTCGGCAGCTTCTGCAATCGAGCCCCCCTCAAAACATTCTTCCTGTAGTCCAAATGGAACAGCGAACGTAAGCATTGCTGCCGGCTCACAGCCACAAAAAAGCTCTTGCTCCTCCCTGAGTAACGCCGCAGGGAGTCATTGGTAGGAATGCTCAATGGGCGGTGCGAGATGGCCGGCGAACCGTTTTCATAACAGCGCTCGCTCGTGCCCGACAGGGGAGAACCAGCGCTTATGAAATCGGCTTCAAGACAATATTTGAGGAATTCATGCTTCTCTTTGAGTAGCTTTACTCCAATCAAGATCCCTGAGTACCGCTACGCTGCCGGCAGGTAAATCCAGGTAGTCCGCTTCGCACGCAACCTCAACATTTGAAACCAGCAAGGCCTCATAGCGTTGGACGACCGGCAGCCGAGCCTCGGAAGTCCCCGCATTGAAGATCACGTGGATCGGGCCGCGAGTCATCCAAAGCCACTTCTGTCTCTCGTCGAAGCTCACCCGCACGTCGGCTAACTCACCCGAAGTCAACGCGATCTCCTCACGGCGCAGACGAATCAGGCGGCGATGCCAGTCCAGCACCTCAGCATGTATCCCCGCATCCAACTCGTCCCACTGCAACTTTGAACGTAGAAAGGTTTCTTCTGCCTGCGGATCGGGCACCTCCTCCGGCGACCAGCCGAAGGCCACGAACTCCTTCCGCCGTCCCTCGGACACCAGCCGTCCCAGCTCCTTGTCATGGAAATCCGTAAAGTACTGGAAAGGGGTGGACGCCGCGAACTCCTCCCCGGCAAATAACATAGGGACAAACGGTCCCAGTAACACCATCGCCGCCGCGATCTTCACCCGCCCGATGTCCACCACGTGGCTCAGCCGGTCACCCTGCGCACGATTTCCCACCTGGTCATGGTTTTGGATGAAGCCAAGAAAGCGGTTCCCCGGCAGGGCGCCCACCGGTCTGCCGTGATTGCGTCTGCGATGTTCCGAGTACCGCCCCTGATAGACAAAGACCTCCCTTATCGCTGTCGCAAGGTCCTCCATGGCGCCAAAGTCTGCGTAGTATCCCACCGTCTCGCCCGTCAGCACTGTCCATAGCGCGTGATGAAAGTCATCGCTCCACTGCGCATCCAGCCCATAGCCGCCGGCCTCGCGCGCGGTCACCAGCCGCGGATCGTTCAGGTCGCTCTCCGCAATCACCACGTACTCCTTGCCCGTATGATTCGCCAGCCCCCGCACCGCTTCCTCAAGCTGCTCCAGAAAATGCGTTGCCGAGCGATCGATGAATGCATGCACCGCATCCACGCGCAGCCCGTCGAAGTGATAGTCGCCGAGCCACATCAGCGCGTTCTCGATGAAGAAATCCCGCACTTCATCCGACGCGGCGTCCTCAAAGTTCACCGCTCCTCCCCACGGCGTCTTGTGATGGTCTGTGATGTAGGGGCCGAATTTGCCGCTGTAATTTCCGCTCGGCCCGAAGTGGTTGTAGACCACGTCAATCAGCACCGCCAATCCGCGCGCGTGCGCCGCATCCACAAATCGCTTCACCGCATCGGGGCCGCCATAAGCCTCCAGCGGAGCATAGAGCGCCACGCCGTCATAGCCCCACCCGCGGTCTCCTTCCGCAGAGGCCAGCGGCATCACGCTGAGATGCGTGATGCCCAGCTCGCGCAGATACTCCAGCCTGCCGATCGCCGCATCCATTGTTCCTTCCGGAGTAAAGGTGCCGACATGCAGCTCGTAAATCACTGCGCTCCCGAGTGTCGGCGGCCGCCATCGCGCATCGCTCCAGGCGAAAACGGAGTGGTCCACCAGCTCCGATAGCCCATGCACCCCATCCGGCTGTCGCGCCGAGCGCGGATCGGGTACCGGCTTGTCGTCATCATCGAGCAGAAAACCATATCGAGAGCCCGCTTGCGCCGTCTCCACCGTCGCTGCCCACCAGTCGCGCGACTCCCGCTCCATTGCGTGCCGCTCTCCATCCACCAGCACGGAGACACGTTCTGCCCGCGGCGCCCATACTCGAAACCTGTGCATGTTTGATTGCCCTCAGAAGGTCTTTCCTGTCTAGGATGCAGCATTGAGCGTTATTTCCCGGAACGCCATCCACCCGAACGCTGGCTTTCGCAATCTCAATATCCGTCATGGTGACTAGAAACTCGCGAGGCACGACTCGCATCGGCATCTCCGGCTGGACCTACGCTCCGTGGCGCGGCGTCTTCTATCCCAAAGGACTGCCGCAGGCGCGCGAGCTCGCCTATGCCGCCGAGCACTTCTCCACCATCGAGATCAACGGCACCTTCTACTGCCTGCAGCGGCCTTCCAGCTTCGCCTTGTGGGCCTCTGTCACACCGCCGGATTTCGTCTTCAGTGTGAAGGGATCGCGCTTCATCACCCACATGCTCAAACTCCGCAACGCGGAGCAGGCGCTTGCAAACTTCTTTGCCTCCGGGCTGCTCGCACTCGGATCCAAACTTGGCCCCATCCTCTGGCAATTTCCGCCGAACTTTTCCTTCAACCCGCCGCTACTCGAGGCATTCTTCCAACTGCTGCCACAGACCACAGCGGACGCCGCCATTCTCGGCCGCCGTCACGACCACCGCGTTGAGGGCCGGGCCCTCACCGAAGCAGACGAGAACCGCCCCCTGCGCCACGCGATCGAAATTCGCCACGACAGTTTTCTGTCCGATGACTTCATCCGCCTGCTGCGCCGCTATCGCGTGGCGCTCGTCTGCGCGGACACCGTCGAGTGGCCGCGCCTTGTGGATGTCACTGCGGATTTCGTCTACTGCCGTCTTCACGGCTCAAAAGAGCTCTACGCCAGCGGCTACGGGCGTACAGCCATCGCTACCTGGGCCGATCGCATCGCCGCCTGGGCCACCGGGAATCCGCCAACCGGAGAGCGTGTGATGCCCTTCAGCAACTTCGAAGCGAGGCCCCGCGACGTGTACGTTTACTTCGACAACGACATGAAAGTCCGCGCACCTGTAGATGCCCTTGCTCTGGAACGTCGCCTCGCGCGTCTCGGCTTCGGTAAACCTGAGGTTCACCCATGCGCTCACTCCGCGGCGCCGACTCCTGCCTCTCTAAATCCGGGCCCCTGATCCCTGGTATACCGCCCGCACCGCATCCAGCGCCGGCAGCAGCACGGGATGCACCTCCACGGCTAGCCGTCCGGCGCGCACTCCAGGGTCGTTCTGCACCAGCGCCACCGCCACCTCGATCGTCTCGGCCGAAATCAACAGCACGCCTGCCAGTTCGCTTTGGTCAAGCACCGGGCCCGCCGCAAGGTAGCGGCCGGCCTCCGACTGGTCGCGCATGTACGCCAGATGCTTTGGCAGCAGCTCGGCCGCCTCCGACCCTTCGGTTTCATTCCAGCGCGGCCCACGCTTGAGCAGCCCAAGGAAATACGGCTTCAAATTCTTCGGCACATCCCGCATGCCCGTCTCTTTCGGATTGCGCTCTTCCGTCATCGCACCTCGCAGACTTCTACAATAACCACCATGCCCGCCGAGCGCCTCTACTACGCCGACTCAGCACTCACCGACTTCACCGCCACCGTAACCGACATTCGCGAGCGCTCCCGCAACGGTGGCACGTCCGTTTGGCAGGTCGCGCTCGACCGCACCGCCTTCTACCCCACCAGCGGAGGCCAGCCGCACGACACTGGCACACTGGCCGCCACCGCTCCGAGCGGCGCGCGACTCGAAGCGCCTGTCATCGAGGTGGAGGAAGACGAGCACGGCGAAGTCTGGCATCTGACCCCGAAACCCCTGCTCGCCGGCACGCAGATCGAAGGCCGCATCGACCAGGAGCGGCGCACCGACCACATGCAGCAGCACTCCGGCCAGCACCTGTTGTCAGCCCTCTTCTACCGGGAGCTGCGCGCGCTCACGATCTCCTTTCATCTCGGCGATACCGTCTCCACTATCGACCTCAACAAGGAATCCATCGAGCCGGCACAGCTCGCGCATATCGAACGGCTGGCCAACGAGATCGTCGCGGAGGCCCGTCCTGTCTCCCTGCGCACCGTTTCGGCAGAGGACGCAGATCTCCTGCTCCAGGCTGGAACCCTGCGCAAGCTTCCGACGCGGTCAGGCGATATCCGCCTCGTCGTTATTGCTGGAGAAGCCGCCGCGGGCGCTGTCTCCGGCGCGGGCGCAGAACTGGACACGCGAACGATCCATGGCGAAGGTGCTCCGAATCACGACCTCGACGTCAACGCCTGCGGCGGCACTCACGTCACCTCCACCAGCCAGATCGGCGCGGTACTCATCCGCGGCACCGAGCGTATCCGCCAATCCACCCGAATCAGCTTTCTCTGCGGAGGTCGCGCCATCACTGCAGCCCGCGCGGAAGACACCCTGCTCACGCAACTCAGCCGGGAGCTCTCCGCTCCACGCGCCGATCTGCCGTCAGCTCTCACCCGCCTCAAATCCGAAGCCCGCGCCGCCGCCAAGGAGCGCCAGAACCTGCGCGAAGAGCTGGCCAACTATCACGCCGCCCGGCTGCTGGTGGAAGACCCGCCGCAGAACGATCTGCGCATCGTCCGCCGCATCTTCCCGGATCGCGACGCCGACTACATCAAGCTGCTGGCCAGCCGCGTCACCAGCGCCGCGGCCCATACCGTGGCGCTGCTCGCTTCTACACGACCACCCGGCCAGCAGCCGGAGGAGCCGGCCACCCTGGTCGTCGCATGCAGCCGCGAACCGGGCCACAATGCCGGAGACCTGCTGCGCTCGGCCCTCTCGGCCTCAGGCGGCCGCGGAGGTGGATCCGCCACGCTCGCGCAGGGCCTGGTGCCGCCAGACCAGCTCCCGGCCATACTCGATGCGCTGGAAGCAAGACTGCGGCCAGCCACATGAGTGCACTTCGCCCACAAGCCGGGTGCCTGCTCCAAAGCGAAGGTGGGATCCGCGCTTCGCGGCAAGAGCCCTATGCTGCTATAGTTTGGAAGGCATCTCCCGCCATTTCATCGTGGGGCTATAGCTCAGCTGGGAGAGCGCGTCGTTCGCAACGACGAGGTCGTCGGTTCGATCCCGACTAGCTCCACCAAATAACACTAAATAAGAGACTTACTGGTTCGCATAGGCCACACACTCGCTCGTGAGCGACCAAAGGAAACGAGCTAGAGGAACGCGCCGCAGGCGCAGTTGCCTGGACGGCCAGTCCTACTTCTCGATCTCCACGCCGCGCCAGAAGGCGATGTGGTTTTTCACATGCTTCGCCGCCGGCTTCGGGTCGGGATAGTACCAGGCAGCATCCTGGTTCTCCTGCCCGTCCACAAGGATCGTGTAGTAACGGGCCTGCCCCTTCCACGGGCAGGTCGACGTGGTCGAGCTGGGACGCAGATATTCGCGGTTTACCGCCACGTCCGGGAAATACAGGTTCCCTTCCACGGTTTCTACTGTGTCACTTTCCGCAATCACCTTACCGTTCCAGATCGCCTTCGCCATCGTCTGTGTTCGCCTTCTCCAGGAGTTGCAACCCCGCCGCTTTCGCCGAGGCCACGCAGTACAGTAACAGATTCCTCAAGGGCGCGGTTAGAGATCGCACGCAAAACCGCCTACGGAGAACGCCGGCGTTCTCCGTAGGGCGAGCTAATAGCTCAGTCCGGGCGTTGAATATCCGGAAGCGGTGGTGCCCCTTGCGCGGCCATCCGCTTCTTCAGCCTGGCCTGCGTAGTCTCCATCTTCTGCCGTGCCGTGCCGCTGCGATCGATCAGCTTCTCGATCTGCACCATGAAATTTGGCAATTGCTTGCGAATCTCCGGCAGATAGGGCCAGAACTTTGCGGCAATAAAGAATGGCTCAGCGTTGGCCTCGACAAAGAGCTCAGGCGCGAGCACGCCGTGATTCACCAACGCGGTGGCCATCTCCCAGTAGGAGGTCACCTGCCGAAACCAGCAATTCGTCTCCGAGCCCGAATCGTTGATAACGATAAAGATCTCCTGTGCCGAAGTGGGCCAGAACTCGCCCGTCATCCACGCGCGGGCCTTGCGCAGTACCGGCTCCTGCCTGAGCTCATACAGCTTCAGGATGGTCGCGGCATCTTCGCGCGCTGCAAGCGTACTTTCCATCGATACTCACCTCTAACGTCCTGGATCGTAAGTCGCCATCCTGAGCCTAACCGACGGGGGAGCGCAGGATTTGCTGTATCGATCGGTCAATGCCGACGGCAGGCACCGCTCAATCTTAGCGACCCATCAGACTACAACGGTCAGGCGACAGGCTGCGCCGCCTCTTCCGCTGCCTTTTTCGGCCGTGCTGCCGGCGCCTCGTCCGCGGGAGCGTCGCGTAGCCGCTTCGAGTAATGACAGGTGACGCCGGTCTCCTCTTCCGCGACCTTCTTCTTGCGCTTGCTTCCCTTTTCGTCAGACGCAGCCGGCTTTTTGTTGTTGGGGCAGGTCAGATACACGCCGGATTTCAGTGTCTTCTCGATCAGATAGGACGAGCCGCACTCCGGACACTTCTTCGGCACCGGCTTACCGTTCGCCGTGAAATCGCACTTCGGATAGCGCGTGCAACCGTAGAAAGTGGTCCCGAATCGCGTCTTGCGCTCGGCGATATCGCCCTCGCCGCACTTCGGGCACTTCATCCCTTCCACCAGATTCTGCTTGATGTATTTGCACTCGGGATAGCCGGAGCAGGAGACGAACTCGCCGAATCGTCCCGTGCGCCGCACCAGGTCCTTGCCGCACACCGGGCAGGGCTCGCCGATCGGCACCGGCGGTTTCTGTTGCTCGCGGCTGCTCAGTCGGCGAACCGTCTTGCATGGCGGATCTTCGTTGTAGCCCGGACACGCCATGAACGGCCCGAACGGTCCGTTGCGCAGCACCATAACCCGGCCGCAGGCCTCGCAGTACTCATCTTCCTTCTCGTCCGGATTTTCCAGTTGCGGCTTGGCTGCAAAGTTCTCCTTGGTAAAGGTGCAGCTGTCCTTGTCCTTTTTGTTGTACGTGCTGCACGCATAGAACGAGCCGAATTTGCCCCACTTCAGCACCAGCGGCGCGCCGCACCGCTCGCACTTCTCGTCGGTCGGCTTCTCCATCCGCTTCACGTTCTCCATGTGCTTCTCGGCGTGTTTCAATTCCTTCTTGAAGTAGCCGTAGAAAGCCTTCAGCAGATCGGTCCACTTCTCCTTGCCGTCTTCGATGTCGTCCAGCTCTTCTTCGAGCTTCGCCGTGTATTCCGGATCGAAGATGTAAGGGAAATTTGCCACCAGCAGATCGTTCACGACAGTGCCGATCTCTGTCGGGACAAACTTGCCCGAACGCCCCTGGCCCACCTTCTGCACGTACTCGCGCTCCTGGATGGTCGAAAGAATGGTCGCGTAGGTCGACGGCCGCCCGATGCCGCGCTCCTCGAGCGTCTTCACCAGCGACGCCTCGTTGTAACGCGGCGGCGGCTCGGTGAACTTCTGCTCGTGCTTCAGCTCCTCGAGGGTCAATGCCTGCCCCGCTCTCAGATCGGGCAGCTTGTTCTTGAGCGCATCGTCATCGTCGTCCTTCGCGTCCTTGGCCTCTTCGTAAACCTTCAGGTAGCCATCGAACTTCAGGATCGAGCCGGTGACGCGGAAGTCATAGCGCCGATCCGCCTGCGCCTGCACATCCACGATGGTCTGATCGAAAACCGCCGGCACCATCTGCGACGCCACAAAACGCCGCCAGATGAGCTGGTAGAGCTTGAACTGCTCATCGCTCAAATAGCGCTTCACCGACTCCGGCGTATGGCGTACCTCGGTCGGACGGATCGCCTCGTGCGCGTCCTGCACATCTTTCTTGCTCTTGAAGGCATTCGGCGACTCCGGCAGATAGCTCGAGCCCAGCTCTTTGCCGATGTACCCGCGCACCTCCGCAATCGCGTCGGGCGAGACGCGCGTCGAATCGGTACGCATGTAGGTGATCAGGCCCTCAGTGCCTTCGGAACCGAGCTCCACGCCTTCATACAGCCGCTGCGCCACACCCATCGTGCGCCGCACGGAGAAGCCAAGCTGCCGCGATGCATCCTGCTGCAGGCGGCTGGTGGTGAATGGCGCCGTGGGATTCTTGCGGCGCTCCTTGCGCTCCACCTCGCGCACCGACCAATTCGCCTTCTCGATCGCCGCGAGGACTTCCTTGGTGATCTTTTCGTTAGGCAGCGCATTGCCGCTGACCGTGTCTACCTTCGCGCTCTCACCATCGATGCCCACGAAGCGTGCAGTAAAGACGTTCTCGTCCTTCGCGGCGGTCTTCAGCTCCGCATCGATCGTCCAGTACTCGACCGGATTGAATGCCTTGATCTCTCGCTCGCGCTCGACGATCAGCCGCAGCGCTACCGTCTGCACGCGGCCTGCCGAGAGCCCGCGGCGCACCTTGTCCCACAGCAGTGGCGAAATCTGGTAGCCCACGATGCGGTCGAGCACGCGTCGCGTGGTCTGCGCGTCGACCAGGTTGCGATCCACTTGGCGCGGATGCTCGAAGGCCGCACGCACCGCTTTGGGCGTGATCTCGTTAAAGGTCACGCGCTGGATGGAATTCTTCGGCGACACCTCGCGCAGCTCGTCTTCGAGGTGCGCGGCGATGGCCTCGCCTTCGCGGTCTGGATCAGGCGCCAGATAGACATTCGTCATCTTGCCCGCAATCTTCCGCAGGCGATCGACGATCTTCACCTTGTCCGGCATGACGATCAGGTCCGGCTCGAAGGTGCCGTTCTCCAGCTCGACGCCAATCTTGTTTTTTGGCAGGTCCTTAACGTGGCCGATCGACGCCTCGACGACGAAGTCTTTGCCCAGATATTTCCCGATGGATTTCGCCTTTGCCGGCGATTCAACGATGACCAGTGATTTACTCATTGCTTCCCTTCACTTCCGCCTGCTCTCCGTTCCGGCCGCGGATCTGCCGGTGCGCCCTCTGCGAGCGACGCTACATTGTGCCCTTGGGTAGGCAAGTTGTTGTGCCACCCGCAGGCAATTTCCGAACGCTACCACGCGCTGCCGTCGCTGTCCAAACCGCTCAGGCCCTCGGACATCGTCTAACGCATGCGCAATGCATCAGACGCGGCTCATGTCCGTAGGGTGCGAATTTCCTTCTGTGGATATAACTAGAGACACAAGATACGTCACAGGCGGCCAGGCTGTTCCCTCACATGCGCCGGACGTAGTGTTTGCCCGGAAGCTGCCGGATATGGTTGTTCAGCTCCAGCTCGAAAAGTGCTGTAAATATCTCAGCAGACGTCACTTGTCCCTCAAGCCGTTCGAGCAGCTCCTCGATCTGGAGCGCCTCGTCCATGCGCAGGATACCGTACACCGCGGCTTCCGAAGGGCTCAGGGGAGAGCCGGCAGGTAAAGCTTCTTCCCCGTGCCTTAGTAATGATGCAGTTACCCCCGCTTCGGATGCGAAAAGGCTGTCCTGCACCCCCTGCTCCGGTGCCGGTCTGCCTTCTAACTCCAGCCGAATCTGTGACGGCAGCTCTTCCCAGACGTCCTCCCAGGTGGCCACCAGCTTGGCGCCCTGCTTGATCAGCGTGTTCGGCCCCCAGGCGTTCCGGCTGGTCACGTTGCCGGGGACGGCGTAAACGTCGCGGTTCTGCTCCAGCGCGCACCGCGCCGTCACCCGGGTGCCGCTCTGCTCGCCTGCTTCCACCACCAGAACGCCGACGCTCATCCCGCTGATGATCCGGTTGCGCAGCGGAAAATTCTGCGGAGCCGGAAAGGTGCCCATCGGCTGCTCAGACACGATAGTGCCGCCGGACATGACAATGTCCTCCGCCAGCCGCTTGTTCTCCTTGGGGTATACGACATCCAGTCCAGTGCCCCAGACGGCCACCGTTCGTCCGCCTGCGCTCAGCGCACCCTTGTGCGCTGCGGTATCGACGCCGCGTGCCATGCCGCTCAGAATCACCATGCGCCGCGCCGCGAGATCGCGTGACAGCATCTCCGCCATGCCGGTGCCATAAGGGCTCGGTGCACGTGTGCCCACCACCGCAATCGCCGGCCGCGAAAGCAGCTCGCGGCCGCCCCGCACCCACAGCACCGGCGGCGGATCAAAGGTTTCGCGTAGACGTTCCGGGTAATCCGCATCGCCGAACGTCATCAGGTTGCAGCCGCTTTCGGAGATCGTCTGCCACTCCTGCTCGGCCGCCTTGCGTGCCTTGCCTTCCGCGATAAACCGCGCGGACACCACAGGAATCTGCAGCGCTTCAAGCGCCGTCAAGGGAAGCTGAAAGAGTTCGGCCGGCTCCCGCATCCCGCGCGCCGCGCGAAGAATGCGGCGAGGGCCAAGGCCGGGTGTAAGCGCCATAGCCAGCCAGGCCAGAGTGGTTTCGGTTGCAGGAGGGGAGACGCTGACTGTCTGTGGGCCCGGCATGAATATTTCGAGGCTAGGGGCAGCTCCGGGCCGGGACAATCCGACAAATGGGGTACGGACACGCCCGGTAGACTGGCCCCAGTACACTATGCAGTGACGACCCGCCTTCGTATCGCAGCCATTCGTTTCTTGAACCCCGCGCCGCTGATGTGGGACTTCGATCACCCGCCCCATGCTGTCCCGCTCGCAACCCGCTATGACATCGAAAGCATGATGCCCGCACAATGCGCGGAACGTCTCGCCAACGGCACCGCCGATCTGGGTCTGGTGCCCATCACCGCCTTTGCGCACAGCCGCGATCTCCGCATCGTCCCCGGCTGCGCGATTGCCTCGAAGGGCGCAATTCGTTCGCTGTTATTGGTTGTGCGCGCGGCCACTGGCCTTGAAAATGTGCGCAGCATTGCGACCGATACATCCTCCCGAGCCACGCGTGCCTATGTTGAAGTTATGGCCCGGCGCTTCTGGAAGATCCCCGCCGCCTTCATGCCGCATCCGCCCGATCTTGACGCCATGCTTGCGGCTTGCGATGCGGCGTTGCTGATCGGCGATCCTGCCCTGCTCGCGCTGGAAGATCGCGCCGCGCGCCAGCAGCGCACCGGCGAAGAACTGCTCTATCTCGACCTTGGCGCGGAGTGGCGCCGGCTCACCGGACTGCCCTGGATCTCCGCGCTCTGGGGTGTGCGCGAGGAGGCCGTCCGCTCTGCTGCGCCACGCAATCAGCTCCTCGACGATCTCGTTGGATCGCGCGATGCCGGCCTGTCCCATATTGACGATCTGGCCGATGAGTGGGCGCTGCACATCGACGTGCCCCGCGCCACGATCCACGCGTATCTCAGCAAAAATATCCATTACATCCTCGACGACGACTGCCTCGTCGGTCTGCGGCGCTTCTATGAGCTTGCCGCCGAATGCGATGTGCTGCCCGCAGTCGCCGATCTTCCCCTGCTCTGAACAACTCTGAATCCTCTGGAATTACAGGCCCGGCGCAGCCTGGGAGCGCCTCTGTGCGTCCAAGAGCCTGACGCCCCGGTGAAGCTGGCCGTTCGGGACTGAATCGAAATGAGGCAAGAGTGAACAAAGCGCTGCTGGCAGCCGCTCATAGCTCCGCAACAAAGCATCGCACCATGCATTGGCTCATCCACCTGGGCGCAGTCGGTCTCTTTGGCATCTCGCTGCTGGACGCCTGTCCCTTCCCTTTACCAATTCCAGGAACGGCCGACCTGCTGCTGCTGATTCTGATCGGCCGCGGAGGAAATCCATGGTTGCTGGTGGCTTTGGCGGTCGGCGGCGCGGTGATAGGCGCGTTCACCACGTGGTCTGCCGGGAAAAAAGGCGGCGAAGCGGCGCTGCGACGTTACGTACCAGAACGCTATTACGACCGCATTACCGGCTGGGTCAAGAAGCACGGAGCCGCCGCCGTCGCGGTATCTGCGATTAACCCGCCTCCTGTTCCCCTGATGCCTTTCCTCGCCGCCGCCGGAGCTCTGGGCGTCACCCGCGGCCGCTTTCTCATCGCATTTGCCGCCGCACGCACCGTGCGTTACGGCATTGTTGCCTGGCTGGGCGTGCGCTATGGACGCCAGATGATTCGCTGGTGGAACCATTATTTAGCGCACTATTCCGGAGCTATCGCGTGGGGCATATTTGCGCTCTTCATCGCGGCATTCGGGTGGGCCTTCTGGAAATGGCGGCAGAGCCGCACTCACCATGCGCCCCAGCCTGCCCATTCGTGAGTCAGCGAGTCTGTTTCGGCAGCGGCCGCGAGATCACGCAGGCATTCACGCCGCCAATCCCACTGGAAAGCTTGCCGGCGAGCCCTTCCGCCGTCACGCAGCTATCCGCGAAAACATACCGCCCATGGATGCCGGCAATCGCCGGATTCAGCGAATCCTCGGTCAGCAGTGTCGGGAAGAGATGGCCGGTCGCGTAGCCCAGGTATTGCGCGGTCAGCTCCCAGCCTCCGCCGGCGCTCATGCCGTGGCCGAAGGTGCCTTTGCGGGCGGTGACCATCACGGTCTCCGGCAGCATGGTGCGCAGCGTGCTGATCTCGGCATAATCGCCCGGAGTGGCCGTGGCATGCAGGTCCCAGGTGCGGATCTGCTGTGGTGTCGCGTGCGCCTCTTCGAGCGCCTGGCGGATGGCCGCCTGTGGTCCTGGGATCGACGGCGTGATGATGTGGTGCGCGTCAGAGCTTACGCCGGCAGCCACCGGTTCCATGCCGATCGGCGTCATGCCCTTCGCCTGCAGATATTCCATATCGCCGACAATCCACACCACCGAGCCACCTGCGACGTGGGTGCCCTGAAGCTGGGTCAGCGGGTTCGACACCTGCCGGCTGGCGGAAAGCACTCGCGCGCCATAGAAAGAGCCCACGATCAACGGATGCGGCGGCGGATCGGTAGCGCCCACAACCACCACTTTCGCGTCGCCGCGCTCAATCGCCTGCATCGCGAGTCGCAACGCCACGCCAAAGGTCGAGCAGGCCGCCACCGGCGCGAATGCGAGGCCCGTGATGTGTCCAAGGATAGAAACCTGCGAGGCCGGCGTGTTGTGGATATTCCAGATCAGGTTGGCCGAGACCTTCCACGGCGGGTCGGGCGCGCCCCACTTCTCCTGCAGCCGCGCATGGCGTTTGCCTCGTTCCCGCAGCACGTTCAGCTTGCCCTGCTCCACGCTGCCTTCCATGACCAGCGAATCGATGGCCGCGGCCTCGTCCAGATACTCGCGCAGTTCTGGCGAGCGAGCCATCCAATAAGCCTCCCAGGCCAGCGACAGCTCAACCAGGTCGCCCTCGGCGTCAGCGGGGTTCAGCGGCACGTCGTCCAGTCCCTTGAGTTCGCCATCGAGATACGCGCCAAGCGCGCTGTTGTTCTCCCGGCTGCCCCAGAAGCGGTTCCAGCGCTGTTGCGCCAGATACAGTGTCACGCTGGACTGGTACATCGTCTCGACCGAGCCTAGACCCGTCCCGATGTAGACATGCGCCTGGCCGCCCAGCTCCTGCATTAGCTTTTCAAGCCCCGGATTCTGCTCAAGCGCCTGTATAAACGCGCCAATCGCATACAGCGACGGGCTATCCATCTTCTCTTTCAGATTTTGGTAGTGGCGCGGCGCGAAACGCGCATCGATCCAGCGCTTGTAGTCCTCGAAGCGAAACTCCGGCTCACCGACGAGAAAGTTGCTGGGGCCAAATCCTTCAAACGGCGTAAGCCAGCTCTCTGACTTCGCCAGATTGCGTGCGAAGGCGTCGATATTGGGCGATTTCGGCGCAACAATGCCCCATCCGAAGACACCGACGCGGGTCGGTTTTCGACCGTCGGCGTGGTAACTGCAAGAAACTGGCTCTGCAGCGGATGCAACGGAATCCGTGCTCGTCGTCAACTCGGCTGGGCTCATGGCTGGCCCTTTGATTCTCGCCGACGACGCACATGGATGTCCATGCGGCGCAGCAAAGGATCAGTGATGTTGGGAATTCTTCGGCACGCGCAAAGGAAAAGCGCTCAGTGCACCGGGTGGCCTACTGCGCCCGGAGTGACCCGTTACCGTTGCTTCCTTCCGGACCTGGCGGGGTTGGCGGGATTCCGTCGCGTAGGACCCGGCACTCGGTAAGAATATCACTCTGCGGCCGCAACGCGGCCAGGACTCCCGTAGCATGACTTGAAAGCATGTCGACCCTGCCAAAGACCGAGCGATCGGCCGTTCCGGGAGGCGTTTCCCTTCTTACCCGACTGGAATCAGTCGACATCGTCCGCGGCATCATCATGGTTCTGATGGCGCTGGATCATGTGCGCGACTTCTTCGGAGTTCCCGGCATCAGCCCTACAGATGTGACTCGCGCCACCGCAGCGCTTTTCCTCACACGCTGGATCACGAATCTCTGCGCGCCCGGATTTTTCCTGCTGATGGGAACTGGCGCCTATCTATCGCTGCGCAAGAGATCGCGAAGCGAACTCGCAGCTTTTCTGATCACCCGTGGCCTCTGGCTGATCTTCGTTGAAGTCGTGCTGATGAGGTGCTTCGGGCTGCAGTTCAACTTCGACTATCACGTCACTCTGTTGACCGTGCTATGGGCACTGGGATGGGCGATGATCGGGCTGGCAGTGCTCCTGGCTTTGCCGACCAGATGGATTGCCGCTGTTGGCATCGTGATGATCGCTGCGCACAATCTGCTGGATCACGTGCCAACAGCAAATTCCCTTTGGCTGATCCTTCACAGACCCGGCGTTGTGCTCTCGATGCCGGGACACATCGTATTCGTCGCCTACCCTCTCATACCCTGGATCGGCGTGACGGCAGCCGGATTCGCGCTGGGGCGTATCTACGACTGGCCTGCCGTGCAGCGGCAGATTTGGCTGACTCGAGTGGGCGTAGCGCTGGTCGCCGGCTTTATCGCGCTGCGGGCGATTGACCGCTACGGCGATCCACAACCTTGGAGCACGCAAAGCTCCTTCGGGCACACGGTGCTTTCCTTCCTCAACACGACGAAATATCCGCCCTCGCTGTTGTTCCTGCTGATGACGCTCGGGCCGATCCTCTTGCTGCTTCGCGTGTTTGATCGAGGTGCCCCGAATGTGCTTCGTCCCGTTATCGTGTTCGGCCGCGTCCCGATGTTCTATTACCTGCTGCATATTCCGCTCATTCATCTGCTGGCTGTAGCGCTCTGCTACTTGCGCTACGGCGCGGTGCACTGGATGTTCGAATCCCCGACGCTGGCAAACTTCCCGTTTACTGCGCCGCCCGGCTGGGGCCTGACGCTGCCCGAGACGTACCTCATGTGGGTGTTCGTCGTGGCGCTGCTGTATCCAGCATGCCGCTGGTTTGCTTCCGTAAAGCAGCGGCGTCGCGATGCCTGGCTGAGCTATCTATGAGCCACCGGCCCATGCGGCCGATCCGCTAAAATAGCTAGGTGAACCCCACCGGCATCCTGGAAGCACCTCCTGTCGCGCCAGAAGCAGCTTCCGCGCGTCCGCGTGTCGGATTTGTCAGCCTCGGCTGCCCAAAAAACCTGGTCGACAGCGAGGTCATGATGGGACTGCTGGACCGCGCCGGCGCCGAGCTGACCGCAAACCCCGAGGCCGCCGAAATCCTCGTCGTCAACACCTGCTCATTTATCGACTCAGCCAAGCAGGAGTCGGTCGACACCATCCTGGAGATGGCACAGCACAAGACGGCTGGACGCGCCCGCAAACTCATCGTCGCCGGATGCCTGGTGGAGCGCTACCGAGACGAGATCCGCAAAAACATCCCGGAAGTAGACGCCGTAGTCGGGACGGGTGAGTTGGAATCCATTCTGACAGCCGCCGGCTTCGCACTGCCAACACCCGCCGCTTCGCCGCTCGTGAACATCACGCTGACCTCGCCGGCGATTCCGCGCCACGCGCCTGCCGACGCCGCTGCATCCCGTGCTGAAGGCGATCTGCGCGAGCAGCAGGGACGCTTCGCGCGCGATGCGTGGGACGGCGCAACGCCGGCGCTGCCGACCTATCTCTACGACGAGACGACGCCGCGTCTGCTCGCGACCGGCAAGACCTCCGCGTACCTCAAGATCGCCGAGGGCTGCGACCATCCCTGCTCCTTCTGCGTGATCCCGAACCTGCGCGGCAAGTTCCGCTCGCGCCGCTTCGAGTCGGTCATCGCCGAAGCCGAGCAGCTTGTCGCACGTGGCGTGCGCGAGATCACGCTGATCGGCCAGGACACGACCTGCTACGGCGAAGACTTCGGCTTGAAGGACGGCCTTGCCGCGCTGCTCGATCGCCTCGCGCAGATAGAAGGACTGACCTGGCTGCGCTTCCTCTACGCCTATCCAAACAAGATCACCGGCCGGCTGCTCGATACCATCGCGAAGCACGACCGCATCGTGAAATATCATGGACGTACCGCTGCAGCACGCCTCCGCGACCGGTGCTGAAGCGCATGCGCCGCGGCGCGAATGCGGAGATCTTCCTGAAGACGCTTGAAAAGGTACGCGCCGCTGTGCCCGGCATCGCGCTGCGCACCAGCTTCATCGTCGGCTTCCCCGGCGAGACGGCCGAAGATCACGCCGCGCTGATGGATTTCGTCCGCGAGGCGAAGTTCGACTGGATGGGCGCCTTTGCCTATTCCGACGAAGAGGGCTCGCAGTCGATTGCGTTGGACAAGTCGCTCAAAGTACCGAAGCGCACCATCGAGGCCCGGCGCCGCTCGCTGATGAAGCTGCAGCAGTCCATCAGCCGCGAGCGCAAAGAGCAGTGGATCGGCCGGACGATGGACATCCTGGTCGAAGGCGAGAGCGACGAAACGCCGCTGCTTGTGGGAGGGCCGTTCCCAGTTCCACGCGCCGGAGATTGACGGCAAGGTCTACATCAACGACTTCGGTCCGCACGAGACGCTGGTGCCCGGCACCTTCTATCGTGCGGAGATCACCGAGGCGCACGACTACGATGTGGTCGCGCGCGTCATCGAATAGATTGACGAAAAATCAGGAGTGGTTATGTCTCAGGCGAAGCAGAAAATCCTTCGCTGCCCCATCTGCAAGACGATCGTGCCGTTGGACGATCCCAATGTGCCCTTCTGCAGCGACCGCTGCCGGGTCATCGATCTGGGCAAGTGGGCGAGCGGCGAGTACCGCATCTCTTCCCCGATCCTCGACCCCGAGGTGCTGGAGGATATCGACGAGGCGACACTGCGCCGTGCCCAGCAGGAGAACGATGCGGATGAACGATGATCTCGCCCTGGCCCGATGAACGATAGACCTTCCGCGGTTCCCGCTACCGGGAAGAAGACGCGGTGGGCGTGGGCCGTCGGCACCTTCTTCGGCGCCGGCCTGCTCAAGCCCGGGCCCGGGACGTGGGGCTCGGTCGCGGCCGTGCTGCTGTGGATGATTCCGGCGTCCGTGTTTAGGTGGCTTGACGCACGAATTCATAGTCGCCACTCCGTTTCCAGCATGGATGAACTACCCGCTCTCTGCGCTCAGTCTTCTCGGCATAGTGATCGCAACCGCCATCGGCATCCCCGCCGCAACGATCGTGGCGGAGGAGAGCGGCCGCGAAGATCCCGGCCACGTCGTCATCGACGAAGTCGCCGGCCAGTGGCTCACGCTCGTGGTCTGCAAGCCGGACTGGCCACACGCCCTCCTCGCCCTCGCGCTCTTCCGTCTCTTCGACATCACCAAGCCCTGGCCCATCCGCAAGCTGGAGGCCCTGCCCGGCGGCTGGGGTATCATGCTGGACGACCTCGCGGCAGGACTCTTTGGATTGATCGTCCTGCTCGTAATCCAGCATTGGTGGTGAGTATGACGAAGCCTCCGGCACGCAGTCCCCTGCCGCGCCTGGCGCCGGTCGCGGCGCTTTTCTTTGCGCTCGGCCCGGCGATGGCCACTGGCGCTGTCCCAACAAAAAGCGAGCCGTACGCCTTCCAGGTGCAAATCACGCTCTCCGATAAAGCCGCTGCGACCCTGAAGCGGCTGAACGAGGGAATCGTCATCTCCGCCTCCTACTCCGGCGATCCAAAGCCCTCCGCCAAGCGGCATGCCGACGAGATCGGCCAGATCCCGCTGGGCATCCAGAATGTCGAGATACCGGGCCGTCCGGCAACCGTGATCGTCTCCGGCTCGCATGTCAAGCGCGGCCGCATCGCCTGGATTCGCGGACCGGTGCTCCTGAACGTCAACGCCTATTCGGCGCGGCGCAGCGGGCCGGACAACATTTTGAGCTGCGACTTCTTCGACGGGAATCTGCGCCATGCCGCCCGGCGCACGGTCTCGATTCACTGCTCGCTCATCGAAGAAAAGGTGGAGACGAAGCATCTGTCGTAATGCCAACGATCGAGACCGCTTTCCGCGTCTAAGCTGACAGACGTAGACTGGGGCAGTGATGATCCGCATCGCCAAATCCGACCATTCCAATTCGCAGGCTCCGCGCATCGACTCGATTACGCCGGATGCCGTGCTGCCCGGCGGCGAGGTAGAGCTGGCAGGCAGCGCACTCGGCCCGGTGGCGGAGCGTCGTCCGCTGGCGGTCGCTCGACGGCTCGCTCGCGCCGGTTCTGCTGAGCCGCCCAACGCGCATGAGCATCCGGGTGCCGGAAAGCGCCGAGATGGGCCGCCTCGAAGTGCGCCAGAACGGCGCCACCAGCAACTGCGGTCACACTGAAGGTAGGCCGTCTGCTGGCCGAGAACGTGAACCCGGTCGCCAGCCCGGTGGTCGACGCGGAAGGCAACGTCTACACCACCCTCTCCGGCCAGCGCGGCGAAAAGATGCCAGTCTCCGTCTATCGCATCTCGCCCGAAGGCGACATGGACAGCTTCGCCACCGATATCGTCAATCCCACGGGACTCGCACTCGATACCGATGGCGTGCTCTACGTCACCTCGCGCCACGAGGGCACGATCTACCGCATCACGCCCGGAGGGCGCAAGCTCCGTTTTTGTCGAAAGCATGGGCGTCGCCACTGGGCTGGCTTTCGATCCGGAGGGCAATCTTTACTGCGGCGACCGGTCCGGCACCATATTCAAAATCGCGCGCGACCGCCAGATCTTCGTCTTTGCCACGCTGGAGCCGAGCGTCGCCGCCTACCATCTCGCCTTTGGGCTGGACGGTACGCTCTTTGTCTCCGGTCCTACCACTTCCAGCAACGACGCGGTCTACGCCATCGACCGCGACGGCAACGCACGCGTCTACTTCCGCGGGCTCGGGCGTCCGCAGGGAATGGCCGTGGATATCGCCGGCTCGCTCTACACCGCAGCCTCGCATCGCGGGCGGCGCGGCATACTGCGGCTGCCCATCGATCGTGCGCCAGAGGACGATCCTGAGATGGTGATCAGCGGCAGCGGAATCGTGGGTCTTGCGTTCAGCCCGTCGAGCAGCGCCATCGTGGCCACCCACACCGCCATTTATGATGTGGCGTTGGGTGTGGAAGGGCTGCGTTTCCTTTAGCGGATTGAACTGATCCGCACGCGCGGCATCCCACATCCTGCACGTCGATTTCGGAAGGTGACCCACTCGCATGCTCGCTGAAACTATCGCCGTCGGCTCGGAAATGCTGACGCCGTTTCGCCAGGACACCAATTCTCTCTTCGTCACGGAACGCCTGAACGAGATAGGCGTGAAGGTCGCGTTCAAGACCACGGTCGGGGATCGCATGGAGCATCTCGTCAACGCGGTGCGCACGGCCGCGCAGCGCGTGGACATCATCGTCATCATGGGCGGGCTCGGCCCAACGCAGGATGATCTGACGCGTCAGGCGGTGGCGGAGGCGATGGGCATCCACATCCGGCGCAACGCGGATATCGTGGCCGAGCTCTACAAACGCTTCGCCGCGCGCCGCATGAGCATGACGGAGAACAACGCGCAGCAGGCAGACGTGCTGGAGGGTGCGCATGTCGTCCCCAATGCCAACGGCACCGCGCCCGCGCAATGGCTGGACACCGTCTTTGGCGGCCACCGCAAGATCTTCGTGCTGCTGCCCGGACCGCCGCTGGAGCTGAAGCCGATCTTCGAGACAGAGTGCATGCCGCGCCTGCGCGAGGCCCTGCCGCAGCGATTTATCGCGAAGCGCACGCTGAAGGCGGCGATGATCGGCGAGTCCGCCTGCGATGCGCGCATCTCTCCCATCTACAAGCACTATCCCGACATCGAGACCACGATCCTCGCCACCGGCGGCGACATCCAGCTCAACCTGCTCTGCGAAAAGCAGGCGCTCGATCTCGCGCAGGCACGTGTGGATGAGCTGGCCAGCCGTATCGAAGAAGAGCTGGACGACCTCATCTACTCCACCCAGGGCGAGTCGCTGGAACAAATTGTGCTGCTTTATCTCGGCATGAAGGGCGCAACTCTCGCCGTTGCGGAGAGCTGTACTGGCGGCCTGGTTTCCGAGCGCATCACCAGCATTCCCGGTAGTTCGCGCGCCTTCCTGGGCGGCGCAGTGACGTATTCCGATGAACTGAAGATCTCCTTCGCGGGCGTGAATGGATCGCTGATTGAACAGCATGGGGCGGTGAGCTCGCAGGTAGCCAAGGCCATGGCGGAGGGCATCCGCAAAAAGACTGGCGCGACCATTGGCCTTGCGGTCACCGGCATCGCCGGACCCGGCGGCGGGACAGAGGAGAAGCCCGTCGGGCTCGTCTACATTGCGGTTGCCAATGGCAAGGAGACGGAAGTCGCGCAGAAGAACTTCGCGGCATTCTCGACGCAGAACACGCGGGAGCGCGTACGGATGCTGAGCGCACAGGCGGCGCTCGACCTGGTGCGGCGGCAGTTGATGTGAAAGGCGCTACACTCGAAGCCGTTCCTATGCTGCTCTACTTCATCGCCGGCATCGTCGCGTATCTGCTCGGCTCGATTCCCTTCGGGCTCATCCTGGTACGCATCTTCCGCAAGCAGGACATCCGTGAGCAGGGCAGCGGCAACATTGGCGCTACGAATGTGATCCGCTCCGGCAGCAAGGGTCTGGGTGCGGTGACATTTCTGCTCGACGCGGCGAAAGGCTTTGTCGCCGTTCTGTTTGCATGGCAGTTGGCAGTGCATACGCACCAGACGCAGTTGCAGGCACAGAACCTTGCGGCCACTGCCGCAGTCTTCGCAATCCTCGGCCACATCTACACGGTGTGGCTGCGATTCAAAGGTGGCAAGGGCGTCGCGACCGGTTTCGGCGTCTTTCTCGGGATCGCTCCGCTCTCTGCGCTGGTCGCGCTGATCGCATTCATCCTCGTCTTCGCGATCAGCCGCTACGTCTCGCTCGCGTCAATCGTCGCCGCGATCGTCTTTCCACTGGCGGCGTTGCTGCGGCATCACGAGCCGCTGACGCCGTTCATGATCGCCGTTGTGATTCTGCTGCCGCTGCTCATCATTGCCAAGCATCATGCGAACATCCGCCGCCTGCTCGCCGGGACCGAGTATCGCTTCGGCAAATCGAAGGCCGCCGCCGCGTGAGCCGCATCGCCATCATCGGCAGCGGGGCATGGGGCACCGCGCTTGCTATCTCGCTCGCGCAGCGCGGGCACTCCATCGCGCTCTGGTCGCATACCGCCGAAGTCGCGGAATGCATCGCGCAATATCGCGAGAACCGCAGGTATCTTCCGGGCTTCACACTGCCGGACACCGTGCAGCCGACAGCCAGATCTGCTGCAGGCGCTCGACACGGCCGAGATCGTCGTCGGCGTCATGCCTTCCGCTCATGTGCACGAGATCTACACCAGGATGACTCCGCATCTGACCGCAGATCAGGTGCTGGTGAGCGCGACCAAGGGCATCGTAACCAGCGGCGCTGACACGGCTCGCTTTTCAGCGGATCAGCGAGGTCATTGCGCAGGCGCTCGGCCCGCTCTCACTGCCCTGCGCGGTGCTCAGCGGTCCATCCTTCGCGCAGGAGGTCGCCGCCGCCCAGCCCACGGCGATGACCATCGCATGTACAGATCCCGCTCTAGCAGCACGCCTGCAGGACGCGCTCTCCGGACCGGCGTTGCGCCTTTACACCAATGACGACGTCATCGGCGTGGAGCTTGGCGGCGCGCTCAAGAATGTCATCGCCATCGCGACCGGCATCGTCGAAGGTCTCGGCCTCGGCCACAACAGCGCGGCGGCGCTCATCACGCGCGGCATTGCAGAGATCACGCGCCTGGCCGTAGCGTGCGGCGGCCGGCGCGAAACCATGGCCGGGCTGGCTGGGCTCGGCGATCTGGTTCTCACCTGCACCGGCGATCTCTCGCGCAACCGCCGCGTGGGCATTGAGCTGGGAAAAGGTCGCCATCTCGGTGACATTCTTGCCAGTATGGGCGGCAAGGTAGCAGAAGGTGTAGAGACTACCAGCGCCGCGCTGGGGCTCGCCGGCACGCGAGGCATCGAGATGCCCATTACCGAGCAGGTCAACGCCATCCTGCACCACGGCAAGAGCCCGCGTGAAGCTGTGGCGGAGCTGATGCGCCGGCCCGGGCGGGACGAGCTGTAATCCGCACAGGCCCATCCCCATTGCTACACTGGAAGCGACGAGGCATTTCATGATTCAGACCCTATTCGGCAGCCTGAAAGAGGCTGAGGAACCCAAAAAGCGCGGCCTTTTCGACCGCATGCGCGAGGCGGTCACGCGCACACGCGAGAACCTCTCGCAGTCGCTCGAAGAGATCGTCTCGCTTACCGTCGAGATCGACGACAAGGCGCTGGACGACCTGGAGATGAGCCTGATCGCGGCCGATCTCGGCGTGGTCACGGCGCAGGAGATCCTCACCGCGCTGCGCGAGCGCGCGCTCAACCACCAGATCCGCGACGGCGCAGAGCTCAAGCAGATGCTGCGCGCCGAGATCAAAGCGATCCTCGATGCTTATGCCACGCCGCCACGCATCGTCGAGCAACCGCCGGAGGTGATCCTGCTGGTGGGCGTCAACGGCACCGGCAAGACCACCACCAGCGGCAAGCTGGCCGCGTGGTACCGGCGCATGGGCAAGACGGTGCTGCTGTGCGCGGCAGATACCTTCCGCGCCGCCGCGATCGAGCAGCTTGAAATCTGGGGGCAGCGCACCGGAGTCGAGATCATCAAGACCAAGCAGGGCGGCGATCCCTCCGCCGTGCTCTTCGACGCGCTGAATGCGGCGAAGGCGCGCTCTATCGATGTGCTGCTGGTCGACACCGCCGGCCGCCTGCATACAAAAAACGATCTGATGAAGGAGCTCGACAAGATGCGCCGCACCACGCAGCGCTTCATTCCCGATGCTCCGCACGAGGTGCTGCTGGTGATGGACGCCACCACCGGCCAGAACGGCATGCAGCAGGCCAAGCTCTTCACCGAATCCGCAGGCGTCACCGGCATCGTGCTCACCAAGCTCGACGGCACGGCGAAGGGCGGCGTCGCGGTTGCCATCGCGCGTGAGTTGCAGCTTCCCGTGCGCTTCGTCGGCGTGGGCGAGAAGCTCGACGACCTGCTGCCCTTCGACAGCGCCGCGTTCACGGACTCGCTGCTCGGCGCCTGACTAGTATGGCTGAAACGCCGGAGAGCGAAGACCTGCGCTGGATGCAGGCTGCGCTCTCGCTCGCCCGGCAGGGCGTGGGCCTCGCATCGCCGAATCCGACAGTCGGCTGCGTCATCGTGCGCGACCATCGCATCGTCGGCCGCGGCTTCCATCAGTACGCGCAGCGCGATCACGCTGAAGTGGTTGCGCTAGCGGAGGCACGCGAGGCAGCGCGAGGCGCTACTGTCTACGTCACGCTGGAGCCGTGCAGTCACTACGGACGCACGGGTCCATGCGCGCGCGCGCTGATCGAAGCCGGCGTGGCCCGTGTCGTTGCGGCAACCGCCGATCCCAATCCGCAGGTCGCGGGCTCGGGATTCAAGATGTTGCGCCAAGCCGGGATCGACGTCTCGGTTGGTCTGCTCGCGGCCGAAGCGCGGGAGCTGAATGACGCCTTCGCGCATTTCATCCGGCATCGCACGCCGCTGGTCTCGCTGAAGATCGCGGCCACATTGGATGGCGCCATCGCGCCGCCTCCGGGCACACATCCCGAGCGAGCATCCTTTCCGATCACCGGACCGACCGCGCACGCACGCGTGCAGCAGCTGCGTCACGCGCACGACGCGCTCCTCACCGGCATCGGCACTGTGGTGGCCGACGATCCGTTGCTCACCGACCGTAGCAGCCTGCCGCGCCGCCGGCCGCTACTGCGCATTGTGCTCGATTCTCAATTGCAGATGCCATTGACCTCCCGCATTCTCGTTGGCGTCAACGACGATCTGCTTGTCGTCACCCGCAGCGAAGACCACACGCGCCGGCAGGCGCTGACCGCGCGCGGCGCACGCATTCTCGCAATCGATGCGCAGGCCGATGGCGGCATCTCGCTCCGCGCACTGACGAAATATCTCGGCGAGCAGTCCATCACCAGCGTCATGGTCGAGGCGGGCGCGCGGCTCAACCGCAGCGTGCTGGCAGCCGATCTCGTCGACAAGCTCTATCTCTTCCAGGCGCCGCGCTTTCTAGGGCCGGACGCGGTGCCGATGCTGGCGGGAGCACGCGCCACGGCCCTGCCGCATCTCTTGCGCTATCGCCCGGAACGCCTCGAAGAGGACTTGCTGATCGAAGGCTATGTCCACGATCCGTGGGAGATCGCGCCAGCAGCATCGTCGTTCTGAGCATCGGCCCAAATTCCCTGTTCCCTATTTCCTGCTCTACTCTGAATGCATGTTCACCGGCCTCATTCAGGAAACGGGCTCCGTCCTCAGTGTGGAGCAGCGCGGCGGCGTGCACCGCATCACGATCCATGCGCCCACGCTGGCATCCCAGCTTCATGTGGGCGACAGCATTGCGGTCTCGGGCGTCTGCCTGACCGCGCTCGCAATGGCACCCACAGAAAATCCGGACCGCTTCGAGGCTGATCTGGCAGAGGAGACGGTACGGCGCACCTCGCTCAGCCAGCTTGCGCCGGGCACGGTCGTGAATCTGGAGCTGCCTACCGCCGCTGGAACGCCGCTGGGCGGTCACGTCGTCCAGGGTCATGTCGACGGCGTAGGCCGATTGCTTGCGCTGGACGCCGTCTCACCCGGAAGTGACCGGACCGACTGGTGGCTGGAGGTGGAGATCCCCGAAGCGATCCGGCCCTATGTGGTTGAAAAGGGATCGATCGCGATCGAGGGCATCAGCCTCACGGTCGCCCGCTGGGACGGTAAGAACGCGAGCGTCGCGATCATTCCGCACACCTATGCGCACACAAACCTGTGCGGCCATAAGCCGGGAGACCTGCTCAACCTGGAGGCGGATGTACTGCTGCGCCATGCCACCCAGATGCTCGCGGCTCAAACACCGGCAGAACTCACGCTCGAATATCTGATTGCCAACGGCTACTGATCAGGCTGTTCCGCTTCTAGCGCAGGGCAGAATCACGAAGCGTCCCTTCTGGTAACAACCGGCGATGACCAATTTTCATGTGCATGCAGCGGCACAAAAATGCTCGAAGCGCCATCTCAGGGTTACATGCATGGCCACGGCACAGTCGAGGGGCTCGATAAGCGCAAGGCCTGCGTCTTTCTCCTCCTTGTCGCGGCTGGTGTTCTCTGTCTCGGGGTGCTCGCCTACCTTTTGTTCCACGCTGCGCCTCACTCGAACACCATGTTCAAAGGCGGTGGAACCAGTATGATCCGGCAGACTGTCCCGCCCGGCACGCGCCTCGTCCCGGTGGAGTTCACTGTCCATTCCTGAACAGCACAAAGGCGCTTCCGAACATTCTTTTCTACCCTGTTGTCATCTTCGGCTCTGATTGCAGGCAACTTAGCTTGGCACTCGATGGCACGCGCCGTGCTCCATTGCATGCAGCCCTATGCGCCTGATAGCCGATCTCCGCTTCACCCTGCGCCAATTCCGGAAAGCGCCCGTCTTCACCATCACGATCCTGGCCGTGCTTGCGCTCGGTGTCGGCGCGACCACCGCCATCTTCGGTCTCTTCGACCAGGTGCTGCTGCGCACGCTGCCGGTGAGCCATCCCGAAGAGCTGGTGCGCGTACAGGCACATACAGAGAGCTTCAGCGGTAGTTTCAGTGCCCGTGGCGGCGATCTGGACGAGTACACCTCCTATCCCGCCTACCGCTACCTGCGGGATAACACCGCAGCCATCTTCAGCGGAATCATCGCCACCAATCCGGAAAATACGGTGGGTGTGGCATGGCATGACCGCAGCGATCTGGCCAACGCCGAGTTGGTCAGCGGCAACTACTTCCAGGTGCTTGGAGTTCCGGCGATCGTCGGCCGGACCATTCTGCCGTCGGATGATGTAGTCAAGCTCGGCTCACCGGTCGCCGTCCTCAGCTACGGCTACTGGCAGCGCCGCTTCGGGGGCGATCCGCGGGTCGTCGGCGAGGCGCTACAAATCAATGGACACGCCTTCACCATCCTCGGTGTTGCGCCGCAGCACTTTCACAGCGTGAATGGCGGCGAGCCGTCGGACCTGTTTGTTCCCATGATGATGAGGCCGGTTATTCATCCAGGCAACGCCGACCCGGATTACCCCGGCCTCGACGATCTGGATCGTTACAACTCCGTGTGGCTGAACATGGTGGCACGGCTAAAGCCGGGAGTCACCATGGACCAGGCCACGGCCGCATTGCAGCCCATCTGGCATGCGGAACGGATCATCGATTTCGCCTACCAGAAGAATCAGTCTCCACTCAATCGCACCCGGTACATTGACCATGCGCGCGTAAAACTCCTCAGCGGCGCCACGGGCTTCTCCCCACTCCGCGACACACTCGAGACGCCGATGAAGGTGCTGATGGGCATGGGCGCGCTGGTGCTGCTCATGGCATGCGCCAACGTCGCGGGACTGCTGCTGGTGCGCGCAGCGGGACGCGTACGTGAAATGTCCGTCCGCTATGCTCTGGGCGCAAAACGGCAGCGAATCGTGCAGCACCTTCTGATGGAGGGCCTGCTGCTTGGGCTGGTTGGCGGAGCGCTTGGCCTGCTGCTCGCGCAGCCGGTGGCGGAGCTGCTCATCCGCCGCATCCAGGGATTGAACACCGGGGATGCACCCTATTCGTCCCACATCGATCTGCGGTTCTTGCTGATCGCGCTTGCCATCACGCTGGCCACCAGCCTCCTCTTCAGCCTTGCCCCCGCACTACAGTTCTGGCGGCCTAACCTGATGCCGGCGCTCAAGCAGCAGACGGGCACCAGCTCGGGCCGCGCGCTCCTGCTTCGCCGCTTCTCAGTCGCCGTGCAGATCGCGCTCAGTGTATTGCTGCTTGCAGCCGCCGGACTCTTCCTGCGCACAGTGAACAACCTCCGCGGGGAAAACCTCGGCTTCCGCCCCGAACACCTGGTCGAGTTCACAGTGGATCCCCGGTTGGCTGGGTACTCCGACGACCAGATCACCGCGCTCGATAAGCGCATTCTTGCGACCATGCATGCGCTTCCCGGTGTGAAGTCGGTCAGCGCGAGCGACGATCCCGAAATAGCCGGCAACGACGAGAGGACCACGGTAGATGTTCCCGGCTACAAGGCCGTCGACCATGGCGACACGAACGTCGAATGGTCCGGCGTCATGCCCGGATATCTCGAAACCATCGGAGCGCCGCTCGTCGCAGGTCGCGGCATTGCCGATGGCGACCGCCGCGGCACGCAGTCCGTTGCCGTCATCAGCGAAAGCGCCGCAAAGCGCTACTTTGGCAGCCCGCAGAATGCGCTCGGCCGTTCCTTTACAGCGCACAGGATTTCTTACTCAGTTGTCGGCGTCTTTGGAGAGATCCGGCACGTAGACCTGCGGCAGACCATCCGTCCGCGGGTGCTGCACTCCTACCTGCAGGAGGATCCGCACCAGCTCACCTTTGTGCTGCGCACTGCCGCTGCGCCTGCTCCCATGATCGAGACCGTTCGCGCCGCGATGCAGCAGGTGGATTCCAAGCTGGCGATCGATCCTCTCATCACGATGGACATTCAGCTCGACCAAAGCATGGCGCAGGAGCGCACGCTCGCCCTGCTCGCTTCGGCCTTCGGCATCCTCGCCGCCCTCATGTCCGCAGTCGGGCTTTATGGTGTCCTCGCGTTCGATATCCTGCAGCGCACGCGAGAGATCGGCGTCCGCATGGCGCTGGGCGCAAGCCGCCCCGTCGTGGCCCGTCTGCTGCTCGTCGAAACGCTGCGGCTGGCCGGCATCAGCATCGCGGTCGCGGTGCCGATGGCCTGGGGACTCGCCCACCTGGTCCGGTCACTGCTCTTCGGTGTCACGATGGCCGATCCATTGACCTACGTTGCCTCGGCTATGCTGGTGGGGCTGGTGGCGCTGGCCGCCGCCTCCATTCCGACCTGGCGGGCGGCCTCGATCGAGCCTATGCGGGCCCTGCGATACGAGTAACTGAAAGAATCAAAACCCCTCATCCCCGATTTCCGCATCTACCCTCCAGACCGCTGCTGCAAATGAATGCGGCGGTCCGGAGAGATGCATGAAGATACTCGGAATTGTGCTGATCGTGGTCGGCATCGTAGCGCTGATCTATGGCGGTTTTACCTACTCCACGACCAAGAAGGATGTAGACATGGGGCCGCTCCAGATCAGCCACAAGCAAAATCATTCGGTTCCCCTGCCGCCAGTCCTGGGGGTGATCGCGATCATCGGCGGCGGCGCTCTGGTCTATTTCGGCGCCAAAAAGGCCTGACACTGCAAGTGCTATTCCTGTAAATGGGTAGAACCGGCTAAGGTGTGTGAAGCCATGCAGGCACGCCCCGTTTCCCCAACCCGGCAGCGTGGAGGGTTTCTGGCCAGCGAGCCTTTGCTGCTCGTCGGGCTGGTCATCCTCACGCTTTACTTTGCCCGGGAGCTGTTGGCGCCCATCGCCTTTGCCATCGTGCTCAATTTCCTGCTCGCCCCCGCCGTCGGGCTGCTGGAACGAGCCCGGCTTAGCCGCGCGCTTTCCGTGGTCGTCGTCATCCTGATCTTCTTTTCGGGAGTCGGCGTGACCGGCTGGGTAGTGGCGAAGCAATTAGTGCACGTCGCGGAGCTACTGCCGGACTATCGCGAGAACATCCAGGCCAAGCTGGACAGCCTGCATACGCCCATCGGCGGGGCGGCGGGCAAGGCGATCAGTTCACTCGAAGAAATGACGGAGCAGCTCTCCTCGCATCGGAACAGCACCATCGTTCCGCCGCCTGAGCCCGAAGCTGCAACGCCGACGACGCGCTATCGTCGCTACCGGCAGTCTGCACCGGAAGCCGCGCTTCCCAACCAGAATGCACCGGGTGCAGGCCCGGGCCCAAGTGTAGATCGGCCCATGCCGGTGCAGATTGTGGAGCCGCCGGTTCCGGTGGGCCGCTACCTGCAGGAGATCTTCTCGCCCATCCTGCGTCCGCTCGAGGCGTGCGGCATGGTGATGATCTTCACCGTGTACATCATGATGTACCGCGAAGACCTGCGCCATCGCCTGCTGCTGCTGGCGGGTATGGGGCGGCTGAGTCTGATGACACATGCGCTGCGCGACGCGGCAGAGCGCATCAGCACCTACCTGGTCTGGCAATTCATCGTGAACGTTCTGTTCGGCCTGCTTTTTGGGGTCGGACTGTCGCTCATCGGAGTCCCCAACGCCACCTTATGGGGCGCATTGGCGGCCATCCTGCGCTACATTCCGTATGTCGGCACCGCCGTTGCCGGCCTGTTACCGGTCATCTTCTCCATCGCCATCTTTCCCCATTGGCGGCAGGCCGTCGAGGTGATTGGTCTTTATGCAGCACTTGAGATTGCCACGTCTAACTTCTTCGAACCATGGCTCTATGGATCGCGCACCGGAATCTCCTCGCTGGCCCTGCTGGCCTCAGCTATCTTCTGGACCCTGTTGTGGGGCTGGCCGGGGCTGGTGCTCGCCACGCCGCTCACCGCATGCCTCATCGTGATGGGCCGGCATGTGCCGCAACTCCGCTTCCTGCACGTGCTCCTGGGCGAGGATGCCGAGCTGGCGCCGGAGGCAAAGTTCTACGAACGCATGCTGGCCATGGACCAGAACGAGGCTCATAGCATCGCCGATCGCTTCCTCTCCAAGCGGCCGCTGATCGACTTCTACGAGATGGTTCTGCTCCCCGCGTTGGGAATGGTCGAGCAGGACCGTCACCGCGGGGCTTTCGACGACGCGCGCGGCAACTACCTGCTGCTAAGCGCAACCGAGCTGGTCGCCGAGCTTGCCGAGTACAAGGGTGAGGCATGCCCCGAAGCTTCCGAGAATGGAACCGCAGCGGTTACCGATCAGCAGCCCAAGGGCGCTCCTGTCATCTGCATTCCGGCCGGCGACCAGGCCGACGAGCTGACCGCCATGGTACTGGCGCAGCTGCTCGAGCAAGGTTGTCAGAACACTCTACTATTGCCAACCGCGTCGGTGACTCCGGAGATTCTGGAGCGGCTGGGACAGGACGAGGGCACCATCCTTTGCATCTCCGCGCTGCCGCCATTTGTTTTCACACAGACGCGCGCCCTCTGCCAGCGCATTCGCGAACAGCTTCCGCAGAACCGGATCCTGGTCGCGCTGTGGCAGTCCCCGCAGGACCCCGTGGTGATGCGTGAACGCTTCGGCAGCGCGCGCCCTGATCGCGTGGTGACCACGCTGGCCGCAGCGCTGGCGCAAATCGAGCAGTGGCAGCAGAGTTGCACTCCTGCCGTCGAACACCTTATTGCGGAGTGATGATCCCGCCCACGCGCTGACGCGGAGGCAGCGCTTTGCCCCGGCGGTCGTATTCTAGCGGCGTCTCACTGCGATCTTTCTTTTTTGCTTTCTTTTGAGGCCTGGAAGCGGCGGCTTTGTCTTTAGCGGCTTTTGTTCTCTTCATCGAATGGCTGCCCTCAAACGCATACACTCAAGAGTATGCCGTCGCGCATTCGCCTGGTCGCTGTCGATATCGACGGCACTCTCCTCCCCACCTCCGGCACCACCATCAGCAAACGCAATCGGCGCGCTTTGCAGGATGCCCAGGCCGCGGGCGTCCACATCGTGATCGCGACCGGCCGCCGTCATCAGTATGCCGAGCCGGTGCTCGAGCAGGTTGGCCTTTCGCCGCGCACCGTCATGATCTCGTCCAACGGCTCGGTCGTGCGCTATTTCGATGGTGAACTCATCGAGCGCAACCTGCTCACGGAGCAAACCGCGCGGGCACTCTGTGGTGCGCTCCGTCCCTTCGGGCAGACCATGGTCTTCACCTTCGACCGGACGGACGGGCCCTCGCTGGTGGTCGAGAGCATGGCTTCGCTGCATCGCAGAATTGCGCTATGGGTCGAGGCAAACCGCCACGACATGGTGGAGATTGCGCCGCTGGAGCGCGCCTTCGACCAGCACTTGGGGCCGATCCAGGCAATGCTGTGCGGGGACATCCCAAAGGTCCGCGTGGCTGAGCAGGCGCTCCAGGGCATGGAACGCGCTGGACAGATCACCATGCATCGCACCGAATACGCGGAACGCGACCTCGGGATCCTGGACCTGCTTCCGCCCCACTGCTCCAAGGGCACCGCGCTTGCAAATTATGTTCGCTCCCTCAGTCTGGAGCCCCACGAGGTGATGGCCATCGGGGACAACTTCAACGACCAGGCAATGCTGGAGTATGCCGGGCAGCCGATCGTGATGGGCAATGCGGGACCGGAGATGCTGGCTCTGGCCGATGAGCACGGATGGGCCACCACAGTGAGCAACGACGCCGATGGCGTGGCCGAGATGTTGGAGCCGCTCATCCGTGCCGCGGACCTGCCGGAAGCAGCGCAGGCGCATCCTGACTTGGCCCGGAAGTGGTAGTGTCCCCGCGGGCGAGCGGGAGACCCTGATTTCGCGTCTGCATGGTAGCCTTTAGACGCGTGTATCCGCCCGAAAAAATTCGGATCTCCGCCGCACGGATAGCTGCGTTCGCGCTGCTTGCGGCCAGTCTGTCTGCGCCGCTGCTTGCAGCCGAGCACATCACCCTGCGCAACGGATTTGACCTGATCTGCGATCACCGCGAGGTCTCCGGCGCCCATATTCGCCTGTACATGACGGCGACCGGCCCGGATTTCATGGAAGTCTCGGCCGCCGACATCGCGAGCAGCGAATTTGTGCAATTGCCGGCTCCCGAGCCGCCTGCCGTACCGGCAACAGCGGCGGCGGCGTCCGATCCCACGCCGTCGGAGATTCACGAGATGGCGGCAAAGGCCGGCGCTGCGCACGACCTGGATGTGGAGTTGCTGGCCAGCGTGATTCGCGCGGAGAGCAATGGCAATGTGCGCGCGGTCAGCCGCGCCGGAGCACGCGGGCTGATGCAGTTGATGCCCGATACGGCAAGCAAGCTTGGCGTGACCGACAGCTTTCGCGCAGACCAGAACATCAGCGGCGGTACCGCCTACCTGAACGCGCTGCTCAAACGCTATAACGACAATCTGGCGCTGGCCCTGGCGGCATACAACGCAGGCCCGGCGGCTGTGGATCGTTACCACGGTATTCCGCCCTACCGCGAGACGCGCCGGTACGTGGCCCGCATCATCCACGACTTCAATCGCCGCAAGGCAGAAGCTGCGGCCCATGTCCCGACGCTGGTCGCGGCCGCCGCGCCCTCCCCTGCAGGCAATTGACCACCCTCATCGCTGAACGCATCGGAGGGACCGCGCCTTGAAATCAAAGAAGCTCCTCCTCTCCCTTGCAGGCGCGCTCGCCTTTCTGGCATTGCTGGCATACGGCAGCCACCGCACGCATTTTCGTTGGGACATCCTGTGGCAGCAGATGCACTATGTTCGGTGGTCGAACATCGTGCTCGGCATGCTGCTGATCTACGCCGCCTACCTGGTGCGTGCGTTCCGCTGGGTTGTCTTTCTGCGGCCCACCAAGCGGCTGCCCCCGTTCTACCTGCTGGGCACGCAGGTGATCGGCTTTACCGCAGTCGCCCTTCTCGGCCGCGTTGCTGACCTCACCCGCCCCTACCTGGTCGCGCGCCGCGCCAAGTTGCCAATAGCACCGCAGATTGCGATCTGGACGGTCGAGCGTATGTTCGATTTCGCCTCCATGGCAAGCATCGTCTCGCTGGCGCTGCTGCTGGCGCCGGACCGCGCGACCATGCCGCACCGCGCGCAGGCCGTAGCGGGCGCCAAGAGTCTTCTCTCCATGGCGGGCATGCTGGTCATTTTCACGATCGCGGTGCGGCTTTCTGGTGAAACGATCGCCAGGACGATCGAACGGAGCCTGCCGCGCAAGGTCGCCGATGCGATCGCATCCAAGGTCCGCAGCTTTCGCGAAGGTCTGCTCACCGTCTCTTCTGCAAGCGCCCTGCTGCAGGCCGCCGCGCTCTCGCTCGTGATGTGGGGGATGATCTCCGGCGCATATCTGACGACGGTGCGTGCCTTCGCCAGCTCGCCGACGCTCGCGTCCATGACGCTGGGCCGCTGCGTGATTCTGATGGCGGCCAGCATGGTCGGCTCAGCCTTCCCGGTTCCGGTCGCGGCCTGGTTCACGCAGGTGATCGCGCTGCAGATCACGCTTGCTCAGCTCTTCAACGTGCCGCAGGAAACCGCACTGGCCTGTGGGGCCGGTCTTACATTTGTCACCTTCATATGCGTTATCCCGGTAGGCCTGATCTGGTCGCGCTTTGAGCACATCTCGCTACGCCAGGTCTCGGAAGTCTCCGAGCACGAGGCAGAGGAGCTCTCGACCGGAGCGCAGGCGTGAGCGTCGGATCTTCAACGCCGATGACCAAGGCCAAAGAAGACTCGCCAATAGCACAGAAACGCCGAGAGACCCGAGCGATGCGGGTGCTCCTGCCCGCCGCTCTCGCCATTGCTGCCGCGGTCAGCCTGTTCGCTCGCTTCCATGCGGGATCCGGTCTGCTCGCCTTCTACGACGACGATTTTTCTACTATGTGCGCATCGCGCAGCATATCGTCGCCGGCCATGGCTCCACCTATCGACGGCGTGCACATGACCAACGGCTACCATCCGCTTTGGATGCTCGTGCTGCTCGCGCTGGTGCGATGCTTTGGCGCGGGCACAGCCTTCTTCTGCTCCCTCCAGGTCGTACTTCTGCTATGCGTCATGTTGGCACGTACACCATGTGCGCCCGCACGCTCGCCTTCTTTGCGCCCACGGCCGCGCTGGCTGGCGCAGCTCATTGCCGCGGCCCTTGCCACCTCGATGCTGATGCTGGCGTCAGGCGGTATGGAGGTCGCGCTCGCGATCCCGCTCATCGCGGCATTGGTCCTATTACCGCCTTGCCGCTTCTCTGGGTGCCCGGACACGCCTTCATTTGCGGCCTGTTGCGGCAGCGACGGTTGTGCTTGCGCGCCTCGATGCGGCCATCCTGGTCATCACCCTGGCGGTGCTGGATGTACTGTTGGCGTCCGACGTTTCGCCGCGCGATCGGCTGCGCTGCGCGGTCGCTTTTTTATGCGGCGCGTCGCCGGTTGCCGCTCTATCTCATCCTGAATCAGCTTTGGTTCCACGTGTGGATGCCGGTCTCCGGGCATGCGAAGCAAATGCGCTTCCATCATTGGCCCTGCACCTGATGATGTTCAGTCGTCGGAACCGTTCGCGCCGCCGCAGCGCATTTTCTGATCTATCCGCTGCTGGCAGTCACCATCGCGGCGGTTGTGCTGCTCGCAGCTCGGCCATCGCTCGGACGCCGTCCGCTTCTCCGTGGTCGTATTCCGCCTCTTGTGGCGCTGCTGCTCTTTCCATTTCTCTTTGCGACCACGCTTTCCATGCTCAGCGACTGGCCCGTCTGGGCGTGGTATCGGCTACCCGCTGATTGGCTTCCGGACTGGCAGGGCTGGCCGTATTGCTCACCGCTCGGCCAGTACGGCCGAGCGCAACAGCGTGCATTCCATACTGCCGCCTGGAGGCTCGCCTCTGGCTCAGCGTTGTGCTTCTGGTATGGATCGTCATTTGCCGCGCGTCCAATGGATCAACGCGACGCGGCGCGGACGGTTTGGTATTCTCTAACTACCTGCAAGGCGCTGCGACATTGCGCGCTTCGCGAACAACACATCCCGGCATCTATGGAATGGGCGACCGCGCCGGCATCGCCGGGCTATCTGTTATTCCGGCCCGCTGGTGCAGTTGGAAGGCCTGATGATGGACAAGCCCTGCTCAACGATATCGCCTCAACGGCCGCTTGCGGACGTGCTGCGCGAGTTACGACGTTCGCTACTACATCGGCACCGAACCCAGCGCAGCGCGGCGATTGCTGGCAGCAGTCGAACCGCTCATGCCGGCCCCGACGCGCCGCACATGCACGGCGATCTTCTGCATGCAACCGGCCGCCGAGTTCCGTCACAGCGGTTACAACACTATGATTTTCGATCTCGACCCGCCGGCCCGGACAACGGTGATAGGACAGGCGACGCACGCTGGAGGAGCAGTTTAACCACACCTGCAAAACGGTCAACGCAAACTTCGGCGACTTGTACTTTGGGCAAAAGCCTTACCGAGATTCTCTTCGCAATCACAGCGCGGCGAAAATGCTCTATCGTAGAGATATCTATGAAGTGTCCGTACTGCGGCTTTGCGCAGGACCGCGTCGTCGATTCACGCGAGAGCAAGGAAGCCGATTCCATCCGCAGGCGCCGCGAGTGCGAGCGATGCGAAAAGCGCTTCACCACTTATGAGCGGATCGATGAGATCCCCTATATGGTGGTGAAAAAAGATGGCCGCCGCGAGCGCTTCGAGCGCCACAAAGTGCTGAGCGGGCTGCTGCTGGCCTGCCGGAAACGCCCGTTTACCCCCGACAACCTGGAAAAGATCGTCGATGAGGCCGAGACCTTTCTTATCGACTCGCCGGAGCGCGAGCGCACCACCAGCGAGATCGGCGAGCTGATCATGAACTGCCTCAAGGCGATCGACACTGTGGCCTACATTCGCTTCGCCAGCGTGTACCGTGACTTCACCGACGTACGCGAATTCAAGGAAGAGCTGGAGCGGCTGCTGATCGCCAAAGAACAAACGGCTAAACGGCGACCGCCCGAGCCTCCGCAGCAACGCAAGCCGCAGCGCCGCCAGCCGTGAGCGCAACTCGATCCGCTCACGCTGTACGGACACAAGATGGAACCAAGAGGAAAGCATGCCTAAACAACACACCATCACCCTGATCCCCGGAGACGGCATTGGCCCCGAAGTGACCAATGCGGTTGTGCGCATCCTGGAAGGTGCCGGCGCAGCCACCGGGGCCAGTTTCCAGTGGGAAAGCTTTGCCGTTGGCGCGGAAGCCTTCGAGCGTTACAAGGAGTACATCCCGAAGGAGCTGTATCAGTCCATCGAGCGCAACCGCGTCGCCCTGAAGGGCCCGGTCACAACGCCGATCGGCGGCGGCTTCGCATCCATTAACGTCACGCTGCGCAAGCAGTTCGAGCTTTACGCGAACTTCCGTCCCATCCGCAACCTGCCCGGCACCGAAACCCGCTATCCGGGCGTCGATCTGGTCATCGTGCGCGAGAATACGGAGGATCTCTACGTCGGTCTCGAGCACGAAGTGGTGCCCGGCGTCGTCGAATCACTCAAGATCGTGACCGAAAAAGCCTCCACCCGCATCGCGAAGTTCGCTTTCGACTACGCGCGCAAACATGACCGCAAGAAGATCCACGCGATCCACAAAGCCAACATCATGAAGATGTCCGATGGGCTCTTCCTGCGCTCCGTGCGCGCAGTGGCCAAGGACTATCCGGAAGTCACTTACGCCGAGCACATCGTGGACAACACCTGCATGCAACTGGTGATGAATCCGTACCAGTACGACATGCTGGTGCTGCCGAACCTCTACGGCGACATCGTGAGTGATCTGTGCGCGGCCTTTGTCGGCGGCCTGGGACTGGTGCCGAGTGCGAACCTGGGTGAGAGCTGCGCGATCTTCGAGGCGGTGCATGGCTCCGCGCCCGATATTGCGGGGCAGGATAAGGCAAATCCGACCGCGCTGCTGCAATCCGCCATCCTCATGCTGCGCCACATCGACGAGGCAGACGCGGCAAACAAGGTCCAGGCGGCGCTCGACAAAGTGTACGCGGAAAAAACCACGTTGACGCGCGATGTGGGCGGCACCGCGGGCACGCAGGCCTTTGCCAACGCTGTGCTTGGCGCGCTGTGATGCGCGCAACTAACCGGAAAGGATTGCAATGCCACTGTTGACTCGACCGCTTCCCTCGCTTTTCTGCTGCGCGCTGCTGCTACTCATTCCAGGCTGCAAGCGATCGGAGACCGGCGCGAGCACGAGCGCCTCTCCGTCTCAGGAACCCATCACGCAGATTGACCCCGCGACTGCCGGCAGCGTCGAAGGCACCGTGCACCTGGTTGGCAAGCCGCCCGCGCGCATCGAGATCGATATGGCGCAGGACCCTGCGTGCTCCATGAGCCCCTACGGGAAAAACATTACCGAGGGCATCGTGAGCCAGGACGGCAAGCTTGCGAACGTCTATGTGTACGTAAAGGACGGTCTGGGCAATAAGGTCTATCCCACGCCGAGTACACCTGCGGTCCTCGACCAGAAGGGCTGCCGCTACGTGCCGCACGTGCTCGCCGCGATGGTGGGACAGCCGATTGAATTCCGCAACTCCGATCCCACGATGCACAACGTCCACATGCAGCCCACGGTCGGCGGCAACCAGCAGTTCGACATCTCGCAGCCGCCGAACGGTGGCACAACGCGCCATGCCTTCGCCAAGCCGGAGCTGATGATCCCTGTGCGTTGCAACAACCATCCCTGGATGCAGGCCTTCCTGAACATCGCGGCGAACCCGTTCTTCGCCGTAACCGGCGAGGATGGACACTTCGCCATCCACGGCCTGCCGCCCGGCACAATACACGCTGGTTGCGGTGCAGGAGCAGCTTGGCCAGCAGCAGGCGAATGTGACCGTGACCACACACGGCACCGCGACAACCGACTTCAGCTTCAAGACGAAGTAGCAGTCAGGAAAAGGGATCAGAGAGAGCGAGCTGCTCCCTCCCGTACTCTGTTCCTGCGGTTCCAGCGATTCGCGATAAAATAGCTGAATCCTGAAAACAGCGAAGAGGCCAATGGCAGAGAGACTGAGGGTTGGCATACTCGGCGCTACCGGAACTGTCGGTCAGCGTTTCATCCAGTTGCTGGACGGGCACCCGTTCTTTGAGGTGGTATGGCTTGCTGCGAGCGACCGCTCCACCGGCCGCCGCTATGAAGATGCGGTCCGCTGGAAGCTGGAAACGCCAATTCCTGCGAGCGTGCGCGACCTGCCGCTCTCCCCCGCGACGCCGGAGCACGCGCCGTCGATCATCTTCGCCGCGCTCGACACAGACATCGCGCGCGAACTGGAGCCACTATTCGCCGCGGCGGGCTGTGCCGTCATTTCCAATTCCAGCGCCTTCCGCATGCAGGCTGATGTGCCCCTTGTTATCCCTGAGGTCAACGCCGCGCACCTCGCCCTGATCGAGCAGCAGAGCTGGCGCAGGCAGTCCGGCGGATACATCGTCACCAATCCAAACTGCTCCGCCATCGGCCTGGTGCTCGCGCTCAAGCCGCTTGCCGACCGCTTCGGCATCGAGAGCATCTTCGTCAGCACCATGCAGGCCATCAGCGGCGCTGGATATCCCGGCGTGCCGTCGCTCGACATCCTCGGCAATGTCGTCCCCTTCATCAGAAACGAAGAAGAAAAGATGGAGGCCGAGGCGATGAAGCTGCTCGGCACGCTCGAGGGCTCCGCCGTGCGTCCCTACCCAGCAAAGATGAGCGCGCACTGCAACCGCGTCGCAGTGGAAGACGGCCATACCGAGAGCGTTTCGATCAAGCTGCGCACGTCCGCCACGCGCGACCAGGTGCTGGCCGCGTGGAGCGAATTCCAGCCGCTCGCCCAGCATCAGCTTCCCACGGCCCCCGCCCAGCCGGTCGAATTCCTCACCGCCGAGGACCGCCCGCAGCCGCGTCTCGACCGCATGCGCGGAGCCGGCATGGCCGCTACCGTCGGTCGCCTGCGTCCATGCAGCCTGCTGGACTGGAAGTTCACCGTGCTCTCGCATAACACGATTCGCGGCGCCGCCGGCGCAGCGCTGCTGAACGCCGAATTGCTGATGCAGCTGGGCAAGCTTAACGGCGCGCGCGCTCCTCATCCCGCAACTGCGGCGGCCGTCTCGGCATGAAGCTCGTCGTCATGAAGTTCGGCGGCACCTCGGTAGAGGATGCCGTGGCCATCCGCCGCACGGCCGACATCGTGGCGGGCCGTATCGCACGCGGCCTGCAGCCCGTTGTCATCGTCAGCGCGATGGCGCGTGTCACCGACCAGTTGCTGAACGCTGCAGCCGCCGCCGGGAGAGGCGACAAGACTTCCGCCCTTGCGGCCAGCATCGCTCTCCGCGCGCGCCATCATCAGGCCGCGGGCGAGCTGATTCCCGCGGCACAGCTCGCGCCGATGACCGCGCTCATCGACGAGCACTTCGACGCGCTGGATGAGCTGTTGCGCGGCCTCGCAGCCGTCGGCGAAGTCACGCCGCGTACTACAGACATCGTCGCCTCCTACGGTGAGCGCCTTTCCAGCCCAATGGTTGCCGCTGCGTTTGTCGCACGCGGTATCGGCGCAGCACACGTCGATGCCCGCGATTGCATCATCACCGACGCGCAACACACGAAAGCGATCCCGCAGGACGACTTGATCGCCGAAAGGCTGCGCAAGCACCTGCTTCCGCTCGCACAGGCCGGCAAGACGGCCGTGCTCGGCGGCTTCATCGGCTCCACGCCGGAAGGCGTCACCACCACATTGGGCCGCGGCGGATCGGATTTCAGCGCTGCGCTCATCGGCGGCGGCCTCCACGCCGAATCCATCGAGATATGGACCGACGTCAACGGCATCATGACGACCGACCCGCGCATCTGCCCCGATGCCCTGCGCGTGCGGACCATCAGCTTCGATGAGGCTTCCGAACTTGCCTACTTCGGCGCCAAGGTGCTGCACCCGGCGACCATCCTGCCGGCCGTCGAAAAGAACATCCCGGTGCTGGTGCTGAATTCGCGCGATGCGCAGAACGAAGGCACTCGTATCACCGCGCTCGCGCCGCATTGCCGCAGCCCGTTCAAGTCGATTGCCGCGAAGAAGCGCCTCACTATCATCGACATCGTCGCCAACCGCATGCTCATGTCGCATGGCTACCTGAAGGCCGTTTTCGAGGTCTTCGATCGCCACAAGTGCTCGGTCGATATGGTCTCCACCTCGGAGGTCAGCGTCTCGCTCACCGTAGACTCCAACGAGCGCCTGCCCGAAATTGCAGCAGACCTGCGCAAGTTCGCCGATGTAAAGTACGAGGGGCGAAAGGCATTGATCTGCATGGTGGGGGAAAACATCCGCGGCCAGAACGGCATTGCCGCGCAGGTCTTCGGCGCGCTGACGCACATTAACCTTCGCATGATCTCCCAAGGCGCATCCGAGATCAACATGAGCTTCATGATCGAGGAAGACGATGTGGAAGAGGCGATCCGCTCGCTCCACTCGGTCTTCTTTGCCGATCCGGATCCCTCCATCTTCGATCTCGAGGCGCGCGCGCTGACGCAGGCAGCGGGAGGCAAGCGATGATCTTCCTCATTCTGGGCCGCGGCAAAACCGGCTCTATCGTGGCGGACGTGGCGCACGAACGCGGCCATGGCGTGCGCGTCATCGGCGAAGAGGAGAACCGCAACGCCTCCGCGCTCACGCCCCCTCTGCTCACGCAGCTAGATGCGGTGATCGACTTCACCACGGCAGAAGCAGCCATCTCGAATATGCGCGCCTGCCTTTCCGTCGGCGCAAAGATCGTGGTCGGCACGACCGGCTGGTACGACCGGCTGAACGAGATGCAGGCGCTGTGCGAGCGCCGCAACGCGGCCCTGCTCTACGGTTCAAACTTTTCCGTCGGCGTGCAGGTCATGCTGCGGCTGGTGCACGAGCTCGCGATCGGCACGCGCGGCTACGAGCTCTCCATCTCCGAGATCCACCATGCCGGCAAAAAGGACGCGCCCTCCGGCACCGCGCTTTCGCTGCAGCAGACCGTCCGCGAAGCAGGACCGGAGTTGGACGCTGCGATCACCTCCCAGCGCGAAGGCGATGTTGCCGGCATCCACGAACTGCAGGCCCGCTCGGCAAATGACATGATCACCATCCGCCATGAAGCGTTTTCGCGTCGCGGCTTCGCCGAAGGAGCGGTGCGTGCCGCCGAATGGCTCTCCACCCGCACCGGCTGCTACGACTTCACCGACATCTACGCCCAGTTGCAGTGAGCGAGCGTATGGAGCTTCGTGGTTGCGGCACCGCCCTCGTCACACCTTTTCACCCGGACACGACGATTGACGTTGAGGCGCTCGCCGCATTGGTGGACTGGCAGATTGCGAGCGGCATTCAGTTTCTGGTCGCCTGCGGTACCACTGCGGAAACGCCTTCGCTCAGCGATCGCGAGGCTCTCGATGTGATCAGGATTATCGTTCGCGTCGCGGCAGGTCGGGTTCCGGTGATCGCAGGCTGCACGCACAACGCGACCCGCGAAGCCGTGGAGCGCGCGAAGGCGGTTGCTGCGGTACGCGGCGTCAACGCCATCCTGACGGCCAACCCCTACTACAACAAGCCCACGCAGGAAGGCCAGTACCAGCACTTCCGCGCCATCGCCGAGTCGGTGCCGCTTCCCGTGGTCATCTACAACATCCCGGGGCGCACCGCCGCCAACCTGGAACCAGCCACCGTCGCGCGGCTGGCGCGTGACTGCCCAAATCTCTGCGGGGTGAAAGAGTCGAGCGGCAACCTGCAGCAGATCACCGAACTCGTCCACCTGCTCCATGAGACGAAAGTCAGCGTGCTCGCCGGAGACGACAACATCGCGCTCGCCGCCGTCGCCGTCGGGGCAATGGGCCTCGTCTCGGTCGCATCGAATGAGATTCCCGCAGAAATGCAGCAGATGATCGGCGCTGCGCTCGCGAATGACTGGAAAACCGCGCGCACATTGCAGCGCAGATACTATCCGCTGCTGCTGGCCAACTTCTGGGAGACCAGCCCCGGGCCGGTGAAGCATATCCTCGCGCGAATGGGCCGCATCTCGCCTGTGTGGCGCCTGCCGATGGTGCCGCCCTCGGCATCAGTCGCGGCGCGGCTGGATACGCTGATCGCGTCCTTGGGGTTGAAGTCCGTTTCGCAAAGCTGAACGACGCTTCAGCACTGCATCGCCTTCAATGCGCCAGTACACTAACTCCATCCATGTCCACAGAGCATCCCCTTCAGACAGAGATTGAGCGCCACTTTGCCGCCGGCGCTGACGCCATCCACGATCCCGCCGCGCTCCGCGCATTCATCGCACTGCGCACTGAGCTGAACAGCGGCCGCGTGCGCTCCGCCGAGCCCGACCCCGCAGCGCCCCTCGGCTGGCGAGTGAATGCCTGGGTCAAGCGCGGCATCCTGCTCGGCTTCCGCATCGGCCAGCTCACCGCGCTCGGCAATCACGATCTCTCCTTCGTGGACAAGGGCACCTTTCCCGCCCGCACCTTCACGCCGGAAGAAGGTATCCGCATCGTCGTCGGCGGCTCCTCCGTACGCGAAGGCGCATATCTGGCGCGCGGTGTCATCTGCGTCCCGCCAATGTATGTCAACGTGGGCGCCTACGTGGATGAGGGCGCGCTGGTCGATTCGCATGCACTGGTCGGCAGTTGCGCGCAGATCGGCAAACGCGTGCACTTGAGCGCGGCGGCCCAGGTGGGCGGCGTGCTCGAGCCGGTCAATGCGAACCCGGTCATCATCGAAGATGACGTGCTGGTAGGCGGTAATTGCGGCGTCTACGAGGGCACCATCGTGCGCCAGCGTGCCGTATTGGCGGCGGGGACGATTCTCACCCGCGGAACACCGGTCTACGACATCGTGAACGGCGTCGTTCACAAAGCTGAACCCGCCGGCACATCCGGCGAAGCGCAGCCCCTGGTCATCCCGGCGGGCGCCGTCGTGGTCCCCGGATCGCGGGCGATAACGCGCGGCTGCGCTGCCGAATGGGGTCTCAGCCTGTACGCTCCGGTAATCGTCAAATACCGCGACGAGAAGACCGATTTAAGCGCCGCGCTCGAAGATTTGCTGCGCTAGGGTGCGTTTGCGTGTTACCGAAACGGTCGTGGCCTTGAGAATTTTCTTTGTGCCGCTCCCCTGAGAATCCTAGACTGGCTCGACATGTCCCGGCCTCTTCTTCTTGCCATTTTTTTTGCTGTCCAGTTCAGCTTTGCAGCGGCGCAAACCTCACCTATCGTCGCCGGCTACGTAACGGACTCTGGCACGCCTGCGGAGTTTGCGGTAAACAGTATCCGGGTGCAATGCACCGGAAGCACTCGCATCACCACTGTTTCCGGCGGCAATCGCATTCCTGCCCAGAAATGTCCCCAACGGTCGGTTGGAGAGGCGCTGACCGTCTATGGGAAGCGGGATAAAAAGTCCGGCGTGGTAACAGCTAGCGAAATCGAATACACAGCGCCGGCGAACCAGGACGTTGAGGGATTTGCAGTCATCGACCGGATCGTCTCGCCCACAGACGCCTCCGGCAGCATCACCGTAAGCGCGGATGGATATTCCATCGTGATACCAGGGACCGTTCATCCGTTGTTTGAGGACCCGCTCACCAACCAGACCGCTGTCACCACCAACCTGTGGCTGAAGTACTCCGGCACCCAGCATGCCGATGGCGTGATATCGGCGAGGACCGCGGTCTATTCCTTAAATATTTTGAAAGATCGCGAGCGGACGGCGAATCAGAAGGTTGAGTTCGATCCCGCGTCTGTCAGGCAGGAGGATCGGCAGGGAAACTTCAGCAAGGCTTTTAAGGGCATCGATCCCAAGCGTTTCCCAGCCGTTCACGATCCTCAGATGGAGCAGCGAGTGGAGACGATTGGCGAAAAGCTGATTCCCGCCTACCAACACGACCTGCCGGCAGGCGATCCCTCTAAGATCGATTTCCGGTTTCAGGTAGTGGACGAACCCAAATTTCGGGACGCCCTGACCCTCTCGAACGGCATCATCCTGGTTCCACAGCAGGTAATCAAGCGGCTCCAGAACGATTCCCAACTCGCAACCGTGCTGGCGGACAACGTTGCCTGCGCGCTTGAGAAGCAGACATTGCGCCTGATTCCGGCACGGCGAGCCGAAACTGCCGGCAGTGTCGCATTCATGGTTGGAGGAGCCTTCGTTCCAGGCCTCGGTTTCGCCGGTCTTTCAATGGCTGGCGCAGAAGCAGTGATGCGACGGCGCGACGAAGAGCAGAGCGGCCGCGTCAGCCTCGTTCTGCTTCACGACGCGGGTTTTGATGTGGATGAGGCGCCGAAGACGTGGTGGCTTCTCAGCTCGAAGGACAAGCCGCTGGACCATGCGGCCATGCCGTACCGTGCAAAGTATCTCTATCGTATACTCGGCACAACGTGGGTCTCGCGTAGTCCCGGTCTATCAGAGGCGCTTCCTACTGCGCAATAACGCTCCATCCACCCGAGTGCCGGATAGACGGCCTCTCTTGCCGGCAGCATTAGCCGTCCTGCTTTGTCCGCATCTCACTACCTGCTAGCATTTTTCTTCCATGTCTAAAGGCAAACTCCAAATCATTCCCATCGGCGGCCTAGGCGAGTTCGGCATGAACTGCATGGCCATTCGCTGGGACGAAGATATTTTCGTCATCGACGCCGGACTGATGTTTCCCGAGAGCGATCTGCTCGGTGTCGACATTGTCGTACCGGACATCACCTACCTGGTAGAAAACCGCTCCCGCGTGCGCGGCATCGTCCTTACCCACGGCCACGAAGACCACATCGGCGGCCTGCCGTGGCTGCTGCGCGAGCTCCAGGTCCCCGTCTATGCCACGGAGTTCACGCTTGCCTATGTGGAGGGCAAGCTCGAAGAGCACAAGCTGCTGGACAACGCCGAGCTGATCGAGATCGAGCCCAAGCGTAAGTTCCACCTTGGACCCTTCACCATCGAGCCGCTGCGCGTCACGCACAGCCTGGTGGATTGCGTCGCACTCGCCATCGAAACGCCGGTCGGTATCGTGATCCATACCGGCGACTTCAAAGTCGATCTTTCCCCGCCGGACGGCCAGGCCTTCGATCTGTCCAGCTTCGCCGAGTACGGCAAACGCGGTGTCCTTGCTCTGCTGCAGGACTCGACCAACGTCGATCGCGCCGGCTACACTCCGAGCGAATGGGCCGTGCGGCCTCGCCTCGACGAGGTCTTCTCGCGCACGCAGCGCCGGCTCTTCTTCTCCTGTTTCTCGTCTTCCATCTACCGCATCCGCATTGCGCTGGAACTCGCGCAGAAGCACGGGCGAAAGGTGGCGGTCGTCGGCCGCTCGATGCTGGAATCGTCTGAGATTGCGCAGGACCTTGGATACCTCGACATCCCGGGCGACCTCATCGTGCATCCCGGGCAGATCAAGGACTACTCGCCGGAGCAGGTCTGTGTCCTCATCAGCGGTACGCAGGGCGAGCCGATGTCCGCGCTCTCCCGCGCCGCCGTGGACAATCACAAGCACGCGAAGATCGAGCGCGGCGACACCGTGGTTCTCAGCTCGCGTGTCATCCCGGGCAACGAGAAGAGCATCTACCGCGTCATCGATCACCTTTGCCGTCGCGAGGCGAACGTCATCTTCGACGACGGCCAGTCGGGACTGATCCATGTCAGCGGCCACGGCAGCCAGGAAGAGCTGCGCCTGATGATCAATCTCGTGAGACCAAAGTTCTTCGTGCCCGTGCACGGCGACTTCCGCCATCTGCAGCGGCATGCGCGGCTGGCCATGGATATCGGCATCTCCGAAAACGCCTACCTGCTCGAAGATGGCGATGTCCTCGAGTTCGACCAGACCACGGCGGTAAAGAAGGGCAAGGTCGCTGCTGGCCGCGTCCTGCTCGACTCCGGCGCTTCCGGCAACGTGGTCGAGGATATGATCATCCGCGACCGCCGTCATCTCAGCGAGGACGGGCTCGTGATCGCCATCATCACCATCAACAAGCTCACCGGCCGCGTAGAAGGTGTGCCGGAGTTTGTGACTCGCGGTTTTGTCGCAGGCGATCTCGAATTGGGCGAACAGGCGAAGGCCATCGTCGGCAAGACACTCCAGGAATCCAGCGCCGAGGAGCGTGCCGATCAGATACTGATCAAGGAGAAGATCCGCGTCGACCTGAAACGCTACATCCAGAAGCAGACGGCAGGCCGGCCCTTCATCATGCCGATCATTCTGGAGATTTGACGTGACTGCGACAAACATAGAGGCCGCGACGGAACTCGTCACTGCCGCGCAATTCGCGGAAGCGCGCGAGCGCCTGCGCGGCGCCGTCCTGCATACGCCGCTCGTTCGCCTGTCATCCATCACCGACGCAGTTGCATATGTAAAGCCGGAGAGCCTGCAGCCCATTGGCAGCTTCAAGCTGCGCGGCGCGTATAACGCGGTCGCCCAACTCAGCGAAGCGCAGCGGCAGCGCGGTGTCATCACCTACTCCAGCGGCAATCACGGGCAAGGCGTGGCTTACGCGGCGCGTGCCTTCGGCATCCCCGCCGTGATCGTGATGCCAAGAAACGCGCCGGAGATCAAGCGACGGGCCACACTAGCGCTCGGCGCGCAGATCGTTGATGTCGGGCCGGCAAGCTCGGAGCGCCACGCGCGCGCAGAAGCTCTGGCTGCCGAGCACGGCTATGCCATCATTCCTCCCTATGACCACCCGGCCATCATCGCCGGACAGGGCACCTGTGGCTTGGAGATCCTCTCCGATGCTCCGGATGTCGACCTCGTCCTCGCGCCCGTCGGCGGCGGGGGCCTGCTGAGCGGCGTGGCCGCGGCCATCCGCCAGCAGCGGCCGGAGTGCCGCGTCGTCGGCGTGGAGCCGGAGCTGGCCGGCGATGCCGCAGCCAGCATGCGTCAGGGCAGGATCGTCGAGTACACGGCGGAGCAGACCACCCGCACCCTCGCCGACGGTCTGCGCACGCAGAGCCTCGGCACGCGGAATTTCGCCCATATCCAGCGCTATGTTGATCGCATCGTGACTGTGACCGAGCAGGAGATCGAGGACGCCATGCGCGCCATTGCGTTCGGCGCACGTCTGATCGCAGAGCCCAGCGGCGCGGTCGCAACCGCAGCACTGCTCTACCACCGCCACGAGCTCCCGCCGCACCGGACAGCCGTCGCCATCATTAGCGGCGGCAACGCGGAGCCGGAGACGTTGCTGCGGGCGCTTGGCGCCAGCTAGCGCAGTCCTTGGCCGACCCGGCGTATTCTGAAGCCGTGAAACTGTTATCCTGCCGCCTCCTTTCTGCTTACGTCCACTGCTTGATCTTCGCAGCGGACAAGCCGCCCTCCGGCCCTGTCGCCACCGTGCTGCGCAATACGCCGGTCTTCGTCGAGGCAGACACGAGCTCGCAAAAACTCGATACGATCACGCCCGGCCGCGAGATGGTGATCGTCGAGACCAACGGTCCGTGGCTGCGCGTCTTCGCCAACACGGACGTCCAGCAGAACCGGTCGGAGGATGCTCCCGTCTTCGGCGGCGATGCGGCCACGCCACCCATCTCCGGCTGGCTGCAGAGCAAAGGCATCGTCTCAGCCACCACGCCGAATGCCGATAACATCCTCTACGGCGCGGCCGCGGGCCAGGAAGCGAGTGCCAGCGATGTGCACGGCTCCCGCGCGGCAGCGCAGGCGGCGCGGCTGCTCTACGCGCGTGACGCACAGATCTTCCCCCAGGGGCCGCATGCGGGCGAATCGGCATGGCGGGCGGCGGATATCCGCTGGCAGCTTGAGAAGGCGGATGTCTACTCGCGTCCCTCCGCGCATGAGAAGGAAGCGTATCTGCGCCAGCAGATCGATGAGAGCGAGATGAAAAAAATCATCAAGCGCTTTCCCGGCTCAAAGTATGCAGACCTGGCCGCCTACGACATGATCGACAACAAGGTCTGCGGCGACTGGCAAGGCTCGACCAAGTGTCCGGAAAAGGAAGCCGAAATTTTCCAGAAATATGCGGACGAGCGCCCCAACTCGCCCAAGGCGCCGGAGGCACTCTTCGAAGCGGTCTACCGCTTTGCTGCAGCAGGCGACATCTACGAAGGCGACAACGATGCGAAGAAAGCCGCCGCAGACCGCGACCACGCCAAGATCATCGCAACCCATCTGCAGCAGAAGTATCCCGCGAGTGACTACTCGGCCCGCGCAGCCACTCTGATATACCAGATGGAGCAGTCCATCCCCATCTACGGCGCAGAACGCGACTGATCTGCCCGCGCCACAAGGAAGTGCGTGAACGACTACATCGTCTCAGTCCTGCTCGGCATCGTCGAGGGACTCACGGAATTTCTGCCCGTTAGCTCGACGGCGCACCTGCGGATCGCAGAGGCGCTGCTGCACATCAACCTGGCCGATCCGTACTGGAAGATGTACACGATCGTGATCCAGCTCGGGCGCCATTCTGGCGCTCATCTTGCTCTTCCTCGGCCGCATTCTGGAATTCATCCGCACCTTCCCGAAGGGCGAGTCCGGCGACCGCACTGCGCTGGACCATCCGCTGTCGCTCACGCTGATTGCCTTCGTCTGCACCGCAATCCCTGCCTTCCTGCTCACCAAGGTCATCGGCAAGCACCTCGAAAGCCTGCGGCTCATGGCGACCTCGCTGCTGGTCGGCGGCATCATCATGTGGGTCGTCGATGCGTGGAGTGTGCGGCGCCAATCAACCACCGAGGATGTGGAACACATGACGCTCGGGCAGTCGATCTGGATCGGCCTGTGCCAGGTCACCTCCGCTGTCTTCCCCGGCACCTCACGATCCATGTCGACCATCGCCGCAGGACAGATCGTCAACATGACGCCGCTCTGCCGCGCTCGAGTTCAGCTTCCTCGTCTCCATCCCGACGATGGTGGCCGCCACCGGCTACGATCTGCTGCGCACACTGCACCCGCAAGCACACGAATGTCGCCGAGTCGATCGCGCCGCTGGTGATGACCGGCCACGGCTGGATCGTGCTGTTCATCGGCTTCGCCGTTTCGTTCATCATTGCGCTGCTTGTGGTGGAGTGGTTCCTGATGTGGGTGCGGCGCCACGGCTTTGTCATCTTCGCCGTCTACCGCATCCTGCTGGCCGCGTTGCTCTTCGGGCTTGGCAGAAAGCTGATGATGGGCGCCTAGCTCGCGTTGACGATCGCGTTGATCTCACCCGGATGAACCTGCTGGGGAGAGAGACCGGCTGTGAGCAGCCGTTCCTTTTAAGAACGGCCGCGTTCGGAGTTGTGCCACCCGCTACACCGGCGGTGCTTCTGCTCTAGCCGATGACCGTGAATGGCTCAGCATCGGTCTTCACGCCTGCATTCGCAAATGCCGGCGCAGCGATGAAAGGCAGATCCCATGTGGGCGACTGCAGCTCCGGCATCGGCTTTGCCTGAAACAGCTTGCGGCACTGCCGTGCCATCCATCGCGCAGTCCTTTTGGCCTTCTTGCGCCGTGCGCTGTCCGTAGAGATGCCGGTGCCCGCGTACATCTGCCGATAGAGCTTCGACAGAAACACGAACGCGACCCGCGCCTTGAGCGTCGGCGTGCAGGCCGAGCGCTCCCAGATCGCAGGAAAGGTATAGAACCGGTCCCAGACGCGCTGCGTGCGCTCGCGGATCTCGTCCGAGCTCATCGAAGGATGCGGCGTGAACATCTTCGGGCGCACCGCAATCGGAATGAGCCAGTAGCGCGTGATCGGCACGCCATCCACCAGCGTGGGCGACTTCGCCTGCTCCTTCTCCCAGCGGTTGAAGTCCACCGTGCCGGGAAAAGGCGTCATCATCACGAACTGCGCAAACGTGATGCCCGCCTTCAGAGCCATCTCGGCTGTGGCATCGAAGGTCGCCGGCTTGTCCGTCGGCAGGCCGAAGATGAACGAGCCCAGCACATGCACGCCATGCTGCCTGGAAGGTCTGCAGCTGCTTGGCCAGCCCTTCGCCGGAATAGTTCCAGTCCTTGAAGACCGCCTTCAACCCTTCCGGCGTCACCGCTTCCACGCCTACCAGCGCGCCCTTGATGTTGGCCTTGTGCATGGCGTCCAGATACTCGCCATCCTCGCCCGCCTCCATGGTGATCTGGGTGAAGAACACCATGTCCTTCGGCAGCTTGGCCAGCTCCGCCATCAACTGGAAGCGTTCCGCGCGGATGCGGGTCAACTCGTCCAGCTTCGACTGGTTGTTCTGCTCCCGCGCCAGCCGCAGGTCGGTCAGCGTCACCGGGTAAAAGTTGTCGTCCGCCAGCGCGATGAAGCGGAAGCCCAGCCTGCGCAGTGCGACGATCTCGTCCACCACGCTCTGGAAGCGCCGTTGCCGCGGCTGCTGCCCATCGGTCCGCCACACGCTGCAGAACGAGCAATGCTTCGGGCATCCGCGCAGTGTCTGCACCGACGCCCACATGTACTTGTCTTTGGGAATCAGGTCCCAGCGTGCCGCCAGAAACTCCGAGCCTCCGATACGGCCGCCGTCGTATACCCTTTCGAGGTTTCCCTGCATGCAGTCCACAACTGCCTTGGCCCAGGCCAGGTCGCCATCGCCCTTCACCACGCAATGCGCCTCGCCCCGTTCGAAGGGCTCCTCCGGAAACAGCGTCGCGTGGATGCCGCCATACACCACCCACGCGCCGCGCGCCCGCGCCATGCGCCCCACCTCATACCCGCGCAGAGCGTTGCCGGTGTGCACGCTGATGCCCACGATGTCTCCCGCCGCGATGCTCTCCGGCTCGATCTGCTCCAGCGATTCGTCTACCAGCACTGGATCGCCCGCGACCTTTGGCGTGGCCGCCGCCAGCACAAAAAGCCATCGCGGCGTGATCACCGCCGTTCCAAAAGAGTTGTCGCTTGGATTTACTAGATGAACCCGCATGATTCCCACCTTTTCTTGGTGCGAGCCCGCTGCAACGGGCTTGTTACTGTGGCCCGAACCTTGCCGCGACGTGCGGCCCGGCTCGCTAACTGCGTATCTCTGCAGCCTCGACAAGCGTTCGCGTCATGCGCGTGCATGACACGACAGAGCGAGTGAGGAAGCGATCGATGTGCCAGCAGCGTGTTGGCGCTCCCGGCAAGCAGAGAATCGCGAGGAAAAGGAGGGGATCAGATACGTAACGGAGTTCCGTTCAGGAAAGAAAAAGCCGGCATGCTTGCCTGGCGACGTCGCGCGTCAAAAGAGGACGAGATCAAAGGCGGATGGCAGGAGCTCGAGAGGCATCGCAGCGGCAATGCGATGAGCCGGTAAGCCAGCAACGCGAGCAATGGCGAGGTCACCTCACGATGCGCAGTCAACAGCACAAGCCCGGCAAACAGCAGCATGCACAGAATGCCGAATTCGACATCGGGGCCACCCTGCAGAAACCTGTCCCATTTACAGAGGTGCTCCGTCAGGGGCATCAGCAGGACGAGGACTTCGATGAGGATCAGCACCGCACGGCACCCCGACAGGCGTTCGGCGCCCAGTCGTCGCGTTCGTTCCGCATACTCTCTGCCGCGATCAAGACTGCTGCTCAGATCCGCACCACCCGATTTCCCGCAAGCGCTCGCGTATTACCAGCATGTCACGGATGCGGAAAAAAACGTGCAACAGTTTTGTCACACATTTCTGAAGATCCGCCACGATCACATATTTTCAGAGCTCTCGACAATACTTGACTATGTCAACTATATTTGCTGACATGGGCTTATGGAGAACGACCGCAGCAAGAAAACCGCCCTGGAAGAGCAGACCGCAGCATTTCGCCGATTCACCCGCCTGTACACGCGCGTCATCGGAACTCTGCAGGAGGGTCTGCTCGACACGCCATATTCCCTCAGCGAGGCGCGAGTGCTCTACGAGCTGGCTACGCGCCGGCAGCCATTCGCCAGGGAGATAGCGCAGGAGCTGGGCATGGATGCCGGCTATCTGAGCCGCATCCTGAGTAAATTTCAGAAGACCGGCCTGCTGAAGCGTGCGGCCTCTCGAGAGGATGGCCGCCAGACCACGCTCGGCTTGACCAGCAAAGGCCGCGCCGCATTCCACGTTCTCAATAGCCGCTCTGACCGGCAGGTGCGGGACATCTTAGGCGGCCTCGCGACGGCGCCGCGTCGCGAGTTGATCCGGTCGATGCGCGCCATCGAAGACCGTGCTCACTGGAAATACCGAAACAAAGGCCACGGCATCCTTCACTCTCCGTCAACATCGTCCGGGCGATATGGGCCTCATCGTCGCCCGCGAGGGCGCTCTCTATGCTCAGGAATATGGCTGGGAGCAGACATTCGAGGCTCTCGCCGCTCGAGTCGTCGCCGATTTCATCGATCACTTCGACCCCACATGCGAGCGTTGCTGGATCGCCGAGCGCGACGATGAGCATCTCGGCCATATCTTTCTCGTCAAGCATCCCGATCAGCCCGGCGTCGCCAAACTCCGCTTGTTGCTGGTAGAACCATCCGCCCGCGGGATGGGCCTGGGCCACGCGCTGGTCGCAGAATGCGTACGCTTCGCCCGCGAAGCCGGCTACCGGAAGATCACGCTCTGGACGCAGAGCATTCTGACCGCAGCGCACCGTATCTATCAGCAGGCGGGCTTCCGCCTCGTAAAGGAAGAGCCGCACCACAGCTTCGGCAAGGACTTGGTCGCGCAGACCTGGGAACTCGATCTGACGAATGCGACAGAGTAGACTGCCGTTCCTTGCGAAGCGATGAATCCGACACTTTTGTCAGGTCGCCCACTGAAGCCACGCGTGAGCGACCAGAGGAACCCAGCGGCACGCGCCGCAGGCGCCTATGCCCCGGACGGCGAGTCCGTGGCGAGTTCGATTCCCACATCCGCTTTCTCTCGATCCACTCCCCGCGCTTTGCGACAATAAAGGTAGCTCTGGCGTGTCGGCCCGACGTTCCATCACAGAATGGGCGGCCGCTGTTTCGCGCTCCTCACGATGAAGCCACTCAAGGTCGCTCTCACGCCCACCGGCAACCGCAGGCTCAATGAGCTGGTCGGCGTGTCGCTCATCGCCACGGCCGGCCTCCTGCTCCTCTCGCTCGTCTCCTACCGCCCGACGGACCCGTCTTTCAACACCGTCGGCAACGCCGTTGCGCACAACTGGGCCGGCATCTTCGGCTCCACGATCAGCGATCTCCTCTTCCAGTTCGAAGGCTTCGCCGCCTTCTGCCTGCCGCTGATGCTTGGCCTGCTGGGTGTGAGCTGGATCCGTTCGCGCGCCATCGGGGCGCCTATGTCGAAGCTCGCCGGCTTCGCGCTGTTCCTGTTCATCACGCCGGCTGTCTTCGGTCTGTTGCCCGGTCACATGCACTGGCTGGGCTCCATCCCGGTCGAAGGCGTCTCCGGCCGCCTGCTGGTGGATGGCATGACCGCCGTTCTGAACTATCCCGGCACCTGCGTGCTGGTGGCCACGCTGCTGCTCATCGCGGTTCTGCTCTCCACCGCGTTTTCCTTCGGCAACCTGCGCCAGTGGCTCGCCGTCCGCTTCGCCTTCGTGTACGCATGGCGTGATCGCTGGAAGAACTGGAAGCTGCGCCGCGCCAAGAAGAGCGCCGCGCGCGCCGCCGACCGCATCATCCGCGCGCAGCAGAAGGCCGTCGCTATGCGCAGTGCGGCTGCAAAGACGTCCAGACAGGCAGCAGCGCCGGCCCAGCCGCGCACAAGCTGGCTCAGCCGCGTCCTGCATCGTCCTGAGCAGCAGGATGAAGACGATGCTCCCAGGGCGCGCCGTTCGGCCTTTGCTGAAACCGCAGCGCCCGCCTCGCCGGAAGATGCCGCGTATCTCGAAGAGCCAGAGCCCGCACCCTCACTGTGGACCCAGATTCCCCGCGCCACCGTACGTGATCCCGAGCCGGAACCGGCCCCTGTACGGACCAGCGCGCTCGATCGCCGCTGGGAAGAGGACACCGATGAGGATCCCGGCACCAAGAACGCCGGCAGCATCTCCATCGGCGAGCGCGCCGACGCCGATGCGCATCCCGTCACGCTGACGCCGCGGGCCGTCTCCGGCTATCGCCTGCCGCCCAGCACATTGCTGCACCGCTCCGACGATCAGCAGATCATTCGCGAAGACGAACTGCGTGAAGAGGCAAAGGTACTGGTCGAAAAGTGCGCCGAATTCGACGTCACCGGCCAGGTCACGCAGATCAATCCCGGCCCGGTCGTGACCACCTTCGAGTTCCGCCCCGAAGCGGGCGTGAAATACTCGCGCGTCACCGGCCTGGCCGACGACCTCTGTCTTGCGATGGCCGCCGAGAGCATCCTCATCGAGCGCATGGCCGGCAAGAGCACCGTCGGAATCCAGGTGCCGAATCACAACCGCGAAACCATCTGGCTGCGCGACGTGGTCGAAGACGGCACCTTCGCCCAGACAAAGTTCAAGCTGCCCCTCGCCATGGGCAAGGACATCAACGGGCGCATCGTGGTTGCCGATCTCGCCACCATGCCGCACGTGCTCATCGCCGGCTCGACGGGCAGCGGCAAATCCGTCGCCATCAACGCCATGATCATGTCGGTGCTCTTCAAAACGACACCGGAACAGGTACGAATGATCCTGGTCGATCCGAAGCGCGTCGAGCTGGGGATGTACGAGGGCATCCCCCATCTCTTCACCCCGATCATTACCGAGCCCAAGCTCGCCGCCAACGCGCTGCGCAATGCCGTGCGGGAGATGGAGCGCCGCCTCAAGCTGCTTGGCCTCGCGCTCGGTCCGCAACATCGACCAGTACAACAAACTCTTCGACTCCGGCACGCCCAGCATGTTCGAGGATGCCGAGGAGCAGACGCCGCTTCCCTACATCCTGATCATCATCGACGAGCTCGCCGACCTGATGATGCTCGACCGGGCAAACGTGGAAGAGGCCATCACCCGGCTCGCGCAGATGGCGCGCGCCGTCGGCATTCACCTGGTGCTCGCGACGCAGCGGCCGTCGGTCGACGTCATCACCGGCCTCATCAAGGCCAACGTGCCGACGCGCATCTCCTTCCGCCTCGCCACCAAGGTCGATTCGCGCACCATCCTCGACAACAACGGCGCCGAAGCCCTGCTCGGCCGCGGCGACATGCTCTTCCTGCCGCCGGGTACGTCGCGCCTGCAGCGCGTACACGCGCCGTTCGTTACAGAAGCGGAAATCTCCGCTGTCGTTGACTTTTGGAAGTCGCAGGGCGGCGCCGAGTATGTCGAAGCTTTCCTCGAATCGCCTCGCGACGAGAAGGGCCGCGAACTGAACAACGAGGATGGCGAGGAGGACGACGACGATCCGCTCTTCAACGATGCGGTGCGCCTCGTCTTCGAATTCGGCAAGGCATCGACATCGCTCATCCAGCGACGCCTCCGCGTCGGCTACGGCCGCGCAGCGCATCTGATCGACATGATGGAGCGCGACGGCCTCGTCGGTCCTGCCGACGGCTCGAAGCCACGCGAAATCCTGAAGAGCCCGGACTGGCTGACCGAGATCGAATCATCAATGCGCTAAACGCATGCACCAGCACCAATCTGGGTGCCCCATTCTGAGCGGAACTGGGCTCCTAACTGCGCGGTGTTCGCAGGTCGGAGTGGGGAGCGAAGGGTGGGATCTGGGGAGCTAACCATACCCGTCATCGAGAACGTCGCGAAATCCCTGGTCGCTGTTCCCTGATCCCTTCCGCGCACTCCGCAGCGCCACAAACCCCAGCGTCCCCACCACCAGAATCAGCGCCACCCACAGCAGTACCGGATGCCGCTCCGTGAACGGAATGCCTCGGTTCTGCTCAGGCGTCAGTGCCCGCTCCGCGCCAAGGGTGCTCAGCGATGCGCTCGATAACGCTGCCTGGAGCGGCGAAAGATCGTACTCGGGGCCGCCGAGCGCCGGATCGCCGTAGCGCAGCACGTAGGATGTACCGGGTCTGCGCAGGAAGCAGACCTGGCGTTCCCGCATCTGCAACGCGATCGCGTGCAGCGCCAGCGGCGAGTCATCGCCGTTCTGGATCGCCAGCCTTATCGTGGATGCATATCGCACCGCACCCAGCGCCAGCTCGATGGTGCCCACGCCGGATGCTGCCTCTCCTTTTGGAGGAGGTGTGTGGCTGAGCGAGACTCCTTCACTCTGCCGCGGCACTTCCGGACGCGCCTCATCTGCCTGCTGCGTATGTGCAGACTGCGCCGGATATCGTTCAAGATCGGCGGTGCGCGAGAAGATCGCATTGGGATCGTCGCTGGTAAAGGTGAGGCGGTCCACCGGCACGTTCTGCGGCACTACGAATTCGTAAATGGTCTGATGCGGCTTTTCGACGGGCTTGCCCGCAGCCGCCACCTGCACATACCGCGCGGGCTCCGCTTTCGCAACCATCACATCCACGCCGGCAATGTCCTGCGGCGTCACCGGCTCCAGCGCCAGCGTCTGTATTTCGAAGTGCAGATAACGAAAGTTGCTCTCGGGCATCGAGATCAGCCGCTGTTGTGGCTCGTCTTCATCCGCGTTCGAGCTGTACGCGATCTCCGGAAATGACACCCCGCGCTCGCCCGGCCGCGTCGTGCCGGTCACGTGGATCAGCACCGAGAAATGCGAGCGTCCCATACGCAGCAGCACCCGGCTGTAGCGCGGCTCCGTCATCACCACGTCAAAGCTGACCGCGCCATTCTGCTGGCCAAGGTTGAGAATCTGCTGTGGACGCGCCACTTCCGTTCCAGCATCGGTGGAGATACGCGCCAGGTAAGCCACCTCGCGCCCGTCGGCGATGACCCGCAAGTCCTGGAGCCCCGGCGCTGCATGGGCCAGCAGATCCGCCGGGAGCACGGCACACGTCTCTGCGGCCGCAGCGGATGCCAGCTCGACCGGCCGCTCGTAATGAAAAGCCGGTTGCACCGCACGCGCCGCCAGTACAAACGCCAGCACCGGCAGGCCCCAGCGAGCGATCACTTCATCGCTCCGCTGTCCCCGGTCTCAGGGGCGCGCAGATGCAGCCAGTCGCGCTGGTAGGCAAAGCTCACCCCCAGCAGCAACGCGCCCAGCGCCAGAAAGCTGATGATCCGATAGCCCTGGCTCAACGTGCTGGTGTCCAGCAGAAAGACCTTGAAGATCGTAACCGCCAGCAGTGCAAGTCCCTGCCAGCGCAGCCATGCAGATCGCCGCCGGAACCCCGCGCCCAACAGCAGCCCGCCGGCCAGCAGGAACCATGCCGAATAGCTGAAGCGCTCCGCCATGTGGCGATCGGCCACGGCCGAGTAGTAGATTTGCGGAGCCCGGGGCAGCCGCCAGCGTGCGCGTTGCCCAGTAGGTCGATATCTCAAAGCACACCGCGATGAGCACCAGGATGTTCGCTGCCAGCATCGCGGCCCGTGGCAGAGACGCCCAGAAATCCCGGCCATGCTCCGCAACTGCCGTCCGGCTGAGCCATGCGGTCCACACCAGCGCGCCAATCACGATCAGGAACGTGAGGAAGCGCAAATTGAGAAACACCGTCTGCCGCGCGGCATCGAGCCCCGAGACCAGTACCAGCACGCCGCATCCCAGCAGCGCGATCGCCTCCCACCGCAGCGCGTCTCGCAAGCCGGCAGAGAGCGGCCGCCTGACGGCAATCCAATGTGCAAAAGCACTGATCGCCACCAGCCAGATGGCGCTCGTCAGCACGGTGTTTGACACTAGAAGCGACTCGGAGCCGTAATGTCCCGGCTGCGCTCCACTCCACCAGAAGGTGTGGATCTCCAGCAGCCCGGTGATCACCACCAGCAACTGTGCGGTGACTGCGCATGCTGCCGCGAGCGTCTCCCATATGGTCGATTTGTCGCGTCCAATCTCGCGCCGCGCCAGTAGCGCGCAGATCGCAAGCGACGCAATCGACACCGCGAAGCTGAGAAAGCGGGTGTTCCAGACCACATGCGTCTGCCCGATGGTCGCGTCCATCGCCAGCGAGATCACCCCCAGCACCAGCGCGCCCGCGGCAAGCGCCTGCATCAGGCGGCTTCGCATGCGCGTCGCTACCCATACCAGCACGGCGCCTTCCGTCATCCAGCCAACCGTCACCCAATGCCCATGCACCGCCAGCGGCACGGCAAGCGTCAGGAAGACAATCGCAATCGAAAGCTGGATATCGGAAAGCGATGCCAGCCGCGTCGCCCGCGATGGGCGTGCGTTCCATCCATTTGCGGATACCGAGATAAAACGCACCGAAGCCGACGGAGCACCACGCCAGTGCCGTATTTCGCGCGCTTCCGTCATGCGAGAGCATGGCGTAGAAGCCCAGGAAGCCGAAGGCCGCGTTCGCCATGCTGATCAGCGCTCGCGCCGCGTCGCCCTGCTCCGCGTGCGCCCGTTTCTGCCGCGCCAGAATGGTCGCCCCCGCGAACAGCAGGATGAATAGCGAGAGGAACACTGTCGTGGTGACAAACGCCGCCGGTGCATAAAATTGCCAGTACCAGCCCCAGTAAAAGCCCACCGTGCCCACGAACGAGAGCACCAGCAGCCGGTTCCAGCCCTTCAGCACCAGCAGCGCCATGGTGGCCGCATTCATCATCAGCAGATAGCTGAAGAGGAAAACCTCCTCATTCCGCCCGGTCGAAAGCAGCAGCGGGGTCGAAAACGCGCCCACGATCGCATAGACCGCCAGCAACTCCGCAGACTGCCGCCAGGCGATGAATGCATTGAACGCCGTCACCAGCACCATGCCGGCAAAGGCCACGCCGGACGGGATCAGGTGGTACATCGAAAAGGCGGCCCACAGCGACAGATACAGGACGCCGCTGCCCACTGCTTTCAGCGAATAGGAGAACGCCGTAAATCCCTTCGCGCGGAAGCGCTCCGACCATGCAATCAGGGCCGCCCCGCTCACTAGGCCGATCAGGATGCGCCCCGCCGGCCCAATCCATTGGTTATCGAAGGCGAACTTCAGGAACCAGGCCACCCCGATCAGCACTGCGACAATGCCAATGCGGTTGAACCACTGCGAGCCGACCCGGCTTTCCAGGGAGCGCCCTTCACGGGCCGCTACGGGTACGACCGGCGCCGCTAGATACGGCTCCGCAGGCCTTTCCTTTATATAGGGGGCCGCCCCATGCGCAGGTACCGAGACGGGCACCTCCGCCGCTCCACGCAGATCGGGCAATTCGAGCCGGCACGGCGGCTTCCGCAACCGGCGCGGCGTTCGGTATCGGAGGCGTCGTTCCCCGCAGCGCCGCCACCTCCCGCTCCAACTGGAAGACACGCGCCGTCACCGCCGCCAGTTGCGCCTCAAGGCGCTGGGTACGCTCTTCCCCCGGCGGCCTGCCTGGGCTTTCGTGTGGGCCTTCGCTCATGTCGCTCTACTCTACGCAACCCGCGCCGGCGGAACAATCAATGGGGGCCTCCAGCATTCACCCGGCCGTCCCGCAAGGGAACTCTCTTCCGCTGCAGGACTCTGGAACGGCACCCGGCACAGAAATCGAAGATAATAGTGATAGCACCGCGTATTCCTTGTCGGGCACCCTGCCCAACAAATGATGCAACCAGCAAAGCTTTGCCGTACTATGCCACTGTGGGCGCGGACCCCCAGCCGGCTCCATACAGGTCTGAAAATTCTGGCCAGCGAGATACATAACGGTTCCGGGGCGCGGCGCGTCCTGCTCGTCGACGACGATCCCATCGTGCTGGAGCTTGTATCTCTGCTGCTCGCAGACTCCGGAGCTGAAATCGTCCGCGCCATCGGCGGCCAGGAGGGCCTGCAGGCTCTCAAGCCACCATCACGGTTACCGGATATCATCCTGGTGGACCACCAGATGCCCCAGGTCAGCGGAACGGACATAGCGCGTTATATAAAGTCATTGCCCCTGCCGCGACCCCGCGTCATCGCGATGAGCGCATCGCCACTGCCCCAGGACGAGCTGGCCTTGTTTGACGATTACCTTGCCAAGCCGATCGACCGCGACCTGCTCCGCGCCGCTATCTCCGGCTCCTCGGCCCGATCCGCTGCTGCCATCGCTCCCGCCCGCGGCCGGCCTGCCGCCGTCGCTGGACTCTTCCACCGTGACGAAATTGCAGGCCATCATGCCGCCCAGCGCCATCCGCGAGCTCTACACCGTCTACGTAGCTGATACCCGGCAACGCATCCGCGAGATGGAGCGGTTCTCCGCGGAGGGAGACGATGCTTCTCTCCGCCGCTGTGCCCATGCCGTCAAGGGATCCGCAGCCATGGCCGGCGTCCCGGGCATTGCAACCATCGCCGCCGGACTCGAAGCGGGAGAGCTTCCCCGCCGCGACCACGAAAACCTGTTTCACCAAATGCGCAGCGCCTGCGATGATGTGGAGCAAAGCATGATCAAGAGCGCAGCCTATACAAGTGCAGCTTCTGGGGAGGCCAGATGAGCCCAAACGCACCCGCAGCCACCGAGCATCGCAATTCCAGCATCCGCATCCTGCTCGCCGACGATCATCCAGTGGTCCGCATCGGCGTCCGTAACATGCTTCGCGCCGAAGGCCATTTCGACGTGGTCGGCGAAGCATCGGACGGCGACGAGGCCATCACGCAGACGCTTGAGCTGCTTCCCGATATCCTGCTGCTCGATCTCTCCATGCCGCGCATGCCCGGCCTGGAGGCGATGCGCGCCATCATGAGCGGCTCGCCGCGGGTGAAGATCCTGCTGCTCACCGCGACCATCTCGACCCAGCAGATCATCGAAGCGCTGCAGATCGGCGCGCGCGGCATCGTCACCAAGGACGCGCTCATCGACCAGCTCACCAGCGCCATCGATGCCGTCATGCAGGGCGACTACTGGATCAACGGCCAGCGCGTCGTGAACCTGGTCGGCGCATTGCACGAGCTGATGCAGAAGGCCGCCGTGCCGGAGCGCAAGACCTACGGTCTGACGCCGCGCGAGCTCGAAGTGGTCGGCTGCATCGTCGAAGGCTGCTCCAATCGCGATATCGCCAAGCAATTCGCCATCAGCGAAGAGACCGTGAAGCGGCATCTCTCCAACATCTTCGACAAGACCGGCGTCTCCACCCGCCTGGAGCTGGCCCTGTTCGCGATCGCTCACCAGCTCGTCATGCCGCAGCCCTAAGCTATTACCGCATTCAGTGCTTTATCTATCTTCCAGTTACGTGTGGCGGCCCTGGCGCCGCCACAGCCATTTCCCCCGCCCGGGCATCCATCTACATGCGAGCCTTCCACAGCCGCGCACCGCAGTGCGGTGCTGCGACTTGGATACCGCGGCTTCCGATGGATCGATCCGCTGGCCGCGAATGCAGCTTCTCTGAACGGAGTGAATGGATGAAAACAGTTCTGACGGCCCTGGCTCTCTCCTGTGTCTTTGTGCTTCCCGCATCCGCGCAGGACACCAGTCCGGTGATGCAGAAGACGCCACCACCCACGCAGGAGATGCGCAACGGCGAGCCGCTCTATCGCGTGCAGGTCATCGGCCGAGACATTCCGGCGATCAACTACTTCAACCGCACCGGCAGCACCCGGATCGGCTTTGAAGGCACCAGCCTTCTCCCGCGCGCCAAAGGCCGGGCCACGGTCGACAACGGCAAAGGCAACGCGACCATCGATGCGCACTTCGAAGGTCTGCCCCCTGCCAATACCTTCGGGCCGGAATACCTGACCTACGTCCTCTGGGCAATCACCCCGGATGGACGCCCCAGCAGCCTCGGCGAAGTGCTGCCCGACGGCAACAAAGCCTACGTGAAGTTGACCACGCCGATGCAGGCCTTCGGGCTGATCGTCACCGCGGAGCCTTACTTCGCCGTCACCATGCCGTCCGACGTGGTCGTGATGCAAAACGTCGTCCTGCATGACAAAACGGCCGGGATGGTCACGCCCATCGATGTCCACTACACCCTGTTGCCACGCGGCATTTATACAAAGGTGGCCAACGGCAAGGTGCTCAACCCGATCACGCGCAACAACAAGTCTCCGCTTGAGCTCTACGAAGCCATCAACGCCGTGCAGATCGCGCAGGCCGCCGGCGCAGATCAGTACGCGCCCGACATCCTCGCCCGTGCCAAGGAGCAGCTCTCCAATGCGCAGGACCTCGATCAGCGCAAGCGCGACCGCAAGCAGGAGATCACCTTCGCCCGCGCCGCCGTGCAGACTGCCGAAGATGCCCGCCTCGTAACTCTGCGCAAGATCCAGGCGGAGCAGGTCGCCGCCGAGCAGGCCGCCCAGAAGGCCCGTCAGGATGCGGCAAACGCCGCAGCGGAAAAATCGCGCCTGGAAGCGCAGCAATCGCAGCTTGCTGAGCAGCAGGCGCAGCTCCAGGCTCAGCGCGAGGCCGCAGCAGCGCGCTCAGGCCGAGGCCGCCGCGCAGCAGGCCCAGGCCGCACAGCAATCCGCAGAGCAGCAGGCCGCCGCCGCACGCGCACGGGAGGCGCAGCTCCGCGAACAGCTCCGGCAGCAGCTCAACTCCATCCTGCAGACGCAGGAGACGCCGCGCGGACTGGTCGTCAACCTCGCGGACGTCCTCTTCGCCACCGGCCGCTACGACCTGAAGCAGGACACGCAGCTCAAACTGGCGCGCATCTCCGGCATCTTCCTCGCTCATCCTGACCTGAAGATCCAGGTCGAAGGCTATACCGACAACGTCGGCAGCGAATCCTACAACCAGAAGCTCTCCGAACAGCGCGCAATGACAGTGCAGAACTTTCTGGTCACCCAGGGCGTCCCTGTGCAAAACGTGAGCGCAATCGGTTACGGCATGAGCAATCCGGTGGCGGACAACAGCACGGCCGCCGGCCGCAAGCAGAATCGCCGCGTAGAGATGGTCGTCTCCGGGCCCTCGATCGGCATACCCAACCAGGCCGCGCCGGGACAGGCGCCTGCGCCGGCCGCCATGCCCTCGCAGGCAGCGCCGATACCGCCGCAACCGGCGACGCCCCCGCCGCCGGCAAACCCGTCCGGCGTCAGCAACCCGCCCGGCCCGCAAGGCTGATCGCATACTACGACAAACAGGCTGCCATCTCCGGCAGCCTGTTCCTTTTCGCCCGCGCCTTCATCGAAGAGAAGAAGAACATCTTCTCGTAGGAGTCTGTGTGAACGCAGAACAGAAGCTAGCCTTTCTCGGCCTCGGCCAGATGGGCGCGCCCATCGCCCGCCTGCTGCTCGCCCAGGGACATAACGTCACGCTCTGGAACCGTAGTCGCAGACAAAGCCGAATCCGTCGCCACCGGCAATGCCCGCATCGCCACTTCGCCGAGCGAAGCCGCCGCCCACGCAGACATCGTCTTCACCATGCTCACCGACGACGCGGCAACCGAAGCGGTCCTCTTCGGCGATGAAGCATGCACGCCCGGATTTCTGGACGCCCTCCAACCCGGCGCCATCCACGTCACGCTCTCCACCATCAGCGTTGCGCTCGCGCGCCGCATCACCGCGGCGCATCAGGAGCGCGGCCAGCATCACGTCGGGGCGCCTGTCTTCGGTCGTCCCGCCGTCGCCGAAGCAGGCCGCCTCTGGATCGTCGCCTCCGGCGAAGATGCGCCGCTCGCATCAGTCCGGCCGCTGCTCGAATCCATCAGCCGCGGCCTCACCATCGTCTCCCGCGAGCCCTGGCAGGCGCATGCGCTCAAGCTTGGCGGCAATCTCATGATCACCTCGATGAACCAGACGCTCTCCGAGGCCTTCGTCTTCGCCGAGTCGCAGGGCATCAACCCTGCACTCTTCCACCAGGCCATCAACAGCGCGCTCTTCCAGTCGCAGCTCTACGAGAACTACGGCAAGACCATCCTCAATCCGCCCCAGCAGCCCGGCGCCACCGTCTCGCTCGGCATCAAGGACACGCGCCTGGTGCGCGAGGCCGCAGCCGATGCCGGGGTCCACATGCGGCTCGCCGACTACTTCGCCGAAGTGCTTGATCGAGCAAAGAAAGCCGGATTCGCCGACGAGGACTGGGCCGTAGGACAATACCGCATCGCTCAATCCGACGCTCCGCTGCACGCAAAAAAGGACTAGAAGCGACTCCAAGCCCCCTCGTCATGCCGAGCCAGCGAAGCCAGTCGAGGCATCTGCCTTTTGCTGGCACAACCATGACTCTGGGTGCCCCATCCTGAGCAAAGCCGGGGTCCCCAAACTGCGCGATGTTCGCAGGTTGGGGTGGGAAGCGAAGGGTGGGATACCGTAGAGTGCCAGCATCCGCAGAAGTGGTCTAATCGAATCCATGGTCCAGCAATCTCTCTCCAACAAAGTCGCCTTCATCACCGGCGCCAGCTCCGGCATCGGCCTCGCCACAGCACGCGCCTTCGCCGCCCAGGGCGCCCGCCTGCTCCTCGCCGCGCGCCGTCAGGACCGCCTCGAAGCCGAGCGCGAGGCTCTCACCGGCGCAGCCGCTGTCCACACTCTCGAGCTCGACGTCACCGATCACGCCGCCGTGGAGCGCGCCGTCGCCGCCCTGCCGAAGGAATGGCGGAGCCATCGACATCCTCGTCAACAATGCCGGCCTCAGCCGCGGCCTCGACAAGCTGTACGAAGGCAAGCGTCAGGACTGGGAGGAGATGATCGACACCAACGTCAAAGGCCTGCTCTACGTCACCCGCGCCGTCGTGCCCGGCATGGTGGCAGCGTGGCCGCGGCCACATCGTGAATCTCGGCTCCACCGCCGGCCGCATGACCTATCCCAACGGCGCCGTCTACTGCGCCACCAAGGCCGCCGAGCGATCCATCACCGAAGGCCTGCGCGAAGACCTGCTCGGCACGCCGCTGCGTGTCACCACGATCGATCCCGGCATGGTCGAAACCGAGTTCAGCGAGGTCCGCTTCCGCGGCGACAAGCAACGTGCCGCGAAGGTCTACGAGAACATCACGCCACTCAAGCCCGAAGATGTCGCGGACGCCATCCTCTACGCGGTCACGCGCCCCGCGCACGTCAATGTCTCGGAGGTTCTGCTCACGCCCGTCGCGCAGGCAAACTCGCTGCTCTTTCACCGGACACCGCAGTAAGAGAGCGCGTTCGGGCGAACTTGCATTAGCATGGTCGCCATATCAGCGGAGGCGAGGGATGGCGAACATCACGCGCGACGACACCATCCCGTTCAGCCATGCCTGGGCCGCACTCCTGCTCCGCATCCTTGTCGGCTGGGTCTTCCTCACCGAGGGCATTCAGAAATTCCTCTTCCCCGCGGCGCTCGGTGTCGGCCGCTTCACAAAAATCGGCATCCCCTGGCCGCACATCACCGCGCCCTTTGTCGGCGTGGTGGAAATCCTCTGCGGCATGCTGCTGATGATCGGACTCGTTACCCGCTTCGCCGCCATCCCGCTGCTCATCGACATCGCAGTTGCCATCGCAACCACCAAGGTCCCTATGCTGCTCCATCAGGGCTTCTGGCCCGCCATGCACGAAGGCCGCACCGATTTCTGCATGCTCCTCGGCCTCATCGCCATCCTCTCGATGGGAGCCGGCAGAATCTCCTGCGACGCCCGGCGCTTCATGTACGGCGAATGAGGCGCGCCGACTTGCCAAACACGTATACTGCCGTCGCCCCCATTTTCTAGATCGACAACTTATGAAGATGTCTTTTGCTGCCCTGCGATGTTGTGCGTGTGCTCTGGTAACCGTAGCGGTTGCATTCACCACGGCCGCGAGTGCTGCGCAGTCCATGGCATGCCACACCGCCGGCATGCAGATGAAAACCCTGCCCGCGCCAGATTCCCTGCCCGCACCGGTAAAGATGACCGGCATCGGCAACAGCCATCTCACCATCACGGCCATGCCCGAGGCGCAGGCCTGGTTCAACCAGGGCCTCACCCTGCTGCACGACTTCTGGGATTACGAATCGGAGCGCGCCTTCGAGCAGGGCGTCCGCGTCGATCCCCAGTGCGCCATGTGCTACTGGGGCCTCTATCAGGCGCTGATGTTCCGCAACGGCGAGCCCAACAGCTACACCGCGCAGGCGCTCGCGAATGCGGTCCGTTTAAAGCCTCATGTCAGCAAGCACGAGCAGCTCTACATCGAGGCCACCACCGCCGGCAATGATGCCGTGCTCGCCGCGGGTCCGGAGGACGACCCCGACACCGCGAAGGAAACCGCCATCTGGCGGCAGATCGTCAAGCAATATCCCGACGATATGCAGGCCAAGCTCTTCCTCGCCGGAACGCTGCGCGACGGCTATGACGACAATGGCGAGCCAAAGAAGAAGCAGAAGGAACAGATCGCGCTGATTCAGCAAGTCCTCAAGGCTGCACCCAACGACTCCGCCGCCAATCACTACTGGATCCACGCCGTCGAAGCTAGCCCGCATCCCGAGCAGGCGCTGAAGAGCGCATCTCTGCTCGCGAGCCTCGCTCCAGCCTCCGGACACATGGTCCACATGCCCGGCCACATCTATTATCGCGTCGGCGACTACGCCCAGGCAGAACACTGGTTCGCGGCCTCCACTGCAGTCGAAGAGAAATACCAGCGCGAGCAGCACGTCGCCGTCGATGACGATTGGAACTATGTCCACAACCTGATGTATTCAATCGCCAACCTGATGGAAGAGGGCAAGATGCAGGAAGCGACGGCGCTCTCCGCTAAGATTTCCGGCGCGCGCGGCGAGTTCGGCCCCACCCTCTACACGCAATCGCCGCGCGATGGCATGTCGCGCATCGATCCCCTGCTTCCCGTCGCCCTGCGCACCGGCGACTGGGACGCGATACTCGGCATGCTCAAGGACAGCAAACCGGATGCGAAACTCGAAAACCTGCAGTTTCTCTCCGGTCAGTTAAAGGAGTTCGCAACCGGTATGCAGGCTGCCCAGGCTGGTGATGTCGTGACCGCCCAGGCCGCCTCCGATCGTCTCGACGCGGATCTGTGGCGACTCTCGCAGCGCGTGCATGATGCGCCGCCGGAGAAGAAAGCCGCCGTCACCGCGCCGGCGATGGCCGTCGTGATGCCGGACGCCAAACCCGGTCCGCTGCTCAACAACCTCTCCGTCATGTCGCTGGAGCTGCGCGCCACTATCCTCGCGGCACAGAAAAAGCTGCCCGATGCGAAGGCGCTCTTCGACCAGGCCGCGCATGAAGAGAAGAAGTACGGCTATCGCGAACCGCCTGCATTTGTCCGATCCGCGCGCGAGACCGAAGGAGCGGTGCTGCTTCGCGCCGGCGACGCCGCAGGCGCGCACGACGCATATGCAAAGGCTTTGGAAGATCGTCCGAACTCCGGCTTCAGTTTGTACGGCATGGCGCAGGCCAGCGAAGCCGCCGGCAACACTGCAGTCGCACGCGAGGAATACACGAAGTTCCTCGCAGCCTGGAAGAACAGCGACGCCGGCCGCCCAGAGGTCTCCCACGCTCGCGCGTGGCTCTCCAGGCAGACGAGCGTGGTAGCCGTCAAAAAATAGTCGCCCTCCCGGCCGGAGTGAACGCCATAGGAATCGTCATCTCGACCGAAGCCGTCATGCGTAAGCGTGACCGGCTAAATGGAGGGATCTGCTTTCTGCGTTGGCACAAGCAGGGGGGCCCACTTACCGAAGGTAGGTGGGGTTGTTCCTGAGAATCCAGCCGGAGCGAAGCGACTTCCTTATCCGCGATCCAACTCCGCGAGCTGCCCTTCCACTTGCGCTAGCGCTGCTTCGAGCGCTGCTCGCCGGTGCGGATTCGCCGTGCGGGCCGACAGAATCTGCTCGCGCTGCAGCTCCAGCGCCTGTCGCGCCCGCGCATTGACCCCGTCGATGTTCCGTTTATGGCTCTTCGACTTCGCCTCAACCATCGCGGCGCGCTCCGCCTGCTGCTCCTCCACCGACTTTGACTCCCACCCCTTCGACATACCTCCATGCTAGAGCGGATTTGCCGCCGCCGCTCACTTACTTCACCGCTGGCTGGGCACAAAGTCGTTCATCACCGCCTGCCGTAGCAGGTCCGGTGGCAGCAGGCCCTGTGCCAGCAGAAAGTCGTGGAACTTCAGTGCATCGAACTTCGGCCCCAGTGCTGCCTGCGTGTCCTTGCGCAATTGCAGCAGCTTTGTATAACCGTAGAAGTAGCTATTTGCCTGACCGGGAGCGCGATAGGTAAACCGCTCTACTTCCTCTTTCGCAAAGGCATGGCTCAGCACCACATCCTGCTCCAGCACGCGATATGCATCCGCCTGGGTCATCTTGCCGCTCTGCAGCTCGGGATCGGTGAAGGCACGCGCCGCCCGCAGCAGTCGCAGATCCAGCGTCATCAGTTGGCCCTCCGCCGGTTCGTAGGGCTGCATGATCCACTCCGAGTACAGACCCCAACCCTCCACATTGGTTGAGTTGAAGGCATACAGCGCACGCGCCTGGCTCACCCCATGCTCCACCATCGAATCGAATTGCAGCTCATGCCCCGGCCGCGCCTCATGCGCGGTCAGCGTCCACGCCACCGCATCGAAGGTGAAATCGTCGTACTTGTCCGCCGCCGCGCCGTTCGCCCCGGGAATATTCAGCGGCAGTACAAACGTGCCTCTCTGGCCGGTGTTGTGCAGCAGTGGCGGCGGCTGCATGTGCGGCGCCGGCTGCTGCGCAGTCTCCGCTGCTGTCGCCAGGCGGATAATCGCAGGCCGGTTCGGCAGCGTCACCAGCTTTTGCTTCACCACGATGGCTTCAATCGCCTTCAACCGTGCCTCGTAGAACGGCAGAATCGAATCCCCGGTGATCTGTTGCTTTTTCAATTGCCGGATCACATCGCGGTAATCGCTCGAAGGCCATCCATGCGCTTTCGAGATCTGCGCCGCCAGCACCGCCATCTGCCCCTGATATTCCGTAAACGCCGCATGTGCCTCGGCGGCAATCTGCGCCGGCGGCGTATCGATGCCGAAATTCTCTAGCGACAGCGCATATTCGGCAGGCGGCAGCCGGAAGTCGGTCCGCGCCTTGGGCAGGATCGTCGTTCGCACCCACGTGTCGTAGTCGGCCAGCTCCGTCTTTAATTTCGCGTAGGGCTCTTCCCATCCTGTCAGCTTGTACTTGACGAAGAGTGCCGGTATGCCTTCGATGTAACTTTGATTGCGGCCCAGCTCCGTCTCGATTTCGCCCCGCGACGGATACAACATGTCGGGCTTGGCCATCTTGTCCGTCTCGCGCCGCTTCAGGATCTCGGTCAGCGGCGTGAACCCTGGCTCAACGCCCGCATATTTGCGTAGCCGCACCACCGCCGCATTCCGCCGTCCCGCCGGAACCTGATCGTCAAGCAGAGTCTTCAGTCCGCCAAAGACCTGCTCGCTCGCGTTTATGAAATCGATGTCGTGCTGCTCGTCGTAGTCCTGGGTGCGGATCTGCAGATCGATCGCCTTCTGCAGGATGGCCAGGTCCTCCCGCACATTCTTGTCCTGCTCCGTCGCCGCGGCTGCTTTCAGCTTCGGCAGCAGGGCCTCCGTCTCGCTTCGCTCGGCCTGAAAGTCAGCCAGCGTCGGGTTGCTCACCTGCTCGTCGAACTGCGCCAGCCCCTCGGCCGATCCCCCCTCCGGATGATGCTTCAGCTGCACTGCGAGCAATTGCTGCGTGTAGGCATCGCTCACCGCGATCCAGGCCTTCGATGGAGTTTCCTGGGCAGGAGCCGCCGGCTGTGCCGCCGCACCCGCTATCCCTAACACCACGCAAACGCCAAGCCCTGCAATGCTGCGCATCCTCAAGTCCTCCTCAGTTTCGTCAGAAACACACACTATACGCAGGTCGCCGGTCTCGCCGTGCATACATGCAGCGAACCTACGTAGTGCACCTTTGGAATTACAACAGCTTGGCCAGTCGCCTGCCTTATGGCCGAGCCGGATCTACGTCAATCTGTAGAACGCCGTCTCAAGATAGGCTCTAGGCCGAGGGAGAGTCCAACGGCGCAATGTCTACTCCCGCACCCGTCCCAGATAGCGATCAAGCCAATCGAGTACCGCCTTCACCAGTTGCGCACGCTGGTCGGTCACATCGTGTGGCGTATCCAGAACTACATGCTGCTTGTCGGCCTCCGGCGTTCCCAGTTGTGCGAACAGCGGATTCTGCGCCTTGTCCAAAGCAAACGTAAAGTCGTAGCGCCCGTTCACCATCAGCACCGGCCTTTTCATGCGCGGGGCAAAGTCGGCCTGGTCGCCACCGGGCGGCGGCGTACCCAGGAAATATCCGCCGTCCAGAAAGATTGCAGTCTTCAGGCGGTCCTGCAGCAGAGTTGCAGCGATCACTCCCTCGGCGGATCCCATGCTCACGCCGAGATAAGCCAGCCGGCCACCATCGATATCCGGCCGCGTCGCAAGGTAATCAATCGACCGCGCAGCGTCCTTGTACCATTCCGTCGTCATCTCGATATTCTGCGAACCGCTGGGCAGCGTGAATTTGACGCGGCGTTCATAGGTGTCTTGGTAGATCGGGTACATCACCGCTCTACCGCTCTGCACGATGTAATCGAAAAACTTCACGTCTCCCAGATCGCGTCCGTTGTCGTTATTCGACAGAAACTCCACGCGCGCACTCGGGAAGAACAGGACCGTCTGATACGGCGGCTTCACATTCTTCGGCAGGAACAGATACGCCGCCATCCGCTCCCCGCGATACGCCGCGTCAAATGTCACCTTCTGCTCGCGCCAGTCGGCCGTCTCCTTGACGATCCCCTCCACACTCGCATCCAGCGGCAGCTTCGGATAGGCGTAGAGAGCCTTGTAGGCCTCGAACACGGTGTCGGAGACAGGCTTGAACTTGTTGAAGTCTCGGGACTCATGCTGCACCTGACCCTCGGCAGCCGCCGGCAGCGCACCCAGATTGCGCACGCAGCGAAAACCATTCGTCGCAGAGCGATCGAACGGCGAGAGCGCCTCCGGATCGAAATACAGATAGGAAGGTGACTTCCACGAGCCTCCCAGCAACACGCGTAGATTGTTGTCCACCGGATTCTCAGCCCATTCGCTCACGTTCCCGGCCATATCGTAGGTGCCGTATGGCCCCAATCCTTGATATGTGCCGACCGCCGTCAACGCCTGGCTCGAAATATTGCTTACCGGAATTGTTTGGTTCGCCAGGTCCGGCGGCGCTGCTTCGTACCATTGGCCAACCGTTGGTAAGCTCTTCCCCACGAATGCCGTATAGGCAGACGCCTCAAACCAGCTCACACCGGAGACCGGGAAGTCCGCCGTGCCCTCCGGATAGTGGCCTGCCACCCACGTCGATGGTGCGGGCCGTCCGGTCGTGTCCCGGAACTGCGCCATCCCGTCCTCCCAGGAAAGCTCGCGGCCATCGCGCGTGAACTTTTCCCGCCAGTACTGCCGCTTTTCGTAACCGCCGCTGTCTACGAACTTCTGATAGTCGCGGTTCGTCACTTCATAACGGTCCACGTAAAACGGCGGCAGCACGTAGGGACCAAGCCAGCCAACGAAGTCCACATAATCCGCCCAGGTGCCGCCGGGAACCAGACCCATTCCGGGAACCTTGAGCATCGCACCTAGCGGGAAGTTCATCTTCGCCGCAGTCGGCGGCGCCGCCAGCCATTCGCCCGTACCCGCCTTCGACACCTTCCAGCGAAAGTATCCCTTCGGTATCCGGGCGGCATTGAGTGGTGTTACGCCGAGACGATGCCATGGTGCGGCCGGTGTCGAGTAGTCTTTGATCTCGACGGTCGCTCCTGACGGTTCTGACGTAATCGATGCCGTCATGGTGTTCTCGCTCGCAATGCGCTGTAGCTGCGAATCCGCCGGCAGATATCGTTCCGCTTCCTGCATCTCCAAAAATGCAGCCAGCGGCTTGTTTTGCGAAAGTAGATTCGCGATTTGCGGAATCGCCACCTCACTCGCCCACGTCCGTCGCGCGGCGCGATGGTAAAGCCAGAATCCCCATAGCGCGAGCACCAGCAGCACCATGGATGCGACCAATAGCGGACCGCGCCGCACGCCCTTCGCCGCTTCCTGGCGGCCCTCCGCCGTTGCACTTAATTGGTTCAGAAATTGAGATAAATCACCCGCCATCGCCGTGGCGGATCGATAGCGTCCCTTCACCTCCTTTTGCAGCGCGCGTGATGTGATCGCATCCGCTTGCGATGGAAGATCGGGACGGCACTTGCGCAGCGGCATCGGCTCTTCATCAACGATCGCGCGCAGCACTTCGATGCTTCCCTCCGCATGGAAGGGCGCACGCCCGGTGAGCGATTCGTAGTACACCACACCCAGGCTCCACAGGTCGGTCTGCGCATCCACGTTCTTTCCCTGCGCTTGTTCCGGCGACATATACAGCGGTGTTCCCGCCAGAACATGCGTCTCCGTCATGGTCAGTGCGGCGTCGGTCGCCAGCAGCTTCGCCAGTCCAAAATCCAGCACCTTTGCGTTGCCCTTCGGCGTGATCATGATGTTTGCCGGCTTCAGGTCGCGGTGAACCACGCCGCTCTCATGCGCGTCTTCCAGCGCTTGCGCCACCTGCAGCGCAATCACAGTCGCGTCCTTTACCGGCAACGGCCCCGCCTTCAGCTTCGCCGCCAGAGAACATCCCGCCACGCACTCCATCACGATGTAGTCAACGCCGTCCTGTTCCCCGACGTCGTATACCGCCGCAATATGGTCATGATTCAGCTTGGCCAGCGCCAGCGCTTCTTTATGAAAGCGGCGGCGTGCCTCGTTGCCGGTCAGCATGCCTGGAGCCAGAATCTTGATCGCCACCACGCGCTCCAGCTTCTCGTCCCGCGCGCGATACACCACTCCCATGCCGCCGGAGCCGAGCGGCTCGATGATCGTGTAGCGCCCGAGCTTCCTGCCTGCGCCCAGGTAGTAGCCGAGCGTCGCCGTGATCGCCGAGGGCTGGCCTTCGCTCTCCGGAGGCAGTGCTGGTTCCGCGAGGAAGCTGCCCGCTCGGTCGTTCTCTACAAGCAGCGCCTCAACCTTGCGGCGAAGCTCCGGCGCATTCTGGCATGCCCTATCCAGAAACGCAGATCTCTGCTCCGGTGGCAGATCCAGCGCTGCCACGAATAAATGTTCCGCGGATTGCTCCCGGTTCAGCATGATCTCTATCCGGCAACGCGTTGCGTTGGAACGGCCCCTGACAGTCGCGTCTCTCTCGTGTCAGCGTGCGCGGCGGCTCTATCGAGAATGGAAAAAGGTCAGCAGGACCGTGAAAACGAAAACGCTCATGGAAGAGCCCGGACGGAAAATCGAAGTGGAATGGCCGCTTGTAACGCGGAAGATAGTACCACGGCAACCGCAGGGCGGCCGAAATGCCGCTTTCACCCCTCTACCCCTGAACCCCACGGCTGCACCTGTGCCTGTGGATCCGGCCTGATCTCTTCGCGGTTCCCTGTTTTAATAAGGTCATGAAGGCCTGGCGCATTCCTGCATTCGGCATCGACAAGCTGTCACTCGACGAAGTTCCCGCACCCCAGCCCGGTCCCGGCCAGGTGATCGTCGACGTCCACGCTGTCTCACTCAACTACCGCGACCTCATGATGGTCAAAGGCCTCTACAATCCGAAGCTCCAGCCCAACCGCATCCCCTGTTCGGACGGCGCCGGAATCATCGCCGCTATTGGCGAAGGAGTAACGCAAGTCGCGGTCGGCGATCGCGTCACCGGCACCTTTTTTCAGAACTGGCTGGACGGCGATCCCACCCCGGAAAAGTTCAAAGGCGCCCTCGGCGGCGACCTCGACGGCACCCTCGCGCAGCAGATCGTGCTCGACCAGAACGGCGTCGTAAAGCTGCCCAGCCACCTCAGCCTTGAGGAGGCCGCCACCCTCCCCTGCGCCGGCGTCACCGCCTGGAACGCCGTCGTCACCGCGGCCCGTGTGAAGTCCGGCGACACCGTTCTCATCCAGGGCACAGGCGGCGTCTCCTGCTTCGCACTGCAGTTCGCCAAAGCACTCGGCGCGCGGGTCATCGGCACGTCGTCCAGCGCGGACAAGCTACGCCGGGCAACCAAACTGGGCCTCGACGCCGGCCACAACTACCGCGACGATCCCGAGTGGGCACGCTGGGCCACCGCGGAGACCGGAGACCGCGGCGTCGACCTCACCGTCGAGGTCGGGGGTGCAGGCACCTTCCAGCAATCCCTGGCCGCTACCCGGACGGGCGGCGTCGTAGCCCAGATCGGCGTGCTCACCGGTCGCGAACAACCCCTCACTATCACTCCTATCCTGCACAAAATGCTAAAGATACTGGGCATCTACGTTGGATCGCGCGAGCATTTCGTGGAAATGAACCGGGCCATCGAGCAAACCGCGACTTCGGCCAGTCATTGACCGCGTTTTCTCCTTCGGCGACGCGCAGGAGGCATTCAAGACCATGGAAAGCGCCTCCCATTTCGGAAAAATCGTGATCGCGATCACGACTCTTTGATTTTCCAAGAATGACCTTTCCCAAAATGGAGCCAGTCAAATCAGCCCCGGCCGGCAAGCTTTGGTAACCAATTTCCCGGCCCCGAAAGGGCACTGGCAGGTCTCACCCGTAAGACAAGAAATCTACAAATCTCTTCGCCTTCCGGCGCGTCCTTGCTAACGTACATCCAGCAACACTTCGGGAGTCTGGTACGGGATTTTTGGGATTAAAAGAGAGAAAAATTTTCTCTTCCACAAGCGACTGTTTCAGACTGCCGGCATCTCAACATTGCACTCGGGCACCGGAACATTGGACCCCGTTAACCAGAGGCCGCTCTCAACGACGAGGAGCTTCACCATGCGCTGGATCACGGATCTCTTTCAAAGTATCTTCGAGGCTATCTTCGGTTTCTGCCGCCACAACAACCTGTCGCGTCCCTTCACCATCGAGGGGCAAACCTATAAGGTCTGCATGGATTGCAGTCAGCAGGTCTTCTACTCGCGGGATACGATGCTGCCGCTGAGCCGCCGCGAGCTGCGCCATTTGCGCGCCGAGCAGGCCAATGCCGCTGTTGCCATCATGCCCGCCACCGCCGAAGCGCGCGAAGCCGCGGCCCGCCGTTCCCGCAAGACGGCCGCAGCCTAAGCTGTTTGGTCTCGCACCGGCTCTGCTCGACAGGATCGAAGCAGAGCCGGTGCCCTGTTCTCCTTCGTTTCCCCACAATGCGCCTTGAGCTCTCTGCTTACCTGCGGATGGGCGTCTGTCTACCTGTGCCATAAGCGGCCAGGAAGGCATCCGCAACCTGCACTTCCAGGTTCCGCGGACCCTTCTGTCCCATCTTGTGCGTAAAAACGTGCCGGTACATCATCGGCCCCAGCAGCAGCGCAATCCCGACCTCGGGATCGATGCCGTGGCGAAGAATGCCACGCTTTTCCCCGCGCCGGATCAGATTCGTCAGCGCGACGCGGGCCGGCTCCACCACCCGCGCTCGCCATGCCACGCCGAGCACCGGGTTGCGCGACGCATAGGCGATCATGTGCGGCATCATCTTCTCCCGCATCGCCTGCCGATCGGTGGCGGGCTGATACTGAAGCTGTGCGATCAGGTCAGCGCGAAAGTCGCCGGAGTCGAAGACCGGCGGCTCCTCGTCCAGACCGTGCAGATATCCCATCACCTCAAGGACAAGGCGACCTTTATCCGGCCAGTGCTTGTAAATAGTAGCCTTGCTCACGCCGGACTCTTCGGCGATCGCATCCATGCTGGTCGCGTCGATGCCCCGCTCCGAGAACAGCTCCACCGCAGCATTCAGGACCTTCGTGTGTGCCAGCGCACTCCGCGGTCTCGCCATTCGCTTTACGCTTCAATCCTCGTGAACAGATACGCGCCGGCACTCAGAAAGAGCGCAGCGATCCCTGCAAGCAGCGCGATATCGAGTGTCAGACTGAACTACCAATTGTTGATCAGCGCCCCGCGCAGCCCATCGACTCCATACGACAGCGGATCGAGCTTGGTGATCACGCTCATCACCACGGCCAGATTCGCCAGCGGAAACAGCGCGCCCGAGAGAAAGAAGATCGGCATCACCAGGAAGTTCATGACCAGTTGAAAGCCCTGCATGTCCTTGATCACCGAACCGATCGCCGTCCCCAGCGCGGCGAAGACCATCGCGATCATCACGACGAAGAGAAAGGCGACGGGAATCGCCAGCCAGGTATGCGGGCGAAAGCCGGCGATCAGGCAGATGACCAGGATCAGCGCGCCCTGGATGACGGCAACCGTCGCCCCGCCCAGCGTCCGGCCCACCATGATCTGCATGCGCGAGACCGGCGCCACCAGCGTCTCCTTCAGGAAGCCGAACTGCCGGTCCCACAGCATCGCAATGCCGGAAAAGACCGAGCTGAACAGCACCGTCATGCCGACCACGCCCGGCGCCATGAATTGCAGATAGCTGCCATGGCCGGCCTGCTTGAAGACCGGCCCCAGCCCGAAGCCCAGCGCCAGCAGATAGAGGCACGGCTGACCCAGCGACACCACGATCTGCACGCGCGAGCGCACGTACCGCTTAAGCTCACGCAGCCAAAGAATGTAAATCGCGCCCATTCATCCTCCTTCAAAATTGCCGCGCCGACCCAAGCCAATTCCTAAACATCTCGTCATCCCAACCGAAGCGGCAAAGCCGCGTAGTGGAGAGGATCTGCTGTCTCTCTCTTTGCCCACCGCAGGCTCGCCCACAAATCCCGCGTGAGCGACCAAAGGGAGCGAACCCCAACACCCGCGCCACAGGCGCATGCGCCCGTGCGGCCAGCACCGCCGCAGACGCTTTTGCTTGGACGGCCAGTCCTCACCGGCGCTGGAACATCTGCGCCACCTGCCGCAGCCGATCCTTGCCGGCATCCGCGCCCTCGTCGCGCAAGCGACGAGCCGGTCAGCGCCAGGAACGCCGCTTCGAGCGAATCCGTCTGTGTCTGCTCCTTCAACTCCGCCGATGTGCCCTGGGCCACGATGCTGCCGTGGTCCATGATGGCGATACGATGCGCCACGCGATCGGCCTCATCCATGTAATGCGTGGTCAGAAAGACGGTGGTCTTCTCCGATTCGTTGATGCGCTTCACATGCGTCCAGAGCTGGTTGCGGCTTTGCGGGTCCAGCCCCAGCGTCGGCTCGTCCAGAAAAAGGATCTTCGGCGTGTGCAGAAAACCGCGCGCAATCTCCAGCCGTCGCTTCATGCCGCCGGAGAAGGTCTTCACATAATCATCCTTGCGCTCCCACAGCTCGAAGATCTTCAACAGCTCTTCGGCCCGCTCAACGCGGAGCTTGCGCGGCACGTGATAGAGCACCCCGTGCAGGTCCATGTTCTCCCAGGCGGTCTGCTCGGCGTCTAGGCTTGGATCCTGAAACACGATGCCGAAGCGCTGGCGGGCCTGCTTCTGCTTCACCGTCGGATCGAGGCCATCCAGCTCGATGTGCCCACTTGTCGGCCGCAGCAGCGTGGTCAGCATCTTGATGGTCGTCGTTTTGCCCGCGCCATTCGGGCCCAGGAAGGCGAAGATCTCCCCCTGCGCCACATCGAAGCTGATGTCTTTCACGGCGCTGAAATCACCGAAGGTCTTGACCAGGTTGCGGACCGAGATCATCGCGGAATCGCCTCGCAGAATTCGCAGGATTGATAAATACTGAACGGTTTAGTTTAGATAGTCAAGACCACAGCAATACATAGAGAGCCAATCTTCCGATTCTCTTGAGCGAAGGCCGTTGACACTGCTCATTTGCCAGAAACCAGTTCCATCAGGATGACTGGAATCCTTCGGGCCAGCCTGACAATCCCCGCATTTAGGTCGCAATCTGGATGGACGAATCCACAACATTCAGAGCATTCGGATTCACGGTCGGTCCCTGCCGAACACCTCTTCAGTCGACACTTTCTGCCAGCAGTGGATCGGGAATACCTCCCGCGCGGATCATTCGCTGCGAAGTGCCTGCATCGGGTCGGTGCTTGCCGCTCTTTGCGCAGGGATCACCGCAGCAACCAGCGCCGCCAATCCAAGAAGCACAGTCGCACCTGCCAACAGTAACGGATTCCACGGCGTGACTCCAAAGAGCTGGCTGGCCATAAGATATCCCGCTCCAATCGCCGCCGGAATCCCGATCCCCAATCCGATGCCGACCTGCAAGAACGCTCCGCGCAGCACCATAGCGACCACCGAACGGCGATCGGCCCCAAGCGCCATGCGCACGCCGATCTCGCTTCTGCGTTGCTCCACGCCATAAGACGTAACGCCATAGAGGCCAATCGCAGCCAGCGCAAGGCCAACCGCGCCAAACAACCAGGTAAGGCTGGCGATCATATTCTGCTGATCGAAGGTTCCCTGAATCACTCGCGAATACGGCTGAATGTCATAGATCATCAGGTTCGGATCGACGTCGGCCAGCGCCTTCTTCACTTGCATGAAAATGTTCGCGGGATGCCCCGGCGCCCAGAGCACGATATTGAAGAGGTTCTGCGACAAAAGCTCGTCACTCTGAAGATCCAGTTGATCGAAATGCACGGTCTGCGCCTCGGGAACGTAGTACATGGGCCGGGCTGGATCTTTGAAGCCCCACCTGACGTAGTGAATGTTCTGGACCACGCCCACAATCTCATACGTTCCCGCATTCCTCAGCGGGGCGGGACCGAAGTGGCGGCCGATCGGATTCTGGTTCCCAAAAAACTTCTTCGCAAAGGCTTCGTTGATCACGGCGACGTGCCGCGTATTCCCGTTGTCATCTTCGTTGATCGCGCGTCCCGCCAGCATCCGGGCGCCGATCGTTTCGAAGAAGTCCGGCGTGATGCGCGTCCAATCGGCGGATACATCGTCCTTCGGGCCGGGCTCTGGTTTTCCCTGAATCCGAATGTCGTGGGCCGCCTGATCGCCGGACATCGGCGCATAGGTCGCGGCGCTGACGTCGCGCACTCCGGGAATGGCGCTGAGCCGACGTTGAATCCCACGATAGAACGGGACCAGCTGTTCCTGCTTATGGCCCGACAGTATGGGGCTGTTGAGGAAAACCAGGTAGCGTCCATCCGGATCGAACCCGAAGTCCTGGTGCTGCAGATTGCGCAGGCTGCCGCCCAGCATCGCAGCCGCACTCAGCAGCACCAGCGATACCGCCGCTTGCGTAATGACCAGCGCCTTCTGCGCCAAGGGACGGCCGCCTCCCACCTCACGATTGGCGCCACGCATCGCCTCCACCGGCTCGGCGTGCGAGGTCATCCACGCCGGTGCAACGCCGAAGAGCACTCCGGTCAGCACAGAGACTCCTAGCGCGAAGAGCACAACCAGAACAGAAGGCGAGGCCTGCACAGGAATCCAGGTGCTTCGCTCCAGCGTGTGGAAGGCGAGATACAGGATCAGCCGGGCCCCCGCCCAGGCCACAGCCACACCGGCCGCACCGCCAATCAGAGATAGTGTGACGCTTTCAATCAGCGCATTCCTCACCAGACGCCATCGCGACGCGCCCAGCGCCACCCGCACCGCCGTCTGCTGCCGTCTCTTCAGCCCGCGTGCTAGTAGCAGGTTGGCGATGTTGGCGCAAGCCACCAGCAGCACACAACAGGCCGTGACCATCAGCAGCAGCAGACTCTCGCCGTAATCCTTACGCAATCTGGAGAAGCCTGCGCCGCCAGGTGACACGCGGAGCGTCTGCTTCCGCCACACAGCTTTCTCCTGCGGACTCATATCTGCCAGGTGGCTGGCCAGCCAGCCATGCAATTCGCTTTGCAGCTCGGCTTCGAGCGCTTTCGGATTCGTCCCGGGGCGCACGCGTCCGATCAGGTCTAGCCAATCGACCCGCGTGTTTTTAATTCGCGCCGTTCCCCCCAACAACAACGGCTCAGTCGACAGCGGCAACCAGATATCCGGCATGCCCCAGTCCACGATAGTTGCCCCAACGAAACCTGCCGGGGCCACGCCGACGATCGTGAAAGCACGACCATTGATCTGGTATATGGAGCCCACCACCGAAGGATCGGCGCCGTACTTCTCCTGCCAGGCATGGAAGCTCATTACGGCCACCGGAGGCGCGCCCTCCTGGTCGTCGGCGTCGATCAGCAGCCTGCCACGCCAAGCGGAAACACCCAGAGTCTGGAAGAAATTTCCGGAAACGAACTCGCCATTCGCCGTCTCCGCCGGTCCCGATGTTCCGGCATGGCGCACTGCCAGCGGCTGGTTCCCCGCCTGGAACGCTGCCAGGTCCTGGAATCCCGTGGTGTTGGTTCGAAACAGCTTGTACGCCTCCCAGGGAAAGAGGTTCCAATCGCCAGACTTGTCGTCGCTGTCCTGGCTGTATCCTCCCCAGTCGCAGCAATGGGGCTGGTCCCCGATGCGCCAAAGCTGATCCGGCCTGTAGACCGGCAAAGATTGCAGCATCACTTGCTGCACCAGCGTGAAGATCGCCGTAGTTGCGCCAATGCCCAGCGCCAGTGTCAACACCGCCGTGATCGTAAAACCAGGTGATTTGCGCAATTGACGCAATGCGTAGCGAAAGTCCTGCAGCAGATGTTCCAGTTGCGGCAGCCCCTCTTCCTCACGGTATTGCTCTCGAATCGCCTCGACGGCTCCCAGTGTGAGCAGCGCCTGACGGCGAGCCTCAGTCGGAGTCATCCCAGCCCGGACGTTCTCCTCCGCCTGCATCGCTACGTGCCCCTCCATCTCCTCACGCAGGCGCTCATCACCACGGCGGCCGAAGCTGAAATTCCTCACGCGCGCGAAAAGCCGGCTCAGCATCCTCATGCCAAATCCTCCGCCGTCACTTCAAAAAATCGCGCAATAATCGCTGAGGTCTGCTCCCAGTCGCGCTTCTCGGCTTCGAGCAATTTTTCCCCGGCGCGAGTCAGCCGGTAAAAACGGGCGCGTCGGTTGTTTTGTGAAGGTCCCCAATTCGATGCGACTGCGCCTTCGTTCTCTAGTCTCAGTAGGACCGGATAGAGCGTTCCCTGATTCACCGAGAGCAGTTGATCGCTGATCTGCGCGATGCGCTGTGCAATTCCGTATCCGTGCAGTGGGCCCAGAACCTGAAGCGTTTTCAGCACCATCAGCGCCAGCGTCCCCTGCTGTACATCCCTTTTCTGTTTCATTGGCTGCGCTCCGCGCCTTCCATTTGGTTACCCAAAGGAGTATCGCGTAGCTTTGTTGGGAAAGCAACAGGAGATGCGAGAGCCGGACTGGTATAGGCGACCGAAGGGAGCGCACCCGACAAGATCTGCGTCGAAGGCGCGTGCGCCGGTGCGGCCAGCACCGCAACTTAATCGTCTATTCCGGGTCTCACCCGGTACGTCGTTCCTGCCGTACGACTTTCGTGACACGCCCAACGAGAGTAGGCAGACACGCCGGGCACGTACAATTGACTGCATCCTGGATGGTAGTGACTATGACCCGGTTTGTTCGCCCCCTCTTTGCCTGCATTGGCCCTGTTCTGCTCGTTATCGCCGGTTGTGGCGGCGGTAGTCCCAGCTCCAACCCGTCCAACGGCACCCTGTCCATCACGCCGGGGACCACCACCATCGACACCAACAGCCAGGTCCAGTTCACGGCCACGCTCTCCAACGGGCAGCCGGCAACGAATGTCAATTGGACCGTCACCACCGGCACCAACGACAACACGACTCTGGGCCAGGGCAGCATCGATTCCACGGGCCTCTACACTCCGCCCAGCGCGCTCTCCAAGGACTCCGTCCAGATTCAGGTTCAGGCCAACCTGAGCAGCAATGTCTACCAGCCTGTGACCGCCGTCGTCACCGTAACTCCGGGCTTCATCCAGACCGTCACACCGGAGAACGCCACACTTTCCACCGGCGCGACCGTGCCCCTGACTGCCACGATCGCTGAACTCGGCGGCGGCTCCATCAACTGGGGTCTCTCGACCTCACCCACCGGCGGTTCCAGCCCGGGCTCTGCCGGCGGCGCCATCAGCGGCACCAAGTGCCAGAAGGGCGGCGGCCTCAGCTCCTCCAATCCCTATTACACCTATTGCACCGCCACCTACACTGCGCCGTCGGCGGTGCCGTCGCAGGCCATCTACGCCATCGGCTCGGTCGCTGCAAATTCGGCCACCACCAGCTTTTCCAAGCTGCTGCTGAACGGCGCCGGCCTTAATACCTCGCCGCTCGATAACCAGGCGCCGCAGACCTCTGCCGTGCAGATGGGCACCTCCGGCGGCAACAACAACGACGTCGATCTCGATTCCAATGGCAATGTCACGGATTGCGCCAGCGGAACACTCGGTGCGCTGGTGAAAGACCAGGCCAGCAATCTCTACATCCTGAGCAACAACCATGTGCTGGCTGAATCCGACCAGGGGGTAGCGGGCGACACCATCATCCAGCCCGGTCTGGTGGACACCGGCTGCACCCAGCTCGCCTCGGGCGTCACCGGCATCAGCGCCATCGGCACCCTGCAGTACTGGGCTCCTCTGAACAACACTTCGACGAATATCGATGCCGCACTTGCTCAGACCAGCTCGACAAACGTGGACGCTTCCGGCGCTATCATCGCGCTGGGCGCCGCTGGCGGGACCAACAGTCAGATCGCCGCGGCCGCCCCGGTTGCAGGCACCGGTGAGGTGCTGACCTCCGGGAATCTCAACACGATTTCCGTGGCGAAGAGCGGTCGCACCACCGGCCTGACCTGCACCACGGTGGATGCGATCGACGCGTCCGTAAAAGTCTCCTACTACAAGGACGCCGCAGAGACGCAGTTCTATGTCTCCAAAACCTATTCCAATCAGATCGGCATGCCCGGCAACTACTTCTCCGATGCAGGTGATTCGGGGTCGCTGGTAGTGGATACGGCAAACGCACAGCCGGTAGCTCTCTTCTTCGCCGGCTCAACCGGTACTGCGACTCAGCCAGGCGAAAGCTTCGCGCAACCCATCGGCGATGTTCTCTCTGAACTGGCCGAATTCAGCTCTGCGCCGCAAGGCACTGCATTCACCATCGTGGGTGGATCGCCCCACGCCGTAAGCTGCCTCAACTACGACTCGAACACTGTGACTGCCAGCGCGGCCGTCTCCGCCGCGCGCATGAACGCAGCCCAGACCGTAGCCAGCCAGCAGGGCGCAGCCATCGTCGATGCCGCCAAGGGCATCCTGGGCGTAGCCGCAGGCAAGAGCCTCGACCAGCCCGGCCAGGCGGCCGTCGTGGTCTATGTCGATCAGAATCGCGCCGGCAGTGTGCAGGTTCCCCAGACCATCGGCGGTCTGCCGACGCGCGTGATTCCGACGACCGCAAGCGCGGTGGCCGGCGGCACGGCTCCCACCTCGGGATCTGTAACTCCGGGCATACACCTTTCCGACGCCGCCCTCGCGGCGGCCAAAACCGTGCAGAAGCAGCACGCCAGCCAGCTCATGAACGATCCGGCCTTCTTCGGCGTAGGCGTCACGCAGAGCCAGGACAACCCGTCCGAGGCCGCGCTGATGGTCTTCATCGACCGCACGAAAACACCCCAGTCCCTGCCGGCAACGGTTGGCGGGCTGCGCGTGCGCTACCGCACCATGAACCCGATCAAGGTGAACTACCGCGGGACGGCGCGGAAAGTTCAGTAGCTTTACCACGGAGTCTCCAGCGATTCCTCGCATGTTCCACGTGGAACATGCGAGGCGCGGGTAGTTTCCCAACGACTCATCCCGGAGTGTTCCACGTGGAACATTAAACGACGAATGTCGGTTAAATTCGCAGGTAATCCCATGGTGGGAATGGACTCAGAATTGTGCCATTTTCTATCTACTGATCTGGTATAATGAAACACGTTCGGTTACATAACCATGAGACAGCAAAAGCCACCGCCTGGTGGCTTTTTGTATTTGGCTGACTTGTTCACGCGATTCGGCTCCAAAGACCGGCTTGACTAGGAATAAGCCTCAGGACGACGACGTGGAAATATGCATTGGCCTGGTATCTCCAACTGATACCCCCCAACCTATTTCACCCATCAACTTGACAGACGGATAGAGAAATCGTCATGCTTCCATAGATATCGATAGGAGAGTCCCATGGGTACCTCCAGAAACGACAACCTGCAGGGATCGCTGGCTCTGCTGATATTGAAGAGCCTTGAGCATGGCCCGATGCATGGCTGGGGGATCACGCTGCACATTCAGCGTGTGTCTAAGGATGTTCTACGCGTAGAAGAGGGTTCTCTGTACCCCGCGCTGCATCGCTTGGAACAGGAGAATTGGATTGCAGCCGAGTGGGGCTTAAGCGAGAACAATCGCCGTGCGCGTTTCTATCGACTGACCGCGCTGGGGCGTAAGCAGCTCAAGGCCGAGCGCGAGAACTGGGAAAAAGTCACAGACGCAGTTTTACTTGTGCTGGGATTCGAGCCGGCATAGGGCGGAGGGCTCTTCATGGCATGGATGTCTCGTCTTCGCGCGCTGTTTCGCAAAGAGAAGCTGACTCGTGAGTTCGACGAGGAACTCGCTTTCCATCTCTCGATGCGCGAGCAGATGAACTTGGATGAAGGTATGCCTCCTGCCGAGGCGAGGCGTGCTGCGCGATGGCTCTTCGGGAATCCTGCTGTTTGGCGGGAGCGCATGAGCGAAATCGATCTGATGCTGTTGCCGCAGACGATTTTGCAGGACTTGCGTTATGGGGCACGCACGCTGGGGCGCAATGCGCGGTTCACGGTGATTGCGATGCTTGCGCTGGCGCTTGGGATCGGCGTCAATACGGCGGCGTTCACCTTTTATAGGGCGATGACCACTGGCTCGCTGGATGCTCGCGACCCGGCGACAATGGTGAATCTCACTTTGGTTCGCCAGTCCGGCCAGACGGAAGCCTATATCAGCTATCCGGATTTCAAGGCATATCAGGAGAACCTTCATTCCTTCAGCGGGGTGATCGCTTACAGTGTGGATCGTCTTACCCTGACGGATGCCGGGGGTTCTGTCCGCACTCCGGCAGGGGGATTCCTGGGAAAATTAGGCCTGCTTCCTCCCGGCGCCATCAATGCGGAGTTCGCGACCACCTTCGAGGTCTCTGAAAACTACTTCTCGGTCCTTGGAGTCAACGCGCTGCGGGGCCGCACCTTCGACGCCATGAGCGCCGCGGAACTTGCCGTCTCGCCATCGGTGATGATCAGCGAAAACTATTGGCAGAGGCGCTTCGCAGGCGACCCTGCTGTGGTGGGCAAGGTAGTGCGGCTGAATGGCATCCCCTTCACCATCATCGGCATCACACCGCACGATTTCGTCGGCACCAATGTAGAGGCGCCTGATTTCTGGTTTCCGCTTAGCCTCATACCTTTCATACACCCGGATGGCAACTGGCTCCGCGATCGTGAAAACCAGTGGCTGAGGCCGTTTGCCCGCCTTGCACCCGGTGTCGGCATCAGCCAGGCACAGGCGGAGACGACGGCCCTGGCGAACCGCATCCGCCCCTTCCATGACCCGCACTCAGAGTTGAGCAAGCCTGTCGTGGCTCGTCTTTTCCCGGGCTCTCCATTTCCGCACGATATGGAAAGAGGACTGAAGATTTCGATCCTGCTCATCATGGTTGCGGTGGGAATGGTGCTGGTGATCGCCTGCGCGAATGTCGCGAGCCTGCAACTTGCCAGGGCTGCTTCGCGGCAGAGCGAACTGTGTCTGCGACTTTCGCTGGGAGCGACGCGACGCCGTCTTGTCCGGCAATTGCTGACGGAGAGCGCTTTGCTTGGAGTGATCGCGGGCGCCATCGCGCTTCTTTTTACCTGGGGACTTCTGAAGGTGTCAGTGACGATGATCGCGGAGGCTATACCGGCCGAATGGGGCTCGTTCGTACTGCATGTGACACCTGACCCGGAAATATTTGCTTATGTCTTTTCGATCTCTCTGGTCGCGGGGATACTTTTCGGACTGGCGCCGGCACTCGAAGGTTCGCGCTCTGCGCTCTCATCTGCGATCAACGCCAACAGCACGTCTTCGCCAATACGTAGTCGCAAGCTGCGCGACATCCTGATCGGCGCGCAGGTTGCCATCTCTCTCGTGCTGCTGATCGCCGGGAGCCTGTTGATTCGCAGTTCCATTCATGCGCTGAAAATGGATACCGGATACGATACCGCACATGTTACCGATCTCCAGCTTCAGTTTCCAGAAGGGCCTAGGTACAACACGGATGGACGGAACGCGCTCGTTCGTGAACTTCGCGACCGGCTCGCGGCCTTACCCGGCGTCACAGCAGTCAGCAGAGCTTGTCCCCCCGACGGCGGCTGTATGCGGATGGCTGCCGTGTCAATCAATGGAGAGAAAGCGTCTGCGCACAACACGCGGGCCGTCCTTTACTACACGTTCGTACAGCCTAATTACTTTCAGACTCTGAGTATCCCTCTGCTTTCCGGTCGCGGATTTGTACCGCAAGTTGGCCGGACCGAGGCAGCGGTGATTCTCAGCCAGTCCGCGGCACAGCAGCTTTGGCCCGGTGAGAATCCGGTCGGACGCAGTCTTCGCCTGGACAGCGGCGGTCAGTTCCACTTCAAAAACGAGCCGCATCCCGATGGCCGGGCTTACCAGGTCATCGGCATCGCCCGCGATACTCGCGGCGTCGCACTGGACGGCAGCGACTCTCAGATGATTTATCTGCCACTGCCGAAAGGTGGCGTAGACTTTCCGATTCTCATCCGAACCAGGGGAGACGCGTTGCAGTTCATCGATGCGATCGGCCCGGTCATCGCATCGATCGATCCGAATGTAGTGGCGACCCCGGCGACGCTGGAGCAGTTGTTGCATCAGACACCAGCCTTCCTCATCTCCGGTATGGCGGCGTCGATAGCGTCCATTATCGGCATGCTCGGGCTGTTGCTGGCCGCGATGGGGATTTTCGGGACGGTGAGTTATATCGTCGTTTTGCGCACACGGGAAGTGGGCATCCGCATGGCCCTTGGCGCGAAGAAGCGCGACATCCTTGGACTTGTATTGCGCGAAAGCACGCAGCCGGTTCTGGTTGGACTGCTGGTCGGGATGATCCTCTCTGTGGGGGCTTCTTACCTGTTGCACGAAATTCTCTACGGGCTGAACACCGTTGACGCTATCTCATTCCTTGGGGCTGCGGGATTGTTCCTCGCGATAGCTCTGTTTGCGGCTTATGTTCCTGCGCGGCGAGCTATGGGCGTCGATCCCATGGTGGCGTTGCGTTATGAGTAATGACGTGCTTGACGTAAAGAGACTTGTTCCCAGCGCATCAAAACTGGTTTCGGATGCGCTCATGAATACGCGAGACACCATGATCACGCTTCGAACATCCGATCTCTCTTCCTCGTTCACTAAGTGACTCGGCCTGTTGGCAGCAGTTGAGAATCACTTCCGGTCACCGGGGCGTTATCCGGGAAAGTGCCTTTGATGGACTTGCATCCTGCTATTGGCCGGCCTGCCGCGCCTCGGCGGCTAGGGCATCGAATCGCGGGTCACCGTGAAGTGATTTCGGATCGGCGTCATGCTCGGCCCGGAAAAAGCCGAATCCCAATCGCTCGGAGCTATTACTTCAAACCACTGGACGTTTAGGCAATATTTTGCCGATGGCTCCGCTTGATCGGCCTGCGTAACACCTCCCTGTTACCGATCTGCGGGTACGGTCGGAATGACTGAAACTAGAGATTGGTGGACTGGCCGAATGATTTTTGAGATACCAGTAACTGTTACAGGTCTGCGTCTACCCCTTAGTGGACCTGTTCGCCGGGCACGAGAACGTTCGCTACCGGGCGCAGCAAGGCAGGCATGTTGCCAATCCCTCCGATAGAGAGAGGAGCCTTCTGATCAAACTTTTCTGCTTTGGGCCCTTATTGCGTTCATCCCTGAATTCCCAAGTGAGCAATCGCACCTCTATGAAGACGCGTCCGTACCGGCCTCTCTGCAGCCTCTCCTCCCTGGCGACGATATTGCTGTTCCCGCTCTTGCTGACATTCGCAGGCTGCGGCTCCGCCAAGTCCGGCACGCCCCCCATAGATCCGGTCACACCGGCGGTGACCATCGCCGCAAGCCCGGCTTCGATCGCCGCCGGAGCTTCATCCATGTTGACCGTGAGTGCGACGAACGCGACTCAGGTCTCGGTTAGCGGTTCGGATGGCAGCAGTTACACCCTGTCTGCAACCGGCGGCAACCAGGCCGTCACCCCCACTGCGACAACCACCTACACCGCCAATGCCAGCGGCACGGGAGGAAAGGCTTCCGGAACGGCAACCGTGACGGTGACAAAGTCACCTGCGCCGACCGTGACCATCACGGCCAATCCCACCTCGATTGCCGCGGGAGGCTCATCCACCCTGACGGTCACCGCGACAAACGCGACTGCTGTAACGCTCACCGGCTCGGACAGCAGCACTTACAAGCTTTCTTCGACCGGCGGCACACAGGCCGTCACTCCCCTTGCGACGACGACCTACACTGCGGTCGCAACCGGACCAGGCGGCAATAGCAATCCGGAGCAGGTGACGGTTACGGTGACGCAAGGACTGCCCACCTTAGTTTTCAGCGCGAGCAGTAACAGCATTGGAGTAGGGACGACGGTGTACCTGAGCTGGCAAACGACCAATGCCACCTCGATCGCAATCACAGCTACGGGTGCGGATGGAGTGAAAAGGCAGATCTCCACGGCGCAAAATCCAGCTCCGGACGAGCCGACTGAAGACACCACCTACACTGCTGTAGCCACGGGGCCGGGCGGCAGCACTGCACCTCAGACCGTATCCGTTACGGTTAACGACGGCGTGCCGCAGATAACACAATTCAGCGCAAGTCCCACAACCGTGGTTGCCGGCGCATCCTCAACGTTGACCTGGGACACGCGCAACGCCACCTCGGTGGTCTTCACACCTGCGATCCCCGGGGGGGATCCGGAGGAGGGTGGCGCTTTGCCAGTTTCCAATCTTGCCGGCACCCCGATTCCAGTCCCGGCGACGGTGACATACACCATGGTCGCCCACAATACCGGAGGCGAGCAGAGTCTGCCGGCCACGGTCACCATTACTGCAGTCAATGTAAGTCTGACTGCATCCCCGGCCACCTCCACGCCCAATCAACCGGTCCAGCTTTTGTGGAATGTCGACCCCTCTGTAACCACGCTTACGATTAATAATGGCGGCTGCGCCCCATGCACGCCACTGCCGAAGGGCTCCATCACGGTGACACCGAGCGCGACAACCACCTACACGGCAACGGCCACGCTCGCAGACGGCACACAGTTAACACAAACCGTTACGGTAACGGTGAATTCGGGAGCGACCGGCAAGATCAAGCACATCTTTTTCATGCTGCAGGAGAACCGGTCGTTCGACAACTACTTTGGCGCTCTCGGCCCCTATCGCGCACAGCGTTTGCAGCAGTTCGGCATTCCGGCCAGCCCGTCGGACGTCGATGGTTTCAATCCAAGCGTGGTGCTCACCAATCATCATGACGGCACGAAAATCCAGCCATTCCATCAGCAAACGGTCTGTATCCAGAACCCGACGCCTGCATGGGACGAAAGCCATCATGATGTGGCGCTCAAGGGCGGGGATAACGCATGGCTAAAGACCAGCACGTACACAAACAACTCATTTGCCATGAACAATTTCCTGGACACACCCAACGGCGGCCTTTCCGGCAACGAGACCAATTACGATCCCGAAGGCAGCCGCGCCATAGGCTATTACAACCAGAACGATATCCCGTACTATTACGATCTGGCGACGTTCTTCGCCACCAGCGATCGCTGGTTTTCGCCTATCTTATCGGCAACCTATCCCAACCGCATGTACTTGTTCGCCGCAAGCTCGTTCGGTCACGAACTTGGGGATGAGGACTCGAGCCATCCACAGTACAGCGCGGAGACCATTTTCCGCGCGATGACTCAATCCAACGTGAGCTGGCTTATCTATTACAAGGATGGCACTTTCCTGCCCAATTTTACGGACTGGAACATTCCCGCCATACAGAACAAGGTCTACCACATCGATGATCTGATGAGCCGGCTTGCCGGCAGTTGCAGCGGCGCCCCCTGCGATCCCGACAAGGCATTGCCTCAGGTTATCTTCATCGAATCCGCCTCTGGTAAAAGCGGTCTCGACGAGCATCCCGACAACAATATTCAAAAAGGCGCGGCTTATGTTCAGTCCATTATCACTGCCCTGATGAATAGCGACGCCTGGAAGGACTCAGTATTCATTCTGACCTACGACGAGGGAGGCGGGCTGTACGATCATGTGCCGCCGATCATGGTCCCGACCCCGGATGCTTACTCGCAAGGGGAGTGCCCTGATCCGAACAACGGCTCCTATGGCTACTGCCACCTGGGCAACGACGCGAAGGCTTTCACCGCTCCCACTCCGGCTAACGGAGGCTACGATATGTTCAACCTGAGCGGTGTTCGATTGCCCCTGATGGTGATTTCGCCGTATTCGAAGCCGCACTACGTCTCGCACGTTCCAATGGACCACACTGCCATCCTGGCATTTATTGAGAAGACATTTAATGTTCCGCCGCTGACCAACCGGGATAAACACTGGCTGCAGAACGGGGATATGAGTGATTTCTTTGATTTCAGCACTCCAGCGTTGCTCAACCCACCCAACTCTACTGGCGGAGGGTCAGGATGGACGACGTTCCTGCCTACGCAACCGACTACCGGTGTGTGCAACCCGAGTAAAGAAACAGGAGGGATGAATTAGCCCGGGATTGGATAAGCCATTGCTTGATCTCCTCACAATGAGGGCCGGGCGGGTTCGTCAAGGGAGAATTTCGGCGATGCGCTCGCGGACAATAGAACGCGATCGACGTGGCGGAGCACCGGACTTGAAGGCGTCTGAACATTGAGCCTTCGCCTCGTTTCGCAAATCCGCACACATTGAACAGATCACTCAGGCAAGCTGCTCGGAGATCTGTGGCGCGTCGCTCTGCTCGTTCGAGACCGCGGCAGCTAGTGCAGGCTTGCCCACGCCGTAGTCGGGAAAGAACAGCATGAACACCGTACCCGGGGTGCCCTCCGATGCCTCGCAACGGCTGCGCACCGCAATCAGGCCCTGGTGCTTGTCCATGATGTCCTGCGTTACCCACAGACCCAGCCCGGTTCCGGTGGCCAGCTTGGTGGTGAAGAACGGCTCGAAGATGCGACGGCGCACGGCCGGCGACATGCCCGATCCGGTATCCGCGACCACGACGCGCACGCCGGAACGGCCATCTTTCCAGCCGTGCGATCGGTCGGCACGGATCAACAACCGGCCGCCACCGTTCAAAGCATCCAGAGCATTCGTAATCAGGTTGGCGAAGACCTGCCGCAATGCGCCTGAGAGGCAGTAGAGCTCGATCTGCTTGCCGTAGCGGCGGGTCACCTCTATGCGCAGGGTGTGGACGCGCCCGCTGTGGAGCGTCAGGATGGAATCGAGGATCTCGCCCACATTCGCCACGGCGGGCGAAGTGGAGGGCCGGTAGAAGCGCAGGGTCTGCTGCGCAATCTCAGAGACGCGCGCGACTTCATGCTGTGCCATCTCGGTGAACCGCAGTGCCTCTCCGTTGAGCGTGGACTGAGTGCGCAGCAGGAAGAGCAGGTTGGTGACCGCCTCGAGCGGGTTGTTGATCTCGTGCGCGATGGAAGCGGCGAGCTGGCCCGCGGCGGCCAGCTTCTCGGTGCGGCGCAGCGTCTCCTCCGAGCGGCGACGCTCCGTGGTGTCGATCATCACTGCGCCGACCCAGCGAATCTCCTGCTGCCCGCTCTTGACCGGATAGAAGTTCACCAGCCAGCTTCGCGCATCGCCCTTGGCGTCGGTCAACTGCATCTCGAAGGTGTCGACCGGGAGAGCTCCGGCAAAGATCGCTGCCAGCCGTGGTTCGAGCGTTCCGGCCTCCTCCGGACCAAAGAGCTCTGGCGCCGTGTGGCCCAGGAAATTCGTCAGCTCGATGCCGATGCTGGTCGCCAGGAAGTTGTTGACGCGGATGAACCGCCCCTGCCGGTCGAGAAAGGCAAAGCCGATGGGCGCATGCGCGAGCATGGAGTCCAGCAGCGCCAGCGTATCGTTGAGGCCGGAGCGCTGCTCCTCCATCGAGAGCACGAGCAGATTCAAGGCCTGCGCCAATTCACCGGCTTCGTTGGTCTCCGCCACCTCCAGCGGGAAGCCTTCCTTGGTCTCCGGATCGCGGATGAGCCGGCGCGTCGCGTTCATCACGATGCGGAGCGGCCGCGTGATGGAGCGCGCGAGGAGGGTCGAAGCGAGCAGACAGCCCAGCGCCCCCAGTGCGCCGGCGAGGACCGTGACGCGCACCAGCGCATTCACCTCCTGACGCTCGGCGGTTGGATTTTCGGCAACCCAGGCATAGCCCAGCAGCGTATCGCCATCCCTGATGGGATAAACGGCCTCGCGATTGCCCTCGCTGTTCTGGAAGATGTCGGCGGTATCGAGCGCGCGCCCGGCGGCCGGCAGTTGCTTGCGCTCGGCCGGGCTCAGCGGACTGGTCTCGATGTGGCCGGTGTTGGGCAGCAGCGGGGCGCCCCGCGGATCGGTGAGGCGAACGAAATGGACCGACGTGCTGGCTTCGAGCGCCTGGGTCATCGGCGTCAGCCGATGGTTCTCCTGGTCGATGATGGCGTCGGTCGCCATGGTCGCCAGCAAAACCGCCTGCTGCCCAATGCGGCGCTGCGCGCGCCCATGAATCTCCTTCAGCTCGGTTCGCAGGATCAGGAGCGAAAAGCAGACCGTGAACAGCAGCTCCAGGAGAATGAAGCCGATCGTCAATTGGCTGCGGATCGTACGGTAACGGAACCAGGGCATCCGTATCCCTTCTTCGGGAGGGTGGAGATGGGGGCTGCCTCCCGGGGGAGGACAAGCGGCACATTCATAAGACGCAAAGGTCTTGTCGACCGTCAGTCTACAGGGATCGTGATCGGTTGCTCTTTAGAGTACCGCGCCCCTGCGCCGGGTGAAAACCAACCTTCGGATGAGCCACGTCGCAGGGGGCCTATTCTTCCTGCAAGGCCGGGGAGGCCGCTTCTTCCATCCGGGCGGCGATGTCGGTCGCGATCTGGCGGCCATGGAAGCGGCCATTCTCGATGAAAATCTCATTCGTGCGGGAGCCGGCGACAATTACTCCGGCCAGGTAGATTCCGGGCACGTTGCTCTCCAGCGTCTGCGGATCGCACTCCGGACAGCGGTCTTTATTGTCCATCCGCACACCAAACGATGTGAGCAGATCAAAATCCGGGTGGTAGCCGGTCAGCGCGAAGACGAAATCATTGCGCAGCGTCTTCGGTCCTTTCGGAGTCTCCAGCTCCACGGTGTCCTCGCGGATGGCGGCGACACGGGAATCGAAATACGCCTCGATCTCGCCTGCCTTGATGCGATTTTCGATGTCGGGCAGGATCCAGTACTTGACGTGGTGATGGATCCTGCGGGCCGCGATGGACCAGCGTCACACGCGCGCCGTGCCGCCACAGATCAAGCGCTGCGATGGCGGCGGAGTTCTTCCCCCCGATCACGACCACGTCCGTGTCGTAGTAGGGGTGCGGCGCGTCGTAGTAGTGCATGACCTTAGGCAACGCCTCGCCAGGAATTTTCAGGTAATTCGGCAGATCGTAGTAACCAGTGGCCACGATAATCTTGCGCGTCATGTAGGTCTGCTCGCGACCGAAGCGATCCTCCACGCGGACGCGAAATTCGCCGTCGTTGCCTTCGACGCGCAGGACGGTTTCGTACTGGCGGACATCGAGTTGATAGTGGTCCGCGACTTTGCGGTAGTACTCGAGCGCTTCATCGCGCGTCGGCTTCTGGTTGGGACTGGGAAATGGCATGTCGCCAATCTCCAGCAGTTCGGGAGTGGTGAAGAACGTCATGTTGGACGGGTAGTGAAAGATGGAGTTGCAGAGGCAGCCCTTGTCTACCAGCACGCTCCGCATGCCGCGCCGGCTGGCCTCAATGGCACATGCCAGCCCGGTAGGGCCGGCCCCGATCACCAGTACATCGAAGCGCGTCGCGCTGTGCTGCCGCGCGGCGGCCTGCTCCTCCATCTCGATCTTCTTCGCGCACATAGCTCTAGCTTACAGATGCACCAGCATCGTTCCGCGAAGCGGTGGCGACAACTTTATTCGAACGACACCGGAGCGTTCGGACACGGTTGGTTGCGTCCAGCCGGGGCAAAACGCGTCCCTGGACCGCTACTGGTTATTGGACCCCTGGGTTACTGCACGGTCGCGTTTATCGCCTGTTCCCACTTCGTCCCCGCTGTATTGATCGCGAGAACGGCGAAGCGGTGGCTGCCGGATGCGAGGGTCAAGGACGTGCTGAGAGTTGCCCCGCCCGTGGTGGCGTACTTCTTCACGCCATCCACCCATAGCTCCATGTGCGAAATCGTTCCGGTCACGCTAGCCGCTGCTTGCACTGCTACCGGTGAATTCACCGTCGCTCCGCTCGCCGGCGTGCATATGTTGACGCCCGGACTGCCGGGCGCGGTGCAGCTTCCCCCGCCTCCTCCACCGACGGTCGCGTTCACGACTGTCTCCCACTTCGTTCCGGCAGTATTGATTGCGAGAATGGCGAAGCGGTGAGTGCCGGCCGCGAGACTCAAGGACGTGCTCAGCGTTGAGCCGCCGGTGGTAGCGTACTTCTTGACACCGTCCACCCACAACTCCATGTGCGAGATGGTGCCGGTCACGGTTGCGGATGCCTGCACCGTTACGGGCGAATTGACAGTTGATCCATTCGCCGGGCTGCATACGTTCACGCCCGGGCTGGTGGGCGCGTTGCAGCCGGACCCGCCGCCGATGGTGTAACTCGCCAGCGCGTCGCTACTCTGAGAGAAGCCTGAAGCGATGGCAACCGCTTCGAGCGTCTCCGACGCAGCCACCTGTATGGGCGCCGAGTACAGCGTCGAGCCGGTGCTGGCCGGAGTGCCGTTGGTTGTGTAATAGATCGACGCGTTCGGCGTGCTGTCCGTAATGCTGACTGTCTGTGGACTGGTGTATGTGCCGCCCGGAGGAGAGAAGCTCGGAGTCGCGGCAGGCGGTGCGCCATTGTTCAGCAGGCCATAGACGGTCACCGCGTTGCGTCCGCCGACGTAGACCTTCCCGTTGGCGACGGTGGGGGTTGTGAACTTGACGGCGACCGCTGCGGCATCCCGGCTGTTTGCGGCTTGTGTGCTGTTGTAGAGCTCCGTGGCCAGATTGGCAGGGTCGTAAGCATGCAGGATGGCAGCCGTGTGATAGAAGCCGCTGTCATCGAGCGCCCATACGATACCGTTTGCGGTGGCGTTTGCGGAGACGCTGGGCGTGGTGCCCGCGCCGTTGCAGTTGCAACCATAGATGGTGCCCGACTTTGATTGCGCAGTGGTGGTGAACAGCTCGGTGGATGGATTGAACGCCCAGGCCTGCAACGGCTCTCCGGCAAATCCGCCGTAGGCCATGTTATTGAAAAATGCGAAGCTGCTGCGGTTCTTGGAGCCGCCACCGAAACTCTGCCGGGAGCTGTTCGAGGGCATCGTGAAGTGGCCCATCTGATCCCGATTGATGAGATAGATGGTTCCGGTTTTATCTGTCGTCATAGCGAGGTGAGGAACGGAGCCGCTCTGCGTGGGCAGCAGAAGGACGGCCCCGGTACCCATGTCCTGGTCGTCCGTATTAAGACTGCTTTGATCGTCAGGTGTGAAATAGTCGGCGACCGCGAGGGAGGTGCTCAGCGTGAGGCGGACGGCGCTGTCGCCGTAGTCTGACCCACCGGTATTTGCGTCGAAGGTTCCGTTGCCATCGGCGACAAAGATGTTGCCCTGACCGTCGGACGATGGCCCGCCTCCGCTCATCCATATGCCGCCTTCTTGCCCATTGGGCGTATCGACCCAGGCGCCAAGCTGATTGGCAACATTCGCGGCGTCGTAGGCCATGACCCAGCCGTGATAGACACCGTGGTCTCCATGTGATGCCCAGGCAATGAAAACGGCATTGCCGCTGCCGGCAGAGGGCGTCGGCGCAAGCAGCAGCGCAGCCCGCTGATTCTGAAGCTGAGAATTGAACGTGATGGTCGTCCCGCCGTCTCCCAGCCCGTTCACCGTCGCCTGGATGGTCGTGGGGCCATTCAGTTTCTCCGCACCGTTGGCGATGTTGAGCGCGTGCAGGCGCTGGAAAAACTTTGTGGTGCCGCTGGTCGTCTTGGATCGGGACACGACGTAGATCGTCCCGCCGCTGCGGTCTATCGCCGGGGTCGAAATGATGCCGATGTTGGGGTCGATGTCGTAGTCGTTACCTTCATCGGTGTAGCTGAGCCAGGTCTCGCCCGAATTGACGAGGAAGTCGCGCCAGAGATAGCCCTGGGCCGGATTGTTTCCATCGGCGTCAAAGGCGTACACATAGTCCTGCGCGGTGGCGACGATCAGCACATTGTGGAGCTTGCCGTCGCTCATCATGTACTGGCCCAGATAGAGCGGCTGGGCATAGATATCGCCCGTGACCGGCAGGCTAAAGACTTTGCCGAAGGATGAGGAGCCCACGTTCGAAGGCGTGAGCGTCGTCTCGTTTGACTGAACACCAGTGCGGGCGTTGTTGTAATGCCAAGTCGTCACGTCCTGCGCGCCTGCGCAACTGGCGATTGCAGAGAACGCTACAGCCGCGCAGAGACGGCGAAGAGCAACTCTCCAGGCCGGCTGCTTTCCTGCCAATTGCGAATCGCGAAGGTTGGAAGAGAGTTTGTTGCCGACAGGGATTGGCTGTGTAGCTGAAGCGTGCATCCTGCACCTCGGGAAGTTGCCCGGGGGAGGATCGGGACGTGGCGCTCAGAGTAAATGCAATATGAGGACAGTTGCTACGAAATTCTTACGTAACCTATACGGATCTGTATGCGGCTGCAAAAGATTCCAGTGGCCCTGGAATCAGCAATTTCCTGCCACGGCGGCCAGCCGCTGCCGGTGGCAAGTGCGCCGGAACCGGCAGCGGGTCTGCGAAAGGCGACCATCCCTCGTAGAATCTAAAGAGTGTTACCCGAAGCCATCCCGACAGTGGCAACTTTGGCCGATCTCACCGGGGCTCCACGCCTGACGGACGGTCATGGCCGTGCGATCACTGACCTGCGAGTTTCCATTACAGACCGCTGTAACTACCGGTGTATTTACTGCCGCACCGGCAATGACGGCGCCCAGTACAGTGAGCTGCCTCAGGCTGACTATCTGCGCATTATCCGCGTCTTCGTCGCATTGGGTATCGAGAAAATTCGCCTGACGGGTGGCGAGCCGCTGCTGCGCCGGGAGCTTCCCTCTCTGATCCGCGAGATCGCGCAGTTGCGTACCGTCTCCGGCAGTTCACTCGATATTGCAGTCACGACCAACGGGCATCTGCTGGCTACGCAGGCGCAGTTGCTGCGCGATGCGGGACTGACCCGCGCAACCGTGTCGATGGATGCGGTCGATCCGGAGATCTTCGCGCGCATCACGCGCGTCCCCGGCAGCTATGAGCGCGTGCTCGCCGGCATCCGCGCCGCACAGGCCGTCGGGCTTGGCCCAGTCAAGGTCAACTGCGTGCTGCTGCGCGGCTTCAATGACGACCAGATCGTTCCCTTCGTCCACTTCGCGCGCAGTGAGGGCATCATCCTGCGCTTCATTGAGTTCATGCCGCTGGAGGAAGACCGCATCTGGTCGCGCGACACGGTCATTGGCTACGACGAGCTGAAGGCCCGCGTAAATGCAGTGCGCCCTCTGGTCCCGCTCGCGGCTACAACGTCCGGCGAAACGGCGCAACGCTTTACCTTTGACGACGGCATCGGTGAGATCGGCATCATCGCGCCGGTTTCCCGTGCCTTCTGCGGCGCCTGCAGCCGCGTCCGACTCACTTCGGACGGCAAGATACGCACCTGTCTGTTCTCGCAGACGGACCATGATCTTTATGGCGTGATGAAACGGGGCGGCACCGATGACGACCTCGCCTCCTATATCCGCGGAGTGATTGCGCAGAAAGAGGCTCGCCACCATATCGGCGAGCCCGACTTCCTGAAGCCCAGCCGTAGCATGGTGCACATCGGCGGCTGAGTGAGTCGGCGAGCCAGCTATGCACAACGGGCTCTCCTTTTCTGTTCACGCACTGAACTCCGCCGGCCGTGACGCCGTCTATCCAATCCGTCCCCGACTGGTATTCGGAGGTATCTTTAGCCATGAGAGTTCCCGTCGGCTTTGTCGCGATCCTCGCCATTTTTACCGCGCTCTGCGTCCCGGGCGCTGTCCAGGGTCAAAGCACAACGGATTCCCTGCTGGTGCTCTCGAAGCACGACCATACGCTCAGCATCGTCGATCCATCTACGCTGCAGGTCACGGCAAAGATGCCGGTGGGCAATGATCCGCACGAGGTCATCGCCTCCAGCGACGGTACGACCGCATACGTCTCGAACTACGGTTTCGGCGCATTTCAACACGCTGACCGCGGTCGACCTGGGCGGACATCGGACGCTGGGCACGATCGATCTCGGCCCGCTGCATGGTCCGCACGGGCTCACCTTCGTCGGCGGAAAGACCTGGTTCACTGCCGAAGGCGCGAAGGCGATCGGCCGCTACGACCCCGCCACTCATAAGGTCGATTGGATCCTGGGCACCGGCCAGAACCGCACGCACATGATCTACGTCTCCGACGATCAGCAACAGATCATCACCACGAATGTGAGCTCCGGCACCGTCAGCATCATCGATATGGAGCCTGTCCACATGGGGCCGCCCCCGGGCGCGATGCCCCCATCCGGCGCGGGCCAGGGTCCCGGCGGGCCTCCGCCTGCTCGCAAAGATTGGAACGAGACCGTCGTGCGCGTCGGCAACGGCTCGGAGGGCTTCGATGTCTCGCCGGATCATCGCGAGCTGTGGGTTGCCAACGCGCAGGACGGTACCATCTCCGTGGTTGATGTTGCTGCGAAGAAGGTCGTCCAGACGCTGGCTGTGAGCGTCCGCGGCGCGAACCGGCTTAAATTCACGCCGGATGGCAAGCGCGTCCTGGTTTCGAGTGGTCCGGAGCTTGTGGTGCTGGATGCGGGGACGCGGCAGGTGATCAAGCGCATTCCGATCGGCCACGGCTCCGGGGGCGTTCTGGTCGAGCCGGGCGGTGCACGCGCCTTCGTCGCATGCAGTCCGGACAACTACGTTGCCGTGATCGATCTCGGATCATTGACCGTTACCGGCCACATCCAGGCGGGCGGCGAGCCGGACGGCATGGCCTGGGCAGTGCGGCGCTGACCGCGACCATTCAGGGATGATCAGCGGGCGCCTTGTGCCTGAATAGCCGATCCCGTGGCACAATCGACAGCAGCCAATGCAAGACCCCGCCCGGACCAGCGCAGCTCCTTTCGAGCACCTACGGCTCTTTCACGATGCCGCGCGGGCGCTCACCTCTTCGCTCGACCTGCCCAGCATCCTGCGCAGCATCCTCGCGCAGATGGAGCGGTTCTTTCATCCCGAAAGCTGGTCTCTGCTGATGGTGGATGAGGAGAAGCGTGATCTCTATTACGCGCTGGCCCGCGGCGTCTCCGACGAAGCGCTGCAGGATATCCGCATCCCGCTTGGCACAGGCATGGCCGGCTGGGTGGCGCTGAATGGCGAGCCGCTGATTGTGACGACGGATGGCAACGCCGCTCGCCTGTCCAGCGGGGACCAGCAGCACTCCGCCATCTGCCTGCCGCTGCGCTCGCGCGAGCGCACGCTCGGCGTTTTGCAGGTGACGCATCCTGAACCGCAGACGCTCACCGACGATGCCATCACGTTTCTCTATATTGTTTGCGACTACGCTGCCATCGCGATCGAGAATGCTCGAGCTGTCGAACGCATCCAGGAACTCACCATCACGGATGATTGCACGCACCTGTTCAATGCACGCCACCTGAAAGCTGTGCTGCCGGTGGAGATTGAGCGCGCCCGCCGCTTCGACCAGCCGTTCAGCATCCTCTTCCTCGATCTCGATCACTTCAAGCAGGTGAACGACGTGCATGGACACTCCGCGGGGACGCGCGTGCTGGCCGAGGCGGCCGAGGTGATCACCCGCACCATGCGCAGTGTGGACATTGCATTCCGCTATGGAGGCGATGAGTTCGTGGTCGTGCTGCCACATACCAGCGGCTCCGCCGCAACCGCAGCGGCTAACCGGCTGCTCACCGCGATCCGGGCGCGACGGTTTCTCAGCCCGGAAGGGCTCGCGCTGCGCCTGACCGCAAGCATGGGCGTGGCCAGCTATCCCCAGGACGCAGACAACGCCGCCGCGCTGCTCGAACGCGCCGACCAGCGCATGTACTCGGTGAAAAACACGACCCGCGACGACATCGCTGTCGAAGACCGGTAATCGGCCGGCCGGCTACTGACTGACCGGCAGAATCGCGTTGAGATTGTCGCCCGACTGCGGCTCTATGGCGAAGTCCCAGACCGATTGATTGATTGCGTGCGGCCCCAGCACTTCCATCAATGCATATTGGCCGATGGTCAGCTTCTGCTTCGGGACCACCTTCATCCAGTGGCTGCCGGGCAGCACCGTGGTTGTGGTCTCAGTGACATTGGCGTTCTGGCTTCCGATCTGGTTCAGTGTCACGTTCGTGATCACGCGGTAGCTGCGGCGCGGATCCACTTCGACGATGACGTACTGACTGTTTGGCGAGCTTACGACGGTCGGAGTCTTCGCCGAAGGCGCACTCACGGTGATCGCGTCGGATCCGGCTGTGTCATCGCCACCGGTCAGGCTCACGTAGAAGACAGGCTCATTGCCGTGAAGATGGACTCTCGAGCCCTCGCCATCCAGCCGTATCTCTGCCTTTCGATTAGGCAGGGGATGGATCGCGCCGCGCTGCACGTTGTGACCGGTCGGCTGGTTTACGTCGCCGCTGTCCTGCTCCAACGTCACCAGCTCCGGCCGGTTCTGGAAATAGTCCAACACCCAGACGCCGTCGCGGTCCGGCAGAAACAGGTGCGGCAGCACGGCGGGCGTGCGCGAACTCATCTCCGCCTTCTCGGCGGCAGCCTCTGCGTCCACGGCTGCTGCATCGGCCGACGCGGCTGCCTCCTCCTGCCCCTGCTCGGTATGGGCGTGGGAGAACTTCTCCGTCGCGGCCCAATCCACCATGCTGACCGGCAGCTCCTCCCACGCGCCGTTGCGCTCAGACGAGATATAGCGCACCCGATCACCTTTGATCTCCCACCGCCGCACCTGCTGGTAGCTGCCGTCGGTGAGGATGAGCCGGTGGATATTGGCGATCTCTGCCGGGCTGGTGGGCGGCTTGGTCTGCGCGAACGACGGCAGCGTCAGAACCACTGCCGCTACAAACCGATTGCTTGCTCTGCGTCCCATTTGTTTCCAAAGTCTAGACGTTCCACAGGCCGGAAAGTCTGCTCCCGTAAATCTACTTTTCAACCCGCCGCGACTCTGCGATACTTGATCGTGCCCACCCGGTACGCCATCCAAAGCCACAATTCAGAGGTGATGCAGTGTCAGCAAAGTACATCTTTGTGACGGGCGGTGTTGTGTCCAGCCTTGGCAAGGGCCTTGCCGCCGCCTCCATCGGCTGCCTGCTGGAAGCCCGCGGTCTCCGCATCAATCTGATGAAATTCGACCCCTACCTGAACGTCGATCCGGGCACCATGTCGCCCTTTCAGCATGGCGAGGTCTTCGTGACCGACGATGGCGCGGAAACCGACCTCGACCTGGGCCACTACGAGCGCTTCACCCACGCCAAGCTCACCCGCGACAACAACCTGACCACCGGCCGCATCTACGAGCAGATCATTACCAAGGAACGCCGCGGCGACTACCTGGGCAAAACCGTCCAGGTTATCCCGCACGTCACCAACGAGATCAAGAACGCCATGCGCAAGGTCGCGGCGGACTGCGATGTGGCCATCGTCGAGATTGGCGGCACCGTCGGTGACATCGAATCGCTGCCTTTCCTCGAAGCCATCCGCCAGATGCGCCAGGAGCTTGGCCGCGAGAACACGGTCTTCGTCCACGTCACGCTGGTTCCCTGGATCGCGGCGGCGCAGGAGCTGAAGACCAAGCCGACGCAGCACTCCGTCAAGGAGATGCTTTCCATCGGCATCCAGCCGGACATCCTGCTTTGCCGCTCTGACCGCCCGCTCTCCCGCGAGCTGAAAAGCAAGATCGCCCTGTTCTGCAATCTCGAAGACCAGGCGGTTATCGCGGCGCGCGATGTTGCATCGATTTACGAAGTGCCGCTCAACTTCGCGCAGGAGGGCGTCGACGCCCTGGCGCTCAAGTACCTGCACATGGAGACCAAACCCGCCGATCTCTCCCGCTGGCAGCAGGTCGTCGACCATGCTTACCATCCCAAGGACGAAGTCCACATCGGCATTGTCGGAAAGTATGTCGAGTACGAGGACAGTTACAAATCTGTGAAGGAAGCGCTGGTTCATGGGGCGCTCTCGCAGAACCTGAAGCTGCGCGTCACCTGGCTGGAAGCGGAGGGCCTGGAAGCGGACGACTACGTTTCGCAGCTCAAGGACTTTGATGGCATCCTGGTCCCCGGCGGCTTCGGCAAGCGCGGTATTGAAGGCATGCTCAACGCCATTCGCTACGCTCGCGAGTCGGGCACGCCCTACTTCGGCATCTGCCTCGGCATGCAGACTGCGACTATCGAGTTCGCGCGGAATGTCTGCAAGCTGCACGGTGCCAACTCCAGCGAGTTCGATCCGGCGACGCCGCACCGCGTCATCTACAAACTGCGCGAGCTCACCGGCGTGGAGGAGATGGGCGGGACCATGCGTCTAGGAGCATGGACCTGCCTGCTCGAGCCCGGCTCGAAAGCCGCCGAGGCATACGGCAAGCATGAGATCTCAGAAAGGCACCGTCATCGTTACGAATTTAATCGCGAATATGAGCCGCTGCTCACGGGCGCGGGAATGCGCATCACCGGCACCACGCCCGACGCCACTTACGTCGAGATCGTTGAGCTGCCCAATCACCCTTTCTTCCTGGGCTGCCAGTTCCACCCCGAATTCAAATCCAAGCCGCTCGAGCCGCACCCGCTTTTCCGTGCTTTCGTGACGGCCAGCTACGCCAACCGAACAAAGCAGGCCACGCCACAATCCAGGACAGCCGACGAGGCGCTCGCGCGTCGTTAATCTGATCCGCGCCCCATCATTCGGCGCGGAATTAAAAAATCCTGATACCGCCGTAAAGCCCTCGCGCCTTCTCGCGCGTCAGACAATGGAGAGACCCGTTATGCCCTCCACTGCGCAGCAACCGGTTGAGGTAAGGCACTCGTCCGCCTTTCCCGCACTGATCCTCGGCATTGTCGTCGGCTTGCTTGTAGCGCTGCTCGCCGTGCCGGCCGTCGTGCGCCACGTTGGCGCGTCCATGCGGAGCCGCATCAGCATGGCCTTCCTTGGCCGGCATGACACGATCGACATCTCCAGACCCACGGTCATCGCCAGCATCCAGCGACTCGCGCGCCTCGAGTCGGTCGTCTACACCATGGATAAGGTCGTCGAGGGCAACCGCTCCAGCCAGTACCTGCCGGACTTCCTGACCGGAGACAAGTTGCTGCTGATCGTGCATGGGCAAGCTGTGGCAGGCGTCGACCTGAGGCAGGTGCAGGCCAGCGGCGTCGAGATCGATGGCCGCAGTGTCATCATCACCATGCCTGCGGCGGAGCTGCTCTCCGTCTCACTCGATAACAGCAAGACGCGCGTCTACTCGCGCCTGACGGGCCTGCTGGTGCCCACGGACCCAAACCTCGAATCCGAGACCCGCGAAAAAGCCGAGGCCGACCTTCGCCAATCCGCGCTCGACAGCGGCATCTTGACCACCGCCGAAGGCAATGCCCGCGCTACGCTTACCACTCTGCTGCAATCCCTTGGCTTTCAGCAGATCACCTTTCGGTAAAGCTAAATGCCCTGACCTAGATTGGGCCGCAGCATCAACGTGCCATCTTCATTCAGCTTCTGCCCACACGCCCACCGTACCGGATAGCGCATCCCTTTCACTTCGATTTCTGCCTTTAGCTTGAGACCTTGCCATTTTGTACCCTTTGGCAGCACAAATTGTGCCTGCCGGATTTTTCCCGGCAGCGGATGGCCGGCATCCAGACAACCGCTCTTGAGCGGCTGTCCGTTTTGATTCTCCACCGTCACGCGCAGCACGCCGGGAACACCCGCGATGCCGTCGTTCGCGAAACCGACAATCAGCCCGAGGTATCCATCGTCCTCGTAGCTCCATATAAACGACGGCCGTACACGATAACCAATGCGGCGGTTGATGCGGTCGAACCATGGCGAATAAGCCTGATAGTAGTTCTCAAGGTTGCTGGCGCTGATCTGATGAAAGTTCCATAGTGACCAGTAATTCGCTCCCACATCCATGACATGGGCGATCATGTTTTCCGTGTGCGAGATTCCGTCTTCGCCGGCCGGTGCGGGAGCCTTGCCCGGAAGCCCCTGCTCAAGCAGAGCGGCAATCCAGGGGGGCGGTTGCTGAGCGCTTCAATCTGCTCGTTCTCGATGAAGATGGTGTCACTGCGAATCCAGTTGTTGCTGCGGACACTGCGGTCCAGCAATTCAGAATTGCCGACCCGGCTGAAGTCGGGCTGGGTGTTGGTCAGCAGAGGAGTCTTGGTGAAGGACTCCAGTTGCACCTGGAGCATGTCGATCCAGGTGCGTTCCGCTGTCTGGTAATCGGGAAAGGGATTGTTGCTGAATGGCCAGGTGTGGCCTTCTCCCCAGAAGCCATACATAAATGTGTCGATGAACTCGATCGCGGGGTTTCCGTTAAACTCCGCGGCAAGCAGACCTACAAGCTCTCGGAAGGATTGCTGAAAGAATGGATCGTCGAAGCGCGGCTGATAACGCGAATGAGGGTTATCGAGAAATCGCTGCGCAGCGGCCTGATCTTTCTGGTCAGCGAGCAGCAGATTCACCTTCGGCACCTTTTCGAGAACAAAGTCGGGCAGCGCCGGTTCGTGCGTGTAATCCGGCGCGCTCATTTGAACGCGGAGACCGATCCGCTTATTGTTCTTCCTTGCTAACTCAAAGACCAGCTTCAGATAATCCGGCAACTCAAGACGTCCGGGACGCGGCTGTATCTCTCGCCAGGTTGGCCGGATGTAAAGTTGCTGCCCCAGTGGGAATTGAACCAGGTCCTCGATCGCCTTATTGAGGTTGTCCCCCTTGATCTCCTCTTTCCCCATGTCAGCGGTGATGTAGGTGACCAGACCTTTGCCATAATTCGGCACCACTTCATCGGAGGGGGTCGTCGCCATGACCACCTCATCGCTGGGAATGGCTGCATCTGGCGGATATTGGGGGAACGGGCCTTGATTGAGGCGATCGGTAACGACAGGTCCGGAGCCAAAATCGTATTTCTCCCAGTTGTGAGCGCGCACCATCGCCTGCGCCCGGCCGTTCCCGATCGCGAGAGCTCCCGCCATCGCAACGCTGCTTTTGAAAAACTCTCTGCGCTGCATCGAAGCGAATTTCTCCTTTCGCTACGGCGAATTGGCGGGCCATGCATTCGGCTTCTGGCCCATTCTTTTTCACGAGCGGTGATCTATTGGGCGCGAACGTTTTATTTCCCTATACTTCGTTTTCTTTCGCTTGTCCACCATGAAATAACAAATCGATACCGGAGAGCGAAGAAATTAGTTCCCCGAATAGCCACCGATCGCTCACCGCCATCCGCAGCAGCTAGCCGTGCCTATATCGCCGGCCCGTGCAGATGGAGCCATAGGAGATCCATGGCGATTCCGATTGTTCCCGCGATTGCTATGCCGCACAGCGCCACAATCGCCTTGCGCCGGTATCCGCCTTCGGAGGGCACGCGCTGTAATAACGGGATATTGATCACGACGCTGGTGAGGCTGGACAGTACCACGCCGATTACGCCGGTCAGCGCGGGCACCTCGCCATGATGGATCAGGGTGGACGCCGACGCGATCGAGGAGCCGCTCGAGAGCAGGCCGCCCGCAATGCTGACGAAAAAGAAGCTGCCTGAGCCAAAGTGCCGCTGCGCCAGCGCGCCTGCTACGTTCAGCAGCAGGAAGACAGCGCCGAATTTTAGCGCTGCCGAAAGGCTGAACGGCGAATCGAGCGTGAGGGCCGGCGCGGTTTCGTCGTGGCGCCTGAGCGGATGCGTCAGCCAAAGCACGGCGCTCAGCAGGAACATCAGTCCGAGCGGCGCGGCACTGTAGAGCAGGGCAATTTTCGATTTCGCCAGCACCGCAACGATGATCGCGTTGCGCAGGGCCATCGCAGCGGTCGCCAGCATCACGCCGCGATACATCACCGGCAGCAGCGTCTCGCGGTTGCTTTCCGCGCGGAGCATGAACTCCACGATGACCTTGCGGCTGTTCACCAGGCCGCCGAAGAAGGCGGTCACCTCCATGCCGCGTGGCCCCAGCACGCGGAGCAGGATGTAGTTGATGAACCCGATGCCGGCGATCAACACGACGCTCCACCAGTTGTCTCGCGGGTGGATGAGCCGCCAGGGATCGACGGGATGCGATGGCAACGCCGGCAGGATGATTCCGGACAGAACAGCCAGCAGCACCGCCGAGCGGATCTCCTGCTGCGTAAGCCCGCTGGTGAAGGCATGGATGGGCTGCTTCCAAGCCAGCAGTGCCGTGCACAGGATAGCGGCCAGCACGGGCGTATACAGGTGACCGATACCACACAACACGCCGCACAGCGCTACTATGGCAAGACTCAGCGAGGTGGTGGTCGCCAGCTGATCGTGCGCGCTCAGCCTACGCCAGTTGATCAGCCAGATCAGCAGGAGGACGAACGCCATGGCCGCCCAGATAAGCTGCGGCCCTTCAAGTCCAGCGAGGCAGCCCAGCAGCGCAACCAATCCGAAGGTGCGTGTTCCCAGCTTGCCGCTGTGCTCGCGCTCCAGCCCGACGAAGACGCCGACGGCGACAGCCATGCCGAAGCGTTCCATGACAAGGAGGAACGGCCACTGCACAGGAGAAGCGAGGGGAAGGCCCCAATACGCGGCGCACAACTGGGGCGCTACCATTGCAACCGCACCAGTGCTACGCCCTGCCGCGCCAAAAGCATCTGCACACTTGCCGCGCCATCTTTCACGGCGAGTGGATGCGGCGCTGTCACGCGCTCCAGTTTCCCTGCACGTACCAGCTCCTGCTGCTGCGCGGCGGTCGGCTTCGCGGGACTGCCCATCCGCTGCCAGACTGCATACGCATTGCTGTGCGACGCATCCATCAGAAAGGTCTCTTCTTTCACCTGCGTAGTGGGAAGCCCACGCACCTGCAGCGCCACGTTCGCGGGAGCTGCGGGCACGTCGGCGTCATGATAATTCCACAGCAGCACATCCACCTCGTGCGGACGTCGCGTAGCTATTGCATCCACATCGGGCGCATCTGTCACACTGCGGGTGACAATATGCTGAACCGGAAGCGCACCGGTGCTCTCTGTCCGCACCCAGTCGCCGCCCAGCATGGCCATCACGCGGAAGACGTTCAGCACCGGCTTATCTACGCCATTGGTCGCCAGCTCGCGAAAACCGGCGAAGTAGGGCTGGTTCTCAAAGGTGAATGCCCACGTTACGGCGCCTTGTATGTGCACGCCGTGCTCCCGTGCCAGCTCCCAGGTACGCGCCGTCGCTTCAGCCACGCTCACCCCGTAGAGAGGGCCGTTGCGATAGCCGTTCTGCGGCCCCTGACAGGCCGCGCAACCTTCGGGATCGCTCTCGCCCAGAATGATCGGCGTCTTGCGCCATTCCGGGTAGCTCGCCACCACTTCCATGCCGCGCTCCACCGCGGCAAGCTGATGGCCAACGTTCATCACGACATGCCCACCCACGAATTTCGGCGAACCCTTGGGATGAAAGCTGATGAAGTCGAGCGGCGCGCCCGTGCCGCCGGTGGCTGCGTTCTTCCCGTGCGCGCAGTGCTCCAGAAACTGCCGCAGGAAAACCTCGCTCGTACTCGGCCCATTCTTGCCGGCATAGACACCGGTGGATTCCGGACCGCCGATCTTTGCGTGAGGCAGCACCTTGCGCACCGCCACGGCCGACACGTCATACAGGCGGTCGTATTCCTCCGGTGTTCCGTGCCAATAGGCGATATCGGGTTCGTTCCATACTTCCCACAGCCAGCCGTCTACCGCTGCTCCGTAGCGCTTCTTCAGATGGGCGGCATACGCCTCGACCAGCGCGCCCCATTTTGCGTAATCCTTCGGCGGATAGCTCCAACCAGTAAAGATATCTCCCTTGGGAAAATTGTGACGGTAGGGCTCCGGATGCCTCGATAGCGCCTCCGGCATGAAACCCAGCTCGATAATGGGGCGCACTCCCGCATCGCGCATTGCGTCGAAGATGCGATCCGTGATCGTCCAGTCATAAATGGGCGTGCCATCCGCGTGCTCGGTATACACATTGGTCGAGCCCCACTTCAGCGAGCCTCCGCCATTGCCCGTGGTGAACAGGTTGTGCGCGCGAAAGTAGACCGGAGCATGGGCGGTACGTCCCAGGGCGCCTAACTCGTCCAGCACCTTCCTCCCGTGCGGCCCATATATATAGTTGGGCTCATCCGCGCCGAAGTAACTCCAGATGGGCGTGAATGCACCGGTCGGGGTGTCCGCATGCACGGTCACGCGAACGGTTGCGGCATCTTCGCTATCCGCGGGATGCAACGCGCAAAGCAGCAGGAGCGCGAGAGAAAGGGATCGCCAGGGCATGCCGCCACTTTAAACGACCTCGCCGCAGGACACGAGGCAGCCGCGAATCGTTCCTTCCAGGAAAAATTGCGAATTATGGGAACCGCTGCTCCGACGTTCACGTAGATGCACCTGTGGCGGTCCCACAGAGGATGTGGCATACTCATGTGGCCGCCACACAGGAGAAGAATTCGGTGTCCGACCCTAAACTCGATCTGCTTCAGGGAACCCTCGACCTTATGGTCCTCCAGACCCTCGCCGCTATAGGCGAGCTGCATGGCTACGGCATCGCGCGACGCATCGAGCAGATCAGCGGCAACACGATCCTGCTGAACCAGGGCACTATTTACGCCTCGCTTGTCCGACTGCAGAATCGCGGCTGGATCACGGCTGAGTGGGGCACCTCCGACAACAATCGCAAAGCCAAGTACTACGCGATCACGCGCAGCGGCCGGAAGCAGCTTGCGCGCGACGCAGAGGAATGGCGGCGCCTCACCGACGTGATGGGCCGTGTGTTCGCACAATCTCCGGAGGGTGGCAAATGATCTCATTGATTCGCTCTGCCATTGCCCGCATCCGCGCATTTGCCGGCAAAGCGCCACGCGATGCTGACTTCGAGCAAGAACTCGCCGCGCATCTTGACCTTGCTACGGAAGAGAACTTGCGGCGCGGTCTTTCGCCGGAAGAGGCGCGGCGGCAGGCGCTCGTCCGGTTTGGCGGCGTAGAACAGTCACGCGAGCAGCAACGCGCCGAGCGCGGTCTGCCTGCGCTCGACATCCTGATGCAGGACCTGCGCTACACATTCCGCACTCTTCGTCGCGACCCGGCCTTCACCTTCATCGCCATCCTTATCCTCGCGCTCGGCATCGGCGCCAACATCGCCGTTTTCAGCGTGGTCAACACACTCATGCTGCGGCCGCTTCCCTTCCACGATCCGGCGCGGCTGCTCTGGATCGGCCCGGAGGTCTTCAACGGCAACTGGTCTGCCGCCACCTACTCCACTGACGCCTGGCAGGAATACCTCGAGCGCAACAAATCCTTTGAAGACGTAGCCGGCTACTTCGCCTTCTCCTCTCCCGACAACGTTAAGCTGATGGGTCACGGCGATCCCAAACCTTTTACCGACATCGACGTAACCCAGAATTTCTTCCAGGTACTCGGTGTCCAGCCTTTGCTCGGCCGCCTCTTCCTTCCCAATGAAGCTTTGCACGGTGCACCGAATGTGATGCTGCTTAGCTATCACTTCTGGCAGCGAGAGACCCACAGCGATCCGGAGATCATCGGCAAGCCGCTCCAGTTCAACGGACAAACCGCCACAGTCATCGGTGTGCTGCCCAAGGGCTTCGACTTCGGCGCCGTCTTCGCCCCCGGCACAAACGTCGACGTCTTCACCGTCGTTGTCCCCCAAGATATCCGTATGGAGGGCAACACCATCACGCTGCTCGGCCGTCTTAAACCCGGCGTCACCGTCGCACAGGCCCGCGCTGAAGCTGCACTCCTCTTCCCGAAACTCGACTTCCGCAAAGATCATCCCGAGTGGCGAGAGAACTACTCAGCCTATCCCACGCCACTGAAGGAGTACGTCAGTGGTAAGCTGCATCGATCGCTCGTGGTCTTGTGGTCGGCCGTCGGCCTGGTGCTGCTCATCGTCTGCGTCAATCTCTCCAACCTTCTGCTCGCCCGCGCCGCGGCCCGCAGCAAGGAGTTCGCACTACGCGGCGCGCTTGGCGCCAGCCGTCGCCGCATTGTCCGCCAGTTGCTCACGGAAAGCCTGCTGCTCTCCGGCGTCGGCGCAGCCCTCGGCCTCGGCCTCGCGTATGCCATCACGCTGTGGCTACAGCATCAGACCTCGCTCGCTCTGCCACTGCTCAACGATGTTCACATCGACGGCACCGCGCTCCTGTGGACGCTGGTCATCGCCGTTGGCACCGCCGTGCTCTTCGGCCTCGCGCCCGGTCTGCGCATGTCCAGCGAAAACCTGCAGGAATCACTCAAAGACAGCGGAGGCCATGGCGCCAGCGACAGCCGGCGGCACGACCGCCTTCGCTCCATACTCGTCATTTCTGAAGTCGCGCTCGCCTGTGTGCTGCTGGTCGGCGCCGGCCTGCTGATGCGCAGTTTCCTTCGCATCCTCGACGTCAACCTCGGATTCCAGCCCACTTATGCCGCAACCATCAAGGTCGACTTCGACGACGGCGGCAATGATGCAAAACGCACCGCGATCTTCCAGAACGTGATCAGCCGCATCTCCGCGCTGCCCGGCGTCGAGCACGCAGGCATCGCGGACAATCTGCCTTTCGCGCGCAATCGCAGCTGGGGTATTCCTCACCTGCTGGGTGTGGACGACTCGAAGGTCAAAGGCGAGAGCGCGCTGGTTTACATGATCACGCCCGGCTATTTTGCCGCGATGGGCATACCCGTCACCGGACGCGATTTCTCATGGGAGGACAAGCCGCTTGTCCGCAATGACAAGCGTGAGATTGTGCAGGGCGATCCCGTCGTCATCCTCAATGAAAGCACCGCACGACATCTCTATCCCAACGGCGACGCTATCGGCCACGTGATCGACGCCAGCGGCAAAGCGCGCATCGTCGGCACCATTCCCGACGTGCACCTCACCAGCGTCGAGGGCCAGCCCGACTCGCAGGTCTACTACCCGCAGGCGCAGCAGGATACGGAGGGCGCGTATCTCGTGATCCGCAGCAAGGTACCGCCGGAACAGCTTGCATCTAGCGTCCTGCACACTCTGCGCGAGATCAATCCCGCGCAGGCCGCCGTACCTCTTCGACCAGTGCAGGAGTTTGTCGATCACGCCGTCTCGCCGCGCCGCTTCTTCGTGCTGCTGGTCGGCACCTTCGCCGCGCTCGGACTTTTTCTCGCCGCGCTTGGCATCTACGGCGTCATTTCTTACTCGGTCACTCGCCAGACGCTCGAGATCGGCATCCGCATGGCACTCGGTGCGACGGCGGCACGCGTACAATTCGGCGTGATCTTTCGCACCATGCGGCTGGCGCTCATCGGTATCGCTGTCGGTGCTGTCGTGTCGCTCGCCGTCGCGTCGCTGATTTCCGCCATGCTCTTCAACACCGCGCCCACCGACCCTGCCACCTTCGCCGGCATGGTCGGGCTGCTCATCGTCGTCGCGCTGCTCGCCGGGTACATCCCCGCGCGCCGCGCCTCACACGTCAATCCCCTGGTTGCTCTCCGCGGCAACTGAGCCTGCACGGCGGCTTCATTCTGCACGGCGGACAGCTGAAGGATGCTGCCCGCATATCCTCTGCTCGCTCACTACTTGACCAGTTCGAGCCGCCCAAATCGTTCCGGCACATGGAACGATTCGCCCATCGGAGCCTGCCAGGCGAGTAAGTGCCGATCGGGAGGCGCTCCCTGACTTCTGAAGAAGTTCACCCGAAGGACATTCCCGATGCGTGGCGGCCTGGAATCGATAGCAGTGAACGGAATGCGCATCGCTCCATACCAGATCTTCGCTTTTGGATCGATCCGCGCAGTTGTTTCGAAACCTGAATTCCATGTCCAGCCGTCGTGATGAGGCTGCTCAAGATCGATGTCGAGATCGACCCATTCGCCCTGGGGGGACAATTCAAATTCTTTATAGCGGCGTATGTGTTGGAAATCGGAGCCGATGAAAGCTTCGGCCACGTCCCAATTCCAGAGGTGGTTTGTTTCCCTCTTTGTATCAGGCGAAGGTTTCAGGTTGAGCTTCTGGTAGGGGCAGATAAAGAGCAGGTACAAGCTGTCATCCGTCCACCGGGAACGCACTTCCGTCAGCAATTGCGGCAGGGGACGGCCATAGTTATCACCTGCAAACGATACTGGCAGAGCGTCGCGCCAGAATGACGAGCCGGGGTCCAAATTGAGCGCAACGTTGTTCGCGGCCCGTATGCTCTTCACTGTTGCCGCGGTGGGAGGATTCGCCTGCGCAATGCTGGTCATAGGAAGGGCCGCAATTATCGGTCCTGCGACGAGGGCCGCCATGATCGCTCTGAGAGGACCGCAAGAAATGAACACAAATGTATCTCCGTTCGCTCTTCACAGTACACGGCAGCCATACAACGTGTATCGTATTTTTGCGATTGCAGGTTCAGTACGAGGAGTCGTCACATCAGATCCAGCCAACGCACACACCTCGCCGTTCTTTTGGTTGCCTTGCTGTCCCCTCTCTGTACAGCGAACGCGCAGCCGATACATGCCTGGGAAGGCTCGATCACGATTCCTTCGTATCAGCTCGGGCCACCCGACCCGAATCCGCCATTTGCCTTGGTCAATTCGAATCCGGTCTATCCCTATGCGATGCTGGACGATCTGAGCGACCGGCGCGAGCCAAAGACCTACCGCGCCATCTATCTCGAAAATCAATATCTCAAGATTACCGTCCTCCCAGAGCTTGGAGGCCACGTTTACTCGATCTATGACAAGCTCCGCCATCGGGAGATGCTCTACCGGAACAACGTCATCAAATATGGCCTGGTTGGCCCGCGGGGAGCGTGGATCGCCGGCGGCATGGAGTTCAGCTTCCCATTCGCACACACGACGGACACCGTCTCGAATGTCGAGTCTGCACTGCGTCAGAACCCGGATGGAAGCGCCACCGCTCTGGTAGGTGCTATCGATTGGGTTTCGAACATGTACTGGGAAGTCGCACTCACCCTGCGGCCGAACACGGCCAGGCTTGAGGAGCAGGTCACCTTATTTAACGCCACACCGCTGAACAACCTGTATCTCTTCTGGACGAATACCGCGGTGCCAGCCACGAATGACCTGCAATATGTCTATCCGATGCGCGAGACAATCTCCGATGATCCATTCGCCATTGTGCAGAGCTGGCCGGTCTGGAAGGGCGTCGATCAAAGCTGGTACAAGAACGATCCGAGCGCGATGGCGATCTTCGCACGCGATGTTCACCGGAACTTTTTCGGCATCTACTACCACCAATCGAACTACGGCGTCGTCCACGTATCCGACTTCCGCCAGGACCCGGGCAAAAAGGTGTGGAGCTGGGGGACGGCCCGCAGCGGCAGGATATGGGATCGCATCCTGAGCGATGACGACGGCCCCTACAATGAGATCCAAAGCGGACGCTTCGCCACGCAGGGCTACCGCGAGTTCATGGAGCCGCGCCGCGCTGAGCAGTGGACCGAGTACTGGTATCCCGTCGCCGATCTCGACGGTGGGTTTGTCGAAGCCACCGACCAGATGGCCCTCAATGCCAGCTTTCTCCAGAAGGGCTCCGCCCCGGCTGGCGAAGTGAAGCTCCTCTTCAGCCCGGTAGCCGTTGTTGCAAACGTAACTGTGACCGTCAAACTTGGATCGGAGATGCTGCGCTCTATTCAAGACGTAGAGCTGACTCCTCTCCATTCCGCTGCTTATACCATCCCGGTCGCGGATCTCGACCGCGCCAGGAAGGAGCTACGCGTCGAAGTGACCTCCGGGCAGGGCAAGCCGCTTCTTGCATGGTCGGCATCGGACCCGATCGACGGAAATCCGAACCTCATTCCATCCGCCGGTAAGCCCCTTGAAATACCTCTCTCCATCACCTCCGAAACGCCTCTGGAACAGCTCTATCTCCAGGGTGTCTTCTTACAGAAGCGAGGAGATACCGAAGGCGCGCGCAAGATCTTCCGCCAAGTATTGCAGCGCGATCCCGGTTACATTCCTGCGCTGCTCGATGAAGCCTTCTACTCCTATCGCGCAGCAGACTTCGCCGGCGCAGAACGCCTCATCCATCTCGCACAGCAGCGGGATAATGAAAATCCAATGGTGGCCTACGCCGCGGGGCTCGTCTATCGGGCTCAGGGCCGTCTTCCGCTCGCAGCTGATGCTTTCTGGTCTGTTATTCACTACGGTCCACAATCCATGCCGGGGCTGTCGCTTTCGCCGGCATACATGGAACTGGGCGAGATCGCCATCCGCCAGCATGACTACACGAGGGCAATCGATCTTCTAAAGCAGGCGATCGATCGCAATCCTGCTGACGCACTTGCGTTGGCTGACCTTGCGGTGGCCGAGCGTCTCAGTGGGAATCCCACTGCCGCCGCGGCTGCGTCCACGAAGGCCGTTCAACAGATGCCGCTGCTGCCCTACGCGCTGGCGGAAAGCTGGCAGAACACGGATGCGGCTCGGGCCTGGACACAAACCATCGGTTCCGATCCGCAAAACTATCTCGCCGTCGCCGCCTGGTATCACGATCTGGGTGCCTGGCAATCCTCCGATGCTGTACTCAACGCAGCCATAGCCGCGCTGCCGGCGCAGAATCTCTCGCCGATGGTCTACTACTATCTCGCGGGCAACAGCCGGCAGAGAGGTGAACTCGAGCGCGCGAGACACTTCGCGGCAAAGGCGGCTTCCCTTCCCGTCGCTGAAGTCTTTCCGAATACGATCACGGACGCGGCAATTTTGACGGAAGCGATCCACGAGAATCCGCAGGATGCGCATGCCAGGTATGCTCTCGGCAACTTCCTATTCGCACACGCGCGATACAACGAAGCCGCTGCGTTATGGTCGGAAGCACTCGATCAGAAATTTGAAAATCCGGTACTGCTGCGCAATCTCGGTGTTTACGAGTGGCATGTCAAAGACAATCTCGTGGGCGCCGCCCGATACTATGCGCGCGCCATCGCTCTGAGCCCAAACGATTACAGACTTTATGAAGATCTCGACGAGATCTATGAAGAAGCGGGCGATACAGCCGCGCGGACAACACTGTTTCGCGGCGCGCCCGCCGATGTGTTGGATCGCGACACTATCCGGGCCCGTCATGCACTCCTTTTCCTCCAACAGTTGCAGCCAGACCAGGCGCTCTCCTTGCTCACGGATCACACTTTCAAACCATGGGAAGGCGGTGTCGTCGTCCACAATATTTTCGTCCGCGCCAATTTAGAAAAAGGCAAGATGGCGCTGGCTGCACATAGACCGCAGGAAGCGGCACAGGATTTTCAAGAGGCAATGCGTTATCCGGAAGAACTCGGGACCGGCGAGCCGGCCGAGCCTGAATCAACCGAGCAGCTCTACTGGTTGGGCGTGGCGCTGGACGCGCTGGGCAAAGGCACCGAAGCGAAAGCGGCATGGACAAAGGCCGCCGGCATAGAGGGCGGCGGGGACAGCAAAGTGTTTTCCGCGCTCTCGTACCGAAAGCTGGGGCAGGACACGTTGGCGCGGCGGCTGCTCGAGCAGTGCATCGCAGGCGCTGAGAGTCCCAACGCGACCGCCGGCGATTATCTTCGCGCCGGCTTGGCCGAGCGTTACAGCGGCAATGCGGAGCGCGCCCATCGCAATTTTCAGCTCGCTCTCAAGGCCGATCCGCTCTACTGGCAGGCGCGTATCGCAGAGGCAGACATGAGTTCGGAGAAAGCTGCTCAAACACCTTAGCTACGGTCTAAAAAAGAAATGGACTGGCATCCACTCTGCCGCGCTTCAAAAAGTGCCGCGACGAGATGAGTGGATGCCAGGTCCTATGTACGTCAGAACAACAGTTTCAGGGCGAACTGCAATTCACGCGGAGCATTCACTTGCGATGAGATGACTCCGGTCGTGTTGTCTCCGAGAGCGGTGTCCGGAGGCGCAAACTGCGTACGATTGAACAGGTTGAATGCCTCAGCCCGGAATTGCAGATTTACTCCCTCAAAGAGGTGAGTGTTCTTGATTCCGGAGAGGTCAAGATTGGCCACTCCCGGTGCGCGCAGACTGCCGAGCGTTCGCGGAGAGTTGCCATACGTAAATGGAGCCGGCGCGCTGAAGTCGTCTACGTTGAAATATTGATTGAGACGGCTTTTGGTGGACGTGTGCGGAATGGGGTTCATTCCATTCCAGTTGGCGCGCTGCGTGCCGCCATTATTGAAGAGCGTGTTTGCCGCCATGAAGACCTGCTGCGGCGTACCACTTTGCAAGGTGGCAATTCCGTTGAGCTGCCAACCGCCGACGAAGTAGTTTGCCGCGTTGTTCGCATGCAGCCATCTCCGGTTCTTCCCAAACGGAAGATCGAGAATCCCATTGATCGCGAGATAGTGCGGCGTGTCAAAGGTGGCCAGCGACCACTCTGCGCGCAGGTTCTCCCAGTCCTGCGTGGAGCCGCCGGCGAACGATCCGCCGGGGAATCCTGTGGTTGTCGGCGCCACATTATCCATCAGCTTGGACCAGGTGTAGGAGCCCAGAATGCTGAAGCCATTAGCGAAGCGGCGCTCTACCTTCAGTTCGAGAGCGTGATAGGTAGATGCGCCGTAGAATGATCCCGCGCCCAATGTGACGCTACTGAACTGCGGGTAAGGCAGCAGCAGTTGCCGCTGTGCGACGGTTGGCCCGCTGAGCCCGCCGGTCGTGATCTTTCCATAGAATGGATTCGGCACCTGGGCATTCAATTGGCTTCCCAATCCAAGATATCGATCCGGCAACTGATCTGCGTTGTAATCGCCATAGAGATGAACGCCATGACTACCCGCGTATGCGAGATCGAAGAGAACACTCTTCGGGAAGGTGTGCTGAAAATCGAGGTTCCACTGCTCCGAATAGGAAACCGGGCGGTGACGGTCCATCGCGACTACGGATTGTCCCAGATCCGTCGCGAGTCCCAGGCTGCTCCCGGTCGCATAAGTGAACCCCTGGGGAAATGGATTGCTGAGCGTGTTGAGTGGAGTGACCCCGTCGAGCGTGGTGACCCAAGGTGTGGAACCCAGAAATCCCGTGCTCGGCACACCATTGCCGTTGTACCCGCTTCCCACCACGGGCCCCATATATTTTCCGAATCCACCGCGAAGCGCCGTGTTATCGCTCAGCGCATACGCAAAGCCAAGACGCGGCTGCACGCCAGACTTTCTGTCCGGATCGAAATGGTATCTGGAGAGGCCGTTTGTTCCGGGAAACTCCAAACCACCAACGAGATTGAGGCCCGGCACCTGCAGAGGCGACGTCGCCGACGGGTTCCAACCCGTGATGCGGTTGAAGCGCTCCTGCCATGGCGTCTCGTAGTCGTAGCGAATTCCAATGTTCAACGTGAGCCGCCGGGTCACCTTCCAGTCGTCCTGCACGTAACCGCCGTAGTAGCGGAAGCTGTTGATCTCATCCGGACCGCCGGAATAGTTAAACCCTGAATCGCCGGTACCGAGCAGGAACGATGCAGAGCCTACGCCCGTGGTGCCTGCCGAGAACGGATTGGGTCCCTGCGTAAAGTCTGGTCCGAAGGTGTAGAAGCCCGCGCCATTGTTGAAACGGGAGGTCGTGAACATACCGGTTCCGAAGTCACCGCCGGCCTTGATCACGTGTGTCCCGGCAACCTTTGTAAGGTTTCCAAATTCGTGGAATACCTGGTTCGCATCATTCAGGATGCCGATCCAGCACAGTTGTCCCAACAGGCCTCCCCAGCCAATGTTGGGAATGGATTCCGAGGAACCGAGTCCGCCGACCACCGCGGTCGGGAAACAAGGAACCGTCTTTTTTGCCAGGTCTGAGAAATAGGAGGGGAAGCCAAGCTGCGTCGGGTCGAAGCCTTGCCCCGGTGGCCGCCGGGTCAGGTGAAACCGGATGAAGCTGGAGTTCAGCTCCAGTACCATGCTTGGACTCAGCACGGTGGTATCGCCGATGGTCGTCTGCATCTGACGCAGCGTGTCCGGCCCCAGGATCGGAGCGCTCACTTTGAACTTGGGATCGGACCCGAAGATTGGAGGACGCACCTGCGATGTATCGGCAATCGAGAAGCGTCCGAAGAGCTTGGAACTGCTGGTCAGGGCGTGATCGATCCTCAACGAAAACTCGTTCTTCGTGATGGGAGAGCTGGTGTTCGAGACGAAGTTATTGGCTCCGGTCACCGGGTCTCCGGGCTGATTCGGAGGAGGTATGTAGTTCATCAGATTCGCCGCAACCGGATCGATCCGGTTGGTTGGAATCTTGTTTCCGGCAAACTGGGTGCGCACATATTGCCCTGGGTTGGAGGGGTCCGGCACCGTCGTGAACGGGTCGTAGATCGGGATAACGTCTCCGGCCGCATTGCGAGTCTGTGAGAAGTCTCCTTGACGCTGCGCCAGCGTGGGCAGGGTTGCGGTCGTTGTAACCGCCTGTGTCCATCGCAATCCTTCGTAGGAAAAAAAGAAGAAGGTCTTGTCGCGAAAGATTGGGCCGCCGACACTGCCGCCGAACTGGTTGTAGTGAAAGGGCGCTCTGGGAAGGCCTGCACGGTTCGCGAAATAGTCGTTGGCATTCAGTCCGGTACTGCGGAAGAATTCATAGAGCGAGCCATGCAGATGGTTCGTTCCTGATTTTGTAATGACGTTGATGACGCCGCCAGAGGTGTTCGAAAACTCCGCACTGAAGTTGTTGGTTTGTACTTTGTATTCCTGCACCAGATCGATGCTCGGATAGTATCCAGGCCCGCTGAGGGCAGGCTGGGTATTCATGCCGCCATCGAGCAGAAAGACATTTTGATTGGGGCGGGAGCCATTGATCGATACGAACTGGTCGTTGTATTCGTCGAAGGCCGTCTGTGTGAAGCCGGCCGATGCCAGCACACCCGGAACGAGAGTGGCGAAGCTATAGCTGTTTCGTCCATTGACCGGAAGATCAAGAATGGTTTTATTGCCAAGCACCTGTCCCAGCGAGGACGTTTCGGTCTCAAGAGCGGAGGGCTGACCTGTCACTGTCACCTCTTGCGATACTCCACCAACCTGAAGCGAGGGGTTGACCGTCAGTGCATCCCCGACGTTCAAGTGAATATCGGATTGAACAAACTTGCTGAATCCCTGCATCGTGACGCTGAGACGATAGTTGGCTGGCGGCAGAAGATTGATGGAATAGTAGCCGTGATCGTTGGTGGATGCGGTCCTCACCTCGTTTGTCTCTGTATTCATCAGGCTCACTGCTGCACCGGCGACAACGCTCCCCGACTTTTCAACCACAGTTCCCGCGATGGAACCGGTGGCGGTTTGCGCGAATAAACTCGGCCCCGAGAGCGATATCAGGAGCAGGGCGACGCAAAGCAAGAGCAGTCTGTAGATGCCGCTTGGCGCAGTCTCAGCCTTGCGAAGGACCAACGACGGAACGGTACGTGTCGTGTGGCAATTCAAACCAAATGAATGGATGGACATCACTTGTGCCTCCCAAAAGTGGCTGACCGTATGCGGAAAGAAGGCGGTCATTTGAAATATTTAAACGTTTATTATTTCCAGCCGTGAGGATGAAAACACTTCAATAGCTCAGTTGTCAATTTCCTTCAGTTCCCCGCTCTGTATGGTCTGGAAATCGACAGACCATATCCAGATGGCATCTCCCCAAAATTTCTTAATCCACGATTCTTCATAACCTTGCGTCCGCTATTGCACGGTTCATTGTGCAAAGCCTTTTGACATCCATCACACGCTATAGGCGAAGATAAGGCGAATATGGCTGCTATGTCCTCCGCTTCCGCACTTCGCCTTCAGATCGAATCGACCCTTGCGCATAGGATTCCATCGGCTCTTACGCCAGCTCAGAAAATGCTGCGGCCGGTTACTGCGACAGGCATTGAGCCGCTGGATCACGTGCTCAAGGGCGGCATGGCCATCGGAGCCATCAGCGAGTTGGTCGGCCCGGAGTGTTCCGGGAGGACTTCCATTGCGCTTTCATTTCTCGCACGTATCACGCAAGCGGGAAAAGTATGCGCATGGATCGATGTGTCGAACGCATTTGATCCTGTATCCGCTGCAGCAGCGGGAATGGATCTCGCTCGGCTGCTTTGGGTGCGCTGTGGTGTTACGCAGACAAATGCCGCACGTGCGAGACGCGATTTCGTTTTGCCTGAGAAGTATTATGCGTCTCCTCCGGCTAAGAAAGGACTGCATGGTGGAGGGTTCGGGTCGCATCCTCGCAATGAAGTGAAAGGGCTTTCGGATGCTGTTACGGGCTTACTGCGACAGGAAGGAATTGCTCCGCGGTGTGCTGAACCGCAACGCCGTGCTCGATTCAACCAGCAGACCTTTGAGCCAGGATACAAAACAGCTTCGACAGTGACATCGTGTGCATCGCGTTCCAAACCATGGTCACGAATCGAGCAGGCATTGCGCGCAACCGATCTGCTGCTTCAGGGTGGAGGCTTCAGCGCGGTGGTGCTTGACATGGGCGGCCTCGCGCCGGAGTTCGTCTCGCGCGTGCCGCTCGCGACATGGTTCCGTTATCGAGCCGCCGCGGAGAGAACGCAGTCCAGCATCCTGCTCCTGACGCAATATGGCTGCGCGAAGAGCAGTGCAGAATTGCTGCTTCGGCTGGAGCCCGCAGAAGCACTTTGCGACGAGACGACTGTCTTTACCGGAATCAAGCCGCGCTTGGTCGCAGTTCGCCAACGATTCACCCCTGCAACCGATAACAACCTCATTCCTCTCCGGAAGCCGCCGCAAGGCACACATACCGCTTCATGGCAAAGTCGAACGACGTGGGCAGGTCGCAGATGAGGAGATTTGCGGAATTGTATGCGTGTTTCTATGCGAAAGAATTTCCTGTGCAGGCGTTGCTGAGACTTCGGCCGGAGTTGCACAGTTCTGCCTGTGTGGTGATGGACGGAAGGCCACCATCCGAGCAGATTTGTTCGCTCAACAGCAAAGCGCGGTTGCTTGGTCTGAGCCACGGCATGACGCGCGTGGAGGTGGATGCGTTCCCTGATCCTGTGGTGCTCTCGCGCTCGATTCAAACAGAAGCGGCGACAAAGGCCGTTCTGATTGATTGTGCCGGAGCATTTTCACCACGTATGGAAGATCGGAGCGAAGATACTGGTTTCCTCTGCTGCATCGACATTGCCGGAACACACAATCTCTTCGGCTCGCCGGAGATGCTGGCGCGGAATCTGCTGGAACGGGTGAGATCTCTCGGAATCACGGCTCAGATTACGATCAGCAGCAACTTTCATGCTGCTGTTTGTCTAGCGAAGGGCATGGCTCACAACATTCAAGTGATCAAGCCAGGTGAAGAAGCTATGTCGCTTGCACCTTTGCCAATGACCGTTCTTGGCCTCTCAGAGCAGCATGCCGAGACCTTCGCACTTTGGGGTATTCGTACGCTGGGGATGCTCGCCTCTCTGCCCGAGAAAGAGCTGATCTCCCGCATGGGACAGGATGGGAAGCGCCTTCGTCAACTGGCCCGGGGCGAGCTGCCTCACCTCTTCCAGCCGGTAGAGCCGGCCTGCACTCTTGAAGAACAAATGGAGCTGGATACGCCTGTCGAACTGCTCAATTCATTGATGTTCATCATTGCCGTCATGCTGGATCAACTCATCTTGCGAGCAAAGGCAAGGATCATAGCGTTAGCCTCCGTGACCATCACGCTATCGCTTGAAGGCGGAGGATCACATATTCGTACTGTTCGGCCCGCTCTGCCCAGTACCGACAAACAGCTTTGGATCAAGCTGCTGCATCTGGACCTCGAAGCACACCCACCGCAGACATCGATTCTTTCTGTCGCGCTTCACGCTGAACAGGGCACTTCTAGTAAGGTGCAGCTCGGCATCTTCTCGCCGCAACTTCCTGAAGCGGCCGTTTTGGATGTCACACTTGCCCGTATCAGCGCTATTGTCGGTGATGGAAATGTTGGCCGGGCAGTGCTTGAAGACACTCATGCACCGGAAGGCTTTCACATAGAGTCTTTCACCGTGCCTTCCGGCAAGACTACGGGAGCCTTTCCTTCGGAACATCGAGCTGCCATGAGGCAGCTTCGGCCGCCAGAGACAGTCTCGGTCACGCTGCATAGTTCAAAGCCGGCAACATTCCTTTTTCGTCAACAGCGTTACATAGTAGAACGCGCCTACGGTCCATGGCTTGCCGAAGGCGATTGGTGGAACCAGACACTTTGGGGATTCGAGCAATGGGATCTGGTAGCACGAGCGCAGGACAGCTCCCTGCTCTGCTGCTGCATGATGCGCGATCTCATGCAAGGCGAATGGCAGATCGCGGCTCTCTATGACTGATCGCTATGTTGAGCTACACGCCGTCAGCGCATTCAGCTTCCTTGAAGGGGCATCGCAGCCGGAGCAGCTTATCGAGCGTGCAGTCGAACTTGAGATGCCAGCGATGGGCTTGCTTGATCGCAATGGGGTCTATGGCTCCGCGCGCTTCCATACCAGTGCGAAGCTGAATGATATTCGCGCACATGTCGGTGCGGAAATTTCTGTAGCGAGCCTTGGTCCGCGCGTCACGCCACCGGCGTGGCTGCCGCATCAGTACATGACGGAGCCAGCACGCCTGCCGCTGCTGTGCGAGTCCCGCGAAGGTTATCAAAACCTTTGCCAGCTCATCACCCAATTCAAGATGCGGGAAACCACCAAGCAGGAAGGCGCAGCCACCCTCGACGATCTTGAACAATACGGCTCTGGGCTGGTTTGCCTGACAGGCGGCAATGAAGGTCCTTTGGCGGCGGCCTTGATGTGTGGCGGTGAGGAAGCAGGCCGCAAAACAGTCGAACGGCTGATACGTATCTTCGGATCCCAGAACGTCTATATCGAGCTTCAGCGGCACCAGGAGCGCGAGCAGGAGTGGCGCAATCAGGCAGCCATTCGCATTGCCCGTGCTCTGAAGCTGCCTGTGCTGGCGACGAACGGCGTGAGATATGCAACTCCATACGATCGCGAGATTCTTGATCTCTTCACCGCGATCCGTCATCACACGGAGCTAGATCAGGCCGGCCGTCTTCTGGCCGTCAACAACCTGCGGTATCTTCGTCCCGTTCAGGAAATGGCGGCTTTGTTCCGCGACATCCCTGGCGCGATAGAGAACACACGCAGAACTCTCCTCGCGTCTGAAATTTGAGTTGGCCGATCTGGGATATGAGTTCCCTCGCTATCCAGTGCCCAATGGAGAGACGATGGATAGCTTTCTCCGCAAGCGTGTCGAAGAAGGCGTGGTTCGCCGTTACGGCCCCAAGTGTAATGCTGCACTACTCAATCGAGCGAAAAAACAGGTTGAACAAGAACTCAATCTGATCGCCAAGCTCGGCTTCGCAGGATATTTCCTGATCGTCTGGGATATTGTGCAGTTCTGCAAGAAGCGCAACATTCTCATCCAGGGTCGAGGGAGCGCCGCGAACTCCGCCGTCTGCTATGCACTGGAAATTACAGCCATCGATCCAGTGGGAATGGATTTGTTGTTTGAACGCTTTCTGAGCGAGAGCCGTGGAGAATGGCCCGACATCGATCTCGATCTGCCGTCAGAAGAAAATCGCGAGCAGGCAATTCAATATATCTATCAGCGCTATGGTGAATTAGGTGCTGCTATGACAGCTAATGTCATCACTTATCGAGGTAAATCCGCGGCACGGGAAGTAGGCAAAGCGCTGGGCTTTGATCCTGAGTCACTCGATCGGCTGTCCAGCCTGGTTCAGCACTTCGAATGGCGCGGTCCTAACGATACGATGGCGCACTCGTTCCAGAATGCTGGTTTTGATGTGAAGCACCATCGTATCGCCAAGTACCTCGAACTCTGTATGCGTATTCAAGGACTACCGCGTCATCTCGGGCAGCACTCCGGCGGGATGGTGATTTGCCAGGGCCATTTGAACCATGTCGTACCGCTCGAACGCGCGTCGATGCCGGGCCGCACCGTGATCCAGTGGGACAAGGAAGACTGCGCCGATCTCGGCATCATCAAAGTAGACTTGCTCGGCCTGGGCATGATGGCTGTTCTCAAGGATTGCCTGGAAATGATTCCAAAGCATTATGGTGAACCGGTGGATTTGGCCCAGCTGCCGGAAGATGACGAAGTCTACCGCACGTTGCAACGCGCCGATACAGTCGGCATGTTCCAGGTCGAGAGCCGTGCACAGATGGCGTCGCTCCCACGGAACAACCCGGAGAAGTTCTACGACCTGGTCGTGCAGGTTGCCATCATCCGCCCGGGACCCATTGTCGGCAAGATGATGCATCCTTATATGCGGCGTCGCCAGAAGAAGGAGGACGTTTCTTATCCGCATCCCTCATTGCAACCCGTGCTGAAGCGCACGCTCGGCGTACCGCTGTTTCAGGAACAGCTTCTTCGCATGGCGATGACGGTCGCGAACTTCTCTGGCGCAGAAGCTGAAGAACTGCGTCGCGCCGTCGGGATGCGACGATCGTGGGAGCGGATGAAGAACCTCGAAGGAAAGCTGCGAGCGGGTATGACGGCGAACGGAATCGACCTCGCGACGCAGGAGACCATCGTCCAGAACATCAGCTCATTTGCTCTTTATGGCTTTCCCGGAGTCCCACGCGGCCAGCTTCGCGCTCATTGCCTATGCCTCGGCATATTTCAAAGTGAAGTACCTCGCAGCATTCACTGCTGCCATTCTCAACAATCAGCCGATGGGCTTCTACATGCCGGCCGTGCTGGTCAAGGATGCGCAGCGGCATGGCCTGCGCGTGAAGCCGATCGATGTTCAGATCTCCGATTGGGCATGCACGATTGAACACGAAGCCGAAGGAAGTCTTTCTGTGCGGCTCGGCCTTGGTTATGCGAAAGGGCTGCGGCAGCAATCAGGCGAGGCAATCGTCCGATCTCGCCATGAGCACGGCGCATTCCAATCGTCAGAGGACCTTACCTCCCGCGTGCCATCACTCAATCGAAAAGAGCTGACATTGTTGGCCCGCGTTGGTGCGTTGAACTGGCTGGATGGAATCGTGCATCGTCGCGATGCACTCTGGCAGATCGAGCGCTCGGGTAAGCCGGAGGGTCCTCTTTTCACTCAAAGAACAGAGCTTTTGCGCGACTCTTCCGGAACATTCCCGCTGCAACAGATGACTACCGAGGAGCGTTTAGCTGCCGACTACTCCGGCACAGGGCTCACGATTGGTAAGCATCCGATGTCATATCGTCGTCATGAGCTTTGCATGCAGGACGTTCTTTCTGCAGCAGAACTGCGCACTCGCAAAGATGGCGAATTTGTGCGGACTGCCGGTTGCGTCATCGCTCGCCAGCGGCCCGGCACGGCAAAAGGGTTCATCTTCCTTTCGATGGAAGACGAGACCGGCATCGCCAACGTGATCGTCACACCCGATCTCTATGAGCGAGATCGCCTGGTGGTCACGCGCAGTAAATTCATCCTTGCAGAAGGTTCTTTGCAGAACCAGGATGGCGTGATTCACGTGAAGGCTTCGCGTCTGCGATCGCTTTCTGATCAAGCGCTGGAGGTCCGCTCGCATGATTTCCATTAAGGGCAATGCACCTTCGATCAGATCACGATTATTCGGGACTACTAAACCGGAACTCGGCCAAGCACGACATACTGTCCTCCGAGTGGGAGACTCTCTAGAGCGCTCTCCACTGCGCGAAAGCGGTTGAAAAGCTGCTCCGGAAAATATAAGAAGTAGCTGGTTCTCAGCAGATCAAAGCCCGCATCCTTCATGAGCCCAGCGGCGCTTGGCGCGGCTAGTAATTCAGCATCCATGTCTACCGCACACCTTCCTACGATAGTCTGGGTCACTGGGTTCCATGGATTGTGCTCGACGATGCAGTAGAGGCCGCCCGGCGCGAGGACCCGACGAATCTCCCTGGTCAGCAATGTTCTATCGTTGCCGTGCACGTGATGATAGACGCAGACAGAGGTTACAACATCCATAGAGCTATTTTGATACGGCAACGCCACCGGGGAGGCTTGCTCGCGTACCGGATATGCGCCACAGGAGGAGAGCATGCCGGCGGACGGATCGCATCCGGATGCCTGAGAGAAATATTCACCCGCAATTTGCAATAAACTGCCTTGGCCGCAGCCCACGTCTAACCATTTCGACGTGGCCGGATCCATGCCGGCACGCTTCAAGAGCTTCTCAATCAGCAGCCATTTCCTGCGGTGGAAGTGAAGCGGATCGCGCGCGAACCGGCCACGAAGAGGATCATCAAGATAGTCCGCATAGGAGTTGGCGTACTGGTCAAACTCCGGCAGTGTGAGTGTGCTGTCTCTAGTTATTGTGGTTGTCATTGCTAAGCTCCATAAGGACACCGTCTTTGCAAGCCCACACAGTCCGGTAATGCGAAATCAAATAGTGCTCCACCATGTTTTGTTTGAGATCCGCTCCCGGGAAGAAGATTCGCAGCTTCTCCTCAGCGCCTCTGTCCCACCACACGTACTTCACGTGATGTTGAGTCAACGTTTGTATCGTTTCGTCAAATATTGGGCGGGAGTGAATTTTGAAGTTGTAATAGAGAACGGAATAGCGCGTGGGATTGGTAGTAGCCGAAAGGAAGTAGTACATGGGTGCATACGGATAGATGAATATCTCTTTTCCCGGCGGTACATGCGCATCGATCGCAGTGAGAACTGGATTGTTTGCAATCATCCTTACCTGACCTACCCGGGTCGTCATGGGACGGGCCAGCAAAGCAATCATCAGAGTCGCCATTGCCAGGCAGGCAGATGTTATAGACAGCAGTTGGAGTGTCAGGCTGAATCCCCGGTTGAGGCGTGCCTGTAGATAGAAGACGCACAGGATGATCAGCAGCGGAGAGCCAAAGACAAGATGGCAGATATCTTTGCGGTGAATCTCGGAAAGCCACAATGCAGCGCCTGCAAGCCAGTACAGGGTGATCTCCGGCGATAACCTTTTAATTCCATGCGAGACACCAAGGCACAGTAGAACAACAGGCAGCGCCGCTACAAATAAAAACGGAATAACCAAGACTGTAGCCAGCCCAATAGTCCAGTTGATGCCGTGCATCGGCATAACCCAATGGGTGAAGTTGTCTACCAGATAGGACGCATAGTGGACAGAAAATGCAGGCCCGTAGTTGTGCGCTGGCCACACTACATTGACGTAGATCAGGTCGCCCAATGCGCCTTGGGTCCAGAAATAGCCCAGTGTCAGGGCTACCACGCCTAAGCATCCTCCGGTTACCCACGCTAGAGAAATGAGCAGACCCGACTGTCGCCGGTACTGTATCCAAAGCCACGCAAGAAATGCGCACAGCAGCAAGATGCCCTTGGGCTGGAGGGTGAGCGTAGTTGCTCCCGCCAACGCTCCGGCTGCGAGCAAAAGCGAACTCTTACGAAGATCCAGCCAGAGGAGCATGCAGACCACTGCGAGCAGAGCAAAGCAGTTGCTGTCCACGTGGTGGCTGATTGCCGGCCACACGACTCCAAAATATGTAGCGAATACAAGAAGGCAGGGCAATACCTGATAGCTGTGACAGATTCTGCGAGTCAAAAAGTAGATCGCTAGCGCAGTTCCAAGGGAGCTGACGAAGAGACACAGGCGACTTGCCAGAAACGTCACACCGAAGAGCTTGAAGAAGAGCGCCAGCCAATAGAACGTGCCCGGGCCCACCACCTCAAGGAAGTCGCGCCCCAGGAGTTGACCGTGAAGTGTTCTCACTGCTCCTTCCACTAAAATCCCTTCATCGCTGGCGGGCAGGAGGAGCCCCATGAAGGGGAACAAATACAGGCTGGCGCAGACCGTGAACACCAGATATGGCAAATATCTGCGTGCATTCGACGTATGCGCGGATTCTTCCGCCATTGTGCTGAGAGTAGGAATCAACTCTGCTGTTGACATGGCTTCTAGCGGGTTGCCCAGGCCCTTTCGTTGCCGCGATGAGCTGGGGCAGAGATCGCATTCCACTTGTCCGCCACTTTGGGCTGATCATCATCGTTCCGTTCCATGAACAGGACGTTGTCGTGAACCCAGATGGGCTTATAGTGCGATTCCAGGTAGGGCTCCATGATGAGCTGTTTAGGATGTGCATTGGGAAAGAAGGCGTCGAGGATATCGTGCTGAACGTGTTTGTCCCAGATCACATATTTCACTCTGTGCTGATCCAGAGCTCGAATAACCTCCTCGAATTGCGCCGGCGTGTAGTAGTTGTAGACAAGAAAGCTATAGCGTGTTGGGTTGTTGGCGCTGGAGAGGAAGTAGTACATGGGAGAGTAGGGATAAGTGAAAAGGTCTGCGCCGGGGGACACGTGCCTATCGATCACGGCCAGGACCGGATCAGGTTTGGAGAGGCTTACCTGGCCGGCCCTGGTCATCGTAGGATGTGCAAGCAAGGCCGAAAGCAGAGTGCAACCCGCCAGGCAGACTGAGACTATGGAGAGTGCCTGAAGCACCATGCTGGGCGTTTTACCGTGCGATGCCTGCAGATAGTAGACGCAGAGAATGATGAGCAGGGGCGACCCGAAGACGAGGTGAGCCATATCTTTGCGGTGAAGCTCAGAGAGCCATAGCGCAGATCCAGCGAGCCAGTAGAGAGCGACGTCTCCCCTGATCGAGTGAACTCCATGCCGAACGCCTAGAAATGCAACCAGCACGGGAAGTGCGGCTACGAAGACGATCGGGATAACCATGACATATGCCATGGCCATCGTCCAATGTGCTCCGTGCGCGGGAGCTATCCAACGGGTGAAATAAGTCCCAAGAGCAAAGGCGTAGTGTACGGAATTCACGGTGCCGTAGTTATGGGAGGGCCACAAGACATTGGCGTATATCAGGTCTCCGAGAGCTCCCCGGCTCCAGAAGTAGCCAAGCATCAGGCCTATGACTGTGAAGCATCCGCCTGTCACCCAGGCCAGTGCCGCGAGCGAAGCGGAACGCAGCCGGTGTTCGATCACTAACCAGATGAGAAAGGCGAGCAGCAGCAGAATGCCTTTGGGTTGCAGAGTGAGGACAGTTACTCCAGCTAACGCGCCCGCGGCGGCCAGCAGCCAGCGCATGTGGAACTCACGCCAGAGGACCATGCAGCACACGGCGAGTAGAGAGAAGCAATTGCTGATTACGTGATGGTTGAGGGCCGGCCAAAGCGCGCCATAAGATGTCGCGAATACCACGACGCATGGCAAAATCTGATAATTACGGCAAAGCCTGCGCGAGAGGAAATAGATGGAAAGCGCAGTTCCGAGAGAAGTAACGAAGAGGCAGATTCGGCTTGCCAGAAACGTCACCCCGAAGAGCTTGAAGAAGAGCGCCAGCCAATAGAAGGTTCCGGGCCCCATGACTTCAAAGAAGTCGTGCCCCAGAAGCTGGCCATGCGCGGTCCTTACTGCTCCATCGACAAACGTTCCTTCGTTCGTGAATTGCAGGAGCAGCCGCATGAACGGGAGAAAGTACAAGCTAATGCAGCACGCGAAAACCAGATATGGAATAACTCTGCTAAGGTGCAGGCTCGTGTCTGACGGACCCGGTGTAATGCGCTCGTCTCCGCTCGAGGAAATAGTCGGCTGCGAGGTCACTTCCGAAGTCATTTCTGCGGTTAACATAGTCTGAGCGGCTCAAGAAATGGCTGTCAATTGATTCCATTGGCCCCGCGGTCTTGCACACTCGATATGCGAGAGACCGATCATCGTTACATCAGTTCAACGCACATCCGGCTGCAGTTTTTGTGTGTCGTCTGTCTAGATTTAAAATGTGCTGTAGCAGCAGCGCCAAGTCTCCCTATGCCTGTGCTGCATGTGCACCGGAGTCTCATTCCTTGCAAGTGGAGAGAGTGCAGGCGCTTTTGCCTGCACCGCGGAATCTCTTCCGGCATGGATCACCAGCGGAATGCACCCATAGCCCATTGCGGCAGATTAGTATGTGGCTAACGTGGTACCGAGGTTGATGAACAAGGTGTTGATCTGTGTAGCCAGCGATTGCATTCCGACCGTTGCTCCAAAAGCAATCAGGGCGACAACCAAGGCGTATTCGATGAGATCCTGACCCTCTTCCTGTAGCAGAGTCTGCAGTTTTGCGGATAACTTCAGCATTGTCTCGTTCATTTCGCTCTCCTCCAGGCAGAAGCGTTGATTCAATCGATTCCACTGGCCCGGGTCTTTCATGTATGCACTTCATCTACGACGCGGTTGCATTCCTTGCAAGGGAGAGAGTGCAGGCGGGCGGTCTTAGCTGCACTGCGCATCTCTCCCGGCATGAATAGCCACTTGAATGGCCCATAGCCCTTTGCAGGGGATTAGTAGGTGGCCAGCGTGGTACCGAGGTTGATGAACAAGGTGTTGATCTGCGTGGCCAGCGATTTCATTCCAACCGTTGCGGAAAAGGCGATCAGGGCGACAACCAGGGCGTACTCGATCAGATCCTGACCTTCTTCCTGCAGCAGCAGGGTCTGCAGCTTTGCGGACAGCTTGAGCATTGATTCCTTCATCTCACTTCCCTCCAGGTAGAACAATTTTCCGGACGTGCCGGGATTTGCTTAGCTAGTTAGCACGTAACTGGCCAATCTAACTAGCTGGTGGCTGCATAGAAATGAACGACTTACAAGCGCATGAGAGACCGCGCAGTGTCCACAGTCGTTTACAACGCACCCTACGAGGCAAAGCGGGGTATACACGCATCGCGCTCTTGCCACCCGACATAAGGATCCAATGAGAGTGTGATCAAGGAGATATGCAACCAGTTATCGGGATATAGCTCCGCAAGGATAGACGCAGTATTCGTGGCTTATGTGTCTAACCTGGGAGAAAAGTGGAGCTGATCACCGGGACGGACCGGGGTTCTTTCAAGCGTTCCTGCAGCAAGCTCGATGACGGAGCGGGCCCGGAGACAGCCAGAGAGGCGCCAGGGGGGGACGCTGCTTCTGACCTTTCTGACAACGTTCCGGCGGTCAATGAAGACGAGATCGATGGCGAACTGCATCCCGAAGGTATGCACCGCCTCGCAGGGCACGATCCAAAGGCCTTCGCCTTGTGCGAGGGATTGCTTACCGAGGAGGCCACGTGTGCGGGCCGGTCCGCGATCGGCTACTTCGACACATGCCACGAGGCTTTGTGTCCTCAGGTTGCGAACCTGCCGCCGCGGAGTCGAGTCTCTTCGCCGGGCCTCAGGATTGCGCGTCAGATCAAGTTTCCGGAGCCAGCGAGAGATATTCATGGTCGGTGGAGATACAGACCCTATGGAGCGCGGCTAAAGGAAGCTTCGATATGCAGGATTCAGCAGTGTGGCCTTTCTTTTCGGAAAAGCCACACCCCCAATCGCTGGACGCCAAGAGCAGCTATACCGAGGATGCCTACTGCGGCGCGGATGCAGCCCCAGTCGCGGATCCCTGACCGGTTGTGTAGCCGCTGGATGTCATGCCGCCTTCGATAACCAATGGCTGTTCTGGTTTCATACTCTCGATCAACGTCTCTACCGGCATGGTGGGCGGAGTCTCCGGCAGAGGCTTTGCGCCGGTAATACTGGGCACGGGATTGGCCATAGGCTCTTTGGAGTTCGACGTCATAAAAGGAACAGGATAATGGAGCTGAGGCAAAGGCGTACCCGCGGGGATAGGCGCGACGATTTCCGGGGTGACGATGACGAGCAGCTCGGTATTGGTCTTGGTCCGCTGAATGGACTGAAACAGCTTTCCGAGGACCGGCACGTCACCAATGAAAGGAATCTTGCTGAAGGTCTCTGTTTCGCGGTTGTCCAGTAAGCCACCGATGGCGAAACTCTGCCCTTCCCTCAGCTCGATATCGGTTTTCACTCTTCGCACGGTGAGGCCGGGTACCGTGAATCCGGAGATATTGATGCCATTGGTGAAATCCAGGGAGCTCACTTCCGGCGATACCTGCAGATGAATGGTATTGCGTGGTGTGACGGTCGGAATGAAGTTCAACCGAACGCCGAATTCCTTGAACTGAATGGTAACCGCTCCCGTACCGCCGCCGGTTACGCCCTGCACGACCGGATAGGGGTATTCACCTCCGGCAAGGAAGCTTGCCTGTTTCCCGTTGATGGCGAGCACATTGGGTTCGGCTAGCACTTCCAGCAGCCCTTTCGTCTCAAGCGCCTCGAGGGTTGCGCCCAGGTTCAGGTCCGGGCGGAAGATGAACAGGTTCATGAAATTGGAAAGCGTTGTTATCGTACTGTTGCCGCCGGTCGTGAGGGGCGCGAACGATGGTGGCGGAAACTGCCCCGTGGTCGTACCGCCAATCGAATTTGCGGCTCCCAGGCTGAAGACGTTGAGTCCGAGTTGCTTTTCCAGCGTGCGGTCCACACTGGCGAAACGTACTCTCAACAGAATCTGGGGCTCGGACGAAGGGACATTTACATACAGCAGGTTTACAACTTTTCCTGCCGTGGATGCGATCTGGATGGCGCGCGCGGAGCTGGTCAGATCTTTCACCGTGCCGCGCAGGAAGATTTCACCATTATCGGAAGTGACGCGGATCGGTTGTCCGGGAGTTCCGCGCGTAGTTCGCGCCGAAGTCCATCCAGGCGGTCAGTGTCGATGCCCGGGCTGGGACGCACCGTCACATCATAGAACTGCCGACCGCCGGCGCTTTCCCAAACGATGAGGCTGGTGTCGCCGGCAGTTTTTCCATTCACCAGGATCTCCTGCGGACTTACCACCGTGGCTTCCGCAACATCACCAAGCCCGACAGCAACCCGCTGAATCGGCCTAGCAACATCGATGAGGACCGATTTCCCTACGGCCACGAACAGCTCATTTGCTGAATCCTGTGTTGACGCATGCGGCGTCTGGGCGGGATTGAGAGGGGCCTGAGCCGGTGCGGAAAAAGACGCACAAATCCACCAAGACATCAAAATAAAAGAGGCAGCAACTTTCACTGTTTCTCCTCCGCCCCAGCAAATTTTTCTTCGGTTCTCTTGGAGCCATTGAATACTTCGACTACATAGAGCTGGGATTGCGGGACCGGCCGGGTTACCCGGCGGATTCCGGAAGCTGGCTTTACCATCGGCTTTCCGTCGTTGTAGAGATTTGTCAGGGCCGATCCGGAAACGTCCGCGACCTGTGTGTCCAATGGATTGCGAAGGACAAGCTGGATGTGCGTCTGTGTACTCGCCAGGCTCAATAACTCGGCCTGTTCGGGGGTCACCAGAAGGTTGACGACCTGCACCTGTTGCGGTTTGCCTTCCCCATCTTTCTGTATATCGGTCCCGGCGGAGAGCACTTCTACGTTCTGGAAGAGCGTCTTCACCTTCGGCCCCTCCGCAACATTAATTGCGCCGGGAGGATTGCCGGATATGAGCACGTCAACCCGCATGCCGGGAGTAACGAAGCCGGCCACACCCACGACCTCGTCCACTTTGACAGCGCAGGCTCGCATCCCCTGCTGAATCGTGGCAGCGAGTCCTCCGCCTGAGCCTACCGCCGCGAGCCTGTTGTCGAGGATCGGCTCCCCCTGGTAAAGATTGGAGATGACGCCACGGCCAATTACGTCTTGCTTCTTCAGGATCGCTCCCTTCGGGAGTGAACCGACGAAGTCCGCCGTGGCGAGGTCTACGTCGCGGAGCACGCTTCCCAATTTGATATCAGTAGCAGCGACAATCACCCGTGTCGCCTTGGGCTGCACCACACCCAGACGATTGCCGATGACACGGTAGACAAGGAAACTGCACAGCGCGGCGATGACAAATGCGCTGAAGAGGACCGTTAGGATTCTTCGATTCATGGAGGGACCTATTCGGACTGGCTTTCGCCGCCGGCTTTCCGCTATCTCAATGGCAATTGCTGTGCCAAAGCGCCTGGCTCAGGAACCCTGCGGAATGAGAGCTTTAAGTGTCTGAACTGTGGCCGGGTGTGCACACCCGTATTCACCGCAATCTGCGGTGTGTAGTCCAGCGGACACTATCTTTCCCCAGGATCGCCGAACTACTGGTGATAGAACGCGATCCGGTTGGCCGACGGATTGCTAGTAGATACCGGACGCCCCTCTTACGTTCCAGGCAAAGGGCTCAAATCGAGCACGACCGACAAGGTCAGGAGTCCGGCTTACATGCAATCTCGAACCATTACCCTCTTCGCCGAAGCGCCTTCCGTGCGCAGGGGTCCTTCGAGTTTTCTGGTCTCGGCGCTGGTGCATCTTCTGGTGATCGGCCTGGGCTATCTCTACATGAAAGAAACTGTCCGGGTGACAGACCTGATCGCGAAGCAACGGTACACCGTGAGACTGATCAATGTTGAGCCACCGCGTCTGCGGACGATGCGGGCCGGCGGAAGCGGAAGTGAAGGCTCCAGTCTCTCGGCTCCGATCACGGAATCGCCTGCGGCGGACGGCCAGGCAGCCTCTCCCCTGATGCGCAATGTCGTTCGGCCCGTCCACGCGGCCCAACCGCTGGTGCAGCCAGACCTGCCTCCGGATCTGCTGGAGAAACAGGTACCACTGCCGCAGGTAGTGATCTGGTCTCCAGGAAGTCTGCCGGCCGTGGCCATCACGCCGGCTCGTCCTAAGATCGCCAACACCCCAATTTCCACTCCGTCGCTCGAAATTCCGAACGATCAATTGCAAATCGCGAACGTGAAGATAACTCCAAGTGCGTTCGACACCAACAAGTTGAGTTTGCCGGCAAGCACGACCGCTCCGCTGGTGATAAAGCACCCGTCGCTGCCTGCGCAGATGCCGGCGATCGTATCCAGCCCGGTCGGCACGGCAACTCCGGCGCGGGTGATCTCGTTCTCTGACGTGCAGCTGGTACGCGGAACTGTTGCGCTTCCGGCGCTGAATGATGTGGGTGCCGCGAATGGCGTGAACGATCCGAACGCGGAGAAGACGCTGGCCGGCAGCAACAGCAACGGCACCGGCAAGCAGAACGCTAGGGGAGCCGGCAGCAAGAACGAGCAAGGCAATGGCGGGTCGGCCGCGGGGGGCGGCAGCCAAGTAGCCTTAGCCGGAACAGGCGGCCAGGGCGGTTCGCAGGGCAATGGGCATGGCGGGGCGAATGATGGGAGCGCTGCGGGAAACGAGGGAGACGGGAGTGGCACCGGGCTGGCCGGTGCGGCATCGGTTACAGAAATTCGCCAGCCCATGGACGGGCAGTTTGGCGCGGTGATTGTCGGCTCATCGCTCGCTGAGAAATATCCAGAGACAATGCAACTGTGGGCGGGTCGCCTGGCGTATACCGTGTACCTTCACGTGGGCCTGCAAAAGAATTGGATCCTGCAATATGCGGTGACTCGGGAGGCCGCCAGCGTGGGCGGCAATGCGATGCAGCCGCATGCGCCCTGGCCCTATCTGATGGAGCGTCCTACTCTTGCGCCGGGTGACTTCAACTCGGATGCGGTGATGGTCCATGGACTCCTGAATGTGTCGGGGCATTTCGAGGGCTTGAATGTGGTCTTTCCGACGGGCTTTTCCCAGGCGAAGTTCGTGATGAGCGCGCTCGAGCAGTGGCGCTTTCGGCCTGCGCTCCAAGACGGCAAAATCATCGCTGTCGAAGTCCTGCTGATTATTCCGGAAGAAGACTAGCCTGTTCTGCCATGAAACAAGGACGCTACTGGGGTCGTTTGATTTGGCTTTCGCGCAACAGGGTGAGGGACAGGTGCGATCCAAAGGACAAGCGCCTCATACCGGCGCAGGCCGACACTCACCACGCCGTCGGGAGAGTGCTGAATCCGCAACCCACGGCGCTACTGCGAGATCACCATCTGGGATGTGCTGGACATAGAAAGCGTCTTGCGCGGCACGAAGGGAATCACCAGTGGGAAGATATAGGTCACCGTTACCTGAACCTGACTTCCCGGATTGTTGTTGCCGTCGGGCCAACTCGCAACTGCGGTCAAGGTCGAGGACGACGGATTAATTCCGGGGAAGCCGATACTGCGAACGTAGGTCTGTAGCTGCGCCGAGGTTATGTTGCAGTTTGAGAAAGTGCTGCTGCTGCAAGCGGATCCGCGGACGATCGCATACCGAGTCGCTTCACGGGCCGCCTCACTGGTTATGTTGTAGCTATAGAACGCCAGGCACATCGCCATCACGCCGAATACCAGGCTGCAAAGGATAGCCGAAGCCACCGCGAACTCGATAATCGCCGAACCCGACTGATCGCGTGATACACGCTGAATCCGCTCCTCCATGTGGAAACGGACACGGTCAACCCAGAGAGCAATATCGGCTTTGCGCATGATGGTCGCGCTTGCTGAGCCGAAGGATGTGGCGGCTGTGGGGCTCATTGCTCTACCACCATGATCGACTTTCCAGTAGCGGTGAAGCTGGTAGGCAATCCCGGATAGTGCATGAGAGGCGTGACAGTCGATGTGGTATTTACCTGAACATAGTCGAGGATGGTAGCCGGCGCTCCGCATGAGGAGACAGCGCCGCTGATACAATTTGTGATCGCGTTGCCATTCGAGCAGGCGCAGGTGAGAGTAGGTGTCGTGGTCAGGCCGGTGAGATTTACGCTATCGCTGGCCGCGTGTGCCTTTATGCCCGGTATATCTATTGCTGTAATGGGATTTTGAGCACCGTACTGCGCTCCGGCGCGCGCCGCGTTAGAGGTCAAAACAGATGCCCAGGCGAACCGGGCAATTTCCGTCGATCCAAGCACGAGGAGCATGAACAGAGGCACCAACAGAGCCAGCTCTATCAGGCTCTGCGCCTCTTCTCTGTATACGACCGGTTCGGGCTTCAGGGTGATGCCGTTGTGTGAAAGCTCGCTATGAAACGTGATTTGTGTCATGTGCTCCGGCATAGGGTCACTCCACCAATGCAATGGTTGTAAGCGGGCCGCCAAAGGTTTTTGTGTAGTCAGTGATATTTATGGTGGCGTTTCCTTTGTCGTAGAGACTCCCCACAATCAGATCTGTCGTGAGATTCATAGTGGTGTTGCCGCTGAGATCGAGTTCGGCTGAAGGCGCATAAATAATGCCGGTCAGGTTGGCGACCGGCGTGCCATTCAGCGAAATGGTATTTGTATTACTCGGATCCTCATAGATCAAAATGCCTTTGTAGGGTCCGGAAGTGGGTGCGGTCAGGTTCAGCGTCGTATTGCCGTTACCGCCGCCGCCCAGACTGCCTCCAGGCGTGCCACCCGCGAAATAAAGAGTGACCCCAGTTCCGGTCAGAGTGCCGTGGCCGCTGAGGCCGAGATTGCCCGTGAAAACATACGTTCCGGGATTCATGGTGACCGTGACGCCGCTTCCAACGGTGATGGACCCGCTATAGCAGACGACGGTGCTGGGAGCGGTTGGTCCCCAGGTATTGCCCACGGGCGCTGCGCATGAGCCCCATGTCGGCGCCGTAATCTGAGAAGCAAGCGGATCGCTGGTCTGCGGTATGCCAGTTGTCGGAGCGGGAGAGCTGTCGCCGGTCTGTCCAGTCGCACCGCCAACCACACCAACATATCCCGCGTTAAGTGCACCGCCTCCCCCGGTGAAAACCAGCGCAGACGAATCACTGGAGTTGTCGATCACCGAGCAGCCCGGCGCGTCCACAGTGAAAGAACCTTGCAAGTGGATCGTGTCAGCTCCCGAAGTATCCTGCGCCCGCAAGCATCCAACGTTGTTCGTTGCGCCATTGAAGGCGACGGCGCGGGCTGACACCGGCATCGAGTTGATACTGAACAGCTTCATGAAGAACGTCGGCTGTACTTGGGTGACGATAGCTTCTGCATAGCCTGCCTGGCCGGCGTGAGGTCCGTCTGCGGCTGGATAAGAGGGCGTCACCGTCACGCCATTGGAGCCATTCTTATAACCATTTTGTGCCGAAGCCGCACTCGCGGCGGCCCTGATTGTGGATGCCGTTGCTCCCTGGACCCTGATCTGTTTTGCGCCTGCGATGGCGGCAGCATCCGCCGCAATCTGCATATGCCGCTTGGCCTGGAGGAGGAAGCCTACGTCGGTTGCAAGACCTACGAAGCCGAGAATGCAGGGTATAAGTAGCGCCACCAGTACAAAAACCGCCGCCTGGCCGCTTTCATCTCTCATCCGTTTCATGTCAGTATGTCCTCCTCGTCTTTCCGGCCAACCGATTACTCCTGTTCGGCCCAATATCGAGGTCCCGTTCGAGTGCAAATCCGGCGACGCGCTCAGCCCTGCTCCGTCAATGCGGAGGCTCAAATGAACTGCCTCTCACTAGCGGCCAGAGAAAACGAGTCACGGCGTTTGCGTCCTGCACCTCAACCCCGTCCGCGATATACCGCTGGACCCGTCGTCCTTCTTCTGTCTTGGGCAGCATGAAGCGGAGCGCAACACCGTCGTCGCCGGAGCGCACAACACGCCCCTGCACGCAAATCGACTGCCGGACACCGGCCTCATCCTTCTCTGTTCTTTGCAGAGTTATGGTCAACACTGTTCCCGGGTACCAGCGCTGCAGGGTCAAAAGATACATCCCGGTTGCGCTGATGTCGCGGATGCAATGTGCCGCGGGTGTGCCGCCATCGTAAAAATAGGCGACGAGCCGCGGCGCGGCGTAGCGTTGCGGCCTGCGTTCGTTGCGCGACATCAATTCTTCAAACCAGTTCTTCATGGCAGTTCATCCGCTTCGAGCTGTAGATTTCGTTCCTTCCTGCCCTTCCCCACTACAACTGCTTGCCAGCGCCTGCAGACGTATCTCCATCTCCGCCGCGGTGCAGATCAGCAACCGATCGCCCGTCTGGGTCTGCGACGAGTAGATGGTGTGCTGGGGAAGCTCCAGCACGCTGGCCGCGCGAATCCTGATCGGGGCAATACGAAATCTCGGAAAATACTCAATCACCTTGATGACTACCTGAGCTTCATCGAGATAGATCAAGTCAAGAGGAATAAGAACACCAATGGTGTGCACGCCGCTTGAAGGCACAACCCAGATGCCTTCATCGGAACGCAGGCGCAACCGCCCAATCAGGCCCTTGAGACGAGCTAAGGACGTATCTGCCGCTGCGACACGAAGGCCGAGAAAGCATTCGCGGGTCTGGTTGTACACACACAAAGTAGGCGCAGGTTTTTTCATTCCCGTCTTCAGTCCTCGCAAAGCCGCCGCCATGCCTGCACGAGGGAGCAGATATGGCTTGGACATAGAGGCCGGCTGCTCCGCTCCGTCTTTGATCATGGTGTGACCCACATTTCCTTCTTGTCTTTGTTCTTCTGCACCATCCGAACGGTAATCACACAGCTGTGCGGCATTCCTGGAATCGGTTCATCTCTCGTCCCAAAGTGCATGCGGGCGAAAGCACCTCAGCGGGCTTTCGCCTCACTCAATACTGCAACCAACAACCCTGGCTGCGGTTCTTCTCGGCCGCCATTGCCGGCGCGATTCTTCTAGTGCACCCGCGTACGCCGGCGCTGGATCAGAATGAACAGCACAACGCAGAACAGAACTCCGGCAACAACTCGAATAAGCGTGACATTATCCATTGCAATAGCCTTCCCTTCTTCAGTGGGCGATTAAGGTTTTGAAAGACTCCGCGATCACGATGCAGGCCGGACCGAGAGTGACGACAAACAACGATGGAAAGATAAACAACACCAATGGAAACACCAGCTTCACAGTGGTCTTTGCGGCTTGCTCCTCAATCGCCTGCCGTCGCTGGGTTCGAACCGTGTCGGAATGCACGCGCAGCGTTTTCGCGATACTGGTGCCAAATCTCTCGGACTGCACGAGCACGGAAACCAAGTTGCGCACGCTATCGACTGCTGTTCGCTCGGCAAATTGCCGCCAGGCTTCTCCTCTCGCGCGGCCGGCCCGTTGCTCCAGCACAACCACGCCGAGCTCATCACAAATGGCGGGGTGCGCCGTTTGCAGCTCCTCGGCGGTTCGTGTTGTTGCCTGATCGAGACTCTGGCCGGCTTCGATACAGATGACCATCAGGTCCAGCACATCCGGCAACCCACGGCGTATCTTGGCCTGGCGCGAGGCGATACGCCTGCCCAGCCAGAAATCAGGGGCGAGAAAGCCAAGTGCAAGAGCCAGCATGTACACAAAGAAACCGCCAAACCTGGATAGATTTGTCGCGGCTGCAATCAGACAGAACAACAGCGGTGCCAGTATCTTGGCGCCATAGAAGAACTTTACGGCGGCGTCATTGCGATACCCGGCCCGCACCAGGCGCTGCTGCACAACAGAAAGCTCGGACTGACTCCTAGGCACCAGCCGCTCTAACTGTCCGATCATGCTGCTGCTCAGCGAAATACCAGTTCGCTGAAGCGTGCCAAAGATGCTTGCTTTTTTCCGATCTGGCGTTAACAGACCCGACAGCCGCTGCACCATCGCTTCTCTGTAGAAAAGAAGCAGGCCCGCACTGCCTAATAGCAGGAAGATCACGACAAATGTAACAGTTGCGATACCCATAAAGCCTCACACTTCCATGTTCACGATCTTGCGTATGACGAGGGCGCCGACGAGCGTAAGGACCGCGGCACCGTAGAGAAGGTCTCTACCCACCTCGCGTCGCCACAGAAGACTCATCGTCTCCGGATTGACCAGATAGAGTCCGATACCCAGCACCACCGGCAGGAAGGTAAGTATCCAACCCGTAAGCCGCCCCTGCGCCGTATGCGTCCGAACTTGTCGTCTAAGCCGGAAGCGCTCACGTACGAGGTACGCTGCTTTGTCGAGCACCTCCGCGAGATTGCCGCCGCTCGCCCTCTGGATGAGCATCGCAGTGACTACGATTTTTAGATCCTGGAGAGGAACACGAGCTAAAAGGTTCTCCATCGCGGTCCGCAATTCCAACCCGTAGTTTTGCTCCTCAAAGCAGATCTTGAATTCCGGTCCAATGGGGTCGGGCGACTCCTCTGCAACTAAGCCAATCGCGGAGACAAGACTATGGCCGGCACGGAGCGCGCTCACGATTAAGTCGATGGCCTCCGGTAGCCCCTGTTCGAACCGGCCGAAGCGCTGCTTTCTTTTAGCGAGTACGTAAAAAATAGGAAAGCCAGCCAGGAGAAGACCGATCAGCAACGCGACGATGAGCACTCCCGTGCGCAGATAGATAAGATAGGTCGGTACCACCAGGCAGGCCAGCGACATAAGAAGCAGACCGCCCACTGTCCACTTCAGATTCGCCTGATAGAGCAAGACCCGCAGGCGCGGCGCGACCTCAAGCCGCAGAAGCCACCTGTTCAACCAGGGTACGGCACTGAAGAGTTCCTGCTTACGCAAATCGACGATTTCATCGAACGACGCTGCTTTCCTGCCTGCGGCGAGCGTAGATTCCAACCGGGCAAGCGTCTCCTTCGTTCGCTGCGAGGCTCCTGCGCCGCTGGCGATGAGAAGCAGCGCGAACACACAGAAGACTCCGATAAAGACGATGCTGAGCAGCAGTGTCATATCGATACCTCAGTTCACTTCCAGCACTTGCTCGAACATTGCCGGCGGCAAAAAGATGCCGGAGACGCGAAGCTTCTCCAGGAACTTGGGCCGGATATGGCTCGGCTGGAACGCGCCAACCACTTTCCCATCAGGCCCAATTCCCTTTTTGTTGAAGCTGAAGATTTCGTGCATGCTGATGATGTTCTCTTCCATCCCTGTAATCTCGGAGATACTGACGACCTTTCGCGTGCCATCGCTAAGGCGTGAGACCTGGACCACAATCGCGATTGCCGAGGCGATCTGCTGGCGCACCGTGCGTTCAGGAAGATTGAGGTTGGTCATGGCGACCATGGATTCCAGGCGCGATAACGCATCGCGAGGAGAATTCGCGTGGATGGTCGTCATGGAGCCCTCATGACCGGTGTTCATGGCCTGCAGCATGTCAAAAGCTTCGTCGCCTCGAACCTCGCCGATGATGATGCGGTCGGGACGCATGCGCAGGCTATTGATGAGTAGTTGACGCTGGCGGATCGCGCCCGCGCCCTCGATATTGGGCGGCCTGGTTTCCAGGCGGACAATATTTTCCTGCGCGAGCTGCAATTCTGCCGCGTCCTCAATGGTCACGAGGCGCTCGGTCTTCGGTATGTATTGCGAAAGGATATTGAGGAACGTCGTCTTACCAGCGCCTGTGCCACCAGACACCAGGATGCTGATTCGCGAGCGAACGGCCGCGGCAAGCATTTCAATCATTTCCACGGAGATACTCTTCAGTTCCACGAGCTGCTTCGCCGCGACTGGACCTGTGCCGAAGCGACGAATGGAGAGAGTGGGACCGTCGAGAGCCAGCGGCGGAATAATCGCATTCACACGCGAGCCGTCAGGCAGACGAGCATCGACCATGGGAGAGGATTCATCGACCCTCCGACCCACCCGAGAGACAATACGGTCGATGATCTGCATCAGATGACGATCGTCGCGGAAGGTTGTATCCGTCTTCTGAAGAACGCCGCCCCGCTCGATGAATACCCGGTCTTTTCCATTTACCAAAACGTCAGAAATGGTTGGGTCACGCAGCAGAGGCTCAAGCGGTCCTAAACCAAACACGTCATCCAGAAGATCGGCCTGGATCTTCTGCTGCTCATTCATGCTGAGCGGGACCTTCTGCTCGCCGATGATCTCCTTCACCACAGCAGCGACGGCCTGTCGTGCCTGAGTCGAATTTACGCGAGACAGTTTTTCCAGATCCAGCCTGGAGATCAGGATCCGATGGATGTCGGCTTCGAAGTTCTCAAGATTCATTGAGTCCACACTGTACTTTCCGGATGTCTCGCAAAGCGCTGTTAGGTGAGGCCGAAAATGCTGAACTTTTTCTTCTTCGATTCAACGGGAGGAAGATAACCAGGAGCCGATCTGGCCATCTGCTGTATGGCTTGAGAAATTGGAGATGCTTCGAACGCAATCGGCGACGCCGTGTTCTGCGCCTTGCGAACTGCAATATAGTCGCTGGGCACTTTCCACTTGGCCGGCATGGTGAGCGCCTTGTTGATAGTTTCTTCATCGAGCTCCACAGAACGCGGGCTGAACCGGTTGAGCACAATCTCCAATTGAGGACCTTCCGATTGGAAATACTCGGTAATGATGCGGTTTGCATTGCGTAATTCGGGAAGGCTGACCTGCAGCACGAGATAGACTGTGGTCGCGGAGCTGAGAAGCGCCCTGCCCACCAGACCGACGCCTGCTCCGGCGTCGACAACCACATAATCGAAGTCCTGACGCACAACATTCACCAGCTTTTCGATCGAAGCTTCCCGAACATCGAGCGGCGAATAGTGATCGGGAGCCGCCAGCACGGACAGGCCGGAACTGTGCTTGATCATGACGGTGGAAAGGAAGTGTGAGTCCAGACGATCTAAATTCCTCAGAGCATCGATGGCGGAAAGCGGTGCGGTGAGTCCCAGATCGATCGCGGTGTTTCCCAGAGGCAGATTGAGGTCGAGCAGTGCGGTGCGCTGGCGTGAGTCCTGGGTAAGAGCAACCGCAAAGTTGGCGGCCAGGGTGCTCACGCCAGAGCCCCCTTTGGCGCCAATAAACATCAATAGCTTGCCTCCGGTCTGCTTTGCCGAGCGCTGCGCAGGGCGGCGGACTGCGGCCCGCACCATGGCCTCGGCAATCGTACTCGGCGCGATCGGCTGGGTCAGAAATTCCCTAGCGCCAGCACGCATGCAGCGCACGAGCAACTCTGAATCAGTATGGGCGGAGTAGACCATGACCGTAGCGGATACCGACCCGCAGATATGCTCAACCAGATCCAGGGCGTGCTCGGGGTTTGTATCCAGCTCGACGATGACGACTTCGAACTCAGATCTCAGTAGCCTTGGCAAGTCGTCGAGTTCGGGATACGAAGAGAACTCGCGTACGGCGCTTCCATGGAAGCCGGATACAGCTTTCGCGACAGCCTTGCGACCCTGGTGGTCCGGACCAATCACAGCGACAGACAGTACATCGGATCCAAGCCCATCGGCTTCATGCCCGAAGGCCGACAGTAAAGGTTCGGCTTTCCCTTCCGTTCTTTGATTGCCTGGGGATTCAATCGACATTCGCATATCACTCCCAAATTCCGTTGTGCAATCTGACTGCCCTTCACCGTGAAAAGAACGAAATCAGCGTCCCTATCGCGATCGCGGGCGCGTAAGGCATCTTCCGGGTCAGCGGGTTTGCCAGCACCAGTTCCGGATGCGGGCGCAAGCCACGCTTTCGCATGCTGAAGAGCAACTCGCCGGTGCCGCTGAGCAGTTCCCCGAGAAACCCGCCGCCAATCGCCCAGCACAGGGCCATCAGTCCCCCTACAATGCCAATCAGCACCAGAGCTGTAATCAACTGGCTGGGTCCGATCCACGCCCCGATTGCAGCGAGCAGCTTCACATCTCCCATCCCCATCCCGCCCATCCAGCAGAGAACTCCGAAGAGGAAGGCGCCCAAAGCAAGCCCCATCAGGCTCTGCGCGATGCCGTGCCAACCATGACTTACTGCAGAGACCCCGATGCCCGCCGCCATGAAGGGCAATACCAGCCAGTTCGGAATGCGCCGGCTGCGCAAATCCGTGATGGTCGCTACTGCGAGGACGATGACACTTGGCCACCAGGCAATGGAGTGCATAGAGAGGCTCCGCAGCCACGAAGGAGCAATTCGCTATCCAAACCAAACCGGCGGATGCAAATGGCTGAATTCACGCCCCCAGCGGCGCTATCCTCTACCTGGGTGTCCACAGTTGTATACAGGGCGATCTTCAACTGGAACGCCAGATACACACCGTTCCATCGTGCTACTCGTCCGCTATCTCGGGAAAGAGGCCGGCAGGCAAGGACTACGCAGCCGCGACAGATTTGACCGCCTCCACACAGATGACACTTCTATCGTCCAGGGCTGATTCGTATATCTGGGTATATCTCAGGCATATGTTGCCGCAACCTGAGCACAGTCGCCGACTTATCGATCGAAGCGTCCTTTCCATATGGAGCTCGAACTTATAACGACCTTTCTTACTAGAGGCGCGTACCCACCCAAAGTTACTAGAGTTTCCTAGACGTTAATGTTTGGGCTCTGTATCACTAATGCACATTCAACGGAACTTTAGATACTTTCTCTTCGCCTGGTTCAGCTGGTAACCCCTAGTTTGCGGCTTCGGGTGCTCTGCTGACTTCCCGGCAGCACGTAAGCAACTCGTGCCACCTCCCCGCGCGACAGTTCTGGGCCCTCCTAAACGGCGTCGACTGTTTGATGTAGAGGTGTCATTTCATGATCCGAGTGTGTCTGTTTTCTGAAGATCATACTTTGCAGTCCATTCTTTCCTCGGCCTTGGGCAAGGAGTTCCGGGTTCAGGCGCAATCTCAGGAGGCTGACGTCAATAACGCGTTAGCGGCCGGCGAATGCGATCTCCTGCTTCTCGACCTCGATTCGGAGCAAGACAGGCCTGAGGCCTGGCTGAAATCCTGCCATCGAATCATAGGCTCCCGTGTTCCTGCGATCGCCATGGTGGATGATCGCATGCGATCTGCTGCTATCGACCTGGTGAAGGCGGGCGCCCATGGCTACTGTCGCAAGCCGCCTTCCATCCGCGACCTCAAAATGCTGCTGCGCCGCGCATATGAGAACGCACTGCTCAGGCGCAAGCTGGACAACGTACAGCAAAGGTTCGAAGAAGTGTCCTATAGCTGTGACCGAATGATCGGTCACAGTTCTCCAATGCAGCAGGTCTACGATCTCGTTCATCGCGTGGCGAGCGTCCACGCGTCTGTTCTGGTCACCGGGGAGAGCGGCACGGGCAAGGAACTCATTGCCCAGGCAATTCACAACCTGGGTTCGCGCTCGAAGCGTCCCTTTGTCGCTGTGTGCTGTGGCGCGATACCGGAGACACTGATCGAAGCTGAGCTATTCGGCCATGAGAAGGGTGCCTTTACGGGCACAGTGGGGGCCCGTGAGGGCTATCTTGAGCAGGCCGGTGACGGGACTCTGTTCCTCGACGAAATCGGAGAGCTCAGCCTAAGCACACAGGTGAAGCTGCTCCGCGTCTTGCAGCAGCGCGAATTCAGCCGGCTCGGCAGCAGCCGATTGATCCCATTGCGCGCCCGCTTGATCTTCGCCACGCACCAGGATCTGGCGCAGATGGTAGCAGAAGGCCGATTCAGGCAAGATCTCTATTACCGCATTAATGTGATGAAGATCGATGCCCCCTCACTGCAGGAACATGTAGACGATATTCCTACAATCGCCATGCACTTCCTCCGCCAGTATTCCGAGCAATACGGCAAACTCGTGGACAACATTGATCCCAGTGCGATGGCTCTTTTGCAGGCCTATTCCTGGCCGGGAAATGTTCGCGAACTGGAAAATGCCATACAGCGAGCCATCATTATTGCGAAGGAAACTACCATCTCGGTCGGCGACTTACCTGGCAGTATTGTGGACGAGGGGCACATAGATGCTGACGACTGCACTTCTAACAGTTCCTTTGAGCGGCAGATCCGGGATTTCAAGCTAAAGCTGGCAGTCGACGCGGTGCGCGAGCACGACGGCAACAAGACCCTGGCCGCACGCAGCCTGCAGATTTCCCGGGCATATCTGCATCGCCTGATCCGGCCCAGCGGACCGGCCCTGGTCGAGGACGACACGATGCATCTCCAACAGGCCCAAGGGGCTGGGCACGATGTGAGCGGTACCGCTGCCGCAGTTCCTCCGCCGAAGGCTTCTTCTCCTCACGTGCGTACACATGCTGCGGCTTGTCTTTTCCTTTCCGGTGGTATTGGCGTCTCTTCTCCTGCCGCTTACTGTCTTGACGCTGCGATCGCGTTTCAGCGATCCGGATATGTGGTGGCACCTGAAGATGGGTGAGATTATCTGGACCACTCACCATATCCCTACCATTGATTTATTCTCGTACACGGCACGAAATCATGCCTGGATTCCACATGAGTGGCTTTCCCAGATAACGATCTACATGGCGTACCGGGTGGGCGGTTATAACGGGCTCATGGGATGGCTCTGCGTGCTTTCCGCTGTCCTCTTTATCGCCGGGTATGTTCTTTGTTCACTCGTCTCCGGAAATTCGAAGGTCGCACTGATCGGCGCGCTTGTGATCTGGCTGTTCGCAACGAGTGGCCTGGCGATCAGGCCGCAGATGATCGGATATCTTCTGCTCGTCGTCGAACTCCTGGTGCTTCATCTCGGTAAGACACGCGATGTGCGATGGTTCTGGGTACTCCCACCTCTCTTCGCGTTATGGGTGAACTGCCACGGCTCGTTTTTCATCGGCATGGTGGTCGCGCTGATCACGTATTGGCTATCGTTTGCCGGATTTCAGGCTGGCTCACTGATATCGGTGAAATGGCCTACGCGGCGGAGAAGACGTCTTGTCTGGTCTATGGTGGTGGCGGGGATCGCCCTGTTCGCGAATCCCGTTGGCGTGACACAGATTCTTTATCCCCTCAACACAATGTTCCACCAGCATATCGGTCTGACCTGGGTACAGGAGTGGCAACCGCTGCAGATTACGGAGCCTCGCGCCATTCTCTTTGTGGGGTTGCTGTTATGCATATTTCTTCTGGTGTTATTCCGCCGTTCAGAGATGCAATTGCAGGAACTTGTTTTGCTGGCGTTAGGCATCTGGATGGCTTTGAGTCATCAGCGTATGTTGTTTGTCTTCGGGATTCTCGCCGCACCCATCCTCTCGCGGATGCTCGCCGGTCTATGGGACAACTATGATGCTGAGCGCGATCGCCCGGTCCTGAATGCGTGCTTCATCGGCGTGGCTCTGGTGGTTGCGGTGCTGGGATTCCCAAGCCGGCAAGTTCTCGGGATGGACGTAGAACGGGATACGCCGGTGAAAGCAGTCAGCTTTCTAACGACTCACCACGTTTACGGACGAATGCTGAATGACTATGTGTATGGCGGCTATCTGATCTGGGCCGCGCCGGAGTATCCGGTCTTCGTCGACGGCCGCGCCGACGTTTTCGAGTGGACCGGAGTGCTCGGTGAGTTTGGACGATGGGCGACACTGCAAAGTGATCCACGCGCGCTGCTCGATAAGTACAAGGTCGATTTCTGCCTTCTATCTCGCGGCGCCCCCATGGCTCAGGTGTTACCTCTACTTGGATGGCATGCCATTTACTCGGACAATCTCTCCGTGATCTTCACCCGTCGGCGATAACAATGTCATCGGCTGTTCAGCACGATTGATTCAGTATTGTTGATCACCTCGCAGCAAGTCCCGTCATGCCGTAACCATCTTCGCCGACCAGCTCTTTACGAATGCTCCGAAGCGCTCGAGCGCCTTTGAGAAATTGTCTCCGGTGGCGGCAAAGCCCAGTCGGAAATGTGAGGGCGCATCGAAGCAATCGCCGGGAGCAAGCAGAATTCCCCGCTCGGCCGCCGCCTGGCAGAACGAGCGGGCGTTCTCTCCGCTCACCAGCCAGGGGAACACGGTCATGCCGCCTTGCGGCGGAATCCAGCCGAGCACGTCGCGATGCTCCGCCATGAAGCGTTCGAGGAGCTTGAGGTTTCGGGTGGCGACTTCCTGGGTCTTGCCGAGCACGACGTCACGTTTGCGGATTGCAATCTCTGAAAGAATTTCTCCCGTGGTGGTGTTCGAGATCGAGAAATAGGCGCGGGCGGTCCAGTATTGCTGGCGGCGCTTGGCGTCGTGCTCGATCATCCATCCCGTGCGCACACCGGCAATCGAAAATGCCTTGGACAGGTCGGCGATCACTGTGGCGTGCGGCAGACGCGCGGCGGATTTCGCTTGTTTTCCGTGGTAGATGGGATGGTAGACCTCGTCACTCACCAGCTGGATTCCACGCTCGGCGGCGAAGTCGTGCAAGGCTTCCATTTCGTCGTCGCCGATCGCTGCGCCCGTCGGATTGTGCGGACTGTTGACCAGGATGAGCTTGGTCTTCGCGTCGGCGAGCTGCTTGATTTCGTCGGGGTCGATACGGAAGCCGTTCTCGCGGCGCACGTGATAGAAGCGCGTTTCCAGCCCGAGAGACTCTGGGAGCGCCGAGAAGGTAGTGAATCCAGGCTGCGGAAGGATAACGTTCGCGCCGGGCTCGGCAGCCAGCCACATCAGCGCCAGCAGCGCCTCGGAGGCGCCGGTCACGACCTGCACAGCTTCTACCGGGACGCGCTGCATTTCAGCGATCGCCTCACGCAGGCTATCGGCGCCGGCGGGGCGCCCATAGACCAGCTTGTGGTTCAGGAAGCGTTGACGCGTTTCGTCGTCGGCAAGGCCGAGGACCTCGTTCACAGTCCAGGTAGGTCCGGTGCTCGCAGCGAGGTTGAAATCTATGCCGTGTTCGTACTGGTCGAGCCATACATCGAGCAGGAAGGGCTTGAGTTGCATGCGAGCACCTCGAAGAGTAGTCAGCTCCTATTGTTGATTCTGCGCGTCGGCGCACGGATGATTTTAATTTTACGGGCGGTGAGAATCCGGCACCTGAACAGTTTGCTGCGAACCCAATCCATCTAAGAAAGCAAGCCCCAGCTGTTTGCATGAGCCTCTAGATACCTTTAATCTCCCCGCCATCCATACGAAGTGATGTTCCTGTCATCCACTTGGCGGCCGGAGAGACCATAAATCCGAGGAGCTCGGCAATTTCTTCTGGTTGCCCGTAGCGGCTGATCCCAGCTTCCACGGGAAACTTCTTTATCGCATCCTCAACAGTCATATTGTGCGCAGGCGCCCACTTCTCCAGGAAAGAACGACGTCGCCCAGTCATGACGGCGCCCGGCACGATACTGTTCACCTGAACCCCATCCTGGATGCCTTGCTCGGCGAAGGCTTTCGCAAGAGCCGTGATGGCAGCATTGGTCGCGGCAACAGCGGCGAACGCGGGTTTAGGGTCGAGCGCCGCACTTCCAGACATAAAAACCACGGAGCCTTTGGCTTGCTTCAGAGCATCCCACGCACGGATCGTCAAACGACGGGCACCGTGCAATTTCAGCTCCATGCCGGCCTTCCATTGTTCATCGGTCATCTCGAACAGATCGATCTGGGGCACGGCGCCGGCAATATTCAGCAATGCGTCGATTCGTCCAAAACGCTCAAGGGTGGCCTTGACCACAACGTTGGGTGCTTCGACCTGGCTCAAATCGACTGCAAGAGGAAGTGACTCGGCTCCGGCTTTCTGGACCGCAGTTGCCACCTCTTCAAGCGCCTTCGCATTTCGCGCAGCCAGGACAACGGCGGAGAAATCGCGCGCCAATCGGATAGCGGTTGAGCGTCCGATGCCCTGGCTTGCTCCAGTCACAATCGCGACAGAATCCTTCATCGGGTTCCTCCTTCACAGCTGTGTCGCGCAGATCCGTTATGAGCGCGCCGCTTTACCTAGTGATTTACGTGAGCGTTGCATTCGCGGCCTCGAGGATGATGTCTACTACCTTGTTCGGCGCGGTAAGCAACGGAGTGTGATCCACCGGGAAAGACCTCACTGTCGCCTTCATGCGTTCGGCCATGAAATGCTGCGTTTTGGGATTGATCATTCGGTCTTCTTCCGCCAGCAGGTACCACGTTGGCTTTAATTTCCAGGCCGGTGCGGGAGCCGGTTCCTGAATGCTCTTCACGGCGATCGGCCTTTGCACGGCCTTTGCTAACGCAATCTGCTCATGCGTGGCGTTCTGGGCAAAGGCGTTCGCGAACCCTTCGTCCGGCATCCAGATAAAGCCGTCCGCATCCGGAGCGAGTTTCGGCGCCTTTGGATGTGTTTCGTCCTTATAAAAGACCTCAGCGACAGTCTCTCCTTCGTCAGGTGCCAATGCTGCGACGTAAACCAAGGCCTTTACGCGCTCATCGCTAGCTGTGGCAATGACTGCACCCGCGTAAGCGTGCCCGGCGACGACCACTGGGCCTTGAGTCCGTGCGATCGTTCGCTTCAGCGCGGCCGCGTCGTCGCTCAACGATGTGAGGGGAATCGGCGCGGCGATCACCTTCAGGCCGCGATCTTCGAGCGGGCGCACGACCGCCTGCCAGCTCGAGCCATCAGCCCAGGCTCCGTGGACCACTACAACTGTGGCGTTTTCTGAAAAGGGCACAATGCACATCCTTTCTGTTCATTCGATGTTGAATATCCCAGGCAGAGACGGCTTCCGACTATCCGAAGAACTTTACGATTTGCTGCGCAATGAACTCGCATGAATCCTCAAGCGCAAAGTGCCCGGTATCGAGGAGGTGGAGCGCGGCTTTTGGGATATCTCGCAGGTAGGCTTGCGCGCCCTCGACGGTAAAGAACGGATCGTTCTTTCCCCAGACGATCAGCGTCTTCGGTTGCTTTTTCCGAAAGAATTCATGCCAGCCGTCGTAGAGCGCGAGGTTCGATTGATAGTCGTGAAGCAGGTTGAGTTGGATGGCGTCATTCCCTGGGCGGTCGAGGAAGAGCTGATCCATGGTGTATGAATCTGGACTGATCCGCGAAAGATCCTTCGTTCCGTGTGTGTACTGAAAGATGGTGGTTTCTTTCTTGAGCAGGTCTCGCACCGGCTTTTCCGTCTCTGGATTGCGATTTGCCCAGAACGGCTTCATTGGATCGAAGGCCGCTCCGATGCCCTCGGCATAGGCGTTCCCGTTCTGCGCGACGATCCCTTCGATCGCGTCCGGGTGCCGGGATGCAATGCGGTAGCCCACCGGTGCGCCGTAGTCCTGCACGTAGATGCTGAACTTCTTCAGCCCCAGGACCTCGAAGAGAAACTCCTCGACATGAGCGGCGAGATTGTCGAAGCGGTAATCGAATTGGCTTGCGTCCGGCGCATCGCTATAGCCGAAGCCGACATAATCAGGCGCGATTACATGAAACTTTCCCGCCAGTTGCGGAATTAGGTCGCGGAACATATGGGACGAACTGGGGAAACCGTGCAGCAGCACGATGGTGGGAGAAGTTGTTGAGCCCGCCTCGCGATAGAAGAGCTTGAGTCCGCGAACGGTCGCATGTTGAAACCTTGTCATTGGAGATCTCCTTTCGGTAGCACAATCCTGCGCTTGCACAAGTTGAGATTATAGAACACCTATAAACGATTCATTAACGGTGTTATAATATCCACAGACTTTTAAGAGAGGGTTCATGCGCGCCGCTTCTCAGGAGGGCAATGAATGGATCGACGGATTCCTGTTCGTTGCGAATAAACTGATCCTGGACTTGTTGAATACAAAGCCTGTCCTGGCAGACGGCCCTACGGAGTTGCTTCCGGATGTTCACGCGCTCGAAAGGTGGTTGATCGCTTCCGGGATGGTGACGTCGCCCAGGAATAAGGCCATCGTTCGGGGCTGGCGCCATTCAACTGAGGCCGCTGCCTTTCTGAAACAGCTCATTGCATTCCGAGAGAGATTGAGGGAGGGTGTAATTCGGATAGAGAACGGATCATCCCCGACCGACGCATTCCTCGCCGAAGTGAACTCGCTATTGTTGCAGCATCCCCAACATACTTTGCTTCGCATGCGAAACGGGAAGGTGATTCGCGAGATCTTGTTCGAGCCCCGTAAGCCGACCGACCTCTGGGCTCCAATCATTGATGCGACGGCAGAGCTTCTCGTCGAGACGGAGTCATCCCGGATTCGCAAATGCGAATCGTGTGTCGTTCACTTCTTTGACACAAGCAAGAAGGGTTCACGCCGGTGGTGCAGCATGAACATCTGCGGCAATAAGCTAAAAGTTGCTGCCTATCAGCAAAGGAAACGCTCCGGTGATGCATCGATTGGTACTGCGAAGTCATCGAGGCTGAAGTGAACATCATGTGCCGCAGGCGGCCTCATCGTGGCCAATTCAGTGTCCTCCAGAAAGGAAACGTCGCATGAATCCCCTCGAAAGCGCCTCATCCGTTCAGACGCATAATAAGACGCAGCCCGAAGAATTTGATCTGGTGATTCTCGGTGGCGGCACGGGCTCGACCATCGCTGCCTGGACTTTTGCCGGTGAAGGCAAGCGCGTCGCAGTGGTCGATCGCAAGTACATCGGCGGGTCATGCCCGAACATCGCGTGCTTGCCGAGTAAGAACATCATCCACAGTGCGAAGGTCGCATCGTACTTTGGCCGAAGCCAGGAGTTCGGCATCACACACGACGGCTTCGCGATCGATATGGCGGGCGTGCGCGAGCACAAGCGCAGCATGGTGCGTGGCCTGAACGAGATGTATATGGACAATTATCGGCAGACGGGAGCCGAGTTCATATTAGGGACGGGCCGGTTCGTAGCTCCGCGAACAGTCGAGGTCACGCTGGCCGATGGGACCACACGTCAACTGCGAGGCGCGAATGTGATCGTCAGTACGGGCACGCGTGCCGCGCTGGAAACAATTCCTGGCCTCGCGGAAGCGCAGCCGCTTACGCATATCGAAGCTCTTGAGCTCGATGAAATTCCCGAACACTTGCTGGTGGTTGGCGGAGGCTACGTCGGAGTGGAGCTATCGCAGGCAATGCGCCGCTTCGGCAGCAAGGTGACGATCATCGATCGCAATGGACGGCTGATGTCCAGAGAAGACCCCGACGTATGCGAGGCGCTTCGCAGCCTGTTCGCAGATGAAGATATCGACATTCTCCTGAACGCACGGATGAAGCGAGTGACGGGCAAATCAGGCGACTCGGTGAGTGTTGTCGTCGAACAGAATGGAGTTGAGAAAGTCCTCAAGGGCAGTCATATATTGGTTGCTACAGGCCGCAAGCCGAACACCGAAGAACTCGGCCTGGAACTGACGGGCGTTGAGCTCACCGACCGCGGATACATCAAGGTCAATGAGGGGCTGCAGACCACCGCGCCCGGCGTCTGGGCGATCGGCGAAGTCGCAGGCAGCCCGCAGTTCACGCACATCAGCGTCGACGATTTCCGCGTAGTCCACGCCAATATAACCGGCGGCAACCGCGTGACCACGGGCAGGCAAGTCCCATATTGTCTGTTTACCGACCCCGAACTTGCTCGTATTGGTCTGAGTGAAATGGAAGCGGAGGCTCAAGGGATAGCGTATCGCCTGTTTAAGGTCTCCATGGAAACCAACCTGCGTGCACGCACGCTTGCGGAGACCCGCGGGTTCGTGAAGGCGCTTGTAGCCGCCGACAGTGATCGCGTCCTCGGGTTTACGGCTTTCGGTGTCGGTGCAGGCGAAATTCTGGCTGCCGTGCAGATTGCGATGATTGCAGGGCTGCCCTATACCGCGCTGCGCGATGCGGTCCTGACTCACCCAACGCTGGTCGAAGGTCTCATAGCGTTGTTCTCATCCGCGGCGTCGGCGCACAACGTCGTCGACACCAGAAGCTCGGACCCAATTCTTCCCTAGTCCTCTATTGCTTTCTAATCGACAGGTCGCTTGCTGCTTGCTCGCCGGGCCGTCGGCTTGGTCGTACCTTCAAGGTTGAGCGCCACTGCAGCGCGGATGAGATCCTTCAGGGCCCCCTCATCAATCTTGTCACCTTCGTGAATGTCGATCGCACGCCTGACATTCCCGTCTAGGCTGGAGTTGAACAGACCTGAAGGATCCTTCAGTGACGCTCCCTTGGCAAATGTCATCTTTACGATGTTCTTGTAGGTCTCTCCCGTGCAGACAATGCCGCCGTGGGACCAGACGGGAGTCCCCATCCACTTCCACTCTTCGACGATCTGAGGATCTGCCGCGTGTATGATGCCGCGCACTTTCGCGAGCGTCTTCCCTCGCCAGTCTCCTAGTTCTTTAATTCTCTCGTCGATCAATGTGGAAGCAGATTCCATTAGGAACGTCCTTTTTATCTACAGATCCAATCTCAAATCTAGGCCCTTAGCGAGCTAAAGAGTAACGTTGACATAAGTGTTCACCGGTCAGGGTAACGGCGGTAACAGCGCCGAAATCGTTTCGCTTCTGAGGCGGTCTTTCATCTGTGCGGGCGATCCATTCAGTCAGCCGGTGCGTCGCCCGCTGCGCCACTTAGTGGCATATGGCAGCACGAACAGGTAGAGACCCGATAAGAAGAGGAATGCGAGCGTAGCCACCGCCATGAAGCCCAACGCGTTGGTGTATTTCCCCCGCAGCACGGCGACGAGGTTGATGAGGATAGCCACCGTAAAGATCACCGAGAACCAACGGTGGATCTGCCGCATTCATCTGTTCCAGTTCATTGGGAGCTCCTTTCACTACCGAATTGTTTCGCGTACTCGGCGGTCAATCGCTGCCAACTATCGGACTTCATGGCAGGGGCGCCAACGAGGCGGCCGATGGGCTCCCCCGCGAGGAGCCGATCAAGGACATCGAAGCAGATGTGCCAACCGGCAGCGCCCCAGGTGATGAAGCGACGATCGATGTCGTGCCAAAGCGTGAGACGCGTGCCGCGGCCGAGCGGCTCGAGTTGCCAGCGGAGGTCGCTGTACTCCAGGAACTTGGGGGCATCGGCTCGCGTCACTCTGGTTTCGGTAACCTGCGACGTTCCCGCCCAGGTGAGCTTCACGGTTGCTCCAACCGTATGGAGGCTCCCGTCGGTATCGAAGGGGGCCCACTCGCGCAGATGCACCGGATCGGTGAGCGCCTGCCAGACTTTTTCCGGCGGGTGACGCAGTTCCCTGACGAGAATGAGCGTCCACTTCTCTCCGTCCTTTCGTACCTGCGCCCCGCTGGCCGGACCCGGTGCGTACTGCTCGCGATCGCTCATCTTCTTCCTTGTCTCCCTCTTCGTAAATGACGGCGCGCTGGACGGCGAGCCATCAGCTCGCGATCTTGCGCACGATGGGGGCGAGCTTCGCGAGCACCGCGGCCTCGTCGGCGCGCGGACCGATGTGCGCAGCGGCGAACCGCTTAAGCATGTCCGCCCTGCCAGCGCATCAGTTGCACGAGCTGAATGAGATTGCCGCAGGTGTCGTTCAGCATCGCGATTTTGGAGGCCGTCACGTCTGTGGGTGGCATGGTGAACTCGGCGCCGCGCGCTTTCATACGCTCATAGTCGGCCTGCACGTCATCGGTGTAGAACATGGCCGCGGGCTGGCCTTGCTGGAACAGGGCCTGCTGATAGGCTTTGGCCGCCGGGTTGTTGTTGAGCGCGAGTTGCAGTTCCGGGCCGTCCGGGTCTTCTGGTGAGGCCACCGTAAGCCAGCGAAACGGGCCCTGGCTGAAGTCGGCCTTCTTCATGAAGCCCAACACTTCGGTATAGAAACGAAGGGCCTTCTCCTGGTCATCGACGTACACGCTGGTCAGCTTGATCTTCATCGGTACCCTCCTGTTGTCAAATTCGCGGGCGCTGCCGCGTCTTTCTTTTCGTTGGTGTTGACGGATCCATGCGGTCTAGGTGGCGTTCGAGAGCATCCACGTGGGCGGACCAGAACCGGCGAAACTGAGTCAACCACGCATCCACCTCCTGAAGTGGTTCTGGCTTCAGCCGGTAGAGACGGCGCTGTGCGTCCACCGTGGATTCCACGAAACCGGCCTCGCGAAGCACTCGCAGGTGCTTTGACACGGTCGGCTGCGGCATACGAAGCTGGCGCTCGATCTCTCCCACCGACTGCTGTGACGAGACCAGGAGACCCAATATCGCGCGGCGGTTCGGCTCCGCAATGATTTCGAACGCAGATTCCATTTTGTTGATATACTCCGCGCAGTATATACGTGTCAAGGCATATACAAAAATAATGCTATGCAAAATGGTTTCAGCCGGCACAAACGGATCGGCTGGCACACCTTCCGCACACTCCTGAAGGAACGACGAAGATGTGAGACGGTACAGGGAGCGCTTACGGCGGGGGCGCTGGTGGGACAGCGCTCCTCACGCAGATTGATGTCTTACTCGTTGGGAATTGCGCTAGTGGCGATCGACCGCACCCAATTTCTTATATATGCCGGCCGCCGCAGTGATGGATTGTTGGAGGGCCTGCTTCTTATCGTGATCTCCGGTCTTACCCATTTGGCCCGCACCATCTGTGTCGACCAAGACTACTGACTGCTGCCTTGAACTCTCACGGCCGGGGGCCGACGAAGAACGATGGAGGAGTTGCGGCACCGGCCCGTTTTGCGCTGAAAACGGGCCCGCACTCTCACGGTCTGCAGAAGGGACCACCACGGGTTGCGGCGCGTCAGTCTGGCTCACACTTGCAACGACCGAACCCCGGCTCATTGGTACTGGTGGACTGGACAACCGGCTTCTTCTCGTTGCTCGCGTTTTGGGCCCTAGCTCCGAGCGAGAAGGAGCAATTATCGATGTCAGTGGTTGCGATGTCTGCAGATGCGTGTAGGACAGCAGGACTGCCAGGGACGGTGCCACTCCGAGAAATCCAAAAAGACAGATCAATCCACAAGCAATCCGCACCCCAAGGAACCAGGGCGAAGATGTCTTTGACCCCGACAAGATGGACTGAACACGAGCTTTCAAATGCTCAGACGAGGCTGCAAAATCTATACCCCATGCACTGGGATCTTGCGATGAATTCAACCGGGCAAAATGAACTAAACATTCAGCATATTTGGCTCTCCGGCCTGGAGAGTCAGAGACAACTGCGAGATCGCATGCGAGCTCACGGTCGAACTGCATCCGTCGGATGGCATACCAGGCCGCAGGATGAAAGAAGAGAAGCGCACGGGCTACGACAGCAAACCCGTTCCAGACAAAATCCAAACGGCGAACGTGGTGAAGTTCATGACGCAGAATGTATTCAAGCTCGGAGCGATCCTGCTGGAGGCAAACGTCCGGCAAAAGGATCGTTGGCCGAATCCACCCGAACGTGGCCGGCGACGCTACCCCCGAAAGCACGAGAAGTCTTGAACGTCCGACACGCAGGCCTTTCGCAAGCGACTGGAAAACGGCCGCAACCTCCGCCGGTGGCTTGGTGGTGAAACGGAGAACCCATCTTAGCTGTCTCTGCTTCTTGATATGAGTAAAGAGAATGCAGGTCAAGACCAGTAGGTAGGCAACTCCGGTCACACGAAGCGCGAGACCAAGCGGAAAGGCCCAAGAGCCAGGAATATGTAGGACGCCGATGGTCGAAGCCACCGGCTGAATCGGAGCATGGGGAGCACTCGCGTCTAGGTCGAGGTGTCCACCCGCCAGAAAGACGTTCGCGATCCAGAGCCAATACGCCGCCGTGCCAGAAAGAAAACCCAGCCAGACCGTAAATCTTCGGTTTGGCGAACCAGCGAGCCAACTAATGGCGAGGCATACCCCGAAAGCGAGCGCCGTCTTCAAGACAAAGCCCGCAAGTGCGGCCACAATACCAAGCAAGAGGTCCGGATTCATAGCATCCCTGCATCACTGGCGATCGCCTAGCTGATACCTCTTACGATACTCCCGGATGTAGGCTTCGAGTTCGTCCAGCTGCTTCTTCTTGATTGGACTGGCTTCCAGTAAATTGATAAGGAGCCCGGAGGCCGATCCGCGAAAGTTTCGGGATACAAGTGCCTGTATTGACAGTTGGTCGATGGTCTTGCGGGAAACCAACGGCCTGAAAACGAAGACGCGACCTCGGCTTTCATGTGTGATGAAGCCCTTCTGTTCCATGATGCGGAGCAGGGTCTGTGTAGTCTTGTAGTTGGGCCGTTCCTTTTCAGGATGAGCATTCACAACGTCGTCGACGGTGGCTTCTTCCCGGTCCCATAGAACCTGCAGAAGACGCAGTTCGCCCGGAGTCGGTACGGAAAGCTCTTGCTTTTCTCGCCCAACCTTTAACAGTTTCTTTCTCATGAGAGCCTCACAAAGACATCTTAACGGTTTAAGATTAGATTTACTTCAACTGTTAACGAATAAAGATCTTTATGTGATGAACGGGATTGCATCTTTACAACGCGGTTCACGAAACGGGCAGCTCGATCCCGCCAACTCCCGAGGGAGCCGATCGGTAAGGCGACCGTTCGGCCAAGCGGCTTGCGGGTCGAAGTTGCCCTCGCTGAAGACATGGTCCAAGCACAATGAGTGCTAAAGGCCACATTATTAGCATGGGATGTCCTGCATGTGCGCGATCGACATTCTATTTCTTTGCGTTCGTGTCTTTTGTAGTACTCCTTCCGGGTTTGTTGCGTGGTCAAGCGGCATCGGTCCAGATCCCGTCGACCACTCCGCTGTCGGTTGAATTGCTCCAACACGTACCCATGAAGATTGGGGAACCACTGAAAGGCCGCCTGCTTTACCCGGTCTACGTCGAGAACCGGATCGCCGTGCCGGCAGGCACCGTTCTTCGCGGCAGTGTAATTCAACTCGATTCAGACCGAAATCGGAGGATCCGTTCCCGGCTCCGAGGGGATTTCACGCCATTTCACATCCCGGTTGTGCGATTCGATCAGTTGGTTCTGCCCAACGGGACTGTCCAACCGATTGTCAGCGATAGCGTCAAAGATGGCGTCCCGATTTTGCGTCTGTCACCTTCGCCCGGAAAGGCAAAAGGCTCCTTCATCCGCAGGCAGATCGCTGACGAAAAACAGCGCGCGAAAGATGCCGTCGCCTTGTTCACCAATCCCGGCCGAGGTGACCGGCTTGTTCAATTCATCTACACGCAATTGCCGTATCACCCAGAGAGGATCGAGACAGCTACATCATGGACAGTTGAATTGACTCAGCCTCTCGGCCTGACGGTCGAGAATGATCCACCGGAGGATGGGACCGATCCGGCCGTTCACGAAGAGAGCAGGCAAAGGGCCAAGGCAAAACTCGATGCGACAAAACCAACGCCAGATCAAAACATAGAATGGCGGCTACGCGCATATCTGCAGCAAACGATCAGCTCCGCCCACGAAAAACCAGGTGACACCTTCCATGCCCTCATCGCGGAGCCAGTTTTCGATGCACGCCATACCCTTCTCGTTCCCGAAGGATCCGTGCTAGTTGGACAGATCACACAGGCTAAGGCAGCCCGTTCATTCGGCCGCCAAGGGAAACTGCGGTTTCGTTTTCGGGAATTGACGTTTCCCAGCGGGTTTTCCCAACCTGTCGAAGGCACGCTTTCCGGAGCCGATTCAAACAAATCGGCAAATTTACAAATGGACTCCGAAGGCGGCGTACAGCCAAAATCGCAAAACCGTGTAATCGCGCCGCTAGTGCTGACACTACTCGCCGGGCGTGCTTTAGACGACGACGGAAGCCAAGTCGCCCAAAGCGCTGTTGCATCCAATGGCTTCGGAATTGTGGGTAGGGTTATCGGTATGGCGGCAAGTTCACGGAACGTTGCGGCGGGCATAGGAATATACGGAGCCGCGCTTTCCTTTTACGACCTTTGGCTGGCTCGCGGTCATGACGTTGTGTTTGCCAAAAACACCCGCATCGAAATTACGACGACGCCAACTCGCACTCCATTAAACACACCTAAAAATGGGACGAGGCCTTCTACATCTCGCTAGGCAAAGGACGAGGGCATGCGAAGAGTTGCGACCTCGCAACATGGATGATGAAAGCGAAAGAAGTTGGGAGACACTGCTGCGCTGCATTTCTTCGGATTTCGCGGGTGCCAGCTCCGCCGCCTTCGGCTCCTGCGCAACGGCGTGAATGAAGGAGCTATCAAAAGTCTTATATAATTAAGACTGCGCTGCCAGCGGGTCCTACTGGTTTGAGATGCTCGTCGCGCACCTCACGTCTAACCATCGGAGAGGCGAATCATGCCAACTTCCACGCTGCTAGCGCCCAACTCCGCTCGTTCCAGATTCAAAACTATTCTTTGGATCTCTCTCGGCCTCACCGCGCTCTTCGTCTTCATTACCTCAGAAGTTCTCCTTGTCACCGACTATCCCATGTACCATGCCTACCGTCTGCAGGTCATCGCCGACCGCCATCTCCTCATCCCGCATACGCTCGGCGGCGTCATCGCTCTTTTGGCCGGCCCCATCCAATTCTCCTCGCGGCTTCGCCAGCGTCACCTCAAGTTCCATCGCGTCCTCGGCCGCATCTACGTCATCTCTGTGTTTGTCGGTGCAGCAACCGGTGTCGCGCTCGCCAGCGGCCGTCCGGGCTTTCCCGGAACCTCCATGCAGGCCGCCGCCTGGGTCGTCTGCACTACCGCCGCCCTTATCACCGCGCGCAACCGCCAGATCATCCAGCACCGCCAATGGATGGCCCGCTCTTATGCCGTAACCTTTACCTTCGTCTCCAGCCGTGTGCTCAACCTCTGGCCCCGTTACTGGAGCCATCTCGGCGACACCTTCGCTGCCGTCGGCGTCATCGCTTTCACACTAGCCTCGCTGCTGATCGTGGACCTCGGCCTCAACTGGCGCGAACTCACCACTCGTCGTGGCTGATGGTCGCCTCCGACACCCGCCTCACTTCCACCGCCCCACACACAATCGTCCCGGCCGCCAACGCTCCACAGTCACCTCCCGCGGAAGCTCAGCCGCCGTCAGCAACCGCACCCAGTCCTCCTCCCGGAAGGCCCGCCGGAAGGACACCGGCCCATCATGCCGCACAAACCGGTGCCACCGAAACATCTCACTCACGTGTCGAAACATCCGATAACTCCGCTCCGACCGTTCCAAATCATTGATAAACCAACCTACCTGTGCGGTCGCTTCCATCCACCGGAGCAGCACGATGATCTCCTCATCTTCAAGATGATGTGCCATCAGCGAACTAACGACGATATCTACCGGCTTCTCCGGCCTATACATCAGAGCATCGCCGGTCACCCACTCAATGCCCAGCTCCTTCGGCGTGGACTCCGCTGCTGCACGCGCCGCATAAGGATTCAAGTCGATTCCCGTTAGCTGCACAGCAACACCGCGCCTCCGTGCCCAGCCTGCAATCTGCCGCAGCAGACCTCCGCCACCACTGCCCACATCAACGATGTGCACCGGATCACGCAACCCAGGCGGTAGCCGCTTCAGCCAGGCCAGCGTTGGTCGGTATCCCAGCAGCCAGCGGTTGATCTGCTCCAGGCTGCACAGGCAACCACGGAAATCGTCGTAGCTACAGTCACCATCCATCAGCTCCGGCAGCTCGCGCGGCGAGACCCGCAGTCTGAACTCGACCTCCGTGCTAGACCGCATGAAAGCGCATTGTCTCCGCTATCAGCCCCGGGCCAAACGACATCGCACACCCGCGCTGCCCTGGCCGCGCCTGCTGCATCAAGTGCTGCAGCACAAACATCACCGTCGCCGATGACATGTTGCCAAAGCACGACAGCACCTCGCGCGACGCCGCCAGCGCATCGACCGGCAGTTCCAGTCCCTTCTGCACCGCATCCAGTATCGACCGTCCCCCGGGATGTACCGCCCACAGGTCGATGTCATCGCGCTCCGCCATCAGCTCGCCCTCATGCAGCGCGCGGCCCAACTCTGTCGGTACCTGCCCAGAGAGCAGCATGTCGAAGCCCAGCCCGCGAATCTTCCACGTAATCAGACCCTTCGTATCGGGCACCATCACCGCCTTGAAGCTGTCCAGAGCAAAGCCCTGCCCGAACGCGGTAATCAAGCTCGCTGCCGCGCCATCGGCAAAGACAAGGAAGGAGAGCACCTGCTCCAGATCCTGCGTCTCCTGGAAGTGCAGTGTGCACAGCTCCAGGTTGAGCATAAGCACACCAGCCTTCGGCTCTGAGCGCACAATGTGTCGCGCCAGCTTCAGCGCGTTAATCGCCGCATAGCAGCCCATGAAGCCCACCATCGTACGCTCCACGCCGGTCTGAAGCCCGAGGTGGTCGACGATCTCAAAGTCCAGCCCGGGCGCATAGAGCCCGGTGCAGCAAGTCACCAGCACGTGGGTGATACCGGAGCGTTCCTTCTCATTGAGCGCAAGCCGGTCCACGGCCTTCCTCATCAACACCGGAGCGCTCTGTTCAAACAGCTCCATGCGGCGCGCTGTGTTGGGAAAGTTGCCTAGCCAATAAAAATCATGCGCATTGTGCGACGAGAATTGGCCGGAACCTTTCAGCGGATTGAGGAAAGAATAGCGATGCGCGATGTTGGCGCGGCTCACCATGCGGCGGAAGACCGGGCGCAGCCGCGGGTCTGCAAGCATCTTCTCTGCGAAGACCACGAAGGTGTCATGCACATCATGCTCTGGTACGGCAGTGGCGATGCGGTTCAGATAAGCCGTAGTCAATGCGCAATAGCCCTCAACCTGATAAATAGGAACGATCTGTCGCGTTCAATTGTTTTGACCAGGATCCCAAGCACCATCATCGCGCTTGTCGTTCACGTGGCGGCTGCTCTCTCATGTTCAGCTGACGGGCCGCAGAGGTTATCGAACGCCTGACACTACAATTCTTAACTCATTAAGATTTAGTTCGTCAAGATGACTTCTTAACCGTCTAAGATATTTAGTAGGCCCGGAAAAGGAGATTCCCGTTACAACGTCCAATCCGAATCAGATTCCTTTGCAAGACGAAGTTCTCGTTCTGGGTGGTGGAGTGGCAGGCTGCGCTGCTTCGATCGCGATCGCCCGCAAGGGACGGCACGTCACGCTGATTGAACGCGAGCCCACATCGCGACATAAGGTCTGCGGAGAGTTCCTAAGCGGCGAAGCCCTTGAGGACCTGCACGCGCTCGGCATCGATGTGGCTTCGCTTGGCGCCGTGCCAATCGATTACGTTCGCCTCGCCGCTGCCAGGCGCGCCGCGGAGGCTCCTTTGCCTTTTCCCGCAGCGTCGCTCACGCGCAAGTTCCTTGATACAGCGCTGATCGCCGAGGCCATTGCCGCAGGAGTCCGCGTAGAGCGTGGTCGCAGTGTGCAGGCGCTGGGTCGCACGGCAGGCAATGTCTGGCAAGCTACGCTCGACGACGGTACCACCTATGAAGCACCGACGGTCTTTCTCGCCACCGGCAAGCATGACCTCCGCGGCCACGTGCGTCCGAAGGACCCACAGCGATGGGTCGCTTTCAAGATGTATTTTCGTCTGGCGCCCGCGCAGGCCGCTGATTTGGAGCGCGCCTCCGAGCTGATGCTCTATCCCGGAGGCTATGGCGGTATCCAGCCGGTGGAAGGCGGTATTGCAAACTTCTGCTGCGTGGTGCAGCAGAAGTATCTCGCACGTGCAGGTCATCGCTGGGAGAACTTCTTTGCGAAGATGCAGCAGGACTGTCCACACCTTGCTATGAGGCTTGCCGGTGCGGAGCCATTGCTCACCAAGCCGATCGCCATCACCCATATTCCGTATGGTTATATCCGCCGCACAACGGAGAATGGGCTCTACTGCATCGGCGATCAGGCAGCCGTCATTCCCTCGTTCACCGGCGATGGCATATCAATCGCACTGCATACTGCACGTTGTGCGGTCGCTGCCTGTCTTGCAGCAGAGCCGGCACCGCTCTTCCAGGCTAAACTGCGGTCCGCACTGCTGGCCCAGATGCGTCTTGCCGAGTTCGCCGCCAATGGCTTGAACAACTCACTCGCGCGCGCTGTATTGCCGTTTTGCCTCAGGGTCTGGCCCGGCGTGATGCGCGTGACGGCTAGGCTGACACGCGTCGCCCAGCCCGCCGTTGTTGCTCCACAGGTGGTGGCCAGCTGAAATCGAAGCCAATCTGAAACAACTCTCGGTAGTCAGAAACCTCTAGGGGAGATGCAATGAAATCCTTCGCAGTCTTAGCCCTCGCTGCCATGCTCGCTTCACCAGCACTCGCCCAGCGTCAGACCTTCGTCGTCAATCCCGATGCCAGTGAGGTCAAGATAACGCTCAAAACAACCCACGAGCTCGTCAATGGCACCTTTCACGTCCAATCCGGATCGATTGAGTTTGACCCCAGCACTCCTAAGATGTCGGGTTCGGTGGTCGTCCTCGCCGGCAGCGGCAAGACCGGCAATGGCAGTCGCGACAAGAAGATGAACAAGGACATCCTGAAGGTCGAACAGCACGCAACCGTTTCGTTTGAGCCGAAGTCCTACACTGGCATCATCGCCCCATCAGGCGACTCGACCATCCAGGTAACGGGTATCTTCACACTCCTCGGCACGCCTCATGAAATCACCATCCCTATCCGTGTCCATCTTGAAAGCACAACTGCTGCGGCCAAGGCTCATTTTGTCGTGCCGTATGTCCAATGGGGACTGAAGAATCCGAGCTTCTTGATCTGGAAAGCGGACAACGACGTCGCAGTCGACCTCTCTCTTACTGGGCGGCTTTCGAAATAAGGCAGTAATCTCACTAAACAGACGTGGCGTTCAGAAGAGAGTCCTGGACATAACTGTCCATGGCTTGACTGAGTTGTGAATCCACCTCATCCGCGATTGTCATCACTGCATTCAAAAGAGTGCTGAAATCGATGCTCGCCAGATTCCTCTGCAAGATTTCGAAAATACTCACCTGCAGCATGCGCGATTCCTCGACGATCATTGCGGCTGAATAGCCCTGTTCACGGCGGAGTCGCCCATGCTGTTCTGCTGCGAGCGACACAATTTCTCTGCTGCCTAAGGGCGTGAAGGTACGAAGACGATTCACCAGATCGATCAGAACTTTGGGAAGATGCCCAACCCGTTGCTCCCGAGTCATGGAAATGGCCGTGATCTTTTGGTCGTTCCCAACGCGCTGGTACCACGCCTCAATCGTGCTTTCGATCGAGTATTCGAGAATTGTCGCTACGCTCTGAATCACCCGCGACGGAACCGGTCCACTTGCAAGCCGCTGCTCGATAGCTTCAATCAACGCAGGAATATTCATCGGCTTAACCAGAATCTGATCCGTCTGTAAAAGAATGGCCTGAGCGGCTGCATCCATTTCCGGAAAGGCGCTCAATAAAATCGTCACGGCTTTTGGATTCGCATGGCGCATCGCGCTTACGACGGTGAGACCGTCTCCCTTTCCTGGCATATGGAGATCGCTGAGCAGCACATCGTAGCTTCCCGCGCTGATGAGTTTCAGAGCCTCTGGCACACTGGTAGCAGTTGTTACCTCGTAGCTGTGTTGTTGCAGAATGATAGCCAACGTATTACGCAGAACCTGGTCGTCATCCACCAATAATATTGACGCACCCGCCATAGAGCCTCCTCATGCGCACTTTGAAAACTAAAGAACGGAAACAAGTGTCCTATCAGCTTTGATTTGACACTTAGCTTCGAACGAGTCTCCCTCGAGGAAGCCAGCCGGTCTTCCTCGCTCTATCCACAACTTATAAACCGGGAAGGCTATACAGATGTCGCAGGATGCTGTCCTCCGCGAAAAACATGGGAATGCCATTGTCGACGTATACATACCAGCGCTCGGCGCCGCGAACCAGTTGCTTTTCCGGCAGAACAGCCGGCGGGGGGGCCGCTGGTACAAATCTGGCAGGTTGTACAGAATTCATCAAGACTAGATCGTTCATCGGTGTGGGGGCGAGAGGCATGTCAACGGCTCCAGCGGCGAGCCGAACACCCGAACGAACCGGCGGCGGCCACGCCACAACGTCTCCACGCCCAGTGGTCCCTACTTCAACCGCGGTTCAGCTTTCCATTTTTACCACGATGGACAGATGGCCTCTTCGGGGAAATAGACGGTGGGAACCGATTGTCCGTGTCCGTGCAAGGGTACGGTTTTGCTAGAACACTTGCCCCTGCATTAATTCCTGAGCAGCAGGCAAGTCCGATCCGACGAACGTGAGGAGACAATTCGGCGACCTGAGCAATATGTAACAGCCAGTCACGAAGACAACTCCTAGGCTTCAATCAGAACCCTCATAGATCGCTAGCCGGGGAGAGTACGGGATCAGTAAGCTGCAAAAACCGACCACACAGCGGCCACGAGGACAATATCGGCAATCAACGGAGGAGACAGCGATATGACATTCCTAATCGCCTGGGGATCACTCTCAGCTGGGATCTTGATGGGGGCCATGTGGAGATCACTTTGCGAGAAGCAATCGAGAAACGATACCGCTGTCGGGGACGGCACCGTTATCCTGCATCGCCTAAATCACCGACGCGGGCAGCAACAATTGCCGCGCGATTCCACAATGATCGGTTGACCGAACCTTTCGCTCCACGAAAACAGGACGCCTGGTGCAAATAGTTCACGCTATGCCGCGAGGGTTGGCGACGGGATCTGTCCGACGCCGTATTGCGCCGCGGGCGGGATGTGCGCTGGAGACGCTGGGCCATGCCATCGAGTACCTGGCAGACGAGTATGTGCATGAATTTGGCCGGCAGCCGATTGCGGACGTCGCTTCAGGCTTGATCGATCCCCAGGTGCAGGCTATGCAAGTGCTGATGGCGGCCAATCGCGAAGTGTACTATGCGTGCCCTGCTGTTACGCCTTTTTATCGGCACATCCTAAAGTATCTTTTCTGCTGCTGACGTCTGCGCCACTACAGTGATCCAAGACCCATAGCTGCCATTCCCCAGCGCTACTTTCTTGAGCCTATGCCAACAAAATAGCAGCGGCGTGGCACCTGCGCTGTACCCTTCCCGATGAAGTCGAAAGACCCCGTTTCGGATATGCCTAACTGTCACCCCGTGCCTTAAGTGAGCTCCGCCCTTTTTTTCTGAAGTGAGACACTGCTCGGATCATCATTCAGTACGACATTGAGCAGCGATTTGTTCACCCGGATACGCCCGTTATATTCAATGAAGCCAAGCTTTCGGAAACGGTTCATAAAGAAGCTCACGCGCGAGCGGGTCGTCCCAATCATTTCTGCTAGTGTTTCCTGGGTGATCGCCGGGATCAGCAATTGCGGTTCACCTGTTTTACCATACTCCGCCATTAGCAAAAGGATTCGCGCTAACCGTTTCTCGCTATTGTTGAAGAGCTGATCGATCAGGTCGGCTTGCGTCCGCATCGTGCGAGACAGCAGGAAGCCGAGGAACACGTTGGAGAATGCGTGTTCTTCGTGTAGCAAGCGGACCATTTCCTCGCGGTCGATTTTCAGGGCCATACAGGACGTTAGCGCGGTAGCAGTGGCTAGACGGCGACCATGCACTGCTGTAACTGACTCTTCACCGACGAACTCACCCGCAGACAGGAGCGCGATAGTTGCCTCCTTTCCCGTTTTGGAGATCACAGTAAGTTTTGCAGTTCCCTTCTGAAGATAAAAGATAGCGTCGGCGGGGCTCCCCTGTGAGAACAGCACCTGTTTGGCCTTCAATGGACCGATCTGTCGCCCTGCTCCGCTCTTTATCAAGAAAGAGACGGGATCGAATTCAATGTCTTTCATGGATGGTTCTTCTTTCGTTCTTAGTCGCAAAACGGGGACCATATTTCCATGGCTAGGGTAGCCAGCTGCTTCATCTATCTCAAAGTCACGTCCCGTTACCATTAGATGCGTTGGATCTTCGTAACCATCGCTGATATATTTTGCCTGAATCACCTGCCATCTGAGTTTGGTTCCGCTTCGGGACCTTCTGGAATGCCTGACTAGCTCCTGGAGAACGTGGGTTCCCCCATAAAGGCCTTACCAAACGCGCCGGTTCTCGAGGGGGCTGCGCGCTCCTTGAAGCGAGATCATCTGTTAACAACAAAATGCCCCCCTCTGGAATGCGAAACATTCCAGAGGGGGGCGTTGAGGAGAATTGATGGATCTATTCAGTTAGTGAGCCGTTACGGTTAAGCTTGCTCCGGCTGGCTCCTGATTGTTGCCGTTGCTGGTCTTCAAGACGCCAGCAGGCAGATTGTTGAAATAGTTGTTGCAAGGAGCGGTTACCTGGACGATCAACTTGCAGGAGCCATTTGCCGGAATTGTGCCTCCGTTAAGAGTCACCTTCGAGCTGCCTTTCGTAGCCGTGATTGTGCCACCGCAGGTGTTGCTTGCACTCCCATATACCACCATGTGCGCAGGCATATAGTCGATCAGTGGCGCGGTGAGCTTTGCGGCGGTAGCGCTGGGGTTCTGAAGCGTAATTGTCAGCGTTGTGATCCCATCATTGCCGATCACGGTTGGAGAGAAGGATTTTGCTAACTTGGGGCCTGCACCAGCGCCGCTGGTGACGGTCAAGGTTGCGCTGTATCCGTATGAATTGTTGCCCTTGCTGGTCTTCAATACACCGACTCCCAACGAGTTGACGTACTTTCCGGACTTCGCGACGGTGACAAATACAGTCAGCACGCAAGAGCCGTTTGCCGGTATCTGGCCACCCGTGAGCGTGATATGTGTGCTGCCCTTAGTGGCAGAGAGGGTCCCGCCGCAGGTGTTGGGGGTGCTCGAGAGCCCGGAAACGACCATTCCGGAGGGCAAATTGTCGGTGAACGCGGAGGTTATCTTTGCAACCGTGGCGTTAGGGTTGGTTAAGGTGATCTTGAGGGTAGTTTCACCACCCGGCTTGATGGTAGCTGGGTAGAAGAACTTACTCAGTGTTGGCACACCAGACGTAGTGGCCTTGCTGACGGTTAGAGTGGCGACAGCAGCGGCGGCGTTGTTGCCGTTATCGGTCTGTAGTGACCCAGCCGCGACAGAGTTGTGGTAGCTGCAGGCACAGTCTGCTGATACACCTACCGAGACCGTACAGGAGCCGTTGGCGGGTATCGTGCCGCCGGTTAGAGTGACAGTCGTGCTCCCCTTAGGAGCACTTACTGACCCTCCACACGAGGTACTAGCGTTACCGTTGGCCGTCATGCCAGCAGGCAGCTGGTCAGTGAGCGGTGCGGTCATGGTATCTATAACCGCGTTGCTGTTGCTCAAAGTAAGCACGAGGGTAGAGGCCCCCCCGACTGTGATGTTAGCCGGGCTGAAGGATTTGCCGAGCGTCGGCGGAACGAGCGAAGGGGTGGTGCCCGGGGTGACGGACAGAGTTGCTACGGCCGGAGCTACGCTGTTGCCATTGCTGGTAACCAGAGCACCTGAAGCCAGCGAGTTGATATAGGTTCCTTCAACCGGCGCGGTGACAAGTACTGTGATTGTCGCGGTGCCGTTTGCCGGGATAGTGCCGCCCGTCAAAGTCACCGTGGAACCACCAATAGGCGCAGTCACGGTTCCACCGGTGGTGGTGGTCGCTGCACCGGCCACGGTCACGCCGCTAGGCAGAGTGTCTGTTAGCGGCGCTGTGATTGTCGCTGCCGTTCCATTCGGATTGCTCAAAGTGATTGTGAGTGTAGAGGTGCCACCAGCTGTAATGGTGGGCGGGCTGAATGATTTGCCCACCACTGGCGGGGAATTCACCACACCTCCGCATGAAGGGACGGATATAGTGTTGGAGTCCATGGTGACTGCACCGTTCCGCGCCAGGGCTCTCCCTGCGAGAGTTGCATCGGTAGTGATCGTGATGCTCGCTAAAGCGAGAATGCTGCCGATGAAATGCGTGCGTGTACCAAGAGTCGCGGAGCTGCCGACCTGCCAGAAGACATTGCACTCTGTCGCCCCGTTGATAAGGACCACGGAAGCGTCGCTCGCTGTAATAAGCGTGCTGCCCACTTTGAATATGAAAACGGCGTTAGGATCGCCGCCCGCGTCGAGAGTGAGGGCACCAGTCAATCCAGCCGATGATGCGAAGCAATAAACGCCGGGAACAAGCGTCTGTCCGCCTAGATCGGTGGGGACGCCAAAAGTCGTGTTGCAAGCTTGGCCAGCCAAAGTGTTATAGGCCGTTGTCGTGTCAGTCTGAGCCTGGAGAGCCACAGCGTCTGCCGCATGGGTCGCGCCGCCGACCACGATGCCCGGCGGGAAGCCCGTAACTGCTGTGCCCGGCGCGACGCCCAAATCGCCCGTCACAACCGTTGGACCGGTATTTGTCACTGTCGAAGCTCCCAGAACGGCGAAGCTCTGCGCCGTACCGAGCGTCGGTGCGGTGCCTTGGGCGGACGCCTGTACGGATCCGGCCGTCATTAGGAGAGCTGTCAGGATTGCCAGCGGACTAACCGTTGCAAAGACGCCCCTCCGGATTTGCCTTGATAATGAAAGGTGATTCATTGTTGCGTTTCCTTTTCCTCGGTGCGCTGTAATGCGATGATTTACTGCATCCAAGAGGCTCTTAAGCGCGACTCGCGAGAACACATGCGGTTTGCTAAGTGGCATTTTGGGAAAGCGATGATCGATCTTTTTGGTACCCTTAGCCGTGGACGTATAGTTCCCAACTTGTTCATAACCGACCACAGGCAGGGTTCAATCCTCCAAAGAACCTAACGACTCTTAAAGAAGCGTGTCTGTTAGGTATTGCTCAGCAACGTCAGTTCGTGCGCAGCTTCCTTACTCTCCCGAGCGAGCCAGCGCGCTGGGCTTGCATCCAGAAACAGCGCACGGGTCATTCAGGCGCTAACGAGCCTTGCGTTCGGGCGGAGTGACCGGGCAGAATAGCCGTAGTGCATATTGCGCAGGGTGCGCGATTGCAACTGTCTTGCAGATGATTAGCGCAGTTGGGTGAAAGGGAGCCACCTTCTATACTCGGTGTACCCGCCCTCTGCGCCCGCCTTTTTCTGTGGGGATACGCAGTCGACTCCCGCTGAAGTCCTTCCAGTGAGTGTCGTTCCGAAATGGGAAGCTTTTGTAATGACCTCGGACGCGGCGGTCATATGCTCCGCGGACATGAATGTACAGTCTTCCAGTTGCCCTATGTTATTGTTCGCAAGGACCCTTCTATGATTGATCGGCCTCACGCAACCTGAGCAGTTAGCCAAAACATCCATCTATGGTGCAATTTCTGCGGTCGAGCGTACCCTCCCCCAGCTCTTTCGCAGCTCATAGGACGCGCTTGGCAGGAGGGTTTTTGGAAGGAATAAATGCAAAACTGCATGCAGTCCGTTTGCAGTGGGGGCTAACACTACGAGAAGTCGAAGAACGTAGTGCGCGTCTCGCAGCGGAATGGGGGGACCCTTCCTACCAAATCTCGGCCAGCTGGCTCGCTCGCGTGGAACGCGGAAAGCATGAGCTCACAATCCCGAAGCTCATCGCACTGGCCAGCACCTACAATCTGGCGCCTGAGGACTTGCTGCGCCAATGCCGACCAGGAGCCGGAGGCAATATGCCATCTAGTGCCACTTCCGGTCCCAACTCCACACTCCTTCTAACAACCGGGTCGCTCGCCGGCCACGCCCGGCAACTGTTACCAGACAGCTTGACCGCCGACTCTGCTCCCGACGAGACTGGCCTCCTTCCTCTCGACGACGGCTTATTTTCGAGCCCTTTCCGGTATGCCATCATCGGTCGATGTGACCGGACGCTTGAACCCATGATCCGCACGGGGTCCACTCTCAAAATCGATACGCAAAAACGCGCAATAGCCCCACGCCGGGAATGGTCTAACGAATTCGATCGGCCCATCTACTTCTTATTAACCCGTACCGGCTACGTCTGCGGTTGGTGCGAGTTGGACAAAGACGCGACCTGGCTGACCGTGGTCTCTCACCATCTTTCGCATGCACCCAGCCGGCGCTGGAGATACCGAAAAGAGATCGAGGTCATCGGCCGAGTGGTCGGTGTGGCCATGCGGCTCGTTGACTAGCACGCTTCTGCTAAGGTCCTACCGGCACAATTGATTCGAGTCGCTCAAGAGCATGTGTACTCGAGAGTTTTCCTATTCGGACGACAAACCGAACACAACGTCTCTCGGGGCCCTTGGCTCCCAACGTTTTGAATGGTCTAGCCTAAATCGCCCGCTGTAACTCCGGCAGCATAGGAAGTTTTGCCTTTTCATAGAGGGTAAGCACCTGGCGCGTCATGAGATAGTACGTTGCAATGGCGGGCTGCGCATAGGAAACGAATGCCTTCTCTAGTTTTCCCGAATCCGCTGCTCCTCGCAGCCTACTCATGTGCCACTCGATTTCTCGTGCGCTCAGGCGGAGGTCCTCGGCGATGACCACAGTCTCGGGATACCATCGCTGAACGTAGAAGGCTAGATCGATCAGTACCGCGCAATTCTTTTCCAAGACCTCAAGCCCGTCTAAGCCATCAATGAGCTCCCATATTTGAGCCCCGTCCAATAGTGCACTGTTATCGTCTTTTCTGCGCCGTCCTGATTCGTCGACGACATCGAGCGCTATCCGAGCGACGCTGTCACGGTCCACGACAATTAACCGTCCTAGAATCTGCTCCCAACTACTCCGAGAGGTTCGGCGGGATCGAGCATAGTAATACCCGGCAATCCCAACTAATGCCGCGAATAAGATGCCCACAGTCATTAGAAAGTAGAGCGAATGTGTACTCACCATTTCCTCCCTGATCGAAGACTCCGAAGACCGCATTCCATCTTTCCCTGCAGCGCAAACAATTGTGTGCGCATTTCTTCTGGGACTTTCAGGGCTTGCGGCGCGTCGCGCCATAGCATAACTATCCAGTACATGACACAGACGAGATATACGGCGATACGAATGTGTGACAACTCGACGTACGTTTGAGTGTCCCGCGCTACTCCGAGATAACTATGCGCTGTCTCAACTAATATGTCGATGACTGAATACACGCCCAGCCCCTGAGCCACCGCGGCAACATGGGTTTTCCATGGCAGCCCGACCGTGACAGACAGCGCAATCATGCAGACAAACAGCTCGCTGATCAGAGCGGCAGAAAACAAATTCCCTTTGATCATTACGGTCTGCATCCACATCCGAGTGGGTGGACTTGCGAGCGAAGTCACAACGGCAGCGAAGGCAATACTCCCGGCCACCAGCCAGACAACGCTCGACCGCACATCCCTGGCCCATACGCCCACCGGACGAAAAACCGCGCCCGCTATCTCATATACGACGCAGAGTTGCAGTGCGACATCCAGTAGCGCAAGGGACCAATACGTATAGAAGTAATTTGCTTGCGTTCCAAATCGAAAGACGATATATAGAACGGCGGTTCTCAAAATATTGTTGGCAATAAGCGCGGTAAAAAACGCAAACCTTCTAACGAGGTGTCGCGTCCACAAAACAACTACCAGTGCCAAATGACCAAGTAAGCTGGCCGCCCAGAAGAAGAAATCAACGCCACTCAAATGCATCCATGTTCCTCGGTCTGGACGGCGCTCGAATCTGTAGCGCAGCTCTACTCTACACCAGATCCAGGAAGGTCAAAATCATATGGATCACGTGGGGTGAGGGTGGCTCGGGATCTCCTCCAGTTACGCTGGTTGAGACGGGGGAGGTAGTTGCCGGGGCGGCGTAAACAGCAGGAGTTATTACGGCGAAAAGTGTGACTGCGTACGCGAAGTTGCGAGCAACATGCTTGGCCATGGAAGATCTCCTTTAGAAGCGCGGGTCTGCGCTGGAAGGAGACTAAAGATTGTGGGCGCACTGTTGACGTGTTTCCTCCGGTTGTGGCTAAAACGAAATAAGGTGTGAATGTCGGGAGCCTATCCCTTTCCAATTGGCCTCTCCCTAACTTCTTGCATAATCTGCAAGTTAGTCCAATGCTTTCCTTCTTTGGTGTCGGATACGCCACAAGCGACAGACTGAATTCTTGAAGGCCTTGATATATGAGTCAATGGTATCCGTAATAACGACAGTAGCGTTTCTCGTACATCTTGCTTCATGCTGATTTCCTGCCCGGCCGGTCTACCGCGACGATTCAGACACACGCCTGGTATTCATCGCAGCTCGCGATAAGCCGCTGATGATGCCTTTCGCATGCTACTGCGACGCGCATCTGAGATCACACGCAGAGCCTCTTCCCCCAAGCACTCAGCGTTAGGTATGGCTCGGCCAAGGCATTCGTTGAGCAAACTTGTGTCCGAAAGGAATGCCGCACGTGGGTAATTTGGCAAATACCGCGTTTGACCCCGCCATCTTTTTGGCGAGCGCCGGCCGGGGACGAACGATCATCCGGTTGAATGCGAAGGAAACGTTCTTCTCCCAAGGGGATCCTGCTGATTCCATTTTCTACCTCCACGCGGGCCGGGCAAGGTTAACGGTTGTTTCCGCGGGTGGCAAAGAAGCCACGGTCACTCTTGCCTCCGCTGGAGAATTCGTTGGGGAGGAGTCAATTGCGGTACCAGACGGGCCACGGATGGCCTCTGCGGTTGCCGATACGCCGTGCACAGCGCTGAGGATAGGGCGGAATGCCATGCTCCACGTTATGCAGGAGGAGCAGTCCCTCGCCAACCTGTTTTTAGACTTTTTACTAACTCGCAGTATGCGGCTTCAGGAAGATCTTATCGATCAGCTTTTCAACTGTAGCGAAAAGCGTTTGGCAAGGATTCTCTTGTTGATGGCAAACTTCGAAGATGCTGGACCCTCAGAAACTCTGATTCCCCCCATCACGCAGGAAACCCTGGCCGATATGATTGGCGCCAGCCGCCCCCGCGTCAGCCTCTTCATGAATCGATTTCGCAAGCTTGGCCTCATCGAATATGACGGCCGCATACGCGTTCATAAGTCGCTGGTTAACGTGATTCTGAACGATCCGTTGCCTGAGCAGAATGCGGCCTAAGCAGAAATGCTGTCCGACCAACTACTTTGGAGATGCATACAGGTCCAGTCGTATATCATGCTGCGCGCTAGTCGGAGCGAATGCCGACAATCCGAGGTCGGCGTGGCACCAGCCCTCTTAGTCTACCCAGTCTGCGCGTTTCGTCATCCACGACCGCTCGACAGTGTTTTCCAATCACAGCTTGCCCGGAAATCCCAAGAACCTTCGAGCTTTCTTTCCTGCTCCCTCATCGCAACTTTGACGCCTGTCAGCTGTGCGACACTCTTGTCGGTTCCGTTGAACGGAGCGGCAGGGAAGCGTAGGAATAACCACCCATGCAAGTCGGCGCAGAAGCGACCGTCGATATCGGTCAATCTGATTCCAGTAAGTTCACCACCACGCAGTCCGGTCTCCGCCACAAGCCAATTGAGAACCCGGTCTTCACCCTCGAAGCGCCGATAAAGCCACTTTTGACAGCGTGAAGAACCGTCTTCTTCGTGGGTCTACGGGTAGTCTCAGCTTCGGAAGAAGCGCATCCACATACGTTAGGCGAGCGCGATCTGCCTATGAATCTTATCTGGACAATTGGATTCTTCCGCGTTGGGGAAATCACAAGCTAGATCACGTCAAGCCAGTCGCAGTGGAAGAATGGCTGGACAGCATCAAGCGGGCGAAGGCCACACGGGCCAAGATTCGGAACCTCATGAGCGCACTCTTCACATCATGCGATGCGATATGAATGGGCAGACAAAAATCCCATCAAACTCGTGCGCCAGAGTGCGAAGCGAGAGCGCATCCCGGACGTTCTGGAACTTCGAGAGATTCAACTTCTGCTGAGCAAGCTGTCGGTCCGTGAGCGGACCCTCGCCTTGCTCGACGCGGCCACAGGTCTTCGCGTCAGCGAACTCCTGGTGCTTCGATGGCAGGATGTGGATTTCGAGAAACTTGAGCTCAATGTGACGCGGTCCATCTGGCATCAGGTGATCGGCGACTGCAAGACCGAGGCATCGGCAAAGCCGGTACCGTTGGATTGCTATCTGGCAGAAGACCTGTTGCGCTGGCGCCGGCAGAGCGCCTATCCAATGGATGACGATTACATCTTTGCCAGTGAGACCATGAGGGGCAAACAACCCTACTGGCCGGACAATCTCATGAAGCGCTACATCAGGCCGGTCGCGCGAGCGAACGGGATCAACAAAAACATCGGATGGCATACATTCCGCCACACCTTCGGGACGTTGCTGAAGGCCAACGGGGAGGATGTCAAGACCGTTCAGGAGCTCTTACGGCACGCAAACAGCCGCATCACGCTGGAGGTCTACACGCAGGCTGTCACCTCGAACAAGCGAGCCGCACAGAGCAAGGTTGTAAAGATGATGGTTCCAACGTGGGTCAGAAGGGAGAAGAAAAATACCCGCAAGCTGTGCAGTAGCGGGCTTATTGGACCTTTATCGGATCCTGATTTGCTTGTTACTGTAGGTCGCCATAGCTTCTAAGTCATTTAGAATCTATGGCGGGGACGACGGGGCTCGAACCCGCCACCTCTGCAGTGACAGCTAAATGGAAAACCATAACTGATTGATATTGTGCGCAGCGGATGGCTCCCTGAGCGCTCAAAATACCCCTTTGGAACCCTTATTGCGCCCTTATCGAACCCACGTCCTTTGCCCTAAAGACCTCTGCCCAATGCGAAATTCGATTCACAGAGCGCATTGCGAGGCATCGAGCATATGACTATGCATTCCAATCTTTGGGAGGCTCCTTTTCTGTGCTGAAAGCAGCAAAGCTGCGGATGAGAGGCCGCACCTACAGACTTTGTTATCACTAGCCGAAGTGCATTGAACACCTGAGGCTTCACTGGCTGAATTCGCTTGTGACCAATGGCGGAGCCTTCCCCGAGCGGGCTCCAATTTGCATTTGATTGTCCTTCCAGTCGATAAGCGCGCACTCGTTCGCCGTCGAGCAATCTCTTCTTGCAAAACGACGGTATCGATATGGGTGGGCTGATCGAGAGCGAGAGTGAAAGTGTTTCGCCCGCTCCGTGCGATACAGCGAGCGGACGTCCAAAGCGGCGGTGCAGCTCTCTTCCAAAGGATGCAGCCACTTCGCAGTCCGGCTGCGGCGGGGAGGCCATCACGATTCGCCGGAATGTTCAGCAAAAGCTGTGCGCCGCGTCCGACAGAACGGTAATAAACAGAGAGAAGCTGGTCCACCGTAAGAACCTTGTTAGCATTTGCCCTGCTCCAGAACCAGTCCGGGCGCCGAATCGAAACATCCACTTCGTTCGGAAGCCAGACCGTTCCGTTTGCATCACCATCGCGTGAGGTCGAAGTACCGGTACGCGCCTTGGCTGCGCTGACGCCATTCCAGCACGGATACGGAGCAAGTCCGTCCTCATTGCCAACCCAGCGAATCGTCGCCGCTGGTCCCTGAAAAACCATGGCGTTCGGTTGGTAGCGGCGGATGATATTCCTGACCGGAGTGACAGTGGAACCATCAAACCAGATTTCGACCAACTCACCATAGCGTGAAAATACTTCTGTCAGCTGCTGGCGATACAGCGCGTTGTATTTGGCCTGCAGCTCAGGGGTCTTGCACGCACCGCCGTCACCGGCTCCAAAATGATCATCTCGCGGGCTGACGTATACACCCAAAGGAATCTTTCTCCTACGACAGGACGTAGCAATCTCCTCTAACACATCACCTTTGCCACCTTTCCAAGGCGTGTTGCGGATGCTGTAGTCGGTGGTTCGGGTCTGCCACATGCAGAATCCGCCCTGATGCTTCGTGACAAACACGATGTAGCGTGCTCCGAGAGCCAGTGCAGTATCGACCCATTGATCTGTATCAAGCTTTGCGGGATTGATCGCGGAAAGAGGTGTGCTGAGATTGTCCGATTCTTCGTCCTGCCAGGTGTTCGGCGCGAAATGTATAAACATGCCCAGCTCAAGATCCTGCCATGCTTGCTGTTGCCGCGTCGGAATCGCCAATTGAGTAGGTTCGAATTTGAGAGTAGGCTCCGCGGATTCCGGCAAAAGAAACTTCCAAGTCGACAGACGAGGAGCCGCTAGACCGAAGGCAGCGAGGTTGAACAAAAGATTGCGTCTTTGCATTGTTTTTCCTTTAGAGCACGTCAGCACGCTGAGGTGGGTTGCCCATCAACCGTCTACTTTCGCCCTGCAGATCCGACTTACATTTGCGACCGACTACAGGATGAGCCTGCGCACTTCCGATGATTTAGAGACCTTTTACTCCCGCGCTAAAAACACCCCGACGTCCGCCAGAGCGACGCACACCGGAGAATTTGTAATGCGCAGGCGCAGCCGCGATGTCTCGACAGTATTCTGAAGCCGAATGAGACGGCATGCACCGATGCTCGTTGCCTGGGCAATCTGCGTCCACGCCTGACCTTGCCATCTGTCCAGAGCAACAGATCCGATGCGTTGGCCCAGTTGGATGGCCTCACGGAGCCTAATCACATCGAACTTGAGTGCGCGTTCAAAATCGATCGTTAGCTCGGGCGTATGCACAGCATCGTCGGTAGCCCAATAGGTGTCAGGATTTCCGTCGAGAAGCATACGCGGACTGAAGAGGATGCTCTGCCCTCGCACGTTCGACGCAGTAAGGTTCGCAGACGCAGCCAAGTTCTCGCGAAACGTGTTTTCCAACCTCAGATGGAACGCTTCAAGAGAAGTTACATCTTGTGATGAGAGCTGTCCGTGCCGATTCGGCGGGAGGTTGAGAAGGAGGTTGGCTCCTCTACCCACCGATTTGAAATAAAGGTCAATGAGCTGCTCGGGTGTTTTGACCTGATCGTTCTCTCGCTCATGCCAAAACCACCCAGGGCGAATAGATACATCGCACTCGGCAGGCAGCCAATGTGAACCGAAACGAGTCCCTTCCCTGGAAGCGCTGGCAAGAATGTTTCCGGGTGCAGCAGGTCCTCCGTCCTCGCTCACTGGATCGTAGGTGGACCAGCACGTTTCACCCGCAACACCATCTTCATCACCTACCCAACGAACGTCCGGCCCTACGTCGCTGAACATGACAGCATCTGGTTGCAGCTTGCGTACCAAAGCCCAGGTGTTCGGCCAGTCGTAGTAAGTACGCTTGTCAATAATACGTGTCTCTCGTGCTCCTCCGTAGTAGCCTTCGCCTCCATTAGCGCCGTCGAACCAAACTTCAAAAATAGGACCATACCAAGTCAACAACTCAGTCAGCTGTTGCCGGTATATCGCGATGTATTCGGGTCTCCCGTAGCTAGCATTATTTCTGTCCCAAGGCGAGCAATAGACTCCGAACTTCAACCCGTGCTGCCGAGCCGTCTCTGATAATTCTTTAACGATGTCTCCCCTGCCGTCTTTCCAACGGCTCATTCGTATGCAATGGGCTGTGGTTTTCGTCGGCCAGAGGCAGAATCCATCGTGGTGCTTGCAGGTAAGAACCACGCCCTTCATACCCCCGGCCTTTAGTGCAACGACAATCGCATCCGCATCAAATCCTTGCGGATTAAAGATAGAAGGGTCTTCATCTCCATCGCCCCATTCCTTATCGGTGAACGTGTTTACCGTGAAGTGAAGGAAGGCATTGGTTCCCATGAGCTGCCAGCGTAGCTGGCGCGCTGATGGCAAAGCTCCGAATGGAGCTGGCGGTGGGACATCTTCCCCAAGTGCACACATGCAACCAATCGCGAGTGTCGAACTTACCAGAAACTCCCGTCTGGTTAAGGTCATCTCAACTTTGTTCCTTTCTGAGCACGGGTTTCTGTTTACGCGCTTATCGAAGCTCGATGGCCTTTCTGGTGAGATCACTCCATCAGCTGCTAGACCCTGTTGATACCACAGCGAGGGCAGAACCATTTTCGTAATCTCCATTTTCACCTAAACACCTTCAGAAGTGCGGCGAGGGAGGGAGGCCAACCCCTCGCCGCTGATTGGTCCGCCTCACCGGATCAGAAGGCCAGATGGAACCCCAACCTGCAATAAAGATCACTTTGCCTGCGACATCGTGAGTACGATCACTCTGTCCACTTCGTCCTGAGTTGCAGCGGGGATGTTAAGCACGACGCCTCGGCTGTTCTGAACAAAATGAATTGGCGAACCGCTCAGGAACTCATGCGCACTGGTTATGGTCTTCTCAAGCGGAGCTAGCGCCAGAAGTGGCCCATCCCAATGGAGAATGTGCACATAAATGTTGTCGCCCTTCTGCGTCGTCACGCCCCAGTCGCCGGGGGGGACTGGTCCCCCGCGGGTTCCATAGATCGCGTCTCCGTATCGCGATGTCCATTCGCCGAGAACATGAAGCCGCGAAATAATATCTTGTTGAATCTCTCCATTCGGCATTGGACCGATATTCAAAAGCAGGTTTGCGTTTTTACCTGCGGCGCGCACCAGCATTTCCTCTAGCTCTTCTGGGCTTTTGAAATCGTGATCACCGATATCGAATCCCCATGAATCATTGATAGTGTTGCTGCTTTCAAGCGGCAGCTGGTTGCTCACATAGCTCGTGCTCAATCCCGCTGTATTTTGGCCGGGCAGATCCCTTTCAAACGTCTGTACATCCTCACCTGGCTTTGGTGTTCCGTGGTGGTTTGGAATGATTAGCGCTGACGGCTGCAGCTCATGGATCAATGAATAAGTCTTTTGTAAATGCCAGTCCGCGTCAGGCTTGTCCCACATCCCATCGAACCAGATTCCGCCAATCTCTCCATAATTGGTGAGCAGCTCCCGCAATTGCCCATCCATGTAGTCGTCAAGATAGACGTTCCAGTTTCCACGATCGGGCCGGCCATCGTCCCAAGCGGTTTTGCCACGGGGATAGTAATCTGGATTGTGCCAGTCCAATTGGGAATAATAAAAGAACAGCTTGATACCCTGGCGGTGACATTCCTCCGCGAGCATTTTCAATGGATCCTTCCCGTAAGGTGTACGCTGAACGATGTTCCAATCGGAGACCTTCGAATCGAACATCGCGAACCCGTCGTGATGGCGAGACGTGATCGTGATGTATTTCATACCCGCCGATTTCGCCAGCGCGACCCATGCCTTTGGGTCGAATTTCTCCGGATCGAAGAACTTCGGAAGAAGGTCATATTGCTCTACCGTCAGCTTGCGATTATGAAACACCCATTCCCCGTCGCCTAATACGCTGTAGATACCCCAGTGAATGAACATGCCGAACTTTGCATCTTGGAATTCCTGCCGCGCTTTCAGGTTCTCCGGCGAGGGCTGGTATTGGTGCAAGTCCTCGCCGAGTAGGCGCATCAACGCCGGTTCAATGGCTTCAGCCATCATCCGCTGGCCGACTGTATCTGGATGCAAAGCTTTAGCGTGGTATGGCCTTCGGGTCGTAGTACAGATCCTCATTCAACGTGCCATCTTTGTAGAAGATGGATCCAATATCGATAAATGTCACCTTTGCATCCTTGCCATAACGATTTGCAAGGTACCGATTGATTTCTGTAACCTCAGCCAAGCTGCCATCTCTTGGCAAGAGGCCGAGTAGCAGGATACTGCTACTTGGCAACTTCTCTTCCACCTTCCCGACAACCGCGTCTATACCACTCTCAGTTTCGACGGCGCTTCCCGTTCCGATGTTGTTTGTCCCAACGAGGATAATGGCGGCTTTCGGATTGATTCCATCGACTTCACCATGATCGAGACGCCACAACACATTTTCCGTGGTATCGCCGCTGAAGCCTAGGTTGATGGCTTTCTCTGGCGCATAGAATTGCTGCCATATAGGTAAGAAGTTTTCGTATGGTGGGTTGGCCTTTTCGTAGTTTTGCGTAATGGAATCGCCAATCAGCACCAAGTTCGTATCTGGATTCTCCTTGGTCGCTCCAGAATCGCATCGTGCCTTGCAGCCCAGTCTGATTCTTTCAACCTGTCGGCAGGGATACTTGAGAGTGCGATCGTCTTTTGAGGTCCCTCTGCCTGTGATGGTGCGGAATAGACGAGCCCGCAACTGCCCGACACCAGCGCTGCTGTTAACAGCGCAATTGGCATGCGCAATGCTAAGCGGGTAAGAACATTGCCTCGGCAAGGGGACGACGATTGCTGCATTTGAGAAGCGCTCCTTTGAGTTAACGATGCAAAGTGCACTTCCAAGCGGGCACAAATCGTGAGCGCGATATAAACTGGACTCTGACAGCTCTCTTAGCCTTCATTCCTGCGGACCTTTCTCAGCTTAAGTTCCTCGCTTAACCAACCGCATCCTCAAGCCACCGTTGCTCGCGATGGCATTTAGATAGCTTCGACGTCAACCGAGAAGCCCTGCAATCGCGGCGATGACACGTCTACCGTGATATATCCTGCGCTGTCGAGCGACTGCACAATGGCAACACATAGGCCGTTGAATGCGCTCCGCGTGCCCTTAGTCGGGGATGAGGGTTTCTCAGCCTCGTGACAGCTTGGGTCGCCGTTACCCATTCCGATCAATCGGCCAGGCCCTTTTATTTCAAAGTCGATCCCGTTGGCTGCTATCGGCACTAGACGTCCCTGATCATCGACGACTTTGACCGTGATCACAGAAAGGTCTCGCCCATCGGCGCTGATCTTTTTCGATCGGGCTCTGCAGTAAGCTTTGCCGGTGCGCTCGTCGTTTCACGCCTTGCAATCAGCACAACCTCACCATTTGTGCTACCACGAGCTTCGAGAACACCGGGGGAGTATCGCACCTTCCATTCAAGATGTAGTTGCGGCTTACGCTCTTTGTACCCAAACTGGTCCCGTTCAGGAATAACTCGACACTATCGAGGTTGAGTAGCACCAAATTGCAATTTCCCGGCCTTCTTCGCCGTTCCAATTCCAGTGCGGAAATAGGTGCAACACTGGTT
>CAVWVY010000001.1:0-341248 GCA_963758545.1 uncultured Acidobacteriaceae bacterium | reverse complement strand
GCGATTTAGCAATTAACGAGCCCGAACTGCCAAATCTCCTGTCAAGCTGATAAACCGTCCGAAACTTGCCCGCAATGGCCGCAACGAGGAGTGGCCCGACTGGGTAGCAGTAGCCGGGAATGGATAGCGTTTCGCTTGTGCGCCCGCCTTGCTCAGCTCACAAGGTATTTAACCCTTTCCTTGACGCCGATATCAGGAACTCCTATCCTCATGCCACCCGCTCCCTCAGCGTGTCTCCCGCCAGCAAGGATCGACATTGCCCGAAGCTGATGCTCCGACGTTGGGACCCGATCCCGGTTCGACCTCCGTCAGCACGCCTCCAACCTCCGGCCCCCTCCCCGGAGACCCGCAACCGCTCCCCACCAGCATCGGACGCTACCGCATTCTCCGGCTGCTCGGCGAGGGCGGCATGGGCATGGTCTATGAGGCCGAGCAGGATTTCCCGCAGCGCATCGTCGCCCTCAAGGTGATTCGCGCAGGTTATGCGACGGGCGAGATGCTGCGCCGGTTCGAGAACGAGACCCAGGCGCTCGGCCGATTGCAGCATCCCGGCATCGCGCAGATCTACGACGCGGGCGCGGTGGAAACTCCCTTCGGCAAGCAGCCCTACATCGCGATGGAGTTGGTGCGCGGGCAGACGCTGCTCGACTATTGCGACAGCCAGAAGCTGAACACGCGGCAGCGGCTGGAACTGATGGCGAAGATCTGCGACGCCGTGCAGCACGCGCACCAGCGCGGGCTCATCCACCGCGATCTGAAGCCGGCAAACATCCTGGTCGGTGAGGACGGGCAGCCGAAGATTCTCGATTTTGGCGTGGCCCGCCTCACCGACTCTGACGCGCAGGCCACCCGGCAGACCAATATGGGCGAGATCATCGGCACGCTGGCCTACATGAGCCCGGAGCAGGTCTCCGGCGAAGCGGAAGATATCGACACGCGCAGCGATGTCTACGCCCTCGGCGTCATCCTTTATGAAGTGCTTTCCGGCAAAGCACCGTATGCGATCGGTCGGCAGATTCATGAAGCCGTCCGCGCCATCCGGCAAGACGAGCCCACGGCGCTCAGCTCCGTCAATCGCACCTACCGTGGCGACATCGAAACCATCGTCGCCAGGGCGCTGGAAAAGGATAAGACGCGGCGTTACGGATCGGCGGCGGAGCTGGCGGCGGACATCCGCCGCTATCTGCACGACGAACCTATCGTGGCACGGCCGCCGAGCACGACCTATCAGTTGCAGAAGTTTGCGCGGCGGCACAAGGCCCTGGTTTCCGGCATCGCGGCGGTGTTTGTGGTGTTGGCGCTCGGGAGTGTGCAGCGAGCACGTGGGAGGCGGTGCAGGCGCGCCGGGCGCAGAAAGTGTCCGAACGACAGACGAGAGAGGCCGAACGGCAGACTGCAATCGCAAAGGCGGTAAATAATTTTCTGCAGAACGATCTGCTGGGTCAGGCAGACATTTATGACGCAGGCAAAGCCCGATCCGAACCTCAGCGTGCGCACCTTGCTTGATCGCGCCGGCGCCAACGTCGGCGGCAAATTCAACGGCCAGCCGGAAGTTGAGGCTGCGATTCGCGACACTATCGGCAATACCGATGAGCGCAAATGGGCCTTCTCGCTCAGGCCCAGCGAGCAACTCGAGCAGGCATTGTCGCTCAGCCGCCGAGCGCTGGGCCCGGAGAACCCCGCGACCCTGGCCATCATGGTCCGACCTGGCTAGGTTTATGACGATGCCGGCAAATATGCCGAGGCGGAAAAGCTGTATTCCCAGGCGGCAGAAGCGGATGGCAGGGTGCTGGGGGAGCAGAATCGCCAGACACTCTGGCCGCCACAACACAGCTGGGCCTGGTCTACTCGGAAGAGGGGAAGTATGCGCAAGCCGAGGCCCTGCTAAAGCCGGCACTGGAGCTCCAGGAGCGGCTGCTTGGACCGGCAGACAGGGACACGCGCCTCGCGATGGAGAATTGGCGTGGGTGTACTTTCTCGAGCAAAAACATGGTCTGGCGGAGGCGCTCAACCAACGCTTGCTCGCAATCGATCGCCGCGCCTCCGGCCCTCAGAGCGCCTATGTTTTTATGGACATGTACGATCTGGCTAACATTTACAACAGTGAGGGCAAATACCCGCAGGCGGAGGCGCTTGCCAGCCAGGTTGTGGAGTTTCGGCGCAAAGTGCTGGGGCTGGATAATAAGCAAACACTGGCTGCCATGGAAGAGCTGTTCATTGCTTACAAGGGCGAGAAGAAGTACGCCCAGGCTGAGGCGCTCGGGCAGCAAACTCTGGAGCTGCAACGCCGGGTGATTGGCTCCGAGGATCCGGATACCCTATCGACGGAAGGGAATCTTGCGGATATCTATCGCCTTGAGGGCAGGTTTCGATTATCGGAATCCATGGCGATGAAAACGCTGGAGACAGAGCGCCGCGTGATGGGTCCAGCCAGTCCGTATACGGCCATGAGCCTGGCCCTGCTCGGCGTCGGACTACGCCGCCCAGGGCAGGTACTCCGAGGCCGAAGATTTGTTTCGGCAGTACTCGCAGGGAAGCTCCCCAAACCCGGAAGTCGATGAGCCTTTGCGTGGTTTCTGCTTACCGCCCCAGATCCTCGGAGGCGCGACCCAGCGCGAGGGCTGGCGCTGGCTCGCCGTGCGCTCCTGTCAGAGCCGGACAATCCAGATCGCCTGAAGACGCTCGGCCTCGCCGAGGTCCAGAACGGGTTGTGGGACGAGGCGATCGCTACGCTCAAGAAAGCTGCCGCCCTGCATGCCGAGACAGATCCCGAAGACTTCCTCTTTCTTGCGCAGGCATACCAGGGTCGTGGAGATGCTGCAGATGCCGGCAGCAATTACGAACGTGCCGTTAAGCTGCTCGGAGACGTCGATGCGGCAGATCCCGATCGACGTGTCACTGTGGCGCGAGACTGCCGCAGCGCTGGGTAAACCCGCCCCTCCTTCGCCGAAAAAGTCCGCGAGCAAGAGCGCGGGAACCCGGTAATGGCGATGATCGCCAGTCTGGCACCGACCCGGGAATTCGTTGGGTAGCCGGGTTGGTCGGTCGAAACAGAGGATCGAACTGGTTGCCAGTTACAACGGCCTCGGCTTGCAAACTGTAGGTTCTCTCATCCGGGGCGTGTCGGATTCGTCGTGTCGTTGAGTACAACGGGCAAACTCGATCGGCGAAATCAGATGAGCAAGGAGATGTCGGCCAGTGTTGAGGATCCATCAGGTGATTCTCGAATGACGAGAACAGGGCGAGTTACTTATTGAGCCTGATTTGAAAGGTTCTGCCATCGAAAAATCGCTTTGCCTCGCGCGGCACCGGACAATCCAGCGGCCGGGCAATTCATCGCCCGACCGGGATCCGTGCAACCAACCACAAACACGATAGTTTTTTTCATTGCGTCTGTTCGTCCACGCCCAGGAGGCAGAACCGGCTAGAAGTTGGGAAAGAAGTTGGGCAAACTAAACGCCGAATGGGCTCCATACACCTTTCGGCTCCGCGTAAGTCTAAGAAAACACATGTACTCCGGTGGTCTCGACCCGACTGTTAACCGAAGGGTTGTAAGTTCTAGCATTACCTGATGGAGCCCATTTTTTTGGCGCATTGCCGGCTTCCAGGTTGTGGACTTGGGGCACCATTTATCCGGCAGTTCTCCTTTGACTGAGTTCGCGGGTTCGCACTAGACCTCGTTAAAGCGGGAAAATTTGAGCTTAGGTAATGTTCACGCGGCTGAGACGCGCGCCGAGAATCCACCAAAGTGTCGCGCAACAGAACCCCATTCCGGTGCCGGAAGCGAAGGCCACGGTCCATCCCTGATGGCCATAATGTTTTAGCAATACAGGCACCAACGCATTCGAAATGATGCCGCCGAGGATGCCGACCGTATTCATGAAACCGGCAATCACACCGGCGCTGTTTCCCGCGATAGCGGTTGCCGTGGTCCAGAAGGAAGACTCCGCCAGATAAAGCGAGCCAAGGCTGACACACAGTGCCAGCACTGCAGAAAGACGGCTGTGTGCCTCAGCCGCGGTGAGCAGCAACGTCCCCGAGAGCATATAACCGGTCATGATGAGCATTCGCGCGCTGTGCACTCTACCGAAACGCACACTCAGGCGGTCAGAGAGGACCCCGCCCAGTGGTGTGGCTACGATCGCAGCTAGCCAGGGCAGGCTCGCTACCACTCCCCCGCGCGCGAGACTGAACCCTCGAACTTCCACCAGATAGATGTATAGCCAGGAAACAAACATGAACAACAGATAGCCCTCTGACATATAACTGAGAGCGAGCAGTACGACGTTGATATTCAGAGGTGATCTGGTCTGTTGACTGGAGACCGGCGCGGCGCTCGAGTCGTCTGCGGCAGGTGGTGTCCGGGTAAAGCTCAGCCAGAGCAGAGAGATTGCAAAGGCAACTATGGAAGTGAGGTAGAAAGAGGCGCGCCAGCCGTAACGCAGCATGCTCCAGGAGACAAACGGAGCAGTGAGAGCTGATGCGACGGAGCTACCCATGAGCATCACGGAATTGCCCGCGCCGCGACGAGAAGGCGTCATCCAGCGATGCACGGCCTGTGCGGCCACCGGATAGGTGGACGCTTCAGTGGTGCCCAGCAGGAATCGCAGCAACCAAAAGAGGGCAATCGTTCCGAATGCCGTCCGCAAGGCTGTTCCCGGCAGCAATCCGCTCAGCAGAGTAAGCAGCCCCCACAGAAATGACGATGCTCCCAGCACCAGACGCGACCCAAATCGATCCCCCAGCCACCCGGCCGGCACCTGAAAAATTGCGTAGCCTATTAGGAAGCTGTTGAAGATCAGGGCCATATCGCCCTTGCTGAGCGACAGGGCCGGCATCATGAGCTCGGCGGCGACGGAGATGTTCGTCCGTTCCACATAACTGGCGCAACTCAGCCCGAAGAGCATGACAACGACGAGCCATCGCAGCCGTCGGGATGGAAGCGAACTCGTTGTTGGCACATCCTCTTTATACCGATTTGCCGGTCTTCACTCGGAAGGAATAGAGCGCCTGATATTGTGGGCTCGACGCGAAGCCAGCTTCTGCATTGCAGAAATGCAAAGAATCTTTTGAGTTTGCTGCGCTTCTGCGTTATACGTAAACTCCATGGCCGGCTGATTTCGCTGCAAGAGGAGTCTCTCCCAATGACGAAGGCGCGCGTTCTTCTCGTTCATGAAAACGTCCGCAGCGCGCGCTTCATCCAGCACCTGCTGGAGGATGCAGGACATGCGGTGGAGTGGCGGCCCTCCCTCACGCCCGCACTGTTACGCTCGGGCGAAATTCCGGACGCAGTGGTCTTTGACTTGCATTTCCTCGATCAGGAAGATCAGGCCAGTCTCCGTTCGACGTGCGAGCATCTCCGCTGGAAAGCGGTACCGGTGCTGGTCACTGCGGCAGTTCTGCCCCGGCAGGCCCGCCTCCTTCTCTCGCGCATTGGCGCGGATGACGTCATGCTACGTCCCTTGCGTCCGGTGGATGGTCAGGAACTGCTCGTTCGGCTCAACGCGCTGCTCAGCAATGCAGAACAGGAACAAACCGTGCCCTCGCCGGCCCTTGCTCCAGGTGGGCAACCGTTAAGGCAACGCACCTCACTTGCCGACATCGCAACATTGGCGAGCGTCGGCGTTTCTCCTCGTGGTGCCGAGGCAATTCTGGTCCAGCTTTTGCGATCGTTCCGGCGAACGGTGCCCTTCGATGTGGGATTCGTTTGTGCCGAGACGGAGCCGAGACCGCTATATGGTTGTGGCCCATTTGGGCGACGACTCCTGCGAGACAGCGCGCTGGTATGAGCCAGGCATGAGTTACACCGGGTGGATTGCGCTCCATAAGCAACCGCTGGTGATTCCAGATATAGGACGTGAACCGCGCGTCCAAATGGTGGGCCGCGAACTTGGCACAAACCGGAATCTCCAATCGTTTATCGGCGTGCCGCTGATGTACGACGGTCACGTCGTGGGCACCATGGAGGCGGCATGCTACAGGAGTGGCGCGCTGGGTGTCCGCAGCGCTGTGGCCCTGCAGCACACTGCCGAAGTGGCATCGCTCGCGCTGTGCCGGGTGCAGGCGCGTCAGCAGCTTGCCCAGCAGGTCCTCCAGCGTTTTCGCGCAACCGAGCAGGACCAGTCGACTGCCCTGGTTTGTGAGAGCCCCTCCATGCGCAGCCTGCTGCATGCTATTTCTAAGGTCCGCGAAAGTCAGGCCCCCATACTGATTACTGGCGAGACCGGTACCGGCAAAGAAATTCTTGCGCGATATTTGCACGCCACGTCGTCCAGGCGTCAAGAACCGTTCGTTGCTGTCTCTTGCGCAGCAGTAGCGGAGACCTTTCAGTCTTCAGAGTTGTTCGGCATTGCAACAGGCGTCTTGCCTGGAGTCGAATCAGGTCCGGGGCGTTTTGAGCAGGCCGCAGGTGGCACGTTGTTGCTGGATGATATCGGACACATGTCAATTTCGTTGCAAACCAAACTGCTCCGCACACTCGACCAGCGCAGTTTTTCACGGGGCAGTTTTTCACGGATCGGCTCCAGCGAGGTGCGACCCTTCACTGGCAGGATTGTAGCGACAACAACTGTCGACCTTCACGCGGCAATCGGTGCCGGCACCTTCCTGCCTGAGCTCTATCACCGTCTTGCAGTCGTCAAATTGGTAGTACCGCCGCTACGTTCCCGCCCACAGGATATCGTTCCTCTCTTTCATCACTTCGCGCAGACTCTTTCGGAGGAACACAACTCGCCTACCCTGGCCCTCAAGCCGGAGTGGATGATGCGAATGATGGCATATCCCTGGCCGGGAAATGTGCGCGAACTCAGAAATGCGGTGGAACGCTCCATCCTGCTGTACGACGGAGAGAGATTCTCCATTGGGGAGGGACAGGAGGAGTTCCACGAGGCTGCTGGCGATTCTCTGATGTCGATGGCGATGCACCAGCACTGGTCCGTCCCCGACCTCCAGGCGCGTTACGCGCGTTTCGTATACGAACAGGTCGATCGCAACAAGGCGCATGCATGCCGCATTCTTCAGATCAATTACCGGACGCTCTGCAATCACCTTGCTACGGCCTCGTGACTCGGAACTCCTAACGTTCTGGCACTTTTCGTTCGAAATGTTGCAGATTTACAATCAATGCCGTCGCTTGAAATGCACATTTGCATCGTGGCCTATGTCACGCAAGGATTCTCCTATAACATCGATCTTTGCACTTGCATGCCCATGTAGCTTTCGTTAGGTTCAAGCTTCCTCAAGCAAATTGCCAACCCAGCAGGTACGGGCGTCGGAGTCACTGATGAGACTTTGCACTTCACCGAAGAACGCTGAGTATACTTCAGTCGCGCAGCGATGTACACGGTAGAGCAGCCGGCAATCGGCTTCTCAACCCATCGTGTCACCTTGTTCCACTGAACCCGACAGCGAATTCTCCTAATTTCCATTCGCGGCGAGCCGGACAAGGCCAGCAAGAACAGCCTGTAAGCACACGCTCTTGGAGACTCAGATGAAGCGCAACCTCACATCTGTTGCAGTCGTCCTTTTCCTTCTCATAGCGATGCTGCCCAGCTTTCCAAGGGCGGCTGCCCAAGCCATCTTTGGCAAAATGGTTGGAACAGTCACCGACCAGTCCGGCGCCGCCCTGCCGAACGCGACCGTTCTGATTAGGGACATCGAGCGTGGCACCGAATACAAAGCCGCGACAAACGGTCAGGGAGATTACTCGCAAGGTCAGCTGCTGGCTGGCTCCTATGTCGTTACGGTAACCGCCGCCGGCTTCGGAACCTTTGAGAGCCGCGTCCAGGTTCACGTCGACAATACGGTCGAGGTCAATGCAAAGCTCCAGGTCGGATCGCAATCTGGCACAGTGGTTGTGACCGATCAGACGCCTCTTCTGCAGGTAGACCGCGCCGAGGTGAGCACCACGCTTACCACCACCGAGGTCGCCAACCTGCCAGTTCTCAATCGCAATGCGACCGGTCTGGTCTTCACCTCGCCGGGCACACAACTGACGAGCTTTCAGCATTCGGCTGCTGAAAATCCGCAGGGTGGCTATCAGTTTGCCAGCAATGGACAGCAGTTCTTCGCCAATGGATTTCTCCTCGATGGCACAGAAAACAACAGTGCGATTCTGGGCATTGCCGTGATTAACCCCAACATCGACTCTCTGGAGGAGTTGAAGGTCACGACGAGCAACTACGACGCGCAGTTTGGCTCCGTGGGAGGTGCCCTCATTCAGGCCACCACCAAGGCGGGGACAAATGCACTGCACGGCTCTGCCTTTGAATACCTGCGCAACAATGCCTTCAATGCGCAGAATCCATTTGCGCCGGGCTCCCTTCCCTTGCACTGGAATCAGTTTGGCGGCTCCGTTGGCGGCCCGATCAAGAAGGACAAAGTCTTCTTTTTCGCGGACTATCAAGGCACCAGGAGAAGCACCGGTGCTCCCGTGACCGCCACAGTGCCAACGGCGGCAGAGCGAGCTGGAGACCTGACAGCTCTTCTAGGACCTGTCATCCCGGGCGCCGCGCCGGTTCAGACCACCGAGGGCAATTTCGTCGCTCCGCAAAGCGGCATGATTTTTGATCCAGCCAGCGGCAACAGCGACGGTACCAACCGGAAGGCTATCGCAACTAATGGGCAGCTAAACGTGCTGCCTTCCGTTCCAACCTCAATGACCAAACTGCTCGCCTACCTGCCACAACCAAACAGCGGCGGTCCGAATGCAATCGCCGATAACTATGTAGGCACAGGCAAGCAGACCTTCCAGAATGATCAGGGCGATGCGCGCATCGACTACGCGTTCAATCCGAGCGTACAGAATCTTTGGCCGCTATACCATCAGCCAGTTCACGAACTCGGCCCCTGGCGCCTTCGGTGACCTGGCCGGCGGACCTGCTTTGAGCGGAACCAACTTCGCCGGCACCTCCGATACCCGGAACCAGAGTCTGGCACTTGGCTACACGCAGAGTCTGAGTCCAACCTTGATTGCGGAGGCGCGATTCGGTGCCTACCGCTATCGCGTGAGGGTGGAGCCGGGAGGCGCCAATACGATGCCGGCAACACGATGCCGGTATCCCAGGCCTGAACCTGGGAACCGCCGAAACCAGCGGTATGCCGGCATTCTATGTGAACGGCAATGGTGGCTTCAACTTCGGCTACTCGCTCGCCATCAACCAGTGCAACTGCCCACTTGCGGAGACGGAAAATCATTTTCAATGGGTGACAAACTGGACGAAGATAGCAGGCAATCACACCATCGGATGGGGCGCCGACCTTCGCCGTGCGCAGCAGCAGCGCATTCCAAGCGATAGCCATCGTTCTGGCGAGATAACCTTCGATCCTTCCACGACTGGCAGTTTCGAAGCCGATCTCGCCGGCCAGAGCACAGGGCAGACCACCGGGGCGGGCATGGCGTCGCTGTTGCTCGGCGTTCCCGACGCCTTCGCCCGATACTTTACGGGATCCGGTCTGCACCCTGGCCTGCGCCAGACGCGGCTCTTCTTTTACGCGCAGGATAACTGGCGCGCAACACCGCGATCTGACTCTTAGTTATGGCCTGCGGTACGAGAACTATCTGCCGCAAAATGCAGCCAGCCCGGGCGGTGCAGGCAGCTTCGACCCGGCTACAGGCGAGGTGTTGATCGCCGGTGTTGGTTCCGTGTCGAAGAGCATGAATGTCACCGCCTATAAATCGGGCTTTGTCCCCCGGCTGGGCGTGGCATATCAGGTTGAGCCCAAGACCGTGCTTCGCGCCGGTTATGGCAGCAGCTTCACTCCAGCAGGTCTGGGAGCGGTCTTCGGCCAGGCACCCGATTATGACCCGCCGATTATTCTTCCTCAGCAACTGAATGCCGACACGAGTTACGACAGCGTTTACGACCTCTATACGGGTCCACCCGTGCCGACGCTGCCCGCAGTGGCAGCCACGTGGTCGCTATCCCCTGCCAAACAACATATCGGTCTACTACTTCTTCGATCCACCCAACAGCTATCGTGTGCCGCTGACCGAATTCTGGAATGCTGCGATCCAGCACCAGATCACGCCCAGCCATGTCTATCGAGGCGGCATATGTCGGAAATGTTGGCCGCCATATCTATGTCAACGCCAACCTCAACCAGGCTGTACCTGGACCCGGGGACTTCAACTCACGGGAACGCTTTTACCAGCTATTCGGGCTCTCACCAGGGTCTCTATAGCATCTGCAACTGCGACAATTCCAACTACCATGCGCTCCAGATGAAGTGGGTGGAACACCAAGCGCGCGGACTCGACTTCATTGTGGCCTACTCCTATTCGAAAGCGCTCGACGATACCGAACTGGGAGGCGTTTCGGATAATAACCTCGACTACAAGGCGGACTACGGACCGGCAAGTTTTGATCGACGGCACCAACTCTCGGTATCCAATGTCTGGAAGCTGCCCTTTGGGCGCGGACAACGCTTCGGTGCGAATGTCAATCGTCTCACTGATCTCGTCGCCGGTGGCTGGGAGTTCAGCGGCATCACCACGGCCACCTCCGGCGTGCCATTTACGCCAAATGTCAGCAACGCTCCATTGCTGAACGCGAACTTCAACAACGTGCGACCGGACAAGATTGGCAATCCCCACGTCGCAAACCCCAACCGCACAGAATGGTTTAATCCAGCTGCTTTCACGGCACCCCAAGGCCTCTATCGAGACGGTGATACTGGACGCAATTCGCTCGTCGGTCCTCGAACCTTCCTCATGAATCTGTCGCTCAGCAAGGTCTTCACGATCACCGAAGGCAAAACAATCCAGTTCCGCTGGGAAAACTACAACGCGCTCAACCATGTCAACCTGAACACGCCAAACAACCTACATAGACGAGTCGAACGCGGGACAGATCACTTCCATAGCAGCAGACATGCGGCAGATGCAGTTTGGACTGCATTTCCGTTTCTAACGACGGCAAGAGCGCTGTGAAGAGTACCGGCGGCACGATGCTGCCGGCCGGTACTGCTGACTCTGCTCGCGCGAAAGAGCACTCGGTTGCATCGGATGAGTAGTCTGCAGTCCAACAAACATAAGGGATAGATGATGAAACGACGCACGGGAACCAGGCTGCTTGTCTTTGCATTGTTAGCCGTACTGGCGCAGGCGGTTCTGTGGAGCCAGCAGCAGAACGCACCATCGCTTCCACCCTCGGATGATCGATATAAGGCCGACATCCTCCTGGTGGTTGCCCATCCGGACGACGACACCGGCGTGTTGAACTACATCACCAGGGCCTCTCTGGACGAAGGCAAGAGAGTTGCCGTAATTTTCAGCACACGAGGCAACTCCGGCGGCAATGCGGTCGGCATGGAGCAAGCAAAGGCGATGGCGGACGAGCGCGAGATGGAAGCACGCCGATCGCTTGCAGTAAGCGGCATCGCGAATGTCTGGTTTCTGCATGGGTCCGATACAGCCACCCAGGACGTGCTGCATTCCCTCGAAACACTTGGGCACGGAGAAGCGCTGGATGAAGTGGTGCGCCTAGTTCGCTTGACGCGGCCGGAGGTCATTCTCACCTGGATGCCCGCCTACGTCGCGGGAGAGAACCACGGCGACCATCAGGCATCCTCGGTGGTAGCCACCGAAGCGTTCGACATGGCCGGAGACCCAACGGTCTTTCCTGAGCAGGTGAACGCACCTCGGCAATACTACGGCATCAATAACTACGGTGAGGGCCTTCATCCCTGGCAGGCGAAGAAGCTCTACTACTTTTCCGATGCAAGCCATCAGGACTTTCTTGCTCACCACGGTCCGACCTATCTCGCCACCGATATCTCGCGCAGCAAAGGTGTGACGTTCGCCACACTAAATAAACATGCCTGGGAAGCTGTACGCGACACAGATCGACCCGCAGCTAGACTACTTCGTCAACATGCCCGATCATCTCGTGCTTGCGAAATCGCTAGTCAAGTCTTCGTCGATGGAGGCCGACGTTTGGGACGGCATCAACGCACACCCATCGCCTATGCGCCTGCCTCCCGGCTATCGGCCGCTGCCCCGCTCTTCCGTAAGCCTCGAACTGGGAGGCCCATGGGCCTTCTATCAGCAGTTCTACGTTGCACACGGACTGACCACTGCGCTTAGCTTTGTAAAACCCCAGACCGCGTTGAGTAGTGATCATTCTCTGTGGGTTCCTCTATTGCTGCACAACGACACGAGCGACACCCGTGATCTCGTTCTTCATGCTTCCCTGCCGGATGGATGGACACCGGCAACCAAAGACACGACCTTTCACTTAGCACCGCACAGCACCTACCCTGCTCAACTTTTCCTGACGGCACCGGTTAGAAAAGCGGATGCATCACCGCAGGAATTGCGATGGACACTCCTGGATGGTGGAAAGCCGGTCGTAGAAGCTACTGTGGCGGTTCATCCAGAATATAACGGGGTGCCGCAGTAGTCTATTCGGCGAAGACGGGATAGCACTCAAGACAGAATCAAGCGCATGCACCCCGATCGTACGGATAGAAACGCGTTCGATGATCCGAAGGGAGCGCCTGACCTGCATTCCCGCGTTTCCCAGAAATGCGGACATAACAATCAGTTGCGAGTTAGCATCGACAATCTGGAAGGCCCGCGGCTAAGGGCCACTTACGGAGCGCAATGGGCACTATTATCGTCATCGGCCTCGGAGCCATGGGCAGTTCCACGGCCCTTCATCTCGCAGGGCTCGGCCACCGCGTGCTTGGTTTCGATCAATTCACGCCGCCGCACAGCTACGGCTCCTCTCACGGCCAAACGCGGATTATCCGGCAATCGTATTGGGAGGATCCGCGCTATGTTCCGTTGCTGCTTCGGGCTTACGAACTCTGGCGGCGGCTGGAGGTCGACACCGGTCAATCCCTGCTGTACATCACTGGTGGATTGATGATTGGCCGTGCAAGCGGTGATCTGGTGGCTCGAAGCACAGCAAGCGCCTACCGGTTCGCCCTGCCGCATCAGGTGCTCTCCGCCGCACAGATACGCCGCCTCTATCCCGCATTCAGGGTTGACGAGGACTGGGTCGCGCTCTGGGAGAGAGACGCTGGATATCTTCATCCCGAGGCGTGTGTTAGACAGCAACTCCAACAATCTGCATTGGCTGGTGCAGAGCTTCACTTTAACGAGCCGGTTATGGAATGGCATGCGCTGCCCGGCGGAGGCGTCCTGGTCCGCACTGGACGCGAGACGTACGCAGCAGATCATCTGGTCATCACTGCCGGACCATGGGCGCCGCAAATTCTGCGCGAGCTGAACCTGCCACTCACTGTCACCAGGCAGGTAGTCTATCGGTTTGAGCCCATCGGCAGTATCGATCTCTTTCGTCGGGATCGGATGCCCATCTATATCCGGGAAATGGAGAAAGGCCAACCTTTGCTCTATGGCTTTCCTTTGACTGGACCCGACAGCGAGGGCGTGAAGGTAGGTTTGCATGGCAGCGACGACTTCTGCTCCCCGGATACGGTGGATCGCGCGATACGTCCGGCAGATGAACGCATCATCCGAGAGCGGCTCGCTGAAGCTCTCCCACTGCTCGGTGGTCGATTGCTTCACGCAGAGACCTGCCTCTACACCATGACTCCCGATGAACATTTTGTGATAGATAAACACCCCGAATTTTCACAAGTGACGCTGGCAGCAGGATTCTCCGGACATGGCTTTAAGTTTGCAAGTGTTCTCGGCGAAGCGCTGGCTGATCTGGCGACGGGCTCGAAGCCGGGATACGATCTTGAGCTATTTTCTTTGCGGCGCTTCGCTGGTGTGCCATCTTTTCCCGCGCTAACAACTGAACTGAATGCACCTGAAAAATGAGCGAGGAAATCTATGAAATTGACGCGACGCTCCTTGATCGTGCGCAGTGGAATGGCGTCCGGCGCTTTGGCTTTCGGTGGAGCGTCCGCAGTTGCCACGTCTCCGAAGGCTCACAAGGCAAAGATCGTGGTTACGGGCGGTCACCCAGGGGATCCTGAATATGGATGCGGCGGCACCATTGCTACCTTCGCGGAACAAGGTCATGAAGTCGTTTTGTTCTATCTGAATGATGGAGCGTGGCCACCAACTCCGGCGGGAAAACGATTGGCGGAGGCGAAGAAGGCTTGCGAACTACTTGGTGCTTGACCTTCTTATGTTGGACAAAAGAACGGTGCGGCGATCGTGGATAACATTCACTATGAAGACTTCGCCAAGCGTCTCGATGCGGAGGCACCCGATGCCGTCTTTACACACTGGATGGTGGACAACCATCGCGATCATCGCGCTATCTCGATGCTGTCGTATGACGCGTGGCAAAAGTCAGGGCGGAAGTTTGCGCTTTATTATTACGAGGTATCCGACGGCGAAGATACGATGCAGTTCTCGCCGAACCGCTACGTCAATATCACGAAGATGGAGCCGCGCAAGAAGGCCGCGTGCTACGCGCATGCCAGTCAGACGCCGGATCGGTACTATGAGCTGCAGGATCAGGTGGCACGTTTCAGGGGCCTGGAAAGCGGCTACGCGCGAGCCGAAGCCTTTGTCTGGCAACAGCAAAGTCCCATGGATATCCTCATCTAATTCCATGAGGGCTTACAGCACGAAGGGTCGCTACATTCGGCGGTGCCTTGCGCGCGCCAACGACTCCGCACATTTGTACGGATGATGTCAAAGTCATGCCGTTGCCACTGGCAGAACAGAGCTGAATAAGCAAAGGCTTTTGAGTGATGTCGAGAATAACAAGCGTGACGTGATCTCCGACAACCTTAGCGGTTGCAAACGTGCCCGCTGCTTCGCTCGATTACCTCCTTCGAGGAGGTTTCAACTGAACCGATCGCTCGTGGGCCGATTACGATCCACCTGCATGTCTTTCGTCTCCGTGCTCGCAATCGTGCGACCGGCGTAGAAGTTGATGACGCGATTAGCTGCTGAGCGTGTAACCCAAGCGCCGCGCCAGCCATACCGCGTAAAACCAACCGAGCCCTAATTTACGAAAACTGGCTCCACGTGCGTTAATGCGCATTTGGTGGGCTCTACGCTCATCAGGAAAAATAGAAGCGAAGACTGGCTGATGAGAATTACTAAACACCAACTCGTGACGGCGCCATGCGTTGGGGCATCTTCCAGGACGCTAGCGATCCGCGTCACCTCCGGGAGACGTTCATCATGGAGTCATGGATAGACTATCTCCGTCAACGGGAGCGGTTCACAACACCGGACCTGACGGTTCGTGATCGCGTCTTCAGCCTTCATAGCGAGGAGGAGCCACCTCGAATTACCCATACCATCTATGCGAAAGAACAGGCTGATCTTAGTGCGCACCCCTCAGATGTCACGCAGCCGGATAATCCACGCCGCGTCTAGCTTGCAATAGACTCCTATTGCCCGGCCACATCCGGCCTTCGGAACGGGCGTCATCGCGCCTGCCGAAAAAACATGGTGCGAGCGGATGTCCGCATTTCGTTCCGTCATTGAAGCTGTCCTTTTCGCCTTTAAACCGTGCGCATTTGAATATTTGCGCGAACTCAGCAACCAATACCCATTGTGGTTCCAGTTCAAACGTCGCTGGACCAAAGCACGATCTCTTCTTCTGGCAATAGGGCTATATAAGTCTTTCTTCTATAAATCCCCTTACGCATAGACTCCCTTGATCGGTCGGTTGGTTGATTAGTTGGTTCGGCAGTGAGCAAGTTGGAGGCCCGAATCCAGCAGAAGACTTCGAGGCCTTCAATGCTAGATTGCAGGAAACTGTAGACGCCAGGGAGTCTGATTGATAGATCTCACCTAAAGCAATGACCGTTGAAACCACCGTGCCGAAACAACCAAGCAGCTAAGGCGCGATCCGGGTCGTCCGAATCCGATAGGTCAGCTACAAAGATTCATCACTCAGTTGCGGAAACGCTGTAATGCGCAGCTTCGCCGCGGCATACGGAACCAGTGTGATTGTCTCGTCGCGTTCTGCGCTGTGCACCGGCCCTTCGGCGGGTTCGGCGGCAACACCATCCAGGGAGCGCCAACCGATCAGCTTGCGAGCCTTCACTTGTAACCGGACAGGAGCGTTTTTCAAAGTGAATGGAAACTTCCCTATGGGCACGTCTTGTTGCTGGATAGCGCGCGAGTCGGAGGTGAGAGCGTAATTCCACTGTGTGGCAGGAAAGACCTGCCAGTCGGCAGTCATGCCCCGATCGCGTAGCTTCACCCAACTCTCCCCTATGGGATAGGAGAAGACCAAAGGACCGCGCGCGATCGAAATCGAGTCCCGATAGCCCTTTGTAACCTGGGGTACTAACGGAAAGTGAACTTCAACAACGTCGCCGGTTTTCCATGTTCGTTCTATCCTGGCAAACGTAGCTGGTTCCGGAGCCGGCTCAGTTTCACCATTGATGCGGATTACCGTTTCGCTAGCCCAACCAGGAATTCGGAGCCGCAGCGGGAAGCGGACCGGGGCGGATGGATCGATCGCAATCCGCACTGCTCCCCGGAACGGATATTCCGTCTCCTGCCGGATGCGCACTTCGGTCCTGGCGATGGATCGTGTGAAGTGTGCAAGGCGCATAAGCTGCAGCGACCAGACCGTTGTCAGCCGATGCCATCCACAGGCTTGCAGCGAATTTCGGCCAGCCCTGATGGAAGTTTGCGGTGCAGCATCCGAAGTTCGGCTCAAGCCCATAGAGATTCGATTCCGGTCCATCCGTTGTCCATGGCTTGGTATGTAAGCCACACTCGATTTGATTCGGCTGCTGATTGTATTGATGGGCCCACATGTCGTCGGTGAAGGTGCCGGGGAGTGCGTTGAACGCGATGCGTTCCAGCCGATCTCCGAGAGACGGATCGCCAAGAATAGCGAGCGACTGCTCAAGGGAAAACATCGTTTCCACGACGGTGCACAACTCACTTCCTTGCGATGGATTGCGACCTGCGAGGTGCTCATCGCAGGAGAACATGCCGTTTGGCAGACCATGGTAGGCATCAAGCGCCGCCAGTTGTTGCCGGATTGCTACCCGATCACTTTCCTGGCCGGAGATCATAGACCAAACGGGTGTTGCCTTGATTGCCTGGCCATTGTTGACGCCGTGGGTGGCAAGCCCGACCTCGCTCAAAACCCTTGTCTTTCTCAAGCCCGATGAATTCAGGTGTGATGCGCTGCGTGTATTTGAAATGGGCGAACTGGGCTTTCCAGTCATATCCCTGCTGATGCAAGAGCCGCGCTAACTTGATCAAATCCGGATCGCCAGTGCGGTTGTAGAGCCACAAAACTACGAGCGCGTTATCCTGCCAGCGAAACTTTCCCCAGTCGCGCAACGGGCGCGCAGGAAGGCTGCGAAGCTGGCATGCGAAATAGCGAGAGAGGGCGGGGATGACACGCGAATCGGCGGTGGCTTCCTCGTATTGCGCCAGGACCTTAACCATCACCATCCGGGGCCACCAATCTTCGTTGCTTTTTGGCCCTATCATGCCGTCTCGGGTCTGATGGGTGAGAGTCCACTCGATTAATTTCTGGGCCTTAGCCTTGAGCCGTTCGTCATTTATCAGCCAAGCGAGCGGAACGAGGCCGTCGAGGAAGTATGGTCCCCGCTCCCAGGACTCTCCCGTCCCTCCAAGCCAACCACTGTTGCTGCCGACGTCCGCCCATGTCTCGTCGAGATGACCGCTTAGTCCATTTGCCTGAATTCTCATCTGCTCGAGGAGCCAGCCCGTTGGCCGAACCGCACCTAACGGCAGCATGTAGAAGGCGTTCTCCACCAAAGGAGCACGATTTCTGACCACAACCGACGGCTCGCCTTCAGTGCCCTTGCCTGGCTGCACAGCATAAGCACGACCGTATCCACGTGTCGTCGATAGAGAGGTCAACGCAGCCGCTCCTGCGCGCTTTAGGAAGCTGCGGCGGCTGTCCCTGAATCGAAGTCCGTGGTTCATTTCATCTTCCGAATCTTGTACTCCCAAGTCTACGTCCGCTAGATGTCTGTCTATAACCCAGATGGGCCTCCATCGATTTGGAGAGCTGCGAACTAGTCACCGGGCTGTTAAACAAACAACGTCTAGCATCTACGGTCATGATCTGAGGATGGGTACCTGCCGGTTTGCTTGAGCCGAAGCGACATGTTCGATTCTTGCCGTCGCGTTATAGCCGGACGGAAGGGCCTCTTCGGTTTCGGAAATTATTCGATGTTGTAGGGTGTAATCACTCAAAGCAGCATCAAATTTCTTCTACATCATTTCCGTTAACCGATAAGGTCAGCTCACCATCACGCAGCTGGAGGCCGTATTGTGCATTCCAGTATTGAACCGTTTGCTCTATAAAGATTCGACGCGCAGTCTGCGAATTTCTGCTTCGAATGCCCTCGAGGATCGCCAGATGCTGTTGCACCGCAGCAATGCGCTCACTAAATGCCTTGGGATTCTCGGGCCATCTGCCCACGACAGAAAAGACAAAAAGGCGGAAGCTGATCGCCTCAAGTGTGTCCCGCAGGTACTCATTTCCAGCGAGATCCCATATCTTGCGGTGAAAAGCGACATCGCAGTCGTGGAAATGCTTGACTTCGACTGCAGTCATGGTTGTGCCTGCCATTGAGTTGACAAGTGCCGCGAGCTCTTGATCGGCCTCTGGCGTCAGGTTTTCTGCGGCTTTGCCGACCGCAATCGCCTCCAGCGGAATCCTTACTTCCTGTATCAGGCGGTAGTCGTCGGGGCTGAGCTGAGCTACATAGGTTCCGCGTTGCGGCAACTTACGCAACAATCCCTGATGAACGAGCTCGTTCAGAGCCTCCCGAATTGTGGGCTGGCCGATGCCGAGCCGGGCGGCCCATTTCTGCTCAATGATCCGATCGCCACCCTTTAGCTCACCCGCGATGATTGCTTCTCGAATGGCCTGCGCTGCGGCTTCCGGCGCTGTCTGTATCTTGAGTTGACTGGCAAAAGGCCTATAAGAAGCACGATCCATATAGTGAAATCCGATTTCCCGGGTCGGCGCTACAATCTGGATTCTATTATATTTTGATCTCCCTCCCGTTCCCACGGATCCGTGGCTGCCCCTAAAAGTTCAGCCTGGCAGATATCTGGAAGTTTCGTGGATTGCCGGCGATTGATGTCGATGTGCCGAAGTTTGAATCCTGCGCATTGGTATCGACGCCAGCCAAATTCACGCGATTGAATATGTTGAAGGCGTCTACGCGCAGATCCAGGCTGAACCGCTCTGTGATCGCGGTAACTTTCTTCAGGCTAGGATCGAATTCCGCGTATCCCGGATTGCGAAACTGATTCACCTGCTCGTTTCCGTTGCTCCCGACAGTGGGTACCGAAAACACTCCGCAGTTATCCAAGTTAGATCCCGGACAACGAGCAAACAGTCCGTTCAGATAGTCCTTTCTGGACTTGCCGGTCTTGTAACTCTTCACGTTCGGATAGACGAAGTTGTCGCCGTCTGCAACGAAGTCGCCACTGCCGGGATTGAATACGAGGTTGCCCGCCTTCAGTTCGGCATCGTAATTCGCGCTGGTGAGCGGCTGACCATCTGAAGCGACCGGATTGATCGACAGCGGTGCGCCGCTGTAGACCGTGAACGGAACACCCGACTGAAGAATGACTGTACTCGATAGAGTCCAGCCCCTCGTAACTCGGCGAACTAGACCATTCCCGGCATTATACCCAGGCAGTTCATAGCTTGCGCCAAGCGAGAACCTGTTCCTAACGTCCCATGGGGACGGCCCGTAGTACGACTTGTATTGAGCCAGTGGATAGTTCTGCCAGTTATCGTTGGAATTCCCCAACGTGTATGAGGATGTGAGGAATCCTCTCCCGGCAAACCGGCCTCGCAAGGCAAGAATCATGGCGTTGTAGTTTGCCCAGGGGCCATTCATCGCATATGTGATGGCTCCGAAGCTTGAATTAAGACGTGTCTGCGTGCCTGAGCCGGAATAGGTTCCATCCGTATTGAAATTGGGATGCTCCAGCAGGTCTCCAGCGAACCGGTTGACATCCATGCCGTAAGAAGTAGCGCCGGTATTCCCACCATCCGTTACCAAGTTATAAGAGTGGGAGCCGACATATCCCACGCTGGCGACTAACTGCGTTGTTATCTCACGCTCTACTGCCGCACTGTAGTTGAGAGTATTGGGGGAACTCAAATTGACGTCCACGCCTCCCACGCCGATTTGCGAGCCAACGATTCCGCCGTGGGCGTCGAGTGGATGACCCTGAAATGCCGGATATACGAATCCAAACGGATAGTGATTCTGTGTGCCGTAACTGAAGATCGGGTTAGCCGTGGAGCCGTTGTTATAAAACGTCGGCACCGTCCAATACGGCGGATTGCCGCGCAGACTGTTCTCCTGATTGCCCTGCGTAAACAGATCGTGGAAAACGCCAAAGCCGCCGCGAAGAACCCACTTTCCACTTCCGGTGACATCATATGCGACGCCGGCGCGCGGGCTGAATATCCAGTTCATATCGTGGTTCAGGGTGTGCGACTGCTGCTTCATGACGCCGTTTGTCACCTGCTCGTCGAGCGTAGTCCCGGCCCCGCGGTGGAAGTTTGCCAGAATGCCGTTTTCGATTGGATAAGCGTTTCCGTTGTTGTCATAGCGCAGGCCGTAATTCAACGTAAGTCGCTGGTTGACCTTCCAGGTATCCTCGGCAAACGCAGCCCCCATCGTCATTCCGAAGTAGTAGTTGCCGGCCTGTGGCTGCCCTGAAACTATGTTGTAGGACATGCCGGTGGAACTATATGGGTTGTCATTGATGAGGTCGATCATGTTGTTATAGGTGAGATTCGGCTGCCCATAAGCGCCTGCAAAAATCGCAACGTCGTACCCGTGCCACCCTTCATAGCCAATCTGATGGAATGCGAACCGCGAATGTGCGTTGAGACATCCCGCCAGTGGTAGCTATGTTGGATGTAGTCGCCCTGAGCGAAGCCGTCGCCCATCCCGCGACGCCCCCGCTGACACTTACAACCGGCACCGTAAACTTTCCGGTCTTCGGAGCAAAGCCTTCAATCCGGTTATAGCCAAAGCTGGCCTCGTTCAGGGTTTTCGCCGTGAAGGTCGTGCGTCGCGTTCACCTGAACGAAGTGCCGTAATAGTCGCTTTCCGTGGCGAAGGCGGGCGGACGTTCGGCCCATTTGTGTCCATGGTGTTGCGGACGAAGTTTCCATAAAAGCGGTCTTTGGGGAAGTACTTATCGATTCGGATGTTGTACTGCTTCGCGTTGATTGAAGCCGGAGGAGTTGAAGTCGCCGTGGTCGAACACGGGCGTTGAACAAGGAATGTTATCCGAGGCCGCAGTGCCGCATCCGGTAGCTTGGCTGCAGATTCTGCGGGCCAAACAGGTCCTGTGCCGTGGCAGCGACACCGGCGGAAGTGGCGCCGGAGGGCAGGATACTTCGCATGCAGCTGCACTTCCGGAGAGTTCGGCCGGGTCTGCTGCGCAAAGCTTACAAATGCCGGATCCTCATAGGTCTGCACGTGTAGCCGCCGTTGGATGCAGTGACGAGGTAGGGCTCAATACGAAAAGAAGAAGAAGAACTTATGATGGGGAAGATAGGACCGCCGACTACCGAAAGACATGTTGTTGGCGTGGTACGGCGCATTGGTAGGCTGCCCCGGCTTCGGGATGGAGCCGAACTCCGACCTCGCGCGTTCAGGCCCTGGTAGTTGTAGTATTCGCTCGCAAATCCGTGATATTGCTCCGTGCCGGACTTGGTCGTCATCACGGTCTGAAGAGCGCTCGCCCGGCCATAGTCCACCGCGTAGGTATTGGTCTGGACGCTGATCTCAGAGACGGTATCCGACGTTTGGAGTCAGATTCATGACGCCGGGGCGGATGCTGCTGGTCACATCCAGTCCATCGACGATGTATTGATTCCCGTTCTGGCCGCGGCCGTTCGCGCTCGCGTCTACCCAGCTTTCCGGTTGGAAGTTCGTCGCATTGGTGTTGGCCCCGAAACCTACGCCGGTGACCCCCGGAGCAAGCACCACAAGCTGCGATGGGTTCAGCGCGCTCATGGGCAGCGTGGTTAAGGCTTTTTCACTGAGTGTTTCCTGGTTGCGGCTATCCGAGGTGTCCAGAAGAGGGGCCTGGCCGGTCACCGTAACGGTGGAGCTTGCCCGGCCTATCGCCAATTGCACGTTGATGTTGTGCGTCTCGCCGGTTTGGAGACTGAAGGCTACCTTGCTTGTGCCGAAGCCTGGAGCCTCCGCGCTGATGGCGTAGCTTCCGGGTGCCAGGCTCGGGAAAAGATAAACGCCTTTGCTATTCGCGGTCGTTGTACGGGCCACCTGTGTTCCCTCATTGACGAGAGAGACGGTTGCGGACGGGACGACACTCCCGTTGGAGTCAGTCACAGTGCCTTGAACAGAGCTACTGAACTGCGCCAGGCAAATGCCTGCATGCAGAACGAGCACGCATGCCAGAACCCTCAAAGCTCTCCCCATCTTGTCCATTGGTTCCTCCGGAGCGCCGACAGGCGGGTGGGATCGCGGCGCAGAACGCGCCAATAGGTGCCCCAAAATCATCCGGATGCTATTGCAGTAAAATGATGTTTGTCAACGATAATATTTTAAAGATTAAAAATAATAATGAACTTTATATTTAGTAAACAATCGACGGAAATGGCCTCTCCAGGCCGGAAAACAGTCGGTAAATGCTAGCCCCGCGAGCGGGCTCACACCTCGACGGGGAGCCAGACACTCATATCGACCGGACCGCGGTTGGCATTCGCGTAATACGGAATTGCGACTAGGGTGGCGGGGCGGCTTTGCGCGCGCTCGGGCGGGGAGAAGTAGAGTCCACGGCCCGGATCGGCCTTGGCGATTGCCGAAGTTTTTACTGCAACTACGCCGTTCACGAGCTGGTCGTTGAACTCAGTGGAGAACTCTGCGCCGGAAGGCACCTGCATCGTTCGAACAGCAGACGTGTTATCCGCCGACTCGACGCAGTACACCAGCGGTCCACGCATGATGGCAGCGCGGCCCACATCCGCCTGCACCAGCGGGTTGGCGCGGACGTGACGCACCGGCATCGGCAGATCGAGTTCAATGGCATCGCCCTTTTGCCAGCTTCGCTCGATACTCACGTAGCCACGCACGCGGGAGTCTGTCGGCACGCGCTTGCCATTTACGCGAAGAGTTTCGCCGCTGCACCATCCGGGAATGCGAACCATGACAGCAAACGGGAGTGGCCGGTGAGGCTCGACTGTAATGCGCACTCTCCCGTCCCAGGGATAACGTGTGGATTGACGAAGCGTCACCGGCACTCCGTTCCGCTCGACGGTCGCAAGACCGGATACGAAGAGGTTTACGTAGAGGGCATCCTGATCGGTGGCGTAGATGTACCCGGGCATTGCTCCCATAAGCTTGAGGAACATGGGCGGGCAGCAGGGACATTCGTGCCACGACCAGCGCTCCCGCGTTGTGTCGCACTCCAGGGGGTTCTGATAGAAGTATGTATCGCCGCGTAAAGACACGCCCGCCAGGCTGCCATTATAAAGCGTGCGTTCCAACTCGTCGGCATAGCGGCTGTGCCCGAAGGCCATATTCATATTGTGGTGAAAGAAGCCGGCGCCAACTGCGGCACACGTCTCCAGATACGCATCGTTGGGCAGCACATAGTCGGGGCCGAACTTCTCTTCATTGGCAAACGCCCCGACGCCGCCGGTGATATGCATCCGGCGATAGACGAGGTTCTCCCACAGGCGAAGGACGGTTTCGCGATAGCGCTGCTCATCATTGACGCGCGCGGCGGCCGCGATGCCGGCGCACAGCAAGGTTGCGCGCACCGCGTGGCCATGGATGTCCGGCTGCTGAAAAACCGAGGCATCGTCCTGCGCATAGGCTCCCCAGGAGGGCCTGCCTGATCCGTACTTTTGATCGCGCACAAACTGCTCGGCGGCCCGATGGTCCTTCTCCCAATTCGGTTTACCGATATTGTTTCCACGGTCCTGAATCCAGAACTCGGCCAGCTTCAGATATGCCTGCTCATGCACAGGAATGGAAAGCTTCTCTTTGAGTGGAGGCTGCTCCTGAAAGAGCTCATACAGCCGAACCAATGCCTCTTCCGGCAGCGGATGGCAGGGAACAAGATTCTTCTTCGGCGGCGGTCCCATAAATTCCGCCATGTAGTTTGAGATCCGAACGCCCGCCGTCAGCAAATCTGTTTTTCCCGTGGCGCGATAGTAATGCACGCCCGCGTCCACTAAAGCGCCGAGGTTGTAAATCTCATGCTGCCAGAGCTGCAGTCCACCATTGAGACCCCATTCATGACCGGGCTCCATCAATTGCGTGTAGGTGTTGATGTATCCATGCGGATTTTTCGCGGCAGCGGCGGTAATGCGGGCAATGTATCCGTCGACCTGCTTTTCCAATTCGGATCGGGATGGTTGCGCAGAAATCGGCGAGTCCGCGGATCATCTCGTAAATCAGGCCATCCATCCATGGATCGCCAGCATGTTCGCCGGTCTCGTCCTGCCCGCACCTTATCGAAGTTGTTGATTGCGCCCCCGCGGTCCCTTTCAAATTTTGCAAAGCAATCACGCACCGTGATCTGCTGCCATACCTTGCGCTTCGGAGACCAGAATTCGTCGTCCACAACGACCTGCTCCAGCGGCACGGGAGCAAGGACATGGAGGTCCTGACTGATTCCGTTATTTGCGGTGGTGGCGGTCGAGGCAGTCGCATCCTGAATGGTGGGTTTGCCCCACGCCCGCAGGCTGGAGCCCGCAGCGAGAGAGGCTGCTCCAACTGCGGAAGCATCGCGAACGAAGTCGCGCCGGGTAAGCTTCTTCATGATCAGATCCATTCTGCAAATTATAGATTAAAGATTCTTCACCGCGAGACCGATTTTTGCGATCCGGATATTTCAGAGAGCTTGAAGACGGCAGCCTGCGGATTGTGTTCCTGCTGCCTGGCACTGTTCATTCTCTTGAGAAGCGCCGGGATTTCATCCTTACGATCGGTGCCTCGTACGGCAAGAACGAGATGGTAGAGGGCCTCTCGATCATTGGGATCCACCTTCAGCGCCGCTTCTGAGTGCCGGATTGCAAGATCCATTCGTCCCTTGTGCAGATACAAGTTCGCAAGCAGGTCATGGGCGTCAACCAGTTGCTGGTCATCCTGCAGGGCGCGATTGGCGGCTTCGATCTCTTCGTTCTCATCCGGATGTTCCTGGTGTGAGATCGCTTCGGCCAGCAGATATTGGGCCAGCCCTTGCTCCGGATGCTTTCTGGCGGCCGCACGGAATTGGGCCAAAGCAGCGGCAGAATTGTGTTCCTGCGACTCGACTACCCCCATAGAGACGTCGACAAATGAGAGATGGGGATTGATGCGATTGGCGGCCTGGAAATTCTCGGTTGCCTTTTTGAATTCGCCAAACTGGCTGTACAGGACACCGCGAACCAGATAGAAGCGCGCTTCACTGGGCAGCTGTGTGAGTCCGGCGGTCAAATAATCGATGCCGATCTTCGGAGAGCCGTGGTCGTAGGAGAGATAAGCAACCTGTAAGTAGGCTTCCGGATCTTTGGGATTTGCGAGAATCGCGGTTCGCAGCAAATCCATGGCGCGCTGGGTTTCTTTCAGCGATTCATAAAGGGCAGCGCCTAGCAGCAGATACTTTTCATCGGTGGATTGCGACTGCAGCAGCGGTTCAGCGTCGCGACAGCATCCGATGGGCGAGTCGCGTTCCATTGCGAGAGCGCCAGATTGTACCGGGTGTCCGCAGCCGCCGGGTCGAGTGCAATCGCATCCTGAAAGACGGGAATTGCCTGATCGTAGCGCTTCAGGATCGCGAGGCACGTGCCGTATTGCGCCAGGGCAGACGGTTGGCCGCCGATCACAGTGCCCGCTGCCTGGAAATGCGTTACTGCATCCGGGCAGTTCTTTCGCCGGTAATCAAGCACTCCGAGCATTGCATGGGTAGTGGGATCATCCGGCCTCTGGGCGAGAATGCGAAGCAGAAATGGCCGGGCCTGGTCGCTTTCCTGCTGGTACTTCAGTTGCGCTGCACCTTCGAGCGCGGGCAGATAATCGGGCGTATACCTGAGCGCATGCTGATAGTCAGCGAGCGCTTCTGCATTGTTTCCAAGACCTGCAGATGCCATGCCGCGCAGCGTCCACAAACGAGAATCGCGAGGAGCAGCACGAAGAGCAAGATCGCATTGGGAAAGTGCCTCCTGGAAAAGATGCTGGCGAAGCAATTGCCCGATCCGGCTTACAGAAGACGGGGCCGCCGGGATGACGAGGGATTGGGCACGAAGTTGGCCGGATGGACCCAGTCCCAGAGCAGCCGCCGCAACTAACGTGGAGAACCACTTCGCATTCGGACGGAGCGTATTTTTGCCCCACGGGCAATACCGCGATAAGAATCTAGCCATACAGCGATCTATCCGATCGAGATGTCGCACCCGGTTCACTGATCTGGAAGGCAGGCTGGCCGTCACGGTGCCGCCATTGACGGCCACTTTTAACTGGCGCGGAATGACGACGTCGGGATGTTCGAAGGTGTTGTGCGCGTGGATATCGTCTGCAGCGAGAGTGTCACCGGATGCCTGGAGGATGGACGCCCCATGCATCACAATCTGCACGTCCTTTGCCGCATCGACTTCCGGGTTCACCACAGTGAGTGTCACGACCTTCCCTTTGAGCGAGGCAGAACCGTTAAGACCCCAGAAGGTGGCGGCCTTGCCATCGCGCAGAAAATGAATGTCCGGAACGGAAAACTCCGTTTGTAATCTCTCGCCTCCCTGATGTGCAGCGTACATATCGAAAACGTGATAATTGAGCGTAGCCACGAAGTGTTCCTCGTGCGCGAGAAACAGAGCATTCAGGTTATTGATCAGCTGCGCATTGGTGGCCATGAGCAACTTTTCTGCGTGGCGATTGAACGTATCCAGCGTGAGGGCGGTCGCGAGCGCATCCCGAATGGTGACCTGCTGGCCAAAGATGTGGGTAGGATCGACCTCCGTGCCTTCGCGATACCAGGGACCGTACTCGTCGACAACCAGTTTGACGTGGTGTTCCGTGTCGTACTGCCCCATCGCGGTCCATTGATCTTCGATAATCTGCCCAATTCGATTGCACTGCCGCATCAGCTCATACCAGTCGGCCGTGTCGAATGCCAGAGCATCTCCCTTCATCTGATTCCAGTCTTTAGTTTTTCCGCGGCTCAGATCGGAAGCGTAGTAATGGACTGACCATCCGGCGAAACTTGAGTTGTCGTAAACGTGGCCGGTATAGAGCTGCTCGAAGACACGGTGCGTCCAGTCCAGATCGTCGTTGTTGGGGCCGGAGCCGATCAGTTGCAGATCCACGCCATAGCGTGGCAGCCAGCTGGTGTAGCGGCGAAACTCTGACGCGTATTCCTCTGGCGTGAAATTGCCGCCGCAGCCCCAGCTCTCGTTTCCCACGCCCCAGTAGCGAACGGCAAAGGGCTCTGGATATCCGGCCGCAGCCCGCATCCCGGCCAGCGTTGTGCTTCTCACCGGCGAATTGCAATATTCCACCCAGCGATCGAAACTGAGCGGCGGCAGGCTACGAACATTGATGGCCAGATACGGCTGCGCACCCGTCAACTGGCAGAACCGCACAAATTCGTTCGTCCCAAAGCTGTTCGGTTCGAAGATCTGCTTGCCACGCTCATGGAGCCGGGCAGCATCGCGATCCACCTCCCAGAAATTGGTCCGCGTGGGCCGCTGCGCCGCAGGACCAACTCCATCCATCCAGTCGTAGCTATCGGCAAAGCATCCGCCCGGCCAGCGGATGACCGGCACATGGATCTTCTTCAGGCGGTCAATCAATTCTGCGCGGATGCCATAGCGGTTTGGGATTTTCGATTCCGTACCGACCCAGACGCCGTCATAAATGACTCCACCGATGTGCTCAGTGAATTGGCCATACAAATTTGGCGATATCGTTCCCTGCGGCTCGTCAGCAAAGATTTCGATGTGCGCATCCACGGATTGCGCGAAGGAGATGCGTCTGGAGATGGTGAGTGCCGCACCCGCAAATGCGCAGTCCTTAAGAAACTCCCTTCGCCTCACGGCGTGTCGTCCTCCTTGTCGCATCTCTCGGACCGTCCTCGATAGGTTTATGACGCGGCGCTGGTCTCAAGTTGCTGCTGCAGTTGTTCAAGGGTGAGGCCCTTCGTTTCCGGGAAAAGGCGAAGAACCAGCACAAACTGCAGGATCATCATGCTCGCGAAGAAGATAAACGGACCCGAGGCGGAGTGCACGGCGACGACGGGGAAAAAGTTAGAGAGCGTTGCGCATGCGAGCCAGTGAGTGAAGCTTCCCAGACTCAGGCCCTTTGCACGCACTGAATTAGGAAAGATCTCGCTGATATAGACCCAGATTACAGACCCCTGCGAAACCGCGAAGAAGGCGACGAAACCCACCAGGGGCCAGAGCAGGAGCTCCTGGTGCCGCCCCGTATAAAAGAGCGCGCCAATCGTCGCGAGGCAGGCGAATGTCCCCACCGATCCGACGAGCAACAGTCTCTTCCGCCCGACTTTGTCGATGATCGTCATGGCGACCACGGTGAAGATGAAGTTTGTCGCGCCGATTGCGACCGCCTGCAGATCTCCCGAGACCTTGCTGAAGCCGGCTTTGGCAAAGATGTCGTTCAGGTAGTAGAGAATCGGGTTGATCCCCGAGAGCTGATTCAGAAGCGCTACCAGGATCGCGAGCATGACAGGAATGCGGTATCGCCGCGAGAAGAGCGGCTGGCTACCGGCAGCGCGATCGCTCACCAGTGAATTCTGGATCTCCTCAAATTCAGCATCCGCAGCCTCCCTGGCAACCCGATGAAGTACGGCGCGGGCTTCCACGAGCCTTCCTTTTTCAACCAGCCACCGCGGACTGCGCGGGACGCGCAGCAGCATGAGCAAAAAAAGGAGAGCCGGCAACGCCGAGACGCCAAGCTTCCATCGCCACTCCGCCGCGCCCAGGTGCGACAGGCCGATTAGGTAATTCGATAAATAGGCGAGCAGGATTCCGAAAACGATGTTGAGCTGAAACGAGGCCACCATGCGGCCCCGCCACTGTGCGGGCGCGATTTCCGCAATGTACATGGGCCCCAGAACCGACGAGGTGCCGATGGCAATGCCCGCTGCAAAGCGGAAGCAGAGAAACGAAAGCCAGTTCCATGCCAACGCACACCCCAGCGCGGAAACGATGAATAGCACCGCGAGAACATGCAGCCCATCTCTGCGGCCGAATCGCTCTCCGGCCCAGCCGCCGGTTTTCGCTCCGACGATGGTCCCCCACAGCGCGATGGCGACAGTGAAGCCCAGCAACGCAGAAGTCAGATCATAGTTGACGGAGAGCGCGTGCGTGATACCGGCGATAACTGCGGTGTCGAAGCCGAATAACAAGCCACCGAGAGACGCCGTAATCGTGCATTCGACCGCGGCCCGGTTTAGGGATACCCTGGCGGTCCGCTGGGACGCAGAAACCGGCGTGGTCAAATGCATGAACACCTCAGATAACTGCAAACATCCGACGATTTATAGAATATAGATTATCTTCTATCAAACCTGAGGAAGATCGAGACTGTTGCCACGATCATTCGCCTTAGGGCTTCAGAACCACTTTCAGCAGACCTGGCTCGCGATTGTAGAGACGGCTGAACCATGCCGGTCCCTCGATCAGCGGGGCTACGACGGAGATCAACGGATCCACACGAATCACGCCCAGTTCCATCAGATCAATGCACTCCTGATATTCCCCGGCGGAGGCACAGGAAGCCTGGAGGCGAATTTGCTTGGTGACGACTGTCTGGAGAGGAATCTGGACCACGGGAGCGAGATTGCCGATGAGCGTTACGGTGCCGCCGCGACGTACGCAATTGATCGCGGTGAGAAGAGGTTTCTCAGCGCCCACTGCCTCTACCGCTATATCGGGTCCCACGCCGGTGGCGGAGGTGAGCTTCGCGATCAGGTCGGGATCGCTTGCGAGAAAAGATTCGCTCGCACCCATTTGCCGCGCCATATCCAGTTTGCTTTGCTCGAGATCCACGGCAATGACCTGGTTGCATCCGTATGCGCGGAAGGCCTGCACCGCGAGGATGCCGATCATGCCGGCACCAATCACAACGGCAGAACTGCCTACCTGAATGTTTGTCACCTTCGCCGCGTGAACAGCGATGGATACCGCCTCGATCAGTGCAGCCTGTTCCAGACCCAGAGGTTCCGGCAGTCTGTAGACGATGTTCTGCGGAATCGAGACGTACTCCGCGAAGGCTCCGTCCCGCCGATACTCTTTGCAGAAGACGCCGAGGACTTCCCGCTCCTCGCAAAGGTTGACCTGCCTGTTTCTGCAGAACTGGCACGTGCCGCAGGATATTGTGGAGTCGAAGGTGACGCGGTCTCCGACTGCGAAGGAGCGCACGTTCTCTCCTTTGGCCGCGATGATGCCTGCGGCCTCATGGCCCATAATGAGCGGGGGTAGCCGACGTCCGGTACTGCCGTCATAACCATGCACGTCGCTTCCGCAAATGCCGCATGCTTTCACCTGAATCAGTACGTCGTCCGGACCAGCCTGGGGCACGGGAACCCGTCGCACCTGCAGGTCTCTCTGTCCTTCAAGTACTAGCGCCCACATTCGATCAACGATAATCTATAATCTGTGGACTGTCGAACATCAAATATGACTGAGCGACTAAAACCCGAGATCGCGACATCGAACTACGGTTTTGAGCGCAACCGTCCCTTCGATCGGGAAGCGCCGATTGAGATGGCGGTAAACCAGCTCCAATCGAGCGCGGAATACATGAACAGGATTCGCAGCTTTGCGGTGCCGCCCAACTCGCTAGCCATCTGGTTCATGGGTCAAAACGGCTTCATCCTCAAAGACGAAGACGGATTCTTGATCGGAATCGATCTTTACCTGAGCAACAGTTGCGCCCAGACGTTCGCCCATCTGCCCTTTCGTCTTGACCGGCAATTGCCGATTTTCATCGAGCCTGAAGACCTGGAGCTCGACGTATTTATCACCACCCATTCCCACGACGACCACGCTGATCCGGAGACGATACGCCGCATTCCCAGATCCAGCGGCACGCGCTTCGTCGGTCCATTCGATTCGCTGCGCGTGTTTCGGGAATGCGGGGTGCCGGAGTCGCATCAGCGACTCATCCATCCAGGCGAGACACTGGAATTGTCGTCCGCGGTGACTCTGCGGGCCACTTTCGCTCTGCCCACCGATGGTACTGATTTGAATCACACGGGCGCGCTACTCGAATTTCGCAACGGCATCACCTTCTATAACACCGGCGATACTGCCTATGCCGAGATCCTTGGGATCACTACTGCCCCGGGATATCGACATCTGCGCAATTTGTATCAATGGCGGATTCCATAATCTTTCTCCCTCGGAGGCCGCCTCGATTGTCCGGCAAGTGAATCCGCGTGTTGTGATTCCCTGCCATTTCGACATGTTGATCCACAATGTCGGTTCGCCGGATATGTTTCGGGTCGCTTTAGATCTGATTGGCTCGCCGGCGAAATTCGTCATGCTGAACTACTACGAACCGTGGCTCTATCGCGGTTCCACCGAAACTGCACCGAAAGCCGTGAAGGGGTAGGCAATGGAGATATCTCTCGCAGGCAAGATAACCATCGTGACTGGCGCTTCATCCGGCATCGGACTGGCGGTGACGCGAACGTATCTGGAGTGCGGCGCCGCAGGCGTGGTCGCGGTGTTTCGCCGGCCTGAGGTGCCGGCTGAGCTGAACGAGTTGTCCGCGCTCCATCCCGGCAAACTGGTTATCGTCCACGGAGACGTCGCAGAAGAACAGACTGCCATCGATTTCACCAAGGCCGCGCTCGAGCGCTTTGGGCGCATTGATGTTTTTGTGAGCAACGCGGCCATCAGTATTGTGAAAGCCCTGCACCTGCATACGCCCGAGGAATGGGACTCGGTGATGAATGCTAACGTTAAGAGCCTTTATTGGGCGGCGCGACACCTTGTGCCCGTGATGATGAAACAAGAGAGCGGATTGATCCTGATAAGCGGCTCCATATCGGGCGAAGCGGGAATTCCAACGCAGGGGGCGTACGCTCCCTCGAAAGGAGCTCTCCACCAGATGACGCGACAGATGGCGATTGAGTATGCGCGCTACGGCATCCGCGTGAACACAATTGCCTGCGGCACAGTGGACACACCGATCGTCCAAACATCAGCCGAAGCGTCGGGAGATCCGAAGGCCTATTGGGCGATGCTGCGAGATGCCCACCCGATTGGACGCATCGCGAGCGCGGAAGAAGTGGCAAGGTTCTATGCCTACATGGCTACCGATCTCGCAAGCTTCTTCACCGGCGCAATCATCATGATGGATGGCGGCTACACGGCGCAATAAGGGGAACCGCATGGGAACGATGTTGGCAGCTCGCTATCTTGGCCCCAATCGCATTGAGGCACAACAGGTGCTGATTCCGACGATCGGGCCGGATGAGGCCCTAGTCCAAGTGGAGGCCTGCGGCTTCTGCGGGTCGGACATTAACATCATTGCGGGCACACATCCACGCGCACGCGCGCCTCTCATCGTCGGTCATGAGCTTTCCGGCCGCATCGTTCAACTAAGCGAAAGCGCTGATGGTCTCAGCGTCGGCGACCGCGTCACCATGTTTCCGCTGATCTCCTGCGGAACATGCTACAGCTGTACGCATGGGATGGCGCATATCTGCCGCACTCTCAAACTGTATGGATTCGATGTCGATGGCGGCATGGCGGAATTTATCAGGCTGCCGATTGCCTCGCTGATCAAACTGCCGGAGGACATGCCGGCGAAGATCGGCGCGCTGATCGAGCCGTTGGCGGTTGCCGTGCACGGAGTCCGCCGCGCAAGGCTCGATGGCGTACAGACAGCGGTTGTGCTGGGCGCCGGGCCCATCGGCCTGCTGACCGCGCTGGTCGCTAAGCTGAGCAACGTCCCCAACGTTGTGATCAGCGATGTACAGCCGGCACGCGTGCTGCTTGCAAAGCAGCTTGGACTCACGGCCGTGCGGGCCGGTGAACAGCTGCACGCCTGCATCATGGAACTTTCTGACCGCAACGGGGCCGACCTGGTGCTTGAATGTGCCGGACATCCTTCCTCGGCGATAGAGATGCTCACACTCGTGCGCTCGCGCGGTGTCATCGTCAACCTCGGCGTCTTCAAAAAGCGGGTTGAGCTTGATATGCAGACCATCAACTTCAAAGAGATTGAGTTGCTCGGCTCCCGCGTCTATGAGCGAAGGGACTTCGAGACGGCCATTGAGCTCGCCGGTAAGCTGCCGTTGGAGCGCATCGTATCGCACGCCTATGCGCTCAGTGACGTTTCCCGTGCCTTTGCGCAATTTCAATCAAGTGAAGCGTGCAAAGTCCTGATCATCCCATCTGCGAGAGCGCAGTGAACCACTTCTCTGCCGAAGGCAGGCTGGCTCTGGTGACCGGGGCTACCCGCGGGATCGGGTTCGCAGCGGCGAGCGCACTCGCCACTGCCGGTGCGGATGTAGTTCTGGTCGGCCGCAACCACGACGAGATTCAGCAGGCAGCAGAGCGAATCCGGCCCACGGGACGGAAGGTACACGTATCCGTTTTTGATCTGCAGCGGACCAGCGATATCGCCGCCTGGTTTATCTCTTTATGCGAGCAGACCGGCACGCCGAACATTCTTGTGAATTCGGCCGGAATCTCTCGCCGCGGAACCGCAATCGAGCTTGCGCTCGAGGATTGGGAGGCGGTTATGGCGGTCAACACCACGGCCATATTCGAGTTGAGCCGGGCTTTCGCGAAACGCTTAATCCATGAGCAGCGCGACGGCAAAGTGATCAATCTGGCATCGCTCATGACGTCGGCCGCGCGTCCCGGTACTTCGGCCTATACGGCGTCCAAGGGTGCAGTAGGGCAGCTTACGAAGGCTTTGGCAGTCGAATGGGCACAACACGGCATCCTCGTCAACGCCATAGCGCCGGGCTACATCAATACCGATCTAAATAAGACGCTCGCAGCTGATCCCCGCTTCGACGCCTGGGTGAAACAGCGTTGTCCATTGGGACGATGGGGTACTCCGGATGACATCGCGTGGCCCATCGTCTTTCTCGCGACTGCGGCTTCCGATTTCATCACCGGCCAGACGATATATGTCGATGGTGGCTGGCTAGCAACGTTTCGAATCGGCAGGGGAACTGCGACTTGCTATGAATCGGCAACTAGGATCTGCATCGCCAATCTCAAATAGTGATAAATCGCCAGTGCACTCATCGACCTGTCGACTAAATCCTCCTAAGTCGGCTTCTCGACAGTCATCGGCAACTGGCGCGAACGCGGATCGGGCGCAACCTTCCGAGCGAAGTCCAAACGAATCCTTAGCCGAATACGGGAAGCCTACTTCTTCTTCATCGCGGCCGTGACGAACGGTTTCCTGGCGGCCTGAGCCATCCACGAAAGCAACTAGTCATCGTCGAGCTCGTCCGTGGAGGTCAACTCGACGCCACGGGTGGCCTTGCCCATTCCGATCGGTCTCACCGGCGGTTCTGGTTGCAGTTCGTTACCTCGAATGAACATCAGCTTGTGGTGACCCGCGAAGGCGCCGGAGGTGAAGCACCACCCATCGGGAACGCCATAGTACGCCATTCCCCACTTCACCGCGCGTTTGAGGTCCGGCAGTGCCTTGGCGGCCAAGGCCCTGACACGTTTAGCGATGCTCTTCTGCGGTTCGGAAATGCTCTCGATATAGGCAAATACCGGCTTGTCACCTTCGGCCGCTTTCACGGGACTTGCCTTGCCGGTCATCGCTACCAGAAGCTCGGCACCTTTTGCCTCCGGCGTTTCGATGTCAAGCCGGAATTTTTGATACGTCGTTCTTCTCGTCAGCGATCGGCCAACTGGCGCAAACGAATCGGGTGACAACCTTCGGCCGCAGTTCAAACTGCCCCTCTATCCGGATGAGTGAAAAATTCTGTAACCAACCCTACTAGTTGGTAGTCTGAGTATGACATGCAAGGTGAAACGGCAGAACGGATTCTTGACGCGGCCAACGCTCTCCTCATCGATCGAGGATATTCAGCCTTCAGCTACGCCGATATTGCGGAGACTGTAAAGATCCGTAAGGCTAGCATCCACCATCATTTCCCAACGAAAGCCGGGCTTGTTGTCGCTGTCCTGAGGCGCCACCGCGCCAGGATCTCAGAGGGGATGAAAGCGCTCGATGATCAGATCGAGAATCCCCTGGGACGCATCAAGAACTACTTCAAATACTGGGAAGGGTGCATCGAAGGCCGAACTCTCTCTTTCTGTATTGGTGCGCTTCTGGGTGCCGAGATGCCCTCCCTGCCGGAAGAAGTTCAAGCCGAGGTCCGTTTGCATTTCTCCATGCTCACGGAATGGTTTGAGCGAACCCTCAAAGCCGGGATCGAAAGCACGGACGATACACCTCCAGGGCACCGTCGCAACGGAGGCGCAAATGCTGATCGCCGTGCTGCATGGCGCGATGCTTTCCGCACGCGCAACCAACAACTGTGATGTCTTCCGATCGCTTTCACAAGCGGCAGCTGAACCGGATTTCCCCAGCAAAACAATAAGCCAACTTTGGAGGCTCAGTCTTCATCAGGCCCTTCTACAACCTAATCACCTACCAACTAGAAGATAGCGAGGCAAAACACATGGAAACCATATCACTCGACTCCACCCGTTCTTTACGCAACCTCTACTTCGTCCGTACCGCATTCCAGGTGGTCTGGGCGGCAAGCGTCATCACAACCGCGGTGAAGCAGCCGCAGATCGCCGCCGTACTCTTCCTCCTCTATCCGCTGTGGGACGTTGCCTGCACGGTGTACGACCTCAATACGTCGAGCAAATCGGGTAGCGCACGCACCTCGCAGATCGTCAACGCGCTGCTGGGAGTTGCGGCTGCCACAATCGGCATCGGCCTGACGGTGTTTCAGTCAGCCGATCTACTGCCGTCGCGGTCTTTGGTGTCTGGGCGTTCGGCGCCGGTCTGCTGCAACTCGTCCTTGGCCTGATTCGGCGGAAACAGCTGGGTGGCGGGCAGTGGGCGATGATCCTTAGCGGCGCACAGTCGATGCTTGCCGGCGTTGCCTTCTTCCTGGGCGGCCTCTACGATAAGCGGCACATCAGGGATGTCGGCGGATACGCCATCTTTGGAGCGCTTTACTTCCTCATCGGCGGCATTCTGCTCACCCGCAAGCTTTCGAAGCCTTCAACCGCAGAAGCAAACTGACACCTGGCTGCCCGCGTCTGTCTTCGATTTGCTTCGCATCTACTTGCCAGTGCGAGACGGTCGCTCTATCAACCATTGAAAACTACGAGGAGAACAGTATGTCTGTCGACGTGAAGTATAAGACCTCAGCCACCGCCATCGGAGGCAGGGATGGAAGGACCCGCACCGAGGATGGGAAGATCGATCTGCAACTCGCCGTTCCGAAGGAGCTCGGCGGGCCGGGAGGCGAAGGTTCAAACCCGGAGCAACTCTTTGCAGCGGGTTACGCGGCGTGTTTCATGGGTGCCATCAAGGTTGCCGGGCAGCAGTTGAAGGTCAGAATTCCTTCCGATGCTGCGGTCACCGCCACCGTTGGGATTGGCCCACGCGCAGAAGGTGGGTTCGGCATCACTGCTGAACTTGGGATTCGTCTGCCGGATGTCGACTCAGCGCAGGCGCGGCAGGTGGTCGATCTTGCACACCAGATTTGCCCATATTCCAACGCAACGCGGAACAATGTAGATGACGCTGATTGGCGCCGCGGTGCTACTGGCGACATCTGACGGAGCTTTTCATCCGCTGAGAATCCGCGATCTATGCCCAAGTCCGGTAACTGAGCGGTAGCAGGGTACTCGCAAAGAAGCGCGTCGATCAGATCCTGTCCAATAGCACTCAGCCATCTCGTATGAGTTCTCGGATTCGTTTCTCTGTCGCTTGGCTTCTTGGGTATATCGCCCATGTTTCATCAAAGCGAGCCGAATCCTTTGCCGGCCTTTCAAGGTTTTCGGCCCGGTACTGAGGCCGCCATGGAGTCTGCAGCCCGTTCATGCTGCCGTGAGGGCACCGCAAGCCGCGCGATCGGGGCGGCTTGTGATGCTGCGGTTTTAGCGTGTATTCCGTTCGGCTGCTTCTTTCCGTGGCATCTCGCGATCTGCGAGCGAAGGATTGCGGGACTTCCGATTTGCCTCTTCGGCGTTGTTCTCGGTCACGCCGAATCGAACACTTCCGGAAAGGTGTCTTCTCAGGATTCATCGATTCTCGATGAGTGAGTCGGCGATTGAGCATTCGTTGACCAGCAGCCGGACTGAGGCCCGTTTTCGGTTGAGTCCTGACAACTACCGTTAATTGAGGTCGGTGAATTCTTGGCCCGAACAGATGACACTCCATGAAGTGCTCGGCGTGTGGGACCACAGCGCTGGCATTCCATTGGAGTTATTGCATGAGCGTTATACTTTGGGATCATACTTTTTGCAACTTCCGCCGTGCCGTCTGGGCACCCTAGCGTCGTCCTGGAGACCGAATCGGCTCACGCGAAACTGAGTACAAAAGTCCGCTATGATCACGCGAGGTTCGGAATGGCACCGCTGGGAGCCTCATATTCATACGCCGGGTACAGTGCTGAACAATCAGTTTGGAGGCTCTGACCCCTGGGGGGCGTACCTCCAAGCGTTGGAGACTCGGGTGCCACTGATTGAAGCCATCGGCGTGACGGACTATTTCGTAACTGACACGTATGAGGAGGTACGGCGGCTTCGTCAGAGAGGTCGGTTGCCCGCCGTGCAACTGATCTTTCCAAACGTCGAGTTGCGACTCGATGTGATGGCTCGCTCCGGTTACGTTAATATTCATCTCCTTGTGAGCCCAGAAGATCCAAATCACCTTGCGGAACTTCAGCGTATCCTCGGACTGCTTCATTTCAGCGCGCATTACGATCGCTACCGCTGCACACGGGACGAACTTATCCGCCTGGGCCGGCGTGCCGATTCCTCCATCGTTGATGAACGGGCCGCGTTAGCACATGGAGCTACCCAGTTCCGAGTGAGTTTGGACGAACTTTGGCGGGTCTTCTCCGAGAGCGACTGGGCGAAGAAAAATATCCTGATTGCCGTCGCTGGCGGCACCGACGATGGCACTGCGGGATTGAGACAGGCATCGGATGCGACTCTCCGCGAGGAGATACATAAGTTTGCGCATGTGATCTTCTCCAGTAGTGCCGCACAGCGTGAATTCTGGCTGGGCCAGCGCGCTATGTCGGTCGATCAATTGCGCGAAACGTTCAACGGTTGCAAGCCCTGTCTTCACGGGAGCGATGCTCATCAGCAGACAACAGTGGGCCAGCCAGTGCAGGACCGATTCTCATGGGTTAAGGGGGCGCTCACCTTCGACGCGTTGCGGCAGGCGTGTATCGATCCAGAGGGGCGAGCCTACGTGGGGGCTACGCCTCCCATGCATGCAATCCCTTCGCAGATGGTCTCCGAAGTACGAATTTCGGGCGCCCAATGGGCAGCTACACCTGTGATACCTCTCAATCCGGGTCTGATTGCAATCATCGGAGCACGTGGATCAGGCAAAACAGCACTCGCCGATATTATTGCGGCCGGCTGTTATGCCATCACGCCCTCCGGTTGGAGTGCCGACACGAATATTAGCCCGTCGTTTTGGTTCGAGCGCGTCCGCTCATCGGTCAAGCTCAAGTGACTCTGAGTTGGGGCGGAGGTAACTCGGTCACGCGCGCTTTGAACGGTGCTGATGCTCACAGTCCATTTGCCTACCCGCGTGCTCGCTACCTCTCGCAGCAGTTTGTGGAAGAGTTGTGCTCTTCACAGGGGGCATCCGAAGGTTTGGTGCAAGAAGTTGAGCGGGTGATTTTTGAAGCCCATGATGACAACCACAGGCATGGCACTTCGGATTTTCAAGAGTTGCTTGAAGCGCGGACGATGCGCTTCAAGCAAGCTCGCCGGCGTGAAGAAGAAGCCATCAGCGACCTTTCCGATCGCATCGCTGTGGAGCTCGAAAAAGAAGCCTGGTCAATGGGTTGGCACAGCAAGTCACCCAGAAACAAGAACTCATCAAGAACTACACCGCTGATCTTGCCAAGCTCGTCATAAAAGGTTCAGAGGCCCAGGCGCGTCGTCACGCTGAGCTGAATCAGTTCGCACAGGATCTCACGACAAAGGTTCAGACCTATCAAGCACAGCGTCGCATCTTCGTGACCATGCAGGATGAGGTCAGCAACATGCGGTCTACGAAGGCGCCCGAGATGTTGCGACAAATTCAGGCGCGCTATCCTGCGAGTGGATTGGGCCCGGCCCAATGGGACAACTTCCTGCTGATCTATAAAGGCGACGTTGATAAGGCGCTCCGCGACTACATTGCGTGGGCGGATCAGGAATTCGCCAAAATTCAGGGTGGTGTGCCGCCTCCGCCAGGAGACGCCAACGCACCCCTCATTGCTGATACCGAGGACCTTTCTCAGATCCAGCTCGCACGGCTAAAGGCGGAGATCACTAGGCTGGAGCAGATCATCGGCGCGGACACGGCCGTGCGCCAACAGTACAATGCGCTCTCGACCCACATTTCGCAAGAGAACGTCGCCCTAAAATGGAGTCCAGGGTTCGTTCATTTGCAAAAATCATTTTGCCGATAGTGGTTTTCTGCGCGGCTAAGCGAAATAAATTTGACACTTACAAAGGTGCAATAAAAATCCCTCGTAAGTTTAAGATCGTGAAATGAGGTATGCTCGCCTACCGGGCACGGGCATGTTCACAGAGAACGAAGACGGGTTCGAATTGGAGTTCGACGATAGCGACCTCGACGCGGCGCTTGCTCGATCACTTGCTGAAGGCATAATCGCTCTGATGAAGCTGTCTGGCAGAGTCTTACGGTAGAGCCTGTGAGCGCCAGAAGAGCTGAAGAAGCCAAATTGAGCGGCAAACTAGCTGTCCTCGTGGGAACGTATATCTCCGAAAGCCTCACCAGCATGAGAGGCGGAGCATGGTTCGCAGCAAGTGTCATGGGGATGGCATTCATGGAGACGATTCTTTTTCTCGCTTGCATCGCCGAGAAGCAAACCGTACTCACGACAAAGGCATGGACATCGTTCCATAAGAAGCGGAAGATGGCGTTCCGCGATCGACTTATGTCCGTCGATCTTGGGAAGCTACGTGAGACCGCCGCCGAACTGAAATGGTTCCCGACCGACCTGGACTATCTGAAACTGCATGAGAATGAACCGGAGTGGAAGGACCTGATGGAGGAGTTCCCCGAGTTCTTGGACACTCCTGCCTCGATGATTGAGAAGTCGGTCGACCTCCGAAACCTGATCCACCCTGCCCGTTGTTTGCGTGAGAACAGATCGATTGATGAACGCGGTGGGCAGGTGGCTCTAGGCCTTTTCTACATGAGTCTGCTAGGCCTGATGTACAACCTCGGGCGCGACATGCTGGAACCCGGTAGCAGGAAACTGGTGATCAGATACTCGCCACAAGTTAAACGCTTGCAGGCCGCTCGAAAAGAGATGGCGTCCCTAGTCGCGGAGAATCCCAGCCCGCAAGAAGCTGCTCAGCGCATTTTGACGAGCGTCGAGGCGACGAAAGGACTCCTGGAGTTAATGGCTCCGACGCTCCATGACATCCAAAATTCTGAGGCTTAAGTCTTTCAGAGGAACCCGGCGGAGTTCCGCATCGACGTAGTCTGCAAGGACTTGTGGCTCGCTGTCCTCTGCTTGCGCCGCGCGACCCTTTGATACCGCGCACCTGCCGCGCACCGCCTACTGAAGCCGAGTCAACATAAGCGCCGCCGCTCCGTATGTTGGAATTAGGAGGACACCGCAGCGGTTACGAAAGTGCGGCAGAGAGAAAAAGACATTTTCCCACAACGCTCGATGTTTTTCTCGGCGTGTTTCGACCCGATCATCTAGGTATTAACCCCAGGAGGAGATGGAGCATGAAAAAGACGAGAGCTGAAATGGAAGCGAAGGCAGCCGAATGGCGACAGAAGTATGCAGAAGGCACGCTGTCATCGCGCCTGATAGCTAAGTTGGAAGCAATCCCTGGCTGGGATTGGATCGAGGGACCTGAGCCGGATGCAAAGTCCGAGCCGGAAGCGTGGATCATACACATGCGTACCAGACATGCGGCAGGTACCTTACCAGCCTGGAAGATAGAGCGCCTCGAACAGATGCCTGGATGGACTTGGGCATGAAGCTATCCGAAACGGGAGATACCATCATCCCGTCCGTGGGCGAGCACGCTTACTGCGGTCCTGCCCGCCACGCTCGGGGGGCATTCTTCTTCCAGCGCATCACTTTCCACGTCTGATATTCAAGGTCGCGACCTCCAGGGCGGTATTAGCCCTCATGTCCGCTGGTTCCCTATCGTTCCCCATCGCACCCAATCACTTCGAGCCTCTTTTGACTCCCGTCGAGGCCGCGACCTGGCTCGGCGTCCATGAGAAGACCGCGATCCGCATGGCCAGGGGAGGCGAACTCCCCGCGCTCCGGATCGGGAAACACTGGCGTTTCCGACGTTCCGACCTTGAATCGTGGGCAGCGCAACGGGTAAGATCAGGGTCGCCAGCCCGTTCCGAGTGACCGGAGATATCATGCCCGTCACTCGTAAGAGATACCAGTCCGGAACTTTACAGAAGGTCAAACGCGCCAAAGGCCCAAACGTCTGGGTCTATCGGTGGCGCGAACTTGCACCCGATGGCCGCCGCGTCCAGCGGAAGCAGGTCATAGGCAGCGAAAAGAAATTCCCGACAAAATCGGATGCTATGAAGGCTGCGGAGTCGCTGCGTCTGCAGGCTAATGCCGAGGTCCCCCTTACTCGTCCCGATGGAGGGCCATTGACGTTCGCCGCGCTCTGGGGTCACTTCCAGCTTCATGAGCTGGAGAAACGCAAGGCAGAGCGGTCGCCGACGACGATCGAGATTTACAAGGACAACATGCGTTATTACGTGCTGCCTCACTGGCGCGATGTCCCGATCGCGGACTTCAAGCCAGTGGCCGTCGAGGCATGGCTCGGCACGCTCCACCGCCGGGACGGTAAGTCCCTAGCTCCTGGCACTAAATGCAAAATCAGGAACCAGCTCCGCGTCATCTTCGATCACGCGCTCAGACACGAGCTGATGGATACAGCCCTGCCAAACCCAATCAAATTGGTGCGGCAGAGCGGTCAACGGTTGAAGGCACCGGACACACTCACCATCGACGAGATCAACGCCATCATCGCCCGCATCGATTCACAGCTCATCCGCACGGCGATCTACGTGGCCGCCGAAACTGGGCTTCGTCGGAGCGAGCTGCGCGGGCTTCAGTGGAGGTCGATCTTGTTCGATGACCTGTGGATCGCTGTCGAACGCGGCGTCGTGGACAGGCATGTCACCAGAGGCAAAACAGAGGAGAGCCGTAAAGGTGTTCCGATGTCGCCGGAGCTGGCTAACATCCTTCTCGAATGGAAGGCCGCCAGTCTTTACAAGGATGAGCAGGACTGGGTCTTCGCATCCACCCTAAAGAAAGGCAAGACACCGGTCTGGTTGGGTGAAGCGGTGAAAGTGCACATCCGACCGGCTGTCGAGAAGGCAAAAATCAACAAACGTGTAGGCTGGCACACGCTGAGGCATTCGCTTGGCACCATCCTGGCCAATGCTGGCGAAAACATGAAGACGACCCAGGGCCTGCTGAGGCATCGCCAGATTGCGACGACGGCGAACCTATACACGCGGGATGACGAAGACTTGAAGAGGGCTGCGCAGCGCAAGATGGGCGGTCTGCACCTGGTGAAGACCACTTCGTAAACGGTTTGGTCTACAACGGGAGGGCCCTCTCGATCGAGAGGGCTTTCTACTTTTCATGAGCCCGGTTCAGGAAATCAGCTTGGCAGTCCAGAAGTGAGCGCCATTCCATCGGATAAGCTCCCTCCCGCAATGGCAACTTATCTCGTCCCGATCCCGCATGATTACTTTGACCCGACGCAGTTCCCACACACGCCCGCATTCACAGGTCTTAGTCTTGTCGTCCACCACCTACCCCCGAAAGATTTCGCTTGCGCAGGATCGTAATCAGATCCAAAATTCAATGTGCCCTTACGGTGTCCTCACCGAACCGGCCTTGATTCGCCGAAAGGCGCGTCATTACTAAGCGAAATGCAAGTCTGATCTCGAAGGACTTTTACCTTAGTAAGGTGACGTGGAGTCGACCATCACCGAAAGGCGGTATTGTCCACCCTTTTGGTGCCATACTCCCGGCCCGGGCCCCTGTGAACGTGGCTTTTCGTAGATTTCCTGGAGTGAGTGCGGCTAGAAGAAGGGTGCGTCCGGACGCCAGCGGCCACATAACTGCGTGGAAACGCCTTCTACCAGATACGCAGCTTCAACTGTGAAGCGAAGTCCGCTGCGCATTCTGGCGGCGGTCATCATCTTCGCTAGCGACGTGGTCATTATCGTCGTCATTACTCAACAGGCCGATATCGCGAATCGTGACTTTATCAGCTATTGGGGGAGTGGCTCAATGGAGCTTCCGCGGCTATGCGGTTGATAGTGCTTTCCTCGTGTCGTAAAGTCGGGCTTCTATCTTTGGACGGCGCCCGCGTGGGTAGCGTGGTTTGTGTATGCAAACCGTCCGGTTCGATCGCACAGGGATGTTCCCGCGCTGGCCGGCGGCGCTTGAAACTTTCACGCCTGCTGCATCCGGCCCGTAGCGCTAATGGGGCTGCATTTTTCCCTTTACGCTTTTGGCTAACTTGATAATCTCGTCCGCTTTTCTAAAGGTGTCGGCAGGCAGGGTAAGTCCGTCAGCGTGCTCAAGCTCATCTTGAAGTTCGCGGGCGAGCTGCGCGAGGCGCCTCGCATCAGCCATCGCCTTGGAATGCTGTTCCGCGTTGTATCTGGCTCGTTGCTCGCGCTGCACCGGATCTTGAATTTCGGCGTAGGGAGAATTGCCTACCACGGTCACAGGGGGTGAATTAAGGACCTGGATTGGAGGCGAGGGCATCTGCTTGCGCCCATGCTGGAGGCCGGGTGATACAACGACACCCTGGAGGCCAAGGCAGCCAGCCAGCAGGACAAGGGCCACAGTACGCATATGAGCCTCCCTGGGAGGAGAGGGCCCGTGCCAATTCTAGCCCTTGCCTTGAGAGCTGCACGCAGAACATCTGGACGACATGCACTGTTCAGTGACAAAACGCGGACTGGGTGGTCCCGATGACGAACATTTGCAAGGTGGAGGCCTTTCCCGAGGCCAAATGGCACCACTCCTCAAGATGGCGAAAAAGATGCTTTACTGAACGGCATGAGCCACCATCGAGCCAGGAACCGCATGGTTGGAGACGAGCCGCTGTCGCCGGGGCGCCTGGAGGCCTTTTCCGACGGCGTGATCGCCATCATCCTGACCATCATGGTGCTGGAGTTAAAGGCGCCGGAGAGTGCCGACCCGCGAACTCTGTTACACGACTGGCCCATCTTTATCAGCTACATCATCAGCTACTTCTACATCGCTGTGTACTGGATCAATCATCACCACCTGTTTCATCGCGTGAAGCGTGTAGACCTGCCGGTTTTGTGGGCCAACATCGCACTCCTGTTCTTCATGTCATTCATCCCCTTTTTCACCGAATGGATGGAGAACACGCGCCTCAAGCCGTTTCCTACGGCGGTGTATGCAGCGACGATGCTGGTGGCAGGCGCGGCGTTTTCGGTGCTGGACCGTGTGGTGGCGCGGCAGAGCATAGGCGACCCACAGATGGTGCTGGTACGGCGCGCGGCACAGCGCAAGAACCTGATTGCGATTGCTATCTATGCGGCTGCGATTGGAGCGGCTTACTACAAGACGGCGATCTCACTGGCGCTGATTTTTCTGGTGGCCCTGTTGTATGCGGTTCCTTCGCTGTGGGTGGAGCGCTGCGCAGATGTTCTGGAGAGCAAGGACGCCGTGCGGCACGTCCAGGGAGAGTTGCACGAGCCTTATACCGGACCTTCTGCTGGTCAGGATCAGGGCGTCAGAGGATAATCCAAAAGCGAGCGCCGTACCTGCTTCGCTCGAACCTTGTCCGTGCAAAGGATTGTCCCTTGAGCGCCTCGCCCTTCGCAGTTTCGCGGTTCCTTCTCGCCATCGCTAGTTCTGCATTGCTCGTCGCGCCGGTGTGGGGTGCGCCGAAGGAGGCCACGCACACTGCGCTGAGACTTGATCGCGTGACGGCGGCGAAGGCGCTCGAGAACGGCGTCGAGTTACGCAGCGGACCGGCGGTGATGCAGATCACCGCGCTGCGCGATGACGTGATCCGCGTCCGCGTGGGTCCGGAAGGGACGCTCCCGGAGGATGCTTCTTGGGCGGTACTGCCGGAGGCACGCACGGCAAAGGTAACCGTTACCGCGGCGAATAACGGCGGTGCGGTTGGGTTCATAACGACGAAGCTGATCGTGAGCATCGACCGCGCGACGATGGCGCTGAAGGTGACGGATATTGATGGCCACGTCATCGATCAGGATGAGACAGGCCGCCCTATCGAGTTTGACGGGCCGGGCTTCCGCGTCACCAAGGTGTCGGCGCCGGACGAGCATTATTTCGCGCTGGGTGACAAGCCCGGGCCGCTCGACCGCCGGAACATGGCGTTCACCATGTGGAATACCGATGCGTTTGGATTTCAGGAGTCTACCGATCCGATCTATAAATCGATCCCGTTTGTGCTGACGATGAATGAGGGCCGCGCGGCGGGGCTGTTCCTGGACAACACCTGGCGCACCAGCTGGGAGTTTAACAAGCACCAGCGCGATGCGTGGAGCTTTTCGGCGCCGAATGGGCCGCTCGACTACTACATCCTTTACGGCCCAGATCCGAAGCAGGTATTGGGCGAGTGGGCGTGGCTGGTTGGGCATACGCCGCTGCCGCCGAAGTGGTCGCTGGGCTATCAGCAGTCGCGCTATAGCTACTATCCGGAGTCGGAGGTGCGCAACATAGCGAAGCATCTGCGCGCGGACCACATCCCGGCGGACGTGATCTGGCTGGACATCGACTACCAACAGGACAACCGGCCATTCACCGTGGACCGCGAGCGCTTTCCGCACTTCGAACAGATGGTGAAGGACCTGGCGAAGGAGAATTTCAGCACCGTCACGATTGTGGACCTGCATGTGGCCAAGTTGCCGAATGCGGGCTATAAGCCATACGACACGGGCGTGGCGGGCGATCAATTCGTGAAGATGCCGGATGGCTCGACGTATACGGGCGTGGTGTGGCCAGGGCCGTCGGTGTTTCCGGATTTCACGCAGGCGAGCACGCGCGAGTGGTGGGGCACGCTCTTTTCTACCTTCATGCAGGACGGCGTTGCCGGAATCTGGAATGACATGAACGAGCCGGCGATTTTCAATGTGCCATCGAAGACGATGCCGGACGATGTGCAGCATCGCATCGATGAGCCGGGCTTCCGGAAGCGCACGGCGAATCATCTCGAAATCCATAACGTCTACGGCATGGAGAACACGCGCGCAACGCATGACGGGCTGGTGACGCTGGAACCGAACATGCGGCCATTCGTGATGACGCGCGCCAGCTACGCGGGCGGGCAACGGTATGCGGCGACGTGGACGGGCGACAATTCAAGCACGTGGAACCATCTGCGGCTGACCACGCCGATGCTCGAGAATCTTGGCCTGAGCGGCTTCGCGATGGCCGGAGCAGATGTCGGCGGGTTTGCCGGCACGCCACAGCCGGACCTGCTGACGAAGTGGCTGGAGATCGCGGCGTTTCAGCCGATCGATCGCGATCACACCGCGAAGGGTACCGCGTACCAGGAGCCGTGGGTGCATGGGCCGGAGCGGGAGAATATCGCGCGGCGCTATATCGAAGAGCGGTACCGACTGATGCCGTATCTTTACACCACGACAGAGGAGATGAGCCGGACAGGTGTGCCGATTCTGCGGCCGCTTTTCGTGGAGTTCCCCGACGCAACGAACGACAAGCATCCGATGGATCTCGATACGCCAAATGAGTTTCTATTCGGGCCGGACATTCTGGTGGCGCCTGCGCCGTATCCGGACGAGCTGGACAACTACTTTGTGCAGTTGCCTCCGGTGACCTGGTACAACTACTGGACTGGCGCCAAACTGCCGCCGCTGCCGAAGCTGAGCAGCCGCGACCTGGAGCAGCCGGGCGCGAAAGAAGAGATGGCGCGACTGATGGCGCCGCTGCTCGTCACGCCGAGCCTGGATGTGCTGCCGGTCTATGTACGCGAGGGAGCTATCCTGCCCATCCAGCCGCTGACGCAAAGCACGAAGGAAACGCCGCAGGGACCGCTGACGCTGCGTGTGTACCTCCCTCAGAGCGGTCCTAGCGAAACGGGCGCGCAGTACTGCGCCGGCTCTATTTATCTGGATGACGGCGTGACGCTGAATTACAAAAAAGGCGAGTATCTGCGCGAGCAGTTTTCCTGCAGCGTGAGCGGCGATACGGTGACGGTGAAGATCGCACCGCGCGAGGGCAGCTTTGCACCGTGGTGGCAGGCGCTGCACATTGAGGTCTACGGTGGGCCGTCGATGAAGGCCGAGGCTGCTGACGGAACGCTGGCTACCTGGAATGCGCAGCGGCGGGCCATGCTGGCGACGATTCCGGATACCGGCAAGGGCGCGGACCTGACGCTGAAGTACAGCCGGTGAATCCAGTGCGGCAAGAACCGCAGCGGTCGGTCCTGGTCATCAGCGGCGCGCCTGCGAGCGGCAAGAGCACGCTGGCGCGCGCGCTGGCGGAGGTCTTTGGCTATCCGCTCATCTCGAAAGACGCGATCAAGGAATCGCTGTTCGACTCTTTGGGGACGCAGCTGGGCGCGCAGGTGGAATCCCCTGCCACCCTGTCGCGTTTGCTGAGCCGAGCGGCGATGGAGATGTTGTGGTCGCTTGCGCCGTGGTGCCCGAAAGTCATTCTGGAGGCGAACTTCCGACCGAAGAGTGAATATGAGCGCGCACGCTTGAGCGCACTGCGCGGACGGAAGCTCGAAGTCTACTGTCATTGCACGCCGGAAGAAGCGGCGCGGCGTTTTCGCGAGCGCGCCACCCGGGCAGCCCATCACCCGGCTCACAGCATGAAGACGATGTCCGCCGGATTGCTGGAGGAGTTTGACCGGCCCTTCGGGCTCTGTCCAGTGATCGATGTCGATACAGAGCATCCAGTGGATCCAGCGGATGTCATCGAGCATATCCGCCGGCATTGGCCCGATCTATCAGCGTAGTAGTGCTCAGCTCAGGACGTCGGTGATTCCGTATCCCTGCAACTGGCGATCTGAGAGGTTCAAGTTGGACGGCTGATATTCGCGAAGCTGATCCAGCCGCGCCTGAACGCTGTTCGCCATGAAGGACCGCGGTGGCACGGTGCGGTGCTGGGCAATGCCCCAAGGCAGAATTTTCCACTCGTCGTGTGCTGGGGCCGTTGCTTTGTGCGGATCCACCGGCAAATAGTGGCTGAGCGCATCCTGCTTGAACGTGAGGCCGCATTGCATCGCCCTCCGTACCATCCAGGCGAGCGGGATGTCGGACAGATCGCTCGGCGAATAACCGCCGCCGACGTCGCAATGCACGCCGGGAAACCAGACCTGCTGCACCTGCGCATCATTCACGCGCTCTGAGCCGTCCGGGTTGGTCCACAGCGTCGGCACAAACTGCATGCGCCGCTCGTCGATCGAGACCGCGTGATATGCGTTCTGGACACAGGGGTGTAGCGCGGTGTCGAGAAAGCCGTACTTCTTTTCGTCAAACAACTCAAAGAGCAGGCCGGGAATGCCCAAGGATCCGACGGTGTCCCAGACGCCGATCATGCGCACCGCGGCTCCCTGAATGTCGTACTGCAGCTCAAGCTGGTACTTCATCGCGGCCTGCTTCTCCGGATCGCTCTCGCGATAGGCGGCGAAGACCCGCGCTGCCGCCTGGTCATCGAGGTTTTTCGTGGGCAGGCCAAAGCGCGCGATCATGCCGCCCAGGCTGCGGACCGTGTAGGCTCCGCGGCTGAATCCGAAAAGATAAACGGAAGAGCCGGGCGACCAGGCGTCGGTGAGAAAGCGATAGCACTCCTGAATCTTCTGAAAGAGGCCTTCTCCCATGGCGCCGCCGGCGAGGTGGTCGATGGGCGTGCCGTTGGTGCCGACGCCGCTGTCGTAGAAGGGCTGCTGACTGTCGTCCGTTGCGAGCGCGCAGAAGAGCTTGCGGACATTCGTGTCGTTGACCGCTACCTCATAGCCATGCGGCGTATTCCACGTTCCATCGGCGCACAGGACCAGCTTCTTCGGCATCGCTTCCCCTTATGTTGAAACAGGGATCGGGCCCGGGAGAACTTTAATTCACCCGGCGGAGGAGACGAAAGCTGAATTTGCTTAGCGGGTGGGTTTGGACTGGAGAAGGTTTGCCGCGCACTGGGCCGCCTCGTGAATGAGGATGCCCATCTTCGGATGGGAGGGCTCCAGGTCCGGCTGAATGCCTATGCTCGACAGCGCCTCGGTGGTGCTGGGGCCGATGGAGAGTACGACGGTCCTGCGCATTGCCCCCAGCAGATCGTCCTTTGCGCCCATCTGGCCGGCAATCTGGACGAGATGCGTGACCTGGATCGCGGTCAGGAAGACGATGACGTCGATCTGGCCGGCGATGATCGAGCGCACAGCGTTACGCAGCGGCTCCAGATCTTCGGGCAGGGCCCAGTGGTAGACGGGCACCGGCGTGCAATGGACGCCGCGTTCGGCGAGCGCGCTGAGCAGCTCCGGATTGCTGCTTCCGTACTCCTGTACGGCGGCGCGCATGCCTCGAAGCATTGCGCCAAAGGCGCCGTCCATTGCCGCGACAAGTTCGTGCCAAGTGCAGGGCTCGGGCGCGGTCACCGTGATGGGCACATCCAATTCGCGCAAGACGGCATTCGGCTTGGGTCCGCGGCTGGCGATCTTGACTTGCTTCAGGGCCTGGACGAAGCGCGCGCGGTCGTACTGCGATTCGACAATCTCTGTGAGCCGGCGAATGCCTACGCCGGTGAGAAAGATGACGAGATCGAAATCACCGTTAAAAAGCCGGGCCGCAAACTGCAGCGCTTCCTGATTGGATTCGAGCGGGACCTCACGCATGGCGGGAGCAACCGTAGGCTCGCCGCCACTGGCGCGGATGAGCTTGGCAATCTCTACCGCGCGGCGACTTTCGAGCGCCAGCACGCGCATTCCGCTAAATCCTGCACCAGCCATGTCTCATTATGCCGGAGTCACTTTGCGGATTTCTGGTCGGATGCGCCAATGGTAGAAAAACCCCTGGGTACTCGATATCCAGCCTTTGCCAGCATCTCAAGCATTCTTATCTTGAACCGCTCATGCGACCCGACTAAAATACGAGTTACAGTCCTTTCCTTCGGGCACCTCGATTGTGCCGCGATCTGTATGGAGAGTGACTGTGCCTCAAGCAGTTTGAGCTTCTGCGCTCCACGATGAGCCCCCTCACAACCTGATTCGACAAGCAGCGAAGTTGCCGCCAATGTCCCCTCGTGCATCCGGACCCGGGGCGGCCACGACGCATTCGCCTGGAGGGAGTTGTATTGATGACCGCGCAGCCCATCGCGATTCCGATCGAGATCGAGAGCACATTTAACGAGGAGCAGAAGGAATACCTTGCCGGCTTTATGTTGGCCGCCGCTCGTCGCGGGAACACATTCTTTGCCGGCCACACCGGAAGCGGCCTGATTACTGCCGACCCGACATCCGGCGCCGCCAATCTCGCTGCGCCGCAAGAGACGTACTTCGGTACTCCGGTGGATGAGCTGTGCAAGGAAGAGCGCATCAAGTACGAGGAAAATCCGCTCGACATCTGGGAGAAGCTGCTTGCGCATGCGCGAGACGATCGGTTTCCTGACGGTGGCGACGTCTTCCGCTTCAAGTTTCACGGGCTCTTCTACGTTGCGCCTGCGCAGGATTCATTCATGCTGCGGCTGCGCACGCCGGGCGGCATTCTTTCTGCAAAGCAGATGCACGGGCTGGCCGAGATGGCTGAGGATTGGGGCGGGGGTGAGTCGCACATCACCACGCGCAGCAATCTGCAGATTCGCGAACTCCAGCCGAAGAACATTGTGCGCGTGCTGATGAAGCTGCAAGAGCTTGGCGTGACCTCGCGGGGCTCCGGCGCGGACAATATCCGCAACATCACGGCAACGCCGACCAGCGGACTCGATCCGCAGGAGATTTTCGACGTCGCTCCGCTGGCTCAGGCGCTGAATTTTTACATCTTCAACTCGCGCGACCTTTATGGGCTGCCGCGCAAGTTCAACGCGGCTTTCGACAGCGGCGGGGCAATCAGCGTAGTGGCCGATACGAACGACATCGCCTTCGTCGCAACACGCGTCGCGGAGGGGCGCTCTGTCCCGGCGAGCATTTATTTCCGCGTGCAGCTCTGCGGCATCACCGGTCACCGCCAGTTCGCGAGCGACTGCGGCATTCTAGTGGCGCCGGAGCAGGCGGTTGCGGTAGCGGCTGCGATGATCCGCGTCTTCAACGAGAACGGCGACCGCACTGACAGGAAAAAGGCGCGGCTGAAATATCTCATCGACCGCTGGGGCATGGAGAAGTTTCTCGCAGAGACAGAGAAGCGGCTTTCGTTTCCGCTGCTCCGCTTCCCCGCTGCCGGATGCGAGCCGCGAGCGGCAGTAGACCAGCATGCGCACCTCGGGGTTCATCCGCAATGCCAGCCAGGACTCTCCTATATCGGCGTAGCGGTTCCGGTGGGTCGGCTTAGCGCGGCGCAGATGCGCGCGGTAAGCGCGATTGCGGATGAGTACGGCAGCGGAGAGATTCGCCTGACGGTGTGGCAAAACCTGCTCCTTCCGAATATTCGACACGAAGATATCGAAGTGGTCCGGCGAGCGCTTGCTGCTGCCGGCCTCTCGGATTTTGCAGCAACGTTCGCTGCGGGCGCAGTCGCTTGCACCGGCAACACGGGTTGCAAATATGCGGCGACCGATACCAAGCGCCATGCGCTCGCGCTTGCGAGTTATCTGGATCAGCGCTTCACTCTCGATCGCCCGCTCAACCTGCACGTCACCGGCTGTCCTCACTCCTGCGCGCAACACTACATCGGCGACATCGGACTGCTTGGCATAAAGGTCGGTGGGGAGGAAGGCTATCAAGTATCAGTCGGCGGCGGCACGGATGAGCGGCAGGGCCTGGCGCGCGAGTTGATCCCGGCGATTCGCTTTGCCGATCTCCCGCCGGTGTTGGAGAAGCTCCTCCGCGCCTTTGAAGATAAGCGGCATGCAGGCGAGTCGTTCCTGGAGTATGCAAGGCGGCATGACATCGAAGAGCTGAAACGGCAGGCCGGAGTGGAGGCGTAAACGATGCCGGAGAGTCTTGTTCCCTACATTCCGGAAGATGCTCCTTTTACTTCTGCACAGCGCGCGTGGCTGAACGGATTTCTCGCCGGCCTGTATTCCTATGCACCGGCGGAAAAAGCGGAGCCGATTCGCGTCGCGGTGCTGTACGGCTCGCAGACGGGAACTGCCGAAGGCCTGGCGCGCAAGCTGGCGAAGGAACTGAAGGCCGCCGGGCTGGAGGCTGTGCTCACGTCGCTCGAAGGCTACATCCCGGCCACGCTTGCGACGGAGACGTATGCGGTCTTTATCGTTTCGACCTATGGCGAAGGCGAGCCGCCCGATGTGGTGCAGCCCTTCTATCAATATCTATGCCTCGCGCATCTGCCGCTGCTTGGCAACCTTTACTATGCCGTGTGCGCGCTTGGCGACAAGCATTACGAGCACTTCTGCAAGTTTGGCCGCGATCTGGATGCGAAGCTAGAAGCCCTTGGCGGCATGCGCATTCTGGATCGTGTCGATTGCGATGTCGATCTCGATGCGCCCTTCGCCGCATGGAAGCAGCGCCTGGCGCCGCGCCTGCGCGAGGTGGCACAACAGCCGGTCTCAGATATGCCTGCCACAGCCGGCGAAGGTGAACCGCCCGCTGCGACCAAGGCGATGGGCCCGGTTGCGGTGCCGGAGTTGCCGCATACCAAGGACAATCCGTACCTGTCGCCACTGGTCGAGAAGCGCAATCTGACTCATGCCGCGTCCAGCAAGCGGACCGTTCATCTGGAGTTTGATATTACGGATGCGCCGCTTCGTTACGAAGTGGGCGATGCGTGCGGCATTGCGCCGGAGAACTGTCCGGCGCTGGTGGATGAGGCGCTGAGGCTGTTGCAGTTCACGGGCGAGGAGAGCGTGGAGCTCGGCGGGGCGAGCTTGACGCTGGGTGATGCGCTGCGGCATCAGCTTACGATCACGCGGGTGACGCGAACGATGGTTTCGCGCTGCGCGGAACTGGGCGACATCGCCGCACTTCGCGAGTTGCTGCAGACCGGGAATCAGACGGCGCTGGATGAGTTTGTCCACGGCCGCGATCTTGTCGATCTTGTGCGGCACTATCCCGGAGTGATTCAAAAGCCGGCCGATCTGGTGAAGATGCTGCCCCGGCTTGCCAAACGGCTCTACTCCATTTCATCGAGTCCGGCAGCGCATCCCGGGCGGGTCCACACGACGATCTCGGTCGTCCGTTATCATGCGCACGAGCGGGAACGCGGCGGCGTCTGCTCGACGCATCTCTCCGATCGCACGGAGCCCGGCGACCGCCTTCCGATCTACATCCAGCCGAACAAGAAATTCCGTCTGCCAGCCGATCCTCGCGCGCCGGTCATCATGATCGGCCCTGGTACGGGCATCGCTCCCTTCCGTGCGTTTCTGCATGAGCGCAGAGCGATCGGAGCGACCGGCCGCAACTGGCTCTTCTTCGGCGATCGCAATGAGACAACCGACTTCCTCTACCGCGAGGAGTTGGAAGCAATGCACCAGGACGGCCATCTGGCGAGGCTGGACACAGCCTTTTCGCGCGACCGGCAGGGAAAGGTCTACGTGCAGGACCGGATGCTCGGACAGGCGCCGCAACTATGGGCATGGCTGAATGACGGCGCATACTTCTACGTATGCGGAGACGCCACGCGCATGGCGAAGGATGTAGACCGGGCGCTCCGTAGGATTGCGCAGGAGCAGAGCGGCCACTCGCAGGACGCGGCGGACGAATACGTGGAGAACCTGAAAGAGCAGCGGCGGTATCAGCGGGACATTTATTAGCCTGCCGTAAACCGAATATGACTTGCAACGGCTTTCATCGTGCAAGTTCAGAGCGGTAAGTCACCGCTTCGTCTTTCTTCTGCCTCCAGTTTGCAATCACGACAGCTTCTGGCCTTGGCCTTGCCTGCGCGTTCGAAGGACCGGGAGGTGTTGCCGTCAATACGTTCAGGCGATAGCTAGCTCGAAGGGCCCTTATCGCTTATCAACGTACAAGCGGCGAAGGCGGATGGAGCGGGAGACCGGGATCGAACCGGCGACATTCAGCTTGGGAAGCTGACGTTCTACCACTGAACTACTCCCGCCCTTATTTATCAATAACTTATGGGGAAAACCCCACTCTTACCCTATCCACTGTCCCCGTGGCTGTCATCGGTCAAGCCGGACGTTCGATCGTGAGCGAGGGCAACGCCGGGATCGATGGGAGATGGATCGTTAGCCGCGAGCATAAGGCCAACTTTAAAAAGTATCTCCCGCTCAACCGGAAATGGCAATTTTCTCAATGTGCGGCGCTGCAGCGCAGCCCCCAGCACCTGAATGAAAAAGCGGACGACCGACAGCGGAAACGTTGTCGCCATCTCAACGCATGGCCGACTCTGGTGATCGATTGGCCAGTGAAGTAGCGGCGGGGCTATCTGTCTCCCGATCCGAGCTATGGTTGGAGGATGAAGCTGCTCCACCCCCTCCTTCCATGGTTTGCTTTGACGATCGCCTGTTCTGGACAGACTGCGCCGCAGCATGCTGCTGCGAACGGCATTCTTGACCCGAGTACGATGTCAGGCGCAGATATCGGGGCGAAGGTGAACGCAGCCCTCGCAACCATATCTCGAAGCGGCGGCACGGTGCGCATTCCTGCAGGCGAATACAGCTTTTCGACGACCATTAAGCTCACGCACGCCGGCCAGCATCTGGTCTGCGATCCTGGCGCCGTACTGCGCTACTCGGGCAACAGCGATGCGATTCTGGTGGACACCACGGCTGGTGGCGGCCTCGCGCTCGATATCGACGGCGAGGGCGGATGCCAACTGCTGGGCTCTCCGTCGGCGCAGAATGGGATCCATCTGCTGCCGGGCAACACTTTTGCGATTCGCGGCATGCGCCTGTCGGGCTTCAGCAAAGGAAACGGAATCGAGTTGAGCGGCGCAAACAACGTGCAGATTGTCAGGAACGTCTATTTACGGCAATCAACATGGCATCGACATGGTGACGACTCCGCATTTTGCGCCCAATGCCGTGCATGTGACGGAGAACGAAGTTTCTGGCAACGACTGGGGCGTTTACAGCCACGACGGCCATGTACCTGCTACGCGCGCGCTGGCGAATGTCTATCGCGATAACGTTCTGGAAGGAAACCACACAGGCGACATTTTTCTGGGCTGGGATGCGCATACGCTCGTCGAAGGAAATTACTTTGAATCGACTGGAGTCGCGGTGGCCGCCGGGGCAGCTACCGGGAAACGTCTACGACATTCACATTATCCGGAACTACTTCACCGTGAACGGCGCGGCAGGCTATCGGTCGGAAGTAGAGCTGGGATATGGCTTCGGTTTCTTCATTGAAGGCAATTATGAGGAGGGCCCGGAAAGGCGCGGGATCGGAGTGCGCCGTGAATGCAGTCCCCGGCCCTCATGGGGGAACAACGAAGGTGATGCTGCGGAATGCCTTCTCTCGTGTGAGTGAGGGCGCAGATCAGCGCGCACGAGTTCTGCTACAAAGGCAGCCCGAATATTCCACCCGGCGTGCTGGGCGAGTGGCGGATGGCTGGCGATGTTTCGGTGGACGGCAGCGTTCACGCGAAGGGTGCTCAGCTCAGCGGTCCGCTGGAGCTGGGCCAGGGGGCGGTGGCTTCGACTGACTCGTCCATCAAGCCGAACGACGTGTGTTCGAGCGAAGGGATGCTTCTGATCTCAAGACCCGCCAACCAGCCGGCGCGGCTGTTCTTCTGCAGCGGTTTTCACTGGCAGGCTGTCGTTCTGCCGCATCGGTGAGGGGCGGCAGCCTTCAAATCATGTAGTTCAGGTGCATCAGCAGCACGAGCACCGCAATCAGCAGCAGCCCGGCGCAAGGCGTATAGCCCCATCGGCGGCTGTACGGCCAGCGCGGGAAGCTGGCCACTGCCAGCAGCAGCGGCACGAGCCAGAGCACCAAGATCATGCTGTTGACTTCCTTGTACTGGCGCGCGGGCGGGTTGCCAGCCTTCGGGACGCGAGCTGGCGCGCGCGGGCAAAGATGTCGAGAAACATCTCCCGCGTCAGGCGGCCGGTATTGGTGTTCTGCAGCGACGGATGATAGCTGCCCACGAGCGTGACGCCGTCCGGCATTTCGTATTCAACACGGTGACGAAATGGATATTCTGCCAGGCGTACTGCAAATCCTTTCCGCCGGAGATGCTGCAGGTATCCGTTCCACGCGATGTGCCCCAGGCAGACGACGACGCGCAGCCGGGTGAGCAGAGCGATCTCCTCGTCGAGCCAGCCTGCGCAGTTCGCCAGTTCGCCGGGCGTGGGCTTGTTCTCCGGCGGGGCGCAGCGGCCGACCGAGGTAATCCACAGATCGCGCAGTCGCATGCCATCCTCGCGGCTGCGCGCTGCGGGCTGCGAGGCGAAGCCCGCCTCATAGAGCACGGGATAAAGAAAGTCGCCGGAGCCATCGCCGGTGAAGGGCCGACCGGTGCGGTTGGAGCCGTGAGCGCCCGGTGCGAGGCCCAGAATGAGGACACGGGCCGCGGGATCGCCGAAGCCGGGCACGGGACGGCCCCAGTAGGTCTCATCGCGATAGGCGCGGCGGCGGGTGCGGGCCACCTCGGCGCACCAGGCGCGGAGACGCGGGCAGCGTTCGCAGCCAATGATGCGGGCATTCAGCGCATCCAGCGCCGATGCGTCCGGACGCGCATCCGGTGCGTGCGGGACCGGCCCAACGAGTTGGCGCGGCGATTCCAGGAGAGGCGATTCGACAGAACGAGGCATGGATGACGAACTACCGATATTCTAGAAGGCGCGTCCGGATACGATAAGCGATCTGTCGAACTGTACCCGAAATCTGTTAGATGGGATCTCGGTTCGGGACGAAAGCGTACTGGAAGAGCACGTTGAATAAAAGGAACGCGGCTATACCAAAGCTGTGCGATGGGTGACATTCGCAGGGTTGGAATGGTCTTTAGTGTATTCCCTCGCTGGGCGGGAGCCCGGCCGAGGATTTTTCCGAGGCTCGATCATGACGGTTTTCTGGATCAACCCAGGGGCCAATGGACGTCTTGCCATTGTGCCGCGCCCCCGCGGCGATAAACGGCTTGCGGAGGACCTGGCGACTCTCCGGCGGAGCGGAATCGACATTCTGGTATCGCTATTGACTGCGGCGGAAATAGCAGATCTGGGGCTAGAGCGCGAGCAGGCGCTTAGCGAGCAGGCGGGCATCGAGTTCCGCTCCTTCCCCATTCCTGACCATGGAGTGCCGGCGTCTCACCGCCAGCTCCAGGAATTGGCCGATGCGCTGGCCACCGAGCGTCTGCACGGAAAAAACATCGGCGCGCATTGCCGGGCGTGCATTGGCCGCTCCGCATTGCTGATGGCTGCCATTCTGTGTGTGGAAGGCCTCTCGCCGGAAAGGGCTTTCTGTCTGATTTCCAAAGGCCGCGGCCTGGAGGTGCCGGACACGCCGGAGCAGGCGGAGTGGCTGGCGGGGTTTGCGAGCGCGCTGCCTCGGTGCTGATCTGTTATGAAGCATCCAAGAAGCTGCCATTCCGCGGTTGAACGATCTCAGGCTTAGCTTGGTGACGCAAGATGAGCAGCAATGCGCGACATTGGCGGGGCGTGATTTTCGTTCTGGTGGTCGTCGTTCTCGCTTTAGCCACGCTCCACCACTACGGCGCTAACCGGCGGCTGGCCCGGCTCGCGATAGAGACGGCGCAAAGCTCGGGCTTATTAGATCGAGAGGTTGGAACTTCTCTTTCGATGGCCATCCTGGTGCACGGCCGCGTGGTTGAAGGCGCAAATGGTGGAAATGCTGACCTCAAGATACCGGTCTCCGGGGATGCCGGAGGAGGAACGCTCTTTGCGTGGGAGCAGCGCGATCGAGAGTCATGGCGCATCTGTTCGCTCTCGTTTCGATCGAAGGGCGGTCTGTCCATCGTGATCGTGTCCGATGAAAGCAGCCATTGCGAGCGAGAGTAGCTACGCGACTTGGCATTGGGTAACTCCGGCGTAGAATGGGTGCGCTTCACGGCGGCTTGGCCGTCCGGTCGCAAACGCTTCCCCATCAAGAGGAATGAATCCATGCCCGTTTCCGCTCGACCCGTTGTGAACAGAACATTCGCTTCGCCTGTACTGCTGCTGGCTGCTACTCTGCTGCTTGCCGGCGGCTGCAAGTCCTCGGCACCTACTGAATCGGTGAACCCCAAGAACGTGCCCGCGGCCGCTCCGCAAATCAACGGACAGGATGTCGTCACCCTGCAACGCAAGGCCACCGAAGGCGGCAAAACGCCGGAGTTCCTCTCGGCCACAGTGATCCCCGGCCGCGGCATGAACCTCTTCCAGATCACCGCGGACCTTCCCGGCAAGGGCACCACGAACATCTTCTTCGCGCCGCCGTTGAGTGAAGCGCAGAGCAAATTCACCGGGACGGACGCAGACAAATTCGGCAATGCATCTTTCGGTTTTGGCGGCGCATTCCTGGTGCCCTATCCGAATCGCATTCGCGGCAAGCTTTCCGACGACAAGCAAAGCATTGTCACCTCCTGGCACGGCCACACGCTGACCCTGCCCGCGAATTTCTCCGGGAAAAAGCCGGGCGCGGAGCTGCATTCGATACACGGGCTCATTCTGCAATCGAAGACCGATGACGTGAAGGTCGCGGACAGCGCGGACGGTCAGACCGTCACCGGGACCATCCACGCCGGGGACTTTGGCGGCCACTGGCTCTCGAAGACCGACCTCGATTTCACCATCGAACTGGCAGGCAAGGACGTGACGGCGACCATCACCGCGAAAAATGTGGGCGACCAGGAGGAGCCGATCTCGATCGGCTGGCATCCCTACTTTGCCATTCCAAGCGGGGATCGCACACAGGCACGGTTGCATGTTCCTGCGGCAGAGATGGCGGTAGTGAACAATTATGATGACGTCTTCCCCACCGGCAAGCTGAAGCCGGTCAAGGGCACGAAGTACGACTTCAACGCGGCAGACGGCAGGCCGCTGGATGGCGATTTCCTGGACGACAACTTTTCGAAGCTGACCCGCACCGATGGGGCGGTCGATGTGCGGCTGACCGATCCCGCTTCCAACTACGGCATACACATCCTTGGAGAGTCGCCGGAGATCAAGACGGTGCAGACCTATGCGCCGACCGATCCGGGAAAGAACTTCGTCGCCATCGAACAGCAGTTCAACTTTGGCGATCCATTCGGCAAGGAGTGGCACGGCATGGATACCGGCATGGTTACGCTGAAGCCGGGCGCGTCCGTGACCTGGAAGGTGAAGCTGGAGTTGTTCACGCCTCCGGCGGCGGCAAAATAGCCTCACATCTGAAAAGGCGCCACCGCCTGCTGGCTGTGGCGCTTTTCCATTTCAGGAAGCATCCCCTCGTCTCACGTGACTTGAGTCACGAGATCTTTATGACAATTTTGCGCAACTCGGCTGTGCAGGCGCCGTCTAGAGCAGTATGCAAACCGCGAATGTGCGCTGCCTTTGCTGCGGAAGCCGGACGCTCACGGCGCCGGGAACCTTTGAGCTGTGCCCCGTCTGCTGGTGGCTCGACGACGGACAGGATGAGGCGGATGCAGATGTGGTGCGCGGGGGGCCCAACGGCATCCTGAGCCTGACGGCGGCGCGCACCAACTTCCTGGCCTGCGGAGCCTCCGATCCGCGGTTCGTCGGTCACGTACGTGCGCCATTGCCCACCGAGCGCACAGCGGGGCAGAATGCGGCGTTTCGTCCGGCTGTTTAGCAATACCGTTACTTTAAGGGCGACGCACCGTCTGCGCTGTTTGACCCCCTTCCGAAAGCCTCTTACCATTGAGTCAAGGCCGCCTGTCTAGAGCCTGATCTGGCGCGCGCGATGCGTGTCTACTCAGGCTTCCCCGTCCCATCAGATCCGCAGGCGCAGACATTCACGGAAGGCACATTCGAGCACTACTTTGAGCACAGATACAGTCGAGACCCCCACCAATCCCGAGACACCGGCAGCGGCCGCCCAGCCCGAGGCGGGCGCGGAGCATGAACATACCGGCCACGATCACACGCACCAGCATGGGCCTACCTTCAATCCGGAGGTGACCCGCTCGATCGAAGTCACCATCCCGGCCGATGAGGTCTCCCGTGCCATGCGATCCACGGTGAAGCGCTACCAGAAGCAGGCGCACCTGCCCGGCTTCCGCGCCGGCAAGGTTCCAGAGTCGCTGATCCGCGCACGGTTTGCAGAGCGCATCCGCCAGGAGGTGCTGGAGGCCGTGATGCCGCAGCACTTCCAGAAGGCGATCGCCGAAGGCAACTACAAGCTCGTCTCGCAACCCCAGGTCGTCGACATGAAGATGGAAGACGACCAGCCGCTGTGGTTCAAGGCGGAGTTTGAGGTCATGCCGGAGTTCTCCGTCGACGGCTACCAGGACGTCAAGGTGGAAAAGCCGGGCTCCGCGTTTACCGATGAGGAGTTTGCGACCGAGGTCGAGCGCGTGCGCGAGTCGCGTTCCACCATGGAGCCGGTTGAAGAGGACCGTCCGCTCGCCGATGGAGACTGGGCACAGATCAGCTTTACGGGCAATGTCCAGCAGGCAGCAGAAAGCGAAAACGCTACCGAAAATACTCCTGACAACACTCCGCTCACCGGCGAAGACGTCATGCTCGAGGTTGGCGGATCGAATACCCTCCCTGCCTTCAACGAAGCGCTGCGCGGCGCAAAGGTTGGGCAGGAGCTGAAATTCGAGCTGAGCTATCCCGAGGACTTCGGCGAAAAGCGGCTCGCGGGCAAAACGGTCGCTTACGATGTCGCGGTCAAAGCCATCAAGCGGCGAGTGCAGCCAGAGTTAAACGACGACTTCGCAAAGGAGCTAGGAGATTACTCAGGGTACGAGGATTTCACCACGAAATTCCGCGAGAATCTGCAGGCCGAGAAGGAGCGCCGCACCGAGACTGACACGCGTGAGCGCCTGCTGAACGCGCTGAGCGAGCGCTTCCAGTTCCCTGTGCCGGAGTCGATGGTGCAGCAGCAGATTGATGTGCGGCTTGACCGTGGACTGCGGGCGCTTGCCAGCCAGGGCATGCGCGAAGAGGACATGAAGCGGCTGGACTTTGCACGGTTACGAGCGGCGCAGCGCGATTCTGCAAGTAACGAGGTCAGATCGCTGCTGATTCTGGACCGCATTGCAGACGCAGAGAACATCGGCGTCTCCGACGAGGAAGTGAGCCAGGAACTGGAGTTGCTCTCGCTGCGGTTACGTGAACCGGTGGATGCCCTATCGGTGCGATTGACGCAGGATGGGTCGATGGCTAGAATCCGGGAACAAATTCGGCGCGACAAGACCGCGACGCTTCTGTACGAGAGACTTTAGTTGTAGGAAGAAGTTGCAGGCGCGACATTCGCGCTTTTGAAGGGACGCAGCAGAACCAGCCAGCCGGAGAAAGTGCCGGCGGCCGAGGAGCACAAGGAAGAGCATGGCACTGGTACCGATGGTCATCGAGCAGACGAGCCGGGGCGAACGCGCCTACGACATCTACAGCCGTCTGCTCCGCGACAACATCATTTTTCTGGGAACGCCGATCGACGACCAAATCGCCAACCTGGTGATCGCGCAAATGCTGTTTCTCTCCGGCGAGGACCCGGAGAAGGACCTGCAGCTTTATATCAACTCGCCGGGCGGCTCCATCACCGCCGGTTTAGCCATTTATGACACCATGCAGTTCATCAAGAATGATGTGGTGACGTACTGTATCGGCCAGGCAGCATCGATGGGCGCTTTTCTGTTAATGTCAGGCACCGCAGGCAAGCGGTTTGCGCTGCCCAACTCGCGCATTCTGATTCATCAGCCGTCGATGGGCGGGCTTTCCGGCCAGGCTACCGATATTGATATTCACGCTCGCGAAATCCTCCGGATTCGCGAGATTACGAATCACCTGATGTCGAAACATACAGGTCAATCGCTCGAACGTATCGAGCGGGACGTCGAGCGGGACTTCATTATGAACTCCCCACAGGCGAAGGAATACGGCATCATCGACGAGATCATCGATCGTCCGCGCACTTAGGCGGCCGACAAGGACCTCGGCGAGAAGGAGCAGATTCCATGAAAACGCGCACGGGTTCCGACGAGACACTCCGCTGTTCGTTCTGCCATAAGTCGCAGGACGCTGTGGCCAAACTGATCTCTTCTCCCAGCGACTATCCGCGTGCGTACATCTGCGACGAGTGCGTCGCAGTGTGCAACTCTATCCTGGACGATGACCGGACCGAGGCTCAGCCCGGCGCCGCGCCTGCCCATCTGCCCAAGCCGCAGGAGGTCAAGGCGTTCCTGGATGAGTACGTCATCGGACAGGAAACCACCAAGAAGAAGCTTGCCGTAGCCGTATACAACCACTACAAGCGCGTGCAGATGAACCGTACGCGCGGCAACGATGTGGAGCTGTCGAAGTCGAACATCCTGCTGGTTGGCCCGACGGGCAGCGGCAAAACGCTGCTGGCTCACACGCTGGCCAAAATGCTGGATGTGCCCTTCGCCATTGTGGACGCCACCACGCTGACCGAAGCTGGCTATGTAGGCGAGGACGTCGAGAACATCATCCTGAAGCTGCTGCAGGCAGCCGACGGCGATGTAGCCCGCACCCAGACCGGCATCATCTACATCGACGAGATCGACAAGATCGGCCGCAAGGACGAAAACCCGTCGATCACGCGCGATGTCTCCGGCGAGGGCGTACAGCAGGCGCTGCTCAAGATCCTCGAGGGTACGGTCGCCAATGTGCCTCCGCAGGGCGGCCGCAAGCATCCGCACCAGGAGTTCACTCCAGTCGATACCACCAATATCCTGTTCATCTGCGGCGGCGCCTTCGTGGGCCTGGAGCGTGTGGTGGGCAGGCGCGTCGGCAAGAAGGCGCTGGGCTTCAAGGCGCTGAGCGAGAAGCAGGCCAAGGCAGAGAGCGCAAGTGCCGCACAGCGTGACACCGAGCTGCTGCGCCAGGCCGAACCGCAGGACCTGATCAAGTTCGGGCTGATCCCCGAATTTGTCGGGCGCCTGCCGGTAATCGGCATCCTGGATGAGCTGGACGAGGTGGCGCTGGTCGAAATCCTGACCAAGCCGCGCAACGCCATTCTGAAGCAGTACCAGAAGCTTTTCGACTACGAGGGCGTCAAACTGAACTTCACCAGCGATGCGACGGTCGCCGTGGCACGCGAGGCGCTGCACCGCAAGGTGGGCGCGCGCGGGTTGCGCATGATCCTCGAAGAGCTGATGCTGGACCTGATGTACCACCTCCCCAGCAAGAAGCAGATCAAAGAGCTGGACATCACGGCCGAAATGGTCGCGAAGCGGGACTTCTCCGAACATTTGCTGGAGAAGGCAGGATAGGACACGCAGCCTGACCTGGAGCGGTGCGGTTCCCGCAAGTGCCCGGCTGGCATGAAGTTGCGTTGGTGCGGGCCGAGAAGTCTGCTCAGATCGGGTTCTCTCGCCTGAAAGGTGAACCTCCCGCAGGCGTTCTGACGTCAAACATGTACGGCTCGGAATGAAAGCCGGGCGCAGTTGATCCGTATTCGTACGGTTCCGATGCCGATGCTCACCGGCCATCGTGGGCAGAAGGACAGAAGTGGCTACCAGCAAAGAACCGAAAGAGCCGAAGGAGACGAAAGAGCGCGGCGAGCAGCGCAAGCTGCCCATGATGCCCATCCGCGAGATGGTCATCTTCCCCTACATGATGACGCCGTTCATCGTCGGGCGCGACTCGAGCGTTCGCGCGCTCGAAGAAGCGCTGAACGGCGACCGCCGCATCTTTCTCGCCACGCAGCACGACGCCTCGATCGACGAGCCCAAGGCGGAGGATGTCTACCCGGTTGGCACGATCGGCAACATCGTCCAGAGCGTCAAGATGCCGGACGGAAACATTAAAGTCCTGGTTGAAGGTCTGGAGCGCGCCAAGTCGACCGAAATCAATGACTCCGACGGCTTCTTCGTCGCTACCGTCCGCATCCCGCGCGTCAATCCTCCGGGCCCGCAGACGGAACAGTTGATGCGGAAGGTCACCGGTCTGTTCGAGCAGTACGTCAAGCTGCAGCAGAGCCTGAACTATGAATCCATCGTTGCCGCCGTCCGCATGGATGAGCCGGGCAAGCTGGCCGATACCATCGCCGCCAACCTGCAGCTTTCTGTCGAGGAAAAGCAGGAGCTGCTGAACCTCTTCGATCCCACCGAGCGGCTGGCCCGCATCGCCGACCTGCTGGACATGGAGATCGAGAAGCTGAACATGGACCGCTCCATCCAGGGCCGGGTGAAGCGGCAGATGGAGCGCGCGCAGAAGGAGTACTACCTCAACGAGAAGATCAAGGCCATCCAGAAGGAGCTGGGCCGCGGCGAAAAGAGCGAGTTCGACGAGCTGAAGAAGAAGATCGAAACCGCCGGCATGCCCAAGGATGTGATGGACAAGGCGATGCAGGAGCTGAAGAAGCTCGAAGCGATGCCGCCGATGTCCGCCGAGTCCACCGTCTCCCGCAATTATCTGGACTGGCTGCTCGCCGTGCCGTGGAAGAAGAAGTCGAAGGAGACACGCTCGATCGACACCGCGGAGAAGGTGCTCGACACCGATCACTACGGTCTCGAAAAGATCAAGGAGCGCATCCTCGAGTTCCTCGCCGTGCGCCAGCTCGTAAAAAATCCGAAGGGCTCGATTCTGTGCTTTGTCGGGCCTCCAGGCGTCGGTAAGACGTCGCTTGGCATGTCGATCGCCAAGGCGACCGGGCGCAAATTCGTCCGCATGTCGCTGGGCGGCGTGCGCGATGAGGCGGAGATCCGCGGCCATCGCCGCACCTACATCGGCGCGCTGCCGGGCCAGATCATCCAGTCGATGAAGAAGGCGGGCACCAAGAACCCCGTCTTCATGCTCGACGAAGTGGACAAGATGGCGTCGGACTTCCGCGGCGATCCGTCCTCTGCCCTGCTCGAAGTACTCGACCCGGAGCAGAATTCGAACTTCCAGGACCACTATCTCGATGTGGAGTACGACTTGTCGCAGGTGCTCTTCGTCGCGACGGCGAACGTGCTGCACACCATTCCCGGCCCGCTGCAGGACCGCATGGAAGTACTCCGTCTACATGGCTACACCGAGGCGGAGAAGATTGAGATCGCCAAACAGTACCTGGTGAAGAAGCAGGTTGAGGGCACTGGACTTAGCGATAAGAACCTTTCCTTCTCTGACGATGCGCTCACCGAGATCGTCCGCAGCTATACGCGCGAGGCCGGCGTTCGCAACCTGGAGCGCGAGATCGGCAACATCTGCCGCAAGGTCGCGCGGCGGGTGGTGAAGAACGGCGCGAAACATAAGGAAACGATCACCAAAGAGAACATCGCCGACTTCCTGGGCGTTGCGAAGTTCCGCGATTCGCAGGCACACGAGAAGAACGAAGTCGGCCTGGTCACCGGCCTGGCCTGGACCGAAGTGGGCGGCAGCATTCTCTCCACCGAAGTGCAGGTGCTGGACGGCAAGGGCAAGCTCACGCTGACCGGCCAGCTTGGCGACGTCATGCAGGAGTCGGCGCAGGCCGCTCTCTCCTATATCCGCAGCCGCGCGCAGCAGCTTGGGCTGCCGCGTGACTTCTATCGCAACGTCGACATCCACGTGCATGTGCCAGAAGGCGCGATCCCGAAGGACGGCCCCTCCGCCGGCATCACCATGGCTACGGCGCTGGCGAGCGCCCTCATCAAGATTCCGGTGCGCCGCGATATCGCGATGACAGGCGAGATCACGCTGCGCGGCAAGGTGCTGCCCATTGGCGGCTTGAAGGAGAAGCTGCTCGCAGCTCACCGTGCAGGCATCTTCGAAGCCGTGCTCTCGAAGGAGAACGAAAAGGATGTCGCCGAGCTGCCCGACAACCTGAAGCAGGCGATGAAACTGCACTTCGTCGACACGATGGACGATGTGCTGAAGATCGCTCTGGAGTCTCCGCTGCCTGAGCTGAAGGAAGAAACACCGGAGGCCCTGGTCGTCCACGCCGCGGTTCCACCGGGGCAGCCTCAGGCTCATCAGTAGTCAATTTCGATGGAACAATGAGGGCGCTGCCTTGGGCGGCGCCCTTTCTCTTTCAGCGCAGCAATGTCAGCAGGCTCGAATAATCATCCGTCCAGACCCGCAGTCCGGCACGTTGCTTTGCGGGGCGGCTGTTGCCTGCTATCTCGTGCGATGCGAGGAAAGCATCGTTGTCCGTAACCAGCACCCAGGTAGCGTTCGATGCACCCGTCTGATCGTTGGCGTAGCTCTGCACGGTACGTGCGTGCATTCCTGCAGACTCCGCCAGCAGTTTGATCGCGGGCTCAAGATCGACATGCCGGTTGGAAATATGGAAGGCGAGAATGCCGCCGGGTGCGAGATGACTGCGATATATCGCCATCGCCTCCGTGGTAAGCAGATGCAAAGGGATCGCATCACCGGAGAATGCGTCGATCGCCAGCACATCGAAGTGCTGTGGCGCTTCCCTGACGAGCGAGGCGCGCGCATCGCCTTCGGCAAAGCTGATCTGCGCTGCTGAATCGCGCAGGTAGGTGAAGAGGTGCTGCGCGATCGGCTGGACTGTGGGATTGATCTCATAGAAACGCATGCGATCGCCGGCGCGTCCGTAGGCTGCGATGGTACCAGCGCCCAAACCAATGACGCCTACGTTGCGCGCACGATCTCCGCAGCAGTAGCGCAGCGCCAGCCCAACGCCGGAATCCTCTGCGTAGTAGGTGGTGGGCGTCTTCCGAAGGGCCGGCGTGAAGATCTGGCTTCCGTGAAGGATGATGCCGTTGCTCAGCGTGCGCGTCCACTGCCCTTTGCTGTCATTGGTCTGCTTCACACGCAACGTTGCGTAGAAGTTGCGGGCAGCAAAGAGCGTGTCGCGGCGGTATGCAGCGTTCAACAGAACGAGGAGATAGATCATCGCTCCGGAGGCGGCAGCCCAGAGCAGCCGTTGCGACCAACTCTCGGGCCAAACGAGAAATAACGTCGCCAGAGCAGTGGCAAAGAAGGTGATTGCCATATCGTAGTTCGAAGAGAAGAGCAGCGGTGATGCAATGCTGATGAGGAACGATCCGATTGCGCCTCCGGTAGCAAACAGCAGATAGAACGATGTCAGCTCTCGCGCCGATTGTGGCCGCAGGCGATAGGCTTCAACGTGGCACAGGAGGCAGGCGAAGAACATTTCAATCAGGAAGAATGTGATGCCGATGCCGACCGGCCACCATGCGTCGACGTTGGCCATCATGTATGCGAGTGCGGCGAGCATCAGGACGAGGAGCCGCGTGAGTATCGGGCGGGGCACAAAGCTGGCGTATTCAAAAGCGATGATGAGCGTAAGCAGATAGGCGGCAAGAGGGAGAATCCACAGCAGTGGGATCGCGGCGATATTTGCCGTCATATAGCTTGTGACTGCACACAACTGCATAGCCGCCACCATCGGCAACAGCAGCCACAGGCATTTGGCTCGCATGGAAACGGGCGGTTCGGATTTGGGTATCACCGGCATAGTCATGGTCGGCGGTGCTCTCCGTACTTTGCGCGTGAGCACTCCAATAAGAGCCGCGACGCACAGGAACCCGCAACTCCAAAGGATTCGCTGCATGCGCAGCGTAATGTAGGGCTCAATCAGCGTGGGATACAGCGCCAGCGCAAGCAGCGACGCAAGGTTTGACAGTGCAAACAGGCGATATGGAATACGGTTCTGTTCCAGGCGCGCCAGCCAAGCCTGCAGCAACGGGCTGGTCGAGCCCAGCAGCATAAATGGCAATCCAATCGAAAGCAACAGGGCGGTCAGCACCATCACGAAAGGATGTGCAGATGTTTGCGCGAAGCCTCCCCGGCGGAATGACCACGCCAGCGCCGAGGCTGCTCCGCACGCTAGCAACCCCACGTGGAGCGACATCTGCCAGCGGGCCCGCAACCGAGCCAGCCAATGCGCATACGCGTAACCAGCGAGCAGAGCTGTCTGGAAGAAGACGAGGCAGGTGAGCCACACCGCTGCAGATCCGCCGAAGGTGGGCAGAAGCTGCTTGGCCCCCATCGGCTCGACAAGGAACAGTAGAAATGCGGCCAGAAAGATTGCCGCGCCATACAGAGATCGGGTGGTCAACGTGGACAGGTCTCCTGGAAAGCGGTATTTCGACCTGTGGGTGAGCTTTCCAGCGAAGCAGCGCTGTGTCAAATCGCTCTGAGCCAACAGGAAGGGCGCCGCCTGCGCAGCGCCCTTTTTGTTGGTGTCCTGCTTCAGTGATTACTTGCGCTTCCAGAACGGATCCGCGGTCGCCCATTCATCCTGGACATAGCTCATCTCCGGGTTGAAGGCGAACAGATTGCGCTGCGAGGATTCGATGCTGGCGGCTGCAAGCTCGCGGTAGTGCTTCATGTTCGCGTCGCCCATCGCTTCGCGGAACTTCGCACTGTTCGCATCGGCCGCGTCTATTTCCGACAGCGACTTCATCGGCGTGATCAGCAGCCACATACCTCCGTTCTCCCATCCGTATGCACTCTGGTAGAGCGCGATGTGTCGTCCCGGCTCGGCCTTGTCCAGATTTGCTCGCAGCATCTTGAGATATTCTTCCCACTCCTGCTGGTGACCAACGCGAATGCGTACCCGGATGATCTGCATGTAACGCATGGTTGGGATGTCCACACCGGTTTCATGCATGAGATCGTCGCGCAGCGTATAGATGTTCCTCGACATCGAGCTCAGCAGCTCTCCATCTTCTGCATAGGCGCGGTCAATGTCGGCGCTCAGGCCGGCATCGGCCATCTGCTGCTGGTGCTCTTTTTCGAGCGCGGCGAACGAGTCATAGTTGAAGAAGAACAGTGAACGCGGTGGTCCGGAAAGCGCATCCATCGCCAGGTAATGTGGCGACGACTTGGATTTCTGGCTGGCCTGTACAAAGGCGCTCTCCGACTTCTGGTGGACGCTTCCACTCTTACCCGGCTTCAGATTCTCAACGTCGATCACCAGCACCTTGGGCGGAGACGTTAGCTTTCCTCCGGCTTCCTGTGCCCTGGCTACCGGCAGTACACCAATTCCACCCATACAAAGACACAGTCCTGCACACAATCCGATTGTCTTGCTGAACATAGGATCCTTCCTCCAGCGTGAAGAGGCAGCAGTTGAGTCGCGGGGATAGTCAGCGATTTGGGGGAAGGACCCTTTCTTGAGGCCGCATGGCGAAAGACCAGGCGAGCCCAAAGGAATCACGGACAGCGAAAGACAAACCCCAATGCAGGTCATAGCGAAGTGGCTGCATGAAAGGAATTGCTTCAGATTTGCGGTCTGTGCCCTTGCTTTATATACCCGTAGACTGCGCTCAGCAATGGAATAGATGAAGCCGATGCGAATGCAGTGCCACGCATTGGAAGTTGCGGGATATATTGCCACGCGTTCCGGAGCGCCACTCGTGCTGCCGCGGCGGTGCGTGTCTTCATGCGTGTCGGCGCGAATCGTAGCGTTAGGCGCACAGTCAGCAGCACCAGCGCGCTCCAGCATAACCACAGCAGAGCGCTCCGCAGATGCGCGGCGGTACTGATCGAGATACCCAGGCCACCGCCGAGTGCAAGATAGGCCGCGATACACATGGGGCATTTCGGCACCAGCGCCAGCGCCACGCTGGGTAGCGCCCACGCCGCCGCTCCGCGTGTCCGCCGGGCGAACAGCTTCCCCGGCGCGGACGACACTGGAGAAGCAGCGATCCGCCGGCACGCGCACATAGACCGGCATACTGAACTTTGACCGCCGCTTTCTCTACCTGTCTTCACGCGTGCCCCTCGTCGTGGCAGAAGGATTTGGCGACCGCCTCGTCCTCGTATTGATCGTGCCGCTTCACCCAGTCCATCGTTTTGCCAGCCGGACCTCGGTCATACTTTCGCTTCTGCATCGCGCTTTCGGGCGGCTTCTTGTGGATTGGTTATGATGTCGACCCACTTCGGGTTTGGCGAAGCCTCCGCGTCGTAGTTGTCATGCCAGTTCCACCACTTGTACGGCGGAGTCTGGGGGTAGCCCTCGGGCGAATCCTCCCAGTTTTCCTGGCGTCCGAGCGCGCTCAGGTCGAGATAGCTCCAGACACTCCCCATTGCCTCGTCGCCACGGTTGTTGATGAAGTAAGTGCGGAAAACTTTGTCGCCATCGCGGATGAACGCGTTGGTCCCGTGCCATTCGTTCACGCCGAAGTCGGTGTCGAATCTGTCGGTGATGGTGTACCAGGGCATCTTCCAGCCCATCCGCTGCTTCAGGCGCACGATGTCCGGCTGCGGCGCGCGCGAGGCGTAGGCGAGAGTGGTGTCGCGGGCATTCAGATGCGAAAGATGGCTGACTTGGTCGGCTCCCAGAGAGCAGCCCCGGCAAGCGTGGTCGGGCCAGCCGAACACGCCGGGCTCGAAGAAGGCCCGGTAGAGGATCAGTTGGCGACGGCCCTCGAACAGATCGAGCAGGCTCGCTTTGCCCTTGGGTCCGTCGAATTGGTACTGCTTTTCGACTGCCACCCACGGCATCCGCCGGCGCTCGGCAGCCAGCGCGTCGCGTTGCCGCGTTAGCTCTTTTTCCTTTTTCAGAAGCTCCAGGCGCGCCTTCTCCCACTCTGCTTCTGAAACGACTGAGTGTTTCATCTCCAGCGTCTGCATGATTGACTCCTTGTCGGTTTGTAGATTTCGCGTTTGCCTGCCCGGCCGTCAGCGCTTCTTGCTTTCAGCCGCGGCACGAATATGCTCCAGCATGTTGTTCCACCCCGTGCTCACATTCGCCGACACATCCTCCGGAATCAGACCCATGGCGGTGTGAACGAAGCGAAGAGTCGTGGCCTTGCCCTCTGCCTTGAGACGGAATTGAAGATTCGAGGTCGCGGGAAACGACATGAAAAGCGGCCCGTAGACCTCAAGCAGTTCCGGCGCCTTGATCGCCTGCACGTGTCCCCACATGTGGCCGGTGTCTTTGCCCAGATCGCGATACCAGCGGCCTCCGGGCCACGCTTCAAGCTTCATCGGCATAGGTTCGCCGTCTGGTTTCACATTTAGCAATCCCATTTGTTCGAGAACCGTTTCAAAAACGATCTCGATCGACGCTTCGATCCGGTCCTCCCGCTTGATGGAGAAGGTGCGGACGGCTTCGTCCACGCCGGCCTCGACCGTCATCCGTCCTGCTGCGCTCATAGCTCCCCCTTGTTTCTTGGTTCATGTCCGCCCGCGCGCATCTTCTGCTCCGCGCGCTCCTTGATTCGATCCAACTGGTGCGTCCAGTACCGCTCGAACGTGCTTACCCAGTCATGGACCGGCTTCAAGTTGCTGCCGTTCAGCCGGTACATCCGCATCTGTCCATTGCGTGTCACGCTCACCACCCCGACCTTGAGCAGCACTGAAAGGTGCTTGGAGACCGAAGGCTGTGGCATCCCCACAGCATCGACCACCTCGCTAACCGCGCGCTCGCGGCCGTCACCGAGCACGTCGAGGATCTCCCGCCGCCGCGGCTCCGCCACTGCGTTGAAGACATCCAGGGTAGTGGCTGCTCGTGCCATGCATTTCATAATATTCCCATATAGGAATATGTCAAGTTGGGTCACGGCGGATTATTTCGACGGGATGAATTTCACGCTTTGCTGAGCTGACGCATTCCCTCGCGCGTGAATTTTCGAATAGTTCTGAGCACCTGCAGCAGCAATTTCAGGTGGAGTTAAGGATTGCCGCCGTCCACTCATCCTTGCCGTATGTGGTTCCTGGCGGTTCCACCCTTCCCAATTGCTCACATTCACCTGGAGATTCGCTATGACGCTCGCCACCAGAACGAAATATCTCGCTGTCTCAACCACGCTTGCCCTCTGCGCCGCCGCGACTGCGGTCACCGGCGGGGCTCAGTCCGAAATTCCCAAAGCCGAGAAGGGCTATTCCATCAGCGTCTTTGCAAAGGGTGTGCCGGGCCAGTACACGGCGCCCGACTCACTCGCCGTGACCAAGGACCATGTCTACATCGGCTACGGTGACAACAACGATCCGACAGGCGAGGACGGCAAGTCGAACATGATTGTGGAATACACGAAGGACGGTCGCAAGACCTTCAGCTTCGTCGTCATCGGCCACAATGACGGACTGAAGGTGAATCCGTATACGCACGAGATCTGGGCGATGCAAAATGAAGACGCGAATCCAAATTTGGTGATCTTCAATCCGAAGACCCGCGAGCAGCGTCAGTATGTTTTTGCCACTCCGCCCCCGAACGGCGGGGGCTATGACGACATCGTCTTCCGCAACGGTGAGGCTTACTTCAGCGCCTCAAATCCAGCACACAATCCGAACGCCGCACCGGCCATCGTGAAGGCAAAGTTCGCCGGGGATGTGATCGAGGTGTCGCCGGTTCTCGAAGGGACAGCATCCGCCACCGATGTGGTCACAGGCGCGCAGGTGACGCTGAACCTGCAGGACCCGGATTCGATGACCCTGACTCCGTCGAACAACATTCTGCTCGATAGCCAAGGCGACTCGGAACTCGTCCTAGTCCGCCATCCAGGAAAGAGCCAAAGCGTGCTGCAGATCCCACTGACCTCGCCCTACGGCGCCCCGCAGGTGGACGATACTCTGTTCATTCCTTCGGATGACGGATTCATGCTCGTCTCAGATACGCCCGCGGATACGACCTACATCATTCGTAAGACCGAGTTCATCCCGGGCACAGCCTACTCCGCCGGTGTTGGCGCTGCGAACTCAGCCGGTGTCACGCCCGGCTTTGTCGGTCGGCTGGATCTTGACTTCGGCCAATTAACACCGATCGTTACCGGTTTAAACAGTCCCCATGGTCTCGCCTTCGTGAAAAACCGCAATGACGATGATGATGACGATCATCCCTGCCGGTAACGCGCTTCGTTCAGATGCCCACAGGGCGTCGCCGAATCTCGGCGGCGCCCTTTCCGTGGATGCGCGGCGATAAACTGGACAAAGCAGTGGTCGGGGCGATGCAAGGAGTCAATCGTCTTTATGCATGCCGCGTTGAGGCGGGCAGGTTTGCAGTAGCAATCCAGATCGCATCTGCCCCGTTGGCCACTGCAAAGTTCCGTTTTGTCTACAGGCCTTACACCATCCACGGGCGGCTGTCGCGTCATTGGCGAGCAGCCATCCTGACACCCCTATACATTTCCAGACTGGGAATGCGACCTGCGACAATCATGAACCATGCGCCTGATCCCAAAATTTCTTCTCTCGGCCACCTCACCGGACCAGTTCCCGTCGCCCTCCGCGCCGGAGGTCGCCTTTCTTGGCCGCTCGAATGTCGGAAAGTCCAGCCTGCTGAATGCGCTGGTCGGCTCCAAACAGGCACACGTCTCCTCCACTCCTGGACGCACGCAGGCCATCAATTTTTTCGCGCTGCTTGATTCTGCGACCAGCGTGCAACCGGCGCTTGTCCTGGCCGATCTGCCGGGCTACGGTTATGCCAAGGTGTCGAAATCGATCTCTGCCGAATGGCCGAAGTTCATCGAGCCGTATCTCGCAATGCGGACCACGCTTTCACTTTGCGTCTGCCTGGTGGACAGCAAAATCCCACCGCAGGAAAGCGATCTGAAGCTTATCCATTACTTGAAGGAAATCGAGCGCCGCTTTGTGGTGGTTGCTACTAAGGCAGACCGTCTTTCCGGTAACGAGCGCACAAAGTCTGCGGCGGCGTTGAAGCGTCAACTGGGTGTCGAGGATCTGCTGCTCTGCTCCGCAAAGACCGAGCTGGGGCTGAAAGAGCTGTGGGGGAAGCTGCGGGCGGTCGCTTCGGGCGAGGCGCTTTAGCCTGTAAAGCTGTGCACCTGGCCGCAAGCTTCGACGTTGACGGTCGCCGCCAGTGCGCCCTGCGTGGCCCGCTCGTCGATTGCCGCGAGAAAGGCGGCGGACTCCTCGGGCGTCATCTGGACCCGTCGCTCCAGTCGCAACGCGCGCGGCAGGTAACGGGGTGCGCGGGCGATCCAGTTCTGGCGCTCCAGATCCGGATGCGGCAGAATCTGCCCGGCCAAAAGATCCAGTTGCCGCAGAGCCGCGCTGCTTCCCTCGGCACGCCAGCACACCTCGCTCGCCGGATCGGGATCAGTTTCGAGAGGTCCCGGCAGGGGACGCGCCCCTCGTTCCCGCAGCGTTTCGACGTTTTGTTGTGAGGTGCGCTCGGTCGAGGTCCAGCGCAGCAGATCGGGCTGCGCTCCACGCTCCACCATCTCAGCCAACACGTCTGCAGGCTGCCGCTCCAGCAGCACGGCAATCGGCTGCCGCTTGCGGATTTCGTTTTTCAGGATGCGAAGCGCCTCGTCCAGCGTCTTCACCGCAAAGTCCGCGATGCCGTTGCGCACGCAGTGGCGCACCATTTCGATGCTTGTCTCGAGAACCAGCGACGCTGCGCCCGCGATGCTAGCAGCGATCAACAGCGCGTCGCCTTCCTCTGCCAGGCCTTCGATCAGCAGTAGCCGTCCCGCCAGCGATGCGACGCCGAACTGCGCAACGGCAGCCGCGCAGAGCGCAGCGTAGTAGGCGCGCACCCGCGCTACAGGCGGCATGAGGAGCGGGGATGGGTCGAAAGTCGCGGGCACGTCAGGCATCCAGTGAAAAGCAAAGCACAGAGGCGTAAGGACGGACACGAACCCGAAACCAGCCACTGAACACAGGACTGCTCCGAATCCACCTATCAACCTATATACGTTCCCTGCTTCTGCTTTAGATGCGGCTAAAGAGACCTTTTCCTGCCGCGTCTCTCCAGGTGCGCCGGCAAAACGCTGTTTTTCTGCGAGGAAGCACGGACAATTTGTGCCTGGTTCGGCTTACAGAAGAGTGATTGCTCTAGCTTTCTGCGGATTACCAGGCCGAATATGGCTGGCCGTCGCTGCCCGTTTCCTGCGAGCCGCTGTGCACGTCGTTCACGCCGGGCTCGGTCTGGTCAATGTTCTGCCAGCGTGTCATCCGTCGAGGTGACCCAGGTGCTGTCTCTGTGGGTCATGGGATCGACCGGCAGCTTCTTCAGATATCCGGACTGCACCAGGTCATCGAGCGACTGCGGCGCCTTCTCCTTGTCCGCGGTATAGGCGTCGATGGCCCCGCGCATCACGTGCAGGTCCTCCTTCAGCACAGCTTCCTTTGCCGCCTTGATGGACGAGAGATACGCGGGAATGGCGACAGCCGCCAGGATCGCGATGATGAGCATCACGATCATCAACTCCAGCAGAGTGAAGCCCGCTTGACCTTCCTTCGTCAACCCCGCTTCGCACTTCCTCGTGCGGCAAAGCTGGCGCAGCTTACCAATCCGCATACTTGGTCCCGTTCAGGGCCGTACCCTGGGATTTCGAGTAGACATCGAACACGCTCTGGCCGCCAAAGGAGTCGCTGTTGGGGTCGTCCTGCTCCGAGCGCATTCCCCAGTCGGGCTTGCCGGTCATGGGATCGACAGGGATGCGGCGCAGGAACCGCACCTTCTTTCCCTTGATTTCAACGCCCTTCACCAGCGTATCCAGATCCGGCGGATAGTTGTCGCTGTCTACCTTGGTCTGGATTCCGCCCTTGTCGGCAGCGTCCTTGTACTTGTCGATGGCCGTCCGCATCTCCCACAGGTCGGTGTGCAGCTCGCGCTCCTTCTCGCGCTTGATGTTCCAGCGGGCCAGCGGCACCGCGGCCGATGCGAGCAGGCCCAGGATGGCTACGGTCACGATCAGCTCGATCAGCGTAAGACCAGCCTCCCGCCCATGGGGCGAGGGCGACGTACGCGAGCTCAGTCTGCGAATCATACCTATTCCTTACCAGTGTACCGGGCGATGGCAGGCTTTCACCCTACTGCACGTGCACGATGGTCCCGGAGGTAATGACCGGGAGCGCCTGCTGCTTGCTGTCGCGGGCAGCCGCCTTTGTGACGCTGACGATGCTGTCGCCTGCAGCCTTCGCCTGGAATGTAAGGACGCAGAGCTGGCCCGATCCGTTCACGCCGGCGACGCCCGGCGGCCGCGAGGCAGAGATGGCCACCCCTCCGGCACCGTCGTCGCGGTGGACCAGGGCGACCGTCTGGCCGTCGTGGCCCAGGTAATTGCCCGAGTCAACGTTGATCAGCGTGAGCTTCGCGGGATCGTACTGAAGCTGCAGTGGGACGGAGAAGACATCCGACCCGCCGGAGACGTTGACCGGCACCTGGAAGGTGGAGCCCACTTTGGGAGCCGTGGGCGGCGCAGCGAGAGCCACCGAGATGGGGGCTGCGTTGCTGGCCGTGGCCGCCTGCTGCATGGCCTGCTGAGCGGCTCCCTGCATGCCCTGCGGCTGCGTGCCGCGCCGGGGCTGACTGCTGGTTCGGAGGCATTCGGCGCTGGGCTTCCCGGCCGGCGAGCGGTTCCACGGCAGAAGCCGGAACGCGGATGGATCCGATACGCCGCAGCGAAACGCTGGTGCCGGTGCCGGTATCGATCTCCTTCAGGTTCAGGGGGCTCAGGTCCTCACCGCGGACGACGTGCGGGATCAGCAGGAAGACGATCTCGTCCTGGGCCTGAATCTTGTCGTTGTTGCTGAAGAGATACTTCAGCAGCGGAATCTGCGACAGCCCGGGAATACCGGAAAAGCTGTTCGTGAGGCTTTGTCTGCAGCAGGCCGCCCATGATGCTGGCCTCGCCTTCTTTCAGACGGATGGTCTGGTCCACGGTGCGCTGGCTGAAGATCGGCTCCTGGATGCCGCTCAGGTTGGCAAATCCGCTCTCCTGCGAAATGGCCATCTTCAGCTTCAGCGTCACGTCGCGGTCGTAGTGGATAGTTGGCGTGATCTCGATCTCGACGCCGACATCCTGATACTGGAACTGCGTATTCACCAGCGAGCTGACGACGGCCGTCGCTGCGCCGGTCTGATACGAACCGGTGGCAATCGGAATCTTCGAGCCAACCTTCAGGTCCGCCTTCTGGCCGTCCGTCGCGCGGATGCGTGGGTTTTGCAGCACGCGGGTATCGTTGTCGGTCAGCAGTAGGTTGGCGGTCGCCGAGCTGATGGTCAAGGCGACGTTGTTGCGAGTTCAGATTTCCGAGAGTAGTTGAGCGTCAGACCGTTGTTGCTTGTCGTACTGCTGGTAGTTCCTGTGGTGCCGGTAGTGCCGGTCGTCCCGGTGGTGCCCGTCGTGCCGGTTGTGCCCGTTGTTGAGTTCGTCGTGCCCTGCAATTGCGCGGAGATCTGCTGCGGCAGGATGATGCCGAGGTTGCGCTCTTGGTTGCGGTTGACTTCGAGCACAGCGACGTCGACCACCACTTCCGGCCGTGCCTTGTCCAGATCGTCGATCAGTTTGCGCGCCAGCAGCAACTCATCCGGAGTCGCGCGCATCACGATCGCATTCTGGCTGGGCACCGCATAAAGCTTGGCATTCGTCAGCACGTTGCGCAGCGCGGTCTGAATGTCGTTCAGGTCGTTGGTCTGGGAGGTGTTCGAGAGATAAAAAGTCTGCACCGCCTGCGCGTCCAGCTCGGTACGCTTCGCGCGGGTGTTCTGCGCGACGAAGATGGTGTTCGCGGTGACCGGCCGCCAGAAGGTGTTCGAGATGCACGCCGACGATGTGCAACGCATCCATCAGTGAAACGTTCTGCAGATCGACCTGATATGCGCTTGCCGGTGTAGTCGGGATCGAACAGCACGTTGATGCCGGCGATCTTGCCTATGGTCTGATAGACCACCTTCGAATCCTCCGAAGGCATGTGAATGGTGATCGGCTCGTTCGAAGTCGGCGTCAACTGCGCCGGCGATGCGATATCGGCCAGCGGGGCCTCGCTCTCCGGCGTCTCGGACGGCTCGTTGCTGGGAGTTGCCGCGATCTTCTCCTTGGTGATCCGGATGTCCTGCTGTGCCAGCTCATTCGAGGGATCGATTTCAAGCGCGCGCAGGAACTCCGTCATGGCGCCGTTCATATCGCCCTGGTCGCGCAGCTTCTCGCCCTGGTGCGTATGCACCGCCGCGGCGGTAAACTTCAGCCGCTGATACGAGGTTTTGTAATAGAGGTTGGTCGGCTCTTTCTGATATGCCGCCGCGTAGTCCTCATACGCGGTGAGATAGTCATCCTTGGCCTCTGCCGTCTGCCCTGCCTTGTAGAGCGCCTTCGCGGATTTCCCCTTCGCGTGCACCACTGGCAGCAATGCGGGCATGGAGAGCAAAAGAAAGAGGGGGAGGGTCCAATATAGGGTGCGTCGATTCATGAAACTCCACGGATGAAAGGAGCGACGGTGCGCACGGGCTAGCCGCGCACAAAATCGAGCCGCATTCCCATGCGCTCTCACGAGAGCTGGCTCGCTGAAGCGGGATTATAACAAAGGGCCCCGAAGCCGCTTTGAACGCGGCTGATATCGTTTTGCCGCAGTGAAAACCTCAAACGCTCGCTGTAGCGCGGCTTTTCGATCCGGTGCGTCCCTGCTGCTGACTGGCGGCGTGCGGGCCGCGCCCGGCGAAATGCTTTACGATAAAGCGTACGCCTATGTCCCGGCAGACCAGCCATACAGTGGAGCCCGCCCCGCAAAAGGGCACCCCCCAGAAAGCAAAGGATCGCGACCCGGTTGCCTCCGGCGCGCGAGATGCCTCTGTGAACCGGGCGGCCAGCCATGACTATTTTCTCCTCGACAAATACGAAGCCGGCATCGCGCTGCGCGGCACGGAGGTCAAGTCCATCCGCGAAGGGAAGGCGAACCTGAAGGATGCCTACGGATTGGTCAGAAACGGCGAAGCCTTTCTGTTGAACGCGCATATCGGTCCGTACTCCCACGGCAATGCCAGCAATCACGAGGCCCTTCGGACGCGCAAACTGCTGCTGAAGCGGGAAGAGTTGAAGAAACTAGAGGGAAAGACGCAGATCAAAGGGCACACGCTCATCCCCACCCGGCTTTATTTCCGCAATGGCCGCGTGAAATGCGAGCTGGCCATCGCCAAAGGCAAGCAGGACTGGGACAAGCGCGAGACCGTGAAGCGCCGGGAAGCCGACCGCGAGGCCCGGGCCGCCATCGTCCGCAGCCAGCACCGCAACCGCAACTGCGTAACATACATTCGCCATCAGGAGACCCATGAAGACAGAGTTGTCATCCCTTGCGCCTGCGTCATTCGAGACTGAAGTGCTGGTCGTTTTTGCCATCAACAAGGCAGATAAGAAGGATAAGCAAGCCAATCCGCAGATCGAGCTGCTGACGCCGGACGCGGCGGTAATCGACGCCGCGAAAGAGGCCGTGAGCGGGCGCGAATTCTCGGCCGGCAGTGCGGAGACGCTGCTGCTGCATCAGCCGGCTGGGCTGAAGGCCGCTCGACTACTCGTCGTTGGGTTGGCGAAGCCTACGCTGGCCGAGCTGCGCAAGGCCGCCGGAGCCGCCGTGCGCTTCGCCAAGCCGCGCAGCATCCGCTCGCTGGCGCTGCTGCTTCCCACTGCAACAGATTTTCCTGCCGTGAACACGGCACGCGCTGCCATCGAAGGCGCGATCATCGCCGACTACGACTCGGACACCTACCGCTCCGACCGCAAGGACCGCAGCCTTGAATCGGTCACGCTGCTAGCGCCCGGCGGCGCTGCGGAGCGTGTGTACAAGTCCGGCCTCGACGAAGGCGTGATCCTCGCCGAATCGCAGAACTTCGCGCGTGCGCTCATCAACGAGCCGGGCAACGTCCTGACGCCAACAGAATTCGGCCGCCGCGCCGCTGCCATGGCGAAGGAGAACGGTCTCGCCTGCGAGGTGTACGGAGCGGATAAGCTCCGGGAGTTAAAGATGGGCGCCTTCCTCGGCGTGGCGCAAGGCTCGGCCGAGCCGCCCGCGTTGATCGTGCTGCGCTATGAGCCAGCCGATGCACCCAAAGATGGCCCGGTGCTCGGGCTGGTCGGCAAGGGCATCACCTTCGACACCGGCGGCATCTCCATCAAGCCTGCCGACAACATGGAGAAGATGAAGTACGACATGGCCGGGGGGGCGGCGATGATCGGCGCCATGCGCGCCATTGCGCAGTTGAAGCCCAAGGTGCGCGTCATCGCAGTCATCTGCTCGCACGGAAAACATGCCTGGCGGCAAAGCCTACAAGCCTGGCGATGTGCTCACAGCAATGTCCGGCAAGACCATCGAGATCATCAACACCGACGCCGAAGGCCGCCTGGTACTGGCCGATGGCCTGCACTACGCCCAGCAGCTTGGCGCTACCCACCTCATCAACGCGGCCACGCTCACCGGCGCGGTCGCAGTAGCGCTTGGCCAGATAAACGCCGGCGTCTTCACCAACAACGACGATGAGTACGCTCATTTCACCAAAGCAACGGACCAGTCCGGCGAGCGCTTCTGGCGGCTGCCCGTCGAAGACGAATACCGTGAGCAGATCGTCTCGCAGATCGGCGACATCAAGAACACCGGCGGACGCTACGGGGGCGCCATCACAGCGGCGATGTTCCTGAAGGAGTTTGTCGGTGACACGCCGTGGCTGCACCTGGACATCGCGAGCACCGCCTGGAACGACGACGCCAAAGCGTGGATTGCGAGCGGCCCGACCGGCATCGCGGTGCGCACCATCACGGAGTGGGTGCGTACCTACGCGTAAGAGGATCCCGTCTTGCGAATATTTTTGGCCGGCATCGGATCGATGCTTTGTGACTCATTCTTCGCGCGCCAGTGATGAGCACAGCGTCGTTTCGTGGCGGCGAGCGCTTGTCAGGCTGCTCCCGCCACGATCGGTTGGGGAGATTAAACTTCAGGCGTGCGCGTGTTGAGGTGCCTTCGCTACTACTTCAATCAATTTTTTGCTGAACGCCGGAATGTCGTCCGGCTTGCGGCTGGTGATGATGTTGCCATCCTCCACCACTTCCTTGTCCACCCAGTTCGCACCCGCATTGACCAGGTCCGTATGAACCGAAGGCCATGAGGTCACGGTCTTTCCCTTCACTACGCCGGCTTCGATCAGCATCCACGGCCCATGGCAGATGGCCGCGACCGGCTTGCCTGACTGCACAAATTTCTTTACGAAGTCGACCGCGGATTTTTCCATGCGCAGCTTGTCCGGATTGATCTGGCCGCCGGGCAGGATCAGCGCGTCGTAATCATCCACGTTTGCCTTGCTTACCTGCTTATCTACCCGGACGCTGTCGCCCCAGTCGGTGAACTTCCAGCCCTTGATCGAGCCGTCCTTTACGCTCAACACTTCGGTTGTCGCGCCAGCCGCTTCCACATTCTTCTTCGGGTCCGTCAACTCCACCTGCTCGAACCCGTCCGTCGCCAGAATGGCGATTTTTCGTCCCTTTAATTCACCGCTCATACATATACCTCTGCTATCTAGGAGTGTGGAGGCTTCTGTGCCGGTTGCCAGCAGAGAACATTCTCCGAATTTCGGATAGAGGCGTAGGCTGTTTTCGAGGCCGGCGCATCTCACCAGGGCCTAGACACCCGGACCTTGCATGACCAGGAGATTCTTGAACGTGAAAGCCAGCACCAGGGCGATCCTCGCCGCCACCACCGCACTCCTTGCTCTCACCGCCTGCAACTCCACCAAAACAATTCAGCTCTCGGGCGCGGGCAGCACCTTCGTCTATCCGGCGATGGGCCGCTGGACGGCGGATTACCAGCAGGCGCACAAGAGTGTGCAGATCAATTACCAATCGATCGGCTCGGGCGGCGGTATCCAGCAGGTGAAGGCCGGCACGGTGGACTTTGGCGCCTCCGATGCCGCGCTGACGGATGCGCAGCTTGCCGCGATGAAGCCCGTGCTGCAACTGCCGGAGTCGGCCGGCCCGGTCTGCATCACCTACAACATTCCCGGACTGCAGCAACCTCTGCGGCTCTCGCCAGAAGCGCTGGCCGGAATCTTTCTGGGCACCATCAAGAGCTGGCAGGACCCGGTGATCAAGGACGCAAATCCCGGCGCATCTCTGCCCACCACAGGCATCGCGGTGGTGCATCGCGCGGATGGCAGCGGCACCAGCGCCATCTTCACGACATATTTGACTGAGGTCAGCAAAGACTGGGCCAGCAAAGTCGGTAAGGGAACCCAGGTGAACTGGCCCGCCGGCAACGGCGGCAAGGGCAGCGAAGGTGTAACCGGCCAGCTGCGGCAGACGCCCGGCTCCATCGGCTACGTGGAACTGACGTATGCGCAGCAGAACAATCTGCCCGTCGCGGCCATCGAAAACCAGGCCGGCCACTTCGTACAGCCCAGCCCGGCAAGCACGACGGCAGCCATCAACGGCTTCTTGAGCCAGTTACAGCAGGACCCGCGCGCGCCTATCGTGAATCCGCCCGCCACGGCCAGCGACGCCTACCCGATCTCCGGCCTCACCTTCCTCATCGTGCCCAAGGACGGTACGGATGTGGAGAAGCGGCAGGCGCTGAAAGATTTCATCAAGTACATCGTGACCGATGGCCAGAATGTGGCCACCTCACTGAACTACGCGCCCCTGCCGGATGGCGTGAAGCAGAATGACTTGAACCTGCTGAACCAGATGACGGCCCAGGGAAAGCCGCTGCAGTAGGAAGCGCAAGCTAGAAGTCAGCCAGTAGTGCATACGCCATGGCTGACTTGCTGCCTTGCCGACTCGCTGCTACATCACTTCCGGCGCATCAATCCCCAGCCAGCCAGCACGCGCATCAGCTCGCGCTCTGCAACTGCCGCGGTTGCCAATAGCAGTTGTTTTGCGCTCTGCGTCCGGCTCCGTCAGGATGTGGAAGCGGTGGTAGAAGTTGTTGAACTGCTGCGCGAGTTGGAAGGCGTGCTTTGCCAGGTAGGCGGGCTCGGCCGTCGCAATGCACTGCTCCAACAAGAGCGTGGTTTTTGAGGCTGTCTGCCACAGCTCCCAGATGTCGCGGCCGTCCTCGCTCTTCGACATACTTCGCAAGCGCAGCGCCATCGACAGCAGCCAGCGCCGCCGCGCTGCTCGTGCCGCCCTTGCGGAAGATGCTGCGTGCACGCACGACCGCATATTGCACATAGGGGCCGGTCTCGCCCTCGAAGCTGAGCGCGTCGTGAAAATCAAAGGCGATCACCGAATTGCGCGTGTACTTCAGCATGAAGTAGCGCAGCGCACCGATGGCGATGCTGGTGCCGATGCGCAGCCGCTCCGCATCGTTCAGCTCCGGATGACGTGAGTCCACCTCGGCCTTCGCCGCAGTGATCAGCCGGTCGATCAGATCGTCGGCCTTCACGCCGAATCCCTTGCGCCCGGAGACTTCGATGTACGCGCGCCCGCGGTCCTCATCGGAGAGCGTGTAGCCCAGCTCCTCGGCGCAGCGCGGCGTCAGCGCCACCATCTCGTAGGAGAAGTGCACATAGCGATCCGCCGCATCGGTATAGCCCATGCCGCGTAGCGCTTCGATCACATTTGCCTGCGGATCGGCCTGACGCGAATCGATGACGTTATAGATCGCCTGCGCGCCGCCGAAGTGCGGATGCTCCCGCTCGCCGTGCTCGGCGGAGATCCAGCAGGTGTGGTCCGGATACTCAAAGAATCGCCGATAGCCGAAGTCCCTACCCGAGCAGGCCGAACTTCCACAGGTGATAGGCGATATCCTTGCCGACATAGGTGACGGTGCCATTGGAGCGCACGATCACCTTGGCGTCTTCGTCCGGTGAGCCATCTGCACCAGCGCCTTCCGTGCCGGCGCGCCGCATCACCCAGCAGCCCTTGTTCTTCCCTTCCCTCTCCAGGTACAGCACGCCGCGCTCTTTCAACTGCGCGAACGCCAGCTCCCAGAAGTGCAGGTGCAGGATCTCGCTCTCGCGTGGCAGGAAGTCGTACTCGATGTCCAGCCGCTGCATGGTTTCGAGATGGCGCCGCAATACAGCGGTCGAAATCGTATCCGCCGCTGCGGCGATCTCGTTTCCGCCGGCTTCGATCGCGTGCAGCGTTCCCAGGCGCAGCACGCGACGATTCGCCTTCTCTTCCGGGTTGTCATCCGCGTCGTACCACGCCGAGACCTTCGCGTACACATCCCAGCAGTAGTAGTCCAGCCGCTCATGGCGCGCAGCGAGCTCGCGGAAGAGCGTCGCGATCTGCTCGCCTGACAGGTTCTCCAGATGCATCAGGCCGACCACCACATCCGCCACCTGCACGCCGGTGTTGTCGATGTAGTTCTGCACATCCACGCGCTGGCCGGCCGCGCGCAGCAGACGCACAAACGTATCGCCCAGGATGGCATTGCGCAGGTGCCCGACATGCGCCGCCTTGTTCGGATTGATGCTGGTGTGCTCCACCAGCGAGTGCACGCCGGCGCCGAAAGCAGCGTCGTCCTGCGCCTTCGCAATCGCCGTCAACGCTCGGCCACGATCGAGCCGCGCATTGAGGTATCCGGCACCCGCGACCTCGAAGCCGGCAAAACCGGGCAGCGGCTGGCTGTTCAGCGACTCCAGCAGCTCGGCGGCAATCTGCTTCGGCGCGCGGCGCAGCGGGCGCGCCAGCTCAAAGGCCACGGGCGTCGCGTAATCGCCCATGGAGACCTGCGGCGGCTGCTCCAGGTTGATCTTTGACGCCACGGGCGCAACTGCTTCGCCGTATCGTTCGACGAGGATGCTGCGCAGGCGCTCGCGCAGGACTTGTTGCATGTGTCGGTACAGGGTAGGCGTCCTTGGGCTGCGGCCCACGTCATAACGACAAGAAAGGGCCGCAAAAGCCTTGATTTTACTGCCGATTCTAGCAGAGCAGCGCGACCTCGCCGGTTTGACGCACTCCGGCAGCACACCTAAGATAAAGCAATATCTCGATCGTCCTGCCTCACGTGCAATTGCCGGAAAGTCCAGCCTGCTGATGCCTGAACGCCCACCGTACTACCTGACGACGCCGATCTACTACGTGAACGCGCGGCCGCACCTCGGCACCGCGTACTCGACGATCGTCACCGACACCATCGCCCGCTACAAACGCGCGCAGGGCTTCGACGTTTTTTTCCTCACCGGCACCGATGAGCACGGGCAAAAGATCCAGCGCTCCGCCAAGGCGATGAACTGCACGCCGCAGGAGTTTGTGGACAAGGTTGCCGCCGAATTCCGCGCGCTTTGGGACAAGCTCGGCCTCACCTACAACGATTTCATCCGCACCACCGAGCCTAGGCACAAGCGCAGTGTGCAGCGCCTGTTCACGCTGCTGAAGGAACGTGGCTACATCTATAAAGGCTTCTACACCGGCCAATACTGCGTCACGGATGAGGCGTGGGTCGACGTCGGTCCCGGCGAGCCCTGCCCCGATTGCGGACGCATCACCGAAACGGTGACGGAGGAGAATTACTTCTTTAAGCTCTCCGCGTTTGAGCGAAAGCTGCTCGAATACTACGAGCAAAATCCCGACTTCATTCGTCCCGAGACGCGCCGCAACGAGGTGATCTCCTTCGTGCGCAGCGGGCTGCGTGATCTGTCCATCAGCCGCACCAGCTTTTCCTGGGGCATCCCGGTGCCGGGCGACGAGAAGCACGTCGTCTACGTGTGGATGGACGCGCTCGCCAACTACATCACCGCCCTGGGCTGGGGCTCGGACGATGATGCGCGCTACCAGCGCTTCTGGGCCGATGATCGCCTGCGTCCGGAAGGCGCGCCGCTGCACATCATCGGCAAGGAAATTTCGCGCTTCCACTGCGTCTACTGGCCCGCATTCCTGATGGCCGCCGGCCTGCCGCTGCCCAAGTCGATCTTCGCCCACGGCTGGCTGCTCTTCGATCAGAACAAGATGTCGAAGTCGCGCGGCAACGTGGTGCGCGCCGAGACCATCCACGACGTGCTGGGCAACGATGCGCTGCGCTACTTCCTGCTGCGCGAAGTCGTCTTCGGCCAGGACGGCAACTTCACCTTCGACGCACTCGTGCAGCGCTACAACGCCGATCTCGCCAACGGATACGGCAACCTGGTCAGCCGCACGCTTGCGATGATCACGCGTTATTTCGGCGGCGTTATACCGGATGGCACAGCCGATGCGCAGGTGCGCGAATCCGCGGAAGCTGCCATCGCCACCTTCCGCGAACGCATGGATGATTTCGATTTCTCGCGCGCGCTCGAAGCAGTGTGGCAGTTCGTCGGTACGGTGGATGGCTACATCACCGCGACAGCCCCGTGGAAACTGGGCGCGCTCGAAGATGCAGCCAGCCGCGCGAAATTAGGCGACATTCTCTACACCTGCGCCGAATCCATTCGCATCATCACCGCGCTGGTCGCGCCTGTCGTGCCAGACGCCGCGGCGAAAGTCTGGCAGCAGCTCGGGCTCGGCGACATCGCGCAGGCCGATCTCAAGAACATCGCGTGGGGCGGACTTAAAGCCGGAACAAAACTTGGCGAAGCCGCACCGCTCTTCCCTCGCGCAGAAAAGGATGCAGTCACCCGCATGAAAGAGATAGAAGAAAACCGCCCGCAGAGCGCACTCGAACAGGCGCTCGCCTCCGTCCCCACTGTCCGCGTGGAGCCAACGCCCGCATCAGCAGCTTCCGACGCCGTCAATGACAAGGCCGCCGAGAAGGCCGACACCACCGCCCCCCATGCCGGGCCAAAGCCGCTCACCGTTGAGACGCCGAGCGCGCCCGCCACCTCAGGGCAGACCACCCCAGGCCAGATCACGATCGATGACTTCGCCAAGGTGGAGCTGCGTGTCGCGCAGGTCAAGGTGGCCGAGCGCGTGCCCAAGGCCGACAAGTTGCTGCGCCTCGAAGTTGACCTGGGCACGGAGACCCGTCAGATCCTGGCCGGCATCGCCGAATCGTATGAGCCAGAGTCACTGATCGGCCGCAAGGTGATCGTCGTCGCGAACCTGGCGCCGCGCAAGCTGCGCGGGCTCGAATCGAATGGCATGCTGCTCGCGGGCTCGATCGAAGGCGGTAAGGCCGCGCTGGCCAGCTTTCTCGAAGATGTGCCGCTCGGCGCGAAGGTCAAGTAACCGATGCCGTCCGTTGCGGGCCTCACCGACTCCCACGCGCACCTCGACAGCCCGCGTTACGATCCAGACCGCGAGTCGATACTCCAGAACGCGCTCGGGGCCGGCGTTGGCACCGTACTCGCGATCGGCATCGGCGATGGGCCGGACACGATGCATCGTGCCCTCGATCTGTGCCGCGCATATTCCGGGCGAACCGATGTGCCGCGCCTCTTCGCCACCGCCGGTGTTCACCCGGATGATGCAGCCAAGCTGGACACTGCGGCGCTCGACGCGCTGAATAAACTGTTGGCCGCACCTGAGGTGATCGCCTGCGGCGAGATCGGGCTCGACTATTACTGGGACACTGCACCGCGCGCCGTACAGCAGCAAGCTTTTATTGAGCAGATGGAGTGCGCCGCCGGGCATCGCCTGCCCATCGTTATCCACTGCCGCGCCGCGGAGCGTGCCGGCACCGGCGACACGGCCGCGTGGGACGATACGCTCGACCTGCTGGGGCGGCACTGGTCGCAGACCGGGCTTGGCGGAATCCTGCACTGCTTCGCCGGCACCATCGAGCACGCGCAACGCGCTATCGACTTTGGCTTCCTCATCTCTTTCGCCGGCAACATCACGTTTCCAAAGGCGCAGGCCATCCGCGATGCCGCACAGGCCATCCCGCTCACCTCCCTGCTGGTGGAAACCGATGCGCCCTTCCTCGCTCCCGAGCCGCGCCGCGGCCAGCGCAATGAGCCGGCTTACGTCGCCAATACCGCCATGAAACTCGCGGAGCTTCTCAAGGTCGATGTAGAAGAGGTTGCCGCAACAACCACGCGCAACTTTGAAGCGCTGATGCAAATCGGGAATTAGGCCCTTGAGCTATTCCGTCAGGAAAGCTGCTCCGCGATAGATGCGGGTGAGAACAGAATATTTGTGAAAACAGTCTAAGATCGCGGAAGAGAATCATGGAAGGCGATACCCGGAGACTGCAAGTCGATCGATTTATCCTCACAGAGATCGATAGCGTACCTCATCTGGAAGCCCTGTTGCTGCTGTTTAACAGCCGGCCAAAGACGTGGTCGATCGATGAGATGGGGCAATCGATATACGTGCGCAATGAAGTTGCAAACAAGATTCTGGAAAGCCTGGTGCAGCGCAGTCTCATCGCGGCGGTTCCACGCACTTCCGCAGCCTATTTCTACAACCCGGATGATGAAAGCAGAAACCGGCTGCTCGAAGACGTGGATGCGGTTTACCGGAAGGAAGTAGTGCGCATCTCGTCTATGATCCACTCCAAGGCGCCGGCCGGTTTGCGAGACTTTGCCCGCGCATTTCGTCTCAAGAAAGACAAAGAATGATGGCTGGAGCCGTTTACATCATCGGCACCCTGGTAGCTCTATGCTGCGCCATCCTGCTGTTGCGCGGCTACGCGCGGGGCAGGCAGAGGCTCCTGCTGTGGAGCGGCCTTTGCTTCTGCGGTCTGGCGATCTCCAACTTCCTCGTATTCGTTGACCTGATCGTGCTTCCTGCTTCGGTCGATCTCTATCCGCTGCGGCTGGCCACCGCCGCCGTAGCCATGCTGCTTCTGCTGTTCGGGTTGATATGGGAGGCGGAATGAGCATGCTTGAAGCATTTCTATTGGGCGTCATCGCGACCTCATCCCTGACGGCGGGCGTTTTTTTTCTGAAATTCTGGCGGAAGACACGGGACTCGCTCTTTCTTGCCTTCGGGCTTGCTTTTGTCGTCGAAGGACTGAATCGCTGTGCCATCCTTTTCCTCGCGAAGCCAAATGAAGGCAACCCCTATATCTATGGCGTGCGATTGTTCGCCTTTCTACTGATCCTCGGCGCCATCCTGCGCAAGAATTCCGGAAACACTGCATAAGCGCGCTCGCGGTTGTACCATTCACCTTCCGGCAGCCACTTCACCACCCAAGGCCGCATCTAGAAAGAGAAAGGAAGACCCATGGCAGCAGACAATTCATTTGACGTAGTCAGTAAGGTTGAAATCCAGGAGGTCCGCAACGCCATCGATCAGGCCATTAAAGAGGTTCGGGCGCGCTTCGACCTGAAGGATTCCAATTCCGAGATCAAGCTCGAGGACCAGGACAAGGTGATCCAGCTCGCCTCCGCCGACGAGTACAAGCTCGAAGCGGTGAAGGAAATCCTCTCGCAGAAGCTGGTCAAGCGCGGCGTCTCTCTCAAAGCCCTCAAATACGAAAAGCTGGAGCCGGCCATGAACAAGAGCGTCCGGCAGAAGATCACCCTCCAGCAAGGCATCCCCAGCGAGAAGGCCAAGGAGATCGTGAAGCTCATCAAGGACTCGAAAAAGAAGGTCCAGGCCTCCATCCAGGGCGAAACCGTGCGCATCAGCGGCAAGGACCGCGACACCCTGCAGGATGCCATTGCCCTGTTGCGCGGCCACGACTTCGGCCTCGACCTGCAGTTCACGAATTACCGTACGAATTAGCGGCATGGCCGCTATGCTGGGGCATCTCGCGCCTGACCAGATACACTACTTGAGGGAGAGCCCGCAGGCACGTGAGCACACAGGCGATTGCAACAGCTAAAGAGGTTTTCGACCTGCTGCGGGATGACCTCCGCGCCGTGGAGCGGGAGCTTGCGCGCGATTCCGATTCCACTGTCCAGGCCATCACCGAAATCGCCGGCTACCTGCGCGAAGGCGGCGGCAAGCGCATTCGCCCTACCCTGCTGCTACTCGCGGCCCGCGCCCTTGGCTATCGCGACCGTGGTAGCGTCCGGCTGGGCGCCGTGGTGGAGATGGTCCACACCGCGACACTGGTCCACGACGACATCATCGATGCGGCCGACACCCGCCGCGGCCGTCCCTCCGCGAACACCACCTGGGGCAACTCCCGCTGTGTGCTCGCCGGCGACTGGCTTTACATGCAGGCCTTCCGCGTGGCGCTCGAAGAGCGCAATTTCAAGGTGCTGGATCTGCTCATCGGCCTCACCCAGCAGATGGTCGAAGGCGAGCTGCTGCAGACCGAGACGCTGGGCCGTTTGGTCACCGAGGGCGAGTACTACGACCTGATCTACCGCAAGACCGCCTGCCTCTTCCGCGTCTCCATGCGGCTCGGCGCGGTGCTCGCCGATGTGAACGATGGGCTCGAAGAGCAGCTCGGCGAATACGGCCGAAACCTCGGCGTGGCCTTTCAGATCGTCGATGATGTGCTCGACCTGACGGCCAGTGAAGAGACCCTGGGCAAGCCGGTGGCCAGCGATTTGCGGGAAGGCAAAGCCACGCTGCCGGTCATCCATGCCTATCAGCACGGCACTCCCACAGAGCGCTCCGCCATCGACCAGGTGCTTGCCGATCAGGCCTTCGACCGCGTCTCCCATCCGGAGATTCTCGCCATCCTCGAACGCCATAGGTCAGTCGATTACGCGCTCGCCTCTGCCTATCGCTACGCCGACCTCGCTCGGGCATTGGTGACTGACTTGCCGGAAAGCGATGAACGCCGCGCCCTGCTCTGGATGCCGGACTTCGTCGTCGCGCGCGATAAGTAGCACTGCCACGAAGCTCTAACGCCGCAAGTGCACAATGATGTAAAGCAGAAGCGAGAGCAGAATGCTGAGCAGAATAGAGGTGCCGATCGGTGCAAACACCGAAACCCTCTTGCCTCGGTACGCAATATCACCGGGGAGATGTCCTAGCGGAACTCCCATGCGGCCCAGGACAATGATCACAAGTCCGGCGGCGATGAACAGTATCCCCAGATAGATCAGCAGCCTTCCCATATTGCAAATTATCGATCTATCTTAGGCCGGATGGAAGACGATGGGCGCCGCACCCGTTACCGGTGAGCACGCAAACTAGACCGATCTCACAACTACGGTTTTCGAACCGGGTCGACTGGCTTCGCCCTGCCGATGAATCCATCGACTGACAGCGGGCCCGAACCGCCGAGCACCAGCGCAGCCAGGCATGCGAGATACAGCAGATCGCATTCATATCCCGGCGGGCCAAACTTTGCTCCTGCCGCCGTCACGGCAATCAGCTTGATGGAGCTGAATCCATACCGCAGATGCACGCTAAAGATGGCGACCAGCAGAATTGCAGCCATCGGTATGCTGGCCGGCGCGACGAAAGCGCCAAGCAGGACCGCCAGGCCGCCAAAAATTTCAATCAGAATCGTCAACCACGCCATGAGGTGCGGTGCCGGAACTGACAACGCATGCAGGATTGCCGCAAACGCATCCGGCCCCTTCTCCAGTTTGGCGAGCCCATGCTGCATGAACCCCAAGCCAACGATCAACCGCAGGGGAAGGGGAGCCCATCGGGCCATTCCAGATTTATCGAACGATACGGAAGGAAAAAGCGCCGAGGCTGCGCCCGATCGGCCGGTTAAGTGTGCGTTGCCCATGCTCGACTCCTCTTCATAGGAGTCGTTTCACGCCGCCGAGTTACGCGTAATCGTTCCCTTGCCATCGAATTCCGGTCGCGTGCCTCGATGACACTAGAGCACGCGACCGTATAGATTAACTGCGCAAACCGCCGGCTGCCTGCAGCAGCGAGCCGGTGATCCAGCGCGCATCGTCCGACGCCAGGAAGGCCACCACTGTAGCAATGTCGTCTGGCTGTCCGATGCGGCCGAGCGGAGTCTGCTGCACCGCCTGAGTCAGGAATTCGCTTCCTTCCAATCCCGCTGATCTCACACCTTCGGTTGAAACAGGTCCTGGATTGACGGCGTTCACCCGGATCTTCTTCGGTCCCAGCTCCTTGGAGAACACGCGCGTGATCGTGTCCACCGCGCCCTTCGTGCCACTGTAGATCGACGAGCCCGGCACACTCCCCTCGCTCGCCACGGAGCCGATGTTGATCACGCTACCGCCCTCCGGCGGAAAGAGTGCCACGCCGGCCTTCGTCGTCAGCAGCAGTCCCTTCACATTCGTGTCGAAGATGCGGTCAATCTCCTCTTCTGTAATCGCATCGAGCGGAGCAAATGAGTAAACGCCCGCGTTGTTCACCAGCACGTCTACTTTGCCGTAAGCCTTCTTCGTCTCAGCAAAAAGCTTCTCGATGTCACCGGCCTTGGCGACGCTGCCGCCTACCGCAATCGCCTTGCCGCCCGCCTTGGTAATCTCGGCAACTACCTTCTCCGCCCCTTCTTTGCTGGACGCGTAGTTCACGACCACGGACGCGCCCTGCGCCGCCAGTTCCTTTGCGATACCGGCGCCAATGCCTTTCGAAGCGCCCGTAACCACTGCCACCTTCCCTGCCAGCTTACCCATCACCGACCTCCTCAGTTCGATATTCGTCGAATATTTCGACGCACATCGAACAGATGCGCGGCCTGCGTGATGGATTCAGCGTGTCTGTGGATCGCGCTATATCCCTGGGCGGGGTTCGCGCCGGCGGCGGTGGGTAGCCGCCAGGCCCCACGCTCCAATACCCGCGGCGCCTGCAGAAGCCGCCAGCACTGCGATGCGGGCCAGCGTGTACTGCTCTTCGGTCTGGAAGGCCAGCCCGGCAATGAAGATCGACACGGTAAAACCGATCCCGCCCAGCCAGGAAACAGCATGCAACTGGCTCCAGCTCACCTCCCGGGGCAGCTCAGCCAGTCCCAGCCGCACCGCGATCCAGGAAAACAGCGTGATTCCCAGAGGCTTTCCGAGCATCAGTCCCAGCACCACGCCAAGGAAGATCGGGTGCAGCACAGTGTCCCGATTGAGGCCGTGCAGCGAAATTCCGGCATTCACCAAAGCAAACAGCGGCACGATGCCGAAGCTGACCCAGGGGTGCAGTCCATGCTCCAGACGGGCCGCTGGAGACTCCTGCGCTCCCCCTGCGTCACTCCCCCGCCCGGCTGGAAGCGCCAGCGCAAACAGAATGCCCGCCATCGTGGGATGCACGCCGGACATATGCATCACCCACCAGAGCGCAACGCCCAAGGGCACATAAAGGCTCAGCCATCGCACGCCGAGCCGGCTCAGCAGCAGGCACAGCGCGAACAGCAGCACTGCGATCGCAAGATATCCAAGCCTCAGCTCCCGGGTGTAAGCCACCGCGATCACCACCACGCCGGCAATGTCATCCACAATGGCGAGCGCGACCAGAAAGACTTTCAGCCCCACCGGAATGCGCCTGCCAAAGACCGCCAGCACCGCCAGCGAGAACGCAACGTCCGTCGCGATGGGTACTCCCCAGCCGCGCGCCCCGGGACCCGTGCCGTTCAACACCAGATACAGCAGCGCCGGTGTGACCACCCCGCCGAGCGCAGCCAGCACCGGCAGCAGCGCCTGGCGAAGCGATCGCAGTTCGCCGGTAAGAAATTCGCGTTTCACCTCCAGCCCGACGATCAGGAAGAAGATCGCCATCAGGCCGTCGTTCACAAATGCGTGCACGTTCCAGTGGGCCAGCGCGCCTGCATCTTTACCAACGGAGTAGTTCAGCAGCGCTTCGTAAACATCGCCTAGCGGGGAGTTCGCCGCCAGCAGCGCGGCCACCGTGGCCAGCAGCAGAACGATGCTACCCGCCGACTCCAAGTGCGCAAAGCGGAGGAACGGCGCAATCAGCCGGTGCACCTCACGTCGACGGGTTCTCTGCAACAGACTGGCCATAGGAGGATGCTAGCGGTATCGAAGGCAGGTTGCAGAGAGTTGCTGGGTTACCAAGTGGACCTTCAGGTGAGGCGAACTCGGTGCTGCTATGGTATTCTCCTCCGTCCGATGCCTGAATCCATGACACCGCCGATCCGCGTTCTCGTCGCCAAGCCTGGCCTGGACGGCCACGACCGCGGCGCCAAGGTGATCGCCCGCGCGTTGCGCGATGCTGGCATGGAGGTCATCTACACTGGCTTGCGCCAGACGCCGGAGATGATTGTCAACGCCGCGCTCCAGGAAGACGTGGATTGTGTGGGCCTCAGCATCCTCTCCGGCGCGCACAACGCCATCGTGCCGCGCGTCACCTCGTTGCTCAAGGAAAAGGGCGCGAGCGACGTTCTCGTCGTTGTCGGCGGCACCATCCCCGAGCAGGATGTCGCGTTCCTTAAGCAGCAGGGCGTCGCCGCCATCTTCGGCCCCGGCACCTCGCTCGATGCCACCGTTACCTTCATCCGCGAGCACGTCAAGCCGCGCAACCTGCTCGTCTGATCGCCTCACACTGCTTCAGGCACGTCACTCAGCGATACACTCGATTTCCAGCGAATTGGCGTCACGCGTCCGACCACCAAGACCCACGCGAATCCTCCAGCCACGCATACGACAGCCGAAACCACCAACGCCGCCGCGAAGTGCCCGGTCCTGTCGACGAGAAAACCTGTCAAAGCCGGGCCAATCACGCCGGCAAAGTTCGCGAAGCCATTCTGGAGACCAATCCATCGTCCAACGCCCAATGGACCGGCAAGCGTCTGGCCGAACGCAAACAAGGTGGCGCTGGTCATGCCACAGCCCACTCCTGCAAGCAGCAAATAGTAGAGATACGTAGTCGGCGTGGAGAACGACAGGCAGCCCATGGAGATAGCGGCAAGTGCGAATCCCACGCCCATTGCCGTCTTGCGTACTTGCGTGGTGGTCCCCCCGTGATGCATCCACAGATCGGCAAGAGCACCGGTTACGAAGGCAGAAGAGGCGTCCGTCACGTAATACAGGGCAGCGATCCGCGACATCGCAGTCATTGTCATATGCTGTTCCCGCACCAGGTAGAGAGGCAGCCAGGTGACCATGAAGTACAGCAAATAGTTGCTGCAGAAATGGCCGGCTGATACGCCCCAAAATGAGCGCTGTCGCAATATCTCTGCGAACGCAGGCGTCTTACCTTTTACGACAGTCGTGGCTATCACTTCTCCACGCGGCCTCCAGCGCCACCATGCAGGAATCCAAAGTAGACTCAGGACGCCGATACCGAAAAATGCGGGGCGCCATCCATACCTTGCCATTAGCAGTCCGCCGCCGAATGTTCCGACAACTGCCCCGAAGCGCATCGCCCCACATACGACTCCATTCGCGAAGCCGCGTCTCTCTTCCGGCAGGTAGCGAGCCAAAATCTGCGAAGACGTAGGACAGACGACCGACTCCCCCACCCCCAGCAACAACCGCAGCAGCAGCAGCATCGCGAAGCCGGTGGACAGTCCAGTGAGCGCCGTGGCAAGCGACCATACAAAAAAGCCGAGAGCCAGCACGCGGCATGGATCGAAACGATCGAACACCCACCCGCCCACGAACTGCATCGCGGTATAGGTCCAGAAAAATGCCGAGAAGAGCGCTCCCAGGACAGACGCGCTCAGGTGCCATTCGTCCTTCAGCAGCGGCGCGGCGATGGACAGGTTGCCGCGATCGATGTAGTTGATCGTCACCGCGACAAAGAGCAGGAACAGCGCAGGCGCAAAGCTGGTCCGCTTCCCCTGGGCGGTTTGTGTACTGTCCATGGCGATCCTGCAGGATTCTCTCACCTGCTGTCTCCGTCCTGGCAAGTACGGCAGCAAGGAAGAGGGCGAGGCCATTGCGGCCTCGCCCTCGGTTTCACGCGCTGGAATTTATGCCGGGCGGTGAGCGTGATGACGATGGTGAATGTGGTGACGGCGATGATGGTGGGTAGCAGCGAATGCCGGAGCAGCAGCCGATGCGAGCACCACAGCGAGAAGGGCGAGGGCGATCTTCCTCATGCCTCTTTCATATCCCGCGGCCTGCCCTGTGGCAACACAACATTAGATGTACGTGCCTATTCGTGCACGGGGATGCTGATCCCCCGCAGCGCCGCGGCGAACCGTTCCGGCAGCTTGGTTTTCTGCATCGCCCGGTCCACCACAACATGGACCGTCTCGCCCTCCGCCAGCAGCACCGACTCTCTATCCGGCGTCGCGCGCAGCAGCCGGTAGCCGAAGCGGATCACCGAGGTGCGCTGGTTCAGCACCCGTGTCTCCAGCGTCAGCAGGTCGTCGTAGCGCGCCGGCGCCTTGTAGCGGCAGTTCGCCTCTACCACCGGCAGAAAGCATTGCGCCTGTTCTTCGATTTCGCGATAGTCAAAGCCCAGCGAGCGCATCAGCTCCACCCGGCCGATCTCAAACCATACAAAGAAATTTGCGTAATACACCACACCCATCTGGTCAGTCTCCGCATAGCGGACCCGGATGGAAACGGTATGAGCTGGCGACATGCTCTCAGTTTATCGGCTGAGGGACAATCATCGGCGGGGAGACAACTGGAAGGTCCGCATTGCTGATCGCCGCGTAGGCGAGCGTCGCGGTCAACGGGGCCAAGGTCATCGCAAAGGGCAGGAAGATGCGCACCTCCCACGCGATGCCGAAGGTGTAGTAGAGCGCGAAATGCGCAATGGAGCCAAGCAGCAGCCCCACCGCCCAGCCACCCAGCGTTCGCCAGCGGCGCAGCGCCAGCCCGAGCGTAATCCACAAGGGAAAGAGCGCCATCGTCACGACGAAATAATTCAGCCAGGCCTTCAGATTGCCGAAAAGCTGGAAGGCCGCAACTTGCCGAGGCGCACCCGGGTAGACCCGGTGGGCAATGAACCACTCAATTGCGATTGCTAGCGCAATGGCGATTCCGCTGGCCGTTGCCTGCGCACGACGGCCCAGCGGCAACGAGCAGCCCTGCGGCAGCAGACAAACCACAAGGAAACCCGCATGAAAGGCGACAACAGCATCCGCCCGCACGGTGGCGCCAATTGCGGCCAGGGCAATCAATACGATCGCCGCCGGAACGCGCCGCTTCCATTGCGCCGCTGCCGCGCTCAGCACCAGCAGCAGCAGGGTCGGCTGCGTCTCCGGCTTTTGAAACCAGAAGGTCCACATCAGATAGAGCACGCAACTGCCGAGAACCATGTTGGCCTGCAGCCATTGCGAGATGCGGTCTTGATTGCGGAATATCTCGGCGCGGCCAAGCAGCCACAGCAGCACCAGCAGACTGATTCCCACGCAAACGAAGTCGATCGCGGCAAACATGTGCCGCAGATGTGTGTGGGTAAGCCGCGCCAGCAGGTCTGCCGTGCGCAAAACCCCGACGCGGTATTGAGCTGGAGCAAAGCTGCGTCCCGCCAGCAGCAACGCCCACTCACCGCCGCCCTCATGAAAGGTGCGGCTGTAGTTCCAATAATCCAGGAATGTGTAACCGCTGGTGATCAGGAGAACCGTCCAGCCGAGAAACCGCCGGAGCGCCGGATCAAGTTGCTTGCTTCCCGGCGATTCCACCCATTCTGTCGAGGCAGTTTGTGTCGCCAAGCTTCCGTTCATTTGGTTTTACCTTTTGGTAAAACCTTATGGTTTTACCTTCGAAAGAATAGGCAGCTTCGTGATGTCGTTGATCATCACGAATGCCGCAAAAAGCAGCAATAACACGAAAGCGCCTTGGTAGATGCGCTCCTTGAACTTCTGGTCGATGTCGTGCCGCAGCACGCTCTCGATCAGCAACAGCAGGATCACGCCGCCATCCAGGATCGGCACCGGCAGCAGGTTGAAGATGCCCAGGTTCAGGCTGATCACCGTCATCAGCGCGATGATCGGCTGCCATCCAGGGGAGGTCGCCGCCTCCCCGGTGACACGCGCAATGCCGATCGGCCCGCTCAGGTTCTGGACCGCCATGTGCCGCGTAATCATCCGGCGCAACACCTCGATAATCAGGCTGGAGTTCTTTACGTTGAACTTCAACGACTGGACCATCGCCGCGGGCAGCGCCAGCTTTTCCACTTTGAACGGCGGAGGCTCGGTCTCAAAGCCAAGCTGATACGTCTTGCCGCCGTCGCTGGCATCGGCAAAGACCGGCGTCACCTGCAAATCATGCACGGTGTTTCCGCTCTGCACCTTCAGCGTCACCGGTGCGCCATGCACTTGCTGCAGGTAACCGAGCACCGCAGTAGCCGAGTGCAGCGGCTGCCCGTCCACCGCAAGGATCTTGTCGCCGGCCTTCAGCCCCGCCTTTGCCGCCGGCATGCCCGCCACAACATCATGCACACCGATAGGCGCGCTCTGCATCCGCGGCACAATTCCCAGCGAGCTGATCGAAAAATCATCCGGGTTGCGTGGCGCGGGCACGCTCATGGTGGTGTCGACGCGCTCGCCGCCCTTCCGCTGCACGGTCAGCGTGACCTTCTGCCCCAGATTCGGCTCGGTCCGCATCCAGACCGTGTCCCAGGTAGGATTGGCGCGATTGTCGAAGCGCACAATGCGGTCGCCGGACTGCAAACCTGCAGTGGCTGCCGGCGTGTTCTGCACCACAAAGTCGATGTCCGCGGGCTTCGACCGATAGGTGTCCACCTCGTTGTGCATCATGTAGAGCCCGGTCATCAAGACGAGCGCCAGAATGAAGTTAGCCACCGGGCCGGCCAAGGCAATCAGGATGCGCTGCCAGCGTGGCTTGGAATTCAGATCACCCGGATCGCTGACCCGCGGGCCCTCCGGATCAGTTCCGCTCAACGGAACCATGCCGTCGCCGCCCAGTTCGCCCTGCATCTTCACGTAGCCGCCCAGCGGCAACAGGCTCAGGCGGTAGTCGGTGTCGCCGCGACGGAAGCCAAAGAGCCGCTTCCCAAAGCCGATCGAAAAGACCTCCACCTTTACTTTGAACAACTTGGCCACGGCAAAATGGCCAAACTCATGCACCAGCACCATGATGCCGAGCACAATCAGCGTGGAGAGAATACTGATAACAACAAAAGGCATAGTAAGAGAGGCGGGCTTTCCCTTCCTGGCGGCCTGCAAGCCGTTCGATCCCTCGCCTGGCGAGCGTATTCGCCTCAGGCGCGGACTGGCATTTCCTTCCTTGCTCTCGTCGCCCGTGCCGCAATACTGGCCTGGGCGCGCTCGCGGGACTGGGCATCCACGTCCAGCACTCCCGAAATCGTCTCCGGGTGGCTGGCCGGGGTCGCCGCCAGTACTTCCTCGATTGTACGCGGGATATCCATGAAGGAGATACGTCCTTCGAGGAATGCCGCTACCGCCATTTCATCGGACGCATTCAGGGCGATGGGGTGAGCGCCGCCCGCCTCAGCCGCCTCATAAGCCAGCCGCAGACAGGGAAAGCGCTCGCATATCCGGCGGCTCAAAGTGCAGGTCGGCTAGCGAACGCATGTCGAAGGTCAGGTCGCTTTCCACCCGCTCCGGATAGCTCAGCGCGTACAGGATCGGCAGCCGCATATCGGTCACGGAAATCTGCGCCAGGATCGAGCCATCCACATACTCCACCAGGGAGTGCACGGTCGATTGCGGATGCACCGTCACCTTCACCTGCGTCGGCGGTAAATCGAACAGACGGCACGCCTCGATAATCTCCAGCCCCTTGTTCAGCAGGGTCGCGGAATCGATGGTGATCCGCCGCCCCATCACCCAGGTCGGATGCTTCAGCGCCTGCTCTACGGTGATGTGCTCGAACTCGCTCAGCGGCATCTGCCGGAAGGGACCGCCCGAGGCGGTGAGCCAGATCTGCTTCACCTCCTCTCGCGTTCCCGCGCGCATGCACTGGTGGATCGCGTTGTGCTCCGAGTCGATGGGCAGCAGCGGCACGTTCTTCTCCCGCGCCGCGCGGGTCAGAATTTCGCCCGCCGCCACCATGCATTCCTTGTTCGCCAGGCCCACCGGCTTGCCCGCCATCACTGCGGCATAGGTCGCCTCGAGGCCGGCCACTCCCACGATGGCCGAGACCACAAAGTCAGCCTCCGGCAGCGTGGCGGCACGCACGCTGCCCTCAGTGCCGTGAACAACCTCGATCCCCGTGATCCCGGACGACCGCAGCCGCGTCTGAAGCTGTTCGGCAAGCTCCGGCGTCGCCATCGAGGCCACCAGCGGCCGCCACCGCGCGCACTGCTGAAAGGCCAGCGCAACATTCTGTCCCGCCACCAGCGAAGCCACGCGGAAGCGCTCCGGATAGCTGGCGACAATCGAAAGAGTGCTGGTTCCGATGGAACCGGTAGAACCCAGGATGGCGATGTGCTTCAAAGTGTGCAGCGCTCCTTCTCTTCGGACCAGGCTATTTCGACCAGGGCGGCACGATGCCGTTCATCCGCGCGTATGCCACCAGTTGGCCCATGTGCTCATTGTCATGAATGATGATCCGCAGATACATGCCGTCGACGGTGACCGTCTTGCCCGCGATCTTCACCTTGCGTTCCAGGTCACCCGGCTTCAGGTTCGCGCGGGCTGTCTTCACCGCATCCAGCGAACGCTTCAGCCACTCGATGACATCGGCCTTCTTCGTCACCGTCTTTTCCAGGTCGTTCGATTTCAGATCGGCAGGCAGCTTCGGCCCGGTGAAGCTCAACAGCTCGAAATTCGCGAGCGCGATGTGCATGAAGACCTCGCTCACCGAACGCACGCCGGGCGCCGGACGCCAGGAATACTTGTCCGCTGGGATGGCCTCCGCCAATGCGATCAACTGCTGCGAAACATGTCCCCACTCGCCGTCGTAGCCCTCCCAAAGCCCCTCAGTCTGGAACTTATTCTGAGCATGCGCTGCTCCAATTCCGAAAACTGGCAGCGCGAAAATCAGAAACAGCAGCAATGCCCTTTTCATATTCGCCATTGCACCCTTCCCGCCAACCGGCAGCCCGATTCTAGAACGACGACTGCACCAGTTGCGCGTACCACAGCACCGGAGCCGCCAGCAGCAGCGCGTCGATCCTGTCGAGCACACCGCCATGGCCAGGCAGCAGCGATCCGGAGTCCTTCACCTTCGCCCCGCGCTTCAGCGCCGACTCCACCAGGTCACCCAACTGCGCCGATACGTTGAGCACCACCGCCAGCAGCAGCCAGTGCAGCCAGCTTCCGTCATAGGAGAGCCCCGGCAGGTTATGCCGCTGCATCCATTGGGCAAGCAGAATCAGCAGCACGGTCACGATCAGGCTGCCGCCGATGGACGCAAGACTGCCCTCCCAGGTCTTGTTCGGGCTCAACCGCGGCGCCAGCTTGCGCCGGCCCAGCGAGCGGCCCACATACAGCGCGGCCACATCGCCCGACCACACCACGCAGAACAGCAGCAGCAGCAGCGCGGGCCCATGCTCCTGGGCCCAGATCAGCGGAACCGTCACCAGCGCCAGCCCGATATACAGCAGCCCGAAGATCGACGTCGAGGTATCCACCAGCACCCGCTCCAGCGGTGACCGGAAGGCCACCACGCAGAACAGCACGAAGGAAAAGGCGCTGAAGGCCGGCAGCAGCATCTCGGGCCGGAAAAAGTTCACCGCGAACAGCGCAGCCACCGCCGCCAGCACCAGCCATCGCGGCGTCCGGGCGCCGCTCGCGTCCGCCAGCCCCAGATACTCCCAGCAGGCAAGCACGGCCACCACGCCAGCCGCCGTCGAGATCAGCCAGAACAGGCCGCTGAATAACAGAAGGATCACCAGCGGTATGAGCACCAGTGCAGTAAGGACGCGTGCCATCGTAGGCACTCAGCATATATGACAGCGAGAGCGCGCCGGGCCGGCATGGGCTTCTAGGGCTTCGGAAGCGGCTCGGCGTAGTATCCGGTATTCGTCCGCGCCTTGAGCCCGGGCTTGTCCACTGTCACCTCCAAGCGCGTGGTATTCATCCGTGTGCTCGGCGCCTGCCGGATCGAAGCCGATCGTGTAGTAGGCTTCGCCTCCGCAACGCATTTGCTGATGAATGCGGCGAGGTCGCCGGTTGCGTTAAAGACCTGCCCTCCGCTCTGAACGGCGAAAACCGGAACCGACAGATTGCCGGTCTGCGCTTCGTGCACCGATTTCACCGGCTTGAGAAAGCTCTTGTAGTAATCCATGCGCATCATCTGCCCGGACGATGCAGGGTCGAACGCATTGATGTTGTAGAGCGTGACGCGCGCTTCACGCAAAAGCTGGCTGACTTCGACAATGGTGTCGAATACGCTTCGCAGGCTACGCTCGGATTGCTGATAGCCCGGCCCTGCGAGCATGGGCCATCCCGGCCCAATCCAGATCAGCAGCTTCCTGCCCGGTTTCGCCGCTTCGACCGCCGGCAATCATGCGCAGCATCTTGAGAGACAGTTGCAATCGCTCGATCGCGTCGTACCCGCCCGCGACCGGAATGGTGTGGATGGACGATCCGACCTTATCGAATGCCTTCGCCAGCGCATTGCCGTCTGTCGAGGGCTGCGGCTGCGCCTGGACCCCCTCGGTCCGTGAAGACCATCAGGCTCACCGGCTGTGACAGATGTCCTCCATTCTGAGTAAGGAACCTGTCGATCTGGTAGCGCTCGTAAGCGATGTTATGCAGCAGATTGTTCGCCTCATCGACCAGCAGAATCACCTCGACCGGCGGCTCACTCCCGCGTGCCATCCCCGGCCGCGCCATCGATTGCGCCGGAAAGAAAGTATCGGCTGCGGTTTCTTATTATCGAGCAGTGTGAAGTCCTGCTGTTGTAAACCAGCCACCGGATGCCCGGCAGCATCGGTCACCACCACATCGATCTGGATCTTGCCCTTCGGCGTTGCCGGGTTGGGAGCAGGCCGCTGCGAAAGCTGGAGATGGCTGCTGTCGTGCTGAGCGGCGGGCGCCGCACTCTGCTGCGCAAAACCAGCGGGAGTGAGGCAAAGCACCAACGGCACAGCCCAACGACGTAAGCTCATCGCACCTCCCGGAACTCATCGCAACACGACACATCATTGCAGTTTATGAAACTCGCAAACAGCTAGATGCTTTTTCCGTTCAATGTCCACCTAGCACTGGCAGAGAGAATTGGAATCCTGGCTCACCGTAATACCCGGCACTGGTCCGCACCCTGAGACCCGGCCGAGCCACGCGCACTGCTAACTCGTGATACTCATCCACATGTTTTGCGTTCACTGGATCAACGCTCAGCGTGTAATAGAACTTCGCCTCGTCGATACAACTTGCGATTTCGTCACCGAGATCAGCAGGAACATCGAGCGCACGCCCTCCGCTGTGAATCGCCAGAACCGGCAACGCAAGGTTGCCGGGCCGCACCTGATTCACGGAGGGCGCACCTTTCAAAAAGCTGCGGTAGTGCTGGACATGAGGCTCGTCGGTCACTGCCGGATCTGTGGGATAAATGCTGTACAAAGTAACGCGCGCATCGCGCAATTCGCCGGATATCGTCACCACGCGATCGAACTGGGCGGCGGAGTCGTGCGCTGTGAACAGGACGTGTGGGTTCTCCAGCATCGGCCATCCTGGGCCAATCCAGATCAGCAACGTTCGGCCTGCTTTGGTATTAGCAGCCTCCGAGATGCGTTCCAGGGCGTTCAGCGACATGGTCACTCGCTCGGGCTCTGTCTGCTCAGTCAGAAGAACCGAATGTGCCGTCGTTTCCGCCTTCGTCAATTCGTCAGCTAACTGATTGCCATCCCTGGTGGGCCGTGGCAATCCCTTCACGCCCTGGTCGTTGAAGATCATCAGAGATGTCGGCTGCATCAGGCGGCCGCCATTTCGCCGCAGAAATTGCTCAATCCGGCCGCGTTCGTGGCCCACAACGTCGAGCGGCGTATTTGTAACATCCAGCAGCAGGATGACTTCGACAGGCGGATCGTTCCTGGTGCCGTCTCCGGTCGAGCCATCGACCGCCCGAAACGACAGGATCGGCCGTGGCTTTTTGTTGTCAAAGAGTGTGAAGTCCTTCTGCGTGAGTCCGCCTACAGGCTGGCCCGCATCGTCGGTCACCACCACATCGAGCTGCATTTTTCCGTTCGCACCTGAATCGGGTGGCGGACGATGCGAGAGCTCAGGGCGACTTTGATCCCGCTGTGAAGCAGGCACGGCGCTCTGCTGCGCAAAGGCAGCGCAGGCGAAGCAGAGCATCAGAACAGCTGTGCGCAGCGAGACCATGACCGGGCCCCCAGAGGGCGGCAGCACCACAGTCTCGCCTGCCGCAATGACATCATAGCCCTCGCCTTGAGTGTCTCAATCTGAAACCGCGACAGGAACGTTTCCGCCGAAATCTGCCGGTTTATTTTGCTCCATTCGCTGCCCTGGAAATAGAGAGACACCAAGCGCCCGCGGTCCCAGCCGCGGCGTTTCTGTTTCTGATGATCGAAAAATCGATCGCGTAAGTTATTTGTTTAGACATCTTTATGGCCTAAGTCCTTTCGATCACCACGTTTAGGCCTCCAGATGCCTCTTAAGTCGCTGTTGCGCAGAAGTTTACGAGCCAAGACGCTTGAAGGGGGAGGGGGGCAGGTCTGTCCCCGTCATTGATACTGGTCTGCACGGCCTTGACAATCCGCTCTCTGCCATCCCCATTGCCCTCCAGAAATGAAGGATTTATCTGCATCCACACGGTTTGCGCAATACTCCAAACAAACTTAAAATGGAAAGATTGCAGGAAAGGGATTTTGCGACAATGCCAAAGGAAAACATCCATCCGAAATACGAGACGATCCGCGTACAGTGCGCCTGCGGCACCGGTTTTGAGACCCGGTCGACCCACAAGGGCGACATCCACGTGGAAATCTGCTCGGCCTGCCACCCGTTCTTTACCGGCAAGCAGAAGCTGGTCGACACGGCAGGGCGCGTAGAGCGCTTCCGCCGCAAGTACGCGAAGGCCGACGCAGCCAAGCCCGAGGCGGCAGCAGCAGCGAAGTAAGGCTGAAACAGCAGACCTGAAGAGGCCTCCTGCGGGAGGCCTCTTCTATTGCATAGACTTGGCAGATACCGAACGTGAGCGATCCAACGCAGCGAATCCAGCAACACGCGCCGCAGGCGCCTTGCCCGGACGGCAAGTTCTCGATGAAGAAGCACTGGATGGACAATCCGCGTGACTCGGCAGACGCCGGCGGAAGCCCGTTCCGGCGCGGGTGCCTGCATCTTTTTCGATCGGCCCGGTCGAGGTGCGGCCGGCGACGGTGCTCGCGCCCATGGCCGGGGTGACCGACACCATCTTTCGCCGCTTCATCCGCAACGCCAGCCTGTTCACGCCGGCGGCGATGGGAACGCCACGGTCGATACCGAAATCTCGAATCAGCAGTCCGGCTGCGGTCTGATCATGACGGAGTTCACCTCCGCCGACGGGCTTTCCCGCATGCGCGAAACCAAGCGCAAGCGCTATCTAACCTACTACGACGACGAGCACCCGATTGCCGCACAGCTCTTCGGCTCCGATCCGCGCACCCTCAGCGAAGCCGCGAAGATCGTCGAAGACGCCGGCTTCGACATGGTGGACCTGAATCTTGGCTGCCCCGCAAAGCGCGTCGTCGCCTGCAACGGCGGCTCGGGCCTCTTGCGCGATCTGCCGCTGATTGCGCGCATCTTCGAGGCGGTTCGCGGCGCGGTCGCGATTCCCTTCACCGTGAAGATCCGGCTCGGCTGGAATGACGACAACATCGTCTGCGTCCCACTCGCGCGGCTTGCCCAGGAGAGCGGCCTGAATGCCGTTGCCGTGCACGCCCGCACGCGCGAGCAGGGCTACTCCGGCGACGCGCGATGGGAGCACATCGCCGCAGTGAAGGACGCGGTCACGATTCCCGTCATCGGCAACGGCGATGTCCGCACGCCGGAAGATGCTGCGGCCATGGCGGGCCGAACCGGCTGCGATGCCGTAATGATCGGCCGCGCCGCGCCGGCAAATCCCTGGATCTTCCGCCAGATCGCGCAGTACACCGCGACCGGCTGCTACGACGTGCCCACCGAGTGGGACCGCTACCGCATGATCCGCACCTACTTCACCATGCTGCTCGAGGAGGGTCACTGGCACTCCGCCGGTTCCGACGAGAAGAACCTGGAGGCCGCGAAGGCATGCCGCGAGGGCGCGGGCAAAATGAAGCAGTTCGCCTCATGGTTCACGCACGGCGTCCCGGGTGGCGCCGCGCTGCGCAAAGCCATCTATGAAGCCCGCACCGGCCCGGCGATTCTCGATGCGGTCGAGAAGTTCTTTGATCAGCGGTTCAGCGGGGCTGCGCATGCCTCTTCCAGCGGCGAGTTGAATGCGGCATTCGTGCTTCAGGAAGGCTGACCAGAGCGTTTGCGCCAGATCACGTCGAGTGATCGCCGCCAGTCTTCTCCGACAGCGATCAGGTTCCACTCGATCTCCGGGCCCAAGTAGCGGAGCACGGTCTCCGTCGCGGGATGAATGCGCAGCGCCGGAGCGATGAAGTACAGCAGCGGTGACGTATCGGCCAATCGCATCCCGGGAAAATAGCCGCGCCGCGTGAAATCACTCGCGCCATCCACGCTGCGCGATTGTGCCGACCGATGTACTCGGATCCAGTAGTCCAGCCCCTGCAGCGGCATGTGCAGATCTTCATCGGCCTTCAGTTCCACAACCGCCAGCCGTCCGTCGCGGTTCACCGCCAGCAGGTCCAGCATGCCGCGGTCGCTTGCCGCAAAGGCCGGCACCTGCCGGTAGACCGGCGACGCCAGCAGCGAGAGATCGATCTCCGGCAGCGCCGCGGATAATCGCGATTCCAGCCAGCGCTCCGGCTGCATACGATACAGCGGATCGCGCGCACTTCCGGCAGTATGGCGGCTCTCGAAGAGCCGGGCCGTCAGCTCGCGCAGCATGGGAGCGGTGTTCTCATTGAGCTCCGTCTCGCTTGGCCCCGCCCCAAAAGTAATGCTGTCCTGCCGCTGGAACGAGTCCGGCGCAAGCCCGTGCTGCACCCGAGCAAACTCCAACCCATAGACCGACAGCCCGACAGCGGAAGCGCTGTGCACGCGCTGCTCAACGCGCTCACGCGCGGCTTCCGGCACCAGCGCCATCACCTGTGCGATGCCTGCCTGCAGACGCTCCATCGCCGCGGCACTGTTGACGTTCTGCATCAGCCGCATCTCCAGATTGCCGTCGCGGCCAGTCTCTACCGGACGCAGTCCCTCAGCTCGCGCATCGCATTCGTACAGCTCCCACTTGGCCTGCGAAGCGTCCAGCCAGCCCATGCGGGACTGCGTGACCGCAGCGTGGCCCTCGGGCACGATCACTCGCAGACCCGCGATGTGCCTGCGATCGCCCGCGCGCTCGCGGCAGCGACTTAGCCACAGCAAGCCGAGCGTCAGGATGCCATCGATGGTCGCCGGCGACTCCTCCGGGTTGACCGCGATCAGAGCCCACGCGCTCTGTCCCCGCGTTAGCAGGCCGCGAGCGTACCCTGGGCCGAAGCTGTGCTCGAGATCCATCGAGCTGCTCAGTGATTCGATCTTCCAGTCGCCGAAGACGCGCGGCAGCACATGCTCCAGCTGCCGCAGATACCGCGAGCGGATCGCCGCACGGGTGGAAGGCGTCCGTTGATCGCGGTCCGCCAGCAGGTGCAGCATCTGCGGTTTGGTTTGTCCAAAGCGCCGCACCTGAAGGCGTAGTGCGCCCTTCCGCACATCGAGGCCGGTCACGGTGCGAACAATGTTCCGCTCCTCCGACCACAACTGCAGCACGCAGCGGCCATGCTCAGCGGAGAGCGCATAACGCGCCTCCCGCATGTCGAAGAGCACGCGCCCATCTTCGAGGACAGCCGCGCCGGGATGCTCCGCAAGGAACGACTCCAATTCGCGCGCGAGCGTCTCCGCGCTCAAATCTGTAACGATGGCCGGCATATATCTGCCGATTCAGTGTCGGTCGAACGCCTGATCGGAGGAATCACCCCTCCGTGTGAGACTGAGTCTTTAGCTGACCCGCACAGCGCGGGCATGTGCCAGATGATGGCGGCTATGCCACTCGTAACGCAGCAACACCTGGTCGAGGCGCTCCGGACCGTTCTCCGGATGATGGAAGCCCCGCGCCCAATCAGCCTCTTTGAGCGAGCGGAACAAGCTGTCCAGACGGGCATGCACTCCGTCGATAATCGCCAGCGATGGAGCGACCGGCATTGTCGAGGCGTCCGCCAGCCGCGCCCACTCCGCCTCGTCATACGGCTTGATCGTCGGCCAGTCCTCCGTAACCGCCATACGCAAACGGCCCGACATCTGCGAGTGGCTGTCCGCTACATGATGCACAAGCTGCCGCAGCGTCCAGCCGCCCGGCCGATAGGGTAGCTCCAGGCCCGGCTCTCCACGTTGCTCCACCTCCTGGCGGAAGAGCTTCGGAAATGCCGCAAGGATTTCGATCGCCTGCTTCCGCTGCTCCGGCGTGACCTGCTGGGTTAGCTCGAACCGCCCGACGGGGTAGCGCTGCGTCTCCAGATCCTGCTCCGCTGTTGTGCTCATGCGCTCAATCTAGCACGGAAAACAGACCTGTTTTGGCCAGGCTGAAGCCTACAATCGAACTAGATCATCCAACTAACAGACATGAGCCATCACCCTACAAACCTCCCTTCTGGAACGCCCCAGCAAGTTGCGCCTGGCGCTGAGCACAAGCGCTATTTCTTCGATACTTTCGGGATTACGGAGCGACTGCTCGAACGCTGCCTGGGCGAGGCGCTTTCCGCCGGTGGCGACTATGCCGATCTTTATTTCGAGTCGATCGCGTCCACCTCCATCGGCCTCGATGAGTCTCTGGTAAAGTCCGCGAACCAGGGTTTGAGCGCAGGCTGCGGCATACGCGTCGTCGCAGGCGAGCGCACCGGCTACGCTTACACGGACGACCTCTCCGCCGATCGCCTGCTCCGCGCCGCGCGCACGGCCGCGTTGATTGCCAGTGGCCCCGCCAAGGAACCCGTCGCAGGCTTTCGCGAAAAGGCGCAGCAGAATCTCTACCCCGTGCTCTCGCCGGAAGGCGATGCCGGCATCGCGTCCAAACTCGAACTGCTGCTCCGCGCCGATCACGCGGCTCGGGCGGCCGACCCGCGCATCGTGCAGGTGCGCGCCGGCTTCTCGGACGAAGTACGCCGCATCCTGGTCGCCGCATCCGACGGCACCTTCGCCTCCGACACGCAGCCGCTCGCCCGCTTCAATGTCTTCGTCATTGCAAAGGAAGGCAGCAACATCACGCGCGGCAGCGCGGGCGGCGGTGGACGCGTGGAGCTCGACTACTTCCATCACGAGAAGACGCCGGAGCACTTCGCCAAAGAAGCGGCGCGTCAGGCGATCCTTCAACTGAATGCGGTACCCGCTCCGGCGGGCGAGATGGAAGTCGTCCTCGGCCCCGGCTGGCCCGGTGTTCTGCTGCATGAAGCGGTCGGCCACGGACTGGAAGCCGATTTCAATCGCAAAGGCACTTCGGCATTTTCCGGCCTCATCGGCCAGTCCGTAGCGTCGTCTAAAGTCACAGTCGTCGACAACGGACGCATGCCCAACCGTCGCGGTTCACTCAATGTGGACGATGAAGGTTCGCCGACACAGGAAACAGTGCTGATCGAAAACGGCATCCTGAAGGGCTACATGAGCGACAAGCTTTCTTCGCGCCTGATGGGCATTCCGGAGACCGGTAACTGCCGCCGTGAAAGCTACCAGGCGGTTCCCATGCCGCGCATGACCAACACCTACATGCTCGCCGGCGAGGACGAGCCCGAGGACATTCTACGATCGGTCAAACGCGGTCTTTACGCAGTAAACTTCGGCGGCGGGCAGGTGGACATTACCAATGGCAAATTCGTCTTCTCCGCCAGCGAGGCCTACCTGATCGAAGATGGCAAAATCACCGCGCCTGTCAAAGATGCGACGCTCATCGGAAACGGCCCGGAAGCGCTGAAGTACGTCTCGATGGTGGGCCACGACCTGCGCCTGGATGAAGGCATCGGCACCTGCGGCAAGGAAGGCCAGAGCGTGCCGGTCGGCGTCGGCATGCCCACCATCAAGCTCGACCGCATGGTCGTGGGTGGGACCGGTCGCTCATGATCGAAGCCCCCGCCGAACGCAATATCGCGCACCAGGAACTCACCGCCGCGCTGGCCACACAGCTTGTCGAACAAGCGCTGGCAGCCGGGGCCACCGACGCCGAAGTCGTCCTCTACGAAGGCGATGAGTTTGAAGCGCTGGTCCGCAAGGGCGAAGTTGAACGCCTGAAGGATTCCGGCTCGCGTGCTGCGGGACTGCGCGTCTTTGTCGGCGCGCGCTCGGCATCGACATCCACCAGCGACCTGACGCCTGCGGGATTCGACCGGCTCGTTCGCGGCGCCGTCGATCTCGCACGCGTGACATCAGAAGATCCCTTCGCGGGTCTACCCGAGCCGGCGAGCTTTGGAAAGCTCACCGGTGATCTGCGTATCTACTCGAACGACGTAGATGATCTACCCGCCGCCGACCGGATTGCGCTTGCGCGGAGCGCGGATGCCGCTTGTTTCGCTGCCGATCCGCGCATCACCAATAGCCGTGGTGGCTCCTTCGACTCCGGCTCCGGCCACAAGATACTCGCCAACTCGCGCGGGTTTCTCGGCGAATACCGCCGCTCCATCTGTTCCATCTCCGCCAGCCCCATCGCGCAATCCGCCGATGGCCAGATGCAGCGAGACTACTGGTACACGAGCGCTCGCTCTGCGGCAGGACTTGAATCTCCGGAATCCGTCGGCGCGGAAGCCGCGCGCCGCACGCTGCGCCGCCTCGGAGCGCGCTCCGTTCCCACGCAGCAGGTGCCTGTCGTCTTCTCGCCCGAGATTGCGCGTTCCATCGTCGGCCACATCTTTGAAGCGGCAAACGGCTCGCTGATCTATCACCAGTCGTCATTCTTCGCCGGGAAGCTCGGCGAGCGCGTCGCCAGCCCGGAGTTGACCATCATCGACGACGGGACGCTCGTGGGCGGCTTCGGCACATCACCCTTCGATGGCGAAGGACTGCCGACGCGCCGCACCGTCATCGTCGAGCATGGCATCCTGAAAAGCTATCTGCTCAACACATACATGGCGCGCAAGCTCAACATGCAGTCCACCGGCAATGCCTCGCGCGGAATCACCGGCGCGCCCGGCATCGGCGCGGGCAATCTCTTCCTGGAATCCGTATCGCCGCTGCCGCCTGCGTCCATCCTTGCTGATGTCAAGAGCGGCTTCTACGTGACGGAGCTCATCGGCCAGGGCGTCAACATGGTCACCGGTGACTACTCGCGCGGCGCATCCGGCCTTTGGATCGAAAACGGCGAGCTCAGCTATCCAGTCGAGGGCGTCACCATCGCGGGAAATCTGCGCGAGATGTTCCAGAACATCACCGCCGCCGGTGACGATATGGTCTTCCGCAGCTCAGTTGCGTCGCCTACGCTGCGCATCGATGGGATGACAATCGCCGGAGCGTGAACGCAGCTCACTTCAGCGGGAACTTCCATACGACCGCTGCGTAGCCCGGGACAAGGCGCTCATCCACCGCTGCTCGCGCGAACTGCACGCCTTCCTTCGCATCAAGAGACGGCGCGCTCAGCTTCCAACATTCCGTTGCCTTGGCCGCTCCTGAGCGCAGTTTCACCTGCGCGGTATCGCTCGATTTGTTGACCACGGCCACCAGCAAAGCGTCTTTCCGCCGCGCTGCATATGCGTTGACATCGTGAGCATTGGCAACCAATGCACTCACGAATGTGGCTCCCGCGAATTGCTGCGCGAGCTGCATGCCGTAGTACTCCGGCCGCAGCTTCGTGGCATTCGGCTCGCCCGTAATCGGCGCATAGTAGCCTTCGCCACCGCCGTGTAGGTTCACACCGGCAAAGCCAGCCTGCGCCACACGCAAGGAATAATCCGCTGCCCACAACGCGGAGGCAAACGCATCACTCACGCCCGGCTGGCCACCGTGATAGCAGGTGTTGCCTTCTGTCATGCGATAGGGCACGCCCGCGGCTTTCCCGGCTCCCACCAGTATCGGCATCTCGCGCGCGAGCCGCGGATCGTCGCTCAGCAGCTTCCGGGCGTCGATGCCCGGTGCGCCTGCGGGCCCCATCGCATAGTAGTGCGACGAAACCAGCACCGCATCGCCCTTCGCGCGCTCGGCAAACTGCGTCACCCAGTCGGTCTTCACGGCAACATCCGGGCCGGCGAATGGCGCGTGCGGCATACGTGCGCGAACTGCCTTCACATATCGCTGATAGTCACTCCAATATGCTTCGAAATTCCATCCCGGCTTGCGAAATCCAAAGATGTCCGCTTCATTCCCTACCTGAAAGGCAAGCAAATGGGCGCCGGCGTGCTTCATGACCAGCGCGGCCTCTTCTGCCGCACGCTCCGGCGTGCCCGTACCCAGGTTCAATCCATAGAGCAGCTTCCAATTGGTAGCTCGCAGGAAGCCGCCCAGCGCGATGATACCTTCCGGCCCCAGCGTAGCTGGGCGCTGGCTTGCGGCTTTCCCATCCACCAGCCGCCATTCATACCGGGTCCTTACTCTCTCGGCTTCTTCCGGCGAAATATTGTTGCCCGTGCTTCCTTGCCACAGTGTCATATCGCTGAGAGTGCCGCCCAACCGTAGAACACCATGCGGCGAGAGCTCGCGAAGAGCCCGTACCAGGGTCGAGTTGCTTACGGCAAAGAACACCGGATCGGCAAGCTGAGCGGATTCATAACTGAGCCCCAGGAAATCCGGCGGCATGGTCGCAAGCTCTTTGCGGGTGTCGATCGTCACATCGACGGATTGCACCTGCGCGGCCTGCGCTCTTTGAGTCAGGGCGATTCCAGCAAGCGAGTATCCCGTTCCGCGCAGAAAACTGCGTCGATCGATCAGCACGTTATCCCTCCAGAGGGCCTGTCTGCCTTTAGCAGCGCCTAGCATACCGGAACCTCAGAGTTGCTCCCAAATGTAACGTGGGCAGTGACCTTCCGGCACGTTGTGATCTCTCCGCCAAGCAAGAATTGAGGCCGCCCGCAGGCGGCCTCAATTTGAGGATGACAATTCCTGTTAGAAGCTGAAGCGCGCTCCAAACTCACCCGTAAACGACTTGGGAAGTACTGTGCTGTTGGGTGTGATGAAGTCGGAAGGCTTGAGAAACGTATTGAGGCTTGGATCAGGGTCGAAGTTGGTGACAATGTTGTGGAGGTTACTGCCGAAATTGGCTCTGTTCGTCAGGTCGAATCCTTGGAAGAACAAGTTCAGGTTATAGCGATCGTGCAGTGTGATTGTCTTGCCGAAGCGTGCATCGAGTTCCACAAATGCCGGCCCTCGATAATTGTCGTACGAGACCTCGCGGCACGTGCCGTTTTGAAGGCAAGTCACGTAATCGGTACCGGCGATTCCAGCGAAAGCTATATAGGATGCTTGCTTCGTGAGCGGCGCGCCTACAGGAACGACTGCGTGGGGATTGCTGAAGCCGCTGCCAAAGCCCCAGAGATTGCTGCTCGCCTGTTGGATATCGATCGGCCGACCAGTCCCAATCTGAAAGATTGGAGAAACCTCGATCTTCCACGGCAGGCTGAGCGTTGCGGATGCGGTGACATGGTGACGCTCGTCGGCGGGAGCCGCGCCGTAGTCTTGCCGGCGGAATTGCCCGAGAAACGGGTTCGTCGCCGTATTGCGGAAGCTGGCTGCGCCCCCTTCGAAGGCGAGTGCCTTGGCAAAGGTGTAGTTCACCGTTCCGGTGAATCGCTTCCACATCTGCTGCCGATAGCTGACGTTCAGCCCGTCATAGTAAGAACGACCGATCGACGCCTCGTCCGCGATGCGGCCAAGCTTGGGCACTCCTGCTGCTGCAAAGGCCGCAGAGAATGGCCGGCTGCCATCGCTGAAGTACTGAACGGGGTTGATGTTAACGGTCTTGTCGTCATGCAGGCCGCGCGCCTGCACATAATCCACTTCGATGACCGAGAAGTTATTCGGCGAGTACTGGAATCCTGCGTTGATCTGCTGTGTATAGGGGTTCCTGTAACTCGGATCCATGAGGCGGCCTGTCGATCCTGGCGCCAGGTTGAAAGTTGCCGGAGGTATTACCGGCTGGGGATCAACGCCGTAACGGTAGTTGCTCAACAGAATTCCAGTCCCCGGAACATCGTTATCCGACGAGCATGTAGTGTCTCCGGGCCCGTTGCAGTTGATGCTGAAAGTGTTCGCGAACACCTGATTGTTCGCCTGCTGAAGCATGAATAGCGGGATATTCTCGAACGTCTGTCCGAAATAGAGACCATAACCGCCGTGTAGAACTACGCGGCCAGTGCCAAAGAGATCGTAGGAGAAGCCGATGCGCGGACTGATGTCCTTGTTGTCGTTGTGAGGCAATCCGGTATAGACACCGCCGATGTTGGCCAAATTAGGGGTATAACCCGTGAGATACGTAACCGGGTTCCTCGTTGTAGGCACAGTTGCAACGCCCGTGGCGGCCGCTGCTATCAACTCCTGATGCGTGCGGCTAATCTTCTGCTTGTCTAGTCCGTACGTATCGATGTCGCGATCGTAGCGAATGCCCAGGTTGAGCAGCAGCCGCTGCGTAAGGCGAAAGTCGTCTTCGAAGTAGAACCCGATCATCTTTGGCGACAGCAGGAAACTCGGGTCGCCCGCAGTGCCCGTCATGCCGATCACTGCGCCCGGAGTAGAGAAACCCTGCGGATACTTCACAGTGTCGCTCAGCAAATTTTGCGGCGAATCGACGAAATCGAATTCCGGCGTGGGATTGTTCTCGAAGAAGCCACCCAGTTGAGGCTCATAGACGAAGTCCACACCGCCCCGCAGGGTATGGCGCCCGTGAGTGTAGGAGATATCGTCGCGGAACTGAAACTTGTGCTGGCTCGACTTCTGCGGCACGTTCACGTTTGTTCCGAATTGCGTGGTGTCGGGAAACGTGATGGTTGGCGCGCGCAACTTGGAGTCAATCAGATTGTTCCAATACTGGAAGCCGACGGTGAATGTGTTCACCGTGTTCGGGGTGAACAATGAACTCAGCGTGACGTTCGCCAGAATCAAATCATTGATCGTGAAGTTGCCCTGAGTCAGGTCCACGCGAGCGTTGGCCTGATCATTGTTGCTCTTGTTGTCCTGTGCGATGTAACTGACGAATGCTTTGTGCTTGTCGTTGAAGATATGATCAATGCGGCCGTTATAACGCTTCTCGTCGAAAGGAGTTGGAATGGTGCGCGACGGCTCCGGCGGCACTGCAAAGAGGCCGGGTTGCTGCTTGGCCAGGTTAGCCACGACTGTTAACTCGTCAAACGAATCGGGATTCGTCGAAATGCTTGAGCGCTCCCGCAAGCCTTCATAGGCAAAGAAGCCGAAGTCCTTGTCCCTGCGGATCGGCCCCCCAAACGCACCACCATACTGCTGGCGGCTGTAATCCGGTTTCGGCTGACCGCTCTGCTCCGCAAAATAGTTATTCGTCTGAAAGTCCTGCGTACGGAAAAAACCGTACAGGCTGCCGTGGAACAGATTGGTGCCGGACTTTGTCACCACGTTCAGCGCAGCGCCCTCGCTGCGCCCATTCACCGCCGAGAAGCGGTTGGGACTGATAATGAACTCCTGCACAGCTTCGAGCGGCAGCTGCATCACTGCTCCGCCTACTGTGCCGTCCTTGTTATCGATACCGTTGACGGTAGTGTTCGTGTTGCGGCCGGTCGATCCGTTCACGGCATAGACCGCATACCGGTTCTTCGTCGGATCGTAGCTGTCCACCATCTTCACGCCGGGAGCAAGGATCGCCAGGTTGCCGTAATCGCGTCCGTTCAGAGGCAGTTCGGTGATCTGCTTCGGCGTCACTGCAACCGAAACATCGCTCTTTTCCGGGTCGACAAGCTGATTAATCGCCTGCACCTCTACCGTTTCCCCGGTGGTTCCCGGCTTCAACGGCACGTTGGCGGCCACTGTCGTCCCCACCAGCAGATCCAGATCTTTGATCTCGCCGGAGGCAAATCCCGGCGCTTCCACATGGATCTTGTAGTGGCCCACCGGCAAAAGATCGAAGCGGTATTCACCGGCGCCCCCGGTCTTCGTCGTCCGCTGTTCATTCGTGCCGGTATTGGTTGCCGTGACCGTGGCGCCCACAATGGCTGCACTCGACGAATCGGTGATTGTGCCGGCGATGGTGCCGCTGGCTGTCGCCTGCGCATACGCGGCAGGAGCGAGGCACGGAATCACAGGAGCGGCCAGGAGGCCCGCGGCAAGACTGATTTTGAGACAGGAATATCTACGTGCTGCCATCTGCGCCTAACCTCGAAAAGTGAAATATCCAGCCGGTCTGCGTGGAACCGGCATCGTTTAAATTTGTTTAAAAACCGTAAATAGAAATTTGGTGGATCATATGACAGCGGTTTGGACGTGTCCACAAAAAAGTGCCCACCGACTGTCAATAAACTGGGACGAAATTCTCGTTCCATGCCATATCCGGAAATCACGCAGAGGCATTCGAGAGCCGCCGGATCTCGGCAAGTGCGGTCCAAATTCGTAACTTAGTGCGCGACAATTCTCGGAGTATTGCGACGATATCTGTCGTCGTCTCCCCATGGCCAGCGCCCATTTCCTGCGGCAACTAGAATGAAACCGTGCTGGCGCATTCTTTACCTTTTGACGCAGCAGGCGCGACGGCAGCCATCGCCGCGCTGCCCGATTTGCCCGCCGTCTTCTCGCTCGGCTTTGGCGAGCGCCGCGAGCCCTACATGGCGCGCACCACGAATCTGCGTCGCCGCATTCAGCGCATGCTGGCGCCCGAGGGCGCCCTCTCCCGCCGCATGCAGCTTCTTCCTTTCGTGCAGGAGATCGCCTGGTCGCCCTACGGCTCGGAGTTCGAAGCTTCCCTGTTGCTTTACCGTGAGATCGGAAGCATCTTTTCAGTAAAGGATGCGGCCACCGTCCGCAAGCGGCTGCGTCTCCGGCCGCCCGCATACCTGCGCATGGCGCTCGAGAACGACTTCCCACGCCTCTTCGCTACGAATCGCTACGTGCGTAGCGCGGCGGACCGCAGCTTCGGCCCCTTCCCGACACGCGTTGCGGCGGAACGCGCCTGCGACGCCCTGCTCGATCTCTTCCAGTTGCGCCGCTGTGTCGAAGATCTCCATCCCTATCCCGAGCACCCCGCCTGCCCCTACTTCGAAATGAAGAAGTGCCTGGCGCCATGCAATCAAACCTGCACGCCGGAACGCCACCGCGCCGAAGCCGATGCCGTGTTTGAGACGCTGCGCAGCCACGGCGCCAGCCTGCTCTCTGCCTTGGAGCGTGAACGCGCCGCCGCATCCGAGGCGCTTGAATTCGAGAACGCATCCGCCATCCACCAGCGGTATGAGAAGGCAGAAGCCGCTCTCCGCGAACTGCCCGAATCCGTTCGGCTCCTCTCCGAGCTTTCGGCAGTCATCGTCCAGCCGTCGGCACAACCAGGGGAAATGGCGCTGTTTCGCCTGACGCGCCAGGGACTCGCCGGCCCGGTCCCATATGCGACTCTCGGCATGCGGCTGCACAATGAGCAGTCCGGCTCGTCATCCCTCTACTCGCATCCAGTGGCGCTAGCGCCCGTGCCGCTCGACGTATCGCCCGCCACAGCTCCTGCCGTGGACACCCTGGAAGAGCGCCTGACGGCAGCTCTCCAGGCACTCGATGCGATATCGCCCTTGCGCCCGTCCACGCCGCAGATTGAAGACCATCTTGCGCTTTTCACGCGGTGGATCTTTCGCCCGGCAGCGAAGCGAGTCGGCGAGGCCATCTTTGCAGATGCCCAGGGCGCTATTCCGAACAAACTGCTGCTCCGCGCCATCTCGCGCGTGGCCCGTGGGACTGCTGTACCGGCAGCTTGCCGAGCAGAAACCCGTATAGGCATAACCGCACCGCACCCGCTGGTACACTGGCCGGGTGGTTGAATTGTTGCCATCTATATTGTCCGCGGATTTCGCCCGGCTAGCCGAAGCTGTAGCCGCGGCCGAGCGCGGCGGCGGCACCGTCATTCACGTCGATGTGATGGACGGGCATTTCGTCCCCAACATCACCCTCGGGCCGCCGGTCGTAAAGTCGCTGCGCAAGGTCACGAAGCTGCCGCTCGATTGCCACCTCATGATTGAGAATGCCGACGAGTTCATCCCGGCCTTCGCCGAAGCGGGAGCCAACTGGATTGGCGTCCACTACGAAGCCTGCGTTCACCTGCATCGCACCATCGAGCACATCCGCGAGCACGGCATGGAGCCCGGCGTCGTTCTCAATCCGGCTACCCGCGTCGACCTGCTCTACGACGTGCTGCCGATGCTTCACCACGTCCTGATCATGAGCGTGGACCCCGGCTTTGGCGGCCAGAAATTTATCCCGTTCTCTCTGGACAAGGTCCGCCGCCTTCGCGAGCTACGTGCGGAGCGGAATCTGAGATTCCGCATCGAGATCGATGGCGGCGTGGCTCACGACACCGTGGCCGCCGTCGTCGAAGCAGGAGCGGAGCTGCTGGTCGCCGGCAGCGCCGTCTTCGACGGTGGCCACCCCGAGCGCAACGCGCGGGAATTATTGGATGCGGCACGCTCGGCAGAGCTCGCCGCGGCCCGTTGACCGTTTTCACAAGAATGCGGGCTGCGAAGAGCTGCAAACGCAGCTTTTCCGTTAAGAAAAGCTGCTCCTCGCAGATGCCTGTGAAACATGACAATTGTGAAAACGGTCTAGAATGATTGGGAGAAACCCACAGGCCTGAATCGAGCGCGTGCTGCCGGTGGCCTTTTGCCAAGTCGTGAGGATGTTTTCATGAACCGTAGTTTTTCCGCCCGCCTGCTCGTCCTTTCCGCTGCCGCGTGTTTCGCAGCCGCATCCGTGCCCAGCGCACCCGCCCAGATCCTGCACCACACCAAGAAGCCTAGGAAGGTAAGTTCCACGGACCCGCTGGCCGGCGTCACCTCCAAGCAGCCGGACAAGGAGCTCTTCGACAAGGCGATGACTGCCCTCCGCAAGGGCAAATACGACGTGGCCCGTCTCGATCTGCAGGCCCTGCTCACCACCTATCCGGAATCGGAATACCAGATGCGCGCCAAGCTCGCTGTCGGCGACAGTTGGTACAAGGAAGGGGGCGCCGCTGCCCTGCAGCAGGCCGAGGCCGAGTACAAGGATTTCATCACCTTCTTTCCCAATCAGCCCGAGGCCGCTGAAGCGCAGATGAAGGTGGGCGACATCTATTACCAACAGATGGAAAAGCCGGACCGCGACCCGACCGACGCGGAACGCGCCGAGCAGGAATACCGCCTGATGATCCAGCAGTACCCGGATTCCACGCTGGTCCCGCGCGCGAAACAGCGCCTGCGCGAGGTGCAGGAAGTGCTCGCTCAGCGCCAGTTCACCATCGGCAGCTTCTATGCGACGCATGAGAACTGGCCCGCGAGCATTGCGCGTCTACAGACGCTCACGGACTCCTATCCGCTGTTCAGCAAGAGCGATCTTGCCCTGATGCAGCTCGGCGACGATTACGCGTCGGAGGCAAACATCGCCTCCAAGATGACCTATCTCAAGCCCGCCCAGCGTGAGCGCTTGATCGCCTCCTACGGCGACCGCGCCGCCGACTGCTATGCCAAGGTGATCACCCGTTATCCCATGGCGCCCCACGTTGAGGACGCGCGCGAAAAGCTCATCGCGCTCGGCCGGCCGGTGCCGGAGCCGACCCAGACAGAGCTCGCGGAGAGCGAAGCTGAGGAGCAGAGCCGGACCAATATCAAGCTCAAGGACCGCGCCATGCTGCTGGTCAAGCACGGTCCCTCCACCCTGGAAGCTGCGCGCGTCGGCGAGCCGCGCATGACTCCCGCGCAGACCGTCACAGCTCCGGAAGTCAGTAAAGAGAACGTCGCGATCTTCGAAGCGGCGGCAGGCAAACCGGCCGGCGAAGCTCCAGCCTCCGGGACTTCCGCCGCTATCGAGAATGGCACCGCAGCGCCGCGTACCGGCGAACCCGCCGTGCCGAACCCTGCGGGCAACGGTGGGACCGGCATAGGTGCGGAGATTCTGAATCCTAACGGCGATGCCGTCGACAACAACAGCGGCAACACCACAACCGGCGCGAATCCTCCCGCGGCTGCTCCAGCAGCCGGCGAAGGCGCAAACCCCGCTGGGCCTGCACCTGCCACCGGCGCCAGCGACAACTACGGCCTGAAGGCGGTTGGACCGGCCAACAGCGCCCCATTGCCCCCGGTGGAGAAGCCTGCCGAAGGCCAGAATCAGATCAACGACGTAAAGAGCGCGCCGGGTAGCAACGCCCAGGTGCAGACCGGCACTCCCGCTCCGGGCAAAAAGCATAAGAAGAATCCCAAGGTCAAAACCGACCAGAGTGCCGAGTCCTCCAGCGTGAACAAGAAGAAGAAGGGCATCGACAAGCTGAACCCGTTCTAAGACAACAGCAGACAACTAGACAAAAGCAGAAAACGGCAGAGAGCTTCTCTGCCGTTGCTGTTTCTGCCGCTGTCGCTAGTTCTTTGCTTTTACCTCTTGTGGTCTGTACTTGTCTCCTCTTTGTTACCCTGAAGCTCCATGCCGCACGAACTTCCAAAAGCCTACGACCCCGCCGCGATTGAAGAGCGCTGGGCCGAGTACTGGGTACGTGAAAATCTCTTTCACACCACTGCGCTCGACGAGAGCACCCCCCAGCGCAACTTCACCATGTTGCTGCCGCCGCCCAACGTCACCGGCAACCTGCACATGGGCCACATGTTCGAGCATACGGAGAGCGACATCCTGATGCGCTGGCATCGTATGCGTGGCGATCGCACACTCTGGGTGCCCGGCACGGACCATGCTGGCATCGCCACTCAGATGCTGGTCGAGCGCCAGCTCGCCACCGAAAAAACATCACGCCAGAAGCTGGGCCGGGAAGCCTTTCTGGAGCGTGTCTGGAAGTGGAAAGAGCAGTATGGCGGAGCCATCCTCGACCAGATGAAACGTCTCGGCGCTTCCGTCGACTGGTCGCGCGAGTATTTCACCATGGACGCCGGCCTCTCCCGCGCAGTCCGCGAAGCCTTCGTCCGTCTCCATGAGCAAGGCCTCATCTATCGCGGGGCGTACATCGTCAACTGGTGCCCGGACTGCCAGACCGCCATCTCCGATCTGGAAGTGATCCACGAGGAGCAGCAGGGCAAGCTCTATACGATCCCTTACGGCATCGTCGGTTCGGAAGAATCCCTGCTCGTCGCCACTACCCGGCCGGAGACCATGTTCGGCGATGTCGCCATCGCCGTGCATCCTATTGACGAACGGTATAAGCATCTACAGGGGGAAGCGTCCGTGTGCCCTTCATCGGACGCGAAATTCCCATCATTGCCGACCCATGGGTCTCGCCCGAGTTCGGCACCGGCGCCGTGAAGATCACACCCGCACACGACCCGAATGATTACGCCGTTGGCCAGCGCCACAAGCTTCAGTCCATTAACGTCATGGACGAGACCGCGCACCTCAATGAGGTCGCCGGGCCCTTCGCCGGACTCGATCGCTTCGAGGCGCGCAAACGCATCGTCGCCGAGCTGGAAGGGCAGCCCGGGTATTCGGTCAAGGAGCACTCCCATGCCGTCGGCAAGTGCGACCGCAGCAAGACTACCGTCGAGCCGCGCCTCTCCACCCAGTGGTTCATCAAGATTCAGCCGCTCGCGGAAAAGGCCATCGCTGCGGTGGACGAAGGCTACATCCGCTTCACGCCCGCGCAATACCGCAAAACCTACGACGAGTGGATGCGCAACATCCACGACTGGTGCATCTCGCGCCAGCTATGGTGGGGCCATCGCATCCCTGCTTGGCACTGCGCTGCCTGCGACAAGGTGACGGTGGCGCGCGAAACGCCCGAAGCCTGCGAGCACTGCAAGTCTCAGGCAATCACGCAGGAAACGGATGTACTCGATACCTGGTTCTCCTCTGGTCTCCTACCCATGTCGGTCTTCGGCTGGCCGGACCAGACGCCCGATCTCGCCGCCTTCTATCCCACCGAGTTGCTCGTCACCGGCTTCGACATCCTCTTCTTCTGGGTGGCCCGCATGATCATGTTCGGCTGCCACTTCATGCTCGATGTTCCGATGCCCGATGGCTCCGCGCGCACGCTCAAGGACGCCGTGCCCTTCCGCGAGGTCTACATCCACGCGCTCGTCCGCGATGCCGAGCGCCAGAAGATGTCCAAGACCAAGGGCAACGTCATCGACCCGATCGAGATCGTCAAGCGCTACGGGACGGACGCTGTTCGTTTCACGCTCGCGACCATGGCCTCGCCCGGAACGGACATCGCCTTTTCCGAAGCCCGCACCGAGGGCTATCGCGCCTTTGCCAACAAGATCTGGAATGCTGCGCGCTTCCTCTTCATGCAGCGCGAGCGCCTGTTCCCGGAAGGCGGCTTCATCGCTGACTCGATTGACCTTGCAACGGTGAGCCACGACCAGGCAGTTCTGCTTCCTGACCCGGCAAACCCCGAAGCGCCGAAACAGCCGGAAACTGCCGATCAATCGCGGCTTGAGGATCGCTGGATTCTATCTCGCCTCTACGCCACCGCGAATGCCGTCAACAGTGCGCTGGAAGCCTACCGCTTCGATGAAGCCGCCCACGCCATCTACCAGTTCTTCTGGGGCGACCTGTGCGACTGGTATCTCGAGCTGGTGAAGCTGCGCATCGAATCCAGTGATTCCAACAATTCCGACGACGAGCAGGATGGCCTCCTGGGCTTCCTGCTCTTCAATGGTGTCTTCGATTCGTCGCTTCGCCTGCTCTCGCCGTTCATGCCCTTCATCACCGAAGAGATCTGGCACGCCTTCCACGCAGGCCGGCCACCGGTACGTTCCATTGCGCTGATGCCCTATCCCGTCTCGGCAAAGAAGGACCTCGACGAAACCGCAGAGGCTCAGATGGCCCTGCTTCAATCGCTCATCGTCGCGGTTCGCGCTGCCCGCAAGGATGCCGGCGTGCCTGAGCGTGAATCCATTCCCATCCTGCTGCGCACGGAAGACCCCGCGGTCTTCCAGCAGAACCTCGCGACCATCCAGCGCCTGGCGCGCGTCACCACCCTCGAAATCGTCCCGCAATTGCCCGAAGGCCTTGCTCACCGCGCCACGCCCACTTTCGATGTCGCCGTCGTTTACGAGAAAACGCTCGACGCCAGGGCGGAGCGCGAGCGCCTCAGCAAGGAACTCGCAAAGCTGGAGAAGGAAAAAGAAAACAGCGATCGCCAGCTCGGCAACGAGGCTTTCCTGGCCAAAGCTCCGGCGCAGGTCGTCGAAGGCATCCGCCGCCGCAATGCGGAGCTCACCACACTCATCGAGCGCACACGCACCGCGCTCGACGCGCTGCCGCCTTCCTAATGGACGAAGTTGTAGGACAACTGCATGCCGCGTCCATTCGGCGTGTCCACCATGGAGAATGAGAACGCCTTGCTGACCTCACCGCGCTTGTGTACCACGTATCCGCCGATCAGGTAGCCTAGTGTGCTGCCCACTACTACGTCTGAAGGAAAATGCTGTCGCGCCATTACGCGCGATGCGCTCACCGCGGTGGCCACTCCGTACGCCGCCAGCCGCGGCCCCCAACCCGGATAGCGTGCAGCTACCACATGCGCCATGCTCCACGCCGTCAGTGCATGCCCAGACGGCATTGACTGCCCATCGGGCCATGTCCGTGTACCGTGCGGCCAGAAGCGGCCAGTTCCGTCGCCCTGGTCGGGCGTCTGCCGATTGATGGCATATTTCAGCGGAAGATTGATGATTTGCGCGTCAAGGATCGCTTCCGCGGAAAGGACGGCGGTCTGCTGAAGATAATCGTCCTTGCGCCATGCGCCCGCGGCATACCCGCCTGCGATAGCTGCAATCGGAAGATACACCGCGCCCACATTCGAGATCTGATCGAAGGTGTTCTGCTGCTTGGGGTGATAGCCCAGCGTGCGCAATGCATGGGCGTCGTAGTCGATGGCCACGCCTGTCGCGAGCCCAAACGGGGCAATCCAAAGCAGATCGGTGGCACGCGCATGAAGCGGACTGGTCAGAATCGCGCCTTCATCCTGGAGAACGTGCCGCACGCACACTCCCGGCGCTCTCAGATCGCACTCGTCCCGCTGTGGCTGCACCTGCGCCCGCATGACCAGCGGCGCAATCGCCACCAGCAACAAAGAAAATCCTCGAACAAACATCCGTTTATCCTAAATTGTGGTTCCTTAAGCCCTGCTCAAGGTCATCCACATCCGATCTATCCTGGCGGCGTATCATCAATCTTCGTATGGATTGGAAGAGCAAGCGAGTCGAGGCCATCCTGGAGCATGCCCTGCTGGAAGATCAGGCCCTCAAGGACATCACCACCATCTACACTATCGATCCCAAGCTGCGAGCCTCCGGCACCATCGTTGCCAAGGAGGATTGCGTCGTCTCCGGCCTGGGCTGCATTCCCCGCTTTCTGGAGATCTATTCCCGGCTGAGCCACACCTCCGGACGGGCGAATGCCGTTCGCTACGAGGTTGTCCACCATCCGGAGATTTTCGACGGCGTCCGCGTGAAGCGCGGGCAATCGATTGCAGTCGTGCGCTCCACTGCGCACGTGCTGCTCTCCTGCGAGCGTGTCATTCTCAACCTGATGCAGCGCATGAGCGGTATCGCCACCGTTACACGGCGCTACGTCGACCAGGTGCAGGGCACGAAAGCGAAGGTCCTGGACACGCGCAAAACCGTCCCCGGCCTCCGCATCCTCGACAAGTACGCGGTCTCCTGCGGAGGCGGCGAGAATCACCGCCTCGATCTTTCCGACAGCATTCTCATCAAGAACAACCACATCGCGCTCGGCGGCGGCATTCCCAAGGTGCTGGCAGCCGCGCTGGCGGCGCGCAAGCCCGGCCAACGCGTGCAGATCGAAGTGCGCAACCGCAAAGAACTCGAGCAAGCCATCGAAGCCGGCGCGGAAGCCATCCTGCTCGACAATATGACTCCGGCCGAAGTCGCGTCCTCGGTCAAGCTCATTCACTCCCGCGGCATTAAGGTTCCTGTCGAAGCATCCGGCGGCATTCAACTCGATACGATCCGCAAATACGCTGAGGCCGGCGTTGATTTCATCTCCTCGGGTGCGCTCACTCATTCCGCCGCTGCAGTCGATCTCAGCATGCGCATCGTGGCCGAAAGCTGAATCCGGAAAGCTGAGCTCATGACGCTGACCGCCCCGCTCATTGCCGACCCGTTTGAACTCGACGCGCTGGACCGCCAGCTCGCCGACACTCCCTTCGCCGGAAACATTCGCCACTTTGCCTCGATCGATTCCACCAACACGCTCGCGATGCGCGAAGCCGAACAGGGCCAGCAGAGCAATACCGTCTATCTTGCCGATGAGCAGACCGTCGGACGCGGACGCGGCAAGCATGAATGGCATTCCGCCGCCGGCTCCGGCCTCTATGTCAGCATTCTTGTCCGGCCACAGATCGCGCCGGCAGACATACTCTGGCTTTCGCTCGCCACCGGCCTCGCCGCGCAGGCCGCAATACGCGAGGTCACCTCGCTCGCTCCGGATATCCGCTGGCCCAACGATCTGCTGCTCTCCGGACGCAAGCTGGCCGGCATCCTTACCGAGCTCAATGCCGAAGTCACGCGGGTTCGCCACGTCGTCATCGGCATCGGCATCAACGTGCATCAGCCCTCCTTTCCGTCGGACATGGCAACGTTGGCCACATCGCTCAAAATCGAAACCGGCCATAGCTTGCCGGGTCCAGCCTGGTCGCGCCAGGACCTGCTCGTTGCGTTGCTTCGTCATCTTCATCAGGAAATCGAGAGCCTGACCAAGCCCCGCAATCTCGACGCTGCCACCGCGAAAATCCGCCGGCGGCTCATCGCCGGCTCCTCATGGATACAAGGCAAGTCCGTAACCGTCACCGAATTGGATACCTTTTCCGGTGTCACCGACGGCCTCGACAGCCGCGGCTTTCTGCGTGTCCGCACTGTACAAGGCACTCGCACCGTGCTTTCCGGCGGCGTACGCGAAGGGAGGATCTGACCTATGTTGCTCGCCATTGATGTCGGCAACACAAACACCGTCCTCGGCCTGTACGACGCGGACTCACCCGAACTGATCGCAGACTGGCGTATCACCACGCATAAAAATCAGACGTCCGACGAGTACGGCGTGCTCTTCCTGAACCTCTTCGCGATGCGTCAGATTGATGTCTCGAAGATCACCGCCATCGTCGTCTCCTCCGTGGTGCCGCCGCTCGACAGCACCATCCGTCGGCTCTGCGAGCGCTACTTCGGCCTCCGCCCCATGTTCGTCGAGCCCGGCATTAAGACCGGCATGCCGCTGTTGGTCGACAATCCGGCAGAGCTCGGCGCGGACCGCATCGTCAACGGCGTCGCTGCCTTCGCGCGCTACGGCGGACCAATCATCGTCGTCGACTTTGGCACCGCCACCACCTTCGACGTCATCACGGCCCGCGGTGAATATATCGGCGGCGTCATCGCTCCCGGTCTCGGCATCTCCGCCGACGCACTTTTCTCTCGCGCCGCCAAGCTTGCACGCGTCGATGTCAAGCGTCCGGCTCGCACCATCGGTACCAACACCATCGCCCATTTGCAGAGCGGTCTTTTCTACGGCTACATCGGTCTGGTCGATGGCATCCTCGAACGAATGCTCGCCGAAATCCAGAGCGGCCAGCCAGATGGCAGCGCGACAGTGCCAAAAGTGATTGCCACCGGCGGCCTCGCCCACATGCTGCACAACGATTCTAAGTACATCACCGCCATCGACGACATGCTTACACTCGACGGTCTGCGCCTGCTCTACGAACGCAACCGCAATCCGCGGTCTCGCGGCATAGCGCAGGCCACCCCCGCGACCTAAGTGCAGAACTACATTAACTACTTCACGGAAATCGAAGAGCACTTCCAGCGGCGTCGCGGCTCCATTCTGCTGCTTTCGACATTGGACTGGGCACTCATCGACACTTGGCGCGAGGCTGGGATACCCCTGGCCGCCGTCCTGCGCGGCATCGATGATGCCTTCGACAAATACGAGGCACGCCAGACGCGTGCGAGCCAGACACACGCGCGCATACGCAAGGTAAACGGTCTTGCATGGTGCGCCCAGGCCATCATGGAAGCAGTCGAGTCCATGCAGGAAGCAGCCGTCGGCGGCACTCCCATACAGGCAGAATCGCCCGGCCTCGAACAGGAGCGAATTGCGCGTCACCTGCGCACGGCAGCCGCCAGTTTTCGGCGCCGCGAGCGCGAACATTCCCGCATTGAACGAAATCGCCGCGCGCCTGGAACAGCTTGCGGGCAAGCCGCTCGCGAATGAAGAGTTGGAGCGCCACTTGAGCGCGCTCGAAGAAAAGCTGTTTGCCGTGCTCCTCACCCACACCCCCGCCGAAGAGCTGGAGCAGATGCGCGAACAGGCGGGGCGCGAGCTGGCCCCTTATCGCAGCCGCATGCAGGCGCTGCAGATCAGGCAAATCGAACAGCAGTTCCTCCGCCGCAGGCTGCTCGAGCGCTACGACCTTCCCCGCATCAGCCTCTTCTATATGCAACAGGGAGAGTGACGTGAGACTGCGTATCGAAAAGGCGATCTACGGCGGCGCATCCCTGGCCCACATCCCGGCCGATGGGCCGCCGGACCTTGCCGGCAAAACCGTCTTTGTTCCGCAGTCACTCGCGGGCGAGCTTGTGGAAGCCACCGTGGAAACGGAGCGCCGCAGCTATCTCACCGCGAAACTGAAGTCGGTGCTCGAACCCTCTCGCGACCGTATCGTTCCCGGCTGCGAATACTTCGGACGCTGCGGCGGCTGCCACTACCAGCACGCCGACTACGCCACGCAGCTCTCGATGAAGCGCAGCATCCTCGTCGAAACGCTCGAGCGCGCTCGCGTCGCAATTCCGGCCGATATACGAACTCTCTCCGCCGAGCCGTGGGCCTATCGCAACCGCATCCGGCTGCACGTTGAACGAGGCCCGAAGCCTTCATTGAGCTACCGCGAAGCCGCCTCTCATCGCGATCTTGGCGTCGCCCACTGCCCGGTGGCCGCGCCGCTGCTCCAGCAGGCGATTGTCGCCTTCAACCAAATTCTGCAGCAGCAGCCTTCGGTCGCCACAACCTTCTCGGAAGTCGAATTCTTCTGCACTGCCGACGAATCCGCATTGCTCGTTTCCCTCTTCACGCAGCAGCGCAAAACGCTGGAGCAGTTGCCTCGATCCGTCGCCGAAGCGCTTCTACCTGCCCTGCCGCAGCTCAAAGGGCTGCGCATCTTCACGCTCGATCCCAGGACGCGCCGCACACAAGCCGCAGGGGCATGGGGTCAATCGTCGCTCAACTACGCAGTGGCCGGCTTCGAATACGGGGTCAGCGCCAATGCCTTCTTTCAAATCAACCGCCGCCTCATCCCCGGTTTGCTGCAGGAGGTCGTCGCAGAGCGGCAAGGCGGCGTCGCATGGGACCTTTACGCCGGGGTCGGCCTCTTCGCCCAGGCGCTCGCGTCACAATTCAAGCAGGTCATCGCGGTTGAGTCCTCACCCGCATCCGCCGCCGATCTCGCTCACAATCTGCGCGCTGCCCATCGTGCGGGCGCCGCGCCCAGATGCGTTTCCGCCGATACGCTGCGCTTCCTGAAGTCCCCGCCTGTAGATCATCCGGATCTCATCATCGTAGACCCGCCCCGGGCCGGCCTGGGCGCGGAGGTCTGCCAGCGCGTGGCCGCCATCGGCCCTCCGCAGATCGTCTATGTCTCCTGCGATCCGGCAACCCTCGCCCGGGACCTGGGCACGCTGCAACCATCCGGGTATCGACCCGTCGCCCTCACACTGGTAGACCTGTTCCCACAGACATTCCATCTGGAGACCGTCGTCACCCTCGAACGTATCTAAAGGCCGGTGGAACGACTCAGGGCTAAGGGACATGGCCACCACGCTCGCGCCGCCTCTGATAACGAATCCTCCGCGGCGCAAAGCTCAAAGACTCGCGACAAAGCGCAATATTGGCACGATTGAGCACGATCCCCTGCGCTTCTACCGCGCGCCGCTTCTCCTCGCGGCCCTGGCATTCGCTGCCGGTATCCTCGCCGCCAGCCGCTGGTGGATTCCGCCCGGATGGCTTGGCATCGCGACAGTCCTCGAAGGCGTTCTCGCCTCGATAGCTCTCTGTTGGAGTCCCCGCATCGCCCTGCTGCCGCTCGCCGCCACTTGGCTGCTTCTGGGCGGCTTCGCTGCCGAAATGCAGCCTCGCCCCGCTCCACAAATCGAACTCCGCCATTTGGCCCAACGCACCCCCGTCACCGTGACAGGCACAATCCTGCGCGCCAGCCCGGTTCGCCGAATCGTCTCCTTCCGCCCCTTCTCCGACCAGCAGATCACCGAGCAGATGCAGTCCGTTGATCTGCGCGTCCTTTCCGCCGCCGACCCCGGGGACACGTTGCAGGCCGTCCACGGCGGTCTTCGCCTTTCGCTCTACGCCCCTGCCGACGCCGCCATGCCGCGGCTCGGATGCAGCGATCTCGTTACCGTCACAGCGACGATCCGTCCGCCGGAGCGCTACCGCGATCCCGGCGTATGGGATAGCCCCGCGTGGATGCTCAGCCAGGGCATTGGCATCATCGGCTCGGCAAAGGCGGAGAGACTGATCGTCTCCGGCCACAGCAGGGAGCACAGCTTTACGTGTCTGCTGGGCAGCCTCCAGACCAGCGCGAGCGACCGCCTCATACAATTCACCGATAGTTCTTCGGCGCATGACCTGCCCGCATTCCTCACCCTCACCCACGACGACGCGGCCATGCTCTCCGCCATGGTCACCGGCGATCGCACCTCGCTCAGCAGCGATCTGCGTACGCCGTTCGAGCGCACCGGCTCCTTTCACCTGCTGGTTGTCTCCGGTCTGCACCTCGGCATCTTCGCCGCATTCGTCTTTGCCATTGGCCGCCGGCTGCGCATAGGCCGGCTACCGCTTACCGCCGTCACGCTCGCGCTGTCCTTTGCCTACGCGCTCCTTACCGGCTTCGGCCAGCCGGTACAGCGCGCCTTCGCCATGGTCGCGCTCTATCTCATCGGAAGGCTTCTCTACCGCGATCGCAGTCGGCTCAACAGCCTCGGCTTTGCCGCCCTCTGCCTGCTGGTCTTCGATCCACACGCGCTCTTCGATGCCGGGCTGCAGATGACTCTGCTTACCGTCGTAGCCGTCGCGGGTCTCGCCATTCCAGTGATGGAGCGCACCACCGCGCCCTTCGTCACAGCTTTGCGATCCATTGACGCGATAGGCATGGACACCGCGTTCGAGCCACGCCTCGCCCAGTTCCGCGTCACACTGCGTCTCCTCGGCGAGCACCTCGAGCCCTTCCTGAGCCGCCGCTATCGACGCACCCGCCGTGCACAGAATGCCCTCGCACTCGCCCTCCGCTGGAGCCTCCTGCTCTTCGACTTTTGCTTGGTCTCCACCGTCATCGAGCTCGTCATGGCCCTCCCCATGGCCGCGTATTTCCATCGCGTCACCACCTCGGGAATACTGGTCAACGTCCTCATCGTCCCTGCACTCACGTTGCTGCTTCCCGCGGCGCTGCTCACTACAGTTGCGCTCCTCGCATTGCCGCACATCGCCTGGCTGCCCGCCGCCGCGACCGCCGGACTGCTGCACGCGGTGCTTGCGATCGTCCGCACATCAAGTGCGTGGCGCATGAGCGAGTTGCGCCTCCCCGGCCCGGATCTCACCGCTACCCTCGTTTCTCTCACTCTGCTCGCGCTCGCCGTATGGCTCGTCCGCATACGCCGCAGTTTCGCGATCCCAGCCGCAGCCGTCGCGCTGCTCATCGCAACCTTCTGCGCTCTCGCACCGCATGCGATCGCGCGTCGTGCCAACACACTCGAAATCACTGCCATCGATGTCGGTCAGGGCGACTCCATCTTCGTCGTCTCGCCCGACGGCCACACAATGCTGGTCGATGCCGGCGGTCCGACTGGGGGCGGATCCCGTCAAAGCAATTTCGACATCGGCGAAGATGTCGTCTCTCCCTATCTCTGGAGCCGGCACATCCATCGCCTCGATGTCGTCGCCCTCACCCACGCCCACAGCGACCACATGGGCGGCATGCCTGCCATACTGCGCAACTTCCGCCCGCGCGAGCTCTGGATCGGCCACAACCCGCCCATCCCTGCGTACCAGCAGTTACTCCGCGAGGCTGCATCGCTCGGCATTGAAGTCCGCTCCTTCTCCGCGGGCGATACGGTGGAATTCGGTGGTGCGATGGTACACGTTTTGGCGCCCGCACCCGGGTATCAGCCCGGCGATTCAGCCACTAACAACGACTCGCTGGTGATGCACCTCAGCTATGCCGGCCACTCTGCTCTGCTCGAAGGGGATGCGGAAGCACCCAGCGAAACGACTATGCTGTCGTTGCCTTCCGGCGATCTCGCCTCGGACCTCCTCAAAGTCAGTCATCATGGCAGCAAGACATCCACCACTCCGCCATTTCTCGCGCGCGTGGCGCCCCATCTCGCCGTCATCTCCGTCGGCCCCTACAACAGCTATCATCATCCGCGTTGGGACACGCTGGACAAGCTCGAGAACGAAGGCGCGCGCACCTGGCGCACCGACCTGCTCGGCATCTCCAACTTCTACATTGACGGTACTGGTGTACGTCCAGCGCACTTACCTTGATACCCATGAGGATCGTTTTTCTGCTGCGCTGCATCCCTTATGGGTATAGAGTCTCGAAACATCGCAGTCTCGGAGGGGTCCACGCATGCAGTCAGAGGAAACCACGGACACAGGCCAGGCACAACCGTCAGAGGCCCGCTCCGTTCTGGAGCAGCAGCAGGAAGAAAAAAATCTACGCCGCCTGCAGCTCATGATGAACATGGTGATGTCCGTCATCGCGCAGGACACGACGCTGACCTATGAAGCTGCGCTGGAGATGGTCACCGACAGCCGCCGCGCGGCGCTCGCCATGTTTCCGGAAAAAGAGCTGGCCTTCGATCTGATCTATCAACCCAGGCTGCAGCGGCTGATGCGCGAGCGCTTTCGCCTGCAGTAGCGTCAAGCTTTTGTTTTGGGCAGATCTCCGCTGACTTGTCGCCTCTTCCCTGCCTCTAAACCAGCGTCAACGCTAAGGAAGGAGGCATCTGTTATCGACAGCGTGGCTGATCCTGCGCAGATCAGATAAACCCCATACGAAAACTGCGAGAGACCCGATATCGTCATCGCCGTCGCAAAGAAAAACAAAAGCCCGGCCGACCCCGCTGCCGCCCAGCGTATTCGGATGCCCAGCAGCATAGCCACGCCGAATACAATCTCACAGATTGTGGCCAGTACGGCCAAAGTCGGGATCACAGCCGCCGGCAGAAACGAGTTCACAACTCCCGTGTAGTGAACAAACCTCGAAAAATTGCCCCAGGAGACTCCAGCGGTGCCCGGCGGCCCGAGCAAGCCAAAGCGGTCGCTCACGGCCTCCAGAAAGGCCAGCGCAATAAGAACGCGGAGCAGCGAGGAGATCCACCGCACGCGTCCTCCGGCAATAGCCGTCGCCAGACATGCCAGGACGAACACGATCGGATACCACATGGCACCCCACGGTTGGTGCCGCAGGAAATGCTGGAGAGCCATCCAGACCACCTGCGACGCAAGGGCCAGCCAGAGAAGAGCAAACAACCATGGCCGGATTGCTCGAATGACTCCCGTTTGTCTATCCGCGCCGGAGTTCATGTCTCTCAAGTTGCGCCCGTCTTATCGGTCGCGGTAGGCGCAGCCGGCCGCAACCGCTCCTCGCGCCCTACCCTACCGCGCTGCTACTTCTGCTCGATGCTCGTCAGCCGGAGTGTGATCGTGCCCCAGAACAGTCGTGCCCGCATCTGCACCGGCAGATGACGATTGTCGTCTGAGTACCATATCCAGATATTGCCGCGATTTTTCACCACGCCCGCATCTGCCGTCGGCTCTACGCGGATGGTCTGGAATGTGCCTGCCGGCGTCTTGATCTCTTCCCGTGCCTCAGGCTTGAAGGTCACCGCCACGACGCGCATGGCGTCTGCCACCGGCAGCACAAAATTCCGCCCAACCTCAAGTGGCTGCGCACCGGCAACAAACATCGCCGACATCAGATCGCTCACGCACTCCGGAATCGACGCCTCCTGGTGCTTGCTCGTGCCCTTCACTACATTCTTCTCGTCCAGCACCTGCTTACGTGCGCCGTATTGAAACTGCAGCGTGCTTACAATCTGGCGCCGCCCCTCCTGCAGTTGCTTGGCAAATGTCTGCGAGCATCCCGTGCGCCGGTCAAAGGACGACTGAAATCGGTCCACCACTTTGAACAGCAGGCTCACCGCGCCGATAGAGTCGCCATTCGCCTGCACCCGCTGTGTAGTGCCATCACTTTCCAGGTGAAAAGTAGCGGTGCCCGCAGGGAAGACCCGCCAGTCCACTCCATAGGAGAGCGTCTGGTGCTGCGGCAAGTATTGCTGTTGCGGCGCGGGAAATGATGGCATCTGCTGGGATCCGGCTGCGACAGTCAGCAGCAGGCCGCAAAAAAACAGGGGCAGTGGTCTCAAATACATTCCTCACGCATGGTCTTCTCTTCATCACGCGAAAGCAACTTTCCCTTGCGCGCACAACTCAGCTCTCTTCAGCGTGGCCCGGCGGACACACATGCACTATTTCAGTTCCAGGAACAATGCCCTGTGCCAGACAAACAAGCGCAGCAGCAAGACTGCATAGATACTCAATGAGCCCAAGATCGCATTGTACTCGCGGTGTTTTCGGTAGAGCGCGCCGGAAAATCCCCCGCGGCTCTGCAACTTCGTATCTCCTGCCATCGGAGGCGCAGGCGTCAGTCGCGGAATCAGCCGCGGCACGCGTTCGCAATACTCAGCAAAGTCGCTGAAGCGGCCGCGCAGAAATTCCTCTTCGGATCGAATTGTAGGCCAGTAGATCAGCGTAAACAGGATCGCCAGCGCCAGCGCGGTCCACCAGCTATGCGCGGCCACTGCAAAACCAAAGGCAATCAGCATGGAGCCCAGATAGAGCGGATTGCGCGTATACGCATACGGCCCCGTGGTCGTCAACTCGGTATTCTTCGTCACGTACCCGGAGGCATAGGCGCGCAGAGCCAGGCCGGGAATCGTTCCCAGCAAACTCCACAGCAGGGAGTGGACCGACGGATGAGCGGTCAGCAGATAGAACAGCGCAAAGACGAAGCCCATGGGCACGCGAATGCGTCGCGCAATGCGCGTCCAGCTCACAGTCAAGCCTGCACCGCCGATCGTCCTCTTGGATTCAGCAACTCATTCGCCGCCGTCAGCACCTCGTCCGGCTCAATCGTCAGAAGGCCTGCTTCGGGTGCACTGCGCCGCGAGTGATCGCGCCGGCTCTCCGGATGCCGCAACACGCGAAACGGCACGCCCCACGGCCCGTTGCGCGCGGGATCGGTCGGCCCATAAATTCCCACCACCGGTTTACCCAGCGCGCACGCCAGGTGGAGCGGCCCCGTATCCCCGCCAATCGCCAGCACGCTTCGTCGTGTCATCGCAATCAGTTCAGCAAGGTCCATCGTAATGGCAACCGCCGCACCGCCGCTCTCGCGGACCACCTCGTCCGCAAGCTGTTCTTCTCCAGGAGCGCGATTCACGACAACACTGTAGCCTTGCGCCTTCAGCGCCGCAGCCAATACACCATATCGCGCCACCGGCCACCGTTTCGCGCCCCAGCCTGCGCCGGGATGCAGCGCCACCAATGGTTCTGAGCCCGGCAGCATCTTCGCTACGTGCGCCTCGGCCGCATAATCCATCGGCAGCGGCGGCAAGACGGGCGCCAGCGTCAATCCGGTCGCTTCCGCAACCACCTCGCCCGCCTGTTCAATCACGTGCACGCCCCTGGTCTGTACTCTGCTCCGAAAGAACCATCGCGCCGGCTGCTCACGAGGCTCGGCCTCACCCACCAGCTCGGCGCCCGATGACCGACCAATCAGTGCCGACCGCACCGCACCCTGCAGATCGATCGCGAGATCATAGCGCCCGGCGTGCAGCTCACGGCGCAGTCTGCGCATGGCACTCCACGTCGAAGGTGCCAGCGGCTTTCTCGCCCACCCCCGCGCATTCGCCGTGTGCACGGCATCCACCAGCGGCATCGCGGGCGTTCCCCGAGCGCCGCCATTCGCACGCAGCAGCGGCGCCCATCGAGGCTCAATCACCCAGCCGATATGGCACTCCGGCAGGCGCGCGCGCAGCGCCGCCACGGCCGGCATGGCGTGCAGCACGTCGCCCATAGCGCCCAGCCGTACCACCAGCACGCGCAATCGATCTCTCTGCGAATTATTCCGGCATGACAACTGCTGATTCTCTCACGCGCGGCTTCGCAGACGCTCTCCCAGAGCGGTCAGCGCGGTCTCCGGATCGAGCAGCCGCACTGTCAGATTCGCGGTCATCACCGGAGCGATACCTTCCAGACGCGTGCGCTGCGCTTCCGTCAACCGCACCGCGTCCTTCGCGGTCGTAAGAAAGCACGCGGCTCCGCGCTTCCCTGCCGCCTCGCACATCCTCTCCACATCCCCATCTGTGAACCGATGATGATCCCGCCATGCGTGTGCGGCTGCGATCGTGATGCCTTTCGCCTGCACTCCGTTGACAAACTCCTCCGGATGCGCGATCGCACAGAAAACCACCGCCGCGCCTGGAATCGCGGGCAGATCCAGCTCTCGCTGAATCGTCCATATCTGCGCATCCGGACGCATCCATCGCCGCGCCCGCTCCGCCAGCGGCGCATCCTCTTCCCGCAGCACAATAAAGTCCGCGCGCGCCAGCGCAGCAAGCGGCTCGCGGAGCCGGCCCGCAGGCAGCAGGGTCGTCTCAAAATCCGAGCGGTGCAGCAGAATTATCTCCACATCGCGCGCAAGCCCGCGATGCTGCATCCCGTCATCCAGCAGATGGACGTGGTCAGCGCCGCCCGCGTCTACAAGCGTGCTCTCAGCAAGCCGGCCCGCAGCAGCGCGTCTTCGCCCCACAAACACCGGCGCGCCGGACTGCTGCGCGATCAGCGACGGCTCATCGCCATATCGCGCCGCCGGATCGTCCGCCGCCGTATCCACACGCTCCACTCCATCCGAACTCCGTCCGTAGCCGCGTGACAGCACATCGACCAACCATCCGCGCTCCGCCAGTGCGCGGGCAAGTGCGATGACAAATGGCGTCTTCCCCGCACCACCCACAGAGAGATTGCCGACACTCACCACCGGCCATGCCAGTCTCTCCACATGCCGTAAGCCACGCGCATACGCTGCATCGTTCAGCGCCTGCACCGCCCCATACAGCGGAACCAGCGGCAGCAGCGGCCAAAGCATCCGCGTCACGCGTTGCCCTCGGCAAGCAGCCGCACCACAGCGTCCACCGCACGCCCGGTCGCGCCCGCCTGTTCCTCGAAAACCTTCTTGCCCTGCGCTCCCATAACCGACGCGGTCTGCGCATCTTCGAGCAACGCGACGATCGCGTCTCCAACTTCCGCGCGCTCTGTCAGCCGCAATGCGTTCGCGCCGCGCAGCAACTCCACTGCCTCGCGAAAGTTCTCATAGTGCGGCCCCATCACCACCGGAACCCCCAGACGCGCCGGCTCCAGCGGATTATGCCCTCCCTCTGGCACCAGGCTGCCGCCGACAAACGCCACCGTCGCCAGCCCATACACGCCGCCCAACTCTCCGATCGAATCCAATAGAAACACGCTGCCCGGGCTCACCCGCTCGCCATCCCATGTCGATCTCTGCAGCAGGCGCACCTTTTCCTCACGGGCCAGCGCCGACACTCGTGCAAAGCGCTCCGGATGCCGCGGCGCCAGCACCATTACCGCATTCGGCATACGCGTACACACACCCGGCCACGCCTCCAGCAGCACGCGCTCTTCATCTTCCAAAGTCGAGCCCGCCACCAGCACCTTCGCGCCCTGCGGCAACTGTGCACGTAACTTTTCCACAACGCCGGCTGCCCGGGGAGCGCGCGCGTCAAATTTCAAATTGCCGCCCACGCGCACTTGCTTTTCCGGCACACCGATCGCGACGAAGCGCCGCGCGTCCTCGGTGCTCTGCGCCAGCACGAGAGTCAGCTCCTGCAGAAACGGCCGCCACTGCCTGCGCAGCCGCATATACCGCGGCAGAGACCGATCGGAGACCCGCGCATTCACCACCACCACCGGGACGCGCTGGGCCGCGCACTCCGCCAGCACATTCGGCCACAGCTCACTCTCCGCCAGAACCAGCACCCGTGGGCGCAACGCACGAAACACGCTGCGCACCACCCACGGCAGATCGATGGGGAAATAAAAACATCGCGCTGCGCCGAAGCGGTCGCGCGCCAGTTGCTGACCAGTCAGCGTGGTGGTCGAAACAGCTACCGAGCCTCGCCCCAGCCGTGCATCCAGCTCTTCCACCAGCCGGCTCACCGCCACCACCTCGCCTACCGAAACGGCGTGCACCCACACCTGCTGCCGGCCGGCGAGCGCATGAGCCACCCGCTCGGCGCCGGCACCCAGCCGCTCGCGCAGCCCTTCACGCCACCGCGGGCGCAGCAGCCACACCGGCGCGCCAACCGCAAGAACCAGCAGCAACGCAAGGTTGTAAGCGAAAAGAATCACGATCCCAGCCGCAGACTACATGCAACCCGGCGAATACGCCACGCCGCCGGACAGCGCCCCCGTGAAAGCCCCTGATCCGGCAGGACAGCGCAATCGCGAAAGTGCTCTAATTCTTCGCATGCGTCCCGTGCTCTCTTTGTCGCTCGCGGCCCTGCTCCTTGCTGCGCCTGCGGCCGCGCAACATTCCGCACCGCCTGCCGGAACTGCGGATCAGTACCCTGCCTTTGAACGCCATGCCGACGATCATCTCGCCATCGCCGTCGATCCCTACGACACTCCGCAGAAGGCCTCCACCTTTCGCGTCAACTATGCCTCCGCCAACATCATTCCTATCCGCATCATCATCACGAATGATGGCGACACGCCCATCTCGCTGAACAACGCAGTCATCGACTTCATCACCGCCGCTGGCGACAAGATCCCGGCTGCAGAACCACGAGATGCCGAGCGCGCCCTCGATCGTCCGGCCGATCCGCGCAGCAAAATACCCATCGGCCCGATCAAGATTGGCGGCAAAGGCAAGAATCAGGACAAGAAGATCGAGCAGGATTTCTCTGAATTTCAATACAGCGCCATCGCCGTCGAGCCGCACACCACTCGCGCCGGATTCCTCTTTTACGATCTCCAGGACCTGCCGAATCCATTGTCGGGCGCGCATCTCGAACTGCGCCGCATCCAAAGCTCAGACAGCCGCGAACTCTTCGCCTTCGAGATCCCGTTTGACAAATATCTGGCCAGTAAGAAGTAGCAAAGAGAAGATAAAGGCAAACAGAGCCAGAGGACAACAGAGAACGACAGAGCACGTTAAATTCTGCGGTTGTCTGAATATTGTCTGCAGTGCTCTAAGAGAGTCGCGCTGCGATTCGCTAGACGCCCTTCTTCTGCGGCTCCCAGATGAACTTATGGATCTGCAGACTCAGCCGCGCGGGCACGCCATCCTCCAGCATCCACTCCACCAGCAGCCGCGGATCGAGCGCACAATTGCTTGTGGATCGCTGCAGACTGGGCGTCTTTTTGAATGCCGGTGAAAACAATACGCCAGCGACCCACTCCGCCAGCCCGTGCTCGCGCGTAAATTCCCGCGCAAATTCGTAATCGTTGCGGTCACTGATGACGAATTTCACCTCATCGCGCTTCGTCAGCGCGTCCAGATTCTCCATCCGGAAGCTGCCGCCCTCGCCGGATCCCGGACACTTCACATCGACGATCTTGTGCACCGCCTTCGGTACATTCCCAAGCAGCCGTTCGCCGCTGGTCTCGATCATCAACGTGTAATCCTGTGCCAGCAGCCGCTCCATCAGCGGAAGCAGCTCCCGTTCCTGCAGCATCGGCTCGCCGCCGGTGAATTCCACCAGCCGCACCGGAGCCAGCGCCGCCACCGCCGCCACTACCTCATCGAGCGATTGCTTGTACCCGCCCTTGAACGTGTACTCCGAGTCGCACCACGAGCAGCGCAGGTTACACCCAGCCAGTCGCACAAAGATACACGGCAACCCGGCAAAGCTCGATTCGCCCTGCACCGATTTATAGATTTCGATGAGATACATTGCGAACTACAGCTCGTAATATGTAGCCGTCGTGGTATCGGTCTCGTAAATCGTGCAATCCTTCACGAGCACACGGCCGCCTGTCATCTCGCTGAGCTGCCGATTCGTCTCATCGAAGAAATATTTCGATAAATTCTCCGCCGACGGATTGATCACGGTAAACGGCTCCAGATCATTGATCATCTGGTGGTCCAGCCGGTCGATCACCGGACGCATCACCTGCTTCAACTGCTTGAAGTCCAGCAGTAGTCCGGCCGCGTCCAGTTCCTTGCCGCGCAGCGTCACCCGCACCTTGTAGTTATGCCCGTGCGGGTTCTCGCACTTGCCGCGATAGTTGCGCAGATAGTGCCCGGATGAAAACCCGGCCTCTACCGTTACCTCGTACATACGAATGTCTTCCTTTATCAGAGAGCGGCAATTCAGCCCATCTTCCATTCTACCGTCTGAATTGTTATCTAGTTTTCAATGCCCGCGGCGGCGTTCGCGGCGCTCTCGCTCTTCATTTCGCCGCTCCACCTGCTCAAACATCGCAGTCATCACACCGGCAAACGCCGCGATAACCGCCCCCAGAAAGAGAAACAGCGAAGTCGTCTTCCACAACGAGCCATTCCCAGGGAGACTGGGCTGTGTAGAGCTCACCGACCCCAGCATGGCGCACGAGATCAGCGAAAATAGCAGCAGCGTAGCAGCCAGGATGTACAGGTTCCGCGACATCACTCACTCAATGCTAGCAGCCGTGAAATCAGTCCTTTTCACGGAAAAAGCGCTCCACCTCGGCAATATCCTTCGTCACCCGGTAAGGCGGCAGGCTCTCCAGAAACACCCGCCCATAGCGCTGCCGCTGCAACCGCGGGTCCAGCAGCATCAGCACGCCGCGGTCTTCGAGCGAGCGGATCAGCCGCCCAAAGCCCTGCTTCAGCGTGATCACCGCCTGCGGCACCTGGTACTCGAAGAACGCGCTGCGCCCGTCCTCCTCAATCGCGCGCATCCGTGCTGCCACTACAGGATCGCTCGGCACCGCAAACGGCAGGCGGTCGACAATCACGCAGCTCAGCGATTCGCCCTGCACATCTACGCCCTGCCAAAACGATGAGGTGCCGAACAGCACTGCATTCGGCGTCGCGCGAAACTCCTCGAGCAGCGCCTTCTTGGGCGCCGTGCCCTGCAGCAGTAGCGGAAACTCCAGCTCCATCAGTAGCCGCTCGTACAATCCGCGCATCTGCGCATAGCTCGTGAACAGGCAGAACGCGCGTCCGCGCGTGATCTCCAGTACTCGCCGTATCTGTTTGGCCGCCTCATCGGCAAAGCCCGGTTCGCGCGGGTCCGGCATCCCGGGCGGCAAATACAGCAGCGCCTGCTCCGGATAGCGGAAGTGCGAAGGTACCATCAGTTCTTTCGCCTCCGCCATCCCCAGCCGCTTGCGGATATGCCCGAACCCGCCCGCTACCGTCAGCGTTGCCGAGGTCAACACGACCGACGAATAGCTCTCAAACAGCAGCTCGTCCATCAACCCGGAAACATCAATGGGTGTTGCCTGCAGATACGTATTTCGCACGCCGCCACGCAGCGGACCGCTCGCACGCCGCTCCAGCCAGAAGACGGTGTTCTTCGACGCTGCTTCCATCAGAAACTTCAAATGCTCGCGAACCTCTGCTGTGCGTTTGCGCAGCCCAGGCGCTTCATCCACCCCGCGCACCTGCTCCAGTTCACCCTCCAGCCGGTGCAGCGCATTCATCAGGCCCAAGTAAATGTCCCCGAAGTTCTCCAGAAACTCTTCCCGCTGCGAGAACACCGCACGCCCCTCAAAATCCTGCGGCAGCGCGCCGAAGAACATCCTCGCCCGCTCCCTCACCGTCTGTCCGGCGCTCATCACGCTGGTCGCAATCGTGATCTTTGTCTTGAGCAGCGTCTCCAGATCACGCGCCAGTTCCTCGAAGCGGATGTTGCTCAGGCTCACGCCGAAATAGTTCGACGCGACATCCTCCAGCTCGTGCGCTTCGTCGAAGATCACCACCGCCGCTTCCGGCAAGATGCCCGCATCGGGCGCCGTCCGTGCCTGCAGCTTGATGCCCAGGTCCGCGAAGAACAGGTGATGGTTCACGATCACGATGTCGCTTTCGAGCGCCTTGCGCCGCATCTCGGTGATGAAACAGCGCTCCCAGTCCGGACAGCTCTGGCCCAGGCAATGCTCGGTCCGCGCATCCAGCTTCTGCCACAGCGGGCTCGCCTCCGGCAATCCCGCAATCTCTACGCGATCGCCGGTCTCGGTCGTCTTCTCCCACTCCGCGATCTTGTGGAACTGGTCGATCTCTTCCAGGCCGCTCAAAATTGGCTGATCGCGCAGCGCATACAGCTTGTGCCGGCATAGATAATTCGCGCGCCCCTTCATGTAGCACACGCGCAGCGGACCCAGCAGCGACTCCAGAAACGGAATGTCCTTGAAGTACAACTGCTCCTGAAGATTTTTCGTCCCGGTCGAAATGATCACCCGCTGCCCCGTACGCAGCGCCGGCAGCAGGTACGCCAGCGTCTTGCCTGTTCCGGTTCCAGCTTCCACGATCAGGTGATGGTGCTCGGTCAGCGCGCGCTCCACCGCCTGGGCCATCTCCAGTTGCCCGCGGCGGAACTCATACGGCAGGCTGGATCGCGAAAGCACGCCGCCCGGCGCGAAAAAGTCATACACCTTGGGCAGCGCGGGCGTGAGTGGAGTAGTGGAAGACACTGCGGAAATGGGCGCCTGGGTTCTTCGGGGATCGCTCTCCCTATAATAGACAGTGTGCGGTTCGCCACGGCCAATCGCGCGCGTCAGGAAAGAAGCCGCCGTCTTGCCATCGAAAAAGTCCCAGAAACAGCAAGCTACTCGCGAGCGCTCCGCCCGCAATAAGGGCCGTCGCGAGAGCAACGAAGCGCGCCTTAAAGCCAAGCGCCAGCGCGCGTCCGAGCTGGGCTCGCGCTCCCGCAAAGCCGTGGATGCAGAGGCCAAGGCGAAGCAAGCAAAGAAGGCCGCGCTGACGCCCAACCAGCGCGAGAAGGCCCGCGCCGCAGCCCGCCGCATCGAGCCGTCTACCGCCGAAATCGACGCCGCCGCGAATCGGGCGCAGCTTAATCTGGATGAACGAATCGATCAGCATCTCGAGTCCAGTCCTTCGCGCGCCATCTTCGCGAATCAATCACGCGCCGCCGATCTTCCCGCCTTCGCCATCTGCGGCCGGCCCAACGTCGGCAAGTCCACACTCTTCAATCGCCTTACCGGCTCGCGGCGCTCCATCGTCGGAGACGAGCCCGGCATCACGCGCGACCGCATCTACGGCGAAGTCGAGTGGGCGGGCCGCACCGCGCGCCTCGTCGATACCGGCGGAATCGTCCCCGACGATCCCAACCTCATCCCCGCCGAAATCTTCCGCCAGGCCCGCGCCGCATTCGACGAAGCGCAGCTCATCATCATGGTCGTGGATGGCCGCACGGAGCTCGCCTCGTCCGACATCGAGCTCGCGCGACTGCTTATCCGCTCCGGCAAGCCCATCTTCCTCGTCGTCAACAAAATCGACACCGACCAGCTTCTTTCCCAGGCAGAAAACTTTCGTCGACTCGGTGTGCAGGCGCTCTTCCCCATCTCCGCCGAGCACGGCTCAGGCATCGGCGACCTCCTCGAAGCGGTTTTCGACACGCTCAAGTTCCCCGAACAGGACCAGGAAGAAATCTCGGCCGAAAACGCTGCCGAAATCGAATCGGAAGCACATCATCGCACCCACGGCGAGTACCAGCAGCGCGAGACTTCCATCGCCATCATCGGCCGCCCCAACGTCGGCAAGTCCACGCTGCTCAATGCGCTCACCAACTCCTCGCGCGCTATCGTCTCGCCCATCGCCGGCACCACCCGCGACGCCGTCGACGAACTCGTTGAGCACAATGGAGCGCAGTACCGTTTCGTCGATACGGCGGGCATCCGGCGCAAGGGCAAGACGCACATGATGGCCGAGAAGCTCTCCGTCATCATGGCCCGCCGTCACCTTGAGGCCGCCGACGTCGCCCTCCTCATCATCGACGCCACCGAAGGCGTCACCTCAACCGACGCCACCATCGGCGGCTATGCGCATGAGAGCGGCCGGTCGGTCATCATCGTGGTGAACAAATGGGATCTCGTCACCACCGCGCGTACAGATGGGAAGCCGCCTGCGGACCGAAACATCTTCGAGGAACAGCTCCGACGCGTCCTCAAATACCTCGATTACGCGCCCGTCGTCTTTCTCTCCGCAGCGCATCGCACTAATCTGCACCGGCTCTATGAGGCCATCACGCTGGTCGCCACTGAGCGCCGCAAGCGCGTCTCCACCGGCCAGATGAATCGATTCCTCGAGCGCGTCGACTTCCAGCGTGCCACTGTGCCCGCGTCCAAGAAGGTCCGCATCTATTACATGACGCAGGCCGCCGTCGCGCCGCCTACCTTCGTGCTCTTTACCGATCGCCTGGTGCGGCTGCACTTCTCCTACGAACGCTTCCTCCAAAATCAGATTCGCGACGCCTTCGGCTTCGCCGGCTCGCCCATCTGGTTCAAAGTCCGCGCACGCAACTCGCAAAAGTCCGACCGGCGTTGATTCCAAGGCAGGTGGGGCAGCCATCTATTGGCTGCCCCCGTTGTTCCTTGCTCCCGCCGTTACGGCAGCAGCAGCCCGAACACATCCACACCGCTTTGCGTGCCGATGTACACATGCCCGTTTGCCACCACGGGAACGTTGAACTTGCCGGTGGTATCCACCGTGTCGCGACCCGGCTGGGTGGTGCTGTTGTACAACTCCGTTGCCACATTTTTTGCGTCGTACGCGTGCAGCACCGGACCGCCGCTCGCCGTTGTATCGAGCACCCACACGATAGGCGTGCTCGTCCCGTTCGCGCTGATTACCGGCGTCGCTCCCGATGGGCCCAGTGTAAGGGTCGACCGGCTGGTCGGTGAGCTGCTGGAACTCAGCACATTGAAGGCCTTCAGTGAGTCTCCAATTCCTCCGTAATAAAGGGTCTGATTGAAGTATGCCGGTGTCGAGGATGCACCGTTTGGCAGCGCATTGCTCCACGTCTGGATGTTGTAGTTGGTCTGGCCATCGTACTCGCCTAGGAAGTCGCCAGTGCGCCCCATAATGTAGATGTTGCCGTCCTTGCCTGCGCCGGCAGCTAACGACAATACGTTGCCGTTACCGAACGGAATGTCCGGCACCAGCAGAACGCCGCCGGATCCTTGATCTTGATAGTTCGTCGCAGACGCTTGCACTCCATTCAGCGGCTCGAAATAGTCGAACAGGCTCATCACCCCGTCCGTCGGCTGAATTTTTACGAAACTGTTGCCGTAATCATTGTCCACCGGAAAATAGTTCGCATCCACTGTCGTATCGAACGTTCCCTCCGACGTGCTCAGGAACACATTTCCATCCGCGTCTGCAGACGGGCCTGCGCCGCTCATCCAGATGCCGCCGCCACTTCCGTTTGGCGTCAGATCCAGCACAGACTGCTGTGCTAGCGTCGCTTCGCTGTAAGCCATCACCCAGCTTTGGTAGTCGAACGTCGTCTGCTGACAAGGCGCGGCCCAGGACAGATATACCGAGCCGTTACTCAACAGCAGCGCCGCCCTTTCCACAAAGATGCTTGGATCGAACGTGTTCGTAACACCGCCGTTTGCTGGATACGTAGCAGCTATCTCGACCGGGCTGCCGGTCAGTTCGGCGCCGGTCGTCAAATCCAGTGCGTGCAACCGCTGGTGATAGTTGCCGCCACTGTCCTTCGTCTTGGCGACGAAGTAGATTGCTCCGTTCGGTGCAAAACCGCGGTCGATCACCGGCGTCGACGTGATGCCCACCGTCGAGGAAAGCTCGCTGCAGCCCCGGTTGTCGCTCACCGTCTCATTGTCTCCCAGTGCGGACTTCTGCCACAGCACCGCTCCAGTGTCCGCGTCCAACGCATACATCGTGTCGTTCTCAGTGGCTACGTACAGCACGTTGTGCGCCTGCGCACCAATAGTAAGTCCGTAAAGATACAGCGGCTGGGCGTCCACCGGTCCATCGGCCGGGTAGCTGCCTCGCTTGCCGAATGTGGTCGCGGTCACGCTGGTCGGCGTCAACCGGCTTTCGGATGAGTACAGGCCGGTGCGGGCCCTGTCGTAGTGCCAGGTCGGAACATCCAGCAGAGACGTCGCCGAATTCACAAGGGTCAGGCTCAGCGGTGCGCTTCCGCTCACTGAATTCACCTGGCCTAGGAACGTCACCGTCGATGTCCCCAGTGTCGCATTCTCAGCCGCCATCAGGATAAAGTTCTGTGGAACTCCGGGTGTCAGCAACGCGGATGCTGGGCTTGCCGTCACGCCGGCCGGCAGATTTTGTAACGTTACGGTGATCTGGTCCGTATATTCGGGCGGCGTCGTGGCGGTTACAGAAACCTGGCCGATCGAGCCCACGGTGATCGTCTCGCTGGTTGGCGAAAGTGTCATGGAAATCGAATCTGGCGGCGGTGGGCCGGCCACGGTCAGAGTGACCGTCGCCGTATGTATCAGCGCGCCTGATGTGCCCGTTACGGTCACCGTCGCGTTCCCGATCGCGGCATCTGAGGTGGCATTGAATACCATTGGCACTGCCCAGCCGTCTTGCAGTTTGCTGGTCGGCGGGATCACCGTTACACCAGCAGGCAGGCCGCTTACTGTGTAGGTCACGACCCCCGCAAAGCCGTTGCTGCCTGACACGCCGATTTCGATCTCACCGCTCTGCTGGCCCTGCACCACTGTGACCGTGTTCGGAGTCGCAGTGATGGCGAAATCAGGTCCTGGTGGAACGGCTGCCGCGATGGTCAGCTGAATTGTTGCAGTGTGCGACAAAGTTCCCGACGTGCCGACAAAGCTCACCTGCTCCGGCGTCGCCGTCACCGTAGCATTGGCCGCCGCTGTCAGCGTGACAACGACCGGATTGTTCGGACTCAACGAAATGGTGGAAGGAGACGCCGTCACTCCGCTCGGCAGATTATTCACGCCAACAGCAATTGTCCCACTGAAGTTGCCTCTGGCCGTGCTGCTCAGGGTCACTTGGCCGCTCGCCCCCGGCGCCAGCGTCAGCGTCGTAGGCGAGGCTGTAAGTGTGAAGTCCCCGCTGGCCGGTGGAGTCGGCGCCGTCACTGTCAGCGCAACTGAAGTATTCGCACTCAGGGTCCCCGACGAGCCGTAGACCTTCACTGTGCTCGTGCCCACTGCCGCATCCGCGGCCGCGGTCAGTGTAAATGTCGTGCTTGAACCCATTGTAACGGATGCATTCGCTGGCGAATACCGTCACGCCCGCCGGCAGGCCGCTCACCGAAACCTGGATCGATCCTGTGAATTGATTCGCGCTCGTTGGCGTCACCGTCAACGTGATGCTCTGCCCTTGCGCAATCGTCAACGAAGGCTCTGCTCCGAGCGTAAAAGTGCCGCTATCGGTAGAGCCACCACCGCTCACCGTCGAGCCACAACCGGCAACCAGCGCAATCAGACAAAGGCATAACAGGCAAAGAAGGGGAACTCGCACGTGACGCATACAACTCCTGGTGCGGGCACGCTTCCATTGAACATGGCGGGCCCGTCGGTTTGCGTCATCGTAGCAATGCAGGTTACGTAAATAATATGACCCGTAGCGTACTGGGCGTTGATACTTTGGTGGGAGTGGCGCCTAAACTGGCACCGCAACTGCCTGCTCCGCCCACCACGCATCGAACGCGGCCAGCGCACGTTCGCACTGGAGCCGGTGCCGCTCGCGCTTGTCGCGGATCTTGCGCCGCGTCTCCTCCTCCAGCGGCTCAAGCAGGTCGAAGGTGATATTCACCGGCTGGAAGTGCTTCAGGTCGGCGCGCGTGATGTAATTCACCAGCGAGCCCAGCGCCGTTCCGCGCGGCACCGCCGTCACCGGCAGCCCCTGCGCGCGGCGCGCCGCATAGAGCCCGGCCAGCATCCCGGTGGCCATCGATTCCGTATATCCCTCAACGCCGGAAATCTGCCCAGCAAACAGCAGCCGTGGATGCTCGCGCATCGCCAGCGTCTGATCCAGCAGCCGGGGTGACTGGATGTAGGTGTTGCGATGAATCTGCCCATAGCGCAGAAAGCGCGCCTTCTCAAGCCCCGGAATCAGCCGCAGCACCCGCGCCTGCTCGCCATACTTCAGGTGATTCTGGAAGCCGACCAGGTTGTAGGAGTCAGCCCGCAGATTTTCGCAACGCAATTGCACCACCGCATGTGGCGTCTTCCCCGTTCGCGGATCGCGCAGCCCCACCGGCTTCATCGGCCCGAAGCGCGGCGTGTCCCGCCCGCGCCGCGCCAGCTCTTCAATCGGCAGACAGCCTTCGAAATACTGCAACTGCTCCCACTCCTTCGCCTCCACGCCCTCCGCCGTCACCAGCGCATCGTAGAATCGGTCGTACTCCTCCTTCGTCATCGGGCAGTTGATGTAGTCCGCCGTTCCCTTGTCCCAGCGCGCCGCCATGTACACCCGATCGCGGTCGATCGAGTCCGCCTCCACAATCGGCGAAATCGAATCGTAAAACGCCAGGTGCTCTTGCCCGGCAAGCCGCGCAATCTCCTCGGAAAGCGCCCGCGAGGTCAGCGGCCCGCTCGCCACAATGGTCAAGCCGTCAAAATCCTCCAGCCGCGTCACCTCTTCGCGAATCACCGTGATGCGCGGCTCATGCGCAACCGTCTCGCCGATTCGCCGCGAAAACTCCGCACGGTCCACCGCGAGCGCATGTCCCGCCGGCACCGCACACTCATTCGCCAGCCGCAGCAGCACGGACCCGGCACGCCGCATCTCCTGCTTCAGCAGCCATGGCGCTGTGTTCTCGCTCTCCGACTTCAGCGAGTTCGAGCACACCAGCTCTCCAAAATCCGCCGTCTGGTGCGCCGGCGTCTGCCGCACCGGGCGCATCTCGTACAACAGCACCTCTGCGCCCTGACGAGCCGCCATCAAAGCCGCCTCCGGCCCGGCCAGCCCGCCGCCAATCACTCGTATCCGCATCATTGACTCGATTATAGGAAGTCATCTCTCCGCCCTCCTCATCTCGACCGGCGCACCAGGTGCGCAGTGGAGATCCGCTTTCCTTCCTTCCGCTGAGTGCGCCCCTTGCCTCACTCGCTCTTCGCCCCAGTTTTCCCGGGAACCATCGCGCGCGCGCTTCCGTACTGGAGATTGGTGCTACACGACGTAGCAGACAGGATCGGAGGCCAAATGCTGGCGGATGTGCGCGATGCGCTGCGGCAACTCAGGAAAGCGCCCGGCTTTGCCGCGACAGCGATCATCACGCTGGCGCTGGGAATCGGTGCGACCACGGCAATCTTTACCCTCGTCCATCAGGTAATGCTGAAGTCCCTTCCAGTCACCAAACCGGACGAGCTCTGGCGCATCGGTGACAAGATCCGCTGCTGCAATTGGGGCGGATACACCCAGGGCGACGACGGCGACTTCTCCCTCTTCTCCTGGGAAACCTACAAAATGTTCCGCGAACACACGCCGGAGTTCACCGATCTCGCGGCACTCCAGGCCGGCAATGCGCCGCTCGGCGTCCGCAAAGCAGGCTCGCAGGCGCAGGCCGATACGCTCAATGGCGAATATGTCTCCGGGAATTTCTTCCGCACCCTCGGCATCCAGCCTTGGATCGGTCGCATGATGACCGATGCCGATGATCAGGAAGGCGCCCCGCCAGTCGCCGTCATGACCTACCGCATCTGGCAGCAGAAGTACGCCTCGGATCCCTCGGTGGTCGGCGCAAGCTATCAGATCAACGGCCACCCCTTCACCATCATCGGCGTGGCCCCGCCCGGCTTCTACGGAGCGAAGCTGGATGGCTGGGGCATGCCCGATTTTTGGCTGCCGCTGACCAAGGAGCTCCTCATCGACGGAGCAACCGCGCGCCTCAAAGGGCCTGATCGCAACTTCCTCGATCTCATCGGCCGCGTGCGTCCTGGCGTCGATCCCAAAACACTCGAAGCCAAGCTCAAAGTCGAGTTCCATAACTGGCTCGCCAGCCACGTGCCCGATATGCAGCCCGGAGAAAAGCAACTCTGGCAGCAGCAGACGCTCCACCTCATCCCCGGCGATGCTGGCGTTGCCGCCATGCGGGACAACTACAAGGACGGATTGCGCCTTCTGCTCATCGCCGCAGCCTGCGTTCTGCTTGTCGCCTGCGGCAATCTCGCAAACCTCATGCTCGCCCGTGGACTCAAGGATCGTGCGCAGACGGCAGTTCGCGTTGCCCTCGGGGCATCATGGCATCGCCTGGTGCGCAAGGCGCTCGTGGAGTGCCTGCTGCTCGCGCTCATCGGTGGCGCCCTCGGCATCGCTGTCGCCTATGCCGGCACCCGCCTCATTCTCTATCTCGCCTTCCATTTGGGCGATCCCAAAAACTACGTGCCGGTCAGCGCCACACCGTCCTGGCCGGTGCTGCTCTTCGCGCTCGGTGTCTCCGTTCTCACCGGCGTCCTCTTCGGCATTGCCCCCGCCTGGATGGCCTCGCGCGCCGATCCCGTGGAGGCCCTGCGTGGCGCAAATCGCTCCGTAGGTGGCCGCGGCTCCTGGGCGCAGAAGTCTCTCGTCATCGGCCAGGCTGCCATGTCGCTCATCCTGCTCTCCGCCGCCGCGCTGCTCGGCCAAAGCCTCCGCAACCTCGAGCATCAGAACTTCGGCTTCGAAACCGAGGGCCGCTACATCGCCTGGACCAACACCACGCTTGGCACCTACAAGCCGGAACAGATGGAGCCGCTCTTCCGCCGGATCGTCGAGCGCATCCAGCAGATACCCGGCGTGCGCATGGTCGCGCCCGCCCTCTACGCGCCCATGTCCGGCGATAGCTGGAACGATGGCATCCGCATCGAAGGCCGCCCCGAACCCGGCGCAAAGGAAGACACCAGCGCCGGCTGGGCCCGCGTGATGCCCGGCTTCTTCGAAACCCTCGGCGCGAAGATGGTCCTGGGCCGCCCCATCACCGAAGACGACACCGCGTCCACACGCAACATAGCGGTCGTCAACGAGGCCTTCGCTAAGAAGTTTTTCAAGGGCCAGAATCCCATCGGTCAGCACTTCGGACCGGACCAGATCAAGTACGCCAACAAATACGAAATCGTCGGCGTCGTTCGCGACATGCGCTACATGACCTGGGACTACAAAGACCCCATCCGGCCGATGTTCTGGCTGCCCGAGGCGCAGACCACGCAGTACGATGACCCCGCCTATAGGGCCGGTGAAATATGGTCGCACTACCTCTACAACATTGTGATCTGGGCGCCGGGCGATCCGCCCAAGCTGGCGGAGAATGTGCACAAGGCCATCGCGAGCGTCGATCCCAGTCTGCCGCTGAACGATGTGACCTCGTACAGCCACGTCCTGAGCGGCGACTTCCAGCAACAGAACATGATCGCCACGTTGACCACGCTCTTCGGTGTCCTCGGCCTGGTGTTGGCGGCGGTCGGGCTCTATGGCGTCATGGCCTATTCGGTCGAGCAGCGAACCAGCGAGATCGGCCTGCGCATGGCGCTCGGCGCGGATCGCTGGCAGGTCGTCCGCATGGTGCTGCGTGGTGCCTTCTCGCAGATCGGCATCGGCCTCGCGCTCGGCATTCCAGCAGCGATCGGCGCAGGCAAGCTGATAAGCGATCAGTTGTTCGGCGTCAAGCCATGGGACCCTGTCATGCTCACGGCCGCTACGGCCCTACTCGGCTTCGCAGCGCTGCTGGCCTCTTGGATTCCAGCACGCCGCGCCGCAGGAGTAGAGCCCATGGTCGCCCTGCGGAACGAGTAAGCAAGGACTCGTATCGTGCGTCGCCAGTAAGAGCGATTCTTGGAATTCAGCGGTAGCCGCGTGCGAGTAGGTATTTCGCGCCAGACTCGAAGGCCTGGGGACCCGGCACGAAAAACCCGAAGGCATCGGACAACCGGCCAATCACGTTAAACGAGAAACAGACCGCGAGCGCGTCCTCGATCTGTTGGCGGGATGCGCCGGCGGCGAGCACGGCTCGCATGTCATCCGCATCCACCACCTGCTCACGCGTCAGCTTGCCCAGCATCAGCAGTGTCGCCCGCAATGGCTCCTCAATGGGCTCCGTGTTGATGGCCTCGGTGTTGATGGTCGCGATCTCGAGATCGGACAACACTGCCGAAACGTTTTTCTCGTCGCGATATGCCCGTTGCGCAACCGCCGTGTGCGCCTTTATGCAGAATTCGCACCGGTTGGTCTTCGCGACGAACGCGGCCATCAATTCGCGATCACCGACCGACCAGGCGGAGGGTCCGCGCATCGCCTCCTGGGTTACTTTCGACATCGGACCGCCGTAGAAGTCAGCCCGGTACTTGACCAGCTTGACGACGTCGAGCACCGGCTGCCGCGAGACTGTTTGAATGAGCGCGAAAAGTGCCTTCGTACCGAAACTATGGCCGCTATCGAGGATTCGAAGCCGCATGCTCACTCCCGCCCGGTCGCGGCCTCAAGCGCCGCAACTGCCGTGTCGTACTGCCGAGTGGCCTCGCCAATCGCTGCGCATACCACGACCTCGAAAACCTCGTCTTCGCTGAGGCCCGATGCCCTCGCTGCGGCAATGTCCTCATCGGCCACCCTATAGGCATGCCGGGCAACCTTGTCGACCAGCGCACCGAGTGGCTCGGCGAGGCCGCTGTTCTGGAACGCAGCCCGACGGTCGGAAGATGACGCCTCGCCTTCTCCTTCGAGGATCCTCCTCGCCAGAGCCTTTCGCGCCTGTGTGATATCAGACATGTTCTTTCCCCTAAGCTTCAGCAGCGGCCCGAGCAAACAATTCGAGGAACTTACCCCAGTCGCCGTCTTTGTCGAAGACGCGACGCATCTCATCGCGACGCGCCCCATAGCGATCCAGTCGACGATGCTCCAGTTGAACGAGCGTGCGATCGCTCCCTTCGGCGTGGAAGCGCAGCTCGACTTCCGTCTTCAGGGCTGGATCATACTGCCAGTCGGCGGTGATATCCCACGAGAGAACCAGGCGCGAGGGCGGTTCCCACGCGAGTACGCTGCCCCACTGACATATGCTTCCATCGTCACCGAGCTCGTACCATCGGCCACCGACGCGTGGCTCGATGATCGCGTCTACTGCTTTGGCCTTGCCGATTTTGTAGAATGCCAGCGGCCACCATGCACCCATCTTTTCGGTGAACACCCGCCACGCCACTGCCTGCGGCGCCTGAACATTCACGACCTTCCGCACGCTGTTTGCATCGCTACCTCTGGACATCATCCGTTCCGTCATTGGCTCCTCTCCTCGGCCGCTTCCCGCTCGGCTGCCGCCTGAAACGCGGTGAGTGCTTCGTCCCAGAATCCCTCCAACCATTTCCGGAGCGACGTGATGCCCCTTGGGTCGACTGCGTAAACCCGTCGCGTGCCCTCCGCACGAACCGTTACCAGTCGTGCTGCCTTCAGGATCTTCAGGTGCTGGGATACTGCGGGACGGCTCACCTCCATCCCTACAGAAATCTCGCCCACGGATCGTGCGCCGCGGCGCAGGCGCTTCAGCACCGCCCGCCGGGTAGGATCTCCCAAAGCGTCGAGGACGCGTTCTTCGTAAGTAACCACTTACGGTAAGCTATCGCTAACGCAATGGTTCGTCAAGTTCCGCCACAGAGCGGCTCCGCGCGCTCGTTGCCGCGCTGCGTGCCAGCGCAATCACGCCGGACGGCCAGCACCGGCCAGCACCGTGGTACGCTGGCACTCCCGTGTCTACTGCTACCTTCGATCTGGCCTCAGCGGCGTCCACCGAGATGGTGCGCCAGGGATTTCATCCGGATTTTCTACCCGGAACCCCAGAGCAGCTTCAGCACATTCGCGCTGCCGGTCCCGCTAAAGCGGCGGCAGATGTGCGCGATCTCCGCTCCCTGCTCTGGTCCTCCATCGACAACGACACCTCGCGCGACCTCGATCAGATCGAGTGGGCCGAGCGTGTTCCCGGGCGGCATCCGCGTGCGCGTGGGCGTCGCCGATGTCACCGCATCCGTAGCGAAAGACTCTCCGATCGACCAGCACGCTGCGTTTCAGACCAAGACCGTCTATACCGCGACGCGCAACTTCCCCATGCTGCCCAACGAGCTCTCTACCGATCTCACCTCGCTGAACGAGAACCAGGACCGCGCGGCGATCGTCACCGAGTTTGTCGTGGACGCCGAAGGCGCATTGCAGCAGCAGGCCATCTACCGCGCGCTGGTCCACAACTGCGCTCAACTCGCCTACAGCAAGGTCGGCCCATGGCTCGAAGGCAAAGCGGCGCCGGATGCAAAGGTCGCCGGCTCCGCCGATCTGCAGGCTCAGTTACGCCTGCAGGACGAGGCAGCACAAGCCATCCGCGCCGGACGCATCAAGCAGGGCGCACTCGACTTCCAGCGAGCCGAGGCTGACCCCGTCGTCGTCGATGGCCAGGTCCACGAGATCCAAGCCCTCCAGCGCAATCGCGCGACCGACCTGATCGAAGACTTCATGGTCGCGGCCAACGAAACCATGGCGGAGCTTTTACATGCCGGCGGACGTTCCTGCATCCGGCGCGTCGTGCGCTCGCCGGAGCGCTGGTCGCGCATCGTCGAGCTGGCCGCCCGCTACGGCACGCAACTGCCTGCAGAGGCTGATTCCATAGCATTAGGCAAGTTCCTTAACAAGGAACGAGCAGCAGACGCCGTTCACTATCCGGATATCGCGCTCGCCATCATCAAGCTGATGGGCGCTGGAGAATATGTCGTCGCGAAAGGTAGCGACACTGAACCTCTCGGCCACTTCGCACTGGCCGCGCGCGACTACACCCACTCCACCGCGCCCAACCGCCGCTTCGCCGACCTCGTGAATCAGCGCCTGGTCAAAGCGATGCTCGACAAGCAGCCCTCGCCTTACACCGATGAAGAACTCACCGCCGTCGCCATGCAATGCAACCTCCAGGAACACGCCGGTCAAAAGGTCGAGCGCGCCATGCGCAAACGCGTCGCAGCTGTCGCGCTCGCCAATAGCATAGGCAAGCGCTTCTCTGGCGTCATCACGGGAGCCAGCGAAAAGGGTGTCTACGTCCGGGTCTTCAACCCGCCGGTCGAGGGCAGGATCGTCAAAGGCGATCAGGGTCTGGAAGTAGGAGACACCGTCAACGTAACCCTGCTCCACACCGATCCGCAGCGCGCCTTCATCGACTTCGCGATTGCATAACTGTCGCTACATATCCCAGAGCTAGAGGGATTCGCTGCTTCCCTCCAATCGGCCACGGGATGGGAATGTGAGACGGCCAAAGGAGAGCGAATCGATTAACTTCCCGCCGCAGTCGCATCTGCCCGGACAGCCGGTCCCGGCCAGTTCCCGTTGCTTTTGGCCGGGTTCCTGCATCAGAGTGGGATGGGAATGACCGAACCATCCATTGCGCCCGCTCATGGCTCCCGTCCTCGCGCCGTCGTCTGCCTTTCCGGCGGCATGGACTCCGCTGTTTGCGCCGCGATTGCCGCGCGCGAGCACGAGACCTACGCGCTCCACTTCAGCTACGGCCAGCGTACGGAGCAGCGCGAGCTCGCATCCGCCCGCGCCATCGCTCGCGAGCTCAAGCTCGCAAAGCTCCTCCCGCTTGCCATCGACATCTTCCGCATCATCGGCGGCTCTGCCCTCACCGACACCAACATCGAAGTCCCCGATGCCCCTGCCGATGAGAACACCATCGGCGGAAGCATTCCCGTCACCTACGTCCCTTTCCGCAATGCGCATTTTCTTTCTGCCGCTGTCAGTTGGGCGGAGGTCCTCGGCGCCCAGGCTGTCTACATCGGTGCGGTCGAACAGGATAGCTCCGGCTATCCCGACTGCCGCCCCGCTTACTACCAGGCCTTTCAGCAACTCATCCGCACTGGAACGCGCGACGGCTCCATCCGCGTCGAAACCCCGCTTATCTCCATGCGCAAGCACGAGATAGTCCGCCGCGGCCTTGAACTGGGCGCGCCCTTCCATGTAACGTGGTCGTGCTATACCGGCAACCAGGCCGCCTGCGGAACATGCGAGAGCTGTATCCTCCGGCTTCGCGCCTTCGCCGAAGCAGGAGTTGACGACCCTATCCCGTACGCCACCGACTGGAAACAGACGGCCAACGCCCCCAAAGGAGAAAGAGTATGACGAAGAATCTTTGGCTCGCCGCAGCCCTGATTGCCCCGCTGGCCCTTCATGCCCAGCAACAGACCGGCTCTATCCACGGTCACGCGCAGGACCCCACCGGCGTGCCTCTTGCCAACGCACAGGTCCAGATCTCGACCGACGGCAAGACCGCCCTGTACACCTTCCCCGTAGACCCAAACGGCGACTACAAGGGCGACAACGTCAAGCCCGGCACCTATGTCATCACGCTCTATGTCAAGAACACGAACGATCCCAATTACAAGCCCGTAGACCGCTTCGAAAACGTGAAGATCGACGCCGCCCAGAGCGTCACCCAGGATTTCGACCTTTCCCGTCCCGACTACATCAAGAAGCTTCCGCCTGAGCAGCAGAAGGCAATCGCCGAAGCCAAGTCCAAGAATGCAGGCATCCTGAAGGAAAACGCGCAGGTCAAGAACCTGAACGCTGACCTCGCCACCGCGCGCCAGGACATCAAGGATAAGAAGTTTGACGACGCCGCCTCCCTGATGCAGCGCGACACCACCGCCAAGCCGGATGCAGCCGTTTTGTGGGTTGAGCTGGCCATCGCGCAAAACGGCTTGAAGAAGTCGGACGACGCCATCACCTCCGCTAAGAAGGCCTTGGAAACCAACGCCGCTTCCAAGAAGCCCAGCCCGGAGATCGATGGTGCGGCCAACAACGCGCTCGGCGAAGCCTATGCCGCGAAGAACCAGATCCCCGACGCCACCGCCGCCTACGATGCCGCCGCAAAGGCGCAACCCACCAATGCCGGCATGTTCTATTCCAACGAAGCCATCGTGCTCGCGAAATCCGGCGGCAGCGCAGACGCTGTCGCAGCCGCGGCCGATAAGGCCATCGCAGCCGATCCCAAGAAGCCCGTTCCCTACTACCTCAAGGGGCAGGCGCTCATCGCCAAGGCCACGGTCGACCCCAAGACCAGCAAGATCATCGCGCCTCCGGGATGCGAGGAGGCCTACGAGAAGTATCTTGAGCTCGATCCCAACGGCCCCATGGCCGCCGACGCGAAAAACATCCTCGCCCAGATCGGCAGCAAGCAGTCCAAGAGCTATAAAGCGAAGTAGCAGCAAACCCGTATAGCAACACACCAGCGGCGCCGCCCCAAAGCGGCGCCGTTTTGCATCACCTACAAATCGTCATCTCCACCGCAGCGAAGCGCAGTGAAGATCTGCTGTATTGATAAGTGCGAATCAAACGGGACGCCGGATCTCCCATCCCCCAACGCGCAGGGCGGGGATGTTCGTTCGCGTCTTAACGACCGCCAATCTCTTTCCTCCAGGTGCACAATACCTACGTGATCCTTACCTACGCCGAAGCCGCCGCACTCGTGCTCGAGCAGGCGCATCGCCTCGCCTCAAGTCCACGGAAAACAGAACAGCTCCCTCTCGACCAGGCTCTGGATCACGTCCTCGCAACAGCCGTCCACGCCGACCGCGACCTCCCGCCCTTCCATCGCTCCACGCGCGATGGCTTCGCCGTCCAGGCCGCCGCGCTCAGCCGCGGCGACTGGCTCCCCGTCATCGGCATCCTCCGCGCCGGAGAAGCGCCATCGTCCACGCCGCTCGCCCCCAACACCGCGCTCGAGATCATGACCGGCGCACCTGTCCCCCAGGGCGCAGACGCCGTTGTCATGCTGGAACATATAGAGAATTTGGACGGCCGCATCCGCCTCGCTCAAAACCGCAGCGTCCGCCACGGCAGCCACATCGTTCCTGCAGGCAGCGAAGCCCATCGCGGCGATCCCGTCGTCTCCGCGGGCACGCGGCTCGCCGCCAACCACATCGCCGCGCTTGCCGCCGTAGGCGCAGCGACCGTCGAAGTCTTTCGCAGGCCCCGCGTCGCCATCCTCGCGACCGGCGATGAGCTGGTCGAGATCGCCTCTAACCCGCAGTCGCATCAGATCCGCAACTCCAACAGCTACAGCCTCGCCGCACAGATCGCGCTCGCCGGTGGCGAGCCGCAACGCCTCGGCATCGCCCGCGATAACCTCGACGACCTCCGCGCTCTCATTAATACTGCACAGCAATCCTGCGATCTCCTGCTGCTCTCCGGAGGCGTCTCCGCCGGCAAATACGATCTGGTCGAGCAGGCGCTCGCCGAGCGTGGCGCCGCCTTTCACTTCACGGGCGTCCGCATTCAGCCCGGCAAGCCGACCGTCTTCGGCGAGCTCCCACGCGAGAACGCCGCACCGCTGCCCTTCTTCGGCCTCCCCGGCAACCCTGTCTCCACCATGGTCACGTTCCTGCTCTTCGCCGCGCCCATGCTCCGCGCCCTCGCCGGCGAAACCCACCTCGCGCCTCACTTCGCCCAGGCCACCCTCGCCGAACCCGAACCGGCAACCGACCTCACCCGCTTCCTCCCCGCGCACCTCGACGCCAACTGGGACCACGCCACCGTCCAACGCATCCCCTGGCAAGGCTCCGGCGACCTCGCCGCCACCGCCCGCTCCAACTGCTTCGTTGTTCTCCCGCCGGACATCGCGCTTGAGGCAGGAGCCACCGTGCAAGTCCTCTTGCCCTGAATGCCATATACCCGCCGCCATCTCGAGCGGAGCAGCATGTCTGCGCAGTGGAGAGATCTGCGTTCGCAAGCAATGAGGGTGCCCCATCCTGAGGAAAGCGAGGGGTGGGATAAGAAGTAGGCCGGCACAACAGCATCCACCCGCTTAGCCGATTCGCCGCATACACTCACTCCATGGCGAAGAAAGCAAAGAAGCTCTCCCACTACGACAAATCCGGCCGAGCGCGCATGGTCGATGTCACTGCCAAGCCCGCCACTCGCCGCGAAGCCACCGCGTCCGCTTTCGTCGCGCTGTCGAAAGCCGTCCTCAGAGCCCTGCCCGAAAACCCCAAAGGCAATCCGCTCGAAGTCGCCCGCATCGCCGGCATCCAGGCCGCGAAGAAAACATCGGAACTGATCCCCATGTGCCACCCGCTCCCGCTCACATTCATCGATGTAATCACCACGGTGACAAATAAAGGCGTAGCCATCACCGCCGTCCGCCGCCACCACCGCCAACACCGGCGTCGAAATGGAAGCCCTCACCGCCGCGTCCGTCGCCGCCCTCACCATCTACGACATGACCAAAGCCCTCGACAAATCCATCACCATCGAGCGCATCCAGCTGGAAAAGAAATCCGGCGGCAAAAGCGGCGACTATGCGCGAATCGGTGAGCCGGAGAAATGATTCTCGAACTCGCCACCCTCAACGTCATCCCCGGCCAGGAGAGCGCCTTCGAAGCCGCGTTCCGCCGCGCCCAACTCATCCTCGCCGGCATGCACGGCTACATCACCCACGAACTCCGCCGCTGCCTCGAGCACAGCAACCGCTACATCCTGCTCGTCCAATGGCAATCGCTCGAAGACCACACCGTCGGCTTCCGCACCTCGCCGCAATATCAGGAATGGAAGGCTCTCCTGCACCACTTCTACGATCCATTCCCCACCGTCGAGCACTATAACCAGCCGTTCTTGAAATAAGTCCCGGCGCAGAAAGACGCAGGAGGCACAGACGCCTCTTGGCATAAGATCTTCGCTGCTACTTGTAGCTGCTACTTGTATTTGTTCGCGTATTCCGCAGCCTGCCTCAGCTCCCCATCCGCCTGCTTCAGCAGATCCTTCGCGCGTTGCGCATGGCCGCCCAGTTTCTCCTTCCAGGCCGACTGCGCCTGGTCGATCTGGCCCTGCGCCGAACTGATCAGTTTTTGCGCTTCCGCAAGGTGCGGGTGCACCCGGGGATTGATGTCCTGTTGGCCAACCGCCACGCCGCCCGCGAACAGCGCCGCACCGCACACTCCGTAAATCAAAATCTGCCTGACATTCATGATTCTCCCTCTTCATCGATTTCAGATGCTGTGATCTCGGCCACAGAATCCAGCGCGCTGGCAGATGAAGAGACCGGCGCTCCGGACCGCGACGATCCAGCTTCGCCGGCAGCCTCCTTGACGTGAAACCCTCTGCTCACTATCGTGTAACCCGTTACAAACAGCATCCCGAAGTCACGCTGAAATTCCGAGGAGCCCATGCGCAAGACCCTACTAGCCCTCACCCTGCTCGCCCTCCCCATCGCCCTCCCCGCGCAAACCAAAGTTGCCGCTACCCCCGCCATGGGCTGGAATAGCTGGAACCACTTCGCCACCCGCGTCACCGACAAAGACGTCCGCACCGCCGCCGACGAGATCGTCTCCTCCGGCATGAAGGACGCCGGCTACATTTACGTCAACATCGACGACGCCTGGCAGGGCAAGCGTGACGCCAACGGCAACATACAGCCCAACAGCAAGTTTCCCGATATGAAGGCTCTCGCCGACTACGTGCATTCGAAGGGCCTCAAGATCGGCATCTACTCCGGTCCCGGTCCCAAGACCTGCGGCGGCTACACCGGCAGCTATCAACACGAGGAGCAGGACGCCAAGCAGTACGCCGCATGGGGCTTCGACTATCTCAAGTACGACCTCTGCAGCTACCACGAGATCATGCAGAAGGAAGCGCCCGGCGACCAGGCGAAGCAGTACAAGATGATGCGCGATGCCTACGAGAAAATGCATAAGGCCCTCGTCGCCACTGGCCGACCCATCTACTTCTCGCTATGCCAGTACGGCTGGGATTCGGTCTGGAAATGGGGTCCCACCGTCGGAGGCAATAGCTGGCGCACCACCGACGACATCGAGGACAACTACATGAGCATGTCGAACATCGGCTTCTCGCAGGCCGGTCTTTCCAAATACGCCGCCCCCGGCCACTGGAACGATCCCGACATGCTCGAAGTCGGCAACGGCAAGATGAAGTACAACGAGTACCTCACCCACATGAGTCTGTGGGCCATCCTCGCCGCGCCACTGCTTGCTGGCAACGATCTCTCGCAGATGTCCGCCGAAACCAAATCCATCCTCCTCAACAAGGACGTCATCGCCATCGATCAGGATCCGCTCGGCAAGCAGGGCGACCGCGTTTCGGCAGAAGGTCCCTTCGAGGTCTGGTCCAAGCCGCTCAAGAACGGCGACCTCGCCGTCGGCCTCTTCAACCGCGGCCACGATGCGGAACAGATGTCGCTGCCGCTGCAGAAGCTCGGTCTCTCGGCCACCAGCAAGGTGCACAACGTCTGGAACCCATCCGACAAAGGCCACGGCCCCTGGATGGTCCCCGAGCACGGCGTAGTCCTGCTCCGCATCACGAAATAATCTTTGGCTCCGGTCGCGATGAATCGTCGTCTCGACCGGAGCCGTCTCGCGCAAGCGAGACCGGCGAAGTGGAGCGAATTACGGTGAATGGCCGTTCGGGTCATTCCACAACCGACATAACTCGGTTCGCCCACGTCCCTAAACGTGAGCGACCAAAGGGAGCGAACCGCGAGAAACGCGTCGCAGGCGCCTTTGCCTGGACGGCCAGTCCCGCTTTTGCCCGGACGGCCAGTCCCGGTACCATAAAGGCATGAAGCGCCTTCTTTCCCTCGCTCTTCTCGCGGTCCTCCCCCTCACCGTTCATGCCAAAGCGAAGAACGAGTTGTCGAAGCTCGCCGGCTCTTACAAGGGAGAAACTCGGGCCAGGGATGAAACCCGCGCGCAGAGCCAGGACGGCACCTACGCCATCCGTCACCACACCATGTCGCTCGATCTTGGCAAGGACGGAACCGCCACCCTCACGCAGTCCAACACCGGCGCGGACGCAATCACCAGCTTTGCCCACTGGACAATCCAGGGCGACATCGTCAAGCTCACCTTCGATCCTGTCGATAAGCAGCCCACCCCGGCGCCCATGACCTTCCGTTACAACCACAAAACCCTGACGCCGGTCGTCTACAACCACGACCTCTGGAAAACTCTCCCGCCACCACCGATGAAGCGCCAGAAAGACAGCGAAGCCAGCAACGACTATTGATTGTGATCGGATTGCTCAGCACCCGTAGTGCCGGCCCTCCGGTTCCAGATGTGCGTCCTTATTGCCGTCCGGCGTGAAGGTCCGCTGGAAGAATGCATCGTCCACCACATAGCATTCGCCGCCTTCGCCACGCACAACCCAGTCCCCTCGCCGCACATGGCGCAGCCCTTTATCGGTCTGGATCGTCATGGGCATCGTGCATTGATTGGCATCCACCAGCAGTGGCCGATGTGTTCTAAAAAGTCCCATACAGATTCGTTTTCCTCCACATCACCATCCAACGCCACTGCGGATAAGGATGCAGTCGGAAGTCTGTTAAATCTGCGCGAGAACCGCGAGACTGGACGCGCTGCGTTTTCGCAGACGCCACAGACCGGACGCTCATCTTCCTGTGTTGGAAAATAGAAAATCAGCCGTCGCCCACTCCACTTCGCGTGAGTGGCGCGAAGACGAAGCGGCCGGTCATTATCGCGATGGAGGGAAGGTTTCCGCCGACGCTTCTAAGCCCGCCGCCCCCTACCCTCGAAAAGCATCAAGCGCGCCCGGCGCAGCAGTTCGGGCGTCAACTGAAACCCGGCGCCCGAGCCAACAACCGCCGCCGTACCGCACCGCGGGCAGATCGCCGTGGTTCCCGCGTTCACCCAGCTTCGAATCTCCCCTTGCGGAAACATCTGCTCGCAGCAAATGCAACCGCACAGGCCTCCGTTCTGAATCTCCGCACGATTGTGGTGCATGTGCTGCGGCAGCAGATATGCCTCTAACGTGATTGGTTTCGGCTTGAGCGATTCACGCGTCACCACCCGGGTAGCCGACCACGCCCTCATGAGCGTCGCCAGCATTCCGGATGAAAGACCGCCATTCCCTTGATCTTCCATGCTGCCCTCCCCAAATGAGCCATTTCACTACCGCAATCGTAACAGCCATTGTCTTACCTTTGAGCGAGGACTTATTACCTAAGTAATGGGCCTGGAAATGAGCCGCCACTTTTCCACTTTTTTGGGAATCGCTACCCCGCTTCGTCATCCTGCATGCGGGCGAAGAAACATCGAAATCCCGGCGCTACAATACCCCAATGCAGTCCACTACTCCAGCCCAGGCCCTCGCATGGGCGCACCCCATCCTCCAGGAGTGGTTTCTCTCCCGCTTCGGCTCCCCTACCGAGCCACAGATCGAGGGCTGGCCGGCCATCCTCGCCGCACGCCCCACCCTGATCTCCGCGCCCACCGGCTCCGGAAAAACGCTCGCCGCCTTCCTCATCTGCATTGACCAGCTCTTCCGCAAAGCGCTGGCGGGCGAGCTTCAGCCGCACACCGAAGTCGTCTACATCTCGCCGCTCAAAGCGCTCTCCAACGACATCCGCAAGAACCTCGAAGAGCCACTGCAGCAGATACAAAAGCTCGCCCTTGAGCGCGGCTACCTCTGCCCGCCCATTCGCACCGCGGTCCGCACCGGCGACACGCTTCCCGCCGAACGCCGCGCCATGCTCAAGCAGCCGCCCCACATCCTCGTCACCACGCCCGAGTCCTTCTTCATCCTCCTCACCGCGGAGAAATCCCGCGCCAATCTCGCCCGCGTTCGCACCGTCATCGTGGACGAAATCCACGCCATGGCCGACGACAAGCGCGGCACCCACCTCATGCTCTCGCTCGAGCGCCTCGACGCCCTTGTCTGCGGCGAAAATCGCCTCGCTGCGGGCGGCATGCTGAACGGTCTGGCTATACTGGGCGAAATTGCTCCGCTCGAATCCCCGAAGCACCGGGCGCCCCATCCTGAGCAAAGCGAAGGGCGGGATATCACAAGTCCAAACGTGAGCGACCAAAGGGAGCGAACCGCAGAGTCCGCGCCGCAGGCGCAGCCGCCCGTGCGGCCAGCACCTCAACGGATCGGCCTGTCCGCCACCCAAAACCCCATCTCGCTCGTCGCCGACTACCTCTGCGGAACTCGTCACCGCGACTGTGCCATCATCGAAGTTGGCCGCCGCCGCCACTTCGACCTCGCCGTCGAAGTCCCCAACGACGAGCTCGGCTCGATCACCACCAACGCCATCTGGGACGACGTCTACAACCGCATGGCCGAGCTCGCACTCGACCATCGCTCGACGCTCGTCTTCGTGAACACGCGCTCCATGGCCGAGAGGCTCGCCTTCGCGCTCGGCGAGCGCCTCGGTCATGAGCACGTCGCCGCGCACCACGGCTCGCTCTCCCGCAAGCTGCGCCTCGAAGCGGAGCGCAAGCTCAAAGCCGGCGAGATTAAGCTGCTCGTCGCTACGGCCTCGCTCGAGCTCGGCATCGACATCGGCGCCATCGATCTGGTCTGCCAACTGAATACGCCGCGCGCTATCGCCCCCGCGCTGCAGCGCGCCGGCCGCGCCGGTCACTGGCGCGGCGCCACGCCCAAAGCACGGTTCTTCGCCACCACCCGCGACGACCTGGTCGAGCTCGCCGCTGTCATCCGCGCCATAAAAGCGGGCGCGCTCGATCGGCTCGAAATCCCGCCGCAGCCGCTCGACGTCCTCATGCAGCAGATCGTCGCCACCTGTGCTGCAGAGCCCTGGCAGGAAGACGACCTCTTCGCGCTCCTCACACGCGCCTGGCCCTATCACAATCTCCCGCGCGAAACCTTCGAAGAACTTCTCTGCCTTCTCAGCGACGGCATCGAGTCTTCACGCGGCCGCTACGGCGCCTACATCCTTCGCGATCGCATCCACGGCCGCCTGCAGGCACGCCGCGGCGCGCGTTCCATCACCGTGCAGAACGGCGGCACCATCCCGGACACCGCCGTCGTCTCCGTCATCCTCCAGCCCGATGGCCACCAGATCGCCACGCTCGACGAGGACTTCACCATCGACTCCTCCGTCGGCGACGTCATCCAGCTCGGTAACGCCTCCTGGCGCATTGCCGCCATCGAAACCGCTGGCCGCATGTACGTCGAAGACGCTCACGGCCAGCCGCCCACCGTCCCCTTCTGGCGTGGCGAAGCACCGCAGCGCACCATGGAGCTCTCTCACTGGGTCTGCCAGCTACGCGAAGAGATCGCCGCTCGCCTTCCCCATCTCCTCCCCGGCTACATCAGCCAGTCCGAACCATCTGTCGCCGACACGGTTACATGGCTCAAAGAAGAATGCGGTGTCAACGACGCAGGCGCCGAACAGCTCATCGCCTACATCGTCGCCGGCCGCGCCGTCCTCGGCACCGTCCCCACCCTCACCACCATCGTCGCCGAGCGCTTCTTCGACGAGGGCGGCGGCATGCAGCTCATCCTGCACGCGCCCTTCGGCGGCCGCATCAACAAGGCCTGGGGCCTCGCCCTGCGCAAGCGCTTCTGCCGCGGCTTCAACTTCGAGCTCCAGGCCGCCGCCACCGACAACGGCCTCAACATCTCGCTCGCCGAGCAGCATTCCTTCCCGCTCGCGGATGTCTTCCAGTTCCTCACCACCCACACCGTCACCGAGCTGCTCGAGCAGGCCTCGCTCGCCTCGCCCATCTTCAAGACGCGCTTCCGCTGGGACGCCACCCGCAGTCTGCAACTGTTGCGGTTCCAAAAAGGCAAGAAGGTCCCGCCGCAGATCCAGCGCACCCGCGGCGAAGACCTACTCGCCTCGGTCTTTCCGCAGGCCGCCGCCTGCTTCGAAAACATCGAAGGCGACATCGAAATCCCCAACCACCCCCTCGTCCGCGAAGTCATGAAGGACGTCCTCGGCGAAGCCATGGACCTCGCCGGCCTCACCGATATCATCGCAAAAATCCAGTCCGGCGAAATCCAATGCGTCGCCGTCGATTCCACCGTGCCCTCGGTCTTCTCGCACGGTCTGCTCAACGCCAACCCCTACGCCTTCCTCGACGACGCGCCCGCCGAAGAGCGCCGCGCCCGCGCTGTCAACATGCGCGGCATGGTCCCGGAAAAACTGCTCGGCGAAGCGGGCCGCCTCGATCCCGACGCCATCCGCCAGGTCCGCGATGAGTCCTGGCCCGACATTCGCGACGAGCACGAGCTCCACGACCTTCTCTACGGGCTCGTCCTCGTCCCCGCGTCCATCCTCGACCACCCCCGCGCCATCGGCTGGCGCATCCTGTTCGATCGCCTCACGTCGCAGTCACGAGCACGATTCGACGGAGAGCACATCCTCGCCGCAGAACGCCTCGACGATCGCGCGAACCTCGCTCTCCACGACTCCCGATCTCCCGCTATTACAGAAATCTCTCCATGCCTGGCTGAATATCCTCGGCCCACAAACCGCGCAGTCCCTCGCAGACCATCTAGGCGTGAATCCATCCGCCATCTTCACAGCATTAGTAGCAATGGAATCGCAAGGCACCATCCTCCGCGGCGACTTCGAACGAACGGACCAAGACCGGGTGTCCCATCCCGAGCAAAGCGAAGGGTGGGAACCACAAACTTTCGGGCCCGAGCCGCGCACAGCGCCCGACGTGAGCGACCAGAGGGAGCGAACCGAGCAAAGCGCGCCGCAGGCGCCTCTGCCTCAATGGCAAATTGTTCAATGGTGCGAACGACGCCTGTTGCAGCGCATCCACAAGCGCACCATCCACACCCTGCGCAAGCAGATTGAGCCCGTCGCCCCCGCACAATATATGGACTGGCTCTTCCGCTGGCAGCATCTCGCGCCGCAAACTCAGCTCACCGGCGAAGAAGGTGTGCTCGACGCCCTCCGCAAGCTCGAAGGCTTCGAAGCCCCCGCCATCGAATGGGAAACCACTCTCCTGCCGCAGCGCGTCGCCAACTACGACCCGCGCGCACTCGACACGCTCTGCATGGCCGGCGTCGTGGGTTGGGGACGCATCTCGCCGCATCCCGCCTTCCTCTCGCCCGAGGGCGGCGCACCGCGCCGCGTCATCCCCACCAGCATGGCGCCCATCACCTTCTTCCTGCGCGAAGATGCCCACTGGATGGACGGCTGCCTCCGCACGCGCGAGTTGCCGGAAAGCGCTCTCGCCGCCTGTCTGTCACCGCTGGCGTTACGTGTTCGCGCGCAGCTCGAAATCTCCGGCGCTGCGTTTGCCGCCGATCTCGCCCGCCAGTCGGCCGTCCTCATCGCCGAGCTCCACAACGCACTGTGGGAATTAGTCGCCGCCGGCCTCGTCACCGCCGACGGCTACGACAGCCTCCGCTCACTCGTCGACCCGCGTCGCAAATCCGCCGGCAGCAGCGCACCTTTCCGCATGCGCGGCCACAACATGGGCAATCTAGGTCACCGAGCCCGCAACACCGCCGGCCGCTGGAGCCTCCTCCTCGCGCCGCCGCCAGCACAATCCTCTGTCATCCTGAGCGAAGTGAAGGACCGCCACTCCTCGGCAGGACAGATGTGGGTGCCCCATCCTGAGCGAAGCGAAGGGTGGGACTCGCCGGCGCGTGCGACGATGCGGGAGGCCGCACAACAGTCTGCTATCGCTGCAGCCCAGCAGCGAGAGCAGGAGATCGAATCCGCCGCCCTCGTCCTCCTCTGGCGCTACGGCATCGTCTTCCGCGATCTCGTCCAGCGCGAAACCACCATGCCGCGCTGGCGCGAGCTCCTCGGTATGCTGCGCCGCCTCGAAGCCCGCGGCATCGTCCGCGGCGGACGCTTCGTTTCCGGTTTCCAGGGCGAACAGTTCGCCCTGCCACAGGCCGTCGAATCCCTGCGCGAATCTCGCAAAGCGGCCGCATCCCTCGACCAAGCCCGGCCAAAGGACACCGCATCGGTGACAATCTCCGCCGCCGATCCCGCCAACCTCGTCGGCATCATCGTCCCAGGCGACCGACCGGCCGCCATCGCCGGACGCACCGTGCAGTTCCGCGGTGGCAACTTCATCCCGGAAAATGGGCCTACGCCGGCTGAAATCACCGCGCTCCCGCCCCAGCTCATACATCCCCCGGCACAACCCGCACAACTCGCCCTAGGCCATGACTGAGCGCGCCGGCATGCCGACCAAACCAGACGTGAGCGACCAAAGGGAGCGAACTGCAGAGTCCGCGCCGCCGGCGCAGCCGCCCGCACGGCCAGTACAGGGCGAGGACTTCTACTGGGAAGGCCCCTACATGGTCTTTACCGAAGCCTGGCATCTGAAGCGAGGCTACTGTTGTGGCTCGGCATGTCGCCACTGTCCTTTCAACCACGAAAACGTCCCGAACAACGGAGACAACCGCTGAAACTCGCGCGTGACGGCATTCAACTGTCGTTCGACGCCGCCGGAATGGCGTCGCCTCAGTTCCTGTTCGTCCATGGCCTCGGCGGGGATCGCACGCATTTCGCGCCCCAGATGGAGTATTTCGCCCGGCAAGGTCGGACATTGAATGCCGAACTGCGAGGTCATGGAGCGAGCGACAAGCCGAAACAGGAATATTCGATCGAAGGCTTCGCAGAGGATCTCGTCTGGCTGTGCGCCCGCCAGCAGATCACGCAGCCGGTCATCGTGGGTCAAAGCATGGGGGGCAATATGGCTCTCGAAATCGCAGCCCGCTATCCGGATTTTCCAGCCGGCCTGGTGCTGCTCGATTCCGGGGTGCTCTTCCCTCCCTCGGCAGGGACGGTGTTCGCCGAGTATCTGCAGGGCTTACGCGGCCCGAATTTTGCGGATCAGGTGCGTAAGATCGTGGCTGACTCCTGTCTGCCGACAGACAGATGCCGCGCCCATGTTGAACAGACCTTTCTCGCAACGCCACAGCACGTGATGGTGTCGACGTTTGAAAGTCTGTTCCCCTGGGATGTGCATCGGGCAAGTGAGTGCGCCCATGCATGTCGGGTTCCGGTGCTGTATATCGAAGCGGCCCATCGGCTCGCGGATCTGGACCGCTTTGCAGCACTATGCCCGCAACTGGTTACGGCCAAGGCCGTCGGCTCAGGACATTTCTTATCGCTGGAGGTCCCTGAGCAAATCAACTCGATGATCGACCGGTTCATCTCCCTCTACGTGCGAAGACGCGGGTAAATCTCGCACGGCCGTAAGCCGAATGTCCGCTCAACCCGCGTGCCGTCCGAAACCGGACAGTGGCAAGCCACCCTTCACGGGCATTCTCCTGACAGAACTCCATCGTCTTCGGCGCGAAACAGAATACCCATCACCATCGGCTCACAATCCACAGAAAACCTGCCATTTCTATCCATCGAATTCGCTACACTTGAATTAAGGATCATTGCAGAAAAGACCACTCAGCCGCGCTCCGCGTGGCTGTCTTTGCTTAGTCTAAGTCCTTTATCAAGAAGAATTTAGCGATAACCATTTTTGGAATGACGAATTTGACTCGCGGAAGGCCGCCTAAGCAACTGAAACCGCAGCAGTTACAAACCATCCTCCGGTAGCGGGAGGGGGAGGGGCAGGCCGTTATTACCGCACCAGCACGCCCGTCCGCGGAAAGCTGAACGCACCCGCGCGGTCGTCTATCACGTTCACCTGGCAGGTGTACTGTCCTGGCTTCATGTCTTTCAGCGGCACATCGAACTGGAACGCCACCATATTGCGCGCGGGATCGGTCAGCTTCGTCGCCTCCACCAGCGGCGTCTCAAATACCTTCGTCGAGCCGGAGAGGAACTCGATCGAAGTCAGCAGGCGCGGCGATCTGCGTCTTCGCGTCCGGCATCTTGTTGTCCGGGCTGTACACCTCGTAAAGCAGATAGAGGTGTCCGTCCTGCCGGAAGACGTGCGCGACATTGGGCACCCACAATTGCCCGTCCTGGATCAGCGGATTCGCCTGCTTGCTCTTCGGCGCAGGCTGCCTCTGACTTGCAAGCAATACGGAAGACATCTTCATCGGCGCCTTCGTCAGGTCCGGCACATTGATGTCCGTCTCGAACGACCCCATGTGGCCGGTCAGGTTCTCGCGCACCACGAACTTCACGTGATACTTGCCCGGCGGCAGCGTGAAGTTGGTCGTGTACTGCACATTCTTCCGCGACACCTGCTGCTGCTGGTCGATCGCCAGCTTCACCGTCTGCCGCACGTCGCCCTCGGCGCGGCCGGCCATGTCCTTCACCTCGCCGATGATGTCGATCGTCGCCTTGTCCCGGTCGCCGCCTTTCACAAATGGGATCTGCGAGCCCGGCACGATCAGCGACACCGGAATGTAGTAACGGTCCGGCGCCAGTTGGAAGTAGTACGCCGCCATATACACCGGCACATCCGTCGCCGGCAGATCGCTCTCCAGTTGCTCGGTCAACTGCCGCTCGCGGTCCTCATGGTTGGAGTGCTGATAGTCTGCCGGCGCGTAATACCCGGGCCGGTACTCAAGCTTCACATCCTGCCGATTCACCTTGATCGACAGCCGCCGATATCGCCCATCCCGGGCCGGGTTGGTGGAGCGGAAGCCGATCACGTAATACTGCGCGGTGTCGTTCTCCATCGCCTGGAACGCCGGCGCAAAGTCGTTCGAGTCGCCGTAGAACTTGCCTCCGGTATCGGCGGCAAGCGTAGACATCACCTCCTGCGAATTGAAATTCGCGTCGAGGTTGTTCTGATAGGCCTGCCCGTTGTACGCACTCGCGCCGCGGATCGATCCCGTCGATGCGTCGCCCAGCGGAGAGATCGCCTGCAGCCCGCGCATGTCCACGCTGTAGATCGACAGGTTCGCCCGCACCGCGGAATTCGTGGCCGAGCGCAGCGACGCCTCGTTCTCGATCCCGTCGCGCTGGATGCCGCCGGAGAAGTAGAGCAGCGACTTCTTCTGGTTGATATACGCCAGCGACTTCGCGATCTGCGCAATCGCGTAAAGCTGGCGATCGGTATTGACGTCGTTGTACTCGCTCTCGTCCGGCGTAAAGCTGCTCGCGTCCTCGGTCTGGTTTGTGGTCGAGGTCGCGCCCGGCTGGAAGCCCGCCTGCTGGGTGCTGTCGTAGCTCGACACCGCCGCCAGCAGCGGCTGCTTGTTCGCGCGTGAAGTCCTGATCGACGCTGAGCGAATCGCTCAGCGACACCGCAGCGACCAGGTCGGCCGGGCTCATCTGCCGGTTGATGTAGTTCTTCGCCGCCTCGATCGATCGCGTCAGATCATCCGGCTGCATCGAGGTGAGATCGAAGAACAGGATGACCAGCCGGTGATTGCGCAGTGCATCGCCGGTCACCACGCCGGTCGGGTTCTTGCCCAGCACAAGCTGGCCCTCTTTCCCGCTCACCGTAGCTTCATTCAGCGGCATTGCCTGATCGATGCTCTGGAAATCGAAGGTCTGGATCGTCTGCGGTTTCCCGTTCTCCAGCACCGTGAAGTCCTTCGCCGTCAGCCCGCGCACCACGGCGCCGGTGTGCTTGTCGCGCACCACAACATTGGTCAGCACCAGGTCGCTTTGCACCTTCAGCACATAACTGGCGCTATTGGGATTGGCGTTGTTCGCCGCAGGCTGCGGCTGCTGGTCCTGCGCATGAAGCGGGAGCAAAGAGCCAAGCAACGCGAGTGTCAGTAGAGTGCGCATCAGTAACGGAACCTCGCCATCAGAACGAAGGTGCGCATCTGCGCCGCCGACGTCACCTGCCCGTAAGTGTTGGAGCCAAGGTTCGTGTCCACACCGGCGTACTGCACCGTATTGAGGACGTTATCGGCAGTACCGCGCAGTTCCAGGTTGCGCATCTCGCCCAGCCGTATGGTCTTCGACAGCGATGCGTCAAAGGTAAGTGTGCCCGGCCCTGCAATCGAGTAGCGCGACGCCGTCCCGTACACCTGGCCGGGAGCGAAGACACTGCTGAAGGCATCCGTGTTGAACCAGCGGTCCAGCTTGCCGCCGCCTGCGGTCAGCGATGCCCCCGGCACCCGGTTGGGCCTCAGCGATCCTTGGCTCCCGCGCGCTACGTCCTGACTGTTTGCCACGAAGCGCGGCGTCAACGGCTCGCCTGTAGCAAACGCAAATGTGCCGGAGAAAGATACATTTGCCAGTCCGTGCGAAAGCCAGTTGCCGCTGGTCAGAAAGTGCGCATCCGGCCCAAAGGGAAACTCATACAGAAAATCGCCCTTGAAGTTGTGGCGAACATCAAACGAGGAGTTCGACTCCTCGGCCAGAATGTTCTGCCAGTTCTGCGCGACGACGGCAGTCGTTCCGCCATTGCCGCCGATCGCGCTGGCATCATCGATGGCGTGCGAATAGGTATACGTCGCGCCGATAGCGACGCCGCTCTGTAGCCGCCTGCGCAGCCGCACCGTACCAGCGTTGTAGTTGGAGAAGCCGATCGAGTCCGAGTAGTTGTAATACACGCCGCTCAAGGATGAGTTGGCATTGCGACCGGGCGCGGTCAGCACGTCCAGCCGCGTGCCCTTCGCGCCGTTCCAGCCTACGTTCAGAACGATGCCGCCGGGCAGCGTGCGCTGGATGTCGAGGTTCCATACCTGCACGTAAGGCAGCCGGTAGTTCTTGTTCACCGAATAGTTCCCCGCCGCCTGCGGCGTGCCGAAGCCATTCGCAAGGCACAGTGACCAGTAAGCCGTGCACGCTGGTATTCCGGCAGAAGGCTGCGTCACCTGGTTGGTCTGCACATCCGCAAACGGCGGCTGGAAGGCGAGGTTCTGGATGAAGCTGATGTATTGCCCATTGGCAAAGTTCACGCCGTAGCCGCCGCGGACCACCGTATTGCGAAATGCGCGCCAGGCAAAGCCAACCCGCGGCGAGAGGGCATTCCGGTCCGGATAGATCAGCGTCTTCGGATAGCGTCCGGTATACGGTCCCAGTCCGCCCGCCAGCACCGGCGCGACCTGCGAAAAATCGGCGCTCGGATCGATCGTCGCCAATCGTCCATCCTTCTCCGAATAAGGCGAGAAGTATTCATAGCGCAGCCCGGCCAGCACCGTGAAATTCGCGCGCACACGCCAGTCATCCTGCAGAAACGCGTCATAAATGTTCGCGCGCAGATACGCCTTCTGATACGGCGCCTGGATCGTTGTCTGCTGCGGGAAGCCCAGCAGAAGGTCGGCCAGCGACGATCCGGTGCTCGGCTGCCCATTGCCCTGTTGTCTGGTCGGTGTGATCGGTCGATCCCGGCTGCTCCGTCGCAAGTCCAGAAAAAATAAATGACCCGGTAGAGTTCGCCTGGCCGATCATGCTCAGATCGATGCGCTTGTAATCGCCGCCGAACTTTATATTGTGCTTGCCGTGCAGCCATGAGCTCGAATCGGAAACGCCAAGCGTCTGGTTCACCTGGAAGTTCGGCTGCTGCTCGGTCAATCCGCTGAACTGCACCAGCGTAACGTTGGGCAATCCATAATTCAGCGGATTCGCCGCGGCGCCGCTCAACACGTTGATGCCCAGGCTTTGGGCAACGTCCTGCTTATTGGTAAACAGGTTCCCGACCTCGGTGTTGCTCCGGTTCAGGTTCGCCGTGATGTTGTTCGTCAGCCGCTTTATCCCGATCGTATAGCCAAGCTGAAGCGAGTACTGATGCATCTGCTCCTTGCCCCCCAGATCAGGAAACAGATTCAGTTCGTCAGCACCGGTGTGGCTGTAATTGAAGTTGGCATTGATGCTCTGGTGCAGCCCCGGAGAACTCGCGCCGCCGAACTGGCGCAGCATATTCGAGAACGCATTCCCTCCCCCGAAGCTGCGCATGTACCGGGCACCGACCGTCGTCGTGTTTGTGGTCGCTGACGTCAACCGCTGGTAATTTTGCCGGTTGGTAGTTGGAATGTTCGGCAGCGGCACATACTTCAGCAGCGCGGTAGCCTGCGGACTGATGCGCGACTGCGGAATCACATTGGCGACGAATGGCTGCCCCGTCTGCGGGTCATAGATCGTCTGCTGCCCCGCTTCCGAGAAGTCTCCCAGGCGCTGCAGCGCATCGGGCACCGTGCCGTAGTTGTCGAACGGCGACGACGAATGATTGCCAATGAGGGAGAGAAACAGAAAATCCTTCGTGTCGTTCACGAGGACGTGCGGGATATAGGGCGACCCGGCAAGGATCGCACCGAAACGATTCGAGTTGTACGGCGGCTGCGGCTCATTCTGGCCGCGAAGCGCAAAGTCCTTGGCGTCGAACAGGCTATTGCCGCCCTGCCAGAACAGCGCGCCATGCGGCTTGTTCGGATTGAACCTCCGGAAGTTGAAACCGCCGCGCCCGCCACCATCGCCGCCAAAACCACCTCCACCACGCCCACCGCCACCTCGGAAGCCGCCGCCTCCACCCCCTCCACCGCCAAAACCACTGAAAGCGCCGCCGCTACCCTGCCCGGGGACCTGCGCCAGCGTCTGCTGCTGCTGCATGCTTTCCAGGTTGTCCCGCATCTGCTCCATGTTGACGCCGGCAAACGGATTGGTCGTCCCGCTCTGCCCGTTCACCGTCACTGACTCGGTGCTCACGTCGCTGTTGCCCGCGGCCGAAGGAAGCGCTGCTCCGCCGGTCTCTCCACCCGCCGCGATGGCGCCCAGCGCCCCGGTCAGTCAGTCCCAGATTCTGCGCTCCCTGTCCGCCCATATACTGCCGCGGGCCCTGCCCAGCCCCCTGACCCGCTCCGCGCCGCGCCTCCGCCTGCTCCATCTGCTGCTGCCGCGAAGCCAGCAGGAGTGAAAACTCCGTCTGCTGTGGCGCAGCGCCGCCGTGCAGCACTACCTCCTTGGTAGTGCTGGCAAATCCAGCGAAGTCGGCGCGCACCACGTAGCGGCCATCCTCATCGATGTGCAGCGCGAACGCGCCCCGGCTGTCCGTAGCGGTTACATATTGTTTGCCGGTCAGGGTATTCTTCGCAGTCACGCTGACGCCCGGCAGCGGCGTCTGACCGGATTTGATCACTCCTTGAATCGTCCCTCCGGCCGGGGCAGGAGGGCCGGATGTCGCCGGCAGTGTTTGCTCTGAAGCCTGTGGCACGGGCGTGGCCGCGGGCGATTGTTGCTGCATCGTGGGCGCAGACTGCGACCACGCGCAGAACGGCAACGCCGCCATCAAAGCGCGCTAGCAAGCCAATGCGTTTCATCGGCCCTCGGACCCGGCGTCGAGCCATGGTTCATGTCCCTTCAAATCGAAAACCGTAAAGGTCGTCGCCGTGAACATGCCGTTCAGCACATGGCCTTCGGCACGAAAACCTTCGCCGGGCCGCAGGTCAGCGAGCGTCACGGAATCGCGCTTCTCTCGAAAAGACGTGTTCTCATCCACCGCAATGCTCTGGTCCACTCCGTCCAGCCGGTGCACCTGAATCCTGGTTCCCGTAATCGCCACGATCTTCCCCGCAGCCCACGTCTTCCCCAGCCCCTCGCGCGCCTTCCGTACCTCTTCGGCAGGAACGTCAATCAGAATCGCAGCGCCGACGGTCTTCTTCTTGGCATCCACATTTCCCGCCGCAAAGATCATGTCTCCCGCCTGGATATCGCTTGCGCGAACCTGGTCGCGGCCCTTCATTAACCGTGTATTCACGCCGTAGAGCACCTTCCACGGCTGCCCGCTGTCCGTTTTCACGGCAAAGCTGCCCTCGTTCTTTCCCGCAGGCGCCGCGGACACCACCGTCCCCCGCAGTGTGTTCTCGCGAGAGAACTGCGCCCAGCCCTGATCGTTGTCATCCTGCGCTCTGAGCATCGCCACACCCAACAGAAGCAACACGCCTGTTGCTGATAGACGGAGACATCGCCTCCAGCGATGCGCATGAAAATTCTGAAACATGGAAATACGAGGTCGCCTCCTTAGACGAGCATACGGAACCAAAGGACGCGACGGTTCCTTAGATCTAGCGCCCCTTCACCGGGTGGAAGCAGTTGTTGCCGTAGGGATTGTCGGACGCCGTAAAGTTTTGTAAAGTCGCCCGATTCCAACCTCTCAAAGGGGCTTTCTTAGCCATACAGAATCCGGCACGGAAGTGTTCGACTCGTCCCCAAGGCCCCTCGTGGATGCACTACACTCCCGCAATGGCCACTTCACCTGCCCTCCATCACCACCACGAAACCCACTTCCAGGCCGGGGACGTCGTCCGCGACATCGTCATCGGCATGTCCGACGGCCTCACCGTCCCCTTCGCGCTGGCGGCCGGTCTCTCCGGTGCGGTCAAGTCTCTGCACATCATCGTGCTCGCCGGATTGGCGGAGATCGCGGCCGGCGCCATTGCCATGGGATTGGGTGGCTATCTCGCCGCGCGGGGCGATGCCGAGCACTACGGCAGCGAGCGCCTGCGGGAAGAACGCGAAGTCGTAGAACGTCGCCAGGATGAGCAGGAGGAGATCTATCAGATATTCCATGCCTACGGGGTTCAGCGCCACGAGGCTACGCCGGTTCTCGCCGCCTTGGAGCGCAATCCCGTTGCCTGGGTCGACTTCATGATGCGCTTCGAGCTTGGCCTGGAAGAGCCGCACCCCGGCCGCGCGCTCCGAAGCGCTGCGACCATCGCCGCATCCTACGTTCTCGGCGGCCTCGTTCCCCTGCTCCCCTATATGTTGGGCAGCTCCCGTACCGCGCTTCCCGCCTCGGTCGGCATCACCCTGCTTGCGCTGCTGCTCTTTGGAGGAATCAAGGGTCGGGTCACCGGAGCCGGCGCTATGCGCAGCGCGTTACAGACCGCCGTAATTGGTGGCCTGGCCGCAGCTGCCGCCTTCGGGCTGGCGCACCTGCTCAGCAACCCCTGAGGAGCAACCCGGGCGGGGTACGGAAGGAACTGTAATGATTTAGCTCGGGATTACTAAATTCGCGTAGTTCTTCGGACCCCTCTTGCGCATCCATAGAAGGGCTGCGTAGTGTTTCCCAGGTTGCGTGAACATCAGGCCCGGTTATCAGCAAGATTGTGACCTGCCCGTAATCGGGAAATGTCACGCTATACGAAGCAACAGCGGCTCCGTTCTCCGGCTCCAATGTCGAAGGAAACCCCCACCGGAGCGACTAAGGATATAGACGATCGATGGCAGCAGCAGTGGAACTCAGCGCGCCCGGACTTCTTACCGCTTTCACCGCGACTCGCCGTCAAACGCTTGCGCTGTGTACCCCGCTCACTCCGGAAGACATGATGGTACAGAGTTGTCCGGAGGCGAGCCCCGCAAAATGGCATCTGGCCCACACCACATGGTTCTTCGAAACCTTCGTTCTCCGCGAATTCCTCTCCGGCTATCAGCCCTTCCATCCTGATTTCCTCTGGCTCTTCAACAGCTATTACAACGACATCTCCGATCAGCCGGAGAAGCAGCTGCGCGCCTCCTTCTCGCGCCCTGCGCTGGACGCAATCCTCGCCTACCGCCGGCATGTCGAAGATGCCGTCGCGCAGCTCGACGCGGCCGGCATGCCTGACGAAGCGGCGCAGCGTATCGAGCTCGGCATTCACCACGAGCAGCAGCACCAGGAACTGCTCTGCTACGACATCAAGCACGCGCTGTGGACCAATCCACTGCATCCCGCGTATGCGGAATGCGGCAGCTTCCAGAACAATGGCGCATCGCTCCGCTGGCTGCACTTTGCTGGCGGACTCGCGGAGATTGGCCATACTGGCAAAGGCTTCGCGTACGACAATGAGTCGCCGCGCCACACCATATATCTGGAGCCATACGCGCTCGCTTCACACGCTGTCACCTGCGGAGAATATCTCGCATTCATGGAAGACGGCGGCTACACGCGCCCTGACCTGTGGCTATCCGAAGGCTGGGACACCGTCAACGCGCAGCAATGGCGTGCGCCCCTCTACTGGCGCCAGATGGATGACAGGTGGATGGTCTACACCATGCGTGGACTGGTTCCCCTGAGCGAGATGCTCGCGACGCCCGTCTGTCATGTGAGCTATTTCGAAGCCGATGCCTATGCCCGCTGGGCCGGCATGCGGCTGCCAACAGAAGCCGAGTGGGAAGTTGCGGTCGCCGCACGCGTGCCCGTACCTCCCGCCAATGCCAATTTGCTCGAGAGCGGCCAGTTGCATCCCGTGGCCGCGCCCGGCTCTGACCTCGATCAAGTCTTCGGCGATGTGTGGGAGTGGACCCGCAGCGCTTATCTCGGATACCCCGGCTACCGCGCGCCTGCAGGTGCGCTCGGCGAATACAACGGCAAATTCATGTGCAATCAGATGGTCCTGCGGGGCGGCTCTGCCGTAACACCCCGCTCGCACATCCGCTCTACCTATCGCAATTTTTTCTCGCCTGCGACGCGCTGGCAGTTCGCAGGCTTTCGTCTGGCGCAAGATCAGTCCCCAACGCGGGGGAAAGATACTTACCGATGAATGCAGTCACCTTACCCCAGTTGCCGGCGGCGGCATATACCGCTCTCGGCTCCGAGGTCTTTCGCGGCCTTACATCGCGGCCGCGTGTGCTTAGCCCCTGGCTCTTTTACGATCAGGAGGGCTCTCATCTTTTTGAACAGATCACCGAGCTCGACGAGTATTACCTCACGCGCACCGAGCGTGGGATCTTCCAGGCAAATGCGGCAGCAATCATCGCAGCAGCATCCGCGCCAACTGCGCACGGCCAGCAGCGCGACCTGACCGTGATCGAGCTCGGCGCCGGCACCGCCACCAAGACCGGCCTGCTGCTCCGCGCCGCGGTGCGGCGTCAGGAAGCGGTCACCTACTATGCCATCGATGTCTCCGCCTCCGCGCTGGAACAGGCACAGCGCCACCTCACCTGCGGCCATTCCCGGCGTCACCTTCGAGTCGCGTGTCGGCGACTACACTAACGGTCTCGGAGAGATCCCCGCTGACGGTACACGCCGCCTCGTCCTCTATATAGGATCGAGCCTGGGCAACTTTGAGCCTGCCGACGCCCGCGAGTTGCTGCGTGATATCCGCAACCAGCTTGCGCCCGGCGACATGCTGCTGCTCGGCGTAGACCTGGTCAAGGACATCCCCACGCTCATCGCTGCCTACGACGATGCGCGCGGTGTTACCGCGGCCTTCAATCGCAATGTGCTGGCGCGCATCAACCGTGAGCTCGGCGCCGACTTCGATCTGATGAAGTTTCGCCACAAAGTACGGTGGAACGGCGAACGCTCGCGCATCGAGATGCATCTCGAAAGTCTGATGGCGCACGAGGTCGCAATTCCGTCTCTTGACCTCACACTTGCGTTCCGGCGCGGCGAAACCATACATACTGAAAACAGTTACAAGTTCACCATCGAAGGCGCGCAACATCTGCTGGCGCAGACCGGCTTCACCGTCGCCGATCACTGGACCGACCCGCGGCACTGGTTCGGCGTCTTCCTCGCCCGCGTCCATTAGACGGCATCGGTCGCCGCAGCAAATCGGGTGCCCCATTCTGGCGAAGCCAGGGTGGGGTAGTTCCCGGCACTCCTGCGTCGCGAACCGCCCACCGCTAGCGCTGTCATTCTGATCGCAGCGAGGAAACCTGAACTGCGTTCGTTGAAGTGGACCTGCCGATCGTTTCGGGAGACCATCACCCCAGGCGTGAGCGACCAAAGGAAGCGAGCCTCCGGGAACGCGCCGCAGGCGCTTTTGCCCGTGCGGCTAGCACCGTACACTCAATGGCGAGACGACCGCCATGCACATCCGCCTCGCTACGGAAGCCGACGTTCCCGCCATCCTCAAGCTGATCCACGCACTGGCTATCTACGAGCGCGAGCCCAATGCCGTCCAGCTCGGCGAAGCCGAGCTGCGCCGCGACGGCTTTGGCCCGCGACCGCTCTTTGAATGCCTCATAGCGGACGATGAAGGTGAGGCTGCCGGCTTCGCCCTCTACTTCCCCATCTACTCCACTTGGCGCGGCCCCAGCCTTCATCTCGAAGACCTCTTCGTGCAGCCGTCGCATCGCAGCCGCGGCATCGGCAAGGCACTCTTGTCGCGCGTGGCCGCCATCGCTTTGGAGCGGGGCTGCGCCCGCATGCAATGGGACGTGCTCGACTGGAACACGCCGGCTGTCGACTTCTATCGCAGTTGTGGCGCCCTCATGCTGGAGTCCTGGCGCATCATGCGAGTCTCGGGCACAGCCCTCGCCCGGCTGGCAAAACAGCACACAGAAACCACGTAAGCGATTACACTGTGAGACGTTCGTCATCCAGGAGAACCACCCGTGTCTCTGCGCGCCTTTGCCGCCGCCGCTATATCTCTCCGCCGCACTCTGCTCAGCCCCATGGCCCATTCCCAGAGCATCGACTACCGCCCCGACGCAAAGGTCTGGGTCATCCAGGCCGGCGACTTTACCTATGCCATGGGCGTCGACGAGCGCAACTGGCTGCAGTCTCTCTATTGGGGACCGCGCATCGACCGCACTCACGATATTCCTGCCGCGCACAGCCTGCCTGAGCGCGCAGCCTTTGATCTCTCGACCACCACCACGCCCCAGGAATACGCCGCGTGGGGCGCCGGCCTCTACACCGAGCCGGACCTCAAAGCCACCTTCGCGAGCGGCAATCGCGATGTCGTCCTCGAGTACGTCGACCAGCATCTGACGCGCCAAACGCCAACAGCCAGACACTCGAAATCACCATGCGCGACATCAAGCTCCCGCTCGTCGTGCATCTCTTCTACCGCGTCTACAACGGGCAAAGCATCCTCGAGCGCTGGTCCACCATCGAGAACCAGACCAAAGAAGACGTCGTCCTTGAAAACGCCGCCAGCGCTACCTGGAGCCTTCCCAATCTCGAAAACCGCAACTACCGCGCCCACTGGCTCACCGGCCGCTGGGCCGGCGAATGGCAACTGCAATCCGCGTCGCTCGACGTCGGCAGCCAGGTCATCGAAAGCCGCCGCGGCTCCACTGGCAATCAGGCCAATCCCTGGTTCGCCCTCGAAGGTCCCGATAGCACGGACGAAGAGCACGGCCCGGTCTACTTCGGCGAGCTCGGCTGGAGCGGAAGCTGGCGCATCACCATGGAGCAGAGTTCCTTCCACCAGGTTCGTATCACTGGCGGTTACAATCCTTTCGACTTCGGCTACCGCCTCGCGCCTGGCGAATCGCTGACCACCCCGCCCTTCTACGCCGGATTCACCGAGGGCGGTATGGGTGAAGCCTCGCGCATCCTCCATCGCTTTCAGCAAGGCGTGATTCTGCCCGGTGCGCCGCATCCCAAACTGCGCCCCGTCCTCTACAACTCCTGGGAAGCCACCGAGTTCAACGTCAGCGAGGCCGGTCAGATCGCACTCGCCGAGAAAGCCGCGCAGCTCGGCGTCGAACGCTTCGTTATCGATGACGGCTGGTTCGGCCAGCGCAAGAACGACCACGCCGGCCTCGGCGACTGGTACGTCAACAAAGAGAAGTTCCCCAACGGCCTCAAGCCGGTCATCGATCGCGTCCACCAGCTCGGCATGGACTTCGGCATCTGGGTCGAGCCGGAAATGGTCAACCCCGACAGCGATCTCTATCGCAAGCATCCCGAGTGGGCCATGAACTTCCCCGGCCGCCCGCGTACGGAAGGCCGCAACCAGCTGCTGCTCAATCTCGCTCGTCCCGATGTGATGGAGTACACCTATCACTGGCTCGACGAGCTGGTCTCCAACAACGACATCGACTTTCTCAAGTGGGACTACAACCGCAACTGGTCCGAGCCCGGCTGGGACGCGGTGCCCGTCGCCGACCAGAAAAAAATCTACGTCGCCTACGTCCACAACCTCTACGCGATCCTCGATCGCCTGCGCGCCAAACACCCCAAGCTTGAGATCGAATCCTGCTCCGGCGGTGGCGGCCGCGTCGATCTCGGCATCATGCGCCGCACCGAAGAGGTCTGGCCCTCCGACAACACCGACGCGCTCGACCGCCTCTCCATCCAGGACGGCTTCACCCATGCCTATACACCCGGCGTGATGATGGCCTGGGTCACCGACCCGCAACGCACCCGCAACACGTCGCTCAAGTTCCGTTTCCTGGTCGCCATGGAAGGCTCGCTCGGCATCGGCGCCAACCTCAACAACTTCACGCCGGAAGACATGGCCACTGCGAAAGACCTGGTCGCCTTCTACAAGACCATCCGGCCCACCGTCCAGCAGGGCCTGCAATATCGCCTCATCGCGCCATCGCGTCCGGCCGCACCCAGCGAGCGTGCCGCCACCGAATACGTATCCACCGATGGCACACAAGCCGTCCTCTTCGCTTACCTCCACTCCCAGAACTTCGGCGATCCCTATCCGCTCGTGCGCCTCCAGGGTCTCGATCCGAAGGCCATCTATCGCCTGCGCCCGCTCGATCCAAAGCAGCTTCGTTCGCAACAGGAAGCAAGCGGTAGTTACTGGATGGGACACGGCATTCAGCTCGACTTACGCGGGGACTATGACAGCACAGCCGTCGTGCTGGAGCGCCTGCGCGGCTCGGAATAACCAGGCGTTGGCTGGACTAAAAAAGCAACCGTGATGCACCGACTTCGGGGAATCCCCGGCCCTGGCGGTCAGCCACTGATCGATATGTTGCCCGTGCTACAACATTTTCTCTTGCAAGCAACAGCGGCAGACCATTATTTTGATTCGTGTTTCTTGCAGGGGACTGGCTCGCCCGCATTCCGCCGGCCGCTCAACCGAGCTGCCGTAACGTCATACAAGAAACGTAATTCGGCCCTGAACATTTCCCCCGCGCAATGAATGCGGAAGCGAACTTTCCCGGCAACATGGGGGATGCGTATGAAATCGACTGGTTTTCGTCTGCTATTGGGTCTCCTGGTGTCTGGATTGTTCGTTGCCTGTGGTGGCGGAGGCAGCAAACCGCCTGTCCAATCCTCCCGAGCATCACCACTCTTTCTCTATCGCAGGGACAAGTCTCGGTCGCCTACAACGCACCCATTTCCGCTCACGGCGGAGTTGGCGCCATATACTTGGAGCCTCAAATCCGGCACACTGCCCGCCGGACTCTCACTCAGCGCCGCCGGAGTCATCTCCGGTACGCCCAACGACAGCCGGCGCATCCAGCTTCATGGCGCAGGTTACGGACAGCCAATGTCCGCCCCAGCCGCCTCCGGAAATCTTTTCCATGCCATCACCGGCGGCATGCTGACGATCACCACCACCACTGCGCCCACCGGCACCGTCGGCACCACATATCCTTCGTTCCAACTCGCGGCCACCGGCGGCGTCCCTCCCTACACCTGGGCAGTTGCCTCCGGTTCCAGCCTTCCCGCCGGACTTTCCCTCAGCACCGCGGGAGTCGTCTCCGGTACCCCCACCGCTTCCGGCACGTTCAGCCCGAGCATTACCGTCACCGACGAAACCACCACCAACACCGCCACTCAGAATGTCAACTTCACGATCAATCCGCAGGGCACTCCGCTGCCTGACGGCGGATACGCGTTCCAGTTCAACGGCACCGCCCCGGCAGGCAATCCCGTCGCCATCAGCGGTTCCTTCCTGATCGCACAAGGGACGGTCGGAGTCGGTGCATATAGCGAGAACGAATTGAACCAGGCACCCGTGATTGTTCAAACGTTCACTGGCGGCTCTGTCTCCATCGCGCCCAACGGGCTCGGGCAGCTCGTACTGGATCTCCCGAATGGCAACGTCACCTTTGCACTCGCCGTCCCTGCCTCCGCCACGGCAGCAAACAATGACAGCGATATCCGCATCATCGAATTCGACGACACCACCGGCGCAGGCATGCGCGGCTCTGGCGTGCTGAAGACCTCCAGCATCAACACCGTACTTCCCGCCAACCTGAAAGGCGGCTATGCCTTCGGCTTCAGCGGCTACGATACGCATTCCCAACCGGTAGCCGTCGTCGGCTCCTTCCAGGCAGATGGCAACGGCAACATCACCAGCGGTACCGTCGATCTAAACGACAACGGCACAATTTCCAACTCCACTTCCGTGACCGGGACCTGCACCCCCGGCGATCTCGGCGGCCTCATTACGTTGAAAATCGGAAGTGCAACGTTGACCTACGACTATTACCAGGTAAGCCCGACCGAACTCCTTGCCACCTCGGCGGACCAGACCTCTCCCACGATTCCAATGGTCAGCGGGGTCGTTCTGCAGCAGACCGGGCCATTCACTAACGCCTCCTTCACTGGAGCAAACGTGCTCGAAATGACCGGCAGCGCGCTCCAACCCCCTGCCACCTATGTTCCCGATGTCACCCTGGGACTGCTCACCAGCGACGGAAAAGGCAACGTGAGCGCCAGCTATGACGAGTTCAACGCCTCGTTGACGGCACAGCAGACCTACACCGGAACCTACACAGTAGATGCCACAACCGGACGCACACCCATCACCGTAAGCAGCGCGACAAAGACGGTCCTCTACCTGGTCAGCAAGACGAAAGCATTCGCTTTCGGCGCCGATGCCTCCACCAGCTCCGGTCTCCTCGAAGCCCAAACCGGCTCGCCGTTCACCAACGTATCCCTCAAAGGGAACTACCTGGGCGGCACCATCCCCCGGCCCGAACTCAACGTCGTCAGCCTCGCCGCCGCGGATGGCGCTGGCAACGTGCCGTTCACCAGCAACACCAGCGGCTCAAAAGGGCTCGCTTCCAACGTAACCACATCGGGCACCTACTCCGTAGACAGCACCGGCCGAGCCGTCGTGACAGTCAGCGGCGATGCGACTCCGCGGATCTTCTACGTCGTCTCGCCCACAAAGGCGGTCCTGCTCTCCGGCGATACCGGAGGCTACCTGGCCAGCTTCGAGCAATAAAGCTCAGCGTCGGATCGAAGAAGGCCGGAGACTCTGGCCTTCTTCGATCTGGTTCTCCCCCGAGCAATGGCCAGGAAGTGGTTACATATCCGTTCCTGCATCTCCAGGCAAGCGAACGGACTGATACCTGATCGCCCGCACTCCTCCTCCGGCTAGCTGGTCGGCAGAAGATGGATCAATCCCGGTTCGATCTTCCCATCGCATCCACAGGAGTAGGGTTATTTAGACAATCGTATGCCTGACGCGTACCCGGCCGCTGGGCGCGTTAACGATAGCTGAAACGGTATCTTACTCAACCTTTAGTTTGATTTGGCTTCTGCTACTTGTCACGGCGACCGGAAAGCGTTTACGTTGCGTGTGAAGTACATCGACCGTTACTTTTTGCGTCGTTCCGCTTCTCCATATGGCTCTTCCGTTCGTCTCAAACCAATGGGGCCAAACCGCAACGCCAGACGATCGTATGCCCATTATCGTGCGAGTTAACGATGTCTCTCCAAGAAGCGGTCTGTGACTCCTTACGAGTACTTGCCAGCGCAGCGGTAAAGAGACTAGTTTCGTGTGCAGTCAAAACAGCAGTCATGCATATAGCCTCTAAAATATCGATTAGGGAACAACACAATGAATCCTTTTGGCCTAGTGAACGCTTTCTCCAAAGCAGCTGAACGACACACTCGCGTGGCAACACGAGCGATAGTTCCAACTGGGCGCCTGCTGCTCCCAGTCGCTCCGTCTGTCCTGCCACAAACACCGGTGCACAAAACGTGGAGGAAAGCGGTTTTCCTTCTCACCATCCTGTTTCTTGTCACATCCACGGCGTTCTGTCAGCTGACTACCGCCGACATCCTGGGCACAGTTACAGATGTAAGCGGCGCGGTCGTCCCAAATGCCACGGTCACCCTTACCAATCTGGGCACCAACCAGACACGCGTGGCCCAGACAAGCGCCTCCGGCGATTACACCTTCACACTCCTTCCCGTCGGCCACTACTCCGTCACGGTGAAAGCTACCGGCTTCCAGGCAGCCATTACCAACGACCTGTCCGTGGAAGCAGGCGACCGCGCCCGCAATGATGTTCACCTGCAGGCCGGCGCGACATCCACCACCGTGGAGGTGCAGGCCGCTACCCCTCTGCTCCAGGCCGACAGCTCAACCGTCAGCTCGACCGTAACCGCAAAGGCCGTACAGGACCTGCCGCTCAATGGGCGCAACTTCGTCCAGCTCGTGGCTCTTGTCCCGGGCGCCAATGAAGGCCAGGGCAACAGTCTCAGCAGCGGCGGCCGGCCCGACGATCGCCGCACCAACGCCGCTGGCCTGTCCGTAAACGCACAGGACAGCAGCCTCAACAACTGGGTGATCGATGGAGTCGACGACAACGAACGCATCATCGGAACCATCGGCGTCAAGCCGAACGTCGAAGGCATCCAGGAAATCACGGTCCAGACCAACAGCTACGCTGCAGAGGCAGGACGTACCGCCGGCGGTGTGATCAACATCATCACCCGCTCTGGAACCAACCAGTTTCACGGCTCCGCCTACGAGTACTTCCGCAACGACATTTTCGATGGCCGCAATTACTTCCAGACCACCGGTCCCAAGCCCGAACTGCGCCAGAACCAGTACGGCGCCAGCATCGGCGGCCCGATCTTCAAAGATAGAACGTTCTTCTACTTCGACTGGGAAGGCTTCCGCCAGGTCTCCGGCCTGACCGACACCGGCACTGTCCCGAACATCACCGAATGGAACGACATCAACAGTCAAAATGGCGGATCGCCCGAAGCACTGCTGTCGCCGGCAAACGGCACCGCCGGTCGTCCCATCAATCCGCTCATGCTGAATTACCTGAAGCTGTTCCCGAAGCCGACCAACACAGATCCCACGGCGCTGGCCAATAACTTCACCATCAGCCCGAATAAGACGCAGAACTACAATCTCTATGACGCCCGGATCGACCACCGGTTCAATCAGAACAACGAGCTGTTCGGAAGATTCTCCTACAACAATGTGGCTACCTTTACGCCTCCGGCATTTGGCGTTGTGAACGGCATCGAGATCAGCGGCGGCAGATATAACTTCGATGGTCCCGCAACCAACATTGCCCAGCAGTATGTCGTCGGCTACACGCACACCTTCAATCAAGACCTTCTGCTCGACCTCCGGGCAGCATTCACCCGCATCAATAACCTCTCTTTGCCACTCAACTACGGCACGGGCGTCGATCAAAAGATCGGCTTTCCCGCCAGCATGACTTCCTTCAGTCCCTTTGCTGACTCCCTCACTCCAATCTCGGTTGGCCCCTTCGGTGACATCGGCGACGGCGCCTATGTGCCCCTGCAGGACATCGACAACTCCTTCGAGTACAACGGTTCGGTCAGTTGGACCAAGGGAAACCACAGCTTCAAATTCGGCGCGGGTTTGATTCGCCGACAGGCTCGGAACGTGCAGAGCGCCTCGGCAGTCGGTGCCTACCAGTTCAATCTGACCACCGATAGCAACTCTGACCAACTGACGCAGCAGAACAACCAGCTTGCCTCAGCGCTGGTCGGCGGCTTTCAGAGCCAGACCCGCAACTTCAACATCTCCCCTCCCGACTATCGAAGCTGGGAGCCCAGCGCCTTCGCGCAGGATAGCTGGAAGGTAAACCCGAAGCTGACGCTGCTCCTGGGCGTTCGCTACGACATCTATACCCCCTTCACCGAAGCGCATAACCGCATCTCGAATTACGACTATCTGGAGGCTCTCTCCAACCCCACCGCAGCACTGTCCAGCGCTTTGAAGATTGCCAACGTGAACGGCGTCAGCAGTACAGTGAACATCCCGACGCAATACAACAACGTTGCCCCCCGCGTTGGCTTCGCGTATTCGGCAAGACCCACGACCGTGATCCGTGGCGGCTATGGACTCAGCTATTTCCCCGGCAACTACACCTCCAACGGCGACCTGAAAAACGCTCCGTTCACCTCCGTCTACTCACCCGCATGCCAGTCCACGATTGCGGTGAGCATCGAAGAGTCCGTGAATGGCGGCGTGCTGCCACCAGGCCAGAACCCGGACTGCGCGACTCTCGGCCAACCCGGCGTGATCAACCAGGGAATCCCGGTTCCCGCTGCTCCTTCGGCAGCCCAGCTCGCAAACCTCTCCACCATCCCTGGTCTGTCCTTCGTGGCAGAAGCTACCAACTTCAAGTCGGCTCTCATCCAGCAGTTCAACCTGCAGCTTGAGCAGCAGTTCGGCGCCAACGTCTTCATCATCGGCTACGTCGGCAACATCGGCCAGCATCTGCCGGAATCCATCAACAACATCAACCAGCCGCTGCCGTTCAACCCCATCACCAATCCGGGCGGATCAGCGCGTCCGCTTGCTGGCGTGCTTCCCAATCTGAGCGGCGTCAGCTACCTGGCTACCGGGGGCATCTCCAACTACAACGGGCTGCAGACCTCCCTCCAGCGCCGCTTCGTCAAGGGACTGGCTCTCGATGCGAACTACACCTGGGCCAAGGCGTTGAGCGACATCAGCGGCTTCTCGGAGCAGGGTGACCAGGGTTGGAGCAACGCGCTTCCCACCAACATTCGAGCCACCGAGTACGGCACTTCGGAAGACAACATCACGAATCGCTTTGCCCTCTCGCTCAACTATGAATTCCAGTACGGCAAGGAATTCACAGGGATCAAGAAGGCTTTCCTCGGCGGCTGGCAAACGAACGCCATCGCTGCCTGGCAAAGCGGCAAGGCCTTCTCCATCATCAGCAGCGGGGCCGGAGCCGACAATCCAATTGAAAGCGACGGCAAAGCACACGGCTTCAACAATCGCGCGGTCCCGCAGAACAGCGGCGGAGCCGACCGTCCCAATACCATCGCAGATCCCCGCGGCGGCCCCCACAGCCTGAAGGAGTTCTTCAATACGGCTGCCTTCGCTCCTCAACCTCTGGGAACCATCGGGAACACTCAGCGCAACTCGATGACGGGTCCGCACTTCCGCCACGTCGATCTGTCGCTCTTCAAAAACTTCCCGGTTACCGAGCGCGTGAACATGCAATTCCGGGTGGAAACCTACAACATCTCCAACACGCCGAACCTCTTCATCGCGAATAACAATAGCAGCAACCAGCAGTTCGGCAACGCGTCCTTCGGCACGGTTTCAGCAACCGATCCGAACTACACCCCACGGCAGTATCAGTTCGCGCTCAAACTCCAATTCTGAGAACCCTGCAGCTCCCAGGCCCGGCGATACTCGCCGGGCCTGCTCTTTTTCTCACCAGGTTCCGGATATTTCGAGCGAGATTCGATCTGGACGGACCGCCGCTCTATAGCACCTTCACCACCACCACCGTAAGATCGTCCGCCTGTTCCTGCCCTCCCGCATAGGCGGAAACCGCATCCGCAATCTCGTTGACGGCGATGCTCGCGGATTCCTTCTGCTTGCTCAGAACCACACTCTCCAACCGTTCCACCGAAAACTCCTCGCCTCGTTCATTCTCCTGTTCGGTCACTCCATCGGTGTATAGCGCCAGAACATCGCCCCGTTCCAGCGGAACCACGGTGTTGGAGAATTCCGCCTCCGGCAGAATTCCGACAATGGGACCCGCTTCCTCCAACAGAGAGGAATCGCCGGTCCTTGCTCGTACCAGTAGCGGCGGATTGTGTCCTCCGCTTGCGTATTCCACGGTTCGTTCGGCTCCGTGCAGACGCGCATAGAAGATCGTGACGAATGTCGCTCCATTCGTAATCTGCTTCAGGGACTCGTCAAGGTCCTTTACGATCGCGGCCGGTCCGCTCAACTCCCGCGCACGAGTGCGCAGGGCCAGCGCAAGCGATGGCATCAGCAAAGAAGCTGCCGCTCCCTTGCCGGAGACATCCGCGATCACCACATCCACGACGTTCTCCGATATCTGGAAGAAGTCGTAGTAGTCGCCTCCCAGCAGTCGCGCCGGATGCATCACCGCGGCCAGTTCGAAGCCGGGCAGCGTCGGCGGCTCCGGCAGAACCCGCCGCTGCACCTGTGCCGCCAGCACCAGATCGCGTTCGTAGGCATCTCGCTGTTTCCGCACCTCGGTCGCCAGACGATCGCGTTGCCGGGCGATCAGCGTCACCAGAAATCCCACCACCAGAAAACTGACCAGCCCGATAACGTTGTGAACAATGCGTAAATCGAGCGAGTCAGCGGGCGGTCCAAAGATATCCTGCAAAATCGTGCACGCCACGGCCAGCGCGACCGTAATCGGCAGCGGATTGATCAGCCCGCTCAGCGCGATTGGGAAGACATAGAGATAGCCCAATGAAACATTGGCGACAACCCTCCAGTCGGTGTAGGCAACAGCGCCAACTCCAAGAACCACCATGGCACCGAGCAAACCGGTGGTGCGATGCTCCTCGAATCGCCGCTCACGCGCCCGGTCCCGTCCGGCTTTTCCCCAACCAGTCATCGAGCAATGCGCCTCCACGCAAACTTCAGCCTCCGCTCTCCGGAGGCGTAGCCATACTAACCGCAGCCTGGGGGGAAGGTGATCACTTGAATCCGCTCATTCTGAAAATTTTCAGATTGTGGGCGGAAAGGACTTGAACCTGCGACCTCCTGCGTGGGAAGCAGAGCCGAGCACGCTCTGCGCGCGCCGGGACAGTCATTCTGAACCTTAAAATATTGTGGTAGGCTCCGATCCAAAGCGACGCCGCATTCCTGATAAGCCCTACATGATCACGCGACACTTATGCGTTTTGCGAGAACATGTCATTGACGCTGGCATCTGGGGCACGACAGACGAATTGACGGAGAGCGATGGTGATTGAACAAGCGTCGCCGTTTTATCGGCGAAATCGAACGCTCTGGCAACTGCTTTTGCTGTGCCTGGTAATTTACGTGTTCTCAGCGAAAGGCTACCTTCAGGTTTCTGACACGTCGTTCTCCGTACAAACAGCAGAAGCGATCGTCGAGCGCGGGCAACTCGATATCCCCTATGGTGCAGGAGGAACCCTGACATGGCGGGATGGCCGAAGCTATTCGAAGTACGGAATTGGTCTTCCCCTTTACTATATTCCGATCGTTGCCGTCGCCAGACCTTTATCTAGGATGACGGGGCTGCCTAACCCGGAACTGACCTGGTTCCTTATTTCTTTCTCAAATATTCCATTCGCCTTACTTACATTGGTCTTCTTTGCCAAGCTCCTTCGACTATTTGGCATTGCGGAAATACACGTTGATCTCTTGCTTGTGGGGCTCGGCCTCGGCAGCCTGACCTGGCCATATGCCGTCTCTGATTGCAGCGAGGCTATGCAAATGGGGCTGTTGATGCTCGCTGTATACAGCGTGGTGCGGCGGAGTTACGCAGCTTTGATTGCGGGAGGGGTGGCTTTCGCTTGGTTGGTTCTCGTAAAGCTCATTTACGTCGTATTTTTCCCTGTTTTCGCAATCTACTTATTTACGCAGCCAGGGGGTTTGTGGCATCGATTAAAAATCTTGGCTTCATTTACATTTCCCCTCGTTGTGGCCTGCTGTTTTCTCGCATGGCTGAATGTCGTCCGATTTGGTAGTCCATTGGAGTCCGGGTACGGAAGCGAATCCGGGCAGTTCTTTCCGTCACAGTTGTGGCATACCGTCCCGCAACTACTGGGTTCACTCAACAAAGGGCTGTTTATCTTTTGCCCATTACTTATTCTTGGTGTGTTGGGCTGGAAAGATTTCTTCGAACGACACCGTGCAGAGGCCACCCTTTGCCTGGCATTAATCGTCGAGAATTTGATCTGGAGCGCCTCATGGTGGTCATGGTACGGTGGCTGGTCATGGGGGCCTCGTCTACTTGTTCCCACTATCCCACTGTGGTTATTACCGGGCGCGTTCCTGCTTCAGAAGGTGTCATCCAGACGGCGCCTTTATATCTTTGCCTTGGTTACGTTAATCGCGATAATACTGCAGATACCGGGCGTCCTGGTCAAAGATCAGGAAATCCACCAGATCAAGCAAGCAATGCTGACCCCGGCGGAGCAGGCTGTAGCGCCCCCAGACTACGTCGCGGCCTATAGACTCCTGAAACACAAGCTGGTTTTACATAATGAGCTATATCGGCTCTCTGAATTAGGTGTTCCGGGCGAGCGGAAACTGAATTTAGAGAGATACCGGACCTTTCGCGGATTGAATCTCTGGACGGAACTCAGCGCCCGACAATTCAACAAGCCGGCACTGCGGTGGATTCCGGTTCTAGGATTGCTGATTCTCATATATCTGGTAGTTCCGATTGGCAACGCGGTGAGGGCAGACCTCACGCAGGACAGACTGAACCCCGGTGATACTCACTAACTGTGAGCGAACACCTCTCTGCGAGACGCTGCCTTTAATGTCCTGCTACTCCGCCCGCTCTGAGGCTTTGGCGTTGTTTTGCTAGGGAGTCATCTCGTCGAGTCGGAGATGATTTTCGTGTTAGTTTCAGTCATCGGTGGCCGACGACTTTTTCTGTGCGAAAGATGGTCCGCCTCGGAAATGAGATGGATAAACTCTTGAGCAGACAGGGATAGACAAGATCGCGCTATGGCAAACCGGTCTGTGCAGGCAGCAGATATAAAGGAATCTCAGGTGAAGCTGTCTGTCGTTATGCCCGTTTACAACGAGCGCGCAACGCTACGGGAAGTGATCGAGCGGGTTCTTGCGTTGCCGCTGGAAATCGAGCTGCTTTGCGTCGATGACGGATCACGCGACGGCTCAGTTGAGATTTTGAGAGAGCTTGAGGGTACTTATCCGAAGCTGCGCGTTTTTCTTCAGCCGCGCAACATGGGCAAGGGAGCCGCGCTGCGCCGTGCCATCTCAGAGGCAACTGGAGATTTTGTTGTCGTGCAGGACGCGGACCTTGAATATGACCCCGCAGATTTTCATCAACTCCTTGAGCCTCTTCGCGCGGGTAAAGCGGATGTCGTCTATGGTTCGCGCTTTTTGGGAGGCGCGCCGCACAGGGTCCTGTATTTTTGGCACTGGGTTGGCAACTGGGTGCTCACTCTGTCCTCGAATTGTTTAACGAACATAAACCTCACCGACATGGAGACCTGTTACAAGATGTTTCGCCGGGAGGTCATCCAGTCAATTCCGATTGAGGAGGACCGGTTTGGGTTCGAGCCGGAAATTACGGTGAAGGTCGCGCGCCGGAAACTGAGGATTTACGAGGTGGGAATCAGTTACTGGGGCCGTACCTACGAAGAAGGCAAGAAGATCGGTTGGAAAGATGGATTCCGAGCGATGTATTGCCTGATCAAATATTCGCTGAAGAGACAAAGCTGATTTAGGGCAGGCGACCTCCGCAGACTCTATCGCCTGGATCCGCTCGATCAAGGACAACTCAGCCCCCGACAAGAAGCCGGCGACGCTCCGGGAGGAGCCACGCCTCCCGCTGGATCTCCGCAGAGACGGACGACAGCACCGCTGTAGTCCTCGAAATCCCTTGCGCCGGCTTGACAATGTTGCCGTCTCCGCCGATAGTTGCATAGGCTGTCTACGTAGACAAGCTATGCAAACAACGGAGACGCGAATGCCTTCTGATCGTGACGAAATTCCCCCCGGCACCCTCTACCTGCTCATCCTGAAGACCATCGCCCGCCACGGCGAGCTGCATGGCTTTGAGATCGCCAATGCAATCCAGCAGACCTCCGAAGATGTGCTGCAGGTTGAAGAAGGCTCGCTCTATCCGGCACTGCAGCGGATGCTCATCAAGGGCTGGGTTACGGCGCGCTGGGGCACCACCGCCGGCAACCGGCGCGCCCGCTACTACCAGCTCACCGCTGCGGGCCGCAAACAGCTCGCCATCGAGATTTCGCAGTTTCAGCGCGTCATGGGCGCGATCGCGCGCGTGATTCAGACCGCGTAACGAAGAGGAGGCTCGCCATGAGCTGGCTCGGGGAATGGGGAAGACGCTTCGGCATGTTGCTGCGCCGGGAGCACGTTGCCAACGATCTCGAAGACGAGATGCAATTGCACCTGGACCTGCGCCGGCAGCAGCAGGTCGATGCTGGTGTCGCGCCCCACGATGCCGCCACGGCAGCACATCGACGCTTTGGCAATCCCACACTGCTGCGCGAGCGGAGCTACACCGCATGGGGATGGAACTGGCTCGAAACCCTGCTGCAAGACATTATCTACGGCGTCCGCGCCATGCTGCGCTCGCCCGGCATCACCCTCGTAGCGCTCCTCTCGCTCGCACTCGGCATCGGCGCCAACACCGCCATCTTCAGCCTGATGGACGCGGTCATGTTGCGCTCGCTTCCGGTGAAAAACCCGGAGCAGCTCGTGCTCCTCGGCGAGGCAAATTCCAACGGAATCACCGACGAATTTGGCGCAACCCAGCTTTACTCCTATCCGTTCTATCGCGAATTGCAGAAGCGCAACCAGGTCTTCTCCCAGACAGCCGCGATCTTCAGTATGTCAAGCGACATCCACGGCACCGTGTCGGGTCGCAACCAGGCCGAGCCGATGCATGTGCAACTCGTCTCGGGCACTTACTTCTCTACGCTGGGCGTGCAGGCCATGATGGGCCGCGCGCTCACCGACGAAGACGACAGCACAAAGGGCGATCATCCGGTCGCCGTCATCAGCGACTCATGGTGGAAAAAAGACCTGGCGCGCGATCCCAATGTGCTCAATCGCACGCTGAAAATCGGAGACACGACCTACAGCATCGTCGGCGTAGCTCCTCCTGAATTTTTCGGAACAACGGTGGGCGAGTCTCCGGACATCTGGATTCCGATGTCCATGGTGGAGCAGATCCCGCCTCATTTCAAAGGCGCCTACTCAGACAATTTCGCGGAATCGCTGTACATCCTGGGCCGGCTCAAGCCGGGTGTCAGTATGGCCCAGGCCACAACAAATGTGAATCTGCTCTTTCAGCAGATCCTGCGCCAGTTTCGCGGCTCTCTCAGCCAGGACGACGCCAAGGCGTTGAAACAGGCACACGTCCCTCTTACCCCGATGGCAACTGGACTCTCCGGCCTGCGTCGGCAGTTCTCCGACCCTCTGAAGATTTTGATGGGCATCGCTGGAATGGTGCTCCTGATCGCCTGCGCAAATATCGCGAACCTGCTGTTGGCACGCTCTACGGCTCGCACGCGCGAGTTTGCCGTGCGGCAGGCGCTCGGCGCAGGACGCGGCCGCCTGGTCCGGCAACTGCTTACCGAAAGCATGATGCTCGCGCTGGCCGGCGGTGCGCTCGGCGTGGCCTTTGCCGCGGCCGCGAGCAGGCTGCTTCTCCGCCTCGTCTCTGGAGGTCCAGAGACAGTACCACTTAGCCTCGCGATCGATAGCCGCATGCTTCTCTTCACGTTGGCGGTCACGTTGGTGACAGCGCTGCTCTTTGGAACAATCCCCGCAATGCGCGCGACTCGCCTCGAACTCACACAGTCGCTCAAGGACCGCCAGGGTGCAGCAACGGTACGCAGTAAAGGATTGCTGGCAAAGTCGCTTATCATCTCGCAGGTTGCCTTTTCTCTTCTGCTCGTCGTCGCCGCAGGACTCTTCCTGCGCAGTCTAGTCAATCTCACGCACGTCGATCTGGGATTCGACAAGCAGAACGTGCTCTTTGTCCATCTGGACGAAAGCTCAGCCGGCTATAAAGACGACGAACCTCGTATCTACGCTCTTTACCGGCAGATCACGGAAAGAGCGAGTGCGCTGCCGGGAGTTCACGGCGCTGGCTTCTCCTCCTTTGTTTTCCATGAGGGCAGTTGGAACGGCAGTGTTCAAGTGGCCGGCGCGGAAAAGCCCTCCGACGTGGACGTAAAGCATAACGTCATCACCAATGGATACTTCTCCGCCTTGCATATTCCTCTGCTTGCAGGGCGTGACTTCGGCCCGCAGGACACCGCGACGTCGCAGAAGGTCGCCATCATCAGCGAGCGCATGGCGCGCACGATGTTTCCGAAGGGCAATCCCATCGGCCGGCACTATTCCCTCGGGGACAAAGACGGAACCGAAGTCATCGGCGTTGTCAAAGACGTAAAGTTCGGAAGCCTCCAGGAAGATCCAGAGACGCTCGACTACGTGCCCGCAACCCAGCACCCCATGTACCTCGGCGACCTCGTGGTGCGTTACACCGGCGACTTCAGCAACGTATCGTCCGCAGTTCAGCGAACCATCCACGAGATCGACCACACCCTCCCCATCACAGACGTGACCACGCTGGACGAATGGGTCGCCCGCTCCATCACCGACGAGCGCGTCATCGCGCAGCTCTCCACCTTCTTCGGGCTGCTCGCAATATTTCTCTCCGCCATCGGCATCTACGGCCTGATGTCCTACGTCGTCAGCCGCCGCACCAACGAGATCGGCATCCGCATGGCCCTGGGCGCGGAGCGCATGCACGTCCGCTGGCTGGTCATGCGGGAAGTGCTCATCCTGGTCGCGGCCGGCATCGCCATCGGCGTGCCTGCGGCTTTGCTCTCGAGCAGGCTGGTGGCCAGCATGCTCTTCGGCCTCCGCGCAACCGACGCCGCAAGCCTGCTTGCCGCCGTCGCTGTCATGCTGCTGATCGCAGCGCTTGCCGGATATCTCCCGGCGCGCCGCGCCTCACGCGTCGATCCCATGGTCGCCTTGCGATACGAATAGGAGCAGGAAGATGGATTGGGTCAAAGAACTTGCGCGCCGCATTCGCATGTTCGTTCATCGTCAGCAGACCGCCAGCGAGCTTGCCGAAGAAATGCAACTGCATCTCGACCTGCGCCGACAACAGTTACGTCGATGCAGGAGTGGCGCCTAACGATGCCGCAGCAGCGGCACGCCGTCGCTTCGGCAACCCCACACTCCTGCGCGAGCAGAGCTACACCGCATGGGGATGGAGTTGGCTTGAAACCCTCGCGCAGGACATCCTGTACGGCCTGCGCGCCATGCTGCGCTCGCCTGGCATCACGCTCGTAGCGCTGCTTTCGCTCGCGCTCGGCATCGGCGCGAACACCGCCATCTTCAGCCTGATGAACGCCGTCATGCTGCGCTCATTGCCAGTCGAAGATCCAGGAAAGCTCGTGCTGCTGGGAACAGGAGACGCCTGGGGCATCACGGACTCCTTCGGCCGCACCGACCTCTTTTCGTATCCCTTCTATCGCCAGATGCGGCAGCGAAACCAGGTCTTCTCCGATGCAGCCGCATTCCTCAGCATGCCCAATGACGTCCATGGCTCGGTTGAAGGACGCAACGAGACCGAGCCGATGCAAGTGCAACTGGTCTCCGGCACGTATTTTTCGACTCTGGGCGTGCAGGCCGATGCGCGGCCGCACCCTCACCGAGGAAGATGATCGGATTGAAGGCGGCAATCCGGTAGCCATTGCCAGTTATGCATGGTGGAAACGAAGCCTCGGGCGGGATCCGGAGGTTCTGAGTAAGAAACTGAAAATCGGCTCGACCATCTACAGCATCATCGGTGTTGCCCCGCCTGAGTTCTTCGGCACGAAGGTGGGTGAATCGCCGGACATCTGGATTCCCCTTTCGATGATGAAGGCAGTCCCGCCTCACTGGGGCAGCTACACCGACAACTTCTCCGAATGTCTGGAGATCTTCGGACGGCTTGAAGCCCGGCGTGGGCATGACAGAGGCCAGTGCCAACGTGAACCTGCTCTTCCAGCAGATACTCCCTAGTTTCGCTGGCGGCTTTCCTAAGCCAAAAGGATCAGGAAACTCTAAAGCGGGCGCACGTCCAGCTAACATCCATGGCCAAAGGGCTCTCCCATCTCCGCGCCCAATCTTCTGACTCGCTGAAGATCCTGATGGCAATCGTCGGCCTGGTCCTGCTGATTGCGTGCGCCAACATCGCCAATCTGCTGCTCGCACGCTCCACGGCGCGTGCGCGGGAATTCGCTGTGCGGCAGGCGCTCGGCGCGCAGCGCAAGCGGCTTGTCCGGCAATTGCTCACAGAAAGCCTGATGCTTGCCGTAGCCGGCGGGGCGCTGGGCGTGGCCTTTGCCGCAGCAGCCAGCCGTCTCCTTCTGCGCATGGTTTCGACCGGGCCCGAAACTATCCCGCTCAATCTCTCGCTCGATACGCGCATGCTGCTCTTCACCGCATCGATTACGCTCGCCACCGCCCTGCTGTTCGGAACCATCCCGGCATTCCGTGCGACCAGGCTCGAGTTCACTGAGTCGCTGAAAAACGGACCCGGGCCGGCAAGCGGAAGCACTCACAGCCCGGTGGCCAGGACTCTCATCATCTCGCAGGTGGCATTCTCCGTGGTGCTGGTGATGGTCGCGGGGCTTTTTCTGCGCAGCCTTGTCAACCTCACGCGTGTCGATACTGGTTTCAACAAAGAAAACGTGCTCCGGCTGAACCTCGACGTGAGTTCGGCAGGATACAAAGCGGATGATCCGCGGCTCCGGACCCTCTACCCGCAGATCGAGTCGCAGGTCAGCGCTCTACCCGGCGTGCGCGCAGCCAGCTTCTCCGCGTTCACCTTCGGTGTCGGTGAAGGCAGTTGGAACAGCAGGATATTCGTCGCCGGCTATCACACGAATCCGAACGACAACGTGAAGCACAATACTGTCGGCAACGGCTACTTCGCGACCATGCAGATACCCTTGCTCGTCGGCCGCACCTTTGGCCCGCAGGACACCCCGACCTCGCAAAAGGTCGCCATCATCAGCGAACGGATGGCGCGCACGTTGTTTCCCCCAGGCTCTCCGATCGGCCGTCACTACGGTATGGGAGACCCCAAAAGTGCAAATGACCTTGAAGTCATCGGCGTCGTGAAGGATATAAAGTTTGGCAGTCTCAACGGTGATTCGAGCCAGTGGATGGTGGACTATCTGCCGGCCGCGCAGGGCGATGGCTACCTGAATGATTTCGAAGCGCGTTACACCGGCGACTTCAGCGCCGTTGCGGCGGCAGTGCGGCACGTCATCCATGAAGCTGACCCCAACCTGCCGATTTCCCGCGTGACCACACTGGAGGAACAAGTGGCGCGCTCCTACACCGGAGAGCGTGTCATCGCACAGCTCTCTACCTTCTTCGGGCTGCTAGCAATATTTCTCTCCGCCATCGGCATCTACGGCCTCATGTCCTACGTGGTGAGTCGCCGCACCAACGAAATCGGCATCCGCATGGCCTTGGGCGCGGAGCGCACGCACGTCCGCTGGCTGGTCATGCGGGAAGTGCTCATCCTGGTCGCGGCCGGCATCGCCATCGGCGTGCCTGCCGCTTTGCTCTCGAGCAGGCTGGTGGCCAGCATGCTCTTCGGCCTCCGCGCCACCGACGCCGCAAGCCTGCTGGCCGCCGTCACCGTCATGCTGCTGATCGCGGCGCTTGCCGGATATCTCCCGGCGCGCCGTGCCTCGCGCGTGGACCCTATGGTCGCCTTGAGATACGAATAAGTTGCAGCAACCCCCCGGGTCACGCGTGCCTCGAATCCATATGGAGGGCACGGATTATGTCAATCATCATCCTGACTGCTATAGGGATCGCGATACTCCTCATCCTTCTTTTCTTCGCCATGAACAAGTGGAGCAGCCCCGCGCGGGACCGCGAGAAAAGCGGCGAGTTGCGCAGGAACCGGCAAATGACCCCGCCGAGCGCAGAGGAACGCGGCACCGGCATCAACTGAATCCGGCGCAGCCTGGGCAGGGCATGCAGGCCGCGCCCTTAGTCTTTTCAGCCCTTTCCATAGCGCTGCTGATGCCAAGTCCACGCCGACCGCACAATATCGTCCAGCGCGCTGTACTGCGGTTTCCAGCCTAGCTCTTCGATGATCTTCTTTGAGCTGGCGACCAGCACCGCCGGATCGCCCGGGCGCCGCGGCTCTTCCACCACCGGGATGGAATGCCCGGTTACCCGGCGTGCCGACTCCACCACCTCCCGCACGCTAAAACCCTTGCCGTTGCCCAGGTTATAGATCAGCCGCGAGCGCGTGGCGAGCGCCTCGAAGGCAAGAATGTGCGCATCCGCCAGGTCGCCGACGTGCACATAATCCCGAATACAGGTGCCATCCGGGGTCGGATAATCCTTGCCGAAGATCTTGATGCTCTGCCGCCGTCCCAGCGCGACGTCCAGAATCAGCGGGATCAGATGCGACTCCGGCTCATGCGCCTCGCCTCGGCCCTCTACCGCACCCGCAACATTGAAATAGCGCAGGCTTGCATAGCGCAGGCCGTGAATGCGGTTGATCCAGGTGAGCATCTGCTCCACCAGCAGCTTGCTTTCCCCATAAGCGTTGGTGGGCGCAAGAGCGGCAGTCTCCTCGATCGGCGTCCGCTCAGGCTCGCCATAGACGGCCGCGGTCGACGAGAAGACCAGCCGATTGACTCCGGCGGCCAGCATGGCCTCCAGCAGGGTCAGGGTGGATGCGGTGTTATTCCGAAAGTAAATTTCCGGATGTTTCATGCTCTCGCCGGCCTCAATCAGCGCGGCAAAGTGCATCACACCGTTTACCTTTTGTTCACGGAATACCCGGTCCAGCTTCGCACGATCTGCAATATCACCTTCAATCAGTTGTGTGCCGGCTGGTACCAGGTCCCGGTGGCCATGGCAGAAGTTGTCATAAATCAATACGTTATGGCCTGCGGACAGCAATCGCAGCGCCACCGTGCCACCGATATAGCCGGCACCGCCGGTCACCAGGATGTTCAAGAATCTCTCCCATTTTGAAATTAGTTTGTAAATGTGCCGTCATTACCAATGGACCCTGCATGTTTACACTTTGTAAAGGGGGCAACCAGAGATATTCTGCGCCCGTCTCATGCCGGTATTATGGAGCATAGTGCACGTGCCGTTCGGCGCGCAGACGCCGGCTCTTCACAGGCGGGCCAGGGCCTCGCAAGGCAGTGGATAATCAGGCAAAGAGTGCACGTCCCCGATACACCTACGTTCCGCTTGGGCACCACTTTCGGGGTACTGCAATACCTTGGGAATCCAAGGTATCTTTCAAGCACTCGGAGGTACTTTCGTACCGGAGTGAGATTGAATTCCTTGCCAGGTTTCTGGGCTGACAGACGATAGCAAGTCGCTCGAAGAAAGCGGCAGACAGTGTCAGAACTTGCAATGGGGTGCTGGGAAACCAGCGTACGTCAATCTCACGATCGTTAGCCGAGTAGGGAACATATGCCGACCGAACGCATTTCAGTGAATACGAACTTTGGCCTGCTGGTCGATGACAGGAATCGCTGGGGGTCTTTCGCCACCAGCATGGTCACAAACGTGACCATTCTCATCCTGCTGCTGATTATTGGCGCGATCCACCACCAGGTGGTAGTCAAGAAAATGGCGGCCGAAGCTCTTATCCTCCCCGTTGAGCCGCCCAAGCCGCCTGCACCTGTCGTCCCCAAGGTCAAGGTTGTCGCGCCGCCGCCCAAGATTGAAATCGCAAAGGTCGAGCCCCCCAAGATTCAACCGCCCAAGCCGGTGATCGAGCCGCCCAAGATGGTGAAGCTGGATACGCCGAAGCCGGAGTTGAAACTGCCCCCCGCGCCGCCGAAGGCGGTTGCGCCTCCGCCGGCTCCTAAAGTGGGTATGTTCGCCAGCAATAAGCCGACTCCGGTTGCAAACAACCAGTCGCATCCGCAGGCCACGATGGGTGGTTTTGGTGATCCCCACGGTGTGGCTCCCAATCCGAATGCCAACCGCGCGGCAACTATCGCGGCGGTCGGCTCCTTCGATGCAGCTCCGGGCGCGAAGAGCGGCGCGGGCGCAGCTCGCAAGGGAACAGTGGCCGGTGTAGCCTTCGGCGCCGGTGTAACGAATGGTGTTCCCGGCGGTCATGATCGGGGCGCGGTAGCCTCTGCCGGGTTTGCCAACGGAGTTGTTGGCGGGACTGGAAAGCCTGGCGGTCATGGTCAAGCTACAGGAGCTGACTTCGGCAACGGCAACATCGGCGGCGGTCATGTCCAACTGGCGCAGAACAACTCTGAACCCGCGTTTGTACCGCCGGTCGTCATCTCTGAGCCGAAAGCGCGCTACACGCCTGAGGCCCAGCAGGCACGGATCCAGGGTGAAGTCACGCTGCAGGTACGTTTCCTTGCTTCCGGCCAGGTTGAGGTAATTCGCGTTGTCAACGGCCTGGGCCACGGGCTCGATGAAGAAGCACGGCACGTTGCCGAAAGCATTCGATTCAAGCCGGCGCTGCGCAACGGCCAGCCGGTAGACCACACAACACTCATTCACGTGACGTTTCAGTTGGCATGATGGAATGTCCCTCACAGCACGACCAGTTTCGTTGGAAGTTTGATTTAGGAGCCGGGAAATGAACCTGCGGAATTTTTGGATGACAACTCTGCTCTTGACGATTGGTGTCACGAGTGCTCAGGCAAGCCACAAAGAAAAGTACCCAGTCGCTCCCGGCCTGACTCCAGAGCAGAACGCCCTGATTAAGAAGGCTATTGCTGCTGAGAAGCTCACCATCAAGAACATTCAGCAGAAGTCGCCTCTTGTTCAGACCTATATACAAAACATGAAGGGCGACACCAAGCTCTACGCCGTGCCGGTCTCCGACCAGTACATGCTGCAGCGCGTGGACTTTGGCAAGACTTTCTATGGCAAGTCCTATTCGACGGGCGAGGCCAGCGAAGCCAACCACGGCATGTTCAAGGGTTCGCTTGCCGCCATGGGTCTGCTCTCGAAGAGCCTTCTGCCGGGCAACGTTCGCTATATGCCCGACGGCTTCCTGGAGATGATGTTCATCGACCCCAGCGGCTTCGATCAGCAGCACTATGACTTCGTCGCCGTTCGCAAGGCCTTCCTCGGCACCGTTCGCTGCGACGTCTTTGACGTCCATCCGAAGCAGGGCCTGGGCAGTGGCCGCTTCACCGGCCGCATCTGGGTGGATGACGACTCCGGAAACGTGGTGCGCTTTAACGGCACCTACACCGGCGGGGAAATGGTCGACAAGGTCGATGACAACGACTACTTCCACTTCGATAGCTGGCGCCAGAATCTGCAGCCCGGCGTCTGGCTGCCGGTCGGTGTTTATGTCGAAGAGACCTCCAGAAAGGACAAGGAGCATCCGGTCTCCTTCAAGGCGCATACCCAGATCTGGGGCTACTCACTGAAGGTCCCGACGCACCAGTCCGATAACGAATCGGTCAAAATCGACGACGTCACCGACCAGAGTCAGAACTCCGACGACGTCAGCCCGCTGCAGGCGCAGCGCGAGTGGATCTCGCAGGCCGAGGAGAACGTTCTCGACCGTCTGACGCAGGCCGGTCTGCTTGCCGCTCCCAGCGATTTCGATAAGGTGTTGGAGCAGGTTACAAATAACATCATCATCGGCAACAACATCGAGCTCGCCGCTCCGGTGCACTGCCGCGTGATGCTGACCACCCCGCTCGAATCGATCGCCGTGGGCAACACCATCATCCTCAGCAAGGGCCTGGTGGACACCCTGCCGTCGGAAGAATCGCTGGCGGCGGTGCTTTCCTTCCAGTTGGCGCACATCGTACTCGGCCACCACATCGACACCAAGTACGCCTTCAATGACCGCCTGCTCTTCCCCGATGAGTCGACGTTCGAGCGCATTCAGATGCACCATACGGACATCGACGACACCGAAGCCGCAAAGAAGGCAGTCGTCCTGCTGGATCACTCGATCTACAAGGACAAGTTGGGCAACGCCGGCCTCTATTTCGCGCAGTTGCAGCAGCGCGAGAAGGAGCTCACCGCTCTCAATACCCCGCGGCTGGGCGATTCGATGCTCGATTCCACCGGACAGCCCTGGCTGATCGCGGTCCAGAAGCGTGCCCCCAAGCTGGACCAGGACAAGCTGGATCAGATCGCTGCGCTCCCGCTTGGCAGCCGTCTGCGGACCGATGCCTGGGATGACAAGGTATATACGTTGAAAACTACTCCGGTCCCGCTTCTGAATGCCCGGGATAAAATGCCCTTTGAAGTGACCCCGGTCTTCTACAAACTCGTCCGCTACGATCAGAGCGCAGGCGCCGAAGCAACCACGCAGCAGCAGCCCGCTCAGCCCAATCAGGCGAGCGCCCAACCGCAGCAATAGCTGATGTATCTGAACGCGAGCGACCGCAGCGAAGTTCATTCTCGTTGCGCAAGAAAATGCCTAGCTATCCGAGGCGGGTCGATAGGACCCGCCTTGCTGTACATCTGGAATCTGGCTGTTTCGAGAGATACTCTGTGACGAAAAAATTTCTTTTATTCGCCGCTCTCCTCCTTCTCCCGACGATAGGTCGAGCCCAGGTAGTGGCAGCCGGAAAAGGTGGCAACCAGCAGTTTTACGTTGGTGGCACGTTCTCCGATTTCGATCCCGATTACGGCTGGCAGCGGTTGTACGGCATCGGTGCTTACGCCGATTACAACCTCACTCCCAAGCTGGGAGCCGAAGCAGAGGTCCGCTTCCATCGTTTCAATCAGCTAAACCACATCCACGAGGACAACTACCTCATCGGGCCGAAATACAACTTCCACCACAAGCGCTTTACCTTTTATGGCAAAGCGTTGTTCGGCGTGGGCTATCTCAACTTCCCCTACAACGCGGCGCACGGTTCGTATTTCGATATGGCGTTCGGCGGCGGTGTCGACTACCGCCTCACCCGGCGCATCTATGTCCGCGGCGAATACGAATATCAGATCTGGCCCAGCTTCGTCGGCCCCCCGGACCCTACCCCCATACCTCTGCAGGATCGTCCCAATGGACTAACGCCGAATGGGTTCAGCGTGGGGGCTGCCTACCGCTTCTTCTAATGCCCAACATTCTCTGAGATCGCAAAGCCCCGGTTCACATTGGGGCTTTGCTGCGTTCTGCGCTGTCCTCGCCCTGCGCCAGGTCCGGCAACACCGTCTTCGATAGAGCCACCGCCGGCTCTACAGCCAAAGATTGAGCCCTGCTCAAACACGAAAGCCCGGCGGAAGGCCGGGCCTTCGTCGTCGATTGCAGCCGGATCAGAAGTGGTATGCGATACCGATGGCCGGCGCATTGATGTTGTAGTAGCGCTTCGTATCGGCAGCCGTGATGCCGAAATCCGGCGCCTTCACGATGATGCCGCGGTATTCCGCCCGGATATCGAAGCTCGGGCTCAGTTCATAGGCGATGCCTCCGCCGTAAAGAGCGCCAATGTTCGTCGTCCGCTTGGGATTAAAGATCTGCGTCCCGCGATCGTCCAGTGAGGAGAAGATGAATGCCGCCCGGACCGGCTTCAAGGAAGGGGTTCCAGTTGCGGAAGCTGAAGTTGAAGACGTAGGCGGCGGAGATCTCCTGCATCCTGGTGTGGATGTTGTAATTCAGATTGCTGTAGATGTAGTTGGTGTAGTACTGCGACCACTGGTAGTTGACCTCAAGCGCGCTGCGTGGCGTCACCATGTAGCGGTAGCTGCCCAGCACACCGGGACCGTAGCATGTGCCTCCGCCCGTCGCGCTGGCGCTGACTGCGGTGGTCGCGATGGTGGGGGCCAGGCATCCGGACTGAAAGACTGCCTGTCCGGTTACGTAGGGTGGGAATACGACGGTGCCGCTAACACTCACGTCCTGACGGCTTTCCTGCGCAAAGCTTGCTGTTGCCAGCATCGGCAACAACAGAAACAGCAACGGAATCTTCTTCATTCGGTCCTGAACCTCAAGCGTGGAGCGCGGCGCGCATTGGCACCGGCCCCCCGGACGGGCGGAAGTCACTACAGGATGATCCTGGCGTTCTGCCCAATTGTACCTGCCGCTCGCCTCCGCTGGCGTGCCCGGCGCAGCTTTCCTTGTTCCGAAAAGCATTTTCGCTTCTAGTCAGCACAGCCGAGAAGTGCAGCGTGTGGCTTTTCTCAACGGAAAAGCCACGGTGAGTTCATCGTGCTGTTTGCGCCGGAAGCGAAACCGCTCAATCTGTCGGATCGGGCTCGGGCGCATACAGATATGGCCTGCCGCGCTCAACGGAAAACGCGCGCACCGCCTGCAGAAACGCCACGCCGGAGTGCGAGAGCACAGCAGCGCGGCGATATACCAGTCGCAGTTGTCGCTCCAGTTTCACTTCGGCAATCGGCACCTTCACCAGCTCGCCACGCTCTATCTCGCGAGCAGCCGCGATCTCCGGCATGAACGCGACGCCATTGCCCATCGCCACAAAACGCTTCACCGCTTCGAGGCTCGGCAGTTCCACGCCGATGTTTAGCGGCGTCTTGTACTGGGCGAAAGTGGCGATGATCTGCCGCCGCAGTGGGGACGCTACGTTGTGCGCGACAAAATTCTGCGCGCCAAGCTCGCGCAGATGCACGCGCCGCCGCCCGGCGAGCGGATGGCCCGCATGAACCAAAAGTGCAACGGCATCCGAATAGACTATGACCGAGCGGAACTGCTCCGGGTCGGGACGGAACGAGAGGACTCCCAGTTCGGCGCGCCGCGCGAGCAGGTCATCCGGAATCCGGCTCGCCAACGCGCGCTGCACCGCCAGCGAGATATGCGGCGAAATGCGGCGGAAGCGATCCAGCAGCGGCAGCAGGTACAGCGTCGTGTATTCGTTCGCGGCCAGGTTCAGTTGTCCGCGTTCCAGCGTTTTCAGCTCACGCACCGCGCTGGCCGCCTCTTCCCGCAGCCCCACCATACGTTCAGCATAGGCCCGCAGCACCTCACCCGCTGCGGTGAGCGAGCCATCGCGTGAAGCCCGCTCAAAGAGCGACTCGCCCAGTTCATCCTCCAGCTTGCGGATCACCTGGCTCACTGCTGGCTGCGTGCGCAACAGGCGCTGCGCGGCGCGCGAAAAGCTGCGCTCCTCCACCACCGCCAGAAAGGTCTCTAGCTGCTGCAGGTCCATAAGCGAGAAGCCTCCATATTGCCTTCAACCGGTATACTATAAGTAATATTGATGGTAATTCCAAGAACAATAACTTTGCTTTATGGGCGCGCGTCCCGCATGATGCTCTGGAGGACCCGATAGATGGCACAGACCCGAAAGAGGACACAGACTGGATCGGCCACCCCCCGGCAGACGGCACCAGACCGGATCGTCTTCTTTGACACCACCCTGCGCGACGGTGAGCAGTCTCCCGGCTGCAGCATGACCATCGCGGAAAAGGTCGAGATGGCCCACGCCCTGGACGATCTCGGCGTGGACATTCTGGAAGCCGGCTTTGCGATCGCATCTGAGGGCGATTTCGAGGCGATCCGCGCAGTCAGTCAGGCTGTCCGCCGACCAGTGATCGCCGCCTTGGCACGGGCTCGAACTCTCGACGTCGAGCGGGCCGCACACTCGCTCTATCTGGCCGAGCGCCCCCGTATCCACACCTTCCTTGCCAGCTCCGACCTGCATCTCGAGGTCAAACTAAAGATGTCGCACCAGCAGGCGCTGGACCAGGCGGCAGATGCGGTGCGGCAGGCACGCAGTTACGTGGACGATGTCGAGTTCTCCGCCGAGGATGCCACACGCAGCGACATAAAATTCCTGGCCCAAATGGTGGCCGTCACGATCGAGGCGGGCGCGACCACGATCAACCTGCCCGACACGGTCGGCTACTCCACACCGGCCGATTACGCGGAGATGTTCCGCGAGATTCGCCGCCGCGTCCCGGCCGTCGCCAACGTCACCCTTTCCGCACATTGTCACGATGACCTCGGCATGGCCGTCGCGAATAGCCTAGCGGCGATCGAGGGCGGCGTTCGCCAGATCGAATGCACCATCAACGGTATCGGTGAGCGCGCAGGCAATGCGGCTCTCGAAGAGATCGCCGCCGCCCTGATGGTGCGGCGCGACAAGTATCCCCATCCTCACTCGCTCAAGAACGATCGCCTCTACAAGACCAGCCAGATGCTGGGCGAGCGCATCAGCTTCCGGCCCGCGCCCAATAAGGCCGTGGTCGGCGCCAATGCCTTCGCCCACGAGGCCGGTATTCACCAGCACGGCATGCTCGCCAATCCGCTGACCTACGAGATCATGACGCCCGCATCCGTTGGCGTGCCATCGAACAGCATGGTGCTCGGCAAACATTCCGGCCGTCATGCGCTTGCGCATCGCCTGCAGGAGCTTGGACACAAGCTCGACACTGCGGAGCTCGACCACTTCTACCATCGCTTCGTCGAGCTTGCCGATCGCAAGAAGGCCATCTATGACCAGGACCTGGTCGCGCTCGCGACCCAGGTGAGCGCATCCGCAACTCTGGCGCAGGCTTAGGAGATTTCTGCATGAAGCTGAAGATTCTGGTTGTTGCAGGCGACGGTATCGGGCCTGAAGTGACGCGCGAAGCCATCAAAGTGCTCGAAAGCGTTGCGGAGGTCGGTGGTCATGACTTCCAGTTTGCCCACGAGTTGATCGGCGGCGCGGCCATTCGTGCCGAAGGCAGCCCTCTGCCGCAGAAGACGCTCGATGCCGCGCTCGCGAGCGACGCCGTTCTGCTCGGTGCGGTCGGCGGCAATGAGTTCAATTCCCTGCCCCCGGATCGCCGCCCCGAGGCCGGGCTGCTGCAACTGCGCAAGGCGCTGGGCGGCTTTGCAAATCTCCGGCCCGCGTTTGCCTTCCCCGCGCTCGCCGCAAACTCTCCGCTGCGTCCCGAAGTGATCGACGGCGCAGACATCCTCTTTGTGCGCGAGCTGCTCGGCGGCCTCTACTTCGGACAGCCCCGCGCCTGGCAGCGCGAATCGAACTCGGCATGGAACACCATGCGCTACACCCGCGACGAGGTTGTGCGCGTCGCCCGCGTGGCCTTTGAGCTGGCGTCCAAGCGCCGCAAGAAAGTCACCTCGGTCGACAAAGCGAACGTGCTCGAAGTCTCGCAGCTCTGGCGCGCTACCGTCACCGAAATTGCCGCGCAGTATCCGGATATCACGCTCGAACATCAGTACGTCGACGCCTGCGCCATGCACCTGATGAACACGCCGCGCAACTTCGACGTCGTGCTCACCGAAAATCTCTTTGGCGACATTCTTTCCGATGAGTCCGGCGTCATCACCGGCTCGCTCGGCATGCTGCCATCGGCAACCGTCGGCGGCGCCGTCAATCTATACGAGCCGGTGCACGGCTCCGCGCCGGACATCGCCGGCAAAGGCATCGCGAACCCTCTGGGCGCCATCCTGACCGCGGCCATGCTGCTGCGTCACTCGGCGCATCTGGAAGGCGAGGCTGAGGCCATCGAATCGGCGGTCCGCACCGTGCTCGAGCGAGGCTACCGCAGCGCCGATCTGCTGCGCGCCGGCGATGCGCGGCAGGCCGCCACCTCCACTCAGGAGTTGGGCACACTGGTCAACGGCATCCTGAACGACACGCTCGATCGCCACCAGTCCCTTCACGCCGTATAAGAAATAGCTTCTGTTACATAAAGGAAACGCACCGATGTCCGAGCCGCAAACGCTCTTTGAGAAGGTCTGGCAGCAGCACGTCGTCGCCGAGCCGGAAGGCGAACCGACCATCCTCTACATCGACCTCCACCTCGTCCACGAGGTCACATCGCCGCAGGCCTTCGATGGCCTGCGCCTGGCTGGCCGCAAGCTGCGCCGGCCGGATCGCCACATCGCCACCGTGGACCACAACGTGCCCACCACCAGCGCGCAGGACCGCCTCGTCATCGCCGACCAGATCGCCGCGCGACAGGTAAACGCGCTGCGCAGCGAATTGCGCCGAGTTCGGCATCGAGTTCTTCGATGTGCAGGACGCAAGCCAGGGCATCGTGCACATGATCGGCCCCGAGCTGGGCGCCACCAAGCCCGGCATGACCATCGTCTGCGGCGACTCGCATACCTCCACGCACGGCGCCTTCGGCGCGCTGGCCTTCGGCATCGGCACCTCTGAGGTCGAGCACGTCATGGCCACGCAGACGCTCCCGCAGTCGAAGCCGAAGACCTTCCGCATCAACGTCGAAGGACAACTCCCCAACGGCGTCACCGCCAAGGACATCATCCTCGACATCATCGGGCGCATCGGCACCGACGGCGCCACCGGCTATGTCGTCGAATACGCCGGCTCCACCATCCGCGCGCTCTCCATGGAAGAGCGCATGACCATCTGCAACATGAGCATCGAAGCAGGCGCGCGCGCCGGCATGATCGCTCCCGATGACACAACCTTCGCGTATCTGAAAGGCCGCCGCTTTTCGCCAAAGGGCGCGGCATGGGATGCAGCGGTCGCGCACTGGCGCACGTTGCGCAGCGACGATGGCGCGCAATTTGACCGCGAGATGACGATCGATGCCGCCGAGCTTGCCCCGAGCGTGACCTGGGGCACCTCGCCCGGCATGGTGACACGTGTGGATGCCCTGGTTCCCTCCATCGAGGATGCGCGCAGCGAAGCCGATCGCAAGAGCTTCGCGCGCGCACTCGAATACATGGACCTGAAGCCCGGCATCCGCATCGAAGACATCGCCGTGGATCGCGTCTTCATCGGCTCGTGTACCAACGGCCGCATCAATGATCTGCGCGCCGCTGCCGCCGTGGTCAAGGGTCATCGCGTCGCCACAACCGTGCGCGCGATGGTGGTTCCCGGCTCGCAGGACGTGAAGAAGCAGGCGGAAGAAGAAGGACTGGACCGCATCTTCCGCGCGGCCGGCTTCGAGTGGCGCGAGCCCGGCTGCTCCATGTGCCTGGGCATGAATCCGGACATCCTCCAGCCCGGCGAGCGCTGCGCCTCCACCAGCAACCGAAACTTCGAAGGCCGTCAGGGACGCGGCGGACGCACGCATCTGCTCTCGCCCGCCATGGCCGCGGCTGCCGCCGTCACCGGCCATCTCACCGACATCCGCAAGTGGCCGCCGGCGGACAAAACCCGCACCCGCTGCGGAACCTGCGCTCCAGGGAGGTGCACGCTAAATGGAAGCCATTCGCAAACTCACCAGCACCGCTGCGCCGCTGCCGTTGCCCAACATCGATACGGACCAGATCATCCCCAAGCAGTTCCTGAAGCGCATCGAGCGCACCGGCTACGAAGACTTTCTCTTCTACGATTGGCGCTACAACCTGGACATTCCCGATCACGTCGAGCCGAAAGCGGATTTCGTGCTCAACAAGCCGGAATACAAAGGCGCAAAGATCCTGATCGCCGAGAAAAACTTCGGCTGCGGCTCCTCCCGCGAGCATGCCGCGTGGGCCATCCAGCAGTTCGGCTTTCGCGCCGTCATCGCGCCATCGTTTGCGGACATCTTTTATTCCAACGCCGGCAAAAACGGCCTGGTCCTGGCGCGCCTGACGGACGACGAAGTAAAAACACTCCTCGGGCGCTCGACCGCAAATCCCAATCACCGCATCACCATCGACCTCGAGCAGCAGACCGTCACCGACGATCAGGGCTTCCAAGCACACTTCGAGATTGATCCTTTCCGCAAGTACTGCCTGCTGAACGGGCTGGACGACATCGGCCTCACGCTGCGCTATGCGGCGGCGCTCGACAGCTACGAAGAACAACACGACGCCGCGTTCTGGTCTGCACCCAAGCCAGCCACGCCCGCAACCACAGCATTGGAGACCCGTTAGTTCATGCCCCAACAGCACACCGCCGGCAACGGCACCGCCCCCGGTAAGAAGAATTCCGCAGCACTCACAGAGGGCGCCTCGCGCGCTGCGGCACGCTCGTTTTTGCGCGGTGTCGGCTTCAGCAAGGAAGACCTGCACAAGCCCATCATCGGCATCGCCAATACCTGGACCGAGATCGGTCCCTGCAACTTTCATCTGCGCGACGTAGCAAAGGCCGTAAAGGAAGGCGTGCGCGAGGCGGGCGGTACGCCGATGGAATTCAACACCGTCACCATCTCGGACGGCATCACCATGGGCACCCAGGGCATGAAGGCCTCGCTGATCTCGCGCGAAGTCATCGCCGACTCGGTAGAGTTAGTCGCGCGCGGCAATCTCTTTGACGGCATCATTTGTATCGCTGGTTGTGACAAAAACATGCCCGGCACCATCATGGCCATGTGCCGGCTCGATATTCCTGGACTCATGCTCTTCGGCGGCTCCATCGCGCCCGGCAAGCTGAAGCAGCCGGACGGCTCCTTCGTCGACATCACGATTCAGAACGTTTTCGAAGCCATCGGCTCGCACGCTGCGGGCAAGATCACCGACGATCAGCTCGAAGCCGTGGAAGCCGCCGCCTGCCCCGGGCCGGGTGCCTGCGGCGGCCAGTTCACCGCGAACACCATGGCCATGGCCGGCGAATTTCTCGGCATCTCGCCTATCCAGATCACCGGCGTGCCCGCCATGGCCGCGGACAAAGCGAGCGCCAGCCGCGAAGCGGGACGTCTCATCATGGACCTGGTGCGCAACGATCTGCGCCCCTCCAAAATCATCACGCGTCAGGCGCTCGAAAACGCCATCACCGCTGTCTGCGCCTCCGGCGGATCGACCAACGCCGTGCTGCACCTGATCGCCATCGCGCGCGAAATGGGATTGCAACTCAGCATGGATGACTTCGACCGCATCAGCGAGAAGACGCCGCTGATCTGCGATCTGACGCCCGGCGGCAAGTACGTCGCGAAGGATTATCAGGACGCCGGCGGCTCGCGCGTGCTGGCCAAGCGGCTGCTCGACCGTGGCCTGCTTCACGACACCATCACGGTTACAGGAAAGACGCTGCATCAGGAGGCGTCGGCTGCCATCGAAACGCCCGGCCAGGTCGTGATCCGCTCGTGGGAGCAGGCGTTGAAGCCGGTAGGCGGCCTCGTCATTCTCAAGGGCAATCTTGCCCCGGAGGGTTGCGTCGTCAAGGTCGCCGGACACGAGCGCGTCTTCCATCGCGGCATAGCGCGCGTCTTCGAGAGCGAGGACGACTGCTTCGCGGCGGTTGAATCCGGAAAGATCAACCCCAATGACATCCTCGTCATCCGCTATGAAGGCCCGCGCGGCGGTCCCGGCATGCGCGAAATGCTTGCTGTCACCGCAGCCATCAAAGGCATCCCTGAGCTCTCCGAGACAGTCGCGCTGCTCACCGATGGCCGCTTCTCCGGAGCAACCCGCGGCCTGATGGCCGGACACGTCGCACCGGAAGCGCAACTCGGCGGCCCGATCGCCGCAGTGCGCGAAGGCGATTCCATCGTCTTCGACATCCCGAATCGCAAGCTCACGCTGGAAGTTCCGGACGCAGAGATTGCTGCGCGCCTGAAAACATGGAAGGCGCCGGAGCCGCGCTTCAAGAGTGGTGTCTTCCGCAAATATGCAGACAGCGTCAGTTCCGCATCGCTGGGCGCAGTCACGGTGTAATGCAAAATCGCAGAGAAAGGATAAGCCGATGAGCAAGCAGCATCCCCCGGCTGGCGCAGGTCCCACGCTACTGACAGGCGCGGAGATCGTGTGGGCAACTCTCGAAGGAGAAGGCGTCCGCGAAGTCTTTGGCTATCCCGGCGGCGCCATCCTGCCTATCTATGACGCGCTGCGCAAATTTCCCATCCGCCACGTTCTGGTGCGGCACGAGCAGGGTGCAGCCCACATGGCCGACGGCTACGCGCGCGCTTCGGGCCGCGTCGGCGTATGCATGGCGACCAGCGGTCCCGGCGCGACGAACCTCGTCACCGGCATCGCCACCGCAATGCTTGACTCCGTGCCCATCGTCGCGATCACCGGACAGGTCTCCTCCAAAGTGCTCGGCTCGGATGCCTTTCAGGAAGTGGACATCACCGGCATCACTCTGCCGATCACGAAACACAACTTCCTCGTCACGCGCGCGGAAGACATCGCTCCGGCGATTCGGCTTGCGTTTCAGATCGCCACCTCCGGCCGTCCCGGCCCTGTGCTCATCGACATCACCAAGGATGCTCAGCAGGCGACAGCGCCCTTCGACTTTGCTGTTTGCGCGCCATGCGCCGCGCGCCCGCATCCCATGCTGCGCGCGGAATCCAGTGCGATCCGCGAAGCAGTCGCGCTGATTCAATCGGCGAAGCGCCCCGTCATCCTCGCCGGCCATGGCATCACGCAATCGGGCGCGGAGCAACAGGTGATCGAGTTTGCGGAGTCGCAGCAGATTCCTGTCGCTTCCACGTTGCTCGGCCTCGGCAGTTTTCCCGCCGCGCATCCGCTGCACCTTGGCATGATGGGCATGCACGGCGAATCGTGGGTCAACCACGCCATCCAGGAAGCCGACCTGCTGCTTGCCTTTGGCATGCGCTTCGACGATCGCGTCACCGGCAATCTGGCACACTATGCGCAAAACGCGAAGAAGATCCACATCGAGATCGATCCATCGGAGATCAACAAGAATGTCCGCGTCGATGTTGCGCTCATCGGCGACCTGAAAATCGTCCTCGAAACGCTGCTGCCGATGCTTCCCAAGCGTACCGACACCGGCTGGCTGCGGCAGATCAACGCCTCCAAAGGCACGGCCGCCGTCCGCGACATCATCAACCTGCCGGACAATGGTCATCTCTACGCCGCGCACATCATCCACGATATCTGGCGCGAGGCGCAGGCCGCCGGTCGCGAACAGGACACCATCATCGTTACAGATGTCGGCCAGCACCAGATGTGGGAGGCGCAGTACTTCAAGCATGAGGCACCGCGATCGCTCGTCACTTCGGGCGGCCTGGGCACCATGGGCTTCGCCCTGCCCGCGGCCATCGGCGCAAAAACTGCCTGCCCGCAGAAGGATGTCTGGGTCATCGCTGGCGATGGCGGCTTCCAGATGACGGCGGCCGAGCTCTCCACCATCGTGCAGGAAAAGCTCGCCATCAACATTGCCATCATCAACAACGGTTTTCTCGGCATGGTCCGCCAGTGGCAGGAGACCTTCTATGAGAAGAACTACTCCGCCTCACCCATCCTCTCGCCGGACTTCGTCAAACTGGCCGAAGCCCACGGCATTGAAGGCGCCCACATCACCAGGCGTAAAGACGTAACACCGACTGTCACGAAAGCGAGGACATCCAACCGTCCCTTCCTGATCAACTTCCATGTGGAAAAGGAAGACGGCGTCTACCCGATGATCGCGCCCGGCGCCGCGCTGCACGAGATGGTTCACCGGCCAGAGCGCGATCCGCTGCTCGAGACTGCGGAGGACGAATAATGCTGCACACCTTCGTAGCCTTAGTCGAAGACAAGCCCGGCGTGCTCACCCGGGTCGCTTCTCTCTTTCGCCGGCTCAACATCAATATCGTCTCGCTCACCGTCGGCGAATCGGAGCGGCCCGATACCTCGCGCATGACCATCGTCTGCGACGCGCACGAGCATGCCGCCGATCGCATCCGCGCCTCGCTCTACAAGCTCGAAACCACGGTCCACGTCGATGAAGTCGACCGCTGCTGGCGCTGTCGTCCGCGAGCTCTGCCTGATGAAGATTGCTGTCGGACCCGACTCGCCGAATGGCCCACACTCGCGCTCGCAGATCTTCGAACTCGCGAATGTCTTTCGCGCCCGCGTCGTCGATCTCGCGCCGGAATCCATCATGCTGGAGATGACCGGGAGCTCCAGCAAAATCGAAGGGCTTGGTGCAGGTCATCACCGAGTCCGGCTACTCCATCCTGGAAGTCTCCCGCACCGGCCGCATGGCCATGCGGCGCGGCCATCACACCAGCCGCGTGCTCTCCGCACTCGGCGGCAAACGGGCCACGAATAGCAATGGAAGCGTCCCTGGCGGTAAGCTCGATGCTGACGAGATCCTCCCTAACGAATTTGAAAACGTGCACGAGGAAGAGATTTAGTTCTCTCCGCAACACCAATCCGCAGCGCTTCGTTGCTTGTCGCTGACTCGCCGATTTGCTGACTCGCTGATTTCATAAAAGGAGCAATCATGCCCAAGGTTTTTCACGATCAGGACGCCGACCTCTCACTCATCCAGGCCAAAAAGGTCGCGGTGATCGGTTATGGCTCGCAGGGCCACGCCCACTCGCTCAACCTCAAGGACTCCGGCGTCGATGTGCGCGTGGGACTTCCCGCAACCAGCCGCTCGCGCGCGAAAGCGGAGAAGGCCGGTCTCGCCGTGCTCTCCATCGCCGACGCTGCAAAGTGGGCGGACGTCATCATGATCCTCGTCCCCGATCAGTCACAGGCCGACGTATATAAGGACCACATCGCACAGCACCTGAGCAAAGGAAAGTTGCTGCTCTTCGCGCACGGCTTCAATATCCACTTCGGCTTCATCAAGCCGCCCGCCGACATCGACGTTGCGCTGGTCGCGCCTAAGGCTCCCGGCCATCGCGTGCGCGAAATCTTTACTGAAGGCGGCGGCGTCCCTGGCCTCATCGCCGTGCAGCAGGACGCTACCGGCAACGCGCAGAAGCTCGCGCTCTCCTACGCGCGCGCCATCGGCTGCACCCGCGCCGGCGTCTACCAGACCTCGTTTAAGGAAGAGACCGAGACCGATCTCTTCGGTGAGCAGGCTGTGCTCTGCGGCGGTACATCGGCGCTGGTCAAGGCCGGATTCGACACCCTGGTCGAAGCGGGTTATGCGCCGGAGATGGCCTATTTCGAATGCCTGCACGAGCTGAAGCTGATCGTCGACCTGATGTATCGCGGCGGCCTGAGCTACATGCGCTACTCCATCTCCGACACGGCCGAGTTCGGCGACTACACTGCCGGCCCGCGAATTGTGACCGATCAGACCCGCGCGGAGATGAAGAAGCTGCTGGCCGAAATCCAGGACGGCTCCTTCGCTCGTAAATTTATGGAAGAAAATCGCACCGGCCGGCATCAGTTTGAGAAGTACCGGACGGCGGAGCGCGCACACCCGATTGAGAAGGTAGGCAGTCAGTTGCGGGCCGCGATGCCGTTCCTTGATCCTGTAACCGCGCCTTCACAATCACCAGAAGCGCAGGAAGTCACTACAGGCGCATAATTCAGTCGTTCGGCACTGGGAATCGGGTTTTCAGCCCTGCGGTGGATGCCGCAGGGCGGCCGGTCGGCTACCATGAACCCTCAAGGAGGTCGCCACGTGAGCGAAAGCCTGATCGAGCAACCGGTTGCCACATCCAGTGATCGCATCGCTGCGCTCACTGACGCGCTTCGCAATGTCACTCCTCTCAACGGCCTCACCGATGACGAATATCTGTGGCTCGCAACCAATGGCGAGGAGCTCTTCGTGGACGGGAACGCCACCGTTTTCGAACAGGGCGAGCCCGCTGACTCCATGACCATCCTGTTGAAGGGTGAGATCCAGGTGCAACGCGATCGAAGTGGGGCCGGCCCTGTCATGTTCATCGGCCGCGCCGGACAAATCACCGGCCTGCTGCCCTTCTCGCGCATGAAGACCTGGGGTGGCCGCGGCGTCACCACCGCACCAACCTGGGCCGTCCGTTACAACCGCTCGCTCTTTCCCCGCATGCTGGCCGAGATTCCCTCCATGACGCAGCGCGTGGTCAGCATCCTGCTGGATCGTTCGCGCGAAGTCACGCGCATGGAGCAGCAATCCGAAAAGCTAACAGCGCTGGGCAAACTTGCCGGCAATCTTGCGCACGAGCTCAACAATCCCGCATCCGCGGCACAGCGCGCCGCCTCCGGCATGCTGCAGGAACTGGAGACCTTTGGCCGCGATCGTTTCCGTCTCGGCAGCCTTTGTTTCGAGCCGGCGCATGTCGAGGCGCTCCGCCAATGGGATGAGCACATGCGCCGCAGCCTCGAAGGCAAGCCTTCGCTAACGCCTGCGCAGATCGCGGTACGCGAGGAGGCGTTGACGCGCTGGCTGCAGGAGCGGCAGATCGCCAACATCGGACAGATCGCGCCGGAGTTTGCAGAGGCCGGCATTACGCCGGAACATCTTGCGGCGCTGCCGGAATTTCTGACGCCGGAAAGCACGGCGCTGCTGCTCTCGCAGCATGCATCCACGCTGCGCGCCGAGCGCATGGCGGAAGCCATGCTGGACTCGACGGCGCGTATCTTCGACCTCATCCGCGCCATCAAGGACTACTCCTACATGGACCAGGCGCCGATCCAGGATATCGATGTGCCTCAGAGCCTGGAAAACACCCTGGCCATGTTGCAATCGCGTCTGCAGCATGTGGTGGTGGAGCGTGACTATGAGCCGAACCTGCCCATCATCTCGGCCTATGGCAGCGAGCTGAACCAGGTGTGGACCGTGCTGCTGGAAAACGCGCTGGATGCGATCAAGAATCGCGGACGCATCACGCTGCGCGTCCGCCGCGCGTCCGACATTGTGCTGGTCGAGGTAGAGGACAACGGCCCCGGGATTCCGAAGGACCAACAGGTGCGCATCTTCGAACCGTTCTTCACCACCAAGGCACCGGGCCATGGTCTCGGTTTGGGGCTCGATACGGCACAGCGCATCGTTCGGATGCATCGGGGTTATCTCTTCGTCGAGAGCGTGCCGGGCAAGACCTGCTTCCAAGTGGGATTGCCACTGCAGCAGACCGGCGCCTATTAGACTCGTCGGCCCTCGGAGTGTTCCACGTGGAACCTCCGGGGCGGTGTCGTCGAATGTTCCACGTGGAACATATGCACACACGGCAGGGCAAAACATCTGGCAAGGTATTGCCGCATGATGAGTTACAGAATTTTATGTAACCGTATTCATAACCAATTATGCCCTGGATGAGTGCAAAACCAATCCTCAACACGTCTCCGTCGCAGTTCCGAATTGGGAAAGCCGACGTGAACGCCGTCGCGGGCACCATGACCCTTCACTAGCCCGTTCACGTAAAGCGCACCGGCACTCATGGGCAGCTACCGGTGCGCCCCGACTCAGGCTTGCGCGTAGTCCATATTGTCCAGGTCGGCGATCAGGCCCGGGCCGGTTGGCTTCCAGTTCAGCTTCTGGCGGGTGATGGCGCTTGAAGATGGCATGTCGTGGCCAGCGAAGCGGGCAAGCCAGCCGAAGTGTGCTTCCGTCTCCTCGGGCTTGATGCTGACCACCGGCACCTTCAGCCCGCGGCCATGCGCCTCGACGATGGCCTTCATGGTCACACCCTCCTCGTCCACTCCATGGTAGATCGCACCCGCCTCTGCCTTTTCAAAGGCCAGACGATACAAGCGCGCCACGTCGGAGACGTGCGCCGCGGGCCAGCGATTGCTGCCGTCGCCGACGTATGCCGAGACACCCTTCGTGCGCGCGACAGCAAGAAGGTACGGCACCAGTCCCTGCTTGTGCGTATCGTGAATCTGCGCCAAACGAACAATGGAAGTTTTCACGCCACGCTCAGTGAACTCTTTCACTACCGCCTCGGAGGGCGAGCGAGGGTTCCAGGACGCGGTCGGCCCGTCTTCCGTCGATGGCTTGCCGTCCACATTGGCTGCCATCGCAGTCCCCGAGGTCACCACGAATGGCCGGCCGGAACCCACCAGTACTTCACCCAGCGCCGCGATTGCCTTGCGTTCGTCTGCGGCGTTCTTCTCAAACTGGGAGAAGTCATGGTTGAAGGCCAGATGGATCACACCATCGGAATCGGCTGCGCCTTTGCGCAGGCTGTCGAGGTCCTCGATATTTCCATGCAGCACTTCGGCTCCGGCCGCACGCAGTTTTTCGGCACCGGCGTCCGAGCGCGTCAATCCCAGCACGCTGTGCCCCGCTTTGATTAACTCCGGCACAAGCGCCAAGCCAATAAAGCCGGGTGCTCCAGTTACAAAGATGCGCATAACGATGTCTCCTTTGGATCTCACGAATACGCGGCCGATCGGTCATCGCGAACAGTCATGGCCAATCAGTCATGACCAAACAGGGCCGTCGATCACTAGATGGGTCTCGAAGTACGGACGATCTATACTGAACGTCCGTATGATTGGTCCAATCGTCCTACCGGATCGGAAATTTGAAGCTCTGCGATCCGAGACGCCGCTTTTACAAACAGCTCCGGAGTCGAGTCAGCGGATGGACCCGCTCTCCGAAGTTCTCGCCCTGCTGAAGCCGCAGAGCTTGGCCTCTGGCGGCTTCATGGTGCCGGGCGATATGGCCATTCACTTCCCAAAGCACCAGGGCATCAAGTGCTACGCCATGCTTGCCGGTGAGTGCTGGCTGGTCGTCGAGGGCGTGCCCGAGCCGGTGCTGCTCCGCGCCGGGGACTGCTTTCTCTTGCCTCGTGGACTTCCGTTTCAGCTCACGACGGATCTCTCGCTCGAACCGGTCCACTACACCCTCGCGCGGGAGCGGCTGAGCAAGACCAGTGACGTCCCGGAATTCGCCGAGGGCACGCGATATATCGCCGGAGGCTTCTTCGGGTTCACAGGCAGCCACGCCGAGATGCTCCTGCACTCGCTGCCGCCCATCGTCCACATCCGCCGCGAGCCGGACAAGGCCGCCATGCGCTGGTCGCTCGAGCGTTTGCGCGAGGAACTCCGCGACCCGCAGCCCGGCAGTTCGCTGATAGCACAGCAACTGGCCTACACGATGCTTGTTCAGGCGCTGCGCCTGCACCTGGCTGACGCCGCCAGCGCTCGCGGCTGGCTTTCTGCGCTGTCCGACAAGCATATGAGCATCGCGATCGCCAGCATGCACAACGACCCGGGATATCGCTGGACACTCGAGTTGCTGGCCGAACGCGTCGGCATGTCGCGCTCGGTCTTCGCCCTGCGCTTCCGCGAAATCGTCGGCGCCACGCCCATGGAATATCTCGCCCGCTGGCGCATGCTTCTGGCTGCGGACCGCCTGAAGAACTCCACCGACGGTCTCTCCGCCATCGCGCAATCCCTCGGCTACGAGTCCGAGAGCGCCTTCGGGAAAGCCTTCCGCCGCATTATGGGCTGCTCTCCAAGGCAGTACGCCCGCACTACGAAGCCGCGCGCTATCGCAGTGAAGCACGGCGCAGAAGATCACGAGCAGGAACGGTTCTAGAAACGTGCTCAGGCCTCTTCGCAACGGTTAACAACTCACGCTGCGGAAGCTCGCCGGACTATCGCCGATTTCTCATTCCTGGCCCGGCATCAGCAATAGCGGGTCGGCGGCCATCGGACATTGCGGCTCGCATCCGTTTGTCGACCTCTACGGCTGCACATCCCGTTCCGGAAACATGAAAGCAAGCAGCACGATTCCAACGATTGTGAAATCGCGAAAGGCGGTTTCCTCGCCGTTCCACCCCTGCGACTGCCACATGAGAAACCATTCCCCGCCAACTGAGATGAACGCCACCAGCCACATGAGAAGCGATAGCGTCAGCGCGATTATGGGCATGCGTTTGGCCGCTTCAAAGTTCGTGGCCGGACACCGCATGGCGCGTAATAGCGCCGCGCAGCCCCACCACAACAAAATTGCCGTTACGATCTCCCACACAATAATGGCGATGTAAAACGAATAGGCGGCGGCTGGTGACGTGAGGGCCCGCCACATCCCATGGTTCCCGGGAAAGGTTGTGTCCATCATGAGGACGTGGCGGACAAGCTGGTAATTCGAGCTGAAATCCGTCAGATTATTGAACACGACAAGCGAATAGAAAAGAGCGACTCCTGCAAGGAGCAACAGCTTCGCAGTGCGAATGGCCACGTTCTGTCTCCCTGGGTCGGAACTGAAGCCCGGTCGTCGGGATTCATGCTACTTGGAGTCGCGAACGATTCAACGACAAACTTCTCGGAAGACCGGCCCGCAACTGCTCCTGAGGTCCGATCCCGGTTAGTGCCAAATCGCCAATGCACTGGTTGGGCTTTTGTAGCGAAGCGAAGCTTATGCGCAAACCCTCACACCGCAGCGGAAGTTCCCTGCTGAAGCATGCGACGCCTTGACGCGACACCCGCCTTCCCTTAGCCTCAGACCATGATCTTCTCCTCTGGCGGACGAATGCCTATGGCCATGCGCACCCTGGCTGGTGTGCAGTTTGCGCCTGGACTCTGAGCTCTCCGCTCCAGATGCGAACCAACCGGCCAGGGACAAGCCACCCTTCCTCTTCGATCTTGACCGACTGACAGCGCACTGGAGATTTGCCTTGCGACCCGTTGATTCTTTCGCCTCGCCGGAGGTGACTCGTGAAGTTTGAAACCCTGCTGCTAAACTTCGATCCCGCGCCGGGCGACCGAAGCCGTCCCGCGAACACACCGATCTATCAGACGGCGACGTTTCGCCAGGACTCTGCCACCTCGTTCGGCGATTTCGATTACACGCGCAGTGGCAATCCGACGCGCGCCGTGCTGGAGACCCAGCTTGCGCTGCTCGAATCCGGGACGCGGGCCTTTTGTTTTTCTACCGGCCTTGCCGCTATCACCGCAGTGACGCGGCTGCTGAAGCCGGGCGAACAGATTCTGGCATGCGATGACCTCTACGGCGGCACCTATCGCCTGTTCTCGCGCATTCTGGCCAATCGCGGCATTACCGTGCAGTATGTCGACTTTGCCGACGAGAGTGCGTTGAAGGCCGCTCTGACACCGGCGGTGAAGCTGGTCTATCTGGAGTCGCCGACCAACCCGCTGTTACATATTCTCGATCTCGCACATGTGGCCACCCTGGCGCACGAGCACGGCGCGCGCGTGTGCGTGGACAACAGCACCATGTCGCCTTATCTGCAGCGGCCGCTCGAGCTGGGCTGCGATATCGTGATCCACTCGGCGACGAAGTTCCTGTGCGGCCACAGCGATGTGATGGCCGGTGCAGTGATCGTGCGGGACGCCGGGCTGGTGGACGATCTCTATCTGATCCAGAACGGCGAGGGTGGCGGACTTGCACCTTTCGACAGCTTTCTGGTGCTGCGCGGGCTGAAGACGCTTGCGCTGCGGCAGGACCGGCAACAGGCGAACGCGATTGCGGTGGCGCAATTTCTGAAGCAGCACCCGAATGTGACCGACGTTTACTTTCCCGCGCTGGCGCCGCCGGAAGCTGCCGCGATCCACAAGAAGCAGGCGAGCGGTCCGGGCTCCGTGCTCAGTTTCCGTACCGATGATGCGGAGTTGTCGCGCCGCATGGTCGAAGCATGCAAGCTGCATACCATTACAGTCAGTTTCGGCGGGGTCAATTCCACCATCAGCCTGCCCAACTACATGTCCCATGCCAGCATTCCCGCGCATCTGCGCTCGCAGAAACAGATTCCCGGCGACCTGGTGCGGATTTCGGTGGGGATCGAAGCGATCGATGATCTGAACGCCGACCTGGACCAGGCGTTCACGGTTGCGCGCGGATAGCCCTCGCGACTTTCATAGGATTTTTCGTTCCGTTGTCGTTTTGCTGCCCTCTCGTTCGACTAGTCAGTAGAGGCGCGAGCGGCGATGCGCAGACGGAAACGAATCCGCAGGAAACTATCGGGCGGGACGGGAGTTCTTCTTCTCGCGAATCTGGCGGAAGGCGCGCCTGGCCTGCGTCGGCAGGTCTACACCGGGCTCGCGATACCAGCGCAGATGGGCCTGGTCGAAGGCGGTGCAGTAGAGCGCGGCGGCCAGATCGCAGCGTGCCCGATCGCCGCGATAGGCCTTTCGCTTCGCCAACTCCTGGCTCAGGATGGGGACCCAACGACCCATGGCGCAGAGAAAGCGGCCGCGCAGATCCGGCTCCTCGAACATCAATCCCAACATTTCCTTGGGCTTGCGCATGTCTTTCATTTCTTCCTGCATGACGGAAAGCATGGCGTGTTCCAGGGCAGCCAGCGGGTCGCGGCTCTTGGGCGCTTCGGCGAATCGTTCCGCGATGCGTTGGCCAAAGTGCTCCACGCTGAAGGAGAGCAGTTCCTCCTTGGTGCGGAAATAACGGAAGAACGTTCGCCGGGAGACGCCTGCCTTGCGGCTGATCTCCTCAATCGTGGCCCGGTCGAAGCCCACGGTACCAAACAAGTCCCACGCCGCCTGCTCGATCTCCCTAAGAACGAACTCATGTTTCCGCTCGCGAAGCGACCCGGAATCTTGAGAATTCGTCCCTTGTTCGCCGTCGGTGGTGCGAAGCGTTTTCTGCACTGCATGCAGATTATGGCACAGGGTGCCGTTTTATGAAAAAATACGAATCCGATGAGTCCCGGACCCCGGCGCCCTCATCTACTGCGCTAGATCACAGACCACTTCGCCGGCAGGACGTACGCGCCGGCATCACAGTTCCGTATTCCGCGTCCTTGGACGCTTTTTTCTGGGAAGGCTCCCATGACTTCAGCGAACACCTCGCCCCGCTCTTTCTGTGCGTTGAGCGAAATCTCCGATCGCGCCGCCTGCCAGGCGCCGGGCTTGCCCTCGGCTGCGGCCCTTCTGCTGCTGGCCGGTCTGGCGCTGATTGCCGGCTGCAGCAAGCCAGCCAACGGGGGCGGCCCGCCCCAGTATCCGCCGCCGGACGTGACCACCGCCACGGTGGAGCAGAAGGACGTGCCCATCTACGGCGAATGGGTGGCCAACCTTGACGGCTATGTGAACGCGCAGATCCAGCCCCAGGTCACCGGCTATCTGATCCGGCAGAACTATAAAGAAGGCTCCGAGGTGCGCAAGGGGCAGGTCCTCTATGAGATCGACCCCCGGCCGTTCCAGGCAGCGGTCGACCAGGCGAAGAGTCAGCTTGCGCAGGCGAAAGCAAATCTGCAGCTGGCGCAGATCAATACCAAGCGCGATACACCGCTCGCCGAAGCGCGCGCCATTGCCCGGTCGCAGCTGGACAACGATCTGCAGACCCAGGCGGCGGACGAAGCCAGCGTGAAGGCGCAGGAGGCCGCGGTCGAGACCGCCCAGCTGAACCTGGGCTGGACCAAGGTGCGCTCGCTGCTGGACGGCATCGCCGGCATCGCCGCGACGCAGGTCGGCAGCCTGGTCAAGAACGACACGGTGCTCACCACGGTCTCGCAGGTGCAGCCTATCAAGGTGTACTTCGCGATCAGCGAGCAGGAGTACCTGGCTCTCTCAAAGAAGGCGCGCGAAGGCGGCGCGGCCGATCTGCTGCACGCCTCGAGCCGCGTGCCCATTGAACTCACGCTGTCGAATGGAAATGTCTACCCGAGCAAGGGCTACATCGTCTTTGTCGATCGCGAGGTGAATCCACAGACCGGCACCATTCGCGTCGCGGCAGCCTTCCCCAACCCGCAGAGCCTGCTGCGTCCGGGACAGTACGGCAGGGTGCGCGCGCAGACCCAGATCCAGCACGGGGCACTTCTCATTCCACAGCGCGCCGTCACTGAGTTGCAAGGCTCCTACCAGGTCGCCGTCGTCAATGCGGACAACAAAGTCCACATCCAGCCGGTGGAAGTAGGGCCACAGATCGGTACGGACTGGCTTATCACCAGCGGGCTCAAACCGGGCGAGCAGGTGGTGGTGGAAGGCACGGGCAAGCTGGTGGACGGTATCCCTGTTCACCCTCATCCCGCGGAGCCGGAGCAGGCAAACGCGGATCAACCTGGCGGCTCGGGCGCCACACCGGGTAACGCGACGAATAGCGCATCCGGGAAGGCCGCTGAAAAACCGTCCGCGGGCAGCGAGGGCAAATAAACATGTCCAAGTTCTTTATCAACCGGCCCATCGTGGCCATGGTGATATCGATCATCATGGTCATCGTCGGCGTGGTGGCGATGCTGAGCCTGCCGACCTCGCAATTCCCCAACATCGTGCCGCCTGAGGTGGTGGTGCAGGCAACCTATCCGGGCGCCGACGCCAAGACTCTTGAGCAGTCCGTAGCAACGCCGATCGAGCAGCAGGTCACGGGCGTGGACCACATGAACTACATGTATTCCACGAACGCGAACAACGGCGCCATGTCGCTGACGGTCGACTTCGACATCGCGACCAATCCGGACATCGACCAGGTGCTCACGCAGCTTCGCGTCAACCAGGCGACCCCTCAGCTTCCCGCGCAGGTGAACACCGCCGGCGTAACCGTCATCAAGTCGCTGGCCTCGCCCTTGATGTTCGCCATGCTCTACTCGCCCAAGGGCACCTACGACACCAACTTTCTCGTCAACTACGCCTACATCAATATGGCGGACGAGTTGACGCGCGTGCCCGGTGTGGCCCGCGTCCAGGTGTTCGGCGGGCAGTATGCCATGCGCGTCTGGGTTGATCCGAGCAAGCTGGCCAAGCTTGGCGTGACCGTACCGCAGATCGTCAGCGCGATGCAGGTGCAGAACAACGTGAACCCTGCCGGACAGATCGGCGGCGAGCCGGTTCCGGGCGGCCAGGAGTTCACCTATACCGTCCGCTCGCAGGGACGCCTGGTCACGCCCGAAGCAGTTCGGCCAGATCGTGATTCGCGCCAACCCGGACGGCTCCGTGCTGCGCCTGAAGGATGTCGCGCGGATCGAGCTCGGCTCGCAGACCTACAACGTGAATGTGCGCTACAACGGTCAGATCGCGGCCGGCATGGCGATCTTCCAGTTGCCTGGCTCCAATGCTGTCGCGGCGGCGGCCGCGGTGAACAAGAAGCTGGCAGAGTTGCAGAAGCGCTATCCGGTGGATATGGAATCGGCCGTACCGCTGGATACCACGAAGGCGGTCACACAGGGCCTGCATGAGATCGTGATCACGCTGGGCATCGCGCTTGGCCTGGTGATCCTGGTCGTCTATGTCTTCCTGCAGGGCTGGCGCGCCACGCTCATTCCGTTGCTCGCCGTGCCCGTCTCGCTCATCGGCACGTTTGTTGTCTTCCCCGCGCTTGGCTTCTCCATCAACACGCTGTCGCTGCTGGGGCTGGTGCTGGCCATCGGCCTGGTGGTCGATGACGCGATCGTGGTGGTAGAGGCTGTCGAGCACCATATTGAAGAGGGCATGTCGCCGAAGGAAGCCTCGATCGCGGCCATGGAGCAGGTGGCGAGCCCGGTGGTCGCCATCGCGCTCATTCTGGCGGCCGTCTTCATCCCTACCGCCGCCGTGCCGGGCATTACCGGACGGCTCTATCAGCAGTTCGCCATCACCATTGCGATCTCGGTGCTGTTCTCGGCCTTCAACGCGCTGACGCTGAGCCCGGCGCTTTGCGCTCTGCTTGCTCAAACCGAAGAAGCCCGCGCGCGGTCCGCTGGGCGCATTCTTCCGGTGGTTCAACTCTGCGTTCGGCCGCACGCGGGATACTTATGTCCGCACCTCCGGCCTGCTCATCCGGAAGTCCGGCTTTGCGCTGGTCTTCCTGGTGCTGGTCTCCGCCGCAGCGGTGTGGATTGCGCGCGGCATTCCCAACTCTTTCCTGCCCGACGAAGACCAGGGCTACCTCTACGTCGGCATGGTGCTGCCCAACGCGGCATCGCTGCAGCGCACGACGGAAGCCTCCAAACATGTCGAGGATGTCATCCTCAAGACTCCGGGCGTTGCAGAGCATCGTCAGCGTCAACGGCTTCAGCCTGCTCAGCTTCACGCAGAGCACCTACAACGCCTTCTACTTCGTCACGCTTAAGCCCTGGGACAAGCGCAAGAGCAAGGACGAACAGTACCTGGCCATCCAGCAGCACATCGCCCAGGGACTTGGCGGCATCCGGGAAGGCATTGCATTTTCGTTCCCGCCTCCTGCTATTCCCGGTGTCGGCACCTCCGGCGGTGTCTCTGCGGTGCTGGAGGACCGCTCCGGTGGCATCGCAGCAAAACCTTACTGACAACGTCAACAAATTCATAGCGGCGCTGCACAAGCGGCCGGAGATCGCCAACGTCATCACCACGTACGTGCCCAATGTCCCGCAGATTTATGTCGATGTCGATCGCGCCAAAGCGATCCAGGAAGGCGTCAACCTGGCCGACGTGTACGAGACACTGCAGACATTCATGGGCGGCAATCTGGTGAACTACTTCAATCGCTTCGGGCGCCAGTGGCAGACCTACATCGAAGCGGAAGGCACATCGCGCACGAACATCGACAACATCGGCCAGTTCTACGTGCAGAATGCCTCCGGCAACTCCATTCCTTTATCGGCCCTGACTTCGATCAAGCGCATTACCGGGCCCGAATTCACCATGCGCTACAACGAATATCAGGCCGCGCAGTTGATCGGGACCGCGAAACCCGGCTACAGCTCCGCGCAGGCCACGGATGCATTTGAAGAGGTCTTTCGCGAGACCATGCCCAGAGAGATGGCGCTGGACTATCAGGGCATGACCTTCCAGGAGCAGAAAGCCGCCCAGGGAGTCTCGTCTTCGACCATCTTCGCCGTATCGCTGCTCTTCGTCTTCCTGATTCTGGCTGCGCAGTATGAGAGCTGGTCGCTGCCGTTCAGCGTTCTGCTCAGCACGCCGATCGCTGTCTTCGGCGGATTCCTTGCGCTTTCCCTGCGTGGACTGGAGAACAACGTCTACGCGCAGATCGGCCTGGTCATGCTGATCGGACTGGCTGCCAAGAATGCCATTCTGATCGTGGAATTTGCGCGCAGCGAATATCAGAGTGGCAAGACCATCTACGATGCCGCGCTGGCGGGCGCTCAGCTCCGTCTTCGCCCCATCCTGATGACGGCCTTCGCCTTCATCCTAGGCTGCATCCCGCTCTGGGTGGCCAGCGGCGCCGGCGGCATCTCGCGCCAGGTGCTGGGGACAGTGGTGATCGGCGGCATGCTCGCCTCTACGCTGATCGCCATCTTCATCGTTCCCGTGACCTTCGCCGTGGTCGAGAAGATCACCCATCGTGTCGCCACCAGGGGCGCACGTAAGGAGACTCGCGAGCCTGTGATTTCCGGAGATGGCCTATGAGAAAGCAAAGCATCGCCATCACGCTGAGCGCGGCAACGCTTCTGTTGTCGGGCTGCACGGTAGGGCCGAAGTACAAGCGACCCACCATCGACACGCCCACGGTCTACCGTGGCGCCGAGGCGAGCGGCAACACGCAAACCAGCGAAACGCCGCATGATTTGAACGGCAATCCGCTGCCGGGGCAGGCGAACAGCACCGGCCTCCACGGCCCTCTCGCTTGGCGACGAGAAGTGGTGGGAGGTCTTTGGCGATCCCGAGTTGCAGAACCTGATCCGGGCTGCGCTCAAGCAGAACTACGATGTCCGCATCGCCGCGGAGCGGGTCATGGAAGTCGCAGGCGCAGCTCGGCGTCACGCGGTCGCAGGAGTTTCCTACGATCAACGGCGCCGGCGGATATACGGCGCAGCGGTACCCATCCGCGCAGTTCGGGGGGCTGGGCTCATTCGTTACCCATCTCGGCCAGCTCGGCTTGTCCTCATCCTGGAACATCGACTTCTGGGGCCAGTACCGCAATGCAACCAAGGCGGCACGGGCGCAGTTGCTGGCCAGCAAGTGGTCGCAGCGCGAAGTGATGGACACGCTGATCCTGAACGTGGCTACCGGCTACTTCCAGTTGCGCGCCCTCGATCTTGAACTTGAGATCGCCAAGCGCACACTCGCCTCGCGGCAGGAGTCGCTGCAACTGACGCAGACGCTTGAATCAGGCGGCAGCACCAGCCTGCTTGATGTGCGCCAGGCGGAAGAACTGGTCGCACCGCGGCAGCGACGATTCCGGACATCGAGCGGCAGATCGACGCAGGAAGAAAATGCCCTGCAGACGCTGCTGGGCCAGAACCCCGGCGCCATCGCGCGCGGCCTGCCCATCGATCAGCAGCCGCGTATGCCGGTTGTTCCCGCCGGACTTCCCTCCTCGCTGATTGAGCGGCGGCCGGATATCCGCCAGGCCGAAGAACAGCTGATCGCGGCGAACGCGCAGATCGGCGTGGCCAAGGCGCAGTATTTTCCGGCGATCTCGCTGACCGGCCAGGTGGGCACGGCCAGCAACGCGCTGAACACGCTGTTCCACGACTCGACGTTCGCCTATACCTATGGCGCATCGGCCACCGAGCCGATCTTCGATGCGGGACGAATTCGTAACAACGTCCGTCTCACCGAAGCACAGAAGCGCGAAGCGGTGCTCACCTACAAGAAGACCATCGCGCAGTCTTTCCAGGACGTCTCGAATGCACTGGTGGCCTACCAGAAGTACCGCGAGTTCCGGGAACAGCAGGAGCGGCTGGTTACTGCATCGCGCGATGCCGTCAACCTCTCCAACATGCGCTACAAGGGCGGCTACTCCAGCTATCTGGATGTGCTCACCAACCAGACGACGCTCTTCTCCGGCGAGCTGACGCTGGCCTCCGCGCGGGAGGAAGAGATGCTTTCTCTGGTGCAGCTCTATAACGCTCTGGGCGGCGGCTGGCAGCAATAAGTAACAAGTCTTGATTCATGGTGAGGATATGCACTTGAACCGGGGCAAATGAATCTCAGGCGATATTGGAAGGGCCGTCTTCAGACGGCCTTTTTTCTTTCGGCATTCCCTTCCTGGAACTGCCTGTCCCACTAACGTGCCACTCTCCGTTCCACATTGGTCACGTGACGCCCGCTTTGTCGGCCTGACTTGCACTTTCGTGGCACAAGAAGCGGGACAATACCTTGCCATAATGTCCCCACTGCGAGCGGCAATCTTACATACACTCATCGACTCGCAACCGGGCCCACACACAGGCAGCAACGCCTAGCGTGCGGGCATCCACTTTTCTCCCGACCACCGGCAATGCTCAGCAGCCCGCGGTGGAGATGGATGGCAGGATGGCTATGGTCCGCAACTTTTCTGTACTCGCCCAGGTGTCCACCGCATTTTCGCTGGTTGGCGCAGGACTTCTCGGTCTCGGCAGCGCAACCGCCCACGCACAGGCAACGCCGCGCATCACCGGACCGGTGAACGAGTCGGCGCTGGTGTCGCTTTCTGGCGGAGTGCATCCCTGGGCACGACCGCAGTTCGACCGCGGCGCCGCTCCGGCCAGCCTGAGCGGACACATGCTGATGGTGCTGAAGCGCTCGCCCGAGCAGGAAACGGCGCTGCAGAGCTTCCTCGCTTCGCAGCAGGACCCGCACTCGCCGAACTATCACAAGTGGCTTACGCCGGTAGATTTCGGCAAGCGCTTCGGTGTTGCTGATTCCGACGTGCAGAGCGTGTCCAGCTATCTGTCCTCGCAAGGGATGCGAGTGGGGCGACTCTATGGCAGCCACATGGCCATTGAGGTAGAGGCAACCGCCGGCCAGATTCACTCCGCCTTTCAAACCGAGATCCACGCCTACGCCGTAGGCGGCAAGACCTACTACGCGAACAACTCGAATCCGAAGGTTCCTGCCGCGCTGAGCCGGATTGTCGCCGGCGTTGCATCGTTGAACAACTTCCACATTGAAGGCGGTTCGGGGGCAGGCAACCAGGCCACCTTTGACCCCACGACACACACCCTGAAGCCGCTCTACACAATTACCGCGACGAATCCCGACACGTATGGCATCTCCCCGGCGGACCTCGCTGTTATCTATGGCATCCCGGCGAGCACAGCCCAGGGCCTCGGCGGCCAGAACGTCAACGTCGGCATTGTGGGCGATTCGGACATCAATGTGGCCTACGTCAACAACTACCGCAGCATCTTTGGGCTTCCTGCTAAGACGCCGACCATCGTGGTGGATGGCAACGACCCCGGCGTCAATGGCGACGCGTATATCGCCTATAAGCAGATCGAGCTGGTAAGTGCAGTCGCCCCCAACGCAAACATTTACTACTACACCTCAGCGACCACCGATTATGACCCTGGCCTCTACTTCGCGCTGGTCCGCGCGGTAGAAGACAACCAGGTGCAGGTGCTGCTGAACGGCTTCCAGGAATGTGAAACCGCGATCGGCAGCGGCGCCATGGCATCTGGTCAACAGCGTGGCGGAGGAGGCTGCGGCGCAAGGCATCACATTCGTCGCCGCAGCCGGCAACTCCGGAGCCGCAGGATGCGCTGTACCGGGCACCTCGGGCAACGCCGCGAGCGCTGCATACGCCGTCAACGGATTTGCCAGTTCGCCCTATTTGACGGCGGTAGGGGGCACCGACTTCTACTACACCGGCTCGATAAGCAGTTACTGGACGACCACCAATAGCACCAACTATCTGTCGGTGAATACGAACACGAACGCGTTGAAACCACCGGTTGGCTTGTTTGCTACGGGCGCGTTTCAGGAGCAGGTGTGGAACGATAGCTACTCGGGCAACGGAAATTCCAATGCGGTGAACGGCACGTCGGTACAGATGGCCAGCGGCGGCGGCCCAGCACGGCAGGGGCGGTCATCAGAATACTGGAGTAGTCATTCCCCAGACGCATGCCGTCCTATCAAGTCGGCAAAGTCAACGGGATCAGCAACACGGCACGCGTCATTCCGGACGTCTCGTTCTTTGCCGGAAGCGGCGCCAACAACTACCGAGGGCTATAACAACACTGCCTACATGTTCTGCATGAAGTCTTCGGACTGCCAGTCCACGGGGAACGGTGCAGTTCACCTATTCAGGCGGAACAGAAGCATCGAGCGCTGTCTTTGCCGGCGCGGTCGCGCTCGCCGTGGCTCAATATAATTCCGGTTCGCGCTTCGGACTCGGCAACGTCAACCCGACTCTGTATTCGCATGCTTCGGCTCGATCGTCCATCATGACATCACCCTGGGCACCAACGAGCTGGCCTGCAGCAGCGGCACGAACTGCACCGGCGGCCATATGACCGGATACGCGGCCGGAACCGGCTACGATGCGGCTACGGGCCTCGGCAGCTTCAATATCACGAGCTTCGTCACCAACTACACGCCCCCAACACAACACCGAGCTCCGTCGCCTTGACCGTTACCGATCGCTAACGGCAACGCCCTCCGACGTGCGTGGTGAACGGCGTCACATCGCACTGCATCACCCATAGCACCTGGCTGAAGTTCGTCGGTTTCCACAACACCTTCCGCAGCTGACTGGCGACGTCGTCCATCTTCACCTCCAGCCCGCTGCAGGCTGAGTCGGCCGTAGAAACCCTGACCCTCAGCAGCGGCACAGCGAACGATACCTGGAACCTGCTGCCCGGCGGCACCTACAACATCTACGCCCGCTATGCGGGAGACAAGACCTACGCCCCCAGCTTGAGCGCCACTCCCTCCCATCACCGTAACGCCGGAAAACTGCCAGATGGTGGTGTACGGACACAACATCAACGTCGGCAGCTACAACCAGCATTCCCTATGGAACGCCGGTCAGCATCACGGTTGAGCCATACTCGCCGCACCACCAACAACGTCGGCATCCCGTCCGGATCCATCAATGTCAGCGACAACGGGCTGCAAATATCATCACCACACTGCCGATCAACTCTGAAGGAGCGGCAACCTTCAGCTCCAACCTGCTGGCATTCGGCTCTCATTCCATCGTTCTTACCTATCCGGGAAATGCCAGCTTCAACGCTTGCTCCACCGGCGCTTTCCTCGCCAACATCACCAGGGCTGCCACAACGACCACACTGCATCGCGCCTGAGGACGATCCAGGAAACGGCGGGACCACTGCCACGCTAGGCATAACGGCGGTTGTGCACATCGGCGACGCTGCCCAGCAACGGAACCTCACCTACCGGAACAGTTACCTTCTCCACCAATCCTACGCAGACGGCGACCCTTATAGCCGGCTTTGACCCGAACGGCAATGCGATCGCAACTGCCAGCATTACCGTGAGCACGAGCCAGATTCCGGCGAGCGGACTAATCAGCGCAACCTACAACCCTGCGACAGGCTCGAACTATACCGGCTCCACTTCTGGTGCGGTCACCTTCCACCCAGCAGCGCATTGCTGAATAGCAACACCACCACGACCTTCACCATCACGGACAATTACGGAACCTATCCTGCGACCGGCACCTATCCAATAACACGGGACTGGCCCGAGCTTCCCCGCTTTGGACTCGATCACGCTGAACATGAAAGTCCGTGCGGTCGACCCCCAAAATGCAGTGTTCCTGGTCTACGCCAACGGTGTTCTGCTAACGCCGGCAACCTGGTCGGGCGGATATCTGGTAAGCGGCGGTGTACCTATAAACACCAACGGCACGCGACCTTCACCATTCCGCAGCAGAATGGATATCTCGCACTGCCCTCCGGCCAGGTACAGTTCACTGTGCTCTACGACGGCTGGATCTACTACCGACTTCGGCACCGTATCAGGTCGAACCCCTCCTCCGCAAACCAGATCGTGACCATCGTCGACGATCGCACCAGCGCCGACTTCTCGCTGCAGTCGGACACAACAGTCAACCAGGCGGCTCCGCTGGTCTCCAGTGGAGCGACTCAGGCCACCTACAATCTGCGGCTCACTTCGATCTACAACTTCGTGAGCGCGTACAGCACAACGCCCATCAACCTGAGCTGCAGCGTCGTCGGCTACAGCCTGGCAGGCGTTCGCTCAGCCGTCCCCGCCGGCCTGACCTGCGGCTTCAATGCAGTCGCCGCCCTCCAGCCCAACAACGAGCGTACAGTTCTCGACCAGCAATACGGGCTTCATCAGCCAGCCGCTGTATGTCGGCGCAGCCAGCGGTTACGTCATTGCCAGCAACACAGTGCCCGCGACAGCCTGCGAGCCGCTGGTGGATGGCGACGGGCGGCACGACGCTGGCCTGCATCTTCCTGCTCGGCTTGCCGGCACGCCGGCGCAAGTGGCAGTCCCTGCTGGGTGCCTGCGTGCTCGTGATCGTCGGCTTCGGCATGACGGGTTGCGGCGCCAACTGGTCCAACGGAGCCGCGCAACAGAGCCACGAACAGCCTCAACGGCGGCTCAACCACTAACCAGGCAGGCGGCGGCACGACCGTCCCGGCCGGCACCTACACTGTGCTCGTCACCGCAACCACAACCGCGAACACCACCATCACCCATACCCTGCCGGTTAAGGTACTGGTCGGCACAACCAACTAACTCACAAATCGCAAACAGCAAAGGCCACACTCAGCCGAGTGTGGCCTCTTGCTTTTGCAGCGTATTTTCTATTGGGCGCGGCGCAGCGTGACGAACGAGCGCCCTTGATAAAAACGATAGATCCCGGCAGCAGCGGTACCCAGCACTTCGAGCGGCGTCGGGCGACGCAGCTCGGCATCGTGATGGCTCGCGACATTCAGCAGATCGTGCGCGCCCAGATCCATCACGACAAAGCGGTCATTCTGGATGAAGCCGACACCGTATGCTCCAGGGATGAGCTTCTGTGCCGCAGCGCCGTCGCCGACCTGCAAGGGCACCTCGGTGATCAGATAGGCCTGATACTTCTGCTGGATGCCGCTGGAATAGCCCGAGGTATCCACCAGGGCCGCGATGGTGAACATCCCGTCCGCATATCGGATACCGCCGCTATTGCGCATCTGTACGGTCGCGCTCTGTCCGCGGAAGAAGACCTGCGCCGGCATCAAATTGGCCAGGTCATCCGCCTTCAGAACGCCAGCGGGTTTCGATGTGGGTGTGCTCCCCTGCTGCGCCGAGATGTGCGGCGTAAGGGTGCCTGCAGCAATCGCGAACATGGCCGCCAACGCCATGCGGCGCGCGGTTCTCATCGTGCTCATGGCGACCAGCTTAATTCCCGAAACCATATTTATCCATGCGGTTATGGCAACGAAGGCGGCAGGCAGCATCCTATGGGTGATATCCGGGCGGGAGATTCCTGTGAAGGCGCCCTCTCCGCATCCACGAAGACAAGGGACACCATGCCGATTCGCAATACCGGAAAAAATCTCTCCCGCGAAGCAGATGCGGCTGGATCTGCACAGGTGCAGCAGGAGCTGGAGCGCCCGACCGCGATCCAGATTTATGCCCAGGTGGCAAAGAACGCGCGGCAGGAGCTAAAGCGTCCGGCGCGCAGCCTCGCGATCTCGGGCCTTGCCGGCGGCATCACCATGGGGCTCACCGGCCTGGCGACCGCGATTGCGCGCGCCGAGCTGGGCACCGGCGGATTCGCCCACTTCATCACCACCCTGCTCTATCCCATTGGTTTCATCGCTGTCATTCTCGGCCGCGCGCAGCTCTTCACAGAAAACACGCTCTACCCTGTGGCGCTGGTGCTGAGCGAGCGCCGGCACTACTGGGCGACTCTGCGACTCTGGACCATCGTGCTCGTCTTCAACTGCCTGGGCACGCTCGCGTTTGCCGCGCTGGCCGTCCGCACAGATGCGCTGCAGCCGAGATACGTAGACAGCCTGGCGGCGATCGGCGTCGAGATCGCGAACCATTCGCTGTCCGGCATCTTCTGGAGCGCCATCATCGGCGGATGGATCATCGCGCTGGTTGCATGGCTGGTCAGCGCCAGTCACTCCATCAGCGGATCCATGCTGCTCATCTGGCTGCTGGCCTTTGTCGTTGGCCTTGGCCACTTTGCCCACTGCGTCGCCAGCAGCGGCGAGGTGCTCTCCGCCGTGCTGCACCATCAGTTGCCGGCGATGAGCTATTTCCGCTGGCTGTGGCCGGCCGTGCTGGGGAATATCGTGGGCGGGGTCGGGCTGGTAACGCTGCTCGAATACGGCCAGACTGTGGAAGAGTGATTCAGCGTTTGGAAGGCCGACTGAGTTTTCGTAGCGCTGCTTCTCGCGTTGTCTGAAAGCGTGTCGGCGGATCGGACATCACCGAGTGTTCTACTGCCCGCTTGTAGCCTCCGGTCCATATCGTGTACATCACGGCCAGCGCGCAGCCCACGCCAAGGGCGAAGCCGAAGAAGTAGCCGATCATGATGTTCCAGAGCTCACTCATGGTTCCGGCGATCCCCCTCACACCTCTTACAGCGCACGATACATCACCAGCGCATCCACATAGCCAAGCGCCGGATGCAGAAACGCGCCCGGCAGGTGCCCGACGGTATCAAAGCCGAGCGATGTCCACAACCGCACGGCACGCTCGTTGGTACTGACGACGAAGTTGAACTGCATCGCGCGGAATCGTCGCTCGCGCGCCATATCCAGTGAGTGCAGGCACATGGCGCGGGCTACGCCCGTTCTCATCGCGTGTTGCGCCGTCATGTAGCCGCAATTGGCTACGTGCGCTCCGCCGCCTTGCTGGTTGGCGCGAAGATAGTACGTACCGAGAATCGTGCCGTCTGCCTCCGCGACGAAGGCTTCATGGCCGGGTGAAAACCAGTAAGCCAGCGCTTCGCTGCGGCTCATCTCGCGCGGCAACGTGTAGGTCTCACCAGCGCGCACTACCGGCTCGATGATCGCCCAGATAGCGTCGCTGTCCTGTCGCGTGGCTGCGCGAATCAACATGCGATACTCCTCAGCCTGCGAAGGCAGCAATGCCTCGCCCAAATCGAGGACGAGGCATGCCGCGTTTGAAGATATCGAGCGTTACAGCTGGTTCATCTTCTGCAGGAACTCCGCGTTGTTGCGCGTCTTGAACTGGCGGTCTACCAGCAGTTCCATTGCCTCAACCGGCGAGAGCGGATTGAGCACCTTGCGCAGAATCCAGATACGCTGCAGGTCTTCCTTGGGGATGAGCAGCTCTTCCTTGCGGGTGCCGGAGCGCTGGATGTCGATCGCCGGGAAGACGCGCTTGTCCACCAGCTTGCGGTCCAGGATCACTTCCATGTTGCCGGTACCCTTGAACTCTTCGAAGATCACTTCGTCCATGCGCGAGCCGGTATCGACCAGCGCGGTCGCGATGATGGTGAGCGAGCCGCCTTCTTCGATATTGCGCGCTGCGCCGAAGAAGCGCTTCGGACGCTGCAGGGCATTCGAATCGACACCGCCCGACAGCACCTTGCCCGAGGGCGGCACGATGGTGTTGTAAGCACGCGCGAGACGCGTAATGGAATCCAGCAGGATGACGACATCGCGCTTGTGCTCGACCAGGCGCTTCGCCTTTTCAATCACCATCTCCGCTACCTGCACGTGACGGGCGGCGGGCTCGTCGAAGGTCGAGCTGATGACCTCGCCCTTCACGGAGCGCTGCATGTCCGTGACCTCTTCCGGACGCTCGTCGATCAGCAGCACGATCAGCACGACCTCCGGATGATTGGTGGTGACGGAGTTGGCGATCGACTGAAGCAGCATGGTCTTGCCGGTCCGCGGCGGGGCGACGATAAGGCCGCGCTGCCCTTTGCCGATGGGCGTCAACAGGTCCATGACGCGGCCGCTGGTGTTCTCGTGCACCGTCTCCATGCGAATGCGTTCTTCCGGATAGAGCGGGGTCAGATTGTCAAACAGGATTTTGTTGCGAGTTTCTTCCGGCGATTCGAAGTTGATGGCTTCGATCTTCACCAGCGCGAAGTACTTCTCGCCTTCGTGCGGCGGACGGACATTTCCGCTGATCGTGTCGCCGGTCTTCAGATCGAACTTGCGGATCTGCGATGGCGAAACATAGATGTCGTCCGGGCCGGGCAGATAGTTGTAGTCAGGAGAGCGGAGAAAACCATAGCCGTCAGGCAGAATTTCGAGCACGCCCTCGGCAAAGATGTGGCCTTCTTTTTCGCTTTGCGCCTGAAGGATCTTGAAGATCAGATCCTGCTTGCGAAGCCCGCTGGCTCCGGGAATTTCCAGGCTGCGCGCGATACGGCTCAGCTCTGTGATGTTTTTTTCTTTCAGTTCTGCGATAGTCACAATTCACCTGCGGTGGGAAGTTTAGGAGGGGAAATCGATGGAAGGAAGGGTGTGGATCAGGAAGGATTCTATTGTAGCGGTTGGACAGCTCGCCGCAGCGAGCGGCCGCGCTGAAAACCGTATTCACAAATACTATAAGTGATCCGCATCTGTGCGGAGCAGCTTTTCTTCCACCCCGACGACGAAGACCTGTCGCCGGCGAACTGGTTTAGCGGAAAAGCTGCGTCCAGAGTGCCTTCAGTGCTGAGATCCCTTATGAAACGGTTTACGCTGCGCGGCGCTGCTGCGAAACCTGCTCGGGCGCCATGTTCATCTCGTGTCCGCTCGAAGCCATGGGGCTCGTCTGATGAAAGCGGACCAACACTTCGTTCGTGGTGTCCTGCAGGCGGGTGTTCGGCTTGTGAAGCTTCCGGGTGGCCTTCGAGGCCAACTGACAAAGCTGGTAGCGATTCGAAATGTGGGTGAGTGCCCCATAGATCAGATCGGAACGCATGAAATATCCTCTCATTCCCTGACGGTCTTGGCGCGGTCCCCCATGAGTACATCCATTGGACGCCGGCGCCTCAGTCTTTAGTTGTTTTTCTCAACTGCTAATGACGCAGAATCTTCCAAAAAGATGCAGAAGTGCGCCACACCTGACTGCCTTTGCTTTCCTCGACTTGCGATGCTCGGATTGGCAACTCGACGCCCGGAGCCGCACACCTGGGTTACCGGAAATCAAAACCGCCCGGTGCAGGGCGTGAGAAACCTTTGTCGTGGGTGATAAAAGGAACGGAACCACCCTGGCAGGTTCGACATTATCGTTAACTCCGACCCAGGTCAACACTTTTTTCATAGGTCGTGAAAACAACTATCCACATATTCGTAAGAAATCAGTAAGATTTTTGTTTTCTGTTACTTGTAGGAGCGATGAAGGGGATTGCAACCTGAATACCGGGCAGAGTACCACCGCACAACCTTAATTTATCCTGAAAATCATAGCGGCGTGTCGGTCCGGAATTTCAGCTCCAGTAGTTGCGATCCAAGGTCCTGTACTGAATCGCTTCAGCAAGATGCTGCACGGTGAGCGTGGCCGCCCCCTCCAGGTCCGCGATCGTTCGCGCCACCTTTAGAATGCGGTCGTGGGCTCGCGCGCTCAGCCCCTGCTGCTGCATCGCCCGCTCCAGCAGCCGGTCCGCTTCAGGTGGCAACTCGCACCACTGGCGGATCTGCCGCGTGGTCATCTGCGCATTGGAGTAGATTCGCTCTGCCCCGAACCGCTCATGCTGTCGGACGCGAGCGGCCAGCACCCGCGCCCGAATCTCCGCCGATCCTTCATTCGCCTGGCCGGCCCGCAGCTCGCGATATTGCACCGCCGGTACCTCTATATGGATATCGATGCGGTCCAGCAGCGGCCCTGAGACCCGCGACACATATCGTTGCATCATCGGCGGCGTGCACTGGCATTCACGGCTCTTGTCGTTGAAGTAGCCGCACGGGCACGGATTCATCGCTGCCGCCAGCATGAAGCGAGCGGGAAAATTCAGCGACATGGATGCGCGCGCAATCGTAACCGTGCCGTCTTCGAGCGGCTGCCGCATCACCTCCAGCACGTTTCGCGGAAACTCCGGCAGCTCATCCAGAAACAGCACTCCATTGTGCGCCAGCGAGACCTCGCCTGGTCGCGGTACCGCGCCGCCACCGATCAGGCCCGCGTCTGAAATCGTATGGTGCGGCGAACGGAATGGCCGCTGGGTCACCAGGCCGCAATCCGAATCCAACACACCCGCGACCGAATGTATCTTCGTCGTCTCCAGCGCTTCGGCAAAGCTCAGGGGCGCCAGGATCGACGGAAGCCGCTTGGCAAGCATCGTCTTGCCCGAACCCGGCGGCCCGATCATCAGGATGTTGTGCCCGCCGGCAGCTGAGATCTCGAGCGCGCGCTTCGCGACCGTCTGCCCGCGCACATCCTTGAAGTCGAATGGATAATGCTGCAGCGCATCCAGCATCTGACTCGAATTCACGCGGTACGGCTGCACCTGGATGCCGCCATTCACCGCCGCGTTCAGCAGGTCGCGCGCCTGCGGCAGCGAGTCCACCGGATACACATTCAGTCCCTCGACAACAGCGGCCTCCGGCGCATTCACCGCCGGGACGATCAGGTTCGCAATGCCGCGCTGCTTCGCCGCCACTGCAATCGGCAACATGCCGGGCACGCCGCGCACGCTGCCATCCAGGCCCAGCTCGCCGACGGTCAGGAACTGGCTCAGGTCCCGATTCAGGAGTGCGCCTTGCGCGCCCAGGATGCCGATCGCAATCGGCAGATCGAAGCCGGATCCTTCCTTCTTCAGGTCGGCAGGCGCCAGATTGATAGTGATGTGCGTCGGCGGAAGAGAAAATCCGGAGTTGCGGATGGCGGCGCGAACGCGATCGCGGCTTTCGCGCACTGCAGCGTCGGGCAGCCCGACCGTCGAAAAGCGCTCCTGCGCTTCCTGAATGCCGGAGAAGTCCACCTCAACATCAATGATGTGCGCATCGATGCCATACACAGCAGCACTCAGCGCCTTGAAGAGCATCCCGTGGCCCGTCCGATCTCCCTGGAAAAGGTGAGTATAACCAGTGACTTGCGGGCGAAGGCAGGCCACAAAGGTTGCAGAGGGAGCGCGTCAGCACGCTGGCGACGCCGCTGCTACCATAGCCAGTCGTGAAAACCTCGCTGTTCGATCTCTACAAAATCGGCATCGGGCCCTCCAGTTCGCACACCATGGGCCCGATGCGCGCTGCTCGCACCTTTCTGCTGGCGCTTGATGCGCGCCATCTTCTCCCACCCACTGCCGAAGTCCGCGTGGATCTCTACGGCTCGCTCGCCCTTACCGGCAAAGGCCACGGCACCGATCGCGCCGTCATGCTTGGTCTGCTCGGCGAAGAGGCCGCGACGCTCGATCCAGACACCATCGACAGCAAACTAGAAGTCATCCGGCTCTCCGCCACCATCTCGCTGCTCGGCCGCCATGTCATTCCGTTTCGCGAGGCGCAGAACATCATCTTCCATTGCGACCAGATGATGCCCCCAGGGGCCGAGACCAAGCACCCGAACGGTATCCGCTTCACCGCATCGGATGTGACCGGCGCGCCGCTCTTTACCGCGACATATTTTTCCATCGGCGGCGGCTTCATTGTCGAAGATGGAGCCGACGTGAACGCCACACCGATGATGACGACCAGTTCTCTTCCGTACGCCTTCTCGAGCGCGGCAGAACTGCTGGAGATGGCGCAGCGCGACAACCTGCGCATTGACGAAGTGATGATGCGCAATGAATGTGCCCGCCGCGGTGACGTACCAGACGCAGCCGAATCCGTGAAGCGCGACATCCTGCGCATCTGGGAGGCCATGCAAAGCTGCGTTACCCGTGGCCTTGCGACGGACGGCATTCTGCCCGGCGGACTGCGGGTGCGTCGCCGCGCCAAACGCCTTGCCGCGCGCCTGCAGCAGCAGGCGTCGGCCGGCAAAGGCACCGGCGATCCGCTCGCGCCGCTCGACTGGGTGACCATCTACGCCATGGCCGTGAATGAGGAGAACGCCGCGGGCAGCCGCGTGGTCACAGCGCCCACTAACGGCGCGGCGGGGGTGATCCCGGCAGTCGGACACTACTACCGCAACTACATTGCGGGCGCGGATGAGGCGGGCATCCTGCGCTACTTCCTCACCTCAGCAGCGATTGGGATTCTCTACAAGGAGAACGCGTCGATCTCCGGCGCGGAGGTCGGCTGCCAGGGCGAGGTCGGCGTCGCCTGCTCCATGGCAGCGGGCGGACTGGCGGCGGCGATGGGCGGCACGAATGCGCAGGTCGAGCACGCCGCCGAGATCGGCATGGAACACAACCTCGGCATGACCTGCGACCCGATCGGCGGCCTGGTGCAGATCCCTTGCATCGAGCGCAACGCGATGGGCGCAGTCAAAGCAGTCCACGCCTGCCGCATGGCGCTGGCGGAAGAGGACGAGCACAAGGTGTCGCTCGACCAGGTGATCCGCACGATGTACGAGACGGGGCTGGATATGCAGTCGCGATATAAGGAAACGTCGCTGGCGGGGCTGGCTTTGAATGTCATTGAGTGCTGAGTCGCCTCAAAATTTCTGCCCGCTCCGGTCCAAGTACCGAGATTGCTTCTGAATCGCCACCCGAATATTTCTTCGTCGTTCGATAAGAGAATGCTTTCTTGTAGCGATCCGTCGCCGGTTCGAATCGCCATCCTTCGACCGTGTAATAGTGCCGGCCAAAGTGGATCTCATTTCTACCCCAGACGAAGTCCGCATCCACCAGAATTGGATAGGGGGAAATGCTCCGGAGCTTCCAGACGGCATGCTCGCTTACATTTGTGGCACCGATGTAAGGCAACAGGTTGGTGAGGACTCCGCTCCTGCCTTCGCCGCTCTGGTATCGCAATATTGCAAGCCGCGTCAGAGTTCCGCTACCGCCCGCGGAAAACATGGCTGAGAAAAATGCCCATGATCCTCCATTTGTCAGTGGCAGGATTTTGGCATGGGGTTCTAGTCCGAAGTCGTATGTAAGTTGGCTGGAGCCTGCTGCTGTATGGGATGGCATCTGATAGCAGACGCTTTTCTTACCCTCTAGACAGAGCTTCGCGCCGGAGGTCGGAAATCCGTTCTCATCCAGTTGTCCTCTCGCTACTGTGAAGCGTGGGAAAGTCGTATCGGACCGCGAATGGACACTTTGGCCAAAGATGACTGCGGCCATGAACAACACGATAGCTAGTCTGAACGTGGTCTTCATGCGTGTTCATTAAATACCGCCCGCGGCTGCCCAACAAATAACTGGCAGGCAATCAGCGTCTCCAGCCTCCTATCCGGCGAGCGGCCTTGCACCTCCCTGTTTGCAGTAAGACAAAAAGCGGAGGCCAACTGCGGGCCTCCGCTTGTGTCACTGTGCGAAGCACGTTATTTAACAGTAAACGACTCCTTGACCTCCCATTTCGTGCCGGAGGTATTTACCGCGAAGAAGGCTAGCGTGTGCGCGCCTGAAGCGAACGACAGCGAGATGTTCGCTCCGTCGGTTGTGGTGGAAGTGAACTTCTTCACGCCATCCGCCCACACCTCAAAGCGAGCGAAGGTGCCGGTGACAGCACCTGCCGCCGCGACCTGCACCGGGCTCGACACCGTCAGTCCACTGGTCGGAGAGCAGACATGCACGCCGGCGCTGCCGGGCGCCGAGCAGCCGCCGCCGTTGGACACCTGCAGCGAGATGGTCTTCTTTTGCAAGGTACCGTCCCAGCCGACGCCGAAGAGCGTTACGGCATGGCTGCCTATCGAGAGAGGAATGGACGTGTCCAGGAAGGAGTAGTTGGAGAAGGCGTGCGTCAACTGCTCGGCCATCTTCTTGCCATCCACCCACACCTGGGCGGTGCGCATGGAGGTGGGGCCCGCGGCGCCGATGGAGAAGCTCGCCGGCAAACTGGACGTGACGCCCGGCAAGCAGACATGAATTCCCTCCGCGGCACTCACCCCGCAGCCGGGGAAGGAACCCGGGGTTTCATTACTGAGCAGCACGACTGCGGTTGGGCTTCCGCCGGGGTTGTAGTTACCCAGGTCCTGGGTGAAAACGAGATCCGGCCTGGTGCCCTGGCTGCTGCGAATGGCAGCGAGATCGGAGCCTTGGAAATTGTTTCCGTTCTGATAGACCACCTGCTCCGATCCGAACTTGCCGTTTCCCTGGCCAAGTTTGACGGTCAGGTTTTGCGAGCCCGTAAAGCCGCCTCCCTGGCCCGTATATGGAGTGGCGCCGTTGTAGATCAGGTCGTTGACCCCATCGCCGTTCACATCGGCAACGGCGATGTTGCTGAACGGAACCTGACGGGTGGGAATAGTGACAAAGCTCACTGTACGGTTGCTGTTGCCTTCGAAGACGGCGACTTCTTTGTAGTAGGTGCTGGTGCCGCCTACGGCCCACTTGAAGCGGTAAGCCACTAGATCGTTGCGCCCATCGTTGTTGATGTCGCCGGCTGACGTTGACACGACATCGACGTATCTCTGCGGGTCGGTGATGCTGTATGGCGAACTTAAATGACCTTCACCGTCGCCGTACCATACCTGGACCGTCGTTGGCCCGTATCCCGGAGATGTGTTGACCAGCGCGATATCCGCTTTGCCATCGCCATCGAAATCTCCGCCCCATGCCTGGGAGCCAAACTCTCCGCTCAGGACATTGCTGATACGCTGCCCTTTGGTAAAGGTGCCGTTACCGTTGCTGATCCATACTTGCAGACTATTGCTGGTCGAGCCCTGATATAGCTCCACGATATCCGTCTTGTTGTCGTGGTCTACGTCCTCCGCTACGACGGAGCTTATAGTTTCCGTGCTGCTTCCATCGGAGAAGCTCTTGGGGGCCTGAAAGGTGCCGTCGCCATTGCCGAGATACACTCGCGTCTGAGAAACGCCACTCACCACGGTCGTCGCAACGTAGTCCAACTTCCCATCCTGATTGAAATCGCCTATGGCCACCGGGACTGCGGCAAGCGCGCGCGGGGGATCATAGGTGCCATCCCCGTTCGAGAGATAGAGCATCGGGGTCGATCCCGAAATCACTAAATCCTCGCGTCCATCATTATTGAAATCGCCGTGGGCTGCGACCCTGAGTGGTGATGTGGGATTGGTGGATTGGGCGACCTGGTGAGTTTGAAACTGCGTTTGACCTAGAGCGGCTGCGGCGAACATACAGCTGAGGAAGAGCACCGAGATAGACGGCTGCGACACCAGACCTGGCATGAGATGAGCCCCTTCGTTTTGAAGGATGAAGATGGAGAATCGCACGACGTGCGCTCCGACTACAGGAGGAGCGGTTTTGCTTGAGCAAAGCATTCCGTTGGCAATGTTTTCCGCAGGGACGGAAATGATGAATCAGCCATTTGTAGCTGATGCCGCGAACGAACCACTTGGATGGCTGCTCGTGACGCATGAAAGGAAAACTACGAGCGGTGTGGCAATTTCTATCCTGCGAAGAACCGCCCTCGCAGTCGCCCGAGATCTATATCACTGCTCAGTGGTGTCACCAGGCTTCCGTCGCGCTGGTATCTGTCAAACACGGCCCGCAACTCCCCAAGCATTTCGTCGTAACCGCGTTCCCCTGGCCGAGGAATTGCCGACAGCGATTCCGCGTAACCCAGCAGCGTCAGGAAATCCACTGTCATAGCGTGATGAAGAGTTGTTTGCTGCCAGGTAGATGCATCGAAAAATCCGCGCAAACGTTCCTTGAAGTTACGAGTTGTATCTGCCTCGGCAGAATCCATACGCCACCTTCGAAGAATCCCGGAAAGCTCTTTGGATACCGGCGAACCGCTGTCGCGATGGCCGCTGGTCGCCACCAGCACCGAGCCGTTGGGTCGCAGAATTCGTTGAAATTCCTGATGTGCATGCGGCCAGTCGAACCAGTGCATCGCGCGTCCGACCGCGATCAGATCGACCGATGCATCGGGCAGCGTGGTTGCCTCGGCCCTTCCCTGCACTACTTCGAGCGCCGAATGTTGGGTTGCCAATTCGCGGCACGCCTCCAGCATCTCCGTGTTCGGTTCGACCGCGATGACGCGATATCCGGCTTCGAGAAAGATTTCCGCCAGCATGCCGGTGCCTGCGCCGATGTCCGCAACCACCGCACCTTCGGAAAGCGCGCCATGCTCATGCAGAAACGAAAGAATACTTCGTGGAAAACGCGGCCGGTAGGCCAGATACGCCTCGACGCGCCCGGAAAAGCGATCAGTATGCTGGCCTGCGCTCAATCTGCGACCTCAGGCCGCCGAATGCTTGGCCTGCAGGCCAAGCTCTTCGTCTGTTTCCTGTCCATCCTGGATCTTGAGCAGCTTCAGGATGGGCGAGGTCAGCATCGTCGTCACCAGCGCCATCACCACCAGCATGGTGAAGAGCGTTGGCGAGAACACGCCGACGTTATAAGCGATGTTCAGCACAATCAGTTCGACCAGGCCGCGCGTATTCAGCAGCGCGCCCAGCGCGCCCGCGTTGCGCCATGATTGCCCAACCCACCGCGCCGCCAGTATTGCGCCGCCCATCTTGCCCGCGACCGAGCCGGCCAGCACAATGCCCGCCCAGAGCCACATGTTGGCGTTGTTCAACAGGTCGAGCCGCGTGCGCATGCCGGTCAGCGCGAAGAAGAGCGGCAGCAGGAGCACGGCAATCAGCATGTCCGTCCGGGCGCGAATCTCTTCCTGCCAGCGCGGAATGCGTGGGAAGCACACGCCGGCAAGGAACGCGCCGAAGAGCGGATGGATACCCAGCACGTCGGTGGCCGCGGCAGATAGCAGCAGGCAGATGACGACGACCCCGAGCAGCTCGAGTGACATGCCGGTCGCTTTGTAGCGCTTCGCCGCAAAATTCGCCAGCGGTCGAACAATGCCGAGCATGAACACGCAGGTAGCCCACCAGTCCTGCCATGCGAATCCACAGGCTTCCGGAGCCGCCTTCCTTGCCGAGCAGCGCGAGCGCAAAGGCCAGCAGCAACCATGCCACCACGTCATCCACTGCCGCGCACAGGATCGCCGTCGTCCCAAGCGATGTCGACTGAAGCCGCCGCTCCTCCAGCATGCGCGCCAGCACCGGGAACGCCGTGATGCTCATCGAGATCCCCAGAAAGAGCACGAAGGGCATGCTGCCGATGCCGTGCGGGGCAAAGCGAATGCGCAAGGAGTGCGCGAGAATAGCGGCCATGGCAAACGGAAGGAGGATGCTCATGCCGCTGGCCAGCACGGCGGTGCTGCGCTGCTTGTAGAGCTGCGCGTAGTCGAGCTCCATTCCGATAAGGAACAGATACAGGATCAGCCCCACCGTGCTCATGTTTTCAAATGCGGCGAAGGAGTGCGGGGTAAAGATCTGGGCGATATGCGGAAAGAAGCGGCCCAGCACGGAGGGGCCGATCAGAATACCGCCAACGATCTCGCCGACCACGCGCGTCTGTCCTAGTTTGCGGGCCAGCCAGCCGCAAATCAGCGTGACGGTCAGCACAATCGACATCTGAAGTAGCAGTAGCGTCATGCGGCGCTTTGCCCTTTCGATTTCGAAATTCCAGAGGCAGTCATGATCAGAGCGCTTTCACTGCTGCTATACACCTACAGTGAAACGCTCCAATGCTCAATCAGGCGCAGCGTGGATTCAGATGCCCACATTCTGCGCGAGGACAACGCCGCATTCCTGCCGGGAGGGGCTGCCCCTCTGGCGATTTCCTATTGTAGCCTCGGCCCGTCATAAACGGCCGCCTGCCCCGGCCCGGTGCAATCGGCGGCTTGCGGTGGCCATTTAGCGCTCTATCGCCATCGCAACAGAGTTGCCGCCGCCCAGGCACAATGCCGCAACACCGCGATGCAGGTTGCGATGGATCAGTGCGTAGATCAGCGTGGTGAGCACGCGCGCGCCGCTGGCGCCGATGGGATGGCCCATCGCCACCGCCCCGCCATTCACATTCACGCGCGCCGCCAGCTCCGGCGCATCCAGCCCAACTTCTTTCATCACGCCCAGAGCCTGCACGGCGAAGGCCTCGTTCAGCTCGTATAAGTCCGCTTGCTCCTTCGACCACCCTGCCTTCTTCAGCACGCGCTGGATGCCGATCACCGGCGCCAGCATCACCCACTTCGGATCGATACCGCTGGTTGCCTGCGCGCGGATGGTCACCAACGGCTTGAGCTTGAGCTCCGCGGCCTTGCTCGCTGACATCACGACCAGAGCGGCGGCGCCGTCATTCACGCCGGGCGCATTGCCCGCCGTCACCGTACCGTCTTTCTTGAACGCCGGCTTCAGCGCGCGCAGCGCCTCGAGGGAGGCATCCTCGCGCACGCTCTCGTCGCGGTCCAGCACCGCGGCCGGCTCACCCTTCTTCTTTGCCGGAATTTCCACCGGCAGCATCTCGTCTTTGAATGCGCCCGACTTCTGCGCCGCCGCCGCCTTCTGGTGCGAGGCCAGCGCGTAGGCATCCTGCTGCTCGCGCGTGATGCTGTGCTTCTCCGCCACGTTCTCGCCGGTCACGCCCATGTGGTAGTCGTTGTAGATTTCCCAGAGGCCGTCGTGGATCATCGCGTCCACCACTTTTGCGTCGCCCATGCGAAAGCCATTGCGGCCTTGCGGCAGCAGGTAGGGCGCATTGCTCATCGACTCCATGCCGCCGGCTACGACAATCTCCGCGTTGCCGGTCTGGATCGCCTGCGCTGCCAGCGAGACGGCCTTCAGTCCTGAGCCGCACACTTTGTTGATGGTCATCGCGCTCACGCTCGGCGGCAGGCCGCCGCCCAGCGCCGCCTGTCTTCCGGGATTCTGCCCTAGCCCGGCGGAGACGACGTTGCCCATGATGCATTCGTCGATCTGCTCGGGCGCAACACCGGCGCGGCGCACTGCTTCCCGCACAGCGAGCGCACCCAGTTGCACTGCGCTATAGCCGGCAAGCGATCCCTGGAACTTTCCCGTGGGCGTCCGAACCGCGGAGACGATGACTACATCTTCCATTCTGAATACCTCAACTTCCCGTGGCATAGCATGCGACGTTCCCGACGCATGGCCAACGTGTGAAGATAGCAGGGACCGAAATCCAGCGGCAAACCGTGAACGCACCCAACATCAGCATCACTCGGAGCGAAGACTTCCCGCCTGGCCGGCTGCTCGCGCCGGTCTGGCACACGGCTGTCATCCTGCTGCTGCTGCTGGGCGTGTCGGTGGTGAACGTCGCTCACGCGCCACGCGGCAGGCCAATCGCGCTCGCACTATGCGCTTTATTCCCTAACCCTGGTCTGGGAATGGATTCTGCTCGCGCTGGTGCACTGGGGTCTGCTGATGCGCGGCACGCCTCTTCGTCAGTTGCTCGGCCTGCGGCGTCGCGGCGCAACGGAGCTCTGGACGGACATTTCCATCGCGCTCGGCTTTTGGTTCGGCTCGTTGATCGTGCTCGGCGCCGCCGGATATCTGCTCCGGTTTACCCGCCTTCGTCCCGAAGATATTCGCGACATCGTCTCGCAGGATGGCTCCGGCATCGCCGGGTGAGCTGGCGCTTTGGTTCGCGCTCGCCATCTCCGCAGGCATCTGCGAAGAGCTGATTTTTCGCGGCTATCTGCAGCAGCAATTCAGCGCGCTCACGCGGCAGCGTATGGCTGGGCATCGCGATTTCAGCGGTGTTCTTCGGCCTCGCGCATGGGTATGAAGGCAGGAGCGGCGTGTTGCTGATCGTGTTGTACGGCGCCTTCTTCGGCATACTCGCGCATCTCCGTCGCAGTCTGCGCGCAGGAATGTTCGCGCATGCGTGGCACGATTCGCTGAGCGGTCTCGTCCTCTACTTCGGCAATCATCTGCTCCATCGCATCCCACACTAGTTGCAGACGCGGCCTCACAGAGGAAGTCGCGCGCGAAAAGAAGAGAACATACCCGCGATTTTTTTCTTGACACTCCAATGCCACCACTCTATACATTCCGTAACTGCAACATCTGCGTTGCAGCACAAGGGAGAATAGAAACCATGGCAACAAAGAAGGCAGCCAAGAAGCCGGCCAAGAAGGCGGCGAAGAAGGCAGCGAAGAAGAAGTAAGCAAGTCAACCTAAACAAGGCAACACTCGGGGGACGCAGGCAAGCGTCCCCCGAGGTGTTTTTGCGCGTCCTTCTCAGGTCTCTCAGACACGATAAAGTTGCTGCATGACGCGCCGCCGCTGGATCGCAGATACCTGGAACGACGCCACCGCAGCACTCCACGGCGATCAGGCCCGGCACCTGAGCCGTGTGCTGCGCGCCCAGCCAGGCATGGAGTTTGACGTTGTCGCCGGCGGCCGCGCATGGCTCGCGCGCATCGCATCGATCGACCGCGAGAGCGTCCAGTTCACGCTTCTCCGCGAGCTTGAGACTGCGCCCGCGCTCCCCGTCACGCTGCTTCTCAGCATCTTCAAATTCGACCGCATGGAGTGGGCCATCGAGAAATCGGTGGAGCTGGGCGCAGGCCGCATCGTGCCCGTGCTGGCGGAGCGAACGGAGAAGCATCTTGCCCAGGCTGCAGACAAACGGGTCGATCGGTGGCGTCGCATTGCGCTTGAAGCGGCCAAGCAATCCCGGCGCAGCGACCTCCCGGAGATCGCCGATCCGGCGCGGCTCCCGGAAATTCTTAGCACAGCCGAACCATCGGGGATAGCAGGAGATCCCGCAGGACAAACCGCACCTGCGCCGCTCCGCATCCTGCTCTCCGAAGTGGAAGAGGATCAGCCGCTGTTACGCATTTTGGACAAGGAAACCGAGGCGGCCAGCCGCGAGATCCTGCTCGCCATCGGGCCGGAAGGCGGATGGACGCCGCCTGAGCTTGCCCTGTTCGCGGGCGCCGGATGGCACAGCGCCAGCCTGGGGCCTCGCATTTTGCGCGTGGAGACCGCGGCCATTGCCGCGCTGGCAGTAGTCAATGCTGCCAGCCAAAGTAGTTAGGTCGGATCGCAGAAGCGGATGTCATTCTGAGCGCAGCGAAGAATCGGCAGTTCGCCGGTGCAAGCCACGAGACTGGGGCGTGAGCGACCAAAGGAAGCGAACCCACAGCTCGCGCCGCAGGCGCTTTTGCCCGTACGGCCAGTATCTAGTTGAAGAGGTCTTTCATCTTGTCCAGCAGCCCGCGTGAGGCTACGCGATTCTGCACCCCGAGCGTTGTGCCCAGTTGCTGGATCGCATCGCGCTGCGCTTTGGTCAGCTTCTTCGGCGTCTCCACCACCACCTGCACGATCAGGTCGCCGCGCCCGCGTTCATTCAGATACGGCACACCTTTGCCACGTAGCCGGAATTCCTTGCCGCTCTGTGTGCCCTCGGGAATCTTCAGCACATGCTCACCTTCGAGCGTCTGGATTGCGATCTCCGAGCCGAGCGCGGCCTGCGGGAACGAGACGATGACTGCGAAATGCAGATCGTGTCCTTCGCGCTCGAAGTAGGCATGGGGCTTGGCTGACAGGACGATGTAAAGATCGCCGGCATTCCCGCCGTAACGTCCGGCATCGCCCTCACCCTGGTAGCGAATGCGCGTGCCGTCTTCGACGCCCGCAGGAATCTTCACCTTGACCGCGTGTTCCATTTCCACGCGGGCTTCTCCGTGGCAGGTCCGGCACGGCTCGGTAACGACCTGGCCGGTGCCGCTGCAGATGGGGCATGTGCGCGCAATGGAGAAGAACCCCTGCTGGAAGCGCACCTGGCCGCGCCCGCCGCATTGCTGGCAGGTGCTGGCCGCTTTGCCGTGCGCGGCGCCGGAGCCGCGGCACTCGCCGCAGACATCCATCCGCTTGATGGTGACAGTCGTCTCCTTACCGAAGACCGCCTCTTCAAATTCGATCGTCAGGTCGTAGCGGATGTCGCGGCCACGCTGGGCACGCGAAGCACGCCCGCTCCGTCCACCCGCTACGTTGAACATCTCTCCGAAAAAGTCGCCGAAGATGTCGCCCAGATCGACTCCGCCGGGAAAGCCGCCGGCTCCAGCCGCGCCGCTCACTCCCGCAACGCCGTAGCGGTCGTATGCCGCACGCTTCTCGGGATCGCTCAGCACCTGGTAGGCCTCGCTTGCCTGCTTGAAGCGCTCCTCCGCTTCCGGATTATCCGGATTGCGGTCCGGGTGATACTGCATCGCCAGTTTGCGATACGCAGTCTTCAGTTCCTCCATCGCTGCATTCTCTTGAAACGCTCAGGACTTCGTAGTAATCGACGTGTGCCACGTTTGCCATTTTTCCTGTACTCAATCTTCTGTCCAGCCTCGGCGGCGGATGACTCGCTCCGGCTTACAAGGGTTTCCTCAATGCGCGACCGTTACCGCCGCGCCGTTCAAGCTTCCGACACGTTCGGGTTCGCGGAGATGCGCACCAGTGCCGGGCGCAGCAGCCTGTCCTTGATGCGGTAGCCGCGCCGGATTTCATCAATTACTTGATGATCCGGGAGGTCCGGACGTTCCACGCTTTCGAGCGCCTCGTGAAAGCGCGGATCGAAAGGATGCCCCACCGTCTCCACCGCCGTCACGTTCAGCGAGCGCAGCACCTCGTCCATCTGCTTCGCGATCAACTCCACTCCCGTGCGCAACTGCTCCGCCGTGCCGTTCGAGTTCAGGGCCAGTCGGAAGTTGTCCAGCACCGGCAGAAACTGCTCCACCGCGTCAGCGACGGCGAAGGCCCGGTAGTCGGCACGCTCCCGCTGCTCACGCTTCCTTGCGTTGTCGAACTCTGCCTGCAGTCGGGCCAGCCGATCGATCAAGCCATCGCGCTCCGCGCGAAGCCTCTCGTATTCCTCTTGCAGGCCGGTCACGGTCTCAGCCACAGCCGTCGAAGAAGAGGCCCCGCTCGCCTGTCTTCCCGCCGCGGGGGCATCGGCAGGCGCCTCGGGAAGGACATCGTTAAAGGCCTGCTTCCCCGTCTTCGGATTTTCCTGGTTCCGGTTCTCTGCTGCCTGCGTTTCGTTTGTCGTGTCTGTCGCGTTTTCAGTCATAGTCATACGTCTCTCTTGATCCCTGATTCTTGCCGGCGGCCACTGTCAGTCCGCCCGACTGTCTGTCTTTGATCGCTCCCCGCGGCCTAACTTCGCGGCGTCTGCAGGATTCGCTCCGAGAGCTGCGCGATATACGAGACCGCCTGAATGGTCTCGTTGTAGCGGATGCGGGTAGGCGCCAACACGGCCATCGTGCCGACGCTGTCCGCACCCAGCTTCGCGCCGGTGCCGATCAACACCATATTCTCCATATCCGGAATGGTGTCTTCCAGACCCACCACCACGCGCACCGCCTGCTGCCGTGCATCCACATAGGCGCTCAGCAGCTCAATCAGCCGCTGCTTCGCTTCAAGCGCGCCCAGCAGCGCCCGCAGCCGCTCCTGATCCATGTCCCGCTGCACCAGGTTTGCCGCGCCCTCCACAAAGACCACCTGCGACGGCTGCACGCCCTCCAGCGCTCCCTTGCGAAAGAGCTCGTTCACCGATTGCATCAGCCGGTCGTACTCGCTACGCTCCTGCTCCAAGCGCTGCTCAATGTCGGCGCGGATGCGCTCAATCGACCAACCGCGGAAATTGCCGTTCAGAAAATTCGCCGCGCCCTCCAGGTCCGACTGGTCCAGATCGTGGTCCAGTTGCAACACCCGATCCAGCACGGTGCCGCCACGCGTCACCACCACAGCCAGCACCCGCTGCGCGGTCAGCCGGGAGAAGTGGATATGCTCCAGGCACTCCGTCTCGCCTGCCGCCTCTGTCGCCACCCCGACGCCGCTCGAGATCATTGCCAGCACATGCGAGGTGCGCTCCAGGAAATGCTGCCGGCTGGTCACCCCGGCGAAGCAATCGTCGATCTGCTGGCGCTTTTCCGCTGAGAGCTGCGGTGCGTTCGTGCCGCTCGCGGCGCGCGCCGCTCCGGCCAGGTGCTCCACGTAGAAGCGAAAGGCCTTCGCGGTCGGAATGCGTCCGGCCGAGGTATGCGGCTGCTCCAGCAGGCCCCCGTCGCTCAGGGTCGCCATCACATTGCGGATGGTCGCCGAGCTCATCCCTTCCTTATCGGCATAGATCCGGGCGACAGCCTGGGAGGGCACGGGTTCCCCCGTGGCGATATACATCTCCAGAATGGCCGTCAATATCAGCCGCTCCCGCGGACTGATTCGGAGCTCTGCCGCCATGACCGTGTCCCCTGCGCGGGGGCGCCCTCACCCGGCTTCGGGTAGACGCCGCCTCATTTATCGTAGCAGGTTGAACGGGCTCATTCAGGCTGGCGGAAACCGGGTTCATCGCACTATGGTGCTAACCGGAGTACTATCTGAGGCTTCCTGGATTGGGCTTTGAAACCAGGACGGTCTAGCCTGGATCAAACGTTAGATCGGTCCAATCCGTCCTCATCAGAAAGAAGGCTCTTCATGGCCAGACGTCGTTTGTGGATCACCATCGCGGCAGTCGTAGGCGGCATCATCCTGATCCTGCTGATCGCCATTCCCTTCCTCCTCAATGCAGACAATTACCGTCCGCGCATCGAGAGCGCTCTCTCTGACGCGACCGGCCGCAAGGTCACGCTCGGCCATCTCAGCTTCTCGCTCTTCACCGGCTCGCTCACCGCCGACCAGCTCAGCATTGCGGACGATCCCGCCTTCAGCCAGCAGCCCTTCGTCCAGGCGAAGCAGGTCCACATCGGCATTGAGGTCGGCCCGCTGCTCTTCCATAAACAGATCCTGATTCGCGGCATCACGATCGATACGCCCAAGATCAACCTGATTCAGAACCAGGCGAACGTCTGGAACTACGCCAGCCTCGGCAACTCCAGCAAGCGCTCCAACAATGCAGAGACACAGAGCGCCATGCCGAATCTGTCGATCGGCGTGCTCGAGGTCAAGGATGGTCAGGTGACCATGACTCAGGCCGGCAATCCGCCGCGGATCGTCAACGATGTGCAGGCGAAGATCAACGACTTCTCTCTGACCACGCCATTTACCTTCTCGCTTTCCGCATCGCTGCAGGGCAACGGCACGGTTTCGATTGACGGCAAGGGTGGCCCATTCAATCAGGCCGATGCCTCGAAGACGCCGTTCACCGCGAAGCTTAACGTCAAGCATGGCGACGTCGTCGCTGCAGGGTTCGTGCCGCCGTCAGCCGGTGTGTCAGGCATCGCTGACCTGAACGCCGACATCAACTCCAACGGCCAGACGGCGCACGTGCAGGGCACGCTCGATGCAACGCAGCTCAAGCTGGCTGCCAACGGCTCCCCTGCGCCTCGTCCAGTCCACGTGAACTTCACGGCGGACCAGAACCTCGCGTCACTCTCCGGCCAATTGCAGAATACGACGCTTTCCTTCGCCAAAGCCGTATTCAACATTGCGGGCACATACCAGACGCAGGGAGCGAAGACGAATCTGAACGTGACCGCCGCTACCCAGGGTGCGCCGATCAACGACCTTGAAGCTTTCCTGCCCGCGCTCGGCATCCAGATGCCATCGGGCTCAAAGCTGCAGGGTGGAACACTCACCACTAACTTGGCGGTGACCGGCACAACGGATGCGCCGGTGATCGCTGGCCCGGTGCGGCTGGACAACACCCAGCTCGCAGGCTTTGACCTTGCATCCAAGATGGGACCTGCGGCTGCGCTGGTGGGTGCCAAGCCGGGAGGCAATACGACTGTCCAGGTGCTCAGCCTCAACCTGCGTGAGGCCGCCGGAGCGCTTCAGGCGAACAATATCGTACTCACCGTCGCCGGTCTGGGCACGGCCACCGGCAATGGCACCGTGAGCGCGGCCAAGGCGCTGAACTTTCATGTGGTCGCGAAGCTCTCGCAGAACGGCGCGGCGGGCATGGCCACTACAGCGATCTCCATGATCGGTGGCGGCGTAGGCGGTGCGGCTGCCGGAGCGCTCCGGAATGGCATCCCCGTCACCATTACCGGCACCGCCTCGAGCCCGATCATTACGCCTGATATGAAGGGACTGACCAGCGGCAGCGGGGTCAACCCGGCCAGCCTGCTCGGCAAAGGCAGACCGCAAATCCCCAATAGCAAGAACCTGGGCAAAACGCTCGGCGGCCTGCTCGGCAAGCACTGAAGCGCAATCGGTACTTCTGCTCTCTCAACTGCGGAAAGCAGAAGTACATGCGCGCAGATAGATTGACGAGGCTTTCGCGCATCCATCATGCAGAAACTTGTCCTCATACCGGGACTGCTCTGCAGTCGCCGACTATGGGCGGCGCAGATCGAAGCTCTTTCCGCCTATGCTGACATCCACGTTCCGGAAATCGGCCGGCAGACAACCATCTCGGAGATGGCTTCGGACATTCTGGATTCGATGACGGGTCGCTTTTCGCTTGCTGGTTTCTCACTGGGGAGCCAGGTAGCCCTCCAAATCGTAGAACTCGCTCGCGACCGGATTGACCGTCTTGCCCTGCTTAGCGCAACGCGCGGCGGCCTACTTCCGGCCGTGCAAACGGCTATTCGTGACGCGATTCTTACCATCGAACGCGGCGACTTCGCTACATACCTTGAATCCGCCTATCCAAGCTATGTCGCTTCGGCTCATGCACAGAATCATGCGATGAAGCAGTGCTTCATCAATATGGCTTATGAAGTGGGACCCAGATCCGGCTTGCTTCAGATGAAGGCGCTCCTTGGTCTTACGCGGCCATTTCGTCATCTCTCCGCAATCTCCTGCCCAACCATCGTCATCGGTGGCAGGGAAGACTGCCGGACCACACCCGCTGCGCACGAAGCGTTGGCAAGCGAAATCCCGGTCGCCTCAATGCTCCTGATCGAAGAGGCTGCGCACTTCACGCCGCTGGAACAGCCAGACCACCTCACGCGAGCCCTGCTGCACTGGTTCAAGCAGGATTGATCTACGTGATCTCAAACACATTCTGCTCGTGGGCGCGCTGCTCCTCTGCGCGCTCGATGAGCTTCCTTGCGATCGCATAGAAGCTCGCCGTTCCTACAGACGACTCCTCCGGCGCCAATGCCACCGGCAAACCGCGATCGCCGCCCTGCCGGATGTTCGGGTCCAGTTCCACTGAGCCCAGGAATGGCAGCTTGAACTGCTGCGCGGTGCGCTCCACGCCGCCCTTCGAAAAAATGTCGATGACCTCATGGCAATGCGGGCAGGTGAACTGGCTCATGTTCTCGACGATGCCCAGCACCTCCACATTCACCTGGTGGAACATCTCCAGCGCCTTGCGCGCATCCTGCAGCGACACATCCGACGGCGTTGAAATCACCACCGCGCCGGTCAGCGGCACGGTCTGCACCAGCGAGATCACCACGTCGCCCGTGCCCGGCGGCAGATCGACGATCAGATAATCCAACTCGCCCCACGCCACCTGCTGCAGGAACTGCCGGATGATCTGATGCAGCATCGGCCCGCGCATCACCAGCGGCTTGTCGCCTGGGGTCAGCGAGCCGACCGAGATCATCTTGACGCCATGCGCCGTCAGCGGTTCGATGCGGTTGCCCTCGATCACCCTCGGCTGCGTGGTTGCGCCCATCATCAGCGGCACATTCGGCCCGTAGATGTCCGCATCCACCAGCCCGACTTTGTGTCCGAGCTTCGCCATCGCGATCGCCAGATTCACCGCGAGCGTCGTCTTGCCCACGCCGCCCTTGCCCGAACCGATGGCGATGATCGCCTTCACGCCTGGTAGAGACTGTGGCTGCGGCATCTGCTGCCCATGTGCTCCCATGTCCATGACTCCTTCTTGACCGCGGTCCGTTTGCCGTTGCGCCGCTCGCGCAACTCGTCGCGAAACTTCAGTCCATTTCTTAAGACTACCGTGTCTGAACCGGCCACGTCCGTGCCAGCATGGAAGTCATGGACGCCATGAACGCCCGAGACCTTTTCGAAATTCCCGCCGGCATCACTTACCTGAACTGCGCCAACATGTCTCCACAGTTGAAGTCCGTCACCTCCGCCGGCCTGGAGGCCGTGCGCATCAAGGCCACGCCATGGACGCTAACCGGCCAGAACTGGTTCTCTTCCGCTGAAGCGCTCCGGACGCTGGCGGGCAAGGTTCTGGGCACGGGCGCGGACTCCGTCGCGCTGATCCCCGCCGTCAGCTATGGCATGGCCATCGCGGCCGCCAACGTAACGATCAGCGAAGGCGATTCCATCGTCCTGCTCGCGCAGGCTTTCCCCTCGAACGTCTACACCTGGCGCGATGCCGCGCAGAAGCACAACGCGCGCTTCGTCACCGTCGAGCGCGATCCGGAATCCGGCTGGACCGATGCTGTCCTTCGCGCCATCACGGATCGCACTGCTGTCGTCTGCGTACCGCCGTGTCATTGGATGGACGGCAGCATCGTCGATCTGGTCCGGATCGGCGAGCGCGCGCGTGAGGTTGGTGCCGCCTTCATCATCGATGCCAGCCAGGCGCTCGGCGCCACGCCGCTGGACCTCGCAGGCCTCCAGCCGGATTTCCTCGTCTCCGTCGGCTACAAATGGCAGCTTGGCCCCTACGGGCTCAGCTATCTCTACGCCTCGCCGAAGTGGCAGCAACAGGGCGTGCCCATCGAGCAGTCGTGGATGCCGCGCCGCGGCAGCAGCGACTTTACGCGCCTCACCGATTACCTCGACGATTTTCAGCCCGGTGCGCGCCGCTTCGACATGGGCCAGTTCACGCAATTCGTCCTTGCACCCATGGCCGCGGCGGCTCTGCAGCAAATCCTCGACTGGGGCATAGCCTCCATCGAGCAATCCATCGCGAAACTCACTGAAGAGATCGCCAAGCGCGCAGTGGCCGCCGGCTACGAGGTCGCACCTGCCGATCAGCGCGCCAAGCACATGATCGGTATCCGCTTCCGCGGCGGCCTGCCCGCAAAGCTGCCGTCCAGCCTTGCCGCGGCGAAGGTCTACGTCAGCATCCGTGGGGACTCGGTGCGCGTGTCACCGCATCTCTACAACACCAGCGCGGATATAGACCGCCTGTTCGCGGCGATTGCGTCCGGTGTCTGACGTGAGCGCCCGCGAGAACTGCGGGGTGAATATCCGGGCGATTGCTGCGCGCGATACCACTGCGCTGCGCGATGCTAGTCCTGCGCCCCGGGCTACCGCCCGGGGGAAGCATCTATCCCGGCGACGACGCAGCCGACACGCTGCATCTCGGCGCTTTCATCGGCAGCACGCTCGCGGCCGTCGCCACGCTCTGCCGCGAGCCTATGCCGGGCGAACAAAGCACCACGTCGTGGCGTCTGCGCGGCATGGCCACGCTCCCCGAGTACCGTGGCCGCGGTCTTGGCAAAGGCCTTGCACAGCGATGCATCGCGTACGGCGCGAAGCAGAGAGGCACGATTGTGTGGTGCACCTCGCGCATCGCGACTGTGCCCTTCTACCAAGCCCTTGGCTTCGTAGAATGCGGCGAGCCCTTCCGGCTGCCGCAATACAGCGACGCGGTCTACATCCGCATGACCCGCTCGTTGCTTTGACGGCTACTTGGTCGAATATTCATCCGGCCGCACGGTGCCGGCCAGCTCGGTCTCGCGCGGCTGCGTCTGGCGCTTGCGTTCCAGCTCCTTCTGCCGCAGCTCGCGCCGCCGCGCCGCGTCTTCGTAGTGCTGCTTCTCTTCCTCCGTCTCGGGCTCGAGGCCTGGAACCGGCACGCGCCGTCCCTGACTGTCCACCGCGACGAACGTGAGATACGCCGAGGCCACATGGCGATGCGTTCCCGCGATCGTATTCTCCACCCACACCTTCACGCCCACTTCCATGGAGGTGTTGAAGGCGCGGTTCACCGACGACTTCAGTATCAGCAGATCGCCCACGTGCACTGGCGCGATGAAATCGATGTGATCCATCGACGCCGTCACCACATGCGTCCGCGCATGCCGGTAGGCCGCCATGGCGCCCACGAGGTCGATGAAGTGCATCAATCGCCCGCCCAGCAGATTGCCCAGCGTGTTCGCATCGTTGGGCAGGATCAGCTCCGTCATCTCGCTGCGCGATTCAGCAACGGTACGGGTGGGCAGTTTTGCGGCGAAGTCCATGGCACTCTCTTTTCGTGTGGTCAAGGAACTATCCAGTGTGGAGCATCCTCCAGAAACCCGCAATGCATGCTCAGCGTAGTCATGCTAGGTTCATTCAAGGAGGCGCTTTCCATGGACAAGATCGCCATGCTGAAGGAAATCCTGGCGCAGAACCCGAATGACGCCTTCGCGCGCTACGGCCTTGCGATGGAGCACGCCAGCCAGGGCGATACCGCCACTGCCCTCAACGAATTCCAGCAGCTCACAACCGCCCATCCCGACTACACCGCCGGCTATCAGATGTCCGCGCAGTTGCTCATCAAAGCCGGCCGCAACGACGAAGCCCGCCAGCGCCTGGAGGCCGGCGTGGCCGCGGCGCAACGCACCGGCAATCGGCTCGCGCTCAACGAGATGAGCGCGATGCTGGACGAGCTTTCCGCCTGAACCTGAAAATCTGACGTGGAAGTTGAATATGAAACCGCTCCGTTGCGGAGCGCCATGATGAGTCCCCCGCATGAAGATTCCGCTCTTCCCCCTCGATCTGGTGCTCTTTCCCGGAGTTCCGCTGCCGCTCCACATCTTCGAGCCGCGCTATCGCCAGATGACCGCCGAGTGCCTTGCAGCCAACACGCCCTTCGGCATCGTGCGCGCGCGACCTGAGGGCTTAGCCGTCATCGGCTGCACGGCACAGATCGTGCGCGTGCTGCACCGCTATCCGGATGGCCGCAGCGACATCCTCACGCAGGGCGTCGAGCGCTTCGAAATCGAGCAGCTGATCGATCAAGGACCCATGGGCCAAGGAGGGGACACCCGCGCCTGGCTGCAGGCGGAAGTCGATCTGCTGCCCGACACTGGAGACCAGGCCATGCGCTCTGCGCGCCAGGAGTGCGTCGCGCTGCACTTCGAAGCGCTGCACCTGGTAGGAACCGGCGAGGCCGGCATGCAGTTCGATCTCGACCTGCCCGTCGCCTATCTCGTTGCTGCCTCCATGCCCGCGGATCTGGATTTCCGCAGGAACTGCTGGCCATCCGTTCCGACGCCGCGCGCACGGAGACGCTGCTCCGCTATTACCGTGACCTCCTGCCCAAGCTGCGCCGCAAGCGTCAGGTCAAGCAGAGCGCTTCAGGCAATGGGCACATCATGTAACCGCGCATTCTTGCGGCCCGCGCCGCATCGAAAGCTCGAAAACAGTAGAGTAGAAACAGCGCCGCGCGCCAGGAGGTTTCCCCGCATGTCCCAGCCGATGTCTTCATCCCGGACAGCCGTACTTCCAACGACGCTCGGCCAGTTGCGCGCCAGCAAGGAATTCACGGAGGCGCGCGTCAGCCGCAGCGTCAAGGACGAGCTGCGCGCCAATCTCATCCGCCGTCTGCAGGATCAGGCGTCCGCGAAGAATTCCGCGCCCATTTTCCCCGGCATCATCGGCTTTGACGACACCGTCGTGCCGCAGATCATCAACGCCATCCTCTCGCGACAGAATTTCATCCTGCTTGGCCTGCGTGGCCAGGCAAAGAGCCGCATCCTGCGCGCATTGACCGAACTGCTCGATCCCGTTGCGCCGTATGTGGCCGGATCGGAGATTCGCGATAATCCCTACCGGCCCATCTCGAAGTACGCGCGCGATCTGATCGCCGAGCGCGGCGACGCCACGCCCATCGCGTGGATGACGCGCGACGAGCGTTACGTCGAAAAGCTGGCAACGCCCGATGTCACGGTCGCGGACCTGATCGGCGACGTCGATCCCATCAAGGCCGCGCGCTCCGGCTCCGATCTTTCTAACGAGCTGACGATGCACTATGGCCTGCTTGCCGCGCGCCAATCGCGGCATCTTCGCGGTGAACGAGCTGCCCGACCTGGCCGGAAAGATTCAGGTCGCGCTCTTCAACATCATGCAGGAAGGCGATGTGCAGATTAAGGGCTACCCTGTGCGCCTCGAGCTCGATGTCGCGCTGGTCTTCAGCGCCAACCCCGAGGACTACACGGCACGCGGCAAGATCGTCACGCCGCTCAAAGACCGCATGGGCTCGGAGATTCGCACCCACTACCCGCAAACCGTCGACGAAGGCATCGCCATCACACGCCAGGAGAGCTGGAGCGAGCGCGGCTGCCTCACCACGGAAGTCGCCGACTACATCTACGAGCTCATCGAGCAGATCGCGTTTGTCGCGCGCGAAGACAAGAAGGTCGATAAACGCTCCGGCGTCTCGCAGCGCCTGCCCATCTCCACTATGGAGCTCGCCGTCTCAAATGCAGAGCGCCGTGCCCTGCTGCATGGCGAATCGCTCGCCTTTCCGCGTGTCGGCGATATCTACACCGCGCTCCCCGGCATCACCGGCAAGATCGAACTGGAATACGAAGGTGAGATGAAGGGCGCCGATGTCGTTGTCCGCGAGATCATCCGCACCGCCATCCTTCGCGTCTACGACCGCTACTTCGCCGAGACCAACACCCAGCAGATCGAGCAGTGGTTCAACCTCGGCGGCACGGTAAAGATCGAAGACAGTCAGTCTGCGAAAGCGACGCTCGGCGAGCTCGAACAGATTCAAGGCCTCTTCGAAAAGCTCGCCCCGCTCGACGTCACGCCAAAGGATGCACCGGAAAAGATCGTCGCCGCGGCGGAGTTTCTCCTCGAAGGTCTCTACGCGCACAAAAAGCTCAGCCGAAGCGAAGAACGCGGCTTCACGCGCACAGGAGCGAGCCCGCGCCGGCGCCGAGCGGAACCAGGAGCGCCGCGACGAAGCCCGCGAATACGAGCAGTGGCAGCAGCGCCGCTCGAATAAGCAGCGCAGCGGCTTAATTAATTCAGCAACTGCTGGATTTTCACGTTCTTATGAAGCGTCCGCGTGCGAGCACGGCATCAGCGCTTCTGCACGCTGTTCTCATCCTCAAATGCAGGCCAGTCGCTGTAACCTTTCTGATCGCCGCCGTAATACGTCTCCTGCGGGGCATCCACCAGCGGCACGCCATCGCGCAATCTCTGCACCAGATCAGGATTGCCGATGAACGGGCGCCCGAAGCTCACCAGGTCGGCGCGTCCGGAGTCGAGCGCCTCTTCGGCAAGCTCCCTGTCGTAGCGGTTATTGGCTATGTATGTCCCGCGGAAGCGCCGCCGCAGCGCGAGAAAATCCACACCGCCCGAAGCCTCGCGCGTTTCCCGCGTCACGCCCTCGATCACATGAATGTAGGCAACGCCCAGCGCGTTCAATCCGTCAATGTACTGGCTGTAGGTGCCCATCACGTTGCTATCCAGCGGCGTCTCGCCCGGACTGGTGGTTGTGGGAGAGATGCGCACACCCACGCGGCCGCCGCCGTCCCACGCATCCACTGCAGCTTTCACCGCAGCTAGCGGAAAGCGCAGCCGGTTTTCCACCGATCCGCCATATTCATCCGTGCGCTTGTTCGTCGAGTCGCGGATGAACTGCTCCAGCAGGTAGTTGTTCGCGGAATGCACTTCCACCCCATCGAAACCCGCCAGCCGCGCATTTGCCGCCGCGTGCCGATAGTCCTCCACAATGCCCGGGATCTCGCGCGCCTCCAGCGGACGCGGTGTCACCAGCGGCTTCGGCCCTTCATACGTGAACGCGTCGCCTCCCGCTTTGATCGCGGATGCCGAAACCGGCACCGCACCGCTGTGCAGGTCCGGATGCGAGATTCTGCCGGTATGCCACAACTGCATCACGATCAGCCCGCCGGCATCATGCACTGCGCGCGTCACCTGCTTCCAGGCTTCCACTTCCGGCGCGCTCCAGATGCCGGGCGTAAATGCATAGCCGATTGCCTGCGGAGAAATATTCGTCGCCTCCGAAATGATCAGCCCCGCGCCGGTGCGCTGCCGGTAGTACTCCACCGCAAAATCCGGCGGGACGCCCGCGCGGCTGGCCCGCGCGCGTGTCAGCGGCGCCATCACAATCCTGTTCTTCAGGTGCAGGGGGCCCAGCTCATAGTCGCGAAACAACAGCGACATCTCATCGCTCATGCGCAATCTCCCTCTCAGGTGTCTTCCCTATAGAGATGCACAAGCCGAGCCGGCGACTTCTCAGGAATTCGCTTTTCAGACAACCGCGACTGGTAAATCCTGCATCATTGCCCGGAATCCGGGGATGTCCAGCGACTGCGCGCCGTCGGAAAGCGCCCGCTCCGGCTGCGGATGTACTTCCACAATCAGCCCGTCCGCGCCTGCGGCCAGCGCCGCACGCGACAGTGCCGGCACCAGCTCGCGCCGTCCCGTTGCGTGCGATGGATCGGCAATCACCGGCAGGTGGGTCATGGTCTTCGCCAGCACCATGCCGCCAATGTCGAAGGTATTGCGCAGCTCCGGATCGTAGGAGCGAATGCCGCGCTCGCACAGCACCACCTGATCGTTGCCGCCGGCCAGGATGTACTCCGCCGCCAGCAGCCACTCTTTCACCGTCGCCGCCGGACTGCGTTTCAGCAGCACCGGTCGTCGAACCTTGCCGAGCCTCCGCAAGAGCGAAAAGTTCTGCATGTTGCGCGCACCGACCTGCAGCATGTCAACGTGGTCGCTCACCACCTCGATGTCGTCGGTGCTCATGACCTCGCTCACCACCGGAAGTCCCGTTGACTCCGATATCTCACGCAGGATCAGGAGCGCCTCCAGTCCCAGCCCCTGGAAGTCATAGGGCGAAGTCCGCGGCTTGTACGCCCCGCCGCGCAGCAGTGTCGCACCCGCGGCCTTTACACCCTCTGCCGCCGTCAGGAGCTGCTCCCGCGACTCCACCGAGCATGGCCCGGCAATCACCACCGGAGCGCCACCGCCAATCGCGACATCGCCCACGCGCACGATGGTCCTATGCGCGGCATAGCGCTTCGCGGTCAGACGCTCCGGCGCTCCGTGTTTCTCTTCAGGACCAGCCTCTACCGCCTCCAGAACTGCCGCTGCTTCGCTCATGGTCTCTCCGGTGTGTTGTCTGCAGAAACGAAAAAGGCCGCGATTTGGAATCGCGGCCTTCGGGACTTTTTGCGCTTTGCTCTTAGATCATCTTGGATCAGGATGCGCACACGCCGCCGAGGCCGCTATGGGAAACCAATAACGGTAAGCAAAGCTAAATCGGCTGCTGGCGTGGAACGTCATCGCTACCAAAGTGCCATTGCGGGGCTTACTTGTCAAATCGCAGCATGGAAACAGGGGCATCTATCCAATGCGTGTAACCCCAGTCCTCGCCTCGTTGTTGCTACTGCTCTCGACCGGCTGCCACCGTAGCGTCTCCGCCCACAGCCGTGGGGCTCAGTTGCGTCTGGAGCGTCGTTACGCAGATGCTTTGACAGCCGATACGGCGCAGCATGCTCTTGATCCTTCAGAGCTTGCAGCCCTTCATCAGGAGAAGGGAGTCGGCCTCGGCCTCCAGATCACGGGACGCCAGTTCCGTGCCGGTGAGAATATGCCGCTGATTCTGATCTATGACGACATCGCTGCATCCGGCCCGATATCCAGCACCGATTGCAGCGGATTTTCTATCGTGATCGACAGTGTGGACGATGGAACGGAACAAACAGCCCGGGTCACCCCTTGCGAGGCAAATGCGGAACAGGCAAAGAACAATATGCCGCTGGTGATCGGCAATCGCCGCTTTCTCCACACCTCTCTCTTCGGTGTTCGTCAGGAACTGACACAGCCGGGCCGATATCTGATTCAAGCAAACTGGCAAAGTTACCGCCCGCGCGCCAGTGGATTCCAGAAGCAGGATGCGTATGCCGCCGTCGAATCCAACGTCATACCTATCGTCGTCACACCCTGAGGGTCGCTTCGCTGACGCGGTACTGCGCGTCAGTGTCGCATCTTCCACAGCAGTTTGCGCACCATCCCCATCAGCAGATGTGTATCTGACTCAGTGACATGAAGCCGCCGCAGCACGCGCCGTACCTCGGCCGCGGTGCTCTCAGCGGCCTCTGGATGCGTGTAGCCGGAGGCATCCAGCAGCTCCATCCACAATCCGCCCAGCCGCTCCACATCGCCGGAGACAGCTCGCGGCTCGCCCTCCACCGCGGGTACCGTGCTCGCGCGAGCCAGTTCCCACAGGCAGACGGCTACCGCCTGCCCCAGGTTCATCGAGGGTTGCTCATCTTCTGTGGCGATCCGCACCAGCCAGTGGCAATGGTCAAAGTCCTCCCGCGTCAGCCCATGCTTTTCCGATCCGAAGAGCAGCGCTACCCGCCCCTGCGCGAGCGCCGCATGCACTGGAGGCCGCCGCCTCTTCCAGCCCAACCAACGGCTGCTCAAGCTCACGCCGCCGCGCAGCCGTGGTCCCAATGACCAGCCGGCAATCCGCAACGGCATCGGCAACGCTGGCAAACTCCCGCGCCTCGGCGAGCACTGCACCGGCTCCCACCGCCGAACGAGCTTCGCGAAACGACGCCTCGTACGGCGCCACCAGCCGAAGCTCGCGCACGCCAAAGTTCTGCATCGCCCGCGCGACTGCGCCAATGTTCAATGGATTGCGCGTCCGCACCAGCACGATCACCAGATGTTGCAAATCGCTCCTCAAATCGAAACCGCGCCCCTCCCCATTCGCTCTACAATCATTCCTTGTCACCTATGGCTACTTCACCATCGGCGTCCGGTAGCGTTGGATCCAGCACTTCGAAAAAAAGCGCTCCCCGCAACATCATAGGGATCGCGTTCGTGCTGCTCTCTGCGCTCTATTTCGCCGACACCCTTCTGCGCGCTTCGCTCAAAACATTCTGGTTCGACGAGATCATTACAGTTCTGCTGTGCAGGCTGCCCAGCTTTGGTGCGACATGGACTGCTGTCCTGCATGGGAGCGATCTCAATCCTCCGCTCTTCTATCTTGCTACTCGATGTCGGACAGCTTTTCACGGGTGACGGCCTTATCGCTTCACGCCTGCCGGGCATCGTTGGCTTCTGGGTCTTCTGCATCTGCATTTATGCCTTCGTTCGTCGCCGCCTTGGCCCATTGCAGGCCTGCGTGGCGGCGCTGTTTCCCGTGTTCACGCTCGCTCATACGTATGCATATGAGGCACGCCCTCAGGGGATGGTCCTAGGATGGTGCGGTCTCATGCTGGTGTGCTGGCAGAGAGCGCGCGCCGGCCGCAGCTTCTCTCTGTGGGCGCTCGCGCTCTTCTTCAGCTCGCTCGGCGCGCTTCTCACGCACGTCTACGCGGTTTACCTCTTTGTGCCTTTTCTTGCAGTGGAAGCGCTTGGTCTCTTTCGTAAGTGGCGCGTACACCCCGGCGCTCTTATCGCGCTGCTGCTAGCCCCTCCATGTGTGGCTCCGCTCTATCTGCAGATGATGCGAAACTACCGCGCAGTCACCTCTCTCGGCGGATTACATATTCATCCCTATGAAGTAGTCCAGCACTATCTGGTCGCGATGGTGGGGCCCGCGCTCGTGCTGCTACTCATCTTTCTTTTGCTGCTCGCCATCGAGCGTAGAGAGCCGGATGCCGACCTTCCAGCAACGTCTCCCGGCCAGCTTCTGCCTGAAGAAATCTGGCTGGCGGCCATCTTTGGAGGCCTCGTCGTCATTGGGGCAATCGGCGTCAAGATCAGCCACGGTCCATTCTTCGACCGCTACTTTCTTGCGGCGGCCGCAGGTTACGCAATCCTTTTAGCGCAGGCTACTGTCACTCGCACACGTCGCGCTCTAGCTGCTAAGGGCTTAGTGGCTGCGATGTTGTTTTTGCTCGTCGCCGACATCGGCGTCGCCTCCTACGCCCGCTGGCATCATGCGGATCTCGATCAGGTCGAGGCCGCCAGCCTGTTTCCCTTTCCTCCCGATCCGCATCAACCGCTACGGCGAGATGCTGCCCTGCTAGAAAATCACGGCTCTCAGGACATTCTCGTGACTCAGGAGCACACCTATCTCTATCTCTACTTCTACGCGTCACCGGAACTACGACAGCGCCTCTACCTTGGGTTTCCCGATGCGAAAGATCCTGCCCTGCCTGCCTACCAACGTGAGGCGCGTTGGCTCCGCCTGGGTGATCTCCGCGCTATCAGCTTTCCCGGTTTCTTCGCTACCCGCCGCGATTTTTACGTCTATAGCCCTATCAATGGAGTCGAAAACGGCACCTGCCAGGACTGTCTCCAGCCTATTCTCGATGGTGGCTACACTCTGCGCTCTGTCGCGCACGACACGGATAACCTGCTCGAATACTTCAGCAAATGAATCCGCTGACCGTAGCTTTCGCAGATACGGAAGGACTAGGCTGGAAACATGAAGCGCGTCCGCTACACCAAATACACCGGCGATCTCGCCTCTGAGATCGAGATGGACGACCTGCTCAAGGCCCTCTCCGACTATCTTCTCGATTCCGGTTTTCAGGACCCCTACTCGCGCTTCTCCGAGTTGAACGGCGACCACACCCTCGAAAACCTCCGCGAAGCCATCCGCCAGGCGCTTGAATCCGGCGAGTTGTTCGACGAAGACGCCCAGCAGCGCGTGCAGGAAATGTCCGCCGAGCAGGTGGAAGAGCTGATCGATCGCGTGATCGAGCGCATGCAGCAGGAGGAATATGTCTCGATCGACGCGCCACACGATCCCTCGCAGGCGGCCAAACGCCCCGGCAGCACCGGCCGTGCGGAAACCGAGGCGCGCTTCGAAGTCACGGACAAGAGCCTCGATTTCCTCGGCTTCAAAACCCTGCGCGACCTGCTTGGCTCACTCGGCAAATCCAGCTACGGCCGCCACGACACGCGCCACTGGGCCACCGGCATCGAGGCCTCCGGCGCATCGAAGCCATACGAGTTTGGCGATGTCCTCAACCTCGACGTCAACACCACGCTCAACAGCGCGCTCTCCCGCGAAGGCATCACGCTGCCGCTCAACATCGAATATCGCGACCTGCACGTCCACCAGTCCGAATATCAGAGCTCCTGCGCCACGGTCGTCCTGCTCGACTGCTCGCACTCGATGATCCTCTACGGCGAGGACCGCTTTACTCCTGCAAAACGGGTAGCCATGGCGCTCTCGCATCTCATCCGCACCCAGTATCCCGGCGACTCACTCGCGCTCGTGCTCTTTCACGACTCCGCCGAGGAGATGCCGGTCTCGCAGATCGCCCGCGTCAAGGTGGGCCCCTATTACACCAATACACGCGAAGGCCTGCGCGTGGCGCAGCGCATCCTCGACCGCCAGCGCAAGGACATGAAGCAGATTGTCATGATCACCGACGGCAAACCGAGCGCGCTCACGCTGCCCGACGGCCGCATCTACAAAAATGCTTTTGGATTAGATCCGCTGGTCATCGCCGAAACCCTCGAAGAAGTCAGCCGCTGCAAGCGTAAGAACATCATGGTGAACACGTTCATGCTCGCGCAGGACTTCGGCCTCGTGCAGTTCGTGCAGAAGGTGACATCGATGTGCCGCGGCAAAGCCTACTTCACCACCCCGGACCGGTTGGGCGAGTACGTGATGATGGATTACATGCAGCGCAAGATGAAGACCATTCACTGAACGCCTGCTAAATCTGCGAAGCCTCGAGCGGGCTCAAAATCAAATTTGAGATATTACTGACAATCGCCTCATAGCTATACCGGGGCGATGCGGACAGCTTCTTCCAGTCGGGATCGGAACTGAACGCCGCCCAGCCCTTCTCCAACTCGGCCAGATTCGCGAAACTCAGCATGTAAGTCAGCTGCGGCAATCGCGAACCAATCAGCGCATCGCTGAAAAACACCGGATGGCAGCCCGCTTTCTCGAATATCTCAAATTCGCCCTTGTGGAACATCTCCACCTTGCGCACGTGTGCCGCATCGCTCGGACTTTCGTAAGTCCGAAGCTGAAAGATGCGTTTGCTCTTTGACGCCGTCGTCGCGGGCGGCGTCAATCGCGGCCAGCCCTCAAACGCCGCCGTCAAAGTGCTCTCCATGCGCAGAAATGCAGGGGCGGTCGCCGGCGCATTCCAGAAAGGCTCCGCCGCTTTCATGAATTCGGCATCCTTCACCAGCCGGAGCTCTATAGCCGCCAGCGCCTCGACCGAACGCCCCGGGATCAGCAGATAAAACGCCGGAGTCTCCGGCCCGTAGTCCAGCTTGAATGCGCCAACCGGCCCCATCCCCATGCGCGTCAGCGCCGGAATGAGCGCATCACCGAAGTAGCTTTCCACCAGCTTGGTCTGCGGCCCCGCCTGCAGTTGATAGCGGCGGATCAGGTAATACTCGCGCGCATTGGGCGCCGCTGGTTCCTGTGCGACGCCTTTGCGTGCCGTCGCAAGTGCTGCGCTGGCCAGGGATGCTGTGAGAAATGTTCGCCGTTTCATGAACTCTCCTATCGATGCCCGATTCTAGCGGTTCTGAGGCTCATGTCTTTTGCGCGTCAAACGCCCTCGCCCGTCCGCGCGTTCCGCAGCGTCTCAAAAAACCGGATCACCGCATCCAGATCGCGCTCCGGCAACGTCCCCAGCAGCCGTCGTGTCTCGCTTTCCACTTCCCCATACATCGCGGAAAGCTTGCGATTGCGCACGGGCGCGAGCGTCACAATCAGGCTGCGGCGGTCGGCGGGATTAGGCTCGCGACGGATAAAGCCCGCCTTCTGCAGACGGTCGAGCGCCACCGTGACGCCGCCCGTGCTGAGGCCACTCCATACAGCCAGGCGGCCTGGCGTGGCCGGCCCGTAAAGCTGCAGCATGTGGATCATCTGCATGTCGGTCAGGCTCAGCCCAACCTTCTCTGCCGCCTTCGTGTTGAAAAAAATCGCCGCAGCAATGAACTTACGGATTTCCAGCACCACCGCATCGATCGCCGTGACCGGAGCCGGCACCGTCGTGAGCACGTCAGCCATGCCTCCGGGGGTGCGGCGTGATTTCGCTTTTACAGCCATGGACAACTCGATCCTTTTACCTTATTCTCTATTTATCTTATTTAATAAGATATATGGAGGATAAGCGATATGGCTACTGCAGTAAAAGCTTACAAGGGATTGGGCATGGAAGGGAGCATTGCACGCTGGTATGACCGCACCACGCGCAAGGACATGCCGGAAGTCAGACAACTGGCGGCGCGTATCGCTGCAATGGTTCCGGCGGCGGGATCCGTATTGGAGGTCGCACCGGGACCGGGTTTTCTTTCGATCGAGCTTGCGAAACGCGGCTTGCAGGTGCGCGCCGTGGACATCAGCAAGACCTTCGTGGAGATCGCCCGCCGAAACGCCGCAGCCGAAGGGGTGAAAGCGCGCTTTCAATTAGGCAACGCCGCCGCACTGCCCGTTGATGACGCCAGTGTGGATTTCGTCGTCTGCCGCGCCGCGTTCAAGAACTTCTCCGAGCCGGTAAAGGCAATGGCTGAAATGCGGCGCGTCCTGCGGCCGGGCGGCACCGCCCTGCTGATCGATATGCGGCGCGATGTATCCGTAGCCGAGATACAGCGCTACGTGGATGGTCTCGGCGTCAGCCGGCTCAACCGCTGGTTCATGATGTTCAGCTTCCGCGGCATGCTGATCAAGCGCGCCTATCCGCTCGACGAGATCCGCCGCATGGCGCTCGAAGCCGGCTGGACCGAGCCTCGTATCGAGTCCTCGCCTCTTGGCTTTTCCGCGTGGACGACGAAGTGACGTCGGTCGCACGCAGAGGCCCGCCGAAGAAATCTCGACATGAGTCCCCTTTCGGCGGGTCCCTTTTTCATCGCTTGCTCATCCGCAAGCTCTCCCAGCTACCGTCGATGGTCCAACCGCCATCCACCGCCAGAGCCTGCCCATTCACAAAGCCACTCTTTTCCGGATCGGCCAGAAACGCAATGGCCCGAGCGACATCCTCGGGCGTGGCGAACCGCCCCATGGGATTCCGGCCGGTAATGTCCGCGTCGGAGTAAGTGCCGCGTGCCTGGTCCGCGGCATCCATTTCCGTCTTCACCCATCCCGGACATACCGCATTCGACCGCACGCCGCGTCCGCCCCACTCCGCTGCCAGCGTGCGCGTAAGCCCGATCAGCCCATGCTTGGAGGTGTTGTATGCGCTGCGATCGCTCACCCCCATCAGTCCGGCAATGGAGGCCACGTTCACGATGCTCCCCAACCGCTGAGCCAACATCATCGCGCCGAAGTGCTTCGCCAGCAGGAACGGCGCCACCAGGTTCACCTCCAGCACGCGCCGAAACTCCTCAATCTCCACCGTCTCCGCCGGCTTGATGAAGCTGATCCCTGCGTTGTTCACCAGCACATCCACGCGACCCCAGCGCTTCTGCACCGTCCGGGCCGCACGAATCACGACGCCCTCATCGGACACATCGCCCAGGTACTCCGTCGCGTCGACTCCCGCTGCGCGTACCGCGGCCAGCGTGGCCTCAGTCGATCGAAGATCGAGCAGCGCCAGTGCGTAGCCCTCCGCCGCAAGCACCTCTGCTGTGCGCCGCCCAATGCCCTGGGCCGCACCCGTGACCACCGCTACCTTCATCTCGACACCTCTCGTGTCCAGATTCTATGTGGTCGAGATTCTATTTCGACAGCCCGACAATCTGCCTCACGTGGGCCGACCGCTCCGCTTCTTTCACCATGAAATCCGCCACGCACGCGCGCGAAATCGTCATGCCTTTGGGCAGGCGGCCATCCGCCACGCTGTAGTTCTGCGTCAGCAGTCCATTCGTCCGCCGCGGCGGACACTGTCTATGCCGTCTTCGGTTCGAAGACCGGCATTCTCTCTGAGATCCTGGACGCGGCCCGCTTCGACGAGAGCTATCAAAACCTGGTCCGCGAAGCCATGCACACCACCGACCCGCGAGAGCGCCTGCGCTTCCCTGCGCGCATCGCCCGCCGCATCTACGAGTCGGAACACTCCCTCCTCGATCTGCTCCGCGGCGCGGGAACAGTGGCACCCACGCTCGCCCACTCAGAGGCCGAACGCGAGTGCACCCGCTACGACGCGCAGGCCGGCATGATCCAGTACCTCGTCCGTTCGCGCAGCCTTCGCCAGGGGCTCGACCCACAACACGCGCGTGACATATGACGAGATATTTTTCCAGAATACCCGGGGCGCAGCGAAGTCCATTTCGCTTGTGTTACCGTTCCCGGCATGTCGAAAGCAACCACTCGTCTCGCCGTCGCGCTCTGTCTCGCTATGTCTGCTCTACCTCTCGGCGCCCAGGTCGGGGCCCCGGCCGCCAAAGCTCCGGCTCCGCTCACCGGCTCCATCGCCGGTCACCCGGACTGGCCCAAGGCCAATCCAGCAGATGTCTCCTCTGTCGATAACATCCTCGCCGCACTCTACGACGTGATCTCTGGTCCGGCCGGCCAGCCGCGCGACTGGAACCGCTTTCGCTCGCTCTTCATTCCCGATGCGCGGCTCATTCCGACCCGCCACGCCACGACCGGAAACGGCGCCGATGTCGTGCTCTACACCCCGGAGCAGTATCAGGAGCGCGCCGCGGCCGCCTTGGAAAAAGGCTTTTTCGAACGAGGCATCCACAACACCACCGAAAGCTTCGGCAGCATCGTGCATGTCTTCTCCACCTACGAGTCCCGCCGCACCAAAGACGGCAAACCCTTCCAGCGCGGCATCAACTCCATCCAGTTGCTCAAGGATGGCAATCGCTACTGGGTCGTCACCATCCTGTGGGATGGAGAGACGCCGGCCAGCCCGATTCCCGCGAAGTATCTGCCCTGAGAACCTCCAGATGACCATGGTCAGGAGATTCACAATGCGCACCATGCCCTCATGGACGAAGTGCCAAAAAAAAAGCGCCGGCCCGATCCTCCTCACCAAGCGAGGAAAACCAGTCGCCATTACCGCGGATCAGCGCATCCGGAAAGCCAAAGGGGTGCAGACGCTGTGGTGACCTTCACTGCGGCTCCCAAAGCTCCACACGATTTCCTTCGCCATCTTTGATCCACGCAAACCGGCCATTTGCCTCCTCCTGCCGTTTCGCATCGATCCACACGCCCTTCGCCGCAAGCTCCGTCAGCAGCGTGTCCAGATCATCCACACGAAAGTTCAGCATCGCCGCCTGCTCGCTGCCGCCGAAGTATTCGGTATCCGGGGGAAACAAGCGACCACACGGTGCATCCGCAACCCTCCGGCGCCGCGCACTTCTCCCACACAAACACCACTCCGCCCCACTCCGTCACCGGAAGCCCCAGGTGTTCCGCATACCACGCGGTAAGCCGTTTTGGATCGCGCGCCCGCACAAACACGCCGCCCAGCCCCGTCACCTTTGCCATGCCTGCCTCCTCGCTGCACTACTCGTGCCAGGCGCACACCAGATGCCCCAGGCTGCCACGCACCCCCAACTCGTCCGAACGTCCATCGAAATATCGCGCATGGATCGACTCGCTGTCCAGGTCTTCCAGCCGAGTGAAGCCGCACTCCAGCAGAAGTCTCCGCAAATCTGCCGGCTCAAAGCCCAACCGGAACGGCTCGCCCGCCCGCGCCACCCGCTCCGCCAGCCAGTCGAATGCCGCCTGCTGCTGGGGCGAAAGCGATGCGCGCGTGACGGCATAATCAAAGGCCACGCCGCTGCCCGGCGGCAGCTTGCCCAGTGCGCGTAGCGTCCCCTCAGCAGCCTCGCGCGTAAGATACGGCAGCACGCCCAGCCACGAACAGAACGCCGGCGCAGTCGCATCGAAGCCCGACGAAACCAGCCGCTCCATCAGGCTCTCGCGCTCGAAGTCCACCGGTACAAACGTCACCGAGCTCGGCACGTGAATATCAGCCTGCTCCAGACGGTGCTGTTTCCAGGCCTGCGTCGCTGGGTGGTCCACTTCAAAAATGCGCAGATCAGCATGCGGCGATCGCCCCGCATAGGTATCGAGCCCTGCGCCGAGCACAACATACTGCCTCGCGCCCGCGGCGAATGCCCGTTCCAGCGCATCTTCGGCAAAGCGGCTCCGGGCACACAGGAACGCCCGCATCCCGCGCGCAAACGGATGCGAGCGCTCCATCTCTTCGCGCTCGCGCAATGCGGCGCGCGCCTCCTCCGCCAAGATCCGCACCGCCAGCGGATCGGTAAACACCAACGGCGGATCGTCATAGAGCTGATGCGCCGCGCGCCGCATCGCGACCCGCTCCGCTGTCCGGCTGGCCTTTCCTTCGATCATGACGGCAATTCCACCCGACCCGGGCCGCAGCGTCAAACCTCCGCGCCTGCGATCATCGTTCTATGACGACGCCGCTGCGCATCCTCGCTGTCCCGGGAAGTCTCCGCGCCCGCTCCACGAATCTGCTCCTGCTCGAAACCGCGGCCATTGTCGCCGGCACGCTTCGCCATGAATTCGCAATCTTCACCGGCCTGGAGAGCATTCCACCCTTCAATCCAGATCAGCACTGCGGAGCCACGCGGCGGTCGCATCCATGCGGTCCTCCATCCGTGCAGCCGACGCGGTGATCGTCTCCACGCCCGAGTATGCCCACGGACTCCCTGGCACGCTCAAGAACGCGCTCGACTGGCTGGTTGGCGGCATGGAGCTCACAGACAAGCCTGTCGCGCTCCTCAACGCTTCTGCCCGTTCGGTCTACGCGCAGGCAGCTCTTCGCGAAATCCTTGTCACCATGGGAGCGCGTTTCGTCGACCCCGCGTGCACGACTGTCGCGCTCCTCGCGGAATCGCGCACACCGCAGCAGCTCGCGGCCGATCCGGCAATCGCCGCGCCCATCGCCGCGGCATTCCAAACGCCTGGCCGCTGACATTGCAGCCGGCGCGACAACTTCGACTCAGCCCGTAGGCCGCACCCTGCCCAACTGGCAGCCGCGCCCGCGTCCGGAGCACCGCAGCTTCCACGGCCGATACTGCGCAATCGAGCCTCTCGACGTGGCCAGACATGCAGATGCGCTCTACACCTCGCTCTGCGCGCCATCTGACGTGGCCCTCTGGACCTATCTCTCCGCCAATCCGCCTGCCGGCAGAGATGAATGGCACGAACGTGTCCAGCGGTACGCAGCCAGCCAGGACCCGCTCTTCTTCACGCTCTTCGACGAAACCGGCCGCGCCGCCGGCATGTGCGCCTATCTGCGCATCGCGCCCGAATATGGCTCCATCGAAATCGGCTCCATTCATCTGTCACCGCAGTTGCAACATACCCGCGCCGCGACGGAAATCCAATATCTACTCATGCGCCATGCCTTTGAGGACCTTGGCTACCGCCGCTACGAGTGGAAATGCGATGCGCTCAACGCGCCTTCGCGACGTGCTGCGCTCCGCCTCGGCTTCCGCTTTGAAGGCATCTTCCTGAACGCCGCCGTCTATAAGCAGCGCAGCCGGGACACGGCATGGTTCGCAATTACAGAGGAGGAGTGGCCGCAGGTACGGCGCGGCTTCGAGGCCTGGCTCGCTCCAGAAAATTTCGACGCCGAGGGCCGCCAGCTCTCATCGCTTGCCAGCTTGCGCGCAACCGACTCGCTACAGTGAGAGCGACAAAATGTAGTCGTCACAGAGCATGGCGCCGACAAGAAACTTCCGCTCGCCGATCCGTACAAATCCAACACGATCGTAGAAGGCCAGCGCGGCCGTATTGTCCGCCTTCACGCCGAGCAGCAACCGTCTCTTCCCCAGCGATCGCGCCTGGGCAACCGACCACTCCAGCAGCCGCCGCCCCAGACCGCCGCCCTGAAAGCGGTGCAGCAGATAGATTCGCTTCAGTTCGATGTCGTCTGTCGTCACGGCAACCGGCAGATCCGGCGGCGACAGCACCGCAAATCCAACCGGTGCGCCATCCAGCTCCGCCAGGCAAAGCCTGTAGTCGGGGTCTGCCAGCCATGCCGCGTATTGCACGGGCGCATGCTGCACCCGGCAATGCGCCAGGATGTCCGGGCCGCGTCAGCAGGCCGGCGAAGGTCTCCAGAAACGTCGCCGCGCCCACCAAAGCAAGCGCCTCTTCATCGCCCGGCACGCACGAACGCAGCGCAATCTCCTGATTCAGAGACATGCGCCGATCATAACCCGGCACAACGCTGTCATCGGCTCGCCGCCAGAGTTCAGGCTGGAAGCTGGAAGCGAAGAAACCCTAAGCCTGCGGAACATCCAGCCGCTGCTTCAGGTTCCCCGCCAGCTCGGCCATCAGCCGCAGCCGTTGTTCCAGTTGCGGAGACGGCGGGCTCTCCCGCAGCGCTAGTTGCGTGTGCAGCAGCAGGCCGGAGATCGAGTTCCGCAGTTCGCTCTCGACCGCCTGCAGCGCCGCTCGCTGCGCCGCACCCTGTTCCTGCTCGCGCCGCGCCAGCGCCGCGCGCAAATCGCGCACCAGCCGCGCGCTTCCTGTCAGCGCAAAGTTCACCTGCATCGGGATGGCCAGTCCGGCCATCTTCCACAGCACTTCGGCCCCGCGTGGATCGCCTTCGGCCAGCGCGTCATCCACGATCACCGCCGCATAGCTCGCCGGTGCGCAATGCTTCCACGGCCTCGCGGCGCCCCGGCACCACCTCTGCATCCAGCCCCATCTGCTGCATGATCGCAGTGGCACAGGTCTCTGCTCCGCTCAACGCGGAAATCACCAGTACTCGCTGTACGACATTCGCTGTTTCCTTCATAGCCCGGGTCCCCTTCTATCGTTACATGCCAGATCGGATTGCGCCGGTTCCATTCATCGATTCCAGCGCCTCCAGCGAGACGTTCTCCGAAAGCCCGTATTCCTTCAGCTTGCGGTACAGCGTTGTCTTGCCGATGCCCAGCAGCCGCGCCGCCAGCAGCTTATCGCCTTTCAGTTGCCGGATCGTGCTCAGGATCGCCTGCTTCTCCAGCTCCGCCAGCGGCGTCACCCGCGGTGCCGCCGCCGGCTGGCTATGATTGCCTGCGTCTTCTGCATCTGCGACGATGCCTCCCGCCGCAGCCCCAGCTCATGATTCTGCAACTGCGTCGGCAGATCGCCGATGTGGATCACCGGGCCCGGATGCCATGGTGCACGCGCGTTCGATCGCGCTCTCCAGCTCGCGCACATTCTGCGGCCAGTCATAGTCCATCATGCTGCGCAGCGCGTCATCGCTCAGCGTGTAGCTCTCTCCGCTCTCGCGCGACATGCGCTCCAGAAAATGCGTCGCCAGCAGCGGAATATCACTGCGCCGCTCGCGCAGCGGCGGAATCCGCAGCGTCACGACGTTCAGCCGGTAGTAAAGGTCCTTGCGAAAGGTCCCCTTGGTCACCGCCGCCGCCAGGTCCACGCTGCTCGCCGCCAGGATGCGCGCGTGCAGCGGAATGCGGTGTGTCGCTCCGGCCGGACGAATCTCCTTCTCCTGCAGCACCCGCAGCAGCTTGCCCTGCAGGTCCGGTGTCAACTGGCCAATCTCGTCCAGGAACACTGTGCCGCGCTCTGCCGAGGCCAGCACTCCAGGCACATTGCGCAGCGCTCCGGGAAAGGCGCCTTTCACGTAGCCGAACAGCTCATGCTCGATCATCTCCGGCGCGAATGCGCCGCAGTCCACGGTGAGGAAGGGTTGCGAAGCAGATCTCGCTCTGCGCATGGATGGTGCGCGCCACCATCTCCTTGCCGGTGCCGTTCTCGCCCACAATCAATGCCGGATGATGGCTCTGCGCCACCTTGGCCAGAATGCGGTAGAGCTTGTCCATCTCCGGGCTGCGTCCCACCAGGTTTCCGGTGCCGCCGTTGGTGTGCAGCTTCTCGCGCAGGCGTCCGGCTCACCCCGCTTACCTGCCGCTGTTGCGCCGCGCGCTCCAGCACTGTCCCCAGCTCTTCCATCAGGAACGGCTTGGTCAGGTACTCCGTCGCTCCGCCGCGCATGGCCTCCACTGCGGAGCCGATCGTCCCCGAGGAGGTCATCACGATGATCGCTGTCTCCGGCTTCAGCGCCTTGACCTCTTCCAGCAATTGGAATCCTTCGTGCCGGCTCGCCTTCAGCTCCATCAGCAGCAGGTCCACCGTGTGGCTGTGCAGCAGTTGCTGGGCGTCTTCCGCCTCCGCCAGGCCCTCAGCCGCGAAGCCTCGCTGGGTCGCAATCTCCATACAGGCCGACCGGGTAGCGTCGTCTTCTTCGATTACGAGAACGTGCAGTCTGTTCCCGCTATGCTCGATTCCCATCACTTCGTTCAAGGCAGCACCTCAAAGAGTCAAAATTGCCGATCTGGAACAGCATCGTGCATTTCTTACATACCAACCGTGCAATCTCTCTACAGTCAGAAGTCTAACCAGATTTCATTCCGGGAATGGTGCTGAAATCGCCGCAAAACCTGACTTCGGTAATGGCGCAGCGCGGTGACCCCCCTCCACTTAAGGGGTAGCTCGCATGTATTATGTGCGGTTTACAGCATCGTTCCCGAGCCCCTCCACGCGCCTGCCATACAATCCGCTACATGGTTCCTGTGCGCCCCCCCGACAAAATTCCCGGTATTCGCTCCGGCCGAGCCGCCAATCAGCTTCGTCCTGTCTCCCTCACGCCCGACTACGTCGCTACCGCCGAAGGCTCCATCCTTATCTCCATCGGCCACACCCGCGTCCTCTGCAACGCGACCGTCGAGCAGGGCGTCCCCGCCTGGCTGCGCAATAGCGGCCGCGGCTGGGTCACGGCCGAGTACGGCATGCTGCCCCGCGCCACGCTCACCCGCACCGCGCGCGAATCCGAGCGCGGCAAAATCTCCGGCCGCACCCATGAAATCCAGCGTCTCATCGGCCGCTCGCTGCGCGCCGTCGTCGACATGCAGGCGCTCGGCGAGCGCACAGTGATCCTCGACTGTGACGTATTGCAGGCCGATGGGGGCACGCGCACGGCGGCCATTACCGGTGCCTGCGCCGCGCTCGCGCTCGCATTGCATCGCCTGGTCAAAGCGGGCACGCTCAAGCAATCGCCGCTGCGCCAGCTCGTCGCCGCCACCAGCGTTGGCATCGTCGATGACGAAGTCCTGCTCGATCTCGCCTACGAAGAAGACTCCCAGGCCGAGGTCGACATGAACATCGTCATGACCGAAGACGGCGGCTTTGTCGAAGTCCAGGCCACCGCCGAGCAAAAAGCCTTTCCCCGCGCAAGGATGCTAGAGATGATGGATTACGCCGAAGCAGGAATTCGCGAGCTCTTTGAGGCGCAGCGCGCGGTCCTTTCGACCTGATATCGGCCATTGTTTAGCCAACGATGCCAGTTGACGCAGCTGCGCCAATCGCATCTTTCCGCTCGACGTGCGCTGCCCTGGTCTTGGGCGCAGGCTTCTTCAGCCGGACGCTGCGGCGACTACGGAACTATCTGCCTGATTCGAACCGCGTGGCCGCGGCAGAGCTGCTCGCTGCCGCGATTCCCGCCCGCCGCGCCGAATCGCTCGATCCCACCCAGGCTCTCCGCGTCGGATAGCGCGTTACACCGCGGTACGGCCGACACCGTTCTTGCGGCCCGCTTCACTCGTCTGCTCATGCCGCCGCGCAGATGGTGACGCAGCGGCGAAGCTGATCCGGCAAAGCTGCACGATCACAAGCACCAGCAGCGCGCACGCCAGCCACGCGAACCAATCCCCCAGCAGCAGATACAGCGTGGCGCTGTGCGCCGCCGGAACGCTGGCCAACAGCGTCGCAAACGGCGCGGCGTCGCTGCGCGCCTCCGCCAGCACACGTCCACGATCGTCGCTTACGGTCAGGAAGCCATTCTTCGCCGCGCGCACCAGGCTGAAGCCATTCTCCACCCCGCGCATCACGGCAATGTGCCCATGCCAGGTCCGGTCGCGGTTGAAATCCCACGCCGGCACCAGCATCAGCCCAACGTCGGCCTTGCCGTATCGGCGCGCAGGCGCAGCAAAATCCATGTCCTTGCAGATCGCAACGCCCCACGGCGCCGATGGCTTCGGCAACGTCACCAGCGCAGTGCCCGGCGTCAGAGGCGATTCAAACGGCGGCAGCATGTGCTCCTTGTCGTAGCTGAGCACATCCTCGTGCGGCTGATAGATCCGCGCCTGGTTGTACTTCTGCGCTCCCGAAATATGGAGCTGCCCCACGACTATTGTCGCGCCCGTCCGGTCCGCCAGACGCTGAAAGATCGGATCTGCCTTCCCATTCTCCGCATCCAGCACCGCGCCAAGCTTCTCCGGCAGCACGACAATCTGCGCGCCGCCTGCCGTCAGCCGCTCCGCTTCCGCCGCATAGCTCTCAAACAGCCGCTGCGCATCTGCGCCGTTGGCCGCGATCCCGTCATTTGCCGGCAGGTCGGATGCAATCAGCCCTACCCGCACCAGGGGACCGCGCGGCGTCATAAACAACCGAGCCGCTCCAAAGAGCAGCACCGCGCAAAGCACGCCAAACGTAACTGCGAGCACACGAAATGCCCGCCGCGGCTCACGGCTCCGTAAATGCCAACCGATCGCCAGCGCGGCCGGAAACAACAGCAGCAGAAACGTCATGCCCCATGGCCCGGTAATCGACGCAAGCTGCAGGAACGGCAGAAACTTCAATTGCGTGTAGGCAACGCTGCCCGCGGTGCCATGCGGCGTCGTCAGGTTGCGCAGATATTCAAGCGTGACCCACACTGCCGGAAACGCAATCAGTCCGCTCCACAATGCGCCGCGCAGCACCAGCGCGCGAAACAGCAGCACCGCCGCTGCTGCGAACGCAGCCACGACACCAAAAATACCGAGCCACGCAGCGAACGGCAGCCCCAGCCGGTGAAGGTAGCCCCACAAGTTCAGACCTGCGACCAGCCACGCCGCCCCTGCCGCCAGCCCAGCAGCCCACCATGACGAGCGCAGCGCAAACACGAGCACCGGCAACGGCGCAAACCACATCAACGGCCACCACGGATCGAGCCCATTGCCAAACCAGAGCATCGCCACGGTTGCCGCGGCCGCCACGATCCCCAGTACGCCTTGCTTCCATCTATTTGCGGATGCCATCCATGTACCTCCTCATCGCTTCATGGCAGTAGTTGCGAAACCGCGCCGCACTCATGCTGACGCGGCCGCCCAGGTACAGCATCATCAGACCCTGCCACAGCGCTCCGGTCTCGAAAACCACCGCCCATACATCGGTTTCGCGAAAATAGCCGCTCGCTATTCCTTCTTGCACCAGTTCTGCAAACTGATTTGCCGTGGGCGACTTGCCCGCCGCAAAATCCCGCGGAAACTGCCGCGCGCCTTCACGCGGCGAAAGAAACATCAGCTCAAACAGTCGCGGATTCTCGAGCCCAAACGTCACATTCACATCGAGACCCCGCGTCAGCCGCTCTTCGATCGATCCTGTCTGCCGCACTGCCGCCAGCCGCTCGGCCAGTTCTTCGAACCCCTCGTCCGCCAGCGCGTTCAGCAGCCCTTTGCGATCCGGATAGTGCCGGTAGACCGCCATCGCCGTAATACCCACGGCGGCGGCAACGCGCCGCATGGTTACCGCCTCGACGCCGTCTTTATCCAGCAGCCGCCGGGCCGCACGGGCAATCCGTTCTGCAGTCGATCGAGCCATGTATACAGTGTATACATCCGCATTGTGATCTTGTCCAGCCCCTGGCTATCCCGGGTGCTACCATCCCTGCGACGGGAGAAACCCATGCGTCCACACTCACACCGCCGCCTCGCCGCTCTGTTCTTCGTGCTGCTCGTTGTCGCAGCCGCGCAAGCCGCACCGCCGCCTCCGGACAGCAGCGCGAGTCAGACCGCCATTCGCAATGTCCTCGACACCCAGGTCGCCGCCTGGAATCGCGGCGACGTCGCCGCTTTCATGCAGGGATACAAGGACTCGCCCGCCACAACCTTCGTCGGCAAGACGGTACAGCACGGATACGCAACCATCCGTGATCGCTATCGCACGATCTACAGCGGGAAAGAGAAGATGGGTGAGCTCGCCTTCAGCGATCTGGAGATTACGCCGCTCGACGCGCATTTCGCCACCGTCACCGGCCGCTATCACCTGACACGCAACGCAGCCGCCGGCGGAGACGTCCAGGGAATCTTCTCTCTCGTCTTCGAAATGACCGGCAGCGGCTGGAAGATCATCCTCGACCACACCAGCTAGTCCTCGCGTACCGTGCCGGTCTCACCAGCATCGATCTGGGATATTTAAAGGATTAAATTTCGTGAGAGAATGGCTCCGCTACAACACACCCTCATGCGCAAACGCCATTCCCTTTCCTGCCTGCTCGCTCTCCTCGCCCTGACCACGATGGCCGCGCCGGCATCCATCGCGCAGAACACAGCGCCCGCGCCGCCAGAGGCAGCAGCCGCACCATCCTCGCCGTGGATTCAGCCGCACGCGGCGGGCGATCCGCTCATCTGGGGGCGCAGGGACGGCATCGTCTTCGGCCTTCCCTCACCCGGCAGCAGCCTTCGTGGACCTCGCGGGCTCATCCGTGTCGGCGTCATTTCGCCCACCACCGGCAAGCCGGAGCTGCTCAACTACATCGCCATCGAGCCGGTCATCCTCGGCCTCGGCTCCCGCATGAGCCGTATGGCCTTCAGTGAGCTCGAACCCAGCCGCCTCGATCCTGGCGAGCACGGCAAGCGCCTCTGGGTCGATCTCAGCTCCTATGGCAAAGACAATCGCCCCACCGGCACGCTCGAGACCTTTCCTGGCAACCGTGACAATCCCGCCATCGAGCGGCTCAGCGTGCAGATCGATGTCGAGCGCTTCTCCGTCAACAACGCGCACGTCCACGTCATCGCCTCCATCGACAGCGACCATCCCGATGAGCTGCGCCTCTCCGTCTTTGCCGACAACGACAGCCCCGCGATCGAAGAGCTCTCGCTCACCGCCACCATGGGCAACTTCGAGCGCCTGCGTCGGCTGTGGCTCCATCGCTGCGTTGTCGACAGCCGCGAGCTGATGGGCGCCTACACCGGCGACGCATTTGACGATCCGCCGAACTATCCGCTGCGCGACATGCTGCGCACCGGCGACGGCGATGCGATCGTCTTCGCCACCACCAATGAGGCGAACCCGTCGTCCTTCCCCGGGACGCCCAGCGGCCACTGGCACGACCCGCTGCCGAAGCTCACGCAATACTGGCGCATCGCCGCGCATGACATAGAGCCGGACCTGCGCGTGCGCGTCAACGGTCGCCGCGTCTACTGGGCCTCACACGACCAGGTCCCCGGCGGCATCGCCTACGAAAATTTCGACGTCCGCCAGCGCTACGTCCCAGGCCAGACATTTATCTTTGGCATTACGTCGCAGTCTCCGTGGCAATTCCAGCCACCCGTTCCCGGAATAGACCCGCTCCCAGCATCGCTCGGAGAAGGCATTCAATCCTCAAAGGGCTGCTCACTTTAGCGCTGCTCAATGTGCACAAAGTCTGTTCGCAAGCACTTACTGCATGGGAGGACATGCTAAGCTCTCGGTTTCATGGATATTGACCAGAAGAAGTTCCTACAGGCTCGATTCCGTAAAGCTGTAGGCAATCAATCTGAACTAAAGCACCTCAAGATTTTATTGCTGGGGCTTGGTGGCGACTTCATTGTTGCGCCCCAAAAGCCCGATCCTGATCTACCCGCTCTCTTACAATTCGGATTTCTCATGAGTGGACCAATCACCATGAAGCTGATGGCACGGAATGGATGCCATCAAAATGTCGCATCGCTCTGGAAATCACCGGAGCGGAGGATCATTGGCGTCGCCACTGGCTATGCTTTGAGTGAAGATGGCCTTTGGAGACAACACTCGTGGGGCATGCTCCGAGATGGCGTGCTCGAAACAACTGAAAGGCGGGACAAATATTTTGGCATCTTGTTGCAAGGATCAGGTGCCGATCGCTTCTGCCAAACTTACCTTTCAAACCCGGTAGGCATGGGTTCTCCATAAACATTTCTATATCGCGCACCCGCCCATAAGCGGATCGCTCACACTGTCGCGCCCCGTCTCCACATGCCCGGCAAAGTGCCGCCGGAACTTCGCATCACCATCCGCCTCCACCAGCAGGTCATACCAGCCGGAGGTCTCCTTCAGCGCCCAGTGACGCTGCGTTTTCTCTCCGCGCGTCAGGACCAATTGATGAATCGCCTTGCTGTAACCGTCATGGATCGTAATCTGCCGCACCGCCTCACCCTCATTGCGCAGCGTGAGCACGAGACTCGGCTTCGGTTCACCGTCCTCGTCCGCGATCGTCACGTGCTTCGCCGTCACCGCCACATCCACGCCCGCGAATCGCCCCTCGAATGCGCGATAGAAACCATTCGGACCATAGCCGGAAAACTCGTAAACGTCCTCGCCGCCCGGTAGGGTGTCCTTCAGCTCCGCATGCGCTGCCACTGTGTAACTCCATGGCCCGCTTGCTCCGGCGCCGGACCGCACATGAAAGACCGCGCCTGCGTCGCCGGAGTTGTGAAAACTCAGTTCCACTTCGCGCCTCGCTCGATCCACCCGTACATCTACTGCCAGGTCATACGGCAGCGCCCGCGCCGGCCGCGTCCCCCGCTCCTGCACCGGCATCTGCTTCTCCACCGGCGGCGCGGGCTTGTAATCCGGATGCCGCTGATTATCCGGCGGCCGATATGCCACCGTGGCCGGCAATCGCATTGCTGCCCGATTCGGCGCTTTGAAATCAAACGCCGATGTCAGGTCGCCCGCCACCGCGCGCCGCCACGGCGTGATGTTCGGCTCGTGCACACCAAAGCGCCGCTCCACAAACCGGATCAGGGATGTGTGATCGAACACCTGCGAATTCACCCAGCCGCCCCGGCTCCACGGCGAGATCACCAGCATCGGCACCCGCACCCCCAGCCCATATGGTCCACCCGGGTACTTCGCATTCCCCGGAAAAATCTCTTGCGCCGTATCTACCGTTGAAAGCCCCTGCGCGCGTGAGATGGGCGGCGTGGGCGGCACCATGTGGTCGAAGAAGCCATCGTTCTCGTCAAACATCAGGAAGAGCGCGGTCCTGCTCCACACCTCGGGATTCGCCGTCAGCGCATCGAGAATCTGCGCCACATACCACGCCCCGTAATTCGCCGGCCAGTTCGGATGCTCCGAGTACGCCTCCGGCGCCACCACCCACGACACTTGCGGCAGCCGGTGCGCCCTCACATCCGCCGCGAAATCAGCGAACAGCGTTCCGCCCGTCGCGATCGCGGTCCCCGTCTTCGCCCCGGCATACAGTGGCGATCCCTCGCCCGCCGTCTCATACTGGTCGAAATACAGCAACGCATTGTCGCCATAGTTCCCGATATACGCGTCCTCCGACTGGCCCCACTTCCCTGCCGCATCCAGCCCCAGCCCCGCGTCCTGGTATACCTTCCAGCTCACACCTGCTTTCTGTAACCGCTCCGGATACGTCATCCAGCTGTACCCGCTCTCCTCGTTGCCCACCACCGGGCCGCCCGCTTCGCCGTTGTTGCCCACCCAGCCCGTAAACATGTGATAGCGGTTCGGGTCCGTCGGCCCCAGCAGCGAACAGTAGTACGCATCGCATACCGTGAACGCATCGGCCAGCGCGTAGTGAAATGGAATATCGCTGCGCGTCAGGTGCGCCATCGTCACCGGGCCCTTGTTAGGAATCCACTGGTCGTAGCGGCCCTGGTTCCACGCCGCATGCGTCGTCGTCCAGTCGTGCGCCAGGTCCTCAAGAAATGTCAACCCCAGCCCCGCCTCACTCGATTCCGGCGCCGGAGGATGAAACGGCAGCACGTACCCTTCGCCATCCGGCTGCTTCCATACCGAATCGCCCGACGCCAGCCACACCGCGCGCGGATCATTGAACCCCCGCACCCCGCGCAGCGTTCCGAAGTAGTGATCGAACGACCGGTTCTCCTGCATCAGGAAAACAACATGCTCCACATCCTCGATCGTCCCGGTATGTCGGTACGCCGGAATCTCCAGCGCCCGCGCAATACTCGCAGGGAACGCAGCCGACCCGGCCCCCGCCGTCAGCAGCTGAAGAAACGCACGCCGATCCATCGCCCACCCCCTGGAATCCCCCACGCAATAGTACTGTCAGGCATCGGTCCGCTCTCCTGCATTTTTCGCAATGAAGATTGGTGATTCACCTCCCGCAACGACCGACACAAAACGCGCCGCAGCCACTCTTGGCCATGCGGCAAGCACCGCCGCAGCCGCCTATGCTCGGACGGCCAGTTCGCGCGCGGTAGAATGGTGTCGAGTTCTTTCACCCGCTCAAGACATCTGTTCTACACACCCGTCTAGGAGAAGCATCATGATCAAGCTCACCCCCGGCAAGCTCGCCGGCCTCAAGTCTGTCTCGGACAAGCGCGGCGTCATCGCCGCCGCCGCCATGGATCAGCGCGGCTCCCTCCAGAAATCGCTCGCCAAGGAAGCCGGCGCCGCCACTGTCCCCGCCTCCGCGCTCGAAGAGTTCAAAACCCTCGTCACTTCTGTGTTGACGAAGCACGCCTCCGCCATCCTGCTCGATCCCGAGTTCGGGCTCCCCGCCTCCAAGCACCGCAACGGCAAGGGCCTGCTGCTCGCCTATGAGAAGACCGGCTACGATGCCCACACTCCCGGCCGCCTGCCCGATCTGCTCGACCACTGGTCCGTCCGCCGCCTCAAGGAAGCCGGCGCCGACTGTATCAAGGTCCTCCTTTACTACACCCCCATGGAGACCTCCGACATCAACGACCGCAAGCACGCCTTCATCGAGCGCATCGGCGACGAGTGCCGCGCGCACGACATCCCCTTCTTCCTCGAATTCGTCGGCTACGACCACAAGGGCGGCGACGAGAAGTCCATCGCCTACGCCAAGGCCAAGCCTGACATCGTCTCCGGCTCCATGGCCGAATTCGGCAAGGAGAAGTACGGCGTCGATGTGCTGAAGGTCGAAGTCCCGGTGCAGATGGAGTTCGTCGCCGGCACCCAGGCTTACAAAGGCGAGACCGCCTACAGCCGCGCCGAAGCGCTCCAGCACTTCCGCGACGCTGCCGGCTCCACGCACAAGCCGTTTATCTATCTCAGCGCCGGCGTCTCCAACCCGGTCTTCATCGAAACCCTCGAGTTAGCCAACGAATCCGGCACCAGCTACAACGGAGTCCTCTGCGGCCGCGCCACCTGGAAAGACGGCATCAAGATCTACGCCACCAAGGGAGCCAAGGCCTTCGAAGAGTGGCTCAACACCACCGGCGTCGAAAACATCAACAACGTGAACAAGGCGCTGCAGGGAGCACACAGCTGGCACGACAAAGTAGACCAGCACGCCACCTTGCACGAGCCCGTCCACGCATAAGGACTAGTCATTGGGCAGACGCCCTTCGGGTGGAAACAGAAAGAGCGCCGCGTCAGCGGCGCTCTTTGTGTTTCTAACCGGCTAGCCTCCGAACCGTTTGCTAGCTAAACCATGAAGCGGTCTGCTTATCAAGGCAAAAGAGAGGGCGCGCACTTGTTGCTCGAGTGGCCGCCATTGCCTGCGCAAGGGGCTTCGGCGATGCACGAAGGCATCCATTTTTGCTGGCACTCATGGCCTTCATTAACGAACTCGAGAAAAGGTGTCTTCGCCACTAAGCGTACTAACTTATCCGCAAATCCGCACTGTTTCGCAATGACCTCCAACGGTCCCGCGAATAGCTTGTTGAACTCAAGACAGGGTGCCTGAGGCGCGCAATCGCTTGCGACGTCTCCTTTCAAATTGAGAAACAGTCCGTAACTCGAAAGCGGAATGTCCGTATTTCCGTTCGAATTGGTGAGATCGAGAGAACATGCGTAGATAATTTCTCGGGATACATCTCTCGGCGGTGTCCCGATCAGGCATTGATATTCCGCATCGGTCAGAATCATGTCTGGCTCAACGCCCAGAAGCTTCGCCAGTCGATCTGCGTTTTTCCTTCCCAATGGCTGGTTGATCTGCTCTGGTTGCCGGTCTTCCGGCGGAGCTAAGTTTCGCCATCTCGGGCTGGTCTGGCAGGAAGTTGGCCAGAAAGTTTTCTGGTTTCGACCGCTTCCACCACCGCCGGCCTGCTCTGCAAAAAATGGCTCCATCTCAGCGTAAGGACAGCCATCGGGATTATCGAAAAGGCACTTATAGACCTCTTGAGGAAGCGCCACCCTGTAGGCCGGCATGTAGGCAGCAGTTTCTGGATTCGAAACGTAAAGGAGCAGGAAATTTACCAGGTAGATGGGAGGGGCCAGCGGCACTCCAAACGGAGCTACAGAGTCACTTGAAGGGCCGGAAGCAACAGCCGGCGCCATGGCACGGTCGGTTTCGCGCGTCTGAGCCTGGAGACACCGCGCTGCCGCAATCGCCAGGAAAACCAGCATTGCGCTGAGAAAGCCTTTGGTCCGCATCTGCATCATCCTCTGGAAAGAGTGAAATGAAGGGGATGGGCCCATCAGCCACTGCGAAGCTATGCTCACCGCGAAGGGATCGTCAATGCTGAATTCGGTGGGCCTGTAGTAAGCCCGCAGCGCAAACGCCGACCGCCCTCAACGAATCACGTGAAAGTAAAACAGCAGCCAACCCACCAGCGCGACGACAATCCCGATCGTCCACTTGTGCCGCCGCATCGACCTTGACGAATTTCTCCCACGCCGTCTCGTGGTGATACTCGTGCACTGCGCGGATGGCCGCCACCTGCAGCACAATCGGCACCGTCACCCGCCGCGCCGGCGCAGCCAGCGCATTGCCGCCCAGCAGCGCGGCAAAGACCAGCCCCACCGGCCCGGCAAACACCGCGATCCCCTTGGTCAACGCGGCATTCGTCGCCAGGCTTAGCCCGTGGCCAAGCAACTGCTGTGCCGCCGCGTTGGCTACGATCACGCTGCCCTTGAACACCGCGAACCCGGAGTGCTGTATCGCCAGCCGCGCCGCCTCCACGCCGCCCGGCGCCAGCAGCAGTTTGTGGTCCCGTATCTTCAGGGACAGCAGCAGCTCCCGCCGCTGCTCCGGAGACATCGTTTCGTACGCCTCCATCAGCAGCTTGGTCACAATCTCGCGCTCGATCTCGCGCGTGCTCTTCTCCCCGCTCTTCACGCCCACGCGCCCGGCTACGTCTCGCACGATCTGCTCGTAGGGCACGCCCTTGCCGCCACGCACCAGCAGCGTCTTCAGCGTGTTGGCGCCGAACTTCTGGATCTCCGCCGCAATGTCCCGGACATAGGCTTGATGATTCGGCTGGTTGTTCCGATAAGCAGCCGTCAGGGTAAGCTGGCACATCACGCCGCCCTTGGTGCAGAGAATCTCGACCAGCGGCGCCAGCTCTTCGTTCGTTGCCTTGCCCAGCAGCTCCACCAGCGGATCGTCTTCGATCAGCGGCAGCGGCCCGGTTCCCTTCTGCACCAGCCGGTCCGCAAGCCCGCTCGCGAGTCTGGCCGCCAACCGGTCCTTGGCCGGTAGAGGCGCGTCCAGCGTGGTCTCGCCGGCCTTCTCGATCTCCGGCGGCTTTCCCTTCGGAACCAGCTTCCAGTCGTCCATCGCTCTCTCTGGTGGCAGAATATGTCGCTGCCCGGCAGCCGGGTGCCATCCTAGCAAAGCTGGGGGGATAGTTCTCACCGACCCAAATAGGACGGAGATCGTGTCTAAGCGCTGCAATCCAGCCCTGAACAAGGGTGAAGGTAACGGTGATCTCGCCGGGTCACGCTTCCCAGGTCACGCTTCAATGTCAGGCGAAGCACTATCGGAGGAAGCCGCTGCTTCAGCCTTCGCCTCCGCCTCCCGCAGAAATTCCATCCGCGCCGCCAAAGCCTCCGCCCCCACCACGTGCGCATCCGTCCACTTGGTCTCCCACACCTGCTCATCGGTCCGCGCGGAGCTGTTGTAGCGTCGCCCGTAGCGATGCCGCAGCATTTCGATCGCGTGGTCGGCTGTATCCCGCACCGGCTCGGTCATCAGCAGATGAAAGCGGTCCGGCTCCACCGCCACGCCGCGCACTTCAAACCCGAAGGTCCGCGCCGTCTGCTCCAGCAACTGCAGAAACAGCGCGCGATGTTTCTCGTCCGCCAGCTTCGGCTGCCGCCGGTAGCAAACCGACGTGACAAAATGCAGCTCACCCTTCCCGTACTCGCGCCGCTGTCCCTTGGGCATGCAGCCATCAAACCACAGTCCCGATTCGGCACGCCCTCGCCGGGAAGAGCAAAAACGTGCCACTTTATTTCATCGAAACTGCTAGCCTTGAAATAGACGCGGCCTCCGGGCCGCGTTTTCCATTTTCCGTTCACTTCGTAGCTTCGAGCTAAGTCTTCTCTCTAGAGGAATCTATTCACCTCTTGTTTCGGCTCAGGGAATACAGGCCGGCGCGATCGATTGCCATGAAAACAGTGCAGACGGGTGCCGCTAACCCTTGCATAAAGACGAATTTAGCGATAAGTCCTTTGGAAAGACGAATTTGGCGCTCGGGAGGACGGTTATCCGTATCAAAGCAAAGCAGTTGCTAGCCAGGCTCCGGGGACGGGAGGGGGGAGGGGGGTCCGGGCCCGGGCACTCATCTCCATACCCGATCCCGGTCAGGTCGTGTAGAGCGACGGTACACACAGTCCCAGACTGTTGTATTCCGATCACATTTCTCCTGACAGGGGTTCATCTTCCGGCGTATTCTTCTGGCGTCTGGACGAAGTAGCCCGGACGGGGAGGCGACCATGGCGTCGATTCCGTCCACTCTTACCGCTTGCCTGGCATTTTTTATCGCCAGCGCGCCCTTGGCAGCTGCGCCGCAGCCCGCCGGTTCTCCGCCCACCGCCCTGCAGCAGACGGCGCACGTTCAGCCGGCCAGTGTGCCCGAGTCACCCGCGGCGCCGCAGGTCTCGTACATGTACGAGATGTCGCCAGAGGCACAGGGCGACCTCTACATGGCCCGCCGGCAATATGTCGCCGCGATCGGTGCATATCAACACGCCCAGCTGACCAAGTCGCTCGTCTGGACAAAAATCGGGGTCGCCTACCATCACCTGTTCGCCATAGACGAGGCCATGAAGGCCTACAAGATGGCGATCAGCCTGGACTCGCACAATGCCGACGCCCTCAACAACATGGGCGCCGTCTACCATGCCAAACGCGAATACCGCACCGCCGCGAAGTACTACAAGAAAGCGCTGAAGTACAACTCGCGGTCGGCAGCCATCTATTGCAACCTGGGCACCACCTATTTCGCAGACCGCAAATACAAGGACGCGGAGAAGGCCTATAACCACGCCTTCGCCATCGATCCGAACGCCTTCAACCACGACAGCAATGCTTCGATTGACGAAGGCAGCACCAAGGAAGAGCGCATCGCGCAGAATTACTATCTCGCCCGCGCCTTCGCCCGCGCCGGCCAGCGCGACCAGGCCCTTTTCTATCTGCGCAAGGCCTTCGACGAAGGCTTCCATGACCGGAAGAAGCTGACGGGAGAGCAGGATTTCGCGATGCTGCGAACGACCATCGAGTTCAAGCAGCTCGTCGCGGAGCAAAAGCTGGAGTAAGCAGCACGGCTCACTATAATCGAGCCGTGCCCCTCTTCCGCCGCAAGCCAAGGCTCAAACAGGAACACAAGATCATGCAGCAGGCCGAGCAGGCCGCCGGCGCGCTGCTGCCGGAGTACCACCGCGCCACGCCGGAGTGCCCCCACCCCGAGCACTGGAGCATGTACGACTCCATGACCGCGGAATACGAGGTGCTGGAGTTTATTCGCACCCTCGTCACCACCATCAAGCCGGACCTTATCGTGGAGACCGGCTCGTTCCTCGGCGTCAGCACGCTCTGGATGGCCGAGGGGCTGGAGCGCAACGGCTTCGGGCGGATTATCAGTTGCGAATACGACCCGGTCGTATTCGCCAAGGCCCAAGAGAAGCTCGCCGCATCACCCCTGCGCAGCCGTATCGAGCTGCGCAACGAATCGTCGCTGGAGATGAAGGTCCGGGGTACCATCGACCTGCTCTTTTCCGATAGCGATATGCCCATCCGCGAGCAGGAAGTGACGCGCTTCCTGCCGCAGATGAACCCGAATGGGCTCATCCTGATGCACGACGCCAGCTCGCACTTGAGAATCGTACGCGACGCCGCGTTGAACCTGGAGCGCAAAGGACTTCTCTCCGTGCTTCTGCTGCCGACGCCGCGCGGACTGGTCCTCGCCCAGCCGAAGCAGCGTTCCGCTTAGAGCCAGCGCGCTTTTCGCATCACCAGCAGCATCACGACGGTGCAGACGGCAATCGCCGCGATGACGTAATAGGCGCCGTACTGCGCATCAATGAACGGCAAGCCCTTCACGTTCATGCCATAGAAGCTTGTGATGACAAGCCCCGGCAGCGCAATCGTGCTCAGCACCGTCAGCACCTTCATCACCTGATTGGTGCGGTTGGCTACCGACGAGAGATAGACGTCGAGCGTGTTGTTCAGCAGGTCGCGCAGTGTCTCCACCGAATCCAGCAGCCGCAGCACGTGGTCGTAGACATCGCGAAAGAACGGATACAGGTCATCAGGAATCAGATCGCTGGGATCACGCAGCATGGAGTTGCAGGCATCGCGCGTGTTCACCAGCACGCGCCGCAGCTCGATCAGCTTCCGCTTCTGGTCGAAGATGGCTTCCACGGTCTGGGGTGACGGCTCATCGAGCACACGATCTTCCAGTTCGTCGATCAGATCGTCGCTTTTATCAATCGATGGAAAGAACGAATCGACGATCGTGTCCAGAATGAGGTATAGCAGTTTGCCCGGCGGCGGCTCGCCCGGCGCTTGATGCGCGCGATCCAGCACGCAATCGTTGGAGTGCCGCGCGTCGCGCACGCTGATGAAGTAGTCGCGCCCGACGAAGAGGCAGAGCGTTCCCAGCGTAAGCTCGCCGTGATCGACCGAAAGAATGTACTTGAGGATGTAGAAGAGATATTCGTCCGTCTCTTCGCTCTTCACCCGCTCGTTGTGGCTGCGGCAGTCTTCAATGTGTAGCGGATGCAACCGGAATTGCGTCGCGAGTTCGTCCAGCTTGGGATCGTTCGGATCGTCGAGCGCGTACCAGGCCAAAACAGTCCTTTCACCACTCCGTTATCTCTGCATATGCCGCAACGCCATCCGTGCAGCGTTATACCCGCACATGCCATGCACACCACCGCCCGGCGGCGTCGATGCCGAGCAAAGATACAGTGACGGATCGCTCGTCGCATAGTAGCGCCATCCCGGCCGCAGGAAGAGCTGCAAGCCATCGACCGCGCCGCCAGAGATATCGCCGCCTTGCAGATTCCTGTCCATGTATTCCAGATCGGCCGGCGGAAAGACGCGGCGCGCCAGCACGCATTCACGGAAGCCAGGCGCAAATCGCTCCATCTGCGCTTCCATGCGCGGAAGCATATCCTCGGTCGACCCATTCGGCACGTGGGAGTAAGCCCACGCTGTGTGGTTGCCTGCCGGGGCGCGACTCGGATCGAAGAGCGACGGCTGCGTCACGATCATGAAGGGCCTTGCTGACGTGCGCCCATTGACTACAGCGGACTCCGACGCCGCAATCTCCGCGTCATCGCCGCCGACGTGCACCGTCGCCGCCAAGGCGCAGTCCTTCGCCCGCCATGGGATCGGCTCGCTCAGCGCGTAATCCACCTTGAAGATGCCTGGCCCCGGGCGAAAGCTTTCGTAGCGGTGCCGGTCTATGGAGTTGAGCCGCGGGCCGGCCATGCGCAGCAGTTGACGCGGCGTGGTGTCGCACAGCGTTACGTCCACCCCGCCCAGAGTCTCCAGCCGCTCCACAGGCGTGGATGTCTGCACCACTCCTCCGAGCGACTGCAGATACGCGATCAAAGCATCGGTGATGGCCTGCGATCCGCCGTGTGGAATCGGCCAGCCCACTGCGTGCGCCGCAGCCGCCATGACGATGCCGAAGGATGCACTGAAAGGCTGCGATGGGCTGAGAAACGAGTGCGCCGCGAGTCCCGCCATGAGCGAGCGGGCGCGCACACCCTGGAAGGCTAGCCGGCCCAGCACCGCCGCCGGCAATGCGCCGCAGGCACCCATGCGTGCCAGCAGCAGCGGGTGCCGCGGCAGTTGCAATATCGGTTGCAGAATGTCCTGCGCCAGCGCCCACCAGTTGCGCGACAGCGGCTCCAGCAGCCGCCGCCAGCTGGGACCGTCCTCGCCCAGCAACCGGCATTCCTCGTCGATATCCCGCACCAGCAGCACCGCAGTGCCGTCATCCAACGGATGTGCCAGCGCAACGGGGGAGTGGATCCACTCCAGCCCATAGTCATCCAACGGCAGCGTGCGAAAGAACGGCGAGCCCGCCGCCATGGGATGCACTGCTGAACCGAAGTCGTGATGGAAGCCGGGCAGCGTAAGCTCCAGCGTTCGCGCCGCACCGCCGGGGATCGCTTCGGCCTCATAAACAATGACGGAAGCACCGGTCTGCGCCAGCGTAATGGCCGCTGCCAGCCCGTTTGGGCCGGCTCCTACCACGGCGGCGGTTCGAGGAGCTGCCTGCATCCGTAACCTCACTCCGCCGCAAGTCTACCGTTTCCACACCGCATCTGTGTCGATGAGATCGGTCTTCTCAGAAACGACCCGGCGACCAATGCATCCTGTTGTCGTGCGGCGCGTCTATAAGATAAGTGATGCCGAACGCGTGCGCGGAAAGGGATGCTATGGAGAGGAACCGATTCCGCAAGCCACACCAGGCATGGCCCCCGATCATTGCAGCCGCGCTGGTGCTTGCGACTCTACCTGCAGTTGCCCAGCATGCTACGGCTGGGCATTCCGCGGCTGGAGGCATCACGACAGCGCGCCCCATGCCGAGCCGTTCCTTTACTGCACCGATGCGCAGCGCACCGATGGGTGGCGGGCAGAGATATGGAGGCGTTCGCGCCAATTCGTTTGGGACAAGCTCCACCCCGACGCCTTCCTGGGAACTCCCAAAATATGTGACCCCGCATTGGGAGCTCGGCCCCACCCTCCAGCGTCCGCCCAATCCTGTTCATGGCAATCGGATTCCTCGCCGCGGGGCCGGGTTTGGCGTCGGCTATGTGGGGCTTCCCTACTACGTCGATCCATTTAGCTTTGGCAATGCCTGGGACTGGAATGACGACCGCGATTCTGAAGCGCAGGCCGCACCTGCAGCGCCGGCGCGTCCCGAATATGCGCAGCAACAGCCAGAACCGTACGCCGACGCCCCCTACGATCAGGGATACCCGCCGCCACCACCTCCCGGCTATGACCAGGAAGGTTTTCCGATGCGGGCGCAGGACAACGCTGCACAAAACAATGCCGCGCAGAACGATGGCCTTGACCACCCTCCAGTAACCCTGGTCTTCAACAATGGTCGCCCGTCGGAAAAGGTGAGCAGCTACGTGCTCACCGGATCGTCAATCTTTGTCGCCGAACCCGGCCACCAGCGGAAAATCCCAATCGCCGACCTCGATTTGCCAGCAACCATCGAACAGAATCGCGAAGCCGGCGTGGATTTCGAACTTCCTGGCGGCAGCCGATAAAGCCAGTCGTTGAACAACCGGCTAGGTCCGGTAAACCTCAAGCCGCACTGTGGGAAAATCCGTGTCGGTGCCAGTCTCGGCGCGATACCGATCCAGCTTCTGTCTCAGGCGAGATAACGTCTCGCCTTCCGTAAGCCCCTCGCAAAGAAAACCGTTGATCTCCGGCACACGGGCTTCATAGCCATGGTCAAGTCTTTCCAATTCAACGCGATACACCATTGTTGGTCCGCTTTCCTCAGCTCGCTCAAAGCGAGCAAACCACACCAGCATGCCCGCCAGCCCTGTGGACTGGGAATAACACGCTTGAGTCACTGTTTCTCCGCCGCGCTTGGATGGGATACTCATCTGTCGCGGTCATGTGTCGCTGTCTCACATGGCGACTGGGCAGACTAGCCCAGGACATCGGGAAGGCGCAAGAGCATGGGGAAGCTCGTCTTCGGAATGATGCTGTCTCTCGACGGCTACGTCGCGGGCGTGGAGGGAGGGCCGCAATTGCCGCCGCCCGGCGCCATACTCCATCGTCACTTCAACGACTATGTTCGCGGCCTGGCCGGGATTCTGTACGGTCGTCGTATGTACGAGGTAATGCGCTACTGGGACGAGGATCGGCCTCAGTGGGGCGCGGTCGAGCACGACTTCGCGGCGGTATGGCGAGCGAAGCCGAAATGGGTCGCGTCCCGTTCGTTGAAGTCCGTCGGCGCCCACGCCACACTCGTCGATAACGATGTCGAAGCGTTTGTACGCAGGCTGAAGGCCGAGGTCGACGGCGAGATAGACGTTGCCGGGCCTGAACTAGCGGGGAGTCTTACCAACCTCGGTCTTATCGACGAGTATCGGCTCTACTTCCGCCCATTTGTGTTGGGCCGCGGCAAGCCGTACTTCGCCGCCGCCCGGCCGCCGCTTCGCCTGATTGCTACCGATCCCGTCGGCGAGGACACCGTCAGGCTTACGTACGTCCCGGCCTGACCGCAGCGGCGCTCCTCATGCCGTCTTCGCAAAGGCACGGCGCCGATCGCGCAGGGATACGCGCAGGTGCGCTAGTCAATCGCTTCAGCTCATACCGAATTTTGCCGAGCTCGCGAACAGCCCATCGGAATGGAATCGACCTGCACAGAGATCTCATGCGGTCTGTGATACAGCAGCGTGCCGTGTGGCGTAAAACGAGTCTTCCCAGGAGGCTTGATTCCGGCTTACTCCCACTCAATCGTTCCCGGCGGCTTTGACGTGATGTCATACACCACGCGGTTGATCCCGCGAATTTCGTTCACGATGCGGCTGGAGATGCGCTTCAGCACGTCATAGGGAAGCGGCACCCAATCCGCGGTCATGCCGTCCTCCGAGTGCACCGCGCGGATTGCACAGGTATACGCGTATGTGCGCTGGTCGCCCATCACGCCGACACTTTTGACCGGCAGCAGCACCGCGAACGACTGCCAGATCTGCCGGTAAAGCCCCGCCGCCTTAATCTCGTCCACTACGATCTCGTCCGCTTCCTGCAGCAACGCGACGCGCTCCGCTGTCACCTCGCCCAGGATGCGCACCGCTAGTCCCGGCCCGGGAAACGGCTGCCGCTCCAGAATCTCCTCCGGCATGCCGAGATCACGCCCGATGCGCCGGACCTCATCTTTGAAGAGATCACGCAGCGGCTCAATGAGTTTCAGCTTCATCGTCTCCGGCAATCCGCCGACGTTGTGATGGCTCTTGATGGTCTGCGATGGGCCCTTCACCGAGGAGCTTTCGATCACATCCGGATAGAGCGTCCCCTGCACCAGGTAATCCACGCCACCCGTGGTCGCGGAGATGCGATGCGCCTCATCGTCGAAGACGGCGATAAACTCATTGCCGATCGCCTTGCGCTTCGTTTCCGGGTCGGTCACGCCGGCGAGCTTCGCAAGGAAGCGCGTGCTGGCGTCGACCGCGACGACGTTCAGCCCCAGCTTGTCGCGCATCGTCTGCTGCACCTTGAAGAATTCATTTCGCCTTAGCACACCGTTGTTCACAAAGACGCAGGTGAGCTGATCGCCGATTGCCCGATGCACCAGCACTGCCGCGACGGAGGAATCGACGCCACCGGAGAGCGCGCAGATGGCGTGAGCATTGCCCACTTTCTCCTTGATCGCCGCGACGGTGCTCTGCACAAAGTGCGCTGGCGTCCAATCCGCTTTCGCGTTGCAGATTTTGAAGAGAAAATTCCGCAGCAAAGCCGTTCCCTGCCGCGTGTGGTGCACCTCGGGATGAAACTGCACTGCCCAGATACGCCGCTCCGGATTGGCAATGCCCGCCACCGCATTGGCTGTCTTCGCCGTGAGATGAAAACCCGGGGGCAGCTCCAGCGCCTCGTCGCCATGCGACATCCAGACCGTCAGGTCGGCGGGCAGGCCGTCGAACAATGCGTTTTTGTCATCGATGATGCGGACATCCGCGTGACCGTACTCGCGCTTGTCCGCCGCGCGCACCTTGCCGCCGAGATGATGGGTGATGAACTGCAGCCCATAACAGATGCCGAGAACAGGCAGTCCCAAATCAAGCACCTTGGGATCAGCCGGCGGCGCGTCCGCGTCGTACACGGAGCACGGGCCACCCGAAAGCACGATGCCGATCGGCTTATATGCCTGAATTTCTTCGAGGGAGGCTGTGCAGGGCAGCACGGCGGAGAAGACGTTCTGTTCGCGGATGCGGCGCGCGATGAGCTGCGTGTACTGCGCGCCAAAGTCCAGAATGACGATCGACTGGGTGTCCACGTTTCATGTTACCCCGAAGTTCTACCGGCGCTGCCAGAACTGACGAATGCTGCCAGCCGTGCCACCTGGAAGAAGTCCGAAGCCACCAGATACCACACGCCCACGGCCGCCCACCACAGATAGAGCGCGTTCCCGCTCATCTGCGCCTCAAAGGGTAGGGGCACTGCGGAAAAGACCATCGCCAGCACGATGAGCGCCAGCTTGACGATGCCAAGGACCAGATTGACCTCGACCAGTTTCATGGTCAGCGGCCCCAGCCGGACGCTTGCCGCAAGCGCCGACGGCAGACTGCGTCCCTCCAGGACGATCAGTACACTCGCAATCGAAAGCACCCAGCTCCACAACGCCCACACGACAAAGCTGCCGAGCGATAGACATATAAGCCATGCGGCGAAACCCACTATATTCGGCTCTCCGCCGGCAGGTACGCGAATCACATCGCGGAGGGCAGCCCAGCGCACCATGGCAAACCACACCAGGATCGTGAGCGCCAGCGCGGCGATACGCAGGAGTTGCAACCCGCACAGCGACGCCGTTCGTATGTGGCTTTCGGGCGCCAGCGCGCGGAACACAAATGTGCGGCCGACGCCGGACGCAATAGCCCAGCCGACCATCAGCAGCGGCACGATCCAGCGCGCCAGGGCAAGCGCTGCTGGGAGAATCGCGTCATAGGATGCGCGGATGAACTGAGCCCCCGCAACCGGCTGCTGGAGGGAGAAGTCTTCAATGCCGGTATGTGCAGCAAAGAGCGTGGCAAGTAAGAGCCGTCCAACGATGGCGAGCACCAGCAGCGCTGGAATGCCGAAGGCCCATCGCCATGCCAGCTCGCGCGCAATCAACCCCGGCCGGCGCCAGCACTGCGCCTGTATCTGGAGCAGCGACTGCGTGCCGCGCATAGGGGCGGACGGCGTTTGCATACGCGTTGGAGATTGACCGCTTTCCACGTCAGCGAACCACGAAGTTGATGAGCTTGCCCGGCACCACGATCACCTTCGCGACTGTCTTGCCCGCAAAAGCAGCCTGGACCTTCTCATCCCCACGCGCGACTGCTTCCAGCGTTTCTTTCGAAGCCTCGACGGGGACCTTGATGAGAGCGCGCAATTTGCCGTTGATCTGCACCGGCACCTCGAGCTCGTCCTCGCGCGCCAGCCCTTCATCGAACTTCGGCCACGCATGACGCAGAACAGCATCCTTGCGGCCAATCTGCTCCCACAACTCGGCTGCAAGATGGGGCGCGAACGGAGCCAGCATCAGCACCAGCGATTCCAGAATATTCGCGACCGTGGCCGGCGGGATCTTTCCTTCCACAATCGCCGCGTCGGCCGCGGTCAGCTCGTTCACCAGCTCCATGATGGCCGCGATGGATGTGTTGAAGTGCCAGCGGCCACCGAAGTCCTGGGTGATTTTGCGAATCGTCTGGTGCAGTTTGCGCAGTAGCGCCGTCGCCGCGGGCGATGCCTCCGTGGCGGCCGCTGAAGACGACCGCGCCAGTTCAGCATGCCGCATCACGAAACGGTAGACGCGAGAGAGAAAGCGGCTGACCCCGGCGACGCCATCCTCCTGCCAGTCCAGATCGCGATCCGGCGGCGCGGCAAACAATGCATACATGCGCGCCGCGTCTGCGCCGTAGCGCGCAATCATATCGTCCGGCGAGACGACATTGCCTTTCGACTTCGACATCTTCGCGCCGTTCTTGATCACCATGCCCTGCGTGAAGAGTCGCGCCGCCGGCTCGTCGTTTTTGATCAGGCCGAGGTCGCGCATGACCTTGGTCCAGAAGCGCGAATAGATCAGGTGCAGGATCGCATGCTCTACGCCGCCGATGTACTGGTCGATGGGAAACCAATAGGACACCGCCTTGGTATCGAATGGCGCCGTCGCGTCCTTCGCGCTGGTGTAGCGATAGAAGTACCAAGACGAATCGACGAACGTATCCATCGTGTCGGTCTCGCGCCGCGCCGGGCCGCCGCACTTCGGACAAACCACGTTCACGAACTCCGGCAGCTTCGCCAGCGGCGAGCCGCCCTCCTGCGTGATCTCTACGTTCTCCGGCAGCAGCACCGGCAACTGATCGTCGGGCACCGGCACGATGCCGTCCTTCTCGCAGTAGAGCATCGGAATTGGCGTGCCCCAGTAACGCTGACGGCTCACGCCCCAGTCCTTCAACCGGAATGTAATCGTGGCCTCGCCAAAGCCCTTCGCTTTCGCGAAGGCCGTCATCTTCTGCTGCGCCTCCGCGCAGCCGAGCCCGCTCCATTCGCCGGAATCGATCAACACGCCGTCTTCCAAGACAAACGGCAGCGCGGCCGGTGTCTCGCTGGGGTTCTTTTCCTGGATTACTCGCTTGATTGCCAGCCCATACTTCGTCGCGAAGTCATAGTCGCGCTCGTCGTGCGCCGGCACGGACATGATCGCGCCTGTGCCGTAGTCGAGCAGCACGTAGTTCGCCGCCCACACCGGCACGCGCTCTCTGCGTGAAGGGATTGATGGCGTAGTGGCCCGTGAACACGCCATGTTTCTCGATACCGCCGACATCGCCGGCCTCGCGCGCATGATCCTGTTCATCGGTAAGCGCTGAAACCCGCTTCGCCAATTCCGCGTCCTCTGCCGCCAAGGCGCAAATCAGCGGATGCTCCGGCGCAAGCTGCAGGCTGGTTGCGCCGTAGATCGTGTCGATGCGCGTGGTAAACACCTTGACCACATCGCTGCGGCCTTCGATCGCAAACCCGACCGTCGCGCCTTCGCTGCGGCCAATCCAGTTGCGCTGCATGGTGCGCACGCGCTCCGGCCAGCCGTCGAGCTTGTCCAGCCCGTCCAGCAACTCCTGCGCATACTGGGTCGTACGCAGGAACCACTGCTCCAGCTCGCGCTGTTCGACCAGCGTGTCTTCATGCCGCCAGCAATAGCCGTTGATCACCTGCTCGTTCGCGAGCACGGTCTGGCACTCCGGGCACCAGTTCACCTTGCTGTTCTTGCGGTATGCCAGGCCCGCGCTCGTACATGCGCAGGAAGAACCACTGGTTCCAGCGGTAGTAGTCCGGCAGGCAGGTGGTCACCTCGGTGGCCCAGTCGTAGCTCAGGCCCAGGCGGTCCATCTGCACGCGCATCGCGGCGATGTTCTTCTGCGTCCACTCGCGCGGCGGCGTGTTGTTCTTGATCGCCGCATTTTCCGCAGGCAGCCCGAAGGCGTCCCAGCCCATGGGGTGCAGCACGTTGTAGCCCTGCATCCACATGTAGCGCGCCAGCGCATCGCCGATGGCGTAGTTGCGCACGTGGCCCATGTGCAACTGGCCGGAGGGATAGGGCAGCATCTCCAGCACGTAGTACTTCGGCTTGCTTGCTCGTATGCCGGCTCGGCCGCATAGAGCTCCGGCTGCGCGGCCCAGCGCGCCTGCCAGCGCGTTTCAATCTCCGCCGGATCGTAACGGACCTCGGGACGCGCATCGGCGCCGGCTGCAGGACTGCTGGTGTGAATGGCGGCGCTCGCGTCCGCTGGGGGCGTCTCTTGTTGCTTGAATGCCATGTGTACTAACGATTGTATCGCCGCCGCTGGGCTATTTCGCGGTCGCCGGTCTGCCCACCAGCGACTTCAGCACGTTCACATTGCGCGCATCGTCGCCCGGCTCATCCACCGGCGTCTCGGCAACGAAAGCGCAATGGCGAAAGCGCGCATCATTCAGAATGCGCCGAAAGGCCGCCACGCCGATCGTCCCCTCGCCGACGTGCTCGTGCCGGTCCAGCTTCGAGCCTCGTGCTGCCTTCGCATCGTTCATGTGCCAGACCCGCACGGTTTCAAGGCCAATCAGCTGCTCGATCTGCCCCACCGTCTCCTCATATCCACCGCTGGTCACGATGTCGTAGCCCGAGACGTGGCAGTGGCATGTATCCAGGCAGGCTCCGACCGGAGCTACGCGGCGAAGATGTTCCACCAGCTCGGCTACCTGTTCGAAATTCGAGCCCAGCGAGAACTCCGCACCCGCCGTGTTTTCAATCAGCAAGCGGAAATCGCACTCCTGCCATGGCAAACCGTGCAGACGCGCGCTCGATTGCCTCTGCCGCGCGCAACAGGCCCGATTCGCGCGTCAACCCGCGCCACGAACCCGGATGCAAGACCAGGTATTCCGCGCCCAGGGCAAGGGCGCGCTCCACCTCTCCGCGAAGTGCCGCGATCGAATTCTTCCAGATCGAGTCCGACTGCGCCGCCACGTTGATGAGGTAGCTCGCATGGATCACCAGCGGACTTACGTCGTAGCGAGTGCGCAGCTCCTGCATGCGCGCGCAGTGATCCTCGGAGATCTTTCCTGGGCGCCACATGCGCGGGCTCGACGAGAAGATCTGGAAGGTGTTCGCGCCGATCTCGTGTGCGCGCTCGGCTGCGCGGAAGACTCCACCCGCAGTTGAGAGGTGCACACCGATGCGTGCTCTGGATGCGCCGGCCGCCGCGTTTGCAGTCCCAGCCATCAGGGAGCTTCCTGCAGGTTCTGCCGCGCACGCCACAGCGCACCCTCTACCGGATCGACTGCGTCGGGCAAGAGCTGCGCGCCGGGATGCTCGCGCTCAATCTCCGCAAACATGGCTTCGCGGACCATTGCGATGTTTTCAAGCACGCTGCCGGTAAACGCTACGCGCCGGGGCGCCGTTGGCTCCAATGCGAGCATCTTGCGGAGAGCCAGCGAGGCATCCTCCCCCAGCGCGCGTCCGCCGCTGCGCAGCACAGCCTGCGCCAGCGGCTCGCCCTTCGCTGCAACCTCCATTACCGTGCGGGTCAGGGCGGCGAAGTCTGGCGGCGGAACGGCATGCGCAATCTCGACTACCTGCTCCAGCGTATCCGCCTTCCACTGCGCAGCCAGGGCCGTCAGCAGTTTGCTGCTTCCGTGCTCGTCGGTCTCGTGGATGGCGACGCGCAGCGCTTTCAGCCCGATCCAGTGGCCGGAGCCTTCATCCGCAAGCAGCGGCCCCCAGCCGCCCACCGTTACCAGCTCGCCCTTCGATGTGCGCCCCAGCGTATTCGAACCGGTGCCCGCCATCACCAGAACGCCGGCCTCGCCGGGAAAGGCCGCATCGAGTGCGATGTCCACATCGCCGCAAACACACAGGTCGCCGCGCAGCATGGGGCCGAGTGTCTGCCAGATCCATCCCGTGACCGTGGACACGGTGTATCCGGCCGTGCCCACGCACGTCGAAGCCACCCTGGTGATCGGCACACCGCTGCTCTTTGCAACTTCATCCAGCAAAGCGCGCAGGTTCGCTTCCGCCTCGGCGGGGGAAACCCGCATCACTTTGATGCTGCCGCTTTTTGCGCGGCCCATTACACGCCCGTCTTCGGCCAGCGCCGCGCGCGTGCTGGTTCCGCCTGCGTCTAAGCCCAGAAAGTAAGTCATGCGGTTTTCATCATAGCGGCTTGATTGTGGCGCCAGGTCAGTGCCTTATCGGCCAGCAGCGCATCAATGAGAGATAAGCACCGGATCCAGCACCGAAGCGTTCCCGTCGATTGCCGGAGTATCGAGCTGCAGTATCTCCGCCAGGAACGGATACACGTTCACGTTTTCAAACGGCTTCAACCGCACGCCTTTGCGAATATCCGGCCCTTCGGCGTAGAAGATCGCGCGCATCTCGGGCATCGTGCCCGAATCGTAGCCGTGCATGCCCTTATTCGGCGGGCGGTTCCGCGCGGCATCGGCCGGCGCGTGCACTCGAATCGCATAAGGACCCGTCGGGACGATAACCGGATCGCCGATCCGCGGATCGCCGTTGTAATTCAGCTCTGCCGGCATCCTGTTGCGGCGATACACCTTGAACTTGTCGCTCACGATGCGAAGCTTCGCGTAGAGCTTCGCCGCGTCGGCCTCCGAATCCGGATACATCAGCATGCCCACCGTCTCCACACCGCTGAAATCTGCGTATTGGTTCAGATCGATCCAGCCGCCCTCTTCCTTCGCCATGCCATGGTCCGACACCACGACCAGATCGATGGGCAGATGCAGCTTCTCGAGCCTTGCCCGCAGAATCCCGATCTCTCCATCCACATGCCGGACGGCCGCGCGCGTCTGCGCGGCATCGGGGCCGTACTCGTGGCCCGCATGATCGACCTCGCCAAAGTACAGCGTGATGAAGTGCGGCCGTTTCGCCTCGGGCAGCTTCAGCCAGTCCAACACTTGATCAACGCGCTCTTCATCCGGCAGGGCGTCGTCGTATTTCAGGTAGTAGCTGGGCCGCTCACCGGCAATCTCGGCCTCCGAACCCGGCCAGAAGAAGCACGCCGCGCGCATACCCTGCTTCTCCGCAAGCGACCACAGCGGCACTCCGCGATACCAGCTCCCATCCGTGTTCGACTTTGGATCGTTGTAGGAATACCGCTCCTTCCGCGCCGGATCGTAGAAGCTCATCGCTACAATCCCGTGATGCTCGGGATAGAGTCCGTTCACGATCGTGTAGTGATTGGGAAAGGTCGTTGAGGGAAACGACGGCAGCATGCCGTCCAAAGCTGTGGCGCCATCTTTCGCGATCGCATCCAGATGAGGCGCTCCATAGAGCTTCGCGTAGTCGTAACGGAAGCCGTCGATCGAGACCAGCACCACGTAATGCTTCGCGAGCTGGTCTGCGCGATTGTCGGGATTCGCAACTTCGATGACCGGCGCCTTGGCATGCGAGGCAGCGCGCGCTAGCGGCAAGGAAGCGATGAGAAACAGCGCAAGAAGCAGGCGGCGCATGCCTTGAAGCTACATCAGGATTAGCGCCGGCGGCACGTCACCGGGAGAAAGGAAGAGCCGATGCTCCGGCAGCGGCCTGGCACAGATAGATGTCTGCATCAATCCCGGCCCGCTCCAGGTAAGCATCGTGGATGCCCTTCCGGAAGGCCTGGGCATGCGCGGCCTCGACCAGGTTCACCGTGCATCCTCCAAAACCGCCGCCCGTCAAACGCGCTCCAATGATGCCGGCTTGCGCGGCGGCAAGCTCCACCAGCAGATCGGCCTCCGGACAGCTGGCCGCAAAATCGTCCCGGTAGCTGGCGTGCGCGTCCGCCATCAATTGGCCCATGCGCTTCATGTCCCCGGACGAAAGCGCCCCCGCGGCCTCTTTTACGCGTGCATTCTCCGTAATGATGTGGCGGCAGCGGCGATATGCATTTTCCGACATGGAAGCGCGCGCCTTCTCCAGATCCGCGAGCGTCGCGTCGCGCAGTTCGCGAATCGCAGGATTGACCGCCCGCATCGCGCGACTTCCTTCATCCACCTCGGCCCGGCGCTCGTTGTAACCGCCGTCCGCATGCGAATGCTTCACCATGGAGTTGCAGATCACCAGCCGTACATTCGCCGGCAGGGGCTCAGGCTCGGATGTCAGGTCGCGAGTATCGATGACCAGCGCATGGTCTTTTACGCCGCAGCAGGCGATGTACTGGTCCATGATGCCGCTCTGTGCACCCACAAAGCCGTTCTCCGCCCTCTTGCAAGCCAGTGCAATCTCCGTCAGCGGCATCGACTTACCGGCCAGCGCCAGCGCGGCAAAGGCTACCGCGACCTCGATCGAGGCCGACGAGCTCAGTCCAGCTCCCAATGGCACATCGCCTTCGAGCGTCATGTTGAACTGGGAGACCGTAATCCCGGACTGGCGCAGGCTCCACAAAACGCCCATCGGATAATCCGTCCAGTCGTGCTTCGGCTTCTCCGGCAGCGCATTCGTGTCGAAACGGAATTCCTTTTGAAAATTGCTGGAATAGAGGGTGCTGGCGCCATTCTTCGCTGGAGTGACCACCGCGACGGTGTTGAAGTCGATGGCAGCCGGCATGACCAAACCGCCGGTGTAGTCCGTGTGTTCGCCAATCAGGTTCACGCGTCCCGGCGCCTGATAGGCGCTCTGTGGCGCTCCGAAGCGCTCGGCGTGCTGGCGCAGCAGCGGCTCCAGCGCGATCACCGAGCCTCCTCCAGATTTCTCCGTCTTTCAATCTCGCGCAGTGTTCCCAGCCGAAAGCGCAGCGTCCATTTGCGCCGCTCCCCCGGCGCCAGCGTCCACGCTGTTCCCTGACGCTCCGCATCGGCGAGGCTGTCGCACGGGGCACTCGCCGGCTCGAAGGCAACGGTGTACTGCTTCATCGGCCCGGACTCCGGCCATGCCGCCCGGCAGATCCAGAGCCCCAGATATGGCAGCGTCTCGCTCGTGAACGTAAGCTCGATTCCCTCATCGAGCGAGGGGCGAACCAATGCGCACCAGCCCTCGGCCAGCGGCCCTGCAAAGAGCTTGTCCGCCTGCAGACCATCCGGCGGCCCTACGAGGCTCAGGTCGTCACCCGATCCAACCTTCGGCCACGCGACGCGATCGCCGCGCCGTCCCAGCCGGTTGCCTGCCGATCCCTCGACGATCACATCACGCACTTCTACGGGAAGCAGAATGCGATCGCCTGGCTCCACGCGAAGCAGCGGATGCGCGCAGTAGAGCAGGCTTTGAGGCACATGGCTGCGGCTCTCCAGCGAGTAATCGAGCACCAGACTCGCCCCGTCCAGATGCGCCCGCCGCTCGAAGACAATTGCACCATTGAACGCCGTAGTCCGCAGCAGGATGAAATCGTCGGACGACTCCTCGTGCCAGGCATGACGCCAGACTTCCCCGTGGTCCGGGGCGGTTTCGGTCGGCGCGACCGTGGGCAGGCACTCATCGAAACCGCCGCCGTCCCATCCCTCAAAGCCGCCCTGGGAACTGGCTTCGTCATACGGCTTCAAAGGAGGCAGCAGCCATTCGGTGCCGGTGCGTTTGCTGCGTAGAGAGACGAACTTCCCGCCCAGGGCAGGCGCCACTTCCACGCGTATGAGAGCGCTTTCAAGAAGGCGCGCAAAGCGGCTGTCGAGCCTCCCAAATTCCTCCGCCGCTGCCGTAGCCCGGTTCATCACGAGCGGCTCCCCAGGTAGTGCATGGGCGACAGCTCGCGCAGGCGTGCCGCGGCATCCTCCGGCAGGATGTCGCGCTGGGGCATGCCCAGCATCTCGAAGCCGACCATGAATTTCTTTACCGTAGCCGAGCGCAGCAGCGGCGGATAGAAGTGCGCATGAAAGTGCTGTTCTGGCCCCGGACCCTGATGAAATCCCATGGTGTAGGGAAAGCTGGTCTGGAATAGATTGTCGTAGCGGATGGTCAATTGGCTCAGGATATCGGCCAGTGCGTGTTTCTGAGCGGGACTGAACTGGGGCAAATCACCTACCTGCTGCCGCGCGATGACCAGCGTCTCAAACGGCCACACGGCCCAGTAGGGCACGACGGCCAGAAATTCATTGTTCCGGCAGACAATGCGCTCTTGCTGCTCTACCTCGAGCGCCGCATACTCGGCCAGCAGACCGCGTCCATGCTTCTCCTGCCATTGCTTGAGGTTCACGCGCTCCCGGGCAGGCTCGTCCGGCACATGCTCCGTCGCCCATATCTGGCAGTGCGGATGCGGGTTGCTGGCTCCCATCATGGCCCCGCGGTTTTCGAATATCTGTACATGCTGTACGAATGGCTGCGCCGCCAGTTCCACATATTGCTCGGTCCATGCCTCGACGACCGTCTCGATTTCCGGTACCGTCATCCGCGCGAGCGTGAGGCTGTGATCGGGATGGAAGCAGAGAACACGGCAGAGACCGCGCTCTTGCTCCGCACGCAGCAGCGGCAAGCCGGTTGGACCGGGCGCCGGTGCATCCGGCAGCAAGGCGGCATAGTCGTTGTCAAAAGCGAAAACGGATGTGTACGCGGGATTGCGATGGCCGCCGGCGCGCTCATTGCCAGGGCAGAGATAGCATTTCGGGTCGTAGTGGAGCGGCGCTGCGGCCTCCGTCTTCGCCGTCTCGCCCTGCCATGGACGCTGTGTCCGGTGCGGCGAAACCAGTACCCAGTCGCCGCGTAACGGGTTGTAGCGGCGGTGAGGAAAGGCGTTTCGCTGGGCTGTCATAACGGGCCTGGCTCCGGGTACGTTGATCGCGTAAGGATTGTAACCGATTACAACGAACAACGCAGCAACTTCCTGCGACTGTTCACAATAACTCGAATTCCAGACGGCAGGTTATCCTCTGTCTGGATCGTTATCAGAGTGGCTTAGTCCCGAGATAAAGCTGGCCTCATCGCGGCTGCCGGTCGGCTAGGGTCGTTGTGAAAACGGTATAAATTGTGGCTTGTCCGGTCTATCTCGCATCCGGACGCCGCCCGGGGGCAAATGAATATCCAGGCCGTTGCAGATCGTGCACGGGTCTCTACCGCCACGGTATCCCGCACTATCAATGGGTCCAACAAAGTGGCGCCGAAGACCGCAGAGCGCGTGCGCCGCGCGATCGAGGCGCTTGGCTATTACCCCAACACCAATGCGCGAGCCCTGGGCTCCGGGCGCAGCCGTATGTACGGCTTGATCATCTCCGACATCACTAATCCATTCTTCCCTGAACTGGTCAAGTCCTTCGAAGATATGGCCGTCCGCAATGGCTACGAAGTCATCGTGGCCAATACCGGCTACAGCCCCGAGCGCACCGAAGTCTGCGTGCAGCGCATGCTGGAGCGCAAGGTGGACGGTGTCGCCGTCATGACCTCTGAGATGGGCTCCCACCTCATCGACCGCTTCCACCGTGGCCAGATCCCCATGGTCTTCCTCGACACTGGCGACCCGGCAAACGGCATCAGCAACATCCTGATCGACTACACAGCCGGCGTCGACGATGCCGTCGAGCACATCGCCGGGCTTGGCCATAAGCGCATTGCCTTCATCAGCGGGCCCATGGATCTGGCTTCCGCCCGCACGCGCAGGCAGGCCCTGCTGGCATCGCTGAAGCGGAAGGGGCTTGGAGGTAACAAATCGCTGATCGAAGTCGGCAATCACCGCATCGACGGCGGACGCGCGGCCATGGATCGTCTGCTCGCATTGGAGGAACGTCCGACGGCCGTCATCGCTTCCAACGACCTCACGGCCATCGGCGCCATTGGCGCGCTGCATAGCCGCAACCTGCGCGTGCCCGAAGACATCTCTGTGGTGGGCTTTGACGACATCGAAATCAGCGCCTTCCTGCATCCGGCGCTTACCACTGTGCGGCTGTCGCGCGCCGCCATCGCCGACCGCGCCTTTCAGGCCCTGCATCGCTCAGGCACGAGGGAGGCGAACACCCCTGCGGTCGAGTACAAAATCCGCCCCGAGCTGATCGTGCGTAACTCCACCGCGGCCCCGCCCAAAGCGCGCGAATAATCCAGCCAAACTACAGAGATTTAAGGGCTTCTAACCAGCACCGTGGCTGCGACGAAAGATACTTGACGATCGTGTCATTGGAGGTAGACCATGGCTGCCACTTATGAGAGATCACTCCCTGAAACACGTTCTCTTTTTCGCCGTTTTCTTTGTCGCCCTCTTCGCTGCGCTTTTTGCCGGCGTAGTTCAGGTGCATAACCGGAACATGCAGCGGCATGCGACCGCGCACTACGTCCCGGCAACGCCGGCAGCCGCACCCACAAACTAGTTTTTACCGTTATTTTTTCCGGGCAGCGGGTGCGTGGTTTCTCACGCCTTTACCTTCGTCTCTCTCGGTGACCGTGACGATGCGGTCCACCCCCGGTAATGGCAACTTCTCGACGGTGCCATCCGGCCAGTGGATCTCCACCGCATCCACCTTGCTTGCATCCCCCAGCCCGAAGTGCACCCGCTGGTCGTTCGAGGACGCATAGCTTCCGCCGCTATAGACATCGCCACGCTGCCGCATCCCGCCTGCGGTGAGATAGACCGTCGCACCGACAGCATCTCGCGGTCCCTTTGGACCACCGACCAGCTTCAACTCCACCCAGTGATGATGGTCCGGATTCACGTTGCGCAGCAGCGTGGGCGGCGAATCGATGTTGTTGATCACCACGTCCAGTTTGCCGTCGTTGAATAAGTCACCGACGGCGGCGCCGCGGCCTGGTTTCACCACAGCCAGACCCGTACCCGTCACCGCGGGCTGCAGCTCAAACTTCTTCCCCTGCAGGTTGCGGAACAACAAAGGCCGCTCCGCGAACGTTGTGCCCCAGTCGTACTTGTCTACCGACGGATAGACGTGCCCGTTTGCGATGAAGATGTCCTTCCAGCCGTCGTTGTCATAGTCCATAAAGGCATCGCCCCACCCCAGAAACGGTACCGTCGGCTCGGCAACTCCGGCCGCATAACTCACGTCGGTAAAGTTCGCGTCGCCGTCATTGTGGTAGAGAACGTCGTAATCGTCTGAGAACGTGGTGTGGAAGACATCGACACGGCCGTTGTTTTCGTAGTCACCCAGCGCAATCCCCATTGAGGCGGTCTCGCGGCCATTCTCATTCAGCGCATAGCCGGAGGCATAACTCGCATCTTCGAAGCTGCCGTTGCCCTTGTTCACGTAGAGATAGTTCGGCGTCGAGTCATCGGCCACCAGCAGGTCCGGCTTGCCGTCGTTGTTCACATCGATGAAGACGCTGGCCAATCCGTAATAGCCGGCCTTGTCGTCGACGCCCAGCTTCACGCTCACGTCAGTAAAGGTGCCGTCGGCGTTTTGGTGGAAGAGGTGATCGTGCTCGCCCTCCAGGCCGCGCGGCCCGCACATCACCGGCTCGCCGCGGAACTGGCAGAAGTTTTTGGCCAGCGTCGAAGAAGCACCTGGCGTAGGCGGCTGATTATTCTCGAAGTGCACGTAGCCCGGCACAAACAGATCCAGCCGGCCATCGCCGTCGTAGTCTCCCCAAGTGGCGCCCGTCATCCAGCCGCCTACGACTACGCCGGCCTTCTGCGCCACGTCGGTAAATGTGCCGTCATGGTTGTTGTGATAGAGCCGGTTCCCGCCAAAGTTCGTAACGTACATGTCCGGCCAGCCATCGTTGTCATAATCGGCTACGGCAACGCCAAAGCCCCAGCGATCGTTGGTGACGCCGGCCTTCGCTGCAACATCCGTAAAGGTGCCATCGCGGTTGTTATGGAAGAGCGCGGCATGGGGCGATTCTGCTTTACCGGAAAGCGCATCGTAGGTCGACGCATTCACCAGGTAAATGTCCAGCCATCCGTCGTTGTCGTAATCGATCAGCCCCACACCGGAGCCCGGCGTCTCCAGGATGAACTGCTTCTCGCGGGTGCCATCGCGATGCGTCCACTTCGAGAGCCCCGCCTTCTCCGTGACATCGATAAAGATCGTCGGGCCATGATCCACGAATCCGCCGGCCGTAATGGGCCGCTTTTGGGCATCGAGCACCGGCGCGAAGGTGCCGCCGGTGGTCACGCCACCGCTCATTCCCTGCTGCGGCGCTTGCGCTGCCGGCTGTGTCTGCCCGTACATGCAGGAGGACGATGCGCCGAGGATCAACACCAGCGCGAGAAAAAGGGGATGCAACTCTCTGGACACGCATAAGAGGTTACGCGATGCCCGACGATACTGCCATGCATCGCAGAAGGACGATAGAATCACCTCGCCCCCAACACCACGTCCGGAGTGCTGATCGTCCATGTCCCATCGCATGCTCTCGCTGTGGCTCGCCCTGCTGTTCACAGCGTTCTCGGCAACTGCCGAGCGCCAGAAAGTCATCGTGGATACCGACATCGGCGACGACATTGACGACGCGTACGCTCTGACGCTGGCCCTGCATAGCCCCGAGCTCGAAATTGTTGGCGTGACCACGGCGTGGGGCAATACTGCATTGCGCGCGCAGTTAGCTGCGCGTCTGCTTGCGGCGTCCGGTGCAAACAAGATTCCTGTCGTGGCCGGCGTACCGACGCACAGCAAATCCACCTTTTCGCAGCACGCGTGGGCTGTTGCCGGTCCCGCGCCTGCGCATGGCAATGCCGTTGATTTCCTGCTCGCCCAGGCGCGCCGCTATCCGCACCAGATCACGCTCATCGCCATCGGCCCGCTCACCAACATCGGCGCGGCCATCGACCGCGACCCAGCTACCTTCCGCCTCTTCAACCGCGTTGTACTGATGGGCGGCTCCATCCACTGCGGCTACGGAAATCCGCGCGCCACACCGCCGCCTCCGCCGCAGCCGGAGTACAACATCGCGAGCGATCCCGGGGCTGCCCGCAAGCTGCTTGCCTCCGGCGTGCCGATTTTCATGATGCCGCTGGACTCGACGCAGTGGAAGCTCGACGATAGCAAGCTCGCGCAGGTTGCCGCCCGCAGCACCCCCGCGACCGATGCGCTCCTCGTCCTCACGACGGAATGGCAGCTCGCGACGCGCCAACGCACGCCCACGCTCTACGACGCGATGGCCGTGACCTACGCCTTGCGTCCCGAGATTTGTCCAACCACCCCGCTGCGCCTGCAGGTAGACGACAAGGGCGGAACACACGTTGTCGAAGGGCAGGTCAATGCTCACGCCTGCCTCAAGGTCGAACGGCGATGCTTTCTTTCACCTCATGCTGCCTCGCATGGCGGCGCATGAGTGACCTGAGCGCTTGCCTGCGGCGATGCGTCTGCTGTGCGCAGTCGACCCTTTCGGCATCATGAAGAGGATGGAGTCATCATGGCATGCATGCGATTTCCCAAATTAGCTTTTGCCGCCTTCGCCATACTTACGGCATACGTTGCGGCACAATCCGCAAAGCCCGGAACGCCGCAGGCACTCACGGATCATGCGTCCGATGCCTACGCGATCTATTCGCTTCTGCTCGCCCATCAGCCGCACAATGAGCCTCTCGCCATCGCAGGCACGACGATCAACGCTGACGACATACAGACCCAGCCCGAGAGCAAGTTCGAGCCGGCGCAGATCAGCGAACGCGCTTTCGAGGAGACGGTCCAGGATTTTCACACGCATCACGAAGACCGGGTCCAGCTCCAGCATCAACTACACCTCGACCGTCCCTACTCACTGCTCACGGAAGATGAAGTCGCTGCTTTCAGGAACGGCAGCGCGGATGCCGAACCGAACCAGGCAAAGTATTCAAGCGTTGTTTTGCTCAGTGAGGTTTACTTCAACCATGGAGGGAGCGCGGCTTTGGTTTATTTCGACAAAGCATGTGCAACTCCATGCGGGAGCGGCCAATGGATCTATGTTGAAAAGCGAGACGGTCAGTGGGTTCGCAGCTCCAGCGCGATCGCCGATCGGGCCGACATTTCTGCTATCTACTCGCTCCTGATGCCGGGCGTTCCGTTTGCGGGCATGTCGCTCTCACAGGCACCGCACTTCGCCATCGCCGCCCAGACGGTCAACATCGATGACATGAACCCGGCGATTCCTCCCGATGGCCAGCTCCAGCCGCCGACCGACAACGGCAACGCCTTTCGAGAAGCGGTGCAGGATTTCTATACGCGCAAGTACGAGCGCATGCAGATTCCATCCCAAGTACAGATACACCGCCCGGTCACCTTTTTGGAGCCAGCCGATGTCGCGGAGCTGAGAGAAGCGCTGACCGGCATTGATCCTGGATCGCAGCTCAAGGACAAGTGGGCCGGCTATCCGGGCATCACCTACTTCAGCGAGGTCTACTTCAACACCGCCCACACCGCCGCCCTTGTCTACATGAACAACTTCTGCGCCAACCTCTGCGCGAACGGCCAATGGATTTATCTGGAGAAGAAGAACAACCAATGGGTTCGCCGCTCCGGGCTGAACATATAAAGCGGGGTGCCGCATAAAAAAAGAAGGCTTCGCGAGGCGGTCGGCGAAGCCTGGAAGACCGAATCGCGCGGGAAGAGATGTTCTCTCCCGCGCTCCGGCAAGTTCATCCCTTCACATAAGCCTGGCTTGGCCGATGCACCCACTGACGCCCCGCCAGCAGTCCCACGGCGAGAAAGATTGACCCCAGCACAAGGTGGAAAATGTGATCGCCGGTGTGCAGCAGCATGGGGCCGAACTGCCATGCTCTGTTCATCGCCGCATCTCCCATCGCCAGCCCGAGAATCGCGAGCGTCAGATAGAACGCGCCGGATGCTATGGAGAATCGCTTTGCCGCGGTTTCACCCAGGAAGCTGAAGCCGAATGCCAGAGCACCCCACAGCAGGTGCATCAGGTTGTGATATTTGTCCACGTGCGTATGGGCAACGATTGCCAGGACACCCATTACCGCAAAGAGCCCACCAAAGAGCCGGCATACCATCTTCGCGGTGTCTTTGCTATTGCCTGCACGCCGGAAGTTCTGCACCGTTGCGGCCAGCCCCGCAACATCCGTCAGCAGGAGTGAGCTGATCTGCAATGCCGTCGAGAGGAAGATGCCGGCTGCAAAATTTCCGACGTGTCCGGGATGCTCCAGGCGCAGCATTCCTCCCGGCAGCCGCGCAAACCAGCCGGCAGTGACCAGGATCGAAATCAATGCGCCGATGAGCGGCGTCCACCACCAGCGCGCGCCCCAAATGACGATCGCCGCAACGCCCATAAACAGTATCGGCCCAGGAGGATACTTCGGATAGTTAGGATCGCCGGAAAGCCACTGTCCCCATATGGCGATCGAGACAGCCACAAGTCCGCCCGCAGTCAGCTTGGTAAGTACTGTCAGATTCGTTTTCATCGCTACTCTCCTGTCTTCACCTCTGCTGCATTCATTACGGCCTCTGGAGTTTGTCGCTCATGCGGTCCATCCGCTCATGCCACCGCGACTGCAACGTATCTGCTTTCTTCCGCTGCTCCGGCGTCAACACCGTCGTGTAGATCTTCGATTTGAAGTGTTCCTTTTCGACCAGCAGCTTCGCGATCGTCGCGCCCTGGCGCGAGGCGATCTCCTGCACCTTGCCTTCGTCCAGATTGCCCTGCGCTGTGGCTGCGTCCATCTCCCTGCTCTCAGCGGCTAGCTCGTGCACTAAGCCGGAGACGGCAGGCTTTTCCGAATCCCACATCGAGCCGATCTGCTTGCGCTGCGCGTCATTCAGGTTCAGCTCGTGCGCGACATACCTCATGGGGCCGAAATGCCCCCATCCGTGACGAAAGCATCCATGCCATCCACGGACGTCCGCTCTAGCAATCGCCACTCCCGCGGCAACCACCAGCACTGCTACACATGACCAGATCACAATGCGCTTCATATGCCCGCTCCTTCTCTTCCACAATTCATTCGAGCATCTGCATTTCACGGGTGCGATAAAGATTGGTTAAGCAAGATAAAGTTTTGTAAAGCTTGCGATTACGACATTTCCGCGGACTACCATTCAAATCGGAGGCATGGAAGCAGCCACTATGGACCGCGTGCTCATCGTCGATGACGACGTAGAACTCTGCAGACTCCTCGGCGAGCGCCTGGGCTCTGAAGGGTTCGCGCTGGAGGCGGTCCACGATGGAAGGCGTGGACTGGACCGCGTGCTCTCGCAGGAACACGCGCTCGTCATCCTCGATCTCATGCTGCCCGGCATGGGCGGCCTAGAGGTTCTCCGGCACGTGCGAACTCACTCGCCGGTTCCGGTGCTCATTCTCACGGCGCGAGGAGAGGACGTCGACCGTATTCTCGGCCTGGAAATCGGCGCGGACGACTATTTACCCAAGCCCTTCAATCCGCGCGAACTGATCGCGCGGATCCGCGCCATCCTGCGACGCACCTCGCGCTCAGCAGCCTCGGGCAACGCCGTGACCGTGGGCGATCTTCGTCTCGATCCAGCCGCTCGTGAGGCTCGGATCGCCGACACGCGGCTCGATCTGACCAACGTCGAGTTTGCATTGCTGGATGCGTTGCTGCGCGATGCCGGCCGGGTTGTGACGCGCGAGCAGCTTACGGAAACCGTGCTTGGCCGTGAGCTCGGCCCCTTCGATCGGGTGATCGACGTCCACATCAGCAACCTGCGCAAAAAGCTGGGCCGCGCCTGCACGGAAGAACGGATCAAAGCCGTGCGGGGCAGCGGATACATGTTCGTGGTCCGGTCAGAATCGAAATGAACATTAGAATCCGCAGCCTGTTTCTCAAAATATTCTTCTGGTTCTGGGCCACCGTCATCGCTACGGGCATTGCGCTCGTAGCGACATGGATCATTCTTCAGCCGAAAAATGTAACCTCGCAATCGCAAACAAATCTGGCGGATGTTGCATGGGTCTCAGGAACCTCCGCCGTCGGCACGCTCGAGCGGCAAGGGCCGTCCGCCGCATCGGCCTACATCGACCAGGTCAGCCAGAAGACGCATGTGAAGAGTTGCCTGTTCGATACATCGGGCAACGCCATTGCCGGTAGCGACTGCGCAATCTTTGAGAATGCGCCACCAATACCTGGTGACATCCCCGACTTCCAGGTAAAGCACGGTTTCGCCCGCGTTGCCATGAAGATTCACGGCAAGAGCGGCCGCGAATACGTCTACGCGGCGGAAGCGATAGAACACCGCGGGCCGCCGCCCGGCATCAACGGATTTGGCATAGTGTTGCGATGGAGTGTCCCGCTCCTGGTATCCGGGTTCATCTGCTACCTGCTCGTCCGCTATCTCACCGCGCCCATTCTCCGCCTGCGGGAAGCTTCGCAGCATCTGGCCGCGGGCGACCTGAGCACCCGTGCTGCTTCCGGCATGGAGCGCAGGCGCGATGAGCTTGGCTCACTGGTGCGCGACTTCAACGCCATGGCGGGTCGCATCGAGGAGCTCGTCTCGCGTCAGCGTCAGCTCATCTACGACATATCCCACGAATTGCGGTCGCCATTGGCGCGGCTCAATGTGGCTCTCGACCTTGCGCGCCAGAAAAAAGGCAGCGATCCCGCCTTCGATCACATGGAGCAAGACCTAAATCGACTCAACGAGATGATTGAGCGGCTGCTCACGGTGGCAAAGCTCGATCCATCCACAACGCCCGTCTCCATGGCGCAGGTAGACCTGACGGAACTGGTATCGCAGATCGTCAGCAGTGCTGAATTTGAGTTGCAGGAGCGCAATGGCGCGATACGCCTCTCCTGCGAGGGACAATATTTGGTTCAGGGCAACGCAGAGCTGCTCCACAGCGCGATTGAAAATGTCATTCGCAACGCCGTCCGCTACACCGGCGCTGGAAACTCCGTGGACGTGCGGTTGGAGCCGGCTACAACGCCGGCGGTCGTCCGCATTGTGGTGCGCGACCATGGCTACGGCGTTCCTGAATCCGAGCTGGCCAAAATCTTCCAGCCCTTTTATCGCGTTGCTGACGATCGCAACCGCGAAACCGGCGGCACCGGCCTGGGCCTTGCTATCGCCGATCGTGTCATCCGGATACACAACGGAACTATCACAGCCCGGAACGCGACGCCCAACGGTCTGGAAGTCGAAATTCGTCTGCCGGTGGATCTCAATTCACCGAGATCGTGAAGTAGTCCTGCGCCGTCACTGTCCCGGTTGCGATATCGACAGCGCGAAACGTAACGGTGTAGCGGTCAGGCGTGGTGCCGGCCGACTGGGTGCTTCCAACGTTGGATGGCTTGCTAGCCGCGGCGCTGCTCCCGCAACCCGTCGTTCCCCCCAGCACTGCTCCGAGCGCAACAACACAGAGCAGCACGCGAAGCATGGCGAGAGAACGGCGGCGTCCCGGCAATCCAAAGATGAGAACGCAGGCCAGCATCGCTCCCCCGCGAGCCATGGACCAAATGCGCATCCCGGAAGCCGACGCTGTCGTTCCGGCCGGAGTGCTGGTGACGGTGAGGGTTGCCTGCGCGGCGTCCGTATTCGTAATCGTCACTGTACCCGGATTGAAGCTGCAGGTCGGAATGTTCTGATCACCACCGTTCGCGCCGGTGACGGAGCAGGAAAGTTTTACAGCGCCGGTGAACCCACCTCCGGGAATAACGGAAACGCTCATCGCGGAGGCGCTCGCCACCGCGCCCGCAGCGGCCGACGTGGCCTGCGTGAAGGACAGCGTAAGTGTCTGGCCGGTGCCGTTGCCACAGCCCGCCGTGCAGTTCACCACCGCCGGTGCCGACGCGGACGAAGCCGTAAAATTCGCATCTCCGTTATAACTGGCAACCAGGTTGTTGCTGCCCAAAGTCAACTGCGTCACCGGAACGTCGATGGACGCAGTGCTGTAGTAAGCGCCGGTCGCCGAATCGCGGACCGTCGTGCCCGCTCCAGCCGTCCCAAGGACACTGCCGTTCGTCGCATCGGTGAAAGTCACTGTTCCATTCGGAGGGGGCGCCACAAAATTCGCCGCACTAGGTCTGATCGCCGCTGTCACGGTCACCGTTCCGGAATAAAGCGACGTCACGTTCGTGGTGACAGAAGCAACCGTGTCCGCTTTCTGCACCGTAAAGCTGACCGGTACTGACGTTCCCGGGTTATAGCTGTTGTCTCCTCCGTACGAAGCTGAAACGGTATGCGTGCCGACGCCGAAATAGTGCACGGGGAACTCGGAATTTCCAGTAGCATCCAGCATTCCGCTTCCCTGCGCTCCCTGGCCCGCTGTATCGGAGAAGGTGATAGTTCCGGTTGCGTTTGTCAGCGGATTGGCGCTCCCAGCTTGCGATTTTCCAATCGGCTGAGCATCCACGGAAACATATGTCCCGTAGGGGACCGTCTTTCCATCCAGGCTTGCGAGCCTGCCGCTGTTGTCCGGTGCGGATACCGACAAGCGGACAAGGCTGTCTTCTGGAGTGACGGTGATCTGAGTGGGCGTTGACGTACCGCTGCTATATGTTGCATCTCCGCCATAGCTCGCATACACGTCATAGGTGCCGCCGGGAAATCCCGCCCAGTTGGCCGTCGCCTGTCCGTTTACGAGAGTCAGGTTGAGCTGCGAGTTGCTGCCGAACAGCCCCTGTGTGCTGATGTTATTGCTGATGGCGACATTGCCGGTCGCCGCTGACGGGTTCACACCGATACCGATCGCAATCGGCTGTCCATGCTGGAAGCTGGTGGAGCTCAGCGTCAGCGAAATCGAAGTCTGCGTTTTCCCGACGGTCGTCCAGTCGTTCACCAGACTCGCGACATCAACGCTTCCCAATCCGGTCGCCAGGTTGTAAGCGCCGGTCGCGTTGTAGCCATTCATGAAGCCGTTCGCTGCACAATTCGGCGTGCCGGATGCGCACACTACCGCGTTATTGCCGCCCGTAATCTGGTGGAATGCGTCCGGGTGCGTCTTTGCCAGCGTGTACAGAACCCAGTTCGGCTGTCCCAGGCGCTCCGTTGCGCCGACCTTCTGATTTACCAATGCAAGCACGCCGGCGAATGCGGGTGCTGAGGCTGAGGTGCCACCGATACCGGTGATAGTTGGATTCGTTCCCTGGCAGTCGCCGTTGCGGCAGGTGGCCCACAGCGCGCCATACATACCGTTCGCCGCAAAGAGCGAAACGTCCGGAAGATCGCGCACCTTGTCCGTAGCCACGCCGGCATTCGCCTCGTATTGCTGCTGCCACTCGGGCTTGGCATAGCCGCCGAGCGCATTTCCCGCCCCGTCATAGAGCCCGGCGCTGCTCGCTCCGCCGCCCCCAGCCGCGATGTTCGAATTGCCGCTGTAATCCAGGTTCGCCTGGTTCTCCGCCGCGCTTCCATTGCTTACCGGAGAGTTGTTCCACGTCGTCTCCGGAATGTAGCTCAGAGCCGATGTATAACTGCCGCTGTTCGCTGCGCTCACATAAGTGGAGAAATTCTTCGCCAGCCCGCCGAAATCAGTGCCGCCCACGGCCACCGTATATGGAGTGGACGCGAGCGCATTCACGCCGAAGCCGTGCGACGCCATCGTCTGCGTATCCGCGTTGTCGCAGCCTGCCGAACCGGAATCGCCGCTCGAGACGGTTACCGCAATCCCCTGCGCCGCCGCCTGCTCCATTGCATTCAGGATCTCCTGGTTTCCCGCTGCACCCTGCGCAAGCTCGCATGTTCCATAGCTCACATTCAGGATGTTCACCGAGTTGTCGTCGATCGCGCGCAGCAGCGCCAGCATCACGCCGGACTGAAAGGTTGTGTCCGCCGCCTGGTAGTAGACGAGCTTCGCGCCGGGCGCAATCGCTCCGGCAACTTCCCCATCCAGGGTCGCTTCCGTATCGTCTGCACCGGCGGGTGAATTGCCATCCATCACGACGGAAATGGAAGCTGCCGGCATTTTGAAGAGCGACCGGTAGTTCTGCACATTCGGGATGCTCACGCCGCCGTTGGTCACAATCCCGATCGTGACACCGCTCCCGTCATACGCCGTCTGTCCCTGCTTGAAATGCGTATTCAACGATGTCGGTGCGTCGTAAATCGTGGCGGCATCGCCGGGACCCATGAAGAGGTAGGGCGTGTTGGAAATGCTGACCGTCAGTTCCGGAACGAAGCGCTTCTCCGTGCCGTTCCAACGGCCGCTCGGGCCGTAGACCGTCTGCGGACGCGGATAGAAATCGTTCAATGGTGAAACGCCCGCGACCACGGAGGCAAGCGCCGACGGAATCATCGGATTCGTCACGTTCGCCACATGCTCCCGCCCCTGAATCTACGAAGCGATGGATCTGGGTGTGAAATGCGGATTGCAACTGATCGACCGAGCCGGAGAACTCGATGGCCATACTGCTGCGGGCGATCTTGTTCACCGCAAATCCCTGGCCGCTCAGCCAGGCGGCAACCTGTGCGACGTCCTGCTGGGCCGGACCGTACTGCTGTCCAAACTGCTCTGGAGTCAGAAAACGATGGAAATTCGGGGAGTTCTTGTCTTCGAGCGACGCCAGGTATTGCTGGAGCAGCCGCTCCTGCTGTGGCGAGCGCTTCAGCACCAGGAGTTGTCGTTGCGCGCCGAGCGACACCGGCGCAGGACCGCGGTCGAACTGAGTCCGGGCGAGCGGATGCACATTGCCGCGCAGCGTGACCAGCGAGGAATCATCCATCGGTCGCGTAATCAGCGGCCGCGCCGCGGATTGCGTCTGTGCCGCACCAGGCATGCCGAGGCAAATTGCCATCAGCAGGTAGAACAGCGTGCCCATCAAGCGGGGGAATCGAGAGGGAACCATGGCTTTCCAGACAGTGCAGAGATTCGGCAAATGCCTCAGCACCGGAAATCCGGCACCTCGGCGTAAATGGCGCCGGGCGCTTATCTATGCCCGGCAAGTGCAAATAGTTTGTTTAACTTCTTGACTGCTCAGCCAGTCTGGAATGGCGCTGATGAAGAAGCAATGAAACTGAGTTTCGGCGGGGTATCGTCGGGGTGTTCCCGGAGGTAGTTACGGGCACCGGCGGGATGTTACTCGCGGGTGGAACTTTTCACATCTTGTTGAAACGGACAGGGACAGGCGATGCCCAGAACGGGAACGGCAAAGTATCAGGTCGGTTAAAGCCTGCCATCATCGCAAGGCGAAGATCGCGGCGGCGAGGGAGACGGGCATCACCACCATCCCGATTTTCAAAAACTCCCATGCCGATATCTCGGCGTTCTCGCGCCGCAGAGCAATCAGCCAGAGAATCGTGGCCAGCGATCCGGTGACGGAGAGGTTCGGCCCCAGATCGACTCCGATCAGGACAGCGTGCGTCAACACGCCGGAGCTGTGCATCTGCTGCAAAGCCGAACCGCTTGCCAGCCCTATCGGAAGATTGTTCATAATGTTTGAAAGCAGTGCCACCGCAAAGGCACCGATGAATTTGCCGTAGCCATCGGAAGCGTGCGCCAGCCATGTAAGTCCGAACTGCGTGATCCGCAGCATTCCAGCGCGATTCAGCGCGGCGACAATCATGAAGAGGCCGGCGACCAGCGGCAAAACGCTCCAGGAGAAGCCGCCAAGCACGGCTTTCCACACTCTCCGATTGCGAATGGAGATGAGGGCGAGCGCGAACAGACCCGTAACCAGCGTCGGAAATCCGAGCTGAAGTCCCAGACCCGACGAGACCAACAGCGTTACCGCCGCGACACAAATTCCCGTCACCGCCAGGCGGCCTTCTGCCGACAACGCGATGCCATCCGATTCCGCATTCATGCTGCCCGCGAGGCTCCTGCGGGTGAGAACACGCAGAACGAGAAACGTAACCACAATCGAGACCACCGACGGCAGCAGGAAGATCCGCAGCCAGGGCGCAAGGGGTGGAAGAGTATTTCCGTAGATCACGAGATTCGCCGGGTTCGCAATCGGCAGCACGAAGCTGGCTGCATTTGCGATCAGAGCGCAGGCAAGTAGGTAGGGCCTCGGTTCAACACGGGCGCGGCGCACGGCAGCCAGCACTGCGGGAGTCATCACCACAGCCGTGGCGTCGTTCGACAGAAAGACAGTCACGATGATGCCCGCGAGATAGATCAGCACAAACAATCGAGCCGGCGCGCCCTTGGAGTGATGCACGGAAAGGTCGGCGACCCAATCGAAGACGCCCTCAACGCGCGCCAGCTCCGCCAGAATCATCATGCCCGTCAGGAAGAAATAAACATCCACGCCTTCGCCGATGGCATGCGCCGCAGCACGCAACGGAAGCAGTCGCGTCGCCACCAGGGTCAGGGCTCCCAACGAAATCCAGATGTACTCCGCAATGTTTCGCGGCCGGAACAGCATCAGCAGGATGCTGGCCAGCGCGATGATCCAGGTAAGCAGAGTCGTCCAGTGGGCGAAATTCATGTTAGTTCTGCCGTTGCGTCACTGGCCGTGATCCCTCTCGCGGAGTCCCGCACATACTAGTGCGCAGTCAATCTTCCACCGCACCCTAAAGACTGATACATGAGAATACTGGACGATCTGCGCAGGAACGCAGTGTAAGCACACTCGTCGATGCGTCAACCCATCAGCACCCAGGCTCGTCGGTCGCATTCACAATATGCATGTCGAAGGTATGTCCATCCACTGCCGTGGTCGTAATATGGTTCCATCTGCTCGCGCCTCTTTCTCCAAAGTGATTCAGTTCAGGTTAAGGTTGTCCCTTTAGTTTCTAGAGCATGGCTCGCGATCAACGAAATGCTGGATGGAAAGTATCATCCGCGATAGCGATCGTATGCGTTGCGATCCTCGCTCCGTTGGCCCGTGCGCAAAGCCCGGGCGCATCGAGCATCTCGTTGACCGAGGCAATTCGCAGAGCACAGGCAAACGAGCCAAACTTCGCGGCCAGCCTGGGCGCGCAAAAGAGCGCGGGCATCGACAGTTATCTCGCGAAAGCAGCTCTGCTGCCGAGTGCCACCTATCACAACCAGATGTTATTCACCCAATCCAATGGGACGACCAACAAGGGTGGGGAGGTTGGCAATCAATCCCAACCAATCTTCATCGCGAACAATGCCATTCACGAATACACCAGTCAGGTTTCCATCAATGAAACCATCGGGCTGAAGCAGATTGCGGATGCCAAGGTCGCCTCTGCGACTGCGGCCCGCGCCTCGGCGGAGTTGGAAGTAGCGCGGCGGGGATTGGTCTCGACCGTCGTCACGCTCTATTACCAGGTTTCGGCGGCGGAGAAGAAGCAGCGCCTTTTCGTTCAGGCGCTTCAGGAAGCCAGCGGGTTCACCAGCCTGACGCAGAAGCGCGAGGCCGCACGCGAGGTGGCTCACGCCGATGTAATCAAGGCCCAGCTTCAGCAACAGCAGCGGCAACGTGATCTCAGCGACGCCGATGTGGCAGCAGATAAGGCGCGGCTGGAGCTTGCCGTCCTTCTTTTCCCGGACCCGCGAACCTCCTACGTTACAGAAGAGCCGGGCACTCCCTCCGCGCTTCCGGCAGAGGATGAGGTGAACCATCTCGCGTCCGCAAAAAACCCGGAGATTCGCAGCGCGCTGGCTGAGATGCACGCCGCCGACGCGGGCGTTCTGTCTGCAAGAGCCGCATACTTGCCGGATCTGGCGCTGAACTTCAACTACGGCATCGACGCTCCGCAGTTCGCAACACACGGACGTCCGAACGATGTCAAAAATCTCGGGTACTCCATCAGCGGCACTGTGGATCTTCCCGTGTGGGACTGGTTTTCGACGCAGAAAAGGGTCAAGCAGAGCGAGATTCAGCGCGATGTCGCCAAGGTCAGTCTCACAGCAGCGCAAAGGCGGCTGATCGCCACACTGGAAGAGACCTACCGGGAGGCGGCAGCGGCGCGAAATCAGTTAGATCTGCTCGATCAAAGCGTCGCGCTGGCTGCGGAGAGCCTCCGGCTTACCAAACTTCGCTATCAAGCCGGAGAAGCGACCGTCCTCGAAGTCGTCGACGCACAGAGCACCTTTCTTTCCGCGGAAACCGCGCAGGCAGATGGCGCAGTGCGCTATCAGACCGCCTTCGCTGCACTCGAGCTTCTGATGGGAACCCTATGACCCGAACGACAAACACATCGCTCCTGATCAGAATCCCGACCAGAAACAAGGCCATACCATGCATAGCCGGTGTTCTTTTGCTCACCTCGTTCCTTCCCGGTTGCAAAAAGGCGAGTGACACCGAAGCTGCGCCTCTAGTCACCGTCCAGGCAGAGCGCCCCGAAGTGGGGACGATCTCCGAGCACATCATGGCGGATGCGACGCTCTCACCGCTCGCACAAGCAGCGATCTCTCCCAAGATCACCGCGCCGGTACGAGCCTTTTACGTCCAGCGTGGAACAAAAGTAAAAGCCGGTCAGCTTCTGGCGATCCTTGAAAACCGTGACCTCGCCGCGCAGGCGCTCGACAACAAGGGCCAGTACAGCGCCGCTGAAGCTACGTACGACATGCAGACCAAGGCGCAGGTTCCTGAGGATTACAAGAAAGCGGAGCTGGATGTGGCCCAGGCAAAGGCGCAGCTCCAACTACAGCAGCAGATCACGGCATCGCGCAAGAAGCTGCTGGAGGAAGGCGCCATCCCCGGGCGAGATTACGACACCGCCGTAGCCGCACTGGTCCAGGCAAGCTCGGCATACGACACCGCGCTCAACCACCTCACCTCTCTTCAGCGGGTCAGCCGCGAAGCTACGCTGCAACAGGCGAAGGGACAACTCTCCTCCGCAAAAGGAAAATATCTGGCGGCGGAAGCACAAGTTTCCTACTCGGAAATCCGCACGCCTATCGCCGGCGTCGTCACAGACCGTCCGCTCTTCGCCGGCGAAACCGCTGGAGCGGGTAGCCCCCTTGTAACCGTCATGGATACCTCCTCCCTGCTCGCGAAGGTCCATCTCTCTCAGATAGCTGCGCAGCGGCTGAAGGTCGGCGACGATGCGTCCGTACTGATAGCAGGCGTAGATGACCCGGTGCCGGCGAAGGTCTCGCTCATCAGCCCTGCTCTCGATCCCGGCAGCACTACCGTCGAGGTCTGGCTGCGGGTTGGCAACAAGGACGGCAAATACAAAGCCGGCACTCCGGTACGCACCTCCATTGTCGGCCGTACAGTCACCCGTGCGGTTAAGGTTCCGCTCTCCGCCATTCTGACTGCACAGGATGGAACGAAATCCGTGATGGTGATTGGCGCTGATGGCGCGGCTCACAAGAAGCCGGTACAGATCGGCATCAACGATGGTCAGGACGTTCAGATCACCGAAGGACTCGCAGGCTCGGAGACTGTAATCACGACCGGCGCCTACGGCCTTGACGAGGGAACCAAAGTAAAGATCGGCAAACCCGAAGCAGACTCCGGGGAGAGTAAAGGATGAGCCGGCAGCCTCCTTCGCCAGGAAATACTTTCTGGCTCGTCCGCTACCGCGGCGCAATCTTCTTCTTCCTCATTACGCTATCGCTCGCCGGCATCTACGCGGCGAAGCAGGTTCCGATCTCCGTTTTCCCCGATACAAATTTCCCCCGCGTGGTCATCGGCGTCGATAACGGAGTCATGCCCGTCGAGCAGATGCAGGTCACGATCACCAAGCCCATCGAAGACGCGATGAACTCGGTGCCGGGTCTGGCGACCGTCCGCTCTACAACCAGCCGTGGCTCGGCGGAAGTAAGTCTCTTCTTCAACTGGAGCGTGGACATGTTCCAGACGCTCCAGCTGGTGGATGCGGCGCTCAGCAAAGTGCGGCAGACGCTGCCGGCGACAGCCACCATCACCACCAACCGCCTCACCTTCGCTACGTTTCCCATCCTTGGCTATAGCCTCACCTCGAACCGGCTATCGCAGACACAGCTTTGGGAGCTTGCGACCTATCAGCTAAAGCCGCCTTTGAACCGCGTACTGGGAGTAAGTACGGTCACGGTACAGGGCGGTCAGGTGCCGGAGTATCACATCATCCCCAACATGGCCCGGATGCAGACGGCCGGCGTCACCATCCTGGATCTCGCGAATGCCGTCCAGGTATCCAACATCATCGATTCTCCGGGCCTGTACGAAGCCAACCATCAGCTGATTCTCGGACTCGTGGGCGCGCAGGCGCATGACGCGGAGCAACTCGGTCGCCTTGTCGTCAAGACCACGCCCGGAGGCGCAGCCGTGCGGGTTGCCGACGTGGCCACCGTGCAGCACGGTGTTTTGCCTGTCTACACCGCAGTCACGGCCAACGATCAACCCGCTGTCCTGCTCAACATCACGCGCCAGCCTTCCAGCAACACGGTGGCGGTGGCGGATGCCGTCGCTGCCCAGGTGCAGCAACTCAAGAAGACGCTACCCGCCGGTGTCCGCCTGGAGCCTTACTACGATCAGTCAGAGCTGGTGCGCGACAGCATTCGCAGTGTGCGCGATGCCATCCTCATTGGTCTCGTGCTCGCCTGCATCATCCTGTTTCTCTTTCTGGGCGACTGGACTTCCTCACTCGTGGCCGGGTTGGTCATTCCCGTCACTGTCGCGATTACGATTCTCTTCCTGCTTGTCATCGGCGAGAGCTTCAATCTGATGACGCTCGGCGGACTCGCTGCCGCTATCGGCCTGGTGATTGACGACGCTATCGTGGTGGTTGAAAACATCGTGCTCCACCGCGACGCGGGCGAGACCCGGGCCGAGGCGGCACGCCTTGCTCTGCGCGAGATTTCAGCCCCGCTCATCGGTTCCACCATCACTCCGGTTGTTGTCTTCCTGCCGCTAGTCTCGGTCACCGGTGTTACCGGCAGCTTCTTCCGCGCGCTCGCCGTCACCATGACGGTTGCACTTCTCACGTCATTACTTTTGGCCATGACCTGGACCCCGGCCCTCGGTCTCACTCTCCTTCGCGAGAGCCGAAAGGACGGCGATGCAGTTCACGGAGAACATGGCCGGCTGATGCAGAAGGTCATCGACTGGCACAAACATGCCCTCGGCTGGTGCCTCGGCCGTCCCTTCGCACTCATGGGAATCTGCGTCCTGCTGATCTTCGGAAGCTGGATGTCGTACAAGGCCCTGGGCTCCGATCTTCTGCCGGAGATGGATGAGGGCGGCTTTGTCCTTGACTACATCATGCCCGCCGGCAGCTCGCTTACGGAAACCAATCGTGTCCTCGAGCATGTGGACCGCATGCTGCACGCCATACCAGAGGTCGAGAGCACATCGCGGCGCACCGGTCTGCAGATGGGGCTCGCCGCCGTCACCGAGGCTAACACCGGCGATATCACAGTCAAACTGAAGAGCAAGCGCGATCGCGGCATCGACGAGATCATGGCCGATGCTCGCGCGCAAATCAAAAAGACGGAGCCGGCGCTCGACATTGAGTTCACGCAAATTCTCCAGGACATGATCGGCGATCTCTCCAACGCACCGGAGCCAATTCAGATCAAGATATTTGCCAACGATCCCGCGCTGCTGGGCGAGCTCGGCCCGCGCATCGGCGACGCCATCGGCAAAATCCCCGGTGTGGTCGATGTTCAGAACGGTATCGACAATACCATCAGCGGGCCCGCCACCAACTTCCAGGTCGATCCAAGCGTGGCCGGTCGTCTCGGCTTCACCCCCACCGAAGTCGCGGAGGACGCCACTTCGATCCTCGACGGCGTCACTACAACCGATCCTCTGATCGCGAATGGGCGTCCGTATACCGTGCGCATCCGTCTTGGCGACGAAACACGTCGCTCACTCGAGACCATTGAGAACACCGTCTTCAACAGCACGACGGGCAAACTGGCGAATCTCGGCTCTCTCGCCCAGGTGACGCAGCTTCCCCCGCAGAACGAAATCAAGCGCGAGAATCTCCAGCAGCTCATCACGGTTACGGCCCGGCTCGAAGGCTCCGATCTCGGAACGGCCATCGCGAAGGTTCAGCGGACGGTCACGGCTATGCATCTGCCGCCCACCATCCGCATCGAGTACGGCGGAACCTATCAGGAGCAGCAGCAATCCTTCAGCGAGCTGTTGCGTGTTCTTCTGCTCTCGCTCGCCCTAGTTTTCGGCGTTCTGCTTGCGGAGTTCCGCAACTTCGCCGCACCCACCGCGATCCTCACCTCTTCGGTGCTCTCCATCGCCGGCGTAGTTTTCGGGCTGCTGATCACCGGCATCACTTTCAATGTGGCCTCGTTTATGGGCCTCATTATGGTGATCGGCATTGTGGCAAAAAACGGCATCCTGCTCCTCGATGCCGACGAGCGCTATCGCAAGGAAGGCGTCTCTCCGGAAGAAGCGATGATGCACGCTGCCCAGCGCCGCTTGCGCCCCATCCTCATGACCGCGACCGCTGCAATCTGCGGTATGCTGCCACTGGCATTCGCGCTCGGCTCTGGATCGCAGATGCTCCAGCCGCTGGCTGTCGCTGTTATCGGCGGCCTGACCATTTCGATGGCGCTCAGTCTCATCGTCACGCCGGTGGTCTACTACCTGCTGACGCGGTCGCACGCCGCCTCGGCTTGAGTCGCCTAGAGATGGCCCGCACGTAACGCGGGCCATCCTGCGAAGCGATTTGCATTACGGTGCGACAACCAGCATTTCAAAGCTATCCGGCACGATGCTCGGACGCGGATGTGGCCGGTCCGCCGTTGGGGCCGGCGCAGCACCGAATTGTGCCGTGATGAGATATATCCGCCCGGTCGATTCGTCCAGCGTCATGGTGCGCGCGCCCCTTTCCGTCTTCACGGTTTGCACAGTCGGAAATCCCGGCTTCGAAGTATCCACTACGCTGAGCGTTCCGCTCTCGCCATTCGAAGAGAATGCGAGCTTGTGCTTCGGATCGAAAGCTGCTGCGTCGGGGCCATCCCCAATCGACGCTAGTCCTAGCAACTTTCCGGATGAGTAATCGACAATCGCCATCTTGCCGCCATCGCAGACTGAGAAGAGCCTGTGCGCCGCGCGATCGATCGCTAATCCAGAAGGCGAATCACAGCCCTCCAGCTTCCACGTAGCCACGATCTGACGGCTTTTCGCGTCCAGCTTCACAATTGAATTCTGGTCCTCGATATTGGCAAAGACGAAGCCATGCCCATCGGGCTGGGGAAACTCCGGCTTTCCAGGCAACGGCGTGGTCGCTATGATCGTGTTCGTCTTCGTATCGAGAACGGATACATTTTTGCTGCGGCCGTTGAAGGCCCAGACCGTCTTCGTTGTCGGCTCGAAGGTGATGCCATCAGGATTCGTTCCCGCCGGAACCGTTGCCTTCACCGATAGGCTCTCACGATCAAAGACCACAATGGCATTTCCCGCCCCGTCGCTGATGTATCCCGTCTTTCCATCCGGATTCAGCGCCACGCCGTGCGTGCTCTTCAGGCCGGTAATCGCTCCAATGGGCTTGCCCGTGGAACTGTCTATCACCTCGACACGTGCGTTATGCGTGACGTAAAGGCGGTGCGCTCCGTCGTCGCTCAACAGGTAGTCCCAGCCTCCTTGCCCGCCCAGCCGCCATTTGTCCGCAACGTGATAGGTCTGCGCAGCGCCAGCCGCTGCAAACGATAGAAGGACCGCGGCGACGGCTCCCTGATAAGCGCGCATCGTGTAACTCCTGAAGTGAGGGCTCGGCGCTGGAGCAGCCGGCGACTAAGTGTCTCTATTCCGCATTAACCGAAGCTGAATATGCCGGCGCGGCAACGGGGTGTCCGGCGCACGACGGAAGCATGACGGTGACCAGCGCACCGCCACCGGCGTGATTCGAGATATCGATGGCGCCGCCTGCCCGGTCGCAAATCGCCTTGCAGATCGAAAGTCCAAGCCCCGATCCCCCGCTCTTGCGGCTGCGCGAGACGTCGCCGCGATAGAACGGATGAAAGAGATGCGGTCGATCCTCCTCTGCAATCCCCTCGCCCCAGTCCTGAACCGTGAACACAACGTTGCTGCCCCTTTGCGCGAGAGACAGCAGCACTTGTCCCTGCTTCGCGCTGTGTTGCAGCGCATTCACCAGCAGATTCGCGCACAGCAGCACGGCATCGCGCCGGTCGAGCGGGACGAAAGCATCTTGCGCAGCATCGACCTTCACATCGATCGCCCTCAGTTGAGCCAGCGAGTCGCTTTGATGCACCGCTTCCTCAGCAGCCTCACGGAGCGAGCAAGCTCGTTGCGTGCTTCCGTTGGAGCCTATTTCCTCCGGCTGTTCCAGCCGAGCCAGTGTTAGCAGCTTATGGACGGTCTCTTCCAGCCGATCACAGTCCCCGAGACTTAAGATCAAACCTTCGCTGTACTCTTCGATCGAGCGCTTCCGCATAGAAAGAAGCTGCAGAGAGGACTTCACGATCGCCACGTCGGTCTTCAACTCATGGGCCGCATCGCTGGTGAAGCGCCTTTGCTGCTCGAACGATCGCTGCACCCGCTCAAGTGCAGCTTCCAGTGCGCGCGCCAGGGGCTGCAGCTCGAGCGTTCCCTTCGCGCTCGCCGGCGCATGGAAGACCCAGTTCCCGGAATTGATCATGTCCGCTTCCATCGCAAGCTCGTGCACCGGCAAAAGCCGCCTTCGTATCGCTCCCACCATCAGGGCAGCCGTGGCGCCGAAAAGAACCGTGGTCGCAATCGCGAAGAAGCGTATCTCTTCCGAGACCTCATGCCACACGTGCCGGGTCGGCCTTCCGTACACAACCGTAATGTTGTGACTGGTGCCGCCGCCGGGCTCTCCCGGATCGACAATGCGCACGGCATGCAGCGTGTAGAAGCGGTACGCGCGGCCACCGATGTTCCCATTACGGAATCCGGATTTCGCCCGAGGCGCGTCAAAGTCTGGTTCTATCTTCCCAGCGCTGCCCAGCACGTGGCCCTGCCCATCCACTACGCGATACACAGCATCTTTGCCGATGCGGACCGTGCGGAGGTCCAGCAACACATTGTCGTCTTTATCTTCGGCGTCCTGCACCGCTCCCATCAATGACTCGGAGCCTGCAGCAAGTGACGCATCGAAGGCTTGCAGTTGCACATGCCACTCGTGAATCGTGACAGCGGCAATCAATGCCAGGGCCGACAGTAATTCGAGAATCAGTAGCGTTCCAACCAGCCGGCGTGTGATCGAAATGGACCGCACGCTCATCCTGTACCACCTCCATGCAGACGATAGCCGCGATGCCGCAGCGTCTCAATCAAGGGTTCGGTTTGGGGGAGATTGAGCTTCCTCCGCAAATTCGAGATGTGCGCCTCGATCACATTCGAGTGGTGCTCCCAGTCGAAGTCGTAAAGATGCTCCAGCAGCTCCTGCTTCGAGACAATCGCGCGCGGCCGATGCATTAGATATTCCAGGATGCGGTACTCGGTCGGCGACAGATCGATGGACTGGCCGCGCCGCATGACGGTCTGCTGCAGTGTATTCAACTCCACATCGGCCAGCTTCAGCACGGGATGCGAGGCGCCTTTGCCCCGCCGGATGAGCGCCTTGATCCGGGCGATCAGCTCTCCCAGGTTGAATGGCTTGCAGAGATAGTCGTCGGCGCCAGAGTTCAGGAGCTCGATGACAGGCTCCTTTCCCTCCTGCGCCGTCAGGATCATGACCGGCGTATGGAATTGCTTCTGCCGCAGGCCGTGAAGAATCTCCTGGCCGCTCTTTCCCGGGAGCATCAGGTCGAGCACGATGGCATCATAGACCCCCTGCTCCGCCATATAGGAGCCCGTCTCGCCATCGAGCGCATAGTCGACCGTCAGGCCAATCTCCCGGAGCGCGCCCGCGATATTCTCCGCAAGCCGCTGTTCGTCTTCCACTAAAAGTACTCGCATGGTTTGCCTGAGTGGATTCTCGCCGCGCTTGCTTAAATCCCACTGAACGTATTCTGGCCTCCAGAGATGACCGCCTGCAGCAATAAGGAGCCGGATCCGAGCCTGCGATCATTTCCACTGCCGCTCACGAGCAAAAGACAATCCTCGGCTTCGCGCCGGGGACGGCAAAGCGCGCCCATCCGGAGGCCCTATGTGAGGTCTAGTTTTGCTGCCTCGAGGGGCTTCAAACTCCTTCTCGATGGGGCTTCAAACTCCTCTATTGACAGAGCTCTCATCGAGGTATTAGCTTGCCGACGATCGAAGTACCAAAATAGGACGTCCAGATAGGAAATCGTTTTCCATTTGCGGAAAACGATTTCTAAAATTCAGGGGTTGCGAATCACTCGGGAGGCAGGCAATGCGTCATCTGATCGGAATAAGGATGTTGTGTCTCGCCGTCGCTGTATTCCTTTTCTGCACGTTTGGTGCGGTGGCCCAGGAAAACGCCACTATTACAGGGGCGGTTACGGATCCTAGCGGCGCGGTGGTTCCCAACGTCACCATCACGCTCACGAACCCCGCCACAGGACAGGCCCGGAATGCTGTATCGAACACCTCGGGGATTTATGCCTTCTCTAACGTCGGTATCGGCCATTTCACGCTGAGCGCGGTTGCGGCCGGGTTCCAGACGTTTACCAAGACAGACATCGTGGTGAATGTCGCGCAAAACTTGAAAGAGGATGTCGCGTTGACCGTCGGTAGCCAGGGGCAGACGGTCACGGTCCGCGCTGATGCCCTCCAGCTCCAGTCAGAAACCAGTGAAATCAGCACGTTGATTTCGCGGTGAGCAGGTATCGCAGCTTGCCACTAACGGACGCAACGTCACCGCGCTCGCTGCGCTTGGCATGGGCGTGTCGAACAACGCTGCCTGCCTTTGGCGGCGTAAACGCCTTGACCTCCGCCAACGGCATCAGCTTCAACGGCACCCGCGTTTGCGCACAACATCTACATGCTGGATGGAGGAGAGCTCAACGACCGCGGCTGCGGCGGCTGCTTCAGTTCCCTGCCTTCGATCGACGCGCTCGCCGAGTTTCAGACTCTCGACAGCAACTACTCGGCCGGACTATGGCCTCGGCTCCGGCGGGACCATCCTCATGGTCATCAAGTCGGGCACCCAGCGACTTCCATGGGAGGCCGTGCGAGTTTCAACCGCAATGAAGACTACGCAGCCAACAACTATTTCACCAAACTGGCAGGCCAGCCGCGCCCGATATTCCGGCTGAACGAACCCGGCGATTCAACATAGGCGGCCCTACTCTGCATTCCTCATGTCTACAACGCGGACCGCGACAGGACCTTCTTCTTCGTGAATGAAGAGTGGCGGCGTCTGATTCAAGGAAGTTCGCCGACTACGGTCAACACCATTGCGGCGGATAACTTTCCCGTCGCCGGTCAGCCACTCACCTACCATGTTCCATCCAACGGCACCGCTCCAATTGTGCCGGTAACCAGCGACCCAGCTAAACTGGCGATCTATGGCCAGCTCACGGACTTACTCCTCGGCCAGCCTTTCCCCAACAACACCATTCCCGGCCGCTTTGCTCGATCCGAATCGCCGTGCTTGAACTGAATGCCGGCACCTTCCCAAAACCCAATCTCGGCACCAGCCAGTTCATCTCATCGATTCCCGCGCATACCAATGTCCGTGAAGACGTAGTGCGCGTCGACCACCGCATCAATAGCAAGCTCCAGCTTATGGGCCATTATCTCCATGACGCAGTTGACACCAGCTTCTATCCGCCATTGTGGAGTGATGGAACCTATCCCAACGTGGGCACCGCGATGCACGAATCCTTCCTGGTCCGCCACCATTCAACTGACCCAAACCATCTCGCCCTCGCTACTCAATGAGACCTCCTTCCTATACAGCGGCAATAAGATCACGCTCACTCCTGTTTCCGGTCCGGGCAGCTCGTTCACCCAACCCGACTGGCTGGACGGCCACCAGCTTCTTCCCCGCGGCCAACAATCAGCTAAGCTCGTCTGCCGGAGATCCAGCTGGGAGCTCCCTACAGCACGAACTGGACCTCCAGCTACTTCCCTTGGAACAACGCCTATCTACAGCTACCAACTGCGGGACGATCTGTCCTGGACGCGCGGCACGCACCAGTTCAAGTTCGGGTTCAGCTATCTGCGAGCACCCAAGAACCAGCAGCTCCAGGCGAACACACAAGGTACCGCGCAATTTAACTCAAGCACATTTTCGGACGACTCCTACGTCAATTTCCTATTAGGTGATGTAGCTACATTCACCCAGCTCAACTATCTGGCCGGCAAGCACTGGGTCAATAACAATTACGGATTTTATGTAAACGACAACTGGCACGTTCTTCCCGGCCTGACTCTGAATCTGGGTCTTCGCTTTGACGGCATTGCCGCACGCTTTCGAGCGCTACGATCAGTTTGCGAACTTCGTTCCGGCCGACTACGACACCTCCGCGCCCTACCCGCTCAATCCAGATGGCACGCTGAATCCTGCTTTCCTGACCACTTCGAATGGGGGTTTGTTCTATCTGAATGGTGTGAAGGAAGCGAATGTTGGCGGCTTTCCCCGGGGAGTAGTGAAGAACAGCTATAACACCCTGCAACCCAGGATTGGCTTCGCCTACGACCTCAACGGAAACGGGAAGACCGTTCTTCGCGGCGGGTTTGGTTTGTTCTTCGAGCGCGTGCAGGGCAATGATGTTTACAACGCAGCGTTGAATCCGCCATTCGCCTACCAGCCATCCGCCACCAACGTGTACTTCTCGAATCCCAACACCAGCGCCTTGACCGGAACCACCACGTCGCAGACCTTCCCCTCCACGCTTGACCAATCTCCAATACAACTATCAACCGCCGGGGACGGCGATGTTCAGCCTCGGGGTCCAACACCAGCTAGCTCAGTCCATGATCGCCGTCGTGCAGTATGTCGGCTCTACGGGTTGGCACCAGAACGATGATCGCGCGATCAACACACTTCCCTTGACCGATGCGGCCAATCCCGCGAATCCTTACGATCTGCGAGAAGGTGTCGCTACGGGCAAACTGAACGCGAATCTGTACCGGCAATTTCCGGGATTTAGCAGCATCCAGCAAGAGGAAAACACGACCAACTTCAGCTACAACTCGCTGCAGCTCGGTCTCCGCATTGAGAATCGGCATAACCTGACTCTGCAGCTGGCCTACACCTACTCGCACGCCATAGATGAGGTCAGCGGGGACCTTGGCTCTCTCTCCAATCCGTTTGACCCCGCATATGACCGCGGATCGGGCGCTCTCGACCGCCGGCATATCTTCAACGCGAACTATATCTACAGTCTCCCATTTTTTGCGAAGAGCCAGAACACGCTGGCCCGGACCACGCTGGGCGGATGGCAGATTTCCGGAATCACCGTCGCGCAGACCGGAGTGCCGCAGCCGCTGAACTATAACGGTGCCGACACTCTGGGGCTGGGCGGCGGCGACATCGCGAATCGTCCCGACCTGGTGGCGCCGGTATCCTATCCGCATACACGGCTGAAATGGTTCAGCACCAATTCCTTTGCGGCTCCAGTAGCCCCGTGGAACGGCGGAACAGGATTTGGCTCTGCTGGAAAAGATGCAGTCGTGCTACCAGGACTGTTCAACACAAATCTTTCTCTATTCAAGACTTTCCCACTTGGCGAAGGGCCAAGCCTTGAACTGCGCTTCGAGTCGTTCAACACCTTCAACCACACCGAGTTCCAAAATATCGACAACGGAACTACGGACTCCAATTTCGGACAAGTCACTTCCGCCTACGATCCGCGCACTCTGCAACTCGGGGCTAAACTCCACTTCTAGCTGCCTACTACTACACCAGGTAAGGGCAACGCCGGCATCACTAGCCACGGTGCCCTTACTATTTCTCGCGCAGTACTGGAAAATCTGCTCAGGCCTTCGCGGACGTTCTGATTCCGGGCAGTGCGGAGCTGAGAATTCCCTTGCCTTCTGTAATTGTGACTAACCGATTCGACTCGACGCGCACAAATTTCTCAACCAGCCCATTCGTCCAACGCACCTCAAGGTCAACATGGGTGCTCGTTCCCAGACCAAAATGAAGACGCCGGTCGTTTACGGAATAAAAGCTGGACTGGCCCAGCACAGCCTGCGCCTGAACCTTGCCGCCATATCTGGCCAAAACAGTCGATCCGATTGCACTCCGGTTCGATTTTGTGCCGACCAGAAGTACTTTCAGCCATCGCCCTTGGCCAGACACATCATTTCTGAGCAGCGATGGAGGCTCATTCAGATTGATGACAACCATATCGACATCGCCGTCGTTATCGAAATCTCCAAACGCGCAGCCTCGGCTGCAATGGGCAGCCATGATTCCGGGTCCAGCCTCTTCCATCAATTCTTCAAACTTTCCGTTACCCAGGTTCCGAAAGATGAACCGCGGCGTTTTTAGAGGATAGTTTGGAAACTTAGCCTCGACTTCGGGATATACCGAGCCAGTAACCACCGCCAGGTCGGGCAATCCGTTGTTGTCGAAGTCAGCAAAACCAGTTCCCCAACAGACATATCGGGTCTCTACTCCCAGACCCGCCGGGATCGTCACGTCCGTGAAATTACCTTTTCCGTCGTTGCGATACAGCACGCAGGTGTCATCGGAGAAGTGCGTCTTGAAGATATCCAGGCTTCCGTCGAGGTTGTAGTCGCCCACCGCAACTCCCATGCCGGCCTGCTCGGCGCCGTCAGCGCTATAAGCGACACCACATTCCACCCCCACTTCCGAGAACGTCGAGTTATGGCGATTCCTGAAGAAAAGGCTCGGAGTCGAATCTGACGCGACATAAAGATCGGTCCAGCCGTCATTGCTGAAATCTGCAGCAACCGCCGTCATGCCATAGGTGCGCTCCGCCTTCGCGATGCCGGCCTCCACCGAAACATCACGAAATGTCCCGTTCCCTTGATTGCGGTACAGGTAGCCGCGCGGCATCGGCAATCCACGCGGCCCGCAATTCACAGCTACCCCTTTGAAGTTGCAATAGGGATTCGCGCCTGGCTTGGGGATTCTGTCCATCTGCAGGTCGACATAATTGGCGACGTAGAGATCCAGATGACCGTCGCGGTCATAGTCGATAAACGTGCACCCTGAACCCCATCGGGTATTGCCTTCATACAGTAAGCCCGCCTGCTGAGTAACATCGGTAAAGGTGCCATCTCCATTATTTCTGTAAAGTACATTCTGGCCGTAATACGTTATGAAGATATCCTCGAAGCCGTCATTGTTGTAATCGCCGACAGTAACTCCACTCGCCCATCCTGTTTTAAGGAGTCCGGCTTTCTCCGTGACATCGGTGAATGTGCCGTCTCGATTGTTCTTGTAGAGACGGTTGCTGCAGTCAGCCACCGGGCCATCCATGCGTGATCCCGACAAGACAAAAATATCCAGCCATCCGTCGTTGTCGTAATCAAGAAACGCGACGCCGCAGCCAACCGTCTCGACGATGTACTTTTTAGCTTTCAGTCCACCGTAAATAGTGGGGTGCAACAGCCCTGCCTGCGCTGCGACGTCGGTAAAGCGTGCAGGAAACGGAAGCCCCGACGGCTTTCCTCTAGGAAGTGGTTTGACATTCCGCGTGGAGATGCCCTGGCCGAAAGAGACTGCTGACGCCGCCGTCATCCACAGGAAAAGACGGCGCGAAATGTCGCTTTTCGATTCGCTCATTGCACGATTGGCCTATGTCCTGAACGGCTACTGTACCGGAGCTCCTGGACCGGATACCTTCTGGATGAGCGACTCGTCGTTCTTGCTGTGCAGTTCCTTCGTCTTGGCAAACTCTCGTGCCGCCTTCTGTTTCTGGCCAAGAGCCGAGTAGACCCTGGCCAGGCGATAGTGTGCGTCCGGTTGCGTCGGATCGAGCGCGACCGCATGCTGCAGCGCGGTGAGCGCTTCCTGGTTTCTGCCTTGATCGGCGTAAAGGCTGCCAAGGTCGAAATAGGCCAGGCGGCTGCTGTTTTGTAACTGAATCGCTTTCTTCAGCAAAGGCTCGGCAGTTGCGCTGTCATTCGAATGCAATGCAATGTCGCCAAGATATAAATAAGCTTGCGCATAGGTTGGATTGTTTCTGGTCTCCTGTTTCAGCTCCGCCTTCGCGCGATCGTAGTCATGCTGCCGGAAGTAGAGATATCCCAGTTCGAAGTGGAGCACCGGTTCATTCGGCGCAAGGCGCTCCGCTGTTTCTAGCTCTTGGATCGCATCGGAAGTCTTGTCCATGCCGTCCAGCGCCTCCGCCAGCAGCATATGCGCCTGCACCGCGTCGGGATTCACCGAAAGTATGCTTTTGAACTCCGCCATGGCACAGTCGTACTTCCTGCTCCACAAGCAACTCTGAGCCAACACGCGGTGCAGTTCAAGATTCGACGGAGCACGCAGGCTCGCCTTCTGCAGATAGGGCAGCGCCGCTGCATACTGCCGCAGGCCGTAATAACTCATGCCTATGAGCAGCGTGCTCCGATCGTCCTCCGGTTTCAACTCTGCCGCGGTCTGAAACGCCGGGATCGCCTCACGGAAGTGCCCTTGCTTAAACTCCGCTGCTCCCAGGTTGAAAGCGGTATCTGCCTGCTTCGGATTCAGAGCTAGCGATGTCTGATATTCCCCGACCGCACGGGCATATTGCCCTCGCTGCGCTAGTGCGACTCCCAGGTTGCTATGAAAGGTGGGATTCTTAGGATAGCGCTCTTCTAATCGCCGCCATAACACTTCTGCCTCGTCATACTTACCTGCCTGCATAAGAGCGGAAGCCTGACTTGCAAGGTTTTCCTGCGCGCCCAGCGGCCCAGGAAGATATACCAGGGATATCGCAATCCATGGAAGGCAAGCCGCCGGCAGCATCGAGAGTAACGAAATTACCTTCATCCTGCTTCTGAGATCCGGTTCCTGCCCCGCGTGAGGGACTCGTTGAATAGCAAGCTCGCCTTATCGGATTATCGCTGAACACTTTTCAAAAAAGTAGGAGCAAATCAGAGACGGCTGTCTTCCGTGCATGCCGGATGCGACCCGGGGGCACGGACCTCAAAAATTTCAAAAGACTCCATCGCGTCATCCTTGAGCGCTATCCCCGGGGAAGAAAGAGCGGGAGGATAGCCAACGTCGGGCGATGTAGCGAAATAACCGGAAGTCTTTCACCGCGGCGACACACCGCCGCCTCCAGCGTATGCCTCATCAGGCTCAGTAGACATGCCAGGTTGGCTGGCTCGTCTCATGCAGATAGCCGCGACGTTCGCCCTATCGCTATAATAAAAGGACATGCTACCGCTTCGAATGTGACCTAGGCAGAACGAACAGCGCGCTGAGAACTGGATGCTCAGTTCGGGGCAATTGACCGTGGGCTACCCCCGGCACATTGCCGATACCGCCACGCTCAAGTCCTTCGGAGAAACATGATGAAAGCCCCACAGCATCCTCTTCAAAAGATCCTCGAGAATCGAATCGCCATCATCGATGGAGCGATGGGTACGACGATCCGCACCTACGGCATGACGGAAGCGGACATCCGCGGGGAGCGCTTCAAAGACTCGACGAAGGACCTGCTGAACAACGGCGACCTCTTCTCGCTGACTCAGCCGGAGATGATCGGCGACATCCATCGCCGGTTTCTGGAGGCGGGCGCGGACATCATCGAGACGAATACCTTCGGCGCGACCAGCATCACCCAGAGCGAATTCTTCGTGGACGATCCGCGGGAGCACGGCGGCCGAAAGGATCCCGAGTTCTATCAAAAGATCATCGACGATCCGTTCCTCGGCAACCTGGCTTGGGAGATCAACGAGCAATCGGCGCGGCAGTGCCGCGAATGGGCCGATCGTGTCGGGAGCGCAACCTCGCGTCAACGGTTCGTGGCAGGAGCGATCGGGCCGCTGACCGTATCTCTTTCGAACTCGCCCGATGCCGATGATCCAGGCTTCCGTGTAGTCACCTTCGATCAGGTGAAGACCGCCTACAGTGCAGCAGGTGCGCGCGCTCATTGCCGGCGGCGTCGACCTGCTTCTGGTCGAGACAATCTTCGACTCGCTGAACGCCAAGGCGGCGCTGGTCGCCATCCGTGAGGTGTTCGATGAGGATGGCAAGGAGCTGCCGGTGATGATCTCGGCGGCGGTGGGACGCGGCGGCGAGACGATGATCTCCGCGCAGACTACTGAGGCATTCTGGAACGCGGTGCAGCACGTGAAGCCGCTGTCGGTGGGACTCAACTGCTCTCTCGGGCCCGATCTGATGTATCCGTTCCTGGAGGATCTCTCGGAGAAGGCGGACGTGGCGATCTCGTGCTATCCGAATGCCGGTCTGCCGAATCCGCTGTCGGAAACCGGATTCGATCTGGGCCCGCAGGACATGGCGCGTTATCTGGGCGACTTTGCACGCGGAGGGCTGATCAATATTGCCGGCGGCTGCTGCGGCAACACGCCCGAGCACATCGCGGCGATCGCCAAAGCGCTCGAAGGCCAGCCTCCGCGAGAGTTCGGAACGACGGCACATCTCGAAAAATCCAACGCCGGCGAGATCGAGAGCAGAGCATGAGCACGCCCGAAAGCGCGAGCGTGACGGAGGCGCTCGAGACAAAGCCGCTTCGTCTCTCAGGATCACAGCCCTTTACCCAGCAGCCCGGCGTCTACATCATGATCGGCGAGCGGACCAATGTGGCCGGATCGCCGAAGTTCGCCAAGCTGATCAAGCAAGGCAAATACGAAGAAGCGGTAAGCGTCGCCCGGCAGCAGGTCGAGAACGGCGCGAATGTCCTCGACATCTGCATGGACGAGGGCATGATCGATGGCGTCGCCGCCATGACGCGCTTCCTGCAGTTGCTGGGGAGCGAGCCGGAAGTCGCCAAGGTGCCCTTCATGGTGGACTCCTCGAAGTGGGAGGTCATCGAGGCCGGGCTGAAGTGCCTGCAGGGCAAAGGCATCGTCAACTCGATCTCGCTGAAAGAAGGCGAAGAGAAGTTTCGCCAGAACGCCGCCACGGTGCTGAAATATGGCGCGGCGGTGGTGGTGATGGCCTTCGACGAACAGGGCCAGGCCGCGACTTACGAGGACAAGATCCGCATCTGCGAGCGCGCCTACCGGATCCTGGTGGACGAGGTCGGTTTTCCTCCCGAAGACATCATCTTCGATCCCAACATCCTCACCGTTGCCACCGGCATGGAGGAGCACAACAACTACGCGGTCGACTACATCAACGCCACGCGCTGGATCAAGGCCAACCTGCCGCACGCGAAAGTCAGCGGTGGCGTCTCGAATATCTCGTTCAGCTTTCGCGGCAACAACAAAGTTCGCGAAGCCATGCACTCCGCGTTTCTCTATCACGCCATCGCAGCGGGCATGGATATGGGCATCGTGAATGCCGGAATGCTCGAAGTCTACGAGGAGATTGAGCCTGAGCTGAAGGTGCTGGTCGAAGACGTGCTGCTGAATCGCCGTCCCGACGCGACCGAGCGCCTGGTGGAGCACGGCGAAACGCTGAAGGGCGCGGGCGCGGTAGTCAATGAAAAGAAGGCCGAAGAATGGCGCAACGGCACCGTCGAAGAGCGCCTTTCTCACGCGCTGGTCAAAGGCATCGACACGTACATCGAAATCGATGCCGAGGAAGCCCGCGTCAAGCTGGGCCGCCCTCTGTTGGTTATCGAAGGTCCGCTGATGGCCGGCATGAGCGTGGTGGGCGATCTGTTCGGAGCCGGCAAGATGTTCTTGCCCCAGGTGGTCAAGTCCGCCCGCGTGATGAAGAAGGCCGTGGCGCACCTGACGCCGTTCATGGAGGCCGAGAAGGCTGCGATGGCTGCGTCTGGCCAGGTGGTCAAGGCGCAGGGAAAAATCGTGCTCGCCACCGTCAAAGGTGACGTTCACGACATTGGCAAGAACATCGTCGGCGTCGTCCTCGCCTGCAACAACTATGAAGTGATCGACATGGGCGTGATGGTCCCCTGCGAAAAAATTCTCGAACGCGCCAAGGCGGAAAAGGCGGACATGATCGGCCTCAGCGGCCTGATCACGCCGTCTCTCGACGAGATGGTGCATGTGGCCCGCGAGATGGAGCGCCAGGGTTTCAAGCTGCCGCTGCTCATCGGCGGAGCAACCACCAGCCGAGCGCACACGGCCGTCAAGATTGCGCCCCACTACAGCGAGCCGGTGGTCCACGTGCTGGATGCCAGCCGCGCCGTGCCTGTGACCACCAGCCTTCTGAGCGACGAAGGCAAGCCGGCGTTCGTGGCCCAGCATCGCGCCGATTATGAGGCGCTCCGCAAAGCCCACGCGGCGCCGCGGCAGCAGGTTGTTCCTCTTGAGACTGCTCGCGCAAGACGGACTCCGATCGAGTGGCGTGCCGAAGACCTGCCTGTACCCGCGTTTACCGGCGTGCGCGTCTTGGACAACTTTCCGCTAGCGACGCTGCGCGACTTCATCGACTGGTCGCCGTTCTTTCACACCTGGGGACTGAAAGGCGTTTACCCGCGCATTCTTGAGCACGACGGAACAAGGCGCGCAAGCGCGCCAGATCTTCACCGAAGCCAACGCTCTTCTGGACTGCATCATTGAGAAGAATCTGATCACGGCGCGTGGCGTCTACGGCCTTTTTCCCGCCAACGCTGTGGGCGACGATGTCGAGCTATACGCCGACGGCACACGCACCAAAGTGCTCGAGACGATTCCACTTCCTCCGCCAGCAATCAAACAGGGAAGGCAGCGAGCCGTGCCGATCGCTTGCCGACTTCATTGCGCCAAAAGAAACTGGGCTTGCCCGATCACATCGGTGCTTTTGCCGTGACCAGCGGAATCGGCCTGAAGGAGCTGTGCGACCGGTTCAGAGCCGAGAACGACGACTACAACGCGATCATGGCGGAGGCCATCGCCGATCGTCTGGCCGAAGCTTTTGCCGAATGCCTGCACAAACGGGTGCGGGATGAATGGGGTTACGGTTGCACGAAGGCCTGAGCAACGCGGATCTCATCCAGGAAAAGTACCGCGGGATCAGGCCGGCCGCGGGTTACCCGGCGTGCCCGGATCACACGGAGAAGGGCACGCTCTGGCGTTTGCTCGATGTGCAGGCGAACACCGGAATGCTGATTACTGAGTCGTTTGCGATGTGGCCCGGATCGAGCGTAAGCGGGCTCTACTTCGCCCACCCGGAATCGCGATATTTCAGCCTCGGCAAGATCGACCGCGATCAGGTCGCCGACTATCACGAACGCAAGGGGATGAGCGTGGCAGAGGTCGAGCGATGGCTCGGACAAAACCTGAACTACGACCCTGCGGAATAGA